>NZ_CP087179.1:125000-4987500 GCF_024748945.1 Pseudomonas sp. B21-035
ATACGTTCCCGGGCCTTGTACACACCGCCCGTCACACCATGGGAGTGGGTTGCACCAGAAGTAGCTAGTCTAACCTTCGGGAGGACGGTTACCACGGTGTGATTCATGACTGGGGTGAAGTCGTAACAAGGTAGCCGTAGGGGAACCTGCGGCTGGATCACCTCCTTAATCGACAGACATCAGCTGTCTTATGAGCTCCCACACGAATTGCTTGATTCATTGAAGAAGACGATTGGGTCTGTAGCTCAGTTGGTTAGAGCGCACCCCTGATAAGGGTGAGGTCGGCAGTTCGAATCTGCCCAGACCCACCAATTACATGTGGTGCAGCCTGTAGCAATACGGGGCCATAGCTCAGCTGGGAGAGCGCCTGCCTTGCACGCAGGAGGTCAGCGGTTCGATCCCGCTTGGCTCCACCACCTTACGTCAAAGCTTAGAAATGAATATTCGTATCGAATATTGATTTCTGAACTTTTTCAGAATCGTTCTTTAAAAATTTGGGTATGTGATAGAAAGATAGACTGGACAGCACTTTCACTGGTGTGTGTTCAGGCTAAGGTAAAATTTGTGAGTAATTACAAGTTTTCGGCGAATGTTGTCTTCACAGTATAACCAGATTGCTTGGGGTTATATGGTCAAGTGAAGAAGCGCATACGGTGGATGCCTTGGCAGTCAGAGGCGATGAAAGACGTGGTAGCCTGCGATAAGCTTCGGGGAGTCGGCAAACAGACTTTGATCCGGAGATCTCTGAATGGGGGAACCCACTCAGCATAAGCTGAGTATCTTGTACTGAATACATAGGTGCAAGAGGCGAACCAGGGGAACTGAAACATCTAAGTACCCTGAGGAAAAGAAATCAACCGAGATTCCCTTAGTAGTGGCGAGCGAACGGGGACTAGCCCTTAAGTGGCTTTGAGATTAGCGGAACGCTCTGGAAAGTGCGGCCATAGTGGGTGATAGCCCTGTACGCGAAAATCTCTTAGTCATGAAATCGAGTAGGACGGAGCACGAGAAACTTTGTCTGAATATGGGGGGACCATCCTCCAAGGCTAAATACTACTGACTGACCGATAGTGAACCAGTACCGTGAGGGAAAGGCGAAAAGAACCCCGGAGAGGGGAGTGAAATAGATCCTGAAACCGTATGCGTACAAGCAGTGGGAGCCTACTTGTTAGGTGACTGCGTACCTTTTGTATAATGGGTCAGCGACTTATATTCAGTGGCGAGCTTAACCGAATAGGGGAGGCGTAGCGAAAGCGAGTCTTAATAGGGCGTTTAGTCGCTGGGTATAGACCCGAAACCGGGCGATCTATCCATGGGCAGGTTGAAGGTTAGGTAACACTGACTGGAGGACCGAACCGACTACCGTTGAAAAGTTAGCGGATGACCTGTGGATCGGAGTGAAAGGCTAATCAAGCTCGGAGATAGCTGGTTCTCCTCGAAAGCTATTTAGGTAGCGCCTCATGTATCACTGTAGGGGGTAGAGCACTGTTTCGGCTAGGGGGTCATCCCGACTTACCAAACCGATGCAAACTCCGAATACCTACAAGTGCCGAGCATGGGAGACACACGGCGGGTGCTAACGTCCGTCGTGAAAAGGGAAACAACCCAGACCGTCAGCTAAGGTCCCAAAGTTATGGTTAAGTGGGAAACGATGTGGGAAGGCTTAGACAGCTAGGAGGTTGGCTTAGAAGCAGCCACCCTTTAAAGAAAGCGTAATAGCTCACTAGTCGAGTCGGCCTGCGCGGAAGATGTAACGGGGCTCAAACCATACACCGAAGCTACGGGTATCACTTAGGTGATGCGGTAGAGGAGCGTTCTGTAAGCCTGTGAAGGTGAGTTGAGAAGCTTGCTGGAGGTATCAGAAGTGCGAATGCTGACATGAGTAACGACAATGGGAGTGAAAAACTCCCACGCCGAAAGACCAAGGTTTCCTGCGCAACGTTAATCGACGCAGGGTTAGTCGGTCCCTAAGGCGAGGCTGAAAAGCGTAGTCGATGGAAAACAGGTTAATATTCCTGTACTTCTGGTTATTGCGATGGAGGGACGGAGAAGGCTAGGCCAGCTTGGCGTTGGTTGTCCAAGTTTAAGGTGGTAGGCTGAGATCTTAGGTAAATCCGGGATCTTAAGGCCGAGAGCTGATGACGAGTTGCCATTAGGCGACGAAGTGGTTGATGCCATGCTTCCAAGAAAAGCTTCTAAGCTTCAGATAACCAGGAACCGTACCCCAACACAGGTGGTTGGGTAGAGAATACCAAGGCGCTTGAGAGAACTCGGGTGAAGGAACTAGGCAAAATGGCACCGTAACTTCGGGAGAAGGTGCGCCGGTGAGGGTGAAGGACTTGCTCCGTAAGCCCATGCCGGTCGAAGATACCAGGCCGCTGCGACTGTTTATTAAAAACACAGCACTCTGCAAACACGAAAGTGGACGTATAGGGTGTGACGCCTGCCCGGTGCCGGAAGGTTAATTGATGGGGTTAGCTAACGCGAAGCTCTTGATCGAAGCCCCGGTAAACGGCGGCCGTAACTATAACGGTCCTAAGGTAGCGAAATTCCTTGTCGGGTAAGTTCCGACCTGCACGAATGGCGTAACGATGGCGGCGCTGTCTCCACCCGAGACTCAGTGAAATTGAAATCGCTGTGAAGATGCAGTGTATCCGCGGCTAGACGGAAAGACCCCGTGAACCTTTACTATAGCTTTGCACTGGACTTTGAATTTGCTTGTGTAGGATAGGTGGGAGGCTTTGAAGCGTGGACGCCAGTTCGCGTGGAGCCATCCTTGAAATACCACCCTGGCAACTTTGAGGTTCTAACTCAGGTCCGTTATCCGGATCGAGGACAGTGTATGGTGGGTAGTTTGACTGGGGCGGTCTCCTCCTAAAGAGTAACGGAGGAGTACGAAGGTGCGCTCAGACCGGTCGGAAATCGGTCGTAGAGTATAAAGGCAAAAGCGCGCTTGACTGCGAGACAGACACGTCGAGCAGGTACGAAAGTAGGTCTTAGTGATCCGGTGGTTCTGTATGGAAGGGCCATCGCTCAACGGATAAAAGGTACTCCGGGGATAACAGGCTGATACCGCCCAAGAGTTCATATCGACGGCGGTGTTTGGCACCTCGATGTCGGCTCATCACATCCTGGGGCTGAAGCCGGTCCCAAGGGTATGGCTGTTCGCCATTTAAAGTGGTACGCGAGCTGGGTTTAGAACGTCGTGAGACAGTTCGGTCCCTATCTGCCGTGGACGTTTGAGATTTGAGAGGGGCTGCTCCTAGTACGAGAGGACCGGAGTGGACGAACCTCTGGTGTTCCGGTTGTCACGCCAGTGGCATTGCCGGGTAGCTATGTTCGGAAGAGATAACCGCTGAAAGCATCTAAGCGGGAAACTTGCCTCAAGATGAGATCTCACTGGAGCCTTGAGCTCCCTGAAGGGCCGTCGAAGACTACGACGTTGATAGGTTGGGTGTGTAAGCGCTGTGAGGCGTTGAGCTAACCAATACTAATTGCCCGTGAGGCTTGACCATATAACACCCAAGCAATTTGAGCGAAAGCCAGATTGCGGTGTTGTGAAGACTGCACAGCCGAAGATTTGTAACTCACAAACATCACATACCCGATTCGCTGGAGTGTCTGAACAAGACCTTCTGGCAACAGAATTTCTTGACGACCATAGAGCATTGGAACCACCTGATCCCATCCCGAACTCAGCAGTGAAACGATGCATCGCCGATGGTAGTGTGGGGTTTCCCCATGTGAGAGTAGGTCATCGTCAAGATTAAATTCCGAAACCCCTATCTGCATATGCAGGTAGGGGTTTTGTCTTTAAGGTAGAAGCATCAAGAATTCGCTGGCACGTCGCAACAGACGGATCGGCACACAGAATTTCTTGACGACCATAGAGCATTGGAACCACCTGATCCCATCCCGAACTCAGCAGTGAAACGATGCATCGCCGATGGTAGTGTGGGGTTTCCCCATGTGAGAGTAGGTCATCGTCAAGATTCATTCCGAAACCCCTGTCTGCCCTGCAGACAGGGGTTTTGTCTTTCAGGGACCTGTCGGGAGCTGGCCTTGCCAGCGATGGGCTGCATAGCAGCCCCAGAACAGCCGCTGACTTACCCAGCTCTTCGCACCTTGCCACTGCGCCGCGCCTGCAACTTGCGCCACCAGATATACACCCCGGTCAGCGACAGCACCGCAATCATCACTCCCAACACTGCAATCAACACCTGGCCGGTCATGCCGATGATGCGCCCGCCATGTATGGGTAACTGCAAGCGGTAAAAGCGTTCCCCCAAGGTGCCTTGCCCGGCAATCTCCTTGCCCAGCAAATGCCCGTCAGTGCCGTGGAAGAACAACCAGGACTTACCCTGGGCATCGGTATCGTGCTGGCCAAACCCCGCACCATAGAAGTTGTACTCGAAGCTGTAGTACAGCTCACCGATCGGTGCCGTTAGCCCCAGCCGCTGACCTTCCTGCTGCGCCAGCTGGTAGGCCTGTTGATAGTTCAGCTGGGTCACCCCCAGTTGTTCCTTGGGTAACCCGCCACGGGCTTCATAAACGCTTGGCTCAATCGGTGAAAACAGTGACACCGCCGGTTTGAACACCTGGGCCGGCAGGTTCATTGCCACGCTGCTGATCGCAATCGGCAGCAGCAACAGCCACAACCACAAACCGCCCGCCCTGTGGATATCCATGTTCAGCCGATAGGCATGGCCACCCTTGATCTTCCAGGCTTTCGCCCACTTGCCCCAGAACGGCCGCCCACGCGGCAAGGTCAGCAGCACGGCGATAAAGCAGTCGATTACCCACATGATCGCCACCACACCCATCAGCAGAATCCCCCAGTTGCCGGGCAGGGTCAGGCTGTAATGCAGCTCGAGCATGAACGGCATGAAGTTCTCGCGGGAGAAACAGCATTCACCCCAGTAGCGCTGGCCCAGGGTCAACCCACTGACGGGGTCGAGATAGAACACCGTGTTCTTCTCGGCATAGGGCTCGCCGCTGGCTGGGTCATTGCGCGGCACCATGGCCAGCAGCGCCGCATGCCCGGGCTCGTTCGGGTATTCCATGTACCAGACTTGCAGGCGCGGATGCTCGGCCTGCAACTTATCCACAAGCACCCCGGGTTGCCGGCGTTCACCCACGGTGGGCGCTTCATAGAAGGACGGGTTGAGCCATTCATCCAGTTCGTGATGAAAGGCCAGGACGCTGCCGGTTAGGCCCGCCATGGCCAAAAACAGCGCAGTGATCAGGCCAAGGTAGCGGTGAAGCAGTACGTAAAGCTGACGCATGGGTAAAGGTCCGGAATAAGTCGCCAGATACAACAAAGCCAGCCCCGGAATCAGGTGCTGGCTTTGGCGTTCATACAGGTGAGGTCAGAACTGGTAGCTGACCGTGGCGCTGACATTGCGCTCTTCGCCCATGTAGCAGTAACTCAGGCTGGCACAGGAGGCGATGTAGCTCTCATTGGTGAGGTTGTTGGCATTGAGCCGCACATCCACGCCCTTGAGCCCGACCTTGCCCAGGTCATAGCCAACCGACGCGTCGAACAGGGTGTAGGAGGGCACCTTCATGGTGTTCTCGGCATCCACCCAGCTGTAGCCGACATAACGCACACCGCCGCCCAGGCGCAGGCCGTCGAGGGCGCCCTGGCGGAAGTTGTAGTCAGCCCACAGCGAGGCCATGTGTCGCGGTGCCTGGGTTGGCGAGTTGCCCTTGTTGTCGAGGTCGCTGCCGAACAGCGTGCTTGGCATCGACTTGGCGTACTCGATGTCGGTGAAGGTGTAGCTGCCGAGGACTTTCAGGTTGTCGGTGACCTGCATGTGGGCTTCCAGCTCCAGGCCCTGGGAACGGACCTGGCCTACAGGACGATAGAACTCTTCCTGCGGCAGCTTGGAGGCCAGGTTCTCCTGCTCGATGCGGAACACCGAAGCGGTAAACAGGTTGTCAGTGCCCGGTGGCTGGTACTTGATGCCGGCTTCCCACTGGGTGCCCTCGGTCGGCGCCAGCGGATTGCCGGCCTGGTCGGCGTAGGAGTTGGGGTTGAACGACTCGGAATAGCTGATGTACGGCGCAATGCCGTTTTCGAACAGGTACAGCACGCCGGCGCGGCCGGTCAGTTTGGTGCGCTGGTCGCTGATCCTGGTGCCCAGCGGGCGGCTGGCTTCGGCGATACGGTTCTCGTCCGAGGTCTTCACCCAGTCCTGACGCAGGCCCAGGGAGAAGCGCCACTGGTCGAGCTCGATCAGGTCCTGCAGGTACACGCCGGTCTGCTGCAGCCGACGCAGGTAGCTGGTGGGGTTGTAGTAGGTGATTTTCGAGTTGCCGTACTGCGGGTCGAAGGCGTTGATCGGCGCCAGCGAGCCACTGCGCCAGTCGACCACGGTTTTGCGCCGCTGATAGTCCAGGCCCAGCAGGGTGGTGTGCTTGGCACTGCCGGTGAAGTATTCAGCCTGGAGCATGTTGTCGATGATGTACGCGTGGAGCTTTTCATCGCCGCCGGTGTAGTAGCGGTTCAGCTCGTTGCTGGTCGGCGTGGTCCAGCCCCAGGCATACACCTGGTCCATTTTCACCGTCGAGTCCAGGTAGCGGAAGTTCTGCCGCGCGGTGAAGACGTCGTTGAAGCGATGCTCGAACTGATAGCCGAACGACTGCTGGTCGCGCTCGTAGCGGTCGACACCCGGCTCGCCTTCGAAGAAGTGATCGGAGATACGCTGGCCATTGCGCTGGTGCAGCGCGCCATCGGCCGGCACGCCGCCGTGATAGCCGCCGTCGGGGTCGTGCTGCAGGTAGGCCTGCAGGGTCAGCGAGGTGTCTTCGCTGAAATTGATGCTGACAGTCGGGGCCAGGGCGAAGCGTTTTTCCTCGTTGTGGTCGAACTGGGTGTCGGACTGATCGGCCAGGCCCACCAGACGGTAGGCGATGCGCTTGTCGTCATCCAGCGGGCCGCTGAAGTCGAAACCGACACCACGCTGGCCCTGGGTGCCAACAGTGGCCTGTACCTGATGGTAGGCCTCGTACAGTGGCTTCTTGCTGGTCAGGGCGACCAGGCCGCCGGGTGAGCTGCGGCCATAGAGCACCGAAGATGGCCCCTTGAGGATGTCCACGCGCTCAAGAAAGTACGGATCGACCTGCATGGTGCTGTAGGTGCCGCTGTCACCCATGGACTTGAGGCCGTCCAGGTAGATGTTATCCACAGAGCCGTCGTTGAAGCCGCGCATGGCTACGTAGTCGTAGCGGTGTGTCGCACCATAAGGGTTGGTCAGCACGCCCGGGGTGTAGCGCATGGCCTGGGCCACGGTCTGCGAGCCCTGGTCGTCCATTTGCTGACGGGTCACCACCGATACAGACTGCGAGGTTTCCAGGATCGGCGCACTGGTCTTGGTCGCAACCTGGCTGTGAGTGGCGTTGTAGCCTTCCATGCTGCCCAGGGCGTTACCCAGGGCGAACTCACGCACTTCGGTGCTTGGCAACGACAGCGCTGCGTCCTGTGCCTGAGCCCGCAGCACATAGCTGCCGCCATCCTGGCTGACGGCCTCCAGGCCCGAACCGTTGAGCAACTGGCGCAGCGCCTGGTCGGTGGCGTAGCTGCCTTGCAGGCCCGGCGACTGCAGGCCCTGGGTCATTTGCGGGGTGCTCGACAGGGTGATCTGAGCCTGGCGGGCGAACTGGTTGAGCACCTCATCCAGAGAGCCGGCAGGGATGTTGTACTGCTGGCTGACACTGCCTGCTGGTGATGCAAGTGTCATTGCCGGCACCGCAGTGATGCCCAGGGCGGTGCCGAGCAGCGCGGCGCGGATGGCCTTGCCGAGGACACTGGAACAGGCAGAATCTAAGGAAGGTTGAAAATCATTCTTCTTGTTGAGCCGCAACAGGGGCGAAGCATTACGCATGGAGAGCATCCGTAGAGTCGGTAAGGGCAGAAAGAGTCGCTTACTGTCCTAGCCGGACTCGTGGGTAAAACCCGCCAAAAAAAAAATCACTTCACGCCAGCCGTTCCAGGCGCACCCACCAGCGGGTGCGATAGCTGACCTTGATCGGCAGTGTCTGTGGCAGCAGTTGCAACAGCTTGTCGGTGTCTGCAAGGCGGAACACACCTGACAGGCGCAAGTCGGCAATGTCGTCGGCGCAGCTGACATAGCCATGGCGATAGCGCCCGACTTCAGCGAGAAAATCACCCAGGCGCATGTCGCGGGTGACGATCAGCCCTTCGGCCCAGGCGCCGGCATCCATGTCCTGATTGTGCAGCAGGGTCGCGCCGCGGGCATCGAGGCGATAGCTCTGGCCGGCGTGAATCCATTGCATCGGGCCTGGCGAGTGGATGGCGACGCTGCCCTGGCTGACGCTGACGCGGGTGCAGTCGTCGTCCTGGCGCACCACGAAGCGGCCGTCGAAGCCTTGCAGCAAGGCTTCGCGGGTGCTGACCAGCAACGGTCGAGCCGGGGTGCTTGTGTCTTTGGCGCAGGTCAGCATCAACTCGCCGTGCTTGAGACGAATCAGGCGCTGATCGGCCTCAAAGGCAAGGTCTGCGGCGCTGTTGGTGTTCAGTTGCAGCAGCGAGCCATCGGGCAGGCGCACGCTGCGACGCTGGCCGGTGGCGCTGGCGAAATCCGCAGTCCAGGGGCTGATTAGCTGCAGGTCCTTACCCAGCCAGGTCGCCGAGCCGAGCACCAGCACGCCGCTGAGCAGCTTCAGGGCCTGGCGTCGTTGCAGGCGCTGGCTGCTGTTCTCAAGGGTCTGCAAGGCCACACTGGCCCCTGGCACGGCGCGCAGGTTGAGTTCCTGCTGCAGCGACTGCACTCGTTGCCAGGCCAGCTCGTGCTCCTGATGGGTTGCACGCCACTGTTCGCATTGCTGCTGCAGCAGCGCGTTGTGGCCGCTTTCGCGCAGCTTGAGCATCCAGTGGATGGCTTGCTTGACCACGCGCGGGCCGGGGTTGAGGGTGGTCATGACGGCTTACGCCTCTGACTCGTAGCGCAGCAGGTAGCAATGATAGAGCGCATCGGCCACGTAGCGTTCGACCGAACGCAGCGACACGCCCATCTGTTCGGCAATGTCCTTGTGGCTCAAGCCTTCGCACTGGGCCAGGAGAAACGCGCGACGCACTTTCGGCTTGAGGCCGTCGAGCATCTGCGCGATGCGCTCAAGCAGCTCCAGCAGCAGTTCGCGGGTTTCAAGCGAAGGCACTTCGGCCTCTGGCAGATGCGCCAGGGCTTCGAGGTAGGCGCGCTGCAGCTCCTCACGGCGCCAGTGGTCGATCACCAGGCCGCGAGCGATGGTACGCAGGAATGCCCGGGGGGCGTTCAGCTCCAACAGTTCACGCCGCTGCAACAGGCGCACGAAAGTGTCCTGGGCCAGGTCCGCGGCATCGGCGGCGTTGCCCAGCTTGCTGCGCAGCCAGGTGTTCAGCCAGCCGTGGTGATGGCTGTAAAGCGTGTGCACGGACTCTGGAGAGGGCATGAAGGTGCGCTGCTGAAGGGGTCATAAATGATAATTAGTCTCATTGTTGGCATCCTTGGAATATTTTGCAACCGTTGATCAGGGCAAGCTCGCTCTTGCCGGAGCGGGCTTGCCCCGCGATCGGGTTTAACTCAGCAAATTCTTCACATTGTTCATTGCCTCATCGGCAAACCCCTGCAAAAACGCCTGAAAGCCAGGCATTGCCTCGCTGCCGCCTTGCCATGGCTCGGCCTGGATGGTCCAGGTCGCCCGCGCCTGACGCTCGCCCAGCGCCTCGACCTGCATCGCCGCCCACAGGTTGCCGATGTTCAGGCTGGTGTAGATCAGGCTCCAGGTCATGTACATGGCCTGGTCGTCGCGGCTGTTGAGCTGCTCGATGACCACGTTGCCGTCCTTGAACAGCTTCTTGCGCACCGAGCGTACGCCGCTACCGGTCATCTCGATGTGCGCCAGGGCCGGGATGAACACCGGGAAGCCGGCAAAGTTGCCGACGATGTTCCAGACGCTGGCGGCAGCGCTGGCGATCTCGACGCTGGCCACTACGTGGCAGCCTTCGGGGTTGTGGATAAGTGTGTCGGGTTGGAGTGCTTGCATGGTGTCTCTCCTGGTTGGGTTGAAGCTGCTCAGATGAAGGCGATGTCGTGCAGGTACTGGCAGCCGCGTTGCAGCAGCTGCGGGGTTTTGCGCGGGTAACGGGCGCCCATGCGCTGGACGCCGGCGCGGGCGTTGTCGTGCTGGATTCGCGAGATGTCGCCGATGTCTTCCTCAAAGCCGTCCAGGTAGAAACCCAGCACATCGAACAGGGCGTTGTCGCGGTCGACCCGCTGCAACTGCCGCTGCCACTGCTCAACGCTGACCAGCTCGAATGGCCTGCCGCTGTCGCGGAACACCGAGACGTAATCGCGCCAGCTCAAAGGCTCGGGGTTGTGCAGGTTGAACACCGCCCGTTCGGGCTGGTAGCGGCTGCTGTGGAAGGCGATGAAGCGGGCCAGAAAGTCCACCGGCATCAGGTCGAAGTTGAGCTCCAGCGCCGGCACCTGGCCGAGTTGCAGCGAGCCTTTGAGCATCAGCATCAACCGGTTGCGCTGGGGCTGGCAGATGCCATTGCGGCTGTCGAAGGTGATGTTGCCGGGGCGGTACAGGTTGACCCACACGCCCTGGGCGCGGGCGCGCTGAAGAATGCGCTCGCCCACCCATTTGCTCAGGTTGTAGCCGTTGCGGATATAGATCGGCGGGGTGGCGGCCGGGTCTTGTTCGAGGACCTGGCCGTCGGCGTCGATGGCGCTGCACGCCGACAGGGTCGAGATGAAATTGAAGACCTTCTTGCGCCGGCCTTCGCACAGGCGCAGGCACTCGAACAGCGGCTCGACGTTGTCGGCGGCGAGGCTCTGGTAATCCAGCACATGGTTGACCTGCGCGGCGTTGTGCAACAGCGCGCCGTACTCGCTGTCGAGGTAGTTGTAGTCGGCTTCGGCCAGGCCCAGGCGCGGCTGGCGCAGGTCGGCGGCGAAGACTTTCACCCGGCTCATGTCCAGCCCATGCAAGCCGTTCTCTACCAGCGCCGCGCTAAAGCGTTGCTCGGCTGACTGACTGGCGTTGGCGCGCACCAGGCAGGCCACTTCGCTGGCGCCCCATTGCAGCAGCGCTTCGACCAGGTGCACGCCAAGAAAGCTGTTGGCGCCGGTGACGATCACCTTGTGCACATCGCCCAGTTGCGCCACTGGCAGCACCTGCAAGCCCAGTTCGCGGCAGGCGTCGCGTTCAGCTTGCGGGTCGAGGCCAGGCAGCTGTGCCTGTTCACCGCTGACCAGGGTGGCCAGGCGTTGCACTGTCGGCATCTCGATAAAGCGGTTGATCGCAATGCCGCGGCCGAACTGTTCGCGAATGGCCAGCAACAGGCGCGACAGCAGGATCGAATGGCCACCGAGGCTGAAGAAGCTGGCGTCGGTGGAAATGTCCTGCTCGGGCAGTTCCAGCAGCGTGCTCCACAGGCCAACCAGCTGCGCTTCGACCGGGGTTAGCGGACCGAAGTGATGCCGGCTCGGCGCCAAACCCAGCGGCAGTGCCGCCAGCGCCTGGCGGTCAACTTTGCCGTTGGCGGTGTAGGGCATCTGCGCCAGTTGCTGATAGAAACCCGGGCGCATGTAGTCGGGCAGCCTTTGCTCGGCGTGCTGGCGCAGCGCCGCTTCGCTGTCATCACCGGTGGCTTGCGCGCAGAACGCCAGGATCCGCCGCTGGGCATCGATGATCACCGCCACCTGGCGGAACAGGCCGCTGCTGCGCAGGCAGTGCTCGATCTCTTCGGGCTCGACGCGAAAGCCGCGAATCTTCACCTGGTTGTCGCGCCGGCCACAAAGCTCGATACCCTCGGCCGTCCATTTGCCGATATCGCCGGTGCGATACACGCGCAACAGGCTGCTGTCGCCTGGGCTGAGGTTGAGGAAGCGCTCGTTGCTCAGGGCAGGATTGTTCAGATAGCCCAAGCCCACGCCCGGCCCTGCGATATACAACTCACCGGGGCAGTTTTCGATCACCGGTTGCAGGTTTTCGTCGAGGATCAGCACCCGCGTGTTGGCGATCGGGCAACCCAGGTTGCGGTTGTTGTCGCCAGTGTTGAACACCCGGGTGGTGGCCAGTACCGTGGTCTCGGTCGGGCCATAGATGTTGTGCAGTTGGCACTGCCCGGCCAGGCGTGCAATCACCTCCGGTTCACAGACGTCGCCACCGGTGACCAGGTGCTTCAACTCCAGGGTTTGATCGCGCGGCAGGATGCTCAGCAGTGCTGGCGGCAGGAAGGCGTGGGTGACGTGCTGTTCGCGCATCAGCGCCAGCAATTGAGCCGGGTCGCGGCGCTGGTCTTGCGTGGGCACCACCAGTTCGCCGCCGGCGACCCAGGTGGGCAGGATGTCCAGCAGCGAGGCATCGAAGCCGATGGTCGAAAACTGCAATGCCCGGCTGTGCTCATCGAGTTGCACGTGAGCGCTGTACCAGGCCTGGAAGTGGCTGAGGTTACGCTGGCTGAGCAGCACGCCCTTGGGCTGGCCGGTGGTGCCCGAGGTGTAGATCGCCACGCACGGGGCGTCTGGCGCCGGTCGCTGGCGCAGTAATGACGGCAACGGCTGCGCCAACGCTGCGGGCACCTGGCGCAGGTCGAGGCTTTTCACAGCCAAGTCATCCACTGGGACTTGACCGTCATGCAGCAACAGGCTGGCGCCGGCGTTCTTGAGGATGTAACGCAGACGCTCGGCGGGGTGCGCAGGATCCAGCGGCAAGTACACCGCCCCATAGCCGAATACCGCGAGCAGGCTGGCGTAGAGCGCTGCGGATTTGCCCATGCAAACGCCAATCACTGGCGGGTCGGCGTCAATAGCCAAGCCGGCCATCAATTGCTGGATGGCGACCGCCTGGGCGTGCAGTCGGGCATAGCTGATGCGCTGGCCGTTGAGGTTCAGCGCCGGGCGTTCGGCATGAAGTTGCAGGCTCTGCTGCAGGCGCTCGATCAGCGCTACTTCGCCAGTTGCCAGCAATGGCAGGCTGTCGTGCTGGTTGTAGCGATGCAGCCAGGCCAGTTGCTCCAGCCAGCCAAGACCTTGTTGCTGGTCCTCCTGCCCGGGGCTGATGGCGGCTGCCTGCTGCAGGTAGTCGGGGTTTCGCGAGAAACGGCTGACGTGCAGCGCGAGGGCTTGCTGCAGGCTGTCGATGGTCTTCCGGCGCAGTTGCTGGCCATTGCCGGACACCTCCGCTGCCAGCGGCTGGCGCTCGATCAACCGCTGCGCGGTGGCTGTGCCGGTCCAGCACAACAGCTCAAGTGTCGGCAGTTCGCCAGTGCTGTGCAGGTTGAGCCCCAGGCGCAGGCTCAACAACGCGCAGTCGCCGAGCCTGTGCCAATCGCTGGCACTCAGCGCCAGGCTGCCATCATCGATGAGCAGCTGTGGCCGGGGCCACGGGCGATGCTGCAAGGCTGCGGTGCTATCGGCCAGGTACAGCGCGTGCCCATGGTCGAGCAGTTCCTGGTGCAGCAGGGCCAATGCCGGGCTTGTGCCGATCAGACAGATTTGCAGGCGTCTCATGGCGCTCTCCTTGGTTCGGGCAGGTAATGCGCCAGGGCCTGTTGTACGCAAGGCGAATCGAGCATCGAGCTGGCGCGGAACAGGCGCAGGATGTTGCCCAGCAGCGGATGCCGGTGATCGATCGGGTAGGCCATCGCCGTTACCTCCTGGCGCAATGCTTGGCGCGCGGTCTCGCCGATCGGCAGGTGCTCGATCAGGCTGAAATCGAAGGTTTTCTGGATGTCGTTGGTCAGGTACTGGGCGAGGAACACCGGGAGGATGTCGGCAATGCACCGGCGATCCGCCTCCGGCGCGCTGTGCCAGTAGATGCGTACCAACCGCGCCCAGAAGGTCGAGTGGCGCCCCTCGTCGAGCAGGTGGTCGGCCATTAGCCCCTTGACCGAGGGCTTGACCGTGTCATCGCGGGCAAAGGCGGCGACGTCGTCCGTCAGGGTGTTCTCGGCAATACCTACGCAAATCAGCTCAAGGGCGTCGCGCAGATGTTCCGGTGCCAGCGCCAGGGCTGCGGGTATCGCCCGGCTCAGCTCGATCTCCCGGGGCAGGGCAATCGGCTCGATGCCGGTGAGGGCGATGGTCTGGTGCATGAAGTCCATGGCCACCAGGGCGTGGTAGTCCTCATCGACCACCACGGTCATGGCGTCATAGCGGCAGGCGAACGGAAAGCGAATGGCGAAGCGGTCCTTGGCGATCCGCCGGGCGGTGTGATCGACGATCTCGGTCTCGAAAATCACCACGTCGTTGATGAACTTGTAGAGGCTCTGGGCCAGGGCGAAATCGCGCTGCTGCGGGCACGCGCGGACAAAGGTTTCGCTGAGCACCAGCGGCTGGCGGCTGAGCGGGTAGATCAGGCGCTGATCATCCTCGACCAGGCGTCGTGGCCGGGTGCGGATGGTCGCCCGGCTCTCCCAGGCCTCGGCACAGGAGGTGTAGTCGAGGGCGTTCATGCGCTGGTCTCCACGACGTTTTCACGCATCGACAGGCGCAAGCGGTCCCACAGGGCAATGCGGCTGTCGACGGCGGCAATGGCAGCTTCGAGCACCTGGCGTTGTTGCACCGGGTCGCCTTTGACCAGCCTTGCCAGCAAGGCCTCGGCGGCCGGGCCGTGGTCTTCGGAATCGACCTCGATGTGCCGCTGCAGGTAGTAACGGAAGGTGGGCGCCTGTTCGCCGCTGATACCCCAGTCATCGAGGATGCGCTGGAACATGGTCGGGATGACGCTTTCGCGGCCATGCAGAAAGGCTGCTGCGACACCATGGGCCGGTGCGCCCAGGGCGGTTTCCAGCGTGTGGCAGACGAACTGCCGGGCTGCCTCGCTGGCGCCTGCACGCTGCAGGGCACTGGCGTAACCCACGCCTTCACGCTGCAGGCTGACGAAGCGCTCGATCGCCGCTGTGCTGGCGCCGACCTCGCGCATGGCGTCCAGGTACAGCTCGAAATGACTGTAGTGGCCCTGGCCGGGGCGGTCGTCGGACTCCTCGCCAAGAACGATTTCGTTGATCAGGCGTGCGGCGTGCGGGTCAAGCGGTGGCAGCCAGGGCAACTGGATACAGGTCAGCTCCTGCTGCAGGCGCTTGGTCAGCGACATGAAATCCCAGACGGCGAAGACATGGGTTTCCATGAACCGTTGCAATACCGGCAAACAATCGATTTCAGTAAAGATCGGGTGTGCGGCAAGTTCGGCTTTGCGGGCGATAAGAAGCGAAGTCAATGTATTCATGGGGTTTCCTGGTCACTGGCTAACATCCGGTTAATGTCTTTTCATCGGCGGCGGCGAAGTTTTCAGCGGCCGAGCAGGGGGCTCGACTGAATTATTCGATAACAGCGCAATGGCAGACGTATCGATGCAGCTGGCATCGTTTTCTTCGGTGAACGGGCACTTGGCGGTTGAGGTGGCCCGTGCCATTAAAAAGTTAGAACAACTTTTAAGTATTCGGCAACAACTTTGTTAATTATATTTGTAGTGATTGTTTTTAAAGTGTAAGTGGGCGGAATAAAACTTTTATAGTTAGTTTTATTGGCATGTAAGTGCTCCTTCCGGCAACCAAGTGTCAGAATTGAAACTGCATGAGTGAATGCCTCACTCGGAGCACTGAAACAATAAAAGTCGGACCTGATTGACTCTTGAGGGCAGCTGATCGATATCGGTCCTTGCCCGGCGCGCGGCTCCTTCTACAGGTGTGCGATAAGCAGACGACCTGGCCCGCCTGAGGGCGATCAGCGGTCGCTGCGCGGGTAAGAGTGTGCCGAAAATGCAAGAGCCGCCATGGCTGGCTGAAACAGCAAGAGACAAATCAGCGGCGCGGGCGCGCCCTTGGAGGGCAGGGTATCCCTGCGTTTGCAGGGCTCAGAGGCTGAGCAGGCCCAGGTGGGTGTTGATGATTTGAATCAGCCGCTGGTTGAGTTGCGGCGCATCGCCCGCGGCGTCGGGCAGTTCGATCAGCTCGATCTCCCGGCCGCTGTGGTCGTGCCAGCCGAGCATGCGCGGCAGCGATCCTGACGGATACAGCGCAGTGACCGGCACGCTGAGCCCGGCGGCCGCTTCGGCCGGGTCTGCCTGCGGGCTGTCGCTGGTGGCGACAAACAGGTGGCGGGTTTGCCCCGGGTGCAGTTGCTCGGTGTGCCGGGCCAGAGCCAGGGCCAATTGCGCCCCGGCACCCTGGCCGAACAGGGCGTGGGGTTTACGCAGGTACACCTGCAAGCGCTCGATCAGCGAGTCGATCAGGGTGGGGTTGCCGTGCAAGGGCAGTGAACGGATCGGGTCGCCGTAGGCCAGCACGTTGACGGTCACCAGTTCGATATGGTCGTTGAGCGCCACCGACCAGGCACGGTACTGGCTCAGATGATCCTGGCTGCAGGCAAGGCAGATCAGGCGGATCTGCGGCGGCTGGGCAGAGCCCGATACGGTTCTGCGCTGAAGTGTAGGAGCGTGCACTGCCTTTCCTTTCGCTCAAGGGGTGCCCCGAGCGCAATAGCTGCCAATGGCCGGGATTGCCGGCGATGGCGGTGGGTTCACTCTGCCGGTGGTCTGTTCAGGTAGGCCTTGATCGCTTTTGCCCCGTTGTTCAGGTGGCGCTCGAGAATCCTGATGGCATCTTCAACCGACTTGTCGTTTGCGGCGTCCACCAGCCCGATGTGATCGTCCTGGGTCAGCTTGCCCAGGCCCATCGATGACAGGTGGAAGCGCAGGAAGCGCTCTTCTTCGTTGAGCTCGTTTTCAATCAGGCGCAGCAGCTTCTGGTTCGGTGCCTTGCTGTACAGGCTCATGTGGAACAGGCGGTTGAGGCGCCCGATCTCGGCATGCCGGGTTTCGGTTTCAAGCTGGGTGATGTAGTTGCGCGCCCGGGCAATGTCGTCGGCATCGAGCAGCGGGATCGACTGGCGTAGTGCTTCGGACTCCAGAATGACCCGCAAGGCATAGGTATCGACGGCGTCTTCGCCGATCAATGGCGCAACCACCGCGCCCTTGTGTGCCACCACCTGCAACAGCGATTGCGCTTCGAGCTGGCGCAAGGCCTCGCGGACCGGCATGCGGCTGACACCGAACAAGGTTGCCAGCTCCTGTTGGCGCAAGGCCAGCCCAGGGGGCAGGCGGCCATCGAGGATGGCACTGCGCAGCCGCTCTTCAATCACGCTACGCGCCAGGTGTGGCGGCACTTGTTCGCCACCCAGGATTTCGCTCAGGGGTCTGGTTTTTCCGGCCACGCTGTTTTTGCCTGAAGTCGAAGTGAAATAATTGGATCCAATATCCAGCAACACTAGTTAGGGGAGGGATACTTGTCAAATAGCGGCGTTCGCCAACCCTTATTTATTAAGTAAACAGCAATCAACGGCCGCGCGCTTGCTATCGTGAAGGAAGTTTTTGTTCAAGGGAAGCCGGGTTGCAGCCCTCGCCAGACAGGGGGTTGCCCGTGGTCAACGGATTGCTGGCGCAATGATTGTAAGGTGCCATTGTTTTTTCCGGGTCGAGGCCGCACCATCGGCGTTTTTCCACAGGTCTGCGCGGATTATTCGCATTGGCGATACGTTGGGCTGTTCAATTGACCCTGCGCCGGCTCGGCCTGGCCGTGGTGCTCGGCTGCCTGTTACTGGGCGGCCTGCACGCGGATTGGGACTTCTCCCAGATCAGCCGCCGTGCCCAGTCGTTGTATGGCCCGCTGGGGCCTGGCCAGGACCGCATTGATGCCTGGCAGAACCTGCTGGCGACCCAGAAGCAGGGCAGCGAGGCCGAACGCCTGAAAGTGGTCAACCAGTTCTTCAACCAGCAGCTGCGGTATGTCGAAGACATCGACCTGTGGCGCGAAGTGGACTACTGGGCAACCCCGGTACAGTCACTGATCAAGGGCGCCGGTGACTGCGAAGACTATGCTATCGCCAAGTACTTCAGCCTGCGGCGCCTCGGGGTTCCGGCAGAAAAACTGCGCATTACCTACGTCAAGGCCCTGCGCCAGAACCGCGCGCACATGGTCCTGACCTATTATTCAAGCCCGGAGGCCATGCCGTTGGTACTCGACAGCCTGATCGATGCGATCAAGCCCGCCAGCCAGCGTCCTGACCTGCTGCCGGTGTATTCCTTCAACGGTGAAGGCCTGTGGCTGACCGGTGCGGGTGGTAACAAGAAGGTCGGCGACACCAAGCGCTTGTCGCGCTGGCAGGATCTATTGAAGAAGATGCAGGCCGAAGGCTTCCCCGCCGAGCCGGCTTACTGAAGGAGCACAGATGTCACTGTTCAAACAATTGCTGCTTGCCATCTGCCTGTTCCTGGTAGTCGCCTTCAGCGGCAGCTTCATGGTCAGCCTGGAGAGCTCACGCAGCCAGTACGTCAACCAGTTGCGCTCCCATGCCCAGGACGCCGCCACGGCGCTGGCGCTGTCGCTGACGCCGAACATCGACGACCCGGCGATGGTCGAGCTGATGGTCAGCTCGATCTTCGACAGTGGTTACTATTCGAGCATCAAGGTCATCGACACGGCGTCCAACGCCCTGCTGGTCGAGCGCCACGCCGAACCCGACCCCAACGGTGTGCCGGCCTGGTTCATCCGCCTGATCGGCCTGGAGGCGGCCGGTGGCGATGCCATCGTCAGCCGCGGCTGGCAGCAGGCGGCGCGGGTCGAGGTGGTCAGCCATCCGATGTTCGCCCTGGCCAAGCTCTGGCAGAGTGCGCTGGGCAGCCTCGGCTGGCTGTTGCTGTGTGGCGCCCTGAGTGCGGTGCTTGGCGCCTTGCTGCTGCGTCGCCAGCTCAAGCCGCTGGACTACATGGTGGCGCAGTCCCACGCCATTGCCCGGCGTGAGTTCCTCAGCCTGCCGGATTTGCCGCGTACCCCTGAGCTGCGCCGGGTTGTGCAGGCCATGAACCAGATGGTCGAAAAGCTCAAGGCGCTTTTCCAGGAGCAGGCCGAGCGCAGTGAAAAGCTGCGGGTCGAGTCGTATCAGGACAGCCTCACCGGCCTTGCCAACCGCCGCTATTTCGAGATGCAGCTCAACGCCTTGGTCAGCAACCTCGAAGAGGCGCGCCCGGGCTACCTGCTGTTGCTGCGGGTCAAGGACCTGGCCGGGCTCAACCAGCGCCTGGGCGGCCAGCGAACCGACCAGTTGCTACAGGCGGTCGGCCAGCAACTGCAACGCACTTGCGCCAACTACCCGGAAACCAACAACCTGATCACCCGCAGCCGCGGCGGCGAATTTGCCGTGCTGGCGCCGGGGCTGGTGCACGAAGAGGCGATCCAGCTGGCCCAGGCCCTGGAAGTGACCCTGCAGAGCCTGGCCGACACCGGCGCCAGCGATGTCACCCCGGTTGCCTGCATCGGCATGGCGCCCTACAGCCCGGGCGACGATCCGCAGGCCTTGCTCAAGCTCGCCGACGAGGCCCTGGCCCGCGCCGAGAGCCAGCTGGAGCCGGGCTGGGTGTGCCTGGAGCAAGGCACCGCGCCGCAAGCCGCCGATACCCACCACGCCTGGCATTCCTTGCTGGATGAAGCACTGCAGCAAGGGCGTTTCCAGTTGTTTTTCCAGCCGGTAGTGGCCTGTGAAGCGCCGGAGCGCGTGTTGCATTACAAGGTCATTTCGCGGGTGCTCGATACCCAGGGCCAGGCCATTGCCGCCGGGCGCTTCCTGCCGTGGCTGGAGCGTTTTGGCTGGTCGGCGCGGCTCGATGTGCTGATGCTTGAGCAAGTGCTCAAGCACATGCACAGCCACAAGGAAGCCCTGGCGCTGAACCTGTCGGCCGCAACCCTGGCTGACCCCAAGGCATTGCAGCGGGTCTATGACCTGCTTGCCCAGAACGCCGTGCTCGGCCCGCGCCTGACCCTGGAGATCGGCGAAGAGCAACTGCCGGAACAGGCCGTGCTCGAGCAACTCACCCGGCGCCTGCGGGCCCTGGGCTTCAGCCTCAGCCTGCAGCGCTTTGGTGGGCGCTTCAGCATGATCGGCAACCTGGCGCACCTGGGCCTGGCCTACCTCAAGATCGATGGCAGTTACATTCGCGCCATCGACCACGAACGGCACAAGCGCCTGTTCATTGAAGCGATCCAGCGCGCAGCGCACAGCATCGACTTGCCGCTGATCGCCGAGCGGGTCGAGACTGAAGGTGAGCTCAAGGTATTGCGCGAGATGGGTATTCAGGGGGTTCAGGGACGCCTGGTCGGCGAGCCGGCACCCTGGCGTTGAGCAGGACGTGCAGGCCCGCAACGGGCCTGCAGCGGTCAGATCAGGCCGCCGTTTTCTTCACTGTCGTCGATCAGGTTGGTCAGCCCGCCCAGCACCTGGCGGGCATTGGAGCGGCTGAGCAGTTTGGCCTGGGCGCCGGGCGGCAGGTCGGTGATGCTGATCACGCCTTTGGTGGTCAGCACTTCGATCAAGTCCTCAAGCACCCGGATCATGTCCAGGTCACTCTGTTTGAGCTGCTTGAGGCTGTTCTCGACCACGTCGTCGGCAAACCACTCCTGGACCTCGGCATGGTCGGCCGGGAGCATCTCCGTGTATTCGGCGTAGGGTGCGGCCTCTACCCGGACCAGTTGGCCCTGTGCATCGCGTTGCACGTAGAACATGGGGTATCCCTCTGAATGTCAGTCCGTATCCGCAGTCAGCAGCATAGGCCAAGCTGGCCGGGCGTCTAGCCCCGGCGAGCGAGTATGCGCTGTGAATACGGTGCAGGCAAAGTCCGCAGCACCGCGCCAGCCCCGGGAGGGCTGGCGCAGGCCGTGGATCAGCTGTTGGAGTGGTCGATCTTGATGGTCGGGTCGGCCCCGGTTACCAGCGAGTTGATCGTGGTATTGGCCCAGTTGACGCCTTCCAGCTTGATCGTCACATCGGCATTGGCCAGGCCACCTGTGGCATTGAGCTTGCCTTCGGAGCTGACCTGCAGCGTCGACTCACCGTTGACCGTGGTGATCTTCAGGTAGTTGTCGATGGTGCTGGCCTTCTCGCCCTGGAGCAGGTCGCTCAGGTCCAGACGGTCGCCTTCGGCAGCCTTGAAGTCCTTGATCACGTCCTTGCCGGTGTCGCCGGCCTTCCACACGAAGGTGTCGGCACCGCTGCCACCGATCAGGATGTCATCGCCCTTGCCGCCGATGAGGATGTCGTTGCCTTCACCGCCCAGCAGTGTGTCGTTGCCGGTACCACCGAGCAGGATGTCATTGCCCTTGCCGCCATCGAGGTAGTCGTTGCCACCCTGGCCGAAGAGAATGTCGTTGCCGTCGCCACCGATGAGGATGTCGGCGCCATCGTTGCTGCGCGACACATCGAACTCGCTGACGTGCTCGCTGATGTACTGGTGCAGCACACGGCCATCGACGTCACCCAGGGCTACGCCCAGCTTGCCGGCCACGTAGGCCTGCATGGCCTCGACACCGTTGCCGGCGATCGAGTCGAAGCTGACCAGGTCGCCGAACAGGATGTCGTGGCCGTCGCCGCCGCTGACCGTATCGTTGCCCGGCTTGGTGGCCTCGGTGTGTCCGAGGATCGCCTCGGCCAGCTTGCTCGGGTCGATGTTGGTCTGCGGCTTGCCGTCACTGTCGAACGGCTTGAGGTCGTTGACGTTGACGCCACTGTTGAGGCCGATGGCTTCAACGCTGGACAGCCCGCTGAGGATCTTGAAGCCGTCCAGCGAGTTGTTCCAGGTGTCGTTGCTGGTGCCATTGCCCCAACCGGAACGGCTGGACAGCTCGAAGGTGCCGTCGCCCTGGGCACGAATGGTGCCCGAGGTCGAGGTGTACCAGCTGCCGTAGTACTTGTACTGGGCATTGAGGTTACCGTCGGCGTCGATACTGACCCGGTTGTTGCTGTCCAGCTGGTAGCGGTTCAGCGTATCGCCAGGCTTGTAGTTGATCGCCTGGAGGAAGCTGTCCAGGGTCCAGCCGGAGTTGGCCAGCTGCGGGTTGCCTTGCTCGTTGGCCTGGTGGAAGGTCGGTTGGCCGTCGGTAATGAAGAAGGTCTGGTTGCTACCGGTGTTGCCGGCATTCTTCAGGGTCTGGAACCAGTTGGCCGTGGTCTTGAAGGCGTCCTCATAGTTGGTGCCGCCGTCGGAGTACATGGCCTTGAGCGCATCTTTCAGCGCTTGCAGCGAGCCGGCATCGGACAGGTTGACCGAGACTGACTTGTTCACCTGGCTGGAGAAGTCCACCAGCAGGATGTTCACGGTACCCGACTGCGCACCCTTGACGCTGTTGGCCAGGGTGTCGAACACCGACTGCAGGGACTTTTGCGCAGCGTCGACACCGGCGGCTTTCATACTGCCGGAGGTATCGACGATGAACGCCAGGTTGTAGTCCTGCCCCGGTACCACGTGCAGGCCGTTGACGTCGGCGACGACGATGTCGTTGCCGGTGCCAAGCTCGCGGCTGTCGTTCTCGGCCGTCAGGTTGCTGGTGGTGTAGGTATCCGGGTAAACGGTGACCTTGATGGTGCCCTGGGTGAAGTCGGTGCTGCCGTTGGCCTTCTCGGTTGCCCGCGAAGTGACGGTCACATCGAACTGGCCCTGGTAGTAGGCTGGCGGCTTGATGCTCAGGCCGTTGAGGTTCCAGCCGGTGACATCGACTTCGCCCTTGCCGACGGTGACAGTGTGGCCGGCGCCATCGCTGAGCACCGAGCCTGCCGGAATACCGCCGAGCTTGACGTTGAGGGTTTCCGAGCCATCGGTGTCGGTGAGGTTGGTGGCGATACCGACCAGCTTGACGGTGCCGTTCTCGGCGCCTTCATTGAGCTTGTAGCCCTGGTAGTAACCCTCGCCGTTGGCACCGTGCAGCTCGCCAACGGTAACGCCGGCGTTGGTCAGCTCGTTCACGCCCGGGTACATCGGGATGTTGGCGTTGCTCAGGTCAACCGGGGTGCTGCCGTTGACCGACAGGTTGACGTCATAGCTGCCCGGGCCGCTCTGGTTGGCGTGGTAGATGTCCAGGGTGTAGTAGCCGCTGATGGTCGGCTTGAACGAACCACTGATCGCACCGCCTGCGCCCCAGGTCGCCTGGGCCACATTCTTGCCGCCGATGGTGATCAGCAGGCTGTCATCGCCGACACCGCTGAAGCTGTAGGTCTTGCCCGCTTCGAGGTAGATCAGGCCGGAGGTCTTCGAGCCCGAACCGCCGACGACGCTGGCGTCCGACTGGGCGTTGGTGACCTGCGAGCTGCTGTTGGCCTTGCCCGAGTTGTCGAACACAGTTTTCAGCGCATCGCCGGTGATGCCGTTGCCGTTGGTGCCCAGGCCGTTGAGGCTGTTCCAGGTCTCTTTGACCAGGCCAATCGAGTTGACGTTGTTGCTGCCGATGTTCAGGTCAGGCTTGTCGGCCACCGGGGTGATATCGACCTTGATGGTGGCTTCGTTGCCCAGGCCCTGGCCGTCGGTTGGCTTGTACTTGATCTGTGCGTAGTCGGCTTCTTTGTTGCCGACGCCGGTGCCGCCGTTGGCATCGATGCCCGACTCGTTGCGATCCGGCACGAACTTCAGCTTGCCAGCGTCGATGTCGGCCTTGCTGAAGACCTTGCCAGCGTCGGCTTCAGTCAGGGTTTTCCAGACGTTGCCATCTTTGTACTGCAGCACGCCGTCGGCAGGCAGTTTGGTGATGGTCAGGCCCAGGTTGGCTGCCGGGGTGTCGGCATCGGTGATGCCGAAGTTGGCCCAGCTCAGCACCAGGTCGGTGTCTTCGGTACCCGTCACGGCGCCGCCCGCGGCAACCGGTGCCTCGTTGCTGACAATGGTGGTGGTGACACTGCCAGCGCTGCCGCTGATCGCCAGGTTCTCGAAGTTGCCGCCAGTGGCCGAGTCGATCTTCACGGTGAAGTTCTCGGCGCTCTCGGCAATGCCGTCACGGATGATCGGCACGCTGAAGGTACCGGTGTTGCTACCGGCCTTGATCACCACGGTGGCCACGCCGGTGTAGTCCGCACCATTGGTGGCGGTACCGGTATAGGTCAGCTTGATGACCACATCGGTTTGCGCCTTGTTGGTCAGGGTCAGGGTGTAGTTGGCCGAGTCACCTTCGGCCACCGAGGTGGTGCCGGTGATGCTGACGGTGGTGGTGTCGATGGTATCGGTCACCTGGGTGACAGCTGGCTGCTTGCTGATTGCCAGGTCTTCGAAGTTGCCACCGCTGGCGCCGGTAATGGTCGCGTTGACACTGCCGGCATCGATGTACACGTCATCCGCTGGCGCAGGCACGCTGGCAGTGCCGGTGGTCTTGCCGGCCTCGATGGTGATCGTCGCACCGTTGCTCAGGGTCACGGTGACCGCGGTCTGCGCCTTGTTGCTCAAGGTCGCGGTGTAGATGATGTTGCCACCTTCGGCAACCGATGGCGTGGCGCTCAGGGTCAGGTTGGTGGTGTCGATGGTGTCGGTGACGCTGGTCACGGCGGACGAGCCGTCGATCTTCAGTTCTTCGAAGTCACCACCGGTGCTGCCAGTGATTTTCGCACTGACGCTACCGGCATCGATGTACACATCATCGCCAGGGGCGGCGATGGTTACCTTGCCCTCGGTCTGGCCCTTGGCAATGGTGATGGTCTCACCGTTGCTCAGGGTCACTTTCATCTCGGTGCCCGCCGGGTTGCTCAGCTTGGCCACGTAAGTGATCGAGCCACCTTCAGCCACGGTCGGCGTCGCGGTCAGGATCAGGCTGGTGGAGTCCTTGGTGCCCGGGCCGTCGGTGACGGTGGTGCTGGTGTTGCCAGTGCTGACCAGTTTCTCGTAGTTGCCACCGGTGGTGCCGGTGATGCTGTTGGTCAGGGTCGGATTGGTGGTGTGCACGTTGTTCGGTGCAACGTAGTCCACGGTGCCGGTGCTGGAACCTACAGGGATGGTGATCTTCTGGCCGTTGGCCAGGCTGATGACCAGGTCGGAGCCGGTAACCGGCGCGCTGACTTTGGCGGTGTAGGTCACTACGCCGCCTTCGACCACGCTGTTGGTGCTGGCGGTCAGGGTCACGGTGCTGGTGTCGATGGTGTCAGTGACGTTGGTCACTGCCGGTACGTTGCTCACGGTCAGCTGTTCGAAATCGCCACCGGTGGTGCTGGTGACGGTCACGCTCAGCTTGCCGGCGTCGATGTAGACATCGTCGCTCGGGGCATCGATGGTGATCTTGCCTTCGGTCTGGCCCTTGGCGATGGTGATGACTTCACCGTTGCTCAAAGTGACCTTCATTTCGGTGCCGGCCGGGTTGGTCAGCTTGGCCACGTAGGTGATCTTGCCGCCTTCAGCCACGGTGTCGGTAGCCGTCAGCGACAGGCCGGTGTTGTCCTTGGTACCCGGGCCATCGGTGACGGTGACGGTGGTGTTGCCGGCGCTATCGAGCTTCTCGTAGTTACCGCCGGTGGTACCGGTGATGCTGTTGGTCAGGGCAGGGTTGGTGGTGTGTACGTTGTTTGGCGCAACGTAGTCCACGGTGCCGGTGCTGGAACCCACAGGGATGGTGATCTTCTGGCCGTTGGCCAGGCTGATGACCAGGTCGGAGCCGGTAACCGGCGCGCTGACTTTGGCGGTGTAGGTGACCACGCCGCCTTCGACCACGCTGTTGGTGCTGGCGGTCAGGGTCACGGTGCTGGTGTCGATAGTGTCTTTGACGTCGGTGACTGCCGGGGTGTTATCCACAGCCAGTTTCTCGAAGTCGCCACCGGTGGTGCCAGTGACCGTCACGCTCAGCTTATCGGCGTCGATGTAGACATCGTCGCTTGGGGCATCGATGGTGATCTTGCCTTCTGTTTGCCCCTTGGCGATGGTGATGACTTCACCGTTGCTCAGGGTGACCTTCATCTCGGTGCCGGCCGGATTGGTCAGCGTCGCGGTGTAAGTGATCGACCCGCCTTCATTGACCGTTGGAGTCGCGGTCAGCTTGAGGCTGGTGGTGTCGTCGGTGCCTGGACCGTCGGTGACGGTGGTCACTGGGTTGCCCGCAGTGTCCAGCTTCTCGTAGTTACCGCCGGAGGTGCCGGTGATGCTGTTGGTCAGGTCTGGGTTTGTGGTGTGCACGTTGTTTGGTGCAACGAAGTCCACGGTGCCGGTGCTGGAACCTACAGGGATGGTGATTTGCTGACCGTTGGCCAGGTTGATCACCAGTGCAGAGCCGGTCACCGGAGCAGTAACCGAGGCGGTATAGGTAACCACGCCGCCTTCGGTAACGCTTGGAGTCGCGGTCAAAGTGACAGTCGACGTATCGATAGTGTCAGTCACTTCGGTGACGGCTGGGGTGTTATCCACAGCCAGCTTCTCGAAGTCACCACCGGTGGTGCCGGTCACAGTGACACTGACTTCACCGGCGTCGATGTACACGTCATCCGCCGGCGCCGGCAGGGTAATGCTGCCTTCGGTCTGGCCTTTGGCAATGGTGATGACTTCACCGTTGCTCAGGGTGACTTTCATCTCGGTGCCCGCCGGGTTAGTCAGCGTGGCGGTGTAAACAATCGAACCACCTTCTTCAACCGAGCCAGTCGCGGTGAGTTTCAGACCGGTAGTGTCATCGGTGCCTGGGCCATCAGTAACGGTAGTTACCGGATTACCAGCGGTATCCAGCTTCTCGTAGTTACCGCCGGTGGTGCCGGTGATGCTGTTGGTCAGGTCCGGGTTGGTGGTGTGCACGTTGTTCGGTGCAACGAAGTCCACGGTGCCGGTGCTGGAACCTACAGGGATGGTGATTTGCTGACCGTTGGCCAGAGTGATCACCAGGTTCGAACCAGTTACTGGCGCAGTAACCGAAGCGGTGTAGGTAACCACGCCGCCTTCGGTGACGCTTGGAGTCGCGGTCAGGGTGACGGTGCTGGTGTCGATGGTATCGGTGACTTCAGTTACAGCGGCAGCCGGGTCGACTTCGACTTTCTCGAAATCGCCGCCAGTAGTGCCAGTGATGGTCACACTAACTTCACCGGCATCGACGTACACGTCATCCGCCGGCGCAGGCAGGGTAATGCTGCCCTCGGTCTGGCCCTTGGCGATGGTGATGACTTCACCATTGCTCAGGGTCACCTTCATTTCGGTGCCCGCTGGGTTAGTCAGCGTAGCGGTGTAGACGATGTCGCCGCCTTCAGCGACGGAGCCGGTGGCGGTCAGCTTCAGACCCGTGGTGTCATCAGTACCTGGACCATCAGTAACGGTGGTCACCGGATTACCTGCGGTATCCAGTTTCTCGTAGTTACCACCAGTGGTACCGGTGATGCTGTTAGTCAGGTCCGGGTTGGTGGTGTGCACGTTGTTCGGTGCAACGAAGTCCACGGTGCCCGAGCTGGAACCCACAGGGATGGTGATCTGTTGGCCGTTGGCCAGGTTGATGACCAACGCAGAACCGGTCACTGGCGCAGTAACGGAAGCGGTGTAGGTGACCACGCCACCTTCGGTGACGCTTGGCGTCGCAGTCAGGGTGACAGTCGAAGTATCGATGGTGTCAGTCACTTCGGTTACGGCCGGGGTGTTATCCACAGCCAGTTTCTCGAAGTCGCCGCCGGTAGTACCAGTGACAGTGACGCTGACTTCGCCCGCATCGACGTACACGTCGTCTTCCGGCGCCGGCAGGGTGATGCTGCCTTCGGTCTGGCCTTTGGCGATGGTGATGACTTCACCATTGCTCAGGGTGACCTTCATTTCGGTGCCAGCCGGATTGGTCAGGGTGGCGGTGTAAACAATCGAACCACCTTCTTCAACCGAGCCAGTCGCGGTGAGTTTCAGACCAGTAGTGTCATCGGTGCCTGGACCGTCGGTGACGGTGGTCACTGGGTTGCCCGCAGTGTCCAGCTTCTCGTAATTACCACCGGTGGTGCTGGTGATGCTGTTGGTCAGGTCCGGATTGGTGGTGTGCACGTTGTTTGGTGCAACGAAGTCCACGGTGCCGGAGCTTTGGCCGACTGGGATGGTGATCTGTTGGCCGTTGGCCAGGTTGATCACCAGCGCGGAGCCGGTCACTGGCGCAGTAACCGAAGCGGTGTAGGTGACGACACCGCCTTCAGTGACGCTTGGGGTAGCGGTCAGGGTGACGGTCGAAGTGTCGATGGTGTCGGTGACTTCGGTCACGGCAGCAGCCGGGTCGACTTCGACTTTCTCGAAATCGCCGCCAATGGTGCCAGTGATGGTCACGCTAACTTCACCGGCATCGACGTACACGTCATCCGCCGGCGCAGGCAGGGTAATGCTGCCTTCGGTCTGGCCCTTGGCGATGGTGATCACTTCACCATTGCTCAGGGTGACTTTCATCTCGGTGCCCGCCGGGTTGGTCAGCGTGGCGGTGTAAACAATCGAACCGCCTTCTTCAACCGAGCCAGTCGCGGTGAGTTTCAGACCGGTAGTGTCATCGGTGCCTGGGCCGTCGGTGACGGTGGTGACCGGGTTGCCCGCAGTGTCCAGCTTCTCGTAGTTACCACCGGTGGTGCCGGTGATGCCGTTGGTCAGGTCCGGGTTGGTGGTGTGCACGTTGTTTGGGGCAACGAAGTCCACGGTGCCGGAGCTTTGGCCGACCGGGATAGTGATCTGTTGGCCGTTGGCCAGGTTGATCACCAACGCAGAGCCGGTCACTGGCGCAGTGACCGAAGCGGTATAGGTGACGACACCGCCTTCGGTGACGCTTGGGGTAGCGGTCAGAGTGACAGTCGAAGTATCGATGGTGTCAGTCACTTCGGTGACGGCTGGAGTGTTATCCACAGCCAGCTTCTCGAAGTCACCACCGGTAGTGCCAGTCACAGTAACGCTGACTTCACCGGCATCGACGTACACGTCATCAGCCGGCGCCGGAAGGGTGATGCTGCCTTCGGTCTGGCCCTTGGCGATGGTGATGACTTCACCATTGCTCAGGGTGACCTTCATTTCGGTGCCCGCCGGGTTGGTCAGCGTGGCGGTGTAAACAATCGAGCCACCTTCTTCAACCGAGCCAGTCGCAGTCAGCTTGAGACCGGTAGTGTCGTCAGTGCCTGGGCCGTCGGTGACGGTGGTGACCGGGTTGCCGGCAGTATCCAGCTTCTCGTAGTTACCGCCCGAAGTGCCGGTGATGCTGTTGGTCAGATCCGGGTTGGTGGTGTGCACGTTGTTTGGTGCAACGAAGTCCACGGTGCCGGTGCTGGAACCTACAGGGATGGTGATTTGCTGACCGTTGGCCAGGTTGATCACCAGCGCAGAGCCGGTAACCGGAGCAGTAACCGAAGCGGTGTAGGTAACGACGCCGCCTTCGGTCACGCTTGGAGTCGCGGTCAGGGTGACGGTGCTGGTGTCGATGGTATCGGTGACTTCAGTCACAGCGGCAGCCGGGTCGACTTCGACTTTCTCGAAGTCACCGCCAGTGGTGCCAGTGATGGTCACGCTGACTTCGCCAGCATCGACGTACACATCGTCTTCCGGCGCGGGAACAGTGATGCTGCCTTCGGTTTGACCTGCCGCGATGGTGATGACTTCACCATTGCTCAGGGTCACCTTCATTTCAGTGCCAGCCGGGTTGGTCAGGGTGGCGGTGTAAACAATCGAACCGCCTTCTTCAACCGAACCCGTCGCGGTGAGTTTCAGACCGGTAGTGTCATCGGTGCCTGGGCCATCAGTAACGGTAGTTACCGGATTACCAGCGGTATCCAGTTTCTCGTAGTTACCACCAGTGGTACCGGTGATGCTGTTGGTCAGGTCCGGGTTGGTGGTGTGCACGTTGTTTGGTGCAACGAAGTCCACGGTACCGGAGCTTTGGCCGACTGGGATGGTGATCTGTTGGCCGTTGGCCAGGTTGATCACCAACGCAGAGCCGGTCACTGGAGCAGTAACCGAGGCGGTATAGGTAACCACGCCGCCTTCAGTGACGCTTGGGGTAGCGGTCAGGGTGACGGTCGAAGTGTCGATGGTGTCGGTGACTTCGGTGACAGCAGGGGTGTTATCCACAGCCAGCTTCTCGAAGTCGCCGCCAGTAGTACCGGTCACGGTGACACTGACTTCACCGGCATCGACGTACACATCGTCTTCAGGAGCCGGAACAGTGATGCTGCCTTCGGTCTGACCCTTGGCGATGGTGATCACTTCACCGTTGCTCAGAGTGACCTTCATTTCGGTGCCAGCCGGGTTGGTCAGCGTGGCGGTGTAGACGATCTCGCCGCCTTCAGCGACGGAGCCGGTGGCGGTCAGCTTCAGGCCGGTAGTGTCGTCAGTACCTGGACCGTCGGTGACGGTGGTCACTGGGTTGCCCGCAGTGTCCAGCTTCTCGTAGTTACCGCCGGTGGTGCCGGTGATGCTGTTGGTCAGGTCCGGGTTGGTGGTGTGCACGTTGTTTGGTGCAACGAAGTCCACGGTGCCGGAGCTTTGGCCGACTGGGATGGTGATCTGTTGGCCGTTGGCCAGGTTGATCACCAGCGCGGAGCCGGTCACTGGCGCAGTAACCGAAGCGGTGTAGGTGACGACACCGCCTTCAGTGACGCTTGGGGTAGCGGTCAGGGTGACGGTCGAAGTGTCGATGGTGTCGGTGACTTCGGTCACGGCAGCAGCCGGGTCGACTTCGACTTTCTCGAAATCGCCGCCAATGGTGCCAGTGATGGTCACGCTAACTTCACCGGCATCGACGTACACGTCATCCGCCGGCGCAGGCAGGGTAATGCTGCCTTCGGTCTGGCCCTTGGCGATGGTGATCACTTCACCATTGCTCAGGGTGACTTTCATCTCGGTGCCCGCCGGGTTGGTCAGCGTGGCGGTGTAAACAATCGAACCGCCTTCTTCAACCGAGCCAGTCGCGGTGAGTTTCAGACCGGTAGTGTCATCGGTGCCTGGGCCGTCGGTGACGGTGGTGACCGGGTTGCCCGCAGTGTCCAGCTTCTCGTAGTTACCGCCGGTGGTGCCGGTGATGCTGTTGGTCAGGTCCGGGTTGGTGGTGTGCACGTTGTTCGGTGCAACGAAGTCCACGGTACCCGAGCTGGAACCCACAGGAATGGTGATCTGTTGGCCGTTAGCCAAATTGATCACCAGCGCGGAGCCAGTCACTGGCGCAGTAACCGAAGCGGTGTAGGTGACAACGCCGCCTTCAGTCACGCTCGGAGTCGCAGTCAGGGTGACGGTCGACGTATCGATAGTGTCGGTGACTTCGGTGACAGCAGGGGTGTTATCCACAGCCAGCTTCTCGAAGTCGCCACCGGTGGTACCGGTCACGGTCACGCTGACTTCGCCAGCATCGACGTACACGTCGTCTTCTGGAGCTGGAACAGTGATGCTGCCTTCAGTCTGACCCGCAGCAATGGTGATGACTTCACCATTGCTCAGGGTGACTTTCATCTCGGTGCCGGCTGGGTTGGTCAGCGTGGCGGTGTAAACAATCGAACCGCCTTCTTCAACCGAACCCGTCGCGGTCAGCTTGAGACCGGTGGTGTCATCAGTACCTGGACCGTCGGTGACGGTGGTGACCGGGTTGCCGGCAGTGTCCAGCTTCTCGTAGTTACCACCGGTGGTGCCGGTGATGCTGTTGGTCAGGTCCGGGTTAGTGGTGTGCACGTTGTTTGGTGCAACGAAGTCCACGGTACCGGAGCTTTGGCCGACTGGGATGGTGATCTGTTGGCCGTTGGCCAGGTTGATCACCAACGCAGAGCCGGTCACTGGCGCAGTAACCGAGGCGGTATAGGTAACCACGCCGCCTTCAGTGACGCTTGGGGTAGCGGTCAGGGTGACGGTGCTGGTGTCGATGGTATCGGTGACTTCAGTTACAGCGGCAGCCGGGTCGACTTCGACTTTCTCGAAATCGCCGCCAGTAGTGCCAGTGATGGTCACACTAACTTCACCGGCATCGACGTACACGTCATCCGCCGGCGCAGGCAGGGTAATGCTGCCCTCGGTCTGGCCCTTGGCGATGGTGATGACTTCACCATTGCTCAGGGTCACCTTCATTTCGGTGCCAGCCGGATTGGTCAGGGTGGCGGTGTAAACAATCGAGCCACCTTCTTCAACCGAGCCAGTCGCAGTCAGCTTGAGACCGGTAGTGTCGTCAGTGCCTGGGCCGTCGGTGACGGTGGTGACCGGGTTGCCGGCAGTATCCAGCTTCTCGTAGTTACCGCCCGAAGTGCCGGTGATGCTGTTGGTCAGATCCGGGTTGGTGGTGTGCACGTTGTTCGGTGCAACGAAGTCCACGGTACCCGAGCTGGAACCCACAGGAATGGTGATCTGTTGGCCGTTAGCCAAATTGATCACCAGCGCGGAGCCAGTCACTGGCGCAGTAACCGAAGCGGTGTAGGTGACAACGCCGCCTTCAGTCACGCTCGGAGTCGCAGTCAGGGTGACGGTCGACGTATCGATAGTGTCGGTGACTTCGGTGACAGCAGGGGTGTTATCCACAGCCAGCTTCTCGAAGTCGCCACCGGTGGTACCGGTCACGGTCACGCTGACTTCACCGGCGTCGATGTACACGTCATCCGCCGGCGCCGGCAGGGTAATGCTGCCTTCGGTCTGGCCTTTGGCAATGGTGATGACTTCACCGTTGCTCAGGGTGACTTTCATCTCGGTGCCCGCCGGGTTAGTCAGCGTGGCGGTGTAAACAATCGAACCGCCTTCTTCAACCGAGCCCGTCGCGGTCAGCTTGAGACCGGTGGTGTCATCAGTACCTGGACCGTCGGTGACGGTGGTGACCGGGTTGCCGGCAGTGTCCAGCTTCTCGTAGTTACCACCGGTGGTGCCGGTGATGCTGTTGGTCAGGTCCGGGTTAGTGGTGTGCACGTTGTTTGGTGCAACGAAGTCCACGGTACCGGAGCTTTGGCCGACTGGGATGGTGATCTGTTGGCCGTTGGCCAGGTTGATCACCAACGCAGAGCCGGTCACTGGCGCAGTAACCGAGGCGGTATAGGTAACCACGCCGCCTTCAGTGACGCTTGGGGTAGCGGTCAGGGTGACGGTGCTGGTGTCGATGGTATCGGTGACTTCAGTTACAGCGGCAGCCGGGTCGACTTCGACTTTCTCGAAATCGCCGCCAGTAGTGCCAGTGATGGTCACACTAACTTCACCGGCATCGACGTACACGTCATCCGCCGGCGCAGGCAGGGTAATGCTGCCCTCGGTCTGGCCCTTGGCGATGGTGATGACTTCACCATTGCTCAGGGTCACCTTCATTTCGGTGCCAGCCGGATTGGTCAGGGTGGCGGTGTAAACAATCGAGCCACCTTCTTCAACCGAGCCAGTCGCAGTCAGCTTGAGACCGGTAGTGTCGTCAGTGCCTGGGCCGTCGGTGACGGTGGTGACCGGGTTGCCGGCAGTATCCAGCTTCTCGTAGTTACCGCCCGAAGTGCCGGTGATGCTGTTGGTCAGATCCGGGTTGGTGGTGTGCACGTTGTTCGGTGCAACGAAGTCCACGGTACCCGAGCTGGAACCCACAGGAATGGTGATCTGTTGGCCGTTAGCCAAATTGATCACCAGCGCGGAGCCAGTCACTGGCGCAGTAACCGAAGCGGTGTAGGTGACAACGCCGCCTTCAGTCACGCTCGGAGTCGCAGTCAGGGTGACGGTCGACGTATCGATAGTGTCGGTGACTTCGGTGACAGCAGGGGTGTTATCCACAGCCAGCTTCTCGAAGTCGCCACCGGTGGTACCGGTCACGGTCACGCTGACTTCGCCAGCATCGACGTACACGTCGTCTTCTGGAGCTGGAACAGTGATGCTGCCTTCAGTCTGACCCGCAGCAATGGTGATGACTTCACCATTGCTCAGGGTGACTTTCATCTCGGTGCCGGCTGGGTTGGTCAGCGTGGCGGTGTAAACAATCGAACCGCCTTCTTCAACCGAGCTAGTCGCAGTCAGCTTGAGACCGGTAGTGTCATCGGTACCTGGACCATCAGTAACGGTGGTCACCGGGTTGCCCGCAGTGTCCAGTTTCTCGTAGTTACCTCCGGTGGTACCGGTGATGCTGTTAGTCAGGTCCGGGTTGGTGGTGTGCACGTTGTTCGGTGCAACGAAGTCCACGGTGCCCGAGCTGGAACCCACAGGGATGGTGATCTGTTGGCCGTTGGCCAGAGTGATCACCAGGTTCGAACCAGTTACTGGCGCAGTAACCGAGGCGGTATAGGTAACCACGCCGCCTTCGGTAACGCTTGGAGTAGCGGTCAGAGTGACGGTGCTGGTGTCGATGGTGTCAGTCACTTCGGTGACGGCTGGAGTGTTATCCACAGCCAGTTTCTCGAAGTCACCACCGGTAGTGCCAGTCACAGTAACGCTGACTTCACCGGCATCGACGTACACGTCATCAGCCGGCGCCGGCAGGGTGATGCTGCCTTCGGTCTGGCCCTTGGCGATGGTGATGACTTCACCATTGCTCAGGGTGACTTTCATCTCGGTGCCAGCTGGATTGGTCAGCGTAGCGGTGTAGATGATGTCGCCGCCTTCAGCGACGGAGCCGGTGGCGGTCAGCTTCAGGCCGGTAGTGTCATCGGTGCCAGGTCCGTCGGTAACGGTGGTCACCGGGTTGCCGGCTGTATCCAGCTTCTCGTAGTTACCACCGGTGGTGCCGGTGATGCTGTTGGTCAGGTCCGGGTTGGTGGTGTGCACGTTGTTTGGTGCAACGAAGTCCACGGTGCCGGAGCTCTGGCCGACTGGAATGGTGATTTGCTGACCGTTGGCCAGGTTGATCACCAGCGCAGAACCGGTCACTGGCGCAGTAACCGAAGCGGTGTAGGTGACGACACCGCCTTCAGTGACGCTTGGGGTAGCGGTCAGGGTGACGGTCGAAGTGTCGATGGTGTCGGTGACTTCGGTCACGGCAGCAGCCGGGTCGACTTCGACTTTCTCGAAATCGCCGCCAATGGTGCCAGTGATGGTCACGCTAACTTCACCGGCATCGACGTACACGTCATCCGCCGGCGCCGGCAGGGTAATGCTGCCTTCGGTCTGGCCTTTGGCAATGGTGATGACTTCACCGTTGCTCAGGGTGACTTTCATTTCGGTGCCAGCCGGGTTGGTCAGCGTGGCGGTGTAGACGATCTCGCCGCCTTCAGCGACGGAGCCGGTGGCGGTCAGCTTCAGGCCGGTAGTGTCGTCAGTACCTGGACCGTCGGTAACGGTGGTCACTGGGTTGCCCGCAGTGTCCAGCTTCTCGTAGTTACCGCCGGTGGTGCCGGTGATGCTGTTGGTCAGGTCCGGGTTGGTGGTGTGCACGTTGTTCGGCGCAACAAACTCAACCGAACCAGTGCTCTGACCAACAGGAATAGTGATCTGCTGACCATTGGCCAAAGTAATAACCAGCGCAGAACCGGTAACCGGCGCAGTCACCGAAGCGGTGTAAGTAACTACGCCGCCTTCAGCAACACTGCTGTTCGCTGTCAAAGTGACAGTCGAAGTATCAATGGTGTCAGTAACTTGCGTTACAGCCGGAGTGCCATCTACAGCAACTTTTTCGAAGTCGCCGCCAGTGGTGCCGGTAACAGTGACGCTGACTTCACCGGCGTCGATGTAGACATCATCGGCAGGCGCAGCAACGGTAATGCTGCCTTCAGTCTGCCCCGCAGCAATGGTGATCACTTCACCATTGCTCAGGGTCACCTTCATTTCGGTGCCAGCCGGGTTGGTCAGCGTGGCGGTATAAACAATCGAACCACCTTCAGCAACCGAGCCGGTAGCGGTCAGCTTAAGACCGGTAGTGTCGTCAGTACCTGGACCATCAGTAACGGTAGTCACCGGATTACCGGCAGTGTCCAGCTTCTCGTAGTTGCCGCCGGTGGTGCCAGTGATGCTGTTGGTCAGGTCCGGATTGGTAGTGTGCACGTTGTTCGGCGCAACAAACTCAACCGAGCCAGTGCTCTGACCAACAGGAATAGTGATCTGCTGACCATTGGCCAGAGTAATAACCAGCGCAGAGCCAGTCACCGGCGCAGTAACCGAAGCGGTGTAAGTGACCACGCCGCCTTCAGCAACACTGCTGTTCGCGGTCAGGGTGACAGTCGAAGTATCGATGGTGTCGGTAACTTCGGTGACCGCCGGCTGGTTGCTGACCACCAGGTTTTCGAAGTTGCCGCCATCGACCTTGTCGATGCTGACGCTGACGTTGCCGGCATCGACATACACGTCATCGCTCGGCGCCGGCACGGTGACGCTGCCTTCGGTCTGGCCGGCGGCGATGGTGATCACCGCGCCGTTGCTCAGGGTCACGGTCACCGGGGTGCCGGCCGGGTTGGTCAGCGTCGCGGTGTAGATGATCGAGCCGCCTTCGGCGACGCTGCCGGTGGCGTTCAGGCTCAGGCCGGTGTCATCGATCGAGTCGGTGATGGTGGTGACCGCCGGGTTCGGGTTCGGTACCAGGTTCTCGAAGTTGCCACCAGTGGCGCCAGTGATGGTGGTGCTGACACTGCTGCCGTTGTTGTAGACGTCGTTCGGCGGCGTCTGCACATCAACGGTGCCGGTGGTCTGGCCGGCGCCGATGGTGATGGTGCTGCCGTTGGACAGGGTGACGGTCACCGGCGTCTGCGCCGGGTTGGTCAGGGTGGCGGTGTAGGTGATCACGCCGCCCTCGGTGACACTCGGGTTGGCCGTCAGGCTGACCGTGGTGGTGTCGATGGTGTCGGTGATCTGGGTCACTGCCGGGGTGGTGTCCGGGGTGATGATCAGGCCCGCGCCGCCGGTGGTGCCGGTGATGGTCGCGGAGATTTCACTGCCGTCCAGGTACACGGTGTCGTTCGGCGGGATGGTCACGCTGACGCTGCCGCTGGTCTGCCCGGCGCTGATGACGATGACCTGGCCGTTGGACAGGGTCACGGTCAGGTCGGTCAGCGGTGGCTGGCCCAGGGTGGCGGTGTAGATGATTACGCCACCCGCCTCGGTGATCGACGGCGTGGCACTCAGGCTCAGGCCGGATTCGCGCGTAGGCGTGGTGGTGTTGGGGTTGTTGGCATCGTCCAGGCCGCCCAGTTCCTGGGTCGCAGCGCCGGTGGCAAAGCCGATCGGGCCGGTTGGGAAGCCAATGGTCGGGTCGACCGAGCCTGCCGTGGCGTCGAGCATGACGAAGCTATGGCCACCACCGGCCGCGCCGCCGCTACCGGCGGCCGACGGGCCTGCTGCGGTGGCTTCGAGTTCGGTGGTCGGGTCAGCGCCGGCGGCGATGGCCTGCTGCAGCTCTTCGACCGAAGGCGCAGCCTGGGCGGTTGCTGCCGCCAGGTCAGTGCTGCTGTCCGGGGCCTCGGCACTCCACTGGGTGTCACGGCCCAGGTCCAGGGTGCGGCCGTCGGCCAGTTCCAGGGTGACGGCGCCGGCCAGGCCAGTGAGCACCTGCTCGCCAGCGAACAGGCGGTCACCTTCGATGAGTACACGTTGAATCCCTTCTGGGGATACGGCGATTACTTGGCCAACAATGCTTTTGACGATGGCAACAACACTGCTCATTGGACTCTCCGGGCTACCCGTTCAATTTGGCTTCCATGCCAGCCGGCGCTGAATTGCCGCTTTCTGATGGAATGTTTCAATAGTATGTTTGGTGCTTTTGACGTCAATATATTGTCGATAACTGTTGGCTATTAAGTTTATGCCAAAGTATTGACCTTCCTGCTGCCATCCTAAACAATCAGCACCGTAATGTCACATTGATATTTGAGCGGCTGCCACTCTTCCTCCGTACGAACCAAGTACCCCTTCGGAAGTTTCCGACATAAGGTCATTCCGGTTGCCATTTTCTAATGCAGCAACGATTTCTGCTGTGATTTGGGACAAGACGTCCCTGGGAAAAAAGTTAAATGCGCGCGTCACTGTTCACTGCTCTTCCTTTCGTCCTCGCCACCAGTTTCGTTCAAGCACAGAGCCTGCCAGAGGCCATGCAGAAAGCCCTCGAGGTACACCCGGAAATCCAGGCCGGGGTCAACAGCCGAATCGCTGCCGATTACCAACTGCGCGCCGCCAAGGGTGGTTACCTGCCACGTGTCGATGTGCTCGCCGGTTATGGCCGTGAAGGTACCGACAGCCCGAGCACCGGCAACCGCTGGGAAACCCTCAACCGTGGTGAGTCGAGCGTGCGCCTGCGGCAGATGGTCTTCGACGGTTTTGCCACCTCGAGTGAAGTTGGCCGTCAGCAAGCCACCGTCAACTCCCGCGCCTACTCGCTGCTGGGCGCCTCCGAGCGCACCGCGTTGACCGTTGCCCAGGTTTACCTGGACGTCCTGACCCGTCGCGAGATGGTCCGCCTGGCAGAAGACAACCTGCGCAGCCACGAACGCATCTATGACCAGATCAAGCTGCGCACTGCCCGTGGTGTCGGCCGCCTGGCCGACCTTGACCAGGCCGAAGCGCGCCTGGCCCAGGCCCGCAACAACCTGATCACCGAGCAGACCAACCTGGCCGATGCCAAGACCAACTACCTGAGCGTGGTCGGTCAGTTGCCGGACGAGTTAAGCAGCCCTGCGCCGTTTGTCGACCTGTTGCCGGCCAACCTCGACGAAGCCCGTCAGCAGATGGTCGAGAGCAGCCCGATCCTGCGTTCGGCAGAGTCCGATATCGCCGCGGCGGAGAAGCAATACGAGGCTGCAAAGTCTACTTTCTATCCGCGTTTTGATGCAGAACTCGGACGGACGGCCGATAACGATCTGGATGGCATGAACGGCCACAACAACGAATGGCAGGCTATGCTGCGTATGAGTTTCAACTTGTATGCCGGCGGCAGCAACAAGGCCGACCTGGAATCCAAGTCGTACCTGACCAATCAGGCGCTGGACATTCGCAACAATGCCTTGCGCCAGCTCAATGAGGAGCTCGGCCTGGCATGGAACGCTATGGACAACGCCAATGCGCAGGTGCCGATCGCCCAGCAATACGTCGATCACAGCAACAGTGTGCGCAGCGCCTACCAGAAGCAGTTCAGCCTGGGCGAACGTACCTTGCTAGACTTGCTCGACAGCGAGAATGAACTCTTCACTGCCCAGCGCCGTCTGGCTGAAGTGAAGAACAGCCAAGTGTTTACTCAGTACCGAATCAAAGCGACCATTGGTCAACTGCTCAAGAGCCAGGGTGTTGTCGCACCGATGGCCTCCGTGGTGCAGAACGACCTTAAACCGAAAGTGAACCTGCCAGGCATGAACTGAGGTTCACTGTTATAGCCAACCGCAACCGTTAAGAGAGCCCGCGTGGAATCAGAAGTCAGTCGAGTCCAGCTCAGCCATGATCCACGCAGTCAGCACGACGATCCGTTGCTGGACAGCCTGCTGTCTCTCTGCGTGCTGCACCAGAAGCCCGCCAGCCGGGCCATGCTGACCACCGGCCTGCCGTTGCCGGCCCAGCGCCTGAGCCCGGAGCTGCTGCCGCGTGCGGCGGCCCGTGCCGGCCTGCAGGGGCGCTTGCTGCAACGCAAGCTGGAGCAGATCCCGAGCATCGCCATGCCGGCGATGCTCCTGCTCAAGGACGGTCGCAGCACGGTGTTGCTCGGTTGGGAGAATGAGGACACCGCGCGCCTGTTGCTCAGCGAGAGCGACGGCGGCGAGGTGCACGTCAGCCGCGAAGCGTTGCTGAGCGACTACAGTGGCCGGGTGTTCTTCGCCCAGCCGCAGCACAAGTTCGACGTCAACCACGGCAACCTGATTCCGCGTGCGCGTTCGTGGTTCCGTGACACCCTCAAGCGCAGCCGCTGGCTGTACATCGACGCCATCGCCGCAAGCCTGGTGATCAACCTGATCGCCCTGGCCGCGCCGCTGTTCGTGATGAACGTCTACGACCGCGTGGTGCCCAACCAGGCCACCTCGACCCTGTGGGTCCTGGCCCTGGGGATTTCCGGTGCCTACATCTTCGATCTGATTCTCAAGGGCCTGCGCAGTTTGTGCCTGGACCTGGCCGGGAAGAAGACCGACCTGATCATCTCGGCGACGCTGTTCGAACGCATCGTCGGCATGGCCATGAAGTACCGGCCGGCACGGGTCGGCAGCTTTGCCCAGAACATTCATGAATTCCAGGGCCTGCGCGATTTTCTTGCCTCGCTGACCCTGACCAGCCTCATCGACCTGCCGTTCACCCTGTTGATCCTGCTGGTGATCGCCATCATTGGCGGGCACCTGGTGTGGATTCCGATCATCGCCTTCCCGCTGGCCCTGGGTATCGGCTACGCCCTGCAAAAGCCGCTGGTGGCGACCCTGGAGCGGACCATGGCCCTGGCCTCCGAGCGCCAGTCGAGCCTGATCGAAACCCTCGCCGGGCTCGATGCGGTCAAGGTCAACAACGCCGAAAGCGAACGCCAGTACATGTGGGAGCAGACCATCGGCACCCTCAGCCGCCTCGAGCTGCGGGTCAAGGTGCTCTCGGGCCTGGCGATGAACATTACCCTGCTGATGCAGCAACTGGCCGGCGTGGCGCTGATTTGTGCTGGCGTCTACCAGATCATGGCCGGCAATCTGAGCATGGGCGGCCTGATCGCTTGCTACATGCTCAGTGGCCGGGCCCTCGGCCCACTGGGCCAGCTTTCCGGTTTGCTGACCCGTTACCAGCAAGCCAAGGTGACCATGGTCTCCACCGACCAGATGATGGAGCTACCGCAAGAGCGCAACTTCGAAGAGCGCCCGCTGAGCCGTCAGGTACTGCAGGGCGCCATCGAGTTTCGCGGCGTCGATTTCACTTATCCCAACCAGCAGAACCTGGCGCTCAAGGGCGTCAATGTGTCGATCCGCCCCGGCGAGAAAATCGGCATCATCGGTCGCAGCGGCTCGGGCAAGAGCTCGCTGGCCAAACTCATCGTCGGCCTCTATGAAGCCGATGCCGGCTCGTTGCTGGTCGATGGCGTCGACATCCGCCAGATCGACGTCAGCGAGTTGCGCCACAACATCGGCTACGTGCCCCAGGACATCCAGCTGCTGGCCGGTACCCTGCGCGACAACCTGGTCAGCGGTGCGCGCTATGTCGAGGACGAAATGGTCCTGCAGGCGGCCGAGCTGTCCGGGGTTCACGAATTCGCCCGGCTGCACCCGCAAGGTTACGAGCTGCAGGTCGGCGAGCGTGGCCAGAATCTTTCCGGTGGCCAGCGGCAGAACGTTGCCCTGGGCCGCGCCTTGCTGCTCAACCCGCAGATCCTGCTGCTCGACGAACCGACCAGCGCCATGGACAACACCGGTGAAGAACGCCTCAAGCAACGCCTGCAAGCGGTTATCGAGAACAAGACCGTGGTCCTGGTGACGCACCGGGCTTCGCTGTTGTCACTGGTCGACCGCCTGATCGTTGTCGATCGCGGGCAGATAGTCGCGGATGGCCCGAAAGCCGCCGTCATGGATGCGCTGAAGAAGGGGCAGATCAGTGTTGCTTAAGATGGATATGGGCCAGATCAAGGACAGCCTGCGCAGGTATTTCAAAGGTTCCGAATCGCTCAGCGGCCAGCCGCTGCCCGAGGTCAACAAGGCGCTGATCGAAGATGCGCCGCGCATCGTGCGCCTGACCATCTGGGGGGTAATCGGATTCTTCCTGTTCCTCGGGCTCTGGGCCAACTTCGCCATTATCGACGAAGTTACCCGTGGCGAAGGCAAGGCGATTCCGTCGTCGAAACTGCAGAAGATCCAGAACCTGGAAGGCGGCATCGTCGCGCAGATCTACGCCAAAGAAGGCGAGATCGTCGAAGTCGGCGACCCCTTGCTGCGCCTGGACGACACCCGTTTTGTCTCCAATGTCGGCGAGACTGAGGCTGATCGCCTGGCCATGGCCCTGCGCGTCGAGCGCCTGAGCGCCGAGGTTGAAGACCGGCCGCTGAAGATCGACGAAGAAATCCGCAAGGCTGCGCCAAGCCAGGCCGCCAACGAAGAATCCCTGTACCAGAGCCGTCGCCAGCAACTGCAAGACGAAATCGGCGGCCTGCAGGAGCAACTGGTACAGCGCCAGCAAGAGCTGCGCGAGTTCAGTTCCAAGCAGGGCCAGTACCGCAACAGCCTGCAGCTGCTGCGCCAGGAAATCAGCATGTCCGAGCCGCTGGTGGCCCAGGGCGCAATCTCCCAGGTTGAAGTGCTGCGCCTCAAGCGTGCCGAGGTTGAAAACCGCGGCCAGCTGGATGCCACCTCGCTGGCGATCCCGCGGGCCGAATCGGCGATCAAGGAAGTCGAGCGCAAGATCGACGAGACCCGCGGCAAGTTCCGCAGCGAAGCCCTGACCCAGCTTAACGAGGCGCGCACCGACCTGAGCAAGGCCCAGGCCACCGGCAAGGCCCTGGACGACCGGGTCAACCGGACCCTGGTGACCTCGCCGGTGCGCGGTATCGTCAAGCAGCTGCTGGTCAACACCGTTGGCGGTGTAATCCAGCCGGGCAGCGACCTGGTCGAAATCGTCCCGCTGGACGACACCCTGCTGGTCGAAGCGCGCATCCGCCCGCAAGACATCGCCTTCCTGCACCCGGGGCAGGAGGCGATGGTCAAGTTCACCGCCTATGACTTCACCATCTACGGCGGCCTCAAGGCCAAGCTCGAACAGATCGGCGCCGACACCATCACCGACGAAGACAAGAACACCTTCTACGTGATCAAGCTGCGCACCGAGCGCAGCCACCTGGGCACCGACGAGAAGCCGCTGTTGATCATCCCGGGGATGGTCGCTTCGGTGGACATCATCACCGGCAAGAAGAGCGTGCTGAGCTACCTGCTCAAGCCGATCATCCGCGCCCGGGCCGAAGCGCTGCGCGAGCGTTGACAGCATCGCGGGGCAAGCCCGCTCCTGCAGAGTTGTGTAGGAGCGGGCTTGCCCCGCGAAGAGGCCCGCAACCTCACCATATGCTTATGCACTAAAGATATTTAAATTCTTCCTCTTATGACTTTATAGTCACTCCCCTGCGTACCTGCCGACCAATCGGCGCGCCGCACGACCGAACCAACACGGAACACCGTGAGTTTCTGATCGATGCGCGCACCTTTGGGCGCGCTCTGCGTGGGAGTGAATCATGTCAGCGGCCTCTAACGCCTTGTCGTCCATCGACAGCGCACAGCAGCAAGCCTTCGAAATCCTGCCGTTCAGCGGTGCCGTCGGCGCCGAGATCATCGGCCTGGACCTGAGCAAACCCGTCAGCGGCGAAGATTTCACCCGGATCCACCGGGCTCATCTCGACCACCATGTGCTGGTGTTTCGCGACCAGCGCATCAGCCCCGAACAACAGATCGCCTTCAGCCGCCGTTTTGGTGAGCTGCAGATCCACGTGCTCAAGCAGTTCCTGCTCAGCGGCCACCCGCAAATCCTCATCGTCTCCAACATCGTCGAGAACGGGCAGAACATTGGCCTGGGCGACGCCGGCAAGTTCTGGCACTCGGACCTGTCATACAAGGAACTGCCAAGCCTGGGCTCGATGCTGCACGCCCAGGAGCTGCCCAGCGAAGGCGGCGACACCCTGTTCGCCGACATGCACAAAGCCTGGGACGGCCTGCCCGAGGCCCTGCGCAAAGCCGTTGAAGGCCGCAGCGCCGCGCATTCCTATACCGCTCGCTACAGCGAGACCAAGTTCGAAGGCAACTGGCGCCCGACCCTGACTGCCGAGCAACTGGCGCAGGTGCAGGAAGTGATTCACCCGGTGGTGCGCACCCACCCGGAAAACGGCCGCAAGGCGCTGTTTGTCAGCGAAGGCTTCACCACCCGCATCGTTGGCCTGCCCGACGATGAAAGCCGGCAGATCCTGACCGAGCTCTACGCCCACAGCGTGCTCGAGCAGAACATCTACCGCCACCAATGGCAGCCCCATGACCTGGTGTTCTGGGACAACCGCTCGTTGATCCACCTGGCCAGCGGCTGCCCTGCACACCTGCGCCGCAAGCTGTACCGCACCACCATCCAGGGCGATGCCCCGTTCTGATCTTTCGAGGAGTACAGCATGCGCAAATCAATCAGCCGCCTGGCGGCCAGTATCGGCCTGGGTGCCAGCCTGCTCGCCGGCAGCCTGGTGGCGCCGGCCACGGCCCAGGCCGAAGGTGAAATCCGCGTTGCCGAGCAGTTCGGCATCGTTTACTTGCTGCTCAACGTGGTGCGCGATCAGAACCTGATCGAAAAACACGGCAAGGCGCAGGGCATCGACATCAAGGTCGACTGGACGCAATTGTCGGGCGGCGCTGCGATCAACGACGCCTTGCTCTCAGGCTCGGTGGACATCGCCGGTGCCGGCGTCGGCCCGCTGCTGACCATCTGGGACCGCACCCAGGGCCGGCAGAACGTCAAGGCCGTGGCTTCGCTGGGCAACTTCCCTTATTACCTGGTGAGCAGCAACCCGAAGGTCAAGACCATCGCCGACTTCAGCGAGAAAGACCGCATCGCCCTGCCGGCGGTGGGTGTCTCGGTGCAGTCGCGCTTCTTGCAGTACGCCGCCGCCAAGCAGTGGGGCGACAAGGAATACAACCGCCTCGACAAATACACCCTGGCCGTCCCTCATCCGGATGCCACTGCGGCCTTGCTGGCCGGCGGCACCGAGCTCAACGCGCACTTCTCCAACCCGCCGTTCCAGGACCAGGTGCTGGCCAACAAGGACGTGCACGTGGTGCTCAACACCTACGACCTGCTCGGCCCGAACTCGCCGACCGTGCTGTTCGCCACCGAAAAATTCCGCAACGACAACCCCAAGACCTACAAAGCCTTTGTTGATGCCCTGGCTGAAGCCGCCGAGTTTGCCCAGAACGACAAGGCAGCCGCAGCTGACACCTACATTCGCGTGACCAAGGCCAAGATCGACCGCGAGGCGTTGCTGAAGATCATCGACAACCCGCAGTACGAGTTCAGCGTGACGCCGAAAAACACCTACCCGCTGGCCGAATTCCTCTACCGCGTGGGCGCGATCAAGCACAAACCCGAATCCTGGAAAGACTACTTCTTCCAGGACGAGAAACCGCTGCAAGGGAGCTGACCGGATGAACACCCCATTGCCAGGCCACACGGTCAGCAAGCTGAGCAGCGTCGCCACGCCGCCGCTGCTGCAGGTGGATAACCTAAGCCTTGAATACCGCACCGCGCAGCGCGTGGTGCGGGCTACCCACCAGGTCAGTTTCGAAGTGGACAAAGCCGACCGCTTTGTCCTGCTCGGGCCTTCGGGCTGCGGCAAGTCGACCCTGCTCAAGGCGGTGGCCGGCTTCATCGAGCCCAGGGAAGGGCAGATCCGCCTGCAGGGCCAGGCCGTGCAGGGCCCGGGCCCGGATCGCATCGTGGTGTTCCAGGAATTCGACCAGCTGCCGCCGTGGAAAACCGTCAAGCACAACGTGATGTTCCCGTTGCTCGCCTCCGGCACGCTCAAGCGCAAGGAGGCTGAGCAGCGCGCCTTGCATTACCTGGAAAAGGTCGGCCTGGCGGGTTTTGCCGATGCCTATCCGCATACCCTGTCGGGCGGCATGAAAGCCCGCGTGGCGATTGCCCGGGCGCTGGCCATGCAGCCGAAGATCCTGCTGATGGACGAACCCTTCGCCGCCCTCGACGCCTTGACCCGGCGCAAGATGCAGGAAGAGCTGCTGCTGCTCTGGGAAGAGGTGCGCTTCACCCTGTTGTTCGTTACCCATTCAATCGAAGAGGCGCTGGTGGTCGGCAACCGCATCCTCCTGCTGTCGCCCCATCCGGGCCGGGTACGCGCTGAAATCCACAGCCACCAGTACAACCTGCAAAGCCTTGGCGCCAGTGATTTCCAGGCCTCGGCGCGGCGTATCCACCGCTTGCTGTTCGACGATGATGCCCAGGTCGAGCACGACCCGGCGTTGGGTTTCGCCGACATTCGCATTGCCTACTGACCGGGAGTTTTGCCATGACCACGATTGTTACGCCGCGTCAGGAATACGAAGTCGTTCTCGAACCGCTGCTCAGCGTTCCGCTTGAGCGCCAATTGCCGCTCGGCCAGCGCCTCTGGCAACAGGGCTGGCTGCGCAAGGGCCTGATCCTGATTCTGCTGGCTCTGGCCTGGGAAGCCATCGCCCGCTATCAGGGCAACGACCTGCTGCTGCCGAGCTTTTTACAAACCGCCGCGGCCCTGTACGACGGCCTGCTCAGCGGCGAGTTGCTGGCCAAGGTTGGGGTGTCGCTGGTGGTGCTGCTCAAGGGTTACCTGCTGGGCATCGTGCTTGCGTTCGGCCTGACCAGCCTGGCGGTGTCGACCCAGTTCGGCCGCGACCTGCTCAGCACCCTGACCTCGATGTTCAACCCCTTGCCGGCGATTGCCTTGCTGCCCTTGGCGCTGCTGTGGTTCGGCCTGGGCGACAACAGCCTGATCTTTGTGCTGGTGCACTCGGTGCTCTGGGCCCTGGCGCTGAATACCTACGCCGGCTTTCTCGGCGTCTCCGAGACCCTGCGCATGGCCGGGCGCAACTATGGCCTGCGCGGCTTGCGCCTGGTCGTGCATATCCTGATTCCGGCGGCGCTGCCGTCGATCCTCTCGGGGCTGAAGATTGGCTGGGCCTTTGCCTGGCGCACGCTGATCGCCGCCGAGCTGGTGTTCGGCGCCACCAGCGGCAAGGGCGGGCTGGGCTGGTACATCTTCCAGAACCGCAACGAGCTGTACACCGATAAGGTGTTCGCTGGCCTTGCGGTGGTGATCTTGATCGGCTTGCTGGTCGAGAGCCTTGTGTTCAACACCCTGGAGCGCATCACTGTGCGTCGCTGGGGCATGCAGCGCTGAGCGGCTCAGGCGCTTTGGTACTGCGCCGCAGCATTGTTGAGGGTTTCGGCAATTTGCTGGCGCAGGCTCAGGGGCTGCTCGACGATCAGCCCGTCACCCTGGCTCAGTAGCCACCAGCGCAGCTGCCAGCTGTTGCTGACGGTAGCTTTGAGGCGGTGCCCGGCGTCCAGCGGGGTCAGGTGCATATCGGCCGACAGCGGCGTCTCGCGCACCAGGCGGGCGAGGTTGTCGCTGATCCAGGCCTGCAGTTCGATCTTGTCGGTATCGCCGAACTGCAGGGCGTCGCTGCGCAGGTACGCTTGCAGGTCGAAGGCGCGCAGGCCTTCGGTGGGGCTGTCGAGAATGCGCAGTTTGCGAAATCGATGCACGGCGAACTGGCGAATGTCGGTATAGGGCGCAGCGGTGGCAATCAGGTAGCTGACCTGGCCGCGCTGAATCAACGCCAGCGGGTTGAGGGTCAGTTCGCTGAGCTTGTCGTTGTGCGCCGAGTAGTACTGGCAGTGCAGCTGGTATTCCTCAAGCAGCGCATGCTGCACGGTCTCGAGGATACTGTCGGGCACTTCCGGGGCCTGCATGTTCATGTCCGGGCGTACGCTGGCGACCTTGTCCAGCCAGCGCGCCACCTTGTTCGCTCCCGACAGGTGTTCGAGCTTCTGCCGGGCATGGCTGAAGCGCGGGTCCAACACCTTGAGCATGCTCCCCGGCAACAGCGGGCGTACCGCCTCTTCCACCAGCGCCAGGCTCAGCGCCTCACTGACACTGATACCGCGCAATTCAATGCAGGCGTTGGCTGCCCAGTGCCAGCCGTACGGGATGCTCTTGTCGTTGCGCTCCAGAGGGAAAATCAGCGAAAGCTCGTTGAGATCGCGTTCGATGCTGCGCTTGCTGATGGTGAATCCTGCGTCCTGCAGGCGGCCAACCAGCTCGGCACTGGTAATGCCCGGTGAGCGGCTGGGCAACTGGCGCAGCAACTCCCATTGGCGGCTGAGGGTGGCGCGTGTCGTGGCGGAGGGCAAAAGGTGGCGTCCTTGTCTAGGCTTGCGGTTGTAGCATGGCGCCAGCGCAGTGATATGGCAATTAGCCATTTATGTATCCAGATCAAGGATGAAGCAGTTGAGTGCCCTAACTGAATCGTTCGCGACAGGTTTTGTCGTGGCCGTGCGCAGAATCACGCCTCATCACTCCCGCTGTTGGATCTGTGGGTAGTTCAATGAGGACGAACATGTCAGCTGCAAGCAACATCTACCCACTGCTTGAGCGCCTGTTGCCCGAGCGGATCATCCCTGCGCCCGGCCGCCCTGGCCGCCTGCAGCGGTTGTACGCCGGGGTCGGCATGCCCAGCCAGCGGGCAGTGCTGGGCGAGAGTTTCGCCCTGATCAGCCGCCTGGACGAAGCCAGCGACCTGCAGGCGGTGTACGACGACCTGCGCGCCCAGGCCCTGGAAGGCAACGTCGGCGCGCTCAACGACCTGGGCTGGATCTGGCTCAATGGCAAGTACTGGCGCGCCGACCCGACCCTGGCCGGGCACCTGCTGCGTATGGCGGCCCTGCAGGGCAGTGCCGCAGCCTGGTTCAACCTCGGCCAGCAGCATTACTTCGGCAAGGGAGTGGAGGTCGCCTATGCCAGTGCGGCAGAGTACTACCAGCAGGCGTTCGAGCGTGGCCTGGAACACGCCGCCGCGGCGTTGGGTGATCTCTACGAAGAAGAAATCTGTGACAGCGACAGCCAGGACTGGCAGGTCGACCTGCAGCAGGCCTACCGCTGGTTCCTGCGCGGCGCCCAGCGCGGTGACGCACGCTGCCGCTTCGAGGTCGGCTATCGCCTGCTGCATGGGCTGACGGTCAACGTCGACAGCAAGGCCGCCGTGTACTGGCTGGAACTGGCCGCCGTGGCCGGGGTGATGCAGGCTGCCGAAGAGCTGGCGGTGCATTTCAGCGAGGTCAACAACGCCCTGCGTTACCTGTTCTGGCGCGAGCAGGCGATCAGCCTGGGCAGCAAGCTGGCGCTGAACATGAAGCTGGACGATCAACTGCAACCTTGAACATGACGTTTGTCAGCCACTATTGACGGCAGGGGCGGTGATCGAAGAATATTGATAGTTAGCAAACTATGAATATAGCCACGAACCTCCCTTCATGACCCTCGACGCACTGCAACTCAACATCAGCAGCGGCATGGTGGTGGCCGGCCGGCACTGGCGGCGCATATGCCAGGCGACCCTGGCCGGCTACGGCATTTCCGAAGCCTGCGCGGTCCCTTTGCTGATGATCGTGCGCCTGGGCGATGGCGTGCACCAGGTCGCCGTAGCCCAGGCGGCGGGGCTCGAAAGCCCGTCGCTGGTGCGCCTGCTCGACCAGCTGTGCAATGCAGGCTTTGTCTGCCGTACGGAAGATCCGGTCGATCGCCGGGCCAAGGCCCTGAGCCTGACCGCCAGCGGTCGGGTATTGGCCGAAGCCATCGAAGGCGAACTGGTGCGCCTGCGCCGCGAAGTGCTGCAGGGCATCGACGAAGCCGACCTGCTGGCCACCCTGCGTGTGCTGCGCGCCTTCGAAGACGCTGCCCAGCGCACCCCGGGCGTGCCGACGTGAACGGTTTTTTCAGCTCGATGCCGCCTGCTCGTGACTGGTTCTACGGGGTGCGCACTTTCGCCGCGTCGATGATCGCCCTGTACATCGCCTTGCTCATGCAACTGCCCCGGCCTTACTGGGCCATGGCTACGGTGTATATCGTCTCCAGCCCGTTCGTCGGGCCCACCAGTTCCAAGGCCCTGTATCGCGCCATGGGCACCTTGCTCGGCGCTGCCGGGGCGGTGTTCCTGGTGCCGCTGCTGGTGCAGACGCCAGTGCTTTTGACCGTCGCCGTGGCGCTGTGGACCGGCACCTTGCTGTTCCTCTCGCTGCACCTGCGCACCGCCAACAGCTATGCGTTGATGCTGGCCGGCTACACCCTGCCGATGATCGCCCTGCCGGTGGTCGACGACCCGCTGGCAGTGTTCGACATTGCCTCGTCGCGGGCCCAGGAGATCTGCCTGGGCATCGTCTGTGCGGCAGTGGTCGGAGCGATCTTCTGGCCACGGCGCCTGACCCCGGTGCTGGTTGGCGCCACTGGCAACTGGTTCAACGAGGCGATCCGCTACAGCGATACCTTCCTGGCCCGCGAGGCGACTGCCGATAAAGTCGGCGGCTTGCGTGCCTCGATGGTCACCACCTTCAACTCGCTGGAGCTGATGATCGGCCAGTTGTCCCATGAAGGCGCACGGCCGCAAACGGTGAAGAATGCCCGCGAGCTACGTGGGCGGATGATCCACCTGCTACCGGTGATCGATGCCCTCGACGACGCCTTGCTCGCCCTCGAAGGCCGTGCCCCGGCCCAGAGCGAACAGCTGCAGCCATTGCTGAGCGAAGCCCGCGCCTGGCTGCAGGGCACCGCGCAGGATCCATCGCCGGCACGCTGGTCGGCGTTGCGTGCGCACATCGAACATATGCAACCGAGCGCCGCCGCCCTTGATGAGCGCGCCTCGCTGCTGCTGTCCAACGCGCTCTATCGCCTGGCTGAATGGGCCGACCTGTGGCAAGACTGTTGTAGCCTGCAGCACGCCATCCGCAACGAAGACCTCTCGCCCTGGCGCGCGGTGTATCGGCACTGGCGCCTGGGCCGGCTGACGCCGTTCTTCGACCGGGGGCTGATGCTCTACTCGGTGTTCTCCACCGTCAGCGCGATCATCGTTGCCACCACCCTGTGGATTTTGCTCGGCTGGGGCGACGGCGGCAGCGCGGTGATTCTCGCCGCCGTGGCCTGCAGCTTCTTTGCCGCCATGGACGATCCGGCGCCGCAGATCTACCGGTTCTTCTTCTGGACTTCGCTGTCGGTGCTGTTTGCCAGCCTTTACCTGTTTCTGGTGCTGCCCAACCTGCATGACTTTCCGATGCTGGTGCTGGCCTTCGCCATACCGTGCATCTGCGTCGGCACCCTGACCGTGCAGCCGCGCTTCTACCTGGGCACCTTGCTGACTATCGTCAACACCGCCTCGTTCATCAGCATCCAGGGCGCCTACGACGCCAACTTCCTGACCTTCATCAACGCCAACCTGGCCGGGCCGGTGGGCTTGCTGTTCGCCTTCGTCTGGACCCTGGTGGTGCGCCCGTTCGGCGTTGAGCTTGCGGCCAAGCGCCTGACCCGTTTCAGCTGGCACGACATCGTCGGCATGACCCAGCCGGCCACGCTGGCTGAGCACCGGCACCTGGGCGTGCAGATGCTCGACCGGCTGATGCAGCAACTGCCGCGCCTGACCCAGACCGGCCAGGACACCGGCACCGCCCTGCGAGACCTGCGCGTGGGCCTGAACCTGCTCGACCTGCTGGCCTATATGCCACGGGTCGGCGCGCAGCCGCGCCAGTTGCTGGAGCGGGTGGTGGAAGAGGTGGGCGAACACTTTCAGGCCTGCCTGGACGCGCGCCGTCGGCTGCACGCGCCCGAGGTGCTGTTGCAGAGCATGGAGCGCGCCCGTCGCGCCCTCAACCTCAACGACCTGGCCGACAGCGCCGAGGCCCGGGTGCACCTGTTGCACGCCTTGAGCGGCCTGCGCCTGGCGCTGTTGCCGGGGGTCGAGGTGGTGCTTGAGCCATCCGACGATCAGCAACAACTGCCCTATGGCATCGATGGAGCGCCGCTGTGATCGGAGATCTGGATATCAGCGGGGTGTTCCTGCCCACGCTGCTGGTGATGATGGTCGTCACCTATTTGCTGTTTCTCGGTGTGCACGCGCTGCTCAACCGCGTGCATTTCTACCGCCTGGTCTGGCACCGGGCGTTGTTCAACGTTGCGCTTTACGCCGTGCTGCTCGGCACGGTCGATCACTTTTGCCGAAACCTGATGCTGCCATGAAAAAACCCTTGTTGACCCTGGGCCGCGTGGTCCTGACCCTGCTGGTAGTGACGCTGGCGACCGTGTTGGTCTGGCAGATGGTCATGTACTACATGTTCGCCCCCTGGACCCGGGATGGGCACATCCGCGCCGACGTGATCCAGATCGCCCCTGATGTTTCCGGTTTGATCCAGCAGGTAGAGGTACGCGACAACCAGGTGGTCAAGCGTGGCGACGTGCTGTTCACCATCGACCAGGACCGCTTCCACCTGGCCCTGCGCCAGGCCCAGGCGACCCTGGCCGAGCGCAAGGAAACCCTGGCCCAGGCCCAGCGCGAAGCCCGGCGTAATCGTGGCCTGGGTAACCTGGTGGCCGCCGAGCAACTGGAAGAGAGCCAGTCGCGCCAGGCCCGCGCCGAATCGGCCCTGGCCGAAGCCCAGGTGGCGGTGGATGCTGCGCAGTTGAACCTCGACCGTTCAGTGGTGCGCAGCCCGGTTGATGGCTACCTCAACGACCGCGCACCGCGTGCCCACGAGTTTGTCAGTGCCGGGCGGCCGGTGCTGTCGGTGGTCGACAGCGACTCCTACCACGTCGATGGCTACTTCGAAGAAACCAAGCTGGCCGGCATTCACATCGGCCAGGCTGTGGATATCCGCGTGCTCGGCGACAACACCCGCCTGAGCGGGCGGGTGCAGAGCATTGCCGCCGGTATCGAGGACCGCGACCGCAGCAGCGGCGCCAACCTGCTGCCCAACGTCAACCCGGCGTTCAGCTGGGTGCGCCTGGCCCAGCGGATCCCTGTGCGGATTGCCTTCGATGAGGTGCCGGCAGACTTTCGCATGATCGCCGGGCGTACGGCGACGGTGTCGATCCTTGAGGACAAGGGCCAATGAAACGGCTGTCACTGCTCGGCTTGAGCCTGCTGCTGTCGGCCTGCCAGATGGTCGGGCCGGACTACAACGTGCCCGAGGATGCCGCGATCCAGCGCGCCGACTTGCAGGGCCAACTGCGCCAGGACGCCAGCAGCGTGGTCTCGGCGCCCGTGCCGAAAGACTGGTGGCACCTGTATCAGGACGAACGCCTCAATGAGCTGGTGCGCCAGGCCCTGGCGGCCAACAGCGAACTGCGTGTGGCGGCGGCGAACATCGCCAAGGCCCGTGCCCAGGTCGAAGAGGCCGAAGCCCAGGGTGGCCTGAACGGCGGTGTGAAGCTGGGTGCCCAGCGTTTGCAGGAGTCTGGCGAAGCCTTTTTGCAACCAGAGAAAGTGCCGGTGGCCAACATCGGCGAGGCGATCATCAGCGCGTCTTACCAGTTCGACCTGTGGGGCACCCTCAAGCGTGGCGTCGAGGCCGCCCAGGCCAATGCCGACGCGACCCAGGCCGCCGCCGATACCGCACGCATCACCCTGGTGGCCGACGTGGTACGTGCCTACACCCAGGTCTGCGCGGCCAACGAGGAATACCATATCGCCCATGAGTCCCTGGACCTGCAGCAGCAGAGCGTGACCCTGACCCAACGCCTGCGCGATGCCGGGCGTGGTGACGAAACCCAGGTGACCCGTTCGCAAACCCAGTTCAAATCCTTGCGCGCCGAGCTGCCGCGTTACCAGGCTGCGCGTGAAGCGGGCCTGTACACCTTGTCGATGCTGCTGGCCAAGCCGCTCAACCAGTTGCCGGCCGGAACCGGCGATTGCGCCGAGCTGCCGCATATCGCCCAGGTGCTGCCAGTGGGCGATGGCGCCGCGTTGCTCAAGCGCCGTCCGGATGTCCGCCAGGCCGAACGCAGCCTGGCCGCGGCCACGGCGACTATCGGCGTAGCCACCGGGCAGTTGTATCCGGACATCAGCATCGGTGCCCAGGTGGGCACCATCGGTATCCTGGAAAACCTCGGCAAACCTGCGACCAACCGCTGGGGCTTCGGCCCGCTGCTGACCTGGAATGTACCGACCAACGGCTCGCGGGCGCGCATCCGTGAAGCCGAAGCTTCGACCCAGGCGGCGCTGGCGCATTTTGACGGGGTGGTGCTCAACGCCATTCGCGAAACCCAGACCAGCCTGGCGCAATACAGCGCCTTGCTGGCGCGTCGCGATGCCTTGGCCGATGCCGAGCGTTCGGCGCAACTGGCGGCAGACCAGACCCATAGGTTTTATCAGGCCGGGCGTGAGTCGTTCCTCGCGGACCTGCAGGCGACCCGCACCTACACCGAGATGCGCGCGCAACTGGCGGCGGCCAATACCCAGGTGGCGATGGGGCAGATCGGCTTGTTCCTGGCGTTGGGTGGTGGCTGGTAGCTCGCGATGAGTCTCACTTATCCACAAGCCCTTTAAGCATCTCTATCGGCAACGGAAAGACAATCGTCGACGACTTGTCGCCAGCAATGCTGCCCAGGGTCTGCATGTAGCGCAGCTGCATCGCCCCCGACTGGCGGCCGAGCATTTCTGCCGCTTGCATCAGTTTCTCCGAGGCCTGCAGTTCACCTTCGGCATGGATCACCTTGGCCCGCCGCTCACGTTCAGCCTCGGCCTGGCGGGCAATGGCGCGGATCATCGACTCGTTGAGATCGACATGCTTGATCTCGACGTTGGCCACCTTGATGCCCCAGGCATCGGTTTGCGCATCCAGCACCTGGCGGATGTCCAGGTTCAGCCGTTCGCGCTCGGCCAGCAGTTCGTCCAGCTCATGCTTGCCCAGCACCGCGCGCAAGGTGGTCTGCGCCAGTTGGCTGGTGGCCATGAGAAAGTCCTCGACCTGGATGATCGCCTTCTGCGGGTCGAGCACGCGAAAGTACAGCACCGCGTTGACCTTGACCGAGACGTTGTCGCGGGTGATGACATCCTGTGGCGGCACATCCAGCACCACGGTGCGCAGGTCGACCCGGACCATCTGCTGGATCCCCGGAATCAACAGCACCAGCCCCGGCCCTTTGACCCGCCAGAAGCGCCCGAGCTGGAACACTACCCCGCGCTCGTATTCACGCAGGATGCGAAAGGCCGACAGCAACAATACCGCCAGCAGCGCCAGCAAGGCGCCAAAGCCCAGTTCGTAAAACATCTCAGTCTCCTTGCGCCGGTGGTTGTGCCTCGGCGCTGACGTCCAGTAGTACGCCCTTGCGTGTCATCACCCGGACGCGTTGCCCCACCTGCAGTGGCGTCTGGCACTGGGCCTGCCACTGTTCACCCTGCGCCTGCACCGAACCGATGAACGGGTCGCTGTCATTGACCGCCATCACCGTCGCCAGGCTACCGACCAGCCCGGCATCGCCACTGACCAGCGCGCGCTGGCGCGCCTTCATGGCCATGCCCAGCACGCCGCCGAGCAGCAGCGCCGAGAGCAGGGCGAGGGTCAGGATCAGCGCCAGGGGGATGCCGAAGCCGGGCACGTCGGTGTCCATCAAGATCACCGCGCCGACCACGAAGGCAACGATGCCGCCAAAGCCGACCACGCCAAAACTGGGCAGGAACGCCTCGGCAATCATGAAGGCGATGCCAAGCAGGATCAGCGCCGCGCCGGCATAGCTCACCGGCAACAACTGCAAGGCATACAGGGCCACCAGCAGACAGATGCCACCGATCACCCCGCCGACCCCGGAGCCCGGGCTCATGAACTCGAACATCAGCCCGTAAATGCCGATCATGATCAGGATCAGCGCCACGCTGGGGTTGGTGATCACCGCCAGCAGGCGCGTGCGCCAGTCCGGCTCGCGTTCGATGATGCTGACGTTGGCGGTGTGCAACTGCACGGCTTGGCCGGCGGCTTCGAGGCTTTTGCCATCGAGCTGGCGCAGCAGGTCGGGCAGGTCGTTGGCGATGCGGTCGATGACTTTCAGGCGCAAGGCTTCGTTGGCCGGCAGGCTGACCGATTCGCGTACCGCCTGTTCCGCCCAGTCGGCATTGCGCCCGCGCAGTTGCGCCAAACCGCGAATATAGGCGGCAGCGTCGTTGATCTGCTTGCGGGTCAGGGTGTCTTGTTCGCTGCTCGGTGCTGGCTTGTCGCCGGTGGGCGCAGCCGGGTCTTTCGGTGGGCCTGGCATCCCGCCGATCTGCACCGGCGTGGCGGCGCCGAGGTTGGTGCCCGGGGCCATGGCTGCGACATGGCTGGCGTAGAGAATATAGGTGCCGGCGCTGGCCGCCCGGGCGCCACCGGGGGCGACGAAGGTAGCGACTGGCACGGGGCTGGCGAGGATCGCCTTGATGATCGCGCGCATCGAGCTGTCGAGCCCGCCCGGGGTGTCGAGGCGGATGACCACCAATTGCGCCTGCTGCGTCTTGGCCTGCTCCAGGCCGCGTATCAGGTAGTCGGCACTGGCCGGGCCGATGGCGTCGTCGATACTCAGTACCAGCACCGGATTGCCGGGCGCAGCCACACCGCTCGTCAGGGCGCCGAGCATCAATAAAACCAGCAGGTGCCGACACCAGCGAGCGATCACCTGAATTCACCCGGGCTGTGCGTGTCCAATAAGTTTAGTCGGCTGCTTGCGGCAGCACGGCCTAAACTTCAGAAGTGGGGGCGCTGTATCCGGAGGTGCATCATGCGTATGGCAAAAACCCTGCAGCAGTGCCTGGACAAGGCCGGCTGCGACTACGACATCATTTCTCACCCGCACTCATCTACCAGCCTTGAGTCGGCCCGTACCGCTGGAGTGCCCGCCGAGCGGGTGGCCAAGTCGGTCATGCTCGACGACCGCCATGGCAACTATCTGATGGCCGTGCTACCGGCCAACCGTCACCTGGACATGAGCAAGGTGCGCGCCACCGGCGCCTGGCAAATGACCCATGAAAGCGGGCTGCCGCATCTGTTCGGCGACTGCGAGCGTGGCGCCATTCCGGCACTGGGCGATGCTTACTCGATCAAGATGCTGCTCGACCCGACCCTGACCCGTCAGGGCGATATCTATGTCGAGGCCGGTGATCACGATCACCTGATCCACATGAACATGACGCAATACCTGAAACTGGTACCGAACGCCGAAGTGCGTGAGGTTTGCTGATGATCAACCCACTGCCAGGCTGGCGTCGTGGATGCCCGTCCTGGCCCCAAGGAGTCACGCATGGAATCAAATATTCATCCGTTTTCGGAGCTCTTCAAACAGCTGGGCCTGGCTGATGATCCCCAGGGCATTGACCAGTTCATCACCAGCCACTCGCCGCTCAAGAATGAAATAAAGTTGGTTGATGCACCGTTCTGGACCGAGAGCCAGCGGGCATTTCTCAAGGAAAGCATTATCGAAGACTCCGACTGGGCCGTGCCGTTCGACCAGCTGAACGAGGCGCTGCGGCGTCCGAAAAAATAAACGCCGAGCGGCACATCGACCGGCGAATGGCGTTGCTATGCTCAGGAAAAACAACAAGGGGACAGCGCCAATGAAAGATCCCTATGCCGCCGGTTTCTGGTGTGCCGTGACCGCCCTGGGGCTGCTGACCGTCGGTTATTTCTATGGAATCAAACAGACCCACCAGTTGGGTCAGGCTCTGGTATTTCTTTACGCCGCCGGGGGCGTGATCGGGGCGCTGGCCCTGACCGCGCTGGCGTGGATTGCCTGGCAGCAACTGCGGGTGAGCAAACGCCAGTTGGCCCAAGGGCGAACCTTGGTGGCTATCTGGAACACCAAGGTTGCCTTGCGCCGGGTCGAAACCGTCTTCGACCGTTATTTCTGGGGCAGTTACTGGCAGCCCGGGCGTACCTTCCAAGAGGTAATGGGCGAGCTTGAAGGCACGCCGCTGGAGCAGAGCCTGGAAGCGCTGAAACGCCAATGCCGCGAGCTCGACCGCGAAACCCATGACCACCGCCGCCACTGGCTGGACAACGCCCGCGAGCTGTCTACGGTTGCCACTGCAATGGCCCGGGAGCGTTATCAACTGGACTTGTGCGACTCGCAGCAGAGCAGCGGGCGCGGCGCCGCGGTGCTCAACCGCGACCTGGAAGTGCTGGTGTACACCTGGTCAGCGCGCCTGCGCAGCTTCGACCACCAGCTCGATGAGCTGGAGGGCGAATACCGCTGAGCGTGCCGCGAATCAGTCGCCGCGAATGTACTGTTCCAGTTGCAGAATCATGTTGGCCTGTTCGGCGATGGCTTCCTTGACCAGGTCGCCAATCGACAGCAGGCCCAGCAGCTCGCCGTTCTCGACCACCGGCAGGTGGCGCAGGTGACTGTTGGTCATCATGTTCATGCAGTATTCAACGTTCTGGTGTGGGTCGACGGTAATCACCGGCGCACTCATGATCGCGCTGACCGGCGTGCCCACCGAACTACGGCCCTTGAGCACCATCTTGCGCGCGTAGTCGCGCTCACTGACGATCCCCACCACACGCCCGTCCTGCACCACCGGCAGGGCACCGACGTTCTTCTCGGCCATCAACCTCAGCGCATCGAGCACCATGTGGTCGGGGCCGATGGTGTGAACCTGGTGGTGCTGCTGGGCTTTTGTTTTTAGAAGCTGTGCCACGGTTTTCATAGAGGCCTCTGCGATGCTGGGAGTGGGTGACGGCAGATAGCTAAAGAATCGTGTACAGATCGCTGCAGGGCAAGGGCGAAAGCGGCATCGATGTGATTGAAAAACGTCATGGGCGCAAAAATGCCAAAGCGGCCAATGATGGCCGCTTGGCTTTGACTCTCGATCAAGCTGTGATCAGGTGTTTTTCGGGTTTGGGCCGAAACGGTTCGGGCCACGCTGGCTGTCCTGGCACAGGAAGATCAGGTTGACGAGCGGGAACAGCAGCCACCAACCGCTACGGTCGGTGTCGTGCATGCGCCGAACGGCTACGGCAATGCCCGGGACCAGCAATGCCACGCTGTACAGGTAAGCGAAGAGCGTGCCGGTACGGAGCTCGCGGTCGAGATAGGGCACCAGCATGTACACCAGGAAGGTGACCAGGATGAACAGCCAGTATTCCTGGCGGCGTGACCGACCCGAGAACATGGCGTATTTCTTCAGTAGTTCAACGTACCAGATGCCGGCTGGCGCAGGTGCTGCAGTGAAGGTTGCAGCAGGTTGCGGTGCACCGCAGGCTGGGCAAGCCACGGCGCTGTTGTGGATTTCCTTGGCGCAGCCACGGCAAAAAACCATATTCATGTGTTGTCCCTTACATGACTAGCCAGATCAGCAAAATGAGCAAAATGCCTGACAACACCGCGCCAGTAATTGCCATGTAGGTTCGCGGTTCTTTTTTGACCAGGCTGAGCGAGCTCAGGACCAGCCCGGTGAGTGCAAACAAGCCCATCCCCCACAGGGTGTTACGATCCCAGCTGGCTGGTTCGAACAGCGTCAATACACAGGCGATGCACAGGATCAGCGAGCTGGCTGCCATCCAGGACAAGCGCTTGCCGGCAGGTTGCGTGGTGGCAGAGGGAGTCTGAGGGGCGCCGCACTGTGGGCAGCTGGGCGCCGTTTCATGGATTTCCATGGCACAACCGCGGCAAAAAACCATTGCCATGACAATTCCTTTTGATAGTTCCGCTTGCGTGGCGCAGCGCAGGGCGCGGCGGAGTTTATCAAAGACTTCGACGTTGGCGTAACAGCGACGGCGCCCTGCTGACCTCCCGAGGGATTCGGCAGGGCGCAGTACCTCAGCTCTTCTGCACGATCACCTGACTGTTCAGGTCATTGAGCATGGCGTCCAGGGTTGGCTTCATCTTCTCGAAGTCTTTCACGCTGCACACCGCTTTCGGGTTGTGGAAGTCCAGGCGGCGTTTGATCACCAGGCTGTTGCCTTGCAGGGCATAGTCGGCGCTGTAGTCGAAGTGTTTGTCCTTGAGGCTCACAGGCTTGGGCGCGGCGATGATCTTGACGTCGGCCGGGAACTCGAAGCGCGCTTGTTCTTCGGTGATGCCGGAGATGCAGGTGAAGTCCTGGGTGCGCTGCTTTTCAGCGATAAAGCCGAAGATATTCTGGGCGATGCCGCCAGCCAGGCTGGTCAGGGTCGGCACGCCGATCGGGCCGGGCAGGTTGACCAGGTTTTCGCTGCGACCGTTGATGTGCATCTCGAAGGCGCCGCTGGTTTCCAGGTCGTCGCTGCTGATCTTGCCGCTACCACGCTGGCCGTAGGCGGCGAGGATGCGCTGGGTCAGCAGGTCGCGCTCGGCCGGTTGCATGTTGCGCATCATCCAGCGGTTCATCTCGGCGGCCCAGCCGTCGATTTTCGAAGCGTGGCTGAAGTCGGCGGCGCCGCTGCTGGCTACGGTGTAGGTGGTGCTGTTTTGCACCAGGCCCTGCTGGGTCGCCGGGGTGTGGCCGAGCTTGCCGGAGCGGCTCAGCACGGTCGGCTTGTCCAGCACCGGCGCGGGCAGGTAGCCGCTGGCAATGGCTTCGGCGGTGGAGTCCAGGTACAGGTCCAGGCTCGGGATGTAGGTGATCACGTGGTTGATCACGCCCAGGGTCGGCACCTTGGGCAGGGCGTAGGCATTGCCGAGGTTGATCAGCGCCGGGGTGCTGTCGATATTGACTGCGGCCAGCAGCGCTTCGAGCAGGGCCACGTGGTCCTTGCAGTCGCCATAACGGTTGCTCAGCACGGTATCGGCGGCATGCGGCACCACGCCGCCAGCACCGATGTAAACCGCCACGTAGCGAATGTTGCGGCGCACCCAGTCACCCAGGGCCAGGGCCTTGTCGCGCGGGTCGTCGATCTTGGCCGTGAGCTTTTCCGCCAGTTCGCGGATGGCGGGCGTCACTTCGCTGTTGGCGCGCGCCGCGTAGGCTTTGGCGAACTCGCTGTAGTCAGCGAAGGTGGAAACCGCCAGGTACTTGCCGTAGTCCGAGTAGGCTACTGCGCCCAGTTCTGTACGGGCGTTGTCACCCTGCACATAATCCCACTGGTAGACCTTGCGACCAGGCTCGGCCTTCGGGCTGGAAGCCTTGAAGCCCTTGGCCTCGGCATTGAGCTTGAGGTTCTTCGGCAGGTCGTAGATCAGGGTGAACTGCTGGGTCGGGTGGAACTGCGGCATCGCCAGGTCTTCGAACTGGCCAGGGAACAGCGGGGTCTTGCGCTGTTTCTTGAAGCTCAGCACCAGGCGATCGCCGACGGCGACTTCGGGGAAGATCACTACCTTGACCAGGCTGTCATGGAACATCGGCGCCTGGGACGATTGCTGCTCCTGTTGCTCCTTGATCTGCTCGGGGCTGACCTGCACTTTGCGGCCATCGGGCTTCTGGGTGTAGGCCTGGGTCACCTCGAGGGTTTCCAGGGTGCGGTTGTAGTACAACGACTGCTGGGCCTTGGCCTGGATCGCGCGTTCTTCATTGATCAGCAGGACCAGGTCCTGGGTGGCGGCGTAGCTGCCGTCTTCGGCCACCACGGTGCGTAGAATGTCCTTTTCGATGGTGACGGAGGGGTCGGTACCGTCGTCCTTGGCCTGTGCGATGTTCAAGGCGAACAGGCAGCACAACATCCCGACCCACCGGGCCGGGGTCACAGCGAACCGCTTCATAAAGATCCTTCTTGCTGGTGTATTCCAGGGGTCTGACTCATTAAATGCGAATCAGTTAGTAGCATTTTGCCTTATAACTGGCTGTTGCTGCTGCGCCAATTTTTTCAGCGCAGGTTTTCCTGCGTTTTCTGTCCCTATCGATTCAAGGATTCAGCATGTTTACCAGGCGGCACTCCGTCATGACCCTCCTGTTGCTCGGCGCCGGTAGCGCCTGTGCCGACAGCGTCGAACTGGCGCCGCTGGAAGTGACCTCGACCCGGGTCAATTCCGCCTGGTTGCAGACCCCGGCTTCGGTAAGCGCCGTGGACATCGCCGAGAAGCCCGGCGAGCAACTGCTGACCCTCGATGGCCTGCTTTCGGCCGTGCCCGGCACCGTGTCGCAGAGCCGCTACAACATGGCCCAGGGCATGCGCCTGTCGATTCGTGGCTTTGGTGCGCGTTCGAGTTTCGGCATGCGCGGCATTCGCGTGCTGGTCGACGGCGTACCGCTGACCATGCCCGATGGCCAGACCGAAATGGACGGCGTAGACCTGGGCCTGGTGGAGCGCATCGAAGTGATCCGCGGCTCGGCCTCGACGCTGTATGGCAACGGTGCAGGCGGGGTATTGGCAATCCAGACCCGCGAGCCGTCGCTGACACCGCAATCGTCCATCGATGTCAGTGGTGGCGAGTATGGCTACCAACGCCTGCGTGCGGAAACCAGCGGCACCTCCGGCAACCTTGGCGGCCTGCTGGCGCTCAATGTCACCAACCTCGACGGCTATCGCCAGCACTCCAGCTCCGAGGCGCGCAACCTTACCGGCAAGCTGCGCTGGCAGGGCGATGCCGGGCAACTGGGGGTAACGTTCCAGGCGCTCGACAACCGTTCCGAAGACCCTGGCGCCCTGACCCTCGCCGAAGTGCACACCAAACGTGACCAGGCCCGCGCCCAGAGCCTGTTGTACAACTCCGACGAAGACATCACCCAGCAGCGTCTGGCGCTGAACTGGACCGGCGATCTTGGCGAGGCCGACAGTTATCAAGTGCGCAGTTGGCTGGGGCGGCGCGAGTTTGGCAATCGCCTGCCTTACGCCAATGGCGGGCAGACCTCCTACACCCGGCTGTTCGCCGGGGTAGGCGGGCAGTACACCCATAAGGCCAGCTGGTTCGGCCTGGATCAACACGTCACCGCCGGTGTCGATCTTGAACAGCAGCGCGATGAGCGTGAACGCCACAACAACCAGATCGGCGGTGGCACCGGGGCGCTGACCCTGCGTCAGCAAGAGAAGGCCGGCAGCGTTGGCCTGTACCTGCAAGACAGCATCGACCTCAGCGAGCGCTGGCAACTGACCCTGGGCGGGCGCTACGACAGCATGCGCCTGGCGGTGGACGACCGCTTCGAGCGTGACGGCGACGACTCCGGCTCGCGCACGCTGGATGACTGGAACTACAGCGCCGGCCTCAGCTATCGCCTGAGCGAGCATTACCTGGTCTATGCCCGCGTCGCCACCTCGTTCGAAACGCCCACGGTCAACGAACTGGCCAACCCGGCAGGTGGCGGCTTCAACCCGGGCCTGCAACCGGCCAAGGCGCTCAACCGTGAGCTGGGAATCAAAGGCGAATGGAGCGACGTGCGCGCCGAGGCGGTGCTTTACAGCATCGCGCTTGAGGATGAGCTGGTGCCTTACGTCGACGGCGGCCAGACCTTCTACCGCAACGCCGGCAAGTCGCGCCGCGACGGCGTTGAGCTGAGCGCCGACTACCAGGTGCTGGAGCACTGGCGGCTGTCCATGGCCTACAGCTTCAACAACTACCGCTACACCGACTTCAACGGCTTTGACGACAACCGCCTGCCGGGCATCCCGCGTCAGACGTTGTTTAGCGAAGTGGCTTACGAGCGTGATGGCTTTTATGCGCGCGTTAACATGAATGCCTACGGCCCGCAGTACGCCGACAACGCCAACAGCGCGCGGGTGGCCGGGGTCGCTTTGCTCAACTTGCGCCTTGGCAAGCAGTTTGATCTTGGCGGCCAGACCCTGGAGCCGTACCTGGGTGTGGATAACCTCAGTGACCGCCAGTACTACGACAACCTGCGCATCAACGATGGCTCCGGGCGCTACTACGAACCGGGGCCTGGGCGCACGCTGTACGCCGGTGCGCGCCTGAGTTTCTAACCCGGTAGGGGCGGCGGTGCGGCGACCCGACTTGCCCCGCGATTGCGGTCTGCCTGCCGTATCGGATCGCGGGGCAAGCCCGCTCCCACACAGGGAGTAACTGGGCCGGAAAACAAAAAAGGCCCAGGTATTCACCTGAGCCTTGATCGATATGGCGCACTCGGCGGGATTCGAACCCACGACCCCTGCCTTCGGAGGGCAGTACTCTATCCAGCTGAGCTACGAGTGCAACGCGGGCGCCATGATACCCATCTAGGCTGGCGGCGTCCATCGTCGAAATGGCTGTGGTCGATTTCGCACACTCCACGGGCCAAAAGTGACGTTGATCCGAAAAAATTCGCCGCACAGCGCTTTTTGTTCTTTTTTTCGAACACCCTATTGTCCTTTCTCGTCGTTGATCCTAGGATTCGTTTGAGATTTCAAACGCTCTCCTTTTTCTACAATCAATAATTCGCTCCGTGCCTGCACGGTGCAGTTAAGGAAGCCCGACATGCAGCTTAAAGACGCCCAGTTGTTCCGCCAGCAAGCCTTCATCAATGGAGAGTGGCTGGACGCGGACAACGGCCAGACGATCAAGGTCAACAACCCGGCAACGGGCGAGATCATCGGCACTGTGCCGAAGATGGGCGCCGCTGAAACCCGCCGTGCCATCGAGGCCGCCGACAAGGCGCTGCCGGCCTGGCGTGCGCTGACCGCCAAAGAACGTGCTGGCAAGCTGCGTCGCTGGTTCGAGCTGATGATCGAGCACCAGGATGACCTGGCCCGCCTGATGACCACCGAGCAGGGCAAGCCACTGGCCGAAGCCAAGGGCGAAATCGCCTATGCCGCTTCCTTTATCGAGTGGTTCGCCGAAGAAGCCAAGCGCGTATACGGCGACACCATCCCCGGCCACCAGCCAGACAAGCGCCTGATCGTGATCAAGCAGCCGATCGGCGTGACCGCAGCCATCACCCCGTGGAACTTCCCGGCGGCGATGATCACCCGTAAAGCCGGCCCGGCCCTGGCCGCTGGCTGCACCATGGTGCTCAAGCCTGCTTCGCAAACCCCGTACTCGGCCCTGGCCCTGGTTGAGCTGGCCACCCGTGCCGGTATCCCGGCTGGCGTGCTCAGCGTAGTCACCGGCAGCGCCGGCGACATCGGCAGCGAGCTGACCGGCAACCCGATCGTGCGCAAGCTGTCGTTCACCGGCTCCACCGAGATCGGTCGCCAACTGATGGCCGAATGCGCCAAAGACATCAAGAAGGTTTCCCTGGAACTGGGCGGCAACGCGCCGTTCATCGTGTTCGACGACGCTGACCTGGACAAGGCCGTCGACGGCGCGATCATCTCCAAGTACCGCAACAACGGCCAGACCTGCGTCTGCGCCAACCGTATCTACGTTCAGGACGGCGTCTACGATGCCTTCGCCGAGAAGCTCAAGGCCGCAGTGGCCAAGCTGAAAATCGGCAACGGCCTGGAAGACGGCACCACTACCGGCCCGCTGATCGACGGCAAGGCCGTGGCCAAGGTCCAGGAACACATCGAAGACGCAGTCGCCAAGGGCGCCAAGGTGCTCAGCGGCGGCAAGCTGATCGAAGGCAACTTCTTCGAGCCGACCATTCTGGTCGACGTACCTAAGAACGCCGCCGTGGCCAAGGAAGAAACCTTCGGCCCGCTGGCGCCACTGTTCCGTTTCAAGGACGAGGCCGAAGTCATCGCCATGTCCAACGACACCGAGTTCGGCCTGGCCTCGTACTTCTATGCCCGTGACATGAGTCGCGTGTTCCGTGTCGCCGAAGCCCTGGAATACGGCATGGTCGGTATCAACACCGGTCTGATCTCCAACGAAGTCGCGCCGTTCGGTGGTATCAAGGCTTCGGGCCTGGGCCGCGAAGGCTCCAAGTACGGCATCGAGGACTACCTGGAAATCAAATACCTGTGCATCAGCGTCTGATCGCAGCGTAAAGCTTTACCTCTGCCAGCGGGGCGCGAGAGCGACGTCTCGCTGGCCTTTTTTACACCGTACATCCAGTGGCCTGGGCCCCTGCAGCAGTCGATCAACGCATGCTGCCTGCAGTTGAATACCGGCCACTCCGACTTGAATCGCGCCACCTTGTGTGTGGCGAATTGAGGACATTATGAGCAAGACCAACGAATCTTTGATGCAACGTCGTGTCGCCGCTGTTCCACGCGGTGTTGGCCAGATCCACCCGATCTTCGCCGAGTCGGCAAAAAACGCCACCGTCACTGACGTCGAAGGCCGCGAGTTCATCGACTTCGCCGGCGGTATCGCGGTACTGAACACCGGTCACGTGCACCCGAAGATCATCGCTGCCGTTGAAGCCCAACTGCACAAGCTGACCCACACCTGCTTCCAGGTACTGGCCTACGAGCCTTACGTCGAGCTGTGCGAAAAGATCAACGCCAAGGTGCCAGGCGACTTCGCCAAGAAAACCCTGCTGGTTACCACCGGTTCCGAAGCCGTTGAGAACGCCATCAAGATCGCCCGTGCCGCCACTGGCCGTGCTGGCGTAATCGCCTTCACCGGCGCCTACCACGGTCGCACCATGATGACCCTGGGCCTGACCGGTAAAGTCGTGCCTTACTCGGCCGGCATGGGCCTGATGCCAGGCGGCATCTTCCGCGCCATCTACCCGAACGAACTGCACGGCGTGAGCATCGACGACTCGATCGCATCCATCGAACGCATCTTCAAGAACGACGCCGAAGCCCGTGACATCGCCGCAATCATCCTCGAGCCAGTTCAGGGCGAAGGTGGTTTCTACGTTGCGCCGAAAGAGTTCATGAAGCGCCTGCGTGCCCTGTGCGACCAGCACGGCATCCTCCTGATCGCCGACGAAGTTCAGACCGGCGCTGGCCGTACCGGTACCTTCTTCGCCATGGAACAGATGGGCGTTGCTCCAGACCTGACCACCTTCGCCAAGTCCATCGCTGGCGGCTTCCCGCTGGCCGGTGTGTGCGGCAAGGCCGAGTACATGGACGCCATCGCTCCAGGCGGCCTGGGCGGCACCTACGCTGGTAGCCCGATCGCTTGCGCCGCGGCCCTGGCCGTGATGGAAGTGTTCGAAGAAGAAAAACTGCTGGACCGCAGCAAGGCCGTTGGCGAGCGCCTGGTCGCCGGCCTGCGCAAGATCCAGGACAAGCACCCGATCATCGGTGACGTGCGTGCCCTGGGTTCGATGATCGCTATTGAAGTGTTCGACAAAGCCGGTTCCCACACCCCTAACGCTGCCGCTGTAGCCTCGGTTGTGGCCAAGGCGCGTGACAAGGGGCTGATCCTGCTGTCGTGCGGCACTTACGGCAACGTCCTGCGTATCCTGGTTCCGCTGACCTCGCCTGATGAGCAACTGGACCAAGGTCTGGCAATCATCGAAGAGTGCTTCGCAGAACTTGCGTAAACTGTGACGCATTAGAAGAAAAACCCGCTTCGGCGGGTTTTTTTTCGCCCAAAGGAAGGCCAGGCGGCTAAGGTTGCCTGTAAGGAGACACCTTGGAAGGTGCACAGGATTGCGTGTAGCGGAATATCGGGAGAGTTGTGTATGAGCGTTGTAGAGCCCGCCCAGGCACCTTGCGTGCTGATTGCCGAAGGCGACCCCTGGGTGCGGGACATGCTGAGCCAGATGCTGCTGAGCGTGCGCTGCGATGCGCGTTTGCAGGTGTGTGCCGATGGCTCGCAGGCGCTGGCAGCGCTGGCCAGCAAGCCGGACCTGATCATCGCCGCGCGCGAGCTGCCCGGCGGCGACGGCCTCGACTTGCTGCGCAACGTACGGGCCAAAGGTCGCCAGCCGGCACTGCCGTTCATTCTCATGAGCAACCGCAGCGATGCCGCCAGTGTCCGCGAGGTGCTGCCGTTCGCACCCACCGCTTACCTGAGCAAGCCGTTGAACATGGATTCGCTGCGTCAGCGCCTGGAAGACCTGCTGCTCAGCGCCGGCGAGGAGGTTGCCTGTCCGGTGCCGCCGTTGCAGCCGGGCTCGACCTTGCCGCGTTTTCTCGAAGGGCGTCGCGCCAATTCCGATGGCGGCCCGCTGTTTGCCGACGTGAAACTGGCGATCAAGCGCAGCCTGCAACCCCAGGGCCTGGACCTCAAGGTGCTGGAGGCCGAGATCCGCAATGACCCGCAGGTTACCGCCGTGCTCATTGCCGCCGCCAACAGCGCCGCATTGCATCGCGATGGCGCGGTGCAGAGCCTGATGCAGGCGCTGAACAAGCTGGGCACCACCCAGAGCATGAACTTGATACTGGGGCTTGCGCTCAAGCGCAGCGCCAAACTCAGTGATCCGATCCTGTCGCGTCATGCCGAGCATTTCTGGGAGTTGTCACTGCACACTGCCGAATACGCGCGAACCCTGGCCCGCATGCTCGAGCTCGATCAGGAGCGCTGCTATTGCGCCGGCTTGCTGCATTGCCTGGGCGATCTGGCGCTGTTGCGTTGTTTGCAGGAATGGCAGCAGGCCGGCGGTGAGCTGGATGAAGACTCGGTGGAGCTGTCGCTCAACGAGTTTGGCGCGGCGTTCGGCTCGGCGCTGCGCACCCGCTGGCGCTTGCCGCTGGAGCTGCGTGAGCTGATTGCGGCGATCTACCAGTTGGGCGGCGGCGTGTATTCACGCGATGCGCTGGTGATGAACCTGGCCGGGCAACTGGCGCGCCTGCCGGCGGATCAGGGGCTCGAAGGCCTGGCTGAAAGCAAGACGGCGCGCTTGCTCAAGGTGGGGATGGCGGAGCTGGGCAGGTTGCGCAAGGTTTGAGACTCTGGGGCCGCTGTGCGGCCCAATCGCTGGCAAGGCCAGCGATGCTTTTCAGCCTCTTACAATCTGATTCTTGCCCTGGCGCTTGGCCTGGTACATGGCCGCATCCGCCCGGGCGAACAGGCTGTCCAGCGACTCATCTTCTTCAGTAATCCCGGTCAGCCCCTGGCTCACCGTCACTCCAAATACCTTGTCGTCATGGCTGAAGCTCAAGCGCTGGATCTCGCGCTGCAGGCGTTCGGCAATCTGCTGGGCGATCTCTGGGGTGCAACCCGGAAACACTGCGGCGAATTCTTCACCGCCAATGCGCCCGAACTGATCACCACGGCGCAACACCGCCTTGCCGGTGTCGGCGATGCGCTGCAGCACATAGTCGCCTTCCTGATGGCCGTAGGTGTCGTTGATCTGCTTGAAGTCATCGATGTCGAGCAGCAGGAACGCCAACGGCGTCTGCTCCAGTCGCGCGGTTTCGAAAGCGTGCTGGGCGCACTCGAAAAAGTGCCGGCGGTTGCTGCTCTGGGTCAGGACGTCGGTGGTGGCCAGGCGCTGCAGCTCGCCTTCGAGCTGCTTCTTTTCGGTGATGTCCTCGGCCATGCCAACGATGATCACCCGCTGGCTGGGGTCGGCTTGCTGGTTGATGAAGCATTTGTCGCTGATCCAGCGCACCTGGCCGTCGGCGGCGATGATGCGGTATTCGCGGTCTTCCACTGCGCCTTTGACCAGCACTTCGGCCAGGCTGCGTTCGGCGTAGTCGAGGTCGTCGGGGTAGATGCTGTCGCGCCACTCATTGAAGTCAGCCAGCAGCAGGCCGGCCGGGCGGCCAAAAATGCGTTCGTAGGCGGGGCTGACGTAAAGCACCTGGCGGCTTTCCCAGTCGAAGGCCCAGAGCACGGCGTTAACGCTGTCGAGCAACGAGCTGAACAGCTGTTCGCGCTCGCTCAGGCGCGCGACTTCGCCTTGGGCGTGCATCAGGGCCAGCAGGGTCTGGGCGGCTTCAGGTGGCGGATTGCAGGCCAGGGTTGTTGGTTTGTTCTTGACCATTTGCGCGGAAATTCTCACGACGGGGGCGTGCGGCCACGACCCGGCCCGCCACGCGGGCGATATGCCTGTCAGAGTGAGATTAGGCGGCTAAGTTCCGGTCGGCGCGCCGCGGGACGGGCGCGCCGATCAACGGCATCAGGCCAGGGCAGGGCGCAGCGAGTAGGTCTTGAGCTGGGCGGCGAAGTCGCGCAGCGACTGGATACCGCTGGCTTCGGCCTCGTGCACCCAGTCTTTCATGGCCGCGAGCATGTCGTGGCCGTTGGCGCTGGTACGTACCCAGATTTGCTGCAGGGCCAGGCGTTTTTCGTAGATGGTCTTGAGTGCCTGGCTGTGCTCGAGCATGGTCTGGATGCGCAGGTGATGACGGTCTTCCAGCAGGCTGGTCTCCCGCGACAGCAAGCGCTTGGCACGGCGGAACTGGTGGCGCACCGAGTCGTCGACGCGGGCCAGCTCCTGCTTGACCAGCGGCGCGATCACCAGCTTGCGGTACTGGGCCATGATCTGGAAGCGGTTGTTGAGGATCGCCATGGCGGTGTCCATGTCCAGCTGCCCCTTGCCTTCGACCCGGTGGGCGATGGGCGCGACGCGCTGCACCTTGGCCAGGCGCAGCCAGCAGAACAGCTTGATCCAGGCCCAGCCCATGTCAAACTCCCAACGCTTGACCGAGAGCTTGGCCGAGTTGGGGTAGGTGTGGTGGTTGTTGTGCAGTTCTTCACCACCAATGATGATGCCCCAGGGCACCAGGTTGGTGGCGGCGTCGCGGCATTCGAAGTTGCGATAGCCGACCGCATGGCCCAGACCGTTGACCACGCCGGCGGCCCAGAACGGAATCCACATCATCTGCACCGCCCAGATGGTGATGCCGGCGGTGCCGAACAGCAGCAGGTCGATCAACGCCATGAGGGCGATGCCACCGAGCTTGTAGCGGCTGTAGAGGTTGCGTTCGATCCAGTCTTCCGGGCAGTTCTTGCCGTAGATACGCAAGGTTTCCGGGTTCTGTGCCTCTTCGCGGTACAGCTCGGCGCCCTTGCGCAGCACCGTGGACAGGCCTTTGATCACCGGGCTGTGCGGGTCATCGACGGTTTCGCATTTGGCGTGGTGCTTGCGGTGGATGGCAGTCCACTCGCGGGTGTTCTGCGCCGTGGTCAGCCACAGCCAGAAACGGAAAAAGTGCTTGAGCCCGGCATTGAGTTCCAGCGAGCGGTGGGCAGAGTAACGGTGCAGGTAAACGGTGACACTGACGATGGTCACATGCGTCATTACCAGGGTAACTGCCAGCAATTGCCACACTGACAAGTTGAGCAAACCTTCGTACCACATAGGCTAAATGGCCCTCAAAAACATAGGGAACAGCGGGAAACATTATCCCTGCGCCAGCAAATAAAACCAGTCGGCCTTTTAGATAGGAGGTCACCGGATGTTTCTACCCTATAATCCCCCACAAATTTTTGTGGGTTTGCCCGGGACCTTATGTCTGCTTCCATTCGAGACGCCATGCGCATGGCGGCGCTCTACCTCGTGCTGTCGGTACTGTGGCTGGCTCTGTCTGATCAATTATTGAACAGTCTTTTCGATGCTCCCGAGCAAATCGCCCGCTGGCAACTGATCAGCGCGCACTTCTGGGTGCTGTGCAGCGCCTTGCTGATTTTTGTCTCGCGCGCCCGTTTGCTCAACTTCATTGGCGTCGGCGTGCGCTTGCGCCGCGAGGACCGCGAGCGCCTGCGCATGGCGGCGGCGGTGTTCGACAGCACCCTTGAAGGGGTATTGGTCACCGACCGCGATGGCCTGATCGTGCACGTCAACCGGGCGTTCATGCAGATCACCGGCTACGACAAGGACGAAGTGCTCGGCCAGCGCCCGAGCAAGTTCAAGTCCGGCCGCCACGGTGCAGCGTTCTACCAGCAGATCTACGCCACCCTGGCCGAAAAGGGTGAGTGGAGCGGCGAGATCTGGAACCGGCGCAAAAGCGGCGAGGTGTATCCGCAATGGCAGACCATCTGCGCCATCAGCGATGACAGCGGCGAGTTGAGCCATTACGTTGCGGTATTCAGCGACATCAGCGCGATCAAGCATTCCGAGCGCGAGCTGGCCTATCTTGCCCATCACGATCCGCTCACCGACCTGCCCAACCGCCTGCTGTTCAACGACCGCACCCAGCAGGCCCTGGCCGCAGCGCAGAGCAACAAGCGCGGTTGCGCCTTGCTGCTGCTCGACCTCGATCATTTCCAGAGCATCAACGACAGCCTCGGTCACAACATCGGCGACCAGTTGCTCAAGGTGGTCGGCGAGCGCTTGAAGGCGCTGCTGGGCAACGGCGTGACCCTGGCGCGCCTGGGCGGTGACGAGTTCGCCGTGCTGGCCGAGAACTGCCCGCAGGTCGGCCAGGCCGCGGCCTTGGCCCAGAGCATCATCGACGGCATGAAGGCGCCGTTCGAAGTCGACCGCCAGCGCCTGTTCATCAGCGTCAGCATCGGCATCAGCCTGTTCCCCAGCGACGCCCTGAGCGCCGAGCAATTGCTGCGCAATGCCGACTCGGCGCTGTTCAAGGCCAAGACCTGCGGGCGCGCCGGTTATGCGCTGTACACCGAGGAGCTGACCGCCCATGCCCAGCAGCGGGTCGAAACCGCTGGTGAGCTGCGCCGCGCCCTGGAGCAGGAAGAGCTGCGGGTCTATTACCAGCCGGTGCACGACCTGTTCAGCAGCAAGATGATTGGCGTCGAGGCCCTGGTGCGCTGGCAGCATCCGCAGCGCGGGCTGGTGCCGCCCGGGGAGTTTATCCCGATTGCCGAACGCACCGGGCTGATTGCCGATATCGACACCTGGGTGCTGCGCCAGGCCTGCCTGCAGATGGTTAAGTGGCAGGCCGAGGGGCGGGCGCTGGAGTTTGTCGCGGTGAATATATCCAGCCGTCTGTTTGGCCATCGCGACCTCTATCAGCAGGTCGCGCAGGTGCTGCACGACACTGCGCTGGACCCCGCCCTGCTGGAGCTGGAAGTGACCGAAAGCGCGGTGATGGAAGACCCCGAGGTGGCGCTCGAGCAACTGCATCGCTTGCGTGAACTGGGCTTGCGCCTGGCCATCGATGACTTTGGCACCGGTTATTCGTCGCTGCTGCGGCTCAAGCGCCTGCCGGTGCAGAAGCTCAAGATCGACCAGGGCTTTGTCGCCGGCTTGCCTTGTGATGAAGACGATGTGGCGATCGTCCGGGTGATCATTGCTCTGGCTCGGAGCATGGGCATGCTGGTGCATGCCGAGGGTATCGAGCAGGCCGAGCAGGCGCGCTTTCTGCTGGAGCAGCAATGCCAGCTGGGCCAGGGCTACTGGTTTGGCCGGCCGGTGCCGGCGCAGCAATTGCGCTGGGCTTGAGGGCCCTATCGCGGGGCAAGCCCGCTCCTACAAGTGCAGGTGCGGCGGGGCGGCGATCCGACTTGTCCCGCGAAACTCTATTTCAGTTATATAAAAATTCTTAAATAGTATTTTTAAGAATATTCGCGCCCCCCTAAGATTGCCCTCAAGCCAGGCGCAGTCGCTCCCCTTCACGCACTGCACGGCACCCATATCACAGGAGCACGAGCATGAGCGCATCTCTGCGTAGCGTTGACGGTCAGGACGAAGCCACCATTCTGCGCGAAATCCAGAGCGCCCTGCGCGACCTGCGGTTTGGCGCGGTGGAAATCACCGTGCACAACGCCCAGGTCGTCCAGATCGAACGCAAGGAAAAGTTCCGCCTGCAGAACCCCGGCAACAAGCCCAGCTGATTATCGCGCCACCTAATTAGAAAAATACGCCAATCGGGAGCTTCACCATGTCCATCCGCCGTTATGCCCTGGCTGCACTCGCCAGCGCCGTTTTTGCCGGTTCCGCAATCGCCAAGGACTACGAACTGCTGAACGTGTCCTATGATCCGACCCGCGAGTTGTATCAGCAGTACAACGCCGAGTTCATCAAGCACTGGCAGCAGGCTCACCCGGACGACAAGGTGAAGATCCAGCAGTCCCACGGGGGTTCGGGCAAGCAGGCCCGCGCGGTGATCGACGGCCTGCGTGCCGACGTGGTGACCCTGGCCCTGGCCGGCGACATCGACGAAGTGGCCAAGCTCGGCAAGACCCTGCCGGACAACTGGCAGACCCGCCTGCCGGACGCCAGCACCCCGTACACCTCGACCATCGTCTTCCTGGTGCGCAAGGGCAACCCGAAAGGCATCAAGGACTGGGGCGACCTGATCAAGAAGGACGTCTCGGTCATTACCCCGAACCCGAAAACTTCCGGCGGCGCCCGCTGGAACTTCCTCGCCGCCTGGGCCTACGGCCTGAAAGCCGGTGGCAGCGAAGCCAAGGCCCAGGAGTACGTGAAAGAGCTGTTCAAGCACGTACCGGTCCTGGACACCGGCGCCCGTGGCTCGACCATCACCTTCGTCAACAACGGTCAGGGTGACGTGTTGCTGGCCTGGGAAAACGAAGCCTTCCTGGCCCTCAAGGAAGACGGTGGCGCCGACAAGTTCGACATCGTCGTGCCGTCGCTGTCGATCCTTGCCGAGCCGCCAGTGGCGGTGGTCGACAAGAACGCGCAGAAAAAGGGCAACGAGCAGATCGCCGAGGCGTACCTCAAGCACCTGTACAGCCCGGCCGGGCAGAAGATCGCGGCCGAGAACTTCTACCGTCCGCGTGATCCGAAAGTCGCCGCCGAATACGCCAAGCAGTTCCCTAAACTGGACCTGGTGACTATCGACAAAGACTTCGGTGGCTGGAAAACTGCCCAACCCAAGTTCTTCAACGATGGTGGCGTGTTCGACCAGATCTACACGGCGCAGTGATGCCCGGCAGGATAATCGCCGTTCAGTAGCCAGCATGGGCCCGGGATTCGTCCCGGGCTTCGTGCGTTCAACCAGGGACCTTTATGTCACGTCGTATTTCCCCCGTCATACCCGGCTTCGGGCTGACGCTGGGCTACACCTTGGTGTACCTCAGCCTGATTGTGCTGATACCGCTGGCCGCCATGTTCATACATGCCGCCCAGCTCACCTGGGAGCAGTTCTGGGCCATCGTCAGTGCCCCGCGGGTGCTTGCGGCGCTGAAGCTGAGCTTCGGCACTGCCCTCTACGCTGCCATCATCAACGGCATCATCGGCACCCTGCTGGCCTGGGTGCTGGTGCGCTACACCTTTCCCGGGCGCAAGATCATCGATGCGATGATCGACCTGCCGTTCGCCCTGCCTACTGCGGTTGCCGGCATTGCCCTGACCGCGCTGTACGCACCAGCCGGCCTGGTCGGCCAGTTCGCCACCGACCTCGGTTTCAAGATCGCCTACACCCCCTTGGGCATCACCCTGGCGCTGACTTTCGTGACCCTGCCGTTCGTGGTGCGCACGGTGCAGCCGGTGCTGGCTGACATTCCCCGTGAAGTCGAAGAGGCCGCCGCCTGCCTGGGCGCCAAGCCGCTGCAGGTGTTCCGCTACGTGCTGGCGCCGGCGTTGTTGCCGGCCTGGCTGACCGGTTTTGCCCTGGCCTTTGCCCGTGGCGTTGGCGAGTACGGTTCGGTGATCTTCATTGCCGGCAACATGCCGATGAAGACCGAAATCCTGCCGCTGCTGATCATGGTCAAGCTCGACCAGTACGACTACACCGGCGCCACCGCCATCGGCGTGTTGATGCTGGTGGTTTCCTTCATCCTGTTGCTGCTGATCAACTTGCTGCAGCGGCGCATCGAAACCCCTTGAAGGAGGCCACGTCCATGTCTGCGACTTCTATTGGCGCGGCCGCTTCGGCCAATGCTGCCCGCCGTGGCAGCGCCACTTCACGGCGTATCCTGATCAGCCTTGGCTGGTTGATCTTCGCCCTGTTCCTGCTGCTGCCGCTGGTGATCGTGGTGTCCCAGGGCCTGAAAATGGGCCTGGGCACGTTCTTCGAGGCGATCTTCGAGCCCGACGCCCTGTCGGCGTTGAAGCTGACCCTGATCGCCGTGGCCATCTCGGTGCCGCTGAACCTGGTGTTCGGGGTCAGCGCTGCCTGGTGTGTGAGCAAATACAACTTCCGTGGCAAGAGCATCCTGGTCACGCTGATCGACCTGCCATTCTCGGTGTCGCCGGTGATCGCGGGCCTGGTCTATGTGTTGATGTTCGGCGCCCAGGGCCTGTTCGGGCCCTGGTTGCAGGATCACGACATCCAGATCGTCTTCGCCTTGCCGGGTATCGTTCTGGCGACCATCTTCGTCACCGTGCCGTTCGTGGCCCGTGAACTGATCCCGCTGATGCAGGAGCAGGGCACCCAGGAAGAGGAGGCCGCGCGCCTGCTCGGCGCCAACGGCTGGCAGATGTTCTGGCACGTGACCCTGCCCAACATCAAATGGGGCCTTATCTACGGCGTGGTGCTGTGTACCGCGCGGGCGATGGGCGAGTTCGGTGCGGTGTCGGTGGTGTCCGGGCATATTCGCGGGGTCACCAACACCTTGCCGCTGCACGTCGAGATTCTCTACAACGAATACAACCACGTTGCGGCCTTCAGCGTCGCCAGCCTGTTGCTGATCCTGGCGCTCTTCATCCTGCTGCTCAAGCAGTGGAGCGAGTCCCGTATTAACCGTCTGCGCCATAACGCGGCGGAGGAATAATTCATGTCGATCGAAGTTCGTAACGTCAGCAAGCGCTTCAACGCTTTCCAGGCTCTGGACAGCATCAACCTGGATATCCACAGCGGCGAGCTGGTGGCTTTGCTCGGCCCGTCCGGCTGCGGCAAGACCACCCTGCTGCGGATCATCGCCGGGCTGGAAACCCCCGACCAGGGCAGCATCGTCTTCCACGGCGAAGATGTCTCGGGCCACGATGTGCGTGATCGCAACGTCGGTTTCGTGTTCCAGCACTACGCGCTGTTTCGCCACATGAGCGTGTTCGACAACGTCGCCTTCGGCCTGCGCATGAAGCCCAAGGGCGAGCGCCCGAACGAAAGCAAGATTGCCGAGAAGGTCCACGAGCTTCTGAACATGGTCCAGCTCGACTGGCTCAGCGACCGTTACCCCGAGCAACTGTCGGGCGGCCAGCGCCAGCGTATCGCCCTGGCCCGCGCCCTGGCGGTGGAGCCCAAGGTACTGCTGCTCGACGAGCCGTTCGGTGCCCTGGATGCCAAGGTACGCAAAGAGCTGCGTCGCTGGCTGGCGCGCCTGCACGAAGACATCAACCTGACCTCGGTGTTCGTTACCCACGACCAGGAAGAGGCCATGGAAGTCGCCGACCGTATCGTGGTGATGAACAAGGGCGTGATCGAGCAGATCGGCTCGCCGGGCGAGGTCTACGAGAACCCGGCCAGCGACTTCGTTTATCACTTCCTTGGCGATTCCAACCGCCTGCACCTTAGCGAAGGCCAGCACGTGATGTTCCGCCCGCATGAAGTGTCGCTGTCGCGTCACGAGATCGAAGGCCATCACGCGGCGCAGGTGCGCGACATCCGTCCGCTGGGGGCGACGACCCGGGTGACCTTGAAGGTCGAAGGGCAGAGCGAGCTGATCGAGGCCGAGGTGGTCAAGGACCATGACAGCCTGAGCGGTCTGGCGCGTGGCGAGACCTTGTTCTTCAAGCCCAAGGTCTGGCAGAAAGTGGCCAATATCTGAGGGCCTCATCGCGGGTCAAGCCCGCTCCCACAGGTACTGCATACACTGAACCCTGTGGGAGCTGGCTTGCCAGCGATGGGCTGCAAAGCAGCCCCTACCACACCCCGATCTTCACCACGCTGTCCTCGCGCGGTTCGCCATAGCGAAACCATTGCCCACGCCGCTCGATCTCGGCATGGCTGATGGTGGTCCGCCGCTTCAAGCTCCTGAGCCATTCGAACAGATAACCCTGGTGGGCCTCGCGCACGCTGGCATAGGCCGGGTCCGCACCCAGGTCGTGCAGCTCTTGCGGGTCGTTGAGCAGGTCGAATAGCTGTGCGCGAAAGCCGTCATAGGCCAGGTACTTCCAGCGCTCGCTGCGCACCATGGTCATCCGGCAACGGTCGATCGGCTGGCCCAGGCGCTCGCGGGCCGGGGCCTGGAAGGCGTAGTCGTATTCGGCAATGGCGTAGCTGCGCCAGGCGCTGGCGGTGCCATGCAACAGCGGAATCAGCGAACGCCCCTCCAGCCGATGCTCGGCACTCGGCAACCCCAGCGCGTCGAGGAAGGTCGGCAGCGCATCGATGGTCTCAACCAATCGCTCATCCACCGTGCCGCGGCTGACATCCGCCGCCGCCCGTGGATCACGCACAATCAGCGGTACGCCCACCGCAGGCTCTAGCAAAAACTCCTTTTCGCCCAGGCCATGGTCGCCGAGAAAATCACCGTGATCACTGGTGAACACGATCAGGGTGTCGTCCCAGCGGCCATTGCTTTGCAGCACATCGAACAGGCGCCCGAGCTGGTCGTCGATCTGTTTGATCAGGCCCATGTAGGTGGGGATCACTTTCAGGCGCACTTCTTCGCGAGAGAAGTTGAGGCTTTCCTGGTGCTGGCGGAACGCGACATACACCGGATGGTCGTTGCCTGGCTGAACAGCTATCGGCGCCTGCACCTGGCTGGCGTTGTAAAGCGCGTGGTAAGGCGCCGGGGCGATGTAGGGCCAGTGCGGCTTGATGTACGACAGGTGCAGGCACCAGGGCTGCTCGCCCTGGGCCTGGATGAAGTCGATGGCGCGGTCGGTGCTGTAGACCGTCTCGGAGTGCTGCTCGGGCAGGCGCGTGGGCAGGTCGGCGTTGCGCATGTGCCAGCCGCTGAGAATTTCACCGTTTTCGCCTGCGGCGGCATTGGCCCAGCTGTGCCAGGGGTTGTCGCCGGTAAAGCCGTGGTCGCGCAGGTAGCGGGTGTAGGGCGCGCTTTCGCGCTTGTCGGCGAACAGCGGGTCGTCGGGGAAGATGCCATCGTGGCGGGCAACCGGTTCGAACCCCACCTCGTTGAGCTGCTCGGCCATCAGCGGGTCGATGGCCAGCTGTTGCAAGGCCTCCTGGTTCGGCGTGGCGTGGGTCTTGCCCACCAGCGCGGTGCGGATGCCGGCAGGGCGCAGGTAGTCACCGAGGGTCAGTTCATCCAGCGGCAGCGGCACGCCGTTCCAGGCCACCTGGTGGCTGCTGACATAACGCCCGGTGTAGGCCGACATCCGCGACGGGCCGCAGATGGTGCCCTGGGTGTAGGCGCGGCTGAAGCGCACCCCGGCGGCGGCCAGGCGGTCGATGTTCGGCGTGTGCAGATGGCGGTGGCCATAGCACGAGAGGTAATCGCGACGCAGTTGGTCGCACATGATGTACAGCACGTTGCGCACGGCAGTGGGGTGGGGCATGGCAGTCACCTGGGCAGATTTCAGCTGACTGTTTTCGCCGCCCGGGGCGCGCATCACAAGCGCATTTGCCGAATGCAGTCGATGCGTTTTGCGCAATGGCTCAGATCGCCAGTTGCTCCAGGTTGCAGGCGTCGAGGGCGCGGTCGGCCTGATCAGTGAGGATGATCTGTTCGATCATCGCCTCGGCCAGCGGCGACAGGCGCAGGCGCGCCTGGCTGACGATGCCGTAGCGGGTGTAGAGCTCTTCGCAGTCGTCCGCCAGGCCATCGATGCTCAGCCGCACCAGTTTGCCGTTGGCGTTGTGCAGGGCGTCGCTGTAGGCGCCGCAGATGCCGATGGCATCGGAATTGAGCACCACCCCAAGCAGGCTGTAGCTGTTTTCGCATTCGACATTGGCGACGAAATCCGGGCGGCCGCTTAGGTCGGCGATCACCTTGCGCAGGTTGGGTGGGCGCAGGGTGACGGCCAAGGGGTAGTGCAACAGTTGCTCGGCGCTGACGCTCGATAGCGCCGCCAGCGGGTGCCCGGCGCGGCAGCAAAAATGCCAGCGTCGAGGCCGCAGGCGCAGGGTCTGGTATTGCGGGTCGGCCTCGAAGCTGCGGGTGTCGGCGACGAAGAATTCGAACTCCTCGGCCAGCAGGCGCTTGTTCAGGCTCTGCCAGTCATCGACCTGAAACTGCACCCGCGCCTTGGGGTAGCGGCCGATGAAGCCGCCAATCGCCCGTGGCACCAGGCCCGCGGCGGGCGCCGGGCCGCAGCCGAAGCGGAGCTCGCCGGCTTCCAGGCCATTGAACTGGCTGATCTCGTTGCTCAACTGGCGCGCGCCGCTGATCAGCCGGCGCGCGTGTTCGAGCACCACCAGGCCCTGCTTGGTCGGTGGCAGTTCTTTGTGTGAGCGGTCCACCAATTGGCAGCCGGCGCTGTGCTCCAGGGCCTGGATGCTGCGGCTGAAGGCCGATTGCGAGAGGTTCACCGCGGTCGCCGCGGCGACGAAGCTGCGGTGCTCGGCAAGGGCGATCAGGTGGCGGAGTTGGCGCAGGTCTATATGCATTTTTCACATAAAAAGTATCGGGCAAATGCATTTGCTCTGCCTCTGGTGCACTCCTTATAAAGGCAATCTCTTATGCAGTAAATGTATGTCGAATCATAAATAAATAACTTAAAGGAATATAAATTCCTTTGCCAGGAGCCGCCCATGAGCCCGACCCTTCGCGCTGCACCCTTGTCTTCACGGCGGCTCCAGCGCCTGCCCCTGGCCTTGCTGCTGGCTGGCAGCGCGCACTGGTTGCCGGCTCAGGCCGCCGACTCGGCAAAGCCTGAGGTCAAGGCCAGCGACAGCCAGCTCAAGACCGTCACCGTCACCGCCCGGCGCCGCGAAGAGAGCGCCCAGGACGTGCCGACGCCGATCAGCGTGCTTGACGGCCAGGCCCTGGAAAGCCAGCGGGTGTATCGCATTCAGGACCTGCAGCAGCTGGTGCCCAGCGTCAACGTCGCCTATATGCACGCGCGCCAGTCCAGCGTGTCGATTCGTGGCCTGGGCAACAACCCGGCCAGCGACGGCCTGGAAGGCAGCGTCGGCCTGTACCTGGACAACGTCTACCTCGGCCGCCCGGGCATGGCCGTGTTCGACCTCATGGACATCGAGCAACTGGAAGTGCTGCGCGGCCCGCAGGGCACGCTGTTTGGCAAGAACACCACCGCCGGGGTGATCAACATCAGCACCCGTGCGCCGAGCTTCACCCCCGAGCGCAGCATCGAAACCTCGGTGGGCGAGGATGGCTACTTGCAGACCAAGGGCACCCTGTCCGGGCCCTTGAGCGAGACCCTGGCCGGGCGCATTTCGGCCTACCGCACGCGCAACGATGGCGACATCAAGAACGAATTCGACGGCCATACCCTCAACGGCGGTTCGCGCCAGGGCTTTCGCGGCCAGCTGCTGTACAAGCCCAACGAGCAGTTCAACCTGCGCTGGATCGGCGACTACAACGAAGAAGATTCCAGCGCCGGCACTCGCCTGCTGTACAGCACCGGGCCGACCATCAATGGCGTCAACCGCTATGAAGCGCGGGCCCAGGCGGCCGGGGCGACGCTGGTCGATGGCAGCAAGCGCAAGGTCAACCTCGATGACGATCAGCAGGTCACGGTGTTCCAGGGCGGGACTTCCCTGGAAGCCAATTGGACCCTGGACAACGACTTCACCCTGACCTCGGTAAGCGCCTACCGCTGGTGGGACTTCACCCCGCGCAACGATGATGGCCTGAACGTGCCGGCGGCCTACAACGCCGGGGTGTCGGTGCGTGATAAACAGTACTCGCAGGAATTTCGCCTGGCCTCGCCAACCGGCGGCTTCTTCGACTATGTACTGGGTGCCTATTACTTCGGCTCCGACCTGGACAACAAATCCTTCGTCCATTACGGGCCCCAGGCGGATATCTGGAACGGTACGCCAGCCGGGGCTCTGGCCAATGTCAGCAGCGTCGGCAAGGGCCATATCGAGACCGACAGCTTTGCCTTGTTCGCCCAGGGCACCTGGCACCTGACCGAGCGCCTGGATTTCACCGCCGGGGTACGCGGCACCTATGAGGAGAAAAGCGCCTGGGTCGATCGCGCCGCGGCCGTCGGTGGTGCGGCGGTTGCAGGCGCTGCGGCAACTGCGCGCCAGGGTCGGGTGGGTGCCTATGAATCGGGCGACCTCAACCAGTACAGCACCAGCCCTTCGGGCTTGCTCAACCTGAGTTATCGCTTCAGCGATGACCTGCTTGGCTACGCCACCTTGTCCCACGGCGAGAAGTCTGGTGGCGTCAACCTGGCGGTCGGTACCGCCCCGGTTGCCGGCGCCGATTCGCTGCTGATCGGCACCGAGCGCGCCAACAACGCCGAACTGGGCTTGAAGAGCACCCTCTGGGACCGTCGCCTGCAGCTCAACGCCAACCTGTTCTGGACCGAGGTGCACGGCTACCAGACCAACGCCTACGACGACGCCAACCGCGTGCAGTACCTGACCAATGCCGGCTCCGTGCGCTCACGCGGGGTGGAGCTGGAAAGCACGCTGATCCCGGTACGTGGCCTGACCCTGAACATCAACGGCTCCTACAACGACGTGCGGTATCTGTCTTACAAGGACGCCCCGTGCGCCCCGGAAGTCGCTCTGCAACCGGGGGCGCCGGCGGCCTGCGACCTCAGTGGCCACCAGGTAGTCGGCGCGTCGAAATGGATCGCCAACGCCAACGGCCAGTACCAGTGGGATCTGGACAACGGCCTGCAACCTTACCTCACCGCCAGTTACGCCTTCCGCTCCAAGGCCGTAGGCACGGTCGAGGACTCTGACTTCGCGCAAATCCCCAGCTACGCCGTGGTCAACCTCTCCACCGGCCTGCGTGGTGACCTTGGCCAGGGCCAGTGGGATGTCTCGCTGTGGCTGAAGAACGCTTTTGACAAAACCTACTACACCACCCTCTGGAGCGCGGCCAACGGCGGCTATGAGGGCCTGCTCGGTACCCCGCGGACCTTGGGTGTGACCGGCCGCTACGACTTCTGAAACGGCGTTTTTCGATGCCTTTGGCGAATATTTTTCATGCCCTGCAGGCATGGCGTTTCAGGGCGTTGGCGCCAGCCCTTGAAGGGCGCGGCTTAGAGCGGTTCGGCTCATTTATATATGTGTTTTGGTTCTATCCATAACCTTAAAAATTACTTTAAGACATAAGTAACAGAAGTTGATGATCCAACCCAGCGAAGGCAATTGACCTGCCTTCGACGAAACGCACTCACGTCCCAGGAGTTGATCAATGGGTAATGTCCAGACCGCCGCCAGTGCTCACGATGTGCTTTGGCGCCAGTCGCCGAGCGGCGAGCTGGTCGACCTCGGTCGCCCGCTGCGGTTGCCGCTGGCGCAGTTGCGTCTGCAAAGCACGCCGAAAAGCGCGCTGAGCCGTCGGGAGAAGATTCTGCTCGGGGTGTTTGCCCTGGCCTTGCACGGTGCGCTGGCGTACTGGGTGAGCCAGGCGCCGACCCCGGTGTTGCCGGTGGTGCCGCCGGAAATCCCGCCGATGACCATCGAGTTTTCCCAGCCAGCGCCGCCGGCCGTCGAGCCGCCACCGCCACCGCCACCGGCAGTGGTCGAGCCGCCGCCACCGGTGGTTGATGAGCTGGCCGCCAAGCCTGCGCCCAAGCCGGTACCCAAGCCCAAGCCTAAACCTGTGCCCAAACCGGTACCCAAGCCTGCGCCCAAGGCGGTCGAGCAACCGCCCGCACCGCCACAACCGGCAGCACCACCAGCGCCCCCGGCACCGCCGGCACCAGCGCCGGTGACCCCGGCGTCGGCCAACGCCGCGTACCTGAAGAACCCGGCGCCGGAGTACCCGTCGCTGGCCCAGCGTCGCGGCTGGGAAGGCACGGTGTTGTTGCGGGTGCGGGTACTGGCCAGCGGCAAGCCGGGTGACATCCAGATTCAGAAAAGCAGTGGCCGCCAGCAGCTCGACGACGCCGCCCTGGCTGCGGTCAAGCGTTGGAGCTTCGTCCCGGCCAAGCAGGGCGACGTGGCCCAGGACGGCTGGGTCAGCGTACCCATCGACTTCAAGATCCGCTAATTCGCGCTAACAGAAGAGAGTATTGATCATGACTGTATTGGCATCCCCCCTCGAATCCATCGAAAGCGCGGTGATCTGGCTGCTGGTGGGCTTCTCCGTCGTCACCTGGGGCCTGGCCCTGGTCAAGGGCGTGCAGTTCGTGCGCCTGAAGAACCAGGACAAACGCTTTCACAAACAATTCTGGGCGGCTTCAAGCCTGGATTCCGCTGCCGAGCTCAGCCATGCACAACCCGGCGCCGCAGCCCGGGTCGCCCAGGCCGGTTACGCCGCTATCGCGGTCGGCGAGCCAGGCCAGCAAGCCAGCGACCTGAGCCAGGCGATCAACCATCAGGACCGCCTCGAACGTGCCCTTCGCCAGCAGATCGTGCGTGAGCGCCGCTCGCTGGAAACCGGCCTGGCGGTAGTCGCCAGTATCGGCAGCACCTCGCCCTTCATCGGCCTGTTCGGCACCGTCTGGGGCATCATGGAAGCGCTCAAGGGCATCAGCGCCGCAGGTTCGGCGAGCCTGGAAACCGTGGCCGGGCCGATCGGTGCGGCGCTGGTCGCCACCGGCGTCGGTATCGCCGTCGCGGTGCCGGCGGTGCTGGTCTACAACTACTTCCTGCGCCGCCTGAAGCTGACCGCCGCCGACCTCGATGACTTTGCCCACGACTTCTACAGCCTGGCGCAGAAGAGCGCGTTCCGGGTACTGGTGCACCCGACTGCCTACAAGGCCGCCGCTGGCCAGCACACCCAGAAAGTGAAGGAGGCATCCTGATATGGCCTTCTCGACCCAGGACAGTGACGAAGTACTCAGCGAGATCAACGTGACGCCGCTGGTGGACGTGATGCTGGTGCTGCTGGTGGTGTTCATCGTCACCGCGCCACTGCTGACCAACGCCATCCCGATCAACTTGCCCAAGACCGAGGCCGTGGCTCCGGTGGAACAGAAGGATCCGCTGGTGGTGAGCATCGACGGCGGCGGCAAGCTGTTTATCAACAAGGACGAGATCCAGCCGGATCTGCTGGAAACCAACCTGCAGGCGGCCAAGGCCAAAGACCCGGAACTGCGCGTACAGCTGCAGGCCGACGATGGCGTTAATTATGGGGAGGTGGCGCGCGCCATGGCCTCGATCGAACGTGCCGGTATCACCAAGTTGTCGGTGATCACCGCCCGTTGAGCAACATCTCTCAGGCAATGCTTCAGGGACCGGTCCTTCGGCAGGGGGTGGTCCCTTTTTTTATGGAAAATTTATATTTTGGTTATTAATAAATAGCTTCTTATTCCTTTACGAATATAACCACCCCCCTATACTTGGCCTCATGCACGCAAACGCAGCAGGAGGCGTTCCATGCGCAACGAGTCGATCCGTTACCTGATTGTGCCGGGCTGGCAAGGTTCGCCAGACGAGCATTGGCAAACCCACTGGCAGCAGGTGCTGCCCAACAGCGCCCGGGTCGAGCAGGCCGACTGGTTGAACCCGCAGCGCCAGGACTGGGTCGCAACTCTCGAGCAAGCGGTGGCCGCCGATGAGTCGCCGGTGATCCTGATCGCCCACAGCCTGGGTTGCATCACCGTTGCCCATTGGGCCGCGCAAGCCAGCGCTACCCTGTTGCGCCGGGTACGCGGTGCCTTGTTGGTGGCGCCGGCTGACGTCGAGCGGCCGACCTGTGCGCCGGCACTGCGCAACTTTGCACCGATTCCGCAGCTGCTGCTGCCGTTCCCAAGCCAGGTGGTCAGCTCCGACAACGACCCGGCTGTCAGTGTCCCGCGGGCCATGCAGCTGGCCCGTGCCTGGGGCGCCGAGACCGGTTTTCTGGCCGGTGCCGGGCATATCAACGTCAAGTCCGGGCACCGTCGCTGGGAGCAGGGCTTCGCTTACCTGTACCGCCTGCAGAACCGTCTGGAACAGCACGCTCTACGCCGCGCCTGAGCTTCAGGCGCTGACTATTTGCCTTGATTCGAACGCCCGGCCGGAAAGCGCCAAGGGCGGGAGTTTGCCATGAGTAATCACGACACCTTCGGCCAGCCTTTGTTGACGTTTCCCGAGCTGGACAAGAGCCCGCTGAGCATCCGCGCCAAGGCGCTGGTGTTCGTCGATCGGCGGTCGCGGCAATTGCGCGAAGAGCTCGAGCTGCTAGCGCCCCTGGCCCTGCCAGTGCTGATCCGCGGCGAAACCGGGACTGGCAAGGAATTGCTGGCCCGCCAGATTCATCGCGCCAGTGATCGCGGCGGCTTGTTTGTTTCGGTCAACTGCGGGGCGATCAGCCCGACCTATGCCGACGCCGAGTTGTTTGGCTACAGCGCCGGTGCTCACAGCGGCGCGGCCAGCAGCCGGGCCGGATGGTTCGGCTCGGCCAACGGCGGCACCCTGTACCTGGACGAAATCGCCGACCTGCCGCTGCCGATCCAGATCAAGCTGCTCTCGGCGCTGGAAAACCGCGAAGTCACCCGCGTCGGTGCCCAGCAACCAAACCCGGTGGACGTGCGCCTGGTCGCCGCCTCGAGCATCGACCTGGCCGAGGCGGTGAGCGCCGGCAAGTTCCACGACCGCCTGTACCACTACCTGCGCGAAGGCCAGCTGGAGCTGCCGGCCTTGCGTGAACGGGTCGGCGATATCCTGCCGTTGGCCGAGTATTTCGTTGGTATTTATAGCCCGCGCCTGAACCTGCCGGTGCCGTTGATCAGCGAAGCGGCGCAGCGGGTATTGGAGCTGCACAGCTGGCCGGGCAATACCCGTGAGCTTGAGAACGTCATTCACTTTGCCCTGCTGGTCAGCAGCGGTGAAGAAATCCTCCCCGAGCATTTGAACCTGCCGACACCCTTGAGCGCTCTGGCCAGCCAGCTGGAGCAGCTTCTGAGCCTTGGTGAGCCGGGTGAGCGCAGTGCTCTGCAACAATTGCTGGAGAAGACTCTGTTGCGTCTGACGCAACCCGCTGCCTGATGCCATGTATGGGGTGCATGGCGGCGTCCGTTGAAAATGGCATAAGCAGCAAAATAAAAGATATTGTTCTGGTATAAAAAATCTAGGTATTGTCCGCTTCAAGCCAGCTAGCAAAGTGCTGGCAACCCCCATCTTCGCCGTCGCCCGATGGCCATGTATTCGAATAAGGACTGCGCATGAAAAAGGCTCTGTTGTTGACTGCTCTGGCGGCCGCTCTGTCGGTTGCAGGTTTTGCCCAGGCGGGCGAGAAGCTGGTAGTTGCCGCTACCCCGGTACCGCACGCGGAAATCCTCGAGCTGATCAAGCCGACCCTGGCCAAGGAAGGTGTGGACCTGGAGATCAAGGTATTCACCGACTACGTGCAGCCTAACGTGCAGGTCGACCAGAAGCGCCTGGACGCCAACTACTTCCAGACCCTGCCGTACCTGAAGAACTTCAACGAAGGCAAAGGCACCCACCTGGAAACCGTGATCGGCGTGCACGTCGAACCCTTCGGCGGCTACTCGAAGAAGGTCAAGAGCCTGAGCGAACTGAAGGAAGGCGCTACCGTTGCCATTCCTAACGAAGGCAGCAACAGCGGTCGTGCCCTGCTGCTGTTGCAGAAGGCTGGCCTGATCACCCTGAAGGATCCGAAGAACGCCCTGGCGACCCCGAAAGACATCGCCGAGAACCCGAAGAAGCTGAAGTTCCGCGAGCTTGAATCGGCCATGCTGCCGCGTGTGCTCGATCAGGTCGACCTGGACATGATCAACACCAACTACGCCCTGGAAGCCGGCCTGAACCCGGCCAAGGACGCCCTGGTGATCGAAGGCGCCGACTCGCCGTACGTGAACTTCCTGGTGGCCCGTCCGGACAACAAGAACAGCGACGCCATCCAGAAGCTGGCCAAGGCCCTGACCAGCCCTGAAGTGAAGACCTTCATCGAGAAGAAATACAGCGGCGCGGTACTGCCGGCGTTCTAAGAGGCTACACACACATCCTGTGGGAGCGGGCTTGCCCCGCGATGCGATCTACCAGTCAAATCGCATCGCGGGTCAACCGTGCTCCCACAGTGCTTTCAATTCCCCGCATTGACCGCCCGGCGCAATGCCGTCAGCCACTTGATCAGTTCTTTTGCATCGAGAGTGGGGGCGCTATTCATCCTTTGTCTTCCTTGTTGGTGTGATGGGTCGACAGCGCTTGGATGGCATTTTCAGCAGAAAGATCCCGTCACCGCCAAGGATTTCGCAGGTTAGCTGTTTGGGTGATATCAATATGCAATAAAGGTATTTAAAGAAATATTTTTATACCTTTAGAGTCTACCTATTGTGCTCACCCGCACTGACAACCCCTGTGTAGAGCCGCCCGTTTACCCTCGGGCCGGTCCGAGATCCTGTCCATGTCGCATCGTCATCGTCTGCCGAGGCTCACTCCATGAGCTTCGACTTCGCCTTTATCCTTAGCACATTGCCAGCCTTTCTCAAGGCGGTGGGCGTCACACTGCAAGTCGGCCTGATCGCCATCGGTACTTCGCTGCTGGTGGCGCTGGTCAACGCCGCGATTCTGGTTTACCGCACGCCGTACCTGCAGCGCCTGGTCAAACTCTACGTGGAGCTGGCGCGCAACACGCCGCTGCTGATCCAGCTGTTCTTCGTTTACTTCGCCTTGCCGGAACTGGGCCTGAAGATTTCCGGGTTCGCCGCGGCGATCATCACCATGACCTTCCTCGGCGGCGCCTACCTCACCGAGGTGCTGCGCGCCGGCGTCGAGGCGGTGCCGGTGGCGCAACTGGAGTCCGGCCGCTCGATCGGCCTGTCGGAAAGCCAGCTGCTGCGCCATGTGATCCTGCCGCAGGCGGGGATCCTCAGCCTGCCGGCGCTGTTCGCCAACTTCATCTTTTTGCTCAAGGAAACCACCGTGGTGTCGGCGGTGGCGGTGCCAGAGATCCTCTACACCACCAAGAGCTACATCGCCCTGTACTACAAGACTTACGAGATGCTCGCGGTGCTGACGCTGATCTGCGTGCTGTTGTTCCTGCCTTTGTCGCTGCTGCTCAGCCGCCTGGAACGGAGGCTGCAACATGGCCAGTTCGGGTCTTGAGTTGTTGCTGGTGTCTTTGCCGCAACTGGGCAAGGGCGCTGCGCAAACCCTGGCGATTTCGGCGCTGAGCATCCTCTTTGCCACCCTCGGCGGCGTGCTCTACGGCGTGCTGGCGACCTTGGGCAAACGCAGTGTGAACCTGCTGCTGCGCATCTACCTGGAGCTGTTTCGGGCGATTCCGGTGCTGGTCTGGTTGTACCTGCTGTTCTTCGGCCTGCCGATTTTCTTTGCCGTGAGCATCCCAAGCTTCTGGTGTGCGGTGCTGGTGCTGTCGTTGTGGGGCGCCAGCGAAGTCGGCGAGGTGGTGCGCGGGGCTCTGCAGTCGTTGCCGCGCGGGCAGCGTGAAGCGGGGCTGTCGATCGGCCTGTCCGGTGTGCAGTTGTACGGCTACGTGCTGCTGCCCCAGGCGCTCAAGCGCATGACCCCGCCGACCATCAACATCTACACGCGGATCATCAAGACCAGCTCGCTGGCCGTGCTGATCGGCGTGGTCGATGTGATCAAGGTCGGCCAGCAGATCATCGAACGCACCTACGAGTCGGTGCTGATCTACGGCGCGCTGTTCCTGTTCTTCTTCTTCATTTGCTACCCGCTGTCAGCCGCCTCGCGCGCGCTGGAGCGTCGCTGGACACACGCATGAGCGCACTGATCGAGTTCAAGGGCTTCAATAAATTCTTCGGCGAGCAGCAGGTGCTCGACCACGTCGACCTGCAGGTGCGCAGCGGTGAAGTGGTGGTGATCCTCGGCCCCAGCGGCTGCGGCAAGAGCACTTTGCTGCGTTGCCTCAATGGCCTGGAAAGCGCCCACAGCGGCAGCCTGCGCCTGGCCGGTGAAGAGCTGCTGACGCCTGGCACCGACTGGCGCCAGGTGCGCCAGCAGGTCGGCATGGTGTTCCAGAGTTATCACCTGTTCGGCCACATGAGGGTGATCGACAACCTGCTGCTCGGCCCGCTCAAGGTGCAAAAGCGCGAGCGCCGCGAGGCCCAGGCCCAGGCCGAAGCCCTGCTGGCCCGGGTTGGCCTGCTGGACAAGCGCGACGCCTTCCCGCGCCAGCTTTCCGGGGGCCAGCAGCAACGCATCGCCATCGTCCGCTCGCTGTGCATGAACCCGCAAGTGATGCTGTTCGATGAAGTCACCGCAGCGCTCGACCCGGAAATGGTCAAGGAAGTGCTGCAAGTAATCCAGGGCCTGGCGCGCGACGGCATGACCCTGCTCATCGTCACCCATGAAATGGCCTTCGCCCGCGCGGTGGCCGACCGCATCGTGTTCATGGAGGCCGGCAGGATCCTTGAACAGCGCGACCCCGAGAGCTTCTTTACGAACCCGCAGAGCGCACGCGCGCAGCAGTTCCTGGAGAAATTCTCCTTTGTTGAAAGCCTGCCCAAAACACCCGCAAAGGAATTGTCATGAAAACTGCCAAGACGTCGAAACTGCTGTTGTCCCTACTCGGCCTGGCCTTGCTGGCCGGCTGCAACAAGGCTGAAGAACCGGGCAAGCCGGCCGCCGCTGGCGCCGCCCCAGCCACCAGCTACCTGGAAACCATCAAGGCCCGCGACAAGCTGATCGTCGGCGTCTTCACCGACAAGCCGCCATTCGGCTTTGTCGATGAGGCCGGGCGCTATGTCGGTTTTGATACCGACATCGGCCGCCAGTTTGCCAAGGACCTGCTCGGCGACGAGAACAAGGTCGAGTTCGTGGCGGTCGAGCCTGCCAGCCGTATTCCGTTCCTGCAAAGCGACAAGGTCGACCTGATCCTGGCCAACATGACCGTGACCCCGGAGCGCAAGGAAGCGGTGGAGTTCACCAACCCCAACCTGCGGGTGGCCGTGCAGGCCTTGGTGCCGGAAGGCAGCAGCGTGAAAAAACTCGATGACCTGGCCGACAAGACCACCATCGTCACCACCGGCACCACCGCCGATATCTGGCTGACCAAGAACCATCCGGACTGGAAGCTGCTCAAGTTCGAGAAGAACACCGAGTCGCTGCAGGCCCTGGCCAGTGGTCGTGGTGATGCCTATGCCCAGGACAACCTGATCCTGTTCAGCTGGTCGAAACAGAACCCGGGCTACCGCGTGCTGGAAGAAAAACTCGGTGAGGAAGCGCCGATTGCACCGGCGGTGAAGAAGGGCAACATCGAGCTGCGCGACTGGGTCAACGCCGAACTGGCGCGCCTGGGCGAGCAGAAGTACCTGCTCAAGCTGTATGACCAGTATGTGCGCAAGGAACTGAGCGATGACACCAAGCCTGAGAGCGTGATTGTCGAAGGCGGTAACTGGCAGGGCTGATCAATCGCGGGGCAAGTCGGGTCGCCGCACCGCCGCTCCCATCAGTGTCGGTAGGAGCGGCGGTGCGGCGACCCGACTTGCCCCGCGAAGCTTTCAAGGCACCAGCTTCAAGGTGCTCTGCGCCGGAATCACCCCCATCTGCGCCTTGTGGTAGCGGCCCTCGATATAGTCCTTGGCCTGGTCGCCATAGTGGCGGTCAAACAACACCCCGCTTTGCCCGACCGGGTTGATGGTCAGGGCCTGGCCGGCATCGGCAAAGTCGATCAGGCGCCGGGTCGATGGCCCATAGGTCACCGGCCATGGCGCCGGGCCGATTTTCGCCGACAGGTTGTTGGGCACTTCATGGCTGCCCGGCGCGGCGAACGGGCCGACGTTGAACAACAGGTTGAGCGGCTTCTGCAGCCCCAATGGGTGGTTGTGGGTCAGGGTGTGTGCCTTGCCCCATTGCCAGCCTGCCGGGTCGTTGCCGAAGGTCTCGCGCAGGTGCGCCAGGGTGTTGCCCCAGGCCTGCTTCACCGCTGCGGTGCGATCGCCTTGCTCGCTGCTGCCCTGTTTGCCCCACCAGGGTGAAGCGACGTCGGCCGCCAGGCGCGGCAATGCGGCGTCGATGGCGCGGGTGCTGATCAGGGTCTGGAACCAGGTGTCGCCCAGCTCGTCGTGCAGCGCCGCGTAGGCCAGTTCGTAGAGGAACTGGTTGAACAGCGTGGCACTGACCGAGTCCACCGGATAGTCACCATTCCACGCCGCCAGTTGCTCGACCAGTTCCTTCTCCTGATCGCCCTCGGCCACTTCGCGCAGCACTGCCAGTAGCGGCGCCAGGGTGCGCGGGCCGTAATCGGTGGCGGTGTCCAGTTGCAGCGCCTGGCTGTTTTGCTGGTCCCACTTGATCTGCGGGTCGGCCAGGTGCTGGTTCAGGCGCTGGCCACGGTCGGCCAGGTTGTAATAGCCCGGCACCGGTATGTTCGCTGGCGGCTGGAAGTTGGCCGAGACGATGTAGCCGCTGGCCGGGTTCTGCGCCTGCGGGTTGGCGCTGAAAGGATAAAAACCGAGCTTGTCGGCCTGCGCCGTACTGCCATCGAGAATGAAGCCCGGGTTGACTCCGGCAGGGCGAATCGGCAACTGCGCCGCCGCCCACCAGCCGATATCGCCACGGGCGTTGGCCCAGATCAGGTTGAGCCCGGGTGCCTGGATCTTCGCCGCCGCGGCGCGCATCTTGTCGAGGGTGTCGGCACGGTTGACCTGGTAGAAGCCATCGAGGATCGGGTTCTCGGTCTCCAGGAACGCCCACCACACGGCAATCGGCGTCGGGCCCGCCATGTCGCCCAGTACCGTGTTGACGATCGGCCCATGGGGCGAGCGGCGCAGGGTGATGTCCACCGGCGCCTCATTCTTCACCGCGATCTGTTCGTGGGTCTGGCTCAGGGTTTGCCACTGGCCGTTGATCTTCACTTGCTCGGGGTTGTCGGGGTTGACCTGTTCGGCGATCAGGTCGACGTCATCGTTCTGGAACATGGTCAGGCTCCAGCCGAAGTCGCGATTGTGCCCGAGTGATGCGAAGGGGTTCAGCGCCTGGTGATAGCCGTAGAGGTTGAAGCCGGGCGCGCTCAGTTCCGCCTCGTACCACACCGATGGCACGGCGAAACTGATATGCGGGTCGCCGGCCAGCAGCGGCTTGCCGCTGCGCGTGCGGCTGCCGGCAATGGCCCAGGCATTGCTGCCTTCGTATTGGGGAATGCCGGCATCGCCCAGGGCTTGCTGGCTGAGCTGCGCAAGCTGCTGCAGGCTTTGCCAGTCGCTGGCGGCCAGGGCTGGCGTGCTGGCCAGGGCGCCTTGCGGGTTCCAGTCGAGGTCGAAGATCTTCAGGTAGTCGGCGCCCAGCTGGTCACGGATATAGGTCAGCGCAGGCTCGGTGCGGAACGCTGCGGCAAAGCTGTAGGCCATGTAGCCGGCGATGCTGATGGTGTCCTGGGCGGTAAAGGGCCGTGGCGAGATGCCCAGCACGTCGAACTCCATCGGCTTGGGATGGCTGTCCTGCCAGGCGTTGACGCCCTCAAGGTAGGCCTGCAGGGCCAGCCAGGCGGGCGAGGTTTTGTCCTGGCGTTCGACGTAAAGCTCGGCCTGCTCGCGAATGCGCAGGCTGCGGAACAGGGTGTCGGTAGCGACCAGTTTGCTGCCAAGGATCTCGGCCAGCTCGCCACGGGCCAGGCGGCGGATGATCTCCATCTGGAACAGGCGATCCTGGGCATGCACATAGCCCAGGGCACGGTACAGGTCGGCCTCGTTCTGCGCCTGGATATGTGGCACGCCGCGGGCGTCGTAGCGCACATTGACCGGTGCCTGCAGGCTGCTCAGGGTAACCTCGCCCTGGCGTTGCGGCAGCTTGCCGTGCACGTACCAGTAACCGCCGCCGGCGGCCGCGGCGATGACCACGGCGAGGAAGGTCAGGCTGCGCTTCATCGTGACTCCTTGTGCTTTTTAGCGGATCGTGTGGTCCGATCATCGAGGTAAAGTCGGACAGAGGATAGCCCCAAAGGAGGGAAGATGAGTCTCAGTGAAAAGCAGAAGATGCTCAGCGGCCAGCTCTATCACGCCAGCTGCCCGCAGCTGCAGGCCGAACAGATCGCCAACAAGCACTGGATGCAGCGCTACAACAACAGCGCCGAGCTGCTCAATGAGCAGCGCCATGGTTTGCTGGTCGAGCATTTCGGCAAGGTCGGTGACGGCGCGGTGATTCGCCCACCGTTCTATTGCGACTACGGCTACAACATCAGTGTCGGCGCCAATGTGTTCATGAACTTCAACTGCGTGATCCTCGACGTCACCCCGGTAAGCATCGGCGATGACTGCCAGATCGGCCCGGCGGTGCAGATCTACACCGCCGACCACCCGCTGGACCCGGCGCTACGCCGCAGCGGCCTGGAAAGCGGGCGGCCGGTGAAGATCGGCAGCAATGTGTGGATCGGCGGCGGCGCGATCATCCTGCCGGGGGTGACGGTGGGCGACAACGCGGTGATCGGCGCCGGCAGCGTGGTCACCCGCGATGTGCCGGCGGGTGCCACCGTGGTGGGCAACCCTGCGCGGGTGCGCTAGGGCTGCCAGGGGCAGTAGCAGCCCACCGCCATGGTGTGCGTGGCGCTGACGGCGCGGCCCTGGCTCAGGGCGAGCAGGATCGGCTCGATGAAGCTGTTGCTGGAGTTGCAGGTGGCGCCTTCGCTGTAGGGGCCGAAGTAGGCCAGTTGGCCGTTACGGTCCCAGATCGCCACGCCGGGGGTGGCCGGCAGGTGTTCGGCGCCGGGCAGCTCGCCCAGCGGTTTGAGCGCACTGAGGGTGGCAGGCAGTTGGCCGCGGGTGCCGGGTTTTTGCACCACGTAGAACTCCACGCCTTGGGGGGCGAAGTGCTCGATCAGCTCGCCCAGGTGCTGCTGGTTGCCGACGTTGCACGGGCAGGCCGGGTCCCAGAAGTGCACCAGGCGGATCGGGCCGGGGCCGGCAATGCCCGCCGGCAGTTGCAGGCGGTCGCCGGAGAACAGCGCGGTCTGGTTGTCGAAGGTGCGCAGGTAGCGGCTCTGAAAACTGTCGTAGGCCCACCACAGGCCGGCGCCGCAGAGGGCGGCGAGCAACAGGCCAAGCAGGGTACGCAGGGGCGAGCGGGGCATGTCGGCAGTGTCCGAAAAAAGTCGCTTAGCTTGCCATGCCGGCGGCGACAGATGAATATCACAGGTCAATAACCCGCTTTTGTGTCTGGAATTCTTTTATGCCCGCGTCATTTCAGCCCGACTCCCTACGTGCCAGCCTGACCTCCCTGGCGGCGCGGCAGCCGCTGTCGACGCAGGGCCAGGCCTATCAGCGCTTCTACGGGCTGGATCTGCCCGCCCGCGAAGAGGCCCCGCAGAGCTGGCTCGGGCGCTTCGACGCCGCAGGTTTCGAGGTGGTCGGCCAGGTGTGGCTGCCGGCAGCGCCAGTGGCAACGCTGATTCTGCTGCATGGCTTTTACGATCACATGGGCCTGTACCGGCATGTCATCGACTGGGCGCTGGACCAGCACTATGCGGTGATTTCCTGCGACCTGCCGGGGCACGGGCTGTCCAGCGGCGAGCGGGCCAGCATCGATGATTTCAGCGCCTACCAGCAGGTGCTGCATGCGTTGTTCGAGCAGGCCCGCAGCCTTGAGTTGCCGCAGCCCTGGCACCTGTTCGGGCAGAGCACCGGTGGCGCCATCGTCGTCGACCATCTGCTGCATCACGGCGCCCAGAGCCCGGCCCAGGGCGAGGTGATCCTGCTGGCGCCGCTGGTACGGCCACGGGCCTGGCGCTGGTCGAAGTTCAGCTACCGGGTGCTCAAGCCGTTCGTCAACGGCATCGAACGGCGCTTTAGCGAGAACAGCAACGACCCGACCTTCTTGCCGTTCCTGCTGGCCGATCCGCTGCAGCCAAGGCGCCTGCCGACGGCCTGGGTCGGGGCGCTGCTCGATTGGGTCAAGCGTATCGAGGCGGCGCCGCTCAGCCCGCGCCAGCCGCTGATCATCCAGGGCGAATGCGACATGACCGTCGACTGGCCGTACAACCTCAAGGTGCTGGGGGAGAAGTTCGCCGCGCCGCGGATCCTGATGATCCCCGAAGCGCGGCATCACCTGGCCAACGAGCTGCCGGCGATTCGCGCGCGCTATTTCGAGTTCATCGACCAGCGCCTGGGCTGATCACTTCAGCTGCGAGGTTTCCTGGCCCACCGCAAGGCCGGCGCGGATCGCCGCCAGGGCCGCCTTGTAGTAAGCCTTGCCTTCAGCGGATTCGGCAAAGGTGGCGAACTCTTCAAGCTCGGCGTCGGACAGGTCGCGATAGACGTACAGCAAGGTGTTGTTCAGCTCGCTGCCGATCTGCTCCATCAAACGCTGGCGCTGGCCGTCGAGCAGGCCCTGGGCCTGGCCGCCACCGAGCAGGCCGGGGATCATCTGGCTAAGGCTGTCGGCGGCGACCCCGGCAATCGCCAGGCTCACTTCGGCACCGGCTTCACGGGCCGGCAGGGCCTGGGCCAGGTGGCCGATGATCAGCAGGCGGTTGTCGCTGGCCTGGACCTTGGGCAGGCCCTTGGCATTCTTGGCCAGCTGGTCGCGACGGGTGGCGAGCAGTTCGGCGGCGACGATCTTGCGCCCCAGCGGCGACTGGAAGAACGCCAGGGCCGGCGCTGGATCGCTGAGATTGGCGCGCAATTGGGCCTCGGCGCGTTTATCCACGGCCTGGGCCTGGAAGCGCTGATTGCTGTTATTGACCAGCGCCTGGTAAACCGCAGGCGGCAGGCTGTTGCGATAGCGCTGCTGGGCGGCATCGAGGGCATCGGTAAAGTGGGCGCGCTGCTCGGGCCAGCCGGCGACCTTGTAGAGTTGGTCGAGGCTGTCTGCCCAGACAGGCGTGGTGCAGATCATCATCAGCAGTAAAAACAAACGGCGCATTCAGGACTCCTGTCGGCAGGGCGCTATTGTCCTTGCCATGGCGGGGCTTTGTCGAGAAGCCATTGCATACTCTCGGCCAAGTGGCGCTGTCGGATTTCGCAGCAGATCGATACTATGCGCGACATGCACATATCCCCTGATGACCCCCTGCTGTTGCGCATCGTCGACGACCTGGCCACCCGTGGCTGGTCGCAGCAAGATACCTTTCTTCCAGAGCCTCTGACCCTGGCGCTGGCGGCCGAGTGCCGCAAACGCGCCGCCGAGGGCGAGCTGGAACCGGCAGCCGTGGGTCGGGGCGTTGCCCAGGAGGTCCGCGAGGGCATCCGCGGCGACCGCATCCAGTGGCTGGAGCCCGGCCAGGCCGAGCCTTGCGACCACTACCTGGCACTGATGGACAGCCTGCGCCTGGCCCTCAATCGCGGGCTGTTCCTCGGTCTTGAGGACTTCGAGTGCCACTTCGCCCTGTATCCGCCGGGTGCCTTTTATCGCAAACATCTTGACCGCTTTCGCGACGACGACCGGCGCATGGTTTCGGCGGTGATCTACCTCAATGAAGGCTGGCAGCCCGAACATGGCGGCCAGCTACGCATGACCCTCAAGGGTGATGTCGAGCACGACGTGCCGCCGATTGGCGGTTGCCTGGTGATATTCCTTTCCGGCGAAGTCCCCCATGAGGTGCTGCCGGCCCATCGCGACCGCCTGTCGTTGACCGGCTGGTTCCGCCGCCGTGGCAACGAGCCGTTCTGAGATGCACAAGGTCCTGGTCAGTGCCTGCCTGCTCGGCCAGCCGGTGCGCTATGACGGACGCGCCAGCGGCCATCCGGAATTGCTCCAGCAGTGGCAAAACCAGGGGCGCATCGTGCCTTTGTGCCCTGAAGTGGCCGGCGGCTTGGCAACGCCACGGCCACCGGCGGAGATCCCCGGTGGCCAGGGCGCAGCGGTGCTCGAAGGTGACACGCAGGTACTGACCGTCACGGGCGAGGATGTCAGTGTGCAATTTCTGGCCGGTGCGCAGCGGGCGCTGGAGCTGGTGCGGCGGCATGGCATCCGTATCGCGGTGCTCAAGTCAGGCAGTCCTTCGTGTGGCAATCTGCTGACTTATGACGGTACCTTCAGTGGCACCAAAGTCACCGGCGAAGGGGTGACTGTGGCGTTACTGCGCCGGGAAGGGGTGCAGGTGTTCAGTGAGCTGGAGCTTGAGGCGGCAGAGCAAGCCTTGAAACAGCTTTAACACCATCGCGGGGCAAGCCCGCTCCTACCGGGCCCGGTGGGAGCGGGCTTGCCCCGCGAAGCTTTTGTTACTTCGGCGGCTTGCTCGCATCCATCCCGAACCACTTCTGCGACAGCTCGCTCAAGCGGCCATCGGCCTTGATTCGCTGCAGGGCGTTGTCCACAGCGCTCTGGAACGCCGGGTTTCCCTTCTGAAACGGAATCGCCAGGGTCAGGATCGGGCCAACGGTGGCCCCCTTGCTCACCGCTTGCTGGCTGTCGCGGATGGCATAGGGCACCAGCAAACGGTCGCTGATGGCGGCATCGATCTGGTCGCTGGCCACGTCTTTGATCGGCTGCATGGCATCCGCGTAGCTGCGCAGGTCCACGCCTTCGACCACCCGCGCCTGTTCGGCGAACTGGCTGCCCTGGACCACGCCCAGGCTATGGCCCTTGAGGGCCTGGAGGGAACTCAGCGGGCGCTTTTCTTCCTTGCGCACGATCAGTTGGGCACTGGAATACGCGTAGGGCTCGCTGAAATCCAGGCGCTCCTTGAGCTCAGGGGTAGCGGCGATGTGGTTGATGGCGATGTCGTAGCTGCCGCTTTCAACGCCTTGCAGCAGGTCTTTGGCTTCAACCACGACAAACTCGGCGCGCACATCCAGTTCGTTGGCCAGCAACTGTCCAAGCTCGACTTCGAAGCCGCTCAGCTTGTCGTTTTCCTTGAAATTGAACGGCGCCATGTTGGCTTCTACGGCAATGCGCAGTTCACCGCGGTCGTTGACGTCGTCGATCAGCTCGGCCTGTGCCCATGGGCTGAGCAGGGTGGCAAGTAGTACCCCAATGGCAAAACGCATTTAAGCCCCTTGAATGCTTGGCAGTGAAATCGAGTCGCCGCGACTTTCTGGTGTTGTCACGGTCGAACACAACTTAAGACCACGTCAGGTGGAGGATGTTTAACGGGCGGCGAAATTTTTCTGTCACCGTTGTTAAACATGTTTTGACGCATTTGGACTATGGTAATCCACCGTTGCCGTTCGTTCAGTGGCAAGGGTTATTGAAGTAAAACACAGGAGAAGTGAATGAAAAGCCTATTTTCGCGTGCAGCCGTCGCCGGATTGCTGATGGGGGTCTCGGCCTTTGCCGCTGCCGCCGATGGCCTGAAAAGCCAGGAGCCGCCAAAAGCCGCCAAGGTCTTCATCGTTTCCCCGGCCGATGGCGCCACGGTCGACCAGACCTTCACCGTCAAATTCGGCATCGAGGGCATGGAGCTCAAGCCGGCGGGTGATCAGACCCCGCATAGCGGCCACCACCACTTGCTGGTGGACGTCGATCAAGAACCTGCAGCCGACCAGGTACTGCCAACCAGCCTGCTGCCGGAAAACAACGCGCCGCTGGCGGCGGGCCCGCAAGTGCTGCACTTCGGCAAGGCACAGACTGAAGTAAAACTGACCCTGACCCCGGGCAAGCACACCCTGCAACTGGTGCTGGGCGACAAGTTCCACGTGCCGTTCAAGCCAAGCGTCGAGTCGAAGAAGATCACCGTTACCGTCAAGTAAGGCGGGCATAAAAAAGGGAGGCCATCACGGCCTCCCTTTTTTGTCGCACGGAAAACTTAGAACAGAACGCGGGAACGGATGGTGCCCTTGATCTGTTGCAGTTTTTCTTGCGCCAGGTCCGAGTACTCGGCGTCAACGTCGATCACCACGTAACCGACTTTCTCGTTGGTCTGCAGGAACTGACCGGAGATGTTGATCCCGTTTTCGGCGAACACTTTGTTGATTTCGCTGAGGACGCCCGGGATGTTTTCGTGGATGTGCAGCAGGCGGTGTTTGCCCGGGTGCGCCGGCAGGGCCACTTCAGGGAAGTTGACCGACGACACGGAAGTACCGTTGTCGCTGTACTTGACCAGCTTTTCGGCCACTTCCAGACCAATGTTGGCCTGGGCTTCAGCGGTGGAACCGCCGATGTGCGGGGTCAGGATCACGTTGTCCAGGCCACGCAGCGGGCTTTCGAATTGCTCGTCGTTGGAGCGCGGCTCGACCGGGAACACGTCGATGGCGGCGCCAATCAGGTGCTTGTCCTTGATCGCCGCAGCCAGGTGATCCAGTTCGACCACGGTACCGCGGGCGGCGTTGATCAGGATCGAGCCCTTCTTCATCGCGCGGATTTCTTTCTCGCCGATCATCCACTGGGTGGATGGCAGCTCAGGCACGTGCAGCGAGACGATGTCGGCCAGACCCAGCAGTTCGTTGAGGCTGGTGACCTGGGTCGCGTTGCCCAGTGGCAGCTTGGTCAGCGGGTCGAAGAAGAACACCTGCATGCCCAGGCTTTCGGCCAGGACCGACAGTTGCGTGCCGATCGAGCCGTAGCCGACGATGCCCAGCTTCTTGCCGCGGATCTCGAAGGAGTTGGCCGCGCTTTTGATCCAGCCGCCACGGTGGCAGGAAGCGTTTTTCTCGGGGATGCCGCGCAGCAGCAGGATCGCTTCGGCCAGCACCAGCTCGGCCACCGAGCGGGTGTTGGAGTACGGCGCGTTGAACACGGCGATACCGCGCTCACGAGCGGCGTTCAGGTCAACCTGGTTGGTACCGATGCAGAAACAGCCGACAGCGACCAGTTTCTTGGCGCAGTCGAAAACCTCTTCGGTCAGTTGAGTGCGCGAGCGGATGCCGATGAAATGGGCATCAGCGATCTTTTCTTTCAACTCAGCGTCGGGCAGAGAACCGGTGAGGTACTCGATGCTGGTATACCCGGCGGCCTTGAGGACGTCCACGGCGGATTGGTGGACGCCTTCGAGAAGAAGGAACTTGATCTTGCTCTTATCGAGAGAAGTCTTGCTCATCTGCGTAAACCTGTGTCCCGGAGAAAAATGGCAGGGAAGTGAAGCTCTCGCAGCATCGGCCTGAAGCACGATCAGCGGGGGGCGTATGCTAGCATGAGTACCCCCCGATACGCCCATCCCTGGGACGTGAAGAGTGCTCAGGGTGACTATGAATAGTTCGAGAGTTCTATCGATGACCGATTCTGCGCTGATTGATGAGCTGATGACCCTGGTAGAGCCCGGCAAGGTGCTGACCGATGCCGCCTCCCTTGAGGCTTACGGCAAGGACTGGACCAAGCACTTCGCCCCCGCGCCCTCGGCCATCGTCTTCCCCAAGAGCATCGACCAGGTCCAGGCCATCGTGCGCTGGGCCAACCGGCACAAGGTCGCCCTGGTGCCGTCGGGCGGTCGCACCGGGCTATCAGCTGCAGCGGTGGCGGCCAATGGCGAGGTGGTCGTGGCGTTCGACTACATGAACCAGATTCTCGATTTCAACGAGTTCGACCGCTCGGTGGTCTGTCAGCCGGGGGTGGTTACCCAGCAGCTACAGGATTTTGCCGAAGACAAGGGCCTCTACTACCCAGTGGACTTTGCCTCGGCAGGTTCCAGCCAGATTGGCGGCAATATCGGCACCAATGCCGGCGGGATCAAGGTTATTCGCTACGGCATGACCCGCAACTGGGTGGCCGGCCTCAAGGTTGTCACCGGCAAGGGCGACCTGCTCGAGCTGAACAAGGACCTGATCAAGAACGCCACCGGCTACGACCTGCGCCAGCTGTTCATCGGCGCCGAGGGCACCCTGGGCTTTGTGGTCGAGGCGACCATGCGCCTGGATCGGGCGCCGAACAACCTCACGGCGATGGTCCTCGGTACCCCGGATTTCGACTCGATCATGCCGGTGCTGCACGCTTTTCGCGCCAAGCTCGACCTGACAGCCTTCGAGTTCTTTTCCGACAAGGCCCTGGCCAAGATCATGGGCCGTGGCGACGTGCCGGCACCGTTCGAAACCGACTGCCCGTTCTATGTCTTGCTGGAGTTCGAAGCCAGCAACGAAGAGGTGGCCAATGATGCCCTGGCCACTTTCGAGCACTGCGTCGAGCAGGGCTGGGTGCTCGACGGCGTCATGAGCCAGAGCGAGCAGCAACTGCAGAACCTGTGGAAGTTGCGCGAGTACATCTCCGAGACCATCTCGCACTGGACCCCGTATAAGAACGACATTTCCGTGACCGTGTCGAAAGTACCGGCGTTTCTCAAGGATATCGACGCGATCGTCGCCGATAACTACCCGGACTTCGAAGTGGTCTGGTACGGCCACATCGGCGACGGCAACCTGCACCTGAACATCCTCAAGCCCGACAACCTGAGCAAGGACGAGTTCTTTGCCAAGTGCGCGACGGTCAACAAGTGGGTGTTCGAGACCGTCGAGAAGTACAACGGCTCGATCTCTGCCGAGCACGGTGTCGGCATGACCAAGCGCGACTACTTGACCTACAGCCGTTCGCCGGTCGAAATCGAATACATGAAAGCAGTGAAGGCGGCGTTCGATCCTAACGGGATCATGAACCCGGGCAAGATCTTCGCGGTCGAGTAAGCCACAGGCACAAGAGCATCCAATAGCGCCAGGAGTCGGTAATGAGCTATCAGCACCAGTATGTAGACGGCACGCGTATTCACTTTCCGCTGGGCAAGGTGGTGTGCATCGGGCGCAACTATGCAGAGCACGCCAAAGAGCTGGATAACCCGATCCCGAGCGAGCCGCTGCTGTTCATCAAGCCGGGCAGTTGCGTGGTGCCGCTGGACAGCGGCTTCAAGATCCCGACCGAGCGTGGCTCGGTGCACTACGAGACGGAAATTGCCGTGTTGCTCGGCAAGTCGCTGTCCACCAGCCCCACCGAAGAAGAAGTGCTCGACGCCATCTCCGGCTTTGCCCCGGCCCTGGACCTGACCCTGCGCGACCTGCAGGCGCAGCTCAAGGAAAAGGGCCTGCCGTGGGAGCGCTCCAAGTGCTTCGATGGCGCCTGCGTACTGCCGCCGTTCGTGCCGGTCGGTGCCTTTGAAGACCTGACTGACATCGGCATCCGCCTGACCCTCAACGGTGAGGTGCGCCAGGACGGCAACAGCGCGCTGATGCTCAACCCGATCGTGCCGATGATCCAGCACATGGCCACGCAATTCTCGCTGCTGGCCGGCGACGTGATTCTCACCGGTACCCCGGTTGGCGTCGGCCCGCTCAACCCCGGCGACCAACTGGTGCTCGAACTGCCAGGCGTCAGCCGTTTCGAAAGCCAGGTGCTCTGAACCACCGACGTGGCAGCCAGAAATACTGGCTGCCATACTGCCCGTCGGCTTTTGCCATTTTTTTCACAATCGATCCGGATAATGCTTGCGGACCTGGCTCTGCGAAATGTGCCGGTACGGTGTTATCAACTGGCAAAAAGAGCACAAATCCATGGCCACTCCTCTTCCTTCGAGCAATTCCCTGCCGCCTGCGCGCAAGCGTGGCCTGGCCCTGCGCTGGTCCACCTGGCTGGTGGCCGCGGCGATCATCGGCTATGGCGTGGCGATCGCCATGCATTGGGATGACCGTGGCCTGCTCTGGTTGCAGGAGCGTTTCGAAAGTCAGAGCGAGCAACAGGCGAGCATCTGGTTGCCGGACTACCAGGTCGATATCGATGCCAAGGTATTGCCGGGCATGGAGGACGATGAAGCTTCAGACCTGTCCTACAACCCGGTGAGCAAAACTCTGTTCGCGGTCATGGGCAAGAATCCCTTTCTGGTCGAACTGACCCTTGAAGGCGATGTGCTGCGCAAGATGCCCCTGGTGGGCTGGAGCAACCCCGAGGGCGTGGCCGTGCTTGAAGGCGGGCGCCTGGCGATCGTCGACGAGCGCGATCACAAGATGACCATCGTCACCCTTGCTGCCGACACCAAGTCGCTGAACATCGCCGATTTCCCCCAATACGACCTCGGCCCCTCGGCAAACCAGAACAAGGCCTTCGAAGCCGTGGCCTGGGACCCTCTGCAGCAGCGCATCATCCTCGGCGAAGAGCGGCCGCCGGCATTGTTCACCTGGAAAAGCGACGGCCACAGCCCGCTGACCGGCGACAAGCAGCCGCTGCCAAGCGACGAACTGGACCTGCGCAACCTCTCGGCGCTGGGTGTCGACCCGCGCACCGGGCATCTGCTGGTGCTGTCGGCTGACTCCAACATGCTCCTGGAGCTGGACGAGAAGGGCGAGCAGGTCAGCTTCATGACCCTGCTGGGCGGCTTCAACGGCCTGAAGAAGCGAATTCCGCGCGCCGAAGGCGTGGCGATGGACGAACACGGCACGCTGTACATCGTCAGTGAGCCGGACTTGTTCTATCGTTTCAAAAAGCCGTGATTTCAGACTTTTCCTACGTCAGGATTTAAGTTTCGCTTCAGTTGAGTGTGGGAAGATTCAGGCTGTCACCCAAAGAGTCCACCTGAATGCGTCGCTACATCCGCCTGCCGCTGATTTTCCTGGTTGCGAGCCTGCTCGCCTTGCTCCTGGTCGCCGTTGCCGGGCAGCAATACCGTTTGTTCGAGCGCGGCTGGTTCAACCTCAAGACCTGGTGGCAGCCGTTCGAGCAGAGCATCGGCCTGGATCAATACCAGGTGGTGCTTGAGGCGCAACCCATCGAAGGCCTGGACGACGATATCTCGGCGCTGACCTTCGACCCTGACCGCAACAGCCTGTTCACCGTGACCAACAAGCGTTCCGAGCTGATCGAGCTGTCGCTGGACGGGCGTATCCTGAGGCGCGTGCCGTTGACCGGCTTTGGTGATCCGGAGGCGGTGGAGTACGTCGGCGCCAACAGCTACGTGATTACCGATGAGCGCGAGCAGCGCCTGATTCGCGTGCGCCTGACCGACAACACGCCGTTTCTCGACGCCAAGGATGCCGAACAGCTGACCCTGGGCATTGGCCTCAATGGCAACAAAGGCTTTGAGGGCCTGGCCTACGACTCGGCCGGCAAGCGTCTGTTCGTCGCCAAGGAGCGCGACCCGATGCTGATCTACGAGGTGCATGGCTTCCCCCACGACAACCCCGAGCAGCCGTATGCGGTGCATGTGGTACAGGACCAGAAGCGTGATTCGCGGTTGTTTGTGCGGGATCTGTCGAGCTTGCAGTTCGATGAGCGCAGCGGCCACTTGCTGGCGCTGTCGGATGAGTCGCAACTGGTGCTGGAGCTGGATGTGCAGGGCAAGCCGTTGAGCACCTTGTCGCTGCGCAAGGGTTTTCAGGGCTTGAACAAGAGTGTGCCGCAGGCCGAAGGCATCGCCATGGACGATGCCGGGACCATTTACCTGGTCAGCGAGCCGAACCTGTTTTACGTGTTCAAGAAGCCGACCGAGTAGGCATTATCGCGGGGCAAGCCCGCTCCTACATTGTAGGAGCGGGCTTGCCCCGCGATGCTATCAGGCCTTGAGGCTCTTGACCCCTTCCGAAGTCCCCAGCAACAGCAGATCCGCCGGGCGCGCCGCGAACAGGCCGTTGGTGACCACGCCGACAATCGCGTTGATCTGGCTTTCCAGCTCGACCGGGTTGGTGATCTGCAGGTTGTGCACATCGAGAATGATGTTGCCGTTATCGGTCAGCACACCCTCGCGGTACACCGGGTCGCCGCCAAGCTTGACCAGCTGGCGGGCCACATGGCTGCGGGCCATGGGGATGACTTCGACCGGCAGCGGGAAGGCGCCCAGCACCGGTACCAGCTTGCTGGCGTCGGCGATGCAGATGAAGGTCTTGGCCACGGCGGCAACGATCTTCTCGCGGGTCAGGGCCGCGCCACCACCCTTGATCAGGTTCAGGTGCTCGTCGCTTTCGTCGGCGCCGTCGACGTAGAACTCCAGGTCACTGACAGTGTTCAGCTCGTACACCGGAATGCCATGACCCTTCAGGCGTGCCGCGGTCGCTTCGGAGCTGGCGACCGCGCCGTCGAAGGCGGTCTTGTGCTTGGCCAGGGCGTCAATGAAGCAGTTGGCGGTCGAGCCGGTGCCGACGCCGACGATGCTCTTGTCGTCGAGCTTGGGCAGAATGAAATCGACAGCGGCCTGGGCGACAGCCTGTTTGAGTTGGTCCTGGGTCATGCGGGCTCCGAAGCGGGGAGGAGTATCGTGAAGGCGCGTAGTATAGCGGCTAAAACCGCTGCCTTGCTGTGGTCGCCCGACAGGGCGCTGGGGTAGACTCGCAAACCCCGCCCAACCGCTCAGTGATGCTTTCCCGATGCTCGAACAGTACGTCAAGAAGATCCTCACCTCGCGCGTTTACGACGTCGCCGTCGAAACTCCGTTGCAGACCGCCGGCCAGCTGAGCAAGCGTCTGGGCAACAACATCCTGCTCAAGCGTGAAGACTTGCAGCCGGTGTTCTCGTTCAAGATTCGCGGTGCCTATAACAAGCTGGCCCAGCTCAGCGCCGAGGAACTGGCCCGTGGCGTGGTCACCGCATCGGCTGGAAACCACGCCCAGGGCGTGGCCCTGGCGGCCCGTGAGCTGGGGATCAAGGCCACCATCGTGATGCCCAAGACCACCCCCGAGATCAAGATCGAAGGCGTGCGTTCGCGCGGCGGCAAGGTGGTGCTGCACGGTGACTCGTTCCCGGAAGCGCTGGCTTATTCGCTGAAGCTGGTGGACGAGAAGGGTTATGTCTACATCCACCCCTATGACGATCCGCACACCATCGCCGGGCAGGGCACCGTGGCCATGGAGATCCTTCGTCAGCACCCGGGTCAGCTGGACGCGATCTTCGTCCCGGTCGGTGGTGGCGGCCTGATCGCCGGCATCGCCGCCTACGTGAAGTACCTGCGCCCGGAAATCAAAGTGATCGGCGTCGAGCCGGACGACTCCAACTGCCTGCAGGCCGCCATGGCTGCGGGTGAACGCGTGGTATTGCCGCAGGTCGGGCTGTTTGCCGATGGCGTGGCGGTGGCGCAGATCGGCCAGCACACCTTCGACATCTGCAAGGACTACGTCGACGCGGTGATTACCGTCAGTACCGACGAGATCTGCGCAGCCATCAAGGATATCTACGACGATACCCGCTCGATCACCGAACCTGCCGGGGCTCTGGGTGTTGCCGGGATCAAGAAGTACGTCGAACTCAATGGCGTGGCCGGCCAGACCCTGGTGGCCATCGACTCCGGCGCCAACGTCAACTTCGACCGCTTGCGCCATGTTGCCGAGCGCGCCGAGCTGGGCGAGGGCCGCGAAGCCATCATCGCCGTGACCATCCCCGAGCAGCCGGGCAGCTTCAAGGCCTTCTGCGAGGCGGTGGGCAAGCGCCAGATCACCGAATTCAACTACCGCTACCATGCCGACGGCGAAGCACACATCTTTGTCGGCGTGCAGACCCATCCGGATACCGACCCGCGTAGCGCGCTGATCCAGAGCCTGACCGAGCAAGGCTTCCCGGTGCTCGACCTGACCGACAACGAGCTGGCCAAGCTGCATATCCGCCACATGGTCGGCGGCCATGCGGCGCGGGTCAGCGACGAGCTGGTGCTGCGTTTCGAGTTCCCGGAGCGTCCGGGGGCGCTGTTCAACTTCCTCAACAAGCTCGGCGGGCGCTGGAACATCTCGATGTTCCACTATCGCAACCATGGCGCGGCCGATGGTCGCGTGGTCGCCGGCCTGCAGGTACCGGATGATGAGCGCCACCTGGTGCCGGCGGCGCTGGCCAAGATTGGCTACCCGTACTGGGACGAAACCGATAACCCGGCGTACCGGCTGTTCCTGGGCTGAGCGTCTACGCTGTTGGGCAACGCCTGAGGAAGAAATAAGAAATGGAACTGCTGACTACCCTGAAAATCGCCCACATCCTGGCCACCGTGTTGCTGCTGGGCAGCGCCCTGGGGCTGGCGATCTGGACCTTTATCGCGCGCCGCAAGGGCGATGCCAGTGCCCACACCCGGCTGATGGCCCGGCCGCTGGTGTTTGTCTGGCTGTTGATGGGCATCTGCCTGGTGAGCATGCCCTTTACCGGCTGGTGGCTGGTGCACCTGATCGGCTGGCCGCTGGGCCAGACCTGGGTGCTGGGGTCCAGCGTGATCTACACCTTCGCAGCGTTCAGCTGGTTCTGGCTGCTGGCGCGGGTCAACCGCCTGCGCACGGCGCCGACTGTGGGCAACCCGAAATTCACCCTGGCGCTGGCGGTGTTCAGCGGTGTCTGTTTTATCGCCATCGCCGGGCTGATGGGTGCCAAGCCGGTCTGATCATGCGGGCTTCGGTGGGAGCGAGCAGTCGCTCCCATAGCGGCGATCAATCGCGCAGGCTGATCACCGGCCAACCGCGCTTTTCAGCTTCGGCGCGCAGGTTCGGGTCCGGATCGACGGCGACCGGGTTGGCCACCTTCTCCAGCAGCGGCAGGTCGTTCATCGAGTCGCTGTAGAAGTAGCTGTCGTCCAGGCTGTAGCCGTTTTCCAGCAACCAGCGGTTCAGACGCGTCACTTTGCCTTCACGGAAGCAGGGTATATCGGTACTGCGCCCGCTGAAACGGCCGTCGAGCATTTCGCATTCGGTCGCCAGCAGGGTCTGTACGCCCAGGCGCTTGGCGATCGGGCCGGTGATGAAACGGTTGGTGGCGGTGATGATCACCAGTTTGTCGCCGGCATCCTGGTGCTTTTTCAGCAGGGCCAGGGCCTTGGGCAGGATGATCGGCTCGACGCAGTCGCGCATGAAGTCGCGATGCCATTCGTCGAGTTGCGCCATTTCCGTGGTCGCGAGGATTTCCAGGCTGAAGTTCAGGTAGGCGTTCAGGTCCAGCTTGCCGGCCAGATAGTCCTGATAGAAGGCGTCGTTGCGGTTCTGGTACTCGACCGGGTCGAGAATGCCGCGTTCGCACAGGTAGTCACCCCAAGCGTGGTCGCTGTCGCCACCAAGGAGCGTGTTGTCCAGATCGAATAAAGCCAGGCGCATTTAAGTCACTCGCATAACATCTGAAAAGTCCCACAGAATACGGACTTTTCACATCGGTGCACATAAGGTAAACAGGCGCGTTGCTGGCCTTGTGACCTTTGTGGAACAATGCCGTGACATGCGTTTGCGAGGTTGCTGCCGTGATCGACCCCGATGGTTTTCGCCCCAATGTCGGGATCATTCTGACGAATGATCTTGGGCAGGTGCTATGGGCTCGACGGATCAACCAGGATGCCTGGCAGTTTCCCCAGGGAGGTATCAACCCCGAGGAAACGCCGGAAGATGCCCTGTACCGCGAGCTGAACGAAGAAGTGGGGCTGGAGCGAGATGATGTTGAAATTCTTGCCTGCACCCGCGGCTGGTTGCGTTATCGTTTACCCCAACGCCTGGTCCGTACCCACAGCCAACCGCTGTGCATCGGCCAGAAACAGAAATGGTTCCTGCTGCGCCTGGTCTCCAACGAGCAACGGGTGCGGATGGACTTGACCGGTAAACCGGAGTTCGACGGCTGGCGCTGGGTCAGCTATTGGTATCCGCTGGGCCAGGTGGTGACATTCAAGCGCGAGGTTTACCGCCGCGCTCTCAAAGAGCTTGCCCCGCGCCTGCTGGCGCGCGACTGACGACGGAGTTCGACCCCGAGCCATGCTCAATACGCTGCGCAAGATCGTCCAGGAAGTTAACTCCGCCAAGGATCTCAAGACGGCGTTGGGGATCATTGTGTTGCGCGTAAAAGAGGCCATGGGCAGTCAGGTCTGCTCCGTCTACCTGCTCGACCCCGAGACCAACCGCTTCGTGCTGATGGCCACCGAGGGCCTGAACAAGCGCTCGATCGGCAAGGTCAGCATGGCCCCCAACGAGGGCCTGGTGGGCCTGGTCGGCACGCGCGAAGAGCCGCTGAACCTGGAAAACGCCGCCGACCACCCGCGTTATCGCTACTTTGCTGAAACCGGCGAGGAGCGCTTTGCTTCCTTTCTCGGTGCGCCGATCATCCACCACCGTCGCGTGGTCGGGGTGTTGGTCATCCAGCAAAAGGAGCGGCGCCAGTTCGACGAGGGCGAAGAAGCCTTCCTGGTGACCATGAGCGCGCAGCTGGCCGGGGTTATCGCCCATGCCGAGGCCACCGGTTCGATCCGTGGCCTGGGCCGTCAGGGCAAGGGTATCCAGGAGGCCAAGTTCGTCGGTGTGCCCGGTTCACCCGGCGCTGCGGTGGGCAAGGCGGTGGTCATGTTGCCACCGGCCGACCTCGATGTGGTGCCGGACAAGACCGTTGATGACATCGACGCCGAACTGAAACTGTTCAACAACGCCCTGGAAGGGGTGCGCGAAGACATGCGCAACCTCTCCGCCAAACTCGCCACCCAGTTGCGCCCGGAAGAGCGCGCGCTGTTCGACGTCTACCTGATGATGCTCGAAGACGCGGCCCTGGGCGGTGAAGTGGTGCAGGTGATCAAGACCGGCCAATGGGCCCAGGGCGCGCTGCGCCAGGTGGTCGGCGAGCACGTCAATCGCTTCGAACTGATGGACGACGCCTACCTGCGCGAGAGGGCTTCGGACGTGAAGGATCTGGGCCGGCGACTGCTGGCCTACCTGCAGGAGGCCCGTCAGCTGTCGTTGGTCTATCCCGACAACACCATTCTCATCAGCGAAGAACTCACCCCGGCGATGCTCGGCGAAGTGCCGGAAGGCAAACTCGTCGGCCTGGTCTCGGTACTGGGCTCGGGCAACTCCCACGTTGCCATCCTGGCCCGGGCCATGGGCATTCCGACCGTCATGGGCCTGGTCGACCTGCCGTATTCCAAGGTCGACGGCATCGACATGATCGTCGATGGCTACAAGGGCGAGGTCTACACCAACCCCAGCGAAGTGCTGCGCAAGCAGTACGCCGAAGTCGTCGAAGAAGAACGCCAGCTGGCCCAGGGCCTTGACGCCCTGCGCGAACTGCCTTGCGTGACCCTCGATGGCCACCGCATGCCGCTGTGGGTCAACACCGGGCTGCTTGCCGATGTCGCTCGCGCCCAGCAGCGTGGCGCCGAAGGCGTCGGCCTGTACCGCACCGAAGTGCCGTTCATGATCAACCAGCGCTTCCCCAGTGAGAAGGAGCAGCTGGCGATCTATCGCGAGCAACTGGCGGCCTTCCACCCGCTGCCGGTGACCATGCGCAGCCTGGATATCGGCGGCGACAAGGCGCTGTCGTACTTCCCGATCAAGGAAGACAACCCGTTCCTCGGCTGGCGCGGTATTCGCGTCACCCTCGACCACCCGGAAATCTTCCTGGTGCAGACCCGCGCCATGCTCAAGGCCAGTGAAGGCCTGAACAACCTGCGCATTCTGCTGCCGATGATTTCCGGTATTCACGAACTCGAAGAAGCCCTGCACCTGATCCACCGGGCCTGGGGCGAAGTGCGCGACGAAGGCACCGACGTGCCGATGCCGCCGGTGGGGGTGATGATCGAAATCCCTGCGGCGGTGTACCAGACCCGCGAGCTGGCGCGCCAGGTGGACTTCCTCTCGGTCGGCTCAAACGACCTGACCCAGTATTTGCTGGCGGTCGACCGCAACAACCCGCGCGTCGCCGACCTCTATGACTACCTGCACCCGGCGGTGCTCCAGGCCCTGCAGAACGTGGTGCGCGATGCCCACGCCGAAGGTAAGCCGGTGAGCATCTGCGGCGAGATGGCCGGTGACCCGGCGGCGGCGGTGCTGCTGATGGCCATGGGTTTCGACAGCCTGTCGATGAACGCTACCAACCTGCCCAAGGTGAAGTGGATGTTGCGTCAGGTCAGCATGAGCAAGTCCAAGGAACTGCTGGCCCAGGCCATGGGCATCGACAACCCGCAAGTTATCCACAGCTCGCTGCAGCTGGCCCTGAAGAACCTGGGCCTGGCGCGGATGATCGGGCCGGGAGTGGGCAAGCCTTTGTGAGGTTTGGGGGCTGCTTTGCAGCCCATCGCTGGCTTGCCAGCGATAGCGTCAGACCTGCAAACACACCTCCCCCAGATGCCCGCCAAGCGGTCCAAAACTGCGCTCCACTAAATGTCGCCGGCCATCGGCCTCGACAATCAGCACGGTACTGGCTCGGGTCCCGTAGTTCTGGCTGGCAATAAACACGCTCGACAATAACCGCTCGGTACCCAGGCCGACGCCGGTCTCTGGCAGCTCGCTGTCTGCCGCCGGCAGGTTATCCCCAAGTAACTCCAGCAAGCGCTGCGGCTGTGGATCGGCCAGTTGCAATTGCAAGCCCGCACGCGCCTTGACCAGCTTTGGCCAGGGCGTATCCAGGCCGGCGTTGGACAACCCGTAAACCCCGGCGCCCAGCAGCTGCGGCGTGGCTTGCCGGGCATTCAGGTAACCCAGTTGCGTGCTGTCGGCGACCAGCAGGTTGAACCCCGAATATTGCTGGCTGCGGCTGGCCACCTGATCCAGGTAAGCCTCAACCCCAATCTCCCCGCGCAAAAACGCCGCCACCAGCTCGCCGCGCGAGCGCGTGCCCTGGGGTTGCTGCGGGTCGCGGATATTGGTCAGCGCGGCAAAGCGGCCGTTGGGGCCGACCCCCAGCCAGGTGCCGCCGGCTTCCAGGTCGCGCCCGGCGTAAACCCCGGGCGCATCTTCCCAGGCCCCCAGTACGCGGCTGGGGCGGGCGTAGAACTCATCACGGTTGGCCGCGACGATCAGCGGCTGGGCATGCCCAGGCCGCCAGGCAAAGGCGATCAGACACATAGGTGGACCTCTGTGTTTTTGCCCACTCTACCGATAGCGTCCGACGCGATCCATCGACTTAATGTGTCTTCACTAGAGCCGCAGGCCTACCTTCCGTTACCATGCCGGACTGAATTTACGGGGGCGACAATGGAATTCGTGCTCTATCTGGCGCTGGGCGCCTGCGCAGGCGTGCTGGCCGGGCTGTTTGGGGTCGGTGGCGGCATTATCATCGTGCCGGTGCTGGTGTTCAGTTTCACCCTGCAAGGCTTCGACGCGTCGGTGCTGACCCACCTGGCGGTGGGCACCTCGCTGGCGACCATTGTCTTCACCTCGGTCAATGCCATCCGCGAGCACCACCGCAAGGGCGCGGTGCAGTGGCCGATCTTTGTCTGGATGACCCTGGGGATCCTGGTCGGTGCGGGTATCGGTGCCAAGACCGCCTCGGCCATTCAGGGGCCGATGCTGCAAAAGATCATCGGCGTGTTCGCTCTGGTGATCGCCGCGCAGATGGCCCTCGACCTCAAGCCCAAGGCCAGCCGCGGCATCCCTGGCAAGCCCGGGCTGACCCTCGCCGGCAGCGTGATCGGCTGGGCCTCGGCGATCTTCGGCATTGGCGGCGGTTCGTTGACCGTGCCGTTCCTGACCTGGCGCAGCCTGCCGATGCAGCAGGCGGTGGCAACCTCGTCGGCCTGCGGCTTTCCGATTGCGGTGGCCAGCGCCCTGAGTTTCATCTGGCTCGGCTGGCACGACCCGCACCTGCCCGCCCATAGCCTGGGTTTTGTGTACCTGCCGGCGCTGCTGGGGATTGCCCTGACCAGCATGTTTTTCGCCCGCTTCGGCGCGCGCCTGGCACATAAACTGTCGCCACGCCTGCTCAAGCGGCTGTTCGCCGCGCTGCTGTTTTGCGTCGGTCTTAGCTTTTTGCTTTAACGAGAGGAGTCACCATGCTGCCTTATCCGCAGATAGATCCAGTAGCCCTTGACCTGAAATGGATCAAAATCCATTGGTACGGTCTGATGTACCTGGTCGGCATCGGCGGCGCCTGGCTGCTGGCCTCGCGTCGCCTGAACCGCTTCGACCCGACCTGGAGCCGCGAAAAACTCTCGGACCTGGTGTTCTGGCTGTCCATGGGCGTAATTGTCGGCGGGCGGTTGGGCTACGTGCTGTTTTATGACCTGCACGCCTACCTGGCCAACCCGACCTTGATCCTCGAAGTGTGGAAGGGCGGCATGTCGTTCCACGGCGGCTTTATCGGCGTGATGCTCGCCGCCTTGTGGTTCGGCAAGCGCAACAACAAGTCGTTCTTCGAGCTGATGGACTTCGTTGCGCCACTGGTACCGATCGGCCTTGGTGCGGGGCGTATCGGCAACTTCATCAACGCCGAGTTGTGGGGCAAGGCCACTGATGTGCCGTGGGCGATGGTCTTCCCGCCGTTCAGCGACCCGGCGCAGTTGCCGCGTCACCCGTCGCAGCTGTACCAGTTCGCCCTGGAAGGTGTGGCATTATTCCTGATCCTTTGGCTGTACTCGCGCAAACCGCGCCCGACCATGGCCGTTTCCGGCATGTTCGCGCTGTTCTACGGTATTTTCCGTTTCATCGTAGAGTTCGTGCGGGTACCCGATGCCCAGCTTGGCTACATCGCCTTCGGCTGGTTGACCATGGGTCAGTTGCTCTGCGTGCCGATGATTGTCGGTGGCATCTTCCTGATCTGGTGGGCCTACAACCGCAAACCCACGGTCAAGGCCGCCGTTTGAATTTCCACGGCAGGGCGATCCCCTGCCGTCTTTGCTACAGGTAAGCCATGAAACAGTATCTAGATCTGGTCCGCGACGTCATCGAAAACGGCACCCTCCAAGGTAACCGTACCGGTATCCGCACCATCAGCCTGCCTGGCGCCATGCTGCGCTTCGACCTGCAGAAGGGCTTCCCGGCCATCACCACCCGCAAGCTGGCGTTCAAGTCGGCCATCGGCGAGATGGTCGGCTTCCTGCGTGGCGTGAAGAACGCCGGCGAGTTCCGTGAGCTGGGCTGCAAGGTCTGGGACCAGAACGCCAACGAAAACGCCCAGTGGCTGGCCAACCCGTTTCGCCAGGGCCATGACGACCTTGGCGAGATCTACGGCGTGCAATGGCGCCAGTGGCCGGCCTACAAGCGCATCCCGCTGAGCAACCCGGCGGCCATCGAACTGGCCAAGAGCCAGGGCTTCCAGCAGATCGCCCAGGCCGAGGAAGACGGCGAAGCCTTCGTGGTGCTGTACAAGGCCATCGACCAGATCCGCCAGTGCATCGACACCATCCACAACGACCCGGGCAGCCGGCGCATCCTGTTCCACGGCTGGAACTGCGCCCAGCTCGACGAAATGGCCCTGCCGCCGTGCCACCTGCTGTACCAGTTCCACCCGAATGTCGAGACCAGGGAAATTTCCCTGACCCTCTACATCCGCTCCAACGACCTGGGCCTGGGCACGCCGTTCAACCTCACCGAAGGCGCCGCACTGCTGTCGCTGATGGGCCGCCTGACCGGCTACACGCCGCGTTGGTTCACCTATTTCATCGGTGATGCGCATGTCTACGAAAACCACCTGGACATGCTGGGCGAACAGCTCAAGCGCGAGCCGCTGGCTGCGCCGAAGCTGGTGATCAGTGATCGCGTGCCGGAATTCGCCAAGACTGGCGTGTACGAGCCAGAGTGGCTAGAGAAGATCGAACCGAGCGACTTCAGCCTCGAAGGCTACGAGCACCACGCGCCAATGACGGCGCCGATGGCGGTCTGATCCTGTAGGAGCGGGCTTGACCCGCGATGCGATGTGATTGACAGACCGCATCGCGGGTCAAGTCGGGTCGCCGCACCGCCGCTCCTACAGGTACCTTAATCAGTGCCCGTGGCTTCTGCCCACATGTGAATGCTCCGCCTCTGGCGCCGTTACTGCGCCATTGACCTCAAGATGCTGCAGGATCGAGCACTGGACCTCCTTGGGATGGCAGTGCTGACGCAGTTCCAGCAGTTGCGCCTGCAGTGCCTGCAGCCCATCGATGCGTGCCTTGACGTGCTGGATGTGCTCGTCGATCAACGCATTGACGCTTTCGCACTGGTCATCCGGGCTGTCGCGCAGGCGCAGCAGGCTGCGGATTTCTTCCAGGGTCATGTCGAGGGTGCGGCAGTTACGGATGAAGGTCAGGCGCTCGACGTGGGCCTGGGTGTACATCCGGTAGTTGCCTTCGCTGCGCGCCGGCTCCGGCAGCAGGTTTTCCCGCTCGTAGTAACGGATGGTTTCCACCGCGCAATCGGTGGCCTTGGCCAGTTCTCCGATCTTCATCTGCAAATACCTCGACAAGTGGCTTGACCCTATAGTGGCTACAGGGTGTTCACTTGGCAACAGGACATTTAAGGATGAACCCATGAATCAGCCTGTCAGCCACACCCCCGGTAAAGCTCCTCACGATCATGACCACAGCCATGATCACGCCAGGCATGAACATGCCGAGCACGCCCACAGCTGCTGTTCCCACGACGCCGCACCGGCGCTGGTGCAACTGAGCGAGGCGAGCAGCGCCGGTGCGCGCCTGAGCCGCTTTCGCATCGAGGCCATGGATTGCCCGACCGAACAGACCCTGATCCAGAACAAACTGGGCAAGCTGGCCGGGGTCGAGCAGCTGGAATTCAACCTGATCAACCGCATCCTCGGCGTGCGCCACACTCATGCCGACACTGTCGCCATCGAGCAGGCGGTCGCCTCGCTGGGTATGCAGGCCGACCCGTTGAGCGAGTCCAGCGACGAAGCTGGCGCTGCGCCTGCGCCGGTGAAAAAACACTGGTGGCCGCTGGCGTTGGCCGGTGTTGCGGCACTGGGCGCCGAAGCAATCCACTTTGCCGAGCTGGCGCCGTCCTGGGTAGTGGCCCTGGTCGCCCTGGTGTCGATCCTCAGTTGCGGTCTGGGCACCTACAAAAAGGGCTGGATCGCCCTGAAGAACGGCAACCTCAATATCAACGCACTGATGAGCATCGCCGTGACCGGCGCGGTGCTGATCGGCCAGTGGCCGGAAGCGGCCATGGTCATGTTCCTCTTCACCGTCGCCGAGCTTATCGAAGCGCGCTCGCTGGACCGCGCGCGCAACGCCATCGGCGGTCTGATGCAGTTGAGCCCGGACCTTGCCACCGTGCAGCAAGCCGATGGCCAGTGGCGTGAGCTGGACGTCAAGCAGGTCGCCCTCGGTGATCTGGTGCGCGTGCGTCCCGGCGAACGCATCGGCCTGGACGGCGAGGTGGTCAGCGGCCAGTCGAGTATCGACCAGGCACCGATCACCGGCGAGAGCCTGCCGGTAGAGAAGGGCCCCGGTGACAAGGTGTTCGCCGGCACCATCAACCAGGCCGGGGCGTTGGAGTACCGGGTGACGGCAGCGGCCGGGCAATCGACCCTGGCGCGGATCATCAAGGCCGTGGAAGAAGCCCAGGGCGCGCGGGCGCCGACCCAGCGCTTCGTCGACCAGTTCTCGCGCATCTACACCCCGGCGGTGTTTGCCTTCGCCCTGGCGGTGGCGGTGATTCCGCCGCTGTTCATGGCTGGCGCCTGGTTCGACTGGATCTATCGCGCGCTGGTGTTGCTGGTGGTGGCCTGCCCCTGTGCCTTGGTGATTTCCACCCCGGTGACCATCGTCAGCGGCCTGGCCGCGGCGGCGCGCAAAGGCATCCTGGTCAAGGGCGGGGTGTACCTGGAAGGCGGGCGCAAACTCGACTTCCTGGCCCTGGACAAGACCGGCACCATCACCCACGGCAAGCCGGTGCAAACCGACCATGAAGTGCTCGAACCGCTGTTCGAAGGTCGCGCCCAGGCGCTGGCGGCAAGCCTTGCCGATCGTTCCGACCACCCGGTATCCCGTGCCATTGCGGTGTTTGCCAATGAGCAGCGGTTGCCCCTGAGTGAAGTAACGGCCTTCGAAGCCCTGGCCGGTCGCGGTGTGCGTGGCGAGATCGACGGTGAGCTGTATCACCTCGGTAACCATCGCCTGGTCGAGGAGCTGGGCCTGTGCTCGGCACAGCTCGAAGCCCGGCTCGATACCCTGGAGCGGCAGGGCAAGACCGTTGTACTGCTGCTCGACAAGTCCGGCCCGCTGGCGCTGTTCGCCGTCGCCGACACGGTCAAGGACAGCAGCCGCGAGGCAATTGCCGAGCTGCATGAGCTGGGTATCAAGACTGTCATGCTGACCGGCGACAATCCGCACACGGCCCAGGCGATTGCCGCCCAGGTCGGGATCGACCAGGCCCATGGCAACCTGCTGCCGGCCGACAAGCTCAAGACCATCGAGGACCTGTACGCCCAGGGCCATCGGGTCGGCATGGTCGGCGACGGTATCAACGATGCGCCGGCACTGGCCCGCGCCGAGATCGGCTTTGCCATGGCCGCGGCCGGTACCGACACCGCCATCGAGACCGCCGACGTGGCATTGATGGATGATGACTTGCGCAAAATCCCGGCCTTCGTCAGGCTCTCGCGCCAGAGTGCGGCGATCCTGACTCAGAACATTGTTCTGGCGCTGGGGATCAAGGCGATCTTCCTGGCAGTCACCTTCGCCGGCATGGCAACCATGTGGATGGCGGTGTTTGCCGACATGGGCGTGAGTTTGCTGGTGGTCTTCAACGGCCTGCGCCTGCTGCGTAAATAGAGGATCTATGTTGAGTTCCGAGTTGAAAGCCTTCTACATGGTTGCCCGCCTGGGCAGCATTACCCTGGCGGCGAAGAAACTCGGGCTCAGCCAACCGACGGTAACCACGCAGATCCGCAACCTCGAAAGCCAGTACGCGGTGGAGCTGTTCTACCGTGGCGGTCGCCGCCTGACCCTCAGTGACGACGGCACGCGGCTGCTGCCGATGGTCAAGGCCCTGCTGCAGCAGGAGGCCGATATCGAGTTCTTCCTGCGCAACAGTGGCCAGGGCCAGGGCAGTTTGCGTATCGCTGCCACGGCGCCGTACTACATCCTCGACCTGGTGAAGATCTTCCGCGAGCGCTTGCCGCAGGTGGAGGTGTCGGTGGAGATCGGCAACTCCCAGCAGGTGCTGGAATTGCTCGAGGACTACCGGGTCGATCTGGCCGCCTCATCGCAACTGGTCGAGGATGCACGGCTGGTGCGGCGGGTGCTGGGTACCGATCCGCTGGTGGTGGCGGTGCATCGCAACCATGTGCTGGCCAGCCGCGAATCGCTGCCGCTGTCGGCGCTGGCTGGGCATTGCCTGCTGGTACGTGAGCAGGGCTCGACCACGCGCAAGCTGACCGAGCAGATGCTTGAAGCGGCGGGGGTGAAGGTCGGCTCGCTGCTGGAGATCGGCAGCCGCGAATCGATTCGCGAGGCGGTGCTGCGCAATATCGGCATCAGCATCATTGCCCGCCATGAAGTGCCGCATAACCCCGAGCTGCGGGTGCTGAGCCTGGAGGGCGCGCCGCTGATGCATGAGTATCTGTATTGCTTGAAGGAGCGGCGCCAGGCGCGGTTGCCGGCGGCGTTTCTGGGGTTGGCTCAGGAAGTGGCGGCGGTCGAGGTGTAGGAGCGGGATTTGCATCACACCAAAATCTGCCTATACCACTATCGGCAACTTTTGCCTCTGCGCCACAGAACCTTCGCATTGCCCGCCTAGCATGGCCCTCATTCGTTCGATGAGGTCCTGCCATGAACACTCCGGTCGCAAACCCTGGCGCACAGATGAAAGTGCGCGGTATCCACAAGCGCTTCGGCGCCTTTACCGCCCTGCACGATGTTTCCCTCGACGTCGCCGCTGGTGAGCTGGTGTGCCTGCTGGGCCCCTCCGGCTGTGGCAAGACTACCCTGCTGCGCTGCATCGCCGGCCTCGAGCGCCAGGATCGCGGCACCCTGTACATCGGCGACCGTGATATCTCCGAGCTACCGCCCCAGGCCCGCGACTACGGCATACTGTTCCAGTCCTATGCGCTGTTCCCCAACCTGACCGTCGAAGCCAATATCGCTTACGGCCTGGCCGGCAGCGGTCGTGACGAAGTGCGCCAGCGGGTGGCGCAGATGCTTGAGCTGGTGGGCCTGAGCGGTAGCGAGAAGAAGTACCCCGGCCAGCTTTCCGGCGGCCAGCAACAGCGCGTGGCCCTGGCTCGAGCCCTGGCCCCGGCACCGTCGTTGCTGCTGCTCGACGAGCCGATGTCGGCCCTCGACGCCCGGGTGCGCGAACACCTGTGCAGCGAATTGCGCCAACTGCAACGCCAGCTCGGCATCACCACCCTGATGGTCACCCACAACCAGGACGAAGCCATGTTGATGGCCGACCGTATCGCGGTGATGAACAACGGCCAGGTCGAGCAGTACGCCACCCCGCAGGAAATCTACGACAAGCCGGCCACGCCGTTCGTTGCCGAGTTCGTTGGCCAGGGTAACTGGCTGCCGTTCCAGCGCCACAGCGACAGCCATGCCCAGGTCGGTGCGCTGAACATGCGCCTGGCCGATGGCGCCAGCCAGGCCCGCAGCGGTCGGCTGTTCTGCCGCCCGGAAGCGATCAGCGTCAATCCGCCGGTGCATGAAGAGAACCTGTTCCCGGCGCGGGTGCGCGAGATCACCTTCCTCGGCAATCGCTGCCGCATGAGTTTCGAATTCAACGAACTGCCAGGCCATGCCCTGCTTGCCGAAGTCGCCCCCGAGTCGATGCCGCGCCTGGGCTCGCAGGACATCTGGGTCGCCTTGCCGCCGCGCAGCCTGCAGGTGTTTGCCTGAGATGGCCGCGCCAATCGCCATGCCGATCGCGCACGCGAAGGCAACCCGGCGCGCCGGTGTTTCGCTGGGTGATCGACTGTTCGTGGTCGGCGGCAAATGGTTGCTGCTGCTTTTGCTCACCGTCGCGGTATTGATGCCGCTGCTGGCGATCTTCTGGCGCGGTTTCAGCAGCGATGCCGGCCAGGGCGGTGGCCTGGTCGCTGCTCGCGAACTGTTTGCCAGCGCCAACTTTCACTGGCTGCTGGGCAATAGCCTGAAGGTCTCGCTCAGCGTTGCGGCCATTGTGGTGCCGCTGGCCTACCTGTTCGCCTACGCTCTGCAGCGTACACTGATTCCGGCCAAGGGCCTGTGGCGCGGCATTTCGCTGCTGCCATTGCTGGCGCCGTCGATGCTCCCGGCCATTGCCCTGGTCTATCTGTTCGGCAACCAGGGGCTGCTGCGCGAGCTGCTCAGCGACAATATCTACGGCTTCTGGGGCATTGTCCTCGGCGAGGCGATCTACACCTTCCCGCATGCGCTGATGATCCTGCTGTCGGCGCTGTCGCTGGCCGATGCGCGCTTGTTCGACGCCGCCTCGAGCATGGGCGCCGGGCCTTGGCGGGCGTTTCACAGCATCACCTGGCCAGCCACCCGGCAGGCGGTGTTCGCCGCCTTCTGCCTGGTGTTCACCCTGACCATCACCGACTTCGGTGTGCCGGTGGTAGTCGGTGGCGACTACCAGGTGCTGGCGCTGGAAGCCTACAAGGCCGTGGTCGGCCAGCAGCAGTTCGGCCGTGGCGCCTTGATCGGCATGGTCCTGCTGGTGCCGGCGCTGCTCAGCTTTGCCGTCGATGCCTGGCTGCGCCGCCGTCAGGGCGATTCGATGAGTGGCCGGGCGCAGGTGTTCCAGCCACAGCCGTCGCGGCGTCGCGATGCCTGCTTCATGGCCGTGGTCATCCTGATTTGCGCGGTGCTGTTGCTGGTGGTGGGCATGGCGGTGTACTCATCGCTGGTCAAGTTCTGGCCTTACAACCTGTCGCTGTCGCTCAAGCACTACCAGTTCGACGAAACCGCCGGTGGCGGCTGGCTGGCCTACCGCAACAGCCTGACCATGGCCCTGGGCACGGCGCTGATCGGTAGCGCGGTGATTTTCACCGGCGCCTACCTGATGGAAAAAACCAAGGGCCAGCGCAGCTTGAACCTGCTGCTGCGCCTGCTCAGCTTCGTGCCGATGGCGGTGCCGGGCCTGGTGCTGGGCCTTGGCTACGTGTTCTTCTTCAACCTCAGCAGCAACCCGCTGCATGTGTTCTACGGCAGCATGGCGCTGCTGATGGTGTGCACCATTGCTCACTACCTGACCACCGCCAACATGACCGCGACCACTGCCCTGCGCCAGCTCGATGGCGAGTTCGAGGCTGCCGCGCTGTCGCTCAAGGCACCGCTGTACCGGCACTTCATGCGGGTCACCGTGCCGATCTGCCTGCCGGCATTGCTCGACATCGTTCGCTACCTGTTCGTCTCGGCGATGACCACGGTGTCGGCGGCGATCTTCCTCTACAGCCCCGACACCATCCTTGCCGCGGTCGCCGTGCTGAACATGGATGATGCCGGCAACGTCGGCGGCGCCGCAGCGATGTCGACCCTGATCCTGATTACCAGCGCCACCGTTTCGCTGCTCCTGGCCTGGGCCTCGCGCGGCCTGTTGCAACGCTCCCAAGCCTGGCGCCAGCGCGCGCCGGGTCACTGATTGCCTCTCCCAACCTGTACTGTTCAAAGGAACCGCATCATGTTCAAGCCACTTGCTCTTGCCGCTGCCGTCCTCACTGCATTCAGCGTGCAGGCCTTTGCCGCCGATACCCAACTGACGGTGTACACCGCGCTCGAAGCCGAACAGCTCAAGAGTTACAAGCAGGCCTTCGAAAAGGCCAACCCGGACATCGAAATCAAGTGGGTGCGTGATTCCACCGGCATCATCACTGCCAAGCTGCTGGCCGAAAAAGACCGCCCGCAAGCCGATGCCGTGTGGGGCCTGGCGGCATCGAGCCTGGCAATCCTCGACCAGCAGGGCATGCTGCAAAGCTATGCACCGAAAGACCTCGGCAAGATCGGCGCCAACTACCGCGATGCCGCCAATCCGCCGGCCTGGGTGGGCATGGACGTCTGGGCCGCGACCATCTGCTTCAACACCGTCGAGGCCGAGAAGCAGGGCCTGAGCAAGCCGCTGAGCTGGCAGGACCTGACCAAGCCTGAGTACAAGGGCAAGATCGTCATGCCTAACCCGGCGTCTTCCGGCACCGGTTTCCTCGATGTCAGCGCCTGGTTGCAGACCTTCGGCGAGAAGCAGGGCTGGGCGTACATGGACGGGCTGCACCAGAACATCGGCCAGTATGTTCACTCTGGCTCCAAGCCGTGCAAGCTGGCTGCTGCTGGCGAATTCCCGATCGGCATCTCGTTCGAATACCCGGCCGTGCAGCTCAAGCGCCAGGGTGCGCCGCTGGACATCGTCCTGCCGAAGGAGGGCCTGGGCTGGGAGATCGAAGCCACCGCGGTGATCAAGGGCAGCCAGCATGAAGACGCGGCCAAGCGCCTGGCCGACTTCTCGGCGAGCCCGGCGGCCATGGAGCTGTACAAGGAAAACTTCGCCGTCCTGGCCCAGCCGGGCATCGCCAAGCCGCAGACCGAACTGCCGGCCGACTACGAACAGCGCCTGATCAAGAACGACTTCGCCTGGGCTTCGAAGAACCGCGACAACATCCTCGCCGAATGGCGCAAGCGCTATGACGGCAAGTCGGAGAAGGTCGCGCAGCAGTAACCGCATCGCGGGGCAAGCCCGCTCCTACTGTAGGAGCGGGCTTGCCCCGCGATAGCATTTTTGAAGGAACCTCAGATGACCGATCTACTCATCGTCGGCGCCGGCATCCTCGGCCTGTCCCATGCCTACGCCGCTGCCCGGCGCGGGCTCAAAGTGCGGGTCTTCGAGCGCAGCGCGACGCCCCTGGGCGCTTCGGTGCGCAACTTCGGCCAGGCCCTGGTAACCGGCCAGCCACCCGGCCAGATGCTCGAACTGGCCAAGGCCAGCAGTGGTATATGGAAGCACTGGGCGCAGCAGGCCGGCTTCGAGCTCAAGGCCAATGGCTCGCTGCTGTTTGCTCGCACTGCGCTGGAGCTGGAACTGCTCGAAGCCTTCTGTGCCGAGCGCGCGCCACAACATGATTACCAGGTGGAACTGCTCAGCGGCGCCGCCTTGAACGACCTGTACGGCGGCCAGTTTCGCCACCACCGCGCCGCCTTGCGTGGCTTGCAAGACCAGCAGTTGTATTCCCGCGAAGCGCTGCCGAGCCTGATCCGCTTCCTGCAGCAGGAACTGGATGTAGCGTTTCACTTTTCAACCTTGGTACGTGCTATCGAACCTGGTCGCGTATCGACCACGGCGGGGGACTTCAGCGCCAGACAGATCGTGGTCTGCTCCGGCCACGACTACCAGACCCTGCTCGCCGAACCCATCTCCGCCCTGCAACCGCAGGTTTGCCGTCTGCAGATGCTGCGCGCCCGGCCGCGCTTCAAGCTCGACCTGCAGCACGCCTTGCTGACTGGCCTGAGCTGTGTGCACTACGGCGCCTTCGCCGACCTGCCGCAGGCCCAGGCGCTGAAAGCGCAACTGCAGGCCAACAGCCCGCACCTGCTGGAGCATGGCATCCACCTGCTGATCAGCCCGACGCCCCATGGCGAGCTGATCATCGGCGACTCCCATGCCTATGGCAGCGATGCTTCACCGTTCAACGCCGAGCAGGTCGACAACTGGATGATCGAGCTGGCCGAGCAGACCCTGGGCGGGCGCATCGAGGTGGTCGAACGCTGGCAGGGCGTCTATGGTTCAGGCGGGCCGGGGCCGTTTTCCTTGCTGCAGGTGGCGCCGGGTATCAGCGCTGCGCTGATGCACAGCGGCGTCGGCATGAGCGTCGGCCCGGCCCTGGCCGAGCAACATATCGCCCGTTTGCTGGAGGAGAGTGACTGATCATGGTTAGTGCCGAACAGATTGTCAGCGAGGTCTTCGCCTTGTATCAGCAGCATGGCAATGAGGACTACATCGGCGAGCCGGTTTCGCAGCTCGAGCATATGTCCCAGGCGGCGCAACTGGCGTTGGCCGAGGGCTATGACGACGAGGTGGTACTGGCGGCGTTCTTCCATGACATCGGCCATATCTGTGGCAGCGCCGAAGGCGACATGGGCGGCTATGGCGTGGTCAGCCATGAGCGTGTTGGCGCCAACTACCTGCGCCGCTGCGGCTTCAGCGAGCGTTTGGCCAGGCTGGTGGAGTACCACGTCGAGGCCAAGCGCTACCTGACCTTGCGCCAGCCGGGTTATTACCAGCGCCTGAGTGAGGCCAGCCGGCGCACCCTGGAGTACCAGGGCGGGGTGATGAGCGAGGCCGAGGCCGATGCCTTCGAGCAAGACCCGCTGTGCACGTTGAGCCTGCGCATGCGCCAGTGGGATGAGCTGGCCAAGGAGATGAATGTGCCGGTGATTGACCTGCAACTGCTCAAGGGCAAGGCGCTAAAGCTCCTGCACTAGCGCATCTATCTGCTCCTGGCGCTCGGCCTGATTCACTTTCGCCCCGGGATTGAGCGACGACCACTGCGGATGCGCCCGGGCCTTGCCCAGCGCTTGCGGCAGCTTGCCTTCGCGCCAGGTCTGTTCTTGTGGCGCCGTCAGCTTGATCCGCTCCAGCGCCGCATGGCCACGGGCATCCAGGGCGTGAATCAGCTGATGCTGACGCAACGCCAGCAGGCGCAACACACTGTCGTCCACCGTCAACTCGCGCTGGCCCTTGAGTTTGCCGAGCAGGCGCGAGCCGTAGCTGCGGGCAGTCTGTAGCGCGCCGCCGGCTATCGCCCCGGCCAGCGCCGCGGCACCGAGGGTCAGGCCGCCGACCAGCAAATCGACCCCGGCCCCGGCCGCCGCACCGGCTGCCACGCCACTGCCCAGGCGTACACCGAGCAGCTTGAGGGTTTCCGGGTTGAACAGGTCATCGCCCCAGCGCCCGTCGAGCAAAGGCAGGTCGCTGCTGGCGGCGTCTTCCTTGCGAAACGCATAGAGCTTGAGCAGCGCTTCGACGCAGCGTTGCTCGCGCTGGCGCACATCGCGGCGCAGGGCTTCGATGGCCACGGCTTCGGCGCCAGGCTCGGCGACCACACTGCGCCGGCAAGCGGCGCAGTCGAGCAGCAGGTCGGCGACCAGGCGCTTGGCGCTTTCACGCCGGGCCTGGCGCTGGGCCTGCTGATCGTCGATCAGGCGTTGCAGCGCTGGTCGTGAGTGCTCCAGCATCAACGCCAGGCTTTCGTACAGGCGGCGCTCGCCGTCTTCTGGCGGGGCGACGCTGTCGAAGCGCACCAGCGCATGCAGCCCCAGGCGCGCCAGGGCTTCGCGCCAGTCAGCTTCGCGATGGTCGCTACTGGCGACGAAGTTGAGCACCGGTAGCAACGGCCTGCCGCAGCCGGCCAGCACTTGCAGTTCGTCGCGGTACTTGGCCAACACCGGCTCGCGGGCATCGATCACATACAGGCCGGCATCGCTGGCCAGCAGTTGGCGCAGCACCTTGGCCTCCTGCTCGAAACGCTGGCGCGCCTCGCTACCCCGCAGAAAGCGCTCCAGCCGTGCCGGGCCATCGAGGCGTTCGCCCGGCCGTTCCAGGCGCTCAAGGTAGTCGAGCAGGGCGATGGCGTCTTCCAGCCCCGGGGTGTCGTAGAGTTCGAGCAACGGCTCGCCGTCCACCGACAGGCGTGCGCCCTCGACATGACGGGTGGTGCTCGGCCGATGCGAGACCTCGCCGAAGCCGACATCGCGGGTCAGGGTGCGCAGCAGCGAGGTCTTGCCAACGTTGGTGTGGCCGACCACGGCCAGTTTCAGCGGCTTAGTCATGGCCATGCTCCAGCCAGTTCAGCGGGGCGCTGTCGGCGTAGCTCAAACCCAGCTGTTCCAGGGCCTGATGCCAGTCGCCCAGGCGTTCAGCGTCCAGCGCCTGACCGGGCATTGCCTGCAGCAGCCAGATGCGCGTGGCCCCGGCATTGCGCGCAAGCTCGGCGAGTAGCGCCAGGCTGCCGCGGTCGGGCGAGCGGCGCGGGTCGCAGGCAATCGCCAGGCGCGCTGGCGGAAAACGGCTGAGCTGTTCCAGCAGTTTGTTGCGCGACTCGCGGCTATCGAGGATACCGGCGTTGCTCACCGTTGCCGGCAGGGTAGGTGGCCACGGGCGTTTGTCGTCCAGCTCCAGGCCGACCAGCAGGGCGCCTTCGCTGTGTTCTTCACCAACGCCACGCACGATCTGCGGCAAGGCATCAGGCGCGGCGTCGTTGACGCCCAGGCGTTCGCTGCTGGGCATCAGCACATCGCGCAGCTGGCTGTAGCCGGGCAGCTTGAGGTCAAGTTGCAGGCGTGCCCGGCCACTGCGCCAGCGCCACAGGCACAGGGCGGCAAGCAGCAGGCGCGGAACGATACCGTATACCAGCAGCACGCCGAGCAGCCAGCCGGCCCAGGCCTGGCGGGCCAGCTCAAGTGCCGGTTGCGTGTCGCCGCTGGCGCGGATCATGGCCACGTCCGGCACGCTGAAGCCGAGTAATGCGGGCAGGGCGCCAAGGGCCTGGGTCAGGGCGACGAAGGTGTCGGCGCCGAGAATGGTGGTTTCCCAGACGAAGCCGTAACGTCGGGTGGCCAGCAGCATCAGCAGCATCAACAGCGCAGCGCTCAAGGCCAGCAGCCACAGGCTGTGCACCAACAGGCCGAGCAGCCAGCGATTGAGTTTTTGTCGCTGCAGCATCACCAGCAGGGCGGGGGCCAGGTGTGCGGCCTGGGCATCGCGGGCGAATTTTTCGCTCAGCCACAGCCACAGGCGACCAAGGCTGGCGCCCTGTTCACCGGCCAGAAAAAAGCCCAGCAGCCAGCCCAGCAACAGCAGCAGGTTCAACCCGAGCAGGCTGCCCAGGGCCCAGAACACGTTGACCGGGCGCAGGCTGTCGCCGAGGGCGGCCAGGGCCAGGCCGGCGCCGCTGAGCACGGCCAGTACCACCAGGGCTGCCAGCGCCAGGCGAGCGCCTTGTTTCCAGTGTTGCAGGGCGCTGCGCATGCCGTCGCGTTCGGCCAGCCACAGGGCGCGGCTTTCGATGCGCGCCGGCAGGTCGCCGCCTGCCTGGCGGGCGCGGCGGTTGGCTTCCTGGTCTTCCAAGGGGCCTGCATGTTCTTCGCGCAGGCGCACGGCTTCGGTGAGCCAGCGTTTGTCCAGGTCAGTCAGTGCAGTCACACGGTCTTCCATTGATCAAGTCAGCCCAAAGCATAACCCAGGCATCGAAGATCGGGCTTTGCTATCCTCGCCGGCATGAAAACATCACTCCCCCTCAGCCTGATCGCGGCCCTCGCCGAGAACCGCGTGATCGGCATCGACAACAGCATGCCCTGGCACTTGCCGGGGGATTTCAAGTATTTCAAGGCCACCACCCTGGGCAAGCCGATCATCATGGGGCGCAAGACCTGGGATTCGCTGGGTCGCCCACTGCCGGGGCGCTTGAACCTGGTGGTCAGCCGCCAGCCGGGCTTGCAGCTCGAAGGTGCCGAAGTGTTCGCCTCGCTGGAGGCTGCCATTGAGCGTGCCGAGCAGTGGGCACTGGCGCAGGGCGTCGACGAGCTGATGCTGATCGGCGGCGCGCAGCTGTATACCCAGGCCATCGAGCGCGGCCTGGCGGATCGCCTGTACCTGACCCGGGTTGAACTCAGCCCGCAAGGGGATGCGTGGTTTCCTGAGTTTGATCCGGCGCAGTGGAGGCTGGCGTCGACTCAGGCCAATCCGGCTGAGGGTGACAAGCCGGCGTATCACTTCGAGGTCTGGGAAAAGGCCTGAAATGCATCGCGGGGCAAGTCGAGGCCCCGCGATGAGGTCGTCAGGAGTGCGTCAGCTGCGCATGTTCCTGCGCATCCAGCACCGACTTGTCGGTCTGTTTGAGCATCTGGCTGGTAATCGCCCCGGCCGTCATTGAGCCGTTGACGTTCAGCGCCGTGCGGCCCATGTCGATCAGCGGCTCGACCGAGATCAGCAAGGCCACCAGCTCCACCGGCAAGCCCATGGCCGGCAATACGATCAGCGCCGCGAAAGTCGCACCGCCGCCGACACCGGCAACACCTGCCGAGCTCAGGGTGACGATCGCCACCAGGGTGGCAATCCACAGCGGGTCAAACGGATCGATGCCCACCGCTGGCGCCACCATCACCGCCAACATTGCCGGGTACAGGCCGGCACAGCCGTTCTGGCCAATGGTTGCGCCAAATGACGCGGCAAAGCTTGCGATCGACTGCGGAATACCCAGGCGCAGGGTTTGCGCCTCGATGCTCAGCGGGATGCTGGCGGCGCTGGAGCGGCTGGTGAAGGCGAAGGTCAGTACCGGCCAGACCTTGCGGAAGAAGCGCAGCGGGTTGACGCCGCTCATCGCCAGCAGCACGCCGTGTACCACGAACATCAGGCCCAGGCCGATGTACGAGACCACCACGAAGCTGCCGAGCTTGAGGATGTCGTCGAGGTTCGAGCTGGCCACTACCTTGGTCATCAACGCCAGCACGCCGTAGGGGGTGAGCTTCATCACCAGGCGCACTAGGCGCATCACCCAGGCTTGCAGGGTGTCGATGGCGGCCAGGGCGCGGTTGCCCTTCTCGGCGTCATCCTTGAGCAACTGCAGGGCGGCCATGCCGAGGAACACGGCAAAGATCACCACGCTGATGATCGAGGTCGGCTTGGCCCGGGCCAGGTCGCCTACCGGGTTGCTGGGGATGAACGACAGCAGCAATTGCGGGATGTTCAGGTCGGTGACCTTGCCCACGTAGTCGCTCTGGATCGCCGCCATGCGCGCGGTTTCGGCGGTACCGGCCACCAGGCCTTCGGCGGTCAGGCCAAACAGGTTGGTCAGCACGATACCGATCAACGCGGCGATGGCCGTGGTGAACAGCAGCGTGCCGATGGTCAGGAAGCTGATCTTGCCCAGCGACGAAGCATTGTGCAGGCGCGCCACGGCACTGAGGATCGAGGCGAAGATCAGCGGCATGACGATCATCTGCAGCAACTGCACGTAGCCGTTGCCGACCAGGTCGAGCCAACTGATGGTGGCCTTGAGGACCGGGTTGCCGGCGCCGTAAATGGCATGCAGGGCAGCGCCAAACAGCACGCCGAGGACCAGGCCGACCAGCACTTTCTTGGCCAGGCTCCAGTTGCCATGACGGGTTTGCGCCAGGCCTAGCAGCAAGGCCAGGAACGCCAGCAGATTGAGAGACAACGGCAGATTCATTGAAGCTCCAGGAAAAAAGGCGGGGCATCGCCTCTGTGTGCGATTGCGAACAGAAATGCTAACAGCATGAAAACCAACGAATTTATATCGAAATGGAATTTCGATAGTCGTTTTTGGAATAACGCCAGGTCGCAAACAGAATGCTCTTGGCCGCTCAGGGGCGTGTCGGTGTCGCTGTCGGGTCGGTGCGCATTGCAGGCTTTGCTAGCGTGGGCGGGCCACTTTTCTGGAGAAAAGCACATGACGTCTGCTCCGAAAGTCCTCGCCGCCGGCCTCGCCCTGCTGCTCGCCGGGCACAGCTGGGCCACCGAGCTCAAGCACTGGCCGGCCGAGGCTGCCAAGCAACTGGACAGCATGATCGCGGCCAATGCCAATAAGGGCAACTATGCGGTCTTCGACATGGACAACACCAGCTACCGCTTCGACCTCGAAGAATCGCTGCTGCCGTTCATGGAGAACAAGGGCCTGCTCAGCCGCGACAAACTCGACCCGTCGCTCAAGCTCATCCCCTTCAAAGACACCGCCGAGCACAAGGAGAGCCTGTTCAGCTACTACTATCGGCTCTGCGAAATCGACGACATGGTCTGCTACCCCTGGGTCGCCCAGGTGTTTTCCGGTTTCACCCTCAAGGAGCTCAAGGGCTATGTCGACGAGCTGATGGCCTCGGGCAAGCCGGTGCCGAGCACCTATTACGAGGGTGATCAGGTCAAGCCCATCGAGGTGCAACCGCCGAAAGTGTTCGCCGGCCAGGCCGAGCTGTTCAACAAGCTGATGGAGAACGGCATTGAGGTCTACGTGATCAGCGCCGCCTCCGAAGAGCTGGTGCGCATGGTCGCTGCCGACCCCAAGTACGGCTACAACGTCAAACCGCAGAACGTGATCGGCGTCAGTCTGCTGCTCAAGGACCGCAACAGCGGCGCCCTGACCACCGCGCGCAAGCAGATCAGCGCCGGCAGCTATGACCCGCAGGCCAACATGGGCCTTGAGCTGACCCCGTATCTGTGGACCCCGGCCACCTGGATGGCCGGCAAGCAGGCGGCCATCCTCACCTATATCGACGAATGGAAGAAGCCGGTGCTGGTCGGTGGCGATACTCCGACCAGTGACGGCTACATGCAGTTTCATAGCGTCGACGTGGCCAAGGGCGGCATCCACCTGTGGATAAACCGTAAGGCCAAGTACATGGACCAGCTCAACGGCATGATCGCCAAGCATGCCGCGGCGCAGGCCAAGGAGGGCTTGCCGGTGACGGCGGACAAGAACTGGGTGATCGTTACACCGGAGCAGATTCAGTAAGCAAAATAGATATCAATTGCGAATTTATCTCATCTTCTGCTAGCGTGCGCGCACCTTGAGGTCCACCGCCAGGAAGTACCGTGTCTTCGTGGAATACGCAGATTGCCCGCCTGTTTGCCGAGCACAAGAAAGCGCTGGAAGCCTTTGTTGCGCGCCGCACGGGCAATTCGCAGGTGGCAGCCGACCTGACCCAGGAATCTTTCCTGCGCCTGGCGCGGCTGCCTGCCGACAAGAAGATCGACAACCTGCCGGCCTTTCTTTTCACCATTGCCAGCAACCTGATCCGTGACCACCAGCGCCAGGCCATCCGCCGCGAGCGCCTGGACGGCGGTGAGCCCAGCGACGAGCTGGCCTGCGAAGCGCCCGGGGCCGACGAGCAACTCTCGGCGCTGCAGGAACAAGCGCTGATGCACGAGGCCATTCAGGCCCTGCCCGAGGCGACCCGGCATATCTTCCTGCTTTATCATGTCGACGAATGTTCCTACCGGGAAATTGGCGAGCGGCTGCAGATTTCCCCGCGTAGTGTCGAATACCAATTGCGCCGTGCGCTGATCGACTGCCGGGCCTTTATCAAGGCGCGCTTGCTCAGTGGCACGCCGGGGCCGCGTCCATGAACCGGCCATTTGCAGTGACGGATACCCCGATGACCGACCCTCACGCCACGGATGCCGACGACCTGTTCGCCGAAGCCAGTGGCTGGTACTACCGCCTGCAGGCCGACGACGTCACGCCCGCAGAACGTGAGGCCTTCAGCGCCTGGCTGGGCCAGGGCCCGGAACAGGCCCAGGCCTGGGACGAGGTGCTTGGCCTGCTCGGGGCCCTGCGTGAGCCGGCACGGCAACTGCGTCAGGCCCAGCGCGCGCGTTGGCGCCGACCGCGGCTGCAGCTCTGGGCGAGTGCCGCGTCGGTATTGCTGATGGTCGCTTTACTGGTGAATAGCCCCTGGCCGGACCGCTGGCGTGCCGACTACGCCACCGCCACTGGCGAGTCGCGCAGCATTGCCTTGGCGGACGGTTCGCAACTGCAGCTCAACACCGACACGGCCGTGCAGGTCGAGCTGGCAGGTGGCGAGCGGCGGGTGCGGCTGCTGCGTGGCGAGGCGTGGTTCGAGGTCAGCCATGATCCGGCGCGGCCATTCGTGATTCGCTCCGGCGATGGCTGGGTGAAGGTGGTGGGCACGCGTTTCAGCGTCGCCCGGGAAGGTGACCAGACCCGAGTGCGGGTTGCCCAGGGCAAGGTCCAGGTCGGTGCCGACAGCCATCAGTCGGTGCTGCTGGAGCCTGGTCGCGCCGTCGAGTATCGCGGCACACAACTGGGTTCGGCACATGCTTTCGATGTGGCCGCCGAGTTCGCCTGGCGCCAACGCCAGCTGGTATTCCGCGAGCAGCCGCTGGTCGAAGTGGTCGATGCCCTCAACCGCTACTGGCCGGGGCAGACCCTGGTGCTGGGCGAGGGCCTGCGCCAGCGCAAGGTCTCGGGGGTGTTCGAGATCGACAAGCCCGAGGCGGTGCTCAAGGCCCTGACCCACACCCTGGGCCTGCGCGCCGAGCATTACACCCCGTATCTGCGGGTGTTGCGTGAGGGCTGAAAAATTTCTTACGAAAGTTTCAGGGTTTCCCCAGTAGCTGACGTCCTTGATCTCGTAGGCGCAAATAATAAGCACTCTCAGACAGTGCGGCGCTATTCAACGACTTCGACGATTCTGGGGAGCTTCACTGATGGAACATACCACCGCCACCCGGCGCCTGCCCGGCGTGCCCACCCTGCTGAGCCTGGCCATTGCCCTGGGCTGCGGCACACTGGCAACGCCGATACTGGCCGCGCCTGCCGCGCAAGCGCAGGAGTATCGCTTCGAGATTCCGGCGCAGTCGCTGGATGCAGCGCTGGCGGCTTTCAGTGCGGTTACCCGGGTGCAGGTGCTGGTCGGCGCCGAGGTCACTCAGGGCTTGCGCTCCCCGGGCATCAGCGGCAGTTATCCACAGGACCAGGCACTGGCCCGCCTGCTGGCTGGCACTGGCCTGAGCGCCAGCTACATCGATCGCGACAGCGTGACCCTGGAAAAACGCCAGGGTGAAGAGGCGGCGCTGCAGTTGGGCGCGACCATGGTCGGCGGCAAGGTGCTTGGGGCTACTACCGAAGGCAGCCAGTCCTACACCACCGGTGCGTTGACCATCGGCAAGGGCGAACAGAAGCTCAAGGACATTCCGCAGTCGGTGTCGGTGGTCACCCGCCAGCGCCTGGACGACCAGAACATGAACAGCCTGCAGGACGCCATGCGTCAGGTGACCGGGGCGACGATCAAAAGCTACAACTCCGGCTCCAGCCTCAACGACGTGTACATGCGCGGCTTCCTGGTCGATCAGGTGCAGGTCGATGGTGTTTCGCAAATGACTGGCCAGGGCGACCTGATGACCAGCTTCGACCTGGCGATGTTCGACCACGTCGAAGTGCTGCGCGGGCCTTCCGGCCTGTACCAGGGCGCGGGTGAACCTGGTGGCACCATCAACCTGGTGCGCAAGCGCGCCCTAGGCCAGTTCGCCCTGAGCGGCGAGCTGTCGGCAGGCTCCTACGATCATTACCACTCGACCGTCGACATCACCGGCCCGCTCAACAGCGACGGCAGCCTGCGCGGGCGCTTCGTCACCGCCTACGAAGACAACAAGTCCTTCGTCGACTACGCCCAGAACGAGCGGCCAATGGTTTACGGCCGGCTGGAATACGACGTGACCCCGGACACCACCCTATCGCTGGGCGGCGCCTATCAGAAAAACCATTCGACCCCGGCGTTCGGCCTGCCGGCGTACGCCAATGGCAAGCTGCTGGACGTCAAGCGCTCGACCTTTGTCGATGCCAAATGGAACGAACTGGACGAGCACGTCTGGGAAAGCTTCTTCGAAGTCGATCATGCCCTGGACAACGGCGGCCAGTTCAAGACCTCGCTGACTTACCGCGACGCCGAGACCCCGACCCGCAACTTCACCTGGAGCGACGGTGCGGTCGACCCGGCCACCGGCGCCAGCTCGGCCGTGGCCTATTCCTACTACACGCACATCAAGACCCTGGGCCTGGACAGCTTCGTGACCTTGCCAGTGGAAGCCTTTGGCCGTACCCACGAGCTGACGGTGGGCGCCGAATACCAGCACCTGGACAAGGACTTCACCTACGGCGGCGGAGAATACTTCGACACCAACGTGTTCGACCCGGGCAGCATCAATATCCCTAAGCAGAAGTACCAAATGGACAACGGCAACTGGTCGAAATCGCACCAGTACGGCCTCTACGCCCGCACCAAGATCAGCGCCACCGACTGGCTGGACGTGATCCTCGGCAGCCGGGTGACCTGGTTCGAAAGCGAAGCGCACAACGCCAACGCCTTCTTCAACAACTTCAACAGCACCGAGTCGAGCATCAACCGCAAGGTCATCCCCTATGGCGCGCTGGTGGCCAAACTGACCCCGGAACTGTCGGCCTATGCCAGCTACACCAGCGTGTTCAAGCCGCAGACCGATGTGAATGCCGGCGGCGAGACCATCGCCCCGCGCAAAGGCAAGCAGTACGAAATCGGCCTCAAGCGCGAGTTTTATGAGGGGCGCTTGAATGGCAGCGTGGCGCTGTTTCGCATCTACGACGAAAACCGCGCCGAGCTGGTCGCCAACAACCAGTACTACGAGCCGCAAGGCAAGATCCGTAGCCAGGGTTGGGAAACCGAGCTGAGCGGCAACCTCACCGACAACTGGAGCATCAGCACCGGCTACGCCTTCACCATGCTCAAGTCGCTGAGCGGCGAAGACACCAACCAGGGCACCACCATCACCCCCAAGCACAACTTCAACCTGTGGACGCGCTACGAGTTCGCCGATGGCCCGTTGAAGGACTTCAGTGTCGGTGGCGGGCTACGGGCGGTGAGCGCCACCTACTACAAGCGTGACGTCGACTTCGTCCAGGGCGGCTACAGCATTGCCACGGCCCAGGTAGGGTACAAAATCAACCAGAACCTGTCGGCAACGCTGACGGCCAACAACCTGTTCGATCGTACCTACTATGAGCGGGTGGACAGTTCGTGGGGGTCGAACTTCTATGGCGAACCGCGCAACCTGACCTTTACTGTACGGGCCAAGTACTGAGTTGAGGCCATCGCGGGGCAAGCCCGCTCCCACACCTGTGGGAGCGGGCTTGCCCCGCGATGCTTTTCTGCTTACAGCCCGTCGAGCAGTGCCTTGTTACGTACCGCGCCCTTGTCGGCGCTGGTCGCCAGCAGGGCGTAGGCCTTGAGCGCCGTGGTCACTTTGCGTGGCCGCGCTTCGACCGGCTTCCAGCCTTTCTTGTCTTGCTCGATACGGCGCGCCGCCAGCTCTTCATCGCTGACCAGCAGGTTGATCGAGCGGTTGGGGATGTCGATCAGCACCTTGTCGCCGTCCTGCACCAGGCCGATAGCGCCGCCGGCTGCGGCTTCTGGCGAAGCGTGGCCGATCGACAGGCCCGAGGTGCCGCCAGAGAAACGGCCGTCGGTGAGCAGGGCGCAGGCTTTGCCCAGGCCCTTGGACTTGAGGTACGAGGTCGGGTAGAGCATCTCTTGCATGCCCGGGCCGCCTTTCGGGCCTTCGTAGCGGATGATGACGATGTCACCGGCCTTCACTTCGTCAGCAAGGATGCCGCGCACGGCGCTGTCCTGGCTTTCGAAGATCTTGGCGTTGCCTTCGAAGACGTGGATCGACTCGTCGACGCCGGCGGTTTTCACCACGCAGCCGTCCAGGGCGATGTTGCCGTACAGCACCGCCAGGCCGCCTTCTTGCGAGTAGGCGTGCTCGACGCTGCGGATGCAGCCGTTTTCACGGTCGTCGTCCAGGCTCGGCCAGCGGGTCGACTGGCTGAACGCGGTCTGGGTCGGAATACCGGCCGGGCCCGCCTTGAAGAAGTGGTGCACCGCTTCGTCGCTGGTCTGGGTGATGTCCCACTTGGCGATGGCTTCTTCCATGCTCGGGCTGTGCACGGTCGGCAGGTCGGTGTGCAGCAGGCCGCCACGGGCCAGCGAGCCGAGGATGCTGAAGATGCCGCCGGCGCGGTGGACGTCTTCCATGTGGTACTTCTGGATGTTCGGCGCCACTTTGCACAGCTGCGGCACTTTGCGCGACAGGCGATCGATGTCGCGCAGGTCGAAAGCGATCTCGGCTTCCTGGGCGGCGGCCAGCAGGTGCAGGATGGTGTTGGTCGAACCGCCCATGGCGATGTCGAGCATCATGGCGTTCTCGAACGCCTTGAAGTTGGCGATGTTGCGCGGCAGTACGCTCTGGTCGTTGTCGCCGTAGTAGCGCTTGCACAGCTCGACGATGGTGCGCCCGGCCTGCAGGAACAGCTGCTCGCGGTCGCTGTGGGTGGCCAGGGTCGAACCGTTGCCCGGCAGAGCCAAGCCCAGGGCTTCGGTCAGGCAGTTCATCGAGTTGGCGGTGAACATGCCGGAGCACGAACCGCAGGTCGGGCAGGCGCTGCGCTCGTACTCGGCGACTTTTTCATCGCTGGCAGTGGAGTCGGCGGCAATGACCATGGCATCGACCAGGTCCAGGCCGTGGCTGGCCAGTTTGGTCTTGCCGGCTTCCATCGGCCCGCCGGAAACAAAGATCACCGGGATGTTCAGGCGCAGGGCGGCCATCAGCATGCCGGGGGTGATCTTGTCGCAGTTGGAGATGCAGACGATGGCGTCGGCGCAGTGGGCGTTGACCATGTACTCGACCGAGTCGGCGATGATCTCGCGGCTTGGCAGCGAATAGAGCATGCCGTCATGGCCCATGGCGATGCCGTCGTCGACCGCGATGGTGTTGAATTCCTTGGCCACGCCACCGGCGCGTTCGATCTCGCGAGCCACCAGCTGGCCGAGGTCCTTCAGGTGCACGTGGCCCGGGACGAACTGGGTGAACGAGTTGGCGATGGCGATGATCGGTTTCTTGAAGTCTTCGTCCTTCATCCCGGTGGCACGCCAGAGGGCGCGGGCGCCGGCCATATTGCGGCCGTGGGTGGACGTTTTCGAGCGGTAATCAGGCATGAAGCACTCCTGGCGGCTAATCAGGTAACAAAAAGGGGAGTGAGCTTCTCTTGTCCTTTGCACCGAAGGCAGGTGGCCGCTGGTACGGATGAAGCCGAGATCGCCGCGGGATCGCCGTGCGCTCGGCCAGAGCTCATAAACCCGCCGGGGATGACTGGCGATGAATAGCCCGATTCTACACCGCTGCGGCCTTGAGGGAATGGCGTTGTGATAATTGGCCGTTGGTGCAGCCCGCAAGGTAAAGGCCTTGGCGTCGGCTGCCAGGCTTTGGGTAGACTTGCGCGTTTCGCACCCCACTGGCCAAAAGGATTTGCAATGCCTGCGATAAGTCGATCTTTACTGTTCTACCTGGCCATTGGCCTGCTGCAAGGCCTGGTGTTCCTCTTCGCCAGGCACATCCAGATTGATATCGCCGGGCTGCCATTTGGCCTGTGCGCCGCCGTGCTGGTGGCCGGGGTCAACCTGCAACTGCTCGGCAGTGCGGTGTTGCAACGCGGTACCGCCTGGCTGGTCCTGGGCCTGACGCTGCTGATCGGCTTTATCAGCAGCTGGACCTTCAGCCAGGACACCCTGGGCTGGGTCTGGCAGAGCTCATGGCTGGCCGCGGTTGTGGTGACCTACATCGGCACCGCCTTCATCCTCAGCTGGCCGACCCGCGAAGGGCTGCGGCCGCGTTATGAAGACCTGTTCCGGCATGCCTGGAACAACATCTTCATCGTCCTCCTGGCGCTGCTGTTCACTCTGTTGTTCTGGCTGCTGCTGTGGCTGTGCGGGCGCCTGTTCCTGATGCTCGGCATCCCCCAGGTCGAAGATGTGCTGACCTCGGCGCCAGTGGTGCGTATCGGTCTGGCTGTGGTGTTCTCCCTGGGGATGCGCATGGGCCTGGAGAACGAAAAGGTCATCGGCCTGTTGCGCGGTGTGCTGCTGACCCTGTGCCGTGTGTTGCTGCCACTGAGCGCACTGATCGCCTTGCTGTTCAGCCTGATGCTGCCGTTTACCGGGTTGCAGCCGATCTGGAACACCGGCTACTCGACCACCATCCTGCTGTTGCTGGTGGCCATCAACCTGTTTTTGGTCAACGGCGTGTTCCAGGATGGCCATCAGGCCAATCCCTATCCGGGTGTGCTCAAGCGCCTGGTCGAGGCCTGCTTGCTGTGCTTGCCGGTGCTGGTGGCGTTGGCGGGCTATTCAAGCTGGTTGCGGGTGAATCAGTACGGCCTGACGCCTGAGCGTATTCTCGCCCTGTTGCTGATTGGTGTGATGCAGGTGCACAGCCTTGCTGCGCTGTGGGCGGTGTTCGCCTCGGGCAAGGGCTGGCTCAATAGCCTGCGGGTCAGTAACCCGTGGATTGCCCTGCTCAGCGCGGTGCTGGTGGTGCTGTTCTATACCCCGCTGCTGAACCCTTTGCAGCTCAGTGCCAACAACCAGGTCGAGCGCTTGCTTAGCGGGCGCACCGCGATCCAGGAATTCGATGCCAGAACCTTGTATCACGGCCTGGGCAAGCCGGGACGTGAGGCGTTCACGGCGCTGCAAGAGCGGCTCAAGACTGACGAGCTGTTCGACGCTGAAGGGCGCAAGAGGCTGCAGTGGATCATGGAAGAATCCCACGCGCGGTATGGCGAAGACACTCGTGGGCCGAAACTGGAATGGTTGGGCCCCGAGCAGCCTGGCAGCGAGGCGTTCGCCAAGATGGTCATGGCCGAGACTCAATGCACCGGCAGGGGCTGCTTTTTGTGGGGCGTGGACATGGATGGCGACGGGCGCAACGAAGTGTTGATGATCCCGCGGCACACCTACGCATCCAGCGTTTTTCTGTTTGCCCGCGAGGGCAAGGGTGAGTGGCGCGAAGTCGGTAGCCTGCACAGTATTCGCGATAACACCGAGCGCCTGGTTCAGCTGATCCGCCATGGCCAGATGAAACCGGTGACGCCGCGCTACAAGACGCTGACCATTGATGGTGTCGACCTGACCTGGCAGCCCAACCGCTAGCGTCTTGCAGGCGAAAAAAATCCCGGCACCAGGCCGGGATTTTTTATAGCACCACGCCTTAGCTGTTAGGCAGCAGGCGGCAGGTGATGCTCTTGATGTAGCGGGTTTCCGGGATCGCCGGGTGCACCGGGTGATCCGGGCCCTGGCCGCCGCGCTCGAGCAGCTGGATGTTGCGGTCCAGGTGACGGGCGCTGGTCAGCAGGATGTTCTGCAGGTCGTCTTCAGGCAGGTGCATCGAGCACGATGCGCTGACCAGAATGCCGTCCTTGGTCAGCAGGCGCATGGCTTGCTCGTTCAGGCGGCGGTAGGCGCCTTCGCCATTTTTCAGGTCTTTCTTGCGCTTGATGAAGGCGGGCGGGTCGGCCACGATCACGTCGAAACGCTCTTCGGAGGCCTTGAGCTCTTTCAGCGCTTCGAACACATCGCCTTCGATGCAGGTCAGCTTCTCGGCAATGCCGTTGAGCCCGGCGTTACGCTCGACGCCGTCCAGAGCAAAGCCCGAGGCATCGACGCAGAACACTTCGCTGGCACCAAAGGCACCGGCCTGCACGCCCCAGCCGCCGATGTAGCTGAACAGGTCGAGCACGCGCTTGCCCTTGACGTACGGCGCCAGGCGCGCGCGGTTCATGCGGTGGTCGTAGAACCAGCCGGTCTTCTGGCCTTCCATGACCGGCGCCTCGAACTTCACGCCGTTCTCTTCCAGGGCTACCCATTCCGGCACCAGGCCGAACACGGTTTCAACGTAACGGCCCAGGCCTTCGGCGTCGCGCGCGGCCGAGTCGTTCTTGAACAGGATGCCGGTGGGCTTGAGCACCTGGACCAGCGCGGCAACCACGTCATCCTTGTGCTGTTCCATGGTCGCCGAAGCGAGCTGGACCACCAGGATATCGCCGAAACGATCGACCACCAGGCCCGGCAGCAAGTCGGAATCGCCGTACACCAGGCGGTAGAACGGCTTGTCGAACAGACGCTCGCGCAGCGACAGGGCTACGTTGATGCGGTGCACCAGCAGCGATTTGTCCAGGGCCAGCTTGGCGTCACGCGACAGCAGGCGGGCGCAGATCAGGTTGTTCGGGCTCATGGCGACGACGCCCAGGGCCTTGCCGCCGGCGGTCTCGAGGATCGCCTGGTCACCGGCCTTGAAGCCATGCAGCGGGGTCGCGGCGACGTCGATTTCGTTGCTGTAGACCCACAGGTGGCCGGCGCGCAGGCGGCGGTCGGCATTGGCTTTGAGACGAAGGCTGGGCAGGGACATGACGTCGCTCCGGGAAAAAAGAGCGGGATTATAACCCGATGCCTGACGCCTCGATGGGGAATAGCGACAAATTGCAACAGAGCGATGGCCTTTAGCTTCACCGCTGGCCAGTACGATCAGGTTAGAATCGCCGCTCAGCCCCGAGTGTGTACTTATGTCCCAGGAACTCTCCGCCGAACAGATCCAGCATGCCCTGCAAGGCATCAGCGTACCGCCGCAGCCGCAGATCATGGTTGACCTGCAGTTCGAGCAATACATGCCCGACCCTGACCTGGAGGTGATCGCCAAGCTGATCTCCCAGGACCCGGGCCTGTCCGGCGCGCTGCTCAAGCTGGTCAACTCGCCGTACTACGGCCTGACCAACAAGATCGCCTCGATCCAGCGCGCGGTGAACCTGCTCGGCAGCCGCTCGATCATCAACCTGATCAACGCCCAGTCGATCAAGGGCGAGATGAGCGACGACACCATCGTCACCCTCAACCGTTTCTGGGACACCGCCCAGGACGTAGCCATGACCTGCCTGACCCTGGCCAAGCGCATCGGCTCGCAGGCGGTGGACGAAGCCTATGCCCTGGGCCTGTTCCACGATTGCGGCGTGCCGTTGATGCTCAAACGCTTCCCCGAGTACATGAGCGTGCTCGAGGATGCCTACGCCAGCGCCGGTGCCGAGCAGCGGGTGGTCGACACCGAGAACCAGGTGTTCAACACCAACCACGCGGTGGTCGGTTACTACACCGCCAAGTCGTGGCGCCTGCCCGAGCACCTGAGCAACGCCATCGCCAACCATCACAACGCCCTGGCGGTATTCAGCGATGACTCGGCGCGCAACAGCCAGCTGAAAAACCTGCTGGCGATCCTGAAAATGGCCGAGCACATCTGCGCTTCGTACCGGGTGCTGGGCAACCAGAGCATCGACCACGAATGGAATACCGTCGGGCACCTGGTGCTCGATTATGTCGGCCTGTCCGAGTATGACTTCGAGAACCTCAAGCAGACCATTCGCGAACTGGGCGGTCACTGATCCATGCCGGAATTGCCAGAAGTCGAAACCACCCGGCGCGGTATTGCGCCTTACCTGGAGGGCCAGCGGGTCAGCCGGGTAATCGTGCGCGACCGGCGCCTGCGCTGGCCGATCCCCGAGGACCTCGACATTCGCCTTTCCGGGCAGCGCTTCGTCAAGGTCGAGCGGCGCGCCAAGTACCTGCTGCTCAATGCCGAAGTGGGCACCCTGATCAGCCACCTGGGCATGTCCGGTAATTTGCGCCTGGTCGAGATTGGATTGCCGGCGGCCAAGCACGAGCATGTGGATATCGAACTGGAGTCGGGCCTGGCCTTGCGCTACACCGACCCGCGGCGCTTCGGCGCGATGCTCTGGAGCCTCGATCCGCTCAACCATGAGCTGCTGATCAAGCTCGGCCCGGAGCCATTGACCGATCTGTTCGACGGCGAGCGGTTGTTCCAGCTGTCGCGGGGCAAGTCGATGGCGGTCAAGCCGTTCATCATGGACAACGCGGTGGTGGTCGGGGTTGGCAATATCTATGCAACCGAGGCGCTGTTCGCTGCCGGTATCGACCCGCGCCGCGAAGCCGGGGGCATTTCCCGGGCGCGCTACCTGAAGCTTGCGATCGAGATCAAGCGCATCCTCGCCTGCGCCATCGAGCGCGGCGGCACCACCTTGCGCGACTTTATCGGCGGCGACGGCCAGCCGGGCTACTTCCAGCAGGAACTGTTCGTCTACGGGCGCGGGGAAGAGCCTTGCAAGGTCTGCGGCAGCATCCTGCGTGAGGTCAAGCTTGGCCAGCGCGCCAGCGTCTACTGCCCACGCTGCCAGAAGTGAAGGTGCTCAGCGCGGGCTGAGCACTTGTGCGGCACCCACGCCGCGGGGGTCGCTGGCGGCTTCGAGGGTTTGCCCAGCCTTGTCCCAGTACAGCACTTGCTGATTGCCATAGCTGCGGCCCAGGTCCTTGAGCGGGTAGCCGCGTGCTTGCAGCTCGCGCTGCTGCCCGGTGCTGAAAGCCCCCGGTTCGTGCTCGACCACATCGGGCAGGTACTGGTGGTGATAGCGCGGCACCGCCGGCCATTCGGCCACCGGCCGGCCCTCAAGAAAGCCCATCATCGACAGCAGCACCATGCTCGGAATACGGCTGCCGCCCGGCGTGCCGAAGGCGGCGAACTGGGTCGGGCTCTCGATAAAGCTCGGGCTCATGCTCGACAGCGGCCGTTTGCCGGCGGCCACGGCATTGGCCTGGCTGCCGGCCAGGCCGTAACTGTTGCTGCCACGCGGGTCGGCGGCAAAGTCGTCCATTTCGTTGTTCAACACCACGCCGGTGCCCGGGGCAGTAAACGCGGCGCCGAACGGCAGGTTGACCGACAACGTCGCGGCCACGGCATTGCCGTCAGCGTCGATCACTGCAAAGTGGGTGGTGTGATCGCCCTCGCGCCAGGCCGGGGCGGGCGGCAGGCTGCTGCTGGGCGTGGCCTGGCGGACGTCGATGCTGTCGGCCAGCGACGTCAGGTAATTACGCGCGAGCAGCTGTGGTATCGGATTGCTGACGTAGTCCGGATCGCCGAGCAGGCCGCGGTCACGGTAGGCCCGGCGCAATACTTCCAGTACGTAATGGCTGCGCTGTACAGGCTCGGCGCTCTGCCAGGGCAGGCGCTGCAGCATCGCCAGGCTCTGGGCCAGGGCCACGCCACCGGCCGAGGGCGGTGGGGCGCTGATCAGTTCGCGTTGATTGGCCAGTTGGTAGCGCAGCGGCTCGCGTTTGGCGGTGCGGTAGTTGGCCAGGTCATCCAGGCTCCAGATCCCGCCCGCGGCCTGTACCCCCTGCACCATGGCCTGGGCGGTCGGGCCGGCATAGAAACCGTCGCGGCCCTGGCTGGCGATACGTTCAAGGGTTATGGCCAGTTGCGGTTGGCGGATTTTAGCGCCCAGGGCCGGCACTTCACCGTTGATCAGGAACAGACGGGCGCTTTCTGGATCGTCGCGCAGTGCGCTCAAGCGCATCTGCGCGCGGTCGCGATAGATGCGGTCGACGGCAAAGCCCTGGTTGGCCAGGCGAATAGCCGGGGCCAGGGTACTTTTCAGTGGCAGCTTGCCGTAATGGGCAGCAAGGTCGGCGAGGGCTGCCGGCAAGCCGGGAATCGCCGCCGCCAGCGGGCCATTGATCGACAAGCCCGGCTGGACCTTGCCGTCCTTGAGGTACATGGCTTCGCTGGCCTTGCCAGGTGCGCGCTCGCGGGCATCGATAAAGGCATAGCGGGCGGGTGTGTCGCCCTCGCGCAGCAGGAAGAAGCCGCCGCCGCCCAGGCCTGAACCATAAGGCTCGACCACCGCCAGCGCGGCGCTGACGGCAATGGCGGCGTCAAAGGCGTTACCGCCCTGCTCGAGAATTTCACGTGCGGCGGCAGTCGCGTCGCTATGCGGCGTGGCAATCGCCGCGCGGCCCGGGCCTTGTGCCTGGGCACTGACCATCCCCAGCGCCAGTACGGCGCCAAGGACCAGCGGGGCAAGCCGGGCGACGAACGGCATCAGGCCTTGCCGGTAATTCGGCGGTATTTTTCCATCAGCTGCTCTTCGCTCTCCGGATGCGCTTCATCCAGCGGGATGCAGTCAACCGGGCAGACTTGCTGGCATTGCGGCTCGTCGTAGTGGCCGACGCACTGGGTGCACAGGTTGGGGTCGATCACGTAGATCTCTTCGCCTTGAGAGATCGCAGCGTTCGGGCACTCGGGTTCGCAGACGTCGCAGTTGATGCAATCGTCGGTGATGATCAGGGACATGGGGACTCCGGCCAGGGCTCAGAACCCGGGCATTTGAAAACCAATGGGCACAATTGTGCCGCATTAGCGCCCGCAGTGCACGCGGGCGCCATGGTCAAATCACCGATGTCACTTCTTGAAGCGTTCGGTCAGGGCCTCGGCCACCACCGGGTGGACGAATTTAGTGATGTCACCGCCCAGCGCCGCGATTTCCCGGACCAGGGTCGAGGAAATGAACGAATAGCGCTCTGAAGGGGTGAGGAACAGGCTCTCGACGTCGGGCGCCAGTTGGCGGTTCATGTTCGCCAGCTGGAACTCGTACTCGAAGTCTGAAACAGCCCGCAGGCCGCGCAGGAACACATTGGCCTGCTGTTCCTTGGCGAAATGCGCCAGCAAAGTGGAGAAGCCGATGACTTCGACATTGGGCAGGTGCTTGGTGACCTCGCGAGCCAGTTCCACCCGTTGCTCCAGCGGGAACAGTGGGTTTTTCTTCGGGCTGGCGGCGACCGCAATGATCACCTGGTCGAACAGCCGCGAGGCACGCTCGACCAGATCGCCATGGCCCTTGGTAATAGGGTCGAAAGTACCTGGGTACAACACTCGGTTCATCGCGTCGTCCTGGCAGGAGTGCGTTGGGGAGTCGGATGGTATCGCAGCAGTGGCGGTCGGCCAAGTCGCCCGACCACGCTGAAGGCACTATAGACAGTGCGGCCATTTGTTGTCATCTGCCAGCAATCAGGCGTTCGGCCAGGGCGTCGCTGAGCCGGGCACTGAGGCCATACACCGACAATTGCGGGTTGGCGCCGATGCTGGTGGGGAAGAGCGAGCCGTCGTGAATCGACAGGTTTTCCAGCTGATGGTGCCGGCCCAGGCTGTCGCACACCGCCTGGCGCGGGTCTTCGCCCATGGCGCAGCCGCCCATGACATGGGCGCTGCCCAGGCGGGTACGAAACAGTTCAAGGTTCAGGCCGTCGATCATCTGCCGCGCCTCGGCCAGGTTTTTTGCATGGCGGGCATCGCTGTGCACCGGCATCACGCTGTCGGCGCCAGCGGCGAACTGGATCTCGGCCATGCTCTGGAAAGCCCGGCGCACGCCGTCCCAGGCATAGGCCGACAGCGGGTAGTCGAGCACCGGCGAGCCATCGCCGCGCAACTGCACCTCGCCGCCGACGCTGTCGGGGTGAAAACCGTCACGCAGTAGGGCGAGCATCACGTGGGTGTGCGGCAGTTGCTCCATGCGCAGGGCGTTGTCCTTGCCGAAGCTGCCCAGCAAGGTGCTGGCCAGCGCCGGGTGCAGGGGCGGCACCTCGAGCTTGTAGCCCATCGGCCCGCTGACGCCGTCGCGCCACTGGAAATGGTCGGAGTAGATCGACTGCGGCGCGCCGTAGAACGGATTGACCTTGTCCTTGAACAGCCCGGCGCTGAAGTTGACCAGGTGCAGGAAGGTGCGCTTGCCCAGGCGCTCATGGGGGTCCGGAGCGTCCGAGCGCAGCAGCAGGCCGGGGCTGTTGATGCCGCCACCGGCAAGGATGTAATGCCGGGCCTTGACCCGGATCTGCCGGCCAGTGGGCTCGACGCAGCGCGCGTCCATGGCCACGCATTGCAGGCCGCTGATCTGTTCGCCGTTGTGTTCCAGGCGCTCGGCGCGGGCCAGGTACAGCAGCTCGCCGCCGTGCTCAAGGGTTGCCGGAATGCTGGTGACCAGCATCGACTGCTTGGCGTTGACCGGGCAACCCATGCCGCAATAGCCCAGGTTCCAGCAGCCGCGCACGTTGCGCGGGATCACTTTCCAGCTGTAGCCCAGCGCTTCGCAGCCGCGGCGCAGTGCTTCGTTGTTGGCGTTGGGCGGCATGATCCATGGCTCGATACCCAGGCGCTGTTCCATGCGTGCGAACCAGGGCGCCAATTCGGCGCTGCTCAGGCCTTTTACCCCGTGTTCGCGGGCCCAGTGCTCCAGGGTTGGCGCGGGGGTGCGAAAGCTCGAGGTCCAGTTGATCAGGGTGGTGCCGCCGACTGCGCGGCCTTGCAGGATGGTGATGGCGCCGTCCTTGCTCATGCGCCCGATGCCTTCCTGGTAGAGGCTGGCGTAGGCCTGGTCTTCGAGCATGTGAAAGTCGCTGCTGGTTTTCAGCGGGCCTTCTTCGATCAGCAGTACCTTGAAGCCTGCAGCACTGAGCAGCTCGGCACTGGTGGCGCCGCCGGCGCCGCTGCCGATAATGGCGATGTCGGTTTCAAGGCTCAGGTCCTGGTCCAGGCGCGAGGCATCACGGGTTTTCCAGCCACGGCCAAGGCCGTCGCGAAACAGGTCGGGTACGGGCATGTTCAGCCTCTTGTGGTTATCGGTGGATCAGACCTTGGGTGGCCCTGGGTAGCCGCAATGGGCCCAGGATTGCGGCAGTTCGTACCAGGCCATGTGCAGCAGTTGCAGCAGCGAGGCATGGCCCATGCGCAGCAGGTTCAGCGAGCTGTCCTGCCAGCGCTGCAAAAAGGCTTCGATCTGCACACTGCTGGCGTTGTCCCAACTGCCCCAGATGCCGGTCAACGGCCCGCGGGTGAGCGTCATGGCGAGCACGTCGAACAGTTGCCGGGTCAACTTGAGCATGGCCGGCGACAGCGCGGCGAGCTTGTTGTCCAGCCCGCGCAGCAAGGCTTCGCGGTTGTCCGCCGCCTGGGTGCCAGCCAGGACTACCGGAATCAGCGCGTGGAGGATCGGCAAGTCGTTTTCGCGCAGGGTAATGAAGCCGCTGGCCGGTGTTTGCGCCGAGCAGCCGCTAAGGCTGGCGCCCAACCCGGCGGTGGCGAGGAAGGCGCTGGCGCCGAGGCTGAACTTGAGCAGCCCACGCCGGCTCAGCGCGGGGTTTACAGGCAGGCTTGTGGTCATTGTTATCAGGCCCGAGGGTGGTTTTTCAGCGAATGAACAGTGTGTACACCAGCTTGAGCAGCCCCTTGCCGTAAGGCGGGTAGATCAGCCGCGCGGCGTTGAAACGCTGCTTGGCGAACACCGCCTTGGCCTTGCTGAAGGTCAGGAAACCTTCATGGCCGTGGTAATGGCCCATGCCCGAGGGGCCAATGCCGCCGAACGGCAGGTCGTCCTGGGCGACGTGCAACAGGGTGTCGTTGAGGCACACGCCGCCAGAGTGGGTCTGTTCCAGTACCCGTTGCTGCTCGCTGCGCTCGTAGCCGAAGTAATACAGCGCCAGTGGGCGCGGGCGTTGATTGATGTAGGCCAGCGCCTGGTCGAGGCTGTCGTAGGGCACCAACGGCAGCAGCGGGCCGAAGATTTCGTCCTGCATCACGCGCATGTCGTCGCTGACCCCGAGCAGCAGGTGCGGCGGCAGGCGCCGGCCATGGCGTGGCTCTTGTGGGTACAGGTCGATGATCTCGGCGCCCTTGCTGCGGGCATCCTCGAGATAACTCTCCAGGCGGGCCAGGTGGCGCGGGTTGATGATCGCGCTGTAGTCCGGGTTGTCGGCCAGGGTCGGGTAAAAGCGCCGCACGACGTCGCGGTAGGCCGTGGCGAAGTCCCCCAGGCGATCACGTGGCACCAGCACGTAGTCGGGAGCCACGCAGGTCTGGCCGGCGTTGAGGGTCTTGCCGAAGGCGATGCGTTCGGCGGCGTCGGCCAGCGGCACGCTGGCCGAGACAATGGCCGGCGATTTGCCGCCCAGTTCCAGGGTCACTGGCGTTAGGTTGTGCGCGGCGGCGAGCATCACCTGGCGGCCGACGCTGGTGGCCCCGGTAAACAGCAGGTGATCGAACGGCAGGCGTGAGAAGGCCTGGGCAACGTCGGCCTCACCCAGCACCACGCTGACCAGGTCTTCGGGGAAGATCTTGTCGAGCAGTTGCTGGAGCAACAGGCCGGTCGCCGGGGTTGCTTCGCTGAGCTTGAGCATTACCCGGTTGCCGGCGGCCAGGGCGCAGGTCAGCGGGCCGATGGCAAGAAACAGCGGGTAGTTCCACGGCACGATGATGCCGACCACTCCCAGCGGTTGGTACTGGACCTCGGCGCTGGCCGGCTGGAAGGCCAGGCCGACCTTGCGCCTGGAGGCTTTCATCCACTGCTTGAGGTGCTTTTCGCCATGGCGCAGGCCCTGAATGCTCGGCATCAATTCGGCCAGCAGGGTTTCGTTGGCGCTACGGCCAGAGAAATCCTCGTTGATCGCTGCGATCAACGCGTCCTGTTGCTCCAGCAGGGCTTCGCGCAGGCTTTTCAGCCATTGCCGGCGCTGTGGCGCAGAGGGCAGGGGGTTGCCGGCAAAGGCCTGGCGCTGGGTGGCGAACACCGCGTCAAGGGCGGCGAATTCGGTGGGCGGCAGGGAGCGGGTAGCGTCGGCGAGCATGCGAAACTCCACGGCAAGGCAGGTTTTCTAGAGCATATACTCTAATATGTGCCCGGTGCGACTGTTTTTCACAGCGCCTGCGGGTACATACCGGTGTGGATACACCGTAAGATGGACCTATTCATTCAAGCTCAACGCCTGGAATTGATCATGGCCCCGCGTATCAAGACCCGCGAGCGCATCGTGCAGAACAGCCTGGAGCTGTTCAACCAGCAGGGCGAGCGCAGTGTCAGCACTAACCACATTGCCGCGCACATGGAGATTTCGCCCGGCAACCTGTACTACCACTTCGCCAACAAGCAGGAAATCATCGCCGTGCTCTTCACCCAGTATGAAGAGCTGGTGGAAAGCTTTTTGCGCCCGCCCCAGGGGCGTGTTGCAACAGTCGAAGACAAGCGCTTCTACCTCAAGGCGTTGCTGGCGGCGATGTGGAACTACCGCTTTCTGCACCGCGACCTGGAACACCTGCTCGACAGCGACAAGGAACTGGCCGCCCGTTACCGGCGCTTCTCCCAGCGCTGCCTGCTGCAGGGCCAGGCGATCTACCGCGGCTTTGTCGAGGCCGGCATCGTCGAGATGGACAGCGTGCAGATCGAGTCGCTGACCCTCAATGCCTGGATCGTGCTTACGTCCTGGGTGCGTTTTCTCTGTACCACTCGCGAAAATTCCGCGCAATTGAGTGAAGAAGCCTTCAAGCGCGGTGTCTATCAGGTATTGGTGCTGGAGCTTGGCTTCGTCACCGCCAAGGCGCGCCCCGCCGTCGACGCCTTGTGCCAGGAATTCTACGTTTCGCTTAACCAGGCGCTGGAGCAATAACGCCCGGGCCTTATCCGTTCAATCGTTCAGGAGACTGTCATGCCCCTCGCGCAACTGATCACCGCCCAGCAATTGGCCGAACGCCTGGAGGCGCCGGCGCTGGTGATTCTCGATTGCCGTTTTGCCCTGGAAGACATCGATTATGGTCAGCGCAGTTATGCCGAGGGGCATATTGCCGGGGCGCACTTTGCCGACCTTGAGCGCGACCTCAGCGGGCCGATCATCAAGGGCGTGACCGGCCGCCACCCGTTGCCGGACCCGGAGCGTCTGGTCGAGCGCCTGCGGGACTGGGGCATCGACAACGACAGCGAAATCGTCCTCTACGACGACGGCCCAGGTGCCTTCGCGGCCCGGGCCTGGTGGCTGCTGGCCTGGCTGGGCAAGCGCAGTGGTGTATTCATCCTCGATGGCGGCCTCAAGGCCTGGCACGCGGCCGGGCTGCCGCTGAGCCTTGATCCGCCGGTCAAGCGCGAAGGCAACTTCAGTGGTGAGCCGGACGCCAGCCTGGTGCTGGATGCTGCGCAGTTGGGCGAACGCCTGGGCAAGCCGGAGCTTACGTTGATCGATGCCCGTGGCCTGCCGCGCTTTCGCGGCGAGGTCGAGCCGATCGATCCGGTGGCCGGGCATATTCCCGGTGCACAATGCGCAGCCTTTACCGACAACCTCGGCGCCGACGGGCGGTTTCTGCCGGCCGAGCAGCTCAAGCAGCGCTTTGCCCAGAAGCTGGACAAGCGTTCGCCAGAGCAACTGGTCGCTTACTGCGGGTCGGGGGTGACGGCTTGCCACAACCTGTTTGCCCTGGTGCTGGCGGGGTATCCGCTGGGCAAGCTGTATGCGGGCTCGTGGAGTGAGTGGATTACCGACTCCAAGCGGGCGGTGGCGACTGGCGACTGAAAAGCATCGCGGGTCAGTTTCCAGCCAGCCACTGCGGAATCCGCCGCTCCAGGTAATACCCCGGATTCCGCACGCTGCCATCGACAAACCCTACATGTCCGCCCCGCGCATGCAGCTCAAAGGTGGTCTGTGCCGCCAGTTCATTGGCTGCTGGCAAGCTATGGGCGAACACGAACGGATCATCGCTGGAATGGATGATCAGCGTCGGCGTGCGGTTCTCGCCCAGAAAATACCGGCTGGAAGCACGTCGGTAGTAATCCTTGGCATCGCTAAAGCCATTGAGCGGCGCGGTCACCCGGCCGTCGAAATCCCAGAAGGTGCGCAGGTTTTCCAGCGGCCCCAGGCGCTCCAGCGCGGCCAGCCCTTCGTGGTGGCCGTGATGCTGGAAGTGGCGCTGCTTGTCCTTCACATAAGCGAGCATGGCGCGCATGAAATGCGCCTGGTACACCCGAGAAAAACCCAGGCCGATGCGGTCGGCGCACTGGTCCAGGCGAAACGGCACCGACACCGCCACCGCCGCCTGCAACTGGCTGGCCGAGCCGGCTTCGCCCAGGTGCTTGAGCAGCACATTGCCGCCCAGCGAGTAACCCACGGCGTATAGCGGTGCCTGCGGACGCTGCGCACGCAGGTGGTCAATGGCTTCGGCCAGGTCTTCGCTGGCGCCGGAATGGTAGCTGCGTGGCAGCAGGTTGGGTTCGCCCGAGCAGCCGCGCCAGTTCAGCGCCACGCTGGCCCAGCCACGGTCGGCCAGGGCCTGCTGCATGCCGATGACGTACGGCGAGCTGGACGAGCCGGTGAGCCCGTGCAGCACCAGCACCACCGGGGTTGTCGCTTCATGGGGGCCGTGCCAGTCGAGGTCGAGGAAATCGCCATCAGCCAGCCACAGACGTTCGCGCTGGCGGCTCAGGGCCGCTGACTTGCGCCACAGCGGCCCCCAGAGCGTCTGCATGTGCGGATTGCCCAGCCCCAGGGCGGGTTTGAAGGGGCTGGGGGTTGAGGCAAACATCGTGGCGTACTCGCAGATCTGTTTCAGACAAGTGTATGTCCGGTTACTGGCAGTTGCCCGCACCGATCAGCCGGTTGCAGGCTCGATGTTCGGCAAGGCGTCTTGTTCGACCGTCGGGCCGACACTGATTTGCACCAGCTTGTCGAGCTTCAGGTGTTTTTTCAACGCGACTTTCAGCTGATCCAGGGTCAGCGCCTGGAGCTTGTCGAGAAACGCCTGGCGGTTGTCCAGCGGCAACTGGTTGACCCCGGTGTGGGTCAGGATATCGCTGATCTGCTGGTTGCTCACTGAACCCAACAGGTAGCTGCCGCGCAGCTTGTGCTTCGCGCCTTCAACCTCCTGCGCGGTCGGCCCCTGTGCGGCGTAGTCTGCAAGTAATTGCTCGAGCAACGCCATGCTGGCATCGCGGTACCTGGCCTCGACCGCAGTGGTAAAGGTCCAGAGGCCGCTGGCAGGGTGCTGGATCAGCTTTGATCTGGCGCCATAGGTCAAACCACGTTGGCTGCGCAGTTCATCGAACAGGCGCGAAGTCGCACCGGGGCCGCCCAGAATCAGATTGGCCAGGGTCAGCGCCGGTGCATCGGCATGGTGCACGCTGATGCCGGGTATGGCAAACAACAACAGCGCCTGGCTGCCCGAATGCTCAAGGTGATAGATCTCCGGCTCGAAAGCAGCGGGCACGGGTAAAGGTGAGAGTGCCGGCCCGTCGGGCAGTGCTGACGATACTTCAAGCGCAATGGCTTGAGCCTGCTCAAGCGAAAGGTCACCGACCAGGGTGATCAGTGCATTGCCCGCAGCGAACGCTTGCTGGTGGAACGCGCGGATATCGGCAATGGTCAGCGATTCAATTGCCTGCCTGGTGCCGGTGCTGTTCGTCGCATAGGGGTGATTGGCGTAAGCATGTTGGTAAAGCAGGTCGGTGGCCCTGTAGTTCTGGAACTCCTGGCGTTGTATGAGCTGGCTGGTGAGCTGATCCTTGATCGCCTGCAGCTTGTCATCGGCAAGTTGCGGTTTGCCGAGCACACCTGTCAGCAAGCCGACGGCTTTGCTGCTGTGCTCCTGGCTGCTGAGGCTGCGCAGGGTTACGGCCAGGCTGTCTCGCCCGGCCTGCTTGTGAAACTGTGCGCCGACCGCATCGAAGCCTTCGGCAATCTGCAGGGCATCGTACTGGCCTGCGCCCTCATCGAGCATGCCCAGGGTGAGTTGTGCCAGGCCTGCTGCGCCATCATCGCGGGCGCTGCCGGCAGCGAATACAACCTGCAGGTCAAACATCGGCAAATGGTTGTTCTGCACAAACAACACCTGGCTGCCCTGAGGCGTGTGCCACGATTCGATCGGCAATTGAGGGATGCTTGTCAGGGGGGCGGTGGATTTCAGGGATTGCAGCTCAGCCGCAGCGCTCTGGGCGTATGCAGTGACAGATGCTATCAACAGGACGATCGGTAAAAGGATTCTCCTGAACTTATTCATCATCGGCCTCCTTGGCCTGCAGGTAGGCGACCGTAAGCCGTTCGCGGGTGAAGTAGGTGTTGGCAGCCTGCTGTAGTTGTTCAGGCGTTATTCGCGCCAGGTCGTCGGCATCATTGTCCAGTTGAGCGGCTGGCAAGCCGCTGCCGAGCAGGGCAGCCAAGTCGCCGGCCTGATAGTCGAGGGTGTCGCGGGCGAAGGTGTTTTCTGCCAGCAGCAGTGTTCGCGCCCGGGCAAGTTCGTCAGGTTCGGGAGGGTTTTTTTTCAGTGCCTGCAGTTGTGCCCAGATCGCCGCTTGCAGTTCGTCCAGTGGCCTGGGCTGAACGGTATTGATTGAAGCCTGGATCTCGAACAGGTTATCGCCCCTGGCCACCGGGTCGTAGCTGACTTCAGGGCGTGTCAGCAGAGTTTGCTGGCGCTCCAGCCGGGTGCTGAGGCGGGCGCTCAAGCCTTTGCCCAGCAGGGCCGAAAGCAGGCGCAAGGCATGTACGTCGGTTGCCGACGCTGCGCTGGCATAGGTCGGCACGTTGAAGGCCATGACCAGGGTTGGCGTACTGACATCTTCGTAGACCGTAACCTGACGGGGGCCGGGGGCAGCGGTCTGAAGGGGCTTCTTAATGAACGGCAGGTCTTGGCGGGGGAAACCGGCAAAATACTTTTCAACCTCGCGTTTCACCGCATCACGCTGTACATCGCCAACGATGATCAGCGTGGCATTGTTGGGCGCGTACCAGGTGCGATACCAGGCGCGCAGTTCTTCGTTGTGCATGCGCTGCAGATCGCTCATCCAGCCGATCACCGGGGTGTGATAGCTGCTTTGCGGGTAGGCAATGGCCTGCAGTTGCTCAAAGAGCCTTAGCAATGGATCGCTATCGACATTCTCTCGCCGCTCAGCCTTGACCGCTTCGATCTCGCGAACGAACTCGTGTTCGCTGAGCACTGCGCCTTTGAGCAGATCGGCATTGAGCTCCAGCGCTACAGCCAGCCGATCACTGGGGAGCGTCTGATGATGCACGGTGAAGTCACGGAGGGTGTAGGCGTTGTCCTCGCCGCCCAGGCGTTCGATGATCTGTGAGAGCTGACCCGGGGCGGTCTTGGCACTGCCTCGGTAGAGCAGGTGTTCGAGGGCGTGGGACAAACCGGACTGCCCGGGGTACTCATGGCTCGAACCGACCTTGACCAGCATATGTGTGGTGACCACGGGCGCCCGGCGGTCTTCGCTGATGACTACGTGCAGGCCGTTGTCGAGGGTGAACTCATGGCGAATGGAGGGTTCGGCCAGGGCCTGGCCGGATAGCAGAAACAGGCCGAGCAGGCTGCTCCTGAGGGAGGTGCGTCGATCCATGACAGTGGTCCTTGTGGTTGAAAACAAGGCGCACGATCAAGCAAGCGTAAAGGTGAAAGGCGTTAGATATTTAGCGGGCACGACCCGGCGGCGGCCGGGTCGTGCTGATTGCTCAGCCGCGCTGCCAGAGTGCGTAGTAGACCTGGCCGGCCTTTTTCTCGCGGTGCAGGCGCCAGTTGCCGGGCAACTGCAAGGTCGATGGCGGGGTTTCGCTCTCGGTGTAGATCCAGGCGTTTTCGGCCAGCCACTGACGCTCTTCAAGCAGGGCGCAGGTGGTCGGCAGCAAGCCCTGGTTGAACGGCGGATCGAGGAACACCAGGTCGAAGGCCAGCTTCGGCTCACCCTGCAGGTAGCGCTGGGCGTCGGTCTGGATCACCTGGCCGCGAGGGCAGCGCAGGGTCTCGAGGTTCTGCCGCAGGCTGGCGATGGCCGCCGGGTTGCTGTCCAGGGCCACGGAATCGCCCGCGCCACGGGACAGCGCTTCGAGGTACAGGGCGCCGCTGCCGGTGTAGGCGTCGAGCACCTTGGCTCCTTCGATGTGCGGGGCAAGCCAGTTGAACAGGGTCTCGCGGACCCGGTCCGGGGTTGGGCGCAGGCCCGGCGCGTCAGGGAAGCCCAGGCGCCGGCTGCGCCATTCGCCGGCAATGATGCGCAGCTGGCCCTGGCCGTGGTGCGGCTTGGCCGGTTTTGCGGATGGACTGGCCATTAATGCTCCGGTACGCCAAGCGGTTGCTCGGCGGGTTTGTCAGTGGGCGGCGGCAAGGGTTTTTGCGGCACGCTTGGCCCGGCGGTGACGATAACCATCTTGTCAGCGGCCAGGTGTTTGTTCAGCGCTGCCTTGACCTGTTCAGTGGTCAGTTGCTGGGACTGCTGCATGTAGTCTTCCAGCCAGGTCAGTGGCAGGTTGTAGAAGCCGATGGCACCCAGTTGGCCAACGATGCTGGCGTTGCTGGCATTGGACAGCGGGAAGCTGCCGGCCAGTTCCCGCTTGGCGTCGTCCAGCTCAGCCTGGCTCGGGCCGCTCTTGAGGTAGTCGGCGAGGATGTCCTGGACCAGCTTGAGGGTGCCTTCGCTGAGCTCGGCACGGGTCTGCAGGTTGATCATGAACGGGCCACGCACCTGCATCGGGCTGAACACCGAGTATACGCCGTAGGTCAGGCCGCGTTTCTCGCGCACTTCGCTCATCAGGCGGGTGCCGAAGGTGCCACCCCCGAGGATCTGGTTGCCCAGCGACAACGCCGGGTAGTCCGGATCGTTACGATCAATGCCCAGTTGCGCGAGCATCAGGTGGGTCTGCTTGGACGGGAAGTCAATGTGGGTTGCGCCGGCCTTGGGTTCGCTTGGCTGGGCCACTTTGGCCAGGGCCGGGCCTTTTGGCAGGGCCGAGGACACCTGTGCGGCAATGGCTTCGGCTTCGCTGCGGCTCAGGTCGCCGACCAGGGCGATCACCGTATTGCCAGCGGCATAGGCCTTGGCGTGGAAGGCACGCAGTTGCTCCAGGGTGATCGGCGCAATGCTCTTGGCGGTGCCGTCACTCGGGTGGGCATAGGGGTGGGTGCCGTACAGGCGCTCGAACAGCTCGATGCTGGCCAGCTTGCCGGGGTTCTGCTTCTGGTATTCGAAGCCGGCCTGCATCTGGTTCTTGATGCGCGCCAGGGCGTCCTGCGGGAAGGTCGGCTTGCCGACCACTTCGGCGAACAGCTTGAGCGCAGGTTCGCGCTTGTCGGCCGCGCTCAGGCTGCGCAGCGAGGCCACGGCCATGTCGCGGTAGGCGCCGTTGCCAAAGTCGGCGCCCAGGCCTTCGAAGCCTTCGGCAATGGCGGTGACGTCCTTGCCGGCCACGCCTTCGTTGAGCATGGCGTTGGTCAGGGTCGCCAGCCCCGGGGCATCGCCGTCCTGGCTACTGCCGGCGGCGAAAGTCAGGCGCAGGTCGAACATCGGCAGCTCGCGGGCTTCGACGAACAGCACGCGGGCGCCTTCGGCGGTGTTCCAGGTCTGGATGTTCAGCTGCCGGCGGCTTGGCTCCTTGCCATCCAGCTCGGCCAGCGATTGCAAGGTGTTGGCCGCCTTGGCTTCGGTGACCGCAGCCGGTTGCGCGGCGTTATCCGATTGCGCAGGTTTGGCCAGGAAGAACGCCAGCAGGCCAATCAGCAACAACAGGCCCAGGCCGATCAGGGTATAGCGGAGTGCGCTGCGTTCACTCATGAGCGTTCTCCTCGGGCAGTACATGGGCAACGCTCAGGCGTTCACGGGTGAAATAAGTACGGGCGGCGTTCTGGATGTCGGCCGGGGTCACGCTTTTGAGCTCGTCCAGCTCGCTGTCGATCAGTTTCCACGACAGGCCGACGGTTTCCAGTTGGCCGATGGCGGTGGCCTGGCTGCTGATCGAGTCACGGTCGTAGACCAGCCCGGCGATGACCTGGGCACGTACGCGCTCAAGCTCTTCAGCCGACGGCGGGGTGGTTTTCAGCTCGTCGAGCAGCTTCCAGATACCGGCTTCGACGTCGGCCAGGGTCTTGTGCTTTTGCAGGTTCGGCATGGCCGAGATCACGAACAGGCTGTCGCCGCGGGTGAACGGGTTGTAGCTCGACGACGCCCCGGTGACCAGCTCCTGGCCGCGCTCCAGGCGGCTTGGCAGGCGCGCGCTGTAGCCGCCGTCGAGCAATGCCGAGATCAGCCGCAGGGCGTGCACGCTGCGCGGGTCCTTGGCGGTGGCCAGGCCCGGGGTGTTGAAACCGTAGATCAGGCTCGGCAGCTGGGTTTGCACATGCAGGGTGGTTTCCCGCAGGCCCGGCTCGGCCAGTTCGAGTGGCAGCTTGGCCGGTGGCACCGCGCGTTTCGGGATGGCGCCGAAGAAGCGCTGGGCCAGGCCCTTGACCTCGTCGACGGTGACATCGCCAACCACCACCAGGGTGGCGTTGTTCGGCACGTACCAGGACTCGTACCAGTGGCGCAGTTCCTCGACCTTCATGCGGTCAAGGTCTGCCATCCAGCCGATGGTCGGGGTGCGGTAGCTGCTGGCCGGAAAAGCCATGGCGCTGAACAGCTCGAAGGCCTTGGCGTTGGGCTGGTCGTCGGTGCGCAGGCGGCGCTCTTCCTTGATGACCTCGATCTCGCGGCTGAACTCGTCGGCCGGCAGGCGCAGGCTGGCCATGCGGTCGGCTTCAAGCTCCAGGGCCACCGGCAGGCGGTCGCGGGCCAGTACCTGGTAATAAGCGGTGTAGTCGTCGCTGGTGAAAGCGTTCTCTTCGGCGCCCAGGTCGCGCAGGATGCGCGAGGCTTCGCCAGGGCCGAGCTTCTCGCTGCCTTTGAACATCATGTGTTCCAGGGCATGGGAAAGGCCGGTCTGGCCCGGTGATTCGTAGGTCGAACCGACCTTGTACCAGATCTGCGAGACCACCACCGGCGCCCGGTGGTCCTCGCGCACGACCACTTTCAGGCCGTTGTCGAGAATGAATTCGTGGGTGGGTTGCGTATCGGCGGCGAAGGCCGCGAACGGCAGACAAACTGTGCTGAGCAACAGGCCAGCGGCGCGGCGGGCTAGAGCATTCATACGTTGTTTAACCTGTAGGACTGCCCGCGTGGTCTTAGCGTCGGCGGGCTTGGAGGTGCTAGGATACTGATCCGGTTGCCTGAGGACCATGCCTGTCATGGAACCAGCCCGAAGGCTTGATGACAAAATGCTGCGCAAGAACGAGCCGGATTAAAAGTAGACTGTTCTGCGTTAAAAGAATTTAAGAAGCGCCGCAGTGGCGCATCGCTACCCTGAGATAGCCGTCTTCCATGTTTGGTTCCAACGACGACAAAAAGACGCCGGCCGCGGCTGGTGAAAAGAAAGGCCTGTTCGGCTGGTTGCGCAAAAAACCGCAGCAACCCGTAGCCGAACAGCCGCAAAACCCCATTCCGGCTGAAGCGGAGCAACCGGCTGCGTTGCCGGTCGAAACGCCGGCTGCCGTTGCCCCGGTCGAGGTGGCTGCAGCACCTGTTGCTGCGCCTGCACCGGTTGCTGTTCCAGAGCCCGCTGCCGTTGCGCCCGTTGCGGCGCCGGTCGAGGTCCAGCCCGCAGCGCCCGTCGGCCTGGTGCTGCCCGTGCCGGAAGAGCCGGTTGCCCTGGTCGCCGACCTTGAGCCACACACACCGCCGCCGATTCCGCCGCGCCAGGAGCCTGCTCCCGCGCCAGTGGTTGAGCCAGTGTTCATCGCGCCTGAGCCGGTGGTGGTTGCACCTGAGCCGGTTGTAGCGCCGGAACCAGTGGTAGTGCCCGAACCCGAGCCTGTACCTGTAGTTGCTGCTGTTGCAGCGCCAGTTCCGGTTGCCGAGCCAGCCCCGGCCGAGCCAGCCGCACCTGTGCGCAGCGAAGAGAGCAAGGGCGGCTTCTTCGCCCGCCTCAAGCAGGGCCTGTCGAAGACCAGCGCCAGCATTGGCGAAGGCATGGCCAGCCTGTTCCTCGGCAAGAAGGCCATCGATGACGACCTGCTTGATGAAATCGAAACCCGCCTGCTGACCGCCGATGTTGGCGTCGAAGCCACCTCGGTTATCGTCCAGAGCCTGACCCAGAAGGTCGCGCGCAAGCAGCTGGCCGACAGCGACGCGCTGTACAAGTCGCTGCAAGACGAGCTGGCCGACCTGCTCAAGCCGGTCGAGCAACCGCTGCACATTCAAGCCCAGAGCAAGCCGTTCGTGATCCTCGTGGTCGGCGTCAATGGCGCCGGCAAGACCACCACCATCGGCAAGCTGGCGAAGAAGCTGCAGCTTGAAGGCAAGAAGGTCATGCTCGCCGCAGGTGACACCTTCCGCGCCGCAGCGGTCGAGCAACTGCAGGTCTGGGGCGAGCGTAACCAGATCCCGGTCATCGCCCAGCACACCGGTGCCGATTCGGCTTCGGTTATCTTCGATGCCGTGCAAGCCGCCAAGGCCCGTAACATCGATGTGCTGATCGCCGACACCGCCGGCCGCCTGCACACCAAAGACAACCTGATGGAAGAGCTGAAGAAGGTTCGCCGGGTCATTGGCAAGCTCGATGCCGACGCGCCGCACGAGGTGCTGCTGGTGCTCGACGCCGGTACTGGCCAGAACGCCATCAACCAGGCCAAGCACTTCAACCAGAGCGTTGAACTGACCGGCCTGGCCCTGACCAAGCTCGACGGTACCGCCAAGGGTGGGGTGATCTTTGCCCTGGCCAAGCAGTTCGGCCTGCCGATCCGCTATATTGGCGTGGGCGAAGGGATTGACGATCTGCGCACCTTCGAAGCCGAACCCTTCGTGAAAGCACTGTTTGCCGAGCGGGAGCATCCATGATTCGATTCGAACAGGTCGCCAAGCGCTACCCCAATGGTCACGTTGGCCTGCATGAGTTGAGTTTTCGGGTGCGTCGGGGCGAATTCCTGTTCGTGACCGGCCATTCCGGCGCCGGCAAAAGTACTCTGCTGCGCCTGCTGCTGGCCATGGAACGCCCTACCAGCGGCAAGCTGCTGCTGGCCGGGCAGGACCTGGGGCAGATCAGCAACGCGCAAATCCCGTTCCTGCGCCGGCAGATCGGCGTGGTGTTCCAGAACCACCAGTTGCTGTTCGACCGTACCGTATTCAACAACGTCGCCCTGCCGCTGCAGATCCTCGGCCTGTCCAAGGCCGAAGTCGCCAAGCGGGTCGACTCGGCGCTTGAGCGCGTGGCCCTGTCGGACAAGGCCGAGCTGTACCCGGGTGACCTGTCTACCGGCCAGCAGCAGCGCGTCGGCATTGCCCGCGCCATCGTTCACCGCCCGGCCTTGCTGCTGGCGGACGAACCCACCGGTAACCTCGACCCGCGCCTGGCCGCGGAGATCATGGGCGTTTTCGAAGATATCAACCGCCTGGGCACCAGCGTACTGATCGCCAGTCACGACCTGGCGCTGATCGCGCGCATGCGCCATCGCATGCTGACCCTGCAGCGCGGCCGCTTGATCGGCGATGGGGAGGCCGGGCAATGAGTGCGACACGCAGTCCCAAGGTTTCCGAGCGGGTAGCGCCAAAAGCCGCTGACCCTGCGCCGGAAAAGAAAAAAACCGGCGGCGGCCACGACGATGACGGCCCGGATTTCCGTACCCTGCTGCACGCCTGGCTGGAAAGCCACCGCTCAAGCCTGCTCGACAGCCTGCGGCGCCTGGGCAAGCAGCCGATCGGCAGCTTCTTTACCTGCCTGGTGATGGCCGTGGCCCTGAGCCTGCCCATGGGCCTGTCGTTGCTGCTGAGCAACGTCGAGCGCCTGGGTGGCTCGTGGCAGCGCGCGGCGCAGATTTCCCTGTACTTGAAGCTCGATGCCAGCAGCCACGACGGCGAAGCCTTGCGCGAGCAGATCAAAGGTTTGCCAGGGGTTGCCGAGGCCGAATACGTCAGCCGCGAACAAGCCCTCAACGAGTTCCAGCAGCAGTCCGGCCTGGGCGAAGCCCTGCGCGAACTACCGGAGAACCCGTTGCCTGGGGTCGTGGTGGTGACTCCCGCAGAGGTCGACAAGCCGGCGCTGGAAGCCCTGCGTCAGCGCCTGGCCGAGCTGCCCAAGGTCGAAGCCGCGCAACTGGACCTGGTGTGGGTCGAGCGCTTGGCGGCGATTCTCAAACTGGGCGACCGCTTTGTCTTCGGCCTGACCGTATTGCTGGTCTCGGCGCTGCTTTTGGTAATTGGTAACACAATTCGCCTGCACATCGAGAACCGCCGCACCGAGATCGAGGTGATCAAGCTGGTCGGCGGCACCGACAGCTATGTGCGCCGGCCTTTCCTGTACATGGGCGCCTTGTATGGCCTGGGTGCCGGGGTATTGGCCTGGGGCGTGCTGGCGTTTGGTCTGAACTGGCTGAACGACGCGGTTATCGGGCTCTCCGGGCTGTACGGCAGTGATTTTGCCTTGGCCGGGGTTCCGTCAGCCGATGGTCTGTCCCTCTTGCTTGGGGCGGTGTTGTTAGGGTATATCGGTGCTTGGATTGCGGTCGCCCGCCACTTGAGCGAGCTTGCACCGCGATAGTGTCTTTTTGCTGGTATTGACTCTTTTCATTTTTAGGGAACTTGTTTCGCGGTTCCCGGTCAATGTTGGCAGTGCCTTTGGCACGAGTTTAGTGAGTCGGAGGTTTTTTCGTATGACCACTTCGTTGCAACCTGCCTATGCCCTGGTTCCCGGCGCAAACCTGGAAGCCTATGTGCACACGGTCAACAGCATTCCATTGCTGACGCCCGAGCAGGAGCGTGAACTGGCCGAGAGTCTCTACTATGAGCAGGATCTTGGGGCGGCTCGGCAGATGGTGCTCGCCCACCTGCGTTTTGTTGTACACATCGCTCGCAGCTATTCGGGCTACGGGCTGGCCCAGGCCGACCTGATTCAGGAAGGCAACGTTGGCCTGATGAAAGCGGTCAAGCGCTTCAACCCGGAAATGGGCGTGCGCCTGGTGTCCTTTGCAGTGCACTGGATCAAGGCCGAGATTCACGAGTTCATCCTGCGTAACTGGCGCATCGTCAAGGTGGCGACCACCAAGGCCCAGCGCAAGCTGTTCTTCAACCTGCGCAGCCAGAAAAAACGCCTGGCCTGGCTGAACAACGATGAAGTTCATCGTGTCGCCGAAAGCCTGGGTGTTGAACCGCGTGAAGTGCGTGAAATGGAGAGCCGCCTGACCGGTCAGGACATGGCCTTCGACCCGGCCAGTGAAGCCGACGACGACAGTGCATTCCAGTCGCCGGCCAACTACCTGGAAGACCACCGTTACGACCCTGCGCGTCAACTGGAGGATGCCGACTGGAGTGACAACTCCACCAGCAACCTGCACGAAGCCCTGCAAGGCCTGGATGACCGCAGCCGCGATATTCTCTATCAGCGCTGGCTGGCCGAGGAAAAGGCCACCCTGCATGACCTGGCCGAGAAATACAGCGTATCCGCCGAGCGGATCCGCCAGCTGGAAAAGAACGCGATGAACAAGGTCAAAGCCTTGATCGCGGTCTGATTCGCAAAACGGCAATAACCAAAAAGCCCCGACGTGTCGGGGCTTTTTCATGATTCTCCGCCACCCCTGTCGAGGCTGTTATGACCATTTCCTTGTATGCCGCTTCTGTTCCTGTCTTCAAGCAGATGCTCAACGCCCTGAGCGATGTGCTGAACAAGGCCGAAGCTCACGCCACGGCGAAAAACATTGATCCAAGCGTTTTCCTCCAGGCTCGCCTGTATCCGGATATGTTTCCGCTGGTTCGCCAGGTGCAGATCGCTGTTGATTTCGCCAAGGGCGTTTCGGCGCGCCTGGCTGAGGTCGAGTTGCCGAAATACGATGACAGCGAAACCACCTTTGCCGAGCTGCAAGCGCTGATCAGCAAGGTCCTGGCTTTCCTGGACGGCATTGCGCCGGCGCAGATCGACGGCAAGGAAGGCATTGAAATCGTGACCCGTCCGGGCACGCCGAAAGAGAAGCGCTTCAGTGGCCAGGCCTATTTGCTGACCTACGGCCTGCCGCAATTCTTCTTCCACGTCACCACCACCTACGCAATCCTGCGTCACAACGGTGTAGAAGTGGGCAAGCGTGACTACATGGGCGCGTTCTAAAACGTTTACCCAGTAATGGGCATGCAGTAAAAACCCGGCAAAGCGTGCGCTTTGCCGGGTTTTTTATTGCTTCCAAGGTGCCCGACGTGGGCTGTCCAGCTGGGCCAGGTAGCTGTTACCGCCGAGCTGGCGCATCTGCTGGCGAATCCAGCCTGCGCGTCGCGCCACATAAGTGCTGGGCCGGCTGGCGCTCCAGTTCAGCGGGCTGGGCAGCACCGCAGCCAGCAGGCTGGCCTGCTGGCGCGAAAGCTGGCTGGCATCGACGCCGAAGTGGTGCCGGGCGGCCGCCTGTGCACCAAACACGCCTTCGCCCCACTCGGCGCTATTGAGATATACCTCAAGAATCCGCTCTTTCGACCACAGCAGCTCGATCAAAGCGGTGAACCAGGCTTCGAGCCCCTTGCGCAACCAGCTACGGCCGGCCCAGAGGAACTGGTTCTTGGCCACTTGCTGGCTCAAGGTACTGGCGCCGCGGATGCTGCCGCCGCGCTCGTTATGGGCCAGCGCCGCCTGGATGGCGTTGAAGTCAAAGCCCCAGTGGTTGGCGAACTTCTGGTCTTCGCCGGCTATCACAGCCACTTTCAGCTCATCGGAGATTCGCTCCCACGGCTCCCAGTCCCGTTGCAAGTCGATCGGCTGGCCATCGACCCAGGACTCGACCTTGCGCTCGACCATCAGGGCGGTGCCGGGCGGCGGCACCCAGCGAAACACCAGCACCAGCAGGGCGCTGCCTGCGGCAAACCACAGCAGGGCACGGGTGAGGCGACGGAAAATGGAAGACAGCATAGGCGATGGCTTGGCCGAAGCGATGGAGCGGGCCATTATACAGACCCTGTGCTGACTAGGAGTCTTCCCAATGCTGCGTAGTTTTCTGCTGCTTTCGGCGTTTTTCGGCTTTACCGGCGTGGCCCTGGGCGCCTTTGCTGCCCATGGCCTCAAGGGCCGGCTGAGCAGCGAATACCTGGCGATCTTTCATACCGGCGTCACCTACCAGCTGGTACACGCCCTGGCCCTGCTCGCGGTAGCAGTGCTGTCGGTGCACCTGCCCGGGCGTCTGGTCGGGTGGGCCGGTGGTCTGTTCACCCTGGGGATCCTGCTGTTTTCCGGTAGCCTGTATGTGCTGACCCTGAGCGGCATCGGCAAGCTCGGTATCATCACTCCCTTTGGCGGCCTGGCGTTTCTCGGCGGATGGCTGTGCCTGGGCCTTGCAGCCTGGCGCCTGAGCTGACCCGCGAGTCCGGATCGAGACGAATGGCGCGGCCCGGCCTTGGGTTTGCGCCCTGATCAGGGCTAGAATGCGGGCCCCTAAAAATAATGGCGGCCGTGCGCATGCGCATTCAACTGAACGGTGAACCTTTCGAATTGCCCGATGGCGAAAGCGTCGCGGCCCTGCTCAACCGGCTTGACCTGGCGGGTCGCCGGGTGGCGGTCGAACTCAACCTGGACATCGTGCCGCGCAGCCAGCACGACGTCACCGCGCTGAACGACGGCGATCAGGTTGAAGTGGTGCACGCCATTGGCGGCGGCTAGGCCTTCGCGCTTCACCTGCAAGTCCCTCAACCTTCAAGAGGATTACCGATGAGCAACGTTCGTAGCGACAAGCCCTTCACCCTGGCCGGTCGTACCTTCCAGTCGCGCCTGCTGGTCGGCACCGGCAAATACCGTGACCTGGAAGAAACCCGCCTGGCCATCGAGGCCTCCGGCGCCGAGATCGTCACGGTTGCCGTGCGCCGCACCAACATCGGCCAGAACCCGGGCGAACCGAACCTGCTCGACGTGCTGCCGCCCGATCGCTATACCATCCTGCCGAACACCGCTGGCTGCTATGACGCGGTCGAAGCCGTGCGCACCTGCCGCCTGGCCCGTGAACTGCTCGATGGCCACAACCTGGTCAAGCTCGAAGTACTGGCCGACCAGAAGACCCTGTTCCCCAACGTGATCGAGACCCTCAAGGCCGCCGAAGTGCTGGTCAAGGACGGTTTCGACGTGATGGTCTACACCAGTGACGACCCGATCATTGCCCGCCAGCTGGCCGAAGCCGGTTGCATCGCGGTAATGCCACTGGCCGGGCTGATCGGTACGGGCCTGGGGATCTGCAACCCGTACAACCTGCAGATCATCCTCGAAGAATCGAAAGTCCCGGTGCTGGTCGATGCCGGTGTCGGTACCGCGTCCGACGCCACCATCGCCATGGAAATGGGCTGTGAGGCGGTGCTGATGAACTCGGCGATCGCGCACGCACAGCAGCCGATCATGATGGCCGAAGCCATGAAACACGCCATTGTCGCTGGCCGCCTGGCTTACCTTGCCGGGCGTATGCCGAAAAAACTCTATGCCAGCGCCTCGTCGCCGCTGGATGGTCTGATCAAGTAAGAGCCCCTGATGACTGAATCGCAAGAAACGCCGATCACCACCGAAGGCGAAGAGCGCCAACACCGCCGCATCAAGAGTTTCGTGATGCGCGCCGGGCGCATGACCGAAGGCCAGCAGCGCGGCCTGGACCAGGGTGGGCCGCTGTTCATCCTGCCCCTGGCCGAGAGCCCGGTGGACTACGACCAGGTCTTCGGCCGCTCGGCGCCGCGTACCCTGGAGATCGGTTTCGGCATGGGCCATTCCCTGCTGGAAATGGCTGCTGCCGCGCCGGAGCAGGACTTCATCGGTGTCGAAGTGCACCGTCCGGGTGTCGGTGCGCTGCTCAACGGCGTGCTGACCCAGGGCCTGAAGAACCTGCGGGTGTATGACTGCGATGCCATCGAAGTGCTGAACAAGTGCGTGGCTGACAACAGCCTCGACCGGCTGATGCTGTTCTTCCCCGACCCTTGGCACAAAAGCCGTCACCACAAGCGTCGCATCGTCCAGCCGGAGTTCGCGCAGCTGGTGCGCAGCAAGCTCAAGGTGGGGGCGTGTTCCATATGGCCACCGACTGGGAGCCCTATGCCGAATACATGCTGGAAGTGATGAACGTCGCCCCGGGTTATCGCAACCTGGCCGCCGACGGCAAGTGCGTAGAGCGTCCGGCCGAGCGCCCGATCACCAAGTTCGAACGCCGCGGCGAGCGGCTTGGGCATGGGGTGTGGGATCTGAAGTTCGAAAAACTGGCGTAGGTGATGTCAATCGCGGGGCAAGTCGGGTCGCCCCGCGATGCTTTTCAGCGCCGATCAGCAACCACGCCAATCAACACCAGCACAATCAGCAACACCGGCGCCAACGCATAGTTGTTGAACTGCGCCAGCCCCTTCACCACCCACGGGGTGGCATAGATCAGCGCGGCACCGCTGCCGATCATCACCAGCAAGGCCATGAACGGTACGCGCAAGGCGCCTGCAAGGCCGCCCAGGCGTTGTTCGACCCAGCCTTTGATATCGGTGCCAAACAGCACCAGCAAACAGCCCACCAAGGCCAGGGAAATCTCCGACAGGTTGCTGCGACTCCAGCGGGAAACGGTCGAGAGCAGGTCGAGTACCAGGTCCATTCGCAATCCTTAGGTCAAGAAATACTGCAGCAGGTCGTTGAGGAACAACTGGCCACGCGCGGTAGCGACCAGTCGCGTCGGTTCGACCTGCAAAAGCCCTTTTTGTTCGGCTTCCCGCCGCGCCGCCGCCAGTTGCTCCAGGGGCAGGCCGGTACGCTGGCTGAACAGCTCGATGTCTACGCCCTGGGTCAGGCGCAGGGCGTTCATCAGGAACTCGAAGGGCAGCTCGTCCACTGGCAGCAGCTTTTCGCCGGCCTTGAAGGGCTTGGCCGGGTTCAGGTAGTCCTTGGGCAGCCGCGTCTTCCAGGTGCGCAGGATCCGTCCGTCGGGGTGGCTGAGTTTGCCGTGGGCGCCGGCGCCGATGCCGATGAAGTCGCCAAAGCTCCAGTAGTTGAGGTTGTGCCGCGCGGCGCGGCCCGGCTGGGCGTAGGCCGAGACTTCGTACTGGGCGTAGCCGTGGCTGGCCAGCAGGGCCTGGCCGGCTTCCTGGATGTCCCAGAGGATGTCGTCTTCGGGCAGCAGTGGCGGCTGGTTCCAGAACACCGTGTTCGGCTCCAGGGTCAACTGGTACCAGGACAGGTGCGTGGGGTTCAGCGCAATCGCCTGGCGCAGGTCGCCCAGGGCGTCGTCCAGCGACTGGTCGGGCAGGCCATGCATCAGGTCGAGGTTGAAGTTGTCGAAGCCGGCATTGCGCGCCATGTCGGCGGCGCGAATCGCTTCGTCACCGTTGTGGATGCGGCCCAGGGCTTCGAGCTTGGCCTGCTGGAAGCTCTGGATGCCGATCGACAGGCGATTGATGCCCAGTTGCCGGTAGGCCTTGAACTTCTCTTGCTCGAAGGTCCCAGGGTTGGCTTCGAGGGTGATCTCGATGTCGCTGGCAAACGGGATGCGTTGCTCCACACCGACCAGCAAGCGCCCCAGCGCGCGGGCGCTGAACAGGCTCGGGGTGCCGCCGCCAAAGAAGATCGAGTTGATCGGGCGGCCATGGACGTTGCCCAGCTCCTGGTCGAGGTCGGCGAGCAGGGCGTCGACGTAGGCTTCTTCCGGCAGTTCGGGGGTGGCGGCGTGGGAGTTGAAGTCGCAGTACGGGCATTTACGCACGCACCAGGGGATATGGATGTACAGCGCCAGGGGCGGCAGCTGTGGCAGGGCCGCCCGCGGTGCTTGGGAAGTAAAGCCAGCCTCGCCCAGGTGCAGTGGCTGTGCCGGCGAATGCTCGGTCATGCCAGGCCCAGACGTTGACGCAACAGGCTCATGGCGCGGGCACGGTGGCTGATCTGGTTCTTGTCGGCAGGGCTCAGCTCGGCGCTCGAGCAATCGCGCTCCGGCACCCAGAACAGTGGGTCATAGCCAAAGCCGTGCTCGCCGCTGGCCTGGGTCAGGATGCGCCCGTGCCACAGGCCTTCGCAGAGGATCGGCAGCGGGTCGTCGGCATGCCGGACCAGGGCCAGGACGCAGACGAACTGGGCGCCGCGCTGCTCCTGCGGGACGTCCTTGAGCACGTCGAGCAACTTGGCGTTGTTGGCCGCATCGCCTTTGCCATCGGCATAACGAGCGGAGTAGATGCCCGGCGCGCCGCCGAGAAAGTCCACCGCCAGGCCCGAATCATCGGCCAGCGCCGGCATGCCGGAAATGCGCGCGGCATTGCGCGCCTTGAGGATGGCGTTTTCGACGAACGACAGGCCGGTTTCTTCCGGCTCGACGCTGCTGAATTCGCCAATGGAACGCAGTTGCACGGTGTCACCGAGCATGGCCTGCAGTTCCTTGAGTTTGCCGGCGTTATGGCTGGCCAATACGATTTGCTGAAAAGTCATCATTCGCCTGGAAAAAGCTCTTGGTTGAAGCTGATGGTTTCGGTCTTGCCACCAATGCCAACGTCGATGGTGAAGGTCCGGGTTTCCTGTTGTTCAACAGGGAACTGGGCGATGTAGTAGATGGCGCCCTGTTCGGTGATCTGCTTGAACTTCAACGGCACCGAGTTGCTGGTCAGGTCCTTGACGGTGCCGCTGACCTGGGTGACCAGTGGCTTGCCAGCCTTGATCACCGAGACGTTGATCACGCCCTGGTTCTTGCTGCGCACCAGTTCCGCAGCCTTGGCAATATCTGGTTGCAGGAAGGTCGAAATGAAAGTGCTGTAGTGCACCGTGGTGTCACCGAACACTTCCTGGCGCTCGCCCTTGATGGCATCGGCGGCGACCGCCGTCACACTCAGGCAGGCAGTCAGTAAAAAACTCAACAAGCGGCCCATGATCGTTCTCCTCCGGTGTGCGGGTTAAACCGCGACCTTGTGTTCGGTAAGGCCGGGGCTGCTGACACGGTAAATGCCGATCTCACCTAGAAGATTAGGCCATAGCTTGCTCGCCCACCCGTGGCGGTGCAAATGGTCGACCGCCAGGCGGTCGAGGACCTGGGCGCGGCGTTCGCTGCACAGGGCCTCGAAGTCTTCGAAGGTACAGAAGTGGATGTTCGGCGTGTTGTACCAGGTATACGGCATGAAGTCGGAAACCGGCATGCGACCTTTGGTCGCCAGGTACCAGCGGCAGCGCCAGTGGCCGAAGTTGGGAAAGGTGATGATGCACTGGCGGCCGACGCGCAGCATTTCGTCGAGAATGCGGTCGGGGTATTCCACGGCCTGCAGGGCCTGGGTCATGACCACCACGTCGAAACTGTTGCTGGCAAAGTTGCCCAGGCCCTTGTCGAGGTCCTGCTCGATGACGTTGACGCCCTTGGCCACGCACTGGGCGATGTTGTCGGGGTCGATTTCCAGGCCGTAGCCGGCCACCTGCTTGTGGTCGCGCAGCGACGCCAGCAGTTCACCGGTACCGCAACCGAGGTCGAGTACCCGGCTGCCGGCGGGGATCCAGTCTTGGATGATTTCCAGGTCGGCTCTCATAGGCTCCTCAGCAGACGATGCGGTTCATGTAGTTCGTGAATCCCGTGATGTAGCGCGGGGTCGGGATCAGGAAGGCATCGTGGCCATAGGGCGAGTCGATATCCAGGTAGCAGACGTTCTTGCGCGCGGCGATCAGCGCATCGACGATCTCCCGCGAGCGTGCTGGCGAGAAGCGCCAGTCGGTGGTGAACGACATCACGCAGTAATCCGCGGTGACATGCGCAAGAGTCGCTGCCAGGTCGCCGCCGTGGCTGGCGGCCGGGTCGAAGTAATCCAGTGCCTTGGTCATCAGCAGGTAGGTGTTGGCGTCGAAACGCCCGGAGAACTCCTCGCCCTGATAGCGCAGGTAGCTTTCAACCTGGAACTCGACGCTGTGGAAGTCGTAGTTGAGCTTGTCGCTTTTCAGCTCGCGGCCGAATTTCTCGCCCATGGAGTCATCGGACAGGTAGGTGATGTGCCCGACCATGCGCGCCAGCATCAGGCCGCGCTTGGGGATCACGCCCTGATCCTGGAACGAGCCGCCGTGGAATTCCGGGTCGGTGAGGATGGCCTGGCGTGCCACCTCGTTGAAGGCGATGTTCTGTGCCGAGAGCTTGGGTGCCGAGGCGATGTCCAGGCAATGACGCACGCGATCGGGGTAGGTGATGGTCCACTGCAGCGCCTGCATGCCGCCCAGGCTGCCACCGACGACGGCGGCCCATTGCTGGATACCCAGGCGATCGGCCAGGCGCGCCTGGCTGTGCACCCAGTCTTCCACGGTCAGTACCGGGAAATCGGCGCCGTAGGGCTTGCCGGTGAGCGGGTTGATGCTGCTGGGGCCGGTGCTGCCGTTGCAACCGCCAAGGTTGTTGAGGCTGACCACGAAGAAACGATTGGTATCGATCGGCTTGCCGGGGCCGATGCAACTGTCCCACCAGCCCGGCTTGCGATCGTCGGGGCTGTGGTAGCCGGCGGCATGGTGATGGCCGGACAACGCATGACAGATCAGCACGGCGTTGCTGGCGCTGCTGTTGAGCGTGCCGTAGGTTTCGTAGATCAGTTCATAGGCGGCCAGCGAGCGACCGCAGGCCAGCGCCAGCGGCTCGCTGAACTGTGCCAGTTGCGGTGTTACCAGACCGACCGAATCTTCGGGAAAGACAGTGGACATCGACCCTGCTCACGCTTGAATGAGGCGTAAGTCTAAAGACCACTGCGAAGTGCGGCAAGGAAAGCATCGCGGGTCAAGCCCGCTCCTACAGAAGTGCTGTGGGAGCGGGCTTGCCCCGCGAGTGATCAGACCAGCAGTCGCAGAATCTCCGGCATCCCGCTCATCGCCACCAGGTTGTTGATCACCAGCATGTCGATCAGCTTCAGCGCCATGAACGCCAGGATCGGAGAGATATCCAGGCCGCCGAGGTTCGGCAGGATGCGGCGGAACGGCGCCAGAAACGGGTCGCAGATCTGGTTGATCAGCTCGGCGCCCGGGTTGTGGCTGCCCGGCGCGACCCACGAGAGGATCACGCTGATGATCAGGGCGAAGAAGAAAATCTTCAGAAACAGCGCGGTCACGCCAATGATCGACCAGACCAGCAATTGCAGCGGGTTGCCGGTGGTGCCGTAGGCCAGCAGCAGGGTCAGGCCCATCACCAGCAGCTGGATGATGATCGCCAGCAGCAGCGACGACATGTCCAGGCCGAACAGGCTCGGAATCACCCGGCGCATCGGCTTGAGCAGCGGTTGGGTGGCGCGTACGGCGAACTGGCTGAGCGGGTTGTAGAAGTCCGCGCGCACCAGTTGCAGGACAAAGCGCAGCACCACGATCAGCAGGTACAGGCTGCCGAGGGTCTGCAGCACATAGATTGCAGCGGTGTTCAATCCGATCATCTTCGGCTCCTTAGTTGCCCAGTTGTTCAGCCATTTCGGCCGAGCGGTGCGCAGCGGCACCCAGCGCCTGTTCCACCAGCGCTTCGAATCCATTGGCCTGGAACGACTTGATCGCCGCTTCCGTGGTGCCGGCCGGTGAGGTGACCCGACGGCGCAGTTCGGCGGCGTCAACATCGCTGCTGACCGCCATGTGCGCAGCGCCCAGGGCGGTTTGCAGGGTCAGCTTGGCGGCGGTTTCTCGTGGCAGGCCGAGTTTCTCGCCGGCGGCGGTCATGGCCTCGATCAGCAGGAAAAAATACGCCGGGCCACTGCCGGACACCGCAGTCACGGCATCCAGCTGTTGTTCGTTGTCCAGCCACAGGGCGATGCCCACGGCCGACAGCAGTTGCTCGGCCTGCTGGCGCTGGGCCGGCGAAACCTCGGCGGTGGCGAACAGGCCGCTGACGCCCTGGCGCAGCAGCGCCGGGGTGTTGGGCATGCAGCGCACGATCGGCTGGGCGCCGAGCCAGCTGTTCATGCTCGCGCAGGTGATCCCGGCGGCGATCGAGACGACCAGTTGCTCGGGCTTGAGCTTGGGCTTGAGCGCTTCGCACACGGCTTTCATCGCCTGTGGCTTGACCGCCAATACCACCACATCGGCGCCTTCGATGGCCTGGGCGTTGTCGGCGAACATCTCGATGCCGTGCTCGGCATGGATTTTCGCCCGCTGCTCGGCGCCCGGATCGCTGGCGCGGATCTGCGAAGCTTCCAGGCCCTGGGCGCGCAGGCCGCCGATCAGGCTGGCAGCCATGTTGCCGGCGCCGATAAAGGCAATACGAGTCTTGCTCATGTCAGGTCCTTGATAGGGAAAGAGGGAAAAAGCATGGGTCAGGGCTGGCCGTAGTCGCGGGCACCGAACAGCGCGGTGCCGATGCGCACCCAGGTCGCGCCCTGGGCAATCGCGGCTTCCAAGTCATGACTCATGCCCATGGACAGGGTGTCGAGGGGTAACTGAAGGTTCGCCTGCAACTCGCGAACCCGGGCGAAGGCCGCTTGTTGGGCGGCCTCGTCGTCGGTCGGCTCGGGAATCGCCATCAACCCGCGCAGGCGCAGGCGTGGCAGCGCGGCGATGGCGCTGGCCAGGGCCGGCAGCTCTTCGGGCGTGCAGCCAGACTTGCTGGCTTCGCCACTGACGTTGACCTGCAGGCAGATGTTCAGCGCTGCAAGGTTGTCAGGGCGTTGCTCGGACAGGCGTTGGGCGATTTTCAGACGGTCCACGGAATGTACCCAGTCAAAGTGCTCGGCAATCGCACGAGTCTTGTTCGACTGAATGGGGCCGATGAAGTGCCAGGTCAAGGGCAGGTCGGTCAATTCGCCCTGTTTGTTCAGGGCTTCCTGCAGGTAGTTCTCACCGACATCGCGCACCCCGGCGGCGAAGGCTTCGCGCACGGCAGCGGCGGGTTTGGTCTTGCTCACGGCCAGCAGCTGCACGGCCGTAGGCTCGCGCCCGGCGGCCAGCGCGGCGGCACGGATGCGTGCGGCGAGCGTGGAAAGGTTGTCTGCTATGGTGGACATTGATCGATGCCAGCGGCTCTTTGGGTCTGCGGCATTCTACCTGCTTGGCGGCCTTTGGGGAGTCTCATGGATGTGACTGAACTGCTGGCGCTGGCTGTGCAAGCCGGTGCCAGTGACCTGCACCTGGCGGCGGGCGAGGTGCCGGCGCTGCGTTTTGGGGGGCGTTTGCGGCCGCTGGAGCTGGCGGCGCTGACGCCGCAAGACATGGACGAAATGCTCGGGCAGGTAATGTCCGCGGCGCAGCAAAAGGATTTTGAAACACATCTGGATATCGACTTTGCCTTTGCCGTGCCAGCATTGGCGCGCTTTCGGGTCAATGCTTTCCAGCAACTGCATGGCGCCGCTGCAGTGCTGCGGGTGATTCCGGCGCAGGTCAGCAGCCTGGCAGAACTCGACCTGGGGGATGTGTTTCGGCAAATTGCCGAGTTGTCGGGCGGGCTGGTGCTGGTTACCGGGCCCACAGGGTCGGGCAAATCGACCACCCTGGCGGCTCTGGTCGATCACCTGAACCGTGAGCGGGCGCTGCACATCGTCACCCTCGAGGACCCCATCGAATTTATCCACAGCTCGCAGCGCAGCCGCATCAGCCAGCGCGAGATCGGCCGGCACACCCGGGGTTTTGCCCAGGCCTTGCGCGCAGCATTACGTCAGGACCCGGATGTGATCATGCTCGGTGAACTGCGCGATCCGCAGAGCATTCGCCTGGCCCTGACTGCAGCGGAAACCGGGCACCTGGTGCTGGCCACGGTGCATACCGGCTCGGCGGCTAAAACCATTGACCGCCTGGTGGATGTGTTCGCCGCCGAAGAGAAGCAACTGGTACGCGCCATGCTCGCCGAGTCGCTGCAGGCAGTGGTCTCGCAGGTTCTGGTGGAGAAGGTTGGCGGCGGCCGGCTGGCAGCCCACGAGATACTCCTGGCAACGCCTGCGGTGCGCAACCTGGTGCGCGAGGGCAAGGTGGCGCAGATTTATTCGGCGATACAGACAGGCGGGGCACAGGGGATGCAGACCCTCGACGCGTGTCTGCAGGGCCTGGTGCGTCAAGGGCTGGTCAGCCCTGAAAGCGCCCGGGAGCGGGCGCCGGGGCGTTTCTAGCGTTTGGCCAGGGCCAGTTGCTGGCTTTTTGGCAAGACACGTTTGGCAACCACGTAACGGCTGTTCCAGTACGGCTTGTTCAGGGTGTCGATGCTTACCCGTTTGCCAGTGCGCGGCGCGTGGATGAAGCGGTCGTTGCCCAGGTAGATGGCGACGTGGTTGACCCGGCGGCTCTTGATATTGAAGAAGATCAGGTCGCCGGGCTTGAGGTCGTTGCGATCGACTTTTATGCCGTGGCCGCTGGCCATGGCGTTGGAGGTGCGGGGCAGGTCGACTTCATCGATGTCGTTGAAGGCGTACTTGACCAGGCCGCTGCAGTCAAAGCCCTTGCTCGGGCTGCTGCCGCCCCAGCGATACGGGGTGCCGAGCACGTTGACCGCGCGGCTGAGCACATCGCTGCTCTGCTGCGGCGACATGGCCGCGGCAACCGGCAGCGGCTTGCCCGGGCGAGCGCTGCGCTTGGGGCTGTGCTGGACTTTGTTGCTGCTGACGTTCTTGTGTGGACGCGCAGCAGTGGAATTGGAGGTGTACCCGGAGAAACCGTTGGGTAACCGTTGCTCACGATTGGTGGCGTGGGCAGCCAGTGGCAATAATAGGCAGATGGTCAGCCATGTCTTGAAAAAAGGACGCATAGGCAGGGCTCTGGTTGGTTAGCGCGCAACTTTATAACAGCTTTTTGATCAAATTCTGATCCGTTGGTCGATTCCAGGGGGCGGCAAAAACCGGCAGAAGCGGCGATTGGCCTGCATTCGAAAGGCGCGGGCCAGACAGGATAGGGGTTTGCGGCGGGTAGGGTGGCAAATGACCACACGTCGGCTTGCCACAGAAAAGTCACATTTTTCTTTAGAAAATTTATCGATAACCCACAGGGGCTATGAATGAACAGTTATCAACAGGGCGGTCAGCTACACGACACCCACAGCAAGGTGATCGGTTATCTGCTGTGGATTTTCGGCTTCACCGGTTCGCACCGCTTCTACTATGGCAAGCCGGTCACTGGCACGATCTGGTTCTTTACCCTGGGCCTGCTCGGCATCGGCTGGTTGATCGACCTGTTTCTGATTCCGGCGATGGACCGCGAAGCCGACCTGCGCTTTCAGCCGGGCCCACTGGACTACAGCCTGGCGTGGATCCTGCTGACCTTCCTCGGGGTGTTTGGCGTGCACCGCATGTACCAGGGCAAGTGGATCACCGGCCTGATCTACCTGTGCACCGGCGGGTTATTCCTGGTGGGGGTGCTGTATGACTTCTGGACGCTCAATACCCAGGTGTCACTGGCCAACGCCCAGCGGCGTTAAGGCCTGAAGCCTTGTCGCAGCGAATGCGACAAGGCTTTTGCGGCGGGGTTACTGGCGGGTCTGGCGCTGCTGCAACAGCAGATTGCTGAAGCCGCTGCCAGCCAGTTGCTTTTGCGCCACGGTCAGCTGCTCACGGTTGCTGAACGGGCCAACCAGCACGCGGTACCAGGTTTCTTCCTTCACCGTGCCGGACTCCACCTTGACCGCCTGGCCGAGCAGGATGATCTGCGCGCGGACCTTGTCGGCGTCGGCCTGCTTGCGGAACGAGCCGGCCTGCAGGAAGAACTGGGTGGTCGCCGCCGGCTTGATCACCGGTGGTGCTGGCGGAGGCGTCTGGCCCATTAACGCGGCCTGGGCACGAGCGGTGTCGATCTTCGCCGCTTCCGCCGGGGTGACCGGAGGTTGCGCCGGCACCGGCGGGGTTTTTTCCGGCACCGCTTCAGGCGGCACGATCACTTCCGATTCCGGCAGCAAGGTATAGAAGTCGTACTTGGGCTTCACCGGCTGCTGCGGGCTTGGTGCGGTCTTGTTGGCTTCGGCGACCTTCTCGGCCTTCTGCTGCTCGGGCTTGGTGCGCTTGACCTCGCCGTTGCCAGGCTCGAGCTTCATCAGGAACACGACAAAGGCGCCCACCGACAAGCCGATTGCCAGCCACAGCCAGCCCGGGATCGGCTGCTTGGCAGGTGCCTGATAGCGACTCGCGCCGCGCTTGGGTGCGGGTTTTTTCTTGGCAGCCAACTTACATGCGCTCCAGGGTTTCCAGGCCGAGCAGTTGCAGACCTTGCTTGAGGGTACGACCGGTCAGGGCGGCCAGACGCAGGCGGCTCTGCTGCTGTTCAGGGGTGTCGGCGGCGAGGATCGGGCAGTTCTCGTAGAAGCTCGAGAACAGGCCGGCAACGTCGTACAGGTAAGCGCACAGCACGTGCGGCGTGCCCTTCTCGGCGACGTTGTTGAGGATCTCGCCGAACTGCGCCAGGCGCGCGGCCAGGTCCTGCTCCTGCGGTGCTTGCAGGATGATCTGTCCGTCGACTTCTTCAAAGCTCTTGCCCAGCTTGCGGAACACACCGGCGACGCGGGTGTAGGCGTACAGCAGGTAAGGCGCGGTGTTGCCTTCGAAGTTGAGCATCAGTTCGAAGTTGAAGCTGTAGTCGCTGGTGCGGTGCTTGGACAGGTCGGCGTATTTCACCGCGCCAATGCCGACCACTTCGCCGATGGCGCGCAGGTCGGCCTCGGCCAGCTCCGGGTTCTTCTCCTTGACCAGGGCGTAGGCACGCTCCTTGGCTTCGGTGAGCAGGTCGATCAGCTTCACCGTGCCGCCGTCGCGGGTCTTGAACGGACGGCCGTCGGCGCCGTTCATGGTGCCGAAGCCCATGTGCTCCATTTGCATCGGGTGGCCGACGAAACCGGCGCGGCGAGCCACTTCGAACACCTGGTTGAAGTGCAGGGCCTGACGCTGGTCGACGAAGTACAGGGCGCGGTCGGCCTTGAGCACGTTGCTGCGGTAGCGCACGGCAGCGAGGTCGGTGGTGGCGTACAGGTAGCCGCCGTCGGCTTTTTGCACGATCACCGGCAGTGGCTCGCCTTCGGCGGTTTTGAATTCTTCAAGGAATACGCACTGGGCGCCCTTGCTCTCGACCAGCAGACCCTTGGCCTTGAGGTCGCTGACGACATTGGCCAGGTCGTCGTTGTAGGCGCTTTCGCCCATGACGTCGGCCATGGTCAGTTTGACGTTGAGCAGTTCGTAGGTCTTCTGGCAGTGCGACAGCGAGATGTCCTTGAAGCGGGTCCACAGCTTCAGGCATTCCGGGTCGCCGGCTTGCAGCTTGACCACCAGGCCACGGGCGCGGTCGGCGAACTCTTCGGACTCGTCGAAGCGTTTTTTCGCCGCACGGTAGAAGTTCTCCAGGTCCGACAGCTCGTCGCTGGTGATCGGGTTTTCCTGCAGGTAGGCCATCAGCATGCCGAACTGGGTGCCCCAGTCGCCGACGTGGTTCTGGCGGATTACGTCATCGCCGAGGAACTCCAGCACGCGGGATACGGCGTCACCGATGATGGTCGAACGCAGGTGGCCGACGTGCATCTCCTTGGCCAGGTTAGGGGCCGACAGGTCGACCACCACCTTCTGCTGCGGGCCGGCTTTCTTCACGCCAAGCTTGGCGTCGGCCAGGGCCGCGTCCAGGCGCGAGGCCAGGGCCTGGGTGTTCTGGAAGAAGTTGAGAAAGCCTGGGCCGGCGATCTCGACCTTGCTTACCTGCTCGTCGGCAGGCAGGGCGGCGATGATCTTCTCGGCCAGGTCGCGCGGTTTCATGCCGGCAGGCTTGGCCAGCATCATCGCGATGTTGCTGGCGAAGTCGCCGTGGGTCTTGTCCCGGGCGTTCTCCACCTGGATCGCCGGCGTCAGCCCGTCAGGCAGCACACCGTCGGTGACGAGTTGGGTGAGGGCTTGCTGGATCAGCTGGCGAATGGTGTCTTTCATGGGCTTCTCTTTCGACCGCAAGCGCGGCGGCGCTTCGATGCGCAGGTGGAAAAACTGGACATTATCCGTTGCCGGGGCGAGGTTGCCAACCTTTGGGCCAATGCTGTCAGTACAAATCCACCGGATCGACATCCAGCGACCAACGCACCTGGCGCCCGGACGGCATCTGTTCCAACACTAGCAACCAGGCGCTGATCAGTCGATGCAAAGGTGCCCTGGCATTGGCCTGGAGCAACAATTGCGCACGAAACCGCCCGGCACGGCGTTCCATTGGCGCCGGCACCGGGCCCAGCAGTTCGATGCCGTGCAGGTTCTGTTCGGCCAGCAACTGCTCGGCGGCGCTGCAGGCTTCATCGAGAAACCCCTCGGCCTGCCCCGGCTTGTGCGCTTCGGCGCGCAACAGCGCCAGGTGCGCGAAAGGCGGCAGGCCGGCGGCGCGGCGCTCGCTCAGGGCCTGCTCGGCAAAGGCGAAGTAACCCTGCTCGGTCAGTTGCACCAATAAAGGATGGTCGGCCAGGTGGGTCTGGATGATCACCTTGCCCGGCTCCTCGGCGCGCCCGGCGCGGCCGGCGACCTGGACGATCATCTGCGCCATGCGCTCGCTGGCGCGAAAATCGCCGGAGAACAGGCCGCCGTCGGCATCGAGGATCGACACCAGGGTCACCCGCGGAAAATGGTGGCCCTTGGCGAGCATCTGGGTGCCAACCAGGATGCACGGCTGGCCGCGCTGGATGGTGGCGAACAACTGGTTCATCGCATCCTTGCGCGAAGTGCTGTCGCGGTCGACCCGCAGCACCGGGTAATCCGGAAAAAGAATGCTCAGGCGCTCCTCGGCGCGCTCGGTGCCGGCACCCACCGGGCGCAGGTCGACTTTGTTGCACTGCGGGCACTGGCGCGGCACGCGCTCATCGTAGCCGCAGTGATGGCAGCGCAGCTCGTTGGAGCGCTGGTGCACGGTCATGCGCGCATCGCAGCGTGGGCATTCGGACATCCAGCCGCAGTCATGGCACAGGAGCGTCGGCGCAAAGCCGCGGCGGTTGAGGAACACCAGTACCTGCTGGCCGGCCGCCAGGGTCTGGCCGATGGCTTGCTGCATCGGCCCGCTGATGCCGCTGTCCAACGGCCGGCTCTTCACATCCAGGCGCAGGAAGCGCGGCTGCTGGGCGCCGCCGGCGCGCTGGTTGAGGCGCAGCAGGCCATAGCGGCCGCTGTGGGCGTTATGCAGGCTCTCCAGCGACGGCGTGGCCGAGCCCAGCAGGATCGGGATGTTCTCCTGGCGCGCGCGCACCAGCGCCAGGTCGCGAGCGTGGTAGCGCAGGCCTTCCTGCTGTTTATACGAGCCGTCGTGTTCTTCGTCGATGATGATCAAGCCGGGGTTTTTCATCGGTGTGAACAATGCCGAGCGGGTGCCGATGATGATGTCGGCCTCGCCGTCACGTGCGGCCAGCCAGGCATCCAGGCGCTCGCGGTCATTGACCGCCGAGTGCAGCAGGGCGATGCGCGCGTTAAAACGCTGCTCGAAGCGCGCCAGGGTTTGCGGCCCCAGGTTGATCTCCGGGATCAGAATCAGCGCCTGCTTGCCGGCCTCCAGGGTTTCGCGGATCAGCTGCAGGTAGACCTCTGTCTTGCCGCTGCCGGTGACCCCGGCCAACAAGAAGGCATGAAAGCTGTCGAAGCCTGAGCGTACCGCATTGAAGGCGGTGCGCTGCTCGTCGTTGAGCGGCAGCTCCGGCTGCGCCAGCCAGTGTTCGTGGCGTTCCTGGGGCAAGTGGCGGCGCACCTCGACCTGCACCAGCTCCTTGGCCAGCAGCAGGTCGAGGCTGTCCTTGCTCAGCATCAGCTTGCTCAGCAGGGTATGGGCCACGCCATGGGGGTGCTGCGCCAGGGTTGCCAGGGCTTCGCGCTGGCGCGGCGCGCGGGCGATGCGCGGGTCGTCCAGGCGCGCGCCTGGGGCCACTTGCCAGAAGCGCTCCTGGCGCGCTTGCGCCGGTTCGCCCTGGCGCAGCAGCACCGGCAGGGCCCAGCTCAGGGTATCGCCGAGGCTGTGCTGATAATACTGCGCAGTCCACAGGCACAGCTTGAACAGTGCCGGCGGCAGCGGCGACACCGGATCGAGCAGGGCGATTGCGGGCTTGAGCTTGTCGGCCGGCACCTCGCTGGTGTCGCTGATCTCGATCAGGATGCCGATCATCTCGCGTCGACCAAACGGCACGCGGATACGCATGCCCGGGGTCAGTGCCTGGCGCGCCATGCTTGCCGGTGCCCTGTAGTCGAACAGCCGCCGCAGGGGCGAGGGCAGGGCAAGGCGTAGAATGACGTCGGACACGCGAAAGGTTCTCTGCAGGGGGAATTCCAGGGTCCGGCGAGCCTAGCAGACGACCGCCGGTCTAAGCGACAACTTGCGTTGGCTGTTTGCTCTGGTATTATTCCGACCCTATTTTGCGTGCGGTATTCAACAATGGTGTTGAGTGGCGGCACGTCAGCACTGAGGAAACACCATGAAAGCCGATATCCATCCGGTATACGAAGCTGTAGAAGTTACCTGCAGCTGCGGTAACAAATTCGAAACTCGTTCGACTCTGGCCAAGGCCCTGCCGATCGACGTTTGCAACCTCTGCCACCCGTTCTACACCGGTAAGCAGAAGGTCCTGGACACCGGCGGCCGCGTACAGAAGTTCGCCGATCGCTTCGGCATGTTCGGTGCCAAGAAGTAAGATTGCGCGACGCTGGCCCGATGGGTTTGGCATTGCTGCTGAAAAAGGCGTCCCTCGTGGGCGCCTTTTTTATGGGCGCGATCTGGCAGTTGCCGGCCCTGGCATTCTGCGCGGCACCGGTCGATGCGCAGGTGGTCAGCGTGCGCCAGGTGGTCGATGGCGATACCTTGCGTCTGAATGATGGCCGCAGTGTTCGCCTGATTGGCATTAATGCACCGGAAATCGGTCGCAAAGGTCGCAGCAGTGAAGCCTTCGCCGAGGCTGCACGGCAGCGCTTGCAGGCCCTGGTCAAGGCCAGCGGCGGGCAGGTGGGGCTGGTTCCTGGCGTCGAGGCGCGGGACAAATATGGCCGTACTCTGGCGCATGTCTACGGCCGCTCTGGCGACAATTTCGAAGCACAACTGCTCAGTGAAGGCCTTGGCTACCGGGTTGCGGTGGCCCCCAACGTCGCGTTGGCCGGCTGCCAGGCGCAGGCCGAGCGCGCCGCTCGTCAGGCCGGTAAAGGCCTGTGGCGGCAATCGCCATTGACCCCGGCAAGCGCCGTGCGTCAGTCCGGTTTTGCCCTGATAAGTGGCAAGGTGATGGATATCCAGCGCAATCGCGGGGGTATCTGGATCGAAATCGACGATTCTCTGGTGCTTCAGGTGCCGGCACGCCTGCAGCGCAATTTCCCCTCTTCGTTCTTCACTGATCTGAAAGGTCGATCGATCGAAGCCCGCGGTTGGGTGCTGGATCGTTCCCGCAAAGGTGGCCTGAAGCCGGGACAGCAACGCTGGTTGCTGCCCCTGACCGATCCGTCGATGCTGGAACGGGTCGAAAGATAAAAAATTGTCTACATTTTTAATTTCGATTGTACACATCGAAACCCTTGCAGGCCGTGGCTCTTGGCGGAAAGTCGTAGGTTAAAGGCCTTGACACAAGTGACCGGGCAGTCTTGTCGGCCCTTTGCTCTTTGCGTATCCTCGGCGGTCCGTCAGAACAGTAAATAGCGGAATGCCCACCATGTCAGATTTGAAAACTGCCGCTCTCGAATACCACGCTCAACCTCGTCCGGGGAAACTGAGCGTCGAGCTCACCAAACCTACCGCGACTGCTCGCGACCTGGCGCTGGCCTACAGCCCTGGCGTGGCTGAGCCGGTTCGCGAAATCGGTCGCGATCCGGAACTGGCCTACAAGTACACCGGCAAGGGCAATCTGGTAGCAGTCATTTCCGACGGCACCGCCATCCTCGGCCTGGGTAACCTCGGCCCACTGGCCTCCAAACCGGTCATGGAAGGCAAGGGCGTTCTGTTCAAGCGTTTCGCCGGTATCGACGTGTTCGACATCGAAGTCGACTCCGAGAGCCCGCAAGCCTTCATCGACACCGTCAAGCGCATCTCGATCACCTTCGGTGGCATCAACCTGGAAGACATCAAGGCGCCAGAGTGCTTTGAAATCGAGCGCGCGCTGATCGAACAGTGCGACATCCCGGTATTCCACGATGACCAGCACGGCACCGCGATCGTTACCGCCGCCGGCATGATCAACGCCCTGGAAATCGCTGGCAAAACCCTGGCCGACGCCAAGATCGTCTGCCTGGGCGCCGGTGCCGCCGCCATCTCCTGCATGAAACTGCTGGTGAGCATGGGCGCACAGATCGAGAACATCTTCATGGTTGACCGTACTGGCGTGATCCACGCTGGCCGTGACGACCTGAACCAGTACAAGGCGGTGTTCGCCCACGCTACCGACAAGCGCACCCTGGCTGACGCCCTGCAAGGCGCTGACGTGTTCGTCGGCCTGTCCGGCCCGAACCTGCTGAGCCCTGAAGGCCTGAAGTCGATGGCGCCGAACCCGATCGTGTTCGCCTGCTCCAACCCTGATCCAGAGATCTCCCCGGAGCTGGCCCACGCCACCCGGAACGACGTGATCATGGCTACCGGTCGTTCCGACTACCCGAACCAGGTCAACAACGTACTGGGCTTCCCGTTCATCTTCCGCGGTGCCCTGGACGTTCGCGCCAAGCGCATCAACGAAGAAATGAAGATCGCTGCCGCCAACGCCCTGAAAGACCTGGCCAAGCTGCCAGTGCCTAAGGAAGTCTGCGCAGCCTACGGCGTCGACGCCCTGGAATTCGGCCGTGAGTACATCATTCCGAAGCCAATGGACGCTCGTCTGATCACCGTGGTTTCCGATGCCGTGGCCAAGGCCGCGATCGAGACTGGTGTGGCGACCCTGCCGTATCCGAAGAACTACCCGCTGAAAAGCGTGGATGACGTGTTCAACGGCTAATGTGTGGGCGGTGCGGCGACCCGACTTGACCCGCGATTAGCTGCAACGCGTAGTAAAAAGCCCCGGCTCGTGAGAGTCGGGGCTTTTTTGTGGGTGGGTTGTCACCTCTATCGCGGGGCAAGACCGCTCCTACACCTGCGATGGGTTGCCATCAGAACAGATCGATCGGCGCTGCCTCGTCCGCTGGCAGCGGGCTGCCCGGTGCGCTGCCGTTACCCAGCTCGTTGACCGAAGGCGGTGTGTCTTCGGCCTTGAACAGCTCGAAGTAGGCGTTCGGCGTGCTTGGCGTCGCCGCCCGGCCGCTGACCGGGTCGACGCGCAGGCTGAGGATGCCTTCCGGCTCGGCCGGGGCATGGTTGGGCTTGTCTTTGAGTGCAGCGCCCATGTAGCTCATCCAGATCGGCAGCGCCACGGTGCCGCCGTACTCGCGGCGGCCGAGGGTTTCCGGTTGGTCGAAGCCGGTCCAGACGGTGGTTACGTAGTCGGCGTTGTAGCCGGAGAACCAGGCGTCCTTGGATTCGTTGGTGGTACCGGTCTTGCCGGCGAGGTCAGTACGGCCCAGGGCCAGGGCGCGGCGCCCGGTACCGCGCTTGATCACGTCCTGGAGCATGCTGGTGAGGATATAGCTGGTGCGCCCGTCAATGATGCGCTCGGCCACGGCCGGCGGCTGGGCGACGGCGGCGGCCGGATCGCTGGCCACGGTGCTCAGGCCTTCGCCCGGCAGCTGGGTGCTGATCGGCTGCTCGGGGGCGGCGATGCCGGCTTCGACCTGTTCGCTTTGCGGGACCCGTGGCGGGTTGGCAGTGAACAGGGTCTCGCCGTTGCGGCTCTCGATGCGTTCGATCAGGTATGGGCTGATCTTGTAGCCGCCGTTGGCAAAGGTGCTCCAGCCGGTGGCGATTTCCATCGGCGTCAGGGTTGCGGTGCCCAGGGCCAGCGACAGGTTGGGCGGCAGGTCCTGCTTGTTGAAGCCGAACTTGCTGATGTAGTCGATGGTCGGGCCTACACCCATGGCCTGCAGCAGGCGAATCGATACCAGGTTGCGCGACTTGTACAGCGCCTCGCGCATGCGGATCGGGCCGAGGAAGGTGTTGGTGTCGTTCTTCGGCCGCCAGACCTTGTCCAGGTATTCGTCGACAAATACGATCGGCGCGTCGTTGACCAGGCTGGCGGCGGTGTAGCCGTTGTCCAGCGCAGCGCTGTACACGAACGGCTTGAAGCTCGAGCCCGGCTGACGCTTGGCCTGCATGGCGCGGTTGTAGTTGCTCTGCTCGAACGAGAAACCGCCGACCAGGGCGCGGATCGCACCACTGTTCGGGTCCAGCGATACCAGCGCGCTCTGCGCCCCCGGCACCTGGCTGAATTTGAGGCTGCCGTCGTCCAGGCGCTGCACGCGAATCAGGTCGCCGACCTGGGCAACGTCGGCAGGCTGCTGTGGTGCACGGCCCTGGCTGTTGGTGTTGAGGAACGGGCGGGCCCACTTCATGGTCTCCCAGGCCACCGACTCCTGGTTGCCGGCGCGGGTCAGCACCTGCAGGCCGGTCTTGCTGACTTCGGTGACGATCACCGGCTCCAGGCCGCCCAACGGGCGTTGCTTGCTCAGTTCCTGCAGCCAGGCGTCACGGGTCTTGCCCGGGAAGCGCGACTCGGGGCCACGGTAACCATGACGCTCGTCGTAGGCGGTGAGGCCGTTGAGTACGGCTTTGTTGGCGATTTCCTGCAGGTCGCTCGGCACCGTGGTGGTGACGCGGAAGCCTTCGGTGTAGGCATCGCTGCCGTAGCGGCCGACCATTTCGGCGCGGGCCATCTCGGCGATGTAGGGTGCGTTAACTTCTGGGGTCGGCACGTGGTAGCTGGCGTTGATCGGTTCGGCCAATGCTGTCTGGTAGCTGGCTTCATCAATTTTGCCGAGCTTGTACATGCGCCCCAGGATCCAGTCGCGGCGCTCTTTGGCGCGCACCGGGTTGGCCAGTGGGTTGAAGCGCGACGGCGCTTTCGGCAGGCCGGCGATCATCGCCATCTGCGCCAGGCTGACATCGCGGATCGACTTGCCGTAGTACACCTGCGCGGCGGCCTCGATGCCGTAGGCGCGGTTGCCCAGGTAGATCTTGTTGACGTACAGCTCGAGGATCTCGTCCTTGGTCAGTTCGCGTTCGATCTGCAGGGCCAGGAGAATCTCGTTGGTCTTGCGCGAGAAGCTGCGTTCGCTGCTGAGGAAGAAGTTCTTCGCCACCTGCATGGTGATGGTGCTGCCGCCGGTCTGGATGTGCCCGGACTTGAGCAATTGTGTTGCAGCACGCATCAGGCTGCTGGGGTCAACGCCGTAGTGATTGGCGAAATTGTCGTCTTCAGCCGACAGCAAAGCCTGGATGAAATGCGGCGGAATGTCGGCAAAACGGATGGGCGAGCGGCGCATTTCGCCGAACTCGGCGATCAGCTTGCCGTCGCTGCTGTAGACCCGCAAAGGGATCTGCAACTGGATGCTTCTGAGGGCCTCTACCGAGGGCAAGCTGGGGCTAAGATACAGAAATGCGCCGCTCAGACCGAGCACGAGCGCGCAGATGACTGCGACGAAAGACCACCAGAAGAACTTCAGCAGGCGTATCAAGGCTTTAGGGCGTCCAGATAAAAGAATGGGTTGCGCGCGGGGCCAGCGGACAAAGGATAAACGCTGGGCATTATAAGCATTTTTCAACTCGCCGCGTTACGCACGCGGCTGTCGCCAGCAAGGAAAAAACCAATGCTTGGACGCTTCGGCATGGATGCCGGTTCACTCCTGGGGGTAGAAATTGCCCCGCCGTCTATCCGACTGGTGCAATTGCACCGGCGCAAAGGCGCGTGGCGCGTGCGGGCCTGGGCGCTTGAACCGCTGCCTGTCGGGGCCATGCTCGACGGCTGGATTGCCGACCCTGAGGTGGTCGGCCTGGCCCTGAAACGCGCGCTGCAGCGCAGTGGCAGCCGCTGTCGGCAAGCCGCCGTGGCCTTGCCGGCGGCGCGGGCTATCAGCAAATCTATAAGCTTGCCGGCGGGTCTGGCCGATGCTGAAGTTGCTGCGCAGGTGCACGATGCCGCTGAGCAGTTCATTCCCTTCGACCTTGAAGACACCGCGCTGGATTACCGGCTGCAGGCGCCGGCTGGCGCTAATGCGGTGAGCGTTCAGGTCGCGGCCTGTCATCGCGGTTTGCTGGAAACACTTGAGGCCACCTTTGAAGTCGCCGGGCTCAATGCACGGGTGCTGGAGATCGATAGCCAGGCGCTGCAGCGTGCTCCGGCAGTAGCGCTCGACGCCGAACTGGGCCACGCGGGCTCGAGCCTGGACGTGGCCTGCGCCCTGGCCATGGGCGGCGTGCGACTTAATTTGTTGCCATGGCGCGAGCGCCGCCAGCGTCTGCGTACTCGAGGGTTTCAGACAGGCTGTGCAAGTGTTGTGCTGCTGGTTGCCGTTGCCAGTGGTCTCATCGACCAGCATTTTCGTGGCGTCATGCAGCAGTCGCTCAGCCCGCCCGGCGGGCAACTGGAGCCCGAGGCTTTGCGGCAGGAACTGAGGCAGTTGCAACGCTTGCAGGCTGGCCGGCATTTCGCCGTGGATGTCTTCGAGCAGGTTGAGCGGGCCATGCCCGATGGCGTGTACCTGACCGCACTGAGCCAGGAGCCAGCTGTGCTGAGGCTTGCCGGCATGGCCGGTTCGGCTGCACTGGTTGCGGAACTGGCAGACCGCCTGAAGTCTTCATCCTTGATCAGTACTGCCGAATTGCAGCAGCTAAGTGCGGTCGAGGAGGGGCATGCGTTTGAGCTGGTAGCAGCCCTTGAGGTTGCACCTTGAGCTTCTGCGGTGTGCTGGCAAGTCGAGCCTGGCCAGTGCAGGCGTTGATACTGACGGGCTTGCTGGCGCTTCTGGCAGGCCTGGCTTACGCCGTGCATTTACGGCCGCTGATGACGCAGGCGGCGCTGATGGTCGATGCCTTGGCGCACGCCAACGCAGACAGCGTTGAGCCGACGGCCGAATTGCACAGCGGCTTGCAGCAAGCGCGCTGGCAATTGTCGGCAGGGAGCGCCGAGCCTGCCGTGTTCGAGTTGCTCTCCCGCCTGGCCGAGGCCCATGAAGTGGCCATTGAACAGTTGCAGGTAGTCCAAGCGTCGACCGCTGAGCATTACTTGGAACTGCCCGTGCAACTGCGCTTGCGTGGCGCCTTTTCGGCGCTTGCCGAATTTTTCGCGGACCTGGCCGCGCAGCCGCGGCTGATTACCGTGCAAGGGCTTTCGCTGAAGCCGGCCGATGCGCAGTTGCTGCACATGGAATTGCAGGTTCGCTCATACCAGCCTCGCTCGCAGCCGCAGTTGGCCCCTGGCGCGCAGCCACAGGCGGCGCAGCGACGGCCGGTTGCGATGCTGCGCAATCCATTCGGTCCATCTGCGCTGGCGGTGCATGCCGATGTCTTGCAGCGCCTGGCGCTGGAGCAGCTGGAAATGGTCGGCAGCCTCGCCAGTCGCGGCGTGCGCTACGCGCTGATCCAGGCTGATGGCCGCGTGCATCGGCTGCAGGTCGGTGACCGCTTGGGGCGTGACCAGGGGCAGGTGGCCGAGATTGGCGAGCGCCATGTCGAGGTCATCGAACAGGTTTTTGTTGCCGGCCAAGGCTGGCAAGCGCGGCGGCGAACTCTCGCCCTGCGCTGAAGGTGCCGACCAGGGAGGTCATCGATGGGCAAGGGGGCTGTGGTTGGGGCGCTGATAGGCTGTTGCCTGTCTGCCGGCGCGTTTGCGGGCAAGCAACAGTACGGCGGTGAGCCGTTGTCATTGAATTTTCAGGATGTCGAGGTGCGTACGGTACTGCAGGTGCTGGCTGATTTTTCCGGGGTCAACCTGGTGGCCAGTGATGCGGTGCAGGGCAAGGTGACCTTGCGCTTGCAGGATGTGCCCTGGGACCAGGCGCTGGAGCTGGTGCTGCGCAGCAAGGGCCTGGAGCAGCGCAAGGATGGCAATGTATTGCTGGTCGCACCGCTTGCCGAACTGGCCGGGTCCGCGCCGTCGCGGCGCGAGCTGATACCGATCCACCACGCCAGGGCCACCGATATCGCCGAGCTTTTCCACAGCCTGATGGCCCATGAGGCCGGCGGCGCCAGCCATGGTTCGCTGAGTGTCGATGAGCGCACCAACACCCTGGTCGCCAGCCAGTCGCCGGAACGTCTGGAAGAGCTGCGCAGGTTGATCGGCGAACTCGATGTGCCGGTACGCCAGGTCATGATCGAGGCGCGGATCGTCGAGGCCAACGTCGATTTTGAAAAGAGCCTGGGTGTGCGCTGGGGTGGCCAGGTGCAGTTGGGCAAGGGCTTGAGCCTGGGTGGTGGCGATACCTTCGTCGACCTTGGCGCGGACCGGGCATCGTCGAGTATCGGCTTTGGCCTAGTGCGCAACAGTGCGCTGCTCGACCTGGAACTGAGCGCCATGGAGCGCACCGGCAACGGCGAAATCATTTCCCAGCCCAAGGTCGTCACCGCTGACAAGGAAACTGCGCGGATCCTCAAGGGCACCGAGGTGCCGTATCAGGAAACCAGCGGCAGCGGCGCTACCTCGGTGACCTTCCGCGAGGCCTCGCTGTCCCTTGAGGTCACCCCGCAGATCACCCCGGACAACCGGGTAATCATGGTGGTCAAGGTGACCAAGGACGAGCCCGACTACCTCAACGCCCTGGATCACGTGCCGGCGATCCGTAAAAACGAGGTCAACGCCAAGGTGCGTATCAATGATGGCGAGACCATCGTCATCGGCGGAGTGTACTCGACGGTGCAAAGTAAAGTTGTCGACAAGGTGCCATTTTTCGGCGATGTGCCGTATGTTGGGCGGCTGTTTCGTCGCGATGTTCTACAAGAGAAAAAATCCGAGCTGCTGGTCTTCCTGACTCCGCGTATCATGAGTGACCAGGCGATTGCTGTGAGTCGTTGATTCTGTGCGAAATTTGATACTTGTGGGGCCGATGGGTGCTGGCAAAAGCACCATCGGCCGCCTGCTGGCCAAAGAGCTGCGCCTGCCGTTCAAGGATTCCGACAAGGAAATTGAATTGCGCACCGGCGCCAATATCCCGTGGATCTTCGATAAGGAAGGCGAGCCGGGCTTTCGTGACCGCGAGCAGGCGATGATCGCCGAGCTCTGCGCGTTCGATGGCGTGGTGCTGGCTACCGGTGGCGGCGCGGTAATGCGCGATGCCAACCGTCAGGCCCTGCATGCCGGCGGGCGAGTGGTGTACCTGCACGCCTCGGTCGAGCAGCAGGTCGGGCGCACCTCGCGTGATCGCAACCGGCCGTTGCTGCGCACCGCCAACCCGGAGGCGACTTTGCGCGCGCTGCTGGAAGTTCGCGACCCGCTTTATCGCGAGATCGCCGATCTGGTGGTGGAAACCGACGAACGGCCACCGCGAATGGTGGTGCAGGATATTCTCGAGCGCTTGCAGAAGTTGCCGCCCCGTTAAGCCAGGACTATCCTCGGCGACCAGTCATGCCGTGACAGGGCACACCGTTATCGCGCGGTTCGAGCCATCGATGCCGCGCCTAGTTCATTGTGGGGACACATGCAGACACTAAAGGTCGAATTGGGCGAGCGTAGCTACCCGATCTACATTGGCGAAGGCCTGCTGGATCAACCTGAACTGCTGGCGCCGCATATCGCTGGCCGGCAGGTCGCCATCGTGTCCAACGAGACTGTCGCACCCCTCTATCTCGAACGCCTGAGCAAGACCCTGGGTGCCTATTCGGTACTGCCGGTGGTGTTGCCCGACGGCGAGGCCTACAAGAACTGGGAAACCCTGCAGTTGATCTTCGATGCGCTGCTGACCGCCCGCCACGACCGCCGCACTACCGTGGTAGCGCTTGGCGGCGGGGTGATCGGCGACATGGCCGGCTTTGCCGCCGCCTGCTACCAGCGCGGCGTGGATTTCATCCAGGTGCCGACTACCTTGTTGTCCCAGGTCGATTCGTCGGTAGGCGGCAAGACCGGCATCAACCACCCGCTGGGCAAGAACATGGTCGGTGCCTTCTATCAGCCCAACGCGGTGCTGATCGACACCCGCAGCCTCAATAGCCTGCCGCCGCGCGAGCTGTCGGCGGGCCTGGCCGAAGTGATCAAATACGGCCTGATTTGTGACGAACCCTTCCTGGGCTGGCTCGAAGAGCATATGCAGGCCTTGCGCGGCCTTGACCAGGTGGCGCTGACCGAGGCCATTCGTCGTTCCTGCGCGGCCAAGGCTGCGGTAGTGGGCGCCGATGAGCGCGAGTCGGGCGTGCGTGCCACGCTGAACCTGGGCCACACCTTCGGTCACGCCATCGAGACCCACATGGGCTATGGTGTGTGGCTTCACGGTGAGGCCGTCGCGGCGGGCACTGTAATGGCCCTGGAAATGTCCATGCGCCTGGGCTGGATCAGCCAGCAGGAGCGTGACCGTGGTATCCGTCTGTTCCAGAACGCAGGCTTGCCGGTGGTGCCGCCCGCCGAGATGACCCCGGCGCAGTTCATGGAACACATGGCAGTAGATAAAAAGGTACTCGACGGTCGTCTGCGTCTGGTCCTGCTGCGCCGCATGGGCGAAGCGGTGGTCACCGACGACTATCCGAAAGAGATTCTTCAGGCCACGCTGGCCGCGGATTACCGCGCGATCGTGGCCCAGCTTTGAGGTTGATGAGCGTCCGATGACTAGTTTGCATGCCGACGAGGCCTTTCTCGGCCATTACCAGTTGAACCACGACCCCTTCGCTGCACGGGTGCCGGGTTTCAAATTCTTCCCAGCCCAGCGCAAGCCGGTACTCGGCCAATTGCACCACCTGGCCCGCTACAGCCAATTGCTGCTGGTGGTCACTGGCCCTCAAGGCAGTGGCAAGACCCTGCTGCGCCAGGCCCTGGTGGCCAGCACCAACAAGCAATCGGTGCAGAGCGTGGTGGTTTCCGCCCGTGGCGCCAGCGATGCCGCCAGCCTGCTCGGCCAGGTGGCCCAGTCATTGGGCGTGGCCCAGGCTGAAGTCCCGGACATCCTTGCCCAGGTGGTACAACTGGCGCTGACCGGGCAGGAAGTCTATCTGCTGGTGGACGATGCGGAACAACTTGGCGAGTCGGCACTCCAAGCCTTGCTGGAATTGGCGGCGGGTACCCCGGAAGGGCGTCCGCATGTCTTCCTGTTTGGCGAGCCGTCACTGATCGCCGGGCTGGAAGAGCTCAATGCCGAGCAGGAGCGCTTTCATGTCATCGAGCTTGAGCCCTACAGCGAAGAAGAAACCCGTGAATACCTCGAGCAGCGCCTGGAAGGTGCCGGGCGGGGCATCGAAGTGTTCAGCAGTGAGCAGATCGTTGATATTCACCAAAACTCTGACGGCTGGCCCGGGACTATCAACCAGGTTGCCCGCGATACCTTGATCGAAGCCATGATCGCCAGCCGGACCACGGCGAAGCGACCATCAATGGGGTTCAATATGCCGAAGAAACATGTGCTGGCGCTGTCTGCAGTTGTCGTGGTCGCCGTCGCGGCCGCCGTGCTGATGCCGAAGAAGGGTGATCAGGCGCCAACTGCCCCTGCCGAACAGGCGCAACTGCCGCTGGGCGAAGGTCAGCCAGGCAATGCCCAATCGAACAACGGCGGCCCGGCGATCGAATTCGCCGGCAATTCGCAGCCGATGCCACTGCCGCTGGTAGGTCAGTCGCAACCGGTCATGCGTGGCCCGCTGGCCGAGTCTACCGGCATGGGTGAAGGCGAAGAGTCGACGCCAGCCGGCGAAACCGCGCTGCAGCCGTCTACTCCGCCGACCGTCACCACTATCGCGCCACCGGCAGGTGTCACCGCTGGCCCCGCACCAACCCCTGCGCAACCGGTTGCACCTGTGCAGCAGTCGGTAGCACCTGTTGCCAGCAAGCCGGTTGCTCCTGCAGCCAAGCCTGCGCCAACCCAGGTTGCAACCGCCAAGCCTGCGCCCAAGCCTGTCGATAAGCCGGCCGCCAAGCCCGCAGCCGGTGGTAGCTGGTACGCCGGGCAGAAGCCGGGCAATTATGTCGTGCAAATCCTCGGCACCAGCTCCGAAGCGTCGGCCCAGGCCTACGTCAAGGCTCAGGGTGGCGACTATCGCTACTTCAAGAAAACCCTGCAGGGCAAGCCGCTGTACGTCATCACCTACGGCAACTTCGCCAGCCGTGATGCCGCCCTGGCTGCAATCAAGGCCTTGCCAGCCAAGGTCCAGGCTGGTAAACCTTGGCCTCGTACCGTCGCCAGCGTCCAACAAGAACTGGCCTCGACCCGCTGATATAGCCTGGTGGCACTACCCCCGCCACCTGCTGAGCGACTCCTGAACATCGGTCAAGCCTGCTGCGTACTGCGCGGCAGGCTTTTCTGTCCCAGACTGCCGGCCACAAGCCGTTCTTGCAGTCCAGGCTGAAACGCTTCAGACTCAAGCCATGCCGTTACCACGGCGCACGCTTAAAAACATTCAAAAATGCGACATGGACTTACGGCAATTCGTCGTAAATTTGTGGGCTTCCCTGTCGCTGTGCAACAATGGCTCCCCTATTGCCCCCGCAAAGCTGGCATTCGTTCGGCGTGGATGGTAAGTGGTTGTACTAAAAAAAGATTTGCCTTGGTGAGAGGCGAACCTGGTGAGAAAGTGTCTATGAAAACAGGTCTGTACCATCCCGAAGAATTCAAGGATAACTGTGGTTTCGGCCTGATCGCCCATATGACGGGCGAACCCAGCCACCACCTTTTGCAAACGGCCATCCAGGCCCTGACCTGCATGACCCACCGCGGTGGGATCAACGCCGACGGCAAGACCGGCGACGGTTGCGGTCTGCTCATGCAAAAGCCCGATCAGTTCCTGCGTGCCGTGGCCCGCGAACAGTTCGCCACTGAGCTGCCCAAGCAATATGCGGTCGGCATGGTGTTCTTCAATCAGGACAACGCCAAGGCTGAAGCCGCGCGCGCCAACATGAACCGCGAGATCCTCGCGGCCGGCCTGCAACTGGTGGGCTGGCGCAAAGTGCCGATCGACACCAGCGTCCTCGGCCGCCTGGCCCTGGAGCGCCTGCCGCAGATCGAGCAGGTGTTCATTGGCGGTGAAGGCCTGAGCGATCAGGAATTCGCGATCAAGCTGTTCAGTTCGCGTCGTCGCTCTTCGGTGGCCAACGCCGCCGACACCGACCACTACATCTGCAGCTTTTCGCACAAAACCATCATCTACAAAGGCCTGATGATGCCGGCGGACCTCGCCGCCTTCTATCCGGACCTCAGCGACGAGCGCCTGCAAACCGCGATCTGCGTGTTCCACCAGCGCTTCTCCACCAACACCCTGCCGAAATGGCCGCTGGCGCAACCGTTCCGCTTCCTCGCCCACAACGGCGAGATCAACACCATCACCGGTAACCGCAACTGGGCCCAGGCGCGGCGCACCAAGTTCGCCAACGACCTGATCCCGGACCTCGAAGAACTCGGCCCGCTGGTCAACCGCGTCGGTTCCGACTCCTCGAGCATGGACAACATGCTCGAACTGATGGTCACCGGCGGCATCGACCTGTTCCGCGGCGTGCGCATGATCATTCCGCCGGCGTGGCAGAACGTCGAGACCATGGACGCCGACCTGCGCGCGTTCTACGAATACAACTCCATGCACATGGAAGCATGGGACGGCCCGGCCGGCGTGGTACTGACCGAAGGCCGCCATGCGGTGTGCCTGCTCGACCGCAACGGCCTGCGCCCGGCGCGCTGGGTCACCACCAAGAACGGCTACATCACCCTGGCGTCGGAAATCGGCGTGTGGGACTACAAGCCTGAAGACGTGATCGCCAAGGGCCGGGTCGGCCCGGGGCAGATCTTTGCCGTGGACACCGAAACCGGGCAGATCCTCGACACCGACGCCATCGACAACCGCCTCAAGTCGCGCCATCCGTACAAGCGCTGGCTGCGCCAGAATGCCCTGCGCATCCAGGCCGACCTCAGCGATGACCAGGGCGTGGCCAGCTACGATGCTGACCAGCTCAAGCAGTATATGAAGATGTTCCAGGTCACCTTCGAAGAGCGTGACCAGGTGCTGCGTCCGCTTGGCGAACAAGGCCAGGAAGCGGTCGGCTCGATGGGCGACGACACGCCGATGGCGATTCTTTCGCAGCGCGTGCGTTCGACCTACGACTACTTCCGCCAGCAATTCGCCCAGGTCACCAACCCGCCGATCGATCCGCTGCGTGAAGCGATCGTCATGTCGCTGGAGATCTGCCTGGGCGCCGAGCGCAACATCTTCCAGGAATCCCCAGAGCACGCCTCGCGGGTGATCCTCAGCTCGCCGGTGATCTCGCCCGCCAAGTGGCGCTCGCTGATGAACCTCGACCGCCCCGGCTTCGAGCGTCAGTTGATCGACCTCAACTACGTCGAGAGCCTGGGCCTGGAAGCGGCGGTGCGCAACATCGCCGATCAGGCCGAAGAAGCCGTGCGCAGCGGCAAGACCCAGCTGGTGCTGAGCGACCGCCATATCGCCCCGGGCAAACTGCCGGTGCATGCCTCGCTGGCCGTCGGTGCGGTGCATCACCGCCTGACTGAACTGGGCTTGCGCTGCGACAGCAACATCCTGGTGGAAACCGCCACCGCCCGCGACCCGCATCACTTTGCCGTGCTGATCGGCTTCGGCGCTTCGGCCGTGTATCCGTATCTGGCCTACGAAGTGCTGGCCGACCTGATCCGTACCGGCGAAGTGCTCGGTGATCTTGAAGAAGTCTTCAAGTACTACCGCAAGGGCATCTCCAAGGGCCTGTTGAAGATCCTCTCGAAGATGGGCATCTCGACCGTCGGTTCCTACCGGGGTGCACAGCTGTTCGAAGCCGTCGGCCTTTCGGAAGAAGTGGTCAACCTGAGCTTCCGTGGCGTTGCCAGCCGCCTCAAGGGCGCACGCTTCGTCGACATCGAGAATGAGCAGAAGCTGCTCGCCGCCGAAGCCTGGAGCGCGCGCAAGCCGATCCAGCAGGGTGGCCTGCTGAAGTTCGTCCACGGTGGCGAGTACCACGCCTACAACCCGGACGTGGTCAACACCCTGCAGGCCGCCGTGCAGCAGGGCGACTACGCCAAGTTCAAGGAATACACCGCACTGGTCGACAGGCGTCCGGTGTCGATGATCCGCGACCTGCTCAAGGTGAAAACCCTGGAGCAGCCGCTGGAACTGAGCGAGATCGAACCGCTGGAAGCGATCCTCAAGCGCTTCGACTCGGCCGGTATCTCCCTCGGCGCGCTGTCGCCGGAGGCTCACGAAGCCTTGGCCGAGGCGATGAACCGCCTGGGCGCGCGCTCCAACTCCGGTGAGGGCGGCGAAGACCCGGCCCGCTACGGCACCATCAAGAGCTCGAAGATCAAGCAGGTGGCCACCGGCCGCTTTGGCGTCACTCCCGAGTATCTGGTCAACGCCGAAGTGCTGCAGATCAAGGTTGCCCAGGGCGCCAAGCCGGGTGAAGGCGGCCAACTGCCAGGCGGCAAGGTCAACGGCCTGATCGCCCGGCTGCGTTACGCCGTGCCTGGCGTGACCCTGATTTCGCCTCCGCCGCACCACGACATCTACTCGATCGAAGACCTCTCGCAGCTGATCTTCGACCTCAAGCAGGTCAACCCGCAGGCGCTGGTCTCGGTCAAACTGGTGGCAGAAGCCGGTGTTGGCACCATCGCCGCCGGCGTGGCCAAGGCCTATGCCGATCTGATCACCATCTCCGGCTATGACGGTGGCACCGGCGCTTCGCCGCTGACCTCGATCAAGTACGCCGGCGCGCCGTGGGAACTGGGCCTGGCCGAAACCCATCAGACCCTGCGCGGCAACGATTTGCGCGGCAAGGTCCGGGTGCAGACCGACGGCGGCCTGAAAACCGGCCTCGACGTGATCAAGGCGGCCATCCTCGGCGCCGAAAGCTTCGGTTTCGGTACCGCGCCGATGATCGCCCTGGGCTGCAAATACCTGCGTATCTGTCACCTGAACAACTGCGCCACCGGCGTCGCCACCCAGAACGACAAGCTGCGCAAGGATCACTACATCGGCACCGTCGACATGGTGGTGAACTTCTTCACCTACGTCGCCGAAGAAACCCGCGAGTGGCTGGCCAAGCTGGGTGTGCGCAGCCTCGGCGAGCTGATCGGGCGTACCGACCTGATGGAAATGCTCCCCGGCGAAACCGAGAAGCAGAAACACCTGGACCTCAGCCCGTTGCTGGGCAGCCCACACGTGCCGGCCGACAAGCCGCAGTTCTGCGAAGTCGACCGCAACCCGCCGTTCGACAAGGGCGTGCTGGCCGAGAAGATGGTCGACATGGCCCTGCCGGCCATTCGCGACCTGTCGGGCGCCGAGTTCGAACTGGACATCTGCAACTGCGACCGCTCCATCGGCGCGCGGATCTCCGGCGAAATCGCCCGTCTGCACGGCAACCAGGGCATGGCCAAGGCACCGATCACTTTCCGCTTCAAGGGCACTGCCGGGCAGAGCTTCGGGGTGTGGAACGCCGGTGGCCTGAACATGTACCTCGAAGGCGATGCCAACGACTACGTCGGCAAAGGCATGACCGGTGGCAAGCTGGTGATTGTGCCGCCTGCGGGCAGCCCGTTCGCCACCCAGCACAGCGCCATCATCGGTAACACCTGCCTGTATGGTGCCACGGGCGGCAAGCTGTTCGCCGCCGGTACCGCGGGCGAGCGCTTTGCCGTGCGCAACTCCGGTGCCCACGCGATTGTCGAGGGCACGGGCGATCACTGCTGTGAGTACATGACCGGTGGCTTTGTCTGCGTTCTGGGCAAGACCGGTTACAACTTCGGCTCGGGCATGACCGGTGGTTTTGCCTACGTACTGGACATGGACAACAGCTTCGTCGACAAGCTCAACCACGAACTGGTCGAGATCCAGCGCATCAGTGGCGAGGCCATGGAGGCTTATCGCAGCCACCTGCAGCGCGTGCTGGCTGAATACGTCGAAGAAACCAACAGCGAATGGGGTCGTGAGCTCTGGGAAAACCTGGACGATTACGTGCGGCGCTTCTGGCTGGTCAAGCCGAAGGCGGCCAACCTGAAGAACCTGCTGTCCAGCACCCGTGCCAACCCGCAGTAGCGGCAAGCGGCAAGCCTCAAGCTGCAAGTTCAAAGCAGTACGAGGTTTGCCGGCCCACGTGATCGTCTTGCAGCTTGCAGCTTGAAGCTAGCAACTGCGGTAAAGAGGTATTGAAAATGGCTGAACGTCTCAGCAATGACTTCCAGTTCATCGAGGTCGGGCGCAAGGATCCGAAGAAGAAACTGTTGCGTCAACGCAAGAAAGAGTTCGTGGAAATCTACGAACCCTTCAAACCCCAGCAATCGGCCGAGCAGGCCCACCGCTGCCTGGGTTGTGGCAACCCGTACTGCGAGTGGAAGTGCCCGGTGCACAACTTCATCCCCAACTGGTTGAAGCTGGTTTCCGAAGGCAACATCCTCGCCGCCGCGGAGCTGTCGCACCAGACCAACACCCTGCCGGAAGTCTGCGGCCGGGTGTGCCCGCAGGACCGCCTGTGCGAGGGTGCCTGTACCCTTAACGACGGCTTCGGCGCGGTGACCATCGGTTCGGTGGAGAAGTACATCACCGACACCGCCTTCGCCATGGGCTGGCGCCCGGACATGTCCAAGGTCAAGCCGACCGGCAAGCGCGTCGCCATCATCGGCGCCGGCCCGGCCGGCCTGGGCTGCGCCGACGTACTGGTGCGCGGCGGGGTAACCCCGGTGGTGTTCGACCGCAACCCGGAAATCGGCGGCTTGCTGACCTTCGGCATCCCCGAGTTCAAGCTGGAAAAGACCGTGCTGAGCAATCGCCGCGAAGTCTTCACCGGCATGGGCATCGAGTTCCGTCTCAATACCGAGGTGGGCAAGGATGTCAGCATGGAGCAACTGCTCGAGGAATACGATGCGGTGTTCATGGGCATGGGCACCTACACCTACATGAAGGGCGGCTTCCCCGGTGAAGACCTGCCGGGCGTGCACGATGCCCTGGACTTCCTGGTGGCCAACGTCAACCGCAACCTGGGCTTTGAAAAGTCGCCGGAAGATTTCGTCGACATGAAGGGCAAGAAGGTCGTGGTCCTCGGTGGTGGCGACACGGCGATGGACTGCAACCGCACCTCCATCCGCCAGGGCGCCAAGGCCGTGACCTGTGCCTACCGTCGTGACGAGGCGAACATGCCCGGCTCGCGCAAAGAGGTGAAGAACGCCAAGGAAGAGGGGGTGAAGTTCCTCTACAACCGCCAGCCGATCGCGATCGTCGGGGAAGACAAGGTCGAAGGTGTGAAGGTGGTCGAGACCCGTCTCGGCGAGCCGGACGCCCGTGGCCGCCGCAGCCCCGAGCCGATCCCGGGTTCCGAAGAGATCATCCCGGCCGATGCCGTGGTCATCGCCTTCGGTTTCCGTCCGAGCCCGGCGCCGTGGTTCGAGCAGTTCAGCATCCAGACCGACAGCCAGGGCCGCGTGGTGGCGCCGGAGAAGAACACCTACAAGCACCAGACCAGCAACCCGAAGATCTTCGCCGGTGGCGACATGGTCCGCGGTTCCGACCTGGTGGTGACGGCGATCTTCGAGGGGCGCAATGCCGCCGAGGGGATCTTGGATTACCTGGGCGTCTGAAACAGCTTCGCGGGACAAGCCCGCTCCTACAGAACCTGTGTAGGAGCGGGCTTGACCCGCGATGAATTCAACAAAATCTATTGACCTGTCACAAGTCGATAGACAAAAGGCACGGTTGATACCGTGCCTTTTACGTTGGGCTCTGAGAAAATGCCCCCACTTTTTTTCCGGATGCCGACATGACTGCCTTGAAGAACGATCGTTTTCTGCGCGCCCTGCTCAAGCAACCCGTAGACGTCACCCCGGTGTGGATGATGCGCCAGGCCGGCCGCTACCTGCCGGAATACCGCGCCAGCCGCGCCAAGGCCGGCGACTTCATGAGCCTGTGCATGAACCCGCAGTTTGCCTGCGAGGTCACCCTGCAGCCGCTGGACCGCTACCCGCTGGACGCCGCGATCCTGTTCTCGGACATCCTCACCATCCCCGACGCCATGGGCCAGGGCCTGTATTTCGAAACCGGCGAAGGCCCGCGCTTCAAGAAGGTCGTCAGCACCCTGGCCGATATCGAGGCGCTGCCGATCCCTGATCCGCAAAAGGACCTGGGCTACGTCATGGACGCGGTCAGCACCATCCGCCGCGAGCTCAACGGCCGCGTGCCGCTGATCGGCTTCTCCGGCAGCCCCTGGACGCTGGCCACCTACATGGTCGAAGGCGGCTCGTCGAAAGACTTCCGCAAGACCAAGGCCATGCTCTACGACAACCCGCAAGCCATGCACCTGCTGCTCGACAAACTCGCGCAGTCGGTCATCAGCTACCTCAACGGGCAGATCCTCGCCGGCGCACAAGCGGTGCAGATCTTCGACACCTGGGGCGGCAACCTGTCGGCGGCGGCCTACCAGGAGTTCTCCCTGGCCTACATGCGCAAGATCGTCAGCGGCCTGATCCGCGAGCACGAAGGGCGCAAGGTGCCGGTCATTCTCTTCACCAAGAACGGCGGCCTGTGGCTGGAAAGCATCGCCGATGCCGGCGCTGATGCCCTGGGCCTGGACTGGACCTGCGACATCGGCGAAGCGCGCCAGCGCGTCGGCAGCAAGGTTGCCCTGCAGGGCAACATGGACCCGACCGTGCTGTACGCCAAGCCAGAGGCCATTCGTGCCGAAGTCGGGCGCATCCTCGCCAGCTACGGCAAGGGCAGCGGTCATGTGTTCAACCTTGGCCACGGCATCACCCCCGAGGTTGATCCGGAGCACGCCGGCGCGTTCATCAACGCCGTGCACGAGCTGTCGGCGCAATACCACCAGTAAGCAGCGCTGCAACACGAAAACGCCCGGCCTATGCCGGGCGTTTTGCTATTAAGGTTCAATTCAGCCTGCATGGGTAATCTGGCTCCATCGAAACCCAGACAGGATCTTCACCATGAAAACCCGTTACCTCGCTCTGCTGCTTGCCCCGCTGTTCAGCACCGCTGCCCTGGCCGCCGGCTACACCGGCCCTGGCGCCCAGTCGGTGACCACGGTGGCTGCCGCCAATGACGCCGCTGACGACACCCCGGTTGTGCTGCAAGGCTACGTCATCAAGAAAGTGAACAACGATGACAAGTACGAGTTCAAGGACACCACCGGCACCATCACCGTCGAGATCGATGACGAAGACCTGCCGGCAGTAGCCTTCAACGACAAGACCAAGGTCAAGCTGACCGGTGAAGTCGAGAAGCACCTGATGAGCCGTGAAGTGGATGTCGACCTGGTTGAAGTGATCAACTAAACAATGCATCGCGGGGCAAGTCGGGTCGCCCCGCGATTTGCATTTCAGGCCTTGGCCGGCAACCGGCTCAGGTGCACCGCCACCAGCAACGCCACCACCAGCAAGCTGCCAATGAACAGGCCGATGCCGTTCCACCCCGCCTGATGCCAGAACACCCCGCCCGCTGTACCCGCCACACTCGACCCCGCGTAGTAACTGAACAGGTACAACGACGACGCCTGGCCCTTGGCCTTGGTCGCCCGGCGGCCGATCCAGCTGCTGGCCACTGAATGCGCGCCGAAAAAGCCGAAGGTGAACACCAGCATGCCGACGATAATCAGCGCCAAGGGGCTGAGCAGGGTCATCAACAAGCCGCTGAACATCAGCAAAATGGTTGCCCAGAACACCTTGCGCCGGCCCAGCTTGTCGGCCAGGGCGCCGATCTGCGCCGAGCTGTAGATGCCCGACAGGTACACCACCGACAGCAGCCCGACCAGCGCCTGGCTCATGTGATAGGGTTCGGCCAGCAGGCGATAGCCGATGTAGTTGAACAGGGTGACGAACGCGCCCATCAGCAGGAAGGCTTCAAGGAACAGCCACGGCAAGCCTGCATCGCGAAAGTGCAGGGTAAAGCCGTCGAGCAGGCTGCGCGGGTGCAGCGAGCGCGGGCGGAAGTTGCGCGATTCGGGGAGGATCTTCCAGAACACCGCCGCAGCAATCAGCGCCAGGCCACCGATCACCAACATCGCCGTGTGCCAGCTGACGAAGTCGATCAGTACCCCGGTGATCAGCCGCCCGCTCATGCCGCCGATGGCATTGCCACCGATGTACAGGCCCATGGCCAGGCCAATGTGCTGGGGGTGGATCTCTTCGCTCAGGTAGGTCATGGCTACCGCCGCCAGGCCGCTGAGCGACAACCCGAGCAGCGCGCGGGTCAGCAGCACGCCGTGCCAGCTGGGCATCAGGGCGCTGACGATGGTGCACAGCGCGGCGCAGAACAGGGCGAAGACCATCACTGGCTTGCGCCCGATGCGGTCGGAAATCGGCCCGGTGATCAGCAGCCCGAAGGCCAGCATGCCGGTGGACACCGAGAGGATCAGGCTGCTCTGCGCGGCACTGATGGAAAATTCCTGCGACAGCAGCGGCATCATCGGCTGTACGCAATACAACAGGGCAAAGGTGGCAAAGCCGCCGCAGAACAGCGCCAGTACGGTGCGCAAAAAGGCCGGGGTGCCTTTTTCGATCCAGCTTTCGTTAAGGGTGGCGACGATTTCGTCCAGCGGAGCAGGGGGCAGTTCGTGGGCGTGTGGCGCAACAGCAGTTTTCACGGGGGACCTCGGGGGCGCTACGGCCTGTCAGGCAGTGAAAAAAGCATATAGCTGGCTAATGATCATTTCCAATATATTGTTCGACCTGTTTAAGAGGTTTTACGACCTATTGGAGCCGCCATGGAATTGCGTCACCTGCGCTACTTCATTGCCGTCGCCGAAGAGCTGCATTTTGGCCGGGCGGCGCAGAACCTGGGGATCTCCCAACCACCGTTGAGCCAGCAAATTCAGGCCCTGGAGCAGGAGCTGGGGGCGCGCCTGTTCGAGCGTACCAATCGTCGGGTCGAGCTCAGCGAGGCCGGGCGGCTATTCCTTGAAGAGGCGCGGCTGGTGCTGGCGCAGGTCGACAAGGCCGCCGATGTCGCCCGGCGCGCGCAATTGGGCGAGCTGGGCGAGATGAAGATCGGCTTCACTTCGTCGGCGCCGTTCAATTCGAGCATTCCCAAGGCCATTCACGCCTTTCGCCAGCGCTTCCCGGCCGTGCACCTGAACCTCAAGGAGATGAGCAGCCGCGACGTGGCCGATGCCTTGCTCGACGAGTCGATCGAAGTCGGCCTGATGCGGCCGTTGGCGTTGCCCGAGAGCCTGAATGCCGTCGAGCTGTTTCGCGAGCCGCTGGTGGCGGTGATCAATGCCGCTCACCCGTTGGCCGAGGGCAGCGAAGCCGGGGTGCATATGGCCGAGCTGGCCCACGAACCCTTTGTGTTTTTTCCGCGTAGCTACGGCAGTGGCTTGCATGCGCAACTGCTGAGCCTGGCGCGTCAGGCCGGGTTCAGTCCGCATTTTGCCCAGGAGGCGGGGGAGGCGATGACCATCATCGGCCTGGTGGCTGCGGGGTTGGGGGTATCGGTGTTGCCGGCTTCGTTCCAGCGCATGCGTATCGATGGCGTAGTGTACCGGACCTTGCTTGACGACGACGCGGTGACGGCGGTGTGGCTGGTGCAGCGCCGCGCTGCGCCGTCGGCGATGGCCAGGGCGTTTGCCGAGCTGTTGACCCGGCAAGCCCTGTAACGCAGCTGAGTTACTGGACCTTGGCCAGGTCGCCCTTCAGTGCAACGCCCGCCATGACCGCGCCGGCGTGGCATTCGTAGGTGGTGGCGTCCTTGCGCTCGTTGCGCTTGTAGTAGCTGCTGATGTTGGTCACGGCGTTGGCGCCGACCTTGCGCGCGGCGTCCTGCATGGTCAGCAGCGCCGATTGCAGGGCCCATTCGCAGGCCGCTTCATCAGACTTGTTGAAAGCGTTGGTCTTCTTGTTGGTGATCGCCGCCGGGCTGACCACGGTGACCTTGCCTTTTGGCTGCACGCCGGCCAGGTAGAACTTCACCGAACCGTCGAGCTTGTTCTCGGCGGTCATCTGCGCCACGACTTTCTCGAACGGCAGGTAGTGAGTGGTGTCGCGAGCCTGGCTCAGGCCGGGCAGGGCGCAGAGCAGCAAAGTGGCGGTGGCGGTCCAGGTTTTCAGACGCATTGTGTCGTTCCTTGATTATTTGACAGTGTTCGAGTGCTGTTCGTTGATGGCGCGTTGCACCATGTTTTGCGCTTCCATCCTGTTCAGCTCTTGCAGGATGCTTTTGTCGAGGTTGTTCACCCAACGGTTGTAATTACGGTGAATCTTGCCGTTCTTGTAACCCAGCTCGCGGCTGTCGCGGTAGTTGATGCGAAAGTTGCTGACGCTGTAGCGGATGTCGATGGCGGCATAGAAGGTATTGCGCACCAGGATGTCGGCCTGGATCAGGTTCGGGCTGACCGTGCGTGCGGTCCAGCCGCGCTCGGCGACGGCCTTGAGGATGGCCTGCTGCACTTGCTCGTGGCTGTAGTTGTGGCCGACCACAAGTTGCTCTTGCGGGGTCAGTACCGGCTTTGAGGTACAGCCAGCCAGGCCCGCCAGGGCCAGGCCGAGGACAGCGGCGCGAATCAATGAAGACATTCCTTTCTCTCCAGCAGGTTTGAGGTCAGGTCCAGCGACGGAAAATCAGCGAGGTGTTGACCCCGCCAAAGGCGAAGTTGTTGTTCATCACGTAGTCGTGACTCATGCTGCGAAACTCGCCGCACAGGTAGTCCAGCTCGCCGCAGCGCGGGTCGATGTGCTCAAGGTTGAGGGTGTGCACATAGCGGTCGCTGTTCATCATCTCGATGCTGAACCAGGACTCCAGCGCGCCGCAAGCACCGAGGGTGTGGCCGAGGAAGCTTTTTTGCGAGCTGATCGGCATGCGCGGGCCGAAAAGGCTGCTGGTGGCCAGGGTTTCGGCGATGTCGCCCTGCTCGGTGGCGGTGCCGTGGCCGTTGACGTAGCCAATGGCAGCCGGCGTGAGGTTTGCGTCTTCCAGCGCCAGCTCCATGGCCCGGCGCATGGTCGCCTGCTCCGGGCGGGTGGTGTGCTGGCCGTCGGCGTTGCTGCCAAAGCCGACGATCTCGGCATAAATGTGCGCGCCCCGGGCCAGGGCGTGCTCGAGCTCTTCGAGCACCAGCATGCCGCCGCCTTCGCCGATCACCAGGCCATCGCGACCGCTGTCGTAGGGGCTCGGGCTCTTGTGCGGGGTGTCGTTCTTGAGGCTGGTGGCGTACAGCGCGTCGAAGACCATAGCCTCGGTCGGGCACAGCTCTTCGGCGCCGCCGGCGAGCATCAGCGGCAGGCGGCCGAACTTGATCGCTTCATAGGCATAGCCGATGCCCTGGCTGCCGCTGGTGCAGGCGCTGGAGGTCGGGATCAGGCGCCCGGTGAGGCCGAAGAAGATACTGATATTGGCTGCGGTGGTGTGCGGCATCATGCGCACGTAGGAGTTGGCGTTGAGGCCTTCGGCCACCGAGTTGAGCAGCATGTTGCCGAACGCCTTGATCTCGTCGGTACTGCCGGTGGACGAGCCGCAGGCCACGCCCATGCGCCCGTCGCGGATCGACGGGTCGTCGAGCAGGCCGGCGTCGCGCAGGGCGTTCTGCGCTGCCGCCACGGCCAGGCGCGAGACCCGACCCATGCTGCGCAGCTGCTTGCGGGTCCAGCCGCTCGGCACCTTGAAATCGTCGATGGGGCCGGCCAGGCGCGTATTGAGCTCCTCGAAACGGTCCCATTCATCCATGCGGCGAATGCCGCTGCGGTTGCTGGCGAAGTTGCCGGCAATGGTCTGCCAGTCGCAGCCCAGCGAGGTGATACCGGCCATGCCGGTGACGACCACACGTTTCATCAGCACAGGCCTCCGTTGACCGCCAGCACCTGACGGGTGATGTAGGCGGCTTCGGCCGACATCAGGAAGTTCACCGCGCCGGCGACTTCTTCCGGGGTCCCCATGCGTTGTGCCGGGATCATCTTCAGCAGCTCTTCAACCGGTACGTGCTCGTCGAGCATGGCGGTATCGATCAACCCCGGGGCAACGCAGTTGACGGTGATCTTGCGCTTGCCCAGCTCGATTGCCAGGGCCTTGGCGGCGCCGATGACGCCGGCCTTGGAGGCGCTGTAGTTGACCTGGCCACGGTTGCCGATCATGCCCGACACCGAGGTGATGCAGACGATACGCCCGGCTTTGCGCCGGCGGATCATCGGCATCATCAGTGGGTGCAGGACGTTGTAGAAACCGTCGAGGTTGGTGCGCAGCACCTGGTCCCAGTCGTCTTCGGTCAGCGCCGGGAAGGCGCCGTCGCGGGTCAGGCCGGCGTTGCAGACCACACCGTAGTAGGCGCCGTGGGTTTCTACGTCATCAGTGAGGATGGCCGCGCAGGCGGCGCGGTCGGCGACGTCGAACTGCAGCACGCGGGCTTGCTGGCCCAGGCCCCGGACTTCTGCGGCAACGGCGTCGGCTTCACTGCGCCCGTTTCGGCAATGCAGGACCAGGTCGAAACCGGCGTGCGCCAGGCGCAGGGCAATGGCCCGGCCAATGCCACGGCTGGAACCGGTGACCAGGATGGTGTCAGTCATGGGGGGACTCCTCAGGGCCCGCTTCGGCCAGGTAGCTGGCCACCTGCGGCGGGCGAAAAACGTTCAAACGGGCCATGGCATGGATGCCCGGGCCGCGCAGGTGACACTCGAACACGCCCATGCCGTTGTCGTCTTCGAGCGAGCGCAGGGCATGGATGCGCAAGTGGGCACCGGCAGGGAAATGTTCGACATTGCATTCGAATTTACGCGTGCCGAGCAAAAAGCCCAGCTCCACCGGCTGGCCTTGCTGGCGCGCGCGGCAACCGGCATAGGCGGCCACGCTCTGGGCCATCAGCTCGATGCCGACCCAGGCCGGCAGGCTGCCGTCGGCGCGGTTGAACAGGCCGCCGGGGCGTACGGTCAGGTGGGTATGGATCTGCTCTTCATCGAACGACTCGACCTGATCGATAAGGATCATGTCGCCGGCGTGCGGCAGCAGTTCGGCCAGTGGCCAGGTGATCATGGGGTGTCTCCGAGAATCAGGCTGACATTGTTGCCACCGAAGGCGAACGAATTGCTCATCAGGCGTCGCGGGCCGCTGGCCGGCAGGCGCTGGCTGGCATCGGCCAGGTTCAGGGCTGGCAACTGCGGGTCATCGACGCCATCCCAGACATGCGGCGGCAGGCGCCCTTCGGTATTGCCGGCGGCCAGGCTCAGCCAGCAGAACGCCGCTTCCAGTGCACCGGCGGCGCCCAGGGTGTGGCCGGTCATCGGCTTGCTCGACGAGCAGGCCAGCTGGCTGCCAAACAGTTCATGCACGGCCAGGCTTTCCATGGCGTCGTTGTGCCGGGTGGCGGTGCCGTGCAGGTTCAGGTAGTCGATGTCTTGTGGTTGCAGGCAGGCATTGTCCAGCGCCTTGCGCATGGCCTGCAAGGCGCCCTTGCCGCCGGGCTCTGGCGCCGAGATATGGTGCGCATCGGAGCTGGCACCGGCACCGAGCAGGGCAATGCCGGGGCCTTCGTGGTTGGTATCGCGAGTCATCAGGAACAGTACCGCCGCTTCGCCGATGTTGATGCCATTGCGGTTGACCGAGAACGGGTTGCAGCGCTCGGCGCTCACCGCCTCGAGGGAGCTGAAGCCGTTGAGGGTCAGCTTGCACAGGCTGTCGACACCGCCGCAGATCACCGCATCGCACAGCCCCAGGTCGAGCAGGCGCCGGGCGCTCATCAAGGCCCGGGCGCTGGAAGTGCAGGCGGTGGAAATCACATAGGCCGGGCCGCTCAGTTGCAGCCAGTCGGCAAGGAAATTGGCCGGGGCGCTGAGCTCCTGCTGGGCATAGTCGTAGCTGGGCGAAAATTGTTGCTCGCGCAGGTAGTGGGCGATGCCCTCGCTGGCCTCCTTGATGCCCGAGGTGCTGGTGCCCAGGACGATACCGATGCGCGGGCGGCCAAAGCGGGCGATGGCCGCTTCGATCGCTGAGCTGATCTGCAGGCAGGCCTCCAGCAGCAACTGGTTGTTGCGGCTTTGGTGGGCCTGCAGGCCGGCAGGCAGCTCGGGCAGTTCGCCGTGCACGGCTGCTACCGGCAGGCTGCGCTGCGCTACCCAGCCCTCCTCGACGCGCATGCCCGAGCAGTCGCCGGCAAACAGTTTGCGGGCAACTTCGGCCTGGCCGCGCCCCAGGGCGCAGACCAGGCCCAGGGCATTGAGGTAAGCGGTCATGGCGTGTTCTCGCTGGGCAGTGGGCTGACTAGATAACGCAGGCCCTGGCCCAGGTTCAAGGTGAAGTCGTCGGCTTGTCGGTAGTCGACATGCCAGCGCTCACCCAGCCAGCGTTGCTGGCCTTGCTGGCGGGCGCCGGGGTAGAGCGTTTGCACCTGCTCGGCCGGGGTCATGGCGAACAGCAGGGCGGCGAACAGTTCACGGGCACCCGGGTTGGGTGGCAGCAGGCCATCGGCTTGCCACTGGCCGTCGTTGAGCAACTGCCGTGCCTGCGGAATGCCCAGCAAGTCCAGCAACGACCAGCGCAGGCTGGCGTCTTCGCGCTGGATCACCAGCAGCCAGTCCTGGCTTTGCCCCGCCTGTTGGCGCTGAATATGCAGCTGCATCGGCAGCGTCAGCGCCGGCATTTGCGTGGGCAGCGGCACCCGGCTGGCGCAGGCGCTCAGCAGGGCAAAGGCGAGGATCAGCAACAGGCGTTTCATGCACTCGGCTCGGTGGGGTTCAATGGTTTGCGCGCCACCACGTTGACCAGGGTTTCTTCGCGCTGGCCGACGGGCGGCGGCTTGCGCAGGCCGAAGCGTTCGAGCAGGCCGAAGTCGCTGGAACGGCTCCACCACAGGTACGGGTAAGAGACATTCTGCGCGCCGAATTCGAAGCCCTGGTCGCGCAGCATCTGCAGGTACTGTTCGGCGCTTTTCTGTACATGCATGGGGTGACGGAACAGCCAGCGGATCACCCAGGTGTCGATATAGGCTTCGGTGGACTCGGCGAACAGCAGGTAGCCGCCGGGCTTGAGCACCCGGTAGAACTCGGCCAGGGCCTTTTCCTGCTCGACCAGGTGGTGGAAGGTCTGGTGGCAAAAGAGCATGTCGACGCTGTTGTCGGCAAACTGCAAGGCCGCGCAGTCACTGCCGCGCAGCTCGACATTCAGCCCCAGGCGCCGGGCCTCGGCCTGGCTCAGTTCGAGGCTGTGCGGGTCGGCGTCGGTGCCCAGCAACTGGCCGGGGCTGAACACCTGCTGCAGGTACTGGAACGACTTGCCCTGGCCGCAGCCGGCATCGAGCAGCACCGGTGCTTGCGGCAGCGGCGCGTCGAACAGCCGGCGCAGGTCGTTGATCGCCACCCGCAGCACGTGGTGCTGCCAGGTATGGCTACGCAGGAACCAGAAGCCGAAGCGGGTTTCCTCGACGTAGCTGTCGCTGAGGAAGGGTTGTTGGCTCATGCTGCCGTCCTTGCACAGACTTCGGCGAGCATGCGCAGGCGCCGCTTGGGCTCGGCCACGAACGGGTTGCGCGGGTCCCAGGCATAACCGGCGAGGATCGAGCTGATCATCGCGCGGATTTCCGGCGAGCTGGCCGGGTGGTAGATGACGTCCTGGAAGCTGCCGTTGTACCAGCCTTCGACATAGGCGCGGAAGGTATCGACGCCGCGCTTGAGCGGCTCGGCGAACTCGCTCTGCCAGTCGACGTTTTCACCTTGCAGCTGGCGGTGCAGCACGCCGGCGGCCATGCTCGCCGAGCGCATGGCGATGGTTACCCCGGAGGAAAACACCGGATCGAGGAATTCGGCGGCGTTGCCGAGCAGGGCAAAGCCCGGGCCGTGCAGGGTCTTGACGTTGGCCGAGTAGCCGCCGATGGTCCGCGCCGGGGTGTCCCACACGGCGTTGGCCAGCACCTTGGCCAGGCTTGGGGTCTGGGCGACGAAGTCTTTCAGGCAGGCATCCAGGTCAGCCGGCGCGGCGGCAAAGTGCTCGGCGGCGGCGACCACGCCCAGGGAGCAGCGGCCGTTGCTGAAGGGAATGGTCCAGAACCAGATATCGCGGTGCTGCGGATGGGTGGTGATGAGGATTTTTTCGCGGTCGAACGCCGGGTGGTCGATGCGGTCTTCTATGTGGGTGAACACCGCCTGGCGCACCGGAAAGCTCGACGGCGCTTCGAGGTCCAGCAGGCGCGGCAGGACGCGGCCATAACCGCTGGCATCGAGGACAAACTCAGCTTCGACGCGGTACTCGCTGCCATCCAGGCGGCGCACGCGCAGCTGCGGGCGGGCACGCTCGAAGTCGGCGGCGATGATCTCTTCTTCGTAGCGGATTTCCACGCCCTGGGCAGCGGCCTGGTCGGCCAGCAACTGGTCGAACTGGGCGCGCTGGACCTGGAAGGTGCTTGGCTTGCCGTTGCTGAAGGTGTCGCCAAAATCAAACGCGCTGTATTCCTCGCCCCAGGCGAAGGCCGCGCCGTTCTTGCGCTGGAAGCCTGCCGCTTCGAGGGCCGGGAGCATGCCGGCTTCCTCGACGAAGTCGATGCAGTGCGACAGCAGGCTCTCGCCGATGGAAAAGCGCGGAAAGCGCTGGCGCTCGATGATCAGTACGTCGTGGCCATTGCGCTTGAGCAAGGCCCCGGCGATGGCGCCGGACGGACCGGCGCCGATGATCAATACCTGCCGTTGTTGCAGTTCAGTGTTCGGCATAAGGCCTCCTTGCCGGTTGGGCAGTCTTCAATGGAATCCGGTGCAGGCCGGCCAGCGCGGGCATCAGCGTGGCGACCAGGCTCATCAGCATCAGCGCGAAGTACAGCGCCGGGCTGATCAGCTGTTGTTGCAGCAGCAGGTTGAGAAAGACGATCTCGCTCAAGCCGCGAATATTGAGCAGCAGGCTTTCCCGCCATTTGCTCGCGCCGGCGAACGACGGCGTCGCCCAGCACAGGCCCAGCCAGTTGCCGAGCAGCTTGCTGACGATCGGTAACAGCAGCAAGGCACTCAACTGGATGGCATCGAAGCCCTGCAGCACGTTGTGGATATCGATCTGGATGATGCCGAAGGTCATGATCAACGGGATCGCAATGCCGTTCTGCAAGCGTTTTATCCACAGCGCCGACAGCGGCATGTGCAGTGGCAGCTTGAGCCAGGCCAGGCAGCACAGGTAGCCGATACCGAAGATCAACGCATTGAGGCGGTAGTGCTCGGCAACGAACAGCAGGGCGAAAAAGCCCAGGCTGTAGACCCACGGCCGGCGCAGGCCAAGGGCGTACAGTGGCAGCGGCAGGCAGGCGCCCAGCACGGGCAGCAGCAGGCTCACGGGGTCGAGGCTACCCTTGCCCAGGCCAAACAGCAGCCAGCAGGTCAGGTCGATGAGGATCGCCGACTGCATCAGGCGGCGGGTCGCTGCGGGCGGATAGTCGATGTTGCGCAGGTACAGGTAGAGCACCGGAATGGCGGTGATGGCGAACACCAGCCCAAGCGCCAGGGTGGTCAGCCAGGGCTGCGTCGGCAGCAGCAAGGCGCCGCAGGCCAGGCCACAGGCAAAGGGCACCAAGAAGCTCGGCAGGGCGATCTTCAGGCTCTGGCGGTCGAACTTCAGCTCCACCACGTCAGCCAGAATATGCCCCAGCAGCAGGGCGAAACTCAGGCCATACAGGGTTTTCAGCCAGGACGGCGCCACCAGCGCAGCGCCACTGAGCTGCCAGTGCGGCTCGACCCAGAACAGCATCAGCAGCGGCAGGCCGAGGGTCGCCAGCAGCAACTGGCTGACAATCGGGATCAGCCCCAGGCGCCGGCCCAGCTCGCTCGCGATCCAGAACAGTGCCAGGGCCAGGACCCAGAACAACACGATACTCATGCCGCCTGTTCCTTGTGGCCGGTGGCAGCCCAGGGCGCCAGGACAAAACTGAAGGCCAGGCCGAGGCTCACCGCCAGGCCAAAGTTGCTCACCGCCGGGGTGCTCGACACCGCCAGCAGGCCGAACGACAGCCAGGTGGTGGTCGCCGCCAGCAGGGTGCCGAGCAGGCTGACGGCGGCGCCGCCGATCTGCTCATGCATGAGGATCGCGTAGTCGACGCTGATGGCGGTCACCAGCAGCAGGCCGAACAGGCTGAACAGGGTCAGCGGCTGGCCCAGCCAGCCCAGGCAGGCCAGGCTGCACAACGCGGCGAGTAGCGGCAGGGCGACGATGCGCAGGGCACCGCCGAGGCCGAACGGCAGGATCAGCAACACCACGATCAGCGCGCACGACAACAGCTTGAGCTCGGCGGCGCTGACCTGGGTGGCGGCAAACACCCGGTTGAGGTCGCCGAGGCGGTCGACCAGTTGCACGCCGTCGAGGTCGTCGGCTTGCAGGCGCAGCAATGCCGGATCGTTCAAGCCCTGGAGGCTGACGATGGCGGCCACGCCCTGGCCATCGGCGCCCAGCCACAGGGTGCGCCAGGGCTCGCCCAGCGGGCCGCTGAGGGCGTGATCGATGTCGAGGGTAGGCAAGGCCTGCACTTTTGCCAGTTCCGCCTGTAACGCGCTTTGCGGTACGCCCAGGGCCAGCAGCGGCTGCAGTGGCAGGCTTCCCAGTGCATCGCGTACCTGTTGCTGCTCGGCAGGGCTGGCGACCAGTTGGCTGAGGGCCATGTAGCCCTTGAGCTTGTCGGTTTCGACCAGTTCATCGAGCCGCGTGCTCAGCGCTTGCAGGCGACCCAGCAACTGCGTCTGGTCGGCGCCGCGAACCAGGTAGAACTGGCTGGTGGGCTGGTAACCGGTGATGCGTGCCACGGCCTGGGCTTCTTCGAGCAGTTGCGGCGGGCTGCCGACCCACTGGCGGATGTCGTTGCGGCTGTCCAGCTGCCACAGGCCCGCCGCGCAAAACAGGATCAGCAGGCCGAGCAACACCGGGCTTGGCACGTTGTTCAGTAGCTTCAGACGCAGGTCCACCAACCATTGGGCAATGCGCAGCGGCCATTGCGCCGGCTGCAGCTCGATACCCTTGAGCAATGCCGGCAGCAGGCACACGGCGCTGAGGTAGGCGCCGACCAGGCCGGCGGCGGAAAACACGGCGATCTGGGTCAGGGCCGGGAACGGCGTGAAGGCCAGGGCCAGGTAGCCGATGCAACTGGTGGCCAGGCTCAGGCTCAGGCCCGGCAAGGTCAGCCGCAAGGCCGGCCAGGCACGCCAGGGGCGCAGGCTCCAGCTCTTGGACAGGTAGTGCAGCGGGTAGTCGACGGCGACACCGATCAGGCTTGAGCCGAGCACCAGGGTCATCACGTGCATCTGGCCGAACAGCGCCACGCAGGCCACCGCACCGAACAGCATGCCGACCAGCACCGGCATGAACGCCAGCAACACCCGCAGGCGCCGGAACGCCAGCAGCAACAGCAAGAGGATGCCGACCGTGGCGCCGCCGCCAACCCAGGTGATTTCCTGGCTGGCCTGGCGCTGGCCGTTGGCGGCATACAGCAAGCCGCTGGCGGCCAGCAGGCGGGCGCCGCGCTGCCCGGCTTCAACCCGGCTGGCGGCGAGCAGGTCGGCGACCTGCAGCGGCAGTTGCAGGTCGAACGCATTGCCCAGGGTGCGCGCGCGCAGCAGCACCCAGTGCTGGCCGTCGGCCTCGGCCAGCAGCGCGCCGCTGGCGGTGTCCAGTTGTACCGCAGCAGGGCGTGGCTGGCTGTTCTGGATGCGCCCGGTCAGGCCCAGCCAGTCGTCCTGGCTGGGCACCAGGCTGAAGCCGGCAAAGGGATCGTAGAGGCTCTGCACGCGCTGCTCGATAAAGCCTTGCGGGTTATCGACCAGGCTGCTGCGGTCGGCGCGCGAGAGCATCGCCAGGCGCCCTTGCAGCAACTGCTCGCGCAATGCCTGCAGGTCGGTTTGCAGGCTCCACTGGACCTTCTCGAACAGGCCGCTGGCCTGCCATTGCCCGGCCAGGCGCTGGGCCAGGGCGATGGCCTGGTCACGCTGGGGATGGCCGACCAGCACCAGCATCTCGCGGTTCAGCGGCTCCTGCATACGCTGTTCGGCGCGTTGCATCAGCGGGTCCTGGGTGGCGCCGGGCACCAGCGTCATCAGGTCGGCAGACAACGGCGCGGCGCGGTGCCATTGCCAGCCGGCGAGGGCCAGCACAGCGATCAGCAACAGCAAAAACAGCCGTGGCAACAGGCGCTCACTCGGCAAAATCGCGGCGCTCCGTGTCGGTCAGGCTGGCGCTGCTGCTCGATGGCATGCGTAGCACCGTGCTGTCGCCCTGGGTTTCCAGCAACTGGATGCGTTCGACGTAGCGCCCGCCCTCGATATCGATTTGGCTGAACACCTGCTTGAGCAGCAGCGAGCGCGGAGTCAGGCGCAGTTGCCAGTGCTGGGCATCGCCTTGCAGGCTCAGCTCGAAGTCACGCTGCAGGCCGCTGCTGTCGCCTTGCAGCACGGCGAAGAACAGGCGGTTCTGCTCGGCGCCGGCGCTCTTGCCCGGCAGCATCTGCCAGCCGGACGGGTCGCGGCGGGCGATGCCCTGGGCGTTGAGGCGGTAGTCCTGCTTGAGCGGCGTTTGCAGCAGCCACAGCAGGCCATGGTCACGGGCGAGCACGAACTGGCCTTTGCTGACCAGTGGCTGTGGCAGGGCACGCAGGTGCTTTTCCTGGATGAACGGGCCCTTGATGACCGCAGGTTCGCCCAGTTGCTTGCTCAGGTCATCGAGGCTAAAGGCGTGGGCCAGGGTGCAGCTGGCCAGCAGGCCGAGGCACAGCAGGCCACGCAACAGCGTCTTCATGGCAGCACCTTGTTCACAGCGTCGATCATCACCTGCGGCGAGGCCAGTTGCATCTCGCCGCTGGCGATCTCGACCGCGACCTGCACCGAGCTGGCGCGGGTCATGCGTGCGCCAGTGACGGCATCGCTGATCAGGTAGTTGATCTTCAGGCGGTTCTCCCACTCCACCAGGCTGGCGCGCACGTTCAGGCGCTGGCCGAAGGTGGCGCCACGCACATAGCGCAGCTGCAGGTCGATCACCGGCCAGGCGAAGCCGGAGGCCTGCATCTGCAGGTAGTTGTGTTCGAGCCTGTCGAGCAGCGCGCAGCGCGCCACCTCGAGGTATTTGACGTAGTGGCCGTGCCAGACCACCAGCATGCTGTCGACATCGAAGAACGGCACCAGCACTTCGCTATCGACGTGCAACACTCCCTGACTACGCATGCAGCCTCCAGTGTTGTTCGGCTATTCGGCTCAGGCACAGGCGCAGGTCGCCTTCCAGGGCACGGTCTTCGATGACCGGGGCGAAGTCTTCGAGCAGCGCGGCGTGCATCTGGGCCAGTGCTGGCGGTAGGTCGCGGGCGTCGGCTTCGCGGCCGCGCAGCCAGACACCCTGGTTGGCCGCCAGCAAGGTCGCGGCGGCAACCTGTTCGGTCAGTTCGAGCGTGCGCAGGGCATCGCGGGCGGCGATGGTGCCCATGCTCACTTTGTCCTGGTTGTGGCACTCGGTGGAGCGCGAGAATACGCTGGCCGGCATGGTGTTCTTCAACGCTTCGGCAGTCCATGCGCTGGCGCCGATCTGCACCGCCTTGAAGCCGTGGTTGAGCATCGCCCGCTCGGCGCTGGCGCCCGACAGGTTGCTCGGTAGGCCATGGTTGTAGCGGCTGTCGACCAGCAGCGCGAGCTGGCGGTCGAGCAGGTCGGCGACATTGGCCACCAGGTTCTTCAGGCTGTCCATGGCGAAGGCGATATGGCCGCCGTAAAAATGCCCGCCGTGCAGCACGCGTTCGGCTTCGGCGTCGATGATCGGGTTGTCGTTGGCACTGTTCAGTTCGGTCTCGATAAAACCGCGCAGCCAGCCCAGGCTGTCGGCCAGCACACCGAGCACATGCGGTGCGCAGCGCAGCGAGTAGCGGTCCTGCAGGCGGTGCAGCGGCGCGGTTGGTGCGTCGATGGCCAGATCCTGGCGCAACCAGGCGGCCACCTGCATTTGCCCCGGGTGGGGCTTGGCGGCGAACAGGCGCTCGTCGAAGTGCTCCGGGTTGCCTTGCAGGGCGACCACGTTCAGCGCGGTGATGCGCGTGGCCAGCTTGAGCAGGTAATCGGCGCGGGCGAAGGCCAGGCAGGCCAGGCCGGTCATCACCGCGGTGCCGTTCATCAGCGCCAGGGCTTCCTTGGGCCGCAGCACCAGCGGCTGCCAGCCCAGTTCACGATGGACGTCGGCGGCGCTGCGGCGCTCGCCCCGGTACAGGACCTCGCGCTCGCCCGACAGGGTGGCGGCCACGTAGGACAGCGGCGTCAGGTCGCCGCTGGCGCCCACCGAGCCTTCCTGGGGAATCAGCGGCAGGATGTCGTGGGCAAGAAACGCCTGCAGGCGCTCCAGCAGCTCGACGCGCACCCCGGACACGCCATGGCACAGCGACTGCAAGCGGGCGGCCAGCACCGCGCGGGTGGCCGGTGCATCGAGCAATTGGCCGAGGCCACAGCCGTGGAAGGTGTACAGGTGCTTGGGCAGCGCTTCAACATGCTCCAGCGGCACCGCCACCACGCACGAGTCACCGTAGCCGGTGGTCACGCCGTAGATCACCCCTTCCTTGTCCAGCAGCGAGTCGAGGAACTGCGCGCCACGGGCAATCCGCGCGCGGTACTCGGCGTCGTCCTGCAGGCGGGTTTCGGTCTGGCGATTGGCCAGGGCGAGGACGTCTTCGATTGCCAGCGGCAACGCGCCGAAGGTCACGGGCTTATGCGGATGCATCGTCATCGGTCTTCCAGAAAGGGTAGAAATTGAACCATTGCTGCGGCGCTTGCAGGCAATAGTGGCCCAGGCGCTCGGCATAGCGCCCGGCCCAGTCGGCGATCACCTGATCGCGCTGGCCGCGGCGCCATTCGATGGCCTCGGCGAAGGGTTCGAGAATCACCTGGTAGCGGCCTTGCTGCTTGAGGCAGAAGAACAGGTTGAGTCGGCACTTGAGCAGCCCGGCCAGTAACCACGGGCCTTGCGGGAAGGCGGCGCGGTGGCCGAGAAAATCCGTCTCGACCGTGCGCGCGCCATGCAGTGGCACGCGGTCACCGGCAATCGCCAGCCATTCGCCGCGGTCCAGGCGCTGGCTCAGTTGCAGCATGATCGCCGGGTCCAGCTCGCTGACCTGGATCAGGCGCAGGTTGCTCGCCCCCGATTCACCGAGCAGGCGATTGAAGCGTTCGGCGTGCTTGGTGTGCACCAGCACGTTCATGGTCACTTGCTCGCCGAGCTCGGCCAGGGCGCGGCAGACTTCAAGGTTGCCCAGGTGCGCGCCGACCAGCATCTGCCCGCGCTCGGCGCGCAGTTGAGTGCGCAATTGTGCCGGGTCGACGATTTCGATCTGCTCCAGGCGCAGCTTGCCGTTCCACACGTCGAGCTTGTCCAGCAGGGCCTCGGCAAAGGCCATGAACTGGCCGAACACCCGCCGCTGGCTGGGGCGCAGGCCGGCTTGCCCGCTCCAGTCGGCCAGGCGCTGCTGGTATTGCCAGATGCTCTGCCGGGCGCGGCGGCCAAACACGAAGAAGTACAGGACGATGCCATACAGCACCGGGCTGAGCAGGCGTCGGCCGAGCAGTTTGATACCGAAGGCGGTCAGCTTCATCAGCCAGAAGCTGCCGCGCTCCTGGTGGTCGGCCCAGTGTTGTTCGCCGTTGCTCATGCCTGCCACCGCCGCCAGAGGATCGCCGGGGCACGCAGCAACATGCCGAAGAACAGCTTGGTGTGCATCTTCGAGATCAAGGCGTTGTCGTGGAACAGGCGAAAGTGCGAAAGGCCATCGGCCGGGTAATGCACCTTGGTCGGCAGCCAGCGCATCGGCTGGTTGCGCCAGGCCAGGCGCACGAGGATCTCCGGGTCGAAGTCCATGCGCTTGCCGAGCTTGACCGCATCGATCAGCGCCAGGGTCGGCGGCAGCGGGTAGACGCGAAAGCCGCACATCGAATCGGGAATCTGCAGCGACAGGCTGTTGATCCACACCCACACGTGAGTCAGGTAGCGCGCGTACAGGCGGCCTTTGGGCACGCTGGCGTCGTACTGTGGATAACCGCAAATCAGCGCCTGTGGATAAGCCTGCGACTGCTGCAGAAAACGGCTGACATCGGCCAGGTCGTGCTGGCCGTCGGCATCCACCTGCAGGGCATGGCTGAAGCCCAGGCGTGCCGCTTCGCGCAGGCCGGCCATGACCGCGCCGCCCTTGCCCTGGTTGACCTGCAATGTCACCAGATAAACCTGCTGCTGTTCGGCCAGCTGGCGCAGCACGGCGGCGCAGGCCGGGCTGCTGGCGTCGTCGACCAGTACGCAAGGCAGGCCGGCTGCGAGCAGGTCGGCAACTACCGCTGGCACCGCCAGTTCGTGGTTGTACACCGGGATCACCGCGCAGGGTTTATTCACCGATGGCCTCCAGCACGATGCGGCCGCTGGAGCAGGCTGCCCCGGCATTGCTGTAGGCAAAGTAGAGCTTGCCGCGCTCGGCATCGAAGCGCAGGGTCAGTTGCAGCGGGTCGCCGGGGCGCACCAGTTGCTGGAACTTCAGCACTTCCATGCCGGCGAACTGGCGTGGCCGGTCGAGCAGTTGTTGCCCGAGCGCCAGCGCCCAGTCGACCTGGACTACCCCCGGCAGTACCGGCGTCTGCGGGAAGTGGCCGTTGAAATAGGCAAGGTCTGCCGACACCGCCAGTTGCAACTGCAGTTCGCCGTTGACTTCGGCCTGGCTCAGCACTTCCGGGCCTTTGGGCCGTGGTGCCAGCAGCAGGGCTTCGAGCTCGGCCTGGGGCAGTTTGCCCTGGGCGTTGAACGGCAGTTGCCGCAGCAGCCGCCAGCGTCGGGGCAGGGCCAGGGCTTCGCAGTGCTGGCTGAGGTGCTGGCGCAGGCCTTCGGTGAGTGCGCGTCGGCCCTGATTGCGCAGGGCATGCAGGCCTGCGGCGCTGAGCACCAGCAGGGCGCCAAGGCTGGCGCGGTTTTCCTGGATCACCGCCAGGCGCGCTTCCTCGACCCAATCGTGGGCGACCAGGGCCTGTTCGAGCATTGGTAGGGAGATGCGTTTTTCTTCCAGTTTGACGATCCGGTCCAGGCGCCCGAGCAGGCGGAAGCGCCCGTCAGCGGTGAACTCGACGGCATCGGCGCTTTGCTCGATATGGCCGGGTGGCAAATAGGTCGATTCGATACGCAGCGCACCCTGTTCATTCTGGCTCAGGCGCACCTCGGCAAAGGGTTGCCACAGGCTGTCGCCCTGGCGCCAGGCAATGCCGCCGGTTTCCGAGCTGCCGAGAATTTCGCTCGGCCATTGCTGCAGGCGCTGGTGCAAGGCCTGGGCGGCGCTGGCCGGCAGCTCGCCGCCGGAGGAAAACACCCGGCGTACCGCGCTTAACGCGTGCCAGTCGAGGTTGTCGCCCATGCGCTTGAGCAGCGCCGGGCTGGCCACCCAGGCAAAGGCCGGGTGCTCGCGGCTGGCGCGCTGCAGGTCTTCGGGGAAGGGCAACTGCCGACGCACGAACGGGCGCCCGGCACACAGCGGCCAGAGCACGCGAAACAGCAGGCCGTAGATGTGCTGGGCGGCGACGCTGCCGATGATGCACGCAGCGCCCAGCTCTGTGCCCCATAGCTGTTCCAGGGCCTGCACTTCGTTGGCCAGCTGGCGCAGGCTCTTGTCGATACGCTTGGGTTCGCCGCTGGAGCCGGAGGTGCACAGGCTCAGCAGGCAAGCGTCCAGGTCCAGTTGGGCAGCGGCCAGGGGCGTTTCCAGCAGTGCATCCAGCGCAGTGTCTTGCGCCTGGTCGCTCAGCCACAGCTCGACTTCGCCTTGCCAGCGCTGGCTGGTCTGGACTTGCAGGTCGGCCGGCAGCAGCACCTGTACGCCGGCGCGCCAGGCGCCGAGCAGGGCCACGGCCAGCTCGGCGGCGTCTTCCAGGTGCACGGCAATGCGCTTCACACCACGGCGCTCAAGGCCAGCGGCCAGTTGCAGGGCTTGCTGGCGCAGGCCCGCGTGGTCCAGCGCCGGGGCGAAGGTTACCGGGCGCGGCGCGTCGCTCGGGTGCAGCAGTTGCTCAAGAGCAATCCATTTCATGAGCGTCCTCGCACGCGTTGTCTTATCAGCCATTCAATGGCAAACAGCAGGCCCATCAGCCCGTAGGCGATCAGGCCGTTGTACAGGGTCCACCAGCTCAGCGGCGCCCACAGGGTCAGGGCGGCGGCGACCAGGCCGTTGGCCAGGAAGAACAGGCTCCAGACCTTGGTCACCTGGCGTGTGTAGTGGATCGCCACCTCGGGCAGTTGCGGCTCGCGCAGGCGCGCCAGGCGCTCGGCCACCGGCGGGCCGAATTTCAGGCTCAGGCTGAACAGGCCAAGCATGAACGCGCTGATCAACACCGGGTACCAACGCAGCAGCTGCGGGCTGTTGAACAGCGCCAGCAACGCGCAGAAGGCAATCGCCGCCACGGCCATCCAGTGCCCGCCGGGGCGCTGCGGTTCGCTCAAGGCGCGCGCCAGCCACAGGCCGCCGAGCAACAGGCCGAACTGCCAGGGGGCAAAGTGGGCCATGCCAAAATGCACCGCAAAGGGGTACAGCAGACCGGCCAGCAGCAGGCCGAGGCCGATCAGGCGTTTCATGCCGCGTTGTTGACCAGGCGGTAGACCGCCTCGACCACGTCGTTGACCGTACGTACGGCCTTGAACTCGTCGGCGGCGATTTTTTTGCCGGTCTGGCGCTTGATGTGATCGATCAGGTCGACCGCGTCGATGCTGTCGATTTCCAGGTCCTGGTACAGGTTCGATTCCAGGCTGATGCTGGCCGGGTCCAGTTCGAACAGTTCGACCAGGGCATCGCGCAGGGTGTTGAAGATGTCTTCGCGGGTTTGCATGGTGCTGTCTCAGGCTGCCTGTTTGGCGGTGACGAAAGCCGCAAGGCTGGCCACGCTGGTGAAATGGTTACGGGTGTCCTTGGCGTCGGCGTCGATCTTGATGCCGTACTTCTTCTGGATCGCCAGGCCGAGTTCGAGGGCGTCCACCGAATCCAGGCCCAGGCCTTCGCCGAACAGGGTCTGCTCGTCACCGATGTCCTGGGCGCTGATGTCTTCAAGGCCCAGGGCGTCGATGATCAACAGCTTGATGTCGTGGTTAAGGGTGTTCTGTGGATCGCTCATCTTCGGCGAGCTCCTTGGTGAAGTGCTGATGCAAATAGTCGTTGAGTTTGCGCGAGGCCTGCGGGGCGGGGCCTTGTGCGGCGAAGGCCTGCGGGTCGATGTCGGCACCGACCTGCAGGCTGAAATGCACCCGGCGCTGGGGTATGCGGTACCAGGGTTCGGCCTTGGTCAGGGTGCTGGGGGTGACCTTGATGGTTACCGGGGTAATGATCTGCGCACCGCGCAGGGCGATGGCCGCTGCGCCGCGATGGAAGGCCGGCGGTTGGCCCGGCTGGGTGCGCGTGCCTTCGGGGAAGATGATCAGGGTCTGGCCGCCTTGTAGGGCGCCGACGGCGCTGTCGAGCATGTCCATGCTGCCGTCGTTGCTGATGTATTCGGCCGAACGCACCGGGCCGCGGGTGCAGGGGTTGTGCCAGAGGCTCTGCTTGACCACGCAGTTGGCCTGGCGCACCAGGCCGATGAGGAACACCACATCGATCAGCGACGGGTGGTTGGCAATGATCATCTGGCCCGGGCGGCCGAGTTTTTCCGCGCCCTTGACCTCATAAGTGAGCACGCCGCTGGCGGCCATGAAACGAATGAAACGCCAGAACAGCCAGCTGATGGTGTGCCGCGCGCGCTGGCGATGGCGTGCGCCGTCGCCGGGCAGGCAGGCCAGCAGCGGGAACACCAGCAGGCGCAGGCACAGGCCGCCGACACCGAACAGCAGGAAGCTGACGGCGGTGGCGAGCAGGCGCCAGTAATAGGCGTCGCGCGGTCTGCTTATGGCTTGCGTTGCCAGTTCCATGTGCGACTCTTCCAGGTGTGGGTACAGGTGCTTTCGCCCTTGAGCAGGCAACGCAACCAGCTCAGGGCATGGGGTTCGCTCGCGGCTGAGCCGGCGCTGTTATCGCCCAGGGTCAGTTGCCAGTCGTCGCCAGGCGTCAGCAGCAGGCCCAGGGCGTAGGCAAACGGCACGTCATCGATCCACGGGCCGTAGGCCGCGGGCGGCTGTTCTTCAGTGATTATCAGCAGCACTGCCGGGGCGCCTTCGCGCAGCAGGCAGGCGGCTTCCATCACGCCGTGTTCGAAACCGTCACCGGCAGCGGCCAGGGCGGTCATTTCGCTGGTTTCGCCACGCATGATCGACCACAGGCCGATCACCGCGTTGTGTACCGACAGGCTGAACTGGGTTGGCGACAGCGGCTGCTCGTTGGCCAGGTCGCTGAGTATCTCGAAGGTGCGTGGGGTTTCGCCATGCCGGGAGACGAACACCAGCGGCAAATCCTGCATTCCTTCGGCCAATGGCCAGCCCACGGCAAAGGCCATGCGCGCCAGTCGGCTCAGGCGCCGGCGCTGCATGGCCGGCAAAAACGACACATCCGGTGCCTGTTCAGCCACTGCCGGGCAGTGCTGTGCCTGGCTCCAGGCCTGCCAATCGGCAGCCGTCTGCAGGCCTGGCGCCCACGCGCGCCACTGGCTGATATTGAATGTGATCACTTAGCTGTACTTCCCGCCCTGAGGGACTTCCTTGCCGAGGGAGTGACTCGGAACAACGACCTGACAGGGGTGTGGCGCAATCGCCGAGTGGCGCGCATTATCCCGGTGGAGTTGGTGTGTAGCAAATATTGGTTGTACGGATTGTCGTCTGCAACAGACAGCGGTCCCGAAGATTCGTCGGACCGATCCGAGGTTTCCCGACCAATGGCGGTGTTGTTTATTCGGTCGGATCGCCGAAAACTTGAGCCATTGGCGGCTGGTCAAGCCGTCATTGGCCGCACATACTCGCTCATCCCCAGACACACGGAGGTCTTTCCATGCGGCGCGTGGTATTCAATCAGAAAGGTGGCGTTGGCAAGTCGAGCATTGCCTGCAACCTGGCAGCGGTGAGTGCCAATGAAGGCTATCGGACCCTGCTGATCGACCTGGATGCCCAGGCCAATTCGACCCAGTACCTCACCGGGCTGACCGGCGAGGACATTCCCATGGGCATTGCCGACTTCTTCAAGCAGACCCTGTCGTCCGGGCCGTTTGCCAAGAAGAACAAGGTCGATATCTACGAAACGCCCTTCGACAACCTGCATGTGGTGACCGCCACCGCCGAGCTTGCCGACCTGCAGCCCAAGCTTGAGGCCAAGCACAAGATCAACAAGCTGCGCAAACTGCTCGATGAGCTGGACGAGGACTACGACCGGATCTACCTGGACACTCCGCCAGCGCTGAATTTTTATGCGGTTTCGGCGCTGATCGCTGCCGATCGTGTGCTGATCCCCTTCGATTGCGACAGCTTCTCTCGCCAGGCCCTGTATGGCCTGCTGGCCGAGATCGAAGAACTAAAGGACGATCACAACGAAGAGCTGCAGGTCGAAGGCATCGTCGTCAACCAGTTCCAGGCCCGCGCCAGCCTGCCCCAGCAGATGCTCGACGAGTTGATCGCCGAGGGCTTGCCGGTGCTGCCGGTGTACCTCAACAGCTCGGTGAAGATGCGCGAATCACACCAGGCCAGCCTGCCGCTGATTCACCTGGAGCCTCGGCATAAACTGACCCAGCAGTTTGTCGAGCTGCACGCTCTGCTCGAAGAAAACGCCTAGACGCCCTGGCTGCGCAGCCACTCCAGCAGTTGCTGGAGTGGGAATGCACCGCTCTGGCGCGCCACTTCCCGGCCGTTTTTGAACAGGATCAGGCTGGGGATCGAGCGAATCGCCAATTGCCCGGCCAGTTGCTGGTTGGCCTCGCTGTCCAGTTTGGCCAGGCGGCAGCGCCCGCTCAGCTGAGCGGCGGCCTGGGCAAAGATCGGCGCAAACGACTTGCACGGCCCGCACCAGTCGGCCCAGACATCGATCAGCAACGGCAGGTCGCCCTTGATCTGGCTGGCGTAATCGCCCTGTTGCAGATCGAACGGCGTGCTCAGCAGCACCGGTTTCTTGCAGCGGCCGCATTTAGGGCTGTCGCCGAGGCGCTCGCCGGGGATGCGGTTGAGGCCGTTGCAGTGGGGGCAGGGGATAAGTAGTGGGTCAGTCATGACAGCTCCGGGAATTGCGACCGGTTTACGGTCGTCCGCGGTTCAAGCCCGCGCCTTTATGTTCAATGGTTTAGCATGTGTGCCTTGTACACCGGCCATGGAGTGCCCGATGGATTGCCAGCATTCAGCGCATATCCGCATTTTTGTCGATTTCCGATCCAATGGCGAACCAGCTTTCGAGAGCGTGCCGGTCCGTCAGATCGATGCCAATACCTTTGAGCTGCTGTCGTCACCAGGGTTGGCACTCGACCTGGCTCGTGGCGACACCATCCGCATCAACCACCCGGACCAGCGTGCCGAAGTGCTGCAGCGCGGTGGCAACTTCTGCATTCATATCTATGCCGACGACCTGCCCCAGGAGGCTGTCGACACGCTGCAAGACGAAGTGCAGACGCTGCTCGGTGGTACTCTGGATGGTCGTTACAAGGGCAACCTGACTCTTGCCATCCCCTCGCGTAACGGTTTTGCAGCCATCCGTGAAGTGTTCGACCGCTTTCGCCAATGCACCGGTGTCGAGTGGTACTACGCCAATATCTATCGCAACCTGGACGATGATGAGGATGAAACCCTGCTCAACTGGTGGCTCGACAGCTGAGGCGTAAGCCTCACGACGAGCAACTGATCTCCAGGTGCTTGCCCCATTCCGGCGGCCGCTGGGCGTAGGCCTGCATGCCCGGCTGCTCGTCGAACGGTTTGCTCAGCACTTGGTGCAGGCGGCGTACTTCCTCGTAGTCACCCCCCTCGGCCGCCTCGATGGCGCGCTGGGCCAGGTAGTTGCGCAGGATGTACAGCGGGTTGACCGCATGCATGCGCTCGCGCCGGCCCTCGGCGTTGCCGGGTTCGCGCTGCAGGCGCGCCAGGTAATCGGCTGACCACAGGTCAAAACCGGCCAGATCGATGAAGTCGTCGCGCACCACCTGCAGGGCCTGCTCGGCAGGCTGGTCGCCGAGATGGCGGAAGAACAGGGTGTAGTCCACCGCGCCGGGCTGCATCAATTGCAGCAGGCGCTCGATCAGCAGCTTGTCGTCGTCTTCTGCCTGGGTCAGGCCCAGGCGTCGGCGCATCAGGTCCAGGTAATGGGCCTCGTATAGTGGCAAGAACAGCTCCAGGGTTTCCTTAAGCGCTTCGACGCTGATAAACGGCGTCAGGGCCTGGGCCAGGGCGCTGAGGTTCCAGTGGGCGATGGGTACCTGGTTGCTGTAGCTGTAGCGGCCCTGGTCATCGGAGTGGTTGCAGATGAAATTGGCGTCGAAGTCGTCGAGGAAGGCGTAGGGGCCGAAGTCGAAGGTGATGCCCAGAATCGACATGTTGTCGGTGTTCATCACCCCGTGGCAAAAACCATAGGCCTGCCAGCGGGCAATCAGCTCGGCATTGCGCTCGACGATGGTGCGGAACATCGCCAGGTACGGCTCGGGTTCGTCCTTGCACTCGGCAAAGTGGCTGTTGAGCACGTGCTCGGCGAGGATGCGCTGCTGCTCGGGCTGGCGGGTGTAGTAGAAGTACTCGAAATGCCCGAAGCGGATATGGCTCGGCGCCAGGCGCAGCAGCATGGCGGCGCGCTCCTGGGTTTCGCGCCATACCGGCGTGCTCGAGCCAATCACGCACAGCGCGCGGCTGCTGGCGATGCCCAGGGCCGGCAGGGCCTCGCTGGCAAGGAACTCGCGGATCGACGAGCGCAGCACGGCGCGGCCATCGCCCATGCGCGAGTAAGGCGTCTGCCCGGCGCCCTTGAGGTGCAGGTCCCAGGACTGGCCGGCGTCGTTGCGCACCTCGCCCAGCAACAGCCCGCGGCCATCGCCAAGGCGCGGGTTGTAGGAGCCGAACTGATGCCCGGAATAGACCATCGCCCGCGGTTCGGCCTCGGCCCACAGCTTGTGGCCGCTGAACAGTTCGGCAAATACCGGCGAATGGGCTTCAGTGGGCTCAAGGTCGAGCAGCGCCATGGCTGCCTCGCTGGCGACCACCAGGCGCGGTTCGGCAATCGGCTCGGGCAGCACCGAAGTAGAGAAGGCATCGCCCAGGCGGGCGAAACGGTTATCGAAAGTCAGTTCGTCGAGGGCTTTCAACGGCCATCTCCTGAAGAAAACCTGAGCATTCTGCAAGGGTATGGCCGCTGGCGTCCAGTCAGGCCGGTTTGCCGCTGGCCTCGTCGCCGGGCTTCTCGCCATCGCTGGCGTTTGGCAGCACGGTCTTGTCGAGGTTTTCCACCGGGACCATCTTGTATTCCTGGCCCTGCATGTTCTTCAGGTAGATCTCCATCTGCCGGAAGGAGATGTTGATGTGTTGCTTCTTGAACTCTTTGTTGATGTAGCGGTTGATCTCGTCGAGCACCGGGTTGCGGTCGCCCAGGTCGCGCACGTGCATACGCAGCTCGTGGTCCAGGGTGCTTTCGCCGAAGTTCAGGAAGTAGACGATCGGCGCCGGTTCCTTGAGTACCCGCGGGTTGTCGTTGGCGGCCTTGAGCAGCAGGGTGCGCACCAGGTCCAGATCCGAGCCGTAGTCGACGCCGAGCTTGAGGGTTACCCGGGTGATGGTGTCGGTCAGCGACCAGTTGATCAATTGCCCGGTGATGAAGGTCTTGTTCGGGACAATGATGTCCTTGCGGTCGAAGTCGGTGATGGTGGTGGCGCGGATGCGGATCTTGCTCACCGTGCCCGAGAGGTTGCCGATGGTGATGGTGTCGCCGATGCGCACCGGGCGCTCGAACAGGATCATGATCCCGGAGATGAAGTTGGCGAAGATCTCCTGCATGCCGAAGCCCAGGCCCACCGACAGTGCCGCCACCAGCCATTGCAGTTTGTCCCAGCTGACGCCCAGGGCTGACAGGGTGGAAACAAAGCCGACCCCGGCAATCACGTAGGACAGCAACGTGGTGGTGGCGTAGGCACTGCCCTGGGCCAGGTTCAGGCGTGACAGCACCAGTACTTCGAGCAGGCCCGGCAGGTTGCCGGCCAGGGCAATGGTGATGCCGATGATCACCAGTGCACCCAGCAGGTCGCGCAGGCTGATCGGCACCATGCTCATGGATGCGCCGGTGCCGCTGGTGTACTCGTACAGGGTGATGTTGTCGAGGTAGGCAAACACGCTGATCAGGTCCGACCAGACCCAGTAGAGGGCGGCGATGAAGCCGCCGAGCAGGGCCAGGCGAATCAGGCGCAGCGACTGCTGGTTGACCTGTTCGATGTCCAGGGTCGGCTCTTCGACCAGCACTTCGCCATCCAGGCCTTCCTTGGCCGCCTGGCGCTTGCTCAGCGCCCGCTGGTAGGCCAGGCGCCGGGCAGCCACGGCCAGGCCGCGGACGAAGGCGGCTTCGATCACCAGCCAGAACATCAGCAGGTACAAGGTATCGATCAGGCGGTCTGTGAGCTTGAGCGCGGTGTAGTAATAGCCAAAGCACACGGCGATGAACAGCGCCACCGGCAACGCGGTAAAGGCCACGCCCACGGCCTTGCGAAACAGCGAGGTGTTGCGGTGGGTGGGACTGCTCAGCAGCAGGCGGCTGAGCAACCAGGCCATCAGCGCATAGCAGGTCAGCACCACGCCGATGCCGAGCACGTCTTCAGCCAGCGCCGAGGGTTGATGTTCGGCCACCGCCACCACCCCGACCAGGGCCAGGACCACGGTGCCGAGGCGGCGGATCCAGCCACGGAGGAATTCGACCTGGGGCTTTTCCCAGCGAAAGTGCAGCTCGGCCACGCCGCCCGGGGCGAGTATCCGGTAGGCGGTGTAGAACACCAGCCAGGCCTGGGCCACCTGGAACAGCGCCGAGGCGAGGTTGGCGTTCTGCCCGCGGGCGTCGACCTGCAGGGCATAGCCGCACAGGGCCAGGCCCAGGCTCAGGGGCATGGCCAGGAGGATGTTGATCAGGATCGCCTGGGGCGTGTGCCACTGGCTGTCACGCTTGAAGTGGCCGACATCCTGGTGAACCTTGGTCAGGCGCGCATACAGGTATTTGCGCCGCCACAGCAGGGTGCCGATCAGCAACAGCAAGGGCAGGAACAGCAACGGGCGCTGGGCCAGGCCGTCGGTCAGCTCGCGCAGGCCTGAACCCCAAGGCAGGCTGACAACCTGTTTTTGCAGGCGCTCGGGCACGCTGCGCAGCCATTCCAGGTCCAGTGGCTTGTTGCTGGGAATCCAGAACATCTGCTCATCAAGGGTTGCACGCAGGTTTTGTGCGGTGCTGAACAGTTGCTTCTGGTTCAACTGCAAGGTGATCGATTCGTTGAGCAGCGCGCTCAGTTCACGGTTCAGGCGTTCGAGCAGGTCGCTGCGAGTGATCGCCACTTCCAGCAAGGCCTTGCGCAGTTGCGGGGTGACGGTCTCGGGCGGTTGCGCGGTGAGCAGCTTGTCGACATAGCTGCTCGGGCTGCTGATCTGCTCGCGCTGTTGGTTGATCTCGAACTGATACAGGCGGATGTCGGCGATCTGGTCGGCCAGGTCGCGGTCGAGCTTCAGGTGCGGCAGCGCCTGCTTCTGCTTGTAGAGGATCTTCGACAGCAGCAGGCTGCCCTTGAGCACGCTGATCTGCTCGTCGAGGGCCTGGTCGCTCTGGGTCAGGCTGTCCAGCTGCTGCTTGGTCTTGAGGTTCTGCTGGGTCAGGTCGTTGAGGCTGTCGGTGCTGCGCAGCAGGTAGTCGGAGAGCTTGAGGTTGGCGGCGCTTTCGGTGGCCAGCAGGGTGCTGCCGCCAGCTTTCTGCGCTTCGATCGACTGTTCGGTGACGGTTTGCTGGGACTGGGCCAGGCGCTTCTGGTTGATCAGCGTCTGCAGGTCCTGGATCTCCTGTTCCAGGCGCGCGGCGCGCTCGATCAACAGGTCATGCTGACTGTTGCCCAGGTCTTGCAGCAGGCTGTTGCCGGCCAGTTCCTGGCGGCGCAGCAGGGTCAGGGCGTTGAGCGCGGCGAGTTCGGCGTTGAGCTGATTGCGCTGGTCGGCGCTGAGCGGCTTGCCGCCGTCCTTGCCGATCTTCAGGCTGGTGTTGATCTGCTGGGTGCGGGTCTGGTTGGCGCTGATTTCTGCCTGGGCCCGTTCGGGGCGGGTCTGCGCGGTGATGGTCAGGCTGTTGGCCTCGGACAGCGCTTTTTGCAGTTCGCCCTGCTCGGTGGTGCGCTCGGCCAGCAATTGCTCCAGCTGCGGCACGCTGGAGGCAGCGTAGCGCTGGGTGACCGGGATCACCTTGCTGTCCTTGAGCTTGGCCAGCTCGCGCTGGTTTTCGCTGGTCTGGCGCGGCGCGTCGTTGAGCTGGTGCTTGAGCGCGGCGAGCTTCTTCTCGCTGTCCTCTTTGTTGCCGAGGAAGGCCAGGGTCTTTTCGAGCACCTGCTGCAGGGCTTTCTGTTCAGCCTCGGGCAGCTTGCGTTCGGCGATCTTGTCCAGGCTTTTCTGGATCGCTGCCGTGGTCGGCGGTTCCGCCGCCCACACCGGGGAGAAGGACAGGCACAGCCCGATCAGGGCTGCGCTTAAAAACGTGCGCAGGGACATAGGCAGAAAATTCGTACAGGCAGAGGCGAAGAACGGAGTTTAAAGGAACAACCCTGGGCCGGGTCGAGTACCTTCGGGGAATTTGACGCCCACTTTGAGGATCTTGTTCCCTTCCATCACTGCAACCGTCCACAAGGTGCTGTTCCATTCGATCTGGTCGCCGACCACCGGCGCGCCGCCAACCTTCTGCGCGATGAAGCGGCTGAGTGGCGTGTGCGGGTCCTGACCGTCGAGCTGCAAACCGTACAACGCCGCTACAGCCCCCAGTTCTGCGTCCCCTTCGAGCACGAAGTCACCAAAGAAGCGCAGGTCCAGGCCTCGCTGCGGTGCCTGGCTGAACAGCTTGCCGAGGGCCGGCAGGTTGTGTTCGTGGCCGATCACGCAGAGCAGGTCGTCGACTTCCAGGGTGGTACTTCCCGACGGATGGAGCAGTTGCTGGCCGCGAAACAGTGCGGCGATGCGGGTGCCTTCGGGCATTTTCAGCTCGCGCAGGGCGGCGCCGATGCACCATTTTTCGGCGCCCAGGCGATAGACGAACAGCTCCCACTCGCTGGTGATGTGCACTTCCAGGGCCGAGCGGGAGATCGGCGCCGGGTCTGGCGGTACTGTCACTTTCAGCAGCTTGGCCACCCACGGCAGGCTGGTGCCCTGCACCAGCAGCGAGACCAATACGATGAAGAACGCCAGGTTGAAGAACAGCTGCGCATCGGGCAGCCCGGCCATCAGCGGGAACACCGCGAGAATGATCGGTACCGCGCCGCGCAGGCCGACCCAGGAAATAAAGGCTTTTTCGCGGCCATGGAAAGCCTTGAACGGCAGCAGGGCGGCGATTACCGACAGTGGCCGGGCGAAGATGATCATCCACAGCGCCAGGCCCAGTGCCGGCAGGGCGATGGGCAGCAGGTCGTGCGGTGTGACCAGCAGGCCGAGGACCAGGAACATGCCGATCTGCGCGAGCCAGGCCATGCCGTCGAGCATGTGCAAGATGCCATGGCGACTACGGATCGGCCGGTTGCCGAGCACCAGGCCGCACAGGTACACGGCGAGGAAGCCGCTGCCGTGCAGGGCGTTGGTCAGCGAGAACACCACCAGGCCGCCAGCCACTACCAGGATCGGATAGAGGCCGCCGGCGAGGTTGATGCGGTTGACCAGTTGCAGCAGCAGCCAGCCGCCACCCAGGCCCAGCAGGCCGCCGATGCCGAACTCGCGCAGCAGGTGGGTGAGCAGGCTCCAGTGCAGGCCGGTCTGGCCACTGGCGATCATCTCGATCAGGGTCACGGTGAGGAACACCGCCATCGGGTCGTTGCTGCCCGATTCAATCTCCAGGGTTGCCGTCACCCGCTCGTTCAGGCCTTTGCCGCCGAGCAGCGAGAATACCGCTGCGGCGTCGGTGGAGCCGACGATGGCGCCGATCAGCAGGCCCTGGATCAGGCTCAGGTCGAACAGCCAGGCGGCGACCATGCCGGTCAGGCCGGTGGTGATCAGCACGCCGACTGTGGCCAGCGACAGCGCCGGCCACAGGGCCACGCGGAAACTCGCCACCCGCGTGCGCAGGCCGCCGTCGAGGAGGATCACCGCCAGCGCCAGGTTGCCCACCAGGTAGGCGGTCGGGTAATTGTTGAAGATGATGCCGCCACCGTCGACCCCGGCAATCATGCCGACCGCAAGGATGATGACCAGGATCGGGATGCCCAGGCGCGATGACAGTGAGCTGACCAGAATACTTGCACCTACCAGCAATGCGCCGATCAAGAACAGGCTATTGATGGTGGACGCATCCAAAGGCAGTACTCCGGGGAAAAGCAGGAAGGAGGGGCGGTTTGCTTCGAATATCAAGCAGGTCGCGTGCCAAGGATTCTAACCTGAGGGGTTGGCGGGCTGTAAAGGGTTAATCGCGGGGACAAAAAAAGCACTCCTTGGAGTGCCTTCTTGTGTTGCCTTTGCGGGCCTCATCGCGGGTCAAGCCCGCTCCCACACGGATTGCTCATCACCTGTGGGAGCGGGCTTGCCCCGCGAAAAAGGCTTAGGCCTGCTTGATCTCACGCATCGCCTTGCCTTTGACCGGCGCGCCGTTGGCGACGTAGTACTTGGCGGTGCTGCGTGGCAGCGGCTGGCGGTTGCGGATCTTGTCGGCGATTTTCTCGGCGATCATGATCGTGGTGGCATTGAGGTTGCCAGTGATGATGATCGGCATGATCGAGGCATCGACCACACGCAGGCCCTGCATGCCATGCACGCGGCCCTGGCCGTCGACCACGGCCATGTCGTCGTCGCCCATCTTGCACGAGCAGGACGGGTGGAACGCGGTTTCGGCGTGCTCGCGGATGAACTTGTCCAGTTCTTCGTCAGTCTGCACGTCGGCGCCCGGGCTGATTTCGCGGCCACGGTAGGCGTCCAGTGCAGGCTGGGCCATGATTTCGCGGGTCAGGCGGATGCCGTCACGGAATTCCTGCCAGTCCTGCTCGGTGGCCATGTAGTTGAAGAGGATGCTCGGGTGCTGGCGCGGGTCTTTCGACTTCAGCTGGATACGGCCGCGGCTAGGCGAGCGCATCGACCCCATGTGGGCCTGGAAGCCGTGTTCCTGTACGCCATTGCTGCCGTTGTAGTTGATCGCTACCGGCAGGAAGTGGTACTGGATGTTCGGCCATTCGAACTCTTCGCGCGTACGGATGAAACCGCCCGCTTCGAACTGGTTGCTGGCGCCGATACCGGTGCCCTTGAACAGCCACTCGGCACCGATGGCCGGCTGGTTGTACCAGAGCAGCGACGGGTACAGCGATACCGGCTGAGTGCAGGCGTACTGCAGGTACAGCTCAAGGTGGTCCTGCAGGTTTTCGCCCACGCCCGGCAGGTCGTGAACCACAGGCACGTTGAGGCTTTCGAGCAGAGCACGCGGGCCAACGCCGGAGCGCTGCAGCAGTTGCGGCGAAGCGATGGCGCCGGAGCAGACGATCACTTCCTTGCGCGCACGGGCTTCGACGCGCTCTTCGCTGGCGCCGACCAGGTAGCTCACGCCAACAGCGCGCTTGCCGTCGAACAGCACGCGATCGCTCAGGGCGTGGGTGACGATGGTCAGGGTCGAACGCTTTTTGGCAGTGTCCAGGTAGCCGCGGGCGGTGCTGGAGCGACGGCCTTTAGGCGTGACGGTACGGTCCATTGGGCCGAAACCTTCCTGCTGGTAGCCGTTGAGGTCTTCGGTGCGCGGGTAACCGGCTTGTACGCCGGCTTCGACCATGGCGTGGAACAGCGGGTTGTTGCCGGCTTTAGGCGTGGTGACGCTGACCGGGCCTTCGCCACCGTGATAATCGTTGGCGCCGATGTCGCGGGTTTCCGCCTTGCGGAAATACGGCAGGCAGTCCAGGTAGCTCCAGTCTTCCAGGCCTGGCAATTTTGCCCAGCCGTCGAAGTCCATGGCGTTGCCGCGGATGTAGCACATGCCGTTGATCAGCGACGAGCCACCCAGGCCCTTGCCGCGACCGCATTCCATCCGGCGGCCGTCCATGTGCGGCTCCGGGTCGGTCTCGTAGGCCCAGTTGTAGCGACGGCCTTGCAGCGGGAACGCCAGCGCGGCTGGCATCTGGGTGCGAAAGTCCATGCGGTAGTCTGGGCCACCGGCCTCGAGCAGCAGGACGGTAACGCCTTCGTCTTCGGTCAGGCGGGTCGCCAGGGTGTTACCGGCAGAGCCGGCACCGACGATGATGTAGTCATATTCCATGGCTTTCTCCGAAAGCAGCTGCAAGCCTCAAGCTACAAGCCGCAAGAAAAAGCGGTCGTGCAAGGCTCGCGATTTAGTGGGCGCTGCAAGTGCCGGTTGGCATAACGCGCACCGGCTTTTACTTGCAGCTTGCAGCTCGAAGCTTGAGGCTTCAGAGCATCTGGCTACGTGTCACCTCAGAAAACCGAGTTGTACGCACCCAGTTCCACCTGCACCGATTTAATACGAGTGTACTGAGCCAGCGAGCTCACGCCGTTTTCGCGGCCAACACCGGATTGCTTGTAACCGCCAACCGGCATTTCGGCTGGCGACTCGCCCCAGGCGTTGATCCAGCAGATACCGGCTTCCAGCTGGTGGATGATGCGGTGGGCGCGGCTGATGTCGTTGGTGCAGACGCCCGCGGCCAGGCCGTATTCGGTGTCGTTGGCACGGCGGATGACTTCTTCTTCGGTCTCGTAGGAGAGGATGCTCATCACTGGGCCGAAGATTTCTTCCTTGACGATGGTCATGTCGTCGCGGCAGTCGGTGAACACGGTCGGTGCCACGAATGCGCCCTTGGCGAATTCGCCTTCGGTCAGACGCTGGCCGCCGCACAGAACGCGTGCGCCTTCTTCCTTGCCCTTGGCGATGTAGCCCAGCACGCTTTCCATGTGGGCGAAGCTGACCAGCGGGCCGAAGTTGGTGTTTTCGTCTTCAGGGTTGCCAACGCGGATGCGTGCAACACGCTCGGCGATCTTGGCTTCGAAAGCCGCTTTCATCGAGGCAGGAACGAACACGCGGGTGCCGTTGGTGCAGACCTGGCCCGAGCTGTAGAAGTTGGCCATCATGGCGATGTCAGCGGCGCGATCCAGATCGGCGTCGTCGCAGATGATCAGCGGCGACTTGCCGCCCAGTTCCATGGTGACTTCCTTGAGCGTCGAGCTCGAGGCGCTGGCCATGACCTTCTTGCCGGTGGTGGTGCCGCCGGTGAAGGAGATTTTCTCGATGCGCGGGTGCTCGGTCAGCCAGGTGCCGACTTCGCGGCCGCTGCCGGTCAGGACGTTGAACACGCCGTCTGGCAGGCCGGCTTCGGTGTAGATCTCGGCCAGTTTCAGGGTGGTCAGCGAGGTGACTTCGCTCGGCTTGAAGATCATCGCGTTACCGGCCGCCAGGGCTGGTGCGGATTTCCACAGGGCGATCTGGATCGGGTAGTTCCAGGCGCCGATACCGACGGTCACGCCCAGCGGCTCGCGGCGGGTGTAGACGAACGAGCTGTCGCGCAGCGGGATCTGCTCGCCTTCGATGGCCGGTACCAGGCCTGCGTAGTATTCCAGCACGTCGGCGCCGGTGACGATGTCGACGTAGCGGGTTTCGGAGTACGACTTGCCGGTGTCCAGGGTTTCCAGGGCGGCCAGTTCATCGTTGCGCTCGCGCAGGATGTCGACGGCGCGGCGCAGGATGCGCGAACGCTGCATGGCGGTCATCGCTGCCCAGACTTTCTGGCCACGTTCGGCGCTTTCTACCGCGCGCTCGACATCGGCTTCGGTAGCGCGTTGCACCTGGGCGAGGACTTCGCCGTTGGCCGGGTTGATGGCGTCGAAGGTAGCGTCGCTGGAAGCGTCGACATAACCACCATCAATGTAGAGTTTTTGCAGTTCGAAACGGGCCATAGTGTCCTCGCAAGTGCATATGTGTGTTTGGCTATCCGTGCAGCGCTCCTGCTTGTTTGGCAATCGCGACGCGCGGTGGTTCAGAGGCCTGGTTTTGCGTGTCCGGGCTCGTCTGTTTCGCCAGTTGTAAATCCATGTATTCGTAAGCGATTTGTTTCGCCTGGTCGGTGTCGAAAGCGTCTCCGGACAGCGCACCGCGCAGCCACAGACCGTCGATCAAGGCTGCCAGCCCGCGGGCCGCGCTGCGTGCTTCTGGCAACGGCAGGGCGCGGCGGAACTGGCAGCACAGGTTGGAATACAAGCGGTGATCGTTGATCCGCTGCAACCTGTGCAAAGACGGCTGGTGCATGCTGGAGGCCCAGAAGGCCAACCAGGTTTTCATTGCCGGGCCGTTGACCTGGCTGGCGTCGAAGTTGCCTTCGATGATCACCTGCAGGTGGGCGCGCGGGCTGTTGTCCTTGAGCGCCTGCCGGTTGGCGACGACGTTCTCGTTCAGCACGCTCATCAAGTACCGCATGGTCGCTGCGATCAGGCCGTTCTTGTCCTGAAAGTAGTGACTGATGATGCCATTCGACACACCGGCCAAACGGGCGATCAGCGCAATGCTGGCGTCACCCATGCCGACCTGGTCGATGGCCAGCAACGTGGCTTCGATCAACTGCTGACGGCGGATGGGTTGCATACCGACCTTGGGCATCTTGCAAATCTCCTCAGGCCTGCGAGCAGTCGACGAGCGGCTGCCTCGGCGAAGGCCAGTCTATTTTGTTTTGATTGAACGTTCAATCAACAAAGAATAAGCTCTGCGACAATCTGTGCAATTGACAGGTTTTTCCTACCTGCGGTTTGCACAAATTGGCACCCCAAAAAGACGTGTAACCCCCGGAATACAAGGTGTTGACGGGTGTAAACGGCGCGTTGAACAGATCTGCCGAGCGGTATAGCACCGCGCGGCCAACCCTCGGGACGGGGTTTTCGGCCTGTTTTTTTCAACGCAATCGATTCGGGATCACGGTTTTTTCAAGGTGCTTTTATAACACCTGCAGCTGTGGGGCTATTGCACCATTTGCTCGGGTAACGATTGTTTCGTGTTTCTCTCGCACTGCCCGGAGCATATGTGCAATGAGTTCTGCCTCCCTAATCAAGACCCCTGCCGAGAGGGTCCGGGTCAACAGCGTGGTGTTCTTCACCTCGACGTTGCTGATCCTGTTGTTGACTGCCTTGCTGATCGCAGTTCCCGAAACCGCCGGCCGCGTGCTGAACGAGGCTCAGGCCTGGTTGTCGCGTAGCTTCGGCTGGTACTACATGCTGGTGATTGGCGGCTACCTGCTGTTCGTCATCGTTCTGGCCTTCTCCAACTTCGGCAAGCTCAAGCTTGGCGGCAAGGATGACAAGCCGGACTTCAGCTACGGTGCCTGGGCCGGGATGCTGTTCTCCTCCGGTATCGGTATCTCGCTGCTGTACTTCGGTGCGTCCGAGCCGCTGGATCACTACTTCAACCCGCCTGAAGGCGCACCGGCCAGCCTGCAGTCGGCCCGTGAAGGCCTGCAGCTGACCTTCCTGCACTGGGGCCTGCATGGCTGGGCGATCTATGCCCTGGTCGGCCTGTCCGTTGCCTACTTCGCTTACCGCCACAACCAGCCGCTGGCCCTGCGCTCGGCGCTGTACCCGCTGGTCGGCGAGCGTTGGGTCAAGGGCGCCGCAGGCCACACTGTCGATATCTTCGGCATGTTCGTGACCCTGCTGGGCCTGGTGACCAACCTGGGCATTGGCTCGATGCAGGTATCCTCGGGCCTGGAATATTTGTTCGGCATGCAGCACAGCGACACCAACCTGCTGATCGTGATCCTGGTGATGAGCACCGTGGCGACCATCGCCGCCGTGTCGGGTGTGGAGAACGGCATCCGCCGCCTGTCCAACCTCAACATCATCCTGTTCAGCGGCCTGCTGCTGTTCGTGCTGCTCAACGGCCCGACCCTGCACCTGCTCAACAGCTTCGTGCAGAACATCGGCGACTACCTCAACGGCGTGGTGCTCAAGACCTTCGACCTGTACGTCTATGAAGGCGACAGTGACAAGTCCGAGCGCTGGCTGGGCCTGTGGACCGTGTTCTATTGGGCCTGGTGGATTTCCTGGGGCCCGTTCGTCGGTATGTTCATTGCCCGCATTTCGCGCGGTCGTACCGTGCGCGAGCTGGTCGCCGGCGTACTGCTGATCCCGCTGGGCTTCACCCTGGCCTGGCTGTCGATCTTCGGCAACTCGGCGCTGGACCTGGTCATGAACCAGGGCGCGGTGGAGCTTGGGCGAACAGCGCTGGAACAGCCGGCGATGTCGATCTACCAGTTGCTCGAGCACTATCCGTTCGCCAAGATCGTGGTCGGTGTCGCGATTTTCGTTGGCTTCGTACTGTTCCTGACCCCGGCCGATTCCGGCGCGGTGATGATGGCCAACCTTTCCTGCAAAGGCGGCCATGTCGACGAAGATGCACCGAACTGGCTGCGTATCCTCTGGTCGGCGATCATTACCGTGGTCACCATCGGTTTGCTTCTGGCCGGTAACTTCCAGGCCATGCAGACCATGGTGGTACTGGCGGGGCTGCCGTTCTCGGTGGTGCTGGTGCTGTTCATGTTCGGCCTGTACAAGGCCATGAAGCAGGACAGCCAGGTCGAGCAGGAGCAGGCCGAACTGGCTGCCCGTGGTCGTCGCGGTTTCAGCGAGCGCCTGAGCCAGCTGGACCTGCAGCCAACCCAGGCCATCGTTCAGCGCTTCATGGACAAGCGCGTCAGCCCGGCGCTCAAGGAAGCGGCTGCGCAGTTGCAGACCCTGGGCTTCCAGGTGCAGACCCGGGTCGGCCAGTCGCGCTCGGCCATGGGCCTGCGCATCGACATGGAAGAAGGCAATCCGTTCGTTTATGAAGTGAGCCTGGACGGTTACCTGGCCGCGCCGAGCGAGGCACCGGTGGAAGGCGAGACGGAAGTGCGCCAGCGCTTCTACCGCGCCGAGGTGTACCTGCACAATGGCAGCCAGGAGTACGACCTGATGGGCTTCACCCCGGAGCAGATCACCCGTGATGTGCTCGATCAGTTCGAAAGCCACCGCCAGTTGCTGGGGCGTGTCTATAGCTGACAACGGCTGATGCACCGCAAGGGCTCTGTTCGCAGGAACAGGGCCCTTTTTGTTGTGATACCGGTGCAGACTGGACAGGCGCAGCAGGCCCCGGCACTCTTGGCGTTGCCAAGGAGCCCGGTGCCATCATGTTCAAGCGTCTTGTCCTGTTGTTGTGCAGTTGCCTGTCGTTCAGCCACCTCGCCCGCGCCAGCGAGCCTGTGGTGCTGCTCACCGAAAACTTCCCGCCCTATAACATGGCCATCAACGGCAAGAGCTTCGCCCGTGACGATGGCATCAACGGCATTGCCGCGGACCTGGTGCGCGAGATGTTCAAGCGCGCCGGGGTGCCCTACAGCATGACCTTGCGTTTCCCCTGGCAGCGCATCTACGAGCAGGCCCTGCAAACGCCCGGCTACGGCGTATTCGTCATGGCCCGCCAGCCGGAGCGGGAAAAGCTGTTCAAGTGGGTCGGGCCGTTGGGGCCGGATGACTGGATTTTGCTGGCCCCCGAAGGCAGTCCGATTGCCGTCAGCAACCTCCAGGAGGCCAAGCGTTACCGCATCGGGGCCTACAAGGGTGATGCGATCGCCGAGTACCTGGCCGCGCAAGGCCTTAACCCGGTACTGGTGCTGCGCGACCGTGACAACGCGAAAAAACTGCTGAACGGCGAAATCGACCTGTGGGCCAGTGGCGATCCGGCTGGTCGCTACCTGGCGCGTCAGGTAGGTGTGAGCAAGCTCAAGACGGTGCTGCGTTTTCACGGTGCCGAGCTGTACCTGGCGCTCAACCGCGAAGTGCCGGACGAGGTGGTGAACAAACTGCAGCAGGCCCTTGAGCAGATGCGCCGCGACGGCTTTGTCGAGCAGGTGTTCGCTCGTTACCTGTAAAAGTCCTGAGCAATAGTTAACGCAGGCAATGCGATAGGTGTCGTTATCGTCACGGGTCCCTTACCCAGAGACAACGACAATGACCATCGCCTTGGACTCCTTTGAGCAAACTGTCGGTCTGGCGTTTGCTTCCCGGCCAACGCTGCGCGCTGTAGTGCATCAGCAATTGGTGCAGCGGCTGGCCAAGCAATACCCCGAAATCGACAAAAGCTACCCGCAACTGCGCGAGTCAAGAGAGATTTATCTCTGTACGCGAGAGCCTGAAGATCTCGACACATTGACGACAATGTCACTGGCCGAAGTCTTTCTCGAAAAGCTCATCTCGCAATCAACCTTCAATTTCACCGGGGTTGAGCTGACCAATTGTTTCCTGAGCTTTACCCCTACGCCCCGACCCATTTATGGCCGCGACCTGGCCGGTGGTCTGGACAGACTTCCTGATCTGACCCTGGTCACTGACGCGCTCAATGAGCTGCTGGCCAATGTCGAGCCGTTTCTTCATCGCGCCCAGGTCGACTTCTGGCAGGCGCGAAGCCGTTCGGGGGGTACGCCTCTGCAGGAGGTGAGTCACATGCTCAAGGCCGCCCTGGCCAGCGGGGTTGAAGCACAAGGCCTGGATGATGAGCAGCGCAACTGCATTTATGCGCTGTTGGCGGCGAGTAATAGCACCAAGTGGCACAATCCCAGCGGGGTGCCTGAAGTTTTTGTGCTTGATGTCACGGTGGCTAGTGGCGAGGCCCGTTACCAGCAGTTGCTGCCGGACCTGTTGGTGACACTGACATTGGCCGATCGCAACATCGTTCTGTTGTGCAAGCCCAGTGGGCGTATCGATGCCTTTGATTCGCTGGACAGCATGGCCCAAAGCCTGAGTGATGGGCTGGCCCTTGAGTATCAGCTTGATTCATTCGCTTGGGATCGATACCCCATCACAACCGACATGTTCGCGATGCAGGGGGCAGTGCTCCTGAACTTGCTGCTTGAAGGTCTGGAGCCTGTGAACGGGCGGCATTTCAGCACCATAGTCGAGCTGGAGCAGGGGTACGCTGCCTTGACCGATCCAGCGTCTTTCTTCAGCGCACATCCTTACCGGCTGTTGCAGTTACGGCAGGGCGAATCCGAACTGCCGCAATGGTTGCGTCAAGCTTCCCTGGCTGATCGACTGGAGTACCGTGCGCGGGTGCTGGATCTGCTGGTCGCGCAAGCCAGCTCCAACGGCAAATCCTCCCTTGATGGCATCCTTGATCTACGCGCCTTCACGCGCAAGTCCCTGCTGGAACTGATGCGCGCTGACCATCCGAGCGAGGCTAACTATGACGCCGATGACCTGGTGCTGGAGTTCTGGTTGGCGCGCGGGGTTGCGGGTACATCGTCAGGGAGTGTTGAGATCAAGCGATTGTCCCTGACTGAATTTGCCATTGGCAACCTGGGCTCGGCCAAGGGCGCCAGGTTGGAAAAAATCACGCATAAAACCGACCAGCAGCTGTGGTCCTGGTTGACTACCGATTACCTGAAAGCGCTGGTGCAGCGTGCAGATATCGGTCGCACCTATCCCCAGTACCTGAGCAAAAGGCTTCAGGATACGGACCAGAACGTCGAGCGGATAAGCCTGTTTGCCATGGAGCAGGCAAGCCAGTTGCCGCTCCTTGCGCTCAAGGCCAAGATCGATGGAGCGCTGTCTGAAACCGGTTACCAGCGTGTTGTCGCGTTCTTTCGAGCGGACAGCGGTGAGGGTCAAAGCCTGTTGGCGCCTTTGGCGTTCAAGCGTGAGGAGGCTGCCAGCGAAGCCGATCGAGTGACCAATACCTTTGTGTTTATCTCGGCGCACGCTGCGGGAAATGTCGTGCTCTACCGGCCAATGAGCGCTGAAAAACCTTTCCAGGAGTTTGCCAACCAGCAGGCGTTGCTTGAACAGATCCTGGCAGACGAGGGGCTGCAGCAAGGCATTTTGGCCTGGATGAGCAGCGACGCTCAGCGGGTATATGCCAATGGCGGTTTCCAGGAGCCGCATCTGCGTCGGCCTGTTCTCGATACTCAACTGGAGCTGGAGCCCGTTCAGCCGGCACAGCTGGAGTTGCAGGGCTGGCAACCGGGAGCGGACACCAACTTGTACATGGCCAATTCGCAGATGCTGGTGGAGCTGGCCGAGCGCGAGACGATCTCCAATGCCGAAGACCGCTGGGCGATGCTGCTCGAGGGTGCAGGCTTGTTGTTCAACCTGCTGTTCAGCGTGGCGACGCCGTTTTTACGGGGTCCAGTGGCTGTGCTTGCCTGGCTCGTTCAGGGCGCGCTGATGGTGCATGCTGATGCAGGTGCATTGAAAAATGGCAATGAGTTCGAAAAATCAACGGCAGTGGTCGATCTGCTGCTCAACCTGGTCATGGTGTTGTTTCACGCCAGCCTGCCGAAGGTCGAGCCGCCAGTTGCCGCAGACAAGCGTGAGATCGCGGTCTTTGGTCCGGGTCGCCGGGTCATTCCCTCCCTCCCCCGGGTCAATGCTGTCCAGGGCAAAACCTTTCCGCGCGCTGCTCTGCGGGGGAAAGCGGACCTGGAGCTGGACTTTTCCTGGTATGGGCCACGGGGGCTCAAGCTGAGCCCGACGGATTATCCTCGACCGCTCTCCAGTTACCGCTCAGCGACTTCACTGGAGAATCATTCGCCGTTGAGCCAAGGGCCGTACCGGGGGCTTTACCTGCTTGGGGAACGATACTACGCGTCGATTGAAGGTCATGTTTATGCCGTCAGGGCGGACGCCCAAGGGGAGCAGGTGGTCGACGAGCAAGGCCAGACTGGCCCCTGGCTGACCCTGGACAACAATTCGTGGCAGTTTGATCTGAAGCTGCGGCTCAGAGGAGGGGGCCCCAAGCGGCGAGTGGCTGGGCAACAGGACGCCAACCAGGAAGCGGTCAGCAAGCTGCAGTCCGAGATCGGTGAACTGGACCTGAAAAACAATGCACTGGTCGCCAAGATAACACCGCAGTGGGCATCGATGGCGGAGCATTCGAGTGAGTTGCAGAGGTTGCTGAACCTGCGCGATAGCTTGCAGGCGCGTACTGATCAAGGTGATACCACTGAAGGTCTCAGCGCATTGCTCGACAGTACAGGTATGAAGATTGCTGATAAGAAGGGCATGCTGGACACGACACGCAGGGCGCTGATCGACACATTGGAACAGTCAATCAATATCGACCTGAAGGTGGAGGTCAGCATGAAAGAGCTGCTCACGCCGAAGTACGCCAAATTCATGCCTGAAGTCACGGCAAGGCCGATGAAACAGCGACGGGGCATGGTGCGCAAGCAGCTCCTCAGGAACTATGTGTTGGTCCATGATGAACTGATATTGCTGGCCAGGTTCGATGAGTTAGCTGCGCTTCGCAAACAAATAGTAACCTTGCCGGCAACCCCGGAACAGGCGGCGGTGTACAACACCTACCGAGCAAGGCATATGGCTGTGGTGCCATTGCAGCTGCGTATACAGGAGATAATGGAAAAACTGGACGTGCTGCTGATTGATACATTGAACGACGGCACTATTGCCTATGACGGCAAGCAGGAGCAGGTCCACAGTATTGTTGGTCAGCGCTCAGTGACAACATTGCAACTGAGAACAGACCTGATCAGGGACCTTGCCGAGCTCTCGCTGGAACGACTGTCTGGCGCCGATGAGCAGACACTTGTTTCCACCAACGATTACCTGATTGGCAAGTCCGTCAGCGGTGCAGGCAGTACCCTGGATGAATTGATCAGCGGCAACTTTACCTCAGAAGAAACCATCAGCGGTCTGCAAAGCGTGCAGAGTGAGTATGCCAATGCCTTGACCATGGTCGACTATCTTGAGCGCTTTGGTGGTGTGGCGGTAAACAAGCAGGCACTCAATTATTACAAGGAGCAGGTGCGGCTGGTTAAAGCGACGGCGGAGCTTGAGCTGGAGGCGGCCGTTCGCGAGCAGCAATGGAAGACCCCGCTACCGTTCAAGCGTTTGCCGTACAAGCCACGGACCGGCATGCGTCGAGTGGTTCATTTGCGAGGAGGCAAAACACTGGTCGGCGAAGAGACGCAACTGCTCGGCGAGCCAGTGGTCGAGCAGCGTGACCCCGTGAGCAAAAAGGTGCTTGGCACCTACCACCAGCAGGGTGACGTCTGGGTCGAAGTGGTGGAGGCCACGCTCCCGGTTGAGTCTGCGCCCGTGACCGCCAGTGAGCGGGCGCAGGCACGTACTCAGGCTCCGCGCCTGAACACCGAGGTTGCCGGTGTAATCGCCCTGGCAAAGCGCTACATCGCCTCGAACGAACCACACAGCTTGTCTTTTGTCATCGAACGTCATGTCGAGAAACTTCAGCGCGTAGCCAAAATGCTTGAAGGCACAGACGCCGCAGCCAATGACAGTGCATTGCGAGCAACTGTGGAGCAGAGCATCAGCCACTTGAATGAGCGCAAGCGCACTCTGCTGAAGACGCTGCATCTGGCCAGCAGTCGACCGACGGGTGAAAGTCTTGCCTACCTTCACGCTGAAGGGCAGATCACCATCGCCAGGACCGTTGAGCGCAAGAGGCTGGCAGCTGACGATTACCTGGATGTCTATGAGGTGCGCAAGGCGCAAGGGCCTGTGCGGGACAGCGGTTTATGGGAAGTGCATCTGCACTACAGCTCCCAGGCCGCCAACCGGCGTCAGTTCAGCAAAGGCCATCTGAAACTCTGGGCCGAGCGCACGTGGGGACGCGAGACACAGTTGCAGGCGGCGAAGACTAACCAGCAGTTCCTGGAGATCTATCGGGCAGACCTGAAGGCCAGTCAGCTCGAACGAATCCTTCCCTGGGATTGACGAAGGCTCACTGGGCCGCACGAGCAGGGCTGTAAAGGCCCTGCTTGCCGTGAGCCGGCATCGCCCGGTTGCCGCGCTCGGCGATCATCTGCGCTATTTCGATCCATTCGATGCCCTGGGCCTTGAGCTTGGGCAGTTCGCGCTCGAGCACTTCCAGAGTCTGTGGATAAGGATGGCCGATCAGCACTGCTGAGCCCTGCTTGCGCGCCAGGGCGATGCCCTGTTGCAGCTGGCCGGCAATGGCGTCGGTAGTGCGCACGTCATCGAGAAAGACATCCCGCGAGACGCTGGCCAGGCTGATGTCCTGCGCGGATTTGGCGGCTACCGTGGCGGCGCTGGTGCGGCTGTCGACGAAGAACAGGCCGCGGCGCTGCAATTCTCCCATCAACCAGGCCATAGCCGCAGGCTCGGCGGTCATGCGGCTGCCCATGTGGTTGTTGATGCCGACGGCATAGGGGACTTTGTCGAGCGCCGCGTTCAGCCGTCGTTCCAGCTCCGGCAGCGGCGTGCCGGGTTGCCAGGCGTAGGGGCCGGTCGCCGGGTCCATGGGCATGTGCAGGATCACCGTCTTGCCGGCGCGATGGGCCTGGCGGGCGAAGTCAGTTGCATGCGGGGTATCGGGCATGATCGCCAGGGTCACCGGCCCGGGCAGGGCCAGGGTGCGTGAGTCGCGCGCAGGGTTCTGCCCCAGGTCGTCGATGATCAGTGTCAGGTAGGCCTTGCCCCCATGAGCCGGCGCCGCCAGGGCGACGCCGCTCATCAGGTACAACAGGGCCAACAGCAGGTAACGCATCGACTGGCCTTATTTACCCTGGGTGATGCTCAGGCCCTTGAGCAGGCTCAGGGCCTGGCTCAGCTGGTAATCATCGTCCTGTGGGCGTGGCTTGGCACTGCCGGCCTTGCCCGACGGACGGTCAGCGCCGCCGTTGCCGTTGCCCAGGTGACCTTGCAGGTCGGCTTCCTTGAAGTTCTCGCTGTCCTGCTCGGCAGTGATCTTGGCGCGGCGCACCTCGATGTCCGGGACGATGCCCTGGGCCTGGATCGAGCGGCCGTTGGGGGTGAAGTACAGCGCAGTAGTGATCTTCAGTGCGCGGTCGTTGTTCAGCGGCAGTACGGTTTGCACCGAGCCCTTGCCGAAACTGTCGGTGCCCATCAGCACGCCGCGTTTCTGGTCTTGCAGGGCGCCGGCGACAATTTCCGAGGCCGAGGCGCTGCCGCCGTTGATCAGCACCACCAATGGCACGCCTTCGCTGGCATCGGCCGGGTCGGCGGAGAAGCGCAGCTCGGAGTTGGCGATGCGGCCCTTGGTGTAGACGATCAGGCCCTTGGTGAGGAAGTGGTCGGCCACTTCCACGGCTGATTGCAGTACGCCGCCTGGGTTGTTGCGCAGGTCCAGGACCAGGCCGCGCAGCTTCTTGCCGTTGTCCTTGCGCAGCTTGGCCAGGGCCTTGCCGACTTCTTCGCCGGTCTTGACCTGGAACTGGGTGATGCGGATGTAGCCGTAGCCGTCTTCGAGCATCTGGCTCTTGACGCTCTTGACCTGGATGACCGCACGGGCAAGGGTGACATCGAACGGGTTGCCGCCGTCGCGCACCAAAGTCAGGGTAATTTTCTCGCCGACCTTGCCGCGCATCTTGTCGACCGCTTCGGTCATGGTCTGGCCACGGGTCGGCTGGCCGTTGATCTTGACGATCAGGTCGCCAGCTTCGATGCCGGCGCGCGAGGCCGGGGTCTCGTCGATCGGCGAGACCACCTTGATGAAGCCGTCTTCCATGCCCACTTCGATGCCCAGGCCGCCGAACTCGCCGCTGGTGCTCTCCTGCAGTTCGAGGAAGTCTTCCGGGCCGAGGTAGGCCGAGTGCGGATCAAGGTTGCTGAGCATGCCCTTGATGGCGTTTTCCAGCAGGGTCTTGTCGTCTACCGGTTCGACATAAGCAGCCTTGATGCGGTCCATGACCTCGGCGAAGGTGCGCAGCTCTTCCAGCGGCAGCGGTGCCTTGGCCGAGGGTGCCGAGACCGTCGTCGCTGGAATCGCGGCGGGCTTGGCCGGCTCGGCCGCGCGGGCCAGGGGCGCGCCGAGGACCATGGCGATGGTCAGGGCCAGCGAGGTGAGGCGAGGCGATTGCAGCATGTCGAACGAACTCCTGATCCTGGTAGCGCTCCGTAGAGCATCGGCGCAGCCCGAAGTTGCGCTACGCCGTCAAATAAGGGGTGTTGCCTATCCCTGGGCACGGCACCATTGTGCGGGGTCACTGGGGCGGCCCTGCTGGCGGATGGCGAAATACAGCCCCGAGCTGTCCTGGCCACCGCTGTTGCCGACGGTGGAGATGGCCTCACCGGCCTTGACCACATCGCCGGCGCTCTTGAGCAGGCTCTGGTTATGGCCGTACAGGCTCAGGTAACCATTACCATGGTCGAGAATGACCAGAAGTCCAGCGCCGCGCAACCAGTCGGCAAACACTACCCGGCCGCCATGCACGGCGCGCACCTGGCTGCCTTGGGAGGCGCTGATCATTACCCCGTCCCACTTGGCCCGTGAGTCATCGCCGCGGGTTTCGCCAAAGCGTGCCAGCAATCGACCATTGACGGGCCATGGAAGTTTTCCCCGTGCAGCAGAAAAAGCCCCGCCGAAGGTTTCGCCGCTGCTGGACACCAGCGGGCCGGGAAGCGCCTTGGGCTTTTTCGGCGCGTCGCTGCTGTTGGCGGCGAGGGCTTCGCGCTGGCGTTGTTTTTCCGCTTCCTGGGCGGCGAGCAGGGCTTTTTGCCGTGTTTCTTCGGCCTCGCGGGCTTGACGGGCGAGGGTTTCCTCGATGGTCTTGAGCACCTTGCTCAGGTCGGCCTGGTCCTGCTCACGGGCCTGCAGCTTCTGGTCGCGGGCCTTGACGTCGTTGTTGAGCTTGGCCAGCACCTCTTTACGCTCGGTGCGGACTTTTTCCAGCTCTTGGCGCTGGCTGTCGAGGGTGCCTTGCTGGGCCAGCAACTGGGCCTGCTGCAGGTTGATGTCTTTTTCGACGTTGGCCAATTGGCGCAAGGTCTCGTTGAAATTACGCAGCTGGGTCAGGCGCGCCTGGCTCAGGTAATCGTAATAAGTCAGGGTGCGGGCGAATTTTTCCGGATTCTGCTGGTTGAGCAGCAGCTTCAGGTACTCCTCGCGGCCATTCTGATAGGCCGAACGGGCCTGGATGGCGATCAGTCGTTGCTGTTCAATGCGGGCGCTCTGGAGTTTTTTTTTCTCGGTATCAAGGCGCTCCAGTTCGCCTTCGGTCTTTTTTAGTTCGAGTTGCAGGGCCTCCACCTGCTTTTCCAGCTTGCCGATGTCGGTTTCGGTTGAGCGCAGGTCTTTCTGCACGCCGGATTTTTCTTCCTGCAGCTTGCCAAGCATCTTTTTCAGCTCGGCAATGTCCTGGCGCGTAGCGTCCAGTTGCTGCTGGGTTTGCGCGCGCTCATCGGCAAAAGCCGGACTGAGCAGGCAAGACAGGGCGAGTACGATCAGGGCGCGAAACATGGGGTGGGCGGCACCAGGCATAGAGACTGGCCTAGTATGCCCGCCATAGGCGGCAAAAAAAACGGCTTTAACTACAAGCGGCAAGCCACAAGCGGCAAGAAAAGCGGGTCAATGGGCTCTTTCTTGCGGCTTGCAGCTTGTCGCTAACGGCTTTAGCCGTCGATCAGAATCGAGGTGCCAGTCATTTCTGCCGGTTTTTCCAGGCCCAGCAGCTTGAGCATGGTCGGCGCCACGTCGGCCAGCACGCCGCCTTCGCGGACCTGCACCTTGCGCTTGCCGACATAGATGAACGGTACCGGCTCGGTGGTGTGCGCAGTGTGCGCCTGGCCGGTGCATTCGTCTTCCATCTGCTCGACGTTGCCGTGGTCGGCGGTGATCAGCGCTTCGCCGCCGACCTTGTCCAGCGCCTCGACGATGCGCCCGACGCACAGGTCCAGGGCCTCGACGGCCTTGACCGCGGCCTCGAACACGCCGCTGTGGCCGACCATGTCGCCGTTGGCGTAGTTGACCACGATCACGTCGTAACGCTGCTGCTCGATGGCTTCGACAATGCGGTCGGTGACTTCCGGTGCGCTCATTTCCGGCTGCAGGTCATAGGTGGCGACCTTCGGCGACGGGATGAGGATGCGCTCTTCGCCTTCAAACGGCTCTTCGCGACCACCGGAGAAGAAGAAGGTGACGTGGGCGTACTTCTCGGTTTCGGCGATGCGCAGCTGGGTCTTGCCGTTTTTCGCCAGGTATTCGCCGAGCACATTGTTCAGGCTGCCAGGGGCAAAGGCGGCCGGCGCCGGGATTTTTGCCGAGTACTGGGTCAGGCCGATGTAGGCAGCCAGTTTTGGCAGGCGTGCCCGTGGGAATTCGTTGAAGTCCGGTTCGACGAACACCCGCGACAGCTCGCGGGCGCGGTCGGCACGGAAGTTCATGAAGATCACTGCGTCGCCATCTTCGACCTTTACCGCTTCGCCAATGCGCGTGGCCTTGACGAATTCGTCGCTCTCGTCGCGGGCGTAGGCGGCTTCAAGGCCGGCCAGGGCGGTGTCGGCGGTGAATTCGGCGCTGCTGTCGACGATCAGGTTGTAGGCAGCCGATACGCGGTCCCAGCGGTTGTCGCGGTCCATGGCGTAGTAGCGGCCGATCAGGCTGGCGATGCGGCCCTTGCCCAGTTTGGCGAAGGCGGCGTCGAGCAGTTCGATCGAGGATTGCGCGCTTTTCGGCGGGGTGTCGCGACCGTCGAGGAAGGCGTGCAGGTAGATTTTCTCGGCACCGCGTTTGGCGGCAAGCTCGGCCATGGCCACCAGATGGTCCTGGTGGCTGTGCACGCCGCCATCGGACAGCAGGCCAAGGATGTGCACCGCCTTGCCGGCGCCGACGGCCTTGTCGACCGCGCCGCACAGCACGGGGTTTGTGAAGAACTCGCCGTCCTTGATCGCCTTGGTCACCCGGGTGAAGTCCTGGTAAACCACGCGGCCAGCACCGAGGTTCATGTGACCGACCTCGGAGTTGCCCATCTGCCCGTCCGGCAGGCCGACATCCATGCCGGAGCCAGAGATCAAGCCGTGCGGCTGGGTGGCGCGCAGGCGATCGTAGACTGGCGTGTTGGCCGAATAGATGGCGTTGTATTCGTGGCTTTCGCTGTGACCGAAACCATCGAGGATGATCAGGACCAAGGGTTTTGGCGTGCTCGTCATCAATCCCACACTCACGGTTGTTCAGATGATAAAGACACGCATTTTAGGGCAAATTGGCCACGAATGACGAATTAACCTTGCAGGCCCGACGGCGCGGGCCGACGGGCTGTAGCCCGGCAATGAGAATTACTGGCGATAACCCTGCCCGGCGGGCTTTGGCCGACCTTGGGGGCTGTGTATACTGGCCAACATTTTTAATGGCCTGGAACACCCTCCGATGGTTGCTCACCTGATTGAATTCGCAACAAATCACTATCTGCTGGTCGGTATCTTCGTCGTTCTGCTGGTTTTGCTGATCGTCACCGAAGCACGCAAGGGCGGCCGCAGCCTCAGCACTGGCGAACTGACCGCGCTGGTCAACGCCGACAAGGGTCTGGTGATCGACATCCGTTCGAGCAAGGACTACGCCGCCGGTCACATCGTGGGCGCCGTGAACATTCCCCAGGACAAGGTCGCCGCGCGCATCGGCGAGCTGGAAAAGCACAAGGCCAACAAGACCCTGATCATCGTCGACGCCATGGGCCAGCACGCCGGCACCACCGCGCGCGAACTGCTCAAGGCCGGCTTCACCGCTGCCAAGCTGTCGGGCGGCGTGTCGAGCTGGAAGGCCGATAACCTGCCGTTGGTGAAGTGACATGAGCAACGTCATCGTCTACTCCAGCGATTACTGCCCTTACTGCTCGCGGGCAAAATACCTGCTTGAAAGCAAAGGCGTGGCCTTCGAAGAGATCAAGGTCGATGGCAAGCCTCAGGTGCGCGCCGAAATGAGCCAGAAGGCCGGTCGTACCTCGGTGCCGCAGATCTGGATCGGTTCCACCCACGTCGGCGGTTGCGACGACCTGTATGCCCTGGAGCGCGCCGGCAAGCTCGATGCGCTGCTCAAGGCCTGAATCAGAAACCCATTAAAGACTCTGGAAAGAAGGATCTGTCATGACTGATCAACAGAACAACGACGCCGCAGCCGCAGCCGACGATAACGCTCCGCAATTCTCCCTGCAGCGCATCTACGTGCGCGACCTGTCGTTCGAAGCGCCAAAAAGCCCGGCGATCTTCCGTCAGCAGTGGGAGCCAAGCGTTGCCCTGGACCTGAACACCAAGCAGAAAGGCCTGGAAGGCGACTTCCACGAAGTCGTGCTGACCCTGTCGGTGACCGTGAAGAACGGCGACGAAGTGGCCTTCATCGCTGAAGTGCAACAAGCCGGTATCTTCCTGATCAAGAACCTCGACCCGGCGTCGATGAGCCACACCCTGGGCGCGTTCTGCCCGAACATCCTGTTCCCGTACGCCCGTGAAGCGCTGGACAGCCTGGTGACCCGTGGTTCGTTCCCGGCGCTGATGCTCTCGCCGGTCAACTTCGACGCCCTGTACGCTCAGGAAATGCAACGCATGCAGGAAGCTGGCGAAGCCCCTTCGCTGCAATAAGCCTGTTGCGATGAAGCAAAAAGCGCCCCTCGGGGCGCTTTTTTCTTTGCTCAGGCAAACCCTTGCTGGCGCCAGGCTTCGTACACCGTCACCGCCACCGTGTTGGACAGGTTCAGGCTGCGGCAGCCCGGGCGCATCGGCAGGCGCAGGCGCTGCTCGGCGGGCAGGCTGTCCAGCACCTCGGCCGGCAGGCCACGGCTTTCGGGGCCGAACAGGAAGGCGTCGCCCGGCTGGAAGGCGGTTTCGTGGTAAGGGTGCGAGGCCTTCGTGGTGAAGGCGAACAGCCGCGGCTGGCCAAGGCTTTCCAGGCAACTGGGCAGGTCTGGGTGGCGCTTGAGCGTGGCATACTCGTGGTAGTCCAGACCGGCCCGGCGCAAGCGCTTGTCGTCCAGCTCGAAGCCGATCGGCTCGATCAGGTGCAGGTGGCAACCGCTGTTGGCGCACAGTCTGATGATGTTGCCGGTATTCGGCGGAATCTCTGGTTGAAAGAGGATGACGTGAAACATGCACGGCTCCGAACATAAAGATGTCGAGCATTCTACTCCTGAACCGGACCCGCGTTCGCAGCTATGGCCGCGCGTGCTGTTTTCCCTGGCGCTGTTCGGCATGCTGGTGGGGCTGATGATCGGTCGCCTGACTGCGCCAGAGCCACGGGTGCTGGAGCAGGTCGAGGTGGTCGAGGCGGGCTTGAACCTGTGGTTCAATGAAGAGCCCAAGCTGCACGGCGAAGAAGTCGAAGGTACCCTGGCGCTACTGTTCGAGGCCGAGGGCAAGGTTGCGCGGGGTCAGTTGCAGTTGCAGGGCAAACCGGTGAGCTGGCGGGTGCAGCACAGTGACGGCGGCTTGCTTGTGACCCTGGTCGCGGCCCGCCCTCTGCATGGCGAATGGGCCGGTGCAGAGGAGGGCGGACGCTGGCGGGTGCAGGTGAAACTGCGCGAATAAAAGAGGGGATTCCCCGGCCTGCCTGTACCAAGGTCCCCAAAACTGGAAGTACTGATACTAATGCAGGGTGTGTGCCAGTTTTGTTGCAGTGCGGGAAATGGCGGATTTTAAGGGCTTAGGCGAGGGTAGGCGGGGGATTTGTGCTTTGCTGCGGTGCGCAGGGCACAGGTTCGGTGCAAAAGCATCGCGGGGCAAGTCGGATCGCCGCACCGCCGCTCCCACACCAATTGGTAGGAGCGGGCTTGCCCCGCGATCAGGTTACCGCTCAGGCCTCGTCGTCGCCGTCCTCGTCACCGCCATCGACCTTCATCCCCAACTCCTTGATCTTGCGCGTCAGGGTGTTGCGGCCCCAGCCCAGCAGCACTGCGGCATCGCGGCGGCGGCCGGCGGTGTGCTTGAGGGCGGTCTCGATCATGATCCGCTCAAAACTCGGCACGGCGCTGTCGAGCAGGCTCGATTGGCCGCGGGCCAAGGCCTGGTCTGCCCACTGGCGCAGGGCCTGTTCCCAGTTGGTCACCGGCGCTGAATCTTGCGGCAGGTTAAGCAGCTCGGGTGGCAGGTCGCCGATATGCACTTCGCGTCCGGAGGCCATCACCGTGATCCAGCGGCAGGTGTTTTCCAGCTGGCGCACGTTGCCCGGCCACGGCAGGTTGCGGATGAACTCCTCGGTTTCGGCCTTGAGCAATTTCGGCTCCACCGCCAGTTCCTGGGCGGCGCGGCCGAGGAAGTGGCGGGCCAGGGTCGGGATGTCTTCGCGACGATCGGCCAGGCGCGGGATGTGGATGCGGATCACGTTCAGGCGGTGGAACAGGTCTTCGCGGAATTTGCCGGCCTGCACCAGGGTTTCCAGGTTCTGGTGGGTGGCGGCGATGATTCGCACATCAACCTTGACCGGCACATGGCCGCCCACCCGGTAGAACTCGCCATCGGCCAGCACCCGCAGCAGGCGGGTCTGGGTATCGGCCGGCATGTCGCCGATCTCGTCGAGGAACAGCGTGCCGCCATCGGCTTGCTCGAAGCGTCCGCGGCGCAGGTTGGCAGCGCCGGTGAAGGCGCCTTTCTCGTGGCCGAACAGTTCCGATTCCATCAGGTCCTTGGGGATCGCCGCCATGTTCAAGGCGATGAACGGCGACGCCGCCCGTGGGCTGTGGCGGTGCAGGGCGTGGGCGACCAGTTCTTTACCGGTACCGGACTCGCCGTTGATCAGCACGGTGATGTTGGAATGGCTCAGGCGGCCGATGGCGCGGAACACCTCCTGCATTGCCGGTGCTTCGCCGATGATCTCCGGGGTGCGGGTCAGGCTCGGGGCGACGTCCAGGCCCTGTTGCTCCTGGGCGTGCTGGTTGGCGCGCTTGACCAGCGATACCGCCTCGTCGACATCGAATGGCTTGGGCAGGTATTCGAAGGCGCCGCCCTGATAGGACGCCACCGCGCTGTCGAGGTCGGAATGGGCGGTCATGATGATCACCGGCAGGCGCGGGTGCTGCTCGCGGATCTGCGCGAGCAAGTCCAGGCCGCTGGCGCCGGGCATGCGGATGTCGGAAATGATCACGTCGGGCTGTTGCCGGGCCAGTCGGCTCATGACCCCGTCGGCGCTGTCGAAGCTCTGGGTGGTCATGCCTTCCTGTTGCAGGGCCTTTTCCAACACCCAGCGGATGGAACGATCATCATCGACGATCCAGACAGTTTCACTTCGGCTCATGAGGCGGTGGCTCCTTGTTCCAGCGGCAGGAAGATCGAGAAGGTGGTGTGGCCAGGGTGACTGTCACATTCGATCAGGCCCTGGTGCTGGCTGATGATGTTCTGGGTAATGGCCAGGCCCAGCCCGGTCCCGTCCGGGCGGCCGCTGACCATGGGGTAGAAGATGGTTTCCTGCAGCTCGGCAGGGATGCCCGGGCCGTTGTCGATGATCTCGATTCGGGCCACCAGGCGGTGACGGGTGTGGCCGATGGTGAACTGGCGCATGGCCCGGGTGCGCAGGCTGATGCGGCCCAGGCGCAGCTCGTTCTGGCCGCTGATGGCCTGCATGGCGTTGCGCACGATGTTGAGCACCGCCTGGATCATCTGTTCGCGGTCGATCAGCACGTCCGGCAGGCTCGGGTCGTAATCGCGCACCAGGGTGATGCCGCCCTGGCTTTCGGCCTCGACCAGGCTGCAGACCCGCTCCAGCACCTCATGGATGTTGGTCAGGGCCAGCGACGGCAGCTTGTTCGAGCCGAGCATGCGGTCGACCAGGTTGCGCAGGCGGTCGGCCTCTTCAATGATCACATTGGTGTAATCCTTCAGGCCCTCCTCCGGCAGCTCGCGGGCCAGCAGCTGGGCGGCGCCGCGAATGCCACCGAGCGGGTTCTTGATCTCGTGGGCCAGGCCGCGCACCAGCATCTTGGTGGTTTCCTGCTTGGACAGCTGGGCCTCTTCCTTGGTGATGCGCAGCAGGCGGTCACGCGGGTGCACTTCGAGCAGCAGCAGGGTCGCGCCCTTGCTGAGGATCGGCGTTACCGCGTAGTCGACGGTCTGGGTCTGGCCGGTCAGCGAGGTCAGCTGGGCTTCACGTTTAGTAAAGGGGTGCGCGTGCTCTACCGCCTGGCGCAGGGAGTTCAGCGCCTCGGGCGATTCGGTGAACAGCTCGCTGATGAACTGACCATGGCTGCGCTGGCCGCTGATGGCCAGGAGCATCTCCGCTGCCGGGTTCATGTACTCAAGGCGCAACTCGGCGTCGAGCAGGATGGTGGCGGTGGTCAGGTTGTCCAGTAGCAGTCGGTGCAGTGCATCGCTGATGGTCATGGGGCGTCGGTGACCTCTTTTGGCTCATACAACCTCGGCCTGGGCCCAAGTCGCGCTCGCTGGTAATCCGCTGGTACAAAGAAAATGCAAAAAGCAAACCAAGGCTCCGAAAAGAAGCGGAATTTCCGGATTAAGACCTGTATTTGCGCGAAAAATGCCTACAAAGTCCTGAGATCACGCTTTTTGTGAACCAAAATGGGCTGAGTTGCTCAGGTGCAGGCAGATGCGTGCACCAATATAGAGCATAGAGGAAGGATTACTGCGGCGAGCACAAATGCGTGGTGGCACGGATCAGTGCCACGGATTGCTGCGGGTCTCGGGCTCGTTGCGCGATGGCCTGGGCAAGGGTTGCCGGGCAGTGGGCCGGGCGGTTGCGATCAAACTCGGCCAACTGGCTGAGCAGGGTGCGCTGCAGGCGATCCAGCTGCGGGCGCAACTGGCTGCCCAGATCGACCCGCGGGGTTTGCGGTGCGCTGCCGACGGCATGCCAGCGCGACAGCGCGCTGTACTGCAGCAGCTTGTTGGCTTCGATCTGGTCGGCGAAGAACAGCGCTGCCCGTTGCCCGTCGACACCAAAGCGCAGGGCCTGGGACTGGGCATTGGCAATCACCTGCTGCTCGCGTTCAGGCGCTTCTACTGGCTGGCCCGAGTCCCATTTGTTCAGGGCAACCGCGTGGGCGATGTGCAGGCGCTGGTCGATGCTGTCGAGCAAGGCGGTGAGTGGTGTGGTGGCTGGCGCGGGCTGGGAAAGCGGCACACCCTGGCTGCCGGCATAAAAAACAATCAGTTCGGCCGCTTGCGCGTCTGTACGCCCGCGATGCACGCCATCGACGATCTCGGCGAGGGCGTCTCCGGCCTTGATGCTTACCTGTTTGTTGCTGTCGCGGGTTTCCACCAGCAGTTCACCTGCAAGCAGGTAGCCGGCGTTGGGCAGCGGATGGCTGTGCCAGTCGAGGGTTGTTTCAGGCGGAATGTGGATTTTAACCAGGGTCAGTTCCGCTGGCCCGTCGGGGTAGCGCGGGTAGGGGCTGCCGTCCCAGGCGGTGTTGGTGCGTAGCAGCACCTGTGATTCGAGCGGTGCTGGCGGGGTACTGCAGCCTGTCAGCAAGGCAAGCAGGGTGAGTGTGATCGGGGTGCGGGTCATGATGGGCTCGGGCGTGGATTGCTGAGCCAGCATGGTCGAGGTCAGGAGGCTGACCTATCGGGAACATCTGAAGAATATGTATGAAAAAGGCCTCCCGAAGGAGGCCTTTTTTCAAGCTACGCCGCTTGCGCGAGCGTCACTGGCTTAGCAGCTGTAGTACAGCTCGTATTCCAGTGGGTGTACGAAGGTGCGGACCTTGATTTCTTCTTCGCTTTTCAGCGCGATGTAGGCATCGATGAAGTCGTCGGAGAACACGCCGCCCTTGGTCAGGAACGCACGGCCTTTGTCCAGCTCTTCCAGGGCTTCTTTCAGGCTGCCGCAAACCTGTGGGATCTCTTTCGCCTCTTCAGGCGGCAGGTCGTACAGGTTCTTGTCGGCGGCATCGCCTGGGTGGATCTTGTTCTGGATACCGTCCAGGCCGGCCATCATCAGTGCTGCGAAGCACAGGTACGGGTTGGCAGCCGGGTCCGGGAAGCGCGCTTCGATGCGGCGGGCTTTCGGGCTGGAAACGTACGGGATGCGGATCGAGGCGGAACGGTTGCGCGCCGAGTAGGCCAGCATGACCGGTGCTTCGAAGCCTGGTACCAGACGCTTGTAGGAGTTGGTAGCCGGGTTGGTGAAGCCGTTCAGGGCCTTACCGTGCTTGATGATACCGCCGATGAAGTACAGGGCGGTGTCGGACAGGCCGGCATAGCCTTCGCCGGAGAAGGTGTTCTTGCCATCTTTGGAGATGGACATGTGCACGTGCATACCCGAGCCGTTGTCGCCGTACAGTGGCTTAGGCATGAAGGTAGCGGTGCGGCCGTAGGCGTCGGCAACGTTGTGCACGCAGTATTTGAGGGTCTGAACTTCGTCAGCCTTCTTCACCAGGGTGTTGAACTGCACGCCGATTTCGTTCTGGCCGGCAGTGGCCACTTCGTGGTGGTGGACTTCGATGACCAGGCCCATTTCTTCCATGGCGTTGCACATGGCAGTACGGATTTCGTGGTCGTGGTCGAACGGTGGTACCGGGAAGTAGCCGCCTTTGACGCCTGGACGGTGGCCTTTGTTGCCGCCTTCGACGTCCTGGTCGGACATCCACGAGCCTTGCTCGGAGTAGATCTTGAACATCGAGCCGGAGATGTCGGACTTGAACTTCACTTCGTCGAAGATGAAGAACTCAGGCTCTGGGCCGACGAACACGGTGTCACCGATACCGGTGGTCTTCAGGTACTCTTCGGCGCGGCGGGCGATGGCGCGTGGGTCGCGGTCGTAGCCTTGCATGGTCGAAGGTTCGATGATGTCGCAGACCAGGATCAGGGTCGGCTCTTCGGTGAACGGGTCGAGCACGGCGGAGGAGTCGTCCGGCATCAGGATCATGTCGGAGGCTTCGATGCCTTTCCAGCCAGCGATGGAGGAACCGTCGAACATCTTGCCGGCTTCGAAGAAATCTTCATCCAGCGCATCACGAGCTGGCATGGTCACGTGGTGCTGAGTGCCTTTGGTGTCAGTGAAGCGCAGATCAATCCATTTAACGTCATGATCTTTGATGAGTTGAACCGACTTCGACATAGTGTCCTCCGGGTGGGGTAGAGCTTGCCTGTGCAGCCCTTTAATTTGGGTGATGCCGGGCGCGAATAGTCGGCCAAGGCAACCTGCCTCACAAGGGAGCAAATTGCATGCCAGTGCCCCGAGTTGGGATTTTTGCCCCAAACCCAAGCGTTTTCGCCCGATTCGCTGAAATCAGCGGTTTTTTCTGCACCCTTACGATGCGCTAAACAGCCATGATGCACCATAACGGTGCTAGAAAAACCTTCTGTACAAAAGTTGCTCAAAGCTTGAGCAATTTCCGCTATAATCCGCGCCCCACTTTTTTAGTCGGCACCTCGCGCGCTGTTTTTCATGAAACTAATCGTAAAAGTCTTCCCAGAGATCACCATCAAGAGCCGGCCGGTTCGCAAGCGCTTCATCCGTCAACTGGCCCGCAACATCCGCAACGTGCTCAAGGACCTCGATCCTGCGCTCGCGGTTAACGGTGTCTGGGATAACCTCGAAGTGATCACTCACATCGAGGACGAGAAGGTCCTGCGCGAGATGACCGAGCGTCTGAGCTGCACGCCGGGCATTGCCCATTTCCTGCAGGTCGACGAATACCCGCTGGGTGATTTCGACGACATCGTCGCCAAGTGCAAGCAGCACTTCGGTCACCTGCTGGCGGGCAAGCGCTTCGCCGTACGCTGCAAGCGCGGCGGTCACCACGATTTCACCTCGATGGACGTCGACCGCTACGTCGGCAGCCAGCTGCGCCAGCAGTGCGGCGCCGCCGGTATCGACCTGCGCACGCCTGAAGTCGAGGTGCGCATCGAGGTGCGCGACAAGCGCCTGTACGTCATCCACAACCAGCACAAAGGCATCGGCGGTTACCCGCTGGGCGCGCTGGAGCAGACCCTGGTGCTGATGTCCGGTGGTTTCGACTCCACCGTCGCCGCCTACCAGATGATGCGTCGCGGCCTGATGACCCACTTCTGCTTCTTCAACCTTGGCGGCCGCGCCCACGAGCTGGGGGTGATGGAAGTCGCCCACTTCCTGTGGAAAAAGTACGGCGCCAGCCAGCGCGTGCTGTTCGTCAGCGTGCCGTTCGAAGAAGTGGTCGGCGAGATCCTCGGCAAGGTCGACAACAGCTACATGGGCGTGACCCTCAAGCGCATGATGCTGCGCGCGGCGACCAACATCGCCGACCGCCTGCAGATCGACGCCCTGGTGACCGGTGAAGCCATCTCCCAGGTCTCGAGCCAGACCCTGCCGAACCTTGCGGTGATCGACTCGGCCACCGAGAAGCTGGTGCTGCGCCCGCTGCTGGCCAGCCACAAGCAGGACATCATCGACCAGGCCCAGCAGATCGGCACCGCCGAGTTCGCCAAGCACATGCCTGAATACTGCGGCGTGATTTCGGTGAACCCGACCACTTGCGCCAAGCGTCATCGCCTCGAGCATGAAGAGAAGCAGTTCGACATGGCGGTGCTCGAGCGTGCCCTGGAGCGCGCTCGGCTGATCTCCATCGACCACGTGATCGATGAACTCAGCCAGGATATCCAGATCGAAGAAGTCAGCCAGGCGCTGGCCGGGCAGGTGGTGATCGACATTCGCCACCCTGATGCCCAGGAAGACCAGCCCCTGGAACTGGACGGCATCGAGGTCCAGGCCTTGCCGTTCTACGCCCTGAACAGTCGCTTCAAGGAGCTGGATGCCACGCGCCAGTACCTGCTGTATTGCGACAAGGGAGTAATGAGTCGCCTGCATGCCCATCATCTGCTCAGTGAGGGACATGCCAATGTGCGCGTTTATCGTCCGACATAAGACGCCGGGGCTATATGGCGGGAGCATCCGCCATCGCCCTCCCGACCACCGGGCCGTTTGAGCGCCATTCATTCATATTCGCCGCCTAGACTGGGCGGCAACCCGAATCCTCTGATCGAGATACACACGTGATCGAAAATCTGCGTAACATCGCCATCATCGCCCACGTTGACCATGGTAAAACCACCCTGGTCGACAAACTCCTGCGTCAGTCCGGCACTCTGGAGCGTAACGAGCTCAACGACGAGCGCGTCATGGACTCCAACGACCAGGAAAAAGAGCGCGGTATTACCATTCTGGCGAAAAACACCGCCATCAACTGGAACGGCTACCACATCAACATCGTCGACACGCCCGGCCACGCCGACTTCGGTGGCGAGGTTGAACGTGTAATGTCGATGGTCGACTCCGTACTGCTGCTGGTCGACGCTCAAGACGGCCCTATGCCGCAAACCCGTTTCGTGACCAAGAAGGCTTTCGAAGCCGGCCTGCGTCCAATCGTGGTGATCAACAAGGTCGACCGTCCGGGCGCGCGTCCTGACTGGGTTCTGGACCAGATCTTCGATCTGTTCGACAACCTCGGTGCCACCGACGAACAGCTGGACTTCAAAGTCGTCTACGCCTCGGCCCTGAACGGCATTGCCGGTCTGGACCACACCGAAATGGCCGAAGACATGACCCCGCTGTACCAGTCGATCGTCGACAACGTACCGGCCCCTGCTGTTGACCGTGACGGTCCGTTCCAGATGCAGATCTCGGCACTGGACTACAACAGCTTCCTCGGTGTTATCGGTGTTGGCCGTATCGCTCGCGGTCGCGTCAAGCCGAACACCCCGGTGGTGGCTATCGACGTCGATGGCAAGAAGCGCAACGGTCGTATCCTCAAGCTGATGGGTCACCACGGCCTGCACCGCGTTGACGTCGAAGAAGCCCAGGCTGGCGACATCGTCTGCATCAGCGGTTTCGACGAGCTGTTCATCTCCGACACCCTGTGCTCCCCGGACGCAGTTGAAGCGATGAAGCCGCTGACCGTTGACGAGCCAACCGTTTCGATGACCTTCCAGGTCAACGACTCGCCGTTCTGCGGTAAAGAAGGCAAGTTCGTGACTTCCCGCAACATCAAGGAACGTCTGGACAAAGAGCTGCTGTACAACGTTGCACTGCGCGTTGAAGAAGGCGACTCGGCTGACAAGTTCAAGGTCTCCGGCCGTGGTGAGCTGCACCTCTCGGTTCTGATCGAAACCATGCGTCGCGAAGGCTTCGAAATGGGTGTTGGTCGTCCGGAAGTGATCATCCGTGAAGTCGACGGTGCCAAGCACGAGCCGTTCGAAAACGTCACCATCGACATCCCTGAAGACTCCCAGGGCAAGGTCATGGAAGAAATGGGTCTGCGTAAAGGCGACCTGACCAACATGGTTCCGGATGGCAAGGGCCGTGTACGCCTGGAATACAACATTCCAGCCCGTGGTCTGATCGGTTTCCGTAACCAGTTCCTGACCCTGACCAACGGTGCAGGCATCCTGACCTCGATCTTCGACCGTTACGCTCCGATGAAGTCCGGCCACATGTCCGGCCGTCAGAACGGCGTACTGGTTTCGGTTGAAACCGGCAAGGCCCTGACCTACTCCCTGGAAACCCTGCAGGCGCGCGGCAAGCTGTTCGTCGAGCACGGCCAGGAGATCTACAACGGTCAGATCGTTGGTCTGAACAGCCGTGACAACGACCTGGGCGTCAACCCTACCAAGGGCAAGAAGCTCGACAACATGCGTGCTTCGGGTAAAGACGAAACCATCGCTCTGGTTCCACCTGTTCGCTTCACCCTGGAACAGGCTCTGGAATTCATCCAGGACGACGAGCTGTGCGAAGTGACCCCTAAGTCGATCCGTCTGCGCAAGAAGATCCTCGACGAAGGCGAGCGTACCCGCGCTGCCAAGAAAGCCAAGAACTGAGTCTTAGTTCCGGCTGAATGAAAACGCCCCCGGTCGCAAGGCCGGGGGCGTTTTTTTGTGCGCGGAAAGTGTGAATCAGCCGAAGGACTGTTCGAACGGCGCGGCGCTGGCGCGGATGGCAGCAGCTATGTCCGGTGCTTGTTCCGTCAGCTCCTGATGATGCAGCAGTGTGCCTTCGACGGCTTGCAGGATTGCCTGGATGCGGCTTTTGGGGTCACTGACACGGCAGCGTTTGGCGAAGTCGAGAATGGCCAGGCGTGAGGCAAAAAGCGACTTCTGCCCATTGAGGTCCAGCGCCAGTGTGTCTCGCGGAAGGTAGGCGGTGGTATTGACGATGTCATAGGCCGGCGCGAGCACGGCATCATTGGCGTAAGGCGTGCTGTACAGCAGGCCGAAGTTCTTCAGGTGCGCATCGCCGTTGCCGACGATGCAACTCAAGGCGACCATGTCGAACAGCGCCTGAAGGTTCTCCAGCTGTTCCATCGGTGCGGTAAACACCTCTATGGCTTTGGCGATGTGCTCGTAGCTTTTACTGTATTTGCCAGCAGTACCCAGGCCCATCAACACCGCCATGTCTTCGAAGCCAAGCGGATTCAGCTGTGCATCACGGTCGAAGCGGCGCATGACGAACATGCGCTTGTCCTTGGACAAGTAGAACTCTGGTGTGGTTATTCCGGCTGCGCTGGCAATCGACATGCACAGGTACTCGTTGATCGCCAGGTGGGGGAATTCACCCTTGCCGCTTTTTACAATCAGGTCAGCGGTGGTGGCGGTCGCCTTGTAAGGGGCTTCGGTCAGTTCCGGCACCAGAACTTTGGGCTGCACGCCAGAAATACCGGAGCGCAAGATGTAGCGTTGGACCAGTTCATTGAAAATATCCTCGGTACCGTCCCAGGCAAGAATCTCGCTTAGGCGTTCGCCTTTGCCCGGGTTGTCTTGCTGCTCGATCAGGCGCTGCACTTCTGGTGCGGTGACGAATACGCGGCCGATAGGCGAGTTGCTGCCGGAGATCGCCAGCAGCAGCATCGGGTTGACGGTTGCTACCTTGGCCAGGCGATTGCGCAGTTGCTCCAGTACATAGCCTTCGGGCAGGTTCATCTGGAAAATCGGATGAAGGTCCCTGGATACGAAGTCGTCGCGGCGAGGGGGCATGGTCATGCTCACCGCAATCGAGGCCGAGGATGAGTCGCTATAGCGAAAGACGTAGTCGCCGTTTGGCTGCTGGTAAATCTTGCCGCTGACGCCTTGAGGCGTTGACACCAGCAGCTCGTCTGCCGCGCTCACCGGAACACGTCCTCAAGCTCATCCAGGGTCGGCAGGGACTTTGCCACGACCTCGACGTCGCAGCCGAGGGCATTCAATGCTCTGCTGTAAAACGAGATAGCGACGGTGCTTGAGCCCTGCTCGATCTCACTGAGCTTCTGCCGAGTGATGCCGATACGTTCCGCCAGTTGCACTTTGGTCAGGCCGCGGCGTTTTCTCATCTGCTCGATACTGTGCCCGATGCGCTGGGAAATTAGCGTGGTCTGCATGTTACGTATCCATAACATTATCTGGTTAATGTCAGGTAAACATAACATAGTGTCATCGTCAAACGCCCAGCTCGCTTCGGTCGGGCGTTCCGATCAGTGGTCGTCGCTTAGCGCGAGCGCACCGCAGGCTTGGGGATATATGCGCAATACCCCGGGCGCGGGCCGATCCGTGGATGGTTGCGGCAGGTGTCCGGGCGCTTGTCGTAAATGGTGCACATGCGACTTTTACGGTCCAGGTACAGGCAATCGTCGTTGCTCATCTGCGCCAGGGTGAAAATCCCCGACTTCTGGTTGAAGCGCTGGATGATCCCGTCCTTCTGCAAGCGCTTGGCAATGTTCTTCGGCGGCTCGCCCACCTCGAACTCATCCACCACGCCCATGCGGATCAGGTCTTTGATTTTCACTTCCGTCGGCAAGGTGCAGCAGGTCGAGTTGCAGCCTCCGCACATATGGCTTTGGTACTTCTGCCAAGTTTCCAGTCGGTCGACTTCGGCGGCGGCAATCAGGGTCGGTTTCATCGGGCTCAGGCTAGAAGAGTCTTGTGGGCGCGCGATGATACCGGAGTTGATCAAATTGTGAACAACCATTTGCCGCTTTATTCCGGGTTTGTTTGCCGCTGGCCGCAAGAAAGTCGCGAACCAGAGCTTCCCCTCTGTGTCGAACGGTCTAGGCTGAGAAATCTCCATCCGCATTCGTCAACTTGCCCGAGGACGTCGCATGTCTCAGGAACCACTCGCTCGTGACGCAGAGGTGGCCGCTTTTCGCACCGCTGTGCTGGATAAATTGACCTACGCGGTCGGCAAGGACCCGGAGCATGCCTTCGATCACGACTGGTTCGAAGCCATTGCCCTGGCTGCCCGCGATCACATGGTCGACCACTGGATGGACCATACCCGGCAGATCTACCGCAAGAGCCAGAAGCGGGTGTATTACCTGTCGCTGGAGTTCCTGATCGGTCGTCTGCTGTACGACAGCCTGAGCAATCTCGGCCTGCTCGATGTTGCCCGTGAAGCGCTGGACGGGCTTAACGTCGACCTTGAGCGCATTCGCCTGCTGGAGCCCGATGCGGCGCTGGGTAATGGCGGCCTGGGGCGTCTGGCGGCGTGTTTCATGGAGAGCATGTCGACCCTTGGCATCGCCGCCCACGGTTACGGCATTCGTTACGAGCACGGCCTGTTCCGCCAGGCGGTAGTCGATGGCTGGCAGCAGGAGCAGACCGAGAACTGGCTGGATTTCGGCAACCCCTGGGAGTTCGAGCGGGCCGAGGTGATCTACCCGATCAGCTTTGGTGGCAGTGTCGAGACCGTGCACGACGCCAGTGGCCAGCAGCGCCAGGTGTGGTGGCCGGCCGAGACGGTGCGTGCGGTGGCCTACGACACGCCGGTGGTCGGCTGGCGCGGTGCCAGCGTCAACACCTTGCGCCTGTGGCGGGCGCGGGCATTGGAAGAACTACACCTGGAGCGCTTCAATGCCGGCGATCACCTTGGCGCTGTCGCCGAAGTGGCGCGCGCCGAAAGTATCTCGCGGGTGCTGTACCCGGCCGACAGTACCGAGGCCGGCCAGGAGCTGCGCCTGCGGCAGGAGTACTTCTTTGTTTCCGCCTCGCTGCAGGACCTGCTGCGCCGGCACCTGAACATGCATGACAGCCTGCTCAACCTGCCGCAGCAGGCGGCGATCCAGCTCAACGACACCCACCCCTCGATCGCGGTCGCCGAGCTGATGCGCCTGCTGGTCGACCAGCACGAAGTGCCCTGGGACACCGCCTGGCAGCTGACCGTCGAGACCCTGGCCTACACCAACCATACTTTGCTGCCCGAAGCCCTGGAAACCTGGCCGGTGGGTTTGATGGAGCGCATGCTGCCGCGGCACATGCAGATCATCTACCTGATCAACGCCTTTCATATCGACGCCCTGCGCGCCAAGGGCATCCACGATTTCGACGTGCTGCGCGCGGTGTCACTGATTGAGGAAGACAACGGCCGCCGGGTGCGCATGGGCAACCTGGCGTTCCTCGGTTCGCACAGCGTCAACGGTGTGTCGGCGCTGCACACAAAGCTGATGCGCAGCACGGTGTTTGCCGAACTGCACAAGCTCTACCCCGAGCGAATCAACAACAAGACCAACGGCATCACCTTCCGGCGCTGGCTGTTCCAGGCCAACCCGCAACTGACCGGCATGCTGGTCGAGGCCCTCGGCGCCGACCTGCTCGATGACCCGCAGGGACGCCTGCGCGACCTTGAGCCGTTTGCCGACAAGGCGTCGTTCTGCAAGCAGTTCGCCGCCCAGCGCCTGCACAGCAAAAAGGCCCTGGCCAGCCTGGTCCAGGAGCGCCTGGGCATTACCCTCAACCCCGAGGCGATGTTCGATGTGCAGGTCAAGCGCATCCATGAGTACAAACGCCAGTTGCTCAACCTGCTGCACACCGTGGCCCTGTACCAGGCCATCCGCGCCGAACCTGGCAGCGGCTGGGCGCCGCGGGTGAAGATCTTCGCCGGCAAGGCCGCCGCCAGCTATCACCAGGCCAAGCTGATCATCAAACTGAGCAACGACATCGCCAAGGTGGTCAACAACGACCCGACCGTGCGCGGCTTGCTCAAGGTGGTGTTCCTGCCCAACTACAACGTCAGCCTGGCCGAGAGCATCATTCCGGCGGCCGATCTGTCTGAGCAGATTTCTACCGCCGGCTACGAGGCGTCGGGCACCAGCAACATGAAATTCGGCCTCAATGGCGCGCTGACCATCGGCACCCTGGACGGCGCCAATGTCGAAATGTGCGAGCAGGTCGGTGCCGAGAACATGTTCATCTTCGGCCTGACCTCCCAGCAGGTGGAGGCGCGCAAGCGCAGCGGCGACTTTGGCGCCAGTGCCGCGATCGGTGCCTCCCATCGGCTCAACGACGTGCTCCAGGCCATTCGTGGCGGGGTGTTTTCACCGGATGACCCGGCCCGTTATGTCGGGTTGGTCGACTCGCTGGTGGCTTATGACCGCTTCCTGGTGTGCGCCGATTTCGATGCCTACTGGGAAGCGCAATTGCGCGTCGAAGCGCTCTGGCGCGAGCCCAGGCAGTGGTGGCGCATGGCAGTGCTCAACAGCGCGCGGATGGGCTGGTTCTCTTCGGACCGGACCATCCGCGAGTACGCCACGGATATCTGGAAAGCCCTCGACTAAGCTGCAAAGGCCGGCCCGGGAGCGCTGAACTCTCGGGCCGATGTGCCGTCTGATCGGCCAAGCGTGTCTGATTGCTCGCTAGCGCTTCACTCTCCCTGTAAACTGCGTGGGTTTTTATTACCCCCTTCCTTCGGAGCCTTACATGTCCCGCGTTACCCTGAGTCGCTATTTGATTGAGCAGACCCGCAGCAACAGTACCCCTGCCGATCTGCGCTTCCTGATCGAAGTGGTGGCGCGTGCGTGCAAGGAAATCAGCCACAACGTCTCCAAAGGCGCGCTGGGCGGTGTCCTGGGCAGCATGGGCACCGAGAACGTGCAGGGCGAAGTCCAGAAGAAACTCGACGTGATCTCCAACGACATCCTCCTCGAAGCCAACGAGTGGGGCGGTCACCTGGCCGGCATGGCTTCCGAAGAGATGGACAACGCCTACCAGATCCCGGGCAAATACCCGAAAGGCGCCTACCTGCTGGTCTTCGACCCGCTGGACGGTTCGTCGAACATCGACGTCAACGTCTCGGTCGGTACCATCTTCTCGGTACTGCGCTGCCCGAACGAATACCTGAGCCAGAACGAGAGCCTCAACGAGCAGGCCTTCCTGCAGCCAGGCACCAAGCAGGTTGCCGCCGGTTACGCGATCTACGGCCCGCAAACCATGCTGATCCTGACCCTGGGCAACGGCGTCAAGGGCTTCACCCTGGACCGCGAACTGGGCAGTTTCGTACTGACCCACGAGAACATCCAGGTGCCTGAAACCACCGCCGAATTCGCCATCAACATGTCCAACCAGCGCCACTGGGAAGAGCCGGTGACCCGCTACGTGGGCGAGCTGCTGGCCGGTGAAACCGGTCCGCTGAAAAAGAACTACAACATGCGCTGGATCGCCTCGATGGTTGCCGATGTGCACCGCATCCTGACCCGTGGCGGCCTGTTCATGTACCCGCGCGACGCCCGCGAACCGTCCAAGCCGGGCAAGCTGCGCCTGATGTACGAAGCTAACCCGATGTCCTTCATCATCGAACAGGCCGGCGGTGCTTCCACCGACGGTCGCCAGCGCATCCTCGACATCCAGCCAGAGAGCCTGCACCAGCGCGTGGCAGTGTTCCTCGGCTCCAAGCAGGAAGTCGAGCGCGTTACCGGTTATCACAAGGAGTAAATCATGCTCGCACCTTGGCAGCCTTTGCTGGAGTGGTGGTTTGGCTGGGGCACCAGCCCCCAGGATGTGGCTGACGAGAAGAGCACCTTGTGGTTCGGCAAGCACCACGACGACGAAGCGCGTGAGCGCTTCGGCGAGCTGGTCGAGCAAGCGCTGGCCGGCGGCCTCGATGAGTGGCTGCAAAGCCCTCAGGGCTGGCTTGGCCTGGTGTTGCTGCTCGACCAGTTGCCGCGCATGATCCACCGCGACACGCCGCGCGCCTTCGATGGCGACCGACGTGCCCAGGTGCTGGTGATGCAGGGGCTGGACAAGGCCTGGGATTACCAGTTGCTGCCGATCCAGCGGGTGTTCATCCTGTTGGTGCTGGAGCATGCCGAGGTACTGGACTGGCAGAACATCAGCGTCGAGCGTTACCAGTTGCTGCTCGATGCCCAGCCGGATGCCGATCGGCGCTTGTTCGAAGGGTTCCTTGACTACGCCGAGCAGCACCAGCGGGTGATTGCCCGCTTTGGCCGCTTCCCGCATCGCAATCTGTTGCTGAATCGGCCGAGTACCGATGAAGAGATGGATTTTCTGCTGGAGCCAGGCTCGAGGTTTTGAGTTGAATTCATCGCTGGCAAGCCAGCTCCCACAGAGATTTGCATTGCCTGTGGGAGCGGCGGTGCGACGACTCGACTTGCCCCGCGATCAGCTTCACGTCAGATCCTGAAACTCCCCACCAGCTGCTTCAAACGATTGGCCTGATTCTCCAGGTCATTGCAGGCGCGCAAGGTTGCCTGCAGGTTCTCTACCCCTTCCTGATTCAGCGTATTGATTTCGGTGATGTCGACATTGATCGACTCGACCACGGCCGTCTGCTCTTCGGTGGCGGTGGCTACCGATTGGTTCATGCCGTCGATCTCGCCGATACGCAGGGTTACGCTGCCCAGCCGCTCGCCGGCCTGGTTGGCGATGCCGACGCTGTGCTGGCTGTGGCTCTGGCTTTCGGTCATGGTGCTGACCGCCACCTGAGCACCAGCCTGCAGCTCTTCGATGATGCGCTGAACCTGCTGCGCCGAATCCTGGGTGCGGTGGGCGAGGTTGCGGACTTCGTCGGCCACCACGGCAAAGCCGCGTCCGGCCTCGCCGGCACGGGCCGCTTCGATGGCGGCGTTGAGCGCCAGCAGGTTGGTCTGCTGGGAAATGCCGCTGATCACCTCGAGAATCTGGCCGATGTTCACCGTGTTGGCATTGAGCGTCTCGATGTTGCCGCACGAGTCGCTGATTTTCGCCGACAGTTGGTTCATCACTTCGATGGTCTGCTCGACCACCTGCTGGCCCTGCGCTGCCAGGTTGCGCGCGTCGCTGGAATGTTGCGAGGCGAGGGCGGCGTTCTGGGCGATTTCCTGGGCAGCGGCGCCGAGCTGGTTGATCGCCGCAGCGACGCTGCTGGTGCGGCTCGACTGCTGGTCGGCATTGTGGATCGAGGCGTTCGAGGCACTGACCACGCGCAGCGCCACTTCGTTGACCTGGCCGGTGGCCGAGGCCACTTCGCGGATCGACTCGTGAATACGCTCGACAAAACGGTTGAACGATTGGCCGAGGCTACCGAATTCGTCCTGGCCATGAATGCGCAGGCGCCGGGTCAGGTCGCCTTCGCCTTCGGCGATGTCGTGCATGGCCCGGCCCATCACGTGCAGCGGCTCCATCAGCACACGAATCAGCACGCCGAGCAGGGCGATGATGATCAGCACGGCAATCACCGTGGCCACCACTGCAGAAGTGCGCAGTTCGCTGAGCATGGCGAAGGCGAAATCCTGGTCGAGCTCCAGCGCCACGTACCAGTCCGCCGACGCCACGCCGTTGACCTTGGTGAAGGTGATGAACTGCTTGTGGCCGTTGAGCTCGGCTTCTTTCAGGCCGCTGCCGACCTGCGGGGTGTCTTGCGGGTAGGCGTCGCTGAGGTCCTTCAGCACCAGGTCGGCTTTCGGGTGGACGAGGATCTTGCCCGCGCCGTTGACGATGAAGGCCTGGCCGTGGCCGTCGAAGTTCAGCGCGTTGATGATCGCGCTGATGCTATCCAGATCGGTGTCGACGCCGTTGACGCCGATCAGCCGGCCCTGGTGCTGCACCGGGGTGGCCAGGGTGATCACCAGCTTGTTGGCCGAAGCGGAAATGTACGGCTCGGTAATGATGGTCTGGCCGGCGCTGGTGGCGGCCTTGTACCAGCCGCGCACCCGCGGGTCGTAGTCGGCTGCGCGATTGCCCAGCGGCACCGACTGCATGTAGCCGTCCTGGCCACCGAAGTAGGTCAGCAAAAAATTGCTGCCGTACACCGGCAAGCTCAGGCTGCGGGTCAGGCTGTCCTTGCTGGCGCCATCGATGGCGACTTGCTGGGACAGCGACTGCAGCAGCTGCATGCGGCTTTGCAGCCAGGTCTGGATATTGCTGCTGGTCAGGCTGCCGAGCTCCTGCATCGAGGCTTCGGTGTTGCTGCGCAGGGTCTGGCGCTGGCGGTAATCGTTGAACAGGATGAAACAGGTGAAGGCGACAGCGACCACCAGGGCGGCGGCGAGCAGAATCTTGTGGCTGAACTTCAGGTTTTTTGTCATTGCGAGGTCTGTCTGCACAAGGCGGGTCAACGGGTGGGGCGCGGCAATCGGTCGCAGCGCCTTCCTGTGTCGTCCGTTATGGGCAAAAGATTAATCGCAGAACTCACCAGTCGACCAATGGCGGGGCTTTGACGCCAACAAAACCTGGGCGCTCGGGAACCGGATGAGCTTTTTCCCTTCTAAGCTGTCGGTAGGCCACCGCGCCTGCACCCTCATGTCCAGGAGTGACCCTTCATGTCGTTGCGTTCCCTCGCCCTGCTGTCCTTGTGCGTGTTCCTCACTGCGTGCAACAAGATCAACCAGGAAAACTATTCACAGCTCAAGTCCGGGATGGCCAAGGCCGAGGTCGAAAAACTGCTCGGCGCGCCGACCGATTGCTCGGGCGCCCTGGGCATGTCCAGCTGCACCTGGGGCGACCAGAAGACCTTTATCAGTGTCCAGTACGCCGGTGACAAAGTGCTGATGTATTCCGGGCAGGGCCTCAAATGAAGCGGTTGCATCTGCTGCTGGCGCTGTGCGCCGGGTTGATCCTCGGCGGCTGTGCCAGCACCGGCGCAGGCTCGCTGGAGCCCAAGACTGCCGGCAGCGTCGACCTCAAGCGCTACCAGGGCAAGTGGTATGAACTGGCGCGGCTGCCGATGTTCTTCCAGCGCGACTGCGCCCAGTCCGAGGCTCATTACAACCTCAAGCCGGACGGTAATGTCGGGGTGCTCAACCGCTGTCAGACCCTGCAAGGTGAATGGCAGGAGGCCAGCGGCACGGCCACTGCGCAGGTGCCGGGCAAGACCGACAAGCTCTGGGTGGAGTTCGACAACTGGTTCTCGACCTTGCTGCCTGGGGTCGCCAAGGGCAACTACTGGATCCTTTACGTCGACGACAAGTACCAGACCGCGCTGGTCGGCAATCCGGATCGCAAGTACCTGTGGATACTTTCGCGCACCCCGACCATTCCGGCGTTGCAGCGCGAAAGCCTGCTGGCCAAGGCGCGCCAGCAAGGCTACGACACCCAGCGGCTGATCTGGCGGGTAACGGACAAGGACATGGCGGCGCACAAGCCTTGATACCCAAATCGCTGGCAAGCCAACTCCGACAGTGTAGGAGCGGGCTCGCCCCGCGATGGCGTAATCAGCCCAACAGGCTGCGCAGCACCCCGGCAAATCCCCGTGCGCTGTCTTCTTCCTGGGCATGGCGACCCTGGCGCACGACCCACTGGCCGTTGACCATCACATCGCGCACCTGACGGTCACCGCCGGCAAACAGCCAGCGGTTGAGAATGCCGTCTTCACTGGCTGTCGCCAGGTACGGGTCGTTGCCATCGAGCACCAGCCAGTCCGCGCGCTTGCCCACCGCCAGTTCGCCAATCGGCTGGCCCATGGCCTGGGCGCCGCCACTCAGGGCGGCGTCGTACAGGGTGCGCCCGACCATCGGCTGATCGCCGCGGTACAGGCGGTTACGGCGCTGGTCACGCAAACGCTGGCCATATTCCAGCCAGCGCAATTCCTCTACCACGCTCAATGACACATGGCTGTCCGAACCAATCCCCAGGCGCCCGCCGCAGGCCAGGTAATCCACGGCCGGGAAGATGCCGTCGCCCAGGTTCGCCTCGGTGGTCAGGCACAAGCCGGCGACCGCGCCGCTGCGGGCCATCAACTCGACTTCGTCGGGCTCGGCATGGGTGGCGTGCACCAGGCACCAGCGCTGATTTACTTCGGTGTTCTCGTAGAGCCACTGCAACGGCCGGCGCCCGCTCCAGGCCAGGCAGTCGTCAACTTCTTTCTGTTGCTCGGCGATATGGATGTGCACCGGACAGGCCTTGTCGCTGGCAGCCATGACCTCGGCGATCTGCTCCGGAGTCACCGCGCGCAACGAATGGAAACACAGGCCCAGGGCCTGCGCCGGCTGCTCGGCGAGCAGCGGTGCCAGGCGTGCCTGCAGGTTCAGGTACTGTTCGGTGCTGTTGATAAAGCGCCGCTGGCCTTCGTTCGGTGCTTGCCCGCCAAAGCCGGAGTGGCTGTACAGCACCGGCAGCAGGGTCAGGCCGATGCCGCTGGCGCGCGCCGCAGCGCTGATGCGCAGCGACAGCTCCGCCGGGTCGGCGTAGGCCTGGCCCTGGGTGTCGTGGTGAACGTAGTGGAATTCGGCGACCGAGGTATAGCCGGCCTTGAGCATCTCGATGTACAGCTGGCGGGCAATGACCTGCAGCTGCTCAGGGCTGATCTTGCCGACCAGGCGATACATCAGCTCGCGCCAGGTCCAGAAGCTGTCATCGGGGTTGCCGGCCACTTCCGCAAGCCCGGCCATGGCGCGCTGGAAGGCGTGCGAGTGCAGGTTGGGCATGCCCGGCAGCAGCGGGCCGGCCAGGTGCTCGGCGCCTTCGGCCGAGGCGTTGGCCTCGATGCGGGTCAGCAGGCCGTCGGCGCCGACCTCGATTCGGACGTTTTCGGCCCAGCCTGTAGGCAGCAAAGCACGTTCGGCAAAGAAGACGGACATCGGCACGGCACCTCATTGTGATTATTTGTATATACATATACAGACGTTTGCCTGCTGGGTAAACTCCGGCAAGCTACCGTTCATTCAACCGAACAAGGATATCTTCCGTGCCGACACCTCCTGTCTCCGCGCTGGTTGCCCAGATGGGCGAGGGTCCGGCGCCGCTGTACGCCCGGGTCAAACAGATGATCGCCCAGCAGATCCAGAATGGCAGCTGGCCGCCGCATCACCGGGTGCCGTCCGAGAGCGAACTGGTCAACCAGTTGGGCTTCAGCCGCATGACCATCAACCGCGCCTTGCGCGAGCTCACCGCCGAAGGTTTGCTGGTGCGCATGCAGGGCGTCGGCACCTTTGTGGCCGAGCCCAAGAGCCGTTCGGCGCTGTTCGAGGTCAACAACATTGCCGACGAGATCGCCGCCCGTGGCCACGAGCACAGCTGCCAGGTGATCATCCTCGCCGAAGAGGCCGCCGGTTCCGAGCGCGCCCTGGCCCTGGACATGCGTGAAGGCCAGCGGGTGTTCCACTCGCTGATCGTGCATTACGAGAACGGCGTCGCCGTGCAGATCGAAGACCGCTTCGTTAATGCTGCGGTAGCGCCCGAATACCTCCAGCAGGACTTCACCCGGCAAACGCCCTACGCCTACCTGTCCCAGGTCGCACCCTTGACCGAGGGCGAACACGTGGTCGAGGCGATTCTTGCCGACCCGGATGAATGCCGCCTGCTGCAAATCGAACCGGGCGAGCCGTGCCTGCTGATCCGCCGCCGCACCTGGTCGGGGCGTCAGCCAGTGACTGCCGCTCGTCTGATTCATCCCGGATCCCGTCATCGCTTGGAAGGACGCTTCAGCAAATGAGCCAGTTGCAGGTATTACGCGCCAAAGACTACCCCCGCATGCCATGGAAGAACGGCGGCGGCAGCACCGAAGAGATTGCCCGCGATGCCGGCGTCGGCCTGGACGGCTTCGGCTGGCGCCTGTCGATTGCCGATATCAGCGAGTCCGGTGGTTTTTCCAGCTTTGCCGGGTATCAGCGGATCATCACCGTGCTCGAGGGCGAGGGCATGCGCCTGCAGGTCGATGGCCAGCCGACGCGGCCGTTGCTGCCGTTCGACGCCTTTGCCTTCAGCGGCCAGAGCCAGGTCAGTTGCACGCTGCTCGGTGGTGCAATTCGCGATTTCAACCTGATCTATTCTCCCGAGCGCTACAACGCGCGCCTGCAGTGGCTCGATGGCAGCCAGCGGCTGTTCAGTTCGGCCACGACCGTGCTGCTGTTTGCCGTGGCTTCCCAGGTCGAGGTGACGCTGGACAGCGGTGTGCAGCTGCTCGGGCGCTATGACTGCTTGCACCTGGAGGCGAGTCAGGGCCTGCAGACCTTGAACATTCAGGGGCGCTGCTGCCTGATCGAGCTCAGCCCGCGCTGAGTGTGTTACGCCTCGGCCGTTCAGCGCGGCCGAGGCTGTTACCGATTGACCCAAAGTGGTGCAACGCCACTGATCCCCTTGGCTTGACCGCTCATCTCCTGGAAAAAATTTTAATTCGCCACAGCCCGCGCATCGCGGGGCTCTAGCACCTGCGTTGGCGCCGGGAAAAGCGCACTGATCAGGAGTTGGCACTTCAATTGCCTATGCTTGTACATACAAGTAAAGATGTGTTTGTATAAGTGCCATGACCCACCCAATGCCTGGGTTGCTCTGGACCGATCGCTTAGGAGCCATTTCCGTGACTGACAACAACTTCAAGAAATTCCGTGACGTCGAAATCCGCGCAGCGCGCGGCAACAAGCTGACCGCCAAAAGCTGGCTGACTGAAGCACCGTTGCGCATGCTGATGAACAACCTCGACCCGGAAGTCGCCGAGAACCCGAAAGAGCTGGTGGTGTACGGCGGTATTGGCCGTGCCGCGCGTAACTGGGAGTGCTACGACAAGATCGTCGAGAGCCTGACCAACCTGAACGACGACGAAACCCTGCTGGTGCAGTCGGGCAAGCCGGTCGGCGTGTTCAAGACCCACAGCAACGCCCCACGCGTACTGATCGCCAACTCCAACCTGGTACCGCACTGGGCCAACTGGGAACACTTTAACGAACTGGATGCCAAGGGCCTGGCCATGTACGGCCAGATGACCGCCGGCAGCTGGATCTACATCGGCAGCCAGGGCATCGTCCAGGGCACCTACGAAACCTTCGTCGAAGCCGGCCGCCAGCACTACAACGGCAGCCTCAAGGGCAAGTGGGTACTGACCGCGGGCCTGGGCGGCATGGGCGGCGCCCAGCCACTGGCGGCGACCCTGGCCGGCGCCTGCTCGCTGAACATCGAATGCCAGCAGAGCCGCATCGACTTCCGCCTGAGCAGCCGTTATGTCGACGAGCAAGCCAAGGACCTGGACGACGCCCTGGCGCGTATCGCCAAATACACCGCCGAAGGCAAGGCCATCTCCATTGCCCTGCTGGGCAACGCCGCCGAAATCCTGCCTGAACTGATCAAGCGTGGCGTGCGCCCGGACATGGTCACCGACCAGACCAGCGCCCACGACCCGCTCAACGGCTACCTGCCAGCCGGCTGGACCTGGGAGCAATACCGCGACCGTGCGCAGACCGAACCGGCTGCGGTGGTCAAGGCCGCCAAGCAATCGATGGCTGTCCACGTTCAAGCCATGCTCGAGTTCCAGAAGCAGGGCGTGCCGACTTTCGACTACGGTAACAACATCCGTCAAATGGCCAAGGAAGAGGGCGTTGCCAATGCCTTCGACTTCCCGGGCTTCGTACCGGCCTACATTCGGCCGCTGTTCTGCCGTGGTATCGGTCCGTTCCGCTGGGCGGCGCTGTCGGGTAATGCCGAAGACATCTACAAGACCGACGCCAAGGTCAAGGAACTGATCCCGGACGACGACCACCTGCACAACTGGCTGGACATGGCTCGCGAGCGCATCAGCTTCCAGGGCCTGCCGGCGCGTATCTGCTGGGTTGGTCTGGGCCAGCGCGCCAAGCTGGGCCTGGCGTTCAACGAAATGGTCCGCCGCGGCGAGTTGTCGGCGCCGATCGTTATCGGCCGCGACCACCTGGACTCCGGCTCGGTATCCAGCCCCAACCGTGAAACCGAATCGATGCAGGATGGCTCCGACGCCGTCTCCGACTGGCCGCTGCTCAACGCCCTGCTCAACACCGCCAGCGGTGCGACCTGGGTATCCCTGCACCACGGTGGTGGCGTAGGCATGGGCTTCTCCCAGCACTCGGGCATGGTCATCGTCTGCGACGGTACCGACGAAGCTGCCGAGCGGATCGCCCGGGTACTGACCAACGACCCGGCTACCGGTGTCATGCGTCACGCCGATGCCGGTTATCAGATCGCCATCGACTGCGCCAAGGAACAAGGCTTGAACCTGCCGATGATCACGCGCTGATCTGCGCTAAATGGTTGATACTGATATCTATGCAGGCGCCTACGCCTCACGAGTACGGAGCATTAACGTGACTGAATTGACCCTGAAGCCTGGCACCCTGACCCTGGCTCAGCTGCGTGCGATCTACCAGCAGCCGGTAAAACTCAAGCTGGATTCCAGCGCTGACCAGCAGATCGACGCCAGCGTCGCCTGCGTCGAGCAGATTCTCGCGGAAAACCGCACCGCCTACGGCATCAACACCGGTTTCGGCCTGCTGGCCTCGACCCGTATCGCCAGCCACGACCTGGAAAACCTCCAGCGTTCGCTGGTGCTGTCCCACGCCGCTGGCGTCGGCCAACCGATCGACGACGCCCTGGTGCGCCTGATCATGGTGCTCAAGGTCAACAGCCTGAGCCGTGGTTTCTCCGGCATCCGCCGCAAGGTGATCAACGCCCTGATCGCGCTGATCAACGCCGAAGTCTATCCGCACATCCCGCTCAAGGGTTCGGTCGGCGCGTCCGGCGACCTCGCCCCGCTGGCACACATGTCGCTGGTACTGCTGGGTGAAGGCAAGGCGCGCCACAACGGCCAATGGCTGTCGGCCACCGAAGCCCTGGCGGTTGCCGGCCTTGAGCCGCTGACCCTGGCGGCCAAAGAAGGCCTGGCACTGCTCAATGGCACTCAGGCATCCACCGCCTTTGCCCTGCGCGGCCTGTTCGAAGGTGAAGACCTGTTCGCCGCGGCCATGTCGGTCGGTGGCCTGACCGTCGAAGCCGTGCTGGGTTCGCGTTCGCCGTTCGATGCGCGCATCCACGAAGCCCGTGGCCAGCGCGGCCAGATCGATGCAGCCGCGTGCTACCGCGACCTGCTGGGTGATGGCAGCGAAGTTTCCGCCTCTCACGAGAACTGCGGCAAAGTCCAGGACCCGTACTCGCTGCGTTGCCAGCCACAGGTCATGGGCGCCTGCCTGACCCAGTTCCGCCAGGCCGCCGAAGTGCTGGTGATCGAAGCCAACGCCGTGTCCGACAACCCGCTGGTATTTGCCGCCGAAGGCGACGTGATCTCCGGTGGTAACTTCCACGCGGAGCCGGTGGCCATGGCCGCCGACAACATGGCCCTGGCCATCGCCGAAATCGGTTCGCTGAGCGAGCGCCGCATCTCGCTGATGATGGACAAGCACATGTCCCAGCTGCCGCCGTTCCTGGTTGCCAATGGCGGGGTCAACTCCGGCTTCATGATCGCCCAGGTTACCGCCGCGGCCCTGGCCAGCGAGAACAAGGCCCTGGCGCACCCGCACAGCGTCGACAGCCTGCCAACGTCTGCCAACCAGGAAGACCACGTGTCGATGGCCCCGGCTGCCGGCAAGCGCCTGTGGGAAATGAGCGACAACGTGCGCGGTATCCTTGCCATCGAATGGCTGGCTGCCTGCCAGGGCCTGGACCTGCGTGAAGGCCTGAAGACCTCGCCGAAGCTGGAACAGGCGCGTCAAACCCTGCGCAGCAAAGTTGCTTACTACGACAAAGACCGCTTCTTCGCCCCGGACATCGAGGCGGCCATCGCCCTGCTGGCCGAAGGGCGCCTGACCGGCCTGCTGCCGGCCAAGGTCCTGCCTAGCCTGTAATTGCTCCCGGGGCCCTTCGCGGGGCAAGCCCGCTCCCTCATTGGGGGCGGGCTTGCGCCGGGATTGGCGCGCCCGTTCATTCTCACGACCAGAACAAGAATAAGGACGTGACATGCAAGAAGCTCAAGGACTCAAGCGCGGGCTGACCGCGCGACACATTCGTTTCATGGCGCTGGGCTCGGCGATCGGTACCGGGCTGTTCTACGGCTCCGCCTCGGCCATCCAGATGGCCGGCCCTGCAGTACTGCTGGCCTACCTGATCGGTGGTGCAGCGGTCTTCATGGTCATGCGCGCGCTGGGCGAAATGGCCGTGCACAACCCGGTGTCCGGCTCCTTCGGCCACTACGCCAGTACCTACCTGGGGCCGATGTCGGGGTTCATCCTCGGCTGGACCTATGCCTTTGAAATGATCATCGTCTGCCTTGCCGACGTCACCGCCTTCGGCATCTATATGGGCTTCTGGTTTCCGGAAGTGGCGCGCTGGATCTGGGTGCTGGGCATCGTCTTCCTGATCGGCGGCCTGAACCTGTGCAACGTCAAGGTGTTCGGCGAGATGGAGTTCTGGCTGTCGCTGCTCAAGGTCGGCGCCATCGTCGCGATGATCCTCGCCGGTTTCGGCATCATGGCCTTCGGCCTGAGCAATGCCGCTGCCGATAACGCCGTGGGCATCAGCAACCTGTTCGAGCATGGCGGCTTCATGCCCAACGGCATTGGTGGCCTGATCGCCTCGTTTGCCGTGGTGATGTTTGCCTTTGGCGGTATCGAAATCATCGGCATCACCGCCGGTGAAGCCAAGGACCCGCAGCGCGTTATCCCCAAGGCAATCAACGCCGTGCCGATGCGCATCCTGCTGTTCTATGTGCTGACGTTGTTCGTGTTGATGTGCCTGTACCCATGGCCGCAAATCGGCAGCCAGGGCAGCCCGTTCGTGCAGATCTTCAGTAACCTGGGGATTGGCTCGGCGGCGACCGTGCTGAACATCGTGGTGATTTCCGCCGCGGTCTCGGCGATCAACAGCGACATTTTCGGCGCCGGGCGCATGATGTACGGCCTGGCCCAGCAAGGTCAGGCGCCCAAAGGCTTTGCCAAGATCTCCCGGCATGGCGTGCCATGGATGACCGTGCTGGTCATGGGCGCAGCGTTGCTCGGCGGTGTGGTGCTCAACTACTTGATCCCGGAAAACGTGTTCCTGCTGATTGCCTCGATCGCCACCTTCGCGACCGTCTGGGTGTGGCTGATGATCCTGGTGACCCAGGTTGCCATGCGCCGCAGCATGAGCCGTGAAGAAGTTGCCCAGCTGAAATTCCCGGTACCGTTCTGGCCTTATGGCCCGGCGGCAGCGATTGCCTTCATGCTGTTCGTCTTTGGCGTACTCGGGTACTTCCCTGATACTCAAGCCGCGCTGCTGGTCGGCGTGGTCTGGGTATTGTTCCTGGTGGTGGCCTACAAGCTCTGGTGCAAGCCGCAGGTGGTTGCCGCCGAGCAGCCGCTGGTGCAGGAACCTTCTCAACTCTGATCAAGGAGACTCTGGATGAAAACCCTCTGGCAGCATTGCCATGTGGCAAGCATGGCGCAAGGTACTTACTCGATCATCGAGGATGCGGCGATCGTCACCAGCGCCGGCCATATCGAATGGATCGGGCCGCGCCAGCAGCTGCCGGCCCTGGTCGCTGACAGAACCGTGGACCTGGGCGGCGCCTGGGTCACTCCGGGGTTGATCGACTGCCACACCCACGCGGTGTTTGGCGGCAACCGCAGCGGCGAGTTCGAGCAGCGCCTGCAAGGCGTCAGCTATGCCGAGATCGCCGCCCAGGGCGGCGGCATCGCCAGTACCGTGCGGGCGACCCGCGCGGCCAGCGAAGACGAGCTGTTCGCCAGTGCCCGCCAGCGCGTGCAGGCGCTGATGCATGATGGCGTCACCACCCTGGAGATCAAGTCCGGCTACGGCCTTGACCTGGCCAGCGAGCGCAAGCTGCTCAAGGTTATCCGCCGCCTTGGCGAGGAGCTGCCGCTCACCGTGCGCAGCACCTGCCTGGCAGCCCACGCCTTGCCACCGGAATACAAGGATCGGGCTGACGACTACATCAGCCATATCTGTGACGAAATGCTCCCGGCCCTGGCGGCCGAGGGTTTGGTGGATGCAGTGGATGCCTTCTGCGAGTACCTGGCGTTTTCGCCGGCTCAGGTCGAGCGGGTGTTCATCAAGGCTCGCGAACTGGGCCTGCCGGTCAAGCTGCATGCCGAGCAACTGTCGTCGCTGGCAGGCTCGAGCCTGGCGGCACGCTACCAGGCGCTGTCGGCCGATCACCTGGAATTCATGACCGAAGACGACGCCATCGCCATGGCGGCGGCCGGGACCGTGGCGGTACTGCTGCCCGGTGCGTTCTACTTTCTGCGCGAAACCCAGTTGCCACCGATGGACGCGCTGCGCAAGCATGGGGTGAAAATTGCCATTGCCAGCGACCTCAACCCCGGCACTTCGCCGGCGCTGTCGCTGCGGCTGATGCTGAACATGGCCTGTACCTTGTTCCGCATGACCCCGGAAGAAGCCCTGGCCGGTGTCACCCTGCATGCGGCAACCGCTTTGGGCCTGGGCGACAGCCACGGTTCACTGGAAGTGGGCAAGGTTGCCGACTTTGTCGCCTGGCAGATCGAGCGACCGGCCGACCTGGCCTACTGGCTCGGCGGCGACCTGCCCAAGCGGGTGGTGCGCCTGGGCGATGAAATTTCCAATTGAGAGAGGGCGTATGGACAAGGTACTGAAATTTCACCAGGGCACGCTGCCGCTGCTGATCAGCATGCCCCACGCCGGTTTGAAGCTGACCCCAGCGGTGCAGGACGGCCTGGTCGGGCAGGCGCAAAGCTTGCCGGACACCGACTGGCACATTCCGCAGCTATATGAGTTTGCCCAAGGCCTGGGCGTGAGCGTGGTCGCCGCCGAGTACTCGCGTTTCGTCATCGACCTGAACCGCCCGGACGACGACAAGCCGCTGTACGTTGGCGCCACCACCGGCCTGTACCCGGCCACGCTGTTTGAGGGCGAGCCGTTGTTCAAGGACGGCCAGGCGCCGTCGGCACAGGAGCGGGCGGGGTACCTGGAAGCCATCTGGCGGCCTTACCACGACACCATTCGCAGCGAGCTGGCGCGCCTGCGCGAGCAGTTCGGCTATGCCTTGCTGTGGGATGCCCACTCGATTCGTTCACACATCCCGCACCTGTTCGACGGCAAGCTGCCGGACTTCAACCTCGGCACCTTCAATGGCGCCAGTTGTGATCCGCAACTGGCCGAACGGCTGCAAGGTGTTTGTGCAAAATTTGAGCAGTACAGTCATGTGCTCAATGGCCGCTTCAAGGGTGGGCATATCACCCGCCACTATGGCGACCCGGCCAACAACATTCATGCAGTGCAGCTGGAGCTGGCGCAGAGCACCTACATGGAAGAGGTCGAGCCGTTCAAGTACCGCGAGGACCTGGCGGCGCCGACCCAGGTGGTGTTGAAGCAGTTGCTCCAGACCTTGCTGGCGTGGGGCAAGGAGCGCTATTCACGCTGATTGCGCGGCGCCTGCATCGCGGGGCAAGCCCGCTCCCACAGTTCTCGTTGGAGCGGGCTTGCCCCGCGATGAGGCCCCAAAGCCATCACAGGTACATGCTCAAAGCGCAATTCAGGTTTATGATGCCCAACGGCAGAATAATTCCCACACGGAGTGCGTAATGCAGACCTTGTACCCGCAGATCAAACCCTACGCCCGGCACGATCTGGCCGTGGAAGCACCGCATGTGCTGTATGTCGATGAAAGCGGTTCGCCGGAAGGTCTGCCGGTGGTGTTCATCCATGGTGGCCCGGGTGCCGGCTGCGATGCCCAGAGCCGCTGCTACTTCGACCCCAATCTGTACCGCATCATCACCTTCGACCAGCGCGGCTGCGGCCGTTCGACCCCGCATGCCAGCCTGGAAAACAACACCACCTGGCACCTGGTCGAAGACCTGGAGCGCATCCGCAAGCACCTGGGGATCGACAAGTGGGTGCTGTTCGGCGGCTCGTGGGGCTCGACCCTGGCCCTGGCCTACGCCCAGACCCACCCCGAGCGCGTGCATGGGCTGATTTTGCGTGGCATCTTCCTGTGCCGCCCGCAAGAGATCGAGTGGTTCTACCAGGCCGGCGCCAGCCGCCTGTTTCCCGATTACTGGCAGGACTACATCGCGCCGATTCCGGCCGAAGAGCGCGGCGACCTGGTCAAGGCTTTCCACAAGCGCCTCACCGGCAACGACCAGATCGCCCAGATGCACGCAGCCAAGGCCTGGTCGACCTGGGAAGGGCGCACCGCGACCCTGCGGCCCAACCCGCTGGTGGTCGATCGCTTCTCCGAGCCACAGCGCGCGCTGTCGATCGCCCGCATCGAGTGCCACTACTTCACCAACAATGCCTTCCTTGAACCGGACCAGTTGATCCGCGACATGCCGAAGATCGCCCACCTGCCGGCGGTGATCGTGCATGGTCGCTACGACGTGATCTGCCCGCTGGACAACGCTTGGGAGCTGCACCAGGCCTGGCCGAACAGTGAGCTTAAGGTGATTCGCGACGCTGGCCACGCGGCCTCGGAGCCCGGCATCACCGACGCCCTGGTGCGCGCCGCCGACCAGATGGCCCGGCGCCTGCTCGACCTGCCCCTGGAAGAAGCATGAAGGGCTTGCTGCAACGCGTGCGTGGCGCGCGGGTGGATGTCGAGGGCAAAACCGTTGGCGCGATCGACCAGGGCCTGCTGGTGCTGGTCGCGGTCGAGCCGGGCGATACCCGCGGCCATGCCGACAAGCTGCTGCACAAGCTGCTCAACTACCGGGTGTTCAGCGACCCACAGGGCAAGATGAACCTGTCGCTCAAGGATATCGGCGGCGGCCTGCTGCTGGTGTCGCAGTTCACCCTGGCCGCCGATACCCAGAGCGGCCTGCGCCCGAGCTTTTCGACGGCTGCGCCGCCAGCGCTAGGGGCCGAGCTTTTCGACTATTTGCTGGCCCAGGCGCAGGCGCAACATGCAACGGTTGCCAGTGGTCAGTTCGGTGCTGACATGCAAGTGCACCTGGTCAATGATGGCCCCGTAACATTTATGTTACAAATCTGATGGCAAAAAACCCCTGTTTGCGGGAAAACAAGGGGTTTTGTAGCATAAATAGTTTGATCAGCCTGATGCGTTGTAACGCAGCCTGCTGGATAATCGCGCGCCATGTGGGCCTGCGTTCGTGGGTTCGTTTCACTCTGACTTGAGACTGTCCGGAACCGTTTGGGGAATCATTGCGCCCTTTCGGAGTCCGAACAGTGCTCGCCAACCTGGCATATGTCGCTGGCCGTTGGTTTTATGATCTGTTTTCGGCGAGGGTTGCTCGTGATTGTAAGTCCCTGTAATGCACCAAGAACTCCTGGCAATCGGCTGCGCACGGCGCTGTTGGCAGGCGCAACGCTGGTAAGCCTGCTCGGCGCAGGCCAGCTCTGGGCGTTCAACCTTGACGATGTCGCGGCCAAGGCGAAGGATCTTGCCGGACAAAAGTACGAAGCGCCGAAAAGCAATCTGCCGGCGGTGTTCCGTGACATGAAGTACGCGGACTACCAGAAAATCCGCTTCCTCAACGAAAAAGCCGAGTGGGCCAAGGACAAGACGCCGTTCAAGCTGTCCTTCTACCACCAGGGCATGCATTTCGACACGCCGGTCAAGATCAACGAAATCACCACCAAGGCGGTGAAAGAGATCAAGTACGACCCGAGCCGTTTCGATTTCGGCGACCTGCAGTTCGACGCCAAGGCCACCGAGAAGCTGGGGTACGCGGGTTTCCGCGTGCTCTACCCGATCAACAAGGCCGACAAGCAGGATGAAATCATGACCCTGCTGGGCGCCAGCTATTTCCGCGTGGTCGGCAAGGGCCATGTGTATGGCCTGTCGGCCCGTGGCCTGGCGATCGACACCGCGCTGCCGTCGGGTGAAGAGTTCCCGCGCTTCACCGAGTTCTGGGTCGAGCGCCCGAAACCTGCCGACAAACAACTGGTGATCTACGCGCTGCTCGATTCGCCGCGTTCCACCGGTGCCTACCGCCTGACCCTGCGTCCGGGCAGCGACACCATTGTCGACGTGCAGTCCAAGGTGTTCCTGCGTGACCACGTCAGCCGCCTGGGCATCGCCCCGCTGACCAGCATGTTCCTGTTCGGCGGCAACCAGCCGTCCAAGGTTCTCAACTACCGTCCGGCCCTGCACGACTCCGAAGGCCTGTCGATCCATGCCGGCAACGGCGAGTGGCTGTGGCGCCCGCTGAACAACCCGAAACACCTGGCCGTGAGCAACTTCAGCGTCGAGAACCCGCGTGGTTTCGGCCTGCTGCAACGCCAGCGCGAGTTCAGCCAGTTCGAAGACCTCGACGATAACTACCAGAAGCGTCCAAGCGCCTGGATCGAGCCGGTCGGTGACTGGGGCAAGGGTACCGTCGATCTGGTCGAGATCCCGACTGCCGACGAAACCAACGACAACATCGTGGCCTTCTGGAGCCCGGAGAAACTGCCGGAGCCAGGTACCCCGTTCGAATACGCCTACCGCCTGCACTGGACCATCGACGAGTCCAACCTGCATTCGCCGAACCTGGGCTGGGTCAAGCAGACCTTGCGCTCGACCGGTGACGTCAAGCAGTCCAACCTGATCCGTCAGCCCGATGGCAGCGTGGCCTTCCTGGTCGACTTCGAAGGCCCGGTATTGGCTAAACTGCCGGAAGACACCGCCGTGCGCAGCCAGGTCAGCGTTGGCGACAATGCCGAAGTGGTCGAGAACAACCTGCGCTACAACCCGGACATCAAGGGCTGGCGCCTGACCCTGCGGTTGAAGATCAAGGATCCGGGCAAGTCCGTGGAAATGCGCGCCGCCCTGCTGCGTGACGTTCCGGTCGAGCCGGCCAAGCCTGCCAAACCAAGCAAGCAGGACAAAGCCGCGGCCAAACACGCCAAGGCCGACAAGCCTGCCGAGCAACCTGCCGCCGACGCGGCCTCCACCACCGGGGCACCGGCCACCACCGAACAGGTGCTGACCGAGACCTGGAGCTATCAGTTGCCTGCCGATGAGTAATGCCCATACCCGGCCAGAATCGCTCAGCGAATACCTGGCCCACCTGCCCCTGAGCGACGAGCAGCGCGCGGAACTCGCCCGCTGCTCCTCGTTCAGCGAGCTGCATCAACGCCTGTCTGCCCAGCCGGGCGCCGACGCTGCCGAGGCCGTCCAGGCCTCGGTGGGCGAGCGCCTGCACGTGACCTGCGCCGAAGAGCTGCAAGACGCCGAGATGCTCGCGGTGGACGGCAGCGGCCGGGTGTGCCTGAAGGCCACGCCGCCGATCCGGCGCACCCGGGTCATCCCCGAGCCGTGGCGGACCAACATCCTGATCCGCGCCTGGCGCCGCCTGACCGGCCGCACCAACGCCCCGGCCCCGGAAAAACGCGAGCTGCCCAAGGCACGCTGGCGCTGGGTCGGTTCGATGCGCCGCTACATCCTGCTGGCGCTGATGCTCGGCCAGACCATCGTCGCCGGTTGGTACATGAAGGGCATCCTGCCGTACCAGGGCTGGTCGTTCGTCGACCTCGACGAGGTCATGCACCAGCCGCTGCTGCAAACCGCCACGCAAGTCTGGCCGTATGCCCTGCAGACCAGCATCCTGATTCTCTTCGGGATCCTCTTCTGCTGGGTCTCGGCGGGTTTCTGGACCGCGCTGATGGGCTTCCTCGAGCTGCTCACCGGGCGGGACAAATACCGCATCTCCGGCAGCAGTGCCGGCAATGAGCCGATCGAGGCCGGTGCCCGCACCGCGATCGTCATGCCGATCTGCAACGAAGACGTGCCACGGGTGTTCGCCGGCCTGCGGGCGACCTTCGAGTCGGTGGCCGCCACCGGTGACCTCGACCGTTTCGACTTCTTCGTGCTCAGCGACACCAACGACACCGACATCGCCGTGGCCGAGCAACAGGCCTGGCTGGAAGTCTGCCGCGAGTCCAAAGGTTTCGGGCGGATCTTCTACCGTCGCCGGCGTCGCCGGGTCAAACGCAAGAGCGGCAACCTCGACGACTTCTGCCGGCGCTGGGGCGGCGACTACCGCTACATGGTCGTGCTCGATGCCGACAGCGTGATGAGCGGCGAATGCCTGACCAGCCTGGTGCGCCTGATGGAGGCCAATCCGGACGCCGGGATCATCCAGACCGCGCCGAAAGCCTCGGGCATGGACACCCTGTATGCGCGCATGCAGCAGTTCGCCACCCGCGTCTACGGCCCGCTGTTCACTGCTGGCCTGCACTTCTGGCAGCTTGGCGAGTCGCACTATTGGGGCCACAACGCGATCATCCGCATGAAACCCTTCATCGAGCACTGCGCCCTGGCGCCATTGCCGGGCAAGGGCGCGTTTGCCGGTGCGATCCTCTCCCACGACTTCGTTGAAGCGGCGTTGATGCGTCGTGCCGGTTGGGGCGTGTGGATTGCCTACGACCTGCCGGGCAGCTACGAAGAACTGCCGCCGAACCTGCTCGATGAGCTCAAGCGCGACCGGCGCTGGTGTCACGGCAACCTGATGAACTTCCGCCTGTTCTTGGTCAAGGGCATGCACCCTGTACACCGTGCGGTGTTCCTCACCGGGGTGATGTCGTACCTGTCGGCGCCGTTGTGGTTCTTCTTCCTGGTGTTGTCGACCGCGTTGCTGGCGACCAACACCCTGATGGAGCCGCAGTACTTCCTCGAACCGCGCCAGCTCTACCCGTTGTGGCCGCAGTGGCACCCGGAGAAAGCCATCGCGCTGTTCTCCACCACCATCGTGCTGCTGTTCCTGCCCAAGCTGCTCAGCGTCATCCTGATCTGGGCCAAGGGCGCGAAAGAGTTCGGCGGGCGCTTCAAGGTCACCGTGTCGATGCTGCTGGAGATGCTCTTCTCCATGCTCCTGGCGCCGGTGCGGATGATTTTCCACACCCGCTTCGTGCTCGCCGCGTTCCTCGGCTGGGCCGCGACCTGGAACTCGCCGCAGCGTGACGACGACTCCACTCCTTGGAGCGAAGCGGTACGCCGCCATGGTCCGCAAACCCTGCTGGGCGTGGCCTGGGCGCTGCTGGTGGCCTGGCTCAACCCGAGCTTTTTGTGGTGGCTGGTGCCGATCGTCGGTTCGCTGATGCTGTCGATCCCGGTCTCGGTGATCTCCAGCCGCGTGCACCTGGGCCTGCGTGCCAAGGACGAAAGCCTGTTCCTGATTCCTGAGGAATACGCCACGCCGCAGGAGCTGCTGGCCACCGACCAGTACACCCACGAGAACCGCTGGCATGCCATGCACGACGGTTTCGTGCGTGCCGTGGTCGATCCGCAGCAGAACGCCCTGGCTTGTGCCCTGGCCACCGCTCGCCACGGTGTCGCGGCGCCGATCGAGGCACTGCGTGCCGAGCGTATCGCCAAGGCCCTGGAGGTCGGCCCGAACGGCCTGGACGGCAACACCCGCCTGGCCCTGCTCAGCGACCCGGTCGCCCTGGCGCGCCTGCACACAGCAGTCTGGGATGGGCAGAACGAGGCCTGGCTGGGCGTCTGGCGCCAGTCGATCGCCAACGATCCGCACTCGCCGCTGCTGCCGCTGCATCCAGAGCCTGCGGCGCAGCCTTCGATGGCCAGCGCCTGATCGTCTGACAGGCTCAAGCAATCGCCGGCAACGCCGGCTCTCACAGGGTTGTATGCACAACTGACCTTGGGGGAGCCGGTGTTGCCGGCGATGCTTTTTCTGGTATCAATGCGTAACAAAGTCATCTTCGGCTATATGTACCGTGCCGTTCATGCGTTAGCATCCCACCCCGAATATCTCGCACCCGTCGCTGTAGGACGGTTCGCGCCAAAAATAAAATTCGAGCTTTCCTGCTAGGGGATCTGGTGATGATTAAGAAGTATCTGTCGATGCTGCTGGTCGGCGTCACGGCGCTGGTTGCGGTAAGTGCCGCGCAGGCGGCTGGTGCCATCGATGACGCGGTCAAGCGCGGCACCCTGCGTGTCGGCATGGACCCTACCTACATGCCGTTCCAGATGACCAACAAGCGCGGCGAGATCATCGGCTTCGAAGTCGATATCCTCAAGGCCATGGCCAAGTCCATGGGCGTCAAGCTGGAGATGGTCTCCACCGCCTATGACGGCATCATCCCGGCGCTGATGACCGACAAGTTCGACATGATCGGCAGCGGCATGACCCTGACCCAGGAACGCAACCTCAAGCTGAACTTCAGCGAACCCTTCATCGTGGTCGGCCAGACCCTGCTGATCCGCAAGGAACTGGCAGACGAGATCAAGTCCTACAAAGACCTGAACAACGACAAGTACCGCCTGACCTCCAAGCTCGGCACCACCGGCGAAATGGTCGCCAAGAAGCTGATCGGCAAAGCCAAGTACCACGGCTACGACAACGAGCAGGAAGCGGTGATGGACGTGGTCAACGGCAAGGCCGACGCCTTCGTCTATGACGCGCCGTACAACGTCGTGGCGGTGAACAAGGCCGGCGCTGGCAAGCTGCTGTTCCTCGACAAGCCGTTCACCTTCGAACCGCTGGCCTTCGGCCTGAAGAAGGGCGACTACGACAGCCTCAACTTCATCAACAACTTCCTGCACCAGATCAAGCACGACGGTACCTACGATCGAATCCACGACAAGTGGTTCAAGGACACCGCCTGGCTCAAGGACATGGAATAAGGCCAAGGCCCCACGCCTGGCTTGAAACCCGACGCGCAGGCTGGTCCTGCGCGTTCGCTTTTACGGAAGTACCCTCGTGATCAAACACAACAAAGCCCAGTGGCCCTGGCACGGGCTGACCGCGCTGGTCCTGATCGGCCTGGCGATCAGCCTGTATTACGCGACCTCGCTGATGTCCTACGAGTGGCGCTGGAACCGGGTGCCGCAGTATTTCGCCTACCAGGCCGAAGTCGCCCAGCGCGTGAGTGAAAACGGTACCATCGAAGCCATCGTCAGCAAGGGCGACATGGCCAGCGTCACCGTACGTGACGAGAGCGGTGGCGAGCAGGTCTTCGAGGTCGAGCAGGCCAGCGTACAGCTGTCGCGCGGCGACGATGTGGCCGAAGGCGACCTGATCGGCGTTACCCACCACTGGGCCGCGGGCCCGCTGGCCTGGGGCCTGTGGACCACGGTATGGATCTCGGTCGCCTCCGGTGTGCTGGGGCTGTTGATCGGACTGTTTGCCGGGCTCTGCCGGCTGTCGAACAACCCGACATTGCGCGACCTGTCGACGGTCTATGTCGAGCTGGTGCGCGGCACGCCGCTGCTGGTGCAGATCTTTATCTTCTACTTCTTCATCGGCACCGTGCTCAACCTGTCCCGGGAGTTTGCCGGGGTGGCGGCGCTGGCGCTGTTTACCGGCGCCTACGTCGCCGAGATCGTCCGTGCCGGGGTGCAGTCGATTGCCAGGGGCCAGGGTGAAGCGGCCCGTTCGCTGGGCCTGAGCGCTGGCCAGTCGATGCGTCATGTGGTGCTGCCGCAAGCCTTCAAGCGCGTGCTGCCGCCGCTGGCCGGGCAGTTCATCAGCCTGGTCAAGGACACCTCGCTGGTCTCGGTGATCGCCATCACCGAACTGACCAAAAGCGGTCGCGAGGCGATCACCACTTCGTTCTCGACCTTCGAGATCTGGTTCTGCGTCGCCGGCCTGTACCTGTTGATCAACCTGCCGCTGTCGCACATGGCCAGCCGGCTTGAGCGGAGGCTTGCGCAAAGTGATTGAAGTCCGTGACCTGGTAAAAGTCTTCAACACCCGTGGGCAGGTGGTGCGCGCGGTCGATCACGTCAGCACCGACGTGGCCAAGGGCGAAGTGCTGGTAGTGCTCGGCCCTTCGGGTTCGGGCAAGTCGACCTTCCTGCGCTGCCTGAACGGCCTGGAGTCGTTCGATGAAGGCACCGTGGCCATCGACGGCCTGCAGTTGGCCGACCCGAAGACCGACGTCAACGCCTACCGCCGCGAAGTCGGTATGGTGTTCCAGCATTTCAACCTGTTCCCGCACATGACCGTGCTGGAGAACCTGTGCCTGGCGCAAAAAGTCGTGCGCAAGCGCGGCAAGGCCGAGCGCGAAGCCAAGGCCCGTGCGCTGCTGGATAAGGTTGGTATCGCCCAGAAGGCCAACGAGTACCCATCACGCTTGTCCGGTGGTCAGCAACAGCGGGTGGCGATCGCCCGCGCCCTGGCCATGGACCCCAAGGTGATGCTGTTCGATGAGCCGACCTCGGCGCTCGACCCGGAAATGGTCGGCGAAGTGCTCGATGTGATGAAGACCCTGGCCCTGGAAGGCATGACCATGGTCTGCGTCACCCACGAAATGGGCTTCGCCCGGGAAGTGGCGGATCGGGTGCTGTTCTTCGATCACGGCAAGCTGCTGGAAGATTCGCCGCCGGAGGCGTTCTTCACTTCACCCAAGGACCTGCGCGCCCAGGCGTTTTTGCGTCAGGTGCTCTAGGGCCTCATCGCGGGTCAAGCCCGCTCCCACTTATGTGGGAGCGGGCTTGACCCGCGATGCTTTCTACAGCTGGAACTTGCCGACCAGCGTCTGCAGATGCGTCCCCAACCGCGCCAGCTCGACGCTCGACGCCGCGGTCTCTTCACTGGCGGCCGAGGTCTGGTCCGACACGTCGCGCACATTCATCACGCTCCGGTTGATCTCTTCGGCCACCGCGCTCTGCTGCTCGGCAGCAGCGGCGATCTGCTGGTTCATCGCCTGGATCGACGACACGGTGCGGGTGATGGTTTCCAGCGAGGTGCCGGCGCGGCGGGTCAGCTCGACGCTGCTGTCGGTCAGGCCGCGGCTGGCGTCCATGACCGTGGCAACCTGCTGGGTGCCGTTTTGCAGGCCGGCGATCAGCTGTTCGATCTCTTCGGTGGACTGCTGGGTGCGCTGGGCCAGGCTGCGCACTTCATCGGCGACCACGGCAAAGCCACGCCCGGCTTCACCGGCGCGGGCAGCTTCGATGGCGGCGTTGAGGGCCAGCAGGTTGGTCTGCTGGGCCACCGACTTGATCACATCGAGCACACTGCCGATCTTGTCGCTTTCGGCCTTGAGCTGGCCCATGGCTTCGCTGGAGTGGTTGACCTCGCTGGCCAGGCGCTCGATCTGGGCGATGGCTTCGCCGACCACCCGATCGCCTTCGCGGGCCTGCTGGTCGGCCATCACCGCCGCCTCGGAGGCTTCCTCGGCGTTGCGCGCGACTTCCTGCACAGTGGCGGCCATTTCGTTCATGGCGGTGGCGACCTGGTCGGTCTCGACCTTTTGATTGTTGACCCCGGCGCTGGTCTGCTCGGTGACTGCCGACAGCTCTTCGGCGGCGCTGGCAATCTGGGTGACGCCGTCGCCGATGCCACCGATCAGTTCGCGCAGGCTCACAGTCATGCGCTGCATGCTGCGCTGTAATTGGCCCAGCTCGTCACGGCGATCGACCTTGAGGTCGTGGCGCAGGTCGCCACTGGCGACGCGGTCGGCGGCGTTGAGGGTCTGGCGCAGGGGGATGACGATCTGCCGGGTAATCGCCCAGGCGGCCAGCAGGCCGAACAACAGGGCCAGCACGGTGGCCAGGGCTAGCATCGACTTGGCATGCTGCGACTCGGCATCGCGCAGGCCGGTGAGGGTGGTGGTCAGTTGCTGGCTTTGCTCGATCAGGCTCTGGCCGAGCACGATCATTTGCTGCGCGGCCTGCTCGGAGGCGCTTTGCGCATTGCCGAACTCGATCACCGCGCCACGGTAGTTGCCCAGTGCGCGGGCGGCCTGGTTGAAGTTGCTGGTGTAGCTGGCCGGCAGGACTTCGGCCAGGGTCTTGAGTTGCGAGGTGGCCTGGTCGATGGCTTCAAGCGCCGTTTGCTGGAACTCGGGCTTGCCGCTGTAGGTATAGCCACGCACCTGGAAGCGCGCCTGTTGCAGCAGTTTGCTGGCGCCGACCACGCTGTTGAACAGGTTCAGATCGCTGCCGCCGAGCAGTTGTTGCTCGACCTGGGCGATCAGCGCTGCGGCCTCGTCGGCGCTGCTGCCGAGCACGGCGCGAGCGGCTTCGCGCTGCTGGGCGGCTTTGTCGGCACTGGTCAGGGCCTGGTGGTACTGGCGCACGGCGTCGTGCTGCTGCTCGATCCGGCGGCGGTTCTCGGGCAGGACAATACGTTGGTCGACCGCTTGCAGCTGGCGTTCAAGCGCCGCCAGGGCGTTGCTCAGGCCCTGCGCTGCAGCCTCGTCGCCCTTGAGCTGGAAGCCCTGGCGGGCAATGCGCAGCTCCAGGGTGGCCTGGTGCACCTGGGAGATGCCGCCCAGGGTGTCGCCACGCTCGGTAATGCCGTTCAGGCCCTGCCAGCCGGTCAGGGTAATGGCCAGGGTCAGCAACAGGACCAGGCCGAAGCCGATGCCGAGTTTGAGATTGACGCTCACGTTACCCAGGTGCTGGGCTAACCAACGGTACATGGTGGGACTCCATTGCGATCGGCAGAGGCGATTATTGTTCTGGTGCCAATGCATCGGCCTGGAGCGGCAAAACTGAAGTCAGAACAAGCGTGCCAATAGCGCGGTGACCGCGGTCTCGACGCGCAGGATGCGTTCGCCAAGCTGTACCGGGGCAAGGCCGGCTTTGCCCAGCAGGTCGATCTCGTAGGGAATCCAGCCACCTTCCGGGCCGATGGCCAGGGTAACGGGCTCGTTCAACCCGCGTGGGCACGGCGGGTACTGGCCAGGATGGCCAACCAGGCCGAGGGTGCCGGCGCTGATGGCTGGCAGGCGGTCTTCGACAAACGGCTTGAAACGCTTTTCGATGATGACTTCGGGCAGCACCGTGTCGCGGGTCTGCTCAAGGCCGAGGATCAGCTGTTCGCGGATCGCCTCGGATTCGAGGAACGGTGTTTGCCAGAAGCTCTTTTCGACCCGGTAGCTGTTGACCAGGATGACCTTCGGCACTCCCATGGTGGCAACGGTCTGGAACACCCGGCGGAGCATCTTCGGCCGTGGCAGCGCCAGCACCAGGGTCAGCGGCAGTTTGGCCGGAGGCGGCTGGTCGAAACTGACCTTGAGTTCTGCTTCATGGCCTTCCAGGCGCAGGACTTCGGCCTGGCCCATCAGCCCGCCGATACGCCCGACCCGCAGGCTGTCGCCCACTGCCACGCGGTGGATTTCCTGCATGTGGGTGAAGCGCCGGTCAGCCAGCACCACACGGTCGGCCGCGATGAAATCGGCTTCTTCGAGTAACAGCAGGTTCACGGCTGGGTCGCTGGCGGTTGGTCGTTATGGTCGTCGGCAGCATCTTGCGGGTGCTCGCTGCGTTTGCGGATCAGCCCGCCAAACAGCACGCCGATCTCGAACAGCAGCCACATCGGCACCGCCAGCAGGGTCTGCGAGAAGATGTCCGGCGGGGTGAGGATCATGCCGACCACGAAGCAGCCGATGATCACGTACGGGCGGATCTTTCTCAGGTACTTCACGTCGACCACGCCGATCCACACCAGCAGCACTACGGCCACCGGGATCTCGAAGGCCACGCCGAAGGCGAAGAACAGGGTCATGACGAAATCCAGGTAGCTGGAAATGTCCGTCATCATCGACACCCCTTCCGGGGTGGCGCTGGCGAAGAAGCCGAAGATCAGCGGGAACACCAGGAAATAGGCGAAGGCCATGCCGGCGTAGAACAGGATGATGCTCGACACCAGCAACGGAATGGCGATGCGCTTTTCATGGCGGTACAGGCCCGGCGCGATGAAGCCCCAGATCTGCTGCAGGATCAGCGGAATGGCCAGGAACAGCGAAACGATCATGGTCAGCTTGAACGGCGTCAGGAACGGCGAGGCGACGTCGGTGGCGATCATCGTTGCGTTGGCCGGCAAGTGCGCGCGCAATGGCGCCGAGACCAGGGTGTAGATCTGCTGCGCGAAGGAAAACAGCCCGGCGAAGATCAGGAAGATGGCCGCGACGCAGCGCAGCAGGCGTGTACGCAACTCGGTGAGGTGCGAAACCAGCGGCATCGGCTGGTCGTTTTCCGGAATATCGCTCATGGGGCTCGCGGTGGCTGTGTCGGTTCGGTGGGCGCGCTGGTGGCTGGCGACGTGGGTTCGCTGCTGACCGGGCGGGCGCCGGGGCGCTTTCGCTGGTAGCTGCCGGGGTTGCCGGCGGCTCGGGCGTGACGCTGTTGGGGTTGAGGATCTTGCGCGCTTCCTGCTCCATGGAGAGGATGTGCTCGTTGTGCAACTGACGACGGATGTCATCGGCGCCGATTTCGCGCTCGACCTCCTGCTTGATCGCATTGAAGCTGCGCTTGAGCCGGCCGATCCACAGCCCGGCGGTGCGCGCGGCACCCGGCAGGCGCTCGGGGCCGAGCACCAGCAGGGCCACCAGGCCCACGAGCAACAGTTCGCTGAAGCTGATCCCGAACATTGATCAATCTTTCCTGATCGGCTCTTCGACCTTGTGGGCCTGGCCGTCGATGGTCTGCGGCTGGTTCAGCGGCGAAGCGGCCTGGGCTGGACCGGTTGCACTGGCGGTGGCGTCTGCTCGGCCGGCTTGGACTCTTCTTCGTTCATGGCTTTCTTGAAGCCCTTGATCGACTCGCCCAGGTCGCTGCCGAAGTTCTTCAGCTTCTTGGTACCGAACACCAGTACCACCACGACCAGCAGGACGATCCAGTGTTTCCAGTCAAAAATACCCATGGTGCAATCCCTCGAAATAATTCAGTTAGGCCGACGGCTGACGCGCTGCTTTCTCGGCGTGCCCGGACAGGCCGAAGCGGCGGTCCAGTTCGTCCAGCACCGCCTGCGGGTGCTGGCCCAGTTGAGCGAGCATGACCAGGCTATGGAACCACAGATCGGCGGTCTCGTAGATGACATCGCTGCAGTCGCCACTGTGGGCGGCGTCCTTGGCGGCGATGATGGTCTCGACCGACTCTTCGCCGAGCTTTTCCAGAATCTTGTTCAGGCCCTTGTGATACAGGCTGGCCACGTACGAGCTGTCGGGCTCGGCGCCTTTGCGCGCTTCCAGTACTTCGGCCAGGCGGGTCAGGGTGTCGCTCATGTCAGTGTCCTGCGCTGTAGATGGCATTCGGGTCCTTGAGGACGGGGTCGACGGTCTTCCACTCACCGTGCTCGAAGACCCGGTAGAAGCAGCTTTCGCGGCCGGTATGGCAGGCGATATGACCCAGTTGCTCAACCATCAGGATGATCACGTCGGCGTCGCAGTCCAGGCGCATTTCGTGCAGTTTTTGCACGTGGCCGGACTCTTCGCCCTTGCGCCACAGTTTGCCACGCGAACGTGACCAGTAGATGGCCCGCTGCTCAGCGGCGGTCAGCGCCAGCGATTCGCGGTTCATCCAGGCCATCATCAGCACGCGCCCGGTCTTGTGGTCCTGGGCGATAGCCGGTACCAGGCCATCGCTGTTCCAGTTGATCTCGTCCAGCCAGTCTTTCATCTTCGACTCCAAAACCGGGTTCGATCCTTTGCCGAACCCTTGCGCTAGTGTGCCAGCCAGCGGCCCGGCTGGCTATCGACGCACGATCAGGTAGAGGCCGGCGGCCAGCATCAGCCAGGCCGGCCAGGCAGCAGGGGCGCTGAGGCTCACCGCGCCGGCTGCCAGAGTGGCGCCGCCGCCAAGCAGGCCGGCACCGAGCAGGCGCAGGGCCCAGTGATCGCTCTTGTGCTGCCAGGGCGCTGGCGGGTCGGCCAGGTGCGGCTGCGACATGCGTTCGAGCAGGTCGCGGGTCATGCCGGCCAGGTGCGGGATCTGCTCGACCTGGCCATGCAGGTTCTGCAGCAGGGTCTTGGGGCTGACGCGCTCGCGCATCCAACGTTCGAGGAACGGCTGGGCGGTGCTCCACAGGTCGAGGTCGGGGTACAGCTGGCGGCCCAGGCCTTCGATGTTGAGCAGGGTTTTCTGCAGCAGCACCAGCTGCGGCTGGACTTCCATGTTGAAGCGCCGCGCGGTCTGGAACAGGCGCATCAGCACCTGGCCGAAGGAAATATCCTTTAACGGTTTTTCGAAGATCGGCTCGCACACGGTGCGGATCGCCGCTTCGAATTCGTTGAGCTTGGTCTGCGCCGGTACCCAGCCCGAATCGATGTGCAACTGCGCCACACGGCGGTAGTCGCGCTTGAAGAAGGCAAACAGGTTGCGCGCCAGGTAGTCCTGGTCCTCGGGGGTCAGGCTGCCGACGATGCCGCAGTCGATGGCAATGTACTGCGGGCTCCACGGCTTGACCGTGCTGACGAAGATGTTGCCGGGGTGCATGTCGGCGTGGAAGAAGCTGTCACGAAACACCTGGGTGAAGAAGATCTCCACGCCGCGCTCGGCGAGCATCTTCATGTCGGTGCGCTGGTCGGCCAGGGTCGCAAGGTCAGTGACCTGAATACCGTAGATGCGCTCCATCACCAGCACTTTCGGCCGGCACCAGTCCCAGTACACCTGGGGCACGTACATCATCTCCGAGCCTTCGAAGTTGCGCTTGAGCTGGCTGGCGTTGGCCGCCTCGCGCAACAGGTCGAGTTCGTCGTAGATGGTCTTTTCGTAGTCGTTGACCACTTCCACCGGGTGCAGCAGGCGCGCATCGGCCGAAACCCGTTCGGCACCACGGGCGATCAGGAACAACCAGGCGAGGTCCTGGGCAATGATCGGCTTGAGGCCCGGGCGCACGACCTTGACCACCACCTCTTCACCGCTCTTGAGCTTGGCCGCGTGGACCTGGGCTACCGACGCCGAAGCCAGCGGCTCGACGTCGAAGCGGCTGAACACCTCGCTGATCTTCGCACCGAGCTGTTCTTCGATCAGGGCGATGGCTTTTTGCGGATCGAACGGCGGAACCCGGTCTTGCAGCAGCATCAGCTCGTCGGCGATGTCTTCGGGCAGCAGGTCGCGGCGGGTCGAGAGCAACTGGCCGAACTTGATGAAGATCGGCCCCAGGTCCTGCAGTGCCAGGCGCAGGCGCGCGCCACGGCTAAGCTGCAGCTCCTTGCGCGGTAGCCAGCGCCAGGGCATGGCATAGCGCAGGCCCATCAGCCACCAGGGCAGGGGCAGGGCGAACAGCAGGTCATCGAGACGGTAACGGATCACGACGCGCTGGATGCGCAACAGACGGCGGACGGCAAGCAGCTTCATGCGTTATCGCTGGTATCAAGGGATCGGGCAAGGCGCTCGATGCGCGCCTCAAGGCGTTCAATATCGACTTTGAGCGTGTCGAGTTCGCTGAAACGGGCTTCGGCTTCGCGCTGGCCGACCAGGGTCCGGGCCTCTTCGGCGAGGTACTCGGAAAGGTTCTGGTTGAGCGCCGCCAGGCCCTGGCGGGTCCAGTTGGCGCGGCTGCGCAAGTGGCCGCTGAGCAGTTGCGTGGCGACCGGGCCGAGCCAGCGCGAGACTTCGTACTCCCAGTCGAGCTCCAGGTCCTGCAGTACCGCCACCAGGTCGAGCAGCACCGCGCTGTCGCCTTCAAGCTCGACCTGCGGGCTGTGCAGCACGGCGCTCTTGTCCTGGCTCAGGGCCAGGCGCAGCAGGCTGCTGGCCGGCGCGCGCAAGGTGCAGTCGGCCTCATTGGCCCAGTGCGTGGCAAGCATCAGGCCTTCGTCACTGGGCAGGATGAACAGCTGCAGGGCCGGCTGGCGGCAGTCGATGGCAATCACCTTGCCGTCGAGCGGGCGCAGGCGCGGCAGCGCTGTGCTGTCCAGGCGCAAAACACGGTTGAGGCCGTGTTCGACGCTGGCGAGCAGGCCGGCCAGGAGCATCAGGGCTTGATTCCGCGGTGCAGGGCGACGATGCCGCTGGTCATGTTGTGGTAGGTGACGCGGTCGAAACCGGCCTCGACCATCATCGCCTTGAGGGTTTCCTGGTCAGGGTGCATGCGGATCGATTCGGCCAGGTAGCGATAGCTTTCCGAGTCGTTGGTGATCAGCTTGCCGGCCAGCGGCATGAAGGCGAACGAATAGGCATCGTAGACCTTGGACATCAGCTTGTTGGTCGGCTTGGAAAATTCCAGCACCAGCAGGCGGCCGCCGGGCTTGAGCACCCGCAGCATGGAGCGGATGGCGTCTTCCTTGTGGGTGACGTTGCGCAGGCCGAAGGCGATGGTCACGCAGTCGAAATGGTTGTCCGGGAACGGCAGCTTTTCGGCGTCGGCCTGGACGAACTCGATGTTGCCGGCCACGCCGCGGTCGAGCAGGCGGTCGCGGCCAACCTTGAGCATCGACTCGTTGATGTCGGCCAGTACCACCTGGCCGGTGGGGCCGACCAGTTGCGAGAACTTGGCCGCCAGGTCGCCGGTGCCGCCCGCGATGTCGAGCACCCGGTTACCCGGACGCACGCCCGACAGCTCGATGGTGAAGCGCTTCCACAGGCGGTGCATGCCGCCGGAGAGTACATCGTTCATCAGGTCGTACTTGGCCGCCACCGAGTGGAACACCTCGGCGACTTTCTCGGCCTTCTGGCTTTCCGGCACGTCTTTGTAGCCGAAGTGGGTGGTGGGTTCGGCGTGGTCGCCTTTGCGCTGATCGTTCATATCGCTTCACCGGAAAAAATTACTGGCCATTCTAGGGCGTACGGTCGGATTTGTCTTGGCGGGGTGTGTCGCAGGTGGGGCGCGGGCATAATATAAGTATGCCTTCGAACCCAGGATTGAATGAATGACCCAGATCAGCGTTGAACGCAAACACAGCCTGGGCCGCGACGCGGCCCGGCAAAAGGCCGAGGCCCTGGTCGACAAGCTGGCCCGCGAATACGACCTCAAGGCCAGCTGGAATGGCGACCGCGTCGAGGTCAAGCGCAGTGGCGCCAACGGCAGCGTGCAGATTGGCGAGGACAGCATCAAGGTCGAGCTGAAGCTGGGCATGATGCTGTCGATGATGAGCGGGACCATCAAAAGCGAGATCGAGCGGGCGCTGGATAAGGCGCTCGCCTAGCGGCTCAAGGGGGGAGCTGCAAGCTTTAAGCTGCAAGTGGTTCGCGGTGAGTGGGAGGGGCACGACAGTTTCAAGATCACCGCTGCCCTTTCTTGCCGCTTGAAGCTTGAAGCTTGTCGCTGCCCCCTTTATTAGTGTGCCAATTCTAATTTTTCCCCCTACCTTGTGCTCAAGCCCAACTTCGCTGGGCAGTTCCTCCATTTCCGTTCAGAGCGTGAGGTGCAGAGCATGGCCAAAGTTATCCTGAAGAAAAAAGACGACGCCCAGCGCACGTTGGGTGAAGTGCGCAGCTACGCGCGCAAGATCTGGCTGGCAGGCCTCGGGGCTTACACCCGGGTCGGCCAGGAAGGTGCCGACTACCTGAAAGAGCTGGTCAAGGCCGGTGAATCGGTAGAAAAACGCGGCAAGAAAAAGCTCGATGCCAAGGTCGATGCCGCCAACTCCGAGATCGATTCGGTGAAGGGCGAACTGAGCAGCGTGAAGGGCAAGGTCGAGGTTCAACTCGACAAAATCGAAAAGGCTTTCGACACACGGGTCGCGAGCGCCTTGAATCGCATCGGCATTCCGTCTAAACATGACGTGGAGACACTCTCTGTCAAGCTCGATGAGCTCACGGCATTGCTTGAACGTGTCGCACGTAAACAATAAGGAGAGCGGGATGGCTGGCAAGAAGAATACTGAAAAAGAAGGCAGCTCCTGGGTCGGGGGGATCGAGAAGTATTCCCGCAAGATCTGGCTGGCTGGTTTGGGTATCTACTCCAAGATCGATCAGGATGGCAGCAAGGTGTTTGACAACCTGGTCAAGGAGGGTGAGAAAGCTGAAAAACTCGCCAAGGGCTCTGTCGACTCCGCCAAGGCAACCGCCAAGTCGGCGACCTCGCGCATCAGCGACGTCAAGGACCGCGCCCTGGGCAAGTGGGACGAGCTCGAAGGTGCTTTCGACAAGCGCCTGAACAGTGCGATCTCGCGTCTTGGCGTACCGAGCCGCAGTGAGGTCAAGGCGCTGCATTCGAAGGTCGATACGCTGACCAAGCAGATCGAGAAGCTGACCGGTGCATCGGTTACGCCTATCTCGAAGAAACCGGCAGCGAGCAAGACCGCAGCCAAGCCATTGGCCAAGGCTGCAGCGAAACCTGCGGCCAAGCCTGCAGCCAAGCCAGCGGCGAAAACTGCAGCGGCAAAACCTGCAGCCAAGCCAGCGGCGAAAACCGCAGCGGCAAAACCTGCGGCCAAGCCAGCAGCCAAGCCGGTAGCAGCCAAGCCAGTAGCCAAACCGGCTGCGGCGAAGAAGCCAGCAGTGAAAAAGCCAGCGGCCAAGCCAGCAGCTAAACCTGCAGCGGCGAAGCCGGCGGCCCCTGCGGCCAGCGCTGCACCGGCGCCAAGCCCGGCGCCAGCAGCCAGCGCTGCTCCGGTCGCAGCGGTATCGTCGCCATCGGCAAGCCCGACCAGCCAGGCCTGATTTCAGGCGGCTGTCAGTCTACGCCCGGCCTTGTGCCGGGCGTTTTCATTATGGGTGTTGTACCGGGTTTGTGGGAGCCGGCCTTGCCGGCGAAAGGGCTGCGAAGCAGTCCTAGGGTCAGCCATCCAGATACCTCAAGGCCAGCTGCTCTGCCGCATACCGCGACCCCGCCTCCAGGTGCGGCGCCACCAGCATCATCACCTGGTAGACCACCACTCCGACCTCACCTTCACGGGCCAGCACCCGTTGGTAATCGAGCGAGAACAACAGGGTCAGGGTGATCTGTTCCACCAGTTGCCCCAGCGCCCGCGTATCGCTGAGCACCTGGCCCTGGGCCTTGAGGCTGGCCAGCAGCGCCGCCAGGGTGCGCTTGAGCGCGTTGAGCAGGTTGCGCATGCCGCGGGCCAGCTTGGGCAGGCGCCCGGTCAGGTTCGACAGGTCCTGGAACAGAAACCGGTACTGGGCCATGCGCTCGACGATCAAGTGCAGGAACAACCAGTAGTCCTCGGCATCCAGGCGCACTTCCAGCGGCGGGTCGAGCAGCGGCGTGAGCTCGTCCTCGAAGCGTTCGAACAACCCCAGCACCAGCGGCTCCTTGCCGTGGAAGTGGTAGTAGAGGTTGCCCGGGCTGATGCCCATTTCGTTGGCAATCTCCAGGGTCGAGACATTCGGCTCGCCCTGGCGGTTGAACAGTTGCAGGGCACATTCGAGGATACGGTCGCGGGTTTTCATCCGTTCTTCTTGTTCAGCGCGCCTGCACGTAGCTGCCGGGCGCGGGGTCCATGGGAGGGTAGTTCTGGTTGCCGAGGGCCATCAGGGTTTCGCGCTGCACGCCGGAGCGTGCCTGAATCCACTCCAGCCACTGCGGCCACCAGCTGCCGTCGACCTGCTTGCCATCGTAGAGCCAGGCCCGCGGGTCGCTGCTCAGGCGCGGGTTGTCGACGTAGTGCGCCTTGGGGTTGCCCGGCGGGTTGATGATGCTTTGCACATGGCCGCTGTTGGCAAGGATGAAGCGCTTGTCGCCGCCGAGCAGTGCCGCCGAGCGGTACACCGCATCCCAGGGGGTGATGTGGTCGTTGCTGCCGGCGACGCTGAAGCTGTCGACGTTGACCTTCTGCAGGTCGATCGGCGTGCCGCATACCTCAAGGCCTGCGGCGCGGGCCAGCGGGTTGTGCTTGAAGAAGTCCAGCAGGTCGCCGTGCAGCGCCGCCGGCAGGCGGGTGTTGTCGTTGTTCCAGTAGAGGATGTCGAACGCCGGTGGCGCCTTGCCCAGCAGGTAGTTGTTGACCCAGTAGTTCCAGATCAGGTCGTTGGGGCGCATCCAGGCGAACACCCGGGCGATCTCGCGGCCATCGAGCACGCCTTGCTGGTAGGAACGGCGCTTGGCCGCTTCGAGGGTCTGCTCGTCGGCGAACAGGCTCGCCGGGCTGTCGATCTGGCTGTCGAGCAGGCTGACCAGGTAGGTGGCGCTGCTGACCCGGCGCAGTTGGCGCTTGGCTTGCAAATGGCCTTGCAACGCCGCCATGGTCAGGCCACCGGCACAGGCGCCCATGAGATTGACCTCGCGGCTGCCGGTGATCGCCCGGCACACGTTGAGTGCTTCCTCCAGCGCCTCGACATAACTCGACAGGCCCCACTCACGGTGGCGCGGGTCGGGATTGCGCCAGCTGATCATAAAGGTCTGCAGGCCGTTCTTGAGCATGTACTGGACGAAGCTGTTGGCCGGGCTGAGGTCGAAGATGTAGAACTTGTTGATCTGCGGCGGCACGATCAGCAAGGGCCTGGCGTACTGTTTTTCGCTCATCGGCTTGTACTGGATCAGTTCCAGCAGCTCGTTGCGAAACACCACCGAGCCCGGCGTGGTGGCCAGGTTACGGCCGACTTCGAAGGCCTGCGGATTGACCTGGCGCGGCAGACCGTCGTTGTGGCGCAAATCATCGAGCAGGTGGTTGATGCCGCGCACCAGGCTCAGGCCGCCGGAGTTGAACAGCTCCTTGACCGCCAGCGGGTTGAGCAGCGAGTTGCTCGGCGCCACGGCATCGTTGAGCAGGGTGAACAGAAAGTGTGCGCGGGCGCGATCATCGGGTGCCAGCTGGCTTTCATCGATCCACAGGCGGGTCTGCTTCTGCCACGCCAGGTAGGCCTGCAGGCCGCGACTGTAGAGTGGGTTCTGGCTCCAGGCGGGGTCTTTGAAGCGGTTGTCGCGAGGGCCGGGCTGGTAGGGCGTTTCACCCAGCAGCACCTTGCCCAGCTGACCGCCCAGGGCGAGCATGTGCTTGGCGGTATGCAGCGGATGGCGTAAGCCATGACGGCTGACGCTGCGCAAGGTCGAGAGCAGGTCGCGGCCGCGCAGACCGCTGATTGCACTCTGCACGTTCATATAGGTGGCGGGGACCGGTAGCGATCCCTTAGCGGGTTTGTCTTTCATCAGGCAACACTCCGTCGTCAGGCCATCAACAAACACATCAATGCAAGAGCGACACCAACCTCACGCCGCGCACCCGGGGTGCCTGGCATCCTGCCATGGGCTCGGGTGTGGCAGGCGTCTCAGCTGCTGGGGGCGGGCCGAGGGTGCATGACGGCGCGTTGGCGCTCTTGCTGGAGAAACTTCATGATGATCGGGGCGACGGCCTCGGCCCGGGTGATCAGGAACAAGTGGCCGTCGTCGATTATGTGTAGCTGGGCATTGGGAATTCGCCAGGCCAGCAGGCGCATGTTGATCAAGGGAATCAACGGGTCATCGTCACCGGCCAGCACCAGGGTCGGCTGCTGGATCTTGTGCAGCCAGTGAATGCTGGTCCAGCCGAGCCCGGCGAACAGTTGCCAGTAGTAACCGAGCTTGCCACCTGAGCGCACCTTGGCCGCGTGCGACAGGGCCAGGTCCGGGTCCCGGCGAAAGGCGCCGCCGTAGATCTGCGGGGCGATGCGGATCACATGGGACGGTTGCACGTAGCGCCGGGGGCTGGCCATCAACCACAACACCTTGGGCTTGCCCGGCACCATCACCGCGCCAGCGGCGGTGGCAGCCAGCACCAGTTTCTTGCAGCGCTCGGGGTAGTCATGGGCGAACTGCTGGGCCAGCGCCCCGCCCCAGGACACGCCAATGACATTGACCTGGCCATAGTCGAGGTAATCGAGCATGCGCGCGGTAAGCTTGGCCAGGCCCGGAAAACGGTAGGGGTGGCGCGGGGTCGATGAACCGCCGACCCCCGGCACGTCGAAAGCAATTACCTCAAGGTCCGGGTCCAGGGCCTGGATGAAGGGGAACACCAGCTCCAGGTTGGCGCCGATGCCATTGAAGATCAGCAAGGGCGTCAAGTGCGGCTTGCCGGGTCGGACGGCGGTGCGGATGGTCTGGCCATCCAGGTCGACGGTCCTGAAAATATACGGTTGCGGCATGCGCGAAGCCCTGTGTTGGATAAACGCCGCAGCCCTCGCGAGCTGCGGCGGTGTTCGCTATCAACGCTCGTGAACGTAGGTCCCTGGCGCGGCGGCACCGGCGACGTAAGCCTTGTTGCCAAGGTTGACCGGGGCTTTTTTCAGCTTGCCGGAACGCTCGGCCAGCCAGGTGTGCCAGTACAGCCACCAGGAATCGGTGTGCTTGGTCGAGTTCTCTTGCCAGTCGAGGGCGCTGGCGGGCATTTCACTGTTGGTCATGTAGCGCGCCTTGGGGTTGCCCGGCGGGTTGAGGATGCTCTGGATATGGCCGCTGTTGGACAGCAGGAACTCGACCTTGCCACCGAACAACTGCGCCGACTTGTAGCATGACTGCCACGGGGTGATGTGATCGGCGGTACCGGCGACGCTGAAGATGTCGGTGGTCACCTGCTTGAGGTCGATCGGCGTGCCGCACACTTCCAGTGCATCGGGGCGCAGCAGTGGGTTGTTTTTGAACATTTCGATCAGGTCGCCGTGGAAGGCGGCCGGCAGTCGCGTGGTGTCGTTGTTCCAGAACAGGATGTCGAACACCGGCGGCTCGTTGCCCAGCAGGTAGTTGTTGACCCAGTAGTTCCAGATCAGGTCGTTGGGGCGCATCCAGGCGAATACCTTGGCCATGTCGCGGCCTTCGAGCACACCGGCCTGATAGGAGTGGCGCTTGGCCGCCTCGAGGGTCTGCTCGTCGACGAACAGCGCCACCTGGGTATCGAGGGTGGTATCGAGCACGCTGACCAGCAGGGTCAGGGCGTTGACCTTCTTTTCGCCCAGCGCCGCGTAGTGGCCCACCAGCGCAGTGCAGGTGATACCGCCGGAGCAGGCGCCGAGCATGTTCAGGTCCTTGCTGCCGGTGATCGCCAGGATCACGTCGACCGCTTCCTTGAGCGCGTCGATGTAGGTCGACAGGCCCCATTCGCGCTGGGACTTGGTCGGGTTGCGCCAACTGACGATGAAGGTCTGCACGTTGGAGCGCAGGCAGAAACGCGCCAGGCTCTTTTCCGGGCTGAGGTCGAAGACGTAGAACTTGTTGATCTGCGGCGGTACCACCAGCAGCGGCTTTTCCAGCACCTGCTCGGTGATCGGCCGGTACTGGATCAGTTCCAGCACGTCATTGCGAAACACCACCGCGCCTTCGCTGGTGCCGAGGTTCTTGCCGACTTCGAAGGCGTCCATGTTCACCTGGCTGGGCATGCCGCCATTGTTGACCATGTCCTTGGCCAGGTTCGACAGGCCGTCGAGCAGGCTCTTGCCACCGGTTTCGAAGAAGCGCTTGACCGCCGCCGGGTTGGCTGCGGTGTTGGTCGGCGCCATGGCCTCGGTCATCAGGTTGATGACGAAGTGGCCGCGGCTGATGTCCTGGTCGGAGAGGTTGCTGGTATCGATCCAGTCGTGCAGTTCCTTGCGCCAGGCCAGGTAGGTCTGCAGGTAGCGGCGATACAGCGGGTTCTGGCTCCAGGCCGGGTCGTGAAAACGGCGGTCATCGCCCTCGGGCTGCAAGCTCGACTTGCCGAAGATCACATCTTTCAGCTCCATGCCGAAATGGGCGACATGCTTGGCACTGTGCAGCGGTTGACGAATGGCCTGACGCAGGACCATTCGAGCAGATGTCAGCAAATCCTTGCGGCGCAAGCCGATCACCGGGTTCAGACCCAGGGTGTTTTCCGAGGCTTGGCGCTGCAGGTCATCGTTATTCTTGTTACTCATCTACGACGCTCCGTTGTCCTGAGACGAGTACCGGTTTGACTGTGCGCGTTACACAGACGAACGCCCGGTACTGCTGCTCGGGTGACCAGTGATAACGAACTGCGGTCCTGCGGCCGGATGCAAACGACGATGAGCCATGCGGGTTTTTTCTGCGTGAGAAGACTGCCTGCTTTCGCTCGCGACCTCTACATACCAGCCCGACCCTGCATTAAATCCGATGCAGGGAACTTGCCAGATCCATTGGTTACCCGACTTTTTGGTATAGCGCAAGACGGCCACTCATTGGCCGTGGTGCAGGCATTCAAGCAAATAGAATTAGAAAATGCGCTCTAAACCCTGAGGGGCCCGAGCTAGAGCATCAGCTTGACGATCGACTCGTTGGGGTCGCGGGATTTGCCGGCTTTTTTCAGCTCGCCAAGGTAGTCATCCCAGAGTTCCTGCTGGCGCAGGCACAACTGCTCGAGGTATTCCCAGGTGAACAGGCCGCTGTCGTGGCCGTCGTCGAAGGTCAGTTTCAGTGCGTACTGGCCGGCAGTTTCCAGCCCGCTCAAGCCAACGCCAAGCTTGCCGTACTGGAGGATCGGATTGCCGTGGCCCTGGACCTCGGCGGAAGGGGAGTGCACGCGCAGGAATTCGGCGGGCAGGTTGTACACCTCGCCTGGCCCGTAGGTCAGGGTAAGGGTCTTGGAGGCTTTGTGCAGGTTGATGCCGGTGGGGATTCTGGTCATGGATAAGGGCTCTTGGGCTACAAGCTGCAAGCTACAAGCTACAAGAGAAGGCGTCCAGCGCACTTGACTTGCAGCTTGCAGCTTGCCGCTTGAAGCTTGCCGCTTTAGAGAATGTAGCGAGACAGGTCTTCGTTCTGCGCCAATTCGCCCAGGTGGCTGTTGACGTAGTCGGCGTCGATGCGGATCGGCGCTTCGCTGTGGGCGCTGGCCAGGTCGCCGGCGCTGAACGACACCTCTTCGAGCAGGCGCTCGAGCAAGGTGTGCAGGCGACGGGCACCGATGTTCTCGGTTTTCTCGTTGACCTGCCAGGCGATCTCGGCCAGGCGCTTGATGCCGTCGGCGGCGAACTCGATGTTCAAGCCTTCGGTTTTCAGCAGCTCACGGTACTGCTCGGTGAGCGAGGCGTGCGGTTCGCTGAGGATACGCTCGAAGTCTTCCGGGCTCAGGGCCTTGAGTTCGACACGAATCGGCAGGCGGCCTTGCAGCTCCGGCACCAGGTCGCTCGGCTTGCTCAGGTGGAAGGCACCGGAGGCGATGAACAGGATGTGGTCGGTCTTGACCATGCCCAGCTTGGTGTTCACTGTGCAGCCTTCGATCAGTGGCAGCAGGTCGCGCTGCACGCCCTCACGGGAAACATCGGCGCCGCCAACGTTACCGCGCTTGGCAACCTTGTCGATTTCGTCGATGAACACGATGCCGTGCTGCTCGACCGCTTCCAGGGCCTTGGCCTTGAGCTCGTCTTCGTTGACCAGGCGCCCGGCTTCTTCGTCGCGCACCAGCTTGAGCGCTTCCTTGACCTTGAGCTTGCGGCTCTTGCGCTTGCCCTTGCCCATGTTGGCGAACAGGTTCTGCAACTGGTTGGTCATCTCCTCCATGCCCGGCGGCGCGGAAATATCGACACCCACGGCCTCGGCCACTTCGATCTCGATTTCCTTTTCGTCCAGCTGGCCTTCGCGCAAGCGCTTGCGGAACAGCTGGCGGGTGTTGGAGTCCTGACTGGCGACCTGGTCTTCGTTGAAGCCGGTGCGCGCCGGTGGCAGCAGGGCGTCGAGGATGCGCTCTTCGGCAGCATCTTCGGCGCGGTGGCCGACGCGGATGATTTCCTGCTCGCGGAGCATCTTGATCGCGGCATCGGCGAGGTCGCGGATGATCGACTCGACGTCACGGCCGACATAGCCGACCTCGGTGAACTTGGTCGCTTCGACCTTGATGAACGGGGCGTTGGCAAGCTTTGCCAGGCGCCGGGCGATTTCGGTCTTGCCGACGCCGGTCGGGCCGATCATCAGGATGTTCTTCGGCGTCACTTCAACGCGCAGCTCGGCCGGCAGCTGCATGCGCCGCCAGCGGTTGCGCAGGGCGATGGCGACGGCGCGCTTGGCGTCGTCCTGGCCGATGATATGGCGGTTGAGTTCGTGGACGATCTCGCGGGGGGTCATGGACATGATAGTGATGGTCCTTGGGCTCGATAAGTCAGCGTGGAAAAGCCCGGCCACCGGGGCCGGGCGCCAGAACAGCTGAATTACTCGGCCAGGTCCTGCTCCTCGATGGTCAGGTTGTGGTTGGTGAACACACAGATGTCACCGGCGATGTTCAGCGCGGTCTCGGCGATTTCGCGGGCCGAGAGGTCGGTCTTTTGCAGCAGCGCGCGGGCGGCGGCCTGGGCGTAGGCGCCACCGGAGCCCATGGCGATCAGGCCGTCTTCGGGCTCGACCACGTCACCGTTGCCGGTGATGATCAGCGATGCGTCCTTGTTGGCTACCGCCAGCATGGCTTCCAGGCGGCTCAGGGAACGGTCGGTACGCCACTCCTTGGCCAGCTCCACGGCGGCGCGGATCAGATGGCCCTGGTGTTTTTCCAGTTGCCCTTCGAAGCGTTCGAACAGGGTGAAGGCGTCGGCGGTGGCACCGGCGAAACCGGCGATGACCTGGCCGTGGTACAGGCGGCGGACTTTCTTGGCGTTGCCTTTCATCACGGTGTTGCCGAGAGAAACCTGGCCGTCGCCGCCCATGACGACTTTGCCGTGGCGGCGAACTGAAACGATGGTGGTCAAGGGAGAGTCTCCACGCAGCGGGGCGAAAATGCCTGATGCAGACTCATATGGGGGTGGTGGGAAGGATTTCAACCTTGCAGGATGAGTGGTAATGGCTATCGCGGGTCAAGCCCGCTCCCACAGAGATGGGTGAAATCCTGTGGGAGCGGGCTTGACCCGCGATGTAGCAGCGCAAACTCAGGCTTCGTGACTGATATGCCCATCGACCAAGGTATAACGCACCGCACTCGGCAGGCAGTGGCCGATGAACGGGCAGTTGTCGCCCTTCGAGCGCCATTGCTCGCCGGCCAGGGTCGAGGCCTTGGCGTCGAACAGCACCAGGTCTGCGGCACTGCCTACCTTCAGCTCGCCCGCTGGCAGGCGCAGCGCTGCTGCAGGGCCTGCAGACAAACGTTGCAACAAAGTCGGCAAGTCAAGCAGACCGTCTTCCACCAGGGTCATGGCCAGCGGCAGCAACAGTTCGACACTGCTGATGCCCGGCTCGGTGGCGCCGAACGGTGCCAGTTTGGCATCCCGCTCGTGGGGCTGGTGATGGCTGGAAATCGCCTGGATCACCCCGGACTTCACCGCCTCGCGCAGGCCGTCGCGGTCGGCGCGGGTGCGCAGCGGCGGTTGCACGTGGTAGAGGCTGGAGAAGTCGCGCAGCGCTTCATCGGTGAGGATCAGCTGGTACAGGGCCACGTCGGCGGTCACCGGCAGGCCCAGTTCCTGGGCCTGGGCGATCAGCCGCGCGCCGCGGGCGCTGGTCAGCTGGCTGAAGTGCGCACGCACGCCGGTCTGTTCGACCAGCAGCAGGTTGCGCGCCAGGGCCACGGTCTCGGCGGTTTCCGGGATGCCCGGAAGGCCGAGGAAGCTGGCCATGGCGCCTTCGTGGGCCAGGCCACCCTGGGCCAGGTCGCGGTCCTGGGAGTGGAAGATCACCGTCAGGTCGAAGGTCGCGGCGTATTCCAGGGCGCGGGCCAGGGTGCGGTTGTTGGCAAAGGCATTGAGGCCGTTGCCAAAGGCCACGCAGCCGGCGTCGCGCAGGGCAATCAGCTCGGCAAGCTGCTCGCCTTCAAGGCCTTTGCTCAGGGCGCCGATCGGGTAGACCTTGCTGTGCCCGGCTTCGCGGGCGCGGTCGAGAATCAGCTCGGCCACTGCCGAGGTGTCCAGCACCGGCTTGGTCTGCGGCGGGCAGCACAGGCTGGTGACGCCACCGGCAGCGGCAGCGCGGGTTTCGCTGGCGATGCTGCCCTTGCGGCTGTAGCCGGGCTCGCGCAGGGCGACGTTGAGGTCGACCAGGCCGGGGGCGGCTACCAGGCCTTGGGCGTCGATGCTGCGCGCCGGCTTGAAGCCTGCCGGGGCGGCGCCGATGGCGATGATCTTGCCGGCATCGATGTGCAGGTCAGTGGTCTGGTCCAGGCCGCTCAGCGGGTCGATGACCCGGGCGCCGAGAATACTGAGGGTCACTGGGCGTTCTCCTGCTCGAATTGACGTTGCGCGGTCTGCCCGCTCATGGCCATGGACAGCACCGCCATGCGCACGGCGATGCCGTAGGTGACCTGGTTGAGGATCACCGAGTGGGCGCCGTCGGCCACCGCTGATTCAATCTCGACGCCGCGGTTGATCGGGCCCGGGTGCATGACGATGGCATCCGGCTTGGCCCCGGCCAGGCGCGCGGTGGTCAGGCCGAACAGGCGGTAGAACTCGCCTTCGCTGGGCAGCAGGCCGCCGGCCATGCGCTCACGCTGCAGGCGCAGCATGATCACCACGTCGACGTCCTTGAGGCCTTGCTCGAGGTCGGTGTAGACCTTCACCCCATACTGCTCGATACCGATCGGCAGCAGGGTTTTCGGGCCGATCACGCGGATGTCCGGGCAGCCCAGGGTTTTCAGCGCGAGCATGTTCGAGCGCGCCACCCGCGAGTGCAGGATGTCGCCGACGATGGCCACCGAGAGGTTCTCGAAGCCGCCCTTGTGCCGACGAATGGTGAGCATGTCGAGCATGCCCTGGGTCGGGTGGGCGTGGCGGCCGTCGCCGCCGTTGATGATCGCCACCTCCGGGCACACGTGCTCGGCGATGAAGTGCGCGGCGCCCGAGTCGGCATGACGCACGACGAACATGTCGGCGGCCATGGCTTCGAGGTTGCGCAGGGTGTCGAACAAGGTTTCACCCTTGCTGGTCGAAGAGGTCGACACGTTCAGGGTGATGACGTCGGCCGACAGCCGCTGGGCGGCCAGTTCGAAGGTGGTGCGGGTGCGCGTGGAGTTCTCGAAGAACACGTTGCAGACGGTCTTGCCGCGCAGCAACGGGACCTTCTTCACGGCCCGGGCGCCGACTTCGAGGAACGAGTCGGCGGTGTCGAGGATTTCGGTCAGCAGTTCGCGGGGCAAACCGTCGAGCGAGAGAAAGTGGCGCAGCTGGCCCTGATCATTGAGCTGCAGCGGGCGCTTGGCGTCGATTGGCGTCATCGCGGGGGACTCTTAAAGGGCGGAAGCGGAGGCGAGGTCCTGGCGCTCGAGGGCGAGCGGTGCGGGTCCGGTCAATTTTACCCGTTCATGGGCAGCCAGCGACAGGGTGGCGCCGACCACATTCGGCCGGATCGGCAATTCGCCGGCATCCAGGTCGAGCAGGCAGACCAGGGTCACGCTGGCCGGGCGGCCATAGTCGAACAGCTCGTTGAGGGCGGCGCGGATGGTACGCCCGCTCATCAGTACGTCGTCGATCAGCACCAGGTGCTGGCCTTCGATCTCGAACGGCAGGTCGGACGGGCGCACCTGCGGGTGCAGGCCGTTCTGGCTGAAGTCGTCGCGGTAGAAGGAAACGTCGAGCGTGCCCAGGGCGGCGTCGCTGCCCAGCTCTTCGAGCAGGGCCTGGGCGACCCAGACACCCCCGGTGCGGATGCCGATGAAACGCGACTCGGCAATGGCGCGGCGGGCCAGATGGGCGCGAAGGTCGACGGCCATCTGCCGGATCAGTTCGGCGGGATTGGGTAGGCTCATGCTTGCTCCTCAAGAGGCCGGGGAGCGGTGCGCTGGCCCGGCTTGAATGCGATGATCGGGTCTCAGGCCCCGGTATTGGCCTCCAGCCAGCCCTGCAGCAGCAAGGCGGCGGCAATGGCATCCACCGGATTGTCGCGGTAACTGCCGCGCTGGCCGCCACGGGCCATGCGCTCGCCCTTGGCTTCGAAAGTGGTCAGGCGTTCGTCGTGGGTGTGGACCGGCAGGTTGTATCGACCATTAAGGCGGCGGGCGAATTTTTCTGCGCGCTCGCTCATCTCGCTGGGGCTGCCATCCATGTTCAAGGGCAGGCCGACCACCAGGGCGTCGGGTTTCCACTCTTTGATCAGTTTTTCCACCTGGGCCCAGTCCGGCGTGCCGTTCTGCGCCTTGAGGGTGCACAGCTCGCGGGCCTGGCCGGTGATCACCTGGCCGACGGCGACGCCGATCTGGCGGCTGCCGTAGTCAAAGCCCAGCAGTAGACGTACTTCGGCCATCAGGCGTGCCCCGCCTGGCTGGTCAGCAGGCTGAGGTTGATCCCCAGGCTTGCCGCCGCGGCGGCAAGGCGCTGCTCACAGGCCATGCCGAAGATGATCTCGGGGTCGAACGGGCAGTTCAGCCAGGCGTTGTCGGCCAGTTCCGCTTCCAGCTGCCCGGCTTCCCAGCCGGCATAGCCGAGGGTAATCAGGCTCTGTTTCGGGCCCAGGCCGTCGGCGATGGCGAACAGCACGTCCTGGGAGGTGGTCAGCGACAGGCCGTCGAGTTCGACGGTGGCCTGGAAGCTGCGCTCGCTGGTGTGCAGGACGAAGCCGCGGTCGGTTTGCACCGGGCCGCCCATATAGATTGGTACATGAATGCAACTGGCCGGCGGTTCGACGTCCGGGCGCAGCTGTTCGAGGATATCGGCCAGGTTGAGGTCTTGTGGCCGATTGACCACCAGCCCCATCGCCCCATTGGCGTTGTGCTCGACGATGTAGGTCAAGGTCTGCGCGAAGTTCGGGTCGGCCATGTGTGGCATGGCAATCAGGAACTGATGCTTGAGGTAATCCGGGCTGAGGTTCTTCATGCCTGATAGTGTGGCGGTGAGTGGCCACGCTGACAAGGTGCTGGCGTCACCTTGTCAGCTTTACTGCGGGGTTACTTGAACAGCTTGACCACTTCTTCGGTGTACAGGGTTGGCGACTCTTCAGCGGCCGACAGCACGTACTCCTGGACGGTTTGCTGCTTGGCCTGCGGGTACTTGGCCAGGTAGCTCTCCGGGAACGCCGGGGCCTTGAGGCTGGAGCCGGCCTTGATCAGCGCGGCGACGCAGTCCGGGTTGTCCGTGCGGGCGGCTTCTTCCAGCGGCGTACCGACCGGGAAGGTGCCGTGCTGCTCGTGGTAGGCATCGATCGAGCTGCCTTTTTTCAGCAGCAGGGCAATGCGCTCGGCCGCTTGTGGGTCAGGCTGGCCGTTCATCTCAAAGGCGCGTTCGCAAACATGGTGCAGCGGCGTCGTGCCGGTCAGGGTTACCTGGTAGGGATTGGCGCCGGCAGCGACCAGCAGCTTGATCACCTCCAGGTTCGAGGCACCCGGTCCGGTCAATGGGGTAAAGCCGTTCGGCCGGACGGCCTTGGCATCGGCGCCGGAAGCCAGCAGCAGCTTGATCAGTTCGGCTGAGCCCTTGCCTGCTGCGGTGTTCAGCGGCGTAGCGGAATCGCCCTGGGCCAGCACGTTGACGTCGGCGCCGGCCTTGATCAGGCCCTTGACCATGCGCAGGTCGGCCTCGGAGGCCTTCGATTGCTCGGCCTGGTTGAGGACGAACAGCAGCAGGGTTTCGCCGTTTTCCTGGATAGGTGTGTTGACGTCACCGATCTTTGGCAGGAACAGCTCGAACGGCGCGACGATCTTGTAGGAGGCGGCCAGGAACATCGGCTGGCCTTTCGGATCGGCACCCTGGTCGAGCAAGGCCTGGATCTTGGCCAGGCGCGCCGGGGTTTCGTCGTACTTGTACTCGCCAACTTCGTTGTACAGCTTCTGCGACAGCTCGGCGGCGTCGGCGAAGGCAGTAGCAGGCAGGACGCAGGCCGCCAGGGCCAGGCCGAGGGCGGCTGTTTTGCGGGCGAAATTGATGCGCGACATCAACAGAATCCTTTCTTGAGGGGGATATACGGGCGCGCATCATCGCAAAATGGCTATTGTTTTGCCATCAGGCGGAGCCTTAGATCAATTACTCTGCAGCCGGTCGCCGCGGGCGAAACGCCAGGTACGGATGATCTCCAGCCGGTCGATATCGGCCAGGTCGCCGGTGAACGGCGCGAATGGTGCGGCCAGGCGCACGATGCGCTGGGCGGCCTGGTCGAGCAGCGGCTGGCCTGAGGACTCCAGCACCAGCACTTCATACAGCGAACCGTCGCGGTTGATCGACACCATCAGCCGCAGGCTGCCGTAGATCTGCTGGCGCCGGGCTTCGTCGGGGTAGTTGAGGTTGCCGATACGCTCGACCTTCTTGCGCCACTCGTCCTTGTACCAGGCACCCTTGTCGCGCATGGTCGAGGCGGCATTAAGCCTGTGGATGCGCGGGCGCTTGGCGTACAGCTGCTGCTCGTTGGACAGTTCGGCTTCGAGGCTGGCGATCTGGCTGGACAGCTGCGAGCTGTCGAAGTCCGGGGTCGCGGCCTTGGGTTTGGGCTGCGGCTTGGCTTCCTTGGGTCGGGTTTCGACCTTTTCCGGCTTCGGCGCCTTGGTCGCCACTACTGCCTTGGGCGGCGTCGGTTGCGGTTGTACTTCGGGCTTGGCGGCCGGCGGCGGGGTGACCTTGTTGATCTTGCTGTCCTGGAAGGGCGCTACTTCGGTGGTTTTCGGCACCGCCTTCTTGTCCAGGGTGCCGCTGCCTTGCTGATTGTCCTGGGCCAGGTAATCGGCCTTCTGCGGCGCTTTCTCGCTTTTGAAGGTGGCCAGGGTGATTTCCATGGTCCGGCGGATTTCTTCGGGCTTGGCGAAGGTGAAGCCGACACCGAGAATCAGCGCCAGGTGCAGCAGCGCTGCCAGGAACAAGGTAAAACCCAGGCGATCCACCGGGCGTACGCGGGGTGGAGAGAAGTCGGCAGGGATGTCAGCAGGAAGCGTCATCAGGTATCCAGCAGCTGCAAAGACCGGGGGAAACCGGCAGAGCAGGTGCCCAGGTCATAAAAACGACCGGCATGATACCCCACTCTGCGCGGTTGCTCCGCGTCGGCTGTCAGCGCGCCTTGAGCTTGCGATCAATGGCATCCATCAACTGCACGCCGATCTGGGTGCCGAAGGCGTTGTCGATCTCGCGGATGCAGGTCGGGCTGGTGACGTTGATTTCGGTCAGGTGCTCGCCGATCACGTCCAGGCCGACGAACAGCAGGCCCTTCTCGCGCAGGGTCGGGCCGACCTGTGCGGCGATCCAGCGGTCGCGGTCGGTCAGCGGGCGGGCTTCGCCACGGCCGCCGGCGGCAAGGTTGCCACGGGTTTCGCCCGAGGCCGGAATGCGCGCCAGGCAATAGGGCACCGGCTCGCCGTCGATCATCAGGATACGCTTGTCGCCGTCCTTGATGGCCGGCAGGTAGCCTTGCGCCATGATTTGCTGGGTGCCGTTGCCGGTCAGGGTCTCGAGGATTACCGAGAGGTTCGGGTCGCCCGGGCGATGGCGGAAGATCGAGGTGCCGCCCATGCCGTCCAGCGGCTTGAGGATGGTGTCGCCCTGCTGGTTGACGAATTCGCGCAGGATATCGGCGCGGCGGCTGACCAGGGTCGGTGGCGTGCACTGCGGGAACAGCGTGGCGAACAGCTTTTCGTTGCAGTCGCGCAGGCTCTGCGGGCGGTTGACCACCAGCACGCCGGCGGCTTCGGCCTGTTCCAGCAGGTAGGTGCTGTAGACGAACTCCATGTCGAACGGTGGATCCTTGCGCATCAGGATCACGTCCAGCTCGCTCAGGGCGCTGTCTTGCTCGGCGTCCAGCTCGAACCAGTGCTCCGGGTCGGCGAACACTTTCAGCGGGCGCATGCGTGCGCGGGCCTGGCCGGCGCCTTGGTAGAGGTCCTGCTGCTCCATGTAGAACAGCGACCAGCCGCGCTCCTGGGCGGCCAGCAACATGGCCAGCGAGCTGTCCTTTTTATAGGAAATGCGCGCAATGGGGTCCATGACAATCCCGAGGCGAACGCTCATGGGCAAAATCCTCTCAGCGGCAATGGGCCGCATTGGCTCGAATGAAAAGTGGCGTCAGGGTGGCGCTCGCAGCGCTGGCGGTCAAGGGAAAAACGCATCCTGGGCGGCGCTGCGCCGGGTGTCGGCGCGGGCCGATGGAATGCACCCCCCAGAGTGTGCTAAAAAGGCCTGGCACGTGGCCTGCACGGCCGTCTCCAGCTGCAAGCCACAAGCCATAAGCCACAAGAAAAAGCACGCCGCGTTCACCCTGCTTTTTCTTGCCGCCAGAAACTTGTAGCTTGCCGCTCATAGCGAGCAGCGATGGTAGAGCAATTATGGAACAGCCCGGCGCGGCATTGAAGGTGATGGTGATCGACGATTCCAAGACGATTCGCCGCACCGCCCAGATATTGCTCGGTGAAGCAGGATGTGAGGTCATCACGGCCATCGACGGTTTCGATGCCCTGGCCAAGATCATCGACCACCAGCCGCAGATCATTTTCGTCGACGTGCTGATGCCGCGTCTGGACGGCTACCAGACCTGCGCCCTGATCAAGCAGAACAGCACCTTCAAGGACACGCCGGTGATTCTCCTGTCGTCCCGCGATGGCCTGTTCGACAAGGCCCGTGGCCGTGTCGTCGGCTCTGATCAATTTTTGACCAAACCTTTCAGCAAGGAAGAGCTGCTGGACGCAATCAAGGCCCATGTGCCCGGATTCGCCGCAGAAGAACAACACGCACCCTGACGTTGCGCCGCCGCGCAGGCGTCTATTCCTTATGGGGAACAGCATGGCCCGAGTTCTGATCGTCGACGATTCGCCGACCGAAATGTACAAACTGACCGGTATGCTCGAAAAGCACGGGCATGAAGTGCTCAAGGCCGAAAACGGCGCCGATGGCGTAGCCCTGGCCCGCCACGAAAAGCCCGATGCGGTACTGATGGACATCGTCATGCCCGGGGTCAACGGCTTCCAGGCCACCCGCCAGTTGAGCAAAGACCCGGAAACCGCGCATATCCCGGTGATCATCGTCACCACCAAGGACCAGGAGACCGACAAGGTCTGGGGCCAGCGCCAGGGCGCCAAGGACTACCTGACCAAGCCGGTGGACGAAGACACCCTGATCAAAAAGCTCAACGACGTGCTCAAAGGTTGACCACCCAGCCCATGGGCGAGTCGCTGACGGCCTTCGAGCTGCTGCTGGACATCGACCGGCGCTGCCGGCTGCTGGCCGCCGACCTGCCGTTGCAGGAAACCCGCCTGCAGAGCTGGAGCGGCATCGGCTTTCGCATTGCCGAACAGTGGTTCGTCGCGCCCATGGGCGAAGTCGCCGAAGTGCTGCACGAGCCGCGCCTGAGCCGCATCCCCGGGGTCAAGCCCTGGGTCAGCGGCGTCGCCAACCTGCGTGGCCGGCTGCTGCCGGTGATGGACCTCTGCGGTTTCTTCGCCCTGGGCCTGTCGGCACCGCGCAAGCAGCGACGAGTGCTGGTGCTCGACCATGACGAGTTGTTTGCCGGCTTGCTGGTCGATGAAGTGCTGGGTTTGCAGCATTTCCCGCTGCACAGCCTCGACCTGTCGCCGCCAACGCCGTTGCTCAGTGCGGCCGCGCCCTTCGTCCAGGGGCATTTCCAGCGTGAGCGCAGCTGGGCGATCTTCAGCCCCTTCGCCCTGGCCCAGGCGCCGGGTTTCCTCGATGTCGCGCTGTAAAGGAATGCCACCTCCGTGACCACGACCAAGACGGCTCCATCGCCCCAGGGTTCCCGCAGCAGCGCGCAGATCGCGGCGCTGTTCGTGGTGCTGATCCTGTCGATCATCCTGCTGTTCGCCAACTTCGCCTACCTCAACACCCAGGCCAACTACGACAAGCAGTACATCGGCCATGCCGGCGAACTGCGCGTGCTGTCCCAGCGCATCGCCAAGAACGCCACTGAAGCGGCGGCCGGCAAGGCCGTGGCCTTCCGCCTGTTGAGCGAGGCGCGCAACGACTTCGAACAGCGCTGGGGCTACCTGAAAAAGGGCGATGCCAGCACCGGCCTGCCCGCTGCGCCGCCGGCGGTGCGCAAGGAAATGGACGCGGTGCTGCGCGACTGGGAAAACCTGCGCAAGAACACCGACACCATCCTGGCCAGCGAGCAGACCGTGCTGTCGTTGCACCAGGTCGCCGCGACCCTGGCCGAAACCGTGCCGCAGTTGCAGGTGGAGTACGAGAAGGTCGTCGAGATCCTCCTGCAAAGCGGTGCGCCGGCCAGCCAGGTGGCCGTGGCCCAGCGCCAGTCGTTGCTGGCCGAGCGTATTCTTGGCTCGGTGAATACCGTACTGGCCGGCGACGACACCGCTGTGCAGGCCGCCGATGCCTTCGGCCGCGACGCCAGCCGTTTCGGCCAGGTGCTCGAGGCCATGCTCGGCGGTAACGAAGCGATCCAGGTTACCCGCGTGCAGGATCCGGACGCCCGCGCGCGCCTGGGCGAGATCGCCGAGCTGTTCCAGTTTGTCGCAGGCTCCGTCGACGAAATCCTCGAAACCTCGCCCGAGCTGTTCCGTGTGCGCGAAGCCGCCGGGAGCATCTTCGGCCTTTCGCAAACCCTGCTCGATGAAGCCTCGCGCCTGGCCACCGGGTTTGAAAACCTGGCAGGCGGCCGAACCCTGGATACCGTCGGCGGCTATGTACTGGGTTTGCTGGCGCTGGCGTCGATCATTCTCATCGGCCTGGTGATGGTTCGCACCACCCACCGCCAGTTGCACGAAACTGCCGAGAAGAACGAGCGCAACCAGCAGGCGATCATGCGCCTGCTCGACGAAATTGAAGACCTTGCTGACGGCGACCTGACCGTAACCGTGTCGGTGACCGAAGACTTCACCGGCGCCATTGCCGATTCGATCAATTACTCCATCGACCAGCTGCGCGACCTGGTGGCGACCATCAACCTCAGCGCCGAGGAAGTTGCCGCCGCCGTGCAAGACACCCAGAACACCGCGCGCCAACTGGCCAAGGCCTCCGAGCACCAGGCCCAGCAGATCAGCGATGCCTCGGTGGCGGTGGGCGACATGGCTGAATCCATCGACCGCGTTTCCACCCACGCCTACGAATCGGCCAAGGTGGCCGAGCGTTCGGTGGCTATCGCCAACAAGGGCAACGAGGTGGTGCACAACACCATCAACGGCATGGACAACATCCGCGAGCAGATCCAGGACACCGCCAAGCGGATCAAGCGCCTGGGCGAGTCGTCCCAGGAGATCGGCGATATCGTCAGCCTGATCGACGACATTGCCGACCAGACCAACATCCTCGCCCTCAACGCGGCGATCCAGGCTTCGCTGGCCGGTGAAGCCGGGCGCGGTTTTGCCGTGGTTGCCGACGAGGTACAGCGCCTGGCCGAACGCTCATCGTCGGCCACGCGGCAGATCGAAGCGCTGGTGCGTACCATTCAGGCCGACACCAACGAAGCGGTGATCTCCATGGAGCAGACCACCGCCGAAGTGGTGCGCGGTGCGCGCCTGGCCCAGGATGCCGGGGTCGCCCTGGCCGAAATCGAAGGCGTGTCGCAGACCCTCGCCGACCTGATTCACAGCATCTCCGACGCCGCCCAGCTGCAGACCTCTTCGGCCGGGCAGATCTCGCATACCATGTCGGTGATCCAGCAGATCACCTCACAAACTTCGGCCGGCTCCACCGCCACCGCCGAGAGCATCGGTAACCTGGCGCGCATGGCCAGTGAAATGCGCCGCTCGGTGTCCGGTTTTACCCTGCCGCCGACGCCACCGCGTTGAGGGCATCATGGTGATGGGAGCAGTTATGGCGGATCGGCACGATACGGTGGCGCTGGCCTGGGTCAGAGGGGCGATCGCCGACTGCCTGGGCCAGGCGCGCCTGACCCTTGAACACTTTGCCGCCGAGCCCGGCGATGAAGCGGTGCTCGACGGATTCGTCGAACAGCTGCACCAGGTGCGCGGCTGCCTGCTGATGCTCGAACTGCACGGCGCGGCGCTGCTCGCCGAAGAAATGGAACAACTGGGCCTGGCCTTGCGCCAGGGCCGCGCCAGCCAGCGCGGTGAAGCGCTGGGCGCGTTGTTTCGCGGCCTTGAGCAATTGCCGCTGTATCTGGAGCGCCTGCGCAGCGCCCGCCGCGACTTGCCGTTGGTGGTGTTGCCAGTGCTCAACCAATTGCGTGCCGAGCGCGGTGCCCAGGCCCTGGCCCAGGACAGCCTGCTGAGCAGCAGCCCGGCCGACGCCGAAGAGCTGGCCAACCTCGACCTGTACCTGGGCACCTGGCGCGATCGCCTGCAGGCCGGGCCGGATCGTGATGCCTTGCGTTCGGTGGTTGCCGCCCTGTGCGAAGACCTCAAGCGGGTCAAGGAGCGCCTCGACCAGTTCGTGCGCGGCGACCGCCAGCATCTGGATGAACTGGAGCCGTTACTGGCACCGCTGCGCCAGATCGCCGACACCCTGGCGGTCCTCGGCTTCGGCCAGCCGCGGCGGGTGATCATCGACCAGGTGCTGGTGCTGCAAAGCCTGGCCCAGGGTCAGCGCGAGCCTGCCGATGCGCTGCTGATGGATATCGCCGGCGCGCTGCTGTATGTCGAGGCCACCCTGGCCGGCATGGTCGGGCCGCTGGAGCAGAACAGCCAGAGCCCGCTGCCGGGCACCGACCTGGCGGAGATTCGCCAGCTGGTGCTGGAGGAAGCCTTCGCCGTGCTGCAGCAGGTCAAGGACCTGATCGGCGATTGCCTCGACGCCGGCTGGCAGCCGCAGCGTCTGCAGCCAGTGCCGGGCCTGCTGCAACAGGTGCGTGGCGCGCTGGCGATGCTGATGCTGCCGCGCGCAGCGGCGTTGATCGGGCAGTGCGGCGACTACGTGCATGCACAGCTGCTGGGCAGCGAGACCCTGGCGGATACTGCAGCCCTGAGCCACCTGGCCGAGGCCGTGAGTGCCTGTGAATGCTACCTGCAATGGCTGATTGCCGATCCCCAGGCCAACCCTTCGCGGTTCCTCGAGGCGGCGCAGCACAGCCTGGCTGCTTTGGGTTATCGGCCCGAGCCGGAACCGGCGTTGGTGGAAGCGCCTGTTGTTGCGGCGGATGAAGAAGCACCAATCGACGACGAGCTGCGGGAAATTTTCCTCGAAGAGGCCCACGAACTTCTGCCTTTGCTCAATCAGATGTGGACGCGCTGGCAAGCCGACGGCGCCGATCGTGACGCCCTGATCGAACTGCGCCGCGGTCTGCACACCCTCAAGGGTAGCGGGCGGATGGTCCGCGCCCAGGTGCTGGGGGAACTGGCCTGGGCGGCGGAGCACCTGCTCAATCGCGTGCTCGAGGGCCGGGTAGATATCGGTGCAGCGCCCCTGGCCGCCTTGCAGCAAGCGCTGGACACACTGCCTGGCTTGCTCGGCGAGTTTGCCCAGGCACTGGCGCCGGCGCATCCGCAGGTTGAACAACTGGCCGCGCACCTGCACGCCCTGGCCATGAACGACCCGCGCAGCGAGGCCGAGGCCGGCGAAGCCATCGACCCGCAATTGCTGGAGATCTTTCGCAACGAAGCCCTGGGTCACCTGGACAGTCTCGAAGCCTTCCTGCACGAGGCCGACAAGCAGTTGCCGCTGGCAGTCAGCGATAACCTGCAGCGCGCCCTGCACACCCTCAAGGGCAGTGCGGCGATGGCCGGGGTAGTACCGATTGCCGAGCTGGCCGGCGCCCTGGACTTGCTGGCGCGGGAGTTCAAGGCCCATCAGCTGGCCTTCGACCTGGAAGAAATCTACCTGCTGGAAACTGCCGAGCCGCTGCTGCGCCGTGGCGTGCAGCAGCTCTCCAGCGCGCCTCTGGCGCCGATTGCCGGGGCCGCGACGCTGATCGCCGATATTCACCAGGTGGTCGATGCGCGCCTGCAAGCTTTGCTCGAGGCGCCAAGCCAGGGCCTGCGGGTCAAGCGCGACCCGCAACTGATTGCCAGCTTCCTGGCCCAAGGCATGGACATCCTGCTCGACGCCGAATCGTTGCTTTTGCGCTGGCAGGAGCACCCGGGCGAGCGCCAGGAACTCAATGCCCTGCTTGATGAACTGACCACCCTCGGCCAAAGCGCACACCTGGCCGACCTGTGGCAGGTGGATGAGCTGTGTGAAGCCTTGCTCGACCTCTATGGCGCCGTGGAGGAGAGCAGCCTGGCGGTCAGCCCGCGGTTCTTCAGCGAGGCGCAAAGCGCCCATGAAGCGCTGATCGACATGCTCGACCAGATCGCCGCCGGCCAGGAAGTCGACCCGCGTCCGGAACGCCTGCAGGCCTTGCGCGAGCTGCTTGACGAAGGCCTCGACCCATCGGCCATGGGCCTGGTCAATAGCCAGGGCGGGACAATCACCGAGCTTGCCAGTGCCACCGCCGAACTTGCGGCCCAAGCGCCGGACCCGGCCATGCTCGAACTGTTTCTCGATGAAGCCAGCGACATTCTCGACAGCGCCGACCAGGCCCTGGCGCGCTGGCTACTGGATACCGACAACGCCTCGGCGCTGTCGTCGCTGGCCCGCGACCTGCAAACCCTCAAGGGGGGCGCGCAGATGGCCGCCATGGGCGCGTTCGAGGTGCTGGCACAAGAGCTTGAGCTGCTTTACGAAGGTTTGGTGGACCGGCGCTTCAGCCCTGGCGCCGAGCTGTTTGCCCTGCTCAAGCGCAGCCACCAGCAACTGGCGCAGATGCTCGAACAACTGCAGCAAGGCCAGGTGCCGGCTGCCCAGGTAGAGCTGCTGGCGGCGCTGCGCGAGTTTCGTCATGAGGCGCCGCCGCCGGTGCCTGTGGATAAACCCGTCGAAGCGCAGCAGGATGCCGGCGACAAAGAGCTGCTGGAGATCTTCCTCGAAGAAAGCCTGGACCTGGTCGAAAGCTCCAGCGCGGCCTTGCTGCGCTGGCAGGCCGAACCGCGTAATGGCGTTGAGGTAGAGAACCTGCTGCGCGACCTGCACACCCTCAAGGGCGGTGCGCGGATGGTCGAGATCGGGCCGATCGGCGATCTGGCCCATGAACTGGAGTTTCTCTACGAACTGCTCGCCGCCGGCCAGTTGCAACCGAGCCCGGCGCTGTTCAGCCTGCTGCAGAATTGCCACGACCGCCTGGCGCACATGCTCGATGCGGTGCGCCTGCAGCAACCGTTGCACGCGGCCACGGCGCTGATCGACTACATCCGCAACTTCAGCAGCGCCGCATTGGCCGATACCGCTGCCGGTCAGGCGCACCCGGATACGGCGCCGCCAGAGCTGCCGGTGACCGCCCCTGAGCGTGGCGCCGGGGATATGGTCAAGGTGGCCTCGGAGCTGCTTGATGACCTGGGCAACCTGGCCGGAGAGAATTCGATCATCCGTGGCCGCATTGAGCAGCAGGTCAATGACGCCCAAGTGGCCCTGAACGAGATGGAAACCACCCTGGAGCGCATGCGCGACCAGTTGCGCCGCCTGGATACCGAAACCCAGGGGCGCATCCTCAGCCGCCAGGCCGATGGCGACGGCCAGGCCTACGACGATTTCGACCCGCTGGAAATGGACCGCCATTCGCAGCTGCAGCAGTTGTCGCGAGCGTTGTTCGAATCGGCCTCCGACCTGCTCGACCTCAAGGAAACCCTGAGCGTGCGCGCCCATGACGCGCACAGCCTGTTGCAGCAACAGGCGCGGGTCAACAGCGACCTGCAGGAAGGCCTGATGCGCACCCGCATGGTGCCGTTCGAGCGCCTGGTGCCGCGCTTGCAGCGGGTAGTGCGACAGGTCTCCAGCGAGCTGGGCAAGCAGGTCGAACTGGTGGTCGGCAATGCCGAGGGCGAGATGGACCGCAGCGTTCTGGAACGCATGATGGCGCCGCTGGAGCACATGCTGCGCAACGCCGTCGACCATGGCCTGGAGTCGCGCGAGGCGCGCCTGGCAGCGGGCAAGCCTGCGCACGGGCTGATCTCGCTGAACCTGCTGCATGAAGGCGCCGACATCGTCATCGAAATGACCGACGACGGTGCCGGGGTGCCGCTGGAAGCCGTGCGGCGCAAGGCGATCAAGCGTGGTTTGCTCGACCCTGCAGCGGTGCTCAGTGACCACGAGATCATGCAGTTCATCCTCCAGCCAGGGTTTTCCACCGCCGAGAAGATCACCCAGATTTCCGGCCGCGGCCTGGGCATGGACGTGGTCCATGAAGAGGTCAAGCAGCTCGGAGGTTCGATGGTGATCGAGTCGAAGCCGGGCAAGGGCGCGCGCTTTTTGATTCGCCTGCCATTCACGGTGTCCATCAACCGTGGCTTGATGGTGCACTACGGCGAAGAGCAGTACGCGATTCCGCTCAATACCATCGAAGGGATCGTCCGCGTGCCGCCGGCCGAACTCGAGGCGTGCTATCAGCTTGATCCGCCGCATTACCAGTACGCCGGGCATCGCTACGAGCTGCGCTACCTGGGCGAGCTGCTGCAGGGGGCGGCGCAGCCGAAACTGTTGGGCCAGAGCCTGCCGCTGCCGGTGCTGCTGGTGCACTCCCACGACCAGCAATACGCTGTGCAGGTCGATGGCCTGGCGGCCAGCCGCGAGATCGTGGTCAAAAGCCTGGGGCCGCAGTTTGCCGCGGTCCAGGGCTTGTCCGGGGCGACCTTGCTGGGCGATGGCCGGGTGGTGCTGATTCTCGATCTGCTCGGCCAGTTGCGCGGTTTGCAGCAGCAGTTGGCGCTGCACCAGCACAGCAGCGAAGGCCTGCGCCGGGACAGCCATGGCAGCTTGCCGCAACGGCCGCTGCTGGTAATGGTGGTGGATGACTCGGTGACGGTGCGCAAGGTTACCGGCCGCCTGCTCGAACGCCACGGCATGAACGTACTGACCGCCAAGGACGGGGTCGATGCCATGGCCCTGCTGCAGGAGCATCGCCCGGACATTCTCCTGCTGGATATCGAGATGCCGCGCATGGACGGCTTTGAGGTCGCCACGCAGATCCGCCACGACCCCAGGCTCAAGGACCTGCCGATCATCATGATCACTTCGCGTACCGGCCAGAAACACCGCGACCGGGCCATGGCCATCGGCGTCAATGACTACCTGGGCAAGCCCTATCAGGAATCGGTGCTGCTGCAGAGCATCGCCCAATGGAGTCGCCGCGATGCTTGAACAACCGGCCCGGCAAAACCGGCGCAGCAGCCTCACCGGCCTGCTGCTGCCCTTGAGCGATCGCTGCCTGGTACTGCCCAACGTGGCCGTGGCCGAACTGATCGGCTTTCAGGCCGGCAGCCCGGCGCTGGACGCGCCCGAGTGGATGCTTGGCTGGATCGACTGGCGGGGCCAGCGCCTGCCGCTGCTGAGCTTCGAGTCGGCCTGCGACGGCCAGTTGCAGGTTGGCGAGCGGGCGCGGATCGTCGTGCTCAATGCCCTGGGCGACAGCCCGCTGCGCTTTGTCGCCTTGCTGGTGCAGGGTATTCCGCGCTCGTGCAAGCTCGACAGCCAGCTCAACTACGTCGATGTGCCGCTGGCCGGCCTGGAGCTGGCGGCGGTACAGGTGGGCGAACAGGTGGCACGGGTGCCGGACCTGCCCGCGCTGGAGCAACTGTTGGTAGACGCAGGGGTGGTTTGAAGCATTTGCCTGTGTAGGATGGGAGACCTGTTTTAAGTCAGGAGGATCCTGTTGCATGTATCACGGTGAACGTTTCAACGCCTGGACCCATCTGGTCGGCGCCGTTCTGGCCTGCATCGGCGCCATCTGGCTGCTGGTGGTGGCGAGCCTGCAAGGCGACCCCTGGAAGATCGTCAGCCTGGCGATCTATGGCTTTACCCTGCTGTTGCTTTACAGCATCTCGACCCTTTATCACAGCGTGCGCGGCAAAGCCAAAGTGATCATGCGCAAGCTCGATCACCTGTCGATCTACCTGTTGATTGCCGGCAGCTATACGCCGTTCTGCCTGGTCAGCCTGCGCGGGCCCTGGGGTTGGAGCCTGTTCGGGGTGGTCTGGGGGCTGGCGGTGATCGGCATGCTGCAAGAGATCAAGCCGCGCTCCGAAGCGCGGGTCATGTCGATCATCATCTATGCGCTGATGGGCTGGATCGTGCTGGTGGCGGTCAAGCCGCTGCTCGCCAGCCTCGGCGCCGCAGGCTTTGCCTGGCTAGCGGCCGGTGGCGCGTTCTACACCATCGGCATCATCTTCTTTGCCTACGACAGCCGCTTTCGCCATTGGCATGGCATCTGGCACCTGTTCGTGATCGCCGGCAGCCTGCTGCACTTCATCGCGGTGTTCTTCTACGTGCTCTAGAAGTCGCCCCACAGCTGCTGGGCCACGGCCAGGGCCACGACTGGCGCGGTTTCGGTGCGCAATACGCGCGGGCCCAGGCGTGCGGCATGGAAGCCGGTGGCCTTGGCCTGCTCGACTTCGGCCTCGCTGAGGCCGCCTTCTGGGCCGATCAAAAACGCCAGGCTGGCGGGCTGCTGATGGCTGACCATGGGTTCGGCGACCGGGTGCAGGACCAGCTTGAGGTCCTGGTCGCAGGCCTTGAGCCAGTCTGCCAGCGGCTGTGGCGGGTGGATGACCGGTACGCTGGAGCGCCCGCATTGCTCGCAGGCGCTGATCGCCACCTGGCGCCAATGAGCCATGCGCTTGTCGGCGCGTTCATCCTTGAGGCGTACTTCGCAGCGCTCGCTGACGATCGGGGTGATAGCGCTGACGCCCAGTTCGGTGGCCTTCTGGATTGCCCAGTCCATGCGCTCGCCGCGCGACAGGCCCTGGCCGAGGTGAACTTGCAGGCTGGAGTCGGCTTGCCCGGCGAAGGCTTCGTCGAGCTGCACGCGGACGGTTTTCTTGCCGACTTCCAGCAGTTGGCCGCGAAACTCCTGGCCGCTGCCGTCGAACAGTTGCACGGCATCGCCAACCGCCATGCGCAGCACGCGGCCGATGTAGTGGGCCTGGGCTTCGGGCAGGTCGTGGGCGCCGAGGCTCAGGGGGGCGTCGATGAAAAAGCGGGACAGTCTCATGTACTAACTCTAAAAATGTGTTGGCAGTGCGGGCTTCATCGCGGGGCAAGCCCGCTCCTACAGGGATCTTTGCAGGAGCGGGCTTGCCCCGCGATGCTGTTAGCCCGGATCGCGGAAATCAGGGTGAAAATCAGCCGGCACTGCCACGCTGACGCGGCTGCTGGTGGCAATGTCGATACCCTCGGTGGCCACCTCGGCGAGGAAGTCGATCTGCTCCGGGGTGATCACGTATGGCGGCAGGAAATACACCACGCTGCCCAGCGGGCGCAGCAGGGCGCCACGGCTCAGGGCGTGCTCGAAGACCTTCAGGCCACGGCGTTCCTGCCACGGGTAGGCGGTCTTGCTGGCCTTGTCCTGGACCATCTCGATGGCCAGGGCCATGCCGGTCTGGCGCACTTCGCCAACTTGCGGGTGGTCGACCAGGTGCTCGGTGGCGCTGGCCATGCGCTGGGCCAGGGCCTTGTTGGCCTCGATGACATTGTCCTGCGCGAAGATATCCAGGGTCGCCAGCGCCGCGGCACAGGCCAGTGGGTTGCCGGTGTAGCTGTGCGAGTGGAGGAAGGCGCGCAGGGTCGGGTAATCGTCGTAGAAGGCGCTGTACACCTCGTTGGTGGTCAGGCACGCGGCCAGCGGCAGGTAGCCACCGGTCAGGGCCTTGGACAGGCACAGGAAATCCGGGCGGATGCCGGCCTGTTCGCAGGCGAACATCGTCCCGGTGCGGCCAAAGCCCACGGCGATCTCGTCGTGGATCAGGTGCACGCCATAGCGGTCACAGGCCTCGCGCAGCAGCTTGAGGTATACCGGGTGGTACATGCGCATGCCACCGGCGCCCTGGATCAGCGGTTCGACGATCACCGCGGCGACCGTGGCGTGGTGTTCAGCCAGGGTCTGCTCCATGGCCGCGAACATGTTGCGCGAGTGCTCTTCCCAGCCCATGCCCTCGGGGCGCAGGTAGCAATCGGGGCTTGGCACCTTGATGGTGTCGAGCAGCAGCGCCTTGTAGGTCTCGGTGAACAACGGCACGTCGCCGACCGACATCGCCGCGATGGTCTCGCCGTGATAGCTGTTGCTCAGGGTGACGAAGCGCTTCTTCTCTGGCTGGCCTTTGTTCAGCCAGTAGTGAAAGCTCATTTTCAGCGCCACTTCGATACAGGACGAACCATTATCGGCGTAGAACACCCGGTCCAGGCCTTCGGGGGTGATCTGCACCAGGCGCTCGGACAGCTCGATCACCGGCTGGTGGCTGAAGCCTGCGAGAATCACGTGCTCAAGCTGGTCGACCTGGTCCTTGATGCGCTGGTTGATGCGCGGGTTGGCATGGCCGAAGGCGTTGACCCACCAGGAGCTGACGGCGTCGAGGTAGCGCTTGCCTTCGAAGTCTTCCAGCCACACGCCTTCGCCGCGCTTGATCGGAATCAGCGGCAGTTGTTCGTGATCTTTCATCTGGGTGCAGGGGTGCCACAGGACCTTGAGGTCACGTTGCATCCACTGTTGGTTGAGGCCCATTTCGATTCTCCTGGCGACGGCGGCTCGGACATGCCGCGCAAGCCTATGCAATGCGCCGGTCGAGAACAACCCGTGCGCTGCAATCAGGGTGCTGGCGTTGCTGGCGGGGGCGCTTGGCGTGGCGTATCCTTCGGCTACTCTTTCTGGGGGATCCCCCCAAACACTTCTGCTTTGATCCGGAGTTCGCCGAATGTCTGCTGGTTGGCTGCGCGCCTGTGCGCTGGTAATGATAGGACTGTTCAGCGGCACTGCGCTGGCCAAGGACAAGGCCCCGACGGCAATCGTCGTCGGTGGCGGTCTGGCCGGCCTGACAGCCGCCTATGAGTTGCAGAACAAGGGCTGGCAGGTGACCCTGCTGGAAGCCAAGACCGGTATGGGCGGGCGCTCGGGCCTGGCCACCAGTGAATGGATCGGCAACAGCAAGGCCCAGCCGGTGCTCAACCAGTACCTGGATGCCTTCAAGCTCAGCACCTTGCCGGCACCTGAGTTCGTGCGTACCCCGGGTTACCTGATCGATGGCGAGTATTTCAGCGCCGCCGACCTCAGCACCAAGCAACCGGCCACCGCCGAAGCGCTCAAGCGTTACGAGAAGACCCTCGACGACCTCGCACGCTCGATCGACGATCCGCTGAACCCGGCGGCCAACAGCACCCTGTTCGCCCTCGACCAGCTCAACGTTTCCGGCTGGCTCGACAAGCTGCAACTGCCGGCCACCGCGCGCCAGCTGGTCAACCAGCAGATCCGTACCCGCTATGACGAGCCGTCGCGCCTGTCGCTGCTCTATTTCGCCCAGCAGACCCGCGTCTACCGCGGCGTCAGCGACCGTGACCTGCGCGCCGCACGCCTGCCAGGTGGTAGCCCGGTGCTGGCCCAGGCCTTCGTCAAGCAATTGAAAACCATCAAGACCCAGTCGCCGGTCAGCGCCATCATCCAGGACAAGGACGGCGTCACCGTCAAGGTTGGCAGCGTCGGTTACCAGGCCGACTACGTCGTGCTGGCCGTACCGCTGCGCGCGCTGTCGAAGATCCAGATGACTCCGGGCCTGGACACCAAGCACCTGGCCGCCCTCAAGGGCACCAACTACGGCTGGCGCGACCAGCTGATGCTCAAGTTCAAGACCCCGGTGTGGGAAAGCCGCGCGCGGATGTCTGGCGAGATCTACAGCAACACCGGCCTGGGCATGCTCTGGATCGAGCCTGCGCTCAAGGGCGGCGCTAACGTGGTGATCAACCTCTCCGGTGACAACGCGCGCCTGCTGCAAGCCTTTGGCGACAAGCAGATGGTCGACCAGGTGCTGATCCGTCTGCACGCCTTCTACCCGCAAGCCCGTGGCGCCTTCACCGGCTACGAAGTACGCCGTTACAGCACTGACGTGGGTACCGGTGGCGCCTACCTGGCCTATGGCCCTGGGCAGATCAGCAAGTACTGGCGCCTGTGGGAGCGTCCGGTGCAGCGGGTTGCCTTTGCTGGCGAGCACACCGATGCGATGTACCCGGGCACCCTCGAAGGCGCTCTGCGCAGTGGCCAGCGCGCTGCCAGCCAGGTCCAGGACCTGGCCGCGGGCAAGTCGTTCGAGCCGGTCAAGGCGGTTGCCGCCACGGCCGCTGCCGGCACCGCGGCTGCCGCGGCGAGCAAAGGTAATTTCTTCAGCAACCTGTTTGGCGGATCGTCCGACAAGCCGGCCAAGGCCGAAGAGCCGGTGAAGAAGGAAGAGGGCAAGCCAGGCTTCTTCAAGCGCATGTTCGGTAGCGATGACAAGCCTGCCGAGCAGCCAGCGGCCAAGCAGGCCGAGGTGGCTCCGGCCCCTGCGCCGGCGCCAGCACCTGCGGTCGCCCCGGTTGCCAAGGAAGAGCCAGCCAAGGCGCCGGTGAAAGCCGCTCCGGCCAAACCAGCGGCCAAGCAGGCACCGGCGAAAAAGCCGGCAGCCAAGGCGCAACAGCCGAAGAAAACCGCAGCCAAGGCTGCGCCTGCGAAAAAAGCCGCCGCCAAGGCGGAACCAGTGAAAAAGCCGGTAGCCAACACCCAGGCCAAGGCGCAGTAATGCGCTGACTTCATCGCCGGCAACGCCGGCTCCTACAGGGGCAAGTACACACCGAACCTGTGGGAGCCAGCCTTGCCGGCGATGGGCCGCGCAGCGGCCCCAAGGCCCGCAGGGTCTTCCCTTCCCACGTAGTTAATGTTTCCTTAATAGCTTCGTTTCATACTAAAGATCATATTTCTCGATATTTCAGAGCAAGTTTTTCTGCTTTTATTCGATTAATAAATCGTTAGTCTGAGCACAGTTCTTACAGGGAAACACGGCAATGCAACTGCGCAACTCACCTTCTCGTTATGGCTTTGTCAGCATCGTCCTGCACTGGGGTGTTGCACTGGCTGTATTCGGCCTGTTCGGCCTGGGCCTGTGGATGATGGGCCTGGACTACTACAGCCCATGGCGCAAAGACGCCCCCGACCTGCACAAAAGTATCGGCCTGGTGCTGCTCGGTGTGATGCTCCTGCGCGTGCTCTGGCGCTTTCTCAGCCCACCGCCGCCAGCGCTGCCCAACCACGGCAAACTCACCCGCCTCGCCTCCAAGGCCGGCCATGGCCTGCTGTACCTGGGGCTGTTCGCGGTGATGTTCGCCGGCTACATGATTTCTACCGCCGACGGCGTTGGCATCCCGGTGTTCGGCCTGTTTGAAGTGCCGGCGCTGGTCAGCAACCTGCCCGATCAGGCCGATGTCGCCGGCGAGATCCATTTCTACCTGGCCTGGGGCCTGGTGATCTTTGCCGGGCTGCACGGCCTGGCAGCCCTGAAACACCACTTTATCGACCGTGACGCGACCCTGATCCGCATGCTGGGCCGCAAAGCTTGATGTTCAACCTCAACTCCAAAAGGGATATAGACGCATGTTGAAAAAGACTTTTGCCGCTCTGGCGCTCGGTACCGCACTGTTCTCGGCCGGTCAGGCAATGGCAGCAGACTACAAGATCGACAAGGAAGGCCAGCACGCCTTCGTTGACTGGAAGATCAGCCACCTGGGCTACAGCTTCATCCACGGCACCTTCAAGGACTTCGATGGCTCCTTCAGCTGGGACGCCGCCAAGCCTGAAGCCAGCAAGATCGCCGTCGACCTGAAAACCGCCAGCCTGTGGTCCAACCACGCCGAGCGTGACAAGCACATCGCCAGCAAAGATTTCCTCGATGTGAGCAAGTTCCCAGAGGCCAAGTTCGTCTCCACCGCTGTCAAATCGACCGGTGAGAAAACTGCTGACGTGACTGGCGACCTGACCCTGCACGGCGTCACCAAGCCAGTCATCTTCAAGGCCACCTTCAACGGTGAAGGCAAGGATCCATGGGGCGGCGAGCGCGCCGGCTTCAACGCCAAGACCACGCTGAACCTGAACGACTTCGGCATCAAAGGCCCAGGCCCGTCTTCGCAGACCCTGGATCTGGACATCTCGATCGAAGGCATCAAGCAGAAGTAATGCTTGCTGCATAAACGAAAACGCCGCCCCTAGGGGCGGCGTTTTTGTTGGCGCGGTCGCTGAATCAGCGGTTACGCGTCAGCAGCGCAGGCTTCTCGCCACGTGGACGGCTTGGCAGCTGCTCGAGCTGTTCGGCAGTCGGGAAGCGGTCGACCTTCGACTCCTTGTGGACGATCTTCGGCTGCGGCTGGCCCTCACGCGGATTGCGCACGGCCGGCTCTTTGCTCGCTTGATCGTCGCGCGCCGGGCGGCGATTGCGACCGCCACCGTCGCGGCTGCCGCCACCATTACGGGCACCGCCGCCGCGCTTCTCGCCATTGGCCGAAGCACCACCACCGCTGCGCGGACCGTTGTTGCTGCGCGGCTGGCCGCCACGTGGCTGGCCACCGGTGCTGGCGCCGGTGCCGGTCTGGGCAGGTGCGCCCGGACGACGGTTACGGCCCTGGTTGCCCTTGTTCTGGTAAGGGCTGACGTAGTCGGCGCGGTTGCCGAAGTTGTCGACTTCGTCATCCAGGAACTCTTCCGGATCACGATTGGCCGGAACTTGCGGAACACCTGGCTGGCCCGACTGGGCCTGCCGCGGTTTGTTGTCGCGGGGCTTGCGCTCCTGGCGACCACCGGCGGATTTCTCCGCGGTTTTTTCCTTGTCCTTGTCGCGGCCTTTGTCTTTGCCCTGGTCCTTACCCTTGTCCTTGCGACCGCCGCTACCGGCATTGCTGCCATCGGCGCGCTGGCCACGGCCACCACGCGGACTGTTTTGCGGACGCTCACGGGTCTCGGGTTTCTCGGCTTCGACCTTGGAGGCATCAAAGCCCATCAGGTCGCCATCCGGGATCTTCTGGCGGGTAACGCGCTCGATGCTCTTGAGCAGTTTTTCTTCATCCGGAGCGACCAGCGAGATGGCCTCGCCCGAACGACCGGCACGACCGGTACGGCCGATACGGTGAACGTAGTCTTCTTCAACGTTGGGCAGTTCGAAGTTGACCACGTGCGGCAACTGGTCGATGTCCAGGCCACGGGCGGCGATATCGGTGGCAACCATGATGCGCACGCTGCCGGCCTTGAAGTCGGCCAGGGCCTTGGTGCGCGCGTTCTGGCTCTTGTTGCCGTGGATCGCGGCGGCGGTCAGGCCGTGTTTTTCCAGGTACTCGGCCAGGCGGTTGGCGCCATGCTTGGTACGGGTGAACACCAGCACCTGTTCCCACGCACCGGTGGTGATCAGGTGTGCCAGCAAGGCGCGCTTGTGGCTGGCCGGCAGGCGGTAGACGCGCTGCTCGATACGCTCGACTGTGGTGTTCGGCGGCGTGACCTCGATGCGCTCGGGGTTGTGCAGCAGCTTGTCGGCAAGGTCAGTAATGTCTTTGGAGAAGGTCGCCGAGAACAGCAGGTTCTGACGCTTGGCCGGCAGGCGGGCAAGGACCTTCTTCACATCATGGATGAAGCCCATGTCGAGCATGCGGTCGGCTTCGTCGAGCACCAGGGTCTCGACGTGGGACAGGTCAACGCTGCCCTGGCCGGCGAGATCCAGCAGGCGGCCGGGGCAGGCCACCAGCACGTCGACACCCTTGGCCATGGCCTGAACCTGTGGGTTCATGCCGACGCCACCAAAGATGCAGGCGCTGACGAATTTGAGGTCGCGGGCGTAAACCTTGAAGCTGTCGTGAACCTGGGCGGCCAGTTCGCGCGTCGGGGTCAGCACCAGTACCCGCGGCTGGCGTGGGCCATGGCGCTGGGATTTGTCCGGGTGACCACCGGGGAACAGGCGTTCAAGGATCGGCAGGGCGAAACCGCCGGTTTTACCAGTACCTGTCTGGGCAGCAACCATCAGGTCGCGGCCTTGCAACACGGCGGGAATGGCCCGCTGTTGCACCGGAGTGGGCTGGGTGTAGCCCGCAGCCTCGATGGCGCGAACTAGAGCCTCGGAGAGACCGAGGGAAGCAAAGGACATGAGTAATCCTGTTCTAATGGGGACTGAGCCCGATGGGATAATCTTGCCTGGCGCGACGGGCATCAGCTGATGCTATCGCGTCCGGTCCAGCAGGGTCTTCAATGCGCATCCGGGGCGGCGGGCGGGCTCTGGGCCGCGCTGTCCTGCCGGTCGGGATGCCTTTTGCAAGGCCGAGCGTCCGGGCGTAAGCCTGGCGGGAAGGCCCGAGTATAACAGAGCATTCAGCGCATGCTGCTTTCCTGCTGCTCAACGGCGGTTGGAAAGTTTTCCGCAGTGCCGGCGTAGCGTGCATGCAGCGCGGCATAGGCCGGCTCGCGCTTGAAGCGCCGCAGCTCGGCGGCAAAGCGCTGGGCCAGCAGGTCCATGCCGACATTGCGGCGCACCGCCAGGTACTGGCTGTGGCGGCTGATCACCAGAGGCAGTTCGCTGATCTGCTGTTCCAGGCCCAATGTCTTGATCATATAGCGGCCCACACGGCGGTCGGTGATCAACAGGTCGATACGTCCGCGCTGGAGCTTGCCGAAGTTGGCCTCGTGAGTGGGGGCCGGCTCGCGGGTGAACAGTGGTGAGTCGATAAACGCGCCACCATAGCTGTAACCGGGCGAAGTGCCGACGGTAAGGCCGCGCAGGTCTTCCAGGCGCTTGACCTTGTGCGGGCGAGCGTTGGCATAGAACAGGGTAAATTCGACGTCGGACAGCGGCTCGCTGGGGTAGAACAACTGGCTGTCGCGCTGTTCGGTCTGGAAGATGTCCAGCACGCCATCGGCCAGGCCCTGCTCGATCATCGCCAGGCAGCGCTTCCAGGGCAGGAACTGCCATTCCACCTCGACCCCCAGGCGCTTGAATACCTCGGCGGTGACCTCATAGTCGATGCCTTTGGCCTGGCCGTCTTCGAGATAGACGTAGGGGGCCCAGGGTTCGGTGACGATACGCAGCTTCTCGCCGTGGGCAAAGGCACTCAGGCAAGTGAGGATCAGCGCGGTCAACAGGCGGGTGAAATTGGGCATGGCTGGAGATTACGACGTGTGCACGGCTATGGCTAGTAGCCGTGCATGTCGAGCCAGCCTGGCTGTCAGCGCTGTGATCGCTTTAACAGTGAATCACGCACCGTGCGGTGCTTGCGGCCCAGCGACAGGCGCATGCCTGGGTGCTCGAACCATCGCTGCAGGGTATCGGCGCAGATCGGCCGCGGATGGCGAGCCCTGGCATTGTCCAGGGCCTTGTCCCACCAGGCCGTAGCGCAGGCGCGGTCGAACTCGTTGGGGTAGTCGTAGCAGCCATTGAGCAACTCGCGCATGAACTGGCGCTGTTCGCTCGGCAGGGCCAGGCTCAGCGCCTTGTAGCCCAGGCGTTGCAAGGTCGGCGGTTTGGGCAACTGGGCGTTGACGCGGGTGACATCCGCCAGTGCCTCTTCGCTCAGGGGCGCGTGCTGGTGCTTGGCCAGCCAGGCCTGGACCTTGGCCCGGAACAACTGCTTGCGGCTCCAGTAGTGATGGATCAGGTCGGTGCACTGGTTGACCTGCATCTGCCGGTAGGCGGCCACGCCCAGGCAGAACTCCTCCAGGGTGTAGGCGCCGTTGGCGTGGGGGTAGTACTCGTCCATCAAGGCGATGGAGCGGTCCAGCAATGGCGCATCTTCCTGCATCAGGCCAATCACCCCGGAGTTCAGCAGCGGCATGTGCCGGTCGGCCAGCCCGCGTTCTTCGAGCATTGCTGCCAGGCTCTGGAACAGCGGGCACTGAGGATCATTGCCATAGGTACTGCCGATGGCATTGCACAGCAGGGTGCCTGGCTTGACCCGGCGGAACAGCTCGATGGGCGACTGATGGAAGAACGTGTCGGTATCGATCAGCACGGCCATGGGCGCGCTGGCCAGCACCTGACGCAGCACCACGTGCTTGCTGCGAAAGTGGTAGCCGTAGGGCTGGTTCCAGGCTTCACGGGTGGCGGCGTCGAGTGGATGAACAGTTACCGGCAGGTGCCGGTAGGGTTCGGGATTGTCGCTGTAAACCTGGATATCAAGTGCTTCCCCGGGTGTCTTGCGCAGGTTGGCCAGGGCGCTGACGATGCTGAACTGGGCTTCCTGGTGGTAGGTGGGCGGCCCGAAGACCAGGTAAACGAGTTGCGGTCGAGCAGGGGTAAGTCCTTGGCGCATGAAGGCACGAAAATCCGTCTGGGGGCAGGAATGCAGAAAGGCCCTTAGCGTAAGCTAAAGGCCTTTTCAGTATTCTGACGCAATTGTTACCTGCGGTGTAGCGGTTCGATCAGCGGGGCAACTTGAGGTTGTTCCAGATCGCCAGGCTCGGGTCGGCCTGGTTCAAGGTGTAGAAGTGCAACCCTGGAGCGCCGCCTTGCAGCAGTTGCTCGCACATGCGGGTGATGACGTCTTCACCGAAGGCCTGGATGCTCTTCACATCGTCGCCGTAGGCTTCCAGCTGCTTGCGGATCCAGCGTGGGATCTCGGCGCCGCAAGCGTCAGAGAAGCGCGCCAGCTTGCTGTAGTTGGTGATCGGCATGATCCCCGGTACTACCGGAATATCCACACCCAGCTGCTGCACGCGCTCGACGAAATAGAAGTAGCTGTCGGCGTTGAAGAAGTACTGGGTGATGGCGCTGTCGGCGCCGGCGTTGGCCTTGCGCACGAAGTTCTTCAGGTCGTCCTCGAAGTTGCGCGCCTGGGGATGCATCTCCGGGTAGGCGGCGATTTCGATATGGAAGTGATCGCCGCTTTCCTGGCGGATGAACTCCACCAGTTCGTTGGCGTAGCGCAGCTCACCGCTGGCCATGCCCATGCCCGACGGCAGGTCGCCGCGCAAGGCGACGATGCGCTGGATGCCGGCTGCCTTGTACTGGGTCAGCAGCGAGCGCAGGTCGTCCTTGCTGTCGCCGACGCACGACAGGTGCGGGGCGGCGGGGACTTTCACTTCGCTTTCCAGCTGCAGCACGGTGTTCAGCGTGCGGTCGCGGGTCGAGCCACCGGCACCGTAGGTGCAGGAGAAGAAATCCGGGTTGTAGCTGGCCAGCTGGCGGGCAGTGGCGAGCAGTTTTTCATGTCCAGCATCGGTCTTGGTCGGGAAGAACTCGAAGCTGTAACGACGTTCCTGAGACATAGAAGGTTCTCTTCAGCGGCAAGCTACAAGCCGCAAGCGACAAGCAGAAGCGGCGCGAACCGCTTGCAGCTTGCAGCTTGCAGCTACCAACTTTCAGTAACGGTAGGCGTGTGGCTTGAATGGCCCTTCAACAGTCACGCCGATGTATTCGGCCTGTTGCGGGGTCAGTTGGGTCACTACACCACCGAAGCCGCGGACCATTTCCAGGGCCACTTCTTCGTCGAGTTTCTTCGGCAGGACTTCAACGGTCAGGCGCTCGGCTTTCTGAGCGGCTGGCAGGTCGGCGTACTTCTGTTCGAACAGGAAGATCTGTGCCAGGACCTGGTTGGCGAACGAGCCGTCCATGATCCGGCTTGGGTGACCGGTAGCGTTGCCCAGGTTCACCAGGCGGCCTTCGGCCAGCAGGATCAGGTAGTCGTCGTTCTGTGGGTCGAAGTCGCCGTGGCCGGTACGGTGGATCTTGTGTACCTGTGGTTTGACTTCTTCCCAGGCCCAGTTCTTGCGCATGAAAGCGGTGTCGATTTCATTGTCGAAGTGGCCGATGTTGCAGACCACGGCGCGCTTTTTCAGGGCCTTGAGCATGTTGGCATCGCAAACGTTGACGTTACCGGTGGTGGTCACGATCAGGTCGATCTTGCCCAGCAGGGCCTTGTCGATGCTCGCTTCGGTGCCGTTGTTGATACCGTCGATGAACGGCGAGACCAGCTCGAAGCCGTCCATGCAGGCCTGCATGGCGCAGATCGGGTCAACTTCGGAAACCTTGACGATCATGCCTTCCTGACGCAGCGACTGGGCCGAGCCCTTGCCCACGTCACCGTAACCGATGACCAGCGCCTGCTTGCCCGACAGCAGGTGGTCGGTGCCGCGCTTGATGGCATCGTTGAGGCTGTGACGGCAGCCGTACTTGTTGTCGTTCTTGCTCTTGGTGACCGAGTCGTTGACGTTGATCGCCGGGACTTTCAGCTCGCCCTTGGCCAGCATGTCGAGCAGGCGGTGCACACCGGTGGTGGTCTCTTCGGTGACGCCGTGGACGCGCTCCAGTACCGCCGGGTATTTCTTGTGCAGCAGCTCGGTGAGGTCGCCGCCGTCGTCGAGGATCATGTTGGCGTCCCATGGCTGGCCATCCTTGAGGATGGTCTGCTCCAGGCACCACTCGTACTCTTGCTCGGTCTCGCCTTTCCAGGCGAACACAGGGATGCCGGCAGCGGCAATGGAGGCAGCGGCCTGGTCCTGGGTCGAGAAGATGTTGCAGGACGACCAGCGCACTTCGGCACCCAGGGCGACCAGGGTTTCGATCAGCACGGCGGTCTGAATGGTCATGTGGATGCAGCCGAGGATTTTCGCACCCTTGAGCGGTTGCTCTTCAAGGTACTTGCGGCGCAGGCCCATCAGCGCTGGCATTTCCGATTCGGCAATGATGGTCTCGCGACGGCCCCAGGCAGCCAGGGAGATGTCGGCGACTTTGTAATCGGTAAAACCAGCAGGCGTGTTTACAGCGCTCATTGAGAGCCTCCATTCGTAGTGTGCGAATGGGCGCCGTTGTGCGTTTAGTGTCCGCAGGCAGGCCTGGCGGGACAACGCCCCATCCGAGCCTGACAGGTTGAACCTGCTGCAGCGCCCCTCGGACAGGTGGCGGGAACGGTGGCCAATGCAGCCACCGTCGAATAATGCCGGGCGATTATAGCCGGGCTTTTCGAGCTTCCCAAGCGCTAAAGACAAATCTGCGGCTCAGCCGGTCGGCGCCGTGACCAGCAGGTCCAGGTGCAGGCTCAGGTATGCCAGCGGCTCGCAGCCCTGGGTCAGCAGCATTACCTGCCAGGTCAGCTTGAATTCGCCCGGATGGTCGCTGTGCAGATGCCAGTGGTAGTCGTCGACCTCGCGGCACGACGGTTGCAATGGTGCGGATGCCTCCGGACGTGCCAGGCGCAGATTGTGCTGTTCGATCAGCTCGATTGTCAGCGGCGGCGTGCTGGCAGGGCTGTGGCTGAACAGTATTTCTTCGCCGAGCAGTGCTACCGGCACCATGCGCAGCAGTAGCGGGGTCCCGGCTTCGAGGGTCAGTCGGGGGGAGTCGACAAGCAGAGAGCCGTCCGGCTCCGCTCGGGTGTGCAAGATGCACAGGTGGCGAGGGTTGAGCGCGACGGGCGTACCCGGGTTGCCGGGCAAAGGGTCGAGCGAGGCAAGCAGGCCCTGGGCATCGACGATCAGTACAACGTGTTCAGGTTTCTCCGTAGCCATGATGAGCTCCTTCCATGAGCACCAATTGGGGCGGGTTGCGGTGTGCGCCGCCGGCTGGCCGGCGGCGCTTGCCCTGGATCAGTTGGTGATGGTGATGAACGGATCCCATTCGAAGTAGCCGCAGCACTTGCAATCACGATCGACGATCATGAACTTGAAGTGGTAGGTGACCTTGCCTTGCGCAAGCAAGTCGCCACGCCAGTAGTAGTTGTCGTTGATCTGGCAGGTCGGCACGGTTTTGTTGTTGGCATTGGGCACGGCCGATTGCACTTTGGCCTTCAGTGCCCGAGGGTCTTCCAGCAGTTGGTGATTGGGGTCGTCGCAAACGAACCCATAGAGGATCACCGACTGCTCGAAGCCAAAGGAAATGCTCTGTTCACGCCAGCGCACGACATCACCTACGCGACCCTTGAGGTGCAACTCGCCGCCGGCCTGGCCAGAGATGACGTTGTCCTGGTAGGTGACCATGTAGATGTGTTCTGGCGGGATGAACGTGGGCTTGTTCGGGTCTTTGCTCGGATTGGGGAATTTCTTGAGGATGGTTTCGGTGTCGAAGTTGATGCTGACGTCGATAACTCTGGACATGAGTGGATTCCTTTTCACTGTACGAGTAGGTCAATGGTGAGCCTCGGATGCTCTCCACTGGCACTGCCCGGAGCTTCGCTTCCTGCGATGCCGGTGCTGCCGCGCCGTATGCCAAGTTCCGGTGGTCCGACTACCTGGAGTGATCTGCGGATCACATGCTCAGGCTAGCCGCATCGATTGGGCTGTCAAAGCGTGCCGAGCGGAATTTTGCTGGCTACTGACCAATGGTCGTAATGGTCGAATCCCCCGGAATGGGACTACCATGTAACGCAAGAGCCCAAGGGCTGAGATTGCCCTTCGGTGCTTGTTTTTCAGAGGCCAAGGTCAGGAGTAACGATGAATTTCCACACCCGCAAATGGGTAAAACCCGAAGACCTCAACCCCAACGGCACCCTGTTCGGCGGCAGCCTGCTGCGCTGGATCGACGAAGAGGCGGCGATCTATGCGATCGTCCAGCTGGGCAACCAGCGCGTGGTGACCAAGTACATCTCGGAGATCAACTTCGTCAGCGCTTCGCGCCAGGGCGACATCATCGAACTGGGCATCACCGCCACCGAATTCGGCCGCACCTCGATCACCCTCAAGTGCGAAGTGCGCAACAAGATCACCCGCAAGAGCATCCTCACCGTCGACCGCATGGTCTTCGTCAACCTCGGTGAAGACGGCTTGCCGGCGCCGCACGGGCGCACTGAGATCAAGTACATCAAGGATCAGTTCGATACCGCGGTGGAGTGATAGGCGCCGCCGGCAAGCCGGCTCCCATATATCCCTGTGGGAGCAGGCTTGCCAGCGATAGCGGTCTCAAGGCTGCTCGGTAACCCCGCGCACCACCCGGCCGATCGTCAGGCCCTGCAGCAGGATCGACGACAGCACCACGATGTAGGTGATGCTCAGCAGCAGATCACGCTCGGTGCCCGATGGCAGCGACAGCGCCAGGGCCACCGACACACCGCCACGCAGGCCACCCCAGGTCAGCACCCGCACGGTACCGCGCGGAACGGTGCGCCAACGGCGCAGCATCAGGATGGCCGGTGCCACGGTCAGCAGGCGCGACAGCAGGATCGCCACCGCCAGCACGCCGGCCGCCGCCAGGTGCATCCACGAGAATGGCAGCAGCAACAGCTCCAGGCCGATCAGGGCGAACAGCAGGGCGTTGAGCATGTCGTCGATCAGTTCCCAGAAACCGTCCAGGTAGCGGCGGGTCATGTCGTTCATTGCCAGGTTGCGGCCCAGGTTGCCGATGATCAGGCCGGCCACGACCATGGCGATCGGCGCCGAAACGTGCAGCTCATAGGCCATGGCCGAACCGCCGATCACCAGTGCCAGGGTCAGCATGACCTCGACCTGGTACTGCTCGATGCTTTTGATCATGCGGTAGGTGATGTAGCCCACCAGGCCGCCGAACAGAATGCCGCCAATGGCTTCGCGGGCGAACAGGATCGCGGTGTCGGCCACCGTCGGTGTTTCGCCAAGCTGGGCGATGCCCAGCAATACGGTGAACACCACGACTGCAGTGCCGTCGTTGAACAGCGACTCGCCAACGATGGTGGTCTTCAGTGGCTTGGAGGCATTGGCGGTACGCAGTGCGCCGAGAACCGCGATCGGGTCGGTCGGCGAGATCAAGGCACCGAACAGCAGGCAGTAGAGCAGGCTCACATGCCAGCCGAACAGGGCGAAAATCCAGTGGGCGAGAAAGCCGATGACCACGGTGGCGATCAGCACGCCGACGGTCGCCAGCAGCCCGATCGGCCAGCGGTAGCTGCGCAGGTCGGCAAGGTTTACGTGCAAGGCGCCGGCGAACAGCAGGAACGACAGCATCCAGTGCATCAGCAGATCGTTGAAGTCGATCTGGTTCATCAAACCCTGCACGCGCTCTTCCAGGCCGGGGTAGCCGATCACGCTCAAGCCTTGCAGCAGCAGCGAGAACAGCAAGGCGGTGACCATCACGCCGATGGTTGGGGGCAGGCCGATGAAACGGTAATTTACATAGGTGAGGAGGGTGGTCAAACAGATAAACGCAGCAACGAGCTCAAGCATCCTAGGTCCTGTAGTGGCTTCCAAGTCGACACCCGATAGCCTCGGGCATTTCTTTGATGACCTGCCGAGGGCTTCGGGACACACTTTTGACTGGTTTCGTTGACCGCGTTCTTTCGATTTCGTTTCCAGCCGCCTGTGCTGAAGTGGTTATATAGCGCCTGGCCATTGATGACCTCACCTGCCTTGCCAAGGACCATTGCGTGTTAGCCACCTCATTGGTATTGGTCGCGGCGCTGCTGCACGCGACCTGGAACACCCTGATCAAATTCAGCGGCGAACGCCTGCTGGTGATTGCCAGCATGGACGTGGTGGCGCTGGTATTTGCCCTCGCCATGGTCGCGTTCGTCCAGGTGCCGCCGGCCGAGGTCTGGCCGTGGATGCTGGCCTCGGCAGTGTTTGAACTCTTCTACCGGTTCCTGCTGATACAGGCCTATCGGGTCGGTGACCTGGGGCTGGTCTATCCGTTGATGCGCGGCCTGTCGCCGCTGGTGGTGCTGGCGCTGACCCTGACCTTTGCCGGCGAAGCCCTGAGCAGCCAGCAGATCATCGGCATCCTGCTCATTCCCTGTGGCATGGCCTGCCTGCTCTGGCAGGGCGGCGGCGGTGACCGGCTGCCCTGGTCGATGCTGCCGGTGGTGGCCTTGATCGGCCTGTGCATCGGTTGCTACACCTGGCTCGACGGCCAGGCGATCCGCCTGTGGTCGCAGCCGCTGGACTATCTTGTATGGCTGACGCTGATCAGTGCCTGGCCGTTTCCGCTGCTGGCAGGGGTGGCCCGGCGCGCGCCGTTCATGCTGTTCTGGCGGCTGCAGTGGCGCTTGGGCCTGGCGGTGGGTTTTTGCGTGTTGTTCAGCTATGCCCTGGTGCTCTGGGCCATGCAACTGGGGTCGGTGGCCGAGGCGGCGGCGCTGCGCGAGGTCAGCGTGATTCTGGTGGTGCTGTTCGGCATGCGCTACCTCAAAGAACCTTTTGGCGGGCCGAGGCTCTTAGCCTGTGCCCTGGTGCTGATCGGCATGCTGATCATGAAACTCTGATAATTCTACTGACAAGGACTTGGCCATGACTGTTGCCTTCTGGTGTGTACTGATTGCGTTGTTTTTGCCCATTGTCTGTACCAGCATCGCCAAGGTTGCCAGCGGGCGCTTCAACCTGCGCCAGAACCACGACCCGCGGGCTTTCCTCGACAAACTCGAAGGCTTGCCGCGCAGGGCCCACGCGGCGCAATTGAACAGCTTCGAAGCTTTCCCGGCGTTCGCCGCGGCAGTGATCATCGCCGACATCGTCGGCAACGCCGAGCAGGTGACCCAGGACGTGCTGGCGGTGCTGTACATCACCAGCCGCCTGCTCTACATCATCTGCTACCTGGCCGACTGGGCCGCCCTGCGTTCGCTGGTGTGGTTCGTCGGCCTGGGCCTGATCGCGTCGTTCTTCTTCGTCTCGATCTGAGCCGCGTCACGGCACCTGGGGCACGGCCGGCAAGGCTGCGCCCTTGGGCCACAGCAGCCAGATCTGGCCTTGCTGCTTCATGTCGCCGGCCAGTTTGCCGGCTTCAGTGCCAGTGCCCCAGAACAGGTCGGCGCGCACTTCGCCGGTGATCGCCCCGCCGGTATCCTGGGCGGCCACCGGACGCACCACCGGCGCGCCATCAGGGCGCGTGGTCGAGAGCCACAGCAGGCTGCCCAGCGGAATCACCTTGCGGTCGATGGCCACGCTGTAGCCGGCGGTCAATGGCACATTGAGCGAGCCGCGCGGGCCTTCGTTGCTGTCCGGGCGGGTGCTGAAGAACACGTAGCTGGGGTTGCTCGCCAGCAGTTCCGGAACCCGCGCCGGATTGCTCTGGGCCCAGGCATGGATGCTGCCCATGGTCACTTCTTCTTTCTTCAATTGCCCTTGTTCCACCAGCCAGCGGCCGATCGGGCGATAGGGGTGGCCATTCTGGTCGGCATAGCCGATGCGCAGTTGGCGGCCGTCTTCCAGCTGGATGCGGCCAGAACCCTGGATCTGCAGGAACTGCAGGTCCATCGGGTCGGTCAGCCAGGCCAGTACCGGTGCCTTGGCGCCCTGGGCATTGATGGTTTCTGCGGTGTCGTAGGGTTTGAGTACCCGGCCTTCGAGGCGGCCACGCAGACGCTTGCCCTTGAGTTCGGGATAGACGCTGTCCAGCGCCACCACGATCATGTCGTCCGGTACGCCATAGACCGGCACAGTGGCGCTGTCGGTCTGGGTCAGGCTACCGGGGTAGACCGGCTCGTAGTAACCAGTGATCAAGCCGTTGGCGTTGTTCTCGGCCGAACGCATGCTGTAGACGTCCAGCTGCGCCTGAAGAAAGCTGCGTACTTCAGCCGGGCTGGCAGCAATGGCTGCCGCTGCGCTGCAGGTGTTGGCCCAGATCGCATCACGCTTGAGCCGCTCGCAGGCACTGCGCCAGGACTCGAAACCGGCGACCAGGTCGCTGTCGCTGACCTGTGGCAGGTCTTCCCAGGTGGCGCCGACGTAGGTAGCCAGCGGGTGTGGCTTGGGTTTTTCCGGCGCGCTGCCGTTGCAGCCGGCCAGCAGGGCCAGCACCGACAGGGTCCAGCCGAGGTGGCGCAAAGGAAGTTTCATCAACGGGGTTCCTCGACGGTTGGCGTGGCTTGCAGCCGTTTTCGCAAACCGTAGTTTTAATAAGGGTATTGGTCTTTGCCGGTGAGGCGAGGATACTGGCCGCCTTTTTCCGTGAGCCGAAGTGATCAAGATGCTCAAGCGACTTTCTGTTGTACTGCTGGCGTGTTTGACCCTGAGTGCCTGTGGCGGGGTCGATCCCAACTCGCCACTGGGCCAGCGCAAGACGATCTTCAAGCAAATGCTCAAGACCAGTGAAGACCTCGGCGGCATGCTGCGTGGGCGCCTGGCCTTCGATGGGCAGAAGTTCGCCGATGGCGCGGTCAAGCTCGACAACCTGTCCCGCGAGCCCTGGAAGCACTTTCCACAGGTTCGCGAAGAGGATGATACCAGCGCCCGCGCCGATGTCTGGGAGAAGCAGGCACGCTTCCAGGACCTGGCTCGGCAGATGGAGGCCAGTACCGCCGAACTGGTCGCGGTGACCCGCACCCAGCCGCTCAAGGCGGCTGACCTGGCTGAGCCGATGGACAAGGTCGAGGCGGCGTGCAAAGCCTGTCATACCGAGTTTCGAAATCACTGAGTGGCTGTGGGAGCGGATAAATCCGCTCCGACAATAACGCTGTCAGTTACTTCTCCAGCTCTTTCAGAGCGTCTTGCAGCTCCTGCTTGGACTCTGCCAGCTTGTCCTTGCGCTTGTTGATCTTCTCGGCGTCACCTTTTTTCATGGCCTTGTCCAGGTCCTTGGTGCGCTGGTTCACTTCGTGACGGGCATCGAGGACTTTCTGTTCGCGCTCTTTGCGCAGGCTGGCATCGGTGCAATGCTCGGTCACTTCGCTGAGGGCTTTTTCCAGGCCGGCTTGCTGATTGCTGTTGCCATGGGCGCGAGCCTGTTCGATCTGTTCGCTGATGGCTTGCTTCTTGGCTGCGCAACCGGTCAGGCCTGGCTGTTGTTCGGCAGCCAGCAGGGGCGTGGCCAGGAGTGAACAGACGGTGAACAGGGCAAGCGGGGAAAGCAGTTTCATTAGGGGCTCCGTTGTCGCGGGCTTGGCAGAATCCATGATGCTGCCCTGATCCGGCGAAATTAGAAACCCTCGATTGTGTGTCTGCGCAATTGTTCGGCCACTATCTGCACCTGCGGTGAGCGGAAAAATGCCAGCAATTGCGCGCTGCGGCCTGGGCCAACACCCGGCTCGGCCAGCCATTGCCCGGCATCGCGCTGGCGCAGGTCTGCCCAGGTGGTGTCCGCTGCCAACGGCGTCGCGGCTGGAACGCCGAGGGCACTGAGCCAGCGAACAAAGGGTTGCTGGCGGGCCTGGTCGAAGGCTTGCAGTAACTGCTGGCGGCTGCGTTCGCCAAGCTCTGGCACCGATTGCAAGTCTTCATCCTGCAGGTCGAGCCAGTCGCCCAGGCCTTGCACATGGCCACTGTCGATGAGTTTTTCCCAGGTGCCTGGGCCCAAACGGGGCATGTTCAGGCCTTGCTTGGAGCTGAGCCAATTGAGGCGGGCGACGAATTGGCTACGGCAGCCATCGCCGGGTTGCCAGCAACTTAGCGAGTGGTAGTGGGCAGGGTCAGGGGTTGCGATGTCCATGCGTTGAACACTTCGGTGCACCACCTCATCCAGGCGTGGAATGGTCAGCCCGGCGAGGCTGATGGCCACCTGGTCGCCGGGGCGGATGTCCAGCTGCTGCCAGCGTTGGAAGGAGCCGAGGCTGACCTGGCGGATCTGCCGGTCATCCAGTTGCACCGGCTCGATCTTCAGCACCGGGGTGATACGCCCGGTACGGCCGATGTTGAAGTGTACGCCCCGGACTTGTGCCAGCGCCTGGGCAAAGGGGTATTTCCACGCGGTTGCCCAGTACGGGTCGCGCGCTTGCCAGCGACTGCCGTGTGGGCGCTGGCCCTGGCGCAGCACCACGCCGTCGCTGGCGAAGGGCAGCGGGCTGCGGTACCAGTGTTCGCGCCAGCGGGCAGCCTCGGCGAAGCTGCTCAAGGGCTCGCTGTAACGCTCGCTATGCTCAAAACCCAACGCGCTCAAGCCTTTGAGTCGTTCGCGCTGATCGGCCGGCCCCAGTGGCCAGGCCCAGACAAACAAGCCGACCACCGCGCCCTGTTCGGCACTGATACGTTTGCGCGCCAGCAGGCCGGCGACATTGCCGCGGGCGTTGAGGCTGCCGGCATTGGCCTGTACGTGGCCGTCCAGGCGCCAGAACAGTTCGCCCTGGAGCACCAGGTCGAGTGGCTCGGGCAACTGCTGGTTGAGTGTGCCCAGGGCCGGGATGTGCCGGCTCCAGTCGTGGCCATGGACGCCGTCGCCGCGGCTGATCAGTTGCACCAGCTTGCCGTCGCGATAAACCAGGGTAGCGGCCACGCCATCGACCTTGGGCTGAATCCACAGCTCTTGCTTGCCGTGCATCCAGGCTTTGACCGCCGCATCGTCGGCCAGCTTGCCAAGGCCGGTATGGGCAATCGGGTGGCGCAAGGGGCCGACAGCGGTTTTCAACGGGCTGTCCTGCGGCCTGGCTGGCGTCGGGAAGCAGCTTTGCAGATGGCCCAGGCGTGTGCGGCTCTGGTCATAGAGTTCGTCAGCGACCAGCGAGACACCCTGACGGTGATAGTGATCGTCCCAGTCGGCAAGCGTCTGCTGGAGCTGGCGGATTTCAGCCCGGGCCTGAACAGACGGCCAGTCGGGGCAAGTCTGCGCGTGTGCCGGAAGCAGCCAGAAGAAGAGCAGAAGGGACAGCAGGGGCGTGTGCTGCATGGCGAGCATCCTTGCTCGGCGGGGTGGAATACCAAGCCTAGGAAAGATTGAGCGCCTTGAAGGTGTTCAACATGTCAGGTCATGTGTCTTGACCAATGAAAAAGCCCCGACCAGTCACCCGGCCGGGGCTTCGCTTGCAACTTGCAGCTTGTAGCTTCAGCCCTTACAGACCGGCAGCAGCGCGCAGGGCGTCGACGCGGTCGGTGCGTTCCCAGGTGAAGGTGGTGAAGGTGTCGTCGCCGACAGTCTTCTGCTGCGGGATACGGCCGAAGTGACCGTAGGCAGCGGTTTCCTGGTACATCGGGTGCAGCAGGTCGAGCATGGTGGTGATCGCGTACGGACGCAGGTCGAAGCACTCGCGCACCAGCTGGACGATCTTGTCGTCGGAGATCTTGCCGGTGCCGAAGGTGTTCAGCGAGATCGACGTCGGCTGAGCGACACCAATGGCGTAGGAAACCTGGATCTCGCAACGCTCGGCGAGGCCGGCGGCGACGATATTCTTGGCCACGTAGCGCCCGGCGTAGGCGGCGGAGCGGTCAACCTTGGACGGGTCCTTGCCGGAGAACGCGCCACCGCCGTGACGGGCCATGCCGCCGTAGCTGTCGACGATGATCTTGCGACCGGTCAGGCCGCAGTCGCCTACCGGGCCACCGATGATGAACTGGCCGGTCGGGTTGATGTGGAACTGGGTGTCCTTGTGCAGCAGTTCGGCCGGCAGGGTGTGCTTGACGATCAGCTCCATCACCGCTTCCTGCAGGTCTTTTTGCGACACTTCAGGGTTGTGCTGGGTCGACAGCACCACGGCGTCGATACCCACTACTTTGCCGCCTTCGTAACGGCAGGTAACCTGCGATTTGGCGTCCGGGCGCAGCCACGGCAGCAGGCCGGACTTGCGCGCTTCGGCCTGGCGCTCGACCAGACGGTGCGAGAAGCAGATCGGTGCTGGCATCAGCACGTCGGTTTCGTTGCTGGCGTAGCCGAACATCAGGCCCTGGTCGCCGGCGCCCTGGTCTTCAGGCTTGCTGCGGTCAACGCCCTGGGCGATGTCTACCGATTGCTTGCCGATGATGTTCATGACCGCGCAGGTCGCGCCGTCGAAGCCAACGTCGGAGCTGTTGTAACCAATATCGACGATGACTTTGCGAACGATGTCTTCCAGATCGACCCAGGCCGAGGTGGTGACTTCGCCAGCGATGATCGCGACGCCGGTTTTTACCAGGGTTTCGCACGCCACGCGGGCGAATTTGTCCTGGGTGATGATGGCGTCCAGCACCGCATCCGAAATCTGGTCGGCGATTTTGTCCGGATGCCCTTCAGACACGGACTCGGAGGTGAAAAGGGAGTATTCGCTCATCTCGACGGGTTCCTAAAATTTACCGATGGTGATGTCGCCAGCCGGTCGCTGAAAGTGGCGGACCTGAATCTGGAAACCATTACGTAAGCCCACATAGAGGCTGTCCCCGGGAGCCAGTCCCGCAGCGCTGGCCCAACGGGCCAGGTCGTCCTGCTCGAAGCCCAGCCAGATATCGCCACAGGCCTCTCTGGCCCAGCTCTGGTCGTGGCTGCACAACTCTGTTACCAACAGGCTTCCGCCTGGTTTCACGCGGTTGGCCAGCTGCCGCAGGGCTTCGGCCGGGGCGCTGAAATGGTGCAGGACCATGTTCAGCACTACGCAGTCGGCTTCCACATCCGTTGCACTGAGTGCATCGGCCAACTGCAGGTTCACATTAGCCAGACCTTCACGCTCGCAGACCCTACGGGCCAGGTCGAGCATGGTCGGGCTGTTGTCCAGGGCGGTGACCCGGGCAAAGCGCCGGGCCAGCTCGGGAAGAAACTCGCCATCGCCGGGGCCCACTTCAAGGGCCTCGGCGCCGGCTTCAAAACTGAGCTTGTCGAGCAGGGCCAGCAAGCTTTCGCGGTACTGCGGCAAGCCGGCAATCAAATCCTGCTGGGCGCGAAATTTCTCTTCGACACGCAGGAAAAAGTCCTGGCTGGTGGCAGCCCGGCGTTGTTGCACCTGGGCGATACGGGCCTGGACCTCATCGGCCAGACTCAGCCCGTCGACTTCTTCAAGTAATGCCGCATGCAGCTTGCCGCCCAGGCTCAGGCCATCGGGCAGGGCGCGGCGGTAAAAGATCGCATTGCCTTCGCGGCGGGTCGCGACCAGGCCTGCCTGGGCCAGGACCTTGAGGTGATGGCTCATGCCCGACTGGCCAATGGCGAAGATCTGCGCCAGTTCCAGTACGCCGAACGAATCGCTGGCCAGGGCGCGCAATACGTTAAGGCGCAGCGGATCGCCGCCGGCTTTGCACAGGGCAGCCAGCGCATCGCTTTGCTCTTGGCGGATCGACGGCACGGGTAGGTTCATGGAGCGGCAGTCTAGTCAGGCAACGATTGCCTCGCAAGGCCAATATCAAAAAGTTTTGATATTGCTCGATAAGCGGGGCAATTCGTCGCAGGCCAAGCGACCGATCCGGCTGTTTGCCCGGGTTAACGCCTGATTCTTTGCTCAATCACAGGAAAATCATGCTGCATCGACCATCCGTCATTGCCCCCGGACACGTGCCTGGGCGAAAATGGCCGCCTTTTTTCGTTTCGTAACTAATTCAACACCCAGGAGATAAGCGATGCCCAGCCGTCGTGAGCGTGCCAACGCCATTCGTGCCCTCAGCATGGATGCCGTGCAAAAGGCCAACAGCGGCCACCCCGGTGCCCCTATGGGCATGGCGGATATCGCCGAGGTTCTGTGGCGTGACTACCTGAAGCACAACCCGACCAACCCGAACTTCGCCGACCGCGACCGCTTCGTGCTGTCCAACGGCCACGGTTCGATGCTGATCTACTCGCTGCTGCACCTGACTGGCTACGACCTGTCGATCGACGACCTGAAAAGCTTCCGTCAACTGCACAGCCGTACCCCGGGCCACCCGGAGTTCGGTTACACCCCGGGCGTCGAGACCACCACTGGCCCGCTGGGCCAGGGCCTGGCCAACGCCGTCGGTTTCGCCCTGGCGGAAAAAGTCCTGGCTGGCCAGTTCAACCGCGCAGGCCACAACGTCGTCGACCACCACACCTATGTGTTCCTGGGTGACGGTTGCATGATGGAAGGTATTTCCCACGAAGTCGCTTCCCTGGCCGGTACCCTGGGCCTGGGCAAGCTGATCGCCTTCTACGACGACAACGGCATCTCCATCGACGGCGAAGTCGAAGGCTGGTTCACCGATGACACCCCTAAGCGTTTCGAAGCCTACAACTGGCAGGTGATCCGCAATGTCGACGGCCATGACGCCGACGAAATCCGCACCGCCATCGACACCGCGCGCAAGAGCGAGCAGCCGACCCTGATCTGCTGCAAGACCATCATCGGTTTCGGCTCGCCGAACAAGCAGGGCAAGGAAGATTGCCACGGTGCTCCGCTGGGCAACGACGAAATCGCCCTGGCGCGCAAAGAGCTGAACTGGAACCACGGCCCGTTTGAAATCCCGGCTGAGATCTACGCCGAGTGGGATGCCAAGGAAGCCGGCAAGGCCGTCGAAGCCGAATGGGACCAGCGTTTCGCTGCCTACTCCGCCGCTCACCCGGAGCTGGCCAACGAACTGGTGCGTCGCCTGAGCGGTGACCTGCCGGCCGATTTCGCCGAGAAAGCAGCAGCCTACATCGCTGAAGTCGCGGCCAAGGGCGAGACCATCGCCAGCCGTAAAGCCAGCCAGAACGCCTTGAACGCCTTCGGCCCGCTGCTGCCTGAACTGCTCGGCGGCTCGGCTGACCTGGCCGGTTCCAACCTGACCCTGTGGAAAGGCTGCAAAGGCGTCAGCGCTGAAGACGCCAGCGGCAACTACATGTTCTACGGCGTGCGCGAGTTCGGCATGACCGCGATCATGAACGGCGTCGCCCTGCACGGCGGCCTGGTGCCTTACGGCGCGACCTTCCTGATGTTCATGGAATACGCCCGCAACGCGGTGCGCATGTCGGCGCTGATGAAACAGCGGGTCATCCACGTCTACACCCACGACTCCATTGGTCTTGGCGAAGACGGCCCGACCCACCAGCCGATCGAGCAACTGACCAGCCTGCGCAGCACCCCGAACCTGGACACCTGGCGCCCAGCCGATGCCGTCGAGTCGGCGGTCTCCTGGAAGTTTGCCCTGGAGCGTAAAGACGGCCCGTCGGCGCTGATCTTCTCGCGTCAGAACCTGCAGCACCAAGAGCGTGATGCCGGGCAGATCGCCAACATCAGCCGCGGCGGCTACGTCCTCAAGGACTGCGCCGGCGAGCCTGAGCTGATCCTGATCGCCACCGGTTCCGAAGTCGGCCTGGCGGTTCAGGCGTTCGACAAGCTGACCGAGCAAGGCCGCAAGGTCCGCGTCGTGTCGATGCCGTCGACCAGCGTGTTCGATGCCCAGGATGCTGGCTACAAGCAGTCGGTACTGCCACTGCAAGTCGGCGCGCGGATCGCCATCGAAGCGGCCCACGCCGACTTCTGGTACAAGTACGTCGGCCTCGAAGGCCGCGTCATCGGCATGACCACCTACGGCGAGTCGGCACCTGCATCGGCCCTGTTCGAAGAGTTCGGTTTCACCCTGGAAAACATCCTGGGTACTGCTGAAGAGCTGCTGGAAGACTGATCAACAGTGCTGGAATCATCGCGGGGCAAGCCCGCTCCTACAGTTCTGTAGGAGCGGGCTTGCCCCGCGATTGCAGATAACGCTTCTGTTCCGTGAGCATCCCATGCCCCAATCGCGTCCTTACAAAGTTGCACTCAACGGCTACGGCCGTATTGGTCGTTGCGTCTTGCGCGCACTCTTTGAACGGGGGGCGAAGGCGGGCTTCGAGATCGTTGCGCTGAACGACCTGGCCGACCAGGCCAGTATCGAATACCTGACACGCTTCGACTCCACCCACGGGCGTTTCCCCGGAGAGGTGAAGGTCGACGGCGATTGTCTGCATATCAATGGCGACTGCGTGAAAGTCTTGCGCAGTGCCACCCCGGAAGGGATCGACTGGGCGGCGCTGGGCGTCGACCTGGTGCTGGAGTGCTCCGGCGCCTACAACACCCGCGCCGATGCCATGCGTTTTCTCGACGCCGGCGCGCCGCGGGTGCTGTTTTCCCAGCCCATGGCCAGCGAGGCGGATGTCGACGCCACGGTGGTCTACGGAATCAACCAGGATTGCCTGGACGGCAGCGAGAAGCTGGTGTCCAACGCCTCCTGCACCACCAACTGCGGCGTGCCGCTGTTGCGGGTGCTGGACCAGGCTTTTGGCCTGGAGTACGTGTCGATTACCACCATCCACTCGGCGATGAACGACCAGCCGGTCATCGACGCCTATCACCACGAAGACTTGCGCCGTACCCGTTCGGCGTTCCAGTCGGTGATCCCGGTGTCCACGGGCCTTGCCCGTGGTATCGAACGGCTGCTGCCGGAACTTGCCGGGCGAATTCAGGCCAAAGCCGTACGCGTGCCGACCGTCAATGTGTCGTGCCTGGACATCACCCTGCAGACCGCCCGCGACACCACCGCGGCCGAGGTCAACCGGGTGCTGCGCGAAGCCGCCCTGAGCGGCCCGCTGCAGGGGCTGCTGGCCTACACTGAACTGCCGCACGCCAGTTGTGATTTCAACCATGACCCGCATTCGGCGATTGTCGATGCCAGCCAGACCCGCGTTTCCGGCCCCCGGCTGGTCAACCTGCTGGCCTGGTTCGACAACGAATGGGGTTTTGCCAACCGTATGCTCGACGTTGCCGATCACTTTCTGCACGTCGTCAATCAAACCCGCTCCACTTGTAAACAGCCCTGAAGGACTGCATTCATGACCGTGTTGAAGATGACCGACCTCGATCTGCAAGGTAAGCGCGTACTGATCCGCGAAGACCTCAACGTGCCTGTGAAGGACGGTGTGGTTGCCAGCGATGCGCGCATCCTCGCTTCGCTGCCGACCATCAAGCTGGCCCTGGAAAAGGGCGCGGCCGTGATGGTCTGCTCGCACCTGGGCCGCCCGAGCGAAGGCGAGTTCTCTGCCGAGAACAGCCTCAAGCCGGTCGCCGAGTACCTGAGCAAGGCCCTGGGCCGCGACGTGCCGCTGGTTGCCGACTACCTCGACGGTGTCGAAATCAAGGCCGGTGACATCGTCCTGTTCGAGAACGTGCGCTTCAACAAGGGCGAGAAGAAGAACGCCGACGAGCTGGCGCAGAAGTACGCCGCCCTGTGCGATGTGTTCGTGATGGACGCCTTCGGTACCGCTCACCGCGCCGAAGGCTCGACCCACGGCGTAGCCAAGTTCGCCAAGGTCGCTGCTGCCGGCCCGCTGCTGGCGGCCGAGCTGGATGCCCTGGGCAAGGCCCTGAAAGCCCCGGCCAAGCCGATGGCGGCGATCGTTGCCGGCTCCAAGGTGTCGACCAAGCTGGACGTGCTCAACAGCCTGAGCCAGATCTGCGACCTGCTGATCGTCGGCGGCGGCATCGCCAACACCTTCCTGGCCGCGGCCGGTCACCCGGTCGGCAAGTCGCTGTACGAGCCTGACCTGATCGACACCGCCAAGGCCATCGCTGCCAAGGTCAACGTACCGCTGCCAGTGGACGTCGTGGTTGCCAAGGAATTCGCCGAAAGCGCCGCCGCGACCGTCAAACTGGTTGCCGACGTTGCCGAAGACGACATGATCCTCGACATCGGCCCGCAAACCGCGGCCAACTTCGCCGAGCTGCTGAAGTCGTCGAAGACCATCCTCTGGAACGGCCCGGTCGGCGTGTTTGAATTCGACCAGTTCGGTAATGGCACCAAGGTCCTGGCCCAGGCCATCGCCGAGAGCGCGGCGTTCTCCATTGCCGGTGGTGGCGATACCCTGGCGGCCATCGACAAATATGGCGTTGCCGAGCAAATCTCCTACATTTCTACCGGTGGCGGTGCTTTCCTCGAGTTCGTCGAAGGTAAAGTGCTGCCGGCCGTTGAAGTGCTGGAACAGCGAGCCAAGGCCTGATCCATTCGGCCTGGCAAAGGGAGCGACCTGCATGGTCAAGCAATTGCCTGTGATTATCCTGGCCGGTCTGCTCGGCGCTTGCTCCAGTAACCCGGAGCAGGCGCCGGCAAAGCCCGGCGCGCCGAAAGGCGGCTGCTATCAGTCTGAATGGCAGGCTGAAACGGCACCGGTGATCAACAAAAGGCTGGGCCCGGATGGCCTGGAAAAATACGACGACGAACATCAGCGCCGGGCCCAGGGTTGCCCTTGATCGGTTCACGGCAACCTACCGGCCGGTTTGTGGTCTGCTAGAGGATATTGGATGAAAGCGGTTGCGGCCTTGATGGCCCTGGCAGTACTCGGTGGTTGCGCAAGCCTCAAGCCTGCGCCGGCACCGGCCGACAACTGGACCCGCTGGGTCTGCGACAGCCAGGTTGAAGTGCTCTGGCGCTTTGCCGACAGCAGCCAGCAGGAGGTGGACGTACGCCTGGGTGGCGGCGACCAGGTCTACCGGCTCAAGCCGGAGCCCAGTGGCTCGGGTGCGTTGTACAGCGATGGAGTGCTGGCGTTCCACAGCAAGGGTGACGAAGGCCTGGTGTACTGGGTCGCCACCAACGATTTGATAGGGCGGGGCTGCAAGGCGCCGTGACTGGCCGGGCCTCGAAGGCCCACACTACTTGAATAGCAACCGCCGCTGCGGCAGGCTTGCACGAAAAACGACGCTTGTCGGGAGAGAGATACACAATGGCACTCATTAGCATGCGCCAGATGCTGGACCACGCCGCTGAATTCGGCTACGGCGTTCCAGCTTTCAACGTCAACAACCTCGAGCAGATGCGCGCCATCATGGAAGCCGCCGACAAGACCGACTCCCCGGTGATTGTCCAGGCCTCGGCCGGTGCCCGCAAATACGCCGGCGCGCCGTTCCTGCGCCACCTGATCCTGGCTGCGATCGAAGAATTCCCGCACATCCCGGTGTGCATGCACCAGGACCACGGCACCAGCCCTGACGTCTGCCAGCGCTCGATCCAGCTGGGCTTCAGCTCGGTGATGATGGACGGCTCGCTGGGCGAAGACGGCAAGACCCCGACTGACTACGACTACAACGTCCGTGTTACCCAGCAAACCGTTGCCATGGCTCACGCCTGCGGCGTTTCGGTTGAAGGCGAGCTGGGCTGCCTGGGTTCGCTGGAAACCGGCATGGCCGGTGAAGAAGACGGTATCGGCGCCGAAGGCGTACTGGATCACAGCCAGATGCTGACCGATCCGGAAGAAGCTGCCGACTTCGTCAAACGCACTCAGGTCGATGCCCTGGCCATCGCCATCGGTACCAGCCACGGTGCTTACAAGTTCACCAAGCCGCCTACTGGCGACGTGCTGGCGATCGACCGCATCAAGGAAATCCACAAGCGCATCCCCAACACCCACCTGGTGATGCACGGTTCGTCCTCGGTACCGCAAGAGTGGCTGGCGATCATCAACCAGTACGGCGGCGACATCAAGGAAACCTACGGCGTGCCGGTTGAAGAAATCGTCGAAGGCATCAAGTACGGCGTGCGCAAGGTCAACATCGACACCGACCTGCGCCTGGCGTCCACCGGTGCCATGCGTCGCTTGATGGCCACCAACCCGAGCGAATTCGACCCACGCAAGTTCTTCGGCGAAACCGTCAAGGCCATGCGCGACGTCTGCATCGCCCGTTACGAAGCCTTCGGCACTGCTGGTAACGCCTCGAAGATCAAGCCGATCTCCCTCGAAGCGATGTTCCAGCGCTACGCCAAAGGTGAGCTGGCCGCCAAGGTCAACTAAGCCTGAACAGAAAAGCCCGCAGCGATGCGGGCTTTTTTGTGCCTGCGCGCCAGGAAGGCAATGCGCATGGCCCGGCCAGACAGACCGTTAGTCGGCTAACAGGCCATTCCGACCATGATGGCAATGTGCTGACTTCAGATTTATGGCAGCCGGGTCTAGAGTTACGCACAGATTTCAGCCGAAGCCCGGCATTGGTGCCTTAAGAGAAGCAGCATGGATTGCGCGCAACCTCAGTCACACGATAGCGGCTCAGTACTGCTGGTCGTTGACGATTATCCGGAAAACCTGATCAGCATGCGGGCCTTGCTGGCCCGCCAGGACTGGCAAGTACTCACCGCGAGCTCGGGGACGGAAGCCCTGAGCGCGCTGCTCGAACATGAAGTGGACCTGGTGCTGCTCGATGTGCAGATGCCGGGCATGGACGGTTTCGAGGTTGCCCGCCTGATGCGCGGTAGCCAGCGTACGCGGTTGACGCCGATCATCTTCCTCACCGCCAACGAACAGTCCCAGGCCGCTGTGCTCAAGGGCTATGCCAGTGGTGCGGTGGATTACCTGTTCAAACCCTTCGATCCGCAAATCCTCAAGCCCAAGGTTCAGGCCCTGCTCGAGCAGCAGCGCAACCGGCGCTCGCTGCAGCGCTTGAGCCGCGACCTGGAAGCGGCGCGGGCGTTCAACGCCTCGGTGCTCAACAATGCCGCCGAAGGCATCCTGGTGGTGGGCGAAAAGGGTGAGATCAGCTTTGCCAACCCGGCCATTTCGCAATTGCTCCAAGCCCCGGTCGAGCTGCTGCAAGGTGCCAACCTGCTAGATTTCGTGCAGTCGCCGGGGATGACCTTGTGGGCCGAATCGGCGTTCTACCAGGCCTACCTGGAGCGGCAGATCTTCCGTATCCACGATGCCCTGCTGCGTACCGCCGGCGGCCAGCCGGTGCCGGTAGCGCTGTCGTGCTCGCCATTGACCGACGGCCAGCGCGCCATGGTGGTGACGGTGCTGGACATGTCGGTGGTGCGCCACCTGCACCAGCAACTGGAGTTTCAGGCGGTTACCGACCCCTTGACCGGGCTGCTCAACCGCCGTGGCTTCTACCAGGCCGCTGAAAGCGCCCTGGTGCGTAATGAGCGCAGCGACAAGACCCAGGCGCTGATGTACCTGGACCTGGACGGTTTCAAACGTATCAATGATTTTCTCGGCCATGAGGCCGGCGACCGGGTGCTGCATTGGGTCGCCGAGCAGCTCAAGGATTGCCTGGGCGCCAATGCGATCCTGGCGCGCATGGGCGGCGATGAGTTCACCGCCTTGTTCGATGCCCTGGAATACCCTGAGCAGGCGGCGCGTTTCGCCGAGGGGGTGATCGAGCGCATGTCGATCTGCCAGCAGATAGAGGGCATGGAAGTGACCCTCGGCGTGAGCATCGGCATTGCCACCTACCCCGATTGCGGCGCCAACCTCGACGGCCTGCTGCGCGCGGCCGACGCTGCGATGTATGCGGCCAAGCAGGCCGGGCGCCAGCAGTATCGCTACTACGACCAGGACCTCAATGGCCGGGCGCGCTCGCGGCTGATGCTCGAAGACTCGGTGCGCAGCGCCATCGAGCACAAGGATTTCAGCCTGGTCTACCAGCCGCAGGTGGCATTTGCCGACGGCCGTCTACGCGGCTTCGAGGCGCTGCTGCGTTGGCAGCACCCCAGTGTCGGCGACGTGCCGCCGGGGTTGTTCCTGCCCTTGCTGGAAGAGGCGCGGCTGATTTCGCGCCTGGCCAGCTGGATATACGCCCAGGGCGCGGCGCAGCGGCGTGACTGGCAGGAATGCTTCGAGCCGACACTGGTGCTGGGCATTAGCCTCAGCCGCGTGCAGTTCGCCATGCCCAACCTGGCCGAGGAACTGGGCCGGGTGATCGCCATCCAGGGCCTTGATCCGGCGCAGCTGGAGGTCGAGGTGGCCGAGACGTCGTTGATGGTCAATAACGACGTGGCTTTGAAACAGTTACACAAGTTGCGCGAGCTGGGCGTGCGCATCGCCCTCGACGATTTTGGTGCGGGCGATTGTTCGCTGCGGCTGCTGCGCGACCTGCCAATCGACACGCTTAAACTCGACCGCCACCTGGTCGCACGCTTGCCCGGCTCGCAAGCGGACGCGGCGCTGGTGCGTTGCGTCATCGACCTGTGTCGCCAGTATGCAATCAGCGTGATCGCCGAAGGTGTCGAAACCCTCGAGCAGGCGCACTGGCTGCAGGCCAACGGCTGCGAATATGTGCAGGGCTTTTTGGTGGCGCGACCGATGACGGCCAGTGATGCCGGGGCGTTTCCGGGCTTTTTTGCCTGGCAGCAGCTGTAGTTGGGTACACTGGCGCCTTTACCGTCAGCCGTTTTGCCCATGACCGTGCTCAAGTACCTGCAAGCCTATCCACCCGCCCTGCAAGACCAGGTTCGCCAGTTGATTGCCAGCAATCGCCTGGGCGACTACTTGCAGCAGCGCTACCCGGACCGGCACGCGGTACAAAGCGACAAGGCGCTGTACAGCTATGCCCAGGCGCTCAAGCAGGAGCACCTGCGCAACGCGCCGAACCTCGACAAGGTGCTGTTCGACAACCGCCTTGACCTCACCCACCGCGCGCTCGGCCTGCACACGGCGGTGTCGCGGGTGCAGGGCGGCAAGCTCAAGGCCAAGAAGGAAATCCGCATCGCTTCGTTGTTCAAGGAGGCGGCGCCGCAGTTTCTTAAGATGATCGTGGTGCACGAACTGGCGCACCTGAAAGAGTCCGATCACAACAAGGCGTTCTACCAGCTCTGTGAATATATGCAGCCGGGCTACCATCAACTGGAATTCGACCTGCGCGTTTACCTGACCTACCGCGAGCTGCCCGCCAGCCTGTAGGCCCTGAGGATTTGCCAATGGAAGTGAGCAAGACCAAGAGCAGTTTCTACCGCCGGCTGTATGTCGCCTGGCTGATCGACAGCCAGACTGCCAGCACCGTCCCGGCCTTGATGGAAGCCACCGGCATGCCGCGGCGCACCGCCCAGGACACCATTGCCGCCCTGGCCGACCTGGACATCGTCTGTGAGTTCGAGCAGCAGGCAGGGGCGCGCAATCATGCCGGGCACTACCGGATTCGCGACTGGGGGGCGATCGACAAGCAGTGGATCACCCAGCATTTGCGCGGTATCCGTGAAGTGCTGGGCTATCCCTGAAGGCCCCATCGCGGGTCAATCCCGCTCTTACATAATTGTGGGAGCGGCGGTGCGGCGACCCGACTTGACCGGCGATGCTGCTAGTCCCGCCGCATACCAATGTGTGGGATATCGTCTTCCAGATACTCCTCTCCCGCCACCTTGAAACCATGGCGTGCATAGTAGCCCTGCAAGTGCGCCTGGGCTGACAGGTACACCGGCACTTCAGGCCAGTAATGCTCTGCGTACTTGAGTCCATGCTCCATCAGTTCATGGCCGAGTCCACGACCACGTGCCTCGGGGGCGATCAGCACCCGGCCTATGACCACGTCACCGCCCTGGGACTGTGGATCGAGCAAACGCAGGTACGCCAGCAACTGGTCACCTTCCCAGGCCATCAGGTGGTAGGTGTCGCCTTCCAGGTCCTGGCCATCGACTTCCTGGTAGGCACATTTCTGTTCGACCACGAACACTTCGGTACGCAGTCGCAGAATGGCATAGAGTTGTTCCTTGCCAATGTCACTGTGGTGTTTGCAGATCCAGTCGATGGCCATGGGCGTCTCTCAAGCGGTTGATAGCCCTGATCATGGCAGACTGCGCGGCGACGGTCTAATTGCGCCAGGTCAATACAGGCTCGAAGTCGACCGGAATAGAGGCCATTTGATATCATTTGCCTCTGCCCGATTACTTCTTCTTTGTGTAACCTGCGATGGCTGATAGGCACTGAACATTCTCAAGCAGTTGAAATCAACGGCGCGAACCAGGGGTTCGCTAAAGGATTTGAGCATGCGGCCATTGCTTCGAGTCTTGGCTTCAATGGGAATACTGCTACTGCTGAGCACATCGGCACAGGCCACCCGGCTGCGGCTGGTGGCCGACAGCTGGCCACCGTTCACCGATGCCAGCATGGCCAACGGCGGCCTGGCCACGGCCATCGTCACCACCGCCCTGACCCGTGCCGGTTATACCAGCCAGTACGAGCAGGTGCCCTGGGCCCGGGCGCTGCTGGGGGTGGGGGAAGGCCGCTACGATGTGCTGGTCAACGCCTGGTACAACGACTCGCGTACACAAATTGGCCAGTTCTCCGCCAGCTACCTGACCAACCGTATTCGGCTGCTCAAGCGCAAAGGCGATGCGCTGCGCTTCAATGCCTTGAGCGACCTCCATCCGTTCCCAGTCGCTGTGGTGCGCGATTACGCCTACTCGCCCGAGTTCGACAGTGACGCCCAATTGCAGAAGGTTCCGGTGCGCAGTTTTTCCGTTGCTGTCGGCATGCTCGCCGCCGGGCGTGTACGCCTGGCGCTGGAGGATGAGTTCGTTGCCGGTTATTACCTCAAGCGCGAACCGAAAGAGGTGCGTGAGGCGGTGGAGTTCTTCGACAAGCCGGTCAGCGAGAACAGCCTGCATATCCTCGTCAGCCTGAAGAATCCCGAGCACCAGCAGATCGTCGCCGGTTTCGACCGCGCCATTGCCCAGATGAAAGCCGATGGCAGTTATGCCCGGCTGCTCAAGCAGCACGGCCTGTAATCAGGCCGGCGCGCTGTCCTTGATCAGGTGTGCGGCGAGGGTGCGCAGTGGCGCCAGTTGCCGGCAGATCAGCGCCAGCTGGGTTTGCACCAGGCGCTGGTTTTCGTCGAGCTCTTCGGGCATCTGCTCAAGCTCATTGGCCAGGGCCTCTTCGGCATCACTGTGGATCGCTACCGGCAACTTGCTGGCCAGGCCTTCGGCGATTTCATCCAGGCTGCTGGCCAGGCTGGCCCCGGCGCCATCGATCAACTGCTGGCGAACCTCGGCATCCAGGGCCGTGTCGCGGTGCGCGCCGAGGCCCGACAGATAACTGAGCAGGGTGTGCGACAGCACCAAAAAACGGAAACCGACGTCGGCCTCCTTACGAAAATGCCCCGGCTCCATGAGCATGTTGGCCAGGGTGGTCGACAACGCTGCGTCGGCGTTGTGGGCGTTGCGCCGGGCCAGGCGGTAGGCGAGGTCGTCGCTCTTGCCCTGGGCGTACTGCTGCATGATCTGGCGCAGGTAGGTGCTGTTGCAGCTCAAGGTGTTGGCCAGCACCTTGTTCAGGCGCCGGCCCTGCCAGTCCGGGAGGAACAGGAATACGGCGAGGATGGCGATCAGGCTGCCCACCAGGGTATCGAACAGGCGCGGCAGGAACAGCCCGTAGCCATCGCCGATCTGGTTGAAGCAGAACAGCACCATCAGGGTGATCGCTGCGGTTGCCAGGGTGTAGCGGGTGGTGCGGTTGACGAAGAACACCACCCCGGCGGCCACGGCGAACAGTGACTGGATGATCGGGCTGGGGAACAGGTCGAACAACGCCCAGCCGACGGTCAGGCCGATGCCCGTACCGATGATCCGTTGCACCAGCTTGCGCCGCGTGGCGCCGTAGTTGGGCTGGCAGACGAACAGGGTGGTGAGGATGATCCAGTAGCCCTGGGTCGGGTGAATCAGGTGCACCATGCCATAGCCGATCGACAGCGCCAGAGGCAGGCGCAGGGCGTGGCGAAACAGCAACGAGGTCGGCGTCAGTTGCTGGCGCAGGCGGCTCCAGACGTCCTTGAAATTGCGCGGCGAGCGGTCGAGCAGGCTGCTGTCGCTGGCATCGGCAAGGTTGTCGGGGTTGCTGGCATCGCTGAGCAGGCGGTCGAGGGTCGCCAGGTTTGCCGCCAGCGCCCGCAGCGAACGCAGCAGGCCACGCCAGGCCGGGTTGCTCTGGATGCGCAGGTGTTCGAGCGAGGCGTGCAGGTCTTCCAGGGCCTGGGCGAAGCTGGTGTCGTAGGTGAACGGCTGGCGCAGCTGGATGGATTCGGACAACTGCTGGCACGCAACGCCCTGCTGGCGCAGCAGGCGCTGGCAGCGGAACAGCACGTCGCTGTGGAAAAAGGCTTCGGTCAGGGCGTTGTAGGGGTAGTGCGAAGAACTGGCACGCTCATGGATGTCCTGGGCCAGGAAGTACAGCTTCAGGTAGCGGCTGACCTTCGAGCCAGGCCGGCCATTGCCGACCCGGTGCAGGATGATCTCCTTGGCCGCATTCAGTGCGGCCACCACCCGGCCGTTCTGCTGCGCCAGTTCCAGGCGCCGGGCTTCGACATCCAGCTGGCGGATCGGCTCGAACAGGGTGGCCTTGAGCTTGAGGTAGCGACCCAGCTCGCGGAACAGCCGGGCCAGGCTCTGCTGCACCGGCTGGTTGGAAAACAGCGCCTGCCATAGCACTGAAAGCAGGCCGTACCAGGCGGCGCCGGCCACCAACAGCAACGGCTCGTGCCAGAAGTCAGTGACTTCGCCGCCGCGCTGGTCGACGCCGATCATGGTGTACACCGACAAAATCAGCGTCGCCGAGGCAATCGCGCCGTAGCGCTCGCCGAGCGCACCGAGCATGGTCAGGGCAAAGCTGGCCAGGGCCAGGGCGCAGCCGAAGATGATCGGGTAGGGGAACAGCAACTCCACCGACAGCGCGGCAACCGTGAAGCACACCAGGGTCACCGCCAGGGCATTCAGGCGCCCCTGCCAGCTGTCGTCGGTCTCGGCCAGGGCGCTGGCGATAATCCCCAGAAACAGCGGGATCAGCAGGCTCATCTCGTCCTTGTACCAGCACAGCAGCATGCTGCCGGTCAGGGCGATGAGAACGCGGATGGCGTAGCTGAACTTGTCCAGGGCCCAGAGGCGGCGCAACGATTGGCTGAACGAGGAAGATGACATGTCGGGTCGGCAGGCCTTGGGCGATGATCGAAATTGAGCCAGTCAGATGGCAGCGGTGTTACCGCCGCCATCTGACCAGCAAAATTTGTTCCTTGATGCGCTGATTCTACCGCGAAGGTTAGACGAACTGCGCGGCCGCGTACGCCGAGGCCCAGGCCCACTGGAAGTTGAAGCCGCCCAGGTGGCCACTGACGTCGAGCACTTCACCGATAAAGTACAGCCCCGGGCTTTTCAGCGACTCCATGGTTTTCGACGAAACCTCGCGGGTATCGACGCCGCCCAGGGTTACCTCGGCGGTGCGGTAGCCCTCGGTACCGGCCGGCACCACCTGCCAGGCCCCGAGCTTGTCGCTGACCTGGGCCAGTTCCGCCGGGGTGTACTGCTTCATCGGTTTGGAGACGAACCAGTACTCGGCCAGCAGGTTGGCCATCTTCTTGGTGAAGATTTCGCCGAGCAGGGTCTTGAGCTCGCTGTTGGGGCGCTCGGCTTGCTGCTGTTGCAGCCAGCTCAGGGCGTCGTGCTCGGGCAGCAGGTTGATCTCAACCGTGTCGCCGGCCTGCCAGAACGAAGAAATCTGCAGGATCGCCGGGCCGCTCAGGCCGCGGTGGGTAAACAGCAGGTTTTCCCGGAAGCTGCTGGCGTTGCAGCTGGCCACGCAATCCACCGAGGTGCCCGACAGTTCAGTGCAGATCGCCTTGAGCTGCGGCTCGGTGATGGTGAACGGCACCAGGCCGGCACGGGTCGGCAGCAGGGTGTGACCGAACTGGCGGGCCACCTGGTAGCCGAAGCCGGTGGCACCCAGGGTCGGGATCGACAGGCCGCCGGTGGCGATGACCAGCGACTGGCACTGGAACTGGCCGGCGCTGGTTTCCAGCAGGTAGCCGCTGTCGAGTTTTTCGATCTGCTCGATGCGGGTGTCCATGCGCAGCTCGGCGCCAGCGTTGTCGCACTCGTCCAGAAGCATGCCGAGGATGTCGCTGGACTTGTTATCGCAGAACAGCTGGCCGAGCTTTTTCTCGTGGTAGGGCACGCCGTGCTTGCCGACCATCTCGATGAAGTCCCACTGGGTGTAGCGGGCCAGGGCCGATTTGCAGAAGTGCGGGTTGTGCGAGAGGAAATTGCTCGGCTCGGTGTACATGTTGGTGAAGTTGCAGCGGCCACCGCCAGACATGAGGATCTTCTTGCCCGGTTTGTTGGCGTGGTCGAGCAGCAGCACCTGGCGGCCGCGTTTGGCGGCGCTCAGGGCGCACATCAGGCCGGCGGCGCCAGCGCCGATGATGATCACTTCGGTGGAACGCACTGCAAAATCCTCGAGAATTCGGTGGTGAAGCGATCGCGGGGCAAGCCCGCTCCTACAGGGAGGGTGTGTAGGAGCGGGCTTGCCCCGCGAAAAAAGTAATCAGACGATCCGCACCCGCAACGAGCGGCCCTTGATCTTGCCGCTGTTGAGCCGCTGCAGCGCCTGTTTGGCCACCGCGCGCTCGACGGCGACGAAGGCCTGGAAGTCGAAGATGGCAATTTTGCCGACCTGGGTGCCCGGCAGTCCGGCATCGCCGGTCAGGGCGCCAAGAATGTCGCCAGGGCGCAGCTTGTCCTTGCGCCCGGCAGCGATGCACAGGGTGCTCATGGTCGGCAGCAGCGGTGCACCATTCTGGGCCTTGAGGCTGTCCAGCTGTTCCCAGCGCAGGGCGGCCTTCTGCATGTCTTCGATGGCCTGGGCGCGATGGCCTTCGGCCGGGGCCACCAGGCTCACCGCCAGGCCTTTCTCGCCGGCACGGCCGGTACGGCCGACGCGGTGCACGTGGATCTCGGCATCGCGGGCCAGCTCGACGTTGATGACCATGTCCAGGGCGTCGATATCCAGGCCGCGGGCGGCGACGTCAGTGGCCACCAGCACTGACAGGCTGCGGTTGGCGAACAGGGTCAGGACCTGGTCGCGGTCACGCTGCTCCAGGTCGCCATGCAGGGCCTGGGCGGCAATGCCCTTGGCCTGCAGGTGCTCGACCAGCTCCTGGCACTGCTGCTTGGTGAAGCAGAACGCTACGCACGACTGCGGGCGGAAATGCCCGAGCAGCTTGCTCACCGCGTCCATGCGCTGTTCCGGGGTGATCTCGTAGAAGCGCTGCTCGATCTGGCTGTCGGCGTGCTGCGACTCGACCTTGACGGTTTGCGGGTCGCGCATGAAGGCCGAGGCCAGTTGCTTGATGCCGGCCGGGTAGGTGGCGGAGAACAGCAGGGTCTGGCGGCGCTTCGGGGTCTGGCCGATGATGTCGGCGATGGCGTCGTAGAAGCCCATGTCGAGCATGCGGTCGGCTTCATCGAGCACCAGGGTGTTGAGGCCATCGAGCACCAGGGTGCCTTTGCTCAGGTGCTGCTGCACGCGGCCCGGGGTGCCGACGATGATGTGCGCGCCGTGCTCCAGCGAAGCGATCTGCGGGCCCAGGGACACGCCACCGCAGAGGGTCAGAATCTTGATGTTGTCTTCGCTGCGGGCCAGGCGGCGCAGCTCTTTGGCCACCTGGTCGGCCAGCTCGCGGGTCGGGCACAGCACCAGCGCCTGGCACCCGAAGTAACGCGGGTTGAGCGGGTTGAGCAGGCCGATGCCGAAGGCGGCGGTCTTGCCGCTGCCGGTCTTGGCCTGGGCGATCAGGTCCATGCCCTTGAGCATCACCGGCAGGCTTTGGGCCTGGATCGGGGTCATCTGGGCGTAGCCGAGGGCGTCCAGGTTGGCCAGCATGGCGGCGGACAGCGGCAAAGTGGCGAAGGCGGTGGCAATGGTGGTCACGAGACTGGCCTGCAAAACAAAATGTCGCGCAGTGTACCAGCCTCATGGCCTTTAGCCCTAAGGCTCGATCTCCGGTTCCGGACGAGGGGCACGCCTTCCGTCTGCCCTGGACAACTGCATGAAGATCGCCGCCGCCAGCATGGCCATCAGGCCGATGGTCACAAAGGTCAGTTGGAACGCCCCGAGGGTGCTCTCGACGCCTTCGGCACTGCCCGCTGCGGTAAAACCGCCAAGCAGGGCGCCGGCACAGGCCACACCGAGGCTCAGCGACAATTGCGCGACCACCGACAGCAGGCTGTTGCCGCTGCTGGCGCTGTTGTCGTCGAGATCGATCAGGGTCACGGTGTTCATCGCTGTGAACTGCATCGAGTTGACCGCACCCAGCAAGCCCAGTTGCAACAGCAACAGGGCGTAGGGCGTCTGTTCGTCGACCAGCCCCAGGCTTGCCAGCAGCAGGCCCAGCAGCAGGGTATTGCCGGTGAGAATGTTGCGATAGCCGAAGCGCTCGATCAGCGGCCGGGCAATCGACTTGGCGGCCATCGCCGCCGCAGCCAGGGGGATCATGCTCATGCCGGCCTGGGACGGTGAGTAACCCAGCGCCACTTGCAGCAACAGCGGCACCAGGAACGGCAGGGCGCCGCTGCCCAGGCGGGCAAACAGGTTGCCGAGGATACCCACCGAAAAGGTCCGGGTGCGGAACAGTTTTGGCGAAAACAGCGGGTTGTCGACGCTGCCGGCGCGCAGCCAGTAGGCGGCCAGGCAGGCCATGCCGGCAAACAGCAGCAGCATTACCCGCAGGTGCGGCAGGTGCAGCTCGCCCAGGCCTTCCATGGCAATGGTGATCAACACCATTGCCGCGCCGAACAGCACGAAGCCGATGCCGTCGAAGCGGGTACGCTCCGAGCCGCGCAGGTCGGGGATGAACTTCCACACCGCATAACAGCCGATGGCGCCAACCGGCAGGTTGAGCAGGAAGATCCAGTGCCAGCTGAGAATTTCCACCAGCCAGCCGCCCATGGTCGGGCCCAGCAACGGCCCGAGCAGGCCGGGGATGGTGATGAAGCTCATGATCCGCACCAGCTCCGAGCGTGGATAGGCACGCAGTACCACCAGGCGCCCGACCGGTAGCATCAAGGCGCCGCCCAGGCCCTGGATCACCCGTGCCGCTACCAGCATGCCGAGGCTGCTGGCCAGGGCGCAGAGCAGCGAACCAAGGCTGAACAGGAGGATGGCGCCGAAGAAGATGCGCTTGGTGCCAAAGCGGTCGGCAATCCAGCCCGAGGCCGGGATCAGCAGGGCCACGGTGAGCATGTAGGCGATGATCACCGACTGCATGCGCAGCGGGTCTTCGGCCAGGTCGCGGGCCATGGCCGGCAGGGCGGTGTTGAGGATGGTGCCGTCGAGCGACTGCATGAAAAAGGCGATGGCCACCACCCAGGGAATCCAGCGGGCGGTGGTCGGGTCCAGCGGGGCGCGGTTGGGCATGGGTTGGTGTGCAGTCCTTGAGGGCCTCATCGCGGGTCTGTGGCAGCGGGCTTGACCCGCGATGGGCTAATTACAGTGTCAACGTCAGGCGTTTGACCAACGCTCCCGGCAAATGGCTCGAACTGGTCTGGCGCTGGCCGTAGGTGCTGGTCGACAGAATCAGCTCGCGTTCGGTCGTCAATGCCTCCAGTTGCGAACCCAGCAAACTGTAGACGCTGTCGTCAAAGCGCATGGTGCTCACCGGCGCCTGGATCTCGCCGCTCTCGACCCAGAAGGTGGCGAAGCGGGTCAGGCCGGTCATGCGCGCAGCGGGCAGGTCCGAGTAGTTCAGGTACCAGAGGTTGCTGATGTACAGGCCGGTGCCCAGGCGGGCGAGGACTTCGCTCTGCGCAAGCTCGCCGCCGGCCATGCTCAGCGCGCATGGCGACTCGTAGCTATCGGCACCGTTGGCCGCCAGTTCGAACTCGGCGGCGCTACGGGCGCAGATCAGCCGATCGTGGGCCCGGCCCTGGTCAATCAGGCGCAGGTCGCTGCGCACCAGGCCTTCGTCCGAAAACGACGGGCTCAGCGAGCCGCTGACCTGCTCGCTTATCTGGACCAACGGGCTCAGGCTGGCATCGGCGCTGTACAGGCGTTGCAGCGGGCTGTTCTTGGTGGCGATGGCCTGGGCCGAGAAGCCGCCCCAGCAGAGCATGCCCATGATCTCGTCCAGCGCTGCCGGTGCCAGGTAGGCGCGGTACTGACCGGGGGCGAGCTTTTTCAGCGGGCGGCCGAGGTAGTCGAGCTGTTCGCGGGCCTGCTGCAGGCGCAGGGCGAAGGCTTCGCCGTCCCAGGTCTGGCCGGCATAGTTGGCTTTGACCGCCTCGCCGTTGCTGTGGAACAGGCTCCAGTCGAAGTTGAAACTGTTGGCCTGGTGCCAGCCAAAGGCCCCGAACGAGCTGGCAAAACCCCGGCAGATCGGGCCCGCGGCGTAGATGCCAACCAGGTCCAGATCACCCGCGCCTTGCTCGATCTGCGCCAGCACCGCAGCGCTGTCTGGCAGCGCTTGATCCTGCACGCTATGGCTGTGCCAGGCGCTGTCATTGAGTTGCAGGTAAGGGTCGGGCTCAAGCAGCGGCAGGGTCTGGCGCAGTTGCTCCAGGGCTTGTTGCAGGCGCAGCTGATCGACCTCGGCGTCGTTGCCGAGGGTGAACTGCAGCTCGGCCTGGCGCCCGTCGGCGACCAGCTTGAGCACGCAACTGGCCTGTTGCACTTCGCCGGCCTGGCGCACCCTGGCGTGGTTGAAGCGGATGAACTGCGAGTGCTCGCCGCTGTAGCTCAAGGTGAAATGCTCTGGCGCGCACACCGCGTCGCGCAGGCTGGCGACCAGGTGCTGGAAACTTTGCAGTGGGGTGGCAGCCATCAGGCGTCTCCTCCGAATACGTCGATCTGGCTGAATACGCAGGCGGGGGAGGCATGGCCCACGCGTACCACCTGGTTCGGCTCGCCCTTGCCGCAGTTTGGCGTGCCCAGTACCTGCAAGGTGCTGGCGTCACCGACGGCGCTGAGATTGCCCCAGAACCGGGCGGAGATGCCGCGGTAGTTGGGGTTCTTGACCACGCCCTTGAGCTCGCCGTTTTCGATCAGTTGGCCCCATTCGCAGCCGAACTGGAACTTGTTGCGCGCATCATCAATCGACCACGAGCGGTTGGTGCGCATCAGGATGCCCTGTTCGATACCGCCGATCAGTTGCGCCAGGGTCTTGTCCCCCGGCTCGATGTTGAGGTTGGCCATGCGGTCGATCGGTGCGCGGTTCCAGCCGCAGGCGCGGCTGTTGGCCACCCCTTCAAGGCCGGAACGGAACTGCGACAGGGCACCACCGAGCGGGCGGACCAGCAAACCGTCCTTGATCAGGTACTGCTTGTGCGCAGCGCTGCCGTCATCGTCGTGGCTGTAGCTGGCAAGCTCTTCGCGGATCGACGGGTCGAAGGTTACGTTGAGCAATTTCGAGCCGTACTGCAGGCTGCCGAAGTCGCTGGCTTTGACAAAGCTGGTGCCGGCGTAATTACGCTCGTCGCCGAGGATACGGTCCATTTCCAGCGGGTGGCCGATGGATTCGTGGATCTGCAGCATCATCTGGTCGGGCATCAGCAGCAGGTCGCGCACACCACTGGGTGTGTTCGGCGCCAGCAGCAGTTGCAGGGCCTGCTCGGCGACTTTGGCCCCGGCACCAACCAGGCCGCAGCGCTCGATCACATCGAGGCCGCCCTGCTGGCCGAAGTTCTCCCGGCCCAGGGTACGGGTCTGGCTGTCCTGGCCGTCGAAGGCGGTGGTGCTGAAGCCCGGGTAGATAAAGCGCTGGGCCTGGCGCAGTTCGGCGCCGGCGGTGTTCAGGTAGATCTGCTCGATAGTGCTGATGCCCAGGCTTGCCTGCCAGTTCACCAGGCGGCTGTCGTCCGGCACGCTGGCAGATTCCTGGGCAAGCAGGGCGTAGCAGTCGGCCAGGGACGGGAAGGCTTGCTCAAGGTTGGGCGAGCAGTAATCGGCGCGGCCTGTGGCCAGCGGTTGCTCGCGCAGGTCGAGCAGGGCGCGCCCGGCGATTTGCCGGGCCAGTGCCTCAGCCTGCTCCAGGGCACGCTGCAAGCCGGCTTGCGAGAGGTCGGCGGTGGCGGCGTAGGTTTCCACGCCATGGACGCGCACGGTGAGCATCGCGCCTTCGTCGCGGCTGAGAAACGGCGGCTCGGCGATATTCTTGCGCACCGACAGGTGTTGCTGGCTTTGCTGCACATAACGCAGGGAGAAAAATTCGCCACTGCTGCGCAGGGCGGCGAAGCGCTGGCGCAGCAATGCGGTCAACTCGAACATGCGGGAACCTCCGTGTGCGCGGTGGTTCCCCCTCAGAACCACTCGTCGTGCATGCTCAGGCAGGTATCGTCACGGGCCGCGAGCAATGCCAGCTCATTATGGCAGCCCGGCACTTCCCAGGTCAGGAAATAACGCGCGGCCTGCAATTTTCCCAGGTAGAAGTCGCGATCGGCCGGGTTGCCCCGGGCCAGGCCTTGTTCAGCGTGGATTGCCTGCTCCAGCCAGCGCCAGCCGATCACGCAGTGACCGAAAGCCTTTAGATACAGCGCCGAGTTGGCCAGGGCTGCATTGACCTGGCCCTGGGCCAGATCGCCGAGCAGGCCGAGGGTCACTTCCTGCAGGCGATTGAGCAACTGCTCCAGCGGTACCCGCAGACGATCCAGGCTGCTGTGCGGATGGGCTCTCTCGCAGGTGCTGGCGATCAGGCGGACCAGTTGCTTGAGCCCGGCACCACCGTTTTGCGCCAGCTTGCGCCCGAGCAGGTCCAGCGACTGGATGCCGTGGGTGCCTTCGTGAATCGGATTCAGGCGGTTGTCGCGGTAGTACTGTTCGACCGGGTACTCGCGGGTGTAGCCATGGCCGCCGAGAATCTGGATGGCCAGCTCGTTGGCCTTGAGGCAAAACTCCGAAGGCCAGGACTTGACGATCGGCGTCAGCAGGTCGAGCAGTTCATGGGCCTGCTGGCGAACCGTATCGCTTTCGCCGCTCTGGGTGTCATCGAACAGCCGCGCGGCGTACAGGCCCAGATCAAAGGCGCCTTCGACGTAGGCCTTCTGGGTCAGCAGCATGCGCTTGACGTCGCTGTGATTGATGATCGGCACGGCAGCGGTGGCCGGATCCTTGTTGTCTGGCAGGCGCCCTTGCGGACGCTGGCGGGCGTACTCCAGCGAGTACAGATAGCCAGCATAACCAAGCATCACCGCGCCCATGCCGACGCCGATACGCGCCTCGTTCATCATCTGGAACATGCAGGCCAGGCCCTGGTGTGGCTTGCCCACCAGGTAGCCGACGCATTGGCCGTTGTCGCCGAAGTTCAGCGCCGTCGACGTGGTGCCGCGCCAGCCCATCTTGTGGAACAACCCGGCCAGCAACACATCGTTGCGCGGGCCGAGGCTGCCGTCGGCGTTGACCAGGAACTTGGGCACGATAAACAGCGAAATGCCCTTCACCCCGGGCGGCGCATCGGGCAGCTTGGCCAGGACCATATGCACGATGTTTTCCGACAACGGATGGTCGCCGCCGGAAATGAATATCTTGTTGCCGCGCAGCCGATAGCTGCCATCGCCGGCTGGCTCGGCGCGGCTGCGAATATCGGCCAGGGACGAGCCAGCGTGCGGCTCGGTCAAGGCCATGGTGCCGAAGAAGCGGCCTTCGATCATCGGTTGCAGGAACAGGCGCTTCTGCTCGTCGCTGCCAAAGCTTTCAATCAGGTTGGCGGCGCCCATGGTCAGGAACGGGTAGGCCGTGGTACCGGCGTTGGCCGCCTGGAAGTGGGCGAAACAGGCTTGCGAGAGCAAGGTCGGCAACTGCATGCCACCGGCTTCGAAGTCGCGGCTGGCGTTGAGAAAGCCGGCTTCAAGGAAGGCATCGACCGCAGGCTTGACCTCGGGGATCAACAGCGCCTCGCCATTTTCATAGCGCGGCTCGTGCTCATCGCCCTTGCGATTATGCGGGGCGAAATACTTCTCGGCGATGGTCCGCGCAGTGCTCAGAGCGGCATCGAAGGTTTCGCGGTTGTGCTCGGCAAAGCGCGGGCGTTGGGTCAGGGCCTCGGCGTCGAGCACTTCGTAGAGTTCGAAGGCCAGGTTGCGGGCGCTGAGCAGGGTCTCGGACATGGCGGCATTCCTGTCTGGGGATGGGCCGAGTCTAGGTAGTGACGTTGCTACTGCACAGTGAAATAGATACGGGTGATGGCAAGGCACAAGGCGTTTGGGAATGTTCGTACCCTTGCTTCGGAGCCAGAGGGCAGATCTGTGATGCACGAGCAGGCTTAGATAGTCGGCCCATTACCGAAGGCCGTAGCCATGACCACTAACAGCACCGCTTCGATGAGCCCTGATCTCTCTGATGCCACAGGCAGGGGGCCAATGTTCTTCGTCGTATCGATCAGAAAGTTGATCGTGATGAACCTGTTCACCTTTGGTTTTTATTGGCTTTTTTGCCATTACCAAAGCTGGGCGCTCTACCGGCGGGAAACCGGGGAGCGAGTGTTGCCGCTGGTAAGAAGCATCTTCGGCATTCTGTTTCTTTACAGCCTGCTGAGCAGGGTCGATCGGCAATTACACCTGTCTGGTCGTAGCTACAGGTGGTCACCGTTCTGGTTGGTATGCGCCTTGATCCTGCTGACAGCGCTCTCGTTGTGGGCAAACCAGATGATGGAGCTGGCGCCGCTGCCGTTGTTGAGTGCGGTATTGGCTATGGATGTCGTGATTCTTTGGGTAATGGCCAGGATTCAGGGAGCGATAAACACCTGCGTAGGCGACCCGAAAGGCCAGTCTAATTCCCGCTTGTCACTCCTGAATTGGGCCTGGATGTCGGTCGGGATTCTGGTTTGGATAGTGCTGGTGTCTTTTCTCGTGGTTTTGCTGGCAGGTTTTTTCATCGGGATCTTTGTTGATGTCTGAGGCCTTCGGTCGTCAGCCTATGAATCAGCTCCCACGTATGACCCGGTTTTGGTGGGGGGGATGGATGCATTTTTTATAGTCTTTTATGTCCAGGGTGGTCTTCGTGGCGGTCAGATCCCTGGTTTTCGTCATTGCTTCCGAGGTCGTGAAGGCGGGTAGCCTGGGGTGGCTGGTGCGTCATCAACGTGCGAAGTTTCTGGGCTAGAAAGCATCGCGGGTCAAGCCCGCTCCTACGCTGTAGGAGCGGGCTTGACCCGCGATAGAGGCGCCGCAGGTTATCAGCCGATCGTCATCAGGCTCGCGTTACCACCGGCAGCAGCAGTGTTGACGCTCAGTGCGCGCTCGATTACCAGGCGCTCCAGGGCAATCGCGGTTTCACCCGACGACAGGCCGTGAACACCGACGATGGCACCGGCGCGCTTGGCCACCTGCTCGCACACGGCGCGCAGTTGGTCGGAGTCGCCATGGTGGAGGACGGCGTCGAATACCACGTCATCCTTGTTCCAGTCGGCCACCAGCTGGATGCGCGCTTGCACTTCCTTCGGCAGGCGATTGCGCAGGGTCTTGCTCAGCTCGCCTTCCGGCCACACCGCCGAGCTGCCCACGGCCAGTACCGCCGCCAGTTGGGTCAGCAGGTCAGCTTCGACCTCGGCCAGGCACAGCACGTGCTCGCGCGGCAGGATGGTGTAGCTGTTGCGCTCGCCGGTCGGGCCCGCCAGCAGGCGGCTGATACCGCTTTGCGATTGCTGGGCGAACTGCTCGCACAGGCCGCTCAGGTCGTTCAGCTGATTGCTCGCCGCCCAGGCTTTGAGGGCTTGCAGCGGTTTGCTCAGGCTGTCGCGCAGGCGGGTGTCCGGGGCGTTTTCGCCGTCGGTGCGCTGGAACGACTGCTCGATGGCGCCCGCCGGGCGGGTCGACAGCAGGCGGTACAGGTACAGCGGGCCACCGGCTTTCGGGCCGGTACCGGACAGGCCTTCACCGCCGAATGGCTGCACGCCGACCACGGCGCCGACGATGTTGCGGTTGACGTAGACGTTACCGGCATTGACGTTGTCGATGACCTTGGCAATGGTTTCGTCGATCCGGGTGTGGACACCCAGGGTCAGGCCGTAGCCGGAGGCGTTGATCTGCTCGATCAACTGGTCGAGGTTCTTGCGGTTGTAGCGCACCACGTGCAGTACCGGGCCGAAGATCTCGCGCTGCAGTTCGTCGAAGCTTTCCAGTTCGATCAAGGTTGGCATCACGAAAGTGCCGCGCTTGATCTCTTCACCATCGGCGATTGCCATCTGGTACACGGTACGGCCTTTGTCGCGCATACCCTGGATGTGCTTCTCGATACCGGCCTTGGCTTCGGCGTCGATCACCGGGCCAATGTCCACGGCCAGGCGCTCGGGGTTGCCCAGGCGGCTTTCTGCCATGGCGCCCTTGAGCATTTCGATGACGCGGTCGGCAGAATCTTCCTGCAGGCACAGTACGCGCAGGGCCGAGCAACGCTGGCCAGCGCTGTCGAAGGCAGAAGATACGACGTCGATGACCACCTGTTCGGTGAGCGCCGAGGAGTCGACGATCATCGCGTTCTGGCCGCCGGTTTCGGCGATCAGCGGGATCGGACGGCCCTGGGCATCCAGGCGGCCGGCGATGTTGCGTTGCAGCAGGCGGGCGACTTCGGTAGAGCCGGTGAACATCACGCCTTTGACCCGATCGTCACCGACCAGGCGGGCGCCGACGGTTTCGCCGCGGCCCGGCAGCAGTTGCACTACGCCTTCGGGGATACCGGCTTCGAGCAGCAGGCGCACGGCCTGGGCGGCAACCAGCGGGGTCTGTTCGGCCGGCTTGGCCAGCACCGGGTTACCGGCGGCAAGTGCCGCGGCAACCTGGCCACTGAAGATCGCCAGGGGGAAGTTCCATGGGCTGATGCACACTACCGGACCCAGCGGGCGGTGAGCGTCGTTGCTGAAATCGTTGCGCGCCTGGACGGCGTAGTAACGCAGGAAGTCGACGGCTTCACGCACTTCGGCGATGGCGTTGGCGAAGGTCTTGCCGGCTTCGCGGGCGAGCAGGCCCATCAGCGGCTGGATCTCGGCTTCCATCAGGTCGGCGGCACGCTCCAGGATCGCGGCGCGTTCGGCCGGCGGGGTGGCCTGCCAGATCGGCGCGGCATTGAGCGCGCACTGGATGGCGTTGTCGACGTCAGTGACGTTGGCTTCCTGGACATGACCCACCACATCGCGCAGGTCAGCCGGGTTCAGCACCGGCGCCGCCGCTTCGTTGCTGGAAGCGCAAGCGAGCATCGGCGCGGCTTTCCAGTCGTTGTGGGCGCTGGCCAGCAGGGCGCAGGACAGCGAAGCCAGGCGGTGTTCGTTGGCCAGGTCGATACCGGCGGAGTTGGCCCGCTCGGTGCCATACAGGTCACGCGGCAGCGGAATGCGCGGGTGCGGCAGGCCGGTATTGCCTTCCTGGGTAGCCATCTGTTCGATGGTGGCGACCGGGTCGGCGACCAGTTCCTGGATCGAGATCGACTGGTCGGCAATACGGTTGACGAACGAGGTGTTGGCGCCGTTTTCCAGCAGGCGGCGAACCAGGTAGGCCAGCAGGGTTTCGTGGGTACCGACCGGGGCATACACGCGGCACGGACGGTTCAGCTTGCCATCGGCGACCTTGCCGACAACCTGCTCGTACAGCGGCTCGCCCATACCGTGCAGGCACTGGAATTCGTACTGGCCCGGGTAATAGTTCTGGCCGGCGATATGGTAGATGGCCGACAGGGTGTGTGCGTTGTGGGTGGCGAACTGCGGGTAGATGACTTCCGGCACCGACAGCAGTTTGCGTGCACAAGCAATGTAGGAAACGTCGGTGTACACCTTGCGGGTATACACCGGGTAGCCTTCCAGGCCTTCGACCTGGGCGCGCTTGATCTCGCTGTCCCAGTAAGCACCTTTTACCAGGCGGATCATCAGGCGATGGCGGCTGCGGCGGGCCAGGTCGATGACGTAGTCGATCACATACGGGCAGCGCTTCTGGTAGGCCTGGATGACGAAACCGATACCGTTCCAGCCGGTCAGTTGCGGCTCGAAGCACAGGCGCTCGAGCAGGTCCAGGGACAGCTCCAGGCGGTCGGCTTCCTCGGCGTCGATGTTCAGGCCGATGTCGTATTGCTTGGCCAGCAGGGTCAGCGACAGCAGGCGCGGGTACAGCTCGTCCATGACGCGCTCGTACTGGGCGCGGCTGTAGCGTGGGTGCAGGGCCGAGAGCTTGATCGAGATGCCCGGGCCTTCATAGATGCCGCGACCGTGGGAAGCCTTGCCGATCGAATGGATAGCCTGCTCGTAGGACGCCAGGTATTTCTGCGCGTCATGTTCGGTCAGCGCCGCTTCGCCGAGCATGTCGTAGGAATAACGGAAGCCTTTGGCTTCGAACTTGCTGGCGTTGGCCAGGGCTTCGGCGATGGTTTCGCCGGTCACGAATTGCTCGCCCATCAGGCGCATGGCCATGTCGACGCCCTTGCGGATCATCGGCTCGCCGCTCTTGCCGATGATGCGGCTGAGCGAAGAGGTGAGGCCGGATTCGTTGTGGGTCGAGACCAGCTTGCCGGTCAGCAGCAAGCCCCAGGTGGCGGCGTTGACGAACAGCGACGGGCTGTTGCCCAGGTGCGGCTGCCAGTTGCCGGTGCTGATCTTGTCGCGGATCAGGGCGTCGCGGGTGCCTTTGTCGGGGATGCGCAGCAGGGCTTCGGCCAGGCACATCAGCGCCACGCCTTCCTGCGACGACAGGGAGAATTCCTGCAGCAGGCCCTGAACGATGCCGGCACGGCCGCCAGCGCTCTTCTGGTTACGCAGTTTTTCGGCGATGCCGGCGGCCAGCTTGTTGGTGGCTTCGGCCATGGCGGCCGGCAGGCGCGCCTGCTCCAGCAGCATCGGTACCACTTCCGGCTCAGGGCGGCGGTAGGCGGCGGTGATGGCCGAGCGCAAGACCGACTGCGGCAGGATGCTTTCGGCAAATTCTAGGAAGCATTGGTGGGCGTGGTCGGCCTGTACTTCACCGGCATCGTCGGCATGAATGCCGGGCTGACCGTTGAGTTCGGTCAGGGTGGCGCCACCCTCGAGCTTCTCCAGGTAATTGAAGATCGCTTGTTTGATCAACCAGTGCGGCGTGCGATCGATAGAGGTCGCAGCTGCTTTGAGTCGCTCACGGGTAGGGTCGTCGAGTTTGACCCCAAGGGTGGTCGTCGCCATTTCTTATCCTCATTATTGCCACAGGCTGTGGCTTAAGCTGGCGCCAAGATTAGCCGTGCGCGATTTTGGGTGCAACCTAGTGCAACCCAAAATATGCAGGAAAAAAGTGCTACTCGTCCGGAGGGTAAAACCACACAGCAAAAATGGCTGTTTGTGGTGCATTTTCTTCTGAAAACAGGTCTTCTTGCTCCAAAAGGGAGCAAAAACCCGCTGTTACGCAAAATTTCCGACGAGGTGCAACTTGATTGTAAAAACAGGTTGCACCCTCTTTGCGTTGTTGCATAGGATTCGCGGCCTGGGTGCAACCTCTTCGAGGCTGTCGCTACATAAAAACAAACGCCAGGGCGCAACAATGAGTGTAAGCAATCCAACCTTGATCACGTTCGTGATCTATATCGCGGCAATGGTGCTGATCGGCTTCATGGCCTATCGCTCTACCAACAACCTTTCCGACTATATTCTTGGCGGTCGCAGCCTCGGCAGCGTGGTTACCGCGCTTTCGGCCGGTGCTTCGGACATGAGTGGCTGGCTGTTGATGGGCCTGCCGGGCGCTATCTACATGTCGGGCCTGTCGGAAAGCTGGATCGCCATCGGCCTAATCATCGGTGCCTATCTGAACTGGCTGTTTGTTGCCGGCCGCCTGCGGGTGCAGACCGAGCACAACGGTGATGCGCTGACCCTGCCGGATTACTTCTCCAGCCGCTTCGAAGATAACAGCGGGCTGCTGCGGATCATCTCCGCCGTGGTGATCCTGGTGTTCTTCACCATCTATTGCGCCTCCGGCATCGTTGCCGGCGCCCGTCTGTTCGAAAGCACCTTCGGCATGTCCTACGAGACAGCGCTGTGGGCTGGTGCGGCGGCAACCATTGCCTACACCTTCGTTGGTGGTTTCCTGGCAGTGAGCTGGACCGACACCGTCCAGGCTACGCTGATGATCTTCGCCCTGATCCTGACCCCGGTTATCGTGTTGATCGCAACCGGCGGTCTTGACACCACCTTCGCTGCCATCGAGCTGAAGGACGCGGGCAACTTCGACATGCTCAAGGGCACCACTTTCATCGGCATTATCTCGCTGATGGGCTGGGGTCTGGGCTACTTCGGACAGCCGCACATCCTGGCGCGCTTCATGGCCGCTGACTCGGTCAAGTCGATCGCCAAGGCCCGTCGCATCTCCATGACCTGGATGATCCTCTGCCTGGTCGGTACTTGCGCTGTGGGCTTCTTCGGTATCGCCTACTTCTCGGCGCACCCTGAAGTCGCAGGCCCGGTCACCGAGAACCACGAGCGTGTGTTCATCGAGCTGGCCAAGATCCTCTTCAACCCATGGATTGCCGGTGTCCTGCTGTCGGCCATCCTGGCGGCTGTCATGAGTACCCTGAGCTGCCAGCTGCTGGTGTGCTCCAGTGCCCTGACCGAAGACTTCTACAAGACCTTCCTGCGCAAGGGTGCCTCGCAGCTGGAGCTGGTCTGGGTCGGTCGCGCCATGGTGCTGCTGGTGGCCGTGGTCGCCATCCTGATCGCCTCCAACCCTGAGAACCGCGTGCTGGGCCTGGTCAGCTACGCCTGGGCCGGCTTCGGTGCTGCCTTCGGTCCGGTGGTACTGATCTCGGTACTGTGGAAAGGCATGACCCGTGACGGCGCACTGGCCGGTATCCTGGTCGGTGCGATCACCGTGGTGGTGTGGAAGCACTTCTCCATCTGGGGCCTGTACGAAATCATCCCGGGCTTCATCCTCGGCGCCCTGGCGATCTACTTCGTCAGCCGGGCCGGCAGCCCGTCGAAGGCGATGGTTTCGCGCTTCGAAGCCGCCGACGAGGCGTTCAAGGCCGGTCATTGATCGACTGTTGAGCTTCGCCTGACCACGGCCCGGCCTCGCAAGAGTCTTGTGGGAGCGGGCCTTGTCCCGCGATCGAGCGCGAAGCGGTCGCAATTCAGGTAGCAGCAGGTGGGCTGGCGGCATTGGTCTCATCGCGGGGCAAGCCCGCTCCCACTGGGCTTGACCCGCGATGGCTGACATCGCGGGTCAAGCCGCATCTGCGCATCGCCGCTCCCCCTGTTGTGCATGACAAGGTAAACTGCGCGGTCTTGCAGGAGTTGCCATGAACTATCGTCACGCCTTCCACGCCGGCAACCACGCCGACGTCTTCAAACACCTTGTGCTGACCCGCCTCATCGCCTTGATGTCGCGCAAGGAGCAGCCGTTTGCCTACCTCGACACCCACGCAGGCTTGGGTCTTTACGACCTGCAGGGCGATCAGGCGACACGTACCGGCGAGTGGCTGGAAGGTATCGGCCGCCTCTGGGGGCGCGACGACCTGCCGGAAATCACCGCGGACTACCTGCGCATCCTGCGCAAGATGAACCCCGATGGCGAGCTGCGCTATTACCCGGGCTCCCCGGAACTGGCCCGACGCCTGGCCCGTCAGCAAGATCGCGTGCTGCTTAACGAGAAACACCCCGAAGACGGTCGCCTGCTCAAAGACAACATGAAGAAGGACCCGCGCGTTGCCGTGCACCTGGGCGAGGGCTGGCATGTGCCGCGGGCCTTGCTGCCGGTGCAGGAAAAGCGTGCGGTGATGCTCATCGACCCGCCGTTCGAGCAGGCCGACGAGCTCAAGCGTTGCACCCAGGCGATGAAAGAGACCATCAGTCGCATGCGCCAGACTGTCGCGGCCATCTGGTACCCGATCAAGGACCAGCGCCAGCTGGTGCGCTTCTACCAGGACCTGACCAGCACCGGCGCGCCTAAACTGCTGCGGGTCGAGCTGTATGTGCACCCGCAGGACAGCCCGCAGGGCCTCAACGGCTCGGGCCTGGCCATCGCCAACCCGCCATGGGGCCTGGAAGAAGAACTGCGCACGCTGTTGCCATGGCTGTCGCAGGTGCTGGCGCAGACTCAGGGCAGCTGGCGGATGGATTGGCTGATCGCCGAATAAGCGCGGCAAGCCCGCTCCCACACTTTGCGTTATAATCCCGCTCTTTGGCTGCCGCTCGGCCCACGTGCCAGCGCGCATATATACAGATTGAAGAGGCTAGACCCTTGGCATTGACGATTCTTGGCCTGTCCGGCGCCCTTAGTCATGACCCTTCCGCGGCCCTGTACATCGACGGCAAGCTGATTGCCGCCGCTGAAGAAGAGCGCTTCGTGCGCGATAAACATGCAAAGAACCGCATGCCCTACGAATCGGCGAAGTTCTGCCTGGAACAGGCCGGTATCAAGCCGTCCGACGTTGATGTGGTGGCGATTCCGTTCGCCCCGATCAGCCTGTTCGGCGAGGCTCGCTGGCACTACGCCAAGCGTTACTGGTACGCCCCGGACCGCGCCCTTGACGCGATCCTGATGGGCAACCGTCGCTACAAGCGTTACCGCAAGAAGATCGTCTGGTGCCTGGAGCAACTGGGCTTCGACCCGAAAAAGGTCAAGATCGAGCCGGTCGAGCACCACCTGGCCCACGCCTCCAGTGCCTACCACTGCTCCGGTTTCAAAGAGAAAACCGCGATCCTCGGTATCGACGGTAAGGGCGAATACGCCACGACCTTCTTTGGCTACGGCGAAAACGGCAAGATCCACAAGATCAAGGAATTCTTCGATCCGGACTCCCTCGGTGGCCTGTACGGCGCGATCACCGAGTTCCTCGGTTTCGAAATGCTCGATGGCGAGTTCAAGGTCATGGGCATGGCGCCTTACGGCGACGCCAGCAAGTACGATTTCTCGCGCCTGGCCTCGTTCGAAAACGGCGAGCTGGTGATCAACACCGACTACGCCAACGTCATCGGCCTGCGTCGTTATAAAGAGAAGGGCAAGGGTTTCTACTTCTCGCCAAAACTGATCGAGTGGCTGGGCCCGAAACGCGAAGGCGACATCGCCGACGAGCCGTACATCCACTACGCCGCGAGCATGCAGGCGCTGTTTGAGAAGCTCGCCCTGCAGATGATCGACCACTACCTGGGCGACATCCTCAAGGAGACCGGCAAACTGGCCTTCGCTGGCGGCTGCGCGCTTAACGTCAAGCTCAACCAGAAGATCATTGCTCGCCCTGACCTCAAGGAACTGTTCGTCCAGCCGGCTTCCGGCGACGCCGGCACCGCGGTCGGAGCTGCTGCTTATGTGTCCCACGCCCGTGGTGTACCGGTTGAGAAGATGGAACACGTCTACCTCGGCCCTGCGTACTCCAACGAAGACGTGATCGCCGCCTGTGCCCGTCATCCGAGCCAGCCAAAATGGCGCAAGCTGGAGAACATGCCCGAGCAGATCGCCAAGATCATGGTCGACGGCAACCCGGTGGCCTGGTTCCAGGGCCGCATGGAGTTCGGCCCGCGTGCCCTCGGCGGTCGTTCGATCATCGGTTGCCCGAGCGTGGAAGGCGTTGCCGACCGCATCAACCACCAGATCAAGTTCCGCGAGCGCTGGAGGCCTTTCTGCCCGTCGATGCTCGACACCGTCGCGCCGCAGATGATCAAGATCGATCACCCGGCGCCGTTCATGACCTTCACCTTCGAAGTGGCTGAAGAGTGGAAGACCCGCGTGCCGGAAGTCGTCCACGAAGACGGCACCTCGCGCGCCCAGGTGCTCAAGCGCGAGTACAACCCGCGCTACTACGACATGATGAAGGCGCTGGAGACCCTGACCGGCAACGGTGTGTCGCTGAATACTTCGCTCAACCGTCGTGGCGAGCCGATGATCTGCTCGCCGACCGATGCGCTGAACATGTTCTTCGGCTCGGACCTGCAGTACCTGATCATGGAAGACATCCTGGTGGTCAAGGACGGCGCGGACACTTATGACGTCCAGGGCTGAAAAACGCGTCCTGCAGTTCTGTCATGGTTATGACGGTCCGTTCCTGGACTGTGCGCGCCAGTACGCCAGCCTGTTCGACGGTAGCGGCTACAAGGTCACCACGGTGTTCCTGACCGGCGCTGCCGACCCTCAGGTCGCGGCCGGCTGCGCCTCGGACGAGGTGATCTTCCTCGAGTTCAGCTCCAAGGCCATTCGTGGCCTTAAGCTGGGGGCGATCCGCGCCTTGCGGCGGATCGTCGCCAGCCGCCAGTTCAGCTTCTGCATCGCGCACCGCTTCAAGCCGATCTATATCGCCTTGCTCGGCAGCAACTTGCCAGTGATCGGCGTGCACCACGCCTTCGGTGACTACCTGCGCCGCAGCCGCCAGCTGTTTGCCAACCTGTTCAGCAAACGCCTGAGCCTGCTCGGTGTTTCTGACGCAGTGCGCGACGACATGCGCAAATGCCTGCGCAAGTGGCCGGCCGAGCGTATCCAGACCCTCTACAACCGCATCGACATCGAGGCGCTGCAGGCCAGCCAGGTGCCCGCCGCGCAGGCGCGCGAGGCGTTGGGCCTGGACCCGCAAGCGTGGATCGTCGGCAACGTCGGCCGCCTGCATCCAGACAAAGACCAGGCCACCTTGCTGCGTGGTTTCGCCCAGGCCTTGCCGCAACTGCCGGCCGGCGCTCGCCTGGCCATTCTTGGCAAGGGTCGCCTGGAGCAGCAACTCAAAGAGCAGGCCGCCGAACTGGGAATCGCCGCGCACGTGGATTTTCTCGGTCAGGTGCCTGACGCTCGTCGCTACTTTCGTGCTTTTGACGCCTTCGCCTTGAGCTCCGACCATGAGCCGTTCGGCATGGTCCTGCTCGAAGCCATGGTCGCCGGCGTGCCGCTACTGGCTACGGCCTGCGGCGGTGCGGTCGAGGTGGTCGAGGGTGTCGGCATCCTCTTCCCGCTGGGCGACGCCGAGCGTCTTGGGCAAGGTTTTCAGCACCTGGCCGCACTGGATGCCGGGCAGCGCCAGGAGTGCGCCGGGCGCATGCTTGAGCGTTTGCGTGAGCGCTTCTCCGATGCCGCAGTGCGCGAGGCCTTCTGGCAACTGCCGCACGTTCGTGCCCTGACAGCGGAGGCCTGATGCTCAACCATATTCAGGGCTGGCGCGAGCGCGGCTGGACGCAGATCGATGCGCCAACCTACGCCCTGGCCTGGGAAAAGTTTGGCGGCAGTGTCGCCACCCATCCACTGGTTGTTGAACAGCTGGCTGACCTGGCGCAGATCCCGGTGCGTTACCTGGGCTGGGAGCAAAACGGCGAGCTCAAGGCTGCGATTCCCACCTGGGGTCGCTACCTGGCGCTGTCCAAAGATGTGCTTAAGCGTCAGGGCAAAAAAGGCCTGTACGACCTGGGCAATGCCGAGCTGATCCTGCCCGCCGCTGCCGATGCCCAGGCGCCGCTGCGTCATGCCGGGCGTTATCTGTCCGAGCTCAACCAGGGCCGTTTTGCCAACCTCAAGGCGCAGGCCGAATCGCTGGCCATGGCGCGTACGCCGGAAGACCTGTCGAAGAAGTTTCGCTACAACCAGCGCCGTGAACTGCGCCTGCTGGAAGAGGCGGGCGGCCAGGTGCGGCCGGTCACGGATTTTTCCAGTAGCGAACTTGCGGCGATCTACTGCGACCTGTTCCAGCGCCGCTGGGAGTTTCCGGCTACTGGCGCCGAGCGCATGGCCGAGGTGATCGAGCGCCTGCGCGAGCTGTTGATCGGTTCGGTGCTGTTTCTTGACGATGCGCCGATTGCCATCCAGCTGGTTTATCGGGTCGAAGCGCCAGCGTGGATCAGTGTCGAGTACATCAACGGTGGTGTCGATCCGCAAACCAAGGCTTTCAGCCCAGGTAGCGTGCTCAGCTTCCTCAATACCCAGGCTGCCTGGGAAGATGCCCGTACGCGTAACAAACCCTTGCGGTTCTCCTTCGGCCGTGCCGATCGCGAGTACAAGGACCGTTGGTGCAACCCCGTGCCGGTGTTTCAGGTGTGAGCCGCAAGCAGCAGTTGCTCAAGCGCCACCGGCGCAACAAGCGCCTCGGGCTGCTGATCGGCTTGTTGGTGCTGCTTGCCCTGGGGTTTTTTGTCCAGTGGTGGTTGCCGCTGCTGCTGTTGCCGCTGTTGTGGGTCGCCCACGAGGCGTGGTTTGCCGACCATCTGTTCTACTCTCCGGCTGAAGACTATCAGTATCAGTTCCCGCCAGACTGTGTGGCGCATTCGGTCGGACTGGTCGATGGAATTGTGCGCCTGGAATCGCCGCTGCAGCTTGGTGCTGAGCAGACGATGATTCTTCAGGTGCACCTGAAAAGCAATTGGCTGGGGCGGTTCCTTGATCCTGCGGTAAGCCTGGGCAGTGACGACGTTCAGACGTTCGAGCGGGGCGTGAACGGCCTGCGTTACCTGAACCTCACCGGGCTGGCCGAGGCGTTGATGGCTGGACAGTTGCGCCTGCGTGGACGCCACTGCCGGCTGGTGGGCGAGGCAACGCTATGGGTTGCGCCACAGGCCGATCTTCGCCAGCGCCGGGTCATGGTCATCGCGCCCCATGCCGATGATGCCGAGCTCGCAGCCTTTGGCTTCTACAGCCAGGCCGAGGAAACCTGGGTGGTGACCTTGACTGCCGGTGAAATCGAAGCCGAACACTACCAGCAAATGGGCCTGGAAAAGGCCGAGGCTGCGCGCCTGAAAGGCCGTTTACGAGCCTGGGACAGCATCGCTGTGCCGCGTTGGGCCGGGGTGCCCGAGTCTCGCTGCGTGCAGTTGGGGTATTTCTGCTTGCAACTCCCGGCCATGCAGGCCGCGCCTGCTGAGCCAATGGCTTCGCGCGAGGCCGGGCTTGCCGATACCCGCCTGTTTCGCCAGTTCAACCCGCTGACCCTGCCGGGTGATGAAGACGGCGCGCCAACCTGGAACAACCTGCTGGCCGATCTGCGTGCACTGTTGCTCAGGGCCCGGCCGCAGGTGCTGGTGATGCCGCACCCGACCCTCGATCCGCACCCTGATCATATCTGCGCCCAAGCTGCTGTGCTCGAAGCGCTGCAAGGCCTTGAGTGGCAGCCTGAAACCCTGCTGTGCTATGCCAATCACCTGCATGACAACGACCGCTGGCCCATGGGTGATAGCGGTGCAGGCATTGCTTTGCCGCCGCAACTGCAAGCAGCCCAGGCCTGGTCTCCCTACTGCCTGGTGCTGGGCCTGCCCGCCCAGCGCGACAAAGCCATGGCCCTGGGCATGATGCACGACCTGCAGCCGCCTGCGCCGTTCAAGCGCCGCCTGCGCCGCCTGCTGCAACGCTGGCTGGCCGGGCGTCGTCCTTCGCCCTATGGCGAGAACGAATTCTTTCGCAAGGCTGTGCGTCGACACGAATTGTTCTGGCGTCGTGAGCTCTGATCACGATGCTACAAGATTGAAAGCTGTGGCCTGAGCGCCGCAAGGAAGACAATGAAAGTTCTATTTCTGGTGCAGAAAGAACAACGGGCGATCCTCGACCGTTTGTATGACGGCGTTGCTGCGCACAGCGACTGCGACCTGCGCTGGCTGAGCAGTGACGAGCAGCGCAACCTGCGCCGCTACTTCCGCCGCGAAGTCGACGTCGACAAGTACGACCGGATCGTGTTTTTCCTGCGCTTCAAGCAAGAGATTCGCCAGGTCGGTTTCATTCGTACGGTGCCCAATCTGGTCATCCTCGAACATGATGCCTACCAGAACTACATCCCCTGCAAGTACACCGGCAAGTTCAGCGCCCATTACCGCCAACTGCCTTGGGCGCGGGTCATCAGTTCCGGTTACATGGTCAGTGAGCGCCTGCGTCAGGAGGGTTTCGATGCCGAGTTCGTACCCAAGGGCTACGACCAGCAGCTGTTGGCCGACCAGGGTCGTGAACGGGATATCGAGCTGGCTTTTGTCGGCAGCACCAACAGCGTTGCCTACAGTGGCCGCAAGGCATTGCTCGATGAGTTGGCGCAGGTGGAAAACCTGCTGGTAACCCGTACCAAGTCCGGTGAAGAGTATTGCGACACGCTCAACCGCATCCGTTTTTTTGTTAGCGCGGATGTCGGCATGGGCGAATACATGATCAAGAATTTCGAGGCGATGGCCTGTGGCTGCGTTTTGCTGGCCTTTGACCAGGGTGAGGCGGAAAATCGCGCCCTGGGTTTGAAAGACATGCATAACGTGGTGCTCTATGACAGCATTGCCCAGTTGCAAGAGAAGCTGAAAGTATTGCGTGCCGACCCCGGGCTGGTCGAGCGTATCGGCAACAACGGCCGTGATCTGGCCGTCTCGCAATTCAGCTTCGCCCAGGTAGGTCGTAGCATCGTGGAAAAAATGCAGCCACCTCTTCGTCCCCGTCCAGCCCTGACTGGCTGGCAGCGCTTGCGTTTGAGACTGGGCATATGAGCCGGCTGTCCTGAAACCAGACAAGTAGTCTCGAACATTTGAATACAGTTAATGGGGAGGGAGTCCGGTGCGATTCTGCCAAGATAGCGACGTAACACTGGTTGTCACCAGTTGCGGACGCTTCGATTTGCTAAAACTTACGCTGGAAAGCTTTGACCGCTTCAATACCGCGCCTATCCGTGAAGTGTTCATCACCGAAGATTCGGGAGATGACGCTGTTCACCAGGCTGTGCCCGAGCATTGGAAGCCGCACTGCAAGGTCTTCGTCAATCGTCCGAAACTGGGTCAGCTGGCCTCGATCGATCTCGCTTACAGCCATGTAAAAACCTCTTACATCTTCCATTGTGAAGATGACTGGGAGTTCTACCGTCCTGGCTTCGTCGAAGACTCGCAAGCGATCCTGGCGGTCAGCCCTGAGCTGCTTCAGGTCTGGTTGCGCAGTTATGTCTATGACCTGAAGTTGCATAGCCCCTACATCCACCTTGGTGAGCGCCAGGTGATTGCCGGTGTGCCCTGCTACCCGTTGTTGTCGGACAAGCCTGAGTGGCAGAGTTTTTCTCTGAACCCGGGGTTGCGCCGTTTGAGCGATTATCAGCGCTGTGCGCCGTTCGCCGCCTATGCTGGTGAAAAGGCACTGTCAAAGCGCTATGCAGAATTGAACCTGACCGGCGTGAGCCTGGAAGGTGATGCCGTGTTGCATACCGGCTTCGGCATGCACGTCAGCCTGCCTGAAGAGCGTCAGCGCAAAGCACGCCGGCGTCAGCGCGAGCGGGTCAAGCTGGCAGCTGCCTTGTTGATCGGTTTGGCAGTGGGAGTGGCTATTGGCTTTCTTGCGAATTGATTCAACTGGCTTGCCAGTGATCCAGTCCGATACAAGGGGTACATCCCCGTGAATATCGTCAACATTATGTGGGCTGGCGGTTCGCCGTATGTCTCGGTGCACAAGGTGCATCAACAAATTCTGTCCCAGGCCGGGCCTGGGGCGAAAATCAGCAGTTGGCTGCTGCAGGGGGAGGGTGCCTGCTATGGCGGTGAGTCAACGCGCGAGTGGCATTTGTCCCATCGCCTGCTCAAGGGGCGGCATGTCTGGCGCGCATTGCGTCCCTGGTTGCGGGGGCGGTTTCGCGATGCGCTGGAACAAGCCAATGCTCAGGTGCTGTTGCTTGACGGGTTGGGCGTGTCGCGCTTGATACTGCCGCTGCTCAAGGTCATGCCGAACTTGCGGGCCACCGTCGTGTTTCATGGCAAGACCCGCCTGCGCCGGGCCGATATTGCCTTGTTGCGCGCTTTTCCTGCCTCTCGGCTGACGTTTGTCGCCGTCTCACAAACCCTTGCCGATGCATTGGCGCAAGACCTCGGGGTGCCGGTGCAGGTGTTGCGTACCGCCCTTGAACCAGATGGCTTTCGTCGCAACTTGCTAGGCCGGCAACAGGCACGTCAGGCGCTGGGGCTCGCGGAGCACGGCGTACGTGTCCTGGGCGCAGTCGGCCGGTTGGTCGATAGCAAGGGTTTTGACTACTTGCTCGATGCCTTTGCCCAGGCTGCTCGGCAGCAAGCTGATCTGCGCCTGGTGATCCTCGGTGAGGGCGGCTTGCGCTCACAGTTGCAGGCGCGGATCCAGGCGCTTGATCTGGCTCAGAAAGTCTCGATGCCAGGGCACTGTGTCGGGCTGGAAAAGCTCTACAGGGCATTTGACTGGCTGTTGATTCCTTCGCACTCCGAAGGGTTGGGCCTGGTGCTGCAAGAGGCGGTAATGGCCGATGTGCCTGTCCTGTGCAGCGAGTTGCCGGTGTTTCGCGAGCAGTTGGGAATCGCAGGCTACTATGCGCCGGCGGGTGATGTCGGCGCCTGGAGCAACGCGATTGCCGCGTGCTCGGATCTTCAGGCAAGCACTGTTGCCAACGCTCAATACCAGGCCCTGCAGCCCGAGCAGGCCTGGCAACGCTTCAGTCAGGCTTCCAGGGCGTTACTGGGCAGGGCCTGAGTTCTTTACGGCAGCAGTGCGCGCTCAAGCTCAGCCAGGGGAAACTGGTCAGCCAACTGTTCCCGGGCAATGTACCGGGCAAAATGTTGCACGTTGCGTCGAATCATTCGGCTGGACAACGGGGCTCGCAGGAAACGCATGTCGGCGACATCGATCAAGCCAAGTTGCTGCTCAGGGGTAACAACAATGTTGCCAAGGTGCAGTGAGCGGAAGTAAATACCCGCCTGATGCAGCTGGCGCACCAGTCCGATCAGATCCGGAAGGCGTTCCTGCCAGCTGAAACCGGGCTCGCGAGACAGCTGGCTCAAGGTTTTGCCGGGCAGTGGACGGTACAGTACCGCCGTCATTCCAGGTGCGTCCAGCTTGTAGTACTCCAGCACTTCAAGCGTAGGAATTCCCTTTTTCTTTAGCATCACCGCGTTATCGATAAAGCGTCGGGAGTAAGGTCGCAGCAGCGCAGAAGAAATTAACCGCTTGCGCCTGAAGAGCTTGAGGATATTGCCGTCTGTTAACAGGTAGACTTTAGCGCCGTAGCTGTCGGCCTCCAGTATCTGGGCACCAAGCGTCAGCTGATTGAAGTCGACTTGGGGGAGCCGGGAACATTGCATGGTAGGGGCCTTGTTAGCGGGCAAGCAAAATGACCGGCAATAATGCCGAAAAGTTCAGGGTTGCACCATGCCGGTGTTGTTGAATCAATGGGGAAGTGCATGATGTATTCGAGGCGCTGGGCGCAGGCCTGGCTGGCAATTGGCTTTTTCTGGTTTTTGGTGGGCATTGCCCTGGCGCCAAGCAACAAGCTTTACCAGCAAGGGCTGGTTGCGTTTCTGTGGCTGCCTACGCTGGTCATGCTGTGGTCTGCCCGCGCATTGCTGGTCGAGCTTTGGCATGCACAAAAGGCACTGTGCCTGGCGTTGCTGCTGATGCTCGGCTGGACCGCTTTGAGCTTGTCGTGGGCCGCCACAGAGGAGCCCGGGCGTGAACTCAAGCGCCTGCTGTACATAGCGGTATTCCTGCTGTTCTTCCCCCTGTTGGCCCAACTCGGGGAGCAGCGCATTCGCCTGCTGATGCTTCTGGGTGGGGCGGGGCTGGCTATCGGTGCCGTATTGTCGATCGTGCAGTTTTATCTGGTCCGCGGCGAGGAGTGGGCATCCAGGCTGTATGGCATCGGTGAAATTTCCCACCCAATCCTTGGTTCTTACGTCATCGGCGCAGCGATTGTCTGGATGATCCATTGGCCAGTTAAACAACGCCTGATGCAGTTGCTCTGGGGTGTTGCCCTGCTCTGCCTGGGGGCATTCGTGTTGTTGTGCCAGAGTCGTGGTGCGGCCTTGGGCTTGCTGATCACGATGCTGGCCATGCCGCTCTGGTGCCGTGACCGCAGAAGCCGGGTGATTGCTGCAACAGCGCTGGTAGGCGCTGCCATTGGTTTTGCGCTGTTGTACTCGCTGGTCATGTACCGGGGGGCGTCCTACCGGCCGGAGATCTTCGAGGTAAGCCTGCAGATGATCGGTGAACATCCCTGGACCGGCCTGGGCCTGGGGTCGTTCTACTCCATCAGCGCCGCCGGTATGCAGTTCGACCACACCCACAACATGTTCACCCACATTGCCATCGAACTGGGTATCCCCGGCATGCTGTTGTGGCTGGCGGTGTGGCTGTGCACTTTGCGCGAAATCTGGAAATCCCGCGATACAGCCTTTGGCAAAGGTCTGATGGGCCTGTGGTTGTTCTCGACCCTGGCCATGCAGTTCGACGCCGCAAGCCTGACCGGCACCCCGCGAGCAGAGTGGTTCATCAGCTGGCTGCCGGTCGGCCTGGCCACTGTCCTGGTCTGGGTACGTGCCCGGGCACCAGGCTGTGATAAAATTTCCGGTTCTATCTGAACAGCGAGCTCGACGATGGCCGAAACACCGCGAGAGGCGGAGCAGAGCTCCAGCCTGAAAATCTACTTCCGGCTGCTGAGCTACGTGAAGCCGTATATCGGCATTTTTCTGCTGAGTATCATCGGCTTCGTGATCTTTGCCTCGACCCAGCCGATGCTGGCCGGCATCCTCAAGTACTTCGTCGATGGCTTGAGCAACCCGCAGGCGGTGTTGTTCCCCAACGTGCCGTATCTCAAGGACCTGCAACTGCTGCAGGCCGTGCCGCTGCTGATCGTGCTGATCGCCGCCTGGCAGGGTCTGGGCTCGTTCCTGGGCAACTACTTCCTGGCCAAGGTTTCCCTGGGTCTGGTTCACGACCTGCGGGTCGAGTTGTTCAACAAGCTGCTGGTGCTGCCCAACCGCTACTTTGACAGCCACAATTCCGGCCACCTGATTTCGCGCATCACCTTCAATGTGACCATGGTCACCGGTGCTGCGACCGATGCCATCAAGGTGGTGATCCGCGAAGGCCTGACCGTGGTCTTCCTGTTCATCTACCTGCTGTGGATGAACTGGAAGCTGACCCTGGTGATGCTGGCGATCCTGCCGATCATCGCCGTGATGGTCGGTACCGCGAGCAAGAAATTCCGCAAGCAGAGCAAGAAGATCCAGGTGGCCATGGGCGATGTAACCCATGTCGCCTCGGAAACCATCCAGGGCTACCGCGTGGTGCGCAGCTTCGGTGGCGAGAGCTACGAGCAGCAACGCTTTGCCAACGCCAGCCAGAGCAACACCGACAAGCAGCTGCGCATGACCAAGACCGGCGCGGTGTACACGCCGATGCTGCAACTGGTGATCTACACCGCCATGGCGGCATTGATGTTCCTGGTGCTGTTCCTGCGCGGCGAGGCTACTGCCGGTGACCTGGTAGCCTACATTACCGCAGCGGGCCTGTTGCCCAAGCCGATTCGGCAGTTGTCGGAGGTTAGCTCGACCATCCAGAAAGGCCTGGCCGGTGCCGAAAGCATCTTCGAGCAACTGGACGAGGCGCCGGAGGTCGACAGCGGCACCGTCGAGCTGGACCGTGTGGTCGGGCGTCTCGAGGTGCGCAACCTGAACTTTACCTATCCGGGTACTGACCGCCAGGTGCTGACCGATATTTCCTTTACCGCAGAGCCCGGGCAGATGATCGCCCTGGTGGGGCGTTCAGGTAGCGGCAAGTCGACCCTGGCGGCACTGATACCACGCTTCTATCACCACGATGACGGACAGATCCTCCTCGACGGCGTGGAGATCGAGAACTACCGCCTGCGCAACCTGCGCAAGCACGTCGCCCAGGTGACCCAGCACGTGACCCTGTTCAACGACACCGTGGCCAACAACATCGCCTATGGCGACTTGGCCGGGGCGCCGCGGGCCGAGATCGAAGCCGCTGCCGCCGATGCCTATGCCAAGGAGTTCGTCGAGCAGTTGCCGCAAGGCTTCGACACCCAGGTCGGTGAAAACGGCGTGCTGCTCTCCGGTGGCCAGCGCCAGCGCCTGGCGATTGCCCGGGCGTTGCTCAAGAATGCGCCATTGCTGATTCTCGACGAGGCCACGTCGGCCCTGGATACCGAGTCCGAGCGACACATCCAGGCCGCCCTGGATCATGTGATGAAAGGCCGCACCACCCTGGTGATCGCCCACCGCCTGTCGACCATCGAGAAGGCCGACATGATCCTGGTCATGGACCAGGGCAAGCTGGTCGAGCGTGGCACCCATACCGAGCTGCTGGCAGCCAACGGCTTTTACGCCAGGCTGCACGCCATGGGCCTGGACGAGCCGGCCAAGGTCGACATCACCTGAGTCAACCGCGCCGGGGCCTTGTGCCCCGGCAGCGTTTCCCTGGAATGCCTGGCAACAAGGCGGTAAACAAGCCGTCGCTTTGCCTGTGCTAATATCCTGCCCCTGTTAATTATTTTGTATATGGGTTGCCCATGAAGTTGTCCATGCCGCGTTTCGATCAAGCCCCGGTACTGGTGGTGGGCGATGTCATGCTCGACCGCTACTGGCATGGCGGTACCTCACGGATTTCACCTGAAGCGCCGGTGCCGGTGGTCAAGGTCGAACAGATCGAGGACCGTCCGGGCGGTGCCGCCAACGTCGCCTTGAACATCGCTGCCCTTGGCGCGCCGGCGGCGCTGGTCGGGGTGACCGGCCAGGACGAGGCTGCCGACAGCCTGGCCAACAGCCTGCAGGCTGCCGGTGTGCGCTCGATCTTCCAGCGTATCGCCCATCAGCCGACCATCGTCAAGCTGCGGGTCATGAGCCGCCACCAGCAGTTGCTGCGTATCGATTTCGAAGAACCCTTCGCCACCGACCCGCTGTCCCTGGGCGCCGAGGTCGATACCTTGCTCGACGGCGTCAAGGTGCTGGTGTTGTCGGACTACGGCAAGGGCGCGTTGAAAAACCACCAGAGCCTGATCCAGGCCGCCCGCGCCAAAGGCATTCCGGTGCTGGCCGACCCCAAGGGCAAGGATTTCTCGATCTACCGAGGCGCCAGCCTGATCACCCCGAACCTCAGCGAGTTCGAAACCATCGTTGGCCGTTGTGCCGACGAGGCCGAGCTGGTGGCCAAGGGCGCCCAGTTGATGAGCGAGCTGGAACTGGGCGCCTTGCTGGTGACCCGTGGCGAGCACGGCATGACCCTGCTGCGCCCCGATCACCCGGCCTTGCACTTGCCGGCCCGGGCCCGTGAAGTGTTCGACGTGACCGGTGCCGGTGACACGGTGATCTCGACCCTCGCCGCCGCCATCGCTGCTGGTGAAGAGCTGCCTCATGCGGTCGGCCTGGCAAACCTTGCCGCCGGTATCGTGGTCGGCAAGCTGGGTACTGCTGCAATCAGCGCCCCCGAGCTGCGCCGCGCGATCCAGCGCGAAGAGGGTTCCGAGCGTGGCGTGCTGAGCCTCGACCAGTTGCTGCTGGCCATCGACGATGCCCGCGCACACAACGAGAAGATCGTCTTCACCAACGGCTGCTTCGACATTCTCCATGCCGGCCATGTGACCTACCTGGAGCAGGCCCGGGCCCAGGGCGATCGTCTGATCGTCGCGGTCAACGACGACGCCTCGGTCAGCCGCCTTAAAGGCCCGGGCCGGCCGATCAACAGCGTTGACCGGCGCATGGCCGTACTCGCTGGCCTCGGCGCCGTGGACTGGGTGATCAGCTTCCCTGAGGGCACCCCGGAAAACCTGCTGAGCCAGGTCAAGCCGGATGTGCTGGTCAAGGGTGGTGACTATGGCATCGACCAGGTGGTCGGCGCCGACATCGTCAAGGCCTACGGCGGTTCCGTGAAGGTGCTGGGGCTGGTGGAAAACAGCTCGACCACCGCCATCGTCGAGAAGATCCGCAAGAACTGAAGCATCGCGGGGCAAGTCGCCCCGCGCTCGGTTCTACTTGCGCAGCCCGCCACGCGCCATCTGCAACAACTCCCGCGCCCTGCCGGTCAGCCGCTTCAAGCCGCTGTCCGGTTTTGCGGGTGTCAGGCCTTGCTGCCTGACCCAATCCTTCCAGCGAATCCGCTCATCCCTGACCAGCCAGCCATCCTGTTGGGCAAAGCTTTCTGCCAGGTACAGCCCGCGGGTGCTGGCCGGCACCAGGCGATCCTTGCTCAGGGTGTAGAGCTCGGCGCGTGGCTGGCCGTCTTCCAGCGGCATCAGGTACAGGTCGGGGCGTTTACGGTTGAGGCGCGCGACCAGTTGGTCGCCTTCAAGGCGTTCGTCGACGTGGAACAGGCTCAGTGACTTGGCCTCGCGTGGTACTTGCAGGCACAGGTCGTAGATCAGTTGCAGCGAGGCAGTTGGCAAGTGCACATATGCCCGTGGCCGTTCCAGCAATTGCAGGTTGGCGCAGCGTACCGGCCGTGCGGCGCCGGACTGCGGCGTCAGCACAAAGGGCAGGGCTTCGCGGTAGTGCAGGGCGTCGGCGTAGGGCGCCGGCAGCCAGGTATCGTTGAAGCGCCCGCCCAGCCAGCCTTCCGGGGTTTCCAGCAGGCATTCCTCGGCCACCTCCTGAATTGCCGTATGCAGCGGCAGGTTCAGCTCCTGGGCCGGCACATAGCCTGAAATCAGTTTCAGCACGACATCGCCACGGTCCTGGCGGCGCTGGCGTACCAGCACCCAGTAATCGCGGTTCTGCCAGCGCAGGGTCAGGCGCACCGAGACGCCGAGGTTGGCCAGTTCGACAGCAAAGTGCTGGCTGTCGGCAACCTGGATCGGCTTGCGCCGTTGCAGGGTCTGGGCGAAGTTCAGCGGCATGCCGATGCTCTGGTACACCAGCCCTTCGGGGCTGGCCTCGACGTGCAAGGGCAGGGTCTTGAAGTTGCTCGGGTTCTTGCGGATCAGCGTTCGCGGCATGTCGGCTCCGTCTTGCGTTGGGGTCGGCCGCGGCGGCGGCGTGAGTGTCAGCGGCGCAGCACCTTGGCAACGGTTGCCACGTTATGGGCCAGGTGCAGCGGATTGATGGTGCCGACAATAGCACTGCTGACCCCGGGGTGGGCGAACAGCAGTTCGAAGCTGGCGCGCACCGGGTCGACACCGGGGCTAAGGCACACATGGCCGCTGGCCAGGGCCTTTTTCACCAGGATCGCCTTGCCGTGCTTGGCGGCGTAATCAATCACCGGCCGTTCGGCCTGCTCGTTCAGATTGTAGGTGACCATGGCGCAATCGCCGCGCTCGAGCGCCTTGAGACCGCCCGCTGCGGTTTTGCCAGACAGCCCGAAACCACGGATCTTGCCCTCCTGCTTGAGGGCTTCGAGGGTTTGGTAAACCTCCTCGTGCTCAAGGATGTGCAAGTCGTTGCCGTCGGAATGCACCAGTACCAGGTCGATGCAGTCGGTTTCCAGGCGCTTGAGGCTACGCTCGATGGAAAAGCGCGTGTGCGCTGCGCTGAAGTCGAATCGCGACTGGCCGTCCTCGAACTCCTCGCCGACCTTGCTGACGATCACCCACTGGTCGCGCTGGCCGCGTAATAGCGGGCCGAGGCGTTCTTCGCTGCGGCCATAAGCGGGTGCGGTATCGATCAGGTTGATGCCCAGCTCGCGAGCCTGGGCCAGCAGCATCCGTGCTTCGTGGTCGTCAGGAATAGTGAAGCCGCTGGGATATTTGACGCCCTGGTCGCGGCCAAGCTTGACCGTGCCCAGGCCCAGTGGCGAAACCGTCAGACCGGTACTGCCGAGGGGCCGATGCAAATCGTGCAGGCTCGGCAGGCTCATGGCAGCAGTTGCTCCCACACCGGCAGGGCCATGGGCGGTCGCGGCAATTCGGGCAGGGCCGGCTGGCCGCCTGGCTTGATGCCGTCGCGCTCAAGGTTGGCCAGCACCCGGTCACTGAAGTCCGGCGCCAGGGCCAGCTTGGTCGGCCAGCCCACCAGCAGGCGTTGCTGCTCGGCGAGGAAGGCGTTGTCGGGGCGCACCAGGCCCGATTGCGCAGGCTCGGCGCGGTCGATGCGCACGGTGGCCCAGCGCACCTGGCTGAGGTCGATCCAGGGCAGCAGGTTGCTGACTTCTTTTTTCGCCGCGGCAATCTGCGCTTCAGGCTCGCGGGCTACGCCGTCGGCTTCGGCCAGGTCGCCGCCCAGGTACCAGACCCACTGGCCATCGGCGCCCGGGTGGCTGGTGACGGTGATGCGCGGCTTCGGCCCGCCGCCCAGGCAATGGGCGTACAGCGGCTTGAGGCTGGCGCCCTTGGCCATAACCATGTGCAGCGGCCGGCGCTGCATGGCTGGCTGGCTCAGGCCCAAGGCTTCGAGCAAGGCGGCGTTGCCGGCACCGGCGCTGAGCACCACGCGCTGGGCGCGGATTTCGCGGCCATCGACGCGCAGGCCGGCCAGTTCGCCATTCTCTTCAAACGGTTCGATGCTTTGCCCGGCAAGCAGGCTGTCACCGGCCAGTTCCGCGAGCTTGTTGAGCAGGCTTGGCACATCGACGACCAATTCGGCCAGGCGATAGACCTTGCCTTTGAAGGCACGGTCCTGCAGGGCGGGTGGCAACTGCTCGCCCTTGACCTGGTCGACCCGGCCGCGCACGGCCTTGCTGGCAAAGAAGCTGGTGAGGTTGCCGGCCAGGGTGCCAGGTGACCACAGGTAGTGGGCTTCGGACAGCAGGCGCACGCCGGACAGGTCCAGCTCGCCATTGCCGGCCAGGGCCTCGCGCCAGCGCCGGGGCATGTCGGCGATGGCTTCCGAGGCGCCGGTCAGGGCACCGTGCAGCGCGTACTTGGCGCCACCGTGGATGATCCCCTGGGATTTGAGGGTCTGCTCGCCACCGAGGCTGGCGCGTTCCACCAGAACTGTCGAATAGCCGAGCCGGCGCAGGCGGGCATTGAGCCAGAGGCCTGCGACCCCGGCGCCGACGATCAGCACATCGGTGGAAATTACGGTTGGCATGCATGAACCTCACAAGCGTGGACAGACGCCCAGTATACAGCCTGTGAGCCATTGCACCTGTTGCCGATCAATGCCCGGCGGTTTTCGAGAAGACCTGGATCACCACCACGCCGCCGACGATCATGGCCATGCCGAGCATTGCCGGCAAGTCCAGCTTCTGGCCGTAGATCACCAGCGCGGCGATGCTGATCAGGACGATACCCAGGCCCGACCAGATGGCATAGGCAATGCCCACCGGAATGCTGCGCACCACCAGGGTCAGCATCCAGAACGCCACGGCATAGCCACAGACCATCAGCAGCAGCGGCAGGGGCGTGCTCAGGCCCTTGACGGCTTTCATCGAGGCGGTGGCGATGACTTCGGCGCAGATGGCGATAGCCAGGTAGGTGTAGGCATTCATGACGGTGATCCTCTGTTCTGGCTGGGCATTCTAGAGCAAGCCTGAATGGGGTAAAGTCATTACCTATCTTTTCTGGAGATAGGTTGATGGCCGAGCAGTGGAATCTGGAGCAGTTGCGCATGTTCGTGCGGGTCGCCGAGCTGCGCTCGTTCTCGGCAGTAGCCCGTGAACAGCGCAAGGCGCAATCGGCGGTGAGCAACGGCATCGCTTTGCTTGAGGCTGACCTGGGGGTGACCCTGTTCGAGCGTAGCAGCGGCCGCCAGCCGCGCCTGAGCGAAGCCGGCGCAACCTTGCTGGAAGATGCCCGCGAGCTGCTGCGCCAGTGCGAGCGCCTGGATGGCCGGGCCCTGGCCCTGATGCGCGGGCAAGAGGCGCAATTGCGGGTGGCCCAGGATGAGGCCATGCCCTATCAACCGGTGATCGACAGCCTTGATGAACTGGCCCGGCAGTTCCCCTTGCTCGAAGTGCAGATGGCCAGCGGCGCCCAGGGCGACGTGGCGCGCAAGCTGATCGAGCGGCGCGCCGATCTTGGCCTGCTGTTCCACCATGACCAGATGCCGGTGTCTCTTGAGCGCCGGGCGGTGGGGCGGATCGAGATGGTTACTGCCTGCGCCGTGGATCATCCCTTGACCCGTCTTGAGCGCGTCAGCCGTCAGGACCTGGCCCGCCACCGCCAGTTGCTGATCACCCCGCAGGAAAGCGGCTACCCCGGTGGCGAGCCGATCAGCCCACAGATCTGGCGCGCCGACAGCTTCTACGCCATGGCCGAATTGCTGATGCGTGGCCTGGGCTGGGCCTGGTTGCCGCGGCATGTGGTGCAGTACCCCACCTACCAGGCGCAGATGGTCGAGCTTGCCAGCGAATGGACACCGCCGGCACTGGTGGTCGAGCTGGTGTGGCGCCGTGACGAGCCACTGGGGCCCGCCGCGCAGTGGTTGGCCGAACGCTTCGCAGTGCACTTGCGCGCCATTGGCTAGTACACTTCGGCGCCATGAACAGAACCCTCTATACCTTGCTGTTTCACCTGGGCCTGCCGCTGGTTGCGCTGCGCCTGTTCCTGCGTTCGCGCAAGGCGCCGGCCTATGGGCAGCGCATCGCCGAGCGTTTTGCCTGCAAGCTGCCGGCCATGGCCAGGGGCGGCATCTGGGTGCACGCGGTGTCGGTGGGCGAGAGCATTGCCGCCGCGCCGATGATTCGCGCCTTGCTGCAGGCTTATCCGCAGCTGCCGATCACCATCACCTGCATGACCCCGACCGGTTCTGAGCGGGTGCGGGCGATGTTCGCCAACGAGCCGCGCATCCAGCACTGCTACCTGCCCTACGACTTGCCCTGGGCCGCCGGGCGCTTTCTCGATCACGTGCAGCCCAGGCTTGCGGTGATCATGGAGACCGAGCTGTGGCCTAACCACATTCATCAGTGCGCCAAGCGCGGTATTCCGGTGGCCCTGGCCAATGCGCGGTTGTCCGAGCGTTCGGCGCGGGGCTATGCGCGCTTTGCTGGCCTGACCCGACCGATGCTGGCCGAGATGAGCCTGATCGCGGTACAGACCGAAACCGAAGCCCAGCGCTTTCGCCAGTTGGGCGCGCGACCGGAATGCGTGCAGGTAACCGGCTCGATCAAGTTCGACCTGAGCATTGACGAGCAGCTGTTGCCGCGCGCCCGAGCCCTGCGTGAGCAGTGGCAGGCCGGCCAGCGGCCGGTATGGATCGCGGCCAGTACCCATGAAGGCGAGGACCCGATCATCCTCGCCGCCCACCGGCAGTTGCGCGAACACCATGCCGACGCCTTGCTGATCCTTGTGCCGCGTCACCCGGAGCGTTTTAACAGCGTGTTCGAGCTGTGCCGCGGGCAGTTGCCGACCGTGCGCCGCTCCAGTGGTGAAGCGGTCGTGGCCGATACCGCAGTGTTGCTTGGCGACACCATGGGCGAGCTGCTGTTTCTCTATGCCCTGGCCGATATCGCCTTCGTAGGCGGCAGCCTGGTGGCCAATGGCGGGCACAACCTGCTGGAGCCGGCGGCGCTGGCGCTGCCGGTGCTCAGTGGCCCGCACCTGTTCAACTTCCTGGAAATTGCGGCGATGCTGCGCGAGGCCGGCGCCTTGCAGGAAGTCGATGATGCCCAGGGGCTGGCGGCCGAAGTTCGCCGCCTGATTGAGTTGCCGCGGGATGCGCAGCGCATGGGCGCGGCGGGGTTGGCGGTGATGAAGGCCAACCAGGGCGCCTTGCAGCGCTTGCTTGAAGGCTTGGGGCGCTTGCTCTGACGTCATCGCGGGTCAAGTCGAGGCGTTTCAGGGCCGCTCCCACAGTAGGAGCGGCGGTGCGACGCCTCGACTTGACCCGCGATGCGTTTCAGGGCCGGGCTTCGAAGTTGGCCTTGGCCGCTGCTGCCAGGTCTGGCGGCAGGAAGTCCTTGTCCGGGTTGTAGTCCGGTTTCAGGTAGCGGCTCAAATCGCTCAGGTCCTGCGGGCTCAAGGTGCCAGCGGCTTGCTTCAGGCGCAGGTTGTCGAGGATGTAGTCGTAGCGGGTGTTGTTGTAGTCACGCACCGAGGTGTACAGCTGGCGCTGGGCATCGAGCACGTCGACGATGTTGCGGGTACCGACCTGGTAGCCGATTTCGGTGGCTTCCAGGGCGCTCTGGTTGGAGATGATCGACTGCTTGCGCGCTTGCACCTGCTCGACGTCGGTGTTCACCGCGCGGTGCAGGTTGCGGGTGTTTTCCACCACCTGGCGGCGCAGGCTCTCGCGCTGCTGCTCGCTCTGGCTCAGGCGCTGGTAAGCCTCGCGTACCTGCGAGCTGGTCAGGCCGCCGCTGTAGATCGGAATGTTCAACTGCAGGCCGATGCTGGTCTGCTCGACATCGCCGCTGTAGTTCTGCCCGGTGAGGTTGGGGTTGGAAAAGCCCAGGCTGTCGTTGTCGCCCTTCTGGTAGCGCGCTACCGCATCGACGGTCGGCGCGTGCCCGGCCTTGCGCTGGCGCAGGGTCTCTTCGGCGGCGCTCACCGCGTAGTTGGTGGCCAGCAGGTTGAGGTTCTGCTTGCCGGCAGTCTCGACCCAGGCTTTGGCGTCGTTCGGCACCGGCAGTTGCACCGGCAAGGTGTGGACGATGCCCTGCACCGAGTTGTAGTCGCGGTTGGTCAGGGTGATCAGCGCCTCGAAGGCGTCGTCGACCTGGCGCTGGGCAACGATGCGGTTGGCCCGGGCGGTGTCGTAGCTGGCCTGGGACTGCAGCACGTCGGTCTTGTCCGACAGGCCAACGTCAAAACGCTCGTTGGACTGGTCGAGCTGGCGCTTGAACGCCGCTTCCTCGGCCTTGGTCGAGGCCAGGGTGTCCTGGGCGCGCAGCACGGCGAAATAGTTTTCGGCGCTTTGCAGGATCAGGTTCTGCTCGGTGGCCGACAGCTCCAGTGCCGCCTGTTCGTTGACCGCTTCGGCCGCCTGCAACTGGAACCAGCGATCAGCGCGAAAGACCGGCTGGGCCAGGGTCGCGGACCAGGAGTTGCCGCTGCGGTTGGCGGTAATCGAAGGGCTGTCGATCTTGGTGCGGTTGTTCATCATTTCGGCGCCGGCCGAAAGGTTCGGCAGCAGGCCGGCACGGGCCTGGGGCACCACTTCCTTCTGGGCGCCGTAGTTGGCGCGGGCGGCCGCCAGGTCGGCGTTATTGTTCACGGCTTCCTGATAGACGCTGACCAGGTCGGTCTTCGCCGACAGGGGCACGTCCGCTGCCCAGGCCATTCCGTTGGTAGCACAAGACACGGCAAGGGCCAGTGAAAGTTTGCGCAGCATAGGGCAATCCTTGAACGGTGAGAATTTCTGAACTGGTGAGTGTAGTTGCGCAGCCATTTTGCAACAATCCGCTATTTGCGCCATTTATCGTGTCCATGTCCAGGTGCTTGGCTTTGTATGCCACTCCAGCTTAGACTGGCCGCGTTCTTGTCGGGGTGCCTTGTGTTGAGGCTGAGATCGGATAATCCGGATCCCGTTGAACCTGATCAGGTTAGCGCCTGCGTAGGGAACAAGATTTCTCGCTTTCCCGGCGAGTCTCTTGTGCCAGGTCCGGGAATGTCGAGTCAGCCACCACAGCTGCAGGCATCACCGCGCATTTGGCACAGCACCACCCATGGTGCGTCCGTGCCTTTCAGGTTCTCCCCGACATTCCACTGCTAGGAAGCCGTCTGGAGAGCCTGTGATGAGTAAACAAGAAAAATATACCAATCTGAGTGAATCGGCCCGGGTCGATCAACAATCCGTACAGCCATTCACCCGCTCGCGCAAAATCTATGTCGAAGGCTCGCGCCCGGACATCCGCGTGCCCATGCGTGAAATCAGCCTCGACGACACCCCGACCGACTTCGGCGGCGAAGCCAACGCCCCGGTACTGGTCTACGACACTTCCGGCCCCTACACCGACTCTAGCGTTATCATCGACGTGCGCAAGGGCCTGGGCGACGTACGCTCGGCCTGGATCGACGCCCGTGGCGATACCGAGCGCCTGGCCGGCCTGTCGTCGGACTTCGGCCAGCAGCGCCTGGCCGATGCCGAGCTGACCAAGCTGCGTTTTGCCCACGTGCGCAATCCGCGCCGGGCCAAGGCCGGCGCCAACGTCAGCCAGATGCACTACGCCCGCCAGGGCATCATCACCGCCGAGATGGAATACGTTGCCATCCGCGAAAACATGAAGCTGCAAGAAGCCCGTGCCGCCGGCCTGCTTGACCAACAGCATGCCGGGCACAGCTTCGGCGCGAGCATCCCGAAAGAAATCACCGCCGAATTCGTCCGCGAAGAAATCGCCCGCGGCCGCGCGATCATCCCGGCCAACATCAACCACGTGGAGCTGGAGCCGATGATCATCGGCCGCAACTTCCTGGTGAAGATCAACGGCAACATCGGTAACAGCGCCCTGGGCTCGTCCATCGAAGAAGAAGTGGCCAAGCTGACCTGGGGCATCCGCTGGGGCTCGGACACGGTGATGGACCTGTCCACCGGCAAGCACATCCACGAAACCCGCGAGTGGATCATCCGCAACTCGCCAGTGCCAATCGGTACCGTACCGATCTACCAGGCCCTTGAGAAGGTCAATGGCGTGGCCGAAGACCTGACCTGGGAGCTGTTTCGCGACACCCTGATCGAACAGGCCGAGCAAGGCGTTGACTACTTCACCATCCACGCCGGCGTACTGCTGCGCTATGTGCCGCTGACCGCCAAGCGCGTCACCGGCATCGTCAGTCGCGGTGGCTCGATCATGGCCAAGTGGTGCCTGGCGCACCACAAGGAGAACTTCCTCTACACCCACTTCGACGAAATCTGCGAAATCATGAAGGCCTACGACGTCAGCTTCTCGCTCGGCGATGGCCTGCGTCCGGGCTCGATTGCCGACGCCAACGACGAAGCGCAGTTCGGCGAGCTGGAAACCCTCGGCGAGCTGACCAAGATCGCCTGGAAGCATGACGTCCAGTGCATGATCGAAGGCCCGGGCCACGTGCCGATGCAGCTGATCAAGGAGAACATGGACAAGCAGCTCGAATGCTGCGACGAAGCGCCGTTCTACACCCTTGGCCCGCTGACCACCGACATTGCCCCGGGCTACGATCACATTACCTCGGGCATCGGTGCGGCGATGATCGGCTGGTTCGGTTGCGCCATGCTCTGCTACGTCACGCCCAAGGAACACCTGGGCCTGCCGAACAAGGATGACGTCAAGACCGGCATCATCACCTACAAGATCGCCGCCCATGCCGCCGACCTCGCCAAGGGCCATCCCGGCGCGCAGATCCGCGACAACGCACTGTCCAAGGCGCGCTTCGAATTCCGCTGGGAAGACCAGTTCAACCTCGGCCTGGACCCGGACACCGCACGCAGCTTCCATGACGAAACCCTGCCCAAGGATTCGGCCAAGGTCGCGCACTTCTGCTCGATGTGCGGGCCGAAGTTCTGCTCGATGAAGATCACCCAGGAAGTGCGTGAATACGCTGCCAACCAGCGCATCGAAGCGGTGGACGTGGCGCTCGAGGATGGCATGCGCGAGCAGGCCGAGCGGTTCCGCCAGGAAGGCAGCCAGTTGTACAAAAAGGTGTAACCCGTTTCGCGGGTCAAGTCGGGTCGCCGCACCGCCGCTCCCACTGCAGGAGCGGGCTTGCCCCGCGATAGGCGCAAAAGAACAACAAATTTCCTCCTGTCGAGACCACACTCGTGAGCACACCCAGCCAGTTTTCCCCCGATCACCCGGTCAGCGCCGAGCAACGCGTGCTCAGCGGCCGCGACCTCTGTTCTTTGTGGTTTTCCCTCGGCATCGGCCTGATGGTGCTGCAGACCGGTGCTTTGCTCGGCCCCGGCCTGGGCCTGGCCAATGCTGTGCTGGCGATCATCGTCGGCACCAGCGTCGGCGTGCTGCTGCTCGCCGCGGTCGCGGTCATCGGCAGTGATACCGGCCTGTCGTCGATGGCCGCCCTGCGCCGCAGCCTGGGCAGCAATGGCGCGCGTCTGCCAGCCATGCTCAACCTCCTGCAACTGATCGGCTGGGGCTCGTTCGAAATCATCGTCATGCGCGATGCCGCCAGCCTGCTTGGCGAGCGCGCCTTCGGCGAAGGCAGCGTGCTGACCAATCCGTTGCTGTGGACCTTGTGCTTCGGCGCGCTGGCCACCTTGCTGGCGGTCAGCGGGCCGTTGACCTTCGTGCGCAAGATTTTGCGCAAGTGGGGCATCTGGCTGCTGATCGGCGCCTGCCTGTGGCTGACCTGGAACCTGTTTGCCAAGGCCGATCTGGCCGCGCTGTGGGCGCGCGCCGGCGATGGTTCGATGCCGCTGGCGATTGGCATTGATATTGCCATTGCCATGCCGCTGTCGTGGCTGCCATTGATTGCCGACTACTCACGCTTCAGCCAGCGCGCCAGCCGGGTGTTTGCCGGCACGGCGCTGGGCTATTTCATCGGCAACGTGTGGATGATGAGCCTGGGCGTGGCCTACACCCTGGCCTTTGCCCCGGCGGGCGAGGTCAATACCTTGCTGCTGGCCCTGGCTGGCGCCGGCCTGGGCATTCCGTTGCTGCTGATCCTGCTCGATGAGTCGGAAAAAGCTTTTGCCGATATTCACTCGGCGGCGGTCTCCACAGGTTTTCTGCTGCGCTTGAAGGTCGAGCACCTGGCCTTGGCCATTGGCGTGCTGTGCACCCTGATCGCCAGCTTGGCGCCGCTGGCGCAGTACCAGAACTTCCTGTTGCTGATCGGCTCGGTGTTCGCGCCGCTGTTCGGCGTGGTGCTGGTCGATCACTTCATCGTCCGCCGCCGGCACAGCGACTCAAGCCCGATCCACAGCCTGCACTGGCCGGCATTGCTGGCCTGGGCGATTGGCGTAGCGGCTTACCATTTGCTGGCGCACTACGCGCCGAACGTCGGCTCGACCCTGCCGGCCTTGCTGCTGGCAGGGGTGGTCTATTGGGCCGCCGCGCCGGCAGTCAGCCGCGACCGGGAAACAACTCCGGCCTGATCACGCCGTTCAGGCGCGGGTAGGGGATTTTCAGCTCGATATGGCCCATGGAGTACGGGGCGATGGCATAGACCTCGTACTTCAGCACCACCGCGCCGTAGGTCAGGGCGATGTGCGGGGTCTGGCGGAACGGCCAGGTCTTGACGAACTCGGCGTCCTTGTCCATGCCGGTGCTGATCAGCCAGCCTTTGTGGGCTTCTTCGGCGGTCTTCCAGAAGGTCGCTTCCTGGCCCGGCACCAGCATGTCCTGCAGGCTCAGCACCTTGTCCTGCTGGCGCGAATAGTTGATGAAGCCGCGTCCGGGCATGCCGTGGGCGCCGCCGGTGTCCAGGTAGCTGGACAGTTCGATGATCACCAGTCCGTCATGCTGCTCGCGTACCTTGGCTTGCAGGTAGCTGCTGTTGCGGCTTTGCGCGCTGGCCATGAACTGCTCTTCGTAGGCTTTGAGCGAGCTGGGCAGGGCGCTGCGCTCGTTGTCCTGGGTCAGTTGCAGCAGGCGTTTCTCGACGATCCCGTCCAGCTTGGGGTTGGCCGGGAAGTGGATGGTGTCGATGTTGACCAGCGGGCAATCGGCATTGCTGCAACCGGGCTTGATGTGCTCCCAACGGTCGCGCTTGACCTCCAGCGGTGTGCGCATGTTGGGCTGGAACAGGCTCTGACAAGCGCCAAGGGCCAGGGCCAGCACGGCCACGGAAGTCAGTTTCACAAGCGTCATGATGATCCTTGTAAGGCAAAGGTGATCGGACTTGGACCGTCGGCAAGGCCGTCAGTTCGCCACTAAGCTGAATAGACCAGCGGGGTGCCTATCCTCGCAGCCTGGACGGTATCTTTAAAGAGGTGAAACGCAGCGGTACGCAGGTTAGGATGGCGCGATGCGGTAAATGAGGTAATGAGGATTCCCATGTCTGACACGTTCAACAACGCTGTGCCCAGCCAGGTCGAGATCGTCGATCGGGCCACTTGCTACAAGGGCTTCTACCGCCTCGACAAGGTGCGCCTGCGCCACGAGCTGTTCGCCGGTGGCATGGGTCGTGAGATCAGCCGCGAGCTGTTCGTGCGCCATGATGCGGTGTGTGTGCTGCCTTACGATGCCCAGCGCGACGAAGTGGTGCTGATCGAGCAGTTTCGCGTCGGCGCCATCGGCAAGGTCGACAACCCCTGGCTGATCGAACTGGTCGCCGGTCTGATCGACAAGGACGAACAACCGGAAGAAGTTGCACACCGTGAGGCCGAGGAGGAAGCTGGGCTGGTGTTCAGTACGTTGTGGCCGATGACCCGGTATTTCCCGTCACCGGGCGGCAGCGACGAGTTTGTGCATCTTTACCTGGGCCGTTGCAGCAGCGTTGGGGCCGGTGGCCTGCACGGGCTGGAAGAAGAAGGCGAGGATATTCGCGTGAAGGTCTGGGCGTTCGAGGATGCGCTGCAGGCCGTGCGCGACGGCAAAATTGCCAACGCGGCAACCATCATTGCCTTGCAATGGCTGGCCTTGAACCGCGCTGAAGTCAGGGGGCTATGGTCGTGAATCTGCTGCGCGAGCGCTACCGGGTAGATCTGGTCGGGTTGCAGGCTGCCTGCGAGGCCAACTATGCGCGCCTGATGCGCCTGCTGCCCGACATGCGCAGCACCCAGAGCTCGCGCCGGATCGGCATGACCCAGGGCGACCAGATGCTTGGCGTGCTGGTCCTCGATGTAGTGCTCGCCTGTCCCTACACCACCACCTTGCGCGTGCGCCAGGAGCACAGCCTGCCCTGGCTGCCGGTGCCGCAGCTGGAGGTGCAGGTCTACCACGACGCGCGCATGGCCGAAGTGGTCAGCGCCGAGCACGCCCGGCGTTTTCGCAGTATCTATCCGTACCCCAATGCGGCCATGCACCAGCCGGACGAAAAGGCCCAGCTCAATCTGTTCCTCGGTGAATGGCTGAGCCATTGCCTGGCCTGTGGCCATGAGTTGGCCGTCGTTCGCTGAAATGTGATGACGGTCGTTTTCGAGTATTTGCTCAACGCCCGCCAGCCGCCATAATCGCGCTGAATCCGTTCAAGGAGTCGGCCCTTGCCGCAACCATCGATCCCCCCTAGCGACGCGCCGGTGTACCTGGTGCAACTGACCGACAGTCATTTGTTTGCCGACGCGCAAGGCACGCTGCTGGGCATGAATACCCGCGACAGCCTGCAGCGGGTGATCGAGCGGGTACGCGACGAGCAGCCGCGGATCGACCTGCTGCTGGCCACCGGCGATTTGTCCCAGGATGGTTCGGTCGAGTCCTACCGCTGTTTTCGTGACCTGACCGCGAGCCTTGAGGCCCCCGCGCGCTGGCTCGCCGGCAACCATGACGAGCCGTTGCCAATGGAACAGGCGGCGCAGGGCACTGATTTGCTTGATCCGCAGGTGGATATCGGCAATTGGCGAATCCTCATGCTCAACTCGGCGGTGGCCGGTTCGGTGCCGGGCTTGCTCGATGACGGCCAGCTCAGGTTGCTAAAGAGCGCCTTGGACGAAGCGCCCGAGCGCCATCACCTGATCTGTTTCCATCACCAACCGGTATCTATCGACTGCGCCTGGATGGCGCCGATCGGCTTGCGCAACGCCGACGCACTGTTTGCTGTGCTGCAAGGTTATCCACAGGTGCGGGCCTTGCTCTGGGGCCATATTCACCAGGAGTGGGACCAGGTTCGCGACGGCGTGCGGCTATTGGCCTCACCCTCGACCTGCATCCAGTTCGAGCCGCGCAGCGAAGACTTCAAAGTCGGCGAGCAGGCCCCCGGCTACCGCTGGCTGCGCCTGCAGGCGGACGGCTCGATCGACACCGGCGTGTCGCGGGTCAGCGACTTCGAATTCACCGTCGACTACGAAGGCGACGGCTATTAAGTGTTGCCAAATCGCTGAAACTGCTGCATCTGCCGTCTAACAGGCTAAAATGCGCGCTTTCCTGCCTGGCGATCCAGGCATTCAAGGCGCATCGGGGGCGGCATGTCGGGTTCGATTCTCTATATTCACGGGTTCAACAGCGCGCCGTCGTCGAAGAAGGCCAGCCAGCTGGTAGCGGTCATGGCCCAGCTGGGGCTGGCTGAGCGCCTGCGCGTGCCGGCCCTGCATCATCACCCGCGCCAGGCCATCGCCCAGCTTGAGGCGGCGATTGCCGAGCTCGAATCGCCATTACTGGTCGGCAGCTCGCTCGGCGGCTACTATGCCACCCATCTGGCCGAGCGCCACGGGCTCAAGGCCCTGCTGGTCAACCCGGCGATCAACCCGCACCGGCTGTTCGACGGCTACCTGGGGCCGCAGCAGAACCTCTATACCGGCGAAAACTGGGAACTGACCCTGGACCACGTGCAGGCTCTGGCCGAGCTGGAAGTGCCGGCGCCGACCGATGCCGGGCGCTTTCAAGTGTGGCTGCAGACCGCCGATGAAACCCTGGACTACCGCCAGGCCGAGCAGTTCTACCGTGCCTGTGCACTGCGCATCCAGGCCGGTGGCGATCACAGCTTCCAGGGCTTTGCCGAACGCCTGCCAGCCCTGCTGAGCTTTGCCGGCATTGCCCCGCAGCAGTATCAAACACTCGATTTTTCTGTATTTTGATAACCTATTTTCACCCACGACTGACGACGAGAACCCATGGCCATTCCCAGCGCTAGTGCCTATAACGCAGACGCCATCGAAGTCCTCTCCGGCCTTGACCCGGTGCGCAAGCGCCCGGGCATGTACACCGACACCAGCCGGCCGAACCACCTGGCCCAGGAAGTGATCGACAACAGTGTCGACGAAGCCCTGGCCGGGCACGCCAAGTCGGTGCAGGTGATCCTCCACGCCGACCATTCCCTGGAAGTGTCCGACGATGGTCGCGGCATGCCGGTGGACATCCACCCTGAAGAGGGCGTGTCCGGGGTCGAGCTGATCCTCACCAAGCTGCACGCGGGTGGCAAGTTCTCGAACAAGAACTACCAGTTCTCCGGCGGCCTGCACGGGGTGGGTATTTCGGTGGTCAACGCCTTGTCCAGCCAGGTGCGGGTCAAGGTCAAGCGCGACGGCAACGAGTACCAGATGACCTTCGCCGATGGCTACAAGGCCACCGAGCTTGAAGTAGTCGGCAGCGTTGGCAAGCGCAACACCGGCACCAGCGTGTACTTCGCCCCGGACCCCAAGTATTTCGATTCGCCGAAATTCTCCATCAGCCGCCTCAAGCACGTGCTCAAGGCCAAGGCTGTGTTGTGCCCGGGGCTGCTGGTCAGCTTCGAAGACAAAGGCACTGGCGAGAAGGTCGAGTGGCATTACGAAGACGGCCTGCGCTCCTATCTGGTCGATTCGGTCAGCGAGTTCCTGCGCCTGCCCGACGAGCCGTTCTGCGGCAGCCTGGCCGGTAACAAGGAGGCGGTCGACTGGGCCCTGCTGTGGCTGCCCGAAGGCGGCGACAGTGTCCAGGAAAGCTACGTCAACCTGATCCCCACGGCCCAGGGCGGTACCCACGTCAACGGTCTGCGCCAGGGCCTGCTCGATGCCATGCGCGAGTTCTGCGAGTTCCGCAACCTGCTGCCGCGCGGCGTCAAGCTGGCGCCGGAAGACGTCTGGGAGCGCATCAGCTTCGTGCTTTCGATGAAAATGCAGGAGCCGCAGTTCTCCGGGCAGACCAAAGAGCGTCTGTCCTCGCGCGAGGCTGCCGCGTTCGTTTCTGGCGTGGTCAAGGATGCCTTCAGCCTGTGGCTCAACGCTCACCCGGAGGTGGGCATGCAGCTGGCGGAGCTGGCGATCAACAACGCCGGCCGGCGCCTGAAGGCGAGCAAGAAGGTCGAGCGCAAGCGCGTCACCCAGGGGCCGGCACTGCCGGGCAAGCTGGCCGACTGCGCCGGCCAGGACCCGATGCGTGCCGAGCTGTTCCTGGTCGAGGGTGACTCGGCCGGCGGTTCGGCCAAGCAGGCGCGGGACAAAGAGTTCCAGGCCATCCTGCCGCTGCGCGGCAAGATCCTCAACACCTGGGAAGTCGATGGCGGCGAAGTCCTGGCCAGCCAGGAAGTGCACAACATTGCCGTGGCCATTGGCGTCGATCCCGGCGCTGCCGACATGAGCCAGTTGCGCTACGGCAAGATCTGCATCCTTGCCGACGCCGACTCCGACGGCCTGCACATCGCCACCTTGCTCTGTGCATTGTTTGTCCAGCACTTCCGCCCGCTGGTCGAAGCCGGCCACGTCTATGTGGCCATGCCACCGCTGTATCGCATCGACCTGGGCAAGGAAATCTACTACGCCCTCGACGAAGCCGAACGCGACGGCATCCTCGACCGCCTGGTGGCCGAGAAGAAGCGCGGCAAGCCGCAGGTCACCCGATTCAAGGGCCTGGGTGAGATGAACCCGCCGCAACTGCGGGAAACCACCATGGACCCGAACACCCGACGCCTGGTCCAGCTGACCCTCGACGACCTGGACGGCACCCGCGAAATCATGGACATGCTGCTGGCCAAGAAGCGCGCCGGCGATCGCAAGAGCTGGCTGGAATCCAAAGGCAACCTGGCCGAGGTCCTGGCTTGATACGTGTGGCCCTGACTGCGGCTCTGGCGCTGTTGACGCTTCCGGCACTGGCCGCGCCGTGGCCGGAGCTCAAGCTGGTTGCCGAACACCCGGTCGAGGGCATGCGTGGCGGCAATCTGTCTGGCCTGAGCGAATGCCGAGGCGGGCTGTGGGCGGTTTCCGACCGCGATGACGAGCTGCTTTACCGCCTGGATACCTCGGCTGCCGTCTGGCAAGCCGAAGCGCTGCACATGGAGGTACCGCCGGTACCGGACAGCGGTTTGCCCTGGGGCTTGCGCTCGCGCACCTGGGCTGCCGCGCAGGTGCGCGGCGGCGAGCTGGACTTCGAAGGCATCAGCTGTGATGCCGCCGGCAACCATTACCTGGTCAGTGAAGCCCATGCGGCCGTGCTGCAGGTGCCAATGGAAGGCGCGCCCAACTGGCTGAAGATCGACCCGAGCATGGTCCGCCAGGCGCGGGCCAGCGGCATGCTGCTGCACTTCAATGCACTGTTCGAAGGCCTGGCGGTGAGCCCGGCCGGCGACCGTATCTGGCTGGCGGCCGAGCGCGAGCGCCGCGGCCTGCTGCTGATCAACCGCCAGCAGACCACCTGGAACTGCGGCAACGGTTGTGTGCTGCTCAGCGAAGCCGGGGTCGAGATGCAGCCGCCGCAGATGCCCAGGCCGCGCCCGGTGTCGCGCGACTTTGCCGACCTGGCCCTGTTCAACGACAAGCTCTTTACCCTGGAGCGCAACGCCTATCGCATTTGCCGGCGTGATGCGCAGACAGCCAAGGTCGAGCGCTGCTGGTCGTTTGCCGCCGATGCCCTGGCCGAACCCCGGCGTTACTCGCAGCCATTCGGCCTGGCCGAGGCGCTGGTGATCGATGACAAGGGCGCCTGGATTGGCCTGGACAACAACGGTGCGACCCGCCAGGACGGCGAATCGCGACCGATTGTCTGGCGCTTTGCCGCGCCGGCCGGCGGCTGGAGTGGCAAATCGTGAGCCAGCCGCCGGGCAAGCGTGCTGGCCGGGTACTGCTGATTCTGGCCTGGGCGGCCGGATTGTTCCTGGCCACGCGCTTTTTCGGCGAATGGGAGCAGCGTCAGGCCAACCCCAATGCCGTGGTCACCTCGCAACACGGCGAGGGTTACATCGAAGTGCAACTGGCCGGCAACGGCCAGGGGCATTTCGTCGCCGATGGCCGGATCAACGGCCAGACGGTACATTTTCTGCTCGATACCGGGGCGACCGACGTGGCGATCCCCGAAGCCCTGGCCGGCAAGCTAGGCCTGGAGCGCGGCGCGCCGGTGATGTTGAGCACCGCCAATGGCCGCACCCAGGGCTACCGCACGCGCCTGGACCAGCTGCAGCTGGGCGATATCCTCCTGCGCAATGTGCGCGCGCTGGTGGTGCCGGGGCTCGATGGCGAACAGGTTTTACTGGGCATGAGTGCCCTGAAACAACTCGAATTTACCCAGCGTGGCGGCACCTTGCTGCTGCGCCAGAACCTGAAATGATGAGGCCCGCATGAGCGACTCCCTTGATCTCAGCCTCGATGGCGTAGAGCGCCGGTCACTGGCTGACTTCACCGAACAGGCCTACCTCAACTACTCCATGTACGTGATCATGGACCGCGCCTTGCCGCATATCGGCGACGGCCTGAAGCCGGTGCAACGGCGCATCGTCTATGCCATGAGCGAACTGGGCCTGGACGCCGACTCCAAGCACAAGAAGTCGGCGCGTACCGTCGGTGACGTGCTCGGCAAGTTCCACCCCCATGGCGACTCGGCCTGCTATGAAGCCATGGTGCTGATGGCGCAGCCGTTCAGCTACCGCTACACCCTGGTCGATGGCCAGGGCAACTGGGGGGCGCCGGATGATCCGAAGTCCTTCGCCGCCATGCGCTACACCGAGGCGCGCCTGTCGCGCTACTCCGAAGTACTGCTCAGCGAGCTGGGCCAGGGCACTGCGGACTGGGTGCCGAACTTCGACGGCACCCTCGATGAGCCTGCGGTGCTGCCGGCGCGCCTGCCGAACATCCTGCTCAACGGCACCACCGGTATCGCCGTGGGCATGGCCACCGACGTGCCGCCACACAACCTGCGCGAAGTCGCCTCGGCCTGCGTACGCCTGCTCGATGAGCCCAAGGCCACGGTCGAGCAGCTCTGCGAGCATATCCAGGGCCCGGACTACCCGACCGAAGCCGAGATCATCACCCCGCGTGCCGAACTGCTGAAAATCTACGAAAGTGGCCGTGGTTCGGTGCGCATGCGCGCGGTTTACCGCATTGAGGACGGCGATATCGTCGTTACCGCGTTGCCGCACCAGGTCTCCGGGGCCAAGGTGCTGGAGCAGATCGCCGCGCAGATGCAGGCCAAGAAGCTGCCGATGGTCGCCGACCTGCGCGACGAGTCGGACCACGAGAACCCGTGCCGCATCGTCATCATCGCCCGCTCCAACCGGGTTGACCTCGACGAGCTGATGCAGCACCTGTTCGCTACCACCGATCTTGAGTCCAGCTACCGGGTCAACGTCAACATCATCGGCCTGGATGGCCGCCCGCAGCTGAAAAACCTGCGGGCGCTGCTGGTCGAATGGCTGGAATTCCGCGTGCAGACGGTGCGCCGCCGGCTGAAGTTCCGCCTCGACAAGGTCGAGCGCCGCCTGCACCTGCTCGAAGGCCTGTTGGTAGCCTTCCTCAACCTGGATGAAGTTATCCACATCATCCGCACCGAGGACCAGCCGAAAGCTGCGCTGATTGCCCGCTTCGACCTTACTGAAACCCAGGCCGAGTACATCCTCGAGACCCGCCTGCGCCAACTGGCGCGCCTGGAAGAGATGAAGATCCGCAACGAGCAGGACGAACTGGCCAAGGAACAAGCCAAGCTGATTGCCCTGCTGGGCAGCGAAACCAAGCTGCGCAAGCTGGTGCGTGCCGAGCTGATCAAGGATGCCGAAACCTACGGCGACGACCGCCGCTCGCCAATCGTCGCCCGTGCCGAAGCCAAGGCCCTGTCGGAAAACGAGCTGATGCCGACCGAACCGGTCACCGTGGTGCTCTCGGAGAAGGGCTGGGTGCGTTGCGCCAAGGGCCACGATATCGACGCCACGGGCCTTTCCTACAAGGCTGGCGATGGCTTCAAGGCCGCCGCTGCCGGGCGCTCGAACCAGTTTGCCGTGCTGATCGACTCCACCGGCCGCAGCTACTCGCTGGCCGCCCACACCTTGCCATCGGCCCGGGGCCAGGGCGAGCCGTTGACCGGCCGTCTGACGCCGCCACCGGGCGCAAGCTTCGACTGCGTGCTGCTGCCCGAAGATGACGCCCTGTATGTGATCGCCTCCGACGCCGGTTACGGCTTCGTGGTCAAGGGCGAGGACCTGCAGGCCAAGAACAAGGCCGGTAAAGCCCTGCTCAGCCTGCCCAACGGTGCCAAGGTCATTGCCCCGCGCCCGGTCGCCGATCGCGAGCACAACTGGCTGGCGGCGGTGACCACCGAAGGCCGCCTGCTGATCTTCAAGGTCAGCGACCTGCCGCAACTGGGCAAGGGCAAGGGCAACAAGATCATCGGCATCCCGGGTGACCGGGTGGCCTCGCGTGAAGAATTTGTCACTGATCTGGCGGTCATTCCCGACGGCGCGACCCTTGTATTGCAGGCCGGCAAGCGTACCCTGTCTCTGAAGGCCGACGACCTTGAGCATTACAAGGGCGAACGTGGGCGCCGGGGCAACAAATTGCCCCGTGGCTTCCAGCGGGTTGACGCGCTGTTGGTCGAAATTCCCGGATAAGCCGGGTTAGACAGCCTGAACGGGTATTTTCGTGCCCGTTCGCGGTTGAAACACTGGAGTCGAGCCGCTATTTCGCGGATGATAGGCCCCTTGCGGTACCAGCGTGGCTGTGTATCCGAACGAATCTATATGAGTATCACTGCGGTTTGCCTTGTGGCGACCGCCTGGATGGGATGATGAAATTTCTGCGCCTTCCGTTGGTTCTGCTGTGTGGCGTGCTCGGACTGGCTGGTTGCAGCATGCACCAACCGGTATCCCTGTATCAGCTCGACAGCGGTGAGCCTGGCCAACCCAAGCAAAGCGCGGGTATGGCAGTGGTTCTCGGCCCAGTGTCGATTGCCGACTACCTGCAACGCGAAACCCTGCTGCAACGCCAGGCCGATGGCAGCCTGACTGCTGCCACCGATGGCCGCTGGGCCGGTAGCCTGTCGGCCGACATCGACCAGTTGCTGGTCCGTCAGCTGGCCTGGCGTCTGGACAGCCAACGTGTGGTCCTGGCCCCGGCCAGCACCGGTTTCACCCCGGATGTACAAGTGCTGCTGTCGATTACCCGCCTGGACTCCGGCACCAACCAGCCAGCGATTCTCGACGCCCAGTGGCGCCTGCTCGATCGCCGTGGCCAGGTCCGTGACAACCGCATCGTGCACCTGGAGCAGCAGCACCAGGGTAGCGAGAGCGCCCAGGTACAAGCCCAGGGCCAGTTGCTGCAAAAGCTCGCCGAGCAGTTGAGCATTGCCTTGAAGCCGCTGGCCAACCAGCCGGCAGTGGTGGAAGAACAACAACCGAAGAAAGCTGCACCGGTACAAGTGCGCAAAGAGCCGGAAAAGCCGAAGATCCCGTTGGCTACGCCGATTCGTACCGACCTGGAAGTGTTCCGCTTCTAAATCGAGGACTTACAAGAAGCCCGCAGCGATGCGGGCTTTTTTGTGCCCGTGTGGGAGCCGCGGTGCGACGATCCGACTTGACCCGCGATGCGGCCGGCGCAGGCGACACATCGGGTTGCTAGCGTTTTCGCGGGGCAAGCCCGCTCCTACAGGGCAATAAAAAAGGTTCTTCACGGAATCCCGGGGGCTATGATTCTTGGGTTGGGTTGCGGACTTATCCATTCGGTGTGGCGCCGCTGTTGGCCCCTTCCGCCCTTACGGCGGGTCCCTTTTGTTCTTGGCAAAAGGAAACAAAACCGCTCGCTCCAGCGTAGGGCCGTATGCAGGAGCAAGCGGTTTTGCCTACTTCTTCCCAAGAGAAAAGTAGGCCGCCGTAAAGGCGGAAGGGGCCAACAGCAGCCCCACACTGAATGGATAAACTCGCAGCCTCAACATCCCAACCCGGGATTCCGTGAAGAGCCATAAAAAAGCCCGCATCACTGCGGGCTTTTGCTCTGCCAAGGGGTCAGCTCTTGACCCGGCGCTCATGCATCCGCGCCAGTTGCCGCTCCAGCATCGATGGGTACGGCTCCATCAGACGCTCGACACAGCAAGCGCCTTCGGGGCTGGCGATCGGGCGAATCCGCGCACGCTGACGAACCAGGGCGTCGTCGCTGATCTTGCGCTCGACCAGCAGCAGGTTGCGGCTGTGCTGCGACAGGGCCAGGGCATCCTGGGCTTTTTCGGTCAGCAGCAGGTCGATCTGGCTCAGGCCGTGCAGGTCTTCACCCAGGGCCAGGCCCAGCTGCAGTTGCAGGGTGATGCCGCTGTCGGCCACTTCGATTTGCAGCTCATGGCCCAGGGCACGCAGCAGTTCGCCACAGCAGATGGCATTGGTGAGGTAGTCCTCGCCGCTGTCCTGGCTGTGGAACAACAGCAGGGTGCTGCCGTCGTTGAGGGTGTGCACTTCGCTTTCATACAGTGAGGCTGCCTGGTCGAGGCAGTCGCGGTAGCGTTCCAGCAGCTCGGTCAGGCGCGTGCGCGGCAGGCGTCGCAGTTGCTCCTGGGAGCCCAGTTGCACCGCCAGCACGGCGCTGGCCTGTGGCTCGCGGTTGACCGGGGCTGCCGGGGCAGGGGCGGGGCTGTGGTCCTCGTCGAGCAGGTCGGCGAAGGCGTCATCGCTGTCGTCGTCCGCTACAGGCTTGACCGGTTTGGCGGCTTTGGCCACAGCCGGTTGTTCGTCGAAGCTCGGGTCGCGCAGGTTGCGCACTTCGAACTCCGGCTCATCCTCATCCTCATCGAAGGACTCTTCTTCTTCCGGCTCGATTTCCCGTGGTGGCGGGGCCAGGCGGGTGTGCAGCTGACGCGCCAGGTCGCCGATTTCATCCTGGCGTTCGATGGCCGGGGTGAACTCGTTGATGTCGCGCAGCCAGACCCGCAGCTGCAACAGCGGCGTGGAGATGTAGCGGCCCAGGCGCAGGCTCATGGCTAGCGCCAGGGCCAGCAGGATACCGGCAAGGATGCCCATGCTCTGCAGGCTGATGGTCAGCGGCTGCTGGAACTGGCTCATGTCCAGGCTGATGCGCAGTTGCCCGGCGGTCACGTCCTGGAAGGTGATCTTGGTCTGGTACAGGCCTTCGGCTTCACCCAGCAGGCCGTTTTTCGGGCGCTGGCCGGCTTCGGCGAGGATCCGGTTGTCGACGCTGTAGATCGCTGCATGGGCCACCAGCGGGTTCTTCACCAGGTTGCCCAGCAGCACGTTGAGGCTGAGGATGTCGTTGGACACCAGCAGCTCGGTGGCCGAGGTGGCGGTCTGGGTGGTCAGGCTCTGCCCGAGGGCATCGGCCTGCTCATGCATGGCTTCCTTGAACTGCAGGCCCATCACGCAGGCGTAGATCACCAGCGCCAGTGCCACCAGAAACACGTTATGGCAGGCGATACGCAGCGCCAGCGGTATTCGGCGTTGGCGCAGGGCGTGGAAGATCAGCAGGAAGAAGTTGTCGGTCTTAACGGGCGTGGGCCGGTTCACAGAGCGCGGCTCTTTATGTCGGAGAAGTTGCTGCGCAGTATAGCGAGCGCTCAGGGGCGGGCAAAGTATCGACTGCGCCCGATGGTCAGCGAAAATCGGTAGAATGCGCTTTTTTTCAACGAGTCGGAGCCCGTCTTGCGCGAAATCGTTCTGATTAACATCACCGGTGAAGACCGCCCGGGTCTTACCGCCGCCATCACCGGCGTCCTGGCCCAGGGTGGAGTGAACATCCTCGACATCGGTCAGGCGGTGATTCACGACACCCTGTCCTTTGGCATCCTGGTCGAAATTCCGGATACCGAGAAGGCCTCGTCGGTGCTCAAGAACATCCAGTTTGCGGGTAACGAACTCGACCAGCAGGTGCGGTTTACCCCGGTTTCCGAGGCCGACTACCAGAATTGGGTCGAAGGCCAGGGCAAAGCCCGGCACATCGTCACCCTGCTGACCCGGCGGGTGACTGCCGAGCAACTGCAGCGGGTCAGCTCGATCACCGCCAAGTACGGGCTGAACATCGACCATATCGATCGCCTCTCGGGTCGTGTCGCGCTGGACACCCCGGCCGAGCAGAGCAAGGGCTGCATCGAGTTCTCGGTACGAGGCGAGCCGGCTGATCCGCAAGCCCTGCGCGCCGAGTTCCTCAGCGTCGCCCAGGAGCTGAACGTCGACATCGCCTTCCAGCAGGATTCGTTGTTCCGTCGCAACCGCCGCCTGGCGGTGTTCGACATGGACTCGACGCTGATCGAAGCCGAAGTGATCGACGAGCTGGCCAAGGCTGCCGGGGTCGGTGAGCAGGTATCGGAAATCACCGAGCGGGCCATGCGTGGCGAGCTGGATTTTCGTGCCAGCTTCAAGGAGCGCCTGGCGCTGCTCAAGGGCCTGGACGTTGGCGTGCTGGACCAGATCGGTGCGTCGCTGCGCCTGACTGAAGGCGCCGAGACGCTGTTCGCCGAACTCAAGCGCCTGGGTTACAAGACCGCCATCCTCTCCGGTGGCTTCACCTACTTTGCCAAGCAGCTGCAAGCCAAGCTGGGCATCGACTACGTATTCGCCAACGAGCTGGAAGTGGTCGATGGCAAGGTGACCGGCGTGGCGGTCGAGCCGATCGTCGACGCCCAGCGCAAGGCTGACCTGCTGGGTGAGCTGGCGCGCAAAGAAGGCCTGCAGATGGAGCAGACCATTGCCGTCGGCGATGGCGCCAACGACTTGCCGATGCTGGCGATCGCCGGCCTGGGCGTGGCGTTCCGGGCCAAGCCGCTGGTCAAGCAGTCGGCCAAACAGGCGATCTCGACCCTGGGTCTCGATGGTGTGCTTTACCTGCTGGGTTTTCGCGATCGCGACGCTCGCGCCTGACGGACCTGGCTCCCACAGGTACAAAAAAGCCCGCATCGCTGCGGGCTTTTTCAGTTTCAGGCCTGTGCCGGCAGTGCCAGGCGCTCGCCCATGCTCACCGCAGAGCCGGCGCCGAGCTCTTCGGCCCATTTCACCTGCTCTGGCCCGAACAGCACCACGGCCGTCGAACCGAGTTTGAAACGGCCCAGCTCCGCGCCTTTTTCCAGGTGGATCGGCGCGCGGCTGGCTTCGTCGTAGCGCACCGTCTTCAGTTCACGCTTGGGTGGCGTTACCAGGCCGGCCCAGACGGTTTCGATCGAGGCGACGATCATCGCACCCACCAGTACCACGGCCATCGGCCCGCGCTCGGTGTCGAACAGGCAGACAACGCGCTCGTTGCGGGCGAACAGCTCCGGAACGTTTTCGGCAGTGGTCTGGTTGACCGAGAACAACCGGCCCGGTACGTAGATCATCTCGCGCAAGGTGCCGGCCAGCGGCATGTGCACGCGGTGGTAGTCCTTGGGCGACAGGTAGATGGTCGCGAACTGGCCACCCATGAACGGCGCGGCATTGGCCGGATCGCCACCCAGCAGCTCGAGGGCGCTGAAGCTGTGGCCCTTGGCCTGGAAGATGCGGCCGTGCTCGATAGGGCCGAGCTGGCTAACGGCGCCGTCGGCCGGGCAGAGGATTGCCCCCGGGGTTTCATCCAGCGGACGTGCACCGGGCTTGAGGGCGCGGGTGAAGAAGGCGTTGAAGTGCTCGTAGGCAGTAACGTCTTCGACCAGGGCCTGGGACATGTCCACCTGGTAGCGCTTGGCGAACCAGCTGGTGAAGGCGTTCTTGAACCAGCGCACGCGGCATTCGGCAACGCAGCCGGCCAGGCGCGAGAGCAGGTGGTGGGGCAGCAGGTACTGGCTGATGATAAACAAGCGGGATTTCATTGGGTTTCCTTAAACTTCGACAGGGGTGTCGGGGTGGTTGCCCCATTCGCCCCAGGATCCGGCGTAGGCTTTGACCCGAGGGTAGCCCAGATGCTTGGCCACCAGGTAGGTAAAGCCGGATCGGTGGTGGGTCTGGCAGTGGGTGACCACTTCCTTGTCTTTGCTGATGCCCAGCTGCTCGAGGATCTCGGGCATGTCCTTGCGGATGCGCTGGTGATCGTTCAGGTCCATGCCGGCGGTCCATTCGAAATTGACTGCGCCGGGAATGTGCCCGCCCTTGGCTGCGAGAACTTTCTCGCCGCGGTATTCGGCCGGGCTGCGCGCGTCCCAGATCACCAGGTCGGCAGCGTTGAGGCGGCTTTGCAGGTATTCGCGGGTGGCCGTAGGCTCTTCGTGCAGGGTCAGGTTGACCGTGCCGCTGGCAGCGTCGGGTACTTCAGTGTTGAGGTTGCTCGCTGGCCACGCGTGGACACCGCCGTTGAGGTAGTGGTAACGGGAGTGACCGATTACATCCAGCAACCAGATGAAACGCCCGGCCCAGCCGCCGCCCTCGTCGTCATAGACCACATAGACCGCATTGGCGTTATGGCCGAGCTCGGCGAAGAGTTTTTCCAGGTCGGCCTTGGCCGGCAACAGGCCCGGCGCAGGAGGCTGGCCTAGCTGGGTGCGCTTGAAGTCGACGAAGCGCGCCCCCGGAATATGCCCGCTGGCATAGCGGTTGGGGCTGGTTAGGTCGACCAGGATCAACTCTGGCGCATCCAGGCGGGTTAGCAGGTCTGCCGGCTCGATAACCAGGGGCAGGCCAGAAAAGTCAGTCATCCAGAGTCTCCAGGGCGGAACAGAGGGGGCGATTGTAGCGCATGGCTCAGGCGCTGCGGTTGCTGAAGGCGGTCAGGGCCCGCTCGATGCATTGCGCGGTTTTGCCGAAGGCTTGCACGCTGACGTCCGCCAACGGCTTGCCGCCCTGGTCGGCGACCAGCAGCATCACCACCCGGCCATTGCTCGACAGCGAGCGCAGCAGCACGTGTTCGCTGCGAAACAGGGCGCGCAGGCTGGGCGGCAGCAGGGCTGAGAACTGCGCGTGGTTTTCCGGGGTCAGGCGCAGTTGCGCCGCTTTGCTCAGCAACCGTTGCAGCAGTTTGCTTTGTTCAATCGGCAGCACCAGGCTGGCGGCTTCCGCCGGCAGGCCGGCAATCTGGTGGACGCGCAGCTGGCTCAGGGTCTTGTCGGTCATCAGCAGCATCACCCGCTGCATGCCGCAGGCGACCAGCGCGTCGCGAGCCAACGTCGTCAGGTGGATAGCATTGCTGAACGGGCTGGGCTCGGTCAGCAGCTCCCCGCAGAGTTTGCGCCAGGTGCCCAGGGCCTGGGCCGAAGGCGTTGGCGGGGCGATCTGGCCCTGATGCAGGCGGTGCTGGTGCCATGGCCAGAGCAGCGCCTCGGCCGGGTGGAACAGGCCAGGGCAGGCGTGATGACGGGCGCTGATTGCCGCTTGTTGGTGCACCAGTTGCTGGACATCATCCAGCGGCGTTTGCAGGTAAAGGCTGGTGAGCAGTTGCCAGCGCTGCACATGGGCATTGGTCCAGCCAACCTGCGAGGCCAGGGCCAGGCCGTTGGCCAGCAGCACGGTATTGGCCGGCTGGTTGAACCAGCGGCGCAGGCTTGGTTGATCGTCCAGGCGCTGCTGCTGGTGCAGGCTGTCCTGGTCACGGGCGATGAGGATTGCCTGGGCCAGTAGCCGGCGCTCCTCCTGAAGTAAATGGTAACCGCGCGTTACCCAGTCCGGCAGGCGCCAGTGTTCGGCCAGGGCCTTGCACAGGCTCATGACCCGCACGCCGAACAGCTCTTGTTCCACCCGCAGTGCCGATTCGCCTTTGTGCACCACACGCAGCTCCCACTCATCGAGGAGCTTGGGGTGAGTCAGCGCCAGGGGCCACAGCGGTGACAGAAACAGCAGGCTGCCCCAATGGATTTCCTGCCACAGCCGCGCCAGGCGGCTGGCGAACAGGCCGTTGGCCTGCTGGCTGGCGTGCTGGCTGACCAGCTGCAGCTGACGCAGGGTCGGGGCAATTTCGGCTTCGGGCAGCGCCGGCAGGCGCTCCAGCAGTTCTGCGGTACGCGCCAGCCCCAGGCGGTTGAGGGCGATCTCCAGGCTCTCGGCCGGTTCGCCCAGGCCGGTATTGCTGTGGTGGTTGGCCTCGCGCATGACGCTGAGCACCAGTGCCGGGCTGTCCTGCATCAGTTCGGCGATGTCGCGCAACGAGCGGCGGCTGTCGCCAATGGCGGCTTTGACCCGTTCGTAGCTGGCCAGCGGAACCGGCAGGCGCACGCTATCGAGGAGCTTGACCCAGGCATCGAGTGTTTTTGGTGTTTGACTTGGCACGATGGTTTCAATAGGCATGCTGGAGGTAGGCCGAACTGGCTTTTCGCCTTGACTGACTATAGTCTGGCGCAGTTCTGCCGATAAGTAGAAGAAGAGTTTTTTTAACTTCCGCTCACGACCCTGACCACGACAGTAAGTGCTTTCTATCTATGGCTAAAATTATCGGCATCATCGTCGTATTCGCGAGTGTGCTCGGCGGATATGTACTTTCCCACGGCAAGATTGCGGCCCTGATCCAGCCTTTCGAAGTGCTGATCATCGGTGGTGCTGCTTTCGGTGCGTTCCTCCAGGCCAACCCTGGTTACATGACCATGCATGTAATCAAGAAGTCGCTGAAGATGTTCGGCACGCGCTTTACCCACACCTTCTATATCGAGGTGCTGGGCCTGGTCTACGAGATTCTCAACAAATCCCGTCGCGAAGGCATGATGGCGATCGAAGCCGATATCGAAGACGCCGCTGCCAGCCCGATTTTCGCCAAGTACCCGGCGGTACTGGGTGATGAACGCATGACTGCGTTCATCTGTGACTACCTGCGCATCATGTCCACTGGCAACATGGCCCCGCACGAGCTTGAGGGCCTGTTCGACATGGAACTGCTGAGCATGAAGGAAGAGCTCGAGCACCCGTCCCATGCCGTGACCGGCATCGCCGACGGCATGCCCGGCTTCGGTATCGTTGCCGCGGTACTGGGTATCGTAGTGACCATGGCCTCGCTGGGCGATGGCGACCAGAAGTCGATCGGCCTGCACGTCGGTGCGGCGTTGGTCGGTACCTTCTTCGGTATTCTCGCCGCCTACGGCTTCTTCGGCCCGCTGGCCACTTCCCTGCGCCATGACGCCAAGGAAGAGCTGAACGTCTACGAGGCGATCAAGGCCTCGCTGGTGGCTTCGGCCTCGGGCATGCCGCCATCGCTGGCCGTGGAATTCGGGCGCAAGGTGCTGTTCCCGGCCCACCGCCCGAGCTTCGCCGAGCTGGAACAAGCAGTTCGCGGTCGCTAAGCCATGGAGAACAATCAGCCCATTATCGTCAAGCGCATCAAGCGCTTTGGCGACGGCCACCACGGTGGCGCCTGGAAGATTGCCTTCGCCGACTTCGCTACGGCGATGATGGCGTTCTTCCTGGTGCTGTGGCTGCTGTCGACGGCCACACCGGAGCAGAAGATCGCCATTGCCGGCTACTTCAAGGACCCGATCGGCTTTTCCGAAAGCGGCACGCCGTACATCATCGACCTGGGCGGTTCGCCCCAGCTCGCCCCGGAAAAAACCATCAACCCGGAAGAAAAGTCCGAGCCAACGCCTGAGTCCAGCATCCCGATCGACCAGAATACGGTCGAGAACATGGCCGAGCAGGTTGAGCGCGAGCGCCTCGAGTTGCTCCTGCAGGAGCTGCAGAACAAGGTTGAAGAGAACCCGCAACTGCAGAAGTTCAAGGACCAGATCCTCTTTGAGATCACCCAGGACGGGCTGCGCATCCAGATCATGGATGCCGAGAACCGGCCAATGTTCGACCTTGGCAGCGCGCGCCTGCAGCCGTACTTCGAGGACATCCTGCTGGCCATGGCCGACACCATCAAGGCGGTGCCGAACAAGATCAGCATCAGTGGCCATACCGATGCCAAGCCATACGCCGGCACCGGCGACTTCGGCAACTGGGAACTGTCGGCCAACCGCGCCAATGCCGCACGCCGCGCGCTGGTCGCCGGTGGCTACCCGGATACCCAGGTGGCGCGGGTGGTCGGCTATGCCTCGTCGTCGCTGTTCGACCGGCAAAACCCGCTCAACCCGGTCAACCGTCGGATCGACATCATCGTCCTGACCAAGAAGGCCCAGCGCACCATCGAAGGCGAGCAGACCCAGCCTGCCGCCCCCGAAGCCGGCCAGCCAGGCGCCGCGACTCCGGCTCCAGGGGCGACCCCGGAGCCAGCCCCGGCGGCCGAGCCCGAGCCGATGCAGCCACGGGAGTTGCGCCAGAAGCTGAACATCTTCGAAGACGGTGTATTGAAGATGGACGAAAACAAGCAGTAAGCCTGCTGGCTGAAAAAAAACGCCCGTGCGCAGCGATGCCCACGGGCGTTTTGCTTGGCGCTACAGGCTAAAAGCCGCGGCGGATCTTGGCCTTGAGGTCGGCATGGAAGAAGTCGGCGTTGGAGCGGTTGGTGGCATTGGCCTCGCAGGCTTCGCTGTCGATCGAGCGCTTGAAGGTTTGCTCGTCATGGTAGGCGCGTACGTAGAGGTCGATGTGTTCGCGGTTGGTCATGGTTGGCCACTTCTCCAGATACCCCGGCAGCGTGGCCTCGCCGCACTGGTAAAAGGCTACCCGGCGATTGACTAGAGTGGCGGCGCCAAGCTGGAAGGGCACCCACCAGGCCTCGGCGGTTTCCGGTGCGAGCACGGCAATCAGGTGGGTGCACTGGCTGATGTTGCGGCGGATGATTCCGCTGATGTCGTCGGTGGTCTGCTGGGCCTCGCTGTCGAACAGGTCCAGCTGGGTATTGATGCCTTCAAGCTTGAGCCGCTCATTGATGATGAAGGCGTCCAGGCGTTCGCTGTGGCGATAACTGATAAAGACTGGCATCAGAAGTGCCCTCCCACGCTGGAGGGAGTGGCGTTGATGCGCAATAGCTGAATTGTCATGGTTGATTCCTTTCATACGCAGGGCATGGGGTCGATTCGCTTCATGGCGGCGAATCTTGAAAGGTGACAATCAGCGAAAGTCTTTCGCACAGCAAGGTACGACCAGCAAAGCAGATGCTTCCTGCTTTGCTGGGTAATAAATCCTACGGATGAGTCCTACTTTGAACCGTTTGAGGCCCGTTTCCGGGCCTCAGATGTTTCAGTAAGTGTCTTGCGGCAGGCTGGCGATGATCGAGCGGTAGCTGTTCATCCGTTGCTGCTGCACGCGGCCGTCTTCGAGGGCCTTGAGCAGTGCACAACCCGGCTCGCGGTCGTGCTTGCAGTCGCGAAAGCGGCAGGTGCCGAGCAGGTCGGTGAACTCGATAAAGCCGGCTTCGACATCGGCGCGGCTGACGTGGCCCAGGCCAAATTCGCGGATGCCCGGGGAGTCGATAAGCTCGCCACCACCGGGGAAGTGGTAAAGACGGGCGGTGGTGGTGGTGTGAGTACCCTGGCCGGACCATTCCGACAGATCGCCGACGCGGGTCTGAACCTCGGGCAGCAGGCTGTTGACCAGCGACGACTTGCCAACCCCGGACTGACCGACGAACACGCTGATATGGCCGTCAAGCTGGGCCTGCAGTTGCTCCATGCCGTTGCCGTGGTGCGCCGACACTTCCAGCAACGGGTAGCCAAGCTGGCGGTAAACTGCCAGCAATGCATTGAGCGCCGGAGCGTTCTGCTCGTCGATCAGGTCGGCCTTGTTCAGCAGCAGCAAGGGGCGGATGCCGGCATGCTCGGCCGCGACCAGGTAGCGGTCGATCAGGTTGGCATGGGGTTCCGGCGCCGGGGCGAAGACGATCACGATCAGGTCGACGTTGGCCGCTACCGGTTTGAGCTGGCCACGGCTGTCCGGGCGGCACAGCTCGGTATGGCGCGGCATCTGCGCGACAATCACGCCAATACCCTGGTTGCCGGCGCGCCAGACTACCTTGTCGCCGGTGACCAGCGCCGGCAGGTTGGCCCGCAGGTGGCAACGGAACACCTGGCCGGCAACGTCGCCGTCCTGGGCTTCGACTTCGACCTGCACGCCAAAGTGAGCGATGACCAGGCCCATTTGCTCCGGGCCGAGGTCACCGCCTTCGAGCTCCTTCAGGGTCTGTTGTTCGCGTTTGGCGGCGCGGGCAGCGCGTTCACCCTGGATTTTTTCGATGCGCCAGTTCTGGCGTCGATTGAGCTGGCGTTTGGCCATGAAGGTTCCGTGTTCGGGATGCAATATTTAACCGCGGGGAGTTTAGCACGCTCCACTAGGCTAAACTGCGCACCTACCGAGGAGCAGAATCATGCAGAACCCACAGAACCTGATCTGGATCGACCTGGAAATGACCGGTCTGGATCCGGATCAAGACGTCATTATCGAAATGGCCACCATCGTCACCGACAGCGACCTCAATACCTTGGCCGAAGGCCCGGTGATCGCCATTCACCACAGTGACGAGGTGCTGGCGCGCATGGACGAGTGGAACACCCGCACCCACGGCGCCTCCGGCCTGACCCAGCGGGTCAAGGACAGCCGCGTCAGCATGGCCGAAGCCGAGGCGCAGACCATCGCCTTCCTGGAACAGTGGGTGCCAAAGGGCAAGTCGCCGATCTGCGGCAACAGCATCTGCCAGGACCGCCGCTTCCTCTATCGCCACATGCGCAGCCTGGAAAACTACTTCCACTACCGCAACCTCGACGTCTCGACCCTCAAGGAGCTGGCAGCACGCTGGGCCCCTGAAGTGCGTGACAGCTTCAAGAAGGGCGGCACCCACCTGGCGCTGGACGATATTCGCGAGTCGATCAACGAACTGCGCCACTATCGCCAGCACTTCATCAAGTTCTGATCGCAACGCCGCCGGCTTGTACAGACAATCCGCGCGGCGCCCCCTTTTGGTGCCTGTGGCAACTGGTTAGACTGCGCGCCCCTTTGCACGGATCTGCGCCATGTTGTTGATGCTCTACCTCATTGCTATCACTGCCGAAGCCATGACTGGCGCGCTGTCTGCCGGGCGCCGCGGCATGGACTGGTTCGGCGTGGTGCTGATCGCCTGCATCACCGCCCTGGGCGGTGGTTCGGTGCGCGACGTGCTGCTGGGGCATTACCCGCTGACCTGGGTCAAGCACCCGGAATACTTGGTGCTGACCAGTTTCGCAGCGCTGATGACGATCTTTATCGCGCCTTTGATGCGCCACTTGCGCTCGCTGTTCCTGGTGCTCGATGCCCTGGGGCTGGTGGCCTTTACCCTGATTGGCTGCATGACCGCGCTGGAAATGGGCCAGGGCATGCTGGTGGCGTCGATCAGCGGGGTAATCACCGGGGTGTTCGGCGGGATCCTCCGGGATATCTTCTGTAACGATATTCCGCTGATCTTCCGTCGGGAGCTGTATGCCAGTGTGTCGTTCGCCGCGGCCTGGTTTTACCTGGGCTGCGTGTACTTCAATGTGCCAGGCGAGCAGGCGATTCTGCTGACCCTGTTCGGCGGCTTCCTGCTACGCCTGCTGGCGATTCGCTTCCACTGGGAAATGCCCAAGTTTCATTACAACGACGAGCATTGAAGGCTTAAGCGGCAAGTGCCAAGCCACAAGCTGCAAGTCGAGGCGATCAGCTTGACGCTTGTGGCTTGGCGCTTGCCGCTGCTTTCATGGCGTGCTGCGCCAGCGCCCACTGCACATGCTCACGCACCAGCTCCGACGGAAAATCCTGCCGCGCCTTGAGCGCCTCCAGTACCTGGATGGTCGACGGCGCATTGCCAAGCCCCACCGCCAGGTTGCGCAACCAGCGCTCATAGCCGGCACGGCGCAGCGGCGAGCCTTCAGTGCTGTCGAGGAAGGTCTGTTCATCCCACATGAACAGCTCGGCAAGCCCGGCGCTGTCGAGGTTGTGCCGGGGCTTGAAGTCGTTTTCACCGCTCGGTCGGGCGAAGCGGTTCCATGGGCAGACGATCTGGCAGTCATCGCAGCCAAATACCCGATTGCCGATCAACGGTCGCAGATCTTCCGGGATCGCGCTTTTCAGTTCGATGGTCAGGTACGAGATACAGCGCCGGGCATCCAGCACATAGGGGCCGACAAAGGCCTGGGTCGGGCAGATGTCCAGGCAGGCGCTGCAGCGGCCGCAGTGTTCGCTGGCCTGCGGCGGGTCGACCGGCAGCGGCATGTCGACAAACAGCTCGGCAAGAAAGAAGTAACTGCCGGCCTTGCGGTTGAGCAGCAGGGTGTTCTTGCCGATCCAGCCCAGGCCAGCCTGCTCGGCAATGGCCTTTTCCAGCACCGGGGCGCTGTCGACGAAGGCCCGGAAGCCGAACGGGCCGATATCCTTCTGGATGCGCTCGGCCAGGTGCTGCACGCGTTTGCGCACCAGCTTGTGGTAGTCGCGACCCAGGGCGTAGCGGGAGATGTAGGCTTTTTCTGGATGCGCCAGCTGCTGGGCCATGCGCGTGTCGCCCGGCAGGTAGTCCATGCGCAGCGACACCACGCGCAAGGTGCCGGGCACCAGCTCATCGGGGTGCGAGCGCTTGCTGCCGTGGGCGCCCATGTAATCCATTTCGCCGTGGTAGCCCGCCTCGAGCCAGCGTTCCAGATGTTTTTCATGCTCGCCCAGGTCCACCCCGGTGATGCCGACATGGGCAAAACCGAGCTCTCGGCCCCAATCCTTGATCGATTGGGCCAGCGCAGGTAGATCGGGGGCAGAAGCAGACATGGGAATAAGGCAATACGGACTCAGGTGCGTATAATTCTGCCAGACATCAGAGCCTTTGACCCATGCCTCAGACCAAACACCCCGCAAACGAGCCCCATCGGCTCACCAGCGTCACCCTTGCGCCCTTGGCGCCACGTTCTGCTGACGCCCATAAGGGCGACTTCGGCCATGTGCTGGTGGTGGGTGGTGATCGCGGCACTGGCGGCGCGGTGCTGCTCAGCGCCGAAGCGGCGTTGCGCTGCGGCGCCGGTCTGGTATCGCTGGTCAGCCGGCCTGAGCATGTGCCTGCGGCCATGGCCCGCCTGCCCGAGGTGATGAGCCTGGGCGTGCATTCGGCCAACCAGCTGATGGCGCCGATCGAGCGGGCCTCGGTGCTGGTGGCAGGTCCAGGCCTGGGCCAGGCGGCCTGGGGGCGCAGCTTGTTGTCGGCGGTGGCCAGCAGCCCACTGCCTCAAGTGTGGGACGCCGATGCCCTCAACCTGCTGGCGCGCCAACCCTTGCCGCTGCCCAAGGGCAGCATCATTACCCCGCACCCGGGCGAGGCTGCGCGCCTGCTCGGTGTATCGACCGAAGCGGTACAGGCCGACCGGCCCGGGGCGGCGCGCAAACTCGCGCGCAAATACGCGGTCGTATGCGTGCTCAAAGGCGCCGGCACCCTGGTCGCCGATCCGGCCGGGCAGTTGGCGCTGTGCTCGCGTGGTCATCCGGCCATGGCCGGCGCCGGTCTGGGCGATGTGCTCAGCGGCGTGCTCGGCGCTTTGCTGGCCCAGGGCATGTCGGCCTGGGACGCGGCCTGTCTGGGCGTCTGGCTGCATGCCTGCGCCGGCGAGCGCCTAGGCGCGCAGGGCCGTGGCCTGGCCGCCAGCGACATGGTCCCGGCAATTCGTCAGTTATTGGAGGAACATTCAGCGTGTCTGGCATAACCCTGTTTTTGGCCGATGAAGAGGCCATGGTGAATTTGGGCAAGCGTATTGCCGAAGTGACCAAAGGCCACGGCGTGATTTTTCTTGAAGGGGACCTGGGGGCCGGCAAGACCACCCTGTCGCGGGGCATTATTCGCGGCCTTGGGCACCAAGGTGCGGTAAAAAGTCCTACCTTTACTGTGGTTGAACCGTACGAGATTGGTGATGTTCGTGCCTTCCACTTCGACCTTTATCGCCTGGTCGATCCGGAGGAGCTGGAATTCATGGGCATCCGCGATTATTTCGAAGGTGACGCCTTGTGCCTGTTCGAGTGGCCGCAAAAAGGGGCAGGCATTTTGCCAAAGCCCGACCTGACCATTACCATAAGCCCCCAGGCGGGCGGTCGTTCGCTCAACCTGTCGCCGCAGGGGGCACGTGGCGAAGCCTGGTGTGCCGCTCTGGCCTTGGAATTCAAATAGAAAATGGGGATAGGTATGCGCATTCGCGCACTGGTTTCTGTCGTAGGACTGCTGCTTACGGTAGTGACCGTTAACGCTCTGGCCGTCACGCAAGTCAAAAGTGTGCGTTTATGGCGAGCGCCCGATAACACACGGCTGGTCTTCGACCTCTCGGGCCCTGTGCAGCACAGCGTGTTTACCTTGACCGCCCCGGACCGCCTGGTGATCGACATAAATGGCGCGACCCTGGCTGCGCCGTTGTCGGTGTCCACCTCCAATACCCCGATTACCAGCGTGCGCTCGGCCCAGCGTACGCCGACCGACCTGCGCGTGGTGGTCGACCTGAAAAAGTCGGTGACGCCCAAGAGCTTCACCCTGGCGCCCAATGCCCAGTACGGTAACCGCCTGGTAGTCGACTTGTTCGACCAGGAAGCCGATGCCGCGCCGCCACCGCCCACACCGCCGGTGGCAACCACCCCTGCGGTACCGGTCACGCCGGCGCAACCGGCGATCAAGCTGACCCCGGTGCCCAATGGCAAACGTGACATCGTCATCGCCATCGATGCCGGTCACGGCGGTGAAGACCCGGGTGCCTCCGGTTCGCGCGGCCAGCATGAAAAAGACATCGTCCTGGCCATCGCCAAGGAACTGCAGCGCCAGATCAACACCGAGAAGGGCTTTCGCGCCGAGCTGACCCGTACCGGCGATTACTTCATCCCGCTGCGCAAACGCACCGAGATTGCCCGCAAGAAGGGCGCCGACCTGTTCATCTCGATCCACGCCGACGCCGCACCGTCCAAGGCCGCCTTCGGTGCCTCGGTGTTCGCCCTGTCCGATCGCGGCGCTACCTCGGAAACCGCACGCTGGCTGGCCGATAGCGAAAACCGCTCCGACCTGATCGGTGGCGCCGGTAACGTCAGTCTCGATGACAAGGACCGCATGCTCGCCGGCGTGCTGCTTGATCTGTCGATGACCGCTTCGTTGAGCTCCAGCCTCAATGTCGGCCAGAAGGTTTTGGGCAACATGGGCCGCATCACCCCGCTGCACAAGCAGCGCGTCGAGCAGGCCGGGTTCATGGTGCTGAAATCGCCGGACATCCCGTCGATCCTGGTGGAAACCGGCTTTATCTCCAACGCCAACGAGGCGGCCAAGCTGGCCACCCCAAGCCACCAGCAGTCGCTGGCGCGTTCGATTCACAGTGGCGTACGTCAGTTCTTCCAGCAGAACCCGCCGCCGGGCACCTATGTGGCCTGGTTGCGTGACAGCGGCAAGATCGCCCAGGGCCCGCGCGAGCACTCGGTGCGCCCGGGCGAGACCCTGGCGATGATCGCCGTGCGTTATCAGGTCAGCGTCGCCAGCCTGCGCAGTGCCAACAGCCTGAAGACCGATGAACTGAAAGTCGGCCAGCACCTGAACATCCCGACCACGGCACTGGCGGCCCAGCAATGAGCAGCAGTGCCCGGATCGAGCTGCTCAGCCCGCGGCTGGCCAACCAGATTGCCGCCGGTGAGGTGGTCGAACGCCCGGCCTCGGTGATCAAGGAACTGCTGGAAAACAGCCTCGATTCCGGTGCCAAGCGCATCGATGTAGAGGTTGAGCAGGGCGGCGTCAAGCTGCTGCGCGTTCGCGACGACGGTGGTGGTATCGCTGCCGACGACTTGCCGCTGGCCCTGGCCCGCCACGCCACCAGCAAGATCCGCGACCTGGAAGACCTTGAGCGGGTCATGAGCCTGGGTTTTCGCGGTGAAGCGCTGGCGTCGATCAGCTCGGTCGCTCGCCTGACCCTGACTTCGCGTACCCGCGACGCCGAACAGGCCTGGCAGGTGGAAACCGAAGGCCGCGACATGGCCCCGCGGGTGCAGCCGGCGGCGCATCCGGTCGGTACCTCGGTGGAAGTGCGTGACCTGTTCTTCAATACCCCGGCACGGCGCAAGTTCCTCAAGACCGAGAAAACCGAATTCGATCACCTGCAGGAAGTGATCCGCCGCCTGGCGCTGGCGCGCTTCGACGTCGGCTTTCACCTGCGCCACAACGGCAAGAGCATCCTCAGCCTGCATGAAGCCCATGACGATACCGCGCGCGCTCGCCGTGTCGCGGCAATCTGCGGCCCGGGTTTCCTCGAGCAGGCACTGCCGATCGAGGTCGAGCGCAACGGCCTGCACCTGTGGGGCTGGGTCGGGTTGCCGACCTTCTCGCGCAGCCAGGCTGATCTGCAGTACTTCTTCGTCAACGGCCGCGCGGTGCGCGACAAGCTGGTCGCCCACGCCGTGCGCCAGGCCTACCGTGATGTGCTGTTCAACGGCCGGCACCCGACTTTCGTGCTGTTTTTCGAGGTCGACCCTACCGGTGTCGACGTCAACGTGCACCCGACCAAGCACGAAGTACGCTTTCGTGACGGGCGCATGGTCCATGACTTTCTGTACGGCACCCTGCACCGCGCCCTGGCCGATGTACGCCCGGAAGACCAACTGGCCGCGCCCGCTGCCAGCAGCGAGATCGTCCGCCCGAGCGGTATTCAGGCCGGTGAATTCGGCCCCCAGGGCGAGATGCGCCTGGCCGCCAATCTGCTGGAGCAGCCGCCCGCTGAACCGGGCCTGCGCCCGTCCGTGGGCAGCAATGGCAGTGGCGCCGGTTATCAATACCAGTACACGCCAAGGCCGACCCAGGCCTTGCCTGCGGCCGAGGCCCAGGGTGTGTACCGGGAATTTTTCGCGCCGCTGGCCGAGGCAGCACCGCCAGCCTTGCCCGAAGGCCAGGGCGACATCCCGCCGCTGGGCTATGCCCTGGCCCAGCTCAAGGGCATCTATATCCTGGCTGAAAACGCCGTCGGCCTGGTGCTGGTGGACATGCATGCCGCCCATGAGCGGATCATGTACGAGCGCCTCAAGGTGGCCATGGCCAGCGAAGGCCTCAGCGGCCAGCCGCTGCTGGTGCCCGAATCCCTGGCCTTGAGCCAGCGCGAAGCCGATTGCGCCGAAGAGCACGCCGAGTGGTTCCAGCGCCTGGGCTTCGAGTTGCAGCGCCTGGGCCCGGAAAGCCTGGCGATACGGCAGATTCCGGCGCTGCTCAAGCAGGCCGAGGCCAACCGCCTGGTCCAGGACGTACTGGCCGACCTGATGGAGTACGGCACCAGCGACCGCATTCAGGCACACCTGAACGAACTGCTCGGAACCATGGCCTGCCACGGCGCCATCCGCGCCAACCGGCGCCTGGCCATCGCTGAAATGAACGGCCTGCTGCGCGATATGGAAAACACCGAGCGTAGCGGTCAATGTAACCATGGCAGGCCGACCTGGACCCAGATGGGCCTGGACGATCTGGACAAACTGTTCTTGCGCGGTCGATGACATGAGCGGCAACCCCCCCGCGATATTCCTGATGGGCCCGACTGCGGCGGGCAAGACCGACCTTGCCATCGAACTGACCAAGGTGTTGCCGTGCGAGCTGATCAGTGTCGATTCGGCGCTGGTCTACCGTGGCATGGACATCGGCAGCGCCAAGCCGTCGAAAGAGATCCTCGCCGCCCATCCGCACCGGCTGATCGACATCCTCGACCCGGCCGAAAGCTATTCGGCCGCCGATTTTCGTCGTGATGCCCTGGAGGCCATGGCCGAGATCACCGCGCGCGGCAAGATTCCGCTGCTGGTCGGCGGCACCATGCTTTATTACAAGGCATTGCTCGAAGGCCTGGCGGACATGCCGGCGGCCGACCCGCACGTGCGTGCCGAGCTCGAAGAGCAGGTTCAGCGCCTGGGTTTGCACGCCCTGCACCAGCAACTGGCGGCGGTCGACCCGGAGTCGGCGGCGCGTATTCATCCCAATGACCCGCAGCGGCTGATCCGCGCGCTGGAGGTTTACCGGGTCAGCGGCCTGACAATGACCGAACATCGTCAGCGTCAATCCGCGCAAAGTAGCGCCGCAGGCGCGTCCGCAGCGGGACAATTGCCCTATACTGTCGCCAGCCTGGCCATTGCGCCAACCGATCGGCACATACTGCACGAGCGGATTGCGCTACGATTCGGGCAAATGCTGGAACAGGGCTTCGTTGACGAGGTCCGATTGCTGCGAGCCAGAAGTGACTTGCACGCGGGGCTGCCGTCTATACGGGCGGTTGGTTATCGCCAGGTCTGGGATCACCTTGATGGCAAGTTGACTTCAGTTGAAATGCAGGAGCGCGGCATTATTGCCACTCGCCAACTGGCGAAGCGGCAGTTCACCTGGTTGCGTAGTTGGGCTGACCTGCACTGGCTGGACAGCCTGGACTGCGACAATCTGTCTCGCACCTTGAAATACCTTGGATCGGTCTCCATATTGAGCTGAGTCCTTGCAATTGCCGTCTATCCTTGGGGTGGGGCGGCTTGAGCCATCAGTTTTTCTTTGATTTTTTTACTATTGATCCTTACAGGAGTGCGGCATATGTCAAAAGGGCATTCGCTACAAGACCCTTACTTGAATACTTTGAGAAAAGAAAAAGTTGGGGTTTCGATCTATCTGGTTAACGGCATCAAGCTGCAAGGCACGATCGAATCCTTCGACCAGTTCGTGATTCTGCTGAAGAACACCGTCAGCCAGATGGTTTACAAACACGCCATCTCGACAGTTGTCCCTGTGCGTCCGATCCGTCTGCCTAGCGCAACCGAATCCGAGCAAGGCGACGCTGAGCCAGGTAACGCCTGATAGGAGTCTGCTTTGTTCTTTGAGCGCCACGGTGGTGGTGAACGGGCAGTCCTCGTTCACTTGGAAGGTCAGAACCCTGAGGCGCGCGAAGATCCGCAGGAGTTTCAGGAGCTGGCACTGTCGGCTGGGGCCGATATTGTCGCGTTCGCCAATGTGGCGCGACATCAGCCCACCGCCAAATACCTGATTGGCAGCGGCAAGGTCGAAGAATTGCGCGACCTGGTCAACGCCGAACAGGTAGATTTGGTGATTTTCAATCACACCCTCACCCCCAGTCAGGAACGTAACCTCGAACGAGTCTTCGAGTGTCGCGTGCTTGACCGCACCGGTCTGATTCTCGATATCTTCGCCCAGCGGGCGCGTACCCATGAAGGCAAGCTGCAGGTCGAACTGGCTCAGCTCGAGCACATGAGCACGCGGCTGGTACGTGGCTGGACTCACCTTGAGCGGCAAAAAGGCGGTATCGGCCTGCGCGGCCCGGGTGAAACCCAACTGGAAACCGACCGCCGCCTGCTGCGGGTACGCCTGCGCCAGATCAAGGCGCGCCTGGAGAAGGTCCGCAGCCAGCGTGAGCAGGCTCGTCGTGGCCGTAAACGGGCGGATATCCCTTCGGTTTCCCTGGTCGGCTACACCAACGCCGGCAAATCCACGCTGTTCAACGCCCTGACCCAGTCCGAGGTCTACGCTGCCGACCAGTTGTTCGCGACCCTCGACCCGACCTTGCGCCGGCTCGAGCTCGACGACCTCGGGCCGATCGTGCTGGCCGACACCGTGGGCTTCATTCGTCACCTGCCGCACAAGCTGGTCGAGGCATTTCGGGCTACGCTCGAAGAGTCGAGCAACTCCGACCTGCTGCTGCACGTGATCGACGCCCATGAGCCTGAGCGCATGGCGCAGATCGAGCAGGTCATGGCGGTACTGGGAGAGATCGGTGCAGAAGGCTTGCCGATCCTCGAGGTCTATAACAAACTCGACCTGCTTGAAGGCGTCGAGCCGCAGATTCAGCGCGATGCCGATGGCAAGCCGCAACGGGTTTGGGTCTCGGCCCGCGATGGTCGGGGGCTGGAACTGGTGGGGCAGGCGGTCGCCGAATTGCTGGGGGATGACCTGTTTGTCGGTACCTTGCGCCTTGAGCAGCGTTTTGCCCGGCTGCGCGCGCAGTTCTTTGAACTGGGTGCGGTGCAGAGCGAAGAGCACGACGATGAAGGCAGCAGCCTGCTGGCTGTGCGACTGCCGCGGGTGGAGTTGAACCGCCTGGTCAGCCGCGAAGGTTTGCAGCCGCTGGAGTTCATCGAGCAACATACTTTGCAATAAATGCCCGGCGACGCGGTCGGGCAGCCGTGACAGGCATTCTGTAGCATTGGACGGCGCGCCGTGGGCGCGTCTTTGCTTTATCAGATGGAGAGCGCTATGGCTTGGAATGAGCCGGGTGGCAACTCGAACAATCAGGATCCGTGGGGCGGGCGCCGTGGTGGCGACAAGAAAGGGCCACCGGATCTCGACGAGGCCTTCCGCAAGCTGCAGGACAGCCTGAACGGCATGTTCGGCAGTGGCAAGAAACGCGGTGGTGATGGCGGCATCGGCAAGGGCGGTGGCTTCGGCCTGCTCGGTATCGGTCTCGCCGTGCTTGCAGCTATCTGGCTGTACAGCGCCGTGTACGTGGTCGACGAACAGGAGCAGGCAGTCGTGCTGCGCTTCGGCAAATACTACGAAACCGTAGGGCCGGGCCTGAACATCTACTTCCCGCCGATCGATCGCAAGTACATGGAGAACGTTACCCGCGAACGTGCCTATACCAAGCAGGGGCAGATGCTGACCGAAGACGAGAACATCGTCGAGGTGCCGCTGACCGTGCAGTACAAGATCACCAACCTGCAGGATTTCGTGCTGAACGTCGATCAGCCTGAAGTCAGCCTGCAGCACGCGACCGACAGCGCCCTGCGTCATGTGGTGGGTTCCACCGCAATGGACAAGGTACTGACCGAAGGTCGTGAGCAGATGGCCGTGGAAATCAAGGAGCGCCTGCAGCGTTTCCTCGATACCTACCGTACCGGTATCACCGTCACCCAGGTCAACGTACAGAGCGCGGCAGCCCCGCGTGAAGTGCAGGAAGCCTTCGACGACGTGATCCGTGCCCGTGAAGACGAGCAGCGTGCCCGCAACCAGGCCGAGTCCTACGCCAATGGCGTGGTGCCAGAAGCCCGTGGTCAGGCCCAGCGGATCATCGAGGACGCCAACGGTTACCGCGACGAAGTCGTCTCGCGCGCCAAGGGTGAGGCCGACCGCTTCACCAAGCTGGTCGCCGAGTACCGCAAGGCCCCTGAAGTGACCCGTCAGCGCTTGTACCTGGACACCATGCAGGAAGTCTACAGCAACACCAGCAAGGTCCTGGTCTCCGGCAAGGACGGTCAGAGCAACCTGCTGTACCTGCCGCTCGACAAGATGATCCAGAACAGTGGTTCGCGTATTGCGCCGACCACCAGCGCTGCGCCTTCGGCCAACGCTGATGCGGCCCGTGCGGCGGAACTGCAACAGCAGCAAACACAGTTGCGTACTAGGGAGAGCCGCTGATGAGCAATAAATCGCTGATCGCCCTGATCGTGGCCGTGGTGCTGGGGATCGTGGCCTGGAACAGCTTCTACATCGTGGCCCAGACCGAGCGTGCGGTACTCCTGCAATTTGGTCGTGTGGTCCAGGCTGATGTCCAGCCCGGCCTGCATGTGAAGGTTCCTTACGTCAACCAGGTGCGCAAGTTCGACGCCCGCCTGATGACCCTGGACGCCCCGACCCAGCGCTTCCTGACCCTGGAAAAGAAAGCGGTGATGGTCGATGCCTACGCCAAGTGGCGGGTCAAGGATGCCGAGCGTTTCTACACTGCAACCTCGGGCCTCAAGCAGATTGCCGACGAACGTCTGTCGCGCCGTCTGGAAAGCGGCCTGCGTGACCAGTTCGGTAAACGCACCCTGCACGAAGTGGTCTCCGGTGAACGTGACGCGCTGATGGCTGACATCACTGCCTCGTTGAACCGCATGGCCAGCAAGGAGCTGGGTATTGAAGTGGTCGACGTTCGCGTCAAGGCCATCGACCTGCCCAAGGAAGTCAACCGCAGCGTGTTCGAGCGCATGAGCACCGAGCGTGAGCGTGAAGCCCGCGAGCACCGTGCCAAGGGTAACGAGCTGGCTGAAGGCATTCGTGCCGACGCCGATCGTCAGCGCCGGGTTCTGCTGGCCGAAGCCTACCGGGAATCGGAAGAAACCCGCGGTGACGGTGATGCCCAGGCGGCGTCGATCTACGCCAAGGCCTACGGTCAGGACCAGGACTTCTACGCGTTCTATCGCAGCCTCAAGGCTTACCGCGAGAGCTTTGCCGACAAGAGCGATGTGCTGGTGCTCGATCCGAGCAGCGACTTCTTCCGCTTCATGGGCAAGTCCAAGCCATAAGCATCTACCCCGCCGGGCGGCTAAAACGCCTGGCGGGGTGATCCCGCGAGAAAACGGGTGTATGATGCGGCAGCCGGGAAATTCCCGGCTTTTTTGCGTCTGCAAGATCGAACGGTTCAAACCCGGTTCGGGTCTACAGAGCAGCCCAAGGTATTCGAGGGTATAGGCACGGCGGTAGCGCTGGAATCGGTGCTGCGCGCCATTGTTTGCCGATACCTGCTTCACTCAAGGCTCGCCCGTGGGCAAGCCGCCCGGACCATAGGGGAAATGGCGTAATGGCAACGGTAGACCGCTGGCTGCTGCCAGATGGCATCGAAGAAGTACTGCCACCTGAGGCGGCGCGCATCGAGATCGCGCGTCGGCAGGTGTTGGATCTGTTCCAGAGCTGGGGTTATGACTTTGTCGTGACCCCGCATATCGAGTACCTGGAATCGCTGCTCACCGGTGCCGGCCAGGACCTGGACCTGCGGACCTTCAAGGTCATCGACCCGCAATCGGGCCGGCAGATGGGTTTCCGTGCCGACATCACTCCACAGGTTGCGCGCATCGATGCGCATACCCTGCGTCGTGAAGGCCCGAGCCGCCTGTGCTATGCCGGCAGCGTGCTGCACGCCTTGCCGCGGGCGTTGTCGACGTCGCGCAGCCCGATCCAGCTCGGTGCCGAGCTGTACGGCGACGCCAGCCCGGTCAGCGACGTCGAAGTGATCAGCCTGATGCTGGCCATGCTGCAACTGGCCGATGTGCCGGACGTGCACATGGACCTCGGTCATGTCGGTATCTACCGTGGCCTGGCCCGCGCCGCCGGTCTGTCCGGAGCAATCGAGCAGCAGTTGTTCGATGCCCTGCAGCGCAAGGCCGTCGACGAAGTGATCGAGCTGACTGCCAAGCTGCCAGCGGACCTCGCCGCTATGTTGCGCTCGCTCACCGAGCTGTGCGGTGGCCGTGAAGTGCTGGCCGAGGCGCGCGTGCGCCTGGGCCGTGCACCGGCTGCGGTACTGGCGGCACTGGATGACCTGATGGCGATCGCCGAGCGGCTGGCCACGCGTTATCCCGGGCTGCCGCTGTATTTTGACCTGGGCGAGTTGCGCGGCTACCACTACCACACCGGTGTGGTGTTTGCCGCGTTCGTCCCGGGTGTCGGTCAGTCGATCGCCCAGGGCGGTCGTTACGACGACATCGGAGCGGACTTTGGCCGGGCACGCCCGGCCACCGGTTTCTCCACGGATTTGAAGACCCTGGTCACACTGGGGCGAGCCGAGGTGGTATTGCCGTCTGGCGGGATCTGGATGCCCGACAGCAGCGATGCGGCACTCTGGCAGTTGGTCTGCCAATTGCGCAGTGAAGGTCAGCGGGTGGTTCAGGCCTTGCCTGGGCAGCCATTGACTGCCGCCGTAGAGGCGGATTGCGATCGGCAATTGATTCAGCAAAACGGGCTTTGGCAGGTTCTGCCGCTGGCCATTTGAGATTCCCCGCCGGCACGAGCCGGCGCCAAGTTTGCGCGAATGAGGACAAGTGTTATGGGTAAGAATGTCGTAGTCCTGGGCACCCAGTGGGGTGATGAGGGCAAAGGCAAGATCGTTGATCTGCTGACCGAACATGCTGCCGCCGTAGTGCGCTACCAGGGTGGCCACAACGCAGGCCACACCCTGGTGATCGACGGTGAGAAGACCGTGCTGCACCTGATCCCGTCGGGCGTGCTGCGCGAAGGCGTGCAGTGCCTGATCGGCAACGGCGTGGTGGTAGCACCGGACGCCCTGCTGCGTGAAATCAACAAGCTCGAAGAGAAAGGCGTACCGGTGCGCGAGCGCCTGCGCATCAGCCCTTCCTGCCCGCTGATCCTGTCCTACCACGTGGCCCTCGACCAGGCTCGTGAAAAAGCCCGTGGCGAGCAGAAGATCGGCACCACCGGTCGCGGCATCGGCCCGGCCTACGAAGACAAGGTTGCCCGTCGCGGCCTGCGCATCGGTGACCTGTTCCACCGCGAGCGTTTCGCTGCCAAGCTCGGCGAGCTGCTGGACTACCACAACTTCGTGCTGGTCAATTACTACAAAGAACCTGCAATCGATTTCCAGAAGACCCTGGACGAGTGCATGGAATACGCCGAGCTGCTCAAGCCGATGATGCTCGACGTCACCGCCGAGCTGCACAACCTGCGTCGCGCCGGCAAGGACATCATGTTCGAAGGCGCCCAGGGCTCGCTGCTGGACATCGACCACGGTACCTACCCGTTCGTGACCAGTTCCAACACCACCGCTGGCGGCATCGCTACCGGTTCGGGCGTTGGCCCTATGTACCTGGACTACATCCTCGGTATCACCAAGGCCTACACCACCCGCGTTGGCTCGGGCCCGTTCCCGACCGAACTGTTCGATGACGTCGGTGCCTTCCTGGCCAAGCGTGGTCACGAGTTCGGCGCCACCACCGGTCGCGCCCGCCGTTGCGGCTGGTTCGATGCCGTGATCCTGCGTCGCGCCATCGACGTCAACAGCATCTCCGGCCTGTGCCTGACCAAGCTGGACGTGCTCGACGGCCTGGAAACCATCCGTATCTGCGTTGGCTACAAGAACGAGAACGGTGCGGTCATCGATGCCCCGACCGACGCCGACAGCTACATCGGCCTGGAGCCGGTGTACGAAGAAATGCCGGGCTGGAGCGAGTCGACCCTGGGTGCCAAGACCCTGGAAGAACTGCCGGCCAACGCCCGTGCCTACATCAAGCGTGTGGAAGAGCTGGTCGGCGCGCCGATCGACATCATCTCCACCGGCCCGGACCGCAACGAGACCATCGTGCTGCGTCATCCGTTCGCCTGATTCGCGACTGATGTAAAGACAAAGGCCCCTTGATAGGGGTCTTTGTCGTTTCTGTCGGCTGATCGGCACAACCTTTGCTGTAAGAATCACTCCAGTGGTGCCATCACTTTAATGGCCCCAGAAGTAGAGGGTTCTTTCGTGTCCGCCGTTCTCTCACTGTTACGAAGCCGCCTGTTGCGGCCTGTCTTTGTTGCCCTCGGTATCGCTCTTTTGGTGCAAGTGCTGGTCGCGGTCGCGCTGACCCGGAGCACGGTCACAGCCCTTGAGGCCGATCTGGGCAAGCGTCTGGCCGCCGACAGCCAGCAACTTTCCGCCGAGCTTGAGCAGGCCGGGCGCGAAGTCAGCTCCGGGCTCGACAGCCTCTCCGCCAGTACCCGCCAGCGCCTGACCGCAGGTTTGTCCACGCGTTTGCAGGATGAGCAGGCGCAGTTGCGCGCGACCCTGGAAAAGAACCTCAAGGATTCGGCCAACGACATGGCCGAACTGCTCGCCTCGGTGGCGCCACGGGCCATGTGGGACAACGACGTGCCGACCCTGTCGGAGTTCTCCCGCCGGGCCCAGCGCAACCCTAGCGTGCTGTTCGTGGTGTACGACGACGCCCAGGGTCAGCACTTGACCCGCTACCTCAACCGGCAGAACCCGATCAACCAGGCGCTGCTGGAAAAGGGCCAGGGCGAGCGGGCGCTGGACAAGGTACTGGACGCCGCGCGCAACGACCCTTCGGTGTACTTCGTCGAGGCCTCGATCAACCCTAACGGGGTCGAGATCGGCAAGGTACTGATGGGCGTTTCCACGGCCGTGGTCGACCACGAGCTGGTGGCGCTGGACAAGCGCTTCTCGGCGTTGATCGCCAGCGGTGATCAGTTGGTCGGCGACAGCCTGGTGGGTGCCGCCGCCGACAGCAACAAGGCTTTGCGCGCGCGCCTGGAAGCAGCGCAGGGCAGTGCTGCCGGTATGCAGGCCAACACCTCGCAAAGCGTTCAGGACGCGGCCGCGACCCTGCGCTGGAACATCGGTGTGGGGCTGGCCCTGGTCGGCCTGGGCGTGCTGCTGGTGGTCGCCGTGGTGCTGGGGCGGCGCGTGGTCAACAAGCTGCGCCTGCTGATTGCGGCACTGAACGACCTGGCGGCGGGTGAGGGTGATCTGACCAAGCGTGTTTCCATCGACAGTCGCGACGAGATCGGCGACATGGCGGCGGCGGTCAACCAGTTCGTCGCCAAGCTGCAGCCTATTGTGCGTGAGGCTGGCGAAGTGGCCCAGCGTACCGGCATCGAGATCGGCGCCATGACCCAGCGCAATGCCGGCGCCGATGCTGCTGCCGAGCTGCAGCGTGATGAAGTTGCAGCCAGCCTGCGCGACCTGTCGAGTATGGCCGATGAGGCCCAGGCCGAAAGCCAGGCGATGCAATCGGCCCTGCAGCAGGTGGTGGATATTCGCCAGGCCACCGACGAGAACAGCCGCACTTCCACCCAAGTGGCCAAGCTTATCGAAGACCTGGCCGGGCAGGTCGAGACCGGCTCCAAGGTCATCGAGCGCCTGGCCCAGCAAAGTGAGCAGATCGAGGTGGTGCTGACGGTAATTCACGGCATTGCCGAACAGACCAACCTGCTGGCGCTCAACGCTGCCATCGAAGCGGCGCGCGCCGGGGAAACCGGGCGCGGTTTTGCCGTGGTGGCCGATGAGGTGCGAGCACTGGCGAGCAAGACCCAAAGCTCGACCGGCGATATCCAGGCGCACATCGGCGCATTGCAGCAGGGCGCCAAAGAGGCAGTGGCGGCGATCAGCCAGGCCGGGCGCCAGGCTAGCGAAGGCCTGCTGGTGCTGCGCGACAACGCGCGCTTGCAGCAATCGGTGCAGGCATCGGTTGAGCAGGTGCATGCGGCGATTGGCCTGGCTACCCGTGCGGCCGAGCAGCAGGCTCATGGCGCGCAGGCCGTGCGTGGTCGGGTGCAGACCATTCACGCCCAGGCCGAGCGGGCTGCCGAGGTGGTGCTGCAAACCACCGCCAGCAGCAAGGTGCTCGATGACCTGGCGGCGCAGCTCAAGGCCAGCCTGGGGCAGTTCCGCGCGTGAGAGTAATCGCGGGGCAAGTCGAGTCGTCGCACCGCCGCTCCCACGGTGGGAGCGGGCTTGCCCCGCGATGCTTTTCAGGTATCACGCGCGGTTCAGATACATCCGCGTGGTCAGCAGGTACACCGGCAGCCCCGACACCAGGATCAGCAACGCCGCATAGGGCGCTGCCGCCGCGAACTCGACGTTGGCGGTATGCGCCCACACTTCGGTGGCCAGGGTGGTCATGCCGGTCGGGCTGAGCAGCAGGGTTGCGGTCAGCTCCTTCATGGCATCCAGGAACACCAGTGCGAACGCCGCCGCCAGGGCCGGGAAGATGATCGGCAGGGTCACCCGGCAAAACGCCGTGAACTGGGTTGCGCCCAAGGTGCGGGCGGCTTCTTCGAGCTGCGGCGCCGCCTTGTTCAAGGCTGTGCGCACCGGCGCCTGGGCCAGGGGCAGGAACAGCAGCGCGTAGGCCAGCAGCAACAAGCCAGTGGTTTGGTACAGTGCCGGCACATAGTGCAGGGCGAAGTACACCAGGGTCAGGGCGATCACCAGGCCGGGCAGGGCGTGCAGCAGGTACGGCAGGCGTTCGGCCCAGATCGCCAGGCGGCCCTTGTAGCGCACCACCAGGAAACTCACCGGCAGTGCCAGCAGCAAGCTCAATCCGGCACCACCCAGCGATAGCGACAACGATGAGAACAGCGCGCGACTGATATCGGCCACCGGAAAGGCCGCCGACGAACCAACGCTCAGCCAGTAACCGAGCATGCCCAGTGGAATACCGCTGCCCAGCAGCGCCAGGACCAGGCAATACAGCTGCCCGACCGGCATCCACCCGCGCAGGCGAATCGGCGCACCGCGACGCGCCACGCCCTGGCCGATGCGCACATGGCGGGCCTTGCCGCGCACACGCAGCTCCAGCCAGAGCATCAGCAGGCACATGAACAACAGCACTGCCGAGAGCATCGCAGCGTTGGCGTTGCTGAACTCCAGCTCAAATTGCTGGTAGATCGCCGTGGTAAAGGTCTGCAGGCCGAGGATCGACAGGGCGCCGAACTCCACCAGCATGTGCAGGGCAATCAGCAGGCTGCCACCAATGATCGACGGCCACAGCAGTGGCAGGGTGATGCGCCAGAACACGCCCCAGCGCGTCTGCCCCAGGGTCCGTGCCGACTCTTCCAGTGAGGTATCGAGGTTGCGCAGGGTCGCTGCAACCGGCAGGAACACCAGTGGGTACTTGGACAGGCTCATCACCAGGATGGCACCGCCCAGGCCTTCGAAGCGCGGGCTCAGCGACACCCAGGTAAAGCCGCTGACAAAGGCTGGCACGGCAAACGGCAGGCACAGGATCACGCCCCACAGGCGCCGTCCGGGCAGGTCACTGCGCTCCAGCAACCAGGCCAGGGATACACCCAAGGCCATGCAGGCCAGGGTGACGCCGGCCATCAGCATCAGGGTGTTGCGCATCAGGCCCCAGACGAACGGGCGCCAGAGCAAGTGCAAGGCTTCGCGCCAGCCGGCTTCCCAGGTTTTCAGCGCTACGTACAGCAGCGGCAGCAGGCTCAGCCCGACCAGCAGCAGCACCGGCAGCACCACCCAGATCGACGGGCGCTTGCGCTTGGGAATATAACGGCTGGCCAGTGCGGCCGCGGGCAGGGCTGCGCTCATTACAGCAGGCCAACTTCGCGTTCGAGTTCCAGGGCTTCTTCAGCGTTACCCAGGTCGGCCGGGGTGATTTTTGGCGGACGCAGGTCTTCGAAGGGCTTCAGGCCCTGGTCCGAGACCATGCCTTTATGCAGCGGATACTCGGCGGTGGTCTGGGTGATTACCCGCTGGCCTTCTTCGCTGGCCATCCAGGCCAGCAGGGCCTGGGCTTCTTTCGGGTGCTTGCTGGCTTTTACCGCCGCGGCGCTGGAGATGGTCACCAGGCCACCGACGTCGCCGTCGGCCAGGTAATAGAGTTTCGAATCCAGCTGGCCGCGCTCTTTCTTCAGGGCGTACCAGTAGTAATTGTTGACCAGCACGGCCGCCACTTCGCCATTCTCCACGGCTTTGAGCGCAACCATATTGTTGGTGTAGGTCTTGCCGAAGGCTTTGAGGCCGGTCAGCCATTCTTCGGCGGCCTCGCGACCGTGCAGCTTGAGGATGGCCACGGCCTGTTCCTGGAAGGCGCCGCTGGTCGGCACGAAACCGATCTTGCCGTCCCACTCGGGGTCGGCAAAGTCCATCACTGAAGGTGGCAGGTCTTTCTCGTCGATTACCTTGGGGTTGAAGGCGACCACGCGGGTGCGTGCGGTAACGCCCATCCAGGTACCGTTGGCGGCGACGTATTCCTTGGGCAGGACCTGCAGGGTCGAATCATCGATCTTGGCCAGCAGGCCCAGTTCGCCGAGGTTGTTCAGCGGTGGCGATTCTTCGGTGTAGATGACGTCGGCGGGGGAGCGATCACCTTCTTCGATGATCTGGCTGGCCAGCTGGTTGCTGCTGCCCTTGCGGATATTGATGTGGATGCCGGTCTTGGCCTCGTAGGCCTTGGCGATGGCTTCACCGATTTCCTTGTGCTGGCCGTTGTACAGGGTCAGCGACACCGGGTCGGCGGCCATGGCGGCTGGGGTGCCGAGCAGCATGGCGAAAACAGAGACGGCCAGGCCGCGCAACAGGGGGTTATTGCGGAACGTCATGCGGGTACTTCCTCGCTTGCGGCTACATATCTGGAAACAATGATAATCGATATCGCTTCTCAAATGCCCTTGTGAGGGAAAATTCATGAGCAGGCTATCGGTCGTTTCGGGATTGCAGGCGAGGAAAAGGGTAGGGCAGAAACGAAAAAACCCGCTTTCGCGGGTTTGATCTGAATTGGTGCCCAGAAGAAGACTCGAACTTCCACGACCGTAAGGTCACCAGCACCTGAAGCTGGCGTGTCTACCAATTTCACCATCTGGGCAAAATGAAGCGGTGTAGCTTGTAACGAAAACAGTGTAGCGTGTTGCAGTAAATCTCAGAAGCCAGCGGCAGTTCTAAGATTTGAAATTGGTGCCCAGAAGAAGACTCGAACTTCCACGACCGTAAGGTCACCAGCACCTGAAGCTGGCGTGTCTACCAATTTCACCATCTGGGCATTTCGCTGAGGAACATGATGCTTCACATCGTGCTGCTTCTCAACTATAACGACGGTGTCCGTCGTTGTGGTGCGCACTATACGGATGCTCCTGAGAGCTGTAAACCCCCGTTAAGAAAAAATCTTAAAAAATTCAAGTCGTTGTTCCTTATGATGGTTTTGGCAGCATCCAGGGGGCTCTGACAGGGCTGTCCAAGCCTGAAATTTCCGGTTTCAATACGCCTATGCCAAACTAACCCTTATATAGACAAGGTGAACCCCTCCTAATGGCCGATTGGCAGACCCTCGATCCCGAGGCCGCTCGTGAAGCGGAAAAATACGAAAACCCTATTCCTAGCCGTGAGCTGATCCTCCAGCGTCTGGACGAGCGCGGCTCGCCGGCAGCCCGTGAGCAGCTGGTCGAAGAGTTCGGCCTGACCACCGAAGACCAGATCGAAGCCCTGCGCCGCCGTCTGCGCGCGATGGAGCGTGACGGCCAGCTGATCTATACCCGGCGCGGCACTTATGCCCCGGTAGACAAGCTCGACCTGATCCTCGGCCGCATCGCCGGCCACCGTGACGGCTTTGGCTTCCTGATCCCGGATGACGGCAGCGACGACCTGTTCCTGAGCCCTGCGCAAATGCGCCTGGTGTTCGATGGCGACCGCGCCCTGGCCCGGGTTTCCGGCCTGGATCGCCGTGGCCGCCGCGAAGGCGTGGTGGTCGAAGTGATCTCCCGCGCCCACGAAAGCATCGTTGGCCGCTACTTCGAAGAAGGCGGTATCGGCTTTGTCACCCCCGACAACCCCAAGGTCCAGCAAGAAGTGCTGATCACCCCGGGGCGTAACGGCGGTGCCAAGATCGGCCAGTTCGTCGAAGTCAAGATCACCCACTGGCCGACCCCGCGCTTCCAGCCCCAGGGCGACGTTACCGAAGTGATCGGCAACTACATGGCCCCGGGCATGGAAATCGACGTTGCCCTGCGCAGCTACGACATTCCGCACGTCTGGCCCGAAGCGGTGATCAAGGAAGCGCGCAAGCTCAAGCCGGAAGTCGAAGAGAAAGACAAAGAGCACCGCGTCGACCTGCGTCACCTGCCGTTCGTCACCATTGACGGCGAAGACGCCCGCGACTTCGACGATGCGGTGTACTGCGAGAGCCTGGGCAAATTGCGCCTATTCTCCGGTGGCTGGCGCCTGTACGTGGCGATTGCCGACGTTTCCAGCTACGTGCGCCTGGGCTCTGCCCTGGATGCCGAAGCCCAGGTGCGCGGCAACTCGGTGTACTTCCCCGAGCGCGTGGTACCGATGCTGCCTGAAGAGCTGTCCAACGGCCTGTGCTCGCTGAACCCGCACGTCGACCGGCTGGCGATGGTCTGTGAAATGACCATCAACAAGTCCGGGCAGATGGTCGATTACCAGTTCTATGAAGCGGTGATCCACTCCCATGCACGCCTGACCTACAACAAGGTCAGCAGCATGCTCGAACACGCTCGTACCCGCGAAGGCAAGGCCCTGCGCGAGCAGTACAGCGAAGTGGTGCCGGACCTCAAGCAGCTCTATGCGCTGTACAAGGTGCTGCTGGCGGCCCGTCATACCCGTGGCGCGATCGACTTCGAAACCCAGGAAACCCGGATCATCTTCGGTTCCGAGCGCAAGATCGCCGAAATCCGCCCGACCGTGCGCAACGACGCTCACAAGCTGATCGAAGAGTGCATGCTGGCGGCCAACGTGGCCACCGCCGAGTTCCTCAAGAAGCACGAAATTCCGGCCCTGTACCGTGTTCACGACGGCCCGCCACCGGAGCGCCTGGAAAAACTGCGCGCCTTCCTCGGCGAGCTGGGCCTGTCCCTGCACAAGGGCAAGGACGGTCCGTCGCCCAAGGATTACCAGGCATTGTTGGCGAGCATCGCCGACCGCCCGGATTTCCACCTGATCCAGACCGTGATGCTGCGCTCGCTGAGCCAGGCGGTGTACAGCGCCGACAACAACGGCCACTTCGGCCTGAACTACGAGGCGTACACCCACTTCACCTCGCCGATCCGCCGCTACCCGGACCTGCTGACCCACCGGGCGATCCGCAGCGTGATCCGTTCGCGTCAGGAAACCCCGCACGTCAAGCGTGCCGGTGCCATGAGCATCCCCAAGGCGCGCATCTACCCGTATGACGAGGCGACCCTGGAGCAGCTCGGCGAGCAGTGCTCGATGAGCGAGCGGCGTGCCGACGAGGCCACCCGCGACGTGGTCAACTGGCTCAAGTGCGAGTACATGAAAGACCGCGTCGGCGAGAGCTTCCCGGGTGTGATCACCGCGGTGACCGGCTTTGGCCTGTTCGTTGAGCTGACCGACATCTACGTCGAAGGCATGGTCCATGTCAGTGCCCTGCCGGGCGACTACTACCACTTCGACCCTGTGCACCACCGCCTGGCCGGTGAGCGTACCGGGCGCAGCTTCCGCCTGGGCGATACCGTCGAAGTGCGGGTGATGCGCGTCGATCTCGAGCAGCGCAAGATCGACTTCGAGATGGCCGAGAACACCCTCAAGGCGCCGATTGGCCGCAAGCAGCGTGGTGAAGGTGTGCGCCCGCAAGACGGCAAGCCGGTGCCGGTGCTCGACAAGAAGGCCGAGGCGCCGGCCAAGGCTGCAGAGCCTGCCCGTCGCAGCCGCAAGAACGAAACTGCCGAAGCCTATTTCCCAGCCAATGCCGTGGCCAACAACGCCGAAGTGCGCAAGAGTCGGGAAATGAAAAAGGCCTTGATGTCCGATGCCAAGCACGCAGGCGGCAAGCCTGCGTCGAAGTCGGGCAAATCGGAAAAACCGAGCAAGCATCGTAAAGGGCCGCCGAAAGCCGGCTCCGCGTCACGCAAACCCAAGGCCAAGTCATGAGTCAGTTGGAAAAAATCTACGGCGTGCATGCCGTGGAAGCCCTGTTGCGTCACCACCCCAAGCGGGTCAAGCAGATCTGGCTGTCCGAAGGCCGTAGCGAGCCGCGCCTGCAGGCGCTGCTGGAGCTGGCCGGGCAAAACCGCGTGGCGGTCGGCCAGGCTGAACGCCGCGAGATGGATGCCTGGGTTGAAGGCGTGCACCAGGGCGTGGTGGCTGAAGTCAGCCCGAGCCAGGTCTGGGGCGAGGCGATGCTTGAAGAACTGCTCGACCGCACTGAAGGCGCGCCGTTGATCCTGGTACTCGACGGTGTCACCGACCCGCACAACCTCGGCGCCTGCCTGCGCACCGCCGATGCCGCCGGCGCGCTGGCGGTGGTGGTGCCCAAAGACAAGTCGGCGACCTTGACCCCAGCGGTTCGGAAAGTGGCCTGCGGTGCGGCAGAAGTCATTCCGCTGGTGGCGGTCACCAACCTCGCGCGGACTCTGGAGAAGCTCCAGCAACGTGGCCTGTGGGTGGTCGGTACTGCGGGCGAGGCCGAGCAAGAGCTGTATCAGCAGGACCTGACCGGCCCGACCATCCTGATCATGGGCGCCGAGGGCAAGGGCATGCGCCGCTTGACCCGCGAGCACTGTGATTTTCTGGTCAAGCTGCCGATGGCAGGCAGCGTCAGCAGCCTGAACGTGTCGGTGGCGACGGGCGTGTGCCTGTTCGAGGCCGTTCGTCAGCGCCAGGCAAAGCGCCAGGCTTGATTTCGGCGTTGCATCTATCGCGGGTCCAGCCCGCTCCCACAGGTCCTTGTGGGAGCGGGCTGGACCCGCGATGCTTTTAAGGCTGTTCAAATAATCACCAATGACCTTGCTTGTCCCCCGGCGCTTCTCTACAATTGCGCCCCTTGCCATGTTGGCAGGCGTTCACGCGCCTCTTCCCAGGGCAAGACATACAAGTGTCCTTCACTCCTTGTCTGACCACTCTGGTGGCAGACTACAACCCGTAAGGAGCATTCATGCGTCATTACGAAATCATCTTTCTGGTCCACCCTGACCAGAGCGAGCAAGTCGGCGGCATGGTTGAGCGTTACACCAAGCTGATCGAAGAAGACGGCGGTAAAATCCACCGTCTGGAAGACTGGGGCCGTCGTCAACTGGCCTATGCAATCAACAATGTTCACAAGGCTCACTACGTGATGCTGAACGTTGAGTGCACCGGCAAGGCCCTGGCCGAGCTGGAAGACAACTTCCGCTACAACGATGCCGTGATCCGTAACCTGGTCATCCGTCGCGACGAAGCCGTTACCGGCCAGTCCGAGATGCTCAAGGCTGAAGAGAACCGCAGTGAGCGCCGTGAGCGTCGCGACCGTCCTGAGCACGAAAGCGCCGAAAGCGCTGATAGTGATGACAGCGACAACAGCGATAACGCTGACGAGTAATCCACGGACCTTTTGAGGAGCCTATTACATGGCACGTTTCTTCCGTCGTCGTAAATTCTGCCGCTTCACTGCTGAAGACGTGAAAGAGATCGATTACAAAGATCTCAACACCCTGAAAGCTTATGTATCCGAAACCGGCAAAATCGTTCCAAGCCGTATCACCGGTACCAAAGCTCGTTATCAGCGTCAGCTGGCTACCGCTATCAAGCGCGCCCGCTTCCTGGCCCTGCTGCCCTACACCGACAGCCACGGCCGCTGAGACCGGGTCGTCGACAAGTAGCAAAGGATAAAATGCATGCGCGCCTTGGCTGATTTCATCATGCGCGGTCGCGTGCAAGCCACCCTCGTGGTGGTGGGTTGTGCGGCTTTGCCGCTGTTGTTCTGGTTGAGTGCCGCCGCCGGGAGCCTGGTGTTCCTGCGGCGCGGTTTCAAGGACGCTTCCGGTGTCCTCGCCTGGGCTTTGTTGCCGGCGATGGCCTGGTGGTTCTTCGGCGAGCCGCGCACCTTGATGGTGTTGCTGGGTACGCTGGGTCTGGCGGCGCTGTTGCGCGCCGGGCAGTCCTGGAACCGGGTGCTGTTGTTCAGCATCGGCATGGGCCTGGTGTACGGGGTTGTACTGGGTTCGGTGTTCCGCGAACCGATTGAAGCTCTGGCTGGAGCGCTTGAAAAAGCCCTGCCGCAGATGCTCGACGGTCTCTACCAACAGTTATCGGTAGAGGAGCGGGGCCGCCTTGGAAGCCTTATTGCACCGGTGCTCGTCGGCCTGATTGCGGCGTTGTTGCAAGCCGTCAGTGTGCTGGCCCTGATGTTGGGCCGTTACTGGCAGGCGTTGTTGTATAACCCGGGTGGTTTTGGTCGCGAGTTTCAAGCGGTCAGGCTCCCCCTGGTGCCGGCGCTGGTGCTGGTGGTGCTCATGCTGGTGGGGCCGAATTTCGGTCCTGAGCTGGCGATGTTGACACCCCTGTGCAGCATTCCACTGATGTTTGCAGGGCTCGCCCTGCTGCATGGGCTGGTGGCGCAAGGACGACTGGCCAAGTTCTGGCTGGTCGGGTTGTACGTGACGCTGGTGCTGTTTATGCAGCTGACTTATCCGTTGCTCGTGGTCCTGGCCATTGTCGACAGCCTGATTGATTTTCGCGGTCGCAAGGCGCCCCCAAAAGGTGCCGATAACGATTCCGCGAACGGTGAAGGTTAAAAGTTAAGAGGTTATTACCAAATGGAACTGATCCTGCTGGAAAAAGTCGCCAACCTGGGCAACCTGGGCGACAAGGTAAAAGTTAAGTCCGGTTACGGTCGTAACTACCTGCTGCCATTCGGCAAAGCCACCGCTGCGACCGCTGCCAACCTGGCTGCGTTCGAAGAGCGTCGTGCTGAGCTGGAAAAAATCGCTGCAGAGAAAAAAGCTTCGGCCGAAACTCGCGCTGCCCAACTGGCTGAGCTGGAAGTGACCATCACTGCCACCGCCGGTGACGAAGGCAAGCTGTTCGGTTCGATCGGCACCCACGACATCGCTGATGCCCTGACCGCCTCCGGCGTTGAAGTGGCTAAAGCTGAAGTTCGTCTGCCGAACGGCACCATCCGTAACGTCGGCGAATACGACGTTGCCGTGCACCTGCACAGCGACGTTGAAGCCACCGTTCGCGTGGTTGTTGTCGCAGCCTAAGCTGTACCGATCGGCTGGCACCTTGGGTGTCAGCCGGTTAACATCGGGCACGATCCTGCTTTGCAGGTCGTGCCCTTTGTCTTTTTCATCACCCTGATTCCTGCGTGGCCATGAACGAGATAACCGCCCCCGAGCAATATGATCTGCAAACCGCTGCCCTGAAGGTGCCGCCGCATTCCATCGAGGCCGAACAGGCCGTGCTCGGTGGCTTGATGCTGGACAACAACGCCTGGGAGCGCGTGCTCGATCAAGTCTCCGACGGCGACTTCTATCGGCATGACCACCGCCTGATCTTCCGCGCCATCCACAAGCTCGCCGACCAGAACGCCCCGTTCGACGTGGTGACCCTGCACGAGCAGCTGGACAAGGAAGGCCTGAGTTCGCAGGTTGGCGGCCTGGGTTACCTGGGCGAACTGGCCAAGAACACCCCGTCAGTGGCCAACATCAAGGCCTATGCCGCGATCATCCGCGAGCGGGCAACCCTGCGTCAGCTGATCAGCATCAGCAACGAGATCGCCGACAGCGCCTTCAACCCGCAAGGGCGCAATGCTGCCGAGATCCTCGACGAAGCCGAACGGCAGATCTTCCAGATCGCCGAAGCGCGGCCGAAGACCGGCGGCCCGGTGGGCGTCAACGACCTGCTGACCAAGGCCATCGACCGCATCGACACGCTGTTCAATACCGACAGTGCGATCACCGGCCTGTCCACCGGCTACACCGACCTCGACGAGAAGACCAGCGGCCTGCAGCCGGCCGACCTGATCATCGTCGCCGGCCGGCCGTCGATGGGTAAGACCACCTTCGCCATGAACCTGGTCGAGAACGCGGTACTGCGCAGCGACAAGGCGGTGCTGGTGTACTCGCTGGAGATGCCAGGCGAATCGTTGATCATGCGTATGCTGTCGTCGCTCGGGCGCATCGACCAGACCAAGGTGCGCTCCGGCCAGCTTGAAGACGACGACTGGCCGCGGCTGACCTCGGCGGTCAACCTGCTCAACGACCGCAAGCTGTTCATCGATGACACCGCCGGCATCAGCCCGTCGGAAATGCGCGCCCGGACCCGCCGCCTGGTGCGCGAGCACGGCGACATCGCCCTGATCATGATCGACTACCTGCAGCTGATGCAGATCCCGGGCTCCAGCGGCGACAACCGTACCAACGAGATTTCCGAGATCTCCCGCTCGCTCAAGGCCCTGGCCAAAGAGTTCAACTGCCCGGTAGTTGCCCTGTCGCAGCTCAACCGCTCCCTCGAACAGCGGCCGAACAAGCGCCCGGTGAACTCCGACTTGCGCGAATCGGGTGCGATCGAGCAGGACGCCGACGTGATCATGTTCGTTTACCGCGACGAGGTGTACCACCCGGAGACCGAGCACAAGGGCATTGCCGAAATCATCATCGGCAAGCAGCGCAACGGCCCGATCGGCTTTATCCGCCTGGCCTTCATCGGCAAGTACACACGCTTCGAAAACCTCGCGCCGGGCAGTTACAACTTCGACGACGACGAGTAAGGGCAATTTGGACAATTCCGACCTTGAGCGTCGGAATTGGTCAATTTTTGTGCTATATTCCGCGCCCGCGATTTTTCATCGATTAGCCACCGGTCACTGACATGCAAGCAGCCAAACCACTTTTCGACTATCCCAAGTACTGGGCCGAATGCTTCGGGCCAGCACCGTTCCTGCCGATGAGCAGGGAGGAGATGGATCAGCTCGGCTGGGATTCCTGCGACGTCATCATCGTGACCGGTGATGCCTACGTCGACCATCCGTCGTTCGGCATGGCCATCATTGGCCGCCTGCTGGAAGCCCAGGGCTTTCGCGTGGGCATCATTGCCCAGCCGGACTGGCAGTCCAAAGACGACTTCATGAAGCTCGGCGAGCCGAACCTGTTCTTCGGCGTCGCGGCCGGCAACATGGATTCGATGATCAACCGCTACACCGCTGACAAGAAGATCCGCTCCGACGACGCCTATACCCCGGGCGGCATGGCCGGCAAGCGTCCGGACCGCGCCAGCCTGGTGTACAGCCAGCGCTGCAAGGAAGCCTACAAGCATGTGCCGATCGTCCTCGGCGGCATCGAAGCCTCCCTGCGCCGCATCGCTCACTACGACTACTGGCAGGACAAGGTCCGTCATTCGATCCTGATCGACGCCTGCGCCGACATCCTGCTGTACGGCAACGCCGAGCGGGCCATCGTCGAAGTGGCCCAGCGCCTGTCGTTCGGCGAGTCGATCGAGAGCATCACCGACATTCGCGGCACCGCCTTCGTACGCCGTGATACCCCGCAAGGCTGGTACGAGGTCGACTCGACCCGTATCGACCGTCCGGGCAAGGTCGACAAGATCATCAACCCGTACGTCAACACCCAGGACACCCAGGCCTGCGCCATCGAGCAGGAAAAGGGCGAGGTCGAAGACCCCAACGAAGCCAAGGTTGTGCAGATCCTCGCCAGCCCGCGCATGACCCGTGACAAGACGGTCATCCGCCTGCCGTCGTTCGAGAAGGTCCGCAACGACCCGGTGCTCTATGCCCACGCCAACCGCGTGCTGCACCTGGAGACCAACCCGGGTAACGCCCGTGCCCTGGTGCAGAAGCATGGCGAAGTGGACGTGTGGTTCAACCCGCCACCCATTCCGATGACCACCGAAGAAATGGACTACGTGTTCGGCATGCCCTATGCGCGCATCCCGCACCCGGCGTACGGCAAGGAGAAAATCCCCGCCTACGACATGATCCGCTTCTCGGTGAACATCATGCGCGGCTGCTTCGGCGGCTGCACCTTCTGCTCGATCACCGAGCACGAAGGGCGCATCATCCAGAACCGCTCGCACGAGTCGATCATTCGCGAGATCGAAGAGATTCGCGACAAGGTGCCCGGCTTTACCGGGGTCATCTCCGACCTCGGCGGCCCGACTGCGAACATGTACCGCATCGCCTGCAAGAGCCCCGAGATCGAATCGGCGTGCCGCAAGCCGTCGTGCGTGTTCCCGGGCATCTGCCCGAACTTGAACACCGACCACTCGGCGCTGATCAAGCTGTACCGCAGCGCCCGTGACCTGCCAGGGGTGAAGAAGATCCTCATCGCCTCGGGCCTGCGTTACGACCTGGCGGTAGAGTCGCCGGAGTACGTCAAGGAGCTGGTGACCCACCACGTCGGCGGCTACCTAAAGATTGCCCCGGAGCACACCGAGGAAGGCCCGCTGAACCAGATGATGAAGCCGGGCATCGGTAGCTATGACCGCTTCAAGCGCATGTTCGAGAAGTACTCGAAAGAGGCGGGCAAAGAGCAGTACCTGATCCCGTACTTCATCGCCGCGCACCCGGGCACCACCGACGAAGACATGATGAACCTGGCCCTGTGGCTCAAGGGCAACGGCTTCCGTGCCGACCAGGTGCAGGCGTTCTACCCGTCGCCAATGGCCTCGGCCACGGCCATGTACCACTCGGGCAAGAACCCGCTGCGCAAGGTCACTTACAAGAGCGACCCGGTGACCATCGTCAAGAGCGAGCAGCAGCGCCGCTTGCACAAGGCCTTTTTGCGCTACCACGATCCGAAGGGCTGGCCGATGCTGCGTGAAGCCCTGGAGCGCATGGGCCGCGCCGACCTGATCGGCCCGGGCAAGCACCAGTTGATCCCGCTGCACCAGCCGGCGACCGACAGCTACCAGAGTGCCCGGCGCAAGAACTCGACCCCGGCCGGCAGCCACAAGGTGGCCAAAGAGCAGAAGATCCTCACCCAGCACAACGGCTTGCCGCCGCGTGCCAGCGATGGTTCCAAGCCGTGGGACAAGCGTGAACAGGCCAAGGCGGCGGCGTTTGCCCGCAACCAGGAAGCGGCCAAGGCGCGCAAAGATGCCGCCAAGGGCGGCAAGGGCAAGAAAAAGCCCGCCCGCCAGCCGGTTCTGCCGCGCTAACTGAAACGCCAGCCTTCGGGCTGGCGTTTTTGTTTGCGTCGCTGGCAAAGCCTCAAATCTGTGCAAGGCTTGCACGGCGGCCTCGCTACGGTGCGCTTTTGGTGCGACTGTACCGGCTGCATGCAGGGAATCGCAGGCCTGGGCCCATGGCACAAGTCTTGCGCGGTTCCACTACCGCCCAGGCTCGCAGGAGGCCCGCCGTGTCGATTCATGTCGCCTTGCACCATGTCACCGAGTACCGCTACGACCGTGCAGTTGAACTGGGCCCGCAAATTGTTCGCCTGCGCCCGGCTGCTCACAGCCGCACGAGGATCCTCTCCTACGGGCTGAAGGTGCAGCCGGACGGACATTTCATCAATTGGCAGCAGGACCCACAGGGCAACTACCTGGCGCGCCTGGTATTCCCGGAAAAGACTGACAGCCTGCGCGTGGAAGTCGACCTGGTCGCCGAGATGGCGGTGTTCAATCCGTTCGACTTCTTTCTCGAACCCTACGCCGAGCAGATTCCCTTCAGTTATGGCCGAGACGAACGCCACGAACTGCTGCCCTACCTGGAGCAACTGCCGCTGACGCCGAAGTTCGCTACCTACCTGGACAGCATCGAGCGCACGCCCCAGGCCAGTGTCGATTTCCTGGTGGCGCTCAATCAGCGCCTGAGCGAGGACATCAGCTACCTCATCCGCCTCGAGCCCGGTGTGCAAACCCCGGAGCAGACCCTGGAACTGGGTTCCGGCTCCTGCCGCGACTCGGCCTGGCTACTGGTGCAGTTGTTGCGCCACCTGGGCCTGGCGGCGCGGTTCGTCTCCGGTTATCTGATTCAGCTGACCGCCGACATCAAGGCACTGGACGGCCCGTCGGGCACCGAAGAGGACTTCACCGACCTGCACGCCTGGTGCGAGGTGTACCTGCCCGGCGCCGGCTGGATCGGCCTGGACGCCACCTCCGGGCTGTTTGCCGGGGAAGGGCATATCCCATTGGCTTGTAGCCCCGATCCGACTTCAGCGGCACCGATCAGCGGCCTGGTCGAGCCCTGCGAATGCACTTTCGAGCATGAAATGAGTGTCGAGCGCCTGTGGGAATCGCCGCGGGTGACGCTGCCCTACAGCGACGAACAATGGCAGGCCATCGTCGCCCTCGGGCGCCAGGTAGACAGCGACCTGAAAGCAGCGGACGTGCGCCTGACCATGGGCGGTGAACCAACCTTCGTGGCCATTGACGACCCTGACGGCGCCGAGTGGAACACCGCAGCGCTGGGCGCGAACAAACGGCGCCTGGCCGGTGAGCTGTTCCAGCGCCTGTACAAGCATTACGCGCCCCATGGCCTGGTGCACTTCGGCCAGGGCAAATGGTACCCGGGCGAGCAACTGCCGCGTTGGTCGCTCAACTGCTTTTGGCGGCGTGATGGTGTGCCGCTGTGGAACAATCCGGCGTTGATCGCCGACCAACACCAGGATCTCGGCGCCGACAGCGCGCTGGCCGCGCGCTTCCTGGCCAGCGTTGCCGAACGGCTGAGGCTGCCTGCGCGTTATGTCTTCGGCGCCTACGAAGACTCACTCTATTACCTGTGGCGCGAGGGCGGCCTGCCGTCCAACGTGCGCCCCGACGCTGCGCGCCTGGACGACGAGATGGAGCGTGCAAGGCTGCGCAAGGTGTTCAGCCAGGGCCTGGACAAGGTCATCGGCCAGGTGCTGCCGCTGGCCCGCAGCGCCGACGAGCAACGCTGGCAGAGCGGACGCTGGTACTTGCGCGATGAGCATTGCCGCCTGGTGCCGGGCGACTCGCCGCTGGGTTACCGCTTGCCGCTGGCGGCGCAGCCCTGGGTCAAGGCCGCGGAATATCCCTACGTGCATCCGACCGATCCCAACCAGGTGCTCGGGGATCTGCCTGATCGTGACCAACTGCTCAAGGCCAGCGCCGGGCAGGCGCTCGATGAGCAGGAGCACGCAGCCCCCGAGGTCGATGCCTCGGCCGACTGGCTGACCCGTACCGCGCTGTGTGCAGAGCCGCGAGAAGGGCGCCTGTACCTGTTCATGCCACCGCTGTCTCGCTTGCAGGATTACCTCGAACTGGTTGCGGTGATCGAAGCCACCGCGGCCGAGCTGCATTGCCCGGTCATCCTCGAAGGCTACGAGCCGCCGGCCGATCCGCGCCTGGCCAACTTCAAGGTGACTCCCGACCCCGGCGTCATCGAGGTCAACGTGCAGCCTTCGGCCAGTTGGGACGAACTGGTGGAGCGCACCGAGTTCCTATACGAGCAGGCGCGCCTGACGCGCTTGAGCAGCGAAAAATTCATGATCGACGGCCGACACACCGGCACCGGTGGCGGTAACCATTTCGTCCTCGGTGGCGCCACCCCGGCCGACTCGCCGTTCCTGCGCCGCCCTGACTTGCTACGTAGCCTGATCAGCTACTGGCACAATCACCCGTCGCTTTCCTACCTGTTTTCCGGCCTGTTCATTGGTCCGACTTCCCAGGCGCCACGGGTGGATGAAGCGCGTAACGATGCGTTGTATGAGCTGGAGATCGCTTTCGCGCAGATGCCGGCAGCGGGCGAGGAAGGCCCGCCGTGGCTGGTCGACCGGCTGCTGCGCAACTTGCTGATCGACGTTACCGGCAATACCCACCGCGCCGAGTTCTGCATCGACAAGCTGTACTCCCCGGACGGCCCGGCCGGGCGTTTGGGGTTGCTGGAACTGCGCGCCTTCGAGATGCCGCCGCATGCGCGCATGAGCCTGGTCCAGCAACTGCTGCTGCGCGCCCTGGTCGCGCGTTTCTGGCGTGAGCCCTATGCGCCCAAGCGCCTGGCCCGCTGGGGCACCGAGCTGCATGACCGGTTCATGCTGGGGCACTTTATCGAGCAGGACTTTGCCGATGTGCTGGTCGAGCTCAACGCCGCAGGCTACCCGCTGCGTGCCGAGTGGTTTGCCGCACACCTGGAGTTTCGTTTCCCCAAGGTCGGCGACTATGCCGTCAACGGCATCGAGCTGGAACTGCGCCAGGCCCTGGAGCCCTGGCATGTACTGGGCGAGGAGGGTACTGGCGGTGCCACGGTGCGTTATGTCGACTCGTCGCTGGAGCGCCTGCAGGTCAAGGTCAGCGGCCTGCCGCCGGAGCGTTATCAACTGACCTGTAACGGTCGGGCGCTACCCTTGCAAGCCACCGGACGCGTCGGTGAGTTCGTCGCGGCGGTGCGCTATCGCGCCTGGCAGCCGGCCAATTGCCTGCAGCCAACCATTGCGGTGCAGGCGCCGCTGGTGTTCGACTTGCTCGATACCTGGATGGGCCGCTCGCTGGGCGGTTGCCAGTACCACGTGGCGCATCCGGGCGGTCGCAACTACCAGACCCTGCCGGTCAATGCCAACGAAGCCCAGAGCCGGCGCCAGGCACGCTTCTTCCGCCTCGGACACAGCCCGGGTGTAGTGGACATACCATCGGCGCAGGTGAACCCGGAACTACCCTTTACCCTGGATTTGCGCCGCGGCTGAGCGCTACTCTGAACTGACCTGTGGCCTTCGAGCATTGCCATGCCTGACCTGTTGGATGCTTACCCGCTGAGTGCGGGGACTTATCACGAGATGCTCGAAAGCCAGGGTGCGGTGCGTGCGCACTGGCAGCCGTTGTGCGCTTACCTGCAGCGCAGCGGGCCGGCGCAACTGGCCCAGCGCCAGGCCTCGCTGACCCGCCAGTTGCGCGAGAACGGCGTCACCTACAACGTTTACGCCGACCCCAAGGGCGCCGACCGGCCCTGGGAGCTGGACTTGTTGCCGCACCTGCTGCCTGCCGCCGAATGGCAGCAACTGGCCGCCGGTGTCGAACAGCGCGCGCGCTTGCTCAATGCGGTACTGGCCGATATCTACGGGCCGCAGCAGTTGATCAGCGAAGGCCTGCTGCCCGCCGAGCTGGTCTATGGCCATAACAATTTCCTCTGGCCCTGCCAGGGTATAGCGCCACCTGAAGGCACCTACCTGCATGTCTACGCGGTGGACGTGGCCCGTGCCCCGGACGGGCGCTGGTGGGTGACGGCAGACCGCACCCAGGCGCCGTCGGGCGCAGGCTTCGCGCTGGAGAATCGCACCATCGTTTCGCGGGCGTTGCCCGAGCTATACCGCGACTTGCAGGTGCACCACCTGGCCGGTTTCTTCCGCACCCTGCAACAGACCCTGGCGCGCCTGGCACCCAGTGACCAGGAGGCGCCACTGGTGGTGCTGCTGACCCCAGGGCGCTTCAACGAGAGCTATTTCGAGCACCTGTACCTGGCGCGGCAGCTGGGTTATCCACTGGTCGAGGGCAGCGACCTGACCGTGCGCGATGCCACCGTATACCTCAAGACCCTGAGCGGCCTGCGCCGGGTGCACGCAATCATGCGGCGCCTGGACGATGATTTCTGCGACCCGCTGGAGCTGCGCACCGACTCGGCCCTGGGCGTGCCCGGCTTGCTCGATGCCGTGCGCCAGGGCCGGGTGCTGGTGGCCAATGCGCTGGGCAGCGGCGTGCTTGAGTCGCCGGGCCTGCTCGGTTTCTTGCCGGCGATCAACCAGCGCTTGTTTGCTGAAGAACTGAGCCTGCCGTCGATCGCCACCTGGTGGTGCGGTGAGCCACCGGTGATGGCACGGGCACTGGAGCAGTTGCCGAAGCTATTGGTCAAGCCGGCGTTCCCGTCACAGAGTTTCAGCCCGGTGTTCGGCCGTGACCTCGACCCGGCCCAGCGCCAGGCCCTGGCCGAACGCATCCAGGCGCGGCCTTACGCCTATGTCGCCCAGGAGCTGGCGCAGTTGTCCCAGGCGCCGGTGTGGCAGGCCGACAAGGGCCAGGTGCAGCCGCGGGCCATTGGCATGCGTGTGTACGCGGTGGCCTCGGCGGACGGTTATCGGGTGCTGCCCGGTGGCCTGACCCGGGTTGCTGCGCAAGCTGACGCCGAGGTGGTGTCGATGCAGCGCGGTGGCGCCAGCAAGGACACCTGGGTGCTCGGCGAAGCGGCGCCAGCGGGCGAGCAATGGCGGGCCCAGCGCACCATCGGCGTGGCCGAGCTGATCCGCCAGGACCCTTACCTGCCGTCGCGGGTGGTGGAGAACCTGTTCTGGTTCGGGCGCTACTGCGAGCGCTGCGATGCCAGTGCGCGCCTGCTGCGGATCATCCTCACCCGCTACCTGGACGGCGACGATCCGCTGGCCCTGCAGGCGGCGGTGGAACTGGCCGATGAATTGTCGCTGCTGCCGGAGGAGGGCGAGTTGCCCGAGCGCCTGCGCGCGGCGCTGGACGATGGCGACTGGGCCTTCAGCCTGCGGGCCAATTTGCAGCGTCTGCACTGGGCGGCGTCGCAGGTGCGCGGCAAGCTCTCGCGGGAGAACTGGCAGGCGCTGGTCGAGCTGCAGCGGGAGGCGCAATGCCTGGAAGATGCCGAGGCGGACTTTGGCGAGCGGGTGGATTTTCTCAACCGCCTGGTGATGTCGCTGGCGGCGCTGTCGGGTTTTGCCCTCGACGACATGACCCGCGACGAAGGCTGGCGCTTCCTGATGATTGGCCGGCGTATCGAGCGATTGCAGTCACTGTGCAGCAGCCTGGCGGCGTTTCTGCGCGGGCCGGCGGTGTACGACCAGGCCGGGCTTGAATGGTTGCTGGAGCTGGGCAATAGCAGCATCACCTACCGCTCGCGCTACCTGGCGGTGGCGCAGTTGATCCCGGTGCTCGATCTGCTCCTGCTCGATGAACAGAACCCCCACGCCGTGCTGTTCCAGCTCAAACTGCTGGTGCGTGCCAACCAACGCTTGAGCGAGGAATTCGACAGCCCACGCGACCCGGCTCTGGCGCTACTGGCCGAGCAATTGCGTCACTTCGACCTGCGCAGCCTGGAAGACCCGTTGTTCGGCAGCGCCAGTGTACAAGCGGTGCTGTCGGGGCTTGCTGACCTGCTGCAAGGGGTGGCTCTGGCCAGTGGCGAGATTTCCGAGCGCCTGGCCCTGCGCCATTTCGCTCACGTCGAGGATGTCAGCCAGCAGACGGTGTCGCTGTGATGAGTGCGCGCTACCAGATTATCCACGACACCCATTACCGCTACGACAGCCCGGTGTCCCTGGCCCAGCAGCTGGCGCACTTATGGCCACGGCCTTGCGCCTGGCAACGCTGCACGGCCCAGGCCCTGCAGGTCAGCCCGCAGCCGACCCAGCGGCGCGATGAGTGGGACGTGTTCGGCAACCCGCTGACGCGCCTGGCGTTCGAGCGTCAGCATGAGCAGTTGCGGGTGGTGGCGCGCTTGCAGGTTGAAGTGCTCGAGCGGACGGCGCCGGACTTTGCCGCCTCGCCGGCCTGGGAGCAGGTGCGCGAGGCCCTGACCTATGCCAGCCAGCCGATGGCAGCGGCGCTTCTGGAAGCCTGCCGTTACCGATTCGAGTCGCCTTATGTGCGCCTCAAGCAGCGCTTCGTGGCCTTCAGCGAATCCTCTTTCGAGCCTGGCCGGGCATTGCTGGAAGGCGTGCAGGCGTTGATGGAGAAGATCTTCAGCGAGTTCACCTTCGATGCCGAAGCGACCCAGGTCGCCACGCCGCTGGTGGAGGTGCTGGAGCGCCGCCGCGGCGTGTGCCAGGACTTTGCCCACCTGATGCTCGCCTGCCTGCGCTCGCGCGGCCTGGCGGCGCGTTATGTCAGCGGCTACCTGCTGACCCGGCCGCCACCCGGCCAGCCACGGCTGATCGGCGCCGATGCCTCGCATGCGTGGATTTCAGTGTTTTGCCCGGGGCAGGGCTGGATCGATTTCGATCCCACCAACAACCTGCGCCCGGCGCTGGAACACATCACCCTGGCCTGGGGCCGGGATTTTTCCGATGTCTCGCCGCTGCGTGGGGTGATCCTCGGTGGCGGCAGCCATGACCCGCAGGTGCAGGTCACGGTGATGCCGCTGGATGAGGCCACAGCCTTGTAGGAGCGGGCTTGCCCCGCGATGAGGCGGGTCAATCAGGCTTCTTGTCGACCCACTTGGGCAGCACCGGGGCTTCAAAGTTGTCCATGGCCTCGAGCAGCTCGGCTGGCGAGTCGGCCAGTTGCAGCATGGCGCGGTGTTGCGGGCGCACGAAGCCTTCTTCCACCACATGGTCAAGGAAGCTGCCCAGCTTGCTGTAGAAGCCGTTGACGTCGAGCAGGCCCAGGGGCTTGGCGTGGTAACCCAACTGGCCCCAGGTCCAGACTTCGAACAGCTCTTCCAGGGTGCCCAGGCCACCGGGCAGGGCCACGAATGCGTCGCTCAGTTCGGCCATGCGTGCCTTGCGCGCGTGCATGCCGTCGACCACTTCCAGGCGGGTCAGGCCGGTGTGGCCGATCTCGGCGTTTTTCAGCGCTTCAGGGATGATGCCGATGACTTCGCCACCGGCGGCCATGGCCGCATCGGCAACGATACCCATCAGGCCCACGGCGCCACCGCCGTACACCAGGGTCAGGCCGCGCGCGGCGATGGCCTGGCCGAGGGCGATGGCCGCCTCGCGGTAGGCCGGGTTGACGCCGGTGCTGGCGCCACAGAACACACAAACGGAACGTACGGGCATTGCTTCTCTCCGGTTACAAGCGCACACAGAGTAAGGTGCTGGCCGCTCGCTTCCAAGCCCGCAGTCGTTACTCCGGCCGGGCGAATTCGCATGAGGCGCCCGCAGCGCCGCAGGCGTAGGCGGCCAGCAGGCCATTGAAGAAAGTACCAAAGGACATGATCGTTTACTCCTAAATGAGAGGTTGTCTCATCCTCCCTCAAAGGTGCATGATGGGCACTTAGATTTCCTGTATACAATCCATAGAACAAATTCACTGCCTGGCTCTTCGGCCAGTGCTTGACCCACATCATGGGCCGGCCTTGCGGTTTCAGGCAGTCTGCAAACTGATAAAAAACCCCTGCCATGGAGATTCACGATGTTTGCCAAAGTTGTCGCAGTATCCTTGCTGACCCTCGCCAGCACTCAGGTATTTGCCGCTGAGTGCAAGGTCACGGTCGATTCCACCGACCAGATGTCCTTCAACACCAAGGCCATCGAAATCGACAAGAGCTGCAAGACCTTCACTGTCGAACTGACCCACTCCGGTTCGTTGCCGAAGAACGTCATGGGCCACAACCTGGTCATCAGCAAAGAAGCTGACATGCAGCCGATCGCCACCGACGGCCTGGCTGCCGGCATCGACAAAAACTATCTGAAAGACGGTGACGAGCGCGTGATCGCCCACACCAAGATCATTGGCGCTAAGGAAACCGACTCGGTGACCTTCGACGTGTCCAAGCTGAAAGCTGACGAGAAGTACGGCTTCTTCTGCTCGTTCCCTGGCCACATCTCGATGATGAAAGGCACTGTTACCCTGAAGTAATTCGGGTACCTGATCGCGGGGCAAGCCCGCTCCCACAGGAGCGGGCTTGCCCCGCGATGCGTTCAAGGCGCGAACGGCATCTCGCGCTTGTGCTGGGTCTTGCGGTAGGTGGCGCTGATGATGTCGAACGCTTCCTGGCTCACCGCCTCGCCATGCAGGAACGCATCGATCTGCGCATAGGTGACGCCGTGGGACGCTTCGTCCGGCTTGCCTGGCGCCAGGTCCTCAAGGTCTGCAGTCGGCACCTTCTCCACCAGTGACTCCGGCGCGCCAAAGCTGCGCGCGATGGCCCGCACCTGGTTTTTCACCAGGCCACTGAGCGGTGCCAGGTCGCAGGAACCATCACCAAACTTGGTAAAGAAGCCCATCACCGCTTCGGCGGCATGGTCGGTGCCGATCACCAGGCCCTGGCGGGCACCGGCGATGGTGTACTGGGCAACCATGCGCATGCGCGCCTTGGTGTTGCCGACGACGAAATCGACCATCGCCGGCGCGCCGTTTTCCAGGGCCTTGACCTCGGTCGCCAGGGCACGCACGGCCGGGGCGATGTCGACAGTGTGCACCTCGTCGGCCTTGATCACCTCCAGGCAGGCCTGGGCGTCGTGTTCGTCGTGCTGCACCTGGTACGGCAGGCGCACGGCAATGAAGCGGTACTGCTCATCAGCCGTCTCGCTGCGCAGTTCATTGATCGCCCGTTGCGCCATCAGCGCGGCGGTCAGCGAGTCAACACCACCACTGATACCCAGCACCAGGGTCTTGAGCCGTGCGTTGTGCAGGCAGGTCTTGATGAAGGCCACGCGCCGGGCCACTTCGGCTTCGAGCGCGGCGCTGTCGGCGAACGGCGGCTGGACCTTGAGCGCTTGCGCAATCTCTCGCTGGACGGCTTGCATGAATTACTCCTTGGACACTTTGAAGACGTGGCGCAGGTAGGCGACGAAGTTTTCGTCGCGGCATTGGGTCTTGGCCGCCTCATCGGAAATCTTGGCGACGGGCTGGCCGTTACAGTCGGTCATTTTAAGCACGATGCTCATCGGCGCCACCCCGGGCAGATCGCAGGTGAGGTTGGTGCCGATGCCGAAGCTGACATTGATGCGCCCGCGCAGGGCCCGGAAGATCTCCAGCGATTTGGTCAGGTTCAGGCCGTCGGAGAACACCAGGGTCTTGGTCATCGGGTCGATCCCCAGCTTGCGATAGTGGCTGATGGCCTTTTCCGCCCACTGCACCGGATCGCCCGAGTCATGGCGCAGGCCGTCGAACAGCTTGGCGAAGTACAGGTCGAAATCGGTCAGGAAAGCATCCATGGTGATGCAATCGGTGAGGGCGATGCCCAGCAGCCCGCGGTACTCGCGCACCCAACAATCGAGCGCGGCAATCTGGCTGTCGATCAGCCGCGGCCCCAGTTGCTGGTGGGCCATGATCCATTCGTGGGCCATGGTCCCCAGTGGCTTGATATCCAGTTTCCGTGCCAGGTGCACGTTGCTGGTGCCGACGAAACGCGCGGGGAAATCTTCCTTGAGCACCCGTACCACTTCTTCCTGAACCTTGTAGGAGAAGCGTCGGCGGGTGCCGAAGTCGGCGACCTGCAATTCGGCCAGCTCCTCGCTGCTGGCATTGGCCTTGAGCCAGTCGAACTTACGGTACAGCTGGTCGCGGGCGTCGCTGAGTTTGGCCTGGGGGTGGCGATGGCGGTTGCGCACTTCACTGATGATCGCAAGCAAAGGTACTTCAAACAGGATCACGTGCAGCCAGGGGCCGCGCAGGCGCAAGTACAGCTGGTCGTTCTCGACCCCCAGTTGCAGGTAGCGCAGGTTGAAGCGGAACAGGCCGAGAAAGCGCAGGAAGTCCGGCTTCATGAAGCTGATCTGCTCGAGGAAGCCCAACTGGCCATTACCCAGGCTCAGTTCGCACAACTGCTCGATCTGCTCGCGGATCTGCGCCAGATAAGGGCGCAGGTCTTCACCATTGCGGCAGCGGAACTCCCATTCCACGTCGACGTTGGGGTAGTTGTGCAGCACGGCCTGCATCATGGTCAGCTTGTAGAAATCGGTGTCGAGCAGGTTCTGCACGATGCGATCGGCAAATGCACTCTCGCTCATAGGGGGCTCCAAAGGGGGCGCGCGCCATCACCGCCAGCGACGGCGCACAGACCTGCGCATTGTGCCAGCCTTTGCCGCCACGCGGGCAGGCCGAGGCCGGGGTAATTCGGTAGCAGGCTACAGGTAGCGGCGCTTTTGTCGGGCAGCGGCTAGCCTGTAATGGTGCCCGCTGTAGCAGTCGCGCACCAAGGATGTGCAGTTCGGTTACGCATCCTGTTACAGGCTGGTTGCACGTAACCACAACCCAGGGTTGCAATGATGGCACTTCGCGGTTGCTCTTTTTTCTCGTGTCCGGTGGCGCTTGTCGTGAGGCAGACGGTTGCACGACCAGTAAAAAAAGGCCGTGAATCCTGGCTGCGCAACTTGTTCACGAGTTTTTCCAGAATAAAAAACCAATGGCACGGCCCTTGCTCAGAGCAATTGCTGAAAGTTGTAGTGCCAACCAAAAAAACTCCAGGAGCACCACCTCATGTCGCAGACGTTTTACAAGAAAGGCTTTCTGGCCCTCGCCGTAGCTACGGCGCTGGGCGTTTCTTCGTATGTTCAGGCCGACATCAAGATCGGCGTAGCAGGCCCGATGACCGGTGCCAACGCAGCGTTTGGCGAGCAGTACATGAAAGGTGCACAGGCAGCGGCTGACAAGGTCAATGCCGCGGGCGGCGTCAACGGCGAGAAGATCGTGCTGGTCAAGGGCGACGATGCCTGCGAGCCGAAGCAAGCCGTGGCCGTGGCCAACCGCCTGGTCGACCAGGACAAGGTGATCGGTGTGGTCGGGCACTTCTGCTCGTCCAACACCATTCCGGCGTCTGAGGTGTATGACGAAGCCGGTGTCATCGCCATCACCCCGGGCTCGACCAACCCGCAGGTGACCGAGCGCGGCCTCGGTGCGATGTTCCGTATGTGCGGGCGTGACGATCAGCAGGGCATTGTCGCCGGCGACTACATTGTCGATGTGCTCAAAGGCAAGAAGGTTGCAGTAGTGCACGACAAGGACACCTACGGCCAGGGCCTGGCAGATGCCACCAAGGCCCAGCTTGAAAAACGCGGCGTGAAACCTGTTCTCTACGAAGGCCTGACTCGTGGCGAGAAAGACTTCAGCGCCCTTGTCACCAAAATCCGCTCCACCGGGGCAGACGTGGTCTACTTCGGTGGTCTGCATCCTGAAGCGGGTCCACTGGTACGGCAGCTCCGCGAGCAAGGCCTGAAAGACGTCAAGTTCATGTCCGACGACGGCATCGTAACCGACGAACTGGTCTCCACCGCTGGTGGCGCGCAATACGTCGATGGCGTGTACATGACCTTCGGCGCCGACCCGCGCCTGCTGCCAGACAGCAAGGCGGTGGTCGAGGAGTTCCGCAAAGGCGGCACCGAGCCAGAAGGCTACACCCTGTATGCCTACGCTTCGGTCCAGGCCCTGGCTGCAGCCTTCAACGGCGCCAAGTCGAACAAGGGCGAAGACGCTGCCAAGTGGCTCAAGGCCAACCCGGTGCAAACCGTGATGGGCGAGAAAAAGTGGGACAGCAAGGGCGACCTGACGGTCTCTGACTATGTGGTCTACCAGTGGGACAAGGACGGCAAGTACCACCAACTGGAAAACAAAAATAACAACGGTAGGCGACCCGGGCCTGAGCCCGGGTCGCTACCCGGTTTTGCGCCGTACCTGTCTTTTCTCGTAGATCTGCACAACCCTGCGCTGCGAGGGCCGCTTCATCCGGGGCTCACCGTAGTCGGCGCTTGTGCAATCTCAAATACGTGAGATTGCGTTATGGATGGTATTTTCCTGCAGCAACTGGTCAACGGGCTGACCCTCGGGTCCGTCTATGGCCTGATCGCCATCGGCTACACAATGGTCTATGGCATTATCGGCATGATCAACTTCGCGCACGGCGAGGTGTATATGATTTCCGCGTACCTGGCGGCAATCAGCCTGGCATTGCTGGCGTATTTCGGTATCGAATCCTTCCCCTTGCTGATGCTCGGGACGCTGATCTTCACGGTGGTGGTCACCGGAGTCTACGGCTGGACCATCGAACGCATCGCCTACAAACCCCTGCGCAACTCCACCCGCCTGGCGCCGCTGATCAGTGCCATCGGCATCTCGCTGATCCTGCAGAACTACGCGCAGATCAGCCAGGGCGCACGCCAGCAAGGCGTACCGACCCTGCTTGAAGGCGCCTGGCGCGTCGAAGTGGGCACCGGTTTCGTGCAACTGACCTACACCAAGATCTTCATCCTGGTGGCGGCCTTCGTCGGCATGGCGGCGCTTACCTACATCATCAAGTTCACCAAGCTCGGGCGCATGTGCCGGGCCACCCAGCAGGATCGCAAGATGGCTTCGATCCTCGGTATCAACACCGACCGGGTGATCTCCTATGTGTTTGTCATCGGTGCTGTCATGGCGGCCCTGGCCGGCGTGCTGATCACCATGAACTACGGCACCTTCGACTTCTACGCGGGCTTTATCATCGGCATCAAGGCCTTCACCGCCGCGGTGCTCGGTGGCATTGGCTCGCTGCCGGGCGCCATGCTCGGCGGGATCATCCTCGGGATTTCCGAGTCGCTGTTCTCCGGGCTGATCAACTCCGACTACAAAGACGTGTTCAGTTTCTCGCTACTGGTGCTGATCCTGATCTTCCGTCCCCAAGGCCTGCTGGGTCGCCCACTCGTGGCGAAGGTGTAAGTATGTCTGCTGCCAAAACAACTACATTCGATATCAAGCGCAGCCTGATCGATACGGTCCTCGCCGGGCTGATTTCCCTGATCGTTTTCGGGCCCATCGTCGGCGTGGTGCTCGACGGCTACAGCTTCAACCTTGAACCGACCCGTGTCGCCTGGCTGGTGGCCGGGGTGATGGTCGGGCGGTTTTTCCTCAGCCTGTTCCTGCAGACGCCCAAGGGCCAGTCGATTCTCCAGGGCTTCGAGGGCAGTGGTTCCGGCGTGCACGTGCTGGCGCCGGACTACAAGTCGCGGCTGCGCTGGATCATTCCGGCACTGATCGTGATTGCCATCGTCTTCCCATTCTTCGCCAACAAGTACCTGCTGACCGTGGTCATCCTCGGCCTCATCTACGTACTGCTGGGTCTGGGCCTGAACATCGTGGTAGGTCTTGCCGGCCTGCTCGACCTGGGTTACGTGGCCTTCTACGCCATCGGCGCCTACGGCCTGGCCCTGGGTTACCAGTACCTGGGCCTGGGCTTCTGGACGGTGTTGCCCCTGGCGGCAATCGCTGCGGCGCTGGCCGGGTGCATATTGGGCTTTCCGGTGCTGAGGATGCATGGCGACTACCTGGCCATCGTTACCCTCGGCTTTGGTGAGATCATCCGTCTGGTGCTCAACAACTGGCTGTCGTTCACCGGCGGTCCCAACGGCATGCCGGTGCCGTCGCCAACCTTCATGGGCCTGGAGTTCGGCCGTCGGGCCAAGGACGGCGGGGTGCCGTTCCACGAGTTCTTCGGCATTGCCTACAACCCCAACGTGAAATTCCTGTTCATCTACATCGTGCTGTTCCTGGTGGTGCTGGCGGTGCTGTACATCAAGCACCGGTTGACCCGCATGCCGGTCGGCCGCGCCTGGGAAGCGCTGCGCGAAGACGAGATCGCCTGCCGGTCCATGGGCCTGAACCATGTGCTGGTGAAACTCTCGGCCTTCACCCTCGGCGCCTCTACCGCCGGCCTTGCCGGGGTGTTCTTTGCCAGCTACCAGGGCTTCGTCAACCCGTCGTCGTTCACCTTCTTCGAGTCGGCGCTGATCCTTGCCATCGTCGTGCTCGGCGGCATGGGCTCGACCGTCGGCGTGGTGATTGCTGCGTTCGTGCTGACCGTGGCGCCGGAGCTATTGCGCAGCTTCTCCGAGTACCGGGTGCTGCTGTTCGGCGTGCTGATGGTGTTGATGATGATCTGGAGACCGCGCGGCCTGATTCGTATCAGCCGTACCGGTGTAGTCCCGCGTAAAGGAGTGGCGCCATGAGCGATGACGTGATTCTCTCGGTTGAAAACCTGATGATGCAGTTTGGCGGCATCAAGGCGCTCAGCGATGTCAGCCTCAAGGTCAGACGCAACCAGATCTTCGCCCTGATCGGCCCCAACGGCGCCGGCAAGACCACGGTGTTCAACTGCCTGACCGGCTTCTACAAGGCCAGTGGCGGCAAGATCGAACTGAACCTGCGCGGCACCCGCACCAATGTCATCCAGCTGCTGGGCGAACGCTTTCAGCTGGGCGATTTCGTCTCGCCCAAGCGCTTCATCAACCGCCTGCACTACAAGATGTTTGGCGGTACTCACCTGGTCAACCGCGCAGGGCTGGCGCGGACCTTCCAGAACATTCGCCTGTTCCGGGAAATGTCGGTGGTCGAGAACCTGCTGGTGGCCCAGCACATGTGGGTCAACCGCAACCTGCTGGCCGGCGTGCTCAACACCAAGGGCTACCGCAAGGCCGAAAGCGATGCCCTCGACCATGCCTTCTACTGGCTGGAAGTGGTCGACCTGGTCGACTGCGCCAACCGCCTGGCCGGTGAGCTGTCGTACGGCCAGCAACGGCGCCTGGAGATTGCCCGGGCCATGTGCACGCGGCCGCAGATCATCTGCCTCGACGAACCGGCTGCCGGCCTCAACCCGCAGGAAACCGAAGCGCTGAGCAAAATGATCCGCGTGCTGCGCGACGAACATGACCTGACCGTGGTGCTGATCGAGCACGACATGGGCATGGTCATGAGCATTTCCGACCATATCGTGGTGCTTGACCACGGCAACGTGATCGCCGAAGGCGCGCCACAGGACATCCGTCACAACCCGACGGTGATTGCTGCCTACCTGGGCGCCGATGAAGAGGAACTGGTATGAGTACACCGATCCTCGAACTGAAAGAGATCGACGTGTTCTACGGGCCGATCCAGGCCCTGAAGAAAGTCTCGCTGCACATCGATGAAGGCGAAACGGTGAGCCTGATCGGCTCCAACGGTGCCGGCAAGTCGACCCTGCTGATGTCGATCTTCGGCCAGCCGCGGGCGGCAGCCGGGCAGATCATCTACCGTGGCACCGACATTACTCACAAATCGTCGCACTACATCGCTTCCAACGGCATTGCCCAGTCGCCGGAAGGTCGCCGGGTGTTCCCCGACATGTCGGTGGAAGAGAACCTGATGATGGGCACCATCCCGATCGGCGACAAGTTCGCCAGCGAGGACATGCAGCGCATGTTCGAACTGTTCCCGCGGCTCAAGGAGCGGCGCAACCAGCGCGCCATGACCATGTCCGGCGGCGAGCAGCAGATGCTCGCCATCGCCCGGGCTTTGATGAGCCGGCCCAAATTGCTGCTGCTCGATGAGCCGTCGCTGGGCCTGGCGCCGATCGTGGTCAAGCAGATCTTCGCCACCTTGCGCGAGCTGGCGAAGACCGGCATGACCATCTTCCTGGTGGAGCAGAACGCCAACCATGCGCTGAAGCTCTCGGACCGCGCCTATGTAATGGTCAACGGTCATATCCGCATGACCGGTACTGGCCAGGAGCTGTTGGTCAACGAGGAGGTGCGCAACGCTTACTTGGGCGGGCACTGATCGTTGGTGAAAAAAAGCGCCCCGGCTGACGGGGCGTTTTTTTGTCCACAGTTTTGTGGAAAACATTGTCCAGACATTCTTTTGGGCGCGACAGAACGTCGCTTCAGCGGGCGTTTTCATAGAGGTTTGAGTTGTCCACCATTGGTGTGGAACCGACTGTGGGTAACTTGGGTGCAGCTTGCTGAAGCCCTTTGTTTACAAGGCTTCCAGGGTTGTGGTTGTTTTTTGATCAGGTTTTTTCGCGGCTTTCGCATCGGGGTTTGTCAAGTGTTTTGTCCTTAGCGCAAATGGCGATTAAAGTGCGCTTCCGGCCTGTGGATAACTCTGTGGGCAAGCCTTGGAAAGATCGGCGAAGACAGCGTCGTTACAGGCCTGGAGCCATCATGGAAATCCACGCCTTCGACGCCTGTTGCCGGCCTTAGGTCAAGGCCTGCGCCAGAGGTCAAGGGAAATACTTGCGCAAGCCCCGGATTACGCGGCTTGCAGGGTTTTCGAGTTGCCCCCGGATTTTGTGGAAGGGCTTGTGGATAACATGCGTAAAGCTTGCCGCAGGCCTTCTATACCGGGGCTTTCACAGCTTTGATCGTTTTTTGTACAGTGATGCGAATTGCTTGCTGCCGAACGCGGCCGCGGGCATGCTGCAACCCCTGTGATCAGCCTCATCAAGGAGACCCGCATGACCTCTACCGTATTCATCACTGGCGCAACTTCCGGCTTCGGCGAAGCCTGCGCCCGTCGTTTTGCGCAAGCCGGTTGGTCGCTGGTGCTGACCGGTCGCCGTCAGGAGCGCCTGGAAGCGCTGTGTGCCGAGCTGTCGCAACAAACCGAAGTGCACGGCCTGGTACTCGACGTGCGTGACCGCAAGGCCATGGAAGAAGCCATCAACAACCTGCCACCGTCGTTCGCCAAGCTGCGCGGGCTGATCAACAATGCAGGCCTGGCCCTGGGCGCCGACCCGGCGCCCAAGTGCGATCTGGACGACTGGGAAACCATGGTCGACACCAACATCAAGGGCCTGATGTACAGCACCCGCCTGCTGCTGCCGCGGCTGATCGCCCACGGCCGTGGCGCGACCATCCTCAACGTCGGCTCGGTAGCCGGCAACTACCCCTATCCGGGTAGCCATGTGTATGGCGGCACCAAGGCGTTCGTCGGGCAGTTCTCGCTGAGCCTGCGCTGCGACCTGCAGGGCACTGGCGTGCGGGTTAGCAATATCGAGCCGGGCCTGTGCGAGAGCGAGTTCTCGCTGGTGCGTTTCGCTGGCGACCAGGCGCGTTACGATGCCACCTATGCCGGCGCCGAGGCGATCCAGCCGCAGGATATCGCCGAGACCATCTTCTGGATCATGAACCAGCCGGCGCACATCAACATCAACAGCCTTGAGCTGATGCCGGTGAGCCAGGCGTGGGCAGGGTTCTCGATCGATCGTTCAGGCAAGGCTTGACCCGCGACAGCGTCAAACCTGACGCTGCAGTCCTTCCAGGCAAGTCGCCAGGTGGTAAGGCGTAGTCGACGGCATATCGGCGCGGCTGACCTTGCCACTGGCATCGCGGCACTCATGCCAGCCACCGTCATGCAGGAAGTTCTGCTGCAGCGCCTTGAGCTGGGCCAGCACCGTGGCGGCGCTGGCCGGGCGCAAGGTCAGGGCGCGCAGGTATTCGGCCTGGGCCCAGATGCGCTGGGTGGCGTCGCGCACCTGGCCCTCGGCGCTGAGCATGGCCAGCACGGCGCTGTCCTTCACACCGCACTGTTCGGCATAGGCAAATGCGCGGCTGAGCGAGGCATGCAGCTCGCTACCGCGTAGCAGCGGTGAAGACTCCAGCAAGTAGAACCATTCGAACTGGTGACCGGGTTCGAACCAGTTATCCACAGCCCCGCGTGGTTTCTCCAGCATCACCCCGTGTACGGGGTCGATGAAGTGTGTCTGCATCGCCGCAGCCAGGCTTTGCAGGGCTTGTTCGACAGCCTTGTCGTCACGCACCGAGAGGGTGGCGAGGAAGGCTTCGGCCAGATGCATCAGCGGGTTCTGCAGCGGGCCGCTGGCCAGGTCCGACCAGTCTTCGCCAAGGCTCGCCTCGTACAGGCCGTCATCACGGGTGAACTGCTCGGTTACCACTTCCAGCGCGGCATTGAGGGCCGATTCGACCAGTGGCTCATGCACCTTGCCCCAGTAATGCGCGCAGGCAAAGACGATGAAGGCATGGGTGTAGAGGTCTTTGCGCCGGTCCAGCGGCTTGCCCTGGGCGTCGATGCTGTAGAACCAGCCGCCGTGCTCGGCATCATGGAAATGCCGCTGCAACGAGCGAAACAGCGCGGCGGCGCGTTCGCTGGCGCCGGGTTGCTCGATGCGGCTGCTGAACAGGTACAGCTGGCGCGCGCAGGCCATGGCCCGGTAGCGTTGCACCGGCATGGGTTGCTGCTGCGGGTCGAGGGCTTCGAAGGGCAGGGCCATCTCTGCATTCCAGCCCGGGCCTTGCCACAGCGGCACGATGCGCTGGTCAAAGTGCGCCTGGACCTCGGCGAGCAGGGCGGGCAGTTCAGGCTGGGCAGTACGAAGGTCGGGCATGGAAAATTTCGTCGCGGTCGGTGCGTTTGCGCGCAATGGTAGCAGGAAAAGGCGCTGACTTTGCCGGCCTCATCGCGGGCTAGGAGCGGGCTTGCCCCGCGATGAGGCCAGTACAGCCAGCACAGCAGACTGCCTACAGCGCACTGAGCCCCTGCCAGTGCTTGGCACCGACAAAGATGAAGCGCAGCTGCTGGGTGATCTTCTCCTGGGCGCTGATCGGTTCACCGGCGTTGTCGCTTGGCTCGTCGATCAGCTCCGGCAGGGTGGCGAACACGGTTTTCACCACCAGGTCAGCCATCACCGCCAGGGCCGCGGCGTCCAGATGCTGCCAGCGCGGCATGCGCGCAAGGTCGGTGGCCAGGTCCGAGCTGATGCCCTGGCGCAGGGTACCGATGGCTTGGCGCACCGGTTGCGAACCGCCATATTGCTCGCGGGCGAGAAACAGGAACTGGGCACGGTTGGCCGCCACCACATCGAGAAAGATCCGCACCGAGGCGTCGGTGATGCCGCCCAGCTCGAATTCGTTCTGGCGCACCAGGCGGATGGTCTGGCGGAAGGTTTCGCCCACTTCATTGACCAGGGCCAGGCCCAGTTGGTCCATGTCGGTAAAGTGCCGGTAAAAACCGGTAGGGACGATGCCTGCGGTTTTTGCCACTTCGCGCAGGCTGATGCTGCCGAAGCCTCGACCGCTCTCCATCAGGTGGCGGGCGGCATCCAGCAGGGCGTGGCGGGTCTGTTGCTTTTGTTCGGCGCGCGGCAGCATGGCAAGTATCGGCAGGCAGTGAAACAGCCCTGCACTCTAATAGCCTGGCGCCAGAAAAACAAAGCCCGGTCAATGGACCGGGCTGGGAGGGGAGCTGCTACAGCGCTGGTGTGTCTTGTTGTCTGGCATAGGCTTCAGCTCGCGCGTTGGTTTTCGATCAGGCGATCAGAGCCACCTTCTGCGACCTCGAAGCGTGCTTTCAGACGGTCAGAACCACCTTCGGCTACTTTGTAATACTGTTTCAGGCGATCAGCACCACCCTCGGCGACTTTGACCCGGTCATTCAGGCGATCAGCACCGCCTTCGGCAACGCGGTTGTTACGTTCCAGCAGGCGATCGGAACCACCTTCGGCCAGCGGGTTCAGCGGTTGCGAAATGACCGTCGAGCTCGAACGCGCTTCGGCGGTCAGCGCCTGGTCGGCGGCAGGTACGGCAAAGGCGTTGGCGGCCAGGATGGACAGGGACAGGCTCAGCAGTAATTGGCGTTTCATGATTCGGTGCTCCTCGGCGGGGCTGGAAAGTGGGTACGGAACCAATGCTACGCCGGGAAACGCCAGATAAAAGTTCATAAAGATAATGGTAACAATCAACGCAATTGATGCTTCGCGCCAGCCGCTCTAGAACGTGGTTTGTGGCGCCATGAGCAACTGCGGCGGAGCCGTTACCGAGGTCGGCGAACACGCTAACAATCGACAAAAGTTGAGAAAAAGGTCAGAAAAAACCTGGTTATCATGGCCAATCGATTAAACCCCTCGGCGTTTCATCAGTCCGAACAGATAAGTGCCCTCAACGCGCCCGCTTTTTGCCATGCAGTCATCAGGAGAATCGTGCAATGACGCGCCCCGCCAAAATCATCACCTGGACCCTCGCCAGCCTGCTGCTGGTGCTGGCGGTGCTGGTGGTCGTCATCGCCACCTTCGACTGGAACCGGGTCAAGCCCACCCTTAATGCCAAGGTGTCCGAAGCGCTGCACCGGCCCTTCGCCATCAACGGCAACCTGGCGGTGCGCTGGCAGCGCGAGCCGGAGCAGGGTGGTTGGCGCGCCTGGCTGCCATGGCCGCACTTCATCGCCGAAGACCTGACCCTGGGCAACCCCGACTGGCTCAAAGAGCCGCAGATGGTCGGCCTCAAGCGCGTCGAGTTCCGCCTGGCGCCGCTGCCGCTGCTGCTGCAGCAGATCGTCATTCCGCGCATCGACCTCAACCAGCCGACCGCCAGCCTCAAGCGCCTGGCCGATGGTCGCGCCAACTGGACCTTCGACTTCGGCCCCAAGGATGAGCAGGCAGAGCCGTCGAAGTGGGTGCTGGACATCGGCGCCATCGGCTTTGACAAGGGCCAGGTCAGCCTCGATGACCAGACCCTGAAGACCCGGCTGGACGTGCTCATCGACCCGCTGGGCAAGCCGATCCCTTTCAGCGATATCGTCGGCAAGGCTTCGGCACAAAAGGCCGGTGCCGCCCAGGACTACGCCTTCGGCCTCAAACTCAAGGGTCGTTACAAAGGCCAGGCATTGGCCGGTACCGGCAAGATCGGCGGTTTGCTGGCCTTGCAGGACGCCTCGCAACCGTTCCCGCTGCAGGCCGACATGGCCATTGGCGGTACCCGCATCGCCGTGGCCGGCACCCTCACCGACCCACGCAACCTCGGTGCCCTCGACCTGCGCCTGCGCCTGTCGGGCGCAAGCCTCGCTAACCTGTATCCGCTGACTGGCGTGACCCTGCCCGATTCGCCGCCCTACGCCACCGACGGTCATCTGACCGCCAAGCTGCATGAACCCGGTGGCGCGGTGTTTCGCTATGAAGGCTTCAACGGCAAGATCGGCGACAGCGATATCCATGGCGACCTGGCATTCGTTGCCAGCCAGCCACGACCGAAGCTGAGCGGCAAGCTGGTTTCCAACCAGTTGCTGTTCAAAGACCTGGCACCGCTGATCGGCGCCGACTCCAATGCCCAGCAGAAAGCCCGCGGCGGTGCCAGCAAGCAACCGGCAGGCAAGGTCTTGCCGGTCGAGGAGTTTCGTACCGAACGCTGGCGGACCATGGACGCCGACGTGACCTTCAGCGGCAAGCGCATCGTGCACAGTGCCGAGCTGCCGTTCACTGACCTGTCCAGCCACTTCGTCCTCGATGACGGTGTGCTGCGCCTGGAGCCACTGCGCTTTGGCATCGCTGGCGGCAAACTCGACGCCCAGGTACGCCTCGATGGCCGTAGCGTGCCGTTGCAGGGCAGGGCGCAATTGAGTGCGCGCAACTTCAAGCTCAAGCAACTGTTCCCGACCTTCGAGCCGATGAAGACCAGCTTCGGCGAGCTCAATGGCGACGCCGACATCAGTGGGCGCGGCAACTCGGTCGCAGCCTTGCTGGCCACCGCCAATGGCGACCTGAAGATGCTCATCAACGATGGTGCGATCAGTCGTGGCTTGATGGAAATCGCCGGGCTCAACGTCGGCAACTATGTGGTCGGCAAGCTGTTTGGCGACAAGGAAGTGAAGATCAACTGCGCGGCAGCCGATTTCGGTATCAAGGACGGTTTGGCCACGACCCGGGTGTTCGTCTTCGATACCGAGAACGCGATCATCTACATCGATGGCACGGCCAACTTTGCCAGCGAGCAACTGGACCTGAAGATCAACCCCGAATCCAAGGGCGTGCGCCTGTTCTCGTTGCGCTCGCCGCTGTATGTGCGCGGGCCGTTTGCCAAGCCCAGTGCCGGCGTGCAGGCGCTGCCGCTGGCGCTGCGGGGTGCGGGGATGGTGGCGTTGGGCGTGGTTGCCGGCCCGGCAGCCGGCTTGCTGGCGTTGATTGCGCCAAGTGGTGATGTGCCCAACCAGTGCACACCATTGCTGGAGCAGATGAAGGCTGGCAAGGCGCCGCGGGCGGTGAAGAGGGGTTGAGGGGAAGCAATCGCGGGTCAAGTCGGGTCGTCGCACCGCCGCTCCCACAGGTCTGGTGCACTCAGTTCCATTGTGGGAGCGGCGGTGTGGCGACCCGACTTGACCCGCGATAAGGTCTACAGACCTTGCAGTAAATCCGCCATGTCGTCGGCGTGCTCTTCTTCCTGGGCCAGGATATCTTCGAAGATGCGCCGGGTGGTCGGGTCGCTTTCGCCAATGTACTGGATGATCTCGCGGTAGCTATCGATGGCGATCCGCTCGGCGATCAGGTCTTCCAGGACCATTTCCTTGAGGTTGTTGCCAGCGACGTACTGGGCATGGGAGTTCTTGCTCAGGTTGTCGGGGTTCAGGTCCGGCTCGCCGCCCAGCTGGACAATGCGCTCGGCCAGCTTGTCGGCATGCTGCAGCTCCTGGGTGGCATGTTCGAGGAATTCGTCGGCGGCGACACTGGCCTTGATCCCGCTGGCCATGTAGTAGTGGCGCTTGTAGCGCAGGGCGCAGACCCACTCGGTGGCCAGCGACTCGTTGAGCAGGCGCAGGATTTTCTCCCGGTCGGCGCTGTAACCCTCGGTCACCGCGCCCTGCTCGACATGCTGGCGGGCGCGTTCGCGCAAGGTTTTAACATCGGTCAGTTCAACGTTGCTCATCATCATCTCCAGGCTGAAAACGGATCGATCTTCACGCTCTGTCGGCGCGCTGGTTACTTAAGCTGTGAGTCCCCGGCACGCGGAAAAGTTTTATAGCTTGGCCTTGGCCTTGTCGACGGCATCGTCGTCGACCTGGCGTTGTTCGCAGGTCTTGAAGCCCTTGGCGTCGACATGGCCGGTGGCGTCGAAGCGCACGTAGTAGGCCTGCTGCTTGCCGTCACGGTTGAGGATGTAGTTGTTGCAGGTACCGCCATGGGGCAGGTCGATCACCGTCGAGGGGCTGCCGCCAATGGCAATCACCCGCTGCATGGTCATGCCGTTCTCGACCTGCTTGACCAGCGGTTCTTCGTGGTAGGTGACGTAGTCCACCGGGTTCTCCGGCCGGCTGCCACAGGCGGCCAGGGTGGCGGTGGTCAGCAGAATGGCCAGGGTATGCTTGTACATGGTTGAGCTCCTTGCTGAGGGTCTATTGGCTTGGAACCCCAGCGAGCGGCGGGAGTTCGATTGCGATTGCCATCGAATTGCCTGTAGGGTTGGCCGACTGTCCACGGAACGGGGAATGCAGCCATGGCCCAAGGGCTCGCCACGCGTTATCCACTGCTGCTGGTGCCGGGCATGCTCGGGTTTGTCCGCTTGCTGCTGTATCCCTACTGGTTCGGGATCGTTTCGGCGTTGCGCCGGGGCGGTGCCCAGGTGTTTGCCGTGCAGGTTTCGCCGCTGAACTCCTGCGAAGTGCGCGGCGAGCAGTTGCTGCTGATCATCGCCGATATCCGCCAGCGTACCGGCGCCGACAAGGTCAACCTGCTCGGCCACAGCCAGGGCGCCCTGACCGCGCGTTATGCGGCGGCCAAACGGCCGGAATGGGTGGCCTCGGTCACCTCGATTGCCGGGCCCAATCACGGCTCGGAGCTGGCCGATCACCTGCATGACTATTACCCCGCCCACTCTGCCCGCGGCCGTGTGCTCAAGGCTTTGCTGCACGGGTTGGCGGTATTGATGGGTTGGCTGGAAACCGGCTGGCGCGGACCGAAACTGCCGATCGACGTGCACGCCTCGCACCAGTCGCTCACCAGTGCCGGCGTGGCGCGCTTCAACCAGGCTTATCCACAGGGTCTGCCGACGACCTGGGGCGGCGAGGGCCCGGCCCAGGTCAATGGTGTGCGTTACTACTCCTGGTCCGGCACCTTGCAGCCGGGCCTGACCGATCGCGGTCTCAACCGCCTGGATGGCAGCAACCGCTTCTGCCGCCTGTTCGCCCGCACCTTCGTACGGGAAAAGGGCCAGTGCGACGGCATGGTCGGGCGCTTCAGTTCGCACCTGGGCCAGGTGATCGGCGATGACTATCCGCTCGATCACCTGGACATCGTCAACCAGTCGCTAGGGGCGGTAGGCAAGGGCGCGGAGCCGGTGCGGCTGTTCACCGAGCATGCCGCCAGGCTCAAGGCTGCGGGGCTGTAGCGCGGCGGCGCAGGGGTGTTTTCCAGCGTTCGGCGAGGATCACCCCGACCAGGGTCATCACCCCGCCGACCAGGTGATAGAGCGCCAGTTGCTCGCCCAGCACCATGGCGGCGATCACTGCCGTGACTGCCGGTAGCAGGTTGAAGAACAGCGTCGTGCGGCTCGGGCCGAGGCGGCTGACCGCCTGCATCCAGGCCAGCGGCGCGATCATCGAGGCCAGTACGCAGGCATAGATCACCAGGCCGATATTGCCAGCGCCCAGGCCGGTCTTCGGTGAAAACACGAACAGCGGAAACAGCACGATGATCGCCACCAGCACCTGCAGGTACAGCAGTTGCAGCGGCGCGATGCGCAACTGCCACTTTTTCAGCAGGGTGCTGTACACCGCATAGGCCAGGGTGGCAATCAGCATCAGCGCATCGCCACTGTTTACGCCGTGTTGCACCAACGCCGCCAGATCACCGGCCGAGACCACCACCAGCACACCGACGAACGACACCACGGCGCCAATCAGCGCGCCGATGGTCAGCCGCTGGCCGAGGCTGATGATCGCCAGGGCCAGGGACATCAACGGCATCAGCGAGAGGATGATGCCCATGTTGGTGGCGCTGGTGATGGCGGCGGCGAAGTAGGCCAGGCTCTGGTACACCGCCATGCCGAGCACGCCGAGGATGAAGATCTTGCCGAGGTTCGGGCCGATGGCTGACCAGTTGCGCAACACCGGGCGCAGCAGGAAGGGGGTGAACAGCAGGCCGGCCAGCAGCCAGCGATAGAAACCGATCTCGGCCGGGTAGATCGCCCCGGCGGACATCTTGGTGACCACGGTATTGCCGGCCCAGATGAAGATTGCCAGCAACGGAAACGCATAATTCATGAAACGGGAACTCTTGAGGATACAGGCGGCAATTATCCACTTGTCTGTCCCGTTGCTTATACTTGTATCCAGACAACCTGCGCATAGATCCAGACAGCATGCCGATAAAGTACCTGAACATCCCGCAATTCGAGACCTTGCCGGCCCCGGTGTACTTTCGCTATGACGAATTCGGCGCCGACACCCACAGTGCCGCCCACCGGCACGCCTGGGGCCAGCTCAACTATGCGGCCCACGGCATCATGCACCTGGAGATCGCCGGCCAGCGCTTCATCTCGCCGCCGCACTATGCGGTGTGGGTGCCGCCCGATACCGAGCACAGCTGCTACAACCCCCAGGCCATTGTCTATCGCTCGGTGTACCTGGATCGCGAGATGTGCAAAGGGCTGCCAGGCGAGCCTTGCACCTTGGTGATCAGTGACATACTCAAAGCCATACTCGGCGATTTTGCCGCCCGTGACGTCAAGGTGCCTGAAGATGAAGCCGACCAGCGTTTGGCCCAGGTGCTGGTTGACCAACTGCGCCGCGCCCCGGCCCAGACCTGTTACCTGCCCTACGCCCGCAGCGCCGGTTTGGCTGAAGTATTGCAGGCGCTGCACGCCGAGCCTGGCGACAATCGCCCGCTCGGCCATTGGGCGGCCAGCGTGCATGTCAGTGAACGCACCCTGGCCCGGCAGTTCATTCGCGAGCTGGGCATGAGCTTTGGCGAATGGCGCCTGCGCCTGCGCTTTTTGCGTGCCATCGAGGCCCTTGAGCAGAACCTGCCGACCCAGCAGATTGCTTTCGACCTGGGCTACAGCAGCGCCTCGGCATTTATCGCCATGTTCCAGCGCCAGGCCCATTGCACCCCGGAGCAGTACCGGCGGCAGGCTCGCGCTGGAGGTTTGTAAGAATATTTGTCTACACTTCGGCCAAGGCTGCGCGTGGTGCGCAGCGACCAGGAGAAAACGCCATGAAGATGGTGCGTGTGCCGTTGCTGTTGCTCGGTTTGCTGATGTGTTCCCAAGGATTTGCCGCCACGGCGCAACAGGAGAAAATGAAAACCTGTAACGCCGATGCCACCACCAAGGCGCTCAAGGGCGACGAGCGCAAGGCGTTCATGAGCACCTGCCTGAAAGCCAAGCCTGCGACCCAGCAGGACAAAATGAAAACCTGCAACGCCGACGCCACCACCAAAGCGCTCAAGGGTGATGAGCGCAAGGCGTACATGAGCGACTGCCTGAAGAAAAAGTAACCTGCGTCAGTTGGCGTAAGTCACCGACTCGAGCCGGTCCAGGCCCTGGCCGATAAACAGCGAGAACGGCCGGCCGGCGTGGTCGGCCAGCTCCCGGCAGTCACTCTGGAGCATGCTGATGCGCTGGTCGGTGCCTGAGTAGAGGTTAACGCTCTGCTTGCCCAGCGAGCCGATTTCGAAGGCCATCTCGAACGGGCCGTACGGATTGCGCTGCAGCGTCCGTTCGGCTTGCCAGGCCTTGATCTGCCCGTTGCGGATTCGTTCCTTCAGGACCGGGTCCTTGAAGTCGAACTGTGCAGGCACCGTGGCATAACGCATCTGACCGTACTCGATGACCACCTGCGCACGTTCCGACGGACCTTCCTCGAGCTGCACGATCGACCTGAGCTTGAATGGCCCGCGCGAGACTTCGGCCAGCACGTGGCAGGTGATGATGCTCGACACTTCGCTTTTTTTCTCGGCGGCCTGGATGCTGTCCATGAGGGTGGCGGTGGAAAGCGCTTCGATACGGCTGCCAAGCTTGATCTCGAGGGTGACCGGGCCCTTGATCTTTTCCAGCGCCTCGCGCCAGACCTGGTACTGGGGCTCCAGTGACTGCGGTTCAAGGGTGACGTCGACTTCCCAGGACGTGGCCGCTCGGGCCCGGGGGATTTCGTCGAACAACTCGCGCAGGGCCTGACGCTTACCGGCATCGAGCGAGCGCGAGACGCTGATGAGCAAGTCCTGGCGGTGGTCATTGTCGAGTTCGACCTCGATGTCCTTCGGGTCGATACCCAGTTTCAGGATGGCCTGGTACAGGTCATCGCCGTATTGCTGTTTGAGGTCGCCATAGTAGGCGCTTACCGGCTGGGCGAAATGCAGGGTGGCGAAATCTTCCGAACAGCCGCCAAGCAGCAACAGGGGAAGCAGGACAAGCAGTTTGCGCATGGTTTTGAACTCTGTGCCTTGAAGGTGGGAAGGCACAGAGGGATTCCTGTTTCGCCTGCCTGCGAATGCGCCAGCGCGGCGCCGCCATTCCATTGGGGGCGGCAATCATAGAAACATCAGGGCGGCATTACCAGCCGCAACGCCGCTGCGTGCCACTATGCCTGCCGGGCGAAGGCTGGCAGACTGCCGGTTTTCCATGCCGTCGCCTTTCGAGGTTGTATGACCTTTACTCAGCGCCAGATCACCCTGGCCAGTTGGATCATCGTCTTCACCGGCCTGTTGCTGGTGTTGCCGCTCAAGTTGCTGCCAAGCCTGTTGGCCGGGCTGCTGGTGTTCGAACTGGTCAACATGCTCACACCCAAGCTGCAGCACCTGATTGCCGGGCAACGGGCGCGCTGGCTGGCGGTCGCGCTGCTCGGCACTCTGGTGGTCAGCACCCTGACCTTGCTGTTTGCCGGCGCCATCAGTTTTTTGCTGCACGAGGCTGAAAACCCCGGGGCATCGCTGGACAAGTTCATGCTCCTGGTCGACCAGGCGCGCGGGCAACTGCCGCCGTTCATCGACGCCTACCTGCCGGCCAGTGCCTCGGAGTTCAAGGTGGCCATCGGCGAATGGCTCAAGACCCACCTGGGCGAGCTGCAACTGGTGGGCAAGGGCGCGGCGCACATGTTCGTCACCTTGCTGATCGGCATGATCCTCGGCGCCATCGTCGCCTTGCAGCGCATTCCCGACATCTCCAAGCGCAAGCCCCTGGCGGCGGCGCTGTTCAACCGCCTGGCGCTTTTGGTGCAGGCGTTTCGCAACATCGTCTTTGCGCAGATCAAGATTTCCCTGCTCAACACCTTCTTCACCGGCATCTTCCTCGCCGTGGTGCTGCCGCTGTTCGGTGTGCACCTGCCGCTGACCAAGACCCTGATCGTGCTGACCTTCCTGCTCGGCCTGCTGCCGGTGATCGGCAACCTGATGTCCAACACCCTGATCACCATCGTCGGCCTGTCGTTGTCGATCTGGGTGGCGATGGCGGCGCTGGGTTATCTGATCGTTATCCACAAGGTCGAGTACTTCCTCAATGCGCGGATCGTTGGCGGGCAGATCAGTGCCAAGTCGTGGGAGTTGCTGCTGGCGATGCTGGTGTGTGAGGCGGCGTTCGGGCTGCCGGGGGTGGTGGCCGGGCCGATTTACTACGCCTACCTGAAGAGTGAGTTGCGCCAGCAAGAGCTGGTGTGAAGCCTGATCGCGGGGCAAGTCGAGGCGTCGCACCGCCCCGCGATAGTTTTTCAGCCGTACCGCTTGCGCGCCTCGATTGCCAAGCCGCTGCCAATGCTGCCAAAGATGTTGCCTTCGACATGCCGGGCATTGGGCAGCATCGCCGCCACGCTCTGGCGCAGCGCCGGAATGCCGCTGGAGCCGCCGGTGAAGAACACCGTATCGACCTGCGCCACACCCACGCTGGCCTTGGCCAGCAGCTCGCTGACACTGCCGCGCACGCGCTCGAGCAGATTGTCGATCGACTCTTCGAACAGCGCCCGGGTCAGATCGACGCTGAGCCCCGGCTGCACCCGCTTGAGGTCGACCAGGCGGCGGTCGTTGTGGGTCAGTTCGATCTTGGTCTCTTCCACTTCCATCGCCAGCCAGTGCCCGGCGCGCTGTTCGATCAGCTTGAACAGGCGGTCGATGCCGTCGGTGTCTTCGATGTCGTAGCGCATGCTGCCCAAGGCCAGCTGGGATTTTTGCGAGTACACCGAGTTGATGGTGTGCCAGGTGGCCAGGTTCATGTGGTGGCTGGTGGGCATGAAGGCGCCGCTTTTCATCCGGCTGCCGTAGCCGAACAGCGGCATCACGCCCTGCAGGCTCAGCTGCTTGTCGAAGTCGGTACCGCCGATGTGCACGCCGCCGGTGGCGAGGATGTCCTGCTGGCGGTCGTCGAGCATGTGCCGCTCCGGGGCCAGGCGTACCAGGGAGAAGTCCGAGGTACCACCGCCGATGTCGACGATCAGCACCAGCTCTTCGCCCTGGATGCTCGACTCGTAGTCGAATGCGGCGGCAATCGGTTCGTACTGGAACGAGACGTCCTTGAAGCCGATTTTCTTCGCCACTTCTGCCAGGGTGTCCTCGGCTTCCTGGTCGGCGGCCTGGTCGTCATCGACGAAATGCACCGGGCGGCCCAGCACTACCTCGTCGAAGGCGCGGCCGGCATTGGCCTCGGCGCGCTTTTTCAGCTCGCCGATGAACATGCCCAGCAGGTCCTTGAACGGCAGCGCGGTGCCCAGCACGCTGGTGTCGTGCTTGATCAGCTTGGAGCCCAGCAGGCTCTTGAGCGAGCGCATCAGGCGGCCTTCATAGCCTTCGAGGTATTCGTGCAGGGCCAGGCGGCCGTACACCGGGCGGCGCTCCTCGATGTTGAAGAACACCACCGACGGCAGGGTGATCTTGCCGTCTTCCAGGGCGATCAACGACTCCACGCCCGGGCGGTGCCAGCCGACGGTGGAGTTGGAGGTGCCGAAGTCGATGCCGCAGGCACGGGCCGGGGATGCTTGACTCATGGATTGTACTTCCGGGGAAAAACGGCCGCGCAGTTTATGCCAGCTGGCAGCAGAATCAAGACCGATTATCTGCTTTGCGGCAAACCCATGGGCACCTTGAAAGGCTATGCTTGACCCCAATCTACACAAGCATTCGATTAACCCATGGTGATTCCTTAGATGGACTTCAAAGACTATTACAAGATTCTTGGCGTTGAGCCCACTGCGGATGACAAGGCGATCAAGACCGCCTACCGCAAGCTTGCGCGCAAGTATCACCCCGACGTCAGCAAAGAGCGTGACGCCGAGGAGAAATTCAAGGAGGCCAACGAGGCCTATGAAGCCCTGAGCAGCCCGGAAAAACGCGCCGAGTACGACGAGCTGCGCAAGTACGGCCAGCATGGCCGGCCGTTCCAGGGCCCGCCGGGCTGGCAAAGCCGTGGTTCGGCAGGTGCCGAGGGCTTCGGCGACGGTGGCGATTTTTCCGATTTCTTCAGCTCGATCTTCGGTTCGCGCGGTGGCAACGGCAATCCTTTTGGCCGCGGCCAGCAACGCAGTGCCGGACGGCGGGGGCAGGACGTGGAAATGGAACTGGCGATTTTCCTTGAGGAAACCCTGTCCAGCGAATCCAAGCAGATCAGCTTCCAGGTGCCGCAGCACAACGCCAGCGGCCAGCGCACCGGCTTCACCACCAAGACCTTGAACGTGAAGATCCCGGCCGGCGTCAGCGACGGCGAGAAGATCCGCCTCAAGGGCCAGGGTGCCCCGGGCGTTGGTGGCGGCGCCAATGGCGACCTGTTCCTGACCATTCGCATGGCACCGCACCCGCTGTTCGATGTCGAAGGTCATGACCTGATCATCACCGTGCCGCTGGCACCGTGGGAAGCCGCATTGGGCACCAAGGTCGAGATGCCGACCCTGACCGGCAAGGTCAACCTGACCATCCGTCCGGACAGCCAGAACGGCCAGCGCCTGCGGATCAAGGGCATGGGCCTGAGCAACAAGCAGGGCCAGCGTGGCGACCTGTATGCGCAATTGAAGGTGGTGATGCCGAGCCAGTCCGATGCCGCTGCCCGTGAGCTGTGGAGCAAGTTGTCGGAAAAGGCTGCGTTCAACCCGAGGACACAATGGAGTAGCTGATCATGAGCAGTACCCTGATCGTTCAACTGGACATGCAGACCCTCTGTCAGGAAGCCGATCTGCCGGCGGCCTACGTGATCGAAATCGTCGAACACGGCATTGTCGAGCCTTCCGGGCGAACGCCGGAAGACTGGCTGTTTGACGATCAGGCGCCGGTGCTGGCCAAGCGCGCGGCCAAACTGCATCACGATTTGCAACTGGAGTGGGAAGGGGTGGCGCTGGCGCTGGAGCTGCTGGAGGAAGTGCAGCAGCTGCGCAGCGAGAACAGCATGCTCAGGCAGCGCCTGGGGCGGTTTGTGCAGGGCTGATCGCGGGGCGCTTCTACAGGATCACACAATCTCTGTGGGAGCGGGCTTGCCCCGCGATGAGTCCCTAAAGCAATTTGTAGTACAACGCCGTCGCCCGATAAACCCCATCCGGCCCACAGGCGTAGTCGGGAAGCTCGCCGGCCTTGCTGTACCCCAGCGAGCGGTAAAAGTCCTCGGCCCCGGAGCCGGCCTCGGTATCCAGGTAAAGCATGCCGCGCTGCTTTTGCCGCGCCGTCAGTTCCAGCGCCTGGATCAGTTGCTGGCCGAGGCCGCGACGCCGCGCGGCACTGTGCACCAGCAGCTTTTGCACTTCGGCGCGGTTCAAGCCGTTGGGTTTCAGGCACAGCCCTAACTGCACACTGCCGAGCACTTCCTTGTCCTTGCCCACCACCCACAGCAACAGCTCGCCGCTGACCAGGCGCTGGCGCACTTCTTCGAAGTAGTGCTCGGCCTGCTGCGCATCGATATCCGCCAGAAACCCCACCGAAGCTCCGTGTTGCACGGCATCGAGCAGCAACGCCACCAGGCCGTCGCGGTAATAGGCAAAGCTTTCATGGGTTACACGGTTGAGCTGCGCAGCATTCACAGGCGTCACTCCATTGTCGGCGGCGGGGCATCGGGGTTGAGGATCAACTGCATGAAGGTCAGGTCCAGCCAGCGGCCAAACTTCACCCCGACCTGGGGCATCTGCCCGTTGAGGGTGAAGCCCAGGCGCTGGTGCAGGCGAATCGAGGCGCTGTTGCCGCTTTCGATGGCGGCGACCATCACATGCTTGTTGCAGGCGCGGGCCCGTTCGATCAGCGCTTGCATCAGCCTGGGGCCCAGGCCGTTGCCGCGCTGGTCGCTGCGGATGTACACCGAGTGCTCGACGGTATGGCGAAAGCCTTCGAACGGCCGCCAGTCGCCAAACGAAGCATAGCCCAGTACCTGCCCGCCAGCGTCGACCGCCACCAGGATCGGGTAGCCCTGGGCCTGGCGGGCGTCGAACCAGGCCTGGCGGTTGGCGAGGTCGACCGCTTGCTCGTTCCAGATCGCCGTGGTGTTGAGCACGGCATCATTGTAGATCTCGCGAATGCCCGGCAGGTCGGCAGGCACAGCATCGCGCAGCAGGTAGGTCATGGCAGGGTCTCGAACAGGGGCACGGTGATCGGCTCAGGTTAAATGGTTACCAGGCCGCGCACACCCTCGGCTTGCATATTTTCGCCACGCCCGGCCTGGATGATTTCGCCGCGTGACATCACCAGATACTGGTCGGCAAGCTCGGCGGCAAAGTCGTAGAACTGCTCGACCAGCAGGATCGCCATGTCGCCACGGGCAGCCAGCTTGGCGATCACCGCGCCGATCTCCTTGATCACTGAAGGCTGGATGCCCTCGGTGGGTTCGTCGAGGATCAGCAGCCGCGGCTGGCTGGCCAGGGCACGGCCGATGGCCAGTTGTTGTTGCTGGCCGCCGGAGAGGTCGCCGCCACGGCGCTGCTTCATCTGCTCCAGTACCGGGAACAGCTCGTAGATGAACGCCGGCACGCTCTTGGCCTGGCCGGCGCCGAAGCGCGACAGGCCCATCAGCAGGTTCTCCTCGACCGTCAGGCGCGGGAAGATCTCCCGGCCCTGGGGCACGTAGGCGATCCCGGCGTGCACCCGCTGGTGCGGCTTGAGCGTAGTGATTGCCTGGCCTTCCCAGTGCACGCTGCCTTCACGGGTGGGCAGCAGGCCCATCAGGCAGCGCAGCAGGGTGGTCTTGCCGACGCCGTTGCGCCCGAGCAGGCAGGTGACCTCGCCAACTTTGGCCTCGAACGACAAGCCACGCAGGATGTGGCTGCCGCCGTAGTATTGGTGCAGGGAATCGATTTTCAGCATGTTGTCGTCCTGTGTTGGCCTCATCGTCCGAGATAAACCTCGATTACCCGGTCATCCGCCTGTACCTGCTCCAGCGAGCCTTCGGCCAGCACACTGCCCTGGTGCAGCACGGTGACGTGGTCGGCGATGCTGCCGACAAAGCCCATGTCGTGCTCGACCACCATCAGCGAATGCTTGCCGGCCAGGCGCTTGAACAGTTCGGCGGTGAACTCGGTTTCAGCATCGGTCATGCCCGCCACCGGCTCATCGAGCAGCAGCAATTGCGGGTCTTGCATGAGCAGCATGCCGATCTCGAGGAACTGCTTCTGGCCATGGGAGAGCAACCCGGCCTGGCGCTGGGCCGAGCCGCTCAGGCGAATGGTCTGCAGGATCTCGTCGATACGGTCGCGCTGCTCGCCGCTCAAGCGCGCAACCAGGCTGGCCAGCACCGACTTGTCGGCCTTCTGCGCCAGCTCCAGGTTCTCGAACACGCTCAGCGCCTCGAACACTGTCGGCTTCTGGAACTTGCGGCCGATCCCAGCCTGGGCGATCTGCACTTCGCTCATGCGCGTCAGGTCCAGGGTGTCGCCGAACCAGGCCTTGCCGCTGGTGGGGCGGGTCTTGCCGGTGATCACGTCCATCAGCGTGGTCTTGCCAGCGCCGTTGGGGCCGATGATGCAGCGCAGTTCACCGACGCCGATGTACAGGTTGAGGCTGTTGAGCGCCTTGAAGCCGTCGAAGCTGACGTTGATGTCTTCCAGGGTCAGCACCGTGCCGTGACGCACATCCAGGCCTTCGCCGCGGCGCTGGCCAAGGCCGATGGCATCGCGGCCGCTGCCGGCGTCGAGGATCGGTTCGAGCATGAATTCCGGGTGCACCGGCGCTAGCGGGATGGCTCTCATTGTTCGCCCCTTTTCTTCAGCAGTCCGACCACGCCCCGTGGCAGGTACAGGGTCACCAGGATGAACAGCGCACCCAGGCAGAACAGCCAGTACTCGGGAAAGGCCACGGTGAACCAGCTTTTCATGCCGTTGACCAGCCCGGCGCCCAGCAGCGGCCCGATCAGCGTGCCGCGCCCGCCGAGGGCCACCCACACCGCAGCTTCGATGGAGTTGGTCGGCGACATTTCGCTGGGGTTGATGATGCCTACTTGCGGCACGTACAGGGCCCCGGCCAGGCCGCACAGCACCGCACTCAAGACCCAGACGAACAGCTTGAAACCACGCGGATCGTAGCCGCAGAACATCAGCCGGTTCTCGGCATCGCGCAGCGCGGTCAATACCCGGCCGAACTTGCTCCGGGCCAGGCGCCAGCCCAGGTACAGGCTGGCCACCAGCAAGGCGACGGTAAGCAGGAACAATACTGCGCGGGTGCTTTGCGCAGTGATTTCAAAGCCGAGGATGCTGCGAAAGTTGGTGAAGCCGTTGTTGCCGCCAAAGCCGGTTTCGTTGCGAAAGAACAGCAGCATGCCGGCGAAGGTCAGGGCCTGGGTCATGATCGAGAAGTACACGCCCTTGATCCGCGAGCGGAAGGCGAAAAAGCCGAACACCAGCGCCAGCAAACCGGGCGCCAGCACCACCAGGCACAGGGCCCAGGCAAAGTGCTGGGTGCCGGCCCAGTACCAGGGCAGCTCGCTCCACGACAGGAAGGTCATGAACGCCGGCAAGCCATCAGCGGCCGCTTCGCGCATCAGGTACATGCCCATGGCATAGCCGCCGAGGGCGAAGAACAGGCCATGGCCCAGCGACAGCAGCCCGGCGTAGCCCCAGACCAGGTCCAGGGCCAGGGCGACGATGGCGTAGCAGAGGATCTTGCCGACCAGGGTCAGTGTGTAGGCCGAGACCTGCAGGCTGTGCCCGGCGGGCAGCAGCGACAACAAGGGCAGGGCCAGCAGCACCAGCAGCACAGCGGCGCCGATGGCCAGGGTCCAGCGCGGGCCGGCCTTCTGGCTGGCGGTTACAAGCAGAGGCTGGTTCATCAGTCGATTACCCGTCCCTTGAGCGCGAAGAGGCCTTGCGGGCGTTTCTGGATGAACAGAATGATCAGCGCAAGGATGAGGATCTTGCCGAGCACCGCACCAATCTGCGGCTCCAGCAGCTTGTTGGCGATGCCCAGGCCGAAGGCCGCCCAGAGGCTGCCGGCCAACTGGCCGACGCCGCCGAGCACCACCACCAGGAACGAGTCGATGATGTAGCTCTGGCCCAGGTCCGGACCGACGTTGCCGATCTGGCTCAGGGCCACGCCGCCGAGCCCGGCGATCCCCGAGCCGAGACCAAAGGCGAGCATGTCCACCCGCCCGGTGGGCACCCCGCAGCAGGCGGCCATGTTGCGGTTCTGGGTGACCGCGCGCACGTTCAGGCCCAGGCGCGTGCGGTTGAGCAGCAACCAGGTCAGCAGCACCACGAACAGGGCGAAGGCGATGATCACCAGGCGGCTGTAGGGCAGCACCAGGTTAGGCAGCACCTGAAGGCCACCGGAAAGCCAGGCCGGGTTGGCCACTTCGACGTTCTGCGCGCCGAACAGCAGGCGGATGGCCTGGATCAGGATCAGGCTGATGCCCCAGGTCGCCAGCAGGGTTTCCAGCGGCCGCCCGTACAGGTGGCGGATCACCGTGCGCTCCAGCAGCATGCCGACCCCGGCGCTGACAGCGAAGGCCACCGGCAGGGCGATCAGCGGGTAGAACTCGATGGCCCCGGGGGCGTAGCGCTGCACCAGTATCTGCACCACGTAAGTGGCGTAGGCGCCGAGCATGAGCATCTCGCCGTGGGCCATGTTGATCACCCCGAGCAGGCCGAAGGTGATCGCCAGGCCCAAGGCCGCGAGCAGCAGAATCGAGCCTAGCGACAGGCCGCTGAAGGCCTGGCCGAGCAACTCGCCGAACAACAGCTTGCGCTTGACCTGGGCCAGGCTGGTTTCGGCGGCGGTGCGCACCCCAGCGTTGTTTTCGACACCGGGTGTGAGCAAGGCCTCCAGGCGCGTGCGGGCCATGGGATCGCCGGTTTCGCCGAGCAGGCGCACCGCGGCCAGGCGTACCGCCGGGTCGCTGTCGACCAGTTGCAGGTTGGCCAGGGCCAGGCCGAGGGCGGCATGCACGGCGGCGTCTGCTTCGCTGGCGAAGCGCCGGTCGAGGAAGGCGACCTGGGCCAGCTGCGCACTTTTTTGCAGTTGCTGGGCAGCCGCCAGGCGCACTGTGCTATCTGCGCTGAGCAACTGATGGCTGGCCAGGGCGTTATCCACAAGCCCGCGCAGGCGGTTGTTCAGGCGCAGCTTGCGGGTGTCGCCGGCGGCGATGCGGCCTTGTTGCAGGGCGCTTAGCAGCTCAAGACGGGCCGGGTCCGGTTGCGCCGCCCAGTCCTGGAGCAGGCGCGCCTGCTCATTGGCCTTGGCGGCGATGAAGTAGTCTGCGTCGCTGGCCTGGGCAGTCAGGGGCAACAGCAGGAGGCTGAGGAAAAGGCACAGGAGGGCCTTGGACATGACGGTTTCCTTGTGGTGTGCTGTACGGCCGCATCGCGGGTCAAGTCGAGGCGTCGCACCGCCGCTCCTACAGTGGGAGCGGCGGTGCGACGACTCGACTTGACCCGCGATGGGCTCAGTTGCCCTTCACCGCATAATCCGGCCGCTTGTCGTTACCTGGAATGAACGGGCTCCACGGCTGCGCTCGCAGCGGTTGCTCGGTTTCCCAGACCACACTGAACTGGCCGTCATCCTGGATCTCGCCGATCATTACCGGCTTGTGCAGGTGGTGGTTGCTCTTGTCCATGGTCAGGGTGTAGCCCGATGGCGCCTTGAAGGTCTGCCCGGCCAGGGCTTCGCGGACTTTGTCGACATCGGTGGACTTGGCTTTCTCGACCGCCTGGGCCCACATGTGGATGCCGACGTAGGTGGCCTCCATCGGGTCGTTGGTCACCGCCTTGTCGGCGCCCGGCAGGTTTTTGGCCTTGGCGTAGGCTTTCCAGTCGGCGACGAACTGGCTGTTGACCGGGTTATCCACCGATTCGAAGTAGTTCCACGCCGCCAGGTGTCCCACCAGCGGCTTGGTGTCGATGCCGCGCAGTTCTTCCTCGCCTACCGAGAAGGCCACCACCGGCACGTCGGTGGCTTTCAGGCCCTGGTTGGCCAGCTCCTTGTAGAACGGCACGTTGGAGTCGCCGTTGACCGTGGAGATCACCGCGGTCTTGCCGCCAGCAGAGAACTTCTTGATGTTGGCGACGATGGTCTGGTAGTCGCTGTGGCCGAACGGCGTGTACACCTCTTCGATGTCCTTGTCGGCCACGCCCTTGCTGTGCAGGAAGGCGCGCAAAATCTTGTTGGTGGTGCGCGGGTAGACGTAGTCGGTACCGAGCAGGAAGTAGCGCTTGGCGGCGCCGCCGTCTTCGCTCATCAGGTACTCCACTGCCGGGATCGCCTGCTGGTTGGGCGCGGCACCGGTGTAGAAGACGTTCGGCGACATCTCTTCGCCTTCGTACTGCACCGGGTAGAACAGCAGACCGTTGAGCTCTTCGAACACCGGCAGCACCGACTTGCGCGACACCGAGGTCCAGCAGCCGAATACCACCGCGACCTTGTCCTGGGTCAGCAACTGGCGGCCCTTTTCGGCGAACAGCGGCCAGTTCGACGCCGGGTCGACCACCACCGGTTCCAGCAGCTTGCCGTTGACCCCGCCCTTGGCGTTGATCTGCTCGATGGTCATCAGGGCCATGTCCTTGAGCGAAGTCTCGGAAATCGCCATGGTCCCCGACAGCGAATGCAGGATGCCGACCTTGATGGTCTCGGCGGCCTGGATGCTCCAGCTCAGGCCCATCGCCGCGATGGACGCGCTGAGGGTAAAGGCCTTGATCAGACTGCGACGCTTCATAGTGCTCTCTCCATGGAATCGGATGTTCTGTTGGGCAGATGGCGACTTCGCCCAAGAGCGTTAGCAAGGGCTGTGCCGAGTGGCGCGCAGCTGTCTGGGGCGGGGTTTGCACGGCGATTGGCGATGGCGGGCGAGCATGCTTGCACCGTGATGGCGCTGTGCCCGGTGCGCGGCAAACAAGTCTGCACAGCTTTGGTTCGCGCAGGTATCATCGCCGCCTTTGAACGCAGTTCAGGGATGACGACAGTGAACAGATTCGCCCGTGCAGGGATGGTGATGGCCGGCGTGTGGGCCGCGATGGGGCAGGTACAGGCCAGTGAGCCGTCCTCGCTGTATTTTCGCTGTAGCATGACCAAGGCGCAGTACGCCACGGTCATGGCCGCCCGGCCGGGCGAGGCCGCGGCATTCACTGACTGGCAGCAGTGGTTCGATAGCAAGGAAATGTACGGTGGCGGCAAGGTCGATACAGACGACCTGCGGCCGATGCCGGCCGAGACCCTTAGCCAGATCGCCGGCGGCAGCCGTTACGGCTCGCTATCGGAGTACGACGAAAAAACCGGCGTGTGGCGCTTCGCCCTGCTGCAGTTCAGCGAAAACTACGGGGCGATGATCTCCATGCTGGCGCCACTGCGCAGTGTCGCGCCGTACTGCGCCGCCGACTCCGACAGCTTCATGCTGGTCTATTCGTACATCTGGGGTGACGGCGACAACGCCTACCTGACCCTCAACGGCCGCAGCCAGTTTGCCGAGGCACCGACCCCAGCGCAACGCGCCGAGGCCGATGCCGTGCTGGCCGAACTGCTCAAGGCAGCAGAAGGCTGAGCCTCTCTGAGCTCGGTTTGATCAGTATTCACCCACGGAACAAGGAAAGACCCGATGGAAGCTTCGTCGCTGTACATTCGCTGTAACCTCAACCCCGCTGCCTATCAGGCCGCGATGAGCGCGCCGGTAGCCAACCCGCGGCAGTTCGACGACTGGCAATGCTGGTATGACAGCAAAGACGCGTACGGCCCGGGCGAACTCCCCGCCGAGGACCTGGATCGTACCGCCTCCTGCAGCCTGGGTGATCTGATCGAAGGCTGGGTTGAGTTTTCTGCGGGCAACAGCAGTCATTACGATGAGCAGGCTGGGGTGTGGACGTTCGCCGTGCTGGAGTTCACCGACAATTATGGCGAGATGCTGCAACTGCTGGCGCCGCTGCGGCAACTGGCGCACTACGCCGAAGTCGACTCGGACAGTTTTCTAGTTATCCTTCCTTACATCTGGGGAGGTGACATCAATGCCTGCCTGAGCCTTGGCCAGGGCCGCAGTGTGTTCATCGACGGCCCGAGCGAGGCGCAACGAGCCGAAGCCGACGCCGCACTGGAACAGCAGTGGGACCGTGCGGCGTCGGCGTACGAACAAGAAGGCTTGAAGTTCGACTGATCAGTTGTCGGCGTTGGCGGTCAGCAGCGCGCGATTGCGCCGCACGAACTGGTAAGTGACGGTCAGCAGCACGAACCACAACGGCGTGACGATCAGCGCCTGGCGGGTGTCGTGCTCAAGGCTCAGCAGCACCAGGATGAAGGCGAAGAACGCCAGGCACACCCAGCACATCAAGCGCCCGCCAGGCATCTTGTACTTCGAGGCTTGGTGCAGCGCGGCGCGCTGTTTGCGGTAGTTCAGGTACGACAGCAGGATCAGCGACCAGACGAACATGAACAGGATCGCCGACACCGTGGTCACCAGGGTGAAGGCTTCGACCAGGTCCGGAATCACGTACATCAGCAGCGCCCCGGCCAACAGGCAGGTGCACGAGAACAGCAGGCCGCTGGCCGGCACGCTGCGCTTGGACAACTGCTCAAAACGCTTGGGTGCATCCCCCTGCTGGGCCAGGCCGAAGAGCATGCGGCTGGTGGAGAATACGCCGCTGTTGGCCGACGAGGCCGCCGAGGTCAGCACCACGAAGTTGATGATGCTGGCCGCCGCCGGCAGACCGGCGAGCACGAACAGCTCCACGAACGGGCTCTTGCCCGGCACCACGTCACGCCACGGCGTCACCGCCATGATGGTGATCAGCGCCAGCACGTAGAAGACGATGATGCGGATCGGGATCGAGTTGATTGCCCGTGGCAGGTTGCGCTCCGGGTTCTTCGCTTCGGCGGCGGTGGTGCCCACCAGTTCGATGCCGACAAAGGCGAACACGGCAATCTGGAAACCGGCAAAGAAGCCCATCAGGCCATGGGGGAACATGCCCTGGTCGTTCCACAGGTTGGCAAGGTCCGCGGTGCGTCCGGCCGGCGACTGGAAGCCGGCCATGACCATGTACAGGCCGGTGCCGACCAGGGCGACGATGGCGATGATCTTGATCATGGCGAACCAGAATTCGATCTCGCCGAACATCTTCACCGTGATCAGGTTCAGCGACAGCAGCAGGCCGACACAGGCAATCGCCGGCGCCCACTGCGGCAGGTCGGGGAACCAGAACTGCGAATAGGCCGATATCGCGATGACGTCGGCGATGCCGGTGATGATCCAGCAGAACCAGTAGGTCCAGCCGGTGAAGTAGCCGGCCCAGGGCCCGAGCAGGTCGGCCGAAAAATCGATGAACGACTTGTAGTTGAGGTTCGATAGCAGCAACTCGCCCATGGCGCGCATGACGAAGAACAGCATGAAGCCGATGATCATGTAGACGAAGATGATCGACGGGCCGGCAAGGCTGATGGTCTTGCCCGAGCCCATGAACAGCCCGGTACCGATGGCGCCACCGATGGCGATCAGCTGGATATGGCGGTTGGACAGGCTGCGTTGCAGGTGGTCATGGTTTTCCGGCGTGGGTTGTTGCGGGGGCAGGTTCGCGGTCATAGGCAGGCATTCCGTTGAGTTCAGTCTTGTTGTGCGCCGCTAGGCTAACACGCGCCTTCCTGGCGCTAGCGCGACAATACGTCTCAACGCGGGGGCGGTGTTGACCGTGATCAACGTCGGCGCATCAGGCCGATAAAGAACAGACCGCCAATGGCGGCAGTGGCGATGCCGATCGGCAGGTCCTCGGGCGAAATCAGCGTACGTGCGGCGACGTCGACCCAGATCAGGAACAGGCTGCCCAGCAGCAGGCACACCGGCAGCAGGCGGCTATGCTCGGCGCCGACCAGGCGCCGGGCGATGTGCGGCACCATCAGGCCGACAAAGCCGATCGAGCCGCTGATCGCCACCAGCACGCCGGTCAGCAGCGAGCAGATCAGAAACGCCAGCAGGCGCACCTTGCGCGCGTTCAGGCCAAGGGTCACGGCGGTCTGCTCGCCGGCCATCAACGCATTCAGCGAGCGGGCCATGCCCAGCAACAAGGCCAGGCCGAGCAATACGCTGATCGCCGGAATCGGCAGCAGCTCCCAGCGCGCCAGGCCCAGGCCACCGAGCATCCAGAACATCACTGCCGAGCTTGCCCGGTGGTCACCGAGAAACAGCAGCAGGTTGGCCGCCGCCATCATCACAAAAGCCACGGCCACGCCGCACAGCAGCAGGCGGTCGCTGTCCAGGCGGCCGTGGCGGCTGGCAATGGCCAGCACCAGCAGCATGCTGCACAGCGCGCCGATAAAGGCGGCCAGGGGCAAGGTCAGCACGCCGAGCAGCTCGCCGATATGCAGCACCACCAGCACCGCACCCAGGGTTGCCCCGGAAGTGACGCCGAGCAAGTGCGGGTCGGCCAGCGGGTTGCGCGTCACCGCCTGCAGCACCGCGCCGATCATCGCCAGCCCTCCGCCCACCAGCGCCGCCAGAAGCATGCGCGGCACGCGGATCAGCCAGACGATATGTTCCTGGCCCGTGGTCCACGCCGGTGTCTCGGGGGTAACGCCGAACAGCTTGAACAGCAGTACGCGCCACACCACCTCGACCGGCACCGGTGCCGAGCCAAAGCCCAGGGACACCACGCAGGACACCAGCAGCAGGGCCAGCAGCGTGAGCAGCAACAACCGCTGCCGGGAGTTTGCCGACCTCATGCGCCGTGCAGGCTCTTGGCGATGGTCTCGATGGCTTCGACGTTCTCAAGGCTCGGCGTGGCCGCCACGTAGGGAATGACCACGAAGCGCTTGTTGCGGATCGCCTCCACCGATTGCAGGGCCGGATGCTGTTCGAGGAACGCCTGTTTCTGCGCGGCGCTGACTTCGCCGTAGTCGACGATGACGATGACCTCGGGGTTGCGCTCGACCACGCTCTCCCAGTTGACCCGGGTCCAGCTGGCTTCGATGTCATTGAGCACATTGCGCCCGCCGGCGGCGGCGATCAGTGCCTCGGGCATGCCCAGACGCCCGGAGGTCATGGCCCGGTCTTCACCGCTGTCGTAGAGGAACACCCGTGGACGCTCGGCCGGCAACTGCTGCTGGACCACGGCAACGCGCGCTTGCATGTCGCCGATCAACTGCTCGGCACGCGCCTGCACGTCGAAGATCCTGCCCAGGTTGCGCAGGTCGGTGTAGGTGTCATCGAGGCTGGCTGCCGGGCGCTTCATGACAAAGGCGCAGGATTCAGTCAGCTCGTACACCGGGATGCCCAGCGGCGCCAGGCTTTGCGGGGTGAGGTCGCCGCCGACGCGCATGCCGTAGTCCCAGCCGGCGAACAGGAAGTCGACATTGGCGTTGAGCAGGGTTTCCACCGACGGGTACTTGGCCGCCAGTTCCGGCAGGCCGTCGAGTTGCTTGCGCAGCTGCGGGGTGACCGCCTTCCAGCCGCTGACACCGCTATAGCCGACCATGCGCGAACGCAGGCCGAGGGCGAGCATCATCTGGGTCATGTTGATGTCGTGGCTCAGGGCATGCTCCGGGGCCTTGGTGAAAGTCACCTGGCGGTTACAGCTTTGCACCGTCAACGGGTATTGGGTGGCCTCGGCGAAAGCGCCGGGGCTGGCCAGCAGCAAGGCCAGGCCGAGCAACAGGATGGATCGAATCATCGCTGGGTTATCCAGGTAAGGCGAGGGTGGTCAGCCAGAGGGTGGCGGTCGATCAGCGCTTGTACGCCGAACACCTCCTGCAGCAATTCGGCGGTCAGCACCTGGTCTGGCGTGCCGCTGGCGACGATGCGGCCGTGGTCGAGCACGTACAGGCGATCGCAAAAGGCCGCCGCCAGGTTCAGGTCATGGATGCTCGCCAAGGTGCCGATGCCCAGGCGCCGCACCTGCTGCAGCAGCTCCAGCTGGTAACGCGGGTCAAGGTGATTGGTCGGCTCGTCGAGGATCAGCACCTGCGGTTGCTGGACCAGAGCCCGGGCTAGGATCACCCGCTGTTTCTCGCCACCGGACAGGCTGGCGAAGGTGTGGTCGTCAAAGCCCTGCAGGCCGACTGCCTGCAAGGCGTCCTGGACCCGTTGGCGATCGGCCGGGCTGTCGCCGTCGAACAGGCCTTTGTGCGGCGTGCGGCCCATGGCCACGACTTCCTCGACATTCAGGCCGAAGGCATCGGGAAACTCCTGCAGCACCACGGCGATACGCTGGGCGCACCAGCGCGGCGACTGCTGCCACAGGTCATGCTCGCCCAGGCGCACCTGGCCGCGTTCCGGCTTGTTGAAACGGTAGGCGCAGCGCAGCAGGCTGGTCTTGCCGCTGCCATTGGGGCCGATCAGGCCGACGAACTCGCCGGCGCCGACCTGCAACTCGACGTCGCGCAGCTGGAACTGGTGGTGGCAATGGCCGTGGCCCAGGGGCGACCAGTGCAGGTCGCTGATACTCAGGGTGCTCATCAAGGTCCTGCGGGCCTGCGGGCGATGACGCCAAAAACAGGCCCGTATCGAAAACGGGCGCTCATGTTAGCGGATTTGTCCGCGCCAGCGGTTGTGCATAACGATCCACCAGCCACACCAGCAGCATCGAGCCGCCCACCAGCGGGAAGGCCGCCCCCAGAATCAGCATGATCACGGTCGCGGTCTTCCAGCGCGGCAGGTCATGGCGCAGCGGCGGTACACCGAGGCCACCTTCGGGGCGGCGTTTCCACCACATCACCAGGCCGCTGACCGAGCCGAGCAGGATCATCAGGCAGATCAGCAGGACAATAAGCTGGTTCAGTGTGCCGAACATCTTGCCTTCGTGGAGCATCACCCCAAGCTCGGTGGCGCGGGCGACGTTGCTGTAATCCTGCCAGCGTACGTCCACCAGCACCTGGCCGGTGTACTGGTCGACATGCAAGGTGGCGTCGTTGCGCGGGTCGTCGGCGAACACGGCAATGGTGTACACGCCTTCGGCACTGGTTGGCAGGGTAATGCTGTAGCCAGGTTCGACGCGGCGGGTAGTGGCCAGCTCTTCGATCTGTTGCAGGCTGACCTGCGGCGCCGCCGGGGCGCTGGAGCCCATGCTGTGGCCGGCATGCTCGGCGTGGGCGGCGGATTGCGGCATCGGTGTGTTTTCCATGGCCCAGGGCACGGTCTGGCGGCTGGCGCTGTTGAGCGCCCGGGCTTGCTGGTCGGACTGCGGCACGTCGTTCCACATTGCCGCCGGAAAACGGTTCCACAGGTCGGCGTACTGCTTGCCCCAGAAGCCGGTCCAGGTCATGCCGCTGAGCAGCATCAACAACAACAGCGCCGCGCCCCAGAAGCCTGTGACCGCATGCAGGTCGCGCCACAGCAGGCGCCCACGGGCGTTCAGGCGCGGCCACAGCACACCGGCGCTGCGCTTGCCGCGCGGCCACCACAGGTACAGGCCCGAGACCACCAGCACCACGCCCCAGCCGGCGGCCAGTTCCACCAGGCGATCGCCAGTGGTGCCGATCATCAGTTCACCGTGCAGCGCACGGGCCACGGCCTGCAGGTTGTTTTTCGCGTCCTGTTCGCCGAGCAGCTGGCCGCTGTAGGGGTCGACGAACACATTCAATTCACGGCCAGCGTTGTGCACCACGAACTGGGCACTGCGATCACTGGCGGTTGCCGGCAGGTACTGGCTGACCTGGCCCTTGGGGTAAGCCTGCTGCACCTGTTGCAGCAGGCTGTCGGCGTTGTGCCGGTGATGCCCGGCCTCGACCACCATCAAGTCGCGATACAGCAATGGGGCGAGCTGCGGCTTGAACAGGTAGATGATCCCGGTGATCGCCAGCAGGATCATGAACGGCGCGACGAACAACCCGGCGTAAAAATGCCAGCGCCACGCCAGGTTGTAGAAGGATATGTGCGGTTTGCTCATGCAGCGCTCCCGTGTTGCCTGGGTAAGGCGCGATCAACGATCGCGCCCGGGTTGGATCAGAAACTCAGGTCGACCTTGGTCCAGAACGTACGCCCCGGCTCGTTGATCGGCTGCGGGTCGGTGGCCGGGTAGCCGAAGCCGGCGTTGCCCGCCAGGTTCAGGTGCTCGGCGTAGGCTTTGTCGAACAGGTTGTCGACCCCGGCGCTGAGCTTGAGGTTGTTGCTGACCTTGTAGGCGCCGTTCAGCGAGAACACGCCGAAACCGCCGCTCTTCTCGTAGTCCTTGCCCACCACGTTGCCGGAGTTTTCGGCAATGCGGTTCTGCGCCGCCACCAGGCGCCACAAGGCCCCGGCGCTCCACACATCACGGCTGTAGGTCAGGCCCAGGCGGCTTTCAAGCGGTGGCATCTGCGGCAGTGCCTTGCCGTCGCTGCTGTTCTTGCCCCAAGCGTAGGCCAGGGTAGCGTCGGCTTTCCAGTTGCTGGTCAATTTGTACGCCGCGCCCAGTTCGCCGCCCATGATCCGCGCGTCGATGTTCTGCGCTTGCGAGCTTGGCATGCCCATCATCCCCGGCCGGTAGTCGAAGAGGATGTAGTCGCGGATCTGCCCGACATAGCCCGAGGCCCAGGCGTCGACGGTTTCGGTCTGGTACTGGATGCCGAAGTCGAGCTGGGTGGTTTTCTCCGGCTTGATGCTGTCGAAGGCATTGACCGAACCTGCCGGGCCGGACTTGGGCGAGAACAGCTCCCAGTAGTCGGGGAAGCGCTGGGCGTGGCCGAGGCCGACGTAAGTGGTGGCGGGGACATCTACCAAGTCGTGCTCGTAGCGGATAAAACCGCTGGGCAGGGTATCGGCGCGGGTGTCGCCACGGGTGGCGCTGGTGGCGCGGTAATCCTTGGCCGAGGCGCGGTCCAGGCGCGCGCCGGTGATCAGCCTGTCCTGTTCGGCGGCGTACCAGGTCAGCTCGCCGAACACCCCGTAGTTGTGGAAGTCGGCGTCCTTGGTCCAGGCCATGTGCTTGTGCACATCGACGCCCATGCCGCTGCGCTGGCGGTGTTCGTTGGTTTGTGCGTCGATGCCGCTGATCAGTTGCAGGTCATCCCAACGCCAGGTGCCCTTGATCCGCCCGCCAAGGGTGCGGCGGTCGACGTTGCTGACCATCGGCATGCCCATCATGCCCATGCCCGAGGGCGTGCGCAGGCTGTAGTTGTCCATCACGTGGTCGGCGTAGTTGTAGTAGACCTGGGCTTCGAGCTTGTCGAAGACCTCGCCGATGTTGGACTTCTCCAAGCGCAGGCCAAGGCTTTCGCGCTTGAACTGCGAGCCGTCCATGCCGCGCCCGGCATAACGCGCTTCACCGTCGCCCTTGCCGGCGGTCAGTTCCACCAGGGTGTCGGCGTCCGGGGTCCAGCCCAGGGCGACGTCACCGTTCCACTTGTCCCAGCGCGACGGCACGGTGTCGCCATTGCCGTCCTCATAGTCGTCCGAGCGCGACTGGTTGCCGACGAAGCGCGCATAGCCGTAGCGATTGCCGGCGGCGGCATCCAGAACCTTGTCGAAGCGGCCGTTGGAACCGCCCAGCAGGCTGGCGTTGACGCGGCTGCCCAGCTCGCCGAATTTTTCCGGCTCGCGGTCGAAAAGGATGGTCCCGGCCGATGCGCCCGGGCCCCAGATCACGCTTTGCGGGCCCTTGATCACGGTCAGGCGGTCGTAGGTCTCCGGCGAGATGTACGAGGTCGGGGCGTCCATGCGGTTGGGGCAGGCGCCGAGCATCACGCCGCCGTTGGTGAGGATGTTCAGGCGCGAGCCGAACATGCCGCGCAGCACCGGGTCACCATTGGTGCCGCCGGCGCGGATGGCCGAGAAGCCGGGGATGGTTTTCAGGTAGTCGGCGCCATCGCTGGCCGGCACCGGCTGGCGTGGGTCCTTGGGGTTGGTGACGATAGTCAGCGGCGAGCTCGGGGCCACGGCGGTGATCACCGTCGGGCTCAGCTCGGCCTGGTCATGGACATGTGCGTCTTCGGCCTGGCTTGCGGCCAGGGCCAGAGGGCTGAGCAGGGTGCCGCAGATCACGGCGATGGTCCCTTGCAGGGACAGACGAAAAACAGCGGTGCAGCCGGACATAATGATTCCAACATCGATCAGTCATAAGGGGGCGCGCAGTCTACGGCTGATGCCGGACTTCGGGCGCAGGGAGTGAACTCAGACGACGATGAAGGGTGGCGGCGCGCGGCTGCGGGCGCCGGGGAATACCGTTTGCCGGGCATGGCCCTGGCGCGGGTAGACGATCAGCCGGTTGCTGGCGGGTACGGCTTCGGTGTTGAGCAGGCTCAGGGCCTGGGGCAGCGCCGGGCAATGGAAGAACAGGCTGCAGTAACCGCACTTCTCCCAGATCACCTTCAGCGCCGGGCTGCCGCCGTGATGGTTGTCGGCATGGCAATCGGCGGCGCTGTCCATGGCCATGCTCATGTTCATGCCTGGCGGCATGGCACGGTGATCCATCGGCATCGACTGGGAAACCAGTGGGCCGATAAAGATCATCAACATGGCAAACAGGCTCAGCCAGCTGCCGCGAAGCGTCCTGGAACCAGGACGTGCGGGGCGGGTGAACCTGCTGCGGGCGCTAGTCACGCCGGGCAGCCTTCAGCGATCAGTGATTGTGAGCGGCTGCCTCGTCGGGTGCCTGTTTCTGCACCGCGACCTCGACGGTGATGTCACCGGCGTGCTTGAAATGCAGGGTCAGCGGGAAGCGCTTGCCATCAGCCAGCAGGCTGCGGTCCTTGGGCTGCATCAGCATCACATGGTAGGCGCCGGGGGCGAATTTCAGCTCGCCGCCTGCAGGCACTTCGACGCTCATTACCTGCTGCATTTTCATCAGGCCATCTTTGTGCACATGCTCGTGCAGCTGGGCATCGTCGCTGATCGGGCTGTCGACGCCGGTCAGGGTGTCGGCGCTCTTGCCGTTGTTATGCACGACAAAATAGGCGGCAACGTTGGGCGCGTTCGGCGGCAACTCCTGCGACCACGGGTGAGCGATATGCAGCTCGCCAACGGTGTATTCATGGGCAGTGGCAAAGGTCGCCGGCAGCATCAGCGCAGCCAGCAGCAGGGCGTTCTTGAACATGGTGATTCTCCAGTCGATTCAGGTTCGCAACAGGTAGCGTAGTGAACTCAGACCAGAGGGGAGGCGCGGGGGTTGAGGGCCGGCCACTGTTGGCGTGGCGTGGGTTGATAGGCGGTGAGCAGCGGTTCGAGCCCGATCGACAGGGCTAGCGGTTTGCTCAGTTGCGGCGCATGCCCGGGAAGCGCCAGCAACGGCGCGGCGCCCGAGCAGCACCAGCAGTGCTGCATGTTCGAATGGTCATCGCCTTGCTGGCCGAGGTCGATCTTGCCCAGGGCCATGATTGCCGGATTGGCCTTGGCCCCGACGCTCGAACAGAAGGCCCCCCACAGCAGTTGTTCGGCCGGGCCCTTGGGGGCTGCGGACGCCAACGGCATGGCCAGCAGATTGAACAGCACTGCGAAGCAGGCGATCCAGGCGATGGCGGGCCGATATGGGGACATGGAAAGATCCGGTCAGGAATCAGAGGTGGCTATTGTAGCGCCCAGTATAGGAAAAATTACCGGGGGTGCGGTGAAGTGCCGCACTCCCGGTTCGCATCAGGCCTGTTTGTTGCGGCCCATCAGGCCGCGCACGGTTTCCTGCAGGTCGGCCGGCAGCACCACGACCTTGGCGTTGTCGCTGCTGGCAAGGCTTTCCATGGCGCCGATGTAACGCTCGCCGAGCAGGTACATGGCCGGGGTGATTTCGGTGCCGACCGCGTCCCGAACCAGGGTGATGGAACGCGCCGAGGCTTCGGCGAGGTTGATCTGCGCTTCAGCGTCGAGCTTGGCCGCCTGTTGGCGCGCTTCGGCTTCGAGAATGGCGGCCTGCTTGGCGCCTTCGGCGCGGGTGACGTCGGCTTTGCGTTCACGCTCGGCGGCGGCCTGGCGCTCCATGGCCGCCTGCATGTTCTGCGACGGCTTGATGTCCTGGATCTCTACCGAGCGCACGGTCACGCCCCAGTCTTCGGTCTGCTCGGACATCGCTTCGCGCAGGCGCGCCTTGATCTGCTCGCGGCTCGACAGCGCTTCGTCGAGGTCCATGGCGCCAACGATGGCACGCAGCGAGGTCATGGTCAGGCTGGTGACCGCGAAGCTGAAGTCCTGCACGCCGTAGGCGGCTTTTTGCGGGTCGACGACCTTGGCGAAACACAGCGCGTTGGCGACGATCACCGCGTTGTCGCGGGTGATGATTTCCTGCTGCTGCACGTCGAGGATGATGTCCTTGGTCGGCAGGCGGTAGGCGACCACGTCCATGTACGGGATCAGCAGGTTCAGGCCCGGCTTGAGGGTGCTGTGGTAGCGGCCCAGGCGCTCGACGATCCACTCCTCGCCCTGGGGCACGATGCGCACGCCCTTGAACAGGGTGATGAGGGCGAATGCGGCGATGGTGCCGACGACGATAAGGCTGGTCATGAGTCAATGCTTCCTTTTACTGATCAGGCCCGGGCAACCCGGGCGGTATTGCCTTCGATGGCAGTGAGGCGCACGCGCTCGCCGGCCGGGATCTCGGCATCGGCGACGCACACCCATTCTTCATTGCCGAGAATCGGCTTTTGAAAGCGCACGCGGCCCTTGTGAAACTCGGAAACCGTGGCAGTGAGCAGGCCGACTTCGCCGATCACGCTATCGGCAGTCCAGCGGGTGTCCGGCTGCTTCCTGCGAAACACCTTGAACCACAGCAGCGTGGTGATCGACGAGAACACCACCCACAGCAGCACCTGCATATCGAGCTGCAGGCTCGGCGCCAGGAAGGCAATGAACGAAACCAGCACGGCACCAATGCCGAACCAGAGGATGAAGAAGGTTGGCAGGACCAGTTCGAGCACTACGAGGCCGAAACCGAATACCAGCCAGATCCACCATTGCATTTCCATATGGGTGAGGTCTTCCGGGGGGAGGAGGGGGTAGTTTAAGGCACTCAGAGGGCGATGGGCTATTGAGCGGGGTTGAGCCAGTCTTCCACGCGCAGCCCAGGAACACGCTGGAATTCGCGGATGTTGTTGGTTACCAGTAGCAACCCCAATGAACGCGCATGTCCGGCAATCATCTGGTCATAGGGGCCAATCGGTGTTCCGGCTCGGGCCAACTCTGCACGCAACTGACCGCTGTGAGCCGCAGCACGATCATCGTAACTGAGGACCTCCAGGCGTGCGGCGAATCCTTCGACTACGGCAAGATTGCGTTCAGGTGCAGCGGATTTTTCAGCGCCATACATCAATTCCATCAGCGTCACTGTGCTGATGCACAGTTGGCCGTAATGGCGATTGAATGCTTCACGTACGACCAGAGGCTTGTTCTTGAGGGTGAAGATGCAGATGTTGGTATCGAGCATGTACTTGAGCATCAGAACCCCTCACGCTCCTGATCGGTGTCTTGCTCACGTTCGGCCATGAAGTCCGGGCTGACATCCTGACCTTCGAACCAGCTGTCCCAGGCTTCACCGGAGGGAGAAATAATTCGGGTTCGCCCCACTGCGACTATATCCACGCGTTTGACATCCTCTGGCAGGGCTACGGACTTGGGCAGGCGCACAGCTTGGCTGCGGTTGCTCTTGAAGACGGCACCTTGCTCCATGATCCACCTCGTTGTATATGCCAAATGTATATCCAAGTTTAAAAGAGCGCCGACATCTGTCAACGGGATATGCCTTTGCCCTTGGAAAATACTCACTGAAGTGCTTGCAGCAGTGCTTGAACCGTCGAGAAACTGCGAGTGGCGGGAGGGAGGTCAGGCCTGCGAAGCACCAGTACCGGTAGGCTGCGCTCACGTGCCACTTGCAATTTAGGCTCGGTCGCCCCGCTGCCGCTGTTCTTGCTGATCAGCACATCGATCTGCCGACGCTCGAACAGCGTGCGTTCGTCTTCCAGGTGGAATGGCCCGCGGGCGCCGATCACTTCGCAGCGTGCATTGCCGGGGCAGGCTTCGAGGGCGCGCAAGGTCCAGAATTGATGGGCGGGAATTTCGTGCAGATGCTGCAACGGCTCACGGCCGAGGGTGAACAGCGGGCGCTGGAACGGGCGCAGGGCGTCGATCAGTTCGGCCCAGTCGCTCACCTCGCGCCAGTCATCGCTGGCCTGGGCTTGCCAGGCCGGGCGGCGCAACGCCCAGCACGGCACACCGGTGAGTTGCGCGGCGTGGGCGGCGTTGGCGCTGATGCGGGCGGCATAGGGGTGAGTGGCGTCGATCAGCAGGTCGATGCGTTCTGCGCGCAGGTAAGCGGCCAGGCCCTCGGCGCCGCCAAACCCGCCGACCCGTAGCTGACAGTCCAGGTCAGTAGGCACCCGGCCGATCCCGGCCAGGCTGTAGACGTGCTGTGGGCCCAGGGTGCGGGCAATGGCCAGCGCCTCGGTGACGCCGCCGAGCAACAGGATGCGCGTCATGCAAAGCCCCCCGCATGGCCTACGATGCCGCCCTGACGATCAATGGCGAACACTTCCACCTGCACCTGCGCCGGCACCACGCTGCGGGCAAAGGCCAGGGCGTGGGCGCAGACCGCATCACCCAGGGCAATGCCGGCGGCACTGGCGAGGGCCAGGGCCTGCTGGCTGGTGTTGGCCTGGCGAATAGCGTCTTGCAACGCCGGGTCGGCACCAATGGCTGCAGCCCAGTCGGCCAGTTGCGGCAGGTCGATGCTCGAATGGCGGCTGTGCAGGTCCATGTGCCCGGCGGCCAGCTTGCTGATCTTGCCGAAGCCGCCGCACAGGCTGAGTTTATCCACAGGCACCTTGCGCAGGTGCTTGAGCACCGCGCCGACAAAATCGCCCATTTCGATCAGGGCGATTTCCGGCAGGTTGTAGACCCGGCGCATGGTGTCTTCGCTGGCATTGCCGGTGCAGGCGGCGATGTGCTGGTAGCCGTTGGTCTTGGCCACGTCGATGCCCTGGTGGATCGAGGCGATATAGGCCGAGCAGGAGAACGGCCGGACAATGCCGCTGGTGCCGAGGATCGACAGGCCGCCAAGAATGCCCAGACGCGGGTTCATGGTCTTCAGCGCCAGGCTTTCGCCGTCCTGCACGTTTACCGTGACCTCGAAGCCGCCGCTGTAGGCGAATTCGGCGGCCAGGCGCAGCAGGTGCTCGGTCATCATCCTGCGTGGTACCGGGTTGATCGCCGGTTCACCCACGCCGAGCACCAGGCCTGGGCGGGTCACCGTGCCGACGCCGTGGCCGGCAACAAAGCGCACACCGGGTTCGGCCTGCAGGCGCACGCGGCTGTAGAGCAGGGCGCCGTGGGTCACGTCCGGGTCATCGCCGGCATCCTTGAGGGTGCCGGCTTCGGCGCCGTCCTCGTGCAGGCGACAAAACTCCAGGCGCATCTGCACCACCTTGCCCTTGGGCAAGGTGATCTGCACCGCATCGTTGCTCTGGCCGCCCAGCAGCAGCCGCGCCGCCGCCAGGCTAGTGGCGGTGGCGCAACTGCCAGTGGTCAGGCCGCTGCGCAGTGGCGCGGGTTGTTCGCGGGTTTCGTCACGCATCGGCAGGCTTGACCGCGTCTAGCAGGGTGATCGGCAGGGCCTGGCGCCAGGTGTCGAACTCGCCCAGGGGTTGCGCCTGGGCGATATGGATGCGGGTCAGCTCGCCGCCATGCTGCTCGCGCCAGTTGACCAGCGCCAGTTCACTTTGCAGGGTCACGGCATTGGCCACCAGGCGGCCACCCGGGCGCAGTTGCTGCCAGCAGTGTTGCAGCACGCCTTCGCGGGTCACGCCGCCACCGATGAAGATCGCATCCGGGCGTTCCAGGCCCTGCAGGGCCATCGGCGCACGACCTCGAATCAACTGCAGGCCAGGCACGCCAAGGGCATCGCGGTTGTGTTCGATCAGTTGCTGGCGGCCCTCGTCGGACTCGATCGCCAACGCCCGGCAACTGGGGTGGGCGCGCATCCACTCGATACCGATCGAGCCGCTGCCGGCGCCGACATCCCAGAGCAGTTCGCCCGGCTGCGGGGCCAGGCGCGCCAGAGTGATGGCGCGCACATCGCGCTTGGTCAGCTGGCCGTCGTGTCTGAAGGCGCTGTCTGGCAGACCGGCAAGCGGCGACAGGCGCGGTGCATCGGGCGTGGCCAGGCATTCGATGGCGACCAGGTTCAAGTCGGCAACTTGCGGGTGCGGCCAGTGCGCGGCAGTGCCCTCGAGGCGACGCTCGGCGCTGCCGCCCAGGTGCTCGAAGACCTGCAGGCGGCTCAGCGCGAAACCGCGTTCGCGCAGCAGGGCGGCGATCGCGGCCGGGCTGCTGCCATCGTTGCTCAGCACCAGCAGGCGCACGCCGCTGTACAGTTGGGCGTTGAGCGCAGCGATCGGCCGCGCCACCAGCGAGAGCGTCAGCACCTCCTGCAGTGGCCAACCCAGGCGGGCGGCGGCCAGGGCGCAGGAAGAGGGCATCGGCAACACGTTCATTTCGCTGACGTCGAGCTGGCGCGCAAGGCTTGCGCCTACGCCATAGAACATCGGGTCGCCGCTGGCCAGCACGCACACCGGCTCGCCGCGCAGGGCCAGTACCGGCGCCAGGGAAAACGGGCTGGGCCACAGCAGGCGTTCGCCGCTGATGCAGTGCGGCAGCAGGTCCAGCTGGCGCTGGCCGCCAAACACCCGTGAAGCGCCCAGCAGCGCGCGCCGGGCCTGCTTGCCCAGGCCACTGAAGCCGTCTTCACCGATACCTACTATTGTCAGCCAGGGCGACATGGATTTCCTCAATTCAACGCAATCCGACCGGCAGGCTTTTCATGCCTTCGGACAAAGCAGGCATAATACCGCGCCTTCTACACTGAAGTGCCTTTTCACGATTGCCGGGTGACCTTTTGAACCAGCCTGTATCGGCCCACCAGCCCCAAGCTTCGCTGCGTCCCTCGGCCTGTCCGGGGTTGTGGCGCATCGTCCAGGCGCTGGACGGCGGCATCTGCCGGATCAAGCTGGCCGGCGGGGCGCTGACGGCGGCTCAGGCCGAGGCCGTGGCCGCTGCGGCCGAGCGTTATGCCGGTGGTGAAATCGAAGTCACCAACCGTGGCAACCTGCAGATTCGCGGCATCGGCGGCGACCACGCCGGGCTGATCGAAGGGCTGCTGGCCGCAGGCCTGGGCCCGCGCGAGGCCGCCGGCGACGATGTGCGCAACCTGATGCTCAGCCCCGTCGCCGGCCTTGATCGGCAGATGCTGTTCGATACCCGGCCTTTGGCGCAGCAGGTGCTGCAGTCGCTGGAAACCACCCCGCGTTTTCATCAGCTCTCGGCCAAGTTCGCCGTGCAGCTGGATGGCGGCGAGGCCCTGGCGATGCTTGAACACCCCCATGACCTGTGGCTCAGCCCGCTGAAGCTTGACGACGAACTGTGGCTGGCATTCGGCCTTGCCGGTTGCCCGGCCGCGGATGCGCCGTTGGGTGCTGTACCCCTGACACGCGGGCACGAACTGGTACTGGCGGTACTCAAGCGCTTTCTCGATCTGGCCCGGCCAGAGCAGACGCGGATGCGCCAGTTGCTCAGCGAACATACGCCCGAGGCGTTTATCGCCGGGCTGGTTTTGCCGGTGCGGGCGGATGCGGCGGTTTGCCAGTGGCGTCGCTCGCCGGTAACGGCGGGCTATCTGGGGATTTATCCACAGCTGCAACACGGCCTGAGCGCCGTCGGTTCGGCAGCGCCCCTGGGGCGTCTGAACCCTTCGATGCTGCGCGCTGCGGCCCGGCTGGCACGGGAGCAGGGCGACGGCACCTTGCGCATGACCCCTTGGCAGGGCGTGCTGCTGCCCAACATTGGCCACCATCATGCCGGGCAAGTGGTCGACGGCCTGGCCCGATTGGGGCTGTTGGTCTCGACCCATGATCGACTGGCGCGCCTGGTCGCCTGCACCGGTTGCGCCGGCTGCGCCAAAGGCCAGGCCGAAACCAAGGGCGATGCGCGCCTGCTGGCCACCATGCTGGCACCCGGAGCACCGGCCAGCGTGCACTTGAGCGGCTGCCTGCGCTCGTGCGCCATGGCCCACGTGGCGCCCGCCACCTTGCTGGCGCAAAGCCCCGGCCACTACGACTTGTACCTGCGTGACGCAACCGAGCCTGGCTTCGGCCGCCTGCGCGCACGCAACCTCACACTAAAAGAAGCCGGCGCACTGCTAGACGCCTGCTCACGGAGCACCCTTGATGATTGATTACATCCGCGATGGTCAGGAGATCTATCGCAATTCCTTCGCGATCATTCGAGAGGAAGCCCGGCTCGATCGCATCCCGGCCGATCTGGAAAAGCTTGCGGTCCGCGTGATACACGCCTGCGGCATGGTCGATGCAATCGATGGCCTGCAGTTCTCCCCGGGTGCCGGCAAGGCCGGGCGTGATGCCCTGGCCGCCGGCGCGCCGATCCTCTGCGATGCGCGGATGGTGTCCGAGGGTATTACCCGTGCACGCCTGCCAGCCAACAACTCGGTGATCTGCACCCTGCGCGACGAGCAGGTGCCGGAACTTGCCCGCGAGCTGGGCAACACCCGCTCGGCGGTGGCCCTGGAGCTGTGGCGGCCGCACCTGGAAGGCAGCGTGGTAGTTATCGGCAACGCGCCGACTGCGCTGTTCTACCTGCTGGAAATGCTCGACGCTGGCGCGCCTAAACCGGCGTTGATTCTCGGCTTCCCGGTGGGCTTTGTTGGCGCCGCCGAGTCCAAGGCGATGCTCGCTGCCGACAGCCGTGGCGTGCCGTTCGTGATCATGCAAGGGCGCCTGGGCGGCAGCGCCATGGCCGCCGCCGCGGTCAATGCCCTGGCCACGGAGGTCGAATGATGCAGGCTCGTGGACGTTTGCTGGGCCTGGGCGTTGGCCCCGGCGATCCAGAACTGATTACCGTCAAGGCGCTGCGTTTGCTGCGCGAGTCGCCGGTGGTGGCCTACTTTGTCGCCAAGGGCAAGCGCGGCAACGCCTTCGGCATCATCGAAAGCCATCTGCAGGAAGCCCAGACCTTGCTGCCGCTGGTGTACCCGGTGACCACCGAGGTGCTGCCGGCGCCGTTGTCTTATGAACAGGTCATCAGCGACTTTTACGATGCCGCCAGCCTTGAGGTTGCCGCGCACCTGGATGCCGGCCGCGATGTGGCGGTGATCTGCGAAGGCGATCCGTTCTTCTACGGCTCCTACATGTACCTGCACGACCGCCTCGCCGAGCGCTACGATGCGCAAGTGATCCCGGGGGTCTGCTCGATGCTCGGCGGCGCCTCTGTGCTCGGTGCGCCGCTGGTGTATCGCAACCAGAGCCTGTCGGTACTCTCCGGCGTGCTGGCGTATGACGAACTCAAGCGCCGCCTGGCCGATGCCGATGCCGCGGTGATCATGAAACTTGGGCGTAACTTCCCCAAGGTTCGCGATGTGCTGGCCGAGCTCGGCCTGGCCGAGCGTGCCCTGTATGTGGAGCGGGCAACCATGGCCAACCAGAAGATCGTCGCCCTGGACCAGGTCGATCCGCAGTCCTCGCCGTACTTCTCGCTGATCATCGTGCCCGGTGAAAGGTGGCAAGGTTGATGACCCGTAAAGCCCCGGCCATTGTCATCCTTGGCAACGGCAGCCTGGCCACTGCCCGCAAGATCCAGCAGTTGTACCCGGACGCATTGATCCATGGCCTTGAGGGCCGGGTCGAAGGCGCCGACCGCAGTTACCAGGAATTCGGCGCCACCGTGCGCCAGCTCTATCAGCAAGACACGCCGATCATCGCCCTGTGCGCTGCCGGTATCGTCATCCGCACCCTGGCCGGCCTGTTGCTGGAGAAGGGCGCCGAGCCGCCGGTGCTGGCGGTGGCCGAGGATGGCAGCGCTGTGGTGCCGCTGCTCGGCGGGCTCGGCGGGGTCAATCGCATGGCCCGGGAAATCGGCGCCGGCCTGGGCGTGGCGGCGGCGATCACCACCAGTGGCGAGCTACGTTTCGGTACCTGCCTGCTCAACCCGCCCAGCGGTTATGCCCTGGCCGACCTTGAGCTGGGCAAGCGTTTCGTCTCCGACCTGCTGGCCGGCGAAAGCGTGCGTATCGACGGCGCTGCGCCCTGGCTTGAACAGGCGCAGCTGCCGCAAAGCGAGCAGGCGCACCTGGCGATTCATGTTGGTTGTGATGCCCGTGCAGCCTCGGCCAATGAGCTGGTGATCTACCCGCGTTGTGTCATGGTCGCGGTCAGCGAAGTGCTGCCGGAACTGGCCCAGGCCATTCGCGCTGCCCTGCAGGCGGCGCGGATTGCCGAGCCGGCGCTGGCTTGCCTGCTGGCCGCAGAGCAGCACATGGCCAACCCGGCCCTGCACGCGGCTGCTGCCGAGCTGGGCGTGGACTTGCGCTTTGCCCCGGGTGCTGGTGATGCCAGCGCCCTGGCCGCTCAGGCACTGCCGCAATTGCTGCCACCACAGTCGGTGAGCGATGGCCTGGCCATCGTGGTCTCGAACCAGCCGATCGATCCGCAGCAGATCGGCCGCGCCCGCGGGCGCCTGGCGGTGATCGGCCTCGGGCCTGGCGCTGCCGACCTGATGGTGCCGGCGGTCAAGGCGGAGCTGGCGCGGGCCAACGACATACTCGGCTATGAAACTTATGTGCGCATGGCCGGGCCGTTCCGTGCCGATCAGGTGCTGCATTGCACCGACAACCGCGAAGAGATGCAGCGTGCCCGGCATGCCTTCGAGCTGGCGGCGCAAGGGCGTTCGGTAGTGGTGGTGTCTTCGGGCGACCCTGGTGTGTTCGCCATGGCCGCGGCGGTGCTCGAAGCGCTGCACGAGTCGAACGATCCGGATTGGCACGCAGTGGAGCTGGAAATGCTGCCCGGCGTTTCCGCTTCCCTGGCAACTGCAGCGCAGGCCGGCGCTCCCTTGGGCCACGACTTCTGCGTGCTGTCGCTGTCGGACAACCTCAAGCCCTGGTCGATCATCGAGAAGCGCCTGGACCTGGCCTGCCAGGCCGACCTGGCGCTGGCCTTCTACAACCCGATCTCGCGCTCGCGGCCGTGGCAGCTCGGGCGGGCCCTGGAAATTGTCCGCCAGCATCGAGCCGAGCTGACTCCTGTAGTCCTTGGCCGCGACATCGGTAGGCCGGGTCAGACACTGAGGGTGGTCAGTCTCGGTGAGCTGCAAACGGACATGGTCGATATGCGCACCATGGTGCTGGTCGGATCCTCGACGACCTGCGAGTTTGCCCGCGCAGACGGTGGTCAGTGGGTCTATACCCCGCGTTGGTATCCACCGCAGCATTGATGCTGCCGTGGAAGGCTTTCGATCCTGATTGAAGCGGCCGTCTCGAATAGCGTGAAGCCCCCCGTCGATGGCGACCGGGGCTTCATGAAAAGGGCTATTCGAAATGAACGACACCGCCGAAATTCTGAGCACCAATACCGCTGCAGTTCTGGAACAATCGCTGATGGCGTTTGGTGCTGGCATGTCCGTGCAAAGCCGCACCGACGTGAAAAACTCTTACCAGTTCGCATCGCTGGTGGCCAGCAAGCTGTATGACCAGGAAGGCCAGGGTGAAGCCTGGTTCAAGCAGTTTCTTAAAGTTCTGCAGGACTGCGGCTGGGTCACCGCACGTCGTAGCTATGAGCGCGAATTTACTTCCTCCAAGACGTTGACTGTCGGTGCCGTCGCCTCCAAGGCGCTGGGCGCGATAGGCACTGCGGTGATGGGCGGCCCCGTCGGTGTGGCGCTGAACAAGCTGACTGGCGATGCGCTGGCAAAGCTGGGGCAGGTCGAGCAGGCGCAGAAGCTGTTTGATCGCAACGTCAAAAACAAAAAAACCGCCACCATCGGTCTGGCCTCCTGTATCGAAACCTCTGAGGGTGAAGTGGTCCTGGCCATGAGCTGCCTACATTCGGACACCTCTGCCAAGGACCTGGATGTCTTCGTTCTGGAATGGAACAGCAGCTCTGCCGAGTTCTACACCGGCTCTGCAGCACTGTCGTTCAACAAGTCAGTGTATGAGGGCGTACGCGCCACCATTGAAGGGAGACTCGGCGAGCGCAGCATCAATAACGTACTGGACTACGAGATCTGATTGTTCGGGATGGCTCGTCAGGCGGGCCATCCTGCCTTTGCAGGAGCAAAGACCATGGAAACGGATGACTATTCGGTATGCACGGCGGGCGGCACCTTGCTGTTGATTGCCCCGCAAGTGGCGCCTGCCCAGCGCCAGGCGGTGTTCGACTCGCTGCTGTATTCGCAGTTACGGGCCAACAAGCTGGCCGGGTCGCGCTTCGAGCACTATCAAGCCTGGTTTGGAAGTTACCGAAAGGAACTCTCGGCGCGGGGGTGGATCATCACCCAGTTCTACCACGATACGCAGTCTGCAAGCGCCGGCTCGTTGCTGGCGCCCATTCAGCCGTTGCGCCTGTGGCTGGACAGCCAGTACGAGACGGCGGACGGCATCATTGAAGCGGCCTTGGGCAGGCTCAACGGCACGCAGAGCAGCCTGGATGAATTTCGCGACTTCACTTTCGAGGGGCGCGAGTGTGGCACGCGTATTGCCCTTGAGATTGGCCTGGTTCATCCAGGGCCTGTCATCAGCCTGTGCAGCATCGCCTTGCATGCGTCGGAGCCGGTAGAGCAGGTCAGTATCGAGGGGCCGTTGCTTGCCAAGGGGTTTCAGGGGGAGGTGTTGGTCAAAGGGCTGGTGGCGCATCTGGATGGTCAGCAGTACGAGCCGCAGCGTGTTCAGTTGCGAGCTTTGATCGAGCGTAAGCAACAAGAGCATCCTTCGTTGACCAGGAATCTGCCAGGAGGCATCCATGAGTGAACAACAGGTAGCCGTAGTGGGCGCAAGCCTGATGTCGTTCATGCCCGGCTTGTCGCCGGGGCAGCGCAGCTCGGTACAGCTGGCAATACTGCAGGCCGAGCAGGAAACGCGCTTTGTCCACGAGCAGGGCCAGGTTCAGGACTGGTTCAGCTATTACAAGAACAAGCTGAAGTTCTACGGCTGGGACGCGGTGCCGCCTAGCGAGGTCCATTGGCCGGGCAACGAGCGCTCGGATGTTGTCGATAGCGCGCTAAAGGCCATCTCGGCCGTCGCCGGCAGCCAGTATGCAAGTTCGACGGAATTGGCCATGCGGGGGCTCAAGCAGGACGCCAGGGCCTTGGTACAGTTTGAGCGGCGTACGCGTGAGCAGGGCGTGTTTCAGTTGTTGCCGTGTGCGCCGGGCCGAAATGGCTCGGTGGATATGGTGCTGTATTACGAAGAGCTTGAGCAATCGCAAATCACCGCCGGCTTTCTGTTTCGTAAACGCCGGCACCAGCAGGTCAGGGCCGAGCTGGTGCGCTTTAACACCCGTCTGTTCGATCAACAGTTCAGAAGCAAGGTGGAGCGGAGCCTGGCGACTATCGCCCTGCGGGAAATCCTTGAACTGGAGCTTTAGGGCACCAGGTAACCCTTGATTCCGGTAAAGATGATCTGCGCCGCCAGGGCGCAGACAAACAACCCCATCAAACGGCTGACAATCTGCAGGCCCTGGTCGCCGAGAATCCGCTCGATACGGTTCGACAGGTACAACACCAGGCCGACGGTAAAGCTGGCCATGGCAATACTGACGATGGCCAGCAGCTTGTCGTCCCAGTGCGGCTGGCCAATCCCCATTACCAGCAGTGCACCGATGGTACCGGGGCCGACGGTCAGGGGGATGGTCAGCGGCACGATGGTTACATCCTGCTGCACGTTGTCGGTCTGCACCGCCGACTTGCCCTGGGCCATGCCCAGCGCGGAAATGAACAGCACGCTGCCGGCACCGATGCGAAATGCATCCACGGTGATGCCGAATATGCCGAAGATCACCCTGCCGAACAGGTATAGCAATACGCTGGCGATCAGCACGGCGATTGCCACGCGCCAGGCCAGTTGCTTGCGCTCCTTGCTGGAGTAGCCGCGGGTCAGGCTGATAAAGCACGAGAGCACGAAGAACGGGCTGTAGAGCACGAGCATTTTCAGGTAGACGCTGAACAACTCATGGAGCATGGTCGAGGCTCGCGGCAAGGGTGATGTGGAGCAAGTGTATGCGAATTACGGGGTTGGAATCTGACTTGATTCGGCTTCGCGATGCGCCACCCAATGCTCGATCAGCTCGCGCAACTGCGACAGTTCCACCGGTTTGGACATGTGCCCGTCCATGCCGGCCAGGCGTGCGCGTTCCTTGTGCTCGGCGAGGATGTGCGCGGTCAGGGCCACCACCGGTGTGCGCCGGCGCTGGTTGCTGACTTCCCAGATGCGCAGTTGCTGGGTGGCCGAGAAGCCATCGAGCACTGGCATTTCGCAGTCCATCAACACCAGGTCGTAATGGTTGGCCTTCATCGCCTGCAGGGCTTCCTCGCCATTGCTGGCGGTGTCCGGCTCCAGGCTCAGCTTGCCGAGCATGCCACGGATCACCTTGGTCGAGATGTTGTTGTCCTCGGCCACCAGGATGCGGAAATCGCTGGGCAGGTTCAGTGGCGCCGACAGCCCGGTCTGCACCGGGATGCTCGGCTGGCCCTTGCTGCGCTGGGACAGCTCTTCGGCCAGGGTGGTCTTGAGAGTGTAGCCGGCCACCGGCTTGGCAAGGATGCGCTTGACCCCGGCATTGCGGGCGATGACCTTGCTTGGCGCGTTGCTGATACCGGTGAGCATCACCAGCAGGATGTCGTGGTTCAGGCTCGGGTCTTCCTTGATCTTCGCCGCCAGTTGCATGCCGGTCATGCCCGGCATGTTCTGATCGAGCAGCACCGCATCGAAGTAATCGCGCAGGTGCGCCTTGGTGCGCAACAGGGCCAGGGCTTCCTTGCCCGACGGCACGGCGCTGACGTTCATGCCCCAGGCGCTGCACTGCTGGACCAGGACCTTGCGGCAGGTGTCGTTGTCGTCCACCACCAGCACCCGGGCGCCGCGCAGCGGGCCGTCGAGGTCGGTGGGTGGCTGTTCGAGGCGGTGCGGGTCGAGCGGCAGGGTCATCCACAGGGTGTTGCCCATGTTGTGGCTGGTCTTGATGCCGAACTCGCCCTGCATCAGGGTGATCAGTTGCTTGGCGATGACCAGCCCCAGGTGGCCGCCGAGCTTGTTGCTGGAGAGGAAGTGCTTGCTGTGCAGCTCTGCCTGCAGCAGCGCTTCGCGCTCGCCCGGCGGGATCGGTTCGCCGCTGTCCTGCACGGCAATGCGCAGGCGCGGGCTGTCGCCGCGCTGGTCGAGGGCGACCACCAGCAGGATCTCGCCCTGGTCGGTTTTCTTCAGGGCGTTTTCCAAAAGGCTCAGCAAGGCCTGGCGCAGACGCGTCGGGTCGCCACTGATGACCCGCGGTACCTGCGGCTGGGTGAAGCTGATCAGTTCGATGTTCTGCTGCTCGGCCTTGGCCCGGAAGATACTCAGGCAATCCTCGATCAGGGCATTGAGGTCGAACTGCACGTCATCCAGCTCGATCTGCCCGGATTCGAGCTTGGAGATGTCGAGAATCTCGTTGATCAGGGTCAGCAGCTCGTTGCCGGCGCTGTGGATGGTCTGCACGTAGTCGCGTTGCTTGACCGACAGCGGGGTGCCGAGCAGCAGCTCGGTCATGCCCAGCACGCCGTTCATGGGCGTGCGGATCTCATGGCTGATCTTGGCCAGGAACTCGGCCTTGGCGTTGATCTCGGCGTTGCTGGCGGCCAGTTCGCGGCTGGCGCTGAAGCGCTCTTCGCTGATGCGCCGCAAGCGCTCGCTGACGGCCAGGTTGAGCAGCAGGCCGCTGAAACTGGTGAGCCCGAGGAGAATGAACAGCAGCCATTGGGTCGGCGTGCGGGTCAGGCCGAGCAGGGCCGGCAACACCACCAGGCAACCGATGTTGAACGCCAGCATGGCCAGGGCGAACAGCCGCGCCGGGGCATACCCCTTGTACCAGTGGTAGCTGGCCACCAGCAGCATGCTCAGGCTACCGACGGCCATCAGCGCATAGGTCATCAGGTTCAGCGGCAAGGTATCGACGAACAACAGCAACAGGCCGCACAGCGCGATCAGCAGCATCTCGCCCTGCAGCAGGCGGCTCAGGCGCGGTTGCTCGCAAGGCGTGAAGAAGCGCAGGGTAAAGGTCAGGCCGGCCAGCGATGCCAGCAGGGCAGTAAGGTAGGCCGCCGGTGTTTGTGCCGAATGCCAGAGGCTCCACCAGGGGCCGCTGAGGTTGAGCAGAATCAGTGCGCTGAGCAGCATCAGCGCGTGGTAGACCGCCAGGGCCAGGCTGGTACTGGAGCGTGAGTAAGCGAAGCGGATCAGGTTGTGCAGCATCAGCATCAGCAGGCAGCCGAACAACAGGCCGAAGAACAGCGGCTGGCGCTGGTCGGCGGCGGCCTGGGCGGCAGGCTCGAGGCTGATGGCCGGACGCAGCTGGTGTTCCGACACCAGGCGCAGGTACACATCCAGCGGTTGCGTGCTGTTGGGCAGGGCCAGGACATGGTCGCTGCTGCGCAGGTAAGGGTCGCCGCTGTCGCTCTGGCGACCGTTGTGGATCTGCTTGATCAGCCGGTCGCCTTGCAGGGCGTAGAGGTCCAGCCGTGACAGGTCGGGGGCGAACACCCGCAGCAGTTTTTCCTGCTGTCCGGGTTCCAGCCGATAGTGCAGCCACAACGCCTGGTCGGGCGTGGCAGCGTTGAGTTCGTTGAGTTCGAGGGGACTGAACTGGTTGCGGTAGCGTTCGGAACGTACATCGCTCAATTGCAGGCTGGCCTGGTCGTCAAGCAATACCGCCCAACCACTGCCCTGTTCGGCCACGGCCGGGAACAGGCAGAGCAGGGTCAGCAAGCTGACGGTGAGACCAATGGCAATCCTGAGCCAACGCAAGACGAAATCCCTTCTTAGCCAAATGCCGGATGGTAACTATGCGCGGCGCGCCAAGCCGAAGGCAAGGCCCATGGCGGGCCCTGTCGACGAGCCGGGGGCAGGGCGCTCGTCGCGCCGCTGCCACCAGGCACCGGTTTACTCCTGGTGTTCACCGCGTTCGCGGGCAATGGCACGGTAGCCGATGTCCTTGCGGTAGAAGCTGCCATCCCAGTTGATCTCGGCTGCCAGGCGGTAGGCTTGTTGCTGGGCCGACTCGACGCTGCTGCCCATGGCGGTGGCGCACAGTACGCGGCCGCCAGTGGCAACTACCTGGCCGTCCTTGAGCGCGGTACCGGCGTGGAACACCTTGCCTTCAATCTGCGCTGCAGCATCCAGGCCGTGGATGACCGCGCCTTTGCTGTAGTCGCCAGGGTAGCCGCCAGCAGCCAGCACCACGCCCAGGCTCGGACGCGGATCCCACTGCGCTTCGACCTTGTCCAGGGCCTTGGCGAAAGCGGCTTCGATCAGCAGCACCAGGCTCGACTCCAGGCGCAGCATGACCGGCTGGGTTTCCGGGTCGCCGAAGCGGCAGTTGAACTCGATGACTTTCGGGTTACCGGCTTTATCGATCATCAGGCCGGCATAGAGGAAGCCGGTGTAGACGTTGCCTTCCTCGGCCATGCCGCGCACGGTCGGCCAGATCACCTGGTCCATGACGCGCTGGTGCACGTCGGCGGTGACCACTGGCGCTGGCGAGTAGGCGCCCATGCCGCCGGTGTTGGGGCCGGTGTCGCCGTCGCCGACGCGCTTGTGGTCCTGGCTGGTAGCCATTGGCAGCACGTTGTGGCCGTCGACCATGACGATGAAGCTGGCTTCCTCGCCGTCGAGGAACTCTTCGATCACCACGCGCGAACCTGCGTCACCAAAGGCGTTGCCGGCGAGCATGTCGCGTACGGCGTCTTCGGCCTCGCCCAGGGTCATGGCGACGATCACGCCTTTACCGGCGGCCAGGCCGTCGGCCTTGATCACGATCGGTGCGCCTTTTTCCCGCAGGTAGGCCAGGGCCGGCTCGATCTCGGTGAAGTTCTGGTAGTCGGCAGTCGGGATCTTGTGGCGCGCCAGGAAGTCCTTGGTGAAGGCTTTGGAACCTTCCAGCTGGGCCGCGCCCTTGGTTGGACCAAAGCAGTCCAGGCCGCGGCTGCGGAACAGGTCGACGACACCGGCAACCAGCGGGCCCTCAGGGCCGACGATGGTCAGGGCGACATTTTTTTCGGCGAAATCGGCCAGTTGCTCCAAAGCGCTGACGTCGATGTCGACGTTCTCGCACTTGGCTTCAGTGGCGGTGCCAGCGTTGCCCGGGGCAACGAAGACTTTTTCGACCCGTGGGTCCTGAGCGACTTTCCAGGCCAGGGCGTGTTCACGACCGCCGCTACCGATAATCAAAACGTTCATGTCAAAACCTCTATGAAGCTAATTCGGATAATGCTGGTTGGCGGGACTCTTGTGGGAGCGGGCTTGACCCGCGATGCGCTGTAACTGACAGATCGCAATCGCGGGTCAAGCCCGCTCCCACAGAGCCTGGCACCAGGTCCTGGTATCAGTGACGGAAGTGACGCATACCGGTGAAGACCATGGCAATGCCGGCTTCGTCAGCGGCGGCGATGACTTCGGCATCGCGCATCGAGCCACCTGGCTGGATCACCGCGGTGATGCCGACCTTGGCAGCGTTGTCGATGCCATCACGGAACGGGAAGAACGCGTCCGATGCCATGACCGCGCCCTGAACCTGCAGGCCGGCGTGCTCGGCCTTGATCGCAGCGATACGGGCGGAGTTGACGCGGCTCATCTGGCCGGCGCCGACACCGATGGTCTGGCGGTTCTTGGCGTAGACGATGGCGTTGGACTTGACGTACTTGGCCACTTTCCAGGCGAAGATCAGGTCGTGGATTTCTTGCTCGCTCGGCGCACGCTTGGTGACCACTTTCAGGTCGCCCTCGGTGATCATGCCGATGTCGCGGCTTTGTACCAGCAGGCCGCCGGTGACGCGCTTGAAGTCCCAGGCAGCGGCACGTTCTGCCGACCACTCGCCGCAGGCCAGCAGGCGCACGTTGGCCTTGGCCGCCACCACGGCGCGGGCTTCGTCGCTGACGCTCGGGGCGATGATCACTTCGACGAACTGGCGCTCGACGATGGCTTTGGCGGTTTCGGCGTCCAGTTCGCGGTTGAAGGCGATGATGCCGCCGAACGCCGATTCGGTATCGGTGGCGTACGCCAGCTCGTAAGCCTGGCGGATACCGCCTTCAGCGTCGGGGCTGACCGCCACGCCGCACGGGTTGGCGTGCTTGACGATGACGCAGGCCGGCTTGACGAAGCTCTTCACGCATTCCAGCGCGGCGTCGGTATCGGCCACGTTGTTGTACGACAGCTCCTTGCCCTGCAACTGCACCGCGGTGGCGATGCCGGCTTCGGCCGGCTTGGCCTCGACATAGAACGCCGCGCTCTGGTGCGGGTTCTCGCCGTAGCGCATTTCCTGGGCCTTGGTGAACTGGCTGTTGAAGGTCCGCGGGAATTCGCTGCGACCTTCGGTGCTGAGGGTTTCAGCGGCCTGGTTCACGGTGCCCATGTAGTTGGCGATCATGCCGTCGTAGGCTGCAGTGTGCTCGAATGCCTTGAGCATCAGGTCGAAGCGCTGGGCGTAGGTCAGGCCACCGGCCTTGAGGCTTTCCAGGACCTGGCCGTAGTCGCTGGCGTTGACCACGATGGCGACGTCCTTGTGGTTCTTGGCCGCCGAGCGGACCATGGTCGGGCCGCCGATGTCGATGTTCTCGATGGCGGTCGGCAGGTCACAGCCCGGCTTGGAGATAGTGGCTTCGAACGGGTAGAGGTTGACCGCGACCAGATCGATCGGCTTGATCCCGTGCTCGGCCATGATGGCGTCGTCGGTACCGCGACGGCCGAGGATGCCGCCGTGGATTTTCGGGTGCAGGGTTTTGACCCGGCCGTCCATCATTTCGGCGAAGCCGGTGTAATCGGCAACTTCCACCGCGGCAACGCCATTGTCCTGGAGCAACTTGAAGGTGCCGCCGGTGGACAGGATCTCGACGCCGAGCTGTTGCAGCTCACGGGCGAATTCAAGGATCCCGGTCTTGTCGGAGACGCTGATCAAGGCGCGGCGGATCGGCAGGCGGGTAGTCTGGTCGGTCATTTCAGATTCCATAACGCGGTGGAGTCAGCAAAAAAGGCGACCTCATCGAATGGGAGCCGCCTTTTCTGGTTTGGATGCTTGCTTACAACAAATCGTACTGCTTGAGTTTCTTGCGCAAGGTGCCGCGGTTGAGCCCGAGCAGCTCGCTGGCCTTGGTCTGGTTGCCCTTGACGTAGTTCATTACGCTTTCGAGCAACGGCGCTTCGACTTCCGAGAGCACCAGGTTGTACACGTCCGTGACGGCCGCGCCCTCCAGATGGGCGAAATAGTTGTGCAGCGCCTTTTCCACACTGCCGCGAAGGGTCTGACCCTCTTCGCTCGGCGTATTCAGGTGCTGTTTCAGGTTGACGTTGTCGCTCACGGGCGTTGTTCCACTCACTAAAGTCTCGGTCATCATCGTCATGCGGCCACCCCTTGTCCGTCCTCTGTCTCAAGGCTCTGTTCACGCTCGCTGAAGAAGCCGCGAACGTTGGCGCACTGCGCTTGCGTGTCTTCCAAACGGTTGAACTGGGCGCGAAACTCCTTGGCGCCCGGTAGCGTTGCCAGGTACCAACCAACGTGCTTGCGGGCGATACGTACGCCCATCACATCGCCATAGAAGGCGTGCAACGCGGTCAGGTGCTCCAGCAGAATTCGTTCCACTTCGTCCAGCTGCGGTGCCGGCAGTTTTTCGCCGGTACGCAGGTAATGCTCGATCTCGCGAAAGATCCATGGCCGCCCTTGGGCAGCCCGGCCAATCAGCAGACCGTCGGCACCGGTGGCATCCAGCACCGCCCGGGCTTTTTCTGGCGAAGTGATATCGCCATTGGCAAAAACCGGGATCGACACCGCCTGCTTGATCGCCGCGATGGTGTCGTATTCGGCTTCACCGGTGTAGAGGTCGGCGCGTGTGCGTCCATGTACCGCCAGTGCCTGGATCCCGGCCTGCTCGGCGATCCTCGCCACAGTCAGGCCGTTCTTGTTGGCCCTGTCCCAGCCAGTGCGGATCTTCAGCGTGACCGGCACGTCCACGGCGGCAACCACCGCGTGGAGGATTTCGCTGACCAGGGCTTCATCTTTCAATAAAGCAGAGCCTGCGGCCTTGTTGCAGACTTTTTTTGCCGGGCAGCCCATGTTGATGTCGATAATCTGCGCGCCGGCCTCGACGTTGGCCCGGGCCGCCGCTGCGAGCATCTGCGCGTCACCGCCGGCGATCTGTACCGAGCGCGGCTCGGGATCACCTTCGTGAATCATGCGCAGGCGCGACTTGCGGCTGTTCCACAGGCTCATGTCGCTGCTGACCATCTCCGACACCACCAGGCCTGCACCCATTCGTCGGCACAACTGACGAAAGGGCTGGTCCGTGACCCCGGCCATGGGCGCGAGGATCAGGGCGTTCTGCAGTGTGTATGGGCCGATGCGTACCGCCGACATAGGAGTTCCCTGTTGTGGGGGCCGATCTTAGAGTTCGAAAAAGGGTTGGCATGATACCCGCTCTCGGTGACCGGATAAAGATCGATTTGGATAAAATCTGAACAGTTGGCTTTGAGCTGCAAGCTGCAAGCTTCAAGCCACAAGAAAAAGCAGACCCGTACGCTGATCCGTTTTCACTTGCGGCTTGAAGCTTACGGCTTGCAGCTCGCCGACTATTCCGGCGACCGAAACGACAGGCTGTAGTTGACCGCCTTGGGGCCCGGATCGAGGATGTCCAGGGCGATGTGGATCGGCGTCTGGCTGGGCATTTCGCCCTTGCCGGCCAGTTCACCGCTGAGGTACTCGGTGGGCTTGAAGCGGCGGCTGGCGATCAACTGGCCATTGAGATCGGCAAAGCGCAGCTCCAGCAGCGGGAACGGCTGGGCGAAGGGCGCCCGGTTGTAGATGATCGCATCGACGATCAAGGCACCGTTGAAGTCCGGGTGGCTGCGCACCACCAGGTTACTGCTCTTGATCCGGGCGATATCGACCCGCGACGGCACCTGGCAACCGACGGTCGGACAGACCGCCTGGAACCACGGTCGGTAGCGGTCCTGGCGGGCCAGTTCGTCGAACTGGTACCAGATGTATTGGCCGGCCAGGGCCGCAGCGGCCAGCAAAATCAACAGGATCCACAGCAGGCGCCGGGCCCAGTTGACCTTGGGCTTCTGCCAGTCGAGCTGGATCGGATCGTCGACCAGGTCGAGCAGCGGCTCCTTGCGCGCCGGGCGGTTGCTGACCGGGCCCAGGCCCGGTTCGCGGCGCTCGTCGAACTCGGGTTCGGGGCTGTCCAGAGGGTCCTCAGGCTCGCGCGCCGACAGACGCTCGCCGGGCAGTTCGTCATCATCGGCGCGTAGCGCAGCGGCAGGTGCCAGCGGGGCGTCGAGGTCGTCATCGATGGCATCCAGCGACAGCGACGGCTCGGTACGCTCGCCGGGTGCCGGCGCGAGGTCCAGGGCTTCCTGCTCGATCAGCGGCGGTTGCGGCGCGTCGAGCTCGGCACTGAGTTGCTCGCGCTCGGCGGCCGGGCTGCTGAACAGGCTGTCGGGCCAGTGCTGGTCGTCTTGCTCGGGGCTGTCGCGGTGCGCGCTGAGGCTCTCTTCGCGTGGTGCAGCGGCCTTGAACTCGGTGGTCGGCTGGATTTCGCGCTGTTCCAGGCGCGCCAGCTCCTGATCGAGGTCGAGCTGGTCGAGGTCCAGCTCGGCGGCGCTCCACTCGTGCTGGTTCGGTGCTTTTGCGGGCTCCGCCACTGGCTCGACCGGCACCGGCGCTGCAGGCGGGTTCTGCGCCGCGCTTTGCTCCAGCAGTTGCCGGGCGGCGTTGAACACTTGCAGGCAGGCGCCGCAACGCACCATGCCGCGGGCCACGCTCAACTGATTGTGGCTGACGCGAAAGCTGGTCTGGCAATGCGGGCACTGGGTGACGAAACTGTCGGTCATGCGGCGGTCCGGGTTATGCAGAAGGTTATTCTAGGCGCACTTAGCGGCGGCGACCACTGATGCGTACCCAGCCATCGCGTACGGCGATCGGGTCGAGGTCGAAGTCCTTGGCGTAGGCCGCGGCAACTTCATCACCCTGCTCGGCGAGAATCCCCGACAGCGCCAGCAGGCCACCCGGACGTACCAGCCCGGACAGTTGCGGGGCCAGCGAGACCAGCGGGCCGGCGAGGATGTTGGCGACCAGTACGTCGGCCTGCATGGCCGGCATGTGCTCGGGCAGGTACAGGGCGAATTTCTCGTCGGCGATGCCATTGCGTCCGGCGTTGTCGCGCGAGGCTTCCAGGGCCTGCACGTCGATGTCGGTACCGACCGCTTCACGGGCACCGAGCAGCAGCGCGGCGATGGCGAGGATGCCCGAGCCGCAACCGAAGTCGAGCACCTGGGTGTCTTTCAGGTCCTGGCCGTCGAGCCATTCCAGGCACAGTGCGGTGGTCGGGTGGGTGCCGGTGCCGAAGGCCAGGCCCGGGTCGAGCAGCAGGTTGACCGCCTCAGGCTCCGGTGCCGCGTGCCAGCTTGGCACGATCCACAGGCGCTGGCCGAAACGCATCGGCTGGAAGTTGTCCATCCAGCTGCGTTCCCAATCCTGGTCTTCGATGACTTCGGCCTGGTGCTCCGGCAGTTCGGCGCTGGTCAGCAACTGCAGGTGGGCGAACACCGCGCTGGCGTCGGTATCGGCTTCGAACAGTGCCAGCAGGTGGGTATGCGACCACAGCGGGGTGGTGTTGAGGTCCGGTTCGAAGATCGGCTGATCTTCGGCATCCATGAAGGTGACCGAAACGGCGCCTACTTCGAGCAGGGCATCTTCATAGGTTTCGGCTTGTTCCGGGCTGATGGCCAGACGTACTTGCAGCCAAGGCATGGCGGGCACCTTTGGAAAAATCTACAGGGGCAGCCCGAGGCTGCGAGAAGCCCGCCAGTTTACTTGAGTGCGAGGGGTTTGTGGGAACCCTGTGGGAGCCCCAAAAAAAGACCCCGGTCACGGGACCGGGGTCTTTTTTACATCACTGGCGAATCACTCCTGGCTAGCCAGTTTGTGTTCCAGGTAGTGAATGTTGACGCCGCCTTTGCAGAAACCTTCATCACGCACCAGGTCGCGGTGCAGCGGGATGTTGGTCTTGATGCCGTCGACGACGATCTCGTCCAGGGCATTGCGCATGCGTGCCATGGCTTCGTCGCGGTCCTTGCCGTAGGTGATCAGCTTGCCGATCAGCGAGTCGTAGTTCGGTGGAACTGCGTAACCGCTGTACAGGTGCGAATCGACGCGAACGCCGTTGCCACCCGGGGCGTGGAAATGCTTGACCGTGCCTGGGCTCGGGATGAACTTCTTCGGGTCTTCGGCGTTGATCCGGCACTCCAGCGAGTGACCGCGAATCACCACGTCATCCTGGGTGAACGACAGCTTGTTGCCAGCGGCGATGCTGAGCATCTCCTTGACGATGTCGATACCGGTGACCATCTCCGAAACCGGGTGCTCCACCTGAACACGGGTGTTCATTTCGATGAAGTAGAAACGACCGTTCTCGTAGAGGAACTCGAAGGTGCCGGCGCCACGGTAGCCGATCTCGATGCAGGCATCGACACAGCGCTTGTAGACTTCCTGGCGGGCTTTTTCATCGATGCCCGGTGCCGGCGCTTCTTCCAGTACCTTCTGGTGGCGGCGCTGCAGCGAGCAGTCGCGGTCACCCAGGTGCACGGCGTTACCCTGGCCGTCGGACAGGACCTGGACTTCCACGTGACGTGGGTTGGTCAGGAACTTCTCGAGGTAGACCATCGGGTTGCCGAAGGCTGCGCCAGCTTCGGTGCGGGTCAGCTTGGCCGAGGCGATCAGGTCCTCTTCCTTGTGCACCACGCGCATGCCGCGACCACCACCGCCACCGGCGGCCTTGATGATCACCGGGTAGCCGACTTCACGGCCGATGCGCAGGGCTTCTTCTTCGTCTTCCGGCAGCGGGCCGTCGGAACCTGGCACGGTCGGAACGCCAGTCTTGATCATCGCGTCCTTGGCCGAAACCTTGTCGCCCATCAGGCGAATGGTGTCGGCTTTGGGGCCAATGAAGGCAAAACCGGAGTTCTCGACCTGCTCGGCGAAATCGGCGTTTTCCGCGAGGAAACCGTAGCCTGGGTGAATGGCGGTAGCGCCGGTCACTTCAGCCGCGGCGATGATGGCCGGAATGTGCAGGTAGGACTGGCTGGCCGAAGCAGGACCGATGCAGACCGACTCGTCTGCCAGGCCCAGGTGCATCAGTTCGCGGTCAGCCGTGGAGTGTACGGCGACGGTCTTGATGCCCAGCTCTTTGCAGGCACGCAGGATCCGCAGGGCAATTTCCCCGCGGTTGGCAATCAGGACTTTTTCCAGCTTCGCAGACATCGTTGGCTCTCCGCGGTTCAAACGATGGTGAACAGCGGCTGGTCGAACTCAACCGGCTGACCGTCTTCTACCAGGATGGATTCGATCACACCGCTGGTTTCAGCTTCGATGTGGTTCATCATCTTCATGGCTTCGACGATGCACAGGGTGTCGCCTTTCTTCACGGTCTGGCCGACTTCAACGAAGGCTGGCGAGGCAGGCGAGGCTTTGCGGTAGAAGGTACCGACCATTGGCGAACGGGCAACGGTGCCGTTCAGTTTTGGTGCGGCAGCTTCGGCTGGAGCGGCGGCAGCGGCCGGGGCGGCGGCTGGTGCGGCAACAGGAGCGGCGACTGGAGCCGGAGCGTAGTACTGCTGGGCTGGAGTCTTGCTGTGGCGGCTGATCCGTACGGATTCCTCGCCTTCCTTGATCTCCAGCTCGTCGATGCCAGATTCTTCCAGCAGTTCGATCAGTTTCTTGACTTTACGGATATCCATTAATCATCAACTCCCAAGGTTCGGTCAGGGGCGTAAATATAAAAACGTGTTAGCAAACGTTTCTTGTGAGCCCCGGCCCATAGGCCAGGTTCTCGTCATCAGGGCTTTGCGTTAGCAGCCAGGTGTTCCAGGGCAGACTCCAGGGCCAGGCGATAACCGCTGGCACCCAGGCCGCAAATCACTCCTACGGCGACATCAGAGAAGTAGGAGTGATGGCGAAAAGGTTCGCGTTTGTGCACGTTGGACAGATGCACTTCGATGAATGGGATGCTCACCGCCAGCAACGCGTCACGTAATGCGACACTTGTATGTGTGAAAGCCGCCGGATTGATCAGGATGAAGTCCACACCTTCGCTGCGCGCGGCATGAATGCGGTCGATCAATTCGTACTCGGCGTTGCTTTGCAGGTATTGCAGATGATGGCCGGCGGCGCGGGCGCGCTGCTCCAGGTCCTGGTTGATCTGGGCCAGGGTCACGGCGCCATAGACGCCCGGTTCGCGGGTGCCGAGCAAGTTCAGGTTGGGGCCGTGCAGCACCAGTAGCGTTGCCATCTGTGGTTCCTTTTTATCGTTAGGAAACTTTGCGCGGCGACTATGCCGTAAACCGGCGGGCACTGTCCAGTTACCAGCAATAGCCAGCACGATGACCGATATTCACGCTAAATATGTGACTAATTTATTAATTTCGGTCATCGAAAGCGGCTTTTTAGCGGCCCGAAGAAGTTATAGACCCAGATCGGCGCGAATGCGCGTCAGATGCTCGGCAAATTCGCCGGCGTTTATCTCGCCAACCACACGATCGGCGGTGATTTCGCTGCCGTTCGCGGCAAAGAACAACAGCGCTGGCGGGCCGAACAGCTGGTAGCGGTCGAGCAGGGCGCGCTGTTCAGCGTTGCTTTCTGTGATATCGAAGCGCAGCAACTGATAGTCCTTCAGTTGTGCTAGCACTGCGGGTGCATTGAGCACCTCGTGCTCGATCACCTTGCAACTGATGCACCAGTCGGCGTACCAGTCCAGCAGCACCGGCTGGCCGGCGGCCTTGGCGGCGGCCAGGGCGCTGTCCAGCGCCGCCGGGGTGGTGAGGGTCTGCCAGGCGCTGGCGCTGCTGGCCTGGGCGCTTGCACCAGTACTGGCGTTACTGGCTTGAGGCAGCGGGCGCAGCGGGTCGGTCTGCCCGCTCAAGGCGCCGTACCAGCAGGTCAACCCATAGAACAGCAGGGCCAGGCCGAGCAGCTGCGCCAGGCGCTGCCGGGTGGTTTTCACCGTGAACTCCAGGGCGCCAAGGAACACCGCGGTACCGGCGGCCAGCAGGCCGACCAGCAGCAGCGTGACCTGCCCCGGCAGCACGCGGCTGAGCAGGCCAATGGCCAGGCCCAGCAACAGCACGCCGATGGCGTTTTTCACCGTTACCAGCCATGGCCCGCTTTTCGGCAGCCAGGCCGCACCGCCGGTAGCGATCAGCAGCAGTGGCGCGCCCATGCCCAGGCCCAGGGCGAACAGCTTCAATGCACCCCCCAGGGCATCGCCGCTGGCGCTGATATACAGCAGGGCGCCGGCCAGTGGCGCCGACACGCACGGCGATACCAGCAGGCTGGAGAACACCCCGAGGATCGCCGCACCCATCAGCGATCCGCCCTTGGTCTGGCCGACCAGACGTTCCAGGCGACTACTGATGGCATGCGGCAATTTGAGCTCGAACAGGCCGAACATGGCCAGGGCAAACAGTACGAAGAACAGCGCAAACGGCACCAGCACCCAGGCCGACTGCAAGCGTGCCTGCAGGTTGAGGCCGGCACCGAACAGGCCCATCAGCGCGCCGAGCAGGGCAAAGCAGGCAGCCATCGGCAGTACATAGGCCAGCGACAGGGCAAAACCGCGTACGCCACCGACCTGGCCGCGCAACACCACGCCAGAGAGGATCGGCAGCATCGGCAGCACACACGGGGTGAAGGTCAGGCCGACGCCGGCGAGGAAGAACAGCAGCAGGCCTTGCCAGTCCCAGCCGGCCTTGGCGACCGTGGTGGTAGCTGGCGGCGCACTGCTGGTGATGCCATCGATGCTCAGGCGTGCGGTTTCCGGCGGGTAGCACAGGCCCTTGTCGGCGCAGCCCTGGTAGCCCACCAGCAAGGTGAAGGGGCGTTGTTCGTTGGCCGGGCGGGGGATTTCGATGTCGAGGATGCCGTGATAGACCTCGACGTCACCGAAGAACTCATCGTGCTTGGCTTCACCCGGGGGGATCTGCGCCGTGCCCAGGGCTATGTCGGCAGGCTCGCTGCGAAACTGGAAGCGGTGGCGGTACAGGTAGTAACCGTCGGCGGCGACGAAGCGCAGTTTCAGGCTTTGCCCTTGATCCTCGACCAGGCTCAGCTTGAAGGCTTCGTGCACTGGCAGAAAGTCGCTGCTGTTGTTCAGCGACGCGGCGCCCAGGGTGGCGCTGGGGCGATTGTCGAGCAGGCCGGCGCCGACGGCGGGCAAGGCCAGGAGCAGAAACAGGAGGCAAAGCAGGCGGCGCATGGCGGTCTCGCAGTACAAAAGTGCCTGCATGATAACGGACTTTGCAGCCCTGTTGCCTTCATCGCGGGTCAAGTCGGATCGCCGCGACACATCCTCACAGGCGAAAGGCCCGCACCGCCGTATTCAACTCGCCACCCAGGCGAAGCAACTGCTCACCCTGCTCACGCCCTTCACCAATACGTTGCAGGTTGTCTTCACCCAAGCCATGAATCCGCTCGCTGTGGTCACGAATCTCGCTCACCGCGCCGCTCTGCTGGGCGGTGACATCGGCAATCCGTACCGCTGTGGCCGAGATGGTCTGGATTGCCGCGACAATTTCATCCAGCGCGCCATCCGCCGCCTGGGCCTGGTCAGCGGTGGCCTCGGCATGTTCGAGTTGCGCGCGCATGCCTTCAACCGATTCGCGGGCCGCCTGCTGCAGGCGCCCGATCAAGGTCTGGATCTCACCGGTAGCGCCGGTAGTGCGCAGGGCCAGGGAGCGTACTTCTTCGGCAACCACGGCAAAGCCACGGCCCATTTCCCCGGCCCGCGCCGCTTCGATCGCGGCATTGAGGGCCAGCAGGTTGGTCTGCTCGGCAATCGAGCGGATCACCGTCAGCACGCCGCCGATGGTCGCCGATTCCTCGGCCAGTTGTTCGATCATCTGCGCGTTGCCCTGTACTTCGTCGACCAGCGCCCGCAGCCCGGTCAGGCTCTGGCCTATCACTGCCTGGCCTTGCTCGACCGCACGCCCGGCGTCGTGGCTGGCGTCGGCCGCCTGGCTGGCGTCGCCGGCGACCTGGAGGATGGTCGCCTCCAGCTCGCCGAGGGCATCACGGATTTGCGCGGTGTCGCCGGCCTGGCGTTCGGCGCCGTCGTGCAGGGCGCTGCTCATGCCGGCCAGGGCGTGGCTGCTGCCAGCGACCTGCTCGGCGTTGTGGCGGAGGGTGCCGACCAGCTCGACCAGGTAGACCCGCAGGCGGTTGAGCGAGTCCTGGATATCATGCATTTCACGGTTGCTGCGGCCCAGGGCAATGGCCTGGCTGAAGTCGCCCTCGGCCCAGCGCGAGAGTGCCGGCGCGAGGTTGGTCAGCACCCGCGCCAGGCGCCGCTGCAGGGTGTCGATAAGCAGTGCGATCAGCAGGATCAAACCGATCATCAGGCCCTGGATCACCCGCACTTCGCCCTGGATGGCGGCATGCTGGCTACGCACACTGGGTTCGAGCTCGGCGATGGCCTGCTGCACGGCGCCGATGCGCTCGAAGGTGCTGCTGGCCAGGGCGCTGCGTTGCTGGATCTGCTCGCGGGTGCGCTGCAGCTCGCCGGGGTAGCGCTTGATCAGGCTGTTGAGTTCGCGTTTGAGCGCCACCCCGGTGTCTTCGGTCGCTGTGCTGGCCTGGGTCTCCAGGCCCATCAGCGCGGCAAAGTCGTCGGCGCTCGAAGCGCTGCTGGCGGTCACCCCCAGCAGCGGCAATTGTTCGAGTAACTGCGCCTGGGCGGCGATCTGCGCAAGTTCGCGCTCGACTTCATCGGCCAGTTCGCTGCGGCCGCTGCTGACCATTTTGTCCCGCGCCAGGGATAGCCGCGACAGGTGCAGGGAGGCGTTGAACAGCAGCGGCGAATAGCGCCCGGCATCGCTGCTGGTGCTGCTCTGGGCATAGTTGGCCAGTTGCTCGAGGCTCGCACCCAGTTCGCGTTCGGCCTGCAGCAACAGGGCCTGCGGGTCGCCGGCCAGCTTGCCGGCGCCCAGCAACTCGTTGGCGGTGAAGCGCTGCAGGTTGTCCAGGCTCGGGCGCAGGCGCTCGGCAAGCTCTGCCGGCAGTTGCTCCAGTTCACCCTGCAGGGCGGCGGTGGTCTGCAGCGCCGTGGCATGGCGCAGGGCGTCGCCGCTGCTCAGGTAGTCCTGGATATTGCGCGCCGCCTGGTTCTGGAATTGCTGCGACAGCGACAGATAGCGCTCCATTAATAAATAGGGGCGCTCCAGGGCGCGCTGCGACCACCACAGGGTCGCGCCCAGGGCGATGCACACGGTAACCAGCAACAGGGTATTGAAATTGGTGAGCAGCTTCAGGCGCATGTCCGGTGTCTACCAACGGCCGAATGGTAAGCGCCTGAAGTTATTGCGTTTTTATGACCGGGTTATGACGGAGCGGGCGGTTCGGTGAAAAAAACTGGCACTTTGCCTTTATGCTTCGACCCGTTGCACGCAGTTGCGCCCGGCACCCTTGGCGCGGTACAGCGCCTCGTCGGCGGAGGTGGCCATGCTCAGGGCGTCCAGGCCTTCGCTCAGTTGCACCACGCCGGCACTGAAGGTGCAGGACAAGTCGCGCGGCTGGGCCGGGTAATGGATCTCGGCAAAGCGCCGGCGAATTTCGTCGAGCACCTTGTGCGCCGAGCCCAGGTCGGTGTTGGGCATGACGATGGCAAATTCTTCACCGCCGTAGCGGCCAATGAAGTCGGTCTTGCGCAGGCGCTGCTTGAGGAACAGCGCCAGGCTCTTGATCACCCGGTCGCCCATGGGGTGGCCGTGGCTGTCGTTGACCTTCTTGAAGTGGTCGATGTCGAGCATGGCGAAGCTCAGTGGCTGCGCTTCGCGGCGCGCACGGAAGCTGCAGTCTTCGAGCAATTGCAGGATATGGGTGTGGTTGTACAGCCCGGTGAGGCTGTCGCGCACCATCCGCGCCTTGAGGTTGCGCGCCCGGGCGGCGCGGTTGCGCACGGTGGTGATCAGGTGCCGCGAGCGGATCGGCTTGGTCAAAAAGTCATCACCGCCCTCGCTCATGGCGTCGAGCTGTTTGTCCAGATCGTCCTCGGCCGACAGGTAGATGATCGGCACGCTGACATAACGGTCGTTGTGGCGGATCACCTTGGCAAGCTCGGTGCCGGTGCAGGCCGGCATGTACATGTCGAGGATGATCAGGTCGGGCTGGAAGTCGGCAAGCTCGGCCATGGTCTGGATCGGGTCGATCAGGGTGCGGGTGACGATCCCGGCGCTGTTGAGCAGGCGCTCGGTGTGCAGGGCCTGGGCCCGCGAGTCGTCGATGATCAGCACCTTGAATGGTTCGTACTGGGTGACGCTGGTCAGCAGCTCGACCTTTTCCAGCAGGCTCGAGGCTTCCAGGGTGCCGGTAAGGAACTCCTGGCCACCGGCGCGCACGGCGGCCAGGCGCGTCGGCGTGTCGGTTTCGTGCAGGCTGAAGAACAGCAACGGCACCCGCTGCTCCAGGCCCTGCTGGGCCTGGGCGGCCAGTTGCAGGCCGACACCGGGGCCGGTGAAGTCGACGTCCATGACGATTGCCGAGGGCAGCCGTTCGCTCATGGTCGCCTGGAACGCGGCGGCGCTGTACAAGGCCTGTACACCGAGGCCGAAGAATTCCAGTTGCTGGGCCAGACGCTCGGCGCGGTCGTGGTCCTGGAGCATGATGTACACCGGCTTGCGCAGCGGCGGCAGCGGCACTTGCTCAAGTTGGTCGCCCTGGCGCAGGCCGGTGCGCGACAAACGTTGCATCAGCCGGTTGAGGTCGCTGATCAGCTGGCTGCTCAGGCGCGCGCTGTTGGCTTCGACCGCCTCCAGGGCATGGCCGATGGCCTCGGCCAGCTGGCTGTGCTCGGGCTGCTCGAAGCGCTCGGCATAGCGTTGCAGGCGCAGGTTGGCTTCGCACAGCTCACCCAGGTCGCCAGTCGACCACTCGCTGCGCTGCAGGCGCTGCCAGATCTCGAGGATTTGCCGGGCCTGATGAATGACCCGCTGGGCAAAGTGTTGCTTGAGGCGCTCACGATTGGGGTCTTCTGGCTCGGTCATGTCCTGACTACTTATAAGGGGTGAGGCTGAGTTCGAGTGATGGCTCTATGCTAGCACCACTTTCCCGGCAATCGAGTGCCTTGTATCAATTAACTGTACAAGTCCGTTTATTCATTTGCTGACCCAATAGTCGCTTATGCGAAGCGCCGTGCTTGATTTATAGTGCAGCGATACTTGCCGACCCCGGCAGGTGGCGCGCGGCATTAAAAGCCCATCGCGCTGGCACGAAGCCCGGGGGTTGCGGTCGAACCCCTTGAACCGACGTGACTGAAAGGACAACGCCATGCTGGACTGGAAAAACCGTACAGGCAAAGCCGAGGCGCGTGAGCGGGTCGAACCGCGCACCGCTGCCACCCGCAGTTATTTTGGCGGGTTGTTCTTCAGCCGCGCCCTGGGCTCGCTGATCGGCCTGTACCTGCTGGTGTGCGTGGGCCTGGGCTGGTACTGGAGCGCCGAGCCCGACCTGTTCCCGGTGCAGCAGAACGCCCAGGCGGCCGCCGAGAAAACCGGCAAGCAGATGGTCGTCGGCTACACCACCATCGAAACCCTCAAGACCGTGGCCGGCACCCTGCTCAACAAGCCCGGCGGCTATATTTCCAACGACCGCTTCCCGCCTGGCCTGTGGATGGACAACATGCCCAGCTGGGAGTACGGCGTGCTGGTCCAGGTGCGTGACCTGAGCCGCGCCCTGCGCAAGGACTTTGCCCGCTCACAGTCGCAGTCCACCGAAGACGCTGACCTGGCCAAGGCCGAGCCGCGCTTCAACTTCGACAACAAGAGCTGGATCCTGCCGTCGAGCGAATCGGAGTTCCAGGAAGGCATCAACTCGCTGACCCGTTACCAGAACCGCCTGGCCTCGCCGGATCAGCAGGGCGCGCTGTTCTACACCCGCGCCGACAACCTCAACAACTGGCTGGGCGACGTCGCCACCCGCCTGGGTTCGCTGTCGCAGCGCCTGTCGGCAAGTGTCGGCCGGGTCAAGCTCAACAGCACCCTGAAGACCGAGTCGGTGCTGCCGGGCCAGGTGCCGCAGCTTGACGAAGAAGTGGTCGAAACCCCGTGGCTGCAGATCGACAACGTGTTCTACGAAGCCCGCGGCCAGGCCTGGGCGCTGTCGCACCTGCTGCGCGCCATTGAGGTCGACTTCGCCGATGTGCTGGCGAAGAAGAACGCCACGGTCAGCGTACGGCAGATCATCCGTGAGCTGGAAGCCTCGCAGGAGCCGCTGTGGAGCCCGATGGTGCTCAATGGCAGCGGCTTTGGCATGTGGGCCAACCACTCGCTGGTCATGGCCAACTACATCTCGCGGGCCAACGCTGCCGTCATCGACCTGCGTCAACTGCTGACTCAGGGCTGATCGGTGTCGATCTCCGAGCAGGAGGCAGCGCACCGCGCCGCCTCCGACCGCGAACTGATTGCCTGGGTCGACGAAAGCGACCGCCTGCTCGGCGCCGTGGCCCGCGCCGAGCTGCGCGAGCGCGGGCTGATTGGCCGCGGCACCTACATCCTCTTGTTTAATTCCGCTGGCCAGCTGTGCGTACACCGACGCACCCAGAGCAAGGCGATTTACCCCGGGTACTGGGATGTCGCCGCCGGTGGCATGGTCCAGGCCGATGAGAGCTATGCCGAATCGGCGGCCCGCGAACTGGAAGAAGAGCTGGGGGTCGGTGGGGTCGAACTCACCGCGCATGAATGTTTTTTCTTCGACCAGACCGGCAACCGGCTCTGGTGCGCGGTGTTCTCGGCGGTCTGGGACGGGCCTTTGCGCCTGCAGCCCGAAGAGGTCAGCGAGGCACGCTTCATCGCCGTCGAGCAGGCCCTGGCCGACAGCCAGCAACAGCCATATTGCCCCGATTCACTGGCTGCCTTGCGGCGCTACCTCGACCGTCGAGCCTGACGTCGCTAAACACATGCAAAATGGCGCAGTTTTGTACTTAGCATTCGCGACTTTTATCGTTACACTGCGCGGCCTTTAAAGGCTGCCGCACGCTTCATGCGGCAGTTGCGCTGCCCCTGCCAGAGTGGGGCTTCGCGGTCGGTACCCCGCCAGGGGCGTCGACCAGTTTTTATCCTCACCGTAGAGGATCAAAAGTGGCCAAGAAAGCCGCATCATTCGCCGCCCTCGGTGGCCTGGTGTTCTCCACTGATGCAGGCCGGCATTGCCCGGACTGCAGCAAACCCATAGATGCCTGCATCTGCAAACAGACGCTCATCCCCGAAGGCGATGGCATTGCTCGCGTGCGTCGCGAAAGCAAGGGCCGTGGCGGCAAGACGGTGACGACCATCAGCGGCGTGCCGCTGCCCCTGGAACAGCTCAAGGATCTGGCCAGCACGCTCAAGCGCCGCTGCGGAACCGGCGGCGCGTTGAAAGACGGGGTCATCGAAATCCAGGGCGATCATGTCGAGCTGCTGCTGGCCGAACTGATCAAACAGGGCTTCAAAGCGAAAAAGTCCGGCGGCTGAAGACTGCATCGCGATTTTTTGCAATTCGCTTTCTAAACTCGTTCCCGTAGGAAGGGTCTATCCCTGAACACGGATAATCGTCACTTTCAGGTTTTACACTGCGCCCGCCCCATGCAGGCCGGTGTTTTTCGACTTTCTATATAGGGGACTTCAATGTCCGTACGACGCACACGCAAAGACGATGGCAGCCAATGGACAGTTGCGGACAGCCGCAGTGTTTACGGCATTCGCCATTGGGGGGCCGGCTACTTCGCAATCAACGAGGCCGGGCGCGTCGAAGTCCGCCCGAACGGGCCTGGCAGCGCGCCGATCGACCTGTTCGAACAGGTCGACGAACTGCGCAAGAGCGGCCTGTCGCTGCCGCTGCTGGTACGTTTCCCGGACATCCTCCAGGACCGCGTGCGCCAGCTGACTGGCGCTTTTGACGCCAACATCGCGCGCCTGGAATACCAGAGCCAGTACACCGCGCTGTACCCGATCAAGGTCAACCAGCAAGAAGCGGTGGTGGAAAACATCATCGCCACCCAAAACGTTTCCATTGGCCTTGAAGCCGGCTCCAAGCCTGAGCTGCTGGCCGTGCTGGCGCTGGCACCGAAAGGCGGCACCATCGTCTGCAACGGTTACAAGGACCGCGAGTTCATCCGCCTGGCACTGATGGGCCAGAAACTCGGCCACAACGTCTTTATCGTCATCGAGAAAGAGTCGGAAGTGGCCCTGGTGATCGAAGAAGCCGCCGAGCTCAAGGTCAAGCCGCAAGTTGGCCTGCGCGTTCGCCTGTCGTCGCTGGCCTCGAGCAAGTGGGCCGATACCGGTGGCGAGAAGTCCAAGTTCGGCCTGTCGGCGGCGCAACTGATCTCGGTGGTGCAGCGTTTTCGCGATGCCGGCCTGGACCAGGGCATCCGCCTGCTGCACTTTCACATGGGCTCGCAGATCGCCAACCTGGCCGACTACCAGCACGGTTTCAAGGAAGCCATCCGTTACTACGGCGAGCTGCGCGCGCTGGGCCTGCCGGTCGATCACATCGACGTCGGCGGCGGCCTGGGTGTGGACTACGACGGCACCCACTCGCGCAACGCCAGTTCGATCAACTACGACATGGATGACTACGCCGGTGTCGTGGTCGGCATGCTCAAGGAGTTCTGCGATGCCCAGGGCTTGCCGCATCCGCATATCTTCTCGGAGAGCGGCCGCTCGCTGACCGCGCACCACGCCGTGCTGGTGGTGCAGGTGACCGACGTCGAGAAGCACAACGACGAAGTGCCGCTGATCGAGAACAAGGAAAGCCTGCCCGAGACCGTGCAGTGGCTGGCCGACCTGCTCGGCCCGACCGATATCGAGATGGTCACCGAAACCTACTGGCGCGCCACTCACTACATGAGCGATGTGGCCGCCCAGTATGCCGACGGCAAGATCACCCTGGCCGAGAAAGCCCTGGCCGAGCAGTGCTACTTTGCCGTGTGCCGGCGCCTGCACAACTCGCTCAAGGCCCGCCAACGCTCGCACCGCCAGGTGCTCGACGAACTCAACGACAAGCTGGCCGACAAGTACATCTGCAACTTCTCGGTGTTCCAGAGCCTGCCGGACACCTGGGCCATTGGCCAGGTCCTGCCGATCCTGCCGCTGCATCGCCTCGACGAAGAGCCGCTGCGCCGCGCCGTGCTGCAAGACCTGACCTGCGACTCGGACGGCAAGATCAACCAGTACGTCGACGAGCAGAGCATCGAGACCAGCCTGCCGGTGCACGCGATCAACGAAGGTGAAGACTACCTGCTGGGTATCTTCCTGGTCGGTGCCTACCAGGAAATCCTCGGTGACATGCACAACCTGTTCGGTGATACCGACTCGGTGAACATCTACCAGAACCCGAACGGCAGCGTGTACCACGCCGGTATCGAGACCCATGACACCATCGAAGACATGCTGCGCTACGTGCACCTGTCGCCGGAGGAGTTGATGACTCACTACCGCGACAAGTGCGCCAGCGCCAAGATCACCGCCCGTGAGAAGACCCAGTTCCTCGACGCCCTGCGTCTGGGTCTGACCCGTTCGTCGTACCTGTCGAGCTGATCAGTGGTGCGGGTCGCGTGCAGTCGCTGGCTGCGCGTCGACCCGACTTGACCCGCGATGCTTTCAACTACTTCCAGCCAGCTCATGCCTCACATCTTTAGTCCTCAGGACTTGTGGCTGTCAGCTCGATGATCAACGGAATAGCCTGATCGTTCTCCCTGAGAATGGCGATGCTGGAGAATCGGTACACCGTCGATTGTGTCCGTGCCCTGATCCGCCGCCCGTCTACAGCGACAATCGCCCCGGATTGGCGGGAGACGAGAAACGGCGTCTGATCTTGCAGGTTGTTGAGCACTGCTTTGTCGTCGGGTTGTCGTTCTGCAACGTAATAAAGGTAGGTGTGGCCAACGGTGGCGCCGCCGCTATCACTTAGTACTTCATAGACCGCACTGTGTGTTCCAACGGGCAGGGTATTCACCACCGCACTCAGATGTGGCTGAGGCGCACCGCTCATGAATATCCAGGCGAATTGCAGTACCGCGATAACAGTGAAAATGCCCACCAGCCATTTAGTAGCCGAAAGATTTCGCATATTCGATGCCGGCCTTGATCCATTCCTGATCTTGAGGGTCGTCGCCAAATGGGACGTCTCCCCACCACTTTCCAAAGCCTGAGTCACTGGTGCCCGCTCGGCTTTGCGCCCAACCGGCAGCTCTCAACAAGACGTTAGGTGAGATCCCTGCCGCAGTTCCACATGCGCCGTACCTTCGAATAGAACCAGGAAAAAAGAAAACCAGTGCCACCATTCTTGAAGAAATTTCGCTCGAGGCTGGCCGTTTGCATATTTGAATATATGGACGCGCCACCAGGTGCCGGAGGAGGATACATAAAGAGCTTCCTGCAAAAGTTAGACTGATACAACTGATTGCCCCTCCATGGGTCACCCAGTGTCAGGAATTGGACTTTTGCCGGTCAAACCCAAGTTGTGACATTTCTTCGCACGCCACTGAGGGCGCTGATGTAAATCCGCGCCATCATTTAGCGCACAAACCACCCATCCCGCCGCTGCAACCGCCAGCCCATCACCCCCAGCGTTACCCCGCGCAAGGCCATGAACAGCAGAAAGCCCAGCCACAGGCCGTGGTTGCCCAGATCGCGAGCCAGATAGGCAACCGGCAGGGCGATGAGCACGCTGAGCAGCATGCCGTTGCGCATCTCCCGCGCCCGCGTGGCGCCGATGAACAAGCCATCGAGCAGATAGCTCCACACCGCGATCAACGGCAGCAAGGCCAGGTACGGCAAGTACTGGTAGGCAGTTTCGCGCACGTTGGCGATGTCGGTCTGCATGTTGATGAACAGATGCCCACCGAGCAAAAACAACACGGCAAAGCCGCTGCTGGCCAGCAGCGACCAGCCGCAGGCGACGGTCAGTGAGCGGCGCAGCGCCTGGCGATCGCCAGCGCCGATGGCGTGCCCGCACAGCGCTTCGACCGCATGGGCCAGGCCATCAAGGGCGTAGGCGGTGAGCAGCAGGCCATTGAGCAGCAAGGCATTGGCTGCCACGGTCGCTTCACCCAGGCGTGCGCCTTGCACGGTAATCAGGAAGAACACCGCTTGCAGCGCCAGGCTGCGGATGAAGATGTCGCGGTTGACGCTCAGCAGCGGCCGCCAGCTCTGCCAGCGTGCCAGCAGTGCCCAGGCGATCTGCCCGGGGTAAGCGCGCAGGGCCGGGCGGGTCAGGGCCAGGCCGAGCAGGGCGGCGCTCCATTCGGCAATCACCGAGGCCCGCGCCGAACCGATCACGCCCCAGTCCAGGCCGAGCACGAACCACAGGTTGAGGGCGATGTTGAGCAGGTTGGTGGTCAGCAGGATCGCCAGCGGCGCCCTGGCGTTCTGGGTGCCGAGGAACCAGCCGACCAGGGCGAAGCTGGCCAGCGCCGCCGGCAGGCCAAGCAGGCGGGTCTGGAAGAAGTCGTGGGTCGACTGCTCCAGCGCTGCCGAGGGCTGCATAAGTTGCAGCGCCAGGTGGCTGAACGGCAGGGCCAGAACACCCAGCAGCAGGGCGAAAAACAGCGCCAGCAACAGGCCCTGGAGCAACACCTGGCGCAGTGCTGCGCCGTCGGCACGACCCGCCGCCTGGGCGGCGAAACCGGTCGAGCCCATGCGCAGAAAGCCCATCACCCAGGCCAGGAAGGTGTACAGGCTGGCGCCCACCGCCACCGCACCGAGCTGATGAGCATGGGGCAGGTGGCCAATCACGGCGCTGTCGACCAGGGCCACCAGCGGTACGGAAATGTTCGAAAGTATCATCGGCGCGGCCAGCGCCCAGACCTTGATATGGGTCGGGCGGTCGCGCCAGTCGGTCAGCAAACGGGACATGAAAGCTCCTGGCAAGCCGGCATTGTAGCCGCTGCGGGCACCAAATCGTGCGAAGGCGGTCTCACATCCGCTCGCCGCATCACTGTTGCGGCGCGGTTGATATATAGTGCACCCCTAAGATTCCGCTGCCCGAGAGTTACTACTCCCATGCTCAACAAAGGATTGTTGCTGGCCTGCGCGCTGGCCTTGCTCAGTGCCTGCGATTCGTCTGCCCCGGACAAACCGGCCCCCGCGGCCCCGCCTGCGCAGACCCAGGACCAACCCGCAGCCCCGGCCCCGGCCGCTCCGGCTGCACCCGCAGACGCGACCAAGCCCGCTGCGGCCAAGGACGATGCCGCGACCCTGGCCAAGCGTTATGCCGGTCGCGAGCTGAGCGTGGTGGATGTCTCGGAAGTGCAGGTCGATGGCGCCAGCGCCCTGGCCCTGACCTTCTCGGTGCCGCTGGATGACCAGCAGAACTTCGCTGACAAGGTGCACCTGGTCGATACCGTCAAAGGCAAGGTCGACGGCGCCTGGGAGCTTTCTGCCAACAAGATGGAGCTGCGACTGCGCCACCTGGAGCCCCAGCGCAAGCTGGTGCTGACCATCGACGCCGGGCTGCTCGCGGTCAATGGCAAGCGCCTGCCCGCCGAGTCGATCAGCCGCCTGGAAACCCGCGACATGCAATCGACCATCGGCTTCGCCAGCCGTGGCTCGCTGCTGCCGACGCGACTGGCCGAAGGCCTGCCGGTGATCGCCTTGAACGTCAACAAGGTCGATGTCGAGTTCTTCCGCATCAAGTCGGACAAACTGTCGCCGTTCCTCGCCACCTGGGGCCGCAACAGCAGCCTGTACTACTACACGTCCAAAGAAATCCTGGACATGACCGAGCTGGTTTACAGCGGCCGCTTCGACCTCAACCCGGCGAAGAACACCCGCGAAACCGTGCTGCTGCCGATTGCCGGCATCAAGCCGCTGCAAGAGCCAGGCGTGTACCTGGCGGTAATGCGCGCCTCCGGAACCTACGACTACACGCAACCGGCGACGCTGTTCACCCTCAGTGACATCGGCGTCTCGGCGCACCGTTACCAGAACCGCCTGGATGTCTTCACCCAAGGCCTGGAAGGTGGCAAGGCGCTGAGCGGTGTCGAGCTGGAACTGCTCGACGGCGAAGGCCGCGTGCTGGCCCAGGCCAAGACCGACAGCGACGGCCATGCCCAGTTGCCGACGCCACCCAAGGCCGAAACCCTGCTGGCCCACCAGGGCGTGCACACCACCATGCTGCGCCTCAATAGCGCTGCCCTGGACCTGGCCGAATTCGACATCACCGGCCCCCAGGCCAACCCGCTGCAGTTCTTCGTGTTCGGCCCGCGCGACCTTTATCGCCCGGGTGAAACCGTGCTGCTCAACGGCCTGTTGCGTGACCAGGATGGCCGCCCGCTCAAGCCGCAACCGGTGACGGTGGAAGTGCGCCGTCCGGATGAGCAGATCAGCCGCAAGTTCGTCTGGGAAGCCGATGCCAATGGCTTCTATCAGTATCAGCTGCAACTGGCCGATGAAGCGCCGACCGGGCGCTGGCAGTTGCTGTTCGACCTCGGCGGCGGCAAGAAGCAGGTGTTCGAGTTCCTTGTCGAAGATTTCCTGCCCGAGCGTCTGGCCCTGGAACTCAAGGGCAGCGACAAGCCGCTGAGCCCGGACCAGACTGCGCAGATCAAGGTCAACGGTCGCTACCTGTACGGCGCCCCGGCTTCGGGCAATCGCCTGAGCGGCCAGGCCTATGTGCGCCCGCTGCGTGAAGCGGTGCCGGCACTGCCGGGCTATCAGTTCGGTTCGATCACTGAAGAGGAACTGAGCCAGGACCTGGAGCTGGACGAAGTCAACCTGGACAGCAACGGCAAGACCACCCTGAACATCGAAAGCAAATGGTCCGAAGCCCGTTCGCCGCTGCAACTGACCGTGCAGGCCAGCCTGCAGGAGTCCGGTGGCCGGCCGATCACCCGCCGCCTTGAGCAACCGATCTGGCCGGCCGGGCGCCTGCCTGGCTTGCGCGGTCTGTTCGAGGGTGAAGAAACCGATGGCGAAGGCCCGGTGGAGTTCGAAGTGCTGGTGGCCGATCCGCAAGGCAACAAGCTGGCGGTCAACAACCTCAAGGTGCGCCTGGTCCGCGAGCGTCGCGACTACTACTGGAACTACTCGCAGAGCGACGGCTGGAGCTACAACTACAACGAGAAATTCCTCATCCAGAGCGAAGAGACGGTCAACGTCAAGGCCGGCTCCACCGCCCGGGTCAACTTCCTGGTTGATTGGGGCCCGTACCGCGTCGAGGTCGAAGACCCGCAGACCGGCCTGGTGTCGAGCGGGCGTTTCTGGGCCGGCTACCGTGCCCAGGACAACGCCGACGGCGGCGCCGTACGTCCGGACCAGGTCAAACTGGCCCTGGACAAACCGTCGTATGCCGATGGCGCTACCGCCAATATCACCGTCACTCCGCCTGCCGCAGGCACCGGCTACTTGATGGTCGAGTCCAGCGAAGGCCCGCTGTGGTGGGAAGAAATCGATGTACCGGCCGAAGGCAAGAGCTTTGCCGTCAAGCTCGATCCGAAGTGGGCGCGCCATGACCTGTATGTCAGCGCCCTGGTGATTCGCCCGGGCGAGCGCAAGGTCAATGCCACGCCGAAACGTGCCGTGGGTGTGCTGCACCTGCCGCTGGATCGCCACGAGCGCAAGCTGGCGGTAACCCTCAATGCCCCGGAAAAAATGCGTCCCAAGCAGCCGCTGACCGTCAAGGTGCAAGCGCGCAACGCCGACGGCAGCGTGCCCAAACAGGTGCATGTACTGCTGGCAGCAGTGGACGTGGGCATCCTCAACATCACCGAGTTCGAAACCCCCGACCCGTTTACCGGCATGTTTGGCCGCAAGGCCTATGGTGCTGACCAACTGGATATCTATGGCCAGTTGATCGAAGCCGGGCAGGGCCGTCTGGCCAGCCTGGCCTTCGGTGGTGATGCGGCCATGGCCAAGGGCGGCAAGCGCCCGAACACCACGGTGACCATCGTTGCCAAGCAAAGCGCCCCGGTAACCCTCAATGACAAGGGTGAAGGTGAAGCGACGGTCGATATCCCTGACTTCAACGGTGAGCTGCGGCTGATGGCCCAGGCCTGGACCGACGAGCGCTACGGCATGGCCGAAGGCAAGACCGTGGTTGCCGCGCCGTTGATTGCCGAGCTTTCGGCGCCGCGCTTCCTCGCCGGCGGCGACCGCACGACTCTGGCCCTGGACCTCTCCAACCTGTCGGGCAAGGCACAGAACCTGACCGTGCGCCTGAGCACCGAAGGCCAGTTGAATCTGCTCGGCGCCGCCGAACAAACCCTGAGCCTCACCGAAGGCAAGCGCGTCACCCTGCTGGTGCCGGTGCAGGCCAGCGGTGGCCTGGGCCAGGGCAAGGTCAAGGTCGAGGTGCAAGGGCTGCAACTGCCAGGCGAGTCGGCCACGGCCTTCAGCCGCGACTGGACCCTGGGCATTCGCCCGGCCTACCCGGCAATGCTGCAGCACTATCGCGTCGCTCTCAAAGACCAGCCCTGGACCCTGCCGGAAGCTGACCTGGCGCTGTTCGAGCCGGTGGGCCTCGAGGCCTCACTGGCGCTGTCGAGCCGCCCGCCGCTGAACCTGGCCGAGCAGATCCGCGCCCTCGAAGCCTACCCGTACGGCTGCCTGGAACAGACCACCAGTGGCCTGTACCCGTCGCTGTACGCCGATGCCGCGACGCTCAAGCGCCTGGGCATCAAGGGTGAGCCGGCGGACGTGCGCAAGCGCAAGATCGAGATGGGCATCGAGCACCTGCTGGGCATGCAGCGCTACAACGGCAGCTTTGGCCTGTGGAGCGCTGACGACGAGGAAGAATACTGGCTGACCGCCTATGTCACCGACTTCCTCCTGCGTGCACGCGAGCAAGGTTATGCCGTGCCGCCCGAGGCCCTGAAAAAAGCCAGCGAGCGCCTGCTGCGCTACCTGCAGGAGCGCAACCTGATCGAGATCAGCTACAGCCAGAACGCCGAGCACAGCCGCTTTGCCGTGCAGTCCTATGCTGCCCTGGTGCTGGCGCGTACCCAGCAAGCGCCGCTGGGCGCCCTGCGCAGCCTGTTCGAGCGGCGCAGCGATGCGCGTTCCGGCTTGCCGCTGGTACAACTGGCCATCGCCCTCGACAAGATGGGCGACAAGCCGCGTGCGCAACAGGCGCTGCAGGCCGGCCTGGCGGTCACCCGCAGCGAAAACTCCTGGCTGGCCGACTACGGCAGCCCGGTGCGTGACCAGGCGCTGATCCTGTCGTTGCTGACCGAGAACAACCTGGCCAGCGACAAGCTCGATGCACGGCTGTTCGAGCTTTCCGACCAGATGGCGGGTAACCGCTGGCTGTCGACCCAGGAGCGCAACGCGCTGTACCTTGCCGGTCGTGGCCTGCTGCGCAAGCCTGAAGGCAACTGGTCGGCACGCCTGGACAGCGCCGGTGAAGTGCGCGAATTCAACAACGAGCAATCGGGGATGAAACTCGAAGGCCCGCTGCTGGCCTCGCCGCTGACCATCCAGAACGAAGGCAGCGAGACGCTGTTCCAGCAACTGACCCTGTCCGGTTATCCGCGCCAGGCCCCGGTTGCCCGCGGCAGCGGCATGACCATCCGCCGCGAGTTCCTCGGCATGAATGGCCAGGCCCTGGACATCAAGGCGCTCAAGAGCGGTGACCTGGTGCTGGTGCACCTGGCGGTGACGGCCAATACCCAGGTGCCGGACGCGCTGGTGGTCGACCTGCTGCCGGCGGGCCTGGAGCTGGAAAACCAGAACCTGGCGCAAAGCGCGGCAAGCCTTGAGAACGCCAGCAGTGCAGTGAAGCAATGGCGCGAGTCGATGCAGAACGCCGCGGTCGTGCATCAGGAGTTTCGTGATGACCGCTACGTGGCGGCGCTGAGTATCGACCAGTACTCCACCACCCACCTGCTGTACCTGGCCCGCGCGGTAACCCCGGGGACCTACAAGGTACCGCCGCCGCAGGTCGAGTCGATGTACCGGCCGAACTACAACGCGGTGGGCGAATCGCCTGCCGAGCTGGTGGTTAAAGGCCGCTGACACAGGGCGTTGTGGGAGCGGGCTCATCCGCTCCCACACCTTCTATTTAGTCAGTGAATGATCCAGCTCAGCACCCACAAACCCAGCACCAGCCAGATGATGCCGAGTATGATCGAGGCGCGCATGAAGGCGCGGATCGCCGAGTACAGCAACATCAGGCCGATGATCAGGGCGAGGATGCTGACCAGCGAAGTGTCCATGCCCAGGGTGCGTGACAGGCCCTCGATGAAATTGCCACCGGCGTTGGCCAGCAGGTTGAACAACCCGCTCAGGCCGTCGACGATAAACCGGATCACCGCCCCCAGCGCCTGGCCGAGCCACTCGAAAAAACCTTCTACATGCATAGTTGCTTCCTGATGATCAATTCGGCGAATGCGCCGTTGCCAAGCCTTTGGCCATGCCAGGGCCGGGTCGGTTCCCTGCGTAGCTGCTACGCCAGGAGGGCCTGATGCACATCTTAGCTCGCCTGCGTGGCGTCATCGGCAAACCCCTGGGTTTGCTGCTCGCCATCCCCTTGCTGCTGATTGCCTTGCTATGGCTTGCCGACCGCATCTGGCCGTTGCCGATGCCGGCCGATGACCTCGCCCGGGTAGTCCTGGCCGAAGACGGCACGCCGCTGTGGCGCTTTGCCGATGCCGACGGGGTGTGGCGCTACCCGGTCACTGCCGAGCAGGTTTCGCCTTATTACCTGGAGGCGTTGCTGACCTACGAGGACCGCTGGTTCTACCATCACCCCGGTGTCAACCCGCTGGCCCTGGGCCGCGCGGCTTGGCAGAACCTGCGCGGTGGCCGGGTGCTGTCTGGTGGTAGCACCCTGTCGATGCAGGTCGCGCGCCTGCTCGACCCGCACTCGCGCACGCTGCCTGGCAAGCTGCGCCAGCTGTGGCGTACCGCGCAACTGGAATGGCACCTGTCGAAGGCGCAGATCCTCGAGATCTACCTCAACCGTGCGCCGTTCGGCGGCACCTTGCAGGGTGTCGCCGCGGCCAGCTGGGCCTATCTTGGCAAGTCGCCGATGCACCTGACGCCTTCAGAGGCGGCCTTGCTCGCCGTGTTGCCCCAGGCGCCCAGCCGCCTGCGCCCGGATCGGCACCCGGAGCGCGCCCAGGCGGCGCGGGACAAGGTCTTGCAGCGCCTGGCCGAGTACCAGGTGTGGCCGCAGCAACGGGTCGCCGAAGCAGAAGAGGAACCGCTGTTGCTGGCACCACGTCAGGAGCCGGCGCTGGCGCCATTATTGGCGCGACGGCTGAACCGCCCGCACAGCCCGCCGTTGATTCGCACCACCCTCGATGCCTCGTTGCAACGGCGCCTGGAAGACCTGCTGCTGGGCTGGCGTGCGCGCCTGCCCGAGCGGACCTCGGCGGCGATTCTGGTGGTCGAGGCGCAGAACATGGCGGTGCGCGCCTACCTGGGGTCGGTGGACCTGAATGACGAGCGCCGCTTTGGCCACGTCGACATGATCAGCGCCCTGCGTTCCCCCGGCTCGACCCTCAAGCCGTTCCTCTATGGCATGGCCATGGACGATGGCCTGATCCATTCCGAGTCCTTGCTGCAGGACGTGCCGCGCCGCTACGGCGACTATCGCCCGGGCAATTTCTCCATGGGTTTCAGCGGGCCGGTGGCGGCCAGTTCCGCCCTGGCCCTGTCGTTGAACCTGCCGGCGGTGCAACTGCTCGAAGCCTACGGGCCGAAACGCTTTGCCGCGCAGATGCGCAGTGGCGGCGTGCCGTTGATCTTGCCGCCGCTGGCCGATCCTAACCTGTCGCTGATTCTCGGCGGCGCCGGTAGCCGGCTGGAAGACCTGGTGGGCGGCTACGCCGCGTTTGCCCGCGATGGCCTGAGTGCGCCGATCCGCTTGCAACCCAATGACCCGCTGCTTGAGCGACGCCTGCTGTCGCCCGGCAGTGCCTGGATTATCCGGCGGATTCTCAGCGGCCAGGCACGCCCGGACCGCGACCCTCACGCAGAGCTAGTGCAGCGCCCGCAACTGGCGTGGAAGACCGGCACCAGCTATGGCTTTCGCGATGCCTGGTCGATTGGCGTCGGCCCGCGTTACCTGATCGGGATCTGGATCGGCCGCCCGGATGGCACGCCGGTGCCCGGCCAGTTCGGCCTGGCCTCGGCGGCGCCGTTGATGCTGCAGGTGCATGATGTGCTGAGCAACCGCGACAGCCAGCGCGGGATTGCCACACCCCTGGCGGCGGTGCCGGCCAACGTCGGGGTTGCGGCGATCTGCTGGCCGCTCGGCCAACCCATGGCCCGCCAGGACCCCAATTGCCGGCGCCAGCGTTTTGCCTGGACCCTGGACGGTACCACGCCGCCAACCCTGCTGGCCCAGGACCAGCCCTTGAGTGTCGGCTTGCGCGAGACGGTCTGGGTCAACGATCAGGGCTTGCGTGTCGACGCTACCTGCGCCGGCGCCCAGGCCCGGGAAATCGCCCTCTGGCCGTCGCCACTTGAACCGTGGCTGCCAAGGGTGGAGCGCCGCGAGGCGCGCTTGCCCAAGGTCGACCCGCAATGCCCGCCGCAGGTGCCGGCCAGTGCGCCGCCGCTGTCGATCGTCGGCGTGCGCCAGGGCGATCAGCTACGCCGCCCGGCCACCAGCAGCGAACCATTGCGTTTCAAGGTCTCGGCCCTTGGCGGTAACGGACGCCACTGGTGGTTCCTCAACGGTGCGCCGTTGGGCGAGACCAGCGGTCAGGAGAACCTCACGGCAAGCTTCGAGCAGGCCGGGCGCTTCGAGCTGAGCGCCCTGGACGAAAGCGGTGAAACCGCCCGGGTCGAATTCCAGGTCAATGACTGACGCTCTCTATTAGACGATGACAGGGCCAGCACCTACGCTTGGATTGACGAGGCCGCCGCCCTGGCGGCCTTGTACTGTTCGGGATCATGGAGTGTCCGATGCGTGCGTTGGCCGTCGCGATAGTGGGGTTGTCCTGGGTGAGCGTTGCCAGCAGCGAACCCCTGCCGCGTTTTCTCGACAGCCACGAAATCGAACGCAACCTGCCGGCCCCCAATCTGCCGGCCGATGCCTACCGGCCAAGCAACCCGGGAGTGCTGGTGCCGGTGCCGGTAACCCAGGCCCGGCCGTTGCTGCGCGACACGCGGATCTTCCTGCGCAAAGTGCGCTTCGAAGGCGGCAGCATCTACCCCTTGAGTGACCTGCGCGACAACTACCAGAGCCTGGCCGGCCGCGAGGTCAGCCTCGGCGAGCTGATCGACGCCACCCAGCGCCTGACCCAGCGCTACCAGCAGGACGGCTACCTGTTGTCGCATGCCTACCTGCCCGAGCAGGACTTCGCCGATGGCCGGGTGCGGGTGGTGCTGGTCGAAGGCTACATCGATGAACTCGAGCTGCACGGCGAGGTGGGCCCGGCGGCGGCCTACGTTGAGCAACTGGTGGGCCGGCTCAAGGCCGAACGGCCGCTGACCCGCGCCACCTTCGAGCGCTACGTCGCGCTGATGAGCCGCCTGCCGGGCTTCAGCGTGCAGGCAAGCCTTGCGCCTGCCAACCCTGTCAGTGGTACCAGCCGGCTGATCGTCGAGGCCAGGCGCCGGCCGTTCAGCGGCAACCTGACCGTCACTGATGGCACCCGCGATGACCCCCAGGCCTTGCTCAGCGTGAGCAGCAACGCGCAGACGGCGCTGGCCGAACAGTTCAGCGTCACCGCCCTGGCGCCGCGCGGGGAAGATCACGAAAGCTATTTTCGCCTGGACTACTCCCAGTACCTGGACGATCAGGGCAGCCAGTTGCACCTGTCGGCCTCGCGTTACGACAGCGACCCCAGTGCCCAGGTGCTGCTCGGCGATGGCACCCAGCTCAAGGCCCATCGCGAGAACGACCGCTTTTCGGCGGGCCTCAGCCAGGTGCTGCTGGCCGCGCCCGGTGAGTCGCTCAACGTTGCTGCGCGTTTCTACATGGTCAATGACGATGTTGAGTATCGCGCGGTCGACGCGCCCTTGCGGCTGAGCAATCGCACCGATGTGCGTGCCCTGGGCTTTGAAGGCGAGTGGCGCAAGGCCGATGCCGACCAACTGCGGATTGTCAGTGGTGGCGCCTATCAGGGCCTGGATTACCTGGGGGCGAAAAGCAACAGCGATTTCGACCTGGATTTCCTCCGCCTGCGTTTGTCCGGTTTGCAGAGCGATCGCCTGTTTGGCAATTGGCAAGGGGTGGCGTCGGCGGCCTCGTACTGGAGCCGCGACAGCCTGCCCGACAGCGAGCGGGTGGTGTTCGGCGGGCAGAGCTTTGCCCGCGGTTACCCCGCCGACCAGGCCCTGGGCGACAAGGGCTGGGGCCTGGCTTATGAGCTCAATTACAGTTTCAACGGCGACGGCCGCTGGGTGAAGTTGCTGCAACCTTATGCCGTACTGGACACCGCGCGCACCTGGTTCAACGAGGTGGACCTGCGCGATGCACACTTGAGTTCAGTGGCTTTGGGGCTGCGCATCGGTGACGGGCGTTTCTACAACCTGGCACTGGAGCTGGCCAAGCCGCTGTCGGATGTTGCCCTCGACAGCTTTGACCGCGAGCCACGGCTGAGTGTGAGTTTCAGCGTGCAGCTGTGAACCGGCTCCTACAGGGGCCGTAGCCCCCGCAGGTTCATTGCACCAGTTGCATCCGCGGTTTGGGGAACAGGTTGTCGAGGGTTTCCAGCAGGCGGTTGTGGTAGATCGGCTTGCGGAACAGGTCCAGCACCTGCAGGCGCAGCAGGTCGCTGATGTCGTCCATGTCGGCATGCCCGGAGGTGACGATCACCGGCAAGTGCTGGCGCGAGGTGTGCTCGCGCAGGCGCCTGATCAGTGATATGCCGCTCTCCTCCGGCATGCGCAGGTCGGTGATGACCAGGGCCACGTCCGGGTGGCGGGTGAGTTGTTGCAGGGCGAGTTTCACCGAGGTGGCGGTGTAGCAGCAAAAACCCTCGCCCTCCAGCAATTCGGCAAGTTCCAGCAAGGCGTCCTCTTCGTCATCCACCAGGAGTAGCTGTTGACGGGGGGAAGAGGTCGGCATGGGGCGGTCCTGTGATGGGGGAGTTGATCAGTGCATTGGCGTGAACCGATGAATCCACTCGTCAGCTACCACCACTGCCACCGCCCGAAGCAGGCGGCGCTTTTAGCGCGTTTTCAATCTTGGTCATGACCCCAGACACATTGGTAGAAATGGGCGTAATGAACGCTGTCAGCGCTACAGCAACCATGGCCGCGACAATCGCGTACTCGATGCCCGAGGCACCATCCTTGCGGTAGAAGAATTCTTTGCAGCTCTTGAGGACTCGGGAAAGACGCATGGCATTTCTCCTTGCGCCGGAGGCGCAGATGACAGGGGTATTCAGTGATTCCCCTTTGCCACCACAGCATCGTCAACGGGCCAAATCTCGGCAAATGTAAGAAGGTATTAATACTAAAGTTATAACCAAATACCGACGCCAATAAGCTGTTGTTTTATGGGGGTGTCGGCTTTGCGACGGAAAAAAATCTGACGGGTAATGGCATTTTGTCCTAGCTGCGCTACCGTCAAATAGCGAAATAGTTGTTTCCGACTGCAGTGCTGTGGGCCATTTCACAAAAGTGAGCCTGAAGGACAGCTTGGGGAGAAGGAGGGCCAGCATGAGCAGTCGCATTACCATCATCCTTGCAGGCCTCTTTTTGATCGGTGCGCTGCTGGCCGGCTACTGGGGGCTGATGCTCAGCCAGCCGCCAAGCGAGCCGGCGCCGGCAGCCGCCGTCGAACCCGCGCAGGCTCCGGTGACCCGGGTGGTCACTGAAGCAACAGACGAACTGCGCAAGCCGGTTGTCGTGCTGCGTCGCGATGTCAGTGCATATACCCCGCTGGTGGCCGAAGACCTGCTGATCGAACGCCTGCAGGTGGCGCCGCCGGGTAGTTTCCAGACCCTTGAACAAGTGCTCGGGCGCAGCAGCTGGCGCGCCTTGAGCGCCGGCACCTGGCTGGAGCAGGGCAGCTTCGAGGCCGGTGGCCCGCTGGCACGGATGATTCACCCCAGTGAGCGGGCGCTGGCGGTGGCGGTGGACGAAGTGGTCGGCGCCGCCGGGCAACTGCGCCCGGGTGACTATGTCGATGTGCTGGTGTTCCTGCGTGAAGACAACAGCAACCCGCAAGCCTCGGCCCAGGTAGTGTTGCCGGCCTTGCGCCTGCTCAGTGTCGGTGCGCAGCTGGGCCTGGCCAACGATGGCCAGCCTGCCGAGGCGCCCATGGATGACAAGGCCCGTCAGGAACAACAGCGCAACCCGGTGCGCACTGTGGTGCTGGCGGTCCCCGAAGCATTGGCCAGCCGCCTGCTGCTGGCCGCTCAGGCCGGCAGTCTGCGACTGGCGGTACGCAGCGCCGAGGAGAAGCGCCTGGCCCAGTACTGGACTGACCCGCATGCCAGCGCCAAGGCCGTCGACAACGCCAACCGTGAACTCTATCGCTTCAGCCAGCTCGCCCAGGTACCGGCCGCCCGACCTGTGGCCAGCGCAGCGCCGCCACGCGGCATGGAAATCATCCGCGGTAATCAAGCCAACACGCCAACCCCCTGACCAAGCAAGGATGCCCTTCAATGAGCAGTCGTTCCGAGCGGGTAATCAAGCAGATGCTCTGCGCCCTGTTGTGCGCCGTGCCGCTCGCCCCAACGGCGATGGCGGCGTCCGGCTGCGCGGCGCTGGAGCAGGTGCCGGGCGTCATCGAGATCGATCAGGGCCTGCAGCAGGAGGTGCGCCTGCCGGTGGCAATCACCCGCGCGGCGATTGGCGAGCCGAAGATTGCCGACGTACATGCCAGTGGCACTGACGCGGTGCTGCTGACGGCGGTCGGCCCCGGCGCCACCAGCCTGATGCTGTGGACTGCCTGCGCCAAGACACCGCGCCAGGCCATGGTGTTCGTCAAGGGCATTGCCAGCAGCGAGATGGCTGCCAGTGCGCTGCCGCCGTCCGAAGATCCGCTGCTGCCCAGCCAGGTGCAGGCCGATATCCGCTTTGTCGAAGTCAACCGCACCAAGTACAAGGAGGCCGGCGCGCGGCTGTTCTTCAAGGGCTCCAACAACACCCTGATCGGCTCACCGAGCACCGTGCCGAACACCACCGTAAGCCCGGGGCAGGTGCCCACCGTGCCCGGCACGCCGAACATTCCCCTGGACAACGGCGTGTTCAACATCATTTGGGGCGGTGGCAGCAGTCGCTTCCTGGCCGCGATCAATGCCCTGGAAACCAGCGGTTTCGCCTACACCCTGGCGCGCCCCAGCCTGGTGGTGCTCAGCGGCCTGACCGCAAGTTTCCTCGCCGGCGGCGAGATCCCCATCCCGGTGCCCAGCAGCGGCAGCGACAGTGTCTCGATCGAATACAAGGAGTTCGGTATCCGCCTGACCCTGTCGCCCACCGTGGTCAGCCGCAATCGCATCCTGCTGAAAGTCGCGCCGGAAGTCAGCGAACTGGACTACAACAAGGCGGTGAATATCGCCGGTACCCAGGTGCCCGGCCTGACCGTCAGGCGTACCGACACCAGCATCTCCCTGGCCGATGGCGAGAGCTTCGTCATCAGTGGCTTGATCAGCAGCCAGTCGCGCTCGACCGTCGACAAGTTTCCAGGCCTTGGCAACCTGCCGATCATTGGCGCGCTGTTTCGCCAGTCCTCGGTGCAGCGCGACGAGACCGAACTGCTGATGATCGTTACCCCGCACCTGGTCCAGCCGCTGGCGGCCGATGCCCAGTTGCCGTCGCTGCCGGGTGAGGGCCTGCGTAACTACGACCCGAGCTGGGGCCGGCTGTTCTTTCTGGAAAACGGCGACTTTGAACGTCGCAGCGGGTTATCCCAATGAGTGAAAGCCTGAGCCAGACCTTCCTTGCCATCACCCGCAACGATGGTGACCTGCAGTGGTTGCAGGGCGCATTGGCGCCGCTGGGGCAGGTGGTCGGTGCCGGCAGCGGCAGCCTTGACGAGTTGCTGGCGCTGGTCGATGTCACCTTCGCCAGCCTGGTGTTCGTCGGCCTCGACCGCGAGCAGGTGGTCAACCAGTGCGCGCTGATCGAGGGCGTGCTGGAAGCCAAGCCGATGCTGGCGATCGTCGCCCTCGGCGATGGCATGGACAATCAACTGGTGCTCAACGCCATGCGTGCCGGGGCGCGGGATTTTGTCGCCTACGGCTCGCGTTCCAGTGAAGTCGCAGGCTTGGTGCGGCGCTTGAGCAAACGCCTGCCGCCGGTGACCAGCAACCCCAGCCTGGGGGGGCTGACCGTGCTCTATGGGGCCCAGTGTGCCGCCGACGGCGCCTTGCTGACCACGCACATGGCGCGGGTGGTGCAGACCAGCGGCCAGCAGACCCTGCTGCTCGACCTTGGCCTGCCGCGGGGTGACAGCCTGGCGCTGCTCGGCCTGGAAGCCTCGTTTCATTTCGGCGATGCCCTGCGCCACCTGCGCCGGCTCGACAACACCCTGATCGACAGTGCCTTCACCCGCGAAAGCTCAGGCCTGCGCCTGCTGGCTTATGCCGAGACCGACGAGCCGCTGGAGCGCACCAGCGCGGCAGAGCTGTACATGCTGCTCAGCGCCTTGCGCCAGCACTTCCAGCACATCGTCGTGAACCTCACCGGCCAGGCTGACAGCGAAGCCCTGCGCACCTTCGTCAGCCACTGCGACAAGCTGATCTGGTACACCGACCAGAACGTCCTCGATTGCCGGCGCAACCTCGAAGTGCTGACCCAGTGGCGCGAGAAGGGCATGAAGCTCGAACACGCAAGCCTGTTGGTCGACCGCTACCTGCGCGGTGTCGCGCCGGATTCCGAAGCCTTGGGCAAGCGCTACGGCCTGCCGGTTCTGCGGGTCTTGCCCTATAGCCCGGAGGTGCGCCTGAACGCCAAGAACCAGGGCCTGACCCTGTTCGCGCTGGCGCCGCGCGAGCCGCTTACGCAACAGCTGAAAAGCCTCGGTGAACGCCTGGCGCGGCGCTCGGAAAACAACCCGCCGGTGGTCGCCACCTGGCTCAATCGGCTGTGGGGGCACAAGTGAGCGGCGACGAGTTGTTCGGTGGCCCACGGCATAACCTGGGGGCCGACCCACAGGCGCTCAAACGCGCCCTGCACCGTTACATCATCGACGCCATCGAGGACAGCGGCCGCAACCTGCTCGAAGGTTCGCGCCCGGCCCTGGCGCAGTTCGTGGTGGAACAGGTCGGCGATTACATTGCCCGCCTGCACCTGGCGTTGTCGCGCTACGAGATGGAACGCCTGGCCGAGGAAATCGTCGACGAGCTGACTGGTTTCGGCCCGCTGGAAGTGCTGCTGCGCGATGCCAGCGTCACCGAGATCCTGGTCAACGGCCCGCACCGGGTGTTCATCGAGCGGGCCGGGGTGCTGCAACAAACCGACCTGCGTTTTATCGATGCCCATCATGTCGAACGGGTCATGCAGCGGATTCTTGCGCCCCTGGGGCGGCGCCTGGACGAGTCCTCGCCGATGGTCGACGCGCGCATGCCCGATGGTAGCCGGGTCAACGCCATCATCCCGCCGGTGGCGCTCGACGGCCCGTGCCTGTCGATCCGCAAGTTTCGCAAGGACATGCTCAAGAGCGCCGACCTGCTGGCCACCCGCACCATCGACCAGGGCATGCTCGACTTCATCCAGCTGGCGGTGGCGCGGCGCTGCAACATCCTGGTCAGCGGCGGCACCGGCACCGGCAAGACCACCCTGCTCAACATCCTCAGTCAGTTGATCAGCCCCCACGAACGCCTGGTGACCATCGAGGACGTGGCCGAACTGCAGCTCGATCACCCGCACGTGGTGCGCCTGGAAACCCGTCCGCCGAATGCCGAAGGGCATGGCGAGATCAAGGCCAGCGAGCTGATTCGCAACGCCCTGCGGATGCGCCCCGACCGTATTCTGCTTGGCGAGATTCGCGGCGTCGAAGTGCTCGATGTGCTGACGGCGATGAACACCGGCCACGATGGTTCGATGAGTACCGTGCATGCCAACACTGCCCAGGATGCCTTGCTGCGCCTGGAAACCCTGGTCGGCCTGACCGGTCGCCAGGTGGCCGAGAAAACCCTGCGGCAGATGATCTGCGCGGCGCTCGATGTGGTCATCCAGCTGACCCGCCTGGCCGATGGCCGCCGCTGCGTCAGCGAGGTACTGGAGGTGGTCGGGGTGCGTGATGACGTGTACGTCACCAATACCCTGTTCCGGCTCGATCGGCGCACGGGCGAAGGCTTTTTGCGCGAAGCGCCGAACCCGGCCGGCGACAAGCTGCGCCGCGATTACTCGGAGCTCCAGCCGTGATCGCCGCGCTCCTCGGGCTGATTTGCCTGGCCTTGCTCGGCTTGTCGGTGCACCTGTTCTACCGCGGCATGCGCAAGTCTGCCCAGGAGCGCATCCTCCGGCGTCTGGGTCAGGTCGAGCAAGCCGCTGCGCTGGCGCCGGTCGGGCACGACTGGCTGGACCGCCTGCTGCAGCGTGCCGGTATCGAGCGGCGTAACGAGCTGTTGTGGCTTTGGCTGGCCCTCTGGCTGCTGGCCGCGCTGTTGACCGGGCGGGTCGTGGGCTGGGTGGCAGGCCTTGGCCTGTTGCTCATCGGCCCGCTGCTGGCCTGGTTGTACCTGGGCTGGCGCTATCGGCAGCGGCTGCAACGGATGATCGAGCAACTGCCGGTGCTGCTCGATCACAGCGTGCGCAGCCTCAAGGCCGGGCGCACCCTCAGCGATGCCGTGCTCGGTGCCATCGATGCTTCCCGCGAGCCGTTGCACGGCGCCTTGCAACGGGTGCGGCGCAATGTGCAGATGGGCGTCAGCCTCGACGATGCCATGGCTGAACTGGCCGAGTTGTATGACCAGGACGAACTGCGCCTGTTTGCCCTGGGCCTGCGTATCAACCATCGCTATGGCGGCAACGCCAGCGAGCTGCTGGAGAACCTGATCAAACTGATTCGCGAACGCGAGCAGGGCGCGCGGCAGTTGCGCGCCATGACCGGCGAAACGCGCATGACGGCTATGGTCCTGGGCCTGTTGCCGGTGGGCATGGCCGGTTACTTCCTGATCAGCAATCCCAACTATCTGCTGACCATGTGGCGCGACAGCAACGGCCAGTTCCTCCTGCTCGGGGCCTTCCTCCTGCAGGCCTTGGGCTGCCTGGCGCTGTGGCGCATGTTGCGGAGTATCTGAAATGGCCCTGTTGCTCAGTGCCCTGATGCTGTTTGCCGCCTTTGCCTTGCTGCTGGCTCAGTTCCTGCGCCAGCGGCATCGTCAGCGCCTGGTCGCCCAGCGCTTGCAGGGCCAGCTGGGCGCGGACAACCGCTTGGGCAACTGGCTGCAGCAGCTCGGCGCCAGCCGCCTGGGCCAGCGTTCGTTGAGTCTGGACGGCGAGACACGTTTGCTGCTTGATCGCATCGGCTGGCGGCGTAGCCGGCAACGGGCGCTGTTCGCTGCCTGCCAGGTGGGGGCGCCGCTTCTGGCGCTGGGAGTGGGGGTGATCGCGCAGGAAACCCTGTACCACACCAGCCAGACCCCGTGGCTGGTACTGCCGCTGTGCGCCATGGGCGCCGGTTACCTGTTGCCCAAGCGCTTGCTGGCCTGGGCGGCGGCGCGCCGTCAGCAGCAGGTGGCCCGGGAGGTGTCGACCTTTATTCCGCTGCTGCGGATCCTGTTCGAATCGGGCCTGGCGGTGGAGCAGGCCTTGCGCGTGCTGAGCCAGGAATCACGGCAACTGTTGCCGGTGCTGAGTGAGGAGCTGCGGGCGATTCTGCTGCGGGTCGACTCCGGCCTGGCCCTGGCCCCGGAGCTGGAAAAAACCGCGCTATTGCTCAGCGTCGATGAGTTCAGCGACAGCTGCGTGATCCTCCAGCAGTTGCTGAGCCAGGGCGGCGGGGCGATGAAGTCGTTGCTGGCACTCAAGCAACTGCTCGATGACCGGCGCCTGACGCGCATGCAGGAGCGAATTTCGAAGATGTCCGGGAAGATGTCGATAGTGATGATGGTGTTCCTGTTTCCGGCCTTGCTGATTGTGTTGGCAGGGCCCGGTTTCACAGCGTTGGCCAAGGCCTTGGGTTCATGAGCGGAGGGATGTGCATGAAAGCAGTCATGGTGATCATGAGCCTGGCGCTGCTCGCTGGCTGTACCACTCAGGACGGCGCACAGTGGCTGGCCTTGCCGGGTATGCCGGTCAGTTGCAGCAAGCCGGATTCGGCCCAGGAGCTGGCCTTGAGCATGGCCGACGAGATGCTCGCCGAGGGCCGCCCGCATGCCAGCCTGGCGCACCTGGAGGCGTTGCCGGCGGACATGGCCCAGGTGCGATTGCGCAAGGCCCGGGTGTCGCGCCTGCTCGGGCGCAGCGAAGCCGAACCGTTGTACCGCAGCCTGCTCGGTGGCTGCCTGGCAGCAGAAGGCGAGCATGGCCTGGGGCAACTGGCCTCGGCCCGTGGCGACAACCTCCAGGCCCAGCGCCACCTGTTGCGCGCGGTGCGCCTGGCGCCGACCGACGAAAAGGTGCGCAACGACCTCGGCGTGGTTTACCTGAACCTGGGCAATGTCGAGCAAGCGCGTTTCGAGTTCCTTACCGCCATCGAGCTCAAGGACAACAACGCCCTGGCGGCGGTCAACCTGGTGAGCCTGCTGCTGTACCAGGACAAGTTCCAGCAGGCCGCCGACCTGGTCAGCCGCCTGCACCTGACCCCGGCGCAATTCAGTGAAGCCCGGGCGCGCGCCGAGCAACTGAAGAAACCCGCGGCGCGGACCGACCAGGTCGCGGTGGTAACCCCAGAAGCCTCAAGCGTCACCCAACAGTGAGGTCGTGATGAACAGGTCATTGCTCCTGCTTGCCCTCAGTGCACTACCCCTGGCCGCCCTGGCGCTGGAGGGCGGGCCTTCGTCCAAGGCCCAGCAAACCACCGAAGCCTGGCTGCAGCTGCAGGCGCGCAACCTCGAGGCGTCGAAGATCCCGCAGACGGCCACGCCCAAGGAGCGCGACCAGAGCATGCAGCGCTGGCTCGACAGCTACAAATATGTGATCCCGGACTTCTACCGCTGGGAAAGTACCGGTGCGTCCGACAAGTGACTCAGCCGCCAAAGCGCACTCAGTGCGCCGTGACTCGCTGATGCAGGGGCGAGGAGCCGGGTGACAACGCCAGCGCCAGCTGGGTGCGGTTGTGCATGTGGGTCAGGCGCAGCACCTGCGACACGTAGAGTTTCACGGTGTTCTCGGTGATGCCCAGTTCGCAGGCGATCTGGTAGTTGGTCTTGCCCTTGCTGACCAGTTTGGCCACGTCCAGCTGGCGCGGTGACAACTTGTCGAACAGCGCTGGCAGGTTGTCGCTTTCAGCTTCCGGCTCGATATCGCTGGCGCGCCGGTGCGCACCGAGCCCGCGGGCCTTGTCCAGGTCCTGGTAGAGATCGTCGATCGACTCGGCGAGAAACTGCAGTTTCTGGTTCAGGTCACCCAGGTGCTGGTAGCTGCGGCGCCGCTCCAGCACGGCGGCCTCCTGGCGTTGTACCCCTTCAAGCAGCTCGTTGAGGTCGACCGGTTTTTGATAGTAGTCGGCAAAGCCTTCGCGCAGCGCCTTGATCACGTCCTGCTTGGCCGCGCGCCCGGTGAGCATGATCGCTTCGAACTGACGCTGCGGCCCGGCAATGGCCTTGAGCGCGCGCATCAGTTCGAGGCCATCGCAGTCGGGCATGTGCAGGTCGCACACCACCAGGGCAATCTCCTGATCGACACTGAACTGCTCGATGGCCTGGGTACTGGAATGACAGGGCAGGCAACGGTAGCCGCTGCCCTGGAGAAATTCGCACAACTCTTCGACTATCAGTGGCTGGTCGTCCACGACCAGCACCTTCAACTCACTGACTGGCTTGCTCACATGCAACTCCCTGCGCTATTCGCCTTGGTGTTCCCGCGGCCAGGTCGAGCCTGGATCCATTCCTGGCACACACTAGAAAGTAGTCGCACTTTTTGACTATGTACAAGGTTTGTACATCCTTTTGCGTGCGGTATTCGGCTAATTGATCCAGACCGCAGCCAGTAGAAAACCGACTAGCAGGAATGGCGCGAACGGCTGTTTTTTTGACGATTCTTCGCTCAATTGCTTCAGACGGTTCTTAACCTTCTGACTTAAAAGGGACCACAGCCAACGGCGGCTGAGCAGCCAGGCGACAACTGCGACCCCGGCACCGATAAATGTCCCCAACAGGTGCATGCGATCAGTGGCCAGGGCCAGGGCACCGAGCAATTTCACATCGCCGGCGCCGAGGCGGCCAAGCATGTAGCCGGGCAGGGTCAGCAGCATGACGATGGCCAGCGCCAGGCCGCCTTCACTGGCCTCGGCGCCAATCCAGGTGTGTCCGGTAACGAACAGGTAGCCCAGGGCGCAGGCGGCGGCGCCGAGGGTCAGGGTATTGGCGATCTGGCGTTCGCGCAGATCTTGTTCAGAGCACAAGGCAAGCCACAGCAGCAGAACAATGCTTTGCATTGGCGAAAGGCCATCCCTTTGTGGTGAATGATTCTATGCTGTCTTTCAGGTGTCACTGTCAGGGTAGACGCGATCATGCAAGCAAGCCTGTGCAAGCGGCAAAAAGGCGCGGCAGCCCTCGAGTTTGTCGCGGTATTCGTGATCTTCTTCGCGGTCTTCTACGGGGTGGTCAGCTACGGCCTGCCGATGCTGATGCTGCAATCGTTCAACCAGGCCAGCAGTGAAGCGGTACGCCGCTGTGTGGCGCTGGATCCTGCCAGCGCCACTTACGGCGCTGATGTCGAGGCGCTGGCCAAGCGCGTGCTCGGCGAGCAACTGGCGTGGATGCCAGCGCCGTTGGCTTTCCAGTTCAGCAGCGATGCCAAGGTTGTCCTTACCCCGGGCAAGCTGCTGACGGTGAAGATCAACTACGCCAAGAGCAAACTGACGGCGGTATTGCCGGTACTGAAACTGCCGGGCATCGGTGAGGTGCCGCGCCTGCCCGACAGCCTCAAGGCCGAAGCGAGCCTGCAGCTGTGAGTGGCGGGCAAAGCCTGTTCGAGCGCTGGCGCGGGCGCGCGGCGCCGGTCGAAGAGCCCGTGGCGCAAGCCCCCGAGGTGCCGGCGGTGGGCCTGCAACTGTGGCTCGATGGCGCGGCCAGGGTGTTGCGCCAGGCCGGCCCGCTGCGCGCGGCGCTGGCGCTGCCGACCCAGGCCGGGGTACGTCTGCACGACTACGTGCAGCCCTACAGCCTGCTGGTGCTCGAAGGCGAGCCGGCAGACTGGCAGGGGCAGCTTCTGGAACTGGACTTCAAGGCGGCCGGTGGCCACACCTTGCACACCCGCGGCTGGTTGCAAGCCCAGGGCGATGGCTGGTTGTTGCAACTATTCGATATCGGCGACCTGTTGCTGCACCGCCAGCAAGCCCTGGCTGCCGAGCGCCAGCAACACCTGACTGCGCACCTGGCCTGCGCCTTGCGCGCCTGCAGCATCGAACGCCTGCAAGCGGTGGCCGAAGAACAGCTCAACTGGCTGGTACGCCACTGGCGGGCCCGTGGCGCGGGAGTGCTGGTGCAAACCGAGCAGGGCTGGCAGATCTACGCCTGCAGTGGCGATGCGCTGCACTGGCTGCGTGACGAACAGCTTGCGCCGTTGCTCGATCGGCAGTTGCCGGCGAGCATGCTAAGCAGTGCCAGTGAGCCCGCGCTACAGGCCCTGTTTCCAGGGCTGGCGACTTACCTGTTGGCGTTTGCCCAGGGCCAGGTCAACCAGGCCTGGCTGATCTGCATCGAGCCGCAAGAGGTGCTGCAGGCCGAGGATGCCCTGCTGGTCGCCGCCGCCTTTGTCGAACCGCTGCTCGCTCGCCTGGCTGCGCACCAGTTGCACCAGCAGAGCGAGCGCCTGGACAGCCTGCAGCTGCAGTTGGGGGCCGGCTGGTGGCAATGGCGTCTGGACGAGCCGCAGTTGCATCTGGACCCGGCACTGGCCCAGAGCCTGGGCGTTCCGGCGGCGCTTACCCTTAACCAATGGCTGAGCCGCGTGCACCCGGCAGACCGCGAGGCGGTCCAGCTGGCGTTTGCCGAGCTGCAGCGCCAGGGCTGCGCCTTGCAACTGAGCCTGCGCCTGCTTGATCACAGCACCCAGGCGCAGCCGCGCTGGTATCGCTTGTGCGGCCAGGTGCACGGCAGCGGCGGCAATCGCCGGGTGCAGGGTTTTATGCTCGACATCAGCGACATCAAGGCGCAACAGCTGCAGGCCAGCGCTGCCCAGGCGCGCCTGGAAAACCTGATCGCCAGCTCGCCAGCGGTGATCTACATCCAGCGCTACGCCGAGGGCGCATTGCTCACCGAGTTCTGCAGCGCCAGCCTGACGCCGATGCTCGGCTGGCAGCCGCTGGCCGGCGAGCCCCTGCAACCGGGGCAGTGGCTGCACGCCGATGATCAGCTGCTGTGGCTGGAGCGCACGCGCATGCTCTTGCAGCACGGCCAGAGCCGCAGCCGCTATCGCCTGCGTGATCAGCATGGCGGTTATCACTGGGTACTGGATGAAGCGCGCCTGCTGCGCGATGACCTCGGTTTGCCGGTGGAGGTGGTGGGCATCTGGCTGGACGTCAGCGAGGCCACCGAGGCTACGGAAAAAATGCGCCAGAGCGAGGAGCGCTACCGGGTGTTGGTCGAGGATTCACCGGCGATGATCTGCCGCTACCGGCCGGACCTGAGCCTGGTGTTCGGCAATCAGCCTTTGGCTGATTACCTGGAATGCCCGCCTGCGCAACTGGCCGGCGTGAACCTCGGCCAGTGGCTGTCCGCGATCCAGCGCCAGGCCTTTGTCGAACGCCTGGCGGGCTTGACCCCGGAGCAGCCGGTGAGCAGCGCCGAGATCTGCCTGCAACTGCCAGGGCGCGAGCATGCCTGGTGGTTGTGGTCTGATCGCGGGTTATTCGACGAGCACGGCCAGTTGCAAGAAATCCAGGCGGTGGGCCGCGACAACACGCAAGTGCGGCGCACCCAGCAGCAACTGCTGCAAAGCGCGAAAATGGCCACCCTCGGCGAAATGGCCACCGGCCTTGCCCATGAGATCAACCAGCCGCTCAACGTCATGCGCATGGCCGTGGTCAACGCGCTCAAGCGTCTGGAAAACGGCAACGCCGAGGTCGACTACCTGCAAGACAAACTAAAACGTATCGATGCCCAGGTGCTGCGCGCCTCCAAAGTAGTCGACCACATGCGCGTGTTCGGTCGGCGTTCGGAGCTTGAGCAGCAACCGTTCGTGCCCTGGCAGGCGGTGGAGGGCGCCCTGTCGTTGCTGGCCGACGGCTTGCGCGGCAAGGGCGTGGAATTGCATGTGCAGGCACCTGGGCAGCAGGTGCAGGTCAGTGGTCATCAGGATCAGCTGGAACAGGTGCTGATCAACCTGCTGGTCAACGCCCGCGATGCCCTGTTGGCCCGCCGCGAGCAGCACCGCGAGCTGCAGCCGTGGATTGCCGTGAGGCTGGAGCAGGATGCCCGGCAGGTGCGGTTGCTGGTCGAGGACAACGGCGGCGGCATCGAGCCGCGTTTGCTCGAACGCATCTTCGAGCCGTTCTTCACCACCAAGCCGGTGGGCGTTGGCACTGGCCTGGGGCTGTCGGTGAGCTACGGCATCATCGACACCATGGGCGGCAGCCTGAGTGTCGAGAACGCCGAGCTGGGGGCGCGGTTCTGTATCGAGTTGCCGGTCTACAGCACCAGTTGAGCGCGGGAGCTGGAGCAGGTCAGGTTGGCACTGACCTCGACCGTGTTCAGGTCGATGCCGAGAACCTTGAGCAAGGCGTTGAGCAGGGGATCGACCAGCGGGCTGAGCAGGTTCTTGATCATCGGTTTGAGGATATTCGTCACCCCGGTCAGCACGCTGCTGGCAACACTGAGGATCTCGCCCAGCACATCACCGTTCTGTGGTTTGTAGACCTGCAAAGGAAGGGTATCGATGGTGGTGCTCAGGCTTTGCACCACGTTGATCGGTTGCATGCTCAGGTAAGGCGCAGGCTTGCCGATCTCCGGCAGGTTGGCGCCACTGAACAGCAGGTTCTCGTGGCGTGACAGTACCTGCAGCGGATCCGGCTTGATGCCCACGCCCCCGCCTACCCAGGGCACCCGGGTTGCGCATTTGGGAAACAGCCCGAGCACACTGGTGCAGATGTTGGTACCGATATCGATCAGCGGGATCGGGGTGACCGTGCCGCTACCGGTGCTGAAGAAGGTCGCCGGGTTGTCGATCTTGCCGATGGTGACCGTGGCTGCCGCGCTGTCGGTTGACGCAGTCAATTGCTTGTCGGGGCTGCAGCGGTAGGCGCTGACACGGCTGGTCGCCTTGACCGTGTCGATGCTGATATCAATGCGCGCAGCTTTGCTCAGGGCTTCGATGTCACTGACCTTGCACGGCACGCCGAGTGCGCAGGTCAGGGACTGTACGGTGCCCAGCAGGTTCAGGTGCAGCAGGTTGTTAAGGATATTGGTCAGCGGTGCGGCCAGCTTCAGCACCTCCGTGACGATACCGCCGAGGGTATCGACTACCGGCGTATTCAGCGACACCAGGGTGCGGATCTGTGCAGTCTGCACGCTGATGTCGTCGGTCTGCGGATTGCCGATGGCGGAAATTCGCGGCGGCTCGATGACCTTGATCTGCACCTTGCCGCTGACCAGCCCCAGGGCATTGAAGGGCAACTCGACCGAAGCGGCATTGTACTTGTCGGCCAGCAGGATCACCCCTTGCACCAGTTGCAGCAATTGCAGGCTGGTGTCCAGCCCGGCCTTGGCGGTGCCGGCCTGGATATCGAGGATTTCGTTGAGCTTGAGCACGCGGTTGTCATCGGTGGCGACGGTGAGCTTGCCCAGGTTGGTGGCGACGTCGATGGCGGTGTTGCTGCCTTGTTTGAATACGTCGATTGCCGCCTGGATCAGTTGCGTGGCCGACAGCTGCTTACCCAGCAGCTCGTCGTAGTTGCCGGCTTGTACACTGACGTTAATTGCCAGTTGGTCCAGGTACTTGAGCAGGTTGATATCCGTGTTGGCCAGGCCTTGCCAGCCCAGGGCATCCAGTTGCACCCGCCCACCCAACGGATCGAGCAGGGCATTGAGCAATGCCGACTTGCGTGAGTCGATGTCGGCCAGGGTTGTACGGATGCGCAATACGGCCAAGGGTGGCTTCGGCGTCGCCGCCACGGCCTGGGCCGTGAGGTTGGTGGTGGTAGGCAGGGTATTGCCGCGAACCAGCGCCTGCACCCCGGCGGCGATGCTGGTGGGCACGCTGTTCTGGGCGATAACCCTGATCGCATCGTTGCGTGCGGGGTTGACGGTAAAACGGCGCAGGCTGTCGACGCCGGTCTGCAGGGTGCCGCAAGCGGTGGCCAGGGTTCGCCCTTCGGCCAGGGTAAAACCATTGCGGCTGGCGCTGGTTTGGGCCAGGGCAGCGGCCTGGGGCCCGGGGCCGCTGCACACGGCGCTTTGCCCGGCTGCCTCCAATGCCGCCATATCGACCACCCGCTGCAACTTGCGCTGCTCCAGGTAGAGCCGCCCGCTGTCGACCACCAACAGCCCGAACAATAAGGCCATGCCCAGGGTCAGGGCGGCGATCAAGCCGATGGCGCCACGTTGCCGTGCTGGAAAGCGAGTAGACACGAGCACTCCTTTGCCGGCCCAAGGCCGCGCGGGGCAGCAGCAGTGCAAAGGAGTGTAGACAAGATAATGGCCAGTCGCCTGCATGGCGACTGGCGGGTGGGGTTCAGCGTGGTGGGTAGTTGCCCATCAGCTTGGCGACGGTGTTCTGGATTGCCGAGTTGCGCTCTTGCGGGCTTGGCGGGTAGTTGTTCATGATCTGCTCGGCACTGCCGCGCCACACCAGCTTGCCGTCGCGGGCGTCGAACAGGTCGACCTGGATGGTTGCCACCTTGTAGTCGACGCTGCGGGTTTCGTTGTACATCGGCCCACCCCAGTAGCCGCCCCAGTAGCCACCCCAGGCGCCGCCATAATTGGTCGTGACTTGTTGCTGGCGGTTCTCGACGATCAGGTAGGACTGCACCTTGAGGTCCGGGCGGCTGTTGCCCTGGGCCGGGCGCAGGCCACGCTGGTCAAGCTGGCCGGCCACCGCCTGGCGGATGCGTTGTTCGGTGAGGTCGCTCTTGATCCGCGGGTCATCCGGGCGGTATTGCAGCCCCGGCTCCTGCCAGGCCCAGCTGCGGTAAGCGGCGAAGTCGCGGCTGGCGTCGAAATCCTGGGTGACATTGTTGCTCTGGCAGGCGCCGAGCAGCAGCGCGAGCGAGAGTAAAGCGAGACGGCGCAACATGATGGTTCTCCGATTACCTTTAACTGGGAGGATAGCTGGCCAGGGCCTTTTGCACCGATTCGCGCACCGCGTCCGCGCGCTTGCCCTGGGAGTCCTGGCTGGCGGTCTCGGCGCTGGCGCTCCAGACTGGCTGGCCGTCGCGGGCGTCATACAGCTCGACGTGCACCACCATCACTTCGACCTCGTATGTGCGCACCAGCGGCACGCTGGCGTAGGCCCCGTAGCCATTGTGATAGCGGCCAAAACTGCCGTAGCCGCCGTAACCACCATAGGGGTAGTTGTCGTAGGGGTAGTAGTCTTCGCGCACCTGGCGCAGGCGCCGTTCCAGGCGCAGGTCGGCGCTCACCAGCAGGTCGCCTGCCTGGCCATTGCGCGCCGGGCGCAGGCCGCGCTGGTCGAGGGCGTTGCTGACCGCATCGGCCAGCTGTGCAGGCTCTGCATAGGTGCTGCCCGCCGGCAACTGGCCGTTGAGCCAGGCCCAGCTGTGGTAGCGGGCGTAGTCGCGCGGCGCGGCCGGGTAGGCGCTGGCATCGAAGGTCGTGGCGGCCTGTGCGGGGGCCGGGGGCAACGGGCGGGAGCTGGCCACATACGGGTTGCTGCCCTGGCAGGCGGCCAAGGCCAGGCACAGCAGGCCCAGGGTCAAACGGTACGGCATGTCACCCTCCCGGCGGGTGCGCTTCAGCGCGGTCGGCAGATCCAGTGCAGGTAGCGGCCCAGGCCGGCGAAGGCCGGGTGACGACGATGCGCCAGCTCCATTTCCAGCAGGTCGAGCAGCTCGGCCTTGGCCTGGAAATCGCGGGGCATGTAGTCGTGGAAAACCCGCACGCCACTTTCACTTTCGACCTGCCACAAGCCTTCAAGTTGCGCCTTGAGCGTGCGTGGATCAAGTGGTTTTTGCGGGGTCAGGCTCTGCTTTTCACCGGCCAGCTCGTTGCTGCGCAACTTGCGGAAATGGCCCTTGAGCAGGTTGCGGTACACCAGCGCGTCGCGGTTGTAGAACGCCAACGACAGCAGGCCATCGGTGCGGGTCAATTGATGCAGCACCGGCAGGATGGCCTCAGGTTCGGCCAGCCATTCCAGTACCGCGTGGCACAGCACCAGGTCATAGGGCTCGGTCAACTGGCCGAGCAGGTCCTGCCACGGTGCCTGGATGAAGGTGGCTTGCTGGCCGGCTTCGGCAAAGCGCTCTCGGGCGCCGTCGAGCATCGGCGCGGCGGGTTCGGCCAGAGTCACCTGGTGCCCGCGCTGGGCCAGCCATAGCGACATATGACCCAGGCCCGCGCCGATATCCAGTACCCGCAGCGGGCGATCAGGGAGCGCTTCGGCGAGGTCCGCCTGGAGTACTGCCAGGCGGATCGCGCCTTTGGCACCGCCATAGATTTTTTCGGCAAAACGGGTCGCCAGCTCATCGAAGTGACGGTCGTTCATTTGGCAAAACGCCTTTCGCTGTCGGCCAGTTTGCTTCTGACCACCTGCTCCATGTCCAGGCCCAGCTCGCTGCACAGCAGCAACAGGTAGAGGACGATATCGCCGACTTCCTGGCCGGCGTGTTCCAGCTGCTCGGGCGGTAACTGGCGCGACTGGTCTTCAGTCAGCCACTGGAATATTTCCACCAGCTCGGCCATCTCGACGCTGGCGGCCATGGCCAGGTTCTTCGGGCTGTGAAAGCCGCGCCAGTCGTTGTTGTCGCGGATGCGGTGCAGGCGTTCGGTCAGTTCTTGCAAATTCATCGGGGCTCTCCTCAAGCGGCATAGCTTCAGGCGGGCGCCGTCGCAACGCAAGAGGATGCTGTCAGCTCAGTGGCTGCCAGGCGCCGCGCATGTGCACCAGCTCGCCATGGCCGTCGAGCTGCAACTGGCCCTCGGCCGCGGCCGGGCTGGCATTGAGGATCACCTCGCTGGGCAGGCGCACCGGTTTAACGAAGCCCACCCCTATCTCATAGCCACTGACCGGCAGGTGCCCGCGCAAGGCGGCCAGGGCCATGGCCTTGCTCCACATGCCATGGGCAATGGCGGTAGGAAAGCCGAACAGCCTGGCGCTGGCGGCACTGAGATGGATCGGGTTGTAGTCGCCGCAGACCCTGGCGTAACGCCGGCCGATATCGCTGTCGGCGTACCAGCGGGTCAGTTCGCTCAAGGGCAGGGTTTCGGGCTCGTCTACCGCAGGCGCGTCGCCGCTCAGTTTCAGCCCTCGGCAGAGCATGCGGCTGGTTTCGGACCAGATCAGGCCGAGGCCGTCTTCGGCTTCGGTGATCAGGTCGCAGGTGGCGCCTTTTTCATGGGGCTGCAGGTTCTCTACATGCACGCTGAAACGCAGGCGACTGATGCCGCCCAGCGGGCGCAGCACACGAATGCTGTTGTGCAGGTGCACCAGCCCCAGCAGCGGCAAGGGAAAGTCCTTTGCGCTCAGCAACTGCACCTGCAGGGCGAAGGCCATGACATGCGGGAAGGTCGGCGGCAGGCGCCCGTCGTCGCTGAAATGGCAGAGTTTGCGGTAAGCCTCAAGCTGCTGCGGGTCGACGCTCAAGTGGCAGCGCAAGCCAGTGCCGGGCAGGCGGTCGCCGCTGATCTTGCGCTTGCGCGCGGCGCGCAGGTACAGCCCGGAAAGCGCCGCCGTGCTGCCCAACTCGATCCATGTGCGGCTCATGTTCAGGCCCCCATCACGGCTTGGCCGCAAACCCGCAGCACCTGGCCATTGACCGCGCCGCTGCCCGGTTGCGCCAGCCACGCCACCGCTTCGGCGACATCCTCGGGCAGGCCGCCCTGGCCCAGCGAACTCATGCGTCGCCCCGCTTCGCGCAGGGCGAAGGGAATTGCCGCGGTCATGCGTGTTTCGATAAACCCGGGGGCCACGGCGTTGATGCTGGCGCCGCGCTCGGCCAGCTTCGGTGCCCAGGCCTGGGCCAGGCCGATCAGCCCGGCTTTGCTGGCGGCGTAATTGGCCTGGCCACGGTTGCCGGCGATGCCGCTGATTGAAGCGAGCAGCACGATACGTGCGTTGTCGTGCAGGGCGCCGCTGTCGAACAGCGCCTGGGTCAGCAGTTGCGGGGCCTTGAGGTTGACCGCCAGCACTGAGTCCCAGAATTCCGGGGTCATGTTGGCCAGGGTCTTGTCGCGGGTAATGCCGGCGTTGTGCACGACGATGTCGATGCCGTCGGGCAGTCCTTCAAGCAATTGTGCCGGGGCGTCCGTCGCGCAGATGTCCAGGGCCAGGCTGCGCCCGCCCAGGCGCGCGGCCAGGGCCTCGAGGTCGGCCTTGGCCGGCGGTACATCGAGCAGGATCACTTCGGCGCCATCGCGGGCCAGGGTTTCGGCAATCGCCGCACCGATGCCACGGGCGGCGCCGGTGATCAGCGCCTTGCGCCCGGCCAGCGGCCGGCTCCAGTCCTGGACCGCTGTGCCGCAGGCCTCCAGGCGCAGGACCTGGCCAGAGATGAACGCGCTTTTGGGCGAAAGAAAGAATCGCAGGGCGCCTTCGAGTTGATCTTCGGCCGCTTCGTTCACATACAACAGTTGCAGGGTGCCGCCGGCGCGCAGTTCCTTGGCCAGCGAGCGGCTGAAGCCTTCGAGGGCACGCTGGGCAACCTGCGCCAGCGGGTCATCGAGTTGTTCCGGGGCGCGGCCGAGAATGACGATATGGGCGCTGGGCGCCAGGCTGCGCAGCAGCGGCTGGAAAAATTCGCGCAATTGCTTGAGCTGGTCGATATCGTCCAGTTCGCTGGCATCGAACACCACCGCCTTGAGCTTGGGCCCCAAGCCTGCCACCCATTCGCTGGCCTCAAGGTCGGGACTGGCAAAGCTGTACAACTCATCGGTCAGGCGCTTGGCGAAGGTTTCGACGGTCTTTGCCAGCGACCCGCCACCGAGCAGCAGGGCGCCCTCGATCGGCCGCAGGCGGCCGGCTTGCCAACGTTCCAGGCGCGCCGGGCTGGGCAGGCCGACGGCACCTACCAGACGGCGGCCAAGGTCGGAGTTGGCGAAGTCGATATAGCGGTCGCTCATGTGCGGTTCTCCCTGAAATAGCTTCAAAGTGTGGACCATGATTGGCCATTGGTCGTTCGACTGGGCAAAAAACACCTACGCTGTAGCGGACCGTTTCGTAAAAGAGGATGTTACGTATGCGCTCATTGCGCCGGGTCGCGATCATTGGCGGCAATCGAATTCCGTTCTCCCGCTCCAACGGCCCTTATGCCAAGGCCAGCAACCAGGCAATGTTCACCGCTGCCCTCGAAGGGCTGATCGAGCGCTACAGCCTGCATGGCCTGCGTTTGGGCGAGGTGGTGGGCGGCGCGGTGCTCAAGCATTCGCGTGACATGAACATCAGCCGCGAAAGCGTGCTCGGCTCGCGGCTATCGCCGCAGACACCGGCCTACGACGTGCAACTGGCCTGTGGCACGGGGCTGGAAACGGCGCTGCTGGTGGCCAACAAGATTGCCCTGGGGCAGATTGACAGCGCCATTGCCGGTGGCGTCGACACCACCTCCGATGCACCGATTGCGGTCAATGAAGGGCTGCGCCAGATACTGCTGCAAGCCAACCGCGCGCGCAGCACCGCCGACAAGCTCAAGGCCTTCTTGCACCTGCGCCCCGGGCATCTGAAGCCCGAGTTACCGCGCAATGGCGAAGCGCGCACCGGCCTGTCCATGGGCCAGCACTGCGAGCTGATGGCGCAGACCTGGCACATCCCCCGCCAGGATCAGGACGAACTGGCCCTGCGCAGCCACCACAACCTGGCCGCGTCGTTTGCCGAAGGCTGGCACGACGACCTGCTGACCCCGTTCCTGGGCCTGACCCGCGACAACAACCTGCGCCCGGACCTGACCCTGGAGAAACTCGCCAGCCTCAAGCCGGTGTTCGAGCGCAGTGACAAGGGCACGCTGACACCCGGCAACGCCACACCGCTGACCGACGGCGCCTCGGTGGTGCTGCTGGGCAGTGAAGACTGGGCCCGCGAGCGCGGCTTGCCGGTGCTGGCCTATCTGGTCGATGGCGAAACCGCCGCAGTGGATTTCGTCAAAGGCCATGAAGGGCTGCTGATGGCCCCGGCCTATGCCGTGCCCCGCTTGCTGGCGCGCAACGGCCTGAGCCTGCAGGATTTCGACTACTACGAAATCCACGAAGCCTTTGCCGCGCAGGTGCTGTGCACCCTCAAGGCCTGGGAAGACCCCGAGTACTGCAAGACCCGTCTGGGCCTGGATGCCGCACTGGGCTCAATCGACCGCAGCAAGCTCAACGTCAAGGGCAGTTCGCTGGCTGCCGGGCATCCCTTCGCCGCCACCGGCGGGCGCATTCTGGCCAACATGGCCAAGCTGCTGGCCAATGCCGGCAAGGGCCGTGGCCTGATCTCGATCTGCGCCGCCGGCGGTCAGGGGGTAACGGCGATCATCGAGCGTTGACCAGCGCCGCCGGGCTGGCTTGCCGGGCCGGGCGACTGGCGTAGTGCTCGGCCATGATCGAGCAGACGATCAGCTGCAACGGGTGGTAGATCATGATCGGCAACAGGATCAGCCCCAGCCCCGGGTGCCCGGCGAAAATCAGCGCGGCCATCGGTGCGCCAGCAGCGAGGGATTTTTTGCTGGCACAGAATACCGCCGCAATCTCGTCCGCCGGGCTGAAGTTCAGGGCCCGCGCGGTGCGGGTGGTCAGCAGCAGAATCAACCCCAGCAGCACGGCGCTGCCCACCAGGGCCATGGCGATTACCGAGGCGCCTTGCTGCTGCCACATGCCCGAAACCATCGAGTTGCAGAACGCCGCATACACCAGCAGCAGGATCACCAGCTTGTCCATGACATTGGTGTAGCGCTTGTGCCGGGCGAAAAAGCGCCCGAACCAGGGCCGCAGCAACTGGCCGAGCAGCAGCGGCAGCAACAGGAGTGCGCACAGGTCGAGCAGGGTTGCGCCCAGATCAATGCCGTCGCTGCCGCTGCCGAGCACCAGGCTCACCAGCCAGGGGGTGAGGAAGATGCCCAGCACGCTGGACAGGCTGGCATTGAGGATCGCCGCCGGCACGTTGCCGCCGGCACTGCCGGTCAGTGCTACCGACGAGGAAATGGTTGAGGGCAGGGCACACAGATAGAAGAAACCCAGCATCAGCAGCGCCGGCAACTGGCTGCCGAGCACTTTATTGCCCAGCCACCACAGCAGCGGGAAGACCAGGAAGGTAAAGCCCTGGACCATCAGGTGCAGGCGCCAGTTCTTCAGGCCGTGGCGGATCTGTTCACTGGACAGGTTGATGCCGTGCAGGAAGAACACCAGGAACACGCCGATATTGATCACCACCTCGGCATGCAGCGCTCCGCCGCTACGGCCGAACTGCGGGAACAGCCAGGCGAGGAAGGTGGCGAGGAACATGCCGCAGAGGAACCAGTCGGTTACTACGCGTTTGAGGTGTTTGAGCGCTTGCATAGGCGGGCCTGCGAATCATTTTGTATTCATCGAGCCCAGAGGCTACGCTCGGCAAGTGCTTACCGTCTTGCGACATAAGGCCAACTGATGCCGAGTAACGGACAAAAACTCAACGCTCGGGCGATTCCCCAATTGGAGCGCTTGCCCCGGCCCCTGTATGCCCGCGCCGAAAGCCTCGGTGCCGGCTCGTGGACGCCACGCCACCGGCATGACTGGGTGCAGTTCTCGTATGCGATCAGCGGCGTGCTCGGGGTCTATACCGCTGACGGCAGCTACTTTGCCCCACCGCAGTGGGGGGTATGGATTCCGGCCGGAGTCGAGCATGAGGTGCTGACCTCGATGCAGGCCGAGATGCGCAGCCTGTATGTTCGCCGCGAAGAAGCCAGCTGGGCCCCGGGGCAGTGCCGGGTGCTGGAGGTGACACCGCTGGCCCGCGAGCTGATCAAGCAGTTCTGCCTGTTGCCGGTGGACTATGCCGAGGGCGACAGCGCCGAGGCACGGCTGGTCGCGGTGTTGCTCGACCAGTTGCGGGCGCTGCCGGAGGTGGGCTTTTCGCTGCCGTTGCCGCAGCACCCGCGCTTGCTCGAGCTGTGTAACGAACTGCTCGAACAGCCCGAGCAGGGCCAGACGCTCGCGCAGTGGGCGCAGCGCCTGAACACCTCGGAAAAAACCCTGACGCGCCTGTTCCAGCGCGAAACCGGCCTGAGCTTTCGCGGCTGGCGCCAGCGCATGCGCCTGTTGTCATCGCTGACTGCGCTGGAGGCCGGGCAGAGCGTCACCGAAGCCGCGCTGGGCTGCGGTTACGACTCCACTTCGGCCTACATCGCCGCCTTCAAGGGCCTGTTCGGCTTTACCCCGGGCGAGCTGCGCCTGTAGCCCTCAGGTGCGAAAGCGCCGTACCAGCGCATCCAGTTCGTTGGACAAGCCGGCCAGGCTCTGCGAGTCCTGGCGCGCCGAATTGGCCAGCTCCGCCACCAGCTGTGCATCACCATGGATCTGGCTGATATGGCGGTTGATGTCCTCAGCCACCTGGTGCTGCTCTTCGGCGGCGGTGGCGATCTGCGTGTTCATGTCGCGGATGATGTCCACCGACTCGCGGATCTGCCCGAAGCTGTTGCGCGCCTGGCCGATACGGCTGACCGACTGTTGCGACACTTCCAGGCTGGCGTGCATCTGCTGGGCCACTTCACTGGTGCGGTTGGCCAGGTTGCCGAGCAGGTGGTCGATCTCTGCCGTGGAGTCGGCGGTGCGCTTGGCCAGCGCCCGCACTTCGTCGGCGACCACGGCAAAGCCGCGGCCCTGTTCACCGGCGCGCGCAGCTTCGATGGCGGCGTTAAGGGCCAGCAGGTTGGTTTGCTCGGCAATCGAGCGGATGGTGCCGAGGATCGACTGAATGGCATTGCTGTCGCGCTCCAGTTGCTGCATCGACTGCGCCGACTGTTCGATCTCCTGACTCAGGCGATCAACGCTTTGCACTGCCGCGTCGATCTGCTGTTGGCCTTCGCGGGCCTGCTGCTGGCCGCTGTCGGCGGAATCGGCGGCCTGGCTGCAGGAGCGGGCGACTTCGTTGGCGGTGGCGACCATTTCGTGGAAGGCGGTCGAGACCATGTCCACCGCTTCGCGCTGGCGCCCGGCGGCTTCGGCCATGTCATGGGAAACCTGGGTCGAGCTGCTGGAGGTGGCGAGGATTTTGTTCGCCGCCTGGCCGATGCTCTGGATCAGGTTGCGGATCGCGGCCAGGAACTGGTTGAACCAGTTGGCCAGTTGTGCGGTTTCGTCGCGCCCGCGCACCTCCAGGCTGCGGGTCAGGTCGCCTTCACCCTGGGCGATGCCTTCCAGGCCGCTGGTGACGCTGTGGATCGGGCGCACGATGAGCTTGGCAAAAGTCGCACCGACCAGGGCGAACACCGCCGCCAGCACGATGGCGATAGCGGCGACCAGCCAGGTCAGCTGGGTGGCGGTGTGCATCACTTCGTCATGGCGGATCAGGCCGATGAAATTCCAGCCCAGTTGCTCCGAAGGCCAGATGTTGGCCATGTAGCGTTCGCCGTCCAGCTCGACTTCGACCAGGCCCTTGCCGGCCTTGGCCAATTGCGCGTAACCCTCGCCGAGGCTGCCCAGCTGCTTGAAGTTGTGCCCCGGATCGCGTGGGTCGACCAGCACGTTGCCGTTGTCTTCGAGCAGCATCAGGTAGCCGCTTTCACCGAGCTTGATCTGCTTGACGATCTCGGTCAGCTGCTTGAGCGAGACGTCGATATTGACCACGCCGCCGGGGTTGCCGAGCTGGTTGGCCACGGCGCGCACGGTGCTCACCAGCACGGCGTCATCGCCGGCCCAGTAATAGGCGTCGGTGCGCAGGGTCTTGCCCGGGGTGGCCATGGCCGCCTGGTACCAGGGGCGTTGGCGCGGGTCGTAGTTGGCCATTTTCGCATCGCCCGGCCAGAACGCGTAACCGCCATCGCTCAGACCGTAGGACACGTAGGAGTAGGCCGGATGACTGGCGGCGAGGCTGGCAAAGAAGTCGTAGAGTTTCTTGTCATGCTCGCCCAGGGCGATTTGCGCGGCATCGGCGCCCAGGTACTTTTTCACCTCGCCGCCGGTAGCGCTGACCAGTGGCTGGGTGGCCAGGTAGTCGACGTTCTGGCTGATGCCTTCGAAGAACAGTTGCATGGCGTTGGCCACCTGGCGGATCTCGCGGCTGCTGCCGTCGACGAAGCCTTCGCGGGCTTCACTGCGCAGGTTGAGGACCACCAGGGTGGCGACCAGAATCACCGGCAAGCCGGCGATTACGGCGAAGGCCCAGGTCAGTTTTTGTTTTATGTTCATCCGCGCTCCAGAATTTTTCTTGTAAACGTACGAGGCTGCTGCAGACTACATCGGCCGTGTGCTCTGGAAATAAAGTGTTACTTGGGGGAAATCCCCCGTGTTTATTGGTAATTGCCGAATTTTGTGACCGTTTGGTCGCCTTCGGGCAGAAAAAGAATGGCAAGTCAGGCTGATTGCCGTTACAACGCAGTGCGGTCTTGCTTCAGCGACAAGCAGGTTGCAGAACCTGTGACCTATAACAATCCCGTGTTTGGCCAGACAGGACCCCCGACAGAAACCGATGAAGACTCCAAAACGCATTGAACCGCTGGTTGAAGATGGACTGGTCGACGAAGTACTACGACCGCTGATGAGTGGCAAGGAGGCTGCGGTGTATGTGGTCCGCTGCGGTCGGGAGCTACGGTGCGCCAAGGTCTACAAAGAAGCCAACAAGCGCAGTTTCCGCCAGGCCGCCGAGTACCAGGAAGGCCGCAAGGTACGCAACAGCCGCCAGGCCCGGGCCATGGCCAAGGGCTCCAAGTTCGGCCGCAAAGAGGCAGAAGACGCCTGGCAGAACGCCGAAGTGGCGGCGCTGTTCCGCCTGGCCAATGCCGGTGTGCGGGTACCCAAGCCGTATGATTTTCTCGATGGCGTGCTGCTCATGGAGCTGGTCGCCGATGAACATGGCGACGCCGCGCCACGCCTGAACGACGTACACCTGGAGCCTGAACAGGCCCGCGAATACCACGCCTTCGTGATTCGCCAGATCGTGCTGATGCTTTGCACCGGCCTGGTCCATGGTGACCTTTCGGAGTTCAACGTGCTGCTCGGGCCAGACGGCCCGGTGATCATCGACCTGCCGCAAGCGGTCGACGCTGCTGGCAACAACCACGCGTTCAGCATGCTCGAGCGCGATGTCGGCAACATGGCCGCCTACTTCGGCCGTTTTGCCCCGGAGCTCAAGCAGACGCGCTATGCTCGTGAAATGTGGGCCCTGTACCAGGCCGGCAAGCTGTTGCCGGAAAGCCCGTTGACCGGGGTGTTCGCCGATGACGAGCACAGTGCCGACGTTGACGGTGTCATGCGCGAGATCGACGCGGCGCGCATCGATGAAGCCCGCCGGCGTGCGGCCAAGGCCGACGCCGAGCGGGGTACGGTCAAGGACGAAGAACCGGCGCCGCCCTGGCTCCAGTAAACGCGTCAGTGACAGCAACTGCCGCCGGCTGCCAGGTCCTTGAGGATCGGGCAGTCCGGGCGGTCGTCGCCCTGGCAGTGGGCAACCAGTTCGCTCAAGGTGTCACGCAAGCTCACCAGTTCCTCGATGCGCCGGTTGAGGTCGTCGATGTGCTGGCTGGCCAGGGCCTTGACGTCGGCGCTGGCGCGCTGGCGGTCCTGCCACAGGGTCAGCAGGCGGGCGACTTCTTCTAATGAAAACCCCAGGTCCCGCGAGCGCTTGATGAATGCCAGTTGGTGCAGGTCTTCCTGATGGTACAGGCGATAGCCGCTGTCGCTGCGCAGGGCCGGCTTGAGCAGGCCGATCGACTCGTAGTAGCGGATCATCTTCGCGCTCAGGCCCGAGCGGCGGGCGGCTTGGCCGATATTCATTGGGCATCGTCCTCAGGCGGGGTGGTCGGCTTCCAGGTTTTCAGCAATAGCGCGTTACTCACCACGCTGACGCTCGACAGCGCCATGGCGGCGCCGGCGAGCACCGGGTTGAGCATGCCGAAGGCGGCCAGGGGAATGCCGATCAGGTTGTAGATGAACGCCCAGAACAGGTTCTGGCGGATCTTGGCGTAGGTCTTGCGGCTGATCTCCAGGGCCGCCGGTACCAGGCGCGGGTCGCCGCGCATCAGGGTGATGCCTGCCGCCTGCATGGCCACGTCGGTGCCGCCGCCCATGGCGATGCCGATGTCCGCAGCGGCCAGGGCCGGGGCGTCGTTGATACCGTCGCCGACCATGGCCACCACCCCGGACTGCTTGAGCGTGGCAACCGTGGCGGCCTTGTCGGCAGGCAGGACCTCGGCATACACGTCAGTGATGCCTAAGGCTTCGCCGACCACCTTGGCACTGCCGCGGTTGTCGCCGGTCAGCAGGTGGCTGCTGATGCCTTGCCCGGCCAATTGGCGAACCGCTTGACCGGCGCCAGGCTTGAGGCTGTCGCCGAAGGCGAACAGGCCCAGCACGCGCGGCTGCGGGCTGCGTTCGAGCAGCCACGACAGGGTCCGGCCTTCGGCTTCCCAGGCCAGGGCATTGGCGGCCAGCTCACCAGGCTGCAAGCCGCTTTCATCCAGCAGGCGGCGGTTGCCCAGGGCCAGCTCGCGACCGTCGAGGCTACCGGCGATACCCCGGCCGGTCAGCGACTGGCTGTTGCTGATATCAGCGACCCGCAGGCCTTGCTCTTCACAGGCATCGAGCACCGCCTTGGCCAGCGGGTGCTCGCTGCCGCGCTGCAGGGCGCCGGCCAGTTGCAGCAGCTGTGCCTGGTCACCGACCAGCGCACGGCTGTGGACGATGCGCGGGCTGCCGGAAGTCAGGGTGCCGGTCTTGTCGAATACCACGCGATTCACTGCATGGGCGCGTTCCAGAGCTTCGGCGTCCTTGATCAGGATGCCGTGGCGGGCCGCGACGCCGGTGCCGGCCATGATTGCCGTCGGTGTGGCCAGGCCCAAGGCGCACGGGCAGGCAATTACCAGCACGGCGACGGCGTTGATCAGCGCGGTTTCAATCGGCGCGCCGCTCAGCCACCAGCCCACCAGGGTAATCAGCGCCAGCACCAGCACGGCGGGGACGAACACCTGGCTGACCCGGTCGACCAGTTTCTGGATCGGTGCTTTGGCCGCCTGGGCGTCTTCGACCAGGCGAATGATGCGTGCCAGCACGGTTTCCGTGCCCAGCGCCAGGGTGCGGACCAGCAGGCGGCCTTCGCCGTTGATCGCGCCACCGGTGACCTTGTCGCCCGGTTGCTTCGGTACCGGCAGGCTTTCGCCGCTGATCAGTGCTTCGTCGGCGTGGCTCTGGCCCTCGACGACTTCACCATCGACCGGAAAGCGCTCGCCGGGCTTGACCAGCACCAGGTCATGCAGGCGCAGCTCGCTGATGGCGACATCGCGTTCCTGGCCGTCGACCAGCAACAGCGCGCGCTCCGGGCGCAGGGCCTCCAGGGCGCGGATGGCACTGGCGGTCTGGCGCTTGGCGCGGCTTTCCAGGTACTTGCCCAGCAGAATCAGGGCAATCACCACCGCCGAGGCTTCAAAGTACAGGTGCGGCATGACCCCGGCGCTGGCTGTGGCCCATTCGTAGAGACTCAGGCCGTAACCGGCGCTGGTGCCGATGGCCACCAGCAGGTCCATATTGCCGGCCCCGGCGCGCACGGCTTTCCAGGCCGCGACATAAAAACGCGCACCGAGGATGAACTGCACCGGGGTGGCCAGCACGAACTGCGCCCAGGCCGGCAGCATCCAGTGGATGCCGAAGGGTTGCAGGACCATTGGCAGCACCAGCGGCAGGGCCAGCAGCACCGCCAGGGCCACCGACCAGCGCTCCTTGCGCAGGCGGCGTTCGGCGTCGGCCTGGTTGACCTTGGCGCTCTGCGGCAGGCTGGCGCTGTAGCCGGCCTGGCTGACGGCATCGATCAGCACGTTGCTGTCGACCTGGCCCAGCAGCTGCAGGTGGGCGCGTTCGTTGGCCAGGTTGACGGTGACTTGCTGCACGCCCGCGACCTTGGCCAGGGCGCGCTCGACGCGCCCGGCGCAGGAGGCGCAGGTCATGCCGCCGATCTGCAGCTCGAGGTTTTGCGCGGGCACGCTGTAGCCGGCTTGTTCGACGGCTTCGACCAGCGCCGGCAAGCTGTCGGCCGGGGCCTGGATGCGGGCCTGTTCGGTGGCCAGGTTGACACTGACCTGTTCGGCACCGACGACCTTGCGCAGGGCGCGCTCGACCCGGCCAGCACAGCTGGCGCAGGTCATGCCGGCAATCGGCAGGTCGAACGTGGTAGATGCGGACATGGGGCACTCCTCCTTGGACAGGCCTCAAGCATCAACCTTGCCATGCGGGGAAGGTCAATAGCCCAGGCCGGCCCTGATCAGCTTGAGGCCATTCTGGTCCACGGCGATGCGGTATTTATTGATCTCGCCGGCCTTAAGCGTGAGCTTCTGGTTGCGCTGGTTCTCCAGGCCGTTCTGGCAGCCTGGCATCTGTGCCGGCAGCAGGCGCAGGCGCACCGCGACCTTGCCCGGCGGCAGGTTGAACGAGGTCGACTGTTCCTGGAACAGCCGCGCCGAAAGCTGGTCATTAAGGTACACGCCGATCTCGCACGAGGTCGCCACTTCCAGGCGCTCGCGGGAAATGGTCAGAATGCTGTAGTCGGCGTTGCCCTCGGCACTGGCCGCGGGCACCAGGCCCATTACTCCCAGCAGGCCGAAAAGGCCCAAAGCTGCCCTGCGCATGAATTCAAACTCCTGCAAATCGATTCTCAGGCTTGCAGCTTGGCGGAGCGGCGCGCTGATTTCCAGCCCGGCAGGCAATCCTCGCACTTGACCTTGCCCCGATGGCAAGCTTGAAACTGCGCTCAAACCCCACAGGAGGCTGTTGCAATGCAAGTATTCACTGTTCAAGGAATGACCTGCGGCCATTGCGCCAAAGCTATCACGCGTGCCGTTCGCGAGCATGATGATGAGGCTGTGGTCGAGATCGATCTGGCGCGCAAGCAGGTCAAAGTGCAGAGCGATTTGCCGGCAGACAATATTCTCAAGGCTATTCGTGCCGAGGGCTACGGCGCCGAGCCAGCCTGACCGCCGACGCCCGCGCGATGGATAAAAGATTCATCGCGCAGGCGTAACTCTGTCAGCGAAACCCCGGCAGGGCGGTTAGACTAGCGGACTTGCTTAGCCTGCTACGGATTTCCGATGAACCTGCGAACCATCCTGATTCTCGGCGCCTTGAGTGCGTTCGGGCCCCTGGCGATCGACTTCTACCTGCCCGGTTTCCCGGCCATGGCACTGGCCTTTGGCACCGACGAGAAGCACATCCAGACCACCCTCGCGGCATACTTCCTTGGCCTGTCGCTGGGCCAGCTGGCTTATGGGCCGGTGGCCGACCGCTTTGGCCGGCGCATTCCGCTGCTGGTCGGGGTGACCCTGTTCACCCTGGCGTCGCTGGCCTGCGCCTTCGCCCCGAGCCTCGATGCATTGATTCTGGCGCGTTTCGTCCAGGCCCTCGGCGGTTGCGCCGGGATGGTGCTGTCGCGGGCAATCGTCAGCGACAAGTGCGATGCGGTGGGGTCGGCCAAGGTCTTCTCGCAGCTGATGTTGGTCATGGGCCTGGCGCCGATCCTGGCGCCCATGCTCGGTGGCCTGATGGTCAACCTGTACGGCTGGCAGTCGATCTTCATTGCCCTGACCCTGTTCAGTGCCCTGTGCACCTTGGCCGTGGCCCTGGGCCTGCCGGAAAGCCTGCCGGCCAACCAGCCGCGCCCGCCGTTGTCCGGTTCGCTGCGCCAGTACGGCCGGCTGTTCAAGGACCGTATCTTCCTCGGCCACGCCTTGACCGGCGGCATCGCCATCGCTGGCATGTTTGCCTACATCGCCGGCTCGCCGTTCGTCTTCATCAAGCTCTATGGGGTGCCGGCCGAGCACTATGGCTGGCTGTTCGGCAGTAACGCAGCGGGGTTCATTCTGGTGGCGCAGGTCAACGCACGGCTGCTGGCCAAGCGTGGCCCGGCCTTCTTGCTGGCCCGGGCGGTGTGGGTTTACCTGGCGGCGGGCCTGACCTTGCTGGGCATCAGCGCCTTGCACCCGGAAGCGCTGTGGCCATTGCTGATTCCGTTGTTCATTTGTATCGCCAGCCTCGGCTGCATCATCCCCAATGCCTCGGCCTGCGCCATGAGCGGGCAGGGCGCCCGTGCTGGTAGCGCTTCAGCCCTGCTCGGTTGCCTGCAGTTCAGTGTGGCGGCCGCGGCGGCGGCGCTGGTGGGGGTGCTGCACGACGGCACGGCGGTGCCGATGGCCATCGTCATCAGCCTGTGTGGCCTGGCGGTGGTGAGCGTGGCGATGCTGACCCGCAGGCTGAACCTCAGCCGCTCCGTTTGAGCGGGTGGGGTGCCTGGAGACGGGTTTGCAGGGTGTTGACGAAGGCGCGGGCCTCGGCCTCGCTGCGAAAGCTGACCACGTGCTGGTCGAGCTGGACCTGCCAGGGGCAGCCGGGCTTTTTTGCTGATGCACTGACCTGGATATTCATATCTGCATACCTGAGGTTGGCGTTGGCTGATGCATTGTAGCGCCGGCCACGGGCAGCGGAATGACCTGGGTCAGTTGTCGGACTGACGGTCGCGCCCACCCCGTAAACGAGGTGGGCGCGCCTTTTCAGAAGCCTTCGAGGACGATCTTGCCCTTGGCCGCACCGCTTTCCAGCAGGGCATGGGCGCGGCGCAAGTTGGCGGCATTGATGGTGCCGAAGTGCTCGCCGAGGGTGGTTTTCAGCGTGCCGCTGTCGATCAGTTCGGCCACCCGGTTGAGCAGCTTGTGCTGTTCGAGCATGTCGGCGGTTTCGAACAGCGAGCGGGTGTACATGAACTCCCAGTGCAGCGACAGGCTCTTGCGCTTGAGTTTGGTCACGTCCAGCTGTTTGGGATCATCGATCAGCGCCAGTTTGCCTTGCGGTGCCAGGGCTTCGACCAGTTGATCAAGGTGCTGGTCGGTCTGGGTCAGGCTGGCCACGTGGGTGACCTGCTCGATGCCCTGGGCCTTGAGTGCGGCGGCCAGCGGCTGGCTGTGATCGACGACGTTATCGGCACCTAGCTCACGGACCCAGTCCTGGGTTTGCGGGCGCGAGGCGCTGCCAATCACGCTGAGGCCGGTGAGTTTGCTGGCCAGTTGCGTGAGGATCGAGCCGACCCCGCCGGCGGCACCGACGATCAACAGGCTCTGGCCCAGGTCCTGCTGGCCTTCAGCGATTTGCAGGCGTTCGAACAGCAGCTCCCAGGCCGTGATGGCGGTCAACGGCAGCGCCGCCGCTTCGGCAAAGCCGAGGGTTTTCGGCATGTGGCCGACGATGCGCTCATCCACCACGTGCAGCTCGCTGTTGCCGCCGGCACGGGCGATGGAGCCTGCGTAGTAAACCTTGTCACCCGGCTGAAACAGGCTGACCTCGCTGCCCACCGCCTTGACCACCCCGGCCACGTCCCAGCCCAGCACCTTGGCGGCGCCAGCCTCTGGCTGCACGTTCTGGCGCACCTTGGTATCCACCGGGTTCACCGAGATCGCCCGCACCTCCACCAGCAAGTCGCGTGGGCCAGGCTCCGGGGCTGGCAGTTCGATGTCCTGCAGGGCTGCTGCATCGCTGATGGGCAGGGAGTGATAGTAGGCAATGGCTTTCATGGAGATTCCTCGGTGGGGTAGTCAATGCGGGCCATGATTGGTGCTTTCACTTGCGGTTAAAAGCCGCTAAAACTACAGATACTTTCAATATTATTTTGATAATGGCGGGTGTGTTGGGTGCGTATCGATGATCTGCAGTTGTTCGTTCGTGCCGCCGAACTGGGCAGCCTGTCGGCGGCGGCGCGCCTGCTCGACTTGTCACCGGCGGTGGCCAGCGCCTCGCTCAAGCGTCTGGAGCAGCAATTGGGCGTGCGCCTGCTGGCGCGTTCGACCCGCAACCTGCGGTTGACCGCCGAGGGCGAGGGATTTTTGCAGCATGCCCGTTCCGCCCTGGCGAGCCTGGAGGAGGGCCGGCGAATCCTGGCCCATGGGCAGGATCAAGTCAGCGGTACCTTGCTGTTGTCGGCACCGTCCGATTTTGGTCGCAACGTACTGTTGCCGTGGCTGGATGAACTGCAGCACGAACATCCGCAACTGAACCTGCGCCTGTTGCTGGGCGACCGCAATGCCGACCTGTTTCGCCAGCCGGCCGATATCGCCCTGCGCTATGGCGCCCCGGAAGACTCAAGCCTGGTGGCCTTGCCAGTGTGCGCGGACAACCGTCGGGTGCTGTGTGCCTCACCCGCCTACCTGGCCCGGTACGGCGCGCCGATGGAAGTCGCGCATCTGGCCCAGCACAATTGCCTGCTGTACCAGCTTGGCAACCGCGTGCATGACCATTGGCGCTTTGGCGAGGGCGCCAATGAGGTGGGCGTGAGCGTCAGCGGCGATCGCTTTTGTGACGATGCCGATGTGGTTCGGCGCTGGGCGCTGGCGGGTGTCGGCATCGCTTACAAGTCCTGGCTGGATGTGGCCTATGACGTGCAGGCCGGGCGCTTGAGGTTACTGTTGCCTCACGTGCATGGTGAAGCCGCGCCGTTGAACCTGATGTGCACGCACCGGGCGCAACTGGGCAAGCCGGTGCAGTTGTTGCGAAATATGCTTCGAGCTCGTTGTCAGGCATTGTTTGAGAAGTTGCCTGGTATTACAGGCTAAAGTAATTTGAATTTCCCACATTCCTACGTGGTTAGCAGGTAGCATTTGTGAGTTACAGTAAAATTTATTGTAGGTTTTATCTGGCGATATAACGTCAAGAATAATCCGCCAGTTGCGGGCAAGATATGTAACGTGGGGCTTGGGCTGCAGATGTGCAAACGTCTCTGCAGAGCCTTTGAAGACGGCCCCTGCCAAGGTTGCCCATACCATGGAGATCCGCCGGATTAAGTTCGCGCAACGCGGCTTATAATGGATCCAGCAGTCATTTCCAGCGAGAGATACTTCCATGTCCAGGGCGGCAACTGACGCCTCTCACACGACGTTCTGATAACTTCCACTTCCTGCTTTTCTGGCATCGGACACCTCGCAGTAAATGCTGCCGACATGGTTAATCAATCGATATCAGACATGATCTCGCAGGGAGTTTGAGATATGAAGCCAGTAACAAGTATCAGCCAGATCGCCAGCTTGTTGGCCGACCCGAAACGCAGTGCAATGCTATGGGCCTTGATCGATGGTATGGCCCGTCCTTCCGATGAGCTTGCCAGCATGGCCGGGCTGACGCCTTCTTCGGCCTGTGCCCACCTGGCCAGGTTGTCGGCCAGTGGCTTGTTGAAGCTGGAGCCGCGGGGGCGCAAACGTTATTTCAGGCTGGCCGCGCCGGAGGTCGGCGCGGCTGTCGAAGCGCTGGCCAGTGTTCAGGTCAAAACCCCCGAAGACAGCCGCGAACAAGAGGTGGGCGGCATCCCGTTGTCCATGCGCCGGGCGAGGCTGTGCGGTGATCACCTGGGGGGCGAGCTGGCGGCGGACCTTTATCAGCGCCTGTTCGATGCTGGCTGGCTGGAGGGCAGCGAGCAGCACATCGAAGTCACCCAGTATGGACGTAGCCAGTTCGCCACCTACGGCATTTTCATCGAGGCGCTGGCCCAGCATCAACGTCGAAGCTTCAGCAGTTGCCGCTGTTGCAGTGAGTGGAGTGATCATCGCCCGCATCTGGGCGGCGCGCTGGGCAGTAGCCTGCTCAAGCTGTTCTTGCAGTCTGGCTGGATCCGCGAGAGTGAAACCTCGCGCATGCTGCAGATCAGTGCCGCAGGTCTGGCTCACATCAACCGTATGGCCCAGGTTGCCGTGTTGAAGACTGCTGGCTGAACCCAGGAGGTACGGTGTCTGGCGAGGTCGCTGCTGACAATGCGCCCGAAGGCAGATGCCGTGACACTCGGGGTTGGCACAACTTCCGGGGGGCGGAGTGGGAGCAGATTCACCGGTACGTCGGATCGACGCGAAGGACTGCATTGCAGTCCGGTCTTTGGGGCCGCTGTGCGACCCTTCGTGGCGAATCCGTTCCCACCTTCCGCCCGTCAGGGTTTGACCAACCGCGCATCCAGGCTGTTCTGCGCCAGGCGCCGTGCCTGTTCCTGGGTCATGCCCAGGTGTTCATGCAGGGCTTGGAAGTTCTCGGTGACGTAGCCACCGAAGTACGCCGGGTCATCGGAATTGACCGTGACCTTCACGCCACGCTCGAGCATGTCGAGGATGTTGTGCTGGCTCATATGGTCGAACACGCACAACTTGGTGTTGGACAGTGGGCAGACGGTCAGCGGGATTTGCTCGTCGATGATCCGCTGCATCAGCCGCTCGTCCTCGATGGCGCGCACGCCGTGGTCGATCCGCTGGATCTTGAGCAGGTCGATCGCTTCCCAGATGTACTCGGGCGGGCCTTCTTCACCGGCGTGGGCAACGGTCAGGAAGCCTTCACTGCGGGCACGGTCGAACACGCGCTGGAACTTGCTCGGCGGATGGCCCATTTCCGAGCTGTCGAGGCCGACGGCGATGAAGGCATCGCGAAACGGCAGGGCCTGGTCGAGGGTCTTGTGCGCTTCTTCTTCACTGAGGTGGCGCAGGAAGCTGAGGATCAGGCCGCTGCTGATGCCCAGTTGTTGCTGGCCATCCTTGAGTGCGCCGCTGATGCCGTTGAGCACCACTTCGAAAGGGATACCGCGATCGGTGTGGGTCTGCGGGTCGAAGAACGGCTCGGTGTGAATCACGTTCTGCGCCTTGCAGCGCTGCAGATAGGCCCAGGTCAGGTCGTAGAAGTCCTGCTCGGTGCGCAATACGTCGGCACCCTGATAGTAGAGGTCGAGAAATTCTTGCAGGTTGTTGAACGCGTAGGCGTCGCGCAGGGCTTCGACATCATTCCAGGGCAGGGCGATCTTGTTGCGCTCGGCCAGGGCGAACAGCAACTCGGGCTCCAGCGATCCTTCCAGGTGCAGGTGCAATTCTGCCTTGGGCAGAGCGTTAAGCCAGTCGTACATAGTGGTGAAATCTCATCAGGTGCGGTTGCCGCCATTCTACAGAGCTTGCGCTGCCCGCGCGGAGAAAGCTGACCAGGCGGTTGGCCGGGGAAACCTTCTACAGTGACTACAGTCACTAGCCAGTACCCACCTGCGCAGGGCCGCCGATGCTTGCACTTCTTAATCAGGAAAAGCCGCTGCTGCTCGCAGTGCTGCTGGCCGCGCTGGCCTGGCCGCTGCAGGGCCAGCTGCTCGGACATGGCCATGGCCTGGCGCTGTTTGCCGGCGCGGTGCTGGTGGCGGCGATCATCTGTGCCTCGATGCGCGTGGCCCAGCACGCCGAGCTGCTTGCGGAAAAAGTCGGCGACCCTTACGGCACCATGATCCTGACCCTGTCGGCGGTGATGGTCGAGGTGCTGATCCTGGCGATCATGATGAGCAACCAGGCGTCGCCGACCCTGGTGCGGGACACCATCTATTCGGCGGTGATGCTCGACATCAATGGCATCCTCGGCCTGGCCGCGCTGATGGGCGGGCTCAAGCATGGCGAGCAGTCGTACAACGATGATTCGGCGCGCACCTACAGCGTGATGATCATGACTGCCATGGGCGTGTCGATGGTAGTGCCGGAGTTCATTCCGCGGGCCGACTGGAAGCTCTATTCGGGGTTCACCATCGCCGCGATGGTGGTGCTCTATGCCTTGTTCCTGCGCATGCAGGTCGGGCCGCACAGTTACTTCTTCAGTTACAGCTATCCACAGAAAAAGCGCCGCGACCCGCAGGGCGGTACACCGGCGCCGGTGAATAAAGTCCGCTCGATCGCGATTCTGGTCAGCGGCGTGGTGATCATCGGCCTGCTTGCCGAAGTCATGTCGCACACCCTGGACTACGGCCTGGAAGGCAGCGGCGCGCCGCCGGTGCTGATGGCAATTGTGGTGGCGGCCATTTCTGCCGCCCCGGAGATTCTCACTGCCTTGCGCGCAGCATTGGCCAACCGCATGCAGTCGGTGGTCAATATCGCCCTGGGCGCGTCGCTGTCCACGGTGATATTGACCGTTCCGCTGATGGAGGCGATGGCGCTCTACACTGGCCAGCCGTTCCAGATGGCCATGACACCGGTGCAAACGGTGATGATCTTCATCACCCTGATTGTCAGCGCGATCAACCTGAACGATGGCGAAACCAACGCGATCGAGGGCATGACCCACTTCGTGCTGTTCGCCACCTTCATCATGCTGGCATTGCTCGGCCTTTGAGCCTTCAGCCAGCGATCAACTGGGCGGCGGCCTGACGGTGATCGGCGATCAGTTTCTGCACGTCGAGGCCTTCGATCTGGCCATCGGTCACCCGCCACTGGCCGCCGACCATGACCCGGTCAGCGCGGTCGGCGCCGCATAGCAGCAGCGCCGAGAGTGGATCGTGGCTACCGGAGAAGCGCAGTTCATCGAGTTTGAACAAGGCCAGGTCAGCCTGTTTGCCCACCGCCAGTTCGCCGATGTCGGTACGCCCGAGCAACTGCGCCGAGCCGCGGGTGGCCCAGCCCAGCACCAGCTCCGGGGTGATCGCCTCGGCGCCATAGCGAAGCCGTTGCAGGTACAGGGCCTGGCGCGCTTCGAGGATCATGTTCGATGCGTCGTTGGAGGCCGAACCGTCCACGCCCAAGCCCACTGGCGCGCCGGCGCCGGTCAGTTCCAGGGTCGGGCAGATGCCCGAAGCCAGGCGCATGTTTGAACTCGGGCAATGGCAGATGCCGGTGCCGGCGGCGCCCAGGCGGGCGATCTCGTCCGGATTGAAATGGATGCCATGGGCCAGCCAGGTGCGCGGCCCGAGCCAGCCGACGCTGTCGAGGTAATCGACCGTGCGCAGGCCGAAACGCTGCAGGCAGAAGTCTTCTTCGTCGAGGGTTTCAGCCAGGTGGGTGTGCAGGCGCACGTCCAGCTCTGCGGCGAGGTCAGCGCTGGCGCGCATGATCTCAGGGGTGACCGAGAACGGCGAGCAGGGGGCCAGGGCGATCTGGATCTGCGCACCGTCGCCACGCTCGTGGTAGCTGTGGATAAGTCGCTGGCTGTCGGCCAGGATCACTTCGCCCTGTTGCACTGTCTGTTGCGGCGGCAGGCCGCCGTCGGCTTCGCCCAGGCTCATGGAGCCACGGGTGAGCATGGCGCGCATGCCCAGTTTGCGCACCGCTTCGACCTGCACGTCGATGGCGTTTTCCAGGCCATCGGGGAACAGGTAATGGTGGTCGGCGGCAGTGGTGCAGCCCGACAGTAACAGCTCGGCCAGGGCCACGCGGGTCGCCAGTTCAAGCTTGGCCGGGGTCAGCCGGGCCCAGACCGGGTAGAGGGTTTTCAGCCAGGGGAACAAAGGCTGATTGACCACCGGCGCCCAGGCGCGGGTCAGGGTCTGGTAGAAGTGGTGGTGGGTGTTGATAAGCCCCGGCAGCACCACGTGTTCGCGGGCGTCGAAGACTTGTCCACAGGGGCGGGCCGGGGCTTGCCCTAGGCCGAGAACTTCGTTGATACGGCCGTCTTCGATGACCAGGCCGCCACGGGCGTCGAGGGTGTTGGCGGTGAAGATGGCCAGGGGGTTTTTCAACCAGATACGGGTCGCAGGCATGGTGCCGGCTCCTCTGAAAGTGGGTTCAGGTTAGCCAGCTCAGTGTTGCCCTGTCTGCTGATCCAGGTCCGCCGCGGTGGGCGAGGTGTCGAGTCTACACCCACCGCGCAAGGTTTCACCAGATCAGGTTTTCGCCTTTGTAGTTGATGAATTGCAGGCCGCCTTTGCCGGCATTGGCCTTGATCTGCTCAAGCATGCCGCGGGTGCTGGTGAGCACGTCGATCTCGGCGTTTTCCCCACCCATGTCGGTTTTCACCCAGCCCGGGTGCATGGCCAGGACGGTTTGCTGTGGCTGTTGCAGAGTAACGAAGCTGTTGATCATCGAGTTCAAGGCCGCCTTGCTGGCCTTGTACAGGCACATCTCGCTGCCGTCGGGAATGGCGACGCTGCCAAGGATCGAACTCATGAACGCCAGCACGCCGTCTTCGCGCAGTTGCGGGGCCAGGCGCTGGGCCACGCGAATGGGCGATACGGCATTGGTCAGGAACAGCTCGCCGACATCGGCCGGTTGCGCGCGCTCAGGGTTCTGGTCACCCGGGCCCATGACCCCGGCATTGACGAACAGCAGGTCAAACACCTGCCCCTGCAAACGTTGCTGGAGGGCATCCAGTTGGCTGCCACTGTTCATTTCCAGGGTTTCGACCTGCACGCCGGGCAGGGCGCTGAGGATATCGGCCTTGGCCGGGTCGCGCACGGTAGCGATCACGTTCCAGCCGTCTTCCACCAGGCGTTGCACCAGGCCAAGGCCCAGGCCGCGCGAGGCGCCGATGATCAGGGCGATTTTATTCGTGGACATGGAGAACTCCTTTCGAGGGTTATCAAACGTTGATCAAAGAATAACCAGTCTAGCCAAGCCGTGGCCCGGCAAGCCGTTGGCGCAGGGGTGCACGGCTTATCCACAGCTTGCTCCACAGTATTTGTGTGCAAGCATGCAGGCTGGGTACAAGCCGTGTAGTGGTGGCTTGCATGCGCAATAACTGGGGATAACTTACTGATTTTTCGCCAGTTCAAGCGCTGTCATGAAATCTTGATCAAAATATGATCGTTCTTCTGCAGGCCCCGTGGTTAAAGGCTCGCAGGCGAATGCCCAGAGCTTATCCACAGCCGGGCCCACAGTGAATGTGGGCAAATGTTCAGGCCCGTTCCAGCAGGATGCGGCCACGGCTGAGGTCGGCCAGCTGGCGTTGCAGCGCCTCGATCTGTTCCTCGCCCAGGGCCAGACGCAGGTCGACGCCATTGGCGGTGAACTGTTCGTCCAGCACCAGGCCATCAGCCTCGGCCACGCGCAATTTGAGCAGTGCCAATTCGCTGAAGCTGCAACTGCAGGTCAGTTCGCTGCGGCTGACCAGCAAGCGCTTTTCTGCCTGCTGCAGGCACTTGTTGGCGCCGCCGCCGTAAGCGCGGGCCAGGCCGCCGGTGCCCAGTTGAATGCCGCCGTACCAGCGGATCACCAAGACTACCACCTGGTCGCAGTCCTGCGCCTCGATGGCCGCCAGGATTGGCCGCCCGGCGGTGCCGCCGGGTTCGCCGTCGTCGCTGCTGCGGTATTGCCCGCCCAGTTTCCAGGCCCAGCAATTGTGGGTGGCGGCGAGGTCGCTGTGGCGTTCGATGAAGCTCATGGCTTCGGCCGGGCTGCTGATTGGCGCAGCCAGGGTGATGAAACGGCTCTTGCGAATCTCTTCGCGAAACTCGCAGGTGTCGAGCAGGGTAAAAGGCATAAGGCAGATTCAGTCGCGAGGTGTCAGGCCACAGCCTTTAAGAATGATTTGGATAAGATTGTTGCTGGCATCTTCCATGTCCTGCTTGGTCAGGCGGCTGCGGCCGGTGACCTGGCAGATCTGGGTGGCGAAGTCGGCATAGTGCTGGGTGCTGCCCCAGAGCAGGAAGATCAGGTGCACCGGGTCGACCGGGTCCATCTTGCCGGCGTCGATCCAGGCCTGGAACACTGCGGCACGGCCCTTGAACCAGGCACGGTAGTCTTCGCTGAAATAGTCGCTCAGGCACTGCCCGCCGCTGATGATCTCCATGGCGAAGATCCGCGAGGCTTGCGGGTTGCGCCGGGAGAATTCCATCTTGGTGCGAATGTAGCTGCTCAAGGCCAGGGCCGGGTCGTCGTCGACGGTCAGGGCGTTGAAGGTGCTGTCCCACAACTCGATGATGTTGCTCAGCACCGCCACATACAGGCCGAGCTTGTTGGTGAAGTAGTAATGCAGGTTGGCCTTGGGCAGCCCGGCCTTGAGGGCGATGGTGTTCATGCTGGTGCCCTTGAAACCGTGGCGGGCGAATTCGTCCTCGGCGGCCTGGATGATGGCCTGCTCGTTCTTCTGGCGAATGCGGCCGGCGGGCTTGCCCGAGGCTTGGAGGCGATGCGCAGGGACTTCAAAGGTCATGAACGATTCCAGACAAGGCAATGGGTATCTCTTATGACTGGCTAACCTACCAGCATTAGCCCTCAGCGAGTAGCCGCCAGGCTTTCGAGGAAGCTTTCCAGGACCAGGTGCGGGCGCCGGCCCTTGCGCGTCACCCAGCACAGGCTCAGGTCATAAAAGCGCTCGGCGGGCTTGAGTGCCCGCAGCCGGCCTTGTTGTACCCAGAAGGTCGCGTAGTGGTCGGGCAGGTAGCCGATGTAGCGCCCGGTCAGAATCAGGAAGGCCATGCCTTCGCGGTCAGAGGCACTGGCGGTGCAGTTGAGCGCCTGGTAATGGGCCTGGACATCGGCGGGCAGGCGGAAGGTCGGGGCGATGGCGTCCTGGCTGTTGAGGCGCTCATCGTCCAGTTGCCGGTCGTCGGCGTAAAACAACGGATGACCGACCGCGCAGAACAGCAGTGAACGTTCGCTGTACAGCGGCTGGTACTCAAGGCCCGACAGCGGGCTGGTCTGCGGCACCACGCCAACGTGCAGGCTGCCATCGAGCACGCCTTGCTCGACCTGGCTGGGGGCGATCATGCGGATCTGGATACGCACGTCCGGGCCGCGGTCCTTGAGCTGGGCCAGGGCATGGGTGATGCGCATGTGCGGCAGGGTCACCAGGTTGTCGGTCAGGCCGATGTTCAGCTCGCCACGCAAATGCTGGTGCAGGCCGTTGACCTCGGTGCGAAAGCTTTCCAGGGCGCTGAGCAATTGCAACGCCGATTGATACACCTCGCGGCCCTCCTCGGTCAGCGAAAAACCGGCGCGCCCGCGCTGGCACAGGCGCAGGCCCAGGCGCTGCTCAAGGTCGCTCATCTGCTGGCTGATGGCCGAGCGGCCGATGCCCAGGACGTTCTCGGCGGCCGAAAAGCCGCCGCACTCCACCACGCTGCGGTAGATCTTCAGCAGGCGGATATCGAAATCGCTGACCTGGGCCAGGGGTTGTGGACGTTTCACGCGGTGCCTTTGCGTTGAGGAACATGAAAGGCAGACAACATACGCTGATCAGACATTCTCGCGCCAGCGGCGCGCCTGGACGAGCAGGGCCGGGGCAAAGTGCAACAGCAGCATGCGCACCAGGTGGTGCGACAGCACCAGCACCACGTTCAGCCCACCGCTGAAGGCGACGATGGCAATGGTTTCGATGGCCCCGGGCATGTAGGCCAGCCACAAAGTGAATGGATCACTGCCCAGCACCTTGGCGGCCACGCCGGCAAAGACGGCAGCGACCAGCAGCATCAGGCCCACCGACATCAGCCCGGCGCCGCCGTGACGAACCAGCTCCTTGAAGCTGATTTCCCTGAACCTGGCGCCGATCAGCACACCGAGGATCAGCGCGGCAAAATCGACGCTCCAGCCGGGCAGATGAAACGCCTGGAGCAAGCCCATCTTTACATAGGCCGCCGTGGCGATGATCGCCGTGAGCATGAAGGGCGCAGGAACACCAAGCTTGAGCAGCAGGCGCCCGAGCAGGATGCACAGGGCAAGCAGCGACGCCAGGGTCAGCAACAGGCCTGGATTAAGCGCGGTGCTCGCGCTTGCAGGGACATCGCTACCGGCGCGAATGCTCAGGCTGACCAGCAGGGTAATCGACACCAGGCGCATCAGGTGCACAACGATCACCTTGCTCGAAGCCCGTTCCGACTCGAGCAAGTCGAACACCGCAGCCAGGGCGCCGGGGTACACCGCCAGCAGTGAATCCTTGAGGTTCCAGCCGCACCCCCTGAACAGCCACAGGCCGGCGATGGCAATCTGCGCACTCAGGCACAGCAGCAGAAAACCCAGGCTCGGCAGGATGCTGGCCACCGTGTCGCTGTCCCAGGCTTCGAACATCAAGCCGGTGGCGATACCCATGACCAGTTGCACGTATTCCAGACCAAAGCGCAGGTCGGGGGTAAAGCGCAGCCGGCTGACCAACATGGCGCTGGCGACGATGGCGCCCAGCAACAGCCCGTGAGGCACACCGGCAAACTGTACGGCGGCGCCAACCAGGGCGCAGATCAGTAAACACAGGATGGTTTTCATGGTGAGTGTGCTTGCGCGTCCTGCGCCAAGTCTCCTGAAGGGGCCGCCCGCATCATGCGCCTTGCCGGGGTGCATGGAAACACTTTGTAACATCGTTGCGGCTGGATGTTGTGAATTAATGTTTAGCCGGTGGTGATCTGAAGATTAGAAAAGCCAGATTTTCCAAACCTTAAGCCCATGCCAATTTAGGCACAACAACACTTGTCGCTGCCCAATTGCCTTGCGAGGACTTGTCCGATGAATCTGCCTGAAAACGCTCCTGTCGGTCTGGCCAGCCAGCTCAAGCTGGACGCCCACTGGATGCCCTACACCGCCAACCGCAATTTTCAGCGCGATCCACGGCTGATCGTCGCCGCCGAAGGCAGCTACCTGACCGACGACAAGGGCCGCAAGATTTATGACGCCCTGTCCGGCTTGTGGACTTGCGGCGCCGGTCACACCCGTAAGCAGATCCAGGAAGCAGTATCGCGCCAATTGGGCGTGCTCGATTACTCGCCGGCTTTCCAGTTCGGCCACCCGCTGTCGTTCCAGCTGGCCGAGAAAATCACCGACCTGACCCCGGGCAACCTCAATCACGTCTTCTATACCAACTCCGGTTCCGAGTGCGCCGACACCGCGGTGAAGATGGTCCGTGCCTACTGGCGCCTGAAAGGCCAGGCCACCAAGACCAAGCTGATCGGCCGTGCCCGTGGCTATCACGGGGTGAATATCGCCGGTACCAGCCTGGGTGGCGTCAACGGCAACCGCAAGCTGTTCGGCCAGTTGCTCGACGTCGATCACATTCCGCACACCCTGCTGCCGGGCAATGCCTTCACCAAAGGCATGCCGGAGGAGGGCGGTATCGCCCTGGCCGATGAAATGCTCAAGCTGATTGAGCTGCACGATGCTTCGAACATCGCCGCGCTGATTGTCGAGCCGCTGGCCGGTTCCGCAGGTGTACTGCCACCGCCGAAGGGCTACCTGAAGCGTCTGCGGGAAATCTGCGACCAGCACAACATCCTGCTGATCTTCGACGAAGTCATCACCGGCTTTGGCCGCATGGGCTCGATGTTCGGTGCCGATGCCTTCGGCGTCACCCCGGATCTGATGTGCATCGCCAAGCAAGTCACCAACGGCGCCATCCCGATGGGCGCGGTGATCGCCAGCAGCGAGATCTACCAGACCTTCATGAACCAGCCGACCCCGGAATACGCGGTGGAATTCCCCCACGGCTACACCTACTCGGCGCACCCGGTCGCCTGCGCCGCCGGTCTCGCCGCGCTGGACCTGCTGGAGAAAGAAAACCTGGTGCAATCGGCCGCCGAACTGTCGCCGCACTTCGAGAAGGTGCTGCACGGGGTCAAGGGCGCGAAGAACATCATCGACATCCGTAACTACGGCCTGGCCGGCGCCATCCAGATTGCCGCCCGCGACGGTGACGCCATCGTGCGTCCATACGAGATCGCCATGAAGCTGTGGAAAGCCGGCTTCTATGTACGCTTCGGCGGCGACACCCTGCAGTTCGGCCCAACCTTCAACAGCCAGCCGCAGGAACTGGACCGCCTGTTCGATGCGGTCGGCGAGGCCATCAACCAGGTCGATTGATTGTCCCTCTATATATAAGCAGCGGGCGCGAGTGATCTCGCGCCCAGGCATACCCTCTTTCTGGAGTTCTGCATGAGCACTGTTCAACACCTGATCAACGGCGAACTGGTTGCTGCCGACACGCGCACCGCCGATGTCTTCAACCCGTCCACTGGCCAGACTATCCACAAGGTTGCCCTGGCCAGCAAGCAAACCGTGCAGCAGGCCATCGACTCGGCCAAGGCCGCCTTCCCGGCTTGGCGCAACACGCCGCCGGCCAAACGCGCCCAGGTAATGTTCCGCTTCAAGCAACTGCTGGAGCAGAATGAAGCGCGTATCTCCCAGCTGATCAGCGAAGAGCACGGCAAAACCGTGGAAGACGCCGCCGGTGAACTCAAGCGCGGTATCGAGAACGTCGAGTTTGCCTGCGCCGCGCCGGAAGTGCTCAAGGGCGAGTACAGCCGCAACGTTGGCCCGAACATCGATGCCTGGTCCGACTTCCAGCCGCTGGGCGTAGTGGCCGGTATTACCCCGTTCAACTTCCCGGCCATGGTGCCGCTGTGGATGTACCCACTGGCAATCGCCTGCGGTAACTGCTTCATCCTCAAGCCATCGGAACGTGATCCGAGCTCGACCCTGCTGATTGCCCAACTGCTGCATGAAGCCGGCCTGCCTAAAGGCGTGCTCAACGTTGTGCACGGTGACAAGGAAGCGGTGGATGCGCTGATCGAGGCGCCAGAGGTCAAGGCCCTGAGCTTCGTTGGCTCGACGCCGATCGCCGAGTACATCTATGCCGAAGGCACCAAGCGCGGCAAGCGCGTTCAGGCCCTGGGCGGGGCGAAGAACCACGCGGTGCTGATGCCTGATGCCGACCTGGACAACGCGGTCAGCGCGCTGATGGGCGCAGCCTACGGTTCTTGCGGCGAGCGCTGCATGGCGATCTCGGTGGCCGTTTGCGTTGGCGACCAGGTGGCCGATGCGCTGATCGCCAAACTCGAACCACAGATCAAGGCGTTGAAGATTGGTGCCGGTACCTCCTGCGGCCTGGACATGGGCCCGCTGGTTACCGCCGCAGCCCGTGACAAGGTGGTTGGCTACATCGACCAAGGTGTGGCTGCTGGTGCGCAGCTGGTGGTCGACGGCCGTGGCTACCGGGTTGCCGGTAATGAAGACGGCTACTTTGTCGGCGGCACCCTGTTCGACCGCGTGACGACCGAGATGAGCATCTATAAAGAAGAGATCTTCGGGCCGGTACTCTGCGTGGTACGCGTCGACAGCCTGGAAGAGGCCATGCGCCTGATCAACGAACACGAATACGGCAACGGCACCTGCATCTTTACCCGTGACGGTGAAGCGGCGCGCCTGTTCTGCGACGAGATCGAAGTGGGCATGGTCGGCGTCAACGTCCCGCTGCCGGTGCCGGTGGCTTACCACAGCTTCGGCGGCTGGAAGCGTTCGCTGTTCGGCGACCTGCATGCCTATGGCCCGGATGGCGTGCGTTTCTACACCCGCCGCAAAGCCATTACCCAGCGCTGGCCGCAACGTGCCAGCCATGAAGCGTCGCAGTTTGCCTTCCCGAGCCTTTAAGGCTTTAGCAGCGACTAGCTGCAAGCTGCAAGCTGCAAGCTACAAGTTGAAAGCGGTGCTGCCGCTTTTACTTGCAGCTTGCAGCTTGTGGCTAATAGCCAAAACGCCCCCGCTGAAACAAAGTTGAAATAAGTCCTTGACGCCCCCGCGGATGTGTCTATAATTCGCCCCACTTCCGGCGCAGTCGGAACTGAAAACTCCTTGAGTTTCAAAGAGTTAGCGGTTCCAGGGTCATCCGGAAGGGCTTCGATCGAAAGATCGGCAGCGGTGAAAAAGGCAGTTGACAGCGGTTTGAAACGCTGTAGAATTCGCCTCCCGCTACGAGAGATCGCAGCGAGTCAAGTGTTTGAAGCGAAACGAAAAACTTCAAAATAAACGCTTGACAGGCTCTGAGGAAAGCGTAGAATGCGCGCCTCGGTTGAGACGAAAAGCTCTTAACCAACCGCTCTTTAACAACTGAATCAAGCAATTCGTGTGGGTGCTTGTGAGCTCAGACTGATAGTCAAAAAGATTATCAGCATCACAAGTGGCTACACGAAAATCGAAAGATTTGAAAGTAAGTCATTTGAGATTGCTGAGCCAAGTTTAGGGTTTTCTCAAAACCCAAGCAGTATTGAACTGAAGAGTTTGATCATGGCTCAGATTGAACGCTGGCGGCAGGCCTAACACATGCAAGTCGAGCGGATGAGAGGAGCTTGCTCTTCGATTCAGCGGCGGACGGGTGAGTAATACCTAGGAATCTGCCTGGTAGTGGGGGACAACGTTTCGAAAGGAACGCTAATACCGCATACGTCCTACGGGAGAAAGCAGGGGACCTTCGGGCCTTGCGCTATCAGATGAGCCTAGGTCGGATTAGCTAGTTGGTGAGGTAATGGCTCACCAAGGCGACGATCCGTAACTGGTCTGAGAGGATGATCAGTCACACTGGAACTGAGACACGGTCCAGACTCCTACGGGAGGCAGCAGTGGGGAATATTGGACAATGGGCGAAAGCCTGATCCAGCCATGCCGCGTGTGTGAAGAAGGTCTTCGGATTGTAAAGCACTTTAAGTTGGGAGGAAGGGTACTTACCTAATACGTGAGTATTTTGACGTTACCGACAGAATAAGCACCGGCTAACTCTGTGCCAGCAGCCGCGGTAATACAGAGGGTGCAAGCGTTAATCGGAATTACTGGGCGTAAAGCGCGCGTAGGTGGTTTGTTAAGTTGGATGTGAAATCCCCGGGCTCAACCTGGGAACTGCATCCAAAACTGGCAAGCTAGAGTAGGGCAGAGGGTGGTGGAATTTCCTGTGTAGCGGTGAAATGCGTAGATATAGGAAGGAACACCAGTGGCGAAGGCGACCACCTGGGCTCATACTGACACTGAGGTGCGAAAGCGTGGGGAGCAAACAGGATTAGATACCCTGGTAGTCCACGCCGTAAACGATGTCAACTAGCCGTTGGAATCCTTGAGATTTTAGTGGCGCAGCTAACGCATTAAGTTGACCGCCTGGGGAGTACGGCCGCAAGGTTAAAACTCAAATGAATTGACGGGGGCCCGCACAAGCGGTGGAGCATGTGGTTTAATTCGAAGCAACGCGAAGAACCTTACCAGGCCTTGACATGCAGAGAACTTTCCAGAGATGGATTGGTGCCTTCGGGAACTCTGACACAGGTGCTGCATGGCTGTCGTCAGCTCGTGTCGTGAGATGTTGGGTTAAGTCCCGTAACGAGCGCAACCCTTGTCCTTAGTTACCAGCACGTTATGGTGGGCACTCTAAGGAGACTGCCGGTGACAAACCGGAGGAAGGTGGGGATGACGTCAAGTCATCATGGCCCTTACGGCCTGGGCTACACACGTGCTACAATGGTCGGTACAGAGGGTTGCCAAGCCGCGAGGTGGAGCTAATCTCACAAAACCGATCGTAGTCCGGATCGCAGTCTGCAACTCGACTGCGTGAAGTCGGAATCGCTAGTAATCGCGAATCAGAATGTCGCGGTGAATACGTTCCCGGGCCTTGTACACACCGCCCGTCACACCATGGGAGTGGGTTGCACCAGAAGTAGCTAGTCTAACCTTCGGGAGGACGGTTACCACGGTGTGATTCATGACTGGGGTGAAGTCGTAACAAGGTAGCCGTAGGGGAACCTGCGGCTGGATCACCTCCTTAATCGACAGACATCAGCTGTCTTATGAGCTCCCACACGAATTGCTTGATTCATTGAAGAAGACGATTGGGTCTGTAGCTCAGTTGGTTAGAGCGCACCCCTGATAAGGGTGAGGTCGGCAGTTCGAATCTGCCCAGACCCACCAATTACATGTGGTGCAGCCTGTAGCAATACGGGGCCATAGCTCAGCTGGGAGAGCGCCTGCCTTGCACGCAGGAGGTCAGCGGTTCGATCCCGCTTGGCTCCACCACCTTACGTCAAAGCTTAGAAATGAATATTCGTATCGAATATTGATTTCTGAACTTTTTCAGAATCGTTCTTTAAAAATTTGGGTATGTGATAGAAAGATAGACTGGACAGCACTTTCACTGGTGTGTGTTCAGGCTAAGGTAAAATTTGTGAGTAATTACAAGTTTTCGGCGAATGTTGTCTTCACAGTATAACCAGATTGCTTGGGGTTATATGGTCAAGTGAAGAAGCGCATACGGTGGATGCCTTGGCAGTCAGAGGCGATGAAAGACGTGGTAGCCTGCGATAAGCTTCGGGGAGTCGGCAAACAGACTTTGATCCGGAGATCTCTGAATGGGGGAACCCACTCAGCATAAGCTGAGTATCTTGTACTGAATACATAGGTGCAAGAGGCGAACCAGGGGAACTGAAACATCTAAGTACCCTGAGGAAAAGAAATCAACCGAGATTCCCTTAGTAGTGGCGAGCGAACGGGGACTAGCCCTTAAGTGGCTTTGAGATTAGCGGAACGCTCTGGAAAGTGCGGCCATAGTGGGTGATAGCCCTGTACGCGAAAATCTCTTAGTCATGAAATCGAGTAGGACGGAGCACGAGAAACTTTGTCTGAATATGGGGGGACCATCCTCCAAGGCTAAATACTACTGACTGACCGATAGTGAACCAGTACCGTGAGGGAAAGGCGAAAAGAACCCCGGAGAGGGGAGTGAAATAGATCCTGAAACCGTATGCGTACAAGCAGTGGGAGCCTACTTTGTTAGGTGACTGCGTACCTTTTGTATAATGGGTCAGCGACTTATATTCAGTGGCGAGCTTAACCGAATAGGGGAGGCGTAGCGAAAGCGAGTCTTAATAGGGCGTTTAGTCGCTGGGTATAGACCCGAAACCGGGCGATCTATCCATGGGCAGGTTGAAGGTTAGGTAACACTGACTGGAGGACCGAACCGACTACCGTTGAAAAGTTAGCGGATGACCTGTGGATCGGAGTGAAAGGCTAATCAAGCTCGGAGATAGCTGGTTCTCCTCGAAAGCTATTTAGGTAGCGCCTCATGTATCACTGTAGGGGGTAGAGCACTGTTTCGGCTAGGGGGTCATCCCGACTTACCAAACCGATGCAAACTCCGAATACCTACAAGTGCCGAGCATGGGAGACACACGGCGGGTGCTAACGTCCGTCGTGAAAAGGGAAACAACCCAGACCGTCAGCTAAGGTCCCAAAGTTATGGTTAAGTGGGAAACGATGTGGGAAGGCTTAGACAGCTAGGAGGTTGGCTTAGAAGCAGCCACCCTTTAAAGAAAGCGTAATAGCTCACTAGTCGAGTCGGCCTGCGCGGAAGATGTAACGGGGCTCAAACCATACACCGAAGCTACGGGTATCACTTAGGTGATGCGGTAGAGGAGCGTTCTGTAAGCCTGTGAAGGTGAGTTGAGAAGCTTGCTGGAGGTATCAGAAGTGCGAATGCTGACATGAGTAACGACAATGGGAGTGAAAAACTCCCACGCCGAAAGACCAAGGTTTCCTGCGCAACGTTAATCGACGCAGGGTTAGTCGGTCCCTAAGGCGAGGCTGAAAAGCGTAGTCGATGGAAAACAGGTTAATATTCCTGTACTTCTGGTTATTGCGATGGAGGGACGGAGAAGGCTAGGCCAGCTTGGCGTTGGTTGTCCAAGTTTAAGGTGGTAGGCTGAGATCTTAGGTAAATCCGGGATCTTAAGGCCGAGAGCTGATGACGAGTTGCCATTAGGCGACGAAGTGGTTGATGCCATGCTTCCAAGAAAAGCTTCTAAGCTTCAGATAACCAGGAACCGTACCCCAAACCGACACAGGTGGTTGGGTAGAGAATACCAAGGCGCTTGAGAGAACTCGGGTGAAGGAACTAGGCAAAATGGCACCGTAACTTCGGGAGAAGGTGCGCCGGTGAGGGTGAAGGACTTGCTCCGTAAGCCCATGCCGGTCGAAGATACCAGGCCGCTGCGACTGTTTATTAAAAACACAGCACTCTGCAAACACGAAAGTGGACGTATAGGGTGTGACGCCTGCCCGGTGCCGGAAGGTTAATTGATGGGGTTAGCTAACGCGAAGCTCTTGATCGAAGCCCCGGTAAACGGCGGCCGTAACTATAACGGTCCTAAGGTAGCGAAATTCCTTGTCGGGTAAGTTCCGACCTGCACGAATGGCGTAACGATGGCGGCGCTGTCTCCACCCGAGACTCAGTGAAATTGAAATCGCTGTGAAGATGCAGTGTATCCGCGGCTAGACGGAAAGACCCCGTGAACCTTTACTATAGCTTTGCACTGGACTTTGAATTTGCTTGTGTAGGATAGGTGGGAGGCTTTGAAGCGTGGACGCCAGTTCGCGTGGAGCCATCCTTGAAATACCACCCTGGCAACTTTGAGGTTCTAACTCAGGTCCGTTATCCGGATCGAGGACAGTGTATGGTGGGTAGTTTGACTGGGGCGGTCTCCTCCTAAAGAGTAACGGAGGAGTACGAAGGTGCGCTCAGACCGGTCGGAAATCGGTCGTAGAGTATAAAGGCAAAAGCGCGCTTGACTGCGAGACAGACACGTCGAGCAGGTACGAAAGTAGGTCTTAGTGATCCGGTGGTTCTGTATGGAAGGGCCATCGCTCAACGGATAAAAGGTACTCCGGGGATAACAGGCTGATACCGCCCAAGAGTTCATATCGACGGCGGTGTTTGGCACCTCGATGTCGGCTCATCACATCCTGGGGCTGAAGCCGGTCCCAAGGGTATGGCTGTTCGCCATTTAAAGTGGTACGCGAGCTGGGTTTAGAACGTCGTGAGACAGTTCGGTCCCTATCTGCCGTGGACGTTTGAGATTTGAGAGGGGCTGCTCCTAGTACGAGAGGACCGGAGTGGACGAACCTCTGGTGTTCCGGTTGTCACGCCAGTGGCATTGCCGGGTAGCTATGTTCGGAAGAGATAACCGCTGAAAGCATCTAAGCGGGAAACTTGCCTCAAGATGAGATCTCACTGGAGCCTTGAGCTCCCTGAAGGGCCGTCGAAGACTACGACGTTGATAGGTTGGGTGTGTAAGCGCTGTGAGGCGTTGAGCTAACCAATACTAATTGCCCGTGAGGCTTGACCATATAACACCCAAGCAATTTGAGCGAAAGCCAGATTGCGGTGTTGTGAAGACTGCACAGCCGAAGATTTGTAACTCACAAACATCACATACCCGATTCGCTGGAGTGTCTGAACAAGACCTTCTGGCAACAGAATTTCTTGACGACCATAGAGCATTGGAACCACCTGATCCCATCCCGAACTCAGCAGTGAAACGATGCATCGCCGATGGTAGTGTGGGGTTTCCCCATGTGAGAGTAGGTCATCGTCAAGATTAAATTCCGAAACCCCTATCTGCGCATGCAGGTAGGGGTTTTGTCTTTCTGGCTGTTGCACAACACAGTCAGGCTCGCCGAGCATGATAAGGTTTCCCTCTGCCCGCACAGCCTCAAGGATGCCCAATGCCGCACACAAACCCACTCCTACCAGGTTTCATGGTGGTTCACGGCAACCGCCTGGATGAACTGCGCAGCCTGGTGGTGAGCTGGATGCGGCGTTACCCGCTGGCACCGTTGGAAAACGAAATCGCCCTGGTGCAGAGCAACGGCATCGCCCAGTGGTTGAAGCTGGCCCTGGCCGAAGATCCTGAAGATGACGACCAGGGCGGCTGCGGCATCGCTGCGGCGGTCGAGGTGCAGCTGCCCGGCAGTTTCATGTGGCAGCTGTACCGCAAGGTGCTGGGCCGCGAAGAAATCCCCGAGGTGTCGCTGCTCGACAAGGCGCCGCTGACCTGGCGCTTGATGCGCCTGCTACCAGAGGTCATCGACAAGCCGCACTTCGAGCCCTTGCAGCGCTTTCTCACCGACGACAGCGACCTGCGCAAGCGCTACCAGCTGGCCGAGCGCCTGGCCGACCTGTTCGACCAGTACCAGGTGTATCGCGCCGACTGGCTCAAGGACTGGGCCGCTGGCCGTCATGTGCTCAATACCGCCCGTGGCGAATCCAAGCCGCTGCCGCCCGCCAACTGCTGGCAGGCCGAGCTGTGGCGCGCCTTGTTGCTGGATGTCGGCGAAGAGGGCATGGCCCAGAGCCGCGCCGGTGTGCACCAGCGCTTCATCGAACGGATCAACAGCCTGGAGCAGGCGCCCGCTGGCCTGCCGTCCCGGGTTATCGTTTTTGGTATTTCGTCGTTGCCTGCCCAGGCGCTGGAAGCCCTCGCCGGCCTGGCGCGTTTCAGCCAGGTGCTGCTCTGCGTGCACAACCCCTGCCGTCACCATTGGGCCGACATCGTCGCCGACAAGGACCTGTTGCGCCATCAGTACAAGCGCCAGCAACGCAAGCAGGGCATGCCCAGCCTGATCGACGCCGAAACCCTGCACCAGCACGCCCACCCCTTGCTGGCTGCCTGGGGCAAGCAGGGCCGCGACTACATCAACCTGCTCGACAGCTACGACGACCCTGGCAGTTACCGCGCAGCCTTCAGCGACGGGCGTATCGACCTGTTCAGCGAAAGCGAGCCCAAGACCCTGCTCAACCAGTTGCAGGACGACATTCTCGAGTTGCGCCCGCTGGCCGAAACCCGCGAGCTGTGGCCTGACGTCGACCCCGGCAAAGATCGCTCGGTGCGTTTTCATATCGGCCACAGCCCGCAACGTGAAGTGGAAATCCTCCACGACCAGTTGCTCGCCCGCTTCAGCGCCGATCCGGCGCTGCGCCCCCGCGACATCATCGTCATGCTCCCGGACATCAACACCTACGCGCCGCACATCCGCGCCGTGTTCGGCCAGCTCGACCGCAACGACCCGCGTTTCATCCCCTTCACCCTGACCGACCAGGGCCAGCGTGGCCGCGACCCGTTGCTGATCGCCCTGGAGCACCTGCTGAAGTTGCCCGACAGCCGTTTCGCCGTCAGCGAGATCCTCGATCTGCTCGATGTGCCGGCCTTGCGCGCGCGCTTCGCGATCAAGGAAAGCGACCTGCCGACCTTGCACCGTTGGATCGAAGGCGCGGGCATTCGCTGGGGGCTGAACGCCGAGCAACGCGCCGGTCTCGGTTTGCCGGCGGACCTTGAACAGAACAGCTGGCGATTCGGCTTGCGACGCATGCTGCTGGGTTACGCCGTCGGTGTCGGCGAAGGCTGCGACGGGATCGAGCCGTTCGATGAGATTGGCGGCCTGGATGCCGCCTTGATCGGCCCGTTGGTGGCCCTGCTCGATGCCCTGGAAATTGCCCACGAGCAGCTCTCCCAGTCGGCGACGGCTGCCGAGTGGGGCGAGCGCCTGCATGCCTTGCTGCAAGTGTTCTTCCTCGCCGAAACCGAGCATGACGACTACCTGCTGGTGCAACTGCAGACCCTGCGCGAAACCTGGTTGCAGACCTGTGAGTCGGTCGGCCTGCAAGACTTGCTGCCGCTCACGGTGGTCCGTGAAGCCTGGTTGGCCGGGCTCGACCAGGGTCGGCTGTCCCAGCGCTTTCTCGCAGGTTCGGTGAACTTCTGCACCTTGATGCCCATGCGCGCGATCCCGTTCAAGGTGGTCTGTCTGCTGGGTATGAACGATGGCGACTATCCACGCGCACAGCCGCCGCTGGACTTCGACCTGATGGGCAGTGACTACCGTCCAGGTGATCGCTCGCGGCGCGAGGACGATCGCTACCTGTTGCTCGAGGCGCTGCTGTCGGCCCGTGATCAGTTGTACGTCAGTTGGGTCGGGCGCAGCATTCGCGACAACAGCGAACGCCCGGCCTCGGTGCTGATCGGCCAGTTGCGTGATCATCTGGCGGCGGGTTGGCGCCTGGCCGGTGCCGAGGTGGGCGGCAAGCTCAACGCCGGTGAGCAGTTGTTGCATGCGCTGACCGTGGAGCATCCGTTGCAGCCGTTCAGCGCCCGCTACTTTCACAAGGGCAGCAACCTGTTCAGCTATGCCCGTGAGTGGCGCTCCCTGCATCTGCCTGGCGAACAACAGCTCAAGCCTGAGGATGAGCTGCCGGCTTACAGCAGCGATGAACCGCTGACCCTGACCTTGCTGCAAGACTTCCTCCGCCATCCGGTACGACACTTCTTCAGCCAGCGTTTGAAGGTGTTCTTCGAGTCGGTGGAAGCGCCCTTGGCCGATGAAGAGCCATTCGTGCTCGATGCCCTGCAGCGCTACAGCCTGAGTGAAAGCCTGCTGGCAGCAGCCCTGGCCGACCCGCAAGACAGCGAGCGGGCGTTGACCACCCAGGCCAGGCGCCTGCAGGGCTACGGGCTGCTGCCGCTGGCAGGTTTTGGTGAATGCCTGCAGGCCGAACTGATCGAGCCGTTGCCCGACCTGCTGCAGCGTTATCAACAGCTGCTGCAGCAGTGGCCGTTGCCTGTGGATAACGCCGTGCCGATCCGCTTCGAGTATCGCCAGCTCAAGCTTGAAGGCTGGTTGGGCCGGGTCTACCAGCGCGAAGACGAGTCCTTGCTAAGCATCACCACCTTGCCCAATGGCATCAGCAGTGGCCGCACCCTCAAGTGGCACCGGCTGACGCCAACCTGGGTCATGCACCTGGCCGCCTGTGCGGTGGACCTGAAGCTGCACAGCGCCGTGGTCGCCACCGACGTTACGCTATTGTTGGCGCCGCTCGAACAAGCCCGTGCCGCTGAACTGCTGGGCGACCTGTTACTGGCCCGGCAAACGGGCATGAACGCACCGCTGCCGGTGGCGGTGAAAACGGCCTTTGCCTGGCTAGCCCAGAGCGATGCCGACAAAGCCCTGGCCGCAGCGGCCAAGGCCTACGACGGCGATGGCCAGAACAGCTTTGGCGAGCGCAGCGAAAGCACCGCGCTGGCCCGGCAGTTCAGCGATTTTGCGGCACTCAGTGCCAGTGAAGAATTCGAAGGCTGGTGCGAGGCCCTGTACCGCCCGATGTTCGAAGCGCCCTGGCAGACGCTGGGCAAAGAGGAGAGTGCTCGATGAGCCGTGGAGTTGCCCCTGCCCCCCTGGCCCTGACCTTTCCCCTGCACGGCAGCCAGCTTATCGAAGCCAGCGCCGGTACCGGCAAGACTTTCACTATCTCGGCGCTGTACCTGCGCCTGGTGCTCGGCCATGGCGGCGAGCAGGGCTTTGGCCGCGAGCTGTTGCCGCCGCAGATTCTTGTCGTGACCTTTACCGACGCCGCCACCAAGGAGTTGCGCGAACGCATTCGTACTCGCCTGGCAGAAGCTGCGCGCTATTTCCGTGGCGAGTTGAGTGAAGCCGACCCTTTGCTTGAGCAACTGCGCGATGACTATGAGCCGTCGCTGTGGGCCGCCTGCGCCAATCGCCTGGACGTGGCCGCGCAATGGATGGACGAAGCTGCGGTGTCGACCATCCACAGCTGGTGCCAACGCATGCTGCGCGAGCACGCCTTCGACAGCGGCAGCCTGTTTACCCAGACTCTGGAAACCGACCACAGCGACCTGCTCGGCCAGGTCATGCGCGACTACTGGCGGCGCTTCTGCTACAGCATGCAGGGCGATGCGCTGGCCTGGGTGCGGGCCCATTGGGTCAGCCCCGAAGCATTGTTGCCACGGGTGCGCGCGCTGTTCGGCCGCCAGCGCATCGAGAGCGACGAAGAAGAGCCCCAGGCCCTGATCGAGGCGGTGCTGCAACAGCATACCGAGTTGCTGCAAACGCTCAAGGCACCCTGGGCGCAATGGTCCGACGAGTTGCTGCAGATCTGCCGGGACGGCCTGGCCGCCAAGCAGGTCGATGGGCGCAAGATGCAGGCACGCTATTTCGAGCCCTGGTGCGAGAAGCTCAAGGCCTGGGCCGAAGACCACCAGGCACTGGAGCTGGACCTGGGCACCGGCTTCAGCCGCTTTACCCGCGCCGGCATGGCCGAAGCCTGGAAGGGCGAACCGCCAGCGCACCCGGCATTGCAGGCAATGGAGGCGCTGCGCGACCAGCTTCAGGGCCTGCCCACGCCTGATGCCTGTCTGCTTGAGCACGCTGCGGCCTGGGTTGGCGCCCGCTTCGAGCAGGAAAAGCGCCGCCGCGCCGAAATGGGCTTCGACGACATGCTCCTGCGCCTCGACCATGCGCTGCACGGTGACGCCGGCGAGCGCCTGGCCGGGCTGATTCGCGAGCAGTTCCCGGTGGCGCTGATCGACGAATTCCAGGACACCGACCCGGTGCAGTACCGGATCTTCCAGCGCATCTACCGGATTGAAGAGAACGTCCGCGACACCGGCCTGTTCCTGATCGGCGACCCCAAGCAGGCGATCTATGCCTTCCGCGGCGCCGACATCTTCACTTACCTGGGGGCACGCCGGGCCACGGCCGGGCGCCTGCACAGCCTGGATACCAACTACCGCTCCAGCCAGGCCATGGTCACGGCGGTCAACCATGTGTTCATGCAGGCTGAAGTGCGTGAGTCGGGCCGTGGCGCCTTCTTGTTCCGTGACGGCAATGACAACCCGGTGCCGTTTCTCGAGGTCAAGGCCAAGGGCCGCAGCGAGCAATTGCAGGTCGATGGCGTGCCGGTGCCAGCACTCAACCTCTGGCAACTGAGCAGTGAAGAACCGGTTTCCGGCGCCGTTTACCGGCAGCAGCAGGCTGCCAGCTGTGCCAGCCAGATCGTCGCCTTGCTCAATGGCGGACAGCAGGGGCGCAGCGGTTTCATGCAAGCCGATCAGTCGCTGCGTGGCTGCCTGCCTTCGGATATCGCCATCCTGGTGCGCGATGGCCGTGAGGCGCAGCTGATTCGCGGCGAACTGGCGGCTCGCGATGTGCGCAGTGTGTACCTCTCCGACAAGGATTCGGTATTCGCCGCCCAGGAGGCCCATGACTTGCTGGCCTGGCTCAAGGCCTGCGCCGAGCCGGATGCCGAGCGCCTGCTCAAGGCGGCACTTGCCAGCATCACCCTCAACCTGCCGCTCAGCGCCCTGGCGCAATTGAACCAGGATGAGCGGGTATGGGAGCGCTGGGTCATGCAGTTTCGCCAGTACCGGCTGATCTGGCGTAGCCAGGGTGTGCTGCCGATGCTGCGGCGCCTGCTGCACGATTTCGACTTGCCTCAAGTGTTGATGGCCCGCAGTGATGGCGAGCGGGTGCTGACCAACCTGCTGCACCTTGCCGAACTGCTGCAACAGGCGGCCACCGAGCTGGATGGCGAGCAGGCGTTGATTCGCCACCTGGGCGAGCACCTGGCCAGCTCGGGTCAGGCTGGCGAAGAGCAGATCCTGCGCCTGGAAAGCGACGAACAACTGGTCAAGGTGGTAACCATCCACAAATCCAAAGGCCTGGAATACCCCCTGGTGTTCCTGCCCTTCATCTGCACCAGCAAGCCGGTCGATGGCTCGCGCTTGCCCCTGGCCTGGCACGACGGCGAAGGCCAGGCGCACCTGACCCTGACCCCTGATGCCGAACAGATCGCCCTGGCTGACGACGAGCGCCTGGCCGAAGACCTGCGCCTGCTGTACGTGGCCTTAACCCGCGCCCAGCATGCTTGCTGGCTCGGTGTTGCCGACCTCAAGCGTGGCACCGGCAAGGCCTCGACCCTGCATCGCTCGGCCCTGGGTTACCTGTTGGGTGGCGGCACGCCCCTGGCGGCTTCGACCCAACTGGGTGATTGGCTGCAGGCCTTGCAGTCCGGCTGCCCGGCCATCGCCAGCATCGAGTTGCCAGCGCCGGATGAACAGGCCTACAGCGCCCCGCGCAACCAGGCCGAACTGCTGCCTGCACGCCAGCCCAAACGCCGGGCTGCGGAGAACTGGTGGATCGCCTCCTACAGTGCTTTGCGCATCGGCGAAGAGGCCATGACCCTGGCAGCCGACAGCTCTCAGGCGCAACAACTGCTCGATGACGAGCGGCCTGACGCGCAGCAGCTGCGTGAAGTGATGCCCGGTAGTGGCGACATCCACCGCTTCCCGCGCGGGCCGAACCCCGGCACCTTCCTCCACGGCTTGCTTGAGTGGGCCGGGCACGAAGGGTTCGCCCAGGTCAGCGGCGACCCCGAGCAATTGACCCGCACCGTCGGCCAGCGCTGCAACCGCCGCGACTGGACCGGCTGGATCCCGACCCTCAGCCAGTGGTTGCAGCAACTGCTCGCACAGCCCATGGCCCTGGCACCTGATAGCTCACCGTTGTCCTTGAGCCAGCTAAGCCAGTACCAGATCGAAATGGAGTTCTGGTTCGCCAGCCACAAGGTCGATGTCGGCCGGCTCGACCAGCTGGTGTGCGAATACACCCATCAGGGCGTCGCGCGCCTGGCTGCGCAACCGGCGCTGCTCAATGGCATGTTCAAGGGTTTTATCGACCTGGCCTTCGAACACGACGGCCGTTATTACGTGGCGGACTACAAATCCAACTGGCTGGGGCCTGATGACCTGGCCTACAGCGAACTGGCCATGGAAGGCGCGATCCTCAGCCACCGCTATGACCTGCAATACGTGCTCTACCTGCTGGCCCTGCATCGCCAGTTGCGCGCGCGGCTGCCGGGTTATGACTACGACCTGCATGTCGGCGGGGCACTGTTCATCTTCCTGCGTGGCGTCGATTCGGCTTCTCGCGGCCTGTATTTCGTCAAGCCACCGCGTGAGCTGATCGAGCAGCTCGATGCGCTGTTCCGCGGCGTCAGTGCCCCGCAGCAACACGACCTGTTTTTCGGAGACGCCCCATGAGCCGTAGCCTCGACGACCTGTTGCCGACGCCGCTGGATGCCGGCCACCTGGCGGCCCTGCAGCCGCTGAGCAAGGGCGCAGACCTGCTGGCCTTGCTTGATCGCTGGGTCGAGCGGGGCTGGTTGCGTGCCCTGGACCGGGCCTTTGTGAGTTTCCTCGGTGAGCGCGATCCTGGCGGCGAGCCCTTGGTGCTGCTGGCGGCGGCCCTGGCCAGTCATCAGCTGGGCCACGGGCATGTCTGCCTCGACCTGGGTGAAACTTTGGCCGAGCCGGATTTTGCCCTGTCGCTGCCGCCGGAGGGGGACGCCCTGGCCGGGCCATTGCTGTTGCCCTCGCAACTGCTCGAGCGCCTGACCCTCGACACCTGGCTGCAGCAACTGGGCCGCAGCCGGTTGGTGGCCCATGGCAGCAACAGCGAAGACAGCGCCCGCCCGCTGGTGCTCAATGGCCAGCGCCTGTACCTGCGCCGTTACTGGGCCTACGAGCGGCGTATCGACAACGCCTTGCGCGAGCGCCTGCAGCAGGTCGAGCCAACCCCGGCGGACCTCTCGGCGCGGCTGGCGCAACTGTTCGAGGGTGGCGTTCCTGGCGCTCAGGTGGACTGGCAAAAGCTGGCCTGTGCCCTGGCCACCCGCAGCGCCTTCAGCATCATTACCGGCGGCCCGGGTACCGGTAAAACCACCACGGTGGTGCGTTTGCTGGCCCTGTTGCAGGCGCCTGCGGTGGAGGCGGGGCGACCGCTGCGCATTCGCCTGGCGGCACCCACCGGCAAGGCCGCCGCGCGTCTGACCGAGTCCATCGGCCAGCAGGTCGAGCGCCTGGCGGTGGCTGCCGAGGTCCGAGACAACATTCCCACCGACGTCTCCACTGTTCACCGTCTGCTCGGCAGCCGCCCGGGCTCACGGCATTTCCGGCACCATGCCGGCAACCCGCTGCCGCTGGATGTGCTGGTGGTCGACGAAGCCTCGATGATCGACCTGGAGATGATGGCCAACCTGCTTGGCGCCTTGCCGCCCCATGCGCGCCTGGTGCTGCTGGGCGACAAGGACCAGCTTGCTTCGGTGGAAGCCGGCGCGGTACTCGGTGACCTGTGCCGCGATGCCGAGGCCGGGCGCTACAGCCCCGAGACCCAGGCCTGGCTGGAGCAGGTCAGTGGTGAAACCCTGGCGGGCAGCGAACTGCTGCCGGGCAGCGCCGGGCAGTATCCGCTGGCGCAGCAAGTGGTGATGCTGCGCTACTCGCGGCGCTTTGGCGAAGGCAGCGGCATTGGCCAGCTGGCACGCCTGGTCAACCGCCAGGAGGCCGATCAGGCCCGGGCCCTGCTCAACCAGAAACAGGACGATGTGTTTGCCCTGACCCTGCGCGGTGAGCAGGACCGCAACTTCGATCGCTTGCTGCTCGAAGGCCTGGGCCGTGGCAGTGATGGCCCCCAGGGTTATCGCAGCTACCTGCAGACCCTTCGCCAGCAGCGCCCGCAACCTGGTACGCCGGTGGATGATCCACGCTGGGAAACCTGGGCCATGCAGGTGTTGCAGGGCTTCGAGACCTTTCAGTTGCTGTGTGCCGTGCGCAAGGGGGCCTGGGGTGTCGAAGGCCTGAACCAGCGGGTCAGCCGGGTGCTCGGCGCGGCGGGGCTGATCGACAGTGAGCAGCCCTGGTATGAAGGCCGCCCGGTACTGATGACCCGCAACGACTACAGCCTGGGTTTGATGAACGGTGATATCGGCATCGCCCTGCGCCTGCCCGATGAGCAGCATGAGGGGCAACAGGTACTGCGCGTGGCTTTTGCCCGCAACGACGGGCACGGCGGCGTGCGTTTCGTCTTGCCGAGCCGGCTCAATGAAGTCGAAACCGTGTTCGCCATGACCGTGCACAAGTCCCAGGGCTCGGAGTTCACCCACACCGCGCTGGTGCTTCCAGACGCCCTGAACCCGGTTTTGACCAAGGAGTTGATCTACACCGGTATCACCCGGGCCAAGACCTGCTTTAGTTTGATCGAGCCACGCCAGGGTGTGTTTGAAGACGCGGTGCGGCGTAAGGTCAAACGTATCTCGGGGCTGATGCTGGAGCAGGTTTAAGCACGGCGATTCGGCCTATTACCGGATCGCCGGGGAGGTGCTCCCTCGCTGGAAAATCGGCCTCTGTGCTATCGTTGCGGCATCATCCTGCGTGGTTTTAAGAGATTTCCCTCATGAATGTGGCCGCCCCGACATCGGGACGTGTGACGAGCCTGACGCGTTCGCTGCTGGCCGCGATGCTGTTGCTGTTCGCCGCGCAGGCCGGTGCCGAGGCTGAGGTCACGTCGAACCTGGCCGAGCAGCGAGCCAAGGCAGTCACCCAGGTTGTGCTGGGTATCCTCAGTTACGCACGCTGGCCGGTTGAGCCGGCACAACTGCGCCTGTGCCTGATCGGCCCGACCGAATATGCCGACGATCTGGTCAAAGGCACCACCCAGGCCACCGGTCGCCCGGTGCTGGTGCGCCGCTTGCTGGCCAGCGACCCGCGCATCGCCAATGAGTGCGATGCGATCTATATCGGCAAGCTCAGCCAGGACGAACGTAGCCGGTTGTTCACGGCGTTGAGCGGTCATCCGGTGCTGAGCATGAGCGAGGCCGATGACCCGTGCACAGTCGGCAGCCTGTTCTGCCTGCGGGTCGGCGATCGCCAGGTAGCGTTCGACGTCAACCTCGACTCGGTGGCGCGCAGCGGCGTGCGCATCCACCCCAGCGTGCTGCAGCTCTCGCGGCGGCGGGCGGCGCAACCATGATCGGCTTTGGCAAGGGGCGCGAGCGCCCGACCCTGCGTGCCGTGCTTGGCCGCCGCCACCTGAGCGTGGCGCTGCTTGCCGTCGGCCTTGCCGGGGTCTCGCTGACCCTGCTCGGCGTGCTGGCCTTGCGCGTTTACGCCAATCACAACCTGCACCTGATTGCCCGTTCGATCAATTACACCGTGGAAGCGGCAGTGGTATTCAACGACGCCGGAGCGGCCAACGAAGCGCTGGCGTTGATTGCCACCACGGAAGAAGTCGCCGACGTCAAGGTGTTCGACGACAATGGCGAGCTGCTGGCGCGCTGGCAGCGCAATGACAGCGGCCTGCTGGCGCAGACCGAGCAACTGATCGCCCGCAGCCTGCTGGAAGAGCCGATCATTCTGCCGGTGCTGCACCAGGGCCAGCAGGTCGGGCGTATCGAACTGGTGGGGCAGGGCGGCAGCCTGGTGCGCTTCCTGCTCAGCGGCCTGGCCGGGATCCTGTTGTGCACGGCGCTTAGTGCCTTCAGTGCGCTGTACCTGTCGCGGCGAATGTTCGGCGACATCGTCGGGCCGCTGCGCAGCCTGGCCAATGTCGCCCACGCCGCGCGCCGCGAGCGCAGTTTCGACCGCCGCGTGCCACCGGCGCAGATCGCCGAGCTCAACGAGCTGGGCAACGACTTCAACGCCTTGCTTGACGAGCTGGAGTCGTGGCAGAGCCACTTGCAGAGCGAGAACGAAAGCCTGGCCCACCAGGCCAGCCATGACAGCCTCACCGGCTTGCCGAACCGGGCGTTTTTCGAAGGCCGCCTGAGCCGCACTCTGCGCAATGCGCAAAAGCACAATGAACACCTGGCCTTGCTGTTTCTCGACAGCGACAACTTCAAGGAGGTCAACGACAACTTTGGCCACGCCGCTGGCGATGAAGTGCTGATCAGCGTGGCCACCCGGGTGCGTGCGCAGCTTCGTGAAAATGATCTGGTGGCTCGCCTGGGCGGTGACGAATTCGCCGTGCTGCTGGCGCCACTGCACGCGCACGAAGACGCCCGGCGCATCGCCGAGAAGATTGCCGCCAGCATGAAACTGCCAATCCGCCTGAGCGAAGGGCAGATCATCGTCACGTCGCTGAGCATCGGTATTGCCTATTTTCCCGACGACGGCGGTAATCCTTCCGACCTCCTCAATGCCGCTGATGCGGCGATGTATCAGGCCAAGCGCAACTTGCGTGGCCAGGGGCAAATGGCAGAGCCGGAGCGCTCTGCTCATCATGTAAAAAACAGGAGCTGAACCGTGATTCACTTGAGCCAACGACTACGTTTTCATTTTATCTGCCTGGCCCTGGCCTTGTTCGCCCTGGGCGGCTGCCAGAGCGTGCCACCCAAAGGGTTGACCGCCGAACAGATTGCCCTGCTCAAGCAGGAGGGCTTTCAGCTCACCGATGAAGGCTGGGAGTTCGGCCTGTCGAGCAAAGTGCTGTTCGGCAGCGATGTCGACACCCTCAACGCCCAGAGCCGGACGATTGTCGAGCGCATCGGCAAGTCGCTGCTGTCGGTGAACATCCAGCGCGTGCGGGTCGACGGCCATACCGATGCCTCGGGCCGCGCGGCCTACAACGAACAACTGTCCAAGCGCCGCGCACAGAGCGTGGCCAATGTGCTGGTCGGCGTCGGCATGCGCCCGGAAAACGTCGAAACCCGCGGCCTGGGCAGCAGCGAGCCGGTGGCCAGCAACGACACCCGCGCCGGACGCCTGGAAAACCGCCGGGTGTCGATCGTGGTCGCCTCCGACTGATCAGTCGGCAAAGCTCATCGCGCGCGACTCGCCCATCAGCAGCGGGGTGTTGCGCTCGGTGACATCGCGGATGTAATCCCACAACAGGGTGATCCGCTTCAACTTCCTCAAATCCTCCCGGCAGTACATCCAGAACTGCCGGGTAATCTCTACCTCCTCCGGCAGAATCGCCACCAGGCGCGGGTCTTGTGCGGCCAGAAAACACGGCAGGATCGCCAGGCCACGGCCCTGCTGCGCCGCTACATACTGGGCGATCACGCTGGTACTGCGCAGGTTGGCGCTGGCGGCCGGAATCAGGTTGGCCAGGTACAGGAGCTCGGAACTGAAGGCCAGGTCGTCGACATAACTGATGAACTGATGGCGGGCCAGGTCGCTGCTGCGGGTGATCGGCTCGTGGCTGTCCAGATATTCCTGGGTGGCGTACAGGCGCAGGCGGTAATCGCACAGCTTGCAGCACACGTAGGGCCCGTGTTCCGGGCGCTCGAGGGCGATGACGATGTCGGCCTCGCGCTTGGACAGGCTGATGAAGTGCGGCAGCGGCAGGATGTCCACCGAGATCGCCGGGTAGGCATCAACGAAATGGCTCAGTTGCGGGGTGACGAAGAAGCTGCCAAATCCTTCGGTGCAGCCCATGCGTACATGCCCCGACAACGCCACGCCGGAGCCGGAAACCTGCTCGCAAGCCATGTGCAGGGTGCTTTCGATGGATTCGGCATAGCTGAGCAGGCGCTGGCCTTCGGCGGTGAGGACAAAGCCGTTGGTCCGCGACTTTTCGAACAACAGAGTGCCCAGCGCCACTTCCAGCGAACTGATCCGCCGCGACACCGTGGTGTAGTCGACGCCCAGGCGTTTGGCCGCGCTACTGGCCTTGCGGGTACGCGCCACTTCAAGGAAAAACTTCAGGTCATCCCAGTTCAGCGACCCCAGGGAGGTGATGTTTTTTTGCATGTTGGTCCGGCTTTTATGTGCGTTCTTATTAGATGTTTGCACATCTATACTCCAAAAAAGCCCTGGACCCAAGCGCCCGCCGTGGCTGACCCGGTGGCGTCGATCTCTCCCTAACAACAATTTCAGGAGAACGCACATGAACGCATCCCTTACTCCCGGCCAGACCAAGGTCGAGCAGGTCAAGCTGCTGATCGACGGCCAATGGGTCGAATCGAAAACCAGCGAATGGCGCGACGTGGTCAACCCGGCCACCCAGCAAGTGCTGGCCCGCGTCCCCTTCGCCACCGCCGAAGAAGTCGACGCCGCCATCGCCGCCGGCCAGCGTGCGTTCAAGACCTGGCGCGACACCCCGATCGGCGCGCGCATGCGCATCATGCTCAAGCTGCAGGCGCTGATCCGCGAACACTCCAAGCGCATCGCCGTAGTCCTCAGCGCTGAACAGGGTAAGACCATTGCCGACGCCGAAGGCGATATCTTCCGCGGCCTGGAAGTGGTCGAGCATGCCTGCAGCATCGGCACCTTGCAGATGGGCGAGTTCGCCGAAAACGTTGCCGGTGGCGTCGACACCTACACCCTGCGCCAGCCGATCGGCGTCTGCGCCGGTATCACCCCGTTCAACTTCCCGGCGATGATCCCGCTGTGGATGTTCCCGATGGCCATCGTCTGCGGCAACACCTTCGTGCTCAAACCGTCCGAACAGGACCCGCTGTCGACCATGCTGCTGGTGGAGCTGGCGGTCGAAGCCGGTGTGCCGGCCGGCGTGCTCAACGTCGTCCATGGTGGCAAGCAGGTGGTCGATGCGCTGTGCACCCATACCGATATCAAGGCGATCTCTTTCGTTGGCTCCACCGAGGTCGGCACCCACGTCTATAACCTGGCGGGGCAGCACGGCAAGCGCGTGCAATCGATGATGGGCGCCAAGAACCACGCCGTGGTGCTGCCGGACGCCAATCGCACGCAAACCCTCAATGCCCTGGTTGGTGCCGGTTTCGGCGCGGCCGGCCAGCGCTGCATGGCCACCTCGGTGGCGGTGCTGGTGGGCAAGGCCCGCGAGTGGCTGCCGGAGCTCAAGGAGCTGGCTTGCAAACTCAAGGTCAACGCTGGCAGCGAGCCGGGCACCGATGTCGGCCCGCTGATTTCCAAGCGCGCCAAGGAGCGGGTGCTGGGCCTGATCGAAAGCGGTATCAAGGAAGGCGCCACGCTCGAGCTCGACGGCCGCGAGGTCAGCGTGCCGGGCTACGAGCAGGGCAACTTCGTCGGCCCGACCCTGTTCTCCGGGGTGACCACCGACATGCAGATCTACACCCAGGAAATCTTCGGCCCGGTGCTGGTGGTGCTGGAAGTCGACACCCTCGACGAAGCCATCGCCCTGGTCAACCGCAACCCCTTCGGCAACGGCACTGGCCTGTTCACCCAGAGCGGCGCGGCGGCGCGCAAGTTCCAGAACGAGATCGACGTCGGCCAGGTCGGCATCAACATCCCGATCCCGGTGCCGGTACCGTTCTTCAGCTTCACCGGCTCGCGCGGCTCCAAGCTCGGCGATCTGGGCCCGTACGGCAAACAAGTGGTGCAGTTCTACACTCAGACCAAGACCGTCACCAGCCGCTGGTTTGATGATGACAGCGTCAACGATGGCGTGAACACCACCATCAGCCTGCGCTAAGGAGCTCATCATGCGTATTGCATTCATCGGCCTTGGCAACATGGGCGCGCCCATGGCCCGCAACCTGATCAAGGCCGGGCATCAGCTGAACCTGTTCGACCTGAACAAGACCGTGCTGGCAGAGCTTGCCGAGCTCGGCGGGCAGATCAGCAGCTCGCCGCGCGATGCCGCGCAGCAGAGCGAACTGGTGATCACCATGCTGCCGGCCGCCGCCCATGTGCGCGGCGTGTACCTCAACGAAGATGGCGTGCTGGCCGGGGTAAAGGCCGGGACCCCGGTGGTCGACTGCAGCACCATCGACCCGCAGACCGCCCGTGACGTAGCGGCCGCAGTGGCCAAACAGGGCGTTGACCTTGCCGATGCGCCGGTGTCCGGTGGTACCGGCGGTGCCGCAGCCGGCACCCTGACCTTCATGGTCGGCGCCAGCGACACGCTGTTCGCCACCTTGCAGCCGGTGCTGGCGCAGATGGGGCGCAACATCGTCCATTGCGGTGAGGTCGGCACCGGGCAAATCGCCAAGATCTGCAACAACCTGCTACTGGGTATCTCGATGATCGGCGTGTCCGAAGCCATGGCGTTGGGCAACGCGCTGGGGATCGACACCAAGGTGCTGGCCGGGATCATCAACAGCTCGACCGGCCGTTGCTGGAGTTCGGACACCTACAACCCGTGGCCGGGCATCATCGACACGGCCCCGGCATCGCGCGGCTATACCGGTGGCTTTGGTGCCGAGCTGATGCTCAAGGACCTGGGCCTGGCGACAGAAGCCGCGCGTCAGGCGCACCAGCCGGTGATTCTCGGCGCGGTGGCCCAGCAGCTGTACCAGGCCATGAGTTTGCGCGGCGAGGGTGGCAAGGATTTCTCGGCGATTGTCGAAGGTTATCGCAAGCCCGAGTAAAAGAGCATCGCCAGCAAGGCTGGCTCCCACAGGTACTGCGCACACATCATTCTGTGGGGGCTGGCCTTGCCAGCGATGGGCTGCCAAGGCGGCCCCAACGGTCAGGCAAAAACGAAGTACTTGCGCACCGTCTCCACCACCTCCCAGGTGCCTTTCATCCCAGGTTCGATGACGAACACGTCACCGGCCTTCAAATGTACCGGCTGCTCACCTTCCGGGGTGATCACGCAGTAGCCGTCGAGGAAGTGGCAATACTCCCACTTCTGGTAATGGACCTGGAACTTGCCCGGCGTACAGATCCAGGTGCCCATGATCTTGCTGCCATCGGCCGACACATAGGCGTTGAGGTTGACGGTGTGCGGGTCGCCGCCGATGCGTTGCCACTTGGTCGCATCCAGCACGGGGGTAGGGCAGGTCTCGCGCAACACGGTGATGAAATCGGACATTCCAGGCTCCAGAGGATGACTCAAAGGTCCATCACCATAGGCGCGATCGGCGCCGGGCAGATGTCTGGTCTCGACCTTTGGCTGTCTGGGAGCGCAAACCTTCGATTAGCGCTCGAGGCTGTCACCAAAACCGCGGATCACTTCCAGCAGCGCCTTGACTCGCTGCGGCAAGCTGCCGGCCGGGTACACCGCGTGCATTTGTGGGCTGTCGCCGTTGCTGGCGGTCAGCCGGTACTCGGCACAAACCCGCTGCAAGCGCCCGGCCTGCACCTCGGGTTCGGCCAGCCAGTCGGCCAGGCGGGCGATGCCGACGCCGGCCAGGGCGGCCTGGAATACAGCGATCCCGGAGCTGAAGCGAAACTTTGGATGCACCCGCAGGCTGACGGCCTGGTCGGCGCTGCGAAACTGCCATTCCTTGAGGATCCGCGGCGCGGTATGCAGGATCAGCGCGTGTGCTTCCAGCGCCTCGATTGAGGCGGGCATGCCGTGTTTTTGCAGGTAGGCAGGGCTGGCATACAGGGAGCGCGAGTAGCGCCACAGCGGATAACCGATCAGTTCGCTGTCCTGGGCAAAGGCGCCACGAATGGCGAAGTCCAGTTTGCTCTTGGCCGGGTCGATCGGCTCGTCGCTGAAGATCACATCGACGTTCACCTGCGGGTAGCGTTCGCCATATCGCGCAATCAGGCCAGGCAATACCGGCGCCAGTGATTCGGGGGCGCAGAACCGCACCCAGCCGGAGGCCAGGCCGCTGAGCCCGGCCAGCTCCTCATCGGCCTCACGTTGCAGATCAAGCATTTTGTCGGCATAGGGCAGCAGGCGCTCGCCGGCCTCGGTAAGGCTCACGGCATTGGCCGAGCGGTTGAACAGCTTGGCCCCGGCGTTTTCCTCAAGGGCCTGCACAGCGCGGGTTACAGCACTGGGCGAGCGCCCCAGAGCGCGTGCCGCAGCGACGAAGCTGCGCTTGCGGGCAACCATTGCGAAGGCTTCCAGCTCCGCGAGCATATCCAGGGCCATGCACTACCTCGTTGCAGTTTTTGCAATATGGCATTGCAACACAAAACCCGGCCGTTGGTTAACCTTGGCGCGCCCTTCTTTGACTGCCAGAGCCTGAAACCCATGGTCGATATCGTTGTGCTTTGCGTGTTTGCCTTTGCCGCCGGGCTGATCGATGCGGCAGTCGGTGGTGGCGGGCTGATCCAGATTCCGGCGCTGTTCAACGTGCTGCCAGCATCGCCCCCGGCTGCCTTGCTGGGCACCAACAAGGTTGCCTCGGCCTGCGGCACGGCGTTTGCCGCCCGCTCGTTCGTGCGCAAGGTGGTGATCGACTGGGGGCTGGTGGTTCCGGCGGCCTGTGCGGCCTTTGCCATGGCCTTCGTCGGCGCCGCCACGGTATCGCTGGTGCCGCAAGGGCTGATGCGCCCGGCGGTACTGGTGTTGATCGTGCTGATGGCGATCTACACCTTCTGGAAAAAGGACTTCGGTGCCCTGCACAAACCGATGCGCATCGGCACCCGCGAAAAATTGCTGGCGATCGTCATCGGCGGCGCCATCGGTTTCTACGATGGCCTGTTCGGACCGGGCACCGGCAGCTTTCTGATCTTCCTGTTCATTCGCTGCTTCGCCTTCGACTTCCTGCATGCCTCGGCGTCGGCGAAACTGGTGAACATCGCCACCAACGTCGCCGCACTGATGTTCTTCATTCCCACCGGCAACGTGCTCTACCTGATCGCCATTCCCATGGCCGCCTTCAACATCCTTGGCGCGCTGACTGGCACCTGGCTGGCAGTGCGCAAGGGCGTACCCTTCGTGCGCGCGCTGTTCCTGGTGTTGCTGCTGATACTGATCGGCAAGCTGTCCTACGATCTGTTGGTATAACGCTTACGCCCACCAGTAACGCACGAAGTGGAAGAACACCGGCGCGGCGAAGCATACCGAGTCCATGCGGTCGAGCATGCCGCCGTGGCCTTCGATCATGTGGCCCCAGTCCTTGACGCCGCGATCGCGCTTGATCGCCGACATCACCAGGCCGCCGGCAAAGCCCATGAGGTTGACGGTCAAGGCCATCAGCGCCGCCTGCCAGAAGCTGAACGGCGTGATCCAGCACAGGGTGGCGCCAATCAGGGTGGCCAGGGCCACGCCGCCAACCAGGCCTTCGACGGTCTTTGACGGCGACAGCTTCGGCGCCACCTTGTGCTTGCCGAACAGCTTGCCGCAGACGTACTGCAGCACATCGGAGATCTGCACCACGAGGATCAGCCAGGCGATCAGCAGCAGGTTGCGGCCTTCGTATCCGGGGATGTCCAGGGTCATCAAGGCCGGTACCGAAGACAGGCAGTAGACCGCGATCATCAAGCCCCACTGCACCTTCGAGGCACGCTCCAAAAAGCGCGTAGTGTCGCCGCCGAAGCTGGCGAGAATCGGCAGCAGCAGGAACAGGTAGACCGGGATGAAAATGCTGAACAGCCCGTACCAGTCCATGGCGATCAACAGGTACTGCACCGGCAGGGCGACGTAAAAGGCCGCGACCAGTGCCGGGTAGTCGCTGCGCCGGGTGGGTGTCAGGGTGAGGAATTCACGCAAGGCGTAAAACGACACGCAATAGAACAGCAGGATCACGCCCAGCTTGCCGAACAGAAACGCCAGGCCGATGACCAGGACCATCACCCACCAGGCGTTGATCCGCGCGTTGAGGTTGTCGATTACCGCGTGGGGGGCGGGGCCGGCGCGCCATTTGAGCAGGCGGCCGATCAGGCTGGCGAGCAGCAGCAGGCCGCCGATGCCGGCGAACAGCGAAAGGGTGTTGTTGTCCATCTCAGGATTCCTTCGGGGCCAGGGCCAACAGGGCCTGGCGGGCCCGGTCGAGAAACGCGTGCTTGCTTTCGTCCGCTTGCAGGTGCAGCGGCTCACCAAAGCTCAGGGTGCACAGCAAGGGCAGCGGCAGGGCGCGGCCCTTGGGCATGACCCGGTTGAGGTTGGCGATCCACACCGGGATCACCTCGACCTGCGGGTGGGCGCTGGCCAGGTGAAACAGGCCGCTCTTGAACGCCAGCAACGGTTCGTCGCTGAGGTTGCGCGTGCCTTCGGGGAAGAAGATCAGCGAATCGCCCTGGGCCAGCGCATCCTGGATAGGTTGCAGGGGATTGCTTTGGGCGTCGTTGTGCTGGCGATCGATCAGCACGCCATTGAACACCCGCTTGATCAGGAATTGACGAATGCCGGGTTTTTGCCAGTAATCGGCACCGGCCACCGGCCGCGTGTGCTGGCGCAGCGGCTGGGGCAGCGAGGCCCAGATCAGCACGAAGTCGCCGTGGCTGCTGTGGTTGGCGTAGTACAGCCGTTGCACCGGTTGCGGCGTGCAGCCCAGCCACAAGGCGCGGGCGCCGGTGATCAGGCGGGCGACCGAGGTGATGGCAAAGGCGGTGAGGGCAGCAAGCATGGGCAAGGTCCTTATCCGGCGAAATGAAGCAAGGGCAAAAGCAAAATGCCGACCAGCGCCAGCACGGCCTGTACGGCAAAGCACAGCAGTTGTTTGCGCAGCAGGCCCAGCGTCGCCAGGCCGCGTGCCTGCCAGTCGCGGTTATCGGCCGGGTTGGCTTTCAGGCCCAGGCTGAACAACGACTGGTCCAGCGCCTGGGTGTGTTGCCCAAGCTGATCGCTGCGCGTGGCCAGGTGCGCAAACAGGTCGGCGTCCAGCGCGACGCGCATGGCAAAGAACTTTTGCAGCAAGCCTGCCAGCAACAACAGGCCGCTCAGTACTGCGCAGTATCCCGGGGCAGGCGAGCCGATCAGCAGCGCCGCCAGGCCAAGCAGCACCGCCAGCAGGCTGATGCCGTCGGCCAGGCGCTCGACCTGGCGGCCGCGCTTGAGCAGGCTGGCAACCACGGCCAGGTGGATTTCATCGCTCACAGGCAAGGCTCCGTTTGCAGGCGTTCGATTACCCGCAGGTGCTGCGGGTGCAGGACCACCCCAGGGCGAGCCTGGCTGATGCGCTGTTGCGCTTGCCCGGCATCGGCGCAACGGCCGCTGAGCACCAGCCAGGCGGCTACGGCGCTGGCGCTTCGCGAATAACCGAGCGCGCAACAGACCAGCACCGGGCCCTGGGCACGCAGCTGTTCGATGGCCGCCGCCGCTTCCCGGCAGCGCTCGGCCGTGGGCACCACCAGGTCGAGGCTGGGCAGCGCACGATAAGCCTGGCCCGGGGCAACCGAGGCGGGTAGTTCGGCGCACAGGTCGACGATGGCGGCGAACTGCGCCGCTTGCCCCTTGCCCGGAATCCGCCCCAGGTACACGCCGTCGCAAACTTCATCCGCTTGCGGATGGCGCCGGGTCCACCAGCGCGAATTGAGCCAGGCGCCGATCAGGTAGGGCGCCAGCAGCCAGCGCGTGGCGTACGACAGCTGGCCGTCGGCGCCTTTCTGAAAACCTTCGGCGCCCAGTTGCGCGTAGTTGAGTGCCACCACCAGCAGCGCCACCGCCGGCCACAACAACCACAGGGCAACGCCTGCAAGGTACAACGCCAGACCACCCAGCAGGGCGGCGCCGGCGAAGTAACGCAAGGCCAGGCGCCAGCGCTGCGGATCACGGGCAAGTTGCATAGGGCGCAGTACCGGCTGACCCGCAACCGGCCACAGCCAGCAACACAGCATCCCCACCAGCGCGCCGCTGGGCAGGTCGATAAAGTGGTGTTGCCAGGTGGTCAGCACCGACACGCCGATCAACGCCATCCAGCCATGCACCAGCAAGCGCGGCAGCCTGGCGTGGATATGCCGGGCAAACATCGCCCAGATGATCACCAGCAAGGCGATGTGCAGTGATGGTGCCTGGTTGAAGGGTTTGTCAAAGCCCATCAGCACATCGAACAGCCAGCCGAACAGGCCATCCAGCGCGGGCCGCTCGACGGTAAAACGCAACGGCCAGAGCAGAAACCCGAGGATGCAGATGACTTGCGCACTGAGCAGGCGCAGGGCGTGGCGGTCCATCTCCAGGCGACTTAGCGGCAACAGGAACGACAGCCCGTAAAGCAGGTCGATCGACCAGTAGGGGATGATGGTCCAGGGCCACAGCGGGATATGGCCTTCCCAGGCGAACACCAGGCTGCCGACGTCGCTGCGCCCGGCGGTGTAGGTGTTGGTCAGGCCGTAGCTGAGAAAGAACAACGGCCCCAGCAACAGCAGCCAGAGCACCCCGCGCTTGATCAAGCCTGGCTCGCGTGCCGTGCTCATCAAACGACCCGCTGGGCCAGGCTGACGCTGAAGATGCCCCACTCATCAATACGCTGGCAGACCTTGCGAAAGCCGGCCGCCTCGACCAGTTGGTCCATTTCCACCTGACTGCGCCGGCGCATCACCCAGGCCTGGCCGGCGCGGTGGCTGGTCAGGGCGCGGGCGATCATCTCCAGCTGCGGGTGCCAGGGCTGGCCGGTGTACACCAGGTAACCACCGGGCTCCACCGCCTGGGCCAGGCCGCTCAGGGAGTCGCCAACCATCTGGTTGCTGGCGAACAGCTCATACAGGCCCGAAACCACCGCCAGGGTCGGGCGTGGATCGAGGCTGGCCAGGCTCTGGGCATCGAAGGCATCACCCTGGACGAAGCGGGCAATGTCGGCCAGGCCCTTTTCGGCGATCAGCGCGCTGCCCTGCTGGACATTGAGCTCGCTGTAGTCGCGCAGCAGGATCGACTCCGGCTTGCGTTCCAGGCCCTGCAACGCTTCGAGGATGTAGCGGCCATGGCCGGCAGCGATATCGACGATATCCACCGGCTTGCCCTGTTCGCGCAGGCGTTCGATGGCCAGGCGCAGCAGCTCTTCGACATGCAGTTTGCGCTGGCGGATGCCGCGCCAGCCGATGGCGTTGAGGTAGTTCTGGTCGATCATGCGCCCGATCGCGCCCTTGCCGGTGGGCTGGTTGCGGTAGATGTAGTCCAGCGTGCTGCCCGAGTCGAAGCCGGTGTCAAAGCCCAGCTTGACCCCGTCCGACAAACCCTTGCCCAGCCGCAGGCCGGCGCGGGTGGCGCGCCAGTAAAGATCGGCCGGCGAGTTGCGCGGCAGCGGCGCGGCCAGGCTTTCGGCTTCGGCGCAGCTGGCGCCCAGTTGGTCGGCAGCGAGCAGAGAAGGGCGCTGCGGCGCCAGGCTGAAGCAGTGCTCGATAAACCGCCGGATCCGCGCCAGGGCATGGCTGCGGTCACGCTCGCCAAGGGTGTCGTGGAAGAATCCGGGGAGGATGTGTTTCTCTTTGTGCACGCTGCCCAGGCGTTCGAAGAACTGCTCCTGGGGTTTGCGCTTGACCACGAAATCGGCGCCGGAAATCAACAGCTGGGTCGGCACCTGAATCGCCTGGGCATCGGCCACCACGCGGTCGGCGGCTTCATACAGGCCAAGCAGCATGGTCACCGAAATCGGCCGGCTGATCAGCGGGTCGCTTTCGTACGAGGCGATGCGCTCGGGGTCGTGGCTGAGCAGGCGCGGCTTGACGTAGCTGTTGACGAAGAAGTTGCCGCGCCAGGCGCGCATCAGCTTCAGCCCCGGGCGGGCGAAAGGCACGTAGAGCTTGACCTTGAAGGCCGGCGAGGCCAGTACCAGGCAGCGTACCTTGGGCGCGTAGTCGTGGGCCCAGGTGGCGATCAGTACGGCGCCGACGCTTTGCGCCAGCACCGCCATGTCCTCTTCGGCGATGCCGTGCTCGCGGGCGATGTGCTCGATGAAGGTCTGCACGTCGCGCACGCTGCAGGCAAAGCTTGGGCTGTCGCCACGGGCGCCGGGCGACTGGCCGTGGCCACGGGCGTCCCAGGCGAAGAAGTCGTGGTCGGGCAGTTGCAGCTCATCGGCCAGATGGGCCATGCGCCCGCCGTGTTCGTGGCCGCGGTGGAACAACACCACGGCACGCCGTGGCTGGTCGTCAGCAACGTCGGCGGGCCAGTGGCGGTAATGCAGTTCGACGCCGTCGTGGGTGGTGAAGTGCAGCGATTGCGCGTTGCGCATGGCAAATATCCTTATCTGGCACAAAGTGCTTCAGCGGGTTTGCGCCAGACCGCGGCTGACCCGGTTGTAGAGGGTATAGAGCGAGAGCAGCAAGATCACCAGCAGCACGCCGTTGAGCCAGCTGGCCGGCAACAGGCCGCTGGCAACGCCGGCACCGAGCACGCCGAAGGCAAAGGCCCGGTCGCTTTTGCCCATCGGGCCGTCGTAGCGGCGTTCAGCGCCGACCAACGGGCCCATGACCCCGGCGTATTCGCTGATCAGCGCCGCCAGCACGACGATCACCACTAGCGCCGACGACACCCCCGGCAGCAGCGCGAAGGGCAGGTACAGGGCGCTGTCGGCGACCAGGTCGCAGAGTTCGTTGTAGTAGGCGCCGAGCTTCGATTGCTGGCCGAATTCGCGGGCGAGCATGCCGTCGATGGCATTGAGGGCCATGCGCAGCAGCATCCATACCGGCACCAGGGCGAACAGCCAGGTGAGGTGTGGCAGCCAGGCCAGCAACAGGCCGAGCAGAACGGAAACCACGGCGGCGCTCAGGGTTACCTGGTTGGCAGTGACGCCGCGTTGGTACAGGCGCTCGACCGTCGGGCGCAACAGCGCCTGGAAGCGGGGTTTGAGCTGGTAGATCGACGGCACGGTGAAACTCCCTTTTACGACTCGGTTGGCGATCAGTGCAGCAACAGCTAGGTCCGCGGGGGCGATTGTCGGTGGATTGCCCCTGCCGGAGCAATAGCGCTGGCACTCAGGCAGTCGATCAAGGCCTGGGCATGCCCGGGCAGGCTGGCAAAATCCCGGCTGCACAGGCGAAGCTGGCGTTTTGCCCAGGGCTCGTTCAGCGCCAGGCTGTGCAACGGCAATAGCCCCTGCCAGCGCTGCACCGCGGCCATCGGCACGATGCCCAGGCCAGCGCCGTGGGCGACCATGCGGATCACCCCGTCAAACCCTTCGGCGCGCACCCGCACCTGCAGGCGCCGGCCCAGATGCAGGGCTTGTTCTTCAAGGTGCAGGGCCAGGGCGCTGTCGGCCTGCAGGCCAACGTAGCCGTGGCCGAGGGTGTCGGCAAAGCGCAGGTTGGGGTTGGCGGCCAGCGGATGGGCGGGCGGCATGATCAACATCAGCGGGTCGTCGCGAAACGCCAGGGTTTGCAGGTGTTCGCTGGCCACCGCGCTGGAGATGATGCCGATATCGGCCACGCCCTGGGTGATGGCCTGGACGATGCGCAGGCTCGGCAGTTCGTGGATGTCGATATCGATGGCCGGGTATTGCCGGAGAAACCCGGCGAGCAATTCCGGCAGGTATTCGGTCAGCGCTGCGGTATTGCACAACAGCCGCACCTGGCCCTGCAGGCCCTGGGCGTATTGCCCGAGGTCGAACTGCAGGCGCTCGACCTGCTGGGCGATCAGCCGCGCATGCTGCAGCAGCGCCTGCCCGGCAGGCGTGGCCTGCACCCCGCGACGGTTGCGTTCAAGCAGCGGCGTACCCAGCGAACTTTCCATGGCGCGGATGCGCGCGCTGGCGGCGGGCAGCGACAGGTGGCTGCGCTGGGCGCCGGCGGTGATGTTGCCGCACTCCAGGGTGTGCTGGAACAGGCGCAGGTCAATCAGGTCGAAATGCATCAGCCTCTTCCTGGGCAATAGTCTGGCTGAGTATATGGCAGATTTTCAGCCTGGGTGGCAGGGTGCAGGATAGTGCCATGACTACCTTCTTTGGCTTCTATCAGGATATCGGTCCAGCGCTGTCGCTGCTGGTCATTGTCACCTTCGTGCTGGCCGGTGCGGTCAAGGGTGTGATCGGCCTTGGCCTGCCGACCATCGCCATGGGCCTGCTCGGCATGGCTATGTCTCCGGCGCAGGCAGCGGCCTTGCTGATTGTGCCTTCGACCCTGACCAACCTCTGGCAACTGGCCTTTGGCGGGCACCTGCGCGCCTTGCTGAAACGGCTGTGGCCGATGCTGGCGCTGATCTTTATCGGCACCTTGCTCGGTAGCGCCTGGCTGGGCATCAACAGTGGCGCCTGGGCGGCACATGCCTTGGGTGGGGCGTTGCTGGTGTATGCGTTGTACGGCCTGCTCGGCCACGGGCTGAGCCTGGCGCCTGCGCATGAGTCCTGGATCGGGCCTTTTTGCGGGCTGATCACCGGGGTGATCACGGCGGCCACCGGAGTCTTTGTGATTCCCGCAGTGCCTTATCTGCAAAGCCTGGGCCTGAGTCGCGAGGAAATGGTCCAGGCCCTGGGCCTGTCATTCAGCGTCTCGACCCTGGCCCTGGCAATTGGCCTGGCCGGCCAGGATGCGCTCGGCGCCCAGGCCCTGGGCGCGTCAATGCTGGTGCTGGCGCCGGCGCTGCTGGGCATGCTCGGCGGCCAGTGGCTGCGTCAGCGCATTAGTGCGGTGCTGTTCAAGCGCTGCTTCTTTATCGGCCTGGCGCTGCTCGGCACGCACCTGTTGCTCAACGGCTAGCCGAGGAGGGGCTGAGCATTTCGATCAGCTGAATATCGAAGTCGCGCTCCAGGTAGTCCATGCGTTTTTCGAAGAACGCCGCCATGTGCGGCAGGGCCGAGTGCACATCCAGTGCGGCCTTGCTGGCCCAGATCTCGTAGAACACAAACAGGCTTGGGTCCTGCTGGTCGCGCAGCATGTGGTATTCGATGCAGCCCGGTTCCTGGCGGCTGGGCTCGACGTAGGCGCGAAACAGCGTTTCGAAGGCTTCGGACATTTGCGGTCGGGTCTTGGCTTTGAGGATGAAACCGTACTGCTCGCTCATGGAGATGCCTCTAAATGGAAGAAGTGAAACGATTCTATGGCAACAATAAGCGTTTGATTCGTGCTTTTTAGGCAAATGTATTTTGCCCCGGCACGGCTGTTTCCCCGCGAGGCCTGCCTCTAATCTGCCGCCATCAAATTCACTCGGTCACAGGCTTCTTTGCCCCTGATCGAACATAGATGAGGCACCCCATGAAAAAAGTCCTGTTGCTCAACGGTGGCAAGAAGTTCGCCCACTCCGATGGCCGCCTGAACGAAACCCTGCACGAAGCCGCGCTGGCCTTCCTGGACCGCGCAGGGTTCGATGTGAAAACCACCTACATCGATGGCGGCTACGACAACGCCGAAGAAGTGCAGAAATTTCTCTGGGCCGACGTCATCATCTATCAGATGCCCGGCTGGTGGATGGGCGCCCCCTGGACCGTCAAGCAGTACCTGGACGAAGTCTTCACTGCTGGCCATGGCAGCCTCTACGCCAACGACGGCCGCACCCGTTCCGATGCGTCGCAAAAGTACGGCAGCGGTGGCCTGATCCAGGGCAAACAGTACATGCTGTCGCTGACCTGGAACGCACCGCAGCAGGCGTTTGACGACCCGGCCGACTTCTTCGAAGGCAAGGGCGTGGACGCGGTGTACTTCCCGTTCCACAAGGCCAACCAGTTCCTCGGCATGAGCGGCCTGCCGACTTACCTTGCGGTGGATGTGATGAAACGCCCCAACGTCGAGGCCGCTGTGGCCGCCTACGAGCAGCACCTGGCCGAGGTTTTCCAGACCCAGGCCTGATGAAGCCTTGCGCAAGCCGCGCCAAGCGGCTATCTATCACGGCTGTTGCCAACCCCGGGGTACAGCCGTGAAAGCCAGGTCCGATGAATTGCAGGTGTTCGTCTCGGTGATCGAGTGCGGCTCGATTTCCGCGGCCGCCGAGCAGGGCGGGCAGACGCCGTCGGCGATCAGCCGCACCCTGTCGCGCCTGGAAACCAAGCTCGGCACCACCCTGATCAACCGCACCACCCGGCGCATGGACCTGACCGAAGAAGGGCGGTTTTTCTTCGAGCGGGCCAAGTCGATCCTGCAGCAGATGGACGAGCTCGAAGAGCACCTGTCGGTGCACCACCAGACGCCGTCCGGGCGCTTGCGCATCAACGCCGCGCTGCCGTTCATGCTCCACGCCATCGTGCCCTGGGTCGGTGAGTTTCGCGCGCTGTACCCGCAGATCCAACTGGAGCTCAACACCAGCGACCTGATCATCGACCTGATCGAGCAGAGCACCGACGTCGCCATTCGCATCGGCGAGCTGGCCGACTCCAGCCTGCATGCCCGCGCCCTCGGTTGCAGCCCGTTGAACCTGCTGGCCAGCCCCGAGTACCTGGCCCGGCATGGCACGCCCGAGCGGGTTGAAGACCTGCAAGGCCACGCGCTGCTTGGCTTTACCCAGACCGAAACCCTCAACCACTGGCCGCTGCGCCATGCCGAAGGCGACCGCCTGCTGATCCGCCCGGCGCTGTCGGCCTCCAGCGGTGAAACCCTGCGCGAACTGGCCTTGGCCGGTGAGGGCATCGTCTGCCTGTCGCACTTCATGACCCATGAAGACATCCGCAGCGGGCGCCTGCAGGTGCTCCTGGCCGAGCACAACAGCGGCTATCGCCAGCCGATCAATGCGGTGTACTACCGCAACACCCAGCTGGCGCTGCGCATCCAGTGCTTTCTCGATTTCATTCAGAACAAGCTGGCGATCTACGCCTGCTGAAGCGTCCATCTGCGACAGCTTCTGCCTATGCGCGGCGAAAACTCCTACGGTGTTTGATAACTCGTCTGACATCAGCCTTAATGGCTGTTCAACGAAAACAACACTAAGGAAGCTCTCATGCGCGTTGTGATGTTCCGATCCCTGGCCCTCGGCGCCGCGATCCTCGCCAGTAACGCGGCTTACGCGGTTACCCTGGAGGGCGGTGCAGTTGCGGCACCCGATCAATATGGTGCACAGGTCGCCGCCGATATCCTGAAAAAAGGCGGCAACGCGGTGGATGCGGCCGTGGCCACCGCCTTCACCCTGGCGGTCACCTACCCCGAGGCGGGCAACATCGGTGGTGGTGGTTTCATGACCCTGTATGTCGACGGCAAGGCCTACTTCCTCGACTACCGCGAAACCGCGCCGAAGGCCGCCAGCCGCAACATGTACCTGGACGACAAGGGCGAGATCATCGAGAACCTCAGCCTGGTCGGTTCCCGCGCTGCCGGCGTGCCCGGTACGGTGATGGGGCTGTGGGAGGCGCATCAGAAATTCGGCAAGCTGCCGTGGGCCGAACTGCTGACCCCGGCGGTCGGTTATGCCAAGAACGGCTTCAAGGTCGCCTCCAAACAGTACCAGTACCGCGAAGACGCCCTGGGCCTGTTCAAGGACAGCACCAACTTCAACGACTATTTCGGCAGCATGAAAGTCGGCGAGACTTTCAAGCAGCCGGAGCTGGCGCAAACCCTGGAGCGCATTGCCGACAAGGGTGTCAGCGAGTTCTACCAGGGCAAGACCGCCGACCTGCTGGTGGCGCAGATGCAGGCCGACAAGGGCCTGATCAGCAAGGACGACCTCAAGGACTACAAAGCCGTCTGGCGCGAGCCGATGAAGATCGACTGGCGTGGCAACACGGTCTATACCGCGCCGCTGCCAAGTTCGGGCGGCATCGCCCTGGCCCAGCTGCTGGGCATCAAGGAAGCGCGCGCCGCCGACTTCAAGGGCGTCGAGCTGAACTCGGCGCGCTACATCCACCTGCTGGCCGAGATCGAAAAACGCGTGTTCGCCGACCGCGCCGACTACCTTGGCGACCCGGCGTTCTCCAAGGTGCCGGTCGAGCAACTGATCGCCAAGGACTACATCGCCAAGCGCGCCCAGGAGGTCAACCCGACGGCCATCTCGGACACCGAGAAAGTCCGCCCTGGCCTTGAACCACACCAGACCACGCACTTCTCCATCGTCGACAAGGACGGTAATGCGGTCAGCAACACCTACACCCTGAACTGGGACTACGGCAGCGGTGTGGTGGTCAAGGGCGCAGGCTTTTTGCTCAACGACGAAATGGACGACTTCAGCTCCAAGCCGGGCGTGGCCAACGCCTTTGGGGTGGTCGGTGGCGACGCCAACGCGATCGAGCCGGGCAAGCGCATGCTGTCGTCGATGAGCCCGAGCCTGGTGACCCGCGATGGCAATGTCACCCTGGTACTGGGTACCCCCGGTGGTTCGCGGATTTTTACCTCGATCTTCCAGGTGTTGAACAACCTCTATGACTACAACCTGCCGCTGGAAAAAGCCGTGGCTGCGCAGCGCGTGCATCACCAGTTGCTGCCCAAGGACACGATTTATTTCGATGCTTTTGCACCGCTTAACGGCAAGGTTGCTGAAGAGCTGAAGAAGATGGGCTACACCCTGGAAGATCAGGGTTGGGAGATGGGCGACATCCAGGCGATCCGGGTTAATGGCACGGCGCTGGAAACCGCTTCCGATCCGCGTGGGCGGGGGGTAGGGCAGATCGTTAAATAGGTGTTGAGTTGATCGCGGGTCAAGCCCGCTCCTACAAACCTGTAGGAGCGGGCTTGACCCGCGATGCGTTTAAACGCGGAAGTGGCTGACCATGGTCTGCAACTGGTTGCCCAGCCGCGCCAGTTCAACACTCGACGCCGCGGTCTCGTCACTGGCCGCGGCGGTCTGCTCGGACACATCGCGAACATTGAGAATGCTGCGGCTGATCTGTTCGGCCACTGCGCTCTGTTGCTCCGCCGCCGCCGCAATCTGCTGGTTCATCGACTGAATGTTCGACACCGTACGCGTGATGCTTTCCAGCGAAGCACCGGCCTTGCGGGTCAGCTCGACGCTGCTGTCGGTCAGGTTGCGGCTGCCAAGCATGACATTGGCCACCTGCTGGGTACCGCTCTGCAGGCCGGCGACCAGCTCTTCGATCTCTTCGGTGGACTTCTGCGTACGCTGGGCCAGGCCGCGAACTTCGTCGGCGACCACGGCAAAACCACGCCCTGCTTCACCGGCGCGGGCCGCTTCGATGGCCGCGTTGAGGGCCAGCAGGTTGGTTTGCTCGGCCACCGACTTGATCACGTCCATGACGCTGCCGATCTTCTGGCTTTCCTGTTGCAGCAGGCCCATGGCCTCGGTGGAGCGGTGCACCTCTTCGGCCAGGCGTTCGATCTGGCTGATCGCTTCGGCGACAACCTGGTCACCGGCACGGGCCTGACCATCGGCTTCGGTGGCAGCCTCGGAAGCATGCTCGGCATTGCGCGCAACTTCCTGCACGGTGGCGGCCATTTCGTGCATGGCGGTGGCGACCTGGTCGGTTTCAACTTTCTGGCTGTTGACCCCGGCGCTGGTCTCTTCGGTAACAGCCGAGAGTTCTTCGGCAGCGCTGGCGATCTGGGTGACGCCGTCGCGGATGCCGGTGATCAGGTCACGCAGGGTCGAGCCCATGCGCTGGATGCCTTGCTGCAACACGCCCAGTTCGTCACGGCGGGTGACGCGCATGTTATGGGTCAGGTCGCCGGCGGCGATCTTCTCGACCACGGCCAGGGTTTCACGCAACGGGCGAGTGATCTGACGGGTGATGATTACCGCAGCCAGGATGCCGACCAGCAGTGCCAGCAAGGTGGCCGTCAGCTGCAGGGAGCGGGCCTGGGTGCTCTCGCTGTCGCGGCGGTCCAGCTGGATCTGGTACAGGGCGTCGCTGGTCTTGACGATATCGGCGCCTTGAACGGTCATTTCCTGACGCGCTACGGCGATATCGGCAGTGGCGTCGCGGAACTGGCGTACAGCGTCACGGTAGGCCATCACTGCGGATTCAAACTGCTTGATGCGCGTCGCTTCGCCTGGCATCTGGCGGTTCAGGCCGGCGATTTCGGCCAGGGCGGTATCGAGCTGACGCAGGGCCAGTTGCTCGGTCTCGCTGCTGATGTCGGCGATGTAGCTGCGCACGGCCAGGCGAACCAGCAGCAGTTGCTCCTTGGCCTGGGTGATGGTGCGGAACTGCTCCAGGCGGCTGGCGTCACCCTCGGGCAGGGCCAGCACGTCGCGGTTGATCGCTTCGATCAGTTCGATAGCGCGGGCTGCGGCCTGGTTCATCGAGTCGCGTGCGGCCAGGCTGGTCTTGTAACCGGCGCGCATCTTGTTGATCGACACCTGGTATTCGCTGATGGTCTGGCCCAGCTCCTGGAGCAGCTTGATGTTCTCCGGGCTCTTGAAGCTCTTGAGCAGTTTTTGCTGCTGCTCGCTGAAGGCATTGAGCTTGACCTGGACGTTGCCGGCCGCGGCGTCGTCGCCATTGGTCAGCATGTACTGCAGGCGGGTGATGCGCAGGTTGGTCAGGTCACTGTTGAGCTGGGTAATGTCGCTCATCCAGTTGCTGCGATCGATCAGGCTGCCCAGGCTATTCCAGCCGGTCAGGGCCAGCAGGCCGGTCAGCAACAGCACCAGGCCAAAGCCCAGGCCGAGTTTCAGGTTGACGCTGATGTTGGCAAACCAGCTATTCATGCAATCCCTCCAGGAACGTTGTGCTTCTTGATCCGAATCGGTGGAAGGTTGTTGTTATTGATGGCCAGCCGATGTTCTGAGCAGGGTTTATCGGCGGCTTGCGCCGGAGCTGAAACGCTTTTTCAGCAAAAATGATCAGCGGTAGGTAACAGGGGATTTCTGCGGCCAGCCCGAGGCTTCAGGCGGCCGCAAAATGGCTCAGAGCGAGCGTGCGCCGAAGGTGTCGCACTGGTTGATATCGCCCTTGGCGAAGCCGGTCTTGAACCAGCGCTGGCGCTGTTGCGAGGTGCCGTGGGTGAACGAGTCCGGTACTACGCGGCCCTGGCCCTGCTGCTGCAGGCGGTCGTCACCGATGGCGTTGGCGGCGTTCAGGGCTTCTTCGATATCGCCCGGTTCCAGCCAGTTCAGGCGTTTTTGCGCCTGGTAGGCCCAGACCCCGGCCAGGCAGTCGGCCTGCAGTTCCTGGCGTACCAGCAAACCGTTGTCGCCTTCCATGCGCTCACCGCGCTGGCGTGCGGCCTGGACCTTGGCCGAAACGCCCAGCAGGGTTTGCACATGGTGGCCGACTTCGTGGGCGATCACGTAAGCCTGGGCAAAATCGCCGGCGGCCGAGAAGCGCTGTTCCATTTCACGGAAAAAGCTCATGTCCAGGTAGACCTTCTGGTCGGCCGGGCAATAGAACGGCCCGACTGCCGAAGAGGCAAAGCCGCAGGCTGAGTTGATCTGGCCGCTGAAGAGGATCAGGTTGGGGTCTTTATACTGGCGGCCGGCCTGGGCAAAGATGGCCTTCCAGGTGTCTTCGGTGTCGCCCAGCACCGACCTTACGAATTCCGCCTGCTCGTCATTGGCCGGTGGTGCCTTGCCGGTGCCGGTGGTCACTGGCGCGGTCTGTTGCTGGCCCATCTGCCCGGCCAGCTGGCCGAGGATCTGCAGCGGGTCCTGGCCGGTGATCCAGCCAATCCCGACAATCAACAGGATCGCGCCGATGCTCAGGCCCTTGCCACCGCCGAAGCGCATGCCGCCACCGCCCTCGCCACGGGCATCGACCACATTGTCGCTACGCCTGCCTTTTCGCCATTGCATGAGTGCTCTCCGGAGCTTGGAAACATGAGGACAAAGATTAGTTCACGGCGCGGGGCTCTGTCAGATTCCTGATTTATACATAACCATTTGGTTATGAATGGCGCTGTTCTTTTCAGTATTCGCCGGACCCTGCATACCGGAAACTGCAAGCTCGCCTGCCACGCCCAGGCCCTCCAATAATTCCAAGACAGGAGAACGGCATGTCTGCACAAGACAACAGTCGCTTCGCTATCCGTGATCGCAACTGGCACCCGAAAGCCTTGACCCCAGATTACAAGACCTCCGTCGCGCGCTCGCCGCGCCAGGCCCTGGTGAGCATCCCGCAGTCGATCAGCGAAAGCACCGGTCCGGATTTCTCCCACCTGAAATTCGGCCCTAACGATCATGACCTGCTGCTCAACTTCAATAACGGCGGCCTGCCGATCGGTGAGCGCATCGTCCTTGCCGGGCGCGTCTGCGACCAGCACGGCAAACCAATCCCGCACACCCTGGTAGAGATCTGGCAGGCCAACGCCGGTGGCCGCTACCGGCACAAGAACGACCGCTACCTGGCGCCGCTGGATCCCAACTTCGGCGGTGTCGGCCGTGCGCTGACCGACAGTGAAGGTTATTACAGCTTCCGCACCATCAAGCCGGGCCCGTACCCATGGCGCAATGGCCCCAACGACTGGCGCCCGGCGCATATCCATGTGTCGATCAGCGGTCCGTCGATTGCCACGCGGCTGATCACCCAGCTGTATTTCGAAGGCGATCCGTTGATCCCGATGTGCCCGATCGTCAAGTCGATTGCCAACCCTGACGCGGTGCAGAGCCTGATCGCCCGGCTGGACATGAGCAATGCCAACCCCATGGATTGCCTGGCCTATCGCTTTGACATCGTGTTGCGCGGACAGCGCAAGACCCACTTCGAAAACTGCTGAGGAGGCGCCCCATGCCTATCGAACTGCTGCCGGAAACCCCTTCGCAGACCGCCGGCCCCTACGTGCATATCGGCCTGGCCCTGGAGGCCGCCGGCAACCCGACCCGCGACCAGGAAATCTGGAACTGCATGGCGCAAGCCGACGCGCCGGGCGAACACATCCTGGTGTTCGGCAACGTCTATGACGGCAACGGTCATCTGGTGCGCGACTCGTTCCTGGAGTTCTGGCAGGCCGACCACAACGGCAATTACCAGGGCGATTTCAACCTGGAAAAACCCTTCAACAGCTTTGGCCGTACCGCCACCACCTTTGATGCCGGTGAGTGGACCCTGCACACCATCAAGCCGGGCGTGGCCAAGAACGCCGCCGGCGTGCCGATGGCGCCGCACATCAACGTCAGCCTGTTTGCCCGGGGTATCAATATCCACCTGCAGACGCGCCTGTACTTCGATGACGAAGCCCAGGCCAATGCCCAGTGCCCGGTGCTCAACCTGATCGAGCAGCCGCAGCGGCGCGAGACCTTGGTGGCGACCCGCTGTGAAGTGGACGGCAAGCTGGCGTATCGCTTTGATATCCGCATTCAGGGTGAAGGCGAGACGGTGTTCTTCGATTTTTGAATGCGCCATTGAGTGACATGAGCAAAGCCCGCCATTGGCGGGCTTTTTGTTCGGATCAGCGTGGTGTCGTAACGCCAATGGATTCGGACTTCAGCAGTTTCAAGCCTTCATCGGCGTTGTAGCCATGAATCTCTTTCACGTCGAGCTTGCGCATGAACGAGAGCGTTTCAGCAGTGATTACCTGGCCCGGTACCAGGATCGGAAACCCCGGCGGATAGGGGATCACGAAGTTTGCTGAAATCAACGGCGGGCCGTTTTCCAGGCGTTCGTCGATGGTTTTGTCGAACAGACGAAGATGCTCGCACGCTGCACTGTCATAGGCTTTGTAGTAAGCACTGCGAATGTCTCCTTCTGCCGTACTGCTGTTCGCCGACTCACGAAAAGCGGGGTAGAAATGGCTGAAGTCGGGCAGGTCCGGCACATCTTCCATAAGTGACGTGACGCGTGCATTAAAGGCTTCACGCAGGTTGTCGTCACTGGTGCCCAGGCGGTCCTCCAGTTCGCGGCTGATACGTACCAGCACCCGGATCAGGTGTGCCACGTCACTGCGAGTGTTGTTGATGTTGGTTTGCAGCAGCACGCTGTTGCGAGAGGTTTTGTTCAACTGGACATCGTAGCGGTTGGTCAGCAAATTCTTGAACGTGGTGCCGTCAAAGCCTGCATGGCCACAGACCAGCGTCAGGCGGGTAGGGTCCAGGGCGACTTCATCGGTGTTCAGGGCATCGACGACGGTGGACCACGCAGTGCCCTTGGCCAGGTAATCCTGCAGCCCTGAAGCCCGATAGACCGTTGGCACCAGGTCCTCGATCGTGAGTATCTTGAAATACTTGGATATCAGTGGGTGGCGGCCGACCTCCCGACGGATGTCGAAGGCCAACTGGGTTGCCGACATCACCAGTTCATAGCCTTCCAGCTCCATTTGCCGGCGGGCAACATCCAGGGACGCAATGATTTGCTGATTGGGGGAGGTGGACGTGTGGGTAAATACCGCCTCGCGGAACGATGCTTCGACGTGATGGAAGTCCTGATCGTCGACCAGGATCATCGAGCCCTGGCGCAGCGCCGACATAGACTTATGGGTGGAGTTGGTCTGGTAGACGCGCACGCGGGTGGTGTCCGGGTCCATCAGCAGGTGTTCCTGCAGCAGCGCAGGGTCATCGCCAGCAAGCGCTTGCAGCCGTTCGCGCTGGCATTCGAAGGCGTACCGGTACTGCGGGCAACTGAGCGCCTGCTTGAGTTGTGCGGCGGCGCCCATGCCGGTTCGACGACGCAGCAGGGGTGAAAAGCGTGCAAAACCAAACCAGGCTTCATCCCAGAGAAAGGCCAGGTCCGGTTTGATTGCCAGGCATTCTTCCATGACCCGGAAGGTGTTGTAGACGTGCCCATCGAAGGTGCAGTTGGTCAACACCAGCAGTTTGACCCGATGCAGTTTTCCTTCTTTTTTCAGGTCGAGTAGCGCTTGCTTGATAGCGCTCAGTGGCACTGCGCCGTACATCGAGTATCGGGGCAGCGGGTAGGCTTCGACATACAGCGGATAGGCGCCGGTCAGCACCATGGCGTAGTGGTGTGACTTGTGGCAGTTACGATCGACAATGACAATGTCACTGGGCGCAAGCAGGGCTTGTTCAACGATCTTGTTCGAGGTCGAGGTGCCATTGGTGACGAAAAACGCCTGCTGTGCGCCGAACGCATGGGCTGCCCGGTCCTGGGCCTTTTTGATGTTGCCGGTGGGCTCTAGCAGGCTGTCGAGCCCGCCCGTGGTGGCAGAGCTTTCGGCCAGAAACAGGTTGATGCCATAGAATTCGCCCATGTCGCGGATCCAGTTCGACTTGAATATCGATTTTCCGCGGGCAATGGGCAGCGCATGGAAGGTGCCGATAGGACGTTGAGCATAGTGTTTCAGGTTGTTGAAAAACGGCGTTTCATAGCGCTTTGCAACGCCTTGCAGCAGGCTCAGGTGGATCTCCAGCGGCTCCTCGACTTCGTAGAACACCCGGCTGATGAACGCGTAGTCTTCATCACCGGCAATTCGCTCAACCTGACGATCGCTGAGCAGCAGGATATCGAGCTCTGGCCTGATGGACTTGATCGCTCGGGCCAGTGGCAAGGCCAGGTTCGTGGAGTCTTCGCCGTCCGGGCTGTTGCCCAGGTGTGGCGCCAGCAGCTCACGCACCCAGGCGGCGCGACAGCTCGATGTAAAAGCGAAACCTTCGTAGATCACCACCGCTTGCAGGTTGACGTTGAGTATCACCGCGAGCAACGCATCCTCAAAGGAGCCGGTCATGACGGGCTCGTAGATGAAGGGGTCCTGGTGGCGGCGCAACTGGCGAATGGCCTGACGGTGCTGCGGCCATGTCGAGATTGGCGCGGGGCTGACAATCAGAGTTTCGAAATACGGACGATGTGCGGACGCAGCGGCGAAACTACGGGGCGCGGGTGCGTCGGGCAGGTCCTCGCTGGCCTCCCAGTCGTTTGCGTCTTGCTTGTAACTGCGGTCGAGCAGCGAACTGCTGATGCGCTGAGCCAGATGCAGGGCTCCGATGCCATTGCCCGCTGCTACGCGTTCGACCAGCAGGGCCAGCAGGCGAGGGCCCGGGTAAGCCTGATAAGCCTCCAATTGCGCAAGCTGCTCGAGTTGGGCAAGGCATTGCTGCTGGACCTTCGCGCTAGCGGGCTGATCTTTGCAGTTGCGCCAGCGGCGACACAGGGCGTTGAGTTCACGCCACAAGTCAACGCGGGCAGTGGTACAGGAAAACAGTTGATCGATTGGCTTTGCGTCGCCATCGGGCAGGGTCAGGTTGTTCACGGTTCAATTCCTTTTGAACGGTCGCCGGAGCCGTGAAGTATTCGCGTTGCGGATAATCGTGAGCAGCCTGTCTGCTTTCCCTGTGATGCAATGCTGCAAGGTACGCCTTACTCGTAGTCTGTCACCCCGGCAATATGCCGCCCGGCGATATAGCCGAACGTCGCCGCCGGCCCCAGGTTGATCCCGCCCGCCGGATAGTGCCCGCCCATGATGCTGGCCATGTCGGTGCCCACCGCATACAACCCGGCAATCACCTCACGCTTTTCATCCAGCACCTGCGCGTGGGTGTTGGTCCTGAGCCCGGCGAAGGTGCCGAAACAGCCCGGTTCGACCTTTACCGCATAGAACGGCCCGTTCTCGATCGGCGCCACGCACGGATTTGGTCCGTGCAGGGCATCGCCCTGTTTGCGGTTGTAAGGGGTGGAGCCGCGGCCGAAGTGCGGGTCTTCGCCGTTGCGGGCATGCCGGTTGTACTCGGCGACCGTTGCCACCAGGCCTTGAGGGTCAATGCCGCAGGCCCGCGCCAGGGCTTCGATACTGTCGCCGGTCTTCAGGTAGCCGGATTTGATCAACGGCTGCAGCGGCAACGGAAACGGCCGTGAAATGCCCAGGCCATAACGGCGCTGGAAGGCATGGCTGCAGATCAGCCACGATTCGACCTTGTCCCCCGGCGCCTTGGCGACCATGGCGCTGACATAGTCGTAGTAGCCGTCGGCCTCGTTGACGAAGCGCTTGCCGTCGGCGAGCACGCCGATGATGCCGGGCTTGGCCCGTTCGATGATGTGCGGGAAATGCCCGCTGCTGCCGTCCTTGTAAGGCACCCGCGATACCGGCGCCCAGGCCACCGGGCTGTGCAGGTCGTCAGCCACCTGGCCGCCAACGCTTTCGCCCAGGCGCAGGCCGTCACCATTGGCGCCCAGCGGCGGCAGCGCCAGGTGTTCGTGGCCGGTGGGTGTACGCGGGAACAGCGCCTTGCGCCGTTCGATGTCGTTGGCAAAGCCGCCGGCGGCCAGCACCACGGCCTTGCGCGCATTTATTTGGATCGGCCCGCGCGCGGTTTCAATCAGCGCACCGCTGACCCGGCCATGCTCGCGGAGCAACTGCCGAGCCGCTGCCGATTCCCAGAGCAACACGCCAAGGTCTTCAGCCGACTTGGCCAGCCGAGCGACCAGGGCTACGCCGTTGACCAGTTGCAGGGCCCGGCCGCGGGTTGCCAGATCGAGCAGGTGGCGGCTCAAACGCTTGCTCACATGCAGCAGCGAGCGCCAGGAACGGGTGAGGCTGAGGAAGGCGCCGAGGTCCTTGCCGGCCATGATCGGCATGCCCATGAACGAGGTTTCGCGCATGGTTTTGCGCAGGCGCTTGAGCAGCTTTTTGCCCAGCTGGCGGCCATCGTAGGGGGCGGCAATTACCGAACGCCCGCCGGTGCCGGCGCCAGGGGTATTACCGTGAATGTCGGCGATGCCATTGCCGTCGGCAAATTGCAGGGCGGTATGGCGCTCGAAGAACGACACCATGTTGGGCGCCGCGTCGAGAAACGCATCGATCATCGGCCCATCGAAACGTTCGCCCAGTTCATGCTCCAGATAAGTGCGCGGCTGCGAGCGCTGCTCGATGATCCCGGCGCGCTGCGCCAGCGGGTTGCACGGTACCCACATCCAGCCACCGGACCAGGCCGTGGCGCCGCCGAACACCGGGTCCTTTTCGACCACGATGACCTTCTGGCCATGCCAGGCGGCGGTCACGGCGGCGGCCAGCCCGGCGGCGCCGGAGCCGATGACCAGTACATCGCATTCGACCAGCGGGGTATCGACGGGCATGAGCAGTATCCTCCAGGCAGTTTTGTTATATTTTGGAACTGTATTCCATATTTTATGGTTTGATCTGTCGCCCAGCCAAGGCGTGCCACGACAAAGTGGGCGAAGATCGGACAGTGATTTGCGCTTTCGCCGGGGCTCTTTAGAATCGGCACAAATTTCAGGGACCATGACCATGGCCGGCAGTCAGATCGAACGCGCGTTCAGCCTTCTCGAACGCCTCACCAGCGACCCGCGCGGGCTGCCCCTGCAGACCCTGGCCGAAGAGCTGGACATCCCCAAGAGCGCCACCCATCGCATGCTCGCCGAGCTGATGCGCCTGGGCTATGTGCGCCAGAACGCCGAGAGCAGCCGCTATCACCTGAGCACCCGCCTGGTGGCCATGGGTTTTCGCTATCTGGCCAGCAGTGGCGCCGATATCGTCCAGCCGATTCTTGATCAACTGGCCCAGCAGACCGGCGAGCTGGTGCGCCTGGGGGTGATCGACGGCGAACGCCAGACCTGGATCGCCAAGGCCCAAGGCGCCCGCTCCGGCTTGCGCTACGACCCGGACATGGGCCGTGATGCGCCGTTGTTCTACACCGCCTCCGGGCATGCGTGGCTGTCGAGCCTGAGCGATGCCCAGGCCTTGTTGCTGGTGGAGCGCCAAGGCATCGCCGACCCGGCGCAGTTCGGCCCCAACGCACCGAAGTCCAATGCCGAGCTGCTCGAACGCCTGCGTGTTGCCCGCGAGCATGGCTATGCCTGGGTGGTGGAGAGTTCGGCAGTGGGGATGTCGGCGCTGGCGGCGGTGGTGCGGCACCCGCTGGATGGCCATGCGGTTGGCGTGCTCAGCGTTGCCGGGCCCAGTGCGCGGATGAGCGAGGCACGCATGCACGAGCTGGCGCCGGTGTTGCTGGCGGCGGTGGCGGAGTTGTCGGCGGCAAGTCCTGCTTCTGAGTTGTTTGTCTAGAAGCATCACGGGTCAAGCCCGCTCCTGCACTCGCGATCCGTTTTTTCGCTTGCATTGAAATTGGAACTAAGTTCTAAATATTTCCAAATTCAATTCGCCGAGAAAACAACAATGAGCCAACGCGTGATGTCCCTTGCCGCCCTGACGGTACTCGAGCTGTCGCCTGTCGACATGGTCGAGGTTGCTGCCCGCGCAGGCTACAGCCATGTCGGCCTGCGCCTGGAACCGGCCACGGCCGAGGAACATCACTTTGCGCTGGTGGCCGACGCCGGCCTGCGCCGGCAGACCGCCGCGCGCCTGCGCGATACCGGCATCCAGGTGCTGGATGTGGAGATTTTGCGGCTCAAGCCCGAGACCTGCGTGGCCGACTTCGAAGCCCTGCTGGCGGTCGGCGCCGAGTTCGGCGCCAGCGAGCTGCTGGTGGCCGGCAACGATCCTGACGAGCAACGCCAGAGCGACAATTTTGCGGCCCTCTGCGACCTGGCCGCAGATTACGGCCTGCATCCGCACCTGGAGTTCATGCCCTGGACCGACGCCAAGAACCTCACCCAGGCCTGGCGCATCGTCGAGCAGGCCGGGCGCGACAATGGCGGGGTGCTGGTCGATGCCTTTCACTTTGACCGCTCCGGCTCGTCGCTGGATGAGTTGCGCCAGGTGCCGGCCTCGCGGCTACGCTATGCACAGTTGTGCGACGTGGCCGGGCCGCGTCCGCACGATATGGCCGAGATCTTGCGTCAGGCGCGCAACGAGCGGCGGTTTCCCGGCGATGGCAATTGCGATTTGCCCGGCTTGTTGCGTAGCCTGCCGCAGAACATTGCGCTGAGCCTGGAAATTCCCGTTCGCGACCAGGGCCTGAGCGCCTTGCAGCGGGCACAGATGGCCCTGGACAAGACCTGTCAGTTGCTCCGTCAACTCTGAACCTGCGAGCTTTTATCGATGCCCCGTCCTACTGCGCTCGACGCTGTCAGCCAACCGCTCAAGGGCATTGCCCTGGTGGTGCTGGCGACCTTTCTGTTCGCCAGCCACGACGCCTTGTCGAAGTACCTGGCGGGGTTCTATCCGATTCTCTGGGTGGTGTGGGCGCGCTACCTGGTGCACACCCTGCTGATGATGGTGATCTTCCTGCCGCAGTCGGGCCTGCGCGTGTTGCGCACCCGGCGACCGGGGCTGCAGACCTTGCGCGCGCTGTGCCTGCTGGGCACCAGCCTGTTGTTCACCACCGCCCTGCAGTACATACCGCTGGCCGAGGCGACGGCGGTCAACTTCCTCGCGCCGTTGCTGGTCACGGCGCTGTCGCTGCCGCTGCTGGGCGAGAAGGTCACGCGCGGGCAATGGGTGGCGGTGCTGGTGAGTTTTGTCGGGGTGACGGTGATCATCCATCCGGGCGGGGCCTTGTTTACCCCGGCGGTGTTGCTGCCATTTGGCTCGGCCTTGTGCTTCTGCTTCTACCAGTTGCTGACGCGCAAGCTCAGCGGCACCGACAGCCCGACCACCAGCAACTTCTTCACCGGCCTGCTCAACACCTTGGTGATGAGCGCCGTGGTGCCGATGTTCTGGCAGACCCCGAGCTTCATCCATGGCCTGATGGCCGTGGCCCTGGGCACCTGCGGGATGACCGCGCACCTGTTCCTGACCCAGGCGTTCCGGCATGCGCCACCGGCCATGCTGGCGCCGTTCAGTTACTGTCAGATCGTGTTCGCCGGTGTTCTCGGCCTGGTGTTGTTCGGACACAGCCCGGACATGGCCGGGCTGGTGGGGATTGCCTTGATCTGCCTCAGCGGCCTGGGCGCCGCCTGGTTGCAACGGCGGCGTTAGGCCTCGACCTTCGGCACCTTGCGCGGGGCCATGAAGTACATCCAGGTCAGGGCGATGAAGTACATGGCCGGGATCATGGTGAACAGCAGGGTGTAATTGTTGTTGGTGGTGGTCAGGATGTAGCCGACCAGCTGGGTCATGAACATGCCGCCGATGGCCGCGCACATGCCGCCGAAACCGAACACCGTGCTCATCATGTGCTTGGGCGTGTAGTCCATGACCAGGCTCCAGATGTTGGCGGTCCAGGCCTGGTGCGCGGCGATGGCCAGGGAAATCGCCAGCACCGCGACCCACAGGCTGCTGGCGCCGGCGGCGAAGATCACGCCGATGATGGTGGTGGCGAACAGCAGCATCGACAGCAGCCGCGCCTTGACCGGGGCCATGCCGCGGCCGATCAGGAACGACGAAAGAATGCCACCGCCGACACTGCCGAAATCCGCACTCAGGTAGATGACGATCAGCGGGATACCCATCTGCGTGACGCTGATGCCCAGGCTGTATTGCTGGTTGAGGAACGGTGGCAGCCAGTACAGGTAGAACCAGAACACCGGCGCGGTCATCGAGTAGGCCAGGGCGAAGGCCCAGGTGCCGCGCATGCGCAGGATTCGTGAGAACGGCACGCGGGCTTGTTCCGGTTCCACTTCGCTTTGCACGTAGGCCAGTTCTTCTTTGCTGACGCTCGGGTGATCTTCCGGGTTGAAGTATTTCAGGCCCCAGAACACTACCCAGACCAGGCCCAGGGCGCCCATGCCGATGAACGCCGCTTGCCAGCCCCAGACGGTGAGGATCAACGGCAACAGCATCGGCGTGAACATGGCGCCGACGTTGGTGCCGGCGTTGAAAATGCCGGTGGCCACGGCGCGCTCACCGGCCGGGAACCATAAGCGGGTGGTCTTGACGCAGGCGGGGTAGTTGGCCGCTTCGGTCAGGCCGAGAATGAACCGGCAGACCATGAAGCCCACCGCCGAGGTGGCCAGGCCATGGGCGCCGGTAGCCAGGCTCCAGAGCAGCACGGCGCAGAAGAACACGCGCTTGACGCCGACCCGGTCGATCAGCCGGCCTTGCAGTACGAAGCCGATGGCGTAACCGACCTGGAACCAGAAGTTGATGTTGGCGTAGTCCATCGCCGTCCAGCTCATCTCCTTGGCCAGAATCGGCTGCATCACCCCGAGGGCGGCGCGGTCGATGTAGTTCAAGGTGGTGGCGAAGAACACCAGCGCGAGCATGACCCAGCGGGTCTTGCCGACGGCCATGGCGCCACGCAGCTTGTCGCCGATGCCGGCGTGCGCAGTAGTACCCAGGGGCTGGGCCATGCGGGTGGATTGAGAGTGGATCATCGCGGGTTACCCGTATTTTTATGTTTATGGGTCAAGCCTTGGTGTCGAAATGGTGCGCCTGTGGTCAAAAAAGGGTCAATTGACTGAACGCTATATTGGGCGATAATCGAACACAAAACTAACTAGTTCGTACCTTTTGCATTGAGCAAAATTTGCTCAACACCAATAATTCCTCCACCGGTTTTTGCCTGCCCATCGGAGCCAGAATAATGCAGCGTTCGATCGCCACCGTATCCTTGAGCGGTACTTTGCCAGAAAAACTCGAAGCCATCGCCGCCGCGGGCTTCGATGGGGTCGAGATCTTCGAGAATGACCTGCTGTACTACGCCGGCAGCCCGCGCGAAATTCGCCAGCGCTGCGCCGATCTGGGCCTGGCGATTACCCTGTTCCAGCCGTTTCGCGATTTCGAGGGCTGCCGCCGCGATCGCCTGGCGCGCAACCTGGAACGCGCGGAACGCAAATTCGATTTGATGCAGGAACTGGGCACCGATCTGGTGCTGGTGTGCAGCAATGTCGCCGCCGATTCCCTGGGTGAGCGCCAGGTGCTGATCGACGACCTGCGCCTGCTGGCCGAGCGCGCTGGGGCCCGTGGCCTGCGCATCGGCTACGAAGCCCTGGCCTGGGGCCGCCACGTGAACACCTGGGAGCAGGTCTGGGACATCGTCAAAACGGCTGACCACGCAAGCCTGGGGATGATCCTCGACAGCTTCCACACCTTGTCGCTCAAGGGCGACCCACGGGCTATCGCCCAGGTGCCGGGGGACAAGATTTTTTTCGTGCAGATGGCCGACGCGCCGCTCCTGGCCATGGACGTGCTGGAGTGGAGCCGGCACTTTCGCTGCTTTCCGGGGCAGGGCGAGTTTGACCTGGCGGGTTTTCTCGCGCCGATCCTGGCCAGCGGTTACAGCGGCCCGCTGTCGCTGGAGATCTTCAACGATGGCTTTCGCGCCGCGCCGCCTCGGGCCAATGCCGCCGATGGCCTGCGCTCGCTGTTGTACCTGGAAGAAAAGACCCGCCAGCGCCTTGAGCAAGACCGCGTAGCGCCGGCCAGCGACGACCTGCTGTTCGCCCCACCACGTGCCAGCGCCTACGATGGCGTCGAGTTTCTCGAGTTCGCCGTCGACGACGCCCTGGGAGCCAAGCTCGGCAACTGGCTGGAGCGCCTGGGCTTTACCCGCGCCGGCGTGCACCGTTCGAAGAATGTCAGCCTGCTGCGCCAGGGCGACATCAACCTGATCCTCAACGCCGAGCCTTATTCCTTCGCCCATAACTTCTTTGAGAGTCATGGCCCGTCGCTGTGCGCCACGGCGATCCGGGTCAAGGACAGCGCCCAGGCCCTGGCCCGTGCCGTGGCCTACCATGGCCAGCCCTATCGCGGCCTGGTCGGCCCCAACGAGCGCGAGCTGGCGGCGGTGCGTGCGCCGGACGGCAGCTTGATCTACCTGGTCGACCAGGATGCCCAGGGCCGGACTATCTATGACACCGACTTCAGCCTGCAGCCACAAGCGGGCAGCAGCCTGGGCCTGACCCGCATCGACCATATGGCCCTGGCCTTGCCGGCCGACGGCCTGGACAGCTGGGCGCTGTTCTACAAGAGCGTGCTGGACTTTACTGCCGACGACGAAGTGGTGTTGCCCGACCCTTATGGTCTGGTCAAGAGTCGCGCCTTGCGCAGCCGTTGCAGCTCGATCCGCCTGCCGCTGAATATTTCGGAAAACCGTAATACGGCGATTGCCCATGCCTTGTCGCATTACCGCGGTTCCGGCGTTCACCACATTGCCTTTGACTGCGAGGACATTTTTACTGCGGTCAAACAGGCCAAGGAGTCGGGGGTGGCTTTGCTCGACATTCCGCTCAACTACTACGACGACCTTGCCGCACGCTTTGATTTCGACGACGAGTTCCTCAGCGAACTGGCTTACTACAACGTGCTCTACGACCGCGATGCCCAGGGCGGTGAGCTGTTTCATGTGTACACCGAGCCGTTTGAGGAGCGCTTCTTCTTCGAGGTGCTGCAACGGCGTAACGGCTACAGCGGCTATGGCGCGGCCAACGTCGCCGTGCGCCTGGCCGCCATGGCCAAGGCCCGCGCCGGCGCGCCGGCCCAGGCCAAGTTGTAGGGCGCAGGCGCCGAGGCTTCCTTACTCAGCACCCGGGGCTCATAATTGCCGGGTTAACCGATGGCCATGAGTCCCGTATGACGACTACCCCAGCACTCTGCGCAGCCCCCGAACAAGCGCCGCGCAAGGGCCGCAAGAACAATCCGGAAAAGACCCGCGAGAATATTCTCCAGGCGGCAATCAGCGAGTTCGTCCAGCAGGGGCTGGCCGGCGCCCGGGTCGATGCGATCGCCGAGCGCACGCAAACCTCCAAGCGCATGATCTACTACTACTTCAACAGCAAGGAGCAGTTGTACGTAGAAGTGCTGGAGAAGCTCTACGGCGATATTCGCAGCACTGAAAGCAACCTGCACCTGGCCGAACTCGAGCCGCGCCTGGGCATCCGCCGGCTGGTGGAATTCACCTTCGATCACCATGATCGCAACGTCGATTTCGTGCGCATCGTCTGCAACGAGAACATGCACCACGGCGAGTACGTGAAGCGCTCGGCGGCGATTCGCTCGATGAACAAGACCGTACTCACGGCGCTGGATGAAGTGCTCAAGCGCGGCGCTGGCGAGGGGGTATTCCGCCAGGGGCTGGAGGCGCTGGATGTGCACCTGCTGATCAGCTCGTTCTGCTTCTACCGGGTGTCGAACCGGCACACCTTTGGCGAGATCTTCCAGGTGGACTTCGAGGACAAGGCGGTCAAGGACCGGCATCGGCAGATGATTTGCGAGTCGGTGCTTAGATTTTTGCAGGCCTGAGTATTTTCGCGGGGCAAGCCCGTTCCTACCGTAGGAGCGGGCTTGCCCCGCGATGCTTTTCAGTCACCCAGACTGTTGAAGTGCTCGATCATCCGCGCCGCATCAGGCTTCACCCCGCTGAACAGTTCAAACGCCTTCACCGCCTGGAACACCGCCATGTTCGCCCCGCTCAGGGTGCGGCAGCCCAGGGCCCGGGCTTCGCGCAGCAGTTCGGTTTGCAGCGGAAAGTAAACAATCTCCGCCACCCACAGATCCGCCCGTAGCAGCGCCTTGGGCACCGGCATGCCCGGCAGCTTGGCCATGCCCATGGGCGTGGTGTTGACCAGGCCGTCGGCGCTGGCCATGGCGCTTTGCAGGTCATGACCGACCCTGGCGCGGCTGCCGGCAAAGTGCTGGTTGAGGTTGTCCACAAGGGCCTGGGCACGGGCCGGTTCGACATCGAACACGCTCAGTTGCCCGACCGCTTCTTCCAGCAGCGCATGAGCTACCGCAGCGCCGGCGCCACCGGCGCCCATCTGCACCACCTGGCGGCGCGGCGCGTCGCTCAGGCCACGGCGAAAGCCCTCGGCAAAACCCAGGCAGTCGGTGTTGTGGCCGATGCGCTTGCCGTCCTTGAGTACCACGGTGTTCACCGCGCCGATACCGCGCGCTTGCGGTGACAGTTCGTTGAGCAGCGGCAGGATCGCCTGCTTGCACGGGAAGGTGATGTTCAGGCCGGTGAAGCCCATGTGCTCGGCCGCGGTCAGCAGCTCTTCGAGGGCGCTGCTGTCGAGCTTGAGCTGGTCCAGGTCGATCAGCCGGTACAGGTAGTTCAGGCCTTGCGCGGCGCCTTCGTGCTCGTGCAGCGCCGGGGTGCGCGAAGCCTGGATGCCCGCGCCGATAAGGCCGGCAAGAATGCCGGAAGAAGAGGCCAAAGCCATGTTGAAAACTCCGTTGTTATTCTTGGTGATGAAGCGGGAGTGCCTTCGCTTAAAAATGTACCGAATGGTTAATTTGGTCAATCGGGCGCAAGGCCGCAGGGGTGTTTTCTGTGCGCTGATCGCACAGCCTGTGCTACACCTGTTGCTTTGCACCTGACCACGGAGGGCAACATGGCAACGCCGATCAACGACCTGCAGTCGCTGGGTGAAACCTGGCCGGGCCTGGCCAACCTCACCCAGTCGATTTTCGCGGCCCTGGGTGGCCACGGTTTTCGCAATGCCTTTCGCCTCGACCATTCGCGCAGCACCTGCCTGCTGCTGATCGACGGCCTGGGCTGGAACCTGCTGCAGGCCCACGCCCGGCATGCGCCGTTTCTTGCCTCGCTGATGCAGCCGGACAGCCACTTCAAGGTAGGCTTTCCAGCCACCACGGCGACCAGCCTGGCCTCGGTGGCTTGCGGGCTGGGCAGCGGCGCCCACGGTATCGTCGGCTGCGGCTTTGCCCTGGATGAGCACACTGAACTGTCGCCACTGACCTGGACCACCTCGCCCTTGCAGGTCGAGGCGCAGGCCAGTGGCGCGCCGCCGCCGGAGACTTTTATCGTGCCCGCCGATGCCTGGGGCCAGGCCGCGGCCCAGGGCATCGCCATCAGCACGGTGATGCTCGGGCGCTATGCCGGTTCGGACTTCACTCGGGCGATCTACCGGGCCGGCAAGATCCTCCCTGCGCCGGCCTATGATGCCTATCCGGAACTGGTCAATGCCGCCCTGGCCGTGCCGGGGCCGGCGTTCTGCTTCGCCTATTTCGGCGACCTGGATTTTGCCGGGCACCTGTTCGGCCCAGGCTCCGAGGGCTGGCTCAAGCAGTTGCAGATTGCCGACCAGCTGGCCCGGGCCATCGCCCAATCCTTGCCTGAGCAGGCGCGGCTGATGGTGATTGCCGACCACGGCATGCTGGCGCTGGACAGCGAACAGGTGCGCGACTTTGATCTGGACCCGGCGCTGCAGGAGGGCGTGCGGGCGATGGCCGGGGATATTCGCGCGCGCTACCTGTACACCCACGCGCACCAGCAGGACCGCGTGCACGAGCGCTGGCAGAATCGTCTGGGGGAGGGCTATCACGTGTTGAGCAAGGCCCAGGCGATTGCCAAGGGGCTGTTCGGCGATGTGCTGCTAAGCCAGGCGGAAGCGCGGATTGGCGATCTGATCGTGGTTCCGAACGGGGCGGGCGGGATTATTCGCAGCGAAGTTGAAAAGCACGCCAGCCAGTGGCGGGGGCACCATGGGGCGTTGACCGATGAGGATCAGCTGGTGCCGTTGTTGATGTGTTCGGGGTTCGGCTGAAGGGCCCGCTCCTGCAGGAGCGGGCTTGACCCGCGGTAGCTTCAACGGCGAACCAGCAACACCCCGCTCTCCATGTGATGGGTATACGGAAACTGGTCAAACAACGCACAGCGCTCGATGCGATGGGTGTCGTGCAACTGGGCGATGTTGGCCGCCAGGGTTTGCGGGTTGCAGGAGATGTACAGGATGTTGTCGAAGCGCCGGGTCAGCTCGCAGGTATCCGGGTCCATGCCGGCGCGCGGCGGGTCGACGAACACACTGGCGAACTGGTAGCTCTTAAGGTCAATGCCTTCGAGGCGGCGGAACGGACGCACTTCGTTCAGCGCTTCGGTCAGCTCTTCAGCCGACAGACGCACCAGGCGCACGTTATCCACAGCGTTGTCGTCGAGGTTGTGCAGGGCGGCATTGACCGAGGTCTTGCTGATCTCGGTGGCCAGTACCTTGCGCACCCGGGTGGCCAGCGGCAGGGTGAAGTTGCCGTTGCCGCAGTACAGCTCGAGCAGATCGTCCTGGCGCTCGCCCAGGGCTTCATAGGCCCAGTTGAGCATCTTCTGGTTGACCGCGCCGTTAGGCTGGGTGAAGGCGCCTTCGGGCTGGCGGTAGCGGAAGGTGCGCCCGGCAATCTGCAGCTCTTCAACTGCGTAATCGCGGCCGATCACCACGCGCTTGCCCTTGGAGCGGCCGATGATGCTCACGCCCAGGTCGCTGGCCAGTTGCTGCGCGGCGCGCTCCCAGTGCTCGTCCAGCGGACGGTGATAGCACAGGGTGATCATTGCATCGCCTGCCAGGGTGGTGAGGAACTCCACCTGGAACAGCTTGAAGCTCAACGCCGAGCTGGCTTGCCAGGCGGCCTTGAGCCGTGGCATCAGGTCGTTGATCTGCAGACTGGCAATCGGGAAGTCTTCGATCAGGATCGGCGTGTGTTTCTCGCCCGGGGCGAACATCGCGTAGAAGCGCTGCTCGTTTTCGCGCCACAGGCGGAACTCGGCGCGCAGGCGATAGTGCTCGCGCGGCGAGTCGAATACCGCAGGCTCGGGCGCCGCGAACGGCGCCAGCAGCTCGCGCAGGCGCGCGACCTTGGCGTCGAGCTGCTGGGTGTAGGTCGAAGGGTCGAAGACAGCACTCATGCGTTGAACCAGCCCAGTTTGATGACGAACAGGACCGAGAGGATCACCAGTGCCGCGTTGAGGTCACGGGCGCGGCCGGAAAGCAGCTTGATCGCGGTCCAGGCAATGAAACCGAAGGCGATGCCGTTGGCGATCGAGTAGGTCAGCGGCATGGCCAGGGCAGTGACCACCACCGGCGCGGCTTCGGTAATGTCGTCCCAGTTTATTTCAGCCAGGCCCGAAGCCATCAACACGGCGACGAACAACAGCGCCGGTGCCGTGGCGAAGGCTGGCACGCTGCCGGCCAGCGGTGCGAAGAACAGCGCCAGCAGGAACAGAATGGCTACCACGATGGCGGTCAGGCCGGTGCGGCCACCGGCGCTGACGCCGGCTGCAGATTCGATGTAGCTGGTGGTGGTCGAGGTACCCAGCAGGGAACCGGCCATCGCCGCGGTGCTGTCGGCGATCAGCGCCCGGCCCATTTTCGGCATGTGGCCGTCCTTGCGCATCAGGCCGGCGCGCTTGGCGACGCCGATCAGGGTGCCGGAGTTGTCGAACAGGTCGACGAACAGGAAGGCGAAAATCACGCTGATCAGGCCGACGTCCAGCGCGCCCTTGATGTCCAGCTGCAGGAAGGTCGGCGCCAGCGACGGCGGCATCGACACCACGCCGTTGAATGGAGTCACGCCCAGGGCGATCGAGGCCACGGTCACCGCCAGGATGCCGATCAGCACCGCGCCGCGGACCTTCATGGCCTCCAGCGCGACGATCAGGAAGAAGCCCAGGGTGGCGAGGATCGGCGCCGGTTTCTTGAGGTCACCGAGGCCCACCAGGGTGGCCTGGTTATCGACGACGATGCCGGCGTTATGCAGGGCGATCAGCGCCAGGAACAGGCCAATACCGGCGGCAATTGCCGAACGCAGCGGCAACGGGATGCTGTTGACGATCCATTCGCGGATGCGAAAGATCGACAGCAGGAAGAAGCACACCGCCGAGATGAACACCGCGCCCAAGGCCACCTGCCAGGTGTGGCCCATGTGCAGGACCACGGTGTAGGTGAAGAAGGCGTTCAGGCCCATGCCCGGTGCCAGAGCGATCGGGTAGTTGGCGATCAGGCCCATGGTGGTCGAGCCGATCGCCGCTGCCAGGCAGGTGGCGACGAACAGCGCGCCCTTGTCCATGCCGGTCTCGCCGAGAATGCTCGGGTTGACGAACAGGATGTAGGCCATGGCCAGGAAGGTGGTCACGCCCGCGAGAATCTCGGTGCGGACATTGGTGTCGTGTGCTTTTAGTTGAAACAGCCTTTCCAGCATGCCTGCTCCCCGTGGCGCTCCCGGCGCCGTGAATGTATCGACCCAGTTAGCAAAGCACAGACTGTACCGGGAGACTGTGGTTTTTCCCTGGGTCGGAAAAAAGCCGCGCATCATACCAGCATGCTCGGGCAGCGGTAATTAATGTCGCGATACACTGCAGATATCTGCAGGTTCTGCGCCGTTCCCCCCATCCCGAGTTGACCATGCTGTGCACCTGACCGACTACCGCGACCTTAACCCGGCCCAGCGCGAGCAACTGCTCGACATCCAGGTGCGGCCTGAGCAACTGCGCTTTGCCGGCGATATGGCTAGCGCCTTGTACACCCTGCAAAGTGGCGACAGTCCCGACCGGCGTGGCGTGGCGCTGCTGCTGGACAACCTGCCGCGGGCCTTCTTGCTGCTTCAGCGCGGGGTGTTCCTGGCGCCCTGGGCCCGGGCCGATGCGGCGACGATCAATGCCTTGCAAGTCGATCAGCGCTTGCAGGGCCAGGGCCTGGGGCGATTTTTCATGCAGGCGTTGCCGGGCCTGGTGCGCGAGGCGTGGCCCGAGGTGCGTTGCCTGCAGCTTTCTGTAGACCGGGACAACCACGCCGCCCTGGCGCTGTACCTGGCCAGCGGCTGGGTCGACAGCGGCGATGGCTACCGTGCGCGCCAGGGCCACGAGCGTCAACTGACCCTGTTGCTGTGAGCGACTAAGCTTGTGGGATACCCCGGCGGAGAGCAGTTGATGACCCACAGAGCCCTGATCGTAGTCGCCGAAGGCGTGGATGACCTGCAGAGCGTGACCCTGATCGACGTGCTGCGCCGCGCCGAGATCGAAGTGGTGGTGGCCAGTATCGAAGGCCGGCGGATGCTCACCTGTGCCCGCGGCACGCGCTTGACCGCCGACGGCATGCTGGTCGACCTGCTGGCCCAGCCGTTCGACCTGATGGTCTTGCCCGGGGGCGAAAAAGGCGCACAGCACATGGCCGCGCACCAACCACTGGCGCAGCAGGTCAAGGATCAGGCCAGGGCCGGCAAGTTTTTTGCCGCGATCGGCGAAGCGCCGTTGGCGCTGCAGGCCTATGGTGTGTTGCGCCAGCGACGCATGACCTGTGACCCGGCTGTCAGCCAGGGGTTGTCCGGGTGCAGCTTTGTCGATCAGCCGGTGGTGGTGGACGGTAATTGCATCACCGCCCAGGGGTCGGCGGCGGCGCTGGAATTTGCCTTGGTGTTGGTCGAGCAACTGGCGGGCAGGGTGCTGCGCAAGCGGGTGGCGGCTGAGCTGCGGGTGTGACTATCGCGGGGCAAGCCCGCTCCCACAGGCCCTCACTGCTTATGCATATGATCGCGCCCAGCCAGGGTCGGAAACAGCTTGATCCACACCCCGGTCACCAGCAGCGTGCCGACCCCGCCCAGCACTACCGCCGGTACCGTGCCGAACCAGTGCGCAGTCACTCCTGACTCGAACTCACCGAGCTGGTTCGAGGCGCCGATGAACAGCCCGTTCACCGCGCTGACCCGGCCGCGCATTTCATCCGGTGTCTCCAGCTGCACGAAGGCACCGCGTATTACCATGCTGATCATGTCGGCGGCGCCCAGCACCGCCAGCACGGCGAGGGAAAACCAGAACGAAGTGGACAGGCCAAAGGCAATGGTCGCCACCCCGAACACGCCGACAGCGGTAAACATCACCCGCCCGACCTTGCGCTCCACCGGAAAGCGCGCCAGCCACAGCGACATCAGCAGGGCGCCCACCGCCGGCGCCGAGCGCAGCAGGCCCAGGCCCCAGGGGCCGGTCAGCAGGATGTCCTTGGCAAACACCGGCAACAGCGCGGTGGCGCCGCCCAGCAGCACGGCGAACAGGTCCAGGGAGATCGCCCCGAGGATGTCCGGGCGGCTGCGGATAAAGCGAATGCCGGCCATCAGCGATTCGAGGCTGGCGCGGCCCTGGTTGCCTGGTTGCTGGCGCGACACCAGGCCCAGGGTCAACACGCAGGCAATCAGGTACAACGCTACCGTCGGCCCGTACACCCAGACGCTGCCAAAGGCATAGAGAAAACCGCCCACCGCCGGCGCGACGATGGTCGCCGCCTGCATCGCCGAGGCAGAAGCAGCCACGGCACGTGGAAACAGCTCGGAGGGCACCACATTGGGCAGCAGCGCCTGGGTCGCCGGCATTTCAAAGGAGCGTGCGCTACCGAGCAAGAACGCCAGCAGGAAGATCAGTTCGCGGCTGACGCTGTGGGTGCTGCTGGCGACCACCAGCACCAGGGCGATCATGGCCTGGGCACTCTGGCACAGGGCGGCGACCCGGCGCCGGTCATAGCGGTCGGCGACGTGTCCGGTGTGCAGCATGAACAGCACCCGCGGGGCAAATTCCACCAGGCCCACCAGGCCTAGGTCGAGGACATTGCCGGTCAATTGGTAGAGGTGCCAGCCGATCGCCACGGTAAGCATCTGAAAGCCGCTGGCGGTAAATACCCGGGCCAGCCAGAAGGCCAGGAAGGGACGGTGATGACGCAGCAGCAAAACGGGGTCTGACATCGGCGAAACAGAGCCTCGGCGCAGGGATCGACGCTGCAGGTTATCACCACTTTGTAACAGCAGGTTGCGAGGAATGGCACCTGTGTGCGGTAAGCGCACTGTTTTGGGGCGCGGTAAAGGGGGTGAGACAACCGGTCACGCGGCAATCAACCACACAAGCGCACAGCCCGTTCAGGACTATCCTTTCAGGCATCCGTTGATCTGGATCAATTGTTTCATTTGCAACGGCATGGCCAGACGGCCGAATTCCCTGCGATGTGATGTTTACAGAACAATTCCAACTTGCCGCACTCAACTACCGTGGGGGCAGTTGGCGCCAAGGCCACCGCCTGACGCCGGATTACCTGACAGAGGAAGCACTATGTTCGGATTAGAGGCTCTAGATCTCGCCCGAATTCAGTTCGCGTTTACCGTGTCCTTTCACATCCTGTTCCCGGCCATCACCATTGGCCTGGCGAGCTACCTGGCTGTTCTCGAAGGGCTGTGGCTGAAGAGCAACAACAGCGTCTACCGTGACCTTTACCATTTCTGGTCGAAAATCTTTGCCGTCAACTTCGGCATGGGGGTGGTCTCCGGTCTGGTCATGGCCTACCAGTTCGGCACCAACTGGAGCAAGTTCTCCGATTTCGCTGGCTCCGTCACCGGGCCGCTGCTCACTTACGAAGTTCTCACCGCCTTCTTCCTTGAAGCCGGTTTCCTTGGCGTCATGCTCTTTGGCTGGAACCGCGTCGGCCGTGGGCTGCACTTTTTCGCCACGGTCATGGTGGCCATCGGCACTTTGATCTCGACCTTCTGGATCCTCGCCTCCAACAGCTGGATGCAGACCCCCCAGGGCTACGAAATCGTCAACGGCGTAGTCGTGCCGGTGGACTGGTTCGCGGTGATCTTCAACCCGTCGTTCCCTTACCGCCTGGCGCACATGGCGACTGCCGCCTTTGTTGCTACAGCGTTCTTCGTCGGCGCCTCGGCCGCCTGGCACTTGCTGCGCGGCCGCGATAACCCGGCGATTCGCAAGATGCTTTCGATGGCCATGTGGATGGCCCTGATCGTCGCCCCGGTACAAGCGGTGATCGGCGACTTCCACGGCCTCAATACCCTCAAGCACCAGCCGGTGAAAATCGCTGCTATCGAAGGCCACTGGGAAAACAAGCCAGGCGAACCGACCCCGCTGATCCTCTTCGGTATCCCCGACATGGAAGCCGAGACCACCCGCTTCAAGGTGGAAATCCCGGCGCTGGGCAGCCTGATCCTGACCCACAGCCTGGACAAGCAAGTGCCGGCGATGAAGGAGTTTCCGAAAGAAGACCGGCCTAACTCGACCATCGTCTTCTGGTCGTTCCGGGTCATGGTCGGCCTTGGCATGCTGATGATCTTCGTCGGCCTCTGGAGCCTGTGGCTGCGCAAGAGCGACAAGCTCTACAGCTCGCGGCCGTTCCTGTACCTGACCTTGTGGATGGGCCCCTCCGGCCTGATCGCGATCCTCGCCGGCTGGTTCACCACCGAGATCGGCCGCCAGCCCTGGGTGGTCTATGGCCTGATGCGCACCGCCGATGGCGCCTCGAACCACAGCTACGGCCAGCTCGGCCTGACCCTGGTGATGTTCGTGGTGGTCTACTTCGCGCTGTTCGGTACCGGCCTTGGCTACATGATGCGCCTGGTGCGCAAAGGGCCGAAAACCGGTGAAGGCGACGAGACCAACCCGGGTGGCCCCGGCCAGCAACGCACCCCGGCACGGCCGCTGTCTGCCGCCGATGACGATCATGACAATGGCGAGCACGCCAGCCTGAACAAGGGGAACTGAATCATGGGTGTTGATCTTCCGCTTATCTGGGCCATCATCATCATCTTCGGCATCATGATGTATGTGGTCATGGACGGCTTTGACCTTGGCATCGGCATCCTCTTCCCGTTCGTCAAGGGCGAGCAGGACCGCGATGTGATGATGAACACTGTCGCCCCGGTCTGGGACGGTAACGAAACCTGGCTGGTGCTCGGTGGCGCGGCGCTGTTCGGCGCCTTCCCGCTGGCCTACGCCGTGGTGCTTTCAGCGCTGTACCTGCCGTTGATGCTGATGCTGATCGGGCTGATCTTTCGCGGCGTGGCCTTCGAGTTCCGCTTCAAGGCCACTGCAGCCAAGCGTCACCTGTGGGACAAGGCCTTCATCGGCGGCTCGCTGGCGGCTACCTTCTTCCAGGGCGTGGCCCTGGGCGCCTTCATCGAAGGCTTTGAGGTGGTCGATCGCAGCTACGCTGGCGGCAGCCTCGACTGGCTGACCCCGTTCAGCCTGTTCTGCGGCCTGGGCCTGATCGTGGCTTACGCCTTGCTCGGCTGCACCTGGCTGATCATGAAGACCGAAGGCAAGCTGCAACTGCAGATGCACGACCTGGCGCGGCCGCTGGCCCTGGTGCTGCTGGCGGTGACCGGCATCGTCAGTATCTGGACGCCGCTGGCCCACCCGGACATTGCCGAGCGCTGGTTCAGCCTGCCCAACCTGTTCTGGTTCCTGCCGGTACCGATCCTGGTCCTGGTAACCCTTTACGGTTTGCTCCGGGCGGTGGCGCGGAACGCACACTACACCCCGTTCCTGCTTACCCTGGTGTTGATCTTCCTCGGCTACAGCGGCCTGGGCATCAGCTTGTGGCCGAACATCATTCCGCCGTCGATCTCGATCTGGGACGCTGCCGCGCCGCCGCAAAGCCAGGGCTTCATGCTGGTCGGGACCTTGTTCATCATCCCGTTCATCCTCGGTTACACCTTCTGGAGCTATTACGTGTTCCGCGGCAAGGTGACCCACGAAGATGGCTACCACTAGGGGAGCATGGCAATGACTGGCAAAGGCACGATGGACGAAGAGAAGAAACCGCTCTGGCAGCGCCTGGGCTGGTTGGTAGCGATCTGGGTCGGCAGCGTGGTGAGCCTGGCCCTGGTCGCCTGGCTGATGCGCCTGTTCATGAGTGCGGCCGGACTGAGCACGCACTAGTACGATATTTCCCATCCCGCCTTGCGGCGGATTTACAGCCCTTCGCAGCATCAGCTGCGGAGGGTTTTTTTTGCCCTGTGGGGGCGGCTTGACCCGTGATTCAGGCGACGCGGTACTGGCCTATTTACGCGCCTTGAGCACCACGAACTTGGGCGTCGCCGCCACCTGCTCGACCCCACGGAACAAGCGCGCCAGCTTGCTGTGATAACCCAGGTGACGATTGCCGACGATGTACAGCGCACCACCGACCACCAGCGCCTCGCGCGCTTGCTGGAACATCCGCCAGGCGAGGAAGTCACCGACTACCTGCTGTTGATGGAACGGCGGATTGCACAGCACCACATCCAGCGACTGCGCTGGCTGCCCGGCCAGGCCGTCGTCGGCGCGCACCGTGACTTCACGCGGGCCCAACGCCGCCTGCCAGTTTTCCAGTGCCGACTGCACGGCCATGTATGACTCGTCGACCAGGGTGTACTGCGCCTGCGGGTTGGCCAGGGCGCTGGCGATGGCCAGCACGCCATTGCCGCAACCGAGGTCCGCGACACGTGCATCGCCGAGGTCCTTGGGCAGGTGCGGCAGGAACGCCCGGGTGCCGATGTCCAGGCCTTCGCGGCAGAACACGTTGGCGTGGTTGAGCAGCACCAGGGGTGGCGCGTCGAGTTGGTAGCGGGTCGGGTAGGGCGAATCGAACGCCGGCTTCGGCTCGAAGGTAGCAATCAACAGCCGGGCCTTTTTCTTCGCCAGCGATGCCTGCACCGGGCCGATGTATTTCTCCAGCAAGTCACCGGCGGCGCGCGGCAAGTGTTTGATCATGGCCCCAGCCACCACCTGTGCGCCGGGCGCCAGCTGGCCCTGCAGGCGAATCAGTTGCTCTTCGAGCAGGGCAAGAGTCTTTGGCACGCGTACCAGTACCCGGTCGAACGGGCCTTGCCAGGTATTGCTGGCCGCCACGAAGGGCACCGCGTCGAAGGCCAGGCCATTGCGCACCAGGTTCTTTTCCAGGGCCAGATGCGCCAGGTGCGAATCGCCGCTGCTGAGCACCGACACATGCGCTGCCAGGCTGATGGCCAGGGCGCCGAAACTGTCGTTGAGCACCAAAACCCGGCTGGTCGCGGTAGGTGCCTGTTCGGCCAGGTGCTCCAGCAGGTACTCGTCGGCAGCATCGAAGGCTTGCAGGGGATCGTTGGCTTGTTCGGGCTGGCGAAGCAGGTCGAGTTCGGCGAAGGGGCTGGTCAGCAGGGGCATGGTGTAAGGCTCTGGGGCATTGATGTGCGTGCGTGCGGCGCGCTCTACAGGGCCGTGATTCTACCGTGCTTTGCGAAGGTACGGGGGCGTTGGCTCAGATCAGGCCACGCATCGCCGCAATGGCGATTGCGCCGGCTTTGTTGCTGGCGTTGGTTTTGGTGATGATGCTGCGGATGTGAAAGTTCACCGTGCTCTGTGACAGCGAGAGGATGCAGGCGATGTCGGCGGCGGTCTTGCCGGCGGCCGACCATTTGAGCACTTCGGTTTCCCGCTCCGAAAGGTTGTACGCCGGGGTTGCTTGCCCGGGTTGGCGGTCAATCATCAGCGTGTGCAGCAGGTTGCACAGCCAGATGGTCTGGCCGGCCTTGTCATAGAGTTCGTCTAGATTGATTGCGCCCTGGCTGCGGGCGATGCTGAGGATGCTTTCGTTGTGACGCATGTCGTGGGCCGACTGGCTCCAGCCGTGGCGCAAGCCGAAGGATTTTGCCTCTTCGCGAAATTCCGGTGTCTCTCGGAACACATCATCGCACCACAGCAATGGCATCAGGGAGTGGTGGCAATGGGCGACGGTGGGATCGATGTCCACGTAGTTGCAACGTTGGTAGCGTTCGTTCCAGGCGTCGGGATAGTTGTTGAAGAATCGCATTTGCGGCGCGAAAGTGGCTATCTGCACGCGCATGCCGAAACACAGGTACTCCATGTCCAGTTGCTGGGCCAGGGAAACCGCCAGGTCAAACATCCGTTGTTCATCTGTTTCGGCTAGCAACTGCTCGAGTTGCTGTTCTTTCCAGTGCGGCATGGGGGAGATCTCAAGGGGGTGGATCCAAGATCTGGCAGGGTGCAAAGTAGTGTAGGAAATGTCCCACGGTTTTGTTGGGTTTTTTGGCTATAGAAATGTGAACATTTTGGCAGGCCTGTTCTTTAGCGATCTTCTTGATATCAGTTCGAAATCATTGGGCTATTACCGGCATCGTGCAGTGATTTTCTCCTGTCGCTGTTGAAGTGTTGTGACAAGGGGTTTTTCTCCCTTCGGCGTCGCTTGTGCGGCTGGTACCGCGCCCGCGGTTGATGCCACTACAAACCAACGGTGTTTATCCCTCGGCGTTTGCGCGACACTGGGGCATCTGTTTTTTGGAGCAAGCCATGACTGCCAGTGCTGAAAAGTTCACCCGCCAGACGCTGCTCGACGTCCAGCCGCTGACCCCCAGCCTGTTCAGCCTGCGAACCAGCCGCGACCAGGGCTTTCGTTTTCGTGCCGGGCAGTTCGCCCGTCTTGGGGTGACCAAGGCAGACGGTAGTGTGGTCTGGCGCGCCTATTCGATGGTGTCCTCACCGTTCGACGAGCATCTGGATTTCTTTTCCATCGTAGTGCCGGGCGGCGAATTCACCAGTGAGCTGAGCCGCCTGGGCGCCGGCGACAGCCTGTTGATCGATCGCCAGGCCTTCGGTTACCTGACCCTCGACCGCTTCGTTGATGGCCGCGACCTCTGGCTGCTGGCGACCGGCACCGGTATCGCGCCATTCCTGTCGATCCTCCAGGACTTCGAAGTGTGGGAGCGATTCGAGTCGATCAAACTGGTTTATTCGGTGCGTGAGGCCCGCGAGCTGGCCTACCTGGATTTGATCGCCGGCCTGGAGCTGCGCGACTACCTGGCCGAGTACGCCGGCAAGCTGCAGTTCATCCCGATCGTCACCCGCGAGCAGCATCCGGGAGCGCTGAACCAGCGCATTACCACCCTGATCGAGAACGGCGAGCTTGAACGCGCGGCGGGCCTGGCGCTGACTCCGGAACATTCGCGGGTAATGCTCTGTGGCAACCCGCAGATGATCGACGACACCCGCAAAGTGCTCAAGCAGCGCGACATGAACCTCAGCCTCAGCCGCCGCCCCGGTCAGGTCGCGGTCGAGACCTACTGGTAAGCGCCAACAAAAACGGCGCCCGCAGACGCCGTTTTTTTAGCCCTGGGTTCAAGGTTGCCGATTCTGCGACTTGAGCAGGTCGCGAATTTCGGTGAGCAGCTCTTCTTCTTTGGTCGGCACCGGCGGCAGGGTCGGCGCGGCGGCTTCTTCGCGTTTCAGGCGGTTGATGACCTTGACGCCCATGAAAATCGCGAAGGCGACGATGATGAAGTCGAGGATGGTCTGGATGAATTTGCCATAGGCCATCACCACCGCCGGTATGTCGCCTTCGGCGGCCTTGAGGGTGACCGCGAGGTCGCTGAAATCGACGCCGCCGATCAGCAAACCGATCGGTGGCATGATCACGTCACCTACAAAAGATGAAACGATTTTGCCAAAGGCGGCGCCGATAATGATACCGACGGCCATATCGACGACATTCCCTTTGACCGCGAAGGCCTTGAATTCATTGAGCACGCCCATGGTTTATTCCTTGTAACAGATGAGTTGGGTAAACGCAGTGTAATTCAGCTATGCGCTTCATGCTCCGCGCTGCTGCAACAGACTGCGGTTATACCGAATAGTTTTGTCGTTTTCTCTGCCCGCCGGGGCGTCCGAGGTCGGCTATGATGGTGCCTTTTTCCAGAGGACCGTCCCCATGGCCAAGGCCAAGCGCATGTACGGCTGCACCGAGTGCGGCGCGACCTTTCCGAAATGGGCCGGGCAATGCGCTGAATGCGGTGCCTGGAACACCCTGGTCGAGACCGTGCTCGAGAGTGGCGCGGCCGCCGCACCGAGCGGGCGCACCGGCTGGGCCGGGCAGCAGGCGCAGATCAAGACCCTGGCCGAAGTCAGTGTCGAGGAAATCCCGCGCTTCACTACCGCCAGTGCCGAACTCGACCGGGTACTCGGCGGCGGCCTGGTCGACGGTTCGGTGGTGCTGATCGGTGGTGATCCGGGCATCGGCAAGTCGACCATCCTCCTGCAGACCCTGTGCAACATCGCTACGCGCATGCCGGCGCTGTACGTCACCGGCGAAGAGTCCCAGCAGCAGGTGGCGATGCGCGCCCGGCGCCTGGGCCTGCCCCAGGACAAGCTGCGGGTGATGACCGAAACCTGTATCGAGACCATCATCGCCACCGCCCGGCTGGAGAAGCCCAAGGTGATGGTCATCGACTCGATCCAGACCATCTTCACCGAGCAGTTGCAGTCGGCGCCTGGCGGTGTTTCCCAGGTGCGCGAAAGCGCAGCCTTGCTGGTGCGTTATGCCAAGCAGAGCGGCACGGCGATCTTCCTCGTCGGTCACGTGACCAAGGAAGGCGCGCTGGCCGGGCCACGGGTGCTCGAGCACATGGTCGATACCGTGCTGTATTTCGAGGGCGAATCCGACGGCCGCTTGCGTTTGCTGCGCGCGGTGAAAAACCGTTTTGGCGCGGTCAACGAGCTGGGCGTGTTCGGCATGACCGACCGTGGCCTGAAGGAAGTCTCCAACCCCTCGGCGATCTTTCTTACGCGTGCCCAGGAAGAAGTACCGGGCAGCGTGGTCATGGCCACCTGGGAAGGTACCCGGCCGATGCTGGTGGAGGTTCAGGCCCTGGTCGACGACAGCCACCTGTCCAACCCGCGGCGGGTCACCCTGGGCCTGGACCAGAACCGCCTGGCCATGCTGCTGGCGGTGCTGCATCGCCATGGCGGCATCCCTACCCATGACCAGGACGTGTTCCTCAACGTGGTCGGCGGGGTCAAGGTGCTGGAGACGGCCTCCGACCTGGCGCTGATGGCGGCGATCATGTCCAGCCTGCGCAACCGTCCGCTGGACAACGGCCTGCTGGTGTTTGGCGAGGTTGGCTTGTCTGGCGAAGTGCGCCCGGTGCCGAGCGGCCAGGAGCGTTTGAAGGAAGCGGCCAAGCATGGCTTCAAGCGCGCCATCGTGCCCAAGGGCAACGCCCCGAAGGAAGCGCCGCCCGGGCTGCAGGTGATTGCCGTGACCCGCCTTGAACAGGCGCTGGACGCGCTGTTCGAGTGATCTTCGCATCCCGGCACGTGCAAGGCGTGCCGGGGTGAAGTTGCAACTGATTCTCACTAACGAGTAGCATACCGCCTTCTTTCCGGCCATCCACAGGGAGTTCGCGTGGCGGAGTCCGACTTGAAGCGGCTGTTCCTCAAGCACGCGAAAACCTTGCAGGGGTTGCTGACGCGCAAGGTGCGTGACCCGCAGCTGGCTGCCGACCTGGTGCAGGAAAGTTTCCTGCGCCTGGCCGAGCAACAGGGCCGCGAACGAATCGACAACACCCCGGCCTACCTGTATCGCACCGCGCACAACCTGATGATCGATCATGTTCGCCAGCAGCAACGGCGAAAGACCGATTCGGTGCCCCACGAAGCACTGGAAACCATCGTCGAGGACAGCCCGGGCCTGGACGAAAACGCCGCAACCGAGCAGCACATGCGCCGCCTGCGCCGGGCCCTGGCCGACTTGCCGCCACGCACCCAGGAAGTGTTTCGTCTGAACCGCCTTGAGGGCATGACCCACGCCGAGGTGGCGCGGGCGCTGGATATTTCCGACAGCTCGGTACAGAAGCATCTGGCCAAGGCCTTGGCCTATGTGATGCAGTGTCTGCAGGAACCAGGATGACGAACGGTTTACTGGGAAATGCGCCTTCAGACGTCAGCACTCACATAACCAGAATTCGAGAGAACCGTGTGACCAGCCAGAACTCGCCAGAGCAAGCCATTCGCGAGCAGGCCGCCGAGTGGGCGGTGCTGCGCTGCGCCGGCCCGTTGAACCCCGAACAGACGCAGGCGCTGGCGCGCTGGCTAGCCTGTGATCCGCGCCATGCCCAGGCGCTGGATTTTGCCCAGGCGACCTGGGCTGATCTCGGCCGTCTTGGGCGCATGCACCAGTCCGCGCCAATGGCAGCCCCGGCGCTGGCTCGGCCACTGGCCGGGCGTCGGCGCCGTTCACGCCTGCGCTGGGCGCTGAGTACGGCGGCGCTGCTGGTGCTGGCGGTAGTGGGCGTGGAGCAGGCGCCGAGCCTGGCGCTGGCATTGCGCGCCGACTACGCCACGGCCAAGGGTGAGGTTCGCCAGGTGACGCTGCCCGATGGCAGCCAGGTCGACCTCGACAGCCAGAGTGGCATCGAGCTGGCTTATAACGACAGCGAGCGCCGCGTGCGCCTGTTGGCCGGTGAAGCAGTGTTCACCGTTGCAGCGGTTTCTGGCGCTGAACAACGGCCCTTTGTGGTCGAGCGGGCAGGGGGCAGCAGTCGCGCCCTGGGCACGCGTTTCGTGGTGGGCCCCGAGCCTGACGGCGGCACCTGGGTCGGCATGCTCGAACACAGTGTTGCCGTGACCTTGCAGGCCAGCCCGCACGCGGGCAGTTCCGAGCAGGTGCTCAAGGAAGGCCAAAGCCTGCGCTACGACGCCGCCCATGGCATTCGCCCATGGCCTGAGCAGGACGTGCGTCGCGCCAGCGCCTGGCAGCGCGGCGTGCTGGTGTTCGAGCGCGAACCGCTGGCCGAGGTGGCCGCACAGCTCAATCGCTATCGCAGCGGTCATGTGCTGATCAGCGACCAGGCCCTGGCCCGGCGTGAGGTCAGCGGCATGTTTCGCCTGGATAACCTCGATGCCGCGCTGGCCATGCTGACTGAAGAGCTCAAGGCCAGCCGCCTCGACCTGCCCGGGCTGACGCTGATCTATTGATCGCTGCGCCGGCGATTGTCGGTTGCGCTGTTTTCCACGAAACTGGCATTTTGACAACGATCTCAAGGCAGGGATATGGCCAGTGGTTTTCTCGCGTGTGTTGCTTCATCCATCTGTGGCGCCTTGCTGTTCGGAGTGTCCAGCACTCACGTGCTGGCGGCCGACGACCTGGTGCAATTCGATCCCGCTACGTGCGAGTTCGGCGCAAAGCTTGAGCCGTACTACGACAAGGCCATCGCCAAACGTCAGGCGTTGCCTGCCCAGGCGCAGGAAGAGGAGGTGAGCTACCCGGTCGATCTGCCCTTCCACGGCATCAAGGTCACAGCGGTGTTCATGGGCTATGAATGGCACGGGATCTACTTCGATGCGCCGCCCGAGCAGGTGCGTTCGCTGTTTCGCCAACTGGGCTACCGCGTGGCCGAAGACGGTGACATGTCGGCCAGTGGTGATGAGGTCGCGGTCACCGCATCGATCATCGAAACCAGCGACAAGGCCCGCCAACAAGGGCTGTCGGCGCTCACCTGCGGCGTCTGAAACAAGCACCCTGAAATTCTTTTGAATTTTCGTTACTGACTTTTCCCGCGTTGCACGTCTGTTTGTTGAGATTGATTTTCATTACTAGAAAACGCCAACACAGCGAGCAACAGACGTGAGCAATCAACAACAACGACGCACCCGGCCGTTCGGTCGGGTAGCCCTTGCCAGCAGCCTGATGCTGGCGGCCTGGACCTTGCCGATGGGGATCGGTAGCGTGCAGGCCGCCGAGCCCGCTCACCCGAGCCAAACTACTGCCCTGATCCGCTTTGACATTCCCGCCCAGGCGCTGGACAGCGCCGTGCTGGCCTTCGCCGAACAGGCTGGGGTCCAGGTGTTTTTCGACAGCCGCAAACTGGCTGGCCTGCGCAGTGAGGGTTTGCGCGGCGAGCACTCGGCCCAGCAAGGGCTAGGCCTGTTGTTGCGCGGTTCGCCCGTGCGCTATCGCTTCAGCGGCACTGACCGGGTCGGCCTGGAGCGGGTCAGTGATGATGGCCAGACCCTCGAGCTGGGTACCACCCATGTCGACTCCAACAGCGATGCCGACTGGGTCTACCAGACGCCGCGTTCGGTCAGCGTCATCACCCGCGAGCAGATCGACAAGCGCCCACCGCGCCACGCCGCTGACATGCTCGAAGAAACCGCCGGCGTCTACACCGCGGTCAACCAACGCGACCCCGGGCTGTCGGTGAACATCCGCGGCGTGCAGGACTATGGCCGGGTCAATATGAACATCGACGGCATGCGCCAGAACTTCAACGTCAACGGCCATCAGCAGCGCAACGGGGTGATGTTCATCGACCCGGAGTTCATCAGCTCCATCGAGATCGAAAAAGGTACCCAGGCGGGCATGGGCGGTGCTGGTGTTATTGGCGGTATTGCCAGCTTCAACACGGTCCAGGCCCGTGATTTTCTCGGCCCCGACAAGGAGTACGGTGGCCGCCTGCGCGCCGGCAACGGCATCGGTGAGCTGGGCAATGGCACAAACTTCAATGGCAGCGCATTGTTTGCCTTCGGCAATGAGCTAGGCGATGTACTGCTGGGCGTCAGTGAGCGGCACTTCGGTGATTACCGCGCCGGCACCAACAACGCTGACAACCTCGGCACCCAGATCCGCGGCAAGACCAGCTACCCCGAAGCCTGGAAGGACTGGCTGCACTCCGAGGTCGGCGAGACCGGTAGCGTCACGCGCTCGCAACTGCTCAAGCTGGGCCTGAACCTGCCCAACGACCAGCGCCTGCAGCTCAACTACATGGAAACCGACACGGACAGCAAAGACGCCTGGACCTATTACGACAATCAGACTCGGCAGTTCTATTACAAGCGCACCGGCAGCAGTGATTTCAACGCCCGCAACGCCTCGCTCGACTACAGCTACAGCCCGGACAACGACCTGGTCGATCTGAAGGCCAAGCTGTATTTCGTTTCGACCCGCCAGGATCGCTGGAACGCCGGTAATGACGCCTCGGCCAGCAGCAACAACCGCGTCGAGGCGTATGACGATCGTTTTCAGACCGATACCTGGGGCCTGCAACTGGAAAATACTTCGCGCTTCTATTTGGGGGACGCCGACAAGCTCACCTTTAACTACGGCACCGAATTCTTCCAGGATCGCTTCAAACCGAAAACCGATCGGGTCCCGGCACTCAACGAACAGGCTTTGCCTTACGTTCAGGGGGCCACGCCTGAAGGCAAGCGCATCATGGCCAGCCTGTTCGGCGATGTGCAGTACGAGCATGGCGACTGGCTGACGGTCGATGCCGGATTGCGCTACGACCGTTACCGCCTCACCGGCGAAACCGGCATCACCACCTGGATGTACCCAAGGGGTGTCACGGGTGAAAACCTTCAACGCGTGCAGACTCACCTGATCTTTGACGAAGAACAGGAGCAGGGCCGTTTCTCGCCCACCTTCGGCATTGCGCTGAAGCCCGGTGTCGACTGGATGCAGGTCTACACCCGCTGGGGACGTGGCTGGCGTCCGCCGTCAGTGACTGAAGTATTCATGAGCGGTCGTCCCCATGGTGGCGGTAGCGAGATGCTCTATCCCAACCCCTTCCTCAAGCCCGAGGAGTCGCACAACTGGGAACTGGGGGTGAACCTGTTCAAGGAATCGCTGCTGCAGGAAGGTGATCGCTTTGGCGCCAAGGTCGCCTATTTCGACACCCGCATCGACAATTTCTCGTTCATGGATGTCAACGCCGATGTGCCCGGCGCCTCTGCACTGGGGACTTCACTCGGGCGCTCGGCGTATCAGAACAACCTGGAGCAGACGCGTTTTCGCGGGGTCGAATACAGCCTCGACTACGACGCCGGGCGTTACTACAGCCAGCTCAGTTATACCCACATGATTGGCAGCAACGATTTCTGCTCCAAGCAGTTGTACATGGGGGGAGGGCAGCGCCTGGTCAGCGCCGGGACGGTGCTGCGCCCGGTGCGGGTCGGCAGCCGCGTGATCATGTTGCCAGTGCGCGTTTCGCGGGCCGAGGACGCTGCCGACCTCGATCAGACAGTCAGCTGCGGTCACATCATGGGCAACGCCAGCTACATGCCGGCAGATCGCGGCTCGCTGACGGTCGGCATGCGCTTTCTGGACCGCACCCTCGATGTCGGCGCCCGCCTGCGTTACAGCAAGGGCAATGGTGAGAACCTCAACGACCACGGCTACCGCCTGATCGACCAGGCGCAGTGGCCCAAATACAAGGTCTACGACCTGTACGCCAGCTACTGGATGACGCCGAGCCTGAACCTCGCGCTGTCGCTGGAGAACGCCACCGACGAAGCCTATTTCGTGGCCATGGGCGACACCGACAACCTGTCGCTGGCCCGCGGCCGGACCTTGAGCGGGATGCTCGAATACAAATTCTGATCCACACCGGGTTTGCCCATGTCGGGCGACACGAAGGCAGGGAATACGCCTTCGCAATCATGCAATGCAACGAGGAACCGTTATGACTCTTTCCGTTACTTACGATGCCGCCTTCTCCAGCTCGTCGATCGATGACTACCTGGCGTTCTGGACTTCGGGCTTCGTCACTGCAGGTCATGGACAAAGCAATACCGGCGGCTTCAGCAACGGCAGCCTGAGCGGCGACCAGTACGCTACCCATGGTAGCCAGGGCTCCGACTACGCATTCATCGCCGACAGCAACACTGCCAATGGTCTGCACTATGTGTTCGACCGCGGCCTGCCAGCCGGTGACAACCTCAACCACTACCTGTGGGGCGAACTGGACAACGTTTCCCTGGGCCAGGTGCTGGGCGGCGGTAGCGGTAGCGACTTCACCCTGAGCAACTACGTGGTCAGCTTCAACGGCCTGGACCTGGACGCCGCGCTGGGCGCCGGTCGTGCCGGCAACGAAGTACAGAGCGTGATCTACGGCCTGATGCAGGGCAACACCTCGGCCCTGGAAGGCGTGCTGGACAACCTGCTGGCCGGCTACGGCGTGTCTACCGACGACAGCTTCGACGTGGTCAGTGCTGCGTTGGCTGCCGGCCCGCTGAGCGTGGCCTCGGCCGATGTCGTGGGTGTCCAGGCCCTGGCTGACGACTTCGCCCTGGCCGCCTGACCCCAGGTAAAAAAAAGCGAATGGAAGATCACTCCTCCATTCGCTGCTTGCTTACCCCGCCGCCTGCGTCTTTGCCGGGCCCAGGTGGCGGTGGTGCGAATTCTGCGAGCCTGCGCCGGCGAGGTCAATCGCCCGCAGGCTTGCCCTGTCGAGGACGTTCATGAAAGCCACCCGCTCCCGCCCTGCCAACGAAGTGTTGCAGGCGCTCAAGGCCTGCCGCGCCGGCTTTGCCAACATCGGCCTGTTCACTGCGGTGATCAACTTGCTGATGCTGGCGCCGGCGCTGTACATGCTGCAGGTCTACGACCGGGTGCTGTCCTCGGGCAACGAGATGACCCTGCTGATGCTCAGCCTGATGGTGCTGGGCTTGTTCGCCTTCATGGGCCTGCTGGAATGGGTACGCAGCCTGGTGGTGATCCGCCTTGGCACGCAAATGGACATGCGCTTGAACCCGCGGGTGTTCGAGGCCGCTTACCAAGCCAGTCTGGCCGGCCACAAGGGTGCAGCGAACCAGGTGCTGAGCGACTTGACCACCTTGCGCCAGTTCGCCACCGGCCAGGCGCTGTTCGCCTTTTTCGATGCGCCGTGGTTCCCGGTGTACCTGTTGGTGATGTTTCTGTTCAGCCCATGGCTGGGCTTGATGGCGCTGGTGGGCGCGGTGCTGTTGACGATTCTCGCCTGGGTCAACGAGCGCCTGACCCAGGCGCCGTTCGCCGAAGCCGGGCAGTTGGCGCAGCAGGCCGGGCAACAGGCTGGCGCCAACCTGCGCAATGCCGAAGTGATGGAAGCCATGGGCATGCTGGCGGCGGTGCGCCAGCGCTGGGCCAGCTTGCACCATGGTTTTCTCCTGCGCCAGAACCTGGGCAGCGAGCGCACGGCGGCAGTGACTGCGGTGTCCAAGAGCCTGCGCCTGACCCTGCAATCGCTGGTGCTGGGCCTGGGCGCGTGGCTGGCGATCGAGCAACTGATTACCCCGGGGATGATGATCGCAGGCTCCATCCTTATGGCCCGGGTGCTGGCGCCAATCGACCAATTGATTGCCGTGTGGCGCCAGTGGGGTTCGGCCCGCCAGGCCTATGAGCGCTTGCACAGCTTGCTCAGCGAGCAACCGCCGCGTGCACTCGGCATGCCGTTGCCGGCACCCAGCGGGCGCTTGCTGGTGGAGCAACTCAGCGCCCTGCAGCCGGGCACGCGCAAGCCGTGCCTGGCCAACCTCGGCTTCGAACTGGCGGCCGGCGACAGCCTGGGCATCATTGGTGCGTCGGGCTCGGGCAAGTCGACCCTGGCGCGCTTGCTGGTTGGCGCGGCGACTCCGGCTGCCGGCAAGGTGCGTCTGGATGGCGCCGAGCTACAGCAATGGGACAAGGGCCTGCTCGGCGCGCACATCGGTTACCTGCCCCAGGACGTGCAGTTGTTCGCCGGCAGCATTGCCGAGAACATCGCCCGCTTGGGTGAAGTCGATTCGCACCAGGTGGTGGCTGCTGCGCAACTGGCCGGTGTCCACGAGCTGATCCTGAAACTGCCCAATGGCTATGACACCCAGCTTGGTGAAGGCGGGGCGGGGCTCTCCGGTGGCCAGCGCCAGCGCATCGGCCTGGCCCGGGCGCTATACGGCCTACCCGCACTGATCGTGCTCGATGAACCCAACTCCAACCTCGATGACTTCGGCGAACGCGCCTTGCTCGAGGCGATCCGCCAGGTCAAGGCGCAACAGCGCACGCTGATCCTGATTACCCACAAATCCAGCCTGCTGGCCGCAGTAGACAAGCTGCTGGTGCTGCAGAACGGCCAGATGCAGGCCTTCGGCCCGACCGCGCGGGTGCTGCAGGATTTGCAGCGCAGCCACAAACCAGCCGGCATTCCCACGCCTGCTCCGACTCCGGCGCTGCGCAGCGCGGCCAGCGTCAGCATGAGCTATGGCACCCCGAGATCCTGATCATGACCGCCCCTCAGTCGCTTCACGCTCAAGCCATTCCCGACAACCTGCTGAGCCTCGATGCCCGCCGTCACAGCCGCCTCGGCCGCTGGCTGGTGATCGGCGGCTTTGGCGGTTTCATCCTCTGGGCAGCCCTGGCGCCGCTGGACAAAGGCGTGCCGGTGGCGGGCAACGTGGTGGTCGCCGGCAGCCGCCAGGCCGTGCAGCATCCCACCGGCGGCACTATCGAACGCCTGCTGGTGCACGATGGCGACAGCGTCAGCGCCGGCCAGGTGCTGGTGCAGATGGACGCCACCCAGGCCCAGGCCCAGCATGATTCGTTGCGGGTGCAATACGTCAACGCCCGGGCCAGCGAGGCGCGCCTGCAAGCTGAGCGTGACGGCTTGGAAAGCATCACTTTCCCGGCCGAGTTGCAGGCACTGGTCAGCGAGCCATGGGTCGCCACCGCCCTGGAACTGCAACGCCAGTTGCGCAGCAGCCGACGCCAGTCGCTGGACATGGAACTGGCCGGCCTGCGCGAAAACATCGCCGGCGCCGAGGCCATGCTGGCTGGCGTGCAGGGCTCGATGAGCCACAAGCAGGAACAGCGCGCCGCGCTTGCCGAGCAATTGCAGGGCCTGCGCGAACTGGCCCGTGACGGCTATATCCCGCGCAACCGCCTGCTCGACAGCGAACGCCTGTACGCGCAGATCAACGGCGCGATTTCCGAAGACCTGGGCAATATCGGCCGCAGCCGCCGCCAGGTCCTGGAGCTGAAACTGCGCATGGCCCAACGTCAGCAGGAATACCAGCGCGAAGTCGGCCAGCAGCTGAGCGACATGCAGTCCAGTGCTGAAGACCTCGGCAACCGCCTGCGCAGCGCCGCCTTCGAACTGGCCAACACCCAGCTGCGCGCCCCGGCCAGCGGCACGGTGGTGGGCCTGAGCGTGTTCACCAATGGCGGGGTGATTGCCCGTGGTCAGCAACTGATGGAGATCGTCCCGATGGACGCGCCCTTGCTGATCGATGCGCGCGCCCCGGTGGAGCTGGTCGATCGCCTGCATCCGGGCCTGCCGGTAGAGATCATGTTCGTCGCCTTCAACCAGAGCAAAACTCCGCGGGTCGATGGCGAACTGACCCTGGTCTCGGCCGATCGCCTGGTCGATGAGCAAACCCAGCAACCTTACTACCAGGTGCGCGCTAAGGTCAGCGATGCCGGCTTGCAGCAACTGGCCGGCCAGGACATTCGCCCCGGCATGCCGGTGCAAGCCTTCGTGCGTACCGGCGAGCGCTCGATGCTCAATTATCTGTTCAAGCCGTTGACCGACCGGGTGCATGTCGCCCTGGCGGAGGAATGATGTCGATGCGTGCGATGTGCTGCCTGCTGTTGCTGGGTGCCAGCCTTTCGGCCGCCGCCGTCGACCTGGGCGATGCCTATGCCCTGGCGGTGCGTAACGATCCGGTCTTCCATGCCGCCATCGCCGAACGCGATGCCGGCCTTGAGAGCCGCGCCATTGGCCGTGCGGCGCTGCTGCCGAACCTGTCCTACCGCTACAACAACGCCCGCAACGACTCCGAAGTGACCCAGACCAACGCCCGCGGCAACGTCACCAGCCAGCGTGACTACCGCAGCTATTCCTCGACCCTGACCTTGCAACAGCCGCTGTTCGACTATGGCGCCTGGGCCGAGTACCGCCAGGGCGTGGCCAAGGCGCTGTTGGCCGACGAGCGCTTTCGCAGCCGCAGCCAGGAACTGGCGGTGCGGGTGTTCGCCGCCTACAGTGAAGCCTTGTTCGCCAACGAACAGATCGCCCTGGCCCAGGCCCAGCGGCGCGCTTATGCCGAGCAACTGCAATTGAACCGGCGCCTGCTCAAGGGCGGCGAGGGCACCCGCACCGACCTGCTGGAAACCCAGGCCCGTTACGAGCTGGCCCAGGCCCAGGAAATCGAAGCCAGCGACAATCTCGATGCGGCCTTGCGGAGCCTGCAGGCGATCATCGGCGAACCGCTGGAAGTCGCCGACCTGGCGCCCTTGAGTGGCGAATTTCGCGTTCAACCTTTGCAGCCCCTGGGTTTTGAAAGCTGGCGCGACCTGGCGGTTGCCCACAACGCCGAGCTGGCCTCCCAACGACACGCCCTGGTTGCCGCCGACTACGCCGTCGAGCGCCAGCGCGCCGGTCACCTGCCAACGTTGAGCGCCTACGCCAGCAGCGGCAAATCCAGCTCAAGCTCGGAAAGCAGCTACGACCAGCGCTATGACACCGACAGCATCGGCATCCAGATCAGCCTGCCGCTGTTCGCCGGCGGCGGGGTGTCGGCCGCGACCCGCCAGGCAGCTGCCGAGCGTGACAGTGCGCGTTTCAGCCTCGACGGGCAGATCGCCGATACCGTCAACCAGCTGCGCAAGCAATTCAATCTCTGCGCCAGCAGCACGGCGAAGATCCGTGCCTATGAACTGGCAGTCAAATCCGCCCGCGGCTTGATTAGCGCTACGCGCAGAAGCGTGGCCGGCGGTGAGCGGGTCAACCTCGACGTGCTCGATGCCGAGCAGCAGCTCTACAGCGCCCGCCGCGACCTGGCCCAGGCGCGCTACGACTACCTGCGCGCCTGGCTGCAGTTACGTTATCTGGCCGGGGTGCTGGAGCCGCAGGATTTGCAGCAATTGAATGGCTATTTTAAGAGTCGCTCGCAGGGCCTGGCGGGACGCTGAGATCAGCTTGCCGTTTGACTTGCAGCAATCAGGCGTTTGACTTGTCGTTCGCCAGGTTTTGACATAATTGCTTAGCTGCTTTGTTGGTATGTCCAATAAAAACGGGGCTTTCATGTGCTATGTTTTGACTTGCTGTGGAAGCGCTCTAGAGATAATTTGACATGCCGACTTTCAAACACCGCGAACTGGAACACCCAGCAGCTGTCATCGGTGCAACACTAGCGACTCGATAGAAAAGGCCGGTGCATGTGCACCGGCCCCGAAGATTCAACCGCTAACTCATTCAGTGTTCCGAAACCGTCTCTCGTCGCGCCGGCGGTTCTCCATGCTCGCCCTCGCTCATCACCGGCACTTCTATGCCCTCGGCGTTGAACAGCTTGCCATCTTCGAAGTAGTCACCATCGCGCAGGGCGGAGATGTCCGAGTAGTGGATGGTGCGTTCGTAAGCGGCAGCGAACACCGACTGCTGGTCGGAGTTGCCGGTGGTGAAGTGGTTGAACACCAGGTTGAGGACGATAGCCATGATCGCTGCCGAGCTGATGCCGGAGTGGAAGATGGTCTCGAACCAGTTGGGGAACTGCGCGTAGAAGTTCGGCGCAGCGATCGGGATCATGCCAAAGCCCAGGGAGGCGGCGACGATGATCAGGTTGACGTTGTTCTTGTAGCTGACCTTGGACAGGGTGCGGATACCGCTGGCGGCAACGGTGCCGAACAGCACGATGCCAGCGCCACCGAGTACCGAGGTCGGCACTGCGGCAATCACCCGGCCCATGATCGGCAGCAGGCCGAGCACTACCAGGATCACCCCGCCGGTGGCCACCACGTAGCGGCTCTTGACCCCGGTCACGGCCACCAGGCCGACGTTCTGGGCGAAGGCGCTCTGGGTGAAGGAGCCGAAGATCGGCGCCAGGATGCTCGAGGCCATGTCGGCGCGCAGGCCGTTGCCCAGGCGTTTGGAGTCGACCTTGGTGTCGATGATTTCACCGACTGCGAGGATGTCCGCCGAGGTTTCCACCAGGGTCACCATGATCACGATGCACATCGACAGGATGGCGGCGATGTGGAAGGTCGGCATGCCGAAGTGGAACGGCGTCGGCATCGCCACCAGCGGGCCGTCGAGGACCTTGCTGAAGTCAGCCATGCCCAGCGACCAGGCAATCAGGGTACCGATGACCATGGCCAGGAGGATCGACAGCCGCGAGATGGTCGCGCTGCCCAGCTTGCTCAGCACCAGGACGATGACGAAGGTCAGCCCGGCCAGGCCGATGTTGGCCATGCTGCCGAAATCCGGGGCCTTGCTGTTGCCGCCCATGACCCAGCGCGCGGCCACTGGCATCAGGGTCAGGCCGATGGTGGTGATGACGATGCCGGTCACCAGCGGCGGGAAGAACTTGGTGATCCGCGAGAACACCGGGGTAATCAGAAAGCCGATCAGCGACGCCGCCATGACCGCGCCCAGTACCCCGGGCAAGCCACCGCCACCTTCACTGCTGAGAATTGCGCCCATGGTTGCTACACCGGCGAACGACACGCCCTGCACCAGCGGCAGCTGGCAACCGAACCACGGCAGGCCGAGGGTTTGCAGCAGGGTGGCGAGGCCACCGGCAAACAGCGAGGCGGCGATCAGCAGGCCGATGTCGGCAGGGCCCAGGCCGGCCGCCTGGCCGAGGATCAACGGCACGGCGACGATACCGCCGTACATGGTCAGAACATGCTGCAGGCCATAAGCCAGGTTGGCGCCAAGGCCCAGGTTCTCGTCTTCGGGACGCTGGGCTGAAGACGTGCTAGGGGAGGACGTATTCATGGGGCAAGTTCTCAGTTTTATTGTTGTGGCGCTACTGTAGACAAGTCCTACACGTGAATGCCAGAACAATTGTATACAATTTTTAGATTTGCGTAGGAACAGTCCTACCCATGGTTTGGCTTCAGGGCTGGATGCAGATTCTGTTCCAAGAGCCACAGGCCAGCGCCACAGGGCCTCGTGCGGGCACCGTGGGGCTGGCTATAAAGCTGTCCAAACGGACAAGAAAGGTATTTGGGGGAAGGTAGGTAGGAAGCTAAGAGTTTCTAAACTTCGATCAGTTGGTGGAACTCGCGCTCCAGTTCGGTGCGATCGGCCAGATTAAGCTCGATCAGGCGGCACAGATGCTCCAGCGAAGGCAGGTCGATGTGCAGGCAGATAAAGCCGAGCTGCTGTTCATCGATATGGCGCAGTTGCACCTGCATCTCGACCTGCGCGCCTTCACCCAGGTGAATCACCGCATCGAACAGCTCTTCGAGGTCGGCGTCCCAGGGTTCGGGGTATTCGATCAATATGCCCTTGAGGGAGATGTCCAGCAGGCTGACCTGCCAACGGTGTTCGCCTTGCACCAGTTCGGTGGGGGCGTCGAAGGCAATGCGTTTGAAACGTCGACGTTCTAGGTGGTCGCTCATGTTCAGGCACTCCGGGGTTCTTCCTGACTATAGCTCAGCACTTGCCAAGGCCCGCGCAAGGGCGCATAACGAGATTTGTTCAACCACGCTGGAAGGCTCTAGACCAACGTGGGGGCTGGCCTTTCCTGCCAGTATCGCTAGACTCGAAAGGCTGTCTTTTATCCACTAGCTGGAAGCAAACCATGAACAACAATAATAGCCTGCTACGCCACATTCCGTGGCTGGCGCTGGCAGTCATAGGAGCCTGTGCGCTGGGTGTGGTTGCCCTGCGTCGTGGCGAGGCCATCAACGCCTTGTGGATCGTCGTCGCCTCGGTGGCCATCTACCTGGTCGCCTACCGCTACTACAGCCTGTTCATCGCCACCAAGGTGATGCAGCTGGACCCGCGTCGGGCCACCCCGGCAGTGGTCAACAACGACGGTCTGGACTACGTGCCGACCAACAAACACATTCTTTTCGGCCACCACTTCGCCGCGATTGCCGGCGCCGGCCCGTTGGTCGGTCCTGTGCTGGCGGCGCAGATGGGCTACCTGCCCGGTACGCTCTGGCTGATTGCCGGGGTGGTGCTGGCCGGTGCGGTACAGGACTTCATGATCCTGTTCCTCTCCACCCGCCGCAACGGCCGCTCGCTGGGTGACATGGTCCGTGAAGAAATGGGCCGGATCCCGGGCACCATCGCCCTGTTCGGCTGCTTCCTGATCATGATCATCATCCTCGCGGTGCTGGCGCTGATCGTGGTCAAGGCCCTGGCCGAGAGCCCGTGGGGCATGTTCACGGTGATGGCGACCATCCCGATCGCGATGTTCATGGGCATCTACATGCGCTACATCCGCCCGGGCCATATCGGCGAGATCTCGCTGATCGGCGTGGTGCTGCTGTTGCTGTCGATCTGGCTGGGGGGCCAGGTTGCCGCCGACCCGGTCTGGGGCCCGGCGTTCACCTTTACCGGCGTGCAGATCACCTGGATGCTGGTGGGCTACGGTTTCGTCGCCGCCGTGCTGCCGGTCTGGCTGGTGCTGGCGCCGCGTGACTACCTGTCGACCTTCCTCAAGATCGGCACCATCGTTGGCCTGGCCATCGGCATCCTGATCATCGCCCCGGAGCTTAAAATGCCGGCGCTGACCCAGTTCACCGACGGTACCGGCCCGGTGTGGAAGGGCACCCTGTTCCCGTTCCTGTTCATCACCATTGCCTGCGGCGCGGTATCGGGCTTCCATGCGCTGATTTCCTCAGGGACCACGCCCAAGCTGCTGGATAACGAAGTCAACGCCCGCTACATCGGCTACGGCGGCATGCTCATGGAGTCGTTCGTGGCGATCATGGCCATGGTTGCCGCTTCGGTGATCGAGCCTGGCGTGTACTTCGCCATGAACAGCCCGGCCGCGGTGGTCGGCTCTGATGTCGTCTCGGTAGCGCAAACCGTCAGCAGCTGGGGCTTTGCCATCACCCCTGATGCCCTCGAAGCGGTCGCCAAGGACATCGGCGAGCACACCATCCTGGCCCGTGCCGGCGGTGCGCCGACCCTGGCAGTGGGTATCGCGCAGATCCTTCACCAGGTGCTGCCGGGTGAAAACACCATGGCCTTCTGGTACCACTTCGCGATCCTGTTCGAGGCGCTGTTCATCCTCACAGCGGTGGACGCCGGTACCCGTGCCGGGCGCTTCATGCTCCAGGACCTGCTGGGCAGCTTCGTGCCTGCGCTCAAACGCACCGAATCGTGGGGCGCCAACCTGCTCGCCACCGCCGGTTGCGTGGCGCTCTGGGGTTACCTGCTGTACCAGGGCGTGATCGATCCGCTAGGTGGTATCAACACCTTGTGGCCGCTGTTCGGCATCTCCAACCAGATGCTCGCCGGTATCGCCCTGATGCTCGGCACGGTGGTGCTGATCAAAATGAAGCGCCAGCGCTACATCTGGGTCACCTTGCTGCCTGCGGTATGGCTGCTGATCTGCACCACCACCGCCGGTTTCATCAAGCTGTTCGACCCGAACCCGGCGGTTGGCTTCCTGGCCCTGGCCAACAAGTACAGCGCCGCGCTCGACGCCGGCCAGGTGCTGGCCCCGGCCAAGGACATCGGGCAGATGCAGCACGTGATTTTCAACGCCTACACCAACGCGGCCCTGACCGGCCTGTTCCTGTTCGTGGTCTTCAGCATTCTGTTCTTCGCCCTCAAGGTCGGCATCGCTGCCCTGGGCAAAAAAGAGCGGACTGACAAAGAGTCCCCGTTCCAGGCCCTGCCGGATGCGTAACCCAAGAGGAATGCAGTGATGTTCAACGATCTCGGTCGACTGGGTAAGTACCTGGGGCAGGCAGCCCGCCTGATGGTCGGCATGCCCGACTACGACAACTACGTCGAGCATATGCAGACCAAGCACCCGGACAAGCCGGTAATGACCTACGAGGAGTTCTTCCGCGAACGCCAGGAGGCACGTTACGGCGGCAAGGGTGGGCCAAAGTGCTGTTGAAAAGCGGCATGCAAGGCCAGTGACAAAGCTGTGGGAGCCCGGTTCGCGCCGGGCTCCCACAGTCATTTTCAGCGTTCAGGAGTATTCGGTTTGTTACCTCCAATTCCCGTTACCGTGCTCAGCGGCTTTCTCGGCGCCGGCAAGACCACCTTGCTGCGCCACCTGCTCAAGGCCGAGCACGGCCTGAAGATTGCCGTGATCGAAAACGAATTCAGCGATGCCGGCATCGATACCCAACTGCTCGGCGACGAGCCGGTGCAGGTCATGACCCTGGCCAACGGCTGCGTGTGCTGCAGTATCCACACCGACCTGACCAAGGCGCTGTTCCTGCTGCTCGAGCGCCTGGACAGCGGCGAGATCGCCTTCGACCGGCTGGTGATCGAATGCACGGGCCTGGCCGACCCGGCGCCGGTGGCGCAAACCTTCTTCATCGATGAAGAGCTGCGCGAGCGCTACATCCTCGACGGCATCATCACCCTGGTGGATGCCGCGCACGCCGATCAGCACCTGACCCAGGCCATTGCCCAGGCCCAGGTCGGTTTTGCCGACCGCCTGCTGGTGAGCAAGACCGATCTGGTCGACGCCGCCAGCTTCCAGGCCCTGAGCGAGCGCCTGGGGCGGATCAACCGCCGTGCGCCGATCCGGGTGGTGGAACACGGCAAGATCGATCTGGCCGAGTTGCTCGATGTGCGGGGTTTCAACCTCAATGCCAGTCTGAACGTGCGCCCGGTAGTAGCGGCGCCGAGTGTCGACCGGATCTCCAGCATGGTCCTGCGCACCGACCTGCCGCTGGATATCGACCGCCTCAGCGAGTTCATGAACCAGTTGCTTGAAGAGCACGGCAAGCAACTGCTTCGCTACAAAGGCGTGCTGAACATTGCCGGCGAGGATCGGCGCCTGGTGTTCCAGGGGGTGCTCAAGCTTTATGGCTTTGATTGGGATACCGAGTGGGCAGAGGGGGAAGTGCGCGAGAGTGTGATGGTGTTCATTGCCGACGATTTGCCGGAGGCGAAGATTCGCGAAGGGTTTGAGGCTTTGACTCTGTAGGAGCGGGCTTGCCCCGCGATGCGATGGTGCGATCACTATTGCATCGCGGGGCAAGCCCGCTCCTACAGGTACAAAAAAGCCCGGCTCTAGAGCCGGGCTTTTTCACATCACAACTGAGCTTAGTTGCCGTATACCGGCAGCTTGGCGCAGATGGCCTTGACCTTCTCGCGAACGGCGTCGATCACCGCTTCGTTGTTCAGGTCGGCGAGGATGTCGCAGATCCAGCCTGCCAGTTCTTTACACTCGGCCTCTTTGAAGCCACGAGTGGTCACAGCCGGGGTGCCGAAGCGCAGGCCGGAGGTGACGAACGGCGAACGTGGGTCGTTCGGTACCGAGTTCTTGTTGACGGTGATGAAGGCGCGACCCAGGGCGGCGTCGGCGTCTTTACCGGAGATTTCCTGCTTGATCAGCGACAGCAGGAACAGGTGGTTCTGGGTACCGCCGGAGACCACGTCAAAACCGCGCTCGATGAACACACCGGCCATGGCCTGGGCGTTCTTCACCACTTGTTGCTGGTAGGTCTTGAACTCAGGCTGCAGCGCTTCTTTGAAGCAGATGGCCTTGGCGGCGATCACGTGCTCCAGCGGGCCGCCCTGGGCGCCCGGGAATACTGCGGAGTTGAGCTTCTTCTCGATCTCGGCGTTGGCACGCGCGAGGATCAGGCCGCCACGTGGACCGCGCAGGGTCTTGTGGGTAGTGGTGGTGACCACGTCGGCGAATGGCACCGGGTTCGGGTACACGCCTGCAGCGACCAGGCCGGCAACGTGGGCCATGTCGACGAACAGGTAGGCACCGACCTTGTCGGCGATTTCACGGAAGCGTGGGAAGTCGAGGATCTGCGAGTAGGCCGAGAAACCGGCAACGATCATTTTCGGCTTGTGCTCGACCGCCAGGCGCTCGACTTCGTCGTAGTCGATCAGGCCGTTGGCGTCGATGCCGTACTGGATGGCGTTGTACAGCTTGCCCGAGGAGCTGACGTTGGCGCCGTGGGTCAGGTGACCGCCGTGGGCCAGGCTCATGCCCAGGATGGTGTCGCCGGCCGACAGCAGGGCCAGGTAGACGGCGCTGTTGGCTTGCGAGCCAGCGTGCGGCTGGACGTTGGCGTAATCGGCGCCGAACAGCTCCTTGGCACGGTCGATGGCCAGTTGCTCGACCACGTCGACGTATTCGCAACCGCCGTAGTAGCGCTTGCCCGGGTAGCCTTCGGCGTACTTGTTGGTCAGCACCGAGCCCTGGGCTTCCATGACAGCGGGCTTGTGTAGTTTTCCGAGGCGATCAGCTCGATATGTTCTTCCTGGCGCTGAGCTTCTTGCTCCATGGCGGCAAAGAGATCGGCGTCGTACTTGGCAATGGTCAAATCACGGCTGAACATGGCGGTCCTCAAGGATCGTGCTGAAATAGGCGGGCATTCTACCTCATCAGCTTTTGTCTGGCATATGAAAGGGCATCATGTCGCAGACAAATGGGGCTCATGAGCGACAAGCTGCAAGCTTCAAGCGGCAAGTCAAAGGCCGATCGCGTAACGCTTCTAACTTGCCGCTTGTAGCTTAAGGCTTGCAGCTTCCTGCCTAATTTGTCTGGCATATGAAAGGGCATCATGTCGCAGACAAATGGGGCTCATGAGCGACAAGCTGCAAGCTTCAAGCTTCAAGCGGCAAGTCAAAGGCCGGACGCGTAACGCTTCTAACTTGCCGCTTGTAGCTTAAGGCTTGCAGCTTCCTGCCTATTCGAACATGAACAGGGTTTCGTTGCTGAACTGCGCCTCGAACTGATGCGCCGGCATCGGTCGCCCGAACAGGTAGCCCTGCACTTCGTCACAGCCGTGTTCACGGAGGAACTCCAACTGTTCGTGGGTCTCGACGCCCTCGGCGATCACCGCCAGGTTCAGGCTGTGGGCCATGGCGATGATCGCCCGGGCGATCTGTGCATCCTGCTCGCCCTCAGGCAGACCGTCGACGAAGGTGCGGTCGATCTTCAGCACGTCGATGGGGAACTGCTTGAGGTAGTTGAGCGACGAATAGCCGGTGCCGAAGTCGTCAACGGCGATGCTCAGGCCGAGGTTCTTCAGGCTGTCGAGGATCACCATGGCCTCGTTGACCTCGCGCATCAGGATACTTTCGGTCAGCTCCAGTTCCAGGCATGCCGGCGGCAGGCCGGTTTCCTTGAGGATGGTGGCGATGCGTTCGCCCAGTTGACCGTCGGAGAATTGCCGCGCCGAAATGTTCACCGACACCTTCGGCACCCGCACCTTGGCCTGGTGCCAGGCCTTGAGCTGGCGGCTGGCTTCCTTGAGTACCCAGTCGCCGACATCGACCACCAGGCCCAACTCCTCGATCACCGGGATGAAATCCCCCGGCGGTACCAGCCCGCGCCGTGGATGACGCCAGCGCAGCAACGCCTCGGCACCGGTCAGGCGCTTGCCGTCGCCGCTGAACTGCGGCTGGTAATAGAGGATGAATTCGTTCTGCTCCAGGGCATGGCGCAGGTCGCTTTCCAGCTCCAGGCGCTCCAGGGCACTGGCGTTCATGTCGGCCTGGTAGAACTGGAAGTTGTTCTTGCCGCGCTCCTTGGCGTGGTACATGGCGGTGTCGGCGTTCTTCATCAACTGGCTGAGTTCGCTGCCGTCCTGCGGGCTCAGGGCGATGCCGATACTGGCGGTGACGAAGAACTCGCGGTTCTCCAGCACGAATGGCCGCACCAGGCTGCCAAGGATCTGCTCGGCCACGTGAATGGCCCGGTTCAGGGCCATTTCGCGGGTGGCGCGCGGTTGCAGCAGCAAGGTGAACTCGTCGCCGCCCATGCGCGCCACGGTGTCGTCGTCATCGACGCAGTCGAGCAGGCGCTCGGCCATGTCCTTGAGCATGCGGTCGCCCGCGGCATGGCCGAGGGAGTCGTTGATCGGCTTGAAGCGGTCGAGGTCGAGGAACATCAGCACCACCCAGGCCTTTTGTCGCTCGGCTTGCTGCAGGGCAGTGTGCAGGCGGTCCTGGAACAGGGTGCGGTTGGGCAAGTGGGTCAGGGCGTCGTAGTAGGCCAGGCGATGGATGCGCTGTTCGCTGGCCTTGCGCTCGCTGATGTCGGTAAAGAAGCACACGTAGCTGGCCAGGTCGCCTTCATCGTCGAGCACCGCGGTAATGCCGACCCAGGCCGGGTAATGTTCGCCGCTGCGGCGCTTGAGCCACACTTCACCTTCCCAGGTGCCGCGCTGGTGCAGCTGTTTGAGCACGTAGCGCAGGTGTGCATCCTGGTGCTCATCGACGGTCAGCAGGCTCGGCAACTGGTCCAGCACGTCGGCCACGGCATAGCCGCTGACGCGGCTGAAGGCTTCGTTGGCCTGGACGATGTAGCCGGCCGGGTCGGTAATGAGGATCGCCGAGGTCGAGTGCTCGAACACCGTGGCGGCCATGCGCAGGTCTTTCTCGGCGCGGCGCTGCTGGCTGATGTCGCGGCCCACGCCAAGGATGCCCTCGAAGCGCTCCTGGTCATCCCAGACCAGCACCAGGCGCAGCTCGATCGGGATCTTGCGGCCGTCGGCGCGCAGGCAATCGAACAGGAACAGCTGAGTCGGCAACTGGGTGCGCAGCAGTTCCATCTGTTCGGGGTCGCCCAGGGCCTTGTTGACCCGCTCGACCAGGCTGTAGATACCGGTGAGCTGGGCCGGGTTGGCGATGGTCGAGTGCCAGCCGTTCTCGAAAATCCACTCCACTTCAAAGCCCAGCACCGCCTGGATCGACGGGCTGACGTAGTTCAGTTGCAACTGGCTGTCGGTGGAGAAGATCACGTCGCTGATACTTTCGGCGAGCATGCGGTAGCGCTGTTCGCTGTCGCGCAGAGACTCGCTGGCCTCGATCTGCTCGGTAACGTCCTTGCCGACGCCGATGATCCGCGTCACGCAACCTGCGCTGTCGCGGGTCAGGGCCTGCTCGCGGATGTCGAAACGCAGCCAGCGCTGGTCGTGGTGACGGAAGCGCAGCTGGCAATGCAGTTGCTCGACGTAGCCCGAATCGCGTTGCTGCTGGCGCAACTGGTGATAGAGCTGGGCGTCGTCCGGGTGCAGCAGCACCTCCCAGAAATGGTCGCCCATCTGCGCAAGCTCGGTGCGGCTGTAACCCAGGGTCTGGCCGAGGTTGCGGTTGCTGAAGATCATCAGCTGGCTATGCACGTCCTGGACGTACAACTGGTCGGGCACGGTGCGCACCACATCCGACCAGAAGCTTTCGCGCTCGAGCAACGACAGCTCGACCTGCTTGCGGCTGGTGATGTCGCTGATGCTGAGGATCACTGCCTGGTAATCGCGGCGCTGCTGCGGGAAACGCACCATCAGCCACAGGTGCAGGTCGTCGCCACCGGGCACCGGCAGGCGCATTTCCAGCTCCAGCTGCTGCTGGTTGTCGAGGATCGCCCCGAGGAGCTGGATGCCGATGCCTTCGTTGCCGGTCTGCGAGCCTTCGACCAGGCGTTGCCAGGCACTGTCGCAACAGTTGACGCCCAGCAGTTGCAAGGCCACCTGGTTGACCTCGGTGACTTTCAGCTCCTGGAGCAAAATCCGCCGCAATGGCTGGTCGAAAGCCAGGCGCTGTTCCAGCGCCGGGCGGCTGCGCAGGCGATAGCGCTCGAGCTGGCCGGGCAGGCCCGAGAGATCTAGCACGCACAGGGCGACCCCGGTGCCTTCGAAGATATCGTGATAGCGTCGGCGGCTTTCCTGCAGCAGGCGATGGCGGCGGCGCATGTTGATCAGCGCCAGCAGCGGGATCAGCGCGCAGAACAGCCCGAGCATGCATTTGCCGATCAGCGCCGGCAGCAGTTGCTGGCGGGCAAGGCCGGCATCGAACAGGCCGCGCAGTTGCCAGGTACTGTTGTCGAGGAACGCCAGCATCACGCTTTGCAGCGGCTCGTCGCTGCCGGGGGTCGGCTGGTGGCGGTTGATGATCTCGCCGGTGCGGCTGTTTTCCAGCAGCCACAACGGGTGATTGGGGCGGTCCAGGTGGTTGGTCAGGTCGCTGTAGTAACCCGGGGCCAGGCGCAGGAACCAGTAGCCGCTGGGCGCCTCGCCCGGCTGGCGTAGCAACAGGTAGACCTGCTGGTTGTCGGCACTGTTGCTGTAATAGAAGTCGCGGCCCTGGTTGAGCCGCAGCAGTTCGTCCAGTGCCTGGTAATCGGGTGTATCCTTCAGGCTGTCGGCCTGCAGGCTGCCATCGGCACCAATCCAGGCGACGCTGAGCAGCTTGGGCTGCTGCTGGCGCAGTTGCGCGATGACCTGCGCCAGTTGCTCAGGGGCAGGCGATGAGCGGTAGGGCTGGATCTGGTTGAGCGCCACCTGGGCCTTGAGCGCCATGTTCAGGCTCATGTGGTCGGCGAGCTCGGCGCTGGCGTTCAGGCTGTGCTGGTACTGGTCAGCCTGGGTATGACGGAACTGGGCGATCAACTGCCACAGCAGCAGGCCTAGCAGCAACAGCACCAACAGGGCCAGCGCGCCTTTCAATGAGCCGCGCAGCGGCGAGCCTGACGCAGTGGCCGGCTTGCGCAGGGATGACGGCTGAGTGAGATTGGTCAAACGTTGATCCTGCGGTATGGCTGGATGGCAGGTTTAGAGCTGCTGGTTGGCAAGTGCCGCGTTCCTGGCGACGGCTCCGGTTGCGCACTATAAGCCGGACGCCCGAAGGGCGGCTAGCATGCCCGCAAACGTGGCAAAGTGCCAGCCCTGTTCGTCGGCGGTTTGCCCAACCCGGCGCATTACGGTAGCTTTGGCCCTTTCCTGGGCGCCACGGCGCCCTTCATCTGTTTCGTTTCTATTTTTTCGTCTCTGACGCTAGGTTTTTCCATGGCTCAATACGTCTATACCATGCATCGGCTGGGCAAGGTTGTCCCGCCGAAGCGGGAAATCCTCAAGAACATTTCGCTGTCCTTCTTCCCCGGCGCCAAGATCGGCGTGCTCGGCCTCAACGGCTCGGGTAAATCCACCCTGCTGAAAATCATGGCGGGTGTCGATACCGAGTTCGACGGCGAAGCCCGTCCGATGCCGGACCTGAACATCGGCTACCTGCCACAGGAGCCACAGCTGGACCCGTCCAAGACCGTGCGTGAAGTGGTCGAGGAAGCGGTCAGCGTGATCAAGGACGCCCAGGCCCGCCTGGACGAGGTCTACGCCGCCTACGCCGAGCCGGATGCCGACTTCGACAAGCTGGCCGCCGAACAGGCCAAACTCGAAGCCATCCTCCAGGCCAGCGACGGTCACAACCTCGAGCGCCAGCTGGAAGTGGCCGCCGACGCCCTGCGCCTGCCAGCGTGGGAAGCCAAGGTCGAGCACCTGTCCGGTGGTGAGAAGCGCCGTGTGGCCCTGTGCCGCCTGCTGCTGTCGGCCCCCGACATGCTCCTGCTCGACGAACCGACCAACCACCTGGACGCCGATTCCGTCGCCTGGCTGGAACACTTCCTTCACGACTTCCCGGGCACCGTGGTCGCGATTACCCACGACCGGTACTTCCTCGACAACGTTGCCGGCTGGATCCTCGAGCTCGACCGCGGCGCCGGTATTCCGTATGAAGGCAACTATTCGGGTTGGCTGGAAGCCAAGTCTGATCGTCTGGCCCAGGAATCCAAGCAGCAGTCGGCCCATGAAAAGGCCATGAAGGAAGAACTGGAGTGGGTGCGCAAAGGCGCCAAGGCACGTCAGTCCAAGTCCAAGGCCCGACTGCAACGCTTCGAAGAAATGCAGTCGCAGGAATTCCAGAAGCGCAGCGAGACCAACGAGATCTACATCCCGGCCGGTCCGCGCCTGGGTGACAAGGTCATCGAGTTCAAGAACGTCAGCAAGGGCTATGGCGATCGCGTGCTGATCGACAACCTGTCGTTCTCCATGCCAAAAGGTGCGATCGTCGGCGTGATCGGCGGTAACGGTGCCGGTAAATCGACTCTGTTCCGCATGCTGATGGGCAAGGAACAACCGGACTCGGGCAGCATCGAGATCGGTGAAACCGTGCAACTGGCCTGCGTCGACCAGAGCCGCGAAGACCTCGACGGCAACAAGACCGTGTTCCAGCAGATCTCCGACGGCTCCGACCAGCTGCGCATCGGCACCTACGAGATTCCGTCGCGCACCTACGTTGGCCGTTTCAACTTCAAGGGCGGCGACCAGCAGAAGTTCGTCAAGGACCTCTCCGGTGGTGAGCGCGGCCGTCTGCACCTGGCCCTGACCCTGAAAGAGGGCGCCAACGTCCTGCTGCTCGACGAACCGTCCAACGACCTCGACGTCGAAACCCTGCGTTCGCTGGAGGAAGCCCTGCTGGACTTCCCGGGCGCCGCTATCGTGATTTCTCACGATCGCTGGTTCCTGGACCGCGTGGCGACCCACATCCTGGCCTACGAAGACGATTCGCAGGCGGTGTTCTTCGAAGGCAACTACACCGAGTACGAAGCCGATCGCAAGAAACGCCTGGGCGAAGCGGCTGCCCAGCCGCACCGCGTACGGCACAAAAAACTGGCATGACCCTCAGGGGTTTGCACTGAAACGGGGCCTTCGGGTCCCGTTTTTTTTGCCCGAAATTTACCCCGGCCCTGTAGGAGCGGGCTTGCCTCGCGATACGGCTTAACATGTATACACTTATACAAATGCACCATTTAATTTCATAAAAACGACATTGCGCCCTGTTGCGGTGCCGTGGCTTCTTGGTAAAGTCGAGGAAAAAACATAAGTCCAACTCCATCTGGTGAATGTCTACATGATCGAATCTGTCGAAGATTTCCTCGCGCGCCTCAAGCAACGCGACCCGGCCCAGCCTGAATTCCATCAGGCGGTCGAAGAGGTGCTGCGCAGCCTCTGGCCGTTCCTCGAAGCTAATCCACACTACCTGCAGGCCGGTATCCTCGAGCGTATGGTCGAGCCTGAGCGGGCGATCCTGTTTCGTGTGTCGTGGGTCGATGACCAGGGCAAGGTCCAGGTCAACCGCGGCTACCGCATCCAGATGAGCAGTGCCATCGGCCCGTACAAGGGCGGCCTGCGCTTCCACCGCTCGGTGAACCTTGGCGTGCTCAAATTCCTGGCCTTCGAACAGGTATTCAAGAACTCCCTGACCTCGCTGCCCATGGGCGGCGGCAAGGGCGGCTCGGACTTCGATCCGAAGGGCAAGAGCGATGCTGAAGTCATGCGCTTCTGCCAGGCATTCATGAGCGAGCTTTACCGCCACATCGGTGCCGACCTCGATGTGCCGGCCGGCGATATCGGCGTTGGCGCCCGCGAGATCGGCTTCCTGTTCGGCCAGTACAAGCGCCTGGCCAACCAGTTCACCTCGGTGCTGACCGGCAAAGGCATGACTTACGGCGGCAGCCTGATCCGCCCGGAAGCCACCGGCTACGGCTGCGTGTACTTCGCCGAAGAAATGCTCAAGCGCCAGGACCTGCGCATCGACGGTCGCCGGGTGGCCATCTCCGGCTCCGGCAACGTTGCCCAGTATGCGGCGCGCAAGGTCATGGACCTGGGCGGCAAGGTGATCTCGCTGTCCGACTCCGAAGGCACCCTGTACTGCGAAGCCGGCATGAGCGACGAGCAGTGGGATGCGCTGATGGAGCTGAAAAACGTCAAGCGCGGCCGTATCAGCGAGCTGGCCGAGCGTTTCGGCCTGGAGTTCCGCAAGGGCCAGCGCCCCTGGAACCTGGCCTGCGACATTGCCCTGCCATGCGCGACGCAGAACGAACTGGACGCCGAAGACGCCCGCACCCTGCTGCGCAACGGCTGCCTCTGCGTGGCCGAAGGCGCCAACATGCCGACCACCCTCGAGGCTGTGGATATCTTCATCGAGGCCGGCATTCTCTTCGCCCCGGGCAAGGCCTCCAACGCCGGCGGCGTGGCCGTCAGTGGCCTGGAGATGTCGCAGAACGCCATGCGCCTGCTGTGGACCGCCGGTGAAGTGGACAGCAAGCTGCACAACATCATGCAGTCGATCCACCATGCCTGCGTGCACTACGGCGAAGAGAACGGCCGCATCAACTACGTCAAAGGCGCCAACATCGCCGGCTTCGTCAAGGTTGCCGATGCCATGCTGGCCCAGGGCGTGGTTTAAGTCTCGGGCTCGACGGCGACGACTTCGGGTGCTTGCGGCCTATTTGTGTCGATAGGCGCGCGCGGCGTCGCGATCCTTTTCTTCCTGCCACTGCTCATCGCGCTCATCCCAGTGACGGGCGCGATACTCCTGCAGGTCCTGGTTCTCCTGCATGGCGTGGCACTGGCGAAAGCCGTCGTCCCAGCCGGACTCGTACTGGCGGTTGTGCAGGTAGCGCGGCACGTCTTTGCGAAAGTCCCCGGCCATCACCCCGGCGGCCTGGCGACCGCTGCTGCAACCGTCCTGGAAGCCATCGGCATAGGCCGGTGGGTAACCTTGATTGATCAATTGCTCATGGGTTGTCTGGCAACCTGTGAGCACACCCATTACCACCATTACCAGCCAGTACCGCCGCATGTTCAGACTCTCCGCTTGCCAGGGAAAGTCTAGGCGGGCAATTGTCGGCGGCGCGTCAAAAGGATGTGATCAAGGTATTGGGGCCTTGCTAATAGTGATACCACTTGAGCTCCAGCATCACCTCGTTCTGCGCTGACGCAAGCTTGCTGAAGTCGCGGCTGGCACTCAAACGTACACCCAGATCGCGGGACAGCTCCCACTGCTGATTCAGACTCAGGCTACGGCGCACCTCGCCATTGGTGAAGTAGTCGGCCTTGGCCTCGACGCTCAGGTTGCCCAGCGGGTTGCGCCACAGCATCCCGGTATTGAAGCCTGCAGCCGGCGCAATGAAGCCGGCGAAGTCATTGTTGTGCTCGACGCGCACCGTGCCCAGGGCAAAGCCCAGTACGTCATCGGCCAACTGCCAGGTAGCGCCGGCGCCGCCGTTGACGTGGCTGACCAGCACCTCGTCGCCGTGCTTGCCCAGCACTCGCTCAAGCCCCCCGGCGACCTGCCAGGACCAGGGTTGCAGCAGGGCGTTGCGCGGGGTCAGCGAGCGGATGGTCGCCAGGTCCAGGCGCTGCACCTGCCAGTCGTTGCCTTCGTACTGGCGCAGCTTGAGCTGGAGGATCTCGATCTGTGCGCCAAGGGGGAAGCCGTAGGCGTTGTCGTTGAGGTCGTGATAGGCCATGCGCAGGCCATATTCGGCGTAGGCGCGATCATCGCGGCTGCCCAGGCCCAATTGCCAGGTACGTGACTGGTGGCCGTCCTCAGGCAAGCCGGGGCGCTCGATCTCAAGCTCCGGCGGCGGGTTGCGGTTGATTGCCCGTAGCAGCTCGAAGCTGCGCTTGGTCCGCGCCGGGTCGCGCTCCTGACCGTTGGCGCGGTAACGCTCCAGGCGGTAGGCGGCGTCCTGCACCAGGGCCTGGCGCTCGCGGGGCAGGGCGGTGAACGCGGGGCTCTGTAGCTGCGCGGTGTCGGCACTGACGGCCAGCACCTGTTGCTGTTCCTCGGCCTCCAGCGGCTTGGCGCGCTCCAGCAGTTCGCGCTCGCGCGACGGCCGGTAGTCGATACGCTCGACCAGGCCGGCCTGCTTGACCGCCTTGACCGTGTCGGTGGGGATCGCGGTCAGCGGGAACTGCGAAGTCAGGTCCAGGCTCGGGCGCGCCACCTGCAGCAGTTCGAGCAGACGGTAGGAGCAGTTTTCGTCGAAGAAGAAGTAGTCGAACTGGATCTGCTTGAGTTCCCAGACGTGCTCGACCATTCGCCCGGTTTCTTCCGGGGTCAGGTTCAGCCGGTATTCCCACAGGTCGCGGTTTTCCAGGCTACGGTACTCGGAGAGTTTCTCTTGGTAGGGCACCAGGGCGAACAGGCCCGGGTAGCCGCCCATCAGGCCCTTCCAGGCATAGAGGATGCTGTTGTCGCTGCCTTCGATATAGGCGCCGAAGTTGATCGCGTAGCTGAGCAGGGCGGTTTCGTTGCTCTGCACGTCGGCCTGGTCGATGCGTAGCAGGGTATGGCCGAACATCGACGAGGGGCTGTTGAGGTAGGCGGCCGGGAAGATCATCACCGCACTGTGCGGCGAGACGTCCTTGAACCACTGGGTGTAGTCCTTGCAGTCCGGGCTCGGCAGGTCGTCCAGTTGCAACTGCTCGCGCAGCCAGCGGGTACGTGCCGGGAACACGCACTGGGCATGTTTGTCGCCCAGGCTCGCCGGTGCGTACAGCGCCTTGACGGTGGCGCGCAGCTCCTGGTCGGGGTGATGGGCACCGTCCTGGGCAAGAAAGAAGCGTTGGTCATCGACGTAACTGCGCCAGCCGCCCAGCTTGGCCGTCTCGTAATGGCCGAGGGCGATCCAGTAGCGGTCGGCCGCCAGTTGTTTAAGGCGTGCTTCATCGAATGAAGGGGCAGCATGCAGCGGGGCGCAGGCACAGAGCGCCAGGTAGGCAAGGCGTTTGAGCATGTCGGGCAACTAAGTCTGAATGATGCCGATAGAGGCGGACAACAACCCGCCCCGGTGAAGGGGCGGGTGGGCCGAGCTTAAGCCTGGGTGACGTACTTGGCCAGACGTGGATCGCTTTTCAGTACCGCGAGGGTGTTGCTGTGTACATCTTCAGCCGTGACATCGGCGGTTTTGAAGATGTCCTGGAAGTGTTGATGGGTAACCGCGGCGAAGTGCGCGCGATCTTCCGGTGCGACACCGAGCACCACGGCATAGGTGGTCAGTGCTTCACCTTGACCCTTGGCCATGTCTTCGGAGAGTTCGTTCATCATGCCGTTCATGGCGAACCATGATTTACCGCCATAGGTCAGCGCAGCGTTGGTCGAGCAGCCGTTGGTGCCCGAGGTCATGCCGAAAGTGGCGTTGCCGGAGGTGCCGTTGGTGGTGGATGCAAGGAAGTGGGCCGGTGTGCCGCGTTGGCCCTCGAACAGCATGTTGCCCCAGCCGCAATCCGGTCCGCCAGGGGCCTGGGCCATGGCATTGAGGGAGACCGCGGTGAACAGAGTACCCAGAAGAATCCGTTTCATAGCATTGTTCTCTTTCTAGAATTACATACCAAAGGTCAGGGTTGTCTGGCATATCTGTAGGACCAGTTGCCAGGGCGGGTCGGTTATTTACCCAGCCGCGCAGTTTGGAGTTTAGGCACGATCTAAGGGTTCCGTGATTTATTGCGAAAGATTGCCTGAAAATATTGACGTAGATCGGCTTTTCGCCCCTGCGACAATTAGCAGCGATGAGCCTTGCAACGTGCACGCGCACGGCGCCAGAATGCTGACATCCGCCCCGCCGAAGTAAGGAAGCCCGATGCCCGATCCTGTCGCTGCGAGCCTGCGTCTTGCGCCCGAAGCCCTGACCCGGCCGTTTTCCGCTGAACAGTTCGCTTTTTCCACCACCAATGATCTGGAGCCTTTTCGCGGTGTGCTTGGCCAGGAGCGTGCAGTCGAAGCCTTGCAGTTCGGCGTCGCCATGCCGCGTCCCGGGTATAACGTCTTCGTCATGGGCGAGCCCGGCACTGGCCGTTTCTCGTTCGTCAAACGCTACCTCAAGGCCGAAGGCAAGCGCCTGCAAACGCCGTCGGACTGGGTCTATGTCAACAACTACGACGAGCCACGCGAGCCGCGCGCGCTGGAGTTGCCACCGGGCAGCGCCGGGGCGTTCATCAGCGACATCGGTGGCCTGATCGACAACCTGCTGGCAACCTTTCCGGCAGTGTTCGAGCACCCGTCCTACCAGCAGAAGAAAAGCGCCATCGACCGCGCCTTCAACCAGCGATACGACCGTGCCCTGGATGTGATCGAGCGCGCCTCGCTGGAAAAGGACGTGGCCCTGTACCGCGACAGCAGCAACGTTGCCTTCACCCCGATGGCCGACGGCAAGGCGCTGGACGAAGCGGAATTTGCGCAGCTGCCGGAAGCCGAGCGCGAGCGTTTCCACGACGATATCGCCGCGCTGGAAGAACGCCTCAACGAAGAACTGGCGAGCCTGCCGCAATGGAAGCGTGAATCGAGCAACCAGCTGCGTCAGCTCAACGAAGAAACCATCACCCTGGCCTTGCAGCCATTGCTGGCGCCGCTGTCTGAGAAGTACGCCGAGAACGCCGCCGTCTGTGCCTACCTGCAAGCCATGCAGGTCTACCTGCTGCGCACCGTGGTCGAGCAACTGGTTGATGACAGCAAGACCGACGCCCAGGCGCGCAAGCTGCTCGAAGAGCAGTACGCACCGAGCCTGGTGGTCGGCCATCACGCCAGCGGCGGGGCGCCGGTGGTGTTCGAGCCACACCCGACCTACGACAACCTGTTCGGCCGTATCGAATACAGCACCGACCAGGGCGCGTTGTACACCACCTATCGGCAACTGCGCCCGGGGGCCCTGCACCGGGCCAACGGCGGCTTCCTGATTCTGGAAGCCGAGAAGATGCTCAGCGAGCCGTTTGTCTGGGACGCGCTCAAGCGCGCCCTGCAGTCGCGCAAGCTGAAGATGGAATCGCCGTTGGGCGAGTTCGGCCGCCTGGCCACCGTGACCCTCAACCCGCAGATGATCCCGCTGAACATCAAGGTGGTGATCATCGGTGCGCGCCAGCTGTACTACGCCCTGCAGGATCACGATCCGGACTTCCAGGAGATGTTCCGGGTGCTGGTCGACTTCGACGAAGACATCCCCATGGTCGACGAGAGCCTGGAGCAGTTCGCCCAGTTGCTCAAGACCCGCACCAGCGAGGAGGGCATGGCGCCGCTGAGCGCCGACGCGGTGGCGCGCCTGGCGACCTACAGCGCGCGCCTGGCCGAGCACCAGGGGCGTTTGTCGGCGCGTATTGGTGATTTGTTCCAGCTGGTCAGCGAAGCGGACTTCATCCGCCACCTGGCCAATGACGAAATGACCGACGCCGGGCACATCGAACGTGCGCTCAAGGCCAAGGCCACGCGCACCGGCCGGGTGTCGGCGCGGATTCTCGACGACATGCTGGCCGGCATCATCCTCATCGATACCGACGGCGCCGCGGTGGGCAAGTGCAACGGCCTGACCGTACTGGAAGTCGGCGACTCGGCCTTCGGTGTGCCGGCGCGGATCTCCGCCACGGTCTACCCCGGCGGCAGCGGTATCGTCGACATCGAGCGCGAGGTCAACCTCGGCCAGCCGATCCACTCCAAGGGGGTGATGATCCTCACCGGTTACCTGGGCAGCCGTTATGCCCAGGAATTCCCCCTGGCGATCTCCGCGAGTATCGCCCTGGAGCAGTCCTACGGTTATGTCGACGGCGACAGCGCCTCGCTGGGCGAGGCCTGCACGCTGATCTCGGCCTTGTCGAAAACCCCGCTCAAGCAGTGCTTCGCCATCACCGGCTCGATCAACCAGTTCGGTGAAGTGCAGGCGGTCGGTGGGGTCAACGAGAAGATCGAGGGCTTCTTCCGCCTTTGTGAAGCCCGTGGCCTGACTGGCGAGCAGGGCGCGATCATCCCGCGTGCCAACGTTGCCACGCTGATGCTCGACGAGCGGGTGCTGCAGGCGGTACGCGCCGGCATGTTCCACGTCTACGCCGTAAGCCAGGCCGACGAGGCCCTGAGCCTTTTGGTCGGTGAACCTGCCGGTGAGCCGGACGAAGAAGGCCAGTTCCCGGAAGGCAGTGTCAACGCCCGGGTCGTCGAGCGCTTGCGGGTGATTGCCGAGATGATCAGCGAAGAGGACCTCAAGGAGGCAGAAAAGGAGCACGCCGAGCAGGCCCTGGCCCAGGTCAAACCGTCCTGACCTGAGTGGTACGAGTCAAAAAAACGGCGCTAAATGGAACATGACCATTCGGCGCCGGTTTTTCCACGCATGGGCGGAATTCTTCTATTCTTCAGTTCAGGGACAGTGGTAGGTACAGGAAGAGACAGCCTTCACCTGAAGGCTGAACAAGGGTTTACCGAGGACCTCCGCCATGCCGCGCAGCCTCAGCCTCACCCGTCAATGCCTGGGCCTGGTGACCCGCATTGAATGCAGCATCCGCCCATTGGCCGGTGACAACGGCATGTGGACCCTGCTGTTTGCCGCCGGCATGGCTGGCGAGCAGCCCTCTGCGATCAAGGCCCAGGGGCCGTTTCACGGGCCATTCGTGGCCGAATCGGTGCTCAACGCCATTGTCGACAGCCTGACCCTGCACGGTTACCAACTGGCTGACGATCCGCAGATCTGGTGCGTGCACCTGCAAGCGCAACTGCGCCGGATCAACGGCGAACGCGTGCATCACGTCGGCGACTTCCAGTTCCATCCGGAAACCTGAGACGCCTGCGCCGCGCCTGTGGCAGCGTGCCACGGGCTTTTTCTGTCATGGGTGGCTGTTATACTCGCGCTCGCTTTTTTGCCAACCTGACGAGTTTTCAATGGAACGTATTATCGAAAATGCGATGTATGCCTCGCGCTGGCTGCTCGCGCCCATCTACTTTGGTCTGTCGTTGGGCCTGTTGGCGCTGGCACTGAAGTTCTTCCAGGAGATCTTCCACGTCCTGCCCAACGTCTTCGCCCTGGCTGAAGCCGACCTGATCCTGGTGCTGCTGTCGCTGATCGACATGGCCCTGGTCGGCGGCCTGCTGGTGATGGTGATGATTTCCGGTTACGAGAACTTCGTCTCGCAGCTGGATATCGACGAAGACAAGGAAAAACTCAGCTGGCTGGGCAAGATGGACTCGTCTTCGCTGAAGATGAAAGTCGCAGCCTCGATCGTGGCGATTTCCTCGATCCACCTGCTGCGGGTGTTCATGGACGCGCGCAACATCGAACCCCAGTACCTGATGTGGTACGTGATCATTCACATGACCTTCGTGGTCTCGGCCTTTGCCATGGGTTACCTGGACAAGGTCACCAAGCACTGATCAGGCGTTGTGCCAGTCAAATACCGCCCGTCCGTTGCAAAACGGACGGGCGGTTGCGTTTTTGCCTTGTGCTTTGCCTGCCGCTGTACAAAAAATGAACGGTCACTCGAAGTTCCAGTAACGAGGTATCGCAATGAACCTTCAACAACTGAACACCGAGGCCAGGGCCGGTCATGTCGATGAGTTCAACCTGATTGCCCTCGAAGGCGGTGAGTTCGTTATCGAGGCCCGGGTAAGAGGCCATGCCCATCCGCTGGTTGATAAGCACGGCAAGCGTGTGCAAGTGCATTCGGTGGTCGACGCGCAGCGCCTGCTCGACGGTTTGCCCGCTGTGCCGCTGCACCTGGTGCACTGGTCGATGGACGACGAGATGTGCGGTGGCGCCGACGCCGGTGATGGCGACCTGAAAATCCCGATGCCACGACGTTCGGCCTGGTAGCTGATCTGCGCAAGCGCAGTGTGCTAGGCTGCTCGCCCTTTTCATAAAGGGCGCGGCTGTCGTGCGCCCTGCAGCGGAGCAAGCAAATGTCCGAACTCAACCTGTCTACCGACGAAACTCGCGTCAGCTACGGCATCGGCCGTCAGCTGGGTGGCCAACTGCGTGACAACCCGCCACCAGGTGTGAACCTGGACGCCATCCTGGCCGGCCTGACCGACGCCTTCAACGGCCAGGACAGCCGCGTCAGCGAAGCCGACCTGTCGGCCAGCTTCAAGGTTATCCGCGAAATCATGCAAGCCGAAGCTGCGGCCAAGGCCGAAGCTGCCGCTGGCGAAGGCAAGGCTTTCCTGGCTGAAAACGCCAAGCGTGACGGCATCACCACCCTGGCTTCGGGCCTGCAGTTCGAAGTACTGACTGCTGGCGAAGGCGCCAAGCCAAGCCGCGACGACAGCGTGCGTACCCACTACCACGGCACCCTGATCGACGGCACCGTGTTCGACAGCTCCTACGAGCGCGGCCAGCCAGCAGAGTTCCCGGTCAGCGGTGTGATCGCCGGCTGGACCGAAGCCCTGCAACTGATGAACGCCGGCAGCAAATGGCGCCTGTACGTGCCGAGCGAGCTGGCTTACGGCGCTCAGGGCGTTGGCAGCATCCCGCCGCACAGCGTGCTGGTGTTCGACGTCGAGCTGCTGGACGTTCTGTAAGACCTATCGCGGGGCAAGCCCGCTCCTACACAATTCGGGTAGGAGCGGGCTTGCCCCGCGATGCTGTTCAGTTCCAATCGGTTCCACCGCCAGGGCGCAACGCCCGGGCATAGCAAAACAGGAACAGGTTCCTCACCAGCTCCTTGAGCACACTTGGCTCACTTGAATTCAAACCATTGAGATCCAGGTCGCCCTGGTCGCGCAGTTCGTCCAGTGCTTCTTCTTCAAGCACGGCACACACCTCGCCGGTTTCCCGGTGCAGGATGCGCAGGTAAGGATGGGGGCGGTCAAGCCAGGCGTCTATCAGATAAGTCATGGCTATTCTCCTTGAAAGCGTTCAATGAGAATAATTCTTATTATCAAAATAGCAAGTGCCTATTGGCGGTTTTTTCCCGCCGGTGGGTTGTCGAGGCCGCAGCGCGACCCCGAAACCCGGCAGAATCAGACCTTGCGGACGAATTCCGATTTCAGCTTCATCGGGCCGATGCCGTCGATCTTGCAGTCGATGTCGTGGTCGCCATCGCACAGGCGGATGTTCTTGACCTTGGTGCCGACCTTGACCACCAGCGAGGTGCCCTTGACCTTGAGGTCCTTGATCACGGTGATGGTGTCGCCGTCCTGCAGGACGTTGCCCACTGCATCCTTTTTCACCGCTTCGTCGCTGGCCGCTTCGGCTTCACCGGCAGCCGACCACTCGTGGGCGCACTCGGGGCAGATCAGCTGGGCGCCGTCTTCGTAGGTGTATTCGGAGTTGCATTTGGGGCAGGGTGGCAAAGTGCTCACTAAGGTTCCTCAAGACGTACAGGTACAAAACCTACATTGTATAGGGTTTTGTTGTCGTGGGGCGAATGCAATCGCGGGGCAAGTCGAGGCGTCGCACGGCCGCTCCCACCGTGTGGGAGCGGGCTTGCCCCGCGACTAGGGAGGTGGCGAATCAGTGTGTGCGGGCGACGGCGAATTCGCTGAGTTCGACCAGTGCATCGCGGTATTCGCTGGCCGGCAGCACGTCCAGGCAGGCGATGGCGCGGGCCACGTAGTCGCGGGCCAGCTTGGCGGTGTAGTCCAGCGAGCCCGAGGCTTCAACGGCCGCGCGGATGCTCTCGAGGTCTTCGATGCCGCCTTTCTGGATGGCCTGGCGGACCAGCGCAGCCTGTTCGGCGGTGCCTTCGCGCATGGTGTAGATCAGCGGCAGGGTCGGCTTGCCTTCGGCCAGGTCGTCACCGACGTTCTTGCCCAGGGTTTGCGCATCGCCCTTGTAGTCGAGCAGGTCGTCGACCAGCTGGAAGGCCACGCCCAGGTGGTCGCCGAAGGTGCGCAGGGCTTCGCTCTGCTCCTCGGTGGCCTGGGCCAGGGCTGCGGCGCTGTGGGTCGAGGCCTCGAACAGCATCGCGGTCTTGCCGCGGATGACGTCCATGTAGACTTCTTCGGTGGTGCTGGCGTCGCGCACTTTGGACAACTGCAGGACTTCGCCTTCGGCAATGACCCGGGTGGCCTTGGAGAGGATCTGCATGACCGGCATCGAGCCCAGTTCGACCATCATCTCGAACGAGCGCGAGTACAGGAAGTCACCGACCAGCACGCTCGGCGCGTTGCCCCACAGGGCGTTGGCGGTGGAGCGGCCACGGCGCATGCCGGACATGTCGACGACGTCGTCATGCAGCAGGGTGGCGGTGTGCAGGAACTCGATGGTGGCGGCCAGCAGGCGCAGGTCGTCGCCTTCGCGGCCCAGGGCCTTGCCGCACAGCAGCACCAGCAGCGGGCGCAGGCGCTTGCCGCCGGCCGAGGTAATGTAGTCGCCGATTTTCGATACCAGCGGTACACGCGAAGTCAGCTGTTTCTTGATAATCTCGTCAACGGCGCTGAAGTCGTCCGCTACCGCACGGTAGAAAGCTTGGGGTTGCATCGGCCACAGGTGCTCCATAAAGGTTGCGCGGCATGCTAGGTCGCGGGTCCCGGCGTGTCAAGGCGCGCTGCCCGCGGGCCGGGGGTGGGACTTGCAAGCAAAGCGGGGCTTGCGTACAATCGCGCACCCTGAACTTCCTGGGCAGCACCTGCCTTACGCAATTGCACTGGGCCGTTCCAGCCCTATGCAGCCATGCCAGCCAATACTCTTCCTATAAAGAGCTGGGTGAGCAGGATTATCGGAGAAATACCCATGTACGCAGTAATTGTTACCGGTGGCAAGCAGTACAAAGTCGCCGAAGGTGAATACCTGAAAATCGAAAAACTGGAAATCGCCACTGGCGAATCCGTGACTTTCGACCGCGTTCTGTTGGTTGCCAATGGCGACGACGTGAACATCGGCGCTCCAGTCGTTGCTGGTGCCAAGGTTGTTGCTGAAGTGATCTCCCAAGGTCGTCACGACAAAGTGCGCATCATCAAGTTCCGCCGCCGTAAGCACCACATGAAGCGTATGGGCCACCGCCAGTGGTTCACCGAAATCAAGATCACCGGTATTTCGGCTTAATCGCCTGAATCCATTTCTGGAGAATTTGAACCATGGCACACAAAAAAGCTGGTGGTAGTACCCGTAACGGTCGCGACTCAGAAGCCAAACGCCTTGGCGTGAAGATGTATGGCGGCCAGGCTATCATCCCTGGCAACATCATCGTGCGTCAGCGCGGCACCCAATTCCACGCTGGCTACGGCGTTGGCATGGGTAAAGATCACACCCTGTTCGCCAAGATCGCGGGTAAGATCAAGTTCGAAGTTAAAGGCGCCTTCGGTCGTCGTTACGTGAGCGTTGTCGCCGAGTAATCGCGCGAACGCTGGAAAAGCCCTGTCTCGCGACGGGGCTTTTTCGTTTGTGGGGTGAGTCTCTTGCAAAGCTGTTTGTATGGGCTGCCGGCGTGGGTTGTTACTGTCGTGACGGGGCCGCCGCGCTCACTTTTGCAAGAGCCTTATGTCTTTGTGTCACTCAGCTCGTCCAGCTGACGAGAGGCGGTTTTTATGAAGTTTGTTGACGAAGTATCGATCCGGGTCAAAGCCGGTGACGGCGGTAACGGTTGCATGAGCTTCCGCCGCGAAAAATTCATCGAGAACGGTGGTCCCAACGGCGGTGACGGTGGCGACGGCGGCTCGGTATACATGGTTGCCGACGATAACCTCAACACCCTGGTCGACTACCGTTACACCCGTCACTTCGAAGCCCAGCGCGGCTCCAACGGCGGCAGCACCGACTGCACCGGCAAGAAGGGCGACGACCTGATCCTGCGCGTGCCGGTCGGCACCACGGTGATCGACTCGGCCACCCAGGAAGTCATCGGCGACCTGGTCAAGCCAGGCCAGAAGCTGATGGTGGTCCAGGGCGGCTGGCACGGCCTGGGCAACACCCGTTTCAAATCCAGTACCAACCGAGCGCCACGCCAGACCACTCCGGGCAAGCCGGGTGAGCAGCGTGACCTGAAACTGGAAATGAAAGTACTGGCCGACGTCGGCCTGCTGGGCCTGCCGAACGCCGGCAAGAGTACCTTCATCCGCTCGGTATCGGCCGCCAAGCCGAAAGTCGCCGACTACCCGTTCACCACCCTGGTGCCGAACCTGGGCGTGGTCAGCGTCGACCGCTGGAAGAGCTTTGTCATCGCCGACATCCCCGGTCTGATCGAAGGTGCCTCCGACGGTGCCGGCCTGGGTATCCGCTTCCTCAAGCACCTGGCGCGTACCCGCCTGCTGCTGCACCTCGTTGACCTCGCGCCGCTGGATGAAAGCAGCAGCGCCGATGCCGCCGAAGTCATCGTCAACGAGCTGACCCGCTTCAGCCCGTCGCTGGCCGAGCGTGATCGCTGGCTGGTGCTGAACAAGACCGACATGCTGATGGACGACGAGCGTGACGAGCGGGTCAAGGAAGTGGTCGAGCGCCTGCAGTGGGAAGGCCCGGTCTATGTGATCTCGGCCATCTCCAAGCAGGGCACCGAGCAGCTCAGCCGCGACATCATGCGCTACCTCGAAGACCGCGCCGACCGTCTGGCCAACGACCCGGCCTACGCCGAAGAGCTGACCGAGCTCGACCAGCGCATCGAAGACGAAGCCCGTGCCCAGTTGCAGGCCCTGGACGACGCTCGCGCCCTGCGCCGCAGCGGGGTCAAGAGCGTGCACGACATCGGCGACGACGATGACGATGATTGGGACGAGGACGACGAAGACGGCCCGGAAATCATTTACGTGCGCGACTGATTCGTTGCAGTACACTAAACGCCGCTCTCAGGAGCGGCGTTTTGGTATCTAAAGATCTGAATAGGTTGGAAGAAGATGCGGAGCAAGGTGACGGGTGCGCAGCGCTGGGTCGTGAAAATCGGCAGTGCCCTGCTGACAGCAGATGGCAAGGGCCTGGATCGCGCGGCCATGGGTGTCTGGGTCGAGCAGATGGTGGCTTTGCATGAGGCAGGTGTCGAGTTGGTGCTGGTGTCGTCCGGGGCGGTTGCCGCCGGGATGAGCCGATTGGGCTGGGCCAAGCGACCGAGTGCGATGAACGAGCTGCAGGCGGCGGCCTCGATCGGCCAGATGGGCCTGGTGCAGGCCTGGGAGTCGAGCTTTGCCGAGCATGGCCGGCATACCGCGCAGATCCTCCTGACCCACGACGACCTGTCGGACCGCAAGCGTTACCTCAATGCCCGCAGCACCCTGCGCACCCTGGTGGAGCTGGGCGTGGTGCCGGTGATCAACGAAAACGACACCGTGGTCACCGACGAGATCCGCTTCGGCGACAACGACACCCTGGCGGCGCTGGTGGCCAACCTGGTCGAAGCCGACCTGCTGGTGATCCTCACCGACCGCGACGGCATGTTCGACGCCGACCCGCGCAACAACCCTGATGCGCAGCTGATTTACGAAGCCCGTGCCGACGATCCGAGCCTCGACGCCGTGGCCGGCGGCACCGGCGGCGCCCTGGGCCGTGGCGGCATGCAGACCAAGCTGCGTGCCGCGCGCCTGGCGGCGCGTTCCGGTGCCCACACGATCATCGTCGGTGGGCGCCTTGAGCGCGTGCTCGACCGCCTCAAGGCGGGCGAGCGCCTGGGCACCTTGCTGTCGCCTGAGCGCGGCATGCTCGCCGCGCGCAAGCAGTGGCTGGCCGGGCACCTGCAGACTCGCGGCACCCTGGTGCTCGACGAGGGCGCGGCGAAGGCTTTGCGCAAGGACAACAAGAGCCTGCTGCCGGTCGGTGTGAAGACCGTGCAGGGCAGCTTCCGCCGTGGCGAGATGGTGGTTTGCGTCGGCCCGGATGGCCTTGAGGTCGCCCGCGGCCTGGCCAACTACAGCGCCCTGGAAGCACAGAAAATCATTGGCCAGCCGTCTGACGCGATCGAGGGCCTGCTGGGCTACATCGCCGAGCCGGAGCTGGTGCACCGCGACAACCTGATTCTGGTCTGAGGAACTACCTGTGTTCAAAGGGATGATTGCAGCGGCGCTGCTGGCGTTGCCGGTAATGGCATCGGCCGAGGAGATTGGCCAGGTATCGACGGTGTTCAAGATCGTCGGGCCGAATGACCGCATCGTTGTCGAGGCGTTTGATGACCCCAAGGTCGAGGGCGTGACCTGCTATCTGTCACGGGCCAAGACTGGCGGACTGAAAGGTGGCCTGGGCCTGGCTGAAGACCGCGCCGAAGCGTCGATCGCCTGCCGTCAGGTCGGGCCGATTCGCTTCAAGGAGCAGCTCAAGGACGGTGACGAGGTGTTCAAGGAGCGCACCTCGCTGGTGTTCAAGACCATGCAGGTGGTGCGTTTCCTCGACAAGAAGCGCAATACCCTGGTCTACCTGGTGTACTCCGACCGGATCATCGAAGGCAGCCCGCAGAATGCGGTGACGGCGATTCCGATCCTGCCGTGGGCCCAGCAGTAACACCGGGTTGAGTTCATCGCGGGGCAAGTCGGGTCGCCGCACCGCCGCTCCCACTGGACCGGTGGGAGCGGCGGTGCGGCGACCCGACTTGCCCCGCGATTAGTTTCAGGCTGAAGCTTCTTCCTCTTCTTCTTTGCGCACTACCGCCTTCTCCACATCCCGGCGGCTGATGTACTTCCAGTCTGCCTCGTCGATATAGATGCCGTTCGGCCCGCTGCCGCCTTCCAGGTCGATGGCGACATGCGCCGAAACCTGCGGCTTGACGCTCGCCAGAATCGGTACGAAGCCCAGCTGCAAGCTGGTTTCCAGCAGCGCTGCCTGGTTGCGTTCGTCGATGTCGGCCGCTTCGTCCAGGTAGTACGGCAGGCGCACGCGACCGGCCAGGTCGCGGTCCATCAGGTGCAGCAACAAGTACATGTTGGTCAGCGCCTTGATGGTCATGGTGGTGCCGTTGGACGCCGCACCGTCGATGTCGGTGTGGATCACCGGCTGGCCACCGACCTTGGTGATCTCGAAGGCCAGTTCGAACAGGTCCTTGAGGCCCAGCTGGTTGTGGTTGGCCGCGACCAGGCGCGCCAGGTATTCCTTGGCCTCTTCGTTCTTGTTGTCCTGCTCGGCGCTGGCGCTGAGGTCGAACACCGACAGGGTCTCGCCTTCCTCGTACTGGCCGGCGCTGTGGATGATCTGGTCGATGTGCTTGAGCGCTTCCTTGTTTGGTGCCAAAACGATGCGGAAGCTCTGCAGGTTGGAGACCTGGCGCTTGTTGATCTCGCGGTTGAACAGCGCCAGCTGGTGCTCGAGGCTGTCGTAGTCGCTGCGGATGTTGCGCAGGGTCCGGGCGATGTCGGTGACTGCAGCGCGGCGCGCCTTGCCCAGGGTCAGGGCTTCTTCGGTGCGGTGCGAGTAGGCGTTGATCAGCAGTTGCAGGCGGCGCTCCATGTCGTCTTCGCTGTCGAACTTGGCTACGCCCTTGAGGCGGACTTGGGCGTACAGCGCCTCGATCTGGCCATCGACCCGCAGCAGGCCCTGCCAGCTGTCCTGGTAGTCGTTGAGCAGCGGCAGCAAGTTGTCCATGCTGTCGTCGACCGGTTCCATGAACGGCGTGCCGAACGGCAGGTCGGCGGGTAGCAGCTGGCGGCGACGCAGGGCGTCGTCGAGGGTGCGCTGCTTGGCTTCCATGTCGGCGATCTGCCGGCCGACCAGTTGCAGCTTGGCCGACAGCTGCTGGACGCGTTCGGTGAAGGCGTCGCTGGAGCGCTTGAGCTCGTCCTGGGCCGCTTCCATCTGCGCCAGTTGCTCGAGCTTGTCGCCTTCCTCGGCGGACAGTGTCTCGCTGCGGCGGAAGTCTTCCAGGGCCTTTTGTGCATCCAGCACCTGTTGGTACAGGGCTTCGGTCTGGGTCTTGCTCGCGGCGCGGTCGGCGGCTACCGCCTGCTGGGTCTTGAGCTGCTTGAGTTCTTTTTCCAGGCGTTCTTTCTGGTCGCGCAGGGCGGCGCGGTCGGCCAGGGCCTGCAGGGCAGGCGGCTCGATGTGCGAGAGGTCGATGGACAGCCCCGGGGCTTCGAAGCGTTCGCCCTTGAAGCCGTCGAGTACCGCTTCCAGGGATTTGACCCAGACATCGCTGTCGTCCAGCTCGATGCCGCGCTCGCCCAGCGGCAGGCTGAACAGCGCACCATTGAACAGGCGCATCAGGCGCTCGACGTCCTGCTGCGAGAACTCTTCGCGCAGGCGCGCGTAGCTGTTGTTGTCGGCGTGGTCGAGCTGCTGTTTGACTGACTTCAGGCGTTTTTCCAGCTCGCGCAGACGCTCTTCGAGGTCTTCGGCGCTGAACTGGCGCGACTGCGCCAGGGCACCGGCCAGTTCGTCGTGGGCGTCCTTGGCGGCCAGCAGTTGCTGTTCCAGGACCTTGACGTCATCGACCAGGGCGAAGCGATGCTTGAGCACCGACAACTCGCCGAGCCAGCGCTGCACGCCAGTGATCTCGCGCTCCAGGCGCATCAGTTCCTGGGTGCCGCCACGCTGGTCGTTCTGCAGGCTGTCCTGTTCGTTCTTGTAGTGCTCGGCCTGGATCACCAGCTCTTCTTTGCGCGCGCTGGCGTAGTCCTGCCAGGTGCCGAGCAGCGAGTCGAGCAGTGGCGACAGGCGATGCAGCTTGCCGCGCAGGACGTCGCGCTGGGCTACGCCATTGGCCAGGGCCTCGACCAGCGGGCCGGCGGCGACCAGCGAGTTGTAGTCCTGCTCCATGCGCCGTACGTCGCGGAAGGCTTCTTCGCAGGCGGCGATGTAGTCGACGCTGCCCGAACGCAGGCTGTGCTCGAAGGCGTCGAGGAACAGCTGCTTGAGCTTGGCCGCGGTGATCTCGCGCATGTGCAGCAGGTTGATGAACAGTGCGCGGAAGGTCTTCAGGCTCTGCTCGCTGGTGGAGCGCAGCGGGATCAGAGTCAGGTCCAGCGGGATCGAGGTGTGGCCGCCGACCAGCAGGCGGCGCAGCTCGTCAGGCTTGAGCTCGTAGGCTTTGAGGCCGTTGCGCTCAAGGTTGCTGAACAGCTCTTTCTGGCGCAGGCAGGTGTCGTTCTTCTGGTAGTGGGCCAGGTCCAGTTCGCCGGCATAGGCGAAGAACTGGTGACCGAAACCGCCACCCGGGCCGCGGCCGACCACGCCGATCACGTGCGGGCCGTGGGGCAGGTTGACTTCGCAGAGGATGTAGCTGGTGTCGGTGGCAAAGTAGAAGCGGCGCGACTGCTCGAGGCTGTACTTGCCGAAGCTCATGTCCGACATGCGTGCCAGGATCGGGAACTGCAAGGCGTTGATCGAGGCACTCTTGCCCAGGTTGTTGGCACCGTAGACCGACAGCGGGTGTTCCAGGGGGAACAGGCCGAGGCTGTAGCCGGCGGTGTTGAGCAGTGCGAAGCGGCGAATGCCGTAGCGTTCCTGGCTCATGCGTCAATCTCCTGTTGCTCTTGCGCTATGGCTCGGGCCAGGGCGTCTTCTTCGCTTTCTTCGAACGGGCTGAGGTCCAGCGGGTCGTCGGTACGGTTGAGTTCTTCCGGGCTCTCTTCCTCGACCAGCACCGGCGTTGGCAGCGGCAGGGCGCTGTGCAGGCTGGCAGCCAGGTCGCGGTCCTGCTGGACCGACAGGCAGACGTCGAGGAAACGGTGCATCGGCGGCAGGAAGCGGTAGATGCCGTTCTCTTCGTGGGCAAAGCCGAGCTGGGTCATGCGGCGCATGATCTTCTCTTCCAGCTCGTCGGGGGTCTGTACTTCGGCCTGGATGAACAGGTCGCGGTATTTTTCCAGCAGCGAAGGCAGCTCGTCGCGGCCCAGGCTGCCGCCGTCGAGCACCGACATCGGGTCGCGGCCCTGGTCAGCCAGGTGCTCGACCAGGATGAAGGTGAACAGCGACAGGCGCTGGGCAGTCTTGTTGACCTGGGCGGCGGCCAGGTCCGGGACGAAGTAGTAGAAGCCGCGGGTGTCGCACACCAGTTCAAAGCCCAGGGCCTTGAACAGGCCGCGGTACTGGTCCTGGAAATTCGACAGTTGGGCGTACAGCTCCGGGTCGCGGCGGCTGATGTGAAAGCCCTTGAACAGCTCGCGGAAGATCGGTGCGAGCTGGGACAGTTCGGAAAGATCAAGATGCATGGGCAGGGCTCGCAGTTGGCTCAGGCGATGGTTCGCGGCTCGATGTCAGAGCGAAGGAACGCAGGCTGACCAGGTGTTCGCGGGTGGTGTATTCGCGGCGCTCGAGGCGCGCGCGGGTAAAGCGTTTTTCCCGCGACAGGCGCGAGAACCAGTACAGCAGCTCGTCGGTGGCGCCTTCGGGCTCCTGGTCGAGCAGCCAGACCATCAGGTCCGGCAGCGGCAGGGCGTCTTCGCAGCGCTCGAGCATTTCCTTGACCGTACGCGGCGCACGCGGGGCATCGCCCTTGTGGCTCTTGTGGGCCTTGGGAAACTGCGCAGGCTTGGGCTCGAAGCGGGCCAGGGCATAGACGTAGGCTTCGACCTGGCTGGCGCTGCCGAGGAAGGTGCTCTGCGGGCGGGTGAACAGCGGCATGGCCGCCTGCGGCACGGCGTCCAGGCCTTTGCGGCGGATCACCGACAGGGCCAGGGCGGCGCCACGGGTCACGGCGTTGTGCCGGCGCGCTTCTTCACGCAGCGGCAGCAGCAGTTCACGAGCGTGGCGCAGGGTCAGCTGGGCGCTGGTCTGCATCTCGAGGATGCGCGCGTGGGTGCGCAGGAGCATGTCGTCGTCGACCAGGTGGCCCAGACGGGCCTGCTCGCCGAGCAAGCGCAGCAGCACGGTCTCGACCTTGCGCACGCCTTGCTCGAAGGCGCCATCGGCGTTGACCAGCTGGATCATCGGCTCGACATATTCGTCCCAAGTCGCCAGGACTTCGGCGTAACGCTGGCGCAGGGGGATTTGCCGGTCACTGGTCTTAGCGCGTTCGGCCACGGCGACCAGCGCCTGTTCGTCGTTGTCGAGCTTCTTCAGTACGTCACGCACGCGCATGTCGAGCAGGCGCAGCTGGCGCGCCAGGTCATTGCCGTCGCGAATCTCGAAGGCGTCCTGGATGTGCCCGGCCAGGCGCTCGAGGTGGCGCAGGTAGGCTTCGATCTCCAGGCACAGGCCCAGGCGGTGCTCGCGGCGCAGGTAAGCGAGGAAGTCGTGGATCTGGGCGTTGAGCTCGAAACGGTTCGGGCTTTTTGCCACCGGCACCAGGATATCCAGGCGGATCCACACGTCGAGCAGGCTGGTGATGTCCTGGGGCGTGCTCTCCAGCTGCTGGGTGGCCAGTTGCTGGCGCAGTTCGGCCAGGCTCAGGGTGCCCCCGTCGAAGCGCTCGCACAACGGCTCGAGCAGGGCCCAGTGTTCGGCTAGGGCGCGCAGGACGCGCTTGGGTTCGATCATTGGCGGGTCGACTCGTTGCCAAATAAAAGCGCCGATTGTACTGCATCAGACGCCTGTCGATTCACCCCCTTGATCGCTTCAAGCTGCTGTCGGGCGGTTTTCTGCCGATCAACAGCGGCGCCGAGCGGCGAACAACGTTAGAATATCGGCCCTGACTTATCCACAGATGGCCGATCCTTCTTGTTAATCGAGTCCCGCCGCCGCGCTTATCTCAACGCCATGCAAGTGGTGCACTGGCTGCCGCGTGCCGAACTGCCGTTCGCCGCGCCGTCGCGCCCGCAGCTGTTGTTGCCGGTGGCGGCACTCGAGGAACCGGCGTTCGAGCCGCAGGAGCAGGCACCTGCCCCCGCCAGCGTTGCGCCGAGCGCGCCGCTGGTGCGTTCTGGCGAGCGCCCGAAGATCGAGATCCCGCGCCCAGGCAGCACGCCGAAAGTGACGGCCAAGGCGGTGGACGAAGCCGAAAAGCCCGTGGTTGCCAGGCCTGCGCCGGTACCACCGCCACGCTTTGCCCTGCAACTGCTGCGTGCCGGCAACTGCCTGCTGCTGGTCGAGCTTGCCACCGGCGAGCCGCTCCAGAGCCGCGACCCGTCCTACCTGCTGCTCAAGGACATGCTGCGCGCCGCCGGCCTGCCGGACAGCCCGCAGATCATCGGCGAGCCGGTGCGCTGGCCGTTGCTGGTGCGCGGCAACCTTGACCAGGGCCCGCAGGCCGCGACCGATTTCGTCCAGGGCTTTATTCAGGCCCGGCTTGAAGAGGCGCCGTGCGTCTGTCTGTGGCTGATTGGCCTGCCTGCCGTGCGCTTTGCCGGTGAGGCCGACGCCGAAGCTTATTACCGCGAGTTGCCGGTTGAAGGCCTGGGTGCTGCCTGGGCCTTGCCGGGGCTCGAACTGTTGATGGACGAGCCGCAGCGCAAGGCGCACGTCTGGCAAGCCATGCGCCGGCTGATGGCGCGCTGGAAACCAAGCAATGAGTGACACAATCAGCTTTCGCCGGATGACCGAGGCGGATCTGGATGCCGTACTGAAGATCGAATACGCCGCCTTCAGCCACCCCTGGACCCGCGGGATTTTCCTCGACGGGCTCAAGTCCTATGAAATCTGGCTGATGTTCGAAGGCGAGCAACAGGTCGGCCACGGCGTGATCAACGTGATCATCGACGAGGCGCACCTGCTCAACATTACCGTCAAGCCGGAAAGCCAGGGCAGGGGCCTGGGCCTGCGCCTGCTGGAAGAGCTGATGAAGCGCGCCTACGCGAGCAACGGTCGCGAGTGCTTCCTCGAAGTGCGCGCCAGCAACCAGTCGGCCTACCGCCTGTACGAGCGCTACGGCTTCAATGAAATCGGCCGCCGGCGTGACTACTACCCGGTTGCCGGCGGTCGCGAAGACGCCCTGGTCATGGCCTGCACCCTGTTCGAGTAACGGCTCAGGGTTCGCGCTTGCCGTCCAGCGGATCGCGCCGGGCCAGTTCCGCTTCATCCAGGCCGTTGCCGCCGCCGATGTCATCTTCGTCGACTACGCTCAAATCCCAGTCTGCCGGGTGATCCGCACCGGCTTCGCCGGGCGAGCGGGCGCCGTCTTCAGGGATCAGGGTTTCTGGCTCGAGGTCGTCGTCGGTTGGGTCGAAACCGGCATCGACATTGGGGGTATCCTTGTCAAAGTGCAGTTCTTCAACCGAGCCCATGCGGTCTTCGTCGGTGTCGATCGGGGCGGGTTGCGGGGCGTGCAGCGGGCGGTGTTCCTGGCTCATGGTCGATCCTCCTGCGGGTGGGCGTATGCGGTGGACCTGACGGTTGGCCGAAGATTCAAAGGCGTGACCTGAACGGGCCGGCGCCTGTCACAAGATGCGCACCAACCATGAGGCTTGAACATGCACGATCTACAAGAACTGATTGATAACAACGCGCGCTGGGCCGATGCGATCAAGCAGGAAGATCCGGATTTCTTCGCCAAACTCGCGCGTCAGCAGACTCCGGAATTCCTCTGGATCGGCTGCTCGGACGCCCGGGTTCCGGCCAACGAGATCGTCGGCATGTTGCCGGGCGATCTGTTCGTTCATCGCAATGTCGCCAACGTGGTGCTGCACACCGACCTCAACTGCCTGTCGGTGATCCAGTACGCGGTGGACGTGCTCAAGGTCAAGCATATCCTGGTCACCGGCCACTACGGTTGCGGCGGGGTACGGGCCTCGATGCAGGATCGCCAATTGGGCCTGATCGACGGCTGGCTGCGTTCGATTCGCGACCTGTACTACGAGAACCGCGTGGAGCTGGCCAAGCTTGCGACCGAGGAAGAGCGGGTGGACCGCCTGTGCGAGCTGAACGTGATCCAGCAGGTGGCCAATGTCGGCCATACCACCATCGTCCAGAATGCCTGGCACCGTGGCCAGAGCCTGTCGGTGCATGGTTGCATCTATGGCATCAAGGATGGCCGCTGGAAGAGCCTGAACGCGACCATCAGCGGCCTCGACCAGTTGCCGCCGCAGTACCGCTTGCGTCCGCAGGACTGAGCCAATCGCGGGGCAAGTCGGGTCGCCGCGATTGGCTTCACCTCAAGACTTCTGCAAATCACGCAACGTCCGCGTCACCGCCCCGGTATTGCACTTGGCCCCAGCCTGCTCCGGGGTCATGTTGCGAATGCTGCGAAAATACAGCTCGCAGGTCTGCTTCTTCGCCGTCACCTGCCACTTCTGGGTACAGGCCCCCAGCGTTGCCTTGGCATCCGCCGCCGGGTTGCGGCCCATGCCCGCCTGCCAGCAGGCAGCGCTCAAATCCTGGCCCATCATCTTCAGGCCGGCCTGATCGGCCTTGTCCTGGTCGCCGCCATAGTTGGTTTTATCTGCCGCATACCAGATTGCGCTCGGGTGATTGGCGCCCAGCACCGGCACCTTTTGCCCAGGCGTCGGGCTGATGCTGGCCAGGCCCAGTACATAGAGCCTGGGTCCGTACTGCTGCTCGATCCAGCTGCGCACCGGCGAGCCGAAGGCAACCATCGGCAAGGCGGCGCCGTTGCCGGTTCGGGTCATCTCTTTGACCATCTGCAGCTGATAATCCTTGAAGTAGCCATACACGCCCTCCAGGTCTTTGCCGGCGCTGGCTGGCGCGGCGATCGGGGCGATGTCGACGATGGTCTGGTAGGCCGGGGTCTGCTCGGCAGGAATGCCGTTGAAGGTCAGCAGCGTGGCCCAGCGGTCGGTGGTGTTGGAGCGCAGGTAGTCCTGGGCCTGGGTCAGCGAGTAGTCCGGTGGAAAATGCAGCAGCTCGATGCTGCGGCGCTTTTCCAGGGCCATGCCCAGGGGCAGGAACAGGTTCCAGTTGTAGGCCCACTTGCCTTCGCGGTTGAGCCGGGTGGCGCCCTGGTAGGCCAGCTCGCCGGTGTCGAGCAGCGCTTGCAGGGGCTTGCTGTAGTCGCTCGGTACGCCCTGGATGTCGGCATGTAGTGTGTCGTTGTCGCGCTTGACCTTTACCGTCGCCGCGGCGTAACCGTCGCGTTGCACGCTCTGGGTCAGGTAGTGCTCCACGGTTTGCTCAAGGGTCCAGTTGCGAAAGCAGATGACGTTGCAGTTGTTGGGGTAGGCAAACAGCCGGGTCACCCGTTCCTGGCTGCCCAGGTCGATGCGGGCATCAGCCAGGGCGGCGCTGCTCAGGGTCATGGCGGCCAGGGCGAAGGTCAGTGGAGCAGTCGTGTGCATGCTTAACTCCTTGTTAGTTCCTCCCCGCAGTCGGGAGGGTTGCCATACTGGAGGAATTTCCCGGGGGTTGGGAAGGGGGAGCAGGCTGATGAAAACGTGGTGCAAGGCCGGGATCGGTGCAGGACTTTTACTGACAGCGCTCGCTGCCCGGCAGGCGCAGGCTGACGAGCGTGACCTGTACCTGTTTGCTCAGTGGGCGGGCGATCATCAGACCCGGCCCTTTCGTGAAATGCTGGTGGATGCACGCCTGTATGGCGTGGTGCCTATCCACCAATTGCTGCGCTCGGCCAGTGACTGGCGTTTGTGCAAGGCCGAGCCGTTTGCGCTTGCGCCCGCGGCGCAGTGGCCGGCAGTACGTTCGACCCTACTGCTGCTCAAGACCCTGGGCGAGCAGGGCGTGCTCAAGCGCTATGAAGTGGTTTCGGCCTACCGCGACCCGGTGCTCAACCGCTGCGCCGGTGGCGCCGTGGCCAGCGCCCATACCCGCGCCTTTGCGGTCGACCTGCTGCTACCTGCCTGGGCCGACCCGAACCCGCTGTGCAGCTTCTGGCAGGCCCATGGCAAGGACTGGAACATGGGCCTGGGGCGTTACCCGTCGGGGCGCATTCACATCGACACGGCGGGCTACCGCACCTGGGGTGGCGACTTCAGTGCCGGCTCCTCCTTCTGTGCGCCGGCTACCGCCAGCAAGGCTCAGTCAAGGTGAGCGAGGCAGGCCTGTGACTGGCCGATCACCCACTCGGCGAAGCAGCGGCTTTTGTCGTCGTCGAGCAGCGTCTGGGGGCTGAGCAGGTAGTAGGCCGACTGGTCCTGGATAAAGCCGCGCGGCGCCTGCAACTGGCCGCTGTCGATTTCATCCTGGACCATCAGGCGCGAGGCCATGGCCACGCCCAGCCCGGCTGCCGCCGCCTGAATGCACAGGTAGAAGTGCTCGTAGTCAGCGCGGCTACTGCCCTTGGCCGACTCCCCGCTATGACGCAACCAGGTAGCCCAGGCGTTGGGGCGCGAAGCGCTGTGCAGCAGGCGTTGTCCGGCCAGGCCGTGTTCGGGAAAGTTATGGGTGGCACTGCACACCGGGCCAACCCATTCGTCGCAGATCTTCAGTGCGTGCAGATTGGCGTCCCAGCGAAAGTCATCGCGGCGCAGGGCCAGATCGACGCCGTTGCGGGCAAAATCGATCGGCCCGCCAGCCGCCACCAGGTGCAGGTGAATGTCCGGGTGGGCGGCATGAAAGGCCGGCAGCCGTGGGATCAGCCAGCGCATGGCGATGGTTGGCTCGCACGACAGCACCAGCACGTTCTCCCGCGCCTGTTGCTGCAGGCGGTACACCGCGCCTTCCAGTTGCTCGAACACCGACAGCGTGGTGCCGTGCAGGGCGCGGCCGGCGGCGGTGAGAAAGATCGCCCGGTTGCGCCGCTCGAACAGTTGCACGCCCAGCGTTTCTTCCAGCAGGCGCACCTGTCGGCTCACCGCACCGTGGGTGACATTGAGCAGCTCGGCGGCGCGCACAAAGCTCTGGGTTTGCGCGGCAACATCGAAATAGCGAAAGGCGGACAGCGCAGGCAGTTTCATATCTGTGAGAAAAACTAGCGGATTTGCCTCACTATAAATCGCTTTTGGCCTTACCCGAAGCTTTCGATAATGGCGGCGTGCAGAGCTATCTGTGCATTGTCCTAGCAGATCGAGGAGCTTTACGTGAATGAACTCATAGCCGTTGCCCTGTTTACCGTGCTGGCGGTGATCAGCCCGGGCGCCGACTTTGCCATGGTGACCCGCAGCAGCTACGCCTTTGGCCGCCGCGCCGGCCTGGCGGCGGCAATGGGCATCGCCCTGGGGGTGCAGGTGCATGTGCTGTACACGGTGCTGGGCATCGCGGTGATCATCAGCCAGAGCCCGGCGCTGTTTTTGGCGATGAAGGTGCTGGGGGCGGGGTACCTGATTTACCTGGGTTACAAGTCGCTGACCAACACTACGCGGATTTCCCTGGATGGCACCAGCGCCAGTCAGCTCGGCGTGCTGGCGGCATTTCGTTCGGGCTTTCTGACCAACGCCCTGAACCCCAAGACCATGCTCTTTGTGGTCAGTGCCTATACCCAGGTGGTGCAGCCGGGCAGTTCGCTGGCGGTCAACTTCGGCTATGGCGCGTTCATGTCGCTCGCCCACTGGTTGTGGTTCAGCCTGGTGGCGGTGTTTTTCTCAAGCGTGGTGTTGCGCCGGGCCATGCTCGAGCGCCAGCGTCTGGTTGACCGGGTGATTGGTGTGGCCTTGATCGGCTTGGGGCTGGCGGTAGTGTTCGCCAATGTGCGCTAAGCGGGCAGGGTAAAAATCGCAGGCAAGAAAAAAGGGCTTACCTTGCGGTAAGCCCTTTTTAGTACTTGGTGGCTACACAGGGACTTGAACCCCGGACCCCAGCATTATGAATGCTATGCTCTAACCAACTGAGCTATGTAGCCAAGTGGCGCGCATTATTCGCCTGAAACGGATTTGTGTCAACACTCTTTTTCAAAAAAATTAACGCGCGATCAACCGCTTAGCCGTAAACCGGCTCAGAAGTCGTATTTGAACGTGGTCATCAGGTTACGCGGCGCCCCGTAGTTGCCGTACGACGACGCCATCGAGTAGTACTCGCGGTCGAAGACGTTGTTGAGGTTGACCGTGGCGCTGAGGTTTTCGCTGATGTTGTAGCGCGCCATCAGGTTGACCAGCGCGTAGCTGCCCTGGTCGAAGCTGTGCAGGTCGGTGCCGACCTTGCTTTGCCAGTTGACCCCGCCACCCACGGTGACTTTGTCGAGCATGCCCGGCAGGCGGTAGCTGGTGAAGGTCTTGAGGCTGTGGCGCGGATACACGGTGGCAATGCGCTCATCCTGGTTGTCGGTGGTCAGGGTGTAGGTGTAGCCCGCCGACGCCTGCCAGCCTTCGGCCAGCTCGCCATTGAGCTCCATTTCCAGGCCTTTGGAGGTGGTGTCCTGCTTGGCGTCGTAGACGTTGTCGTGCACCCAGATCGCCAGGTTGTCCTGTTCGAGCTTGAACAGCGCCAGGCTGGAGTTCAGCTTGCCGTCGAAATGGCTGCCCTTGACGCCCAGCTCGTAGCCGACGCCTTGCATCGGGTCGAGCGGCTTGTTGTTCTCGTCGGTGACCCAGGAGGCTTGCGGGTTGAAGATTTTGGTGTAGCTGGCGTACAGCGCCCAGGTTTCATCAAGGTCGTAGACCACCCCGGCATAAGGGATGAACACACCGGTCTCTTTACGGTTGACCTCGGTCTTCTCACCGCCGTACGGGCGGTCCTCGGTGTCACGCTTCCAGTCGATGACCCGGCTGCCGAGAATCAGGTTGAGGTCGTCGGTCAGGTGCAGGCGCGAGGTGAGGTAGGCGGCATACTGGGTTTCTTCCATTGACGATTTGCCACTGATGCTCCAGTCCGGCTTGGGCTGCTTGCCGTCCCAGTCGAAGATGTTCTCCACCGACGCACCTGGCGTTGCGTTGTAGTCGTAGCGCCAGCCGCCCCAGCTCGGTACGTTTTCGTTGTACTTGGACAGGGTTACGCCGCCGATCAGTTCGTGTTCGCGGCCGAACAGGCTGAACGGGCCGGTCAGGTACAGGTCCAGGTTGTCCTGGCGCGGGGTGCCGGAAAAGCGCACCGGCAACTGGCTCAGGCCGCTGCCGTCGGGCTGCAGCTCGCCCATGAGAAAGCCGAACACTTCGTCGAACTTGTTTTCGGAATGGCTGTACTCGATCTTGCCGCTCCAGCCGTTGCCCAGTTGCTGCTCCACCGAGGCGAAATAGCTGGTCTGTTCGTGGTCGTTGTACGACCAGTCCGGAGCCATGTTGATCGAGCGCTTGAGATTGCTGCGCTCACCCGTGCTGAAGCGGGTTGGCAGGCCGGTGCGCAGCGGCGAGTCGACGTCGGTGCGCTGGTAGCTGAAGCCCATGGTCAGCAGGGTATCTTCGCTCAGGTCGAACTCGGTGATGCCATACAGCAGCTGGCTCTCCAGCTTGTAACGGTCGACCCAGGCGCCTTCAGTCTTGTAGTCGGCAACCAGGCGGCCGCGCACATTGCCGCTTTCGGTCAGCGGCCCGGAAACATCGAAGCCGGTGCCATAGCGGTCCCAGGTGCCGGCCGAGCCGGTGACGCTGGCCTGGCCCTCGGCGGTCGGACGCTTGCGGATCAGGTTGATGGTCGCCGACGGGTTGCCCATGCCGCTGATCAGGCCGCTGGCGCCGCGGACGATCTCGATGCGGTCGTACATCGCCATGCTCTGGGTGTAGTTGTCCATCCGCGTGACGGTCGGCACGCCGTCGATCTCGTAGTTCTGGATGACGAAGCCGCGCGAGTAGTAGCTGTCGGTCTCGGCGCCCAGGCCGTCGCGCACGACGATCACCCCGGGGGTCGCTTCGAGGGCATCGCTGAGATTGGTCAGGCGCTGGTCATCCAGGCGCTGGCGAGTCATGACGGTCAGCGACTGCGGGGTTTCCTGGGGTGTCAGGTTCAAGCGCGTCGAGCTGCTGGACGAGTAGGTGGTGTAAAGCCCGGTGCCTTCGGTGGTCGAGCCCGGTGCCTTGCCGGAAATGCTCATGGCATCCAGTTGCAGGGCGCTGCCCAGTTCCATCGGTAAATCGATGACAAAGCTGCTGGCGTTGGGTTGGCTCAGGCGTGCGCTGCTGCCGGCAGTCAGGGCCTGCAGTGCCTGGGTCGGGCTCATGCGGCCCTTGACCCCCGGCGACGAGCGCCCGGCCAGCTGGTTGGCGTCGTAGATCACCTGCAGCCCGCTTTGGGCGCTGAACTGGTCCAGGGCATCGGCCAAGGCTTGCGCGGGGATGTTGAAATCTAGCGCCTGGGCCTGGGTCTGGGCAGACTCGGCGGCCTGCAGCGGCAGGCCCAGGGTTGTGGAAAACAGGCTGGCGGCAAGGATGGCGCGGGCCAGTGGCTGACGGCTGAATCCGAAATCGCGTGGGTACTGCATGTGTCCTCCCCCAGAGAATACAAACGATAATGCTTCTTATGTGGAGGTGTGACGCAGCAGCAAAGACAATTACCGAATGCCTGGGAAATATATTTTCACCGGCTTAGCGGACGATGATCCATTGCCCGGCCAGGTTGCTCACGTTGAGGTTCTGAGTGCGCGCCAGGGCATCGATGGCAGTGGCGGCCTGGTCGAGGTTAAAGCTGCCACTGACCGGGCGCCGGCCGACCTGTTCATCGATGTACAGCAGGCGGCTGCCCTGGTACTCGGCAAGCTGTTCGAGCACCCGGCGCAAGGGCACCTCACGCACCCGCAACTGCCCCTCGCGCCAGGCCAGCAGGCGTTCGGCATCGACCTTCTCGACCTGGTCCAGGCGGCTGGCGCTGAGCGTCACACGTTCACCAGGGGCGAGCATGCGTTTGTCGCCGGCGCTGCTGACCTCGACCTTGCCTTTGAGCAGCACCACTTCATCGTGATCGCGGCCGCGGCTGACCGAGAAGCGCGTACCCAGCACCTGTACCTGGGCCTCGTCGACATCGACCACGAAGGGCCGGCCATCGTGGGTCACTTCAATGAACATCTGCCCTTGCACCAGGCGCAGCGTGCGCACCGGCCCGCGCAGGTCGATATCGACGGCGCTGGCGCTGTCGAGGGTCAGCCGTGAGCCATCGGCCAGCTGGATCTGCCGGCGTTCGCCAACCGCGGTGGCGACATCGCTGTTCAAGCGCTGCAGCAATGGCAACTGCAACATCACCAGGCCGCTGATCAGCAGGATGCTCGCCGCCACCGCCCAGCCCCCCCAGGAGCGTGGGGCCGTACCCCGTTTGACCTTGTGCAGGCGACGCGCGGGCATCTCCAGTTGTTGCCAGAACAGCTCGACCTCGGCAAAGGTGCGGGCATTCTCGGGGTCCAGGCGCCAGCGTTCAAAGGCCTGGCGTTCCTCCCGCGGAACATCGTGGGCGCGCAGCCGGGTAAACCAGTCCAGGGCTTGCTGTTCGCGGTCGCCAGGCTCGTTCGGATGGGCAGAATTTGGCGATGGGTTCATGGCTGGTCAGTCTTGTTTCGGTTATGCAGGGCAGCCGCGGCGCAATGGCTCAGGGCTTTGTTCAAATGACGCTCGACCGCACGAGGGTCGAGTCCCAGGCGCGCGCCGATGTCCTTGTAGCTCAATTGCTCGACCCGGGCGAGTAAAAATACCTCGCGGGTCGGCGAGGGCAGGCCGTCGATCAGGCGTTCAAGATGGTCAAGGGTATTTCCGGCCACGGCACTGCGCTCGGGTGAGGTTTCGTTGAGCAGATGCTCCAGCGCCTGCTCGTCATTGACCCCACGTACCTGGCTGCGCCGAGCATGGTCGATGCTCAGGTTGTTGGCGATGCGGTACAAAAAGGCCCGCAGGTTGCCAACCTCGCCCCGCTCGCTGTGCATCAGCCGCACAAAGGCATCCTGGAGCAGGTCGCGGGCGGTTTCCTGGCAGCGCACGCGGCGGGTCAGGAAGGCCAGCAGTTCACTGCGGTGATGCTGATAGAGCAGCGACAAGCTGCGGTTGTCCTGGTCGTCGGACATGGCGTATGCGGGCCTCGAATAGGCAGGCAGTGGAGTCTGTAAAAACGCAGCCGATGCTAACGTTATTGAGAATTATTAACAAGTACGTCAAAAGCACGTTGGTCGAAAAGAATAGTGCGCTTGCTAACGATTTCTGGATAATTGGATCCCGCCCCCCGGATGGAAGCTTTTGTCATGGCTGTGAGCACTGCCTCGTCAACGTCACCCGCCAGCACCGCAACTGCCCAGAGCAGCCCGCTGGTGATGCGTATCATCGCCGCCTGTGCCCTGGCGCACCTGATCAACGACCTGATCCAGGCCGTGCTGCCGTCGATCTATCCGCTGCTCAAGGCCAACTACGGCCTGACCTTTACCCAGATCGGGCTGATCACCCTGACCTTCCAGATCACTGCGTCGCTGCTGCAGCCCTGGGTCGGCTTTTACACCGACCGCAAGCCGATGCCGAACCTGTTGCCGCTGGGCACCCTGTGCACCCTGGTGGGGATCGTCATGCTTGCGTATGTCGGCAGTTTCCCGATGATTCTGCTGGCGGCGGCGCTGGTGGGTATCGGTTCGTCGACCTTCCACCCGGAAACCTCGCGTATCGCCCGGCTGGCCTCCGGTGGGCGCTTTGGCCTGGCGCAGTCGACCTTCCAGGTCGGCGGCAACGCCGGCTCCGCTTTCGGCCCGTTACTGGCGGCGGCGATCATCATTCCCTTCGGCCAGGGCAATGTGGCCTGGTTCGGCCTGTTCGCGGTCTGCGCCGTGCTGGTCACCTACGGCCTGAGCCGCTGGTACAAGGAACACCTCAACCTGTTCAAGGCCAAGCAGGGCCAGCGCGCCACCCATGGCCTTTCCCGCCAGCGGGTGATCGGCGCCCTGGTGGTGCTGGGGCTGCTGGTGTTTTCCAAGTACTTCTACATGTCCAGCCTCACCAGCTACTTCACCTTCTACCTGATCGAGAAGTTCGACCTGTCGGTGGCCAGCTCGCAGCTGTACCTGTTCCTGTTCCTCGGCGCGGTAGCGGCCGGGACCTTCTTTGGCGGCCCGATCGGTGACCGCATCGGGCGCAAGGCGGTGATCTGGTTCTCGATCCTCGGCGTTGCGCCGTTCACCCTGATGCTGCCTTATGCCGACCTGTTCTGGACCAGCGTGCTCAGCGTGATCATCGGCTTCATTCTCGCCTCGGCATTCTCGGCCATCGTCGTCTACGCCCAGGAGCTGGTGCCGGGTAACGTCGGCATGATCGCCGGGATCTTCTTCGGCCTGATGTTCGGTTTTGGCGGCATCGGCGCGGCGGCGCTGGGTTATCTGGCCGACCTCAAGGGCATCGAGTACGTCTACAGCCTGTGCTCGTTCCTGCCGCTGTTCGGCCTGCTGGCGATCCTGCTGCCGTCCACCGGCAAGCGCTGAAGGCTCAAGGACGGGCTATTGACGGGTGGCACGGGTTCTCCTAGAGTGCCGCCCATCCTTTACGGTGTAACCGACGTATGAGCCGCTTCAGCCACACATTCGCGCATCGCCAGCCGGTCGTCCTGACCCGCTGCTGCGACTGGCCGAGCGATACCGTCCTCAAGCGTCGGCGCAGTGTGCTGTTCGCCTTTACCTTCTCGCCTCACCGCCCCACCTCCTGACCTGGCAGCTGCATGCCCGGCGTTCTGCCGTGGCTGGCGCGCCTGTATGCAAATCTTATTACGGTCATGTATGCGCCTGCGCAGGTGCGATGTGGTGCTTTGCGCCGGTGAGTTCGGAGTGGTGATGAATACGCGTTTGTTGCTGGGCTTGTTGTTTGCGGTTTCGGTAGTCGGTTTCAGCCTCGGGGCGAGTTTGCCATTGGTGTCGCTGCGTTTGCTCGACGCAGGTGCCAGTACCTTGCAGATCGGTATCGTCTCGGCCATTCCGGCGGCGGGGATGATGCTCTCGGCGTTCATGGTCGATGCCTGCTGCCGGCACCTGACCCGGCGCACCATCTACCTGCTGTGTTTCGGCCTGTGCACCTTGAGCATCGGCCTGCTCGAATGGGGCTTCTCCTCGCTCTACCTGCTTGCCCTGTTGCGCCTGGCGCTGGGGATCGGCATGGGCATTGCCATCATTCTCGGCGAGTCGTGGGTCAACGAGCTGAGCCCGGAACACAACCGCGGCAAGATCATGGCCCTGTACGCCACCGCCTTTACCGGCTTCCAGATGCTCGGCCCGGCGATGCTGGCGCTGCTCGGCGCGCAGAGCACCTGGGTGACCACGGTGGTGACAGGTTGCTATGGCCTGGCGCTGCTGTGCATCGTGCTGACGGTGCCCAATGACCACGTCGAGCATGGCGAGGAGGGCGGCAAGAGCTTTTCCCTGGCGGGCTTTTTCCGCGTGGCGCCGGCCTTGTGCATGGGCGTGCTGTTCTTCTCGTTCTTCGACGCGGTGATCCTTTCGCTGCTGCCGGTGTATGCCACCAACCATGCCTACGCCGTGGGCGTAGCAGCGTTGATGGTGACGGTGATTCTTACCGGCGACATGCTCTTCCAGTTGCCGATCGGCTGGTTGGCCGACCGCTGCGAGCGCACCACCGTACACCTGGTGTGCGGTGTGGTGGCGATGCTGATCGGCCTGGCGCTGCCATGGCTGATCGGTATGCAATGGCTGCTGTGGCCGGCCTTGGTGGTGCTCGGCGCGGTGGCTGGCGGGGTCTACACCCTGGCGCTGGTGCTGATCGGCCAGCAGTTCAAGGGCCAGGACCTGGTCACTGCCAACGCCAGCGTCGGCCTGCTCTGGGGCGTCGGCAGCCTGCTCGGGCCGCTGCTCAGTGGTGCGGCCATGGACGTCGCTCCCCATGGCCTGCCGATGGCGCTGACGGCCATGGCCGCGCTGTTCGTGGTATTCGCCCGCAGCGCCCGGCGCCGGGCCTTCCGCGCCCAGCGTGCCGGGCAGGGCGCTGCCTAGCACGCTTGGCGCTTCAGAAGCGCTCTGGCACCATGCGCGAGGTGTAGCGGGTGCTTTTGTAGCGGCCGATCTTGCCGCGCTTAGGCAGCTCGATCTTCTGTTTGTGGGTGATGTCCTCGTAGGGCACCTGCTTGAGAAAGTGGCTGATGATGTTCAGGCGCACCCGCCGCTTGTCTTCGGAAACCGCCACATACCAGGGGGCCCAGGAGGTGTCGGAGGCGGCGAACATGTCATCCCGTGCGCGGGTGTAGTCGTCCCAACGGGTGAAGGACTTGAGGTCCATCGGCGTCAGCTTCCAGATCTTGCGGCCATCGGTGATGCGCTCCTTAAGGCGCCGCTCCTGCTCTTGAGGGCTGACTTCCAGCCAGTACTTGACCAGCACGATGCCGGACTCGACCAGCATCTTCTCGAACGATGGCACCACTGACAGGAACTTGCTGGACTGCTCTTCGGTACAAAAGCCCATCACCCGCTCGACGCCGGCGCGGTTGTACCAGCTGCGGTCGAAGATCACCACTTCGCCGGCCGAGGGCATGTGCTGTATGTAGCGCTGGGCGTACATCTGGCTTTTTTCCCGTTCGGTCGGTGCTGGCAGCGCCACCACGCGAAACACCCGCGGGCTGACGCGCTCGGTGATGGCCTTGATGGTGCCGCCCTTGCCGGCGCCGTCGCGGCCTTCGAAGACAATACAGACCTTCAAACCCTTGGCCACCACCCACTGCTGCAACTTGACCAGCTCGATGTGCAGGGCCTTGAGGGCTTGCTCGTATTCTTTACGGGGGAGGCGTTCGCTGCTGTCTTGCTTTTCCTTTTTCTTAGCCATGCGCCGATACCTGATCTGTGGACAAGAGCCGTTTGAATGCGGCTTTGAGTATAGATCCAGGTATTGGCCCGCGTTTGCTCATGGCGCAGGCAAAGAAAAACCCCTTGAGGCATGACCTCAAGGGGTTTCGGGCTGCTGGCAGCGGGTCAGACGTTGAAGCGGAAGTGCATCACGTCACCGTCCTTGACGATGTAGTCCTTGCCTTCCAGACGCCATTTACCGGCTTCTTTCGCGCCGCTTTCACCCTTGTACTGGATGAAGTCGTCGTAGGCGACCACTTCGGCACGGATGAAGCCTTTCTCGAAGTCGGTGTGGATCACGCCGGCCGCCTGCGGGGCGGTGGCGCCGACGCGCACGGTCCAGGCGCGGACTTCCTGCACGCCGGCAGTGAAGTAGGTCTGCAGGTTGAGCAGCGAGTAACCGGCGCGGATCACGCGGTTCAGGCCTGGCTCTTCGAGGCCCAGGGCTTCGAGGAACATGTCCTTCTCTTCACCGTCGTCGAGCTCGGCGATCTCGGCTTCGATCTTGTTGCACACCGGCACCACGATCGCACCTTCTTCTTCGGCAATGGCCTTGACCACGTCCAGGTGCGGGTTGTTGTCGAAACCGTCTTCGGCAACGTTGGCGATGTACATCACAGGCTTGCTGGTCAGCAGGTGGAAGCCGCGGATCAGGGCCTTCTCGTCGTCTGCCATGTTCTTCATCAGGCTGCGCGCAGGCTTGCCTTCGGTGAAGTGCGGGATCAGTTTTTCGAGGATGGCTTTCTGCGCCAGGGCGTCCTTGTCACCACCCTTGGCGTTGCGCGCAACCTTCTGCAGTTGCTTCTCGCAGCTGTCGAGGTCGGCGAAGATCAGTTCCAGGTCGATGATCTCGATGTCGCGCTTGGGGTTGACGCTGTTGGAGACGTGAATCACGTTCTCGTCTTCGAAGCAGCGCACCACGTGGGCGATGGCGTCGGTCTCGCGGATGTTGGCGAGGAACTTGTTGCCCAGGCCTTCACCTTTCGAGGCACCGGCAACCAGGCCGGCGATGTCGACGAATTCCATGGTGGTCGGCAGCACGCGGTTCGGCTTGACGATGGCCGCCAGCGCGTCCAGGCGTGCATCGGGCATCGGCACGATGCCGCTGTTCGGCTCGATGGTGCAGAACGGGAAGTTCTCGGCGGCGATGCCGGATTTGGTCAGGGCGTTGAACAGGGTGGACTTGCCGACGTTGGGCAGGCCGACGATGCCGCAATTGAAACCCATGGTGAATCCCTCTTCGTGGAGTCAGGCCTTTTGGCTGTGCAGCTCTCTCATCGCACGCGTCCAGTCGCCGGCGAGGATGTCCGGCAGCACGCCGAGGGCAAAATCGATACTGGCGTCCAGCTTCTCCTGCTCGGCGCGTGGCGCCTTGCCGAGGACGAAACCGGAGACCCTGCTGCTGTCACCCGGGTGGCCGATGCCAAGCCGCAGACGGTGAAAGTCATTCTGGTTGCCGAGCTGGGCGATGATGTCGCGCAGCCCGTTGTGCCCGCCATGGCCGCCGCCCTTTTTGAGCTTGGCGACGCCGGGAGGCAGGTCGAGTTCGTCGTGGGCCACCAGGATGGCATCTGGCGGGATGCGGAAAAAGTTCGCCAGTGCAGCAACGGCCTGGCCGCTGCGGTTCATGTAGGTGGTCGGGATCAGCAGACGAACGTCGTTGCCCTGATGGCTGAATTTAGCCGTCAGGCCGAAATACTTGCGGTCAGCGGTCAGGTTGACGCGCTGGGCGCTGGCAATGCGTTCTACGAAAAGAGCCCCTGCGTTATGCCGGGTCTGTTCGTATTCGGGGCCGGGGTTTCCCAGGCCGACGATCAGTTGGATGGCGGTCACGTCAGGGGCTCTTCCTTGGAGTTGTGGGTTACAGTGCGGGGCACTGTAACCCGGTCAACGCCGGCGTGCTGAGTAGATTACTCGGCAGCGCCTTCTGCAGCTTCAGGCGCTACACGCGGAGCGTGAACGTTGGCAACAGCCAGGTCGTTACCGTGAGCCAGAGCGACGAACTCGACGCCTTTCGGAGCTTTGAGGTCCGACAGGTGGATGATCGCGCCGACTTCGGCGTTGGCCAGGTCGACTTCGATGAACTCAGGCAGGTCTTTGGCTTCGCAGGAAACTTCGATCTCGTTGACAACGTGGGAGATCTCGCCGCCTTTCTTGACCGGAGCTTCTTCGTTGACGAAGTGCACAGGTACTTTGGCGGTCAGTTTCTGGCCAGCAACAACGCGGACGAAGTCAGCGTGCAGGATGAACTGCTTGGCTGGGTGACGCTGCATCGCTTTGACAACGACGTTTTCTTTCTTGCCGTCGATGTTCAGCTCGATAACGTGGCTGTAGGCAGCTTCGTTTTCGAACAGTTTGGCGATTTCCTTGGCCACGATGGTCAGGGATTGAGCTTCTTTGTCACCACCGTAAACAACGGCAGGGATCTGGGCGGCGAGACGACGCAGGCGGCGGCTCGCACCTTTCCCCAGGTCGGTACGCGCTTGGGCGTTCAGAGTGAAATCAGTCATTTTGTATCTCCAAAATAGCCATCTCCCGCAGGCGTTTGCGACCAGCGCCAAACGGGGTGGGCAAAAAAGCCCCGCCCCAACAACAGGTGTTGGGGCGGGGCGCTTTTCGTCAACGAGAGGTTCGCGAGGGAAAACCCTCAGCGGAACATCGCGCTGATCGATTCTTCATTGCTGATGCGGCGAACCGCCTCGGCAACAACCGGTGCAATATCCAGTTGACGGATACGGTCACAGGCTTGTGCTGCAGCGGACAGCGGGATGGTGTTGGTCACCACCAGTGCGTCCAGCACGGAGTTCTCGATATTCTCGATCGCCCGACCCGAGAGGACAGGGTGCGTGCAGTAGGCGTAAACCTTGGCAGCGCCGTGTTCTTTCAGGGCCTTGGCCGCGTGGCACAGGGTGCCGGCGGTGTCGACCATGTCGTCGACGAGAATACAGGTACGTCCTTCGACGTCGCCGATGATATGCATCACTTCGGAGTGATTGGCCTTTTCACGGCGTTTGTCGATGATACCCAGATCGACACCCAGGGACTTGGCAACAGCACGTGCACGCACGACGCCGCCGATGTCCGGTGACACGATCATGAGGTTCTCGAAACGCTGGTCTTCGATGTCATCCACCAGAACGGGGGAGCCGTAGATGTTATCTACCGGAATATCGAAGAAACCCTGGATCTGGTCAGCGTGCAGGTCGACAGTGAGAACACGGTCGATACCGACGACGGTGAGCATGTCAGCGACGACTTTGGCGCTGATAGCAACACGCGCCGAACGCGGACGGCGATCCTGGCGGGCATATCCGAAGTAAGGAATCACGGCAGTGATTCGGGAAGCTGAGGAGCGGCGGAAGGCATCGGCCATCACTACCAGTTCCATCAGGTTATCGTTGGTTGGCGCGCAAGTCGGCTGAATGATGAAAACGTCCTTACCACGAACATTTTCATTAATCTCAGTGCTGATTTCGCCGTCGGAGAATTTGCCGACAGAAACATCACCCAGTGGGATATGCAGCTGACGTACGACACGCCGAGCCAGATCGGGGTTAGCGTTCCCCGTAAAGACCATCATCTTGGACACGCGCAGTACCTGAAGGCTGAGGGTATACCTGGATGAGTATAAGGAAAATGGCAGGGGCGGCTGGATTCGAACCAACGCATGGCAGGATCAAAACCTGCTGCCTTACCGCTTGGCGACGCCCCTGTATCTGTTGCTGCGAGCACCTGGTGCTCGATTCCTAGAGCAGACTCTGCAGCGTGCGATGCAACATCGAAACGTTGCTTCCCTTAGCTACAAACCCTGTTTGGGTCTCTGCAAGAAGGGCCAAAACTTTATCAGCTTCAGCTTTGTTTGGGAAGGCCCCAAACACACAACTTCCAGTTCCGGTAAGCCGAGCCTCAGTGAATTCGTTTAACAAATTCAATGAATTGCGTACCTCTGGGTAACGCTGCTCTACCACCGGTTGGCAGTCATTTCGACTGTTTCCCTTGGGAACGGGGCGCATCTTAAGGGGCAAGGAATCACGTGTCAACAGCGGATCTGAAAAAATTTCTGCTGTGCTAACAAATACTTGCGGGACCAGCACGACATACCAGGGCTCTTCGGGGTCGACCGGGGTCAGCTTCTCGCCCACGCCCTCGGCGAACGCCGCATGGCCGCGGACGAAAACCGGCACGTCGGCGCCCAGGCTCAGGCCCAGTTCAGCCAGCTGGTCTTCGCTCAAGCCCAGTTGCCATAAATGGTTGAGGCCGAGCAGGGTAGTGGCGGCGTCGGAGCTGCCGCCGCCAATGCCGCCGCCCATGGGCAGGATTTTTTTCAGCCAGATATCCACGCCCTTGTCGCAGCCGGTCAGGGCCTTGAGCTTGCGCGCGGCCTTGACGATCAGGTTGCTTTCATGGGGGACGTTGTCGATCTCGCTGTGCAGGCGCACTTCACCGTCTTCGCGCAGGGCGAAAGACAGCTCGTCGGCATGCTCGAGAAACTGGAACAGGGTTTCCAGCTCATGGTAGCCATCGGCGCGGCGGCCAAGAATGTGCAGCATCAGGTTGAGCTTGGCCGGGGCCGGCAGGGTCAGGGTTGCAGTGTTCATTGATCAGTGGCCCAGTTGCCGTGGTTGCCAGTCTTTGACCACCAGGGTCACGTCGAGGTTTTGCCCGTGCAGCTTGATCCGCTCGGGCAGCCAGTAGCCGTTCTGTTCGGCGTAGCTCAGGTATTGCACGTCCCAGCCGTCCTGCTTGAGGCTGGCCAGGCGGCTGTCGCCGTCGAGGGTCAGCTGGCTCTTGCTGTCGGGGGCGGGCAGGCCGCGAATCCACCAGACCAGGTGCGACACCGGCAGCTCCCAGCCCAGTTGTTCGGCCAGCAGGGCTTCCGGGCTTTGCGCCTCGAAGCGGCCCTGGTTGGCGACCTCGAGGGTGACGCCGCCGGGGCGCCCGGTCAGGCGTGCAGCGCCGCGGCCGAGCGGGCCGGACAGGCGGATGTCGTAGTAGTCCTGGCGCTGCAGCCAGAACAGCGTGCCGCTGCCGGAGTCTTTCGGCGCGCGGATGCCGACCTTGCCGTTGATCTGCCAGCCATCGAGGGTGCTCAGCTGTTGCTTGTGCTCGCGCCACAGCTGGGGGTTGCCTTCGCCCCGCAGGGCCTCACGGGAGCCGAAGCCGGCACAACCGGCAAGCAGGGCAATCAGGCAGAAGGTGATGCAGTGGCGCAAAAACATAGGCTTATAGAGTCTCGGATCCGGTCAGGCGCAGGACGGTCTTGCGCAGGATAGGGCTGTCGGGCTGGGCTTCGAAACCTTTGGCCCAGACCTGGCGGGCTTCGCGGCGCTTGCCGTTGGCCCAGAGCACTTCACCCAGGTGGGCAGCGACTTCGTGATCGGGGAAACGCTCGATGGCCTGGCGCAGCAGGCGCTCGGCTTCGTCGAGGTTGCCCATGCGGTAGTTGACCCAGCCGAGGCTGTCGAGCACCGCCGGATCGTCCGGGGTGATCTGGTGCGCCTTGTCGATCAGGGTCTTGGCTTCGGCATAACGGCTGGTGCGGTCAGCCAGGGTGTAGCCCAGGGCGTTGAGGGCCATGGCGTTTTCCGGCTCGCGGCTGATGATGCTGCGCAGGTCTTTTTCCATCTGCGCCAGGTCGTTGCGCTTTTCCGCAAGCATGGCCCGGGTGTACAGCAGGTTGAGGTCGTCCGGGTACTGCTTGATCGCTTGCTGCAGCACCTGCTCGGCCTGGGCGTCCTTGTCGTTGTTGCCCAGGGCTTCGGCTTCGATCAGGTACAGCTGGATCGCGTAGTCGGGCTGGGCTTCGCGGGCTGCGGCCAGGCGCCGCGAGGCCTCGGCGCTGCGGCCGTTGGCAATGAGGATGTCGGCCTGGCGCAGTTGCGCTGGCAGATAGTCGTTGCCGGGGCCGACCAGGGCGTACTCGTTGAGGGCGCTTTCGGGGTCGTTGCGTTCTTCATGGATGCGCCCCAGGTTCAGGTGCGCGGCATCGACATGGCTGTCGCGGGCGATCAGCTCTTCGAGGTAGCCGGCGCCTTCGTCCCAGTCCTTGGTTTCCAGGCTGACCAGGGCCAGCGAGTAACGCAGTTCATCGTCGTCCGGGTATTGCTGGACCAGGCTGACAAACTCGGCCTTGGCATCGGCCAGGCGATCCTGCTCGACCAGCATGCGCGCGTAGGTCAGGCGCAGGCGTTTGTCGTCCGGGTACTGGCGAATGGTTTTCTGCAGCAGCGGCAGGGCCTCTTTGCCGCGGTCCAGGCCTTGCAGCAGGCGCGCGCGCAGCAGCACCGGGGCAATCTCGCCGGCTTCGGGCGGGTGTTCTTCGAGCAGGTCGAGGGCCGCCTGGGCCTTGCCATCCTGTTGCAGCAGCAGGGCCTTGCCGAACACCAGCTGACCGTTGTCAGGATACTTCACCAACAGACGATCGAAACTGTTTTGCAGGCCGGCGCGGGTGTCCGGGTCGGTTTCCAGTGCCGACAGGGCGAGGAAGTCGAAGTGGGTGTCGCCCTGGCCCTGAAGGACCTTTTCCATGTAGACCATGGACTCGTCATAGCGACCGCTGCGAGCCAGCTGGATGGCGGCGGCGCGCTGGGAGTCGAGGTTGCCGGGGTCGTTTTTCGCCCAGATCAGCGAGGTGTCGAGCGCGGCCTGGTCGGCGCCCAGGTATTCGGCGATGCGGTAGGCGCGTTCGGAAATACCCGGGTCCTGAGTCTTGATTGCCTGGCTGACGTAATTGTCCAGGGCGATATCGAAACGATCGCGCTGGCCGGCAAGTTCTGCGGTCAGCAGGCTGTACACGGTGTCCTGGCTGAACGATCCGTAGACGGTGGGCTTGGCCGGTTGCACCGGGGCGGCATCTGCAGGCGCCTTGGCATCCGGGGAATCCGGAGCCAGGGTCTGGCAGCCCTGGAGCAAGGCAAGGGCAAGGAGCAACGCGTAGGATCTATTCATAATCGGGATTTGGGCGGCTTACCAGCGGTCGGATCATCATGACACAAGCGCCGGGGCAAACCCATAAGCGAAGGTCTCGGTAGGGGTAGACTATAGAGACAATAGCGAGCGGTGGTTGTTCTGCGCTCTGCGAAGTAGGACAATTATCGGCTTCTCGTCACAATCAGCGACCTTGCATGGCCTTTCTTGCCCTCGGTATCAACCATAAGACTGCCTCGGTAGACGTACGCGAGCGCGTGGCGTTTACCCCTGAGCAGCTGGTGGACGCCTTGCAGCAGCTCTGCCGACTGACCGCCAGCCGCGAAGCCGCGATCCTTTCGACCTGCAACCGCAGCGAGCTTTATATAGAGCAGGACCACCTGGCTGCGGAGAGCATCCTGCGCTGGCTGGCCGAATATCATCAACTGAGCCTGGATGAACTGCGCGCCAGCGCCTACATCCATGAAGATCACGATGCCGTGCGGCACATGATGCGGGTGGCCTCCGGGCTCGACTCGCTGGTGCTGGGCGAGCCGCAGATCCTCGGCCAGATGAAGTCGGCCTATGCCGTGGCGCGCGAAGCCGGAACCATCGGCCCGCTGCTCGGGCGGCTGTTCCAGGCAACCTTCAGCGCTGCCAAGCAGGTGCGCACCGATACCGCCATCGGCGAAAACCCGGTGTCGGTGGCCTTTGCCGCCGTGAGCCTGGCCAAGCAGATCTTCAGCGACCTGGGCCGCAGCCAGGCGCTACTGATCGGCGCCGGTGAAACCATCACCCTGGTCGCCCGCCATCTGCACGAGCAGGGCGTGCGGCGCATCGTCGTCGCCAACCGCACCCTGGAGCGTGCCAGCACCCTGGCCGAGCAGTTCGGCGCCCATGCGGTGCTGCTGGCCGACATTCCCCAGGAGCTGGTCAACAGCGATATCGTCATCAGCTCCACCGCCAGCCAGTTGCCGATCCTCGGCAAGGGTGCGGTGGAAAGCGCCCTGAAGCAGCGCCGGCACAAGCCGATCTTCATGGTCGACATCGCCGTGCCGCGCGATATCGAGCCACAGGTGGGCGAGCTCGATGACGTTTACCTGTACACCGTCGATGACCTGCACGAAGTGGTCGCCGAGAACCTCAAGAGCCGCCAGGGTGCTGCCCAGGCCGCTGAAGAGCTGGTCTCGGTGGGCGCCGAAGATTTCATGCTGCGCCTGCGCGAGTTGGCCGCGGTGGATGTACTCAAGGCTTACCGTCAGCAGAGCGAGCGCCTGCGCGACGAAGAGCTGCAAAAGGCCCAGCGCCTGCTGGCCAATGGCGCCAGTGCCGATGAGGTGCTGGTGCAACTGGCCCGTGGCCTGACCAACAAGCTGTTGCATGCGCCCAGCGTGCAACTGAAAAAGCTCTCTGCCGAAGGCCGCCTCGATGCGCTGGCCATGGCCCAGGAACTCTTTGCCCTCTCCGAGGGTTCGACGGATAAAACCCCGCAATGAAAGCGTCGCTGCTGAATAAACTGGACACGCTCCAGGACCGTTTCGAGGAACTGACCGCCCTGCTGGGCGATGCCGAGGTCATTTGCGACCAGACGCGCTTTCGCGCCTATTCCCGTGAATACGCTGAAGTCGAGCCGGTCGCCGTCGCCTACGCCCAGTGGCGCAAGGTCCAGGATGATCTGGCCGGCGCCCAGGCGCTGCTCAAGGACAGCGACCCGGACCTGCGCGAAATGGCCGTGGAAGAAGTGCGCGAAGCCAAGGAGCAACTGGCGCAGCTGGAAAACCAGCTGCAGCGCATGTTGCTGCCCAAGGACCCCAACGACGGGCGCAACGTGTTCCTGGAAATCCGCGCCGGTACCGGTGGTGACGAGGCGGCGATCTTTTCCGGCGACCTGTTCCGCATGTATTCGCGCTATGCCGAAAAGCGCGGCTGGCGCCTGGAAATTCTCTCGGAGAACGAGGGCGAACACGGCGGCTACAAGGAAATCATTGCCCGGGTCGAAGGCGACAGCGTCTACGGCAAGTTGAAATTCGAGTCCGGTGCCCACCGCGTCCAGCGTGTACCCGAGACCGAATCCCAGGGCCGCATTCACACCTCGGCCTGCACCGTGGCGGTGCTGCCGGAGCCGGACGAGCAGGTGGCGATCGAGATCAACCCGGCGGACCTGCGTGTCGACACCTACCGTGCCTCCGGTGCCGGTGGTCAGCACATCAACAAGACTGACTCGGCAATCCGCATCACCCACTTGCCCACCGGCATTGTCGTCGAGTGCCAGGAAGAACGTTCCCAGCACAAGAACCGTGCCCGGGCGATGTCCTGGCTGTCGGCCAAGCTCAACGACATCCAGACCAGCGCGGCGCAGAATGCCATGGCCAGCGAGCGCAAGCTGCTGGTCGGCTCGGGTGACCGTTCCGAACGAATTCGTACCTACAACTATCCACAGGGGCGGGTGACCGATCACCGCATCAACCTGACCCTGTATTCCCTGGATGACGTTCTGGCCGGTGGGGTCGACGCGGTAATCGAGCCGTTGCTGGCCGAGTACCAGGCGGATCAACTGGCGGCACTGGGTGAGTAAATGACGATTATTGCCAGCTTGCTCCGCGGTGCGGAGCTGCCGGATTCGCCGACCGCGCGTCTGGATATCGAACTGCTGTTGGCGGCGGCCATCGGCAAGTCGCGCAGCTACCTGCACACCTGGCCGGAGCGGATTGTCAGCAGCGAAGCGGCGTTGACCTTTGCCGACTTCCTGCAGCGCCGCCGCGCCGGTGAGCCGGTGGCCTACATTCTGGGTCAGCAGGGGTTCTGGAACCTCGACCTGGAAGTGGCCCCGCATACCTTGATCCCGCGTCCGGAAACCGAGCTGCTGGTGGAAACCGCCCTGCAGTTGCTGCCGGGTAGTGCGGTCAAGCTGCTCGACCTGGGCACCGGCACCGGGGCGATTGCCCTGGCCCTGGCCAGTGAGCGCCCGTTGTGGCAGGTCACCGCGGTCGACCGCGTGCTCGAAGCCGTGGCCCTGGCCGAGCGCAACCGCCAGCGCCTGCAACTGAACAACGTCAACGTGCGCAGCAGCCACTGGTTCGATGCCCTGGCCGGCGAGCGCTTTGACCTGATCATCAGCAACCCGCCGTACATTGCCGCCGCCGACCCGCACCTGGTGGCCGGTGACGTGCGCTTTGAGCCCAGCAGCGCGCTGGTCTCCGGCGAAGACGGCCTGGACGACCTGCGCTGCATCGTCAGCCAGGCGCCGGCGCACCTGCTGCCGGCTGGCTGGCTGCTGCTCGAACACGGTTACGACCAGGCCGCCGCCGTGCGCGAGCTGCTGGCCAGGCATGATTTCGAGCAGATCGAAAGCCGCCTCGACCTCAACGGCCACGAGCGCATCACCCTGGGGCGGCTGTCGTGCTGAGCGACCAGGAGCTGTTGCGCTACAGCCGGCAGATCCTCCTGGCGCAGGTGGATATCGACGGTCAGCTGCGGCTGAAAAACAGCAAGGCGCTGATCGTCGGCCTCGGCGGTCTCGGCTCGCCAGTGGCGCTGTACCTGGCGGCCGCCGGGGTTGGCGAATTGCACCTGGCCGACTTCGATACGGTGGATGTCACCAACCTGCAGCGCCAGGTCTTGCACGACAGTGCGTCGGTAGGCCTGAGCAAGGTTGATTCGGCGCTTGCCCGGCTCACCGCGATCAACCCGCAAATCACCCTCAAAGCGCATCGCCGCGCGCTGGATGAGGACTCCCTGGCTGAAGCGGTCAAGGCCGTGGACCTGGTGCTCGATTGCTCGGACAACTTCACTACCCGCGAAGCGGTCAATGCTGCCTGCGTCGCCCACGGCAAACCGCTGGTCAGCGGCGCGGCGATTCGCCTGGAAGGGCAGTTGTCGGTGTTCGACCCGCGTAACCCGCTAAGCCCCTGCTACCACTGCCTGTACGGGCACGGCAGCGAAGCCGAACTGACCTGCAGCGAAGCCGGCGTGTTGGGCCCGCTGGTGGGGCTGGTTGGCAGCCTGCAAGCACTTGAGGCGCTGAAGCTGCTGGCCGGTTTCGGCGAGCCGCTGGTGGGGCGCTTGCTGTTGATCGACGCCCTTGGCAGCCGCTTCCGTGAGCTGCGGGTCAAGCGCGACCCGGGCTGCAGCGTGTGTGGCGAGCATCATGGCTGACGCTGCGGCGGCGCCGGTCGGCGTTTTCGATTCCGGAGTCGGCGGCCTGTCGGTACTGGCCGAGATCCAGCGCCTGCTGCCCGACGAGTCGCTGCTGTACGTCGGCGACTGCGGCTACATCCCCTATGGCGAGAAGTCGCCGGCGTTCATCCGCCAGCGCTGTCGCATGGTCGCCGAGTTCTTCCGCGAGCAAGGCGCCAAGGCCATGGTCCTGGCTTGCAACACCGCCACCGTGGCGGCGGTGGCAGATTTACGCGAACAGTATCCGCACTGGCCGATCGTCGGGATGGAGCCTGCGGTCAAACCCGCCGCTGCCGCGACCCGCAGCGGTGTGGTCGGCGTGCTGGCCACCACCGGCACCCTGCAAAGCGCCAAGTTCGTTGCCTTGCTCGATCGCTTTGCCAACGACATTCGCGTGATCACCCAGCCTTGCCCGGGCCTGGTGGAGTGCATCGAGGCTGGCGACCTGAGTAGCCCGGTGGTGCGTGAGATGCTCCAGGGGTATGTAAAGCCCTTGCTCGACGCCGGCTGCGATACCCTGATCCTGGGCTGCACCCATTACCCCTTCCTCAAGCCTCTGCTGGCGCAAATGATCCCCGCCTCGGTGGCGATCATCGATACCGGCGCCGCCGTTGCCCGGCAATTGCAGCGCCTGTTGGGCGAGGGTGAATTGCTGGCTGCAGGACCGGCGCGCGATGCGCAATTCTGGACCAGTGCCAGCCCTGAACATTTGCGAAAGATCCTTCCAATGTTGTGGAATAAATCTGACAGTGTGCGAAGCTTTCCAATGTAAAAAAAGTGTGAAAAGCACTCAACATTGACTGAACTAACGCAACGCTGCCGATTTCTATTTATTGTCTGGTGAGACAGAAAAACCAACAACAGCATTAGGAAAAAGGACGTTTCTCATGAAGAAACTGCTTTGCTTGGCTGCTCTTGCAGCCGTTACCCTGGGGCAATCTTTCACAACTCAAGCAGCGGACGTGTCGTTCTCGGTCGGGCAGACCGGCGACTCGACCATGACCTATCGCCTCGGCCTGCAATCGAACTGGGATGTCAGTTGGTGGCAAACCAGCGTAGGCCGTATCACCGGCTATTGGGACGGTGCCTACACCTATTGGGATGGCGACGAGAAGTCGAGTAACCACAGCCTGTCGTTTGCGCCGGTGTTCGTTTACGAGTTCGCCGGTGAGTCGGTCAAACCCTATATCGAAGCCGGTATTGGTGTGGCCGCATTCTCCAGTACCGAAGTTGAAAGCAACAAACTCGGCTCTTCGTTCCAGTTCGAAGATCGCATCGGCTTTGGTTTGCGCTTTGCCGGCGGGCATGAAGTCGGCGTGCGGGCGATCCACTACTCCAACGCCGGGCTGCAAACGCCCAACGATGGGGTAGAAAGTTACGCGTTGCACTACCGCATGCCGCTCTGACCTGAAAGAGCACAGCCCTGTGTTTTACACAGGGCTTGCAGGTAGTTCGGGCAGTGGCCAGAGGCTGTTGAGGTTGAGGGCTTCGAGCAGTAGCTCGGGGGCGCGCTCTGGCAAACGCTGGATGATCACATCGGCAGCAGTTTCCGGCGTCCATTGTTCAGGTCGGACCTGAACCGCCAGCAGTGGCGTTTTCAACGCCTGCGGTGCGACCACGGTCAAGGCGATGCCTTTGCTCTCGAGCTTCTGACGCTCAGCGCGAAACACTTGTGTCAGGTTGTTGTCCGGGGTTGCCGGCTGGCTGGGCTCGTAGAGTTGCAGCGCCGAATAGCGGCTGAGCACAGCCAGCACCTGTGGCGCCTGGCCTTTTTCCAGCAGCGGCACTGCCACGTTCAAGCAATGAACCGAAGCGCTCAGGTTGCTGCTGGCGATGGCTTCGAAAATGGCCGTCGGCGGCAGGCCAGGGTCCAGGTAATCGCAGGTGCCGGCATTCACCAGCAGGCAATCGAGGGCGCCCCAGTGGGCCTGGAGTTGCTGGCCTGCGTGTGCGGCCTGCGTGCCATCATCGAGATTGCCGTCAAGCAAAAGCAACTGCTCGGGGTTGAGCTGCGAAAGGCCCTTGAGCTCGGGCGAAGGACGTCCGCTGGCAGCGACTTTCCAGCCCTGCTCAAGCAGTTGTTGCACCAGCGCCAGGCCCAGGCCGCTGCTTGCGCCGGTGACCCACACCTTGCGCGCGATGGGTTCGCTCACATGACTGCCCTCTCTTCCTGCCGCGTGGGTAAATTCCTGAATGCATTCAACGCACGTTGGCGACTGCTACCGAGGTCCACAATAGGCTGTGGATAATGATTAGTAGCAAAAAGATCGCCAGCTGGCACTGGATTGTGGATTTTTTTTTCATCCAGGTCGGCAAGCTCAGGCAGCCATTGCCGAATGAAATGCCCTGCGCTATCGAAACGCTGAGACTGGCTCACAGGGTTGAAAATGCGGAAATAGGGCGCTGCGTCGGTGCCGGTCGAAGCACTCCACTGCCAGCCGCCGTTGTTGGCGGCCAGGTCGCCATCAATCAGGTGGCGCATGAAAAAGCGCTCGCCCTCGCGCCAGTCGATCAGCAGGTTCTTGGTCAGGAACATGGCAACGATCATGCGCAGGCGGTTGTGCATCCAGCCGGTGGCAAGCAATTGGCGCATGGCCGCATCGATGATCGGGATGCCGGTCTGTCCTTGCTGCCAGGCCTTGAGTTCCTCCGGTGCATGGCGCCAGGGCAGGGCCTCGGTTTCCGGGCGGAAGGCACGGTGCATCGAGACCCGTGGATAGCCCACCAGGATGTGTTTGTAGAACTCGCGCCAGAGCAGCTCGTTGATCCAGGTCACCAGGCCGCGGTTGCCACTGTCGAACTCGCCGAAGTTGTGGTTCAGCGCGGCATGCAGGCACTGACGCGGCGATATCACCCCGGCGGCCAGATAGGCTGACAGCTGGCTGGTGCCGGCGACGGCGGGGAGGTCGCGCTGATTCTGGTAGTCCTCGGCGCATTCGTCGATAAAGCGTTGCAGACGCTGCTGTGCTTCTTCTTCACCGGCAGGCCAGAGCTCGCGCAAGGCCTGCGCAGGGTGTGGGAAACCGGCTACCTCAACGGGAACCGGATCGCTGGCAACAGCCGTCGGCGCTTGCGCCCTGATTGGGTTGACCAAGGGTGGCACGCCCAGGTGCAGGCGTTCGTAACAAACTTTGCGAAACTGGCTGAAGACCTGAAAGTAGCTGGCGCTGCGGGTCAGGATGCTGCCTGGGCGGAACAGTAACTGGTCAAGATAGCCGTGCGCGGCAATACCGTGCTCGCCCAGGGCAGCCTGCACCGCCTGGTCGCGGGCGCTTTCATTAACGCCATATTCCTCGTTGAAGTGCAGCGCCTGCACCTGATGCTCCTGGCACAGCTGCAGCAAGACCTGCGGTGCCTGCTGCCAGGTGTCGGCGTAGCGGATCAGCAGGGGGATGTTCAACTGCGCCAGTGCCGCACGCAGGCTTTGCAGATTGCGCAACCAGAAGTCGACCTTGCACGGCGCATCGTCATGGGCCTGCCACTGCCCAGGGCTGAGCAGCCATACTGCCAGGGTCGGGCCGCGTTCGCAGGCTGCTGCCAGTGCAGTGTTGTCAATTACGCGCAGGTCGCTGCGCAGCCAGATCAGTTGCATGCTGTTTGGTTACCCTTGAAGGTGAAATTCAGGCTGTTCGCCCCTGAGTTGGCGCAGGCACTGAAGCGCCGCCTGGGGCGAATCGAGGACAAACAGCGTCTCGTCCGTCCAGGCTTGCAGGGCATGCTTATGAATGCTGACTGCGCGGCCGCACAGGAGTTTCGGAATTTCGACGTCGGCCAGGTTTCTTTGTAAGCGGGCGATGTCCAGCGACTTGTCGATGCTCAGCAGCAACGCCCATGGCCGCAACTGGGCGACCGCCAGGCTCAGCTCGTTGCCCGGTGGTGGCCAGTCGAAGACCTGCACCGGGTAACCGGCATTGCTGGCCAGCCAGGCCGTCAGCCACAGCCGTGGGTCGAAGGCCAGGTCAGAGCCGTTTACCAGCAGCAAGGGGGCGCCGCCGAGCTGATGGTTGTTGTGATAGAGCCGTGCCCCGAGCTTGCTGCGTAGCCACGAGAAAAAGAACACCTGCTCAAGGCCAGTGGCGAATTGGCCCTGCCAGCGCAGTTCGAGGTCGGCAAGCAGCGGCATCAACAGCTGTTCACAGAGGGTTGCCGCCGGGTACAGGGCCATGGCCTGGTTCACCTGCTGCTCAAGCCGGCGCTCGGCGAGGGCGGCGATGGCTTCCTTGAGTTGCTCGCGCAGGGCCTGCCAGTCGCTGCCGGCCGGCGACGGTGACTCCCCCGGGCTGGCTTGCAGCAAGGCTTTGACCTGGCTGACCGCCGCGCCCCGGTCAAGCCAGGTGAGGATCTGCTGGATACGCTGGACGTCTTCCTGGCTGTAGAGGCGATGCCCCTTGCCGGTGCGTTGCGGCACGATCAAGCCGTAACGACGCTCCCACGCACGCAGGGTGACCGGGTTGATACCGGTCAGGCGCGTCACCTCGCGGATCGGCAACAAGGCTTCAGATGGCATTGCGCAGGCTCAGGTTTTCCGGGTGCGGTTGCAAGTACACCTGCTGCGCCAGGTAGGGGTCGGGATGCTTGCGCAAATGATGCTTGAGCAGGGTCAGCGGCACCACCAGCGGCACCACGCCGGCATGGTACTGGCTGATCAGTTGCTGGATTTCCTGCTTGTCGGCGCGGCTCAAGGCATCGCGCAGGTAACCGCTCAGGTGCAACAGTACATTGCTGTGGGTGCCACGGCTGGCGCAGCGGCTCAGGGCCTGGATCAACTGGCTGAAGTAACGCGGGGCGAGCAACTCGGGATCGTCGTCGCGGCCCATGCTGCCCAACAGCTTGCCCAGGACTTTGTACTGCTGCGGGTTGTGCGCCATCAGCTGGTACTTGTAGCGGGAATGAAACGCGATCAGGGCGCCGCGGCTGACGCCAGCGGCGATCAGCTGCTGCCAGTCGGCGTAGGCATATACCCGGGTGATGAAGTTCTCGCGCAGCACCGGATCACAGAGCCTGCCATCTTCTTCCACCGGTAAATCGGGACGCTGCTCACAGAAGGCGGCGGCGAACAACCCGCGGCCGCCCTCGGGCGCTGGATAGCCATTGGCCTGATAGACCTTGACTCGCTCCAGGCCGCAGGAGGGGGATTTGTGCATGAAGATGTAGCCGCAAATATCGTCGAGATCCTTGGCCATCTGCTGCCCGTAAGCGCGCAACGGGCCGGACAGATCCAGGCCGGGGTCGCGGCTGCACACGGCCTGCGGGTCGGCAGGATCACCTACCAGGCGGATGGGTGCACGTGGCACGCCCAGGCCGATGGCGACTTCTGGGCAAACCGGGACCAAATCGAAGTGTTCGCTGAGGACCTCGTTGCACAGGCGCGAGGCTTTGTGGCCGCCGTTGAAACGCACTTCCTGGCCGATCAGGCAGGCGCTGACAGCAATGCGGGGCTTGCGCGGCAGGTCACGAGCGTTCATGAACAGATCCTGAAAAATATTGTACAAATAAAGTTTTATGTACAGGTAAATCCCATCATAGGGGCAAACCTGTGCAAGTCAAACCACTTGTACAACTTTTGTGCAGGATGTCGAAAATGTCAGGCGGGGCTGAACAGGAGCAGCCCCGGCAGCTGTTACTCCAGATGCTCAAGCAGCCGACGGGCCGCTTCCTGGCCGCTGAGCCAAGCGCCTTCGACCCGGCCCGACAGGCACCAGTCGCCACAGGCATACAGGCCCAGGTCAGCGTCGGCCAGGGCGCCCCATTCGTGATTGCTGGCCGGGCGGGCATACAGCCAGCGGTGGGCGAGGGAGAAGTTCGGGGCGGGCACCACGCAGCCGACCAGCTCGGCGAAATCGCCCCACAGTTGCTCGATCACCGCCTCCTTGGGCAGGTCGATGTGCTGCTTGCTCCAGCTGGAAGTGGCATGCAACACCCAGGTGTCCATGTGTTCGTCGCGCCCGGGTTTGCTCCGGTTGCGCGCCAGCCAGTCGAGGGCGCTGCCTTGTACGAAGCAGCCTTGCATCGGGGTGTCGAGCGGGGTGTCGAACGCCAGGGCGATGGCCCAGGTCGGGTCCATCTGCACGCCGGCGGCAGTGGCGGCCAGCTTGGGCGCAGCACTGAGCAACTGGGTGGCCTGAGGCGCCGGCACGGCGACTACCACCCGGCTGAACGGCCCGTGGCTGCAGCCGTCGGTGTCCTGCAGGTGCCAGTACTTCTGGCCGCGATAGACTTCGGCAATACGGCAGCTGAAGTTTACCGTGACATCCTTGAGCAGGCCGCGGGTGATGGCGCTCATGCGCGGCACGCCAACCCAGCGCGTCTGCTCGTCGGGGGAGGGGCTCAGTACGCCATCCTGATAGTGATACAGCTGCGGCTTCCATTCGGCCGCCCAACCGGCCGCTACCCATTGCTGCAACTGGTCGACAAAGCGCCGGTCGCGGGCCGTGAAGTACTGGGCGCCGAGATCAAGGGCGCCGGCATCGCTGCGTTTGCTGGCCATGCGTCCGCCGCTGCCGTGGCCCTTGTCGAACAAATGAACGGTCTGCCCGGCCTTTTGCAACGCCTGGGCGGCGGACAGGCCGGCGATACCGGCCCCGATGATGGCAATAGGTACAGTCATGATGGCCTCTTCGAACCTAATGGTTGCAGACTACGCTGCCCGGCAAACCTGTACAATGCACGAATCCTGTATAAGATGATTCCGCTCGTTACCACAGGTTGGCCTATGTTTATCCGAGAGCGATCGGTCAAAAAAGTGCCTTGTTGTTAAAAATAGACCACTGGCGCGCCATGCGAGGACACAGCCATGCATATATTGCTGACCGGCGGTACCGGGTTGATCGGCCAACACCTGTGTCAGCACTGGCTGGCCCAGGGACATCGGCTGACGGTATGGAGTCGGCGCCCTGAACAGGTGGGCAAGTTGTGTGGCTCCGGGGTGCGTGGCATAGCCCGGCTCGATGAGCTGGCCGATGACGACGGCGTGGACGCGGTGATCAATCTGGCCGGCGCACCGATTGCCGACCGGCCCTGGAGCTCCAGCCGTCGCGCCTTGCTCTGGGCCAGTCGTATCACTTTGACCGAGCAATTGCTGGCCTGGTTGGAGAAGCGTCAGCAGCGCCCCGAGGTACTGATCTCGGGTTCGGCGGTAGGCTGGTATGGCGATGGTGGCGAGCGCGAACTCACCGAGGCTTCGCAGCCGGTCAAGGAGGATTTCGCCAGCCAGCTGTGCATCGCCTGGGAAGAAACCGCCATGGCCGCACAACCGCTGGGGATTCGCGTGGTGCTGGTGCGTACCGGGCTGGTGCTGGCGAGCGAGGGCGGCTTTTTGTCGCGCCTGCGCCTGCCGTTCAAACTCGGGCTGGGCGGGCCTATCGGCGACGGTCGGCAGTGGATGCCGTGGATCCATATACACGACCAGATCGCCCTGATTGATTTTCTCTTGCAGCACAAGGATGCCAGCGGTCCTTATAATGCCTGCGCCCCGGAGCCGGTGCGCAACCGCGAGTTCGCCAGGCGTCTGGGCCGGGCCCTGCACCGCCCGGCATTGATGCCGATGCCGGCGCTGCTGCTCAAGGCCGGGCTGGGCGAATTGTCGACCTTGCTACTGGGCGGGCAACGGGCGCGGCCGGTACGTTTGCTGGCGGCCGGTTTTACCTTCCGCTTCAATGATCTGCAATCGGCCCTGGATGAACTGTCCAGGCGCCTCTGAAATAGGACGTTGCATGACCGATCACGCTTTGCTGCTGGTCAACCTGGGTTCACCGGCCTCCACTTCTGTCGCCGACGTGCGCCGGTACCTCAATCAGTTTCTCATGGACCCCTATGTCATCGACCTGCCGTGGCCGGTGCGGCGGCTGCTGGTGTCGCTGATCCTGATCAAGCGCCCGGAGCAATCGGCCCATGCCTATGCCTCGATCTGGTGGGACGAGGGTTCGCCGCTGGTGGTGCTGACCCGCCGCCTGCAGGCCGCAATGCGCGAGCAGTGGAGCCACGGCCCGGTGGAAATCGCCATGCGCTACGGCGAGCCTTCGTTGCCAACGGTGCTGACGCGCCTGGCCAGCCAGGGCGTGAAGAAGGTCACCTTGGCGCCGCTGTACCCGCAGTTTGCCGACAGCACCGTGACCACGGTCATCGAGCAGGCGAAACAGGTGATTGGCGAGCACAAGCTGCCGCTCGAGATGGCGATTCTGCAGCCGTTCTACGACAAGCCGGAATACATCGACGCCCTGGTAGCCAGCGCGCAGCCATACTTGCAGGAGGATTACGATCACCTGCTGCTCAGCTTCCATGGCCTGCCCGAGCGACACCTGAAAAAACTCGACCCCACCGGCAAGCATTGTTTCCAGGACGCCGATTGCTGCCGCACCGCTTCGCCCGAGGTGCTTGCGGTCTGCTATCGCGGCCAGTGCCTGCGCACCGCCCAGGCGTTCGCGCAGAAGATGGGCATCCCCGACGGCAAGTGGTCGGTGTCGTTCCAGTCAAGGCTGGGGCGGGCGAAGTGGATCGAGCCGTACACCGAAACGCGGTTGGACGAGCTGGGCAAGTCAGGGGTGAAAAAGCTGCTGGTAATGTGCCCGGCGTTTGTCGCCGATTGCATCGAGACCCTGGAAGAGATCGGTGACCGCGGGCGCGAGCAGTTTGTCGAGGCCGGCGGCGAAGAGCTGGTGCTGGTGCCGTGCCTGAATGATCACCCGCAGTGGGTGCAGGCGTTGAAGGGGATGTGCGAAGAGGCTTGAGGGCCTCATCGCGGGTCTAGCCCGCTCCCACAGACTGCTTGGGAGGGGGCTAGACCTTCAGATCAAGGCAACTGATCGTCCAGCGCCTTGTTCTTCCAGCTGTCGTTACCCGGCAGCAGCAGGTTCAAGGCAATAGCCACCACCGCGCACAGGGCGATGCCCTTCAGGCCCCAGTCATCGGGGCCTGTGCCGCTACCGATCAGCACGCCGCCGATACCGAACACCAGGGTTACCGACACGATCACCAGGTTGCGCGCTTCGCTGAGATCGATCTTGTGGCGGATCATGGTGTTCATGCCCACCGCCGCGATCGAGCCGAACAGCAGGCAGAGGATGCCGCCCATTACCGGCACCGGAATGCTCTGCAGCAGCGCGCCGAACTTGCCGATGAAGGCCAGGGTGATGGCAAAGATTGCCGCCCAGGTCATGATCTTCGGGTTGTAGTTCTTGGTCAGCATCACCGCGCCGGTCACTTCGGCGTAGGTGGTGTTGGGCGGCCCGCCGAACAGGCCGGCAGTGGTGGTGGCGATGCCGTCACCGAGCAGGGTGCGGTGCAGGCCAGGCTTTTTCAGGTAGTCGCGGCCGGTCACGCTGCCCACCGCAATCACCCCGCCGATGTGCTCGATCGCCGGCGCCAGGGCCACCGGTACGATGAACAGGATCGCCTGCCAGTTGAACGCTGGCGCGGTGAAGTGCGGCAGCGCCAGCCAGGGCGCGGCGGCGATCTTGGCGGTGTCGACCACGCCAAAGTAGAACGACAGGGCAAAGCCCACCAGCACCCCGGCAATGATCGGCACCAGGCGGAAGATACCCTTGCCGAACACCGCGACGATCAGGGTGGTCAGCAGCGCCGGCATGGAGATCATCATCGCTGTGCCGTACGGCAGCAGCTCGGCGCCGTCACCGGCCTTGCCCATGGCCATGTTGGCGGCAATCGGCGCCATTGCCAGGCCGATCGAGATGATCACCGGGCCGATCACCACCGGTGGCAGCAGGCGGTCGATAAAGCCGGTGCCTTTGATTTTTACCGCAAGGCCGAGGAAGGTGTAGACGAAGCCCGCCGCCATGACCCCGCCCATGGTCTCGGCCAGGCCGAACTGGCCCTTGGCGAGGATGATCGGAGTGATGAAAGCGAAACTCGAGGCCAGGAATACCGGCACCTGACGGCCGGTCACTATCTGAAACAGCAGAGTTCCCAAACCCGCCGTGAACAGCGCGACGTTGGGGTCGAGGCCGGTAATCAGCGGCATCAATACCAGCGCGCCAAAGGCGACGAAGAGCATCTGCGCGCCGGAGACGACCTGGCGCCAGAGCGGGTCGTTGAACTCATCCTGCATGTTCAGGCGTCCTTCTGCTTGGTACCGAAGATCTTGTCACCGGCATCGCCCAGGCCCGGGATGATGTAGCCGTGCTCGTTCAGGCACTGGTCGATCGAGGCAGTGTAGATCTGCACATCCGGGTGGGCTTTCTCGACCACGGCGATGCCTTCGGGGGCGGCAACCAGGACCATCGCGCGGATGTCCTTGCAGCCGGCCTTTTTCAGCAGGTCGATGGTGGCGACCATCGAGGCGCCGGTGGCCAGCATCGGGTCGATGATCAGCGCCAGGCGCTCGTTGATCTCCGGGGCGAGTTTTTCCAGGTAGGTGTGCGCTTCGAGGGTCTCCTCGTTGCGGGCCACGCCCACGGCGCTGACCTTGGCGCCCGGGATCAGGCTGAGCACGCCGTCGAGCATGCCGATGCCGGCGCGCAGGATCGGTACTACAGTAATCTTCTTGCCGGCGATCTTCTCGACCTGGACCTTGCCGCACCAGCCGTCGATTTCGTAGCTTTCCAGCGGCAGGTCTTTGGTTGCTTCGTAGGTCAGGAGCGTGCCGACTTCCTGGGCGAGCTCGCGAAAGTTCTTGGTGCTGATGTCGGCGCGGCGCATCAGGCCGAGCTTGTGGCGGATCAGCGGATGGCGGATCTCACGGGTAGGCATAGGGAAAAGCTCCGGGGGGCGGGCAAAAAAACCGCGCTAGATTAATCTATTCAGCCATGCATGTCCTCAGACTTACTGGACGTTAGTCCAGAAATGCTTGATCTGATGCGACGGGATGCGTACCTTTGCCCGCTTTTCTCAATTGCCGCCCCTTGGAGAGCGCCATGTCCGCCGATCTCGAGCACATCCGTCAAGTCATGCGCGAGGCTGACTGCCTGCACACCGAAGCCGAAGTCGAGGCCGCCATCGCCCGCGTGGGCGCGCAAATCACCGAGGTGCTGGCCGACAGCAACCCGGTAGTGTTCTGTGTGATGAACGGCGGCCTGATCTTCGCCGGCAAACTGCTGACCCATCTGCAATTCCCGCTGGAATCGTCCTACCTGCACGCCACCCGCTACCGCAACCAGACCAGCGGTGGCGACCTGTTCTGGAAGGCCAAGCCGGAAGTCTCGTTTATCGATCGTGACGTGCTGATCATCGACGACATTCTTGACGAAGGTCATACCCTCAGCGCAATCATCGATTTCTGCAAGCATGCCGGTGCCCGCGCCGTGCACACTGCCGTGCTGATCGACAAGGACCACGACCGCAAGGCCAGCGCCGACCTCAAGGCCGACTTCTGCGGCTTGAGCTGTGTTGACCGCTATGTGTTCGGTTATGGCATGGACTACAAAGGCTACTGGCGCAACGCTAACGGTATCTACGCTGTAAAGGGTCTCTGAGGTCCACAGGCGGGGCCGGTCGACCCGGCTTGCCCCGTTTGCCTTACCCCATGCTAGAGTGCCAGGCTGCCCCCAAGGAGCCTGACATGCGTGCGATTTTCCCCCTGCTGTTCCTGCTGAGCATGCCGCTGGCCGCGGCGCCCCTGCACAGCCAGTTCCTGCCGCCCGACGACCTCGGGCTGCGTAAGGAAGTTGCCGATTCGCAGCAGTTGCTGCAGGTCACCAGCTATTCGGTGGTAGTGGGCAACCAGCGCCAGTCCAACCAGCAACCGATTCCGGTCACCTCACCGTTGATTCTGCGCCTCAAGGGCAAGCCGCTGAGCAAGGGCGCGACCATCAGCCAGGTACTGGTCAGCTTCGATGCCGAAAGCAAAAGCCTGAAAAAGCCGGTGTTCGACGACAAAAGCAAAACCCTCACACTCAACTACCCGCTGGCCCAGTACCGGGTGATGCTCGACCTGCTGCGCAACGATACCGTCTATGTGCAGTTCCTCAGCTACCCCAACGGTCACATCTGGGCCGATCTGCATACCGGAAGCGTACGCGCGCGTTGAGTGCCGGCGTTGCCCGGGGGTAAACTGCCGGCCCGTGAAAATGTCCGTGATGGTTCAGTTGGAGTCGGCAATGCGTAAAGACAAGAAGCAAGTGATTGGTGATGAGATCAGTGATGACTACATTAAGTCGTTCCTGCAATACGAGCCGGCCGATGGCGTAACTTCGCCTTCGCATCACAAGCTGATCAAGGGCTACCGCGGCCTGCGCGTCGATGACTTCGAGCGCTATGTCGGCTTCTTCGTCGAGGCTGGTTATGACCTGGACGGCAAGGACGAGCACGGTAAGACCTTCGTCGAAGCCATCGCGGATCAGCGCAATGCGCCCGAGTACACCGAGATCATCGACAAGGCTCGCGGCTGATACCAGCGCCCATAAAAAAACGCCCCGAAGGGCGTTTTTTTATGCCGGCAGATTATGCGTAGCTCTGCGCCGGGCTGCTTTCGACCAGGCCCAGGGCCTCGTCGTTGTACGCACTGATCTTGTGGTACAGGGCAGCGTCGGTGGCCAGGACCTTTTCCCGGGCCGGGAAAATTTCCTTGAGCTTGGCCGCCCAGGCGCCCTTGGCTTGCTCGGGGAAGCAGCGCTCGATCAGATCCAGCATGATCGACACGGTTACCGAAGCACCAGGGGAAGCACCGAGCAGGGCGGCCAGGGAGCCGTCCTTGGCTGCAACCAGTTCGGTACCGAACTGCAGGATGCCGCCTTTTTTCGGGTCTTTCTTGATGATCTGCACGCGCTGGCCAGCCACTTCCAGACGCCAGTCCTCGGCCTTGGCCTCGGGGTAGAAGCGGCGCAGTGAATCCAGGCGCTGCTCCATCGACTGCATCACTTCGCTGACCAGGTACTTGGTCAGGTCCATGTTGTCGCGGGCCACGGCCAGCATCGGGCCGATGTTGCCCATGCGTACCGACAGCGGCAGGTCGAGGAACGAGCCGTGCTTGAGGAACTTGGTGGTGAAGCCTGCGTACGGGCCGAACAGCAGCGAGGTCTTGCCGTCGACCACGCGGGTATCCAGGTGCGGCACCGACATCGGTGGCGAACCTACCGCGGCCTGGCTGTAGACCTTGGCCTGGTGGCGCTTGACCACTTCCGGGTTGTCGCAACGCAGCCACTGGCCGCTGACCGGGAAGCCGCCAAAGCCCTTGCTCTCTTCGATACCCGACAGTTGCAGCAGCGGCAGGGCCGCGCCACCGGCGCCGAGGAACACGAAGCGGGCATCGACTTCACGGCTGCTGCCGCTGTTGACGTCCTTGATGCTGACGGTCCAGCCGCTGCCGTTACGGCGCAGGCCGGTGACTTTCTTGCAGTACTTGACCTGTGCTTCGGGGGCGTTGGCCAGGTGCTTGAGCAGCTTGTTGGTCAGCGCGCCGAAGTTGACGTCGGTGCCTTTCATGACGCGGGTGGCGGCGATCTGCTGGTCGGCAGGGCGACCCGGCATCATCAGCGGCATCCACTCGTTCATCACCGCCTTGTCTTCGGTGTACTCCATTTCGCTGAAGGCGTGGTGCTGCTTGAGCATCTCGAAACGCTTCTTGAGGAAGCTGATGCCCTTCTCGCCCTCGACGTAGCTCAGGTGCGGCACGGGGTTGATGAACGCCCGCGGCGAGCTGAACGCACCCTTTTTGCTCAGGTAGGCCCAGAACTGCCGGGACACCTCGAACTGGGTATTGATATGCACCGCTTTCTTGATATCGATGCTGCCGTCGGCGGCCTGTGGCGTGTAGTTCAGTTCACACAGCCCGGCATGGCCGGTCCCGGCGTTGTTCCACGGGTTGGAACTTTCCGCGGCACCCGAATCCATCAACTCGACGACTTCCAGCTTGATTGCCGGGTCGAGTTCCTTGAGCAGTACGGCCAGGGTGGCACTCATGATGCCTGCCCCTACCAGTACTACATCGACTGCTTCGTTCTGCGCCATTAACGCGTCTCCAAAATCTTCAGCACCAAATTGACAGCATAGGATCCCTGGCTTGCCAGGATCGCCATGTCCGATTATTCGCAGTTTTTGCAACTTCAGCGGACACCACCAACCGGGCTTTGCGTTGCCTATGAACGCATTTTACAGCCGGTGCGGCAATTCGACTTATGGTCAAGGTATCCGTCGTGCGTTATGGACCGGTTTCAGGCACCCATTGCAAATGAGCGCTGTTGCCAGCTGTTCAGGGCTGTTCGGGACACTTTAGGTGCTTTTGCACATGCCAGACTGTTCATTGCTCGCCACACTCTCGTGAAGTTGTGAAAACCCGTTTTTTCACGCTCTTTTGGAGACGTGAACCTCAAAATGGGCTGCGCGATGGCAGACCCGGCAGGTTCAGGCAGAGCAGATGGCCGGATGACGCAGGCACACTGGCTGGTGCAAGACCTGTGTGGAAGGCTCTCTGTGGGCGGTGCGGGGGATGCGCAATGCTGGGCATTGGCGGTACTGCGAGGCCCGATCAGGAGACGTCCTTATAATCGGGGGGAGATTATAGCGATGTCGCGGGCAGAAAAGCTCTTTATTAGCGACTTTTATTGAGGCAAAACTCAGGCGGCGAGGCTGCGTTGCAGCCAGTTTCCACTGACACGCTTTGAAACACGGGCGCTGGCGGGCAGCGGACGGTTGAGCCAGGCCAGGCGAATTTCGCTGATTTCCACCCAGCCACTGGTCGCCGGGGCCTGCGCGCACTGCTTGAAGGCCTGGCAAAGGCCGTGGGCGTCGAGGCGGGCGAAGCAGCGTTGCGGGTTGCGTTTGAACAGCAGGGCCAGGAGCGAGGACATGGCGGGTATCCCTGTGAAGAACTGAGCCTAGGATAACCGGGCAGTGATGAAACGATTGTGACAGCGAACCGGGCCCGGGGATGCCTGTCTTATTCACTAATGGCACGCCGATAGCTGGGCTGCCCCGTGCTGGTTATACTGGCGGCCTTTGCTGCCTATTCTGGAGAGATGAGCATGTTGCAACGTTTGTTGTTCGGTTTGATCGCGGTGACCAGTCTGACCCTGGCCGGTTGTGCCCACAGCCCGCAACAACTCAGCCCGCAACCGAAACTCAACGCCCAGCTGGCGCCGGTCGGTCATGGCCAGCCAGTGGTGGTCAAGGTGGTCGATGGTCGCGCTTCGCAAACCCTCGGCACCCGTGGCGGCCTGTACCCTGAAACCAGCGCCATCACCGTGACCGGCAACGACATCCTGCCAAAACTGCAGGCCCAGGCCGAAGCAGCTGTGCGCCTGCTGGGCTTTACCCCGACGCCGAACGCCTACAACGCGCCGCAGCTGACCGTGACCCTGGCCGAACTCAAGTACCAGTCGCCCAAAGAAGGCATGTACGTGACCGAAGCCACCATCGGCGCAACCTTCAAGGCTGACGTGGCCAACGCCAACCGTCGCTACAGCGGCCGCTACGGCGCGTCGCTGGACCAGCGCTTCGGCATGGCGCCGAACCAGGAAACCAACACCAAGCTGGTGGGTGATGTGCTCAGCGATGCGCTGACCCGCCTGTTCAAGGACCAGGCCATCGGCCAGATCCTCGGCGAATAAGCCTCACCAGCAAAAAGCCCGATGTCTGCATGGCAGGCATCGGGCTTTTGTGTTTTTGCAGGTTCAGGCGGCTTCGACGTAGAAGTCCAGCACGCTGATGCCGGTAGGGCCGTCGACCTCGGGCAGGTCTTCATGGGCATGCCCGCCCAGGGCGCAGTACACCAGCCATTGGCGGTCCTGGACGTTGAACGCCAGGCCGTCGATCAACGCCTGCTGCTCATCGCTCTGGGCGATCAGGTAGAGGCGGTCCTGGTTTTCGGCATGCAGCATGACAAGCTCCGGTGAGTGGCGACGGCCAACAGAGTGGCGTGTCTTGATGACGAGCGTGTGACGCCGGAATTAATCGTCATTTGTCGCAAAGCACAGGCAAGGGCACGGCGCTTGGGTAGAATGCCCGCCGTGTCGAAAGTATCGATGTACTTCTTTTGAGGTTTTGCGATGTCGTTGCAAGTGATCTGGGGGCTGTTCGCCGCCCATCCGGCCAAGCTGATCAATCTGCTGGCCCTGCTGCTGACCTGCCCGGGCGGCCTGCTGCTGCACAGTGCCCGCCGCCGCGCGGCGCAAACCCTGGCGGGCCTGGCTGGCGATGAAGCGGTGATCGATGGCATGAGCCTGCGCATCAACCGCTTCTACTACATTCTTGGCTTTGCCTTCCTGGCGCTGGCCTTGCTGTTGTCCTGGTTCAGCACCTGGGTGTGAAGCCTGCTCCCAAGTTAATTGTGGGAGCGGGCTTGACCCGCGATAAATTTACAACGCCAACCCCGCCTTGACCCGGTACTGATTGCGTACCGGCATCGCATACTGCTGCACCAGGTACGGCCGCTGTTCGGCCGGGCAGGCGTCCAGGCGGCGCTGCCATTCGGCCTGGGCGCGGGCCAGTTCATCGGCCGCAAACACCTTGGCCGCTGCTGGCACCTCCAGCGCCGGGTCGGCATCGGCCCACTGCGCATAGGCCAGGTAATGCACCGGGAACAACCGGTAGCCGGCCAGAATCTGCCGGTCAATCTCTGCTGCCAGTTGCTTGGTGTCCTCGACGAACTCCGTCACCGGCGGGGCAAAGTTGATGTGCACGCGGCCTTTGTAGCCGGTGATGCCCTGGGCGATGCTGATGTCGTCTTCACCCGGCGCCTTGCTGTAGGTGCCGGTGGTGGCGCGGATATACAGCTCGCGGGCCTTGGCCTGGTCGCAGGGGTCGTACTCGTAGCTGATCGACACCGGGCTCAGGTTCAGCGACTGGATCACGGCGCCAAACGGCTCGTCCTTGCGGCTCATGTGGAACATTTTCAGGATTGCCGAATCGGTACGGTCATCACCATCCTTGGCCCGGCCTTCGGCCTGGGCGATCCAGATCGACTGGCCGTCGTTACGGATCGAATGGTTGATGTAGGCCGACAGCAGCTGGTAAGCCGCGAGCTTTTCCCGCCGGCCGGTGATCGAGCGGTGCACGATGAAGCTCTTGTTCAGGCGCATCATGTCGCTGACGAACGGTTTTTGCAGCAGGTTGTCGCCGATGGCGATGCGCGGGGTCGGCAGGCCGGCGTGGTACACGGCATAGTTGACGAAGGCCGGGTCCATGACGATGTCGCGGTGGTTGGCCAGGAACAGGTAGGCGGTACCGGCCTTGAGCTGCTCGACGCCGGTGTAGGTCACGCCGTCGGTTGCCCGCTCGATGGTATGGTCGACGTAGTACTCGACTTTGTCCTGCAGGGTCGAAACGCAGGTGACCCCGGCAAACTCTTTGCGCAGGCGCCGGGCGATCAGCGGCTTGAGCAGCCAGCCGAAGGCCCCGGCCATGCGCGGGAAGCGGAAGTGGGTGAGGATATCGAGGAATGCCGGGTCGCTGAGCAGCCGTGCCAGAACGGCAGGGACTTCAGCGTCGTCGTACGGTCGGATGGCATCGAATTCGCCCATCATGCTCTCTTGTTGGAAACGGCTAGGGTAATAGGTAGGGCCGGGGTCTGAAAAACGGCTCAGACACACTCAGGGCCTGTAAATAGACCGGCAATTATACGCACAAGTCACTCGGGAGGCCGCGATGCTGGAGACAGCGCTTTACGATTGTCCTTATTGTGGTGAAGAAGTCGAGACGACAGTGGACCTGTCGGGCGGTGATCAGGAGTACATCGAAGACTGTCAGGTGTGCTGCAAGCCGATCCGTTTCGTGCTGCAGGTACATGGCGAGGAATGGATGCTGGACGTTTATGGTGAGAATGACTGATGCAGCGAATCTACGACCCTGAAAGCCTGCTCGAAGCACAAATGCTCATCGGCATGCTCGCCAGCGAAGGCATCACAGTGCACCTGGTCGGCCGCGACCTGATGGGCGCCATGGGCGACCTGCCGATGCACGGTTTGCTCGGTTTGGCGGTGGCCGATGAGCAGGCTGCCTGCGCACGCGAGCTGATCGCCGCGTACAATAGCGCCCAGCCACTTGCCGGCGACGAACCGGAGAACATCCCCGGAACCCTGATTTGCTAGGTTTTTGCCCTCATGTGTGGACGTTATGCGCTGTTTCGCTGGTCTCCCGCCTTTGCTGCCCTGCCGGGATTTCCCAGTGACCAGCAGGCGCAATGGAATATCTCCCCCGGCGCCTCGGTGCTGATCCAGCGCCGCCTCGAGGGTGGCCAGCTGGAGCTGGCGCGGGCACGCTGGGGGCTGACCCCGGCCTGGCTCACCGACTTGTCGCGCACCCCGGCCCACGCCCGCGCCGAAACCCTGGCCGAACAGCCGATGTTCCGTGAGGCGTTTCGCCTGCGTCGCTGTCTGCTACCGGCCAACGGCTTTTACGAATGGCGCGGTACCCAGCGCAAGCGGCCGTACTGGCTGACGCCGGGGGAGGGCTCGTCGTTGTTTTTTGCAGCGATCTGGGAGGCATATCCGGTGCAGGATCAGGTCTGGCTGAGTACCGCGGTGGTAACCCAGGCGGCGCTGAACCAGCGCCGGCCGCTGATACTCGATGAGGCCGGGCAGGCTGCCTGGCTCGATCCCGAAACCCCGCCGGCGCGCTTGTACGAGCTGCTGGCGGGCGGCCAGGCGCCGCTGCGTGAGCGGGTGCTGGCCAATATGGTCAATGATCCCAAGCTCAATGGGCCGGAGTGTCTGACCCCGGCTTAAAAGCACCGCGGGTCAAGCCTGCTCCCTCAGCTGACCCTTTGCTCCGTGGGGCTGGCTTTACACCCTGAACTGATTGATCAAGCGCCGCTGTTGCTCGGCCAGCTTGGTCAGCTCGGCGCTGGCGGTACTCGACTCATCCGCCCCGCCAGCCACCTCGTTGGCCACCTGGCCAATATTGATCACGTTACGGTTGATGTCTTCGGCCACCGCGCTCTGCTCTTCGGCAGCACTGGCAATCTGCGTGTTCATGTCGTTGATCACCGACACTGCCTGGGTAATGCTTTCCAGCGCCTGGGCAGCGCGCGCGGCTTGCTGCACGCTGTCGTCGGTCTTGCCCTGGCTGTCTTCCATGACCCGCACCACATCGCGGGTACCTTGCTGCAGTTGCTGGATCATCTGCTGGATTTCTTCGGTGGCCTGCTGGGTTTTCTGCGCCAGGTTGCGCACTTCATCAGCGACCACGGCAAAACCACGGCCCTGCTCACCGGCGCGAGCGGCCTCGATGGCAGCGTTAAGCGCCAGCAGGTTGGTCTGCTCGGCAATCGCGCGGATGGCGGTGAGGATGGCATTGATGTTTTCGCTGTCGCGCGCCAGGTTCTGCACCACACCCACTGCTCGGCCGATTTCCTCGGCCAGGGCGCTGATCGAACTGGAAGTATCGCGCACGATCGCCAGGCCCTGATGTGCGGCCTGGTCAGCATTGCTGGCGGCCTGGGCGGCATGGGTGGCGTTGCGCGCGACGTCCTGGGCGGTAGCGGTCATTTCGTGCACGGCGGTGGCCACCAGATCGATCTCGGCCATTTGTTTGTGTACACCCTGGTTGGTGCGAATGGCGATGTCGGCGGTGTGTTCGGAGGAGTCGCTGACCTTCTGCACCGAGGCCACCACCTGGCTGATCATCGCCTGCAGCTTGCTCAGGAAGGTGTTGAAGCCCTTGGCGATCGAGCCCAGTTCGTCGGCGCGGTCGCTGCTCAGGCGGCGGGTCAGGTCGCCTTCGCCCTGGGCGATGTCATCGAGCATCGCCACCATTTGCCGCAGTGGCCGGGCAATGCCGTGGGCCAGCAGCCAGATCACCAGCAGGCCAAGGGCGGCGATACCCAGGCCGACCACGGTCATGCCGGTGATGTCGGTGCGGCGCTGGTCGCTGAGGTCGCTTTGCAACTTCTGCACATCGGCCATCACCGCGCTGATCGGCAGTTCCAGCAGCAGGGTCCAGCGCGCGTCGGTATTGGCGATCTTGAACGGCAAGTACAGCTCGATGCGGCCTGCGCCCTGGTCGACTTCGTAGTGCAGGTTCTCGCCGCTCAGTTGCGCCAGGGTGGCGGCGGCATTGGCGTCGAGGACGTCGCTGGCTTTCTCGCCGAATTTGCCCGGGTCTTTGGTAAAGGCCACCAGGCGGCCGTTGCCGGACACCAGTGCCAGCTCGCCGGCACCGTCATAGAGCTGGCGATCGGCGGTATTGAGCAGTTCCTGGATGAAGTTCACCGACAGGTCGGCGCCGGCAATGCCCTGGAACGTGCCGTCGATCATGATCGGCTCGACGAACGAGGCGAGCATCACCACTTTGTCGCCTACCTTGTAAGGTGCCGGGTCGATCACGCAGGCTTTCTTTGATTCCCGCGGGCACAGGTAGTACTCACTGGCGCGCACGCCGGTGGCGAGGACGGTCTGGTCGTTGACGTCGGCCAGTTTGTCCAGGCCCAGGCTGCCGTCTTCGTTGCGGAACCACCAGGGCAGAAAGCGCCCGCTGGCGCTGTCGATACCGGTGATCGAGGTGCCGACGAAGCGCGCGTCGTCGTGGTCCAGGGCGTTGCTTTCCCAGCCCAGGTAGGTGCCGAGGATCAGCGGATTGGTCAGTGCTGTCTGCTTGAGCAGGGCGATCATTTGCTGGCGTTCGATCTTCAGCCGCGGATTGCCGCTGGCGTCCTGCATGCCGAGCATGGCGTTGCTGGTAGCCAAGCCTTTGGCAATCAGTAGCGGTGCTTCCAGGCCGCGCTGGATCTCGCTGACCTGGGTCCGCGCCAGGGCGGTCAGGCGCTGCTCGATCACCGCCTCGAACTGCTGCTGGGTGCGGCTTTGCACCAGCTCCTGGGTACGTTCGCCGGAATACACGGCGTACAGCACCAGGGCGGCGACAATGCTCAGGACAATGGCGCCGGCCAGGGCGGCGACGGAAAACTGGATCGACCGGAACTTCATGAGGGGGCTCCAAGCGCAAGGAAAGGCGTCTGCCTTACGTTATCGGCCCGGCCGGGCGAAAGCATGAGCACCGTCTGGAGAATTCTTCGTCAGGGATATGGCGGGCTCAACGGAGTCGGCCTAGGATACGCGGCATGTTCGAAGGGAGTGTTTTCATGCGTAAGTCATTTGTAATCGGTGCATTGAGCGCCAGCGTCCTGCTCGCTGGCTGCCAGGCGGTGAACACCACCAGCGGCGGCGCCGTGGGTGTCGAGCGTAAGCAATACATGTTCAGCATGCTGTCGACCGATGAGGTCAACCAGATGTATGCCCAGTCCTACCAGCAAACCCTGGGCGAGGCATCCAGCAAGGGTGTGCTCGACAAGACCAGCAACAACGCCAAGCGCGTGCAATTGATCGCTGACCGCCTGATTGCCCAGGCCCCGCAGTTCCGCCCGGACTCGGCGCAGTGGAACTGGGAAGTCAACCTGATCAAGAGCGACGAGCTCAACGCCAACTGCGGCCCGGGTGGCAAGATCTTCGTCTACAGCGGCCTGATCGAAAAACTCAAGCTGACCGACGACGAGCTCGCTGCGGTCATGGGCCATGAAATCGCCCACGCCCTGCGTGAGCATGGTCGTGAGGCGATGTCCAAGGCCTATGGCGTGCAGATGGCTCGCCAGGGCGCCGGTGCCCTGCTGGGCCTGGGCCAGGACAGCATGGCGATCGCCGACACGGTGGTGCAGTACAGCATGACCCTGCCCAACAGCCGCGCCAACGAGAACGAAGCCGACCTGATCGGCCTGGAGCTGGCCGCCCGCGCCGGCTACAACCCGAATGCGGCGATCAGCTTGTGGGACAAGATGGCCCAGGCCTCGGGTGGCTCGCAGCCGGAGTTCATGAGCACTCACCCGGCGTCGGCCAGCCGTCAGGCTTCGTTGCAGGCGGCGATTCCGAAGGTGATGCCGTTGTACGAGCAGGCCCGCAAGTAAAAATCGCAGGTCATGCCCGCTCCCACAGGCCACTGTAGGAGCGGGCTTGACCTGCGATTGTATTCAGCCGATCCAGCCACTGACCTGCATCGCCGAATACACCGCCACCGCGGCCAGGACGAAGAATGCAGCCGACGCCAGGCGGCGGATCAGGGTCAGTGGCAGTTTCTCTGCAGCAAAATTACCCGCCAATACCACCGGCACGTTGGCAATCAGCATGCCCAGGGTGGTACCGATAATGACCATGATCAGGTGCGGATACTGCGCCGCCAGCATCACCGTGGCGACCTGGGTCTTGTCGCCGATTTCCGCGATGAAGAACGCGATCAGGGTGGTCAGGAACGGGCCGAAGCGCCGTGCGGTGCTGGCTTCGTCATCGTCCATCTTGTCCGGGATCAGCGTCCACAGTGCCGTGGCGGCAAAGCTTGCGGCGAGAATCCAGTGCAGGGTGGCGGCGGAGAAGAAGGTGCTGAACCAGGCGCCGACGGCACCGGCCGCGGCATGGTTGGCCAGGGTAGCGGCAATGATACCGGCGATGATCGGCCAGGGCTTGCGAAAGCGCGCGGCAAGGATCAGCGCGAGCAATTGGGTTTTGTCGCCAATTTCGGCGAGGGCCACGATCGCGGTGGGGACGAGCAATGATTCCAGCATCAGGATTCCTACGGGGGCGGGTCGACACGGCTATGACACGTACAGCCTTCCCGCCCCGGGTAAGGTGTTCGTGTCATAGGTCTTGTCAAACCCTGGGTCCGTCTGTGCGGACCGTGGGTCGCACGCGCCATGGTCTGTGGACCAAGTATGTTGACGCGTACCGGGCGAGCTGGGGGCTCGCGGGAGACTACTCCCCTAGGACGGAGCGGATTCTGCCTAGGCAAATCCGTTTCGGCAAGCGCTCTTTTTAACCGCGTGTTGCCTGGTAGATGCGAAAGCCTTGGCCCTCGTCGCGGATCCGGCAGTTGCCCAGGGCCGCTTCGATCAGCGGCTGGTAGCGCAGGAAGCTATTTGCCACCAAGCGCATTTCGCCGCCTTTTTTCAGATGATCGGCTGATTTTCGCAGCAGGTTTTCCGAGGCCTGGTAATTGGTGTGAACACCTGTGTGGAACGGCGGGTTGCTGATGATCACGTCCAGCTCGCGCGGCGCGGCATCGATGCCGTCGCCGCAGATCACCTCGCCTTCCAGACCATTGGCGGCCAGGGTCAGGCGGCTACTGGCCACGGCAAAGGCGTCGACATCAAGCAGGGTGATGCGGTTTTGCGGATAACGGCGTTTGATCGCCGCCCCGAGAACACCCGCGCCACAGCCAAAATCCAGCACGTGGCCGGTTGGCAGCTGGTCGAGGTTTTCCAGCAGCAGGGCGCTGCCGCGATCCAGGCGCCCATGGCTGAATACGCCCGGCAGGCTGACGATCTGCAGCGGGCCATCGGCCAGCTCCAGCTGGAAATGCTCGGCCAGGCTTTCCAGCGGCCTGGCTTCAGGGGCGTGCTCGACGGTGACCTGCCACAGCTGGCAATGGCGGGCGCTGTCGAGTTTGCGCGGCTTGCCGAAGGCGTGCAGTTGTTTGGCCGCGCCTTCGATGCCGCCGCGTTTCTCGCCGACCAGGTACAGCTGGCGACCGGCCAGGCGCGAGGCCAGGGCGTTGAGCAGGTAATTGGCCAGGTCCCGGGATTTGGGCAAGAACAGCACGGCGGCGTCGAAAGCCTGGGCCGGTGCGTTTACATCGAAGTGGCTGCGCCCGGCGAAGCGTGCCTCGAGCGCCGCCTGATCGCCGGCGTGCCAGCTCCAGCCATGGGCCGCCGGCAACTTGCCGAGCAGGTCGTCGGCAGGCAAACCGGCCAGCAACAGCGAGCCCTGGAAAAGATCGGCCTGACGAAGCAACACTTCACTGCGCGGGTCCATGGACGGCGACTCCTGAAAAAAGTGGCGCAGTTTACCAGAGCCTGGCCGGGCTTAGACCTGGCGGCGCGGGCTGCCAGCAAAAAACGCCTCGGCGTTCTCGCTCAATTGCTCGACGATACGCTGGCGTGACTCGACCGCGCCCCAGGCGCTGTGCGGGGTGACGATCAGCCGCGGGATATCGGCTGCCAGCAGCGGGTTGCCGTTGACCGGTGGTTCGACACTCAGCACGTCGGTAGCCGCGCCGCCCAGGTGGCCGGCGCGCAGGGCATCGGCCAGGGCCTGCTCGTCGATCAGGCCGCCGCGGGCGGTGTTGATCACAAAGGCGCCGGGCTTGAGCAGGGCCAGTTGGCGGGCGCCGATCAGGTTGCGGGTGTGCTCGTTGAGCGGGCAGTGCAGGGTCAGCGCGTCGACCTGCGGCAGCAGCTCATCCAGCGCAATACGGTCTTCGCGGGGCGGGCGCCCGGGCAACTGGCCAAGCAGTACGCGCATGCCGAAGGCTTCGGCCAGGCGTGCTACGGCGCCACCCAGCTCGCCATGGCCGAGCAGGCCGAGGGTCTTGCCCTCCAGCTCGACGATGGGGAAGTCCAGCAGGCAGAACTGTTTGGCCTGGCCCCACTGGCCGTTGGCGACAGCCTTTTGATAGTCGCTCAGGCGCGTGGCCAGGGCCAACAGCAAAGCCAGGGTGTGCTGGGCCACCGACGGCGTGCCGTAGCCCTGGCAGTTGCTGACCACCACGCCCTGGGCGCGGGCGGCCTGCAGGTCGACATTGTTGGTGCCGGTGGCGGCCACCAGAATCAGCTTCAGCTCGGGGCAGGCGGCGAGGGTGGCGGCGTCGATCATGACCTTGTTACTGATCGCCACGCTGGCGCCCTGCAGGCGTTCGGCGACCTGCCCGGGGGCGCTGGCCGGATAGAGCTGCAGCTCATCGAAACAGGCCTTGAGGCGATCCAGCGCCAGGTCACCGAGGTCCAGGGAGCTATGGTCGAGAAACACGGCGCGACGGGAGATGGACATAGGGTGGCTCCAGTAAGGGCTCAAGCGTTGTAGGCGAAGCAATCGTAATGGCTGTGCTCAAGGCTGCTTTGCAGTTCAAGCAGGCCTTGCTGTTGCTGCTGCAGTGCCTGGATCTGCGCCTGCAGCTGGGCGCTTTTGCCGGCAATCGCCTGGCGCACCCGCTCGATCGGCAAGCCGGCCTGATCATCACTCACCAGCGCTTGCATCTCCTTGAGGCTGAAGCCGAGCTTTTGCGCGCACTTGATCAGGCTCAGCAGGGCGACGCTGTGTTGGTCATACAGGCGATAACGGCCCTGGCGCCTGGGCGCCGGCAGCAGGCCGATGCGCTCATAATGGCGAATGCTTTTGATGGTTGCCCCGGACAGCTGCGCGGCTTTGCCGATGTACATCGAACGTCCTTGTTAGTGCCGGTGAGCCAGCCTGCGCGCCTGCTGCAGCCAGGCATCGCGCTGGCCTGCGCTCGAGCTGATGATGGGGCCAAACGTTAACGTCTTTTGCGTCCTGATTCCACAGAAGCCCAGGGTCGTGCGGCGCATCTGCTGCAGCGCCGGCATGCGGTAGACCCAGCGGTAGTACCAGGGCGGGGTGTCCATGCTCACCAGCAGGTCGGCGCTGCGGCCTTTGAGCAACTGTTCGGGGAAGGGCGAGTTGTTGCGGTACTTGAAGGCAAAGCCGGGCAGCAGGATGCGATCGAGAAAGCCCTTGAGCAGCGCCGGAATCCCGCCCCACCAGACCGGGAAGACCAGCACCAGGTGCTCGGCCCAGCTGATCAGCTGCTGGGCGTGCAGCAGGTCGGGCTCCAAAGCTTGTACCTGTTGATAACCCTCGCGCAGGATCGGGTCGAAGGCCAGCTCGCCGAGCTCCAGCAGGCAGACTTCGTGGCCTTTGTCGCGGGCACTGCTGATGTAGCTGTCGCTCAGTGCTGCGCAGAAACTGTTACGCGAAGGGTGGCCGAGTATCACCAGGATTCGTTTGCTCATCGAAGGCAGTTCCAGGGGCAAAGCGCTGAGGCTAACGCCTGCCCCAAGGGGGAGAGTCAAGGCGCCAGCACCCACAGGGATTGTTTCAAAGGTCTGCGAGGGCGTAGTGTGTTGCCCCCGTTTGACCTTTTGCCGCAAGGAGCCCCCATGTACTGGGCCGAATTTCTGACTGTCGCGTTGATCCACCTGCTGGCGGTGGCCAGCCCCGGCCCGGATTTCGCCGTGGTGGTGCGCGAGAGTGTTACCCACGGCCGGCGCGCCGGTACCTGGACGGCCTTTGGCGTCGGTACCGCGATTTTCCTGCATGTCGGCTATTCGCTGCTGGGTATCGGCCTGATCGTGTCGCAGTCGATCATGCTGTTCAATGCGCTGAAATGGCTGGCTGCCGCCTACTTGCTGTACATCGGCTTCAAGGCCCTGCGCGCCCGCCCGGCCGCGCCTGGCAGCGACGCCGTGCAGGCCTCCACGGTCGAGCGCACACCGCGGGCGGCCTTTGTCGCCGGCTTCATGACCAATGGCCTGAACCCCAAGGCGACGCTGTTTTTCCTGTCGCTGTTCACCGTGGTCATCAACCCGCACACGCCGCTGGCGATCCAGGCCGGTTACGGGTTGTACCTGGCCGTGGCCACCGGCCTGTGGTTCTGCCTGGTGGCCATGCTGTTCAGCCAGCAGCGGGTGCGCGCCGGCTTTGCGCGCATGGGTCACTGGTTCGATCGCACCATGGGCGCGGTGCTGATTGCCCTGGGGGTGAAGATCGCTTTCACCGAAATGCACTGACAATGATGTTCAAACGCCACTAATCCCTGCAGCGGTCAAATCATTCCTTTGGCTGATTTGGCCGCTGTGGAGGCGTTCTAGAGTAAGGCATGTCTTGCCCAGCCTGTGCACTCTAGAAAAGGGACTCCTATGTTGCAGACTCGCGTCATTCCTCCTGCCGAGGACGCTTACCAGTTTCCGCTGTTGATCAAGCGCCTGCTGCTGTCCGGCAGCCGTTACGAGAAAACCCGCGAGATCGTCTACCGCGATCAGCTGCGCTACAGCTACCTGACCCTCAACGAGCGCATCGCGCGGCTGGCCAATGTGCTCACCGAAGCGGGGGTCAAGGCGGGTGACACCGTGGCGGTGATGGACTGGGACAGCCATCGCTACCTCGAATGCATGTTCGCCATTCCGATGATTGGCGCGGTGGTGCACACCATCAACGTGCGCCTGTCGCCGGAGCAGATCCTTTACACCATGAACCACGCCGATGACCGCTTCGTGCTGGTCAACAGCGACTTTGTCGGCCTCTACCAGGCCATCGCCGGGCAACTGACCACGGTGGAGAAAACCCTGCTGCTGACCGATGGCGAGCAGAAAACCGCCGACCTACCGAACCTGGTCGGCGAGTACGAGCAATTGCTGGCGGCGGCCAGCCCGGTCTATGACTTCCCTGATTTCGACGAGAACTCGGTTGCCACCACGTTCTACACCACCGGTACCACCGGTAACCCCAAGGGGGTGTATTTCACCCACCGGCAACTGGTGCTGCACACTCTGGCGGCCGCGACGGTCACCGGCAGTATCGACAGCGTGCGCCTGCTCGGCAGCAATGATGTGTACATGCCCATCACGCCGATGTTCCATGTCCATGCCTGGGGCATTCCCTACGTGGCGACCATGCTCGGCATCAAGCAGGTCTACCCCGGGCGCTACGAGCCGGAGATGCTTTGCGAACTGTGGCGCAACGAGAAGGTGACCTTCTCGCATTGCGTACCGACCATCTTGCAGATGCTGCTCAATGCCAAGGGTGCCCAGCAACAGGACTTCGGCGGCTGGAAAATCATCATTGGCGGCAGTGCCCTGAACCGCGCCCTGTACGAGGCGGCCAAGGCCCACGGAATTCAGCTGACCGCCGCTTACGGTATGTCCGAGACCTGCCCGCTGGTGTCCTGCGCTCACCTCAACGACGAGCTGCTGGCTGGCAGCGAAGACGAATGCATCACCTACCGGATCAAGGCCGGGGTGCCGGTGCCGTTGGTGGAAACTGCGATTGTCGATGGCAACGGCAACTTCCTGGCGGCCGATGGCGAGACCCAGGGCGAACTGGTGCTGCGCGCGCCGTGGCTGACCATGGGGTACTTCCGCGAGCCCGAGAAAGGCGCCGAACTCTGGCAGGGCGGCTGGCTGCACACCGGTGACGTCGCCACCCTCGACAGCATGGGCGTGATCGATATCCGTGACCGCATCAAGGACGTGATCAAGACCGGCGGCGAGTGGATCTCGTCACTGGAGCTCGAAGACCTGATCAGCCGCCACCCGGCGATCCGCGAAGTGGCGGTGGTCGGTGTCGCCGACCCGCAGTGGGGCGAGCGGCCGTTTGCCCTGCTGGTGATCCACGAAGGCCAGAGCATCGACGCCAAGGTCCTCAAGGAACACCTCAAGCCATTCGTGGAGCTGGGGCACATCAACAAGTGGGCGATCCCCAGCCAGATCGCCCTTGTTACTGAAATTCCCAAGACCAGTGTCGGCAAGCTCGACAAGAAGCGCATTCGCCTGGACATCAGCCAGTGGCAAGCCAGTAACAGCACCTTCCTCTCGACCCTGTAATGCCGGGCGGGTCGCGCCTGAAGCGGCGCGACCCGCACGCCAGACGCATGGGCGCCTTGTCAAATGACGAAATTAAGCCATTCTTCCCCCAGCCAGCGTAGTGGCCGGTCATGCAGACCCTGCCAGAGGGGTTGGGATGCAAATCACACTTTAGAGGGATCAAGCAGTTCAACCTGCTGGCTATAGTCGGTTCAGGGGATTTTCAGGAACGGGGGATCGCACATGCATGTGCCCAGCCACTCGTTCGAGCAAAAAGGTGCGCTCACACCGCTCGAGCGATGCGTTTCTGCAAAGGACTCACTGCCATAAAAATAAAGTACATGGAGTAGCGTCGATGACATCAGCAAATCTGTTCTGGCGCCGGGCGAAACTGCCCCTGGCCGTCAGCCTCGCTTCTACGCTCGCCGGTCCTGCATTCGGCGTCAGTTTCAACATCGGTGAAATCGAAGGCTCGTTCGACTCGTCGCTGTCGGTGGGGGCGAGCTGGTCGACAGCCAGCCCGAACAAGAACCTGATCGGCGTCAACAACGGCGGCAAGGGGTTGTCGCAGACCTCCGATGACGGCCACCTGAACTTCAAGCGCGGTGAGACCTTCTCGAAAATCTTCAAGGGTATCCACGACCTGGAACTCAAGTACGGCGATACCGGGGTATTCGTCCGTGGCAAGTACTGGTACGACTTCGAACTCAAGGATGAGCATCGCGAGTTCAAGGACATCAGCGACACCAACCGCAAAGAGGGCGCCAAGTCGTCCGGCGGGCAGATCCTCGACGCCTTCGTCTACCACAACTACTCGATCGCCGATCAGCCGGGCTCGGTGCGCCTGGGCAAGCAGGTGGTCAGCTGGGGTGAAAGTACCTTCATCGGTAACGGTATCAACTCGATCAACCCGATCGACGTGGCGGCCTTCCGCCGTCCGGGTGCCGAAATCAAGGAAGGTCTGATTCCGGTCAACATGTTCTATGTGTCCCAGAGCCTGACCGACAATCTCTCGGGCGAAGCCTTCTACCAGCTCGAATGGGACCAGACCGTCGTCGACAACTGCGGCACCTTCTTCTCCCAGCCGGACATCATTGCCGACGGCTGTACCGATAACCTGCGCGTACTCAACAGTGCCAACGCGTTGCCAGCGGCCGCCCGCGGCTTCCTCGCAAGCCAGGGTGTGGACGTCAATGGCGAAGGTGTGCGGGTCGCCCGTGGCCCTGACCGCGATGCGCGAGACAGCGGCCAGTTCGGCGTGGCCTTGCGTTACATGTACGACCCGCTGGGCACCGAGTTCGGCGCCTACTTCATGAACTACCACAGCCGTGCGCCGATCTTCAGCGCCCACGGTGCCGATCCGCGGGTCTATGCCGGCCTGGCCGGGCTGCCTGCAGCCTTGCGTCCGTTGGCACCGCTGATCGTCGCCGGCAACTCCAGCTACTTTGTCGAGTACCCGGAAGACATCCGCCTGTACGGCCTGAGCTTCTCCACCACCCTGCCTACCGGCACGGCGTGGAGCGGTGAAATCAGCTACCGGCCAAACGCCCCGGTGCAGCTCAACACCACCGATATCCTCTACGCCGGCGTGCGTCCGATTGGCGGCACCCTGGCCAATGCCTCGCTGCTCAACGGGGTGCCGGGCCAGGACCTGAACGGCTACCGGCGCAAGGAAATCACCCAGTTCCAGACCACCCTGACGCACTTCTTCGACCAGGTCATGGGCGCCAGCCGCCTGACCGTGGTGGGTGAAGTCGGCGTGACCCATGTCGGCGGCCTGGAAAGCGCCCACGATGTGCGTTACGGCCGCGACCCGGTCTACGGCCCAGGCCCGCTGCCGGCAACCCCAGGGGCAGGCAATCTCGATACCTGCTCGGCGATCATCAACACCGGCACCATCAACGGCGCAGGCCCTGGCGCTTCGGACGCCAACCGCAGCCGCAACTGCGAGAACGACGGTTACACCACCAGTACTTCCTGGGGCTACCGCGCGCGCGCCATCTGGGACTACCCGGATGTATTCGCCGGGGTCAACCTCAAGCCGAGCGTGGCCTGGTCCCATGACGTGTCTGGCTACTCGCCAGGCCCTGGCAGCAACTTCGAGGAAGGGCGCAAGGCGATCAGCCTGGGCCTGGATGCCGAGTACCAGAACACCTACACCACCAGCCTGTCGTACACCAACTTCTTCGACGGCAAGTACACCACCGTGGATGACCGCGATTTCATCGCCCTCAGCTTCGGCGTGAACTTCTAAGAATTCGGATTCAGGACGACCATGAAGATGAAAACAACCAAGACTCTGCTGCAAGCCGGTGTACTGGGCCTGTCCCTGTTGGCGACCAGTGTCATGGCGGCGGTTTCCGCCGACGAGGCGGCCAAGCTGGGCGCCAGCCTGACGCCGATGGGTGCTGAAAAGGCCGGTAACGCCGACGGCTCGATCACGGCCTGGAAGCCGCTTGCCAAAAGTGCCGGTAGCGTCGATAGCAAGGGTTTCCTTGCCGACCCTTATGGCAGCGAACAACCGAAGTTCACCATCACCGCGCAGAACGTCGACCAGTACAAGGACAAACTGTCCCCTGGCCAGGTCGCCATGTTCAAGCGCTATCCGGACACCTTCAAGATGCCGGTGTACCCGACCCACCGGGGCGCTACCGTACCGGACGCGGTGTTCGCGGCGATCAAGAAGAACGCCACCAGCACCAACCTGGTTGGCGGCGGCAACGGTCTGGAAAACTTCGACACCGCCGTGCCGTTCCCGATTCCGAAAAGCGGCGTCGAAGTGATCTGGAACCACATCACCCGCTACCGTGGCGGCAGCGTGACTCGCCTGGTGACCCAGGCCACGCCGCAGCAGAACGGCTCGTTCAGCCTGGTGTACTTCCAGGACCAGTTCGTCTTCCGCGACCGGATGAAAGATTACGATCCGGCCAACCCGGGCAACGTGCTGTTCTACTTCAAGCAGAAGGTGACGGCGCCAGCGCGCCTGGCCGGTACCGTACTGCTGGTGCACGAGACCCTCGACCAGGTCAAGGAGCCGCGCAAGGCGTGGGTCTACAACGCCGGCCAGCGCCGGGTACGGGCAGCGCCACAAGTGTCCTACGACGGCCCGGGTACCGCCGCCGACGGCCTGCGCACCTCCGACAACCTGGACATGTACAACGGCGCGCCGGACCGTTACGACTGGAAGCTGGAAGGCAAGAAAGAGCTGTTCATTGCCTCCAACAGCTACAAGCTTGACGATCCCAAGCTCAAGTACGCCGACATCATCAAGGCCGGGCACATCAACCAGGACCTCGCCCGATACGAACTGCGCCGGGTATGGCATGTGGTCGCAACCCTGAAACCGGGCCAGCGCCACATCTACGCCAAGCGTGACTTCTACATCGACGAAGACACCTGGCAAGCGGCGGTGATCGACCAGTACGACGGTCGCAACCAGCTGTGGCGCGTGTCCGAAGCCCACTCCCAGGACTACTACAACGTCCAGGTGCCGTGGTACACCCTGGAAGCCATCTACGACCTGCAGTCCGGTCGCTACCTGGCCCTGGGCATGAAGAACGAGGAAAAGCGAGCCTACGACTTCGGGTTCACTGCCTCCAAGGCTGACTTCCAGCCTGCAGCGCTTCGCCAGGAAGGTGTGCGCTAAGTTTCAAACCTCCGTGTGATCTCCCAGAACGCCCCGGCTTGCCGGGGCGTTTCTGTTTGCGCATCCGTGTCGGCTGAGCCTTGTCGTTTTTTGTTGTAGTCTTTTTTCCGCAAAGCGCGGCAATTGTCTTCAAATGTGCTGTTTAACCCGCTAGTCTGCGCTGATCCGTACTGCCGACGATTCCCTAACTAAAAACGAGCCGGCCATGACTGATCTGTCCCGTACGCAAGGGTTCGCCAGCCAGGCCATGAGCGTCCTGGAGGGCCGTTTCTTTCGCCCGCCGCTGCCCGAAGGCCATGTGCCGCGGGCGCGCTTGTGTCAGCGTTTGCAGGCGGGGCTCGGCGGGCGCTTGCTGCTGGTCAATGCACCGGCGGGTTTCGGTAAAAGTTCGTTGGCGGTGGAGTTCTGCCAGGGCCTGCCCAACCACTGGAGCAGCCTCTGGCTGGGTTTGAGCCGGCGCGACAACGACCCCGGGCGCTTCCTCGAGCGCCTGCTCGAAGGCTTGCAGCAATACTGCCCGGCCCTCGGCGGCCAGGCCCTGGGCCTGCTGAAGATGCGCCAGCGGCACCAGCCGTTTGCCTTCGAAGAGTGGCTCGACGGCCTGCTCGATGAACTGGCCCGTCACCTGCAGCCACACAACCCCTTGCTACTGGTGCTCGACGACTACCACCTGGCCCAGGGGCCGGTGCTTGACCGCTGCCTGCAGTTTTTCCTCAATCACCTGCCGCCCGGCCTGGTGTTGCTGGTCACCAGCCGCCAGCGGCCGGACTGGCACCTGGCGCGCCTGCGTCTGTCGCGCCAGTTGCTTGAACTCAACGAGCAGGACCTGCGCCTGACCACCGATGAGTCCCTCGCCGTGCTGGGCCAGCAACCGACGGTGTTGCGCGGCCAGGCGCTGGACAACCTGATCCAGCGCAGCGATGGCTGGGTCGCCGGCTTGCGTTTCTGGCTGCTGGCGGCCAACGAGGCCGGTGCCGACAGCGCCTTGCCCCAGGCCCTGCACGGTGGCGAGGGGCTGATTCGCGACTACCTGCTCGAAGAAGTCATCGAGATGCTGCCCGCCGAAGTGCAAGGCTTTCTCTACGACACCGCCTGCCAGGAGCGCTTTTGCGCCGAGCTTTGCGATGCCCTGCGCGAAAGCCACGACAGCGCCGAGATTCTCCGTTACCTGCAGGCTCACCAGGTGTTCCTGGTGCCGCTGGACGAACATGGGCGGTGGTTTCGCTATCACCATTTGTTCTCCGACCTGCTGCGTACCCGCCAGGCCAGCCTGCCGCTGTCGAGCCTGCATTTGCGTGCCTGTCGCTGGTTCCATGGCCAGGGCCTGCTCGATGAAGCCGTTGAGCAGGCCTTGCGCGCCGGCCACCTGGACGTGGCCGCCAACCTGGTGCAGAACCTCTCCGAAGAGCAACTGCTGGCCGAGCAGAACGTCGGCATGCTGCTGCGCTGGAAGATGGACCTGCCCGACAGCCTGCTGATCAGCACACCGCGGTTGATCGTGCTGTACAGCTGGGCCCTGGGCCTGGCCGGGCAGCTGGATGCCGCCGAAGAACTGGCCAGCCACCTGAGCCGTTTCTTGCCGGCGCCTTCGGCCACCGCACAGAAATCCATGCTCGCTCAGTGGCTGGCGCTCAGCGGGGTGATCGCCCGTGGTCGCGGCGACCGCCAGCGTACCCTCGAATATTGCTCCGAAGCGCTGCACAGCTTGCCGTTCAAGCGTTACGGGCAGCGCCTGGTGTGCCTCTCGACGTTGTCCAACCTGGCCATCGCCGATGCCGATTTCTGGCGTGCCCGTGGCTGGAATCGCGAAGCACTGGAGCTGGCCCAGCGGGTCGGCAACCCGTTGTTCGAAGCCCTGGCCCATTACGACCGGGCACGGGTGCTGCACGCCCGTGGCGAGGTGTTGCGCGCCCTCGATGAAGTGCGCCAGGGCCTGCAGCGCCTGCAGGGTTTGTCGGCGCAACGGTTGTACGCGGCGCGGGCACGCCTGACCCTGTACGAAGGCTACCTGCTGGCGGCCCGGCTGCAACCGGAGGCCGGCCGCAGTCGCCTGCGGGCCGGGTTGATCGAGGCGCGCGCCTGTCGCGATATCAGCGTACTGATCGGCCACTGCGTGATCGCTTCGCTCGATGGCCGTGAAGGGCGCTTTGCCGAAGCCTTTGCCGAGCTTGCTGAAGCCGAACGGCTGATGCACATCTGGGACGTGCCGCCGATTTTCTATCTGGCGATGATCACCCTGGTCAAATGCGAGCTGTGGCTGGCCCAGGGGCGCACCGACCTGGCCGAATCCTGGCTGCTGCGCCTGGGCCAGACCTACGGGGGCGAGCAGGCGGCGGCCGCCCCGGAGTTCCACCCGTTGCTGCCGCTGCATATCGAATTGCAGCAGGCCTTGCTCGAACGCACCCAGGGCCGCCTGGAACAGGCCGCAAGGCGCTTGCAGGCACTGGTGGAGCGCGGCCAGGCCAGTGGCGGGCAGATGCTTTGCGTTACTGCGCTGTGCCAGTGGACGTTGCTGCTGCTGGCCAACAACAACGAAGCCCAGGCGCGCGGCCTGCTGGCGCTGGCGCTCGATTCCGCGCGCGGCGGCGTCCTGCAGCCGTTCCAGCGGCTGTTGCAGGATCACCCGCAATGGCTGCGCGAGCAGTTGCTGCTGCAACCCCAGGGGCCTGCGCAAAGCAGCTTGCTGGCGCTGTTGCCCGCGCTTGAATCGACTGAAGCGGGCGGTAGCGGCGAGGCCTTGAGCGCCCGGGAAATGGCTGTGCTCGAACTGATCGCCCAGGGCTGCTCGAACCAGGAAATCAGCGAGCGCCTGTTCATCTCCCTGCACACGGTGAAAACCCACGCCAGCCATATCAACAGCAAGCTCGGCGTCGAGCGACGCACCCAGGCGGTGGCCCGGGCCAAGGCATTAGGCATGCTGCACTAGTTTTGACTCGGCGGTGAACATCCTCGATGATGGCGCAATGCCATTATTTGTTCCGTTGCTGGTACTTGCGTCCAGCAAATATGCGCTCTGTACGCCTCAAGCTATCGCCCTGTGTGGCCGATACTCTGCGAGTGCGGCCCGATTAAGCGCCGCAGCGAATCTACCCGCGAAGCCGAGCCTGTCCGTGAAGGTGTCTCTGCGTCTATTTTTTTATTTGCCATGACAGGTTTCGTGGATGCAGGTCTACAGCCAAAAAAGCTTTCTGATCGTCGATGATTTCTCCGATTTTCGCAGTTCGGCCCGCTCGATGCTGCGCGAGCTTGGTGTGCGTGATGTCGATACCGCCGACAGCGGCGAACAGGCGCTGCGCATGTGTGCGCAAAAACGCTATGACTTCATTCTTCAGGATTTCCACCTGGGTGATGGCAAGAAGAATGGCCAGCAGGTGCTCGAAGACCTGATCCTCGACAAGCTGATCAGCCATGAGTGCGTGTTCCTCATGGTCACCGCCGAAAGCAGCCAGGCGATTGTCCTCAGTGCCCTGGAGCATGAGCCCGACGCTTACCTGACCAAGCCGTTCAACCGCATCGGCCTGGCCCAGCGCCTGGAAAAACTGGTGCAGCGCAAGACCCTGCTCAAGCCGATCCTCCAGGCCCTGGACCGCGGCCGCCCGGCCGAGGTGCTGGCGGCCTGCGCCGAGCTGTGCAAGAAGGACCCGCGCTTCGCCCCGCTGTGCCTGCGCTACCGCGCCGATGCTCTGCGCGACCTGAACCGCTTCGATGAGCTGGAGAAATTTCTCACCACCATCATCGCCAGCCGGGCCACGCCCTGGGCCTATGCCGCCCTTGGCGGCCTGCTGTACAAGCGCAACCAGCTGGCCCAGGCCCAGGGTGTGTACGAGCAGGCGCTCAAGGCCTTCCCGATGATGCCCGGCCTGTACGACGGCCTGGCCGAAGTGCTGGTGGCCCAGGGCGAAAGCAAGCGTGCCCAGGGTGTGCTGGAAGAGGCCGTGCGCCTCTCGCCCTTGGCCGTGCGCCGGCAGATGATGCTGGGCAAGCTGGCCCTGAGCAACGATGACTACGACACTTCGTCCAAGGCCTACCGGCATGCGGTCAACCAGGGCCAGAGCTCGCGCTACAAAGACCCGGAAAGCAACCTCGGGCTGGTCCAGGCATTGATGAACAAGAACGCCGGCAACGGCCTGGATGCGCGCACCCGGGTCGAGATCAACACGGTGCTCAGCGAAGTGGCCAAGGAGAACGTCGAAGACCAGGGCCTGCAGGTGCGTGCGCGGCTGATGAAAGCCGCCAGCCTGCAGCAGGCCGGCGACGCCGAAACCGCCGCCAAGCTGACCGAGCAGGCCATGGCCCGGCTAGAGAAGATGGACCAGTTTTTCTCGGTCGAGGCGGCGCTGGTGGTGGCTACGCAATTGCAGAAACTCGGCCAGGAATCTGCCGGTACCGCGATTCTCAAGGGCTGCGTGGAAACCTACGGTGACGACCCTAAAGTCATGCAGAGCGTGGCGCAACTGACCGATGACCCGAGCGTGCTCGGCGCGGTGACCGAAGCGGTCGACCTCAACCGCCAGGGCGTGCGCAGCTACCAGGCCGGCCAGCTCAGCGAAGCCCTGGCGCAGTTCCGCCGGGCACTGACGCTGCAGCCGAAGAACATCAGTATCGCCCTCAACACCGCCCAGGCGCTGTTGCGCATCGGTGGCGAGACACCGCCGCCGGCGATCATGGACGAATGCCGCGCGTGCCTGGGCAGCGTCACCGGCATCCCGAAAAGCGATAACCGTTATGATCGCTACCGCAAACTGCACATCCGGGCTTTCGGCGCATGAACCAGGACAATCAGGGGCTGGATTTCTCGACGGTGATCGCCTCCACCGTGCACGACATGAAAAACTCCCTCGCCGCCTTGACCCAGGCCCACAGCCAGTGGCTGGCGCGCCTGCCCGAGGCCCTGCGCAGCGGCAGCGAGCAGGGGGTGATGGAGCACGAGTTCAGCCACCTCAACGGCATGCTGGTGCAGTTGCTGGGGCTGTACAAACTGGGCGTCAACCAATTGCCCATGTGCCCCGACTACCACGAGCTCGACGACTTCATCGAAGCCCAGCTGGCGGCCCAGCAGAACCTGCTGCAGCATCGCGACATCCTCGCCAGCTGGCGCATCGAAACCGCCAGCCCGCTGGGCTTTTTCGACCGTGAACTGGTCGGTTCGGTGGTCGCCAACATCCTCAACAACGCCATTCGCTACGCTGGCCACACCTTGCTGATCAGCGTCAATGACGAGGGCGAGCAACTGGTGCTGAGCATCAACGATGACGGCCCGGGCTTCCCGGCGCGCATGCTCGAGCGCCAGCAGGAATATGTGCAGGGTATCGATGGCCAGAGCGGCAGTACCGGCCTGGGTTTGTACTTTGCCGCACGGATTGCCGGCCTGCATGAGCGCAACGGGGTCAAAGGGCGGATCGAGATTGCCAACGGCGGGGTCCTGGGCGGCGGACTGTTCAGGCTTTACCTGCCTTGATCAACAGTGCCTGGGCAAACCTGAGGCAATGAGCTGCGACCGCCATTTGGCGGTCACAGCCCTGATGCTCACATACCAAGCAGATCAGGAAGCACCAGCGAGATCCAGGGCACATAGGTGACCAGAATCAGGAAGCCGACCAATAACGTCAGCCAAGGCATTGCCGCGCGCACGGTTGCCGTCAGCGGCATTCCGGTTACCGCCGAGGTGACGAACAGGTTCAGGCCGACCGGCGGGGTGATCAAGCCGATCTCCAGATTGACCACCATGATGATGCCCAGGTGAATCGGGTCGATGCCCAGTTTCATAGCGATCGGGAACAGGATCGGGGCCAGGATCAGGATGATCGCCGATGGCTCCATGAAGGCACCGGCCACCAGCAGCACGATGTTCACCACCAGCAAGAACGTCACCGGCGTCAGCCCGGCTTCGATTACCCAGGTGGTGATTTGTTGCGGTAGCTGTTCGGTGGTCAGGACGTGGGCGAAGAGCATCGCGTTGGCAATGATGAACATCAGCATGATGCTCAGTTTTGCCGACTCCAGCAGCACCTTGGGCGCTTCCTTGAACGACATGTCACGGTACACGAACAAGGCGATGAAGGCCGAGTACACCGCAGCGACCGCCGCCGCCTCAGTCGGGGTGAACATACCGCTGTAGATGCCGCCGAGGATGATCACCATCAGCAACAGACCCCAGACGGCCTTGCGGGCGGCACTGAGCCATTCCCTGAAAGTGGCACGGGGCAGGGCTGGCAGGTTCTTTTTCACCGCCACGATGTAGATGGCGATCATCAGGATCAAGCCCAGCATCAAGCCTGGTACTACGCCGGCCATGAACAGTTTGCCTACCGAGGTTTCGGTGGCGGCGGCATACACCACCATCACGATCGACGGTGGGATGAGGATACCCAGGGTGCCGGCGTTGCAGATGATGCCGGCGCCGAAGGCTTGTGGATAACCGGACCGAACCATCCCGGCAATCGCAATCGAGCCGACCGCAGCCACGGTTGCCGGGCTAGAACCTGACAGTGCGGCGAACAGTACGCAGGCCAATACGGCGGCAATCGCCAGACCTCCGCGAATGTGTCCGACACAGGTATTGGCAAAGTCAATCAGGCGCCGAGCCACGCCACCGGTGGTCATGAACGCCCCGGCCAGGAGAAAGAACGGAATTGCCAGCAAGGTGTAGTGTTCCGAGGTCTCGAACAACTTGATCGCCAGCGAGCGAACCGAGTCCTGGCTGAACAGCATGATAGTCAGCGAGCCGGAGAGCCCCAGGGAAATGGCAATGGGGACGCCGATGAACATCAGGGCGAAGAGGGTGACGAAGAGAAAGAGGATGGTCATCGCTTGTCGTCCTCATGCTCGGCCAGTTTCAGCGCATCCGCCGCTTCGTCGGCCAACCCCAAACCGGTCTGGCGGTGCTGGAGTATTCGTACCAGGATTTCGGTGAAACGGATGAACACCAGGGCAAAGCCCACCGGTACGATCAGGCCAACTTGCCACTGCATGATGCCGAAGTGACCCAGGTCCTCGGCGCCAATACCGGCATTGAACAGGGTTTGAATCCACTCGAAACTGGCGATGCTCAGCAAGCCGGCATAACCGAGGCAGCACAGACAGGCAAGCATGCCGAGTAGCCGTTGAACCGGCTTGCTAGCCAGTTTTACCAAGGCGTCGACACCAATGTGCCCGGCCACGCGAACGCCATAGGACAGGCCGAAAAAAATCAGCCAGCCGAACAGCGCCTTGGTCAGGGCATTGCTCCAGGTCATCGACTGGGCGGCGTCCATCACATGGTCGCCTATGCCGTTGAACAGGTCGGCCGCACCGGGCCAGCGCTCGGCAAGGCTGTAGAACAGGGTGTAGAGGTTGTTGAGGATGACGTAGACGAAGGTCACCAAGGTCATGGCGGCCAGGAGGAAGACGATAAAGCCCTCCTCGAAATGCTCCCAGATACGCCGTAAGGCATTCATGCGTATTCTCCGATGTGTAGCGGACACAGCTGCCGCCGTGGCGGCGGCAACTGTCTGCGGGCTTACTGCACCTGGTTGGCCGCCTCGGCTGCCTGGATCAGCTCGGCACCGATTTCACCTTCGAATTTTTTCCACACCGGCTTCATCGCCGTTCGCCATTGCTCGCGTTGCTCAGGCGTGAGCGTAATGATCTCGGTGGTCTTGGCCGCAATGATGCGTTCCTTGTCGCCCTGGTTGAGCGCCTCGGCTTCTTTGTTCACGTGCTGGGTGACTTCGCTGATGATTTTCTCAAGCTCTGGCTTCACATCGGCTGGCAGGCCGTTCCAGAACTTGGTGTTGGTGATCAGCATGTAGTCGAGCACGCCATGATTGGACTCGGTGATGTACTTTTGCACTTCGTGCATTTTCTGGCTGTAGATGTTCGAGTAGGGGTTTTCCGCACCATTGACCACACCGGTCTGCAAGCCCTGGTAGACCTCGGCAAAACTCATTTTGCGCGGGTTGGCACGCACCGCCTTGAACTGTTCTTCCAGCACTGCCGAAGCCTGCACGCGGAATTTCAGACCGCGGGCATCTGCGGGAACGTGCAAGGCCTTGTTGGCCGACAATTGCTTCATACCGTTGTGCCAATAAGCCAGGCCGGTGATGTTCTTGTCCTCCATGGACTTGAGCAGGCCCTGGCCGGCGGGGCTCATCTGAAAGCGGTCCACGGCGTGGATGTCGTTGAACAGGAAGGGCAGGTCAAACAGTTGAACCTTCTTGGTGTACTGCTCGAATTTGGCCAGCGACGGCGCAATGATCTGTACATCGCCCAGCAGCAGTGCCTCCATTTCCTTGCCATCACCGAACAGCGACGAGTTGGGGTAGACATCGACCTTGACCTTGCCTGGCAGGCGCTCTTCCACCAGCTTCTTGAACATGATTGCGCCCTGGCCCTTGGGCGTTGAGTCGGCAACAACATGGGAAAACTTGATGGTAATCGGGTCAGCGGCCTGGGCCCAGCCAGCGGCCGAAAGGGTCAGCGCACAAACCAGTACCTTGAGTGAGGGAGTGAACATCCTGATTCTTCCTTTTTTTGTTGTAATGCTGCACTTTGCGCTGACGCGCGCAGGCAGGTTGACCCCGGGAAGTCTAGGTGGCTATTCAGAGATTGCTTTGTGCAAGATCAATGTCTGGTGAACTGCAAGGCACCTGTGCGTCTGCCAGGTCGATGGCCGGGGCTGGCCAACAGGCAGAAATGAGGTTAAGAAGTGGCATCGCTTCAGTGCCCCCACTATTTTCCGGTAACCCCATGCACGTTGCTCAACCCCAGCTAATCCGCGAAACCTTCCCCGTCGGCCCGCTGCAGTGCAATTGCACGATCATCGGCGACCCGATCAGCAAAAAGGCCATCGTCGTCGACCCGGGCGGCAACCCTGAGCAGATCCTCGCCCGCCTTGATGCCCATGGCCTTAAGGTGGTGAGCATCATCCATACCCACGCGCACCTGGATCACTTCCTCGCCTCCGGGCAGTTGAAGGAGATGACCGGCGCCACCTTGCACCTGCACAAGGACGACCAGTTCCTCTGGGACAACCTGGAAATGCAATGCCAGATGTTCGGCGTGCCCTACACCCCGGTTCCGCCGCCGGACCGCTGGCTGGCCGACGACGAAGAGCTGGCCTGCGGCTGTGGCGTGGCCTTGCACACGCCGGGGCACACACCGGGCTCGATGAGCTTCTGGTTCGCCGAGGCCAAGCTGTTGATTGCAGGCGATACGCTTTTTCGTCGTGGGATTGGTCGCACCGATTTGTGGGGTGGCGATCAGGCGACTATCGTTCGTTCCATCAAGCAGCGCCTGTACAGCCTGGATGAAGAGGCTACGGTGGTCACCGGCCATGGCCCGGACACCCGCCTGGGGGATGAGATGCGCCAGAACCCGTTTGTGCGCGCCTGAGATTCCAGGGAATTTTTCTGCTTTGCTGCAATCCAAGGCTGGCATAGATCCGAATCAGATCCGCTGCACTTTCGAATTACAGTAGGAGCTTGTCCATGTTCACCATGCGTCGTTTGATTATCGTCGCTACCGCTGCCGCGCTGATGTCCGGGTGCGCCAGCCCCAACCCGTATGACAGCCAGGGTCAGGCGCAGCAGGGTTCCACAGGGATGAGCAAAACCGCCAAGTATGGCGGCCTGGGTGCGCTGGCCGGTGCCATCGCGGGCGCCGCCATCGACCATAACAACCGCGGCAAGGGTGCGCTGATCGGCGCTGCCGCCGTCGGTGCTGCCGCAGCAGGTTATGGCTACTACGCCGACAAACAGGAAGCCGAATTGCGTGCAAGCATGGCCAACACCGGTGTCGAGGTGCAGCGCCAGGGCGACCAGATCAAACTGATCATGCCGGGTAACATCACCTTTGCCACCGACTCGGCCAACATCGCGCCGAGCTTCTACTCGCCGCTGAACAACCTGGCAAACTCCTTCAAGCAGTTCAACCAGAACACCATTGAAGTGGTCGGCTACACCGACAGCACCGGCAGCCGCCAGCACAACATGGACCTGTCCCAGCGTCGTGCACAATCGGTGGTTACCTACCTGACTTCCCAGGGCGTCGATGGCAGCCGCGTCAGCGCCCGCGGCCTGGGCCCGGACCAGCCGATCGCCAGCAACGCCGACGCCAACGGCCGCGCGCAGAACCGTCGGGTAGAGGTCAACCTCAAGCCGATTCCCGGGCAGCAGTATCAGTAAGTCGCAAGATGTGAAGAAGGGGAGCCTGGCTCCCCTTTTTTGTGCCTGCGAATTTCTCAGCTTGGGCTTTTGGTGGTGACTTTCAGCACATCGGTAAACACGATGACCACAGACTGGCCGACCTTGAGATTCTTCATGCGCTCCTGAAGTTCAGGGTCTTCGACTTTCACGACCCTTTGCGGGCCTTCAGGCGGCATCAGCGTGACTTCGTGGGTTTTCAGGTCGATCTTGGTGATCTTCGAGGTGACCTTGATCTGCCGGAATGCCTCACCACCCGGGTTGGGGTTGTCCTTGGTGGCACGGATGACGCCAGCGTCCTTGCTGATGCCCGGGGCCTTGCTAAGGTCGGTTTCGAGCACGGTAGCAACCGAGCGGTTGACGGTGATGTTGACCAGGTCGCCGACCTTGAGGTTATGCAGGTCCTTGGCCTGTTCGCTCAGCTGGATCGGCACCTCGGAGTCCTTAGGGCCAGCCACTGTAACGATGCGCTTGGTCTGGTCGATGGCAAGGACTTTGGTATCCACCATATCTTGTGTAGCGACAGCGTCGATCAGGATGTCTTCTGCCTGCACCGTGAAACTGGCAGCAGACAGAAGCGAAACGACAGCAACAGCATGGGCGAAGCGGCGCAGCGGTTTCATAGGCTTACGTTCCTTGTGATTGCTAGTGAAATCATCGTAGGAAGTGAGCATAGATGCTGTCTGGCAAATTACCCGTCGGCGTTTTGTCGCAGCCGTTCCAGCAAGGCGTCCTTGTCGCTCCACAGCTGGTTGATCCATTGCTGGAAAGCCAGGCGGTAGGTTTCATCCTGGTCGTAGTTCCTGCCCAGGAACTCGGCCGGAATCGCCAGCTCCTCGAAGTGCACGACAATGTGCCTGACCCTCCCGCACAACAAGTCCCAGAACCCTGGCGCACCGTTCGGATAATGAATGGTGACGTTGACGATCGACTGCAGTTGCTCGCCCATGGCATCAAGCACAAAGGCAATGCCGCCGGCCTTGGGCTTGAGCAGGTGCTTGAACGGTGACTGCTGCTGGCGATGCTTGGCTGCGGTGAAGCGCGTGCCTTCGGCGAAGTTGAAGATCGCCGTCGGCTTGCCGCGGAATTTGGCGCAGGTGCGGCGAGTGGTTTCCAGGTCCTTGCCGGCCTTTTCCGGGTGCTTGGCCAGGTACGCCTTGGAATAGCGCTTCATGAACGGGAAGCCCAGCGCCCACCAGGCCAGGCCAATCACCGGCACCCAGATCAGCACCTGCTTGAGGAAGAACTTCAGCGGGCGGATACGCCGATTGAGCACGTATTGCAGCACCAGGATATCGACCCAGCTCTGGTGGTTACTGGTGACCAGGTAGCTGTGCTGGTAATCCAGCCCGGCCAGGCCCTCGACCTGCCAGCGGGCCTTGCCCAGCAGGTTGATCCAGGCATTGTTGTTGCTGATCCAGGCCTCGTGAATGTGGCGCATCAGTTCATCGGTGAGGCGCTGCGCCGCGGCGAACGGCAGCAACAGCTTGAACAGGCTGACGATGAACAGCGGGGTGCAGCAGACGATGGTGTTGAGCCCCAGCAGCAGCGAGGCGATAACCCCGCGCAGTGGCGCGGGTAGCAATCCGAGCATGTTCAACTATCCAGTGAGCGGTTGGCCTGAATGGCGGTCAGGGCGATGGTGTAGACGATGTCGTCGACCTGGGCGCCGCGCGGCAGGTCGTTGACCGGCTTGCGCAGGCCTTGCAGCATCGGCCCCAGGCTGACGCAATCGGCGCTGCGCTGGACGGCCTTGTGGGTGGTGTTGCCGGTGTTCAGGTCGGGGAACACGAATACCGTGGCGCGGCCAGCCACCTGGCTGTTGGGCGCCAGTTGCCGGGCGATCTCCAGGTTGGCGGCGGCATCGTATTGCAACGGGCCGTCGATCAGCAGGCCGCGCTGGGTTTCCTGGGCCAGCAGGGTGGCTTCGCGGACCTTCTCGACCTCTTCGCCAGTGGCCGAATCACCGCTGGAGTAGCTGATCATCGCCACCCGCGGGGCAATGCCGAAGGCTGCGGCGGAATCGGCGCTCTGCAGGGCGATTTCCGCCAGTTCATTGGCCGTCGGGTGCGGGTTCATCACGCAGTCGCCGTACACCAGCACCTGCTCGGGAAAAAGCATGAAGAACACCGATGACACCAGGCTGCAGCCGGGGGCGGTCTTGATCAGTTGCAGGGCCGGGCGGATGGTGTTGGCGGTGGAGTGCACCAGGCCCGAGACCAGGCCGTCGACCTCGTCCAGGGCGAGCATCATGGTGCCGATCACCACCGGGTCTTCCAGTTGTTGCTCGGCCATCGGTGCATTGAGGCTTTTGCTCTTGCGCAGGCTGACCATTGGCTCGACGTAGCGCTCGCGGATCAGGTCCGGGTCAAGAATCTCCAGGCCCTCGGGCAAGGTGATGCCCTGGGCGCGGGCCACGGCCTGGACGTCGTCGGGCTTGGCCAGTAACACGCAGCGGGCGATGCCGCGAGCCTGGCAGATGGCGGCGGCCTGCACGGTCATCGGTTCTGCGCCTTCGGGCAGGACGATGCGTTTGTTGGCCTGCTGGGCGCGCTGGATCAACTGGTAGCGAAACACCGCTGGTGACAGGCGCAGTTCGCGCGGGGTGCCGCAGCGCTGGTGCAGCCAGTCGGCGTCCAGGTAGCTGGCGACGAAATCGGTGATCAGCTCGGCGCGCTCACGGTCATCCACCGGGATTTCCTTGTTCAGGCCATTGAGCTGGTTGGCGGTGTCGTAGGAGCCGGTGCTCACCGAGAGGATCGGCAAGCCGGCCAGCAGCGCGCCCTGGCACAGTTCGAGGATGCGCGGGTCGGGCTTGCTGTCGCTGGTCAGCAGCAGGCCGGCCAGCGGTACGCCGTTGATCGCCGCCAGGCTCACGGCGAGGATGATGTCGTCGCGATCACCCGGGGTCACCACCAGGGTGCCGGGCTTGAGCAGCGGCACGGTGTTGGCCACGGTCCGGGCACAGATGATGATCTTGTTCATGCGCCGGGTTTCGTAGTCACCGGCGTTGAGCACCTGGGCACCGAGCAGCTCGGCGACGTCGCGGGTGCGCGGGTCGTTGAGGCCGGCCTGGAACGGGATGCAGCCGAGCAGGCGGAAGTCGCCGCCACGCAGCAGCGGCGAATGCTCGGTCAGGCGCGCGGCGAAGGCGTTCATGTCTTCGTCGGTGCGCACCTTGTTGAGGATCACCCCAAGCACTTTCGGGTCGCGCGGGCCGCCGAACAACTGGGCCTGCAGCTCGACGCGCCCGGACAGCTCGGTGAGCACTTCGTTTTCCGGCGCCGAGACCAGGATCACCTCGGCATCCAGGCTCTTGGCCAGGTGCAGGTTGACCCGCGCGGCGTAGCTGGCGTGGCGGGTCGGGACCATGCCTTCGACCACTACCACGTCCTTGCCGACGCAGGCCTGCTGGTACAGGGTGATGATCTCCTCGAGCAGTTCATCCAGCTGGCCATCGCCGAGCATGCGCTCGACATGGGCCAGGCTCAGCGGCTGGGGCGGCTTCAGGCCATGGGTGCGGGCAACCAGTTCGGTGGAGCGCTCCGGGCCGGTATCGCCCGGGTGCGGCTGGGCGATCGGCTTGAAGAAGCCGACCTTGAGGCCGGCGCGCTCCAGGGTGCGCACCAGGCCCAGGCTGATCGAAGTCAGGCCGACACCAAAGTCGGTCGGCGCGATAAAAAATGTCTGCATGCGAGCTTCTCGAAATGAGCTGTGCAAAGAATCAATTGCCAAGGGTAGCGCTATCGGCCCCCTGAGCGCACCAGCCACAGGCAAATGCCTGGCCGATGCGTTGCTGGCGTTGCTCGGGGTCGAGCACCCAGCTGCGTGATTGCCAGGGCGGCTGATGGCGCAGGTGCTGGGTGTGTCCGCACGACAGCTCGACCACCCAGTGGCCGTCCTCGTCCTGATGGAAACCCAGCACCTGGCTGAAGTATCCGGCAACCCGTTTGTCCGGGTTGCGTTCGCTTTCAGGCGATGCCTTGGTTACACTTGTTCGTTCTACATTCTTATGCAAAAGGTCTCGCCCCATGCTGATCGCCGCCAACAAGGCTGTCTCCATCGACTATACCCTCACCAACGACGCTGGTGAGGTCATCGACAGCTCCGCCGGCGGCGCTCCGCTGGTCTACCTGCATGGCGCAGGCAACATCATCCCGGGCCTGGAAAAAGCCCTGGAAGGCAAAACCACCGGTGACGAGCTGGACGTTGCCGTCGAGCCGGAAGACGCCTACGGCGAATACCTGGCCGAGCTGGTCAGCACCCTGAACCGCAGCATGTTCGAAGGTGTCGACGAGCTGGAAGTGGGCATGCAGTTCCACGCTTCGGCGCCGGATGGCCAGATGCAGATCGTCACCATTCGCGACCTGGACGGCGACGACGTCACCGTTGATGGCAACCACCCACTGGCTGGCCAGCGCCTGAACTTCAAGGTCAAGGTCGTCGATGTTCGTGATGCCAGCGAAGAAGAAATCGCTCATCGCCACATCCATGGCGAAGGTGGCCATCACCACTGATTTTCTGCGCTAAGCTCAGAGAGTCGCGAAGGCGCCCGGGCAAGTCCGTCGCACTCCAGCAGGGGAAGACGGCTTGGCAGGGCGCCTTTTTAATGGGCTGGTTTTATTGATTGCAGCCCGCAGCGACAACCGGGATCTGGAAAGGGGAGTACGTCATGAGTGCATTTCACGACCTGAAGTTGCAGGCACTGGATGGCCAGGAGTTGCCTCTGGCGCCGTTCAAGGGCCAGGTGGTGCTGGTGGTCAATGTCGCCTCCAAGTGTGGCCTGACCCCGCAGTACGCGGCACTGGAAAACCTCTATCAGCAGTACAAGGGCAAAGGCTTCAGCGTACTGGGCCTGCCGTGCAACCAGTTTGCCGGGCAGGAGCCGGGCACTGAAGAAGAAATCCAGAAGTTCTGCAGCCTGAATTACGGCGTGACCTTTCCGTTGGGCAGCAAGCTGGAGGTCAATGGTCATGACCGCCATCAGTTGTACCGTTTGCTGGCCGGTGAAGGTGCCGAGTTCCCTGGCGATATCACCTGGAACTTCGAGAAGTTTCTGGTTGGCAAGGACGGCCGGGTATTGGCGCGCTTCTCGCCGCGTACCGCGCCGGATGATCCGGCGGTGGTGCAGGCGATCGAGAAGGCCTTGGCCTGATCGGTTGATCGCGGGGCTAGCCCCGCGATGCTGTTTAATCACCCAGATCAATAGTACTGGGCCACCCGAACGGCTCACCCTATCCTCAGGCGCATTCCCTCTTCCCAGGAGCGCCGCATGTCCGCCACCGCACTGTTCACACCCTTCCAATTGGGCGCCCTCGAGCTGCCAAGCCGCGTGGTCATGGCACCGATGACCCGCACCTTCTGCCCTGGCGGCGTGCCCCACGCACAAGTGGTCGAGTACTACCGCCGCCGCGCCGCTGCCGGCGTTGGGCTGATCATCACCGAAGGCACCACCGTCGGTCACCAGGCTGCCAACGGCTACCCGAATGTGCCGCGTTTTTACGGCGACGACGCCCTGGCTGGCTGGAAGAATGTCGTCGATGCCGTGCACGCCGAAGGCGGGCGCATCGTGCCGCAGCTCTGGCACGTGGGCAGCGTGCGCCGCCTGGGCACCGAGCCGGACGCCAGCGTGCCGGGTTACGGCCCGAGCGAAAAGCTCAAGGATGGCCAGGTTGTGGTGCACGGCATGAGCAAGGCCGATATCCGCGAAGTGATCGAGGCGTTTGCCCAGGCCGCTCGCGATGCCCAGGCCATCGGCATGGATGGCGTCGAGATCCACGGTGCCCACGGCTACCTGATTGACCAGTTCTTCTGGGAGGCCAGCAACCAGCGCACGGATGAGTACGGCGGCGACCTGGCCGGCCGTTCGCGTTTTGCCATCGAACTGATCCAGGCGGTGCGTGCGGCGGTGGGCCCGGAATTCCCGATCATTTTCCGCTTTTCGCAGTGGAAGCAGCAGGACTACAGCGCCCGCCTGGTACAGAGCGCCGAGGCCCTCGGCGCCTTCCTGCAGCCATTGGTAGACGCCGGTGTGGATATCTTCCACTGCTCGACCCGGCGCTTCTGGGAGCCGGAGTTCGAAGGCTCGGACCTCAACCTGGCCGGCTGGACCCGCCAGCTCACCGGCAAGCCGACCATCACCGTCGGCAGCGTCGGCCTGGATGGCGAGTTCCTGCAGTTCATGGTGGCGACCGACAAGGTGGCGCAACCGGCCAGCCTAGAGAACCTGCTCAAGCGCCTGAACAACGATGAGTTCGACCTGGTGGCGGTGGGCCGGGCGCTGCTGGTCGACCCGGAGTGGGCCGCCAAGGTGCGCGATGGCCGCGAGCAAGACATCCTGCCGTTCAGCCGTGAGGCGTTGACGACCCTGGTTTGATCGCAAGTGTCGCCGGGCCTGGGCGCGCAACGCTGCCCTGGTCCTGGCGACAGGCTGCCTGCAGGTGCGCTTCGAACTGTTCGACAATCGCCGGCCAGCCTTGGCGGCTGGCGTGCTGGCGGGCATTGAGGCGCACCCGGCGCAGAGTTTCCGGCTCTTCCAGCAACCAGCAGGCGGCATCGATAAAGGCTGCTGCATCCCCCGGCATGGCCAGCGCACCGCTATGCCCGTGGCGAATGTGCTGGGCTGCCGCGGCTTGATCGTAGGCAACCACACCCAGGCCTGAGGCCAAGGCTTCTAGCACGACGTTGCCGAAGGTTTCGGTCAGGCTGGGAAACACAAAAATATCCCCTGATGCATAGTGTTCAGCCAGGCTTTCGCCGCGCTGGGCGCCGCAGAATATTGCGCCCGGCAGGCGTTGTTCGAGCACGCTGCGTTGCGGCCCGTCACCGACCACGATCAATTTGATGCGCCGTTGCGGGTACTGCTGTTGCAGGGCGTCCAGGCAAGGTTGCAGCAAACCTAGGTTCTTCTCGGCGGCCAGGCGTCCGATATGCAACAGGGCAATATCATCGGCGCCCACCCCCCATTGCTCACGCAGCGCCTGGCTGCGCCGCGCCGGGTTGAACAACTGGCTATCGACTCCCCGGGCCATCAGGCTGAGGTTGTCGAAGCCGCGCCGTTCCAGCTCCAGGCGCTGGCTTGGGCTGGGCACCAGGGTGCTGTGGGTGCGCCGGTGGAACCAGCGTAGGTAGTGGGTCAGCAGGCGCGCCAGCAGGCCCAGGCCGTATTCGCTGGAGTACTGCTGGAAATTGGTGTGAAAACCGCTGACCACGGCGATCCCCAGGCGCCGCGCCGCGCGCAGGGCGCTCAGGCCCAGCGGGCCTTCGGTGGCGATGTACAGTACGTCCGGGCGCTGCCGGCGCCAGCGGCGCAGCAGCTTGTGCATCGACACCTGGCCCCATTGCAAACCCGGGTACCCCGGCAACGGCCAGCCGCGGCACAGCAGCAGGTTGTCGTCGCTGGCCGAGGGCAGTTCGGCCGCTTGCCGCGGGCGCACCAACTCGACCCGATGGCCGCGCGATCGCAAGCCATCGCTGAGGCGGCCAAGGGTGTTGGCCACGCCGTTGATCTCGGGTGGGAAGGTTTCGCTGATCAGGGTGACATGCAGGGGCGGTGTGCTCATGAAGCCAGTTTCGACCGTGCCGATTGCCGCTCTATGACCGCAAAATGACAGATCGATGACGCCTGATTACTGGCGATTACAGGTGCGCAAATATTTCCCAGCAAGTGACTCAAGATTGCAGGTCCGCCAGCCGATGCAGAAGCATTCGAATGACTGATTTCGCTCCGGGAGAGCGTCATGTTCAACAGCAAACTCAAGCAAGAAATCCTCCGGCTGCGCGAAGAACTGCAATCAGTGGAGCAAGTAAAGTGCAGCCTCGACAGTGAGATGCTGGTGCTGCAGCTCGATCCGCAGGGGCGCATCGAATCGGTCAACAGCAATTTCGAAAAAGAGATGCTCTACAGCAGCCATCAACTGATTGGCCGCAACATCGAGGAAATCGTCCCGGCGCACGTCAAGCAACTCGACTTTTACCAGCGCATGAAGCACGCCATTGCCCGTAGCGAGCATCTCAATGGTGCTTTCCGCCTGCTGCGGGGCAATGGCGAAGAGGCCTGGCTGCGCTCGATCCTGCAGCCGGTGAAAAACAGCGAAGGGCGCATCAAGTATTTCACCCTGCACTCCAGCGACCTGACCCGCACCATTGAAACCTCCCGCGAGCACGAGAGCCTGATCAAGGCGCTGATGCGCTCCACGGCGGTGATCGAGTTCAACCTCAACGGTGAGGTGCTGGCCGCCAACGAGCGCTTCCTGCAGACCATGGGCTACAAGCTCGACCAGGTGGTGGGCAAGCATCACCGTCTGTTCTGCGAGCCGGAAGAGTACAACTCGGTGGGCTATCACGCGTTCTGGGACAAGCTGCGCCGTGGTGAGTTCGTCGCCGAACGCTTCAAGCGCATTGATGCCCATGGCCGCGTGGTGTGGCTGGAGGCGTCTTACAACCCGATCATCGATGCCCACGACGTGCTCTACAAAGTGGTCAAGTTCGCCACCGTGATCACCGATCAGGTCAACCAGGAAACGGCCGTGGCCCAGGCCGCCGACATTGCCTACACCACCTCGCTGGAAACCGACGCCTGTGCGCGCAAGGCCACCGAAGTGGTGACCCAGACCGTTGACGTCATGCGCGGCCTGGAAACTTACATGCAGGAGGCTGCCGAAGGCATCGAGGCGCTGGACAAGCAGTCGCAGGTGATCGGCTCGATCATCAAGACCATCAGCGACATTGCCGGGCAGACCAACCTGCTGGCCCTCAACGCCGCCATTGAGGCCGCACGTGCCGGTGAGCAGGGCCGCGGCTTTGCCGTGGTCGCCGACGAGGTCCGGCAACTGGCCTCGCGCACCAGCACCGCCACCGAGGAAATCGCCCGGGTGGTGCAGCAGAACGAACAACTGGCCAAGGCAGCGGTGGACATCATCGACAGCAGCAAGCGCCAGGCCGAGCAGGGCCTGTCACTGGCCGGGCAGACCGGCACGGTGATCGTCGAGATTCAGGACGGTGCACAGAAGGTGGTCAACGCGGTAGGGCAGTTTTCCAACCAGCTGTCGAGCTGATGGTAATGCCGCGTAGCCGGGCGGCTACGCGGCGCTGCTTCAGGTACGCTCGCGGACCCAGAACAGCGTGGCGCCAGCCACTGCTGCCGGCATCATCAGGATGTTGAGAAACGGCACCAGCAGCACCAGGTACACCGAGCCACCAAAACCCAGGCTCTGCCAGCGCTTTTCGCGCAGCCAGGCGAGCATGTCCTGCCAGCTCATCTTGTGGTTGTCGGCCGGGTAGTCGATGTACTGAAAAAGCGTGATGTATCCTCTGAAAGCCACGTAAACCAAAATCTTTTTCCCAAGGGAGTGAACGGGAAATGTATGTAGGCGGTCGATCGGTGTCAGTTCCAACCCATAGTGGGGGGAAGCTGCTCAGGAAATAGAGGACTCAGAAGAGCGATCGCGACATGGGTTCAAACCCGAGCAACCAAACCTTCTGGGTTGATTTCCGGCAGATGCTTGTTGACGTCCGCCCACTTGCTGGCAGTGATGACGTTCGCTACATCTCAGTGTTTGCGAAGCAGTCTCGACAATGCCGGAGGCGTGGTTAAGATGTGTGCTAAAGGAACCTTGTGGCGCTCAAGATATTCACCGAACATTTTCGCAGTTGGCTTTGAGGGGAACGGGTATGGGCGAATCTGGCGACCTGTGCGGCGAAGCAGTGGATGCTCAATGGGCGCAGGAGAGAGTACTGGCGCTCCATTTGAAGCCGCTTCTAGAACTCTACGATCTGAAATGGCGCGGCCATGGACACGTTTATGTCGATCATCAAGAACACAACGTCCTCGCCGCGAGCAAGGTTCTGGCTGACCTAGGTGTCATTTTTGGGGTGCCTTCTGCAGTCATCCGGGCGAGGCTGATCGAATTGGGGTGGCTAAGGGATGTTCGCGATACTCAGCCCAACCCGAACGAGGTCAAGCGTGCAGAGCTATTGCATAGATTTTCGAAAGGCCGAGAGGTCAATTACTCTGAATGCGACGAAGAATCTGACGAGGGCTAGTCCAACAATGCGACCCTGCTCGGTAATGAGGTTGTATGCAACCGGAACACTTTGACCTATCCACACCTCTGTTCCTTCCCATCACGGAAGAAACCTGCACAGGTTTGCTCCAAGCCTCCGAGGAGGCTCTCGACGTACTGACAGATCCGGAGCTGGCCGCACTGCTAGTCATCCAAAATCTTGTACAGGTCACGGAAAAGGATCTTGCCCCGGCAGCAGTCGAGCGAATTCTTGTGAAACTTTTGGATTGGGCGGTGGACTCACCTAGCCTGACGACAACAAAGTTGTTGTCAGAGGCAAAACGTCTGTTCGACCGTAGCAAACTCTACTTTGGCATCGAAACGATCAAGAAATCGAAGCTACGCTTCCTGCTAGCCGATGAAGTCACTGCCCAGAAATATCTAATGCCCAGCGGTAGGTGGGATGTCGAATTTAAGTATCGCCACGTCCGCAATCATCATCCCTTCCAGAGGCAGATGGTTACTCTTGGTTATGATGAGCGCTGGTTGAGCAGTGCACAGGATCATTTGGTCAGGACTTTTAGAGCCAACCTAGACGAGCACCTGCATGTACAAGGCTACGCCGGAATCGGTAAAAGCCATTTGATGGGAGCGTTGGTCGAATGCTTGCGGCCAGAGACGACGCTGGTGCTGGCACACACTGAGGAAAAGCTTGCAGTCTTACGTAAGCGAATGGAAAACAACAGCCGTGAACTGACCTGCAGCACTTTCCGCAAGTTCGCATCGGTACTGCTTCGCCGACGAAGCGCTCATCCGGAAAATGTAGGGGTAGGGCCGAGCAAGGAAGTGCTCGCCCAACAGCTGAACATTATCGGGGCGGGATCGCACGATGCACTGGCAACTATGGATATCTGCTTGAGAATGCTGGAGCTCTATTGTCGGTCACGGGATTACACCTTGTCAGCCAAGCACATGCCTGATCTACACAAGCCCCTGTCCAAAGCTGATTCTATGGTGCTGCTGGAATATTCGAGCCGGTTGTGGACTTACATTCAGGCAAACCCGGAATGGGCGCGCCGCACTGGCTTTGAAGTGTTACTGATGATCAAGTGCGCCAGTCTTGAGGGGTGCGTGGTATCGCATCGCTATTCGCATGTGCTTGTCGACGAAAGCCAGGATGTTCCAGCCTCATTGCTTCAGATTCTGGAGCGCGGGCGTCATGTGCTGGTGACCCTGGGGGACGAGTACCAACATGCAGACAACGACATCGTCGCCCGTACGCAATCTGTTCGACAGAGTACCATCGGCTTCTCCGTGCGCTCTGGGCGTAACATCGAGCGCCTGGTCAATCCGTTGATTTCCCGGCACTCAAGGAAGACCAAGGAGCCTTTCGAAGGAGCTCGCCACGCCGACGTTGGCATTGAGGAGTATCCAGAGGCATTCGTGCCGCCAGAGGAGTGCGTCGTACTCACGGCTTCCTTGTGGGACACTATGAAGTGGGCTATCCAGTTGCGCGACCTCAAGTGTTCGTTCAGTTTCTACTCTAACCAAGAGCAGAAGGGGCTTTGGCGTTTCATGACGACTGCCATCGGTTTTTTCAATCCCCGCTTTCACCAGCAGAGTGAGGAAGCAGCACATCCGTATTTCAACGAGTGGACGGATTGGCAGCAGGTGCGAGACGCTAACCAGTACGACGATTCGTTTCTATGGGTGGAGGCCGAACTGGAAAAAGGTTTCAGGGTGGCAGACGTCAATCAAATGAGCATTCTGGTGGGGCAGCCCGGCAAAAGCTGCATGTTGATGAGGGCTGAAGCGGCCGGAGGCATGGAGTTCGATTATGTGCTTCTGACACCGGGGTTGCTCACCACGTTAGTGTTCAAGGACGCCTATGAATTCGACCAGCGAATCTGCGCCGTTTACATCGCTATTTCCCGAGCCAAGCAAAGGCTTTATGTTCCTTATAAAGTACATGACTGGATTGTGCATCACGATAGTCAGAAGTTTCGCGAAGAGTTTATCCACTGATAACTTAGTTGGCTCTAATGCAATGTCGGTGCTTGATGTAATTCCCGTACCGGTTCGCTGCCAGAGCCGCTAATTTCAAAATATGGCAGGCGAGAGCATAGCGGCTAGGGTCGAATTACTTCCAATACTGGGCGAAGGTTTCTGCGTTTGTATCGAGTGGCACTGTTGGCGATCTTGCCAATAGCATGCGTGTGGAGGAGGCTGTTAGCGGCTTAGCGTTTTCATCCGAAGGCTAGATCGCAGCGATAGATTAGTCGCTTATGTCCGCAATGAACCGGTTAACAGCCTGGATGTAGTTGACAATATCGCGACGACAAACTTGCTCCGACCGACCCGACATTGAGATGGATTGGACGTATCGAGCGCCTCTCACCGCGTCAGAAAGCCATCTGTGCGTGCTGGCAGTAAAGGTTTCGTTGGCGCACTCAGTTTATTATGCTCAATGTAGAGACCTTGACGGGCATCAAGAAACAGTCGCTCTGATTCCCATACGCCAGGGCAAGCGCTGCCTTTGCTTGCTGTTGATGTCGAGTGTTTGCGAGCTACCTATCTGGGTCTTATCTATGATGTGCGACAAATCATCTGGCACCCTACGTCGGGGGTAGTAGATACCCGAGTCGGGGTGCCTGAATGGTTGAGATATCACTGCCATATGTACCAGCCGTGTGAATCAGTTAGCCGGTAAAAGGCACGGATTTCGTGGTTAACGGACGCTCGAAGGGGACTGCTTTGCGACGGATGAGTCGCCCCGCTCGCGGACCCAGAACAGCGTGGCGCCAGCCACTGCTGCCGGCATCATCAGGATGTTGAGGAACGGCACCAGCAGCACCAGGTACACCGAGCCACCAAAACCCAGGCTCTGCCAGCGCTTTTCGCGCAGCCAGGCAAGCATGTCCTGCCAGCTCATCTTGTGGTTGTCGGCCGGGTAGTCGATGTACTGGATGGCCATCATCCAGATCCCGAACAGCAGCCACAGCGGCGCGGCGATGATGTTCACCACCGGGATCAGCGAGAGGATGAACAGGCCGATCGCCCGTGGCAGGAAGTAGCCCAGCTTGCGCGCTTCGCGGCCCAGGGTACGGGGCACCATGGCGGTGAGTTCGGCCCAGCTGAAGGCCGGAAAGTCATCGGTGCCGCGCACCACCACTTCGACCTTTTCCGCCAGGAAACCATTGAACGGCGCGGCAATGATGTTGGCCAGCATGGTGAAGGTGAAGAACACCATCAGCCCCACCAGCACCACGAACAGCGGCCACAGCACGTAGTTGAGAAAGCTCAGCCAGCTCGGCAGGCTGGGCATCAGCGAGTCGACCCAGAGGCTGAACTGGTGGCCGGCCAGGTAGATCAGGCCAACGAACAGCAGCAGGTTGACTGCCAGCGGCAGCAACACGAACAGGCGCAGGCTCGGGCTCAGGACCAGTTTCAGCCCTTCACGCAGGTACTGTGGGCCAGAGAGGACAGGGGCTTGCATATAAGGGAAGGCTCCGGGTAAAGGCAAACGCGCTGACCTTACCGAGTTTGCGCGACGGGCGAAAGCGCGGCGCAGAGCGAGAAACGGGCTGTAACAAAACCTCGGCAGCATCTGCGGCCAGGGCTCATAGATAAACCGCGCGCGCCTTTGCTGATGAATAGAGCCGGCCTATAAGGTGGATTGTCTAAGGATATTTCCTTAATCTCTGCCACCTCGCTAAAGTGCGCACATCTTTTCAACGCCTTCGAATTCTGACTTTCAAGGAGTTTCCATGAGCATTCTGGTCAACAAGCAAGCCCCTGATTTCGACGCGGCGGCAGTGTTGGGCGACGGTTCGATCGTCGACAGCTTCAAGCTTTCTTCCCTGCGCGGCAAGTACGTCGTGCTGTTCTTCTGGCCGCTGGACTTCACCTTTGTCTGCCCGTCGGAAATCATTGCTCACAACAACCGCATGGACAAGTTCCGCGAGCTGGGTGTGGAAGTGGTCGGTGTTTCCATCGACTCGCAGTTCACCCACCACGCCTGGCGCAGCACGCCGGTGGAGAAGGGCGGTATCGGCGCGGTCGAGTTCACCATGGTCGCCGACGTCAAGCACGAGATCACCCGTGCCTACGGTATCGAGCACGATGACGGCGTGGCCCTGCGTGCCTCGTTCCTGATCGACCAGCAAGGCGTTGTCCAGCACCAGGTGGTCAACAACCTGCCGCTGGGCCGTGAAGTCGACGAGATGATCCGCCTGGTCGAAGCCCTGCAGTTCACCGAACAGCACGGTGAGGTCTGCCCGGCCGGCTGGCGCAAGGGCCAGAAAGGCATGAAGGCCGACGCCAAGGGCGTTGCCGACTACCTGGCCGAAAACGCTGCCAGCCTGTAAGGCTGTGGCTTAACGCTTTTCAGGACCTGCGACCCAAAGCCTTCCCCAAGTGCTTCGCAGGTTCTTTTTTATTCCAGCCGGCGATCCCGGCAAAACGATGCTGGCCAGCAAGTGCCAGCTCGACAGGAGTGTGACATGTCTGAAGTACGCCATTCGCGAGTGATCATCCTCGGTTCCGGCCCTGCCGGTTACAGCGCCGCCGTCTATGCCGCGCGCGCCAACCTCAAGCCGCTGCTGATCACCGGCATGCAAGCTGGCGGCCAGCTGACCACCACCACCGAAGTCGACAACTGGCCGGGCGACGCCCACGGCCTGACCGGCCCGGCGCTGATGCAACGCATGCAGGAACACGCCGAGCGTTTCGAAACCGAAGTGGTGTTCGACCACATCAACGCCGTTGACCTGGCCAGCAAGCCGTACACCCTCAAGGGCGACAGCGCCACCTACACCTGCGACGCACTGATCATCGCCACCGGCGCCAGCGCTCGCTACCTGGGCCTGCCATCGGAAGAAGCGTTCATGGGCAAAGGCGTTTCCGCCTGCGCGACCTGCGACGGTTTCTTCTACCGCAACAAGCCGGTCGCCGTGGTCGGTGGTGGCAACACCGCCGTCGAGGAAGCCCTGTACCTGGCCAACATCGCCAGCAAGGTCACCCTGGTTCACCGCCGCGAGACCTTCCGTGCCGAGAAGATCCTCATCGACAAGCTCAACGCCCGCGTGGCCGAAGGCAAGATCGAGCTGAAACTCAATGCCACCCTGGACGAAGTGCTGGGCGACGACATGGGCGTCACCGGTGCGCGCCTGAAGAACAACGACGGCAGCTTCGACGAAATCAAGGTCGACGGCGTGTTCATCGCCATTGGTCACACCCCGAACACCTCGCTGTTCGAAGGCCAATTGACCTTGAAAGACGGCTACCTGGTAGTCAACGGTGGCCGTGACGGCAACGCCACCGCGACCAACGTTGAAGGTGTGTTCGCTGCCGGTGACGTGGCTGACCACGTGTACCGCCAGGCCATCACCTCGGCCGGTGCCGGCTGCATGGCCGCGCTGGATGTCGAGCGTTACCTGGATGGGCTGCAGAACGCAGCGCTCTGACAGGTTTGATGGTGAACAAAAAAACCGGCCTGATGGCCGGTTTTTTTGTCTCTGCATTCTGCCTCAGAGGCTCAGGCGCATGGACAGGTCCACCGCCTTCACATCCTTGGTCATCGCTCCGATGGAGATGTAGTCGACACCCGTTTCAGCGATCACCCGCAAGGTGCTTTCCGTCACCCCGCCGCTGGCTTCCAGCTTGGCCTTGCCGGCATTCAGGCGCACCGCTTCGCGCATGTCGTCCAGGCTCAGTTCATCGAGCATGATGATGTCGGCGCCCGCTTCCAGCGCTTCTTTGAGCTCATCCAGGCTTTCGACCTCGATTTCTACCGGCTTGCCCGGGGCAATGCGGTGCGCGGCGCTGATCGCCTGGGCGATGCCACCGCTGGCGGCGATGTGGTTTTCCTTGATCAGGAAGGCGTCGTAGAGGCCGATGCGGTGGTTATGGCAGCCGCCGCAGGTGACCGCGTACTTTTGCGCCAGGCGCAGGCCGGGCAGGGTCTTGCGAGTGTCGAGCAGTTTGACCTGGGTGTCGGCGACCTTGTCGGCGAGGAACTGCGCGTGGCTGGCAACGCCTGAGAGCATCTGCAGGAAGTTCAGCGCCGAGCGCTCGCCACTGAGCAAGGATCGGGCCGGGCCTTCAAGGTGGAACAGTACCTGGTTGGCGCTGGCGCGCTCGCCATCAGCGACCTGCCAGTGCACCGCAACCCGTGGGTCGAGTTGGCGGAACACCGCGTCGACCCAGGCCGTGCCGGCAATCACGCAGTCATCGCGGGTAATGATGGTGGCCTTGGCCAGGCGCTCGGCCGGGATCAACTGGGCGGTGATGTCGCCACTGCCGATGTCTTCAAGCAACGCACGGCGCACGTTGGCTTCGATTTCGGCGGTCAGGTCGGCGAGGCGTAAATTCGGCATGGCGGGCTCCACAAGCTAAGTGCTGGCGATTATAGGGCAGGGCAGCCCGCGCTTGCAGCAAACACTGTAGTGGCGGCCAAAGCTTGACCTTTGGTCAGGCCAACTGAGCTTTTTGTCCGGGCACCGGTCTATCAGCAGCGGCATGTGCGCACTGGCGAGCAGGAGGTTTTTACTCGATAATGCGCCTTGTATTTGGCGTCATAGCTTTGACGACCGCTAAAAAGCTCAAAATCGAACCTGCAAGGAGACCAGGATGCACAACGACGGGAAGGTGGTGCCGATCAAGGCCATCACCGATCAGGCGCACACAGCGCCCCTCGCTCGTCTGCCGGTGGTGCTTCTGCAGGTACGTGACAAGGCCGCGCTGCAACTGCGCCAGGGCCTGCAGGCGTTGTTCGACAACGCCGACGACACCCTGTTCGAGATGGCCGACAAGGCCGCGAGCAACGTTGAACAGAACATCCTTTTCGAAGCCATGCGCGACCTGCGCCTCAAGCGCAAGAACATCGAGCGCGGTTACCTCGACCATTTCTATGAAGCGTTCGTGCAGATCGGCCAGCCCGAGGCCCTGCCGGCCCTGCACAGCCATGGCTACGACCGCCTGGCGCTGGTGGCCAATGACGAGCTGGAACGTACCGTGGCCCTGGATGCCATGGTCGCGCGGGTGCTGGCCCGCGACGGTATCGCCCTCAACCAGTTGACCTTGCGCTTCAGCGCCCTGGTCGGCCAGGCCCTGGACGATCCGCGCAACCCGCTGGGCCCGGCGATGCTGTGCGATTATTTTTTGCGCGCCGGGCGCAGCCTGGGCGTGGGCATCAAGGTCAAGCTGATCATCCTCAAATTGTTTGAGCGCTATGTGCTGCACGACGCCGACCAGTTGTACGGCGAGGCCAACCAGTTGCTGATTGCCACCGGCGTGTTGCCCGAACTCAAGGCCGTGCCGCGACGCCGCGCCCAGGACCGCCCGCCGGCTGAGCGCGAGGCTGCGGCCAGCACAACCGACCAGCAATCGCCCAGTGATCCGCTGGATGCCAACGGCCAGGCGGTATTTGCCTCGTTGCAGGCGCTGCTGTCGCCGGTGCGCGGGCGAGTTGCCCCGCGCCTGGAGGCCTGTGAGCAGGTCCAGGCGATCAGCACCCGTGACCTGTTGCGCCTGCTTTCGCACCTGCAGCATTACGTGCCGCCGACAGCGCAGACCGATGACTTCGACCTGCACCAGCAGCTTGAACAGTTGCTGACCCGGGTCAGCGTAAAGAGCGGCACCTACCGCAAGATCGAGGTGGTCGACGAAGATGTCATCAACCTGATCGCCATGCTCTTCGAGTTCATCCTCGCCGATCGCAACCTGCCGCGTTCACTGCGCGCCCTGATCGGCCGCATGCAAATCCCGATGCTCAAGGTCGCGGTCCTCGACAAGAGTTTTTTCAGCCGCAGCAGCCATCCGGCCCGGCGCCTGCTCAACGAAATCGCCACGGCGGCCATGGGCTGGGGCGCCAGCGATGATTGCCAGCGCGACAGCCTGTACCTGCGGGTAGAAAAAATCGTCCAGCGCCTGCTCAGCGACTTTGTCGACGACCCGGCGATATTTTCCGAACTGCTCGCCGAATTTCTCGCCTTCAGCAGTGATGAGCGACGTCGCAATGAGCTGCTCGAACAACGCACCCGCGACGCTGAAGAAGGCCGCGCACGTACCGCCCTGGCCCGTCAGCGGGTGCAGCAGGAGCTCAACCGACGCCTGCTTGGCCGCTCGCTGCCGCGGGTGGTGGTGCGCTTGCTTGAAGAGGCCTGGAGCCAGGTGCTGTTGCTGGCCTGCCTCAAGCATGGCGACACCTCCAGCCAGTGGCTCGAAGCCCTGGAGACCATGGATGAGCTGATCTGGAGCGTGCAACCGCACACTGAAGACGTAGCGCGCCTGCGCCTGCTGGAGCTGGTGCCGGGCCTGCTCAAGGCCTTGCGCGATGGCCTGGCCAGCGCCGCGTTCGATCCGTTTGCCACCAGCGAATTCTTTGCCCAGCTTGAAATTCTCCATGTGCAGATGTTCGATACGCCGGTGGTCGGTGGGCGGGTGGTGCCCAACGACGTCAGCGAGCGGGTGCTGGTGCTTGATGAAATCGTCCTGCGCGCGCCTGAGGCCGGCGAGCCGCAAGCAGCCCAGGTACGCCTGGCCGATGACGACCCGGCATTGCTGCAGGTCGAGCGCCTGCGCATCGGTGCCTGGGTCGAGCTGCTCGATGAAGACGAGGTGCAGCGCTGCAAGCTGATTGCCCAGATCGACAGCACCGACCGTTTCATCTTCGTCAACCGCACCGGTCTCAAGGTCCGCGAATGGTCGCGCATGGCCCTGGCCGTGGCCTTGCGCCGCGGGCATGTGCGCCAGCTGGACGACACCCTGCTGTTCGACCGGGCCCTGGACTCTGTGCTCAGCCAGTTACGCCAGGCGCAGGCACGCTAGTTTCCTGCGCGTTTTAACGATGCATCCCGCGTCACCACGGGGCATACTGAGCCAGTGCCCCCGTGTCTCAGGATTTTCTATGCAACTGGACCGCGCTACTGGCTGGTTCGCCGGCGTTTGCCACTGTCCCTCGCCCAACTGCAATGCCCGCGCCGAGGGCGAAGTCATCTCCCTGCTGGTTATCCACAACATCAGCCTGCCGCCAGCACAGTTCGGTACCGGCAAGGTCCAGGAATTTTTCCAGAACCGCCTGGATGCCAGCGAACACCCGTATTTCGAAGGTATCCAGCACCTGCGCGTGTCGGCGCACTTTCTCATCGAACGTGACGGCAAGGTCACTCAGTTTGTCTCTTGTCTGGACCGCGCCTGGCATGCCGGAGTGTCCTGTTTCGACGGGCGTGAGGCATGCAACGACTTTTCCATCGGTATCGAGCTTGAAGGCACTGATGAATTGCCTTTCACCGATGCCCAGTATCAGGCGCTACAAACATTGACCCGGCAGATCCAGGCTGCCTGGCCAGCCATTGGCACTGAACGGATTCAGGGCCACAGCGACATTGCCCCGGGACGCAAGACCGACCCTGGTGATGCATTTGACTGGCCGCGCTACCGCGCCGGCCTCAAGGACAAGGAGGAACACCCATGAGTTTTCTGGTGCTGTTGCTGGTGCTGTGGTTCGAGAAGTTCTCGGCCCTGCGCCAGCGCCTGCAACGCGACGGTTTTTTCGTCACCGAGCTTGCGCGCCTGGAGCGTGACGGCAGACGCCACCCCTGGTGGGTGTTGGGCATCCTGGTGTTGCTGCCGGTGGGCCTGCTGGCCTTGCTGCTGCACGTGCTGGAGCCGGTGGCCTACGGTTTGCTGGCCTTGCCGGTGCACCTGCTGGTGCTGATCTACAGCCTCGGTCGTGGCGACATCAAGGCCGCGCAAGGACCGTTTCGCGATGCCTGGCGCCGTGGTGACGAGCAAGCGGCAGTGCATGTCGCCGAGCGCGACCTGGGCCTTACCGCCGACGATGCCCAGGCATTGCTGGAGCGGGTGCAGGGCAACCTGTTGTGGCAGGCCTACCAGAGCTTTTTCGCGGTGATTTTCTGGTACTTCCTGCTCGGCCCGGCGGCTGCCCTGGCCTATCGGCTATTGGCGCTGACCGCCGAACATGGGCGCACCCCTGCGTTGCGCGAGCATGCCTTGCAACTGCGCCACGCCTTTGACTGGGCGCCGGTGCGCGTGCTGGGCGTGAGTTTTGCCCTGGTTGGCAACTTCGTCGCGGTCAGCCGGGTGATGCTGCACGAACTGCTCAACTGGCACATCAGTGCCGCCGGCTTGATCAGCACAGTTGGCCGTGTAGCCGGTGATTTGCCGGCCAGCACGTCGGCAGGCCCCGATGGTCTGCTCGGGCTGGATAACCTGTGGGAGTTGCTGCTGCGCTCGGCAGTGCTCTGGTACGCCTGTTTCGCCCTGTGGACCGTGCTTGGCTAAGAGTCCTGACGGAGCGGCCGTTGGTCGCTCCGCAGCCGGTTAACCTTAAGTTACAAACCCCCGATCCGATATGCGCTATACAGGTGCTGCTGAATACACTCAGTGGCCTTGTGCCACTGTGCGCAGAACAATAAGAATCGGAGGGCGCCACCTGTGAACAGCCTGTTGTATCCGGCCATCGCGTTGATGAACCGACTGAGCTTCGGGATGAAGTTCAGCCTGATCAGTATTCTGTTTTTCCTGCCCATGCTGGTGACCAACTATTACCTGGTCCGCGATTCCTATGCGCAGTTCCACGCCACCCGCACCGAGCTGCAGAGCCTGGAGTTGCTGGCCAGCAGCCTGGCCCTGCGCGGCAAGGTGGAAGCCCTCGGCAACCTGGTGCAGATCAATGCCGTGCTCGGCCAATCGGGCAAGGCCGCGGATCTCGAGACGCAGATAGCCGGCGTCGAGCAACAGGTGCAGCGGCGCCTGTCCGCCTTGGCGGCAATGAGCGGCGATGAAGCACAGGTCAAGGCTTTTGATGACAAGCGCAGCGAGATGCTCGAGACCCTCAAGGCGGCCCAGGGCGAGTCTTCGCTGTCCAGCAAGGTGGCGTTTTTCGACAAGCTGCTGGGCCAGGCCCAGGTGCTCAGCAAAGTGGTTGCCAGCCAGTCCGGGCTCAGCCAGGACAGTGACTCGGCGATTCGCCAGCTCAGTGAACTGATGACCACGGTCACTGCGCAGGTGACCCAGACCCTCGGCGAGGGACGGGCGATCGGCTCGTATTCGCTGGGCCAGGGCTTTGTCAATTCGGCGTCCAGCGCACGCTTCGATGACCTGCTGCAGAAACTGGAAAAACTCGGCGCCGACTACGCCATCCGCCTGGATGAAGCGCTGGCTACCGAGCCCGGCGCGCAAGCGCGGCTGGGCAGCCTGGCCAGCAGCAGCCAGGCGTCGCTCAAGCAGGCCAGTGAACTGATCGAGGAGCAGGTCGTGGTCGCCGACACCCTCGACGCGCCCTGGCCGGGGTTCTACAAGCAGTTCAGCGGTTTGATCGAGCAGACCTACACGCTCAACAGCGCCGTCGGCGAGTTCCTCGGCCACCAGCTCGAGCAACGCCTGGCGGAACACCGCTCGCACATGATCCTGCAGGTCTGCGCGCTGGCCGCGGTGTTCCTGCTGATTGTCTACCTCTACAGCGGCTTCTACGCCTCGACCCGCAACACCCTCAAAAGCCTCGGCGCGGTGATGGACAAGGTCGCTGCCGGTGACATGACGGTGAACTTCCAGGCCAGCAGCCGCGATGAACTGGGCGAGTTGGGCCAGGTATTCAACGGCACCGTGCGGCGCATTCATGACCTGATCGAACAGGTCGGCCACACCGTCGCCGAGGTCGAGCGCCAGGCCGAGCAGGTGCACGCGGTGTCGGCGCGCAGCAACCAGGCGGTCAGCGGCCAGCGTGGGCAGATCGAACAGGTGGCCACGGCCATGAACCAGATGTCGGCCACCGCCCAGGAGGTAGCGCGCAGCGCCGCGGCGGCAGTCAGCAGCGCCCACGGCGTCAACCGCGAAACTGTCAGCGGCCGCGGCCTGGTGCAAACTCAGCAGGGCAATATCGCCCGCCTGGCCGGCGAAATCGACCAGTCGGTGGCGGTGATCAACCAGCTGGCCAGCGACAGCAAGGCTATCAGCCGGGTGCTGGAGGTGATCAAGAGCATCGCCGAGCAGACCAACCTGCTGGCCCTCAACGCTGCTATCGAAGCGGCCCGGGCGGGTGAGCAGGGTCGTGGCTTTGCCGTGGTCGCCGATGAAGTGCGGACCCTGGCCAAGCGCACCCAGCACTCCACCGAGGAGATCGAGCAGATGATCTCGCGCCTGCAAGGCGGGGTAGGGGCTGCCGTCAAGGCCATGGACAGCAGCCATCAGATGGCCTCGGGCACCGTCGGCGAGTCGCAACAGGTGCAGCAGGCGCTGGAGAACATCCTTGGCGCCATCGGCAGTATCGTCGACCAGAACCAGCAGATCGCCGCCGCAGTGGAGCAGCAGACGGCGGTGGCCCATGACATCGACCAGAACATCGTCGAGATCAACCGGGCGGCGGAAAACACCACCCAGGGCGCGCACCAGACCGAGGACGCCAGCCGCCAGCTGTCGACCCAGGTGCTGGAACTCAAGCGTCTGATCGGTGCGTTCCGGGTCTGAGATCAGCGGTTGCTGAAGTTTTCCGCGCTGTGACAAAGTAGCGCCCTGCAGGATTCCAGGGAGCCGGATGTGTCGGCAACGCTGCGGGTGTAGTCTCACCCTCACAGCAAACGGAACCTCGAGTCCACGCGATTCGGCTCCCTCAGCAAATTCACTGACGAGGTACAGACATTGGCCATCATCCATCCCAAAGTCCGCGGTTTTATCTGCACCACTACGCACCCGACCGGTTGCGAGCTGAACGTACGTGATCAGATCGAAGCCACCCGCAAGCTGGGCGTGCGCGAGGATGGTCCGAAAAAAGTACTGGTGATCGGTGCATCCAGCGGCTACGGCCTGGCAGCGCGCATCACCGCAGCGTTCGGTTTCAAGGCCGACACCCTGGGCGTGTTCTTCGAAAAACCGGGCACTGAAACCAAGGCCGGCACCGCGGGCTGGTACAACGCTGCCGCCTTCGACAAGTTCGCCAAGGCCGAAGGCCTGTACAGCAAGTCGATCAATGGCGATGCCTTCTCTGACGAAGCGCGGGCCAAGGTCATCGAGCTGATCAAGAACGAAATGGGCGGCCAGGTCGACCTGGTGATCTACTCGCTGGCCTCGCCAGTGCGCAAACTGCCTGCCTCGGCCGGTGAGCGCGCCGGCGAGCTGGTTCGCTCGGCGCTCAAGCCAATCGGCCAGCCGTACAAGTCGACCGCCATCGACACCAACAAGGACACCATCATCGAGGCGTCCATCGAGCCGGCTACCGAACAGGAAATTGCCGACACCGTCACCGTCATGGGCGGCCAGGACTGGGAGCTGTGGATCGACGCCCTGAACGCCGCCGGTGTTCTGGCGCCGCAAGCGCGCACCGTGGCCTTCAGCTACATCGGCACCGAGATCACCTGGCCGATCTACTGGCACGGTGCCCTGGGCAAGGCCAAGCAGGACCTGGACGAAACTGCCCTGCGCCTGAGCAAAAAGGTCGGTGGCAGCGCCAACGTGGCGGTGCTCAAGTCGGTGGTTACCCAGGCCAGCTCGGCCATTCCGGTAATGCCGCTGTACCTGTCGATGGTCTTCAAGATCATGCAGGAAAAGGGCGTTCACGAAGGGACCCAGGATCAACTGGATCGCATGTTCCGTGACCGTATGTACCGTGCGGACGGTGCTGCGCCGCAGCTGGACGAGAAAGGCCGCCTGCGCCTGGACGACTGGGAACTGCGTGACGACGTACAGGATGCCTGCAAGGCCCTGTGGCCGCAGGTGACCACCGAGAACCTGTTCGAAATGACCGACTACGCCGGTTACAAGAAGCAGTTCCTCAACCTGTTCGGTTTCGAGCGTCAGGATGTTGACTATGACGCCGATGTGGCGACCGACGTACGGTTCGACTGCGTCGAGCTGTAATTAGGCGTTGCTAACTCTTTGTTGTCGCACCTGTTTTTCCTCAGGTGCGGCAACAGTTTCAAACTCGAAACACAATTTGAAACAAGTATGTCAGTGGCCTTTTGCTACCCCCTCCTCGGCACTGATCTATACCACTCATTCAAATGCCCTTTAAACCGTCAAGGTTTCGACAGGAGGCACCATGAGTGGACTGCAAAAACTAAAAGAGCGGATCAGGCAAAAGGGTCTGCAAAAGGTCCTCAAAACCCTGTGTGAGCGCTACATCTTCTTCCATTGGGAGTTGCTGTGGATGGAGCGCGACCTGATCAGCCCGGTACCGCCGCACAACCTGCGTGAGCATCCTGCGGTGCGCCTGGTGCAAATCACCACGGACAACGCCGATGCCTTCGCCCGCTATTTTGGCGACCGCGTGCAGACCATGCGCGAACTGGCCGCCGAAGGTCACACCGGGCACATGTACCTGGACGAGCAGGGCGACGCCGTGGCGTTTATTTTTGCCAGCATGCGCGACTATCACGACCGTCATTACTACGGCTGCACCTTCCCGGTGAAGCCCGGCGAGTTCTTTGAGTTCGGCGGCGAGATGACCCGTGCCTTCTTTGGCACCCGGCTGTCGGTGGATGCCCAGGTCAATTTGTGGGAAGCCATGCGGGAAAAGGGCTGCCACAAGGTGGTGGACGTCTGCGAAACCCACAACATTCCGGCGCTCAAGCTGCATCTGCGCATGGGCTATCACGAGCAGGGGCGGGTGATGCACGTGTATGGCCTGTTCGGACGCTGGCGCCTGTTCCGTGAAACCCGCTACGATGGCTCGCGACTGAGCGGTTTGCGCAAGGTCCCTGCACCGCGGGTAGCGGCTTCGGCATGACAGAGGTCGATGAGCAGTCTCGAAGCATTCCCGGCTTTGCCCGTTGCCAGCAACTGCGGCGAGGCCTTTCGTGAGATCACCGCCGATGGCTATGCCCTCGGCGGTTTCTGTTGGCGCCAGCAGGTGCCGGACGCCACGCGCCCGCTGGTGATCATCAATGCCGCCACGTCGGTGCGCTGCAGCTACTATGCCCGTTTTGCCCAGTACCTGTTCGGCCATGGCCTGGATGTCATCACCTATGACTATCGTGGCATCGGTGAGTCGCGTCCGGCGTCCATGCGCCATTTCCAGGCGTCCTGGAGCGACTGGGGCGTGCTGGATTTCGAAGCCATCCTGCAACGTGCCCAGCGCGAGTTCCGCGGCCAGCCCATCGATGTGGTCGGCCACAGTTTTGGCGGTTGCGCGGCGGGGCTGGCGCCTTCGGCGGGGCAATTGCGCCGGCTGGTCACAGTGGGCGCGCAGTTTGCCTACTGGCGCGACTATGCCGCCGACAGCCGCTGGCAACTGTTCGGCAAATGGCACGTGCTGATGCCGTTGCTGACCCGCGTGTTCGGTTACTTTCCCGGCAAGCGCCTGGGCTGGCTGGAAGACACCCCGGCCGGGGTGGTTCGCGACTGGAGTACGCGCACGGCGGCGTATGAGCAGCGCCCCAGTGGCCGGGCGCTGGGTGAATTGCCCTTCGCCCGGGTCAGGGCGCAAACCCTGGCCATCAGCCTGAGTGACGACCCGTTTGGCACGGTGGCGGCGATCGAGCGCTTACTGGCGTACTTCGAGGCCAGTGAGCGCAGCCATCTGCGCATCGCCCCGGGGGATATCGATGAAAGCCGGATCGGTCATTTCGCCTTTTTCCACAGCCGCTTCCAGGACCGGCTGTGGCCAATTGCCCTGCGCTGGTTGCAGCACGGGCAACTGGCCGAAGGCACGCCAGGGCGCTTGATCAGCCCAGGCGCTTGAGCGGCTGGGCGGCGAACTTGACGCCCGCCAGGCCATGCTCGATCAACGCGCGAATGTTGCTGTGGTCGCTGCCTTGCGGGGTGGCCAGCACCGAGCGGTAGTGCTCGCCGAACGCCAGCAGGGCTTCGTCATCGCTCAGGCCCTCAAGCAGGGCCAGGCCCAGGGTCTTGCACGAACCTTCGTTTTGCCCGGCTGCGTTGTCGACGCCGCCGTTGTTGAAGGCTTGTGGCTGGTAGCTGTAGTTGGCGGCGATGAAGGCCAGGGTGTTGGCGAAGGCATGTTCGCCGGATTTCAGGCTGGCGCGCAGGGTACTCAGGTCAGTCATTGGGTTTTCCTTTGGCGAACGCCGCTTGTTGTTCGGCGCTGGCTTCTTGCTGGTAAAGGGATTTCCATTCGGCGTAAGGCATGCCGTAGACCACTTCGCGGGCCTCATCCATGCTCAGCTCGATCTGCTTTTCGTCGGCGGCGGCCTTGTACCATTTGGACAGGCAGTTGCGGCAGAAGCCGGCGAGGTTCATCAGGTCGATGTTCTGCACGTCCTTGCGGCTGTCCAGATGGGCAACCAGGCGGCGGAAGGCGGCGGCTTCAAGTTCGAGTTTCTGTTGATCGTTCATGGACGTTCTCGTGACAGCGGTAGTTCAGTCTACCGCGATGCGGTTTTTCAGGTGGCGGCCACCGTTGATGACCAGGTTGCTGCCGGTGCTGTACTGGCTGTCGAGCAGAAAACGCACGGCATCGATCAGCGGCTGGGCGCCGGGCTCGAATTCCAGCAGGGCCTTTCTCAGGGTCTGCTGGCGGTAGGCCTCGTCGCTGTTTTCCTTGAGGATCAGCAAGCCCGGGAGGATCGCGTTGACGCGAATGCTCGGCGCGTACTTGGCAGCGAACGACAGCACCATGTTCTGCAGCGCGGCCTTGGTGGCGGCATAGCCGATATGGCTGCCGCTGCCGCGCGAGGAGGTCTCGTCGCAGATATGGATGATGTCGGCTTTGTCGACTTTGGCCAGTTGCGCGCCGAGGGCCAGGTTCAGGTGGTAGGGCGCCTCGACGTGCAGCTTGAACATGGTGTTGAGGTTGGCCAGGTCATCGTCGAGCCACAACGAGGCGTTGTGCACGATCGCCCGCAAGCCGTCGTAATTGCTTTGCAGGTGCTCGATCAGGGCCAGGCGGTCGGCTTCCTGGCACAGGTCGGCCTGGAACTGGATGATGTTCGGGTGCGCGGCCTCGGGGCTTTTGCTGCGGCTGGCGCTGACCACGGTATGGCCGGCCTGCGCCAGGTTCAGGGCCAGCGCCAGCCCGACTCGCTGGCTGGCTCCGGTGACAAGAATTGGGCTGTTCATGGTGGGGGCGGTCAACTTTTACTGGTTCGCTTGGATAACCCCCAGCATACCCGAACTAAGCGGGATTGCGCGCGCCCTGCGGCCCCGGGCGGGCGGGGCTAGCGTTCAGCCAGTTGGCCAGCAGGCGGGTCGACAATGGAATAAAGAAATACACCATCAACGGCGTCAGCCCCAGGGTACTGAGAAGGATGCGCGGCACCAGCTCCAGCGCGCCCAGCCAGTGGCCGAAGATCAGGTTGAACAGCAGTGACACCGGAAAGAACGCCAGCCAGATCGCCACCGCCTGCTTCCAGCGCGGCGGGCGCTGCACCGGGTTATTGCCGAACCAGCCTTCCAGGCCGCTGACCCGCTGTTCCGATGGCTCGGCGAACAGGCCATTGCCACGGGCCAGCCAGGCCTTGCGCGAGGCCGAATGCTCCCAGGCATGCATGGTCTGCTCGTTGGCAAAGCGGAAGATAATCTGGAATTCGTCGCCTTGCGGCGGCGGCGCGAGCACGCCCGAGCCCAGGTAGCCGGGAAAGTCGGTGGCCAGCTGTTCGCCTTCGTGCAGCCAGGCCATCAGGTCCTGGTAGCGACCATCGGCGACGCGGCGGGTAACCATCAGGGTTACGGGTGGGGTAGACATGGTATATCTCCTGGCAACTGGGCGTGGCGGGTAGGCCTGCCCCTTGAACGCCGCCCGGGGTGCTGGGCGGTATTCGCTTCTGTGCAAGAATCGATGCAAGAATCGGGCGCGGATTATTCCTTAAATAAGCTGACTCGTCAGTGCTGGTACTCGCCCACCTGTTAGAAATGCCAATGGTGGTGCTGGTGATTGGCGGAGTAGAATGACAATTGGCCCATAAACCCGCGGTTTCCCGGCAATGATCGAACCAGACCAGCCTTCATTGAATTCCCGTGAGTTTGACCACGAAGAACTGTTCCCGATTCGCGAAGTATCCCGCCTGACCGGTATCAATCCGGTCACCCTGCGTGCCTGGGAGCGCCGTTATGGGCTGATTCAGCCCACGCGCACCGAAAGTGGGCACCGTTTGTACTCGCAAGCGGACATCGACGAGGTACGTAGCATCCTCGGCTGGATCGAGCGCGGGGTTGCCGTCAGCAAGGTCGGGCGCATTTTGGCCAAAAGCCAGAATCTGAAGAGCGAAAGCCAGTCACCGCGTAGCGACGAATCCCAGGCCGATTTCAACCAATGGCAAACCCAGCTGCGCCAGGCCGTGAGGGCATTCGACGAGCGCCGCCTGGAGCGGGTGTACGGCCAGGTGTTCAGCAGTTATCCACAGCTGGTGGTGTTCCAGGACATCCTTATGCCGGTCTGGCAGGAGCTGCGCAGTACCCACGAAGCTTTCGGCCAGGCCAGTGAATGGCTGTTTCTCGACAGCTTCCTGCGCGGGCGGGTGTTGCAACGTTTGCAGCTGGCGCGTGAGCAGCAGGAAGTGCGCGTGCTGCTGGCGGCGATCCCCGGCCAGTGCCGGGAACTTGAGTTGCTAGTGGCGGCGCTGTTGCTCGGCACCAGCGAAATCGCCATCAGCGTGCTCGGCCTCGGTCAGCCGCTGGAAGAGCTTGGCCTGGTCTGCGAGCGCATGACCCCGCATGCTCTGGTGCTGTTTTCCAATCATCCGCCGGCCAGTGATTTACCCAAGCGCCTGGCGCGCCTGGCGCTGGCACTGGAGTGTCCGTTGTTGCTGGCGGGAGAGGCGGCGGACCTGGCTCAGGACAGCCTGATCGGCTCGCAAGTCGCGTGTTTGGGCAGCGAAGGACGCTTGATGCGCCGGCGGCTGCAGCAGTACCTGGCCGGTCACCTGGATTCTTGAGGGTGCAGCTCCGGATGGGCGCGGCGGTGTGCCTGGAGAATGTATTCGCGTAGCCGCTCGATTTCAGCCGGCAAGCTCTGGCCCAGGTTATAGGCGGCCAGGCGTTCGCCGGTGCGCCGCTGCAGGGTGCCGTGCAAGGCAATCGGGGCATCGCCGTCGGGGCTGAACCAGAGGTCGAAGTGTTTTGGTGGTTCGGGCAGCTCGCGCACTTCCAGCAACACACCCTTGAACGAGATTTCCCGCACCCACAAGCCGGTACTCAGGCCCAGCTCGTCTTCCAGTGCCACCGGTTGCTCCAGGGTCAGGCGCCAGGGGCGAACCACGCCGCCTTCTTCATAGATGTTCGGTGCACCCAGTTGCAGGTGCAGGGCATGGAACTCGTCTTCAACCAACTGCAGCGGAAAGGTCATCTGCTGGTTATTGAACTGGGCCTGCAGGGTTACCTGCTCGTCGGCGATCAGTCGGGTCAGCAGGTTTTTGATTGCGCTGCCGCCATTGACCATCAGGCGCGACGCCGGTTCAGCCGGGATGGGCTGGGCCGCGTGCTGCATGGAGCGGATGAAGTCCAGCTCATCCTGGGTCAGAAGGGCATCTGCTTGCATGGTCGAACTCGAAGTGACAATCGTGAATGCGTTTCTTCACCGTCATGGACAACCAAACGGCGTGTTTGTTAAGACCGTTGGTCGGCTTCCAGCGCCGCGATGCGCGCGCGGGCGTCGGCCAGTTGGCGCTCAAGCTCGACTACCCGCTGTTCGGCTTCGACCTGGCGGCTGACATCCTTCTGGATGCCGATGAAATACTTGCGCTTGTCAGCCTCATTGAGCACCGGGGTAATGGACAGTTCATTCCAGAACGCGCTGCCGTCCTTGCGGTAGTTGCGCAGGATTTCCCGGCTTGGCAGGCCATCCTTGATCGCCTGGCGGATCAATACCCGGGCGCCCTGGTCGCGATCGTCGTTCTGCAGGAAGCGGCAGTCGCGATAGAGGATGTCGTTGGCGTCATAGCCGGTCAGGCGCTCGAAGGCCGGGTTGACGTAGATCAGGATGGTGTCGTCGTCGCCTTCCTGTTCGGCCACCACGATCCCGTCGTTAGAGGCGTCAATCATGCGCTGCAGCAGTGTGGCATTGATCATCTTGTTAGGTCCGCAAGGGCTGTAGATCGGGCATGCTGGCTGATTCTAGTGGATTGGCCGTCGCTGTACAGCGGCAGATTAAGGCCTTTTGCCAGTGCCTGATGCTAGTATCCTACGTTTTTACTCAGTTTCGGAAACCTCTATGAAAGTCGTGATCCTTTCCGGTTCGGTCTATGGCACCGCCGAAGAAGTCGCTCGGCATGCCGAGAAGTTGCTCAAACAAGCGGGTTTCGAGGCCTGGCACGCCCACCGGGCTACCCTGCAGGACATCCAGGGCTTTGCCCCGCAGGCATTTTTGGCCGTGACCTCGACCACCGGCATGGGCGAGCTGCCGGACAACCTCATGCCGCTGTTCAGTACCATTCGCGATGCGCTGCCGGCCGAGTGGCGCGGCCTCAAGGGCGCGGTGATCGGCCTGGGCGATTCCAGCTATGGCGATACCTTCTGCGGTGGCGGCGAGCAACTGCGCGAGCTGTTCGCCGAGATGGGCCTGGTAGAGGTTCAGCCGATGCTGCGCCTGGATGCCAGCGAAACCGTTACCCCGGAAACCGACGCCGAGCCGTGGCTTGCCGAGCTGGCCAACAAGCTGCGCGGCTGATCATTACGACTGTGGCTGCTCGCGCAGCAGCTGCAGCCAGGCCTGGGCGGCGCGCGACAGGTAGGCGCCCTGGCGCCAGATGAAGGCGATGTCCCAGCGCAGGTCGGTCGGCGCGCTCAGTGCCAGGCGCACTACCCCCGGTCGTTCCAGGCCGCGGGCCACCACACTGGGCAACAGCACCACCCCCTGGCCGGCCGCCACCAGCGCGGCGAGAAAGTCGGCCTGGCCGCTACGGCCACCCTCCCTGGGGGTGAAGCCCAACTGCTGGCAAGCGCCGAGCAATCGGTCATTGAGCACGAAGCTGCGCTGATAAAGCAGGAACGGCGTGTCGGCCAGTTGCGCCAGGCTGACCTGGCCGGCAGCGGCTAAAGGGTGCTCGGTGGGCAGCAGCGCATCGAGGGGCTCGTTGCAAAATGGCTGGAAGGCAAAGGCCGGGTCGCTGGGGGTGAGGCTGCCGCCCAGTTCCAGTTCCCCGCTCAGTACGGCCTGCTCGACGCTGCGACTGCCGCCTTCGAACAGTTGAATGCTGATGTTCGGGTAGCGCCGCCGGTATTCGGCGAACAACCGTGCGAACAGCGCATCACTGCCCAGCAGTGGCAAGCCCAGGCGCAGTTCGCCGCGGGCCAGCTGGCTCAGGTCATCGAGCTCGCTGAGCAGTTCCTGGCGCAGGCGCAGCATGGCCTCGCCGCGTTCAAGCACGATCTTGCCGGCAGCGGTCAGGTGCAACTGCGAGCCCTGGCGCTCCAGCAGCGGCACGCCCAGGTCCTGCTCCAGTTGCGCAACCTGCTTGCTCACCGCCGACTGGCTGATGTGCAGGGTTTGCCCGGCCTGGGTAAAGCCGCCACGGTGCACCACTTCAAGAAAACTGCGTAGCTGTTTGAATTCCATAGCCTGAATTCCAATCTGGAATAGCTAGCAGTCTAACAATTCGCTTTTGGCGTGGTGAGCAGGCTTTTAAAATACAGGCCTGAGAGGACCCCCGCGATGAAACCCCCTGCGTTAAACCGATTTGTCCGCCTGCTCGCCGAGCTTGCGGTGTTGCTTGCTCTTTATAAGGTCGGTGGCCTGCTGGCCGCCTGGTTGGCCTGGCCGATTCCCGGCGGGGTCATGGGCCTTGCGCTGTTGCTGCTGCTGTTTGCTTTGGGTGTGCTCAAGCCGGCCATGTTGCAGCTCGGTGCCGGGTTGTTGATGGCCGAGATGCTGCTGTTCTTTATTCCGGCGCTGATGAGCCTGCTTGATTACGGCAGCCTGCTGCGCGATGAGGGCTGGCGGATTTTGCTGGTGATCGGCGTGAGTACCCTGTTGGTGATGGTGGTGACGGCGGTGACGGTGGAGTGGATCTGCCGCTGGAGGTTGCGCCATGACGCTTGAGCCGATGCCGCTGTTCTGGCTGGCCCTGACCCTGCTGGCCTATCTTGGCAGCCGCTGGTTGTACCGGCGCACCGGGCGTTACCTGCTGTCACCGTTGATCCTGGTGCCGGCCGTGCTGCTGGCGATCGCCGTGCCGCTGCACACCGCCTATGCCGAGTACGCGCGCAACACTCACTGGCTGATGTCGGTGCTGGGCCCGGTCACGGTGGCCTTTGCCGTACCGATCTGGCAACAGCGCGCCTTGCTCGCCCGCCACTGGCCGGCCCTGACCCTCGGCATGCTGGTCGGCAGTGCGGCCTCGATTGGCAGTTCCTGGGGCCTGGCGCAGCTGTTGGCACTGGACAGCTCGGTGAGCCTGTCGCTGGTGCCGCGCTCGATCACCACGCCCTTTGCCATGCCGCTGGCCAAAGACCTGGGCGGCGTGCCGGAGCTGACCGCGGTGTTCGTGATGTTCACCGGAGTGCTCGGGGCGATGTTTGGTGGCGTGCTGCTCAAGTACCTGCCGCTGCGCACGCCGTTGGCCCGTGGCGCGCTGTTCGGCGTCGGCGCCCATGGAGCGGGCGTCAGCCGCGCACATGAAGTGGGCGGTGAAGAGGGTTCGGTGGCCGGCCTGGTGATGGTTCTCACCGGCCTGCTCAATCTGTTTGCCGCGCCGTTGCTGACCTTGCTGCTGTGATTCACCTCGCTATTTTGCGCCCTGACTCCCAAGGTCAATAAGCTGGCTGCCAACGCAACTCTCGGCCAGGGCCTGCCTGACTAGACTGACGATCAATAGAGCACACGTATGTGCCGAGGTGATTGCAATGATCGCAGCCGATGCCTTGCCCAACACGACTATCTGTCACTTACCGGGACCACTGTGATGCCTTTGGCCGAGATTCCATTGTGCGTCTGGCGGACCCGGGGCCTGAATTTCTCGTTCCGTGGCCAGACCATTCGTTACTGGAGCGCAGGGCAGGGCGAACCGCTACTGCTCATTCATGGCTTTCCCACCGCCAGTTGGGACTGGCACTACCTGTGGGCGCCGTTGGCCCAGCGTTTCCGGGTGATTGCCTGTGACATGCTCGGCTTTGGCGATTCGGCCAAACCGCTGCATCATGACTACAGCCTGCTGGAACAGGCCGACCTGCAACAGGCGCTGCTGGCGCATCTGCAGGTCGAGCAGCCGGTGCATGTGCTCGGCCATGACTATGGCGGCAGCGTCGCTCAGGAGTTGCTCGCCCGCCACCATGAGGGCCGGGTGCAGATCGCCAGTTGCGTGTTCCTCAATGGCGGTCTGTTCCCCGAGCGTCATCGGCCGCTGATGATCCAGAAACTGCTGCTCAGCCGCCTGGGCTGGCTGGTCGGGCGCTCGTTCGGGCGTGATGACCTGGTGCGCCACGTTACCCAGATCTACGGCCCCTGCACCCATCCCAGCGAGAGTGCGCTGGACGATTACTGGAGCCTGATTGCTTCCAACCGTGGCACGCGCATCCTGCACAAGCTCATTGCCTACCTGCCCGAGCGGGTCGCCCACCGCGAGCGCTGGGTTGGCGCGATGCAGGCCGAAGGGGTGCCGCTGCGGCTGATCAACGGCGCGGTCGATCCGGTGTCCGGAGCGCATATGCTCGAGCGTTATCAGGAGCTGGTGCCCAATGCCGATACGGTGATGCTCCAGGGCATCGGTCATTACCCCCATACCGAAGCACCGGTACAGGTGCTGCGCCATTACCTGGCGTTTCGTGAACAACCCTTGGTGAGTGTGCCGCAGAAAGTCGCCTGGTCCTGAGCGACCCGGCGTGCGCAATCATCGCCTGGCCTTATCGCCTGCCATTCAGCGCCTGCCCGCTTGATTGTGTGCCAGCCGCGGCTGGTCGACACTCGGGCATCCCTCCCTTGTTCTGCTGGAGAACTGAGCATGACGATTCGCTTGGACGATAAAGTGGTGATTGTCACCGGCGCTGGCGGTGGCCTGGGTCGCGCCCATGCCCTGCTGTTTGCCCGCCATGGCGCGCGAGTGGTGGTCAACGATCTGGGCGGCTCGACCCACGGTGAAGGCGCCAGCGCCTCGGCTGCCGACCGGGTGGTGGCGCAGATTTGTGAAGCGGGCGGCATGGCCGTGGCCAACCATGACTCGGTCACCGATGGCCAGCGCATTGTCGAACAGGCCCTGGACAGCTTCGGCCGCGTCGATATCGTCATCAACAATGCCGGCATCCTGCGCGACAAGACCTTCCACAAAATGGACGACAGCGACTGGGAGCAGGTCTACCAGGTACACCTCGAAGGGGCCTACAAAGTCACCCGCGCCGCCTGGCCGCACTTGCGCGAGCAGAACTGGGGGCGGGTGATCTTCACCGCCTCGACCTCGGGCATCTATGGCAACTTCGGCCAGGCCAACTATGGCGCGGCCAAGCTCGGCCTGTATGGCCTGACCCGCACCCTGGCCATCGAAGGGCGCAAGCATGGCGTCCTGGTCAACGCCATCGCCCCCACGGGTGGCACGCGCATGACCGAAGGGCTGATTCCGCCACAGGTGTTCGAACAACTCAAGCCGGAGCTGGTCAGCCCGCTGGTGGTGTACCTGGGCAGTGACGCCTGCCAGGACAGCGGCGGCTTGTATGAAGTTGGCGGCGGCTGGGTCGGCAAGGTGCGCTGGGAGCGTAGCCTGGGTGTTGGCTTCGACCCGCGCGAGGGTTTTTCGCCTGAAGACATCGCTGCCAACTGGCAGCAGATCGGCAGCTTTGACAACGCCGTACATCCCAAGGACAGCCTCGAAGCCCTGCAACAGATGATGGCCAACCTGCAGAAGTATCCACAGGGCTGAACCTGGCCCAAGGTTGTGGTCGCCGGCTGAAGTTGCCTATGCTGGACGGCCACCTTGGTTGCAGGAGCACAGAGGATGTACGAATCCAGAACGGACGCTGTCATCTCTACCCGACAGTTCGGCTATCGCCTGATGTGGCACGGGATCGCGGCCTGCCTGTTGCTGATCGGCTCGATCCTGTTTGGCGTGGTTGGCCATCTGTACTTCGAGCCGCAAGTGCCCTGGCACGATGCCGTGTTCAACGCCACCTTGCTGCTGGGCGGGGTAGGGCCGGTGATCCTTCCCGAGTCTATTGGCGGCAAGCTGTTTTTCGCAGGTTACGGCCTGTATGTCGGCCTGGTGTTCGTCGCCAGCATCGGCCTGATCCTGGCGCCCATCGCTCACCGATTGTTGCACCGATTCCACTTTGATGACGCCGACGACGACTAAATCGCGGGCATAAAAAAGGCCGCTGCAGTGCAGCGGCCAAGTAAGACGCAGATCAAGGAGCTTCAAAATCAACGTCGGTGAACCTGGAGAAGACGCCATCAGGCGGGGTGTGCACGCCGGTTGATGGAATGGGCTGACGCTTTCATTTGGCGTCAGCACCGTCTTGGTGTAACCAGAATAGGCGCCTGTCAGAATCGGAAAAATAGGTATTTCTGACATTCACTGTTACAACTCAGGTAACAGTCAGCCCCAAGACAGTAACCCGCTGTTTCACGAAAGTCAGTAAGCGAGTGTAAGCAACTGTGCACACTGTCCTCTTATTCTTATATGGAAATGGGCTGTTGCTTTAGTTAGCTGTAGGGCAATTCATTGGGTTTGAAAAAACGGGAGCCTGGGCACTTTCCAGAGATAGCAACCGGGACGGGTTTCGCTGAAATTTCCCTGAAGGTGGGCAAGTCAATTAGTCGCGTTATGACTATCAACCACCAACGGACATCAGCATATGGAATCGACCCGTTCGCTTGACACACCCGCGTTGAGCTACGACAACAGTACTCTGGAGACACTGCTGCTGGAAATGACCAGCAGCACTTTTGAAATCCAGCGCCAGCTTGAGTCGGTGGCAACGCTGCAGGACGCGGCGCTGATCAGTTTCTGGGAGAGGGCACGCAAGCCGAGTACTAAGCCGCTGAGCCTGTTTGTGCACCTGTCGAAATTGTTTTTTTTCGATCTGCGCTACTTTGCTTTGCGCCATCCCTGGCAGCAGCCGGAAATGGCAGCGCTGGAGGAGCAGATTTTCGATCCCGATGAGCACGTTCGCATTCTGACCCTCGATATTCAGGGAGAGACGGCGATGTTGCCGTTGGCGTTTGTCATCAGCGAGTCGTTCGACCCGTCATCATCCAGCAAGCTCTGGTTTTACAGCCTGCAGGAGGGGTTGCAAGAGCAGGGGGATGCGCGGCGATTCATCGACAGAATGATGCTGCGCCTGTGCGCACCGGCTGCCAAGGATCCCTTGGTGCAGCCGTTGCCGCACGGAATAAAACAGCTACTTGCGCAAGGCCACACGCCGCTATTGAGCCTGGTATCGCTGAGCGATAGTCCGTTTCGACAACAGGTAGACGATGTCCGCCAAGCCCTGCGCGGGGTTCCTGCCCACGATCTGCTGCAACAACGTCTCGCAACCCGGCTCAGGCAGCACCGCCACGCTCAATTGCCTGAATGGTTACGTGTTCTTGAGGGTGAACAACGTACCGCCTTCGAGTTGCGCGAAGGCGCTGTTACTTTGTGCCAGCAACGGGTCGATGAACACCTGCAAGGTAGGGCCAGCGTTGAGGACTATGCCGCTGCGCAGATCGCCGCTTACCTGTTGCAGGCCTTGGGTGTCGAGACAGATGCCGGGCTACTGCGCGTTCGAGTCAGGCATGCACTGGACGTCGAGGGTGAAACGATACAGGGTGAGCGCGAGATGACGCTGGTGCAGTGGGTGTTGTCCGGTGGTTACCCCGGCAGTGAGTTTCAGGCCCACGTCATCGATGACACGTTGGCGGCGCGGCTGACACCGGATGTCATTCAACGAATGATTGATGAACTTGAGGTGCGCCAGAGTTATCCGCAAGCGCTGCAGTCTTCCTACCTTGAAGGCTCTGGCCCTCAACTGATGAGCGACGTGGTCAATGCACGGTTGGCCTTGAGCGCCCTGGCCGCGCGCTACCAAGGGTTCGACCGGGAGGCTTGCGACGCTCTGGAAGCTGCTCGCAACCATACCGGCGCCCTGGCTGCGCTTGGGATCGACGCGGGTGCGGTGATCCTTGAGCCCTTGCAGTTGGCGTTCAAGGATATGCTCTACCTGAGTTTTGGCTCGCAGGACGATCATCGTTTCCTGCTCTATGCCCCTGGCGCGCCGGAAGCGGATCTGCGGGTGTTCAGCAATGTGGGGCAGCTCAGCCTGGAAATTGCCCGGTGGGCCCTGACCGACCAGGGGCAAACCTATCTGCTTGGCCAAGTGCCAGTCAACGCGAGGATGAACTTCAGTCGGTTTCTCAAGCAGACGCAAAAATTGCCGGGCACCTGGTCCCGACAAACAGTGGCACTGGAGCGCTGGCCCGATGCGAGCTGGCCGAGGGTGTTGTCGCAAGTTGCTTTCAGGAAGGTCTCGGCGTTACTTGACCAACAGCAATTGGCCACGCCTCAGTGGTTCATCGATGCATCCCGAGTTCAACGCCAGCAACTGAGCCATGTTGATGCTCAACTGGGTGCGATCCAGGACGCCTACCAACAGCTCAACACCATCGAGCCCTTTGCCAAATACGCCCATCGCCAGGTGCAGGACTGGATCAAGAAGCTTCTACCTGCGTCTGATATAGACCCTGATACCGTACTGGTGGAGCTTGAGGACGGTGGCATAAAGACGCTCACCCGCACGGTCATTGAAGGTTACGACAGCAGTTTCAACTTCGCCGACTTTGCCAGAATCACCTCTACCATCGGCCAGGACCTGTCGCGACTCGATCGTCCCTCTGTCGATGGCTACATTCGATCTGCCAGGCTGGGTGAGCGCTACATCCAGATGATTCGCCGGCGCCTGCTCGACCCCGTTGAGCCACAGTACAAGCGCCGTCGCCTGCTTCACCGCGAGCTGCTGCGTTTGCAGGTCCGCCGCGCCTGGCTGAGTGAAAGCATGGCGGGGCGCCTGACGTCCGAGCAGAGCGGGTGGCTGGGCATTGCTGTCGACAAGCTGGTTGATCTGGAGCCTGCGGTCGTTGGCGGTGAGCGGACCTCTGGCAAGAACGGTCTGTTCCAGCTGGCCCTGAGGGGCCGAAGGGTCGAGGGTGTGTACCTGTTCAGGAACGTATCGCAAAGTGTTGTCGAAGATCTTGTCTACACCCCCGATGCGCCGGATGACCTGATCTTCCGTACGCCGCAAGCGTTGGCGCTTCAATGGGAAGCGCTGCAGGACTATTTCTACCTGCGCGTGAGCATCGATGATCAGCCGGCCATCGGCAGCCTGATCGACAGTGTTGAACGATCAGCTGATGGTCAGGCAATGGTCCTCGAGGCGATCAGCGACTATAAGCGCGTGACAGATCTTGCCCATGAATTCGACGTGATGGTCGAGCGGATCATTGCCGATGTGGACGCCGACACCACCAGTGTGGCCGAACGAATCTGGGGCATCCTCTTCGAGGTCGCCATCGGCGTTGCGGCGATTCTTTCGATTCCCTTTCCACCGGCCACCCTGGCGCTGAACGTGGTGCTGACCCTGCGCTCGTTCGTGCAAGGTGCGCTGGCCTACGAGGATGGCGATCGGGCTTCAGCCTTGAAGTGGTTTGTTGTCACGGCTGTGGGGGTCGTGTCGATTTCCGGCGTGGCAGGGCGCTTCGCCAGAGCGTTATCGAAGCTGTCCAAGGGTCCCGGCTCGCCGACCACCGAGCTGCTGAAAAAGCTGGTCGCCGACTTTGGCAAGGCGGGTTCGGAAACAGTCTCCAGCGTCGGTGAGGCGTTGGACGATGAACTCACCTTGTTCCTCAAACACCTGGAGCGAACGGTTCCTGCCTGACGAGACTGGCTCAGGCTTCATGCCCCATGCGCCAACTGATGGTCCTGGCGGTGGCCAGCAGTTGTTGCGCAGCGGGGCCCTGTTCATCCGCGTGGAAAATCGAGGTCGGGCCGACCACGGTCAGCACTGCGGCAATCTTGCCCACGGCGTTGAACACAGGAGCGGAAAGCGCATCGACTCCGGGCATCAGCAGGCCATGCACATGATGCAGGCCGCGTTGGCGGATGGTCGCAAACAATGCCTGGTATTCGTCGGCACTGTGACCTGATGCGGCCAGCTCTTGCTCGCGCAGCTCGATGGTTTCACGTTCTGGCAGGTAAGCGCCGAACACCAGGCCAGTGGAGGACGTCAGCAAGGGCAGCACCGAACCGATCTGGGTGACCACGGTAACCGCGCGCACCGCCGGCTCGATGTTGACCACGGTGGCGCCCTGGTTGCCCCACACGGCGATGAAGCAGCTTTCGTTGAGCTCGTCGCGCAGTTGCGACAGCGGCAGCGCCGCCTCTTTCAATACATCCATCCCGCCAAGCGCGGCCAGGCCCACGCGCAGGGCTTCGCGACCGAGGCCGTAATGGTTGGTGGCCGGGTTCTGCTCGGCAAAGCCGCTGGCGATCAAGGCCTGCAGGTAGCGGTGGACCTTGCTCGCCGGCATGTCGACGTGCTCGGCCAGGCGCGACAGCGAGGTGGACGGCGATAACTGGGCCAGAGCCTTGAGGATGTCGGTGCCGACCTCGGCCGAGCGGACCTTCTGTTTGCCGGAGCTGTCGGCGGGGGAGCTGGCTTTGGCCATGGGGGAGTCGATCCGGGGAGTTAGATGGGCGTCTTTATAGCTTGACGGTCTTCACCAATCAAATTACGTTATGCGTAATGTAATTACGATAAAAATAACGCAGAAGCGCTGCCATTCCTTCAAGGCCCGCAGCCAACTGCCATTGACCGGCCTGCACTGGGCCCGGAGGCTCGATGAACCTCGATAACACCCCCGTCCTTGGCTACCAGAGCGGTTTCGGCAACGAATTCGCCAGCGAAGCCTTGCCTGGCGCGCTGCCGGTCGGGCAGAACTCGCCGCAAAAAGCCCCGTATGGCCTGTATGCCGAACTGTTTTCCGGCACTGCCTTCACCATGGCCCGCAACGAACAGCGCCGCACCTGGCTGTACCGCATTCGCCCTTCGGCCCTGCACCCGCGCTTCGAGCGCCTGCAGCGTCAACTGGCCGGTGGCCCGCTGGGCCCGGTGACGCCCAACCGCCTGCGCTGGAGCCCGCAACCGATGCCGAGCGAGGCCACCGACTTCATCGACGGCTGGGTGGCCATGGCGGCCAACTCGGCAGGCGAGAAACCGGCCGGCATCAGCATCTATACCTACTGCGCCAATCGCTCCATGGAGCGGGTGTTCTTCAACGCTGATGGCGAACTGCTGCTGGTGCCTGAGCAAGGTCGCCTGCGCATCGTCACCGAGCTGGGCGTGCTGGAAGTCGAGCCGCTGGAGATCGCCGTGTTGCCCCGTGGCCTGAAGTTTCGCGTCGAACTGCTCGACGGCAAGGCCCGTGGCTATCTGGCCGAGAACCACGGTGCGCCGCTGCGCATCCCGGACCTGGGGCCGATTGGCAGCAATGGCCTGGCCAACCCGCGCGATTTCCTCGCGCCGGTGGCCCATTACGAAGAAACCGACGCCCCGGTGCAGCTGGTGCAGAAGTTCCTCGGCGAACTGTGGGGCTGCCAGCTCAATCATTCGCCCCTGGACGTAGTCGCCTGGCACGGCAACAACGTGCCGTACAAATATGACCTGCGCCGCTTCAACACCATCGGCACGGTCAGCTTCGACCACCCGGACCCTTCGATCTTCACCGTGCTGACCTCGCCGACCAGCGTACCGGGCATGGCCAACCTCGACTTCGTGATCTTCCCGCCGCGCTGGATGGTGGCCGAGAACACCTTCCGTCCACCGTGGTTCCATCGCAACCTGATGAACGAGTTCATGGGCCTGATCAAGGGCGAGTACGACGCCAAGGCCGAAGGCTTCCTGCCCGGCGGTGCCTCGCTGCACAGCTGCATGAGCGCCCACGGCCCGGATGCCGAGACCTGCAGCAAGGCTATCGCCGTAGAGCTGGCACCGAACAAGATCGACAACACCATGGCCTTCATGTTCGAGACCAGCCAGGTGCTGCGCCCGAGCCGTCATGCGCTCGAATGCCCGCAATTGCAGGCCGACTACGATAGTTGCTGGGCCTCGTTGCCGAGCACCTTTACCCCGAATCGGAGATAACCCATGAATCAGTCCGCCCTTGCCCGCAGTTGGGTAGAACACGCCAACGGCCACGGCGACTTCCCGCTGCAGAACCTGCCGCTGGGCATCTTCAGCCGCAAGGACCAGGCGCCGCGCTGTGGCGTGGCCATCGGTGATGCCATCCTCGACCTCGAAGCAGTGCTGGCCGCCGGCCTGTTCGACGGCCAGGCCCGCGCCGCAGTCGAGGCCACCCGTGGTGGTGCGCTGAACGCTTTCTTCGCCCTTGGTCGTGGCGCCCGGGTGGCCCTGCGCGAGCGCCTGCTGGAGCTGCTCGGCGAGCACAGCGAGCACCAGGCCGCGCTCAAGCCGCTGCTGCATGCGGCCAGCGAATGCCAGTTGCACCTGCCGGCGCGCATCGGCGACTACACCGACTTCTATGTCGGCATCGAGCACGCCAAGAACGTTGGCAAGCTGTTCCGCCCCGACAACCCGCTGCTGCCCAACTATAAATATGTGCCGATCGGTTACCACGGCCGCGCCTCGACCATTCGCCCCTCGGGCACCGACGTGCGCCGGCCAAAAGGCCAGACCCTGCCCGCTGGCCAGAGCGAACCAAGCTTCGGCCCGTGCGCGCGTCTGGACTACGAGCTGGAACTGGGTATCTGGATCGGCCAGGGCAACGACATGGGCGATTCGATTCCGGTGGCCGAAGCCGCCGAGCACATCGCCGGTTTCTGCCTGCTCAACGACTGGTCGGCGCGTGACATCCAGGCCTGGGAATACCAGCCGCTGGGGCCGTTCCTGTCCAAGAGCTTCATCTCCACCGTTTCGCCGTGGGTAGTCACTGCCGAAGCCCTGGAGCCGTTCCGCTGCGCCCAGCCGGCGCGCCCGGAAGGTGATCCGCAGCCGCTGTCGTACCTGCTGGACAAACGCGACCAGGCCAATGGCGCTTTTGATATCGAGCTGGAAGTGCTGCTGCTGACCGAGCGCATGCGCGAGCAGAACCTGCCAGCCCATCGCCTGACCCTGAGCAACACCTTGAGCATGTACTGGACCGTGGCGCAGATGGTTGCCCACCACAGCGTCAACGGTTGCCAGTTGCAGCCGGGCGACCTGTTCGGCTCCGGCACCCTGTCCGGTGCCCAGCCTGGCCAGTTCGGCAGCCTGCTGGAAATCACCCAGGGCGGCAAGGAACCGGTCGAACTGGCCTCGGGCGAGGTGCGCAAGTTCCTCGAGGACGGCGACGAAATCATCCTGCGTGCCCGTTGCAAGCGCGACGGCGTGGCCTCGATCGGCTTCGGCGAGTGCCGCGGCAAGATCCTGCCGGCGCACTGAGAGGGCAGGGCCATGGAACTCTTTGGTTACTACCGCTCGACCTCATCCTACCGGGTGCGCATTGCCCTGGCGCTCAAGCAGCTGGAGGTCCAGCAGGTGCCGGTCAACCTGCTCAAGGGCGAACAGCGCGAAGCACAGTTCCTGGCCCTCAACCCGCAAGGGCGAGTGCCGGCGCTGAAGATCGACTCCGGTGAGCTGCTGGTGCAGTCGCCGGCGATCATCGAGTACCTGGAAGAAGTTTATCCACAACCCGCGCTGTTGCCCCAGGACCCGCTGCGCCGGGCCCAGGTGCGTGGCGTGGCGGCGCTGATCGGCTGCGACATCCACCCCCTGCACAACGTCAGCGTGCTCAATCAGCTGCGCGGCCTGGGTCATGACGACGCCCAGGTCAACCAGTGGATCGGCCACTGGATCAGCCAGGGCCTTGCCGCGGTCGAGCAGTTGATCGGTGACCAGGGCTTCTGCTTTGGCGACGAGCCGGGGCTGGCCGACGTCTACCTTGTTCCGCAGTTGTACGCCGCCGAGCGCTTCAATATCGACCTCAGTGGCTTCCCGCGCATTCGCCGGGTCGCGGCCCTGGCCGAGGCGCATTCGGCGTTTGCCCAGGCTCATCCGTCGAGGCAGCCCGACGCACCATAAATCATGCTGCTCAGCCCGGAGCAGAATGTCAGTGCACCGATTGCGACGCTGGTGGCAGATGGCTCAGGCGTTCCGTCAGGCGCAAGCGCTGGATTGGATCGTCGCTGAGCAGCAAGGCGTGCTCCAGGTCGAAGCGTTCGGCCTGGGGGCACTCCAGGTGCTGATACAGGGTGGCGCGGGCCATGTAGTCGGCGGCAGTGCCAGGGCCTAGCTGCAACACCCGTTCAGCGTCCTTCAGGGCTTCGAGATGATCGTCGTGGCTGGCGTGCAGCTGGCGCAGGTTGCGTGACAGGCGCTGGAGCATCTGCAGCGGGCTGGCGGTCAGCAGGTGGTCGGCGCTCAAGGCCAGTTGCGGGCCGAACTGACGGCCAAGCAGCTCGCGGCAATCGGCCGGGTACAGGCGTCGGCCGCCACAGGGGTCGAGCAGATGGTCGGCACCGGGCACGCGCAAGAGAAAGTGCCCGGGGAAGTTCACTCCCTCAAGAGGGATCGACAGGCCGCGGGCCAGTTCCAGGCTCAGCAGGGCCAAGGCCAGGGGCTGGCCGCGGCGGCGTTGCATGACTTTGTCGAGCAGCGCCGCCTGGGGCCGCAGCGGGTGGTATTCGTCCTGCTGGAAGCCCAGGGCGTTGAGGCGGCGTAACAACGGCTGGGCCAGTTCGCTGAGCGGCAGCATCGGCAGCCCGGTGCTGACTTCCTGCTGCAGGGCCTGAACCTCGGCCATGACGCGCGCAGGCACCACGCTGTCATCGTGCTCGGCAGCGATCCACAGCGCCGCCTCCAGCAAGGCGACCGGGTCACGTTCAAGGCAAGCCAGACAGGCACTACGTGGGTTCATCACAACCTCCGCTCAAGCTTCTGTTGTAGCGCTGGCGCGGCCTTTCGTCCAGTGGTCCGAGTGTTGTCATCGGGGTGTAAAGCGCGACCTATACTGGGATCAGCACCTCATCGAGGAGCCTGCCGATGTTCGCTCTCATGCAAAGCACTCGCACGCAGTCGCTGCACCTGTGCATCGACCCGCCGACCGGCCTCAAAGCAGTGGTCGCCATTCATAGCGAACACCTGGGCCCGGCCATGGGAGGCTGTCGCTACCTGGCTTACCCGGACGACGACAGCGCCATGGTCGACGCCATTCGCCTGGCCCAGGGCATGAGCTACAAGGCCGCCCTGGCCGGGTTGCCGTTGGGTGGCGGCAAGGCGGTGATCATTCGCAACCCCCATGTGGAAAACCGCGCGGCCTTGTTCGAGGCGTTCGGGCGCTTCGTCGAAACCCTGCAGGGGCGCTTCATCACGGCCGTGGACAGCGGCACCTCGACCCTGGACATGGACTGCATCGCCCAGACCACCCAACACGTCACCAGCACCACCGCTGCCGGTGATCCGTCACCCCATGCGGCCATGGGCGTGTTCGCCGGCATTCGCGCCACCTCGATGGCGCGCCTGGGCAGTGACAACCTCGAAGGCTTGCGCATCGCCGTGCAGGGCTTGGGCAATGTCGGCTACGCCCTGGCCGAGCAGCTGCATGCCGCGGGCGCCGAGCTATTGGTCAGTGACCATGACCCGGGCCGGGTGCAACTGGCAATCGAGCAGTTCAATGCCCGGCCGGTGGCCAACGAGATGTTGATCAGCACGCCCTGCGACATTTTTGCCCCGTGCGGGGTAGGGCCGATACTCACCGGCCAGAGCGTGATGCAGTTGCGCTGTGCGGCGGTGGCGGGGGCGGCGAACAATCAGCTGACCACCCTGCAGGTGGCCGACCAGCTGGAAAGCCGCGGCATTTTGTATGCGCCCGATTACGTGATCAACGCCGGCGGGTTGATCTATGTGGCGCTCAAGCACCGTGGCGAGGACCTGGGCACCATTACCGCGCACCTGGCGCGCATTCCCTCGCGCCTGACCGAAGTGTTCGCCCACGCCCAGGCGGAAAAACGCTCGCCGGCGCGAGTGGCGCAGATGCTCGCCGAGCAGATGATCTACAACTGAACGGCGCCTACTCGGCGGCGCCCTCGGCGAGCAGCTCGGACAGGGCGTCGGGCTGGCTCTTGAAGGCCTTGGCGAACACGTCACGGTTTTTCGCCATATAGATACCGGCATCCTCGACCTGCTGTTCGCTCAGCGACGGCACGGCTTTTTTCAGGACCTCGGCCAGCAGCTCGGCCAGCTCCAGCATCTTGTCGTGACGGTCTGCTTCGGCTTTATCCATGAACAAGCGCTCCAGGTCGCGGCTGCTGCGGTATACCACTTCGACGGCCATTCATCACCTCACATGCCTTTGGTAATCGATGTATTCGATACTGTTTATTTGTACAGTGTTAATGATAGGGTAATCCACAGGACTAAGATAGTGGCAAATCAGTATTCTGCTGTTGCCCATTCTTCACCAGGGCCTGGGACGGCACTTTTGCCGCTCTCTATGGTCTGCTTCAGCGTGTAGAATTGCGCATCGGCAGTCGAGCCATCCAGTCTACGAAGGAACAGCAATGAACGAGCAAACATCGCGCCTGAATCGGGAACGGCGCTTTCTGGTACTGCTGGGGGTGATCTGCCTGGCGCTGATCGGCGGTGCGCTGTACATGCAGATCGTGCTCGGCGAGGCGCCATGCCCGCTGTGCATCCTGCAGCGCTATGCGTTGCTGCTGATCGCCGTGTTTGCCTTCATTGGCGCAGCCATGCCCGGCAAGCGCAGCCTGACCCTGCTCGAAGGCCTGGTGGTGCTCAGCGCCATCGGTGGCATCGCCGCTGCCGGTAACCACGTGTACATCCTCGCCAATCCGGCGGTCAGCTGCGGCATCGACACCTTGCAACCGATCGTCGACGGCCTGCCGCTGGCCTCGGTGCTGCCGCTGGTGTTCCAGGTCGATGGCTTCTGTTCCACGCCGTACCCGCCGGTCATGGGCCTGTCCCTGGCGCAATGGGCACTGGTAGCCTTTATACTGACCGCCCTACTGGTACCCCTGGGTATCTACCGCAACCGCCGTCAGGCTTAGACAAAAGTCATGTATTGACGCAAGCCTGTTGTGCAATCAGATTTGCAAAGTTTGTCGCACCAAACTTGATCCTGATCAAGTTCTAACCCTTGTAGAACGGGCGTTCCAGGGGTATTGAAAGGGGTGCGACAAACTGTCGCGAAACTGATTTTTCGGGCGCGATTGTTACACAATTGGTAAAGGACTGTTGCTCAATAAGTCATAGTCAACGATAGGTTACCTATCTACAATCGCCCCCAATTTCCGTTCGGCACCGCTTGCGAGTCGCAGGATTAAAGGAGCTCCAGGGCTCTTTTCGCTGACTCTGACGAGCATCGCCTGCGGCGATGCCGGGCTGACCCCCCTCCGTGATTTCCCGCACCAAATGGAATTGGTCTGAACACAGGCCTGTTGCCTACTGAAGTCAAAATAATAAACACCGCAATACCCGGTTTATGCCGAGCCGCCGCAGCTGGCCTCAAGGTATGACCGTATTCGATCCCATAAATGCTGACGCTTGGCAGGACGAAGTGTTGGCGACCAAAACACAAATTGCATTGAAGCAAGCTGCTCTAGAGGTCGTGAGATGAGTAAAAAGCGTTACCCCAGACTGTTTGGCATTCTGCCCTTTTTAGGCATGCTTTTACTCAGTGGGTGCAACTGGACCCTGCTCGACCCGAAGGGCCAGGTCGGCATTGAGCAAAAGAACCTTATCCTGATCGCTACCGGCTTGATGTTGCTGGTGGTGATTCCTGTCATTTTCATGACCCTGGCGTTTGCCTGGAAGTACCGCGCTTCCAACAAGGCAGCCACCTACACCCCGGACTGGTCGCACTCGACCAAGATCGAAGTGGCGGTCTGGACCATCCCGGTGCTGATCATCATTGCCCTGGGTTACGTGACCTACAAGACCACCCATGAGCTGGACCCGTATCGTCCGCTGGTTTCCGACGTGAAGCCGGTGCAGATCGACGTGGTCGCCCTGGACTGGAAATGGCTGTTCATCTACCCGGAACAAGGCATTGCCACGGTCAACAAGATCGTCTTCCCGGCCAACACTCCGGTCAACTTCCGCGTGACCTCGGATTCGGTGATGAACTCCTTCTTCATCCCGGGCCTGGGCGGGCAGATCTACGCAATGGCTGGCATGACCACCAAACTGCACCTGATCGCCAACGAGAACGGTGAGTTCGACGGTATCTCCGCCAACTACAGCGGTGCTGGTTTCACCGGTATGAAGTTCAAGGCAACCGCCACCTCCCAGGCCGATTTCGAAGCATGGGTGAACGAAGTCAAGCAATCGCCTAAAAAGCTGGATGCCGCTGAATACGCAGCATTGGCCAAAACAAGCGAAAACAATCCAGTCGCGCTGTACAGCGTGGCCTCGCCTGAGCAGTTCCAGTCCATCGTCGACAAGTACGAAGGCATGAACCGCGGCCGGCCGGTCCACGAACAAGAGCAGAGCAAAGAAGCGGCCGGTACCGAAGGGATGGACGTGAGTATGCATTCAGCTGCTGGGGCAGAGGAGTAAGAGATGTTCGGTAAACTAAGTCTGGATGCGATTCCGTATCACGAGCCGATAGTCATGGTGACGCTTGCCATGATCGCGCTCGGCGGTCTCGCGCTCGTTGGTGCTATCACCTATTTCAAGAAGTGGACCTACCTGTGGTCCGAGTGGCTGACTTCGGTCGACCACAAGAAGATCGGGGTGATGTACATCATCGTCGCGATGATCATGCTGCTGCGCGGCTTTGCCGACGCCATCATGATGCGCACGCAGCTGGCCATGGCCACCGGCGGATCCGAGGGCTACCTGCCGCCCGAACACTATGACCAGATCTTCACCGCTCACGGTGTGATCATGATCATCTTCATGGCAATGCCATTCTTCACCGGCCTGATGAACCTGGCCCTGCCTCTGCAGATCGGTGCGCGTGACGTTGCCTTCCCGTTCCTCAACTCCCTGAGCTTCTGGCTGCTGGTGTCCGGCGTCGTGCTGGTCAACGTCTCGCTGGGTGTTGGTGAGTTCGCCAAGACCGGCTGGGTCGCATATCCACCGTTGGCGGGTATCCAGTACAGTCCTGGCGTGGGTGTCGACTACTACATCTGGGCGCTACAGCTATCGGGCCTGGGTACGACGCTAACGGGTGTCAACTTCCTCGCCACCGTGCTGAAAATGCGCGCGCCTGGCATGAAGCTGATGGACATGCCGATCTTCACCTGGACCTGCACCTGGGCCAACGTGCTGATCGTCGCTTCGTTCCCGATCCTGACCGCTGCACTGGCTCTGCTGACCGTTGACCGTTATCTGGACTTCCACATTTTCACCAACGAGCTTGGTGGGAACCCGATGATGTACGTCAACCTGTTCTGGGCCTGGGGTCACCCTGAGGTTTACATCCTGATCCTGCCGGCCTTCGGCGTGTTCTCGGAAGTCACCTCGACCTTCGCCGGCAAACGCCTGTTCGGCCACAAGTCGATGATCTACGCTTCGGGCGCGATCGCGGTACTGGGCTTTGCGGTATGGCTGCACCACTTCTTCACCATGGGTTCGGGCGCCAGCGTCAACACCTTCTTCGGTCTGGCGACCATGCTGATCTCGATCCCAACCGGGGTGAAGCTGTTCAACTGGCTGTTCACGATCTACCAGGGCCGTCTGCGCTTCACCGCGCCGATCATGTGGACCCTGGGCTTCATGGTGACCTTCTCGATCGGTGGTATGACCGGCGTACTGCTGGCTGTTCCAGGTGCTGACTTCGTTCTGCACAACAGCCTGTTCGTAATCGCTCACTTCCACAACGTGATCATCGGTGGTGCGGTATTCGGCTACATCGCCGGCTTCGCCTTCTGGTTCCCGAAAGCCTTCGGTTTCACCCTGAACGAGAAGTGGGGCAAAGCTGCCTTCTGGTTCTGGATCTCCGGTTTCTACGTGGCCTTCATGCCGCTGTACGCACTGGGCTTCATGGGTATGACCCGTCGTCTGAACCACTCCGACAACCCACTGTGGGAACCCTACCTGTACGTAGCCGTTGTCGGCGCCGTGCTGATCCTGTTCGGTATCGCTTGCCAGCTGATCCAGCTGTACGTGTCGATCCGCGACCGCAAGGACAACATGGACGTGACCGGCGACCCATGGGGCGGCCGTACCCTGGAATGGTCGACTTCGTCGCCACCACCGTTCTACAACTTCGCCACCATGCCTGAGAAAGTCGGCCTGGATGCCTGGCACGAAGCCAAGGAAGCCGGTGTTGCCTACAAGGTTCCAGCCAAGTACGAAGCGATCCACATGCCGAACAACACCTCTACCGGTGTGTTCATGGGTGCCTTGCTGACCGTGTTCGGTTTCGCCTTCATCTGGCACATCTGGTGGCTGGTCGGCGCAAGCCTGATCGGTACCATCGCGGTCTTCGTCGCCCACGCTGCTCGTGACGACCAGGGTTACATGGTTCCAGCCGAGGAAGTGGCGCGCATCGAAGGTGAGCGCATGAAGTCCCTGGGCCTGGCTACCGGTACCCCGGTTGGCGCACGTGTCGAATCGTTTGAACGGGTTTAATCAATGTCCAGTCATGTAATTAACGCTGATACTCATGCTCATGGTCACGACCATGGGCATGACGACCACCACCACGACTCGGGCCAGATGACCGTATTCGGTTTCTGGCTGTACCTGATGACCGACTGCATCCTGTTTGCGTCGCTCTTCGCCACCTACGCGGTGCTGTCCGGCAGTTTTGCCGGCGGCCCGTCGGGTCACGACATTTTCCAGCTGGACTTTGTCGCGGTCGAAACCGCACTGCTGCTGTTCTCGAGTATCACCTTCGGCTTCGCCATGTTGCAGATGTTCAAAGGCAACAAGGGCGGCGTGCTGGGCTGGCTGGCTGTCACCTTCCTGTTCGGTGCCGGCTTCATCGCGATGGAAGTCTATGAGTTCCATCACCTGATCGCCGAGGGCTTCGGCCCGCAGCGCAGTGGCTTCCTGTCGGCGTTCTTCGCGCTGGTCGGTACCCACGGTCTGCACGTAACCGCAGGTCTGATCTGGATGGCGGTGATGATGTACCAGATCAACAAGCACGGTATCACTGGCACCGCCAAGACCCGCATGAGCTGCCTGAGCCTGTTCTGGCACTTCCTGGACGTGGTCTGGATCTGCGTGTTCACCGTCGTGTATCTGCTGGGGGTTCTGTAAATGGCTAACGCACATAACAGCCACGCCGAGGGCAACCACGGTAGCGTCAAGTCCTATGTGATCGGTTTCATCCTGTCGGTCATCCTGACAGCGATTCCGTTCGGCCTGGTGATGTTCCCGAGCATGCCGAAGGACATCACGATCATGGTCGTGGTGGCCCTGGCGGTCATCCAGGTCGTGGTTCACCTGGTGTACTTCCTGCACATGGACCGTTCCGCCGAGCAGCGCTCCAACGTGTCGACCTTCATGTTTACCGTGATGGTCATTGCACTGTTGGTCGGCCTGTCGCTGTGGATCATGTTCAGCATCCACACCAGCATGATGGCGAAGTGAGGTAAGACGACATGTCCGTTAAGCACTTTATCCAAATCACCAAACCGGGGATCATTTTCGGTAACGTGCTTTCTGTGGCAGGCGGTTTCTTCCTTGCCGCGCAAGGGCATGTCGACTTCATGCTGTTCCTGGCCACGGTGATTGGCACTTCGTTGGTGGTGGCGTCTGGTTGCGTGTTCAACAACTGCATCGACCGTGACATCGACATCAAGATGGAGCGCACCAAGAACCGGGCGATGGTCCAGGGCCAGATCTCGCTGAAAGTCGCGCTGGCCTACGCCACCCTTCTCGGGGTGGCCGGCCTTGGCCTGCTGTATGTGCAGGCCAATGCTCTGGCAGCGTTGTTCGGCCTGATCGGCTTTGTCATCTACGTCGGGTTCTACAGCCTGTACCTCAAGCGCAAATCGGTGCACGGCACCCTGGTGGGCAGCCTGTCCGGTGCCATGCCTCCGGTGATCGGCTATTGCGCGGTAAGCAATAGCTTCGACCTGGCTGCACTGACCCTGCTGGTGATGTTCAGCCTGTGGCAAATGCCGCATTCCTACGCCATTGCGATTTTCCGCTTCAACGACTACCTGGCCGCATCGATTCCGGTGCTGCCGGTCAAGCGCGGGATCCTGGTGGCCAAGAAGCACATCCTCTGGTACATCGTGGCGTTCCTGGTAGCGACCCTGATGCTGACCCTGGGTGGCTACGCCGGCATGAGCTACATGGCCGTAGCCGCGGCCATGGGCATGTACTGGCTGTACATGGCCTGGACCGGCTACAAGGCTGTCGATGACCGCCTGTGGGCACGCAAGCTGTTCGTGTTCTCGATCTTCACCATCACTGCCCTGAGCGTGATGATGTCGCTGGACACCAAAGTGCCGACCGAGCTGCTGCTGACTTACGCGCACTGATTCATCAGCGTGTAATGAAAACGCCCCAGGCTGCGAAGCCTGGGGCGTTTTTGTTTGTGCGGCGTTTCTACAAACGACCGAAACTGCTGTTGACAAGTACCCCGTGTTTGCCGGATTTTATCGCCGCGCAGGTAAGGAGTATCTGCGCAGGGCCAGAGGATGCTGGCCGTGATTCATCACACAAGGGACTGTTCATGACCGAGCCAAACGCCGTTGCTCAACGGGCGTGCCTCGCGCTGTTGCGCGAACGCCACACTTCCGCTCATTTCGACACCGCCTTGCAGGTGCTCGATTGCCTGTTCCGTCGTCGCAGCCTGGCGCCCGGGCAGGATGACGAGCTGTCGGCCGAGGTGCTCGAACCGCATCTGGATAAAGTCCTCACCGCCATCGAAGCCGGCCAGCGCATCGAGATGGTTCTGCCAGCCTTCCCGGGCAAATCGCCGAACCGGCAGAAAACCCTCAGCCACCTGCCAGACCTTGCCGAGCGCCACGCCATCGACGAGCTGCAGCAGCTGTGCGCGGAAATCCAGGCCCTGTACGCACCGGGTGCGTTGATTCACATCTGCTCCGACGGCTATGTGTTCTCCGACCTGGTGCGCGTGCCGGATGAGCACGTCAAAGCCTACACCGACGAGATCCAGCGCTACGCCGAGCAGCACTACCCGAACAGCTTCGCCCTGTTCGATCTCAAGGATGCCTATCCGCAACTGGGTTGCCTGGACTCCATGCGCGAAGAGCTGATGATCGAGTACGGCCAGTCGCTGATTGCGCTGGGCCAGCGCTTTCAGGACGAGCCACACATGATGCTGATGTACTGCGGCATCCACCGCTTTCTGTCCGAGGATTACTCAGGCCTTGGCGAGTTCGCCGGCATGAGCCTGAACGCGGTGAAGAAGATCGCCAAGCCGGCCTCGCAACGGGTGATCCAGCGCAGTGAAGCCTGGAGTGCCTTGCTGCAGGCGCGTTATCCACAGTGCCTGCGCCTGTCGATCCACCCGCAGTTGGCGGTATCGGCGAAAATCGGCATTCGCCTGGTGCCTACCAGCGACCTCTGGCGTACGCCCTGGCACTCGGTGGCGATCAAGCGTAGCGGGGTGGTGATGCTCGACAAGCGCAGCAACATCGATGAGCGCTACAGCCGCCTGGTGTTCCGCCAGGGCCGTCCTTGCCACTACGCCAGTGCGCAATGATGCCGGTAGCGCTGGCGGCTGATGCGGTGATCTTCGACCTCGACGGCACCCTGGTCGACACCTTGCCCGATATCGTCTGGTGCCTGAACCACGTGCTGCAAGAGCAGGGCTACCCGCCGCTGTCACTGGAGACCATCAGTGCCTACGTAGGCGGCGGTACCGGGGCGATGCTCGAGCGGGTTGCTGCGCGCCTGGGGATTGTCGACGACAAGGCTCTGCATGAGCACTACATCGCCTGCTACCAGCAGCACCTGGTGCAGTTCTCGCGACCGTTCGATGGCGTGCCGGAGCTGCTTGAAGGCTGTCGCCGGCTGCAACTGCCGATGGCCATCGTCACCAACAAGGCCCATGACATGGCGCTGCAGGTGGCTGCGCAGCTGTTCCCGTCGGGTACCTTCGAGCTTGTCCTTGGCCAGCGCCGCGGCCACCCGCTCAAGCCGCAGCCTGACGCGGCTCTGGAGGCGGCCCGCTACCTGGCCGTCGAGCCCGCGCGTTGCCTGTTTGTCGGCGATACCGTCATCGATCTGATGACCGCGCGGGCGGCCGGCATGCACTGCGCCGCCGTGACCTGGGGCTATGGCCCGGTCTATGCCTTGCAGGCACAGGCGGCGGATCTTTACTGCGAGCAGCCGGCAGAGCTGTTGCGGGCCCTGCAACAGGCACTCACTTCTTGCATGGCTGGCACTCTCGCCAGCCAACGTTGAAACACCACCTCTCAAGGAAGAAAGGTCATGCAACACAAGGACACCTGGATCAAGGCGGTCAGCGACGTGCTGGCGGGTTATCTGCTCAAGGACAATGACGATCGCTTCGACGCGGCGGGCAGGGCCAATCTGGCCGTCAGCCTGGCCCGCTTCTACGATCAGCAGGCGCCGGTGCGTCTGGTGCTGCCGGGCTTCCCGTGCAAGTCGCCGAACGCCCGCGACCAGACCTTCGGCACGATGCCGGATTACGGCGAAGCCATGGCCATCGAGCGCCTCGACCAACTCGGCCAGGACATCGCCGCGCTGCACGCGCCGGGCTGCGTGGTGTCGATCCTCAGCGATGGCACCACCTTCAACGACATCGTTGGTGTACCTGATGACCTGCGCAAAGCCTACAACCAGGCCCTGCGCGAGTTGTGCACCACCCACACGATCAACTGGGTGAGCATGGAAGACCTGTTCCCCCAGGCCAGCAGTGCCGATGCCGTACGCGCGACCCTGGTCAAACAGGCACGTTTGCCGTGGAAGAACGTCGAGGCACTGATCGAGCAGAGCCGCCATGATGAAACCCTCAGCCACGCCCACGACAAGCTCTGCAGCCACCTCTACAACGACTTGCGCCTGTGCCGCGAAGCTGGGCAGAGCGAAGACGAGCACCTGCAGCAGATCGGCTACAAGGCCTATCAGATGATGTTCCGCGGCCAGGCGCTGAATGCTGCGGTCAATCGCTTCTTCCCCGACGACATCCGCCTGTCGGTGCATCAGTACGACAATGCCGGGCCAAAATTCACCGTGGCCCTGGCCGACGGCCTGACCCGGGTGTCCAGCCCCTGGCATGCGGTGCCGGTGCGCCACCTGGATGGCAGCCAGACTCTGCGCGGCCGTGCCGAGGTGGACATCGACAAGCATGTGCTGGTGCAGTACCAGGGGCGCCCGTGGCTGTACCACGAGAGCACCGGCGAAGCGCTGCAGGGCTTCGAGTTCGAACTGCAGAAGCGTCCGTTGTTCGGCTTGGTGGTACGTGACCCGTTGGGGCTGGGCTTCGAACGTTTTTCGACGCAGCTGCTCGAAGCGCTGGTGGAGACCTTCGGCTTTGTCTGCCTGCGTGGCTGCCGCTTCGAAGACCGCGACAGCTTTGCCCGCGACTGCGAGCGCTTTGGCACCATCTACCAGTGGGCGTTCGGCAAGGTGCATGTGGTCAAGCCGGCGGACAAACCCGAAGGCGTGGTGCACTCGCTGGAAAAGACGCCATTGCATTGGGACCTGAACATGCTGCCGGACAGCGATGCTCAGGTTCAGCGCGATCCGAAGTTCTGCGCAAGCAAGTTCATGCTCTATTGCAAGACTGCGCCGCAACCGGGGGAAGGGCAGACCACCATCGTCGACAGTCGCAATGCCTTGCGCAAGGTTGGCAACCAGGTGGCGCGGTTGTGGCAGGCGGTTGATATCACCTATTACACGCGTATGACTTACTTTGGTGGTTCGCCGCGTCACTACAGCCTGGTCGACCTGCACCCGCGCACCGGCGAACGCATTCTGCGCTATCAGGAAGGCACCGACTCCAGCCTGCAGACCTTGAGCCAGGAGGTGCAAGGCTTCGAGGCGCAGGCCCAGCAGGCCCTGCTTGAGCAGCTCAATGCCCTGGTCTACGACGATGAATGCCTGATCGCCCATGACTGGGTCGAAGGTGATCTGGTGCTGATCGACAACTACCAGACCCTGCATGGCCGCTTGCCTATGTCGCCGGCCTCGGCCTCCCGTGAGCTGTGGCGGGTTCAGGTGTACTGAGCCGAACACTCCCTGGCAGCAGCTTGGTGCCCGCTGCCCGGGAGGCTTTCCGCCTGCCGCGGGTGCTGTGCCGGCGGTAGCGTGTCGTGATCTTCAACCTGACAGGATCATGGCATGAGTGTTTTGACCGTGTATTTTTGCGGCACCGGGTCGCACCGATTCGACGACAACAACCCCAACTTCTGGAATGGCGAGCTGGTTTCGACCCTCGCTTCAAACGACCAGGGCAAGGAGTATGCCCACTGGATCGCCGTCGATGGCCCGGGCAGTGGCAACCTGCAAGCCGATGAACTGTTCGTCGAACCCGGTGGTTATTACAACTGGAACCAGACCTTGTTCGGCAAAGGCTGGGAGGAGAACGTCCAGCACGCACTGCAGATCATCAAGGGGCAGAGCAACTGGCAGCGCACGGAACTGAGCGAGGAGGAGTATCAGCGCCTGAAGGCTGCTGGCATCCCTATCCCCAACTCGACCGCTACGGCGTCCTGGTTCTGGCGCACCTACAACTACGGCAATCGCAAGATTACCCCGCAGTTGCTCCAGGAGCAGATCATCAAGCAGTTTCGCAAGGAAGGCGTCATTCCCACCCAGGTCAACCTGGTGGGGTGGAGCAGGGGCGCCGTCAGCTGCCACATGCTGGCCAATGCCATGCTTGGCGACAGTGAGCTGAAAAAGCTTCCAGTGAATATATTCGCCATCGATCCGGTGCCGGGCATTGGTAACTTCGACCGCCATCGCGTGCAACTGGGCGAGAACGTCAAACAGTACGTAGGTTTCTTCTCCCGCGACGAGCGCTCCAAGGGCTTTGCCTGCGTAATTCCCAAAACCCATGACGCCACCCGTTGCCATGTCTACCCGATGCCGGGGCGCCACGCCACACTGGTGGGCAACGCGGCCGCCGACGGCGCCGCTGGCGGCAAGGTACTGGCCGAGCCCGGGCTGATCGTTCGCCATTTTGCCGAAGTCTGCCTGACCCGCTGGGGCGTCAAATTGCAGAAGATGCTTAACCTCAACGAACGTGACTTGCAGGCCTATCATCAGGTGCTTGAGCGTGACGAAAGCAAGTACCAGGCAATGCGCAAACATTCCTATATCGTGCTGACCGAAGCTGAAAAGGGTGAGCGCGCCGTTTCGCTGGGCAACCAGGGTACGAGTTTTTCAGCGGTGAAAGGCAGCGGTCTTATGCCCACCGAGGGCCTGGCTGCAGCCGTGAAATGGCAGGCATCGTCCTACAAGGAAATCCGTTAACGCCTGTTTTTGTGCTGGACAGCGCGGCGGTCGAGGCCCTATCTTCTGCTTCGGCCACCGCAGTGGCCAACGTCGCTCGGACGGTTCCGGGCGCTTACGTCTTCGAGGAAGCCATGGCTGACCAAGGTTCGCCGCGCCGCTTTGCGCGCATTGATCGTCTCCCCCCCTACGTCTTCAACATTACCGCCGAGCTCAAGATGGCTGCACGCCGTCGTGGCGAAGACATCATCGACCTGAGCATGGGCAACCCCGACGGGGCCACGCCGCCGCACATCGTTGAGAAACTGGTGCAGGTCGCCCAGCGCGAAGACACCCACGGCTATTCGACGTCCCGCGGCATCCCGCGCCTGCGCCGGGCGATTTCGCGCTGGTACAAGGACCGCTACGAGGTCGAGATCGACCCGGAAAGCGAAGCCATCGTCACCATCGGCTCCAAAGAGGGCCTGGCGCACCTGATGCTCGCCACCCTCGACCATGGCGACACCGTGCTGGTACCCAACCCCAGCTACCCGATTCACATCTATGGCGCGGTGATAGCCGGTGCCCAGGTGCGTTCGGTGCCGCTGATTCCGGGCGTGGACTTCTTTAATGAGCTGGAGCGGGCGATCCGCGAATCCATTCCGAAACCGAAGATGATGATCCTCGGCTTCCCGTCCAACCCGACCGCGCAGTGCGTCGAGCTGGACTTCTTCGAGCGGGTGGTGGCCCTGGCCAAGCAGTACGACGTGCTGGTGATCCACGACCTGGCCTATGCCGACATCGTCTACGACGGCTGGAAGGCGCCGTCGATCATGCAGGTGCCGGGGGCCAAGGACATTGCCGTGGAGTTCTTCACCCTGTCCAAGAGCTACAACATGGCCGGCTGGCGAATCGGCTTCATGGTCGGCAACCCCGAGCTGGTCAGCGCCCTGGCCCGCATCAAGAGCTACCACGACTACGGCACCTTCACCCCGCTGCAGGTCGCGGCCATTGCTGCCCTGGAAGGCGATCAGCAGTGCGTGCGCGATATCGCCGAGCAGTATCGCCAGCGCCGCAACGTGCTGGTCAAGGGCCTGCACGAGCTGGGCTGGATGGTCGAGAACCCCAAGGCGTCGATGTACGTCTGGGCGAAGATTCCCGAAGAGTATGCACACCTGGGCTCGCTGGAGTTCGCCAAGAAGCTGCTGGCCGAGGCCAAGGTCTGTGTGTCGCCGGGCATCGGCTTTGGTGACTATGGCGATGATCATGTGCGCTTTGCCCTGATCGAGAACCAGGACCGTATCCGCCAGGCGGTACGCGGTATTCGCCAGATGTTCCGGGCTGATGGCATCGGCAGCAAGCCGGCCCAGAAGTAAGCACTGACCCGGGCGCGGGTCAAACCTGTTCCTACAGCTGGAGCAGGTTTTTCCCGCGAAACAACCGTCCGTCAGCGGCGATTTATTTCTGCATTACCCCCCTTCTCAAACACCCGGCAAAGCATAGAATGGCGGCGGGTTTCTCCCTATAACGATAATCAACCTCCCCCCCTTCTCATCATGTCCGAACATAATCCTTGTTTGAACTGCGGCGCCTGCTGCGGGTATTTCCGTGTGTCTTTCTTCTGGGGTGAGTGCACGTCGGCGGGTGGTGTCGTGCCCGACGATCTGGTGGTCCAGATCAGCCCCAGCCGCGTTGCGATGATCGGCACCGACAGCAAGCCCTGTCGCTGCATCGGGCTTGAGGGCGAGATCGGCAAAGGGGTCAGCTGCAGCCTGTATGAACAGCGCTCAACCCCTTGTCGCGAGTTCGATGCGGCCTGGGTCAATGGCGAAGCCAACCCCAGCTGCGATGCCGCCCGTGCCGCCTATGGCCTGCCACCGCTGGAGGCCAACGAGCCGATCTGGCCGGACGAGGGCGCCGAAGTCGCCTGAGGCGTGACTTGAGGGTTACACTGCCGGGTTGATGAATCGGACAGGAGGTCCCGCGTGACCCGCATGTACAGTTTTCCCGCTGACCTGTGCCTCGAAAGCCCGCGCCTGCAACTGCGCCCGATGGTGGCCGAGGATGCTGCGGCGTGGTTTGCCATCATGGCCGATCCGCAGGTCATGCGTTACTGGAACCACGGCCCCTGGCAAGTGCTGGCAGAGGCCCAGGCAGCACTGGCCGAAGACCGCGACGCATACGCCGCCGGGCAGATGCTCAAGCTGGGAATCTATCGGCGCGACAATAGCGAACTGATCGGCATGACCCAGCTGTTCAACCTGGAGCCCACCTCGCGCCGTGGCGAAATTGGCTATTGCCTGGCCAGCTGCGCGCAGGGCCGTGGCTACATGGACGAGGCACTGACCTGTTTCATCGATTACCTGGCCCATGGCCTGCACCTGCGCCGGCTGGAGGCCGAGATCGACCCGCGCAACCAGGGGTCGGCGCGTACCCTGGAGCGCCAGGGTTTCGTCCTTGAAGGGCTGTTGCGCCAGCGCTGGTGCGTGGCCGGAGAGCTTTCGGACTCGGGGCTGTACGGGCTGCTGCTCGATCAGGCGCCGCTGGACGGTTGAATCCTGGCTGCTGCCTGGCGGTTGCGTTGCGGTCGGGCATCTGGATATTATTCGGAACAATTCTCACTTACACACTTGCGAGTGCGCCATGTCCGTCGCCGAGCCGCCGCTGCAACGCGCGATCCACACGCTGTATTGCGAGCACCATGGCTGGTTGTTCAACTGGCTGCGGCGCAAGTTGCGCTGTTCACAGCATGCGGCGGACCTGGCACAGGACACCTTTGTACGCATTCTCGGCTCGCGCGACACGCTCCTGGGTATTCGCGAGCCGCGTGCCTTCCTCAGTACCACGGCGCGGCGCCTGATCATCGATCGGGCACGTCGCCAGCAGATCGAAGACGCCTACCTGCGCGAACTGGCCCTGACTGTCGAGGTCATGGAGGGCCATCAGTCGCCCGAGCAGATCCTCCTGACCCTGGAGGCGCTGGAGCAGATTACCTTCATGCTCGAGGGCTTGCATGAAAAGGCCCGCCAGGCCTTTGTCGACTATTACCTGGACGAGCTGAGCCAGGTGCAGATCGCCGAGCGCCTGCAGGTTTCGCCACGCATGGTGCGCAAGTACCTGATGCAGGCCCTGGTGCATTGCCACCAGGCCGTTAATGTTTGATTGCCGATGACGGCCCAAGCGTCAATCGAACAGCACGCCGCCGAATGGATTTTGCGCCTGGGCGAGGGTGAGCTGAGTGAGGCAGAGCGCCAGGCGCTGGAGGCCTGGCGTCGGCAGGACGCTCGCCATGAAGCCACCTTCACTCGCATGCAGGCGATCCTCGAACAGATGCACAGCCTGCGCCCGCAACGCCAGCCGGTGCGCGCCGCACTGCGCACGCCTGCAAATGGCCAGCGGCGCGCGCAGTACCCACGACGGGTGCTGTTGGGCCTGGCTTTGCTGGCAGCACTGGGCGTGCCCCTGAGCCTGTCCGGCTGGCATCCGCAAAACCTGCTGGCCGACCTGCACACCGCGCCAGCGCAATGGCAGAGCCACACGCTGAGCGACGGCACGCGGGTCATCCTCGAAGGCAACTCGGCCCTGGACTTGCGCTTCAGCGCCCACGAGCGACGTATCGAACTGTTGCGCGGCAAGGTGCTGGTGGATGTCGCGCACGACAGCAGCCGGCCTTTCGTGGTGGCCACCGCCGACGGCACGTTCCAGGCCCTGGGCACGCGCTTCGTGGTTGCCCGTGGCGGTGCCGGCAGCGAACTGACCATGCTCGAATCCCAAGTGATGGTGCGCAGTGCCGAGCAGGACAAGTCGCTGGCGGTGGGCAAAGGCGGGCGGGCCTGGGTTCGCCGGGATGACCTGGGGCTGCTGGCCAGTATTGATCCGGCCAGTGTTGACCAGGCCTGGCAGCGTCATCAACTGGTGGTTGAGCAATCGCCGCTGGTGGATGTCCTCGATGCCCTGGCCCGCCAGCGCCGCGGCCATCTGAGCTTTGACCGCAAGGCGCTGGCTGATCTGCGGGTGTCGGCAGTGCTGCCGCTGGACGACAGCGAGCGGGCCCTGCAGCTGCTGGCTGAAGTGCTGCCGATATCGATTCATTCGCATACGGCCTGGTGGACGCGTATCGAGCGCCGCAGTGCTGATAAGTAATTGTTCGCGACTGGTTCCTCATTCTCATCTTGGCCCGTCCTTCTAGAAGCCAACATGATTAAACAAGGAGCCTTCTCACCATGCGCCGATTTACTGGCCGCCCCGTTTTGAGCCCTCTGGCGCTCTGTGTACAGCTGGCCTGCAGCGGCCTGCTGCTGACTGCAGTCGCTGTACCAGCAATGGCCCAGGGTCAACAACAGCGCTTCGACGTGCCTGCTGGTGCGCTGAGCACAGCGCTCAACCGCTTCGCCCAGCAAGCCGGCGTCGCCCTGGCCTTCGATCCGGCTGATTTGGCGGGGCGTAACACAGCCGGCCTGCAGGGCAGCTTCGCCCTTGAAGACGGTTTTGCCCGCTTGCTCGAGGGCAGCGGCTACCGTATTGCCCAGGGTGACAACGGTTATGTGTTGCTACCGCAAGCCGCTGCACCGGCAGCCCAGGTGCTGGAACTGGGGGTCACCACGGTGGCCGGCCAGGGCATGGGCGAAAGTACGGAAAATACCGGCTCCTATGCCCCGGGGCTGATCAGCGTAGGCTCCAAGTCACCGACCAGCCTGCGCGAAACGCCGCAGTCGGTGGCGGTGATCACCCGTCAGCTGATCGAAGACCAGCAGCTCACCGACATCAACGAAGCGATGAAGGCGACACCGGGAGTGATTACCCAGAGCACGACTTTCCGCATCCAGGATTTCATCTCGCGCGGTTTTTCCATCCAGAACCTGCAGATCGATGGCGCCGCCCCGCAGGCGCTGGGCACGGCCATGGGCTCGTTCTATTCGTCGAACATCTTCGACCTGGCCGAGTTCGACCACGTCGAGGTGCTGCGTGGTAGCGGGGCCTTGTTCGGCGGCTCGGGCGACCCGGGCGGGATCATCAACATGGTGCGCAAGCGGCCGATGTCCGAGAACCAGCTCAAACTGAGCCTGTCGGCCGGCAGCTGGGACAACTATCGCCAGGAACTCGACATCACCGGGCCCATGGGCTGGGACGGCCGCTTGCGTGGGCGCCTGGTGGTGGCCAACACCGACCGCCAGTACTTCATCGACAAGCGCAGCACGGAAAAGCCGCTGGTGTACGGCGTGATGGAAGCCGACGTGAGCGATGACACCATGCTCACCTTCGGCGTGCGCTACAACAAGTCCCATGAGAACGGCACCAACGCCGCTGTGCCGCGCTACAGCAATGGTGCCGATCTGGGCCTGCCACGGCACACCGGCCTGACCCAGTCCTGGGCATTCACCGACACCACGGCGCGCGAGTATTTCGCCAAGGTCGACCATCGCTTCAACGACGACTGGAAACTCAACCTGTCGTACACCAACATCTGGGATGTGTCCTGGTTCAAGACCGCGTCGACCCTCAATGCGGTTGACCCGATCAGCGGCAGCGGCGTGACCTGGTACGGTACCCAGAGCCGCCAGGAAAACGAACAGCACCTGTACGACGTCAACCTGGCCGGCAATTTCCAGGCCTTTGGCCTGGATCACCAGCTGATACTGGGGGCTGACTACCAGCGCATCGACAGCCGCTGGCTGGGCACCGCGCCACATCCCGGCTTTGGCGGGCCGGTGAATGTCTTCGACCCCGACGCCACGCCCTGGCCGGAGCCTGCCAACCACACCGACTACAGCCGCGACTACAACCCCAACGCCCAGCGTCAGTACGGCCTTTACTCCAGCCTGCGCCTGCAACTGGCCGAACCGCTGCACCTGATCCTCGGTGCCCGCGCCCAGCGTTACCACTTCGAGCAGATGTACCAGACCCGCACCGGCGAGCAATGGAGCGTGGCTTCGCAAGTCGACCAGCGCATCGGCACCAAGCTCACGCCGTTTGGTGGCGTGGTCTATGACCTTGATGAGCAGTGGTCGGCCTACGCCAGCTACTCGCAGATCTACAAGCCACAGGCCAACAAGCTGGCCGGCCCGCAACCGGGCAGCCCGTTGCAGCCGATGACCGGCAAGACCTACGAGACCGGCCTCAAGGGCGAGCTGTTCGACGGCGCGTTGAACACCAACATTGCCTTGTACTACACCACCCGTGAAAACGAAGCGGTGCGTGACCCGCGCTTCACCTCGGCGAGCAATCTGTTTGCCGGCAGCTGCTGCTACCTGGACAACGGTGAAGTGGTCAGCAAGGGCATCGATATCGAAGCGTCGGGGGAACTGCTGCCGGACTGGATGCTGATCGGTGGCTATACCTTCAACCTCAATCGCAACCGCAGTGCCAATACCTCGCTGAGCACGGTGATGCCCAAGCACCTGTTCAAGCTCTACACCACTTACCGGCTGCCGGGTGTGCTGCAGGACTTCAAGGTTGGTGGCGGCGTGCAGGCGCAGAGTGCGACTTACGTATCCGGCACCACCAACCGTTTCAATGGCGATGGTTCGATCGCCGAGCGTGATGTGCCGTTCGACTTCACCCAAGGGGGGTATGCGACCTGGAGTGCACTGGTCGAGTACAAGGTCGACGAGCACTGGGACCTGACCCTCAACGGCAACAACCTGTTCGACAAGAAGTACTACCAGACCGTGGGAACCTCCACCTATGGCAACTACTACGGCGACCCCCGCAACTTCATGCTGACCCTGCGCGGCACCTACTAAGCGCCGGGCGACTTTGCGCAGGCCACCGGTCTGCGCTATTGTCGCGCGCTCTTTTACCAGCAAGGATTGCCTGGTGCCGTTCAATTATCTGACCTTAAGCCTGGCCTGCTACCTGACCAGCCTGTTCCTCCAGGCCTGCGCCCGTGAGCACGACGTAATGCGCGGCATGCACGCCCTGGCCCTGGGGGTGTTGAACGGGTCCTTCTGGTTTGCCAACCCACTGTATTTCGCCGCCCTGGTGATGCACCGGACCAAGCCGCAGGTAGCCCTGTACCTGGGCTGCGCGGCGTTGGCGCTCAGTGGCCTGATGGTGCCGCTGGGCTGGCTCGGCTTGACCCCGGTGCCTGATTCGGCCAACGGACCGGGGCTGCTGATCGGTTACTACGTGTGGCTGCTGGCGATGCTGGTGTTCATTCTCGGCCAGTGGCGTTACCGCCACGAACCTGCGAACAGCAGCAAGGTGCCGCTGCTGGGCTGGCCGGCCTGGGGGCTGGTCGCCGGCATCGTGTTGACCGTGCCGCTGGCCTTCACGCCCTGGAGTAAAGTGCCGTTCCGCTCGGCCCCCGAGCCAACCTCGTGCATTGAATGTGGAGGCAATTGATGGCCCGCTTTTACGTTGCGATCACCCTGGCGCTGTACCTGCTGAGTCTGAGTTGCAAGGCCATTCACCTGTCGGCCGATGGCTCTTTGCATGCCCTGCAGGTGCTGTTGCTCGGGCCTTGGGGCATCGTCATGCAGATCTACGGCTGGTTTGCCAACCCGTTGCTGGGGCTGGCGATCCTTGTGCACCGGCGTTGGCGCTGGCTGGCCCTGGTGCTTGGCCTCGGCGCCCTGTACCTGGGCCTCAGTGCCTTGATGGTGGAGCGCTTGCCCGACAATCACAGTTACAGCTTTCTCGACGTTACCGGTTTTGGCCCGGGTTATTACCTCTGGTTGCTGTCGATCAGCTTCTTCTGCGTCATGCAGGCCTGGTGGTGTCGGCAGGGGCTCAAGGGCGCGCAGCTACCCGGTTGGAATTGGCTGGATGGCGGCCTGGCAATCGTATTGAACATTGTCATCGTCTACGCCATCCAGACCCCCAGCCTGCACTTTCAGATAAAGAAAGTGATCGAACCGCCGCTGCCACCGATCGAGATCGACAAGGACGCCATCTAGCGGGCGGACGCCGAGGTTCCCCACTGCACTACCAGCATGCCGACCACGATAAGCCCGACCCCGGCCAGGCGCAGGCCGTTGACCGGGCGTTCGGGCAAACCCATCAGGCCCCATTGGTCGATGATCAACGACGACAGCACCTGCCCGGCAATTACGCAAACGATGAAGCCGGCGGCGCCCAGCCTTGGCGTCAGCACCAGTGCGGCGGTGATGTAGGCAACCCCGGCAACGCCGCCCAACCAGGCCCACCAGGGCGCTTGGGCCAAGGCATTGAGTTGTGGCAGCGGCGCCCGCAAAACCAGCAATGCCGGGATCACCATCAGCACACTCACCGCCAGCGACACCAGCGACGCCCACAACGGGTGCCCGAGCAGGCGGCCGAGCGCTGCGTTGCTGCCGGCCTGGAAGGGCACGGCGGCGCCGGCCAGCAGGGCGATGGTCAGGGGCAGCAAGGTGGCGGTAATAGCGGGCAGGTTCATGGCATGGCTCTCAAAAGTGGCTTGCCAAAGTCTTTGCTATCCATCCCAATAATGGAAATTCGAATGCTGCACAGGAGTTATTCGTCTGATGGATGATCTGCGCCGGATCGACCTCAACCTGCTGTTGACCCTGCACGCGCTGCTGGCCGAGCAGCATGTCTCGCGCGCGGCCTTGCGCCTGCATCGTAGCCAGCCGGCGGTCAGCCATGCCCTGGCGCAACTGCGTGAGCTGTTCGGTGATCCGTTGCTGGTGCGTCGCGGTGGTCGTCTGCACGCCACGGCGCGCGCCCAGGCCCTGATCGAGCCTTTGCAGCAGGCGCTGGAGCAGCTCGACGGCTTGCTCGGCAGCCCCGGTTTCGACCCGCGTCGGGCGCAGCGCAGTTTTCGTCTGGCGATGTCTGATTACGGCGCGCGGGTAGTGTTGCCCGGCTTGATGCGCATGTTGCGCGAAGAGGCGCCGGGGATCGATCTGATTGTCTCCCAGGGCAGCCGTGAGGCCATGCTCGGCCAGCTGTTCGACGGCGAGGCCGACCTGGCTCTGGCGGTGTTTCCGCAAATGGCCGAGGAGCTGCGGGCGCAGACGCTGTTTGAAGAGTCCTTCACCTGCATCGCCGATCGCAGCAGTTTGCCTGTGCGGGGCGGCCTGAGCCTGGATGCGTGGCTGGCACGGCCGCATGTGCTGGTGGCAGTGCGTCCGGGTATCGACAACGAGATTGACCTGGCGCTCCAGGGCATCGGTGCCCGGCGCCGGGTGGCGCTGGCCTTGCCCCATTGGACAGCGGCCCAGGAAGTGATTGCCGGCACCGACCTGATCCTGACCGTGGCCCGCCGCAGCCTGGACAGCGGTGCGCTGGATTCACGCCTGCGCAGGTTTGCGCCACCATTGGCAATCAAACCCTTTGCCTTCCAGCAGGCCTGGCATCAGCGCCGCGAAGGGGAGGCGGGGCATCGCTGGTTGCGCGAGAAGGTGATGCAGGTGTGTCAATATGGCCGGCCTGATCGCGGGGCAAGTCGAGGCGTCGCACCGCCGCTCCCACCCAAGAAGGAGTCCGCAGAATGAAACATCCATTTTTGCTTGTCGGCCTGTTGGTCTGTTGTTCTTCAATAGCCCAGGCCCAGGACGAATACTCACAGGCCTACAGCGCCTGCATGAAAACCGCCGAATCCACCCTGGCCATGAACAACTGCAACGGCGCCGAGATCAAACGCCAGGACAGCCGCCTCAACAGTGCCTACAAAAAGGCCATGGCCGGCCTCGAAGGGCCGCAGCAAACCCAGCTGCGTGAAGCCCAGCGGGCCTGGATCAAGTACCGCGACGCCAACTGCAACCTGTATTACAGCCTCACCGGCGGCACCATGGATCAGCTCAATGGTGCCGGTTGCATCCTCGGCAGTACCCGCGACCGCGCCGATGAACTGCAGGCCTTGCTGCAGCCTTGAGGTCAGCGCCGGGTGGCGCGAGCACGCAGGTACTCGCGCACTTCGCGCTGGTCGCCGGCAAACTCGATACGCTCGGCCTTGCTCTGGCGCTGGTAGGCGTACATCGGGTCGTAGTACTCGTTGAGCAGGCCGCTGATCCAGGCTCGGTGCAGGTCCACCTCACCCGTGTGAAGCTGCTCTTGCAGCGCTTGCTCGAGTAACGCCGACAACCGCTGATAACGCTCGCCGCCGAGGCGCTTGAGGATGTTGGCCATGCTTTGGGTCAGGCGTTCGGCAAACTGCGGCAGGCCGTTTTCATCCCCGTGCAAGGCAACGAACTCGGCGCTCAGGTCGATCACGTAATCGCGCAGAATCCGCTCGACCCGGTTGTCAAAGCTGTCTTCCAGCCACACCAGCGGGTAGTGCTGCATGCCCTGGTAAAGCTCCAGCGGCAGGGTGCAACTGCCGACGATGCGGCCCTCATCTTCGAGTACAAATTGCTCGACGCCGCGTGCGCGTTTTTTCAGTACGTCGATGGCCAGCTGGTTCTCGAAGTCGATCTGTGCCGGCTGGCCGGTAGCGCGTTTGCCGAAGCTTGAGCCGCGGTGATTGGCGTGGCCTTCCAGATCAAGCGCATTGTCCAGCGTTTGCAGCACCTCGGTCTTGCCGGTGCCGGTGAGGCCGCCGATCAGCACGAAGTCACAGTCGGTTACCGCTTGCTGGGTGGTATGCAGCAGGAAGTTGCGCATCGCCTTGTAACCGCCGACCACCTTGGGGTAGTGGATGCCGGCTTCAGACTTGAGCCACTGCTGGGCGATCTGCGAGCGCAGGCCGCCGCGAAAGCAGTAGAGGTAACCCTCGGGGTTGGCCCGGGCGAAGGCCGCCCAGGCGGCAATGCGTTGGTCCTTGAGCGGGCCGCTGACCAGTTGATGGCCGAGGGCGATGGCGGCCTGCTGGCCCTGCTGCTTGTAGCAGGTGCCGACCTTCTGCCGTTCAAGGTCGTTCATCAGCGGCAGGTTGATCACGTGGGGGAAGGCGCCCTTGCTGAATTCGACCGGGGCGCGCATGTCCATCATGGCTACATCGTTAAGAAACAGCTGGCGGTAGTCGGTGCAGTTGTCGCGCATCAAAGCACCTCAACTGCATGGCTCTGTCGCTCGACCAGCTCGCCGATTGGCGCCAGGTTCAGGCCCAGTTCGCCGGCCACGGCGAGAAACTCCGCTTCACCCTCTGGCGCCACCGCCACCAGCAGGCCGCCGCTGGTTTGCGGGTCGCACAGTAGGTGCTTTTGCTCGTCGCTCAGCGCGGCGATTTTTTCGCCATAGCTGTCGAAGTTGCGCAGGGTGCCGCCCGGAACGCAGCCCTCACTCAGGTAGTGCTCAACGCTCGGCAGGCGGGGCACCGCGCTGTAGTTCAGGCGGGCGCTGAGGCCGCTGCCGTCGGCCAGTTCCACCAGGTGGCCGAGCAGGCCGAAGCCGGTGACGTCGGTCATGGCCTTGACCCCGGCCAGCTTGCCGAAGCGGCTGCCCGGGGTATTCAAAGTGCACATCCAGTCGCGGGCCAGGCCCTTGTCCTGGTCGCGCAGCTTGGCTTTTTTCTCGGCGGTGGTGAGGATACCGATGCCCAGCGGCTTGGTCAGGTACAGGCGACAACCGACGGTGGCGGTATCGTTGCGCTTCATGTGGCGCTTTTGCACCACGCCGGTCACGGCCAGGCCGAAGATCGGCTCGGGGGCATCGATGGAGTGGCCCCCGGCGAGTGGAATACCGGCCTCGGCGCAGACGGCGCGGCCGCCACGGATCACTTCACGGGCCACTTCCGGCGCCAGCACATTGACCGGCCAGCCAAGAATGGCGATGGCCATCAGCGGGTCACCGCCCATGGCGTAGATGTCGCTGATGGCGTTGGTGGCGGCGATGCGGCCGAAGTCATAGGGGTCATCGACGATGGGCATGAAAAAGTCAGTGGTCGAAACCACACCGCGTTCGTCATCGAGGGCGTAGACGGCTGCGTCGTCGCGCGAGGCGTTGCCGACCCAGAGCTTGGGGTCCAGGGCCTGGGTGCCGCTTTCGGCGAGGATCACCTCGAGCATCTTCGGAGAGATCTTGCAGCCACAGCCGGCGCCATGGCTGTACTGGGTCAGGCGAATCGGCTCGCTCATACGCACCTCGAAAATTCGTGAAGGCCCGAGTGTAGCAAAGCTGGTCTTTACGCCGATGCCTCTTATAATTTCCGGGGTGGCCCGTGTGGCCCTTTCCCCGCTATTGAACCGGAGAATCCCCATGCTCAAACGTCCCCTGGCGCTGTTTGCCGGCCTGGTATTGTCGTGCTCGTCCTACCTGGCCATGGCGGCCGACACACTGCGAGTCAGTGCCATCCCTGACGAAGCGCCGACCGAACTGCTGCGCAAGTTCAAGCCATTGGGCGAGTACCTGGAGCAGAAGCTGGGGATGAAGGTCCAGTTTGTGCCGGTGGCCGACTACCCGGCGGTGGTCGAGGCGCTGGCCACCGATCGCCTGGATCTGGCCTGGCTCGGCGGCTTTACGTTCGTCCAGGTACATCTCAAGGACCCGACCGCCACGCCTTTGGTGCAGCGCGAACAGGATGCCAAGTTCAACAGCAAATTCATCACTGCCAATCCTGATGTGAAGAGCCTTGCCGACCTCAAGGGCAAGACCTTTGCCTTCGGGTCTGTTTCATCCACCTCGGGCAGCCTGATGCCGCGCTACTTCATGCTCAAGAATGACAACATCAAGCCGGAGAGTTACTTCAGCCGTGTTGCCTATTCCGGTGCCCACGACGCCACTGCCGCCTGGGTCCAGGCCGGCAAGGTCGACGCCGGCGTGCTCAACGCCAGCGTCTGGGACAAACTGGTGGCCGCAGGCAAGGTCGATACCAACAAGGTCAAGGTGTTCGCCACCACCCCAAGCTACTACGACTACAACTGGACCGTGCGCGGCAGCCTCGAGCCGGCACTCAAAGCCAGGATCAAGCAGGCCTTCCTCGACCTCGATCCGGCCAAACCTGACGACAAAGCCATCCTCGACCTACAGGCTGCGAGCCGCTTCATCGAAACCAGCCCGGATAACTACAAGGGCATCGAAGAGGCCGCGCGCGCCGCCGACTTGCTGAAATGACCATCCGTTTGCGCGGCGCCAGCCTGCGCCACGGCCAAGTCCAGGCGCTGCACGGCATCGACCTGCAGGTTGGCGTCGGCGAGCGGGTGGCGATCATCGGCCCGTCGGGCGCGGGCAAGTCGAGCTTGCTGCAACTGCTGGGCACGGCCATCGCGCCCAGTACCGGCAACGTAGAGCTGCTCGGCGTGACACCCTGGCGCTTGTCGGCCGCTGCGCTTCAGCGCCTGCGCGCGCGTATCGCCCTGATCCACCAGACGCCGCCGTTGCCACCACGCCAGCGGGTGGTAACCGCAGTACTGGCCGGGCGCCTGGGGCAGTGGAGCACCTTGCGCGGGCTGCTCAACCTGCTGCACCCGACGGATGTCGCCGGTGTGCGCGAGGTGCTGACGACCCTTGGCATGGCCGAGAAGATTTTTGTCCAGTGCGGGCAATTGTCCGGTGGCCAGTTGCAGCGGGTCGGCATTGCCCGCGCGTTGTACCAGCAACCGCAGATGTTGCTGGCTGACGAACCGGTCTCGGCGATGGACCCGGTGCTCGCCGAACACAGCCTGAAAACCCTCAACCAGCATGCCAGCGAACGCCGCGTGACCCTGATCGCCAGCCTGCATGCGGTAGAGCTGGCGCTGGCGCATTTTGCGCGGGTTATCGGTATTCGCGAGGGGCGCATCGTCTTTGACCGCCCGGCGAGCGAGGTGTCCAGCGCCATGCTCGATGCCTTGTATGCCAACGAGCAACTGCTGCCGCCGGCGTTACCGCTGCCGGCCTTGAACCTGCAGATTCCCCGATGCTGAAGGCCGATCGCCGTGACCCGGCGGCGTTGCCCAGGCTGTTGCTGGCGCTGCTGGCGATAGCCTTGCTGTGGCCGGGTATCCGCCTCAGCGAGCTCAACCCTGGGGTGCTTCTGCAGGCCGATAACCGCCGGGAGATGGGTAATTTTGTCAGCGCCTTCTGGCCGCCAGCCCATGAAGCGGACTTTCTTCGGCTGCTGCTTGAGGCCACCTTGCAAACCCTGGCCGTAGCCACCGCCGGCATGACCCTGGCGTTGCTGCTGGCGATCCCGGCCAGCCTGCTGGCCAGCCGGGCGCTGTCGTTGCGCGCCGCTTCCCGTGGCGGTCGCCTGGGCTTCTGGTCGCGCACCCTGCGTCTGCCGGTGCGCGGCCTGTTGATCTTTTTGCGCAGCGTGCCGGAGATCGTTTGGGCGCTGCTGTTCGTGCGTGCCGTGGGCCTGGGCCCGACCGCCGGGGTGCTGGCCATCGCCATCACCTACAGCGGCATGCTTGGTAAGGTCTATGCCGAGATTTTCGAATCGGTCGACCAGCGCCCGGCGCATGCCTTGTTGCAGACCGGCAGCAGCCGCTTGAGCGCGTTCTGCTACGGCATCCTGCCGACTGCGGCGGCGGAGCTGGTGTCTTATACGGTGTACCGCTGGGAGTGTGCGATCCGTGCCTCGGTGGTGATGGGTTTTGTCGGTGCAGGGGGGCTCGGCCAGCAGATCGACCTCTCCATGCGCATGTTCGCCGGCGCCGAGGTGGCGAGCATGCTGCTGACATTTCTGTTGCTGGTATGGCTGGCCGACCAGCTCAGCCGCCTGCTGCGCGGGAGGTTGGCATGAGAGTGCTGATCAATACCGCGCTGGTGCTGGCACTGGTGGCGGCGGTGGCAGCTTCGTTCGCTTACTTGAGCCTTGATCTGCAGGCGCTGTTTGGCAACGGCGGGTTAGGGCAGATGGGCGCTTATGCGCTGCGCTTCCTCAGCCCCGACCTGAGCCCCGAGCACCTGCGGGCGGTCGCCAAGGGCGCATTGGAAACCCTGGCCATGTCGGGCCTGGGTACTTTGCTAGCGGTGGTGCTCGGGCTGATGCTGGCCTTGCCTGCCGCCGGGCGGTTCGGCTGGCCGCTGCAAGGCGTTGCGCGCCTGCTGCTTAACGCCCTGCGCGCGATACCAGAGCTGGTGTGGGCAGCCTTGACTGTCCTGGCCGCGGGCCTTGGGCCCAATGCCGGGACCCTGGCCCTGGCTTTGCACACCTCAGGTGTTCTCGGCCGGCTGTTCGCCGAGGCACTGGAAAACGCCCCGCCAGAGCCGGCTGCAGCCATTCGTCTGCAAGGCGGCAGCCAGGTCACTGCATTCTGCTTCGGCACCTTGCCTAACCTCTGGCCGCAGATGCTTGCCTACAGCCTGTACCGCTGGGAAAACAACATCCGCATGGCCAGCGTGCTGGGTTTTGTCGGTGCCGGCGGCCTGGGGCAGATGCTCTACACCACCCTGAGCCTGTTCCAGGAAGCCCGGGCCAGCACGGTGATCATCGCCATGCTGGTGCTGGTGTTGCTGGTCGATGCCTTGAGCGATGTGCTCCGGCAGCGCTTTGTGCGGGCTTGAAAGCCGCAGGATGATCAGGGCTTGGGCAGATCATGGCTGGCCCATTCCAGGTAGCGGATGATCCGCTCCTTGTAGTGCAGGTGATCACGCACCACCATCAAGCCGAACCACAGTACAAGCAACACGACGAAGGTCAACAGGATGACCAGGTTGCCTTTGCCGAACGCCCACAGCTCGGTGAGCTTGGCCTTCTCGGCGGCAATGGTGGCGAGGAAGGTGATGATCGCCACGAACATCGCGTTCTGGGTCAGGTTCAACGACTTTGGCGGGTTTTCGGAGATCTTCGCAAACGCCGCGATCTCGCCAGCCTGGGCTGCACTGACAGCGTTCTGCTCAAGCATCTGCAGGAAATGCGCGTAGCGCAGGTAGCTGTCGCGCTGCAGCAGCGGCTGGCTGGCGATGGCGTGGCGTTGATACAGGCTTTTGAACTGCTCGGCGACAAAGTACTCACGGGCCAGCAACATCGCCCACATGCACAGGCTGGTGCTGAGCATCACCGTGACCGGGCCTAGGGGGTGTTGTTGCACGCTGAACGAGGCGCTGACCACCAGGACGGTTGCCAGCACCACCAGCCAGGTCGGCAACAGGTGCGGGGCCAGCGGATTGTTGCGGATGGCGTGCCAATAGTTCGGGCGGCTGCGTTTGTAGAGCTGCAGCATTTCGCTCCATTGTTGAAACATCGTTACCTCATGGGCAGGGGCTTACCTTGAGGATAACGGCCGCGCCGGGGAAATCATCACTGGGTTTTGGCGGATGTGTTCTCGGCTTGTTGCAAACCCAGTCCCACGGACAACCAGGTAAGGCTTGCAAGGCCGGCTCCTACAGTGGACCTGTGTTCGCCCAATCCTGTGGGAGCTGGCCCTGCCAGCGATCGAGCGCGAAGCGCTCGCTATTAGTGGGCTATCCGGACGCAGGTCAGCGCTCGATGGTTTCACAAATCGCATCCATCTGAATCTGGTGCTCGATCGATTACAGCGCCTGCTTCATCTGCACCAGCGCCACCCGGGTATTGCCAGGGCCCTGGCGCTCCTCGATGGCAAAAGGCTCAAAGCCCAGCTGTGGATAAAGCAGCAGCCCGGCGGCATTGCTGTTGAAACACGACACCTGCACCTCGCGCGCTTCGAACTGGCTGCGAGCCAGCTCGATCATGCTCTGCACCAGATAACGTGCCACGCCATGACCGCGCGCGGCGGGGGCCACCACCACATTGCCGAGGGCGCAGACGCCGCCATGCTCGGCCTTGTAGAAGTTGGCAAAGGCCAGCAGCGTACCGTCACCCTCGACCACAGTGGAGCCGCTGCGCTGGGCGATAGCCTCGCTCAATTGCGCGGGTGTCAGCGGGTACGCAGCTTTGGGGAACATGTAGAACAGCTCGTCCGGGCCTTGGGGGAAGCAGCAGATGGCAGCGATGTCCTGAGGCTGGACGGGGCGGTGGGTCAATTGCATGGCGCGACTCGATCAGCAAATGAGGGAACAGTGATCCTACACACTTCGACAAAGCTGGTAATGGAATCCCCACGCTGCGCCAGGGTCCACCTTGATAAGGTGCCCTTCGGCTGCATCGACCCACAAGGAGCAACATCATGAAAGCACTTCTGTTCACCGCCGCCCTGGCAACAGCGGGCCTGGCTCAGGCCCAGACCGTGGAAATGGCCCTGGTGGGCGCCGACGGCAGCGCCAAACCTGTCGGTACCATTACCCTTGAACAGAATAAGTACGGCACTTTGCTCACGCCTGACCTGCGCGACTTGCCGCCGGGCGTACACGGCTTTCACCTGCACGAAAACCCCTCCTGCGCACCGGCCACCGCCGACGGCAAGACCACGCCGGCAGGTTCTGCGGGCGGGCATTGGGACCCGCAGCAGAGTAAAAAACACCTGGGCCCGTACGACGATGCCGGGCACAAGGGCGACTTGCCCGCCTTGTATGTCAGCGCCGACGGCACCGCCCGCTACCCGGTCCTGGCCCCACGCCTGAAGGCCGACGAGTTCAAGGGCCATGCGCTGATGGTGCATGGCGGCGGCGATAACCACAGCGATCACCCGCAGGCGTTGGGTGGTGGTGGGGCGCGGATTGCGTGTGGGGTGGTGCAATAAAGGGCTATCCACTGCGCAATGCGCTAGGCCTGCACGTGTTGCAATAACGGACTTTCACTGAGGTGCATCATGATCTGCAAAAACGCCATGCGTCCGGTACACCCAGGGGAAGTCCTGCGCGAAGATTTTCAGAGTGAGTTGGGTGTTAGTGTCGCCGCTTTGGCTCGCGCGTTGGGCGTGTCTGTCTCTGCGATAAATGCGGTTCTTTCTCGACGTCGTGGCGTTTCGGCAGACATGGCCTTGCGCCTCGCCACTTGCCTGGACACTACGCCGGAGTTCTGGCTCAACCTGCAGACGGCGTTTGACCTGCGCACGGCCGAGTTGAATCACGGCGATGAGATCCACCGGCAAGTGCGGCGCCTGGTGGCTTGTGCTTGAATTGCCGGGCACAAAAAAACCGACCCTGGGGTCGGTTTCTTTTTGCGTTTGGTGCCCCGAGGGAGACTGGAGTATTCCATATAATCCGCAGCCTACAGCCGGATTATATAGTTAGGGATACACGCGGGGATACAGCTTGCTTGGGCCTATGACTGCACAATCCTAGATCTGGGCATAAACGACCTGTAAACCCCGCTGTGCTTTCCTTGGAGAACCTAGCTGGTGTGGCAAGGGTTGCAGCAATAGTAGCAACCATTAATTCGTAGTGTGGGATTTGCCCCTCGTGCGGCGCTAACAGCACCGGTACAGGATAGGTGATTTCCGAGTGATACCTGATTCTCCAGCAGCGGCATGAATGTGCATCCAGTCGTCGTGTTGTGCACTTCGTAGTCGCCGTTGGGTTGAACGTTTCTGTTCACGATAAATGATTGCATTTGCTAGTCCTCGCTTCCGTGTGTCGGATCGGTAATGACTCACATTTTTAACCATGTCTGTTGTGCTGGCTGAGGTGCGCGATAACCAGCAGGGATGGAGGTTAGCTGGAGGATGGCAGAAAGCAATCAGTCGCCAAAATGCCGCCGGGGCCCCTGGGACTATCTGAAGGGCACGGGGTCGGAAACCCTCGCCGTCTTGCTAGAGGCTGGTCGGTTGACGATGGTTGACAGTTGACGAGGTTGACGGTCCCCGAGGAGATGGGTCAGTAGCCAGGAGAATAATTGATTGGGTTCACCACCCAGACGGGTGTGTTCACCCGATTCACCTGTTCACTAAGCTGGGCACCCTGGTGCTAACAAAGTCCCGCGGGTTTCCGACCCCGTATGTGTCTCATTTGCTCAGGGTCCCCCGGCTCCTGCTGGAATCTCTTCGCTGATGGTGCTCATTGCCGATGGGGGGCGGGGTGGACATCTTAAAAGACGTGTAACTGGTGTTTCAGGTGTGACGTTTATAAGCAAGTTATTGATTTTGTTGTGAAAAAACAAGGTCACACCGTTTTGTATCGCGCAGAGTGTGCGGTGTAACGATAGCGAACTGTGTAACGTCTTTAGCCCGAGTTTTCCGTGAACATTGCGAAATCACTGGTGGTAGGCTTTGCTGGAGGCCTGCTGCCAACTCTCTTTGGATTGATCCTGATTCCCGTCTAATCCTGACAGAGAGCCCACCCCTATGAATCCTCACCGTGCTGCATCCCTTCGTCCTGGACAATTCAAACACCTGATCCGCGTAGCCTCTGTCACTGGCCGCATGCCGGAGCGTGATGTGATGTTGTTGTGGCTCACGCATACCACCGGCATTCGTGTCACCGAGTTGGCTTTGCTGGAGATTGGCGACGTGCTGTATGCCAGCGGTGCTATCAAGCCCGAGGTCTACTTGCGCGCAGACATCACCAAAGGCTGTCGGCCGCGAAACGTGTATCTGACTCATGCTCGATGCCTTGCCGCGCTTGATGCGTGGTTTGGCGTGCGCGCTCGGCGCCGCTGGGGGCTTTCAGGCATAGATGAGTATCGAGGATTCCGGCCAGGCTCAAAGCTGGTCATGACACACAAAGGGCAAGCCTTTGAACTGGCATTCAAACATCGCCAGCTGGACAGCGGGCCGGAGGTGTACCAAGCCTGTGATTCATTGCAGCAAACTATCAGCAGGTTATACCGACAAGCGGGTATCAAACAGGGCTCCTCGCATAGTGGCAGGCGCTCGCTTGCTGCAAAAATCTTGGCCGCCACCGGCGATGTCGAGATAGTGCAGACCATGCTAGGGCATGCATGCTTGGATCACAGCAAGCCTTACCTAACGGTGGATATGCAGGCAGTTCGGCGTGCATTTGAACTTGCGCTGGCATAGTGATATCGACGACTCTTTTTACGTTTGAATGCCATGGATAGCAAAACGCGAGGAATCAGAGTTGAAATTAGGGAACGAAATACCAGTTGATGCTACTGCCGCTCGGGTGATTTCAGGCGGTGAGTCGTTTGAGTTCAGGGCGAATGAGACTGACCAGGACTCCGATCTACCGTTACCGATAACGGCGCCGACTAAGGCTCAGTTATTGAATCCCTCGTTCAAAGACTTCACATCCATTCGGATGGGACGGCTGGTTGTAATCGGGATTTCTGCCGACAGAAAAGCTCGATGGGTTTGTAAATGCGTATGTGGATGCTACGTACTACGCTCCACTGCTGCGATCAAGGCTGCAGCGCCTGATGCGGCATGCACACAGTGCTACCTGTTGGCCGTGGCCAAACGGAAGGATTTTGAGCGTCGTACTGGCCGAGAGTCTCATACGCGTTCCTTCTTGAAGTAGTTAATTGACGAGGAAATTACTTTGAGTAACGAGTTATTTATTGGGGACCTGGCTGAGAAAGGAGTGACTTTTCAGGCGACTCATGCAGGTCCATATGGAAGTAAATCCATCCCGCTGCCCGCCGAAGACGTTGTTGCTTACTCCCGTGATCCGGTGGAGTACACCGCTAAATATTACGGTGTGACAAAAAGTCAGTACCTCAGTTGGCATCGTTCTTCTTATTGCGTCTACTGTGCAGATGCCACAGTAGAAGGCAATCCCTGCCGAAATATTATTACAGGGGGGAATGCTATCGATTCACCCAGCAGATGGGTAGCTCTGCTAGGCGGTTACTGCCATGTTCATGAGAACGGCTTAGTTGGGTAGGAAAAATCTTCAAAATGAATGAGATGAAAAATGCAATTCGTAATATGCAGTTACCACGCATCAACAGCCTGATAAATGGGTGTTTTGAGCGCCAGTTAGATGGAGTGCCTTATGATGGGTACTACTACGGTGTGGCCTTCGGGATCATCTCCACATTGGCCGATGCGGAAATCATCAGCCTTGAAGAGTACAGAGATTTTAAGCAGCAGCTTATTGATGCCTGTGGTCGTGAACACCCGCATGTTTGACAGTTGTTAAAGTAACGGATGGGGAACAGATCCCCACAGCGCAAGCGGTCTTGCGCTGGCCTTCTGGAACGGCTTTGAAGGCGTTTCGATGGGAAAGGTCGCCCAGGAACCCCCAAGCCCCGCCGTCAAACGTGGGGCAAGGTCAGTAGTAGAGGGTCGCTTTCGCTCCCTTGGCACGATAAGAAAGGAGTCGGGTATGAATGAAGCTCTGAAAGTTTCCATTAGTTTAGTGCGTTCCCAAGATGATGCGGCCAGCTTCGGAGCGGATTACCAAGGCGAACTGCGTGAGTTTAGGGATGCAGTAAACGCTTCGGGGACTGCTATAAGTCCTCGCCTTGCTGTATTTGACAGCGTAGGGGCTACAGGCGGCCTCACGGGTGAATTCATAATTCCGATGACTCAAGCCATCGTGCCTTTTCTTACAGCTGCGGTTGTTGCATGGGTAGGCAGAAAAAATGGACGCAAGCTGCGTTTGAAGGTTGGGGATATAGAGGTTGAAGGTAACACCGAGGAGGACATCAAGCTTCTCGTCGCTAAAGCCAAAGAACTAGCCCCTGTAGTTGATCCTGACAGACAGCGAGGAGACGTTGGTAGGGACCGCTGATTCGTTCAAAGGACAATCGGCTACCGCTCCCATGGGCTTGCTGGCTGCTGCCATCCAGGGCGACAAGTCACCCCGTCCACCACCAGCTCCACGAACAACGGAAAACCACAAGCCCAGCCACGCGCTGGGTCGAGGCGTAAAGAGTGGCGCGGTGCTCGCGCCCAGGAACATGGAGAACGGCAGGCATGAACAAGCGTATCGAGCCCCGCAGTGAGCGCGACTACACCACTCGCCAGATTATTGAGCTGTTGGATCTGCGTGACTCGGCCAGCCTCGGATTCATCGAGAACGGCATGGAGCATTACATCCAGACTTCGCATTGCAGTGAGCAAGCGCTGCTCAGCTTGCCATATTGGCCGGATGCTCTCTGGACGTACCGCTACGAAACCAGTGAGTGGGTGCCTGTCTTTCGTTGGGCCAAGGCCAACACCATCAGCATTGACGAGCTGGTAGACAAGGCGCCGAACATTGATCCATTCGCTGAACGACCTGGTGTCCTGTGGTGTACTCCGAAAGGGCATCCGCGTGAGCAATTTCACCGCATCGTGACGGATGAAACCGGGGAGTACATCACCGACGACTCAGGTGATCGTTACCCACTCCCTCAGTTCGACGAAGAGGGCCACAGCGAGCATTTTTATACTCGTGTGAATAATCCTGGGATCTGCCAGTTCTGTAAGCAGCAGGTTGAAAAGCGGGTCAACTATCGCGACCCCGAGGAAGGGTGTTGCCGCAAGTACGAGATCTGCAGGCCATGCCATGACCACCAAATGGCCCTTGCCCGTGAGGCTGACGCGCGGTACGACGATTGATCGAGGAAAACTGTGGGTAGACCTTTCGAGGTTAGCAGATCAGATAAAACTAGACCTACCTTATTCCCTCGAGGGGCTAATGCGGAACATGATCACTGGCGAATGCACGACGCGGAGCGGCCCATTATTGGTCCTCGACAAGGTGCTTTCAAGGGCACAGATGATGAGCTTTTTGCTGCGTATCGGAATGCTTACAAAGATCTGAATGACATAAAAGTCGATGTGCGCTCTCCGAATGGTACTCATGTTTTGGGTGAAAACGTCACACCAGTTAAAGCTGTAGACCTAATAGAGAACTGGTTAAAGGAGGCAGGATTAAGATGACAACTACAAGTGAGATTTTATCTAAGATAAATGATGGTGTTTTTCTTGAGCTTGTCTTTCGGAAAAACACCGATTGGGATGCTGAATTAGACTCAAGGGATTCCATAGAGTTTGATACTGCATGGAGCACTAGCTATGAAAAAATAATTTCGTCGTGCCCGCCTGAAGATGTATCAATTAAGGAAATAAGAGAGGCTGCGTTCAAGAAGGTTTATCAAATAACTAAAAACTCTGATCTCGCAGCATATGTATCGGACGATCTGGGCCTGATTGCGCAGGCATTCCAGAATGGAGTTGACATTGGTTTTATTGAAAATCTTTGGAGGACTTACACGCAAGGGCGCTTCCCAAGTTAGGAGGATAAAATATATCACCAGTATGCTGACCCCCAACTTCAGTTTGGGATTCAATAATATTGGTGGCACACATGAAAGGCCGATAATTTCATTTGGTATATCGTAGTGGTCGCACAAAGATGGCATCGTGCATGTGCACTCAGTCATTAGTGGCTGGCTGACCTTTACGGCGTTATCCGAAGGAGTTGGAGTCCGGTGTGTGCTCGCTTTCAACGGCGCAGCACTTTGGACATAGCCCAGCACATTGCTGCCGACCATAGTGGTTACTGCCTGTCGACCCATTGCGACTCGGGTCGCGTGCTGCCGGAGTGTAAGCGTACGGGGAATACGTCTTGGACAGGTCAGCCCGGCATTCAATGATGCGGCAGTAGCTGGTCGATCTCACTGGCTTTTTGCGTCGGCAATCGCCTCGTGGCCTTCAAGGACTTGCGCTTCAGCTACGACACCTGGGGCAACCTCAGCGAGAAAAGCAGTGCGGCCGGAGGCATGCAACGCTTTCACTACGACAGCGAAAACCGTCTGATCCGCGCGCAAACCTGGCAGGGTACAACCTTGAGCAGCGAGGCTCGTTACCACTACGACGCCCTGGGCCGGCGCATAGGTAAATCCCCATGCATGACGTTGAAATCGCTCCCTTGGGCCTGGAAACCTTCCTGATGACGGGGTTGACCGTGCTGTTCGTCTCGGTGCTGACCTTGCGCACCCTGGAGTTGCTGCAGCGTAAGCGTCCTGGGAAGTCACATTGCGATGGCCTAGCTGCAACCCTTTTAGGGTGAGGTCACTGCTTCGTCCACACCATAGTCTGAACAGTAATATGCGGATGACTTTCCAATGGCTCCCATTCATCCAGGAAGACAAACCCCTGTTTCAAATAGAAGCTTGAGGCTCTAACGTTTTCAGGAGAGACATCCAGAAAAACGCCGTCAAAACCTCTCTCAGTGGATCGAGCCTTTACGATATCCACCAGTTCTTTTGCGATGCCAGCCCCCCGAGCTGCGGGCTCAATCCACATCCCAATCAAATTGAAGCGCTCTGACTCACTGACTGCGGCACCGACCATCCCGACGGGCCTGCCTTCTTCGAACGCCAGCCAGAACTCGGTTCCCGTAGATGAGGCTCTTTGTTTCCACTGGTCGCAGTCATAGTCAGCAGCAGTCTTGTAACTGACGCCAAACACCTCCGAACGCCATGCCTCCGGCAACACGTAGTAGGTGATGGTTGTGTGCAGGGTGTCGCCCATGCTGGATGAGCCCAAAGCCTTCTTTGAAGTGCTCATAGAACTGACCGTAAAGCGTTAACTCACTGACAGCGAGTTCAATCTCGTCTAGATCTCGCATTAGGGAGTGCACGTCCACACCCGCTATTTCGAGTCCCAAAGCTTCAATGTTCAAGTCGTCCATTAGGCTGCCCCACGCCCCGATAGCGGAGCATCAATCCAGCGTGGTGCGCAATCTGGGGACCGGGCCAGCAGGGAGGGGGTGGTCCAATGGCCGTTACACGCCGAGGCCGCGTTACACGAGGTGTACGGACATAGGGTAGAACGTGTGACGTAAAAAAATACCAATGATTTCAAGTGGTTGAGTGTTGTCGTTACACGAGTAACACGCGTAACACGGTTTTTGAGTGGGGGTAGGGTAGTCACCTTCATTGGGCTTTGTCGAACTGACCCTGGACAACGTTCCCTCGCTCTAGGGCGTCTAGGTAGTCGGCGTACCACTGCATCATTGTTATGCGGTGCTCAAGATATTGAGCCTTGTTGTACACCCCTGAAATTCCTTCCTCTTTATGGGCTAGTTGGGCTTCAACATGTTCTTTGGGCCAGCCATGCTCTCGAAGTAATGTGCTTGCAGTATGTCGAGTACCGTGGCCTACAAGCCGGCCTTTGTATCCAATGGTGGCGAAGACTTTGTTTATCGTATTTTCACTGATGGTTGGGTTTTTGGCGCCGACTCCGGGAAACAGCCAACGACTACGGCCAGTCAGGCAATGAAGTTCTTTTAAGGCTGAAACTGCTTGATGTGGTAGTGGGCACACAAAGTCTCTGCGCATCTTCATCTTTGCGGCTGGTGTCGTCCAAGTTGCTTTGTCGAGGTCGAACTCTTTCCATTCGGCTAGGCGAACCATGCCTGGTCGTGAGGCAGTCCAGATGCAAAGCCAAGCAGCGGTTCGGGCCGTCAGCCTACTTGGGGTGTTCTTCAGTGCAGTAAGAAAGTAACCTAACTCTGGTTCTAGTAAATGCGGGTGTTGTTGAGTCTTAGGGGCCTGTGCTGCGATATCCCTAAGACGGCTTCCCGGGTCGTTTTCCGTAAGGCCTAAACCGATGGCTCTCCCGAAAATCTGATTGATCCAGGTGCGGCATTTTTCCGCTACGTTGTGTGCGTCTCGGGCTTCGATAGAGGCTTGGAGTTCGGCGCAATCGGTGCGAGTGATCTCATCGAGAGGTTTGTCTCCCAAGGCAGGGAGAATGTCTTTGTCGAGATAGGTACGGATTTTATTGAGGGTGGAAGGGGCAAGACCCTTCTCTTCTTTTGCCTTGAGCCAGGCATCAGCAGCAGCTCTGAAGGTGCGTGTCTTGGCTGCATCAATGGCTGCTTTGGCGGATCGCTTCTGTTCGAGAGGATCGGCGCCGCTACTCACTACCTTGCGCAGTTCGGCAGCTTTGTCTCGTGCCAACGCACCACTTACCTCCGGATAGCCTCCAAGTCCCATCCAGGCCCAGTTGCCCGTCGGACGTTTATAGCGAAGCTGCCAGGACTTACCGCCATCAGGTTTAACCCTGAAGTAGAGGCCGCTGCCGTCCAGCTCGCGGTACTCCTTTGATTCCGGCTCCAATCCCGCAAGTGTCGTGTCAGCGAGAGGGCGGCGCTTGATGTCTGCGCGCTTCATCCTTGTATCCCAAAGTTCGGTATTTTTCTCAGGATACAAGCAGGGATACAGGGATACAACGGATAGGGGGAGACAGGGGTAGATAGATAGGCACAAAAAAACCGGCCAAGTGGCCGGTTTCTTTGGGTCTGAGAGGCTGTTAGAGACTCTCAGATACTGCTGTTTGGTGCCCCGAGGGAGACTCGAACTCCCACTCCTTTCGAAAACGGATTTTGAATCCGCCGCGTCTACCAATTCCGCCATCAGGGCTTGTGGCGGCGAAGTATAGAGAGGCGCCTACCGTTGGTCAATCAGCTTTCATGGTCAATTTTCACGGTTTCGGCTAAACTTTCCGGCCCTGTCGAACCGAACACCATCATGCGCGTCGCCGATTTCTCCTTTGAGCTCCCTGATTCCCTGATCGCTCGCCATCCGCTGGCGCAGCGCCATAGCAGCCGGCTGTTGACCCTGGACGGGCCGAGCGGGGCACTGGCGCATCGCCAGTTCACCGACCTGCTCGAGCATCTGCGCCCGGGCGATCTGATGGTGTTCAACAATACCCGGGTGATTCCGGCGCGTCTGTTCGGCCAGAAGGCCAGCGGCGGCAAGCTGGAAATCCTCGTCGAGCGCGTGCTCGACAGCCACCGGGTACTGGCCCACGTGCGTTCAAGCAAGGCGCCCAAGCCTGGCACGCAGATTCTCATCGATGGCGGTGGCGAGGCCGAGATGTTCGCCCGTCACGATGCGCTGTTCGAGCTGCGTTTTGCCGAAGAGGTACTGCCGCTGCTTGATCGCGTTGGCCACATGCCGCTGCCGCCGTATATCGACCGTCCGGATGAAGGCGCCGACCGCGAGCGCTACCAGACGGTGTACGCCGAGCGCGCTGGCGCCGTGGCCGCGCCAACTGCCGGCCTGCACTTCGACGAAGAACTGCTGGCCAAAATCGCCGCCAAGGGTGTGGAAACCGCCTTTGTCACTTTGCATGTAGGTGCTGGTACCTTCCAGCCGGTGCGGGTCGAGCGCATCGAAGACCACCACATGCATAAAGAGTGGCTGGAGGTCGGCCAGGATGTGGTTGACGCCGTGGCTGCCTGCCGGGCCCGTGGCGGGCGCGTGGTTGCCGTGGGCACCACCAGCGTGCGTTCGCTGGAAAGCGCCGCCCGTGATGGCGAGCTCAAGGCCTTCAGTGGCGATACCGATATCTTCATCTTCCCCGGCCGGCCGTTCCATGTGGTCGATGCCCTGGTGACCAACTTCCATTTGCCTGAATCCACGCTGCTGATGCTGGTTTCGGCCTTCGCCGGTTACCCCGAGACCATGGCTGCCTATGCGGCGGCGGTCGAACACGGGTACCGCTTCTTCAGTTACGGTGATGCCATGTTCATCACCCGCAATCCGGCGCCACGCGGCCCCGAGGATCAAGCATGAGTCGCACCTGTCGTATGTCCTTCGAATTGCTCGCCACTGACGGCAAGGCCCGTCGCGGCCGCCTGACTTTCCCGCGTGGCGTGGTCGAGACCCCGGCGTTCATGCCGGTGGGCACCTATGGCACGGTCAAGGGCATGCTGCCGCGCGACATCGAGGCGATCGGCGCGCACATGATCCTCGGCAACACCTTCCACCTGTGGCTGCGCCCGGGCACCGAGGTGATCAAGGCCCACGGCGACCTGCACGACTTCATGAAGTGGCAGGGCCCGATCCTCACCGACTCCGGCGGTTTCCAGGTGTTCAGCCTGGGCGCCATGCGCAAGATCCGCGAAGAGGGCGTGACCTTCGCCTCGCCGGTCGACGGCTCCAAGGTGTTCATGGGCCCGGAAGAGTCGATGCAGGTCCAGCGTGACCTGGGCTCGGACGTGGTGATGATCTTCGACGAATGCACCCCGTACCCGGCCGATGAAGACGTCGCCCGGGTGTCCATGGAGTTGTCCCTGCGCTGGGCCCAGCGCTCGAAGAACGCCCACGGCGACAGCACTGCGGCGCTGTTCGGCATTGTTCAGGGTGGCATGCACGAGAACCTGCGCATGCGCTCGCTCGAAGGCCTGGAAAAGATCGGCTTCGACGGCCTGGCCATCGGCGGCCTGTCGGTGGGCGAGCCCAAGCACGAAATGATCAAGGTCCTGGACTACCTGCCAGGGCGGATGCCGGCTGACAAACCTCGTTACCTTATGGGGGTAGGCAAGCCGGAAGATCTCGTTGAGGGTGTGCGCCGCGGCGTCGACATGTTCGATTGCGTGATGCCCACGCGCAACGCGCGCAACGGCCATCTGTTTGTCGATACCGGCGTGCTGAAAATCCGTAACGCGTTCCATCGCCACGATGATTCGCCCCTGGACGCGACCTGCGATTGCTATACCTGCCAGAACTTCTCCCGCGCGTATCTGCATCATCTGGATAAATGCGGCGAAATGTTGGGCAGTATGTTGAATACGATCCATAACTTGCGTCATTACCAGCGCTTGATGGCTGGTTTACGCGAGGCTATTCAACAAGGTACATTGGCCGCCTTTGTCGATGCCTTTTACGCCAAGCGCGGGCTGCCTGTGCCGCCCTTGGACTGATGTTCTGTCGATCCCTAACAAGTACTGATTTGCAACTGGAGTGCTAAATGAGCTTTCTGATCCCTGCCGCATACGCGGACGCAGCTGCCCCAGCCGCCGGCCCAGCCGGTACTGGCTTCGAGTGGATTTTCCTGGTCGGTTTCCTGGTCATCTTCTACCTGATGATCTGGCGCCCGCAGGCCAAACGTGCCAAAGAGCAGAAAAACCTGCTGAGCAACCTGCAAAAAGGTGACGAAGTTGTCACCAACGGCGGTATCGCCGGCAAGATCGTCAAAGTTGCCGACGACTTCGTGGTTCTGGAAGTGTCCGACAACGTCGAGCTGAAGTTCCAGAAGGGCGCCGTAGCCGCGACCCTGCCTAAAGGCACGCTCAAAGCGATCTAAGTTTCAGTTTTTTACCAATCGACGGGGCGCGCAAGGCGCCCCGCGTCTTGAACGGGCGGCGTGATGCTGAACAAATACCCTCTGTGGAAATACGCACTGATCCTGGTGGTACTGGCGATCGGTTTTATTTATTCCGCTCCCAACCTCTACCCTGATGATCCGGCCGTTCAGGTCAGCGGTGCCAGTACTGCACTGCAGGTCACTCAGGCCGATCTGGACCGCGTGAGCAAGGCGCTCAACGAGTCCGGTATCCAGGTCAAGGCCGCGAGCCTGGGCGAGAAGGGCAAGGTTGGCCTGGTGCGCCTGAGCAAACAGGAAGACCAACTGCCAGCCAAGGATGTAGTGCGCAAGGCACTGGGCGACGACTATGTAGTAGCGCTCAACCTGGCCCCGACTACCCCGCAATGGCTGCGCAACCTGGGCGCAAGCCCGATGAAGCTGGGCCTGGACCTTTCCGGTGGTGTGCACTTCCTGCTTGAAGTGGACATGGACAAAGCCATGTCGGCGCGCCTGAAAGTCTACGAAGGCGAAGTCAAGAGCCTGCTGCGCAAAGAGCGCGTGCGCTATCGCAGCCTGCCGCAACAAGATGGCGGCATCCAGCTGGGCTTCTCCGATGACGAATCCCGCGAACAGGCCCGCAGCCTGATCCGCAAGAATTTCAACGATTTCGAGCTGACCACCACCGAGCGCAACGGTCTGTCGGTGCTGCGCCTGGCGATTACCCCGGCCAAGGTCGCGGAAATCCGTGAATACTCGATCAAGCAGAACCTGACCACGGTACGTAACCGCGTCAACGAGCTGGGTGTAGCCGAGCCACTGGTTCAGCGCCAGGGTGCCAACCGCATCGTGGTCGAGCTGCCAGGCGTGCAGGACACCGCCGAAGCCAAGCGTATTCTCGGCAAGACCGCCAACCTCGAATTCCGCCTGGGTGCTGAGCCTGGTGCCTCGAAAGCCACCACCGAAACCTTCGAGTTCCGTGAAGGCGGTCGTTCGGCTGCGGTCGAGCGTGGCCTGATCATCACCGGTGACCAGGTGACCGACGCCCAGGCCAGCTTCGACGAGCAGGGCCGTCCGCAGGTGAACATCCGTCTGGATGGTCATGGTGGCGAGCTGATGAGCCGTGCTACCCGTAGCAACGTCGGCCGCAGCATGGCGGTGATCTTCATCGAGCAGCGTCCAACCACGCGCTACGTCAAGCAGATGGTCGACGGCGTCGAGAAAGACGTTGCCGTGCAGACTTTCACCGAAGAGAAGAAGATCATCAGCCTGGCGACCATCCAGTCGCCACTGGGCAGCCAGTTCCGCATCACTGGCCTGAACGGTCAGGGCGAGTCGTCGGAACTGGCCCTGCTGCTGCGCGCTGGTGGCCTGGCGGCGCCGATGTACTTTGCTGAAGAGCGCACCATTGGCCCGAGCCTGGGTGCCGACAACATCACCAAGGGTATCGACGCATCCCTGTGGGGCATGCTGTTCGTCTCGCTGTTCATCATGGCCATCTACCGCTTCTTCGGCCTGATCGCGACCATCGCCCTGGCCGGTAACATGGTCATGCTGCTGGCGCTGATGTCGCTGCTGGGGGCAACGCTGACCCTACCGGGTATCGCCGGTATCGTCCTGACCATGGGTATGGCGGTTGACGCCAACGTGCTGATCTTCTCGCGGATCCGCGAAGAGCTGGCCAATGGCATGTCGGTGCAACGCGCCATCCACGAAGGTTTCAACCGTGCCTACACGGCGATTGTCGACGCCAACCTGACCACCTTGCTGGTCGGCGGCATCCTCTTCGCCATGGGTACCGGCCCGGTCAAGGGCTTCGCGGTTACCATGTCCCTCGGGATTTTCACCTCGATGTTCACGGCCGTCATGGTCACCCGTGCAATGGTCAACCTGACCTGCGGCGGGCGTGATATCAAGAAGCTGTGGGTATAAGGGGCTGCCATGTTACGTACAATCAACTTCATGGGTGTGCGCAACCTTGCGTTCGGCATCACCCTGCTTCTGACCGTGCTGGCGCTGTTCAGCTGGTTCTACAAAGGCCTCAACTTTGGTCTGGACTTCACCGGCGGTACGCTCATCGAGCTGACCTACGAGCGTCCAGCCAACCTTGGCGAGGTCCGTGAAGAGCTGGTCAAGGCCGGCTTCCAGGACGCCGTGGTGCAGAGTTTCGGTGCTACCACCGACCTGCTGGTGCGTATGCCGGGCGATGATCCGCAACTGGGTAACCGAGTGTCCGAGGCGCTGCAAAAGGTCAGCACCGACAACCCGGCGGTGGTCAAGCGTGTCGAGTTCGTTGGCCCGCAGGTCGGTGAAGAGCTGCGCGACCAGGGTGGCCTGGGCATGCTTCTGGCCCTGGGCGGCATCATGATCTACCTGGCCTTCCGCTTTCAGTGGAAGTTCGCCCTGGGTGCGATCCTGTCGCTGATCCACGACGTGGTCGTGACCATGGGTATCCTCTCGTTCTTCCAGATCACCTTCGACCTGACGGTGCTGGCGGCGGTGCTGGCGATCATTGGCTACTCGCTCAACGACACCATCGTCGTATTCGACCGGGTACGTGAGAACTTCCGGGTTCTGCGCAAGGCTTCGCTGATCGAGAACATCAACATTTCGACCACCCAGACCCTGCTGCGGACCGTGGCGACCTCGGTGTCGACCTTGCTGGCGATTGCCGCGCTGCTGTTCTTCGGTGGCGACAACCTGTGGGGCTTCTCCCTGGCGCTGTTCATCGGTGTCATGGCCGGTACCTACTCGTCGATCTACATCGCCAACGTGGTGCTGATCTGGCTGAACCTGAACAGTGAAGACCTGATCCCGACGGTGAAAGCCGAAGGTGTGGACGACCGTCCATAAGGGAATTTCCCGCACTGTTGGTCGTACAAAAGGGCGCGAGTGTTGAACTCGCGCCTTTTTTTATGCTCCAAGGCAGGGAGAAGGCGGGCAATGTTCCGCAGGTACGATCAGGAGGTTCAGGTGAACAAATCGATGCTGGTGGGTGCGGTTCTGGGTGCTGTCGGTGTAACAGCCGGAGGTGCTGTTGCCACCTACAGCCTGGTCAAGGGCGGGCCGGAATACGCCGAAGTTTTGGCGGTGCAGCCGGTCAAGCAGACGGTCAAGACACCCCGTGAAGTGTGCAAGGACGTCACTGTGACGCGTCAGGCGCCGGTCAAGGATCAACACCAGATTGCCGGTACCGTGGTCGGTGCGCTGGCAGGTGGCCTGCTGGGTAACCAGATCGGTGGCGGTACCGGCAAGAAGATCGCGACCGTGGCCGGTGCGGTCGGTGGCGGCTATGCCGGCAACAAGGTGCAGGAAGGCATGCAGGAGCGTGATACCTACACCACCACGCAAACCCGCTGCAACACGGTCAACGACCTGAGCGAGAAGGTGGTCGGCTATGACGTGAAATACTCGATCGGCGACAAGGTCGGTCAAGTGCGCATGGACCGTGACCCGGGTTCGCAAATTCCGCTGGACAAAGAAGGCAAGCTGGTACTGAGCCAGGCCCAGGCTGGCCAGTAATCTACTGTAGGAGCGGGCTTGCCCCGCGATGCGGTGTAACGGTTAGATCGCTATCGCGGGGCAAGCCCGCTCCTACAGGCCAAAAAAAGCACCCCGAAGGGTGCTTTTTTTGTGCTCGATCGTACTTAGCGTTTGATCGAAGCAGGCAGGTGCGGCTGGATGGCAGTCAGAACGGCCTTGAAGCACTTGGTGTTACCGGCAACGATGTGACCCTTCTCGAGGAAGTCGTGGCCACCGGTGAAGTCGCTCACCAGGCCGCCCGCTTCCTGGATCAGCAGGGCGCCTGCAGCCATGTCCCACTCCGACAGGCCCGATTCCCAGAAGGCATCGAAACGACCGGCGGCAACGTAGGCCAGGTCCAGGCTGGCAGCACCGGCGCGGCGGATGCCGGCGGTCTGGCCAACCAGGGCGCGGAACATGCCCAGGTAGTTGTCCAGGTCAGCCATCTGGTTGTCGCGGAACGGGAAGCCGGTACCCAGCAGGGCGCCTTCCAGGCTGGTGCGAGGGCTGACGCGCAGGCGGCGGCCGTTCAGCTGGGCGCCACGGCCACGGCTGGCGGTGAATTCTTCCTGGCGGACAGGGTCCAGCACCACGGCGTGCTCAAGGCGGCCACGGTATTTGCAGGCAATGCTGACAGCAAAGTGCGGAACGCCACGCAGGAAGTTGGTGGTGCCATCCAGTGGGTCGATGATCCACAGGTAGTCTTTGCCTTCTTCACCGCTACCGGCATGCAGGCCGGTCTCTTCGCCGTAGATGGAGTGGTTCGGGTAGGCCTTGCGCAGGGCATCGATGATTTTCTGCTCTGCGGCGCGATCGACTTCGGAGACGTAATCCTTGGCGTCTTTTTCATCAACCTTGATGCTATCCAGGCGCTCGATGGAGCGGAAAATCAATTCACTGGCGCTGCGGGCGGCGCGCAGCGCGATATTCAGCATGGGCTGCATGGACGTTTCACCTGGGTCGTTAAAGAAAGCCGAACATTCTAGCAGAAAACTTTGCGCGAAGAAGGGTGACATTTGCTTTCGTAGCGTAAAGTCGGTCGCTTCTGTAAGATTTGCTCCCCCTTCGCAACGTCTGTGAGCGCTCGCCTTGCTGCAAAATATTCGTGTTGTTCTGGTCAATACCAGCCACCCCGGCAATATCGGCGGCGCTGCGCGTGCCATGAAAAACATGGGCTTGTCGCGCTTGGTGCTGGTCGATCCGCAGCATTTTCCCTCGCCCGAGGCGGATGCCCGTGCGTCGGGTGCCGATGATGTGCTGGGCGGCGCACAAGTGGTCGCCACCCTTGAAGAGGCGCTGGTCGGCTGCAACCTGGTGTTCGGTACCAGTGCCCGCGAGCGCCGCATCCCCTGGCCGCTGGTCGACCCGCGCGAGTGCGCCAGCAAGGTCATCGAGCATGCCGTTCAGGGCGAAGAGATTGCCCTGGTGTTCGGCCGTGAGCACGCCGGCCTGACCAACGAAGAGCTGCAGCGTTGCCATTTCCATGTGCACATCCCCTCGAACCCGGACTTCAGCTCGCTGAACCTCGGCGCCGCAGTGCAGGTGCTGGCCTATGAGGTGCGCATGGCCTGGCTGGCGCAGGAAGGGCAGGCGTCGCCGGTGGAAGTAGTCGACAGCAGCGAGCTGGCGACCATGGATGAAATGGAGCTGTTCTACCAGCACCTGGAAAAGACCCTGGTCGATATCGGCTTTCTCGACCCGCTCAAACCCAGGCACCTGATGCCGCGCCTGCGTCGCCTGTACGGGCGCAGCTCGGTGGATCGTTCGGAAATGAGTATTTTGCGCGGCATTCTCACCGAAACCCAGAAAGCGGCCCGTGGCGAGCCGCATAAGCGCAAGGATCAATAGATGTTCGAGCGTCTGCGTGAAGATATCCAGAGCGTTTTCCACCGCGACCCGGCGGCGCGCAATGCCTTTGAAGTGCTGACCTGCTACCCCGGCATGCACGCGATCTGGCTGCATCGCGCGGCGCACGCGCTGTGGCGACGGGACTGCAAGTGGCTGGCGCGGCTGGTGTCGAACTTCGGCCGCTGGCTGACCGGGATCGAGATTCACCCTGGTGCCAAGGTGGGGCGGCGCTTCTTCATTGACCACGGCATGGGCATCGTCATCGGCGAAACCGCCGAGATCGGCGACGACGTCACTCTGTACCAGGGCGTGACCTTGGGCGGCACCACCTGGAACAAGGGCAAGCGTCACCCGACCCTGGAAGACGGCGTGGTCGTTGGTGCCGGGGCCAAGGTGCTGGGGCCGTTCACCGTCGGCGCCGGAGCCAAGATCGGTTCCAACGCGGTGGTCACCAAGGCGGTACCGGCCGGCGCGACTGCGGTGGGTATCCCCGGGCGGATCATCGTCAAGACCGATGCCGAGGTCGAGGCCCGGCGCAAGGCCATGGCCGAGAAGATCGGCTTCGATGCCTATGGCGTCAGCGAAGACATGCCCGACCCGGTGGCCCGCGCCATTGGTCAGTTGCTTGACCACCTGCAGGCGGTCGACGGGCGCCTGGAAGACATGTGCGGCGCGCTTAAGAATCTTGGCAGCGACTACTGCGCCAAGGAGCTGCCGGCACTGCGTGAAGAGGACTTCGCCGAGATCAAGGATGAGGCCCGCAGCGACGCGTCGACGCATTGACAGAAGGGGCGTGCGCAAGCGCCCCTTAGTTTGCTATCATTCCGCCGCCCTCTTGCGGTAAACCCGACTAAAGCACTAGGTCTTATAGTTGACTTAAATGCTCGGGAATAGCATACTCGCTCCCATCCCGTAACCCCGTGGTACCTACTAGCCATGCGACTGACTACAAAAGGCCGATACGCCGTGACCGCCATGCTCGACCTGGCGTTGCACGCGCAGAATGGGCCGGTGTCTCTGGCCGACATTTCCGAGCGCCAAGGCATTTCCCTCTCTTATCTGGAGCAGCTGTTTGCAAAGCTGCGCCGCAGCAGCCTGGTTTCCAGTGTGCGCGGCCCTGGCGGCGGCTACCAGCTGTCGCGAAGCATGGAGAGCATTCAGGTCGCCCAGGTCATCGACGCGGTCAACGAATCGGTCGATGCCACGCGCTGCCAGGGGCTGGGTGATTGCCACGCCGGCGACACCTGCCTGACCCACCACCTGTGGTGCGACCTCAGCCAGCAGATTCACGAATTCCTCAGCGGCATCAGCCTGGCTGACCTTGTCACTCGCCGTGAGGTACAAGAAGTCGCCCAGCGCCAGGACCTGCGTCGTATCGCAGGCCGGGCACCGCAGCTGGACAAGATTGAGACGTCCGCCGTCGAATGACCGTTTCGACGCGCGGCGCGACCGCCTGATAGGAGATATTCAATGAAGTTGCCGATCTACCTCGATTACTCCGCGACCACCCCGGTCGATCCACGCGTTGCCCAGAAGATGAGCGACTGCCTGCTGGTCGACGGGAACTTCGGTAACCCGGCGTCGCGCTCCCACGTCTTTGGCTGGAAAGCCGAAGAAGCGGTCGAGAACGCCCGTCGCCAGGTCGCCGACCTGGTCAATGCCGACCCGCGTGAAATTGTCTGGACCAGCGGTGCCACCGAGTCCGACAACCTGGCAATCAAGGGCGTCGCGCACTTCTACAGCACCAAGGGCAAGCACCTGATCACCTCCAAGATCGAGCACAAGGCTGTCCTGGACAGCACTCGTCAGCTGGAGCGTGAAGGCTTTGAAGTGACCTACATCGAGCCAGGCGCCGATGGCCTGATCACTCCGGCCATGGTTGAAGCTGCCCTGCGTGAAGACACCATTCTGGTGTCGATCATGCACGTGAACAACGAAATCGGCACCATCAACGACATCGCCGCCATTGGCGAGCTGACCCGCGCCCGCGGCGTCATGTTCCACGTCGATGCCGCGCAGTCCACCGGCAAGGTCGAGATCGACCTGCAAAAGCTCAAGGTCGACCTGATGTCGTTCTCGGCGCACAAGACCTATGGCCCTAAAGGCATTGGCGCGCTGTACGTCAGCCGTAAGCCTCGCGTGCGCCTGGAAGCCACCATGCACGGCGGCGGTCACGAGCGCGGCATGCGTTCGGGCACCCTGGCCACCCACCAGATCGTCGGCATGGGCGAAGCCTTCGCCATCGCCAAAGAGCTGATGGCCAGCGAGAACCTGCGCATCAAGGCCCTGAGCGACCGCTTCTACAAGCAGGTTGAAGGCCTCGAAGAGCTGTACATCAACGGCAGCATGACCGCGCGCATTCCGCACAACCTGAACCTGAGCTTCAACTACGTCGAAGGCGAGTCGCTGATCATGGCGCTCAAGGACCTGGCCGTTTCGTCCGGCTCGGCCTGTACTTCGGCTTCGCTCGAGCCGTCCTACGTGCTGCGCGCCCTGGGCCGCAACGACGAACTGGCACACAGCTCGATCCGCTTTACCTTCGGTCGCTTCACCACCGAAGAAGAAATCGACTACGCCGCGCAGAAGGTTTGCGAGGCCGTAACCAAGCTGCGCGAGTTGTCGCCGCTGTGGGATATGTACAAAGACGGCGTCGACATCTCCAAGATCGAGTGGGCTGCGCACTAAGTAGTCGCCGGCAAGAGCGGCTCTCTGATGAGGAAGGAATTGCACCATGGCATACAGTGAAAAGGTCATCGACCACTACGAAAACCCGCGTAACGTCGGCAAGATGAATGCCGAGGACCCGGATGTCGGCACCGGCATGGTCGGCGCTCCGGCGTGCGGCGACGTCATGCGCCTGCAGATCAAGGTCAACGAGCAGGGCGTTATCGAAGACGCCAAGTTCAAGACCTACGGCTGCGGTTCGGCCATCGCTTCCAGCTCCCTCGCTACCGAGTGGATGAAGGGCAAGACCCTGGACGAAGCGGAAACCATCAAGAACACCCAGCTGGCCGAAGAACTGGCGCTGCCGCCGGTTAAAATCCACTGCTCGGTACTCGCCGAGGACGCCATCAAGGCGGCCGTGCGCGATTACAAGCAGAAGAAAGGTTTGCTCTAAGGTCGCCTGTTGCAGGTAAGGAGTCTCGATGGCTATCAGCATGACAGAAGCCGCCGCCAAACATGTGCGGCGCTCCCTCGACGGACGCGGCAAGGGTGAAGGTATTCGCCTTGGCGTGCGCACCACTGGCTGCTCGGGCCTGGCCTATGTGCTGGAGTTCGTCGATGAAGTAACCTCCGATGACCAGGTCTTCGAAAGCCATGGCGAAAAGGTCATCATCGATCCGAAAAGCCTGACGTACCTCGACGGTACCGAGCTGGATTTCGTCAAGGAAGGGTTGAACGAAGGCTTCAAGTTCAACAACCCCAACGTGCGCGGTGAGTGTGGCTGCGGCGAAAGCTTCAACGTCTGAGGCTGCGCGTGGGTACTCCTTGTCATTTCGCCCTGTTTGACCTGCAACCTGGCTTCCGTCTGGACCTCGACAAGCTGGCTGTTCGCTATCGCGAGCTGGCCCGCGAGGTCCATCCGGATCGCTTCGCCGATGCCTCCGAACGTGAACAGCGCATTGCGCTGGAGCGTTCGGCTGCGCTGAACGAGGCCTACCAGACTCTCAAGAGCGCGCCCCGGCGTGCCCGCTACCTGTTGGCGATCGGCGGCCATGAAGTGCCGCAGGAAGTCACCGTCCATGATCCCGAGTTCCTGCTGCAGCAGATGCAGCTGCGTGAAGAGCTCGAAGACCTCCAGGACAGTGCCGACCTCGATGGCGTGGCCGTCTTCAAGCGTCGCTTGAAAGCCGCCCAGGAAGCACTCAACGAGGACTTCGCCGCCTGCTGGGATGATCCTGCGCAGCGTGAACAGGCCGAGCGCCTGATGCGCCGCATGCAGTTTCTCGACAAGCTCGCCTACGAAGTGCGCCAGCTGGAAGAGCGCCTCGACGATTAACCCGGCGCTGCTTCTGGCGGCGCCCCTGGTATTCAGATAAGCATGGCCCTACTGCAGATCGCCGAACCCGGTCAGAGCCCCCAGCCGCACCAGCGTCGTCTGGCGGTGGGTATTGACCTTGGTACCACCAATTCCCTGGTTGCTGCCCTGCGCAGCGGCCGCAGCGAGCCCCTGCCCGATGCCCAAGGCCGGGTGATCCTGCCGTCCGCAGTGCGCTATCACGCTGACCACATCGATGTCGGCCAGAGCGCCCGCGACGCCGCCTCCAGCGACCCGCTCAACACTGTGCTGTCGGTCAAGCGCCTGATGGGCCGTGGCCTGGCAGACGTCAAGCAATTGGGTGAGCAACTGCCGTACCGCTTTGTCGGTGGCGAGTCGCACATGCCGTTCATCGACACCGTCCAGGGCCCGAAAAGCCCGGTGGAAGTCTCGGCCGACATCCTCAAGGTGCTGCGCCAGCGCGCCGAAGAGACCCTCGGCGGCGAACTGGTTGGCGCGGTAATCACCGTGCCGGCGTATTTCGACGACGCCCAGCGCCAGGCCACCAAGGACGCCGCGCGTCTGGCCGGCCTGAACGTGTTGCGCCTGCTCAACGAGCCGACCGCGGCGGCCGTGGCCTATGGCCTGGACCAGAATGCCGAAGGCCTGGTGGCCATCTATGACCTGGGTGGCGGTACTTTCGATATCTCGATCCTGCGCCTGACCGGCGGTGTCTTTGAAGTGCTGGCCACCGGTGGCGACAGCGCCCTGGGCGGCGACGACTTCGACCATGCCATCGCCAGCTGGATTGTCGAGCAGGCCGGCCTGTCCTCGGACCTCGATCCGGGTGCCCAGCGCCAGCTGCTGCAGACCGCCTGCGCAGCCAAAGAGGCCCTGACCAATGCTGATGTGGTCACGGTCGCCTATGGCAACTGGCAGGCCGAGCTGACCCGCAGTGCCTTCGATGCCCTGATCGAGCCCATGGTCGCCCGCAGCCTCAAGGCCTGCCGCCGCGCCGTGCGTGACAGCGGCGTCGAGCTCGAAGAAGTTGCCGCAGTGGTCATGGTCGGTGGTTCGACCCGCGTGCCGCGTGTGCGCGAGGCCGTCGGCACGTTGTTTGGGCGTACCCCGCTGACCGAAATCGACCCGGACCAGGTAGTCGCTATCGGCGCCGCCATCCAGGCCGATACCCTGGCTGGCAACCGCCGTGATGGTGGCGAATTGCTGCTGCTGGACGTGATTCCGTTGTCCCTGGGTCTGGAAACCATGGGTGGGCTGATGGAGAAGGTGATTCCGCGCAACACCACCATCCCGGTTGCCCGCGCCCAGGAGTTCACCACCTACAAAGATGGCCAGTCGGCCATGATGATTCATGTGCTGCAGGGCGAGCGCGAACTGATCAGTGACTGCCGCTCCCTGGCGCGCTTCGAACTGCGTGGCATCCCGGCGATGGTTGCCGGTGCGGCGAAGATCCGCGTGACCTTCCAGGTCGATGCCGACGGCCTGCTCAGCGTTTCGGCGCGCGAGCTGGGCTCGGGCGTCGAATCGAGCATTCAGGTCAAGCCGTCCTACGGCCTGACCGACGGCGAAATCGCCCGTATGCTCAAGGACTCCTTCGAGCATGCCGGTTTCGACAAGGTGGCGCGCCAGCTGCGCGAGCACCAGGTCGACGCCGAGCGCCTGCTCGAAGCGGTACAGGGCGCCCTGGACGCCGATGGCGAACGCCTGCTGGACGCCGAAGAGCGCCTGGCAATCGAGCAACAGATGCAAGACTTGCGTGATTTGATCAACGGCACCGATGGCGCGGCCATCGAGCAACAGACCAAGCGTCTGTCGCAGGTGACCGATGCCTTTGCCGCCCGTCGCCTTGATTCGACGGTAAAAGCCGCTTTGGCCGGGCGCAACCTGAATGAGATCGAGGAATAACTGATGCCGCAGGTGATTTTTCTGCCCCACGAGAGATTCTGCCCGGATGGCATGGTCGTGGAGGCCGAGACCGGGAAATCCATTCTCGAGGTGGCCCATGACAACCACATTGAGATCGAAAGCGCTTGTGGTGGCGTCTGCGCCTGTACCACGTGCCACTGCGTCATTCGCGAAGGTTTCAATTCGCTCAATGAGGCTGACGAGCTGGAAGAGGACTTCCTGGATCGCGCATGGGGCCTTGAGCCTACGTCGCGCCTGACCTGTCAGGCCGTGGTCGGTACCGAGGATGTAACTGTCGAGATTCCGAAATACTCGCTCAACCACGCTGCCGAAGCGCCGCATTGATCCTGGAGCCGACATGAGCCTGAAATGGGTTGATGTACTTGAAATTGCAATCCAGCTTGCCGAAAGCAAGCCGGAAGTCGATCCTCGTTATGTGAACTTCGTCGATCTGCACCGTTGGGTGCTGGCATTGCCGGAATTCAGTGACGATCCGACCCGTGGCGGCGAGAAGGTTCTCGAAGCCATCCAGGCGGCCTGGATCGAAGAAGCCGACTGAGCGCGCTCGGCAGGTTAGGCAATCCCCCGGAACCCGCGTATAATTCGCGGGTTTAATTTTTCGCTTCACTCAACGTTTCTGGAGTTTCACCATGGCTGTTCAACGTACTTTCTCGATCATCAAGCCTGACGCCGTTGCTAAAAACGTGATCGGCGAGATCACCACCCGTTTCGAAAAAGCCGGCCTGCGCGTCGTTGCCTCGAAACTCAAGCAACTGTCCAAAGCCGAAGCCGAAGGCTTCTACGCTGAGCACAAAGAGCGCGGCTTCTTCGGCGACCTGGTTGCCTTCATGATCTCCGGTCCTGTTGTTGTCCAGGTTCTGGAAGGCGAAAACGCCATCGCTCTGAACCGTGAGCTGATGGGCGCTACCAACCCTAAAGAAGCTGCTGCCGGCACCATCCGTGCTGACTTCGCCGAGTCCATCGACGCCAACGCCGTTCACGGTTCGGACTCCGAAGCCGCCGCTGCTCGCGAAATCTCGTACTTCTTCGCAGCTACCGAGGTAACCACTCGCTAAGCGAAAGCTTACGGGTGAGGGTGAATCCATGACGACATCGACTGGCAAAACTAACCTGTTGGGGCTTACCCAGCCGGAAATGGAAAAATTCTTCGACTCTATCGGGGAGAAGCGTTTCCGTGCCGGTCAGGTAATGAAATGGATTCACCACTTTGGCGTCGATGATTTCGACGCCATGACGAATGTCGGCAAGGCCTTGCGCGAAAAGCTCAAGGCTGTTGCCGAGATTCGCGGTCCGGAAGTGGTCAGCGAGGACATCTCCAGCGACGGCACCCGTAAATGGGTGGTGCGCGTGGCGTCCGGCAGCTGCGTCGAGACCGTGTACATCCCCCAGGGCAAGCGTGGCACCCTGTGTGTCTCGTCCCAGGCCGGTTGCGCCCTGGACTGCAGTTTCTGCTCCACCGGCAAGCAAGGATTCAACAGCAACCTCACCGCCGCCGAAGTGATCGGCCAGGTGTGGATTGCCAACAAGTCGTTCGGCAGCGTGCCGGCCACCATCGACCGTGCCATCACCAACGTGGTGATGATGGGCATGGGTGAGCCACTGCTGAACTTCGACAACGTGGTCGCCGCCATGCACCTGATGATGGACGACCTCGGCTATGGCATTTCCAAGCGCCGGGTGACCCTGTCCACTTCCGGCGTGGTACCGATGATCGAAGAGCTGGCCAAGCACATCGACGTGTCTCTGGCCCTCTCGCTGCACGCGCCGAACGATGCCCTGCGCAACGAGCTGGTACCGCTCAACAAGAAGTACCCGCTCAAGGTCCTGCTCGAAGCCTGCATGAACTACATGTCGCAGCTGGGCGAAAAGCGCGTGCTGACCATTGAGTACACCCTGCTCAAGGACGTCAACGACAAGCTCGAACACGCCGTGGAAATGGCCGAGTTGCTCAAGAACGTGCCGTGCAAGATCAACCTGATTCCGTTCAACCCGTTCCCGCATTCCGGTTACGAGCGGCCGAGCAACAACGCCATCCGTCGTTTCCAGGACCACCTGCATCACGCCGGCTACAACGTTACCGTGCGCACCACCCGTGGTGAAGACATCGACGCGGCGTGCGGCCAGCTGGTCGGCCAGGTGATGGACCGCACCCGCCGCAGCGAGCGCTATATCGCCGTACGTCAGTTGAATGCCGACGGTGACGTGCAAGAAAGCGCTGCGCGCAACTGAAGAGAGGACCTCCATGACCCTGCGCTTCGCGCTGTCGATCCTGGCGCTCGCCCTGCTTGCAGGTTGCGTGTCCGGCGGGAGTTCGGACGCGCTGGGCAGTCGTGAAGGTCGCGAGCAGGCACGCCAAGCCTATGTGCAGTTGGGCCTGGGTTATTTGCAACAAGGTTTGACCGAGCAGGCCAAGGCGCCGCTGAAAAAAGCCCTCGACCTCGATAGCCAGGATGCCGCAGCCCATGCGGCCCTGGCTTTGGTGTTTCAGGCCGAAGACGAGCCGGAACTGGCCGAGGCGCACTTTCGCAAGGCCCTGGCCCGGCGCCCGGACGACACCCGAATTCGCAACAATTACGGCAGTTTCCTTTATGCTCGTGGGCAATACGCCCAGGCGCAGCAGATGTTTGCCCAAGCGGCGGCCGATACCCTGTATCCTGAACGCTCCCGGGTGTTCGAGAACCTTGGCCTGACCGCGCTCAGGCTGGGGCAGCGCGCCGAAGCGCAGGAATACCTGGTAAAAGCTTTGCGACTCAACCAGCAGCAGCCGCGCGCGTTGCTGGAAATGGCTGAGTTGTCTTACGAAGACAGGCATTATGTGCCGGCCCGTGACTACTACGATCGTTTCAGCCAGCTGAGCGACCACAGTGCCCGCAGCCTGCTGCTGGGCAGCCGCCTGGCCAGCGTCTTCGAAGAACGGAACAAGGCCAGCGAACTGGGCCTGCAATTACAACGACTTTATCCCGGTACGCCGGAATATCAGCAATACCTGTCGGAGCAATGATGAAAGCGGCGCATCCCGAAGCAGCAGCAGCGACTCGCGAAAATCCCGGTGAAATCCTGCGTCAGGCCCGCGAGAGCAGGGACTGGTCCCAGGCCGAAGTGGCCCGCAAGCTCAACCTCACCGTGAGTTCCCTGAACAATCTAGAAGCCGGCGCCTTCGACAAGCTGCCGGGGCATACCTTTGCCCGTGGCTACATACGCGCCTATGCCAAGCTGCTGGACATGGACCAGGCTGCCCTGGTGCAGGCTTTCGACCAGTGCACCGGCACTCACGCCCAGGGCAGCGACGTTCACGCCCTTGGCCGCATCGAAGAGCCGGTGCGCCTGTCCCACAACATCCTGCGTATCGTCAGCCTGGTGCTGCTGGTGGTGGTGATCGGTGGTGGCTTCTTCTGGTGGCAGGACCAGACCAGCCTGCGTGGCAAGGACCTGGCCAACATGGCCCTGGAGCACGTCGAAGTCGAAAGCGCCGACGGCACCACCCAGATTCACCCGCTGGACGAGCCTGAAGACCAGGCTGTGAGCGCTGGCCAGCAACCGCAAAGCACTGCCTTGAGCCTTGAGCAGGCCCCGACAGAACCGGCTGGCGTCGCACCTGCCGAACAAGCACCGGCCAGCCCTGCTGCCACGCCTGCTGCGCCTGCCGCCAGCACCGCGACCACGCCGGTGGCGCCGGTTGTACCGGCTCCAGCGCCAGCCCCGGTGGCGCCCGTGGTCAACAGTGCAGTGGTTGCCGCAGCGCCAGCAGCACCTGCTGTCGCCGCTCCAGCCCCGGCCGGTAGCGGCCAGCTGCACATGCAATTCAACGCCGATTGCTGGACCTCGGTCACCGACGGCAACGGCAAGCTGCTGTTCAGCGCCATCAAGCGCAAGGGCGACAGCCTGGACCTGACCGGCAAGCCGCCGTTTTCGGTACGCCTGGGCTTTGCCCGCGGCGTGCAGGTCAGCTACAACGGCCAGCCTGTCGACGTTGCGCCGTTCACCAGTGGCGAGACCGCTCGCCTGAAGTTGGGACAATAAGTCATGCACGGCGAATCTCCGATCAAACGTCGCGAATCCCGGAAAATCTGGGTAGGTAATGTGCCTGTTGGCGGCGATGCTCCCATCGCGGTCCAGAGCATGACCAACACCGACACCAATGACGTGGCCGCGACCGTGGCGCAGATCAACCGCCTGATCGATGCCGGCGTCGACATCGTGCGCGTCTCGGTACCGGACATGGACGCTGCCGAGGCCTTCGGCAAGATCAAGCAGCAGGTCAGCGTACCGCTGGTTGCCGACATCCATTTCGACTATCGCATCGCCTTGCGCGTGGCCGAACTGGGCGTTGACTGCCTGCGCATCAACCCGGGCAACATCGGTCGTGAAGACCGCGTTCGGGCGGTGGTCGATGCCGCCCGCGATCGCGGTATTCCGATCCGTATCGGCGTCAACGCCGGTTCCCTGGAAAAAGACCTGCAGAAAAAGTACGGCGAGCCGACCCCGGCGGCGCTGGTCGAGTCCGCCATGCGTCATGTCGAGCACCTCGACCGCCTGGATTTCCAGGACTTCAAGGTCAGCGTTAAAGCCTCTGACGTGTTCATGGCCGTCGAAGCCTACCGCCTGCTGGCCAAGCAGATCATCCAGCCGCTGCACCTGGGCATCACCGAAGCCGGCGGCCTGCGCTCGGGCACGGTGAAATCCGCGGTGGGCCTCGGTATGCTGCTTGCCGACGGGATTGGCGATACTATTCGCATTTCGCTGGCCGCCGACCCGGTCGAAGAGGTAAAGGTCGGCTACGACATCCTCAAGTCCCTGCACCTGCGTTCGCGTGGCATCAACTTCATCGCCTGCCCGAGCTGCTCGCGGCAGAACTTCGATGTGGTCAAGACCATGAACGAGCTGGAAGGGCGCCTGGAAGACCTGCTGGTACCGCTGGACGTCGCCGTGATCGGTTGCGTGGTCAACGGCCCGGGCGAGGCCAAGGAAGCCCACGTGGGGCTCACCGGTGGCACGCCGAACCTGATCTACATCGACGGCAAGCCTGCGCAGAAGCTGACCAATGACAACCTGGTCGATGAGCTGGAAAAGCTCATCCGCCAGAAAGCGGCTGAAAAAGCCGAGGCCGACGCGGCGCTGATCGCCCGTGGCTGACTGACACAGAATTGTTAAGGGATTTTCCGTGAGCAAATCGCTGCAAGCCATTCGTGGCATGAACGACATCCTGCCCGAGCAGACGCCGCTGTGGCGTTATTTCGAGAACACCGTGGCCGGCCTGCTGGATACCTATGGCTATCGCCAGATCCGCACGCCGATCGTCGAGTTCACCGAGCTGTTCAAGCGCTCGATCGGCGAAGTCACCGACATCGTCGAAAAAGAGATGTACACCTTCGACGATCGTAACGGCGACTCTCTGACCTTGCGCCCGGAAGGCACCGCCGCCTGCGTGCGCGCCGTGCTCGAGCACGGCATCACCGGTAGCGGCCAGGTGCAGAAACTCTGGTACATCGGCCAGATGTTCCGTCACGAACGCCCGCAGAAAGGCCGTTATCGCCAGTTCAACCAGATTGGCGTTGAAGTCTTCAACCTCGACGGCCCGGATATCGACGCCGAGCTGATCATGCTCACCTGGCGCCTCTGGGGCCAGTTGGGCATTCGCGACGCGGTCAAGCTCGAACTCAACAGCCTGGGTACCAGCGAAGCCCGGGCCCGCTACCGTGACGCGCTGGTCGAGTTCCTCTCGGCGCGCCTGGAGCACCTGGACGAAGACAGTCAGCGCCGCCTGAAAAGCAACCCGCTGCGCATCCTCGACAGCAAGGACGCCAATACCCAGGCGGTGCTGGTCGGTGCGCCGAAGCTCGAAGACTACCTGGACGAAGAGTCCCGCGTGCACTTCGAGGGCCTCAAGGCACGCCTGGATGCCGCCGGCATTCCGTTCGTGATCAACACCAAACTGGTGCGCGGCCTGGACTACTACAGCAAGACCGTTTTCGAATGGGTCACTGACAAGCTCGGCTCCCAGGGCACCGTATGTGCCGGTGGTCGCTACGACGGCCTGGTCGAGCAGATGGGCGGCAAGCCGACCCCGGGCGTTGGTTTCGCCATGGGTATCGAGCGCCTGATCCTGCTGCTGGAAACCCTCGAGCAGGTACCCGAGTCGATCAACCGTCAGGTCGACGTTTACCTGTGCGCCTTCGGCGAGCAGGCCGAGCTTGCCGGCCTGGCCCTGAGCGAGCGCCTGCGTGACCGTCTGCCGAACCTGCGCCTGCAGGTCAACGCCGGTGCTGGCAGCTTCAAGAGCCAGTTCAAGAAGGCCGACAAGAGCAACGCGCTGTTCGCCTTGATCCTGGGGGACGACGAGCTGGCGCAACAAGTGGTAGGTTTCAAACCCCTGCGCGGTCAGGGCGAACAACAAAACATTGCCTGGGATGCTCTGGCAGAGCACCTGGAAGCCTCGCTCGCGCAGGCGTGAGGCGAGTCAACAGCCGATTTGGTGAAAAGGAGTATTGGGGTGTCGAGTACCGATGATGAACAACTGGTCGCGATGAAGGACTGGTGGGACCGCAATGGCAAGCCGCTGGTAACCGGTGGCCTGCTGGCGCTGGTCGTGGTGTTCGGCTGGCAAGCCTGGCAGAAATACCAGACCAACCAGTCGCAAGGCGCCTCGAACCTTTACCAGGCCCTGCTGGAGACTACCCTGACGCCAAGCGGCGAGCCCGACGCGGCCAAGGTTGCCGAGCTGTCCGGCAAACTCAAGAACGAATTCGGCGGCTCGGCCTATGCCCAGTACGCCAGCCTGTTCGTCGCCAAGGTAGCCGTCGAGAGCGGCAAGCTCGATGACGCCGCGGCCGAGCTCAAGCTGGTGATGGACAAGCCGGCCGACGCGACCCTGGGTGAGATCGCCCGTCAGCGCCTGGCCCGTGTGCTGGCCGCGCAGAAAAAGGTCGACGAAGCGCTGAAGCTGCTCGAAGGCGATGCCGACAAGGCGTTCCTGGCCAGCCGCGAAGAGCTCAAGGGCGACCTGCTGGTGCAACTGGGCCGCGCTGGCGACGCCCATGCCGCTTACGAAAAAGCCAAGGCTGCGCTGTCTGACGACGCCGCGATCGGTGGCCTGCAACTCAAGCTCGACGACCTGGCCAAAGGGGATGCGTGACGTGATCGGTTGGAAACATGCAGCAGTGCTGACCCTGGCCCTTCTGGCCGTGGGTTGCAGCAGCAACAGCAAAAAGGAATTGCCACCGGCCGAACTCACCAAGTTCACCGAAGAAGTGGTCCTGAAGAAGCAGTGGAGCCGTTCGATCGGTGACGGTCAGGGCGAAACCTTCAACATGCTGGTGCCGGCGATCGAAAACGACCGCATCTACGCCGCCGATGTTACCGGCGTGGTGATGGCGCTGGATCGCAGCAACGGCGACGTGGCCTGGAAGAAGGACCTCGAACTGCCAGTGTCCGGTGCCGTTGGCGTCGGTTACGGCATGGTCATGCTCGGCACCCTCAAGGGCGAAGTGATTGCCCTGGATGCCAGCACCGGTGAGGAGCGCTGGCGCTCGCGCGTTACCAGTGAAGTGCTGGCGCCACCAGCGACCAACGGTGACGTGGTGGTAGTACAGACCCAGGACGACCGCGTCATTGGCCTGGACGCCAGCACCGGCGACCGTCGCTGGATCTACGAAAGCACTCCGGCGGTACTGACCCTGCGCGGTACTGGCGCTCCAATCGTGACCAACCGTCTGGCCGTTGCTGGCCTTTCGACCGGTAAAGTGGTTGCCCTCGACACCCAGAACGGTGCACCGGTCTGGGAGCAGCGTGTGGCCATCCCGCAAGGTCGCTCGGAGCTCGACCGGGTTGTGGATATCGACGGCGGCCTGCTGCTGTCCGGCGGTACCCTGTACGTTTCCAGCTACCAGGGCCGCGTTGCCGGCCTGGACCTGGAGAGCGGCCGGTTGCTGTGGCAGCGTGATGCTTCCAGCTACACCGGTGTGGCCCAGGGCTTCGGTAACGTCTACGTGAGCCTGGCTTCGGGCACTGTGGAAGGCATCGACGAGCGCTCGTCCAGCGCCCTGTGGAGCAACGATTCGCTGGCACGCCGCCAGCTGTCGGCGCCGGAAGTGTTCTCCAGCTACGTAGCGGTGGGTGACCTGGAAGGCTACCTGCACCTGCTCAGCCAGGTCGATGGTCGTTTCGTCGGTCGTGAGCGTATCGACAGCGATGGCCTGCGCGCCCGTCCGCTGGTGGTGGGTGACACCATCTATGTGTACGGCAACAGCGGCAAGCTCGAGGCGCTGACCATCCGCTGAGGCTATGCTTGAGGCCATGCCGGCCTCGGGCTGCGGCACTTCGGGTGCCGCTCGAACTCCGGCCGCTGCAGTGCAGCGGCCTTTGTATTTTTCGAATTTATGAAGTGGAGAGCCGAATGGTTCCCGTAATCGCCCTGGTGGGCCGACCGAACGTCGGTAAATCCACCATGTTCAACCGCCTGACCAGGACCCGCGACGCTATCGTCGGCGACCTGTCCGGGCTGACCCGAGACCGCCAGTACGGTGAAGCGCGCTGGCAAGGCCGTTCGTACATCCTGGTCGACACCGGTGGTATTTCCGGTGACGAAGAAGGCATGGACGAGAAAATGGCCGAGCAGTCGCTGCTGGCCATTGAAGAAGCCGATGTGGTCTTGTTCCTGGTCGATGCCCGCGCCGGTCTGACCGCCGCCGACCAGATGATTTCCGAGCACCTGCGCAAGCGCAACAAACGCTCGTTCCTGGTTGCCAACAAGATCGACAACATCGACCCGCTGGCCGCCATCGCCGAATTTTCGCCACTGGGCATGGGTAACGCCATTGGTGTTGCCGGCGCCCAGGGCCGTGGCGTCAACAACCTGCTGGAAGCGGTGCTGAGCGACTTCCCGCGGGACAAGGACGAGGAAGAGATCGACACCGACGTCGCTGAAGGCGAGGAAGCGGTGCGTATCCCTGGCCCGAGCGAAAAAGACGGGATCAAGATCGCCATCATCGGCCGGCCTAACGTCGGCAAGTCGACCCTGGTCAACCGCATGCTCGGTGAAGAACGGGTCATCGTCTATGACCAGCCCGGCACCACCCGCGACAGTATCTACATTCCCTTCGAGCGTAACGAAGAGAAATACACCCTGATCGACACCGCCGGGGTGCGCAAGCGCGGCAAGATCCACGAAGAAGTCGAGAAGTTCTCCGTGGTCAAGACCCTGCAGGCGATCAAGGACGCCAACGTGGTGATCTTCGTCATGGACGCCCGCGAAGGCGTGGTCGACCATGACCTGAACCTGCTGGGCTTTGCCCTGGAAGCCGGACGCGCCATCGTTATCGCCCTGAACAAGTGGGACGGCATGCAGCCGAGCGAGCGCGACTACGTGAAGACCGAGCTGGAACGCCGGCTGTTCTTCGTCGACTTCGCCGACATCCACTTCATCTCGGCGCTGCACGGCACTGGCGTGGGTAACCTGTACCAGTCGGTGCAGAACTCGTTCAAGTCGGCGGTGACCCGCTGGCCGACCAGCCGCCTGACCCAGATCCTCGAAGATGCGGTCAGCGAGCACCAGCCGCCGATGGTCAACAGCCGCCGGATCAAGCTGCGCTATGCCCACCTCGGTGGCGCCAACCCGCCGATCATCGTGATCCACGGCAACCAGGTCGAGAAGGTACCCAAGTCCTACTCGCGCTACCTGGAAAACACCTACCGCCGCGTGCTCAAGCTGGTCGGTACGCCGATCCGCATCGAGTACAAGGGCAGTGACAACCCGTACGAAGGCAACAAGAACACGCTGACCGACCGCCAGGTCAACAAGAAGCGTCGCTTGATGTCGCACCACAAGAAAGCCGAGAAGAAGCGTAAAGACAAGCGCTAGAAGCATCGCGGGGCAAGCCCGCTCCTACGGGAGCGGGTTTGACCGGCGATTGGCCTGCGACCGTAACAACCTTTTTCCTGACTGATCAATCCGCTATGCTCGGTCCCAGACCGCGCCGCCTCGAGCCGGATAGTGCTGCAGGAAAGAGGGCTCCATGATCAGTAGCAAGTTGCCGAACGTCGGCACTACCATCTTTACCACCATGTCCCAGCTCGCCGCGCAAACCGGCGCCTTGAACCTGTCCCAGGGTTTCCCCGATTTCAACGGCCCGCAAGCATTGCTCGATGCGGTCGGCCGGCATGTCAGTGCCGGGCACAACCAGTACAGCCCCATGACCGGCTTGCCGGCCTTGCGCCAGCAGGTGGCGAACAAGATCGCCCGCAGCTATGGCGTCAGCGTCGATGCCGAGCATGAAGTGACCATCACCCCGGGTGCCACCGAAGCGATCTTCTGCGCCATCCATGCAGTGATCCGCGCAGGCGACGAGGTCATCGTCTTCGATCCCAGTTACGACAGCTATGAGCCCTCGGTAGAGCTGGCCGGCGGGCGTTGCGTGCATGTGCAACTGAGCGATGGCGAGTTTGCCATCGACTGGCAGAAGCTCACCGACGCCCTCAGCCCGCGTACGCGGATGATCATCCTCAACTCGCCGCACAATCCTAGCGGCGCCTTGATCAGCCGAGATGATCTGGACAAGCTGGCGCTGTTGATCGCCGACCGCGATATCTACCTGATCAGCGACGAAGTCTACGAGCACCTGGTTTTCGACGGTGTACAGCACGCCAGCGTATTGGCCCACGAGGCGCTGTATCAGCGTGCATTCGTGGTCAGCTCGTTCGGCAAGACCTACCACGTCACTGGCTGGAAAACCGGTTATGTGGTGGCGCCAGCGGCGCTCAGCGCCGAGCTGCGCAAGGTCCACCAGTACGTCAACTTTTGTGGCGTGACCCCGTTGCAATGGGCGCTGGCCGATTTCATGGCAGCGCACCCCGAGCATGTCGAAGAGCTGCCGGCCTTTTACCAGGCCAAGCGCGACCTGTTCTGCGAATTGCTCACGCCTTCGCGATTTCAGTTCAAGCCCACCCCGGGTACGTACTTCCAGTTGGTGGATTATTCGCACATTCGCCCGGATTTGAACGACGTCGAGATGTCGCTGTGGCTGACCCGCGAGCATGGCGTGGCGACCATTCCGGTGTCGGTGTTCTACCAGCAACCCATCCCCGCGCAGCGCCTGGTGCGCCTGTGCTTTGCCAAACGCGAGGAGACGCTGCGTCAGGCAGCGGAAAAACTATGCGCGATCTGAGTAGCCTGCCCAACCTGAACATTGCGTTGGTGCAGACCAGCCTGGCCTGGCACGACCGCCTGGCCAACTACGAGCATTTCGAAGGCCTGCTGGAACAGGCTCGTGGCGCCGACCTGATCATCCTCCCGGAGATGTTCACCACTGGTTTTTCCATGGACTCCGAAAGCCTCGCCGAGCCCGAGAACGGCCCGACCTACAAGTGGCTCAAGAGCCAGGCCAAGAAGCTTGATGCAGTGGTTACCGGCAGCGTGATCATCCAGGCTGCCGACGGCAGCCACCGCAACCGCTTGCTGTGGGCGCGGCCCGATGGCGAGATCCTGTACTACGACAAGCGCCACCTGTTTCGCATGGCCGGCGAGCACAAGCACTACACCCCGGGCGAACGCCAGGTGCAGTTCGAGCTCAAGGGCTGGCGGGTACGGCCGCTGATCTGCTACGACCTGCGCTTCCCGGTGTGGAGCCGCGATGCCCAGGACACTGACCTGCTGCTGTACACCGCCAACTGGCCGGCCGCCCGCCGCCAGCACTGGAACCGCTTGTTGCCGGCACGGGGCATCGAGAACCTGTGTTATGTCGCCGCGGTGAACCGCGTGGGCACCGACGGCAAGGGCTTTGCCTATACCGGCGACAGCCAGGTGCTGGATTTTCAGGGCGAGAGCCTGCTCAGTGCAGGCGAGGCGGACGGGGTGTTTACCGTGGTGCTCAGTGCGGCAGACCTGGCGGCCTATCGCACGCGGTTCCCGGCCAACTTGGATGCCGATACCTTCGAGTTGCATTGACCCTCATCGCAGGTCAAGCCGCTCCCACACCAAACCTGTAGGAGCGGGCTTGACCCGCGATGAGGCCCTCAAGGCTTAGTACACATCCCGCCGATACCGCCCCAGCTCGATCAACCGCTCAACCTCGACAGCCCCGAGCACCTCGTTAAGTACCTCATCAACGCCACTGGCCATGCCCTGCAAACTGCCGCAGATATAGATCGATGCACCCTGGTCGAGCCAGCGTCGCAGTTCTGTCGCCTGCTCGCGCAAGCGGTCCTGCACGTAGACCTTGTGGCTCTGATCGCGGGAAAAGGCCAGCTCCAGCCGGGCCAGATCGCCGCTGCGCTGCCAGCCTTGCAGTTCATCCCCACAGAGGAAGTCATAGGCCTGGTTGCGTTCACCGAACAGCAGCCAGTTGCTGCGCTCGCCGGCCACAATGCGGCCCTTGAGCAGGCTGCGCAGCCCGGCTAGCCCGGTTCCGTTGCCGATCAGGATCATCGGCGTGGCCGGCGCCGGCAGGTGGAAACCACTGTTGCGGCGCAGGCGCAGGCTGACACTGTTATCCACAGACAGATGCTCGGTCAGCCAGCCTGAACCCAGGCCGAGGCTGCCGTCAGGGTGGCGTTCCTGGCGTACGATCAGCTCCAGCACGCCGTCACTGGCGATCGAGGCAATCGAGTATTCCCGTGCTGCCAGCGGGATCAATGCATCGACCAATGCTTGCGCATGCAGGCCGACCAGGTGCTCACGACTCTTGGGCAACTGCCGGCTGGCCAGGGCTTGCAACAGGCTCTCTTGCAGGCCATCGACCTGCACGGGTGTTTCGCCATCAAGCCCCAGGCCCTTGAGAAACTGCTCAAGACTGTGGGCACTGTTACGCGGCAGGATCTCCACCAGGTCTCCAGCTTCCCACTGCGCAGGTTGCTCAGGCCTGAGGCCGAGCAGATACACCGCCGAACCCTGACTGCCCGGGTTCATCAGTTCGCGACTGATCAAGGTCCAGTTGGCAAATTCGGGTGCCTGCCAGGCCGCTGGTGGCGTGCTGCCAGTCAGTTGTGCGAGCTGTTGTTGCCAGTGTTGCAGGGCCGCAGGGTCAGCGCTGTCGACTTCAACCGGGGCGAAGGCGCTGGTGGCGCCGCGTTCGCCGAGCCAGGCCTGCAAGCGCCGGGCAAAGCCGCAGAAGTGCGGGTACTGGCGGTCGCCCAGGGCCAGCAGGGCATAGTTGAGGTTGCCCAGCGCCCAAGGCTGTCCAAGCACCTTGCGCTCGAAAGCGCGAGCGCTGTCGGGGGCTTCGCCGTCGCCGAAGGTACTGACGACGAACAGCGCTTGCCGAGCCTGGTTGAGGTCCCGTTCGGTCAGCTCAGCCAGGGGGCGGACCTGTACCGCGACGCCGGCAGCCTGCAGTTGCCCGGCGCTTTGCCAAGCCAGTTGCTCGGCAAAGCCGCTCTGGCTGGCAAAGCCCACCAGCCAGCCGTGGTCCTGCCCGTTCAACGGCGCGAAGTTACCTCGCGCGGCACGCACCTGGCGCTTTTTACGGCGGCGATCGAGGTACAACAGCCAGCCGGTGACGAAGAACAGCGGCATGGTCAGACTGGCGATGGTCACCACAATGCGCCCGGTCAGGCCAAAGTAGCTGCCCACGTGCAGGGCGTAGACGCTGGCCAGCAGTTGCGCCTTGAACGACTTGTCGGCATAGCGCTCGTTGCTCTTCACCTGGCCTGTGGCCGGGTCCAGGTTGAGGGTGTTGAGGGCGCGCTCGTGTTCGGCGCCTTCAAGCAGATAAAAGATCATCGCCGGTTGCCCGCCAGCTGGCGGCAGGCGCAGGTTGTAGCTGCTCATACCGGGGCCGGCGGCAGCTTGCAGGCTGGCCCAGACGGCGTCGTAGTCGACCACCAGCGGCTTGGCGTCTTTACCTGCGCCACCACCAGGACGTCCGCCGCGGCCTTCGCCGCGCTTGTGTTGCTGGCCAGCGGCCGGGCTGTCGGCGAGCAGCTTGTTCAGGCCTTCGCGGTACCACTCGTAGCTCCAGAACAGACCGGTGAGGGCAAACAGCAGGTAGAACAGCAGGCACCAGGTACCGGCCACGGCGTGCAGGTCCCAGTTGAAGGCGCGGCCTTTCTTGGCCCAGTCCAGGGTCAGCCAGGTCCGCCAATTCAGCGCCTTGCGCGGCCAGCGCAGATACAGGCCGGACAGGCAGAAGAAAATCAGCATCAAGGTACAGGCGCCGGTGATCTGCCGGCCGGTGTCGCCCATGGCCAGAAAACGGTGCAGTTGCAGCATCAGGTCGAAAAAGCCCTGGCCGGCGACGTCGCCCTGCAGCTTGCCGGTGTAAGGGTCGGCATAGCGCATCAAGCCCCGGCGTTCGCCCGGGGGAGGGGTGAAGAAGACCCGCGCCGCCTTGTCGTTGTCGGCCTGGACCCAGAGCATGGCGACCTTGTCACCCTGTTCGGCCTCGATCCTGCGCACCAGCTCGGGCATTGGCAGCACGCCTTCCTGGCGTACTTCGACGGTGAGCACATCAGGGTTGAACAGCTCCAGCAGCTCATCCTGGAACGACCAGATGGCACCGGTAATGCCCATCAGTGCCAGCACCAGGCCTGCGGTAATACCGAAGAACCAGTGCAGTTGAAACAGGGATTTCTTCACCACATCAATCACCTTGTCGTGTCGCAAATGCGAATGCGACGCACATTATGCCTTGATACACAAAAGCCCCGTTCACCTAAATGAACGGGGCTTGCCAGTCAGCTCACTCAGAAGTGGAAGCTGGTGGTCAGCAGGGCAGTTCGCCCGGCGGCCTGGTTGGCGTAGTGGGCAGCGTAGGCTTTGTCGTAGTACACCTCGTTGGTGAGGTTTTGTACGTTCAACTGCAGGTCGACGTTCTTGGTCAGCTTGTAGCTGGCCATAGCGTCGTAACGCCAGTAGGAATCGACCATCACGGTGTTGTTGACGTTGCCGAACACGTCATCGACGTAGAAGGCACCGCCGCCGACGGTCAGTTTCGGCGTGACGTTGTAGGTAGTCCACAAGGTCAGGCTGTTGTTCGGCGTGTTGGGCATCTGGTTGTCGTTGTTCGGGCTGTCGACAAACACGCCGCCGACGTTCTGCTTGCCCCCATCGATCAGCTTGGCATCCATGTAGGTGTAGCCGGCGAAGACCTGCCAGTCGTTGGTCAGCTTGCCGGTGGCGGTCAGTTCCAGACCGTCAACCCGGCTCTTGCCGACGTTCTCGTAAGTGTTGGTGCTGACCAGAACACGAGCGTTCTCTTTTTCGGTACGGAAGATTGCTGCGGTGAGGGCCAGGCGTTCGTCCAGCAGGTTCCACTTGGTGCCGATTTCGTAGTTGGTGGTTTCTTCCGGCTTCAGGTCACTGGTGGTGGTGGCGGTCAGCAATGGATTGCCGTCGCTGCCTTCACCGAGCGATGCACCGGCGGGGGTCGCCGAAGTCGCGTAGGAAATGTACACGCTACCATTCTCGGCCGGCTTCCAGGTCAGGCCCAGCTGGCCGGTGACGAACTCGCTGGTGTCTTCGGTCTTGAAGCTGGTTGCGCCGCTGGCGATTTTGGTTTTGGCCTTGGTATCGAAGTGGTCGTAACGCAGGCCCATGGTCAGCAACCAGGCCGGGTCCAGTTCCAGGGTGTCGGTCAGGTAGATGGCGCGGGTGTTGCTGGTGGTATCGGCGCCAGCCAGAGTGCGGCTAACGGTGCCATCCCAGGCTTCGTTCGGGTTCGGATCGGTGAACGAGGTGCAGACTCCGGAGATCTGTCCGGTGGCGCTGCTGCAGTTGCCCGAGGCAAAGCCGGTGACGTTGTAGCCGGTCTTGACCGAGGCTTCGCGGCTCAGTTCGATACCGGTCGAGAAGTTGTTCTTGAAGCCGCCGATGTAGACCTCGCCGAACAGGTCGGTCTGGTTGGTGGTGGTGCGGGTGTTGGCCACGCGGTTGTTCGGACGGCGCCAGACTTCACCGTTGAGGATGTTGCCCTTGCTGTCGTCCGGCTGGCTAAAGATGTAGTCCTGCAGGGTGTTGCCATGGCGCAGGGTGTTCTTGATCGTCAGCGCATCGCTCAGGTCGTGCTCGAGGGCGATGGTGGTGATGTCGGCGCGGCTCTTGTAGAAGTCGCGGCCGACCAGGCCATAGAAGTTGTCGCTGTCACCGCCATCGGTCGGTTTGTCCGGGTTGGCCGAAGTGCGGTTGGCGGAGCTGCCGGATTTCAGGCTGTAGGGGATGCCCGAGTCAGGCAGGTCATCGCTCTCCATGTGGTAGTAGTCCAGGCTCAGGCGGGTGTCGGTACCCAGGCCGAAGACCAGCGACGGTGCCACGCCCCAACGGTCGTAGTTGACCTCGTCGCGGCCGGCGACGTTGCTTTCGTGGCTCATCAGGTTAAGGCGGAACGCGGCGGTGTCGAGGAACTGATAGTTGCCATCGAAGGTGTAGCGTTTGGTCTGGTCCGATCCCCAGGTGAAGGCACCATCGGTGGAGTTGCCCAAGTGCGCGCGCTTGCTCACCAGGTTGATGGTGCCGCCTGCTGCGCCGCGGCCACCGATGGCCGAGTTGGGGCCCTTGGCCACTTCGACCGATTCGATGGCGAAGATTTCCCGGGTTTGCGAGCCGGTGTCGCGAACGCCATCCAGGTACATCGAGCTCTGCGAGTCGAAACCGCGAATGAACGGACGGTCGCCGGACGGGTTGCCACCTTCGCCGGCACCCATGGTGATGCCCGGCACGGTACGCAGGGCGTCCTGCAGGTTAAGGGCGTTGGTGTCCTTGATCACTTGCTGGGGGACCACCGTCACTGTGCGCGGAATATCTACCAGCGGCGCGGTGTACTTCTGCGAAGACGCGCGTTCGACCTTGTAGTCAGTGCTGGCGGTTTCGGCCTGGCCGGTGACGCTGGTGGCATCCAGGGCGATGGCACCGTCCTTGGCAGGCTCGGCATCGGCGGCAAATGCCAGGTGCCCGGCGGAGGTCGCGGTGAGCGCTACACCAATGGCGCAGGTGAGCAAGCGTGGTGAACTGACAGCGGTTGGCACGTAGTGACGCGGCATGGTGGTCCCCTTCCCCAGGTTTTTAGGCCGCGAAATATAATGTAAACAAATATGAGTAACAATTGAGAAGAATTGCTATTTGTGTGGAATTTACAATCTTTACAATTGGTGACTGGCGGTTTTTCCGTGCTGAAACGTCCCACCTGCCGAAAGGGCTTGTAGAGAGTCAATGGGAATCAATACCATTGACGTCTTTCACCTTCAGGTGCCCGCGCCATGCTGCTACATATTTCCGGCCTGTTTTCCACCGAGGAGGTCCAGCGTATTCGCCAGGCGCTGGAGCAGACTGAATGGGCCGATGGCAAGATTACCGCGGGCTACCAGTCGGCCAAGGCCAAGCACAACCTGCAGCTGCCCGAAGGCCATCCACTGGCCAAGGAAATCGGTACGGCGCTGATCGAACGCCTGTGGCAGCACCCGCAATTCATGTCGGCGGCTTTGCCGCACAAGGTGTTCCCGCCGCTGATCAACTGCTATCGCGAAGGCGGCAATTTTGGCTTTCATATCGACAACGCCCTGCGCCAGCCCCGTGGAAGCCACGAGCGGGTGCGCACCGATCTGTCCTCGACACTGTTTTTGAGCAATCCCGAGGACTACGACGGTGGTGAGCTGGTGATTCAGGATACTTTTGGCGTACAGCAGGTGAAGCTGGCGGCAGGGGACCTGGTGCTGTATCCGGGCACCAGCCTGCACAAGGTCAACCCGGTGACCCGCGGCGCGCGTTACGCGGCGTTCTTCTGGACCCAGAGCCTGGTGCGCGAAGACAGCCAGCGCGCGCTGCTGTACGAGATGGATAACGCCATCCAGCAACTGGGCGCCGACGTGCCGGATCACCCGGCGCTGATCCAGTTGACCGGCACCTACCACAACCTGTTGCGCCGCTGGGTCGAGGTCTGAGCCATGACCTTCGCCTTGCGCAATCGCCAGGAGCTGGACAGCGAACAGTTCGCCCAGATGCTCGAACACAGCCCGGCCAAGGCGGCCCAGGCACTGCTGGCTGCAGCCGGGCAGGACATTGTCGAGGCGCAGGTGCTGCTTGGGCAGATCCTTCTTGACGGTCGCGGCATCGAGCAAGACCCGGTTCTGGCCCGGCGCTGGTTCGCGATTGCCGCCAGCCGTGGCAGCGCTATGGCGCACAACATGCTCGGGCGCTGCCAGGAGCATGGCTGGGGAGGGCAGGCTGATGTGTCGGCTGCGGCCAGGGCCTATTGTCAGGCTGCTGAAATGGGGCTGGACTGGGGCCTGTACAACTACGCCAACTTGCTGGCTACTGGCCGTGGGGTGGCTCAGAACCATCCCTTGGCATTGCTCTGCTATCGACAGGCCGCACACCTGGGCCATGCCAAGTCGATGAACCTTTATGGGCGTTATCTGGAGCAGGGGCTGGCCTGTGAGCGGGACGTTGGCCAGGCGCAAGAATGGTATCGCCGCTCTGCCGAGGCAGGTGATTTTCGCGGGCAATTCAGCTATGCCACGGTGTTGGTCGAGAGCAATCAGCTTGATGCAGCATTAGCCTGGTTCGACACCGCGCTGCGAGGCGGCAATCTGAATTTCCTGCGCAGTAGCGTCTGCACCCTGCGGCAGGTTCAGGATGAGCGCTTGCTGCCTGTCCTGCAAGCCTATGAGCAACGGCTGACGTTCATGCAACTTCACCCTTAGCAAAGCCTTCGACGACTTTCCAGGGAATCAATGCAGCCTGCCCTGCTCACGACGGAACGCCCAAGCTCAATGTGCCTGCCCGATATTTTAAAGGACTTGAGAATGGTGGATCTTGTTGATAAATCGTTTATCGCTACCCTGTATTCAACCAAAGCCGGCCGTTCAGGACAGGTTGGCATCAGTGCACAACGTAGCGAGTTTGATTTTGCAGAAAGTGGCTGGCTACAGATAGTGGGGCATGGGCTGCGGGTACGGCCGATCGATTTTCGTTTTCAGTTCGTTGAAGATCAAGGTGACCGGATTCATTACGACATTACCTGCGCATCCAGGGTCGATGGTTACCTGGGGAAGAAGCTGGGCAGAAGTAGTGGGGGCTATCTCGGCTTGTACGGTAAAAACGAAATTACCTTCTTCTGGAAAGTTCAGCCGCACGCAGAGTGGTACGGTCAGCAAGAACGCCACTTCATCCTGCGTGACTATGAGGGTCACGAGATAAAGAGCTACGACAGGAATCGGGATGGCGACAGGTATTTGAATGCATATGAAGGTGCGCCATTGAGCTTCGCGGTCAGGATTAAGGAAGTCCTGTAGACCGTGCTCACGCATTGATAACCCCGATCACGCAGATGATGACCAGGGGAGCCCGGGGGCAATGATGCCCCCGGTTTTTTGTGTTACAGGTAGTAGGCTTTCAGCGGCGGGAAGCCGTTGAACTCCACCGCGCTGTAGCTGGTGGTGTAGGCGCCGGTCGACAGCCAGTACAGGCGGTCGCCGATGGCCAGGTTCAGCGGCAGGCCGTATTTGTAGTGCTCGTACATGATGTCGGCGCTGTCGCAGGTGGGGCCGGCGATCACTACTTCTTCCATCTCGCCTTTCTTCTCGGTCCAGATCGGGAACTTGATCGACTCGTCCATGGTTTCGATCAGGCCGGAGAACTTGCCGACATCGGTGTACACCCAGCGCTCGACGGCGGTACGCGATTTACGCGCCACCAGCACTACTTCACTGACCAGGATGCCGGCGTTGGCGATCAGCGAACGGCCTGGCTCGAGGATGATTTCTGGCAGGTCGTCACCGAAGTCTTCCTTGAGGAAGCGGATGATTTCCTCGGCGTAGGTTTCCAGGCTGTTGGTGCGGGTGATGTAGTTGGCCGGGAAGCCGCCACCCATGTTGATCAGCTTGAGCTCGATGCCGTCTTCTTCTTTCAGGCGCTCGAAGATCACCTTCACTTTGGCGATGGCTGCATCCCAGACGCTGATGTCGCGCTGTTGCGAGCCCACATGGAACGACACGCCGTAAGGCACCAGGCCCAGGTCGCGGGCGAGGATCAACAGGTCCATGGCCATGTCGGTCTGGCAGCCGAACTTGCGCGACAGTGGCCAGTCGGCGGTGGTCGAGCCTTCGGTGAGGATGCGTACGTAGACTTTCGAGCCCGGGGCGGCCTTGGCGATGTTGCGCAGGTCGGCTTCGGAGTCGGTGGCGTACAGGCGCACGCCCTTCTCGTAGAAGTAGCGGATGTCCTTGGACTTCTTGATGGTGTTGCCGTAGCTGATGCGATCGGCGCTGACACCGCGGCCCATCACTTTGTCCAGCTCGTAGATCGAGGCGATGTCGAAGCTCGAGCCTTTTTCCTTGAGCAGGTCGATGATCTCAACGGCCGGGTTGGCCTTGACCGCGTAGTAGACCTTGGCGAATTCGAAACCGGCGCGCAGGTCGTCGTAGGCCTGGCTGATCATCTGCGTGTCGATGAGCACGAACGGGGTTTCTTGCTTGTCGGCGAAGGCCTTCATTTTCTGGAAGGTATCGCGCGCGAAGTAGTCTTCGACCTGAATCGACATGCTTAGGGACTCCATGGGCAAACTGAAAAAATAAGTGGCTGCAACTGAACGTCCTCCGTATCCCCACTTTGGTTCGCCTACTTCCCAAGGCATGTCGCCGAAAGCAAAAAGGTCAACCGTGCGTGATGAAGCGAGCTACGGGTGACCTTGCTGTCTCGTCGTCAGTACTTGAGCCGGATGGATCGTTTCCAGCATGGACGTTCGGCGCGAACTTTAGGACCTGAGGGGCTCAAGATCAACAAAAAATGTCGCGTTTTTGCACACGTCCGTCGCCCCGGGTTGGCCAGCCACTTTCTAACCGACCCAGGTAAACAGTAGATGTTCAATTTGATGACAAAAGCGTTAAAAATACCGGTATACGCCGGGATCTATCGTAGAACACGCAAATGGATGCAATAGTCAAAGTTGGTGGCGAAAGTACGGGAAAAGGCGGTAAGTTTGGCGGGCAATGAGGTGACGGCGTAACCATGAATCGAAGGCTGGCCGTTCATATTTTTTTCCGCTCTGGCAGCCGATTATCTACACACATTTTCGTGATTTTTTTTCCGCTCGAACGCTTCGTCGGCAGTGGTGATCTTCGATTGCCGGCCTTAATAAGAAACATTACTATTCGCGCCATTCCTCATCGCCTGCGAAGAGCTGTGCATCGTGTCGCGACACAAAGGCTTTCTCGACCACTACCATGAGCTGATCGGCACCTGGACGCGCAAATTGCGCAGTCGTCAGCAGGCCGAGGACCTGGCGCATGATGCGTTTGTGCGGGTACTGGAAAATGACCAGGCGGGGGTCGAACAACCGCGCGCCTATTTGCACCAGACCGCACGCAACATTGCCGTGGACGGTTACCGCCGTGAAGACCGCCGCCAGGCCCTGGAGCAGGACGCGTTCGAGCCGGGCATCGACTCCAGCGGCGATCCTGAGGCCTACATGAATGCCGTGGAGCTGGCCGACAGCGTCGAACGGGCCTTGGCCGAACTGCCGCTCAACTGCCGGCGGGTGTTCATCTGGCAGAAGCTCGAAGGCCTGACCCAGGCCGAGATCGCCGAGCGCATGGGCTTGACCAAGAACATGGTCGAAAAGTATATGATCCGCACGCTCCGGCATCTGCGTGAGCACCTGGATGTGTCGACGAGATGAGTCAGGCGAATGTTTTCATGAATCAGCAGGCGTGCCCGTGCGGCAACGAGACCGTGCGCGAGCAGGCAGCCCAGTGGTTTGCCCGCAGCCGCGATGGCGCGCTGGCGCCGGCGCAACAGGGCGAGTTGCAGCGCTGGCTGGCCGAGCACTCGCAGCATCAAGCTGAATTCGATCTGCTGGGCACGCTCTGGGGCGCAGCCGGGCAGGTGCCGCGTGCGCGTCTCGAAGCGCTGTGCCAGGCCGATCCGGTCAGCCAGTTGCCGCGTCGACGCTTTATTCGCCAGGCGCTGGCGGCCGGCATCGCGACCCTGGCGCTGGGGTTGGGCTGGTTTGGCTGGCAGCAGCATCAACTTAATTACCAGGGCCAGCTGCAAACCGCCCTGGGCGAGCGGCGCCAACTCGACCTGCCGGATGGCTCACAGCTGGAGGTCAACGGTCGTACGCAACTGGTCGTGCAATTCAGCGCCGGTCAGCGGCATATCCAGTTGCGCCAGGGCGAGGTGATGTTCAGCGTCGCCCACGACAGCGCGCGGCCCTTTGTGGTCAGCACCGACAACGGCACGGTAACCGTGACCGGCACTCGTTTCGATGTGCGCCAGGACCCGGAGCAAACCCGTGTGGCGGTCGAAAACGGCTCGGTGCGGGTTGAAGGTCGCGATGCTTCCAAGGCTTTGCTGAGCGCAGGCCTGGGGGCGCATATCGATGCTCGCGGCCAGGTGGCGGCACCCTATGCGGTAGATACCGCAGCTGTGACCGCCTGGCGCAAGGGCAAGCTGGTGTTCAACGACGCGCCGCTCAGCGAGGTGGTCAAGGAAGTCTCGCGCTACCGCGAGCAGCCCCTGCGTGTCGCCCCCGGCAAAATTGCCGCGCTGCGCCTGAGCAGTACCTTCAACGCCGACGACACCGACGCCTTGCTGCGGGCGCTGCCGAGCATCCTGCCGGTGGCGATCAAGGCCCATGCCGACGGCTCCCGCGAAATAATCGCAAAATAAATTCAGGTTTTTTTCCAGTTGTTCGTCTTCCTGGCCAACTGCAACTGCCAAGCATTTCCATTTGCATGGCATTGACATTTATATGGACCCTCAGGACCTCTCGACGACGTGAACAACAACAACGTTTCCCCGCGTTCTTCCCGCTGGTTGCCCCTGGCCCTGGCACTGGCTGTCAGTGGCGGTATCGCCAGCACTTATGCCGCCCCGGCACCAGCCAGCATCCAGATCCAGGCCCAACCGCTGGCTTCGGCCTTGAGCCAACTGGGCCAGCAGACGTCGCTGCAACTGTTCTTCAGCCCCGAGCTGGTGGCCGGCAAGCAGGCACCAGCGGTCTCCGGCAACCTGCAACCGGAAGAGGCGCTGCGGGCGTTGCTTGAGGGCAGCGGCCTGACTTATGAAATTTCTCAGGGCACCGTGGTCCTGCACCCGGCGCAAAGCGCCGGCACCCTGACCACCGGCAGCCTCGAGCTGGCACCCACCGACGTCAAAGTCGTCGGTGACTGGCTGGGCAGCGCCGAAGAAACCGTGGTCCACAACCATCCCGGTGCGCGTACCGTGGTGCGCCGCGAGGCGATGATCGAGCAGGGCGCCTTGAACGTACGCGATGTGCTGCGCGGCGTGCCGGGTGTGCAGGTGCAGGACTCCAACGGTACCGGCGGCAGCGACATCGCCCTGAACGTTGGTGTGCGCGGCCTGACCTCACGACTGTCGCCACGCTCCACGGTATTGATCGATGGCATCCCGGCAGCCTTTGCGCCTTACGGCCAGCCACAACTGTCAATGGCGCCGATCTCGTCCGGCAACCTCGACAGCATCGACGTGGTGCGCGGTGCTGGGTCCGTGCGCTACGGCCCGCAGAACGTCGGCGGGGTGATCAACTTCGTCACCCGGGCCATTCCCGAGAAAGCCACCGGCGAGCTGTCGACGACGATGGAAACCTCCCGCCATGGCGGCTGGAAGCACATCGAATCGGCCTTCCTCGGCGGCACTGCCGACAATGGCCTGGGTGCGGCGCTGCTGTACTCCGGGGTCAACGGCAACGGTTATCGCAGCAGCAACAACGACAACGATATCGATGACGTGTTGCTCAAGACCCATTGGGCGGTGACCGACAGTGACGAATTCTGGCTCAACTTTCATTACTACGACGCCAAGGCCGACATGCCCGGCGGCCTGACCCAGGCCCAGTTCGACGATGATCCGTACCAGTCCGACCGCGACTACGACACCTTCAGCGGCCGGCGCAAGGACGTGTCGTTCAAGTACCTGCGCCAGATCGACGACGTCACCCAGTTCGAAGTGCAGACCTACTACACCGACAGCTTCCGCGGCAGCAGCATCGCTGCCCGTGACCAGAAGACCCTGTCGTCGTACCCGCGCAGCTACCACACCTTCGCCATCGAGCCGCGGCTGTCGCGGATCTTCTTCGCAGGCCCGACCACTCAGGAAGTCAGCGTTGGTTACCGCTACCTGAAAGAAGCGATGCACGAACAGTCGACCCGCCTGGCGCTGATCAACAATGTCCCGACCGTGACCCCGGGCTCCGACGGCCATGTCTTCCAGGACCGCACCGGTGGCACTGAAGCCAGCGCCTACTACATCGATGACAAGATCGATGTCGGCAACTGGACCATCACCCCGGGGATCCGTTTCGAGCACATCAACACCGACTGGCATGAGCGCCCGGTGCGTGGTACCAACGGCGTGCCGGTGCAGGAAAAGAACCGCAGCGTGACCAGCAACGAGCCGCTACCGGCGCTGAGCGTGATGTATCACCTGTCGGATGAATGGAAGCTGTTCGCCAACTACGAGACCTCGTTCGGCAGCCTGCAGTACTTCCAGCTCGGCCAGGGTGGCAGTGGCGACCAGACCGCCAACGGCCTGCAGGCCGAGAAAGCCAAGACCTATGAAGTCGGCACCCGCTACAACAACGGTACCTGGGGTGGTGAGCTGACCGCGTTCTACATCGACTTCGATGACGAGTTGCAGTACATCAGCAACGACATCGGCTGGACCAACCTAGGCGCCACCAAGCACCAGGGTATCGAAGCCTCCATGCACTACGACCTGTCGGGGCTCGACCCGCGTCTGCAGGGCCTGAGTGCCAATGCCGGGTTCACCTATACCCGGGCCACCTATGAAGGCGAGATCCCTGGCTTCAAGGGCCGTGACCTGCCGTTTTATTCGCGGCAAATCGTCAATGCCGGGCTGCGCTATGAGATCAATCGCTGGACCTGGAACCTCGATGCCTACGCTCAATCGAAACAACGCGCACCGGGCACCGGCATGAATGCCGACGGCAGCTTCAACGGCAACTACATCACCGAACCGAGTGCCGATGGCCAGTACGGCGACATTCCTGGTTACGTGACCTGGGCGGCGCGCGGTGGTTATGATTTCGGCAAGGAGCTGTCGAACCTCAAGCTCGCGGCCGGGGTGAAGAACATCTTCGACAAGCAGTACTACACCCGCTCCAGCGACAACAACTCGGGGATCTACCTGGGCGAGCCGCGCACCTTCTATGTGCAGGCCAGTGTAGGTTTCTGAGTCCTGATCCCGGGGCAAGTCGGGTCGCGCGATGCTTTTCAGCGTTACGCGACCGCTTCAGCCGGCGACACAATGCTGGTCTTGCCCCCCCGCGACCGCCCCGAACTCAGGTAAGCGGCGATCGATTCCTGGGTCACTTCGCCGAGGAACACCTGCTCGGCGTCCAGCACCGGCAACCATGAGCGATTGAACTCGTACATCCGTGACAGCAGGATGCGCAGGTGCTCATCGTGCGAGGCGGTGGCGTTGAAGGTGCGCAGAAAATCAACGCAGCTGCCTTGCTGGCGATGCAGGTCGCGACGACGCACGTAACCCATGGCCTTGTTCTGCCCATCGGTGACCACCACGTAGCGGCGATCATGTTCGTCCATCAGCTCCAGGGCGTCGGCCACTGGCGTTTCCGGGCTGACCGACGGCGCGTTGTCGGCGGCGTCTTCGGCACGCACCAGCAACAGGCGCTTGAGGGTGCTGTCCTGGCCAACGAAGTTGCTGACGAAGTCGTCGGCAGGGTGCGCCAGCAGGGTGTCCGGGTGGTCGATCTGGATCAGCTTGCCGGCGCGGAAGATCGCAATCTTGTCACCCAGCTTGATCGCCTCGTCGATGTCGTGGCTGACCATGATCACGGTCTTGTTCAGCGCCCGCTGCATCTCGAAGAACTCGTTCTGGATCATCTCGCGGTTGATCGGGTCGACCGCACCGAACGGCTCGTCCATCAGCAGCAAGGGCGCTTCGGCGGCCAGGGCGCGGATCACGCCGATACGCTGTTGCTGGCCACCGGACAACTCACGCGGGTAGCGTTGCAGGTATTGCTTGGGCTCGAGCTTGATCATGCTCATCAACTCGCGGGCGCGCTCGTGGCATTTTTGCTTGTCCCAGCCGAGCAGGCGCGGGACCACGGTGATGTTCTCCTCGATGGTCATGTTGGGGAACAGACCGATCTGCTGGATCACGTAGCCGATGCGCCGGCGCAGGGTCACTTCATCAAGGCCGGTGGTGTCTTCGCCGTTGATCAGCACCTTGCCCGAGGTCGGCGCAATCAAGCGGTTGATCATTTTCAGCGTGGTGCTCTTGCCGCAACCGGAGGGGCCGAGGAACACGCAGATCTCGCCTTCGTTGACGGTCAGGCTGACCGAGTCGACGGCTTTGACGTCTTTGCCGTTGGCGTGGAAGGTCTTGCTGAGGTTCTGAAGTTCGATCATGGGCGCAGTCCTTTTGGAGTCAGGGAGCGTTGCAGGGCTTGCAGCAGCAGGTCGGCGAAGATGGCCAGGAGGCTCACCAGCACGGCGCCGACCAGCAGCATCGACATGTCGCTGCGGCTGATGGAGGTGAGGATGAGCACGCCCAGGCCACCGGCGCCGATGGTCGCGGCGATGGTCATGACGCCGATGTTCATCACCACGGCGGTGCGCACGCCGGCAAGGATTACCGGTACGGCGATGGGCAGCTCGACCATGCGCAGGCGCTGGCCGAAGGTCATGCCGATGCCGCGGGCGGCTTCACGAATACCCGGTTCGACATTGGTCAGGGCCAGGTAGGTGTTGCGCAGGATCGGCAACAGCGAATAGAGGAACACCGCGGTGATCGCCGGCAGCGGCCCCAGGCCCTGGCCGAACTTGGAATAGAACGGCAGCAACAGGCCGAACAGGGCGATCGATGGGATGGTCAGCAGCACCGTGGCGCTGGCCTGCAGGGGGCCGGCGAGGGCCGGGAAGCGGGTCATGAGGATGCCCAGCGGTACGCCGAAGACAATCGCCAGGCTGACGGCGATGCCGACCAGGGTGATGTGCTGCCAGGTCAGGTGCAGTACCTGGGCCCAGTCGAGGTGGGTAAAGGTATCGAGCATGTTATGGCTGCTCCTGTGCAGGTGGATGCTGGCGCAGGTACTCGGCGGCGACTTTGCCCGGGCTCTGGTGTTCGACATCGACCTTGGCGTTGAGCTGGCGCATGGTCTCGTCGTCGAGCTGCTCGGCCAGCGGTTTGAGCAGGCTGGCCAGTTGCGGGTTGGCGTCGAGCACGGCCTTGCGCACTACCGGGGCTGCGGTGTAGTCGGGGAAGTAGTGCTTGTCGTCTTCCAGCAGCTTGAGGTCGAAGGCGCTCAGGCGCCCGTCGGTGGTGTACACCAGGCCACTGAACACCTGGCCGTTGCGCAGCGCGGTGTAGACCAGGCCGGCGTCCATCTGGCGGATGTCGCGGCGGGTCAGTTGCAGGTCGTAGGTTTCGGTCAGGCCCACCAGGCCGTCGGGGCGGTTGGCGAACTCGGTGTCCAGGGCCACCACGTGGGTGCGGTCCTTCTCGTCGCGCAGCACCTGGTTCAGCTCACTGATGCTGTTGACCTGCGGGTACTGGTCGGCAACCTTGCGCGGCAGCGCCAGGGCGTAGGTGTTGCTGAACTTCGACGGTGTCAGCCAGATCAGGTCTTTTTGCGCATCCAGCTCCTTGACCCTGGCGTAGGTGGCCGCTGCGCTGGGCATGCGTTCGTCGATATGGTTGTAGGACACCAGCGAGACGCCGGTGTATTCCCAGACCATGTCCAGCTGCCCGGTTTCGTGGGCGCTGCGGGCCAGGTTGCTGCCCAGGCCGCCGGTGATGCGCACGTCAAAACCATGCTGGTTGAGGTACTGGGCGGTGATTTCAGCCAGTACCGTCTGCTCGGTGAAGACCCGCGCACCGAGGCGGATCACAGGTTTGTTCGCGGCCTGGGCAAATCCTGCGAACAGCAGGGCCGCGCCCAACAACAAGGCGATTCTTTTCATGACAGTTCCTTCGCTTAGTGGGCCAGGCCGCGTTCAAGCCAACGGCGGCTGGACTGCGCCACCAGGGCGTCGAGCAGCAGGGCGAGCAGGGCGGTGCAGGCAGCGCCAAGCAGCAGTTGCGGCTGATTGTTCAGGGCAATGCCGGGAAAAATCAGGCTGCCCAGGCTGTTGGCGCCGATCAGGAACGACAGCGGTGCGGTACCGACGTTGATCGCCAGGGCCACCCGCACACCGCCGACGATGATCGGCACGGCGTTGGGCAACTCGACACGCCAGAGGGTCTGGCCCGGGGTCATGCCGATGCCGGTGGCGGCTTCCTTGAGCGAGGCGGGTACGTTTTTCAGGCCTTCGTAAGTGTTGCGCACGATTGGCAGGAGGGAAGCGAGGAACAGCGCGAAGATCGCGGGACCGGCGCCAATGCCCAGGAAACTCAGGGCAATGGCCAGAACGGCCAGAGGGGGAATGGTGTTACCAATGTTGAAAAACTGCATGAAGCGTTCGGCGCGGTCGACCCGGTGCGGTCGACTCAAGGCAATCCCGGCGGGTATGCCCACGGCTAACGCCGCCACCATCGACAGCAACACCAGCATCAGGTGCGCTTGCAGGTAGAACCACAGATCGGCGCGGTAGTGCGCGATCGTATCGATGCCGATCCAGTGGATCAGCAGGGCCAGGATGACGAGCACGAAGGCACATCCCATCAGCCCCTTGCCATAGCTTTTAGCCACAGGCGGACTCCTTTTGTTGTCGGCGAACACACTCCCGTGGCGGCCACCATTCCAGGCGGCAGGCAGTGTGATCGCGATAAGCAGCGCGTTGTCCGGAAACGGAGCGGAACACGCCATAAGCGAAGCCTCGTCAGGCTCGTAGTGCCGGTGAAACCAACCCTGACGAACGGTCATGACCGATTGCGTATCAGGGCAGTGGACGCCTCCACAGCCGTAAAGGTTCCCATCTGAAGCGGCATTTGGCCAGCGTTAATCCCTGAGACGCGAGGCGCTTCGCACCAGAAAACCGGTCATTTCCTCCCTGGCACCAGTGATACGTCTGCTATCCAGCCGTCTGTCATGAAGCTCAGCATTGCAGTGGAAAAGTTCATGATAGTCGCTTGAGGGAATATTCCTCTGGAGGTATTTTATTGCCATGGTCAATTGGGTTCTGTGCTGAGTTTCTTGCTGATTTCGAGGGTCTGCATGAAAAGGTTCAGGACGAATTGCTCGGCCAGCTTAGGTTGCTGGAAAGCTGTGGACCAGCCCTTGGGCGTCCGCGAGTGGATACATTGAACGGATCTCGACACCCCAATATGAAGGAGTTGCGGTTTGAAGCTATGAATGGCGTCTGGCGGGTGGCTTTTGCATTCGATCCCAAGCGTCGCGCCGTTATCCTGGTTGCGGGTGACAAGGCTGGAGTCAGCCAGAAACGGTTTTATCGAAATTTGATTCGGCGCGCCGATGAGCGCTTCGACAGGTATCTGTCAGGAGGTGAGGAGCATGTCCAAAACACTTGATGATGTCATCAACAGCCTTGCGCCCGAACGAAGGGCGCGTGTCGAACAACGCGGGCGTGAGTTGATCCGCGAGGAAATGACCCTGCAGGCGTTGCGCAAACAGCTGGAGTTGACTCAGGAAGGAATGTCCAAGCGGCTGGAGGTAGGTCAGGCGAATATTTCCAAGATTGAAAAACGTAGCGATATGTTGATCTCGACTCTGCGTAGCTATGTCGAGGCAATGGGTGGAACACTCGAGCTGGTTGCACACATGCCAGACCGCGGGCCTGTCACTCTTGAGGGCTTCACTGAAAATTTGCCTGGACACAAGTAGCCTACACTTCGTTTCGCGCGACAGGCGGAGGCCTCAGGCTTTGGTCCCCGTTCGACTTCGGGTATGATACTGGCCCTTTTTGAATCACCTGCCAGGCGATTTCCCATGACCAACCAGGCCGCCGAAGTCGCGAAACGCCGCACCTTCGCCATTATTTCCCACCCCGATGCGGGTAAGACCACCATCACCGAGAAGCTGTTGCTGATGGGCAAGGCGATTGCCGTTGCCGGTACGGTGAAATCGCGAAAGTCCGACCGCCATGCCACCTCCGACTGGATGGAAATGGAGAAGCAGCGTGGTATCTCCATCACCACCTCGGTGATGCAGTTCCCCTATCGCGAGCACATGATCAACCTGCTCGACACCCCGGGCCACGAAGACTTCTCGGAAGATACCTACCGCACCCTGACCGCCGTCGACTCGGCGCTGATGGTGCTCGACGGCGGTAAGGGCGTCGAGCCGCGGACCATCGCCCTGATGGACGTCTGCCGGCTGCGCGACACGCCGATCGTCAGCTTCATCAACAAACTCGACCGTGACATCCGCGACCCGATCGAACTGCTCGACGAAATCGAAGCGGTATTGAAGATCAAGGCGGCGCCGATCACCTGGCCGATCGGTTGCTACCGCGACTTCAAGGGCGTGTATCACCTGGCCGGCGACTACATCATTGTCTACACCCCGGGCCATGGCCACGAGCGCACCGAGGTGAAGATCATCGAGAAGCTCGACTCCGATGAAGCCCGTACCCACCTGGGCGACGAATACGAGCGCTTCCTCGAGCAGCTGGAGCTGGTACAGGGCGCCTGCCACGAATTCGACCAGGACGAGTTCATGCGCGGCGAGCTGACCCCTGTGTTCTTCGGTACCGCGCTGGGCAACTTCGGTGTCGACCATGTGCTCGATGCCGTCGTCGACTGGGCGCCACGCCCGCTGCCGCGCGAGGCCAACGAGCGCGCTGTCGAGCCGACCGAAGAGAAGTTCAGCGGTTTCGTGTTCAAGATCCAGGCGAACATGGACCCCAAGCACCGCGACCGTATCGCCTTCATGCGTATCTGCTCCGGCCGTTACGAAAAAGGCATGAAGATGCGCCATGTGCGCACCGGCAAGGACCTGCGTATCGGCGATGCGCTGACCTTCTTCTCCTCCGAGCGTGAGCAACTGGAAGAGGCCTGGGCCGGCGACATCATTGGCTTGCACAACCACGGCACGATCCAGATCGGTGACACCTTCACCGAAGGCGAGGCCCTGGGCTTCACCGGTATTCCGCACTTCGCCCCGGAGCTGTTCCGCCGCGTGCGCCTGAAAGACCCGCTCAAGTCCAAGCAACTGCGCCAGGGCCTGCAGCAGCTGGCCGAAGAAGGCGCGACCCAGGTGTTCTTCCCCGAGCGCAGCAACGACATCATCCTCGGCGCCGTCGGTGTGCTGCAGTTCGATGTGGTCGCCAGCCGCCTGAAGGAAGAGTACAAGGTCGAGTGTGCCTACGAGCCGATCACCGTCTGGTCGGCGCGCTGGATCAGCTGCGAGGACAAGAAGAAGCTTGAGGAATTCAAGAACAAGGCCGTGGAGAACCTGGCCATCGACGGCGGTGGTCACCTGACCTACCTGGCCCCGACCCGGGTCAACCTGGCGCTGATGGAAGAGCGCTGGCCGGATGTGAAGTTCCGCGCTACCCGCGAGCATCATTGATTGCCCGACCCCGCCGCTTCTGGGTGGCGGGGTCGCCTCCTTTCAAGGGTGCATTTCTGCGCCCAACCGGTAGATCAGCAATGCCAGGCTGTCGGCATTGAACAGCATGATCTGCGCGCGTTTTTCGCTGTCACTCAGGAACACCTGACGAGCTTGCTGCAGATCCTGCGCGCCGGTGATCTTCAGGATCAGTTTCTTGCCTTTGCGATCGCTGCGACGCAAGTCGCGCAGCCTGCCAGTGTCTTCATCGTACAACGTGAACAACTTGTTCATCGGCGTCATGGCGCTGAAGCCGCTTTCGTGGGCGCGTTCCAGCCAGGCGCGCTCGGGGCCGGGGATCAGCCAGTCGGCGTACGGGGCAACACCCAGGGTGTAGGTGATGTCGCGGGTCTGGCAGGCCAGGTGAGACAGTTCATGCAGCAAGGTAAAGGCGCGGGTGAGGTTGGCGGCTGCCGGCTGGGCGTATCGGCGTTGTAGCGGCAACTGGTTGATGGTCGGGTTGTCGAAGAAGGCGTCGAGCAGAAAGATCTGCCGGCTGCGGTCGGCCGGGTTGACGAAGGCGCTGGCATCGATAGGCGCACCGACTCTGCTGCCCATGACATAGCGAGTCGAATGGGCGGGTGAGTAATTACGCGACAACAGCAGCGTCAGCAGTTTTTCTATCGGCCTGCTGACTTGCAGCAGAAGTGTGTCGGATACATCCGCGACGTTGAAGAAGTCCCTGAGGACCCTGGCCGTTTGCAGGGGTAGCTGGCGGGCTGTGGTGCGGCTGATGTTGAAGTGGCAGTTCACCAGGTAGGTTACTGCAGTATCGTGCGCTTCGCGGATCAGGTTGCCGCGATAAGGGTTTACGCGCTGGATCTGTGGCATGCCAACTGCGAGTATCGCGATCTGTTCCCGGGAGACGACCCGACGGGTATGGCGGCCGCTGAGGTCGCTCAGCACACCGCCGGCTTCGACCGGTTGCGGGCGTTCGGGCGCCGGGCTGCTCTCCTGATTTTTCCAGAACTTCTCCAGCGATTCGACCCCGACGGCGTCTTTGCCAACCAGCAGGCCCTGCACCAGCGCCGCGCAGAGTTCGGCCAGTGACTGGCTCCAGTTGCTGCGGTCGGCTTTTTCCAGGGTTTGCAGCACACTGGTTTCGGTCTGGAAAATACCCAGCAGCGTGCCCAGCCTGCCCGGCAGAAACAGGCTGGCTTGCAACCACAGCTGGCCGAGCAGGTTCTTCAAGGTTTGCCAGCGCGCCTCTTCGAGGGTCACCAATTGGGCGTGGGCCATGTCCTGGAGCATCTGGGCGTTATCCACGAACAGTTGCTTGAACAGGTTGCCCGCGATCGGACGCCAGGCCAGGGTGATGGGGCCGGGGCGGGAAAACGGCAGGTCGAAATCCGATTCCACACTAAATGGCAGGTGTGGCTCTTCAAAGCCGCCGCGCCCATAGCGTTTGCGCATCTGCGCTGGCATACGCACGAGCAGCAAGGCCTGCAACGCTGGCGTGGTCCTGATCTTTTTCAGCAGGTCGCGGCTATCGGCAAATTGCCGATAGGCCTGGCGGCTGTCGTAAGGGCTGTACAGCACCAGCGGGCCCGCCTGCTGATTGCCGATCAGGTACAGGCCAGGCACCTGGTCCGGTTCAAGCCCGCTATCGGCCACCAACAGCAGTGGTGTCATGTGCTGTGTGCGGTTTTCTGGCAGTTCCAGTACCTGGGTAACCGTCTGTAGCGCTGCGCCATCGAGTTCGCCCTTGAGGCGGGCACGCCAGGCCGCTTCGAGCATTTGCCCGGGCAGTTGCCGGCAGAAGGTTGCCAGGCGCCGGGCATAGTCGGGGTCGTGTTCGGCGAATTTCTGCTGCAGCAGGCGCTGGTAGTGGCCGCCAATATCCAGCGCCTTGGCCACCTTGCGAACATACTGGCTGCGCAAGGTGGGTGGCAGCAGCTCACCCTTCTGGTCGGTCACCAGGGTGATTGCGTTGTCCCAGTCGCGGTAATGATCGAGCGCATAGTCAACCAGGGACTGGCGATGGCGCACGTAGCTGGCCGGCAGTGACAAGGGGATTTCCCCGGGCAGTGGCGGCGCAGTGATCCAGCGGTTGGTGGTGACCTGGATATCTTCAGGCCGGTAGTGGCCGGGGCCGAAATCCTGGTCCAGGCGCTGCTGCAGTTGTTCGCGGGCATAGGTGTCGATTTCGGGGATATCGAACAGGTAATCATCGTTTGCGCCCAGCAGGTTGCTGGCCAACACGCGCAAGTAGGCATGTTGATCTTCTACCGAGGCCTGGCGCAGCCACTCGGGTGCATGGGCTGCAACAGCCTCTGCCCTGGCGCGATCCTGCAGGTCGCGCAGGGCTGCGCCAATGGCATCGGTTTCGCTGATATAGCGGTTGAAGGCCTTGACCACGTTGCCCGGCAGGCGTGCAGCGATGGCCCGGTCGTACAGGGCCAGAATCCGCGACCGCCGAGAGGGCAGCGCAGCAGGCGCAAAGGCAACGCCCAGGCGTTCGGCCAGCGTGCTGAGCAGGGCCAGCAGTTGCTTCTGGTAGTCTTGGCTCAGTTGCCCGTCGCGCATCAATACTGCTTGCAGTTGCCCGCGAAGGTGCTGGCGCAAGCGTCTGGCGCTATGGCCGAGCAAGGCCGGCGGGAGCAACGGCAAGGGGGTCGGCAGTTCAGTCGCGGTGGTGGCGCTGGCACGCCATTGGCTGTTATCGGTGGGGTGCCAGATCAGTTCGAGCAGCGACAGGACCGGAGTACTGCGGCCCTCCGGTTGCACGCTGATGGCGTGCAGGGGAGGGGCTTTGTGCAGAAAGCTGGACAGTTCGTGCTTGAGCAGTGCCCGGGTGACTGAGCTGAGGCTCGGGCGCTGGGCAAGCATGGCCTGGTACTCCTGGGCCAATTGTCCGACCTGGGTTTGCATCGATTGCGCATCCAGGCTGGCGTTGCCGAGGGTGCGGGCAAGTTGCTGCAATGTGGCGGTCGAGGGCGCTGCTTGCTGGGTGTGCAGGGGGGCGGCCTGGTCGGCAAGGCGATCATTGATCGTCAACATCAGGCTGTCGAACAGCGGCGCAGCCAGCAGATTGACCTGAAAATCCACAGCAGGTTGGCGCTGCAGTAACTGCTGTTGCGCCTGTGGTGCGTAACGCAGCACTGTTGCCATCAGCGCAGAATTATCCTGCAGGCCCAGCAGCGTCTGCTTGGCCTGGCGCCGATCGGCAAAGCGTTGCAGGCCGATGTCGGGGTTGTAGATGAACACTTCGGGCCAGTCGGCGCGGCTGAGCAGAAAGGTGGTGTCCAGGGCTATGGCCTGGCCATCGCCAGTCACCGCATCCAGGCGGTCGACGCGCAGCGCCGGGTCGTCGCCCAGTCGTTGCAGGGATTGTCGTTGCGCGGCGCTCAGCGGTTGCCTGGCGTCGAGGTGCTCGAGGTGACGCAGATAACCTGCGCGCAGGGCATCAGGATGAAAGTAGGGCAGGTTGGCCAACGGCATGAAAGTGTCCCGGCGGTACAAGGCAGCCGGGGGCCGATCCCCGCGGCAATCACTGGAGATTGCCGCGGGTAAGCAGGGCCGGGGCGTTACTTATATCAATTGCCGGCCTTGATGCTGGTCCAGATGCGCGTGCGGATGCGGTCGATCTTGGCTGGCATCGCCTCCAGGGCGTAGAGCTTGCCAAGCATCTCGTCGCTCGGGTAAATCATGGTATTGGCCTTGAGCGCCGGGTCGACCAGGGTGTCGGCCTTGAGGTTGCCGTTGGCGTACTGCACATGGTTGCTGATGTTGGCCATCACCTCGGGCTGCAACAGGTAGTTCATGTAGGCGTAACCGGCTTTTTCGTCCGGGGCATCAGCCGGCATGGCGACCATGTCGAACCACATCGGCGCGCCTTCCTTGGGAATCGAGTAGCCGACCTTCACGCCGTTGTTGGCTTCTTCGGCGCGGTTCCTGGCTTGCAGCACGTCGCCGGAGAAGCCCACCACCACGCAGATATCGCCATTGGCCAGGTCGCCGGTGTACTTGGAGGAGTGGAAGTAGCTGATGAACGGGCGCACCTTCATCAGCAGCTCCTTGGCCTTGTCGTAATCCTCGGGCTTCTGGCTGTGGTGTGGCAGGCCCAGGTAATTGAGGGCGATAGGTAACAGTTCCGGGCCGTTGTCGAGCACCGCCACGCCGCAGCCTTTCAGCTTGCTGAAGTACTCGGGCTTGAAGATCAGGTCCCAGGAGTCCAGCGGGGCATTGTCGCCGAGCACCGCCTTGACCTTGTCGATGTTGTAGCCGATCCCGGTGCTGCCCCACAGGTAAGGGAAGCCGTACTGGTTGCCCGGGTCGTTGACCTCCAGGGCCTTGAGCAGCACCGGGTTGAGGTTCTTCCAGTTGGGCAGCTGGGTCTTGTCCAGTTGCTTGAGCGCCTTGCCCTGGATCTGCCGGGCCATGAAGTGGTTGGAGGGGAACACCACGTCGTAGCCGGAGTTGCCGGTCATCAGCTTGCCGTCGAGGGTTTCGTTGCTGTCGAACACGTCGTAGGTCGGCACGATGCCGCTGGCCTGCTGGAAGTTCTTCAGGGTGTCGGGGGCGATGTAGCTGGACCAGTTGTAGATCTTTACCGAGTCGGCCGCCTGGGCGACGGAGGCGGCCAGCAACACAGGTGCGAAGAGCAATGGGCGCATGTCTGGATTCCTTGCTTGGTCTGTTTTTTATCGAAGGAGGCAGGCGATCAAATGATCAGAAAATCAGCACATAGGTTTTGCGCACGGTCTCCTGGATGTCCCAGGTGCCGGTGCTGTTGGCCGGCAGCATGATCGCGTCGCCGGCTTCGATGGTCAGCGGCTCGCCGCCATCCGGGGTGAAGGTGCAACGGCCCTTGATGAAGTGGCAGAACTCCTGCTGGACGATTTGCCGGCGCCAGCGCCCCGGGGTGCATTCCCAGATGCCGGTTTCGACGCCGTCGCTGCGCTCGACGCTGGTGACCGAGGCGATCGAGACCGGCTCGCCGAGTGGCACCGCCACCGGGTTGGATTCGGCCAGGGTGACACTGTCGGTGTTCTTGAACTGGGTAATGCTCATAGCGGTGGATCCTGTGCAGGGGGTTCAAAAAGTCAGCGCATGAAACCTTCCATGAAGTCCGCTACGCCGCTGGCCAGGCGTCGGCGCCAGGGGGCGCTGGCCGGGTTGGCGAGGGTCTGGTCTTCATGGACGAAACTCTTGATGATCGCGTTGTAGCCCAGCCAGCGGCAGGGTTCCGGCTCCCAGCCGGGCAGGCTGTGCAGGGCGCGGTCGTGGCTGGCCCAGGGCTGCTCGGTGAGCAGGCTGCGCCGCTCGAGGATCAGCTCGGCCAGGGTCCGCCCGCCGAGGTTGCTGGCGCCAACGCCTTCGCCGCCATAGCCGCCGGCCAGGGCGATGCCCTGTTTGCGGTCGCAGAACATGTGCGGCTGAAAGCGCCGGGCCATGCCCAGGTTGCCGCCCCAGGCGTGGGTGATCCTGACCTTCTGCAACTGCGGGAACAGCTCGCCGAACAGGTAGCGGCGCAGTTCGATTTCGCTGTCGGTGAGGTCGAAGTTGTCGCGCAGGCGGCCGGCAAAGCGATAGCCGCCGCGGGCGCCGAACACCAGGCGGTTGTCCAGGCTGCGCTGGCCATAGGTGACCTGGCGGCTGTTCTCGCTGAAAGCCTGGCCATGGTTGAGGCCGATCTGCTCCCAGACCTGTTCGGGCAGTGGCTCGGTGGCCACCAGCAGGCTTTGCACCGGCATCTGGTAGCGCCCCAGCGGCGGCAGGTTGACCGAGTAGCCTTCGACTGCTGGCACCAGCCACTGGCATTTGATCCGTGCCTGCAAGGTGCGTGCTTCACCGGCGCGCCACTGGGTTACGGGGCTGTTCTCATAGAGCTTCACACCCATGGCCTCTACCGTGCGGGCCAGGCCGCGCACCAGTTTGGCCGGCTGGATTGTGGCGACATTGGGGTTGAAGATCGCGCCATAGGGGCGGCTGATACGCAACTGCGATGCCAGCTCATCGGGGCTTAGCCAGCGGTAGTCGGCTTCGTTCAGGCCCTGCTTGTAGAGCTTGTTCAGATACGCGCGCAGGCTGGTTTCCTGCTCGGGGTAGCGCGCGGCGCAGTACAGCACGCCGCCCTTGCGGTAGTCGCAGTCGATGCCTTCGCGTTCGAGCACCTGGGCCACTTCATCGGGAATGCCGTGCAACAGGTCATAGGCGGCGCGCCGCTGCTCGGGCGTGCTGCCGGCGAGCAGGCGGTCTTCACCGAGCAGGTTGCCCATCAGCCAGCCGCCATTGCGTCCGGAGGCGCCGAAGCCTGCAATCTGCGCTTCGACGATGGCGATGTTCAGCTGTGGTGCCAGGCGCTTGAGGTAGTAGGCGGTCCACAGCCCGGTGTAGCCGGCGCCGATGATGCAGACGTCGACGTCCAGGTCCTGTTGCAGCGCCGGGCGTGCGCTCAACGGCTCATCGAGTTGGTCCATCCACAGGCTGATACTGCGCCATGCCAGCATTGTTCGGCTCCACATCGGTAACGGTCTGTGGCGATCCTAGAAGCTTGCGGGGCGCTGTGTCTTACGTGCGTGCACGCAGAGAATTCTGCTTCACGTAGGCCTTGGGCGACAGGCCGGTGTGCTGGCGGAAACTTTTGTAGAACGCCGACAGCGAATTGAAACCGGCAGCAAAGGCCAGCTCGTCGATGCGTGCAACCGTGGCGGTGGCGCCGAGGCTGGTGAGCAGGTGCTGCAGGCGTGCCTGGTTGACGTAGCGGTAGAAGCTCTGGCCGAGCACCTGGTTGAGCAGGTAGGAGATCTGGTTGCGGCTGTAGCCGCTTTCGCGGGCCACCCGTTGCAGGTCGAGCTCCGGGTCGAGGTAGGGCTGCTGGCGCTGGAAGTACTGCTCCAGGTCCTGGGCCATGAAGCTCAGTTGGCGTGGTGACAGGCCCAGGCGGCTGGCGGCCGGGCGCAGGTCATTGTGGCCAGTGTCCTGGCTGGGCGCGCGGACCAGCGAGGCGTACTCGTTGACCCGCCAGATCAGGCCGTCGCGCACGGTGATCGCTTCGCTGGCCTGGAACGCCACCAGGCCTTCGCCACCGCGCAGGGTGACCTGGTACTGGATGAAGGCGGTGCAGCCATCGACGCGGATGCGGTCGCTGTGGACGATGTCTTCACCGGCTTCGCGGGGCATGCTCACTCGCACGTATTCGCGCAGCTCATCGAGGTGCAGGACGCGGTTCTGGAAATAGTCGTTGTACTGGATATCGGGGTGATACAAGGCCATGACCCCGTCGAGGTCGCGATGCTTCCAGCACAGGTGGTAGCGCAGGACGGTGGCGGCGGTTTCCGGGGTTTGCTCCGGGCCGTCGGGGATAGGGTCTGGGGTCATTGCTGGATAGTGATGGAGGGGCCAATCGCGGGTCAAGTCGAGGCGTCGCACCGCCGCTCCCACACAGTGCGCTGTGGGAGCGGCGGTGCGACGCCTCGACTTGACCCGCGTGCGCTGTGGGAGCGGGCTCGACCCGCGATGCGGTTACAGGAACTGCTCGGCGTAATGGCACGCCACCTGCCGCGTCCCCACCTGCCTGAACGCCGGTTCCTCGGCAGCACAGCGCTCGGTGGCATACGGGCAGCGTTTGTGGAAGGCACAGCCAGGCGGCGGGTTCAGCGGGTTGGGCAGCTCGCCGGAAATCTTGATCTTCGGCTTCAGCGGGTCCGGATGAATGGTCGGCGTGGCCGACAGCAAAGCCTGGGTGTAAGGGTGCAGCGGCTTGCTGTAGATGTCCTCCTTGGGGCCCATTTCCGCCGGCCGGCCCAGGTACATCACCAGCACCTGGTCTGCCACGTGGCGCACTACCGCGAGGTTGTGGGAGATGAACACGTAGGCAGTGTTGAACTCCTTCTGCAGGTCCATGAACAGGTTCAGCACCTGGGCCTGGATCGATACGTCGAGGGCCGACGTCGGCTCATCGGCCACCAGTACTTTCGGTTGCAGCATCATCGCCCGGGCCAGGGCGATTCGCTGGCGCTGGCCACCGGAAAACATGTGCGGGTAGCGCTGGTAATGCTCGGGGCGCAGGCCGACCTGTTGCATCATCGCCTGGACCTTCTCGCGCCGCTCGGCGCGGGTCAGGTTGGTGTTGATCAGCAGCGGCTCACCCAGCTGGTCGCCGATCTTCTGTCGCGGGTTGAGCGAGGCGTACGGGCTCTGGAAGACCATCTGCACGTCCTTGCGCAATTGCTTGCGCTCGGCCTTGTTGGCCCCGGCGACTTCCTGGCCGGCGATCTTCAGCGAGCCGGACGAGGGCTCTTCGATCAGGGTCAGGGCCCGGGCCAGGGTCGACTTGCCACAGCCGGACTCGCCGACCACGGCCAGGGTCTTGCCGGCTTCCAGTTCGAACGACACGCCGTTGAGTGCGCGCACCAGGGCATGGCCCTTGAACAGGCCGCGGGAAACTTCATAGTGACGGGTCAGTTCACGGGCGGTAAGGACGACGGTCATTACGCCACCTCCTGGTTCAGCGGGTAGAAACAACGCACCTGGCTATGGGCCTGGGGATCGAGGGTCGGTCGTTGCCGGCGGCAGTTTTCCTGCACGTAAGGGCAGCGCGGCGACAGCAGGCAACCTTGAGGACGGTCATAGCGGCCGGGGACGATGCCCGGCAGGGTCGCCAGGCGCTCGGCGCCTTCGCTGTGCTCGGGAATCGCCGCCAGCAGTGCTTCGCTGTAGGGGTGGGCGGGGACGTCGAACAGTTCCGGCACCTGGCCGACTTCCACCGCTTGGCCGGCGTACATCACGCACACCCGCTTGGCGGTTTCGGCGACCACGGCGAGGTCGTGGGTGATCAGGATCAGCGCCATGTTCTGCTCTTTTTGCAGGTTCAGCAGCAGCTCCATGATCTGCGCCTGGATGGTCACGTCGAGGGCGGTGGTCGGCTCGTCGGCGATCAGCAGCTTGGGTTCGCCGGCAATCGCCATGGCGATCGCCACCCGTTGGCTCATGCCACCGGAAAGCTGGTGCGGGTAGGCGTCCAGGCGGCTTTCGGCGCCGGGGATTTCAACCTTCTTGAGCAGTTCCAGGGCACGCTGGCGGGCCGCCTTGCCGCGCAGGCCAAGGTGCTGGCGCAGCACTTCCTCGATCTGGAAGCCTACGGTGTAGCTGGGGTTGAGGGCGGTCATCGGGTCCTGGAAGACCATGGCCATATCCTTGCCAACCACCTTGCGCCGTTGCCGGCCGCTGAGCTTGAGCATGTTGGTGCCATCGAAGGTCAGGGCATCGGCGGTGATGCGCCCGGGGGCGTCGATCAGGCCCATCAGCGCCATCATGGTCACCGATTTACCGGAGCCCGACTCGCCGACGATGGCCAGGACCTCACCTTCATCGACCGTCAGGTCCAGTCCATCGACCACCGGTACCGCATTGGCGTCGCCAAAGCGCACGTTCAGATTGTTGATTTGCAGAAGTGACATGGCGATCTCCTCAGGCGGCATTCTTGAGTTTCGGGTCCAGCGCGTCGCGCAGTCCGTCACCCATCAGGTTGATTGCCAGCACGCTGAGCAAAATGGTCAGGCCAGGCAGGCTCACTACCCACCAGGCGCGTTCGATGTAGTCGCGGGCCGAGGCCAGCATGGTGCCCCACTCGGGGGTTGGCGGCTGCACGCCAAGGCCGAGAAAGCCCAGGGCGGCGGCGTCGAGGATTGCCGAGGAGAAACTCAGGGTGGCCTGCACGATCAGCGGCGCCATGCAGTTGGGCAGCACGGTGACGAACATCAGCCGGGGCAGGCTGGCACCGGCCAGGCGCGCGGCGGTGACGTAGTCGCGGTTCAGTTCGCCCATCACCGCGGCGCGGGTCAGGCGCACATAGGACGGCAGCGAGACGATGGCGATGGCGATCACGGTGTTGATCAGGCCAGGGCCGAGGATGGCGACAATCGCCACGGCCAGCAGCAGCGAGGGCAGGGCCAGCATCACGTCCATCAGGCGCATGATCGACGGGCCGAGGATGCGCGGAAAGAACCCGGCCAACAGGCCGAGGAAGATCCCCGGAATCAGCGAGATCACCACCGATGACAGGCCGATCAGCAGCGACAGCCGCGAGCCCTGGATCAGCCGCGAAAGCAGGTCGCGGCCGAGCTCGTCGGTGCCGAGGATGAACTGCCAGTTGCCGCCTTCCAGCCACACCGGCGGGGTCAGCAGAAAATCACGGTACTGCTCGCTGGGGCTGTGCGGCGCCACCCAGGGGGCGAACAGTGCGCAGAACACGATCAGGCTCATGAACATCAGCCCGGCGACCGCGCCCTTGTTGCGTGAAAAGGCCTGCCAGAACTCCTTGTACGGCGAGGGGTAAAGCAGGCTCTGGTCGACAGCGGTGGCCGGGGTGGTGACAGATTTTGCAAGTGGGGTAGTCATGACGAGGCCCTCAGCGCTGATGACGGATGCGTGGGTTGGCCAGGCCGTAGAGGATGTCCACGACGAAGTTGACCAGGATCACCAGGCAGGCAATCAACAGGATGCCGTTCTGTACCACGGGGTAATCACGGGCGCCGATGGCTTCGATCAGCCACTTGCCGATGCCCGGCCAGGAAAAAATGGTTTCGGTCAGTACCGCACCGGCGAGCAGGGTGCCGACCTGCAGGCCGAACACCGTCAGTACCGGGATCAGCGCGTTGCGCAGGCCGTGCACGAACACCACCCGGGCCGGCGACAGGCCCTTGGCGCGGGCGGTGCGGATGTAGTCTTCGCGCAGCACTTCGAGCATCGAGGAGCGGGTCATGCGCGCGATCACCGCCAGCGGAATGGTGCCCAGGACAATGGCCGGCAGGATCAGGTGCATCAATGCATCCTTGAAGGCGCCTTCTTCGTCGCTGAGCAGGGTGTCGATGAGCATGAAGCCGGTTTTCGGCTCGATGTCGTAGAGCAGGTCGATGCGCCCGGACACCGGGGTCCAGCCCAGGCTCACGGAGAAGAACATGATCAGGATCAGGCCCCACCAGAAGATCGGCATCGAGTAGCCGGCAAGGGAGATACCCATGACCCCATGATCGAACAATGAGCCACGCTTGAGCGCGGCGATGACCCCGGCCAGCAGGCCGATCACCCCGGCAAAAAACAGCGCCGCCATGGCCAGTTCCAGGGTTGCCGGGAACAGTGCGAGGAACTCGGTCCAGACGCTTTCGCGGGTGCGCAGCGATTCGCCGAGGTCACCCTGGGCGAGCTTGCTGACGTAGTCCAGGTACTGTTCGGGCAGCGGTTTGTTCAGGCCCAGTCGCTCCATGGCCTGGGCGTGCATTTCCGGGTCGACCCGCCGTTCGCCCATCATGACTTCAACCGGATCGCCGGGTATCAGCCGTATGAGCGCAAACGTCAGCAAGGTGATGCCGAAGAAGGTCGGGATCAGCAATCCCAGTCGCCGGGCAATAAAACTAAACATCTTCAGGAGTACCTCATCAGCCGGTCAGGCATGCCCGCCGGCACCCGGGTGGGGCGCCGGCGGTCGTTCTTGTTCTACTTCACCTGGGTAGTGGCGAAGTTGTTATTGGTGAGGGGGTTGATGTGGTACCCCTCAACGTTGTTGCGCATGGCGGTAAACATTTGCGGATGGGCCATGCTGATCCACGGTTGATCTTCATCGTACACCGCCAGGGCCTTTACATAGAGCGCTGCACGCTCATTGTTGTCGGTAACCTCGCGGGCCTTGGTGATCAACTGCTGGAAGGTTTGATTGCACCAGCGCGCATAGTTCTCGCCGCTTTTCACCGCGTCGCAACTAAGCAGCGGGCTGAGGAAGTTGTCCGGGTCGCCGTTGTCGCTGGCCCAGCCGGTCGAGACCATGTCGGCTTCGCCCTTCTTGGCCCGGCGCAGCATCTCGGCCCATTCCATCACGCGGATATCGACGGTCAGGCCGATCCTGGCCAGGTCCGCCTGAAGCATTTCAGCGCTCAGGCGCGGGTTGGGGTTGGTCGGGCCGCCGCCGTTACGGGTGAACAGGGTCAGCACCGTGCCTTCGGGCACGCCGGCTTCCTTGAGCAGGGCGCGGGCCTTGTCGAGGTCACGGGGCGGGTTCTGGTTGTCGGTGTTGTAGCCGATCATGCTCGGCGGGTAAGGGTTGACCGCGACCAGTGCGTTGCCCTTGCCGAACAGCTGGTCGACGTGGGTCTGGCGGTCGAAGGCGATGTTGATGGCTTTGCGCACGCGCACATCGCTCAGGTACTTGTGTTCGGTGTTGAGCGAGATGTAGCCGGTGGTCAGCGCTTCCATCTCGGCCACTTTCAATTTGGGGTCGGCCTTGATGCTGGGGATGTCATCGGGCTTGGGGTACAGCGCCACCTGGCACTCGTTGGCCTTGAGCTTTTGCAGGCGCACGTTGTTGTCGTTGGCAATGGCGAAGATCAGCGCGTCGGCCGGTGGCTTGCCACGGAAGTAGTCCGGGTTGGCCTTGTAGCGCACCTGGGCGTCCTTGTTGTAGCGCTGGAAGATGAACGGGCCGGTGCCGATCGGCTTGTTGTTGAGGTCGCCGGTCTTGTTGGCCTTGAGCAACTGGTCGCCGTATTCGGCGGAGTAGATCGAGGTGAAGGCCATGGCCAGGTCACGCAAAAAAGGCGCTTCGGGCCGGGTCAGGGTGAAGACCACAGTGTGCTCGTCGGTCTTCTCGACGCTTTTGAGCAGGTCCTTGAAACCCATGCTCTCGAAGTAGGGGAAACCGATGCTGGTCTTGTTGTGCCACGGGTGATTAGGGTCCAGCTGTCGTCGGAAACTCCACAGCACGTCGTCGGCATTCATCTCGCGGGTAGGGGTGAAATAGTCGGTGGTGTGGAACTTGACCCCTTCGCGCAAGTGGAAGGTGTAGGTCAGGCCGTCATCGCTGATGTCCCAGCGCTCGGCCAGGGCCGGCTGGATATCGGTGGTGCCCGGGCGGAAGTCGACCAGGCGGTTGAAGATGGCCTCGGCCGAGGCGTCGGCGGTTACGGCGGTGGTGTACTGGACGATATCGAAGCCTTCCGGGCTGGCCTCGGTACACACCACCAGCGGCTTGGCTGAGAGGCCCGCCGCAGTACTCAACAGGACGGCTGCCAGGGCAGCCTGTAGCGGTAGCAGTTTCATGAAACCTCCTGCAATCGATTAACCAGAGTAGCCGTCCCGGCCGATTCGGCGAACCGACCGGGAAACCGCGTTCTAGAGGAAGTTGAAGGGAATGGTGGTGACAATCCGCAGCTCGTCCAGGCTACCGTCGATCTGGGCCTTGCTGGCCCGGTGCGCGGTGTAGGTGGCACGAATGGTGGTGTCCTTGAGCGAGCCGCTCTGCACCGCATAGGTGGTGCCGATGCCCCACTCGTAGTGGTTCTCGCCGTCCAGGCCACGCACGTCGTAGCCGCTGCCGGTGTAGTGGGTGCCGTCGATGCCCCAGCCGCGCGCGTTATAGAGGTTGAACTTGAGGCCCGGCACGCCGTACTGGGCCATGTTCAGCACGTAGGCGATCTGCATCGATTTTTCGTTCGGGCCGTTGAAGTCCGAAAGCAGGGAGTTGGCCAGGAAGATCGCGTTGGTGTCGTGCAGGTAGTCGAAGTACTCGTTACCGTTGACCTGCTGGTAGGAGAAGGTCAGGTTGTGGGCCTGGTGGGTCAGGCCGAACGACAGGCTGTAGGTGTCGTTGTCGATATTGCCAAGCTTGCTTTGGCCTTCATCCTTGGTCTTGTAGTAGTTCAGGCCGGTGGTCAGGCTCAGCACCGCGCTGTCGCCCAGCTCATGGCTGGCGCCGAAGTAGTACTGGTTCCACAGGTCTTCGACGTTGGACACGTAGAAGCTGGTTTTCAGGCTTTTCAGCGGCTGGTAGTTCACACCGGCAATGTTGACGTGATCGGCTGAAAAGGCGCGATCACCGTACTCGGCAACGAATTTGCTGGTGCCCTGTTCGGTCCGGTTCGAGAGCCGGTCGAAGGTGCCGACATCAAACGACAGGTTGTCGAATTCTTCGCTGTGCAGGCTCACACCTTCGAAGCTCGACGGCAAGGCGCGGTTGCCGATGTAGGCCAGTACCGGGGTGTCCATCGATTGGCGGCCGGCGGTCAGGGTGGTGTTGGACACCCGCGCCTTGACGTTGGCCAGGCCCATCTTGCTCCACTGGCCGATGACATCGCCGTCGCTGTGGGTCAGGGTGCGGTTGTTCGGCCCGGCCACCGCCGCGCGGCCACGCTCCAGGGCGATGGCGTTGTAGACGGCGACCTCGGTGCTGAAGCCGAAGGTACCTTCGGTAAAGCCCGAGGTGTAGTTGAGGATGGTGCCCTGCACCCAGTTGTCACGGCTGTGGGTGTCGTGCTGGCTGCCGTCGCTCTTGTAGTACTTGAACAGCGGTGCGCGGGTGGCGCGTTCGCGGCCATACCAGTTGCGGGTCGAGCCGGACAGGCTCTGGCCTTCGATGAAGCCCTTGGCTTCACTCTGGGCGCTGGTGGCTTTGACGCTGACCGGAACATAGTCCTGGCTGGCGGGTTCGGCCTGGGCCATGGCTGACAGACCACTGAGGGACAGTGCCAGTACTGCGGTTTGGGTTCGTCTCAAGGTAAAGCTCCCTTTTCTTTTCTTCTTTTTAGTTACCGCCTGGCCTTGTGAGCTGGGCGTCTTGCCGGTTGGAACAAGGGTTTGCAATCGTTTGCTGCAAGGCAATCGGGCATATTCAGGCTGAGTTCGCCCGCGAAGGCGCTGCGCGCCCCCGAGGGAGAAAGCGGTTTTTTATTCGGTACTGACGCCTGAGAAGTTGTTGCGCCCGAAAGGGCTTACCTTGAAATCCACGACCTTGGCACTGAGCGGCTGGTTGACCGTCGAGTGGGCGATCGGGGTGATGGGCAACTGTTGCCTGAGGCGCTGCTGCGCCTGCTGGTAGAGCAGGGTGCGTTGCTCGCGGTCGGTGATGGTCTTGGCTTTCTTGACCAGCGCGTCGTACTGCGGGTCGCACCACATGGAGTAGTTGTTGCTGCCTATCGCGTCACAGCTGTACAGGGTGCCCAGCCAGTTGTCCGGGTCGCCGTTGTCGCCGGTCCAGCCGATCAGCGAGATGTCGTGTTCACCGTCCTTGGTGCGCTTGAGATATTCGCCCCACTCGTAGCTGACGATTTTCACTTTGAGGCCGACCTTGCCCCAGTCGGCCTGGAGCATTTCGGCCATCAGCTTGGCGTTGGGGTTGTACGGGCGTTGCACGGGCATGGCCCAGAGGGTGATTTCAGTGCCTTCCTTGACCCCGGCGGCCTTGAGCAGTTCGCGGGCCTTTTGCGGGTTGTAGCCGGCATCCTTGATGCTGTCGTCGTAGGACCACTGGGTCGGCGGCATGCTGCCCACCGCCAGTTGCCCGGCCTCCTGGTACACCGCCTTGACGATGGCCGGCTTGTTCACCGCCATGTCCATGGCCTGGCGTACTTCGAGCTGGTCGAAGGGTTTGTGCTGAACGTTGTAGGCGATGTAGCCGAGGTTGAAGCCGGGTTTTTCGATGACCTGCAGCTTGGGGTCGCTCTTGAGTGCATCGAGATCGGCCGGGCGTGGATGCAGGGTGACCTGGCATTCGTTCTTGCGCAGCTTCTGGATGCGCACCGAGGGGTCGGTATTGATCGAGAAGATCAACTGCTCGATCTTCACCTGGCTCGGGTCCCAGTAGTCCTTGTTGCCGCGGTAGCGGATCTGCGAGTCCTTCTGGTAGCGCTGGAACACGAACGGGCCAGTGCCGATCGGCTTCTGGTTGATGTCGCTGGGGCGCCCGGAGGTCATCAGTTGCTCGGCGTATTCGGCCGAGAGTACGGCGGCAAAACTCATTGCCAGGTTCTGCACGAAGGCGGCATCGATGCTGTTGAGGGTAAAGACCACGGTCATCGGTGCGGTCTTTTCGATGCGGGCGATGTTCTTGTCCAGGCTCATGCCGACGAAGTAGGGGAATTCGGTGGGGTAGGCCTTGCGAAACGGGTGGTCGCGGTCGAGCATGCGATTGAAGGTGAACAGCACGTCGTCGGCGTTGAAATCGCGACTGGGGTTGAAATCCTTGTTGCTGTGGAACTTGACCCCTTCGCGTAGGTGGAAGGTGTAGGTCAGGCCGTCGTCGGACACCTCCCAGCTTTTTGCCAGGGCCGGTTTGACGGCGGTCGCGCCACGTTCGAATTCCACCAGGCGGTTGTAGATCGGCTCGGCGGCGTCGTTGTCGGTGGCGCTGGTGTATTGGGCGGTATCAAAACCGCCGGGGCTGCCTTCGGAGCAGAACACCAGGTTCTTGGCCAGGCCCGCAGGGGCCTGGGCGAGCAGGCCGAAGCCCAGCAGCGCTGCATAGATTGGAGTGTGGCGCATGACGATCCCTTCTCTCTTGTTGTTTTTTTCGCGGTCCATGGCGCACAGCCATACGAATCGCGCCGACTCTGCTGCACCCTTGACGGTAGAGCCATCAAAGCGCTGCAGATAGGTGCGATTACGCAGAGGTGTGTAGGAGGTATCCGATAGGGCGTGCGACGGTTCCGTGTCGATGCGCTAGCGGCTGACCTGCCAGGCCATCAGGCTGCGGCCCCGGCTGCCGTGTGGCGTCGCGGGGCCGAGCCAGATGGCTGCTATTTGGTCACGCTGACCCCATAGAAGGAGTTCAAGCCAAACGGGCTGATCTTGAAGTCCTGTACGGTTGAACGCATAGGTTGATACACCGTCGAGTGAGCGATGGGTGTCATCGGAACCTGTTCTTTGAGGATGTGTTGCGCTTGCTTGTACAGCTCGGTGCGCTTGGCCTGGTCGGAGGTGGCCTTGGCTTGCTTGACCAGGTCGTCGTACGGCTTGTAGCACCACTTGGAGAAGTTGTTGCCTTCCAGGGCATCGCAGCCAAACAGGGTGCCCAGCCAGTTGTCCGGGTCACCGTTGTCACCGCTCCAGCCAATCAGCATGGCGCCGTTCTCGCCGCCCTTGGAGCGCTTGATGTACTCGCCCCACTCGTAGCTGACGATCTTGGCCTTGATGCCGATCTTGGCCCAGTCCGATTGCAGCATCTCGGCCATCAGCTTGGCATTGGGGTTGTACGGGCGTTGCACCGGCATGGCCCAGAGGTTGATCTCGGTGCCTTCCTTGATGCCGGCTTCCTTGAGCAGCTGCTTGGCCTTCTCGGGATCGTACTTGGCGTCCTTGATGGTGGTGTCGTAGGACCACTGGGTCGGCGGCATGGCGTTGACCGCCAGCTGGCCGGCGCCCTGGTACACCGAGTCGATGATCTGCTGCTTGTTTACCGCCATGTCCAGCGCTTCGCGAACCTTGAGCTGGGCCATCGGGTTGGGCTCGTTGCTGCCCTTGATCTTGTCCATCACGTTGTAGGCGATGTAGCCGAGGTTGAAGCCGGCCTGGTCAGGCATCTTCAGGTTCGGGTCGTTTTTCAGTGGCTCGATGTCGGCCGGGCGCGGGAACAGGGTGACCTGGCACTCGTTCTTTTTCAGCTTCTGCATGCGCACCGAGGCGTCGGTGGTGATGGCGAAGATCAGGTTGTCGATCTTCACATCCTCAGGCTTCCAGTAGTCCTTGTTGCCCTTGAAGCGGATCTGCGCGTCTTTCTGGTACTTGCTGAACACGAACGGGCCGGTGCCGATCGGCTTCTGGTTGATGTCGGCGGGCTTGCCCTGCTTGAGCAACTGGTCGGCGTATTCGGCGGACTGGATCGAGGCGAAGCTCATGGCCAGGTTCTGGATGAACGCTGCGTCGACGCCGTTGAGGGTGAACTTGACCGTGTGCTCGTCGAGCTTTTCGACCTTGGCGATGTTCTTGTCCATGCCCATGTCGGTGAAGTACGGGAACTCGGTAGGGTAGGCCTTGCGAAACGGCATGTCCTTGTCGAGCATCCGATTGAAGGTGAACAGCACGTCGTCGGCATTGAAGGCGCGCGTCGGCTTGAAGAATTCGGTGGTATGGAACTTGACCCCTTCGCGCAGGTGGAAGGTGTAGGTCAGGCCATCGTCGGAAATGTCCCAGCTGGTCGCCAGGCCCGGGATGACTGCGGTGCCGCCACGCTCGAACTGGCTCAGGCGGTTGAAGACGGTCTCGGCTGAGGCATCGAAGTCGGTTCCGGTGGTGTACTGGCCCGGGTCGAAGCCCGCGGGGCTGCCTTCGGAGCAAAACACCAGGTTAGTCGCCGCAAGGGCGGAGGGTGCGCCGGCTAGCAAGCCTGCGCCGACCAGAAACGGAATGACCGCGTGTTTGAGCATGGTGGCCTCATTGTTGTCATTTTTGATTTGAGGGGGCCTTGTGAGCCGACCTGCGGATACTTATGCAGGCCCCATACCCAATGCAACACTCAAAGGGATGGGTGACGGTAAACAGTGGGACGAACGTACAGGAATGTCGCATCCGTATAATTTTTTACGGAGTTGATCGTTTGCGAGGGGGTGTTTCAGGTTGTTTCGAAGACGTTGTCTCACTATCGAGTCAGTCTTTGCACTAATTTGGGGCGCGAGGTGCTACAGGTAACAGGGTTCGCGACAGCCGAAACTGCCGCGAACCAGCAGAAAAGTAACGCGGCTTACTGCATCTGGACTTCAATGGTGCCATCGGCACTCATGGTCACGTCGGTGGTGCCGGCTTCGATTTCCGGAGCGGGCGCTGCGTCTGCGGCCATGCCGGCGGCTTTCATCATCATCGGTGCGCTACGGGCATAAGGATGCGGGTAACCGCTGCTGTTGAGGTTCAGGTTGACCACTTTGTAGCCTTTGCCGCCCAGGGCTTCGGTGGCCAGTTGGGCACGGGCCTTGAAGGCGTTGACGGCATCCTTGAGCAGGTCGTCTTCGCTGGTTTTGCGCGTGGCCGGGGCGATGGAGAAGTCCATGCCGCCCATTTTCAGGTCCTGCAGCAGGGTGCCGGTGAGTTGCGACAGGGCCGGGAAGTTGGCGCTTTCCAGGCGCAGCTCGGCGCGTTCGCGCCAGCCGGTGATCTTCTGACCCTTGTTGTCGTAGATCGGGTAGCTGTTGCGGCTGCCCTGGCTGATCTTCACATCCTTGACTTCGCGCGCCTGTTTCACCGCCTTGTTCATGGTCTCGGTGATTTCAGTGGCCAGCTTGCCCGGGTCGGTATTCTGCGCTTCGCTGTACAGGGTCACGACCATCAGGTCGCGGGCCACTTCCTTGCTGACTTCGGCGCGCAGCGAAATCTGGTTGTAGCGCGGGGCCTCATCGGCCAGGGCCGGAAGGCTGGCTAGCAAGCTGGTGGCCATCGCCAGGGCGGCGCTGCTGCGGGTGATCGACATGTATGACTCCTTGAAAGTGTGGCGCGGGCACTGAACACAAGCAGTGCACGCTGGCCCATGAGACTGGCAACAGTGTAGTGAGGTTCAAAATGGCCATCATTGTTATGTAAAAAAGTGTGGCGCTTTGCCGCATCACTGCAGACCAGGCCGCAGCTTCGGTATACTCGCGACGATTCGCCTGGAGCACTCATCAGGAGAGCTCATGCTCGCCCCCGTACAAATGCTGTCTGCAACCCGTCAGAACCTCTGGCGCCTGACCTTCATCCGCATCCTGGTGCTTGCCGCCCAGGCCGGCTCGGTCGGTGTCGCCTACTGGACCGAACTGCTGCCGCTACCGTGGCTGTCGCTGGTCATTACCCTCGGCCTGTCGATGCTGCTGTGCGCGTTCACGGCCCTGCGCCTGCGCTTGACCCTGCCGGTCACCGAGCTGGAATATGCCTTCCAGCTGGCCTGTGACCTGCTGATCCACAGTGCCTTGCTGTATTACTCGGGCGGTTCGACCAACCCCTTCGTGTCCTATTACCTGGTGCCGCTGGCCATTGCCGCGGTGACCTTGCCCTGGGTCTATTCGCTGATCCTCTCCGGTATTGCCCTGGCCGCCTACAGCTTGCTGCTGGTGCAGTTCTATCCGCTCGAGACCTTCCCTATGGCCCGGGAGAAGATGCAGGTCTACGGCATGTGGCTGAGTATCGCCCTGGCAGCGGCGGTGATTACCTTCTTCGCCGCGAAGATGGCCGAAGAGCTGCGCCGCCAGGAGCAACTGCGCGCCGAACGCCGAGAGGAGGGCCTGCGCGACCAGCAACTGCTGGCCGTGGCCACCCAGGCCGCTGGCGCTGCCCATGAGCTGGGCACGCCCCTGGCGACCATGAGCGTATTGATCAAGGAAATGCGCCAGGACCACAGCGACCCGCTGCTGCAGGAAGACCTGGCAGTGCTGCAGGACCAGGTCAAGTTGTGTAAAGAGACCCTGCAGAACCTGGTGCGTGCTGCTGAAGCCAACCGGCGCCTGGCGGTCGAGAACCAGGAAGTGACCTTCTGGCTCGACGAAGCGCTCAACCGCTGGCACCTGATGCGCCCCGAGGCCAGTTACCGCTTCCAGCGCCTGGGCCAGGGCAATGTGCCGCGCCTGGCGCCGCCGCCGGACCTCACCCAGGCCTTGCTGAACCTGTTGAACAATGCCGCCGATGCTTGCCCTGACGACCTGGAAGTGCGTCTGGACTGGGACGCCCAGGACATGGTGATCAGCATCCGCGACCACGGCCCGGGCGTGCCGGCAGCGATTGCCGAATCGATCGGCAAACCCTTCTTTACCACCAAGGGCAAAGGCTTCGGCCTGGGCCTGTTCTTGAGCAAGGCCAGCGTGACCCGTGCTGGCGGCTCGGTAAAACTCTATAGTCATGAAGAAGGCGGTACGCTCACCGAGCTGCGCCTGCCGCGTGACGCGCGAGGAGATGTGTGATGAGTGATGAAATCCAGGTTGAAGGCGAAGAGCTGCCGCACCTGCTGCTGGTTGACGACGACGCCACTTTTACCCGGGTAATGGCCCGGGCCATGAGTCGCCGCGGCTTTCGCGTGAGCACTGCAGGTTCTGCCGAAGAGGGCCTGAAAATCGCCCAGGACGACGTGCCGGACTATGCCACGCTGGACCTGAAGATGGATGGCGATTCGGGCCTGGTACTGTTGCCCAAGCTGCTGGAACTGGACCCGGAAATGCGCGTGGTGATCCTCACCGGTTACTCGAGCATCGCCACCGCAGTCGAGGCGATCAAGCGCGGTGCCTGCAACTACCTGTGCAAGCCGGCCGACGCCGACGATGTGCTGGCCGCGCTACTTTCCGAGCACGCCGACCTCGACAGCCTGGTGCCGGAAAACCCGATGTCGGTGGACCGCCTGCAGTGGGAACACATCCAGCGCGTGCTGACTGAACATGAAGGCAATATCTCCGCCACGGCCCGGGCCCTGGGCATGCACCGGCGGACCTTGCAGCGCAAGCTGCAAAAGCGCCCGGTTCGGCGCTGATTGACTATCGCGGGGCAAGCCCGCTCCTACTGTAGGAGCGGGCTTGCCCCGCGATCAATTTATTTGCCGCCGAGGATCGTTCGATCCACCCGCACTGCCAGTTGCCCGGCCCCGGGCGCGGCATCGAATACCACCTTGCCGCTTTCAGCCAGCTTGGCCCGACCCACCACCACGCCATCGCGCAGCAGCTCCAGGGGTACATCCTTGAGGGACTGGCCCGACGCCAGCTCAATGTTCAGGGTAATGCTCATGAGTGATTTCCTTATCACGGCTGTTGATCGATATAGGTCGTGGTGCTCGCATCCAGCGAGGCGATCAGTTCCGGCGAACCGCCGCGGAACTGGCGGAACAGATTGCGCGACACCGACTTGCCGGAGGTGTCCAGCGGCACCGTCAGGGTCGGTTGGAAGCGCTCGGTCAGTTCGGCGTAGTCGCTCCACGGGCCAATGTAGGACTCGTTGAAACCGTTGACCACGCTCACCGCATAACGCACGGCATGGCCGGGCAGCCAGTTGGGCTGGCTCGGTACCTGGGTCTGCCAGCCGTCGGCGCGAATGCTCGGGGCGCTGGCAGGGGCATCGAGGTAGCCGGTGGGTTTGTTCGGGCTGTAGTCCTTGAGCAGCAGGTAGGTACTCCAGCCCCACCAGTTGTCGATCTGCGCCGGGTCATTGAGGTTGTTGACGTCGGCGCGGCGCATCAGCTTGCCGTTGCGCAGGGCAAACAGTGGGGCGAAGTTGCCTGGCACCTGTCCTTCCACGGCAGCTTGCAAGTCAGCGGCGATGCGCAGCGCACCATAGGCTGTCGGCGCCGGCAGGTTGCCGGTGTCGAATGCCTGGAAGATCTCATCGGCAGATTTCTGCACCGCCAGGCCCACCTGTTTGCGGTTGGCGACGTCGATGCTGTCGAAGTAGCGCTTGTCGCCATAGCCGCGCCAGGTATCGCCCTGGGCATTGCGCAGCACCAGGCCGTACTTGCTGTCTTCATCGTGCATGAAGCGCGAGATCAGCGAGCCGAGATCGGCCGGGGTGACGTTGTCCTTGATCGCCTTGCGCGGTACCCGCACGTGGCCGGCGGAGAACAGGTCAGTGAGGAAGTGGTCGGCGAAGGCGTTCATCGCGTAGGCCAGTTCCAGCTGCCCGTCATCGCCGCTGGCGCGAGCTTTCACGGCCTGGCGCAAGGCGGCGGTATGGCCGGCGACATACGCCAGCAGCGCCCATTCACCGAAGTGGTCCCAGTTGCTGGCGGCCAGCTTGAGATAGCGACCCAGGGGGAACATCGGCGAGACGAAACTGCCGCCGCCGGTGATCTTGTTCCACTCTTCCGAGAGGGTGTCGCCCAACTGGTCGTAGGCTTCATGAGGCTGGCGACCGTCTTTGATCGCCTGGTTGGCGGCGGCGATTTCCCGCTGCATGACCGCGAGGATCTTGCCGGCTTCTTCCCGGGAGGCGGGAAGCACGGCCAGTGAATCAAAGGCGGCGGCAAAACGTTCAACGCGTTCTTCGGCTGTGGCGCCATCGGCAATCGGCCGCTCGGGAATGCCATAGAAATCGCCGCCCAGGGCGACGATCTGGCCGTAGCTTAGGCTCAGGCCATTGGCCAGGTGCAGGGCGACTTTCCAGGCCGGGATCGGCGCGCTGTCGTGGCTGAAGCGCAGCAGGGTGTTGTCGCCGATGGCGGTGTGTTCGCCGCCTTCGAAGCGCAGTACCGGCTTGCCACTGGCAGGCGGTTTGGCCGCCAGGCCAAGGCGGTGGTATTTGATCGTGTGATGGCCGTCGAGCACCAGCACCAGGCGGGCGTCAGGGCCGGGAATGTTGATGCCGCTGACGCTGAACAGGGCGTCGAGGTCGGCGACCACGGTGGTGGCGAGCGCCTTTTGGGCGTGCAGTCCAGTTTGCATACCTGACATATTCAACTCCTTTGAGATGTCATGGATTTACCTAAATAACTGTATGTATGTACAGTTGTTTCGATCATATCCAAACCATTTCCTACGTCAACAACTCTTTTTTCTTACACAGGAATACGATTCATCAATCGGTGGCTGACGTATCATTAGCCCCCTAACGACAGCCATCGGGACCACCCTGCATGCTCGCCCTCTTTATCCAGACGCTGAACATCACGGCGCCGGTGTTCGCCATGCTGTTCATGGGCGTGCTGCTCAAACGCATCAAGGCCATCAACGACGGCTTCATCCACACCGCCTCGTCGCTGGTGTTCAACGTGTGCATGCCGGCTCTGCTGTTTTTGGGGATTTATCACGCCGACCTGACGGCGGCGGTCAAGCCCGGGCTGCTGGTGTTCTTCGTGGTCGCCACCCTGGGCAGTTTTGCCCTGGCCTGGGGCTTCGCCCTGTGGCGCTGCCCGCGTGAAGACCGCGGCATCTACACCCAGGGCGGCTTTCGCGGCAACAACGGGGTTATCGGCCTGGCACTGGCGGCAAGCATGTATGGCGATTACGGCATTTCGCTGGGGGCGATCCTCGCCGGCCTGGTGATACTGCTGTACAACTCGCTGTCGTCGGTGGTGCTGGCGGTGTACAGCCCGAGCATGAAGTCCGACCCCTGGAGCATCTGCAAGAGTATCCTGCGCAACCCGCTGATCATCAGCGTGCTGCTCGCCACGCCCATGGCCTACGGGCAAGTGCCGCTGCCCAACTGGTTGCTGACCTCCGGTGATTACCTGGCGCAGATGACCCTGCCGCTGGCATTGATCTGCATTGGCGGTACCCTGTCGCTGGCGTCACTGCGCGAAAGCGGTGGCCTGGCGGTCAGCGCCAGCCTGGTGAAGATGATCTGGTTGCCGGTGATCGGCACCCTGGCGGCCTGGCTTTGCGGCTTTCGCGGCGCGGAGCTGGGTATCCTGTTCCTGTACATCGGCAGCCCGACCGCCGCGGCCAGTTATGTGATGGCCCGCGCGGCCAACGGTAACCATGAACTGGCCGCCTCGATCATCGTAATTACTACGCTGATGGCCGCCATAACCACGAATATCGGCATTTTCCTCTTGCAGTGGGGCGGCTGGATCTAGATTCTGTGCCGACAATAAAGCCAACACTGCCTTCCACCTTCAAGGACATTTCATGCAAGAACAGAACCCCCCAGAGCGATTACAGCGCGGGTTGAAGAATCGCCATATCCAGTTGATTGCCCTGGGTGGCGCCATCGGTACCGGCCTGTTCCTGGGTATTGCCCAGACCATCCAGATGGCCGGTCCGGCCGTGCTGCTGGGGTATGCGATTGCCGGCCTGATGGCGTTCTTTATCATGCGCCAGCTGGGCGAGATGGTGGTCGACGAGCCGGTAGCCGGCAGCTTCAGCCACTTTGCCCACCGCTACTGGAACGAGTTCGCCGGTTTTGTTTCCGGCTGGAACTACTGGGTGGTCTATGTGCTGGTCGGCATGGCCGAGCTGACGGCCGTGGGTATCTACGTGCAGTACTGGTGGCCGGACTTCCCGACCTGGGCGACGGCGGCGATCTTCTTCGTGGTGATCAACCTGATCAACCTCACCCAGGTGAAGGTCTACGGCGAAATGGAGTTCTGGTTCGCCCTGGTCAAGGTCATCGCCATCGTCAGCATGATCGGCTTTGGCGCCTGGCTGCTGGCCAGCGGCAATGGCGGGCCGGACGCCAGCGTCGCCAACCTCTGGCAGTACGGCGGCTTCTTCCCCAACGGCTTCAGCGGTTTGCTGATGGCCATGGCGGTGATCATGTTCTCCTTCGGCGGCCTGGAACTGGTCGGTATCACCGCTGCCGAAGCCGACAACCCGCGCCACAGCATCCCGCGTGCCACCAACCAGGTGGTCTATCGCATCCTGATTTTCTACATCGGCGCCCTGGCGGTGCTGCTGTCGCTGTACCCGTGGCAGAAGGTGGTGCAGGGCGGCAGCCCGTTCGTGATGATCTTCCACAACCTGGACAGCAACCTGGTAGCGACCATCCTCAACGTGGTGGTACTGACCGCCGCGCTGTCGGTGTACAACAGCTGCGTGTACTGCAACAGCCGCATGCTGTTCGGTCTGGCCAGCCAGGGTGACGCGCCGCGTGCGCTGCTCAAGGTCAACCGCCGTGGCGTGCCGCTGACGGCCCTCGGTGTTTCTGCCCTGGCCACCGGCTTGTGCGTGCTGATCAACTACCTGATGCCGGGCGAAGCCTTCGGCCTGCTGATGGCCCTGGCGGTTTCGGCGCTGGTGATCAACTGGGCCAGCATCAGCATTACCCACCTTAAATTCCGCCGCGCCAAGCAGGCGTCGGGCGAGTCGACCTTCTACAAGAGCTGGGGCCACCCGGTGACCAACTACCTGTGCCTGGCGTTCATCGGGCTGATTCTGGTGGTGATGTACCTGACCCCGCCGATCCGCATTTCGGTGATGCTGATCCCGGCCTGGATCGCCACCCTGGGTGTGGCGTTCTGGCTGAAGAAGAAAAGTCAGAAGGCCGTCGTCGTCAGCAACTGACGGCCTTGGCGCAAGTGATCGATCAGCTCTGCGGGTAGCTGTCGATCACTTCCTGGGCGGCGCGAAAGGCATCGACCGCTGCCGGCACGCCGGCGTACACCGCGCAGTGCAGCAGCGCCTCGCGAATTTCCTCGACCGTACAACCGTTGTTCAGGGCGCCACGCACGTGGCCCTTGAGCTCCTGCGGGCATTTGAGTGCGGTGAGGGCGGCGAGGGTGATCAGGCTGCGGGTTTTCAGCGGCAGGCCTTCGCGGCTCCAGACGCTGCCCCACGCATGTTCGTTGACGAAATCCTGCAGCGGCTGGCTGAAGTCGGTGGCATTGCTCAAAGCGCGATCGACGAAGGCATCGCCCATGACCTGGCGGCGAACCTGTTCGCCGGATTTGTTGTTGTCGCCCATGTTGTTTTCCTTAGTGTTGGCGGCGCCAGGCACGCAGGGTGGTGTACAGCAGCAACGCCCCCAGTGCTGGCAATGCGTAGAACAGCATCAGTTTTTCAAGCCGGCTGGCCAGCGGCATGCCGGTGGTGAAGGCCACCACATGCAGACCATAAGCCAGGTACAGGCAGAGGAACACCAGCCCTTCGGCGCGGGTCACCCGGTAACCGGAGTAGAACACCGGCAGCGCCAGCACCGCGACCCCGAGCATCACCGGCAGGTCGAAGGCCAGGGCATTGGGCGAGATCGACAGCGGCTCGGGGGCGACCAACGCGGTCAGGCCGAGCACCGCCAGCAGGTTGAACAGGTTGCTGCCGATCACGTTGCCCACGGCGATCTCCCGCTCGCCACGCAGGGCGGCGATCAGCGAGGTGGCCAGTTCCGGTAGCGAGGTGCAGACCGCGACCACAGTCAGGCCGATGACCCGTTCCGACAGGCCCAGGTCCTGCGCCACCTCTACCGCTGCCTCCAGCAGCAGATGACCGGCCAGGCTGAGCAGGCCAAGCCCGGCCAGCATCAGCAGCACACTACCAAGCCAGAACCGGCCGCCACGCTGCGGGCGCGGTCCGGGGGACGGGTAGGTGCGCGCGTGGTGGCGGGACTGGTGCCAGAGGATCGCCAGGTAGCCGAACAGGCCACACAGCAGCAGGGCTCCTTCCAGGCGCCCGAGCAGTTCGTTGAAGGCCAGCAGGTACACCGCCAGGCTCGCGGCGATCATCAGCGGGATATCCAGGCGAACCAGCTGGCGCGAGACCCGCAGCGGGATGATCAGCGCGGCCAGGCCCAGGGTCACGAGAATGTTGAAGATGTTACTGCCGATCACGCTGCCGACCGCGACATCCGGCGCGCCGGTGTAGGCCGCCTGCAGGCTGACGGTCAGTTGCGGCGCGCTGCTGCCGAATGCCACCAGGCTCAGGCCGATGATCAATGGCCGCACTTGCAGGCTGGCGGCCAGGCGCAGGGCGGCGCGCACCAGCAGTTCGGCGCCGGCGATCAGCAACAGCAGGCCGATGCTCAACTGCAGCAGGCTGAAAGTGGGTAAAGCGGCCAGGTCGAAAATGGTCGGGCTCCGGGGTCAGGTCAATCGCTGAGACTTTGTACCCGTACGCGCGCGGTTCCGCTACGGATCATCCCGAGTTTATCCGCGGCGGCGCGCGACAGGTCGATCAGCCGGCCACGGGTATGCGGGCCGCGGTCGTTGATGCGCACCACGACGCTGCGTTCGTTGTTGAGGTTGGTGACCTTGACCCGCGTGCCGAAGGGCAGGCTGCGGTGGGCGGCGGTCATGCCGTGCTGGTTGAAAGGCTCGCCACTGGCGGTGCGTTTACCGTGGTGACGGGAGCCGTAATAGGAGGCGGTGCCGGTCTTGTCGTAACCGCGGGGGTCGATATCGTGGCTGGCGCAGCCGGCCAGCAGGGTGAAAAGCGCGAGTGCGCTGAGGGGACGCCACATGTATGCAGATGCTCCGTAGGGTGGCCATCGCGGGTCAAGTCGGTGCGGCGCCCCGACTTGACCCGCGATTTAGCAGGCGACGCAATTACCCTTCGAGCTTGCTCTTGAGCAATTGGTTCACTTGCTGCGGGTTGGCCTTGCCTTTGGAGGCTTTCATGGCCTGGCCGACGAAGAAGCCGAACATCTTGCCGCGCTTGGCTTCATCCGCAGCGCGGTATTGCTCGACCTGCTCGGCGTTGGCGGCCAGCACTTCGTCCAGGACCTTCTCGATCGCACCGCTGTCGGTGACCTGCTTGAGGCCCTCGGCTTCGATGATCTGGTCGGCATCGCCGTCGCCGGCGGCCATCTTCTCGAACACCACCTTGGCAATCTTGCCGCTGATGGTGTTGTCGAGGATGCGCTTGAGCATGCCGCCCAGGTGCTCGGCAGTGACCGGCGACTGGTCGATCTCCAGGCCCAGCTTGTTCAGCAGGCTGCCCAGCTCGACCATGACCCAGTTGGCGGCAAGCTTGGCGTCGCCGCACACACCGACCACCTGTTCGAAGTAGTCGGCCTGTTCGCGGCTGGTCGCCAGGACGTTGGCGTCATAGGCCGAAAGGCCGAACTGGCTCTGGAAGCGCTCACGCTTTTGCGGTGGCAGTTCCGGCAGGGTGGCGCGCACCTCTTCAAGGAAGGCGCTTTCGATGACCACCGGCAGCAGGTCCGGGTCGGGGAAGTAACGGTAGTCGTTGGCTTCCTCCTTGCTGCGCATGGAGCGGGTCTCGTCCTTGTTCGGATCGTACAGGCGGGTTTCCTGGATGACCCGGCCGCCGTCTTCGATCAGCTCGATCTGGCGCTGCACTTCGGTGTTGATCGCGCGCTCGATGAAGCGGAACGAGTTGACGTTCTTGATCTCGCAGCGGGTACCGAACTCGGCCTGGCCCTTGGGGCGTACCGAGACGTTGCAGTCGCAACGCAGCGAGCCTTCGGCCATGTTGCCGTCGCAGATGCCCAGGTAGCGCACCAGGGCGTGGATGGCCTTGACGTAGGCCACGGCCTCCTTGGCGTTGCGCATGTCCGGCTCGGAGACGATCTCCAGCAGCGGGGTGCCGGCGCGGTTGAGGTCGATGCCGGTGGAGCCGCTGAAGTCTTCGTGCAGGCTCTTGCCGGCGTCTTCTTCAAGGTGCGCACGGGTGATGCCGACGCGCTTGACCGTGCCGTCTTCGAGGGCGATGTCCAGGTGGCCCTTGCCGACGATCGGCAGTTCCATCTGGCTGATCTGGTAGCCCTTGGGCAGGTCGGGGTAGAAGTAGTTCTTGCGCGCGAACACGTTGTGCTGGCCGATCTCGGCATCGATGGCCAGGCCGAACATGCAGGCCATGCGCACCGCTTCCTGGTTGAGCACCGGCAGTACGCCGGGCATGCCCAGATCGATCAGGCTGGCCTGGGTGTTCGGCTCGGAGCCGAAAGTGGTGGCGCTGCCGGAGAAAATCTTCGACTGGGTGGCGAGCTGGGTGTGAATCTCCAGCCCGATGACAACTTCCCATTGCATGTGGTGATCCCTCAGAAGCCGTTAGGTGCGCGAGTGTGCCAGTCAGTCACTTGCTGGTAGCGGTGCGCGACGTTGAGCAGGCGGCCTTCGTGGAAATACGGTGCCAGCAGCTGCACGCCAACCGGCAGACCATCGACGAAACCGGCCGGCATCGACAGGCCTGGCACGCCGGCGAGGTTGGCGGTGATGGTGTAGAAGTCTTCCAGGTACTCGGCGACCGGGTCGTTGTTCTTGGCGCCGATCTTCCAGGCCGGGTTTGGCGTGGTCGGGCCGAGGATCACGTCGACGTCGTTGAACGCCGCCATGAAGTCGTTCTTGATCAGGCGGCGGATTTTCTGTGCCTGCAGGTAGTAGGCATCGTAGTAACCGGCCGACAGGGCGTAGGCCCCGACCATGATCCGGCGCTGTACTTCAGGGCCGAAGCCTTCGCCGCGGGAGCGCTTGTACAGGTCGGTGAGGTCGACCGGGCTCTCGCAGCGGTAGCCGAAACGTACACCGTCGAAACGCGACAGGTTGGACGAGGCCTCCGCCGGGGCGATCACGTAGTAGGCCGGGATGGCGTGCTGCATGTTCGGCAGGCTGATTTCCTTGACCACCGCGCCGAGCTTTTCCAGCTCCTTGACGCTGGCCTGGACCAGGTCGGCGATGCGCGGGTCGAGGCCGGCACCGAAGTATTCCTTCGGCAGGCCGATGCGCAGGCCCTGGAGCGAGGCGTTGAGGCTGGCGCTGTAGTCCGGCACCGGTTCGTCGATGCTGGTGGAGTCCTTGGCGTCGAAACCGGCCATGCCTTGCAGCAGCAGCGCGCAGTCTTCGGCAGTGCGGGCCAGCGGGCCGGCCTGGTCGAGGCTCGAGGCGTAGGCGATCATGCCCCAGCGCGAAATCCGACCGTAGGTCGGTTTCAGCCCGGTCAGGCTGGTCAGCGCTGCCGGCTGTCGGATCGAACCACCGGTGTCGGTGGCGGTGGCGCCAGGCAGCAGGCGCGCAGCAACCGCGGCCGCCGAGCCACCGGACGAACCGCCCGGCACGTGCTCGAGGTTCCACGGGTTTTTCACCGCACCGTAGTAGCTGCTCTCGTTGGCCGAACCCATGGCGAATTCGTCCATGTTGGTCTTGCCCAGGGTCACGGCGCCAGCTTCGGCCAGCTTGCTGACCACGGTGGCGTCGTACGGCGCCTTGAAGTTGTCGAGCATCTTCGAGCCGCAACTGGTGCGGATGCCCTGGGTGCAGAACAGGTCCTTGTGGCCGATCGGTGCACCGAGCAGGGCGCCGCTCTCGCCGGCGGCGCGGCGGGCGTCGGCGGCCCGGGCCTGGCTGATGGCCAGGTCTTCGGTGACGCTGATGAAGCTGTTGATTTGCGGGTCGAGCTGGTTGATGCGCGCCAACAGGGCGCGGGTCAGCTCTTCGGAAGAAAACTTCTTGTCGGCGAGTCCGCGGGCGATCTCGGCCAGGGTCAGTTGATGCATGGCAGGCTCTATTCCCTTACTCGATGACTTTCGGAACCAGGTACAGGCCGTTTTCCGTCGCCGGGGCGATGGCCTGGTAGCTGTCGCGATGGTTACTTTCTGTTACCACGTCGGCGCGCAGGCGCTGGGTGGCTTCCAGAGGGTGGGCCAGTGGCTCGATGCCAGTGGTGTCGACCGCTTGCATCTGGTCGACCAGTCCCAGAATACTGTTCAGGGCATCGGTAGTGCGTGGCAGATCGGCTTCATTCAGGCCCAGTCGGGCCAAATGAGCGATCTTTTCCACGTCGCAGCGTTCAAGCGCCATGGGGATCTCCTGGGAAAACAGAAACGGATTTGCTCCGCGATGAGGAACATGCTGGCAGTATTACGGTCATAAGGCCGCGATCATGTGCAGGCTTGCTCGGAAAAACCGCCAATTTAACATATTGGTGCCTTGCCCAAAATCCCCGCCGTTGTTAGAGTTTGCCGCACTTTTTTACCCACGCGTTGCCTAGGGTCACTTTCCCATGTTCAAGAAACTGCGTGGCATGTTTTCCAGCGATCTTTCCATCGACCTGGGCACTGCCAACACCCTTATTTACGTGCGTGAGCGCGGTATCGTCCTGAATGAGCCATCGGTTGTGGCCATTCGTACTCACGGCAACCAGAAAAGTGTCGTCGCTGTCGGTACCGAGGCAAAGCGCATGCTGGGCCGTACGCCTGGCAACATTGCTGCCATTCGTCCGATGAAAGACGGCGTGATCGCCGATTTCAGCGTTTGCGAAAAAATGCTGCAGTACTTCATCAACAAGGTTCACGAAAACAGCTTCCTGCAGCCAAGCCCGCGGGTACTGATCTGCGTGCCGTGCAAATCGACCCAGGTCGAGCGCCGGGCCATTCGTGAGTCGGCGCTGGGCGCCGGTGCCCGTGAAGTGTTCCTGATCGAAGAGCCAATGGCCGCCGCCATCGGTGCCGGCCTGCCGGTCGAGGAAGCCCGCGGTTCGATGGTCGTCGATATCGGTGGTGGTACCACTGAAATCGCGCTGATCTCCTTGAACGGTGTGGTCTACGCCGAATCCGTACGAGTCGGTGGCGACCGTTTCGACGAAGCCATCGTCACCTACGTGCGCCGCAACTACGGCAGCCTGATCGGTGAGTCCACCGCCGAGCGCATCAAGCAGGAAATCGGTACCGCCTATCCGGGTGGCGAAGTTCGTGAAGTCGATGTCCGCGGCCGCAACCTGGCCGAGGGCGTGCCACGTGCCTTCACCCTGAACTCCAACGAAGTGCTGGAAGCGTTGCAGGAATCCCTGGCGACCATCGTCCAGGCGGTCAAGAGCGCCCTGGAGCAGTCGCCGCCGGAGCTGGCTTCGGACATCGCCGAGCGTGGCCTGGTGCTGACCGGTGGTGGCGCCCTGCTGCGCGACCTCGACAAGCTGCTGGCACAGGAAACCGGCCTGCCGGTAATCGTCGCCGAAGACCCGCTGACCTGCGTAGCTCGCGGTGGTGGCCGTGCCCTGGAAATGATGGACAAACACACCATGGACCTGCTCTCCAGCGAATAAGCCGGAGCCCGCAGTTCACGCCGCCCGGTTTACAGGTAGTGCCCACAGTGCTACCTGTATGTGCTGGGCTGACGTCCGTGTGGGCGTCGTTTTCCGTCAATCCGCAAGCAGGCCGGTGCGTTGCCGTATGAATGACCTCTTGAATCGTCGTCCACGAGGAGCGGCCCATTAAACCGCTTTTCGCCAAGGGCCCTTCGCTGGGCGTACGCCTGCTCGTGCTGGTTGTGCTGTCGATCACCCTGATGGTGGTCGACGCGCGCTTCACCCTGCTCAAGCCAATGCGTAGCCAGATGGGCCTGGTGCTGATGCCGTCCTACCTGGTTACCGATCTGCCCCAGCGCGTGTGGCAGGGGGTTGCCAGCCAGTTTGGCAGCCGTACCGAACTCGCCGCTGAAAACGAAAAACTCAAGACCGAAGCCTTGCTCCTGCAAGGTCGCCTGCAGAAGCTGGCGGCCCTGACCGAGCAGAACGTGCGCCTGCGCGAGTTGCTCAACTCCTCGGCGCTGGTCAACGAGAAGGTCGAAGTTGCTGAGCTGATCGGCGTCGATCCCAATCCTTTCACTCACCGGATCCTGATCAACAAGGGCGAGCGCGATGGCGTGGTCCTCGGTCAGCCGGTGCTCGACGCGCGTGGCCTGATGGGCCAGGTGGTCGAACTGATGCCCTACACCTCGCGGGTACTGCTGCTGACCGACACCACTCATAGCATTCCGGTGCAGGTCAACCGCAACGGCTTGCGGGCAATTGCCAGCGGTACCGGCAACCCCGAGCGCCTCGAACTGCGCCATGTAGCCGACACCGCCGACATCAAGGAAGGCGACCTGCTGGTCAGCTCCGGCCTCGGCCAGCGCTTCCCGGCCGGTTACCCGGTGGCCACGGTCAAGGAAGTGATCCACGACTCAGGCCAGCCGTTTGCCATTGTCCGGGCGATTCCGACCGCTGCGCTCAACCGCAGCCGTTACTTGCTGCTGGTGTTCACCGATAGCCGCTCGCCCGAGCAACGTGCCAGCGATGCCGCGATTGCCCAGGAAGAGGCTGATCGCCAGGGCCTGCCCGCTTCGGCGGCCGCGCCTGCGCCTGGCAGCGCCCCGGCTGCACCGGCTGCGGCCACCCCGGCGCCGGCTGCCACGACGCCAGCCGCACCGGCAACCAGTGCCCATCCGCCCGCCACGGCAGCCCCCGCAGCCCCTGCTGCGGTTCCCGGCGCGCCAGTCATTACCCGGGAGAGACACTGATGGTAAGCACCCGCAGCCGTAATGGCTGGGTCATCTGGCTGAGCTTTCTGATCGGCATGCTGCTCAGCGTGTCGCCCATGCCGCAGTTCGCCGAAGTGTTCCGGCCGATGTGGCTGGCCCTGTTGCTGGCCTTCTGGACCCTGGCCGTGCCGCACCGGGTCGGGATGACCACTGCATTCGTCCTCGGCCTGGCTGAGGATGTGCTGTATGGCACCTTGCTGGGGCAGAACGCCCTGGTGCTGACCCTGATCACTTTCCTGGTGCTGTCGTTGCAACAGCGCCTGCGGATGTTCCCGATGTGGCAGCAGAGCCTGGTGATCCTGGTGATTTTCGGCCTGGCCCAGTTGATCCAGCTGTGGCTCAGCGCCCTGACCGGCAACCGCTTGCCGACCCTGGCGCTGATCTGGTCGGCGGTCATCAGCGCCTTGCTCTGGCCGTGGATCAGCTATGGCCTGCGTGGTCTGCGCCGACGCCTGAGCATCAACTGAGCACTCACATTCAACGCTGACAGGGAGACGTCAAGATGACCCTGCTGTACCTGGCCTCTGGCTCGCCACGCCGCCGTGAGTTGCTGACCCAGATCGGTGTTCCCTTTACTTCGCTCAGTGCCGCGATCGACGAGACGCCGCTGCCCGCAGAGGCTGCAGCAGCTTACGTCGAGCGTCTGGCGCGGGAGAAAGCGTGCGCTGGCCTTGCGTCACTACCCGAAGGTAGCGAGGGCCCGGTAGCAGTGCTGGGCGCCGATACCGCCGTGGTGCTCGAAGGTCGAATTCTCGGTAAACCGCAAAACCGCGAAGATGCCCTGGCCATGCTGGCAGCCCTGTCCGGGCACGAGCACCAGGTAATGACGGCGGTGGCCGTGGCCGATCATCAGCGTTGCCTGAGCGTCAATGTCACAAGCCGTGTGCGGTTTCGCCCCATCAGTGCCGAGGAAGCCGAGGCCTACTGGGCCAGCGGCGAACCTGCCGACAAGGCCGGAAGCTACGCCATTCAGGGCCTGGGGGCGGTGTTCGTGCAGCGCCTTGAAGGCAGCTATTCGGCCGTGGTCGGCCTGCCCTTGAACGAAACCGCCGAACTGCTCGGTCAATTCGCCATCCCCTGCTGGCAGCGTCTGCCGGCCTGTTGAGCGAGGATTAGCCAGAACTGCCCTAGCCAGTCGCCCGCGAGCGATCCATGATTACTGAAGTCCTTTGACGAGAGCCTGCCATGAGTGAAGAGATTCTGATCAACATCACACCGATGGAATCACGCGTGGCGGTGGTGGAGAACGGTGTACTGCAGGAGGTGCATGTCGAGCGCACCCAGCGCCGTGGCATCGTCGGCAACATCTACAAAGGCAAGGTGGTGCGGGTACTGCCGGGCATGCAGGCGGCCTTCGTCGACATCGGCCTGGACCGTGCGGCGTTCATCCACGCCTCGGAAATCTCCCTGCGCGAAGGCTCGTCGGTCGAGAGCATCAGCGCGCTGGTGCACGAAGGCCAGAGCCTGGTGGTGCAGGTGACCAAGGACCCGATCGGCTCCAAGGGCGCGCGCCTGACCACCCAGCTGTCGATCCCGTCGCGCTACCTGGTGTACATGCCGCGCACCAGTCATGTCGGTATTTCGCTGAAGATCGAAGACGAAGCCGAACGCGAGCGCCTCAAGCAGGTGGTGACTGACTGCATCGCCCAGGAAAATATCCAGGATGCCGGTGGTTTCATCCTGCGTACCGCCGCCGAAGGCGCCGGGGCCGATGAAATCCTCATGGACATCCGCTACCTGCGCAGGCTCTGGGAGCAGATCGGCGCGCAGATCAAGACCGTCGGCGCGCCGACCGAAATCTACGAAGACCTCGGCCTGGCCCTGCGCACTCTGCGCGATCTGGTTAACCCGAAAATCGAGAAGATCCGCATCGATTCGCGGGAAACATTTCAGAAAACCACGCAGTTTGTCGCCGAATTGATGCCGGAAATCGCCGATCGTCTGGAACACTACCCGGGCGAGCGACCGATCTTCGACCTCTACGGCGTCGAAGACGAGATCCAGCGCGCCCTGGACCGCAAGGTGCCGCTCAAATCCGGCGGTTACCTGGTAGTCGACCCGGCCGAGGCGATGACCACCATCGACGTCAATACCGGGGCTTTTGTCGGCCACCGCAATCTTGAAGAGACCATCTTCAAAACCAACCTCGAGGCGGCCACCGCCATTGCCCGGCAACTGCGCCTGCGCAATATCGGCGGGATCATCATCATTGACTTCATCGACATGGAAGATGAAGAGCACCAGCGCCAGGTACTGCGGACCCTGGAAAAACAGCTGGAGCGCGACCACGCCAAGACCAACATCATCGGCATCACCGAGCTGGGCCTGGTGCAGATGACCCGCAAGCGCACCCGCGAAAGCCTCGAGCAGGTACTCTGTGAGCCCTGCTATTGCTGCCAGGGCCGGGGCAAGCTGAAAACCCCCGAGACCGTCTGTTACGAAATTTTCCGCGAGATCCTCCGCGAAGCCCGCGCCTACCAGGCTGAAGGCTACCGGGTGCTGGCCAACCAGAAGGTGGTCGACCGCCTGCTGGATGAAGAATCGGGTAACGTTGCCGAACTTGAAGCCTTCATTGGTCGAACCATTCGCTTCCAGGTCGAGTCCATGTATTCCCAGGAACAATATGATGTGGTGCTCCTCTGACTCGGTCTGAACAACATTGCGCAGTGCGCCGGCTGGCAAACCGCCGGGTTGCGGCCATAGTTAAGGCACGATCTGGAGGGCCACAGGCATGGAACGACTGATGCGCGTTCTCGGCGCCTTGACCCGCTGGGGGTTGGGCATCAGTGCCTTGCTGGCGGTGTTGGTGGCGCTTTATGTCAGTCTCGGCCGGCAGTTCATCCCGCTGGTGGCCGAGTACCGTGCCGAGGTCGAGGACAAGGCCGAGCAAGCCTTGGGCCTGCCGGTGCATATCGGTGCCCTGGAAGGGCACTGGAGCGGCCTGGCGCCGATCGTGCGGGTACGCGATATCCAGGTCGGCGAAGGGCCCAGTGCCCTGCGCCTGGACGGCGTCAGGCTGGTGCCGGACCTGTGGGCCAGCCTGGTCGAGCGCCAGGTGCGCCTGGCCAACCTCGAAGTTGGCGGCCTGCAACTGAGCCTGCGCGAGGACCAGAACGGCGCCTGGGCCCTGGAAGGCCTGCCGAAAAAAGACGACAAACCACTCGACCCCGAGCAACTGCTCAAGCAGATCCAGGTGGTGTCGAAAGTCACCGTGGTCGACAGCCAGGTGACCCTAGAGCCGTTCCAGCGCGAACCCATGACCCTCACCTACGTCAGCCTCGGCCTGCAGACCGGCAGTGTGCGCCAGCGCCTGGACGCGCGGCTGACCTTGCCCGATGGCCAGCCACTGGCGTTGAGCCTGCGCAGCCGGATTCGCCCCAGCCAGTGGCGCGACGGTGAAATCGATGCCTACCTGAGCCTGCCGCAAAGCGACTGGGCGCGCTGGCTGCCGCCACGCCTGCTGGGCCAGTGGCAGGCCACTGAGCTGCGCGCCGGTGGCGAGCTGTGGCTGAACTGGGGCAAGGGCCAGTTGCAAAGCGCTGTGGTGCGCCTGAATGCGCCAGAGCTGCGCGGCAATCATGCCGAACGCAAGCCCGTGCAGATTGACAACCTGGCCCTCAATGCCTGGTTCCAGCGCGGCGACAAGGGCCTGGAGGTGCTGGTCGACTCGCTGGCCATGAGTCTGGGCAAGACCCGCTGGGAATCCCATGTGCAGCTCAAGCAGACGGCCGCGACCGAGTCGAGCGAGGAAACCTGGGCGATCCAGGCCGACCGTCTCGACCTGACCCCGGTTACGCCGCTGATCGACGCGCTGGCGCCGCTGCCGGAAAAACTCATGGCCGTGGTCGATGGCCTCAAGGTCACCGGGGCCTTGCGTAACGTGCGCCTGGATGTGCGGCCTAAAGCCACCGGCGACCAGCGCCTGAGTTTTGCTGCCAACCTTGAGCGGGTTGGCTTTGACGCCTATCACGGTGCACCGGCTGCCGGTAATGTCAGCGGCAGTATCAGCGGTGACCTCGGCCAGGGCGAACTGCGCCTGGATACCGATGCCTTCATGCTGCACCTGTACCCGATCTTCGAGAAACCCTGGCATTACCAGAAAGCCAACGCACGCCTGACCTGGCGCCTGGACCAGGAAGGCTTCACCCTGATCGCGCCGTACCTGAAGGTGCTGGGCGAGGAGGGCAAGATTGCCGGCGACTTCCTCATTCGCCTGCTGTTCGATGAAACCCGTGAAGACTACATGGACCTGCGCGTCGGCCTGGTCGACGGCGATGGCCGCTACACCGCCAAGTACCTGCCCGAAGTACTAAGCCCGGCGCTGGATGAATGGCTGCGCACGGCGATCCTCAAGGGCGCGGTCGATGAGGGTTACTTCCAGTACCAGGGCTCGCTCAACCACGGCGCCTCGGAGCAGGCCCGCAGTATCAGCCTGTTCTTCAAAGTCCATGACGCCGCCCTGGATTTTCAGCCCGGCTGGCCTCAGGTGCAGAAAGTCGCCGGTGACGTGTTTATCGACGACGATGGTGTGCGCATCAAGGCGCAAAGCGGACAGTTACTCAATACTCAGGTACGCAACGTCGAGGTCAACATTCCCCATGTTGCCGCCGGTGAACACAATCACCTGTACCTGGACGGCGAATTTGACGGCGGGCTTGGCGACGGCCTGAAGATCCTCCAGGACGCGCCTATCGGCACCGGGCCGATGTTTGCCGGCTGGGAGGGCGAGGGCGATCTCAAGGGCAAGCTCAAGCTGGATATTCCCCTGGCCAAAGGCCAGCAACCCAAGGTGGTCGTTGACTTCAATGTTCGCGATGCACGGCTGAAGATCGCTTCACCTGCCCTGGAACTCCATCAGCTCAAGGGTGACTTGCGCTTTGACTTCGACAAAGGCTTGAGCGGCGAGAACATCAGTGCGCGGGCTTTCGACAAGCCGATCACCGCGCAGATCTTTGCCGAAGGCAAGCCCGGGCAGATGCAGACCCGCATCAACGCCAAAGGGCAGATGCCGCTCAAGTCACTGACCGACTGGCTGCAGGTCAAACAGGCCCTGCCGCTTTCCGGGGAGCTGCCTTACCAGTTGCAGGTCAGCCTGGGCAGCCGCGACAACACCTTGACTGTCGATTCCAGCCTCAAGGGCCTGGCGGTGGATTTGCCCGCGCCGTTCGGCAAGGCCGCCAACGAGACCCGCAACAGCCAGTTCAGCATGGGGCTGCAGGGGCCGGAGCGGCGCTTTAATGTCACTTATGCCGACGTTGCCAAGGCCATCTACGCCGCGCCCATGGACAAGCTCGACCAGGGCCGCGGTGAACTGCTGTTCGGCGCCGGTACCGCACAGTTGCCGCCTGGCCAGGGCCTGCGTGTGCGCGGTCGCCTGGCCGAGCTGGACCTGGAGCCCTGGCAGAAGCAGTTCGAGCGCTTTGCCGGCAACGACCCGGGTGGCAGTGCCAAGCAGACGCTGCGTGGCGTCGACCTGAGTATTGGCCAGCTCAAGGGCTTTGGCCTGAACCTGGCGCAGGCGGTGGTGCGTGTCGATCGCGGTGGCAACCTCTGGGTCGTGCGCCTGGACAGCAAGGAAGTCATCGGTAACGCGCGGATCCCGGATGCCAAGGGCGCGCCGATGGTAATCAACCTGCAGACCATTCACCTGCCGGCCGCCGACCCCGCCGAAGCGTCTTCCGATGACGGCCCGGACCCGATGGCGAGTATTGATCCGCGCAAGATTCCGGCCGTTGATCTTTCCATCGACAAGCTGTTCCGTGGCGATGACCTGCTCGGCAGCTGGGCGGTCAAAGTTCGTCCGACTGCCAAGGGCATCGCCCTCAATGACCTCGATGTCAGTGTCAAAGGCCTGCAGATCGACGGTAATGGCGGTTGGGAAGGGGCGCCAGGGGCGAGCAGCAGTTGGTACAAGGGCCGTCTGGAAGGCAAGAACCTGGCGGACATCCTCAAGGCTTTCAACTTTGCGCCGACCGTCACCAGCCGGGACTTTCGCCTGGATGTCGACGGCCGCTGGCCCGGCTCGCCAGCCTGGGTCGGCCTCAAGCGCTTCTCCGGCAGCCTCGACGCCGCCCTGCGCAAAGGCCAGTTCGTCGAAGTCGAAGGTGGCGCCCAGGCCCTGCGCGTGTTCGGCCTGCTCAACTTCAACTCGATTGGCCGGCGCCTGCGTCTGGACTTCTCCGACCTGCTCGACAAGGGCCTGAGCTACGACCGGGTCAAAGGCCTGCTGGTGGCCAGTGAAGGGGTGTATGTGACCCGCGAACCGATCACCGTCACCGGCCCCTCCAGCAACCTTGAGCTGGACGGCACCCTGGACATGGTCCGTGACCGGGTCGACGCCAACCTGCTGGTGACCCTGCCGGTGACCAACAACCTGCCGATTGCCGCGCTGATCGTCGGTGCGCCGGCCATCGGCGGGGCGCTGTTCCTGGTTGATCGCCTGCTCGGTGACCGGGTGGCGCGCTACGCCAGCGTGCATTATCGCGTCGAAGGTCCGTGGAAAGAGCCTAAGATAAGCTTTATCAAACCTTTCGAAAAATCACGCTAGGAGCCGGGATGAAGTCAGCGGTTATCCAGATGGTCAGCCAGAGCGACGTTCTGGCCAACCTGGTGCGCGCCCGGCAACTGCTTGAGCAGGCAGCCGCAGGCGGTGCACGGCTTGCCGTGCTGCCGGAGAACTTCGCTGCCATGGGCCGGCGCGACAGCGCCGCAATCGGCCGCGCCGAAGCGCTGGGCGAAGGCCCGATCCTGCCCTGGTTGAAACAGACCGCCCGTGACCTCAAGTTATGGATAGTGGCCGGGACCTTGCCGCTGCCGCCGGTCGGCCAGGCCGAAGCCAAGGCCCATGCCTGCTCGTTGCTGATCGATGAGCACGGTGAGCAGGTGGCGCGCTACGACAAGCTGCACCTGTTCGATGTCGATGTCGCCGATAACCGTGGCCGCTATCGCGAATCCGATGACTACGCCCATGGCGGCCAGGTAGTGGTCGCCGATACCCCGGTCGGGCGCCTGGGCCTGAGCGTCTGCTATGACCTGCGCTTCCCCGAGCTGTACAGCGCGCTGCGCGAGGCCGGGGCTGAGCTGATCAGTGCGCCGTCGGCCTTCACCGCCGTGACCGGTGCCGCGCACTGGGAAGTGTTGATTCGCGCGCGGGCGATTGAAACCCAGTGTTATGTCCTGGCCTCGGCCCAGGGCGGAACTCACCCGGGGCCCCGGGAAACCTATGGCCATGCGGCGATCGTCGACCCCTGGGGGCGCATCGTCGCCGAACAGGCCAGCGGCGAAGCCGTGCTGCTGGGCGAACGTGACAGCAGCGAACAGGCGTCCATCCGGGCGCGGATGCCGGTGACCTTGCACCGGCGCTTTTTCTCGCAGGACGCCTTGCGGCCTGCGCACACCTCGGAGTGACTATGAGCGAGATGTTATCCACTGTCAGCGAACACCTGCTGGCGCCGGGCGGCCTGACCCTCGACAGCCTGCAGTCAGTGCTGGGCGAGCTGGCCGGGCCAGGCATCGATGCCGCCGACCTGTACTTCCAGGGGCAGATTTCCGAATCCTGGGCGCTGGAAGACGGCATCGTCAAAGAAGGCAGTTTCAACCTCGACCAGGGCGTGGGCGTACGTGCCCAGTCCGGCGAGAAGACCGGTTTTGCCTACAGCAACGCCATCAACCTCGAAGCCCTGACCTCGGCGGCCCGCGCCGCGCGCTCGATTTCCCGTGCCGGGCAGAACGGCAGCGTGCAGGCGTTCAACAGCCAGGACGTTACCCAGCTGTATGGCACCGACAATCCGCTTGAGGTCATCAGCCGCGCCGACAAGGTCGAGCTGCTCAAGCGTGTCGACGCCGCCACGCGCAAGCTCGATCCGCGTATCCAGCAAGTCACCGTGAGCATGGCCGGGGTCTGGGAGCGCATCCTGGTCGCCGCCGCCGATGGCAGCCTGGCCGCCGACATTCGCCCGCTGGTGCGTTTCAACGTCAGTGTCATCGTCGAGCAGAACGGCCGTCGCGAGCGCGGCGGTCACGGTGGCGGCGGGCGTACCGACTACCGCTATTTCACCGACGAACGGGTCATGGGCTATGCCCGTGAGGCCCTGCGCCAGGCGCTGGTCAACCTCGAAGCCATCCCGGCGCCGGCCGGTACCCTGCCGGTGGTGCTCGGCTCCGGCTGGTCGGGCGTATTGCTGCACGAAGCGGTCGGCCATGGCCTGGAGGGTGATTTCAACCGCAAGGGCAGTTCGGCCTACAGCGGCCACATGGGCGAGAAGGTGGCTTCGAGCCTGTGCACCATTGTCGATGACGGCACCCTGGAAGGTCGTCGCGGATCACTGAGCGTCGATGACGAAGGTACCCCGACCGAGTGCACCACGCTGATCGAGAACGGCATCCTCAAGGGCTACATGCAGGACAAGCTCAACGCCCGCCTGATGGGCATGGCCCGCACCGGCAACGGCCGACGCGAATCCTACGCGCACCTGCCGATGCCGCGCATGACCAACACCTACATGCGTGCCGGCGAAAGCGACCCGGCAGAAATCATTGCCTCGGTGAAAAGGGGTATTTACTGCGCCAACCTCGGCGGTGGCCAGGTGGACATCACCAGCGGCAAGTTCGTGTTCTCCACCAGTGAGGCGTACCTGATCGAAGACGGCAAGATTACCGCGCCGGTCAAAGGCGCAACCCTGATCGGCAACGGGCCGGAAGCCATGAGCCGGGTATCGATGGTCGGCAACGACCTGTCGCTGGACAGCGGTGTCGGTACATGCGGCAAGGATGGTCAGTCGGTGCCGGTAGGCGTTGGCCAGCCGACCCTGAAGATCGATGCGATCACCGTCGGTGGCACCGGCGCTTGAAGATGAAACCGGGCAGGCAGGGCGCCTGCCCGTGTGCGGGGTTCAACGCAGGCCGCGTTGGACCTCGTCGAGTTCGCGGATGTACTTGAAGATCTTGCGGCTCGCGCTTGGCGGCTTGTTGCGCGCCAGCTCGTGCTGGGCCTGGCGGATCAGCGAGCGCAGTTGCTGGCGATCGGCATCGGGGTATTCCTGGACGAACTTCTCCAGGACCTCGTCGGTACCATCGATCAGCCGGTCACGCCAGCGTTCAAGGTTGTGGAAGCGCTCGTTGTATTGGCGCGAGGAGGCGTCGAGCTGGTCAAGCAGGGCATTGATCGCGTCGATGTCCTGGTCGCGCATCAGCTTGCCGATGAACGACTTGTGACGCCGTTTGGCCTCGTTCGCGGTGTGCCGCTTGTGCTCTTCCAGGGCCGCGCGCAACTCGTCGGTCAACGGCAGTTTGGCCAGGGTATCGGGCTTGAGCAAGGTAAGGCGCTCGCCCATCTCGACCAGCGCCTGCATTTCGCGCTTGACCTGGGTTTTGCTTTTTTCGCCGTCAAAGGCGGTGTCGTAAGAATCAACCATGGGGGCAGTCCGCTGAGAATCGCCGCCATGATAACCAGTCGGGGGCCGCTTGTCCGGTCCGGTCGTAGATTGACCCGCGCCGAACGCAGAATTTGAGTGGAGAAAACCATGAGTGCAGTCCAGAGCGTAGGTCCGCAGGCCCTGCCGGCGTTGCAGGAACAGGTCGAACAGATCATTGCCGAAGCCCGGCGCCAGGGTGCCAGCGCCTGCGAAGTGGCGGTATCGCTGGAGCAGGGGTTGTCGACTTCGGTGCGCCAGCGTGAAGTCGAGACCGTCGAATTCAACCGTGACCAGGGTTTTGGCATCACCTTGTACGTGGGCCAGCGCAAAGGCTCGGCGAGCACCTCGGCCAGCGGCAGCGAGGCGATCCGGGAAACCGTCGCCGCCGCCCTGGCAATTGCCAAGCACACTTCCGAAGACGAGTGCGCCGGGCTTGCCGATCCGGCGCTGATGGCCCGCGAGCAGGCGGATTTCGACCTCTATCATGCCTGGGACATCACCCCTGAGCAGGCCATCGAAAAGGCCCTGGAGTGCGAAGCCGCAGCTTTCGATGCCGATGCGCGGATCAAGAACGCCGACGGCACCACCCTCAACACCCACCAGGGCTGTCGCGTGTATGGCAACAGCCATGGCTTTATCGGCGGCTACGCTTCGACCCGGCACAGCCTGAGCTGCGTGATGATTGCCGAAGCCGACGGGCAGATGCAGCGCGACTACTGGTATGACGTCAATCGCCAGGGCGAATTGCTCGCCGACCCGCGCAGCATCGGTATCCGCGCTGCGCAACGGGCAGCCAGCCGCCTGGGCGCGCGTCCGGTACCCACCTGTGAAGTGCCGGTACTGTTCTCGGCCGAGCTGGCAGGGGGGCTGTTCGGCAGCTTCCTTTCGGCGATTTCCGGCGGCAACCTGTACCGCAAGTCTTCGTTCCTCGATGGTGCCATGGGCCAACGGCTGTTCCCGACCTGGCTGACCCTGGACGAGCGCCCGCACCTGCAGCGTGCCCTGGGCAGCGCCGCGTTCGATGGTGACGGCCTGGCCACCTATGCCAAGCCATTCGTTGAAAACGGCCAACTGGTGTCCTACGTGCTGGGTACCTATTCCGGGCGCAAGCTGGGCTTGCCGAGCACCGCCAACGCCGGCGGCGTGCACAACCTGTTCGTCACCCATGGGGTCGAAGACCAGGCTGCCCTGCTGCGGCGCATGGGTCGTGGACTGCTGGTTACCGAGCTGATGGGCCATGGTCTGAACATGGTCACCGGCGACTACTCGCGCGGTGCTGCAGGCTACTGGGTAGAAAACGGCGAGATTCAGTTCGCCGTTCAGGAAGTGACGATCGCCGGTAATATGAAGGATATGTTCCATCAAATTGTCGCGATTGGTAATGATCTGGAAACCCGCAGCAATATTCACACAGGCTCGGTGCTGATCGAGCGGATGACCGTCGCGGGCAGTTAACGCCCGGTGTTGCTCCCCCTTCGAAGCCCGGCCATGTGTCGGGCTTTTTGTTTTTCTTTTTTCATTTTGTTGAACTGATTCTGATTATCACTTAATAATGAATATCATTATCTAGGCGATGATGTTCATGAAACCAGTCCTCCACGAATTGCCCTATCTGGAAAACTGGCGCTGGCTGAGCCGGCGCATTCGCTGTGCACTCGATCCGGACGAGCCGCGCCTGATCGAGCACTACCTCACCGAAGGCCGTTACCTGGTGTGTTGCACCGATACCAGCGCCTGGACTATCGCCTTGACTTCATTCCGCCTGCTGCTGGACACCGCCTGCGATCGCGCGCTGCCCTGGCATTGGCGCTGCCTGTGCCTGGACCAGGCCTGGCGGCCGCTGCTGGAGCTGCGCAACCTCGATCGGCGCGAAAACAACCAGCGCTGGCAGCCCTTCGCCCTGCAACTGGCGAACTGCGTACTGCTGCCTTCGATTTCCTACGATGAACTGATGCAAGGACTTGATGATGAGTAATACCCGTATCGAGCGCGACAGCATGGGTGAACTGCTGGTGCCAGCCGAGGCCCTGTATGGCGCCCAGACCCAGCGCGCGGTAAACAACTTCCCGATCAGCCAGCAACGCATGCCGACCCAGTTCATTCGCGCACTGCTGCTGGCCAAGGCTGCTGCGGCCAAGGCCAACATCGAGCTCAAGCAACTGGAGCAGGTCCGCGGCGAGGCGATCGTCAAAGCCGTGGAGCAGTTGCTGGCCGCTGACTTCATGCAGCATTTCCCGGTGGATATCTTCCAGACCGGCTCCGGTACCAGTTCGAACATGAACGCCAACGAGGTGATCGCGACCCTGGCCAGCCGCGTGCTGGGCGATACGGTCAACCCCAACGATCACGTCAACTGCGGGCAAAGCAGCAACGACATCATCCCCACCACCATTCATGTCAGTGCCGCGCTGGCCCTGCACGAGCAGTTGCTGCCGGCGCTGCAGCATCTGGTCAAGGTGATCGACGCCAAGGCCGAGCAGGTGCATCCGTTCATCAAGACCGGCCGCACCCACCTGATGGATGCCATGCCGGTGCGCATGAGCCAGGTGCTGGGTGGATGGTCGGCGCAAGTCAAGGCGGCCATTGCTCATCTGCAAGCCACCTTGCCAAGCCTGCAAGCCCTGGCCCAGGGCGGCACCGCCGTGGGCACTGGCATCAATGCCCATCCTGAGTTCGCTGCGCGCTTCAGCCAGCAACTGACAGTGCTTACCGGCGTCGAATTTGTTCCGGGGCACAACCTGTTCGCCTTGATTGGTTCGCAAGACACCGCAGTGGCGGTATCCGGCCAGCTCAAGACCACCGCTGTGGCACTGATGAAAATCGCCAACGACCTGCGCTGGATGAACTCCGGGCCGCTGGCCGGCCTGGGCGAAATCGAGCTCGAAGGCTTGCAGCCGGGCTCTTCGATCATGCCAGGCAAGGTCAACCCGGTAATCCCGGAAGCGACTGCCATGGTCGCCGCGCAGGTGATCGGCAACGACGCGACCATCGCCGTGGCCGGGCAGTCGGGCAACTTCGAACTCAACGTGATGCTGCCGATTATTGCCCAGAACCTGCTCAGCAGCATCGAGCTGATGGCCAATGCCAGCCGCTTGCTGGCCGACAAGGCGATTGCCAGCTTCACGGTCAATGAACCCAAGCTCAAGGAAGCCCTGGCGCGCAATCCGATTCTGGTCACTGCCCTGAACCCGATCATCGGCTACCAGAAGGCTGCCGAAATCGCCAAGACCGCTTACAAGCAAGGCCGCCCGATTATCGACGTAGCCCTCGAAAACACCGACCTGCCGCGCAGCCAGCTTGAAGCGCTGCTAGATCCGGAAAAGCTCACCGCCGGCGGGATCTGAGCCGGCCCACCGCTCTGGAGGTTTGTCATGCAGCACTGGAAACGCACCACCGAAATTGCCAACCGCCTGTTCGAACAGGGCGAGTTGGTCGATGCCCGCGAGTTGTATCTGCAAGCCCTGGCGCTTGCCCAGGTGTTGTTCGAACGCTGGCATGACGCCGACGAAGCGGTGGCCGTGTGCGTCATCGCCCACCACAATCTGGCTGACCTGCACCTGCGGCTGAATCAGCCGCAGGAAAGCGCCGAGTACCTGTGCGCCATTCACCAGCGGTTGTTGCAGACCGCCCAGGACCCGCGCATGGCGCCGATACTGCGCGAAGCTGCGTTGCGCCACAGCAGCAAGACCTACACCGAGTTGCTGAGCTTCATCAGCGAGTACGGCCAGTACCCGCGTACCGAACGTCTGCTCTACCGGCACGAGCCGCAGCCGGCCCTGCATGCCGGCCAGGAAAGCGCCGCGCCTTCAGTCCTACAATATGGAATCCAGTGATATGCCTTATACCTTGCCTGCATTGCCTTACGCCTACGATGCGCTGGAACCGCACATCGATACCCAGACCATGCAGATTCACCACAGCAAGCACCACCAGACTTACATCAACAACCTCAACGCGGCGGTCGAAGGCAGCGAGTATGCCGAGTGGCCGGTGGAAAAACTGGTGGCCAGCGTCAAGCAACTTCCGGAAAAATTGCACAACGCGGTAATCAACCAGGGCGGCGGTCACGCCAACCATTCGCTGTTCTGGACCGTGATGTCGCCCCAGGGCGGCGGCCTGCCACAAGGCGCTGTGGCCAAGGCCATTGATGAGCAATTGGGTGGCTTCGAGGCGTTCAAGGACGCCTTCACCAAGGCTGCGCTGACTCGCTTTGGCAGCGGCTGGGCCTGGCTGAGCGTGACCCCGGCCAAGACCCTGGTGGTTGAAAGCAGTGGTAATCAGGACAGCCCGCTGATGAACGGCAATACGCCAATCCTCGGCCTGGACGTCTGGGAGCATGCTTACTATCTGCTGTACCAGAACCGTCGTCCGGAATACATCAACGCCTTCTACAACGTGATCGACTGGTCCGAGGTAGAGCGTCGTTACGCAGCTGCGCTTGTGTGAGTCGCAGCGCAATGCGTTCGGATGTAATGTCGATTGCCGGCGTGCGGCTGTTTCGCCTGGCGCTCGGTACCCTGTTGCTGCTGGTCGGCTTCGCCCTGCTGGTGGCCCAGGGTATCGCCTGGCTGGACCTGGAGCCGCGCATGTTACGGGCGCTCGAAGGCGGTGCGCTGTGCGCCCTGGGTACGGCCTTGGGCGCGGTGCCGGTGCTGGTGATCCGCAACATGCCAGTGGCGTTGGCCGATACCTTGCTGGGCTTTGGTGCCGGGGTGATGCTGGCGGCCACGGCCTTTTCGCTGATCATTCCCGGGCTGGATGCCGCCCAGGCCATTGGCCTGGGTAAATGGGGCGCCGGTGGTTTGGTCAGCTTCGGCTTGCTGTTCGGGGCCTTCTGCCTGTACCTGGTCGACCTCAAGGTGTCCGGTGCATCGCCCGAGGCCCTGGTCGGCACGCCGCAGCAACCGGTGATCGCCGCGCGGATCTGGGTGTTCGTCATTGCCATCATTGCCCATAACATCCCCGAAGGCATGGCCATTGGCGTGTCTGCCGGTGGTGGCATGCCCGATGCCGACAGCCTTGCCATGGGCATTGCCCTGCAGGATGTGCCGGAAGGCCTGGTGATCGCCCTGGTGTTGGCAGGGGCGGGGATGGCCCGCTTCAAGGCGTTTCTGATTGGTGCGGCTTCTGGTCTGGTCGAGCCGCTGGCAGCGGTGGTGTGTGCCTGGCTGGTGACCGTGGCAGAGTTGTTGCTGCCACTGGGCTTGGCGTGTGCTGCCGGGGCGATGTTGCTGGTCGTGACCCAGGAAATCATTCCCGAGTCGCGCAGCAATGGCCATCACCGGCTAGCCAGCCTGGGCCTGTGCATCGGCTTCTGCCTGATGATGGTGATGGATACGGCGCTTTCGTGAGAAAACGGGGGCGGTTACTCGCCCTCGTCGAAGTAATTGTTGATCAGTTCGATCAGGGCGTTGAGTGCATCATCGTCCTGCTCGCCCTCGGTGTGCAGATGAATGGCGGTGCCCTTGCCGGCCGCCAGCATCATGACCGCCATGATGCTCTTGCCATCAACCAGGGATTGCGGATTACGCCCAACGCGAACCTGGCAGGGAAACTTGCCCGCAACGCCAACGAACTTTGCCGCTGCCCGGGCGTGCAGCCCCAGCTTGTTGATGATGGTGATTTCTTTTGCGGGCATCGAGGCGCTGGTCCTGTGGGCTAGAGGTCGCGGTGGCGAACCTGGACATTCTTTAACGATTGTTGCAGTAACTGGCCCAGACGCTCGGTCAGGTACACCGAACGGTGGTGGCCACCCGTGCAGCCAATGGCAATGGTGACATAGGCACGGTTGCTGGCGGCAAAGCGCGGTAACCACTTGAGCAGGTAGCTGGAGATGTCCTGGAACATGTCCTCGACATCCGGCTGCGCAGCCAGGTAATCGATCACCGGTTGCTCCAGGCCCGAATGGTCGCGCAGTTCCGGCTTCCAGTAAGGGTTGGGCAGGCAGCGCACATCGAACACCAGGTCGGCATCGACCGGCATGCCGCGTTTGAAACCGAAGGATTCGACCAGGAAGGCCGTACCGGGCTCCGGCTGGTTGAGCAGGCGCAATTTGATCGAGTCACGCAACTGATACAGGTTCAGGTTGGTGGTATCGATCTTCAGGTCGGCGAGGTCGGCAATCGGCCCGAGCAGCTCGCTTTCGACTTCGATCGCTTCGGCCAGCGAGCGTTCGTTGTTGGTCAGCGGGTGGCGGCGGCGGGTTTCCGAGAAGCGCTTGAGCAATGTTTCTTCATCGGCATCCAGGTACAGCACATCACACTGGATGTGCCGGCTACGGGCGTCCTCAAGCAGCTCGGGAAAGCGCGACAAGTGGCTGGGCAAGTTGCGCGCGTCAATCGAAACGGCCACCTTGGGCTGCATCAATTCCGTGTTGATCAGGGCGCTTTCGGCCAGTTGCGGCAGCAAGCCAGCAGGCAGGTTGTCGATGCAGTAGTAGCCGTTGTCCTCAAGTACATCGAGGGCGGTACTCTTGCCGGAGCCAGACCGGCCGCTAACGATGATCAAGCGCATGTTCAATGCCCGTTCTGTACGTCCAGTACGACCTGGTACAAGGCTTCGTTACTGGTGGCCGCACGCAGCTTTTCGCGTACGTCCTTGCTATCGAGCATGCTGGCGATCTGGCGCAGCAGCTCCAGGTGCGCATCGGTAGCCGCTTCCGGGACCAGCAGTACGAACAGCAGGTCGACCGGGGCGCCATCGATGGCGTCGAAATCGATAGGGGCGTCAAGGTGCAGCAGCGCGCTGACCGGCGACTCACAGCCCTTGAGGCGGCAGTGGGGAATGGCAATGCCGTTGCCGAAGCCGGTGGAGCCCAGTTTCTCCCGGGCGATCAAGGCTTCGTACACGATCTGGGTGTCCAGCTCGGGCACTTCTCTGCCGATCAGATTGGCGATCTGTTCGAGCGCACGCTTTTTACTGCCGCCCGGCACGTTCACAAGGGAACGGCCGGGGGTCAGGATGGTTTCAAGTCGGATCATGGATGAGGGGGATCAGCGGGCCGCTGCACCTTGCAGCAGGCTTTGCTGTTTTTCCTTGTGTTTTTTCAGTTGGCGGTCGAGCTTGTCGGTCAAGGCGTCGATCGCTGCATACATGTCTTGGTGTTCGGCATTTGCAACCACTTCGCCGCCGGGAATGAACAGCGTCGCTTCAATCTTCTGCTGCAGCTTCTCGACCTTCATGATTACCGTCACATTGGTAATCTTGTCGAAATGCCCCTCCAGTCGTTTCAATTTCTGCTCGACGTACTCACGCAGGGGCTGAGTAACTTCTACATGCTGTCCACTGATATTGACTTGCATACAGCTTCTCCTTTGTTGCCGGTGCATAAGAGGCAGGTATTGCGCCTGCCACTGAACTGCGGTGGCACACCTCAGGAGCCGTTACATCAATCGCTTGCGCTCGCTCGACGGTGCGATGCCGAGGGACTCGCGGTACTTGGCGACGGTGCGACGTGCTACCTGGATGCCTTGTGCCTCCAGTAAACCAGCGATCTTGCTGTCACTCAATGGCTTTTTCTGATTTTCCGCTGCAACTAGTTTCTTGATGATTGCGCGGATCGCTGTGGACGAGCATTCGCCGCCTTCGGAGGTGCTGACGTGGCTGGAGAAAAAGTACTTCAGCTCGTAAATTCCGCGCGGCGTGTGCATGTATTTCTGCGTGGTCACCCGGGAAATGGTCGACTCGTGCATGCCCACCGCTTCGGCGATGTCGTGCAGCACCAGCGGCTTCATCGCCTCGTCACCGTGATCGAGGAAGCCGCGCTGGTGCTCGACGATCTGGGTGGCGACCTTCATCAGGGTTTCGTTGCGGCTTTGCAGGCTCTTGATGAACCAGCGCGCCTCCTGCAACTGGTTGCGCATGAAGGTGTTGTCGGCGCTGGTGTCGGCGCGACGGACGAAACCGGCGTACTGCGGGTTGACCCGCAGGCGCGGGACTGCTTCCTGGTTGAGTTCGACCAGCCAGCGCTCGTTGTCCTTGCGCACGATCACGTCGGGCACCACGTACTCGGCTTCGCTGGACTCGATTTGCGAGCCCGGGCGCGGGTTGAGGCTCTGTACCAGTTCGATGACCTGGCGCAGCTCGTCTTCCTTGAGCTTCATGCGGCGCATCAGCTGGCTGTAGTCGCGGCCGCCGAGCAGGTCGATGTAGTCGCTGACCAGACGCTGGGCTTCGGCCATCCACGGGGTACGCGGCGGCAGCTGGCGCAGTTGCAGCAACAGGCACTCGCTGAGGTTGCGCGCGCCGATGCCGGCGGGTTCGAATTGCTGGATGCGGTGCAGCACGGCTTCGACTTCATCCAGCTCGATGTCGAGCTCGGGGTCGAAGGATTCGCAGACTTCTTCCAGGGTTTCGTCGAGATAACCCTGGTTGTTGATGCAGTCGATCAGGGTCACGGCGATCAGCCGGTCGGTGTCGGACATCGGTGCCAGGTTGAGCTGCCAGAGCAGGTGGCTCTGCAAGCTTTCGCCAGCCGAAGTGCGGGTGGTGAAGTCCCACTCGTCATCGTCGTTGCTGGGCAGGCTGCTGGCGCTGGTCTGGTAGATGTCTTCCCAGGCGGTGTCGACCGGCAACTCGTTGGGGATGCGCTCGTTCCACTCGCCCTCTTCGAGGTTGTCCACCGTTGGGGCGGTCTCCTGGAAGCTGGTTTCCTGAACGTCGGCGACGGGTTTGCTCTCGGCGTTGTCGGCCATCGGGTCGCTGTTGTCGAAGTCGTCGCCTTCTTCCTGGCGCTCGAGCATCGGGTTTGATTCCAGCGCTTCCTGGATTTCCTGCTGGAGGTCCAGGGTAGAAAGCTGGAGCAGACGTATGGCCTGTTGCAACTGCGGGGTCATCGTCAGTTGCTGGCCCATTCTTAGGACGAGCGATGGTTTCATGGCAGGGGCTTAACACCTTATTTGCCGGCGCACATGCGCCATCCACTACAAGGGCACCGAAGCGCCAACTTTAAGCAAATTATATGCCTGAAATTGCAGCGTTTGCCTAGAGCGCCGTAACAATTAAGCCATTATCTGGCTTGTTTACGAGCGCTCCGGCAGCGCCTTACACCTTGAGCCTACAGGCGGAACTCATGGCCGAGGTAAACCTCTTTGACCAGGTCGTTGGCCAGGATGGTCTCTGCATCGCCTTCGGCGATCAGTTGGCCATCGTTGACGATGTAAGCGGTTTCGCAGATATCCAGGGTTTCACGGACGTTGTGGTCGGTGATCAGAACGCCAATACCCTTGGCCTTCAGGTGGTGGATGATCTGCTTGATGTCGCCGACCGAAATCGGGTCGACACCGGCAAAGGGTTCGTCGAGCAGGATGAACTTGGGCGCGGTGGCCAGGGCGCGGGCAATCTCGACGCGGCGGCGTTCACCACCGGAGAGGCTCATGCCGAGGTTGTCGCGGATGTGGCTGATGTGGAACTCCTGCAGCAGGCTTTCCAGCTCTTTGCGCCGGCCATCGCGGTCCAGGTCCTTGCGGGTTTCGAGGATCGCCATGATGTTGTCGGCCACCGACAGCTTGCGGAAGATCGAGGCTTCCTGCGGCAGGTAGCCGATACCGGCGCGGGCGCGGCCGTGCATGGGCTGGTGGCTGACATCGAGGTCGTCGATCAGGACGCGGCCCTGGTCGGCCTGGACCAGGCCGACGATCATGTAGAAGCAGGTGGTCTTGCCGGCGCCGTTAGGGCCGAGCAGGCCGACGATCTGGCCACTGTCGATCGACAGGCTGACGTCGCGGACCACTTGCCGGCTCTTGTAGCTCTTGGCCAGGTGCTGGGCTTTGAGGGTTGCCATTTACTCGGCCTTCTTCTTCGGCTGGATCACCATGTCGATACGCGGACGCGACTCGGTGACTTTGCCACCGCGACCGGCGGTAGCGATCTGTTTCACCGTGTCGTAGACGATTTTCTCGCCCTCGGTGGTGTTGCCTTCGTTGATGACCTTGGCGCGGTCGATCAGGACGATGCGGTTTTGCGGCGCATTGTACTGGATGGTCTTGCCGTAGCCCTGCATCTTGTCTGGCTTGGCGGCGCTCTGCTGCTGCTCGAAGTAGGCCAGGTTGCCCACCGAGGTCACCACGTCGATGTCGCCACCGGCGGTACGGGTGATGGTCACGGTGTTGCCTTTGATCATCATCGAACCCTGGGTGATGATCACGTCACCGGTGTAGGTGGCGATGCCTTTTTTGTCGTCCAGTTGAGCGTGGTCGGCCTGGATGCGGATCGGCTGGTCACGGTCGTTCGGCAGGGCCCAGGCGCTCGCGCTTCCCAGTGCTGCGCTCAGGCTGAGCAAAAAGGGGAGGGTTTTAACGAGCCTCATACTGTCCTCTTACGTTGGACAGCAGGTCCATCCTGCCGTCTTTCAAATACGCTTTCATTCCATTGCCCGTAGTGACGCCACCGGCGCCGTCGATTCTAACGGCTTGCTCGGTTTGCGCATATTGCTTCTGCGGGAATACCGTCATGCGGCTGCTGGTAATGATCATGGTGCGGTTCTTTTCGTCGGTGCGGGCGACCCTTACCGAATCGATCAGTTCGACTTCGCTGCCGTCGGGGTTGACCTCGCCGCGCTCGCTCTGCACGTGCCACGGATAAGTGGTGCCGCGGTACATCTGCAGGTCGGGCTTGGTCAGCAGGGTGACTTCGCTGGCCTTGAGGTGCTCGACCTTGTCGGCGGTCATCTCGTACTGCATCTTGCCATCAGGCAAAAACTGCACGCTGTGGGCGTTCACCGCGTAATAGTCGATGGCGCTCTGGTCCGGCCCGGCAACCGGCTTGTTGTCGAGGAAGCTCTCGGGGCTGATGTTCCAGTAGCCGACCGCCACCAGCAGGGCGGCGATCACACTGAACAGCGCAATGTTGCGGATTTTCTTACTGAACATGTGTCGCTCTACAGGTAATGGGCGTTGGCCGCGTCGAGGTTGCCCTGGGCTTGCAGGATCAGTTCGCAGAATTCGCGGGCTGCACCTTCGCCGCCACGTGCCAGGGTTACTCCGTGGGCGTGCTCGCGGACGAACGCGGCAGCATTGGCCACCGCCATGCCCAGGCCGACCCGGCGGATTACCGGCAGGTCAGGCAGGTCGTCGCCCAGATAGGCGACCTGTTCATAGCTTAGGTTGAGCTGGCCAAGAAGCTCGTCCAATACCACCAGTTTATCTTCCCGGCCCTGGTACAGGTGAGGAATGCCGAGGTTCTTTGCCCGGCGCTCGACCACCGGGGTCTTGCGACCGCTGATGATCGCCGTGGTCACGCCCGAGTTCATGAGCATCTTGATGCCCTGGCCGTCGAGGGTGTTGAAGGTCTTGAATTCGCTGCCATCTTCGAGGAAGTACAGGCGACCGTCGGTGAGCACGCCGTCTACGTCAAAAACCGCCAGTTTGATGGCCTTGCCGCGCTGGAGCAGGTCCTGGGTCATTTACATCACTCCCGCACGCAACAGGTCGTGCATGTTCAGGGCGCCGACCGGGCGCTCGTCCTTGTCGATCACCACCAGGGCGCTGATCTTGTGGTCTTCCATGATCTTCAGGGCTTCGGCGGCGAGCATCTCGGCGCGGGCGGTCTTGCCGTGGGCGGTCATGACTTCTTCGATGAGGGTCTTGTGCACGTCGATATTGCGATCGAGGCTGCGGCGCAGGTCGCCGTCGGTGAAGATCCCGGCCAACCGTCCGTCGGCTTCGAGCACCACGGTCATGCCCAGGCCCTTGCGAGACATTTCAAGCAGCGCGTCCTTGAGCAGGGTGCCGCGTTGCACCTGCGGCAGCTCGTCGCCGGCGTGCATGACGTTCTCGACTTTCAGCAGCAGGCGTCGGCCGAGGGCGCCGCCGGGGTGCGAGAAGGCGAAATCTTCAGCGGTAAAGCCGCGGGCCTCGAGCAGGGCGATGGACAGGGCGTCGCCCAGCACCAGCGCGGCGGTAGTCGAGGAGGTCGGTGCCAGGTTCAGCGGGCAGGCCTCCTGGGCAACGCGGGCGTCGAGGTTGACCTCGGCGGCCTTGGCCAGGGGCGAATCGGGGTTGCCGGTGAGGCTGATCAGCTGGATACCCAGACGCTTGATCAGCGGCAGCAGGGTGACGATCTCGGCGGTGGAGCCCGAGTTGGACAGGGCCAGGATCACGTCGTCGCGGGTGATCATGCCCATGTCACCATGGCTGGCTTCGGCCGGGTGAACGAAAAACGCCGGCGTACCGGTGCTGGCCAGGGTCGCGGCGATCTTGTTGCCGATGTGCCCCGACTTGCCCATGCCGACCACCACCACCCGGCCCTTGCTGGCCAGGATCAGCTCGCATGCCTTGACGAAATCGGCGTCGATGTGGGCCAGCAGGCCCTCAACCGCCTCGAGTTCGAAACGGATGGTGCGCTGCGCGGATTGGATCAGGTCGCTGGATTGGCTCATGTCGAAAATCGGATTGCCTGATGAAAAGGCGGCGATTATAGCGGTAATGGGCGAAAGCCTCACCTTGTGATTGTCATACATTCGCCCGGTTGGCTTAACCATAGCTGAACAAGCACTTCGGCGGCCTTGGGGCGGCCCTATCAGCGGTGCTATAGTTCGCCGCTGTTCGGCCCGCTTGGTGCGTGCGTGCCTCCACGAAGGGGGCGCGCGTCTGAGTGAGAAGGCTGCATCGCAAGGAGTCTAGATGAGCGTTGATAACGCCTACGCGGTCGAATTGAAGGGCGTTTCCTTCAAGCGCGGTTCGCGCAGCATCTTCAATAATGTCGACATACGCATTCCGCGTGGCAAGGTTACCGGCATCATGGGGCCTTCCGGGTGCGGCAAAACCACGCTGCTGCGGCTGATGGGTGCACAACTGCGCCCGGCCAGTGGCGAGGTCTGGGTGGCCGGGCAGAACCTGCCGACCCTGTCGCGCAGTGACCTGTTCGATGCCCGCAAGCAGATGGGCGTGCTGTTCCAGAGTGGCGCGCTGTTCACCGATCTCGATGTGTTCGAGAACGTCGCCTTCCCGTTGCGCGTGCATACCCAGCTGTCTGACGAGATGATTCGCGACATAGTCCTGATGAAACTCCAGGCTGTTGGCCTGCGTGGCGCCATCGAGCTGATGCCCGACGAGCTATCCGGTGGCATGAAACGTCGTGTGGCGCTGGCCCGGGCGATTGCTCTGGATCCGCAAATCCTCATGTACGATGAACCGTTCGTCGGCCAGGACCCGATTGCCATGGGCGTGCTGGTGCGGCTGATCCGCCTGCTCAACGATGCCCTGGGCATCACCAGCATCGTGGTTTCTCACGACCTGGCCGAAACCGCCAGCATCGCCGACTACATCTACGTGGTCGGTGACGGCCAGGTATTGGGGCAGGGCACGCCGCAAGAGCTGATGGGCTCCGACAACCCGCGCATTCGTCAATTCATGAAAGGCGATCCGGATGGGCCGGTGCCCTTTCACTTTCCTGCGCCGGATTACCGCGCCGATCTTCTGGGGAAGCGTTGATGCGCAGAAAATCCTTACTCGAACGTATTCGTCGCTTTGGCCGATCGGCCATCGACGTGCTGGCCATTCTCGGCCGCTCCTTCCTGTTCCTGCTGCATTCGCTGGTCGGGCGCAGCGGCACTGGCGGCGGCTTTCAGTTGCTGGTTCGCCAGCTCTATTCGGTTGGCGTGCTGTCGCTGGCGATCATCGTCGTGTCCGGTGTGTTCATCGGCATGGTCCTGGCCCTGCAGGGCTTCAGCATCCTCACCAAGTACGGTTCGGAGCAGGCGGTGGGGCAGATGGTCGCCCTGACCCTGCTGCGTGAACTGGGCCCGGTGGTTACCGCGCTGCTGTTCGCCGGCCGTGCAGGCTCGGCGCTGACCGCCGAAATCGGCAACATGAAGTCCACCGAGCAGCTGTCCAGCCTGGAAATGATCGGTGTCGATCCGCTCAAGTACATCGTCGCGCCGCGGCTGTGGGCCGGTTTCATCTCGCTGCCGTTGCTGGCTTTGATCTTCAGCGTGGTCGGTATCTGGGGTGGTTCGTGGGTTGCCGTCGACTGGCTGGGCGTTTACGAGGGCTCGTTCTGGGCCAACATGCAGAACAGTGTTTCCTTTACCGACGATGTGCTCAACGGGGTGATCAAAAGCCTGGTGTTTGCCTTCGTCGTGACCTGGATTGCCGTATTCCAGGGTTATGACTGCGAGCCCACTTCAGAAGGGATCAGTCGTGCCACCACCAAGACCGTGGTCTATGCCTCATTGGCAGTCCTGGGTCTGGACTTTATTCTGACCGCCTTGATGTTTGGAGATTTCTGATGCAAAACCGCACCCTGGAAATCGGTGTCGGCCTGTTCCTCCTGGCCGGGATCCTGGCGCTGATCCTGCTGGCCCTGCGCGTCAGCGGCCTGTCGGCGAGCCCGAGCAGCGACACGTATAAACTTTATGCCAACTTCGACAATATCGCCGGTTTGACGGTCAGAGCTAAAGTGACCATGGCCGGTGTGACCATCGGCAAGGTCACTGCCATCGATCTGGATCGTGACACCTTCACCGGTCGGGTGACGCTGCAGCTGGAAAAACGGGTCGATAACCTGCCTGTCGATTCCACTGCATCTATCCTCACCGCAGGGCTGCTCGGCGAGAAATACATCGGTATCAGCGTGGGCGGAGAAGATGCGGTGCTCAAGGATGGTGCAACCATCCACGACACCCAGTCGGCGCTGGTACTGGAAGACCTGATTGGCAAGTTCCTGCTCAATACCGTTGGCAAAGAAGCTAAATAAGGAGTTTCCATGATTTCTATCCTGCGACGCGGCTTGCTGGTGTTGCTGGCAGCACTGCCGCTGATGGCCAGTGCAGCTGCTCTGTCACCCAAGCAGGTGATCGAGAAGACCACCACCCAGTTGCTGGCTGACCTGAAAGCCAACAAGGAGCAATACAAGGCCAACCCGAGCGCCTTCTACGATGCGCTCAATGCCAACCTGGGGCCGGTCGTCGATGCCGATGGCATCTCGAAAAGCATCATGACCGTCAAGTATTCGCGCAAGGCTACCCCGGCGCAGATGCAGCGCTTCCAGGAAAACTTCAAGCGCAGCCTGATGCAGTTCTACGGCAACGCCCTGCTCGAGTACAACAACCAGGGCATTACCGTCGGCAACGAGAAGAAGGACGGCGACGACCGTGCCAGCGTCGACATGAGCGTCAAGGGCAACAACGGTGCTGTCTATCCGGTGTCCTACACCCTGACCAGGCTCGACGGCGAGTGGAAGGTGCGTAACGTCATCGTCAACGGCATCAACATCGGCAAGCTGTTCCGTGACCAGTTCGCCGACGCCATGAACCGCAACGGCAACGATCTGGACAAGACCATCGACGGCTGGGCGGGCGAAGTGGCCAAGGCCAAGGAAAGCACCGAGCAAGCGGCCGAGAAGCAAGGGCAATGAGCGACAGTGTCGTGACCATGAGCGAGCCAGGCGTATTGAGCCTGGCCGGGGTGCTCGACTACCGCAGCGGGCCGGCCTTGCGCAAACAGGGCAAGGCCCTGATTGCGGCGTGCAAGGCCCCTGGGCTGGTGCTCGATTGCGCGCAGGTGGAGAAGTCCAGCAGCGTCGGCCTGTCCCTGCTGCTGGCCTTCATGCGCGACGGCAAGGCGGCCGGCAAGGCCGTCGAGGTTCGCGCCATGCCCCAGGATATGCGGGAAATCGCCGAGGTTTATGACCTCGACGAGGTGCTGGCCGGTCAATGACCGCCAGCCAGTGACTGGCCCCTCTGTCAGAGTCTCCGATTACGGGGTTCGCAGGCGAGGGGCTTTTTTGTATGATGGCCGACCCGCGCGCAAAGGGCGCCGATTGAGGTTGAGCATGCAGGCCGTAGAAGTTAAGAACTTCCTTGAAGAAAAGTTGCCGGGAACCCGGGTCGAAGTTGAAGGCGAAGGCTGCAACTTCCAGTTGAACGTGATCAGCGACGAATTGGCGGCCCTGAGCCCGGTCAAGCGTCAGCAGCAGATCTATGCTCACCTTAACCCGTGGATCACCGATGGCAGCATCCATGCGGTAACCATGAAATTTTTCAGCAGCGCAGCCTGGGCTGAGCGCACCTGAGCCAACTTGGCGGCGAGACTCTAATGGACAAACTGATTATTACTGGCGGCGTTCGCCTCGATGGCGAAATCCGCATTTCCGGGGCAAAGAACGCTGCCCTGCCGATCCTGGCGGCCACCTTGCTCTGCGATGGCCCGGTCACCGTTGGCAACCTGCCGCACCTGCACGACATCACCACGATGATCGAGCTGTTCGGCCGCATGGGCATTGAGCCGGTGATCGACGAGAAGCTCTCGGTCGAAATCGACCCGCGTACCATCAAGACCCTGGTCGCGCCGTACGAGCTGGTGAAAACCATGCGTGCCTCGATCCTGGTACTGGGCCCGATGGTCGCCCGTTTTGGCGAAGCCGAAGTGGCCCTGCCTGGCGGTTGCGCCATTGGTTCGCGTCCGGTCGACCTGCACATCCGCGGCCTTGAGGCCATGGGCGCGAAGATCGAGGTCGAAGGCGGCTACATCAAGGCCAAGGCCCCAGAAGGCGGCCTGCGTGGCGCGCACTTCTTCTTCGATACCGTCAGTGTCACCGGTACCGAGAACATCATGATGGCTGCAGCCCTGGCCAAAGGCCGCAGCGTGCTGCAAAACGCTGCGCGCGAACCGGAAGTGGTCGACCTTGCCAACTTCCTCAACGCCATGGGCGCGAAAGTCCAGGGCGCTGGTACCGACACCATCACCATCGATGGCGTCGAGCGCCTGGGTTCGGCGACCTACCGGGTCATGCCTGACCGTATCGAGACCGGTACCTACCTGGTTGCCGCTGCCGTGACTGGCGGTCGCGTCAAGGTCAAGGACACCGATCCGACTATCCTCGAAGCCGTCCTTGAAAAACTCAAGGAAGCCGGCGCCGAAGTTACCACCGGTGAAGACTGGATCGAGCTGGACATGCATGGCAAGCGGCCGAAAGCCGTCAACCTGCGTACCGCTCCGTACCCGGCGTTCCCGACCGACATGCAGGCGCAGTTCATCTCGCTCAACGCCATTGCCGAAGGCACTGGCGCGGTAATCGAGACGATCTTCGAAAACCGCTTCATGCACGTCTACGAGATGCACCGCATGGGTGCCCTGATCCAGGTCGAAGGCAACACTGCCATCGTTACCGGGACCAAGACCCTCAAAGGCGCTCCAGTGATGGCCACCGACCTGCGGGCTTCGGCCAGCCTGGTGCTGTCGGCGCTGGTTGCCGAAGGCGATACCCTGATCGACCGCATTTACCACATCGACCGTGGTTATGAGTGCATCGAAGAGAAACTGCAGATGCTCGGCGCCAAGATCCGCCGCGTGCCGGGCTAGTCTGTGAGTGGCGCAGGGACGCGCCAGCCAATTGCTGCACCGAATTGAATGCGGTCGGGCCTGTTAGCGCCCGGCCGGCTGTAGCCGCATAAGGACCGACGTTTCCCATGTTGACCATCGCGCTATCCAAAGGTCGGATTCTCGACGATACCCTGCCGCTGCTGGCGGAAGCCGGTATTGTGCCGACCGAAAACCCGGACAAGAGCCGCAAGCTGATCATCCCGACGACTCAGGAAGACGTGCGTCTGCTGATCGTGCGCGCCACCGACGTGCCGACCTATGTCGAGCATGGTGCCGCCGACCTGGGCGTGGCCGGCAAGGACGTGCTGATGGAGTACGGTGGCCAGGGCCTGTACGAGCCGCTGGACCTGCAGATTGCCCAGTGCAAGCTGATGACCGCCGGCAAAGTCGGCGCTGCCGAGCCCAAGGGCCGTCTGCGCATCGCCACCAAGTTCGTCAACGTCGCCAAGCGCTACTATGCCGAACAAGGCCGTCAGGTCGATATCATCAAGCTGTATGGTTCGATGGAGCTGGCGCCGCTGATTGGCCTGGCCGACAAGATCATCGACGTTGTCGACACCGGTAACACCCTGCGTGCCAATGGCCTGGAACCCCAGGAACTGATTGCCACCATCAGCTCCCGGCTGGTGGTCAACAAGGCTTCGATGAAGATGCAGCACGCCCGCATCCAGAGCCTGATCGACACCTTGCGCCAGGCTGTCGAATCGCGACACCGCGGCTAAGACTTTCTACCTCCTGCGCGCGGCCTTCGCTGTCGCGCCCGTCTATCCGCGTCATAGCCAATTTTCTCGGGTGCCCGCGCGGATGGACTGGTAGCTTAGGGCGCCTGAGCATTCGCCATTTATGAGGCCCTCGCTATGACCACGTCCACTGCAATCGCCCGACTCAATGCCGCTGACCCGGATTTCGCCCGACATCTGGATCATCTGCTGAGCTGGGAAAGTGTCTCTGACGACGCGGTCAACCAGCGCGTACTCGACATCATCAAGGCCGTGCGCGAGCGTGGCGATGCGGCGCTGGTGGAGTTCACCCAGCGCTTTGATGGCGTGCAGGCGACTTCGATCGACGACCTGATCCTCGGTCGCGAGCGCCTGGAACTGGCCCTGACCCGCATCACCCCGGCCCAGCGCGAAGCCCTGGAAAAAGCCGCCGAGCGCGTGCGCAGCTACCACGAGCGACAGAAGCAAGACTCCTGGAGCTACACCGAAGCCGACGGCACTGTGCTTGGCCAGAAGGTCACGCCGCTGGATCGTGCCGGCCTGTATGTGCCGGGCGGCAAGGCGTCGTACCCGTCATCGGTACTGATGAACGCGATTCCGGCCAAGGTCGCCGGCGTTGGTGAAGTGGTCATGGTGGTGCCGACCCCGCGTGGCGAGGTCAATGAGCTGGTGCTGGCCGCCGCTTGCATCGCCGGTGTCGACCGGGTTTTCACCATCGGTGGCGCCCAGGCGGTTGCCGCCCTGGCCTATGGCACCGAAAGCGTGCCGCAGGTCGACAAGGTGGTCGGCCCGGGCAACATTTATGTCGCCACCGCCAAGCGCCATGTGTTCGGTCAGGTCGGTATCGACATGATTGCCGGCCCGTCGGAGATTCTCGTGGTCTGTGACGGCCAGACCGATCCGGACTGGATCGCCATGGACCTGTTCTCCCAGGCCGAGCACGACGAAGACGCCCAGGCGATTCTGGTCAGCCCCGACGCCGAATTCCTCGACAAGGTCGCAGCCAGCATCGACAAGTTGCTGCCGACCATGGAGCGCGCCGAGATCATCAAGACCTCGATCAACGGCCGTGGTGCGCTGATCCAGGTGCGCGACATGCAGCAGGCCATGGACGTTGCCAACCGCATTGCCCCTGAGCACCTGGAGCTGTCGGTCGCCGACCCGCAGGCCTGGCTGCCGCAGATTCGCCACGCCGGCGCGATCTTCATGGGCCGCCACACCAGCGAAGCCCTGGGCGATTACTGCGCAGGCCCCAACCACGTACTGCCGACTTCCGGCACCGCGCGCTTCTCGTCGCCGCTGGGGGTGTATGACTTCCAGAAGCGTTCGTCGATCATCTTCTGCTCCGAGCAGGGCGCTTCCGAGCTCGGCCACACTGCCTCGGTACTGGCCCGTGGCGAGTCGCTGATCGCCCACGCCCGCAGCGCCGAATACCGCATCCTTGCCGACAAGAAGGGGAACTGAACATGAGTAAATTCTGGAGCCCCTTCGTCAAGGACCTGGTGCCTTACGTGCCGGGCGAGCAGCCAAAGCTGGCCAGGCTGGTCAAGCTCAACACCAACGAGAACCCCTACGGCCCGTCGCCCAAGGCGCTGGAAGCCATGCGCGGCGAACTCAACGACAACCTGCGCCTGTACCCGGACCCCAACAGCGACCTGCTAAAGCAGGCGGTAGCGGACTACTACGGTGTGCAGGGCAACCAGGTGTTCCTCGGCAACGGTTCGGATGAAGTGCTGGCGCACATCTTCCATGGCCTGTTCCAGCACGATGCGCCGTTGCTGTTTCCGGACATCAGCTACAGCTTCTACCCGGTCTACTGCGGCCTGTACGGCATCCCGTTTGAAGCAGTGGCGCTGGACGAGCAGTTCCAGATCCGTGTCGCTGACTACCGCAAGGCCAACGGCGGGATCATCTTCCCCAACCCCAACGCGCCGACCGGTTGCCTGCTGGCCCTGGAGGCCATCGAGCAACTGCTCGAGGCCAACCCCGACTCGGTGGTGGTGGTCGATGAAGCCTACATCGACTTTGGCGGCCAGACCGCCATCAGCCTGGTGGATCGCTACGACAACCTGCTGGTCACCCAGACCCTGTCCAAGTCGCGTTCGCTGGCCGGCCTGCGGGTAGGCCTGGCGGTCGGCCATCCGGACCTGATCGAGGCGCTGGAGCGGATCAAGAATAGCTTCAACTCCTATCCACTGGACCGTATGGCGATTGTGGGTGCGGCGGCGGCGTTCGAGGACCGTGCCTACTTTGAAGAAACCTGCCGCAAGGTGATCGACAGTCGCGAGAAGGTGGTCGCTGAACTCACTGCCCGTGGCTTTGAAGTACTGCCCTCGGCAGCCAACTTCATCTTTGCCCGGCACCCGCAGCAGGATGCCGCCGAACTGGCAGCGCGCCTGCGCGAGCAGGGGGTGATCGTGCGTCACTTCAAGCAGGCGCGGATCGCCCAGTTCCTGCGCATCACCATTGGTACCCCGGAGCAGAATCAGGCGTTGCTCGATGCGTTGAACTGATAGAGCACAGTCCTTGTCGCGGGGCAAGTCGAGGCGTCGCGACTTGCCCCGCGATGGATTTTACCGGTAACCTCCCTCTCTCAAATTCATCCGATGATTGGATGTCATGACCTTACTGATCAAACGCTCCCTGGTCGAACAAGCGGTCGAGCAACTGCGACAACGGGTTGCCAGCGGCGCCTGGACAGTGGGCCAGCGCCTGCCCACCGAGCCGGAACTGGCTGCTGAGCTCGGCATCAGCCGCAACACGGTGCGCGAAGCCATGCGTGTGCTGGCTTTCAGTGGCCTGGTCGAAGTTCGCCAGGGCGATGGCAGTTACCTGAGTACCGCCGTCGACCCGTTGCAGGCCCTTCAGGCGCTGTCACGCTGCGACCTGGAGCAGGCGCGGGAAACCCGCCATATCCTTGAAGCCGAGGCCATTGGCCTGGCCGCGCTGCGCCGCAGCGAAGAAGACCTGCAAGGGCTACGAGAGGCCCTCAAGCACAGCAGTGCGCATTTTCACGATGACCTGGAGCAATACATCGGTTGCGACCTGGTGTTCCACCAGCGCCTGGTGGATGCCGCGCATAACCCGGCGCTGAGCGAGTTGTATCGCTACTTTTCCGGGGTGGTGGCGGCCACCTTGCATCACAACCTGAGCCACGCTCCCCGCTGCCAGCTTGTGTTCGACCTGCACGGGCAGATTCTCGATGCCATCGAACAACGCGATCCGGACAAGGCCAAGGCCCTGAGCCGGACCCTGATCAACGAATCCTGACCTTGCGAGACTGCCATGGGCGATGAAACAACCCGAACTGCGGCGCCGGCCAACGGGCCGGAGCTGGAAGAACTGCTGATCGACGCCGAAGCCGACGACGAACAAGTGCAACAGCAACCGGTGCTGCTCAAGCGCCCCTGGCTGTTGCTGCTCGGCCTGGTGCTGGTGGCGCTGAACCTGCGTCCGGCGTTGTCGAGCATGGCGCCGCTGCTGGGCCAGGTCAGCGACAACCTCGGCTTGAGCGCTTCCCAGGCGGGCCTGCTGACCACCTTGCCGGTGCTTTGCCTGGGCTTGTTCGCGCCACTGGCGCCGGTGTTGGCGCGACGTTTTGGCAGTGAGCGGGTCATTCTCGGCATCCTTCTGGTACTGGCTGCGGGGATTGCCGTGCGCAGCGCCTTTGGCAGCACCGGGGTATTCGTCGGCAGTATCATGGCCGGGGCTAGCATCGGTGTGATCGGCGTGCTGTTGCCGGGCATCGTCAAGCGCGACTTCCCCAAGCATGCCGGGACCCTGACCGGCGTCTACACCATGGCCTTGTGCCTGGGCGCGGCAATGGCTGCGGGCGCCACCGTGCCCCTGAGCGAGCGCTTGGGCGACAGCTGGTCGCTGGGCCTGGGCTTCTGGTTGATCCCGGCCTTGCTGGCGGCGCTGATCTGGCTGCCCCAGGCCCGCCAGGGCCACGGCGCCCACAATGTGGCCTACCGTGTACGCGGCCTGCTGCGCGATCCGCTGGCCTGGCAGGTCACCCTGTACATGGGCCTGCAATCGTCGCTGGCCTATATCGTTTTCGGCTGGCTGCCGTCGATCCTCATCGGTCGCGGCCTGAGCCCGACCCAGGCCGGGCTGGTGTTGTCCGGCTCGGTGATCGTGCAGTTGCTCAGTTCGCTCAGCGCGCCGTGGCTGGCGACCCGTGGCAAGGACCAGCGCCTGGCCATCGTGGTGGTCATGCTCATGGCCCTGGCCGGCTTGTTCGGCTGCCTGTATGCGCCGCTGGAAGGCCTGTGGGGCTGGGCCATTGTCCTGGGGCTGGGGCAGGGCGGTACCTTCGCCCTGGCATTGACCCTGATCGTGCTGCGTTCCAAAGACGCTCACGTCGCCGCCAACCTGTCGAGCATGGCCCAGGGCATCGGTTACACCCTGGCATCGATGGGGCCATTCGCGGTCGGCCTGGTGCATGACCTGACCGGCGGCTGGAACGCGGTGGGCTGGATCTTTGCCGTGCTGGGCATCGGCGCCATAGGCTTTGGCCTCAAGGCCGGGCGCAACCTGCATGTGAAGGTGGTCAGCGAGCGGGTTTGAGCAGACATTCGCCAGGCAAATGCCCATAGCTTTTTGCCACTTCAGCGGACTATGGTGCAGGTCTATTGCCATGAACCGGACCTGCACCATGAGCGACGCCAATACTGCCCTGATCACCCGCTTCTACCAGGCTTTCCAGCGCCTGGACGCCGAAGCCATGGTCGCCTGTTACAGCGACGATATCGTTTTCAGTGACCCGGTCTTCGGTACTTTGCGCGGCAAGGATGCCGGTGACATGTGGCGCATGCTCACCACCCGCGCCAAGGACTTTACCCTGACCTTCGACACGGTACGCGCCGACGAGCGCGCTGGCAGCGCCCGCTGGGTCGCCCGCTACCTGTTCAGCCAGACCGGCCGCACCGTGGTCAACGACATCCAGGCACGCTTTGTGTTTCGGGACGGCAAGATCTGCGAGCACCACGACAGTTTCGACCTGTGGCGCTGGGCACGTCAGGCCTTGGGCACCACGGGGGTGCTGCTGGGCTGGTCGCCGCTGGTCCAGGGCAAGGTGCGCGCCCAGGCGCAGAAAGGCCTGCGGGCGTTTCAGGCGGGGCGCTGAGGCGCTAAGCTGTGCGCTTTGCCGTTGATAGTCACTAACGTGTCCGAGCCCATTGCCCAACCACCGAACAAACCCTGGTACGTCTACCTGGTACGCGCCGCCAATGGCTCGCTGTACTGCGGGATCAGCGACAACCCGGAGCGGCGCTTCCAGGCCCACCAGAAGGGCCAGGGGGCACGCTACTTCAGCACCAGCCCGGCAGTGGCTTTGGTCTATGTCGAGGCCTGGCCCGACAAAACCAAGGCGCTGCAACAGGAGCGGCTGGTGAAAAAGCTGCGCAAGAGTGCCAAGGAGGCGCTGGTGGCCTCCTGGGCGGGGCTCAGTCCTTGCGACGCTTGAGCTGATCGGTCAGTTGCGTCGGCAGGCCTTTGATGATCAGGGTGCCGGCTTCCTCGTCGTACTCGACCTTCGAGCCCAGCAAGTGCGCTTCAAAGCTGATCGACAGCCCTTCGGCACGGCCGGTGAAGCGGCGGAACTGGTTGAGCGTGCGCTTATCGGCGGGGATTTCCGGCGACAGGCCGTAGTCCTTGTTGCGAATATGTTCGTAGAAGGCCCGTGGGCGGTCTTCATCGATCAGCCCTGAGAGCTCCTCGAGGGTTACTGGCTCGCCGGCCTTGGTCTGGCTGGTGGCGTAGTCGACCAGGGTCTGGGTCTTCTCGCGGGCGGCTTCTTCGGGCAGGTCTTCGCTTTCGACAAAATCGCTGAAAGCCTTGAGCAGGGTGCGGGTCTCGCCCGGGCCGTCGACGCCTTCCTGGCAGCCGATGAAGTCGCGGAAGTACTCCGAGACCTTCTTGCCGTTCTTGCCCTTGATGAAGGAGATGTACTGCTTGGAGGCCTTGTTGTTCTGCCACTCGGAAAGGTTGATGCGCGCGGCCAGGTGCAGCTGGCCCAGGTCCAGGTGGCGCGACGGGGTCACGTCCAGCTCGGCGTTTACCGCCACGCCTTCGCTGTGGTGCAGCAAGGCGATCACCAGGTAATCGGTCATGCCTTGCTGATAGTGGGCGAACAACACGTGGCCGCCGACCGACAGGTTGGACTCTTCCATCAGCTTTTGCAGGTGCTCGACGGCGACGCGGCTGAAGGCCGTGAAGGTGCTGCCTTCGTCGAGGTATTCCTTGAGCCAGCCGCTGAACGGGTGGGCGCCTGATTCTGCGTGGAAGAAGCCCCAGGCTTTGCCCTGTTTGGCGTTGTAGCTATCGTTGAGGTCGGCCAGAAGGTTTTCGATGGCACCCGACTCGGCCAGTTCCGAGTCGCGGGCGTGCAGCACGGCGGGGCTGCCATCGGGTTTCTTGTCGATCAGGTGGACGATGCAATGACGGATCGGCATGGGATTCTCGGTTGAAAATGGGCGGTGCTGGCCGCGTTGCAAAGTCGCCAAGTGTACCTCAGCACAGGGGTGATTCAGCGGCCAGATGTTGGCAGATATGTCGGTTGTTTATTTTTTGTTCAAATTTTTGCGTTTTTTCGCGCAAACCCCCGAAAAACCTGCACATTTGCCCTGTGGGAGGCGGATATTTATCTATTCCTGTGGTAGTTTTGCCCGGTCTTGCGCCCCGTGTGTGGCGCATTGCTGGCAGACCGCTCGCGTCACGTCGAACCAAACGTCGTTTTACGTATCTACATACGCGATTGACGTGGCTGTAACACCGGACCGCCGGATCCCCCGCAGGTCTGGCTCGATGACTGACGTAGCACTCTGCATACTCACTGAATTTGATAGGGAAGGAACACCACCATGGCATTGACCAAAGACCAACTGATCGCCGATATCGCTGAAGCTATCGACGCGCCAAAAACCACCGCGCGTAACGCTCTGGAGCAACTGGGCCAGATCGTTGCTGATCAACTGGAAAATGGCAGCGAAATCACCCTGCCAGGCATCGGCAAACTGAAAATCACCGAGCGTCCTGCCCGTACCGGCCGCAACCCTTCGACTGGCGCTGCCATCGAAATCGCTGCCAAGAAAGTCGTCAAGTTCGTACCAGCCAAAGTGCTGACCGACGCTGTAAACAAGTAATTGTAAACAGCTCGACAAAAGCCGCGTCCGGGTTGCCCGGACGCGGTTTTTTTATGACTGGGTTTTGCTCCAGCGCTGCTGGCGCCAAGCCTGGCGCGCTGCGGCGTCCTGGAAGGTCCAGGCGATCATGCGGCTCTGTTTCTGCCCCTGGCCCATCTCCACCACCCGCTGTTCGGCCGCCCCGGCCTTTTTCAGCGCGGCCTGGATGCCGGGCAGGTTGGAGGCTTTCGATACCAGGCTGGTGAACCACAGCACCTGCTGGCTCAGGCTGACGCTCTCGGCCACCAACTGGCTGACGAAGCGGATCTCGCCGCCTTCGCACCACAGTTCGTTGTTCTGCCCGCCAAAGTTCAGCACCGGCAGCTTGCGCTTGGGATCGGCCTTGCCCAGTGCCCGCCATTTGCGCTGGCTGCCGCGGGTGGCTTCTTCGCGTGAGGCGTGGAAGGGCGGGTTGCACAGGGTCAGGTCGAAGCGCTCGTCGCTTTTGAGCAGCCCCAGCAGGATGTGCTTGCGGTTGCCTTGCTGGCGCAGGCTGATGGCCTTGCCCAGGCCGTTGGCCTGGACGATGGCGCCGGCCGCAGCCAGTGCCGTGGCGTCGATGTCTGAACCGAGAAAGCGCCAGCGGTAATCGCTGTTGCCCAGCAACGGGTAGATGCAATTGGCACCGACGCCGATGTCCAGGGCCTGGACCTGCGCGCCACGGGGTATTTCGCCGCCGTTTTCGTCTGCCAGCAAGTCGGCCAGCACGTGTACGTAGTCGGCCCGGCCGGGGATTGGCGGGCACAGGTAGTCAGCCGGGATGTCCCAGTGCTGGATACCGTACTGGGCCTTGAGCAGGGCGCGGTTGAAGACCCTGACGGCATCCGGGTTGGCGAAGTCGATGCTCGGCTTGCCGTGGGGGTTGGTGATCATGAACTGGCCCAGCTGCGGGCTGCTCTTGATCAACTGGGGGAAGTCGTAGCGGCCCTGGTGGCGGTTGCGCGGGTGCAGGGTCGGTTTGTTGGTTGTGGTCATGTTGAGGTCCGGTGCAAAGCATCGCGGGTCAAGCCCGCTCCTACAGAGACTTCTGTGGGAGCGGGCTTGACCCGCGATGGCATCACTGAGGTCAGCGATCGTTACAAGGCGGCAATCCGCGCATGCTGCTCGGTGAAGTTGGCCAGGGCCTGTTCGGCTTCAGCCAGCTTGGCGCGTTCCTTGTCGATCACCGCAGGCGGTGCCTTGTCGACGAAGGCGGCGTTGGACAGCTTGCCGCCGACGCGCTGGACTTCGCCCTGCAGACGCTGGATTTCCTTGTTCAGGCGAGCCAGCTCGGCGTCCTTGTCGATCAGCCCGGCCATCGGCACCAGTACTTGCAGATCGCCGACCAGGGCGGTGGCGCTCAGCGGCGCCTCGTCCTGTTCGCCGAGCACGGTGAAGGACTCGATCTTCGCCAGCTTCTTCAGCAGCGCTTCGTTTTCCTGCAGGCGGCGCTGGTCTTCGGCGCTGGCGTTTTTCAGGAACAGTTGCAGTGGCTTGCCCGGGCCGATGTTCATTTCGCCGCGGATGTTGCGCACGCCGAGCATCAGCTCCTTGAGCCATTCGATATCGCCTTCGGCAGCGGCATCGATGCGGCTTTCATTGGCCACTGGCCATGGCTGCAGCATGATGGTCTTGCCTTGCGCGCCGGCCAACGGCGCCAGGCGCTGCCAGATTTCTTCGGTGATGAACGGCATGAACGGATGGGCCAGGCGCAGTGCCACTTCCAGTACCCGGACCAGGGTGCGGCGAGTACCACGGGCGCGTTCGACCGGGGCGTTCTCGTCCCACAGGACCGGCTTGGACAGCTCCAGGTACCAGTCGCAATACTGGTTCCAGATGAACTCGTAGAGCGCCTGGGCGGCCAGGTCGAAGCGGAACTGGTCGAGCTGGCGGGTGACTTCGGCTTCGGTGCGCTGCAGCTGCGAGATGATCCAGCGATCAGCCAGCGACAGCTCGTAGGCTTCGCCGTTCTGGCCGCAGTCTTCGCCCTTGTCCAGAACATAGCGCGCAGCGTTCCAGATCTTGTTGCAGAAGTTGCGGTAGCCTTCGACGCGGCCCATGTCGAACTTGATGTCGCGACCGGTGGACGCCAGCGAGCAGAAGGTGAAGCGCAGGGCGTCGGTGCCGTAGCTGGCGATGCCTTCCGGGAACTCGGCCTTGGTCTGCTTGGCGATCTTCTCGGCAAGCTTTGGCTGCATCATGCCGCTGGTGCGTTTTTCCAGCAGTTCGTCCAGGGTGATGCCGTCGACGATGTCCAGCGGGTCAAGGACGTTGCCCTTGGACTTGGACATCTTCTGGCCCTGGCCATCGCGCACCAGGCCGTGGACATACACAGTCTTGAACGGTACCTGCGGGGTGCCGTCCTCGTTCTTCACCAGGTGCATGGTCAGCATGATCATCCGGGCAACCCAGAAGAAAATGATGTCAAAGCCGGTGACCAGCACGTCGGTGGAGTGGAACTTCTTGAGGAATTCGGTCTGCTGTGGCCAGCCCAGGGTCGAGAAGGTCCACAGGCCCGAGCTGAACCAGGTGTCGAGCACGTCGTTGTCCTGGTTCAGGACCACGTCGGCGCCGAGGTTGTGCTTGCTGCGCACCTCTTCTTCGCTACGGCCGACATAGACCTTGCCCGATTCGTCGTACCAGGCCGGAATACGGTGACCCCACCACAGCTGACGGCTGATGCACCAGTCCTGGATGTCGCGCATCCAGGAGAAGTACATGTTTTCGTACTGTTTGGGCACGAACTGAATGCGGCCGTCTTCGACGGCAGCAATCGCAGGCTCTGCCAGCGGCTTGGTCGACACGTACCACTGGTCGGTCAGCCACGGCTCGATGACGGTACCCGAGCGGTCGCCTTTCGGCACTTTCAGGGCGTGGTCGTCGACGCTGACCAACAGGCCGGCGGCGTCGAAATCGGCAACGATCTGCTTGCGCGCAACGAAGCGGTCGAGGCCTGCATACTGGGCCGGCAGGGTCGCGTCGATACTGTCGTTGACGCTGCCGTCGAGGTTGAACACCTGGGCGGCCGGCAGGACGAAGGCGTTCTTGTCGAAGATGTTCAGCAGCGGCAGGTTGTGGCGCTTGCCGACTTCATAGTCGTTGAAGTCGTGGGCCGGGGTGATTTTCACACAGCCGGTACCGAACTCAGGGTCGCAATAGTCGTCGGCGATGATCGGGATACGGCGGCCAACCAGCGGCAGCTCGACGAACTTGCCGATCAGCGCCTTGTAACGCTCGTCTTCCGGGTTCACGGCAACGGCGGCGTCGCCGAGCATGGTTTCCGGGCGCGTGGTGGCGACGATCAGGTAGTCCTTGCCGTCGGCAGTTTTGGCGCCGTCAGCCAGCGGGTAGCGCAGGTTCCACAGGTGACCCTTCTCGTCGTGGTTTTCCACTTCGAGGTCGGAAATCGCCGTGTGCAGCTTGGTGTCCCAGTTGACCAGGCGCTTGCCGCGGTAGATCAGGCCGTCTTCATGCAGGCGCACGAAGGCTTCTTTCACTGCTTCCGAGAGGCCGTCGTCCATGGTGAAACGCTCGCGGCTCCAGTCGACCGACGAGCCCAGGCGGCGAATCTGGCGGCTGATGTTGCCACCGGACTGATCTTTCCATTCCCAGACCTTTTCCAGGAACTTCTCGCGGCCCAGGTCGTGACGGTTCTGGCCTTTGGCTTCGAGTTGACGCTCGACCAGCATCTGCGTGGCGATACCGGCGTGGTCGGTACCTGGCTGCCACAGGGTGTTGCGGCCCTGCATGCGGCGGAAACGGATCAGGGCGTCCATGATCGCGTTGTTGAAGCCATGACCCATGTGCAGGCTGCCGGTGACGTTCGGCGGCGGGATCATGATGGTGTAGGAATCGCCCGCGCCTTGCGGAGCGAAATAATTCTCGGACTCCCAGGTGTTGTACCAGGAAGTTTCAATGGCGTGCGGCTGGTAGGTCTTATCCATGCGCGGCGGGACCCTTAGGCATTTATTCAGGAAAGCCGGAGAGTATAGCGAAGCCGCAAGCTTCAAGCGACAAGCTGCAAGCTCAGAGCGCCGCACGGCTCTTGCAGCTTGTCGCTTGAAGCTTGTTACTGCTTTTTATTGGTTAAGCATGCGCTCAGGCTTGGCATCGAGGCGGCGCTTGATTTCGCTTTCGATATGCGGGGGGGCAAACTTCAAGCGACAAGCTGCAAGCTCAGAGCGCCGCACGGTTCTTGCAGCTTGTCGCTTGAAGCTTGTTACTGCTTTTTATTGGTTGAGCAGGCGCTCGAGCCGGGCATCCAGGCGGCGCTTGATTTCGCTTTCGATATGCGGGGCGAAATCGTTGATCACGTCCTGCATGATCAACTGGGCCGCCGCGCGTAGCTCGGCGTCCAGGTGCAGCAGGGTTTCCTGGCGCTTGGCCTGCGGGTCGGCTGGCGCTTCAGGCGCCGGCTGCGGCGCTGCTTCGGCCTCTTCGAGCAGCAGCGGGATCTGCTCCTCGACGGTGTCGGTCAATAGCGGCGGCTCAAGGGATGCATCGCCAAGCAGCTGGCGGATCGACTCCAGGTCGTCCAGCAGGTGCGCGGATTGGGGCAGGGGAGTGGGTTTGTCCATCGTCTTCAGAGTCGCTGTAAGCGGTGATCTTGCAGAGCATAGCCCTGTTCGCGGTAGAAACGGAAACTCTCTCGGGCCGCCTGACGAATCGCCGGCTCTTCGACCACGATCTCGGCGATCCGGGCAAAGCGGGAAGCGAACGCCGGTACCTTGAGGCCAAGGTTGATCAGCAGGTCCTGGTGGCTGCCGGCATCATCGCCAAGGCCCAGAGCGACGCTGCCCTGCGGGTTGTCTTCAGCCGCGTCGTGGGGCACGAAGGCCTCGCCCTTGAACGCCCACAGGCGCGCGTCCAGTTCATCGCGCTGGGCGGCGTCGCTGCAATGCAGGTAAACCCGGTGCCCCAGGCGCCAGGCCTTGTCGCACAGTTTGCAGGCGAAATCCAGGCGCGCCGAGGGCGCGGCGCTGGGCAATATGTAGAAATCGACTTTGCTCATGGTCTGCCTGCCGGCCGGCTACGCCCCAAGGCGCAGACGGCCAGCGTCGCCTCAGGCGTTGGCGCGATCGAGCAGGTACTGGGTCAGCAGTGGAACCGGGCGGCCAGTGGCACCCTTGTCCTTGCCGCCGCTGATCCAGGCGGTGCCGGCGATGTCCAGGTGAGCCCAGTTGTAGGCCTTGGCAAAGCGCGACAGGAAGCAACCGGCGGTGATGGTGCCGGCTTTTGGCCCGCCGATGTTGGCGATGTCGGCGAACGGGCTGTCGAGCTGTTCCTGGTATTCGTCGAACAGCGGTAGCTGCCAGGCGCGGTCGTCGGCGCGCTTGCCGGCGTCGAGCAGTTGCCCGACCAGGTCATCGTTGTTGCCCATCAGGCCCGAGGTGTGGCTGCCCAGGGCGACGATGCAGGCGCCGGTCAGGGTGGCGATGTCGATCACTGCCTGAGGCTTGAAGCGCTCGGCGTAGGTCAGGGTGTCGCACAGCACCAGGCGGCCTTCGGCGTCGGTGTTGAGGATCTCGACGGTCTGCCCGCTCATGGTCGTGACGATGTCGCCAGGACGGGTGGCGCCGCCGCTCGGCATGTTCTCGGCGCAGGCCAGCAGGCACACCAGGTTGATCGGCAGTTGCAGCTCGAGCACGGCGCGCAGGGTGCCGAAGACGCTGGCGGCGCCGCCCATGTCGTACTTCATTTCATCCATGCCGGCGCCGGGCTTGAGGCTGATGCCACCGGTGTCGAAGGTGATGCCCTTGCCCACCAGCACGAAAGGCTTCTCGCTCTTTTTGCCGCCCTGGTAGTTGAGCACGATCAGGCGTGGCGGCTGGTCGCTGCCCTGGCCGACGGCGTAGAAAGCGCCCATGCCCAGGTCCTTGATCTTCTTCTCGTCCAGCACCTCGACCTTGAGGCCCTTGAATTCCTTGCCCAGGGCCTTGGCCTGTTCGGCCAGGTAGCTTGGGTGGCAGACGTTCGGTGGCAGGTTGCCCAGGTCGCGGGTGAAGCCCATGCCGTTGGCGATGGCAACGGCATGCTTGACCGCGCGCTCGACATCGCTGGCACCGGCCTTGGCGCTGAGCAGGGTGATTTTTTTCAGGGCGCGAGGTTCGGCTTTCTTGCTCTTGAACTGGTCGAACACGTACTGGCCATCGAGCAGGCTCTCGGCCAACAGGCGGGTCTTGCCATAGAAAGCATCGCGGCCGGCAACCTTGACGTCGTCCAGGGCCAGAGCTGCGTCGCTGCCGTTCAGCCCCTTGAGCACTGCCAGCACGGCGGCAACGACCTTGCGCCAGCTGCGATCACCCAGCTCGGCATCCTTGCCGGTACCCACCAGCAATACGCGCTCGGCCTTGAGGTTTGGCAGGCTGTGCAGCAGCAGGGTCTGGCCGACCTTGCCGGCCAGGTCGCCGCGCTTGAGCACGCTGGCCAGGGCACCGCCGGTGGCTTCGTCGATGGTTTTGGCGATGGCGCCGAGTTTGCCGCCTTCAGCCACTGGCAGGACCAGGGTGGCGGTTTTCAAGGATGCTGCGGCTACGCTTTTTACAACCAGTTCCATGTCAGGTTCCCCGAATGATCTGTCGATGCGCGTTGTCTATGCAGGCGCGGTCGTGGCCGCGTGGTCGCGTACCAGTGCTAAAGCCCCCAGTTTGAGCCTGCTTCGCCCGCCCTGACAACCCCGAGATGAAGCATTGTGCGGCGCCAAGTGACAGGCACGGCCAATCACAGGATAATGCGCCAACTTTTACCCGGGTTCGCTCTGGCGAGCGGGCTACTATCTTGGCTGTTATGGATTTCTTGTTCGGCTGTCCGAGCCTGACAACCCAGGAGTGTCTGGTTTGATCGTCTTTCGTTATCTGTCCCGCGAGGTCCTGGTGACCTTGAGTGCCGTCAGCGCTGTGCTGCTGGTCATCATCATGAGTGGGCGCTTCATCAAATACCTGGCCCAGGCGGCCCAGGGCGTGCTCGACCCGAGCGTGCTGTTCCTGATCATGGGCTACCGCCTGCCGGGCTTCCTGCAGTTGATCCTGCCTCTGGGGCTGTTCCTCGGTATCCTCCTGGCCTATGGCCGTTTGTACCTGGAAAGCGAGATGACCGTGCTTTCGGCCACCGGCATGAGCCAGCAGCGGTTGCTGGGCATGACCATGGCGCCGGCGGCACTGGTGGCCTTGCTGGTAGCCTGGCTGAGCCTGAGCCTGGCGCCCCAGGGCGTTACCCAGGTCGCACAGATCATCAACCAGCAGGACGCCCTGACCGAGTTCGACACCCTGGTGCCGGGCCGCTTCCAGACCCTGCGCGATGGTTCACGGGTTACCTATACCGAGCAACTGTCGGAAGATCGGGTCAACCTTGGCGGCGTGTTCATTTCCGAGAAGCGCTTCAACCAGGACAAGACCAAGGACCGCGGTCCGTCGGTACTGGTGGCGGAAAAAGGCCACCAGCAGGTCAACCCCGATGGCAACCGCTACCTGATCCTGGAAAACGGCTACCGCTATGACGGTAACCCTGGCCAGGCTGATTACCGCGCAATCAAGTACGACACCTACGGCGTGCTGTTGCCCAAGCCTGAAGTCAGTGAAGAGATCACCGAGCGTGAAGCCATCCCGACCTCGCAACTGATTGGCAGCAAGGGCCTGCGCGAGCGTGCCGAGCTGCAGTGGCGCCTGTCGCTGCCGTTGCTGGTGTTCATCGTCACCCTGCTGGCGGTGCCACTGTCGCGGGTCAACCCGCGCCAGGGCCGTTTCCTCAAACTGCTGCCGGCGATTCTTCTGTATATGGCGTACCTGACAATGCTGATTGCCGTGCGTGGCGCCCTGGAGAAAGGCAAGCTGCCGATCGGCCTGGGTATCTGGTGGGTCCATGGCCTGTTTCTGTTGATCGGCCTGGGGCTGATGTACTGGGAGCCGTTGCGCCTCAAGCGCGCCGCTCGCCGTGCGGAGGTGGCCCATGGTTAAGCTCGACAGTTACATCGGCAAAAGTGTACTGATGGCGATTCTTGCCGTACTGGGGATCATTCTGGGCCTGGCTTCGCTGTTCGCCTTCATCGATGAAATGGGCGATATCACCGACACCTACACGCTGATGGACGCCGGCAATTTCGTCTTGCTCACCGCACCGCGGCGGCTCTACGACATGCTGCCGATGGCTGCCCTGATCGGCTGCCTGATCGGCCTGGGGAGCCTGGCCAGCAGCAGCGAGCTGACCATCATGCGCGCCGCCGGCGTGTCGATCGGGCGGATCGTCTGGGCGGTGATGAAGCCGATGCTGGTGCTGATGCTGGCCGGTATCCTGATTGGCGAGTACCTGGCCCCGGTCACCGAGAACAAGGCCCAGGCCGACCGTTCCCTGGCCCAGGGCGGTGGTGAGGCGCAGAGCTCCAAGCGCGGCATGTGGCACCGCCAGGGTGACGAGTTCGTGCACATCAACTCGGTGCAGCCCAACGGCTTGCTCTACGGCGTGACCCGCTATCGCTTCGACAACGAGCGGCACATGCAGACCTCGAGCTTTGCCCGCCGTGCCCAGTACAAGGAAGATCACTGGCTGCTCAGCGACGTGACCACCACCTATTTCCGCGGCGATCACACCGAAGTCATCAAAACGCCTGAAGAACGCTGGGACGTGTCGGTCACCCCGCAGTTGCTCAATACCGTAGTGGTCGCACCAGAATCACTGTCGATCACCGGTCTTTGGGATTACATCCACTACCTGTCCGACCAGGGCCTGAACAACGCCCGGTACTGGCTGGCATTCTGGACCAAGGTGCTGCAGCCGATGGTCACTGCGGCGCTGGTGCTGATGGCCATTTCCTTCATCTTCGGCCCGCTGCGCTCGGTGACCCTTGGTCAGCGGGTGTTCACCGGGGTGCTGGTGGGTTTTGTGTTCCGCATCGCCCAGGACCTGCTCGGGCCTTCCAGCCAGGTGTTCGGCTTCCCGCCGTTGCTGGCGGTGGTGCTGCCGGCGGCGATCTGTGCGGTGGCCGGGTTGTGGATGTTGCGGCGCGCCGGATAAATTGCCGCAGACAAGAAAAAGCCGACCTCAGGGTCGGCTTTTTTGTGCGCGGTTATTTTTTGCGCTTGGGAATTCGCACCAGTTGAGTGTCGGAGTAGATGTCGTGCCAGCTGCGCTTGCGCTTGTCGAACAACGCCCAGATAAAACCCAGGCCCAGGCACAACCACGAGCCGATCGATACGACAAAACGCAGCAGTGCCTGCCACAGGCTGATGGCGCTGCCGTCGGCATTTTGCACACGGATGCCCCATACCTGCATACCCAGGGTCTGGCCGCCGTGGGTCCAGAACTTGGCGAAAAAGCCGAACAGGGCGAACAGCAGGATGGTCGACAGCAACGGGTCGCCATCCAGGGCGCCGGCCTCGGTCAACTCGCGCATGCGCGCTTCCCCGATGAAAGCCATCTGGATCATCTTGTAGGCACCGGCGGTGACGATCAGCAACGCGGTGCACAGCAAAAAGTCATAGAACATGGCGGCCAGGCGGCGGCCAAGGTCGACAGGGGGAAATTCACCTTCGGGCTGTAACAGCTGCTTGGGCACTGGCGAGGCCCTCCTTGCGCAAAACGCCCATTCTACGGAATTGCGCGCACAAAAAAGCCCCTGCTGTTGCCAGCAGAGGCTTCTTTGTTGATGAAGATCAGCCTTCGGCTTGAACTTCGTCAGCCTGCATGCCTTTCTGGCCCTGCACGGCGATGAAGGTGACTTTCTGACCTTCTTTCAGGCTCTTGAAGCCGTTACCCTGAATAGCGCGGAAGTGTACGAACAGATCCGGACCGCTTTCTGGAGTGATGAAACCAAAACCTTTCTCGTCGTTAAACCACTTGACGGTACCGCTCTGACGTTGGGACATTGTCTTATTTCCTTTGAAACTTAGAATTAGTAACAGCTTCTTCCAAATGAAAGAGTACTGGGCTGGGTTGCAGGAAAGTAAGAGACGTCGAACGGGTGTAGCAAACATCAGAGCTACTGCCCAGGTCACGAACCATAGCGACCCATGCAAACACAGTGCACAGACAATACGCTAACTTTGAAGACAAAAACAAGCCCTGCAGACCGCCGCCGCTGTGCCTTTTAGCCGCCGTTCGGTCGATTTTTTCCGGCTCATTCCAAGCATTGTCGCAACGCTTTTCGAAAGTTATAAAAAGCGTTCGAATTCGAAAATCCGAACGCTTCATGACACGTTGTTTCAAGTATCGATTCAGCCGCGATAATAGCGTTGGGCAACGAAGGGCATCTTGCTCACTTTCATCGCCACGCGCTTGCCGCGCACGATCGCCCACACTGGGGTTTCCAGTGCGCTGTATGCGGCATCGAGGTACCCCATCGCCACCGGCGCATTCAATGTCGGGCCAAAGCCGCCACTGCAGATGCTGCCGATAACCGTGCCTGACTGGTCAACGATCTCGGCGCCTTCGCGCACCGGTGTGCGCTCCTGCGGCAACAGGCCCACGCGCTTGCGCGCAACCCCGCTTTGCTGCTGGGCGAAGATCGCCTCGGCACCGGGGAAGCCGCCGGCGCGCTGGCCATCGGCACGGCGCACCTTGGAGATGGCCCAGAGCAGGCTGGCTTCGATGGGCGTGGTCTGGGTGTTCATGTCGTGGCCATACAGGCACAGGCCGGCCTCCAGGCGCAGCGAGTCGCGTGCGCCCAGGCCGATAGCCTGGACTTCGGGTTCGGCCAGCAGGCGGCGCGCCAGCTCTTCGGCTTTGCCGGCCGGCACCGAAATCTCGAAACCGTCTTCACCGGTGTAGCCCGAACGGCTGACAAAACAGTCTGCGCCCAGCAGTTGTACCGGCTGGAACTGCATGAAAGTCATTTTCGCCACGACGGGTGCCAGGCGCTCGAGCACCTTCACCGCCGCCGGCCCCTGCAGGGCCAGCAGGGCGCGCTCTTCAAACAGTGGCTGGATCTGGCACTGATCGCCGATATGTTTGCGCAAATGGGCCAGGTCTTGCTCTTTGCAGGCCGCGTTGACTACCAGGAACAGTTCGTTGTTGCCCAGGTTAGCGACCATCAGGTCATCGAGGATGCCGCCGTGTTCGTTGGTGAACATGGCATAGCGCTGCATGCCCACCGGCAGGTCGATGATGTCGACCGGCACCAGGGTTTCCAGGGCCTTGGCTGCAGCGGCGCCGCTCAGGCGGATCTGGCCCATGTGCGAAACGTCGAACAGGCCGGCCTGCTCGCGGCTGTGCAGGTGTTCTTTCATCACTCCCAGCGGGTACTGGACCGGCATGTCGTATCCGGCGAACGGCACCATGCGGGCGCCCAGTTCCAGGTGCAGGGCGTGCAGCGGGGTCTTGAGCAGTGTTTCGGTGGACATTGATGACTCCTTGGGGCTTGAGAGGGTGTCAGCATTCGATGATGTTGACGGCCAGACCGCCGCGGGCGGTCTCCTTGTATTTGCTTTTCATGTCGGCGCCGGTCTGGCGCATGGTGCGGATGACCTTATCCAGCGAGACGAAGTGCTGCCCGTCACCGCGCAGGGCCATGCGCACCGCGTTGATGGCCTTGACCGAACCCATGGCGTTACGCTCGATGCAGGGCACCTGGACTAGCCCGCCGATCGGGTCGCAGGTCAGGCCCAGGTTGTGTTCCATGCCGATTTCGGCGGCGTTCTCGACCTGCTGCACCGTGCCGCCCATCACCTCGCACAGGGCTCCGGCGGCCATCGAGCAGGCAACGCCGACTTCGCCCTGGCAGCCGACTTCGGCACCGGAGATCGAGGCGTTCTCTTTATAGAGGATGCCGATGGCGGCGGCGGTGAGCAGAAAACGCACCACGCCGTCGTCATTGGCGCCCGGGATAAAACGCATGTAGTAGTGCAACACTGCCGGGACGATGCCGGCGGCGCCATTGGTCGGCGCGGTGACCACGCGCCCGCCAAAGGCGTTTTCTTCGTTGACGGCCAGGGCATACAGGTTGACCCAGTCGAGCACCGACAGCGCGTCGCGCAGGCTCGCCTCCGGGTTGCTGCACAGCTGGCGGTACAGTGCGGCGGCGCGGCGTTTGACCTTGAGCCCGCCAGGCAAGATACCTTCGTTGCGACAACCGGCAGACACGCAGTCCTGCATGACCTGCCAGATGTGCAACAGGCCGCTGCGGGTGTCGCTTTCCGGGCGCCAGGCGGCTTCGTTGGCCAGCATGACCTGGCTGATCGACAGGTGCTGCGCGGTACAGTGGCCAAGCAGCTCCTTGGCGGTCTTGAACGGGTAGGGCAGCACGGTGCTGTCTTCGACGATGCGATCGGCGCCGGCGGCGTCCTCGTCGACCACGAAACCACCGCCCACCGAGTAGTACTCGCGGCTGCGAATCTGCAAGCCGGCGGCGTCAAAGGCACGGAAGATCATGCCGTTGGGATGGAAGGCCAGGGGTTTGCGGATCATCGCCAGGTGCTGCTTTTCAACGAAGTCGATTGCATGCTCGCCGAGCAGGTTGAGCCGGCCGCTGCTGCGGATGGCCTGCAGGCGTGCGGGGATGCTTTCGGTGTCGACGCTGTCCGGGTGTTCGCCTTCAAGGCCGAGCAGCACGGCCTTGTCGCTGCCGTGGCCTTTGCCGGTGGCGCCGAGCGAGCCATAGAGCTCGGCCTTGACGCTGGCTGTAGCGGCCAGCAGGCCGTCGCGACGCAGGCCTTCAGCAAAACGCGCAGCGGCGCGCATAGGGCCTACGGTATGGGAACTGGAGGGGCCGATGCCGATCTTGAACAGGTCGAAGACGCTTAGTGACATGGTCGTACCCTCGTTGTGATGAAGGCTATCGCGGGGCAAGCTCGCTCCCACAGGGAATGAGGTTCTCACTGTGGGAGCGGGCTTGCCCCGCGAAGAGGCCTCAGACGTCCTGATAGCTCTCGATCGACGGGCAGGCACACACCAGGTTGCGGTCGCCGAACACGTTGTCAACGCGGCCGACCGGTGGCCAGTACTTGCCTTCGACCAGCGAGGCCAGCGGATACACCGCCTGCTCGCGGCTGTACGGGTGGCTCCACTCACCGGCGATTTCGGCGGCAGTGTGCGGGGCGTTCTTCAGCGGGTTGTCGTCCTTGTCCAGGCTGCCGCTTTCGACCGCGCGAATCTCTTCGCGGATGCGGATCATCGCCTCGCAGAAGCGGTCCAGTTCTTCTTTAGACTCGCTTTCGGTCGGTTCGATCATCAGCGTGCCGGCCACCGGGAACGACATGGTCGGGGCGTGGAAGCCGAAGTCGATCAGGCGTTTTGCCACGTCATCGACACTGATGCCGCTGCTGTCCTTGATCGGGCGCAGGTCGAGGATGCACTCGTGCGCCACCAGGCCATTGCTGCCGGTGTACAACACAGGATAGTGCTCTTCCAGGCGGCGGGCGATGTAGTTGGCGTTGAGGATGGCCATTTGCGAGGCACGCTTGAGCCCGGCGCCACCCATCATGCGGATGTACATCCAGGTGATCGGCAGGATGCTGGCGCTGCCGAACGGTGCGGCGCAAACCGCGCCCTGCTTGTTGTCCATGTGCGCATGGCCCGGCAGGAACGGCGCCAGGTGCGATTTGACGCCGATCGGGCCGACGCCCGGGCCGCCACCGCCGTGGGGGATGCAGAAGGTCTTGTGCAGGTTCAGGTGCGAAACGTCGCCGCCGAACTTGCCCGGGGCGCAGAGGCCGACCATGGCGTTCATGTTGGCGCCGTCGATGTACACCTGGCCGCCGTTGTCATGGATGATCGCGCAGATCTCGCCAATGGCTTCTTCGAACACGCCATGGGTCGAGGGGTAGGTGATCATCAGCGCGGCAAGGTGTTCGCGGTGTTCGATGGCCTTGGCACGCAGGTCGTCGATGTCGACGTTGCCGCGGGCGTCACAGGCGGTGACTACAACGCGCATGCCGGCCATGTGCGCGGTAGCGGGGTTGGTGCCGTGGGCCGAGGACGGGATCAGGCAGATGTCGCGACGCGCTTCGCCGCGGCTCTGGTGATAGGCGCGAATCGCCAGCAGGCCGGCGTATTCGCCCTGGGAGCCGGCGTTGGGCTGCAGCGACACGGCGTCGTAGCCGGTGGCGGCGCAGAGCATGGCTTCCAGCTCGCTGGTCAGTTGCTGGTAACCCTGGCTCTGCGCGGCCGGGGCGAACGGGTGCAGGCTGCCGAACTCGGCCCAGGTCACCGGGATCATTTCGCTGGCGGCGTTGAGCTTCATGGTGCAAGAGCCCAGCGGGATCATGGTGCGGTCCAGCGCCAGGTCCTTGTCAGCCAGGCGGCGCAAGTAGCGCATCAGCTCGGTTTCGCTGTGGTAACGGTTGAACACCGGGTGCTCGAGAATCGCCGACTGGCGCAGCAGCGTGCGTGGCAGTTGTGCCTGAACGCTGGCGGCGAGAGCGGCGAAGTCCGGGCTGGCCTTGCCAGCGGCGAACAGCTGCCACAGGGCTTCGACGTCGGCCTGGGTGCTGGTTTCATCCAGCGACAGGCCCAGGCGCTGGGCGTCGATCTGGCGCAGGTTCAGGCGTTGGCCGCGGGCCTGGTCGTGCAGAGCGGCGGTGCTGCTGCCGGTGGCCAGGGTCAGGGTGTCGAAGAAGTGTTCCACTTCGACCTGTACACCCAACTGTTGCAGGCCGGCCTTGAGGATCGCGGTCAGCGCGTGGGCACGCTCGGCGATCTGCTTCAGGCCCTGAGGGCCGTGGTACACGGCGTACATGCTGGCGATGTTGGCCAGCAGTACCTGGGCAGTGCAGATGTTGCTGGTGGCTTTCTCGCGGCGGATATGTTGCTCGCGGGTCTGCATGGCCAGGCGCAGTGCGGTCTTGCCGAAGCGGTCGATCGACACGCCGACCAGGCGGCCGGGCATGTCGCGCTTGAATGCATCGCGGGTCGAGAAGAAGGCGGCATGCGGGCCACCGAAGCCCAGCGGTACACCAAAGCGCTGGGCGCTGCCGATGGCCACGTCGGCGCCGAATTCGCCCGGAGGGGTCAGCAGGGTCAGGGCCAGCAGGTCGGCCGCCACGGCGACCAGGGCATTGGCCGCGTGGAAGCGCTCGACCAGCTCGCGGTAGTCGAAGACTTCACCACTGCTGGCCGGGTATTGCAGCAGGGCGCCGAAGAAGGCGCTGACATCGCTCAGCTCACGCTCGTCGCCGACGACAACCTCGATACCCAGCGGCTCGGCACGGGTGCGCAGCACGTCCAGGGTTTGCGGGTGGCAATGCACCGAGGCGAAGAAGGCGTGGCTGCCCTTGTTCTTGCTCAGGCGTTTGCAGAAGGTCATGGCTTCGGCAGCGGCAGTGGCTTCGTCGAGCAGGGAGGCGTTGGCGATCGGCAGGCCGGTGAGGTCGCTGATCAGGGTCTGGAAGTTCAGCAGCGCTTCCAGGCGGCCCTGGGAAATCTCTGGCTGGTAAGGGGTGTAGGCGGTGTACCAGGCCGGGTTTTCCAGCAGGTTGCGCAGGATCGGCGCCGGCGTGTGGCAGTTGTAGTAACCCTGGCCGATGAAACTCTTGAACAGCTGGTTGTTGCCGGCGATGGCCTTGAGCGAGGCCAGCGCCTGGGCTTCGCTTTGCCCGGCGCCCAGCTCAAGGACGCTGGTGCCCTTGATGCTGTCGGGGATGACCGCGGCGCTCATGGCCTCCAGCGAGTCAAAACCGAGGGTGGCGAGCATGTGCTGCTCGTCGTGCTGGCGCGGGCCGATGTGGCGGGCGATGAATTCGTTGGCAGTGCCGAGGTTGATGGTCATGGCGGTTCCTCAGGCGTCAGCGTTGGCTTTGATCAGGCGGTCGTAGGCGTCCTGGTCGAGCAGTTGCGCGACGGCGCCGGCGTCGGCCGGGATGAAACGGAAGAACCAGCCTTCACCCAGCGGGTCTTCGTTGACCCGTTCGGGGTTGCCTTCGAGCTGGTCGTTGACCGCTACCACTTCGCCGGTCAGCGGCATGTACACGCCGCTGGCAGCCTTGACCGATTCGACGGTCGAGGCTTCGGCGCCTTGCTCGTAGCGTTGCAGCTCTGGCAGTTGCACGTAGACCACATCGCCCAGGGCGTTCTGGGCGAAGGCGGTGATCCCGACGGTGACGCTGCCGTCAGCTTCGCTACGCAGCCATTCGTGATCTTCGGTAAAACGCAACTCGCTCATGGAAACTCCTCAAGGGCCGCAGGGGACGGCTGTGGGCATGGCTCAGGTGAGCCCAGGGATGGGTAATGCCATAGCAATATTGCGGCCATATCTAAAATATCGTTTTAAAACAAATAGTTAGATAATTTACGGGAAGAGAATACATAACCGGTGTAGCGAAATCGCTACACCTAGGGGTGAGAAAAAAAGCTCAAGTGGATCAGAACCTTGCACTGTGGCCCTGAAATTGTGCTGTATCGATATCGTTACGATGTAGTGATTTCGCTACAGTTGTTCAGGGCTTGGCCGGGATGCCGTACTTGCGCAGGCGATGGGCGATGGCGGTGTGCGAGGTTTGCAGGCGGCTGGCTAGCTGGCGGGTCGAGGGGTAGCTGCTGTAGAGCTTTTCCAGCAGGTTGCGCTCGAAGTCTTCCACGGCCTGTTCAAGGCTGTCGACTTCAGCGTCATGGCCGCGAGCCACCGAGGTGCCGGCAATGTCCAGGTCGCCGATGTCCACCAGGCTGCTTTCGCTGATGGCCGCGGCGCGGAAGATCACGTTCTGCAGCTGGCGCACGTTGCCCGGCCAGCGGTTGCCCAGTAGCGCCGGGTAAGTGGCCGGGGCCAGGCGGCACAGCGGGCGCTGGATCTGGGTGCAGGCCTGCTGCATGAAGTAGCGCGCCAGCAGGAGGATGTCCTGGCCACGTTCGCGCAACGGTGGCACCTGCAGGTTGAGCACGTTCAGGCGGTAGAACAGGTCTTCGCGAAAGGTGCCCTCGGCGACCATTTTTTCCAGGTCGCGGTGGGTGGCGCTGAGGATCCGTACATTGACCTTGACCTCGCGATCACCGCCGACCCGGCGAAAGCTGCCATCGTTGAGAAAACGCAGCAGCTTGGCCTGCAGGTACGGTGACATCTCGCCGATCTCGTCGAGGAATACCGTGCCCTGGTTGGCCAGTTCCATCAGCCCCGGCTTGCCGCCACGTTGCGCGCCGGTAAAGGCGCCGGGGGCGTAACCGAACAGCTCGCTTTCGGCCAGGTTCTCCGGCAGCGCCGCACAGTTGAGGGCCAGGAAGGGCGCACTGTGACGGCTGCTGATAGCGTGACAGGCGCGGGCCACCAGCTCCTTGCCGGTGCCGGTTTCACCGTTGATCAGCAGCGGCGCGTCCAGAGCTGCAACGCGTAGGGCGCGGGCCTTGAGGGTGCGGATCGGCGGGGAGTCGCCGAGCAGCGCATCGAAGCCCTCGGCGTGATCATGGTGCAGTGCCGACAGCCGTTCGCCAATGCGGTTGGGCTGGTACAGGGTCAGCAGGGCGCCGGCGTTGGTGATCGGCGTGGCGTCGAGCAGCAGGGTCTGGCCGTTGAGGGTCACTTCGCGCAGGGGCAGGTGAAAGCCCTGTTCGATCAGCGCTTCGAGCAAGCCCGGGTCGCCAAACAGGTCGGCCACCGAACGGTCGGACGGTTCCTGCCCGCACAACGCCACCAGCGCCGGGTTGGCCAGCAGCACGTGGCCGGCGCTGTCCAGGGCCAGCACCGGGTCGCTCATGGCCGCGAGCAGGGCATCGAGCTGCAGGTGACGGCGCTGGCCGGGGAGGATGTCGACCACTTGTACGGTTTGCACGCCCTGCACGTTGAACAGCGCGTCGTGCAGCTCTTCGAGCACGTGGGGGCTGAGGGTCGGGGCGTCGATGTAGACGTTCGGCGGCACCATCTCCACGGCGTCCAGGTTGAGGTTGCGGGCGCCGAGCAGGGCCAGCACTTCCTGGGTGATACCGACACGGTCGATGAAACTGACGTGGATGCGCATGGGGGAGGGGGTCAAGGCTGCCGAAGGCGGCCAGTATGCTGTTCAGCGCAATCGCGGGGCAAGTCGGTTCGCCGCACCGCCGCTCCTACCTGGGTGAGAGCGGCGGTGCGGCGAACCGACTTGCCCGGCGATGAGGCCGGTAGGGCTATTCGAAGTGCTCGGGATTGACCGGGTCGCCCGACTTCACCTCCAGCTTCTCGCGAATGTCCTCGAACATCAGGTCGTAGATCTTGTGCCCTGAGCCCAGGCTCTCGAATTTCTTCGGCGACGGCATGTAGCTCTGCGCCTTGCGCGTGGCAACACTCAGGAAGCTTGGCAGTACCTCTTCCTTGCTCAGGAAGAACTTTTCCTCCACGGTCTTGCCTTCGATGCTCCCATGCATGTGGAAATCAATGCCGTGTTTGTTGGCTTCCCGGACTACTGCGTACTCGATATTCAGGTCGTAGCTGTGATCAGCCTTGTTCAGCGCAGTGCGCTCGATATGCACGTGACCGGGTTCGAATTTGGCCATGATGGAATCCTCCGCAAAGGTGAAAACGGCGGGCCCAAGGCCCGCCAACTGCATTCAACGGTAGCTGATTCCCGGCTTGGCGGTGGAAACCCGGGTACCGGCCGTACCCTTGACGATATCCTCGATGTCGGCCAGAGAACCGATGACCGCCACTTTGCCGGTGTGGCGTGCAAAGTCGCAAGCGGCCTGGACTTTCGGGCCCATGGAGCCTGCGGCAAAGCCCAGGCGTTCGAGCTCGTCAGGGTGCGCCTGGGCAATTGCCTTCTGGCTTGGCTTGCCATAGTCGATGAACGCCGCGTTGACGTCGGTGGCGATCACCAGCAGGTCGGCTTCGAGCTGTTCGGCCAGCAGCGCCGAGCACAGGTCTTTGTCGATCACCGCCTCGATGCCCTTGAGCTTGCGGTCGGCGTCATACATGGTCGGGATACCACCACCGCCGGCGCAGATGACGATGCTGCTCTTTTCCAGCAGCCATTTGATCGGGCGGATCTCGAAGATGCGCTTGGGTTTCGGGCTGGCGACCACACGGCGGTATTTGTCGCCGTCGGCCTTGACCACCCAGCCTTTCTCTTTGGCCAGGCGCTCGGCGTCTTCTTTGCTGTAGACCGGGCCGATGAACTTGGTCGGGTCCTTGAAGGCCGGGTCGTTGGCGTCCACTTCGACCTGGGTCAGGAGGGTGGCGAACGGTACTTCGAAGTCCAGCAGGTTGCCCAGCTCCTGCTCGATGATGTAGCCGATCATGCCTTCGGTTTCGGCACCGAGCACGTCCAGCGGGTAGGCTTCATCAGGTTTGTAGGATTGCGCCTGCAACGACAGCAGGCCGACTTGCGGGCCATTGCCGTGGGCGATGACCAGCTCGTTGCCCGGATGGATCTTGGCGATCTGCTCGGCGGCAATGCGGATATTGGCGCGCTGATTGTCTGCAGTCATGGGTTCGCCACGGCGCAGCAGGGCGTTGCCGCCCAATGCAACAACGATACGCATGATGATGTCCTTCTAGAAAAGGGAGATGCCACCCTGTAGGAGCGGGCTTGCCCCGCGATGGCGGTGCATCTGCTGCACCGCGGTGACGCTATCGCGGGGCAAGCCCGCTCCCACAGAGACTGGCAGCTGGATTACAGGTCAGCCAGGGTCGACACCAGGATCGCCTTGATGGTGTGCATGCGGTTTTCCGCTTGCTCGAAGGCGATGCAGGCTGGCGACTCGAACACGTCGTCGGTCACTTCAATGCCGTTGGCCAGGTTCGGGTACTGCTCGGCGATCTGTTTACCGACCTTGGTGTCGGAGTTGTGGAACGCCGGCAGGCAGTGCATGAACTTGGTGCGCGGGTTGCCGGTGGCTTTCATCAGCTCGGCGTTGACCTGGTACGGCAGCAGTTGCTGGATGCGTTCGCCCCAGGCTTCAACCGGCTCGCCCATCGATACCCAGACGTCGGTGTGAATGAAGTCGACGCCTTTGACCGCAGCTTTCGGGTCTTCGGTCAGGGTGATGCGCGCGCCGCTTTCTTCCGCGTATTTCTTGCAACGGGCGACCAGGTCATCGTGCGGCCACAGGGCTTTTGGCGCGCAGATACGCACGTCCATGCCAAGCTTGGAGCCGACCAGCAGCAGCGAGTTGCCCATGTTGTTGCGCGCATCGCCCAGGTAGGCGTAGCTGATCTCATGGATCGGCTTGTCGGCGTGCTCACGCATGGTCAGCACGTCGGCGATCATCTGGGTCGGGTGGTATTCGTCGGTCAGGCCGTTGAACACCGGTACGCCGGCGAACTTCGCCAGTTCTTCGACGATTTCCTGCTTGAAGCCACGGTATTCGATGGCGTCATACATGCGCCCGAGTACCCGGGCGGTGTCCTTCATGCTTTCCTTGTGGCCGATCTGCGAGGAGTTCGGGTCGATGTAGGTGACGTTGGCGCCCTGGTCATAAGCAGCTACTTCGAATGCACAACGGGTGCGGGTCGAGGTCTTCTCGAAGATCAGCGCAATGTTGTTGCCTTTGAGGTGCTGCTGCTCGGTGCCGGTGTACTTGGCACGTTTCAGGTCGCGGGACAGGTCCAGCAGGTAGCGCAACTCGCGAGGGGTGTGGTGTTCCAGGCTCAGCAGGTTACGGTTGTGGATGTTGAACGCCATGATGTTTCTCCTGTTCTTGTGAACGGAAAGCGGTAATCGGCCCGCCTGCACCGGCAGGTGCAGGCGGTTGATGGTCGTCTAGTAGTCGATAGGGTCGCGCACGATCGGGCAGGTCATGCAGTGACCGCCGCCGCGGCCACGGCCCAGTTCGCCGGCGCTGATGGTGATGACTTCGACGCCTGCCTTGCGCAGCAGGGTGTTGGTGTAGGTGTTGCGGTCGTAGCCGATGACCACACCTGGTTCAACCGCCACCACGTTGTTGCCGTCGTCCCACTGCTCGCGTTCGGCGGCGAAGCTGTTGCCACCGGTCTCGACCACGCGCAGTTTCTTCAGGTTCAGCGATTCGGCGACCACGTCGAGGAACGTCTTGTTCTCGCGGCGCACGTCCAGGCCATATGGCTTGCTGCTGTCCGGGCGAATGACGAACGGCACGATTTCCTTGACCACTTCCGGGAAGACCGTGACCAGGTCGCGGTCGCAGAAGCTGAACACGGTGTCCAGGTGCATCGCTGCACGGGATTTCGGCAGGCCGGCGACCACCACTTTTTCCACCGCGCCTTTGGCAAACAGCGATTGCGCCAGTTGGCCGATGGCCTGGCGCGAGGTGCGCTCGCCCATGCCGATCAGGACCACGCCATTGCCGATCGGCATGACGTCGCCGCCTTCGAGGGTGGCCTTGCCGTGGTCCTGGTCCGGATCGCCGTACCAGATTTCAAAGTCGGCCGCGGTGAACTCAGGGTGGAACTTGTAGATGGCGGTGGTCAGCAGGGTTTCCTGACGTCGCGCCGGCCAGTACATCGGGTTGAGGGTCACGCCGCCGTAGATCCAGCAGGTGGTGTCGCGGGTGAACTGGGTGTTGGGCAGTGGGTCGAGCAGGAAGCTTGAGTGGCCCAGGTAGTCGCGGTACATCTTGATCACGCCGGCGCCTTCACTTTCCGGCAGGTCTTCACCGGCCACGCCGCCGATCAGGAACTCAGCCAGTTTGCGCGGCTCCAGGCCTTCGAGCCAGCTGCGCACTTCGTTGGTCAGGCCGACACCGACGGTGTCCGGGGTGATCTTGCGGTCGAGGATCCATTTCAGCGCTTCGGGGTTCTGGATGGTCTCGGTCAGCAGGTTGTGCATTTCCAGCACTTCGATGCCGCGCTCACGCATTTTGGTGACGAAGTCGAAGTGGTCGCGTTTGGCCTGGTTGACCCAGATAACGTCATCGAACAGCAGTTCGTCGCAGTTGCTCGGGGTCAGGCGCTGGTGCGCCAGGCCAGGGGAGCAGACCATCACTTTGCGCAGTTTGCCGGCTTCGGAATGTACGCCGTACTTAACTTTATCCGTGGACATGGTTCATTTCCTCCAAGTTGCGAAAACGGGTGGTTACAGAGTCAGGAAGCCGTCGTACAGGCCATAGGCAGCCACCAGGGCACCAATGACTACGGCGGCGAAGATCAGCTTCTCCACGTTGGTAAAAATCGGTTGGCCGACCTCGCGCTTGGCCTTGGCGAACAGGATCACGCCAGGGGCATACAGCAGGGCCGAGAGCAGCAGGTATTTGACGCCGCCGGCATACAGCAGCCAGACCGCGTAGAGCAGGGCGATGGCGCCGATGACCAGGTCTTTCTTGCGTTCGGCCAGGGCCTGTTCGTAGGTTTCGCTGCGTACCGCGAGCAGGAAGGCATAGGCCGCCGACCACAGGTAAGGCACCAGGATCATCGAGGTGGCGAGGTAGATCAGCGACAGGTAGGTACTGGCCGAGAACAGGGTGATGACCAGGAAGATCTGCACCATGGCGTTGGTCAGCCACAGGGCGTTGGCCGGCACGTGGTTGGCGTTCTCGCGGCGCAGGAACTCCGGCATGGTGTGGTCTTTGGCGGCGGCGAACATGATCTCGGCGCACAGCAGTACCCACGACAGCAGGGCCCCGAGCAGCGAGATGATCAGGCCGACGCTGATCAGCACCGCACCCCAGTGGCCAACCACGTGCTCAAGCACGGCGGCCATCGACGGGTTCTGCAGCTTGGCCAGCTCCGGTTGGGTCATGATGCCCAGCGACAGCACGTTGACCAGCACCAGGAACAGCAGCACGGTGATGAAGCCGATGACCGTGGCCTTGCCGACGTCCGAGCGTTTTTCCGCCCGGGCCGAGAAGATGCTCGCGCCCTCGATGCCGATGAACACCCAGACGGTGACCAGCATCATGTTGCGCACCTGGTTCATCACGCTGCCCAGGTCCGGGTTCATCGAGCCCCAGATGTCAGCGGTGAAGATATCCAGCTTGAAGGCGAACAGGGCGATCAGCACGAACAGCGCCAGCGGCACGACCTTGGCTACGGTGGTGACCAGGTTGATGAAGGCCGCTTCCTTGATCCCGCGCAATACCAGAAAGTGCACGGCCCAGAGCAGCACCGAGGCGCCAATGACGGCTGCCGGAGTGTTGCCCTCGCCAAAGATCGGGAAGAAATAGCCGAGGGTGCTGAACAGCAACACGAAGTAACCGACGTTGCCCAGCCAGGCACTGATCCAGTAGCCCCAGGCTGAAGAAAAGCCCATGTAATCGCCGAAACCGGCCTTGGCGTAGGCGTATACCCCGCCGTCCAGGTCAGGCTTGCGATTGGCCAGGGTCTGGAACACGAAAGCCAGGGTCAGCATGCCGATGGCGGTGATGCCCCAACCGATCAGAACAGCGCCTACATCAGCACTTGCGGCCATGTTTTGCGGCAGCGAAAAGATCCCGCCGCCGATCATCGAGCCGACAACAAGTGCAACCAGCGCACCAAGTCGTAGTTTTCCGGGAGCGTCTGACATTGAATAACTCCGTACCAGGAGAAGAGATGACGCTAGAATAAATCCAGCGGCGAAGTCATTAGCTGATTCAGGTCAGTTCATGAGGACATTCCATTGCAGATCAATGACTGAAACAGCCTCCCGGAGTCTGCCGATCGCAGTACTGCAAGCCTTGTCAACTGGCACCTCCATGGCGTTTTAGAGCAATCGCTCTTGCGGGGCTGCGAGAATTGAAGCTAGTCCGTTTTGGGCGAATCGCAAATTTTCCCTGAGAATTTTTCTTATTAGCTTGAAGAAGCGCGAATTGTGCACAAAACTCACCGTTTAGTTCGTCAGGCATAGACTCGCTAGTTATGAGCAGAAAGCGCTTAGTGGTTTAATATATATAGACGCTTAGAGTCAGATTATATTTAACTCAGGGTGTACCACTGGCGTTACAAACACGAGACAGAAGGGGATCTGCATGTCCGAACCTGGACAGAAATTACGCCTGGGGGCGTTGATCGCCTTGGTGGTCGGCTCGATGATCGGCGGCGGGATCTTTTCGCTGCCGCAAAACATGGCTGCGCGCGCCGACGTCGGCGCCGTACTGATCGGCTGGGGCATCACCGCGGTGGGCATGCTGGCCCTGGCCTTCGTGTTCCAGACCCTGGCCAACCGCAAGCCGGAGCTCGACTCCGGCGTGTATGCCTATGCCAAGGCCGGGTTTGGCGAGTACATGGGCTTTTCTTCGGCTTGGGGCTACTGGATCAGCGCCTGGCTGGGCAACGTCGGCTACTTCGTGCTGTTGTTCAGCACCCTGGGCTTCTACTTCCCGGTGTTTGGCGAGGGCAACACGCCGATCGCCATCGCCTGTGCCTCGCTGCTGTTGTGGGCCGTACACTTTTTGGTGCTGCGCGGCATCAAGGAGGCGGCGTTCATCAACCAGGTGACCACCGTGGCCAAGATCGTGCCGTTGGTGATGTTCATCGTCATCGCCGCGGTGGCCTTTCGCGCCGACATTTTTACCCGGGACATCTGGGGCCTGAGCAACCCGAAATTCGGCGGCGTGCTCGACCAGGTGCGCAACATGATGCTGGTGACGGTGTTCGTGTTCATCGGCATCGAGGGCGCCAGCGTCTACTCCGGGCGGGCGGCGAAGCGCTCGGACGTCGGCAAGGCCACGGTGATCGGCTTTATCGGTGTGCTGGCCTTGCTGGTGCTGGTCAACGTGCTGTCGCTGGGGGTGATGACCCAGCCGGAGCTGGCGGCCTTGCAGAACCCGTCGCTGGCGTCGGTGCTTGAGCATATCGTCGGGCCCTGGGGCGCCTTGCTGATCAGTATCGGCCTGGCGGTATCGCTGCTGGGGGCGCTGCTGTCATGGGCCTTGCTGTGCGCCGAGATCCTCTTCGCCACCGCCCGCGACCAGACCATGCCGCGCTTTCTGGCCAGGGAAAACGCCAACCACGTGCCGGCCAATGCGCTGTGGCTGACCAACGTGATGATTCAGCTGTTCCTGCTGATCACCCTGTTTTCCGCCGGGACCTACACCAGCCTGATCTACCTGGCCTCGTCGATGATCCTCGTGCCGTACCTGTGGTCGGCGGCCTACGCGGTGTTGCTGGCGGTGCGCGGCGAGTCGTATGAAGGCCACCCCGGTGCACGGCGCAAGGACCTGCTGATTGCCGGTATCGCGCTGATCTACGCGATCTGGCTGCTGTATGCCGGTGGGCTGAAGTACCTGCTGCTCTCGGCGCTGCTGTACGCGCCAGGGGTGATCCTGTTTGCCCGGGCCAAGCACGAGCAGGGCCAGGCGCTGTTTACCACCTGGGAGAAGCTGATCTTCGCCGCCGTGCTGGTGGGCGCGGGGTTGGCGGCCTATGGCTTGTACAGCGGGATGTTGAGCCTTTAATCAGTGCCGGCACATTCACCAACAGGCAGCAGCAGAACCCAGCTCACAAGCCCCCTGCTGCCAATCCAACGGTGCCCCTTCGACCAGCAGCGGCGCCTTCAGCCGCTGCGCCAGCCCCCAGGGCGTCTGCTCCAGCTGCGGGTTCAGATCCGCTGCCGTCTCAGCCTGTAACGGCAAATCCGCTGCCAGCGTCCCCTGATCGATTAACAGCTTTGCCGTGCGCGCCAGCGACAGGCGCAGGGTTGCCCCGCAACCGCTGCCCAGGCGTTCGCTGTAGGCCTTGATCGCCGCAGCCGCCATCAGGTACCCGGTGCCATGGTCCAATGCCTGCACCGGCAACGGCACGGGCTTGTCGGCCTGTTGCCAGCGCATGCCTTCACAAGCGATGCCGCAGCTCATCTGTACCAGGCTGTCGAAGCCCCGGCGCTGTTGCCAGGGGCCGCTCCAGCCGTAGGCGTTGAGGCTCACATCGATCAGCCCGGGGTTGAGCTGGCGGCGCTGTTCGCTGGCATACCCCAGTCGTTCGAGGGCATCGGCGCGGTAACCATGCAGGAGAATATCGGCTTCACTGAGCAGGCGTTCAAACACCCGTCGATCATCCCCATCGTGCAAGTCCAGGCGCGCACAACGTTTACCCAGGGTCACCTCGGCAACCACCGCCGGTTCCTCCCAGCCTGGCGGGTCGATCCGCAGCACCTGCGCGCCGAAGCCTGCCAGCAGGCGACTGGCTGTGGGGCCGGCGAGGATGCGGGTCAGGTCCAGCACCTTGACCCCGGCCAGAGGTCGGACGGCGTTACCGGTCCAGCGTCTTTTTGTAAAGGCTGGAGCCCGTTGGTGATGAATCAACGGCTCGGCATTCACTGCCAGGCCCTGAGGATGGGCCGACCATTCGGACCAGTTGCGCATTTGCGCGGCGCAACCGCCAGCGGTGACTATCGCGCTTTCCAGCTCACGTGCGCGCCAGCGCGCAACCAGCCCAGCCATGTGTGCGCGGTCAGCCGCACGGCCCACTACCTTCTGGGCGGCGGCGCGATGATGAGCTGCGTTGGTATGCAGGCGAATCCAGCCATCCTCGGCGCGGTAGTCACCGGCAATCGGGTCCCACAAGGGCGATGTACTCCAGCCTTGCGGGCGCAGGCTGGTGGCGAACCAGAACGAGCTCAGGCGGCGGTCAACTTCAACGCCAGGCGGTTGCTCAAGCTGGCGCTGCAGCAGTTCGGCGATTGCCAGGCCACAGGCGGCAATGCTGCTGCTGGCAAGCTCGGTGACGGCGAAAGTCGAAGGCAGGGCGCCGTTGCCGCGAAAGCGCAGGCTATTGCGCAGTGCCGTTGGCAGCTGCAGTTCGGCGACAAGGGTGTCGAGTAGCGCGGTCATCAATGGCCCTCCAGCGGAAGGGCCATTGCAGACCATCAGCGGCGCCAGGTCAAACCCGGAACTGATCCATCAAGGCCATCTGCTGCGACGACAGGGTGTTGAGCTGGCTGCTCACCTGCGCCGATTCCGCGGCCTGGCCGGTCAGGGTTTCGGTTACCCCGCGGATCGCCGAGACGTTGCGGTTGACCTCTTCGGCCACCGCGCTCTGCTGTTCGGCGGCACTGGCGATCTGCAGGTTCATGTCGCTGATCACCGTGACCGCCTCGCTGATCTTGTCCAGCGCCTGCACCGCCTGGTGGATCTGCCCGGCGTTTTCCTGGGCCTTGCCGTGGCTCGAATGCATGGTCGCCACCACCTCGCGGGTGTTGCTCTGGATGCGCTCGATCACCTGGCGGATTTCTTCGACCGAGTCCTGGGTACGGCGCGCCAGGTTGCGTACTTCGTCGGCAACCACGGCAAAACCACGGCCGCTCTCACCGGCGCGGGCGGCTTCGATCGCGGCGTTGAGCGCCAGCAGGTTGGTCTGCTCGGCAATGCTGCGGATCACCTCCAATACCGAGCCGATCTGTTCGCTGTTCTGCGCCAGGGTTTCCACTTCGCCAACGGCTTTGCTGACCTCTTCGGCGAGCACGGTGATGTCGCGGGTGCTGCGCTCGATGATCGCCATGCCGTCCTTGGCCGAACGGTCGGCACCGCGGGCGGCGTCGGCGGCACTGGCGGCGCTGTTGGCGACGTCGTGGGCGGTGGCGCTCATTTCGTTGGAGGCGGTGGCCACCTGGTCGATCTCGCGAAACTGCACCTGCATGCCTTCGCTGGTGCGCTGGGCAATTGCCGAAGACTGGTCGGCAGTGGCCCGGGCCTGGGTGATGCTCTGTTTGATCTGGGCAATGGTTGGTTGCAGCTTGTCGAGAAAGCGGTTGAAGCCGCCGGTCAGCCGCCCCAGCTCGTCCTTGCGCGCATAGCGCAGGCGCTGGGTGAGGTCGCCGTCGCCGCTGGCGATGTCTTCGAGCATGCTCGCTACGCTGTTGAGCGGGCGGGTCACGCCGGTGGCTGTCAGCCACATCAGCAGCAGGCCGCCGAGGCCGGCCAGGGTGGCGAACAGCACCACTTTGAGGGTACCGCTGGTGCGGGCCTCTTCAAGGGTCGCCTGCAGGCTGATGGCATCGGCCAGCAGTACCTGCTTGGGCAGGTCGATAAGGATGCCCCAGGGTTTGCTGTCGGCAATCGGCTGCACCGGGTTGACGGCGCGGACGGTATCGCCTTGTTCAAGGATCAGTGGCTGGTTGCCGGCGAGCTTCTGCAGCGCTTGCTGGCCGTCCTGGCCGATGGCCTTGCCGACCTTGCCGGCATCGTCGCTGTTGGCCGCCAGCAAGCCGCTGGGGGCGACGATCATCAGGTGGCCGGCACCATTGAACAGCTCCTGCTGGGCCTTGGCGGCAGCCGCCTGCAGGGCATCGAGGGAGATATCCACACCGGCCACGCCGATCACCTTGCCGTTGTGCAGCAGCGGCATGGTGATGCTGGTCATCAGCATTTGCTTGCCGCCGACGGTGTCGGAGTAGGGCTCGAGCAGGCAGGAGCGCGCGCTGTTGCGTGAGCAGGTGTACCAGACGTTGTAGGGCGTGCCGCTGAGATTGATCTCGGTCTTGTTCAGGTCGACATCGCTGATCACCGTGTTCAGCGCCTGACCCTGGGCGCGGCTCCAGTAGCTGGCAAAGCGCCCGCTCTCGTTGCTCAGGCGTTTGGCGTCGTTGGCAAAGGCACTGTCGCCGCCGTCCAGGCCGTCGGCCTCGAAGGCCAGCCACACGCCCAGCACGTCGGGGTTGCGCTTGAAGCTGGTGGCCAGGCTCTGGTTGATCGCTTCTCGCAGGTCGCCAGCGCTCAGGCCGCGCTCGCGAGCCAGTTGCTGCAAGTCCTGGACCTGGTCGGCGAGGGCGGTGATGACGGTCTGGCTGTCGCTGAAAGTACGCCGCAGCATCTCGGCCTTTTCGCCGGCCCGGGCCTGCAGCAGGGCCTGGACATTGCGGGTGAGCATGGTGGTGCTGGCGTCGCCGACCAGCTCATCGCTCTGGTGCGATTGATACAGGTTGATACCGACGACGAGTGCGACCACGCCAAGCAGGCAGAGGCCGGAGAGCAGGACGATTTTCAGGCGGATCGAGAGCGTGTCGAACATGGACGTACTCGCTAAAAGGCAGGCCGGTAGAGGACCGAGCCACGGGCGGGCTCGATTCGCTACATCCTTTTAGCGATAACAGTTCATCGGCCTTATAGCCTTAGCCATGAGTGCTCGCCGATGAACGGTCGGCAAGGCTCAAGGGCGCGGTTTCTGGCCGCGACCAGATCCACAGGTTACCCAGGCTCATGCCGGCGATGGCGAGAAACACCGGCCAGCGGTGCTCGAGAAACACCAGCATCAGGCCAGCGCACAGCAGCATGCTGACAGTGGCGCTGACCTTGGCCCGGCGCTGGATTACCTTGCCGTTGCGCCAGTTGCTGAGGATCGGCCCGAACAGCCGGTGGTTTTCCAGCCAGGCGCTCAGGCGCGGCGAGCTGCGGGTGGCGGCCCAGGCGGCGAGGAGGATGAACTCGGTGGTGGGCAGGCCGGGAATCACGATCGCTACCAGGCCGATGCCCAGGCTTACGTAAGCCAGCAGGCCGAAGAGCAGGCGCGAGAGTTTTGAAGCGGCTGGGCGGGTCATGGGCTTGTCGGTGTGCACGGGCAAGGCCCGGTTACCACGAGGGTAACCGGGTACGGCGCATCAGGCCAGTTCGGCTTTAGGCGCAGTTGCGTAAGCGTGTTTGAGCAGCTCGGTGAAACGCTCGAAGGCGGCCACGGCGCCTTGCTCGGCCTTGGCTTCTTCTTCGGCGCTCAGTTCCAGGCCGTCGAGGATGCGCGTGAACTGCTTCCAGCCTTCAGCGCGGCCACCGGCCGGCTCGCCCAGGTGACGGGCACCGAAGCTGTCCGACAAGCCCAGGCCGACGGCACGCTTGATCAGGAAGGCGGCGCCGAGCTTGGAGCCTTCGGAGACGAAGATCCAGCCCATGGCTTCACCCAGGCTGGGGTTTTGCAGGGCGCCGGCGAAGTCGGCGGGGATCTCGGTGTTCAGGTCAGCCAGGTCCAGGCCGGCCTGTTCGGCGCGGCAGCGTGCGGCGAGGTCAGGGACGATGGCGATCAGCGCCGGGTCGGTGTACAGCGCCTTGAGCTCGGACTGGAACAGGTACTGGGCAACCACGAAGCGGGCGAAGCTCTCGCGGGTTTCGAACGGCGCGTGGGATTTGACCAGGGCGTCCAGCTCGGTGTGCGGGGCGTGGGTCAGCTGGTTCAAGCGTTGCGAACGCAGGCTGGCGCGTTCGGCGGTGGTAGCGGCGGTCATGGTGATTCCTTGCGAAATGGGCGTGCCTGATGACTAGACGAATGAGAAGACGCGGGACAGTAAAAAAACCTCACCTGTGGGGGGGCTGCATTTGCAGCCCATCGCGGGTCTAGCCCGCTCCCACAGGTTCGCGGTCAGATGTCCCAGACCAGGTTGATGGCGAAATTACGGCCTGGCATGGTCAGGCGGTCGAGGTTGGCGGGGGCGGTCACCGCCGCTTCACCGAGGCCGTCGTAGCCGCGCACGTCATCCCACTGCCAGTACTTCTTGTCGGTCAGGTTGTAGAGGCCGGCGTTGACGGTGATGTCATCGCTGACCTTGTAGAACCCGGTCAAGTCGAGTACGCCGTAACCCGGGGTGCGGAACTGCTTGCTGGTGCCGTCGGGGGCGAAGAAGGTGGTGTCGTCGACGCGATCCTTGCGCTTGACCAGGGTCCAGCTCAGCAGCGCGCCGTATTGCTCTTGCTCGTAACCCAGGCCCATCACCGCGGTCAGCGGGTTGACGCTGTTGAGCGGCTGGCCGGTGTCGTCGTTGCGGCCATGGGCGTAGGCCAGCGAGCCCTGGGTGTAGAGGCCGTGCGGCGCACCGAAGGCGTCGAGGTTCAGGCGGCCCTTGAACTCGGCACCCTTGATGGTGGCGTGCTTGATGTTGTTGGCTTCGAAGGTCTGGCCGAGGTTGCTGCCCTGCACGGCGTCTTCGTTGATGAAGTCGCGGTACTTGTTGTAGAACACCGCGACATCGAAGTTACCCGCTTCGAAGTTACCGCGCAGGCCGGTCTCGTAGCTCTTGCTCTTTTCCGGTTCGAGGTTGGAGTTGCCGCGCACGCTGTAGCCCAGGCCCGGGTTTTCGAAGCGGCCATACAGCGCCTTGGCGGTCGGCGTGCGGAAGCCTTCGGCGTACTGGCCATACCAGGTGTAGTTGTCGTTGAAGGCGTAGGTCAGGCCGAACTTGGGCGAAACCCGATGCCATTTCTTCGCATCGTCATCAACCGGGTCGGTAGGGCTGGCGCCAACCCCACGCAAGAACTCGTCGGTCATGTGCGGCTTGAGTTCGGTGTAGTCGTAGCGCGCGCCCGGCAGGAAGGTCCACTGGTTCCAGCGGATTTCATCCTGGGCGAACAGGCTGTAGGTGTTGACGGTCGGGTCAGGGAAGTCGCTCACCAGTGCCTGGCTGTCACTGGCGCTGATCTGGCCGATGAAGCGGCAGGCGCCGCCGACGTTCAGGCAGGTGCCAGTGCCGCTGCGCGAGCCGGTGACCTTCTGGTGCTTGAGGGTGGTGCCGTAGGTCAGCAGGTGCTCGGTGGCGCCGATGCTGAAGGCCTTGTCCAGCTGGGCGTCGAACACCCACTGGCGGTCCTTGTAGGTGGTCTGGCGGTCACGGAACACCTGGCGACCGGAGGCGAAGTAGAGCTCTTCGGTACGCTGGTCGGTCTTGCCGATCTGGTAGTTCAGGCTCCACTTCATGTTATCGGCCAGCACGCTACCGAGGGCGAATTCGTGGTTGATACCGAAGCGCTCGCGGGTCACGGTGTCGTTGCCGGTGCGGTCGCGGTACGAGTTCATCGCGCCGAAGCCAGGAATGAACGGCCCGCCCACGGCGCTTTTCTGTTTGAGGTCGCGGTCGTCCTTGTAGTTTTCATAGGTGAAGGCCAGGCGTGCGTCGTCGGCGTAGTTCCAGCCGGCCTTGGCGAGGATGTTGGTGGTGCGCACATCTTCCGGGTTGGCGGCGGTGCGCGCCAGGCCGGTGCCGCCGTGGCTGCTGTAGGACTCGGTTTCATGGCCGTTGCGCTGGCTCAGGTGCAGCAGGCCGTCGAACTCGCCCTGGCGGCCGGCAACGGTGGCCGAGTTCAGCCAGCTCTCATCTGCCGAGCTGTAGCCAGTCTTCAGGCGTGCGCCGACGTCCTGGCCGGGCTTGATGATGTCGTCGGGGTCGAGGGTGAAGTAGCTGACCGCGCCGCCAATGGCGTTGCTGCCGTACAGCACCGAGGCCGGGCCACGGAGGATCTCCACGCGCTTGACGATTTCAGGGTCGACGTAGTTGCGCTGGGTCTGGGCGTAGGGGCCGAAGAAGAAGCTGTCGGGGATCGACACGCCGTCGATCTGGGTCAGCACCCGCTCGCCGTCGATACCGCGGATGTTGTAGCCGTTCAGGCCGCTGCGCTGGCCGGTGCCGCTGACCGAAACGCCAGGCTCGTAACGCACCAGTTCCTTGATGTTGTTGACGTTCTGGCGGTCGAGTTGTTCGCGGGTCTGCACGCTGACGGTGCTCGGCACCTGGCTGACGTCCTGGGCGCTGCGGGTGGCGCTGACGGTGATCTGCTGCAGGGCGATGGCCTTGCCGGCGCTGCGTTCGATCACCACGTTGGCGCTGCTCAAGGTGCGGTAGCTCAGGCCGGTGCCGGCCAGCAGGCGCTGCAGGGCGGCCTCAGGCTTCAGTGAGCCATGCACGCCCGGCGAGGCGACGCCATCGGCCAGTTCGGCAGAGAAGCCCACTTGCCAGCCGGTGACCGAGGTAAAGGCATTGAGCGCTGACACCAGCGGCTGCTGGCCGATGGCGAAGCGGTAGTCGCCCATGCGCGGGGCACTGGCCTGGGCCGGCTCTGCGGCCAGCGCCGGCAGACTGCAGGCGCCGCTGGCGAGCATGGCCAGGGTCAACAGGGAGAGCGTGCAACGCTGCAGGCCGGGGGTACGTGAAGTGGCTGAAGATCGACGAGTGAAACCAGTGGACATCGAAAGCGCTCCCTGTCGCGCAAATGTTATAGGTGCTGGCTGATTCAAAAATAAGAATCAGTTGCATTAGCTATAACGAGACGTAACAGCGTCAGGGATCGCGTAAAAAAACTTTTGCCTCAGTTGAGAATCACCAGCGCCGGGTACTCATGCAACTGCGCCGAGGTGATGTGGGCCAGGGCGCGCAGGGTTTCCAGCGGCTGGTCGAGGCGGTAGTTGCCGGTGACCGCGACGTTCGCCAGCTGTTCGTTGCCGTTGATGATCCACCCCGGGTAGTAGCGGCGCAATTCGGCCAGTACCTGGTTCAGCGGGCAGTTTTCGAACACCAGCCGGCCCTGGACCCAGGCCAGGTCTTTTTGCGCATCCAGACGCCCGCGCTGGCCAAAGCCATTGGGGCCGACGCTGATGCTGTCGCCCGCCGACAGGCGAATGCGCTGGTCGCTGCTGGCCTGCAGGTCGACATCGCCGCGTTGCACCCGCACCTGGGCTTCGCCGTTGAGGTAGCGCACGGCAAAGTCGGTGTCGCGCACACTGGCGCGCAACGGGCCGGCTTGCAGCTCCAGGGGCGGTTGGGCGCCAGCGGGAATCTCGAAATAGGCCTCGCCCTGCAGCAGCCGGGCAACCTGGCGGTTGTCGCGCAGGTCGCTGGCAAAGGCCGAATTGGTGTTGAGCAACACCTTGGAGCCGTCGTCCAGTTGCAAGCGCTGGCGTTCACCGACCACGGTCAGGTGATCGGCCTGCAGGCGCACCGGCAGGTTGCCGACGGTGAAAATCCCCACCAGCAGCACAGCGGCTGCGGCCAGGGGCTTGTAGTGCGGGCGGATGCGTGAGCGCAGGCTGCGACGCTGCACCTGGTGCAGTTGCCCGGCTGCCTGGCGCAAGGGCGCGCCGTTCCAGATGGCCTCGGCCTCGACATAGGCGCGGGCATTGGCCGGGTCAGCCTCGAGCCAGGCTTCGAAGGCCTGGGTGTCTTCGGCGCTGGCACATTGCAGGCGGATCAGCCAGTCCAGGGCCTGGTCCATGGCCTGGTCACTGGCAGCTTGGCCAGGCGGCGCGGGGCGAGGAGGGGGACTGTCGGTCACGGGTGGGTCCTTGGCGGGGCTGGCGCTTTTTGCGAATGATCCGGGGTATCCATGGGGATGGCAAGGTTTTAGCTGCGATCCACGACGGGCTGTTTACTTCAGCCGGTCGGCTACCCCTACACAGATGGCCATGATCAGTTTCAGTTCCTTCTGAACCGTGCTTGCCGACACTTTCAACTGTTCGGCGATTTCCAGGTAACTGGCGCCGTGCAGGCGGCTGAGGATGAAGATGCGTTGCTGGCGCTCGGTCAACTGGGCGAGGCTGACGCTCAGGCGCTTGAGCAGTTGTTCGGCGTGGGCGGCGTCTTCGGCGCTGCTGCTGGGCGCGGCGACGTTGTGCAGAATTTGCTCGGGCACGTCCTCGACCAGGTTGCGCGACTGCGCCCGGCGCGCGCGCAAGTGATCAAGGGCGAGGTTGCGCGCAGTCTGGAAAACGAAGGGTTCCAGGTGCTCGATGGGGCGTTCGCCAAGGGCACGGGTAACCCGCAGGTAAGTCTCCTGCAACAGGTCTTCGGCAGTGCTGGGGTTATCCACCATGCGCTGCAGGGTGCGCAGCAGGCTGACCCGCTGGGCGAGGAAAACGACGTTGAACTGGGACTGACTCACAGCGGTACCCGACCATGGCGTGGCGAATGATAATGCTTATCATCAACGCTTTGGTCAAGTACTGCCTCCTGCGAGGTTGTGATCCTAGCGGGCGTTGCACAGTGCCAGGCAGTTATCCAGCATGCGGTTGGAGAAGCCCCATTCGTTGTCGTACCAGGCCAGTACCTTGAGCATGCGCCCGTTGGCGCGGGTGTGGTTGGCGTCGAAAATCGACGACAGCGGGTTGTGGTTGAAGTCGCAGGACACCAGCGGCAGGCTGTTGTAGCCCAGTACCTTGGAGTGCCGGCTGGCCTCCTTGAACAGCGCGTTGACGGCCTCGGCCGTGGCCTCGCGCTCAAGATTGACGGTAAGGTCGACCAGCGACACGTTGATCACCGGCACCCGCACGGCCATGCCGGTGAGCTTGCCGGCCAGTTCCGGCAGCACCAGGCCCACGGCTTCGGCGGCGCCGGTCTTGCTCGGGATCATCGACTGGGTTGCCGCACGGGCGCGGTACGGGTCGCTGTGGTAAACGTCAGTGAGGCTCTGGTCGTTGGTATAGGCGTGGATGGTGGTCATCAGCCCCTGCTCGATGCCGAACTCGCGGTGCAGCACCTGGGCCAGCGGCGCCAGGCAGTTGGTGGTGCACGAAGCGCTGGAGATGATCTGGTGCGAAGGGCGCAGGATGTCATGGTTGACCCCGTACACCACGGTGGCATCCGCGCCCTTGGCCGGTGCCGAGATAATGACTTTGCCGGCCCCGGCAGTAAGATGGGCGGCGGCCTTGGCGCGTTCGGTGAATAACCCGGTGCATTCGAACACCACATCGATGGCCTCGGCTTTCCACGGCAGTTCCGCTGGGTTGCGGATGGCGCTGACGGCAATGCGGTCGCCGTTGACGGTAATACTCTCGTGATCGGATTCAACCGTGGCAGCAAAGCTGCCGTGGACACTGTCGTATTTGAGCAGATGGGCATTGATCGCGCTGTCGCCCAGGTCGTTGATGGCGACGACCTGCAGGTCCTGACGGTAGCCTTGGGTATAGAGTGCGCGAAGGATGTTGCGGCCGATGCGGCCAAAGCCATTGATTGCGATACGAAGGGTCATGGAGCTACCTCTGGCAGACCGGGTGAAGCCCGTGGCAATTGAAGTTTTGCTTCACTGCATCTGATTTTGTTGTTGGAATTACAAGATTATTCGTAAAAAAATAGAAAACAAGCCTTTTTGCTGGCAATATTTTATTCAATCTACAACGAGCGATCGGCCAAGCCGTCCCTCCCGCAACGCATCGCCCCTGCCCTTGAGCCTAGGTCGCGATCGTTGATAAGGGAAACCGCCGCAGAGGTCGCAACCACCGATAGCCTGGAGTCCAGTACATGCATCCGCGCATTCTTGAGGTCACCCAACGGCTGATCGCCCGCAGTCGCCCCACCCGTGAACGCTACCTTGAGCTGATTTGCGGGGCCGCCAGCGACGGGCCGATGCGTGCCAAGCTGCAATGCGCCAACTTCGCTCACGGTGTCGCCGGTTGTGGCAGCCAGGACAAAGACAGCCTGCGGATGATGAACGCGGCCAACGTCGCCATCGTCTCCGCCTACAACGACATGCTCTCGGCGCACCAGCCTTACGAGCATTACCCCGAACAGATCAAGCAGGCGCTGCGCGAAATCGGCTCGGTCGGCCAGTTCGCCGGCGGCGTGCCGGCCATGTGCGACGGCGTCACCCAGGGTGAGCCGGGCATGGAGCTGGGCATCGCCAGCCGCGAAGTGATCGCCATGTCCACCGCCATCGCCCTGTCGCACAACATGTTCGACGCGGCGCTGATGCTCGGCATCTGCGACAAGATCGTCCCCGGCCTGCTGATGGGCGCGCTGCGCTTTGGCCACCTGCCGACCGTTTTCGTCCCCGGCGGGCCGATGCCGTCGGGCATCTCCAACAAGGAGAAAGCCGATGTGCGCCAGCGCTACGCCGAAGGCAAGGCCAGCCGCGAAGAGCTGCTGGAATCGGAGATGAAGTCCTACCACAGCCCCGGCACCTGCACCTTCTACGGCACCGCCAACACCAACCAGCTGTTGATGGAAGTGATGGGCCTGCACCTGCCGGGCGCCTCCTTCGTCAACCCCTACACGCCGCTGCGCGATGCCCTCACTGTCGAGGCTGCGCAGCAAGTCACGCGCATGACCAAGGCCAGTGGCAGCTTCATGCCGCTGGGCGAGATCGTCGACGAGAAATCCCTGGTCAACTCCATCGTGGCCCTGCACGCCACCGGCGGCTCGACCAACCACACCCTGCACATGCCGGCGATTGCCCAGGCCGCCGGCATCCAGTTGACCTGGCAGGACATGGCGCAGCTTTCGGAAGTGGTGCCGACCCTGTCCCACGTCTATCCGAACGGCAAGGCCGATATCAACCACTTCCAGGCTGCCGGTGGCATGGCCTTCCTGATTCGCGAACTGCTCGATGCCGGTTTGCTCCACGAAGACGTCAACACCGTCGCTGGCCACGGCCTGCGCCGCTACACCCGGGAGCCGTTCCTTGAGGCCGGCAAACTGGTCTGGCGCGAAGGCCCGCAGGCCAGCCTCGATGAGACGATCCTGCGCCCGGTGGCCCGGGCGTTCTCGCCCGAAGGCGGTCTGCGGGTGATGGAAGGCAACCTCGGTCGCGGGGTGATGAAGGTGTCCGCCGTCGCCGCCGAGCACCAGGTGGTCGAAGCCCCGGCACTGGTGTTCCATGACCAGCAAGCACTGGCCGATGCCTTCCAGGCCGGCCAGCTTGAGCGTGACTTCGTCGCCGTGATGCGCTTCCAGGGCCCGCGCTGCAACGGCATGCCCGAGCTGCACAAGATGACCCCGTTCCTCGGCGTGCTGCAGGATCGTGGTTTCAAGGTCGCGCTGGTAACTGACGGGCGCATGTCCGGTGCTTCGGGGAAAATCCCCGCAGCCATTCACGTCTGCCCCGAAGCCTTCGACGGCGGCCCGCTGGCGCGCTTGCGTGACGGCGATATCGTCCGCGTCGATGGCGTCGCCGGCACCCTGACGGTGAAACTCAGTGCCGCAGAGCTGGCCGATCGTCAACTGCCCGCCGCGCCGACCGGCAACGACCTGGGTTGCGGCCGTGAGCTGTTCGGCTTCCTGCGCACCGCCCTGAGCCCGGCCGAGAAGGGCGCCAGCGCCTTCACCTCGGCGCTGGAGACGCTCAAATGAAGCGCGCACTGGTCGGCGATATTGGCGGCACCAATGCACGCTTTGCCCTTTGGGAAGACAACCGCATGCACGCGGTGCAGGTCTTTGCCACGGCCGACTACACCAGCCCGGAACAGGCCATCGGCGCTTATCTGGCCGCCCAGGGCCTGGCCCGCGGCGAGCTGGGCGCAGTGTGCCTGGCGGTGGCCGGGCCGGTCGATGGCGACGAGTTTCGCTTTACCAACAACCACTGGCGCCTCAGCCGCGAGGCGTTCTGCAACACCTTGCAGGTTGAGCGCTTGCTGTTGATCAACGATTTCACTGCCATGGCCCTGGGCATGACCCGCCTGCAGGCGGGCGAGTACCGCAGTGTCTGCCAAGGCGCGCCGGATCCAGGCCGCCCGGCGCTGGTGATCGGCCCGGGCACCGGCCTTGGCGTCGGCACTTTGCTGAGCCTGGGTGACGAGCGCTGGATGGCGCTGCCGGGCGAGGGCGGGCATGTCGACCTGCCGGTGGGCAATGCCCGCGAAGCGCAGATACATCAGCAGATCGCCAACGAAATCGGCCATGTCAGCGCCGAGACCGTGCTCAGCGGCGGCGGCCTGTTGCGCTTGTACCAGGCCATCTGCGCCCTCGATGGCCAGCCTGCGCCATTGCAGAGCCCGGCGGCGATCACCGACGCGGCGCTGGCCGGCGAGCCGGTTGCCCTGGCGGTGATCGAGCAGTTCTGCCGGTTCCTTGGCCGGGTGGCGGGCAACAACGTGCTGACTCTTGGCGCGCGAGGCGGGGTGTTTATCGTCGGCGGCATCATTCCGCGCTTTGCCGAGCTGTTCCTGGCCAGCGGCTTTGCCGCCAGTTTTGCCGACAAGGGCTGCATGAGTGGCTACTTCAAGGATGTCCCGGTATGGTTGGTGACCGCCGAATTCTCCGGCTTGCTCGGGGCCGGCGTAGCGTTGCAACAAGCCGGTTGAGCGGTGGAGCAAGGAGTGATTCGTGAGCAAGTCGATACTGATGGTCGACGACGACCAGGACATCCGTGAACTGCTGCAGGCCTACCTGAGCCGCGCCGGTTTCAGCGTCCAGGCGGTGGCCGACGGCCGTGGCTTTCGCCAGGCCCTGGACGCCAGCGACTGCGACCTGGTGATCCTCGACGTGATGCTGCCCGACGAAGATGGCTTCAGCCTGTGTCGCTGGGTGCGCCAGCATCCGCGCCTGGCGCAGGTGCCGATCATCATGCTCACTGCCAGCTCCGACGAAGCCGACCGGGTTATCGGCCTGGAACTGGGCGCCGATGATTACCTGGGCAAACCCTTCAGCCCGCGCGAACTGCAGGCGCGGATCAAGGCGTTGCTGCGCCGTGCCGGTTTTGGCCAGGAGCGCAGTGGCGGTGACGTGCTGGCCTTCGATGACTGGCGCCTGGATACCATCAGCCATCGGCTGTTCCACCGTGACGGTGAAGAGGTGATTCTGTCCGGCGCCGATTTTGCCTTGCTCAAGCTGTTCCTCGATCACCCGCAACAGATCCTCGACCGCGACACCATTGGCAACGCCACCCGTGGCCGCGAGCCGATGCCGCTGGACCGCATCGTCGACATGGCGGTCAGCCGCCTGCGCCAGCGCCTGCGTGACATCGAAAAGCCGCCACGCTTGATTCGTACCGTGCGCGGCAGTGGTTACTTGCTGGCGGCCAATGTTGCGCCTGCGCACTGACGGGCGCTGGCGCCTGCCGCTGCCGCGCTCGCTGCTGGGGCGCATGCTGCTGTTGACCTTGCTGGTAGTGCTGCTGGCGCAAGCGCTCTCGAGCCTGATCTGGCTGTCGCAACTGCGCGCCAGCCAGATGCAAGGCCTGGTTGCCAGCGCCCGTAGCCTGGCCCATTCGATGAGTGCCAGCGTCAGCTATTTTCGTTCGCTGCCGGTAGCGTACCGGCCGATGGTGCTCGACCAGTTGCGCAGCATGGGCGGCACCCGTTTCGTCGTGTCCCTCAACGATAAACCCCTGGACATGCAGGTACTGCCCGCCACGCCGCGCAAGGCCGCGGTGATCGATGCCGTCGGCGAGGTGCTGCACCAGCGCCTGGGGGCGCAGCTGGAAATTTCCATCCAGTTCGTCAGCCCGCAAGACCTGCGAATCTTCAACAGCGGCCTGAAACTCGATGAGCTGCCGCGCTCCTGGGCCCACTATGCGCTGACCCTGGAGCCGATCAACCCGCCAGTGCTGGTGACCCAGATCCACCTCGCCGAAGACGAATGGCTGTACATCGCATCGCTGTTGCCCGAGCCCTATACCAGCCTCGAAGAGCAGGGTCTGCCCAGCCAGCAGCTGTGGTTCATCGTCCTCACCAGTTCATTCCTGCTGCTGTTCATCGGCCTGCTGGTGCACTGGCAGAGCCGCCCGCTCAAGCGCCTGGCCCTGGCTGCGCGGGAGATGTCGCTGGGTGCTGACGTCGAGCCGGTGACCGAAGGCGGCGGCAGCGAAGTGGAGGAGGTGGGCCGCGCCTTCAACGCCATGCGCGAACGCATCAGCCGCTACCTGACCGAGCGCAGCCAGTTGTTCAGCGCCATCTCCCACGACCTGCGCACACCGATCACGCGCTTGCGCTTGCGGGTCGAGCTGCTCGATGACGAGCAGTTGCAGGCCAAGTTCGGCCGCGACCTCGATGAGCTGGAGATGCTGGTCAAGGGCGCGCTGCAGTGCGTGAAGGACACCGACATCCACGAGAACATCGAGCGAATCGACCTCAATCAGGTGCTCGAATGCCTGGTCGAGCCGTACCTGGGCAGTGGCCAGATCACCCTCGAAGGCCGGGCCCTGGCGCCGTATCCGGGCAAGCCGCTGGCGCTCAAACGCTGCATCGGCAACCTGATCGACAACGCCTTGAAGTACGGCGAGCGCGCCCACCTGCGCATCATCGACAGCGACAGCGGCTTCGTCCTGCAGGTCGATGACGAAGGCCCGGGCGTGCCCGAGCAGCGCCAGGAGCAGGTGTTCGAGCCGCACTTTCGCCTGGCCGGGCAGCAGCAGGGCTATGGCCTGGGCCTGGGTATTGCGCGCAACATCGCCCACAGCCACGGCGGCGAGGTGAGCCTGCGCAACCTGCGTGAAGGGGGCCTGCGGGTGACCTTGAGCCTGCCGCGCAGCAATGACTGACACCCTCATTCAGGCGAATGTCACCAACTGGTGACATTCGCGCATCCCTTCGTTACCTGCAGCCCCCGTGCCGCTGGTTAGACTCCGATGCAAGCGCAAGCACCACGACTTGCACCTGCATAACAACAAGAAAAGGTTTCTCTCGATGAATGCGATCAATCGCCTCGCCGCTGTCATTTCCCTCGCCTCCTTGTTGCCCCTCAGTGCAATTGCCGCCAACGGTACCGTTGAAGTCACTCATTGGTGGACTTCCGGTGGTGAAGCCGCAGCGGTGAAAACCCTCAAGGAACAAGTCGAGAAAGACGGCTTCACCTGGAAGGACAACGCCGTCGCCGGTGGCGGTGGCGCCGCGGCCATGACCGTATTGAAAAGCCGCGCCGTGGCCGGCAACCCGCCGGGCGCTGCCCAGATCAAGGGGCCGGACATCCAGGAATGGGGTGCGCTGGGCCTGCTCACAGAACTCGACGATGTCGCCAAGGCCAACAACTGGGATGCCCTGCTGCCGAAGAAAGTCGCGCAGATCATGCAGTACGACGGCCACTATGTGGCGGTGCCGGTGAACATTCACCGGGTCAACTGGCTGTGGATCAACCCGCAGGTGTTCGACAAGGCCGGGGCCAAGGTGCCGACTACCCTCGATGAGCTGTTCGTTGCCGCCGACAAGCTCAAGGCGGCCGGTTTCATCCCGCTGGCCCATGGTGGTCAGCCGTGGCAGGACAGCACGGTCTTCGAGGACGTGGCACTGAGCATCCTCGGGCCAAAGGGCTATCACAAAGCTTTCGTCGACTTGAACGAGAAAACCCTGACCAGCAAAAAAATGGTCAAGGTGTTCGCCACCCTGCAACGCCTGGGCACCTACATGGACCCCAACCGCGCCGGGCGTGACTGGAACATTGCCGCCGCCGAGGTCATCAACGGCAAGGCCGGCATGCAGATCATGGGCGACTGGGCCAAGAGCGAGTGGACCGCCGCCGGCAAGGTGGCGGGCAAGGACTACCAGTGCGTGGCCTTCCCCGGCACCCAGGGCAGCTTTGCCTACAACATCGACTCGCTGGCGATGTTCAAGCTCAAGAACGAGGACGACATCAAGGCTCAGAACGACCTGGCCAAGGTCGCCCTGGAGCCGCAGTTCCAGACCGTGTTCAACCAGAACAAGGGCTCCCTGCCGGTACGCCAGGACATGGACATGAGCCAGTTCGACGCCTGTACGCAAAAGTCGGCGGTGGACTTCAAGGAAGCGGAAAAAGGCGACGGCCTGCAACCGAGCATGGCCCACAACATGGCGACTTCGCTGGCGGTGCAGGGGGCGATCTTCGATGTCGTCACCAACTTCTTCAACGACCCCAAAGCCGACCCGGCGACAGCGGTCAAGCAGCTGAGTTCGGCGATCAAGTCGGCCAAGTGATGGGCTGATGTGGGGGCGGCCTTTCGGGCCCTTCGCGGGGCAAGCCCGCTCCCACAATACCCGCGATTGCCTCCACACGAGATATCCTGATGAGCACTGTTGCCACACTCAACAAGGCCTCACCCCTGGACGCCCTGCAGCGCTGGTTACCGAAACTGGTGCTGGCGCCAAGCATGCTGATCGTCCTGGTGGGCTTTTACGGCTACATCCTCTGGACCTTCGTCCTGTCCTTCACCAACTCAAGCTTCATGCCCAGCTACAAATGGGTGGGCCTTGCGCAGTACGCGCGGCTGATGGAGAACGACCGCTGGTGGGTGGCGAGCAAGAACCTGCTGCTGTTCGGCGGCATGTTCATCGCCATCAGCCTGGCGATCGGCGTACTGCTGGCGGTGCTGCTCGACCAGCGCATCCGCCGCGAAGGCTTCATTCGCACCATTTACCTGTACCCCATGGCGCTGTCAATGATCGTCACCGGCACCGCCTGGAAGTGGCTGCTCAACCCCGGCCTGGGCCTGGACAAGATGCTTCGCGACTGGGGCTGGGAAGGCTTTCGCCTGGACTGGCTGGTGGACCCCGACCGGGTCGTCTACTGCCTGGTGATCGCCGCCGTGTGGCAGGCCTCGGGCTTTGTCATGGCGCTGTTCCTGGCCGGCCTGCGCGGCGTCGATCAGTCGATCATTCGCGCCGCGCAGGTCGATGGCGCCAGCCTGCCGAGCATCTACCTGCGTATCGTTTTACCGAGTTTGCGCCCGGTGTTTTTCAGCGCGCTGATGATCCTTGCGCACATCGCCATCAAGAGCTTCGACCTGGTCGCGGCGATGACCGCAGGCGGCCCGGGCTATGCCTCGGACCTGCCGGCGATGTTCATGTACTCCTTCACCTTCAGCCGCGGGCAGATGGGCATGGGCTCGGCCAGCGCGATCCTGATGCTCGGCGCGATCCTGTCGATCCTGGTGCCTTACCTGTATTCGGAACTGAGGAACAAGCGCCATGACTAGGTCCCTCGCTCCCCGCTCGTTGAGTTTCAGCCGCCTGGCGATTTACTCGACCCTGATCCTGGCCTGCGCGCTGTACCTGATCCCGCTGGTCGTGATGCTGCTGACCAGCTTCAAGTCGCCGGAGGACATCCGTACCGGCAACCTGCTGAGCTGGCCCGAGGTAATCACCGGCATCGGCTGGATCAAGGCCTGGGACACGGTCGGCGGCTACTTCTGGAACTCGGTGAAGATCACCGTGCCGGCGGTGGTGATCTCGACCCTGCTCGGTGCGTTGAACGGTTACGTGCTGTCGATGTGGCGCTTCCGGGGCTCGCAGCTGTTCTTCGGATTGCTGTTGTTCGGCTGCTTCCTGCCGTTCCAGACCGTGCTGCTGCCGGCCTCGTTCACCCTCGGCAAGCTGGGCCTGGCCAGCACCACCAGCGGCCTGGTGCTGGTGCATATCGTCTACGGGCTGGCCTTTACCACGCTGTTTTTCCGCAACTACTACTGCAGCGTGCCGGAGGCGCTGGTGCGCGCGGCGCGGCTCGATGGCGCGGGGTTCTTCACCATCTTCGGGCGCATCCTGCTGCCGATGTCGGTGCCGATCATCATGGTCTGCCTGATCTGGCAGTTCACCCAGATCTGGAACGACTTTCTCTTCGGCGTGGTGTTCGCCAGTGGCGATGCGCAACCGATCACCGTGGCCCTGAACAACCTGGTCAACACCAGCACCGGGGTCAAGGAATACAACGTCGACATGGCGGCGGCGATGATCGCCGGGTTACCGACCCTGTTGGTCTATGTGCTGGCTGGCAAGTATTTCCTGCGCGGGCTCACGGCCGGCGCGGTCAAGGGGTAAACACAATGGCAACGCTTGAACTGCGCAACGTCAACAAGAGCTACGGCAGCGGCATGCCGGACACCCTGAAGAACATCGAGCTGTCGATCGACTCCGGCGAGTTCCTGATCCTGGTCGGGCCGTCCGGCTGTGGCAAGTCGACCCTGATGAACTGCATCGCCGGCCTTGAACAGATCAGCGGCGGGGCGATCCTGGTGGATGATGCCGACATCAGTGGCATGAGCCCCAAGGACCGCGACATCGCCATGGTGTTTCAGTCTTACGCGCTGTACCCGACCATGAACGTGCGCGACAACATCGCCTTCGGCCTGAAGATGCGCAAGATGCCCGCCGCCGCCATCGATGAAGAAGTGGCGCGGGTGGCCAAGCTGCTGCAGATCGAGCACCTGCTGGCACGCAAGCCCGGGCAACTATCCGGCGGCCAGCAGCAGCGCGTGGCCATGGGCCGGGCGCTGGCGCGGCGGCCGAAGATCTACCTGTTCGACGAGCCGCTGTCCAACCTCGACGCCAAGCTGCGGGTGGAGATGCGCACCGAGATCAAGCTGATGCACCAGCGCTTGAAGACCACCACGGTGTACGTCACCCACGACCAGATCGAGGCCATGACCTTGGGCGACAAGGTGGCGGTGATGAAAGACGGGCTGATCCAGCAGTTCGGCACCCCACAGCAGATCTACAACGACCCGACCAACCTGTTCGTCGCAAGCTTCATCGGCTCGCCACCGATGAATTTCATTCCCTGCGCCTGCAGCGCAAGGACGGGCGCCTGCTGGCCCTGCTCGACAGTGGCCAGGCGCGTTGCGAGCTACCCTTGGGGTTCAATGTCGCGGGCCTGGAGGAGCGTGAAGTGATTCTCGGCATTCGTCCCGAACAGATCGCCCTCGCCCCGGCCCAGGCCAACGGCTTGCCGAGCATTCGTGCCGAAGTGCAGATCACCGAGCCCACCGGGCCGGACCTGCTGGTGTTCGTCACCCTCAACCAGACCAAAGTCTGCTGCCGCCTGGCCCCGGATGTGCCAACCCAGGTCGGCGACACCCTCAACCTGCAGTTCGACCCGGCGCGGGTGCTGCTGTTCGATGCCGCCACGGGTGAGCGCCTGGGTGTTGCCGCACCCGCGCAGACAAGTCAGGACAATGTCGCCCAATTCAAGGGCCGCTGAATTCGTTATAGAACGTAGAACCCCATCGAGAACAATAAAACGAGGAAACAAGGGATGGATCACTTCAAGCGTATCAAGCCGCTGGCGCCGCTGACCCTGCTGGCGGCCCTTGGCGTCAGTTGCGGGGCGCAGGCGGCCGGCGCCTTTGCCCCGGAGTCGAAATGGATGAGCGGCGACTGGGGCGGTACCCGCACCGAATTGCTGGAGAAGGGTTACGACTTCACCCTCGATTACGTCGGCGAGGTGGCCGGTAACCTCAATGGTGGCTACAACGACGACAAGACTGCCCGTTACAGCGACCAGTTCGCGCTCGGTGCGCATCTGGATCTGGAGAAGATCTTCGGCTGGCACGATGCCGAGTTCAAGCTGGCGATCACCGAGCGTAGCGGGCGCAACCTGTCCAACGACCGCATCAGCGACCCGCGCGCCGGCCAGTTCAGTTCGGTGCAGGAAGTCTGGGGCCGTGGCCAGACCTGGCGCCTGACGCAGATGTGGGTCAAACAGAAATATTTCGATGGCGCCCTGGATATCAAGGTCGGCCGTTTCGGTGAAGGCGAGGATTTCAACAGCTTCCCCTGCGACTTCCAGAACCTGGCGTTCTGCGGCTCGCAGGTGGGTAACTGGGTTGGCGGCATCTGGTACAACTGGCCGGTCAGCCAGTGGGCCATGCGGGTCAAGTACAACATCACCCCGGAGTTCTTCGCCCAGGTCGGCGTGTATGAGCAGAACCCCTCCAACCTTGAGACCGGCAATGGCTTCAAGCTCAGCGGCAGCGGCACCAAGGGCATGATCCTGCCGGTGGAGCTGGTCTGGTCGCCGCAGGTCAACGGCCTGCCGGGTGAGTACCGTCTGGGTTACTACTACAGCACGGCCAAGGCCGATGACGTCTATGAAGACCTCAATGGCCAGCCCCAGGCATTGACCGGCGCCGCCTTCAAGTCGCATTCGAGCAAGCATGGCTGGTGGGTGGTGGCCCAACAGCAGGTCACTACGCACAACGGTGATGCCAACCGCGGCCTGAGCCTGTTCGCCAACTTCACCGTGCACGACAAGGCCACCAACGTGGTCGACAACTATCAGCAGGTGGGCATGGTCTACAAGGGCGCCTTCGATGGCCGGCCCAAGGATGACATTGGCTTTGGCGTAGCGCGCATCCACGTCAACGATGACGTGCAGGACAGGGCAAGACTGCTCAACCAGCAGAGCGGTATCGCGGATTACAACGACGCCGATTTCGTGCCGATCCAGAAGACTGAGTACAACGCCGAACTGTACTACGGCTTCCACGTTACCAACTGGCTGACCGTGCGGCCGAACCTGCAGTACATCAAGAGCCCGGGCGGGGTGGATGAGGTGGATAACGCGCTGGTTGCCGGGTTGAAGATTCAGTCGTCGTTCTGAGGCGATATGTTGTAAATTTACGCATATTGCGACCGCTGTGCGGTCGATCGCTGGCAAGCCAGCTCCCACATGGATTGCGCAGAACCTGTGGGAGCGGGCTTGACCCGCGATGAGGCCCTCACTAACAACAAGAGTTTCCCGCCATGCCAGAGCACCCGCTACAACGTTTCTTCACTTCGCAGAGGCCTAGGCCGACCTTCGAGTGGGAGCGTTACCAGCAGCGCGATGTGCTGATCATCGATCACCCGCAATGCCAGGCAGTATTCAGCCGTCAGGGCGCGCAGTTATTGCACTTCCAGCCCCAGGGCGAGCGCCCCTGGCTGTGGTGTGCGGCGCAGTGGCCGCAAGTCGGCGCCATCCGCGGCGGCGTGCCGGTGTGCTGGCCCTGGTACGGCCGACACCCCAGTGAAGACATGTGGCCGGCCCATGGCTGGGCGCGCCTGCTTGACTGGAAGCTGATCGACAGCAGTGAAGACGAAGACGGCGTGACCCTCAAGTGGCGCTTGCAGCTGTGCGACTGGCAGGTCGACCTGCTGGCCAAACTGGGCAAGCGCATGGAGCTGCAGCTCAGTACCGAACACCAGGACAGCCAGCCTTGTCAGTTGAGCCATGCTCTGCTGGCCTACTGGCGTATTAGTGACGTTTCCGAGATAGCGCTGTCTGGGCTAGAAAACATTGAGGGTTACGACCGTTTGAACCGTCAGGCCTGTCGGCAGAAGGGCGCCTTGAAGGTCCATGGCGGTTGCCAGCGGGTATTCCCCAATGCGGCGACCCTGCAGTTGCACGACCCAGCCTGGCAGCGCCAGTTGTGCATCGATACCGGTGACAGTGAGGACACCGTGGTCTGGCACCCCGGCAGCCGGCCGTTGATGGGCGTCAGTGGCAGCGAAACCCTGGGCTTCGTCTGTGTCGAGGCGGCTAGCGGCAGCAGTGACAGCCTGAGCCTGGCGCCGGGTGAGCAAGCACACCTGCGGCTGCAGGCGCACTTGCTCAGTTGAGTTCGTCGTCGATCGGGTAGCGGCTGGCGTTGAGGCTTTCCTTGATCTTGCGCAGGTGCGGCTGGAAATCGACGCCGCGGCGCAGGGTCATGCCGGTGGCCAGCACGTCGAGCACGGTCAGCTGGATGATCCGCGAAGTCATCGGCATATAGATGTCGGTGTCTTCCGGCAGCGGGATGTTCAGGCTCAGGCTGCTGGCCTTGGCCAGTGGCGAGTCGGCGGCGGTCAGGCCGAGTACCGAGGCGCCGTTTTCCCGGGCCAGGCGCGCGACTTCGACCAGCTCGCGGGTGCGTCCGGTGTAGGAGATGATCACGAACAGCTCGCCGGTGTGGGCCACCGAGGCCAGCATGCGTTGCATCAGCACATCGGCATGGGCTGACACTGCCAGGTTGAAACGGAAGAACTTGTGCTGGGCATCCAGCGCCACCGGCGCCGAGGCTCCAAGGCCGAAGAAGTGGATCTGCCGGGCCTGGATCAGCATGTCGACGGCGCGGCTGACCAGTTGTGGATCAAGTTGCTGGCAGGCACTGTCCAACGAGGCGATGGCGCTGCCGAAGATCTTTTGGGTGTAGGAGGCCGGATCATCATCGGCCTCTACCGCCCGGCTGACATAGGCGGCGCCACTGGCCAGGCTCTGCGCCAGTTGCAACTTGAGCTCGGGGTAACCGCTGACGCCGAACGAGCGGCAGAAGCGGTTGACCGTCGGCTCGCTGACCTTGGCGGCCTGGGCCAGGGCGGCAATGCTGAAGCGGGTGGCTTGCTGGGGGTTGAGCAGGATGACTTCGGCGACTTTGCGCTCAGCCTTGTTCAGCTCTTCGAGGCGGCCCTGGATCTGCTCCAGGAGGTTTCGCACGCGGTCCATGGGTGTTTTCCTTGGGTCGTTGAGACAGCCGGCTGGCGACAGCAGCGGGCTTTTGACACGGTGGCCTATCGTACTGATGGCATGGTTGGCACACCACTTGAATCTGTCCATTGAGTAAAATGTTGTGGTTTTTACTACATTATTCCTTGAAAACTGCGATTGAAAACGGTATTTCTACGTCAACTTGATAAAAGAACCAACATCATGGCTTCGATCAGCGTTGAACCCTGCACCTTTGCCCTGTTTGGCGCCCTCGGCGACCTGGCCTTGCGCAAGCTGTTCCCGGCGCTCTACCAGCTCGACCGGGCCGGCCTGCTGCACGCCGATACCCGGGTGCTGGCCCTGGCTCGCGAGCCGGGCAGTGTCGCTGAGCACCTGGCGTCGATCGAGGCGCACCTGCAGGAGTTCGTGCCTGCCGGGCAAATAGAGGCGCCGGTACTGCAGCGCTTTCTCGCCCGCCTTAGCTACCTGCACGTGGACTTTCTCAAAGCCGAGGACTACCAGGCGCTGGCTGAGCAGGTTGGCAGCGATAGCCAGCTGATTGCCTATTTCGCCACCCCCGCGGCGGTGTATGGCGGCATCTGCGAGAACCTCGACAAAGCCGGCCTCAGCGCCCGTACCCGGGTGGTGCTGGAAAAACCCATCGGCCATGACCTGGAGTCTTCACGGCGGGTCAACGACGCCGTGGCCCAGTACTTCCCGGAAAACCGCGTTTACCGCATCGACCATTACCTGGGCAAGGAGACGGTGCAGAACCTGATTGCCCTGCGTTTTGCCAACAGCCTGTTCGAAACCCAGTGGAACCAGAACTCGATCTCCCACGTGGAGATCACCGTTGCCGAAAAGGTCGGCATCGAAGGACGCTGGGGCTATTTCGACAAGGCCGGGCAATTGCGCGACATGATCCAGAATCACCTGCTGCAGCTGCTTTGCCTGATTGCCATGGACCCGCCCAGTGACCTCTCTGCCGACAGCATCCGCGACGAGAAGGTCAAGGTGCTCAAAGCCCTGGCGCCGATCAAGGGCGAGGGCCTGAGCACCCAGGTGGTGCGTGGCCAGTACATTGCCGGCTACAGCGAAGGCAAGCCGGTGCCCGGCTACCTGGAAGAAGACAACGCCAACGCCCAGAGCGACACCGAAACCTTCGTCGCCCTGCGCGCCGATATCCGCAACTGGCGCTGGGCGGGGGTGCCCTTCTACTTGCGCACCGGCAAGCGCATGCCGCAAAAGCTGTCGCAGATCGTCATCCACTTCAAGGAAACCCCGCACTACATCTTCGCCCCGGAACAGCGCTTACAGATCGGCAACAAGCTGATCATCCGCCTGCAGCCGGATGAAGGCATCTCGCTGCGGGTGATGACCAAGGAGCAGGGCCTGGACAAAGGCATGCAGCTGCGTAGCGGGCCCTTGCAGCTGAATTTTTCCGACACCTGGCGTAGCGCGCGGATCCCCGATGCCTACGAGCGGTTGTTGCTGGAAGTGATGCGCGGCAATCAGAACCTGTTTGTGCGCAAAGACGAAATCGAATACGCGTGGAAGTGGTGCGATCAGCTGATCGCCGGCTGGAAACAGTCGGGCGACGCGCCCAAGCCCTATGCCGCCGGTTCCTGGGGGCCGATGAGCTCGATTGCACTGATTACCCGCGATGGGAGGTCCTGGTATGGCGATATCTGAACTGCAACTGCCGGCAAACGTCGCGGCACATGAATTCACTGCCCCTGCGCTGTTGGCCGAAGGCTTGGCCAAGGATGTGGCTGCTCGCCTGAATGCGACGATTGCCGACAAGGGCCAGGCTACCTTGGTCGTCTCCGGCGGCCGCAGCCCGGTGGCGTTCTTCGCCGCACTGCTCAAGCAGCCGCTGGACTGGTCGAAGGTACTGGTGACACTTGCCGATGAACGCTGGGTACCGGTGGAACATGCCGACAGCAATGCCGGCCTGCTCAAGCGCCATTTGTTGACCGGCCCTGCTGCCAAGGCGCGTTTCCTCAATCTCTACAATGCTGCTGCGAACCTTGAAGCGGCCGCATTGGAAGCCGACCAGGCCCTGGCCGAGCTTGCGGGTATCGACGTATTGGTGCTGGGCATGGGCGACGATGGCCATACCGCCTCGCTGTTCCCCAACAGCCCGAACCTTGCCGAAGGTCTTGATCCGAACAGCGCCCGCCGTTGTCTGCCGATGCTGGCGCCGAGCGTGCCGCATCAACGCCTGAGCATGACCCGCGCGCTGCTGGCGAGCGCCGGTTTTACCGCCTTGTCGGTGCAAGGCGCGGGCAAACTCGCTACCCTGCGCGCCGCACTGGCGGGCAATGACCTGGCCGAGATGCCGATTCGTGCCTTCTTACAAGACCCTCTGGATATTTACTGGTGCCCATGAGCCAAGGATCCGCCGTTATGACCACGCATGAACTGAAACAGCCGGGAGCTTCCATGGCCGACAAGATTGCCCGGATCGATCAGATCTGCACCCAGGCGCGCATTCTGCCGGTGATCACCATCGCCCGCGAAGAAGACATCCTGCCCCTGGCTGACGCCCTGGCGGCCGGTGGTATCAAGACCCTGGAAGTGACCCTGCGCTCCTCCCATGGCCTCAAGGCCATCCAGGTCCTGCGCGAGCAGCGCCCGGAGTTGTGCATCGGCGCGGGCACGGTCCTGGACCGCACCATGTTTGCCGCCGTGCAAGCGGCCGGCGCGCAGTTCGTGGTCACCCCGGGCATCACCCAGGATTTGCTCGAGGCCGGCGTCGACAGCGACATCCCGCTGCTGCCAGGCATCAGCACGCCGTCGGAAATCATGATGGGCTATGCCCTCGGCTACCGGCGCTTCAAACTGTTCCCGGCCGAAATCAGCGGCGGCGTGGCGGCGATCAAGGCCTATGGCGGGCCGTTTGGCGATGTGCGTTTCTGCCCCACCGGTGGGGTCAACCCGGGCAATGTGAAACAGTACATGGCCCTGGCCAATGTGATGTGCGTGGGTGGTACCTGGATGCTCGACAGCAGCTGGATCAAGAATCACGACTGGGCCCGTATTCAAGCCTGCAGCGCCGAGGCCCTGGCACTGCTGGACTGAAACCGAATTCGTTGTGTGCTACACGGCTTTGAGGTGCGCTTGGTCGGCGCACCTTTTTTTTGCCGGTGATATTTCGATGCAGCTGGCGTTGTAGGGAAGGGCGTCCGGCTGTCGCGATTGTCGACCGCGCCGTACGGTTAAGAGGCTGCACGACTTTTAACTGAGGTGCGTTATGCAAGAAGAAGTACATGAAGCCATCGGCTTCCCGCTCAAGAGCGGGTCGTACGAAATTGAACGCTATCTGATTGGCGATCGAAATTTCAATCGAGGCTGCTGGGTGAGCGGGCAGTCAATCTACGGCGAAGTCAGCTTCAAAGGGCGTAAATGGCCGACCATCAGCCGGCCGGTTTTTGCCTATCTGAACTATGTTGATACGCGAGTGATACAGGCTACTGGCGATCAGAACATAGAAGTCAGCGCTGCTCAGGGGCATCACCTTTGGTTCTTCAAGGGCACGGCAAAAGACTGTTCTGTGGCGCCGGCGATTGATCAAGTCAATGCGTTTTCCAATCTTCAAACCGGGATGGATTCCGAGCAGGCCTGGGCACCTGCACGGCCGCAAAAACAATCGTTACTCGTCCCGGGTAGTGCGACCTACTTGGTTTATCAGGTAGCACTGGTCTATGCCCATCGCGTATTCGCTGCTGCTGACACTATCGGTGGCCTGTTCAGCTCCAATCATGCGTGCGTTGTGAGCACGGGTGGGAAAAACGACTTGATACTGCTTTCTTCGGTGGCAACCAGTCGGCTTTGTGCTCGCGAGCAGGTCCACGAGCCGGACCAGCCTCTATCCAGAGATGACCTATTCAAATTGATACTGCTCGACAAGTACTCCGCGGCTGTCAATGCCGGCGCCTGGAGTTTTGATATGGACGCCATTGACGATCCGCGAAAACGCTACTGAGCGTCAAGTGTGCTCGGACATTGCAGACACTACCCGTTACGACAAGGAATGCACCTATGACTCAGCAACCAGAAATACGCAACTTGCCCTTTAAAGAAGGCGCCTACGAAATTGATCGTTATTTATTTGCAAAAGGCGCACCCAGTTATGGCTGCTGGGTGAATGGCCTGACGGTGGAAGGTAATGTCAGTTACCTGGGGTCCACGTGGGTAGTTTTAACACGTCCTATCTTTGCTTATATGGATTACCTCAAGGCGCTGTCGAACCTAATCGATAAAGATCAGATCGTCAAAGAGACAATCAACCAGGGGTTGAGCAAAAGTTATGCGACCGCAGTCTCGAAAACCTATGGCGCCGGGGTAAAGCTGGGGGCGATCAAGTTGGGGGCTGAGATCACTGAGTCCAGCGTCTATGGTGAGACATTCTCAGAGTCCAGTTCTGTCGAGTGTTCATTGACTCTTCCCGCTCATTCGACGAACTACATGTATCAAGTCAATATGGTGTATGCACACAAGATGCTGGCTGGCGGTAAACTTAAACAGGCTGCGGACAATAATCTCGTCGATCTGGTCGTTGACGAGTTTCATCGCGTGACACGCGAGGACCTGATCTTTCTCACCTCGTTTGCCACCCAGAAAATTGTCCTGTTGCCCGACGACACTTCGATCAACCCTTACAGTTGGGAGCAGATCAAAAGGTCGGTTCTGTTTGAAGGCTACCAGCACTATAACGAAGAGCAGGGTGAAATCGGTTTCTGGGGCTTCTGACTACCTCAAAGATTGATGGCCAGCATGCCGGTCACGCCTGAAATACGGGCAAGACCGGCATAGCACTTAGAAGCTGTCGCTGGTGCTGAAGCTGCCACCACCGCTGCTGCTGGAGGTGGAGAAGTCACTGGCGCTTGAGCTCGAACTCGAACTGCTGGAGCCGGAGCTCGACCAGCTGAATGACGTAGAGCTGCTCGACGAAGAACTGCGCGGCACCAGGCGCCGACCACTTTGCAGCACGGTTTCCAGGGCGTGCAGGCTGAGGTCGCGGGTCATGTAATCGGTCAGCAGGCGCTCGATGCTCAAGGTCGTGTTGTAGGTGTAGTCGCTGTCCCGGTAATAGTCGGTGCGCAGCGCCCGCTCCAGTTCCTTGGCTCGCTCATAATTGTGCAGGGCGCGGTCATGCTCCTCGCGCAGCTTCGGCAAACGGTCCTGGACGTCACGCAGGCGCGGGTACAGTTCCTTGAGCTGGGCGGCGATCTTGTCGTCGTTGCTGTCCGGGGTCTTTTGTACTTCGACCAGCAGTTGCTCGATGGTTTGCGCCTGCAGGCGCTCGGTGATGTTCTGGCGGATGCGCAGGTAATGCGGGTCCTGCTTGCCGGCAAAATTGGCCAGTTTCAGGTGCTGCTCGTTGGCCCGGGCCTTGGCGGCGGCGATGTGCTTGTTCAGGGTGACGTCTTCGCGGCTCAGCGGGTCCATGCCAGCGGCTGTGCGCGCCAGGGCAAGTTGCTGGTCGACTGCCTCCTGCAACCCGGCTATCAGGCTCAGGCGCTCACCTTGCAGCTCTTCGTTGCGGGTCTGCATGGCCCGCAGGATCAGCTCGTTGTTGCGGTTGCCGGCAAAGTTGACGCGCTTGGCCAGCGTGTTGTCGAGCCAGCGGTGCAGAAAATTGTAGCGGTACTGCTCAGTGCCGTAGTCGCGCTTGAGCAGGTGGTAGTAGATCGGGTTGGCGCTGTACGAAGGCAGCTTGTCGACGCACTCCTGGCGGATTTCCTGGTAGCCGGTATTGGCTTCAGTGTTGGCCTCTTGCGCGGCCAGCAACTGCTCGCCCAGCTCACACCAGGCAGGTTCGAGCGCCAGTTGCTGCTTGACCTGGCGGTCGATGCTTTCAATCTGGCTGCGCACCGCGTGCTGGGCGGCCAGCGACTCGGCGATATCGGTTTCGAGCCGGGCAAGTTCGGCGCGCAGTTGCGCTTCGGCGTCCTGGCGGGCTTGCAGTTGTTGCAGGGTGTCCTGATCGAGGGCCGGGCGATGTTCAAGCTTGAGCGTGGCGATGTTACTTAGACGGGTGAGGATGTCCTGCTCCAGGCGCGCTTCCTGGTCGCTCAGGGCCGACAGCAGTTGCTCGGCGCTGCGCAGCAAGGCCTCGCAACTGCGAGCGTTCTGCGCCACGTTGCCGGTGAGGGTAGAAGGGGTCATGTGTTCACCAGTCCATGATCATGTCAGGGTTGCCCGTGGTGCGCTGGTTGAAGCGCAGGGTCAGCGAGTTGGCAGCCTTGCTGCCCATCATGCGGTTATCGACATGGCCATCGTCGAGCTTGTCCGCTTTGACCTTGAGGTATTCGGCCTGGCTGACGCGCACGGCGAACAAACGAGTCCAGCGCTGCTTGCCGGTTTCGGCGCTGGTAACCGGCACCTCGACGCTGATGCCACCTGCGTCGGTAGCCTCGACCACCAGGAACCAGCTCTTGCCCTTGTCGGTGTCTTCGCCGCGGTTGCAGCCGGCGGGGTCGTAGCAACGTTCGACCCCGGACTTGATCCCGGTGCGGTCGACGATCTGCACAGTCAATGGCACGGCGGCAAAGTCGAGCATCTGCTTGAGGTGCTCGAGCTGATAACGGGCCTGGGGGACGTTCTGCTCATGCAGGGCATTGTTGGCTTGTGCCAGCAGCGCTTGCAGTTGCGCGCGGTCATCGGCGGCCAGCGGCATCGCTTGCAGGCGCTGCTGCAACTGATCGCGCAGGGTGCTCTGTTCGAGCCAGTAGGCGATGCGCTCGATCTCAAGATCCAGTTTGGCCACTTGCTGGCTGGCCGCTTTGAGCGTATCGCCATCGTTAACCTGCAGCAGTTGCCGGTCAGCCGATTCGGCAAGCGCCTTGAGCGTGGGGAACGGCTTCAGGCCTTCGAGGTAGGCTGGCATCGCCAGCAGCCTGGCGAGGTTATCGCGCTGCGGGTAGATACCCTCTACCGTGGTAAAGGCTGCGCGGGCCGAGGAAACGGCCTTGCGGGCCTGCTCGATCTGCGCCTCGTGCATCGTGACCAGGTTTTTGACATTGTCGCGGTTGGTCTTGTTGACGAACTGCGGCACATCGCTGGCAAAACTCTGGTCCAGCGGCGGCAAGGTTTGCCGGACCTGATCGAGGATGCGGCTGACAGCGGCATCGGGCTGGGCCTGCGCCTTTTGCTGCCACTGCCTGAGCTGCTCGTGCTTGAGCTGGATGTCAGCGCGCACGTCTTCATCATGGCGGCGCAGGTCGCGGGCGCTGTTTTCGATTTCGACGGTAATGCCGCTGTCGTGGGCAATGCGCGTGCACTGGGTGATCAGTGCCGCGGCGATGATCGCCAGGACCACCTTGAACAGTTGGCTGCGCGCCATCGACGCCTTGCTCAGCAGCTTTTGCCGCCAGCTCAGCGGTGGTGCCTCGAACATCAGGCGGCGGGCGAAGAAGTCACGCACGCCTTGTTCGATCAAGGCCTCATCGAAAGCGATGTTGTGGCTTTGGTAATAGGTCCGGATGCGCGCCGCAACTTCCGCGCGGCGCTTGGGCAGGTCCAGGTGTTCCTGGACCTGCATCTGCTGGTGGCGCAATTCGTCGACGAACGCCATCGCTCCGAGCTGTTCGGAGAGTGGAATACTGCTCATCAGGCCGCCTTGCTGAGCAGTGCGGCGAACTTACGCTTGGAGTCCTCGACCGCAGCGGCGATGTCGCGCGATGCGTTGCTCGACTCGGCCCGGTAGGTTTCGGTCAGGCTGTGCATGTCGTTCTGGAACGACAGCGTGGCATCGGCCAGGGCGCGAACCGAATCGACCTTGATGGTCGAGCCGTAGCTGGCCTTGACCGCAGCTTCAAGTTGCTGGTTGCCGGTAGTGCCCAGGGCTTCGAGGCCCTTGCTGATGCCATCGGTGGTGGCATTGAGGGTATGAGTGGCTTCGGCCAGGCCGCTGTTGGCGGTGAACGAGACCGCAAGGCCGGTGAGTACCACCTCGTTGGTCGAGAAGAACGAGACCATGCGTTGGTACTGGCGCTCCTTGATCACGTGCACCTGGTTGATGCGGGCGAAGACCATCTCGGCGGTGTTGTAGCCGACCTTGAGGTCGTCGGCGATGTCCTTGACGATCTGGTAGCGCTTGTCTTCATCCTGCAGGGCGCGCACGGCTTCATCGCGGCGCAGCTCAAGGGCGGAGCGCTGGGCAGGCTCGGCCGACTCGGCTGCGGCGACTTGCTGGTTGGCTTCGTTAAGCTCGACCGTGCGCTGCTCCAGGGCCTGGCCGGCAATCGCCAGCACTTGCTGGGCCTCGACCTCGGCGGCTTTCATGGCCATGCGAAAATCCAGGTAGGACTCGAGGATCACCGTCTCGCGGCTGATCTGGTCGTTGGCCGACTTGCACACTTGCAGGTAGTTGTCGCGAATGTCGTTGAAGCGGCTGGGGATCGAGCCACGGCGTACATTCATCCACGCCAGCTTGAGTTTTTCCATGCTGTCCAGGCGCCCGTCGTCCATCCAGCCGGCCATGGCGGCGGCGTCTTCGCGGATCGAGGTAAAACTCTGGGTGATGTCCATGAAGCGGGTGGAAATGTCCATGCCCTCGATCTGCTCGCGGACCATGCTGTTGAAGGCGGTGGCTTGCTGCAGCACGGCGGCGATCGAGGTGACCTTGCTGCTGTCGTATTGCGCCACACGGTCGAGCAGTACCAGTACCGGAGCGTCCTGGACCGGACGAACGAGGTTGATGCCGATGGTGCGCAGGCCGCTCAGTGCCCGCTCGAGGTAGTTGCTCATCGAGTGTCCTTTCATGATGTGCGCGCAGCGCAAGGTAAAGCGAGGAGGGGAGTATACCGGGGGTTGCCGGCAAGCTGACCGACGATTTTTATTGCACGCAAACGAAAGTGCCCGCCTCCGGAGGGAGGCGGGCACTCGGTTGCAGCTCAGTTCAGGGCTCAGGCCGCCTTGGCTGCCTGCTGGCTCAGCGAACGGTTCAGTGCACTGAACAGCGCCTTGAAGCTCGCGGTGGTGATGTTTTCATCGATACCCACGCCGTGCACCGGACGACCACCGGCCACGCGCAGTTCGATGTAGGCCGCGGCCTTGGCGTTGGTGCCGGCGCCGATGGCGTGCTCGTTGTAGTCCATGATCTCGACGGCGATCGGCAAGCCGGCCACCAGGGCTTCAAGGGCGCCGTTGCCCTTGCCGCGCCAGTGCAGGGTGGTTTCGCCTTCACCGGCAACTTCCACTTCCACCGCGCTGTGGCCGTTCTCTTCCTGCAGGCGATGGCTGACCAGCGCGTACGGCGCGTTGGCCTGCAGGTACTCGCGGTGCAACAGCGAGTGGATCTGCTGGGCGGTCATCTCCAGGCCCAGGCGGTCGGTTTCACCCTGAACCACCTGGCTGAACTCGATCTGCATGCGCCGTGGCAGGCTGATGCCGTATTCCTGTTCGAGCAGGTAGGTGATACCGCCTTTGCCCGACTGGCTGTTGACGCGAATTACTGCCTCGTAGCTGCGGCCGATGTCGGCCGGGTCGATCGGCAGGTACGGCACTTCCCACTTGGCATCGTCTTTCTGCTGGGTGAAGCCTTTGCGGATGGCGTCCTGGTGCGAGCCGGAGAATGCGGTGTGAACCAGGTCGCCGACATACGGATGACGCGGGTGCACCGGAATCTGGTTGCACTCCTCGACCACCTTGCGCACGCCGTCGATGTCGGAGAAATCCAGCTCGGGGTCGATGCCCTGGGTGTAGAGGTTCAATGCCAGGGTCACCAGGTCGACGTTGCCGGTACGCTCGCCGTTGCCGAACAGGCAGCCCTCGACACGGTCGGCGCCGGCCATCAGGCCCAGCTCGGTGGCGGCCACGCCAGTACCACGGTCGTTGTGGGTGTGCAGGCTGATGATCACGCTGTCACGACGGTTGACGTTGCGGCCGAACCACTCGATCTGGTCGGCATAGATGTTCGGCGTCGAGACTTCGACGGTGGCCGGCAGGTTGAGGATGATCTTGTGTTCAGGCGTTGGGTTCCACACCTCGATCACTGCATCGCAGACTTCCTTGGCGAACTCGAGCTCGGTGGCGCTGAAGGTCTCCGGCGAGTACTGGAAGGTCCACTGGGTTTGTGGCTGCTGGGCGGCATATTTGACGAACAGCTTGGCCGCGTTCACGGCGATGTCCTTGACGCCTTGCTTGTCCTGGTTGAAGACGATGCGGCGGAACGACGGGCTGGTGGCGTTGTACAGGTGGACGATGGCCTTTTTCGCCCCGCGCAGCGATTCGAAGGTGCGCGCGATCAGGTCTTCACGGGCCTGGGTCAGCACCTGGATGGTGGTGTCGTCCGGGATGTGGCCATCTTCGATCAGGGTGCGAACGAAGTCGAAGTCGGTTTGCGAAGCGGACGGGAACGAGGCTTCGATTTCTTTTACGCCAACGCTGACCAGGGTCTTCCAGAAGCGCAGTTTCTTTGCCGCATCCATGGGCTCGATCAACGACTGGTTGCCATCACGCAGGTCCGAGCTGCACCAGATCGGCGCCTGGGTAATGGTCTTCGAAGGCCAGGTGCGGTCCGCCAGGTTGACGGTCGCGAAGGCGCTGTATTTTTTCGAAGGGTCTTTGAGCATGGTCATGAAAGCAATCCTTGAATGTGCGGCCTTGAAAGGGGCCCGCCGAACGAAAACGAGATGAAAAGGCGAGGCGACGCGATTCAGCTTGGTAGTCGTGCACTGACCAGGCAGAGGCTGCGGTGTTGACGAAGCAGGATGAGGGTCTGAAAGGTTTTCATGGCTTCAACCCTAACCAGTGGGGTTAAAGATGGCAAGCCTTGCGAGAAAATTGAGAGAAATGCTTAAAAAACCAGTTTTGTCGAGATTTTATGGCGGTTTACAAATAAAAAGACCGCGCCAGTTGCGCGGTCTTTTTGAATGGCGCAAGCCAGGCCTCAGGGCTGGAAGGCGCCGATGAAGATCGCCGGATCGACCCGCGCATCATTGAGGCTGACGTTCCAGTGCATATGCGGGCCGGTGGCGCGGCCGGTCGCGCCGACGCGGCCAACCACGGCGCCGCGGCTCAGTTGCTGGCCGGGTTTCACGTCGATCTTCGACATATGGCAGAACATGCTGATAAAGCCCTGGCCGTGGTCGACAAACACCGTGTTGCCGTTGAAGAAGTAATTGCCGATGAGGATTACCTTGCCGTTGGCCGGGGTCTTGATCGGCGTGCCGGCGGGTACGGCGAAATCCAGGCCAGCGTGCGGGTTGCGTTCTTCGCCATTGAAGAAGCGGCGCACGCCGAACTTGCTCGACAGCGGGCCGTTGACCGGCTTGTCGAGAATCAGGTTGCTCGGCAGGGTGGGGCTGAAGCTGCGGTAGGCCTTGATCTGCTCGGCCAGCTCGGCGTCGATGCGCTTGAGGTCGGCAGGGTCGGGGTTGACCTGGCGCTTGTTCTTCAAGGTGATGCGCTGTTCCGGGTACTTCTTGCTGCCCACGTTGAAGCTAAGGGTACGGCTGCCCTGGGTGAGCTGCGCGGTGCCGGGCTTTTGCGTCAGTGGCAGGCCGACGATGGCCAGCCAGGTGTCCTGTTCCCTGACCACCAGCACTGGCTTGCCATCAAAGCGCGCGCTGGGTGGCGTGGCGGCCGGGCCCAGGTCGACGACGGCGACGCCGCCGGGTACCGGCTTGTTCAGTTGGCGGGTGATGTAGCTGGCCTGGGCGCTGCTGGCGAACACCAGGCACAGGAGCAACAGCGGGGCAAATAGACGCGGCATGGTTCAGTCCAGTAAAGAGAGCGTGACCGGGGTCAGGTGGTTGTCTTCGACCCGCACCTGCAACTCGCCCTCGCCCAGGCGGGCGGTCAGGCGCTGGCCGTTGTGGGTCTGGGCGGCGTTGCGGATGGCCTGGCCGCGCTCGTCGAGCAAGATACTGTAGCCACGGCCCAGGGTCGCCAGCGGGCTGACCACGTGCAGGGTCTGGACCTGCGCCTGCAGACGCTGGCGACGGTCCTTGAGGGTCTCGCGCATGGCGCGCGGCAGGCGTTCGGCGAGGCTGTCCAGGCGCTGCTTGAGCAGGGTCAGGGTGCGCCCGGGATGTTGCGCGGCCAGGCGCGTGTCCAGGCGGGCGAGGCGCTCGCGGCGCTGATTCAGGCGCTGCTCGAAGGCGCGGCGCAGGCGCATGTCCAGGTCGTCGAGGCGCTGGGCCTGCTGGCGCAGGCGCTCGCCCGGGTGGCGCAGGCGCCGGGTCAGGCTGTCCAGGCGCAGGCGGTCGTGCATCAGACGGCTCTGGATGCGTAGCAGCAGGCGGCGCTTGAGGCTGTCGATGCGCCGTTGCAGGTCGCTGCTGTCCGGGGCCAGCAGTTCGGCGGCGGCAGACGGCGTCGGGGCGCGCACGTCAGCGACGAAGTCACTGATCGAGACGTCGGTTTCATGGCCGACGGCGCTGACGATCGGCGTCTGGCAGGCGGCGATGGCGCGGGCCACGGCCTCTTCGTTGAAGCACCAGAGGTCTTCCAGTGAGCCGCCACCGCGGGCCAGGATCAGCGCGTCGAAGCCGCGACTGTCGGCCAGTTGCAGGGCGCGGACAATCTGGTTGATGGCTTCGCGGCCTTGCACGGCAGTGGGGATCAGGGTCAGCTCGACCTGCGGCGCACGGCGGCGGAACACGCTGATGATGTCGCGGATCACCGCGCCGGTGGGCGAGCTGACGATGCCGATGCGCTGCGGATGAGCGGGCAGGGCGCGCTTGTTTTCGGCACTGAACAGGCCTTCGGCGCCGAGCTTTTCCTTCAGCGCTTCGAAGGCCAGGCGCAGGGCGCCGTCACCGGCCGGCTCGACAGTATCGAGGATCAGTTGATAGTCGCCACGGCCTTCGAACAGCGAGACCTTGCCGCGCACCTTGACCGCCAGACCATCGCGCAGGGCCTGGCGCACCCGCGCGGCGTTCTGGCGGAACAATGCGCAGCGCACCTGGGCACCGCTGTCCTTGAGGGTGAAGTAGACATGACCGGAGGCCGGGCGGGCGAGGTTGGAGATCTCGCCTTCGACCCAGACATTGCGGAACACGTCTTCCAGCAGCACCCGGGCGCGGCCGTTGAGTTGGCTGACGGTCAGGACTTCGCGGTCCAGGCCGAGTCTTTCGAAGGGGTCTTTGATCATGGGCTGCATCATAAAGGAATGTTGCACAGGTGTCGGCATGTAGGAGCGGGCTTGCCCCGCGATGCGATCTGGCTGACCATACCTGATCGCGGGGCAAGCCCGCTCCTACCGGTCCTGCATGCAGTTCAAGAATCCTTGCACCAGCGCTCCGGCATCGCGCCGATACGCCAGCGCCACGGTGCTGTTGCAGTCTTCATCGGCCAGTGTCACGAACTTCACCGTCGCCGGCGCAAGGTCCTGCATGCAGCGCGGTAGCAACGCCACCCCGAACCCGGCCTGGATCAGCTGCAGTTGTGTGGTTTTGCGCGACACCACCCGCGCAGCCCGGGGGAAGAAGCCTTCACGCGAACACAGCTGAGCAGACAGGTAGCTCAAGCCGCCACGCTGACGGTGAGGGATGGAGATAAAGGCTTCTTCATGCAACTGCGCCAGGTGCACGCTGCTTTCCCCGGCCAGCCGATGATCCTGAGCCACTGCCAGTAGCAAGGGTTCCTCGAACAGCGCCTGCACACATACGTCCTCGTGCTGACGCAGCACCGGCAGGCGCAGCAGGCCCACTTCCAGGCGACCTTCGGCCAGTTCCTCAAGCTGCGCCTCGGAGGACTGCTGGGCGATTTCCATGGACACCCCGGGGTTGTCATGCAGATAGCCACTGAGCCGTGCCAGCAACTGCCCGCTCAGCGGCACGGTGCTCGAGTGATTCAGGCGCAGGCTGCCGCGTACGCCCTGGCCGACCTCACGGGCCAGGCGCTGGGCTTTTTCCAGGTCCACCAGCAAGGTCCGCGCCCGCGGCAAAAAGGCCTGGCCCGCAGCGGTGAGGCGCGGCTGGCGGGCGGTGCGCTCGAACAGCAGGGTCTCGAGTTGCGACTCCAGCTCCTTCACTTGCCGGCTCAGCGCCGACTGGGCGATGAACAGCCGCTCGGCCGCAGCACTGAAGCTGCCGCTCTCGGCAATTTCGACGAAGTAACGCAACTGACGGGTAGAGATCATGCTGCTATGCCGTTTCAAGATGGCTTGTAAGGTAATTGCATATTAGTCGGCATGGCTTGCAGCTGGCTAAAGTTTCTACACCTCCACTGGTGAAGACCGTCATGCTTTCCACCCTGTTTGCCCAATTACCGTTTACCCCGCTCGACTGGTTGCCGATCCTGTTGGGTATTGGCGCCGCCTATGTCGTCTTCGGCATCGCCGGCTTCGGTACCGCGCTGGTGGCCGGCCCGGTGCTGATCAACTTCATGCCGCTGTCGCGGATCATTCCATTGCTGGTGCTGCTGGATTTCGTCGCCGCCTTCGGCAACTGGTTGCCGGCGCGCAAAGACGTGGCGCGCCCGGAGCTGATGCGCCTGCTGCCATGCATGGCGCTGGGCTGCACCTTTGGCGTGGTGTTTCTGCTCAACCTCAAGTCCGACGTGTTGCTGTTATTGATGGGGCTGTTTATCAGCGCTTATGCCCTCTACAGCTTGGCGGTGAAGGTCAGGCCGGCGCAGCTGTCGGCGGCCTGGTCGGTGCCGATGGGGACGGCGGGCGGCCTGTTCGGTGCCTTGTTCGGCAGCGGCGGCTTTCTCTATGCGCTCTACCTCAACGCCCGGTTGCCCTCCAAGGAGCAGGCGCGGGCCACCCAGAGCGCGCTGATCAGTTGCAGCACTGTGGTGCGTCTGAGCCTGTTCCTGATCGCTGGCGTATATGCCGACCTGCCGCTGTTGCTGCTGGCCTTGTGCCTGGCGCCGATGATGCTGGGCGGTGTGTACCTGGGCCGGCGCCTGACCCTGAACATGTCGCGTGAGACCTTCGTGCGCCTGGTCACCTGGCTGGTGCTGGCCAGCGGCATTGCCCTGATCGGCCGCTACCTGAGTGAGGTAAACTGGCATCTTTGAACCTGTTTGGCCGCTGTGATGACAAACCAGAGCATTATTGTCCCGAAGATTTCCACCGTCCCCGTCCATGAGGCCCGCGCCCGGGCGATCCTGCGCTGGCTGGTGCGCGAGAAAGTCATTGAGGAGCAACTGAGCACCTGCGGCAGCACCGGTAGCCGTATGGCCTACGCCATCGCCGAGGGCGCACGCAAAGTCGTCGAGCGGCCCGAACTGCTGCCGTTCGGCCAGCCGGTCAACGGCCTCGAGGTGATCACCAAACGCTGCATCTATACCCCCACCGATGGCTTTCTCGAAGAAGCCGGCTGCGCCGAGTGCCGCAAGGAAGTCGGCGTGGCGCTGTTCGAGAGCCTGGAAGACTGGATGCCCGGGCGCACGGAAAACTTCGTTTGCCCGCTGTGCGGCCATGAAGACGACATCAACGGCTTTCTGTTCCTGCAACCCTGTGCGTTTTCCAACCTCGGTTTCATCTTCAATAACTGGACTGCGGCGGGGTTCAGGCAGGGTTTTCTGGATAACTTCGCCGATTGGCTGGACCAGCCGGTGGCCGTGGTGCAGGTAAGCCGCGAAGGTAACTGACCGAAGGCCCATCTTTGCATTGAGCGAAGGGCACTGGATGAGTATAATGGCGCGCTTCCATTTTTCCCGCCCGGGAGCCCCCGCGATGCTGCGTATCAGCCAAGAAGCCCTGACCTTCGACGACATTCTCCTAGTGCCTGGTTATTCAGAGGTGCTACCCAATGAAGTCAGTCTCAAGACCCGTTTGACCCGTGGCATCGAGCTGAATATTCCGTTGGTTTCCGCCGCCATGGATACCGTGACCGAAGCCCGCCTGGCCATTGCCATGGCCCAGGAAGGCGGCATCGGCATCATCCACAAGAACATGACCATCGAGCAGCAGGCTGCCGAAGTGCGCAAGGTCAAGAAGTTCGAGGCTGGCGTGGTCAAGGACCCGATCACCATCGAGGCTGACGCCACGGTCCGTGACCTGTTCGAACTGACCCGGCTGAACAACATCTCCGGCGTTCCGGTGCTGCACAATGGCGACCTGGTCGGCATCGTCACCTCCCGCGACGTGCGCTTCGAAAACCGCCTGGACGCCACCGTCCGTGAAGTGATGACGCCTAAAGAGCGCCTGGTCACGGTCAAGGAAGGCGCCGACAAGAACGAAGCCCGCGAGCTGCTGCACAAGCACCGCATCGAGCGCGTACTGATCGTCGACGACAAGTTCGCCCTCAAAGGCATGATGACCGTCAACGACATCGAAAAAGCCAAGGCCTACCCGCTGGCCAGCAAGGACGACCAGGGTCGTCTGCGTGTTGGTGCTGCGGTCGGTACCGGTAAAGACACCGGTGATCGCGTTTCCGCACTGGTTGCCGCCGGCGTTGACGTGGTGGTGGTCGACACCGCTCACGGTCACTCCAAGGGCGTGATCGATCGCGTTCGCTGGGTAAAAGAGAACTTCCCGCAGGTTCAGGTCATCGGCGGCAACATCGCCACCGGCGCTGCGGCCAAGGCCCTGGCCGAAGCCGGCGCTGACGCAGTCAAGGTCGGTATCGGCCCGGGCTCGATCTGCACCACCCGTATCGTCGCCGGTGTCGGCGTGCCGCAGATCAGCGCCATCGCCAATGTTGCCGCGGCCCTCGAAGGCACTGGCATCCCGCTGATCGCCGATGGCGGTATCCGCTTCTCCGGTGACCTGTCCAAGGCCATCGTAGCCGGTGCCTCGGCAGTGATGATGGGTTCGATGTTCGCCGGTACCGAAGAGGCTCCGGGCGAGATCGAGCTGTTCCAGGGCCGTTCCTACAAGGCTTACCGCGGCATGGGCTCGCTGGGCGCCATGTCCCAGGCCCAGGGTTCTTCCGACCGTTACTTCCAGGACTCTTCGGCCGGTGCCGAGAAGCTGGTTCCGGAAGGTATCGAAGGCCGTGTGCCCTACAAGGGCACCCTGACCGCGATCATCCACCAGCTGATGGGCGGCCTGCGTTCCTCGATGGGTTACACCGGCAGCGCCAACATCGAAGAAATGCGCACCAAGCCCGAATTCGTGCGCATCACCGGTGCCGGCATGGCCGAGTCCCACGTGCATGACGTACAGATCACCAAAGAAGCGCCAAACTATCGGGTCGGCTAACGCCTCCAGCGGCAAGTGACAAGCTTCTAGCTCCAAGCGGTAGTTGCTCTGCAGCGGCTACCGCGTAATTCCCGAACAACTTGCGGCTTGCAGCGTGAAGCTTGCAGCTGCATCAGAGATTGAGTCATGGCCCTCGACATTCACGCTCACCGCATCCTGATCCTCGACTTCGGTTCCCAGTACACCCAGCTGATCGCTCGCCGCGTGCGCGAAATCGGCGTGTACTGCGAACTGCACCCGTTCGACATGGACGATGAAGCGATTCGCGAATTCGCCCCGCGCGGCATCATCCTCGCCGGCGGCCCCGAGTCCGTGCACGAAGCCAACAGCCCACGCGCGCCACAGGCGGTCTGGGACCTGGGCGTACCGGTATTCGGTATCTGCTACGGCATGCAGACCATGGCCGAACAGCTGGGCGGCAAGGTTGAAGGTTCCGAGCTGCGTGAGTTCGGTTATGCCCGCGTCGACGTAGTCGGCAAGAGCCGCCTGCTCGACGGCATCGAAGACCACGTTGACGCCGATGGCGTATTCGGTCTGGATGTGTGGATGAGCCACGGTGACAAGGTCACCCGCATCCCGGAAGAATTCCACATCCTGGCCAGCACCCCGAGTTGCCCGATCGCCGGCATGGCCGACGACACCCGGGGCTACTACGGCGTGCAGTTCCACCCGGAAGTGACCCACACCAAGCAGGGTGGTCGCATTCTCTCGCGCTTCATCCTCGACATCTGCGGTTGCGAAGCGCTGTGGACCCCGTCGCACATTGCTGAAGACGCCATTGCCCAGATCCGCGCCCAGGTCGGCAGCGACAACGTCCTGCTCGGCCTGTCCGGCGGCGTTGACTCCTCTGTGGTTGCAGCGCTGCTGCACAAGGCCATCGGCGACCAGCTGACCTGCGTATTCGTCGACAACGGCCTGCTGCGCCTGCACGAAGGCGAGCAAGTGATGGCCATGTTCGCCGAGAACATGGGCGTCAAGGTAATCCGCGCCAACGCCGAAGAGCAGTTCCTCGGCAATCTGGCCGGCGAAGCCGACCCCGAGAAGAAGCGCAAGATCATCGGCCGCACCTTCATCGACGTGTTCGATGCCGAGTCGAGCAAGCTGCACAACATCAAGTACCTGGCCCAGGGCACCATCTACCCGGACGTGATCGAGTCGGCTGGCGCCAAGAGCGGCAAGGCCCACGTGATCAAGTCGCACCACAACGTCGGTGGCCTGCCGGAAGAGATGAACCTCAAGCTGGTCGAGCCGCTGCGCGAGCTGTTCAAGGACGAGGTTCGTCGCCTTGGCCTGGAGCTGGGCCTGCCGTACGACATGGTCTACCGTCACCCGTTCCCGGGTCCGGGCCTGGGCGTGCGCATCCTCGGTGAAGTGAAGAAGGAATACGCCGACCTGCTGCGTCGCGCCGACCACATCTTCATTGAAGAACTGCGCAAGGCCGACTGGTACCACAAGGTCAGCCAGGCCTTCGTGGTGTTCCAGCCGGTGAAATCGGTCGGTGTGGTTGGTGACGGCCGCCGTTACGCCTGGGTCGTGGCCCTGCGTGCGGTCGAGACCATCGACTTCATGACCGCGCGTTGGGCACACCTGCCTTACGAGCTGCTGGAAACCGTCAGCGGCCGGATCATCAACGAGATCGAAGGCATCTCCCGCGTCACCTACGACGTGTCGAGCAAGCCGCCAGCGACCATCGAGTGGGAATGATCCCGCTGCGTGAACCGCTGTAGCGCTTGAAGCAAACGCCCCGACTTGTCGGGGCGTTTGTTTTTTCAGGCTTGAGTCAGGCCCGTGAGTTTGAGCGCCGAGACCAGTTCGCGCAGGTCTTTGAAGCGATGGTTGTGGACGCGGGGCCAGGGCCGGTCGATTGAGACCTGGTCCTCGGTGATGTGGATGACGGTGCGCACGATTGAGCGGTCGTTGCTGCGATGAAACAGTAGAGTCTGATCACCCTGCTGCTCAATCAAGAACATGCCGACCCGCGGCAGGCGGGTTTCGTGCAGGGTTGTCAGATCGGCGGCCCATGACCCCGGGGTTACAATGCGCAAGACCAGGTCATTCTTGACGAAGCGTGGCGCTTGGCCTTTAGACAGCTCGCCAAACCGGCCTTCATCGACAAACAGGCCAACGGTGGCCCCTGGCTCGGCGTCGACTACCCGGATGCCAATTGCCTGGTTCAACTCGCTGAGCCCTGGCACCTGTTCGAAGGTATTGGCGTGGGACTCTCCTACCAGTGCAATCCAGCGCCCTGGGCTTTGCTGTTCTACAGCACTGATGATTGAAGTGGCATAGCGATTCATCATTTCGATGCGCAGGGTGCCCTCCGGGTCTGCCAGGCCCGCCTGACGGTAGCTGGCCATGCAGTCGATGGCCTGGATGCGCAGGTGGTTGCGCTGCGCGGCCTTGACCAGGTTGAGAAAGGTGAACTGGCCTGACGGGTCGGTCTTGAACCCGGCATCAAGGCTCTTGAGGTATTTCCTCAGGCCCTGAGGCATCTTCCCGGTGCGCATGAAAATGTCCAGGTCGGCCTGATGGAAGTCGCTCAGCAGATGTTCCATGTACAGCGTGCGGACTTTCTGCTTGGCTAGCACCTCCATGTTCTCGATCAGGAACTTCTTGCTGGCAATCGAGCTGTGACGCTCGCCAATCACCAGTCCCTCGGCGCGCTGAAACACCTCCTGGAAAATCGATTTGGGTGTGGCGCTGGCCGCCAGCGTGGGGATCTCTACCCGGGGCTGCACTTGCACTGTACGAAAATACGAGCGGCTTTCCTCCGCTAATTGCGTGCGTATCCGGGTGAATGATTCGGCGGCAGCGTTGAGTTCGGGATCGTTCATGACGATATAGCCTTTGAGTAACTGATCGCCCGGGTTGTTGGCGGCGCTCTCCAGCTTCGCGCGTAACTCGACCGGTACTTCATAGGGCGATAGGGAAAGTACGACGGGTGTTTGCGCTGCCGCGCTGGACCCCCAGGGATGTTTGCTCCAGAACTTGCCACCCCCTTGCAGGCCGGGCTTGGGCAGCAGTTCCCACTGGCCATTGGCGTTGAGCCTCACGGGCTGGCTGCGGTAGAACGCGTACGGGTTCTGTTCATCGATGATCACCCAGGTTTTCATTTCGCCAACGTAGCGCACCGCATAAGGATCACCGTTGAGGGTGATGTAGGTCTGGCCATCGAGCAGATAGGTGCCGCGCAGGTTGCCTTCCAGTTGTGGGCGTTGCCCATCGACAATCACGTTGGCAATCGGCTGCTCCAGGGGCAGATCGATTATCTCCGGCAGGGGACGGGCTTCACTGGCGAAGGGCGGTCGAGGTGTGCGTATGCCGCTGGCGCTGCGTTCGGCTTCAAGTGGATCAACTACTTCAGCGACTTCGGCGGCTGCGCCGACGCCAAATACCAGGGTGGCGTCGAAGGCGGCACTGACTGCGCTGACGATGGCGCCAGTGACACCGGCCTTGCGTTCTGCGGTGGTGTCGCCGTTCACCGCCTGGTCGATGTTCAGTCCCAGGCTGGCCAGGTCCGCACCGACCACTGCCAAAGCCACTGGCCAACACACTGCACCGATGACACCAAAGGTGTTGGTAAAGGCATTGAGGTAACCGATCCACATCTGTTTGCGCAGTTCGCTGTTCGAGCGCAGCGCCGTGTCGGCGTCGGCATACATGCGTTCGCGGGCCTGGTCGCGCAGGTAGCTGAACAGATCTCCGGCGATTGGCCGGTCGAGCTGATTGATCAACGAATGGTCAGCATGACCGTAACTGGATACCAGTAGCTCGATAAGGCTGTTCAGGCCGACGCCCGAGCCCCGTGGCGGGTGGACCGACAACGGGAAGTGCGATTCGAAGCGCGCCCGGCTGGCCAGGTCGGTACAGGCCTGTTGCAGCACCCAGATGTGCAGGTCGTTGTTGGTTTCGAAGCTGTGCAGGGCGGTTGTTTCTCCGGGCATATAGACAAACTGATGACCTTCAGGGGAGACAATGCGCACGATGTCGCTGGCCAGGTAGCCGCCTATGTCGAAGGTCCGAACACTCCAGCCCTGCGCCGCCTGCACCTGATCTGCCAGTTGCTTGCGGGTGATCGGGGCACGCAAGTCGCCTGCCACTGCCTTGAAGATCGCCTGGCAGTGATGCGGGTACAGCACGCCGCTTTGATAGTCCTCATACGCCTTGGCGAGGAAGTTGACCTTGGCCATCAGGCGAAAATCATCGGCATGGGCTTGCCAGAAGGCATCGAGCCGGTGGTTGAACAGCGTGCTGAAGTCGATCTGCCAGAACTCATTGAGCACATCCTGGCCCAGCATGCGAATTTCATTGGTTTCGTTGAAAACCGGGCTGTGTGGCCCGGCTCGGTAAAAGCCACCGTTCTGTTGCAGCAGATCGCTGTTGTCCTGGTCGTGACTGTTGAAACGGCGCATGACCAACTGTGGCAAGGTCATCGATTCAAGCGGTGGGCCGTAATGCTCCCAGCCGGTGAAGCTTCGTGTACTGCTTACCGCGCCAGCGAAGCGGTGCCAGTAAATGGTGTCTGGCTCTGGAGTCTGTCCGGTGTGCTTGAGCAGCAAGTTGCGGGCAACTTCACGGGCCATTTCCCACATGTCGGGGCATTGAGTCACCAGCGTGGAGGCGATGGTGTCGAGCGCTTGCTTCTGGCCTTGGCTGGAGGCCAGCGAATCGGAATGGACATTTAATTGATAGGGCATGAGCATCTCCTTGCAGATGAATGCCCATTGAGAAAGCCTGCGTCATACCTGCTGCCATAGGTATTTGTTGTTACAACGAAATGGATTTTTCTGACGTTACATCGAGCCGTTTCCCTGTCTAGCTGATGGCCGCCGGGAATACTTATGTAGTACCGCTGGCATCGACGCACGACCCAGGCTGAGGGTTTCTTGTACAACGGAACTCATGTCATGGAACATTCGCAACCTGATGATCAGTCCACCCTGCAATTGGCGGCGGTTCGTGCGTCGCTGCGCCAGCTTGCCGAAACGGTGGTCAATGCCTTCCCGGACCTGCATGCCAGCGCCGGCGACGCAGCGGCGCAGCTGCTGGCCACACAAGCCAACCTGCACGCTGATCCGGACAGGATCTACTGGAACCGTTTCTCTCACGCTGCCAGCAACAGCCGCAGCTTTACAGGCTGGGAGCACTATGGAACACCTGATCAGTCCTTGACCTTGACCGAACTGGTCATGCGCCGCTTTCGCGTCAGTGACCAGGACAATGCCGACCTGCTGCTGTTGTACGGCGGTTTCTACACCGAGGGGGCAGAGGCGAGGCGCTTCGATGAAAGTAATGAAGTGCGGCTGGACCCGCAAAAGGTCCTCAACGCCTTGTGGGAGATGGACTTTGGCGCCAGGTTCCAGCGCCAGCGAACGGCGTTCTGGGTCGAGCACGGTGCTGATGTGCGCGCGCTCAGCAAGCTCACTTACCTCGCGCAGGCACTGCAGGCTGGCCTCGGTGGGCAACTGAACGAGCAGCAGTTGCAACTGGTGTTCGACGCTGTCGGCTTTGACAGCAGCGTTGCTGCCCATCTGCAGCATTTTGAACAAGTACAGCAACCTGCTGCCGGCATTCAGCTTGCGACCTTGAGCCTGGCCGGGCAGGCGTCGTCGGCGCTGGTGTGGTTGCAGGGGCCGGGGGCGCAGCATGTGCTCTATATGCCCGGTGCGGTGCCGTCGTTCCAGGCTTTCAGTAGCCAGCAGGAGCTGGCCGAATGGCTGTTTGGCTGGCTGCAGGTGGCCGTCAGCCGCGAGCAATTGTTGGCTTATTTCGCCAGTGATGCGCAGCAGGTGCAGAGGTTGCGTGAGCAACTCGCCTCTTGGGCGCAAGGCTCGGTCGAGGCTTTTGCCGCTCAGGTAAAGCGTGCGCCGATCAACGGCGAGGTCTTCACCTGGATGCGCGACAACGCCCGGCAGCACATGGAACTTGAAACCGATGCGGCCCTGCGTACCAATGCCGAACTGCGTGCGCAATTGTGGGTGGGTTACCTGGGCGTGGCCTCGCGCCTGCTGGGCGCCGTAGCGCCGGCGGGTTGGCCGTTGGCATTGCTGGCGGTGGCAACGGGCACTGCCAGTCTTGCCTTGAACGTCGAGCAGGCGGTCGATGGCGACAATCCCGTGGAGCGGCGGGCGGGTGTGCTTGGGGCGATTCTTGCCGGTGTCGAGGTCTTGCTCAACCTGCCATTCCTGCTACCGCTGGGGCGTGGCGCGGCGCAAGCGCTGGGCCAGCTTGAAAGCAACCAGATCATTGACGTACCCGAGGCTTTCAGCGGCATCAAACGAGGTGTCAGTACCCTGGCTGATGGCGCCCAGTACATCGAGCTTGAGGGCGTGCCCTATCGGGTTCGATATGACCAGGCCTTGCGTACCTGGCTGATTGTTCCTGATGACAATCCCTTTGCGTTCAATGGGGTAGTGCCCGTGCGTCTGGACGAGCAGGGGCAGTGGGGCGTGCTCGAGGCTGCCTGCCTGCGCGCAGGTGGCCAGTGCCTGGGGGGGCTGACGCCCGAGGCGCCGGCGGTGCCGGTAGATTACTCGCCCTTCGACGCTGCGCCTGGCAGCTATGAAGTCCCGGAACCGTCCCGGCCCGCTGTGCGGGAGCTCATCAGTGCAAACAATCGGCGGGCGATCGGCGGTGATTACTACGACCCCGCGTCGCCACTGATGGAGGTGCGTGACAGCCTGCAGCAGATCCGGCAGCAATTGCGCACGGATGCCGAGCGGTTTTTCACCCGGCTGACCCTGCCCAGCTTCAAGATTCACCCGCCAGCGGCCTCTATCAGCCCGCAGCGGGCATTCATCGAGCTATTCGACGAGCATGCCGGCGTGGTCATTGGCGAATCCCACGCTTCGATCGCCAGCAAACGCTGGCTGCTGGAAAACCTCACTCCCCTGTATGCCAAGGGCGTGCGCACGCTCTATCTTGAGCACCTGATGACCGACCTGCACCAGGCGGACCTCGACCTGTTCCATCGCAGCGGGCGCATGACTACGCAATTGCGGCGCTACCTGGACCGTCTGGATCTTGGCCATCGCACCGACAGCGCCGGCCGCTATAACTTCCTGGAACTGGTGCGCAAAGCCCGGGCCAACCGAATCAGGGTACAGGCCTTGGACTGCGTCGCCAGTTATCACCTGGAAGGCCTCGACCTGGAGCAGCCGGGCAATCCGCTGCGCCAGAAAGTCATGAACTACTATGCCAACCGGGTTATTGGCGCCACGCAAGGCGAGGCTGACGCCGGCAAATGGATCGCGCTGGTCGGCAACACCCATAGCAACCTGTACAAACGCGTGCCAGGCCTGGCCGAGCTGCAAGGGGTGCCGGGCTTGCGCCTGGTCGATGCCGGGCCGGGGCAGGCCAGCGGCATTACCCTGGATACGGGAGAGTACTATCTGCCGAGCATGGGCAGGCCCGACGGTATCGTCCAGGGCGATTTGCGCCTGGCACTGCAGACCCAGGATCAGCCCGTTGCCTTTCGCGACGCCATCACTGCGCCGCCAGGGGTTATAAGGCCGGGAACCTAGGCCCTGCGGCAACTCTTCACTTAATATTTCTCAATTGCAGGTGTATCGTATTCGCCCTTCATCGCCGGTACCTTGGCACTTTGCCGCCAGGTGCCGGCATGTTGTTCCTGCGATGTGAGGTACCTGCTGCATGTCCTTTACCCGGCGACAAATTCTCGGTGGCCTGAGCGGCCTGGTGGCGATTGGCCTTGGCGCCGGTGGCGCATCGCGGTACTGGCTAGGAAGGACCGATCCGGATGCCGGGCATGACTACGAGCTGATCGCCGCGCCGCTGGATGTCGAGCTGGTCTCCGGCTTCAAGACCGAGGCCTGGGCCTTCGGCCCGTCGGCGCCGGGCACCGAGTTGCGGGTGCGCCAGGGCGAATGGCTGCGGGTGCGTTTCATCAACCACCTGCCAGTGGCCACCACCATCCACTGGCACGGCATCCGCCTGCCGCTGGAGATGGACGGGGTGCCTTACGTCTCGCAGTTGCCGGTATTGCCGGGCGAGTATTTCGATTACAAGTTCCGCGTGCCGGATGCTGGCAGCTTCTGGTATCACCCGCATGTGAACAGTTCCGAAGAGCTCGGCAAAGGCCTGGTCGGGCCGCTGATCGTCGAGGAGCGCGAGCCCACCGGCTTCCAGCACGAACGCACCCTGAGCCTGAAGAACTGGCACGTCGACGAGCAGGGCGCTTATCTGCCCTTCAGCATCCCCCGTGAAGCTGCCCGTGGCGGCACCGCCGGCCGGTTGATTACCATCAACGGCCAGGCCAACGCCGTGGTCGAGATGCCTGCCGGGCAGATCGTGCGGGTGCGTCTGCTCAACCTCGACAACACCCTGACGTATCGCATTAACCTCAAAGGCAACTTTGAGGCGCGGGTCTACGCCCTGGACGGCAACCCCATCGTTCCGCGCCCGCTGGGCAAAGACTACTGGCTGGGCCCGGGCATGCGTATCTGCCTGGCGATCAAGATGCCGCCAGCCGGTGAAGAACTGTCATTGCGCGATGGCCCGGTGCGCCTGGGCACCCTGCGTTCGGTAGCCAGCAGCGAAGCCCCGGGCGACTGGCCGCCGGCGCTGCCGGCCAACCCGATCGCCGAGCCGGACCTAGCCAACGCCGAAAAGCTCAACTTCAATTTCGAGTGGGTCGGCTCGGTTTCGGTAAATACCGACAACGGTAAGCCGCCGAGCCTCTGGCAGATCAACGGCAAGGCCTGGGACATCACCGACAAGACCTGCGCCGACCGGCCGATTGCTACGCTGCAAAAGGGCAAGAGCTACATCCTCGAGCTGAAGAACATGACCCAGTACCAGCACCCGATCCACCTGCACGGCATGAGTTTCAAGGTGATCAGCTCGAACAAGCGCAAGATCGAGCCGTATTTCACCGACACTTACCTGCTGGGCAAGAACGAGCGCGCGCGGGTGGCGCTGGTGGCGGATAACCCGGGTACCTGGATGTTTCACTGCCACGTGATCGATCATATGGAAACCGGCCTGATGGCCGCGATCGAGGTGGCCTGATGCGTCAGCCGCAGATCATCGATCGCAGCCGCGACCAGCAATTCATGCGCCTGGCGCTGGAGCTGGCGGCGCAAGGCGCGGCCATGGGCGAAGTGCCGGTGGGCGCGGTGCTGGTCCAGCACGGCCAGGTGATCGGCCGGGGCTTCAACTGCCCGATCAGCGGCAGCGACCCCAGTGCCCATGCCGAGATGGTCGCCATCCGCGCCGCCGCCCAGGCCGCGAGCAACTACCGGCTGCCCGGCAGCACCCTGTACGTGACCCTGGAGCCGTGCAGCATGTGCGCCGGGCTGATCGTGCATTCGCGGATCAACCGGGTGGTGTACGGTGCGCTGGAGCCCAAGGCCGGCGTGGTGCAGAGCCAGGGGCAGTTCTTTACCCAGGGCTTTCTCAACCACCGGGTGCTATTTGAGGGTGGGGTGCTGGCAGAGGAGTGCGGAGCGATTCTGTCCGAGTTCTTCAAGGCGCGACGGGCCAAGGCCTGAGGTGGCCTTGCCCCGCGAAACAGTTCAGAGTGGCGGGGTCTGCTCGGTCGGCTTGGTCTTGTTCACGCCGGGCACGTGCAGGTTGCTCTCGGCCACCTGGCTGCCTTCAAGCTGCGGCTGGGTCACCCAGGTGAGGATGTCGTAGTAGCGGCGGATGTTGGCGACGAAGTGCACGGGCTCGCCACCGCGGGCATAGCCGTAGCGGGTCTTGCTGTACCACTGCTTCTGCGACAGGCGCGGCAGCATCTTCTTCACGTCCAGCCACTTGTTGGGGTTCAGGCCTTCGCGCTTGGCCAGCTTGCGCGCATCGTCCAGGTGGCCGCTGCCGACGTTGTAGGCGGCCAGGGCGAACCAGGTGCGGTCCGGCTCCTCGATACTGTCATCGAGCTCGGATTTGACGTACATGAAGTACTTGGCACCGCCGCGGATGCTCTGCACCGGGTCCAGGCGGTTGGACACGCCCATGGCCTGGGCGGTGCGCTGGGTCAGCATCATCAGGCCGCGCACGCCGGTCTTGGAGGTGACCTCGGCCTGCCACATCGACTCCTGGTAGCCGATTGCGGCCAGCAGGCGCCAGTCGACCTGTTCCTTCTTGGCCGAGGCCTGGAAGGCCTTCTCGTAGCGCGGCAGGCGTTGCTGCAGGTGCTGGGCGAAGGTATAGGCGCCTACATAACCCAGTACATCGACGTGGCCGTAGTAGCGATCTTTCAGACGCTGCAAGGTGCCATTCTTCTGCACCTTGTCGAGAAATTCGTTGATCTCGTTGAGCAGGCTGTTGTCTTCGCCGGCTGCCACCGCCCAGCGCTGGTCACGGGCATCGCCGAGATCGAAAGCCACCCGTACCTTGGGGAAGTAGACCTGGTTCATTGCCAGTTCATTGGAGTCGACCAGGGTCAGGTCGATCTGCCCCTCATCGACCATGCGCAGCAGGTCGACCACCTCAACTGCATCAGATTCTTCGTATTCGAGCGCCGGATACTGCTTTTTCAGCTCGGCCATCTGCTCGGCGTGGGTGCTGCCCTTGAGCACCATGATCTTCTTGCCGACCAGGTCCTTGGCGTCGGTGGGCCGTGGACGGCCGTTGCGGTAGATGATCTGCGGGGTGACTTCCAGATACGGGTGTGAAAAGCGCACCTGCGACTTGCGCTGTTCGCTGCTGACCAGGCCGGCCGCTGCCAGCACCGGGCCGGACGGCTGGCCGAGCTGGTTGAACAGGTCGTCGAGATTGTCGGCGGTCTCGATCTTCAGCTCTACGCCCAGATCGTCGGCGAAACGCTTGACCAGCTCGTACTCGAAGCCGGTTTCGCCGTTGCGGTCCTGGAAGTAGGTGGCCGGGCTGTTGCGGGTAATTACGCGCAGCACGCCGTCTTCCTTGACACGCTCGAGGGTGCTGGGTTTTTCAACACAGGCACCGAGCATCAGGAAGAGTCCGGTTGCGATGAGCCATCTGGCGCACCGCTGGCGCAAAGCGGTTTGGGCGAACATAGGTTGCAGTATACGCAAAGGACCGGCCGCGCCATATCTCGACAACGGTTTGCTTGTCTGCTAGCGATCTTTGCGTTAAAGGCAAAATGCAGGGCAAAACCGGCGGTTTTTTTTGACCCCCGAGTCCGCTTTGCCGGGCCGACATGCGGAGGTGCTGCAATGCTGTGTTTCGGGTGCCGGAAGCGCCGGAATTAGGCTAGAATGCACGGCCTCTAAGCACACCCCCTTCCTGAGGCTGTCCCGACGATGTTGATCCTGCGCGGCGCTCCTGCCCTTTCTGCCTTTCGCCACGGTAAGTTAATCGAGCAACTGAGCCAGAAAGTCCCCGCTGTTAGTGGTTTGTATGCTGAATTCACGCATTTCGCCGAGGTTGACGGCGATCTGAGTGCCGACCAACAGCAAGTGCTCGCGCGCCTGCTCAAGTACGGCCCGAGCGTACCGGTCCAGGAGCCAAGCGGGCGCCTGTTCCTGGTGGTTCCGCGTTTCGGCACCATCTCGCCCTGGTCGAGCAAGGCCAGCGACATCGCTCACAACTGCGGCCTGGAAAACATCCAGCGCCTGGAACGGGGCATTGCCTACTACGTCAGCGGTGAGCTGAGCGACACCGACGCCGCCATCGTTGCCGACATCCTCCACGACCGCATGACCCAGCTGGTGCTGGCCAAGCTTGAAGAGGCCGCCAGCCTGTTCAGCCACGCCCAGCCCAAGCCGCTGACTGCCGTCGACATTCTCGGCGGTGGCCGCGCCGCGCTGGAGAAAGCCAACGTCGAGCTGGGCCTGGCCCTGGCCGAAGACGAGATCGACTACCTGGTCACCAGCTTCCAGGGCCTCAAGCGCAACCCGCACGACATCGAGCTGATGATGTTCGCCCAGGCCAACTCCGAGCACTGCCGCCACAAGATCTTCAACGCCAGTTGGGATATCGACGGCCAGAGCCAGGAAAAAAGCCTGTTCGGCATGATCAAGAACACCTACCAGATGCACAACGAAGGCGTGCTGTCGGCTTACAAGGACAACGCCTCGGTGATCGTCGGTTCCGTCGCCGGGCGTTTCTTCCCGAACCCTGAGACCCGCCAGTACGGCGCGGTGCAGGAGCCGGTGCACATCCTGATGAAGGTCGAGACCCACAACCACCCGACCGCCATCTCGCCGTTCTCCGGCGCCTCCACCGGTTCCGGCGGCGAAATCCGTGACGAAGGCGCTACCGGCCGCGGTGCCAAGCCCAAGGCCGGCCTGACCGGTTTCACCGTTTCCAACCTGCGCATCCCGGGCTTTGAACAGCCATGGGAGCAGGCCTACGGCAAGCCGGACCGCATCGTCACCGCCCTCGACATCATGGTCGAAGGCCCGCTGGGTGGCGCCGCGTTCAACAACGAATTCGGCCGTCCGGCGCTGACTGGCTACTTCCGCACCTTCGAGCAGTCGATCAACACCCCGCACGGTGAAGAAGTACGCGGTTACCACAAGCCGATCATGCTGGCCGGTGGCCTTGGCAACATCCGCGAAGACCACGTGCAAAAGGGCGAGATCACCGTCGGCGCCAAGCTGATCGTGCTCGGTGGCCCGGCCATGCTCATCGGCCTGGGTGGCGGCGCGGCTTCGTCGGTCGATACCGGCGCCAGCTCCGCTGACCTCGATTTCGCCTCGGTGCAGCGCGAGAACCCGGAAATGGAACGCCGCTGCCAGGAGGTCATCGACCGTTGCTGGCAGCTGGGTGACAACAACCCGATCGCCTTCATCCACGACGTCGGCGCCGGCGGTATTTCCAACGCCTTCCCGGAACTGGTCAACGACGGTGGCCGCGGTGGCCGCTTCGAACTGCGCAACGTGCCCAACGACGAGCCGGGCATGGCCCCGCACGAGATCTGGAGCAACGAATCCCAGGAACGCTACGTGCTGGCGGTCAGCGCTGGCGACTTCGAGCGCTTCCAGGCCATCTGCGAGCGCGAGCGTTGCCCGTTCGCGGTGGTCGGCGAGGCCACTGCCGAGCCGCACCTGACCGTGACCGACAGCCACTTCGGCAACACCCCGGTCGACATGCCGCTCGACGTGCTGCTGGGCAAGCCGCCGCGCATGCACCGTTCGGTGACCCGCGAAGCGGAGCTGGGCGATGATTTCGACCCAAGCACCCTGGAACTGAACGACTCGGTCGAGCGCGTCCTGCGCCACCCGGCCGTGGCCAGCAAGAGCTTCCTGATCACCATCGGCGACCGCACCATCACCGGCCTGGTTGCCCGCGACCAGATGGTCGGCCCTTGGCAGGTACCGGTGGCCGACTGCGCCGTCACCGCCACCAGCTTCGACGTCTACAGCGGTGAAGCCATGGCCATGGGCGAGCGTACCCCGCTGGCCCTGCTCGACGCCCCGGCGTCCGGGCGCATGGCCATTGGCGAGACCCTGACCAACCTGGCTGCCGCGCACATCGGCAAGCTGTCCGACATCAAGCTGTCGGCCAACTGGATGTCGGCTGCCGGCCACCCGGGTGAAGATGCCCGCCTGTACGACACCGTCAAGGCTGTCGGCATGGAGCTGTGCCCGGAGCTGGGCCTGACCATTCCGGTGGGCAAGGACTCGATGTCGATGAAGACCAAGTGGAGCGAAGAGGGCGTTGACAAGAGCGTCACCTCGCCGATGTCGCTGATCGTCAGCGGCTTCGCCCCGGTGCTCGACGTACGCAAGACCCTGACCCCGCAACTGCGTATGGACAAGGGCGAGACCGACCTGATCCTGATCGACCTGGGCCGCGGCAAGAACCGCATGGGCGCCTCGATCCTGGCCCAGACCCACGGCAAGCTGGCCGCCGTAGCGCCGGACGTCGACGACGCCGAAGACCTCAAGGCCTTCTTCGCCGTGATCCAGGGCCTGAACGCCGACGGCCACCTGCTGGCCTACCACGACCGTTCCGACGGTGGCCTGCTGACCACCGTGCTGGAAATGGCCTTCGCCGGCCACTGCGGCCTGGACCTGGAACTGGACACCCTGACCAGCAAGCGCGAAAAAGTCGCCGCCATCCTCTTCAACGAAGAGCTGGGCGCGGTGATTCAGGTGCGTCAGGACGCTACTCCGGACGTGCTGGCGCAGTTCAGCGCAGCCGGTCTGGGTGAAGACTGCGTCGCGGTGATCGGCCAGCCGATCAACAACGGCGAAGTGCTGATCAAGCTGGCCGGTGAAGAACTGTTCAAGGGCGACCGCCGCCTGCTGCAGCGCCAGTGGGCCGAGACCAGCTATCAGATCCAGCGTCTGCGCGACAACGCCGACTGCGCCGACCAAGAGTTCGACGTGCTGCTGGAAGAAGACAATCCCGGCCTGAGCGTCAAGCTCGGCTTCGACGTCAACCAGGACATCGCCGCGCCGTACATCAAGAAGGGCGTGCGTCCGCAAGTGGCAGTGCTGCGCGAGCAGGGCGTCAACGGCCAGGTCGAAATGGCCGCAGCCTTCGACCGCGCCGGCTTCAACGCCATCGACGTGCACATGAGCGATATCCTTGCCGGTCGCGTCGACCTCAACGACTTCAAGGGCCTGGTGGCCTGCGGCGGTTTCTCCTACGGTGACGTGCTCGGCGCCGGTGAAGGCTGGGCCAAGTCGGCGCTGTTCAACGCCCGTGCCCGTGATGCCTTCCAGGGCTTCTTCGAGCGCAGCGACAGCTTCACCCTGGGCGTGTGCAACGGTTGCCAGATGATGTCCAACCTGCACGAGCTGATTCCGGGCAGCGAGTTCTGGCCGCACTTCGTGCGTAACCGCTCCGAGCAGTTCGAAGCCCGTGTGGCCATGGTCGAAGTGCAGAAGTCGAACTCGATCTTCCTCCAGGGCATGGCCGGTTCGCGCATGCCGATTGCCATCGCCCACGGTGAAGGCCATGCCGAGTTCGCCAGCGAAGAAGCCTTGCTCGAAGCCGACCTGTCCGGTTGCGTGGCCCTGCGCTTCGTCGACAACCACGGCAAGGTCACCGAAAGCTACCCGGCCAACCCGAACGGCTCGCCGCGCGGGATTACCGGCCTGACCAGCCGCGACGGTCGCGTCACCATCATGATGCCGCACCCTGAGCGGGTCTTCCGTGCCGTGCAGAACTCCTGGCGTCCGGATGACTGGAACGAAGACGCGGCGTGGATGCGCATGTTCCGCAACGCCCGGGCGTGGGTGAACTAAGGGGTGTACAAGCTCGCCTTCTTCGTCCCGCCAAGCCACGTGGAGGTGGTCAAGGCCGCTGTGTTCGCTGCCGGTGGCGGGCGCATCGGCAACTACGACTGCTGCGCCTGGCAGGTGTTGGGCCAGGGCCAGTTCCGTCCGCTGGACGGCAGTCAGCCGTTCCTCGGGCAGGCGGGCGTGGTCGAGCAGGTCGAAGAGTGGCGGGTTGAGCTGGTGGTGGCCGACGAGCTGATCGGCTCGGTGGTCGCTGCCCTCAAGCTCAGCCACCCTTATGAAACCCCGGCTTATGAGGTCTGGCAGCTAGCGGACTTCTAAGGATCTCATCGCGGGTCAAGTCGGGTCGCCGCACCGCCGCTCCCACAGCGGGAGCGGCGGTGCGACGCCTCGACTTGACCCGCGATGCTTTTCAGCCCTGCAACGCCTGGCTCAAGGCAGCAGCACGCTTGCCCAGCAACAAATGCCAGGTCCCATCCGCCAGCGGACTGACCCCCTGGCACCCCAGCGCCAACAGGCGCTCGCGCGTCACTTTGCGCGCATCCTTGAGCTCGACCCGCACTCGGGTCAGGGCCACGCAATCGACCTTCAACAAGTTGTCCTTGCCACCCAATGCACTGAGCCAGTCTTCAGCGGCCATGCTTTCGCTCGCCTCGGCTTTCACTTGCGGCTGTTCGACGACATTCGCCAGGGCATGGGGCAGCTGGTTGCGAATCTCGTCGGCAATGGTGTCGGCCAGCGGCCCGACCACCACCTGCAGGCTACCGCCGGAACCCGGACGTACCACGGCCATGGCCCCGAGGGTTTTCAGCATGCCATCGTGGGCCAGGCCGCGGTCATTGAGCAACAGGCGCAGGCGTGTGGTGCAGGCGTCTACCGAGAGCAGGTTGGCGGCACCGCCGAGAGCATCGATGTAGCGCTTGCCGCGTGGTGCGCTAGCGTCCTGGACTGGAGCTTCTTCGCTGGGCTGGTCTTCGCGGCCCGGGGTTTTCAGGTTGAAGCGGCGGATACAGAAGTCGAAAACGAAGTAGTACACCAGCGCATACAAAAGCCCGACCGGGAACACCATCCAGCCATTGGTCGAGCGGCCCCAGCCCAGGGCCATGTCGATGGCGCCACCGGAGAAGGTAAAGCCCAGGCGGATATTGAGCAGGTCGCACAGGGCCATGGCCAGTCCGGTGAGCACGGCATGGATCAGGAACAGCAGCGGCGCGAGGAACATGAAGGCGAACTCGATCGGCTCGGTAACGCCGGTCAGCGCCGAGGTCAGGGCCATCGACAGGAGGATGCCGCCAATCAGTTTGCGCCGCCCCGACAGGGCATGGCGGTACATGGCCAGGCAGGCGGCGGGCAGGCCGAAGATCATCATCGGGAACATCCCGGCGAGGAATTGGCCGGCCCGGGGATCGCCGGCGAAATAGCGGCTGATGTCGCCGGTTACCGTCAGGCCATTGGCACCTTCGAAACTGCCAAAGACGAACCACACCAGATTGTTGAGGATATGGTGCAGGCCGGTGACGATCAGCAGGCGGTTGAACACGCCGAAGAAGAACGCGCCGATGCTGCCGCTGTCGAGCAGCAGTTGGCCGAGGCTGTTGATACCGTTCTGCAGGGGCGGCCAGATCAGGCCGAACAGCAAGCCCAGGCCCACCGCCGATAAACCGGTGGCAATCGGCACGAAACGCCGGCCACCGAAGAAGGCCAGGTACTCGGGTAGCTTGATGTCCTTGAAACGGTTGTACAGCGCACCGCCGAGCAGGCCGCACAGAATCCCGGCGAGCATGCCCATGTCGATGTGCGGGTCGATGACCTTGAGGGTCGAGACCAGCACCAGGTAACCAATGGCCCCGGCCAGGCCCGCGGTGCCGTTGTTGTCGCGGGCAAAGCCGACGGCAATGCCGATGGCGAAGATTAGCGCCAGGTTGGCGAAAATCGCGTTGCCGGCATCGTGGATCAGGGCGATGTCCAACAGGTCGGTGTCGCCCAGGCGCAGCAGCAGGCCGGCAATCGGCAGGATGGCGATGGGCAGCATGAGGGCGCGGCCGAGCCGTTGCAGGCCCTGGATGAAGTGCTGGTACATGGTGCGCTCCGGTTATTGTTCTGTGCTGAGTGGGGAGTGGCGGTGGTGTAGCGGGCGTGCGGCGAAATCGCGGCAGGCCTGGCGCACCGCGCGGGCGCTGGAAAGGCCCAGCAGCTGCTGGCTGAAGGTGCGGCATTCACTGCTGTCGAGCTGGCGCACGCGCTCCTTGATCTCGCCGACCTGCGGGGCGCTGACCGACAGCTCGCTGACCCCGAGGCCGACCAGCACCGCGGTGGCCAGCGGCTCCGAGGCCAGCGCGCCGCACACCCCGACCCAGCGGCCATGGCGGGCAGCGCCCTGGCAGGTCAGGTCGATCAGGCGCAGCAGCGCCGGGTGCAGGGCGTCGACGCGGGCGGCCAGACCCGCGTGGTCACGGTCCATGGCCAGGGTGTACTGGGACAGGTCGTTGGTACCGATCGAGAAAAAATCGGCGTGTTCGGCCAGGCGCTCTGCGAGCAGGGCGGCGGCCGGAACTTCGATCATCACCCCGAGTTCGGCGCGCTGGTTGATGCCCAGTTCGCTGGCCAGGTGGTCCAGGCGCTGGCGGATTTCCAGCAGCTCATCGACCTCGCTGACCATCGGCAGCATGACCCGGCAGCGGCGCTGCGGGCTGACCTGCAGCAGGGCACGCAATTGCAGGTCGAGCAGCTCGGGGCGCACTTGGCCCAGGCGAATGCCGCGCAGGCCGAGTACCGGGTTGGCCTCGTGGGGCAGGGGCAGGTAGTCCAGTTGCTTGTCGCCGCCGACATCGATGGTACGGATGATCACCGGGCGATCGCCCATGGCGTCGACTACCGCCTGGTAGGCGCTGAGTTGCTCTTGTTCATCCGGGGCGGTGTGGCGGTCGACGAAGAGGAATTCGGTGCGCAACAGGCCGACGCCGTCGGCGCCAAGAGTCAGGGCCTGGGCAGCTTCGGCCGCCGAGGCGACATTGGCGGCAACTTCGATCAGGCGCCCGTCACGGGTCTGGGCGCTGCCCTGGGCGGCGGCTTGTTGCTGTTGGCGGCGTTGCTGCTGTTGCTGGCGAAGCTGCGCGACTTCGGCCAGGCGTTCGGCGTCTGGCGCGGTTTCCAGCCGGGCCTGCTCGCCGTCCACCACCAGCACCTGGCCGGCCTGCAGGTTCAACAGCTCCGGGCCCAGGGCAACCAGGCACGGCAGGCCGCGGGCGCGGGCGAGGATGGCAACGTGCGAAGTGGCGCCCCCGGCGACCATGCACAGCCCGGCTACCGCGTGCTTGTCGAGCAGCAGCAGGTCCGAGGGCGTCAGTTCATGGGCGGCGACAATCGCCGAGGGTGGCAACTCGAGTTCGCGGCTTTCGCCGAGCAGGGCGCGTAATACCCGTTGCTGCAAATCCTGCAGGTCGTTGGCGCGCTCGGCCAGCAGCGGCTTGTCGAGGGCGTTGAGGATCGCGCACTGGGCGTCGATGGCCTGGCTCCAGGCGTGGCTGGCGGCAATGCCCTGGTCGATGCGCTGACGTGCAGCGTCGATCAGTGACGGATCGTCGAGCAGTGCCAGGTGCGCTTCGAAAATGGCTGCAGCATCACCTTGTTGCAGCTGTTTCAAGTCGCCTTCAATGGCGGCTTTGACGCTGACCAGTGCGGCGTCCAGGGCCTGGTGCTGCGCAGCGGGCGTATGGCCGCCCGGGTCTGGCGGCAGGCGTATCCCGTCCAGACGCGCCAGCGGGCCACAGGCCAGGCCCGGCGATGCGCAGACACCGTTGAGGATGCCGGGCTGCAGGTTGGCGACGGGTGTGGCCTGAGCACTGATGGCAGGGGCGGCATGCTGTTCGCCGACGCTCGCGGTGGTGACTGCTGCCAATAGTGCCTGCAGCGCCTGCGCACTGTCGGCACCGCTGCAAACAATTTCAACTTCATCCTGCTCGCCGACACCCAGGCCCATGATCGACACCAGGCTGTTGAGCGCGGCGACCTGGCCGTTGAAGTGCAGCTCGGCGCGGCTGCCAAAGCCCTGGGCAGTCTGGCGCAGCAGCGCCGCAGGGCGCGCGTGCAAGCCGCCGTGATGAGCGACTCTGGCGCTGCCGCGCACGGTTTCGCCGCTGCTGGCTGCTTTGCCTGCAGCGATGCTGGCATTGGGGATGACATCCAGCAGCGGCGCACCCAATGCCACCGAGCGAGTGGTGCGCGGCAGCAAGCGGTAGTCGCTGCTGTTGCTGAGGATCATCACCGTGATCAGGCTGGTGCAGTGTTGCGCCACCAGGTCGAGGTCAAAGCGGATCAGCGGCTGGCCACGTTCGACCCGTTCGCCGTTGGCCACCAGTGCTTCGAAGCCGCGGCCCTGCAGCTGCACGGTATCCAGGCCGATGTGCATGAGGACCTCGGCGCCGTTGTCGGCGCGCAGGGTCAGGGCGTGCAGGGTTTTCGCCAGGTGGATGACGGTGCCGGCGCAAGGCGCCTGCAGGCAGTCGTTGAGCGGGTCGATGGCGATGCCGTTGCCCAGGGTGCCGCCAGCGAACACCGGGTCGGGCACCTGGTCGAGCGGCAATAGCGGGCCTTCGAGGGGGGCATGGAGGGTGATGTTCTTGTTGTTGGGCATGCGCAAGGTCCTCGGTGCCTCAGTGAGTTCGGGTCACTTTGCTCAAGTGACGGGGCTGATCCGGGTCCATGCCACGCGCCTCGGCCAGGCCTGCGGCCATGACATAGAAGCTCTGGATCGCCAGCAGCGGATCGAGGCCCGGGTGGGCGGCGCAGCTTAAGGTCAGGTTGCGCTGGGGGATGTCCGCCGGCGCCGCCAGCAGCACTTTGGCGCCGCGCTGGCGCATGTCTTCGGCCAACTGCAACAGGCCGGCCTGCTCGACGCCACGAGGCGCCAATACCAGCAACGGGTAATGGGCATCGATCAGCGCCATCGGGCCATGACGCACCTCGGCGCTGCTGAAGGCTTCGGCCTGGATCGCCGAGGTTTCCTTGAACTTGAGCGCCGCTTCCTGGGCGATGGCAAAGCCGGCTCCACGGCCGATGACCATCAGCCGCTGGCAGTCGCGCAGTTGCTCGATGGCCAGGCTCCAGTCTTGTTCGGCGGCTTCACGCAGTTGCCCGGGTAGAGCCAGGCCGGCGTCGAGCAGCGCCGGGTCCTGCTGCCACTGGGCGACCAGGCGGGCGCTGGCGCTGAGGGTGGCGATAAAGCTCTTGGTCGCGGCAACGCTCAGCTCGGGGCCGGCGCACAGCGGCAGGTGGTACTGGCAGGCCTGCTCCAGTGGCGAGTCTTCGGCATTGACCAGCGCCAGGGTGGTGGCGCCGCGTTCGCGCAGGGTGCGCAGGCTGTCGACCAGGTCCGGGCTCTGGCCCGACTGGGAAAAGCCCAGGGCCACCTGGCCGCGCACCTGCAGGGGCGAGTTCTGCAGGGTCACCACCGACATCGGCAGCGAGGCCACCGGCAGGCCAAGCTGCTGCATGGCCAGGTAGGCAAAGTAGCTGGCGGCGTGGTCCGAGCTGCCGCGGGCGACCGTCAGGGCAACCTGCGGCGCGAGGCTGCGCAGCTGTTCGGCGACGCTGGCAATACGCGCGTCGCAGCGCTGCAACTGGGTCTGCACAACGTTGGCCGCGGCCAGGGCCTCGGCAAGCATCTTAGAGCTCAAGGTGTTCTCCTTCGACCATTACGCCGATCAGGTTGAGGTTGCGATCCAGGCTCACGGCGTCGGCCCAGCTACCGGGCTGCAGGCGCCCGCGCTCTTGCAGGCCGAGGTAGTCGGCGGGGAACTGCGACAGGCGCTGGGAGGCTTCGGCCAGGGGCAGGCCGATCTTCACCAGGTTGCGCAGGGCCTGGTCCATGGTCAGGGTGCTGCCGGCCAGGGTGCCGTCGGCCAGGCGCACGCCGCCCAGGCATTTGGTCACGGTGTGGCTGCCAAGCTTGTACTCGCCATCGGGCATGCCCGCGGCGGCAGTGGAATCGGTCACGCAGTACAGGCAAGGAATCGAGCGCAGGGCCACGCGGATGGCGCCGGGGTGCACGTGCAGCAGGTCGGGAATCAGCTCGGCAAAGCGCGCATGGGCCAGGGCCGCGCCGACGATGCCCGGCTCGCGGTGGTGCAGCGGGCTCATGGCGTTGTACAGGTGGGTAAAGCTGGTGGCGCCGGCTTCCAGGGCTGCCACGCCTTCTTCGTAGTTGCCCAGGGTATGGCCGATCTGCAGGCGCACGCCGCGCTCGCTCAAGGTGCGGATCAACGGCAGGTGGCCGGCGACTTCCGGGGCGATGGTGATCACCTTGATCGGTGCCAGGGCCAGGTAGGCGTCGACCTCTTCGAGCAGCCCCAGGTGGGCGAAGTTCGGCTGCGCGCCGAGCTTGCCGGGGTTGATGTACGGGCCTTCCAGATGCACACCGAGCACCCGCGCGCCGCCGTTGCACGGTTGGCGAACGTACTCGCCGAGGGCGCCGAGCACCTGGGCCAGTTCTTCCTTCGGCGCGGTCATGGTGGTGGCCAGCAACGAGGTGGTGCCGAAGCGCACGTGGGTACGGGCAATGGTGGCGAACGCCTGGGCACCTTCCATGATGTCGCTGCCACCGCCGCCGTGTACATGCAGGTCGATGAAACCGGGCAGCAGGTAGGGCAGATCGTTGCCCTGCGGGTCGCAGGGCTGGCCGTCGATGGCGGCGACGCGGCCGTCACGCAGCAACAGGCGTCCGCGTACCCAGCCCGTCGGGGTGAGTATGTTGTGTTCGCTCATGGGGGCTCCGCTAGCGTCGCAGCTCGGCGACAAAGTCGTAGTAGTCGTCGCGACAGTAGGTGTCGGTCAGTTCGATGGGGGTGTTGTCGTCGAGGTAGCCGACCCGGGTCATCAGCAGCATGGCGGTGCCGGGCTCGATGCCGACCCGCGCCGCCAGTTCGGCGCTGGCATTGATCGCGCGAATGTGTTGCAGGGCGCGCACCACCGGCTTGCCGATCTGGTCGAGGTACTGGTACAGCGAATCGCCGATAGCCTCGGGGTTGCCCAGCAAGCGCGCGGGCAGGGTGCTGTACTCGACGGCCATGACGATGTCATCGGCCTTGCGCAGGCGCTTGAGGTGCACCACCTGTTCGTTGGGCGACAGGCCCAGGCGCACCAGCTCATCGGCAGACGGCGCATCGACGCTGCGCTCCAGCCACTGCGAACTGGGCGTGAAGCCCTTCATACGGAGCATTTCGCTGAAGCTCGACAGGCGCGAGAGTGGTTGTTCCAGGCGCGGGGTAATGAAGGTACCGGAGCCCTGGATACGGCGGATCAGGCCTTGTTCGAGCAGCACTTCCAGGGCCTTGCGTGCAGTCACCCGGGAGATGTCCAGGGCTTCGCTGAGGCTGCGCTCCGACGGCAATGCCTGTTCGGCTTTCCATTGCCCGGCGTGGATGGCCTGTTCCAGGTTGCGCGCCAACTGAAGGTACAAGGGCGTGGCCAGAGTGTCGTCGGGGCGCAGGGCGGTCAACGGAGGCATGGCGGTAGCTTCAGGTGGCGAGTGGTATTAAAAATTTAATACCACTTGAATACCACGTCAATACCACTTGTCAGCCTGTTTCATTTTGCGTCGTCATCATTCGACTCAACCTCAGACTGCTGGCCAGCCAGGGCTTGTCGTGCCGCCTGTTCGATAAAATCGAATACGTGGGCGGGAACCGTGTATTGAAACTGCTTACGCCGGTGCCTGGACACGACACCACCATTGGTCAGGCACATCATGACCAGATTCGAAAGCTCGCTGCCGCGCACGTCAAATTGCTCGTCGACGGCTTTGTAAACGCTATCGAAACAGGCCAGGAAGGTCGTTTCTTCGCGCAGTTCCACTTCAAGCGCATGCTTGGCCATTTCCAGGGTGAAGGCCACGCAAGGCGTTGCATCCCAGTAACGGTAGACGGCCGCATCACCACGGAACTGGAAGTTCAACTGCCCGAAGTCAATCCACTGGACATCCCAAAAATCCCTCACGGGTCGGGAGAAGCTTTGCAGAGCTTGCAGGTATCCTTGCTCGTTCCGTTTCATGGCAACCGACACGGGAAGCAACAGGCCGTTGTCCAGCGCGCCGGCCCGGCACAATGTCTGATGGATCAGGAAGCGAGAAAGCCGACCGTTACCATCCATGAAGGGATGGAGCAGGACAAAGCCGAAGGAGATGATCCCGGCTGCCACCAGTGGATCGGTGCGGGCTGCATCTTCATTGGCAAAGTGCATCAATGATTCCATCAGCTCCCGGCAGAGCTCCGCTGGGGGAGGAACGTAGGTCACACCCGCAGCGCCTTGCAGGGCACCGGCAAGATGGTTCTGTTCATGTCTGAAGGCGCCAGCCATGTCATACGGGTTGCTGATCGTGGCGTTCTGCAAGGCGACCAGATAGTCCTCGGTTAGCGGCTGGCGTTCGTGGGCCTGGCGCAGCAACTGTATGAACTTGCGCGATTTGTCTTCACTAGGCGCTTCCCGTTCGATGGCGAAAGAGTCCTTGGTTTCGTGCAAGTACGCCCAGTTGATGGCGCTGTCCATCATGATGGGCGGCAGCGACTGCATGAACGCCCTGGCGCGTGCTGGAATGTCATAGTCGAGCAGGGCTTTGATGTGCGGCGTACGTTCGACTGTGGCGCAGTAAGCCAGTGAACCGAGGCCATTGAACTCGACCCGCCACCTGGAGCTTCGCTCCCCAGGCTTGGTGATGTAGTGTTCAGGATCGAAAAGGTCCACGAAAGGGCCACGGACCGGAGCTTGCTGCTTCAGCAACTCGTCAGAGAACGCCTCGCGTAAATAGCAGGCCTTACGGATGTATATCCCGTTGGGTGTTGAGCGCAGGGCATCTTCGAATGCTTCGGCGGGGATCTTCGGCAACGCCTGGGCCAATAGCGCAAGGTTGATCCCTTCGTGCTTCAGGGCAAACAGCGCATGACCCAGCAAGTCGTTGGCCGCAGGCGCAATGGCGGCGGGTACGGCCAAGGTGGTACCGATTTGCTGGATACGCGTAACCCGCTGAACGACAGCCGGTAGCTGCAGCGGTACTACCGTCAGTTGAAGCTGCTGATGAAGATGGGCGTAGCCAACCGCTTGCATGCTGGAAATCCTGTTTTTCGGTATCAAAGGCCAGGATTTTCTTCACTGGCCCATGAAAATCTTCAGATTTCTCGAGTATGCCGATTTTTTCTTTAGTTGCCAGGCTCATTTGAGGCCTGAAGGCTGACTGGCATTGTGCGCTGTTCTTTGCGCTCGACCGCAGCACAGGCCAGCAAACCGACCTCAAACAAGATCCACATCGGCACCGCCAGCAGGGTTTGCGAAAACACGTCCGGCGGAGTCAACAGCATGCCGACGACGAAGCAGCCGACGATCACGTAAGGGCGGCTTTTGCGCAGGGTACCGACGTCGGTGACCCCGGCCCAGACGATGATGAAGGTCGCCACCGGGATTTCGAACGCCAGGCCAAAGGCTAGGAACAGGGCAAGAATGAAGTCCAGGTACAGGCCGATGTCGGTCATCATCGCCACGCCATCCGGGGTGACGCTGGCAAAGAAGCCGAACATCATCGGAAAGACCACGAAGAAGGCGAAGGCCATGCCCGAGTAGAACAGCACGATGCTCGACACCAGCAACGGCAGGGCGATGCGCCGTTCCTGGCGGTACATCGCCGGGGCAATGAAGCTCCAGGCCTGGTGCAGCAGCACCGGCATGGCGACGAACAGCGCCGCCATCAGGGTCAGTTTGAACGGCGCCAGGAACGGCGAGGTGACGCTGGTGGCGATCATGCTCGCGCCTTCGGGCAGGTAGCGGCGCAGCGGTTCCGAGACCTGGGTGTACAGGGTCTGGGCAAACGGCAACAGGCCGAGGAATACCACGGCGATGGCCAGCAGGCAGCGCACCAGGCGCCTGCGCAGTTCGCGCAGGTGAGCGGTGAGCGGCATGGCGCAGTCTTGGCTTGCTGTGTTCATCAGGGGTTTCCGCTGGTTGGGCTGTGGTCCGGCTGCAGGCTGACGCCGCGGCGCAGGTCCTGTTCAAGGCGCTGCAAGGGCAGGGCATCGAGTTCCTGGCTCAGGGCCTGGGTGTCCAGTTCGCGCTCGACCTGGGTCTTGATCGTGGCCATGGCGCGCTTGGCCTGGCCCAGGCCGCGGCCCAGGGTGCGCGCCGCCGCCGGCAGGCGCTCGGGGCCGAGCACCAGCAGGGCGACGATGGCCACCAGCAGCAGTTCGGTAAAACCGACTTCGAACATCAGCGCTGGTGTTCCGCTTGCTGCACGCTGTCGGCCTGCAGCGGCGCTTGGGGTTTGACCGGGCTTACGGCTTCGTCCGTGGCCGGGCCGTTGCCCATGGATTTGCGAAAGCCCTGGATCGCATCGCCGACGTCCGCACCCAGGCCCTTGAGGCGCTTGGTGCCGAACAGCATGAACACGATCACCAAGACGATAAGCAACTGCCAGATCCCGATACCACCCATGAAAAACGCTCCAAGCTCATGAAAAAGAAGGCCTTATCCTGCCTGCGCTTTGTGACGCAAAAGTGACGTGCAGCTGTATTTGCCATGTGCCTGCAACATCCGTTGTGTTGACTGACGGCTCATTGGCTAGGGATGTGCAGTTCATGGGTGCGAAGCGGCAACAAGGAGCGGCGCTGTTGATGGTGCTGGTGGTGCTGGCGATGCTCGCAGGCGGCCTGAGCTGGCTGGTGCAGGACGGTCGCCAGCAGATCGACAGCGTGCGCCTGGTGCAGCAGCGGGTGCAGGCCAGGGCCATGGAAACCGCCGGCCTGGCCTTTGCCGAGCAGGCCCTGAAAGACCCGGCCTGGCGCGCCAGCCCGCTGTTCTGGCAGGCGCTGCGCGGGCAGCCGCTGTCTTATGCCTTTGCCGGCGGCTCGGCGGCCTTGCGCATCCGCGACCTGCACAGCTGTTTCAACGTCAACGCGCTGATTGGCGAAGAGAGCGAACGGGCCGCACGGCAATTGCGCTACCTGCTGGGCGATGACATGGCCGCGCAACGCTTGACCGATGCCCTGGCCGACTGGATCGACAGCGACGGCCAGGCCCGGCTCAGCGGCGCCGACAGCGACCAGTACCTGCGCCAGTCACCTGCGCGCCTGGCGGCCAACCAGATGATGGTCGACATGAGTGAGCTGAACCTGCTGCTTGAGCCCGATGCCAGCCGCCAGCAACGCTATCCACAGTTGTGCGCGCTGCCGCAGACCAGCGGCTGGCGGCTGAATGCCAATGCCTTGAGCCTGGAGCAGTTGCCATTGCTTGAAGCGCTGTACGAAGGGGAGGTGTCACGTTCGCTGCTGACCCGGATCATCACCGGCCGGCCTGCTGGCGGTTATCACGATGCGGGTGCGTTGCGCCAGGCACTGGGGGCGATGGACGACGCAACATTCGCACGGTTGAGCGAAGGCTTGCTGCTCAACAGCGGTGACTTTGCCTTGCAGCTGGAATTCGAACAGGACGGGCAGAAGATGCGCAGCGAGTTTCAACTGCGCGCACGCGGGATCGTGCAGTGGCACGCGCTGGTGCCGGTCCAGCAGGTGCAGGTGATCAGCCGCTCGCCGCAACCCTGGTAAGGGCTGCGCCGAGCGAGGCTTGGGTTACACGCCGATTTCACCGCCATCGGCACGCTGGATCACCACGGTCGAGGCCCGTGGCCGCACCTTGGTGCCGGCCGGAGTAACGGCAGTGGCGACGTCGGTAGACGGCCAGTTGTCCGGGTGCTGGATGTTTACGAAGATCGACTTGTTGTCGGGGGTGAAGGCAATGCCGGTGACTTCGCAGCCGTTGGGGCCGACGAAGAAGCGGCGCAGGTCGACCTGGTTCTTGGCGTTGACCGGCACCTGCTTGCCCGCGGCATCGACCAGGTCGGTGGGGATCACCGCCAGCATCTGGTCGTTGGTGTAGTCGGTCAGGGTTTTTTCACCGTTGTCGGTCTGGAACCAGAGGATGCCGCGGCTATCGAAGCTCATGCCGTCGGGGCTGGCGAACTGGTTGAGTTCGGTCAGGCCCGAGCGGTTGATGTCGGCAGTGCCGGCGGCGTTGGCGCCAAACACGAAAATATCCCAGCTGAAGCTCAACTGATCGTCGCTGTCGTGCCAGCGGATGATATGGCCGTGGCGGTTCGGCCCGCGCGGGTTGGCGGCATCGACCTTGGCCGCGGTGCGTGCGCTGTTGTTGGTCAGGGTCAGGTACACGTCGCCATTGAGCGGGTTGACCGTGGTCCATTCCGGGCGGTCCATCGGTGTTGCGCCGAGGGCGTCGGCAGCGCCGCGGGTGTTGAGGATGATCCCCGGCAGGTCGCCGTAGATCGAGCCCAGGGTCTTGCCGCTGCTGGTCGGGGTGTTGACGTCGAGCAGCAGCCACACGCCCGAGCCGTCGGCATTGAAGCGGGCGACGTACAGCTTGCCCTGGTCCATGTACTTGTTGCCGGTGGCCAGGCGGTCGGCCGGGTTGGCATCGGCGGCTTCCCACAGCGCGCTGGAGACGAATTTGTACAGGTACTCGTTGTTGGAGTCGTCGCCCATGTACCAGACCAGCGGCTTGCCCACCACCGGCAGCCCCGGGCAGCAGCCCTCGTGGCGGAAGCGCCCGAGCGCGGTGCGTTTTACCGCAAGGGTATTGGCCGTGTACGGGTCGATCTCGACGATATAGCCGTAGGTGCTGGCTTCGTTGCGGAAGTCCTCGGTGGCGCTGGCGCCGCTCGGGGTGACGTTGAAGCGGCTGAATTCACCGTCCACTTCGCTTGGGTCACCGGCGACGCTTTCCCACTTGTAGTTACCGGCCTTGGTGCCGACGCCAATGCGCTTCTGGTCGGCCGGCAGGGTGGCGCTGGTGTTGACGAAAATCCCCGGCCAGTTCTCTTCGCAGGTCAGGTAGGTGCCCCACGGGGTGTAGCCGTTGCCGCAGTTGTTGTTGGTGCCGCGGGCCTGGGTGCCGTTTTTCGAGAAGCGCGTCTTGACGTGCTCGCTGCCGCGCAGGGGGCCTGCGATGTTCATCACCGTGGCGGTGGTGAAGCGGCGGTTGAGCGGGTCGTTGTCGACCACCTGCCAGCGGCCGCTGACTTTCTTCAGGCGGATCACCCCGGCGCCATGGGCGTTGATTTCCTTGCGCACTTCCTCGACCGGGCGCTTGCCGCTGCTGTCGCTGGTCGGGCCGTTGGGGTGCAGGGCGTCGGCGTCGATGTATTCGTGGTTGATCGCCAGCAGACCGTCTTCGGAGCTGCCGTTGATGGGGAAGAAGTGCATGCCGTCATGGTGCATGCCCACCGAGTTGGCCTGGTCGGCGGCGGTGTTGCTACCGTCGGCTTTCCACGGGTTGGCGCTGCTGTTCAGCGGCGTGCCCCAGGGCGCCAGGACGTAAGCAGTGTAGCCGGCGGCGACCACGCAGGCGTCGGTGCGCGAGCCTGGGATTGAAGTGAAGCCGAGCTTCAGTTTCGGCGGGGTTGGCGGCTCGACTACGGGTTCATCGTCATCCGAGTCGCTGCTGTCGAAGCAGCCCGTCAGGCCAGTCCCGGCAATCATCGCGATCGCGGCGCCCAGGCCACCGCGTACCACGCTGCGGCGGCTCAGGTAAGACTCCAGAACGCTGTCCATGGGCAGGTTGCCACTCTGGTTGCGGTTCAGGTTGTCGCCGGTGTCTCGACTCATCAGTTCAGTTCCTTTTGTTCAATGATGCGGCGTGAAAGAAACCGGGACTTTAGTGAGCAAGTGTGATGATTGATTGGCAGTTTTGTTAAAAGGCGTTGAAGGAAATAAATCGTTACCACCTGATTTGCCTGAGGTTTTGCCCTGGCTGTCGATTAACTGCCATCAAACTGTAATCCAGGCGCCCCAATATCCCGGCCCGACAACCAACAAGCGCGAAGGCGACGGGACAGGCTGAACATGCACAGACGGGAAGTGTTGAACTGGATCGGCGTTGGCGCTGCGGCGCCGCTGCTCACGGCCTGCGCGGGCCTGGGCGGGACGTCGGCCGGCAACGACGCGGCGCTCGATGTGCTGTATTTCGCTGACACCCTCGATGCCCGCCAGGCCGGTAAACCGGTGGTCCCGGCCACGCGCCTGGGGCCGGTCACCCACCTCGGCCAGGCGCCCTGGATGACCGGCGCCAGCGCCCGCCAGGCCCGCGCCGAACTCAACCCGCTGCTCGACGCCAGCCTCGCCGATGGTGTGCGCACCGGCGGCTACGCGGTGCTGGCGGCCTTGCTCGAGCAACTGCGCCAAGGCGCCGGGGCTGACAACTGCCTGACTCTGGAGAACGGTCAGGGCTGGAATGGCAGCGGCCTGGCCTACCTGACCCAGGGGGGTAGCGGTGTTGAAGGCAGCCAGTTGCTGGCCAGCGACGTGCGGGTCAGCAGCGATGAGCGGGTGCTGTGGCCGCAGCGTTGCACCGGCCTTTATCGGCAATATGGCAAGCCCGTGCTGGGCGCTGGCTTGGCTGCGGAGCAGGCCACCGCGCTGGGTGTTGCAGCCTTTACAGTGTTTCGTCGTGGTGGTGTGCGGGTCGCCGTGGTCGGCATCACCGACCCCTATGCCCAGGACCAGAAAGCCTCGCTCAAGCAGTGGTACCAGTCGCTGCTGCCGGCCTTCGAACAAGCCCGCGGGCAGGCAGACCTGGTGATCGCCCTGGCCGATGTCGGCACCGGCCCCGGCCTGTGGCTGGCCGAACGCCTGAGCGATGCCGACTTGCTGCTGTGCGCCCGTGGCCAGGACTTCTGGCCTGAGCCGGTGACCGTGCTGCAAGCCAGCGGCAAGCGCGTGCCGGTGCTGTTCGCTGGCAATCGTGCCAGTGGCGCCTTCCAGGTGCGCTGCCAGCGAAGCGCTGGGCAATGGCAATTCAGCGCGCATTTTCATCCGGCCTTCGAAAGCAGCCTTACCCCTGGCGCCCAGGCCCGCGCCGCGCAGATCCGTGGTGTGCTGGCGCAGCAACGCGCCGGTCACGCCGCCTGGCTCGATCAACCCCTGGCGCGCGCACCGCAGGCACTGTGGCGCCGTGATACCCGCGGTGGTAGTTGGGACCGCCTGCTGCACCTGGCCCTGGCCGCCGACAGCGGCTACCCGGTGTTGCTCCCGGGCCTGCGCTACGACAGCCCCCTGGCTGCCGGCCGGGCCATCACCCGCGAACACCTGATCAGCCTGACCGGCAGCTACCCGGCGCCGGTGGTCGAGGCGCCTGCGCGGCAAGTCGAGCAGGTGCTGGAAAACGCCGCCGAGCAGTTGTTCGGTGACCCGCTATTGCTCGACAACAGCCAGGACCTGCCGCGCTGGCTGGGCCAGCCCTGGCAGTTGAGCTACAGCCCGAGCGGCAAGCGCGTCTCGGGCTTCAGCGAAACCCAGGGGCAGTGCCGCACCTTCGGCCTGCAGTACGCCTCCAGCAGTGGCGAGCCGCTGTGGCAACGGGTCGAGGCCTGGCTGGCGCAGCAGCCAACCGACTGGCAATTGCCAGCGTTGCAATTGCCGCAGCTGCGCTATGTCCAGGGCCATCCCGGTTGGCATCCCCGTGAGTTGAGCGCGTGATCCGCGCCTCGCGCCTGTTCAGCGGCGCGCTGCTGACCCTGGCCGCCTGGCTTGCCGCCCAGTGTGTTTTGCAGCTCAGCCGCACGCCGCTGCCGGCGGTGGCCGATGTGCCGCAAGCAACGCCTTTACCGGGCCTGATGGTCGGCCATTGGCAGGCCCAGGCCGACAGCGGTGAGGTGCCGCTGACCCGTTTACCGCTGGAGTACCTGGGCGGCCTGCGGGCCGTGCCGCTCAGCGCCACGGTGGTGGTGCTGCGTTACGGCCAGGCTACGCGCAGCATGCGCCGTGGCCAGCGCCTGGCGCCGGGCATCGTGCTGGAGAGCATCGATGACCAGGGCCTGATTTTCGACAACCAGGGGCGGCGCGAACGCCTGCCCTGGCCGCCACGGCCTGCCGTGACCGGCTTTAAGCGCCAAGGATGAATGATGATCGCAAGACTCTGCCTGGCCAGCGTGCTGAGCCTGGGCCTCAACCTGGCCTGGGCCGAAGAGCCGGTGGCGCTGGATGACAACGAGACGCCGTTATACGAAGTCAATTTCGTCGACACCGAGCTCAGCGAGTTCATCGACAGCGTCTCGCAAATTACCGGCACCACCTTCATCGTCGATCCACGGGTCAAGGGCAAGGTCACCGTGCGCACGGTCGATCGCCATGACAGCGACGCGATCTACGACATCTTCCTGGCCCAGTTGCGCGCCCAGGGTTTCGCCGCCGTCGACCTACCCAACGGCAGCGTCAAGATCGTCCCCGACCAGGCCGCGCGGCTTGAGCCGGTACCGGTGGAGACGGCGGACAAACCGGCGCAAGGCAGCGACGGGGTCGCCACCCGTGTGTTCAATGTACGCAACGCCGCCAGCGAGCAATTGCTGGGCATCCTCAAGCCGCTGATCGATCCCCGGGTCGGGGTGATCACCCCGTACCCTGCGGCCAACCTGCTGGTGATCACCGACTGGCGCAGCAACCTGGAACGCATCGACAGCCTGCTGCTGCAGCTCGACCAGGTCAGTGACGAGCCGATGCAGGTGATGCCGCTGCAGCATGCCAGCGCCAACGACACCAGCAAGTTGATCAGCCAGTTGCTGGCCCGCGAGCAGGGCGCCGACAGCGCCCAGGTGGTGGCCGACCCGCGCAGCAATGCGTTGCTGGTGCGCGGCAGTGCCGACAGTCGTGAGCGGGTGCGCGCCTTGTTGGCGCAACTGGACCGCCCCGGCGATAACCTGCGCAGCTCCAACACCCAGGTGATCTACCTGCGCCACGCCAATGCCAGCGAAGTGGTCAAGGTGCTGCGCAGCCTCAGCCAGGACACCCTGCCAGCCGCCAACGGCGAGGGCGGCAAGGACGACAAGGCGCCGATGCCGGTAAGCAGCTCGGGGATTCGCCTGGAATATGAAGAAGGCACCAACGCCGTGGTCATGGTCGGCCCCGACAGCGAACTGGCGGCTTATCGCAACATCGTCGAGCAACTGGACGTGCGCCGCGCGCAGGTGGTGGTCGAGGCGATCATTGCCGAGGTCTCGGATTCACGCGCCGAAGAGCTGGGGGTGCAGTGGCTGTTCGCCGATGAGAAGTTCGGCGCCGGCACGGTCAACTTCGGCAGCAGCGGCCCGAGCATCGCCGCCATCGCCGGGGCTGCAGCGGGCAAGGACAACGCCGCGCTGGCCAAGCTGCTGTCAGGCACCAACGGCCTGACCGCAGGCTTTGGCAACTTCGGCGGCGGTTTCAACTTCGCCGTGCTGGTCAATGCGCTGAAGAGCAAAAGCGGCTTCAACCTGTTGTCGACGCCAACCCTGCTGACCCTGGACAACGCCGAAGCGTCGATCCTGGTCGGCCAGGAAGTGCCCTTCGTCACCGGCTCCGTGACCCAGGACAACACCAACCCGTACCAGACCATCGAGCGCAAGGAAGTCGGGGTCAAGCTGCGCATCAAGCCGCAGATCAACATCGACAACACCGTGCGCCTGGACATCGTCCAGGAGGTCTCGTCGATTGCCGACAACGCTTCGGCCAGCGACGTGATCACCAACAAGCGCGAGATCAAGACCAAGGTCATGGTCGAGGATAACGGCCTGGTGATCCTTGGTGGGCTGATCAGCGACGAGGTCACCTCGAGTAATCAGAAAGTGCCGTTGCTCGGTGATATTCCCTGGCTGGGGCGGCTGTTCAGTTCCTCCGGCCAGCAGGGCGTGAAGCAGAACCTGATGGTGTTCATTCGCCCGCGGATCCTGCGCGACGGCCCGAGCCTGGCCAGCCTGAGCACCGAAAAATACCGCAACCTGCAGCAGGACACTGCCCTGAAGCTGCCGGCCATCAGCGATGACGGCAAGCTGCTGCAAGCCTTTCCGGCCAGCCGTCAGCGCCTGGACGAGGGTGTCTGGTGATGGAGCTGTTGCCCTATCGCCTGGCCCGCCAGGCCGGCCTTGCCGTGGCGCCTTTGGCGACGGGCTGGAGCCTGTGGCTGCGCAGCGATGCCGACAGCGACCAGTTGCAGGAACTGCTGCGCGTGCAGGGTCAGCCGGATGAAGTCTGCCACCTCGACAGCGCCAGTTTCGACAGCCGCCTGGGGCAGTTGTACCAGGCCGGTGAAGGCGCCACCGCCGCGCTGATCGAGGGCATCGGTGAACAGGTCGACCTCGACGGCCTGATGAGCGAAATGCCGCGCATCGAAGACCTGCTCGAAAGCGACGACGAAGCGCCGGTGATTCGCCTGATCAACGGCCTGTTTGCCCAGGCCTTGCGCCTGCAGGCCTCGGACATTCATATCGAGACCTTCGAGCAGAGCCTGGTGGTACGTTTGCGCATCGACGGCCACTTGCGCGAAGTGCTGCGCCCGCCGCGCGCACTGTCGGCGATGCTGGTGTCGCGGATCAAGGTCATGGCCCGCCTGGACATCGCCGAGAAACGCCAGCCTCAGGATGGGCGCATCACCCTGCGCGCAGCCGGGCGCGAGGTGGACGTGCGGGTCTCGACCTTGCCCGGCATCCACGGCGAGCGGGTAGTGATGCGTGTGCTCGACAAGCAGGCCAGCCTGCTGGCGCTGGCCAACCTCGGCATGCCTACAGCGGTGGAACAGGGCCTGCGCGGCTGCCTGGCGCGGCCCAACGGTATCGTCCTGAGCACCGGGCCGACCGGTTCGGGCAAGACCACCACGCTGTACGCCAGCCTCAACAGCCTCAACGATGGCAGCCGCAACATCCTCACCGTCGAAGACCCGGTCGAATACGCCATCGCCGGCATCGGCCAGACCGCCATCAACCCCCGCGCCGGGCTGACCTTCGCCACCGGCCTGCGGGCGATCCTGCGCCAGGACCCGGACGTGATCATGCTCGGCGAAATCCGCGACCGCGAGACCGCGCAGATCGCCGTGCAAGCCAGCCTCACCGGCCACCTGGTGCTTTCGACCCTGCACACCAACAGCGCCGTGGGGGCGGTGACGCGCCTGCGTGACATGGGTATCGAGCCGTTCCTGATCGCCTCGTGCCTGCGCGGGGTCATGGCCCAGCGCCTGGTGCGGCGCCTGTGCAACTGTGCGCGGCGGCAACCCTTGCAGGCGGCTGAGCGGCAGCTGTGGCCGGAGCTGGCGGAGCTGAGCGAGACCTTCCATGCCGTCGGTTGCGAGCAGTGCCAGGGCAGCGGCTATCGTGGCCGCCTCGGTCTGTACGAATTCATCGAGCTGGACGCCGGGCTGATCGCCCTGCTGTACGACGGCGCCAGTGAAGTAGCCATGCACGAGCATCTGGCCGGGCGCCGCCAGAGCCTTGCCGGCATGGCCAGCGAGTGCCTGCGCCGCGGCGATACCAGCCTCGCCGAAGTGCTGCGCGCGGTGCAGGGCTAACCCATGCCGACCTTTCGTTACCAAGCGGTCGACCTCAGCGGCCGGGCACGCAAGGCCAGCATCCAGGCCGACAGCGAGCGCCATGCCCGCCAGCTGTTGCGTGAGCAAGGGCTGTTCACTCGCCAGTTGCAACGCCACGATGCGGCCACTCAACAGCCGCGCCGCCAGCGGGTCAACCGCGCCCAGTTGTGCGAGCTGACCCGGCAACTGGCGACCCTCACCGGCGCCGGCATTCCCTTGGTGGATGCCCTGGCGACCCTGGAGCGGCAACTGGTGGAACCGGCCCTGCGCAACCTGCTGGTGGCGGTGCGCGGATCGCTTGCCGAAGGTCTGAGCCTGGCCCGCAGCCTGGCGCGCCAGGGCGGGCTGTTCTCCGGTTTGTACTGCGCCCTGGTCGAGGCCGGCGAGCGTTCCGGGCGCCTGGCCCAGGTGCTGGAACGCCTGGCCGAGCACCTCGAACAAGTCCAGCGTCAACAGCACAAGGCGCGCACGGCGCTGATCTACCCCTGTGTATTGATGGGTGTATCGCTGGCGGTGGTGGTCGGCCTGATGACCTTTGTGGTGCCCAAGCTTACCGAGCAGTTCGCTCACTCCGGGCAGAGCCTGCCGTGGATCACTTCGCTGCTGATCGGTGTCAGCGACCTGCTGGTGCTGCTCGGGCCCTGGTTGCTGCTCGGTGGTGTATTGGCTTCGGTGCTCGGCGCCTGGCTGTTGCGCCGTCCGCACTGGCGTTTGCGCCGCGATGACCTGCTGCTGCGCCTGCCGCGGATCGGCAACTTGCTGGCAGTGCTGGAGAGCGCGCGGCTGTCGCGCAGCCTGGCGATTCTTTGCGGCAGCGGCGTACCGCTACTCGAAGCCCTGCAAGTGGCCACGGCCACGGTCAACAACCGGCGCATCCACCTGGCCCTGCAACGGGTCAGCAGCGATGTGCAGGGCGGGGTCAGCCTGCACCGGGCGCTGGATGCCAGTGGCCACTTCCCGCCGTTGCTGCTGAACATGGTCGCCAGTGGCGAGGCCAGCGGCACCTTGCCAGACATGCTCGAACGGGTCGCCGACAACCAGGAGCGTGGTTTCGCCCGCCAGGTCGACAGCGCCATGGCCTTGTTCGAGCCGCTGATGATCCTGGTGATGGGCGCGGTGGTGTTGTTCATCGTCCTCGCCGTGCTGTTGCCGATCATGCAGCTCAACCAGGGCCTGACACTTTGAAAAGGAGCAAGACCATGCACAGCCCACGCGCGCGTCAGCGCGGTTTTACCCTGATGGAAATCATGGTGGTGATCTTCATCATCGGCCTGTTGATCGCCGTGGTCGCCCCAAGCGTGCTCGGCAGCCAGGACAAGGCCATGAAGCAGAAGGTCATGGCCGACCTGTCGACCCTGGAGCAGGCGCTGGACATGTACCGTCTCGACAACCTGCGTTTCCCTTCGGCCGAGCAGGGCCTGACGGCGCTGGTCAGCAAACCGACGGCGGAGCCGCTGCCACGCGCCTGGCGCGCCGACGGTTACATCCGCCGCCTGCCGCAGGACCCCTGGGGCACTGCCTATCAGTACCGCGCCCCCGGCCAGCACGGGCGCATCGATATCTACTCGTTGGGCGCCGACGGCGTCGAGGGCGGCGAAGGTATCGATGCCGACCTGGGTAACTGGAACCTTTAAGGATGCGCAACGAGCGTGGTTTTACCCTGCTGGAGATGCTTGTGGTGCTGCTGATCGCCGGGCTGATGAGTACCTTGAGCATTGCCTGGCTCGACAGCGGCAAGGCGCCGGTGCAGCAGGCCCTTGAGCGCCTGGCCGGGGCCAGCCGCCAGCAGGCTGAGCTGGCGCTACACGGGGGGGAGATTCGCGGCTTGCGCTGGAATGGCAGCCGCCCCGAATTTGTCCGCCGGGTCGCCGAGCGCTGGCAGGTCGAGCCCGTCGATTTCGCTGACTGGCCGGCAACGCTGCAAGCCGACTGGCCTGCCAGCCGCGAGCCACGCCTGGTGTTCACGCCCTCCGGGCTTGCCCGCAGCGCCACCTTGAACTGGCATTGGCCCGAAGGCACCCAGCGTTGGCAATGGAGCAGCGCCGGCCAGTTGCACAGGACGCCGCTGTGAAGCGCGCACAACGCGGCTTCACCCTGCTTGAGGTGACGGTGGCACTGGGGATTGCCGCCGCCCTGGCAATCATGACCAGCCAGGTGTTGCGCCAGCGTCTGGCGGTGCAGCAGAGCGTGCAGCACCACCGCCTGGGGGTGTTCTGTGCGCGCGAGCTGCAGGCGCGGTTTGCCGTCGAGCGGTTCTGGCCGCTGCAAAGCAGCGCCGCCGGGCAATTGCAGCAAGGCGATGGCCAGTGTCACTGGCAACTGCAGTTGACCTCGACCGGCGTGCGCAACCTGCGCCGAGGGCAATTGCACCTGTTTGCCGACCGAGACGGGCGCGATCCGCTCGGCCAGTACCGTATCTTTCTGGTGCGCCCATGAAGCGCCGCCAGCAGGGCCTGACCTTGCTTGAACTGCTGGTGGCCCTGGCCCTGACCGCGGTGCTGGGGATCTTGCTGGCGGCGCTGGTCAATGCCTGGGCCGGTATGCGCGAGCGCTTGCAGCAACCTGCCCAGGGCTCGCCGGTGCTGGATTTCTGCCTGGCCCTGGAGCGGCGTTTCGACTCCACGGTGTTGCGCCAGCTCTATGAGCAACGTCTGCCCCTGGCGATCAACTGGCTCGACTGGCAACCCGCCACCCTGCAGTTGCAATGGGTGGCGCGCAGTGCCTGGCCGCAAGCCGAGGGCGGCTCGCGCCTGCAGCGTCAGCGCCTGAGCTACGACACTCGCGGGCAACGCCTGCTGCTGGAAACCTCGTCCGACCTGTATGCGGTGGGTAAGCCTCAATGGCGTCAACGTGAACAGCTCGATCAGGTCACGGCGCCAAGCTTTGCGTTTTTTCAATCGGGCCGCTGGCTGGCCTTTCCTTCTGCCGAGCGGTCCGCCCCGGATCGCGGTGTGCGCCTTGAGTTCAAGCGTGATGGAGCACCTTATGTCTGTACCTTCGCCCTGCCGGAGGCACCCTGATGAAATGGCTTGAACGCTGGCAAACGCCACGCGAAAGCAACTGGTTGCTACTGCGCCCTGGTGTGGGGCAAGCGCCCTGGAGCTGGTTACGCCTGGCCGACGGCAGGCGCGAAGCCGGCGAGGGAGAACCGCCCAGCCCGGACGGCGCGCGTGTGGCGCTGATTCTGCCCGGTAACCACTGCAGCCATAGCCAGCTTGCGGCGCCGCCGGGGCTCAAGCGTGATGAGTGGCCTTTGCTGCTTGAAGAGCGTTTGCTGCAACCGGCCGAATCGATCCGTTGTGGCTGTGTTTCACGTCAGGGCAATCAACTGGAGCTGGTCAGCGTCGATCAGGCTTTGCTCGAACAATGGTTGGGCCAGTGCGCCGACTGGGGCTTGAGCGTCGAGCGCTGCTGGGCCGAGTTTCAGTTGCTGGCAGACACTCCAGCGGGTACCGCCCTGTGCTGGCAGCGCAGCCCGGACCTGCTGTTGCTCAAGGGGGTAACCGAACTCTCACGCCAGCATTGGCTGGCCTGGCCGACGCTGCTTGGATCGAACTTGCCGGCTCCCTGGCCAAGCCTGCAACCCGAAATGTTTGAAGGGGCCTGGCCAGCGCGGTTGGCCGCGTTGGAGCCTTTGCCCAGCCTGTTTGCTCTGCACCCGGCGCGGCAGATGCGGCTGCGCGTTGCCATGGCCCCCGGGCAATGGCGCCTGATGGCCGCCTGCGCGCTGTTGGGGCTGGTCTGCAGCGGCCTGTGGCTGGTCCAGCAATGGCGCCAGAACGAGGTCTACAAGGCGCAAGTGGTGGCGGTCACCGGGCCGGTCACTTCATCTCGCCAGGCAGCCCAGCTCCTCAAGCGTCAGCGCCAGGCCGAGGCGGATCGCCACTTGCGCCTGCGTCAGATCGAGCAGTTGCAGATGGCGGTGCAGCAATGGTTGCAGGCACAACCCGGTTGGCATGTCAGCGCCAGTGGCTTTGACGGACAACGCTGGACCCTGCGCCTGCGTGGCGACCAGGCACCCGAGGCGGCAACCTGGCAGGCCATCGCCCGGCAGGTTGGCGTGGCGGTTGCAGCAAGCACGGGCGAAGGCCAACTGCAACTGGTGTTCGACCTGGGAGCTGTCTCATGAGTGCATGGCTGCAGCGCCGCTGGTTGATGCCGGCAGCCTGGGTGATGGTAGGCGTATTGCTTGTCACCTTGATCGTTCGTGAAGGCACGGCGCGCTTGCAGGACGCACGGCAGTGGCAAGCCCTGGCCCGCTCGGCGGCCAGCCTGCAAGTGCAGACGCGCTTCAGTGCCGAGCAACTGCAGCAATCGGCGCAGGCACACAGTATTGCCCTCAATGAAGTGCTGGCAGAAAACCACAGTTGGCAGATCAAGGGCCATGCCGCCGATGAGCAAGGTGTGCAGCGCTGGCTACTGGCTGTACAGCGCGAAGGCGTGCGCCCGCTGCGCTGGTCGCTGGAGCAGGGCGAGGCTGGAATGAGCTTCGAGCTGGAGTTGCAACAATGAAGCGCGCGGGCGGGTTCGCCCTGGTGTTCGTGTTGAGCCTGTTGGCTGCTTTGCCGGCGAACTGGCTGCTCGCGCCCGTTGCCGCCGAAGGCGTCTCCGGCAGCCTCTGGCAAGGCCAGGCGCAACGGCTGGGGCAGGTGGGGCCGGTCGCTTGGCACTGGCAGCCCTGGCGTCTGCAGGCCCAGGTCGAGCTTGGGTTCCAGGGGCAAAGCTGGCAGGTCCAGGTCGCTGGCTGGCCGTGGAACTGGCGGGCGGCAGTAGAGCCAATGCAGCCTACACTCACGACGCCTTCGTCCTATCGGCTGACGGGTGAGTGGAGCGGGCGGATCGACGTGCAGGGCAGCGGTCGACAGTGTCGAGGCAGCCAGGGCGAGATCAGTGTCGACGGTCTGGCCATGGACGCGCCCTGGGCGCTGCCCTTGGGGGCGGGCCATGTGCGCATTGATTGCTCGGCAGGCATGCATCTGCTGGCGCGGTTGCAGTTGCAGGGGCAGCATCAGGCCGAGCTGGATGCCGACCTGCTCGCCCGGCGCGCGAAGCTGCAGGGCGAGATGACACCGGGTACTTCCCTGTACCCGGTGTTGCTGGCGGCCGGCTGGCTCAAGGCGGATGCAACCGGCATCAGCCGCACCCTCAAGTGGTGACCGGCAGGCGGCCTCAGCGCGGCTTGCTGCCCTCCGTTATGCTCGAGGCCAGAGTGGTGCTGCGATCATGCCCGCTGGTACGCAGGAAACCGAGGTCCAACGGCTTTTCTCCTGCGTTGCTGTTGGCGCCGGAGCCGTAGACATCAATCAGGCCGCTGACCAGGTCGACCGGTGCGTTCGAGGCGTTGATGCCCACCTGGCGATAGTAATCGCGCCCCTGCACGTTCTGCTCGGTGACGGCGGCACCGCCCAATTGCACCTTGCCCTTGTTCGCTTGCAGGCTGGCGCCGGAGAGGCGCACGGCGCCGCCGACCTCAAGGTCGATGCCGTCGCGGCCGTTGAGCACGCTCTGGCTGGCGACGGTGTCGCGCTGGGTGTGCTCGACCTTGAGGGTGAAGGTGGGTGAGGTCTTCGGGTCGACTTTCTGCAACGCGCCGCCGACCGGTTTACCGACCTTGTCAGCCAGCGGGCCGGCCACCGCGTTGGCGGCGTTGATATAGCCCTGTGGGTTCTTTTCCTGGCTCAAGCGCGCATCCACCTGCACGTTCAGCTGGTTGACCCGGTCCTGGCGGCTGGCGATGTGCAGGTCGCCGCCGACCTGGCCGTCGATGCGCCCGGCATCCAGGCGCACGCCTTCAAGGCGCGTGTCGCTCAGGCTGGTCAGGCTGATCTGGCCGGCGCGCCATTGGCTGTTGGCGAAGGTGATATTGTCTGCGTTGTCGATGTTCACCTGCCCGCGGGCATACAGCCCGCGTTTGGCCTCTTTCGCGGTCGCCCCTGGAGCGGCGTTAAGGCCGGCACCGGCGGTGATGTCGAGGTTGTTGCGCCGTTCGCTGCTGCCTGCGGCCTCGATCAGCACGCCGCCTTCGCTGGCGCTGATGGCGACCCGGTTTGCCGAGGCCTTGACGCCTTGCAGCGTCAGCGCATCGTCCTGACTGGCGGTGCTGCTCAACAGCAGTTGCTCCCTGGCAAACCAGTTGGCCCCGCTGGCCGTGGTACTGGCTTCATCGACCCGGCCCGTGCCGAAGTGGCCACCCAGGCCACCGCCTTTGCCATTGCTGGTGCTTTTACCGAGCAATTCCAGGCCGCCGCCGATGTTGCTGCCTTGAGCCTTGTGGGTATCAGTGGCAGCGCTGACTTTCAGCGCACCTGCGCTTTGCAGCTCGATATCGGCGACCTTGGCCGCGCTGCTGCCGATGCGCCCACCCACAAGCTCGAGGGCACCACCGGCCTGCAGTTGCACTTTGCCTTTGGCGTCTATCTCTACCGCGCGGGCCTGGGTATCGAGACTGTCCAGTTTGCTCTGGTCAAGGTAGCCGCGAAACTCCAGGGCACTGCCCGCCGGTGCGTTGCCTGCCTTGAACCAGCCGTTGCCGTCGAGTTTGTTCAACTGTTGGCGCTGTTGATCGTAGGCCTGGGCAAGGCTCAGGTCACCCTTGGCCGTTATTTCAAGCGAGCCGTCGCCGGCATTGAAGCGCGTGCCTTCGTACAGGCCATCACTGCCCAGTTGCACCTGGATGCCGGTTTGCCCATAGAGGCTGCCAGGGCGTGCGGTTTGCGTGCTGTTGTCGGTCAGCAGCGAGCCACCCTTGCCGGAAAGACGCAGGTTGATATCGCTGCCGGTGCTGGTTTCGACGCGCACCGCAGCGTCCACATCCAGGCGCTCGACACCTGCGCTGGTGCTGTCCTGGGCGGCGACGAAGCGGTGGTTTTGCGCCTGGATCGACAAAGGCCCCTGGCTGGCCCGGTACTGGGTGCCGGCATCGTCGAGGCTGCCGGCCTTGAGGTTGAGACGCTGGCCCGTGAGTTCGGTGACCTGCGCGGTGCTGCTGCGCGTGGTTTGCTCGCGATTGAGGTGTTTGAACTCAAGATCAGCGCCCAGCGTTGGCGGGGCCAGGGCGTCTTCGATTGATGCCTGCTGGAAGCGACTGGCTTCTTTACCGGTGACCAGGTTCTCCACCGGGCGGGTCAGGTCCTTGTACACCAGGCTGGCGCCGAGGCTGGCTTGCCAGTGGGTCTGGGTCTGTTTTGATTCGCGGGTATCGTCGACGGCGCGATTGTCCACGCTGCCGGCCTGCAGCTCCAGCGACCGGCCAGCTGTCAGGCGGGCAGCCTCGTTGACCAGCGTGTCGGCAGTCACGCGCAGATCGCCAGTGGCGCTCAGGCTGCTGCGTTGCGCCTGGCTTGCGCGTTCATCGACCTCCTGGCGCCTGTAGTAGCCTTCGAAGGCGCTGCCAACAGCATCGATGCCGCCACTGACCCGCAGGCCGCCGCCACTTTCGCCGGTGGTGGTCTGCTGCGACTGTAGCTCGCGAGCTGCGCTTACGGTGACAGTGCGACCATCCAACTGAAGGTCACCGGCGAGCGCCTCAATGCTGGAGCCCGTGATGTCGATGGCTTTAGCACTTTCGAGTGCAACGCCTGCGCCCTTGAGCTCGCTGGCAACCTGCTTGAGGTGGGATGCCTGCGTGTCGGTGTTGACCACGGCGTAACCCACCGAAGCCGTGTACTGGTGCGAGTCGGGCTTGCCGTCGATGGCGTCCTGGGTCTGGCTGGCATTGGCAGTGAAGCCCTGTTGCCGGTTTTGTTCGCTGACGGTCTGCAGTTGTTCGGCACTGCGCACATCGATGGCGTTTTGCGCCTGCAGGTGCAATTGCTTGCCGGCCTGAAGCCTTGACCCGATCACCTGCAGGTCATCGGCGCTGGCCAGGCGCAGGTTGCTGGCAGAGGCCAGGTCGCTGCTCAGCACTTGCTGGCGGTGTTCCTGGCGCTGGCTTTTCTCGGCGATCAGGCCGAACAGTTTGCTGTCGCTCTCGCGTTGCTCGACGCTGGACGCATTGTGTGTCGCTTCGACCGACAGCCGGGCTTTTTCACTGAGCAACAGTGCATCGCCTTTGGCTTGCACCTTTGAGCCTTTGATTTGCACCTGGTCAGCCACCACGGTCAATGCACCTTCCGCCTGAAGGTTACTGGCACTACCCTGTTGGCCCTTGGCTTCGGTCTGGCCGTTCTTGCCGAAGAAGCTGCCGGAGACCAGGTCGCCACTGTAGTTGCGGGTGTTTTCGTCGTTGCTCAGTGCGATGCTGGCGACCTCCAGCTTGCCGGCCTTAAGGTTCATGTCGCCGGCGCTGCTCAGGGCGCTGCCCAGTATCTGCGTGTTGCCTTTGGACGCCAGGGAAACCTGCTGGCCGGACAGAACACTGGCCTTGGCGCTTTCCTGGTAGCTGCTGCTGTCCTTGTCACCGCGCCACAGATGTTTGCGGTGGCGGATTTTTTCATCGACCTGCAGGCTGTCGACGCCGGCGCTGATGGTCAGGTTCTGGCCCGCCTTGACCGACAGGTCGCCACCGGCCTCGACGCTGGCGGCGACCATGCGCAGGTCGCCGCCCGCCTGCAGGTTGATGTCCTGGCTGGCCTTGATCTGGCTGCCGACCTGTTGGCGCTCGGTGCGGGTGCTTTCGCGCTCGTAGGTTTCGGTGGTGATGAGCCCCCACTTTTCTTTGCGGTTCTGCTGTTCGCGGCTGATGTTTTCCCGAGCCTGGGCATTGAGGGTGAGGTTCTTGCCGGCCTTGATGTTTACCTGTTGCGCCTGGGCGCGTACGGCGCTGATCTCCAGGGTGCCGGCAGCGTCTATGGCGATCCCGTCGCGGGCTTGCAACTGGCTGCTGGCCATGCGCACACCGGCGCCCGCCGCGGTGCTGAGGATACGGATGCGCCCGGCTTGCATGGCGCCAAACAGGCTGGCATCGATACTGCCAGCCGGCGCCGCCAGGTGCTCGATGACCTGGCCGTCGGTGGCGTCGATGCGGTTGCGCCCGACCACCAGGCTCAAGTCGTCGCGCGCCGCGAGCGCGCCGCGGCTGTCGATGCGTGGGGCGATCAGTTCGAGAGCTCCGTAGTGGTTGCTCTGGCCGACGCCGAGGACCTCCAGGGTGCCGCTGGCGGTACGGGTATCGAGGTACTTGAGGCGCTGGTCTTGCAGCTCGACCGTACCGACCAGAAAGCCTGCACGGGTGGTGTTGATGAAGCTGCCACCGTTGAGGGTGATGCCATTGGGGTTGGCCAGGATGTAGTCGGCCGGGCGACCGAAGATTTCCTGTGGGCCGGCAATGCGCGAGGCGTTGCGGCTGATCACTTCATTGAGAATGGTCGAGGCGGCCTGGCCCTGGAACTGCGGGTTGGCGGCCAGGGCGCCGGCCAGTTGCGATTGCCCGGCCTGCAGGGCGTTGTTCAACACCAACCCGGATTTGTTGACGTTGTAATCGAGAAACTGGTTGTGCGACAGGCCACTGGCGTTGGGCGCGACGATATCGATCACCGGCACGCCATGCCGATCGGTGATCAGCGGCGTACCGGCAACCCCGGCTGCCGCTTGCAGGCCGTTGGCGGCAAGGCCAATGCCCGGGCTCATCAGACTCAAGGCGATTATCCAGCGCAGGCGATTGAGCCTGCGCCGTTGTACAGCGGGGGAGGGCGTCTTGGGCATCACGGTCTTCTCTTTTTTGTTGTGGACTTCAGATGTTCAGTACCCACTCCAGCAGCCAGTAGCCGGGCTCCAGGTCCTGGCGGCGGGTGTTGCTGGCGTGCAGCGCGCGTTGGTAGTCAAGCTTGAGCAGGCTGTCGGGCAGGCTAAGTTCAAGGCCGGCATGGGCGCCGGCCAGGCGCTGTGCGGCGCGGCCGTGGTCGAATTTGCTCCAGCCCAGGTCCAGGCCCAGTTGCGGGCGAATCACTAGCCCGGCGGGCAGGTTCAGGGCCAACGGCTGGCTCAGGGTGTTGCGCCACGCGGCGCCGCTAGCACCAGCCGCCACCTGTTGGCGAAAGCCGCGCACGGCACTGTTGTCGCTGAGCAGCAATTGCTCGACTGCCGGCAGAGCGTCGGCGCTGTACTGCAGGTTCAGTTCGCTCTGCCAACGCCAGGGCCAGGCCGGGTCACGGCCCTGGCGCAGGTGCAGGGCGCTTGCGCGGTACTTGCGAAACTGCGGCTGCGGCGCGTTGCTGGCCAGCGGCGCAGTATCGGCGCCAAACCAGTCCAGGCCCTGGGCAATGCCCAGGTAGGCACTCCACAGGTTGGCGTCGAGCCACAGCAGGTTCAGGCCTGCTTCCAGGCTGGTAAGGGTCGGGCTTTGCACGTGCAGGCGTTGCCCGGCCAGGCGGTTGTCCAGGCGCTTCTGGTCCAGGCGCAGGCTGGCGCTGAGCAGCCCGTGCTGGTTGCGCCACAGGTTGCGTTCAAGGCTCAGGCCGTAGAACCCGCTCTGGCCACTGCTGCGCTCGCGCCGGCCCGGCAGTTGCGCCTGGTACTGCAGCTGGTTGAGGTTGAGCGCGTAGGTCCAGGGGCCGTAGGGAATGCTGTAGTACAGGCCGTAGCCGCGGCTGTAACTGGCGCCGGAACCGAGCGTCGAGGTAAGCGACAGCTGGCTGTAGTCATTGAGTTGCAACGGGCTGTCCAGGGTCAGGCTGGCGCCGACCCGCTCGCGCCCGGTCAGTTCGCTGCCGCGGTTGTCGAAGCTGCTGCCCAGGCGCCAGCGCGGGTTGATCTGCCGCGGCGTGATGAGGATGCGGGTGCCGCCTTGCAGCTCGCCGGGCAGCAGGTCGGCGCCCAGGTCGAAGGCCCGCAGCCGGTTCAGCTGGTCCATGCCCTGTTCCAGTTCGCTCAGGCGCAAGGGCTGGCCGAGCAGGGACGGGAATGCGCTGTGCAGTGACAGCGGCAAGTCGGGGTCGGCCAGCTCGATCGACTCGACAAAGCCCTCGACGACCTCGATGTCCAGAGTCGCGCCTGCTTGCGGCGGCTGGCTCAGGTAGGGGCGGCTGGTCAGGTAGCCGGCTTGCACATACTGCTCGGTGATGGTTTTGAGGATCAGGTTGATCCGTGCCACGTCCATGCATGGCGTCAGCAGCGGTCGCACGCTGGCTGCCAGTTCTGCCGAGCCGATTTGCCGGTTGCCAGCCAGGCGCACGCCGTTCAGCGGCCAGCAGGGCGAGGCCTCGGTGGCGGCTGGTGCTTGGCTGGCCGGTTCGGCCAATTCATCGCTACGTTGCAGCTTGCGCAGGCGTTGACGTTGCTCGAGTTGTTCCAGTTGCAGACGCTGGTCGCGTAGCGGCTGAATGCCCAGGTGTTCATGAGCACTGGCGGGATGCACCATCAACAGCATTACAAAGAGGGCCGAAGGCCGGATGACAAGGCGTGCAGCGACAATGCTGAGTGAACTGGGCATGCAGTAGCGTCCAGGAGATATCCAGATGCGTGGATTTTATGGACGCTACTATTCGAATAGATGCGCTACCGAGCCGGTAGACGAGTAGGGCCGAAGCCTGAGTTGCGAGGGAAGCTTCCGACGTGCTTGTCGGAAGCGCCTTAAGGGGCGATCAGGGGCGGATCTCGATCATGGTGCCGTCCGGGACCATGTTCCACACTTCACGCATGTCGCGGTTGGTCATGGCGATGCAGCCTTCGGTCCAGTCGAGGGTGTGGAAGACTTCTTCCGGGTATTCCTCACTCAGCGGCGTGCCGTGGATCATGATCATCCCGCCCGGCGGAACGCCTTCACGACGGGCGCGGGCGGCGTCGGTGATATTCGGGTAGGACACGTGCATGGCCAGGTTGTAGCGGTCGCTCTGCTTGCGCCAGTCGATCCAGTAGAAGCCTTCGGGGGTGCGCTTGTCGCCTTCGCGCAGCTTGGCGCCCTTGGGTTGCTTGCCCAGGGAGATGCGGTAGGTTTTCAGCGGCGTGCCGGCGCTGATCAGCTGTAAACGACGTTCGGACTTGATCACCAGGATCTTGTCGATCAGCGCAGGCTTGGGCGCTTGCGGTTGCAGTGGCGAAGGCGCGGTCTGGTCGACCGGCCGGGTGATGATGGTTTCGGTGAAACCCGCCTGGGACATCGAAGCCACACTGAGGCAGAAAAGGGCAAGCAACCAGCGCATGAAACGATATCCCTGAAAAAGCTAGGTGTTGGGTGACGAGACGAGCATGGGTGACAGGCATTCATTGCCGATCGGAAAGCGCTGCTCGATGCGGTCACGATAATAGCATTCTAGGGTACGACTGACGGTGCGGAAAGCCAGCTCGTCCCACGGGATTTCACTTTCGTCGAAAAGCCGCACTTCCAGGCTCTCGACGCCGACGGCAAAGTCCAGGTCGGCAAGCTCGGCGCGAAAGAACACGTGCACCTGGTTGATGTGCGGCAGGTCGAACAGTTGGTAGAGGCTCATGCCGCCTACGCGGGCGCAGGCTTCTTCATCGGTTTCCCGGCGCGCGGCCTGTTCGATGGTTTCGCCGTTCTCCATGAACCCGGCGGGCAAGGTCCAGTAGCCCCGGCGCGGTTCGATGGCGCGGCGGCACAACAGCACCCGGCTGCCCCAGGTCGGCAGCACCCCGGCGACAATGTTGGGGTTCTGGTAATGAATGGTCTGGCAGTGATCGCAGACATAGCGCAGGCGGGTATCGCCCTCGGGAATACGCTGAATCACCTGATTGCCGCACGCACTGCAGAATTTCATGCTTTTATTCCTGTTAGGTGCGCCTATCTTGGCGCCACTGTCCCTGCGGCCGCAAGCCGGATCGTCGCCGGGACTTGGGCGGCCCGCGGCTTTGGTGCATCATGCACGACAGGCTTTGGAATCGAGAGAGAGCAATGCTGGACGAGCTACTTCGCCGCGTGAGCAGTCATACGCCGAGTACCCTGGAGACGGACCGACGTTTTCCCGAGGCCGCTGTGTTATTGCCCATCACCCGCAGCGAAGAGCCGGAGCTGGTGTTGACCCTGCGCGCCAAGGGCTTGTCGACCCACGGCGGCGAGGTGGCCTTCCCCGGTGGTCGCCGCGATCCGGAAGACCCCGACCTGATCTTCACCGCCCTGCGTGAAGCCGAAGAAGAAATCGGCCTGCCGCCGGGCCTGGTGGAGATCATCGGCCCGTTGAGCCCGCTGATCTCGCTGCATGGGCTGAAAGTGACGCCTTTCGTCGGCCTGATTCCGGATTTTGTCGAATACCAGGCCAACGACGCCGAGATCGCTGCGGTGTTCACCGTGCCGCTGGAGTTCTTTCGCCAGGACCCGCGTGACCATACCCACCGTATCGATTATCAGGGCCGCAGTTGGTACGTGCCCAGCTACCGCTATGGCGAGTACAAGATCTGGGGGCTGTCGGCGATCATGATCGTCGAGCTGGTCAACTTGCTTTACGATGCCAACATCAGCCTGCATCAGCCGCCTGAACGCTTTACCCCCATTTGAGCGGGACCACCCGCTAGCCACGCCGCACCGTGAGGATCCACGCATGAAATACCGTCTGGGCGACCTGCGGGTCGAAACCCATCCGCGCAGCTGGGTTGCGCCGACTGCCACGCTGATCGGCAAGGTACGCCTGCAGGCCGGCGCCAACGTCTGGTTCGGCGCGGTGTTGCGCGGCGATAACGAGCTGATCGACATTGGCGAGAACAGCAACGTCCAGGACGGCACGGTGATGCACACCGACATGGGCTCGCCGCTGACCCTGGGCAAGGGCGTGACCGTCGGCCACAACGCCATGCTTCACGGCTGCACGGTCGGCGACCACAGCCTGGTCGGCATCAACGCGGTGATCCTCAACGGTGCGCGGATCGGCAAGTACTGCATCATCGGCGCCAACGCGCTGATCCCCGAAGGCAAGGAAATACCTGACGGCTCGCTGGTGATGGGCTCGCCGGGCAAGGTGGTGCGCGAACTGACCGAGGCGCAAAAGAAGATGCTCGAGGCCAGTGCCGCCCACTACGTGCACAACGCCGAGCGTTATGCCCGCGACCTGGCCCCGCAGGAGGATTGATGAGCACGCCTGAACGCCCGGTGGCCTCGCCCTGCGTGCAGATCTGCGCGCTGGATGACGCCGATATCTGCACCGGCTGCCAACGCAGCGCCGCTGAAATCACCCGCTGGGGGCGGATGGACAACAGCGAGCGGCGCCAGGTGCTCAAGCTGTGCCACGAGCGCGCGGTCGCGGCCGGGCTGATCTTCAGCGTCGGCGCATGATCCGCCGCTTGGCCGCCGGCAAGCGCTGCAGTACCCTGTAGCGCTTACCCAGCGGTCGATCCCATGTTCTTTCTGATTGCCTATATCAGCAGCGTAGTGCTGATCAACTACGCCTTCTCCAGTGCCCCGCACCTGGACGTCATCTGGTCCGCCTGGGGCGGGCTGGTGTTCATCCTGCGCGACATGGTCCAGACCCGCTTCGGCCACGGCGCGCTGCTGGCCATGCTGGCGGCCCTGGTGCTGTCCTACATCACCTCGGAGCCGGCCATCGCCCTGGCCAGCGCCACTGCCTTCGCGGTGTCCGAGCTGATCGACTGGCTGGTGTTCACCATCACCAAGCGGCCGCTGCACGATCGCCTGTGGCTGAGTTCGGCGCTGAGCATCCCGATCGACACCTTTATCTTCTTCGGCATGATCGGCGCCCTGACCCCGGCCGTGGTCGGCACCGCCATGGCCTCGAAATTCGCCGGGGTTACCGTGGTCTGGCTGGCCATGGCCTGGCGCGCGCGCAAGCGGGTGGTCACCGGCTGAGCACGGTTCATGTAAAATGGCGCTCCTTTTCACCGGGTTGCACCGAGTACGGGGCGGCCCAGGATGTTCTTCCCTCTGAGGACCTGAAATGACCCGTATCGGAACCCCATTGTCGCCGACCGCGACCCGCGTACTGCTCTGTGGCTGCGGCGAGCTGGGCAAGGAAGTGGTGATCGAGCTGCAACGCCTGGGTGTTGAAGTGATTGCCGTGGACCGTTACGCCAATGCCCCGGCCATGCAGGTGGCCCATCGCAGCCACGTGATCAACATGCTCGACGGCGCCGCCCTGCGGGCAGTGATCGAGGCCGAGAAGCCGCACTACATCGTCCCGGAAATCGAAGCCATTGCCACCGCGACCCTGGTCGAGCTGGAAAACGAAGGTTTCACCGTGGTGCCGACCGCCCGCGCCGCGCAATTGACCATGAACCGCGAAGGCATCCGTCGCCTGGCCGCCGAAGAGCTCGACCTGCCGACCTCGCCGTACCATTTCGCCGACACCTTCGAGGAATACGCCAAGGCCGTCGACGACCTCGGCTTCCCGTGCGTGGTCAAGCCGGTGATGAGTTCGTCGGGCAAGGGCCAGAGCCTGCCGCGCAGCACTGACGACGTGCAAAAGGCCTGGGACTATGCCCAGGAAGGCGGGCGTGCCGGCAAGGGCCGGGTGATCATCGAAGGCTTTATTGATTTCGACTACGAAATCACCCTGCTGACCGTTCGTCATGTCGGCGGCACCACCTTCTGCGCGCCGGTCGGCCACCGTCAGGAGAAGGGCGATTACCAGGAGTCCTGGCAGCCGCAGGCGATGAGCCCGGTGGCCCTGGCTGAATCCGAGCGGGTGGCCAAAGCGGTGACCGAGGCGCTGGGCGGCCGCGGCCTGTTCGGTGTCGAGCTGTTCGTCAAAGGCGACCAGGTGTGGTTCAGCGAAGTCTCGCCACGCCCGCATGACACCGGCCTGGTGACCCTGATCTCCCAGGACCTGTCGCAGTTCGCCCTGCATGCGCGGGCGATCCTGGGCTTGCCGATCCCGCTGATCCGTCAGTTCGGCCCGTCGGCGTCGGCGGTGATCCTGGTGGAAGGCCAGTCGCAGCAGACCGCCTTCGCCAACCTCGGCGCTGCCCTGAGCGAGCCGGATACCGCCATTCGCCTGTTCGGCAAGCCTGAGGTCAACGGCCAGCGGCGTATGGGCGTATGCCTGGCTCGCGACGAGTCGATCGAAGCCGCCCGGGCCAAGGCCACCCGTGCTTCGCAGGCGGTCAAGGTAGAGTTCTAAGCAATCGCGGGGCAAGCCCGCTCCTACACCGGTAGGAGCGGGCTTGCCCCGCGATGATTCTACAGCTCCGAGTGGCGCGTCTCTTTCAGGCACAACACCGCAATCAGGCTCAGCACAGCTGCCGCCGAGACATAGCCGCCGACCCAGCTCAAACCGCCCATGGCCACCAGCTTCTGGGCAAAGAACGGTGCAGCCGAGGCGCCGACGATCCCGCCTAGGTTGTAGGCTGCCGACGCCCCGGTGTAACGCACGTGAGTGGGGAACAGCTCAGGCAGCAAGGCGCCCATCGGCGCAAAGGTCACGCCCATCAAAAACAGCTCGATGGCCAGGAACAATGCCACCCCCGTGGTCGAACCCGAGGTCAGCAGCGGCTCCATGGTAAAGCCCGAGGCAATGGCCAGCACAGCGCCGACAATCAGCACCGGCTTGCGCCCGTAACGGTCGCTGAGCCAGGCCGACAGTGGCGTGGCCAGGGCCATGAACAGCACCGCGAAGCACAGCAGGCCGAGGAAGGTCTCGCGACTGTAACCCAAGGTCGAGACGCCATAGCTGAGCGAGAACACCGTCGAGATGTAAAACAGCGCATAGCACACCACCATGGCCGCCGCGCCCAGCAGGGTGGGGGCCCAGTACTGGGCGAAGAGCTCGACCACCGGCATCTTCACCCGCTCGTGGCGAGCCACGGCCTTGGCGAAGACCGGGGTTTCTTCGAGCTTCAGGCGCACATACAGGCCGACCATCACCAGCACGGCGCTGAGCAGGAACGGAATGCGCCAGCCCCAACTGCGGAATTGCTCATCGGTCAGCAGCATGGCCAGGGTCAGGAACAGGCCGTTGGCCGCCAGAAAACCGATCGAAGGGCCTAGCTGCGGGAACATGCCGAACCAGGCGCGCTTGCCCTTGGGCGCGTTCTCGGTGGCCAGCAACGCCGCGCCGCCCCATTCACCGCCAAGTCCAAGACCCTGGCCGAAGCGCAACACGCAAAGCAGGATCGGCGCCCAGGCGCCAATGCTGTCGTAGCCAGGCAGCACGCCAATCAAGGTGGTACACACACCCATCAGCAGCAAGGATGCGACCAGGGTCGATTTACGGCCGATACGGTCGCCAAAGTGACCGAACAGCGCCGAACCCAGGGGCCGGGCCAGGAAGGCGATGCCGAAAGTAAGGAACGCCGAGAGCATCTGCGCGGTGCCGGAGGTCTGCGGGAAGAACACCGGGCCGATCACCAGCGCCGCCGCAGTGGCGTACACGTAGAAGTCGTAGAACTCGATGGCGGTGCCGATGAAGCTGGCGGTGGCAACCCGTGCCGGCGAGTTGCCGGGGCTGGCCTGGGCGGTTTCGGGGTAGGTGCTGCTGGTGGTCATGCGATTATCCCTGTCAGTCGAGAGCTCCATGGGCATCGCCGCCGGCCGGGTACGAACAGGCAGGCACGGGCGTGCGCCGAAGCGAATTGTTATGGTCGCGTGACGAAACATACGCCCGTTGGGGATGGGGGCGGGCGCGGGCAAGGCTCGGGGTGTGAGCCAGTACCGCTGGTGCGCGCAATGTTCAGTCAGGCTGACTGGCCGTGTGACGCCGGTGCGGGTAGCGGGCGAGACGGCTGGGGCTGGGTAAGCGTGTGGCCAGTATAGCTAGCGCTTGAGCGTCCAGACCAGTATGCGGCTGGCACAATTGTCCTCGGTTTCGAGGATTTCCAGGCGATAACGGCCGATTTTCAGGCACACGGCGCTTGCCGGGATGCTTTCCAGGGCTTCGGTGACCAGGCCGTTGAGGGTCTTCGGCCCGTCGCTGGGCAGGTGCCAGCCCAGGGTGCGGTTGAGCTCGCGGATCGACACGTTGCCTTCGATGACAAAGCGCCCGTCGGCCTGGGGGTGGATATGCGGGTTGTCGAGGCTGTGTTCGTCTTCGAACTCGCCGACGATTTCTTCGAGGATGTCTTCCAGGGTAACGATGCCCAGTACTTCACCGTATTCGTCGACCACCACGCCCAGGCGCCGCTGCTGTTTGTGGAAATTCAGCAATTGCAGCTGCAACGGGGTGCTTTCCGGCACGAAATAGGGTTCGTAGCAGGCCGCCTGCAGGGTTTCGCGGGTCAGTTCGGCCTTGGGCAGCAGGTGGCTGATCAGCTTGGTATTGAGGATCGCCTCCACCTGGTTGATATCGCTGTGGTAGACCGGCAGGCGGGTGTGGCGGCTGATGATCAACTGCTCGATGATTGCCTCGATCGGCTCGTCGAGGTTGATGCCGTCGACATCGTTGCGCGGCACGAGGATGTCGTTGACAGTGATTTTGTCCAGCGCCAGCAGGCTTTCCGGCAGGTTCAGGCGCTGGTCGGCATCCGGCTCGTCGGCGGCGTAGCTGTCGCTGTCGTCGTTGTCGTGCAGCGCTACCGCATGGCTTTGCACCCGGAACGGGCGCAGCAGCACCCGCGCGCAGCCATCGAGCAGCCAGGCTACCGGCTGCAGCAGTTTGAGCGGCACTTTGAGCAAGCTGTTGCCCAGGCCGATGAAGGCCTGCGGATTGCGCCTGGCCAGCTGTCGCGGCAGGTATTCGGCAACGATCAAAAGTACGGCGGCGGCGCCCAGGCCGGCCAGCCAGAAACCGTGCTCGCCGCTGTAGCGCTGGCCCATCAGGCAGGCCAGGGCCAATACCAGCAGCTTGCCCAGGGTCGAGCACAGCACCAGGGCCTGAGGGGTTACGGCAAGTTCGGGGTGCTCGCCGGTCTGCGGGTTGCGCCGGCCACCGTTGAGTTGCTGCTGGGCGGCGTCCACTGCGGTGAACAGCGCCGACCACAGCAGTGCCAGTGCCAATACGCCGAGTAGCGGTCCTAACGGCAGAGCGTCCATTTACCTGTGCCCGTCAGATATGCAGGATGAATTCGCGTACCAGCTTGCTGCCGAAATAGGCCAGCATCAGCAGGCAGAAGCCGGCCAGGGTCCAGCGGATCGCCTTGTGCCCGCGCCAGCCGAGGCGGGTGCGGCCCCACAGCAATACGCTGAAGACGACCCAGGCCAGGCACGCCAGCAGGGTTTTATGCACCAGGTGCTGGGCGAACAGGTTGTCGAGGAACAGCCAGCCGGACAGCAGTGACAGCGACAGCAGGCCCCAGCCGGCCCAGAGGAAGCCGAACAGCAGGCTTTCCATGGTTTGCAGCGGCGGGAAGTTCTTGATCAGCCCGGAGGGGTGCTTGTGCTTGAGCTGGTGATCCTGCAACAGCAGCAGCAGGGACTGCACCACGGCGATGGTGAACATGCCATAGGCCAGGATCGACAGCAGGATATGCGCGAGGATGCCCGGCTCTTCGTTGATCAGCGGCACCGTGCCCGACGGCGCGAACTGGGCGATCAGCGCCGTGGCCATGCCCAGCGGGAACAGCAACAGCAGCAGGTTCTCCACCGGGATGCGCAGGCAGGCCAGCAGGGTCAGGGCGATCACCGCGGTGGCGATCAGGCTGGCGGCGCTAAAGAAGTCCAGGCTCAGGCCCAGGGGCGTGAGCAGTTGCCAGAACAGCGCAGTGCCCTGGGCAATGACCGCCAGCGCGCCAAGCAGGCCGAGCAGGCGTTTGTCGGCCTTGGTGCCCTGGGCCAGGCGTGAGCCTTGATAGAAGGTCGCGGCGGCATACAGGCAGGCGGCGATGAGATTGGGTAGCAAGCTGGGTGACAAGGGGAGCATAAGTCCTGTTAGGCAAGCCCGAAAGGGACTGAGTTTGGCATAGATCGCGCCCGCCTAGGAAGACTGCCAGCCGACGGCATGGTGTGCGCTGGGCCAAGTCTTCGTTATAATCGCCGGCCTGCCCCTGCCCAAGGCCGGCCGAATACGCCAGAGGCAGCTGATAAACCTCGGTTCTACAGAGCCCGAAAGGATCACCATGTTTGAAAACCTGACCGACCGTCTGTCACAGACGCTGCGCCATGTCACCGGCAAGGCCAAGCTGACCGAAGACAACATCAAAGACACCCTGCGTGAAGTGCGCATGGCGTTGCTCGAGGCTGACGTCGCCCTGCCGGTGGTCAAGGATTTCGTCAACAAGGTCAAGGAGCGTGCGGTCGGCACCGAGGTGTCGCGCAGCCTGACCCCGGGCCAGGCGTTCGTGAAGATCGTCCAGGCCGAGCTTGAAGGCCTGATGGGCGCCGCCAACGAAGACCTGGCGCTCAACGCCGCACCGCCTGCGGTAGTGCTGATGGCCGGTCTGCAGGGCGCGGGCAAGACCACCACTGCCGGCAAGCTGGCGCGCTTCCTCAAAGAGCGCAAGAAAAAGACCGTGATGGTGGTCTCGGCCGACGTCTACCGTCCGGCGGCGATCAAGCAGCTGGAAACCCTGGCGGGCGACATCGGCGTGACCTTCTTCCCGTCGGATATCAGCCAGAAGCCGGTGGCCATCGCTGAGGCGGCGATCCGCGAAGCCAAGCTCAAGTTCATCGACGTGGTCATCGTCGACACCGCCGGCCGTCTGCACATCGACGCCGAAATGATGACCGAGATCAAGGACCTGCACGCTGCGGTCAAGCCGATCGAGACGTTGTTCGTGGTCGACGCCATGACCGGCCAGGACGCCGCCAATACGGCCAAGGCGTTCGGCGATGCGCTGCCGCTGACCGGGGTGATCCTCACCAAGGTCGACGGTGACGCCCGTGGCGGTGCCGCGCTGTCGGTGCGCGCCATTACCGGCAAGCCGATCAAGTTCATCGGTATGGGCGAGAAGAGCGACGCGCTCGAGCCGTTCCACCCCGACCGTATCGCTTCGCGCATCCTGGGCATGGGCGACGTGCTCAGCCTGATCGAGCAGGCCGAACAGACCCTCGACAAGGACAAGGCCGACAAACTGGCCAAGAAGCTGAAGAAGGGCAAGGGCTTCGACCTCGAAGACTTCCGCGACCAGCTGCAACAAATGAAGAACATGGGTGGCCTGGGCGGCCTGATGGACAAGCTGCCGAGCATCGGCGGTGTCAACCTGGCCCAGATGGGCAGCGCCCAGGGCGCCGCCGAGAAGCAGTTCAAGCAGATGGAAGCGATCATCAACTCGATGACCCCGGCCGAGCGCCGCGACCCTGAGCTGATCAGCGGTTCGCGCAAACGCCGTATCGCCCTTGGTTCCGGCACCCAGGTGCAGGACATCGGCCGTCTGATCAAGCAGCACAAGCAGATGCAGAAGATGATGAAGAAGTTTTCTGCCAAAGGCGGCATGGCCAAGATGATGCGCGGCCTGGGTGGCATGATGCCCGGCGGCGGCATGCCCAAACTGTAACCCTATTCGCATCGGCGGCCTGGAAACGGGCCGACGATCGGACTCCCGCCCCGGCGGGAACAACGCAGCCTTTATATAGAGGCTGTACGAAGCGCAGATCTGCAGGCTGTCCTTTTTACCTGGCGTAAAAAGGCATTTGCAAAAGTCCGTGTATTCCTTGAGAATATGCGGCCTTTCGGGCACCCGTGTGCCCGCTGTGCATTATGATTTGCAGCACCGACTACAGGAACGATGTTCAATGCTAACCATCCGTCTTGCCCGTGGTGGCTCTAAAAAGCGCCCATTCTACACCCTGACCGTGACCGACTCGCGTAACCCGGTTACCGGTTCGCACATCGAGCAGGTTGGTTTCTTCAACCCTATCGCTCGTGGCCAGGAAGTTCGCCTGTCCGTTAAACAAGACCGCGTTGCTCACTGGCTGAGCGTTGGCGCACAGCCATCCGAGCGCGTTGCAAAACTGCTGAAAGATGCTGCTAAGGCTGCTGCCTGAATAGTATGAGCGCGACGCCAGAAAAAGCTGATGACCTGATCGTCGTTGGCAAGATTTTTTCGGTTCACGGCGTTCGCGGCGAGGTAAAGGTCTTTTCCTTTACCGATCCGATTGAAAACCTGTTGGATTACCGTAACTGGACGCTTCGGCACGAAGGGAAGGTAAAACAGGTCGAGCTGGTCAGTGGCCGTTCCACTCAAAAGGACCTGGTCGCCAAGCTCAAAGGCCTCGACGATCGTGATGAAGCCCGTCTTCTGAGCGGTTATGAGATTTGTATCTCGCGTAGCCTTTTGCCCAACCTGTCTGCCGACGAGTACTACTGGTACCAGTTGGTGGGTCTGAAAGTCATCAATCAGGACGAACAGCTGTTCGGCACGATTGATCACCTGTTGGAGACCGGCGCGAACGATGTAATGGTGGTCAAGCCCTGCGCGGGCAGCCTGGATGATCGAGAACGCCTGTTGCCCTATACCGAGCAATGCGTGTTGAAGATCGACCTGGTTGCAGGCGAAATGAGGGTCGAATGGGACGCGGACTTCTAAGCAATGGCCAGCCTGCGCGTAGACGTCATCACGCTGTTCCCCGAGATGTTCTCGGCCATCAGTGAGTACGGCATTACCAGCCGCGCGGTGAAACAGGGGTTGTTGCAACTGACCTGCTGGAACCCGCGGGACTACACCACAGATCGTCACCATACGGTAGATGATCGGCCGTTTGGCGGTGGTCCGGGCATGGTGATGAAGATCAAGCCTCTGGAAGACGCCCTGGTGAATGCCAGGCAGGCAACCGGAGAGGCGGCAAAGGTGATTTACCTGAGCCCACAAGGCCGCAAGCTGACTCAGTCGGCGGTCAAAGACCTGGCGAAGCACGAATCGTTGATTCTGATAGCCGGTCGATATGAAGGCATCGACGAGCGCTTTATTGAAGCTCATGTCGATGAAGAGTGGTCGATTGGAGACTATGTCCTGTCTGGCGGCGAGCTGCCGGCGATGGTCCTGATCGATGCGGTTACACGACTGCTGCCTGGAGCTTTAGGGCATGCGGACTCGGCGCAGGAAGATTCCTTCACCGATGGTCTGCTTGATTGCCCGCACTACACCCGACCTGAGGTGTATGCGGATCAGCGTGTTCCCGACGTGTTGCTTAGTGGCAACCATGCACACATCCGGCGATGGCGTTTACAGCAGTCCCTTGGGCGGACCTATGAACGACGCGTCGATCTTCTGGAAAGTCGCTCACTTTCTGGAGAAGAGAAGAAGCTGCTGGCGGAATACCTCCGTGAGCGGGACGATAGTTAACGTATCGATGGTAAATCCAGCTGATTTACCTTAGGAGCACAGCATGACCAACAAAATCATTCTTGCACTCGAAGCAGAGCAGATGACCAAAGAGATCCCGACCTTTGCCCCGGGCGACACCATCGTCGTTCAGGTGAAAGTGAAGGAAGGCGATCGTTCGCGTCTGCAGGCTTTCGAAGGCGTTGTCATCGCCAAGCGTAACCGTGGTGTGAACAGTGCTTTCACTGTTCGCAAGATCTCCAACGGTGTTGGCGTTGAGCGTACTTTCCAGACCTACAGCCCGCAAATCGACAGCCTGGCCGTGAAACGTCGTGGTGACGTGCGTAAAGCCAAGCTGTACTACCTGCGCGACCTGTCCGGTAAAGCCGCTCGCATCAAGGAAAAACTGTCCTGAGGACAGCTTGACCGGTGGCTACGGCCACCATGCGAAAAAAGCAGCCTTCGGGCTGCTTTTTTGTTGTCTGAAATTTATCGTCCAATGTGAAGCCCATGACCTCCAGAGAGCAGGAAATCGAGCGGCGCACCGAACTGTCGGTGACCCGCGTGACCAAGGCGGTATTCCCGTCCACCACCAACCACCACAACACCCTGTTCGGCGGCACCGCGCTGGCCTGGATGGACGAAGTCTCGTTCATTGCTGCCACGCGTTTCTGCCGCTTGCCGCTGGTAACGGTGTCGACCGACCGTATCGACTTCAAGCACCCGATTGCCGCCGGCTCCATCGTCGAGCTGGTCGGGCGGGTGGCGACAGTGGGTAACACCAGCCTCAAGGTCGAGGTTGAAGTGTTTGTCGAAAGCATGAGCTGCGACAGTCGCGAAAAGGCCATCCATGGCCTGTTCAGCTTTGTCGCCATCGATGAAGACAAGCGCCCGGTGCCGGTATTGCCCGGGTTCTGACCCTCCTGTAGGAGCGGGCTTGCCCCGCGATAATGTGTAGACTTCACCGGCCTTATCGCGGGGCAAGCCCGCTCCTACTGCGGCTGAATCAACGCCACCAGTGTCCACCCAGGCCCGGGCTTGAGCAGGCTGTCGGGCCCGAACACATGCACCCAGCCACTGCCATCGCGGGCAAACAACGGGTTGGCCCGCTCGCCATGCAGCGCCTGGTAGTCCGCCCAGCCGAATGCCTCGGTCAGGTGCGTGCTGTACAGCTCGGCGCCATTGTTCAGTAATCCGGCCAACTGCCCGTAGGTCAGCGGCTGGCTTCCCAGTGTCTGCCCGCGGTGCTCATCGCTGGCGCGGTGCTTGTCGCTGCGCTTGGCCTCAAGGCCACTGGCCAGGACAAACAGCCGCTGCGGGCCAAAGTCGTGGCGAAAGCGCGTGCAGGCCAGGGTGTTGAGCTCACCTGCCGGTGACAACCCGAGCAAATGCCCCAGGCCTACCAGGTCCAGGTGGGCATCGGCATGCTGCGAGGCGGGGTGGCCGAAGTAGGTTGGCAAGCCATCCATGCGTGCCGCGCGGATGTTCTCCCAGCTGGAATCGGCCAGCAGCACCCGGCAATCGAGCTGTTGCAAAGCCTTGGCCACAGCGCGGGCCGGCGGGTTGGCGCCGACGATCAAAAAACCGCTGGGGGCAGGTTCGGCAACCTTGAGCAGGCGTGCCAAGGGCCGCGAAGTGGCGCTCTGCAGCACCACGGTGCCGATGATCACCGCGAAGGTCAATGGCACCAGCAGCAGTGCGCCTTCATGCCCGGCTTCATCCAGGCGGATGGCAAAGATCGCCGACACCGCGGCGGCAACGATGCCGCGCGGGGCGATCCAGGCCAGCAGGGCGCGTTCGCGCCAGTTCAATTGCGAGCCGAAGGTCGACAGCGCGACGTTAAGCGGCCGGGCCACGAACTGAATGATCAGCAGCAGGGCCAGCACCGCCGGGCCCAGGCCGATCAGGGCATTGAGGTCCAGGCGCGCGGCCAGGAGGATGAACAGCCCGGAGATCAGCAGCACGCTGAGGTTCTCCTTGAAGTGCAAAATCTGTCGGACATCCACGCCCTTCATGTTGGCCAGCCACATGCCCATGAGGGTGACCGCCAGCAGGCCCGACTCATGCATCACCTGGTTGGCACCAATGAAAATCCCCAGCACCGCCGCCAGCGACGCCAGGTTGTGCAAATACTCCGGCAGCCATTGGTGACGCATCACCTGGCCGAGCAGCCAGCCGCCGGCCACGCCGAACGCGCTGCCGCAGACAATCACCCCGGCAAAGGTCACCAGGCTATGGCTCAGGCCGTCGCCGGCGGCGCTGGCGATGATGAAGCTGTAGACCACCACCGCCAGCAGCGCGCCAATCGGGTCGATAACGATGCCTTCCCAGCGCAGGATGTTGGCGATCGTTGCCTTGGGCCGTACCACCCGCAGCATCGGCACGATCACCGTCGGCCCGGTCACCAGGGTCAGGGTGCCGAACAAGGTTGCCAGCAGCCAGTCGAAGCCCAGCAGCCAGTGGGTGGCCAGGGTGATTACCAGCCAGGTCGACAGCGCGCCGAGGGTGACCATGCGCTGCACCACGCTGCCGATGTCTTTCCATTGCGACAGGTGCAGGGTCAGGCTGCCTTCGAACAGGATCAGCGCCACCGCCAGCGACACCAGCGGCATCAGCAATGGGCCGAACAGTTCCTGCGGGTCGAGCCAGCCGAGCAACGGGCCGGCGAGAATGCCGCTGAGCAGCAGGAAAAGGATCGCCGGCAGCTTCAGGCGCCAGGCCAGCCATTGGCAGCAAAGCGCTGCCAGACCTATCCCGCCAAATGCCAGCAATATCTGTTGTTCGTTCATTCGGGCTCCCTATGCCGGCAGTGTTATGGAAGACTAGCGGCAATTCGTCGTTTTCGTCGCTTGCCGCAGAGTTGTCATGCCCGCTATTGAACATCCGCTTATCGATCAGTTCCTGGACGCCCTGTGGCTGGAGAAGGGCCTGGCCGACAACACCCGCGATTCCTACCGCAGCGACCTGGCGCTGTTCAACGGCTGGCTCACGGAGCAGGGCGTCGAGCTGCCCGATGCCGGGCGCGAACTGATCCTCGATCACCTGGCCTGGCGCCTGGAGCAGGGCTACAAGCCACGCTCGACCGCGCGTTTTCTCTCCGGGGTGCGAGGCTTCTATCGCTACCTGTTGCGGGAAAAACTGATCGGCATTGACCCGACCCTGCAGGTGGAAATGCCGCAACTGGGGCGGCCATTGCCCAAATCCCTGTCGGAAGCTGACGTCGAAGCCTTGCTGCAGGCACCGGACCTGAGCGAGCCGATCGGCCAGCGCGACCGCGCCATGCTTGAAGTGCTGTATGCCTGTGGCTTGCGTGTCACCGAACTGGTCAGCCTGACCCTCGATCAGGTCAACCTGCGCCAGGGCGTGCTGCGGGTGATGGGCAAGGGTAGTAAGGAGCGCCTGGTGCCCATGGGTGAAGAGGCGGTGGTGTGGATTGAGCGCTACCTGCTTGACGGCCGTAACGAACTGCTCGGCGGGCGTCCCAGCGATGTATTGTTCCCCAGCCTGCGCGGCGAGCAGATGACCCGTCAGACCTTCTGGCACCGCATCAAGCACCAGGCGCTGGTGGCCGGTATCGACAAGAGCCTGTCGCCGCACACCCTGCGCCATGCCTTCGCCACTCACCTGCTCAACCACGGCGCCGACTTGCGCGTGGTGCAGATGCTGCTCGGCCACAGCGACCTGTCGACCACCCAGATCTACACCCATGTGGCCCGCGCGCGGCTGCAGGAACTGCATGCCCGGCATCACCCGCGCGGCTGAGCGCTGATCGAACATTGCGTGCATCGCCCGCAGTCGGTCTGTGCTGGCATCTGTGGTAGGCTTGTGCGGTTTGCATCAAGGGCCGTGTAATCGCCGTGGTTTAAGCACGTGCGTCCAGCTTCCGGCCCCCGTCCGCCCTCAGGAGTTCCCATGCGCGTGACCCAGATTTTCGCCGCCGCCGCCCTGGCGCTGGTCAGCACCTTTGCCGCTGCCGCCGACAACGCCGAGCAGGCGATCCGCAAGACCCTGCAGTCCCTGGAACTGGGCGTGCCGGTCGATAGCGTTGCCAGTAGCCCGCTCAACGGCCTGTATGAAGTCAAGCTTGAAGGCGGCCGCGTGCTGTACGCCAGCGCGGATGGCCAGTTCGTCATGCAGGGCTACCTGTTCCAGATCCAGGACGGCAAGCCGGTCAACCTGACCGAGAAGACCGAACGGCAGGCCATCGCCAAGACCATCAATGCCATTCCAGCGGCCGAGATGGTGGTTTATCCTGCCAAGGGCGAAACCAAGTCGCACATCACCGTGTTTACCGACACCACCTGCCCGTACTGCCACAAGCTGCACGCCGAAGTGCCTGAGCTCAACCGTCGCGGTATCGAAGTGCGCTACGTCGCCTTCCCGCGTCAGGGCCTGGGTTCGCCGGGTGACGAGCAGTTGCAGGCGGTCTGGTGCTCGAGCGACCGCAAGGCGGCGCTGGACAAGATGATCGACGGCAAGGAAATCAAGGCCGCCAAGTGCGCCAACCCGGTCGGCAAGCAGTTCGCCCTGGGCCAGTCGATCGGCGTCAACGGCACGCCGGCCATCGTCCTGGAAAACGGCCAGGTGATTCCGGGCTACCAGCCGGCGCCGCAAGTGGCCAAGCTGGCCCTGGCCAAGTAATTCAATCGCAAGCCGTTGCCTTGGGGTGACGGCAGTTTCACGATCGGCTGCCAGCCGGTCGTTTCATGGGGAGTTCACAGTGAAACCGGTCAAAGTAGGCATCTGTGGGTTGGGGACCGTCGGTGGCGGTACCTTCAATGTACTTCAGCGTAACGCCGAGGAGATCGCCCGCCGTGCCGGGCGTGGTATTGAAGTGGCACAGGTTGCCATGCGTTCGCCAAACCCGAATTGCCAGATTACCGGTACCCCCATTACCGCTGATGTGTTCGAGGTCGCAACGAACCCGGAAATCGACATTGTCATCGAGCTGATCGGCGGCTACACCATTGCCCGCGAGCTGGTGCTCAAGGCCATCGACAACGGCAAGCACGTGGTCACCGCCAACAAGGCGCTGATTGCCGTGCACGGCAACGAGATCTTCGCCAAGGCCCGTGAGAAGGGCGTTATCGTCGCCTTCGAAGCGGCTGTGGCCGGTGGCATCCCGGTGATCAAGGCGATCCGTGAAGGCCTGTCGGCCAACCGTATCAACTGGGTGGCCGGGATCATCAACGGTACCGGCAACTTCATCCTCACCGAAATGCGTGAAAAAGGCCGTGCGTTCCCCGACGTGCTGGCCGAAGCCCAGGCCCTGGGTTACGCCGAAGCCGACCCGACCTTCGACGTCGAAGGCATCGATGCCGCGCACAAGCTGACCATCCTGGCGTCCATCGCCTTTGGTATCCCGCTGCAGTTCGACAAGGCCTACACCGAAGGCATCACTCAGCTGACCACCGCTGACGTCAACTACGCCGAAGCGCTGGGTTATCGCATCAAACACCTGGGCGTGGCCCGCAGCACTGCCAACGGTATCGAGCTGCGTGTGCACCCGACGCTGATCCCGGCCGACCGCCTGATCGCCAACGTCAACGGCGTGATGAACGCCGTGATGGTCAACGGTGATGCTGCCGGTTCGACCCTGTTCTACGGTGCTGGCGCCGGCATGGAGCCTACCGCTTCGTCGGTGATTGCCGACCTGGTCGATGTGGTTCGCGCCATGACTTCTGATCCGGAGAACCGCGTACCGCACCTGGCCTTCCAGCCTGACTCGCTGTCGGCCCACCCGATCCTGCCGATCGAAGCCTGCGAAAGCGCCTACTACCTGCGCATCCAGGCCAAGGATCACCCGGGCGTGCTGGCCCAGGTGGCGAGCATCCTTTCCGAGCGCGGCATCAATATCGAATCGATCATGCAGAAGGAAGTCGAGGAACAGGACGGCCTGGTGCCCATGATCCTGCTCACTCACCGAGTGATCGAGCAACGCATGAACGACGCCATCACCGCCCTGGAAGCCTTGCAGGATGTGGTCGGCAACGTCGTGCGTATCCGCGTCGAACAACTCAACTGACAACTGCGGCAAGCGGCAAGCGGCAGGCGGCAAGATCACAGCGGGACTGCGGTGACTTGCAGCTTGAAGCTTGAAGCTTGAAGCTCAAACCGAAGGTTTGCAAAAATGCGCTACATCAGTACCCGCGGCCAGGCACCGGCCCTGAACTTTGAAGACGTGCTGCTGGCCGGTCTTGCCAGCGACGGCGGCCTGTACGTGCCGGAAAACCTGCCGCGTTTCACTCAGGAAGAAATCGCTTCCTGGGCCGGCCTGCCCTACCACGAGCTGGCCTTCCGGGTGATGCGCCCGTTCGTCACCGGCAGCATCGCCGATGCCGATTTCAAGAAGATTCTCGAAGAAACCTACGGCGAGTTCGCCCATGCCGCGGTTGCACCGCTGCGTCAGCTGAACAGCAACGAATGGGTGCTGGAGCTGTTCCATGGCCCAACCCTGGCGTTCAAGGACTTCGCCCTGCAACTGCTCGGCCGCCTGCTTGATCATGTGCTGGCCAAGCGTGGCGAGCGCGTGGTGATCATCGGCGCCACCAGTGGTGATACCGGTTCCGCCGCCATCGAAGGCTGCCGCCGTTGCGACAACGTCGATATCTTCATCCTCCACCCGCACCAGCGCGTGTCGGAAGTTCAGCGCCGGCAGATGACCACCATCTTCGGCGAGAACATCCACAACATCGCCATCGAAGGCAACTTCGACGACTGCCAGGAAATGGTCAAGGCCAGTTTCGCTGACCAGGGCTTCCTCAAGGGCACCCGCCTGGTGGCAGTGAACTCGATCAACTGGGCGCGGATCATGGCCCAGATCGTTTACTACTTCCATGCAGCCCTGCAGTTGGGCGGCCCGGCGCGTTCAGTGGCGTTCTCGGTTCCGACCGGCAACTTCGGCGACATCTTCGCCGGCTACCTGGCGCGCAACATGGGCCTGCCGATCAGCCAGCTGATCGTCGCCACCAACCGCAACGACATCCTGCACCGCTTCATGAGTGGCAACCAGTACGTCAAGGAAACCTTGCACGCAACCCTGTCGCCGTCCATGGACATCATGGTTTCGTCGAACTTCGAACGCCTGCTGTTCGACCTGCACGGTCGCAATGGCGCGGCTATCGCCGGGCTGATGGACAACTTCAAGCAGGGCGGCGGTTTCAGCGTCGAACAGGATCGCTGGACCGAAGCGCGCAAGCTGTTCGATTCGTTGGCGGTCGATGATGCGCAAACCTGCGAAACCATCGCCGACGTCTTTGCCCAGACCGGTGAGGTGCTCGACCCGCACACCGCGATCGGCGTCAAGGCCGCACGCGAGTGCCGCCGCAGCCTGGACACGCCGATGGTGGTGCTGGGCACTGCGCACCCGGTCAAGTTCCCGGAAGCGGTGGAGAAGGCCGGTGTCGGCAAGGCTCTGGAACTGCCGGCGCACCTGACTGACCTGTTCGCCCGCGAAGAGAAGTGCACGGTACTGGCCAATGACCTGAAAGCCGTTCAGGCCTTCGTCAGCCAGCACGGTAATCGCGGCAAACCGCTCTGATCGACTGATCGGCACAACAAAGCCCGTCTCTGACGGGCTTTTTTATTTCTACACTGGCAATGGTTTGCAGCAACGGATCAAGGGTATCAATGAGCACCGGACATCGACGCACAACAGGGCTGTTGCTGGCCTGCCTGTTCTGGCTGGGTATCGGGCCCTGGGCCCAGGCCGCCCAGAGCCTGCCCTTTACCCTGGTACCGCCGTTCACCGAGCTTGGGCCGATGCCATTGACCGCGGCCCAGCAACAATGGCTGGGCCCGGCGCGGGTGTTGCGGGTCGGTATCTCGTTTGCCGACTACGAGCCGGTGGACATCACCATCGACCGCAACCGCTACCAGGGCATCAGCGCCGACTACCTGAGCCTGGTTGCCGAACGCCTGGGGGTGAAAACCCAGGTGCTGGCCTTCGCCAAGCGCGAGGAGGCGATCGAGGCCTTGCGCCATGGCGACATCGATGTCCTGACCAGCGCCAACGGCTTTGAACGCAGCGTGGCGGGCCTGGCGTTCTCCGACGATTACATTCCGGACCGCTCCATGGTCGTGGTGCGTGGCGGCGCGCCGGTGCCGCCAAAGTCGCTGGCGGGGAAGAAAGTGGTCCTGCTCGACGGTTATGCCGACACCCGGGTCATGCACCAGGTTTATCCCGACAGCCAGGTGCTGCTGGCGCCCAACCTCAGCAGTGCCCTGGAGGCGCTCAATCAGGGTGAAGTGGATGCGTTTGTCGGCAACGAGATCATCATCCGTGCCTTCAACGCGCTGCGTCCGTACCTGGGCCTGCAGGTGGTCGGCCCCAGCGCCTTGCCGCCGATTGGCTTCGCCTTTGCCGTGCGTGCCGAAGACCGGCTACTGCAGGAGATGTTCAACCAGGCGCTGGCCAGTATCGAGGAGTCGGTGCGCCGCGAAATTCTTGGCCGCTGGACCTCCGGCCTGGGCTCGGACGTGGCTCATCACCGGGTCGAGCTGAGCGTCGCCGAGCGCCGCTGGATCGCCAGCCATCCGCGGGTGACCGTGGTTGGTAGCCAGTATCCGCCTTACCTGTTCCGCACTCGCCAGGGCGCCTGGGTGGGGCTTAACAGCGATGTGCTGGCGACCATTGCGCAGATGACGGGCCTGCAGTTTGACTATGCGCCGTCCGAATCGATTGCCCAGAGCCTGGAGCTGCTCAGGAGCGGGCAGGCCGACTTGAGCACAACCCTCAGTGAAACCGCGGAGCGCCGCGAGTTTCTCGGGTTCACTCATTCCATTGGCGGGCAGAGCTGGGTGTTCATCGTTCGTGCGCCGCAACTGGGCCTGGCGTCGCTGGACGAACTGGCCGGGCAGACCCTGGCACTGCCGGCGCAGCATGCGCTGGAGAGCACCCTTCGCGAGGATCACCCGGGTATTCGCCTGTTGTTGGTGGACTCGCTGGAGCAAGCCCGGGAAAAGGTCCGCAACGGCGAAGCCCTGGCCACCATCGACAGCGAAATCGGCGCCTACAGCGTGATCGGCAACGACCCGGTGCTCAAGGTCGGGCGTGGAGTCGAGGGCAAGTGGGCACCGGACCGGTTCTCGGTACGGCGTAGCGCTCCGGAGCTGGAAAGCATCCTCAACAAGGCCCTGGAAGCCTTCCCGGTCGCCGAGTTGCGTGCCGTGCGCATGAAGTGGCTGGGCGCGCTGGCGCCGCCAGCGCCGGCCTGGCAGCGGATTGCGCCGTGGATCTACTGGACCGTGGCGGCGGCGGTACTGTTCGGGCTGGTGTCGCTGGTCTGGAGCAGTCGCTTGCGCGCGCAGATCAACCAGCGGCAGAAGGCCGAGCAAGCCCTCAACGACCAGTTGGCGTTCAAGCGCGCACTGCTCGACGGAATCCCCAACCCGATCTACGTGCGCGACCTGGAAGGGCGGCTGATCACCTGCAACAAAAGCTACGAACAGGCCTTCTCGATGCGCCTGGAAGATGTCAAGGGCCGGCGGCTGACAGACATCGATGTCATTCCCGAGGCGCTGGCCAGGCAACTGCATGCCGATTACCTGAGCCTGCTCGAAGATCCGCAACCGGTGTTCGCGGACCGCTGTATCGAGTTTGAGGGCCAGCGCACCGATGCCTACCAGTGGACCGTGCCGTTCTACAGTGCCGACGGGCAGCTGCAAGGCCTGCTGGGGGGCTGGATCGACATCACCGAGCGCAAGCAACTGGAGGTGGCGCTGGTCGAAGCCCGGCAGCAGGCCGAGCAGGCCAACCAGGCCAAAAGTACCTTTCTGGCGACCATGAGCCACGAGATTCGCACGCCCATGGCGGTGATCATCGGCCTGCTCGAACTTGAGCGGGAAACCACCCTGGACCGCGGCGAGCAGCCGTCCCGGCGGCTGGAAACCGCCCATCAATCAGCCCGTGAGCTGATTGCGCTGATCGGTGACAGCCTCGACCTTGCCCGGATCGAGGCCGGCAGCCTGCAGCTCGAGCCCCAGGCCCGGGCACTGGCGCCATTTCTCAAGGCTATCGTCGAGCAGTTCCAGGCCCAGGCCCTGGCTCAGGGCCTGGACTTGCGCCTGCAAATTGCCAGCGAAGCAGAAGGGGTGTACTGGTTCGACCCGCTGCGCTTGCGCCAGGTGCTGACCAACCTGATGGGCAACGCCCTGAAATTCACCCACCTGGGCCTGGTAGAGCTTCAGGTCAGCCGCACGGGCTGCGACAGTTTGCAGGGCATTGGCTTGCGCCTGTGTGTGCGTGACACCGGCATCGGTATCAGCAAGCAACAGCAGAGCGCGCTGTTCCAGCCCTTCGCTCAGGCAGGCGCGGGTGCCGAATATGGCGGCTCGGGCCTGGGCCTGAGCATTTGCCGGCAGTTGGTCGAGTTGATGGGCGGCAACATTGCCCTGCGTAGCGTGCCGGGCAAAGGTACCGAGGTCAGTGTCGAGCTGACCCTCGAAGCGCTGGCTGCCGAGCCTGTAGCGCCAGCGCCGACGCGTGGGCTGGCGGGCGGGCCGGCGCGGCGGATTCTGGTGGTTGATGACCTTTCGGCCAGCCGCTTGGTGCTCAGCCAGCAACTGGAATTCCTTGGCCATGAGGTGCTGGCTGTGGAGAACGGCCAGAGTGCTTTGCAGGCCTGGCAGGACGGCGATTTCGACCTGGTGCTCAGCGATTGCAACATGCCGGTGATGAACGGTTATGCGCTGGCCCGTGGCATCCGCCGCCTGGAACGCGACAGCCAGCGCCCAGCGATCGCCATCGTTGGCTGCACCGCCAACGCTATGAAAGAGGAGCGCGCCCGCTGCCTGGAGGCCGGCATGGATGAATGTCTGGTCAAGCCGGTTGCGCTGGCCCAGCTTGTCGCGGTGATCGACAGGCTGGCCGCGCGGCCCAGCTTCAGGATGGATACCCTGCAGAAGATGACCCAGGCCAACAATGCGGTACTGCGGCGCATGCTTGAGGAGTTGCGCAAAAACCTGCGGGAAGAGTCCGCTTTGCTCGCCTCTGCCGTCCAGACCCAAGGCTGGGAAGCCATTGGCGTGGCATTGCACCGCCTCAAGGGCGTCGCCTGCCTGATTGATGCGCTGCCCCTGGCGCAGGCGTGCGCGCAACTGGAAAAGGCCAGCCAGGTGCGCTCGACGCAGGCTGCCGACCCGGGATGGGCAGCATTGCAGGCGGCAATCGACCAGTTGAATCAGGACATTGAACAAGAGCTGTGGAAAATGTCACCTCAACTTTAGGACATGTCCTATGGGCGTCCTAGGTCAATTTTCCTAGAGTTGCACAGTGCTGTCGTTCAGATCGGCTACTGCGGGGAAATTTTCATGCGCTCACTGAAGGTTTTGATTCTCGAGGATCATCCTTTCCAACTGATGGCCTTGCATCAGATGCTCAATGCCAATGGCGTCTTCGATGTGCTGACGGCAGAGTCGGTCGACGGCGCACGGCAGACGCTGTCCCGGCGCGGACGGGTCGATATCGCCATCTGCGACCTGCACATGGACGGCCAGGACGGCCTGGAACTGATCCGTCACCTGGCTGACAGCGGCCTGGCGGCGGCCTTGATTATCCTCAGCAGCGCCGAACGTGGCGTGCTCGATAGCGTCGCCGACCTGGCCCGGCAATTGGGCTTGCGGGTGCTCGGCAGCCTGCAGAAGCCGGCTTGCAGCGTGTCGCTGCACAAGTTGCTGCGCCGCTACCTCGACGAGCCCGGCGATTCGCCCCAGGCGCTCGCCGCACCGGCCCATGCCGAGCTGTTGGCCATGTCGCCCGCCGAGTTGGCGCAGAGCCAGGCGCAGTGGCAGGCCCATTACCAGCCCAAGGTGGGTTTCGACGGTGCCCTGGTCGGGGTGGAGGCGTTGGTACGTTGGCAACACCCAAGCCTTGGCTTGCTTAGCCCGGCGCAGTTCTTCCCCTTGATTGAAGGCGCCGGGTTGCTGGAGGCACTCAGCTGGCACGTACTCGACCAGGCCCTGGCATTCAGTGCCCAGGCCAGGCTCGCCAGTGGCCAGCCATTACCCGTGGCGGTCAACATCGCCCCGCTGATGCTCACCCGCGATGATTTCGCCGCGCAGGTCGTCGCGGCCCTCAAGCGCCATGACGTGCCGGCCAGCGCCCTGACCCTGGAAGTCATCGAAACCCATGGCTGCCAGCTCGACAGCAACCAGCTCGAAGGGCTGCTGCACCTGCGCATCCAGGGCTGCCAACTGTCGATCGATGATTTCGGCATGGGTGTGTCCAATCTGCAGCGCCTGCTCGAACTGCCATTCAGCGAGTTGAAACTGCCCAGCGAGTTTGTCCGGGGCATGGCCGATGATGGCCGTAAGGCGGCGGTGGTGGCGGGGGCGCTGATCATGGCCCGGCGCATGGACCTGAACGTGGTGGTCGAGGGCGTCGAGACGGTGGATGACCTGATGGCGATCAAGGCCCTGGGCAGCCCGATCATGCAGGGCTATTTCATTGCCCGGCCGATGGCGGGGCCGGACCTGCGCCGGTGGATGCTCGAGCGTGAGCCGGCCGAGGCCAGGCTGCGGCGCAGGGCGTGAACAGCCTTCAGCCCAGGCCGTGCTCCTGCAAATAGAGGTACAGCGCGGCGTCATTGGCCAGGCCCAGCTTGCGCATGGCACTGACCTTCTGGCTGCTCACTGTCTGCTTGCTGCGGTTGAGCAGGGTGGCGATCTGGCCGACCGTGTGGCCGCCGGCGAGCAGGCGGGCGACTTCCAGCTCGCGCGGCGACAACGCCGTCTGGTCGCGGGCCAGGTCTTCACGCACGGCGCCGTCCTGTAACAGCAACTGCTGCACCGAATCGGCCAGGTAAATCTTGCCGCTGCGCAGGCGGGCGATGGCCTGGGGCAATTCGTCGGCCAGGCTGGCCTTGCTCAGCAGGCCATTGACGCCCAGGGCCAGCATGGCCCGGAACAGCCCGGCATTGTTGAGCATGGTCACCACCAGCAGCGGCAACTGCGGATGGTGCCGGCGCAGTTGTTCGAGCAGCTTCAAGCCATCGTTCTGCTGCTCCAGCGGCATCATGAAGTCGGTCACCAGCACGTCGCATTCCAGGCTTTGCAGCAGGGTCGTGAGCTCCAGCGGGCCGCCGGCTTCGCCCACTACGCGAATGCCCGGAAGCTGCTCGAGCACGGCGCGCAGGCCGATACGAAAGATCGGGTGGTCATCGGCCAGGATGATGCGCAGTTCACTGGGGGCAGGGGCTGTCACAGGCAGGCTCCGCTCAACGTGCTGGATTTCAATCTGTCATTTTTGCCGGGCATGCTGGGTAAAGGAAATCGCACTGAGAGAACTTTTCCGGCTGCCTCAGGGTCAGTGAAAGACCCCTTCTCGACAGGTAGGTGAACAATGAATGAGATGGAATGTATCAGATTGTTGCTTGGTCAAGCATTGGCACCGTACCGGGTCAGGCTGGTGCGCCTGAGCACCGGCTGTGATTTCGACCTGCGCCTGACCGACGAAACCAACCGCAGCGTGCTGCAGCGCACGGTCAAGCCCAGCCAGTTGCAGGACCAGCGCCTGCTGGTCGACCTGGTCGATGGCCTGCAGCGTGACCTGCTGATTGTAGAGGGCCGCCTGCAGCCTTGCGTCATCGCGGCGCAGCGCCATCTGCAGCAAGGCCGCTCGATCAGCGCCGGGGTGTGACGGAACCTTTGCCGGGCAAGGCAATCAGACCTAACAAGGACAGCTGATCGGGATTTTGCTCCGATGTCGTGAAGCTGTCGTGCGAAGCCCTATGGGCTTTTGTTTAGCCCCGGGCGGCCTCCCCACCGTTCGGGGTTTCTTTTTACCTGCGATCGGGCCTCAGGGGTGCTCGCCAAACAGGTGCAGGCTGTCGTGCAGGTACTGTTCGCGCATTTGCGGCGCCAGCCACTGGGCGTACAGGTCGGGCAAGGTGTCGTTGCGCAGCGGCAGTAGCAATTTGTTGATATGGCTGATGGCTTCGCGCCCCAGCGGCGTGTCGGAGCAGCCGACCCGCAGCAACTGGTACTGCTCGACTCCCTGGATCGGGTAGAAGGCATAGTCGTCGCTGGGCCAGCCTTGCTGTTGCAGCAGGTAGCGCACTTCCGGCCAGTAGCCGAGCACCAGTTGCAGGCGGTCATGCTGCTGCATTTGCAGCAGGCTGGTCACTGCGTCATTGCCGTAGTGGCGGCTGAGGGTAGTGTCGGGCAGGGTCTTGAGCAGTTCATCAACCGCCGGGCTGTAGCTGCGCTGGGCCACCACACCCAGCTTGAGCGCGGTACTGCCGAGCAGCGTCTGCAGGTCGACCTGCTGGTTGTGCAGGTAGGGGTCAAGCAGGTGCTGGTCCTTGCGCCGGACCACCAGGCCGCTGCTGAGCACGCCCAGGCTGGGGATCGAGAAATGCACATAGCGCGCTCGCTCCGGGGTCCACAGCAGGGTCGGGTCGCAGGTGAAGGTGGGCGCCTGGAGCATCTGGATGCCGCGGGCGCGGTTGACCCGGACGATGCTGTGATCGTATTCGGGCATCTGTTCGATCAGCAGCGGCAGCAAGCGGTCGATCACCCCCTGGCCCTTGCCGGTACCTTCGAAAATGGTCAGCGGCGGCAAGTCGCGCAACAACCAGAACAAACGCTCCTTGGCCGAGGCCGGAGCGGGCAGGCCCAGGCAAAGCAACAGACCTAGCAACAGCGGCAATCCACGACGCATGCTCGCTTGCCAGTGATGGGTCATGTCCAGGTCTCCACCGTTGCCACGCAACTTGAGTAGTGCCGTGTTCAGACTGCGCCTTGCGTGCGTAGCCGGGCAATCGCAGCTGTGTCATAACCCAGCCCGGCCAGTACCTGCTCGGTGTGGGCTCCAAGCTCCGGCCCGACCCATTCGCTGGAGCCGGGGGTGTCCGAGAGCTTGGGGACGATTCCCGGCATCTTGAACGGCGTGCCGTCGGGCAGCTTGGCTTGCAGGAACATCTCGCGGGCGAGAAACTGCGGGTCGCTGAACATATCTTCGGCACTGTAGATGCGGCTGGCCGGTACCTGGGCCTCATTGAGCACCTGCATCAGCGCATCCAGTGGCAAAGTCCGCGCCCAGCGGTCGATCACCCCGTACAACTCATCGCGGCGCAGGTCGCGGCCGTCATTGCTGGCGAGCGCCGGATCGTCGGCCAGGTCATTGCGGCCGATGGCCTGCATGAAGCGCTTGAAGATCGCATCGCCATTGGCGCCGATCTGCACGTGCTTGCCATCGGCGCTGGTGTGGATGGAGGAGGGGGTGATGCCGGGCATGATGTTGCCGGTACGCTCGCGGATAAAGCCGAACACGTCGAACTCCGGCACCATGCTTTCCATCATGGCGAAGATCGCTTCGTACAAGGCGACATCCACCACCTGGCCCTGGCCGCCGTTGACTTCGCGATGGCGCAGGGCCATCAACGCCCCGATCACGCCCCACAAGGCCGCAATCGAGTCACCGATGGAGATGCCGGTACGCACCGGCGGGCGGTCCTCGAAACCGGTGATGTAGCGCAGCCCGCCCATGGATTCGCCGACGGCGCCGAACCCCGGCTGGTCTTTCATCGGCCCGGTCTGGCCGAAGCCGGACAGGCGCACCATCACCAGCTTCGGGTTGAGGGCGTGCAGCACGTCCCAGCCCAGGCCGAGTTTTTCCAGCACCCCGGGGCGGAAGTTCTCGATCAGGATGTCGGCTTCGGCCAGCAGCTTCTTGAGAATATCCAGCCCTTCGGCATGCTTGAGGTTGAGCGTGAGCGACTGCTTGTTGCGGGCCTGGACGAACCACCACAGCGACGTGCCTTCGTACAGCTTGCGCCACTTGCGCAGCGGGTCGCCGCCATCGGGCGACTCGACCTTGATTACCTCGGCGCCGAATTCGGCGCAGATGCGCGAAGCGAACGGGCCGGCAATCAGGGTGCCGAGTTCGATGACTTTGAGGCCGGCGAGAGGTTTGCTGGGCGTAGGCATGAGGCGTCCGTGGCAGCGGGTCAGGGCCCCCGTTTTTATCATAGCTGGGCGCGCCCAGATACTGCTGCGGCGCAAGGAACATGCGGATCGGTTAGACTGGGCGACTTTCCTTGCCGCAAGAAGCCCGTCCATGGCCCAGCCATCCACCACCTACAAGTTTGAACTGAACCTCACCGACCTTGACCGCGGTGTGTACGAAAGCGTCAAGCAGACCATCGCCCGTCACCCGTCGGAAACCGAAGAGCGCATGGCCGTGCGTCTGCTGGCCTACGCCCTGTGGTACAACGAGCAACTGTCTTTTGGCCGAGGTCTGTCGGACGTGGACGAAGCGGCGGTGTGGGAAAAAAGCCTGGACGACCGCATCCTGCACTGGATCGAAGTCGGCCAGCCCGATGCCGATCGTCTGACCTGGTGCTCGCGTCGCACCGAGCGCACCAGCCTGCTGGCCTATGGCAGCTTGCGCGTGTGGGAAACCAAGGTGCTGCCGGCGGTCAAGAACCTGAAAAACCTCAACATCGCCGCCGTGCCCCAGGAAGTACTGGAAACCCTGGCCAAGGACATGCCGCGGGCGATCAAGTGGGACGTGATGATCAGCGAAGGCACGGTGTTCGTCACCGACGATCGCGGCCAGCACGAAGTCCAGCTGCAATGGCTGATGGGCGAGCGCTGATCGCGCGTCCTTTCAAGCCGAACATCCCTGATTGACGAGAAGCCCCAACGCCCCATGCGTATCGATCCCCGCCCGTTGCCGTCCACGTTGCCCTTTCTCGGCGACCTGCCACCCTTGCTGACCCGCCTGTATGCCGCCCGTGGCGTGCAATCGGCAGCCGAGCTGGATAAGAGCCTGGCGCGCCTGCTGCCTTACCAGCAGCTCAAGGGCATCGAGGCGGCAGTCGACCTGCTGGTGACGGCACTGGCAGAACGCCAGCGCATCCTTATCGTCGGCGACTTCGATGCCGACGGCGCCACCGCCAGCACCGTCGGCCTGCTCGGCCTGCGTCTGCTGGGTGCTGCCCATGTTGATTACCTGGTGCCCAACCGCTTCGAGTACGGCTATGGCCTGACTCCGGAGATTGTCGAAGTGGCCTTGCAGCGCCAGCCGCAATTGCTGATCACCGTCGACAACGGCATTTCCAGCGTCGAAGGCGTGGCCGCCGCCAAAGCTGCGGGATTGAAGGTCCTGGTGACCGATCACCACCTGCCTGGCCATGAGCTGCCGGCGGCCGACGCCATCGTCAATCCCAACCAGCCGGGCTGCGAGTTCCCCAGCAAGGCGCTGGCCGGGGTCGGGGTGATTTTCTATGTGCTGATGGCCTTGCGCGCGCGGTTGCGCAGCCTCGGTCACTACGACAACGCGCCGCAACCGAACATTGGCGAGCTGCTTGATCTGGTGGCCCTGGGCAGCGTCGCTGACGTGGTGCCGCTGGATGCCAACAACCGCATCCTGGTGCACCAGGGCCTGGAACGCATCCGTGCCGGACGGGCGCGGCCGGGGCTCAAGGCCATTCTTGAAGTGGCCCGCCGCGATCATGCGCGTATCACCTCCACCGACCTTGGCTTTATTCTTGGCCCACGGCTCAATGCGGCCGGGCGCCTGGACGACATGAGCCTGGGCATCGAGTGCCTGCTCAGTGACGATGCCAACCTGGCCCGGGAAATGGCCGGCCAGCTCGACGAACTGAACCAGGACCGCAAATCCATCGAGCAGGGCATGCAGCGCGAAGCCCTGGCCCAGCTCAAGGACCTGCCGCTGGAATCGATGCCGTTCGGCCTGTGCCTGTTCGAGCCGGACTGGCACCAGGGCGTGATCGGCATCCTTGCCTCGCGCCTGAAAGAGCGTTACCACCGCCCGACCATCGCCTTTGCCGATGCCGGCGACGGCATGCTCAAGGGCTCGGCGCGCTCGGTGCCGGGCTTTCATATTCGCGATGCACTGGATGCCGTGGCGGCGCGCCATCCGCAGTTGATCAGCAAGTTCGGCGGCCACGCCATGGCCGCCGGCCTGTCGCTGCCGGCTGATAACTTTCCGGCCTTTGCCCAGGCCTTCGACGAAGAAACCCGTCGCCAGCTGCGTGAAGAAGACCTCACCGGCCGCTTGCTGTCGGACGGCACCCTGGCGGTCGAGGAGTTCCACCTGGAGCTGGCCCGGGCTTTGCGCAATGCCGGGCCGTGGGGCCAGCACTTCCCCGAGCCGCTGTTCCACGGGGTGTTCCAGCTGGTCGAGCAACGGATCGTCGGTGAGCGGCACCTGAAGGTGGTGCTCAAGAGCGAATGCGGTTCGCTCAAGCTCGATGGCATCGCCTTTGGCGTCGACCGGGAAGTCTGGCCCAACCCCACCGTGCGCTGGGTCGAGCTGGCCTACAAGCTCGACGTCAACGAGTTTCGCGGCCAGGAAAGCGTGCAACTGATGATCGCGCATATCGAGCCGCGCTGATCTCACGGGGCAAAGTGGTCTAGGCTTCGAATGATGGGTCGAAGAACCTGCGGGGAAGATTCTGTAGTCGGCCGGTCAACTACCTGGAGCCTTACCACTTGATTTGAGAGGTGCCCCATGAGCCTGCTGCTTGAGCCGTATACCCTGCGCCAGCTGATCCTGCCCAACCGCATTGCCGTCTCACCCATGTGCCAGTATTCCAGTATCGACGGCCTGGCCAATGACTGGCACCTGGTGCACCTGGGCAGCCGCGCGGTGGGTGGTGCCGGGCTGATTTTCACCGAAGCCACTGCCGTGACTGCCGACGGGCGCATTACCGCGCAAGACCTGGGCTTGTGGGACGACGCGCAGATCCCGGGGCTGCAACGCATCACCCGTTTCATCACCGCCCAGGGCGCGGTGCCCGGCATTCAGCTGGCCCATGCCGGGCGCAAGGCCAGCACCCATCGGCCGTGGCTGGGCAAGCATGGCAGCGTCAAGGTCGACGATGGCGGCTGGGTGCCAGTGGGGCCCTCGAAAATTGCCTTCGACCCGGAGCACACAGCCCCCAGCGAACTGAACGAAGCGCAGATCGGCGAGATCATCCAGGCCTTTGTCGCCGCTGCCCGGCGCGCCCTTGAGGCCGGTTTCAAGGTGGTCGAAGTGCATGCCGCCCATGGCTACCTGTTGCACCAGTTCCTGTCGCCATTGAGCAACCAGCGCCGCGACCAGTACGGCAGCTGCTTTGAAAACCGCATTCGCCTGACCCTGCAAGTGACCGAAGCGGTGCGCGAGGTGTGGCCGGCCGAGTTGCCGGTGTTCGTGCGGCTATCGGCCACTGATTGGGTCGAGGATGGCTGGAACCCGGATGAGACCGTGGAGCTGGCCAAGCGCCTGCGCAAACTGGGCGTGGACCTGATCGACGTGTCCTCTGGCGGCACCTCGGTAAAAGCCGAGATCCCGACCGGGCCGGGCTATCAGACCCAGTTCGCGGCCAAAGTGCGGGAAGAGGCGGGGATCGCCACCGGGACGGTGGGCATGATCACCGACCCGATGCAGGCTGAAACCATCTTGCGTACCGCGCAGGCCGATATCATCTTCCTCGCCCGCGAATTGCTGCGCGACCCGTACTGGCCGCTGCATGCCGACGACGACCTGGGCGGCAACAAGGCGGTGTGGCCGGCGCAGTATCAACGGGCTACCAGTCGCGAGCAGCCGATACATGAGTCTGATTTACGCGATTGACTGAATGGCGAGCGCTTCGCGCTCGATCGCAGGCAAGCCAGCTCCCACAGGTTCGGCGTACATAAACCCTCTGTGGGAGCGGGCCTTAGGCATGTGCGGCCTGGCTCAACACATCGCTGACCCACTGGTTGATGCTTTTGTCTGCCAACTCAGCTTTTTGCGCGACGCTGGCATGCAGCGTCGGCTCAAGGCGCAAGCTCAATTTCCCCGAGTAAGCTTTCTGTGGTTCACGTCCCAGGCGCGCGCAGGTATCAAGGTAGTCATCCACGGCTTCTTCGAAGGCGCTGCGCAACTGCGGGACCGATTGCGCGTGAAAGCCGATCACATCGCGTATACCGGCGACATGGCCGATCAGCAATTGGTCTTCATCGCTGTATTCAATACGGGCGGCGTAGCCCTTGTAGTTCATGACATTCATGGGGTCACTCCTGCCTGTTCCAGAAAGTACCGCGCATCGCGGATCTGATAAGGCTTGGCATCTTTATCCGGATGAGGGCGATGGAACGTCGCGATCACACCATTGAGTTCAAAGCGCACGCGTGAACCTCTGCCTTCGATTACCCGGGCTCCCGCACCGACCAACAAAGATTCGATGCGAGCCCATTCCAGATTGCCGGGTATCGGTTTGCTGAAGATTGACTTCAGCGTACTGCGCTGATGATTATTCATGGTATCAGATTATGATACCGTCTGCGATGCAGCAATGGGATGTCCGTAGGGCGAAGCCTTTATGGATGAAGGAGGTTTCCTGGATTTAGCCCAGTTCCCCCACCGCACGCCACGCCTCATCAATCGCCGCATGGGCATAGGCGCTCCAGGCCGCGTCCGAGTTGGCGATGCTGACCTTGCCCACGGGCTGGCGCGCCAGCTCCATCCACTGCTCGATCTGCGCCGGGTCGTCGTAGAGGGTATTGGTGGAGCAGGCATAACCATGGGGCCAGCGGTTGACCGTGATCGCCAGGATGTCCTTGTTGTGGTCAAAGCCACCAGGACCCAGCATGCGTTGCAACTGCTCGCGCAGCTGGCTTTCCAGTACCTCGAATGAGGTGCCGTACAGGCGCCCGCGTCCGGCACGGGCCTGGTCGCGGCTGTTCATGCCGCTGTCGGGGCTGGTCGGGACAAACACCATGTGCAGGCCGATGGGCTGCGCCGGGTCGCGTGGATGTTCGTAGCCGCCGAGGCTCACCGGGTAGTCGAGCTTGATCCGGCTGTAGGGCTGGGTGGCGGCGTAGATCTCGTGCACGCCAAGCTTCTGGAACGCTTGCCAGTTGCGCACGATGACCTTGGTGTACACCAGCGGGAACTTGACGTTCTGGCTCAGGGCGTGGGCCTGTTCGACCGACAGGTCGCGCAGCAGGTAGGGGATCATCATGTTGTAGCAGGCCAGGATGCAGTGCTTGGCGCGCACCTTGGCCAGTTGCCCGGCGCGGCTGTAGCCGACATCGACTCCACCCGCGACGTTGCGCACGCTCACCGCCGTGCTGTTCAGGCGCAGGCGCAGCGGTTGCCCGGCGCGGTCGAGCTGGCTGTAGTCGAAATTGGCGAGGACGATGTCTTCCATGCTCTGGCCCGGCGCCACCGATGGCACCAGGCTGCGGACCAGCAGGCGTGCCACTGACGCATTACCGTCGGGGAAGTGGTAGATGTAGGGCTCTTCCATCTCCGCCTTGGCTTCCTCGCTGAGCGGCGCCAGGTTCATCGCGGCAAAGCCCGGGAAGCCGACAGAGTAGGCGTCGGCAGCGGCGACGGCATCGATGCCCACGGCCATGAAGTCGTTGGTGCGGCCCTGGAAGTACTTGACCGCCCTGGCCGACAGGCCGACGTCCTTGAGCAGGAAGTCGCGGTAGCTGGTGCGCTCCAGATAGGCCGTCTTGTCCTCCAGCGACTTGCCGGCCAGGTAGTCGCGCGGCGCCTGGTGCAGGTCGATCAGCGCCTTGCGGTCGCTTGCGGGCAGGGGGAAGTCATTGATGAAATCGGCAATCGGGCGGGCGTTGAGCTGGCTCGGGGCGATGTCGTCGGCGACCATCGGCGTCGGGTCGCCAGTGACCAGCTTGTCTTCGCCGAAGGTTTCCTGGTCGAAGAACACCGCGCGCGACAGGCCCAGGTCGGGGTAGAAGCTGCGGTCAAAGGCGGTCTCGAAACGCTTGATATCGACGCCAAGCTTTTGCAGCAGGCCGTTGACCTCCTTGCTGTACAGATGGTTGGGCGACTGCAAGGCTTCACTGCCGCCATAACCGAGGATCATCCGCCCACCGGCGCTGAACTCGTTGCGCTTGGCGTGGCCGCCGAAATCGTCGTGGTTCTCGAGGATCAGGATCTTCGCGGCGGGATGTTTCTCGCGATAGAAGAACGCCGCCGCCAGGCCGCTGATGCCGCCGCCGACCACCACCAGGTCGTATTCCTCGCTGATCGGCAGGGCGTCGGTGGCGAAGGTCTTTTTCTCCCAGCCCATCTGGTGCGCAACTTCGAAGGCGCCGACATGGCTGCCACGCAAACCGGTCAAGGCCGGTGGGTAATAGCGCCCGCTGGGGGCCGCCTGAAGCAGTTGCAGCGGGGTCAGGCCCGCTGCGACGCCGATGGCGACTCCGTTGATGAAGTCGCGTCGGGTGATTTCCATGGGTGTCCTTACCTTAATGTTTGAACATCACATGCCGGACGCAGGTGTAGTCCTCCAGCCCGTACATGGACATATCCTTGCCATAGCCAGACAGTTTCTGACCGCCATGGGGCATTTCGCTGACCAGCATAAAGTGCGTGTTGACCCAGGTACAGCCGTACTGCAGGCGCGCCGAAACGCGATGGGCACGGCCGACGTCGGCGGTCCACAGCGACGACGCCAGGCCGTAGTCGGAATCGTTGGCCCAGGCCAGGGCCTGCGCTTCATCGTCGAAACGGGTTACCGAGACCACCGGCCCGAACACCTCGCGGCGGACGATCTCGTCATCCTGCTGGGCATCGGCCAGCACCGTAGGTTCGAAAAAGAAACCGTCACCGGCCACCGCCTTGCCACCGGTGACCAGGCGAATATGCGGCTGGGCAATCGCCCGTTCGACCATGGCCGCCACCCGGTCGCGGTGCTGGGCGGTGATCAGCGGGCCGAGCTCGGTGTCCGGGTCGTTCTGCAGGCCATGCTTGATGCTGGCCACGGCCTTGCCGAGCTTTTCGACGAATTGCTCGTAGATGCCGCTTTGGGCATAGATGCGGCAGGCGGCGGTGCAGTCCTGGCCAGCATTGTAGAAGCCGAAGGTGCGGATGCCGTCGACCGCGGCGTCGATATCGGCATCATCAAAAATGATCACCGGGGCCTTGCCGCCCAGTTCCATGTGCATGCGCTTCACGCTGTCGGCGGTGCTGGCGATGATGTTGGCGCCGGTTGGGATCGAGCCGGTCAGCGACACCATGCGCACTTTCGGGTGGGTCACCAGCGGCGTGCCGACGCTCGGCCCGCGACCGAAAAGAATGTTCAGCACGCCGGCCGGCAACAGCTCGCTGGCAAGTTCTGCCAGGCGCAGCGCAGTCAGCGGCGTTTGCTCCGACGGCTTGAGCACCACGGTGTTGCCGGCGGCCAGCGCCGGGGCGATCTTCCAGGCAACCATCATCAGTGGGTAGTTCCACGGCGCGATCGAGGCGACCACGCCCAGCGGGTCGCGACGGGTCATCGAGGTATGCCCCGGCAGGTATTCACCGGCAGCCGAGCCGCCCAGACAGCGGCTGGCACCGGCAAAAAAGCGGAACACATCGGCGATCGCCGGGATCTCGTCATTGAGCGCAGCGGCATAGGGCTTGCCGCAGTTGTCCGACTCCAGGCGGGCCAGCTCTTCGCCGTGGGCCTCGATGGCGTCGGCAAGTTTGAGCAGCAACAGCGAACGCTCTTTGGGCGTGGTCTGCGACCAGCTGTCGAAGGCACGGTCGGCGGCGCGCACGGCAGCATCGACCTGGGCCTCGCTGGCCTCGTTGACTTCCACCAGCACGCTGCCCAGCGCCGGGTTGAGCACCGCGTAGCCTGCGCCTTCGCCGTCCACCAGTTGGCCGTTGATTAACAGTCGGGTTTGCATGGTCCAGTCCTCCAGGAGTTACTTGCCGCTGCCGGCTACGCTTTCGCCGCCGCGGGTCAGGTAATAGGCGCCGAGGATCGGCAGCATGGTCACCAGCATCACCAACATGGCCACTACGTTGGTGACCGGCACATCGCGCGGCCGGCTTAACTGGTTGAGCAGCCAGATTGGCAGGGTGCGCTCGTGGCCAGCGGTGAAGGTGGTGACGATGATTTCATCGAACGACAAGGCAAAGGCCAGCATGCCGCCGGCCAGCAGTGCCGAGCCGAGGTTGGGCAAAACGATGTAGCGAAAGGTCTGCCAGCCGTCGGCGCCCAGGTCCATCGACGCCTCGATCAGGCTCTGCGAGGTGCGCCGCAGGCGGGCGATGACGTTGTTGTAGACGATCACCACGCAAAAGGTCGCGTGGCCGACGACGATGGTGAAAATGCCCGGCTCGATCCCCAGGGTCTTGAATGCCGAGAGCAGGGCGATGCCGGTGATGATCCCGGGCAGGGCGATGGGCAAAATCAGCATCAGCGAGATGCTCTCCTTGCCGAAAAAGCTGCGCCGGTACAGCGCCGCCGAGGCCAGGGTGCCGAGCACCAGGGCGATCAGCGTCGCCAGGCAGGCGACCTGCAGCGACAGTTTGATCGACTCCAGCACGTCCGGGCGCGCAAACGCCACGCTGAACCACTTCAGGGTCAAGCCCTGGGGCGGAAAGCTGAAGGCGGCGTCCTCGGTGTTGAAGGCATAGAGGAAGATGATCAGGATCGGGAAGTGCAGGAACACCAGCCCGCCCCAGGCCGCCAGGCGCAGGCCGATCGAGGCGCGTTCAGAGTGCATCGAAGGCCCCCAGGCGTTTGACTATGGTCAGGTACACGGCAATCAGCACGATCGGCACCAGGGTAAAGGCGGCGGCCATGGGCATGTTGCCGATGGCGCCCTGCTGGGCATAGACCATGCTGCCAATGAAGTAGCCGGGCGGGCCGACCAGTTGCGGGACGATAAAGTCGCCCAGGGTCAGCGAGAAGGTGAAGATCGAGCCTGCGGCTATGCCAGGTACCGACAGCGGCAGGATTACCTGCATGAAGGTCTGCCGCGGCCGCGCGCCAAGGTCTGCCGAGGCTTGCAGCAGTGATGGCGGCAGGCGTTCCAGTGAAGCCTGGATCGGCAGGATCATGAACGGCAGCCAGATGTACACGAACACCAGGAAGCGCCCCAGGTGCGAGGTCGACAGGGTGCTGCCGCCGACCCCGGGAATACCGAGGATGAACTGCAGCACCGGCCCCAGGTTGAGTTGCTGGACGAACCACTGGGCCACGCCGCCCTTGGCCAGCAGCAGGGTCCAGGCGTAGGCCTTGACGATGTAGCTGGCCCACATCGGCATCATCACCGCGATATAAAAGAACGCTTTGGTCTTGCCGCTGGTGTAGCGGGCCATGTAGTAGGCGATGGGGAAGGCCAGCACGGCGCTAGCCAGCGACACGGCGATGGCCATGCCCAGGGTGCGCAGGATGATGTCGAAGTTCGATGGGTTGAACAGCGCAGCGAAGTTGCCCAGGGTCAGGTCAGGGGTGACCGCCATGGTGAAGTCGTCGAAGGTGTAGAAACCCTGCCACAGCAGGCTCAGCAGCGACCCCAGGTAGATCGCGCCAAACCACAGCAGCGGCGGCACCAGCAGCAGCGCCAGGTACAGGTTGGGGCGCCGGTAGAGCAGGGTCGAGAAGCGCCGCATGACGCCCGGCGCGCGGTTTGCCAGAGCCTGGGTCATTTCAGTGGCCCTCGCCGGGCACGGTTTCCTGCAACGCCGTCATCGCCTCGCGGGCCCAGCGTGCCTGCAGGCGCTGGCCTGGCTGCCAGGGCGCGGCGTGTTCCTGCCACTGGTTGTTGGCCTGGCTGATGCTCAGCAACTGGCCGTTGTCCAGCTGCAGCTCGTAGCGGGTGGCGCTGCCCTGGTACTGGATATCGTGGAGCAGGCCGCTGACCTGGATTTCGTTGCTGGCCGCTGGCTGGTCGCCAAGGCGGATGTGTTCCGGGCGGATCGAGAACGGCAGCTGGCTGCCATTGAGCTGCTGCGCCAATGCGCCGCGCAGCACATTCGAGGTGCCGACGAACTCGGCGACGAAAGTGGTCGCCGGCTTCATGTACAGGTTGCGTGGAGTGTCGACCTGCTCGATGCGGCCGCGGTTGAACACCGCGACGCGGTCCGACATCGACAGCGCCTCGGTCTGGTCATGGGTGACAAAGATGAAGGTGATGCCCAATTGGCGCTGCAGCTTTTTCAGCTCGCCCTGCATTTGCTCGCGCAGTTTCAGGTCCAGCGCTCCCAGCGGTTCATCGAGCAGCAGCACCCGCGGGCGATTGACCAGCGCCCGCGCCAGGGCCACGCGCTGGCGCTGGCCGCCAGACAGTTGCACCGGCTTGCGCTGGCCATAGCCGCCCAGGGCAACCATGACCAGGGCCTCTTCGGCGCGGGCATGGCGTTCGGCCTTGGCCACGCCCTTGACCTTGAGGCCATAGGCGACGTTGTCGCGCACGTTCATGTGCGGGAACAGCGCGTAGTCCTGGAACACCGTGTTGACGTCGCGCTGGTAGGGCGGCAACCCCGCCGCCTCTTCACCGTGGATGCGGATCGACCCGGCACTGGGTTGCTCGAAGCCTGCAATCAGGCGCAGGCAGGTGGTCTTGCCCGACCCCGAGGGGCCGAGCATCGAGAAGAACTCACCGTCGTGGATGTCGATCGACACCTGGTCAACCGCCCTGACCTCGCCAAAGGTGCGCGAGACATTGGTGAACTGCACTGCAAGGGTCATGGTGCGAAGCTCCAGCAAGAGGGAGCAAGCCCGCGTCTTCAGGTGGGAACGGGCTTGCCCCGCGACAGGGCCCTAACGGCCGCCCATGATCGCAATATAGTCCTGGGTCCAGCGGCTATAGGGCACGAACTTGCCCCCTTCGGCCTGCGGGGTCTTCCAGAAGGCGATCTTGTCGAACTGGTCGAAACCATTGGTCTTGCAGCCCTCGGCGCCGAGCAGTTCGCTGCCGCTGCAGGCCGCCGGCACCGCGGGCAGCGAGCCGAACCAGGCCGCTACGTCGCCCTGGACCTTGGGCTGCAGCGACCAGTCCATCCACTTGTAGGCGCAGTTGGGGTGCTTGGCCTCGCTGTGCAGCATGGTGGTGTCGGCCCAGCCGGTGGCGCCTTCCTTGGGAATGGTCGAGGCCACCGGCTGTTTGTCGGCTTGCAGGCCGTTGACCATGTAGCCCCAGGAACTGGAGGCGACCACGCCCTCGTTCTTGACGTCACTCATCTGCACCGTGGCATCGTGCCAGTAACGGTGGATCAGCGGATGTTGCTGGCGCAGCAGGTCGAGCACCGCTTGGTACTGGGTTTCGTTCAGTTCATAGGGGTTGTGGATACCCAGTTCAGGTTTGGCCGACTTCAGGTACAGCGCCGCATCGGCGATGTAGATCGGCCCGTCGTAGGCCTGCACCCGGCCCTTGTTGGGCTTGCCGTCGGGCAGCTCCTGCGGCTCGAAAACCACGCTCCAGCTGGTCGGCGCCTGCTTGAACACCTCGGTGTTGTACAGCAGCACGTTCGGACCCCATTGGTAGGGCGTGCCGTACACCTGTTGGTTGACCACGTACCAGGCGCCGTCCTTGAGCCGCGGGTCGAGGTTCTTCCAGTTGGGGATCAGCGCGGTGTTGATCGGCTGCACGCGCTTGCCGGCGATCAGGCGCAGCGAGGCGTCACCGGAGGCGGTGACCAGGTCGTAACCGCCCTTGGTCATCAGGCTGACCATCTCGTCGGAGGTGGCGGCGGTCTTGACGCTGACCTTGCAGCCGGTGTCCTTCTCGAAGCCGGTCACCCAGTCGTAGGCCTTGTCGCTTTCACCGCGCTCGATGTAACCCGGCCAGGCGACGATATCCAGCTGGCCTTCGCCGGCGCCCACGGCTTTCAGGGGTTCGGCGGCCTGCAGGCTGGCGCTGGCCAGCAGGGCGGTGCTCAGGGCGCAGAGCGTGGCGGTCTTGTGCACGAACATGGTGTTCCCTCTTGTTGGAATTATCTCGGGGCGGTGAAAGTGCAGGTATAGCTGGTTTAAGCGTAGGCAACATCTGGAAGCAAATGCATTCAGCTTCGCTTCAGCCTGCGGCAGTACTCTTTGGGCTTCTTTCCTCCCCATGGAGATGCCCCATGAACACCCGCGGCTTGCTTGATCAACTGCTCAAATCCGGCCAGGACCTGCTGCAGAACCAGGGCGGCAAAAGCCCTGCCGGCAAATCCGGCGGCCTTGGCGACCTGCTCGGCGGCAAGGGCGGTGGTGGCCTGGGCAGCCTGCTCTCCGGTGCCGGCGGCGGTGCTCTGGCGGCAGGGGCGATGGGCTTGCTGATGGGCAACAAAAAGGCTCGCAAGTACGGCGGCAAGGCCCTGACCTACGGCGGCCTGGCGGCCCTCGGGGTGATCGCCTACAAGGCCTACGGCAACTGGCAGGCCAAGCAGGGCACTGCGGTGCAGGGTGAGCCGCAAACCCTCGACCGCCTGCCGCCGGCCCAGGTCGAGCAGCACAGCCAGGCGATCCTCAAGGCGCTGGTGGCAGCGGCCAAGTCCGATGGCCATGTCGATGACCGCGAGCGGGCGCTGATCGAGGGCGAATTCGTCAAGCTGTCCAGCGACCAGGAACTGCAACACTGGCTGCACGCCGAGCTGAACAAACCGCTGGACCCGGCCGACGTCGCCCGCGCCGCCAGCACCCCGGAAATGGCCGCCGAAATGTACATCGCCAGTGTCATGCTGGTGGACGAGGAGCATTTCATGGAGCGTGCCTACCTGGACGAACTGGCGCGCCAGCTCAAGCTTGACCCGGCGCTCAAGAGCGAGCTGGAAAACCAGGTAAAACTTGCTGCCAGTCAATGAAACCGGGCTAATGGCCAGTATCTAGCCCGTTTGGCCCGATCCAGCCGTTAAGTCAGCCGCAAAAGCGCGCAGCCGCTGGGCTATACTCTGCCCATTTTTCCTGCTCGCGTAGAACACTTGAGGGCTGACTGTGAAAAACTGGACCTTGCGCCAACGGATCCTGGCGAGCTTCGCCGTGATTATCGCCATCATGTCGCTGATGGTGGTCGCTGCCTATTCGCGACTGGTGGCCATAGAGTCCGGCGAGGAAGCGGTGCGAACCGACAGCATCCCCGGGGTCTACTACAGCTCCATGATTCGCAGTGCCTGGGTCGACAGCTATGTACTGACCCAGCAGCTGGTGGGCCTGAGTGACCATCGCGAGCTCACCTCGGCCGACATGGAGCTGTACAAGGGCTTTGAAGAGCGCCTCAAACAGCACATGGCCAGCTACCAGGCGACCATTCGCGAGAAGGACGACCAGGCCAGCTTCGACCAGTTCGGCCAGCTCGAAGCGGGCTACCTGAAAGCGGTGGATAGCGTCCTGGAGGCCTACCGCAAGAAGGATTACCCCGAAGCCCAGCGCCTGCTCGCCGAGGTGCTGACCCCGGCCTGGGTCGATGGCCGCAAGCACCTGAACGGGGTGATCGAGCGCAACCGTCATTCGGCCGAATCCGCCACCGACTCCATCGTCAGCGCCGTGGCCACGGCCAAGTTCAGCATGATCGTCTCGCTGTTGCTGGCGATTGTCGCGGCAACCATCTGCGGGCTGGTGCTGATGCGTGCCATCACCGCGCCGATGCAGCGTATCGTCCATGCCCTGGACAAGCTCAGCGGCGGCGACCTCAGCGTGCGCCTGAACCTGGACCGCAAGGATGAGTTCGGCGCGGTGGAAACCGGCTTCAACGAAATGATGGGCGAACTGACCAACCTGGTGTCCCAGGCCCAGCGCTCCTCGGTGCAGGTCACCACTTCGGTGACCGAGATTGCCGCCACCTCCAAGCAGCAACAGGCCACCGCCACCGAGACCGCCGCCACCACCACCGAAATCGGCGCGACTTCGCGGGAAATCGCCGCGACTTCCCGCGACCTGGTGCGGACCATGACCGAAGTGACCTCGGCCGCCGACCAGGCCTCGATCCTGGCCGGCTCCGGCCAGCAGGGCCTGGCGCGCATGGAAGAGACCATGCACCAGGTGATGGGCGCGGCCGATCTGGTCAACAACAAGCTGGCGATCCTCAACGAGAAGGCCGGCAACATCAACCAGGTGGTGGTGACCATCGTCAAGGTCGCCGACCAGACCAACCTGCTGTCGCTCAACGCCGCCATCGAGGCGGAAAAAGCCGGTGAATACGGCCGCGGTTTCGCCGTGGTCGCCACTGAAGTGCGGCGCCTGGCCGACCAGACTGCCGTGGCCACCTACGACATCGAGCAGATGGTTCGCGAGATCCAGTCGGCGGTGTCGGCCGGGGTCATGGGCATGGACAAGTTCTCCGAAGAAGTGCGCCGCGGCATGTTCGAGGTGCAGCAGGTCGGCGAGCAACTGACCCAGATCATTCACCAGGTCCAGGCCCTGGCGCCGCGGGTGTTGATGGTCAATGAAGGCATGCAGGCCCAGGCCACCGGCGCCGAACAGATCAACCACGCCCTGGCGCAGTTGGGCGATGCCAGCAGCCAGACGGTCGAATCGTTGCGCCAGGCCAGCTTTGCCATTGACGAACTGAGCCAGGTGGCCACCGGCCTGCGTGGCGGCGTGTCGCGGTTCAAAGTCTGACCTGCCGATGAACGACCTTCAGCCTCGCCGCAACCAGGATGCGGCCTCCCACGGCACCCTGTACCTGGTGTTTCGCATCGGCGACCAGCGCTTTGCCCTGGACGCCCATGAGGTCGCCGAAGTGCTGCCGCGCCTGCCGCTCAAGCCCATTGCCCAGACCCCGGCCTGGGTGGCCGGGGTGCTGGCGCATCGTGGCGCGCTGGTACCGGTGATCGACGTCGGCGCCTTGAGCTTCGGTTTGCCGGCGCCGGTGCGCACCAGCACGCGCCTGGTCCTGGTGCACTACCGTGCCGACCCGTTGCGCCCGCACTTGCGGCTGGGGCTGATCCTCGAACAGGCCACCGATACCCTGCGTTGCGACCCCGCCGAGTTCCAGCCCTATGGCCTGGACAACCAGCAGGCGCCTTACCTGGGGCCGGTGCGCGAGGATGCCCACGGTTTGCTGCAGTGCATCGGTGTACAGGACCTGCTCAGCGCCGAGGTGCGCCAGCTGTTGTTCCCGCCTGAGCTGGCGGCGAGCGACGAGGGCCTGGCATGAGTGGCGAACAGCGCTTCTTTCGCTTTTTGCAGGATCGGATCGGCCTGGATGTCGCCTCGGTCGGCGCAGCGATGGTCGAGCGCGCCTTGCGTCAGCGCTGCGCCACCCTCGAAGCCCGCGACCTGGATGACTACTGGCTGCGCCTGCAGCAGTCGAGCCAGGAGCAGCAGGCGCTGATCGAGGCGGTGATCGTCCCGGAAACCTGGTTCTTCCGTTATCCGGAGTCGTTCAACGCCCTGGTGACCCTGGCGCGCAAGCGCCTGGCCGAGCTCGGTGGCATGCGCCCGCTGCGCATCCTCAGCCTGCCGTGCTCGACCGGCGAAGAGCCGTATTCGATTGCCATGGCCCTGCTCGACGGCGGCTTTGCCGGGCACAGCTTTCGCGTCGACGCTATGGACATCAGCCCCAATTCGATTGATCGCGCCGAACAGGCGCTGTACGGGCGCAACTCGTTCCGTGGCTCGCACCTGGACTTTCGCGAGCGGCACTTCAGCGACAGCGACGAAGGCCAGCGCCTCGACGAGCGGGTTCGCCAGCAGGTCAAGCTGCAGGTCGGCAATGTCCTGGATCCGGCGCTCAAGGCCCGGGAGGGCAGTTACGATTTCGTGTTCTGCCGCAACCTGCTGATCTATTTCGACGTCCCCACCCAGCAGCGGGTGTTCGAGGTGCTCAAAAGCCTGATCCATGAGCAAGGTGTGCTGTTCATCGGCCCGGCCGAAGGCAGCCTGCTGGCACGCATGGGCATGCGCCCGGTGGGCATTGCCCAATCCTTTGCCTACGTACGCCAGGCTGAAATGCAGCCGGCGCCGCCGAGCAAGCCGTTGGCGATCCCTTTGCCGTTGACAGTGCCGGTGACGGCGGCCAGCGTGCCGCGCCCGGCGTCGGCGCCGCTGACAGTCCGCAAGCTCAAGCCGATTGCGCCGCCGCCGGCGAAGCCCGCCGCGCAGGATGCGGCCAGCCAATTGCTGGCGCAGATCGCCCAGTTGGCCAATGCCGGCAGCAGCACCGAGGCCCAGGCCGCGTGTACCCGCTACCTGCAGCAGTATCCGCCCACTGCCCAGGTGTTCTACTGGCTGGGCTTGCTCAGTGATACCGCCGGCGACAGCGGCGAAGCCCTGAGCCATTACCGCAAGGCGCTGTACCTTGACCCCCAGCATCCGGAGGCACTGGTGCACCTGGCCGCGCTGCTGGCTTCGCAAGGTGATGTCGCAGGCGCCCGGCGCCTGCAGGAACGGGCCGCACGGCGCGCTGACCGGGAGTCTGAGCAATGATGGGTGACAACGACGTGCAACTGGTCGCCAGTGACGCCGCCAGCATCGACGATTGCTGGAACCGTATCGGCGTACACGGCGACAAGAGCTGCCCGCTGCTTGATGAACATATTCACTGCCGCAACTGCGACGTCTATGCCGCTGCAGCGACGCGCCTGCTGGACCGCTATTCGTTGTCTCAGGAAGCCCACGAGCAGAGCGAGGCGCCTGAGCAAGCCAGCAGTGGCCGCTCATTGCTGCTGTTTCGCCTGGGCGAGGAGTGGCTGGCGCTGGCCACCCGCTGCCTGGTCGAGGTTGCGCCGCTGCAGCAGGTGCATTCCCTGCCACACCAGCGCTCGCGGGTGCTGCATGGCGTGGCCAATGTACGTGGCGCGCTGGTGCCCTGCCTGTCGCTGGGCGACCTGCTCGGCCTTGAAACCCAGGGTTCGGCGCCAACCTCGGCGCGGATCATGCCGCGCATGCTGATCATCGCCGCTGCCGGCGGCTCGGTGGTGGTCCAGGTCGATGAAGTGGACGGCATCCATGCTCTGGACCCCGTCCGTCTGGGGGCCGAGCAGGGCGAAACGCGTTTTACCGCAGCGGTGCTGCAATGGCGTGGACGCAGTGTTCGCGTGCTGGATGAAGACCAAGTGCTGTCTGCCGTGAACCGGAGCCTGTCATGACCCCAGAGCAAATGCGCGACGCCTCGTTGCTCGAGCTGTTCAGCCTGGAGGCCGAAGCCCAGACCCAGGTGCTCAGTGCCGGGCTGCTGGCGCTGGAGCGCAACCCGACCCAGGCCGACCAGCTTGAAGCGTGCATGCGCGCAGCCCATTCGCTCAAGGGCGCGGCGCGGATTGTCGGCGTCGATGCCGGGGTCAGCGTCGCCCATGTCATGGAAGACTGCCTGGTCGGCGCCCAGGAAGGCCGCTTGCTGCTGCGCCCGGAGCACATCGATGCGCTGTTGCAGGGCACCGACCTGCTGATGCGCATCGCCACGCCGGGCGATGCCAGTATCGACGCCGCGGTGCAGACCTTTCTGGTGCAGATGGCCGCGTTGCTCGACCCTGGTGCACCAGCAGCGCCTGCGATCGCAGCGCCGCCATTGCCGGAACCCGAGCCCGAACCCGAACCACTGGCGGCCGAGCTGCCAAGCGTTGACCCCGAGCCCGAGGTCGAAGCCGCGCCGGTGCGCAGCGGCAAACGCACGACCGAGGGCGGTGAGCGGGTCTTGCGGGTCACGGCTGAGCGCCTGAACAGCCTGCTCGACCTGTCGAGCAAATCGCTGGTCGAAACCCAGCGGCTCAAGCCTTACCTGGCCACCCTGCAGCGCCTCAAGCGCATGCACGGGCAAAGCATCCGCGCCCTCGATGGCCTCAAGCAGCAACTGGAAAGCAGCGGCCAGAGCGCCGAAGTCCAGGACGCTTTGGCCCAGGCCCAGCGTCTGCTCGGTGAGACCCAGCAAATTCTGTTGCAGCAAGCCTCCGATCTCGATGAGTTCGGCTGGCAGGCCAGCCAGCGCGCGCAGCTGCTGTACGACACTGCACTGGCCTGTCGCATGCGTCCGTTTGCCGATGTGCTGACCGGGCAAAGCCGCATGGTCCGTGACCTTGGTCGTTCGCTGGGCAAGCAGGTGCGCCTGGACATCGACGGCGAGAAAACTCAGGTCGACCGCGACGTACTGGAAAAGCTCGAAGCGCCCTTGACTCACCTGCTGCGCAATGCCGTCGATCACGGTATCGAATCGCCCGAGCGGCGCCTGGTGGCCGGCAAGCCCCTGGAAGGGCAGATCCGCCTGCGTGCCTCGCACCAGGCCGGCCTGCTGGTGCTTGAGATCAGCGACGATGGCGGCGGCGTCGACTTGGCGCACTTGCGCCAGAGCATCGTCGAGCGCCAGTTGTCACCGGCCGAAACCGTGGCGCAGATGAGCGAGGCCGAGCTGCTGACCTTCCTGTTTTTGCCCGGTTTCAGCCTGCGTGACCGGGTTACCGAGGTGTCCGGGCGCGGTGTCGGCCTGGACGCCGTGCAGCACATGGTTCGCCAGTTGCGCGGCTCGATCGAGCTGACCCAGACCAGCGGCCAGGGCAGTTGCTTTCACCTCGAAGTGCCGCTGACCCTGTCGGTGGTGCGCAGCCTGGTGGTCGAGGTTGGCGCCGAAGCCTATGCCTTCCCGCTGGCACATATCGAACGCACCCTGGAGCTGCCGGCCGAGGCCATCGTGCAGATCGAGGGCCGCCAGCATTTCTGGCATGAGGGCCGGCATATCGGCCTGGTCGCGGCCAGCCAGTTGCTCAACCGTCCGCCAAGCCAGGGCGAAGGGCAGAGCATCAAGGTGGTGGTGATTCGCGAGCGCGACATGCTCTACGGCGTGGCAGTCGAGCGCCTGATCGGCGAACGGGTGCTGGTGGTGATGCCGCTGGACGCGCGCCTGGGCAAGGTCCAGGATATTTCCGCCGGGGCTTTGCTCGACGACGGCGCGGTGGTGCTGATCATCGATGTCGAAGACCTGCTGCGTTCGGTGGAAAAACTCCTCAGCACCGGCCGCCTGGAGCGTATCGAGCGCGGCCAGCGCAGCGTGCGCGAGGCGGCGCGCAAGCGCGTGCTGGTGGTCGACGACTCGCTGACCGTGCGCGAACTGCAGCGCAAGCTGCTGAGCAACAAGGGCTATGAAGTGGCCGTTGCGGTCGACGGCATGGACGGCTGGAACGCCTTGCGCAGCGAAGACTTCGACCTGCTGATCACCGACATCGACATGCCGCGCATGGACGGTATCGAACTGGTCACGCTGCTGCGGCGCGACAGCCGCCTGCAATCGCTGCCGGTGATGGTGGTGTCGTACAAAGACCGCGAAGAAGATCGTCGCCGTGGACTGGACGCCGGGGCCGACTACTATTTGGCAAAGGCCAGTTTTCACGATGATGCCTTGCTCGACGCCGTCGTCGAGCTGATCGGGGGAGCGCAGGGATGAAAATCGCCATCGTCAACGACATGCCCATGGCCGTGGAGGCCTTGCGCCGGGCGTTGGCATTCGAACCGGCCCATCAGGTGATCTGGGTCGCCAGCAATGGCGCCGATGCGGTCAAGCTGTGTGCCGAGCAGTTACCGGACCTGATCCTCATGGATTTGATCATGCCGGTCATGGATGGCGTCGAGGCCACCCGGCGGATCATGGCCGAGACGCCGTGCGCCATCGTGATCGTCACCGTCGACCGCCAGCAGAACGTCCACCGGGTGTTTGAGGCCATGGGCCATGGCGCCCTCGACGTAGTCGATACTCCGGCCCTTGGCGCCGGCGATCCGCGTGAGGCGGCAGCGCCGCTGCTGCGCAAGATCCTCAATATCGGCTGGCTGATCGGCCAGCAGCGCAGCACCCCGACCCGGGCCATGGCCGCGCCGGTGCGAGAAGCCGCGCAGCGCCAGGGCCTGGTTGCCATTGGCTCTTCGGCGGGCGGTCCGGCGGCCCTGGAAGTGCTGCTCAAGGGCTTGCCGCGCAGTTTTCCGGCGGCCATCGTGCTGGTCCAGCACGTTGACCAGGTGTTCGCCGCCGGCATGGCCGAATGGCTCAGCAGCGCCTCGGGCCTGGCGGTGCGCCTGGCCAGCGAAGGCGAGCCGCCGCAACCGGGGGAGGTGCTGCTGGCCGGCACCAACCACCACATTCGCCTGCTCAAGAACGGCAACCTGGCCTATACCGCTGAGCCGGTAAACGAAATCTACCGGCCCTCGATCGACGTATTTTTTGAAAGCGTGGCCCGCTACTGGCGCGGCGACGCGGTCGGCGTACTGCTCACCGGCATGGGGCGCGATGGCGCCCAGGGCCTGAAGCTGATGCGCCAACAGGGCTTTCTGACCATCGCCCAGGATCAGCAGAGCAGCGCGGTGTACGGCATGCCCAAGGCAGCCGCCGCGATAGACGCCGCCGTCGAAATTCGCCCTCTGGAGCGAATCGCCGCGCGATTGATGGAAATTTTTCCAAAATGACGATATGTATTGAGCCACGCCGGCTGGCCGGCAGTGACCAGGTGACAGCGCATGAATGATTTACCGCTCGACGGTTTTCCGACCATGAATGAAAATTCGGCAATGGTCCTCTTGGTCGACGATCAGGCAATGATCGGCGAAGCGGTGCGGCGTGGCCTGGCTCACGAAGAGAACATCGATTTCCACTTCTGCGCCGACCCGCACCAGGCGGTGGCCCAGGCTGTGCGCATCAAGCCCACGGTGATTCTCCAGGACCTGATCATGCCCGGCCTTGACGGCCTGACCCTAGTGCGCGAATACCGCAACAACCCGGCCACCCAGGACATCCCGATCATCGTCCTGTCGACCAAGGAGGACCCGCTGGTCAAGAGCGCCGCCTTTGCCGCCGGGGCCAACGACTACCTGGTGAAGCTGCCGGACAACATCGAGCTGGTGGCGCGTATCCGCTACCACTCGCGCTCCTACCTGACCCTGCTGCAGCGCGACGAGGCCTACCGCGCCCTGCGCGTCAGCCAGCAGCAGTTGCTCGACACCAACCTGGTGCTGCAGCGGCTGATGAACTCCGACGGCCTCACGGGGCTTTCCAACCGTCGCCACTTCGACGAGTACCTGGAGCTGGAATGGCGCCGGGCCATGCGCGAACAGGCGCAGCTGTCGTTGCTGATGATCGATGTCGACTATTTCAAGTCGTTCAACGACACCTTCGGCCACCTGGCCGGTGACGAAGCGCTGCGCAAGGTCGCCGAAGCCATTCGCGCCTCCTGCGCCCGCCCCAGCGACCTGCCGGCCCGTTACGGTGGCGAGGAATTCGCCCTGGTGCTGCCCAACACCTCGCCGGGTGGCGCCCGCCTGGTGGCGGAAAAACTGCGCCAGACCGTGGCGGCGATGAACATCGCCCACACCATGCCCAACGCCGACTCGGTGCTCACCGTGAGTATCGGCCTGGCGACCCTCACCCCGGGTATCGGCAGCCATTGCCGGCAACTGATTTCGGCAGCGGACAAAGGCCTGTACCTGGCCAAGAACAACGGCCGTAACCAGGTCGGGGTGGATTGACGGCAGCTACAAGGGGCAAGCTTCAAGCGGCAAGAAAAACTGCAGCGCCGGGCATTTCTCCGGCCTCTTGTCGCTTGTAGCTTGCCGCTTGAAGCTGTAACTCCGCTATACTCTCCGGCTTTTCTACAGAATACGCACGAGAGCTGCCCGCCCATGGAAATCCAACCGATCCTGAACACCATCAAGGACCTCACCGAGCGCTCCGAGTCCATTCGGGGGTATCTTTGACTACGATCAAAAGCATGACCGCCTGATCGAAGTCAACCGCGAGCTCGAAGACCCGAACGTCTGGAACAAGCCCGAGTACGCTCAGGCCCTGGGCCGCGAACGTGCCATGCTGGCGCAGGTCGTCGAGACCCTGGACAAGATGTCCGGTGGCCTGGCCGACTGCCAGGACCTGCTCGACATGGCCGTCGAGGAAAATGACGAAGGCGCCGCGAGCGACGTCGTGACCGAGCTGCAAGGTCTGGAAGAAAGCCTGGCACAGCTTGAGTTCCGTCGCATGTTCAGCGGCGAGATGGACATGAACAACGCCTACCTGGACATCCAGGCCGGCTCCGGTGGTACCGAAGCGCAGGACTGGGCCAACATCCTCCTGCGCATGTACCTGCGCTGGGCCGACAAGCGCGGTTTCGACGCCACCATCATCGAGCTTTCCGAGGGTGAAGTCGCCGGCATCAAGGGTGCCACCGTGCACATCAAGGGCGAGTACGCCTTCGGCTGGCTGCGTACCGAGATCGGCGTGCACCGCCTGGTGCGCAAGAGCCCGTTCGACTCCGGCGCCCGTCGCCACACCTCGTTCTCGGCGGTGTTCGTGTCGCCCGAGATCGACGACAAGGTCGAAATCGACATCAACCCGTCCGACCTGCGCGTCGACACCTACCGCTCCTCGGGCGCCGGTGGCCAGCACGTAAACACCACCGACTCGGCAGTACGTATCACCCACGTGCCGACCAACACCGTGGTGGCCTGCCAGAACGAACGCTCCCAGCACGCCAACAAGGACACCGCCATGAAAATGCTGCGGGCCAAGTTGTACGAGCTGGAAATGCAGAAGCGCAACGCCGCCTCGCAGGCATTGGAAGACAGCAAGTCGGACATCGGCTGGGGCCACCAGATCCGTTCGTACGTGCTGGATGACTCGCGTATCAAGGACCTGCGTACCGGCGTCGAGCGCAGCGACTGCCAGAAGGTGCTGGACGGCGACCTCGACCAGTACCTGGAAGCGAGCCTCAAGCAGGGGCTGTAAGCCGCACACCACCGCCGCGATGCCCGGCCGCCCGCCGGCATCGCGTGCCCTGCCCGAAAAGGGCAACGAATACCTGATGGAAAGAATGACGACATGAGCGACCTGAAGACCGAATCGCAAGACCTGCAACAGGAAGAAAACAACCTGATCGCGCTGCGCAAGGAAAAACTTGCTGCCGAGCGCGCCAAGGGTAACGCCTTCCCCAACGACTTCCGCCGTGACAGCTACTGCAACGACCTGCAGAAACAGTATGTCGACAAGACCAAGGAAGAGCTGGAAGCTGCAGCGATTCCGGTCAAGGTTGCCGGGCGCATCATGCTCAACCGTGGCTCGTTCATGGTGATCCAGGACATGACCGGGCGCATCCAGGTCTACGTCAACCGCAAGACCCTGCCGGAAGAAACCCTGGCCGCGGTCAAGACCTGGGACCTGGGCGACATCATCGCCGCCGAAGGTACCCTGGCGCGCTCCGGCAAGGGCGACCTGTACGTCGAAATGACCAGCGTGCGCCTGCTGACCAAGTCGCTGCGCCCGCTGCCGGACAAGCACCACGGCCTGACCGACACCGAGCAGCGCTACCGCCAGCGCTACGTCGACCTGATGGTCAACGATGAAACCCGCCACACCTTCCGCGTTCGCTCGCAGGTCATCGCCCACATCCGCAACTTCCTGATGGCCCGCGACTTCCTCGAAGTCGAGACGCCAATGCTGCAGACCATTCCTGGTGGCGCCGCAGCCAAGCCGTTCGAAACCCACCACAATGCCCTGGACATGCAGATGTTCCTGCGCATCGCCCCGGAGCTGTACCTCAAGCGCCTGGTGGTCGGTGGTTTCGAGAAGGTCTTCGAGATCAACCGCAACTTCCGTAACGAAGGCGTTTCGACCCGGCACAACCCCGAGTTCACCATGCTCGAGTTCTACCAGGCCCACGCCGACTACGAAGACAACATGGACCTCACCGAGGAGCTGTTCCGCGAACTGGCCCAGCTGGTTCTGGGCAGCACCGACGTGCCGTATGGCGACAAGGTGTTCCACTTCGGCGAGCCGTTCGTGCGCCTGTCGGTGTTCGACTCGATCCTCAAGTACAACCCCGAGATCAGCGCCGCCGACCTGCAGGACATCGACAAGGCCCGTGAGATCGCCAAGAAAGCCGGCGCCAAGGTGCTCGGCTTCGAAGGCCTGGGCAAGCTGCAGGTGATGATTTTCGAAGAGCTGGTCGAGCACAAGCTCGAGCAGCCGCACTTCATCACCCAGTACCCGTTCGAAGTCTCGCCGCTGGCCCGTCGCAACGACGACAACCCGAACGTCACCGACCGCTTCGAGCTGTTCATCGGTGGCCGTGAAATCGCCAACGCCTACTCCGAGCTCAACGATGCCGAAGACCAGGCCGAGCGTTTCATGGCCCAGGTGGCCGAGAAAGACGCCGGTGACGACGAAGCCATGCACTACGATGCCGACTTCGTCCGTGCCTTGGAATACGGCATGCCGCCAACCGCCGGTGAAGGCATCGGCATCGACCGTCTGGTGATGCTGCTGACCAACTCGCCATCGATTCGCGACGTCATCCTGTTCCCGCACATGCGCCCACAGGCCTGAGCGAACTGAACAAGCCGCCTTCCGGGGCGGCTTTTTCATGCCTGGAAGAAATTCATCGATCGGATCCAACGTTTGGGGTAGACCAGCAGTGACTCCTGCAATGACTCAACAAGGCGCCGCCTGCGTGGCTACAGCGGTGGCCGAAAGCGTGCAGTACCAGGGCCGCAAGGCCAGCCGCGAAGGCAGCGAGCAGCGCCGCCAGCAGATCCTCGACGCGGCCATGCGCATCGTCGTGCGTGACGGCGTGCGCGGCGTGCGCCACCGCGCGGTGGCAGCCGAGGCCGGCGTGCCGCTGTCGGCGACCACCTATTACTTCAAGGACATCGAAGACCTGCTCACCGACACCTTCGCCCAGTATGTCGAACGCAGCGCGGCCTACATGGCCAAGCTCTGGGAGAACACCGAGGTGGTGCTGCGCCAGTTGCTCTCCCAGGGCGATGGCAGCCCGCAGTGGCGGGCGCGCCTGGCCGATGAAGTAGCGAAGATGACCACCGACTATGTGCAGCGCCAATTGCATAACCGCCGCGACTTTCTGATGGCCGAGCAGGCCTTTCGCCAGGAGGCGCTGCTGTGCCCGCGCCTGGCCGAGCTGGTCAAGCTGCACGAGCAGATTCTGCTGCGCGGCGCCGTGCAGATGCTGCAGGTGGTAGGCTCGTGTCAGCCACAACAGGATGCCCTGGTGTTGACGGCGATTATCGAGCAGATGGAATATCAGGGCCTGCTCGACGCTGAACAAGCCCAGGCTGAAGCGCCGATGCTCGCTATTCTTACCCGGTACCTGCATCTGGTCTTGGCGTCGGTGTAAGGCGCGAACCTATTTCAAGGAGAGGTTGATGAAAGCCAGAACCCTGCTGTTGGCATTGTCGTTCTTGCTGCTTGGCGGTTGTCTGGTCACCTTCAACGAGCCGATTCCGGGCAACAAACCTGCACCCAAGGCCCTGCTCGGCACCTGGACCAGCAAGGACGCCTGGGGCGAGCCGCTGACCCTGCAGATCAGCCGCAGCGGTGGCAACGCCTACAAGGCAGTGGCCATCGGCAAGAACAAGAAGCGCGACGAGTACGCCTTCACCGTGTCCCAGCACGGCAACCGCTGGTACCTCTCGGCCGGCGTGCCCAAGCGTCTGGGCGGCAACTTCCTGATTGGCGGTTTTGAAGTGCTCGATAACAAGGAACTGGTGGTCTACAACCTTGATGTCGAGCAGGTCAACCAGGCTGTGCAGAAGAAAGAACTCAGCGGCCGCAGCATCGAGGTGCCCGAAGAAAACGGCGAAGGGGTTCTAATCGACAGCCCGGCCGAGCGCGTCCTGGCTTACCTGGACGACCCGGCCAACTCCGACCTGTTCATCGAAGTGGCGCGCTTCAAGCGGGCCGGCAAGTAATCAGCGCAATTCAAGGAGTGTAGGGTGGACGAGTACCAGCAGACGATACGTGCCCTGTCTGATCGCATTGTCCTGGCGCAAACGCCCATTCGCGTGCTTGATGCGGTGAAGTGGGACGACAATATCCGCCAGGGTTTCCTCAAGGCCAAGGGCAAGGAGCTGCCAGCGGTAGACCGCGCCTACTACCAGGGCCGGCCGCTGTCGTTCGACTCGGCGGCAGTCAAGCTCGAGTTCCAGAACATCGAGCGCGACATCACCCGCCAGCTTGGCCAGTTCAACCCGGTCGGGCAGATCATGCGGCGCATGTGCAAGGAATACCGCATGGTGGTGCGCATGCTCGAAGCGCGCGGCACCGAGGATTTCGGCCTGATCTCCCAGGAACTGTACGGCGCCGCCTCCGATGCCTTCCATGCCGGTGACCCGACCCTGGCCGACCTCGGCCTGATGCTCTCGGACTACCTGAACAACATCGACGGCCGTGGCGACCTCAAGGACGAGCCGAAGAACCTCACCGCCAAGCAGGCTGTGGAGATGCTCCAGGGCCGCCTGAACAAGGTGTTCAACGAGGCCGAAGACACCATCCGCGTGTTCGAGTCCGACGGTATCGTCGCCGACGCCGCCGCTGGCGCCGACTACATCAAGATCCGCGCCGACGCCATGTTCAACAGCCGCGATGTGCGCGCGCTGGAGGTTCACGAAGGCCTGGTGCACGTCGGCACCACCCTCAACGGTCTCAACCAGCCGATCTGCACCTTCCTGGCCAAGGGCCCGCCCTCGTCGACCGTGACCCAGGAAGGCCTGGCGATCCTCATGGAAGTGATCGCCTTCGCCTCCTACCCCAGCCGTCTGCGCAAGCTGACCAACCGCACCCGCGCCATCCATATGGTCGAGGAGGGCGCCGACTTCATGCAGGTGTATGAGTTTTTCCGCGCCCAGGGTTTCGAGATGGCCGAAAGCTACGGCAACGCCAGCCGGGTGTTCCGCGGCTCGGTGCCCAATGGTTTGCCGTTTACCAAGGACTTGTCCTATCTCAAGGGCTTTATCATGGTTTACAACTATATTCAGTTGGCCGTGCGCAAGGGCAAGCTCGAACAGATCCCCTTGTTGTTCTGCGGCAAGACCACCCTTGAAGACATGCGCACCTTGCGCCAACTGGTCGATGAAGGCCTGGTGGAACCGCCCAAGTACCTGCCTGAGCAGTTTCGCGACCTCAACGCGCTGTCGGCCTGGATGTGTTTCTCCAACTTCCTCAACCACCTGAGCCTGGACCGGATTGAAGCCGATTACTCGAACATTCTCTGAAGCATGGCGCAGGCATCTGAGCCTGCTGCTGGTGCTGCTGAGTCTGGGCGGCTGCAGTTCGCTGTTGTTCTATCCCGAGCCTGGCCAGCCGTTCACCCCCGAGAAAGCCAAACTCGCGTACCGCGACGTGACCCTGACCGCCGCTGACGGCACCCGCCTGCATGGCTGGTGGCTGCCGGCCAAGGCCGGTGTCGAGGTCAAGGGCACGGTGCTGCACCTGCATGGCAATGGCGGCAACCTGGCCTGGCATCTGGGCGGCAGCTGGTGGTTGCCGGAGCAGGGTTATCAGGTGCTGTTGCTCGACTACCGCGGCTACGGCCTGTCGGAGGGCAAGCCCGGGCTGCCGGAGGTCTACCAGGACATCGCCGCGGCGCTGGCCTGGCTGGACCGGGCCCCCGAGGTGCAGGGCAAACCGCAGATCCTGCTGGGCCAGAGCCTGGGCGGCTCAATGGCTATCCATTACCTGGCCGAGCATCCGCGCCAGGCCGAGCGCTTCAAGGCCATGGTCTTCGATGGCGTACCGGCCAGCTACCGTCAGGTCGGGCGCTTTGCCCTGAGCAATTCGTGGTTGACCTGGCCGCTGCAGGTGCCTTTGTCGTGGCTGGTGCCCGATGGCGACAGTGCGATCCATTCGATCGCGCAGATCAAGACCCCGCCCAAGCTGTTCTTCCACAGCATCGACGACCCCATCGTGCCGCTGGTCAACGGCCTGCAGTTGTATCAGGCTGCGCCGCCCCCGAGGGTGTTGCAGCTGACCCGTGGCGGGCATGTGCAGACCTTTGCCGACAAGACCTGGCGCCAGGTCATGTTGCGCTTTCTGGACGACCCGAAGCATTTCAACGGGCTGCGGCGCCTGGCCGAAGTCCCCAACTACCCTGACGAGAAGTCGCAATGAGTGAAGAACGCAACGCCATCCCGCTGATCATTACCGGAGTCTGCAGCATCATCGGTACCGTCGCGGCCCTGTGGTACTACGGTTACCTGCATTTCGCCAAGCCCGAGGATGCCTTGCTGCTGTCCGACTTCACCATGCTCAAGACCATCCCTGGCGAGGACTACAAGATCTCCCTGCAGCCGGCCAGCCAGGTGGCGCAGTGCGTCGATGGCGTGCTGGTGTTGTTCGATACCGCGCAAAAAGGCCTGACGGGTGTGCTGGTCAACAACAAGAAGCAGGCGGTGCGTTGCCTGGGTCAGGAAACCCCACAAGAAGTGAAAGAGTAATTGCGGGAGCGGCGGTGCGGCGATCCGACTTGACCCGCGATGAAGGCCCGCAAGCCAAACAAAAATCCCGCCAGACGCGGCGGGATTTTTTTACTGCACAGCTAGCTTCAGTTCAGCTGGCTGACCGAACGCGGCGCCACCGGCTGGTTGTCGTTGGAAATGGTCACTTCCACCCGACGGTTCTGCGCGCGACCCGAGTTGCTGGTGTTGTCGGCCACCGGATACTCCTTGCCGTAGCCCTGGGCGACGATGCGCGCCGGATCTACACCGGCACGTACCAGCGCCATGCGCACGGCCGCGGCGCGGCGCTCGGACAGCGACTGGTTGTAGTTGGCGCTGCCCTTGCTGTCGGTGTAGCCCTCGACGATCACCTTGCGGTCAGGGTTCTCCTGGAGGAACTGCGCCAGCTTGGTGATGTTCGGGTAGGCGCTGCTCTTGAGCGTGGCCTTGTCGAAGTCGAACAGCACGTCGCCGAAGGTCACCAGGGTGCCGCGGTCGGTCTGCTTGGCGTTGAGGCTGTCCTGCAGCTTCTTGATCTGCGCATCGCGGGCATCCAGGCGCGCCTGGGCACGCTGGGCGGCAGCGTTTTTCAGGTTGCCTTCGGCAGTGCGCAGGGCAATGGTCTGCTTGGCCACTTCAACCCGCTGGTTGGTCAGGTAGGCAAGCTGGTCGACTTTTTTCGAGTCTTCCTTGTCCATGTAGGCTTTGTCGGCCTTGTTCAGCCAGTCCTGGGCGTCCTTGGTTTCAAGGGCCGCGACCTTGGCGGCCTGCGGGTTGCTCTGCAGGGCCGAGAAGTTGGTCCGGGCCGATTCCAGGTTGGCGTTCGGCTGCGTCGAGCAGGCGGCCAGGCCAACGCTCAGGGCCAGAAGGGCGGGGATCATCACGTGTTTACGCATAATGGTTCATCCTTTGATCGATTACGAATGCACGGGTCGGTGAGCGGGCGTCATTCGACGCTGCGCATGCCTTCCTCACGCAGGTCCTGAACGCCCTGGCGGGCATCCTGTACGGCTTTCTCGGCCTTGGCGGCCTGGGCCTTGCGCTCGGCGACGCGGGCGTCCCACTCGGCCTGCTCGGCCAGGCGCTTGGCGTCGTCGTACTTCTTGTCGTGCATGGCGATTTCCGCCTGTTTGAGCTTGTCCTGCGCAGCCTTCATCTCGACGGCGGCAAACTCGGTACCGCCGGCGCTGACAGCGGAATTGACCGCCGATTGCGTGACAGCGTACTGCTCGGTAGGTGGGTTGCCGGCACAGCCGGCCAGGACCAGGCTGCTGCCCAGTGCCAGCGCGGCCAGCTTGAGCCCGCGCAGGTGAGTGGACGGGGTGTTTGCGGTGCGGGTCTTCATGGTGGTCAACTCCATTGGATCACTCCTGATGAACAACGAATTCCGTAACAGTCCATCGGCGCGACCCGTCAGCTACGGGACTGCTCTGACCCGGTTCTGAAAGGGTTTTGCCGTGATGGCTATTGGCTGTGACCGAAGCGTTTTTTGAATAGTTCAGAAAAAAGTGCCGCTTGTTCGCGGTTTTTTCTGACTGATCGGTCAGTGGGTTTTTCGTTGAACTTTCAGGGGTGCCGGCGGTACGCGAGCGCCTGCGCGGGCGCTCGCAGCGCGGATCAGGAGGCGGGGTGGATCAAGGCTTGCCGGCCTCTTTGGGGTTGCTCATCTCGTGCAGGTAGCGGCGTGAAAGGGCAAGAAACCGCGGGGTCGGACCGATGTCCTGGTACAGCGGGTCACCCTCTTCGTCGGTGGCAATCACCTGCGCGCCCTGAACATACGGAAAGCTCGCTTCCAGCTCTTCAAGCGCAGCCCCGAGCAGTTCGCCGAGCAGTTCTTCGGGTTGGCGCTTGGGGTACATCTCGGCCAGGGCCGCCAGGCGCGCCGCCGCTTCCATGTCCAGGTGCAGGACATGGCCGGTGGGGCTCAGCGAGCCTTTGGCGTGCTGTTCCCAATGCTGGGCAAGATCACGGATTTTCATGATGGTCTCCTGTATGCCTGTGTTGAGCGTAGTTCACCCAGTAGCTCAACCCTGTAGCTCAGCCATGTAGCCCAGCCGTGGCCCTGCCTTGAAGCCCGGGCGCTACTGGGGCACTCTGGACCCAGAGCGGTTTTCCCGAATGCCGGAGACATGGCTGATGACTGATATCGATGTGCGCTTGCGTGAAGATGTTCATTTGTTGGGCGAGTTGTTGGGCGATACCGTGCGCGAGCAGCACGGCGAAGCGTTTTTGCAGACCATCGAGGACATACGCCGCAGTGCCAAGGCCGACCGCAGCGGTAGCGCCGAGCAACTGAGCTCGACCCTCAATGACCTCGCCGAAGACCAGCTGTTGCCGGTGGCGCGGGCCTTCAACCAGTTTCTCAACCTGGCCAACATCGCCGAGCAGTATCAGCTGATCCGCCGCCGCGACGCCGGCCAGGCCGAACCTTTCGAAGCGCGGGTGCTGCCCGAACTGCTGGCGCGGCTCAAGGCCGCCGGCCACAGCGACGATGCCCTGGCCCGGCAACTGGGCAAGCTCAGCATCGAGCTGGTGCTTACCGCCCACCCGACCGAGGTGGCGCGGCGCACCTTGATCCAGAAGTACGACGCGATTGCCGCGCAACTGGCTGCCCAGGATCACCGCGACCTGACCCCCGCCGAACGCGAGCAGATCCGCGAACGCCTGCAACGGCTGATCGCCGAAGCCTGGCACACCGAAGAAATCCGCCGCACCCGGCCAACCCCGGTAGACGAAGCCAAATGGGGCTTTGCGGTGATCGAGCATTCGCTATGGCAAGCGGTGCCACACCACTTGCGCAAGGTCGACAAGGCCCTGCACCAGGCCACCGGCCTGCGCCTGCCGCTGGAGGCGGCGCCGATCCGCTTTGCCTCGTGGATGGGCGGCGACCGTGACGGCAACCCCAATGTCACTGCGCCGGTGACCCGTGAAGTGCTGTTGCTGGCGCGCTGGATGGCCGCTGACCTGTTTTTACGCGATATCGATGCCCTGGCCGCAGAGCTGTCGATGCAGCAGGCCAGCGAAGCGCTGAGGGCCAAGGTGGGCGAGTCGGCCGAGCCTTATCGCGCCGTGCTCAAGCAATTGCGTGAGCGCCTGCGGGTCACCCGCGCCTGGGCCCATGCCGCGCTGACCACGGCGCAAGCGCCGGCCGCTGAAGTGCTGCAGGACAACCGTGAACTGTTCGAGCCGCTGCAGCTGTGCTTCGAATCACTGCATGCTTGCGGCATGGGCGTGATTGCCGATGGCCCACTGCTCGACTGCCTGCGTCGGGCGGTGACCTTCGGCCTGTTTCTGGTGCGTCTGGACGTGCGCCAGGACGCCGCCCGGCACACCTCGGCGCTGAGTGAAATCACCGAATACCTGGGCCTTGGCCGCTACGCCGAGTGGGATGAAGACGCGCGTGTGGCCTTCCTGCAGCAGGAACTCAACAGCCGGCGGCCACTGCTGCCCAGCTACTTCAGGCCCCAGGCCGACACCGCCGAAGTGCTCGCCACCTGCCGCGAGATTGCCGCTGCACCGGCAGCTTCGCTGGGCTCCTATGTGATCTCCATGGCCGGCGCCGCTTCCGATGTGCTGGCGGTGCAGTTGCTGCTTAAAGAGGCCGGCGTGCTGCGGCCGATGCGCGTGGTGCCGTTGTTTGAAACCCTCGCTGACCTGGACAACGCCGGGCCGGTGATGGAGCGCCTGCTGGGCTTGCCGGGGTATCGCGCCGGCCTGCACGGCCCGCAGGAGGTGATGATCGGCTATTCCGATTCGGCCAAGGATGCCGGCACCACGGCCGCGGCCTGGGCCCAGTACCGCGCCCAGGAAACCCTGGTGCGCATCTGCCGCGAGCAGCAGGTCGAACTGCTGTTGTTCCACGGCCGTGGCGGTACCGTCGGGCGTGGCGGCGGCCCGGCCCACGCGGCGATCCTGTCGCAGCCGCCGGGTTCGGTGGCCGGGCGCTTGCGCACTACCGAGCAGGGCGAGATGATCCGCTTCAAATTCGGCTTGCCGGACATCGCCGAGCAGAACCTCAACCTCTACCTGGCGGCGGTGCTCGAAGCGACCCTGCTGCCACCGCCGCCGCCACAACCGGCCTGGCGCGCGCTGATGGACCAGTTAGCTGCCGACGGCGTCAAGGCCTATCGCGGCGTGGTGCGCGACAACCCCGAGTTCGTCGAGTACTTCCGCCAGTCCACCCCCGAACAGGAACTCGGCCGCCTGCCGCTGGGCAGCCGCCCGGCCAAGCGCCGCGCCGGTGGCATCGAAAGCCTGCGGGCGATCCCGTGGATTTTCGGCTGGACCCAGACCCGCCTGATGCTGCCGGCCTGGCTCGGCTGGGAAGCGGCATTGAACAACGCCCTGGCTCGCGGCCAGGGGCCGTTGCTGGCCGAGATGCGCGAGCAGTGGCCGTTTTTCCGCACACGTATCGACATGCTGGAGATGGTTCTGGCCAAGGCCGATGCCGATATCGCCCGCTCCTACGACGAACGTCTGGTGCAACCAGAACTGCGACCTTTGGGTGCACATTTGCGCGACCTATTGTCGCAGGCGTGCGAGGTGGTGTTGGGGCTGACCGGGCAGCCGGTGCTACTGGCCCACAGCCCCGAAACCCTGGAATTCATCCGCTTGCGCAACACCTATCTGGACCCGCTGCATCTATTGCAGGCTGAGCTGCTGGCGCGCTCGCGTGGGCGTGAAGCCGCTCTGGACAGCCCGTTGGAGCAGGCCTTGCTGGTCACCGTGGCCGGCATCGCGGCAGGTTTGCGCAATACCGGCTGAGTTGGCAAAACGCTTTGCCGAGGGTTTGCCCAGGAAGGGCAGAATGCTTGTAAAGCAACAGGTTGCGCTCGGCGCAACCTGTGCTGCAAGTGGCCACAGTGCGTGGGTTTTTCCGACTTTCGAGCGCTTGTGTGGCTTGCGGGCGCTGTGTATCTTGAGCAGCCTTTTGATCGAAATTACGATCATCACCCAAATTCCGGGATTGGCCCTGCGTGGCAAACCCACTGATTTGCTTACAAAAAAATGAGGAGCACAAGATGCGCGTAATTCTGCTGGGAGCTCCCGGGGCCGGTAAAGGTACTCAGGCAAAGTTCATCACCGAAAAGTTCGGTATTCCACAGATTTCCACTGGCGACATGCTGCGCGCCGCGGTCAAGGCCGGCACCCCGCTGGGCCTGGAAGCCAAGGCGATCATGGACGCTGGCAAGCTGGTCTCCGACGAGCTGATCATCAACCTGGTCAAGGACCGTATTGCCCAGCCTGACTGCGCCAACGGCTTCCTGTTCGACGGCTTCCCGCGCACCATTCCTCAGGCTGAAGCCCTGGTGACTGCTGGCGTCGAGCTGGATGCCGTGGTCGAAATCGCTGTCGAAGACGAAGAAATCGTTCAGCGTATCGCTGGCCGCCGTGTGCACGAAGGTTCGGGCCGCGTTTACCACGTTGTCTACAACCCGCCAAAGGTTGAAGGCAAGGACGACGAAACCGGCGAAGCGCTGGTGCAGCGCAAAGACGACACCGAAGAAACCGTGCGTCATCGCCTGTCGGTCTACCACGACCAGACCAAGCCGCTGGTAGACTTCTACCAGAAGCTGTCGGCTGCCAACGCTGGCAAGCCGAAGTACGCGCATATCGAAGGCGTGGGCTCGGTTGACGCGATCACCGCCAAGGTCCTGGCCGCACTGAGCTGATCGACGCTCGGTAGTGCAGACAACGGCCCGCTTGCGGGCCGTTGTTGTTTATAATGCTGCTCTTTTTTCTTGCCCCTGGAACCCCCGATGACCACCTTGCTGGCCCTCGACACCGCCACCGAAGCCTGCTCCGTTGCCTTGCTGCATGATGGCAAGGTTTCCAGCCACTATGAGGTGATCCCGCGCCTGCACGCGCAGAAGCTGCTGCCGATGATCCAGCAACTGCTGGCCGATGCCGGCGTCACCCTGCAACAGCTCGATGCCATCGCCTTCGGTCGTGGCCCGGGCGCCTTCACTGGCGTGCGCATTGCCATTGGCGTGGTCCAGGGCCTGGCCTTCGCCCTGGAGCGGCCGGTACTGCCGGTGTCCAACCTGGCCGTGCTGGCCCAGCGCGCGATGCGTGAGCAGGGCGTGCAGCAAGTGGCGGCGGCAATCGATGCGCGCATGGACGAGGTCTACTGGGGCTGCTATCGCAACGTTGACGGCGAAATGCGCCTGCAGGGCAAGGAGGCGGTGCTGCCACCGGAGCAGGTGGCCTTGCCCGAGGGTGCCAGCGGCGACTGGTTTGGCGCGGGCACTGGCTGGGGCTATGCCGAGCGCCTGGCGGTCAAGGCCTGCGGCCAGGACGCCAGCCTGCTGCCCCATGCCCAGGACCTGCTGAGCCTGGCGACCTTCGCCTGGCAGCGCGGCGAGGCGATTGCCGCCGACCTCGCGCAACCTGTGTACCTGCGCGACAAGGTGGCCACGCCGAAAGCGCGCTGAGTGCAGTTCGTCGGTTATTCCCAGGCAAAATAAAACCTTTTGCCCGATCTGTGGTCCAGTTATCAATCGGGCATTAGCGAAGGATCAGCGATGCTGCTAAATTGCCATCACTGCTCCTGAGTAATCGCCATGCGCATAGACGGTTTTTCTTCTCAGTCCTACCCCATCAAGCGAGCCCCGCGCAAAGCGCCGGTACGTACCGATGACGTGGACGACGAAGATCTGCCGGGCGAGTTCGAAGTACAGGCGCAAGCCAGCGCCAGCCACGGCCAGGCGCGCACTGGCGGCCTGCCTGCGCGGCCTCAGGACATGATCTTCCCGCGGGCGCGCAACAAGCGCACCGCCCATGCCCTGGCCAGCTACCTGACCACTGCCGGTTTCGTTGACTGGGAGATGGAAGTACTGGGGCTGGACCTGTACATTTGATGGATGAGTCTGTCCACGCTGCCCTATTTTGTCGGTTGTCCGTCCTGGAGTGAAAACGCCTGGCGCGAGTACCTGTACCCGGCCGAGGCTAAAACCAGCGACTTCCTCGGCCTGTATAGCCGGGTCTTCAATGCCGTAGAAGGCAACACCACCTTTTATGCCCGCCCGGCACCGGCGACCATCGAACGCTGGGCGCAGCTGATGCCGGCGCACTTTCGCTTCACCGCCAAGTTCCCCGGCGACATCAGCCACAGCGGTGACCTGCACGCTCAACTGGCCGCCGCCCAGTCCTTCATCGAATTGCTCAAGCCCCTTGGCGCACGGGTTGCGCCGTACTGGCTGCAGTTGCCGGCAACCTTCGGCCCGGCGCGCCTGAGCGAGCTAGTGAGCTTTATCGACGAAGCTGGCGTACCCATCGCCGTGGAGGTGCGCAATGCGGCATTCTTCAGCAAGGGCGAGGAAGAGCGCCTGCTCAACCGCCTGCTGCTTGAGCGTGGTGTGGAGCGCATCTGTCTCGACCCTCGCGCGTTGTTCAGTTGTACTTCACAGACGCCCGAGGTGCTCCACGCCCAGTCGAAAAAGCCGCGCGTGCCGCCTCGCCCGACCGCCTTTACCCAGCACCCGCAGATCCGCTTCATCGGCCACCCGGAGCTGGCCGCCAACGAGCCGTTTCTGCTGCCGTGGCTGGACAAGGTCGCGGCCTGGATCGAGGAGGGGCGCAGCCCCTATGTTTTCCTGCATACTGCCGACAACCGCCTGGCCGCCGCCCTGGCCCGGCGTTTTCATCAAGGCCTGATGGAGCGCCTGCCGGGGCTTGCGGCCTTGCCTGAACTGGACCGCACGCCAGAGGCCGAACAACTCGGCCTGCTCTGAGCGCGTCCTGCCGCCTGCCCGGGAGCCGAGATCATGGATGTGCAAACCCTGCGTGCCGAAGCCTTCAAAGCCCTGCATGAGCGCGATGGCGCCTTTGTCATTCCCAACCCCTGGGATGCCGGCTCGGCCAAGCTGCTGGCCAGCCTCGGCTTCGAGGCGTTGGCCACCACCAGCGCCGGCCTGGCGTTCTCCCTGGGGCGGCCAGATGCCGAAGGGGCGATGAGCCTGGATGAAACCCTGGTCAATGCCCGCGCCATTGTCGATGCCACGGCATTGCCGGTGGCTGCCGACCTTGAGAACGGTTTCAGCGACGACCCCAAGGGCTGTGCCGAGGCGATCCTGCAGGGCGCCGCCATTGGCCTGGTGGGCGGCTCGATCGAGGATGCCAGCGGCAATGCCGACGAGCCAATCTACAGCTTCTATCACGCCGTGGAGCGGGTCGAGGCGGCCGTCACCGCCGCGCGCAGCCTGGACTTTCCGTTCATGCTCTGTGCCCGCGCGGAAAACCTGCTGCACGGGCGCATGGACCTGGACGACACCATCGCCCGCCTGCAGGCCTTCGCCGAAGCCGGTGCCGATGTGCTGTATGCGCCGGGCTTGCGTACGGCCGAGGAGATCCGTCGGGTGGTCCAGGCGGTGGCGCCGAAGCCGGTCAATGTGCTGATGGGCCTGAGCGGTGTGCGCTTGAGTTTTGCCGACGTTCAAGCGCTGGGGGTCAAGCGCATCAGCGTCGGCTCATCGCTGGCGCGGGCCGCCTATGGGGCGTTTTTCAACGCTGCGCAGCAGATTCATGATCAAGGCTGTTTTGACTACGCCGACCAGGCGCTGTCGTTCGACCAGCTCAACCAGTTGTTCAGGCGCTGATCGACCATGCGCAAAGGATTGCTCGCGGTACTGTGTCTGATTCTGCTCGTTGCACTGGGTGCTGCCTGGCGCCTGGGCTGGCATCTGCCGGATGCCTGGAACCCCTGGGCGGTGCTGGATGTGCGCCAGCCGCCGAACTTGCTTACGCCGTATAAATTGGGCCGCCTTGAGGATGATCCGCAGCTGTGCGAGCAGGCCCTGGCCACCTCCAGCCTGCGCTACCGCAAGCAGGCCGACAGCCCCGCCAATGCGCCGTGCCCCCTGGAAAACGTGGTGCGCGTCGAAGGCTCGTCGGTGCGCCTGAGCAGCAGCTTTCTCGCCAGTTGCCCCTTGGCGGTGGCTTATGCGCTGTTCGAGCGCCACGCTCTGCAACCGGCGGCACAGCGCGCCTTTGCCCAGCCGGTGGTGCAGGTCGATCACCTGGGCAGCTTTGCCTGTCGCAACATGTACAACCGCAAGAATGGCCGCCTGAGCCAGCACGCCACGGCCAATGCCCTGGATATCGCCGGCTTTCGCCTGGCGGACGGGCAGCGTATCCAGTTGCTCAAGGACTGGCCGGGCGAGGGCGTCAAAGCGAAGTTTTTAAGGGATGTGCACGCCAGTGCCTGCGACAGTTTCAACACGGTGCTGGGGCCTGAGTACAACGCCGCGCATCGCAATCACTTTCACCTGGACATGGGCTTCTGGCAGATCTGCCGCTAAGGCTCAGGCGGCGATGCGCACGTTGTTCAGCACCACCGGGCGAGCCCAGCGGTTGTCGAAGTCCAGCTGCGATTGCTGCACGGCCATGGTGGCGTCGTCGAAGGGCTCCGGCGCCTTGTCCAGCAGGTCCATCTCGAATTCGGCGATCGGCAGGTACAACGGTTTGGCCTGTGGTGCCGGGCCGGGTTCGGGCAGCGGGTGGCCCTGGCTCATGACTACCGGGCGTACCCAGGTGTTGCTGATATCCAGCTGGCGCTGTTGCTCGATGAGTTCGGCGGCGCTGAACGGCGGCGCGAGTTTTTCCAGCAGCTCCGGCTCAAGCTCGGCGATTGGCAGGAACAGCGGCTCTGGCGGGGCCAGTTCGGTGTCGTGCACATCGCACAGGCGCTGGTTGTGGATCTGCGCCAGCACCTGGCTGCCGCCCAGCGGCTCGCCGGTGACCTTGTCGAACTGCTCGGTGGCCACGGCCTTGGCCGCGTCCTCTTGACCTTGCTGCTCAGCCAGGGCGCGGGCAAAAAAATCCTGCCACAGGTGGCTGACGCCGCCCAGTGCCTGGGTATTGTGCCGGCCATAGTCGCCGACGGGCGAGATATAACCTGAGTTGAGCTGAAGAATGTCGGTCATGGCAGTCGCAGAGGGTGCTGGTCTGGCAAAATAGCGAATACTTCGTATATCGGCCGCGGCCGACGATCATTTAATTTTTTTGAGTACAGGATTTGATGGTGGAGCAACTGGCTGACGGCGGCATCCGGGTCGAGGCATTGACGGCCGATTATCAGGCCCAGGCTGGCGAGTGGGCGCGGCGTCTGGGATTGCCGCTGAGCGATGACAATGCAGGCTTTGCCGTGCAGATCGGCGCCGATGGCCTGCAGATCCAGCAGCTCGGTGCGCAGGCGCCGGGGCCGGTGCGGGTGGATTTTGTCGAAGGCGCGGCGGCGCACCGGCGGGTGTTCGGCGGCGGCAGCGGGCAGATGATCGCCAAGGCCGTGGGCGTCGCCCAGGGCGTGCGCCCGCAGGTGCTCGATGCCACGGCGGGGCTGGGCAAGGACGCTTTCGTGCTGGCGAGCCTCGGTTGCCAGATGACCCTGATCGAGCGCCAGCCGCTGGTCGCGGCCTTGCTCGAAGACGGCCTGGCCCGCGCCCGCAGCGATGCCGAGGTGGGCCCGATCGTTGCGCGCATGCAACTGCTCACCGGCAATGCCATCGAGCGTATGCGCAACTGGCAGGGTGAGCCGCCGCAGGTGATCTACCTCGACCCGATGTTCCCTCATCGCGACAAGAGCGCCCTGGTAAAAAAGGAAATGCGCGTGTTCCGCCCGCTGGTTGGTGACGACCTCGACGCCCCGGCGCTGCTCGAAGCCGCCCTGGCCCTGGCCAGCCACCGGGTGGTGGTCAAGCGCCCGCGCAAGGCGCCGATCATCGACGGGCCCAAGCCCAGCCACTGCCTGGAAGGCAAATCCAGCCGCTACGACATCTATCCGAAAAAAGCCCTCAAGGCTTAAGGTCGGTAAGCGCGCATGAACAGCGCCACCACTTCTTGCACATGGGCCTCGGAGGCCTCGGCATCCAGCGCCGGGGCATAGCCGAGCAACAGGCGGAAGTTGGCCGCGCCCTTGAGCAGGCAGAAGAAGTGCTCGGCGGCGTTGGCCGGCAATTCAATGCGCAGCAGCCCGCGGGCATCCACCTGGCGCAGCAGCGCCTCCATCTCGTGCAGCACCCGCAACGGGCCGGCCTCGAAGAAGATCTGGCTGAGTTTCGGGTCCTGATTGCCCAGGGCCATGATCAGCCGGTGCAGCTTGACCGACAGGTCGCTGCTGATCAGCGCCTGAAAGCCGCGGCCGATCTTCAGCAGCACCTGTTCCAGCGGAACCCCTTCAGGCAGCTCGAAAATCAGCTCGGGCAACTGCGCCGTGCAGGTGGCGACCACTGCCGAAGAGAACAGCGTCTCCTTGTCGGTAAAGTGGCTGTAGACCGTGAGTTTTGACACACCTGCCGCTGTCGCGACCGCATCCATGCTGGTGTTGGCATAGCCAAGGGTTAGAAACAGCGCCTTGGCTGCCTCGAGAATGGCCTGGCGTTTTGCCAGGTCCTTGGGCCGGCCGGGGCCGGTAGCAGCGGTGACTTTGGGCATGAGTGAAAAGTTACATATTCCAGTAAGTGCACATGGTACATCGCGACCGGCATTTCGGCGGGCAAAAATCGACGCGCTGCTCCCGGCGTAAATATGGGATTTCTCGCGCAGGCCTGCTTCCCCGCTCCGGTTCCCTGATTTAATATACCCGCCAGTATAAATATTCAAAGCGCCATTCGCGAAAGGTCATCCATCATGTTGCGCCATGCCTTGCCCCTCGCTTTGCCCGTTGGTCTCGTGCTGTTGCTTGCTGCCTGCGGGCAGGAAAGCGCACCGCAGACTTCCCTTCGTCCGGCCATGGTGGTGCAGCCGCAGCCGGCCAGCGCCGCCGCCGACAGCTACCCCGGCGAGGTGCGTGCGCGCTTCGAGCCGGAGCTGGCGTTCCGCATCGGTGGCAAGGTCAGCAAGCGCCTGGTCGAGGAGGGGCAGCGGGTCAAGGCCGAACAGCCACTGGCCGAACTCGACCCCCAGGATGTGCGCCTGCAACTGGAAGCCAGCCGTGCCCAATTGGCCGCTGCCGAAGCCAACCTGAACCTGGTCAAGGCCGAGCGCGACCGCTACAAGACCCTGCTCGACCGGCAGATGGTCAGCCATTCGCAATACGACAACGCCGAAAACCTCTACCGTGCTGGCCTGGCCCGGCTCAAGCAAGTGCGCGCCGAGTTCGACGTCGCCGGCAACCAGGCAGAATATGCCGTATTGCGCGCGTCCCAGGACGGCGTGATCGCCAAGCGCCAGGTTGAGGTGGGCCAGGTGGTGGCTGCGGGGCAGACGGTGTTCACCCTGGCCGCCGATGGCGAGCGCGAAGTGCTGATCGGCCTGCCTGAGCAGAATTTTGGCCGCTTCAAGGTCGGCCAGACGGTGGCGGTGGAGCTCTGGTCGCAACCGGATCAACGCTTCAATGGCCGGATTCGCGAACTGTCGCCTTCGGCCGACCCGCGCTCGCGAACCTTCGCTGCGCGCATCGCCTTTACCGCCGGCAAGGTGCCGGCCGAGCTTGGGCAAAGCGCCCGGGTGTACATCCAGCACGCCGAGAACATTCCCCTGGCGGTGCCGCTCTCGGCGCTGACCGCAGAAAACGGCCAGACCTACGTCTGGCGTGTCGATGCCAACAACACCCTCAAGCGCGTACCGGTGCGGGTGGGTGCCTACGGTGAAAACAGCGTGCCAGTGCTCGAAGGCCTGAATGCCTCGGACTGGGTGGTGGCGGCCGGCGTGCATGTGCTCCAGGAAGGGCAGCAGGTTCGTCCGGTGGACCGGTCCAATCGTGTGGTGAATCTGGCGGCCAAGGAGTAAGTCCCGATGGGTTTCAACCTTTCCGCCTGGGCCCTGCGCAATCGGCAGATCGTGCTGTTCCTGATGATTTTGCTGGCTGTGGTCGGCGCGCTGTCCTACACCAAGCTGGGGCAGAGCGAAGACCCTCCGTTTACCTTCAAGGCCATGGTCATTCGCACCAACTGGCCAGGGGCCAGCGCCGAGGAAGTCTCACGCCAGGTCACCGAGCGTATCGAAAAGAAGCTGATGGAAACCGGCGAGTACGAGAAGATCGTCTCGTTCTCGCGGCCCGGTGAATCGCAGGTCACCTTTATGGCCCGCGACTCGATGCATTCGGCCGATATCCCCGAGCTCTGGTACCAGATCCGCAAGAAGGTTGCCGATATCCGCCACACCTTGCCGCAGGGTATCCAGGGGCCGTTCTTCAACGATGAGTTCGGCACCACCTTCGGCAATATCTACGCGCTGACCGGTGACGGCTTCGATTACGCCGTGCTCAAGGACTACGCCGACCGCGTGCAGATCCAGTTGCAGCGGGTCAAGGATGTCGGCAAGGTCGAGCTGCTTGGCCTGCAGGACGAGAAGATCTGGATCGAGCTGTCCAACCTCAAGCTGGCCACCCTCGGCCTGCCCCTGGCAGCGGTGCAACAGGCGCTGGAAGAACAGAACGCGGTGAGCACCGCAGGCTTCTTCGAGACGCCGAGCGAGCGCCTGCAACTGCGGGTCAGCGGGCGCTTTACCACGGTCGAGCAGATCCAGCAGTTCCCGATCCGGGTCGGTGACCGCACTTTCCGTATCGGCGATGTTGCCGAGGTGCGCCGGGGCTTCAACGATCCGCCCGCGCCGCGCATGCGCTTCATGGGCGAGGACGCCATCGGCCTGGCGGTGTCGATGAAGGCTGGCGGTGACATTCTGGTGCTGGGCAAGGCGCTGGAAACCGAGTTCGCCCGCATTGCCCACAACCTGCCGGCCGGCATGGAGCTGCGCAAGGTCTCCGACCAGCCAGCGGCGGTGAAGACCGGCGTCGGCGAGTTCGTTCAGGTGCTGGTTGAAGCGCTGGCCATTGTCTTGCTGGTGAGCTTCTTCTCGCTGGGCATGCGCACCGGCCTGGTGGTGGCCCTGGCCATTCCGCTGGTGCTGGCGATGACCTTTGCCGCCATGTACTACTTCGGCATCGGTTTGCACAAGATCTCCCTCGGCGCGTTGGTGCTGGCCCTAGGCTTGCTGGTGGATGATGCGATCATTGCCGTGGAGATGATGGCGATCAAGATGGAGCAGGGTTTCGACCGGTTCAAGGCCGCCAGCTACGCCTGGACCAGCACCGCCTTCCCGATGCTCACCGGCACCCTGATCACCGCCGCAGGCTTCTTGCCGATTGCCACCGCGCAATCCGGCACGGGTGAATACACCCGTTCGATCTTCCAGGTGGTGACCATCGCCTTGCTCGCCTCCTGGGTTGCCGCGGTGGTGTTCGTGCCGTACCTGGGTGAGCGGTTGTTGCCTGACCTGGCCAAGCTGCATGCGGCCAAGCACGGCACCGCCGAAGGCGGCCCTGACCCTTACGGCACGCCGTTCTACCAGCGCGTGCGGCGCCTGGTGGGCTGGTGCGTGGAGCGGCGCAAGACGGTGATCGTGGCGACCATCGCGCTGTTTGTCGGCAGCATCTTGCTGTTCCGTTTCGTGCCCCAGCAGTTCTTCCCGGCTTCCGGGCGCCTGGAACTGATGGTCGATCTGAAGCTGGCCGAAGGCGCCTCGCTGAGCAACACCGCCGATCAGGTCAAGCGCCTGGAAGCGCTGCTCAAGGAACGCGCCGGCATCGACAACTATGTGGCCTATGTCGGCACCGGCTCGCCGCGGTTCTACTTGCCACTCGACCAGCAACTGCCGGCGCCGAGTTTCGCCCAGTTCGTGGTGCTGGCGAAAACCATCGAGGAGCGCGAACAGCTGCGTAGCTGGCTGATCGCAACCCTCGACGAGCAGTTCCCCGACCTGCGTTCGCGGGTCACGCGCCTGGAAAACGGCCCGCCGGTGGGTTACCCGGTACAGTTCCGGGTCACTGGTGAGCACATCGAGCAGGTGCGTGCCCTGGCCCGCAAAGTGGCCGCCAAGGTGCGCGAGAACCCCCACGTGGTCAACGTTCACCTGGACTGGGAAGAGCCGAGCAAGGTGGTCTACCTGAACATCGACCAGGACCGCGCCCGCGCCCTGGGGGTGAGCACGGCGAACCTGGCGAAGTTCCTGCAAAGCTCGCTGACCGGCTCGGCGGTCAGCCAGTTCCGCGAGGACAACGAGCTGATCGAGATCCTCCTGCGCGGTACCCAGCAGGAGCGCAGCGAGCTTGCCAACCTGCCGAGCCTGGCGGTGCCTACCGACAATGGCCGTAGTGTGGCGCTGTCGCAGGTGGCAACCCTGGAATACGGCTTTGAAGAAGGCGTGATCTGGCACCGCAACCGCCTGCCCAACGTCACCGTGCGCGCCGACATCTATGGCAAGGAACAGCCGGTCACCCTGGTCAAGCAGATCCTGCCGACCCTGGACCCGATACGTGCCGAGCTGCCCGATGGCTACCTGCTGGACGTGGGTGGCACAGTGGAGGACTCCACTCGCGGGCAGAAATCGGTGAACGCCGGGGTGCCGTTGTTCATCGTCGTGGTCCTGACCCTGCTGATGCTGCAACTGCGCAGCTTCTCGCGCACGGTGATGGTGTTCCTCACCGCGCCCCTGGGATTGATCGGCGTGACCCTGTTCCTGCTGGTGTTCCGCCAGCCGTTCGGTTTTGTCGCGATGCTCGGGACCATCGCCCTGTCGGGGATGATCATGCGCAACTCGGTGATCCTGGTCGATCAGATCGAGCAGGACATCGCTGCCGGGCTGGACCGCTGGCAGGCGATTATCGAGGCGACAGTAAGGCGCTTCCGGCCAATCGTGCTGACCGCCCTGGCGGCGGTGCTGGCGATGATCCCGCTGTCACGCAGCGTGTTCTTCGGGCCGATGGCGGTGGCGATCATGGGTGGCTTGATCGTGGCGACGGCGTTGACGCTGTTGTTCCTGCCGGCGCTGTATGCGGCGTGGTTCAGGGTCAGAAAGAGCAGTTGAGAGCTACAAGCGGCAAGCTGCAAGAGGTGCTGTTCACACTGCTTGTGGCTTGCCGCTTGAAGCTTGTAGCTGGCGCTTACAGCGCGCCAAACACCTTCTTGGCAATGCTGGTAGCTGCCGCCGCCGGGTTCTGGCGGATGGTTTCTTCTTGCTTGGCAATCATCTCGAACAGGCCGTTGAGCGCTTGTTCGGTCACGTAGCCTTCGACGTTGGCGTTCTTGGCATCGAGCACGCCCAGGGTCGCTGCTTGCCCGGCAAAGTTGTTGTACTGCTGGGCCAGGCCGACCTGGTCGGTGGCTTTCTTGACGATCGGCAGGAACTTGGCGCGGATCTGCTCGCGGCTGGTTTTGCTCAGGTATTGGGTAGCCGAGTCGTTGCCGCCGCTGAGGATGCCCTTGGCATCGTCCACGGTCATCTTCTTCACGGCATCCACCAGCAGCGCCTGGGCTTGCGGCACGGCGGCCTCGGCGGCCTTGTTCATGCTGGTTTCCAGCTGATCGACCTGGGCGCCCATGCCGAAGGCTTTCATCTTCTTGGCGACTTTGCCCAGGTTGCCGGGCAGTTCGATGCGCACATCCGGGTTATTGCTGAAGCCACCCGGGGTACCCAGTTGTTTCACCGCTACCTGGGCACCCTGGGTCAGGGCGTCTTTGAGGCCGGTGGAGGCATCTTTTTGCGAGAGGTTGCCGAGCGACAGCGCCAGGGCGCTGGCCGACAGCAACAGGCCGGCGCACAGGCCGGTGAAGGTTAGAGCGGGGCGGAACATGGCAGCATCCTTATACGAAGGAAAAACAATCAATCAACGAACGGCATCGACCTTGATGCGTACCGGCTGCGGGTCGTTGCCATCAAGTTGCACGCCATGGTGCTCGGTGTTGATGAACAGCAGCTTGCCGTCCAGTTCGATCCGCGCGCTCACTGCATAGCGGTGGCCGGGCTTGACCTGGGCCGGGTCGTAGCTCAGGTGGAAGGGCAGCGGCACATTGCCTTTGACCGGGCCGCTCTGGCTGGCCAGGGTAACGGCGGGGGCGTCCATCAGCGACACGTCCTGCAGGGCCACGCTCAGGGTGGCGGCAGGCGGCAGGGCGATGCGTTGCAGGTAGAAGACCTCGCCGTCGAGGCTGGCCTTGGGGGCTTCAGGGGTGCTGCTGCACGCGGCCAGCAGGCTGCCAAGAAGGATCAGGGACAGTTTTTTCATCAGTAGCTCCTTAGCGCCGGCGCCGCGGTTGCGGTCGCCAGGCGGTTCGATTCGTGTTGCTCCAAAGGCACTGGCCAGTATGGCCTATACCGCAGTTTCGGTGGCTTCTTCGCTGCGCTGCAGGGCGACCTGGCGAATCGACAGGCGCACCTCTGCCGACAGCACGCGCTTGGCCGCGCCCTCGGCCAGTTCGCTGAGTTTTTCGTGGTAGCCAAGTTTGCCGTTGCTGTCCGGGCGCAATACGCCTTGTTCGATCTGGGTCTGGATGAAGTGGCGGAACAGGGTCTTGTCGAAGAACTCCGGGGCGTTCAGGCCATGCAGAATCGACAGGCGCTGGGCCATGATCACGCACAGGTCTTCCAGCTCTTCGGCGCTCAGGGTGTGCTGGCCGCTGTTGAGCAGCAACGCGGTAGCCATGTAGAAGCGCTGCAGGGTCTGGGTGATGGCCCGGGCCAGCAAGGTCAGCAGCACGAACTGCCGCGAACTCGGTGCCGGGCGCAGGTACACGCCGTTCTCGAAGCGCAGCAGGCCCTGTTCGACGAAGGCCTCCAGCCACTGGTCGACCACCGCGTCCAGCTCATCGAGCTCCCAGCGAATGAACAGCTCCGATTGCAGGTACGGGTACAAGGCCCGGGTGTACTGCAGGATCAGTTCGCGGCTCATCCGCGAGCTGCTCTGGAAGAAGCTCGCCAGCAAGGCTGGCAGGGCGAAGATGTGCAGCACGTTGTTGCGGTAGTAAGTCATCAGGACGGCGTTCTGCTCGTCCAGGTAGAGGATTTTGCCCAGCGCATCGCTTTGCTCGGCCAGCAGGTCCATGCCCTTGACGTGGCTGATCAGCGCCAGGCCATCGCCTTCAGGCAGGGTGGTGTGCGGCGAGTAGGGCACCTTGCGCAGCAGCGCCAGGTACAGGTCCAGCACCCGCGCCAGGGCGCGCTCGTCCAGGGCCAGGCGGCTGGTGGAGAGCAGCGCCAGGGCCACCAGGTTGACCGGGTTGATCGCCGCCGCCTCGTTCAGGTGCTGGGCGACTTTCTCGCCCAGGCGCGAGGTGGTTTCGTTGAGCCAGGCCGGGCGGAACTGCGGGCCGTGCTCCTGTTCGCGCCAGCCGGGTTGCTGCTGGTCAAGGAAGGCGCCGAGGCGGATCGGCTCGCCGAAGTTGACCGCCACCTGGCCGAAGCGCTGCTTGAGCGCACCGATGACCTTGAAGATGTCGAAGATCGATTCTTTCTTCTTGCTCGCCCCGCGCAGCTCGCCCAGGTAGGTGCGGCCTTCGAGCACCCGTTCATAACCGATGTACACCGGCACGAAGACGATTGGCGTGCGCGAGGAGCGCAGGTAGCTGCGCAGGGTAATGGCGAGCATGCCGGTTTTCGGCTGGAGCATGCGCCCGGTGCGCGAGCGGCCGCCTTCGACGAAGTACTCGACCGGGAAGCCCTTGGTGAACAGGGTGTGCAGGTATTCGTTGAACACCGCGGTGTACAGCGGGTTGCCCTTGAACGTGCGGCGCATGAAGAACGCCCCGCCACGGCGCAGCAGGCCGCCGATCACCGGCATGTTGAGGTTGATGCCGGCGGCGATGTGCGGCGGGGTCAGGCCGTTGCGAAACAGCAGGTAGGACAGCAGCAGGTAGTCGATATGGCTGCGGTGGCACGGCACATAGATGACTTCGTGGCCCGGGGCGATGCCCTGCACCTGCTCGATGTGGTTGACCTTGATGCCGTCGTAGATCTTGTTCCAGAACCAGCTCAGCACCACTTCGAGGAAGCGGATGGCGGTGTAGGTGTAGTCCGAGGCGATCTCGTTGCCGTAGCGCAGGGCCTGGGCTTCGGCTTTGGCCAGCGGGATCTTCTCGCGTTCGGCTTCATCGGCGATGGCCTGGCGCACCAGCGGGTCGTGGACCAGGCCCTTGACCAGGTTGCGGCGGTGGGAGATGTCCGGGCCGATGACGGCGGTCTTGAGGTTGCGAAAGTGCACCCGCAGCAGGCGCTGGGCCATGCGCACGGTGCGCTCGTGGCCCTTGTTGTGCTGCACCAGCTCGCGCAGGTGGATCGGCGCCGAGAACTGCACGCGGGTCTTGCGCCCCAGGATCAGCACGGTGAGCAAGCGCCGCAGGCGCCCGGTAACCGCCCAGCTGTCGGCAAACAGCAGCTTCCACGGGCTGGATTCGCTGGCCGGCGACTGGCCCCAGAACACGCTGACCGGGATGATCTGCGCGTCTTCTTCGGCATGCTGGCTGATGGCGTTGACCAGCCGTGCCAGGGTCGGCGGGGCGCCGCGCTTGTCCTGGCGGCCGAGCCAGTCGGGCTCCGGGGTCAGGTAGAAGAACGCTGCCGGCTCGTGCAGGGTGCCGACGGCGACCGGCAGCACCGGGCGTGGCAGCCCGGCTTTGGTGCATTCGCGGTCGAGCACCGCAAGGTCGGTGAGCGACGGCGACTGCAGGGCGTAAAACACCGGCCGGCTGCGATCCAGGTTCAGGGTAAAGGATGACTGGTTGATGGTCTCGGAGCGAACCCACAGGTACAACAGGCGACGCAGGGCGCCGAAGATCAGGCGGCGCAAGGGGGAACGGGTCATACGGTGTGTGCTCTGGATGAGATTTTTGAGTATTTGCTCAGTCGACTAGTGTGCCGTATCTGCGCAAGTTCAGCAAAAAGCGCCCCGGTCATGAAAATTAATTTAAGTGTGTCATATACTCGGTCCGCCGCTTGCAAGAGATTTGTGCAAGCTGCGTCGGCAGGGGGCCGTGACCCCTCTGCATGCAAGGCGATTCCAAAATAAAAATCCGGAGTAGTGCAGATGTCGTCTCGTGAGACTGGAAGTGTAAAGTGGTTCAATGACGCAAAAGGTTACGGTTTCATTCAGCGTGAAGGTGGCGCGGACGTGTTCGTTCACTACCGTGCCATCCGCGGGGAGGGGCATCGCACCCTGCTCGAGGGGCAGCAGGTCGAATACAATCTGACTCAGGGCCAGAAAGGCTTGCAGGCAGAAGACGTAGTCGGTCTGTAAGCGCCGGGCCACAAGCCTCGAGCCTGGGCCCACCAGCGAAAAGGCCCGCCGCCGGACGACCGGGGCGGGCCTTTTCGAAGACAGTTTTCAGCTGGTCCGCCAGGTGATTTCCTCTTCACCGTCGGCACTGATGCGGATCCAGCGATCGGCATCTTCTTCACCTTCTTCCTCGACCCAACTGCCCGGTGCACAGCGCACTTCGACGTTCAGCGCGGCAAAGGCTGCGCGTGCGCAGGCAATGTCATCATCCCACGGGGTCTGGTCGCTCTCCAGGTAAAGACTGTTCCATTTGCCCACAGCCTTCGGTAACCAGGTAACTGGAATGTTACCGGCCCTGCACTTGTAGGTCTGGCCTTTCTGCTGCCAGTCGCTGCACGGGCCAAGCGCTTCGCTGAGCCAGGCAGCGATCTGCTTGTGGTCGACCTCGGCGTCTTTCAGGTAGATCTCGATATCGGGTTGGCGCATAGGGGCTCCGGGTGCGCTCAGTCTTGGCGCACAAAATAATCGTAACGCATCGATACCGTGACCTCGAAAGGCTCGGCCTGGTCGATGACGCGCGCGCGTTTCTCGGCGCTGGCACGCCAGCCATGAGGGGTCATGGCCAGCAGGTCGGCGCGGGCCTTGCCGTCGGCAAGGCTCAGGCGCAATTTCAGGGTTTCGCTATGGGCGTGATGCATGCCCTCGGGGACCAGCGCCAGGTGCTTGTCGTCGCTGTAGTCGCGTACTTCATCGTAGAGCTTGTGGCGCAGTTCGATCAGGTGCTCGTTGGTCGGGCCGACGCGCATCAGGCCGCCGCCGGGGCTCAGCAGGCGCAGGGCCTCTTGCCAGTCCAGCGGGCTGAAGACACTGGCGAGGAACTGGCAACTGCCATCGGCCAGCGGTACCCGGGCCATGCTTGCCACCAGCCAGGTCAGCGCCGGGTTGCGCTTGCAGGCGCGCTTGACCGCCTCGCGGGAGATGTCCAGGGCATAACCGTCCGCCTCGGGCAACGCCTGGGCGATTTGCGCGGTGTAGTAACCCTCGCCACAGCCGATGTCCAGCCAGCGCGCGGGTGCGCGTTCGGCGGCAAGCTCAGCCAGGCGGCGGGCCACCGGGGCGTAATGGCCGGCGTTGAGAAAGTCGCGGCGGGCCTCGACCATGGCCTGGTTGTCGCCCGGGTCACGGCTGTTCTTGTGCTGCACCGGCAACAGGTTCAGGTAACCCTGGCGGGCACGGTCGAAACGGTGGCCGGCCGGGCAGGCCACGCCATTGTCGAGGGTGCTCAGCGCGGCGCTGCAGATCGGGCAGGTGAGCATCAGGCAAGCAACCGGGTCAGGGTCTGGTAGTAGATCTCGGTCAGCACATCGAGGTCGCTGGCCAGGATCCGCTCGTTGACCTGGTGAATGGTGGCGTTGACCGGGCCCAGCTCGACCACCTGGGTGCCGAGGGTGGCGATGAAGCGCCCGTCGGAGGTGCCGCCGCTGGTCGATGCCTTGGTCTCACGGCCGGTGACCGCCTTGATGCTGGCCGACACTGCGTCGAGCAAATCGCCCGGCTCGGTCAGGAACGGCAGGCCCGACAGCGCCCAGTCCACGTGCCAGTCGAGCTGGTGCTTGTCGAGGATGGCGGCAACCCGCTGCTGCAGGCCTTCGACCGTCGACTCGGTAGAGAAGCGGAAGTTGAACAGCGCGGTCAGCTCGCCCGGTACCACGTTGGTGGCGCCGGTGCCGGAATTGAGGTTGGAGATCTGGAAGCTGGTCGGCGGGAAGAACGCATTGCCTTCGTCCCAGTGTTCGGCAGCCAGCTCTGCAAGTGCCGGAGCGGCCAGGTGGATCGGGTTCTTGGCCAGGTGCGGATAGGCCACGTGGCCCTGTACGCCGCGCACCGTGAGCTTGGCGCCGAGCGAGCCGCGACGGCCGTTCTTGACCACGTCACCGACCAGGCTGGTGCTCGACGGCTCGCCGACGATGCACCAGTCCAGGCGCTCGTTGCGCGCGGCCAGGCGCTCGACCACGGCCTTGGTGCCGTGGTGGGCCGGGCCTTCTTCATCACTGGTGATCAGGAAGGCGACCTTGCCGCGATGGTTGGGGTAGTCGGCGACGAAGCGCTCGGTGGCCACTACCATGGCGGCCAGGCTGCCTTTCATGTCAGCCGCGCCACGCCCGCAGAGCATGCCGTCGGCATCGATCAGGGCATCGAACGGATCGTTCTGCCAGGCCTGCACCGGGCCGGTCGGGACCACGTCGGTATGGCCGGCGAAGCACAGCACTGGGCCTTCCTGGGTGCCATGGGTGGCCCAGAAATTGTCGACGTCTTCGATGCGCATCGGCTCAAGCATGAAACCAGCATCGCCCAGGCGTTGCATCATCTGTTTCTGGCAGTCGAAGTCCAGCGGGGTAACCGACGGACGGCGAATCAGGTCGCAGGCCAGTTCAAGGGTAGGCGAGAGGTCGGCTGGGGCCGTCATGGGGAGCTCCGGGGCAAGGCAGGGCACGAATTCGAGGGGGGTTATCTTATAGCAATTCAGAGTCCTGTAGGAGCGGCGCACCGCCGCTCCTACAGGTTATCTCAAGGCTCAGGAAGCCTGGGCCGGCTGCGCGGCATCCACAGGCTTTGGCAGTGACGACAGCATGGCCATGATCAGCGCCGCCAGGTAGGGCAGCGACTGCACCAGCAGCATGGTCACCCAGAAGCGCATGTCGTTGCTCGGCAGGCCCTGGACCAGGTAGATCCCGGCCGCTGCGCCCCACAGCAGCAACATGATGAACAGCTCTTCACGGGCCTCTGACAGCGCCACCAGCAAGCCATGGCTGTCGGCGTTCTTCGGCGTGCGGAAGAACGGGATGCTGCTGGTGAAGAAGCCGTACAGCACTGCCTTGGCGATGGTGTGCGACAGCGCCAGGCCGGCCAGGGCCGCGGCGAAGGCGTCCTTGAGGTTCACGCCCACCGCGCGGCGGTAGAGGAACACGATCTTGCCGACCTTGAACACGAACAACGCCAGCGGCGGAATCGCGAAGATCAGCAGCGGCGGGTCGACCCGCTGCGGCACGATGATCATCGCCGCCGACCACAGCAGGGCGCCGACGGTGAAGAAGATGTTCATGCCATCGGCGATCCACGGCAGCCAGCCGGCGAGGAAGTGGTAGCGCTGGCCACGGGTCAGTTCCGAGTCCTTGCCGCGCAACAGGCTTGCGGCATGGCGCTTGATGATCTGGATGGCGCCATAGGCCCAGCGAAAGCGCTGCTTCTTGAAGTCGATGAAGGTGTCGGGCATCAGGCCTTTGCCATAGCTCTCGTGGGAATACGCCGCCGAGTAGCCTTTCTCGAACACCCGCAGGCCCAGTTCGGCGTCTTCGCAAATACACCAGTCGGCCCAGCCCAGCTCTTCGAGTACCGAACGGCGGGTCATGGTCATGGTGCCGTGCTGGATGATTGCGTCACGGTCGTTGCGGGTGACCATGCCGATATGGAAGAAGCCTTTGTATTCGCTGTAGCAGAGCTTCTTGAAGGTGCTTTCGTTCTGGTCGCGGTAATCCTGGGGCGATTGCACCACGGCGATCTTCGGATCGGCGAAGTGCGGCACCATGTGCTTGAGCCAGTTGCGATCGACGCAGTAGTCCGAGTCGATGACCGCAATCACTTCGGCGTCCTTGGCGGTGTGCGGAATCAGGTAGTTCAGCGCGCCGCCCTTGAAGCCGGCCAGGGGCGCGACGTGGAAGAACTTGAAGCGCTCGCCAAGCATTTCGCAGTGCGCCTTGATCGGCTCCCAGACCGCCGGGTCCTTGGTGTTGTTGTCGATGATCAGGACTTCGTAGTCCGGGTAGTCCAGCGCGGCCAGGGCGTTGAGGGTCTGTTTGACCATCTCTGGCGGCTCGTTGTAGCACGGCACATGCACCGAGACTTTCGGTCGGTACGCGGCGTCGGCCTGCACCGGCAGGAACTCCCGGCGGCGCTTGTGAATCCACACCGCTTCGGCCAGTTCATGGGCCTCGGTGAGCAGCACGATAAACACGCCAAGGGCGCCGAGGGCGAGCAAAAAGCCCACGGTGAGGCTGAACCAGGTGCTGTATTGCTGGCTGTAATCGTAGCCGATCCACACCAGCACCGAACCGCAGAGGAAGGCAATGAAGGTCAGGAAGGTGCGCCCGCGCTGGCGCAGGGCCGAGCCGTCGATCAGCAGCAGGGTCAGCGAGAGCATCGCCAGCACCACCGAGCCGACCGCCAGCACACGCCATTGCGGAATGGCCACCACCGGGCCTTCGAAGTTGAATTTCTGCTGGCGGGCAGCGTTGAACACGCCCCAGTAGGCACCCACCGAGCCTTCGTCGCTGGCCTTCCACGGCTGGTCGTAGGCTTCGATGACAAAGTAGTTGTAGCCCTGGCGGTTGAGTTTGTTGACCAGGGTGCGCAGGTAGATGGCCTGGTCTGCCGGGGTGGCATCGGCACCGCCGCGCATGCGGCCGTTGCTCGGCCAACCGACTTCAGACAACAGCAGCGGTTTGCGTGGGAATTGCTGCTTCAGATCGCGGGCACGATCCAGTACGAACTGGCCGGCATCCTTCATCGGGATGAACTCCCAGTACGGCAGGATGTGCGCAGCTACCAGGTCGGCATGCTTGGCCAGCTCCGGGTGTTCTTTCCAGATGTGCCACTGTTCACTGGTGGTCACCGGGACTTTTACTGCCGCGCGCACGCGGTCCATGTACTGGATCAGTGCTTCGGGGGTGATTTCCTTGCGAAACAGCGCTTCGTTGCCGACCATCACCCGCACCACGCTGCGCGAGCTGTTGGCCAGTTCGATGGCTTTGTCGATTTCCCGTTCGTTGCGCTCAAGGTCCGGGCTGATCCACACCCCCAGGGTCACGCGCAGGCCGAACTCTTCGGCCAGGCGCGGAATCTCGGCCTGGGTACCTTCCACCGTATAGATGCGGATGCTGTCGGTCAGCTTGCTGAGCTGTTCGAGGTCCTGGCGCAGTTCGTCCTCGCTGGGGTACTGGCCCTTTTGCGGGCTTTCGCCCTGGCGGAACGGCGAATAGGAGAAACCGGAAATCTGCTCCGGCCAGTTGGGGGCGGAAACCGGGCGGTTGATCAGCGCCCAGAACCCGGTGAATAGCGCGGCGATAGCCATGACTATTACCAGGTTGATACCAAATTTACGCGATGACATAGATAGTTCGGGTTCCGAAAGGTGGAACGGGCGGGCGCCATGAGGCGCGAATCCTGCGTGCTTCCTGCTCAGATTGTGTAAGAACAGGTCGGTGGCAGAAGATTGGATTGGCTTCAGGAGCTGAAGTTCTTAGCCCGTACTTTTGTCGTCCAAGTCTTTGGATTGCATAGGACATTAAAGCAGGATTACAACTGCCTTGACCAATGCATGACTCGGGTGGCGGCCACGGCAGGGTGTCATCGCACCCCAAGAGGCCTATAATACGCGCCGGTTTTTTCGGGGTTGGGCCATGAGTACAGAAGATCCACGCTTTGCCGGTGTCGCCCGGTTATACGGTGACAACGGCCTGCAGCGCCTGCGCGAGGCCCATGTGGCTATCGTCGGTATCGGCGGGGTCGGCTCCTGGGCGGCCGAAGCCATGGCCCGCAGCGGCGTGGGCGAAATATCGCTGTTCGACCTCGATGATGTCTGCGTCAGTAATACCAACCGCCAGCTGCATGCCCAGGAAGGCAATATCGGCCGGGCCAAGGCCGAGGTCATGGCCGAGCGCCTGCGGGCCATCAACCCGGCGTGCAAGGTGCATGCGGTGGTGGATTTCGTCACCAAGGAAACCCTGCCCGAGTATATCGGCGAACACATCGACTGTGTGATTGACTGCATCGACAGCGTCATGGCCAAGGCCGCGCTGATCGGCTGGTGCAAGCGCCACAAAGTCACCATCATCAGCACCGGAGGCGCCGGCGGGCAGATCGATCCAACCCAGATCCGCGTCGCCGACCTGAACAAGACCTTCAACGATCCGCTGGCCTCGCGGGTGCGTTCGACCTTGCGCCGCGACTATGGCTTTTCCCGCACGGTAACCCGCAACTACAGCGTGCCCTGTGTGTTTTCCACCGAACAGCTGCGCTACCCCAAGGGTGACGGCAGCGTCTGTCTGCAGAAGAGTTTTGTTGGCGAAGGGGTTAAGCTGGACTGCTCAGGCGGCTTCGGCGCGGTGATGATGGTCACCGCGACCTTCGGCATGGTCGCCGCCAGCAAAGCGGTGGAAAAGCTTGTGGCCGGCGCTCGGCGCCCGTCCGAGCGCCAGGCTCAGACACCTGCGGCAAGCTGAGCCATGCGTTGCAGCACGGCGTTCAGGCCGTTGCTGCGCGAGGGTGAGAGCTGGCGGCCCAGGCCTAGCTGGTTGAACCAGGCGGGCAGGTCCAGTTGCGCAAGCTCAGCGCTGGACAGGCCCTCGACCCGCACCAGCAGCAGCGCCAGCAAACCGCGGATGATCCGTGCATCGCTGGCGCCTTTGAAGCGCCACTGACCATCTTGCTGTGCCGCCACCAGCCAGACCTGGCTTTCGCAGCCATGGACTCGGTTCGCTTCGGACTTTTCTTCTTCGCTCAAGGGCACCAGGTGCTCGCCCCATTGCATCAGCAGGCGCGCGCGTTGTTCCCAGCCGGCTGCTTGTGAGAACGAGTCGAGGGCTTGCTGCGCAGCGACAGGCAGGCTCATCGCAGCAGCTCCAGGGCCTGATCCAGGGCGTCGAAGAAGCGTTGCAGGTCGTCGGAGTCGTTGTACAAGCCCAGCGATACGCGGATGGCACCGTCCAGGCCGAGGCTTTTCAGCAACGGCATGGCGCAGTGATGGCCGGCGCGTACGGCGATGCCCTGTTCGGTGAGCATGTGGGCCAGGTCAGCGTTGTGCACGCCCTCGACCACGAAACTGGCCAGGGCCACTTGCGGCTGACCGAGCAGGCGGATGCCTTCGCGGTCGTTGAGGCCACGCAGCAGGTGGCGGTGCAGGCCGGCTTCATGCTCGGCAACAGCATTGGCATCCAGGCCGGCCAGGTAATCGAGGCTGGCCCCGAGGCCGATGACGCTGGCAATCGGCGGCGTACCGGCTTCAAAACCCAGGGGCGCCGGGCGAAAGCTGGCGCTGTGGTAGTCGGCGACCTGGACCATCTCGCCGCCGAACTGCCAGTGTCGCAGGCGCGTCAGGGCTTCACTGCGGCCGTAGAGCACACCGACACCGTCCGGGCCATAGAGCTTGTGGCTGGAGAACACGTAGAAATCGCAGCCCAGCTGGCGAACGTCGTGACGGCCGTGGACCACGCCCTGGGCACCGTCGACCACGGTTAGTGCACCTTGGGCCTGGGCATGGGCCAGCAGGGGCTCCAGCGGCTGCCAGGCGCCGAGGACATTGGACAGCTGGCTGACCGCCAGCACCCGGGTACGCGGGCCAATCAGTTGCAGGGCAATGTTCAGATCGATCAGGCCGCGGTTGTCCAGTGGCAGCACCACCAGCTTGAGCCCACGACGCTGGGCCAGCTGTTGCCAGGGCAGCAGGTTGGCATGGTGTTCGAGGGCGCTGATGGCAATTTCGTCACCGGCCTCGAACAGCGGCTCAAGCCCGTAGGCGAGCAGGTTCAGGGCCGAGGTGGCGCCGTGGGTGAAGACAATCTGCTGGCTGTCGGCGGCGTTCAGCCAGCCGGCGACCTTGTCGCGGCTGCGTTCGAAGGCCTGGGTAGCCAGGGCGCCGGGCAGGTGTTGGGCACGGTGCACATTGGCAGCACCATGGCCGTAATAGTGGCTCAGGGCATCGAGCAGGAGTTGCGGTTTTTGCGTGGTAGCGGCGCTGTCCAGGTAGGTCTGGTGCTGGCGTTGCAGGGCGTCGATGGCTGGGAAGTCAGCGCGCCAGGGGGAGGGCTGGAACATGATGATCGGACCTGAAAATCGGGCCTGGCGTTAGGCCAGACCCGATGGTACCACTTAGTTGTGGGCGTGCAGCGCTTCGTTCAGCTCGATGGCCGACTTGTGGGTCTTGCACTCCACTGCGCCGTTGAGCGAGTTGCGGCGGAACAGCAGGTCGGTCTGCCCAGCCAGGTCGCGGGCTTTGACCACCTTGACCAGCTGGTTGTTCTCGTCCAACAGGTTCACCTTGGTGCCAGCGGTGATGTACAGGCCGGCTTCGACGGTGTTGCGATCGCCCAGTGGAATGCCGATACCGGCGTTGGCGCCGATCAGGCAGCCTTCGCCAACCTTGATGACGATGTTGCCGCCACCGGACAGGGTGCCCATGGTCGAGCAGCCGCCGCCCAGGTCCGAACCCTTGCCGACGAAGACGCCCGCGGAAACACGGCCTTCGATCATGCCCGGGCCTTCGGTGCCGGCGTTAAAGTTGACGAAGCCTTCGTGCATGATCGTGGTGCCTTCGCCGATGTAGGCACCCAGGCGCACACGGGCGCTGTCGGCGATACGCACGCCGGCAGGGACGACGTAGTCGGTCATTTTCGGGAACTTGTCTACCGAGAATACTTCCAGCAGCTCGCCCTTCAGGCGCGCTTCCAGTTGCTGCTCGGCAAGCTCGGCCAGGTCGACGGCGCCCTGGCTGGTCCAGGCAACGTTTGGCAGCAGCGGGAAGATCCCGGCCAGGTTCAGGCCATGTGGCTTGACCAGGCGGTGCGAGAGCAGGTGCAGCTTCAGGTAGGCTTCCGGGGTGGAAGTCAATGCGGCGTCTTCGGCCAGCAGGGTGACCACCAGCGGCTTGTTGCTTTCGGCCAGGCGGGTCAGCAGTGCGGCCTGGGCAGCATCGACACCCTTGAGGGCTTCGGCCAGCTGCGCGGCCTGGCTGGTGCTGAAGGCGATCGCCTGGTTGCCGCCTTCATAGCCCAGGACCGGGGCGATGGCCGCGACCAGCTCGGCAGCCGGGTTGATCAGCGGTTGGGCGTAGAAGACTTCCAGCCAGGCGCCTTGACGGTTCTGGGTGCCGACACCGAAGGCCAGGCTGAACAGGGTAGTGGACATGCAGTTACCTCTTGCGAAATTGAATGAAAGCTCGGCGCCGGGTTACTGAAGGGCGGCCGCGTACAAATCAGGCTTGAAGCCGACCAGGGTCCGCTTGCCGAGGTCGAGCACAGGGCGCTTGATCATCGACGGCTGGGCCAGCATCAGTTCGATGGCCTTGGCCTGGTCGAGATCGGCCTTCTGGGCGTCGTCGAGCTTGCGGAAGGTGGTGCCGGCGCGGTTGAGTACCGTTTGCCAGCCATGTTCATCGCACCAGCGCTCAAGGCTTGCACGGTCGATGCCCTGGGCCTTGTAGTCGTGGAAATCGTAGCCCAGGCCCTGCTCTTCGAGCCAGGTGCGGGCTTTCTTCATGGTGTCACAGGCCTTGATTCCATAAAGGTGCAATGGCGTGTCGCGTTTGGTCATGTCTTGCCCCCCTGGGAAAAAATGGTGAAGGATTATGCCATGGTCGGCGGCGTTGGGTTGGCGTTGCCATGGCTCTTTGTAGCATTGTGTTACAGGTTCTGGGCCGTTCTGCGACTTTTGTGCAGCGGTGCGCCGGCAGCCTAAGCGGCTAATATGTCGTTTCAATGGCAAAACCGTGCCCAGGCCCGCATAAGTTATTGAATGCGTTTGAATTGAACAGGACTCGCCGAATGCAATCAGCCTACACCGTTCTCATCCTGCTGATGCTGGTGAGTGTTTCCAAACTGGTCGGGCGAATGATCCCGCTGCCGTTGCCACTGGTGCAGATCGCCGCTGGCGCCTTGCTGGCGTGGCCTACCCTGGGCCTGCACGTGGCCCTGGACCCAGAATTGTTTCTGTTCTTGTTTTTGCCGCCGCTGCTGTTTTCCGATGGCTGGCGGATGCCCAAGCGCGATCTGTGGAAGTTGCGCGGGCCGATCCTGACCCTGGCCGTTGGCCTGGTGCTGTTTACCGTGGTGGGTGCCGGTTATTTCATTCACTGGATTTTGCCGAGCATTCCCTTGCCGGTGGCCTTCGCCCTGGCTGCGGTTCTGTCGCCCACCGACGCCGTGGCGGTGTCGGCCATTTCCCAGGACCGGCTGCCGACGCCGTTGATGCACATGCTCCAGGGCGAGGCGCTGATGAACGACGCCTCGGGCCTGGTGACCTTCAAATTCGCCCTGGCCGCGGCAATCACCGGCGTGTTCTCGCTGGCCGAGGCCAGCCTGACCTTCGTGCTGGTGGCTGTCGGCGGCCTGGCCATCGGTGTCGCCCTGAGCTGGCTGGTCGGGCGCCTGCGTGCCTGGATGATCGCCCGTGGCTGGGATGACCCGGCCACCCACGTGGTGTTTATGTTGCTGCTGCCGTTTGCCGCCTACGTGCTGGCCGAGCGCCTGGGCGCCTCCGGCATTCTCTCGGCGGTAGCGGCTGGGATGATGCAAAGCTGGCTTGACCTGCTGCCCCGGCAGACCAGCACGCGCCTGCTCAACCGCAGCGTCTGGTCGCTGCTGGAGTTTGCCTTCAATGGTTTGATCTTCCTGTTGTTGGGCCTGCAGTTGCCCGACATCATCAAGGCGGTGACCAGCCACGAAGCCTCGCTGTGGCCGACCTTGCTGTGGCGCTGCCTGGATGTGGTGGCGATCTTCGCGGTACTGCTGGCCTTGCGCTTTATCTGGGTGCAGAGCATCTGGCGCCTGATCGGGGTGATCCGCCGCTGGCGTGGTAAAGAGGACCTGGTGCTGATGCCCAACGCGCGTTCCTGCTGGCTATTGACGGTCGGCGGTGTGCGCGGGGCGGTGACCCTGGCCGGTGTCATGTCGGTGCCGCTGCTGATCAGCGCCGGCAAGGACTTCCCGGAGCGCGACTTGCTGATTTTCATCGCCGCCGGGGTGATTCTGCTGTCGCTGGTGTCGGCCTGTATTGCCCTGCCGCTGTTGTTGCGCGGGGTGACCAAAAGCCCGGATGACGCCCTGCGTCAGGAAGCCCAGGAGGCCTGGCGCCGCACGGCCGAAGCGGCGATTCATGCCCTTGAGGCAGAGGACCTGAGTGAGGCCGGCAGCCCGCTGGACGCTTCGCAGGCGGCGCTGGCGGCCGAGCTCAAAGCGCGCTTGATGGCTGAATACCGGCATCAGCTTGATACCTTCAACGACAGCGCCGAAGCCCAGGCCCTGGCCGAACAGATGGATCAGTTGGAGCGGCGCTTGCGATTGCGGGCGCTGCGGGCCCAGCGCCTGGAGCTGTACAACCTGCACCGCCAGCACCAGATAGGTGATGATGTGGTGCGTCAGGTGCTGGGGGAGCTGGATATGAGTGAGGCGAATCTGGGGCAGGTCAGGTAGGTGTGTTGGCTAGGGGGTAGGCTCGGCGCATGAATGCCAGATCATATTCGCTCAACGTCTTGTTTGCCCCCACTTCCCAGTCACCCAGGGTCATCCACTGCGCAATTGGATAATGCATGATCGACTCGCGGTCGTAGGTTGTGAACAAGGTATTTGCTTCAGTTGGCTTCTCCAGAAACTGGCTGCGTACATCGGCCTCGCTCCATCCCCGCTGCTGGGTCATGACCTTCATGAGCTCGTCTTCATTCCAGGGAATGTCAGCTAACGGGTTTTGATGTTCGTGGGTGGCGCCAAAGACATGGCCGAACTCATGCAGGACGGTCGGCTCGAAGTATTCGCTGTCCGGCAGGACGTTCAGGGTCATTGTTTCGTTTGTTTTGATCAGCAGTGCATCAGTTCCCAGGGCAGACTCATTGTGCAGGGCCTTGGGGTCGAGCTTGATCCTGATATCGGCCTGCAGGTAGTTGTCGTGGTACAGGGCTATGCCGAGGTTGGCGCCTGACTGCGACACCCATTGGCTCCCTGTATTGAGAATTTTCAACTTCAGTTCGGTGCTGGGTGAGCCCAGAAACGAAAATTTCAGGGTGCGCCCTGGCTGCCAGAGACGGGTGGAACCATAAATCGCGCGTTTTTTGCGCGACCCTGAATGGCTGGGAGCATTGGCAGGGTTTTCCGCGATGGCTGCTTCGTAGGAAAGCTGCGGGTCGACGTTGTGGCGGTAACGGCAAAAGATCAAATCGCTCATGAGGGAGTCCTTCTCGTTCGTGAGCGTGAAGTGTCTCCAGTCAGGCGCCGGATCTAGTGGTAGATAAAGCTTTAGTTGTGGCTTTTTCAGGGCAGGCGGCACCGGCTGTTCCGATGCCGCCGATCCATCAGCGGGTGAGGAAGTCTCGAATCCGCCCGGCCGCCTCGACGCACTCGGCCAATGGCGCTACCAGCGCCATGCGCACGCGCCCGGCACCTGGGTTGACGCCATCCACTTCGCGCGACAGGTACGAACCCGGCACTACGGTCACGTGCTGGGCTTCGAACAGGTCACGGGTGAACGCTGCGTCGTCGCCTGGCACCTTGGCCCACAGGTAGAAGCCGCCGTCCGGGCGCTGCACATCCAGCACCGGGGCGAGGATTTCGAGCACTGCGTCGAACTTCTCGCGGTACAGGTCGCGGTTGGCCAGTACGTGTTGTTCGTCGTTCCAGGCGGCGATGCTCGCCAGTTGGGTTTGCACCGGCATGGCGCAGCCGTGGTAGGTGCGGTAGAGCAGGAACGGCTTGATGATCTCGGCATCACCTGCGACGAAGCCCGAACGCAGGCCCGGCAGGTTGGAGCGCTTGGACAGGCTGTGGAACACCACGCAACGCTTGAAGTCGCTGCGGCCAAGCTCGACGCAGGCGCTGAGCAGGCCTGGCGGCGGGCTTTGTTCGTCGAAGTACAGCTCGCTGTAGCACTCGTCGGCGGCAATCACGAAATCGTACTGGTCGGCCAGGGCGATCAGTTTTTTCAGGGTGTCCATCGGCACCAGGGCGCCGGTGGGGTTGCCCGGGGAGCAGAGGAAGAGGATCTGGCAGCGCTGCCAGGTCTCGGCCGACACCGCATCGAAGTCCGGGTTGAAGCCGTTGCTGTCCAGGCATGGCAGGTAGTGCGGGGTGGCGCCGGCCAGCAAGGCTGCGCCTTCGTAGATCTGGTAGAACGGGTTGGGGCTGATCACCAGGCCGTCATCGGCGCGATTGACCACCGCCTGGGTGAAGGCGAACAGCGCTTCCCGGGTGCCATTGACCGGCAATACGTGTTTGTCGGCATCCAGCCAGCCGGCCGGTACGCCAAAGCGCTGTTCGCACCAGCGCACGATGGCCTGGCGCAGGGCCGGCAGGCCGGCAGTGGTCGGGTACACCGCCATTTGCTTGAGGCTGTCGGCCAGGGCCTGGGCGACGAACGCCGGCGACTCATGCTTCGGCTCACCGATCGACAGGGCAATGGCGCGTTTGTCCGCCGCAGGCGTCACGCTGCCGAGCAGCGCACGGAGTTTCTCGAACGGGTAGGGCTGAAGCTGGTTCAAAGCGTTGTTCATCGGCGCAAGGTCTCGTCAAACGGTCAAATGGTCAGGCGGGTCAAAGGCACCCCGGTCGCCTGGTCGACGCGCAGTTGCTCGACGATCGCATCCTGCAGGCGGCTGCACAGTTGCGGGTCGGACAGGGGCTGGTTGTCGGCGTCGGTAATGAAGAACACGTCTTCGACCCGTTCGCCGAGGGTGGCAATCTTGGCGTTTTGCAGCGACAGGTCGAACTCCAGGAAGATCTTGCCGATCCGCGCCAGCAGGCCGGGGCGGTCGGGGGCGCTGAGTTCGAGGATGGTCACCGGGCGCTGGGCATCGTTGTGGATGGTCACCTGCGGGGCAAAGGTGAAGTGCTTGAGCTGGCGCGGTACCCGGCGCTGGATGATGGTCGGGTAGTCGTCGGGGTTACGCAGGGCGTCGGTCAGACCGTCGCGAATCTGCTTGACCCGTACGGGATTGTCGCCGATCGAGCCGCCATCGTTGTCGAGCACGATGTAGGTGTCGAGGGTGAACTGGCTGCTCGAGGTAATGATGCGGGCGTCATGGATGTTCAGGTTGAGCTGGTCCATGGCCGCCACGGTCACGGCGAAAAAGTCGTGCTGGTCGGGGGCATAGATGAAGATCTGGGTACCGCCCTCGAACTCGCGCTGGGTGGTTTCCTTGATCAGCACCAGCGGCCCGCCGTCGGCCGGCTGCTGGAGGATGGCATCGCTGTGCCAGGCGACGTCAGCGGCGGTATGGCGCAGGAAGTAGTCATCGCCCAGTTGCGACCACAGTTGCTCGACGTCGTCCGGGTCGGTGCCTTCGCGAATGAGGATGTCCAGCGCCGCGCTCTGGGTCTGGCGGATCTGCTCTTCGCGGTCCAGCGGGTTCTCCAGGCCGCGGCGCAGGGCGCGCTTGGTCTCGGTGTAGAGCTGGCGCAGCAGGCTGGCGCGCCAGGAGTTCCACAGGCTGGGGTTGGTGGCGTTGATGTCGGCCACGGTCAGCACGTAGAGGTAGTCCAGGCGGGTTTCATCGCCCACCAACAGGGCAAAATCGTAGATCACCTGCGGGTCGGAGAGGTCCTTGCGCTGGGCGGTGGTGGACATCACCAGGTGATGCTGTACCAGCCAGACGATCAGGCGGCTGTCCCAGCTTGGCAGCTGATGACGCGCGCAGAAGGCCTGGGCGTCTACCGCGCCGAGCTCGGAATGATCGCCCTGGCGGCCCTTGCCGATGTCGTGATAGAGCCCGGCGAGGTAAATCAGCTCCGGCTTGGGCAGGCGGCCCATGAGCTTGCTGGCCAGCGGGAATTTCTCCGAAACCGGGGTGTACTGCAGTTTGCGCAGGTGCTTGATCAGGTTCAGGGTGTGCGCATCGACCGTGTAGATGTGGAACAGGTCGTGCTGCATCTGCCCGACGATCAGACCGAACTCCGGCAAGTAACGCCCGAGAATGCCGTAGCGGTTCATCCGCCGCAGGTTGCGGTGGATGCCGATCTCGCACTTGAACAGCTCGATGAACAGGCTGGTATTGCGGATATCGTTACGAAACTCGTCGTCGATCAGGTGTCGGTGTTCGCGCAGCAGGCGGATGGTGTCGGCGCGCACGCCCTTGATTTCCGGGTGCTGGGCCATCAGTACGAAGATTTCCAGCATGGCGAACGGCGTGCGCTTGAACACGTTGGTGCGCACGGCCTCGATATAGCCGTCATGCAGCTGGAAGCGGGCATTGAGTGGCTGGGCGCTGCCACTGTCGTCGTCGAGGATGACCTCTTCGAAGTGCTGGATGATCAGGTCGCTGAGCTCGGCGATGCTCATCACCACCCGGTAATACTGCTGCATGAACTGCTCGATGGCACGCTTGGGGTTCTCGTCGCCAAACCCCAGCAGCGCGGCGATGCTGCGCTGGTGGTCGAACAGCAGGCGGTCTTCAGCGCGCCCGGCCAGCATGTGCAGGGCGTAACGCACTTTCCAGAGAAACTCCTGGGACGAGGCCAGCAGGTTGTTCTCGCTTTCCAGCAGGAAACCTTCGCCGGCCAGGGCGTGCAGGTTGAGGGTGCCGTACTGGCGGCGGGCGATCCACAGCACCGTCTGGATGTCGCGCAGCCCGCCCGGCGAGCCCTTGACGTTGGGCTCGAGGTTGTACTCGGTGTCGTTGTACTTGTGGTGCCGGGCCTTTTGCTCGGCCCGCTTGGCCAGGAAGAATTCCTTGCTTGGCCACATGTGCGCGGTGCTGGTCACTTCGAGCATGCGCTGGCGCAGGTGCTCGGGCCCAGCAATGGTGCGGCTTTCCATGAGGTTGGTGACAACCGTCAGGTCGGCACGGGCCTGTTCTGCGCATTCATCGACCGAGCGCACGCTCTGGCCCACTTCCAGGCCGATGTCCCACAGCAGGGTCAGAAAGCGTTCGATCGAATCGCGAAAGACTTCATGATCGGCGCTGTCGAGCAGAATCAACAGGTCGATGTCGGAATAGGGGTGCAGCTCGCCGCGCCCATAACCGCCGGTGGCGATCAGGGCGATATCGGCATCTTCGCTCCAGGTAAACTGGTTCCACGCCTGTTGCAGGATATTGTCGACGAACCAGGCGCGGTCTTCGATCAGCCGGCGGATCTCGCGACCGCTGCGAAAACGGTTGTCGAGCACCTCGCCGGCCTGGCGGATGGCTTTCTTGAAGGCAGCGATGGGGCTTGCCTTGAGGGCCAGTTCCGCCTGGAACTGGCCGCGATCGAACAGCTCGGGATCCACCTGGGGCATCGAGAGGCTTTCCTGTAAGAATCAGGCCGATGTGCGAGGAATGGTGTCGTCTTTGCGCAGGGTGAAGATCTCGTAACCGGTCGCGGTCACCACCAGGGTGTGTTCCCATTGTGCCGAGAGCTTGCGGTCCTTGGTGATGGCGGTCCAGCCGTCGCCCAGCACCTTGGTGTCGGCCTTGCCCTGGTTGATCATCGGCTCGATGGTGAAAGTCATGCCTTCTTTCAGTTCCATGCCGGTGCCGGCGCGGCCGTAGTGCAGGATCTGCGGCTCTTCGTGGAACACCTTGCCGATGCCGTGGCCGCAGAATTCGCGGACCACCGAGAAACCGTTCTTTTCAGCGTGCTTCTGGATTACTTCGCCGATGTCGCCCAGGCGGCAGCCCGGCTTGACCAGCTCGATGGCCTTGTACATGCATTCCTGGGTGATCTGCGACAGGCGTTCGGCCCAGACGGGCACGTTGCCGACGTGGAACATGCGGCTGGTGTCGCCGTGGTAGCCGTCCTTGATCACCGTGACGTCGATGTTCAGGGTGTCGCCATCCTTGAGCGGCTTGTCACCGGGGATGCCGTGGCAGACCACGTGGTTGACCGAGGTGCAGATCGACTTGGGGAAGCCTTTGTAGTTGAGCGGCGCCGGGATAGCCTGCTGGACGTTGACGATGTAGTCGTGGCACAGGCGGTCGAGCTCCTCGGTGGTGACACCGGGCTTGACGTGCTCTTCGATCATCTCCAGGACTTCGGCGGCCAGGCGGCCGGCGATGCGCATCTTTTCGATGTCTTCGGCGGTTTTGATGGTAACGGTCATTACAGGCTCTCTACGGCGCAGCAAGGCGCGAATAATCTGGGGAAAGGCCGGATTCTAACAGAGCGAAGCCCGATTCAGGCGGCTATGGCGCTGATACAGCCTTTATATAGGGGCCATTCTGGCGCTAATGGGCGGTGTGTGCAAAAGCCGGTGACGTTCTATGGTAATTCGGGTTTCGCTCGGCGAGCTTGTGTGGTATAAAATGCGCCGCTTTCCGGGGATAGCTCCGGAAGCACTAAACCCACACACGTGTCGACACGATGACCTGGGTGCCTTTGATCTGCGGATCACGGGTTGGTCATTGGGATACGTGGAGGCCCAACCCGACTTATCAAGGAACTATCATGTCCCAAGTCAACATGCGCGATATGCTGAAGGCCGGTGTGCACTTCGGTCACCAAACCCGTTACTGGAACCCGAAAATGGGCAAGTACATTTTCGGCGCGCGCAACAAGATCCACATCATCAACCTTGAAAAAACCCTGCCAATGTTCAACGACGCACTGACTTTCGTCGAGCGTCTGGCCCAGGGCAAAAACAAGATTCTGTTCGTCGGCACCAAGCGTTCCGCTGGCAAGATCGTTGCTGAAGAAGCAGCACGTTGCGGTTCGCCGTACGTCGATCACCGCTGGTTGGGCGGCATGCTGACCAACTACAAGACCATCCGCGCTTCGATCAAGCGTCTGCGCGACCTGGAAACCCAGGCCGAAGACGGCACTTTCGCCAAGCTGACCAAGAAAGAAGCCCTGATGCGCTCCCGTGATCTGGAAAAACTGGATCGCAGCCTGGGCGGTATCAAGGACATGGGCGGCCTGCCTGATGCCCTGTTCGTGATCGACGTTGACCACGAGCGCATCGCTATCACCGAAGCCAACAAGCTGGGCATCCCGGTCATCGGCGTTGTCGATACCAACTCCAGCCCAGAAGGCGTTGACTACATCATCCCAGGTAACGATGACGCCATCCGCGCTATCCAGCTGTACATGGGTTCGATGGCTGACGCCGTGATCCGTGGCCGCAACAACGTTGCTGGCGGTACCGAAGTGTACGCCGAAGAAGCAGCAGCACCGGCTGCCGAAGCCTGAGTAACTGACGCTTAGCGTCTACTCGGCACGCGAAAAGGGGGCTTTGCCCCCTTTTTGCCACCTTGAAATCCTCCTGTCAGCATCGCCGTTGCAACCTTGTTACTGCATGAGTGCTGGCAAGTGGATTTACAGAATTGAACGCCCGTCAGTATCGGGTGGAATGGTTGAAAACCTATCCAAGAGGATTTTGAAATGGCAGAGATTACTGCAGCGCTGGTCAAAGAACTGCGCGAGCGTACCGGCGAAGGCATGATGGACTGCAAGAAGGCCTTGACCAAGGCCGGCGGCGACATCGAAAAAGCCATCGACGACATGCGTGCTTCGGGCGCCATCAAGGCCGCCAAAAAGGCTGGCAACGTTGCTGCTGAAGGCGCTATCGCCATCAAGGCCGACGACAAGTCTGCCGTCCTGCTGGAAGTGAACTCGCAGACCGACTTCCTGGCCCTGCAAGACGACTTCAAAAACTTCGTCGCTGAAAGCGTTGAACAGGCTTTCGCTGAAAAACTGACCGACGCCGCTCCGCTGATCGCTTCGCGTGAAGCCGCTCGTGAAGCGCTGGTTGCCAAGGTTGGTGAGAACGTCAACATCCGTCGCCTGGTGCGCGTTGAAGGTGACGTTGTCGGTACCTACCTGCACGGTAACAAGATCGGTGTTGCTGTTGTCCTGAAGGGCGGCGACGTCCAGCTGGCCAAAGAAATCGCCATGCACGTGGCTGCCAGCAACCCAGAGTTCCTCAACCCTTCGGAAGTCTCCGCTGAAGCAATCGAGCGCGAGAAGGCTGTATTCATGCAGCTGAACGAAGAGAAGATGAAGGGCAAGCCTGAGAACATCGTCGCCAACATGATCGACGGTCGCATCAAGAAGTTCCTGGCCGAAGCTTCGCTGGTCGAGCAAGCCTTCGTCATGAACCCGGAAGTCAAGGTCGGCGAGCTGGCCAAGAAAGCCGGTGCTGAAATCGTTTCATTCACCTACTTCAAAGTAGGCGAAGGCATCGAGAAGCCGGTCGACAACTTCGCTGAAGAAGTTGCTGCCCAGCTGGCTGCTGCCAAGCAATAAGACAGATTCACCTCTGTCGCCCCGAAGAGGCTGCCCGCTCACGCGCGCAGCCTCTTTGTCAAAGCGGGAGCGGTTTACGAGACCGCCTTTCGCTGGCGCAGTAGCTGCGCCACGCTAGAGTTACGCGCAGGCTGAAAACAGCCCGCCAGATTTTTTTACAAACGCCGCAGGAGAGATTCGCAATGGCTCAGCAGGGCAGTGGTTATCAAGCTCGCTATAAACGCATTCTACTCAAGCTTAGCGGCGAGGCCCTGATGGGCTCGGAAGAATTCGGGATCGACCCCAAGGTCCTGGATCGCATGGCGCTGGAAGTCGGCCAGCTGGTCGGCATCGGTGTTCAGGTAGGTTTGGTGATCGGTGGTGGCAACCTGTTCCGTGGTGCGGCGCTCAGTGCAGCCGGCATGGACCGCGTCACTGGCGACCACATGGGCATGCTGGCGACCGTGATGAATGGCCTGGCCATGCGCGATGCGCTTGAGCGCGCCAACATTACCGCGATTGTCATGTCGGCCATCTCCATGGTTGGCGTTACCGATCACTATGATCGTCGCAAAGCCATGCGCCACTTGAACTCCAAAGAAGTGGTCATCTTCGCTGCCGGTACCGGCAACCCGTTCTTCACCACCGACTCCGCCGCTTGCCTGCGCGCCATCGAAATCGATGCCGACGTGGTATTGAAGGCAACCAAGGTCGATGGTGTATACACTGCAGATCCATTCAAAGACCCGCATGCCGAGAAGTTCGATCATCTGACCTACGATGAAGTGCTGGATCGCAAGCTGGGCGTGATGGACCTGACGGCAATCTGCCTTTGCCGCGATCACAAGATGCCGCTGCGCGTCTTCAACATGAACAAGCCCGGCGCCCTGCTGAACATCGTGCATGGCGGCGCTGAAGGAACTCTGATCGAGGAAGTTCAAAAATGATCAACGAAATCAAGAAAGACGCTCAAGCGCGTATGCAGAAATCCCTGGAGTCTCTGGCTTATGCGTTTGGCCAGATTCGCACCGGCAAGGCACACCCAAGCATCCTGGCAAGCGTGATGGTGCCTTACTACGGTACCGACACCCCGATCAGCGGCGTCGCCAACGTCACCGTTAAAGATTCGCGCACCCTGCAGGTCGTGGCTTTCGAGCGCAACATGCTCGCTGCCGTTGACAAGGCCATCCAGAGCGCCGGTTTGAACCTCAACCCGACCAACCTGGGTGAGTTGCTGCTGATCACCATGCCAGCCCTGACTGAAGAAACCCGCAAGGGCTTCACCAAGCAGGCGCGCAGTGCGGCCGAAGACGCTCGCGTGGCTGTGCGCAACATTCGCCGCGATGCTCTGGGTGAACTGAAGAAGCTGGTCAAAGACAAGGAAATCAGCGAAGACGAAGAACGTCGCGCCATCGCTGATATCGACAAGCTGACGAAAGATACCGAGGCCCAGATCACCAAGGCCACCGAAGAGAAAGAAAAGGACCTGATGGCCGTTTAAGGGTCGGGACTTTTTTTAATGGAAAAGACCAAGCAAGGTGTGTCCCCATCGGTGCCGCGCCATGTCGCGATCATCATGGATGGGAATAATCGCTGGGCGAAGAAGCGCCTGTTGCCCGGTGTCGCCGGGCACAAGGCCGGTGTCGATGCGGTGCGCGCGGTCATCGAGGTGTGCGCCGAGGCCAAGGTCGAGGTGCTGACCCTGTTCGCCTTTTCCAGCGAGAACTGGCAGCGCCCGGCCGAAGAGGTCGGAGCGTTGATGGAGTTGTTCTTCTCGGCCTTGCGCCGGGAAGCCAAGCGCCTCAACGACAACAATATCAGCCTGCGCATCATCGGTGACCGCTCGCGCTTTCACCCTGAGCTGCAGGCTGCCATGCGTGAGGCCGAAGCGGCGACCGCCGGCGCCAATCGATTCATCCTGCAGATCGCCGCCAACTACGGTGGTCAGTGGGATATCGCCCAGGCCGCCCAGCGCCTGGCGCGGGAAGTCCAGGCCGGTCACCTGCGCCCGGACGACATCACCCCCGAGCTGCTGCAGACCTGCCTGGCGACAGGCGACCTGCCGCTGCCCGACCTGTGCATCCGTACCGGTGGTGAGCACCGCATCAGCAATTTCTTGCTGTGGCAGCTGGCCTACGCCGAGTTGTACTTTTCCGACCTGTTCTGGCCGGACTTCAAACACGAGGCCATGCGTACTGCGCTGGCCGATTTCGCTTCGCGCCAGCGCCGCTTCGGGAAAACCAGCGAGCAGGTCGAAGCTGGAGCCCGTGCTTAATGCTTAAACAACGCATCATTACTGCGCTGATCCTGTTGCCGATCGCCCTGTGTGGCTTCTTCCTGCTGAACGGCGGCGACTTTGCCCTGTTCATCGGCGTGGTGGTGACCCTTGGCGCCTGGGAATGGGCGCGCCTGGCCGGCCTGGTCGGCCAGGCCCTGCGGGTGGCGTACGCGGCTGTAGTTGCAGGGCTGCTGATGCTGCTCTACCTGATGCCGGAACTGGCGCCCTGGGTATTGGGCGCGTCGGTGTTGTGGTGGGGCCTGGCGACCTGGCTGGTATTGACCTACCCGCGCAGCAGCGAGCTGTGGGCCAGCGTGGCCTGCCGCCTGCTGATCGGTTTGCTTATCCTGCTGCCGGCCTGGCAAGGCCTGGTGTTGCTCAAGCAATGGCCGCTGGGCAACTGGCTGATCATGGCGGTCATGGTGCTGGTCTGGGGGGCGGATATCGGTGCGTATTTCTCCGGCCGTGCCTTCGGCAAGCGCAAGCTGGCTCCGCAGGTCAGCCCGGGCAAGAGCTGGGAAGGCGTCTATGGCGGCCTGGCCCTGAGCCTGGTGATTACCGCGGCGGTGGGTATCTACCGTGACTGGAGCATCGGCGAGCTGTTGCTGGGCTTGTTGGGCGCAGGCGTGGTGGTGCTGGTATCGGTGGTGGGTGACCTGACCGAAAGCATGTTCAAGCGCCGCTCCGGGATCAAGGACAGCAGCAACCTGCTGCCCGGTCACGGCGGCGTGCTGGACCGTATCGACAGCCTCACTGCGGCGATCCCGGTGTTTGCGGTGCTGCTCTGGGCAGCCAATTGGGGCGTGATGTGAGCGGCGTGCAGCGTATTACCGTACTGGGTGCGACCGGTTCCATTGGTCTTAGCACCCTCGATGTAATTGCCCGTCACCCGGATCGTTACCAGGTGTTTGCCCTGAGCGGCTATTCGCGCTTGCAGGAGTTGCTGGCACTGTGCCTGCGTCACACCCCGGTATTTGCCGTGGTGCCTTCGGCCGAGGCTGCACAGCAACTGCGTGAAGGTCTGGCAACTGCAGGTTCGAGCACCGAGGTGCTGGTCGGCGAGCAGGGCTTGTGCCAGGTGGCTGCGGCTGCCGAGGTCGATGCCGTGATGGCGGCGATTGTCGGCGCCGCCGGCCTGCGTCCGACCCTGGCGGCGGTCGAGGCGGGAAAGAAGGTTCTGCTGGCCAACAAGGAAGCGCTGGTGATGTCTGGCGCCTTGTTCATGCAGGCAGTGCGGCGCAGTGGCGCTGTACTGCTGCCGATCGACAGTGAGCACAATGCGATCTTCCAGTGCCTGCCGGGTGATTATTCCCGCGGCCTGGCCCAGGTAGGCGTGCGCCGCATCCTGTTGACCGCCTCCGGCGGGCCGTTTCGTGAAACGCCGATGGCCGAGCTCATGGATGTCAGCCCCGAGCAGGCCTGTGCCCACCCGAACTGGTCGATGGGCCGCAAGATTTCCGTCGACTCGGCAAGCATGATGAACAAGGGCCTGGAGTTGATCGAGGCCTGCTGGCTGTTCGATGCCCGGCCCGGTCAGGTCGAGGTGGTGGTGCACCCGCAAAGTGTGATCCACTCGCTGGTCGATTATGTCGATGGGTCGGTGCTGGCCCAGCTGGGCAATCCGGACATGCGCACGCCGATCGCCAATGCCCTGGCCTGGCCGGAGCGGATCGATTCGGGGGTGGCGCCACTGGACCTGTTCGCGGTTGCCCGCCTGGACTTCAAGGCCCCGGACGAGCAGCGTTTCCCATGCTTGCGCCTGGCCCGCGAGGCGGCGGAGGCAGGCAACAGTGCGCCGGCGATGCTCAACGCGGCCAATGAAGTGGCGGTGGAGGCATTTCTCCAGCGGCGCATCCGCTTCCCCGAGATCGCGAGTATGATCGAACAAGTGCTCGATCAGGAGCCGGTGGTTGCGGTCGAGTCGCTCGATGCGGTGTTTGCCGCCGATCAGCGCGCGCGGCAACTGGCCGGACAATGGTTGGCTCATCACGGCCGCTGAGGTCTGGCGCAGTAATGCGTCAGGCCCGGTGCCGCTGAACGTCATTCGGAGAGAGACATGAGTGCGCTCTACATGATTATCGGCACCCTGGTGGCATTGGGTGTGCTGGTCACCTTTCACGAATTTGGTCACTTCTGGGTGGCCCGGCGTTGCGGCGTCAAGGTTTTGCGTTTCTCCGTGGGTTTTGGCATGCCGCTGTTGCGCTGGCACGACCGCCATGGCACCGAGTTCGTGGTCGCGGCGATCCCGCTGGGCGGCTACGTGAAAATGCTCGACGAGCGCGAAGGCGAAGTGCCACGCGACCAGGTCGAGCAGTCGTTCAACCGCAAATCGGTGCGCCAGCGTATCGCAATTGTGGCGGCGGGCCCGGTGGCCAACTTTCTGTTGGCGATTTTCTTCTTCTGGATCCTGGCCATGGTCGGCACCCAGCAGGAGCGCCCGGTCATTGGTGCGGTCGAGGCCGGGAGCATTGCCGAGGTGGCCGGGCTCAAGGCAGGCCAGGAAATTGTTTCCATTGATGGCAAACCGACCAGTGGCTGGGCTGCGGTCAACCTGCAACTGATCCGTCGCCTGGGCGAGAGCGGCCAGTTGCACATCAGCGTGCGGGAAGAGGGTGCGAGCGTCGACAGCCCCCACGTGCTGACCCTGAACAACTGGCTCAAGGGCGCCGACGAGCCCGACCCGATCCGCTCCCTGGGCCTGCGCCTGTGGCGCCCGGCGTTGCCGCCAGTGCTGGCTGAACTCGACCCCAAGGGCCCGGCGCAGGCCGCCGGGCTGAAAACCGGCGACCGTCTGCTGGCCCTCGATGGCCAGGTGCTGAACGACTGGCAACAAGTGGTTGATACCGTGCGTGGCCGCGCTGGCAGCAAGATTGTCCTGCGTATCGAGCGTGACGGCGCGCCGCTGGAGCTGCCGGTAACCCTGGCCAGCCGTGGCGAAGGCCAATCGGCCACGGGTTACCTCGGGGCCGGGGTCAAGGCGGTGAAATGGCCGGATGCCATGCTTCGCGAGGTCAGCTATGGGCCGCTCGAGGCTGTGGGGGAGGGGCTTTCACGCACCTGGAACATGAGCGTACTGACCCTCGAATCGCTGAAGAAAATGCTGTTCGGCGAGCTCTCGGTAAAAAACTTGAGCGGACCGATAACCATTGCTAAAGTGGCGGGCGCTTCGGCCCAGTCCGGCGTTGGAGATTTCCTGAATTTCCTCGCCTACCTGAGCATTAGCCTGGGGGTTCTTAATTTGCTGCCCATTCCTGTACTGGATGGGGGGCATTTGCTGTTCTACCTGATCGAGTGGGCGCGTGGTCGTCCGCTCTCGGATCGGGTGCAAGGTTGGGGGATCCAGATCGGTATCAGTTTGGTAGTCGGGGTGATGTTGCTTGCCCTGATCAACGATTTGGGTCGACTGTAAAGCTTCGCTCAATTGCGAACCTGCCGCGTCCCGCGGCGGGTCGTTTATTGCCAGTTGGAATAAGAAAGGACTTCATGAAACGTCTGCTGCTAACTGCGGTTCTCGCCGTACTGATGATCGCTGAAGTTCACGCCGAGTCCTTCACCATCTCCGATATTCGTGTCAATGGTCTGCAGCGGGTTTCCGCGGGCAGCGTTTTTGGTGCCTTGCCATTGAACGTCGGCGATGAGGCCGATGACCGGCGCCTGGTGGAATCCACCCGGTCCCTGTTCAAGACCGGATTCTTCCAGGATATCCAACTGAGCCGGGACGGCAACGTCCTGATCATTACCGTGGTCGAGCGTCCTTCGGTGTCGAGCATCGAGATCGAAGGCAACAAGGCGATCAGCACTGAAGACCTGATGAAGGGTCTGAAGCAGTCCGGTCTGTCCGAAGGCGAGATCTTCCAGCGTGCCACCCTTGAAGGCGTGCGCAACGAACTGCAGCGCCAATACGTTGCCCAGGGCCGCTACTCGGCCGAGGTCGACACCGAAGTGGTGCCGCAGCCGCGTAACCGCGTGGGCCTGAAGATCAAGATCAACGAAGGCACCGTTGCTGCCATCCAGCACATCAACGTGGTCGGCAACACCGTCTTCGCTGATGAAGACCTGATCGGCCTGTTCGAGCTCAAGACCACCAACTGGCTGTCGTTCTTCAAGAACGATGACAAGTACGCCCGCGAAAAACTCTCCGGTGACCTGGAGCGTCTGCGTTCCTACTACCTGGACCGCGGCTACATCAACATGGACATCGCTTCCACCCAGGTGTCGATCACCCCGGACAAGAAGCACGTCTACATCACCGTCAACGTCAACGAAGGCGAGAAGTACACCGTTCGTGACGTCAAGCTTTCCGGCGACCTCAAGGTGCCTGAAGACCAGGTCAAGTCGCTGCTGCTGGTACAGCCTGGCCAGGTATTCTCGCGCAAGGTGATGACCACCACCTCCGAGCTGATCACCCGTCGCCTGGGTAACGAGGGCTACACCTTCGCCAACGTCAACGGCGTGCCGCAGCCGCACGACGAAGACCACACCGTCGACATCATGTTTGTGGTCGACCCGGGCAAGCGTGCCTACGTCAACCGCATCAACTTCCGTGGCAACACCAAGTCCGAGGACGAAGTGCTGCGCCGTGAGATGCGCCAGATGGAAGGCGGCTGGGCGTCGACCTACCTGATCGACCAGTCCAAGACCCGTCTGGAGCGCCTGGGCTTCTTCAAGGAAGTCAACGTCGAGACCCCGGCCGTTCCGGGCACCGACGACCAGGTCGACGTCAACTACAGCGTTGAAGAGCAAGCCTCCGGTTCGATCACCGCCAGCGTCGGTTTCGCCCAGAGCGCAGGTCTGATCCTCGGTGGTTCGATCAGCCAGAACAACTTCCTCGGTACCGGTAACAAGGTTTCCCTGGGCCTGACCCGCAGTGAATACCAGAGCCGTTACAACTTCGGCTATGTCGACCCCTACTGGACTGCCGACGGCGTCAGCCTGGGCTACAACGCCTTCTATCGTACCACCGACTACGATGACCTCGACGTCGACGTGGCCAGCTATGCGGTCGACAGCCTGGGTGCCGGTGTCAGCGTCGGTTACCCGATCAGCGAAACCTCGCGCCTGACCTTCGGCCTGACCGTACAGCAGGACGAGATCAAGACCGGTAAGTACACTGTTGACGAGATCTTCAAGTTCGTTAACGAAGAAGGCGACAAGTACCTGAACTTCAAGGCCTCGGCCGGTTGGTCCGAGTCGACCCTGAACAAGGGCGTACTGGCTACTCGCGGTCACTCGCAAAGCCTGGTGCTGGAAGCCACTACCCCGGGTAGCGACCTGTCGTTCTTCAAGCTGGATTACCGTGGCCAGCTGTTCAAGCCGATCAATAATGACTACACCCTGCGCCTGCACACCGAACTGGGCTATGGTGACGGTTTCGGCGGTACCTCGGGCCTGCCGTTCTACGAGAACTACTACGCCGGTGGTTTCAACTCGGTTCGTGGCTTCAAGGACAGCAGTCTCGGTCCGCGCAGTACCCCGAGCCGTGGCGCGGATGTCACCGGTAACCAGGGCACCATCGCCGACCCGGATCAGGACCCGCTGCCATTTGGTGGTAACGTTCTCGTCCAGGGTGGTGTAGAGCTGCTGTTCCCGCTGCCGTTCGTCAAGGACCAACGCTCGCTGCGCACCTCGGTCTTCTGGGATGTGGGTAACGTTTTCGACACCAACTGCGGTTCCAAGCCGGACTGCGAAAAGGTCGGCCTGTCGGGCCTGGCCAGCTCCGTCGGCCTGGGCGTGACCTGGATTACCGCGCTCGGTCCGTTGAGCTTCAGCCTGGCAATGCCGGTGAAGAAGCCGGACGAAGCCGATACCCAGGTGTTCCAATTCTCTCTGGGCCAGACCTTCTAAGGTCTGCCCCTTGCTAACGACAACGGATTCTGTAGGAGTGCATCGTGCGTAAGTTGACTCAACTGGCAGTACTGGCTGCGACCCTGATCGCAACCCCGGCTTTCGCCGAAATGAAGGTTGCTGTGCTGAACTATCAAATGGCCCTGCTCGAATCGGACGCGGCGAAGAAGTACGCCGTCGATGCCGAGAAGAAATTCGGCCCGCAGCTGACCAAGCTGAAGAACCTGGAAAGCAGCGCCAAGGGCATTGCCGACCGCATCCGTGCCGGTGGCGACAAGATGGCCCAGCCAGAGCGCGAGCGCCTGGAGCTTGAATACAAGCAAAAGGCCCGTGACTTCCAGTTCCAGTCCAAGGAGCTGAACGAGTCCAAGGCCGTGGCCGACCGTGAAATGCTCAAGCAACTGAAGCCCAAGCTGGATGGTGCAGTTGAAGAAGTGATCAAGAAAGGCGGTTTCGACCTGGTTCTCGAGCGTGGCGCGGTCATTGATGTCAAACCTCAGTACGACATCACCCGCCAGGTCATCGAGCGCATGAACCAGTCCCGTTGATCATGACCGTGACCATGAAACTCGGTCAGCTGGCCGAGTTCCTCGGAGCCACCCTGAGTGGCCCCGAGGAGCTGGAAATCACTGGCCTGGCAACCCTTCAGGAAGCCGGGCCTGGGCAGTTGAGCTTCCTCGCCAACCCACAGTACCGCAAGTACCTGGGTGAAACCCAGGCGGCGGCGATCCTGCTCAAGCCGGCCGACGCCGAAGGTTTTGCCGGCAACGCCCTGATTGTTCCCGACCCGTACCTCGCCTACGCGCGCATCTCCCACCTGTTCGATCCAAAGCCCAGGGCTGTAGCGGGAATTCATCCCAGCGCCGTGGTTGCCGCCGATGCCCAGGTCGATGCCAGCGCCAGCATTGGTGCCTGCGCGGTGATCGAGAGCGGTGCGCAGATCGGCCCGGGTGTGACTATCGGTGCCCAGTGCTTCATCGGCGCGCGCTGCGTGATCGGTGAGGGCGGCTGGCTGGCCCCGCGGGTGACCCTGTACCACGACGTGCGTATCGGCAAGCGTGTGGTCATTCAGTCGGGCGCAGTGATCGGCGGCGAAGGCTTCGGCTTTGCCAACGAGAAAGGCGTGTGGCAGAAGATCGCCCAGATCGGCGGCGTGAGCATCGGCGATGATGTCGAGATCGGCGTCAACACTGCGGTCGACCGCGGCGCACTGGCCGACACCCGCATCGGTGACGGGGTCAAGCTCGACAACCAGATCCAGATCGCCCATAACGTGCAGATCGGCGATCATACGGCGATGGCGGCGTGTGTCGGGATTTCCGGCAGCACCAAGATCGGCAAGCATTGCACCATTGCCGGCGGTGTCGGCATGGTTGGTCACATCGATGTCTGCGACAACGTTTTCGTATCCGGGATGACCATGGTGACGCGCTCGATTACCGAGCCAGGCGCTTATTCTTCCGGTACGGCGATGCAGCCGCTGGCCGAGTGGCGCAAAAGCGCCGCGCGAATTCGCCAGCTGGATGAGATGTCAAAACGCCTTCAACAACTGGAAAAGCGTCTCGCCGCCGTGACCTCTGGCGATAAAGCTTCATCAGAAGGCTGATACCATTTCCTGATCAAGAGCGAACAGCCCTAGACTGACTCTTTGATTTGCTAAAGGAGCGCCGTGTGAAAACCGGCGCTCCCTATCTTTACTACAGGCTTCCCCCCGAAATGATGGACATCAACGAGATTCGCGAATACCTGCCTCACCGTTACCCGTTCCTGCTGGTGGACCGGGTGGTGGAACTGGACGTCGAGGCCCAGCGCATTCGTGCCTACAAGAATGTCAGCATCAACGAACCTTTCTTCAATGGTCACTTCCCGGCGCACCCGATCATGCCGGGCGTGCTGATCATCGAAGCCATGGCCCAGGCGGCCGGTATCCTCGGCTTCAAGATGCTCGACGTCAAACCTGCGGACGGTACCCTGTACTACTTCGTCGGTTCCGACAAGCTGCGCTTCCGTCAGCCGGTGCTGCCGGGTGATCAGCTGATCCTCGAGGCCAAGTTCATCAGCTGCAAGCGCCAGATCTGGAAGTTCGAGTGCCAGGCGTCGGTTGACGGCAAGCCGGTATGCTCGGCCGAGATCATCTGCGCGGAACGCAAACTATGAGTTTGATTGACCCTCGGGCAATCATCGATCCATCGGCGAAGCTCGCCGACGGTGTCGAGGTAGGCCCTTGGTCGATCATCGGTGCCGGGGTCGAGATCGGCGAGGGGACCGTGATCGGTCCGCACGTGATTCTCAAAGGGCCGACCCGCATCGGTCGGCACAACCGCATCTACCAGTTTTCTTCGGTAGGCGAAGATACCCCTGACCTCAAGTACAAGGGTGAAGCCACGCGCCTGGTGATCGGTGATCACAATGTGATCCGCGAAGGCGTGACCATCCACCGTGGCACCGTGCAAGACCGCTCGGAAACCACCCTGGGTGATCACAACCTGATCATGGCCTATGCCCACATCGGTCACGACAGCGTTATCGGCAACCACTGCATCCTGGTCAACAACACCGCGCTGGCTGGCCATGTGCACGTCGACGACTGGGCGATCCTTTCCGGGTTCACCCTGGTCCATCAGTTCTGCCACATCGGCGCCCATAGCTTTTCCGGCATGGGCACGGCGATTGGCAAGGACGTGCCGGCCTACGTCACGGTGTTCGGCAACCCGGCCGAAGCGCGCAGCATGAACTTCGAGGGCATGCGCCGTCGTGGTTTCAGCGAAGACGCCATTCACGCCCTGCGCCGCGCCTACAAGGTGGTCTACCGCCAGGGCCTGACCGTCGAGCAGGCGATTGCCGAGCTGGCCGAGCCGGCTACCCAGTTCCCTGAAGTCGACGTGTTCCTCAAGTCGATCCAGAACTCCACCCGCGGCATCACCCGCTGACATGGCCGAGCTTTGTGTAGCGCTGGTGGCAGGTGAGGCCAGCGGCGATATTCTCGGCGCCGGGTTGATGCGCGCGCTCAAGGCGCGTCATCCGCAGGTACGCTTCATTGGCGTGGGTGGGCCGTTGATGCAGGCTGAAGGCCTGACTTCGTACTTCCCCATGGAACGCCTGGCGGTGATGGGCCTGGTCGAGGTGCTAGGGCGCCTGCGCGAGCTGCTCAAGCGCCGCAAGGAGCTGATCCAGACCCTGATCGCCGAGCGCCCGGATGTGTTCATCGGCATCGATGCCCCGGATTTTACCCTCAACATCGAACTGAACCTGCGCAAGGCCGGGATCAAGACCGTGCATTACGTCAGCCCGTCGGTCTGGGCCTGGCGGCAGAAGCGCGTGCTGAAGATTCGCGAAGGTTGCGACCTGATGCTCACGCTGTTTCCGTTCGAAGCCAAATTCTATGAAGAGAAGGGCGTGCCGGTGCGCTTCGTCGGCCACCCGTTGGCCGACAGCATTCCGCTGGACGCCGATCGGGCTGGTGCCCGTGAACAGCTGGGCCTGGCCGACGGGCCGCTGGTTGCCCTGATGCCCGGCAGCCGTGGCGGTGAAGTAGGGCGCCTGGGGGCGCTGTTCCTTGATACCGCCCAGCGTTTGCGCGAGCTGGTGCCGGGGGTACGTTTTATATCCCCGTGTGCCAATGCCGAGCGCCGTGCCCAGCTTGAGCAGATGCTCCAGGGCCGCGACTTGCCGGTGACCCTGCTCGACGGTCGCTCGCACCAGGCCCTGGCCGCCTGCGACGCGGTGCTGATCGCCTCTGGCACCGCCACCCTTGAAGCGCTGCTGTTCAAGCGGCCGATGGTGGTTGCCTACCGCTTGGCGCCGCTGACCTACTGGATTTTGAAACGCCTGGTAAAAAGCCCCTACGTGTCGCTGCCCAACCTGCTGGCCCAGCGCATGCTGGTGCCCGAGTTGCTGCAGGAAGCTGCCACTGCTGAGGCCCTGGCCCAGACCCTGGCGCCACTGGTGCACGGCGGTGTGCAGCAGACCGAAGGCTTTGACCAGATTCACCGTACCCTGCGCCGCGATGCCTCGAACCAGGCAGCTGACGCGGTGCTGGCCCTGCTGGAAAACCGATAGATGCAAATGGGATTGGACTTCAACCTGGTCGAGGACCTGGTCGCCGGTGTCGACGAAGTGGGCCGTGGCCCGCTGTGCGGCGCAGTGGTGACGGCGGCGGTGATTCTCGACCCGCAGCGGCCGATTCTGGGGCTCAACGACTCGAAGAAGCTCACCGAAGCCAAGCGTGAAAAGCTTTTTGACGAAATTTGTGAGAAGGCCCTGAGCTTCTGCATCGCCCGCGCCGAGGTCGAGGAAATCGACCAACTCAACATCCTTCACGCCACCATGCTGGCCATGCAACGTGCCGTCGAAGGCCTGAGCGTCACCCCGAAACTGGCGCTGATCGACGGTAACCGCTGCCCGCAGCTGTCGGTACCGGCGGCGCCGGTGGTCAAGGGCGATAGCCAGGTGCCGGCGATTGCCGCGGCATCGATCCTGGCCAAGGTCACCCGTGACCGCGAGATGGCGGCGTTCGAGCTGATCTACCCCGGCTACGGCATTGGCGGGCACAAGGGCTACCCGACGCCGGTGCACCTCGAAGCCCTGGCGCGCCTGGGGCCGACGCCGATTCACCGGCGCTCGTTCGCACCGGTACGCGCCGCCTACGAAGCCCGCGACGCCATCAGCAGCGGATTTGCCGAGGTCTGACCGGGCGCGGCAGGCGTCAGTAGTCAGGATCGCCCCGCACTGGCTGTTGTTTTGATCAAGGCCCGGTACAATCCGGGCCTTGTTGTTTTGTGCTGCTATAGGATCATCATGTCGGCTTCTTTCGTTCATCTTCGCCTGCACACCGAATACTCGCTGGTCGATGGCCTGGTGCGGATCAAGCCGCTGGCCAAGGCATTGGCGGCGATGAACATGCCGGCGGTCGCGGTTACCGACCAGAGCAACATGTGCTCGTTGGTCAAGTTCTACAAGAACGCCATGGGCGCCGGGATCAAGCCGATCTGCGGCGCCGACCTGTGGCTGGCCAACAGCGACCCGGATGCGCCGCTGTCGCGCATCTGCCTGCTGGCCATGGATGCCAAGGGCTACCGCAACCTCACCGAGTTGATTTCCCGTGGCTGGGTCGATGGCCAGCGCAACGGCCTAGTGATCATTGAGCGCCAGTGGATCGCCGAAGCCAGCGAGGGCGTGATCGCCCTGTCCGCGGCCAAGGAGGGCGACATCGGCATGGCCTTGCTCAATGGCAACCCGGACGAAGCCGAAGCCTTGCTGCGCGACTGGATGCAGATGTTCCCGGAGCGCTTCTACGTCGAAGTGCAGCGCACCAACCGCGCCGGTGACGAAGAATACCTGCACGCCGCCGTGGCCCTGGCCGACAAGCTGGACGCGCCGCTGGTAGCCACCAACGATGTGCGCTTTATCAAGCAGTCCGACTACGACGCTCACGAAACCCGCGTGTGCATCGGTGAAGGCCGGGCGCTGGATGACCCGCGCCGTTCGCGCAATTACAGCGACCAGCAGTACCTGAAAAGCCCGGAAGAAATGGCCGAGCTGTTCAGCGACCTGCCCGAAGCGATTGCCAACACCGTCGAGATCGCCAAGCGCTGCAACATCCAGGTGCAGTTGGGTAAGCACTTTCTGCCGGACTTTCCGACGCCCAACGGCATGGGTATCGACGACTACCTGCGCCACGTTTCCCACGAGGGCCTGGAAGAGCGTCTGGCGGTGTTGTGGCCGAAAGAGACCACGCCGAATTACCAGGAAAAGCGCCAGGTCTATCTGGACCGGCTGAAGTTCGAGCTGGATATCATCATCCAGATGGGCTTCCCCGGTTACTTCCTGATCGTTATGGACTTCATCAAGTGGGCCAAGAACAACGGCGTGCCGGTTGGCCCGGGCCGGGGTTCGGGTGCCGGTTCGCTGGTTGCCTACGTACTGAAGATTACCGACCTCGACCCGCTGGCCTATGACCTGCTGTTCGAACGTTTCCTCAACCCGGAACGGGTATCGATGCCCGACTTCGACGTCGACTTCTGCATGGATGGCCGCGACCGGGTAATCGAATACGTGGCTGACGCCTACGGGCGCAATGCCGTGAGCCAGATCATCACCTTCGGCACCATGGCGGCCAAGGCGGTGGTGCGCGACGTGGCGCGGGTCCAGGGCAAGTCCTACGGCCTGGCTGACCGCCTGTCGAAGATGATCCCCTTCGAAGTCGGCATGACCCTGGAAAAAGCCTACGAGCAGGAAGAGATCCTGCGCGATTTCCTCAAGAGCGATGAAGACGCCAAGGAAATCTGGGACATGGCCCTCAAGCTCGAGGGCGTCTGCCGGGGTACCGGTAAACACGCCGGTGGCGTGGTTATCGCGCCGACCAAGCTTACCGATTTCTCGCCGATTGCCTGTGATGAAGAGGGCGGCGGCCTGGTCACCCAGTTCGACAAGGATGACGTCGAGGCCGCAGGCCTGGTGAAGTTCGACTTCCTCGGCCTGCGTACCCTGACGATCATCAAGTGGGCGATGGAAACCATCAACCGCGAACAGGCCAAGAAAGGCCTGGATGACCTGAACATCGATTTCATCCCGCTGGATGACAAGAAGACCTACGACCTGCTGCAAAAGGCCGAAACCACGGCGGTGTTCCAGCTTGAATCGCGGGGCATGAAGGAGCTGATCAAGAAGCTCAAGCCCGACTGCCTGGAAGACCTCATCGCACTGGTGGCGCTGTTCCGTCCCGGCCCGCTGCAATCGGGCATGGTTGACGACTTCATCAACCGCAAGCACGGTCGCGCGGAACTTGCCTACCCGCACTCCGATTACCAGTACGAAGGCCTGAAACCCGTTCTGGCACCGACCTACGGCATCATCCTGTACCAGGAACAGGTGATGCAGATTGCCCAGGTCATGGCCGGTTACACCCTTGGTGGTGCGGACATGCTGCGCCGGGCCATGGGTAAGAAAAAGCCCGAGGAAATGGCCAAGCAGCGCGGCGGTTTCATTGAAGGTTGCGCCAGCAACAACATTGATCCGGACCTCGCCGGCAACATCTTCGACCTGGTAGAGAAATTCGCCGGCTACGGCTTCAACAAATCCCACTCCGCCGCCTACGGCCTGGTCTCGTACCAGACTGCCTGGCTCAAGACCCACTACCCGGCGCCGTTCATGGCCGCGGTGCTGTCGGCGGATATGCACAACACCGACAAGGTCGTGACCTTGATCGAGGAAGTGCGCAGCATGAAGCTGCGCCTCGATGCGCCGGACGTGAACACCTCCGACTTCAAGTTCACGGTCAACGACGATGGCCGCATCGTCTATGGCCTGGGGGCGATCAAGGGCGTGGGCGAGGGGCCGGTCGAGGCCATCGTCGAAGCCCGCGCCGGCGGCCCGTTCAAGGACCTGTTCGACTTCTGCGAGCGGGTCGACCTCAAGCGCATCAACAAGCGCACCCTCGATGCCTTGATCCGCAGTGGCGCGCTGGACCGCCTGGGCCCGTACTTCCATGACGAACTCAAGGCCTACCAGGCCAACATCGACCGCAACCGCGCAGTGCTGCTGGCGGCGATGGAAGAGGCGATCAAGGCGGCCGAGCAAACCGCGCGCACCGCCGACAGTGGCCACGCCGACCTGTTCGGCGGGCTGTTTGTCGAAGAGGATGCCGACGTTTATGCCAACCACCGCAAGGCCCGCGAGCTGACCCTCAAGGAGCGCCTGCGTGGTGAAAAAGACACCCTGGGTCTGTACCTGACCGGTCACCCGATCGACGAGTACGAAGGCGAGATCCGCCGTTTTGCCCGCCAGCGCATCATTGACCTCAAGCCTGCGCGCGACACCCAGACCGTCGCCGGGATGATCATTGCCCTGCGCGTGATGAAGAACAAGAAGGGTGACAAGATGGGCTTTGTCACCCTCGACGACCGCTCCGGGCGCATCGAGGCCTCGCTGTTTGCCGATGCCTTCATGGCCAACCAGGCGCTGCTGCAGACCGATGCTATGGTGGTGGTTGAAGGCGAGGTCAGCAACGATGACTTCTCCGGCGGCCTGCGCCTGCGGGTCAAGCGCGTGATGAGCATGGAAGATGCCCGCACCAACCTGGCCGAAAGCCTGCGCCTTAAAGTGCACGCCGATGCCCTCAAGGGCGACCGGCTGAACTGGCTGGGCGAGCTGTTCAAGCGCCATCGCGGCGCCTGCCCGATCACCATGGAATACACCGGCAGCGATGCCAAGGCCATGCTGCAGTTCGGCGAAAGCTGGCGCATCGACCCGGCCGATGGCTTGATTCAGGCCCTGCGTGACCAGTTCGGACGTGAGAACGTCTTTTTGCAATATCGATGAATTTTTAATCTCGACCTGAATGCGCCTGATCCCTTAAGGTAGGGCGCCAAACGGATCAACCGGCCGGCCGCCTGGCCGTAGACCCAAGACGGATGCCTATGAACCCGAATTTTCTGGATTTCGAACAGCCGATTGCTGACCTGCAAGCCAAGATCGAAGAGCTGCGCCTGGTTGGCAATGACAACTCGCTGAACATCGGCGATGAGATCGCCCGTCTGCAAGACAAGAGCAGCACCCTGACCGAAAGCATTTTCGGCAACCTGACCAGCTGGCAGATCGCCCGCCTGGCCCGTCACCCGCGCCGTCCGTACACCCTGGACTACATCGAGCACATCTTCACCGAGTTCGACGAGCTGCACGGTGACCGTCACTTCTCCGACGACGCCGCGATTGTCGGTGGTATCGCCCGCCTGGACGACAAGCCGGTGATGGTCATCGGTCATCAGAAAGGCCGTGAAGTGCGCGAAAAGGTTCGCCGCAACTTCGGCATGCCGCGCCCGGAAGGCTACCGCAAGGCTTGCCGCCTGATGGAAATGGCCGAGCGTTTCAAGATGCCGATCCTGACCTTCATCGACACCCCGGGCGCTTACCCTGGCATCGACGCCGAAGAGCGCAACCAGAGCGAAGCCATTGCCTGGAACCTGCGGGTCATGGCCCGCCTGAAAACCCCGATCATCGCCACTGTAATTGGTGAAGGTGGTTCCGGCGGTGCACTGGCCATCGGTGTCTGCGACCAGCTGAACATGCTGCAGTATTCTACCTACTCGGTGATCTCGCCGGAAGGTTGCGCCTCGATCCTGTGGAAGACCGCCGAAAAGGCCTCCGACGCAGCCGAAGCCATGGGCATCACCGCCGAGCGCCTGAAAGGCCTGGGCATCGTCGACAAGGTTATCGCCGAGCCCCTGGGCGGCGCGCACCGTGATCCGGCAAAAATGTCCGCCACCGTTCGCGGCGAGCTGATCGAGCAACTGGACATGCTCAAGAAGTTCGACAACGACGCGCTGCTCAAGCGCCGCTATGACCGTCTGATGAGCTACGGGCTCTGATCTGATAATCGCGGGTCAAGCCCGCTCCCACAGGGCTCTAGGCAAACTGTGGGAGCGGGCTTGACCCGCGATCGAGCGCAAAGCGCTCGCAACCGGGTCGACGCTGATGATTGATCTTCACACCAAGCTGTCCCCCTGGCTCACCGCCCCCTCCTGGTGCATCGCCCTCTCCGGCGGCCTGGATTCCAGTGTCCTCCTGCACCTGCTGGCAAGCCTGTCCCGCCAGCAGCCAATACCGCCCATCCGCGCGATTCACATCCACCACGGCCTGCAGGCTGCGGCCGACGCCTGGCCGGCGCATTGTCAGCGCCTGTGCGACGCCCTGGGCGTTGAACTGCAGATCATTCGGGTCAAGGTCGCCCCTGGCGCCAGCATTGAGCAGGGCGCCCGTGACGCGCGTTACGCCGCCTTTACCGCTGCCTTGCATCCCGGCGAAATCCTGTTGACCGGCCAGCACCGCGAAGACCAGGCCGAAACCTTGCTGTTTCGCCTGTTGCGCGGCGCCGGCCTGCGCGGCCTGGGCGCCATGCCCGGGCAGCGGCCGCTAGGGCAGGGCATGTTGCTGCGGCCGTTGCTGGGTGTTTCGCGTAACGACCTGCAGGCGTACGCCAAGGCTCAGCAGTTGAGCTGGATCGAAGACCCGTCCAACACCGATACGCAATTCTCGCGCAACTACCTGCGCCACCAGGTGTTCCCGGCACTGCTGCAGCGCTGGCCGCAGGCCGCGCAAAACCTCGCGCGCAGCGCCGAGCACTTGAGCGAAGCCCAGGGCCTGCTCGATGAACTGGCGCAGGACGACCTGGCCCGGGCCGCGACCCCGGCAGCGTTCGACTGGCTTGGCCTGGACTCGCTCGACCTCGAGGTGCTGCGCGAGCTATCCCCGGCGCGCCAGCGCAACGCCCTGCAATATTGGCTGGCGCCGCGCACGCGCTTGCCCGACAGCCGCCACTGGGCAGGCTGGGAGGCCCTGCGCGATGCGGCATCCGACGGACGGCCACTGTGGCAACTGACCGACGGCCAATTGCACCGCGCCGCTGGCCGTATCTGGTGGCTGGCCGGTGACTGGTTGATGCCTGCAGGTGGCCGGCAGGTCTGGGCTGACCCGCACAAAGCACTGACCTTGAGCCACAACGGCAGTGTCAGCCTCAGCGGCACGTTGCCGCAGGGCCCCTTGCACATTGCCTACCGCCAGGGCGGCGAAACCCTGGCAATTGCCGGCCGCGGCCAGCGCGACTTGAAGCGCCTGCTCAACGAGGCGCAACTGCCGTCATTCGCCCGTTCGCGCCTGCCGTTGCTGTATTGCGCCGGGCAATTGCTGGCGGTCGCCAACCTGCCGGGGCTGAGCCAGGGCGACTGGCAATTGCATTGGCATGCGCCGACGAGCGAGCAAGGTTTGAGATGAAAGGCACATTCGGGTAGACTACGCTCCCTTCTTGATACAGCTTCTGTGGCTTCCCCGAAATCACAGCAGTTGCCGATTACCAAGCAGTTTTTTGCTGGGCGATTCTAAAAATGTTTAGCGAGCTCCTAACCGGGTATCCAACCCCCGGTGTGACCAGACGCGGCAGTTTTTTAAGATGCACTGTGATTGACGCAGGTGATCGGGGGCTTCGGCCTTCCTTCGCTTTCCCCGGCGGCACTGACCGCTTTAACGCAGACTTCTAGGGTTTTTCATGACGCGCTACATATTCGTCACGGGCGGTGTTGTTTCTTCATTGGGGAAAGGCATTGCCTCGGCTTCATTGGCGGCCATCCTGGAGGCGCGGGGGCTCAAGGTCACCATGCTCAAGCTGGACCCGTACATCAACGTCGACCCGGGCACCATGAGCCCGTTCCAGCACGGTGAAGTGTTCGTCACCCATGACGGCGCCGAGACCGACCTGGACCTGGGCCACTACGAGCGGTTCATCCGCACGACCATGACCCAGAACAACAACTTCACCACCGGCCGTATCTACGAGCACGTGCTGCGCAAAGAGCGCCGTGGTGATTACCTGGGCGCGACCATCCAGGTCATTCCGCACATCACCGACGAGATCAAGCGCCGCATCATCAAGGGTGCCGGCGACGCCGACGTGGCCCTGGTGGAAATCGGCGGTACCGTGGGTGACATCGAGTCGCAACCGTTCCTCGAGGCTATCCGTCAGCTGCGCGTCGAAGTGGGCTCCAAGCGCGCCATGCTGATGCACCTGACCCTGGTGCCGTACATCGCCACCGCTGGCGAGACCAAGACCAAGCCAACCCAGCACTCGGTCAAGGAGCTGCGCTCCATCGGCCTGCAGCCAGACGTGCTGATCTGCCGCTCCGACCATCCGGTGGATGTCTCCTCGCGCCGCAAGATCGCCCTGTTCACCAACGTCGAAGAGCGTGCGGTGATTTCCCTGGAAGACGTCGACACCATCTACAAGATCCCGGCCGTACTGCACGCCCAGGGCCTGGATGACTTCGTCGTCGAGCGTTTCGGCCTGCAATGCAACGGTGCCGACCTGTCCGAGTGGGAAAAGGTCGTCGACGCCAAGCTCAACCCTGAGCACGAAGTCACCATCGCCATGGTCGGCAAGTACATGGAACTGCTGGACGCCTACAAGTCGCTGATCGAAGCGATGAGCCATGCCGGCATCCAGAACCGCACCAAGGTCAACCTGCGCTACATCGACTCCGAAGACATCGAGAACCAGGGCACCAGCCTGCTCGAAGGCGCCGATGCGATCCTGGTTCCAGGCGGTTTCGGCCTGCGTGGCGTCGAAGGCAAGATCACTGCCGTGCAATATGCTCGCGAGAACAAGGTCCCGTACCTGGGTATCTGCCTGGGCATGCAGGTGGCGGTCATCGAATTCGCCCGTAACGTCATGGGCTGGAAAGACGCCAACTCCACCGAGTTCGATCGCAACAGCGGTCACCCGGTCGTCGGCCTGATCACCGAGTGGGAAGATGCCACCGGCGCAGTCGAAACCCGTACCGAAGCCTCGGACCTGGGCGGCACCATGCGTCTGGGCGCCCAGGAATGCCAGCTGGCAAGCGGCTCCAAGGTTCACGACTGCTACGCCAAGGACGTGATCGTCGAGCGTCATCGTCATCGCTACGAAGTGAACAACAACCTGCTGCCACAACTGGTCGAAGCCGGCCTGAAAGTCTCCGGTCGTTCCGGTGACGGCGCGCTGGTCGAAGTGGTCGAGTCCCAGGATCATCCATGGTTCGTCGCTTGCCAGTTCCACCCGGAGTTCACCTCGACCCCGCGTGACGGCCATCCGCTGTTCAGCGGCTTCGTCAAGGCGGCACTGGCTCAAAAGAACAAGGCCTGATTCATGACCCAGAAGATCATTCGCGTCGGTAACATCGAGATCGCCAACGACAAGCCGTTCGTCCTGTTCGGCGGCATGAACGTGCTGGAATCCCGTGACCTGGCCATGAAGGTCTGTGAAGAGTACGTGCGGGTTACCGAGAAACTCGGTATCCCTTACGTGTTCAAGGCCAGCTTCGACAAGGCCAACCGTTCGTCGATCAACTCCTACCGTGGCCCTGGCCTGGAAGAGGGGATGAAGATCTTCGAAGAGATCAAGAAGACCTTCAACGTGCCGGTCATCACCGACGTGCACGAGCCAGAACAGGCTGCTGCGGTGGCCAAGGTCTGCGACATCATCCAGTTGCCGGCCTTCCTCTCGCGCCAGACCGACCTGGTGGTGGCCATGGCCAAGACCGGCGCGGTGATCAACATCAAGAAAGCCCAGTTCCTCGCACCCCAGGAAATGAAACACATCCTGACCAAGTGCGAAGAGGCCGGTAACGATCAGTTGATCCTCTGCGAGCGTGGTTCGAGCTTCGGTTACAACAACCTGGTGGTGGACATGCTCGGCTTCGGCATCATGAAGCAGTTCGAGTACCCGGTGTTCTTTGACGTCACCCACTCCCTGCAGATGCCGGGTGGTCGCGCCGATTCCGCCGGTGGTCGCCGCGCCCAGGTCACCGACCTGGCCAAGGCAGGCCTGAGCCAGGGCCTGGCTGGCCTGTTCCTCGAGGCGCATCCGGATCCGGACAACGCCAAGTGTGACGGTCCTTGCGCCCTGCGCCTGGACAAACTGGAGCCTTTCCTGGCCCAGCTCAAGCAACTTGATGACCTGGTGAAGAGTTTTCCGACGGTAGAAACCGCGTAATCCTCGATTCTCCGGTAAAGTACCCCCCGTTCAACCTCTGACCCTCGGGTCAGGGGTCTGCTTTCGCCGGGCCTGCCTGTTTCAAATTGCCCGGCGAGCGGCAAGGTTTTTCTCAGCTGCGTTGTTTTCGTCAATTCTGGAGTGCTTACAACAATGGCAAAAATCGTCGACATCAAAGGTCGAGAAGTTCTCGATTCGCGTGGTAACCCTACCGTAGAAGCGGACGTGCTGCTCGACAACGGCATCATCGGCAGCGCCTGCGCGCCGTCCGGTGCTTCCACTGGCTCGCGCGAAGCGCTGGAGCTGCGTGATGGCGACAAGAGCCGTTACATGGGCAAGGGCGTACTCAAGGCAGTTGCCAACATCAACGGCCCGATCCGCGACCTGCTGCTGGGCAAGGATCCGGTTGACCAGAAAGCCCTCGACCGCGCCATGATCGAACTGGACGGTACCGAGAACAAGGCCAAGCTGGGCGCCAACGCCATCCTCGCCGTGTCCCTGGCTGCCGCCAAGGCCGCCGCCCAGGACCAGGACCTGCCGCTGTACGCGCACATCGCCAACCTCAACGGCACCCCAGGCCAGTACTCGATGCCGGTTCCGATGATGAACATCATCAACGGCGGCGAGCACGCCGACAACAACGTCGACATCCAGGAGTTCATGGTTCAGCCGGTTGGCGCCAAGACCTTCTCCGACGCGCTGCGCATGGGCACCGAGATTTTCCATCACCTCAAGGCTGTGCTGAAGGCCCGTGGCCTGAACACTGCTGTCGGTGACGAAGGTGGTTTCGCGCCTAACCTGGCATCCAACGAAGACGCGCTGTCGGCCATCGCCGAAGCCATCGCCAACGCCGGTTACAAGCTGGGCACCGACGTCACCCTGGCCCTGGACTGCGCGGCCAGCGAGTTCTACGAAGATGGCAAGTACAACCTGTCCGGCGAAGGCAAGTCGTTCGACGCCGAAGGTTTTGCCGACTACCTCAAAGGCTTGACCGAGCGCTTCCCGATCATCTCGATCGAAGACGGCCTGGACGAGTCCGACTGGGCTGGCTGGAAGATCCTCACCGACAAGATCGGCGCCAAGGTGCAACTGGTCGGTGACGACCTGTTCGTGACCAACACCAAGATCTTGAAAGAAGGCATCGACAAGAGCATCGCCAACTCGATCCTGATCAAGTTCAACCAGATCGGCTCGCTGACCGAAACCCTGGAAGCCATCCAGATGGCCAAGGCTGCCGGTTACACCGCGGTAATCTCGCACCGTTCGGGCGAAACCGAAGACTCGACCATTGCCGACCTGGCCGTGGGTACCGCTGCCGGCCAGATCAAGACCGGTTCGCTGTGCCGTTCCGACCGCGTCTCCAAGTACAACCAATTGCTGCGTATCGAAGAGCAACTGGGCAGCAAGGCTGTGTACCGTGGCCGTGCCGAGTTTCGCGGCTAAGCAAGAGATGGTAAAAAGACCGCAGCAAAGCGGCGCTGAACGGTCATACTGATCGTTCAGAAGCCCTTGCTGCAGGTGTCTGAACACAAAGCCTGGCTTCGGCCAGGCTTCGTGCCATCAGCGACCTGCAGATGTGGCGGTCTTTTCCACTGGATACCCTGATGCGCAGTCCTTATTGGTTGTTCCTCGTCTTGCTCCTGCTGCTCGGTGGCCTGCAGTATCGTCTGTGGGTGGGCAATGGCAGCCTGGCCCAGGTCACCGAACTCAAGCAACAGATCGCTGACCAGCACGCTGAAAACGAGCGTTTGCTGGAGCGTAACCGTGTGCTTGATGCCGAGGTACTGGAGTTGAAGAAAGGTATGGAAACCGTCGAAGAACGGGCTCGCCACGAACTGGGTATGGTCAAGGAGGGCGAAACCCTCTACCAGCTTGCCCAATGAACCCGACCTTGCCGGCCTTCTGGGCCGTGATTCCCGCCGCGGGTGTTGGTGCCCGCATGGCTGCCGACCGTCCCAAGCAGTACCTGCAGTTGGGCGGGCAGACCATTCTCGAGCATAGCCTCGACTGTTTTCTTGACCATCCCTGCGTCAAAGGGGTGGTGGTCAGCGTTGCCGCTGACGATCCCTACTGGCCCGGTTTGCGCTGCGCCAGCGATCCCCGTATCCAGCGTGCCGAAGGCGGTCAGGAACGTGCCGATTCGGTGCTCAACGCCTTGTTGCTGCTGCACGCCCAGGGTGCGGCGGACAGCGACTGGGTGCTGGTGCACGACGCCGCGCGGCCGAACCTGGCCCGCAGCGACCTCGACCGCTTGCTCGCAGAGCTTGCCGATGACCCGGTGGGTGGACTGCTGGCGGTACCGGCGCGCGATACCCTCAAGCGCGCCGATGCCCACGGCCGGGTCAGCAGCACAATCGACCGCAGTACCGTGTGGCAGGCCTACACGCCACAGATGTTCCGCCTCGGTGCCTTGCACCGGGCCCTGGCCGACAGCCTGGTGGCCGACGTGGCGATTACCGACGAGTCATCGGCCATCGAATGGGCCGGGCAGGCGCCGCGCCTGATCGAAGGGCGCAGCGACAACATCAAGGTCACCCGCCCCGAAGACCTCGAGTGGCTGCGCCAGCGCTGGGCCAAGCGCGGTTGAGCACTCTTCGCGGGGCAAGCCCGCTCCTACAGTAGGAGCGGCCTTGCCCCGCGATGCTTTTCAGGCACCTCGATACTCAGGCAACCCCGCCAACCCCTCACGCAAATAGTCCACCAGCTTGCGCACTTTCGGCGACAGATGCCGCTGCTGCGGATACAGCGCCCACACCGCGGTATTGGGCGGTTGATGCGCTTCCAGCAGTGACACCAGCGCGCCGGTTTTGAGGTGTTCAAGCACGTAGTAGTCCGGCAACTGGCACAAGCCCATCCCTTGCAGCGCCGCGTCCAGCACTGCCTGGCCGCTGTTGCAGCGCCAGTTGCCCTGAACCCGCTGGCCGATCTCCCGCCCGTCCAGTTGCAGCGCCCAGTTGTCGGAGCTGCCGATCAGGCAGTTGTGCCGCGCCAGCTCCGACAGGCTGTGCGGGCGGCCGTAGCGTTCCAGATACGCAGGTGACGCGCACAGGTACATGCGCCGCGGCGCCAGGCGCGTGGCCACCAGCCGCGAGTCCTGCAAACGGCCCAGGCGAATGGCCAGGTCCATGCCCTCATGCACCAGGTCCAGCGGGCGGTTGCTCAGTTCGATGTCCACCCGTAGTTGCGGATAGGCGGCCATGAAGCGCGTCACCAGCGGCACGATGAAGCGCTCACCGTAGGCCACGGCGCAAGTCATGCGCAGCAGCCCTTTGGGCTCGCTGGTCAGGTCGCCCATGGCGCGCAGGGCTTCTTCGCGGCCGTCCTGCAGGCGTTGGCAATGCTGCAGGAAGGTCTGCCCGGCTTCGCTCAGGGTCACCCGCCGGGTGCTGCGGTACAGCAAGCGGGTTTGCAGGCGTTCTTCCAGGCGGGCGATCTGCCGGCTGACGTGGGACGACGACACCCCGAGGCGTTCGGCGGCGGCGGTGAACTGCCCGGCTTCGGCGACGGCCACGAATTCGTCGATACCCTCCCACAGATTGCTCATTTATTATCCCTGTACAGCAATAATGTTTTGTCTTTGCCTGGATTATTCATCAAATATCGATGAATTACACTGCAAGCCTGAACTGACCCCTTGCTGGAGAAGATTGATGATCAAGTCCCGTGCCGCCGTTGCCTTCGAGGCCAAGAAACCGCTGGAGATCGTCGAAGTCGACGTGGCCATGCCCAAGGCCGGCGAGGTGCTGCTGCGCGTGGTCGCCAGCGGCGTCTGCCATACCGATGCCTACACCCTGTCGGGCGCCGACCCGGAAGGCATCTTCCCGTCGATCCTCGGCCACGAGGGCGGCGCCATCGTCGAAGCCATCGGTGAGGGCGTGACCTCGGTTGCCGTTGGCGATCATGTGATCCCGCTGTACACCCCCGAGTGCGGCCAGTGCAAATTCTGCCGCTCCGGCAAGACCAACCTGTGCCAGGCCATCCGCGCCACCCAGGGCAAGGGCCTGATGCCCGACGGCAGCACGCGCTTCTCCTACAAGGGCCAGCAGTTGTTCCACTACATGGGCACCTCGACTTTTTCCGAGTACACCGTGCTGCCGGAAATCTCCGTGGCCAAGATCCAGAAAGAAGCCCCGCTGGAGAAGGTCTGCCTGCTCGGTTGCGGCGTAACCACCGGTATCGGCGCGGTGCTCAACACCGCCAAGGTCAAGCCGGGCGATACCGTGGCCATCTTCGGCCTGGGCGGCATTGGCCTGTCGGCGATCATCGGTGCGGTGAAGGCCAAGGCTTCGCGGATCATTGCCGTGGACATCAACCCGAGCAAGTTCGAGATCGCCAAACAGCTGGGTGCCACCGACTGCGTCAACCCGAAAGACTACGACCGTCCGATCCAGGAAGTGATCGTCGATCTCACCGATGGTGGCGTCGACTTCTCGTTCGAGTGCGTGGGTAACGTGCAACTGATGCGTGCGGCGCTGGAATGCTGTCACAAGGGCTGGGGCGAGTCGGTGATCATCGGCGTTGCCGGTGCCGGCCAGGAAATTTCCACCCGTCCGTTCCAGCTGGTGACTGGCCGGGTCTGGCGCGGTTCGGCCTTCGGTGGCGTGCGTGGCCGCAGCGAGCTGCCAAGCTACGTGGAAATGTCGGAAAAAGGCGAAATCCCGTTGGATACCTTCATCACCCACACCATGGGCCTGGAAGAAATCAACAAGGCATTCGACCTGATGCACGAAGGCAAGAGCATTCGCAGCGTCATCCACTTCTGAGGTCTGCCATGAGCCTGGAAAACATCTCTTGCCAGAAGAGCTTCGGCGGCTGGCATAAACGCTACCGCCATCGCTCCCAGGTGCTCGGCTGCGACATGGTGTTTGCCGTGTACCTGCCGCCGCAGGCCGAGCAGGGCGGCAAGCTGCCGGTCCTGTACTGGTTGAGCGGCCTGACCTGCACCGACGAGAATTTCATGCAAAAGGCCGGTGCGCACAAGCTGGCTGCCGAGCTTGGCTTGATCATCGTCGCCCCCGACACCAGCCCGCGCGGGCCGCAGGTGCCGGCTGATCCTGATGGCGCCTGGGATTTTGGCCTGGGGGCCGGGTTCTACCTCAACGCCACCGAGCAGCCGTGGGCCCAGCACTACCGCATGCACGACTATGTGGTGGAGGAATTGCCGGCATTGGTCGAGGCGCATTTCCCGGCCTCAAGTCAGCGCGGTATCAGCGGTCATTCCATGGGCGGCCATGGCGCGCTGGTGTGCGCTTTGCGCAACCCGGGGCGTTACCGTTCGGTGTCGGCGTTCGCGCCGATCAGCAACCCGATGGATTGCCCGTGGGGGCAGAAGGCCTTCAGTCGCTACCTGGGTGAGGACCGGGCGCGCTGGCGCGAGTGGGATGCCAGCGTGTTGCTCGCCGAGGCTGGCGAGCGCTTGCCGCTGCTGGTCGACCAGGGCGATCGCGATGATTTTCTCGACAACCAGCTCAAGCCGCAGGTGCTCGAGCAGGCGGCCAGGGCGGCGGGTCATCCGCTGACCTTGCGCCTGCAACCGGGCTATGACCACAGCTACTACTTCATTGCCAGCTTCATCGATGACCACTTGCGGCATCATGCCGCAGCGCTGATAGGCCCGGGTAACTGATCCTACAAATCAAGCCCAAGCGCCGGCAAAGCAGGTAGAATCACGCCCTGACTCAATCAGGGCGTTTTTTTATGCGTATTGGCCACGGCTACGATGTGCACCGCTTCGCGGAAGGCGATTTCATCACCTTGGGTGGGGTGCGCATTGCGCACAAGTTCGGGCTGCTGGCCCATTCCGATGGCGACGTCGTCTTGCATGCCCTGAGCGATGCCCTGCTTGGCGCTGCGGCGCTGGGCGATATCGGCAAGCATTTCCCCGACACCGATCCGCAGTTCAAGGGCGCCGACAGTCGCGTGCTGCTGCGCCACGTGGTGCAGATCGTTCAGGCCAAGGGCTGGAAGGTCGGTAACATCGACGCCACCATCGTTGCCCAGGCACCGAAGATGGCCCCGCATATCGACACCATGCGCCAGTTGATCGCCCAGGACCTGCAGGTCGAGCTGGATCAGGTCAACGTCAAGGCCACCACCACCGAAAAGCTTGGTTTTACCGGGCGTGAGGAAGGCATCGCGGTTCACGCCGTTGCCCTGTTGCTGCCGGCATGATGAGCGAACTCGAACTGCTCGGCCCGCGTGCTGCGGGCCAAGCGCTGGGCAGCGCAATTCTCAAGGCCAGCGCCGAAGACTTCCAGGTCGATGAAGTACTCGACATTCCCCTCAGCGGCAGCGGTGAACACCTGTGGCTGTGGGTCGAAAAACGTGACCTCAACACCGAAGAGGCTGCCCGTCGCCTGGCCCGCGCCGCCGGCGTGCCGCTGCGCAGCATCAGCTACGCCGGCCTCAAGGACCGCCAGGCGCTGACCCGCCAGTGGTTCAGCCTGCACCTGCCGGGCAAGGCCGACCCGGACCTGAGCGCCGCCGAAAACCACACCTTGAGCATCCTCAAGCAGACCCGCCACTCACGCAAGCTGCAGCGCGGCGCGCATTCAGCCAACGGCTTCACCTTGCGCCTCACTGGCCTCAAGGCTGAACGTGCGGCGCTGGATGCACGGCTTGAGCAAATCCGTAGCCAGGGCGTGCCTAACTACTTTGGCACCCAGCGCTTTGGTCACGACGGCGGCAATGTCCACGATGCCCGTGAGTGGGCCAACCGCCAGGCCTTGCCTGAGCAGCGCAACGTTCGTTCGCGGCTGCTCTCCAGCGCCCGCAGCTACCTGTTCAACCAGGTACTGGCCGCACGTGTCGCCGACGGCAGTTGGCAGCAGGCACAGGTCGGTGACCTGCTGGCGTTTACCGACAGCCGCAGCTTTTTTCCGGCGGGTGAGGCTGAATGTTCCGATCCGCGCCTGGCAATTCTCGACCTGCACCCCACCGGCCCGCTATGGGGCGAGGGGCAGTCCGGCGCCAGCGGCGCGGCTGGTGAACTCGAGCAACGTATCGGTGAACAGCATGGCGCCTTGTGCCAATGGCTGGCGCGGGCGGGCATGAGTCACGAACGACGCATTCTGCGACTGCCCATTAGCGGGCTGACGTGGCATTATCCCGAGCCTGATATCCTGCAACTGGAATTCGTCCTTCCGGCCGGATGCTTCGCCACCGTGGTGGTGCGCGAGCTTGTTGATCTGGTGCCGGCAGGGCAGACGGACAGCCCATGCGTATTCTGATTTCGAACGACGACGGGGTTACCGCACCCGGTCTCGCCGCGCTGCATGCTGCGCTGGCGGATTATGCCGAATGTGTGGTGATCGCCCCGGACCAGGACAAAAGCGGCGCCAGCAGTTCGCTGACGCTCGACCGGCCGCTGTGCCCGCAAACCCTGGCCAATGGTTTTATCAGCCTCAACGGCACGCCGACCGATTGCGTCCACCTGGGCCTCAACGGCCTGCTGCCGACCCCTCCGGACATGGTGGTGTCGGGGATCAACCTGGGCGCCAACCTTGGCGATGATGTGCTGTATTCCGGCACCGTGGCTGCTGCGCTTGAGGGCCGTTTTCTCGGCGGTACCTCGTTTGCCTTCTCGTTGCTCTCGCGCCTGCCCGACAACCTGCCGACGGCTGCCTACTTCGCCCGCAAGCTGGTCGAGGCTCATGCCAGCCTCGAGCTGCCGCCTCGTACGGTGCTCAACGTCAATATCCCCAACCTGCCGCTGGAACACATCCGCGGCATCCAGTTGACCCGCCTGGGCCATCGCGCCCGCGCTGCGGCACCGACCAAGGTGGTCAATCCGCGGGGCAAGGAAGGCTACTGGATCGCCGTGGCCGGCGATGCCGAGGATGGCGGCCCGGGGACCGATTTCCACGCGGTGATGCAGGGCTATGTCTCGATCACTCCGCTGCAGCTCGACCGGACCTTCAATGATGCCTTCGAGCGCCTCGACGGCTGGCTGGAGGGCTTACTCTGATGCGCGAACAGGATGATCTGATGCGCCACGGTATCGGTTTTACCTCTGAGCGAACCCGCGAACGGCTGATCAAGCGCCTGATCGAGGAAGGGGTCTCGAACCCCAAGGTGATCGAGGTACTGCGCCGCACGCCTCGACACCTGTTCGTCGATGAAGCCCTGGCCCACCGTGCCTACGAAGACACGGCGTTGCCAATCGGCAACAACCAGACCATCTCCCAGCCGTTCATGGTCGCGCACATGAGCGAGCTGTTGCTCGAAGCCGGCCCCCTGGACAAGGTGCTGGAGATCGGCACCGGTTCCGGCTACCAGACCGCAATTCTTGCGCAACTGGTCGAACGGGTGTTTTCCGTCGAGCGTATCAAGGTCCTGCAGGATCGCGCCAAGGAACGCCTGATCGAGCTGAACCTGCGCAACGTGGTGTTCCGTTGGGGCGATGGTTGCGAAGGCTGGCCGGCACTTGCGCCTTACAACGGCATCATCGTCACCGCGGTCGCGCCCGAGGTGCCTCAGGCCCTGCTCGACCAGCTCGCCCCGGGCGGGCGCATGGTCATACCGGTGGGGCCGGCCGGTGAAACCCAGCAGTTGATGCTGATCGTGCGCGAAGAACACGGCTTCTCGCGACGGGTGCTGGGCGCCGTGCGTTTTGTGCCGTTGCTCACCGGGCCACTGGCCTGACCGGGCTTTTTTTTCGCCCGGGCGAATTTCGGCGGCATTGCCCTGTCTATCTGGCGGGCTACCATAGTCTGTTACAGATCACGTTTAGCAATGGCCAGACGTCCGCATGGCGGCGCGCTCGGGTATAATTGCAACAATATTGCATTTTTTACATCGGTCACCATTAGAGGGAGCGGCGGGTGGGTCACACAAACATTCGGCAGCGCAAGGATCCATCGAGCTTCAAGCTTCTGCTGATTGCACTGGCCGTGGGTACGCTGGTGACGGGGTGCTCGAGCACGTCTTCCAACAGCGTCCGGGTGGTCGATCGCAACAACGCCGCGCCCAAACGCCCTGTGGTCACCACCGGTCAATACCTGGTGCGCCCCGGCGACACGCTGTTCTCCATCGCCTTTCGCTATGGCTGGGACTACAAGGCCCTGGCCGCGCGCAACGGTATCGCTGCGCCGTATACCATTCGTCCGGGCCAGGCGATCCGTTTCGATGGTCGCTCCAGTGGCCCGGCGCCAGTTGTCGGCACCACCGTGGTCACCAGCTCGCCATCTTCTTCAAGCAAGACCACCATCATCAAGCGTCCCCTGGACAGCTCCGGCAAACCAATAACGCCGCCGCCCACCACCACGCCTGCAAGCACGCCAAACACCGTGCCGGTTGCCCCGGTGGCGACTACCACAGCACCCGTGCAAGTGCCCCCCGCAGGGCGCTCCACGGCCGGCTGGGCCTGGCCGGCCAACGGCGTGCTGATTGGAAAATTTGCTTCAAACGGTAGTTTGAATAAAGGCATTGATATCGCCGGTGATTTGGGACAGCCTGTTTTTGCTGCATCTGATGGTTCAGTTGTCTACGCCGGGAGTGGCTTGCGGGGCTACGGCGAGTTGGTAATCATCAAGCACAACGATACCTACGTCAGTGCCTACGGCCACAACCGCAGGCTTTTGGTTCGGGAGGGACAGCAGGTCAAGGTAGGGCAGACAATTGCCGAAATGGGGTCCACGGGCACAGACCGGGTGAAGCTTCATTTTGAAATTCGCCGCCAGGGCAAACCTGTCGATCCGCTGCAATTCCTGCCACGTCGTTGATTGCTAGGCCCGGCCTGTTCCTCGCGTAGAGGGGACAGGCTCCAGCGCTGCCAGGGATAAAGGCGCCGCTCGAGTCTGAGTTCGAACTCAGCAAAGGACTATAACAATGGCTCTCAGTAAAGAAGTGCCGGAGTTTGACATCGACGATGAGGTTCTCCTGATGGAGACCGGCATTGTTTTGGAAACGGATGTGATGTCAGACGAACCTGCTGTACCTACGGTTCGGACCAAGGCTAAACAGAGCGCTACGCTCAAACAGCACAAGTACATCGACTACACTCGGGCACTTGATGCAACCCAGCTTTACCTCAATGAAATCGGCTTCTCGCCATTGCTCTCTCCGGAAGAAGAAGTGCACTTTGCGCGCCTGTCGCAACGTGGTGATCCGGCCGGGCGCAAGCGCATGATCGAAAGCAACCTGCGCCTGGTGGTTAAAATCGCCCGGCGTTATGTCAACCGGGGGCTTTCGCTGCTCGACCTGATCGAAGAAGGCAACCTCGGCCTGATTCGGGCGGTCGAGAAATTCGACCCGGAACGCGGCTTCCGTTTTTCTACCTACGCCACCTGGTGGATTCGGCAGACCATCGAACGGGCGATCATGAACCAGACCCGTACCATCCGCTTGCCCATTCACGTGGTCAAGGAACTCAACGTCTACCTGCGCGCCGCCCGCGAACTGACCCAGAAGCTCGATCACGAACCGTCCCCGGAAGAGATCGCCACCCTGCTGGAAAAACCGGTCGGCGAGGTCAAGCGCATGCTTGGGCTCAACGAGCGGGTATCGTCGGTGGATGTGTCCCTGGGGCCGGATTCGGATAAAACCCTGCTCGATACCCTGACCGACGACCGTCCTACTGATCCGTGCGAGCTGCTTCAGGATGACGATCTGTCCCAGAGCATCGACCAGTGGCTCAGCGAGCTGACCGACAAGCAGCGCGAGGTAGTGATTCGCCGCTTCGGCCTGCGCGGTCATGAAAGCAGTACGCTGGAAGATGTCGGCCTGGAAATCGGCCTGACCCGGGAACGGGTGCGGCAGATCCAGGTAGAGGGCCTCAAGCGCCTGCGTGAGATCCTCGAAAAGAATGGCCTGTCCAGCGAGTCGCTGTTTCAGTAACGCCAGCGAAATCGTTGTGAAGAACGCCCCGACATGTCGGGGCGTTTTTGCATCTGCAGAACAGCGGTTTACCCGTGAACGGCTTCCCGATGGCGTTCTGGAAACATTCGGGTTTGGGCGCGATCCGACGGCGATGTTGGTACTGTTCTAGTTCATGTAAGCCATCGCTTACTCGTTGTGTAAGCCTTGACTGTACGCTGTAGTAAATCGTTGTCGTTTTCAGTGTGCGCTTTTGTTTAAGCTATTGATATATATAGATATTTTTGTTTGTGACAGTACGGTTACCGCAGCTTTTTGAGAGCTTTGTGCTGTTGTGGTAAATCTTGGAACCGCTAATATTTGTCCTGTGTCTACGGACTGACACAGGCTCTCAAGGATGAAAGCCAAGGACATCGCAGGATGCGATTCATCAGGATGATGAAAGGGAACAAAGGGACTACGGAAAAAATGTGGGCGGGTCAAACCGCCCCTTTTTTTTGCCCGCAACAAACATGAAAAAAGGCCCTCGAAGGGCCTTTTTTGTTGATCCGCGCTTAGCGCTCGAGATCGGCGATCTTGCCTGGCTTGCCATCCCACTCGGCGGCATCTGGCAACGAATCTTTCTTTTCGGTGATGTTCGGCCAGATTTCCGCCAGCTCGGCATTGAGCTCGATGAAGTTCTCCATGCCGGCAGGCACTTCGTCTTCCGAGAAAATGGCGACGGCGGGGCATTCAGGCTCGCACAGTGCACAGTCGATGCACTCGTCCGGGTGAATGACCAGGAAGTTCGGGCCTTCGTAGAAGCAGTCCACCGGACAGACTTCTACGCAGTCGGTGTACTTGCACTTGATGCAGTTGTCGGTGACGACGAAGGTCATTTCTAATTCTCTCCTCAGGCGACGGCAGCGGTGCCCCTCCAGACAGGGCCGCTCGGTTTGGTTGTTCGGCTGCAGGCCAGGCTAGTAACCTGCAGCGCCGCCAAACCGCGCGGGATTCTATCAGCTTGTGCGGGCGCGCGTTATAACAGAGTCTTCAGTGTATAGAGCATTTCGATAGCTTGACGCGGCGTCATATTGTCCAGGTCCAGCTTTCCGAGCTTCTCGATGGCCGGATGCGGCAGGCTGGCAAACAGGTCGCTCTGGTGCGGTACCGCCGGTGCACCTTGCTGCAAGACAGGTGTTTCGTGGGGCAGGCTGGCGGTTTCCAGTCGGCCCAGGTGTTCGCGAGCACGCTGAATCACCGGCGACGGCACGCCGGCCAGCTGCGCCACTGCCAGGCCGTAGCTCTGGCTGGCGGGGCCGGGCAGCACGTGGTGCAGGAACACGATGCGTTCGTTGTGCTCGGTAGCGTTCAGGTGCACGTTGGCCACCAGCGGTTCGCTCTCCGGCAGCACCGTCAGCTCGAAGTAGTGGGTGGCGAACAGCGTGTAGGCGCGCAGCTGCGCCAGGCGCTCGGCGGCGGCCCAGGCCAGCGACAGGCCGTCGAAGGTACTGGTGCCGCGGCCGACTTCGTCCATCAGCACCAGGCTGCGCTCGGTGGCGTTGTGCAGGATGTTGGCGGTTTCGCTCATCTCGACCATGAAGGTCGAACGGCCACCGGCCAGGTCGTCGCTGGAGCCGATACGGGTGAAGATGCGATCCACCAGTGAAAGCTCGCAGGCCGCAGCCGGGACGAAGCTACCAATGTGCGCCATCAGCACGATCAATGCGGTCTGGCGCATGTAGGTGGATTTACCGCCCATGTTCGGACCGGTGATCACCAGCATCCGGGTGTTGTCATCCAGGGCCAGGTCGTTGGCCACGAACGGCGTGGTCAGCACTTGCTCGACCACCGGGTGACGACCCTGGGTGATGCGCATGCACGGCTCGTCGACGAACTGCGGGCAGTTCAGGTCCAGGTTCAGTGCGCGCTCGGCCAGGTTGCTCAGCACATCCAGCTCGGCCAGGGCCGCAGCGGTGTCCTGCAACGGCGCCAGGTGGCCGATCAGGTTCTCCAGCAGGGCATCGTAGAGCATCTTCTCGCGCGCCAGGGCGCGGCTCTTGGCCGACAACGCCTTGTCTTCGAAGGTTTTCAGCTCCGGGGTGATGAAGCGCTCGGCGCCCTTGAGGGTCTGGCGGCGGATGTAGTCAGCCGGTGCCTGCTCAGCCTGCTTGCTTGGCAGCTCGATGAAGTAGCCATGCACACGGTTGTAGCCGACCTTGAGGTTGGCCAGGCCCGTGCGGGCTTTCTCGCGGGCTTCCAGATCAATAAGGAACTGCCCGGCGTTCTCGCTCATCGCCAGCAGCTCGTCCAGCTCGCTGTCGTAGCCGGTCTTGAGCACGCCACCGTCGCGGATCACCGCTGGCGGGTTGTCGATGATGGCTTTTGCCAGCAGGTCGGCAAGCTCCGGGTAGGTCCCGGCAATGGCAGCCAGGCGCGCCAGGTGCGGCGCCTCAAGCTCGGCCATGGCGTTCTGCAGTTCCGGCAGGGCACCGAGGGCATCGCGCAGGCGTGCGAGGTCGCGTGGACGGGCGTTGCGCAGGCCGATACGGGCGAGGATACGCTCGATGTCGCCGATTTCCTTCAACTGCGGTTGCAGCTTCTCGAAGCGGTAACCGTCGAGCAGGCAGCGAATCGAGCCCTGACGTGCCTGCAGTACTTTCAGGTCGCGCAGCGGGCGGTTCAGCCAGCGGGTCAGCAGGCGGCTGCCCATCGCGGTCTGGCAGCGGTCGATCACCGATTGCAGGGTGTTGTCGCGGCCACCGGCCAGGTTCACATCCAGCTCAAGGTTGCGCCGGCTGGCGCCGTCGAGCACCACGGTGTCGTCCAGGCGTTCATGCTTGAGGCTGCGCAGGTGCGGCAGGGCGGTGCGCTGGGTTTCCTTGGCGTAGCCGAGCAGGCAGCCGGCGGCGCCGATGGCCAGGGTCAGCTTCTCGCAGCCAAAGCCCTTGAGGTCCTGGGTCGCGAACTGCTGGCAAAGGCTTTTGCGTGCCGAATCGCGGTCAAAATCCCACGGCGCACGGCGACGTGAGCCACGGCGTTTTTCCGCCGGCAGGCCTTGGGGCCAGTCGTCGGGGATCAGCAGCTCGACCGGGTTGATGCGCTCAAGCTCGGCCAGCAGGTTTTCCCAGCCCTTGATCTCGAGCACGCTGAAGTTGCCGCTGGTGATGTCCAGCACAGCCAGGCCGAACAGGCGCTCGTCGCCCAGCACAGCGGCGATCAGGTTGTCGCGGCGCTCGTCGAGCAGCGCTTCGTCACTGACCGTGCCCGGGGTAATGATGCGCACCACCTGGCGCTCGACCGGGCCCTTGCTGGTGGCCGGATCGCCGATCTGTTCGCAGATCACCACCGACTCGCCCAGCTTGACCAGCTTGGCCAGGTAGCCCTCGGCCGCATGGAAGGGGATACCGCACATGGGGATCGACTGGCCCGCCGACTGCCCGCGGGCGGTCAGGGTGATGTCCAGGAGTTTGGCAGCCTTCTTCGCGTCTTCGTAGAAGATCTCGTAAAAGTCGCCCATGCGGTAGAACATCAGCTGGTCCGGGTGCTGGTTTTTCAGCTTCCAGTACTGCTGCATCATCGGGGTGTGTGCGGAAAGATCGCTCATTGCAAAAACTTGGCTCGCAGTGTCGTTGTAGACCAAAGGCAAGCGGGCAATGGTACAGGGATTTTGCCCGGGCTGCCGAGGGCAAACGGCCGGGCGCGACCATTTGTCCGTGCATATCCGTGCATATCAGGGTTTGCGTTCTAATGAAGGTCGCGGCATTATGCATTTTATGCAAAAACGCAACGTAGCATCCGTCCTCAGAGCACTGCTCGATCGTCACGGTCTCTCCCCCACGGAGCTGCACCGTCGTACCGGCGTGCCGCAATCCACCCTGTCGCGCATTCTCAGCGAGAAGATCGTCGATCCCTCTGACAAACACGTGTCGAAGATCGCCGAGTACTTCGGCGTGAGCACCGACCAGTTGCGCGGCCGCGTCGAGCTCGGTGAAAGCCGCGAAGCCGTGCCTGGGCGCAGCCACGCTGAGTTGAACGACATCAGCCTGTGGGATGACGACACCCCCGTCGAGGACGACGAGGTGTCCATTCCATTTCTTCGCGAGGTCGAATTGGCAGCAGGATCAGGAAGATTCGTCATCGAAGAAAGCGAGAAGGCCAGCCTGCGCTTTGGCAAGCGCAGCCTGCGCCACAACGGTGTGCAGTTTGACCAGGCCAAGTGCGTGACGGTACGCGGCAACAGCATGTTGCCGGTACTGCGTGACGGCGCCACGGTGGGCGTCAACGCCGGTAAAAGCGGCATCGGTGACATCGTCGACGGCGACCTGTATGCCATCAATCACAACGGCCAGCTGCGGGTCAAGCAGCTCTACCGCCTGCCTACCGGTATTCGCCTGCGCAGCTTCAACCGCGACGAACACCCGGATGAAGACTACAGCTTCCAGCAGATGCAGGAAGAGCAGATCAGCATCCTTGGGCATGTGTTCTGGTGGGGCATGTACGCCCGCTGAGTAGTCCGCATCCTCAGAAAACCCGCTTCGGCGGGTTTTTTTTCGCCTGCAGAAAAGTGGTCCAGCCCAGGTAGGGCAAGGCCTACATGCGCAGGTGCATTTTCTCGTGCATAAATATTTCCACAAATGCATTGACTGCGTATGCATCAATGCATAACCTTTGTCTCAAGCCGGTCGACACCGGTAGTGACAAAGGCAGCGATGAACAGGCCTGAACTGTTCAGAGGGTTGGCAACTGGCCCGGGTGTGCAGCGTAAAGCACCACAAGCAGTTATCCGGCGGGCAGGTGGCCGCGGCCGGAGGAACAATTTGAAGCGGAGTCGCCCAGGGCACCAGTCGTGGCGGGCGGTTCGACAACGCATTACTGAAAAGCCTGGGGAGGCCGGGCTTTTTGGAATGCCGAGCGATCGGTTCTACAACAAACGCCGCCGGCAAGCTGCCGAGCGGAATTACCAAGGAGATAGGACAGTGACAAGCGAGCAACAGACGTTACTGGAAATGCCGATCTGGCTGGTGATCGTCCTGGCCTTGCTGGGCGGCCTTTCCGGAGAGATGTGGCGCGCGGACAAGGCCGGCGCCCGGGGCTGGGCGCTTTTTCGGCGCCTTTTATTGCGCTCGGGGGCCTGCATGGTCTGCGGTGTGTCCACCGTAATGCTGCTGTACGCCAGCGGCATGTCGATCTGGAGCGCCAGCGCTTTTGGTTGCCTTACCGCCATGGCCGGCGCCGATGTCGCCATCGGGCTTTATGAACGCTGGGCTGCTAAGCGTCTGGGGGTTGAGGCGCAATCGCCGAACATGGATAGCCCTGGCAACAAGGAGTGAGGTGATGAAGCAGGTTTTTACTGCTGCGGACATCTGCGTCATTGACGACGCTGTAACGATTGATGAGCAGCGCCAGATCAGCAACCAGCTAAATAGCGCGATCTGGCGATACGGCTGGCCAATCAACGATGCGCCGTTCGCCCGGCCATGCTGGCATGCCTTTATTGCAGGCCGACAGCGGGTCGAGCGGCATGACTCGGAACATGAGCTGGCCAGTCATCCGCAATGGGGCTTTCTTTCGGCATTCTGGAAGAAGGTGAAACACGCACATATGCCAGAAGCCACACTGCTTGGTGTGTATGCCAATGGCCAGACCTTTGGTCAGGACTCACCGATCCATCGCGACAACAAGGCCAGTGAAAAGGGCCTGACCGTAGTGATGTTCTGCAACGAGCATTGGGCGACGTCCTGGGGGGGCGAGTTGGTGTTCTACGACCACCAGAAGGAAAACGTCATCAAGGCAGTCTTACCCAAGCCTGGAAGGATTGTCATTTTCAACGGCCATGTGCCCCACAGCGCAAGATCGCCTTCGGTCAATTGTGATCGCTTACGGATGACATTGGCGTTCAAGACAATCGTGTAAGGAGTAACAATAATGACAGGAAAAGTTGAAATCATCGTCGGCCTGGTCGACAAGGCGGATAGAGGCGTCGCAGGCGTAAACGCCACCACGTCGCTGATCGATCAATACAACACCGATAAAAGCGGCTTTGCCCTGGTCAACCAGAACGCCCAGACCGGTGTCGCTGCGGTTGCTGCGGTAACATCCATTGTGCAACTGACAAAAGGCCTGGTGCCGTTCGTCAACCTTTCAACCAATGCACTTGCCGGGACGATGGTGTTCCTCAAGATTACTGCGCAGTACAAAGACAATCAGACCTTTGACACAGGTGATGTCGTAAGCCTTGTCGGTAATGTTGCGGGCGTCGCAGCAGGCTTTACCTTGCTGGTGGCGGGGCCTGCAGCAGCGGGCGTATTCGCGGCAGTGGGCGTAGTGGCAACCGTGTACGGAATTGCGTCTTCGAATACACTGAACAACCTGTTCAACTCCACGGTTCTGCCAATCTGGAACCAGTACTTCAAAGCCACCCCAGATGCGCTTTATCCGGAGCGCTGGATTGCACCTAACCTGACGTTGGTGTCGCTCGCAGACATTATTGCCCTGCATGGTAATCGTATTGCGGTAAGCCATTGGGACCCCGCCACCAATGCCGTAACAATCTCCAGTGTTTTGCGCGATGATGCTGAGACAGCGGGTGCCGGCCACGGAGGAGGTATTATTTATGGAGGTGGCGCTGTATCGCCTCCTGTGACTATTCCGATACCAGATTATCCGATTGGCACGATCGATATCTCCATCGAGTCCATAAACGGTGTGTCGACCCAGGATAACTACGGTTGTTGTTCGGGTAGCCAGGACGGCTACTACTGACTTGTGGTGTGCTAGTGTTGCCCCCAAAACGGCCCATTGTTCGCAAAGGAATCGCATGCCTTCGGTGTTCTCTCAGATCAGATCGTTGCCACCCAAGTCACAGATCAAGATTTACTGCGTGCTGGTAGTCGTCACGTCGTTGTTTGCAGTTTTATCCATGCGCAGCATTCAGGGCTATACCAAGCCAAATCCTCTCCAAATGCATGGCATCGAAGGCCGGCTGACGGGGTGGTCCGAGGCGTGGAGCTATGATCAATCGCTGATGCGCATGGGGGTAAGGTTCAGACTGCCGGGTGAACGCGAAGACCAGCGGCGAACTGTGTATGTGCCTAAAGATGTTTTGCAATCCTCGCAACTGTCTGAAAAGGCGAATGTATCGTTGCTGGTCGAGCGCATGCCCAAGGACGTGATTGTTCGTGAAATGCACTCGCTCGATGGTCAGTTGCTGTTTGATGACGGCCTGCTCAAGCAGGTTGTCTTGGTTAGCGATGAGCGCGCGCAACGCGGGCTGGTAGTTTCTGTGCTGATGGCTGTGTTGAGTCTGCTGGCGGCTGGGGTGACCTGGTGGCGACACTTGAGAACCCCGTCGGATCACGCGACTACCCACTAGTCCCTTATCCAATGCACCTGCTTTCAACAGGTGCCTCGTGCCGCAGATCAAGGCACAACTCCCTCAAACCGACCGAGCGATGGCGCACGGATTTCGTGTGCCCGACGATATTGTTGTCGAGGAGCGCAGGTGAACGAACTAACAACGTTGCACGAGGCGATTACCGCGACTATCAAGGTCGCTATGCCTCAACTTGAAACCGTTGCAGCCTATACCGTAGCGGACCAGAACACGGCGCTTCCTGCGCTGTATCACGCGATAACCAGCTTTAAGCCCGCAGCAGATCCAGGTGACGGTCGCTGTTGCATCCAGGCAAGTTTCGAAGCACACATACTGGTTGAATCCAGTGCTGCGTCGGCACCGCTGTTGGTGACTGCCTTGGCAACGCAATTGACCATTTTGTTGCGCCAGCAGTTCTGGCAGGTGGACTTTGTCGAAGCCGCCAAAAATGTCCAGGCTTCAGTGCTCCAACCGGCAGCGGGCTCCAATTCATCAATCAGTTGGCGAGTGCAATGGGAGCAGGCCCTGTACCTGGGCGCCGAGCAATGGCCATGGCCCGTTGAACCGGGCCCGCTGGCGTTTGCCTTCAGCCCCGACACCGGGCCGGGCTTCGAGGGCGGCTACCAGTCGCCGGAGGACCTGCAATGAGCTATGCCAGCGCCATGCATGACCGCATGCTCGCCGGCCTGGTGATTCCTTGCCGGGTGGTCGCCGTTGACCTTGCCGCTGCCCGGGTTCGGGTGTCCGACGGCGCTGGCTGGACCAGCGCCTGGTTGCGCTGGCACAGCCAGGCCGCCGGCAAGGCCCGCCACTGGCGTGCGCCAAGCCTTAACGAGCAAGGAGTACTGATCAGCCCGAGCGGCGAGCCGGCGCAAGGTACGTTCGTGCCTGGCCTGTATGGCAACGCCGGGGCACCAGCGGACAACCGCGAGCATGTCGAGGTCTGGCGTTTCGACGATGGTGGCTCACTGGTCTATGACTGGCAGGCCCGCAGCTACAGCATCGAACTGCCCAGCGGTACCGTCAGCATCAAGGTCGGCGGCAGCTCGGCTGTGGTCACCGACCAGGCCATCACCGGCAATGCCGCGAGCATCACCCTGACCGGCGAGGTGCAGATCAACGGACCCCTGCGGGTAACCGGCGACATCCTCGGCGGTGGCAAGATCATCGACACCGGCGGCAACACCGCCAATCACAAACACTAAAAAACCAGCCCGCCCACTGCGGGCTTTTTTACGTCTGGAGAACATCAATGATCGGCATGGATCGCCGGAGCGGCCAACCGTTGTCCGGCATTGCACATTTACGCCAGTCCATCGAAGACATCCTCACCACGCCACTGGGCAGCCGGCGCATGCGCCCGGAGTACGGCAGCAAGCTACGCCGCTTCGTCGATTTGCCGGTCAACGAAGGCTGGAAGAGCGCAGTGCAGGCGGAGGTGGCTCGCGCACTAGGCCGTTGGGAGCCACGCCTGAAGCTTGAACGGGTCAGGGTCACGGCGGTGGTGGGCGGGCAGATCACGCTGCAGTTGACCGGGGTCTACCTGGCGCAACCGACCAGCCTGGAGGTGGTCGCATGATTTGCGTGAGTTTTCGGCATATCAGCAAAGTCTGATCGAGTTCTTCAAACATTGTACTGAAAATTGGGCTTGGGCCCTTGGCAACGCTAACTACTAACTATTTAACTCTGTGAGAATACTATGCAAAAAGAATTTTTGACCGTCAGCTATAACGGCACGAACTATGTTGGCTACAGCTACGAGAGCCTGCCGCTTGGTGCTGCTTTGATTGCGGCACAAGACCAGGTTGAGCAGACCGCAGATCTTTCACGCTCGATACTTGTCGGAAACCCGTTGCGTATGCTCGAGTTTCAACTTGCTGAACGCGAGGCAAAGGCTTTCGTGGCGGCTAACTTTGAAGGGGAAACTCCGCTGTCTGTAAAGGCATTGGCCGAGGCTGCCGAGGTATCTGCGCAAGTCGCCACAGAGGCTATCCTGACTAATGTACAAGCGTTGGAGACGGTGATTCATACCATTCGTACCGCCCGTTTGAAAAGCCGGCACGAAATTCCTAAAGCGACCAGTCATGCAATGGCAGAAGTTCTCGCCGACACTGCAATTGACGCCATTCGCGCGAGTATTGTTGGCGTCACAATAGACTGACCGCCTGCAGTTTTCCTGAGCGCCCCGAACTTCGGGGCGTTTTCGTTTCTGCAGCACGCCGGAGGTGACGGCATGAGTAGTGTGGATCTTTCGGCGCTGCCCGCGCCGCAGGTTCTGGAAGACCTCGATTTCGAGGCGCTGTTCCAGGCTGACCTGGCGACCTTCCGGTTGCACATGGGCGACAACTGGGACGCTACAGTCGAAAGCGACCCGGTGAACAAACTGCTGGAAGTCGGCGCCTATCGCAAGCTGCTCAACCGCGCACGGGTCAACGATGCCGCCAAGGCGCTGATGCTGGCCTATGCGCAGGGCGCCGACCTTGATCAACTGGCGGCCAATGTACAGCTGCAGCGCCTGGTGGTGCAGGCACCCGACGCCAGCAGCGTGCCGCCAACGCCGCAAGTGCTTGAAGAAGACGACGCCCTGCGCGAGCGGGTGCAGCTGGTCTATGAGGGGCTGACCACTGCGGGCCCGCGCAACAGTTACATCCTGCATGCCCGCAACGCTTCCGGGCTGGTGGTCGATGCCACTGCCCAAAGCCCGTTGCCGGCCCAGGTGGTGGTGACGGTGCTGGCGCTCGAAGGCGATGGCAGTGCCCCGGCTGCGCTGTTGGACACCGTGCGGCTCAAGCTCAATGACGATGACGTGCGCCCGGTGGGTGACCGCCTGACGGTTCAGGGCGCACAAATTCTGCGTTACCGCATCGATGCCGTGGTGCACATGAGCGGCAACGGCCCGGAGATCGAAGCAACGCTTGCCGAGTGCAAACGCCGCCTGCAAGCCTGGATCAACCCGCGCCGGCGTCTGGGTGTCGAAGTGGCCCGCTCGGGCGTGGACGCCCAGTTGCACATCAACGGCGTCAGCCGGGTCGACCTGAACGACTGGACCGACATCCGCCCGACCCAGGCGCAAGCGGCCTGGTGCGAAGGGATCACCGTGACGCGGGGGAGCTGACATGGACAGTCTGCTGCCGCTCAACAGCACCGATCTCGAACAGGCCATCGAGGCTGCCGGGTTTGAAACCACCGACGTCCCCCTGCGCACGCTGTACAACCCCGACACCTGCCCGGCGCACCTGCTGCATCAGCTGGCTTGGGCCTGGTCGGTGGACCGCTGGGATGAAACCTGGCCGGAGGCAATCAAGCGCTCGGTGATCCGCTCGGCGTTCTACGTGCATGCCCATAAAGGCACCATTGGTGCGCTGCGCCGGGTAGTGGAGCCGCTGGGTTACCTGATCGAAGTGCAGGAGTGGTGGCAGACGGTACCGCAAGGTGTGCCGGGCACTTTTGCGCTGCAGGTCGGGGTACTGGAGAACGGAATCTCCGAACAAATGTACCTGGAGCTGACCCGCCTGATCGATGACGCCAAGCCGGTCAGTCGCCACCTGACGGGGCTGGCGATCACGCTCGCCAGCAGTGGCTATCTGCGCCTGGGAATAAGCCTTTCTGAAGGCGATGAAATCGACATTTATCCGCCGACCTCTCACGACATTGAAGTCAGCGGCAGCTATGGCCTTGTGGGCCGTGAACAGCAAATTGAAACCCTGGACGTGTACTCATGACTGACCAGACAAGCCAGTTCTTCGCCATCCTCACGGCGGTGGGCGAGGCCAAACAGGCCAATGCTAACGCCTTGGGCGTGCCGTGGAGCTTTGCACAAATGGGGGTTGGCGATGCCAACCTGACCGACCCGATCCCGTCGAGGGATCAGAAAAAACTCATCAACGAACGCCGAAGGGCGCCGCTCAACCAGGTCAAAGTTGACCCGGACAACGCCAGTATCATCATCGCCGAGCAAGTGATACCGCCGGATGTGGGTGGCTGGTGGATTCGGGAAATCGGCCTGTATGACGCCGATGGTGACCTGGTTGCGGTGGCCAACTGTGCACCAAGCTTTAAGCCATTGCTCAGTCAAGGAACCGGCAAGACTCAGGTGGTACGGCTCAACATCATCGTGACCAGTACGGCTAATGTGCAGCTCAAGATAGATCCAGCAGTTGTATTGGCGACCCGAGAGTATGTTGATTCGGCGATATTGAATGTATTACCTTTAGATAAAGTTGCAGGTACGTATTCGAAAGTCAGAATTAACGCTCGTGGCGTCGTGCAACAGGGTTTCAATCCTACGACATTGGCTGGGTATGGGATCACTGACAGTTTTTCCAGTTCTATTTTTTGTGCTGATTACAACGATATTACAAATACGGGTCTTTACCATCTTGGACGGGGTGCTACCTCAAATAGTCCCCCGAATTTCTCGGGTTCGGCAGCCTTTCATCATAAATATGACGAATATAGCTTCACGCTAGCATATAACTTAGGTACTGACTTACTAGCATTCCGGCGCAAGGATCCTGAAGGTTTTGGAACGTGGCGAAATCTCTGGCACTCAGGAAATTTTGATCCTGCTTCCAAGGCCGATAAGGCCACAGATTTAGCCGGCTACGGGATAAATGTAGCCAACCAGGCCGAGGCCGAAGCTGGTGCCGATACTGCCAAACCCATGACTGCCCTTCGAGTATTTCAGGCCATCGCAAAGGTTGTGAGGCAGGCAACCGAAACTGTACCAGGATGGCTGAAGATTGGCACACAGGGCCAAGTCGATACGGGTACGGGTGATGATGTGGCGGTGACGCCCAAAAAGATGCGTCTTGGGTTCCATTTTTACCCGTCTGGAGTTGGTTATGTCGTTTTTCCCACTTGGCTAGGTGGACTCATTCTGCAATGGCAGTCAGGTCCAATTGGCAACGGGGTCGACACAATCCATAACTTCGTCATCCCCTATCCCAATGGGCCGCTCGCTGTGTTTGCCACCTGTGGCTACACGCCAGGTAGTGGAGTGCTCAACTACCACGCTGCGGCAATTATCAACAAGTCGCAGTTTATGATCCGGTCCAGTGCCGGGTCGTTTGCTGGTAGCTGGATCTTTTCAGTGGGGTGCTAATGAAGTACGCAACGTTTAATGAAGATGGCTCGCTGCAGTACCGCCTCATTGAGGGCGTGCACGATATCCCTGCGCATGCGGTAAAGGTGGCGGATGAACTGTGGTTCCGCCTTGTCAACGAGCAGGATTGTATCTGGCGACTTAGGGCTAACGGCTCTATTGAGAAAGAGCCGCTTCCCGAGGTGGTAACGGACTACGCAAAAGTAGAACGGGCTTGGCGTGATGTTGAGCTGCAGGCAACTGAATGGCTGACGACTCGTCACCGTGATGAGCAAGGTATAGGGCGATCCACGACGCTCACCAGTGAACAGTACGGCGAAGTGCTTGCCTACCGCCAGAAGCTGCGCGATTGGCCGCAAACCAGCAATTTCCCCGAATCATCCAAACGTCCCAGCGCCCCTATCTGGCTTACCACCCAAACCCAATAAAGCCCCGCACCGCCGGGGCTTTTTCCTACCCGCAACAAACCCTCTGAAGGCCCCGCACCGCGGGCCTTCGCATTTCTGGAGACTTACCCATGAGTGGATTCTTCCACGGCGTTACCGTAACCAACGTCGACACCGGCGCACGTTCCATCGCGCTGCCTTCTTCCTCGATCATCGGCCTGGTCGATACCTTCACCGAAGGCCCGACTGCAACCGCCAAGGCCAACGACCTGGTACTGATCACCAGCGAGCGTGAAGCCATTGCCGCCTTCGGCGCCGACTCGGCTATCACCCGCGCCTGCCAGGCGATCTACAGCCGCGCCAAGGCGGTGATCGTCGCCTGCGGTGTGGCCAAGCTCGAAGAAGAGGCTGCGCAGACTTCGGCGATCATCGGCGGCGTGCTGGCTGACGGCAAACGCACCGGCCTGCAAGCACTGCTGGACGGCAAGAGCCGGTTCAACACCCAGCCCCGCCTGCTGGTGACGCCAAAGCACAGCTCGACCCTGGCAGTGGGTACCGCGCTGGTGGCCCTGGCCGACAAGCTGCGCGGCCTGGCCATTATCGATGGCCCGAACACCACCGACGAGGCAGCCATCGCCTACGCCGAGAACTTCGGCGCCAAGCGTGCCTACCTGGTCGACCCGGGCGTGCAGTACTGGGACACCGGCAAAAGCGCCACCCTCGATGCGCCAGCGTCGGCCTGGGTTGCTGGCCTGTTTGCCTGGACCGACAGCGAGTATGGCTTCTGGGCCTCGCCATCGAACAAGGAGTTCGTCGGCATCACCGGCACCAGCCGCTCGATCGAGTACCTGGATGGCGACGCCACCTGCCGCGCCAACCTGCTCAACAACGCCAACATCACCACCGTGATCCGCGATGACGGCTTCCGTCTGTGGGGCAACCGTACCCTGAGCAGCGACCCGAAGTGGGCCTTCGTCACCCGCGTGCGGACCATGGACATCGTCATGGACGCGATCCTCTATGGCCACAAGTGGGCGGTCGATCGCTCGATCACCGCGACCTACGTCAAGGACGTGACCGAAGGCCTGCAGGCGTTCATGCGTGATCTGAAAGCCCAGGGCGCAATCATCAATTTCGAAGTGTTCGCCGATCCCGAGCTGAACACTGCCAGCCAGCTGGAGCAGGGCAAGGTCTACTGGAACATCCGTTTCACCGATGTGCCGCCCGCCGAGAACCCGAATTTCCGTGTCGAGGTCACCAACCAGTGGTTGACCGAAGTCCTCGACCAAGCCGTTTAAGGAGCAATAACCATGGCAATGATTCCCGAAACCCTGGCAAACCTGAACCTGTTCGTCGATGGCGTCAGCTTTCAAGGCGACGTCCCCAGCCTGACCCTGCCCAAGCTCACCCTGAAGATGGAGGAGCACCGTGCCGGCGGCATGGACATGGCGATCGAAATCGACCAGGGCATGGAAAAACAGGAGGCAGGCTTCGTCACCACCGGCGTGCGCCGTGAGTCGCTGAAGTTCTTCGGCCTGGCCGACGGCTCGGCCTTCAACGGCACTTTCCGTGGTGCCTTCAAGGGCCTCAAGGGCAAGGTCACTCCGGTCATCGTCACCCTGCGCGGCGCGCTCAAAGAAGTCGACATGGGCGACTGGAAGCCGGGCGACAAGGCCGAGATCAAGCACAACGTGGCCGTGACCTACTACAAGCTCGAAGTCGACGGCCGCCTGGTCTACGAAATCGATCCGCTGGGCATGAAGCGCGTCATCAACGGCGTCGACCAGCTCGCCGCCCAACGTTCGGCCCTGGGCCTGTAAGGAGGCGACATGACTCAAACCGCGAAAATGCCGAGCTGGCTGAATGTCAGTGCCGAACGCGTCGTCGTTCAACTGAGCAAAGCCAGTGAGGCCAATGGCATGCAGGTCGACAGCCTGTCACTGCGTGCACCGACCGTGCGCGACATCCGCACCGCCCAGTCGGCGGCCAGTGGCGATGACGAGCAGCGTGAGCTGAACCTCTTTGCCTCGCTGGCCGAGGTCGGGGTCAAGGACCTCGAGGGCCTGTCGCTCAAGGACTATGGCCGCCTGCAGGCGGGCTATTTTCGTCTGGTGCAAGACGACGAGCTTTGATCCCGGGCTGCAGAAAGCGGCGGCAAAACGGCTCGCCAAAGAGCTGAATTTTAGCGCCGGCGAAATCATGACCATGTCGTTCAACGACATGGTCTGGTGGCTCACGGATTGAGCAGATAGCCCATGCAAAGGGGGATCAGATGGCGAGCAAACTGGCGTTTGAGCTGGTAATAGGTGCCGCCGTCAACCCGACGGTAGGTACCGTTTTAAACGCGGTCGAAGACCGTATCAAAGACCTTGAGCAACGCGGCCGCAACGCCTCGCTGCTCAAGGGCGCTATTGGCGAGGCCATAAAGCTGCGTCAGCAATGGAAGCAGGCCCGCGACAGCGGTTCGGCGTCAGCTGCAGAGTTGCGGCGCAAGCTGGAGCGAAACCTCGACAGTTTGCGGGCCCAGGGCGTACAGGTCGGCAAACTGGGCAAGGAGTACCAGCGGCTGGGGCGCACTGCCAGGAGCGCCGAGTTGCAAGCCAGGGGGCACCAACAATTGGCCGAGGGCAAGGAAAGCCTGAAGTCAAATGTTGACCGCGCCACCACTGTCGTTCGCGCGGTGGCGATACCGACCAAGATCAGCGCGGATTTTCAATCGATCGTGCGCGATATCGCGATCAAGGCCGGGGTGGCTGGCAAACCGCAGGAAGCGCAGCTGGCCCGCACTTTCATCCAGACTTCGCAAACCACCGGCATGGCCCGCAACGACGTTGCCAACCTGGTCAAAAGCCTGGTGGACAATGGCATGCAAGCGGACAAGGCGCAGGCCTATGCACCGCTTGCGGCCAAGTTCGCTGTCGGTCAGGGCGTGAGTGGCGCGGATACTGCAGCGATTATCACTGCATTGCAAAACAACGCTCGGATCACCGACCCCAAGATTATGGAGCAGGCGCTGCAGGTCCTTGCGGTGCAAAGCAAGGCCGGCGGCTTTGAAGTCGCCGACATGGCCAAGTCCTTTGCACCTTTGCTGGGGCAAATGGGCACCTTGGGGAGTACCGGTCTGGCTGCCGTCAGCCAGGTGGGGGCGATGTTGCAGGTTCAACGCAGCGCGACCGGTAATTCGGATGACGCTGCAGGAAATCTCAATAGCTGGATGTCAGGCATCTACTCCCAGGACACGGTATCGGCCTACGCCGACGCCGGCATTGATTATCAGGGAGCGATGAACACCAGGCTGCAGAAGGGCATGTCGGCGCTGGAGTCGAGCTTTGACCTGGCCCGGCGGTACCTCGAAAGGACCAACCCGGAAAAGGCCAGAAAGATGGCTGCGGCCACTGAACAGATCAGCAAGGAGGCTGATCCGCAGGCTGCCAGGACCCTGCTCAACGCCCTGGAGCAAAGTTTGCGTACCGGCGATTCCTTTACCGATGCACAAACCAGTGCTGCGTTGATGGCCTTTACCCAGAACCAGGCATTGTACAAGCAGATACGTGATGCCAAGCCCAAGGAAGGCGAAGGGCTTGACCATGATCTGCAAATGCGTCGGCAAACCTCGACGGTGATCTGGAACGAAGCATTCGGCGCACTCGATGATTCGCTGCGCAGCATCGGCGATGCCATCCGGCCGCTCACCGATACGACGGCCAAGGTCATCACTTCCGTTGCCCAGGCCTTCACCACGCTGACAGACAAGTCGCAATCGCTGGTGCTGGGTATCGCCCTTGTCGGTGGTGCCGTGTCGGTGCTGCTCACGGCGTTGAGCGCGGTCAAGATTGGCCGGGGCGCGCTGAACATCGGTCGTGGTGTACTCAACGCAGGTGGGGCAGGAGGCCGTCCGCTCGAGGGTGGCCAAGGCAAGGCATCGGGATTGATGAAGATCGGTCTCAAGGTGCTGGGCGTAGAGACGCCGAACAATGCCCAAGGCGTTTTGGTTGTCAACGAGCCGCTGAACGTGTTCGTGGTCAATGCCGGTGACTTTCTCGGTGGTTCAGGAGGGCAGGGAGGCCGTCGCGGTCACCGTGCGCCGCGTGACCAGAAACGATCTGGGAGGAGGACCGGAAACAGGGTCAGCCTTGCAGGGTATTCGGGGCCACCCGCGCCGATACCCCTCAAGGGTTTCACTTCTCGGGGCGGTACTGCGAGCATGTTCGGGGCGGTGAGCAAGGCCGCTCCCCTGGCCAGGCGCTTGCCGGGCGGGTCTGTTATCGACGCTGGCTTGAGGATTGTTGACACGTATCGCAATGCGCGCACGACCGCACAGAAGGCCAGGGGTTATGGCAGCGCTGCCGGCGGCTTTGGCGGTGCACTGGCCGGCGCCGCTGCGGGTGCAGCCCTGGGCTCGGTGGTACCTGTACTGGGGACTGCCGTGGGTGGGGCAATTGGCGCAATGCTCGGAGGTATGGGCGGCGAAGACCTCGGTGGCTGGCTGGGCAAGCGCCTGTTCGGCGCCGGCGAAAAGCCTGTTCAGGTAGCTGGGAGCGATACCAAAGAGGCATCGGCTGTCACTGTACCGGGTGAGGTCGTGCGTTCGCTGGCGGAGCCGTCATCTGCAGCACAAACACTGCCCAGCCTCGCCAGTTCTACTGTGCAGATTCCGGCGCCGGCACCGCAGATCAATCAGCAGTTCACCTTCTCGCCGAACATGCCGATCACCGTCCAGGGCGGATTGAGCGATCCCGCCCAGCTCGCCATGAACGTCGAGGCCATTGTCCGGCGGCAGTTTGATGAACTGATCCGTCAATCCACCAGTCGTCAGCTGTACGACGTTCCTCATGTTGCTTAAGGAGGTGCCATGACCTACATGGACCAGTTGCAATCCGGGCTAGGTGCTTTGGTGGCAGCGGGCGAAGCAGGGCGGCGCAGCGCGGACGGAATGCTGGCGCCGGTCAAGGAGGCCGCCGCCGAGTTCGTCGGTGCCGCCGCCGAGCTCGAGGCGCTGCCCTTTGTCGGGCCCGCCATTGGTGCCAAGCTGCAGCGCAGCTTGCGCGCGATCAACAAGGCCCAGGCCACTGTCGACCAGGCGCTGGCAAAATACGACCGGGCCGTGGCGGTGGTGGCGCAGGTGCGTGACGGCGTCGCCACGGTGAAGACCCAGATTGGCCGGGTCAGCGCCGCGATCAACCGGGTGGCGGGCAAGATCAGCCCGTCACTTGCCAATATCCTGCCGACCAGCAGCTTCGCCCCCGAAGCGACGCCGGCGGCAGAGGCGGTCAAGCCGTTCCCGCATTTGCTGATTGTGCAACCACTCAAGCCCGAATCACCCGCTTACTACTTCAACCTCGACACCGCCGCGTTCGATGAACTGCGCAGGCAGACGAGCTTCCGTTGGGCCGGGCAGGAGCGTCTGACGCGCAGCACCGCCCAGCAGGCAGTGGGCCTGGGTGACGAGAAAATCAGCATCAAAGGGGCGATCTTCCCAGGCTTCAAGGGCGGGCTTGGCCAGTTGCAGGCGCTGCGCAGTATCGGCCGGCAATTGCAGCCGCTAACCCTCACCAGCGGTTACGGCGAGGTCCTGGGCACCTGGTGCCTGACCGGCGTCGATGAAGACCAGAGCAATCTGCTTGCTGGCGGCATTCCGCGAAAACAAGGTTTCTCACTGGAGTTTGTGAGCTATGGCGACGACCTGCAGAACCGCTGAAGGCGATGTGCTCGACACCTTGTGCCAGCACTACTATGGCCACCTGAACGGCACAGTCGAGGCCGTGCTGGGCGCCAACCAGGGCCTGGCCGAGCAGCCCCAGCCATTTCGTGCCGGGGTACAGATCCTGCTGCCGGCGTTACCCGCGGCGAGCGACGCTACGGTGCAGCTGTGGGATTGACGCTCGTCGACAACCGTTCTCACCAGACCCCGCCGCGTGCGGGGTCATTCATTTCTGGAGCCTGAACCATGCAGCCAGTGTTTCGTCTTGTTGCCGATGGCAAGGACATCACCGAACTGATCAACGACCGCTTGCTGTCCTTGCGGACCTCGGACAAGCCCGGAATGGAATCCGACGAGTTTGAGCTGCGCATCGACGACCGCGATGGTGCGGTGACGTTGCCGGCACGGGGGCGATGATCGAGGTGCACCTGGGTTATGCCGGCCAGGTACTGACGCGCCTGGGGCGCTACACCGTGGATGAAATCGAGCTGTCCGGCCCCCCAGACAGCATCGTCATCCGCGGCAAGGCCAGCGACATGCGCGGTACCGGCAAAAGCATTCGCAGCGGTAGCTGGGAGGACGTGCCGCTGCAGCAGATCGTGCGTGACATTGCCGCGCGCAATGGCTGGCAGCCGGTTTGCCCGGTGAGCACGCGGCTGCCCAGGGTTGACCAGCTCAACGAATCGGATTTCAACTTCATCACCCGCCTGGCCAGGCAATACGACTGCACGGCCAAGATCGGCGACGGCAAGTTGCTGGTGCTGTCGCGTCAGGCCGGGCACAGCGCCAGCGGGCAGGCCCTGGGCGTGGTGACCATCAACCGTCGCGATGTCAGTCGCTGGCAGATTCGCCTAGCGGACAAGGGCACGCACAAGGCTGTGCAAACCCGTCACCAGGATCCCAAAAGCGGCGAGCTGAAGACTGTCGAGCTGGCTAACGATGCCTCGCCCGCTGGGCTGCAGCCGGTGCACAGCGACCGTCATGTTTACCCCAACAAGGCTGCTGCCGAGCAGGCTGCCAAGGCACGCCTGGCAGCGTTCAACCGCAGCACTGCCAGTGTGCGCCTGGAAATGGCCGGGCGCACCGACCTGTTTGCCGAGCGCCTGATCCTCACCCAGGGTTTCAAGGACGGGCTGGATGGTGAGTACCTGATCGAGTCGGTCGAACACACCTTCAGCTCCAGTGGCTGGGCGACGTCGGTCGACTGCAACGGCGGCAATAAAGGCAAAGCCAAGGCCAGGGGCAAGCAGGCCAAAAGCCGGCCAGGGCTGCGCACGGTCCAGTTGCAGCCCCTTTGAACCCCAAGGATGAGGAACCCCATATGACCCTGGAGCAACTTGCTGCCGTGTTCCCCAACGCCCGCCTGAATGCGGGCGTTTTTCTACCTGCACTGAACCTGGCCATGGCCCGCTGGGACATCGACACCCCACGGCGCCAGGCGGCTTTTCTCGCCCAGGTCGGCCATGAGTCCGGCCAGTTGCGCTACGTCAAAGAGCTGGGCAACGACCGTTACCTGGCGCGCTACGACACCGGCACCCTGGCCCTGCGCCTGGGCAATAGTCCCGAGGCCGATGGCGACGGCCAGCTGTACTGCGGCCGCGGCCTGATCCAGGTCACCGGGCGCAACAATTACCGGGCCTGCAGCATGGCCCTGTTTGGCGATGAGCGTTTGCTCAAGCAACCGCAACTGCTCGAACAGCCACAATGGGCAGCCGAGTCGGCGGCCTGGTTCTGGCACTCGCGCGGCCTCAACCAGCTGGCTGACCGCGGCGAGTTCAACCGTATCACCCGGCATATCAATGGCGGGCTCAACGGCCTGGAAGATCGCCTGCGGCTCTGGGCGCGGGCCCGAGAGGTGCTGTGTTGAGCCGCCTGCAGCTTGGGGCGTGGCTGCTATTGACGCTGCTGGCCTGTGCGCTGAGTTGGCAAGTCCAGAGTTGGCGCATGGGCCGGCAGTTGGCGGAGCAAGCGGCGCAGCACGAGCGCGAGTGGCAAGCCCAGGCTGAATCCGCTGCCGCGCAACTGGTCGCCGAGCGCCTGCAACGCCAGGGGCTGGCGCAGCGCCTGGCGGTCAGCGAGCAACACCATTATCAGGAGCTACTCGATGCTCAACAGACTCAGGCACGCCTGCGTGATCGCCTGGCTACTGCTGATGTGCGGCTGTCGGTCCTGGTCGAGCGCGACGCCTCCGGTTGCGCCGGCCTGCCTGCCGCCCCCGGCACCGGCAGCGTGGATCATGACCCCGTACGCGCCCGACTTGAGCCGGCGCATGCGCAACGAATTATCGCCATCACCGACGACGGTGACCGCGGACTGATCGCCTTGCGCGCGTGCCAGGCGTACGTGCGCGGGCTGGTGCGCTGAGCGCACATTTATTTAATTACGTTTTAACGAAAAGGACTTTGTAATGGGTGAAAAAAATATTGTTGTCGATCGTGGGATCCCGCCCGGCAACAGCGATAGCGGTGCCGGTAGTGGTGGGATGCTCGGCGGCTTCTGGGGCAGTGGCAACATCAGCTCGGTGGTCGGCTCGGTGTCGGTATCGATCGATGGCGTCACCAGAACCGGCGGTCCGGCGTTCAGTGGCGCGATGGTGTTCAACTCCACCGTCGTCGAATCGGTGTTGTCCGGGAATGGCTGGCCCAGTATCGATGCCTACTACGATGTTGGCGTCGGGGTCTGGGGCATTCTTCCCTATCAGATCCTCGAGGTGCGCGACGAGATTCGCGGCAGCTTCGTGGTCAAGGAGAGGAACCTGCCGGCTACGCTCGACGCCGAGCAAAAAGCCGCTGAAGCCGCTGCTGGCAGTGACGCTGCCCTGAGCCAGGCGCAAAAACTCGAACGCTCCATCGGGGTGGTGAAGGCGATGATGGCCAAGCGCGATGAGCTGATCAAGTTCAACCGCCTGCGCCTGTCCACCTCGCCGGGCAGCGAGCTGCTCGAGCGCAACATCGACAGGATGGTCGCCGAGCTGAAAACCCTCGACGACGACCACATTCCGCCGGCCATCGACCAGGTAATGGACGTGCTCAGCGCAGGTCTGAGCCTGCATGTCGACCTCAGTGCCAATGCCATGCTGCAGGAAAAGCTCGACAAGCTGCAGGCGCAAGCGCGCGAGGCGGCGGAGCAGGAGGCTTACAAAAGTGCGTTGGCCTTTGCCAGTGATGTCGGCAAGGAGGTCTCCAGCCGCTTCGGCACACAGATGGGCAAGGCTGCGGAACAACTGAAGGAAGGCATTTCTGGCAAGACGGTGAAAAGTTACGACCAAGCCATGCAGGCGTTTGAAAAGCTCACGCGCAACCCGGGCTTCAAAATGAACCAGAAGGACACTGCTGCCATTGCCCAGGCCCTCAACGCCCTGGATGTGGCAACCTACGCCGACAACTTCCAGCGCCTGGGCAAAGCCTTTGGGGTTACCGGCAAGATGGTCCAGGCGACGACCCTGGCGCAGAAGGCGGCGAGCGGCTTCAGCAGCGGTGAATGGAAGCCGTTTTTGCTCGAGCTTGAAAGCATCGCCGTGGGCACACTGGTGGGCGCTGGCGCCGGTGCCCTGCTGGGGGCAGGCCTGGCACTGGTGCTGGCACCCGGTTTGGCCGCCGGTGCAGGTATCATTGCCACCGGAGTGATTCTGGCTGCGGTTTCGTCTTACATCGATGCGCAGGCCATGGAGTCGTTCAACCAGCTGGTGCTCGATACCGTAGCACCCTGACGAGCAAAACAGAGGGCGGGTGAAAGGATGAACGTGGCGAAAGGACGCGAGCAGCAGGGGGCTTACCTGCATATTCCCTACGTGCTCATTGCTGTCAGCCTGCTGCCGATCGTCCTGCTCGCCTGGCAGGTTCCTGCCCAGGCCCAGGAGGGGGGCTACTTTGAGCTCGAACGCTTTCTCGACGGTTGCCTGCTGGGCCGGGTGGGGGGCTGGTCGTCGCTGTTCCCGCTGACGGCCAAGGCCATCGGCAACTACATTGCCGTGGCTGCGCCGGTTTTCTCCGTGTGGATCACGGTCTGCATCATGAGACGATCGCGGCTGCAGCCCGAGGCCCCGCCCCGGGTTTCAATCGCAAAATATGCCTTGATCGCTTTGGGCTGTGTGCTGCTGGATGCTTTTCTGGTCTACCAGAACTATTTTACCTACACCGATTTTGCCACCCACTCGCGCAAATTTCGCTTTTTCGGGCAGAGCGTGGTGTTGTTTCCGTTTGTCGCGATGTTGTCACTGCTGGCGTTCTACGTGATGACATTTTTCAGTTACAACCTGCTGTTTCGCTTCCCCCGTGAAGTATTGGCGCGGCGCAAGCAACTGCACTGAACAAGGAGCTTGGCATGGACCCGATCACAGCACTGTCCGCCCGCCTGGGCGAGCACTTGCGCCGTTTCAACGCCCAGGTGAGCACTGCAGAGTCTTGCACCGGCGGCGGCATCGCCGAGGCCATAACGCGCATTCCCGGCAGCTCGGCCTGGTTCGAGGCCGGGTACGTGACCTACTCCAACAGCCAGAAGAGCCGCCAGCTGGCGGTGCCCGAGGGGTTGTTCGCGCAAGTCGGGGCGGTCAGCCAGGAAGTGGTCGAGGCCATGGTCCGTGGCGCCCAGGCGGCCAGCGGCGCGCGGTTTGCCGTGGCGGTCAGCGGCGTGGCCGGGCCCGACGGTGGCTCGCCGGCAAAACCGGTGGGTACCGTATGGCTGGCCTGGGCCGATGGCAGCCATGTCAGCAGCGAGCGCCGGCACTTCGATGGCGACCGCGATGCGGTGCGCCGACAAACGGTAATCGCCGCGCTAGAGGGCTTGTTACACCTTGGTGCAGAGTAAATCGCACATCGGGGGTAGGCGGGAACAAAACCCTGTGGAATAATACTGGCTACTTATACAGGTGTTCTGGCCGTCAGGCCCTATCGATTACGTGAGGACTTCAATGGACGACAACAAGAAGCGCGCCTTGGCTGCGGCCCTGGGGCAAATCGAGCGTCAATTCGGTAAAGGCGCGGTCATGCGCATGGGCGACCACGAGCGCCAGGCGATTCCGGCCATTTCCACCGGCTCCCTGGGCCTGGACATTGCCCTGGGCATTGGCGGTCTGCCAAAAGGTCGTATCGTCGAAATCTACGGCCCTGAGTCGTCGGGTAAAACCACCCTGACCCTGTCGGTGATTGCCCAGGCACAGAAAGCCGGCGCTACCTGTGCCTTCGTCGACGCCGAGCACGCCCTGGACCCGGAATACGCCGGCAAGCTGGGCGTCAATGTCGACGACCTGCTGGTCTCGCAGCCGGATACCGGTGAACAGGCCCTGGAAATCACCGACATGCTGGTGCGCTCCAACGCCGTTGACGTGATCATCGTCGACTCCGTGGCGGCGCTGGTACCCAAGGCCGAGATCGAAGGCGAAATGGGTGACATGCACGTGGGCCTGCAGGCTCGCCTGATGTCCCAGGCGCTGCGTAAAATCACCGGTAACATCAAGAACGCCAACTGCCTGGTGATCTTCATCAACCAGATCCGCATGAAGATCGGCGTGATGTTCGGCAGCCCGGAAACCACCACCGGTGGTAACGCGCTGAAGTTCTACGCTTCGGTCCGTCTCGACATCCGCCGTACCGGCGCGGTGAAGGAAGGCGACGAAGTCGTTGGTAGCGAAACCCGGGTCAAAATCGTCAAGAACAAGGTGGCGCCGCCATTCCGTCAGGCTGAATTCCAGATCCTCTACGGCAAGGGCATCTACCGCAACGGCGAGATCATTGACCTCGGCGTGCTGCACGGCTTCCTGGAAAAATCCGGTGCCTGGTACAGCTACCAGGGCAGCAAGATCGGTCAGGGCAAGGCCAACTCAGCCAAGTTCCTCCAGGAGAACCCGGAAATCGCCGCGACGCTCGAGAAGCAGATCCGCGACAAGCTGCTCAATGCCGGCGCCGTTGAAGCGGCTGGCAAGGCTGCAGCGGTTAACGCCGAGCCTGAAGACGAAACCGAAGCTGAAGCCGGCTACTGATCGTCCCCATGTCCGCCGTACTCGATACCCCCGTCGCCGTAAGGCGGACAGCCATGGACCTGCTCGCACGTCGCGAGCACGGTCGAGTCGAGCTGACGCGCAAGTTGCGTCAGCGCGGCGCCCCTGCCGAATTGATTGACCAGGAACTCGACCGTTTGACGGAAGAAGGCCTGCTCAGCGAAGCCCGTTACCTGGAAAGTTTCATTAGCTACCGTTCACGCTCGGGCTACGGCCCTGCGCGTATTCGTGAGGAGCTGGGCCAGCGCGGGCTGCACCGCGGTGACATCGACCAGGCACTGCGTGAATGCGGGGTGGACTGGTCGGCGCTGTTGCAGGATGTCTGGCAGCGCAAGTTTGCCGGTCATTTGCCTGTCGATCCGCGCAGCCGCGCCCAGCAAACCCGTTTTCTGGTTTACCGTGGTTTTTCCATGGAATCGGTCGGCCGCCTGTTGAGCGGCCGAGGGCTGGACGACTGACGGCTCAGGTGACTTTCAATGCTTCCCGTGCCCGCTGGGTAGTGTGCATGGGCTCTGGCTTGGCCCAGTTCTCCGACAGGTTGATGAAGTCGACCAACTCGCGCAGGCGCCCCTGATCGCGCCCGTTGAAGGCGAAGGCCAGGCGGGTCAAATGACTGAAGCGCGCCTCGTCATGCTGTTCGCCGCCATAGGCGTGTTGATGGAAATTGCCGCTCAGGCGCAAGTCCGCAAATCCCTCCTGCAAGTCAAACAGCGCGGCTTCACTAAGCGGATGCTGCATGCGAATCACAAACTGGTTCTTCAGCCAGCGGCTGGAGTGGTAGTTGCTATAGAACTGGTTGATTTCTTCCACTGCCTCGTCGGCGCTGTACACCAGGCGCAGCAGTTTCATGTCGCTGGGCAGGATGTAGCGGTTCTCTTCCAGTTGGCGAGTAATAAAGTTCAGCGCCTCCTGCCAGAAGCTGCCGCCGGGCGAGTCCAGTAGCACCACTGGCACCAGCGGGCTTTTGCCGGTCTGGATCAGGGTCAGTACTTCCAGTGCTTCATCCAGGGTGCCGAAGCCGCCCGGGCACAGCACCAGGGCATCGGCTTCCTTGACGAAGAACAGCTTGCGAATGAAGAAGAAGTGGAACGGCAGCAACTTGTCGGTGCCGTCCACCGTGGGGTTTGCGTGTTGCTCGAACGGCAGAGTGATGTTGAAGCCCAGGCTGTGTTCCACCCCGGCGCCTTCATGGGCGGCAGCCATGATCCCGCCACCGGCGCCGGTGATGACCATCAGGTCGGAACGGGCCAGAGTCGCCCCCAGTTCCCGGGCCAGGGCATACATCGGGTGTTCGATCGGCGTGCGGGCCGAGCCAAACACCGTAACCTTGCGTCGGCCTTTGTACTGTTCGAGGGTACGAAAGGCGTGATCGAGTTCGCGCAGGGCCTGCAGGGTAATCTTGGCGTTCCAGCGGTTGCGGTCGTCATGGGCCATGCGCAGGACGGTCAGCATCATGTCGCGGTACAGCGGCAGGTTGGGGCTGTTGGGCGCAACCAGGTTCAGTTGTTCTTCGATCTTGCTCAGGTCGATTCCATTGTTGCTGAAGTGACTCGATAGCAGTTCATTCGGTTGGTAAGGCATTCAAGCGTCTCCTTCTGCAGCAAAACCTCTGACCGGGCGGCAATGGGCTGCCCGGCCGCGACACTGCATGTGTCGCTGGCTGCCGTGGCTCGAGTGTGACCCCCGAGCATTGCAGTAGACCTGCAAGGTCTCAGTGCAGTGGTAATGGGTCCATACAACTTATTGTTCTTCATGGCTTCGGGTGCAGCGCAAGGCATCCATGGGCAACCCCCTTTGCTTGCCCAAAAATTACAGGGTGGTTGCTATCAATCTAGACCCTGGCGCGTGTTTATGCCGAATGATCCGCGCAGTATCGCGCCGCAGTGGAACCGCTCGTCAGCTGGGATCCAATCATTGTGAGGGTCTGGTTAACTGAAGCTCAGAGCGAGTCAGCGCGATGCAGGGAGGCTGCAGCATGCAACGGCTTAACCTTGAGCTCGACGAGCAGCTATTCCAGTTGCTTCAGAGCGCGGCGCAGGCCAACAACCTGAGCCTTGAACAGGAGTGCCTGCGACGGCTGGGGGGAGGGGAGCGGCACTCGCGGTACATCCAGGCCCTGGTGGCCGAACTGCGCGCCGATGAAAAACAGCGGCGCGACAGGGAGCGGGTTGCCTAAGGCCGTTACTTCTTGAGCTTCAGGCCGCAGCTGGCGGCGTTGAAGGCCTGTTCGCTGACCGGGCGGTTGGTCTTGTACTCGGTGAAGCGATAGGTCAGCACCGCGCCTTTTTCCATCAGCAGGCGATAACCGGTGTTCTTGCACACGCTGTCACCCAGTTGGCTGCGTACCCGGTTGGGGTCGGCCTGCATCTTTTGCGCATGGCTTGGCAGCACGCTCAGGTGGTTGATCAGTTGCTTGCCTTCGACGGTGTAGCCCTGGTCGAGGATGTCTTCGTTGATCGCCCGCGGCGTGCCGACGCTGCTTTGCGTGGCAACTTTTTGCAGCATCCGGCTCAGCTCGTACTCCTGCTTGGACGCGGCATTGGCCGCCAGGGGCAGGGCGAGCAACAGGCTCAGGGACGGGACGATGAAACGCAGCATGAATCTCTCCTGGTTCGGTAACTGGCAATTGGACCAACAACGGCGCACGGTGTTCCGTCACGGCGCAACGGCAAGGCCAGCGGGTAGCGACAGGTGGAAGATTATAAGGAGTCGCTGCTTTAGCTGCACGGCAAATCCAGTCTACCCGTAGGCAGGCTCTGATAAACTGCCCGGGATTTCCGTCTTGCCGAGTCCGTGCAGTGCCATCCCTTTATTGCCCACGTTGTGCCCAGTCATGAGCCATGCCGTATCGCGCCTGCGCGCCGAGCGCCTGGCGCGCAGTGTCAAACCCTTCGTTGCCCGTGGTTCGCGGGCGCCGCGCTGCCCGCAGTGCCGGGTGATCCCCAGTTATTGCCTGTGCGCCTGGCGCCCGCAAGTACCGGCTGATTCGGGCATCTGCCTGCTGATGCATGACACCGAGCCACTCAAGCCGACCAACACCGGCTGGCTGATCGCCGACCTGATCGCCGACACCTCCGCCTTTGGCTGGCAGCGTACGGTGGTCGACGAGACTTTGCTGGCCTTGCTCGAGCAGCCGCACTGGCAGCCGTACATTGTTTTCCCTGGCGAGTTCGTCGAGCCAGGGCGGGTGGTCAACGAGGTGCAGCGGGTACCGGGCAAGCGCCCGCTGTTCATCCTGCTGGACGCCACCTGGACCGAAGCGCGCAAGATGTTTCGCAAAAGCCCGTACTTGAACCGCTTCCCGGTCCTGAGCCTGCAGCCCGAGCAGATTTCGCGCTACCGCCTGCGTCGCTCCAAGCGCGACGATCACTTCTGCACCGCCGAAGTGGCCGCCATGTGCCTGGAGCTGGCCGGTGATCAACGTGCGGCCGAGGCGCTGGATGCCTACCTGGACGTGTTCACCACCCATTACCTGAGTGCCAAGCATCAACTGCCACTGGATGACCAGGACACCGTGCACCAGCGTTTGCATACCTTCCTATAGTACAAGGGGCAGGCGCGGCACTTTGCGGCATAATGGGCAGATTGGTGGCCAGGGTGGGCGAGCAGGGCGGGTATTGAGCTTGACCACCCGGTCCTGGCTCGGCATCCTTGGCGCCGATTCGAGCACGACGATGGCTTGAAACGCTGTTTTTCCTGGCCTCGATGTGCCGTTTGGGCAGACGGCGTTGCCGTCGCCTCGAGTTGCCCGCCAGGCGCCTATTCTTCCTTTCCTGCGCCTGCACAGAACAGGATCATTAGATCGATGGCCACATACGAAATCCTGATTGCCGATGACCACCCGCTATTTCGCAGCGCACTGCGCCAGGCCGTTACCCTGGGCCTGGGCCCGGATGTACGCCTGGTCGAGGTGGCAAGCATCGCCGAACTGGAAACCCGCCTGACCGAAAAAGCCGACTGGGACCTGGTGCTGCTGGACCTGAACATGCCGGGCGCCTACGGCTTCTCCGGGCTGGTGTTGCTGCGCGGGCAGTACCCGCAGATTCCGGTGGTGATGGTCTCGGCTCAGGAAGAAGCCGCGGTCGTGGTCAAGTCCCGCGAATTCGGCGCCAGTGGCTTCATTCCCAAATCAAGCCCGCTGGAAGTGATTCAGGACGCAGTGCAGAAGGTTCTCGATGGCGAGGTCTGGTGGCCGCCGCAGGCGTTCGAAAAAGTCGATGTGTCCGCTGAGGCCAAGGCCGCCAGTGAAGGGCTTGCCAGCCTGACGCCGCAACAGTTCCGGGTTTTGACCATGGTCTGCGAAGGGCTGCTGAACAAGCAGATTGCCTACGAACTGAGCGTGTCGGAAGCGACCATCAAGGCCCATGTGACGGCGATTTTCCGTAAGCTGGGCGTGCGGACCCGGACCCAGGCCGCTTTGTTGCTGCAACAACTGGAATCGGTTTCGGCCACTTAAGGCCATTGGCCTTCACGCTTTTTTGACTGTACCTACACTAGGCTGCAGCGTTTTCAGTGGATGAAGTGACCTTCTATGTCGTCGCCTTTCAAGGGCCAGACCGGCCTTAAACGTATTTTCAACGCCGCCGGCTATTCGTTCGATGGCCTGCGTGCTGCGTTCACCGGTGAGGCAGCGTTCCGTCAGCTGGTGCTGCTCAACGTTGTGTTGATTCCGGTGGCCTTCTGGCTGGATGTCAGCCGTGCCGAGCGGGCGATCCTGATCGCCGTGTGCTTGCTGGGGCTGATCGTCGAATTGCTCAATTCGGCGGTGGAGGCGGCGATCGACCGCATTTCCCTCGATCGCCACCCGTTGTCGAAGAACGCCAAGGACATGGGCAGTGCCGCCCAGTTCGTGGCCTTGAGCATGGTTGGCCTGACCTGGGCGGTGATCCTGCTTTAAGCGATGGTCGGCAGGACGATCTCGTCGCTGCGGCTGACGCCTGCGGTAAAGCTGCGGCACAGTTCGAGAAACTCGCGCATGGCGGAGGTCTGGTACTTCTGCTTGTGCCAGATGAAGAAGAACTGCCGGGCCAGGTCCAGTTCGGGGGTTTCCACCGGCACCAGGCTGCCGCGGCGAAATGCGTCGCGCAGGGCCAGGCGCGAGATGCAACCAATGCCCAGGCCCGACTCGACCGCGCGCTTGATCGCCTCGGTGTGTTCCAGCTCCAGGCGTATGTTGAGGCTGGAGCGGTGGTGACGCATGGCCTGATCGAAGGTCAGGCGGGTGCCCGAGCCCTGTTCACGCAGGATCCAGGCCTCATGGGTGAGTTCTTCCATGCTCGCCTGGCCGCGTTTGGCCAAGGGGTGCTGCGGCGCGCAGAACACCACCAGCTCGTCCTCGACCCACGGCTGCACTTCCAGGTCCGGGTGGTTGCAGTCGCCTTCAATTAGACCCAGATCAATTTCGTAATGGGCAACCTGTTGCACGATATGCGCAGTGTTCTGTACATGCAGCTTCACCTGGCTCTCCGGGTGGATCTGCATGAAGCTGCCGATCAGCAGGGTGGCCAGGTAGTTGCCGATGGTCAGGGTCGCGCCCACCGCCAGCGAGCCGAAACCGGACTTGCCGTTGAGCAGGTCCTCGATTTCCTTGGCCTGGTCGAGCAGGGCCACCGCCTGGGGCAGCAGTTGATGGCCCAGGGCGTTGAGGCTCAGGCGTTTACCGGCGCGGTCGAACAGCTGGCAGCTGGACTGGCGCTCAAGTTCGGTGATCGATGTACTGGCGGCCGATTGCGATAACGCCAGTATTCCGGCGGCCCGCGAGACGCTTTGGTACTGGGCCACGGCAACGAACACCTGGAGCTGACGAAGGGTAAATCGCATATCTATATAACCGATAAGACATATCTTGATAATTCATTTAACAGATATTGTCGCTGGCACTAAACTATTGCGCAATCGCGCTCTCGCTTAGCGCCGCGTTTTTCTTCAGGAGCCCGTACATGAGCAACATGAACCACGAACGTGTCCTCAGTGTTCACCACTGGAACGACACCCTGTTCAGCTTCAAGTGCACCCGCGATCCGGGCCTGCGCTTCGAGAACGGTCAGTTCGTGATGATCGGCCTGCAACAGCCAAACGGCCGCCCGCTCATGCGCGCCTATTCGATTGCCAGCCCGAACTGGGAAGAGCATCTGGAGTTCTTCAGCATCAAGGTGCCGGACGGCCCGCTGACCTCCCAGTTGCAGCACCTGAAGGAAGGCGATGAAATCATCATCAGCAAGAAGCCTACCGGCACCCTGGTACTCGACGACCTGAACCCGGGCAAGCACCTGTACCTGCTCAGCACCGGCACTGGCCTGGCGCCGTTCATGAGCGTCATCCAGGACCCGGAAACCTACGAGCGCTTCGAAAAAGTCATCCTGGTCCACGGCGTGCGCTACGTCAACGAAGTCGCCTACCGCGAATTCATCACCGAGCACCTGCCGCAGAACGAGTTCTTCGGTGAAGCGCTGCGTGACAAGCTGATCTACTACCCGACCGTGACCCGCGAGCCGTTCGAGAACCAGGGCCGCCTGACCGACCTGATGCGCAGCGGCAAGCTGTTCAGCGACATCGGCCTGCCGCCGATCAACCCGCAGGACGACCGCGCGATGATCTGCGGTAGCCCGAGCATGCTCGACGAGACCAGCGAAGTGCTCGACAGCTTCGGCCTGAAGATCTCGGCGCGTATGCGTGAGCCGGGTGATTACCTGATCGAGCGTGCATTCGTCGAGAAGTAAGACATTGAATACAAAAAAAGCAGGCTTCGGCCTGCTTTTTTTGTGTCTATAGATCCAGCACCACTTCCAGCAGCCGGATCTGATCCGGTTGCGGGTAGTGCCAGCGCACCTGCACATCCCAGAACCTAACCCCGTACACGCGCTCGGGCGGCGGTACCTGGTAGGCCGGGCGCGGGTCCTGGGCCAGGCATTGTTCGATCAGCTCCACCAGCGGCTCGGCCAGGCGCAAGGCGTGCTCGCGGGCCTGGGGCAGGGCAGTATCGCTCCAGCTCACGGCAATCGGCGCAGGTGGCGCGTCAGCCATCTGGTTGGTCGCGTCGGCCACGGCATCGGCGTAGGGCACGTAAGGCTTGATATCCAATACCGGGGTGCCATCAAGCAGGTCGATGCCCGACAGCCACAAGCGGCCGGCTTCGACCTTCTCCAGTCTGACCACCGACTGACCGATGCCATTGGGCCGGTGGGTGGCACGGGTGGCAAACACCCCCATGGACTTGTTGCCCCCCAGCCGAGGCGGGCGCACCTTCAGCCGCGGTTTGTCTTCCAGCGCCTGGTGGAACAGGAACAGCAGCCAGACATGGCTGACCTGCTCAAGGCCGGCAACGGCCTCGCCGTTGTCGTAGGGTGGCAGCAGCTCCAGCACGCCACGGGCGGCCGGCGCCAGTTGCGGCTGACGCGGAATGGCGAACTTTTCCTTGAAGCAGGAGCGCACGTGGCCGATGGGAGCAACGCTGTAGTTCATCGTCGGCTCAGCCACGAACCCGCAGGGTCAGGCCCTTGAGGAAGTTGCGCAGCAACTGGTCGCCGCACGGGCGGTAGTTGTTGTGCCCGACCTTGCGGAACAGGGCGCTGAGCTCTGGCTTGGACACCGGGAAGTCGGCGGCCTTGAGAATCGCGTGCAGGTCGTCCTCTTTAAGCTCGAAGGCCACGCGCAGCTTCTTCATGACGATGTTGTTGGTCACCGGCAGTTCGACCGGCAGCGGCGCACGGCTGTCGTCCTTGCCGCGCTTGAAGATCACCAGGCCATCGAGGAAATGGGCGATGACTTCATCGGGGCAGCGCACAAAGCCTTCCTCTTCTTCCTTCTTGAGGTAGGTAGCGATATCGGCGGTGGATACTTCGAAGCCGCTCAGCTTGATGATATCGGTGAGCTTGGCGTCGTTGACGTCCAGCAGGTAGCGCAGGCTGCGCAGTACATCGTTGTGAATCATGGGGACAATCCTGTTCAGGGGCGCCGCCTGGGTGGCGGCGCCGTGTTGCTTAGAATTTTTCGCTGGCTGCCAGGTAGCGCCACTGGCCCAGCGGCAGCTTGCTCATGGCGACGCCACCGAGGCGGATGCGGCGCATGCTCACCGGGGTGACGCCGACGCTGCGGCAGAGCAGGTCGATGAGCCCGGCAGGCGGGTTTTTCAGGACCATGCGCAGGCGCGTCTCGTTCTGCCAGCTGGCCTTGATCTTCGGCAGCTCGTTGCCTTTCCAGGTGAAGCCGCGGTTCAGCCGCTCCAGGCCGTGGGCGATCATTTCGCCAGTGACTTCGACGATGTATTCCTGCTCGAGCTTGGTCAGGTCGGCATCGAGCTTGCGGGTCACGCGCCAGTCCTGGGTGAACACTTGCAGGCCGCTGGCGCCTTCTTGCAGCGGCGCGGCGCAGCTCAGGCGGGCGAAGTGGCCCTTGAGCGGGCGACGGCTGTAGCTGTGCTCCGGCGAGAGGCTGTCGGCGCTGATGCTGGCGCAGGCGGCATCGACGTCGAGCCCGGCGGGCTGGTTGAGCAGCAGGGTGACCGGCTCCAGGGCTTCGGCCTTGGCGCCCTGGCGCAGTTCGACCTTGTGATCGGTGACTTTGAATTGCGGCTCGTCGATCACGGTGCCGTTCACCGTGACCCAGCCGCCCTCGATGTACAGCTCGGCCTCGCGCCGGGAGCAACCGACCAGTTCGATAAGGCGTTTGGAAAGGCGAATGGGTTCAGACATGACGACAGCCGTAGACACAGGGAAAGGTGCCTATTGTAACTGCCTGGACGGGCTTGGGGCCGGTAACATTCGTCGATCCGGCCATTAATCTGCGCTTTCGCGGCATTTCAGAGGGGATTACACAAGCCTTCAGTCGGTGCGGACAGACTGCGTACGAATTAGCCTCATGTGAAGTAGGGGGTAGGGCTGGCCCATGCCGTCCGTTTCTGAGCGGCCGACCACTTCAAAGCCCTGGCGCAGGTAGAAGCCCAGGGCCTGGGCATTCTGTTCGTTGACGTCCAGTTGCTCGGCGTGCAGCTCGTCGATGGCCACCCGCAGCAGCCTTGCGCCCAGGCCCTGGCCGCGCGCCTCGGGGTCGATGAAGAGCATCTCCACCCGTCCGCCAGCGACCCCGGCAAAGCCGCGGATGCGCTGGCTGGCGTCCTTGCAGCAAATCAGCATTACCGCGTCCAGGTACTGGCTCAGTAGCAGCTCACGCAGCAGGCAGATGTAGCTGTCGGGGAGAAAGTCGTGGGTGGCGCGCACGGACGTTTCCCACACCCGCGCCAGCTCCGGGTAGTCGCGCAGGCTGGGTGTCTGCACGGTCATGTGCCTGCGCATTACGATGGTCTCCTCGTGGCGATTGAGGAAACGATAGTTGCAAAAAAAAGCCCCGCCATCGCTGGCAGGGCATTTTTTTATTGGCGCCGGATCAGATCGGTTCGGCCCACATATCGTACTCGTCGGCGTCGGTCACCCGGCAGCGAACGGTGTCGCCCGGCTTGAAGCCGTGGTTGCCATCGATGAACACGTTGCCGTCGATTTCCGGAGCATCGAAGAAGCTGCGGCCGACCGAGCCTTCGTCTTCGACTTCATCGATCAGCACGTCGATTTCCTTGCCGATGCGCAGTTGCAGGCGGGCGGTGCTGATCGCCTGCTGGTGGGCCATGAAGCGATCCCAGCGCTCCTGCTTGATGTCGTCCGGCACTTCGTCCAGGCCCAGGTCGTTGGCCGGGGCGCCTTCGACCGGCGAATACTGGAAGCAGCCGACGCGATCGAGCTGGGCTTCGGTCAGCCAGTCGAGCAGGTACTGGAAGTCTTCTTCGGTTTCACCTGGGAAGCCGACGATGAAGGTCGAACGGATCACCAGTTGCGGGCACTGCTCGCGCCAGTTCTTGATGCGCGCCAGGGTGCGGTCTTCGAACGCCGGGCGTTTCATCGACTTGAGCACTTTCGGGCTGGCGTGCTGGAACGGGATGTCCAGGTACGGCAGGATCTTGCCGGCCGCCATCAGCGGGATCACGTCGTCGACGTTCGGGTACGGGTACACATAGTGCAGGCGCACCCAGGCGCCGAGGCTGCTCAGCGCTTCGCACAGCTCGAGCATGCGCGTCTTGACCGGGCGGCCGTTCCAGAAGTCAGTCTTGTACTTGACGTCGACGCCGTAGGCGCTGGTGTCCTGGGAGATCACCAGGATTTCCTTGACCCCGGCCTTGACCAGGCGCTCGGCCTCGCTCAGCACTTCGCCGACCGGGCGGCTGACCAGCTTGCCGCGCATCGACGGGATGATGCAGAAGCTGCAGCTGTGGTTGCAGCCTTCGGAAATCTTCAGGTAGGCGTAGTGGCGCGGGGTCAGCTTGACGCCCTGTGGCGGCACCAGGTCGATCAGCGGGTTATGGTCCTGGCGCGGCGGCACGACTTCGTGCACGGCATTGACCACCTGCTCGTACTGCTGCGGGCCGGTTACCGAGAGCACGCTGGGGTGCACGTCACGGATGCTGCCTTCCTCGACACCCATGCAGCCGGTGACGATGACCTTGCCGTTTTCCTTGATGGCTTCGCCAATCACTTCCAGGGACTCGGCCTTGGCGCTGTCGATGAAGCCGCAGGTGTTGACCACCACTACGTCGGCGTCCTCGTAGGTGGGCACGACTTCATAACCTTCCATGCGCAGCTGGGTCAGGATGCGCTCGGAATCGACCAGGGCCTTGGGGCAACCCAGGGAAACGAAGCCGACCTTGGGCGTGGTGGGCGTAGGAGTGGTGGACATGGCTAACCTCGGTATTGAAGGGCTTGCCTGGCCGGGCCGGCGGGCAAACCTGATGGGCGCTTTGGGCGCCTCTGATCAAAAAGTGCGCAATTCTAGCGAGCGCAAAGTCACTTGACCAGCAGAAATACGACGAACGCTCAGCTATGCTTCGCGGCAGTGTGCCTGTGTCTGGTGCAAGGGGCCTGGTGGCGGGAGTGATGGATGGTTCAGGCAAGTAGTCAGGCCGATTCCGGGCATTCGGTGGCAAAGCCGTTGAGCCTGCTGGTGGCAGCGGTCGGAGTGGTTTACGGCGATATTGGCACCAGCCCGTTGTATACCCTCAAGGAGGTGTTTTCGGGCGGTTACGGCGTACCGGTCAATCACGATGGGGTACTGGGCATCCTCGGCCTGATTTTCTGGTCGCTGATCTGGGTGGTGACGATCAAGTACGTGGTGTTCATCCTGCGCGCCGACAACCAGGGCGAGGGCGGCATCATGGCTTTGACGGCGTTGGCCCGGCGCGCCTCGGCGCCGTACCCAAGCTCAAGGCGCTGATGGTCGGCTGCGGCCTGATCGGCGCGGCGCTGTTCTACGGCGACAGCATGATCACCCCGGCGATTTCGGTATTGTCGGCGGTAGAGGGCCTGGAGCTGGCCTTCGACGGCATCGACCACTGGGTGATACCGGTGGCGTTGATCGTGCTGGTGGCGCTGTTCCTGATCCAGAAGCATGGCACGGCGCGCATTGGCATCCTCTTTGGTCCGGTGATGGTCACCTGGTTCGTGGTGCTCGGCGCTCTGGGCGTGCATGGCATCGCCCAGAGCCCGGAGGTGCTCAAGGCTTTCAACCCGGTGTGGGCGGTGCGCTTCTTTATTGTTCACCCGGGCATGGGCGTAGCGATTCTTGGCGCCGTGGTGCTGGCCCTGACCGGCGCCGAAGCGCTGTATGCCGACATGGGCCATTTTGGCCGCAAACCCATTGCCCGCGCCTGGTTTGCCCTGGTGCTGCCGGCGCTGGTGCTCAACTATTTCGGCCAGGGCGCGCTGTTGCTGCAAAACCCGGAGGCAGCGCGCAACCCGTTCTATCTGCTGGCGCCGAACTGGGCGTTGATACCGTTGGTCGGTTTGTCCACCCTGGCCACGGTGATTGCCTCCCAGGCGGTGATTTCCGGGGCCTTCTCCCTGACCCGCCAGGCCATTCAGCTTGGCTATGTCCCGCGCATGCAAATCCAGCACACCTCCAGTGACGAACAGGGGCAGATCTATATAGGTGCGGTGAACTGGTCGCTGATGGTCGGGGTGATCCTGCTGGTGCTGGGCTTCGAGTCTTCCGGGGCGCTGGCCTCGGCCTATGGCGTGGCAGTGACTGGCACCATGTTGATGACCACGCTGCTGGTGTCGACAGTGATGTTGTTGCTGTGGAAATGGCCGCCGCTGCTGGCGGTGCCGATTTTGCTGGGATTTCTCTTTGTCGATGGCCTGTTCTTTGCCGCCAACGTGCCGAAAATCGTTCAGGGCGGGGCTTTTCCGGTGCTGGCGGGGATTGTCCTGTTTGTCTTGATGACCACCTGGAAGCGCGGCAAGCAGATTCTGGTCGAGCGCCTGGACGAAGGCAGCCTGCCGTTGCCGCTGTTCATCAGCAGCATTCGCGTGCAGCCGCCGCATCGGGTCGAAGGCACGGCGGTGTTTCTCACCGCACGGGCGGATGCCGTGCCTCACGCGTTGTTGCATAACATGCTGCACAACCAGGTGCTGCACTCGCAGGTGGTGCTGTTGACCGTGGTCAGCGAGGACACCCCGCGGGTGCCGGCGCAGCAGCGCTTCGAGGTCGAGGCGTATGGCGAGGGTTTCTACCGGGTGCTGTTGCACTTTGGCTTCATGGATGAGCCGGATGTGCCGGCGGCATTGAAGCTCTGTCACCTGGAAGGGCTGGATTTCAGCCCGATGCGCACGACCTATTTCCTCAGCCGCGAAACGGTGATCCCGTCGCGGCTGGTGGGCATGTCGCGCTGGCGGGGGCTGCTGTTTGCCTTTTTGCTGAAGAATGCCAACGGCAACCTGAGGTTTTTCAACTTGCCGTTGAACCGGGTGATCGAACTTGGCACTCAGGTAGAGATATAGGTAGCTTGCAGCTGCGCGCCGGAGGCGCGCTTCAATCCTGCTCGGCGACGCTGGTCTTGCCCTGGCGGTTCTCGATATCGCCGATCAGGCGCTTGGCCAGCGCCGGGTAGTTCTCGTCGAAGTGATGTCCGCCAGGCAGCTTCAGGCGCTCGCCGACTGCAGTATGGTCGGTACAGCCGCTCTCGTCGGCCTCTTCCTCGCCATACACGCAGACCACTTTGGACGCTGGCAGCCTGGCCATCTCCGGCCCGGTCGGTGCCTCTTTGCCAGCATTGCCCAACCAGCCCTCGACTTCGATCTCGAAGCTGCCGCTGCGGGCAAAGGCCAGCAGTATCACCGCATCGATGCGCTTCTGGTCTTCGGCCGGCAAGCGGTTGTAGATCGCCGGCAAGACGTCGGCGCCGAACGAGTAGCCGGTCAGCACGAAACGCTTGGTGCCCCATTTCTGCCGGTAGTGCTGCATCAGCTCGGAGAGGTCGATGGCGCTTTGTTCCGGGGTCTTGTGCTGCCAGTAGTAGCGCAGGGTGTCGATGCCCACCACCGGATAGCCGAGCTTGGCCATCTCGCCGGCGACGTCGCGGTCCAGGTCGCGCCAACCGCCATCGCCCGAGAGAAACAGGGTGACGGTGTCGGTGGTTTGCCCGGCAGGTACTTCGACCACCGGGATGCTCATGGCGTTGCCGTCCTCACCCACCAGTGCCTGGGTCAGTTGCGCCTTGAGTACCTGCGGCAGGTGGATGTCGTAATCGCTGATGCTGGTTTCGGCATTGGCCTGGTCGCGCACGAAGGCGGCGCTGGCGTCATCCGGGTTGTCGTTCCAGGCCACGCTCCAGTGGCCGTGGGCGGCGGACTTGGGCAGCGGCGTGGCGCAGCCGGGTTGTTCGAGGTTGAAGTCCACCGAGATGGCCAGGGCCTTGTCATCGCTCTGGCTGGCCAGCCAGCTCCAGGCCTGGGCTGCGCCCGGGCCGATACCGGCTACCAGGGTCGGCGCGCCCTTGAGTTGCTGCATGGCTTGCTGCAGCGCCTGTTGCTGCTTGTTGCAATCGGCTGGCGGCAGGACCACCTGGACCATCTGCGCCTCGCCGCTCTGGCTCAGGTCGAGCAGTTGCTTGTCGCTCAGGGCCTGGTCCGGGGGCACGGCGATGACCACGCGGGCCTTGGCCCGGGTGCCGGGGTTGACCCGGACCAGGCTGCTGCCATCGGCCAGGCTCAGGTGCTCAAGGGAGGCTTCGGGGGCCGGCCGGGTCCACAGCCAGAAGCCAAGGGCGGCAGCCAGCAAGGCCAGCAGCAGGGGAACCAGCAGGTACAGCCAGTAGCGTCGAATCATCAGCGTTTCACCAATCCAGTCAGGCCGCCCGCGATCAGGGCGGCGGTGTCGGCCAGTGCCACCAGCGGATCGAGTCCGGCCGGCACGGCCATGTAGCGAGGTTCCCAGTCCGGTTGGAACTTGTCCTTGAAGCGGCGCAGGCCCTGGAAGTTGTAGAGCTGCTCGCCGCGCTGGAACACCATCGAGCCCAGGCGCTGGGTCAGCGGTGCGCCGCGCCGTGGTTGCAGCCCGGAGAGTGGCACCATGCCCAGGCTGAAGCGCCCATAGCCGTGCTGCTTATAGTGTTGGATCAGGCCGATCATCATGAATTCCATGGTCAGCTTGGGCGCCTGCGGGTGGGCGCGCATCAGGTCGAGGCTGGCCAGCTCCAGGCTGCGGGTTTCCAGGAGGTTGGCAAAGGCGACCGGGCGCCCTTCGAAACGGATCAGGGCAATCCGGAAGTGCTGCAGGTACTCCGGGCTGAAACGGCCGAGGGAGAAGCCTTTCTCGCGCACGTTCTTGCCAGTGAGCCAGGCGTCGGAGATGGTCTTGAGTTCTTCCAGCGGAGCCTGCCCCGGCTCGTGCACTTCCAGGCTCAGGCCGTCGCGGCCGCCGCGGTTCCAGGTGTAGCGCAGGTCTTTCATCTCCTTGCCCTTGGCTTCTAGGTCAAAGCGCTTGAGGTCGACCCGGGCTTCTTCGCCCAGTTTGATCGCGGTCAGGCCGATGTCCATATAGAAGGGCAGGTTCTCGGCCCGAACCTGGTAGAACACCGGGCGGGCATGGTGTACATCGCACAGGTCGCGGAACTGCCAGATCATTTCGGCGCGCTCGTGGGCCGGGCCGATCGGGTCGTACAGCGCCACCAGGCTGCGGCCGCGACGTGCATACATAAGGAAGGCATCGTCGTTGGGGTGGAACAGCAAGGCTTTGTCGCCAGTCAGGGCCAGGCCGCCGTCGGGTTGGTCGGAGGCTTGCAGGATGGCGTTGGCGCGTTGCAGCTCGTCGGCGCTGGGCAGGTGAATAACCGGGCGCGCGGTGCGCAGCAGCCAGGTCAGGGCGACGATCACCAGCAGTACCGCGCTGCCCAGGGCCGAGCGCAAGCCGCGTGGGGCATCGGCGTCGAGGGTGAATTGCCACCACAGCTGATGGCTGTAGGGCACATCCTGATAGGCAAACAGCAGCAGCCACACCGAAGCGCCCAGTACACAGGCGCTGGCCGCCAGGTAAACCGGCGAGAACGGCAGTTCGAGCAAGCGGCTGGGGCGATAGAAGGAACGGCGGAACACCGCCAGCAGGCAGGCGGTGAAGGTCAGGATGCTGGCTTCTTCCCAGTCGAAACCTTTGAGCAGCGAGAGCAGGGCGCCGACCAGCAGCAGGACGGTGGTCAGGATCCAGGCAGCCGACAGGCGCCGGCGCAGGCCCTGGGCCAGCAGCAGGCAGAGGACGCCAATCAGGCTGGCGCCGAAGTGCGACGCGTCGATCAGCCGGTGCGGTACGAGGAAGCCCAGATGCTCCAGGCGCTCGTCGATTTCCGGGGTGGCGCCGGAAAACAGCAGCACCACGCCGGAGAGAAACACCAGCACCGCCAGCACCGGGGCTGCGAGCCCGGAAGCGGCCCTGATCGCTTGCTGGGCAAACAGCAGGCGCTTGGCTTCGCTGGCCAGCAGCAGGACGCAGGCCAGCAGCAGTGGCAGCACCACATAGATCAGGCGATAAAGCAGCAACGCGGCGGCCAGTGGCGCGGCGCCGAGCTTGTCGGCAAAGGCCGCCAGCAGGATCGCCTCGAACACCCCGACGCCACCAGGCACATGGCTGAGCACCCCGGCCGCCAGCGCCAGCAGGTAGACCAGCAAGAAGGCACCAAACGGCGGCGCCTCGGGCAGCAGCAGGTACAGCACGGTGGCGGCAGCGGCTACGTCCAGGGCAGTAATGAGCAGTTGCAGCAGGGTCAGGCGTGCGCCCGGCAAGCGCAGAGTACGCCGGCCTACTTGTACCAGCAGGTTGTCAGCCTGGGGTTGTTCGGGCAGGCGACGACGATAAAGGCCATAGACCAGTGCGCCGCTCAAGCTAAGTACCGCCAGGGCGACCGCTGCCAGCAACGCAGGCGCCAGGTGCAAGGCTGAAGCTGCAGCCGGCAAGTTGCTCAAGGTCGCCAGGGCGGCGAGCGGCGGCAACGCGCAGCCGAGGGAAAGGCTGGCAAACAGGGTCATGCGCGCCACTTCGGCGGCGCCGATGCCATGGCGCGCATACAGGCGATAGCGTACCGAGCCACCGGACAGCAGCGACAGGCCAATGGCATTGCCGATGGCAAAGGCGCTGAAGCCGCCCATTACCAGGGTGCGAGCCGGTAGCTGGACGCCGGCATAGCGGCTGGCCGACCACTCGTACCCCAGCAGGATGACGAAGCCGGCCACCGTCGCCAGCAGTGCGCCGGCCAATGCTGGCGGCGGCACGCTGAGCAGCGAATCATGCAGGGCATAGATGTCCAGCTCGCTGAGCAGGTGACGGCAGGCGATCAGGGCGACAGCGAACAGCAGCAAGGTCACGCCCAGGCCGATGGGCTGGCGGTACTTGCTCAGGCGTTCGAGCCAGCGCAGGCGTTGCTCGGCATTGGGTAATGCGGCGGTCACAGGGGCTTGTGTTTCAGGCGTCTGGGTGCGCATCAGCCACCTCGTGGCTTGCGCAGGGGAAGCAGGGTGTATCCGGTCAAAGTACCAATCCCTTTGGAAGCGTAATGTCCGATATGATCGGGCCGCTGAGCACCTTGAGGATAGTTAAAGAAGTTTCATATTGCCTGAGCGGCGAAGGGCGTTCAGGGGGCGGGCTGATTAGCTGGAAGGCAGACGCAAAAAAGGCCACTTTTTTCAAAGTGGCCTTTTCTGTTGTTTGGTTGCGGGAGCCGGATTTGAACCGACGACCTTCGGGTTATGAGCCCGACGAGCTACCAGACTGCTCCATCCCGCGTCTGTGGGGCGGATTCTACAGCGTTGAGCTTGGCTGTCAACGCTTAATTGTTGATTTACAATAAAAAATTACCCGGAGCTTTATTTCGGGCAAAGAAAAAGGCCACTCGTGAGAGTGGCCTTTCCTGAATCTGGTTGCGGGAGCCGGATTTGAACCGACGACCTTCGGGTTATGAGCCCGACGAGCTACCAGGCTGCTCCATCCCGCGCCTGTGAGATGAGATTCTACAGTTTTGCCCGGGGCTGTCAATAGCCTGTTTGCAGAAATCCTTTCTCCTTCAATCGCTTAGCGCCGCTGAAAAGGGCTGCAAGGCAGCAAGGGCGGGCCTTGCAGAGGTTCCGGGGGGGAATGAATTAGTTGTGATGCATGGGCCGCTAGCGGGTGAGATACTGCTTACATCACTTTAAACCTGTTCTTACGCTCCCTATGTCTCAACGCAAGATCATCCATATCGACTGCGATTGCTTCTACGCCGCCATCGAAATGCGCGACGACCCGCGTCTGGTCGGGCGGCCGCTGGCGGTGGGCGGTTCGGCGGAGCGGCGCGGGGTGATCGCTACCTGCAACTATGAGGCGCGGGCGTTCGGCGTGCGTTCGGCGATGTCCTCGCACCATGCCCTCAAGCTGTGCCCGGACCTGCTGATCGTCAAGCCGCGCATGGATGCCTATAAAGAAGCCTCGCGGGAAATTCACGGCATCTTTCGCGAATACACTGACCTGATCGAGCCCTTGTCGCTGGACGAGGCTTACCTGGATGTGTCGGAAAGTTCCTGGTTTGCGGGCAGCGCTACACGGATTGCCGCCGATATTCGCCGCCGGGTTGCCCAACAGTTGCATATCACTGTGTCGGCTGGCGTGGCGCCGAACAAATTCCTGGCCAAGATCGCCAGCGACTGGCGCAAGCCCAATGGCCTGTTTGTGGTCACTCCGAATGAAGTCGAAGACTTCGTGGCTGCCTTGCCGGTGAGCAAGCTGCATGGCGTAGGCAAGGTCACCGCCGACAAGATGGGCCGCCTGGGCATCATCACCTGCCTGGAGTTGCGCGACTGGAGTCGCCTGGCCCTGGCCCGTGAATTCGGCAGTTTTGGTGAGCGGTTGTGGGGGCTGGCGCGGGGTATCGATGACCGTCCGGTGCAAAATGACAGCCGGCGTCAGTCGGTCAGTGTCGAAAACACCTACGACACCGATCTGCCTGACCTCGCCAGTTGCCTGGAAAAACTCCCGGAGCTGATGGAAACCCTGGCCGGGCGCATGGCCCGCATCGACGACAGTTATCGCCCGGGCAAGCCGTTCGTCAAAGTGAAGTTCCATGATTTCAGCCAGACCACCCTTGAGCAGTCAGGGGCGGGGCGTGACCTGGGCAGCTATCAACACTTGCTCAGCCAGGCCTTTGCCCGTGGCGGCAAGCCGGTGAGGCTGTTGGGGATTGGTGTGCGCTTGCAGGATTTGCGCGGTGCGCATGAACAGCTGGAGCTGTTCTCTCGGGAGTGAGGAGGGCAGCGCCAGCAGGCTGGCGCTCTCCGGGTACAGCGAAGGTCAGTGCGCGCCAGGGTCGGCAACCAGGCGGCCGGCGTCCTTGGTCAGTGACTTGAGGAATTCCTGTTGCAGCTCCGGATCGTTGCGGGTCAGCTCGATCAGGCTTTGCTCCAGTTCACTGGCTTCTTCTTCCAGGCCCAGCTCCGACAGGCGCTTGACCCGATGCACCCACTGGCTGACTTCGTCGTCTTCCAGATCATCGAAAATCAGTTCGTGGGCTTCCACCAGTTTGCCGCGCAGGCCGGCGCTGATCAGCAGGCTGGCATCGCCACGCACGTTGTTGTCTTCATCGACCACCTGCAGGTGCAGGGTGCCGATGTGGGTCAGGTTCTGCTCGCTGAACGGGCTGTCGAGCAGGTTCAGGTGCAACACGCCATTGCGGTCGGTGGTCAGCTCATGGTCGATCTTGCCGGCCTTGACCGACACCGGCCGCTCGCTCCAGGGGACGCTGGTGTATTCCTGGCGCTTGTCCTTTTGCACTTCGGTGATGCCCGCCAGGTTCTGCTGGGCACGACCGTTGGACTGGGCGTTCATGAACGGGTTGAGGCCGTCGAAGCCATAGCTCAACCAGTCATGGGTCACGCTGTCGGGCAGGTTGCCCAGGGCAAAGACATTGACCACGTTGGCGCCGACACCGGCCACCACCGCCACCGCGCCCAGCGGAATCTCATAGACTTCGCGCCAGGGTTGGTAAGGCGTGTAGCGATCGTAGCGACGGGTAACCTCGAACTCGGTGACTTCGAAGTTCTTCTGTTCGTGGATGCGCACACGCCGTTGCGGCAGCTCGAGTACCTTGGGGTCTCCGACATCGATCTGCAGGCTGTGTTCGAGCAGCTTGCGCTCGATGCGCTCCTCGTGCTCGCTGCGCTGGGACATCTGGTTGGCGCAACCGCTGAGGAGCAGGGCGCCGCACAGTGCGGCGCCCCCCAGGTTGATGGTACTTCGCTTGAACATGATTACTCTTGCGTTGGCTTAGCGACGAATGCGGGCTTGCAGGAACGACAGCACCTCGGCCACTGGCAGCGGCTGTGCGTCACGCTCGGTGCGGTGCTTGTATTCCAGGTTGCCGTCGGCCAGGCCGCGGTCGCTGATGACGATGCGGTGCGGGATGCCGATCAGTTCCATGTCGGCGAACTTGATCCCCGGGCTGGTCTTCTTGTCGCGGTCGTCCAGCAGCACTTCGAAACCGGCAGCGGTCAGCTCGGCATACAGCTTGTCGGTGGCTTCGCGAACCTGTTCGGTCTCGTAGCGCAGCGGCACCAGGGCGATCTGGAAGGGTGCCAGGGTATCGCTCCAGATGATGCCGTTTTCGTCGTAGTTCTGCTCGATGGCCGCAGCCACCACACGCGATACGCCGATACCGTAGCAACCCATGCTCAGGGTTACCGGCTTGCCGTTCTCGCCCAGTACCTGGCACTTGAGTGCCTCGCTGTACTTGGTGCCGAGCTGGAAGATGTGCCCGACTTCGATGCCGCGCTTGATCACCAGGGTGCCCTTGCCATCCGGGCTTGGGTCGCCCTCGACGACGTTGCGCAGGTCGGCCACTTGCGGAACTGGCAGGTCGCGCTCCCAGTTGACGCCGAAGTAGTGTTTGTCGTCGATGTTGGCACCGATGCCGAAGTCGCTCATCAGCGCGACCGAACGGTCGATGATGCATGGCAGCGGCAGGTTCAGCGGGCCGAGGGAACCGGCGCCGGCGCCAATGGCGTCGCGCAGCTCTTCGTCGCTGGCCATGACCAGCGGGCTGGCAACTTCTGCCAGGTTGGCAGCTTTGATTTCATTGAGCTCGTGGTCGCCACGGACGATCAGGGCAATCAGCTTGCCTTCTTCGGCGGCGTGGACGATCAGGGTCTTGACGGTCTTTTCGATCGCCAGGCCATAGTTGTCGACCAGCTGGGTGATGGTCTTGGCGTCCGGGGTGTCGACCAGGCGCAGCTCTTCGGTCGGCGCCGGGCGCACGGTTTCCCGTGGGATGGCTTCGGCCTTCTCGATGTTGGCGGCGTAGTCGGAGCTGTCGCTGAAGATCACATCGTCTTCACCGGACTCGGCCAGCACGTGGAATTCGTGGGAGTAGCTGCCACCGATCGAGCCGGTGTCAGCCTGCACTGGGCGGAAATCCAGGCCCAGGCGGGTAAAGATGTTGCTGTACGCCAGGTGCATGCGATCGTAGGTTTGCTGCAGGGAAGCCGGATCGGCATGGAAGGAGTAGGCGTCCTTCATGATGAACTCGCGACCACGCATCAGGCCGAAGCGCGGACGGATCTCGTCACGGAACTTGGTCTGGATCTGGTACATGTTCAGCGGCAGCTGTTTATAGCTGTTGAGCTCGTTGCGGGCGAGGTCGGTGATGACCTCTTCGTGGGTCGGGCCCACGCAGAACTCGCGACCGTGACGGTCTTTGAGGCGCAGCAGCTCCGGGCCGTACTGTTCCCAGCGGCCGGATTCCTGCCACAGCTCGGCAGGCTGGATGGCCGGCATCAGCACTTCAAGGGCGCCAGCGGCGTTCATTTCCTCGCGGACCACGGCTTCGACCTTGCGCATTACCCGCAGGCCCATCGGCAGCCAGGTATAAAGGCCGGATGCGAGCTTGCGGATCATGCCGGCACGCAGCATCAGCTGGTGGCTGATGACGACCGCGTCGGAAGGGGTTTCTTTTTGAGTTGCGAGCAAATATTGACTGGTGCGCATGGTAGGCCGTTGTCGGTTGCTTAAGACTTTAAATGACCCCGCATTGTACGGGGGCGATTCGGTGGCGTACAGGATGCCGGAGCACGAAGGCGTTGTCAGCCCGAATTCAGACAAGAAAAAGCCCGGCAGTGCCGGGCTCTTTCGTACTGGGGATACTGAAAGCCCGAGGCTTACAGGATGCTCAGCGGGTACTCGACGATCAGGCGCAGTTCGTCGATCGATGGCGAACCGTAGTAAACGCCGTCACCCGAACGGTAGGTGGCTTGACGTACACGCAGGCTCAGGTCTTTGGCCGGACCTTCCTGCAGAACGTACTTGGCCTCGATGTCGCGTTCCCATTCCTTGCCGTTGTCGGTGCCAGTGACGTTGGCACCGGTACCCTTGACATAACGGGTCATGAAGCTCAGGCCTGGAACGCCGTATTCGGCGAAGTTCAGGTCGTAACGTGCCTGGTAGGATTTCTCGTCTTCGGCGTTGAAGTCGGAACGAGCGATGGAGTTGGCCAGGAAAATGGTGCCGCCGCCGTCGATGCCGTAGGCATAGTCGCCGTCACCGGTAACCTTCTGGTAGGCCAGGGTGAAGGTGTGCGCGCCAATGTTGTAGGCGCCCGACAGGCTGAACGCACGGTTATCAAGTTTGTCACCATCGAAGGCGGTAACGTTGGCCTTGCCGTCGCTCTTGGTGTCATAGATGTTGAAGTCGAACACCAGGCCTTGGTTGTCGTTGATCGGCAGTGCCCAGTTGACGTTGGCGTAGTATTTACGCCAGTAGTCTTCGACCTTGGAGTAGTAGAGGCTGGTGCTCAGGGTGTCGGTGAAGGCATAGGTGCCGCCGAACACGTCAGCCTGGGTCAGACCAGGGTTCTTGATCCCGGTAGTGCGGTTCTTGCCACCGATGCTGTCGTGGTAGGACTGCGATTGAGCATTCAGGGCGGTGAAGTGGCCGGCATTCAGCTCAAGGCCTTTGATTTCCTTGCTGGTCACCAGGAAACCTTCGACGGTTTCGGGCAGCAGGCGGCTGTCGTCGGTTGCCAGAACCGGCAGGGCGGTGAACTGGGTGCCGTACTTCAGCACGGTGTCGGAGATGCGGAACTTGACCGCCGCGCCACCTTCGGAGAACGAGTCCTGCGAACGGCCATCTGCGCCCAGCGGGAACTGGCCGGTGCCGGCGCGACCTTTGCCGCTGTCCAGTTTCAGGCCGAGCATGCCGATGGCGTCGACACCGAAACCTACGGTGCCTTGGGTAAAGCCCGACTGGTAGGTGCCGAGGAAGCCCAGGCCGGTTTCTTCAACGCGGCTTTGGTCGCCGTTAGGCACGTTACGGAAGTCACGGCTAAAGTACAGCATGCGGGTTTTGACATTGAGTTTGCTGTCTTCAACAAAACCCTTGGACTCATCCTGAGAAGAGGCCACTGCCAATTGCGAGGTGCCGGCTGCAACAGCCAGGGCGATTATGCTCCACTTCATCACGCGCATCGTGATTTGCTCCTTTGGTTTTTAGGAAGAGTACTGCCGTCGCTGTTTGGTTTTTTTATACAGCGCGGCTCTTTCTTTTTGTGTCGGCGGAAATGTATATCACGCTGACCGGCGTTGGCGATATGCCTGTCGAGAACCTTTCGGTAACTTTACGGTCATGTCGCTAACAGTTATGTCCTTGTCGCAAACCACGCCCCGGGTTTCGCGGGCCGTACAACTCCAGCGCTGTTTCAAGCGGATTAAGGATAGGTAAAAACAATCTAGCCCCTGCCCCCCCGAAACTCCCTGGTTAACCCATGCAGCTGTTGTTATTTGTCGCCGCTCGCTGCATCAGTGCAGAGGGCGTGCCGACCGTGGCGGATGACAATGCAACAAGCGTGCACAAAATCGAACGGCTTCACGAAATTTTCACGCTTTCGCCCTCCGAAGGCCCTCAGGTGCCGGTAAACCGGGGGTCAAAGAACCTTTGGTTCGCGGCTGTCGATCGCAATGGAATAAGGGAAAAAGTTGCCCGTAAAGTCAAAGCGTTACCGTTGAAGGCTAAAGCTGAGTAGTTTGTGGATGTTCACTGGGCGAAACGCCGACGGACGGCTTCATTTTGGTGCGAAAAGTAGCGTTTCCTTGCCCGGGCAGCGTAACACCGACGTACGCCTAGGCCTTTTGGGTGAGGGGAAGGGGCTAAATCGGTGCATTGCTTCATTAATAAGGCAGCAGGCAATGCCCCGACGAGCGATCAGGAGTATCCTGCTGGCAGTGGCTCACGGAGGGTTGTGTGAGCAAGGTATTAAGCTGTTGTAGGAGATTTCGTAGTGTTTGTTCTGGATCAACGTCTTCAACAAGACACCTTTTGCCTGGGGGACTTTCCTCTTTGTCGTCTGTTGCTGAGTAGGGATGGCAACTATCCCTGGTTTATCCTGGTGCCGCGTCGGGCCGAAATCAGCGAATTGTTTCAACTTGATGACAGCGATCAGCAGCAACTCTGGAAAGAAACTAACGCCCTGGCCCAGATCCTCAAGGACGTCTTTGCCGCCGACAAAATGAATGTGGCAACCCTCGGCAATGTAGTTAGCCAGCTACATATGCATGTGATTGTTCGTCATCGTTCTGATCCGGCCTGGCCGGCACCTGTGTGGGGCAATAAACCTGCAATTGAATATGCGCCACAACAGGTGGCTGAGATCCGTTTGCGTCTGGCCGAGGTATTGGTTGACGATTTTCAGTTCGCGGAGGCTTGAATCATGACCCTTGACGCGCGCGTGACCGAGTTGGAAAGCCGGCTGGCCTTTCAGGACGATACCCTGCTGGCCTTGAATGATGTGCTGGTCGAACAGCAGCGCGTCGTTGAGCGCCTGCAGTTGCAGATGGCAGCACTGCTCAAGCGCTATGAAGAGATGGTCGGCCAGTACGAGGCCAGTGAAGAAGAGGCACCGCCGCCGCATTACTGATTCGGGGGCGAAAAAAAACCGCGATGGGCAGTGATGCCGTCGCGGTTTTTTTGTTGCTGCTGATCAGCGCCGTGGGGCGGCGATCACGTCTTCGGCTTGCAGGCCCTTGTCGCGGTTCATCACCGAGAACTCCACGCGCTGGCCTTCGACCAGCACCCGGTGGCCTTCGCCGCGAATGGCGCGGAAGTGGACGAAGATGTCATCGCCCGAATCGCGGGAGATAAAGCCGAAACCCTTGGACGTGTTGAACCACTTCACCGTGCCGGTATCGCGATTGGACATGTCGTACTGGGTGTTCTGGCTACGGGCCACAGCGCTTTTGGCAAAACCGGCAATCAAGTGCAGGATGGTGGCCAGCAGGGCGCAAGCCAGGGCCGGCAGGTTGCCAAGCTCCGGACGGGCCAGCAAGGTCACGGTCTGCAGGATCACGGTAAGCACCAGCAAAGCACTGGCAGCGCGCTGCAGTTGCTGGCGCACGCCCCGGTAGTGCTGCGCGAGCACGGGAGCGATGAGCAGGTTAAGCAGGCCGAAAAGCGCCAGGTAAACCGCCTCCGGTTGCTGCAGGAAGGGTATGGCTTCGGTTCTGAGGCTGGGTATGAAGGACAGCAGCAAAGCTGCAACGCCCGTCAACAGGTGGACGATCTTGAACATGTTGGTTGGCTCACATTGATAAGGCGGATCACAGGAAGAGCTGGCTTCACGGCGCGCACGGGTAAAAAAGCGCAAAAACGTGAGAAGGCCAGCCTATGCGCCCGGGCAATGACAATCGGCGCGGGCGGCACGCTGCCTATTTAACAGCAAAGCCCCAGGCTTCTCAAATCAGCGGCCAACCGTGTGTCGCGCGGCCTGCAGCCTTGTGTCGCAGGCATGAGGCTGCAGGGGTGGAAAACTCTTGGTACAGTGGTTTGTACCCGCTTGATCAGCAAGCACTAAGGAAAGGGGAACTACATGGCAATCGATATCGGTATCAGCGAAGAAGATCGCAAGTCCATCGTCGATGGTTTGTCGCGCCTGTTGTCGGATACCTACGTACTTTATCTGAAGACCCACAACTTTCACTGGAACGTCACCGGTCCGGCCTTTCGTACCTTGCACCTGATGTTCGAAGAGCAGTACAACGAACTGGCCCTGGCGGTCGACTCGATCGCCGAGCGTATTCGCGCGCTGGGCTTCCCGGCACCCGGGGCGTACTCAATCTACGCGCGGCTTTCTTCTATTAAGGAAGAAGAGGGCGTGCCGCCTGCTGACGAAATGATCAAACAACTGGTCGAAGGCCAGGAGGCGGTAACCCGCACGGCGCGCAGCATTTTCCCGCTGCTCGACAAGGTCAGCGACGAGCCGACGGCCGACCTGCTGACCCAGCGCATGCAGGTGCATGAAAAAACCGCCTGGATGCTGCGCTCGCTACTTGAAGGTAAGTAACCGGCAGATTTAACCCTGTTATTCGAATGCCCGAACTTTTGTGCGAAGTTCGGGCATTTCAGTTAGTACGGAAGCACTTTCCGGTGTTTTAAAGTACCGGCTCCAGTGCCGAGTATTCCTACATTCAGAGTTAGGGTGTCTGCTGGCACCGCCACGTTACACAGCGCTTTATTAAGGGCATGTTCCCGCGTGCATAACGCACGCGGGTTTGTTTCCCGGTTAAACAGTGGCGTGGTACGACTATGTCGGCATGGATGAATCGCACGGGGCGCGTAGCCTGCGTGCCGCACAAGGATGGCGTCGACCCTTTCGAGGCCAATTTCAACATGGGCCTGGCCCAGCCGCTGTCGCGGTCGGTGCGCCTCAACGGCTTTGCCACCTGTCTGCGCCTGGAAGAGATCTACTGGACTATTCTTGAACGCATCGCCAAGGCCAATCAGTGCTCGGTCAATGCCGTGTTGTCGTATATCGACCGTGAGGTACACCTGCGTCACGGCGGGGTAAAAAATTTCAGCGGGCTGATCCGCGTGGTCTGCGTGGTCTATTTGCTCGGCTTGCCAGTGGCACGCTAGTCGGTTGCCGGGCTGCACAGCACTCCTTAACCATATATAATCCCGCGCTTTACTGCCCGAACCAGCCTGCGCTGTGGTTAACGAGACACGCCTATGCCCATGTACGACTATCAATGTGCTTCCTGCAACCACCAGTTGGAAGTCCTCCAGAAGCTCAGCGCCGCGCCGCTGACCGATTGCCCGGCGTGTGAGCAGCCAGCGCTGAAGAAGCTGATTTCGGCCCCGGGCTTCCGCCTGGGTGGTACCGGCTGGTACGAAACTGACTTCAAGACCGGTGCGAAAAAGAACCTGGCAGGCGGCGACAAGGCCGACTGAGTTGATTGCACCGGCAGGGTCTTGCACTATTAGCCCTTTGGGGCTGCAAGGCCTCCACTGAACATACGAATGACGAGAAGCGAAACCACCATCATGATGCGCAGCCATTATTGCGGCCAACTGAACGAGAGCCTGGAAGGTCAGGAAATTACCCTTTGCGGATGGGTCCATCGTCGCCGCGACCACGGCGGGGTGATTTTCCTCGATATCCGTGATCGCGAAGGCATGGCCCAGGTCGTTTTCGACCCGGATCGCGCAGAAAGCTTCGCCGCCGCCGACCGCGTGCGCAGCGAATACGTGGTGCAGATTACCGGCAAGGTGCGTCCGCGTCCGGCTGGCGCAGTCAACGCCAACATGGCCTCGGGTGCCATCGAAGTGTTGGGTTATGAGCTGACCGTGCTGAACGAAGCGGAAACCCCGCCGTTCCCGCTCAACGAATACTCCGACGTTGGCGAAGAAACCCGCCTGCGCTATCGCTTCATCGACCTGCGTCGTCCAGAGATGGCCGAGAAGCTGCGTCTGCGTTCGCGCATCACCACCAGCATCCGTCGCTTCCTCGACGAAAACGGCTTCCTCGACGTCGAAACGCCGATCCTTACCCGTGCCACCCCTGAGGGCGCGCGTGACTACCTGGTGCCGAGCCGTACCCACGCCGGCAGCTTCTTCGCCCTGCCGCAATCGCCCCAGCTGTTCAAGCAGCTGCTGATGGTTGCCGGTTTCGACCGCTACTACCAGATCGCCAAGTGCTTCCGTGACGAAGACCTGCGCGCCGACCGTCAGCCGGAATTCACCCAGATCGACATCGAGACCAGCTTCCTCGATGAGTCCGAGATCATGGGCCTGACCGAAAGCATGATCCGCAAGCTGTTCAAGGAAGTCCTGGACCTGGAATTCGGTGAATTCCCGCACATGACTTTCGAAGAAGCCATGCGCCGCTACGGTTCCGACAAGCCTGACCTGCGTAACCCGCTGGAACTGGTCGACGTTGCCGACCAGCTCAAGGACGTCGAATTCAAGGTGTTCAGCGGCCCGGCCAACGATCCGAAGAGCCGTGTTGCCGCCCTGCGCGTGCCAGGTGGCGCGAGCATGCCGCGCAGCCGCATCGACGAGTACACCAAGTTCGTCGGCATCTACGGTGCCAAGGGCCTGGCCTACATCAAGGTCAACGAGCGCGCCAAGGGCGTTGAAGGCCTGCAGTCGCCGATCGTCAAGAACATCCCTGAGGCCAACCTCAACGTGATCCTCGATCGCGTTGGTGCGGTCGATGGCGACATCGTGTTCTTCGGCGCCGACAAGGCCAAGATCGTCAGCGAGGCGCTGGGCGCCCTGCGTATCAAGGTCGGTAACGATTTCAACCTGCTCACCTGCGAGTGGGCCCCGATGTGGGTGGTTGACTTCCCGATGTTCGAAGAGAACGACGACGGCAGTTTCACCGCGCTGCACCACCCGTTCACCGCGCCAAAATGCAGCCCCGAAGAGCTCGAGGCCAACCCGGCCACCGCCCTGTCGCGTGCTTACGACATGGTCCTCAACGGTACCGAGCTGGGTGGCGGTTCGATCCGTATCCACCGCAAAGAGATGCAACAGGCGGTCTTCCGTCTGCTGGGTATCGAAGCGGCTGAACAGGAAGAGAAGTTCGGCTTCCTGCTCGACGCCCTGAAGTTCGGCGCACCGCCGCACGGCGGCCTGGCCTTCGGCCTTGACCGTCTGGTGATGCTGATGACCGGCGCCCAGTCGATTCGCGAAGTCATTGCCTTCCCGAAAACCCAGAGCGCCGCGTGCGTCATGACCCAGGCCCCTGGCCTGGTCGATGCCAAGGCCCTGCGTGAGTTGCATATCCGTCTGCGCGAACAGCCCAAGGCTGAGTAAGCGGGCCCCGGGCGCATCCAGATGGATGCGCCTTTGCGTTAAGGCGCATGAATTTAAAGGTCTCGGCCGGGCGTGAGCGCGGCCGCGGCGTGGCATTGTTACAAAGGATTCGGAGTGCGTTATGGCAGGTCATTCCAAGTGGGCAAACATCAAGCACCGCAAAGAGCGCCAGGATGCCAAGCGAGGCAAGATCTTCACCAAGTGGATTCGTGAGCTGACCGTTGCCGCCAAGCAGGGCGGAGGCGATCCTGCCTCCAACCCGCGCTTGCGCCTGGCCCTGGACAAGGCGTTGGGGGCGAACATGAGCCGCGACATCATCGACCGGGCGGTTGCCCGCGGTGCTGGCACGGCCGAAGCCGACAACGTCGAAGAGCTCAGCTACGAAGGTTACGGCCCGGGCGGCGTGGCGATCATGGTCGAGGCCATGACCGACAACCGCAACCGTACCGCCGCCGCTGTGCGTCATGCCTTCAGCAAATGCGGCGGCAACCTGGGGACTGACGGCTCGGTGGCTTACCTGTTCGAGCGCAAGGGCCAGATCAGCTTCGCCGCCGGCGTCGACGAAGACGCGCTGATGGAAGCGGCGATGGAGGCCGATGCCGACGACGTGGTCAGCAACGAAGATGGCTCGTTCGAGGTCTTCACCTCGTTCAACAGCTTCTATGCCGTGCGCAACGCCCTGGAAGAGGCCGGTTTCAAGGCCGCTGACGCGGAAATCGTCATGCAGCCGACCACCAGCGCCGAACTCGACCTGGACGGCGCACAGAAGGTGCTCAAGCTGATCGACATGCTTGAAGACCTGGACGACGTACAGAACGTCTACTCCAATGCCGAAATTCCTGACGAAGTCATGGAACAGCTCGGCTAGTCTCAAGTTGTTCATTTAGGTGGGAGCGAGCTTGCCTCGCGATGCGATTGGGTGGTAGTGCGCAATCGCGGGGCAAGCCCGCTCCTACCGGCCCGAGGCCGGATCTGCCTGCAGTTGCATTGCACCTGCGAGCCGGTCCGGCTTCTGTTTTTACTATGGCGCAAAGACGTATGACTCTGATTCTTGGCATCGACCCCGGCTCGCGCATTACCGGCTATGGCGTGGTGCACCACAGCGGGCGGGGTTGCGAGTACGTGGCTTCGGGCTGCATTCGTACCGGCGCCGGCGAGCTGCCCGAGCGCCTGCAGATCGTCTTTCGCGGCGTGCGCGAAATCATCCGCCAGCACGGCCCGGTGACCATGGGCATCGAGCGGGTGTTCATGGCGCGCAACGCCGACTCGGCGCTCAAGCTCGGCCAGGCCCGCGGCGCGGCGATCGTCGCGGCTATCGAAGAAGGCCTGGAAATCGCCGAGTACAGCGCCACCCAGGTCAAGCAGGCGGTAGCCGGCACCGGTGGGGCCAACAAGGAGCAAGTGCAGATGATGGTCATGCACCTGCTGAAACTGACGCAAAAGCCGCAGATCGATGCCTCCGACGCCCTGGCCATCGCCTTGTGCCATGCCCATACCCGCTCAAGCCTGGTGCCCCACGGCCTGGGTACGGCGCGCAGTCGCAGCGGGCGCTTGCGGCTCTGATAGCATCATCTGCTGAAACAAATTTTGCCTGGGCAATGCCATCGGCCATTGCATTTGCTGTTAGGGTTGACCGGTCGCTTGCCGGTACCCATGAGGAAGGATCGGAACGTGATTGGACGTTTGCGCGGCACCCTGGCTGAAAAACAGCCGCCGCACCTGATTGTCGACGTCAACGGCCTGGGCTATGAGCTCGAAGTGCCGATGACCACCCTGTACCGCCTGCCCAAGGTTGGCGAAGTGGTGACCTTGCACACCCACCTGGTGGTGCGCGAAGACGCCCACCTGCTGTATGGCTTCCATGAAAAGCGCGAGCGCGAGCTGTTTCGCGAGCTGATCCGCCTCAATGGCGTGGGGCCCAAGCTGGCCCTGGCATTGATGTCGGGCCTGGAGGTCGACGAACTGGTACGCTGTGTCCAGGCCCAGGATGCTTCGGCCCTGGTCAAGGTGCCGGGGGTTGGTAAAAAGACCGCCGAACGCCTGCTGGTCGAACTCAAGGACCGCTTCAAGGCCTGGGAAACCTCCCCGGCCATGTTTGCCCTTGTGCCCAATGGTCCACTGCCGATTGCCAGCGTTTCCAGCGCCGAGGCCGATGCCGTCAGCGCGCTGATTTCCCTGGGCTACAAGCCCCAGGAAGCGAGCAAGGCGGTCGCCGCCGTGGATGCCAAGGGCCTGAGCAGCGAAGAGCTGATCCGTCGCAGCCTGAAGGGAATGATCTAAGTGATTGAAGCCGATCGACTGATAGCCGCCACCGGGCGCGACCGTGAAGAGGTCCAGGACCGGGCGATCCGCCCATTGCGCCTGGCCGAATACATCGGCCAGCCGGTGGTGCGTGAACAGATGGCGCTGTTCATCCAGGCCGCCCGCGGGCGCAACGAATCCCTCGACCACACCCTGATCTTCGGCCCGCCGGGCCTGGGCAAGACCACCCTGGCCAATATCATTGCCCAGGAAATGGGCGTGTCGATCAAAAGCACTTCCGGGCCGATCCTCGAGCGCCCGGGTGACCTGGCCGCGTTGCTGACCAACCTTGAGCCGCACGATGTGCTGTTCATCGACGAAATCCATCGCCTGTCGCCCATCGTCGAAGAAGTGCTGTACCCGGCCATGGAAGACTTCCAGCTCGACATCATGATCGGCGAGGGGCCGGCGGCGCGTTCGATCAAGCTCGACTTGCCGCCGTTCACTCTGGTCGGCGCCACCACCCGTGCCGGCATGCTGACCAACCCGCTGCGTGACCGCTTCGGCATCGTCCAGCGCCTTGAGTTCTACAACACCGAGGACCTGGCGACCATCGTCAGCCGTTCCGGTGGCATTCTCGGCCTGCCCATTGAAGACGAAGGTGCCTTCGAGATCGCCCGCCGCGCCCGTGGCACGCCACGGATTGCCAACCGCCTGCTGCGGCGGGTGCGCGACTACGCCGAGGTGCGTGGCAAGGGCCACATCACCAAGCCGGTGGCCGACATGGCGCTGAACCTGCTGGACGTCGACGAGCGCGGTTTCGATCATCAGGACCGGCGCTTGCTGCTGACCATGATCGAGAAGTTCGACGGCGGCCCGGTGGGGGTCGACAGCCTGGCCGCGGCCATCAGCGAAGAGCGTCACACCATCGAAGACGTGCTCGAGCCCTACCTGATCCAGCAGGGCTACATCATGCGCACGCCACGGGGCAGGGTGGTGACCCGGCATGCCTACCTGCATTTCGGCCTGAACATTCCCAACCGCCTGGGCGAATCGATCAGCGGCGAGGGTTTTTCCGCCCAGACCGATGAATGACAGATTTATCCAGCGTTTCTGTGGTCCTATCCGCGGGCATGCCTCAGTCGCGCTGGCAATACGACATAATCGATGAAAAACAGTTGCCGGGGCGGATTGGCAAGCTGAGGAGTTAGCACTAGAGTATGCGCGCGCAAAACGAGCTAGAGCCGTTCGCACATCGTTGTCGTGTCTATTACGAAGATACCGATGCCGGCGGCGTGGTGTATTACGTCAATTACCTGAAATTCATGGAACGTGCCCGCACCGAGCGGTTGCGTGACCTGGGCTTTGCCCAGTCGGCACTGGCGCAGGACAACCTGCTGTTCGTGGTCCATTCCAGCGAGGCGCGCTATCACGCGCCAGCGCGGCTGGACGACGAGTTGCGGGTTACCGCGCAAGTGCTTGAATTGAACCGCGCCAGCCTGCGCTTCGTGCAGCAGGTGTGGCGCGAAAAAGATGCAACGCTGCTCTGTGAGGGGCAGTTCCTGGTGGCCTGTGTGCGCGCCGATACTTTCAAACCCCGGGCCATCCCCCAAGCGCTGCGCGCGGCCTTTGCCGAGGCGGGCGATCCGGGTACTCATTCAAATGCAGGAGATTAAGCGTGGAAGCTAACGTCGTCGACCATACCTCCATGTGGAGCCTGGTCAGCAATGCCAGCATCGTGGTGCAGCTGGTCATGCTGATTCTGGTGGCCGCATCGGTAACGTCATGGATCATGATTTTCCAGCGCAGCACCATGCTGCGCGCCGGTCGTCGTGCGCTGGACAGCTTTGAAGAGCGCTTCTGGTCGGGTATCGACCTGTCCAAGCTGTATCGTCAGGCTGGCAGCAACCCGGACCCGGATTCGGGTGTAGAGCAGGTGTTCCGCGCCGGCTTCAAAGAGTTCTCGCGTCTGCGCCAACAGCCAGGCGTCGACCCGGACGCGGTCATGGAAGGCGTTGGCCGGGCCATGCGCGTAGCCATCTCCCGTGAGGAAGAGAAGCTCGAGCAGAGCCTGCCGTTCCTCGCCACCGTCGGTTCCACCAGCCCGTACATCGGCCTGTTCGGTACCGTCTGGGGCATCATGAACTCCTTCCGTGGCCTGGCCTCGGCGCAGCAAGCGACCCTGGCCACCGTGGCCCCGGGTATCGCCGAAGCCCTGATCGCCACCGCGATCGGCCTGTTCGCCGCGATCCCTGCGGTTATTGCCTACAACCGTTTCGCTGCCCGCAGTGAAGTCTTGATCGGCCGTTACTACACGTTCGCCGACGAGTTCCAGGCCATCCTGCACCGTAAAGTGCACACCAGCGAAGAGTGATCAGGTAAAAGCCCATGGCCCGAGTTCGCCACAAACGCAAGCCGGTCGCCGAAATGAACGTGGTGCCATACATCGACGTGATGCTGGTACTGCTGGTGATTTTCATGGTGACCGCACCGATGCTCAACCAGGGCGTGAAGGTCGACCTGCCCAAGGTTTCCAGTGAAGCCTTGCCGCAGGACAACAACACCCAGGTCCTGACCATTTCGATCAAGGCTGACAAGACCTACTACTGGAACCTTGGCAGTGAAGTCGACACCGACAAGCAGATGGACAAGGCCATGACCTTGCCGCAAATGACCGACGCCGTGACCAAGATCATCAGCGCCGGCCGTGACCAGGGCAAGCAGACCCAGGTCTTCATCCGTGGCGACAAGTCCGTCGACTACGGCGCGGTCATGGGTGCCATGGGCGGGTTGCAGAAGGCAGGTGTCGGTAACGTTGGCCTGATTACCGAGGCGCCCTGATGCAACAGCGAGAGCCATCCGCCTCGGAAAGCTATTTCTGGCCCAGTGTCTGGGCCATTGCGCTGCACGTTCTGGTGTTCGGCATGCTGTTCGTCAGCTTTGCCATGACCCCGGAGCTGCCGCCGGCCAAGCCTATTGTCCAGGCAACCCTGTACCAGCTCAAATCCAAGAGCCAGGCCACCACCCAGACCAATCAGAAGATTGCCGGTGAGGCCAAGAAGACTGCTTCGCGTCAAACCGAAGAAGAACAGATGGAACAGAAGAAGGTCGAGCAGCAGGCAGTGAAGGCTGCGGAACAAAAGAAAGAAGAAGCGGCTCAAAAGGCCGAAGAGGCGCGAGCCGAAGCTGAAGCGAAGAAAGCCGAACAGGCCGAGAAGGCCGAGGAAGCGAAGAAAACCGCCGAAGCCAAGAAAGCCGAAGAGGCGAAGAAGGCTGCCGAGAAGCAACAGGCTGACATCGCCAAGAAGAAGGCCGAAGAGGAAGCCAAGAAAAAGGCTGACGAAGAGGCCAAGAAGCAGGCGGCTGAAGAAGCCAAGAAAAAAGCAGCCGAGGACGCCAAGAAGAAGGCGGCCGAGGACGCCAAGAAAAAAGCAACGGCTGAAGAGGCGAAGAAGAAAGCCGCCGAAGACGCCAAGAAGAAAGCCGCAGCTGATGCGGCCAAGAAGAAGGCACAGGATGCAGCCCGCAAGGCGGCGGAAGACAAGAAAGCCCAGGCCCTGGCCGAGCTTCTGTCCGATACCACCGAACGGCAGCAGGCCCTGGCTGACGAGCAGGGTGACCAGGTAGCCGGCGATTTCGACGACCTGATCCGTGCACGTGCGGCCGAGGGCTGGGCACGTCCGCCTTCTGCGCGCAAGAACATGACGGTGGTCCTGCAGATCGGCATGTTGCCGGACGGCACCATTACCTCGGTGAGCGTAGCCCGCTCCAGTGGTGACGGTCCGTTTGACAGCTCGGCTGTGGCAGCGGTCAAGAACATTGGTCGTTTAACCGAAATGCAGGGCTTGAAACCGAGCGAATTCAATCCCTATCGTTCATTCAAGATGACATTCACACCTGAGGATCTAGCCTTGTGATTAACCTTCTTCGAGGACTGCTGGTCGTTCTCTGCTGTGCAGCAGGGTTGGCCGTAGCAGATGAAAAGAACATTCTGGTCACCAGCGGCAGCGATCGCGCCACGCCGATCGCGGTCGTGCCGTTCGGGCTGCAGGGCGGCAGCGTGCTGCCTGAAGACATGGCTGACATCATCGGCAATGACCTGCGCAACTCCGGTTATTACTCGCCGATCCCGCGCCAGAACATGATCAGCCAGCCGAGCCAGGCCAGCGAAGTGATCTTCCGTGACTGGAAAGCCCTGGGCGCCCAGTACGTGATGGTCGGCAGCATCGTTCCGTCCGGCGGCCGCCTGCAGGTGCAGTACGCGCTGTTCAACGTCGCCACCGAGCAGCAAGTGCTGACCGGCAGCGTCTCGGGCAGCGTCGATCAACTGCGCGACATGTCGCACTACATCGCCGACCAGTCGTTCGAAAAGCTCACCGGCATCAAGGGTGCATTCTCTACCCGCATGCTTTACGTGACCGCCGAGCGCTTCTCGACCAACAACACCCGTTACACCCTGCAGCGTTCGGACTACGACGGTGCGCGGGCGGTAACCCTGCTGCAGTCGCGTGAGCCGATCCTGTCGCCGCGCTTTGCACCAGACGGCAAGCGCATTGCCTACGTGTCGTTCGAGCAGAAGCGTCCGCGCATCTTCGTCCAGCATATCGATACCGGTCGCCGTGAGCAGATCACCAACTTCGAAGGCCTCAACGGTGCGCCAGCCTGGTCGCCGGATGGTTCGCGCCTGGCGTTCGTGCTGTCCAAGGACGGCAACCCGGACATCTACGTGATGAACATGGGTTCGCGCCAGCTGTCGCGCGTGACCGCAGGCCCGGGTATCAACACCGAACCGTTCTGGGGTAAAGATGGCTCGACCATCTACTTCACCTCCGACCGCGGTGGTAAACCACAGATCTACAAAACCAATGTTTCCGGTGGTGGTGCAGAGCGGGTAACTTTCGTGGGTAACTACAACGCCAACCCTAAACTGTCGGCGGATGAAAAGACCCTGGTGATGATTCATCGCCAACAAGGTTTCACCAACTTCAAAGTGGCTGCACAAGATTTGCAACGCGGCAGTGTAAAGATTCTCTCGGAAACAAGTCTTGATGAGTCACCCACTGTTGCGCCCAACGGCACCATGCTAATCTACGCCACCCGCCAGCAGGGCCGGGGAGTCTTGATGCTCGTCTCTCTCAACGGACGCGTGAGGCTCCCGCTTCCTACCGCTCAAGGCGAAGTCAGAGAACCGTCCTGGTCCCCTTACCTGAACTGACGCGGCGCTTTACGTTTTACTTAACACACTGGGGTTCATTAGGAGTTTCACGATGGAAATGCTGAAGTTTGGTAAGTTTGCTGCGCTGGCTCTGGCCATGGCCGTAGCTGTAGGTTGCTCCTCGAAAGGCGGCGACGATGCTGGTCAAGGCCAGGTTGATCCTAACGCTGGCTACGGTGCCAACACTGGCGCTGTTGACGGCAGCCTGAGCGAAGAAGCTGCTCTGCGCGCAATCACCACCTTCTACTTCGAATACGACAGCTCGGACCTGAAGCCAGAAGCCATGCGCGCTCTGGACGTTCATGCCAAGGACCTGAAAGGCAACGGCGCTCGCGTCGTTCTGGAAGGTAACACCGACGAGCGTGGTACTCGCGAATACAACATGGCTCTGGGCGAGCGTCGTGCGAAAGCCGTTCAACGCTACCTGGTACTGCAAGGCGTTTCTCCTGCCCAGCTGGAACTGGTTTCCTACGGCGAAGAGCGTCCAGTTGCTACCGGTAACGACGAGCAGTCCTGGGCTCAGAACCGTCGCGTCGAACTGCGTAAGTAATTCGATATGCGAACGTGCCGTCGTGCTGTAACCGTCCTGGCTCTCACCCTGCCTCTCATGGCCTGGGCTGAGGTTCCTGTTGTTGATGACAACGCAGGCTATAGCGGCGCAAGCAGCTATCCGCCTGCGGGTTATGGTACGAACGGCGCCTATGCCGGGGGAGGGGTTACGGCCCCTGCCTCGGCACAGGGCCAGCTGTTCATGCAACTGCAGCAAATGCAGGAGCAGATAGCGCGTCAACAAGGCGTCATTGAAGAGCTGCAAAATGACGTGTCACGCATGAAACAGGAGAGCCTGGAGCGTTACCAGGACCTGGATCGGCGTATCGGAAGCGGTGTTGCACCTGCCGCCACTCCGCCCAATTCCCCAGCCGGTGGCGAAGCCGCCGGTGCTGCTGCAGGCGCTGCCACCGGTGCTGCCACCGGCCAGCAGCCTGCCGCCAGCAGCGAACCTGGCGATCCGGCGAAAGAGAAGCTCTATTACGACGCTGCTTTCGACCTGATCAAAGCCAAGGATTTCGACAAGGCCAGCCAGGCGTTCAACGCCTTCCTGCGCAAGTACCCGAACAGCCAGTATGCCGGCAACGCCCAGTACTGGCTCGGTGAAGTAAACCTGGCCAAAGGTGACCTGCAAGCGGCAGGGCAAGCCTTTGCCAAAGTGAGCCAGCTGTATCCCAAGCACAACAAGGTGCCGGATTCGCTGTACAAGCTCGCCGACGTGGAACGCCGCCTGGGTCACACCGACCGGGTCAAGGGCATTCTCCAGCAGGTGGTTACCCAGTACCCGGGTACCTCGGCTGCACAACTGGCCCAGCGCGATTTGCAAAAGCTCTGAACCAGCCGTTTTAAAAGAAACCCGCGCTAGTCGCGGGTTTTTTCGTTAGAATCACTGCCCTTTTATGAAACACGCTGCTGCGAACTACGCGATGACGGGTTCTCAGCAGTGCCTGACGGAGGCGGACAGCCTGTTTAGCTGTTACGCCCGTGGCGACTATGCAAGACACATTACGCATTACCGAAGTTTTTTACTCTTTGCAGGGTGAAACGCGTACCGCTGGGCTGCCCACGGTATTCGTCCGCCTCACCGGCTGCCCGCTGCGTTGCCAGTATTGCGACAGCGAGTACGCATTCAGTGGCGGCAGCATCCGCACCCTCGACTCGATCCTCGACCAGGTCGCCGGCTTCAAGCCGCGCTATGTCTGCGTCACCGGCGGCGAGCCGCTGGCCCAGCCCAATGCCATCCCTTTGCTCAAGCAGCTGTGCGACGCCGGTTACGAGGTTTCGCTGGAGACCAGTGGCGCCCTGGATATTTCCAGGGTCGACACCCGGGTCAGTCGCGTGGTCGACCTGAAAACCCCAGGCTCCGAGGAAGTTCACCGCAACCGTTACGAGAATATCGAGCTGCTGACCCCGAATGACCAGGTCAAGTTCGTTATCTGTTCCCGTGAAGACTACGATTGGGCGGTGTCCAAGCTCATTCAATATGGCCTGGAAAAACGCGCTGGCGATGTCCTCTTCTCGCCCAGCCACCACCAGGTGAGTGCCACCGACCTGGCCGACTGGATCGTGGCCGATAATTTGCCGGTTCGTTTCCAGATGCAGCTGCACAAACTGCTGTGGAACGACGAACCGGGACGCTGACAGGAGTGATGCAATGACTGAGAAACGTGCGGTAATTCTGCTTTCCGGCGGCCTCGACTCGGCCACTGTTGTTGCCATGGCCAAGGCCGAGGGCTACAGCTGCTACACCATGAGCTTCGACTACGGCCAGCGCCACCGCGCCGAGCTCAACGCCGCAGCGCGGGTTGCCCGCGACCTGGGCGTGGTCGAACACAAGGTCATCGGCCTGAGCCTGGACGGTATTGGCGGCTCGGCCCTGACCGACAGCAGCATCGATGTACCTGAAGCGCCGAGCGAAGGCATCCCGGTCACTTACGTGCCGGCACGCAATACGGTGTTCCTGTCCCTGGCCCTGGGCTGGGCAGAGGTACTGGAAGCCCGCGATATCTTCATCGGCGTCAATGCTGTGGACTATTCCGGTTATCCGGATTGCCGCCCGGAGTTCGTCGAGGCGTTCGAGCGCATGGCCAATCTGGCTACCAAAGCCGGTGTCGAAGGCAACGGCTTTCGCATCCAGGCACCGCTGCAGAACCTCAGCAAGGCGCAGATCGTCCAGGCCGGCATGGCCCGCGGGGTGGATTACAGCCTGACCGTTTCCTGCTATCAGGCCGACGATCAAGGCCGTGCGTGCGGCAAATGTGACAGCTGCCGCCTGCGCGCCGACGGCTTTAAAGCCGCCGGTGTAGAGGACCCGACCAGATATTTTTAAATTATTTTGCGATGGGGTGTTGATTTCCTGTTAGAAATCAGTATTATACGCGCCATCCAACGGGTCGTTAGCTCAGTTGGTAGAGCAGTTGGCTTTTAACCAATTGGTCGTAGGTTCGAATCCTACACGACCCACCATACGCTGTAAGAGAAAGCCCGCGTCCTGCAAAGGTCTCGGGCTTTTTCGTTTCCTACCTATCAGAACGCGTAGGTCGCCGACAGAATCGCCGAACGCGCATCGCCGTACTCTATGGCCGAAGAACGCGCATCGGTGCCGTTCTGCTGGCGCACACGCTCAACGTAATCCTTGTCGAACAGGTTGTTGACGTTCAGCTGCAGGTCGAGGTCTTCGTTGACCCGGTACGCCACCATGGCGTTGTGCAGCCAGTAGGCGTCAAGCTTGGCGCTGGTGCTGGAGGTGACGTTGCGTTCGCTGACATAACGCGCGCCATAGCCCAGGGTCCAGCCGGCCGGCAGCTGGTAAGTGGTCCACAGGTTCAGCGAGCGCGGCGGGGTGTTGCCCAGGGCCTGGCCTTCACGGGCGATACCGGCTGCAGTGTTGGCGGCCTTGAGGGTTTCACTGTCGAGGAAGGTGTAGTTGGCGAACACATCCCACTGCTCGGTGATATGCCCGGTGACCCCGACTTCGACGCCCTGTACACGCTGCTTGCCGGCCAGTTGGGTGGAGCCGTCGGCCATGGTTTCGCGGGCGTTGGTCTTTTCTACCCGAAACAGCGCCGCGTCCAGTTCCAGGCGCTTGTCGAGCAGCTCCCATTTGGTCCCCAGTTCCCAGGTTTCGTTCTTTTCCGGGGCGAGGTTTTCGGTGGCCGCGCTCAGGCCGCCGCCGGTGGAGGCCAGGCTCTCTGCCGAAGGGTTGAAGGAGTTGCCCCAGGCCAGGTAGATACGCCCGTTCTCAGTCGGTTTGTAGACCAGCCCGGCACGGCCACTGAGTTTCTCGTCGGTGGAGTCGAAGTCGGAGGTGCGTACATGCCCGGCGTCGTAGCCTTGGGCCTGACCTTTGAACTTGTCGTAGCGCAGGCCCAGGTTCAGGTCCCATTGCTCATGCAGGGCAATGGTGTCGAAGATGTACAGCGCCTGGTTGGTCAGCTCGGTGTCGGTGTAGCTGCTGGTGGCCTTGTTGGCCGGCCCCGACCAGTGCCCCGGCGGGTTGCTCAGATCATAACCATTAGCGGGATACAGGGCGTTGCTCAAGCCGTAGCCGTAGGTCTTCAGGTCCATGGTTTCGCGTGACACTTCCATGCCGGTGACCAGGTCATGGCGCATGCCCAGCAGCTTGAAGTTGCTGATCAGATTGGTCTGGTTGATCCACATTTCGGTGGTCGCATCGCGCCCGTAGCCCTGGGGGCCGGCGGGGCGATAGCGGCCAGGCGGCAGGCCGGTGGTGTTGACGTGCGAAGCCGAAACCGTGGTATCGCGGGCAATGTGGCTGTAGCGCGTAAGGTTTTGCAGGCGCAGGTTGTCGTTGAAGTCGTGTTCGAAGTTGGCGGTGAACGAGCTTTGCTCGATCTCTTCCTTGTCGAGGTTCTTCCAGCCGAAGTAGTCTTCGCGGCTGACGCCGGCCAGGCGTTTGCCGTCCAGGGCCGGTACGCCGTAGTCGGGCAGGTTGTCATCGACCTGGTGGAAGGCGCTCAGGGTCAGGCGCGTGGATTCGCTCAGGCCCAGGCGCAGCGATGGGGCGAGCCCCCAGCGTTCACGGTCGATCTGTTCGCGGCCGGCCACATCGTTCTGGTGGCCCATGAGGTTGATGCGAAACGCGCTGTCATGCCCTACGCCCTCCAGCGGCTGGTTGCTGTCCAGGGTCATGCGGTAGTAGCTGTCGGTGCCGACACCGCCGCCCAGGCGGGTGAAGGCCTGGTCCTGGGGCTGCTTGCTGATGATGTTGATGCTGCCGCCGGTGGTGCCGGCACCGCCGAACACCGAGTTGGGGCCTTTGATGACTTCGACCTGCTCGACATTGAAGGTGTCGGTGCGGTTGGTCTGGGCGCTGTCGCGCAAGCCGTCGATCTGGATATTGCTGTTGGCCGAGAAGCCGCGGATGTTGATGCTGTCGCCCGAGCCGCCACCGCCTTCGCCGGCGTTGAAGGTGATGCCGGAGACGTTGGACAGTACCTGGCGCAGGCTCAGGGCCTGCTGCTCCTTGATTACCTGGGAGGGCACCACGGTGATGGTCTGCGGGGTGTCGAGCAGGGTGGTGGTGTACTTGCCCGACGCCGAGCGTTCAGTCTTGTAGTCGCTGCTGGCCTTGGCATCGATGTTGATATTGCCCAGCTCCATAGGCGGGCTGGACGCCTTCTCGGCGAGCGAATAGCTTGATGTTGAAGCGACGGCAAGGCCCAGCGCTGAAGCCATGAAGGAATGCGATGAACGACCACGAGCAAGTTGGCAAGACATGTAAAGTTTCACCCCAGTGAAAATTAAATGTAAGTGTTTATGAGAATTATTAGCAGTTACGCTGCCGATGATAATCTCGCCGCTTACCTTTCTTGCAGCTGTAGGTGTTTCGACATGTTTCTGGAGCGAACCATGACAACCAGGCAGAGTTCCAGCATCATGGTGCCACTTCGAACTCAAAGATGACCCGCCTCCGTCGTGAGGCCGGCATAAGGCTTTTACCCGTAATGACCCAAGAACACGCCCAGCAGCCTTCCCAGTCGCCGCCACTGATCTCGGTCGTCGCTCCTTGCTACAACGCCGAGAAGTACCTTGAGGCCGCGCTGCAGAGCATCTTTGCCCAGGATTACCCCAACTTCGAGGTGATCATTGTCGACGATGGCTCGACGGACAACAGCCTTGCCATGCTCCGGGCGCTGCAGGACACCTACGCTTTCACCCTGCTGACCCAGCACAATCAGGGCGTCAGTGCCACGCTGAACAATGGCCTCAAGCATGCCCGGGGCGTGTATGTGTCCACTCCGGACCTGGACGACATCATGCTCCCGCATTCGCTCAGCGTCAGGGCCAGGTACCTGGACGAGCACCCCGAGGTCGGCTGCGTCGGCGCCCTGATCGCCTACATGGACAGCGATGGCGCCGAAACCAAGACCCAGCAGCGCACCGAGGTAAAGACCTTCAGCTTCGACCAGATCGTCCGCGAGGCAGTGGTCATCGGTGCGCCGGGCGCGTTGTACCGCATGCAGGCGATGCGCGCGGCGCAGTTCTACGACCCGGCGATCAAGGTCCAGGATTTCCAGATCACCCTCAGGATCGCCAGCAAGGGCTACCAGATTCACGAGTTGCCGGTGTGCGTGACGCGCTATCGCCGCCACCCCAACAACCTGTCGCGAAAGTTCAAGGTCCTGCTGGATGCCGATATGCTGGCGATGGCGCCCTTCAAAACGCATCCCGGCTATCAGCAGGGCAGGACGGTGCTGATCAACAAGGCATTGAAGTATGCGGTGGTCGCCGACAAGAAATTTGCCTGGCAACTGTTGCGCTCGATCCCGCTACGCCATTACAACCGCACCACATTCAAACGCCTGAAGCGCCTCGTACTGCACCGTTGATCAGCAAGGACCCCTTTGTGAAGTTATTCGACCTCTTGAAACAGCGGCGTGAGCGCAAACGACTGCGCTCGATGGACAAGCTTGAGCGTGCAGCAGAAAAGATCAGGCTGCGTTACCCACGTTATAGCGTCGGGGTGGGCACCTACGGGATTCCGGAAGTTGTCGAGTTCGGTGACGATACAGTGCTGAAGATCGGTTCCTACACCTCGATCGCAGCGGGCGTACAGATACTGCTCGGCGGTGAGCACCGTACCGACTGGCTGACCACTTACCCGTTCCCGGCCATGGTCGATGCCGTCAAGGACATCAAGGACTATGCGCCGAGCAAGGGCGATGTGGTGATCGGCAGCGACTGCTGGATCTGCACCAACGCGGTGATCCTCTCGGGCGTGACCATCGGCCATGGCGCGATTGTCGCCGCCGGTGCGCTGGTGACCCGCGATGTGCCGCCGTTTGCGGTGGTCGGCGGCAACCCGTGCAAGCAGATCAGGTGGCGGTTTGACGAAGAAGTGCGCAACACCTTGCTCGAAGCGGCCTGGTGGGACTGGCCCATGGATGAAGTCAAAGCTGTCTCGCGGATGCTCAGCAGCTCGGACCTTGATAGCTTTCTTGCCTACATCAAGGCCCGTAACGGCTGACAGTCAGTTGAACAGGCGCTGGCGCAGCGCGTCGATGCGTTCGGCCTCGGCCAGATAGTCGGCGGCACCGAGGTTGCTGTACAACGTGCCGGCCTTGATCCGCTTGGCATCGCGCCGCTGCTGCTCGGCGCGTTCGAGCAACGCCTTTTGCAAGGCACTGGCACTGTCCGGCGAGGCTTCAAGCAGTGGCCGGGCCATGATCTCGGCGCTGTCCAGGTGGTCCTGGGCGATGGCGCTGAGCACCGCACTGGGTTCACTTATCGCCCCCAGGCCCAGCAAGCGCTTGGCCAGCGCCGGCGTTACCTGCGCAGCGCCTACCAGCAGCGTGTCGGCTTGCACCGGCATGCCCTGGTCGAGCAACCAGCTGGCAGCTTCCAGGTGGCCGTGCTGCAGGCAGCATTCCAGGCTGGCGCCGTGTCCGCGCAGCACTTCTCTCAGGTCGCAGCCGGCCTTGCGCAGGGCTGCCAGGCGCTCGATATCGCCATGGCTGGCCGCATCGAGCAGCGCCAGTTGGCGCAGGCGTGGTTGTCCGGCGAGGCTGCCGTCAGCCAGTGCCGGGCGCCAGTCCAGTACTCGTTCGCGTAGCAAGGTCTCAAGCCGCGCCTTGAGCGTCACGCCCGACTCACCGGCTGCTTCCAGTTCATCCAGCGCTTCGAGCAGTTCGCTGGCGCTGCTGTACTCGGCCTGCGGGTCGAACGGGTCTTGTTCATAGGCCAGCAGGTGGAACAGCCCGGCGATGTCGTCGGCGATGCGTGCCAGGCTGTCCTGGTGCAGGCTGCCGGCCCAGGCTGGCGGCAGCCCGCGGCTCCAGGCGATCACCGCGCCATGGTTGGGGCCCGGGGTGACGCACACGTACAAGCGCTCCAGATATTCGAATCCGCCGAACGGCAGGTAGTCGAGCTTGCCGTTCCAGGGGCGGCCGTGTTCCCGGGCGGCTTCTTCGGCTTGCTCCTGTTCGTGCTCGATCCAGCCCCAGAGGTCGCGGTAGCCGTCACTATCCGGGTAGAACAGCTCGCTGAAGGAGAACGGGTGGCGGTGGCCGTCGTAAACCACTTCCAGGTCATAGCCGACGCGACCGCCCAGGCAGGTCTGCCACAGCTGCAACAGCCCTGCAGGTAGCGGGCCGCTCAGTTGGGCTTCGATCCGCGCCAGGGTGGCGGCGTCGATTGCAGGTTGAGTATCGAAAATCACGCAGCCTTCGAACAGGGCCAGGTGGTGGTCCTGCAACAGCTGATGTTCGGCGGGGGAGAGTTCCATTCGTGGTCCACCTTCGGATTGGGCCGCAGACTCTAGCACGCGGCGAAACCCTCATTGTATTGCCCGCAAGCCTCACGCCGAATTGATCTAAACGCCAGGAGTGAGAGGGGTAAAATGGTATCGACGCTGTAGCGCAGGAGTCATGGCAATGAAATCCTTCAGCACACTTGCGTTCACCACGGCACTGGCTGCGTTGCTGGTGGCCTGGCCGGCCCAGCACGCTCAAGCTGCGCAGTACCAGGAGCCGATCGACATGTCCGGGGTCAAGTTGCAACCCCAGGAGCAGAATGGCGTGAGCTATGTCAGCGGCGGAATCGGCATCGATGAGTCGCGGGCCATTCAGCAAGTCCAGGGCTATAACTTGCATCTGACCTTCTCGACCGGCCCCGAGAACAAGTATGTGCCGGATGTCGACCTGGCGATCCAGGGCGGGCAGGGGCAAACCTTGCTGCAACTGAGCCAGGTCGGGCCGATGGTCTACGTCAAGCTGCCGCCGGGTCATTACAACCTGGTCGCCTCGCGCAATGGCGTGCAGCAACTGGGCGCCGTCAACCTGGTTCCCGGCCAGACCGGCACGGTGAACCTGCACTGGCCGCAGGACAACTGAGCCGTGCCGGCACGCGGTTGACCAGCAGTATGCCGCTGATCAGCAGCGTGCCACCGGCCAGCATGGCGCCGCTCAGTTGCTCGCCCAGCAAAAGGGCGCCCGCGACCACGGCGGTCAGCGGGTTGAGGGCAATGAAACTGCCGGCCCGGGTGGCGCCGATCCTGGCGATGGCGTCGTAATACAGCACGTACGCCAGCGCCGAACCCAGTGCCCCCAGGTACCCCAGGCTGAGTAACTCGGGCGCCGACAGTGCGTGCAATGCGCTGATGCTCAGGCTGCCATTGAGCAGGGCGTGCACGCTGAGCATCGCTGCCCCGGCGAACACCGCATAGGTCACCGTGTGCAGCGCGCCGAGCTGTTTCACCAGGCCGCTGCAGCAGACACTGAAGATCACCCAGCTCAGCACGCAGCCGAAGATCAAGCCATCGCCGAGCCAGCTGCCCTGGCCAATCGCTGCGGGCGCCCGGGCCAGCACCACCCAGCCCGCGCCCAGCAGGCACAGGGCGATGTCGAGCAACTGTGTGCGGCCCAGGCGCTGCCTGAAACACAGGTAGGCCATGATCGCCATGACCGCAGGGTTGCTCGCCACGATCAGCGAAGCCCGGGAGGCATCGGTGTACTGCAGGCCATGGAAGAAGAACAGCGTATAGGCATAGATGCCGGCAAACCCCAGGCCGGCGACTTGCACGGCCTGGGTCTTGCTCAGCCGGACAAAACCCTTTTTCGACACCCGCAGGATGATCGCCAGCACCAGGCTGGCCAGGGCAAAGCGCAGGCTGCCGAGCATCAACGGATCGACAGCGCTGGCCACGGCGCGACCGGCAACGAAGGTACCGCCCCAGATCATCGCGACCAGCGCAAGTTTCAGGTAGGTGCAAAACTGAGACGGCATGGCGGGCCCCGGCTGACGGCGTACAGGTGATGCGCCATACTTGTTCGAATGCCGACTCATAGGGAAATGAGCAATTGCTCATGGGCTTTCGATGACTTTGACCCAGCTGGAAATCTTCGCCGTGGTCGCTGCGCGCAAGGGCTTCACCCTTGCCGCGGCGCAACTGAAAATCTCCCAATCAGGGGTGTCTCACGCCATCCGCGCCCTGGAGCAAGAGCTTGGCGTGGCCCTGTTCGAGCGCCAGCAGGGGCAGATCGAGCTGAGCGATATTGGCAGCCGCCTGCTGCCGCGGGCCCAGGCCATGCTCGGCCTGGCCGAAACCCTGCGCCAGGAAGCCCACGATGCCCGTGGCATGAAGCAGGGTACGCTGCGCATCGGCTCGTTCGGGCCGACAGCGTCGGTGCGCTTGCTGCCGGCGATTCTCGCTGCCTACCGCCAGGCGTACCCCGGTATCGAGGTGCATGTCGACGAAGGTCCGGACCGCCAGGTGCTGCACTGGCTGCAGGAGCGGCGCATCGATGTCGGTTTCGTGGTGCTGCCTGAAGAGCAGTTCGACAGCTACCCGCTGCTGGAGGACCAGATGGTTGCGCTGCTGCCCGCCGACCATGCGCTGGCGCAGCTCGCTTCAGTGACGCTCAAGCAACTGTGCCTGGACCCGTTCGTGCTCACCGAGGCCGGTTCAGCCGAGATCGTCTCGCGGCTGTTTCTTGCCGCCAGGCTGCAACCCCGCATTCGCTACCGCACCTCGCAACTGCTCAGCACCCTGGAGATGGTTGCCCGTGGTGACGGTGTGAGCATCGTCGCACAATCGTCCTTGCCGTTGCCCACGAGCCTGGCTTATGTGCAGCGCCCGCTCGATCCGCCGGTCAAGCGGAGGGTGGGGCTGGCGGTGGTCGATGAGCGCATCATCTCGCCCGCGACCCGGGCTTTTATCGAACTTGCACGGACATTGCCGCGTAACGCTGCGGACTGATTTATAGTAGCGCCCTCGTCAACGGCGTCTCCGGGAAAAGGAAGTGGTGTGTTTTTCAGGTTTGTTCTGATCGCCGTAATGCTGGCGATGTCTGCATGCAGTTCGCATTCCCCAAGCCCCGGTAGCTCCGCCAACAAAGTCGTGGCCGGCACCTACAAGGTCAAGCGCGGCGATACCCTGTACTCGATTGCCTCGCGCCATGGCTGGAACTTCAAGGAACTGGCGCGCTACAACGGCATCAGTGCGCCCTATGCGGTGAATGTCGGCCAGACCATCCGCTTCGGCGGCTCGAAAACCACCACGCGCACCACCAGCAGTGCCAGCAAGGCCCGGCCCGTGGCGCCGGCCACCAAGGTCACCCTGCGCGGCTGGGCGTGGCCGCTGCAGGGCACGCTGATCCGCCGCTATTCCTCTGCCGACAAGCTCAACAAGGGCATTCGCATCGCCGCTACCCCGGGCCAGCCGGTGTACGCCAGCCTGGGTGGCAAGGTCGCGTTCGCGACCAACATCCGCGGCTATGGCAACCTGATCATCCTCCAGCATGGCACTGCCCATGCCAGCGTCTACGGCCACAACAGCAAGTTGCTGGTCAAGGAAGGCCAGACCGTCAGCAAGGGCCAGAAGATTGCCGAAGCCGGCGACCTGGATACCGACCGCGTGCAGCTGTACTTCGAAATCCGCCAGAACGGCAAGCCGATCGATCCGCTGAGCGTGTTGCCGGCCAGCTGAGGATGCTCAAGGCGTCGCTTGCAGGTAGTGGGCGATGATCTTCACGCTCAGTTGCAGACGTTGCTCGATGTCCTCGCTGGCCGGGGTATAGGCCGGCATGCTGACCGCCTTGAGAAACAGGTCGGCCTTGAGCATCTCCAGAAACTGGCAAGCAACCAGGCTGAGGGTTTGCCGGTCGGCCTGGATACCGTGCAGTTGCCCCAGGCGCTCGGCCAGCAACTGGTAGCTGCGCTCGGGGCCCAGGGTGTAGAAGTGCTCGCCGATCTGCGGAAAACGCGGCGCTTCGGACACGATCAAGCGATACAGGCCGATGCTTCTGGGCGCCAGCAGGCCGTGCAGAAAGCGGCGCCCGTAGTGTTCGAGCACGCGTTCAAGCGAGTCGTGTGCGGCGCTGCCGGGGTCTGGGGCAACGAAGATCTCTTCGATCATTCGTTCAATCACTGCGGCAAACAAACCTTCCTTGCCGCCGAAGCTGCTGTACAGCGTCCCGCGTGAGCCGCCGGCCAGGTCGATGATCATGTCCAGGGTGGCGCCTTCAAAACCGTGCTCGATAAACGTCCGGGTGGCCGCCTCGATCAATGCGTGGCGGCGCTGAAGCCCGCGAGCGGTGAGGCGCGGGCTGGCCTTCCTGGGGTTTTCGCAGTCAGTACTCATGGTTGCTTGTCCGTCACTTAACGAGAACAAATCTCGTTTGGGTTGATCTTTGCTGAAAGAAGTGTATCGTACAGTACAGTATTAAATCGAGGTGTACGATGATGCTCAACCAATGGGTTCTGTTCGATGCCGGTGAGTTTCCGCTGGTTCACGTCAAGTCCATGCCTGCCAATCTTGACGAGGTAGAGCGCTGGATTGTCGAGGTCGAAGCGCTGCTGACGCGCAACCGTGAGTTTGTCCTGGTCTATCCGCCCATGCCGCCAGCGGCCGAGGACGACTTGCAGGCGCGCAAGCGTCTGGTGCTGTGGCTCAAGGGCCAGCGCCAGTGGCTGGCGTCGTGGTGCCGGGGCATGGTCCTGACGGCAACCGGGCAGCCGGGCAACCTTGCCGAACTGACCGGCCTGGCACCGGTATTGGCAGCAGTTTATGGCGTGCCGGTGCACGCCGTCCCCGGGGCGGCGCTGGCCCATAACCTGGCCTTGAGCCTGTTGACCACAGGGCGGGCATCGCAGCAGCCGGTGGCCTGATCAGCCATTGGGCCTGGCCTGCAGCAGCGGGTCGTGGGGGTTGATCTGGCGCAGGGCATCGAGCAGTTGCGCGGCTTCTGCGGGTTTGTGTTCTTGTTGCAGGTAGTGCATCAGCGCCAGGCGCAGGTCTCGGTTGTAGGGGTGCTGTTGCAGGCTGCGCCACAGTTGCTCGCGGGCCTTGGCTGGCTGCCCCTGGTCATGCAGGGCCACCGCCAGCACATAGCCGAAGCCAGCATTCTCGGGCTCCAGCTGGACGGCTTGGCGAAAGGCCTTGAGCGCCGCCTCGCGTTGGCCCTGACGAATCAGCGCCAGGCCGCTGGCCTGGTGCAGCAGGGCGGCTTGCGGATGCCGGGCCAGGGCCTGGTCAAGCTCGGCCCGTGCCTCTGTGCTGCGGCCCTGGCTGTCGAGCCATTGCGCCAGCGCTACCTGTGCCGGGAGGAAATCGGCATCGCGCCGGATCGCGCTGCGCAGGTAACCTTCGACCTCGGCGCCACGACCACTGGCCTGATAGAGCTGGGCCAGGTTGAGATTGGCTTCGGCGCGCTCCAGCAGGCTCAACTGCACCTGCTCGTACTCGCCGATGGCCTTGTCGAAGGCCGCTTCATGCACGCCAAGGCCCGCAGCCCGGGCCGCCAGCAAGGCATGGGCGGCGGCGATGCGCACCGCCCGTGTCGGGTCTCGCAGCAGCGGTGCCAGTAGGTCGGCGCGCTGCTCGGCAGGCATAAGCGCCGCCACTGCTTCAAGGGCGCTCAGGCGCACTTGCGCCGCGGGGTTCTTCAGCTCGCGGGCGGCAGCCTTGAAGCTCTGCTCGCTGGGGTAGTTGGCCAGTTCGGCGAGCAAGGTGGCGCGGCGGATGGCCGGCAGTTGCCGGTCCTGCATTCCCTCCGAAGCCTGTCATGCGCTGAAACAAAGACTTAACTGAAAGTAGCTGCAATTGGGTCAGTCGCAAGGAAAAGAAGGATGTTTGTCGGACGGCTAACCGTCCTTAGCCCAGCACCTCGCGCAGCCGGTACCAGAACATCCCCAACGCCAGCAACGGCGAGCGCAGGGCCTTGCCGCCGGGGAAGGTCAGGTGCGGCACCGCGCTGAACACATCCAGGCCCTGGCTGTGCCCGGCGTGAATGGCTTCGGCCAGCAGCCGCGCGGTCCAGTGGGTGACGTTCAGGCCATGGCCGCTGTAGCCCTGGGCATAGAACACGTTCGGGTGCTGTTGCAGGCGGCCGACCTGGGGGAAGCGATTGGCGGTGATGCCAATCTTGCCGCCCCACTGGAAGTCGATGCGGGTATTGGCCAGTTGCGGGAACACCTTGAGCATCTTCGGTTTCATGTAGGCAGCGATATCCGCAGGGTCGCGCCCGGAGTAGTGGCAGGCGCCACCGAACAGCAGGCGGCGGTCGGCGGACAGCCGGTAATAGTCGAGGCCGACCTTCTGGTCGCACAGCGACAGGTTCTGTGGAATCAGCTGCTCGGCCTGTGCCTGGGACAGCGGCTCGGTGGCGATGATGTAGCTGCCGGCGGGCAATACCTTGCCGCTCAGGCGCGGCTCCAGTTCATCCAGGTGCGCGTTGCAGGCCAGCACCAGGCTGCCGGCGCGCACCGTACCGTGGCGGGTGCGTACCTGCGCAGTGGCGCCATGGCTGATTTCCAGCACCGGGCTCTGTTCGAAGATGCGCACGCCGAGGGATTCGGCCACGCGTGCCTCGCCCAGCACCAGGTTGAGCGGATGCAGGTGGCCCGAGCCGCGGTCGATCAGGCCGCCGGCATACAGGTCGGAGGCGACCACCTGATGCATCTGCTCAGGCCCGATCAATTGCGTTTCATGCCGATAATTCTGCTCGGCCAGGCTTTGCTGCTCGGCACGCAAGGCGGCGAACTGCGCCGGGGTGTTGGCCAGTTCGCAAAAGCCCCAGCGCAGGTCGCAATCGATGCCGTGGGTGCGGACGCGCTCGGCCACCACCTCGACCGATTCGATGCCGGCGCGTTGCAGGTACTTCACCCCCTCCTGGCCGACGTAGCGGGCGAAGCCCTCGACCTCATGGCCGATACCGCGGATCAGCTGGCCGCCGTTGCGCCCGCTGGCGCCCCAGCCGATGCGCCGGGCTTCGAGGAGGATCACCGAGAGCCCGCGCTGGGCCAGTTCGATGGCGCAGTTGACCCCGGTAAAACCGCCGCCGATCACGCAGACATCGGCCTGCAGATCGGCGCCCAGGGCAGGGTAGGGCGCCAGGTCATGGGCCGTGGCGCTGTAGTAGGAGCGGGCGTGTTCAGGGCTGTACTGGTTCATTTGTTCGACTTCACTTTGCTCCAGGAGCGGGTCATCAGGCGCATGATCGCCGGCGTCGGGGTGCTGGACACGTACAGCTTGTCGAGCACTGCTTGCGGTGGGTAGACCTCGGGGTTGTTGACCAGCTCCGCGTCCATGTACTGCTTGGCCGGCGGGTTGGCGTTGGCATAGCCGACCACGCCGCTGACCTTGGCGATCACTTTCGGGTCGAGCAGGTAGTTGATGAAGGCGTAGGCCTCTTTCGGGTTGCTGGCGTCGGAAGGAATCGCCAGCAGGTCGAACCACAGGTTGCTGCCTTCCTTGGGAATGGCGTAGGCGATGTTCACGCCGTTGTTGGCTTCCTTGGCGCGGTTGGCGGCCTGGAACACGTCGCCCGAATAGCCGAAGGCCACGCAGATATCGCCGTTGGCCAGGTCCGAGACATATTTGGACGAGTGGAAATAGGTGATGTAGGGGCGCAGGGTCAGTAGTTTGGCCTCGGCCGCCTTGTAGTCTTCAGGCTTTTCGCTGCGCGGATCCTTGCCCATGTAGTTGAGGATGGCGGGGAACAGTTCGTCGGCCGAGTCCATGAACGACACGCCACACTGGCTGAGCTTTTTCAGGTTCTCGGGCTCGAACATTACTGCCCAGGAATCGATGTGGTCGACGCCCAGCACCTGCTTGACCTTGTCGACGTTGTAGCCGATGCCGTTGGTGCCCCACAGGTAGGGCACCGAGTGCAGGTTGTCGGCGTCGTTCTCCTGGAGGAACTTGAGCAGCACCGGGTCGAGGTTCTTCCAGTTCGGCAACTGCTCGCGGTCCAGTTTCAGAAAGGCCCCGGCTTTGACCTGACGGGCCAGGAAGTGGTTGGAAGGTACGACCACGTCGTAGCCGGTGCGACCGGCGAGCAACTTGCCTTCCAGGGTTTCGTTGGAGTCGAACACGTCGTAGATGACCTTGATACCGGTGCTGCCCTGAAAATCCGCCAGGGTGGTTTCACCGATGTAGTCGGTCCAGTTGTACACGCTGACACTGGGCTGGGCCTGGGCCACGGCGCTGACCAGCAGCGCCAGGGTTGCAGTTACGACTGTTTTCATGGGACGCATATCGACACCTTTTTGAATTGTTGTTTTCGATACTTGTTACAAGCTCGGGCTCAGACGCTGAGCAGCAGGAATTCGCGCTCCCAGGAACTGATCACCCGTTTGAAGTTCTCGTGCTCGGCACGCTTGACCGCCACGTAGCCGCGGACGAACTTGCTGCCCAGGTACTGCTCGATGGTCGGGCAGTCTTCCATGTGCGCCAGGGCGTCTTCGATGGTGATCGGCAGGCGCAGGTTGCGCCGCTCGTAGGCGCGGCCCTGGACCGGAGCGCTGGGGTTGATCTTCTCGACCATGCCCAGGTAGCCGCACAGCAGGCTGGCGGCAATCGCCAGGTAAGGGTTGGCATCGGCGCCGGGAAGGCGGTTTTCCACGCGCATCGCCTCGGGGCTCGAGGTCGGTACGCGCAGGCCCACGGTGCGGTTCTCTTCGCCCCATTCGACGTTCACCGGCGCCGAGGTGTCGGGCAGGAAACGGCGGAACGAGTTGACGTTGGGGGCGAACATCGGCAGCACTTTGGGGATGTACTTTTGCAAGCCGCCGATGTGATGCAGAAACAGCTCGCTCATTTGCCCGTTGACGTCGACGAAGATCGGCTTGCCGGTGGCGATGTCGACCACACTCTGGTGCAGGTGCATGGCGCTGCCCGGCTCGTCGCCCACTGGCTTGGCCATGAAGGTGGCGGTGACGTTGTGCTTGAGCGCCGCCTCGCGCATGGTGCGCTTGAACACGGTGATCTGGTCGGCAAGGTCGAGGGCGTCGCCGTGACGGAAGTTGATTTCCATCTGCGCCGGGCCGTCTTCGTGGATCAGCGTGTCGAGGTCCAGGCCCTGGGCTTCGCACCAGTCATAGACGTCTTCGAACAGCGGGTCGAATTCGTTGGCGGCATCGATCGAGAACGACTGGCGGCCGCTTTCGGCCCGGCCCGAACGGCCCAGCGGTGCTTGCAACGGCAAGTCCGGGTCTTCGCAGCGCTGGGTCAGGTAGAACTCCATCTCCGGGGCGACGATGGGCTGCCAGCCCTTGTCGGTGTAGAGCTTGAGGACTTTCTTGAGCACGTTGCGCGGCGACAGCTCGATCGGGTTACCTTGCTTGTCGAAGGTGTCGTGGATCACCACGGCGGTCGGCTCGATGGCCCATGGCACCACGTACACCGCCGCCGAATCCGGGCGGCAGACCATGTCGATGTCGGCCGGATCGAGCAGGTCGTAGTAGATGTCGTCGTCGACAAAGTCCCCGGTTACCGTTTGCAGAAGCACACTTTCCGGCAGGCGCATGCCTCGTTCATGCAGGAACTTGTTGGTCGGTGCGATCTTGCCGCGGGCGATACCGGTCAGATCACTGACCACGCACTCGACTTCGGTAATCTTGTGTTCTTTCAGCCACGCAGACAGCTGATCGAAAGGGGCATTCATAAAGACCTCGTTGTTGGTTTTATCCACGCCAGGACCGGCAGTTGCGACCGGCTTGCCACCCAAGCGGCTTCCCCTGTAGCGCGTTGAGGTCTATCTTGGGTGACGCTTGCGCATTCGATCTATCCACTTTCAGCAAGACTAAAATGCACCAAAAGAGTGCATAAAGAGCAGCTCATGACAGCGTCAACGCCTTTGCGGGTTCAAGCTTTCAATACCGCCGATGTCACCGAACAGGTCCGTGCCACCCCGGGCTGGACCCAGCATTACCAACAGATGTCTCCCGGGCATTTCGCCGGCCAGCTGCGCTGCCTCGACCTGCAGGGCGTGGAGATCTACGAGGAGTGCATGAACACCCGGGTCGAACAGAATTTCAGTGCGCCGGCCGGCTCCCTGGCGTTCTGTTTCGACCGCAACGATCACAGCCTTTACGTGCTCAATGGCGAAAGCCGCAACATCTGGATCACCCCGGAGAACTACCAGGAAGTGGCCGTGGTGTTCGGCCCGGAATTCGTCCAGCGCCACAGCCTGGACATCGCCCGCCTCGACGGGCTGTTCATGGCGCCGTTGAACTCGATGCAGAACGAGCTGTTCAGCCGCTGGCTGAGCGGCACCCTCACGCGCATCTCGCAGACCATCGACCCGCCAAGCCAGGACGCATTGGCCGCGCAGTTGCTGGAAGACTGCCTGTTCATCCTCGATAACGCGTGCATCTGCCTCGATCGCGGGGCGTTGTGGCGGCGTACCGAAGAGCGCGCAATCATGCGCAAGGTTGGCGAATGGGCGGCAGATTGCCCGGAAGAAACCCTCAATCTGCTTGAGCTTTCGCAGGTTGCCGGGGTGTCCCTGCGCCAGCTGCAGCACGCCTTCAAGACGTTCACCGGCATGGCCCCGGCGCAGTGGCTGCGCTTGCGCCGGCTCAACAGTGCACGGCGTGAATTGCTCAGTTGCACGCCCAGCGATACCACCGTCGCCGAAGTGGCCATGCATTGGTCGTTCTGGCACCTGGGACGGTTTTCCGACAGCTACCGCAAGCTGTTCAAGGAGCTGCCCAGCGAGACCCTGAAGCGCGTGGCGCTGTCAGTCAGATAGCCAGCAGTGGTAATGTTCGACCTACTAAATGAAGTCGATAGCCTGGAAAGACCATGCCAAGAGCCTCCCACCAAGACCTGCGTCGCGCGTTCCGCCAACTGCTTGCCTCACCTGCCTGCTACCACACCGCCTCTGTTTTCGACCCGATGTCGGCGCGCATTGCCGCTGACCTGGGCTTCGAGGTGGGGATCCTCGGCGGTTCGGTGGCCTCCCTGCAGGTGCTGGCCGCCCCTGACTTTGCCCTGATCAGCCTGAGCGAATTCGCCGAGCAGGCGACGCGGATCGGCCGGGTGGCGCAACTGCCGGTAATTGCTGACGCCGACCACGGCTATGGCAACGCGCTCAACGTGATGCGGACGGTGACCGAGCTTGAGCGTGCCGGGATTGCCGCGCTGACCATCGAGGACACCCTGCTGCCGGCCCAGTTCGGGCGCAAGTCCACCGACCTGATCAGCATCGCCGAAGGGGTCGGCAAGATCCGTGCGGCGCTGGAGGCGCGAGTTGACCCGGAGCTGTCGATCATTGCCCGCACCAACGCGGCGCTGATTGCCACCGAAGAAGTCATCGCCCGCACCGTGGCCTACCAGAACGCCGGCGCAGACGCCTTGTGCATTGTCGGTATCCGCGACTTCGAACACCTGGAACAGATTGCCGCACACCTGAGCGTGCCGCTGATGCTGGTCACCTACGGCAACCCGCAACTGCATGATGATGCGCGCCTGGCCGAGCTGGGCGTGCGCATTGCCGTCGATGGTCATGGCGCCTACTTTGCCGCGATCAAGGCCACCTACGACTGCCTGCGCGAGCAGCGCGGCATCACCAGCAGCACCTCGGACCTGAGCGCCACCGAACTCACCCATACCTACACGCAACCGGACGACTACATCGTCTGGGCCCGCGAGTACATGGACGTCAACGAATAGGCCGCAAGGCTTAGTCAACGCAACAACTCTCTACAAATGGAAGCGAAACAATTCATGAAGAAATCTACAGGCGTACTCGGCCTCGCAGTGGCAGTGGCAGCGGTGTGCACCGCGGGTGCCTGGTACACCGGCAAGCAACTGCCAGGCGTGCTGGCAACCACCATCGCCGAATCCAACGCCCAGACCAAGCAGGCGCTGGTGGGTATGGACACCCTCGTGGAGCTTGAGCTGGTATCGCTGGACAGCCATCTGTTCAGCAGTACCGCCAAATACCGCCTCAAGGTAAAAAACCTGCAGGTTGGCGAAGACAGCAAAAGCTTCGAGCTGAATTTTGTCGACCAGATCGAACACGGGCCGTTGCCGCTGTCGCGGGTCAAGGCGCTGAAGCTGATGCCGGTCATGGCAGCCAGTCATTACAGCCTGGAAAAAGACGCGGCCACCGCCGACTGGTTCGCCCTGACCAAAGACGTTTCGCCGCTGCAAGGCCAGGTTGCCTACGGCTACGATCGCTCGATGGACAGCGCTTTCCAGGTGGCGCCGATCGAGTGGAGCAAGGACGGCTCGTCGCTGAAGTTCTCCGGGTTTGAAGTCACCGGCCACGGCAACGAAGGCGCCGAACACGTGCAGCTCACCGGCCAGTCGGGCGGCCTGAGCCTGAACCTGGTCGACCCTGACAGCAAAGTGCTGAAAGTCGAGATCAAGGGCCTGAGCCTGACCGGCGACATGACCAAGACGCCGTTCGGCTTCTATGTCGGCAAGATGGACATGGCCGTGGCTGATACGGTCGCCACCTTCGGCGATGAGCAAAAGGTCCTGAAGCTCAAGGGCCTGGCGCAGAACAACGAGTACAAGAACGACGGCGACAAGCTCTCGGCACGCATGGAATACAAGGTTGGCGACATCAACTTTGACGGCAAGGCCATCGGTGCCGGCGAGATGGTCTGGAGTCTCAAGCGTCTCGACATCCCGGCCATGCAGGCACTGATCGGCTGGTACCAGAGCCGCCTGCCTGAGTTCCAGCAGGCCGCTGCCGAAGGTGCAGGCATGCCGGACCTGGCGATGACCGAGGCTGAAACGGCCCAGGTGCGCAGCGATGTGCAGCGCCTGCTGGCAGCCAAGCCGCAGATCGCCCTGGAGAACCTGTCGTTCAAGACTGCCAATGGCGAAAGCCGTTTCAGCTTCAGCGTCGACCTGGCCAACCCGACCTCCCTGGAGCTGCCACCCGAGGAGCTGTCCAAGCAGCTGATCACCCAGCTGCAGAGCAAGCTGTCGCTGTCCAAGCCGATGATCGGTGACCTGGCGACCCTGCAGGCGCAGTTCGAAGGCCAGACCGATGCTGCCATTGTTTCCCAGCAAGCGGCCCAGGCCGGGGAAATGGTCAGCATGATGGCGGTGCAGAGCCAGATGGCCAAGGTCGAGGGCAATGACATTGTTACCTCGCTGCACTATGCCGATGGCATGGTCGACTTCAACGGCCAGAAGATGACCGTTGAGCAGTTCGCCAGCGTGATCATGGCCAACGCCAGCGCAATGCAGGCGACCGGCGGTTGATGTTCAGGCCCGGGGCGCCCGCCCCGGGCTTGTTTCACTAAAAAAACCTTTTGAATTCATTCGATTATCTGTAGCCTTCGGCATCCTATAAAAACCCGAGGCCGCAGCTGGTCCGTGGTTCTGTGCGCAAGGCTGTTTTGCCCTGCCTGTGGAGCCTGTAGCCGATTTGCCAGGGCTCGGTGATACACTCGACTTACGCGCTCAAGCGCCTGCAGGTCCAGCGATCATGACCCAGATTTCCGAACGCCTTCTCGTCCAGGCTCACCTCGATGCCAAGCAGCCCACGCCGCTGACGCCCGAGCAAGAGGCCGACTACCGCGCCGCCATTGCCGCCGAACTCAAGGCGCAAAATGCGGTGCTGGTTGCCCACTACTATTGCGACCCGGTGATCCAGGCCCTGGCCGAGGAAACCGGTGGCTGCGTGTCCGACTCGCTGGAAATGGCCCGCTTCGGCAAGAATCACGCGGCCTCGACCGTGGTGGTCGCCGGGGTGCGCTTCATGGGCGAGACGGCCAAGATCCTCACCCCGGAAAAGCGCGTGCTGATGCCGACCCTCGAGGCGACCTGCTCGCTCGATCTCGGCTGCCCGGTGGAGGAGTTCTCGGCGTTCTGCGACAAGCACCCCGAGCGCACCGTGGTGGTGTATGCCAACACCTCGGCGGCGGTCAAGGCCCGCGCCGACTGGGTAGTGACCTCAAGCTGCGCGCTGGAAATCGTCGAAAGCCTGATGGACAACGGCGAGACCATCATCTGGGGCCCGGACCAGCACCTGGGCCGCTACATCCAGAAACAGACCGGCGCCGACATGCTGCTGTGGGACGGTGCCTGCATCGTTCACGAAGAGTTCAAGTCGCGCCAACTGGCCGACATGAAGGCGCTGTACCCGGATGCGGCAATCCTGGTGCATCCGGAGTCGCCCGAGGCGGTGATCGAGCTGGCCGACGCAGTGGGCTCCACCAGCCAGCTGATTGCTGCGGCGCAGACCCTGCCGAACAAGACCTTCATCGTCGCCACCGACCGCGGCATCTTCTACAAGATGCAGCAGCTGTGCCCCGACAAGATCTTCATCGAAGCGCCTACCGCCGGTAACGGCGCGGCCTGCCGCAGCTGCGCGCATTGCCCGTGGATGGCGATGAATACCCTGGAGCGCACCTTGCAGTGCCTGCGGGAAGGCACTAACGAGATTTTCGTTGAGCCGGCGTTGATCCCCCAGGCGATAAAGCCGCTCAAGCGCATGCTCGACTTCACCCAGGCAGCGCGGATGAAGTTGTCCGGTAACGCCTGACGACGCCTTCGCGGGGCAAGCCCGCTCCTACGGTAGGAGCGGACTTGCCCCGCGATGCTTAGCGCATCATGTCCTTGACCATCCGCTGCTGCTCCATCAGCTCGCGCTGACGCGCATCGATCTTCGACGCCAGGACGAAGTTGTTGCCGGCGCGCTGCTTGGCGTAGTCGAGCTGCTGCAGGGCCTGGTCGAAGTCGCCCACCAGGGCAAAGTATTCGGCGCGGGCCTGGTGCAGGCCGATGGTGTTGCCCGACAAGCCCCGCACTTCCGCCACGTCATACCAGACGTCCGGGTCTTCAGGACGGTTCTTGAGTAGCGCATCCAGCGCCTTCTCTGCCTCGGCAGGGCGGTTCTGCTTGAGCAGCAGGTCGATGCGCGCCTGTTGCAGCGGGTAGTTGGCCGGGTACAGGCTGCGCATCCGCTCAACCCGTTGCTGGGCATCGGGCAGGCGGTTGTTGGTGATGTCCAGGTCGATCTGCGCCAGGTTGTAGGTGATGTCGTTGGGCGCCTTGGCCAGCAGCGGCTTGAGGTTCTCGCGCGCCTCGTTCAGGCGCCCGCCCTTGATCTGCGCCAGCGCCAGGCCGTAGCGGGCGGCGTCCATCTGCGGGTTTTCGTCGAGCTGGGCCTGGAAGCGCTTGGCGGCAAGGCCGGGGGTGCCTTCGTAGATCAGCGCCACCCGGGCACGAATCAGCTGGTAGCGCATGCTGTCTTCGGTGCCACCCTTGGGCGCCTGTTCGGCGCGGTTGCGGGTGTCGGCGATGCGCGATTCGGTAACCGGGTGAGTCAGGAGGAATTCCGGCGGCTTGGCGTCGTAGCGGTACTGGCGCATCAGGCGCTCGAACATGGTCGGCATGTTGCGCGGATCATAGCCGGCCTTCTCAAGGTTGAGGATACCGATGCGGTCGGCTTCCTGTTCGTTCTGCCGCGAGAAGCGTCGCTGCTCCTGGATGGCGGCCGCCTGGGTGCCGGCAATTGCGGCAATACCGGCATCACCGGCACCTGCCGCGGCGGCGACGATGCCGATCAGCAGCGCGCCCATCATCGGCAACTGCATGCGCTGCTGGGCCTCGACGCCGCGGGCGAAGTGGCGTTGCGACAAGTGCGCCAGTTCGTGGGCCAGTACCGAGGCGTATTCGCCTTCGGTCTGGGCATTGAGGAACAGCCCGCCGTTGACCCCGACGATCCCGCCGGGGGCGGCAAAGGCGTTGAGTTCGCGGCTGTCGATGAGGATGAACTCCAGGCGCCGGTCTTGCAGCTGGCTGGTTTCGGCCAGGCGGTAGACGCTGGTTTCGACGTAATCCTTGAGCTGGGGATCGTTCAGTTGGTTGACATTGCCCCGCAGCAGGCTGAGCCAGGCGCGGCCCAGCTGGTGTTCCTGTTGCGGGGAGACAATGGCAGAACTGGCGTCGCCGAGTGACGGCAGGTCGTCGGCATGGCTGGGGAGCGCCATCAAACAGGCCAGCGTCAGCAGGGTAGGGCGCAGAAAATTCATGCACGAAGCTCTGGTCGACAAAGAACCTTACTGTAGCCCGCTCGCACGTTGGCGACCAGTGGCGGTATCCTACCAGGCTTGTTCAAAATGCTACCTGTGCCCGTATTCCTGCCTGGAGAACCCCATGAGCGCTATCCCGACCCATGACGCCGAACTCGACGCCAGCGGGCTGAACTGCCCGCTGCCGCTGCTCAAGGCGAAGATGGAGCTCAATCGCCTGGCCACTGGCGCAGTGCTCAAGGTGATTGCCACCGACGCCGGTTCCCAGCGCGACTTTCGCACTTTTGCTCGATTGGCCGGTCATACGCTGCTGCTCGAAGAGGCCGAGGCCGGTGTTTACACCTACTGGCTGAAGAAGGCCTGAGTTTTTTCTGTTAAAGGATCGTCAATGTTCAAGGTGCTTCGCGACTGGATGCAGCGCTACTTCTCCGATGAAGAAGCGGTGGTGCTGGCGGTCTTGCTGTTTCTGGCGTTCACCGCCGTCCTGACCCTCGGTGGCATGCTCGCGCCGGTGCTGGCGGGGATGGTTCTGGCGTTCCTGATGCAAGGCCTGGTCAACGCCCTGGAGCGCCTGCGGGTGCCCACGCGCTATGCGGTCGGGCTGGTGTTCATGCTGTTCATGGGCGCCCTGGCGGTGTTCCTGCTGGTGCTGGTGCCGCTGCTCTGGCACCAGTTGATCACTCTCTTCAATGAACTGCCGGGCATGCTCGGCAAGTGGCAGTCGCTGTTGTTGCTGTTGCCCGAGCGCTACCCGCACCTGGTCTCCGACGAGCAGGTGCTGCAGGCCATCGAGGTGATGCGCGGCGAGATCGGCAAGTTCGGCCAGTGGGCGCTGACCTTCTCGCTGTCGAGCCTGCCGCTGCTGGTCAACATCATGATCTACCTGGTGCTGGTGCCGATCCTGGTGTTCTTCTTTCTCAAGGACCGCGAGCAGATCGCCGATTGGGTCAGTGGCTACCTGCCCAAGGAGCGGGCGCTGATGACCCGGGTGGCCGAAGAAATGAACCGGCAGATCGCCAACTACATTCGCGGCAAGGGCATCGAGATTCTGATCTGTGGCGTGGCCACCTACATCGCCTTCATCAGCCTGGGGCTCAACTATGCGGCGTTGCTGGCCCTGCTGGTCGGCCTATCGGTGGTGGTGCCCTATGTCGGCGCGGTGGTGGTGACCGTACCGGTAACCCTGATTGCGCTGTTCCAGTGGGGCTGGGGTGATCAGTTCATTTACCTGATGGCGGTGTACGCGATCATCCAGGCCCTGGACGGCAACGTGCTGGTGCCGCTGCTGTTCTCCGAGGCGGTGAGCCTGCACCCGGTGGCGATCATCTGCGCGGTGCTGCTGTTTGGCGGGCTGTGGGGGTTCTGGGGGATCTTCTTTGCCATCCCGCTGGCGACCCTGTTCAAGGCCGTGCTGGATGCCTGGCCGCGGCGAGAGCCGGTGGTGGCGCCGCTGCTTTGAAAGCATCGCGGGGCAAGCCCGCTCCCACAGTGAGTGAAAGAACCTGTGGGAGCGGGCTTGCCCCGCGATTGGCTTATCTTGCGTTCAGCGCCTGCGCTTCAGCCAGCACGGCATCCACGTGCCCGGGCACCTTCACCCCACGCCAGGCCTTGCGCAGCACGCCGTCCTTGTCGATCAGGAAGGTGCTGCGGTCCACGCCCAGGTATTCCTTGCCGTAGAGTTTCTTCAGCTTGATCACGTCGAACAGCTGGCACAGGGCTTCGTCCTTGTCGCTGATCAGCTCGAAGGGGAAGGCCTGCTTGGCCTTGAAGTTCTCGTGGGACTTGATGCCATCACGCGATACGCCGAACACCTGGGTGTTGGCCGCTGCAAAGGCTGCATGCTGGTCACGGAAACCCTGGCCTTCGGTGGTGCACCCCGGGGTGCTGTCCTTGGGGTAGAAGTACAGCACCACCTGCTGGCCTTTAAGCCCAGCCAGGCTGACGGTCTGGCCGTTGGTGGCCTGGGCCTCAAAATCGGCGACGGGTTGGTCGAGTTCAACGGCCATGAAAAGCTTCCTTACATCGGGTTCTGTGGGCGCCACGGTTCGATCAGCGCATCCAGGTTCAGCGCATCGGAGAAGTCCAGGAACTGGTCACGCAGCCAGCTGATCTGGGTACCTGCCGGCAGGGTCACGGTAAAGGTGGCGTTGAGCATGGTGCCGCCGGTCTGCGGGGCCTGGTAGGTGTCGCAGGTGAGGTTCTCCAGCTCCACATGGTGGTCGATGAAGAACTGGCACAGCTCGTTGATGATGTCCGGGCGGTAGGCGGCACTGACATAGGCCACGTACGGCAGCGACAGCGGGCGAACTTCGAGCTCGGCGCTGCGCACCACGTTGACGGTGAAGGTGTGCTTCTTGGCCAGGCCCGGCAGGGCGCCTTCGAAGCGCGCCAGGGCGTCCCAGCTGCCGGCGACCTGCAGGACCAGTGCACTGCACTCGCCGTGGCGGGTCAGGCGCGAGGTGACGACCGAGCAACGATTGTCGTTGCTGGCCCGGCACAGGATGTTGGTCAGTTCCATGGGATTGGCACCCAGGGCGCTGATGACAAGGAATTGTTCGCGAACGGTGGGGGTGGACATGCAGCATTCCTAAAGCGATGAGCGGTCGGTACCTGACGTGGCAAAAAGGCCGGTAGGCAGGCGCCCGGGGCTCAGGATCGAGCCTTGCGGCGCTGGCTACGCGCATTGTCGGCAGCCCGGCGGGCCACTATGTACCGATCAAAGACAGAAGGGTAGCGAAAATGGCCGCCGAGGGGAATGCTCCGCCCGCCTGCTTCGCTTGTGCAAGGCCGATGGCGCCAGTACCATTACCGCTCTCTTTTTCCGGCAGGAGCAGTTTCATGATTGCGGGCAGTATGGTGGCATTGGTCACACCCATGGATGCACAAGGGCGTCTTGATTGGGACAGCCTCAGCAAACTCGTGGACTTCCACCTGGAAAACGGCACCCACGCCATCGTTGCCGTCGGTACTACCGGCGAGTCGGCGACCCTGGATGTCAATGAGCACATTGAAGTCATCAAAGCGGTGGTCAAGCAGGTCAATGGCCGTATCCCGGTGATCGCCGGCACCGGCGCCAACTCCACCAGCGAAGCCGTGCACCTGACCCGCAACGCCAAGGAAGCCGGCGCCGATGCCTGCCTGCTGGTGGTGCCGTACTACAACAAGCCGACCCAGGAAGGCCTGTTCCAGCACTTCAAGCACATTGCCGAAGCCGTCGACATCCCGCAGATTCTCTACAACGTCCCTGGCCGCACCTCCTGCGACATGCAGGCCGAGACCGTGATCCGTTTGTCGACCGTGCCGAACATCATCGGCATCAAAGAGGCCACCGGCGACCTCAAGCGCGCCAAGGCCATCCTTGACGGCGTCAGCAAGGACTTCATCGTCCTGTCCGGCGATGACCCGACCGCTGTCGAGCTGATCCTGCTGGGCGGCAAGGGCAACATCTCTGTTACCGCCAACGTCGCCCCGCGAGAAATGGCCGATCTGTGCGAAGCCGCCCTTGAGGGCAATGCCCAGAAGGCTCGCGCAATCAACGAACAACTGATGCCGCTGCACAAGGACCTGTTCATCGAAGCCAACCCGATTCCGGTGAAGTGGGCTCTGGTTGAAATGGGCCTGATGCACAAGGGCATCCGCCTGCCACTGACCTGGCTGAGCGAATCCTGTCACGATACGGTACGCCAGGCGATGCGCCAGTGCGGCCTGAAGTTTTAATTGAGGACGTACACCGCATGAAGCGATTGGCTGGTCTTTCCGCCCTTGCCTTGATCATCTCCAGTACCAGCGGTTGCGGCTGGCTCTGGGGCGAAGAGGGTTACTTCCGTGACCGTGGCAGCGATTATCTGGAGGCCACCCAGAAGCCGCCAATGCAGCTGCCACCGGACGTCAGCAGCGCCAAGCGGCTCGACCCGCTGCTGCCGATCCCGCGCAACGTCGCCGACGACAACGTCAAGGGCGAATTCGAAGTGCCGCGTCCGCTGCCGTTGAACGCCGCGGCCGACATCAGCGATTTCAGCCTGCAGAAGAGCGGCAGCTCGCGTTGGGTCCTGGCCCAGCGCTCGCCGGCCGAAGTCTGGCCGGTGGCCCGTCAGTTCTTTGAAGACAACGGCTTCCGGATTGCCGAAGAGCGTCCGCAAACCGGCGAGTTCAACACCACCTGGCAGCGTTTCGACGAGCTCTCGGCATCCATGGCCAAGCGCCTGGGCAGTGCCTCGAGCAGCAGCGACAACGAAGTCCGTGCGCGCATCCGCATCGAGCCGGGCGTGCAGCGCAACACCAGTGAAGTCTACGTCGTGACCGTCGAACGCCCGGCCGGCAGCACTGCCGAGCAGGAATTCCCGGCACGTTCGGCCAACACCGGTGTTGACGCCATCCTGGTCGACGAAATGCTCGCCAGCATGACCCGCAGCGCCGAGAAGGGCGGTTCGGTGTCGTTGCTTGCCGCCCGCGACTTCGATACCCCGAGCCGCGTCAGCCTCAGCGAAGACGGCAGCGGCAACCCGGTACTGAACCTGGGCGCCGACCTCGATCGCGCCTGGTCCAGCGTTGGCCGTGCCCTGGAGCAGGGCGAATGGCGTGTTGAAGACATCAACCGCAGCCTGGGCCTGTACTACATCAACCTTGCCGAGAAAGCCGAGACCAAAGAGCAGCCAGGCTTCTTCAGCCGCCTGTTCGGCAGTGCGCCGAGCAAGGAAGAGCGTGAAGCCCGTGCCGAGCGCTACCAGGTTCGCCTGAGCAAGGTGGGCGAAAGCGTCCAGGTCACCGTCGAGAAGAACATCAACACCGTGGCCCCGGCAGACGTTGCCCGCCGCGTGCTGAGCGTGATTCAGGACAACCTGGGTTAAGTGCGCTTCGCCGTACTTGGAAGTGGAAGCCAGGGAAATGGCACGCTGATCGCCAGTGGCAATACCTTGCTGCTGGTCGATTGCGGCTTTTCCCTGCGTGAAACCGAGCGGCGCCTGGCGCTGCTCGGCGTTTCTGCGGCGCAATTGAGCGCGGTGCTGGTCACCCACGAACATGCCGACCACGTGCATGGGGTCGGGTTGCTGTCGCGGCGCTACAATGTACCGGTCTACCTCAGCCGCGGCACCTTGCGCGGCATGCGCAAGCCGGTCGAGGCCGCAGGCTTCCTGGCCGCCAACGACACCTTGCAGCTGGGCGACCTGAGCGTTACCGCCGTCGGCGTCACTCACGACGCGCTGGAGCCGCTGCAGTACGTGTTTGGCGATGGCAGCCGGCGCTTTGGCGTGCTGACCGACCTGGGCTCGTATGATGCGGCCCTGCTCAGCAGCTACCAGGGCCTGGACGCCCTGCTGATCGAGGCCAACCACTGTCGCGACCTGCTCGGACGCGGGCCTTACCCGATGTTTCTCAAGCAGCGGGTGGGTGGCGACTACGGACATTTGAACAACCATCAGGCCGCGCGCCTGGTGTCGGAGCTGGACTGGCAGAACCTGCAACACCTGGTGCTGGCCCATCTCAGCAGCAAGAACAACCAGCCACAGCTGGCCCGGCAATGCTTCGTCGATACCCTCGGCTGCGACCCGGACTGGCTGCAAGTGGCCAATCAGGATTCCGGGCTCGACTGGCGTGAAATCGCCTAGCCCATCATTTAGCAAGCGGAGCCCATCATGGAAAAACGTGAAGAACTCTACCGCGGCAAAGCCAAGTCGGTTTACAAGACCGACGACGCTGACCGCTTGATCCTGCTGTTTCGCAACGACACCTCGGCGTTCGACGGCAAGCGCATCGAACAGCTCGACCGCAAGGGCATGGTGAACAACAAGTTCAACGCCTTCATCATGCAAAAGCTTGAAGAAGCCGGCATTGCGACCCAGTTCGACAAGCTGCTGGGCGACAACGAATGCCTGGTCAAGAAGCTCGACATGATCCCGGTCGAATGCGTCGTGCGTAACTACGCCGCCGGCAGCCTGGTCAAGCGCCTGGGCGTCGAAGAAGGCATGAAGCTCACCCCGCACACCTTCGAGCTGTTCCTCAAGGACGATGCCAAGGGCGACCCGTTCATCAACGAATCCCACGTCGTGGCCTTCGGGTGGGGCACCGCCGAGCAACTGGCGAAGATGAAAGAGCTGTCGCTCAAGGTCAACGACGTGCTGAACAAACTGTTCGACGACGCTGGCCTGCTGCTGGTCGACTTCAAGCTTGAGTTCGGCGTATTCCACGGCGAGATCGTCCTGGGTGACGAATTCAGCCCGGACGGCTGCCGCCTGTGGGACAAAGAAACCCGCAAGAAAATGGACAAGGACCGCTTCCGCCAGGGTCTGGGCGACGTTATCGAAGCCTACGAAGAAGTTGCCAAACGCCTGGGCGTGCCGCTGTAACCGGCAAGTTCACGCAAGCGCCTGATACCACGCGAATTTTTTTCGCAAACAGGCTTTGCCTTTCGGCAAACTGCTGGTATCATGCGCGCCACTGGAGAGATGCCGGAGTGGCCGAACGGGACGGATTCGAAATCCGTTGTACTGGCAACAGTACCTAGGGTTCAAATCCCTATCTCTCCGCCATTACATGTAGTAGATGAAGCCCCCGTAAACAGTGATGTTTACGGGGGCTTTTTCGTTGCTGAAAAAATTTTAGGGAATTTTTAGGGCAAAAATTTTCTCTTGTAGGCCGCTGTAGGTCGCTGTAGCCCCCGTAGACGCACTTTGCGCTAGAGGTGTGGGTTGACACTCCAATGCTCGGAATACCTCTCCAGAAAGCGTCGCAAGGCCTTCGTTTGATATCTATATGCCATCTCTGTGATCTCAATTTTTACGTGGTCAAGGAAGGGGATGAGTGGTGAAAAATCCTATGGCGCCGAGATTTTCTATCGGCTACATTCAGTTCATCGAAGGTTTCACGGCGTGGAACACTTCGCTGGATGCGGCGGTCGTAGCGTTACGGTCGTCGGTTATTTCGACGGAATTGATACGCGTGCTTCCAAAGCGAATATCGTTTTGCTAGCATCGCGACCCAAATTTAGGGGCTGGCTTTCCTGCCGGCCTCATTGGAGCAAAGCATGCAAACTCATCGCACTGATTTCGAGGCTGGTTTCGCGCTGTTAGGTCTGAATCCTAACCCAGGCCCTCAGTACCCTGGCGCTGCGACCTACACCCGACAATTCAAAAAGTGTTCGATCCTGACTGAAGTAAATGTCAGCTATGCGACGAGCACTTCTGCGACTGAACTGATCAAAAAAGCTTCCGATAAATAACACCTGTCGCGAAGTTTGGGCCCGGGAGTTCCCGGGCTTTTTTATGGATGAAGATATGCCAAATTGGACACAGGTTTTAGAAGAGATAATAATCGTACAGCAAGGTGGCGGTAGCGGCATCGATGTTGTTAGGCGAAAATATCTTGCGCTTCTGCATAAAAAAACTAATCGAAATGTCATCGCTTTCTATTCTGGTTTCTTGCAAAAACCTGGTTATACCATGGGGCATGTCAACGATGATGATAAAAATGGGTTGATGAATGCCATCCATGGATTAGACAGGAGCCTTGGCCTCGATCTGATTTTGCATACTCCAGGTGGTGACATATCAGCTGCCGAATCCATTGTTCACTATCTTCGGCAAATGTTTGGGAATAATATTCGAGCTGTTATTCCCCAGATAGCTATGTCGGCAGGCACGATGATGTCCTGTGCCTGTTCAACTCTGGTAATGGGTAAGCAATCTAATATTGGGCCTTTCGATCCTCAGTTCGGTGGCATTCCGGCTCACGGGGTATTGGAGGAGTTTGAGAAAGCAATTGCAGCGGTCAAGGAAGATCCTCGAACGACCCCAATCTGGCAAGCTTTAATCAGTAAGTATCATCCCTCATTCCTTGGCGAATGCGAGAAAGCCATTGAGCTTGCTGATCAGATTGTTCGTGCCTGGTTGGTTTCCGGTATGTTTGATGGGGATGAAGAAGCAGTAGATAAGGCTAATAGAATTGTAACCGCTCTCAATGATCACGCGGGCACCAAGACCCACGCTAGACATTTTCACATTGAGGACGCAGTAGGGTTTGGTCTGAAAGTCGAGCGGCTTGAGGATGATCCGGAGTTGCAAGATCTTGTGTTGACAGTTCATCACACTTACATGCATTTCTTTGCCAACACCAAGGCTGGCAAGATTATCGAAAACCACCAGGGCGCTGCGATTGTTCATCAGGCCCACTAAATAGACAAATAGGCTCCGATGGCAGAACCGGAGCCTTCACTTCAAAAACCCATCATCTCCGACACAATCGTACTCATGCTTTTGGTGTCCCTCGAAATCCATCGTCCGTAGTGCTTTCGGACCATCGTTGTATCACTATGCCCAAGTTGCCGGGCAACCCACTCAATCGGGACGTAGCTCGATAGCGCTTGGCTTGCGAAGGTGTGGCGTGCTTGGTTGGCGCCTCGGTGGCGGATGCCTGTTTTTTCCAGATGGGCGGTGAACCAGTTGCTAACGGTCTTGCCGTTCCACATCAGGCCGCTGGTGGAGCTGCGGAACAGGAAGCGAACCCGTTCGTGCTTCTTGGTAATGTTATCCCTCTGGACGACGGTGATGTGTTTCGGCTCGCTCAGCGCGGCGTCGGCCATGATCGCGGTCATCAGTTCCAGAGCGGGCTTGATCAGCTCTACCGTACGGATCCGTGCGCGCTCCTTCGGCACCTTGAACTCTCCCGCGACCAGGGCGCGGCGGACAGTGAGGGTGCCAGCCACCAGGTCGACGTCTTCGACTGCAGTTGCAATCAGCTCAGACAGCGACAGCCCGGCCCAGCAGTTGAATACGATCATCCGGCTGTCCGCCAGCCTCTCTGGGTCGGCTATGGCGATCTGGTCGATCTCACTACGAGTGAATGGGTCGGCGAATTCGATATCGTTGTCCGACTGAATGTTTTCGATGCGCTCTAGGGGATTGAACTTTATAATCTCATCGTTAAGTGCATCACCCCATACACCGCGCACAATGGTGAAGACATCATTTACCGTTTTCGGCTTTAGGCCCCCAGTAAGTAGTTCAGCCTGGAATAGTTCAAGCTCACTCTTGGGGATGCTCGCGATAGTTCTGTCGCCAAATTTTCGTTTCACGTGCTCGGACTTGCTTTTTTAGTTGATGAAGGTGCTGTGAGCTTTCTTGACTTCAACAACTTCCAGCCAGCGATTAATGCCATCCTGAACAGTGCGCTTGCTCGGTTCGTTTGGAATTTCTAGTCTGGATTTTAGCCAAGTCGAGTCGGGGAAGTGTGCCGCGTAGTCAAAGCGGTTCTCCTTGATCTCGGCAAGAATCGTCCGGCGCTTGTTATCCGCATATGCGATAGCGGCCTTGTTGATTTTGGTTACGTTGCGTAGCGGCTCTCGGCGGCGTTCGCCTTCAAACTTGAAGGCGATCCGCAGAAGGTTGCCATTGATGTCGATGCCTTTCGGTAGGGTATCGACACCTGGTGGAAGCTTCTCTTTCATGGATGGCCAGCCATCCACTTCTCGATTTCTACGCGGTTATAAACAATGACGTTCGCGGGGTCCGTTCGCCACTGCTTCTCTTCTAGCCAGATACCACGGTCCCGGTATTTTCGTACTGCCTCGGTACTCAGTCCGAACACTGGGAACAGTAGCTCTTTGCGTATCCAGGTAGATGGAGTGATTAAGAATTGCAGCTTGCCTGGTTGTTCTTCATTAACAGTGTCGATAGATTTTACTTGGTGCTTAGCCATAATATGTTCTCCGCCTTATCGAGTGGCGTACAGTCGCTGTGACTGTTGAAGTTTCTTTGCGGCCACGTTGGCCATGTAGGATTCCCACTTGGTATTCTCGCGCCGTTGGCGGATCTGGCTGCACTTTTTGTGCTGCCGTGTGGACCGCCCTTTGCCGCAGATATCGCAGGTCGCGGTTAGGTCGAGGCTGTGGGATGCCATGGGTGGGCGAGTAAGCATGCATGCGCTCCAGGCGCTCCAGCTCGGCCAAGATCAACGCTCCAGCCTTGATGAGCATGTTGCGCTGATTCGTAGGCTTCCAATGCTCGGGTGCCCAAGGCCAGCAAGGCGGCGGTGCTTGGGTAGCTTGCGGATTGGGGGTGCTGGCCGAAAATGCATAGACGGAGCCTGCGTCAGCAAGTTCGCCCCTCGCATACTTGTCGTCTTGTTCAGGTGAGTAGCCTTCTAACTCAATCTGTCGTTGGCGTTCGGCATGGGCGGAGCAATCCTATCGGGCTGATCTGGCCTAATACCTTGGGCGAGGGTGTGGGCAGCCGGCTGACGTTGGTTCATGTGGTGGGTAGCAGTAGCCTGGGCTTTCAGGGGCCGTGGTCACTGTTCTGTCTGCTCAGCCGGGGCCAGCTCAATGGCCGGACCGATACCAGTGTGGACCTGAGTTTTCGCATAACAGACGGGATGATGCGGTATCGGATCACGGCGGAGAAGACGCTCAATCCGTTCACGCGGCGGCCGTTTCAGGGGTTTACGTTGCCGCGGACTTTGCTTGCGGTAGGTGACGTAAAAAAGCGGGAGCAAACACTTTGAATCGTCTTCGGTTTCAGGCGCTGGGGCCGTCTCGTAAGATGGCGAGCCCCGGGCAACTCAATGCATGTACTGCCATCGAGGCGGATCTGAGTTCTTAACGTTGGGGTCGCGCCTTGCCAAAGCAGTGAATAATGGCAATATGGCAGTATTTTAATCTGCTTGAGCACCAGGGAGAGGGAGTACCTTTGAACGGTCTAGTCAATCAGGAACGGAATGATTACCGTGCGTTTCGAGAGCGCATTGTTGTGGGATGCGATTTAGGGGCGCCTTGCGTCTTGAGTTGTTACTACAGTGAGGGTGAGGGATCTCGTTCCTATTCGCGTCGCCGTGAGCAGATCGCGGAATTTCGTGAAGCGGTTCGTCACTTGGTGGCAGAGCTACTGTCCGAAGATCCTCAAGATGAATGCCATGTGAGGCGTGCACTTGGCATTCCCAACAACATATCTCTCAACCCGCGAGACTGTTCGACATGGCGATCAATCGGGCAGTTTTTCGTACCGACGATCTTTGGGGCGCGGAAGGCTCGGGCTCTACTGGTCCAAGTGAAGACCTATGAGGGACGCCGGTACATATTCGACAATCTGATCGCCCCTGAATTTGCCTGGCATTCAACTTTTCCCGGCCCTGTAGGCTTCTCTCCATCGCTGGATATTCTACTTCGACGATTGGCTTTGCCCAGCTCGTGGCCTGAGTTAGATGGCGCTCGGTCCCTGGACAATAACTGGCTCAAAATCGCGCGACGATTTGATCTGGAAAAAATGCCTGAACTTGTGGCGATGGCTCGATACGGAAACTTCCAACTGGACGGTGAACTCGCATGGATGTTGGTTCAGGAGGGAGTCGTCCGTACAAGGCAGGAGCTCAGTCGGCTTGGGCGTAAGAAAGAGTCGTATGGCGTCAGTGCCGATGCTGCCCGTGGTTACAAGCGGCAAGCTAGGCAGATGATTCGCGTGTTACTTGATCACGAAGTCGATCGAGGTCAGATTGCGACGATCTTCGAGTACGACATGCATTTCTTCAACTCACAGAAGCTCGACACCAATCTGACAGCTTTGAGAGCGGCCGGGGTGGTAGAGCTGAGTTCAGTGTTCGAGTCAGTAGGACAGTTGTTGTGGCGTGCGTCAACAGAGAGTTGGGCCTATGTTCTGCGTACTTTGGGAGCGAGTAGTTCGGCGGATATCGCGCGATTCAGCAGGGTGCTGGATTCCCATCAGAAACTTCCGGTCGATTTCGCATTGGCATTGAAGTCATTAGGGGCCGACCTGCTGGGACTGGCCCAGTGCCAATCATTGATCCTCTGCGTAGGTGAGGGCGATGAGGAAAAGCGGTCCATCAATGAACTCAAACTCCTTGCGTCGCCTCCATTTGGACTGAGTATTGAGCAGATCTCGCAGTGCACGGGTTACCTGTCAGAACCTGAAAAGGTTGAGCCATTCCTGTCTGTACTTGCAAAGCACGGCTACGTATCCGGCGCCGCTGTGCTCTCGTTTCAAGACTGCTACCAAAAGCTTAGCGTTGACGATGTCGATGCATGGCTGAGCATTGTTGACAGTGTCCGTGGTCAACCACTCCCAGATGTCGTCGCTGACTGGGTTCGGCAGGCTGGTTCAGGGGGGCACATAGATGCTTGTTGCTATCTTCAGGAAGCGACGGACTTAGACGACTTCAGGTCGCTGCAGCAGGCGCTTCCCATCGTTCACCTTGGACGTGAAATGCTCAGTTACCTCGTCGAGGTGCGCGATCTGAGGACTGTTCAGGCTCTCAAGAAGTGGTACTACAAAGCGCGAGGGATAGAGTCTCTGCGCATTGGCCATAGAAAAGATGAGATCTCGCGGTTACTGCTTGACGATGCGTACACGCGCAACAATTTCAGTGTCCTATCTGGGAACGAGGGCCAGATCTATTCTGCTGTGAGTCGACGGGTGGAGTCCATCATCGGAAGGCGGCCCTATGCTGCTGACGAGGTAGTCAGGGTTGCTTATCAGCAACGTTACTCTCAACAGGATGCTGTCGAGCGTCATGCACTACTCGGCAGTCTACCGATCGTTTTGGAGCAAACGGGGGGCGTCCTGCTCAGCAGCGTGCTCCGTCATGCCTGGGAGGGACACGAGGCACTTTACGCCACCCTCGACAGGCTCGAGCCATTGGTACATGGGCTTCTGACGGGAGGCGGGCCAGCTGGATCACAACTAGATGAGTTGGAGGCCGATGCAATCGCAATGCTGTATCGAACCTCATCTTCTACTCTGACATCCCTCTGGCCGAGGGTAGTCAATAACCAGGCGGATCTGTCGTGGCTTAAGCTGCAAGGCTCATATCCCATGATTTGGCAGCGCTCGTTTCGGCGCTTGAACGGCACCCTTGAACGCCAAAGCCTGCTCGCACTTGCGCAGGCAGCGGCCTTCGCCAAGCATTTTTCTTTGTCCAACAACCAAACTATCTCCGAAGCATGCAAACACTTGAGGGCCAAGCGTCTTTTCGACAACGCTCGTGACCCATGGTCACTCATTGCCCATGTTGGTGTGTTGCTGGCCGCCGCACGCGACGATTCCATGATCGCGGAGTGGATTTCAGGCGGGCTTGAATCTGCTTCGCAGATGGCAGATGAGGGCGCGCAGACATTCGAGCGAATCGAGCAGTTAGGCAGGTTGTTTGATAGCGATCTGCCAGACGCCTTGGATAAACATACTGCCAGATTCCTTGGCCGCTTCGATGATGGCGACGCCAGGTTTTTGGCCGAGCGGCTCGTGGGTTCTGAGAATACTCGTTCGGGCAGTAGCAAAGAACAACTTGATGATGCATTTGCTCTGGTGCGGTCGAATGTTCTGGAGGCATGCCTGCGATGGGTGGCTCGAGAGCGAGGCAAGTTCGTAAGGGACAAGACAGAACATACAGCAACGAATCTTGTCGGAGTGGTTTCCAAGCACCCGGCCGCTTTTTTTGCCAAGCATGCAGCTACCCTGTGTTCGCGTGACAACACGGCAATGTGGGAGGAGTCCAGGCAGGCTCATCTTGTTGTCTTTGATCAGGCTCGAAGAAGTCTGGCAGGGATGGCGCTGGTCTACTTTCAGATTCTCCCAGAGTTGCATGCGAGCAAGAAGTGCCTGGTCATACGGGCCATCAACCCAATGGACGAGATGCTTGCAACACATACAGAGTCGTCGATCGTCGATTCCTTCTTTGATGTGGTTGTAACGATCGCGCAAGAGAACTCGCTAGCCGCAGTTGTTTTTCCAGAAAGCAATGGCTCTCACCTCCTGTCAAACCGAGATGCAATCGAGAAGAACTTGCAGAAGCGATTCGTTGCTGAGTCAGCTGACACCTATGGTCGTTGGCCAGAACCTCGCCTTGTAGGGGAGAGGCAGGACTTGCGCAGAACCCCTCTCTCGTTTGTCTCAACGTTCTACGCCTATGAGCATGGAGCCGAGAAGGTGGGCAGGTTGTATACCATCTGGTTGGGGGCCGAGGATTCGCCCAATGAGTCTGAATGCCTTGGTTTGGAAGGTGTCGCGTAGGCGAAGCGATGCATGCCAGCTGGCGCATGCTTATGGCCATGCTGACAGAGTTTGCTTCGTGCTCTAATCCCAAGACGAGTTTTGAATGGAGGCATCATGACCGAGGAAGAAGGCCATTTGCTGGACCCAACTTTGACGGACGACCACAGATTTCCGTCCGCATTTTCCGGCCGGAGCTTGTTCGTCAAGGGGGAGGACTGGCAGAACAACGCCATGCTGGGTTGGACAGGTTTTCCTGCTGATCTCTATGCGACGGGGTACAAAGGCGCGGCTGATGCGTTGCTTTTTGCTCTGTCTCAACGTCGAGTGCAGTGGGCCGAGGCCCATGCCCCTCGCTTGCCGTTGCGCATGTACCTGAACAGCCACGACTTGACGCCTGCCTTGGTGACTTGAAGGTACAGCCCGCCGCCATTGCAGTAGAGTCCTGCTCTGTTCCGGCGTGACGCGGATAGTGCAGTCAGGCGATTGATGGAAGCCATAGTATCCAACTTGGGCATCCATGGCTTTTGATGGAGCTTCTGAGAAGGGACACTCTCTCCGCCATACAAGAGAAACCCCTGAATCGCAAGATTCAGGGGTTTTTTCGTTTCTGCCTATTAACAAGTTCCGGATCACACAGATAACAAAAAGCCCCGCATTGCGGGGCTTTTGGTCACATGAGGCCGCATCAGGGCCGGCACACCAAGCGCTGACGCTCATAGTTCAGCGCCTTGTCCCGCTCCGGCAGGCTATACGGCGCTGTGCACTGGCGCTCGCCCCAGTTGATGGTCAGGCTGCCCTGGTCTTCTTCAAGCAACACCAGCGCCTTGCCGTTGGGGTCGGAAATTGCCAGTTGCTTGCCGCTGGCGTCTTCCAGCGAGGCGCCGAACGGGATCATCGCGCCCTGTTCGTCGAACAGCTCGAACTGCACCCGCCGCCCGCTCTTGCCGGTGTAGCGGGCCACCACCACAGCGCCGCGGCGCGGTACCAGTTGCTGGGTGGCGTTGTCGATTTCGATGTCGCCGCCCAGTTCGCGGGTGTCCAGGCTGATCCAGTTGACCCGGTAAGGTTGCGCGTTGGGAATCACTGCGTAGCCGTTGCGCCCGGTTTCGACGCCGCTGTAGCTGCTGATCTTGGCGCCCTTGACGCCCGGCACCTGGGCCAGGGCGAAGGTTTCGCCGACGGTCTGGCCGAGGTTGATGCCGCCTTGGTGGGCAACCACCGAGCCCGATACGTTGAGGTTCTGCGAGTCGTAGCCGCGGCCCTGGCTGTAGCCCAGGGTGATGTCGGCCACCGAGGTGCGGGTGTTGAGGTTGGCCGAGGCGGAGTTGCCGCCGGAGCTGCTGTTGCCGCCCTGGACCGAATAGAAGGTGTCGCTGGTTTCGGACAGGTAGCCGTTGACGCCAACCTGGGTGCTGTCGCCGCCTTTTTGCGTGCTGGTGGTGATGAACGCACGCGGCGCCCGGGCGCGGCTGCCCAGCGGGAAGGACACCGACAGGTTGAACTGGGTATCGCTGCTTGAGCCGCCGTAGCCGTCGCCCAAATCCTTGGTGCGGGTGACGCCGAGGTTGTAGCTGGCTTCGCCCCAGTTGTTGCTGTAGCCGGCCGAAAAGCTCTGCGAACCGCCGCGGTTCCAGTAGCGCTGGTCGCTGGCGTTGACGTACAGGCTGCCCAGTTCGCGGTTGCGGCCCATGCTCTGGTTGATGGTCAGGTCGGTGCGGGTCTTGGAGTTGCCTGGGCGCCGCTCCAGGTCGCTGCTCAAGTCCTGGACGTGATCGGTCAGGGTACGGAAACCTTCGGTGGAGTAGCGGTACGCGGCCAGGGTGAAGTTGGTGTCGGTGCCGGTGAAGGTCTTGGCGTAGAGGGCACGCACACTGTTGCCCTGGGTGGTTTGCCCCAGTGCGCGGCTGCTCGAATGGGTGACGTCGAACGACACCGCGCCCAGCGAAGTGTTCTTGCCGGCGCCCAGCGACAGCGCCTTGTAGTTGTCGCTGGCCTGTACACCGATGATCCCGGTGAGGCTGCTGCTGATACCGTAGGCCAGGGTGCTGCTGAGGATGTTCGGGGTGGCCATGCCGTCGGTGTTGCTGTTGAACTGGCCGGCCGAGACGCTGTATTTGACCTGGCCTTCACGGACCATGATCGGCAGGCTGGAGAACGCCTGGGTGGTCACCCGACGGCGGCCGTCAGCCTCGACGATAGTGATTTGCAGGTCGCCGTTGGAGCCGGACGGGTAGATGTCGCTGATCTCGAACGGCCCTGGCGGCACGCTGGCGGTGTACAGGATGTAGTTGTTCTGGCGGATCTCGACGGTGGCGTTGGTTTGTGCCACGCCACGGATGATCGGCGCGTAGCCGCGTTCGCTGTCGGCGCGCATGCCTTCGTCGGAGGCAAGCTTCACACCGCGATAGCGCACGCTGTCGAACAGGTCGGTGTCACTGAAGATATCCCCGGCGCTGAACTGGCCCTTGATGGCCGTGACGTCATGCTGCAGGTAGCTGCGGTTGCTCTTGAAGGTGCTTGGGCGACCGGTGCTGCTGGTGAAGTTCGACTCGTTGCGCAAGCGCCAGGCACCGAGGTTGATGCCGTTGCGCAGGCCGAGGTTATTGGCGATGCGCGTGTCGGCATCGCCGGCGCTGCGGCTGCTGTTGTACTGGTAGTTGATGAACGCCGCCGGCACACCGTCATCCCACAGCGCCGGGTCGACGTAGCCACGGATACCGCGCTGCATTGCCACTTGCGGCACGCTGGCCGCCAGTTGCAGGCGCGCGGCGTCATAGCGCAGGCTGGCCTGGTCGATCAGGCTGGGAAGGTCGTAGCAGCTTTGCGGGGTGTCCGGGTCGAACTTGCCCTGGGCCTGCAGTTTGTTCAGGTCGATGCCCAGCTGTTGCAGCAACTCCAGGGTCAGGCACGGTTCGACGCGGCCGGTGGCCGGGTTGCGGTTGAAATCGATGTCACGCCGGCCCACCAGCACTTCGTTGCTGTACAGGTCGACCCGGTAGTTGCCCGGCAACACGCTGTTGGCCGACAGCAGCAGTTGCAGGTCGACCGACGAAGGTGCGCCTTGCAGGAAGGTGGTGTTGAAGGCTTCCAGTTGTTGCGCATCGCCGGTGTCCTGCGCGGCCAGCACCGGCATCGCGCCAAGCACGGCCAGCGACAGGGCACTCAACTTCCACAGACGGGCAGTTGCAGACGGAGCGCACGCACGTTGGCCGGCGCAATGAGTTGGCCTGTTACCGGAAGATAAAGACATGCGAAGGAACCTTGTATCCCGAATAACGACTGGGCGCGGCGAGGGGCGCAGTTACGCGCAGGCTTAACGCCTGGGCATTAACCGTTATTGTTTGCCCGGCGCTTGGGCAGCGGTACTTGCCTGGCCGCTGGACAGTGTCGTGGTGTATTGGTTTTGCGCACCGTAATCGTTGATGCTGGAAAAACTCAGGCGCACGTTGTTATCGCTACCCAGGGTTTTAACCGGAAATGTCTTTACTTCACCCGGCGCGACCATGGTTGAGTCCGCTGCCAGTTCGCTAAGTTTGCCCGCCTCAAGTTTTATATCCGCCATCGAGACGTGATAAAGGCTCGGGTTATTGACCTGCAGCAGGGTCTTGCCGCTGTGGCGCAGCAGTTGCCATTGCAGTTCGGTCGGCGCCATAAGGGCATTGCCAGGCAAGCCTGCGGGGCGGAAGAAAATCTTGATGCGCTGGCGCACGGCCAGTTGCAGGGTGTTGGCGGCGGCGGCGGCCTGAGGGATTTCCTGGACGTTGAGCCAGACCACCGACTCTTTGTCCGCAGGCATCCCGGCACCTTCGTACAGCACTCGCAGCAACTGCTGTTCACGGGCGAACACCCGTGCCAGTGGCGGGGTTACGGCAAAGGGCACGCTGCGCTGGGCATCGCTGTCGTCGACCCAGGATTGAATCAGCACGTCCTGGTTGCCATTGCGCACGGTGACGTTGGCTTCCTTGTGGTTGCCATCAAAGACAATCCGCGTGGCACTCAGCGAAATACTGGCCATGGCCTGGCCGGCCATGAGCATGCCGAGCAGCCCCAGGCATGCGGGAATAGAACGACGCAACATGGTCTGTACCGTTTGATTCAGGGGTTTTGCTTCAGGGCCAATGGCGAGGCCGGGCGGCCTCGCACAAAGCAGTTCAGGCGCTACGACTTATTCGTATTGCAGGATGAACGGCAGGGTGGCGTCACCGCGACCGGCGGTGGCAGTGCCCGCTGCGCCAGTGGTGACGTAGGCGGCGGAGAAGTTGAGGATCGCGTCGCCACCGGCAGCGCCGGTACCGTGCATGTCGCTCTGGATCATGGCGGTGGTTTTCGAGCTCAGGTCGATCAGCGCGCCGTTGCTGTCGAGCAGGGCGATACCGACGTTGGCTGCAGTGCCGGTGCCTTTGGTCAGGGCCAGGACTTTCTTGCCGGTGACCAGGCCCGAACCGCCGCTGGCGGCGTCAAAGATCATCGAGACTTTGGTGCCCAGGTTGCAGTTGACGTTGAGGTTGAAGTCTTTACCGGTGACACGGCCCGAGGACGGGCTTTCAGCGGTGCCCATGTCCTTGATCGATACAGTGCCCATGTCTACGGAGATCACGCGATCAGCGTTGGCGCCGTCAACCGAGCAGGCGTCGTTGTTGATCACGCCGGTGAAGGTGATCTTGCCGCTGCCACCTTGAACAGGCGTCGTTTCTGCTGCCAGGGCAGCGCCGGACGCTGCAAGTACGGACAGAGTGATAAGGGCCAGGGAGAACTTCTTCATGGTGATGTCCATTTGTATTGGTTGGAAAGTGCTGCATGAAAATGCCAATACACAATAGAACGGGGGGTGTTTGCCGAACATCAGACGATTCTTATAAGGTCTGAGCCCAGGTGGGGCGGGCGTTCTGGCAACAAAGTCTTTATCGGTTCCTGACCTTGTTGCCCGGAAACTTAGTTAAAGATACTGCGCTCCAGGCAATAAGCCAGTAAGTCCTGGTCGCTATTAACATCAAGTTTGCGCATGGCCGAAATCTTTTGCGCGCTGATGGTCTTGGCACTTCGGTTCTGGCTGCGGGCAATATCACTGACACTTTTACCGGCGACAAACAATCGCAGTATTTCAAACTCTTTGGGTGACAGTGTGGCAAACCGGTCCTCGATCGCCGCGGTGGTTTCGATGACCGAGGTTTTTGCAGGCTCCAGGCTGCGGTACTGGCTTTGCTGGGCCACGGCCTTGAGCGCCAACTGGATTTCGGTGTGCAACTGGCTCTTCTGGATCACCCCGACCACGCCCAGCTCATGCAGGCGGGTGAGAATCAGGTGGTTGGAGATCATCGTCAGGATCAACACCTGCAAATGCGGAAAGTGCCGCTTCAGGTAATCGACCAGTTTCAGGCCGTCGCCATAGGGCGAATCGGCCGGCATGTTGTAGTCGGTGATCACCAGGTCCACCGGTTGCTGTTCGAGCAGCTCGATCAGGCCTTTTGAGCACACGGCTTCGCCGACCACGCAAAAACGTTCGTCACGTTCTACCAGTTCGCGCACGCCGAGAAGCACGATCGGGTGATCGTCCGCGATGATGACTTTGAGTTTGTCCATAGTGGCTGTCCGTAGTACCGGTATAGAAGGTTAGGGGGTGTCCATACGGCCGCAGGTAAGCCTGATTGTTGTTACTCGAGCGCATCCACAACAGCGGCAAGCCGGCTCAGTATCTGCTGCACTTCAAGGCGCAGGGAAGCATCGATTGTCCCGCCTGCCAGGCGGCACTCAAGCGCCGTACAGTGCTCGGCCAGGTCGCTGGCCTGTACCGCGCCGAGGGCGCCGGCGATGCTGTGCAGCCTTTGGGCGACGATTCTAGCGTCACTTTGCTCCAGCGCGCAGCGGATCAGTTGCAGGTCATCGCGCATGGTGGTGATGAACAGCGGGCGCATCCGCTCTGAAAGCTGCAGTCTATCGGTGGCCGGGGCGGCGGCGGGGGCGGTGAGGGTGTCTGGCTCGACCCGCGTTGCTGCATTCTGCAAGGCCGGGCGGCAGAGCTTGAGCAGGTGGCCGCGCAGGGTCTGCAGGCTCAGCGGCTTGACGATCCAGGCGTTCATGCCGACGGCGATGCAGCGCATGCCCTCTTCGCGCATGGCGTTGGCAGTGACGCCGATGATCGGCAGTTGCGGGTCATGCTCGCGCAGGGTGCGGGCCAGCTCATAGCCGTTCATGACCGGCATGTTGACGTCGGTCAGCACCAGGTCAAAGACCTCGGGCTGCCACAGGTGCAGGGCCTGTTCGCCGTTGCTGGCGACCACCGCGGTGCAGCCCAGGGCCTCGAGCTGTTCCTTGATGATCGCCTGGTTGATCGGGTTGTCTTCGGCCACCAGGATGCGCAGTTGCAGGTTGTCGGCCTGCTGTTGCGCGGCCTGCTGCGATGCCTGCGGCGCGCCCAGGCGGGCCATGCCCACCGCGTCGGCGATGGCGCGCAGGTTGTGCAGGTCGACATTCCAGCTCTGCCCGGTGTATTCCGGCGGGTTGCGCCCACCGGCCGTGCACAGCACCCGTGGCCCCGGCCAGGCTGGGGCGTTGGTCGCCGGCAAGGCATCGACCAGTACCGCCGGCGCATGCTTGGCTTCCAGTGGCTGGGGGGCCAGGGCGGCGTGTACGCCGAGGCGGACAAGCCAGTCGACCAGCGATTGCGCCAGCTCCTGTACCGGGGCGCGCACGTAAACCGGAATCGACGCGGCTGCAACTGGCGCGCTGCTTAGGGTTTGGCCTGCCAGCACAGGCAAGCTCATGCGCAGGGCAAAACTGCTGCCCAGCCCCGGTTCGCTGACCACTTTCAGTTGCCCGCCCATCATTTCGCTAAGCCACCAGCAGATCGGCAGGCCCAGGCCTGCGCCACCTTCGCTGCAGGCGTCCTGCACCTGGTAGAACAGCTCGAACAGTTTGGCCTGCTGCGCCGTGGAGATGCCGATGCCGGTGTCGGTGACCTGCCACTCCAGGCTGACCTTGTCATCTTCTCGCGCCAGCACCCGGGTGCGCAGGACCACGCGCCCGGTGTCGGTGAATTTGATGGCATTGCTCAACAGGTTGTTGAGGATCTGCCGAATGCGCATCGGGTCGCCGAGCAGGCGCTCGGGCAGCGCGGCGTCGGTGCAGGCATAGAGCTGCAGGCCCTTGCGCTGGGCGAAGGCGGCATAGGTGTGCAGGGTGTCTTCGATCAGGTCCAGGGGGCAGAACTCGATGGACTCGATCGCCATCTGCCCGGACTCGATCTTCGACACGTCGAGCACGTCGCTGATCAGCTGGAACAAAGTAGCCGACGAGCGCTGGATGGTCTGCAGGTATTCCTGCTGGCGCGGCTCCAGGCGAGTCAGGCCGAGCAGTTCGAGGGTGCCGAGCACGCCGTACAGCGGGGTGCGGATTTCATGGCTCATGGTCGCCAGGAACAGGGTCTTGGCTTCGTTGGCGGCATCGGCGGCGCGCCGCGCTTCTTCCAGGGCCGTGGCATCTTCAATATGCCGGGTGACGTCGTTGAAGGCATACAGGCGCACATCCTGGCCCTGGTAGCGGGTCGAGACAAACCCCACCTGCAGGTGCCGGCCGTCGATTTCCAGGTAGGTCTCACCCGTCTCGCCCTGGTCGGTGCGCCGCTCCAGGGCGCTGATCAGCTTGGCGCTGCCCGGCGACTGCTGGGCCCGCTGGTTTTCCACCAGCACCTGGTTGTCGGCGCGGCGCACCACGCACAGGCCGGTGGGCGCGGTATCGATTACCACGCGGCTGAAGGCTTCGCTTTCGGCGATGCTGGCATGCGCCTGGCGCGCCGGCAGGATCACCTGGCGGCGGTACCAGCGGTTGGCACCCCAGCCCATGGTGACCAGCGCGAGCAGCGCGGCGCCAAGGCTGCTCAGCGGCCACAGGGCATAGCGAAAGAAGCTGCGGTAGTTGAGGGCATAGACTGCCGTCCACGCCGGGCCATTGTGGTTGACCAGCTTGAACACCAGGCCTTCGGGCTTGAAGTTGATCCCCTCATGCAGCGGCGATTCTGGCCACAACGCGCCAATCAGCACCTGGCCGGAAGGCGCCACCAGGGTGAAGTGGTCATAGATCGACCATTCCATGGTGCGTTCGTAGTCATTGGCCTGGGACAAATCGAGGATGCTGGCGATCATCACCCGGGTGTCGGCGCCCTTGATGTGGATTTCGTCCGCGGCCAGCTGGATGCCGATGTACGCCAGCATGCGCGCCGGGCCCGGGCTGGCGGCGCTTGGGCCATAGTGTTGCCAGCAGACTTCACCTTCGCGCAGCAACTGATGGTCGCGCGGCAGACGATCGATCACGCTGCGGATCATGTCGATGAAGCTTTCGTTGTGCGGTACGGTCTTGGCCCCTGCATGGCCTGCGGCCGGCACGGTGATGTCGAAGTTGCCGTGCTGGTTGAACAGGAACACATGCGGCGACTGGTAGTGCGAGGTCGACCAGAACGTGCTGTAAAAGGTCGCCAGGTGCACGCCAAGGGAGAAGATCTTGGCGTGTTCGCTGGCGGCGATTTTCTCTGGGTCGATTTTGGCGCTGAAGGGCATGGAGTAGGAAAACTCCTGGCCCTGGTAAATATTCGGGCCTTCTTCCGGCAAGGCTTTGAGCAAGCGCACCTGGGCATTCTCGTCCTTGAGCAACTCGCCCTGATGGCTGCGCTGGGCCAGGCTGCGCAAGAACACTTCCTGCTCGCGGATGTTTTCCATCAGCCGGGCAAAGTGAAAGCGCACGGTGTCGTGCTGCTCTTCGATCAGGCGCTGAAACGACCAGTAGCTGGTGCCGACCAACAGCAAAGCCAGGCCAAGCAACACCATCATCCCTTTGTTCAGACGCAACGAACTGCGGGTGAGTTTTTCCAGCAGGGCGTTGTCGTGCTTCATCAGGAGCTTCCGCAGTATCAGTAAGGGTGGTGGCTGGATGGAGTGTACCTCTGCTGGCAATTCAAGGGCGCTGCGGCCACTCAATAGAAGGTGGCCGGCCCGTCATTGGTGAGCAATTGCTGAAACTGCTCGGACGATACCGCGTGGGAAATCAGAAAACCCTGGGCCTGGTTGCAATCGATCTTGCGCAACAGGGCAAGCTCCTGGGGCGTCTCGACCCCTTCGGCGACCACCGTCAACCCTAGCTTGCGGCCCAGGGCGACGATGCTGGTCAGCGCCGAGGTCATGCTTTCGTTTTCGTGGCAGCCCTGGACCAGGGCGCGGTCGATCTTGAGCTCGGTGAACGGCGTCGAAACCAGGTTCATGTACGAGCTGTAGCCCTTGCCGAAGTCATCCTGGGACAGGCCGAAGCCTTTGATGCGCAAGCGGCAGGCGCCGGCGTAAAAGTTACTGATGTCCTGGGGCACCGAGCACTCCATCAGCTCGAAGCAGATCTTGCCGGGGATGCCCTGGTGGTGCAGGACGAACTCCAGCAAGCGGTCGGCCAGGTCATGGCTGTTGAGCAGGTGGGTCGGCAGGTTGATCGATACCGGAATGTCATACCCCTGCTGGCGCCAACGCGCCTGGGCATGGATCGCCTGCTTGAGCATCAGCCACAGCAGGCGCTCTTCCAATTCGAAGGTCTTGAACGCCGGCAGGAACGCGCCGGGTAGCAGCACGCCTTGCTCCGGGTGCATCCAGCGCACCAGGGCTTCAGCGGCAACGATGCGGCCATTGCTGAGGGATTTTTTCGGCTGGAACCAGGCCTGGAACTGGCCGTTGCTCAGCCCATGGATAAGCGCCTGGTAGTCGAACTGCGCCACCGCCGGCGGCACCGGCGGCGCGCTGCGGTTCTTGCCGTTGAGCTGATCGGTGAGGTTGCGCAGGGCATCGGGCTTGACCGGCTTGGAGAGCAGGCCGATCACTTCGACGCCAAGGTTTTTGGCCACCAGGCTTGCAGCCATGAGCATGCGCTTGGAGGCGGCGCTCATGATTGCCAGGTCCGGTTTGCTGCGCAGCCTGGCCAGGCCCTGGATGAACTGCACGCCGTCCATGCCGGGCATCAGCAGGTCGGTCAGCACCAGGTCGAAGTCACGCCGCTGCAGGTGTTCCAGCGCTTCCTTGCCGTCCTGGGCCGCTTCGAAATGGAAATCGCCCAGTTCGCTGAACAGGTGCTGCAAGTACATGTGCTGGAACGGGTGGTCCTCGACGATCAAGATGTTATAGGGCTTCATGAGAGGTCTCTTGATAAGGCGCCAGATAGTTGAACAAGGCCCGCAGCGCGAAAGGCTTGACCAGGCAATGATTCATTCCGGCTGCAAGGCATAGTTCGGCTTCGCCGCGCATGGCATTGGCCGTCGCTCCGATGATCGGGATCGAGCAGCCTTGGCGGCGCAGTTCTCTGGCCAGTTCGTAGCCATTGAGTTTGGGCATGTTCACATCGGTCAGGACCACGTCGAAGTGCCCGCTTTTCCACAATTGCAGGGCCTCGATACCGTCCCCCGCTAACTCGACGGTGCAGCCGAGCTCTTCGAGCTGATCACGCAGGATCAACTGGTTGATGATGTTGTCTTCGGCCACCAGGATGTGCAGCTCGAGTTTCTGCATTTCGCGTTTTTGCGGGTCATCGGTACGGGCGATCCACAGCCCCTGGGCCTGGCGGACGGCCTGGTAAAGAGCACTGAGGTGGTTGAGGTTGACCTGCCAGCGGCCGTCTTCAAGTTGCGGCTCGCAGCAGCCATGGGCGCTGGCCAGGATCAGCGGCCCGCTCCAGTCGGCCACCAGCGCTTGCTCGGCGCTGCCGGGGTGCAGCTCGAGCAGCAGGTGGCCGCTGGCGGCATCCGCCGGCGTTGGCCGCCCGACCTGGGCCCGGGCGCCCCAGCGGCGTAGCCAGCCGCTGATCGACTGCGCCAGCTCGCGAATCGGCGAGACTACGTAGATGGTCTCGGGCAACAGGTTGCCCTGGGCCGGCAGGTCGCTGCTGGCCGAGGCTTCTTCCAGTGGCAGGGTCAGGGTAAAACTGCTGCCCAGGCCCAGTTCGCTGACCATGCGCAACTGGCCGTTCATCAACTGGGTCAGGCGCTGGCAGATCGGCAGGCCCAGGCCGGTGCCGGCCACTACGTTGGTGTTGCCTTCAGTCTGGTAGAACGGCTCGAAAATGTACGGGTGGTCTTCCTCGGCGATGCCCTTGCCGGTGTCCGACACCTGCCACATCAGGCTTGAACGCTCGCCATCGCGGTTGATCAGCTTGACCCGCAACACCACCCGGCCGCTGTCGGTGAACTTGACCGCATTGCTCAGCAGGTTGTTGAGGATCTGGCGGATCCGCGTCACGTCGCCAATCAGCCGCTCCGGCAGTTGCGGATCGAAGCAGGCGTACAACTGCAGGTTCTTGCCCTGGGCCGCGGCGCTGTAGCCCTGGATGACCTCGTGGACCAGCTCCGCGGGCGAGAACTCGCTCAGCTCCAGGGCCAGTTGCCCGGCTTCGATCTTCGACACATCCAGCACGTCGCAGATCAACTGCAACAGGGTTGCTGACGAGCCTTCGATCGCGTGCAGGTAATCGCGCTGCTGGGCATCGAGCTGGGTGCGCGCCAGCAGTTCCAGGGTACCCAGCACACCGTACAGCGGGGTGCGGATCTCGTGGCTCATGGTCGCCAGAAACAGCGTCTTGGCCTCGTTGGCGGCATCGGCCGATTGCCGCGCTTCTTCCAGCGCCGCTTCAACCTGCTTGCGCGCACTGATGTCGCTGAAGGCGCAGAACAGCACGTCTTCGCCGTTGTAGCGGGTCGGCGCGCTGCTCAGGTACAGGTGGCGGCCATCGGCGGTGGCGAAGTAGTCGCTGCGCTCGGCTTGCTGGCTGGCGAAGGCCTGGTTGATCCAGCCGGCGCACAGCACATCGCGCTCCAGGCCGTCGCCCAGCCATTGTTGCGCCAGGGTGTTTTCCAGCACCACCTTGCCGTCGGTGCGGCGCAGTACGCACAAGGCCACCGGTGCGGTCTGGATCACATCGCGGCTGAACGCCTCGCTTTCGATCAGGGCCTGGATGCGGTTGATCGCCGGTGCTATGAAGCGATGCTCGATGCGGCGCATCAGCAGCAGGATCAGGGTCACGGTGAACAGGCAGAACAGCAGCGAGCCGACCAACTGCTTCCACAACCCGGCCAGCACCGCCAGCAGGTCGATCGAGTACACCAGTTGCCAGTCCGAAGACTTCAGGTGCTTGCGGATCACCAGGTGGTCGGGGATCCAGCCGTCGCCGACAAAACCGAAGAAGTTTTCCCCCTGGGAGTTGAGCAGCATCTGCCCAAGGTGCGCATCGTGGCTGTTGGTGAACACCAGCATGCCTTCGGAGTTGAGCATCATGAACTCGCCGGCGCTCTGGTCGTTGAGCGCCGCCGACACCTCGCGGCTGTCCATTTCCAGGCCCAGCCAGCCCGACTCGGCGTCGCGCTCATCCAGGCGAATGAAGATGTACAGGTACGAGCGCTGCTCGGTCTGGTCGGTCAGCCACAGTTCGGCGGCGGGGTAGGGGCTGTTGTCCTTGAGCGCCTGTAGCTGCTCAAGCATGCGCGGCGAAAACCCCGGCACCCCGGGGGCGGAGTTGTACAGGCGCCTGACCTGCGCGTTCGGCCCGGTGTCGACATACAGCAGGCTGACCTGCTTGTCCTTCATGTAATCGCGCATGCGCTGGGTCAGCCAGATGCTCCAGCGGTTGTCGCTGGTGCTGCCCAGTTGCAGGTGCACTTCTTCGCTCGATGGCAGGTAGACCAGGGACCTTGCCTGTTTCGACTTGCGCACCGCCGACAGGCTCAGGCTCTCGAGCAAGGCCTCGCGGTTGGTGAAGAAGGTGTGCGCCTCGGCGATCGCGCTGCTCATGTAGCCGCGACGCTGGGAGATGTCGTTGTTGAAGGTGAACAACAGGAAGTTGTACACGCCGCTGAAGATGCCGATCAGCAAAACCACGGCGAACAACCGCAGCAAGCGGCGGGCGGCTTCGGGGCTGGAAAGAAGCGGGCTGATTTGCAGCAGGTAGCTTTTTAATCTCATTCGCCGACTCTAGTGAGTCGCGAATGCTGCAGACATCAGACAATCCTTAAACATAGGCCCTGGCGCAGGCGTTGACCAGCCAGCGGGCGCTTATTTGTCCGGTTCTGCGACCTGCTTGGCAAAGCGCAACAATGCCTATCAGACAATCCTTAAACATTGCGCCGTCTGGCCGACACTCAAGGTATCAACCGTTTTCGCAGGAGTGTCGGCATGAAGAGTAAATATGTTGCTATCGCTGCAGGGTTGCTGTTGGGTCTGAACGGGGCCTGCATGGCCGCCACGCCGGTTGCCCAGGGCGTGATCAATTTCACCGGCAGCATCGTCGAGTCGCCGTGCACGCCTTCGGCCCGGGCCGGTGCCTTGAACCTCAGCGATTGCCCGGCCCAGGCCCGGGGTACCCGCATCGAGCTGCAGCAGGTCGTCCCGCAGGCTTCGGTCACTACGCCCGACCATGCGCCGGTCAACGTCAGGCTGGTGGCCGACAGCGGCACGGCCGGGCGTTACTACAACCAGCAGTACGCGCTGCTGGATGCTTCCGGCAAGGCCCTGAGTTCCGGCGCCTACCTGATTACCCTGACCACGCCTTAAGGCTTGGGCGTAAGGGCGTTTGAGAATTGTCTTAGAGTCTCCGCAGACGACCAACGGTAACCTTGCCAGTACTTCAGCGAGTCGCAGCGTTTATAAAGACTCGCGGAGCCCATCTGTCAGGTTTACCGAATGTCAAACATAGCATTGCGCATAGTGATCGCTGATCGGCAGCAGGATCAGCGAAGCAAGATAGAAAACATGCTCAACCGCCTGGGGTACAGCCGCGTTGCCCACTTGAGTAGCTTTCAAGCGTTGCAAGCCGCGACCCGGGCGCAGGGCACACCCTTCGACTTGTTGATCGTCAACACGGTGCTGGTGCCTTCCCGGCAGTTCAACCTGTTGAAGTTCTGCCACGACAACCCGCGCATCCGCCATGCGCTGATCTATGAAGGGCAACGCGCCGATTGTTCGCGGGTCTCGGTGCCGGTCAATGCCAGGATTCAACTGTGCCTGTCGCCGGCACCGGACCTCGACTCGATCAAGCGCTGCCTGCACAGTGTCGATCCGCTGTTTGCGCATTAATCAGCGCGCCCACCCCCTGCACCCGCTTGGATTTTCAAACGCCAACTGGTAGCGTGCAGCACCTCGCTGTATTGCCCGATCCCTTTCGTCATCGTTGCCTGTCCAGGGCCGACGTACACGAGTACCCGTTGGCCCGTTCAAGGGCGCCGGCGCAGGGCGCATCGGGCGATGCACAGTCATTCGCAAATGGAGTTCACAATGACGCAGAACAGCACCGTGCTGTCCGGAATCCAGCTGGATCAATTCATCGACCGTCTTGAGGTCGAACATCAGGAACACGGTGACGACCACGTGCTGGGCCTGCTGCGCGCCCAGCCGCTCAAGGCAGCCTCGCTGGAATCGATTGACCGTCTGCACGTGCTGTGGGTCAACGCCGGAGACGCCGACGCCTCCAGGGCGGTGCTGGCCGACGACGGCCAGGCGCTGATCGAGGCGACGCCAGAAGAGGCGCGCAACGAACTCAAGGTCAACCTGCTGATCTACCAGCTGCGCCTTTGCAACTACCTCAAAGACGAGCAAGGCCTGCTGCAGGCCCTCGACGCCCTGCAGCAACTGAGCAACGAGTCGCTGGCGTTCGATATCGAACAGTACCGGCGCTACCGCATTTTTGACGATCTGCAGCACACCACCCTCGACGTCGCCCTCAAGGCCATCGAGGTGCGTCACACCCTGGCGTTGATCAACCCCGGCCGCCATGCCTTGCGGGCCTGGGACGATGCCGACCAGCACCGGCGCCGGGCGCGGGTGCTGGCTGCCCACGAACGTGACGAAGAGGCTCGCGAAGCGGCGCTGGCGGCAATTACCGCGTTGCGCACCGCCGCTGCTGACCAGGACGTCGACGGCAACGACTGGCTGTGGCTGGGCGATGCACTGATCGAAATCGTGCCGCTGCGCCTGGCGATGTTCGAGCAACCTGTAGTGCAGTTGATCGCTGAGCTGTCGCTGCCCCAGCGCCGCGAGTGGGAAGTGCGCCTGGCGCGCCTGGCGGCGCGCTCATTGAAGGCCCAGGGCGACCTGCCCGGCGCCTTGAAAATCTGTGAAGTGGCGACCCTGGAACTGGACTCCAGCGGCAGCGACAACTTTGTCGAATTCCACTTGCCCTGGTTGCTTGAAAACGGTCAGATCGACGACGCCGGGCAGCGTGCATTCATGGAAATCTATGGCGTTCGCAGCCAGATGTGGCCGGGCACTGCCTACTGGGTACACGATCGTCTGCTCGATGCCGAGGATCAGTCGCCATGGTGGCCGCTGTGCGTGATGCGCGCCTGTGATGATCAAAAGGTCTTGGAGCGGTTTGTTTCCGGGCTGCCATGGCGCGACGAGTCGACGCCGTCCATGGGCCCGCTGCTCGATGCGCTGTATGCTGCCCGCGATGACCTTGAGCAGCTCGATAACGTTTTCGCCCAGGCCCTGGAAGAAGCCCGCCGCCGCGCGCCGAACCACCCCTGGATCAACCGCCTGCTGGCAGTGCGTGAACGCCAGGCCGGGCGCATTGACGCCAACACTGAACTTACGATGCTGCGCGAGGCCGTTTCGGCCGGCAATATGCAAGACCACCGCAGCGCCTACAGCCTGTTCAGCGCCCATGCCAGTGTGTTCGGCATTGTCGATGCCTTGCGCCAACCGCTGCTGACAATGGCTGGTGGCATGAACTATTACAGTTTCGCTTGCAACATCGACGACCTGGTCGAGGTGGAAGTCGAGAAGCTCTCGAGCGAGGAAGCAGATCAGGCCTGGTCGTTGTTGCGCGAAGTACAAAAGCTGGCCTACGAACGCGGCCAGGCTCGCATGGAGCAATGCTTCGCCACCGGTCGCGGGCATCGTTACGATGCCTGTGTGCACATGTACTCGATGCTCTGCAACAACCTGGCGATCAACTACCGCTGCTACAACGACCTGCGCATGTATGAGCAGGCCCTGGAGCTGCATGCCCGTGGCATTGCCGCCAGTCCGTTCGCAGAACACTATCATGGCACCCTGCAAAACCGCATTGAGCTGGGGGATGACGCGGGCATCGCCGAAGCCGCCGAACAGCTCTGGCACTTCGCTGCCGACTATGGCTACAGCCGCCACGACCCCGAAGAGTACCTGTTCGAAGTCAGCCGGGCCCTGTACCGCCTGGACCGCGAACGCGAAATCCTGATCTGGCTTGAGCGCGTGCTCAACTGGCAGCAAGAGCAAGGAGTCGCCGACAAGGACCTGGAAATCTCGCAACTGTTCGCGCGGATAAAAGTGGCCACGTACCTGTCGTACAACCTGCCGGAGGCCGCCACCAGCCTGTGGCTGCGCTACGCGCCCTATGTCAACGAAGGTGACATCGCCAGCCTGCTGGGCTGCTCCGGCGATGTGCTCAAGGGCCTGGGGCGCAAGGAAGAGGCCATCGCCTACTACCAGCGCTCGATCCTGCGCAGTGATCCAGACAACGCTATCGACCAGAGCAACAATGAAATCTTCAGCCAGAGCATCGCCGAGCTGCAGGCCGTTGAAAAACCGGCTGGCAAGGCCTGGTGGCAGATATGGAAGTGACACCGGAGCTGCGACAGTCCGGTTACGCCCCGCGCAACGCACTCAATGCCGATCAACTCAAGCGCGCAATTGCCGAGCGCAGCAAGGCCCGTGGTGATGCGCCAGAGGTGGGCAAATGGTTGCTCAACCATTTCTACCGGCACCTGGTCGGCAACTTCGAGCCGGCGCGGCCGATCCTGACCCTGGAGCAGGCGGTCGAGGCGCTGGGGGCCGAACCGCCGGCGTGGGTGGCCAGGCACTTGGGCGACGCCGGCAAACAGTCGCAGCAGGCGCCGCTGGTCTGGATCGATCCGCAGCAGGCGCCACTGCTGGCCGAGGAGGCCTTGCTGGTGGAGTTCCTGACCTCGCGCCAGGGCACCGCGCTGGCTGGCAAGCTCGATCGCATCAACTGCCCGCAGGCGCTGGCGCTGTGGCACAAGGAGCATGCGCAGATGGCCGCGCGGGTCGAGCAGGGCTGGCGCCAGAGCCAGCCCGAGGCCTTGCTCACGCGGGTGACCACTGCTGAGCACGTATTGCAGGAGCTGCGCCCCGAGAGCCCTTTGCTGCGCGCCGAGATGGCCTTTGAAAGCTACGTGATGCGCCACTGCCTGGGCCAGTTCGCCGATCGCCGCGCCCTCACCGGCGGCTACGGCGAGCGCTATGCCGAAGCGGTGGAGCAGCGGCGCATGCGCGTGTTGAGTTTTCGCGACGGCCAGGGCCAGCCACACATCACCATCAGCCTGATCGTTCAGGCCGACGGCACCTTGACCGTCGAGCAGGTCAAGGGCAAGCAGAACCGGCCGCCGGTCGAGCGCTATTACCAGGACTTGCTGCAGTGCCTGAATGCCCTGGGCACCGACCAGCAGACGCCCGCCGACTGCATCGCCATCGGCATCGTACGCACTGAAGCTGGGTGGCTGCGCATCGAAGAGGTCAGCGACCCGACCGCGCAGACCCGCCTGGTGGCGCGCTATCCGCAGCTGTACGAGCGCCTCGAAGCGCCTTCGGCCATGGTCGAGTGGCTGGTGGCCGGGCGTCAGCCGCAGCAGTTCTTGCAGGCTGGCCCGCAAGCGGTGTCGGTCAAGTACGCCACCCGGCATATCGTCAGCAAGCGCGCTGAGCGTCAGCTCAATGATCCGCTGTACCAGACCGAAGGCGTGCCATGGCCGGACATGACGCCCGCCGAGGGTGAGGAAATCCAGGCCTGGCAGGCCCGGGCAAGGTAAGGAGAAACGCATGTTTTTACTGATCGCGACGGTTGTATCAGCCTGGTTGTTATGGCGGGCATTGCGACCGCGCGCCGCGCCGTTGTTCAGCCAGCGCAAGCACTGGTCGCTGTTGCTGGCCAGGCCCATGGCCGATGCGATGGGCGTCGAGGGCTTCTACTCGCCGGCCTGCGATCACTTCAACGAGCAAGCGCAGAAGATCGTGCGGGCAGCGTTGCTGCACCAGGCCGGGGTTCGCAGCAACTGCGATGACGAGGCCGTGCGCGCGCACTTGCGCGCGAGCCTCGAACAGCAATGGTACAGCCTCGACCTGCAGGCGCTGACGGCCAGCGATGAGCCGCGTGCGGCCATGGCCTTTGCCTGTGCGCGGGTGGCGTTTGTGGCCCGTTGTGCGCTGCTGATGCGCTGGCTCGAGCCTGACCTTGCCTGGCGTGTGCTGCTGCTCAATGCGCAGCGGGCGCAGGACTGTTTCGACAGTTGGGAAGATTTCGGCAAAGCCTATAAGCTGGGGCGCGAGCAGTGGGTTGCGGCGTTTCGCGTCGACTCGCTGGGCGAAGCGTTCCACGAGCAGCATCTGCGCCAGTTGCTGGCCCCCGGCAGCGGTGCCTGGGCTGATATCCCCTGGCATACGCCCGCGGCGTTGAGCCCGGCGCTGGCGAGGTAACTGCGCGACTGTTGGTTCCAGCATCCCAGAGGGGCATTGCGATGATCGGCTTCACCTTTCGCCAGTTGGAGTATTTCGTCGCCGCCGCCGAGCAGGGCAGTGTCAGTGCTGCGGCGCGCACCAAGCATATTTCCCAGCCGTCGGTGTCGCTGGCGCTGTCGCAGCTGGAGGCGAGCCTGGGCGAGAAACTCTTTCATCGCCAGGTCAGCCGTGGCCTGGAGCTGACCCCGGCCGGGCGCAAGCTGCTCGAACAGGCGCGCGACATGCTCAACCTGGCCTCGGCCATCAGCGGCAAGGGCGAGCAGCAACAGGTGGTGCGCGGGAGCCTGAGCCTGATCTGCTTCCAGGACCTGGGGCCCTATTACGCGCCGCGCTTGCTGAGCGGCTTTCGCCGGCGCCATCCGGAAGTCACCATCACCTTGTTCGAGGCCGATCTTGCCGAGGTCAACCGGCGCCTTGCCGATGGCAAGGCGGAGCTGGCGCTGACCTATGACGTGGGGCTCGATGCGCCGATCGAAAAGCGCGTGCTGGCGCAGCTGACGCCTTATGCCCTGCTGCCGGCCGACCACCCGCTGGCGTTGCAGGAGCGGGTATCGCTGGTGGACCTGGCCACGGAGTGTTTGATTCTCGAAGACATCGCCCGGACCCGCGAATACTTTCTTTCGCTGTTCTGGGCCCATGACCTGCAACCGGCCAGCCTGCAACTGACCCAGACTTTCGAGATGCAGCGCGGGCTGGTCGCCCATGGCTATGGCGTGGCGCTGTCTTGCACCCGGCCGGTGGCCGATTGCAGCTACGACGGCCAGCCGCTGGCCTGCCGGCCCCTGCTGGAAACGGTCAGCCCGCAGCCGGTGGTGCTGGCCCAGTCCAGTGCCATGCGCCCGTCACCGGCGGCGCAGGCCTTCCTCGACTGGGCCAGCGAGCAGCTGGCGACCTGATCAGTTACCCGGCGAACCGGCCAACCTGACCTGCGGTTGGCGGGCGACGAACAGCCAGTAGCCCAGTGACAGCAGGGCCAGCCAGCCGATGCCCACGTACAGGGCCATGCGCGTGTCGGGGAACCAGGCCAGCACGCCGAAGATGAACAGCATGAACACCACCGCGCAGGCCGGGCCGACCGGCCAGAACGGCACCGGGAAGTGCAGCCTTGCCACCTCGTCGGCGCTCATGCCGCGGCGCATGACGATCTGCGACAGCAGGATCATCAGCCACACCCAGACGATCGAAAAGGTCACCACCGCCGCGAGGATCAGGAACAGGTTGTCCGGCGCCAGGTAGTTGAGCACCACCCCCAGCAGCAGGGCCACGGCCATCACCACCACGGTCATCCACGGCACACCGAAGCGCGACAGCTGGGCGAAGCTGGCCGGTGCCTGGCCGTTGTGGGCCATGCCGTACATCATCCGCCCGGCGCTGAAGATGTCGCTGTTGATCGCCGACACCGCCGCCGAAATCACCACGATGTTCAGCAGCGTCGCCGCCGAGCCAATGCCCAGGCCGCTGAAAATCTGCACGAAGGGGCTACCTTCGCTGCCGATCTTCGACCAGGGGTAGATCGACATCAGCACCAACAGGGTGAACACGTAGAACAGCAGGATGCGCAGCGGTACCGAGTTGATCGCCCGGGGAATCACCCGCTGCGGGTCCTTGGCTTCGCCGGCGGTGATGCCGATCATCTCGACGCCGCCGAAGGCGAACATCACCACGGTGAACGAGGCGATCATGCCGCCTACGCCGTTGGGGAAGAAGCCGCCATGGCTCCACAGGTTGCTCACCGCCGCCAGGGGCTCGCCGGCGCCGCCCAGCTGGATGCCGAACATCAGCACGGCGGCGCCGGCAAGGATCATCGAGACGATGGCGGTGACTTTCAGCAGCGACAGCCAGAACTCCAGTTCGCCAAACACCCGCACGCTGCACAGGTTCAGCGCGCCGATGAAGAAGACGATGCCCAGCACCCAGATCCAGCGCGGCGTGTCGGGGAACCAGAAGCTCATGTAAACGCCGAAGGCGGTGACATCCGCCAGGCACACCACCAGCATCGAGAAGGCGTAGCTCCAGCCGGTGAGAAAACCGGCAAAGCGCCCCAGGTACTGGCTGGCGTATTGCCCGAAGGAGCCGGACACCGGGTTGCGCACGGCCATCTCGCCGAGGGCGCGCATCATCATGTAGATCGCCGCGCCACCGATCAGGTAGGCGAGCAACACCGAAGGGCCGGCCAGTTTGATGGCCGCTGCAGAGCCATAGAAAAGCCCGGTGCCGATGGCAGAACCGAGCGCCATGAAGCGAATGTGGCGGGTACTCAGACCGCGCCGCAAGGCGGTGCTGTTTTCGTTCATCCCAGGTAACTCCTCGTTGTTCTTATTCTTGGATAGCAAGGCGCCGTAGGACACAGGCAGGGCCATTAACCGGCCAAAGGCGGCGGGCTGACAACCGTCGCGCCATACAGATTGCCTATAGTGGCGCATAGGTAATCTGTGGTTTACCGGCTGCGCGCGGGCGCCCAATACTTTTGTCATTACAACAAGAGAGGTGGTCTGCGATGAATGCCGATATCGAACAGTTCCAGCGTGACGGTGCAGTGGTCTTGCGTGGCGTGTTCCGCGACTGGATCGAACCGCTGCGCGAAGGTTTTGAACAGAACCTGGCCGCGCCCAGCGCCTTTGCCATCGAGAACGTCGGCAGTGGCGAAGGCGGGCGCTTCTTCGAGGATTACTGCAACTGGCAACGCATCCCGGCATTCAAGGACTTCGTGCTCAACTCGCCCGCTGCGGCGCTTGCCGGGGCGCTGATGCAGTCGCGGCAAGTGCAGGTGTTCCATGAACACATCCTGGTCAAGGAGCCGGGTACCTCCAAGCCCACGCCCTGGCACCAGGACCTGCCGTACTACTGCGTCGACGGCCTGCAAACCGCCAGCTACTGGATACCGCTGGACCCGGTCACCCGCCACAACACCCTGAGCGTGGTCCTCGGCTCCCATCGCTGGCCCAAGCCGGTTCGGCCCAAGAGCTGGGCCAGCAACAAGGATTTCTATGGCGCCACCGATGCCGGCTCCGGTGAAAGCCTGTTCATGGACATGCCGGACGTGGAGAACGGCGAGTATCAGATTCTTTCGCCGGAGCTTGAGCCAGGTGATGCGGTGGTGTTCGATTTTCGTACCGTGCATGGCGCCGCCGGCAACAACGGCAGCAACCGCCGCCGAGCCTTCTCGACGCGCTTCATGGGTGATGACGTGCGCTATATCCAGCGGCCCGGCCGGACCTCACCGCCGTTTCCGGGGATTGATCTGAAGAGCGGCGATCGCATGCGCGAGGACTGGTTTCCGGTGGTGTGGGCGCGGTCTTAAGGGGGGGCTGGCAGGAGCGAGCTTGCCTGGCGATGCGATGTGGCAGGTAGATCGCTATCGCGGGTCAAGCCCGCTCCCACAGGTATTGCGGGTTACTTAAGATGGGCGACGATCTCGTCCTTGATCTTCAGGCGTTCCTTGCGTAGCCGGGTGACGGTGTCATCGGCGGCGCTACTGTTCTCGGCAGCGACGACTTCGGCGTCTTTGCGGTTGTACGCTTCATGCAACTGACTCAGCCGTGGATTGCTCTGTTGCTTCTCGAGGAACTGCTCAGGGGTCAGACCCACGTCTGCGTACAAATCGTGCTTGACCGACATCTTTTCACCTCTCCGGGGTTTGTGGGGTGGAAGTCATGAACTTAGAGGATAGTCGGCTTTGCCGGGTTTCGCGGCTGGGGTAGTCTGTTGCAACATTTGCCCTGCCCAGGACTCCGTGCAATGCCTCATCTTCATGTGGAATACAGCGACAACCTGAAAAACCTCGAGGTCGACCGCCTGTTGCTGCGCCTTAACCACGCCCTGGTCGGTAGTGGCCAGTTTGCCGAAGAGCTAGACATCAAGAGCCGCGCCGTGGCCCTGGGCAGTTTTCGCGTGGGCGTGGCGCCGGTAGAGCGTGCGTTCGCCCACATCAAGCTGGCGATCCTCAGCGGCCGTTCGGCCGAGATCAAACGCCAGCTGTCGGCGAGCCTGCTGGAGGTGCTCAAGGAGGCCGTGCCAGGCACGCCGGAGCTGGACATCCAGCTGTGCGTCGAGGTAATTGATATTGATCGCGATTCCTATTCAAAAGTGCACCTGCCGGGGTAAACAGGCTGGTGCCTGAACACACGCTGAACGTAATACTTAAATAGACGCCAAGCGACTATTTGTTGGCGTCTTTTTCACAAAAAATTGATGACTGGCTACTTAAAGTTCGGGCTGTTTCCAGGTAGTGCCGCAACGGCACTGTTCCCGACGTTTAAATAAGCGAACCATCATGTTCAAGGTCAAACCCCTGCGGGCCGAATGGGTCACGTTGATTGCCAGCCTGTACCTGTTGATCGGCTTCAACTCGTTATTGTGGCAACACCTGGCCTCGGTGCTTGCCACCGATGCCCACGGCCTGCTGCTGCGCGCGGCCTTTGGGGTGATGATCCTCTGTGCGTTCAACCTGGTATTGACCCTGCTGGCCTTCAGGCCGCTGCTCAAACCGCTGCTGATTACCTTGTTCATGGTCAGTGCCGCAGTGGCGTACTTCATGAGCCAGTACGGGGTAATGATCGATGTCGGCATGCTGCGCAATGCCATGGAGACGAATGCCACGGAAGTGCGTGACCTGCTCTCGATTAAACTTTTTTTATATATAACGTTTTTAGGTGTCTTGCCTTCTTTGTTGTTGTACAAGACGCCGGTTTTATACCGTAACTGGGTCCGTGAATTGTTCGGCAAGTTACTCGCCAGTGTCGCCTGTGTTGTGGTGCTGGGCGCCGTCGCGCTGATCAACTACCAGGGCCTGGCTTCGCTGTTTCGCAATCACCATGAAATCCGCCTGCTGCTGGTGCCGAGCAATGTTGTCGGCGCCTCCCTGGGCTATGTCGGCGAGCGCGTTGGCAGCGCCGCCAAGCCGTTTCGCGCCATCGGCGAGGACGCCAGGCTCGACGTCGCCTGGCAGCAACGTACGCGCAAGTCGCTGACTGTGCTGGTGGTCGGCGAGAGCGCGCGGGCGCCGAACTTCGGGGTGCTCGGCTATGGCCGTGACACCACACCGCAACTGAGCCAGGAAAAGGGCCTGATCGCCTTCACCGACGTGCACTCCTGCGGCACCGAAACCGCCGTGTCGGTGCCGTGCATGTTCTCCGGCTTCACCCGCAAGGATTACGACGCCAGCACCGCAAAAAACCAGGAAGGCCTGCTCGATGTGCTCCAGCGGGCAGGGCTGGCGGTGCGCTGGCGTGATAACCAGTCTGGCTGCAAGGGCACTTGCGACCGGGTGGTGTTCGAGGATGTCAGCAACCTCAAGGACCCGGCGCTGTGCGCCGATGACGAGTGCCGCGACGAGATCCTGCTCAAGGGCCTGGACGGCTTCATCGATAACCTGCAACAGGACACCGTGCTGGTCCTGCACCAGATGGGCAGCCACGGGCCGGACTACTACAAGCGTTACCCCAAAGCGTACGAGCGCTTCACTCCGGTGTGCCGCAGCAACGCCCTCAACCAGTGCAGCCAGGAGAGCATCGTCAACGCCTATGACAACACTCTGGTGTACACCGACCATGTCCTCGCTTCGCTGATCGACCTCTTGCGCAGCAAGCAGGACAAGGTCGACACCGCCATGCTGTACCTCTCCGACCACGGCGAATCGCTCGGTGAGTACAACCTGTACCTGCATGGCACGCCGTACATGCTGGCGCCGGAGCAGCAAAAACACGTGCCGCTGCTGGCGTGGTTCTCCGACAGTTACAAGGCCAGCTTCGGCGTCGACAGCGACTGCCTGCAGAAGGCCCTTAATCAACCGCTGAGCCAGGACAATCTGTTCCATTCCATGCTCGGCCTGCTGCAGGTGCACACCGCCCTGTACAAGCCGCAGCTGGACCTGTTCGCCAGTTGCCGGCCGATGTTGGCCCGGCACTGATCACAGGCGCGGTAGCGGCGGCAGGGATAGCGGTCGAGTGGTTTCCCGACGATGGCCTGCGCCGTATATACTGCGCGCCATTGTTTGTGGGAGAGCCTTGTGGCCATTGATATTCACTGGATTTGCGATGACCGCAGCCTGGCAGAGCATTGCCAGCAGTGGCGCACGCTGCCCTTCGTGGCACTCGACACCGAGTTCATGCGGGTCGATACCTTTTATCCGAAAGCCGGTTTGATCCAGGTCGGCGACGGGGCACGGGCCTACCTGATCGATCCACTGCGCATCGGCGACTGGCAGCCGCTGGCCGGCCTGCTCGAAGATCCGCAGGTGATCAAGGTCCTGCATGCCTGCAGCGAAGACCTCGAAGTGCTGTCGCGCCTGACCGGCAGCCTGCCGGCGCCGTTGTTCGACACCCAGCTGGCCGCCGGTTACCTCAACCTGGGCTTCTCCATGGGCTATTCGCGCCTGGTCCAGGAAGTGCTGGGCATTGACCTGCCCAAGGGTGAAACCCGCTCCGACTGGCTGCAACGCCCGCTGTCGGACACCCAGGTCAGCTACGCCGCCGAAGACGCCGTGCACCTGGCCGAACTGTACGAGCGCCTGCGCCCGCAATTGTCGGATGACAAGAACGCCTGGGTGCTTGAAGACGGCGCCGAACTGGTTGCCCAGCTGCGTCGCGAAACCGATCCCCTTGAGCTATACCGCGAAGCCAAGCTGGCCTGGAAGCTGTCGCGTGCGCAACTGGCGGTACTGCGCGAGCTGTGCGCCTGGCGCGAGTGCGAGGCGCGTGCGCGCGACCTGCCGCGCAACCGCATCGTGCGTGAAAACGCCTTGTGGCCGATGGCCCGCACCCAGCCCGACTCGCTGTCGGCGCTGGCCAAGATCGAAGACATGCACCCGCGCACCATTCGTCAGGATGGCGAGTTTTTGCTCGGCCTGATCAAGCAGGCCGCCAGCCTGCCGCCGGAGCAATGGCCTCCGGCGGTGCCCGAGCCGCTGCCGATCGAAGCCTCGGCGCTGCTCAAGCAACTGCGCGCCATCGGCCAGGCCGAGGCCGAGCGCCTGAACATCGCCCCCGAGCTGATGCTGCGCAAGAAAACCCTGGAACTGCTGCTCAAGAGCGGCTACCCCAACGGACCCTATCAACTCCCCGAGTCGCTGCGCGGCTGGCGCCGTGAGCGCATGGGGCAGGCGCTGCTTGATTGCCTGGCGGGCGCCGGAGACCAACCATGAAACGTATCTGCTCGATCTACAAGAGCCCGCGCAAGAACGAAATGTACCTGTACGTGCTCAAGGCCGACGGCCTGGAGCGCGTGCCCGAAGGCCTGCTGCCGTTCTTTGGCAAGCCCGTGCATGCCTTCGACCTGGTCCTGAGCCCGGAGCGCCAGCTGGCCCGCGAAGATATTGCCAAGGTCCTGGAAAACCTCGAACAGCAGGGTTACCACCTGCAAATGCCACCGGCCGAGGACGAGTACATCGAGCACCTGCCAGAAGAGCTGCTGCGTCGCAACGACCCGGTCTGATCCCCCTCTTTGTCGCGCCGCCAGCCCCTGGCGGCTTGCGCCGTTACCCAAGGTTGCAATGAACATGCGTGTTTTGATCGCTGAACAGGATCATGCCCTCTACGCTCGGCTGTTGCGCGAGATGGCACCGGACCTGGAGGTCCTGAACAGTGGCGATTCGGCCGAGCTTGCGCGGATGGCCGCCGCCAGCCCGGTGTGGCTGGGCCAGCCGGACCTGCTGGCGACCTTGCTGCGCCAGGGTCATCAGCCGCAGTGGCTGCAGTCGACCTGGGCCGGCATCACCCCGCTGCTGGCAGACGGCCTGCAGCGCGACTACCGCCTGACCCGGGCGGTGGGCATCTTTGGCCAGGTCATGGCCGAGTATGTGCTCACCTACATGCTCGGTCACGAGCGCGAGGTACTGGCGCGCCTGGTCAGCCAGGTCGAGCGCAAGTGGGATGACCGCCCCGGACGCAGCCTGCAAGGGCGCCGGGCGCTGATCGTCGGCACCGGTGATATCGGCCAGCAGGTGGCGCAGTTTCTGGTTCCGTTTGGCGTGCAGTTGTACGGCATCGCCAGCCAGCCGCGTGAGCAGGCGCCGTTTATCGAAGTGGCCGGCCTTGACGACCTGGGCCGTCTGGTCGGCGAGGTCGATTATGTCATCAACCTGCTGCCCGATACCCCGGCAACCCATGACCTGTACGACGCCGCGTTGTTTCAGCGCTTCAACCCCGAGGCGCTGTTCATCAATGCCGGGCGCGGTGTGGCGGTGGTCGATGGCGACCTCGTCGAGGCTTTGAAGAAAGGCCATCTGGCCGGTGCGGTGATCGATGTCTGTCGGCAGGAGCCGCTGCCCCAGCGCCATCCGTTCTGGACCGCCTGGGGCTTGCTGCTGACCGGGCACAGCTCGGCACCGACATCGCCTTCGGCGATGGTGCGCTTGTTTGTCGAGAACTTGCGGGCGTATCAGGCGGGTCAAGGGCTGCGCGGGGAAGTGGACTTTCAGCGCGGCTATTAAACGTCTCGACTTGACCCGCGAAACCCATCAAAGGCTGAAATCACCCTCAGCCGCCAACTCGCTCAACGGCCGCCGCGGGCTCGGCACTTCCCGCGCCTGCAAGCCTTCGGCCAGGGTCGACTTGTCGCCCAGCTTGCCGATCGCCACTGCCGCGTGCAGGGCGTAGCCTTCGGGGATCTTCAGCTCCTTGCGGGTCAGTTCCTGGTCGAAACCGGCCATGCCATGGGTGTGCCAGCCGCTCAGGCTCGCCTGCAACGCCAGATGTCCCCAGGCCGAGCCGGTGTCGAAGGTGTGCCACAGGGCCGGGGTTTCTTCGCTGGCGCCCGGCGCGGTGAAGCTGGTTTTGGAAATGATGATCACCAGCGCCGAGGCGTGCTGGGCCCAGCTGCGGTTGAACTCGTTGAGCAGGCCAAGGAAGCGTTCCCAGTTCGGCGTATCGCGGCGGGCATAGAGGAAGCGCCAGGGCTGCGAGTTATAGGCCGAAGGTGCCCAGCGTGCGGCTTCAAGGAAGCTCAGCAGGGTGGTCTGGTCAATCGGCTCGGCGGTGAAGGCGCGCGGCGACCAGCGCTGGATGAACTGTTCGTTGATGGCATGATCGGCAACGCGAGGATTTGCACTCATCAATAGTTCCTGAAGTTGGGTAGGTGACCGCTGGTCAAACTACTGTGTCATATGAGCGCTGACAAGCGGTCTGGCAATGGCCGGTGACAGGCCCTAGACTGGCGCCGCCGCGCCGCCGCATACGAATTGAAACAGGACACCCGCGACATGACTGCCAACGCCAATCCATTCTGGATGCGTAAAACCCTCGAGCAACTCGACCCGCAAGAGTGGGAGTCGCTGTGTGACGGCTGTGGCCTGTGCTGCCTGCAAAAGCTTGAAGATGAAGACGACAACAGCGTCTATTACACGCGTATCGCCTGCAAGTTGCTGGACCTCAAGACCTGCCAGTGCAGCGATTACCCGCAGCGGATGCAGATCGTACCCGACTGCATCCAGCTCACGCCGGGCAAGGCCGACCAGTTCAAATGGCTGCCGACCACCTGCGGTTACCGCCTGGTCAGCGAGGGCAAGGATCTGCCCGACTGGCATCACCTGGTGTGTGGCGACCGCGAGCAGGTGCACAAGCAACGGATTTCACAATCCGGGCGCATGCTCAGCGAAGACAGCGTCGATGAAGACGACTGGGAAGACTATCTGATTTTCCGCGCCGGCTGAGCCTCGCAGAGGGTTGTCGGACAGCGCGTTTGGCGGAACAAGGAGTTTCTGTATGCGTGTGCGTTGCCATGGGTGGCTGGTGCTGGGCCTGCTGGCCAGTTCGCCGGCCTGGGCGAAAAAAGTCGATCTGGATTACCACGTGCGCTTGCTGCCACAAAGCGAGCAGGCCGAAGTGCGCCTGACCCTGGCCGATGGCGCCAGCGTGCGCAGCCTGGACTTCGACCTGGGCAAGGACGGCGCCTACAGCGAGTTCAAGGCCGACGGCCAGTGGCAGCTGCAGGGCGACGATCAGCGTGGCCACTGGCAACCGGCGCCGGGCAAAAGCCAGCTCACCTACAAGGTACGCCTGAGCCAGCGGCTCAAGGGCGGCGCTTATGAAACCCGCATGACCCCGGACTGGGCGCTGTTTCGCGGCGATGACCTGGTGCCGCCGGCACGCCTGGACCAGCACGACGGCACCGAACTGGTGGCACGCCTGAGCTTCGAGTTGCCCAAGGGCTGGAAAAGCGTCGAGACGCCGTGGCCGCGCATCGGCAAGCAGCGCTTTCGCATCGACAACGTTTCGCGCCTGTTCGACCGCCCGACCGGCTGGATGCTCGCCGGCACCGTCGGCACCCGCCGCGCGCGCCTGGGCGAAACCGAAGTCAGTGTCGCCGCACCCCAAGGCCAGGGCATGCGCCGGCTGGACAACCTGACCCTGCTGACCTTCGTCTGGCCACAGCTGCAGGCAGTGTTCCCGCGCAACCCGCCCAAGCTGTTGCTGGTGGGGGCCCGCGATGAACTGTGGCGCGGCGCTCGCGCCGGGCACAACTCCATCTACCTGCACAGCAGCCGTCCGTTGGTCGCTGAGAACGGCTCAAGCCCGGTGCTGCGCGAGCTGGTGCATGTGTTTGCGCAAATCAATGATCGCGAGGCCAGCGACTGGATCAGCGAAAGCCTGGCCGAGTACTACGCCAGCGAACTGCTGCGCCGCGCTGGCGGCATGACCGACGAGCGTTACCAGGCCCTGCAGGCGAGCCTTGAACGCAGTGGCAAGAAGGTCAGCAGCTTGCGCGGCGAGCAGGTCGACAGCGCGGTGATCGCCTGTGGCGTGCTGCTGTTGCGCGCACTTGACCAGGAAATCCGCCTGCACACCCACAACCAGCGCTCACTGGACGATGTCACCCGGGCGATGATGCGCCTGAACAGCGTCAGCACCGCCGAGTTCATCCAGCTCAGCGAAAGCGTGCTGGGCAAGTCGTCCGAGGTGCTGCAGAGCAAGCTGCTGCGTTAAGGCTTGGGGTCATTGAGCGCGTCGTTGCCGGTCACCGTGGTGCCACGGGTAGCGGCTTCGGCGTTGGCCTTGAGCGCTTGCAGCTCGGCGCCGCTGCGTTCGATCTTGCTGCGGATGTTGTCCAGGTCGCTGCGGCCGCGTTCGATCAGGCTTTTCACCGAGCTGTGGCCGGTGATGCCACGGGCCAGGGCAACCCCGCCGATGGCCACCTGAATCAAGCCGAACAGGCCGCCACGGCGCAGGCCCTTGCCGACCATGACCACCCCGGTGGCAACCGAACCTGCGCGCTCCCAGCCGTGGACATTCTGATCGCTGGCCATATGCGCTGAATTGGCCGGGATAAGCGTCTGTTTCTCGGTCATGGTCATTCTCCAGTAGGGACGATGGTCTACAGCAGACCGCCGGGCAGGGCGGGCTGTTCAGTCGGCTTACTTGAATTTCGGCCCGGAGCGGGTGTTCAGGCCCTTGGCCAGGCGGTCGTAGAGCACCACGTTGACGGTGGCGGCAAGGTTCATGCAACCGTTGGTCGGGATGTAGATGGTCTCTTCACACCAGGCCCGCACGCTCGGGTCGAGGGAGCCGTCTTCGGGGCCGAAGATATAGATCGCGCGGTCCGGGTGGGTGTACTCGGGCAGCGCCCGGGCGCCGTCGACCAGCTCTACCGCCACCGGCGTGCAGCCCAGGGGGATGATCTTCTGCAGGTCGTCGATACCGATCAGTGGAATGTCGTAGTGCACCCGCTTGGTGTCGGTGACGAAGTCGCGGGCACGCTCATAGCGCTTGCCGGTGTAGAACACCGAGTTGACGCCGTAGCAACCCGCGGCGCGCATCACCGAACCGACGTTCTCTGCTGACTTGGGGTTGAACAGACCAATGCAGCTGTACCGTTTGTTCGCCACGTGCCGGGGCCCTTCGCAAAAAAGACGCGATTATACGGGCTTGCCGGCGACTGTGGGCGCTTCAGTCCTTCTTCAGCATCCCGGCCAGGGCCGCAAACGGATTGTGGGTGGCCTTGGCGATGCTCGGGCTGCTGGTCGAGCCTTCGCTGAAGTACTGCTGGTCGGTATAGCGCGAGTGCTCGTTGTCGTGGCAGTACAGGCACAGCAGCTCCCAGTTGGAACCGTCCTGGGGGTTGTTGTCGTGGTTGTGGTCACGGTGGTGCACGGTCAGCTCGCTCAGGCGCTTGCCGGCGAACTCGCGGGCGCAGCGGCCACACACGTGCGGGTACATGCGCAGGGCCTTGTCACGGTAGCCCATTTCCTTGTCGCGCTTGGCGTCGGCGAGGATGCGGTCTAGCCGTGCGGTGGCGGCGGCAGAGGATGACGAACTCATGGGATTACCTTTTCTCGGGCTTGTTACGGTTATGCCTTGAAGTTTAGCCCGATGGCGGGCAATTCGGACAGGCAAACCGTGCGCGGTGGGAGTAGCCTGTAGCCAGGACCCTCAAGGAGCCTGCGCATGCGTTACGTGATCATTGCCGTACTGATCTGTGCCAGCCTGCAAAGCACCGTGGCCGCCGAGTTGCAACCGCGGCTGGCCACGCCGGTGCCGGGGGCGCCGGGCACCGCCACGCCAACACCCTATCCGCAGGTGACGCCAAGTACGCCGCCGCGGGCCGGTGATGCGCGACCGGGCTCGCCATTGCTGCCGCCGATGCCGCTGCCCGCTCCACCCAAGGACCAGCCGTTGCCCGGCCTGAATCCGGACAACAACAAGGGCAAGGGCGACTAGACCTGCTGCGCCAGACGCTGGCCGTCCTGCATGCGCAGGCGCCGCGACAAGGCCACGGCCAGGGCGCGGATGATCTTGGCGGCGATCTTCGGGGCGTCGTTGAGCATCTTTTCCAGCGAGTCCTTGCCCAGGTTGAGCAGTTGGCAGTCGCTGGCGGCAATGCAACTGGCCGAGCGCCGTTCACCGTCGAGCACGGCCATTTCGCCGAAGGCACGGCCCTTGCGCAGGGTGGCGATTTCGACCTGGCGCTGCTCGGCGTCGGTCTTGCGTACCGACACCACGCCGTGGTGGATGATGCACATGAAGGTGCCGGCATCGCCTTCGCGGAAAATTTCTTCACCTTCGCTCATGCTGCTGATGCTGAAATAGCCGGCGGCGGCCTGGAAGTCGACAGGCAGCAACTGGTCGAACAGGCCGCAGTCCATGAGCATGTCGCGGATTTCGTTGTTGAGGTGGGTGGGTTCAGGCATTGACGTCGTTCTTTTAGTTTTGTGGTGTCTGATAATCGCGGGTCAAGCCCGCTCCTACAGGGGCGGGCGGTGACTCAGACAACAAATTTTCCGATTTACACCACGCCCAGCACGTTAAATACGAACGCGTACTCCAGCGCCACATCGCGCAGCCCCTGGTAGCGTCCGCTCATGCCGCCGTGGCCGGCGCCCATTTCGGTCTTGAGCAGCAGCAGGTTGTCGTCGGTCTTGGTCACCCGCAGCCGCGCCACCCACTTGGCCGCTTCCCAGTACTGCACACGGCTGTCGTTGTAACCGGCGATCACCAGCAGGGCAGGGTAGGCCTGGGCGCGGACGTTTTCATAGGGTGCGTAGGCCTTGATCCGCTCGTACACCTCGGGTTCTTCGGGGTTGCCCCACTCGTCGTATTCGGTGACGGTCAGCGGCAGTTCCGGGTCGAGCATGGTGTTGAGCACGTCGACGAACGGCACTTCGGCAATCGCCGCCTTGAACAGCTCCGGGCGCTGGTTGAGTACTGCGCCGATCAGCAGGCCACCGGCGCTGCCGCCGCTGATCGCCAGTTGCCCGGCGCAGGTAACGCCCTGGGCGATCAGGTGTTCGGCGCAGGCAATGAAGTCGCCGAAGGTGTTGTGCTTGTGCTCCTGCTTGCCGGCGCGGTACCAGGCTTCACCCAGCTCGCCGCCGCCACGCACGTGGGCGATGGCAAAGGCCACGCCGCGTTCGAGCAGGCTCAGGCGAGCGTGGGAGAACCACGGGTCGAGGCTTTCGCCATAGGCGCCATAACCGTACAGGTACAGCGGCACCGGCTTGCCGACGTCGGCGCGGCGCTGCACCAGGCTGATCGGTACCTGGGTGCCGTCGGCGGCAGTGGCCCACAGGCGCTGGCTGACGTAGGCATCCGGGTCGAACGGGCCGAGCACCGGGGTTTGCTTGAGCACTTGCTGGGCGCCGCTGGCCAGCTCCAGTTGGCGTACCTGGGCCGGGCGGTTGAGCGACTGGTAACGCAGGCGGATGCGCGGGCTGACGAACTCCAGGCTGTCCTGCACGTACAAGCTGTAGGCAGCGTCTGGCAGCTCGACGCGGTAGGCCGGCAGGCCTTGTGGGCGCACCTCGATGATCGGCAGGCCGCCTTCGCGCAGGCTCAGGGTCAGGGCGCTGGCGTTGAGGGTCAGGCCTTCGAGCATCACCGTGTCGCGGTGGGCCACCAGCAGTTGCCATTGCTCGCGGCTCGGCACGCTATCGGCTTGGGCCTGGTACAGGGCGAAGTTGATGCCGTCCTGGTTGCTGCGGATGAACCAGCGCCACTGGCCTTCGAGCTGGCCGTGGTCAGGGTAGTACTCGTGGCCCTCGACCCGCGGCGCCAGGCAGGTGAAGGCCTGCTCGGGATGTTCGGCGTCGAGCACCCAGGCTTCGCTGGTGGTCTTGCTGTTGAGCAGCAGGATCAGCTGGCGCTCGGAGCTGGCGCGGTAGCAGTGCAGAAAGAAACGACCGTCGGTTTCTTCATATACTGGTGCAACGCTGCCGCTGCCCAGGCGATGGCGCAACAGCTTGTGCGGGCGATGGGTGTCGTCCAGCTCGGCGAAGAACAGCGTCTGGTTGTCGTTGGCCCAGGTCATGCTGCCGTCGCAGTCCTCGAACGGCAGTTGCTCGATGGCGCCGCTGGCCAGTTCCTTGACGTACAGGGTGTAGATTTCGTCGCCCGTGGTGTCCAGGCTGTAGGCCAGGCGCTGGTGGTCGGGGCTGATGCTGAAGGCACCGAGGGACAGAAAGCCGCCCTGGGCCAGTTCATTGGGGTCGAGCAGCAGCTCTTCGCGGCTTTCATCGACCGTGTTGGAATCGTCGGCCGGGCGCGGGCAGCGGTAGTGGCGGGCGTATTCGTCACCGGCGGTGGTGCGCGTGTAGTACAGGTACGGGCCCCAGGGCGAAGGCAGCGACAGGTCGGTTTCGAGGATGCGCGCCTTGATCTCTTCGAACAGTTGCTCGCGCAGCGGCGCCTGAGCGGCCAGCTGCGCCTCTTGATAGGCGTTCTCGGCGTTCAGGTACGCCAGTACCTCGGGGGTGTCGCGCTGCTGCAGCCAGGCATAGGGATCGGCACCTTCGGCCTTGCGGGCAATCGGGGCACGGGGAGCGGTGGCGTCTGCGGACATGCGGGGTTCTCTTGGCTGGGGGGCGCCTGCGCGCGGAAAAGTGTTTATCATAAGCGTCTATTTGCCTAGCTTGCCACGGACACCATGACCGAGAACGACTATCTGCTCGCCTGGGGCCTCTACGCCCTTGCCGCCTTGGGATGCCTGCTGGTGGGCTTTCGCCTGACCTCATGGATGTGGCGCTGGTTGCGCGAACCGCTGCGGGTGCTGATGGCGGTGCTGCTGCTGACCCCGACCATTGTCGACCCGGTGAAAGAAAAGTTCGCCCCGGCCATCGCCATTGCCGCTCTCGACACCCTGTTCAAGGTCGGCAACAACGCCCTGCGCGCCGCAGCCGACCTGGCCATGTACGGCATGATTGCCTTTGCCCTGTATGCGCTGTTCGTGCTCATCCGCTGGCCGCTCGAGCGCCGTGCCAGGGCCCGCCGCGAGCAGGCGCAAGCCGCCGCGCAACGTGAAGCGGACGAGCCTGTGAGCGATGAGCCGTTCGCCGCCGAGCGCAGCGACCGCTACCGTAACCCGCCACCTGCAGCGCCGCTGGGCGGCAGTGGCGCGCGGGTCGAGCCGCGCCTGTAGCCTTTGCCCGGAGCAGCCAAGCATGTGTGAATTACTGGGCATGAGCGCCAATGTGCCGACCGACATCGTTTTCAGCTTCACCGGGCTGATGCAGCGCGGCGGGCGCACCGGCCCGCACCGTGACGGCTGGGGCATCGCCTTCTACGAAGGCCGTGGCCTGCGCCTGTTCCAGGACCCGGCGGCGAGCTGCGAGTCGGAAGTCGCCAACCTGGTGCAGCGCTACCCGATCAAGAGCGAGGTGGTGATCGGCCACATTCGCCAGGCCAACGTCGGCAAGGTCTGCCTGTCCAACACCCATCCGTTCGTGCGCGAGCTGTGGGGGCGCAACTGGTGCTTTGCGCACAACGGCCAGCTCGGCGAGTTCAAGGGCCAGGCGACCTTCTATCGGCCGGTTGGCGACACCGACAGCGAAGCGGCGTTTTGCGACCTGCTCAACCGCGTGCGCGAAGCCTTCCCCGAACCGGTCGAGGTCGAGCAATTGCTGCCGGTGCTGGTCGAGGCCTGCGCCGAATACCGTGGCAAGGGCGTGTTCAACTGCCTGTTCAGCGATGGCGACTGGCTGTTCTGCTTCTGTTCGACCAAGCTGGTGCACATCACCCGCCGAGCGCCGTTTGGCCCGGCACGGCTGAAGGACGTCGACATGATCGTCGACTTCCAGGCCGAAACCACCCCTAACGATGTGGTCACGGTGATCGCCACCGAGGCCCTCACCGAGAACGAAACCTGGCACCGCTACGCACCTGGCCAGTGGGCCCTGTGGCGCCGTGGCGAATGCATCGCCGAAGGCCAGGCCAGCTAAGGATCAGCCCCATGTTCAGAAGTTACCTGCGCTTGCTGTTGTTTACCTGCGGTTTGCTGGTCGGGCTGCAGGTGCCGGGCTATATCGTCGATTACAGCCAGCGGGTCGAGGCGCACCTGCTTGAATCGCGCGAAGGCCTCAAGGGTTTTGAAGACACCGCCAAGCGCTTCTTCAACGGCGACCTGCAGGCCTTGGTGCGCCATTACCGCAGCAGCGACGACCCGGTGTTCACCAGCGATGCCAACAGCATCGAGAGCCTGGTGATCCGCAATCGCCAGTTCGAGCAGGAATGGCAGATCGTGCAGGGCCCGTGGCTGGCGAAAACCTGGCATGTGCTGGTTACCGCCAACCCGCAACTGCGCGAAGAAACCCTCAACGCTTACCGCTACCAGATTCTGCTTAACCCCGAGGCCCTGGCCTGGGGCCTGAGCTGCGCGCTGCTGCTGGCGCTGGTGGTCGAAAGCCTGCTGCTGTTGCTCGGCTGGGTGGCCCTCGGCGGGCGGCGCAAGGCGGTGCAGGAGAGCTGGCGCTAAACCAGCACGATGCGCTGCGGCCCGGCATCGCGGGCGTAGCGCTCCAGCACGTTGCGGCACAGTTGCACCACCTCGTCGACCAGCTCGACGCCGGTCTGCCAGGCCACCACCAGCTCCAGGCTCGGTGGCTGCCGGGCCAGCGGCAGCAGGATCAGCTCGCCACGGGCCAGTTCCTCGCTGACCAGCGCCGGTGGCAGGGCGCCAATACCAAAACCATCACGCAACAGCCGGGTGATCGCCGCCACCGAGTTCACGCAGTTCAGCCGTGGCGCGCCGACCCCTTCGGCCTGCAGCAGGCTGAGCACTTCCTGGTGCGGCCGGGAATTTTTCGAAAAGGTCACGATGCGCTCGCGGGCCAGGTCCGCCAGCGAGGCGTAGTCGCGGTTGTAGATTGACTGGCTGGCGACGATCCAGCCCATGGGGTAGCGCGCCAGGTCCAGGCTGCGGATGCTTTCCTGGCGCAACAGGTCGGTTTGCAGGATTACATCGAGAAAGCCTTTTTGCAGTTGTTCGCGCAAGTTAAGCGCCGTATCGGCGATCAACTCGATTTCCACCTGCGGGTAGCGCTCCATCAACTCCGCCACCAGCGGGCTCATCCAGGTGTGGATTACCGTGTCCATCACGCCGATGCGAATGCGCCCGACCTTGGCCCGGTCGCTGTCCAGCGATTGCTTGAGGGCCTTGGCGGTGTCGAGCATCTGTTCGGCGTACTCGAGCACCTTGCTGCCTTCCGGGGTCAGGCTCACGCCGCGTGAGTCGCGCAGCAGCAACCTGACCCCGAGATCGGCCTCAAGCGCGGCGATGCGGCTGGAGATCGAGGCCTGGGTGGTGAAGAGTTTTTCGGCGGTCAGGCGAAAACTCTTGAGGCGGGCGACCCAGACGAAGGTTTCGAGGAATTTGAGGTTCATGGCGCGCTCACTGATCAAGTTTTTCTTATGCCAGACAGCTGGTTTTTCTCGTTGGACGACAACCTGCGGGCGTCGAAAAATGATCCTCAAGCCGCGACACATGTTGTCGTCGTTAAAACAATACCAACAAGCTGAGGCAACCATGAACCCATCGGGCGTGCAGCAACAGGTCAAAGCCAGGTCAGTGGCGGGGCCATTCGACTGGTACCGCAACATCAACAAGCAGGAACGCCGGACCTTCTGGAGCTGCAAGATCGGCTACGGCCTCGATGGCATGGACACGCAGATGCTCAGCTTCGTCATCCCCACCCTGATCGCCCTGTGGGGCATCAGCACCGCCGAAGCCGGGTTGATTCACACCAGCACCCTGATCGCCTCGGCCTTGGGCGGCTGGATCGCCGGTATCCTTTCCGACCGCATCGGCCGCGTGCGCACCCTGCAATTGACGGTGCTGTGGTTCGCCTTCTTCACCTTTCTTTGCGGCTTTGCCCAGAACTACGAACAGTTGTTGATCGCCCGCACCCTGATGGGCTTCGGCTTTGGTGGCGAATGGACCGCCGGCGCCGTGCTGATCGGCGAAGTGATCCGCGCCCAGGACCGTGGCAAGGCAGTGGGCATGGTGCAGTCTGGCTGGGCCATCGGCTGGGGCCTGACGGCGATCCTGTATGCCGTGCTGTTTTCGCTGTTGCCGCCGGAAGATGCCTGGCGCGCACTGTTTTTGCTGGGCATTGTGCCAGCGGTGTTCGTGATTTTCGTTCGCCGCCTGGTCAAGGACCCGGAGATCTACCAGCAGGCCAAGGCCGCGGAAAAGACCGCAGCGCCGTCGCATTTTTATGAAATCTTCGCCCCGGGCATGCTCTTCACCACGATCCGCGCCTCGCTGCTGACCACCGGCGCCCTGGGCGGCTACTACGCCATCACCTCGTGGCTGCCGACCTTCCTCAAGAACGAGCGCGGCTTGAGCGTACTGGGTACCGGCGGCTACCTGGCGATGGTGATCTTCGGCTCCTACATCGGCTATGTGATCAGCGCCTACCTCACCGACCTGCTGGGCCGGAAAAAGAACTTCATCCTCTTCGCCGTCGGTTCGTTCATCATTGTCCTGCTCTACACCCAGATGCCGGTCAGCGACGGCGTCATGCTCTGGCTGGGCTTCCCCCTGGGCTTCTTCGCCTCGGGGATCTTCAGCGGCATGGGCGCGTTTCTCACCGAACTCTTCCCCACCCGCATCCGCGGCTCGGGCCAGGGCTTTTGCTACAACATCGGCCGCGCGCTGGCGGCGTTCTTCCCGCTGCTGATCGGCTTGCTGAGCCAGAAGATTCCCCTGGGCCTGGGCATCGGCGGATTTGCCGCAGTGTCCTACGGAGTGGTAATTCTGGCAGCCTTGAGCCTGCCGGAAACCCGCGGCAAACAATTAGAAGCCCATTAAGGCCGAGCCTGAAGGAGTGTCACACGTGAGCCGCCTGTTATTGAATTGCGATATGGGTGAAAGTTTTGGCAGCTGGACCATGGGCCTGGATGCCCAGGTCATGCCTTATGTTGATTGCGCCAACATTGCCTGCGGTTTTCATGCCGGCGACCCCGGGATCATGCGCAAGACCGTGGCCCTGGCCGTGGCCAGCCAGGTGCGCATCGGCGCCCATCCGGCCTACCCGGACCTGGCCGGCTTCGGCCGCCGCTCCATGGCCTGCAGCGCCGAAGAGATTCGCGACCTGCTGCATTACCAGATCGGCGCCCTGGACGGCATTTGCCGTACCCAGGGTACCCGGGTTGCCTACGTCAAACCCCACGGCGCGCTGTACAACGACATGATGGCCGAGCCGCTCAAGCTGCGTGCCGTGCTCGAAGCCGTGGCCGCCTATGACCGGCAACTGCCGCTGATGCTGATGGCCACCGCCGACAACAGCGCGGCCCAGGCCTTGGGCGATGAGTACGGTGTAACCCTGTGGTTCGAAGCCTTTGCCGACCGCGCCTACGACGCCAGCGGCCACTTGCTGTCGCGGCGCTTGCCGGGGGCGGTGCACCATGATCCGGCGATGATTGTCGAGCAGGCCCTGCGCCTGGCCCGCGGCGAGGCGCTGAGCGCCAGCGATGGCAGCGCGTTGCTGCTGCAGGCCGATACCCTGTGCGTGCATGGCGACAACGACAGCTCGATCGCCGCCGTGCGGCAGATTCGCCAGGCCCTCGATGCCCAGGCGGTGCCATGAACTACCGTATTGAAGTGGTGGCCATCGACTGCCTGATGGTGCGCCTGTTCGACCAGATCGATGAAGGCAACATGCCCTGGCTGCTTGCCGCCAGCCAGCGCCTGCGCAGCGCCTTTGCCGGGCGCCTGGTCGACCTGGTGCCGTCCTATACCACGCTGATGGTGCAGTTCGACCTGCTCCAGTTGTCGCCGGCCGAGGCCCAGGCCTGTATTCGGCAAGCGCTCACCGACTTGCAGCCGGACCCTGGCAGCGCAGGCCGCCAGCACGAGATTCCGGTGTGGTATGACCCAAGTGTCGGCCCGGAGCTGCAACTGCTGGCCGAGCGTTGCAACACATCGGTGGCCGACATCATTCGCCGCCACAGCGAGCGTGAGTACCAGGTGTTCGCCCTGGGCTTTGCCCCCGGCTTCGCCTTCATGGGCCTGGTCGAACAAGCCCTGGCCGCGCCGCGCCTGGCCACCCCGCGCAAACGCGTGGCGGCCGGCAGCGTGGGCATTGCCGAGCGCCAGACCGCCGCTTATCCAGCGGTTTCTCCCGGCGGCTGGAACCTGATCGGGCGCACCCCGAGCAAGCTTTTTGACCGTCAACGCGAGGGCTACAGCCTGTTGCAGCCGGGTGACCGGGTGCGCTTCGTGGCGGTTGAGCGCGCCACCTTCATCAACCTGGGCGGCGACGATACCCCGCTGGAGGCACAGGCATGAGCCGCTTGTCGATCGAGGCCAGCACGCCGCTGTGCCTGCTGCAGGATGCCGGGCGCTTTGGTGTGCGCCACCTGGGCGTGACCCAGGGCGGGGCGCTGGACTGGGTGTCGATGCGCTGGGCCAACTGGCTGCTGGGCAACGCGCCCGAGGCCGCGGTGGTCGAGGTCACCCTCGGTGGTTTCAGCCTGATTGCCGAGCAGGACTGTTGCCTGGCCCTGGCCGGCGCCGACCTCGACGCACGCCTCGATGGCCAGCCGCTCAAGCCCTGGCGCAGCTTCAGCATGGGCAAGGGCCAGCGCTTGCGCCTGAATGCGCCGCTGCATGGCGCCCGTGCCTACATCGCTGCGCCGGGTGGCTTCAAGGCGCCGCAGGTACTGGGCAGTTGTGCCAGCGTGGTACGTGAAGCGCTCGGCGGGCTGGATGGTTTGGGCTCGCCGCTGGCCAAGAGGCAAGCGCTGGAATACGCCGGTGTGGCAGCGGCGCTCAAAGAAGTGCCGGAGGCGTTGTGGCCGGACTTTACCGACAGGTCGCCGCTTGATCTGTTGCTCGGCGCGCAGATCGGCGATTTTAGCGGCACAAGCCTGTTTGAAGCGTTCAACCGCGACTGGACCCTCGACAGCCGCGCTGATCGCATGGGCATGCGCTTGCTCGGGCCGGTGTTGCACTACCAGGGGCCGGCGATGATTTCCGAGGGGATTGCGTTGGGCGCGGTGCAGGTGCCGCCGGATGGCCAGCCGATCGTGCTGCTCAATGATCGTCAGACCATTGGTGGCTATCCGCGATTGGGGGCGTTGACGCCGTTGGCGTTGGCGCGGCTGGCGCAATTGCTGCCGGGGAGTGTAGTGCGCTTCAGGCCGGTGGTGCAGGAGATGGCGTGGCTTGAGCAGCGGGCGTTTCTTGAAAGGTTTGTTGGCTGAGCGGGCCTCATCGCGGGTCAAGCCCGCTCCTACAGGGGGTAGGAGCGGGCTTGACCCGCGATGCTCTACTTGGACAAAAACCGCATGCCTTCTTCCAGCCCGCGCAAAGTCAGCGGGAACATCCGGTCTTCGACCAGCTCGCGCACGATGTTGGTCGAGGCGGTGTAGCCCCAGGTGTCCTTCGGGTAGGGGTTGATCCAGATGAGCTTCTTGTACTTCTCCATGAAGCGCTGCATCCACACGTAGCCGGCTTCCTCGTTCCAGTGCTCGACGCTGCCACCGGGCTGGGTGATCTCGTAGGGCGCCATGGCCGCGTCACCGACGAACACCACCTTGTAGTCGGCGCCGTACTTGTGCAGCAAATCCAGGGTCGAGGTGCGCTCGGAGGTACGGCGCAGGTTGTTCTTCCACACCGACTCGTAGACGAAGTTGTGGAAGTAGTAGTACTCCAGGTGCTTGAACTCGGTCTTGCAGGCCGAGAACAGTTCTTCGCAGATCTTCACGTGGGCGTCCATTGAGCCGCCGATGTCGAACAGCAGCAGCAACTTGACGCTGTTGCGCCGCTCCGGGCGCATCTGGATGTTGAGCAGGCCGGCATCGCGGGCGGTGTGGTCGATGGTGCCGTCGATGTCCAGCTCTTCGGCCGCGCCCTGGCGGGCGAACTTGCGCAGCCGGCGCAGGGCCAGCTTGATGTTGCGCGTGCCCAGTTCGACCTGGTCGTCGAGGTTCTTGTACTCGCGCTGGTCCCAGACCTTGACCGCCTTGCCCTGGCGCTTGCCGGCATCGCCGACGCGGATGCCCTCGGGGTTGAAACCGCCCGAGCCGAACGGGCTGGTGCCGCCGGTGCCGATCCACTTGTTGCCGCCGGCATGGCGTTCCTTTTGCTCTTCGAGGCGCTTCTTGAACTCTTCGATGAGCTTGTCGAGGCCGCCCAGGGACTGGATCTGCGCGCGTTCCTCGTCGCTCAGCGAGCGTTCGAACTCCTTGCGCAGCCAGTCTTCGGGAATCAAGGCTTCCAGGTGCTGGTTGAGGTTCTCAAGGCCCTTGAAATAGGCCGAGAACGCCCGGTCGAACTTGTCGAAATGACGCTCGTCCTTGACCAGGATGGCCCGCGACAAGTAGTAGAACTCGTCCATGTCGGCAAAGGTCACGCGCTGCTTGAGGGCATTGAGCAAATCAAGCAGCTCGCGCACCGACACCGGCACCTTGGCCGCGCGCATTTCATTGAACAGATTGAGCAGCATGGCTATTGCTCCCGGCTCAGCGGTTACCGCGACGGCTCATGAAGGCCAGGCGTTCGAGCAACTGCACGTCCTGTTCGTTCTTGACCAGGGCCCCGGCCAGCGGCGGGATGGCCTTGGTCGGATCACGTTCGCGCAGCACCGCTTCGCCGATGTTGTCGGCCATCAGCAGCTTGAGCCAGTCGACCAGCTCGGAGGTCGACGGTTTTTTCTTCAGGCCCGGCACTTTGCGCACGTCGAAGAACACGTCCAGCGCTTCGCTGACCAGGTCCTTCTTGATGTTCGGGTAGTGCACATCGACGATCTGCTGCAGGGTGGTGCGGTCAGGGAAGGCAATGTAGTGGAAGAAGCAGCGGCGCAAGAAGGCGTCGGGCAGTTCCTTTTCGTTGTTCGAGGTAATGATGATGATCGGGCGCTGCTTGGCCTTGATCGTCTCGTCGGTCTCGTAAACGTAGAACTCCATTTTGTCGAGTTCCTGCAACAGGTCGTTGGGGAACTCGATGTCGGCCTTGTCGATTTCGTCGATCAGCAGAATGACCCGCTCTTCGGACTCGAAGGCCTCCCAGAGCTTGCCTTTCTTCAGGTAGTTGCGCACGTCGTGGACCTTGTCGACGCCCAGTTGCGAGTCACGCAGGCGGCTGACCGCGTCGTACTCGTAGAGGCCCTGGTGGGCCTTGGTGGTCGACTTGATGTGCCAGGTGATCAGCTTGGCGCCAAAGGATTCGGCCAGCTGTTCGGCGAGCATGGTCTTGCCGGTGCCCGGCTCGCCCTTGACCAGCAGCGGTCGCTCCAGGGTGATTGCCGCGTTGACCGCCAGTTTCAGGTCGTCTGTAGCGACATAAGCGCTGGTGCCTTCGAACTTCATGAACCGATCCTCTAACGTAGCGCCGGGGGTACTTGGCCCCTGGCGGAAAAATTGTCATGCACGACTATAACGCGGGCTCCGGGCGAGTGGGAACGCAGACGGCCCATTCAGTCTCTGAATGGACCGTCACTCGGTGACTCAGTCAGCCTTGGGCGGCGTTTGCTCATAACGGGCGTTGAAGGCCTGGACAAAGCCGTTGCGCAATATCTGCAAAAACGCCTCGAAGGCACTGATATCGCTTTTATGCACGCTGCCGCTGAGTTCCACGCGGGTGGCGAACTGGTTCTTGCCCTGGTTCTTCAGCACGGTTTCGCTGCCGCCGACCAGCGCTTCCCAGATCGAGCGGAAAAAGCCCTTGTCCTGGTTCTGAACGTCCTGCTGCCAGTTGAACACATCGACATCACGCAGCAGCGGTTTGATGTAGCCGGTGAGCCGGCCGTTTTGCGCTTGCGCCTCGATCACCAGGTCGCCGTGGCCGGCATTGAAGTCGAACTTGCCATAGGCGCTGGCGAAGTCATTGAGCCGGCGCAGCTCGATGCCGGTGGCGCGCAGGCGGAACTTGAAGTCGTCGAAGTCGCTGAACGGGTCGAAGGTGGCGCTGCTTTCGACACTGGCATCGCCCAGCAGCCGGGCCTTGGCGTCGAACGTGGCATCGCGGCGGCCCTTGCGGTCCTCGACGTTGGTCAGGTTGCGGATGCTGGCATCGAGTTGGGTGGCCTTGAGGTTGACCGGCGGCCTGGAGTTGAAGTTGCGAAAACTCAAGGTGCCGTCTTCGATGCGCACTTCGTTGAGGGTGATCGGCAGCAGTTTTTCCAGCTGCTGGCGCCAGTCGGTGCCCTGGCCGGTCTGTGAACTCTGCTTGCTGGCGCCGTCGACGAAGTTCAACTGTGGCTTGAGGAAGGTTACCTCGGCGACCACCGCCTGGTCGTGCCACAGCGAATGCCAGCTGACCGAGAGGTCGATCAATGGCGCTTCAAGCAGGGGCACCGGCACCTTGCCACTGGTCTTGACGATGTTCAGGCCGTTGATCTTATAGGCGCCGCGCCACAACGCCAGGTCGACATCGGTGACCTGGCCGCGGTAGTCGCCCATGTCGGCCAGCTTGTCGTTGAGGTAGTTGCGCACCAGCAGCGGCAGGGTCAAGTGCAAGGCCAATAGTAACAATGTGATACCCAGCAGCCCCCACAAGGGCCAGCGATAGCGGCGTTTCATCGGCGGCGGTTCCCGGCAAGGTAGTGATCGGTTGACCCCTGTCAGCCTCAGGGGTTCGCCGGTTGTGGACGCACTGGCGCTGCAGGCTTACCCTTGAAGTTTTCCGCCCGGTGCATAAAAGGACCCCCGCCATGAGCCGTATCTTTGCTGACAACGCGCATTCCATCGGCAATACGCCGCTGGTGCAGATCAACCGCATCGCCCCCCGTGGCGTCACCGTGCTGGCCAAGATCGAGGGGCGCAACCCCGGTTATTCGGTCAAGTGCCGGATCGGCGCGAACATGATCTGGGACGCCGAAAGCAGCGGCAAACTCAAGCCGGGCATGACCATCGTCGAGCCGACCTCGGGCAACACCGGCATCGGCCTGGCCTTTGTCGCTGCCGCCCGTGGCTACAAGTTGCTGCTGACCATGCCGGCGTCGATGAGCATCGAACGGCGCAAGGTGCTCAAGGCCCTGGGCGCCGAGCTTGTGCTCACCGAGCCTGCCAAGGGCATGAAAGGCGCGATCGAAAAGGCCAGCGAAATTGTCGCCAGCGACCCGTCGGCGTACTTTTTGCCCGGCCAGTTCGAGAACCCGGCCAACCCGGCGATCCATGAAAAGACCACCGGCCCGGAGATCTGGAACGACACCGATGGCGCGGTCGATGTGCTGGTGGCGGGCGTCGGCACCGGCGGCACCATTACCGGGGTGTCGCGCTACATCAAGCAGACCCAGGGCAAGGCCATTCTGTCGGTGGCGGTCGAGCCGCTCGGCTCGCCGGTGATCACCCAGGCCCGTGCCGGTGAAGAGATCAAGCCCAGCCCGCACAAGATCCAGGGCATTGGCGCCGGTTTCGTGCCGAAGAACCTTGACCTGTCGATGGTCGACCAGGTCGAGCTGGTCAGCGACGAGGAGTCCAAGGCCATGGCCCTGCGCCTGATGCAGGAGGAGGGCATCCTCTGCGGGATTTCCTCCGGGGCGGCCATGGCCGCAGCGGTGCGCCTGGCGGAAAAACCGGAAATGCAGGGCAAGACCATCGTCGTGATCCTGCCGGACTCGGGCGAGCGCTACCTGTCGAGCATGCTGTTTGCCGACCTGTTCACCGAGCAGGAAAACCAGCAGTAAGTCGCCGCGGCGCTGATCCCGGGCAATAACCGGCGCCGCTGTTTGTTGCACAATCCTTAACACTGAATCCCGGCCCTGCAGGTTTTCAGCAGGGCTGGATCGGTTAATATGTTCGATTAATCCGGCAGCGATGGCCTGATCGAAATTCCAAGGAGTGTTGCATGACCTTTTCCTTTGTCGCCAAGGCAGGTGTACTGCTGCTGTTCTTCGGCAGCACACTGTATGTGCACCTGCGCGGCAAGGCGCGTTTGCCAATGTTGCGCCAGTTCGTCAACCATTCGGCGCTGTTCGCCCCTTATAACGCCCTGATGTACCTGTTTTCCGGTGTGCCGTCCAAGCCGTACCTGGACCGCAGCCGTTTCCCCGAGCTCGACGTGCTCAAGGACAACTGGGAAGTGATCCGCGAAGAGGCCATGCACCTGTTCGACGAGGGTTACATCCGCGCCGCCGAGAAAGACAATGACGCCGGCTTCGGTTCGTTCTTCAAGAAGGGCTGGAAGCGTTTTTACCTGAAGTGGTACGACAAGCCGCTGCCTTCGGCCGAGACGTTGTGCCCGAAGACCGTCGCGCTGGTCAACAGCATCCCCAACGTCAAAGGTGCGATGTTCGCCCTGCTGCCTGGTGGCAGCCACCTGAACCCGCACCGCGACCCGTTCGCCGGTTCCCTGCGCTATCACCTGGGCCTGTCGACGCCCAACTCCGACGACTGCCGGATCTACGTCGATGGCCAGGTGTACGCCTGGCGCGACGGTGAAGACGTGATGTTCGACGAGACCTACGTGCACTGGGTCAAGAACGAAACCGAGACCACCCGGGTGATCCTCTTCTGCGACGTCGAGCGCCCGCTCAACAGCCCGCTGATGACCCGCATCAACCGCAAGGTCAGTGCCTTCCTCGGCCGCGCCACCGCGCCGCAGAACACCGACGACGAGCGCGTGGGCGGGATCAACCAGGCCTATGCCTGGAGCAAGCGCTTCAGCAATGTCATCAGCAGCCGCGTGAAGCAGTTCAAGCGTGCCAATCCCAAGGCCTACCGGGTGTTGCGTCCGGTGCTGGCGGTGCTGGTGGCCTACCTGTTGTATCGCTGGTTGTTCTGAAACAGCATCGCGGGGCAAGTCGGGTCGCCGCACCGCCGCTCCCACCGGTGGGAGCGGCGGTGCGGCGACCCGACTTGCCCCGCGATAAACTCACCGCTATAGTCAGACCCACTTCACCCTCACCGAAGACCTGCTCATGCCAGCTTCCTGCCCAGCCACCGTATTCGCTACCGCGCCTGACGCGGTTGTCGTTGTGCGCGCGAGCCAGCAGCCGGCCATGATCAGTCACTACCCACCACCTGTCAGTAGCGTGGTCGTGTGCATCGTTGCACCGCCAGCGGTGGTAGTGCTGGGCTAAGCGGCCAATCGCTGCGTTCCCACACACCTGCACCCTACTGAATACGGTTGGCTGCCCCTCGCGGGTAGCGCCGTTCGGCTTATCTGCCCGAATTACAGGTGGCATTCATGTCTGTTCTATCGAAACAATCTATGGTCTCGGCGGCCACTACCAGCCTGTTCGTCCTGCTCTGGAGTAGCGGGGCGATCGTCTCCAAGCTCGGCCTGGCCCACGCCAGCCCGTTTGCCTTCCTGCTACTGCGTTCGGCCCTGGCCCTGGCCGGCCTGCTGTTGCTCAGCCCGTTGCTCAAACTGCACTGGCCGCGCAGCCGCCCGGCGCTGCTGCAAGCCCTGGCCACCGGTTGCGTGCTGCTCGGCGCCTACCAGATCTTCTACCTGCTGGCGCTCAACACCCACGTTACCCCCGGGGTCATGGCCACGGTCATGGGCGTGCAACCGATCCTCACCGTGGTGCTGATGGAGCGCCAGCGCTCCTGGAGCCGGTTGTTCGGCCTGGGCCTGGGCCTGAGCGGGTTGATCATGGTGGTTTACCAGGGCATCAACCTCGGTGGCGTGTCGCTGGCCGGGATGCTGTTTGCCTTGCTGGCGCTGATGAGCATGACCTGCGGTTCGATCATGCAAAAGCGCATCACCAGCAACCCCATGGGCACCCTGCCGTTGCAGTACATTGCCGGGCTGATGATGTGCGCGGTGTTTGCGCCGTTCCAGCCGCTGCACGTGGAACTGACCGACAGTTTCATCGGCGCGTTATTGTGGATGGGCCTGGTGGTGTCGCTGCTGGCGACCTTGCTGCTGTACCGGCTGATCGCCAAGGGCAACCTGGTCAATGTCACCAGCCTGTTCTACCTGGTGCCCGCAGTGACGGCGGTAATGGACTACCTGATCTTCGGCAACCGCCTGGCGGCGCTTAGCCTGTTGGGCATGGGGTTGATCGTCATCGGCCTGCTGTTCGTGTTCCGCAAGCCCGCAGCCACGCAGGCGCAACTGCAGGCTGACTGACCGTACGGACCGCCCGGCAGCGCGCCGGGCGGTTTGCTGTCAGAAGTAGTAGCCGATGTTGATGTTGGTGCGGTAGTACCAGTCGTTGCTGCCGACCGAGTTGGTGCTGGTCCAGCCCGTGCCGTTCTCGGCGCCGCCAAAGGGGTTGGCGTTCTTCGCCCAGGTGAAGTCGACCCAGGCCATGATCGGCATGGCCAAAAACTGCGCGCCGACGGTAAACATCTGCGAGTCATCCCAGCCGCTTTTGTCTTTCATCATGCGGCTGTAGTCGTTGTAGACCTTGATCTTCTTCAACTGGCCAAGGCCCGGGGTGAAGATGTCGTAGCCGACGTTGATCGAGCCGATGGTGGCCTTGGAGGCGATCAGGTAGGCCGGGGTCAGGCCGTTGCCGCCCATCAGCACCGAGTCGTTGCTGACGCCGTCGGGGTTCTTCGGATCGTATTCGTAGCGAATCGCCTGGCTGGTAACCGTCCAGTTGCCGGCGTTGACGATCGCATGCACGCCGCCGGCCCAGTAGTCGCCATCGTCACGGGTGGTGGCGTTGTACAGCTCGGCTGCGGCCAGCGAGGCGCCGATTTCGGTTTTCCAGCCGTCACCGCTGAAGGTCCGGGCCACCCGGGCGTTGACCTGGTTGCGCTTCTCGTTGTCCTGGCGTGACTGGGTGAAGGCCACGGCGTTGTCGTCAAGATCGCTGTAACGGCCGACTTCTGGCGAGTAGCGGATGCCGCTGGGCAGCATGCGCGGGAAGTAGCCCAGTTGCAGGTCCCAGTCCTTGTCCTTGTAGCTGTACTTCAGGCCGCTGCCGGCGCTGACGCCATAGCCCATGAAAAACGGGATGTGGTAACTCCAGCCGAACTGCGGGTAGGGCTCAAGGCCAAAGGGTTTGAACGGTGCGCCCAGTTGCACGTTGGAATTGGCATTGAAGCGATAACCGACGTAGCCGCGGTCGATCGAGCGCTTGCCGTCGTCCTGGAACCAGTAGCCGATGTCGCTGAACAGTTGCTTGTGGGTGGCCTGGACATCCAGGCGAAAGGTGTCGAAGAGAAAGCGCCCGTTGTTTTCGGTGGTGTCCCAGTGCTCATCGCGGTAGTTGACCCGCAGCGCGCCGCCGATATCCAGCGAACTCTGGCCGTCGTCACTGCGCCAGGCAATGTGCGGGAAGGGTTTTTTCAGCGCTGGCGGCTGGTCCGGCGCCGCCGGGCCGGGCTCGGAAGCGAAACTGGTGGCGCTGCCAAGGATCAGGCCCAGGCTTATCACGTACTTGTTCATATCAATGCCCCGCAAGGTTGAGCAGTTTCTCTGGGCAACAGCTGTCCGCCGCCTGGAATCAGGCGTTAAGCGAAAGTCAGCGGTGGCGCATCGGTAGGTTTGTTATTGTTTTATAGGTGGCACGTTGTTTTTATTTGAACTCGAGAGGTAAAGAGCAGGAACTGTGCCAGTGCTGATGAGTGACTGTTGTTTTAATAAATATGATGTAAAACAATTATTTATATCTGAAACGCCTTAATTCGTGCCGTGGGTGAAACAGCGTGGTGTTTAAGTAACAGGGGTGGGCAATGGCAGTGCGGTTTAACTGCACAGCGCGCGTTGACAGTGCGTTGGTTGTTTTATCAATGAATAAGTAATTGACTGTTTTGGGGCCGCCGGACCTGCGAAAGCCGCGCAAAAAAAAGCCGGCACACCCGGTGCCGGCCAATTGCGCGTGTTGCAACAGTTACAGATCAAGCACCATGCGCCGGCTCTTGCAGCCCGAGACACAGACCATCATCGATGTGTTCGCCGCCCGTTCGGCCTTGGTCAGCACGCCATCGCGGTGGTCGATGTCACCTTCCAGCACCCGGGTTTCGCACGAGCCGCACACCCCTTCGCGGCAGCTGTACTCGATATCGCAGCCGGCTTCGAGCAGCACGTCGAGCAGGTTCAGCCCAGGCTCGACGCTCAGGGTCTTGCCGGACTTTTTCAGTTCGACGCTGTAGCTGTCCTGGGCATCTTCCGAGGGCGGCAGTTCGGCGGCGGTGAAGCGTTCGATATGCGCATGAGGGTAACCGAGGCTTTCGCAGGTGCTCTCGAAGGCATCGAGCATCGGCGTCGGGCCGCAGCAGTAGAAGTGCGTATCGCCGGGCTGCCCGGCCAGGTAATGGGTCAGGTCGGGTGCCGCGTTCTTCTCGTCGTTGAAATGGTAGAGCACCTTGGCATCGACCCCGCTGAGCTCTTCCAGCAGCGCCGCTTCCTTGCGCGAGCGGGCGCAGTAGATCAGCTCGGCGGATTTGCCCAGCGCCAGCAACTGGCGAAACATGCAGTAGATCGGCGTGATGCCGATGCCGCCGGCCACCAGCACGTTGTGGCTGGCGTGCGGGTCGAGGGCGAAGTTGTTGCGCGGTTGCGAGATGTGCAGTTGCGTGCCAACCCGCAGTTGCTCATGGACGAACGCCGAGCCGCCGCGGCTGTTGCGATCGCGCAGAATGCCGACCACGTAACGGCCCTGGTCGCTCGGCGAGTTGAGCAGTGAGTAGCTGCGCACCAGGCCATTGGGCAGGTGCAGGTCGATGTGCGAGCCGGCTTCGAACGGCGCGAACACGGTGTCGCCCCAGGGGCGCAGTTCGACACTGATGATGCCTTCGGCTTCGTGGCGCAGGGTGTGCACCAGCGCGGTGATGGTAGAGGAGTTGGACATCGGTCACCTCAAGGGCGCAGTGCGCAAGTCAATGTCGAGCCGGGCGCTGGCTTCGATTTCCACCACCAGTTCGGGGAACACCAGGGCGCTCACCTGAACCAGGGTGGAGGTGGGGTAGCAGGCAAAGCCTTGGAAGAAGTCGCGGCGGGCGCGAGCGACTTCGTCCTTGTCGGCAATGTCGGTGAGGTACAGCGTCAAACGGTAGAGATTGCCGATGTGCCCGCCTGCCGCTTCCACCAGGGCGCGGATCTTGTTCAGTACCACCAGGGTCTGCGCGTAGGCATCCAGCGGCGCGCCGCCCTCGGTGGCCTGGCGGGTGGCGGGATGGCCGGTCATGCCGGACATCACCAGCTCGTTGCCCAGCAGCAGGGCGTTGGACCAGCTGGCAGTGGCCAGCTCGGTCACCGCCTGTGCCTGGATACGGTGCACGGGCAGGTTCATCACAGTTGCTTCGCTTCGATCAGCGCCAGTTGCTCTTTGGCCTTGCCCTTGAGGTAGCGGCGCAGGCGCACCACACCGAGGTCATGCTGATAGAGGTTCTCGCGCTGGTTGGCGTCGAACTCCATGAACTCCAGCAGCACCCGGTCCTGCTCCAGCACTGCCCAGTGGCGGGCTTCCAGGCGGTTCTTGTAGAGGAAGCGCCAGGTGTCGCGCTGCCAGCCGGTCAGTGGCCGCGCGCGCCAGTGGAACACTGCCGAGAGGCTGCGGCTGCTCGGGGTGTAGCTGCCGATGATGGTGAAGTTGCCGCCCGGGCCGCCGGTCTTCGGGTAAGGGATTTCCAGGCGCAGCCAGTGGCAGCCGTTGTCGAGGAATTCGGTCCAGTCGAAGTTGACCCCGCGCTGGCCTTCCTTCTCGAAGAAGAAACCCTGCTCGGTATCGCGGGTGACGAACTTGGCGGTGGCTTCGCCTTCGCTCATCGAGTGCGACATCTTGTGCAGGTAGGTGCCGTGCATCGGGTCCATGACGTTGTCGAGCACGTAGCGGTAGTCACCTTGCCACTCGGTGTAGCAGAGGAAGCTGCTCCACTCGGGCGAGGTCAGTTGCTCGGGCAGCACCAGCTCTGGCGGGGTGTCCAGGTGCGGGTCGGTGGCGTTGAACAAAAAGATCGCCCCGGCCGCCTCGCGGGTGTGGAACATGCGCGTCGGGCGGCTGCCTTCGAGCTTGCAGCCAGGGCTGCCGGGGACCTTGGTCACGGTGCCGTCGCAGCGCACTTCGACGCCGTGGTACGGGCACTGCAGGCGGTCGCCCAGCACCGGGCCCTGGGACAGCGGCGCGCCGCGATGCGGGCAGTGGTCTTCGAGGGCATGCACGCTGCCATCGTTGTCGCGCCACAGGGCGATCTTGTAGCCCAGGCGGCGCACCGACAGCGGCTTGTCGCCAAGCAGCCCGGAGGGCAATACGGGAAACCAGAGGTCTTTGAGGCCGTTGGCCAGGTGGTTCTCAACAGGATCGACGGTGAATTGCATATTCATCTTGTTTTACCTCCGGCGGGTCATGCGCCCAGCCGCGCCATCAGGGTTTTATAGGAGTCTTCGGTCCACTCGCCGCGGGTCAAGGGGCAGGGCGGCCCGGCCAGGTTCAGGTGCGCCAGCAGCTCGGGCAGCTGGGTGATGCCGTTGCCGTAGGCGCGCTCGATGGAATCGCCGAGCAGTTCTTCGAACGGGGTGTTGGGCCGTTTGCGCGCCTGATGGGGCTCCAGGTAGCGTGGGGTGTTGCTCATGTCATTGACCTCCATTGCGAACCCGTTCGCGGATCATTTCGCGGACCGGGACAAAGTCGTACGTCGGGTAGCATTCGGTGCGGAACACGCCCCAGGCGGCGCGCTCCAGTTCCACATTGACCTTGCCGAGCAGGCTCGGCGGCAGGCGCAGGGTGACGATCTGGCCAAGGCCCATGGCCACGGTCCAGGACACCAGCTCGACGCCGGCCGGCGGGAAGCTGTCCCACCAGCCCATCTGCTTCATGTGCGCCTGGATCTGTTCCAGGTTCTTCGACTGGTCGTGCCTGAGCACCACCGTCAGTTGCATCGTCTCGCTCATGCTTGGGCCTCAGGCAGCGCTGGCGGTAGGCACGGTCCAGGCGTCGTAGCCGTAGACCCAGTCGGCGTTGCCGCCGGCCTTGAGCCACTGGTTGCCGCGTGAACCGATCTGGATCTGGCTGGTGCGCTCCAGGCGCGACCGTTGGTAACCCTGCAGGGCGCTGGCGATCTGCGCCGGGCTGGTGACACCGTGCAGATGACGGGCCAGCACCACCGCGTCTTCGATGGCCTGGCCGGCGCCCTGGGCCATGAACGGCATCATCGGGTGGCAGGCGTCACCGAGCAGGGTGATGGCGCCCTCGGACCAGTACGGCAGCGGGTCACGCTCGTACAGCGCGGTCTTGAGGACTTCGTCGCAGGCGTCGAGCAGCGCCCGGGCGTCGGCGTGGAAGTCCTGGTAGTGACTGCGCAGCTCGGCGGCGTCGCCAGCAGTGGTCCAGGACTCCAGGTGCCAGCTGTCCTGGGCGGTGGTGGCGAAGATGAAGATGTCGCGGCCCTGGTTCAGCGGGAAGGTGACGATCTGGCTCTGCGGGTTGGGGCCCCACCATTTGGTGAAGGCCTGGATGTTCGGTACATGCGCTACACGCTCGGCCGGGACCACGGCGCGGTAGGCGACCACGCCGGTAAAGCGCGGCTGCTCTTCACCAAACAGGGCATTGCGCACCACCGAGTGAATGCCGTCGGCGCCGATCAGCAGGTCGGCGCGATGGCGGCTGCCATCCTTGAAGCGCAGCTCGACGCCGTCGGCATCCTGCAGCACCTGCTCGGCGCGCTTGGCGAACTGCACGTTGTGCAGCGGGAACACATCGGCCAGGGCCGCCAGCAGGTCGGCGCGGTGAATGGTCAATTGCGGTGCGCCGTACTGGCTTTGCGCGGCGTCGGCCATTTCCAGGCGCGAGGTTTCTTCGCCTGTGTCCCACATACGGCTGATGCGGTGGGTCGGGCGCGCGGCCGGAATGCGTACGGCGGGGCCGACGCCGAGGCCATCGAGGGCGCGCACGGCGTTGGGGGTGAGGTTGATGTCGGCACCGACCCGCAAAAACGCCTTGGACTGTTCGAAAACCGTGACCTGGTGACCGGCCTGGCGCAGGGCGATGGCGGCGGTAAGGCCGCCGATGCCGGCACCGTTGATGGCGATGTTCAACGAAGACATGGACAACTCCTGCTCAGGGTTTGGGTTTGTCGGTAAGGAACTTGCCTTGCGGCGCCTCGACATGCTGCTGGCGCCGGGTATTGCCATCGATGCCGCCGGCAATCGCCCATTCGGCAAACACCGTCGGGCCCGGCTCGAACTCGCGCGGCTGCCATTCGCCGGTCAGCTGGTCTTCGTCGGCGTAGTACTCGACCAGGGCGCCGGCCGGGTTCTTGAAGTACCAGAAGAACGCCGACGACACCGGGTGGCGGCCCGGGCCGATCTCGGTGGCCCAGCCACTGCGCGAGATGTGCATGCCGCCGCCGAACACTTCGTGCAGGTCGCGCACGGTGAAGGCGACGTGGTTCAGACCGGCGCGGGGGGCCGGCAGCTGGAGCATGAACAAATCGTGGTGGCCGCCTTCCTCGGCGGTGCGCAGGAACGCGCCGCGGTTGGGGTAGCGGTCCGAGGCCTGGAAGCCGAAGCGCTCGTGGTAGAAGGCTTCGCAGGCATTCACATCCTTGACGAAGAACACCACGTGGCCGACTTCGATCGGCGTGGCGCGCTCATACACCGGCGCCGGCTTGTTGATCCGGCCCTTGGTCTGCCAGGTGTTGTGGCCGCTGCACTCGATGTCCAGTGCGCGCTTGCGGGTCACCTGCAGGCGGATCGCCAGGCCGTTGGGGTCGGTGCAGCCGATGCGCCCGTTGCCTTCGACAAAGCCCGGGTCGTTGGCGATGCGCTGGCTGTACAGGGCGAGGTCCGCTTCGCTTTCCACGCCCCAGACCACTTCACGCACGGTCGAGCCCGGCTCGATCGCCGCTGGCAGGCCGGGCTTGTTGATGTCGGCCAGTACCACCCGGCAGCCGTTGAGGGTTTCGAAGACCACCTCGTCGGCCTGTTCGCTGACCTTGTCCAGGCCCCAGTCGCTGAAGAAGCGCACGCAGGTGTCGAGGTCTTCGACGCCGTAGGTGACTTCATCGATGCCCAATACGCTCATGGCCTTGCCTCCACACCGGCCCAGGCCAGTGGTTGTTCGTTCATGCCCCAGTAGAGGCTTTTCTGTTCCATGTACTGCAGGATCCCCAGGCGGCCTTTTTCACGACCCAGGCCGCTGTCACGCCAGCCGCCGAACGGGGTGGCGATGGAGAACTGCTTGTAGGTGTTGATCCACACCGTGCCGGCCTGGATCTTGCGGCCCAGGGCCCAGGCGCGCTTGTAGTCGCGGCTCCAGATGCCGGCGGCGAGGGCGTAGAGGCTGTCGTTGGCCTGCTCGATCAGCTCTGCCTCGCTGTCGAACGGCAGCGCCACCAGCACCGGGCCGAAGATTTCTTCCTGGCAGGTCTGCTGGCTGTTGCGCAGGCCTTCGAGGATGGTTGGCGGGTAGAAGTAGCCCTGATCAAACAGGCCGCCAGTCGGGCGTTGGCCGCCGAGCAGCAGGCGGCCACCTTCGGCCAGGCCCAGGGCCACGTAGCGCTCCACCGACTCGCGGTGCGCGGCGCTGATCAGCGGGCCCATTTGCGTGGTTTCGTCCGCCGGGTCGCCCAGGCGCAAACGCGCAGCGCCTGCGACCAGGCGCTGCATGAACGGCTCGTACAGGGCGCGGGCAACGAACAGCCGCGAACCGGCAATGCAGGCCTCCCCCGAGGAGCTGAAAATGCCATACAGCACCCCGGCCACGGCGTGATCGAGGTCGGCGTCATCGAGGACGATGGTCGGCGACTTGCCGCCCAGTTCCAGCGACACCGGCATCATCTTGTCGGCGGCGATGTGGGCGATGTGCTTGCCGGTCTTGGTCCCGCCGGTGAACGACACACGCTTGATCAGCGGGTGCTGCGTCAGCGCATCACCGAGCAATGAGCCCTTGCCCGGCAACACGCTGACCAGGCCCTTGGGCAAGCCTGCGTCCTCGCAGATCTGCGCCAGTTGCAGGGCCAGCAGCGGGGTGATTTCTGCCGGCTTGATTACCACCGCATTGCCGGCGGCCAGGGCCGGGGCGACCTTTTGCGCTTCGCTGGCAATCGGCGAGTTCCACGGGGTGATAGCCGCGACCACGCCCATGGGTTCGTAGACGCTCATGCTGACGAAGTCGCCGCGCGACGGGGTGATGGTCTCTTCCAGGGTTTCGCAGGCGGCGGCGAAAAACTGGAAAGTACCGGCGGCGCTGGCCACCAGGGCGCGGGTTTCGTTGATCGGCTTGCCGTTGTCCTGGCGTTGCAATTGCGCCAGTTCTTCGCTGCGCTGGCGGATCAGTTCGCCGATGCGGTACAGCACGGCGGCGCGTTCGTGCGGCTTGCGCTGGGCCCAGCCGCTGTTGAGGAAGGCCTGGTGGGCGCCTTGCACGGCGTCTTCGACATCCTCGAGGCTGGCGGCGTTGAGCCAGGCCACCGGCTCGCCGGTGGCCGGGTAGCGCGTGGCGTAGCGCTCACCGCCGCCCAGGCGCCAGGTGCCGGCAATGCAGATAGGTAGAGTCTGTTCCAGCGTCATCGACGTTCCCCTAGATGGAAATGGCATGGGCGTGGTTGCCCAGGGCACGGACCACGCTGTAGACGGTCAGCGCCGAGGTTTTCGGGTTGGCCTGCAGCGGCTTGCCGCGCAGGCTCATCTCGAAACCGCCGAAGGCACCACGGGCTTCGAAGTGGTGGACGTTCTCTTCGCTGAGCGGGTCGGCAATCAGTGTCACTCGCGTGCGGTCCAGGCCCAGCCCTGCCAGCGACAAGGTGGCGGCGACGTTGGCGTTCTTCGGGTACAGGCGCGCAGCTTCGCGGGCGCTGCCTTCGAAGATCACCGTGGCCTGGTCGATGGCGTCCAGGTTGCAAACCTCTTCGGCCGGGGTGTTCTTCCAGGCCCTGGCCGGTTTGCGCCCGGTGTAGTCGACCGAATCCAGGCCGCCGACCTTGGCCGCCGACAGCGCATCGATGCCGCCGATGGCGCCGGGCAGCAGCTCGATGCGGGTGTTGCCACGGGCGGCGGCGGCCTCCAGGCGCTCGACCAGGCCCAGCTCCGACAGCGCACCGACCGAGACGATCAGGCAGGCGATGCCGCGCTCCAGTGCCGGCAGCACGTGCTCCTCGATTGCCTTGTGCCCGGCGCATTCCACCAGCAAATCCGGGCGGGCGTCGGCGGGCAGGGCGGTGAGCACCTGCGGCGGGCGCTTGAAGCTGGCCAGGCGCTGTTGCACCAGGGCTTCGGAGCCGGCCGAGGCGATCACATGCTCGACGCGCAGCTGCGCATCGTTCTCCAGCAGTTCCAGCACCGCGACGCCAATGGCGCCGCAGCCGATCATGGTGATATTGAGCATGCGCAAGTCCTCAGGCCGTGGCTTTCTGGGCTTTGGTTTCGCTGTTGGGCGGCCCTGCGAACTGGGTGGCAAAGCCGCCAACGCTGAGCATGTCGACTTCCAGCAAAAACGGCCCGCCCTGGCTCAGGGCGTTGTTCAGCACCGCGCCGAAGTCCTTCAGGTCGCTGACCAGGCCATGGCGCAGGCCGATCGATTCGGCCAGCTTGGTGTAGTCCGGGGTGTGCAGTTCGACATAGGCGTGGCGGGCGCCGTAGATGGCGTCCTGGATGTTGCGGATCACCCCGTAGCGCTGGTCGTTCATCAGCAGGATCACCACATTGGCTTTCTCTTGCACCAGGGTCGCCAGCTCACCGAGGTTGAGGATGAAACCGCCGTCGCCAGCCAGGGCGAAGACCTTGCGCTGCGGGTCGGTTTCCGCCGCTGCCACCGCCGCGCCAATGCCCATGGCCAACCCTTGGCCGATGCCGCCACCGAGGGCATGCACGCCGGCCAGCGGGTGGTAGAGGTTGAGCAGGCGGTTGCCCCAGATGCTGTTGGACAGGGTCACGTCGCGCACCCAGGAGAAATTGCGCCCGGTCAGCCCCTGCAGTTGTTCGACCATCGCCGAGTACGGGCCGAGGTCGGCCACCAGCTGCGCGCGCGATTGCGTGCGGACGGCCTTGAGCTCGCCGATGAAGTTCGGGTCGATGTTCAGGCGGCCTTCAAGGCGGTCGGCCAGGCCGTCGAGGGCCAGGGCCGAGTCGCCGCAGATGAACAGCTCGCTGGAGTAGCTGCGCCCTTCGATGGCCGGGTTGGCATCGATGCGCAGGGTGGTGCGCGGCAGCTTCAGGGCGTACTTGAAGGTCTCGTTGCTGCGCAGGCGCGAACCGGCCACCACCAGCGCATCGCAGCTTTGCAGGAAACCTTCGACCAGCTTGTTCTGCGAGAAGGCGCCGAGGCAACGCTCGTCGTCTTCGTTGACTACGCCGCGACCCTGGGTCGAGGTGATCACGCCAACGCCCATGTCCAGCAGACGCTTGACCTGCGCGCCGGCGTGGCGGGCACCGCCGCCGAGCCACAGTAGCGGGCGGGTGGCGCTGGCCAGGCGTTCGGCGACCAGGTCGAGGGCTTCCGGCGCTGGCACCGCAACCGGGATCGGCAGCGGCGAGAGGTCGCTCGGCATGGGGATGAAGGTCGACTGGATATCGATCGGGATCTCGACGCTGACCGGGCCGGTGGGCGCGGTCAGGGCGGTCTGCACGGCGAGCTTGAGGGTGCTCAGCGCGGTCTCGACACTGCGCACGCGAAAGGCCGCCTTGGACACCGCCTTGAGCATGGTCAACTGGTCGCGGGCTTCGTGGATGTAGGCGAAGTCCTGATCCAGGTACGGCGTTTCGATCTGCCCGGTGATGTGCAGCAGCGGCGTGCCGGCGGTCAGTGCTTCGACCAGCGCCCCGGCGGCGTTGCCGGCAGCGGTGCCGGTGGACGTCAGGCACACGCCCAGGCCACCGGTGGTGCGGGCGTAGGCATCGGCCATGTTGGTCGCGCCGGCTTCGCCACGGGCCATGACGAAGCGGATGTTGCCGCGTACGGCGAAGGCATCGAGGATCGGCATGTTGTGGATCGAGATCACGCCGAAGGCGGCCTTGACCTCGCATTGTTCGAGGAACGCGGTGATGGCAGCGCCAACGGTGACAGTGTTTTCATTACGCATGGCGGGACAGGCCTCCAGAAACATCGATATGGCTGCCAGTGGTGTAGGCCGACAGGGGCGAAGCCAGGAACAGGATCGCTTGGGCTGCTTCTTTGGGCAGGCCCAGGCGCCCCAGGGGAATGTGTTTGCGTTGCGCCAGCTGCGCGGTCCATTGCGACCAGTCCAGATCGCGCGCTTCGCGGGCCTCGAAGCGCCGGCGCCACTGGCCGGATTCGACCAGGCCGATAAGGATGCCGTTGACCCGGATGCCCTGTTCGGCGAACTCGGTGGCCATCGAGCGCACCAGGTTCTTAAGGCCCGCACGTGCTGCCGAGGTGGCGACCATGTGCGGCTCCGGCTGGCTGGCCAGCAGCGAGTTGACGCAGACGATCGAAGCGCCGGCCTGGCCTTGCAGTTGGGGGAGGAAGGCGCGCACCGGGTAGATCACCGAGAAGAATTTCAGCTGCAGCTCTTCGCTCCAGGCTTCATCAGTGGTGTCGGCGAAGGTCGAGACCCGGCCTTGACCGGCGTTGTTGATCAGCACCTGGGCTGGGCCGAGGGCGGCCAGGCTGGCGGCAGCGAATGCGTTGACTGACGCGGCATCCAGCACATCACAGGCTTGAGCCAACAGACGCGCTTGGGGAAAACGTTCGCGCAGGCGGGCTTCGGCGCTGTTCAAGCGGTCCTGATCGCGACCACAAAAGGCCACTGCCGCACCGGCTTCAAGCAGTTGCTCGACACAGGCCAGGCCAATCCCGGAAGAGCCGCCAGTGACGATGGCGGTGCGCCCGTGCAGTTGATAGAGGTTGCTCATGTCAGTCCCTCATCAGCGCGGTGACGCGGCCGGAGCCAGCGTTTGGCGTGTAGTTGAGCAGGCGCGACAGCTCATCGGCGCTGCCCCGCACATGGCCAAGCAGGCCGTCGAAATTGATGTGCGCAACCTGCACGGTAGGGATGGTCACGCCCATGGCGGCAACCACCCGGCCACTGTGATCGCGCACCGGCGCAGCGATGGTCGAGATCGATGATTCGAAAAAACCTTCGCCGCTGACATAGCCGCGCTGACGGTCGCTCTGCACCAGGTCGAACAGCTCCAGTACGGTTTTCGGTGTGCACGGCGAGTGCTGTTCCAGGTGCTCCTCCGGGTACAGCTCACGCAGCTCGGCCAGGCTCAGGTCTTCAAGGAGGATGCGCCCCAGCACCGTGGCGTGGGCCGGCAGGCGGGTGCCGACGTTGACCGCGCTGGAGAACACCGACGGCGGCGAAACCTTGGCCACGTAGACGATCGAGCGACCGTCACGCACCACCAGGTTGCTCGGGTAATTAAGGTGATCGCACAGCCGCGCCAGCAGCGGTTGACCGAGCTCGGTCAGCTCCAGCGATGCCAGGTACTCGAAGCCCAGGCGCAGTACTGACATGCCCAGGCGGTACTCGTTGCCGCTGCGGGTGACGAAGCCCATGGTTTCCAGGGTGGTCAACAGGCGGAAGATGGTCGAGCGCGGCAGCTCCAGGCGCCGCGCCAGTTCCGGCGCGGTGAGGGTGCGGTTTTGCCGGCTGAATTCACAGAGCAGCAACAGGCCGCGCTCAAGGCCGGGGACGATGTACTTGTCCTGGTTGTCTTTCAACAGATCCGAATCATTCATAGCGCAGTACCTGTCAGGGATTCTTCGAGGGCCCGGGCAAGCAGCGTTGCCACGGCCTCGGGTTGTTCGATCGGGCTGGCGTGGCCGGCCTCGGCAATCAACGCGAACGCTGCCCCCAGGGCCTTGGCCAGGGCCTGGCAGTCCTCGGGGCGGGTGATGCTGTCAGCGGCGCCGCAATGCACTTCGCACGGCACGGCCAGGGCGGCGTAGCGCAGCAGGTCATCGCCACACAGCAACTCGATGGCCTGGCGATAGCCCTGGGGCAGCAGCCGCGCCATGTTCCATTGCACCCAGGCGCGGGCTTCGCTGCTGGCCGCTGGCGAGAGCATGTGTGCGCTGCGCTGGTTGGCCATCTGGGCGATGCCCAGTTGCTCAAGGTTGTGCAGGCGCTGGTTGCGCACCTGTTGCGCCTGCTCGGCACGGGCCGGGTCGCCATAGCCGCGAGCCGGGCTGATCAGCACCAGGCGCCGCACCCGTTGCGGCTGCTGCTGGGCCAGGGCCGCGGCGCTGAGGGCACCGAGGGAATGGCCGACCAGCAGGCAGTCGTCAATCTGCAGCGCATCGAGCAAATGCCGCAGGCGCCGGGCATAGTCCACCGCCTGCGGCGCAGGCTTGGCCAGCGGGCTTGAGTCGCCGTAGCCCGGTGCATCCCAGGCAATCACCCGGGCGTGCTGGCTCAGTTGCAGCGCCACCTGCAGCCAGGACGCGGCGCCCGAGCCAATGCCATGCAACAGCACGATGGCCGGCCCGTGCCCGGCTTCGCGGATCGCCTGGGCGCCGCTTGCCAGTTGCACCAGGCGCTGGGGGAAGCGCTGCTGCAACTGGGCCGCAAGGCCGGCGAGCGAGTGGTCGGTGGCGTGCAACATCGGCTTAACCGCGCTTGATCGAGGCCAGCGGGTGCGCTGGCGGGTAGGTCGGGGTCACCGGCTTTTTCGCGCCGAGCATCACGCACATCAGCGCGTCTTCATCGCCGATGTTGATCTCTTCGCGGTACACGCCCGGCGGTACCGAAATCAGGTCGCGGTCGGTGAGCACAGTTTCGAAGCGCTCGCCGTCTTTCTCGATGATCACCTTGAGCTTGCCGCGCAACACGAAGAACACTTCCTCGACGTCGGTATGGATATGCGGCGGGCCTTCATGACCGGCGGGGATGACCATGGTCGAGAAGGTGAAGTGCTCCGAGGGGATGGTGTTCATGTCGCTGTTGACCCCGGTGCCGCCGGTGCCGACGTAGCGCATTTGCGCGCGGCGGAACTTGGGGTCAAAGTCGGCCTGGAACTTCAGCGCGTCCCAGTCGTACTTGCGGGTTTGGTAGCGGGCGATGCGGGTCTGCATCCAGCCAGCGAGGTCCGAGCCTGCGGGTTGTTCCCAGGTTTTCGCGGTGGCGTTTTGTACGGATAGGTCGGTCATGGGTTTCTCCTTGCTCAAGGCATGACGAACCCGCCGTTGACCGGCAGGGTTTGTCCAGTGATGAAACGCGACAGGTCGGACAGGGCAAACAGCACGGCGCCACTGACGTCTTCTGGCAGTTGCGGGCGCTGAAGCGCCCGTTGTTCGGTGTACAGGCGGTGGCGCGCCTCGGGCACATAGGCGGTGGCCTCGACCAGCACCAGGCCGGGGGCGATGGCATTGACGGTGATGTTGTCAGTGCCAAGTTCACGGGCCAGGCTGCGGGTCATGGCGATGATCGCGCCCTTGCTGGCGACATACGCCAGCAGGTTCGGTGCGCCCCACAGCGGGGTGTCGGAGGCCAGGTTGATCACCGCGCCCTTGGCGCTGGCGCGCAGGGCCGGCAGGCAGGCGCGGGTCATCAGCCAGGTGCCGCGCACGTTTACCTGCATGACCTGGTCCCAGGTGTCGATGTCCAGTTGCTCGCAGGTCTTGCCGCCGGAGTTGGTGATCGAGGCGTTGTTGACCAGGCCGTCGAGGCCGCCGAGCTCGGCAACTGTCTCGGCGACGCAGGCAGTGATCGACTCCGGGTTGCCCAGGTCGAGGGTCACGCCGGTCACCTGCAAGCCTTGCTCGCGCAGCTCGCAGGCGGCCTGCAGCACGCGCTCCTGGAGAATATCGGCGATCACCACGCGGGCACCGGCCTGGCCGATGGCCTGGGCGAAGGCATAGCCCAGGCCACGGGCGCCACCGGTGACCAGCACGCGGCGGCCTTCAAGCATGGTTTTGAATGGGTTCATCATTGGGTACTCAGCATGGCTTTGGGCAGGTAGTGCAGGACGCGTTTCTCGGCCCAGACCACCGCGCCGTAGGCCAGCACGCCGATCAGGGTGAGCATGACGATGGCGACGAAGACCCCGGCGGTGTTGCCCTGGCCTTCAGCGTCGACCAACAGGAAGCCCAGGCCCTGGTTGCCGCCGACCAGTTCGCCGACGGTGACGCCGATCACCGCCAGGGTCGAGGCGATGCGCAGGCCCGAGAACAGCGCGGCCATGGCCGAGGGGAACTCCACCAGGCGGAAGATCTGCCAGCGGCTGGCGTTCATGGTGCGCACCAGGTTGATCATGTCCGGGTCAACGGTACGGATTGCCGAGAGCACGTTGATCATCACCGGGAAGAACACGATGAGGATGGCGATGAGGATCTTCGGGTAGATGGTGTAGCCCAGCCACATCACGAACAGCGGCGCGAAGGCGACTTTCGGGGCGATCTGCAGGGCCAGGATGTACGGCGAGAGCATGGCCTCGGCCGACGGCGACAGGCCCAGCGACACGCCGATGGCCACGCCCAGCAGGGCGCCGAGGCCAAAGCCGACGATGATCTCGAAGGCGGTGATCAGGGTGTGCTGCAGCAGGCCGCTGGACTGCCACATCACCAGGCTTTCCTGGGCCACGCGGCTCAGTTGCGGCATGACGAACTCGGGCATGCCGAGCAGGCCGGGGCCCCACTGCCAGAGCAGCAGGAACAGGATCAGCAGGGCGACGCTGCCGAGCACGGAGGTGTTGAGGTTTCTCATCGGGCTAATACCTTGTTATGCATCCAGGCTTATTGCGCGGCCGTGGTGGTTTCGATGAACTGGTTGCTGTAGAGCTCGTCGAGCTTGGGTTCCTTGGCGACGATGCCTTCGCTGACGTAGAACTTGCGCACTGCGTCCAGGCGCGCCGGGTCGATGCGCCCGAGCACGGTCTGGTTGGCGTAGACGTGCTCGACATACAGGCGCAAGGTTTTCTCCAGCGCCGCTTCCTTGCCGGCGTAGGCCGGCACGGCCTTGGCGAAGGTGGCGGCGGCGGCCTTCGGGTCCTGGATGATGTCGCGCATGCCCTGCAGGGTGGCCTGGACCACGCCGCCGACCACCTGCGGCTGGTTGTTGATGGCGTCGTCCGAGGCGAGGATCGCCTGGGCCATGCTCTCGAAGATTTCGCTCTGCGGAATCAGGCTGATCTTCAGCCCGGCCTCTTCGGCATTCACAACCCAGTCCGGCACCCCGGCCATGGCCTGGGCCTTGTTGGCCGAAAACAGCTGCCACACCCCCGAGGGGCCGGCGGCCTGGATATCGACGTCGGTCTTGTTCAGGCCGGCCTTGCGCAGCGAGGCGAGCAGGGCGTAGTAGGTGGTGTCGGAGTAGGACATCACGGTCAGGGTCTTGCCCTTGAGGTCCTTGATCGACTGGATGTTCTCGCCGGCGTTGGTGGCGATCATGGTCACCCCGCCGGCACCGAGCACCGCCACCGCACGCACCGGAATACCGTTGGCGCGGACCACGATCGGGGTGTCACCGATGGCGCCGCCGAGCATGGCGTTGCCGGCACCGATCTGCTTGGCGACATCGACTCCGCCCTTGGCGGCGATGAAGGTCAGGTCCAGGTCCCTGGCACGGTAGTAGCCCTTTTCCTTGGCGATGATCCACGGCGCAAAAGCCGGCGAGTTGGGCGGCGCGGGCAGCAGGTAGGTGACCTTGGTCGGCTCTGCCTGGGCGCTGAGCGCCAGGCCAAGGCCCAGGGCGATGACTGAAGCCTGTGCCAGGCGTTGCAGGGACTTGAACATGCGTACTCCTGAATCGGTTGATGGGCCGGTGGCCGTTGATCAATGCAGTTCGGTGTCTTCGCCGACTTTCAGCAGTTCCATCAGGCGCCCGGCCAGCGGGCCGATTTCCGGCAGCTTGCGGCGCTCCAGCGGGTTGTCGCGAAACGGCAGGTCGACAGTGATTTCTTCGATGATGGTGCCGGGGCGGGCGCTCATCACCAGCAGGCGGTCGGACATGGCAATCGCCTCGACCAGGTCATGGGTGATGAACAGCGCGGTTTTCTTTTCTTCGAACAGCATCCGCGCCAGGTCCTGTTGCAGGATCATCTTGGTCTGCGCATCGAGGGCCGAGAACGGCTCGTCGAGGAACAGCACCTGCGGGTCGATGGCCAGGGTCCGGGCCAGGGCGGCGCGCTGGCGCATGCCGCCCGACAGCTGGAACGGGTAGTGGTCGGCAAAGCCTTGCAGGTGGCAGCGATTGAGCAGATCTTCGGCAATCGGCTGGCGCTTGGCGGCGGGCATGCCCTGGATTTCCAGGCCCAGCTCGACGTTGCGGCGGATGCTGCGCCAGGGCATCAAAAGATCCTTCTGCAGCATGAAGGCGACCTTGCGCACCGGCCCGACCACCGCTTCGCCACCGACGAAAACTTCGCCTTCGCTGGGGCGGTAGAGGCCCGAGCCCATGTTGAGGATGGTGCTTTTGCCGCAACCGGACGGGCCGATGATCGACACCACCTCGCCGCGGCGGATCTTGAAGTTCACCTCGCGAATGGCAAAGGGCGCCTCGGCCTTGCCCTTGGCCGGGAAGCATTTACCGACATTGCGAAATTCGATTTCGGTCGGCTCCAGGTCTTCCTTGGAGTGCGGCGTATTCCATTGAGAGGGGATTGCGTACATCTCTTTCACAGCCATTGGGGAAGCTCTCTGGTCTGTTTTATAGGTGATACGCGGTTTAGTGCATGAACAATGCCAAATGTGTATTGGCCCTGTTTTATTTGAAAAGTGCTTATTTATTAGTGAGTTATTGGATTAACAGGAAAACTTGTTTGTTTTATATATGAAACAAGGTTTTCTATATGGCACGAAATTGCACAACAACTGCGCGTGGCAATGGCGGGTGCAATGAAAAGAGGCTTTTTTCGGTAACGCGAGTGAAGGGCTGGTTTCAGGGGTGAAACCAGAAACTGTGGAAGCTGGCTTGGCAGCTCCCACAGGAACAAGCATTAACCTGTCAGGCGCGAGCTGGCTTGAGCACCAGCCACAACGCCACGGCAATCAACAACCCGCCGTACAGGTGCGCCATCGACAGCGGCTCGTCCAGCAGCCAGGCGCCCCACAGCACACCGAAGGCCGGGATCATGAAGGTCACGGTGCTGGATTTGACCGGGCCGATCTCGCTGATCAGGCGGAAATACAGGATGTAGGCAAAGGCGGTGCACACCAGCCCCAGGCCCAGCAACGACGCCCACACCTGCCAGCCACCCCAGCTTGCCGGCGGCTGGGTGAGCACGCTGTAGCCAAACAGTGGTAACAGCAGCAAGGTTGCGCCCATCATGCTGCCCAGCGCCGACAGGCGGCTGTCGAGGCCGCCTTGCTGGTCGAGCCAGCGCCGGGCGAGAAAGCCGGCCAGGCCGTAGCACGCGGTCGCCGCCAGGCACGAGAGGGCGCCTTGCAACAGCTTGGCGTCGAACGCCACCGGCCCCGCGCCACTGAGAATGCCAACCCCGAACAGGCCGAGGAAGATGCCGCTGAGCTTGGCCAGGGTCATCGGTTCACGGAACAACAACGCGCCAATCAGCACGCCCATCAGCGGCGTGGTGGCATTGAAGATCGCCGAGTAGCCGGCCGGCAGCACCTGGGCGGCCACTGAATAAAGGGTGGCGGGTATCCCCGAGTTGATCATGCCCAGCACCAGGCAGGCCTTGAGCTTGCCATTGAAGTCCCAGCGCACCCGCAGCAGGGCGAGAATCACCAGCAGGCCGAGGCAGGCGATGGAGACGCGGAAAAACGCCGTCGGCAGGGTGCCGAGCACCGGCGCGATGATGCGCATGAACAGAAAGCTCGCCCCCCAGACAGCAGCAAGAATCAACAGGCGGGATATGGCGATGGGGCTCATGGGGCTCTCCGGGTCCTTTGGGGCAGGGCGCGAGTTTACGTTACATCGCAGCCTGCGCTCTCTCCCTTTCTTGCGCTTGAATTCAGCACCCGGCGAGTTTGGCCGATACAGCCGCGCCAACAGGCTTTCCCTGCCCGTGGCGACTGGCTAAGCTCAGGCTTTTACATTCCCGCAGAGGTCTGACGTATGCCCCAGCAATGGCCGGCCGCCGATATCGCCCGGATGATCCTCGATGGCTTCGACGATTACCGCGAGCATTTCCGCCAGATCACCGACGGCGCCCGCGAGCGATTCGAGCAGGCCCAGTGGCAACAGACCCAGAGCGCCTCGGCGGCGCGCATCAATCTGTATGAGGAAAAAGTCAGCGAGGTCAGCGGCTGGCTGCGCCAGGGCTTCGAGGGCGAGGTGCTGCTCGACGTCGCGCTGTGGCCGCTGGTCAAAAGTGCTTATATAGGCCTGATCGACCCGCGCCTGGACGATGAACTGTCCGAGACCTGGTACAACTCGATCTTCTGCAGCCTGTTCAGCCATGACCTGATCAGCGATGGCTGCATGTTCATCCACACCACCCGGCCCTCGCTGCGCAGCCACGAGCGGGCAGCGCAAACCCGCACCTATCGGCCACAAAGCGGCTTGAGCGCATTGCTGGCGCAGGTGTTTGCCGACTACCGCTTCGATGTGCCGTATGCGGACCTTGCCGGCGACTTGGCACGCCTCGAGGGGCAACTGCGCGAGAACCTGCCGGACTGGGTCTGCAAAGACCCGGCCCTGGCAGTCGAGCTGTTTTCCTCGGTGTTGTACCGCAACAAGGGCGCCTACCTGGTCGGGCGCCTGTACACCCAGGACGAGCAATGGCCGCTGGTGATCCCGCTGCTGCACCGCGAGGGCCACGGCATCGAGGTCGACGCGCTGATCACCGATGAAGCCGAGGTGTCGATCATCTTCTCCTTCACCCGTTCCTACTTCATGGTCGATGTACCGGTGCCGGCCGAGTTCGTCGGCTTTCTCAAGCGCATCCTGCCGGGCAAGCACATCGCCGAGCTGTACACCTCGATCGGCTTCTACAAACACGGCAAGTCGGAGTTCTACCGGGCGCTGATCAACCACCTGGCCGGCACCGATGACCGCTTCATCATGGCCCCGGGCGTGCGTGGCATGGTCATGAGCGTGTTTACCCTGCCGGGCTTCAACACCGTATTCAAGATCATCAAGGACCGCTTCTCGCCGTCGAAGAACGTCGACCGCGCCACGGTGATCGAAAAGTACCGGCTGGTAAAAAGCGTCGACCGCGTCGGGCGCATGGCCGATACCCAGGAGTTCTCCGATTTTCGTTTCCCCTTGAGCAAGTTCGAGCCCGAGTGCCTGGCCGAACTGCTGGAAGTGGCGCCGTCTACCGTTGAAGTGCACGGCGACACCGTGCTGATCCGCCACTGCTGGACCGAGCGGCGCATGACCCCGCTCAACCTCTACCTGGAAAACGCCAACGACGCCCAGGTACGCGAGGCCCTGGAAGACTACGGCCTGGCCATCAAGCAACTGGCGGCGGCGAACATCTTCCCCGGTGACATGCTGCTGAAGAACTTTGGCGTTACCCGGCACGGGCGGGTGGTGTTCTACGACTACGACGAAATCTGCTTTCTGACCGAGGTCAACTTCCGCTATATCCCGCCGCCGCGCACGCCGGAGGATGAAATGGCCTCAGAGCCCTGGTACTCGATCGGCCCGCTGGACGTGTTCCCCGAGGAGTTTCCACCGTTTCTGTTCGCCGATAGCGGCCAGCGCCGGTTGTTCAACCAGCTGCACGGCGAGTTGTACGACGCCGACTACTGGAAGAGCCTGCAGGCGGCGATCCGCGGCGGCAAAGTGATCGATGTGTTCCCGTACCGGCGCAAGTGCCGGGAAGGCTGAACAACATCGCGGGTCAAGCCCGCTCCCACAGGAATGAGGGTGAATCTGTGGGAGCGGGCTTGCCCCGCGATCGAGCGCGTAGCGGTCGTATGCCAGGCAACTCCTGGTTTGCTGGCTGTACTGGCCTCATCGCGGGTCAAGCCCGCTCCTACCGTTGAATGCGGCCGCTACCCCTTCAAGCACTTCAACTCACTGAAACTCTGGCGCACCTGCGCAAGCTTCTGCTCCAGGTGCTGGCGCTGTTGTTCGCTGCTCTGCGCCATCACATCCACCAACAAGCGCCGCGCCTCCTGCTCGGTGCGCTGGAAGGCGATCCGGTACTCCGGGGTCCACAGGCTTTCGCGCTTTTTCAGGAGGATCTCCAGGCGTGGCTCGAAGCTGTCGCTGTGGCGCTGGTCCATGGCTGCGCTGAACTGTGCCTGCCAATGGGCGCGGTTGGCGATCCACTGGCGGTTCTGCTCGCCCAGGCCCTGGGACCAGGTCATGACTCGAAGTTTTTGCTGCGGGCTGAGCTCGCCCAGCCAGGTGCTCAAGCGTTTTTCCATACGCTCGGCACGGCGTTCGATCTGCCGCGCCAGTGGGGTATTGACGTATTTGGCCTGGCGTTCGCGAATGTCGTCAGCAAAGGCTTCGCGCATTTCCCGCACTTGCTCGTCATCCATGCTGCGCAACAGTTCGGCGGCCGACGGAGTGATCTGGTCGGCGACCTTGGCAATCGCCTGCCGGGCTTCTTCAGTGCGTACCTGCAACTGCTGGTCGGTTATCGCATTGCGGGCGACCATCGCCTGAATTTCGTCGATCCAGGTCAGGTAGCCGGGCAGTTGCGTGCGGCAATGCCAGGCCAGTTGCTGTTTGAGCCGTTCATTGAGCCAGGTTTTTTGCTGGCGATTCATGCTCAGGTAGTCGTTGAGCGACCAGGGCACCAGCATGTCGAGGTTGCGGTAGGCCAGGTCGATACGGTTGCAGGCGACCACCAGCAAGGCCGATATCACCAGCAACAGAACGGTGCGCAGGTACTTGGACAGGCAGGCGTACATGAGCGAATCCTTGCGAAGGCTTGCTTGTCTTTATAGAACAGGGCTGGCCTGTGCGGTTCATTTTGCTGACAGGCCGTCATCGGCGACCGGGCGCAATCGCCGCGTGAGGTGTAGAATGCCCCGCTCGCAACGAGGATTTCCGGAAATGGCTTTAGTTGGGCGTTACAACACTTTGCAAGTGGTCAAGCACACAGACTTCGGTCTGTACCTGGACGGCGGGGCGGACGGCGAAATCCTGCTGCCCAACCGTTATATCCCCAAGGACACGCCCACCGAGGTCGAGGACTGGCTGAACGTCTTCATCTACCTCGACAGCGAAGACAAGCTGATCGCCACCACGGAAAAGACCAAGTTGCAGGTCGGCGACTTCGCCAGCCTCAAGGTCAAGGAAATCAACAGCATCGGTATCTTCCTCGATTGGGGCCTGCCCAAAGACCTGCTGATGCCGTACTCCGAAGAAAAGCGCCAGATGAAGGCCGGCGAGTACTGCGTGGTGCATGCCTACCTCGACAAGCGCACCCGCCGTATCACCGCCACCGCGCGCCTGGACCGCTACCTGGACAAGGTGCCGGCCAACTATAAGGTCGGCCAGGAGGTTGATTTGCTGGTGGTCGAAGAAACCCCGATGGGCTTCAAGGCGATCATCAACAACAAGCACTGGGGCCTGATTCACAAGAACGAGGTGTTCAAGTTCCTGCGTTCGGGCAAGCAGGAGAAGGGCTACATCAAAGAGCTGCGCAGCGACGGCAAGATTGCCCTGAGCCTGCAGCCCATCGGCCAGGACCTGGCCAACAGCCTGCACGACAAGATCCTCGCCAAGCTCAAGGACGCCAATGGCGTGCTGCCGGTCAGCGACAAGAGCGACCCGCAGTTGATCAGCGATCTGTTCGGGGTCAGCAAGGGCAATTTCAAGAAGGCCATCGGTGCCTTGTACAAGGATGGCCGCATCGTCATCCACGCCGACCGCATCGAACTGGCTTGATCAGACCTGCTTGAAGCCTGCAAAGCTCAGGTTCTCACCGCCTGGGCGCAGGTCTTTGAGCAGCGAGTCGCGATCGGCGCTCAGCGCCAGGCTGATGGTCGAGCGACGCTTGCCCGGGTGGCGCACTTCCATTTTTTCCTGATGGGCCTGCAGGTAGTTCACCGGCACCTTCAAATGCTGCAGCTCGTCGGTTTCGGGGGTGTGCAGCAGCAGGTTGACCCAGTCGGGCTGGCCCTTGCGCAGCAGTTTCACCGGCACATCGAACCACCACAGGCTGCGCTTGGTGTCGAGCACGGCAAACAGGGTGTTGTCGCTGTTGAGCACGGGGCGTTCCAGTTCCTGGTTGCGGCGGGCGATGGCGGTGGGTTTGTCGAGTTTCATGCAGGTTCCTACGGGTGACGCTTGAAAGGTCGCTTATTGTGCTGGCAACGCGATGAAACATAAAGCGACGTTGCTCGCTGGCCTCTCTATTGCCCCTGCGCGCTCGACAGGCGGCCGCCGAAAATAATTGAAACTCTCGCAAGCGGCCACGGGTCCACAGACTGTCGACTCTGACAGCGTGTTATTTCCCCTTCAGGAGAACTCCCATGAGTGGCACTAAAGATAAAGTCAAAGGCATGGCCAATGAGGCTGTTGGCAACATCAAGCAAGGTGTCGGCAAAGTGACCGACAATGATCGTCTGCGCGCCGAAGGCGAACTGCAGGAGCGCAAAGGCGAAGCCCAGCAAGTGGTCGGCAAGGTCAAGGATGCCGTGAAGAAGCCTTGAACCCTGTGAGCAGGGCGGTACGACGGCCATCCTCGGGTGGCCGTTGTGCTATCTGCAGCAATCAATCGCAACTTTGAGGCGATCGTCGATTAGACTTCAGGACGTACCTGTCAGATGAGTGTGTGAGGAGCCCGCCCATGAACCTCGAGCGGCGAAAGGAGACGCTATGATTTTTCCCGACCTGCGCGGCTTGCCGTTGCACCGTGTGCTGGTGCGCACGGTCAAGGAATTTCTCGATGACGAGATGTCCACCTATGCCTCGGCGCTGGCCTACCAGATGCTGTTCTCGCTGTTCCCCTTCCTGCTGTTTTTGATCGCCCTGATCGGTTTCCTGCATTTGCCCGACTTCTTCTCCTGGCTGCGCCTGCAGTCGGAACTGGTGTTGCCGCCCCAGGCGCTGGAGCAGGTCAACCCGGTGATCGACCAGTTGCAGCAGTCCAAGGGCGGCTTGCTCTCGGTGGGTATCGTCATTGCCCTGTGGACCGCTTCAGCCGGCGTGCGGCTGATGATGAGCGCCATGAACGCCGCATATGATGTGGTCGAAGGGCGCCCGGTGTGGAAGCGCATTCCGCTGTCGGTGATCTACACCGTCGGTATCGCCGGCATGCTTCTGGCGGCCGCCGCGCTGATGGTGCTGGGGCCGCAGGTGATGGAATGGATTGCCGCGCAGATCGGCATGCAGGAGTTCATCGTCACCTTGTGGACGGTGCTGCGCTGGCCGGCGATCATCATTCTGATGATGGTCGCGGTGGCGCTGATCTATTACGTGATGCCCGATGTGAAGCAGAAGTTTCGCTTCATTACCCCGGGTTCGGTGCTGGCGGTGGTGGTGTGGATCATCGCCTCGTTGGGCTTTGGTTATTACGTCAAGACCTTCGCCGACTACAACGCCATGTACGGCAGTATCGGTGCGATCATTGTCCTGCTGTTGTACTTCTACATTTCTGCTGCCGTACTGCTACTGGGCGCGGAGATGAACGCGGTGATCGAGCATATGTCCGAGGAAGGCAAGGACCCTGGCGAAAAAGACTTTGATGGCGTGGCCCCTGAGCATGATAAAAAGCATGTATCCGGGCTGGGCCGTGATCACTCCCTCGATCATGAAACCACGCCTGCCAGCGAACCCCTGAGTCGAAGCCAGCATGATTCATGACATCCTGAAAATGGGCGATGAGCGCTTGTTGCGCATCGCCCCGCCGGTGCCGGCGCACATGATCGGCAGCGCCGAGCTTGAGCGGCTGATCGCCGACATGTTCGAAACCATGGAGCATGTCGGCGGCGTTGGCCTGGCCGCGCCGCAGATCGGCATCGACCTGCAACTGGTGATCTTCGGCTTCGAGCGCAGCGAGCGCTACCCGGATGCCGAGGCGGTGCCGCGAACCATTTTGCTCAACCCGCTGATCACGCCCTTGGGCACCGAGGTCGAGGATGGCTGGGAAGGCTGCCTGTCGGTGCCGGGCCTGCGTGGCGTGGTGCCACGCTACCAGCGGATTCGCTACGAAGGCGTCGACCCCCAGGGCCAGCCCATCGTGCGCAACGCCGAAGGCTTTCATGCGCGGGTGGTGCAGCATGAGTGCGATCACCTGATCGGCCGCCTGTACCCCTCGCGCATTCACGACTTCAGCCGCTTCGGCTATACCGAGGTGCTGTTCCCCGGGCTGGACCCGGCCAGCGACGACTGAACCCGCACCATCGCCAGCAGCGGCTTGCTTTGCTGGTAGCGCTGCAGGCGCTCGGCCAGTGGCGCAGGCAGGGCGTCGGTGCTGGTGAAGGCCTGGTGGGCGTAGAAGCTTGCCAGGTCCGGGTGACAGAACAGCCAGATATTGCCTTGCAACTCAGCCAGCGCCGCGTCGATCAAGCGCCCGGCGAGCTGTTGGCCGCGCCAGGCGGGGGCAACGAACAAGCCGGTCAGCCAATGGCCGCCGGGCACTTCACTCAGGCACAAGGCGGCGACGATTTCCTCGGCTCGGGCCACCCAAAGTCGACCCTGGGCCGCTGCGCGCATGGGCGAGCCGTGGTTTCGATAGAATTTATTCAGCAAGGGCCGCTCGGGCGCAAGCAATGGGCAGTAGCGTAAACGGGTCACAGGTTTGATCTGGCAATGGCTCTACCCCGGGCTTTTACACCGCAAGTCAATCAATGTCGAGGGGCGTGCCTCGGGGTTATTGTTGCACAAGTGGTAACAGTGATTGTCCGGCTTCGTGATTTAACGGCCTGAAGTACCTTGTAAACTAACCACATCCCACAGAATAAGTTGTAGTGGGGTCGGGTCTTCGTGTTATGTCCCATCGCTTGATATAACAACTTCTCCGCGCCCTTATTGGCAAATGAAGTCAATCGATTAGTTTGATTGCTTTGCAGGCCTATTATCATGAAACGTTTAATTGCAGTTGCCCTGGTTGCTGTTTCTTCGTTCGCCCTGGCGGATGAAATCAATACCGCCGCGGCGCAACCGGTTGTCGAGCAGTACGACTACAGCACCAACCTGGATATCGCCAAGGTCATCAGCCTGTCGACCATTCCCAATGTCTGTGAAGTGGTACCGGCAACCATGACCTACGAAGACCACCAAGGTCAGCGCCACATCATCGAATACCGCGCCATGGGCGACGGCTGCAGCAACGGCTGATACCGTTCGGCGCCTCTGGGTTGCGCATTGCAGGGCTTGAGCTAGGGTCAAACGGGTCCAGGGTGGACAGGTTTTCTTATCTCACATGGAGTGATTGCAATGAACAGCCCTGAAAAGATTCTGCGTCACGGTCGAGTGATTACCCCTGCCAGTCGCGGTTCCACGGCGATTGAGCTGAAGTTGTTGGGGGTGTCCGAGGTCAATGAAATGGAAGGCGGCAAGAACTTTCCAGACACGGTCGCCGGCCCCGTACCTGCGCCTTATCAAGACGATGTACAAAGTACAGTACCCCCGGCAGACGGCTATATCCTCAGTGGCGGTCGGCAGGATAAGCGTGATTGTGTCAACTTTACCAATGCTGAAATGAGCGCCAAGCTCGGCCATGAATTTAAATGGCCATTGCTGAACGTGACACCAGGGCAAAACTTCAAGGTCGAGTGGACTTACACGGCGCCACACCTCACCCGCGGTTATCGCTGGTTTATTACCAAGGATGGCTGGGACGAGAGTAAACGCATCACCCGCGCGCAACTTGAAACCACGCCCTTTGCCGATGACATTTATCCCTATGTGCCGCGCTGGGCCCATACGGACAAACTCGTGGCCAAGGTCGAGCACGAGGTCAAGCTACCGGCCAACAAAAAAGGCCATCACGTAATCGTGCTGCTGTGGCTGGTCGCTGACACCGGCAACGCCTTTTACCAGGCTTTCGACGTCAACTTCCAGTAACCCGCCTCACTGGCTCTCGCGCGCCAGCAGCTCACGCTTGCGCTCCACGCCCCAGCGGTAACCCGAGAGGTTGCCGTCGCTGCGCACCACCCGGTGACACGGGATGGCCACAGCCAGGGCATTGGCCGCGCATGCCTGGGCCACCGCGCGCACCGCCCTGGGAGAGCCGATGCGCTGAGCGATCTCGGCATAACTGGCTGTACTGCCAACCGGGATCGCCCGCAGCGCCTGCCAGACTCGCTCCTGGAACGCCGTGCCGCGCAGGTCCAGCGGCAGGTCCAGGCCGATGCCCGGCGCTTCGATAAAGCCCACGACCCTCGCCACCAGGGTTTCGAACCCGGCGTCGCCGCCGATCAGGTTGGCCTTGGGGAATTTGTCCTGCAGGTCATTGAGCAGCGCCTGCGGATCGTCACCGAGCAGTATTGCGCAAATCCCCCGTTCACTCTGCGCCACCAGAATTGCCCCCAAGGAGCACTGGCCGATGGCAAAGCGGATTTCAGTGTTGGCACCGCCGTCGCGATAGGCCCCCGGGGTCATGCCCAGGCGCGCGTTGCTCGATTCGTAGAAGCGGCTGTTGGAATTGAACCCGGCCTCGTAGAGGGCGTCGGTGACCGTTGCCGATTGCTGCAACTGCGTGCGGACCTTGCACGCGCGGTGGGCCGAGGCATAGGCCTTGGGCGTCAGCCCGGTCACGGCCTTGAACACCCGGTGAAAGTGGAAAGGGCTCAGGTTCAATTGCTCGGCCAGCTGGTTCAGGCTCGGCGCCGGGTCGGCGTTTTCGATCAAAGCGCAGGCGCGGGTGACCTGGGCCCGGTGCTGTTCGGCAACGTGGGTCTGGTCGGCGCCGCGGCGCTTGCTTGGCCGGTACCCGGCGGCTTCGGCCTGTTCGGCGCTGTCGAAAAATTCGACGTTGTCGATGCGCGGCAGGCGCGAGCTACTGCTCGCCCGGCAGTACACGCCGGTGGTGCGCACGGCATAGACGAAGGCCTGGTCAGCGGCCGGGTCGCGGGCCAGGATGGCCTGCCAGCGTGGGTCGGATTCGCTGATCCGTGGTTTGCCTGTACTCATGACGGGGTGCTCCTGGCGTTGATCGATGGGTTCAGGCTACGGCTTTGGCGCTGCGGAAAAACTCCGGGTCTTGCGTTCAAACTCGAGTGGCCGGCACTCGCCACAGGTACCAGGCGGCCACGGTCCGGTAGGGGCTCCAGTGCTTGCCCAGGTCGATCATCTGCCGGCGTGTCGGTTGCCCTTGCAGGCCCTGCAAGCGGCGGTAGCCCTCGCGCACGCCGAAGTCGTCGGCCGGCAGGATGTCCATGCGCTCCAGGGTGTAGATCAGCAACATCTCGACGGTCCAGCGGCCCACGCCACGCAGGCTCACCAGGCGTTCGATCAGTGCCTCGTCTTCAAGCATCAGAGCCTGCTGATAGTCCGGCACCAGGCCGTCGAGGCGCGCCCGGGCGATGCCCTGGATGGTTGCCAGTTTGCTCGCTGAAAAGCCGCAGGCGCGCAACTGCTCCGGGGTGGTCGCCAGCACCTGCTCGGGGCTTGGAAAAGCGCTGCCCGGGTAGAGCGCCAGAAAGCGCGCGAGGATCGCATCGCCGGCCTTGGCATGCAGTTGCTGGTAGGCGATAGCCCGCACCAGTGCCTGATACGGGTCACGGGTGGGTTTGGGCTGGTGCAGGCACGGGCCAATCGCCTCGATGTGCGCAGCCCACTGTGGGTCGAGTGCGGCGAGGCAGGTTTGTGCCTCGGTATAGAATGCGTGCGTGCTCATCAGGCCTCCAGTGCCTTGGCCACTTGTTCCAGTGCCTGCTTGAGTTCGGCGCGGCTGCCTGCGGCCGACAGGCTGATACGGATTGCCGCCAGCTCATGCTGTTTTACCGCGAACACCTCGCCTGGCACCACCGCCACGCCATGGGCCCGGCAGGCCTCGGCCAAGCGCGCGGCGCTGAGCCCGGCCTTGACCCAGATGTGCGGCGACGGCTGGCGGGTGTTAAGCAGGTGGCCACCGAGCACCTTGCACGCCAGGCGCCAGCGCTGGGTGATTTCCTCGCGCTGCCAGGCCAGGCGCCTTTGTGCGGTGCCATCGGCGATCCAGCGGCAGGCGATCTGCAGGTTCAGCGGCGACACCTGCCAGTGAGTGGCCTGGGCATGCGGGTCGATCTGTTCCAACACTTGCGGCTCAGCCACAATCCAGCCCAGGCGCAGGCCGGCGCCCACAGTTTTCGACAGGCTGCTGATCAACAGGCCGCGCTCACCGAGCATTCGCCATAGCGGTGGTTGGTCGGTGAGTGCGCCGTAGACATCATCTTCGATCACCAGCAGGTCATGGCGCTCGACCACCTCGGCAATCGCCTGCTGGCGGGCGCTGCTCATGCACGCACCCGTTGGGTTGTGCAGGCTCGGGGTCAGGACCATGACCCGTGCACCGGTGGCCCTGGCGACCCGGTCGAGGTCGTCGGCAACAATGCCCTGATCGTCCAGGGCGATGCCATGCAACGGCAGGCGCAATTGCCGGCAGGCGGCCTTGATCCCGGGGGCGGTAAGGGCCTCGACCAGCACTGTTTCACCCGGCTGGCACAGCGACAGCAACACCGTGAACAAACCCTGCTGGGCGCCGCCGCACAGCAGCAATTGCCGCTCGTTCAGTTGCAAACCGCGGTTGGCCAGCCAGGCGGCGCCGTGCACGCGAGCGCGCAGCAACTCTTCGGCGCTCAGGTAGTGATCCAGGCAAGCCGCCAGCCCCTGCTCAAGCAGCGCCTGCAAAGTGTTTTCGCTGTCGCGGTTGGCCGGCTCGATCACCGGCACGTTGGTCGACAGGTCGATCAGGCTCGATTGCACGTCGCGCTGCTTGAGGCGAAACAGCGTGGCCTCCTTGCTGCCAGCCAGCACATAGGTGCCACGGCCGACTTCACCGGAAACCAAATGGCGTGCCGCCGCCTCACGGTAGGCCTGCTGGGTGGTGCTCGGGTTGAGCCCCAGGTTCCAGGCCAGGCGCCGTTGTGGCGGCAGGCGTTCGCCGACTTTCAGCTCGCCGCGTTCGATGGCAATGGCTATTGCATCGACCAGGGCCAGGTAGCGCGGTTGGGCATCGTCGCAGAGGGTAGGGGTCCACATTTATTGTTGGCCATGCAATATAGGAATTTACCCATACAATGCGCGGCGACTAGGATCAGGTCAAATCCGATCCTGCCGAGGTGTTCCATGTTCGACCTGCCAGCCCTGCGCGAAGCTGCCCGCCTGGTTCATGCCAGCGTACCCGCCACCCCTCAGTACGCCTGGCCGCGCCTGGCCGAGCGGCTGGGCTGCGAAGTCTGGGTCAAGCATGAAAACCATGCCCCGACCGGCGCCTTCAAGGTGCGCGGCGGGTTGATGTATGTGCAGTGGCTGCGGGCACAAAAGCCGGCGGTGCGCGGCCTGGTCACCGCCACCCGTGGCAACCACGGCCAGAGCATGGCCCTGGCTGCGGGCAATGCCGGGCTGCCGATCATCATCGTTGTGCCCGAGGGCAACTCGCTGGAAAAGAACGCGGCGATGCGCGCTTTGGGCGCCCAATTGATCGAGCACGGCGCCGACTTTGACCAGGCCCGCGAAGAGGCCGCACGCCTGGCCCAGTTGCATGGTTACGAAAGCGTTCCACCGTTTCACCCCGAGTTGATCCGTGGCGTCGCCACCTACGCGCTGGAGCTGCTGGAAGCCGTGCGCGAGCTGGATTGCATCTACGTGCCGATCGGCATGGGCTCGGGCATCTGCGGGTTGATCCAGGTGCGCAACCTGCTGGGCCTGCGCACCGAGATCGTCGGCGTGGTGTCCAGCGCCGCCGACGCCTTCGCCCAGAGCCTGGAGCAGGGCCGCATCGTCACCACCGCCACGGCCAACACCTTCGCCGATGGCATGGCCTGCCGCATGCCGTTGCCCGAAGCCTTTGAAATCATCCGCCAGCACGCCGCACGCATCGTGCGCGTCAGCGACGAAGAAGTGGCCCGGGCCATGCGCATCTACCACGAAGACACCCACAACACCGCCGAAGGCGCAGGCGCCGCCGGGCTTGCCGCACTGATCCAGGAGCGCGAGCGCCAGCAGGGGCGCAGGGTGGCGGTGATCCTCAGCGGGGCGAACATTGACCGGCAGCGGTATGCGCAGGTGCTGGCGGGCGATTGAAAAATCCTGAATTGAAGCATTGGAAAAAGTGCTATCTTATTTTGATAGCATTTTCCGATGAACAATCGATATCGAAAGATCCTCGACAGCGTCTTCCGCACCCCGACCAGCGCCAGCCTGGTGTTTACCGACATCGAGGCGCTGGTGCTGTACCTGGGCGGGCAAGTGCAGGAACGTGAGGGTTCCAGGGTCAAGTTGATCCTGGGTGGTCAGCTCTGGCGCTGTCACCGGCCGCACCCGGGCAAAGAGGCCATGCGATATCAGGTGGAAGAAGCCCGCGAGTTTCTTCTACGGGCAGGAGTTCAACCATGAACACTATGAACTACAAGGGCTACACCGCCCGAGTCGAATACGACCCACGGGACGATATTTTCGTCGGACGTGTCCTGGGGGTGCGTGACATCATCAGCTTTCACGCCAGCGCCGTCAGGCAGTTGCACGAGGCGTTTCACTTGGCCCTGGATGACTACCTGGCCGATTGCGCCGAGCGTGGGGTCAAGCCGGAAAAACCCGCTTCCGGCAAGGTCATGCTGCGTATCAGGCCAGAAGTCCATGCTGCGGCGACCATCGCCGCTCAATCGGCAGGCAAGAGCCTCAACCAATGGGCCGATGAAGTTTTCGAGCGCGCAGCACAGGCCTGAATAAAGGCAATTTCTTCCAATACAGTTCAGCAGAAAACCGTTTTAATAGCGCCTGCCATCAACCGCGGTTACGGAACGTCGATGCCTTTTTCAAACGGATTTCTGCTGAGTTTGTCGCTGTGCCTGGATATCGGCATTGCCAATATCGCCATGATCACCCTGGCCATGCAACGGGGTTTTTTGCAGGGTTTCTGGCTGGGGCTGGGTACCTGTGTCGGTGACCTGTTGTATGCCATTGCGGCGCTGGCCGGGATGACCGTGCTGCTGCAATTTGAAACGGTGCGCTGGGTGCTGTGGCTGGGCGGCTCGGTGTTGCTGGTATGGTTTGCCATCAAGATGCTGCTGGCGGCGCTGCGCGGCAACACCCATCTGCAGACCCCCGGCGCAATGGTGATCGAATCGGGCTGGCGCGAGTTCCTGCGCGGGATCTTCCTGGCCATGTCCTCGCCCAGCGCCATTCTCTGGTTTGCTGCGGTCGGCGGGGTGCTGATTTCCCGTTCAGGGGGCGGCAGCCTGCTTGAGGCCGGGCTGTTTCTTAGCGGTTTTTTTGCCGCCGGGCTGATCTGGTGCCTGTCGTTGTGCGGTATTGCCAGTCATGGCGGACGCCTGCTGGGTGACCGCCTGCTGACCTGGTCGTACCTGCTGTCGGCGGGCATCTTCTGTTACTTTGCTGGCTACGTGATCCTTTCCGGTTACCGCGAGTTCATCCTTGCCGTGCCTGCGGCTACCCCGGGTCTATAATGATTCGGGACACCGGTGCGCAGGTGCCGTCAGGCAGGAGGATCTTCGATGAAAGGTCTGGATGCAAAAAAGATGACGAAGAAAAAGCCACTGAAAACCGCCAAGGAAAAACACGCCGCCAAACGCGCCAAGCGCTCTGGCGACAGTTTTCTTGCACAGTAACGCCAAGAGCTCCGCAAGGGGCTCTTTTTTTAGTCCCGAAATTGAGGTTGCTGGGTTATCCATTTCCCTAGCCTGTCGATTTCAACCACTGCCATTCGACCATCTGTGAACGCGCCGAGCATCCGGCGCCCCTTCGCGCAGAGGACACGACCATGAACAGTGCCGCCGAGAACGAAATCCGCCAACTCATCGAGCAGTGGCTTCCCGCCGTACGCGCGCGCGATGTCGAGGCCATTACCGCGCCTTACGCCGAGAACATTCGCGCCTTCGATGCCATCCAGCAATTGCAGTTCCAGGGCAAGGCCGCCTATCGCGCCCACTGGCAGGCCTGCATGGATCACTGCCCCGGCGAGATGATCTTCGAAATCGAGCAACTGCAGATCCACGCCACGCCGGAACTGGCCCTGGCCCATTGGCTCAACCGCTGTGGTCCGGCCAGCAGCGAAGGCGGTGAGGATCAAGGCTGCTATATGCGCGCGACCGTTGGCTACCAGCGCATCGACGGGCAGTGGAAGGTGATTCATGAGCATTGGTCGGCACCGTTCGACATGGAATCCGGTGCCGCGCTGTTCTCGCTCAAGCCTTGAGCTGAAAACCCCGAAAGTTATGCCGAATCGCGCTTTTCAAGGCGGTGCGAACTGCCGCCATAGTATCCCCAGCGGTGGAGACGACGATGAAATACCTGTGCCTGGTCTACTGTGATGAAAGTCTGCTGCACAGCCTGCCTGAAAGCCCGGCCGACGCCGAGTGCATGGCCTATGCCGAGTCGGTCCAGGGCAGCGGCCGGATGCTCGCCGCCGAGGCGCTCAAGCCGGTGCAGACCGCGACCACCGTGCGTATGCGCGGCGGGCAGATGAGCCTGACCGACGGCCCGTTCGCCGAAACCAAGGAGCAACTGGCCGGCTTCTATCTGGTCGATGCCCGCGACCTCAATGAGGCGTTGAACATTGCCAAGGGCATTCCCGCAGCGCGAGTCGGCAGTGTCGAGGTGCGGCCGGTGCGCGACTTGCAACCCTGAACCCGAGGAGCACAACACGATGAGCCTTTTACACCCCGAGCCGCCCAAGGCGCAGCATGAGTTGTCGTTGACGCGCCTGATCGATGCGCCGCGGCGCAAGGTGTTTCGCGCCTGGACCGAGCCACAACTGCTGGCCCAGTGGTGGGGGCCCAACGGCATGACCACGCCGGAATGCGAAATGCAGCTGTGGGTGGGCGGCTTGTTTCGTACGGTGATGCGTGCCCCGGACGGCAGCGAATACCCGAACCAGGGCGTGTTTCTGGAGATCGTGCCGCCGGCGCGGATCGTCTTCACCGATGCCTTCGGCCCAGGCTGGGTGCCGTCGAACAAGGCGTTCATGACCGCCGTGGTGACCTTTGACGACGTCCACGGCAAGACCCAGTACACCGCCCGCGCCTGGCACTGGAGTGCCGCCGATTGCCAGGCCCATGAAGAGATGGGCTTTCACCGGGGCTGGGGTGAGAGCCTGGATCGCCTGGTGGCGCTGGTGACCACGCAGATGCCCGACTGATGGCAGCGCTGGCACAGGTACGGGCGCAACTGGAGGCCGTCTACCGTCAGGAGTCGCGGCGCATCCTGGCGACGCTGATTCGCTTGTTGGGCGACTTCGATCTGGCCGAAGAGGCCATGCACGAGGCGTTTTTCATTGCCGTGGAGCGCTGGCAACGCGACGGCATTCCGGCAAGCCCGCGAGCCTGGCTGGTGTCTACCGGGCGTTTCAAGGCCATCGACAGCCTGCGCCGACGTGCGCGCTTCGACCGTTCCCAGGTGCAGTTGATGCAGGCACTGGAGGCGCAAGAGGAGGTTCAGGTGAATGACGAAGAACTGGAGGACGACCGCCTGCGCCTGATCTTCACCTGTTGTCACCCGGCGCTGGCCGCCGATGCCCAGGTGCCGCTGACCTTGCGCGAAGTCTGTGACCTGACCACCGAAGAAATCGCCCGCGCCTTTTTGCAGAGCCCGGCGACCATCGCCCAGCGCATCGTGCGGGCCAAGGCCAAGATCCGCGATGCGCGCATACCGTACCAGGTGCCGTCGCTGGCCGAGCTGCCGGAGCGCCTTGATAGCGTATTGCGGGTGATCTACCTGGTGTTCAACGAAGGCTATTCGGCGTCGTCGGGGGAGAGCCTGATGCGTCATGACCTGAGCGATGAAGCGATCCGCCTGGGGCGCTTGCTCCAGCAGCTGCTGCCTGACCCGGAGGTGCTCGGGCTGTTGGCCTTGATGCTTTTGCAGGCCTCGCGGCAACAGGCGCGCAGCGACGCCGAGGGGGAGTTGGTACTGCTTGATGAGCAAGACCGCAGCCTGTGGAACCGTGCATTTATTGCTGAAGGTTGCCAGTTGGTGCAGCAAGCTCTGCGCAGTCAGCAGTTCGGTGTGTATAGCCTGCAGGCAGCGATAGCGGCCGTGCACGCTGAAGCTGCCAGTGCCGAGGCAACGGACTGGGATGAAATCGTCGGTTTGTACAATGTGCTGCTGCAGCGCTGGCCGTCACCGGTGATCGAGCTCAACCGCGCAGCGGCTCTGGCCCGGCGCGATGGCGCCGAGGCGGGGCTGGCGGCAGTGGAGGCAATTCTGGCCCGTGGCCAGTTGCAGGATTATCACCTGGCCCATTCGGCCCGCGCCGAACTGTGCCGCCAGTTGGGCCGCCTGGATCACGCCCGCGAGGCCTATCGCAGTGCCCTCGAGCTGACCCGTCAGGGCCCCGAGCGGCGCTTTATCGAGCGCCGCCTGGCCGAGTTGTAGGCATCAGCCGATGGTGATAGGCGGCGGGCTGACCAGCTCGACGGTCTGCTGTTTGCGCGGGGCGAGGATCTCGGCCTCGCCATCGACCACCAGTTCGTCGTTCTGGTTGAACACACGGGTGGCGATGCGCACCTTGAACTTCGGCAGTTTCTCGAGGATTTCCAGGCGCACGGTCAGGGTGTCGCCGAACTTGACCGGCTTCTGGAAGCTCATGGTCTGGCCCAGGTAAATGGTGCCCGGGCCGGGCAGCTCGCAGGCCACTGCGGCGCTGATCAGCGCACCGCTGAACATGCCGTGGGCGATGCGCTCCTTGAACATGCTCTTGGCGGCGAACTCGGCATCCAGGTGCACCGGGTTGTGGTCACCGGACATCGCCGCGAACAGCTGGATGTCACGTTCTTCGACGGTTTTGCTGAAGCTGGCGGTCTGGCCGACTTCAAGGGCTTCGTACGGGGTGTTGGTGACCTGGGTCATGCTTGGCTTTCCTTCTGACGTGCGGGTCGGCCGATCATTCGCTGCGGGCGGGGCGGCCAATGGCCAGGGCCTGCTCCAGCCAGTCGATGATCGCGGCCGTGACCTCGTCACGGTTGGTTTCGTTGAGCAGCTCATGCCGCGCCTGGGGGTAGAGCTGCAACTGCACATGCTGATTGCCGGCCAGGCGCAAGGCACCGGCCAGATCCTTGAGACGCTTGCCGGCACTGACCGGATCACATTCGCCGCCCATCACCAGGATCGGCAGGTTCGGATCGATCTGCGTCAGGTTGCGTGGCTGGCTGATTTGCTCAAGGCCCATCAGCAAGTCGATCCACAAACGGTTGCTGCAGCGAAAGCCGCACAACGGGTCGGCAGCATACTTGTCGACTTCGTCGTTGTCGCGGCTGAGCCAGTCGAACGCCGTGCGGTTGGGCTTGAAGGCCTTGTTGAACGAGCCGAACGACAGCCACTCGATCAGCGCGCTATGGCCCAGCGGGCCCTGGCGCCAGGCTTCGAAGCGGGCGATCAGGCAGGCGGTGCGGTACAGCGCGGGCGGTTGGAAGTTCGAGCCGCTGAGAATCGCGCCCTGCAGGCTGGCGCCGTGGTGCATCAGGTAGGCCTGGGCAATGTAGCTGCCCATGCTGTGGCCAAACAGGAACACCGGGGTGCCCGGAAACTGCTGGCCGATGTGCTGGCTGAGCAGGGCCAGGTCGTTGACCACGCTGTTCCAGCCATTGTGTCGGGCGAACAGGCCTAAAGTGCCAAGTTCGGCGGTGCGTCCATGGCCGCGCTGGTCGTGGGCGAGCAGGGCATAGCCGGCATTGCTCAGGGCCTCGCCCAGGCGTTGGTAGCGCCCGGCGTGCTCGGCCATGCCGTGGGCCAGCAGCACCACCGCCTTGATCGGCGAGGCCGGCAGCCATTGATAAACGTAGAGGCTGCAGTGATCGCTGGCCGGGAGCCAGAACGCGTCGTGGTGCATGGCGGGTCCTTGTGCGCGCAACTCGGTAAGTCAGCACAGTGTATAACCCAGGGACAGGATCGCAGGGTCATCAGCAATAAGATTCACAATGTTAATGACAGCGCTTGGCGTATTTGCCACCTGCGACATACCTGCTAACGTCGGCAGAGCACCTTCTTCGCCAAGCAGGCAAGGGGGCCGGATCGGCTCAGGTATGAGGACAATAATAGATGCAAGCTGATTTCTGGAATGACAAGCGCCCGGCAGGGGTTCCTTCGCAAATTGACATAAATGCTTACAAGTCAGTGGTCGAAGTATTCGAACGCTCCTGCAAGAAGTTTGCTGACCGCCCGGCGTTCAGCAACCTCGGGGTCACCCTGAGCTACGCCGAACTCGAACGCTATTCTGCGGCCTTTGCCGCTTACCTGCAGCAGCACACCGACCTGGTGCCGGGCGACCGCATCGCGGTACAGATGCCCAACGTGCTGCAGTACCCCATCGCGGTGTTCGGCGCCTTGCGCGCCGGCCTGATCGTGGTCAACACCAACCCGCTGTACACCGCCCGCGAAATGCGCCACCAGTTCAAGGACTCCGGCGCCCGGGCGCTGGTGTACCTGAACATGTTCGGCAAGCTGGTGCAGGAGGTGCTGCCCGACACCGGCATCGAGTTCCTCATCGAGGCGAAGATGGGCGACATGCTGCCGACGGCCAAGGGCTGGCTGGTCAACACCATCGTCAGCAAGGTCAAGAAGATGGTCCCGGACTACCGCCTGCCGCAGGCGGTGCCATTCAAGAGCGCCCTGGCCCAGGGCCGCGGCCAGGCGCTCAAGCCGGTTGCGCTGGGCCTCGATGACATCGCCGTGCTGCAATACACCGGCGGCACCACGGGCCTGGCCAAGGGCGCGATGCTGACCCACGGCAACCTGGTGGCGAACATGCTCCAGGTGCTGGCGTGTTTCTCCCAGCACGGTGCCGATGGCCAGCGCCTGATCAAGGACGGGCAGGAGGTGATGATCGCGCCGCTGCCGCTCTACCATATCTATGCCTTTACCGCGAACTGCATGTGCATGATGGTTACCGGCAACCACAACGTGCTGATCACCAACCCGCGCGACATCGCCGGCTTTGTCAAAGAGCTGAAGAAGTGGAAGTTCTCCGGGCTGCTCGGGCTCAACACCCTGTTCGTCGCGCTGATGAACCACCCAGAGTTCAAGAACCTCGACTTCTCGGCGCTGAAGGTCACCAACTCCGGCGGTACCGCATTGGTCAGCGCCACCGCCGAGCGCTGGGAGAGCATCACCGGTTGCCGCATTGTCGAAGGCTACGGCCTGACCGAGACCTCGCCGGTAGCCAGCACCAACCCTTACGGCCAGCTGGCACGCCTGGGCACCGTGGGCATTCCGGTGCCGGGCACGGCGTTCAAGGTGATTGACGATGCGGGTGTCGAGCAGCCCTTCGGCGAGCGCGGCGAGTTGTGCATCAAGGGCCCGCAAGTGATGAAGGGTTACTGGCAGCACCCCGAGGCGACGGCCGAGGCGCTGGACAGCGAAGGCTGGTTCAAGACCGGCGACATTGCCGTGATCGATCCGGACGGCTTTACCCGCATCGTCGACCGCAAGAAGGACATGATCATCGTCTCGGGCTTCAACGTGTACCCCAACGAGATCGAGGAAGTGGTGATGAGCCATCCGCAAGTGGCCAGTTGCGCGGTGATCGGCATCCCCGACGAGCGTTCGGGCGAGGCGGTGAAGCTGTTCGTGGTGCCGCGCGAGGGCGGGGTAAGCCTTGAAGAGCTGAAGGCTTACTGCAAGGCCAACTTCACCGGCTACAAGGTGCCCAAGCATATTGTCTTGCGCGAGTCGCTGCCGATGACGGCAGTGGGCAAGATTCTGCGCAGGGAGCTTCGGGATATAGCCTGAGGGAACTGGAAGCTGCAAGCCCGGCCAGCTTGTAGCTTGAAGCTTTAGAATCTTTACTCTAAAAATGACTACGTGATTATCAAGAGTCATTTCCGTGACTGTCTGGGCTACTTTAGCTCTAGGCGGCCCTTGGCAAAGCTGCTACTCTCGGCCCGCTTCTGATTATCAGGTTTGCAATAAACCGTAATCTTATATCAATAATAATCGCATCGACTGCGGTGAAGAATTCGCTGTTGCTGGAGGAGTGGGCTTCCATGATCGAAAACTTTTGGAAGGATAAGTACCCAGCCGGGATTGCCTCGCAAATCAATCCTGATGAGTATCCGAATATTCAGGCGGTATTGAAGCAGTCTTGCCAGCGCTTTGCCGATAAACCGGCCTTTAGCAACCTGGGCAAAACCATTACATACGGCGAGTTGTATGAGTTGTCGGGGGCGTTTGCCGCTTACCTGCAACAGCATACCGACCTGCAGCCGGGTGATCGTATTGCCGTGCAGCTGCCCAACGTTCTGCAATACCCCGTTGCCGTGTTCGGTGCCCTGCGTGCGGGCCTGATCGTGGTCAACACCAACCCGTTGTATACCGCGCGGGAATTGGAACACCAGTTCAATGATTCCGGCGCCAAGGCGCTGGTCTGCCTGGCAAACATGGCGCACCTGGCCGAAAAGGTAGTGCCCAAGACCCAGGTCAAACACGTTATTGTCACCGAAGTGGCCGACCTCTTGCCACCGGTTAAACGCCTGTTGATCAACAGCGTGATCAAGTACGTGAAGAAAATGGTCCCGGCGTACAACCTGCCCAAGGCGGTCAAGTTCAACGACGCCTTGAGCAAAGGCCGTGGCCAAACCTTTCAGGAAGCCAATCCAGACCGCCATGACGTCGCCGTATTGCAGTACACCGGTGGCACTACCGGGGTGGCCAAGGGCGCGATGCTGACCCACCGCAACCTGGTGGCCAACATGCTGCAATGCCGGGCGCTGATGGGCTCGGACCTCAATGAAGGTTGCGAGATCCTGATCACGCCGTTGCCGCTGTATCACATCTATGCCTTCACCTTTCATTGCATGGCAATGATGCTGATCGGCAGCCACAACATCCTGATCAGCAACCCGCGCGACTTGCCGGCGATGGTCAAGGAACTGGGCAAGTGGAAGTTCAGCGGCTTTGTCGGCCTCAATACCTTGTTCGTGGCCCTGTGCAACAACGAGAATTTCCGCAAGCTGGACTTCTCTGGCCTGAAGATCACCCTGTCGGGCGGCATGGCCCTGCAGATGAGCGTCGCCGAGCGCTGGAAGGCAATCACCGGCTGCGCCATCTGCGAAGGTTACGGCATGACCGAGACCAGCCCGGTGGCGGCGGTCAACCCGGCCGAGCAGAACCAGATCGGCACCATCGGCATTCCGGTGCCCTCGACCCTGTGCAAGATCATCGACGACGCCGGTGTTGAACTGGCCCTGGGCGAAGTCGGCGAGCTGTGCGTGAAAGGGCCGCAGGTAATGAAGGGCTACTGGCAGCGCGAAGACGCCACCAACGAGATCCTCGACAGTGACGGCTGGCTGAAGACCGGTGACATCGCCCTGATCCAGACCGACGGCTACATGCGCATTGTCGATCGCAAGAAAGACATGATCCTGGTCTCCGGTTTCAACGTCTATCCGAATGAGCTTGAGGACGTGCTGGCGGCGTTGCCAGGCGTGCTGCAGTGCGCGGCCATCGGTGTGCCGGATGAAAAATCCGGTGAAGTGATCAAGATCTTCATCGTGGTCAAGCCGGGCATGACCGTGACCAAGGAGCAGGTGATGGAGCACATGCGTGCAAACGTCACCGGCTACAAGGTGCCGCGTTTCATCGAGTTCCGCGATGCGCTGCCGACCACCAACGTCGGCAAGATCCTGCGCCGTGAACTGCGTGATGAAGAACTGAAGAAGCTGGGCCTGAAGAAGATCGCCTGAGTCAAGGCGAGCGCTTCGCGCTCGATCGCTGGCAAGCCAGCTCCCACCATCGATCCTGTGGGAGCTGGCTTGCCAGCGATGCTTTCAGCGCAGTTTTTCAAGCATCTGGTAATACCACATCCCCGCCGCCAGCAACGGATTGCCCAGCACATCGCCCATCGGCACCTTGATGTGTTTACAGCCGGCAAAGGTATCGAATTTCTCCAGCGTCCCGGTCAGTGCTTCGGCCATGATCTCGCCCATGATATGGCTGGTGGCGATGCCGTGCCCGGAATAGCCCTGGCAGTACCAGACGTTGTCCGAGAGCTTGCCCAGCTGCGGAATGCGGTTGACCACGATGCCCATTGCGCAACTCCACTGGAACTCGATCGGCACACCCTTGAGCGCCGGAAAGGTGCGCTCGATGCACGGCCGCAGTTCGCCGGCGATATCCCGTGAATCGCGCCCGGAATAGTTGGCGCCACCGCCGAACAGCAGGCGGCCATCGGCGGTCAGCCGGTAGTAGTCGAGGACGAAGCGGCAGTCGTACACCGCAAGATCCTGCGGGTTGATCTGCGCGGCCAGTTCACCGAGCGGCGCGGTGGTGACGATACCGCCCATGGCCGGGAAAATCTTGCCCTTGAGCTGGCGTTTTTCCAGTTTGTGATAGACGTCGCCGGCCAACAGAATCTGCTTGGCCTCGACCCGGCCGTGGGCCGTCACCACTGCCGGCTGCTCGCTATGGATGATGTCCAGCACTTCGGAGTTCTCGAAGATCAGTGCGCCCAGGCTGTGTGCGGCGCGGGCTTCGCCCAGGCACAGGTTGAGCGGGTGCAGGTGCAGGTTGCGCCGGTTCTTCAAGGCGCCGAGGTACAGCGGGCTTTGCAGGTGTTCGCGCATGGCGTTCTGGCCCAGCAGCTCGACCTGGTCGCCCATGCCGCGGCGCTCGGCCTCGGCAGCGAAGGCGCGCAGCTCGCCCATGTGCGAGTCTTTCATCGCCGCGTGCAGGTGGCCGCGCTTGAGGTCGCAGTCGATGCCGTAGCGCTCGACCCTTTGCTCGATGATCTGGTGGCCGCGCCAGCGCAGGTGCCAGATAAAATCATCGACGTCATCGCCGAGCTTGTCGCGCATCTGTTTGCGCATCGCTTCATCGCCCGAGAGGCTGCCGGTGACCTGGCCGCCGTTACGCCCGCTGGCGCCCCAGCCGATGCGGTTGGTTTCAACGATGGCGACTTTCAGGCCGCGCTCGGCCAGTTCCACGGCGCTGGCGACACCGGTAAAGCCGCCGCCAATGATTGCCACGTCGACTTTCACCGTGCCCTTGAGGGTCGGGTACTGGGTGGTGTCGTTGAGGCTGGCGGTGTAGTACGAGGCGCTGCGTTGGGCAGGGCCGGCGTTTACGGCTGCATTCATAACAAAATCCTTGGTGCAAAAATAAAGGGTCAGGCCTGGCTCAGGTACCAGCGCCAGTCCTGTTCGCCGACTTCGGCCATGAACTGGCGGTACTCGGCGCGCTTGACCGCCAGGTACACGCCGAGGAACTCGGCGCCCAGGGCTTCGCGAGCCCAGTTCGAGCGCTCAAGCGCAGTCAGCGAGGTCAGCCAGTCGGTGGGCAGCAGTTCGCTGGCCTGGGCGTAGCCATTGCCCTCGACCGGCGCGCCCGGGTCGAGTTGCTGGCGGATGCCGTGATGCAGGCTGGCGAGAATCGCTGCTGCGGCCAGGTAAGGGTTGGCATCGGCGCCGCAGATGCGGTGCTCGATGTGCCGGCTGTTGGCCGGGCCGCCGGGCACGCGCAGGCTGACGGTACGGTTGTCGACGCCCCAGGTCGGCGCCAGCGGCGCATAGCTGTTGGCCTGGAAGCGGCGGTAGGAGTTGGCGTTGGGGCAGAACAGCAGCAGCGAATCGAGCAGCAGCGTGAGCATGCCGGCCACCGACTGGCGCAGCAGCGGCGTACCGGCTTTGTCTTCGCTGGCGTAGAGGTTGTTGCCCTGGGCATCGGCCAGGCTCACGTGCATGTGCATGCCAGTGCCGGCCAGGTGATCGAACGGCTTGGCCATGAAGCAGGCCTGCATCCCGTGCTTGTGCGCCACGCCCTTGACCAGGCGCTTGTAGCGCACCGCCTGGTCCATGGCCAGCAGCGCATCGCCATGCTCGAGGGTGATTTCCACCTGGCCCGGGGCGTATTCGGAAATCGCCGTGCGCGCTGGAATGCCCTGGGTCTTGCAGGCCGCGTAGAGGTCGGCGAGAAACGGCTCGATCTGCTCCAGCTCACGCAGGCCGTAGACCTGAGTGCCACGCGGGCGCCCGCCGTCGCGGTCCAGGGCCGGTTGCGGGCGGCCGTGGCTGTCACGTTGCTGGTCGAGCAGATAGAACTCCAGCTCGCAGGCCATCACCGGGTAGTAACCGTCGGCCTTGAGCGCATCGATGACCTTGACCAGCAGGTGGCGCGGGTCGGCGACAGTCGCCGGCAGGCCTTCGCTGGGGTGCATGCTGACTTGTACTGCAGCGGTGGGAATCTGCCGCCACGGCAGGCGCACCAGGCTGTTTTCCAGCGGGTAGGCGCGGCAATCGATATCGCCGACATCCCAGACCAGGCCTGAGTTTTCCACATCGTCGCCGTTGAGGGTCAAACCGAGGATGGTGCTGGGCAATGGCCGCCCGCTTTCGTACACCGCCAGCAGCTCTTCGCGGTGCAGCAGCTTGCCGCGTGGTACGCCGTTGGCGTCGAGGATGAACAGCTCGATCATCTCGATATCGGGGTTGGCGGCCAGGAACGTTCGGGCCTGCTCGATAGGGGCAAAGTGCATGGTGTGCTCGCTCGCGCCCTCAGGCGCACAGGACTGTCTAGCCGGTCAGGCGGCAGTCTTCGACAAGGAAGGTCGGCCAGAAGCTGGCCGCACGGTTCACTGCAGAGCGAGGCGGGCGTCCGGTGGGCGGGCATGGCGGCAGTGCCACAAAGCCCAGAAGGCGAGAATGATGTGTACCAGCGGATTTTCCCCGCAGCGCGCCCGCACCTTCGGGAACGAAGGGCGCAGCAGCAGGCGGGGCAAACCGGTAGACGAAGTCATGCCTGGATACTCCCATGCCGGGGAAGGTTCATTAAATCAGCCTTTGGGTAACTTCAGATAAGCCGCGGCTAAACAATCGTCCGCCCGCCCGCAACCGTGCCGAGCGTCGGCAAATCTGCGACAATCGCAGCCCTTGAAAAGCCGATCATGCAAAAGCAGGCTCACCTGCACGACTAAAAAGCCCCCATGACTGACCACGCGATTGATCAACTGCTGAAAAACCTCGACCACGCCATGATTGCCGAGCGCCACCGTCTGCGCCGGCAGTTGCACGAGCTGCGCAAGCGCCCGGATGAGGCCAGGCTTGCGCAATGGGTCGACAAGGTCCAGGCCTCCTGCGCCCAGGTCACCGCGCGCAAGGCCAGTGTGCCGAGCATCCGTTACGACGACAGCCTGCCGATTGCAGCCAAGCGTGACGAGATCAAGAAGGTTCTGGCCGAGCATCAGGTGCTGATCATCGCCGGCGAAACCGGCTCGGGCAAAACCACCCAGCTGCCGAAGATCTGCCTGGAACTGGGCCGCGGCCAGCACGGCCTGATCGCCCATACCCAGCCCCGGCGGATTGCCGCGCGCAGCGTTGCCACCCGGGTCGCCGAAGAACTCGGTACGCCGCTGGGGGCGCTGGTCGGCTACCAGGTGCGCTTCGAAGACCAGAGCGACGCCAATACCCTGGTCAAGCTGATGACCGACGGTATCCTGCTGGCCGAAACCCAGCACGACCGCTTTCTCGAGCGCTACGACACCATCATTGTCGACGAAGCCCACGAGCGCAGCCTTAACATCGATTTTCTGCTCGGTTACCTCAAGACCCTGCTGCCGCGTCGCCCCGATCTCAAGGTCATCATCACCTCGGCGACCATTGACCTTGAGCGCTTCTCCAAGCATTTCAACGATGCGCCGATCATCGAGGTGTCGGGCCGCACCTACCCGGTGGAAACCTGGTACCGGCCGGTAACCCGCGAGCAGGACGAGGAGGGCAACCGCGTCGAGGACGACCTCACCGTCGACCAGGCGATCCTCGCCACCCTCGACGAGATTGCCGCCTTTGAGCGCAGCCAGGGCAAGGGCCCGGGCGATGTGCTGGTGTTTCTGCCCGGCGAGCGCGAGATTCGCGACGCTGCCGAGATGCTGCGCAAGGCGCAGTTGCGCCACACCGAAATCCTGCCGCTGTACGCACGCCTGTCGCCGGCCGAGCAGCAGAAGATTTTCCAGTCCCATCCGGGGCGGCGTGTGGTGCTGGCCACCAACGTTGCCGAAACCTCGCTGACGGTGCCGGGCATCCGCTATGTGATCGATAGCGGCACCGCGCGCATCAGCCGCTACAGCTACCGGGCCAAAGTTCAGCGCCTGCCGATCGAAGCGGTGTCCCAGGCCAGCGCCAACCAGCGCAAGGGCCGCTGCGGGCGGGTCGAGCCGGGCATCTGCGTGCGCCTGTACAGCGAAGAAGACTTCAATGCGCGGCCGGCCTTTACCGACCCTGAGATCCTGCGTACCAACCTGGCGGCAGTCATCCTGCAGATGCTGCACCTGCGCCTGGGCGATATTGACGCCTTCCCGTTCATCGAGCCGCCGGACGGCAAGGCCATCAGCGACGGCTTCAACCTGTTGCAGGAGCTCTCGGCGGTCAACCGCGAGAACCAGCTCACGCCCCTGGGCCGCCAGTTGGCGCGCCTGCCGGTGGACCCGCGGCTGGGCCGCATGCTGCTCGAAGGCGCCAAGCAGGGCAGCCTCAATGAGCTGTTGATCGTCGCCAGTGCGCTGTCGGTGCAAGACCCGCGCGAGCGGCCGCCGGAGCGCCAGCAAGCGGCGGACCAGGCCCATGCACAATGGAAAGACGCCGACTCCGACTTCGCCGCGCTGGTCAACCTGTGGCGTGGCTTTGAAGAGCAACGCCAGGCCCTGACCGCCAGCCCGCTGCGCAACTGGTGCCGGAAGAATTTCCTCAACTACTTGCGCCTGCGCGAATGGCGCGATGCTCACCGTCAGCTCAGCCTGATCTGCCGCGACCTGCAGTTGAGCATCAATAAAGAGCCCGCCGACTACCCGCGCCTGCACAAGGCGATCCTCTGCGGTCTGCTCAGCCAGATCGGCCAGAAGAGCGAAGACGGTGACTACCTCGGCGCCCGCCAACGGCGCTTCTGGGTGCACCCCTCGTCCGGCCTAGGCAAGAAGCGTCCGCAATGGTTGATGACCGCCGAGCTGGTGGAAACCACCAAGCTCTATGCGCGCATGGTGGCCAAGATCGATTCGGACTGGATCGAGCCGCTGGCCGGGCACCTGATCAAGAAAAACCACTTCGAACCGCACTGGGAGAAGAAGCGCGGCCAGGTGGTGGCCTTCGAGCAGGTCACCCTCTATGGCCTGATCGTGGTTGGCCGGCGGCCGGTGCATTACGGCCCGGTCGACCCGGTAATGTCGCGCGAGCTGTTTATCCGCGAGGCCCTGGTCGGCGGCGAGATCCAGTCCAAGGCCAGGTGCCTGACCGCCAACCGGCGCTTGCTTGAGCAACTCGACGAGCTGGAAGCCAAGGCCCGCCGGCGCGACATCCTCGCCGATGAAGAAACCCTGTACGGCTTCTATGAGGCGCGGCTGCCGGCCGAGATCCACCAGACCGCAACCTTCGACAGCTGGTACCGGGTCAACAGCCAGAAAGACCCGCAGTTGCTGATCATGCGCGAGGAAGACGTGCTGGCCCGCGAGGCCAGTGAGGTCACCGCCGCGCAGTACCCGGACACCCTGCGCCTGGGCGACCTGAGCCTGGCCCTGAGTTACCACTTCGAGCCAAACCATCCGCGCGACGGCGTTACCGTGCGGGTGCCGGCGCCGCTGTTGCCGAGCCTGCCGGGCGAACGCCTGGAGTGGCTGGTGCCGGGCCTGCTGGAAGCCAAGTGCATCGCCCTGGTGCGCAACCTGCCCAAGGCCTTGCGCAAGAATTTCGTGCCGGTGCCGGACTTCGTCAAGGCCGCCCTGCAGCGCATGAGCTTCGCTGAAGGTTCGTTGCCCCAGGCGCTTGGCCGCGAGTTGCTGCGCATGACCGGTGCGCGGGTCAGCGACGAAGCCTGGGCCGAAGCTGCGGCCCAGGTCGACAGCCACCTGAAGATGAACCTGGAAGTGGTCGATGGCCAGGGCAAGTTCCTCGGTGAAGGCCGTGACCTGGCCGAGCTGACCGCGCGCTTTGCCGCGGCCAGCCAGGCCGCGCTGGCGGTCCCGCAAACCGCGCAAAGCCAGCAGCCGGTGCAGGCCAAGGCCTTCACCCAGGTGGCCGAGACTGCGCAACAAAAGTTTGCCGGGCTGTCGATGACGGTCTATCCGGCGCTGGTGGAAGAAAACGGCACGGTCAAGGAAGGGCGCTTCTCGACCCAGGCTGAAGCCGAGTTCCAGCACCGCCGAGCCTTGCAGCGCCTGCTGCTGCAACAACTGGCGGAGCCGGCCAAGTTTTTGCGCGGCAAGCTGCCGGGGCTGACCGAGCTGGGCTTGCTGTACCGCGAGCTGGGTCGGGTCGAGGCGCTGGTCGAGGACATTCTGCTGGCCAGCCTAGACAGTTGCATCCTTGAAGGCGAGGCTACCCTGCCACGCGATGGCGCCGGCCTGGCCTCGCTGGCCGAGCGCAAGCGCGGCAGCTGGGCCGAGCACGCCGAGCGTCTGGCTCGCCTGACCCTGGAAGTCCTCAAGCTCTGGCATGGCCTGCAAAAGCGCTTCAAGGGCAAGATCGACCTGGCCCAGGCCGTGGCCCTCAACGACATCAAGCAGCAACTGGGCAACCTGGTCTACCCCGGCTTTGTCCGCGAAACCCCGGGGCTGTGGCTCAAGGAGCTGCCGCGCTACCTCAAGGCGATCGAGTTGCGTCTTGAGAAGCTTGGCGCCCAGGTGCAGAAGGACCGGGTCTGGAGCGGCGAGCTGGGCAACCTCTGGAGCCAGTACCAGACCCGCCTGGACAAGCACCTGCAGGAAGGAAAGCGCGACGAGCAGCTGCAGCTGTACCGCTGGTGGCTGGAGGAATACCGGGTGTCGTTGTTCGCCCAGCAGTTGGGCACCAAGGTCCCGGTTTCCGACAAACGACTGAGCAAGCAGTGGAGTCAGGTGGAAGCCTAAACCCCTGCAGTTGTGGCACACTTGACCGATATACGCCGCGCATCCCGGAATAACCTGCCGGGCCTGCGCGGCTCACGCATGCAGCACTGCGCAGTGGCCCGCAAGCTGGGGGCATTGCCAGTCAAAGTTGGTACTTTGGTGCCAACTCAAACCGACCGAACAGGCCGTTGCCGGGCTGGCAATGGCCCCGAACAGAGGAACGACCGTGCATAACGTCGTCATCAGCGGCACCGGCCTGTACACCCCGGCCAACAGCATTTCCAACGAAGAGCTGGTGGAGTCCTTCAATACCTACGTGCAGCAGTTCAACCGTGACAACGCCGCCGCCATCGAGCGCGGTGAAGTCCAGGCCCTGGCCGAGTCCAGCGCCGCCTTCATCGAAAAAGCCTCGGGCATCAAGAGCCGCTTCGTCATGGACAAGGACGGCATTCTCGATCCGCAGCGCATGAAGCCGCGCCTGCCCGAGCGCTCCAACGACGAGCCGTCGATCCTCTGCCAGATGGCCGTGGCCGCCGCCGAGCAGGCCCTGCAACGCGCCGGGCGTACTGCCGCCGACGTCGATGCGGTGATCGTTGCCTGTTCCAACCTGCAGCGCCCGTACCCGGCGATTGCCATCGAAGTGCAGCAGGCGCTGGGCATCAACGGCTTTGGTTTCGACATGAACGTAGCCTGCTCGTCGGCCACCTTCGGCATTCAGACTGCCTGCAACAGCGTACAGTTGGGCCAGGCCCGCGCAGTGCTGGTGATCAGCCCGGAAATCTGCACCGGCCACCTGAACTTCCGTGACCGCGACAGCCATTTCATCTTTGGTGATGCCGCCACTGCCGTGTTGGTGGAGCGCGCCGACCTGGCCACCTCCACGCACCAGTTCGACATCGTCAGCACCAAACTGCTGACCCAGTTCTCGAACAACATCCGCAACAACTTCGGCTTCCTCAACCGCGCGGCCGAAGAGGGCATTGGCGCCCCCGACAAGCTGTTCGTCCAGGAAGGCCGCAAGGTGTTCCGCGAGGTCTGCCCGATGGTCGCCGAGCTGATCGGCCAGCACCTGACCGAGAACAACCTCAATGTCAGCGACGTCAAGCGCTTCTGGCTGCACCAGGCCAACCTGAGCATGAACCACCTGATCGTGAAGAAACTGCTTGGTCGTGACGCCCTCGAAGAAGAGGCACCGGTAATCCTCGACAGCTACGCCAACACCAGCTCGGCAGGCTCGGTAATCGCCCTGCACAAGCATCAGGACGACCTGCCACAGGGCGCCCTGGGCGTGCTCAGCTCGTTCGGGGCCGGCTATTCGATCGGTAGCGTGATCCTGCGCAAGCGTTGAGCTGCAACTACCGGTGAAGTGTCCCACGTTGTTGCGACACTTCACTGATAGCGTTGGCTGTAACAAATCCGCCTAATCGGACTCTACCCGCAGAACGATGGATGGATGGCGATGACTGCTGAACAACAAACCCGCTTGCTGGAGCGGCTGCTCAAGGGTGAGCAACAGGCGTTCAAGGAACTGGTCGACAGCTATCAGGGCGCCATGCGCGCAGTGGCCTATGCGATTGTCGGCAGCCGGCATGCCGACGAAGCGGTACAGGACGCCTGGCTGGCGGTGGTGCGCAACCTCAAGGGGTTCGAGCAGCGCTCGAGCCTGAAAACCTGGCTGCTGACCATTACCGCCAACGCGGCCAAGACCCGCTACAAGCAAAATCGCCGCGAAGTGCTTCTCGATGACCTGCCAGGCCCGCATGGCACCATTGGCGATGAGCGCTTTGCTACCGACGGCCACTGGCTGCAAGGGCCTTCGGCCTGGCATGAGGACACCCCTGAAGCCCTGCTCAGCCGCGAGCAGATGCGTGAGTGCCTGGAGCACACCTTGCTCAGCCTGTCGGAACTGCAATGCAGTGTGCTGGTGCTACGCGAGCGTCAGGGCCTGGAGCTCGAGCAGATCTGTAATCTTCTCGAGATTTCCCTCTCCAATGTCCGCGTATTGCTGCACCGCGCGCGCCTGAAGGTCTTCGCCACCCTGGAACATTTCGAGGAAACCGGTCAATGCTGAGCTGCAAGGAACTCGTCGCCCGCTCCAGCGACTACCTGGATGGACAACTGACCCTGGGCGAGCGCCTGATGGTCCGTCAGCACCTGTTGTTCTGTCGCCATTGTCGGCGCTTTCTCAAGCAGATGCGCGTGGCCCAGGCCACGGTACGGGCTTTGCCGGAACAACCGGCGGGCGACAGCGAGGCACTGGCCGAGCGTCTGGCGCGGGAGCTGAAAAACTCCTGAATCCGGCTCGGGAGGCTCTGCAACGGAGCTTTCCGGCTTATTTCATTTCGAAGTAAAAAAGTTCCCCTGTCACAAAACATTTATCTAAAAGCCACTGATCTGACATACACCCCCGCCAAGATTCCTCCCCAGCACAAGTGGCCTGAGCCGCGTGTTTTTCCAACATTATCAAGACCATAAAGTAGGGGAGCTTCTTCGATGATCCGTAAGCACTTCGCAGGTTTCGTAGCCAGCGCCTTGGCCATGGCCGTTACCGCCCAGGCTTTCGCGGGTACCGTGACCACCGACGGCGCCGATATCGTAGTCAAGACCAAGGGTGGCCTCGAGGTCGCTACCACCGACAAGGAATTCAGCTTCAAGCTGGGCGGTCGGATCCAGGCTGACTACAGCCGTTTCGACGGTTTCTACACCAACAACGGCAATACCGCCGACGCCGGTTACTTCCGCCGCGCCTACCTGGAACTGGGCGGCGTGATGTACAAGGACTGGGCCTACCAGATCGCCTACGACTTCTCGCACAACTCCGGCGGTGACAACCGTTCCGAAGACGGCTACTTCGATGAAGCGTCCCTGGCCTACAACGGCTTCAGCCCGGTATCGATCAAGGTTGGTCGTTTCGACCCCGAGTTCGGCCTGGAAAAAGCCACCAGCTCCAAGTGGGTGACCGCGCAGGAACGTACTGCCGCCTATGACCTGGTCGACTGGACCAACGCCCACAACGGCGGCCTGGGTATCCAGGCTTCGGGTACCGTCGGTGACTCGCTGTACGGCTCGGTCGGTGCCTTCGCCAAGGACGCCACCAACCAGGACAAGGACGGCGACAGCACCAAGCAGTTCAACCTGCGCGGCGTCTTCGCGCCGATGCACGAAGCCGGCAATGTCCTGCACTTCGGTATCAACTACGCCCAGCGTGACCTCTCCGACACCGCCTTCGATGGTCGTATCCGCAGCCGCCTGGGCATGCGCGGCGTCAGCACCGACGGTGGCCAGGATGCCGGCAGCAACGGCAACCGCCTGACCCTGGGCGGCGCCAACAACACCCCGGCCGGTGCCTACGACACCGACAAGGCCTGGGGCCTGGAAGCGGCATGGGCCATGGGCCCGTTTTCGGTACAGGGCGAATACGTCAAGCGTGACGTCCAGGCCGACAGCGCCTCGTTCTCCGACATCAAGGCAGACGGCTACTACGGCCAGCTGGCCTACACCATCACCGGTGAAGCCCGTGGCTACAAGCTCGGCAAGTTCGACAGCATCAAGCCTTCGAACAAGCAGATCGGTGCCTGGGAAGTGTTCTACCGCTATGACCACCTGAGCGTCGATGACGACAACGGCGCCTTTGCCAACATCGATGATGTCGAAGGCAAGGTCCACAACGTCGGCCTGAACTGGTATGCCAACGAGTCGATCAAACTCAGCGGCGTGTACGTCAAGGCCAAGGTCGACAACGCCCAGAACGCTGCCGGCGACGACAGCGGCGACGGTTTCGTAATGCGCGCGCAGTACGTGTTCTAAGCAACACCGCTCCTCATCCGTTAGATCTTCAGCCCCGCTTGCGCGGGGCTTTTTTTCGTCTGCGCGACGAGGCAGACTGCGCCAATGCCCAAGCTCATCCTGCAACACCTAGCCGAACTCACGCCTGCCACCTGGGACGCCCTGGTGCCGGGGGACCAGCCGTTCCTGAGCCATGCATTCCTGTGCAGCCTGGAGGACAGCGGCAGTGTCAGCCGCCACACCGGCTGGAGCCCCGCGCACCAGTTGCTGACCGACAGCGCCGGGCAACTGCGAGCGGCCTTGCCGGCCTACGTGAAAACCCATTCATTCGGCGAGTACGTGTTCGACCACGGCTGGGCCGATGCCTGTGAGCGGGCGGGTATTGCCTACTATCCCAAGCTGCTGTGTGCCGTGCCGTTCTCGCCGGTGAGCGGCCCACGGCTGCTGGGCGACCCGCAGGCGGCGGCCGAGTTGGTGGATCAACTGACCGATGAACTGTTCGAGCAGGGGATGTCCGGCGCCCATATCAACTTCACCGATGCTCAGGCGGATGCGCTGATGCGCGAGCGTGACGGCTGGATGGAGCGCCTGGGATGCCAGTTTCACTGGCGCAACCAGGGCTACCGCGACTTCCAGGATTTTCTCGATACCTTGAGTTCACGCAAGCGCAAGCAAATGCGCAAGGAGCGCGAGCAGGTGGCGGGGCAGGGTATCGAGTTTCGCTGGTTTCGCGGCGAAGCGCTGAGTGAGGCGCAGTGGGATTTCGTCTTCGCCTGTTATGCCAATACCTATGCCGTACGCCGTCGTGCGCCGTATCTGACCCGGGAATTCTTCAGCCTGCTGGCCGAGCGCATGCCTGAGTCAATACGCGTGGTGATGGCGCGTCAGGGTGGGCGTGATGTGGCCATGGCCTTCAGCCTGGTCGGTGGCGACAGCCTGTATGGCCGTTATTGGGGCTGCCTGGACGAATTCGACCGGCTGCACTTCGAGACTTGTTTCTACCAGGGCATGGATTGGGCGATTGCCGAGGGTTTGCAGCGCTTTGATGCCGGTGCGCAGGGCGAGCACAAGTTGATTCGCGGCTTTGAGCCGGTGATCACCCGCTCCTGGCACTATCTGCTGCACCCGGGCTTGCGCCGGGCAGTGGAGGAGTTCCTCGAGCAGGAGCGGGCAGGGGTGTTGGCTTATGCCCAGGAAGCGCGTTTGGCGTTGCCTTATCGGCAAGGTTGAGGGCCTCATCGCGGGGCAAGTCGAGGTTACTGTCAGTCGATCCCGACAAACCCCCCGGTCTGGTGATGCCACAACCGCGCATACAGGCCCTGATGCGCCAGCAACTCCGAGTGGCTGCCCATCTCGGCAATCCGGCCTTTTTCCAGCACCACCAGGCGGTCCATGCGGGCAATGGTCGACAGTCGGTGGGCAATGGCAATCACGGTCTTGCCTTGCATCAGGGTTTCCAGGCTTTCCTGGATTGCCGCTTCGACTTCCGAGTCCAGCGCTGAGGTGGCCTCGTCCATGATCAGGATCGGCGCATTCTTGAGCAGCACCCGGGCTATGGCGATGCGCTGGCGCTGGCCGCCGGAAAGCTTGACCCCGCGCTCACCGACATGGGCATCGAAGCCGGTCCGGCCCTGAGCGTCGGACAGTTGCGGGATGAACTCGTCAGCCCGTGCCCGGCGCACCGCTTCCCATAGCTCATCTTCAGTGGCATCGGGCCGGCCATAGAGCAGGTTTTCGCGGATCGAGCGGTGCAGCAGTGAGGTGTCCTGGGTGATCATGCCGATTTGTGCGCGCAGGCTGGCCTGGGTCACCTGGGCGATGTCCTGGCCATCGATGAGGATGCGCCCGCTTTCCAGGTCGTAAAGGCGCAGCAGCAGGTTGACCAGGGTCGACTTGCCGGCGCCGGACGGGCCGATCAGGCCGATCTTCTCGCCGGGGCGGATGTCCAGGTTGAGGCCATCGATGATGCGGCTGCCCTTGCCATAGTGAAAGCTGACGTTGTCGAACTTGACCCCGCCGCGTTCGACCTTGAGCTTGGGCGCGCTAGGCGAGTCGTTGACGCTGACCGGCTGGGCGATGGTCTGCAGGCCGTCCTGGACCATGCCGATGTTCTCGAAGATGCCGTTGACCACCCACATGATCCAGCCCGACATGTTGACGATGCGGATCACCAGGCCGGTGGCCAGGGCGATGGCGCCGACGGTGATCAGCGACTGGGTCCACAGCCACAGGGCCAGGCCCGTGGTGCTGACGATCAGCAGGCCGTTGAGGCTGGTGATGACCACGTCCATGCTGGTGACCACGCGGGCGGCCAGCTGGGTTTTTTCGGTTTGTTCGCTGATCGCTTCGCGGGCGTACTGCTGCTCGAAGTCGGTATGGGCGAAGAGTTTCAGGGTGGCGATGTTGGTGTAGCCATCGACGATGCGGCCCATGAGCTTGGAGCGGGCATCGGAGGAGATCACCGCACGGGCCTTGACCCGTGGCACGAAGTAGTAGAGCGCGCCGATGTAGCAGGCGATCCAGGTGATCAGCGGCAACATCAGCCGCCAGTCGGCCTCGGCAAACAGCACCAGCGAGCTGATCGCGTAGATCAGCACGTGCCATAGCGCATCCACCGCCTGCACCGCCGAGTCGCGCAACGAGTTGCCGGTCTGCATGATGCGCTGGGCGATGCGCCCGGCAAAATCGCTCTGGAAGAAGTTCAGGCTCTGCTTGAGCACGTAGGTGTGGTTTTGCCAGCGGATCATGCTGGTCATGCCCGGGCTGATGGTCTGGTGCACCAGCAGGTCGTGCAGGCCGACGAACACCGGGCGCAGCAACAGCGCCACCACCAGCATCCACATCAGCTCGCCGCCGTGCTCGCTGAAAAAGTTGACGTTCGGCGTGCCCTGGGCCAGGTCGATGATCCGGCTCAGGTAGCTGAACAGCGCCACTTCGATCAGCGCACCGATCAGGCCGACCACCAGCAGGGCGGCAAAACTCGGCCAGACCTGGCGCAGGTAGTACACGTAGAACGGCCATACCGTGGTCGGCGGCGCCGCGGTGGGCGCCTCACGGAAGATGTCGATCAGCTTTTCGAAGCGGCGAAACAGCATGAAAACGGTAACTCCTGTTCAGTTCGACCCGCGGGCCTGGTTCACGTCCCTGTGAAGCCCAAGGTCAGTCGATGCGTTTGGCCGACTTGATGAATACCGGGTCGACCGGCACATCGCGCATGCCTTTTTTCACTGTGGTGGGCGAGTTGACGATCTGGTCGACCACTTCCATGCCTTTGACGACCTTGCCGAACACCGCGTATCCGCGGTCGCGGCCCGGGTCGAGGAAGGCATTGTCGGCGACGTTGATGAAGAACTGGCTGGTGGCCGAGTTCGGGTCGGAGGTGCGCGCCATCGACAGCGTGCCACGGACGTTCTGCAGGCCATTGCTGGCTTCGTTGCGGATCGGGTCCTTGGTGGGCTTTTGCACCATCTGCTCGGTGAAGCCACCGCCCTGGACCATGAAGCCCGGGATCACCCGGTGGAACACGGTGTTGTTGTAGAAGCCGCTGTCCACGTACTGCAGGAAATTCTTGGTGCTGATCGGCGCCTTTTCCGCGTTCAGTTCCACTTCGACCTGGCCGAAGCTGGTGTCGAGTAATACGTGGGGCGTCTTGTCGGAAGCCATCAGGCTGGTGGCGAAAACGACCGAGCAGGTGGCGAGCAGGAATTTTTTCAGCATGGGCTCAATGATCCTTGAGAGGTGGTGGACGCCGCCAGGAACTGCAGCAGCGTCTGATTGAAGACGTGAGGTTGATCCAGGGGTGTAGCGTGCCGGGAATCTTCGATAACCGCCAGCCGTGCCTGTGGAATCAGCGCAACGTAGCGCTCTTTAAGTTGTACCGGGGTGTAATCCTGGTCGGCGCTGATGACCAGGGTAGGACAGCGAATCTGCCCCAGGCGTTGCGCCACGCCCCAGCCGACTATGGCGTCGAAACTGGCCAGGTAGGCGCGTTTGTCGTTCTTTGCCCAGCGCTCGGCCATCTTGCGGCGTAAATCGGCCTGCTGCGGCTTGGGGAACAACCGCTCGGCCAGGCCCTTGCCGATGGTTTCAAGGCTCAGCACGCGGGCCAGGGCCCAGCGCTTGGCCCACCAGATCCAGTCGCTGCGGCTGCGGCGCTTGACCTCCGGGGCGCTGTTGACGATGCACAGGCTGCGCAGCCACTGGGGATGATCGACGGCAAACTGAAAGCCGACCATGCCGCCCATGGACAGCCCGACCAGGTGTACGGGGCCGGTCTGCAACCGCTCGAGCAGGGCCAGCAGGTCGGCGCTGAAGCTGGCGATGCTATAACGCTCGCGTGGCTTGTCGGAGCGGCCATGGCCACGGATGTCCATGAGGATCACGCGGTAGTGGCGAGCCAGCTCCGGCACCTGCATTTCCCAGTCCTGGCAACTGGAGCCCAGGCCATGCAACAGCACCAGCGGCTCGCCTTGGCCGTATTCCTCGTAGTGTAGCGAGCAACCTTCATGTTCGAAGTAGGCCATCGGCGTGATTCCTGTCAGGCTTGGGCGGGCGCGGCGAAGGGCACATCCAGCGGTGCGGTGTCGAAATTGCGCAGCAATTCGACGAGGATCTGCGTTGCCGGGCCCAGAGGTTTGTCCTTGTTCGAGTAAAGGTAGAACAGTGGGTGGCGACTGCCACCCTGATCCAGTGGTAAAGGCTTGAGCAGGCCTTCACGCAGCTCGCGTTCGATCAGATGCCGCGGCAGCCAGGCAAAGCCCAGGCCGCTGCTGACGAAAGTGGCGGCGGTGGCCAGGCTGCCGACCGTCCAGCGCTGTTCGGCGCCCAGCCAGCCGACATCGCGTGGCTGGGCGCGGCCTGAATCGCGAATCACCACCTGCAGCTGGCTTTCCAGGTCCTGGAAGCTCAGTTCCCGGTTCAAGCGGTGCAGGCTGTGTTCGGGGTGGGCGACGGCGACGAATTCGACCGAACTCAGTTCGGTGCCCAGGTAGCCGGAAATGTTGAAGCCGCTGATGGCAAGGTCCGCAATGCCTTCATGCAGCACCTCTTCGACCCCGGACAGCACCTCTTCGCGCAGGCGCACCCGGCAGCCACGGCTTTGCGGCATGAACGCGCTCAAGGCGCGGACCAGGCGGGCATTGGGGTAGGCGGCATCGACCACCAGGCGCACTTCGGCTTCCCAGCCCTGTTCCATGTGATGGGCCAGGTCTTCAAGCTGGCTGGCCTGCTTGACCAGTTGCCGCGAGCGGCGCAGCAGCACGTTGCCGGCCTCGGTCAGCACCGCCTTGCGCCCGTCGATACGCAGCAGCGGTACGCCGAGCTGGTCCTGCATGCGCGCCACGGTATAGCTCACCGAGGATTGCGAACGGTGCAGGGCCTCGGCGGCCTGGGCAAAACCGCCGTGATCGACCACCGCCTGCAGGGTCCGCCACTGATCCAGGGTTACGCGCGGCGCTTTCATCTTCGGCTCCTGTTGTCCTAAGCTGGCGCTCTTTCATGGAGAGCGTCGTATGAAGAAATGTTGTGCTGTATTGCTGGCCCTGCTTCCGCTCACGGCCCTGGCCTATCCCATCGACGTGAAAAAAGACATCGACGGCGTCAAGGTCGACTACACCACCTACGACACCGACCGTGACATCGGTTCGATCAGCGTCAACAACTATGGCGACGTCGATGCCCAGTGCAAGGTGACTTTCCGCAATGGCCCGGAAGCGCCACGGGTACGCCGGGTGAATGTGCCGGCGAAAAAAAGCGTCGATGCCACTGCCAAGTTCAACCGGGAAATCATCAAGCTGCGCATCGCCTTGGAATGTAAGCCGAAATAAAACAATTTAACTGATAGGTTGGACCCAGTTTTTACGCTTTTTTATCGATAGGTCAATCATTAATCTTGCCTCCATCGACTTACCGAACTCGCCGATGGAGGCAAGCCCCATGTCCCGTGTACTCGTCATCGAAAGCAGCGCCCGCCAGCAGGACTCGATCTCCCGGCAACTGACCCGCGACTTCGTCAGCCAGTGGCAAGCCGCCCACCCGGCCGACCAGGTGACCCTGCGCGACCTGGCCGCCAACCCGGTGCCGCACCTGGATGGCAACCTGCTCGGCGGCTGGATGAAGCCCGAAACCCAGCGCAATGCCGAAGAGCTAAAGGCCCTGGCTCGCTCCAACGAGCTGACCAATGAAGTGCTGGCCGCCGATGTACTGGTGCTGGCCGCGCCGATGTACAACTTCACCATCCCCAGCACCCTCAAGGCCTGGCTGGACCACGTACTGCGCGCCGGCATCACCTTCAAGTACACCGAAACCGGGCCCCAGGGCCTGCTGACCGGCAAGCGCGCCTACATCCTTACCGCTCGCGGCGGCATTCATGCCGGCGCCAGCAGCGATCACCAGGAACCTTACCTGCGCCAGGTCATGGCCTTCATCGGTATCCATGACGTGACCTTCATCCACGCCGAAGGCCTGAACATGGGCGGCGATTTCCACGAGAAGGGCCTGAACCAGGCCAAGGCGCAGCTTGCCGCCGTGGCATAAGCCGGCAATGATTTTTCCCGCCTGACACCTGTTGCTCCTTTGGGTGTACCTGCCCGGTCTGCCTTGCGCGTGACCGGGCTTTTTTATGCTGCTTGGCGTGCTAGCCGGCCTTGCCAGCGACTATTGCCGGGCTAGCCGCTAACCGTTAAGGTCGCCGCCTCCACAGCAAGGGGCCAACATGGGCTATTTATTGATCGTCGCGCTGATCCAGGCGTTTTCCTTCAGCCTGATCGGCGAGTACCTGGCCGGGCATGTCGACAGCTATTTCGCCGTGCTGGCGCGGGTGTTGCTGGCCGGCCTGGTGTTCCTGCCGCTGACCCGCTGGCGCCAGGTCGAAGCGCGCTTCATGCGTTCGATGCTGCTGATCGGTGCGCTGCAGTACGGCATCACCTATGTCTGCCTGTACCTGAGCTTCCGCGTGCTGACGGTGCCGGAGGTGCTGCTGTTCACCATTCTCACGCCCTTGCACGTGACCCTGATCGAAGATGCCCTGAACCGGCGCTTCAACCCCTGGGCGTTGGTGGCGGCGCTGGTGGCGGTTGCCGGCGCGGCGGTGATTCGCTTCGACAGCATCAGCCCGGACTTTTTCATCGGCTTCTTGCTGCTGCAACTGGCCAACTTCACCTATGCCGCCGGGCAGGTGCTGTACCGTCACCTGATCGCACGCAACCCCAGCGACCTGCCGCATTACCGGCGTTTCGGTTACTTCTACCTGGGCGCCTTGCTGGTGGTGCTACCGGCCTTTTTGCTATTCGGCAACAGCCAGCACCTGCCGAGCACCGAGGTGCAATGGCTGGTGCTGCTGTTTTTGGGGCTGTGCCCGACGGCACTGGGCTTGTACTGGTGGAACAAGGGTGCCTGCCTGGTTTCCGGCGGCACCCTGGCGGTGATGAACAACCTGCACGTGCCGGTCGGTTTGCTGCTCAATTTGCTGATCTGGAACCAGCACGAGCCGCTGGGCCGGTTGTTCATCGGCGGGGCGGTGATCCTCGCGTCGCTATGGCTCAGTCGTCTCGGCACTCAGCGCCCGCTGCTGGCTGGGCAGGGTCGAGGGTAACAGGCCGGCGCGCAGGTCATTGCCGCTGGGTTGCTGGTACAGGCTCAGGCCGAACTCCGGCATCACCGCCAGCAGGTAGTCGAAGATGTCGCCCTGGATCCGCTCGTAGTCGGCCCACGCCGTGGTGCGCGTGAAGCAGTAGATTTCCAGCGGCACGCCCTGGGCGGTGGTCTGCATCTGGCGGACCATGCAGGTCATGTTCGGCTGGATCTCCGGGTGGCTCTTCAGGTAGGCCAGGGCATAGGCACGGAAGGTGCCGATGTTGGTCATCCGGCGACGGTTGGCGGACAGTTCGGCGACATTGCCCTGGGCCTCGTTCCAGGCTCTGAGCTCACTGCGCTTGCGGGCAATGTAGTCGGTCAGCAGGCGTACTTCGCTCAGGCGCTGCTCCTCATCGGAGCGCAGGAAGCGCACGCCGCCGGCATCGATGAACAGGCTGCGCTTGATCCGTCGCCCGCCCGACTGCTGCATGCCGCGCCAGTTCTTGAACGACTCGGACATCAAGCGCCAGGTGGGGATGGAGACGATGGTCTTGTCGAAGTTCTGCACCTTGACCGTGTGCAGGGTGATGTCGACCACGTCGCCGTCGGCGCCGACCTGGGGCATCTCGATCCAGTCGCCGACCCGCAGCATGTCGTTGCTGGTCAACTGCACGCTGGCGACGAACGACAGCAGGGTGTCCTTGTAGACCAGCAAGATGACCGCCGACATGGCGCCCAGACCCGAGAGCAGCAATAGCGGCGAGCGGTCGATCAGGGTGGCGACGATAACGATGGCGCCGAACACGAACAGGACCATCTTCGCCAGTTGCACGTAACCCTTGATCGAGCGGGTGCGGGCGTGCTCGGTGCGCGCGTAGATGTCCAGCAGGGCGTCGAGCAGGGCGCTCAGGGCCAGGGTCAGGAACAGGATGGTGAAGGCCAGGGCGAGGTTGCCGAGAAAGTGCTGGCTGGTGGCGCTCAGCTCCGGCACCAGTTTGAGGCCAAACTGCACCACCAGTGACGGGGTGGTCTGGGCCAGGCGCTGGAACACTTTGTTCTCGCGCAGGTCATTGACCCAGTGCAGGGCTGGCTGGCGGCCTAGCAGACGGGCGGCGTGCAGCACCAGAAAGCGCGCCACGCGGCCGAGCAGCAGGGCGATCACCAGCAATACGCCCAGGCCGATACCGGCGTGCAGTAGCGGGTGTTGATCAAGGGTGCCCCAGAGGTCCAGGGTGTTTTGCCACAGCTGTTGAATGTCCATAACGGTGTCGTAAAGGGTCCGCAAGTCGAAAACAAGGCCATTAGAGCGCGGATCGGCAAGAAGTTGCCAAAAGAAATTCGGCTCCGACGCCGGAAAACGTTACCCTATGCAACTGAATTTTTTGCACATGCCCGAGGTACACCCGTGTTTTCCCAATTCGCCCTGCACGAACGCCTGCTCAAAGCCGTGGCCGAGCTGAAATTTGTCGAGCCGACGCCGGTGCAGGCAGCGGCCATCCCTTTGGCGTTGCAAGGGCGTGACCTGCGGGTGACGGCGCAAACCGGTAGCGGCAAGACCGCAGCCTTCGTCCTGCCGATGCTCAACCGCCTGGTTGACCTCAAGCAGAAACGCGTCGAGATTCGTGCCCTGGTGCTGTTGCCGACCCGCGAGCTGGCGCAGCAGACCCTCAAGGAAGTCGAGCGCTTCTCCCAGTTCACTTTCATCAAGGCCGGGCTGATCACCGGTGGCGAAGACTTCAAGGAGCAGGCCGCGATGCTGCGCAAGGTGCCGGACGTGCTGATCGGCACCCCGGGCCGCCTGCTCGAGCAGCTCAATGCCGGCAACCTGCACCTGGAGCATGTCCAGGTGATCGTGCTCGATGAAGCCGACCGCATGCTCGACATGGGCTTTGCCGAAGACGTCGAGCGCCTGTGCAACGAGTGCCCGAATCGTGAACAGACCATGCTGTTCTCCGCCACCACCGGCGGTGCCGGCCTGCGCGACATGATCGGCAAGGTGCTGAAAACCCCTGAGCACCTGATGCTCAACAGCGTCAGCCAGCTGGCCGAAGGCACCCGCCAGCAGATCATCACCGCTGACCACAACCAGCACAAAGAACAGATCGTGCAGTGGCTGCTGGAGAACGAGACCTACGACAAGGCGATCATCTTCACCAACACCCGGGTGATGGCCGACCGCATCTACGGTCACCTGGTGGCCAAGGACTACAAGGCTTTCGTCCTGCACGGCGACAAGGACCAGAAAGATCGCAAGCTGGCCATCGAGCGCCTGAAGCAGGGCGGCGCCAAGATCCTCGTGGCTACTGACGTTGCCGCCCGCGGCCTGGACGTCGATGGCCTGGACCTGGTAATCAACTTCGACATGCCGCGCAGCGGCGACGAATACGTGCACCGCATCGGCCGTACCGGCCGTGCCGGTAACGAAGGCCTGGCGGTGTCGTTGATCTGTCACGGCGACTGGAACCTGATGTCGAGCATCGAGCGCTACCTGAAGCAGACCTTCGAGCGCCGGGTCATCAAGGAAGTCAAAGGCACCTACACCGGGCCGAAGAAGGTCAAGGCCTCGGGCAAGGCGGCCGGTGTGAAAAAGAAAAAGACCGATAAAAAGGGCGACAAGAAGGTTGTGGCCAAGCGCAAGCCAACAGCCAAGCCAAAGCCTAACACGCCGCTGGCCAGCGCCGACGGCCTGGCACCGCTCAAGCGCCGCAAACCGGCGCCGGCTGCGGAGTAAGCGCAGGCTTCATAGTCCTCCCACAGGTTCTTTGCAGCCCTTGTGGGAGCGGCGGTGCGGCGACCCGACTTGACCCGCGATTGTTTCACCCCGATTTCAAGTCTTCTTCTCAGCGGTCTTCAATTCCTGCATCCGCTTGTCGATCAGTTGGCACTTGTCCGGCAAGTCCTTGCTGGCCGTGCCCAGCTCCATCTTCTGCAGCTCGTCGTTGATCTCCTTGGCCTTCTGCGGGTTCTGCTCGGTGAGCTTGCTCACTTCCTTGGCCAGTTCTTCGCGCTTGGCCGTCGCTTCCTCCAGCGTGCACGCCCAGCCGGGCAGGGCCAGCAGCAGGCTGGCGGCGGCTGCAATGTTCAACAGGGTTTTCATCGGCAGGCTCCTGGGCAATCAAGGTGAAGTCTTGCGGTTGAGCCTGGCCGGGCGGCGAAAGTTCAGTCGAACCGCAGCCGCGTACACCGGTCACAATCTTACCTACCCCTGATTGAGGCTATGCCGATGACCACCTACGACTGGGACCTGATCGAACGCCTGTTGCACGAAGCGCAGAACAGCGCCGGCCACAGTTTTACCCCCAGGCCCTACGCCGAGCAGCATGCGGCCCAGCTGGCGGCCGAAGGCGCAGCCCCTGGCGATCTCGATCATCTGAAAACCCTGGCATGTGAGTATGAAAAGCTGCTGTTCGAGCGCGGTTACTTTGCCTCACGCCCGGAAGACGAGGGCGGCAACGGCGAGAACTTCATCCTTACCGAGCGGGGCTCGCGGCTGCTGAGCCTGCTGGACAGCAGCATTCCGGGCAACGATCACCCGCGCCAGGTGCTGGATGAACAGGAGGATGCATTGGACGAGGCGACTTTCGATCATTTGGCCTCCAAGGCGCAGATTGCCTGAAGCAGGTAACACAAGGCTGGCATTGAGCGGCCGCCGCCGCTGATAATCGGCGCTGGATCCACTTCTGCCGAGAGCCTGCCATGTTGCTGCCAGAAACCGGGGGCGCCCGATGAGCGCCAGCCGCCGCAATACCGATGCCTTTGCCCTGCAAGTGATGCTGGTGCTGTGCCTGATCTGGGGCATCCAGCAGGTGATGATCAAGTGGGCCGCACCGGATATTGCCCCGGTGATGCAGCAAGCCATGCGCTCGGGGATGGCGGCAGTGCTGGTCGGCCTGCTGATGTGTTTTCGTGGCGGCTGGGACCAGGTCTCCAGCACCTGGCGCGGCGGGCTACTGGCCGGTTCCCTGTTTGGCCTGGAGTTTCTGTTCATCGCCGAAGGCCTGAAGCTGACCTCGGCGGCGCACATGTCGGTATTCCTCTACACCGCACCGGTGTTTACCGCCCTGGGCTTGCATTTCATGCTGCCCAGCGAGCGGCTGCGGCCCTTGCAGTGGCTGGGCATCCTGCTGGCCTTTGGCGGTATTGCCTTCGCCTTTGCCGGTGGCGTTTCCCTTGAGCATCTGGACGCACAAATGCTGCTGGGTGATGCCTTCGGGGTGCTGGCGGGCCTGGCCTGGGGCGCAACCACCGTGGTGGTGCGCGCTTCGCGGCTGTCGGAGGCGCCAGCGACCCTGACGCTGTTCTATCAACTGGCGGTCGGTTTTGTCGGCCTGCTGTTGATCGCTGTCGCCAGTGGCCAGGTTACCCAGGTGCAGTTCACCCCGCTGTCGATCGGCAGCCTGCTGTTTCAGGGCCTGATCGTGTCGTTTTTTCAGTTACCTGACCTGGTTCTGGCTGCTGCGCCGCTATCTGGCCTCGAACCTGGCGGTGTTCTCGTTCATTACTCCGTTGTTCGGGGTGACTTTCGGCGTGCTGTTGCTGGGCGAGCCGTTGAGCCTGAATTTCGTCCTCGGCGCGATCATGGTGCTGCTCGGGGTGACCCTGGTCAGCGCTGAACAGTGGGTGCGCCGGCGCCTGCGCAGCCTGCTCGGCTAGCCTGCGGGCGCAACAGCAGCAGGCCGGCGAGCACCAGGCCCGCTGGCGGCGATCAGCAGCGCTGCCTGCAGGCTGCCGGCGAACTGATTGCTCAGCGCCGCCAGCAGCGGTCCACTGAGCTGGCCCAGGGCAAAACAGGCGGTCAAAAGCCCGGCATTGCGCTGGCTGGCGTGCGGTGCCAGCTCCCGCGAGCGTTGCATTACCAGTTGCATGCAGGCCAGGAACGGGCCGCCACAGAGGATTACCCCCAGCGCCAGGCCCGGGCCGTTGCCCAGCAGGCAGGCGAACACGCCGGCGGCCTGCAGCCACAGGGTTGCGATCAGCCAGCTTGAGGTGCTGCCCATGCCTGGGCGGCGCAGGCTGACCAGCAGCACGCCCAGCGCCGCCGCGAGACCAAAGCCGGGCCAGAAAAGGTCGGCCAGCCACTGCCCGTGAAAGCGCGCGCTGGCCATCTGCGACATGAAGGTCGCGGGGATGATGTAGCCGATACCGTACAGCGCATACACCAGGCCCAGGCGGGCAATTCCTTGCCCGGCTGGCTGGACGCGCGCCCCGCTGACAGTAGGCGCTAGCGTCTGCGGGCGTGGCAGCGCTGGCAGCACGATCAGCAGCATCAACAGGGCAACGGCGGCATAGATCAACCACAGCGGCGCCGAGCCCAGTCCGTTGAGGTTGGCGATCAGCGCCAGCATTCCGGTTAAAAAAATTCCCACCCCGGGCCCGGCAAACACCAGGGCGCCGAGCCGTGGCCGATTGCTGGCCGCTGCCACCTGCTGGCTGAGGCTGGTGAGCATCACCAGCACCCAGGCGCTGGCAACGCCGGTGCCAAAGCGCAGCAGCAGGTGAGCCCAGAAACCGCTGGCCGAGAACGACGCCAGGGTCAGCACGACGCACAGCCACAGCCCACCGTGCAGGCGCGCGCTGACCTGGCCCGGGCGGCGGGCGAACATCGCATCCAGGGCGCCGAGCAGATAGCCCAGGTAGTTGGCGGCGGCGATCAGGCCGGCGGCGGTCAGGCTGACCTGCCCTTCGCTGATCAGGTGCGGCAGCTGTGGGGTGAGGGCGAAGCGGCCGATGCCCATGGCCATCATCAGGGCAACGGCACAGGCGAGAAGGCGAACAACTGGCGACATGGCGGCAATTCCTGCACAAGCGTGAATGACCGTCAGGCTAAAGCCGGTTGACTTTCAATAAAATTGAATAATGATGAGTAACTTGTTCTGTTTTGGAGAATGGCTCGTGGAGCTCAGCCAATTGCGGATTTTCCAGGCGGTGGCCGAGGAGGGCTCGGTGACCCGCGCCGCCGAGCGCCTGCACCGGGTGCCGTCGAACCTGTCGACGCGCCTGCGCCAGCTCGAAGAGCAACTGGGCGTTGAGCTGTTTCGCCGCGAGCGCCAGCGCTTGCAGCTGTCGCCGGCGGGCAAGGTGCTGCTCGATTACGCCGGGCGCATGCTCGCCCTGCACGATGAGGCCTTTGCCGCCGTGCAGGGCGGGCAGCCGGCCGGGGAGTTCGTGCTGGGCTCGATGTACAGCACTGCGGCCATTCATTTGCCCGACTTGCTGGCCCGTTACCACAGCGCTTACCCGGCGGTGAACCTGCAGGTGCAGGCGGCGCCCAGCGGCGAGTTGCTCGAAGGCTTGCTCAGCGGCCGCCTGGATGCCGCCCTGGTGGATGGGCCGCTGGCCCTGGCCGGGCTCGACGGCGTGCCGCTGTGCGACGAAACCCTGGTGCTGATCACCGAACCCGGCCATGGGCCGGTGCGCAGTGCCCGCGATGTCGCCGGGCGGGCGGTGTTCACCTTTCGTCAAGGCTGTTCGTACCGGATGCGCCTGGAGGCCTGGTATGCCCACGATCACGCGGCCATGGGCCGGGTCATGGAGATCGAGTCGTACCCGAGCATGCTCGCCTGTGTGATAGCCGGGGCTGGGGTTGCGTTGATGGCGCAGTCGATGCTCGACAGCCTGCCGGGCCGCGAACGGGTGGCGGTGCATCGCCTGCAGGCGCCGTTCGATCAGGCCACCACCTGGCTGATGTGGCGCAAGGGCATGCGCGGGGCGAATTTGAGCGCCTGGATCGATTTGCAACAAGGGGAAACAGTTACCCAGGCAGCGCAGATGGCGCAGGAGGCTTGATTGAGATCAAACTTGCCCTCAAGTCATGTTGCACAGACATGCGCATTGCAATACTTGGGACTATGATCTGTATGAAGCATCGCAGGATTTATTCGCCGTGCAGGCTGACCCGTAAGGGGGAGTTATGAGAAACCATCTGTTCAACTGGCTCCACGACCTGGCCGCTGCCCTGGGCCTGATCCCGCCACCGCTGCAGCCGGTGCCGATCCCTACCGACGAAGAACAGCGCAAGCGCCAGCCACGTCGCTAAAACACATCGGCCGCCGCATCATTGCTGATGCGACGGCCGTGGTGCACCTGTCTATCAGGCCAGGTTGACGGCGCCTACCGGGCGGCGCGACATCAGGCTGACTACCACAAAGCTCACCAGACCGATCGCCAGGCTGTAGTAGATCGGCGTGTTGGCATCCATCCCATCCATGATCATGAACGCCAGGGCGGTAACGAAGCCCAGGGTCATGCTGGTGATCGCCGCCGCAGTGGTGGCGCGTTTCCAGTAGATGGCGCCGATCAGCGGAATCAGCATGCCGCCCACCAGCAGGTTGTAGGCCAGGGTCAAGGCGCTGATCACATCGGTTACCACCAAGGCGATACCCAGTACGGCAATACCGGTCAGCAGGGTGAACAGGCGGTTGATGCCCAGGCTCGACTGCTTGCCGCCGCGCAGTTTCGGCAGCAGGTCTTCAGTCAGGACCGTGGAGGCGGCCAGCAGGCCAGCACTGGCGGTGGACATCATCGCTGCCAGCGCAGCGGCAATCACCAGGCCACGGATACCGTCAGGCAGGGTGGATTTGACGATCGCGGCAAAGGCGTTGTTGGCGTTGTCCAGGTCCGGCAGGAGGACATGCGCGGCCATGCCGATCAGTGCGCACACCAGGCCGTAGATCACGCAGTACACGCCAGCAGTGGTGCCCGCGTACTTGGCGACTTTCTCGTCACGGGCGGTGAACACCCGTTGCCAGATGTCCTGGCCGATCAGGATGCCGAAGAAGTAGATCAGGAAGTAGGTGATGATGGTGTCCCAGCCGATGGTGGTCAGGCTGAAGTTGCTGGCCGGCAGCTTGGCCACCAGTTGATCCCAGCCACCGACCTTGTACAGGCAGATGGGCAGCAGGACAAACATCAGGCCGACGGTCTTGATCACGAACTGGACGATGTCGGTCAGGGTCAGCGACCACATGCCGCCGATGGTCGAGTACACCACCACGACGCCACCACCGAGCAGGATCGCGCCCCAGAACGGCAGGTCGAACAGCACTTGCAAAACGGTGCCGATGGCCAGGGTCGAGGTCACCGCGATCATCAGCGCGTAGGCAAGCATGATCACCGCACTGGCCTGGCGGGCCATGGGGTTGTAGCGTTTTTCCAGCACCTGGGTAACGGTGAAGATCTTCAGGCGCAGCAGCGGCTTGGCCAGGAACAGGTTCAGGGCGATGATGCCCAGGCCCAGCGCGGCGCACAGCCAGAAGCCGGAAATCCCGTGGACATAGCCCAGGCGTACGGTGCCGACGGTCGACGCGCCGCCCAGTACCGTGGCGGCCATGGTGCCCATGTACAGGCTAGGGCCCAGGTTGCGCCCGGCCACCAGGTAATCTTCATGGGTTTTTGCCCGGCGCATGCCGAACCAGCCGAGCGCGAGCATGCCGGCGGCATAAATCAGAACAACGAATATGTCCAAGGCCATGGGTGTCTCCAATTATCTTTATTATGGTGAGATCGACCCCGGCGCCAGGCAAGCCTGGCGCCGGGTCATTCGTCTACTCAGTGGGCCGTCGTTGCGGCCCGACTGTCATGGCTCCTGCCCTGTTGCAACTCCTGGTGTACTACCGTTAGCGGCGAACCACGCCCGGCAGTGCACAGAGCATTTCGTACAGCAGGTTGGCACCGAGCAGCGAGGTGTTGCCGGTGGTGTCGTAAGGTGGCGAGACTTCAACCAGGTCGCAGCCGATCAGGTCCAGGCCCTGGCAACCACGGATGATTTCCATCGCCTGGATGGTGGTCAGGCCGCCGATTTCCGGGGTGCCGGTGCCCGGTGCCCAGGCCGGGTCGATACCGTCGATGTCGAAGCTCAGGTACACCGGGCCGCCACCGACTTTCTCGCGCACTTCGGCCATCAACGGCTCCAGCGACTTGTGCCAGCACTCTTCGGCCTGGACCACACGGAAGCCCTGCTTGCGGCTCCAGTTGAAGTCTTCGGCGGTATAGCCCTGGGCGCGCAGGCCGATCTGCACCACGCGGTCGCAGTCCAGCAGGCCTTCTTCGACGGCGCGGCGGAAGGTGGTGCCGTGGGCGATCTTCTCGCCGAACATGTGATCGTTGACGTCGGCGTGGGCATCGATGTGCACCAGCCCGACCTTGCCGTGCTTCTTGTGGATAGCGCGCAGGATCGGCAGGGTGATGGTGTGGTCGCCGCCCATGGTCATGGGGATGACGTTGTGTTCGAGGATCTCGTCGTAGGCTTCTTCAATGATCCGCACGGCGTCGAGCAGGTTGAAGGTGTTGATCGCCACGTCGCCGATATCGGCAACCGACAACGAATCGAAGGGCGCAGCGCCAGTGGCCATGTTGTACGGGCGGATCATCACCGATTCGGCGCGGATCTGCCGTGGGCCGAAGCGGGTGCCGGAGCGCAGCGAGGTGCCGATGTCCAGGGGGATGCCGATGAACGCGGCATCCAGGCCTTCGGCGCTTTGCAGGTGAGGGAGACGGAGCATGGTGGCGATGCCGCCGAAGCGCGGCATTTCGTTGCCGCCCAGTGGTTGGTGCAGAATCTTGTCCACGGTCGGGCCTCATCGATTCGATTGTTCTAGTTGTTGGAACCTGTCTGGCTGGCCTGGGGCAACCCCTGAAATGCCGGCAAGCAGGTGCATTGCGGCAGAGTCTGCAAAAGGTAGTGGATGAAAAGAATCGCTACAGGCAAATACTTAGTTCAGGTTTTTCTGAACTAATGCCGGTATTGCGGTTAGAATCCGGCCATCTGTAGCCCTGCGGACCGCGATCACATGGCCTCTGCCTTGCCCGACCTGAAACTCCTGCGCATCTTCGTCAGCATCGTGCGCCACCAGGGGTTTGCCAATGCCCAGCGCGAGCTGAACCTGTCGACCTCGGCCATCAGTACCTACATGAGCCAGCTCGAGGCGGCCCTCGGCATCGTCCTTTGCCATCGCGGCCGTGGCGGTTTCAGCCTGACCAGCAAGGGTGAACTGTTCCACCAGGAGACCTTGCGCCTGCTGGCAGAAATGGACGGTTTCGAGCAATACGCGGCGGCGCTCAAGGGGGAATTGCGCGGTACCCTCAACCTTGGGGTGATCGACTCCACCGTCGGTGATCGGGCCTTGCCTTTGGCTGAAGCTATCGGTGCCTACAGCCAGGAGCACCCGGCGGTGCACTTGCACCTGTCGGTGTCGAGCCCCTACGAGCTGCAACTGGGGGTGCAGGACAACCGCCTGGACCTGGCCATCGGCGCCTTTTCGACGCGCATGAGCGGGCTGGTGTATCAGCCGTTGTACCGCGAGCAACATTGGCTGTATTGCAGCAACCGCCATCCGCTGTTCAACGAGCGGCGCATTCCCGAGCAGGTGATTACCCAGCAGCGCATGGTCGGTCGCGGTTACTGGAGCCAGGCTGAACTTGCCCGCCACGGCTTCAAGCACAGCGCGGCAACGGTGGAGAGCATGGAGGCGCAACTGATCCTGGTGTTGTCCGGCGCCTATATCGGCTACCTGCCGGAACACTATGCCCAGGCCTGGGCTGACAAGGGCGATTTGCGGGTGCTATCGCCGGCGACCTTCGGCTATCAGGCACCGTTCTCCATGATCATTCGCCGTGGCCGCAGCCGCGAACCCTTGATCCAGACCTTTCGCGATCTGCTCAAGGCGCAACTCACTCCAGCCTGAACGAAACGGCCCCTAATAAATTTAGTCTTGGCTGCAAAAATTCCTGAAAATATCGGCCGCAACCCCGTAATTGCTCTGCTAAACCTGTATTGGCTTGATGAAATTTCCCATCTCTCCTTTGCAGGGATCGCCCAGATGCGCATGAATTTGCCCGTCACTGAGCATGAAAGAACCTTTCCGAGCGAACAGCGGCTGATTTCCACTACCGACCTCAATAGCCGCATCACCTATTGCAACGACGCCTTTGTCGCCATCAGCGGTTTTACCTACGAGGAATTGCTCGATCAGCCGCACAACCTGGTGCGTCATCCGGACATGCCCCCCGCGGTGTTCGGGCATATGTGGGAAACCATCAAACAGGGCAAACCCTGGATGGGCGTGGTGAAGAACCGCGCCAAAAACGGCGACTTCTACTGGGTCAGCGCTTACGTTACGGCGATTTACGAAAACGGCCGGATCAGCGGCTACGAGTCGGTGCGCTCGGTACCGACCCGCGAGCAGATCCGCCGGGCCACGGCGTTGTATGCACGGTTGCGCCAGGGGCGCAGCCCGGTGCCGCTGGCGGCTCGACTGGGCGCGACAGTGGAACACGGCTGGCCCTTGGTCGGCGCTGGTATTTTGTCTGTGATCAGCTATTTGTGGCTGCCCCAGTACGCCGCCCTGGGTGTGCTGATGGCCAGCCTGCTCAGCGCCTGGTACCTGATCGAGGCGCGGCAGAACCGGGTGATCCGCCGCACCCTGGGCGAACACCCGAAAGCCTTCACCAGCCCTCTGGTGGCCCTGACCTACAGCGACAACAGCGGCCTGCAGGGCCAGCTGGACCTGGCGATCATCAGTGAAGAAGCCCGCTTGCAAACGGCCCTGACGCGCCTGGTGGATGCCGGTGTCGGGGTCAAGACGCGCGCCGCGCAATCCTCCGACCTGTCCGGGGCCCAGGCGCAGATGCTCGACAAGCAACGCAGCGAAACCGATCAGTCGGCCACGGCGATTGCGCAAATGGCAGCGACCATCCAAGAAGTGACGCACAACGTGCAGAACACCGCTACGGCCGCCTCCGATGCCGATCACCTGGCCCAGCAGGGCAGTGACCTGGCGCAGCAAAGCCTGCGCGCCATGGGCAGTATGGCCGAGGCGGTCAGCGACATCGGCCAGGCGGTCAATGCCCTGGCCGATCAGACCCAGTCGATCGGCAGCGTGGTCGATGTCATCACCTCGATTGCCGAGCAGACCAACCTGCTGGCGCTCAACGCGGCGATCGAGGCGGCGCGGGCCGGCGAGCAGGGCCGGGGCTTTGCCGTGGTCGCCGACGAGGTGCGCTCGCTGGCCCAGCGTACCCGTACCTCGACCGAGGAGATCCACCAGATTATCGCCTCGTTGCGCGCCGGCGCCGAGCGGGCGGTGTCCAGTGCCAGCAAGGGCGAGCAGATCTCCCGCGACAGCGTGCACAGCGTCGAGGCGGTGCAGTCGGCGCTGGTGGGCATCACCCAGGCGGTCAGCCGTATCACCGGCATGAGCCAGCAGATGGCCACGGCCTCGGAACAGCAGAGTCATGTCGCCGAGGACATCAACCAGCAGATCACCCGCATTGCCCAGCTCTGCGATCACAGCGCCGGGCAGGCCAAGCAGGGCGCCGAGATCAGCCAGGACCTCGAACGCATGGCCGATTACCTGTACAGCCTGGCCGAACGTTTCAACCGCTGAAGCTTTTCGTCTCTCCCACAGGGAAGTGGGCTTTTTTCGGGGCTGCTGTGGCACACTTTGCCCGCTCAGGAGAACCCGATGTCCAGAATCCACTGCGAGCGCTGCCTGCGCCCACAAGCCCATTGCCTTTGTCCGCTAATCCCTTCCCTCGACAGCCGTACCCGCGTGCTATTGCTGCAGCATCCCAGTGAAGTGCGCCATGCGCTCAATACCGCCAAGCTGGCGGCGCTTGGCTTGCGCAATGCGCAATTGCACGTGGGCGAAGTGTTTGAGAATCTGCCTGAGCTGCTGCAAGCACCGGGGTACCGCAGTGCCTTGCTGTTTCCGGGCGATGCGGCGCAGCCGCTGGTGGCCTATGCCGACGGCGAGGATCAGCGACCGTGGCAACTGGTGGTGCCTGATGGTACCTGGCGCAAGGCGAGCAAGTTGTTGCATGTGAACCCGTTGCTCGGCACGTTGCCGCGAGTGACCCTGGCCCAGGTCCTGCCTTCGCGCTATCGCCTGCGCAAAGCGCCGCAGGCGGGGGCAGTATCGACTCTGGAGGCACTGGTGCAGGCGCTCAACGTGCTGGAGGCGCCGGTTAATTTTGACGCGCTGTTAAAACCGTTCGAGGCGCTGATCGAGGGGCAGATTGCGGCGATGGGGCGCGAGACCTACGAGCGCAATCATCTGCGTTGAGCCACTGCGAGCGCCTCAGCGTTCGCGCATGGCTTCGGTACGTGCCTTGAGCACCGGCTTGAGCAGGTAATCGAGCACGCTCTTGTGGCCGGTGATGATATCCACCGTGGCAGTCATGCCGGGGATGATCAAAAGCGGTTTGTTATCACCACCCAGGTGGTTCTTGTCGGTGCGCACCTGGATCAGGTAAAAGGCGTTGCCCTTGTCGTCGGTGACGGTGTCGGCGCTGATCAGTTCGAGCTTGGCCTTCAGGCCGCCGTAGATGGTGTAGTCGTAGGCGCTGAACTTGACCATCGCCGACTGCCCGGGGTGCAGGAAGGCGACATCTTGCGGGCGCACCTTGGCCTCGATCAGCAGGTTGTCTTCCAGCGGCACGATCTCCAGCAGGTCACTGCCGGGCTGGACCACGCCGCCGATGGTGTTGACCTTGAGCAGCTTGATGATCCCGTGTACCGGTGAAACCACGGTGGTGCGGGTTACCCGGTCATCGATGGCAATGCTTGAGGCGGTGATCTTCGACAGGTCGGTGCGTTTTTCGTTGAGCTCCTTGGCCGCCTCTGAGCGAAACCCGGCTTCGGACTCTTCGATCTTGCTCTTGATCTCGGCCACCGCCGCTTCGGCGCGCGGGATTGCCAGGCTGGTGGCGTTGAGCGAGCCGCGGGCCTCAACGGCGCTGCGCTTGAGGCGCAGGATTTCCACCGGTGAGATCGCCCCGGTGCCAACCAGCGGCGTCGACATGTTCAGTTCCTGCTGCAACAGCGCCAGGGCCGAGCGGTACTGCTCGACCTTGGAGCGAAATTCGGCCAGTTCCTGGGTTTTTTGCCGCAGTTGCTCGTTGAGGGTCTGCTTTTCGCTGCTTAGCCGACGCTGGCGCGACTGGTACAGCGAGAGTTCGTCTTCAGCCACTTGTGGCGCCTTGCTGCGCACTTCTTCGGAGAGCTGGAACGGCCGGCCTTCGGCTTCGGCGGCAAGGCGCTCGACCTGGGCGGTGAGGGCAAAACGGTCAGCTTCGCTCTCGCCCTTGTTGGAGAGAAAACGCGTGTCGTCCAGGCGCAGCAGGGTATCGCCCTTGTTCACCATCTGCCCTTCACGGACGAAGATCTCGGTGACGATGCCGCCTTCAAGGTTCTGGATCACCTGGACCTTGCTCGACGGAATGGCCTTGCCTTCGCCCATGGTCACTTCATCGAGCACGGCGAACTTGGCCCACAGCAGCGCCACCAGCAACAGCCCCGCGGCCAGCCACACGGTGATCCGCGACAGACGCGGCGAGTCCTGCAGGGTGGCGCCGGCCACATCGGGCATGAACTCGCGTTCGGCGGTCTTGCCGAAACTCTGGAAGTAGCTGCGCAGGCCTTGGCTTACGGACATGAATGACCCCCTAGAGTGCCGCGCCAACGCGGCCTTTGCGCAGTGCATCGATGACCGCTTCCTTCGGCCCGTCGGCAACGATCTTGCCGTTGTCCAGTACCAGCAGCCGGTCGACCAGGCTGAGCATTGAGGTGCGGTGGGTGACCAGCAGCAGGGTTTTGCCCTGCACCCAGCCATGCAGGCGCTGGCGCAGCTGGTCTTCGCTGCTGTTGTCCATGTGGCTGGTGGGTTCGTCGAGGATCATGATCGGCGGTTCGAGCAACATCGCCCGGGCCAGCAGCACGGCCTGGCGCTGGCCGCCGGAAAGCAGCTGGCCGCGCTCGCCGACCGGGCGGTCGAAGCCTTGCGGGTGCTGGCGGGCCAGCTCGCTGACGCCGGTCAGCTCGGCCACTTCAAGCATGCGCGCGTCACTCACATAGCGCGCGCCAAGGGTCAGGTTGTCGCGCAGGCTGCCGGCCAGCAGCGGCAGGTCATGAGCGACGTAGCCCAGTTGGTGGCGCAGGTCGGCGATGTCCAGTTGGCGCAGGTCGAGGTTGTCGAGCAGGATCTGCCCTTCGTCCGGGGCATAGAACCCCATCAACAGGCGCGCCAGGGTGCTCTTGCCCGAGCCGCTGCGGCCGATGATGCCGATGCGTTCGCCCGGCTTGACGCTGAAGCTGATGTCATTGAGGGCGGCAGCGTTCTGGCCGTGGTAGCGAAAGCTCACATGGCTGACGTCGAGGCCGCCGTGCAACTGGGTGCGCTCCAACGGTTGCTGGCCGGCCTGGCGCTCCTGCGGCAGGGCCATCAGCGCGTCGGTGCTGCGCATGGTCAGCTGTGCCTGCTGGTAGCGGGTGATCAGCCCGGCGATTTGCCCGAGCGGTGCCAGCACCCGGCTGCCGAGCATGTAGCTGGCAACCAGGGCGCCGACGCTGAGGTTGCCGGCAATGATGCTGTAGACCCCGGCAACGATGGTGGCCATGCCGCAGAACTGCTGGATGAACAGCGTGCCGTTGGTGGCCAGTGCCGACAGGTTGCGGGCGTGGGCGTCGAGGCGGGTGAGGGCGCCGTGGGTGCTTTCCCACTGGTACTGGCGCTCGCTTTCGGCGCTGCAGGCCTTGAGGGTTTCCAGGCCGCCGAGGGTTTCGATCAGCAGCGCCTGGCGCACCGCGCCCAGGGCCAGGCTTTTTTGCACGGTATCGCGCAGCCGCACCTGGATGAACAGGGCAAAGAAAATGGTCACCGGGAAGGCAATCAGCGGGATCACCACCAGCCAGCCACCGAGCAGGCCGATCACCGCCAGCATCAGCACCACGAAGGGCAGGTCGATAATGCTGGTCAGGGTCACTGCGGTAAGGAATTCACGCAGGCCCTGGAAGTCATGAATGCTCTGGGCAAAGCCGCCAACCGTGGCCGGCCGGGCTTTCATCGACATGCCGGTGATGCGTTCGAACAGGGTGGCGGAAAGAATCAGGTCGGTCTTTTTCCCGGCCTGGTCGAGCAGGTGGGCGCGGACCACGCGCAGGGTCAATTCGAACAGGGTGCCGATCAGCAGGCCGGCGCTCAGTACCCACAGCGTCGAGGTAGCCTGGTTGGGCACCACGCGGTCGTAGGTCTGCATGACGAACAGGGGCACCATCAGCCCCAGCAGGTTGATCAGCAGGCTGGCGAGAATGGCGTCGCTGTAGAGCCAGCGTGAGAGTTTGAGGGTGTCGCGAAACCAGGCGTTGACCCGTGGCATCAACGGCGCACGCAGGTCTTCGAGTTCATGGCGGGGGCGGGCGAACAGCGCCTCGCCGGCGTAGGCTTGCAGCAGTTCTTCGCGGCTGACCCACTGCTCGCCGCCTTCGGCTTCACAGGGCAGGATCAGCGCCCGGCCGTCATCGCCCCAACGCCGCAGCACCGCGCAGCGGCCGTCCTTGAGCAGCAACAGCACCGGCAGGTTGAGCGCCGAGATCGCTCCCAGCTCACGCCGCAGGATCCGCGCCTGCAAACCGGCCCGTGCCGCTGCCCGGGGCAGCAGTTCAAGGCTCAGGCGTTGCTCGGGCAGCGGCAGGCCGGCACTCAGGCCGGCGCGACTGACAGTGCAACCATGCAGCTTGCAAAGGATCAGCAAGCCATCGAGTAGCGGGTCATCGAAACTCTGGCGCGGATCTATTGCCGAGCTCGCAGGTTGCATGCTGGTCACAGTCGCCTACTCCTGCCGCAGTTGGAGGGGTTTAGCGCATATCGGGCAGGCGCGCCTCGCTCTTCACTTCGCTCTTGGCGATCGCCTCGGGTGGCAGCGAGATGCGCTGCTTGTTCAGCAGTTCACCCATGTTGGCCAGCACCCGGTACATGGAGAACTCTTCGGTGTAGCGCACTTCGGTGTAGCGGCGGTTGGCGTTGTACAACTCGTTTTCACTGTCGAGCAAATCGAGCAGGGTGCGTTGGCCGAGGCCGAACTGGTCCTGATAAGCGGCGCGCACACGGGTGGTGGTCTCGGCGTACTCGCGGGCCGCCGGCAGTTGCACGCGGGCGTTGTTCATGGCGTTCCACGACAGCGACAGGTCTTCGGTCAGCTGGCGCAGGGCGTTGTTGCGGATGTCCATGGCCTGGTTGATCTTGTGCGCATCGGACTGCAGGCGGGCCTTGTCGCTGCCGCCGCGAAACAGGTTGTAGCTGAGCTCGACACCGGCCTGCCAGTCGTTGTTGTCGTGGCCGACCTGACCTGCAGTGTTGTTGTTGGCACCGGTTGCCAATACTGCGTCAATACGCGGGTAGAACGGCGACTTGGCCACTTCGTATTGCTGCTCGGCCGCATTGACGTCGGCCTGGGCGGATTTCAGGTAAGGGTTGTTTTCGAGCATGTCCTGGCGTGCAGCAGCCAGGTCAGCAGGCACTTCACCCTTGATGGTCACCGGGGTTTCCAGCTCATCGGGCTGGCGACCGACGACGCTATAGAACCTGGCCTCGGCATCGGCCAGGTCGACCTCGGCGGTGTACAGGTTGTTCTCGGCCAGGGCGCGACGGGCGGTGGACTGGTCGCGGTCGGCATTGCTGCCGACCCCGCGCTCACTGCGCAGGCCGATCTGGTCGTTGACCCGCAGGTGCGCCTGCAGGTTGTTCTTGGCCAGGGTTACCAGCTCGCGGCGTTTGAGCACTTCAAGGTACACCTCGACGGTACTCAGGGCGACGGACTGGGCGGTGGCCTGGGTGTAGTAGGCCCGCGAGTTCACCACTGCCTCGGTACGGCCGACTTCGTTGGCGGTGTTGAAGCCGTCGAAGAGCATCTGCCGCAGGCGCAGGTCGGACTGGGTGTAGGTCAGTGTCTCTTTATTATGATTACGCGTGCCGTCGGCATTGAAGCCACGGGTATTGGTGTTGTCGGAGCGTTGTCGACCGTAACCGGCCACCAGGTCGACGGTGGGGAAGTAACCGCCTCGGGCGAACTTCACGTCTTCATCGGCCGACAGCCGGCTGTTTTTGCTGGAGCCGATTTCCGGGTGGTAATCCACGGCGCTTTGCACAGCCTCATTAAGTGACATCGCCTGGGCATTGGCACATGCCATGGCCAACAGAATTGCGCTGGTGATGGGGGTCAAAACGCGCATGGGTTACTTCTCCCTGATTTCTAATAATGGTCCTGCGATTCGTCAAAAAAGTGACGAAAACCTGAGGTCAAACCGTATCAGGCTTGTAACAACAGAGCTAAGAACATTTACGCGCGAAGCTAAGAAGATTTTTTCATAAGAGTTATGCGAAAAAAAACTTATGCGGTCTAAGAAATCCGAGACATTGTTCATATCAGGCAGCCCGTGGAATCAGCGCTAGGGTGCATTTTTTCGGGCGTCAGAGAAAGTTCCCGTGTTTTTGCAGCAGAGGGCATGGATGTAGCGGAGGGGATGGAGGCGGGGCGAAGTTTGGCGACAAATTTTTGGCAGGTGTCACTAGGCCACTTCGCTCAATCACTTTCACCGCAGCTCTGGCAGGCGAAGTCATTGATTTCATTGAAATCATCTCGCACTCCAGGGCTGTTTTAGCGTTGGCCCGGGTTAATTCCGCCGGGCTGGCCACGCGATAGTTCAGCGCACGTTGCTGCAATCAACCGATTTGCAGTGGAGGAGTGCGCTCATGGCTAAGTTAATCGGTGTCGTCAGCAAGGTGGTGGGCGAAGTCTTCGCTGTAGGCAGCGATGGCAGCCGCCGGCCGCTGATCGAGGGCGACAAGGTATATGCCGGCGAGCAGCTGGACACAGGCCTTGCTGGCGCAGTCGCCGTCCACCTGCAAAACGGTGCCGAACTGACCCTCGGCCGTGACAGCAACCTGACCCTGACCCCCGAGCTGTTGGCGGATCGCGCGCCGCATGTTGATACACCGGAGTCGCAGACCCCCAGCCAGGCGCAACTGTCTGATGTCGAGAAACTCCAGCAAGCCATCGCTGCGGGTGCCGACCCGAGCCAGGACGCCGACCCCACTGCAGCCGGGCCAAGCACTGGCGGTGCAACGGGGGCACTGGGCGGCGGGCATACCTTCGTGATCCTCAACGAGGTGGCCGGGCGCGTTGATCCGCAGATCGGCTTTCCCACTGCAGGCTTCAACGGCTTTCCCGAGTTGCCGCAGCTGGACGTCGGCCTGATCAACAACAATGACGAAGCCCCGCCAGTGCCGGTGATCGACAACCCGGTCAGCCTCGAAGGGCTTGCCGTCGAGGGCGGCGAGCTGTCGTTGAACGAGGCCAATCTACCCCAGGGCTCGGCCAGCAATCCGGCGGCCCTGACCCAGGCGGGCAGTTTTACCGTGCAGGCACCCGATGGGGTGTTCAACCTTAACGTCGGCGGCATCAATGTGGTCACCGCCGGTGCGGTGACCGGCATCGGCCAGTCGATCACCACTGGCCTGGGCAATTTGCTGACCATCACCGGCTATGACCCTGCCACTGGCGTGGTCAGCTACAGCTACACACTCAACGGTGCCGAAACCCACCCCAGTGGCGCGGGTGCCAACGGGCTTGGTGAAAGCATCGCGGTACTGGTCAGTGATACCGACGGCGACGTAGCCACTGGCTCGCTGGATGTCACGGTGATTGACGACGTACCGCGGGCAGTGGCCGATAGCAATGCCGTCACCGCCACCGAGAACCAGCTGACCCTGACCGGCAACGTGCTGACCAATGACGTGCAAGGCGCAGACCGGGTACCAACCGGGCCGATTACCGCCGGCACCTTCGTCGGTACCTACGGCACTTTGGTGCTGGCCGCCGACGGTTCCTACACCTATACGCTGAATACTGCCGATCCGGATTTCATCAATCTGCATGGCGGTGGTAATGGCGTCGAGACCTTCACCTACACCCTCACCGATGCCGACGGTGATGTTTCCAGCGCCAATCTGGTGCTCAACGTCAGCAACCTCAATGACCCGGTGGAACTCAACGGGCTGAGCATCAATGGCGGCGAGCTGGTGCTGTTCGAGAAGAACCTGGCAGCTGGCAGCAGCCCTGATGCGGCGGCACTGACCCAGAGTGGAACCTTCACCGTGACCGCCGCCGACGGCCTGCAATCGCTGACGGTGGGCGGTATCAATGTGATCAGTGCCGGGGTGGTCAATGGCTTCCCGCAATCACTCACCACGGCCCTGGGCAACACCCTGACCATCAACGGTTTTAACCCGGCCACCGGGGAGGTCACCTACAGCTACACCCTCAATGGCAGCGAAGCGCATGCCGCCGGCAATGGCAGCAACTCACTGGGCGAGAGTTTCAACGTGGTTGCCACCGATACCGATGGCAGCAGCGCGAGCATGAGTATCGATGTTTCCATCGTCGACGACGTGCCGAACGCGGCGGCAGATACCAACGCCGTTACCGCTACCGAGAACCAGCTGACCCTTACCGGTAATGTGCTGACCAACGACGTGCAGGGTGCGGACCGTGTACCCACCGGGCCAATTACTGCCGGCACCTTCGTCGGCACCTACGGCACCTTGGTGCTGGCCGCCGACGGTTCCTACACCTACACGCTGAACACTGCCGATCCGGACTTCTTCAACCTGCATGGCGGCGGTAACGGGGTCGAGACCTTTACTTACACCCTGACCGATGCTGATGGCGATGTGTCCACCGCCAACCTGGTGCTCAACGTCACCAACCTCAACGACCCGGTGACCCTCAATGGCTTGAACGTTGAAGGCGGCGAGCTGACTGTTTTCGAGAAGAACCTTGGCGACGGCAGCAACCCGGATACGCCAGCGCTGACGCAAACTGGCAGCTTCACGGTGACCGCGCTGGACGGTGTGCAAACCCTGACCGTCGGTGGCATCACCGTAGTCAGTGGCGGGGTGGCCAGCGGCTTCCCGCAATCGGCGACCACCGCCCTGGGCAACACCTTGACCATCACCGGTTATGACGCCTCGACCGGCGTGGTGACCTACAGCTACACCTTGCTCGACAACGAGGCCCACCCGAACGCCAACGGCACCAACAGCCTGGGCGAGAGCTTCACGGTGAGCGTGACGGACACCGACGGCAGCACTGCCAGCGGGTCGATCGATGTGAACATCGTCGACGACGTGCCGACCGCGGCAGGCGATACCAACGCCGTCACCGCCACCGAGAACCAGCTGACCCTGACCGGCAACGTGCTGACCAACGACGTGCAGGGTGCGGACCGTGTACCCACGGGGCCAATTACTGCAGGCACCTTCGTCGGCACCTACGGCACCTTGGTGCTGGCCGCTGACGGTTCCTACACCTACACGCTGAACACTGCCGATCCGGACTTCTTCAACCTGCATGGCGGCGGTAACGGGGTCGAGACCTTTACCTACACCCTGACCGATGCTGATGGTGACGTATCCAACGCCAACCTGGTGCTCAATGTCACCAACCTCAACGATCCGGTGACCCTCAACGGCTTGAACGTTGAAGGCGGCGAGCTGACGGTTTTCGAGAAGAACCTTGGCGACGGCAGCAACCCGGATACGCCAGCACTGACGCAAACTGGCAGCTTCACGGTGACCGCGCTGGACGGTGTGCAAACCCTGACCGTCGGTGGTATCACCGTAGTCAGCGGCGGCGTGGCCAGCGGCTTCCCGCAATCTGCGACCACCGCCCTGGGCAACACCTTGACCATCACCGGTTATGACGCCTCGACCGGCGTGGTGACCTACAGCTACACCTTGCTCGACAACGAAGCCCACCCGAACGCCAACGGCACCAACAGCCTGGGCGAGAGCTTTACCGTAACGGCTACGGACACCGATGGCAGCACTGCCAGCGGGTCCATCGATGTGAACATCGTCGACGACGTACCGACCGCGGCAGGCGATACCAACGCCGCTACCGCCACCGAGAACCAGCTGACCCTGACCGGCAACGTGCTGACCAACGACGTGCAGGGTGCGGACCGTGTACCCACGGGGCCAATTACTGCAGGCACCTTCGTCGGCACCTACGGCACATTGGTGCTGGCCGCTGACGGTTCCTACACCTACACGCTGAACACTGCCGATCCGGACTTCTTCAACCTGCATGGCGGCGGTAACGGGGTCGAGACCTTTACCTACACCCTGACCGATGCTGATGGTGACGTATCCACCGCCAACCTGGTGCTCAATGTCACTAACCTCAACGATCCGGTGACCCTCAACGGCTTGAACGTTGAAGGCGGCGAGCTGACGGTTTTCGAGAAGAACCTCGGCGACGGCAGCAACCCGGATACGCCAGCACTGACGCAAACTGGCAGCTTCACGGTGACCGCGCTGGACGGTGTGCAAACCCTGACCGTCGGTGGCATTACCGTGGTCAGTGGCGGCGTGGCCAGCGGCTTCCCGCAATCGGCAACCACCGCACTGGGCAACACTCTGACCATCACCGGCTACAACCCGGCCACCGGCGTGGTGACCTATAGCTACACCTTGCTCGATAACGAGAACCATCCGACGGCCAATGGCGCCAATAGTCTCAACGAAAGCTTTACGGTAACCGCCACCGATACCGACGGCAGCACCGCCAGCGGTTCCATCGATGTGAATATCGTCGACGACGTACCGACCGCGGCGGGCGATACCAATGCCGTCACCGCCACCGAGAACCAGCTGACCCTGACCGGCAACGTGCTGACCAACGATGTGCAGGGCGCGGACCGTGTGCCAACCGGGCCGATCACCGCCGGCACCTTCATCGGCACCTACGGCACCTTGGTGCTGGCAGCCGATGGTTCCTACACCTACACGCTGAACCCTGCCGATCCGGACTTCTTCAACCTGCATGGCGGCGGTAACGGGGTCGAGACCTTTACTTACACCCTGACCGATGCTGATGGCGATGTGTCCACCGCCAACTTGGTGCTCAACGTCACCAACCTCAACGACCCGGTGACCCTCAACGGCCTGAATGTCAACGGCGGCGAGCTGACTGTTTTCGAGAAGAACCTTGGCGACGGCAGCAACCCGGATACGCCAGCCCTGACCCAGACCGGCAGTTTCACGGTGACCGCGCTGGACGGTGTGCAAACCCTGACCGTCGGTGGCATTACCGTGGTCAGCGGCGGCGTGGCCAGCGGCTTCCCGCAATCGGCAACCACCGCACTGGGCAACACTCTGACCATCACCGGCTACAACCCGGCCACCGGCGTGGTGACCTATAGCTACACCTTGCTCGATAACGAGAACCATCCGACGGCCAATGGCGCCAATAGTCTCAACGAAAGCTTTACGGTAACCGCCACCGATACCGACGGCAGCACCGCCAGCGGTTCCATCGATGTGAATATCGTCGACGACGTACCGACCGCGGCGGGCGATACCAATGCCGTCACCGCCACCGAGAACCAGCTGACCCTGACCGGCAACGTGCTGACCAACGATGTGCAGGGCGCGGACCGTGTGCCAACCGGGCCGATCACCGCCGGCACCTTCGTCGGCACCTACGGCACATTGGTACTGGCCGCTGACGGTTCCTACACCTACACCCTCGATCCTACCGACGCAGACTTCAAAAACCTGCACGGTGGCGGCAATGGCACCGAGACATTCACTTACACCCTGAAGGACGCCGACGGCGACATCAGCACCGCCAACCTGGTGCTGAATATCACCAACCTCAACGACCCGGTGACCCTCAACGGCCTGAACGTCAACGGCGGCGAGCTGACCGTTTTCGAGAAGAACCTTGGCGACGGCAGCAACCCGAATATTCCGGCCCTGACCCAGAGCGCGAGCTTTACCGTCACCGCCCCGGACGGCCTGCAGACTCTGACCGTCGGTGGCATCACCGTGGTCAGCGGCGGCGTGGCCAGCGGCTTCCCGCAATCGGCAACCACCGCCCTGGGCAACACCCTGACCATCACCGGCTACAACCCGGCCACCGGCGTGGTGACCTACAGCTACACCTTGCTCGATAACGAGAACCATCCGACGGCCAATGGTGCCAACAGCCTCAACGAAAGCTTTACCGTAACGGCTACGGACACCGATGGCAGCACTGCCAGCGGGTCCATCGATGTGAATATCGTCGACGACGTACCGACCGCGGCGGGCGATACCAATGCCGTCACCGCCACCGAGAACCAGCTGACCCTGACCGGCAACGTGCTGACCAACGACGTGCAGGGTGCGGACCGTGTACCCACCGGGCCAATTACTGCCGGCACCTTCGTCGGCACCTACGGCACATTGGTACTGGCCGCTGACGGTTCCTACACCTACACCCTCGATCCTACCGACGCAGACTTCAAAAACCTGCACGGTGGCGGCAATGGCACCGAGACATTCACTTACACCCTGAAGGACGCCGACGGCGACATCAGCACCGCCAACCTGGTGCTGAATATCACCAACCTCAACGACCCGGTGACCCTCAACGGCCTGAACGTCAACGGCGGCGAGCTGACCGTTTTCGAGAAGAACCTCGGCGACGGCAGCAACCCGAATATTCCGGCCCTGACCCAGAGCGCGAGCTTTACCGTCACCGCCCCGGACGGCCTGCAGACTCTGACCGTCGGTGGCATCACCGTGGTCAGTGGCGGGGTGGCCAACGGCTTCCCGCAATCGGCAACCACCGCACTGGGCAACACCCTGACCATCACCGGCTACAACCCGGCCACCGGCGTGGTGACCTATAGCTACACCTTGCTCGATAACGAGAACCATCCGACGGCCAATGGCGCCAATAGTCTCAACGAAAGCTTTACGGTAACCGCCACCGATACCGACGGCAGCACCGCCAGCGGTTCGATCGACGTCAATATCGTCGATGACTTGCCGAGCGCTGTTAACGACACCAACGCAGTTACGGCCACTGAGGTACAGCTGACCCTCACCGGCAATGTGCTGACCAACGACGTACAGGGCGCCGACCGCGTAACCGGGCCGATCACCGCTGGCACCTTTGTCGGTACCTACGGCACCCTGGTGCTGGCCGCCGACGGTTCCTACACCTACACCCTGAACCCCAACGATACGGACTTCATCAACCTGCACGGCGGTGGCACAGGTGTCGATACTTTCACCTACACCTTGCGCGATGCCGATGGCGACACCAGCACAGCGACGCTCAAGCTCAATGTCAGCAACCTGGACAACCCGGTCACCATTGACGGCCTGAACGTCAACGGTGGCGAGCTGACCGTCTACGAGAAGAACCTCAGCGACGGCACCAGCCCGGACTCTCCGGCCCTGACCCAGAGCGGCACCTTCACCGTGACGGCCCCTGACGGGCTGCAAAGCCTGACCGTCGGTGGCATCAGCGTGGTCAGTGGCGGGGTGGTCAACGGCTTCCCACAGAGCGGGACTACGCCGCTGGGTAACTCGATCACCATCACCGGTTACAACCCGGCCACCGGGGTGGTCAGTTACACCTACACCTTGCTCGACAACGAAAACCACCCGAACGCCAATGGCATCAACAACCTCAACGAGAGTATCAATGTCGTCGCCACCGACACCGATGGCAGCTCCGCCAACGCGACGATCGATGTGAAGATTGTCGACGACGTACCGAATGCAGTCGGGGCAGAACGCTCGGTGACTCCGGGGCAGGTGGACTCCAACCTGCTGCTGGTGATCGATGTGTCCGGCAGTATGAATGAGGCGTCCGGCGTGCCGGGGCTGACGCGTATGCAACTGGCCAAGCAGGCGATCAATGCCTTGCTCGACAAGTACGATGAAATGGGCGATGTAAAGGTCCAACTGGTGACCTTCTCTACCGGGGCCAACCAGCCTTCAACTGTGTGGGTGACCGTCGACCAGGCCAAGGCTATCGTCAACGGCCTCAGCGCGGGTGGTTCGACCTATTACGATTCAGCGATTACCTCGGCGCAGTCGGCCTACACCACCGGAGGTAAAATCACCGGTGCGCAAAATATCGTGTACTTCTTCTCCGACGGCGCACCTACGTCGGGGCACGCGATTACCGCGCCGCGCGAAGTTGAATGGGAGGGTTTCCTCGACAGTAATGGGATCAAGTCCTACGCGATCGGTCTGGGCAGTGGCGTCAATGCCGGTAACCTCAACCCGTTGTCCTACGACGGTAGTACCCACACCGACACCAATGCCACGGTGGTCACCGACCTCAACCAGCTCAACTCGGTGCTGTCCGGCACCGTCCAGGGCGCACCGATCACTGGCAGTCTGATGAGTGGCGGCCAGTTCGGCGCTGATGGCGGCTTTATCAAGTCGCTGGTTATCGATGGCACTACCTACACCTACGATCCGAAGGGCAACGGCGGTGCGGGCTCTTATGCCACCAGCGGTGCGGCGGACCGGGGTACTTTCGATACCGGCACCAACAGCATTACCGTGAAGACGGCGATCGGCGGCAGCATCGTGGTCAACATGGATACCGGCGACTTTACCTACACGCCGCCCAAGGACACCGGCAGCGGCCAGGTCGAGCAGATCGGCTTCGTCGCCAGTGACAACGATGGCGATACCGCCAGTGCCAACCTGGTGATCAATGTCTACGCCAATACCGCGCCAGTGGCCGGGGCCGACCATGTCATCAGCAACATTCTGTCGAGCAGCATCACCGTGCCCGCCGAAGCCTTGCTGGCCAATGACAGCGATGCCAACCATGACCGCCTGAGCGTACCTTCGACGACCACCTTCGATACCGGCTGGGCGGCAAAAGGGGCAGGCTTTACCGTGGGCAGCGGTACACCGCCGACGGTTGTCTTCAACGGTACCAACAACACCGGCGCCAACCAGCTGCGGGACCTGCCGCGCAGTGCCTTCAGAGGCCCGGCCGATGCCATGACGGCGGCACTGGTTGTCAGCGGCTACCTGGGGGCTGTAACCACGGCCAATGCCAACGATGAGGACCTGTTGACCGTTACCCTGAAAAAAGGCGAGACGCTGACCCTCGATCACAACCTGGCAGCGGGCAACATCCTGATGGAATGGAAAGACGAGAGCGGCAGCTATCAAACCATCGCCGACGGCGGCTCTTTCACCGCCAGCCATGCCGGGGTCTACAGCATCCACCTGGTCAACCTCACCAACTCGTCAGGCAGCAACACCAACGCGGCTGAAAATTACGCGCTGACCATGACTGTCGACTATTCCAACGCCCAGAACGAAACCGCCTACGGCACCTATACCGTCAGCGACGGGCATGGTGGCAGCAGCACCGGCAATGTCGACATCGTTTATCAGGAGGGCAATACCCTCACCGGTACCAGCGGTGACGATACCCTGCTGGCCGGCGCCGGCAACGATATCCTCAATGCAGGTGCGGGCAACGATGTGTTGATCGGCGGGGATGGCAACGACTTCCTCTACGGCGGTGATGGCAATGACCTGTTGATCGGTGGTGCCGGCAACGACCTGCTCGACGGTGGCGCGGGTATTGACACCGCCAGCTACGCCAGCGCCGGCAGCGCGGTGACGGTCAATCTGAGCACGGTCGGAGCGCAGAGCACCGGGGGTGCCGGCACCGACACCCTGGTGGCGATCGAAAACCTGATCGGCTCGGACTACAACGACAACCTGACCGGTAACGATAACGCCAACGTGCTCAACGGCGGCCTGGGCAACGACACCCTGATCGGCGGTGGCGGTGATGATGTGCTGATCGGCGGCCCAGGCAACAACACCCTGACTGGCGGCACGGGTAGCGATACCTTCCTGTACCAGCAGGGCAACACCGGGCACGACGTGGTCACCGACTTCACCCCGGGCACCGATCGTCTGGACCTGTCGCAACTGTTGCAGGGTGAGAATGCAACGACAGCGTCGCTGGATGACTACCTGCACTTCAAGGTCACCGGCAGTGGCGCCAGCGTGGTGTCGACCATCGAGGTCAGCTCGGTGGCAGGTGCGGCGCCGACCCAGACCATCGACCTGGCAGGGGTGAACCTGGCCCAGCACTATGGTGTGACGGCAGGTGCGGGCGGGGTGATTGCGGCAGGGCAGGACACGGCGACGATCATCAACGGCATGCTCAACGATCATTCGTTGAAGGTGGATACCGTATAGGCCTGTTGCTGCAGTCTCAGGACGGGCGCCGCAGGGTTTTTTGCCGCAGGATGTAAATGCTCACCAGCACCGCGCTGGTGAGCATGAACCCCCGCGCCCAGATCAGCGGCACCAGGTAGCAGGACAAACCGATGCTCAGCCACATCAGGCCGATGGCGTAGACCTTGCCTTTGAGGGGAATGCCTTCGCCACTGAGGTAGTCACGAATCCACGGCCCGAGCTTGGGGTGGTTGACCAGCCAGTGGTGAAAGCGCGGCGAGCTGCGCGCAAAGCACGCAGCAGCCAGGAGCAGGAACGGGGTGGTCGGCAGTACCGGCAGGAAGATCCCGATCACCCCCAGCGCGACGCTGAGCCAGCCGATGGCCAGCAGCAGGTAGCGCATGGACGCCGACTCAGTGGTGGCGAGGCTTGAGCAGGGCTGGCTTCTCGTCCGGCGCGTGCAGCAGCAGGTACAGCGCGGTCAGGGCTTCAGGGATCTGCACGATCATGTCGTCCTGCAGGTTGGCGTCCTTGGCGATGTCTTCGAATTCTGGCTGTTCATCGAACAGGCCGGAACCGACCATGATCGGCAGGAGCATCTCGCTGACTTCGTCTTCAGCGGTCTCGAACCAGGCCTCTTCGCGCATGAACACGCCTTCCATGAAGCCGATGCACCAGCCGCGCAGGTCGGAGTCGTCCGGGTCTTCACCCAGGTCGAGGTCGCACGGCAGTTCGAACTCTTCGTCGCTGGCCAGCTGGCGGGCAACGTGGGCTTTGAGCTGGATCAGCGTGGCTTCGATCTCTTCACGCTGGGCGTCGTCCTTGTAATGCGGCTCTTCGGCGAACAGGGCGTCGATCCATTCGCGCTCGGGAACCTCTTCGGCACCGATCGACAGCGCGGTCAGGAAGCCGTGGGCGGCCACGTAGTCGAGCGCCTCTTCATGCAGCTCGTCGGCGTCGAGGAAGGCTTGCAGGCGGGTCAGTTGCTCGGCGAAGGACATTACGGGGCTACCTTGGGAATAAACGATACTGAATTCTAGCACCTTGCAGCGCAAACGAGGCAAAGGAAGACGTCTATCGCAGAGCATCCTGCTAGGCCGCAGGCTCCGGTATAATGCCCGGCTTTTATCCCAGGGCCCTTGTAACTCGGAGGGCGGGTAAAAGCCGCTTACGCATTTTCGGGTGTCGCCAGCGGGTTTTTCGTCCAGCCTGTGCCCAGGATGGTTCTGCGATTTTTGGAGTTTTTATGCTCGAACAGGCTCAGCGCGTCCTCAAGGACATCTTCGGTTACGACAGTTTTCGGGGTCGCCAGGGCGCGATCATCGAATGCGTGGCCAAGGGTGGCGATGCGCTGGTCCTGATGCCCACCGGCGGCGGCAAGTCGCTGTGCTTCCAGGTCCCGGCCCTGTTGCGCCCTGGCCTGGCGGTGGTGGTATCGCCGTTGATCGCGCTGATGGACGACCAGGTGGCGACCCTCGACGAATTGGGCGTGGCCGCCGCTTCGTTGAACTCGACCCTCAGCGCCGAGCAGCAACGCGAACTGGCCGGGCGTATCCGCCGCAGCGAAGTGAAGATGCTCTACCTGGCTCCCGAGCGCCTGGTGCAGCCGCGCATGCTCGATTTCCTGCGTACCCTCGACATCGCCCTGTTTGCCATCGACGAGGCCCACTGTGTGTCGCAGTGGGGCCATGACTTCCGTCCCGAGTACCTGCAACTGGGGCAACTGGCCGAGCTGTTCCCCAACGTGCCGCGCATTGCCCTGACCGCCACCGCGGACATGCGCACCCGTGAAGAGATCGTCACCCGCCTGCACCTGCAGAACGCCGAGCGCTTCCTGTCGAGCTTCGACCGGCCGAACATCTTCTACCGCATCGTGCCCAAGGAGCAGCCGCGCAAGCAGTTGCTGGCGTTCCTCGGCGAGCGGCGCGGCAATGCCGGTATCGTCTACTGCCTGTCGCGCAAGAAGGTCGACGACGTCGCCGCCTACCTGTGCGAGCAGGGCTTCCCGGCCTTGCCTTACCATGCCGGCCTGCCTGCCGAGACCCGCGCCTCCAACCAGCGGCGCTTTCTCAACGAGGAAGGCCTGATCATGGTCGCCACCATTGCCTTCGGCATGGGCATCGACAAGCCCAACGTACGCTTCGTTGCTCACCTCGACCTGCCCAAGTCGCTCGAGGCCTACTACCAGGAAACCGGCCGCGCCGGTCGTGACGGCCTGCCTGCCGATGCCTGGATGGCCTACGGCCTGCAAGACATGGTAATGCTCAAGCAGATGCTGCAAAACTCTGAAGGCGACGAGCGCCACAAGCGCATCGAGCAACACAAGCTCGATGCCATGCTCGCCTTGTGTGAAGAAACCCGCTGCCGCCGCCAGACCCTGCTCAACTACTTCGACGAAGAGTTGCCGCAGCCGTGCGGCCACTGTGACAACTGCATCGATGGCGTGCAGACCTGGGATGCCACCGAGCCTGCGCGCCAGGCGCTGTCGGCGGTGTACCGTACCGGTCAGCGTTATGGCGTCGGCCACCTGGTGGATGTGCTGCTGGGCCGCGATAACGAAAAGATCCGCAATTTCGGCCACGAGAAACTGGCCGTGTACGGCGTTGGCAAGGACCGCTCCGAGCACGACTGGCGTTCGCTGTTCCGCCAGTTGGTCGCCCGCGGCCTGGCCGACATCGACCTCGAAGGCTACGGCGGCCTGCGCCTGTCCGACACGTGCCGGCCGTTGCTGCGCGGTGAAGTCAGCCTCGAGCTGCGTAAAGATCTCAAGCCACAAACCAGCAGCAAGGGTGGCAGCAGCAGTGGCGGCAGCCCGGCCAGCCAGCTGGTGCGTGGCGAAGAGCGCGAACAATGGGAAGCCCTGCGTGCGTTGCGCCGCAAGCTGGCCGAAGAACATGGCGTGCCGCCGTATGTGATCTTCCCCGATTCGACCCTGCTGGAGATGCTGCGCAGCCAGCCCACCAGCCTCAGCGAGATGGGCCGGGTCAGCGGCGTCGGTGCGCGCAAGCTCGAGCGTTACGGCGAAGCCTTCCTCGAAGTGCTGGGTGGCGGCGTCGAAGCGCCAAAGATCGTCACCGACCTGCGCCACGAACTGGTCAGCCTGGCCCGCGCCGGCATGACTCCGATGCAGATCGCCGGGCAGCTGAACTGCAGCGAAAAGAACGTCTACAGCCTGCTTGCCGAGGCCATTGGCCGCCAGGAGCTGTCGCTGGACCAGGCCCTGGACCTGCCGGAAGACCTGCTGGGCGAAGTTCAGGATGCCTTCCTCGATGGTGAAGGCGAGTTGCCGCCGGTGTCGGCGATTGCCGAGCAGTTTGGCGGGCGAGTGCCCGAAGGTGTTTTGTATTGCGTACGGGCCGCGCTGGCTGCCGAATTCGAGATGTAAAACCGGCCTTGTCATCATTTATAACGATTATCGAAGCACCGCCAGCCGTATGAGCCTTGCCTGCGGCTCACGGTCATGGTTAGCTGACTAATAATTAGTTCTGATGATGAGTTTCTCTATGCCGTTGACCGACCAACACAAATTCGGGATGCAGCTGGCACACATGTCCCGCGGCTGGCGCGCCGAACTGGATCGCCGCCTGGCCGGGCTGAACCTGTCCCAGGCCCGCTGGCTGGTGCTGCTGCACCTGGCTCGTTTCGACGAGGCGCCGACCCAGCGCGAGCTGGCCCAGAGTGTCGGCGTCGAGGGGCCGACCCTGGCCCGCTTGCTCGATAGCCTGGAAACCCAGGGGCTGGTGCGCCGTCAGGCGGTGCTCGAAGACCGACGGGCGAAAAAAATCCTCCTCTGCCCACCGGCCAAGCCTTTGATCGACCAGATCGAAACCATTGCCAACGCCTTGCGCGCCGAGCTGTTCGTCGGTGTTGACGAAGAGGACATGCGCATTTGCATGCGCGTCCATGCGCGGATCCTGGCCAACCTGGAAAAGTCCTGATCCTGCTCAGAAGGTGTGACCCAGGTTCAGGTACATCGCCTTCTGATTCTCGCTGTTGGCCCCGTAGCTGAAGTTCAGCGGCCCCAGGGGCGTCTCGAAACCGACGAAGATGCTGGCTGCATTGATGTAGCCACTGTCGAACTCGTTGTCGTTGTTCCAGGCCCGGCCGCGCTCCAGCGAACCGCCCAGGTACAACGGGAAGTCCAGCGGCAGGTAGGCGCGTGGGGTCAGGCGGCGGTAGTAGACCACGCGCATCAGGCTGACGTTTTGCCCGGATACCGAATCCTGGCGAAAGCCCGACAGCTGCCGGGCGCCGCCGAGCACGAAGCTTGAGGTGACCACTTCGGCATCATCCAGGGTCCTGCCGTAGCGCCCGCCTACCACCCAGGTGTTGGGGCCGCTGCTCATGGCCTTGTCGATGTTCAAGTCCCACTGCCGGTAGCGCTGGTCCGAGCCCAGGTTCGGGTCGTACTGGCGCAAAGTCAGGTTGATGTCTTCGCCGCTGTGGGGGAAGTAGACGTTGTCGAGGCTGTCGAACGAGTACTTGAGTTCGTAGAAGCCTTCGTTGAAGTTGACCTTGGGCAGGTCCTGGTCGCCGATGCGCACCTCGGCCTGGCCCCAGGCCTGGCCGACGCCAAAGCGCACTTCGCCGTTGTTGCCGATCTGCCGACCGAAGTTGAGACCGAAGCCATAGCGCTCCAGACGGTATTCGGCAATCGGGTCGTCGTCCAGGGTCGCCTCGATGTTTTGCGAGCCGAGGTCAATGTATGGCGCGATGAAATAGCGCGAGCCGGCATCCAGCGGCTGGTAGAACTCGCTGTACAGCTCTTGCTGGTCGCCGATCTGCGCGCGGGTCAGCCATTCGGCGCCGAGGGAGTTGATGCCGTTGACCCGGTAGCTGGCACCGATGTTGAAGGCGCTGTCGCCGCGCATGTCGTCCGACAGGTTCAGGCCCAGGCGCAGGTAGTCGGTGCCGCCGCGACGGCCACGGGCGTTGATCACCAGGGTGTTGTCGTCACCCTTGTGCACTACCCGGTACTGGACCCGGTCGAAGTAGTCGAGGCCGTAGAGGGTGCCCATGTCGGTCTGCAGGCGGCCCAGTTCCAGTGGCTCGCCGATGGGTTGGCGAATGTAGTAGCGGATCACGTCGTCGCTGACTTTTGAATCGTTCTCGATGCGGATCGCGGTGATCACCGGTGTGCGCTGGCTCGGCGAGCGTGCGGCCAGCAGCTCGCCGTCGCTGGCCTGCGGGCGCTTGAGCACCGCCAGGCGTGCGTCCAAAGCGCGGGCGGCGCGGTAGCCGGCGTCGATCATGTCCTGGGCGCGGCCGAAATCGGTGACGCCAAAACTCGACAGCGGTGGCTGGATGAGAATGTCGTCGCGGTGCAGCGCTGCCAGTTGCTCTTCGGAGTTGCGTCGGGTCATCAGGGTGATCGACTGGTTGAGCACATCGACCACGGTTGCCAGCTGCTTGCGGCTGCGCAGCGGGGTGCCGATGTCGACGACGATGGCCACGTCCACACCCATCTCGCGCGCGACGTCCAGGGGAATGTTGTCGACCATGCCGCCATCGACCAGTAGCCGGCCATCGATCTCGACCGGGGCGAACACCGCCGGGATCGACATGCTGGCGCGAATCACCTGGGGCAGGTGGCCACGACGGAATACCACCTTTTCGCCGCTGGCGATGTCGGTGGCCACGGCGCGGAAGGGAATCGGCAGCTTGTCGAAGTCGCGGGTGTCGCTGGTGTGGGCGAGCATGCTTTCCAGCAGCAGCGCCAGGTTCTGGCCCTGGATCACCCCCAGCGGCAGGCCCAGGCTGCCGTCGTCGCGAAAGCTGAGCTTTTGTTTGACGAGAAAGTCGCGGTCATCCTGCTTGCGCCGAAACGGCACGTCCTTGCGCGGCGGCGCGTCGGACAGCGCCTGCTGCCAGTCGATGTTGAGGGCGAGCTTTTCCAGTTCGTCGATCTTGTAGCCGGAGGCGTACAGGCCGCCGACCACCGCGCCCATGCTGGTGCCGGCAATCGCATCGACCTTGATGCCCTGTTCTTCCAGGGCCTTGAGCACGCCGATATGGGCCAGGCCACGGGCAGCACCGCCGGAGAGCACCAGGCCGACTTTCGGTCGGGGCGCTTCGGCGGCCAGCAGCGGGAAGCAAACGAACATCAGCAGCAGGGATAACAGCAGGCGGTGCATCATGACTCTCGGAGCGAAGGCTAAAGACCGCTAGTATAAGCGCGCCCACCTGTCAGGAGACCTTCAGTGTATGTCCGCGCATAAACCGGAAATTGTCATTACCTACTGCACCCAGTGCCAATGGCTGCTGCGTGCCGCCTGGCTGGCCCAGGAACTGCTGAGCACCTTCAGTGACGATCTGGCGCGGGTGGCCCTTGAACCCGCCACCGGTGGCTCCTTCCGTATTACCTGCGACGGCGTGCAGATCTGGGAGCGCAAGGCCGATGGCGGCTTCCCTGAAGCCAAGGTGCTCAAGCAGCGCGTGCGCGACCAGATCGACCCGCAGCGTGATCTGGGCCACAACGACCGGCCCTGACCCTCAGCCCTCGGCGACCGCCGCCTTGCCTACTTGATTGCCGGCCGCCAGGCGGCTGGAAATGACGATGGCGAGAATGATCAGCACACCGCCCATAAGCATGCGCAAAGTCGGGGTTTCGGCGAAGATCAACCACGCCATGGCGATGCCGTAGACCGGCTCCAGAGCAAACACCACGGCAGCGGTGCGCGCCTTGATCACCGCCAGGCTGGCGACGAACAGGCTGTGGGCGACGCCGGTACAGAACACCCCGAGCAGGCCGATCCACAGCCAGTCCATGGCGCTGACGCTGCCCAGCGCCGGCGCGGCCACCGGCAACAGGCACAGGGCGACCACGGCGTTCTGGCACAGTGCCGCCTGCACCGCCGGGATGCGCCCGGAGCCTGCACGGTTGGTCAATGACAGCAGTGAAAACAGCAGGCCTGACAGCAGCGACCAAAGCAGGCCGCCGGTGGCCTGGCTGGCCAGGTCGAAGTCCGGGGTTACCAGCACCAGGCCGATGCTCACCAGCAGCACCAGGACGATCTCGTTGGTGCGGATGCGCTCGCGAAACAGCAGGCCTTCAAGGATCACGGTAAAGGCCGGGAAGCTGGCAAAGCCGAGGGTGGCGATGGCGACACCGGCGACTTTCACCGAAATGAAAAAGCTCACCCAGTGCCCGGCCAGCAGTACGCCGCCGAGCAGCAGGCGGCGCCAGTCCTGGGCCTGCAGGGGCTGCCAGGCCTTGCGCGCAAAGCCTGCGAACACGGCCAATGCCAGCACGGCAAAAGCGGCTCGGCCGAAGACGATGATCGCCGGCGCGGCGCTGGCCAGTTTGCCGAATACGCCGGTCAGGCCGAAAAACAGTGCGCCGATGTGCAGGGCGCCGAGGGCAGTGCGGTGATTCATGGTGGTCCTTGTCAGAGAGCAGGGCAGCGGCGCCAGTTTACGGGGGCGGCGCTGGCGCTGTCTGTCGCGGTCCTCGCGTCAATTGTCGGCACAATCGCGGCGCAAGGCACCAGGCGTGCGGCCAAACGCCTTGAGCATGGCGGCGGCAAAGGCGCTTTGCGAGCTGTAGCCGACCTGGCAGGCGATATCGCCGATCGGCAAGCGGGTATCGCGTAGTAGCTGCCGCGCGCGTAGCAGGCGACGCTGGCGTACATAGTCCATGGGCGTGACCCGCATTCAGCCATGAACCGCGCATGCAGGCGCGCGCTGGATAGCCCGGCCAGGCGCGCCAGGTCGGCCACCTGCAGCGGGTAGGCGGCGTTCTGCTCGATATGCGCATCGAAGCGGGCATAGGGCAGTGAGGTTGTCGGCGCAACGGGCGCCGCGCCGCCGTTCAGGCTGGCCAGCAGCAACACTGCACCTTGCTGGGCGATTAGCGGATCGTTGATCGGGCTGGCCGCCAGCCAGTCGACCAGTTGCTGTTGGCGAGTGTCCAGGCTCAACGGCCTGGCCCGCTCCAGCAGGCGCTGGCTGGCGTCCAGGTGCGCGCCCAGGCTCTGGCCCAGCCAGTTGTCGACCGGGACGTCCAGCACCAGGCAATCGCTGCCGACAGTACTGCCGCAGGTGTGATGGCGGCCAGCCGGGACCACCATCAGGTCCTGGCGGTCCAGCTGCGCGCCGCGGCCTTCGACCTCGAACTCCAGGCGCCCGCGCAGGCCGAACACCAGTTGCGGATGGTCGTGGCTATGGGCGATCAGGTCGTGGCGATAATGGCGCAGGGAAAGTATCGGGGCGCGGCTCATCGAAGGCTCCTCCGGCAATCGCAGCAGTGTACAGGCAAGCAGGCGGGCCGGGCATGTCATCAGACCGACACCGGGCGGTCATGTTCGATTCACCGCTGCTTGGCAAGCTGGCGCAAACCTTCCCGGAGCCTGCCGATGACCCGTGCCGAGCTTGTCAGACCCTCGCGCAAACAGCGCGTGCGCACCCTGTGGATCTCGGACGTGCATCTGGGCACCCGGGATTGCCAGGCCGAACACCTGTCGCAGTTTCTCAAGGGTTACCAGGCCGATCGCATCTACCTGGTCGGCGACATCATCGACGGCTGGAAGCTGCGCGGCGGCATGTACTGGCCCCAGGCGCACACCAACGTGATCCGCCGCCTGCTGACCATGAGCAAGCGCGGCACCGAGGTGATCTACGTGACCGGCAACCATGACGAGTTCCTGCGTCGCTACTCCAAGCTGGTGCTGGGCAATATCCAGTTGGTCGACCAGGCCGAGCACCTGACCGCCGATGGCCGGCGCCTGCTGGTGATTCATGGCGACCAGTTCGACGTGATCACCCGTTATCACCGCTGGCTGGCGTTCCTCGGCGATTCGGCCTACGAATTCACCCTGACCCTCAACCGCTGGCTCAACCACTGGCGTGCGCGCTATGGCTACGGCTACTGGTCACTGTCGGCGTACCTCAAGCACAAGGTCAAGAGCGCAGTCAGCTTCATCAGCGACTTTGAGGAGGCCATCGCCCATGAGTGCGTCAAACGCGGCTTTCATGGTGTGGTCTGCGGGCACATTCACCATGCCCAGATCCGCAAGGTCGGCGAGGTGGATTACCTCAATTGCGGTGATTGGGTCGAGTCGTGCACGGCACTGATCGAGCACTGGGACGGCAGCATCGAGCTTTATCGCCTGGCCGACGCCCAGGCCGAAGCCGCCCGGCGCCAGGCCGGGCTGGAGAAGCTGGTGGATTCAGGCAGTGGCGGCGGGTTGCTCTAGCGCGGCCTTGTAGATCGACTGCCGGGGCTTGGCGAACAGGCGCTGCAGCATCGGCTCGAAGAAGCTCAGGGGCAGGCTGTCGTAGCCCGGATCGAAGGCGGCGGCATCGTAGCGGGCACAGAACTCGATGGTTTGCTGGAATTGCGGATGGCCCTGGAATTGCTCGCGCAGGTGCCGGTCCATGCCCAGGTGATGGAAAAAGTAGTAGCCCTGGAACACCCCGTGTTTTTCTACCATCCACAGGTTTTCCGGGCTGATGAACGGCTTGAGGATGGCGGCGGCGATGTCCGGGTGGTTATAGCTGCCGAGGGTGTCGCCGATGTCGTGCAGCAGCGCGCAGACCACGTACTCTTCATCGCGCCCGTCACGCCAGGCGCGGCTGGCGGTTTGCAGGGAGTGGCTCAGGCGGTCGATGGGAAAGCCGCCGAAGTCGCCATCGAGCAGCCGCAGGTGCGCCAGGATGCGATCGGCCAGCTGGCTGGCATAGGCCCTGAAATCCTCGGCGATGATTGCCCAATCCTGCTCGGTACCGTCCTGCATGTGGTTAAAGCTGGCTTGCTGGTTCATCGGCGCTCCGAAACGCGGGGTTTCAGGGCACTCTACCTGTACCGTTGGTCGGGGCAGTGGCCGCCCGGGACGGGTTTCTGACCTTGCGGGCCGAAATCAGAAGCTGACCTTGCCGCGCAGCATGTCGCGGTACATGGCGAAGTCGCCAATCAGGCTGTACAGCGGGTGCTTGAAGGTGGCGGGGCGGTTTTTCTCGAAGTAGAAGTGCCCGACCCAGGCAAAGCCGTAACCGGCAAAGGGCAGGGCCAGCAGCAGCAACCAGTTGCCGCTGCCCAGGGCAAAGGCGAGTACGGCGATGACCAGGCTGGTACCGACGAAATGCAGGCGCCGGCAGGTGGGATTACTGTGCTCACCCAGGTAATAGGGGTAGAACTCGGCAAAACTGCGAAATTGCTGAGGGCTGTTCACGACACTGCTCCAGAGTCTGGTCAATCTGACGAAGATACACGGCGTGGAGCCTGATCTGAGTCTAGAGTGAGTAACACTACAGAGCAGTGACAATAGGCGCCAATTGAGTATCCTTTGAGATCGCCGCAGGAGCGGCTAGTCGGTAACAAAAGAAGCCAGCCATGAGCGAAAGAACCACGTCAGCAAGCTGGGCATCAGGGATCGTCAAGGCACTTGAACTGGAAGGGCTCGATTGCCGTGCCATGTTCAAGCAACTTGGCCTGGATTTCACCGCGCTGGACGATCCCGACGCACGCTTCACCCAGGACTCCATGACCCGCCTGTGGCAGTTGGCGGTCGACCTTTCCGGCAACCAGGCGATCGGCCTGAACATGGCGCGGGTGGTACGCCCGGCGTCCTTTCATGTGGTCGGCTACGCGCTGATGTCGAGCCGCACCCTGGCCGAAGGTTTCGAGCGGCTGGTGCGCTATCAGCGGATCATCGCCGAAAGCTCCGACCTGAGTTTTCGCCTTGAGCCCGACGGCTATGCGTTGATTCTGACCGTGCATGGCGATCACCTGCCACCCACCCGGCACAGTGCCGAAGCCTCGCTGGCCTGCGCCCTGGCGCTGTGCAGCTGGCTCAGCGGGCGAGTGATCCAGCCGCGTCGGGTGCTGGTCCAGGGGCCGCAGCCCAAGGACTTGGGCCCTTACAAGACCGCATTCCATGCCCCGCTGGTGTTCAGCGCGCCCTACGATGCGCTGGTGTTCGAGCGCGCCGACATGGAGGCGCCGCTGCCGACCGCCAACGAGGCCATGGCCACCTTGCACGACCGCTTTGCTGGCGAATACCTGGCGCGCTTCTCGGAAAGCCGGGTTACCCATCGTGCGCGCCAGGTGTTGTGCCGGGTTTTGCCCCAGGGCGAGCCCAAGCGCGAAACCATCGCCCAGGCCCTGCACCTGTCGCAGCGCACCTTGCAGCGGCGCTTGCAGGAAGAGGGCACGAGCTTTCAGACACTGCTGGACGATACCCGCCGCGAGCTTGCCGAGCAGTACCTGGCGCAAGCCAACATGACCCTGCTGGAGGCTGCCTATCTTCTGGGTTTCGCCGACCCGAGCAATTTTTTCAGGGCGTTTCGCCGCTGGTTCGATGTCACCCCTGGCGAGTACCGGGCGCGCTTGAACGGGGCTGTGGTGGCCCCGGTAGAGGATCCGCCGGTCAGTGACGCCAGAACGCCGGCATACATAGCACCAGCACCGTAATGATCTCCAGGCGCCCGAGCAGCATGCCGAAGGCCAGAATCCACTTGGCCGCATCCGGCAGGGTGGCGAAGTTGCCGGCCGGGCCGATGGTTTCGCCCAGGCCCGGGCCGACGCCCGATACGGTGCTGGCGGCGCCGGTCAGTGCGGTCATCCAGTCGACACCCAGCAGCGACAGGGCCAGGGCGATGACGCAGATGGTGATGGCGAAGAAGAACGAGAAGGTCAGGATCGAACGCACGATCTCTTCATCGAGGCGGTGGCCGTTGTACTTCTGCTTGATTACCGCCCGGGGGTGAATCAGCTGGTTCAAGTTGGCCTTGAGCAGGATGTAGGCCACCTGGAAGCGGAAAATCTTGATGCCGCCAGCGGTCGAGCCCGAGCAGCCGCCGACAAAACCCAGGTAGAAGAACAGCATCAGCGAGAAATTGCCCCACAGGCTGTAGTCGCCCAGGGCGAAGCCGGTGGTGGTGACCACCGAGGTGACGTTCAGGGCCACGTGGCGCAGGGCGTCGAGCCAGTGCAGGTTGGTGGTGGCCCAGTACCAGGTACCGAGCACCAGCCAGGTCGCCACCAGCATCGCCAACAGGCCCTGGACCTGCTGGTCCTTGATCAGCGCCTTGCGGTTGCCGCGGATGGTCGCCACGTACAGGGCGAACGGCAAGCTGCCGAGGATCATCACCACCACCGCTACCCAATGCACCGCCGGTATGTCCCACTTGGCCAGGGACTGGTCGGAGGTAGAGAAACCGCCGGTGGAAATCGCCGACATGGCGTGGTTGATCGCGTCGAAGGCGTTCATGCCCGCCAGCCAGAAGGCCAGGGCGCCGAGGGTGGTGATGCCGATGTACACCAGCACGATCGACTTGGCGACCATGTGCGAGCGCGGCATGACCTTTTCCGAACGGTCCGAGGACTCGGTCTGGAACAGGCGCATGCCGCCGATGCGCAGCAGCGGCAGGATCGCCACGGCCATGGCGATAAAGCCGATACCGCCGAGCCAGTGCAGCAGCGAGCGCCACATCAGGATACCCGGCGACATGCTGTCGAGGCCGCTGAGTACGGTGGCGCCGGTGGCGGTAATGCCGGACATGCTTTCGAAAAAGGCGTCGGTGTAGCTGATGTGCTGGGTCAGCAGGAACGGCAGGGCGGCGAAGATGCACACCACCAGCCAGCTGCTGACCGTCAGCAGGTACATATCGCGCGGGCGCAGGTGCACGTGCTCGGGGCGGCCCTGGATGACCAGAGCCAGGCCTGCGATAAAGGTGATCATGCTGGCCCACAGGAACGACGGCAGGTCGCCCGTGCGGTCGAAGATCACCAGGGTGGCCATGGGCACGACCATGCTGATCGCCAGGGTGATCAGGAAGATGCCGATGATGAAACCAATGATCCTTAAGGTCGGCAACGCCATGTGATCTGCTCTGACTCAAAACGGAAGGGCGCCATTCTACCTATGGACCTTTTTAAGTAAACGCTAGAATAGCCCGACATTTATCCACAAGGGGTAGCCAATGGAGGCTCTCGACGCATTGCTCAACCGGGTTTCGGTTCCACGTCTGCTGGATCCGGCACCCAATACCGCACAACGCGAGGCGCTGTTTCAGGCCGCCCTGCGGGCACCGGACCACGGCCAGTTGCGGCCCTGGCGCTTCTTGACGGTCGAGGGCGAGGCGCGGGCCAAGCTTGGCGAACTGCTCGCCGAAGCGGTCAAACTCAATGGCGAGACCGGCCAGGCGGCGCTGGACAAGGCCCGGGCCATGCCGTTGCGGGCGCCGTTGCTGGTGGTTGTGGTTGCGCGGCTGCAGGATCACTTCAAGGTGCCGCAGTCCGAGCAGCGCCTGGCGGCCGGTTGCGCGGCCCACGGTATTTTGCTCGCGGCTCATGCCCAGGGTATCGGCGCGGTATGGCGTACTGGCGAGCTTTCGTACAGCAAGCATGTGGCCAAGGGATTGGGGCTGGCGGACAACGAAGAGATCATCGCCTTCCTGTACCTGGGTACTCCACAAAATGAACCGCGCACCGCGCCGGTGCTGGCGACGGCTGATTTTGTCAGTGCCTGGGAGTAGCAGCGGGGGTTAGGGCCTCATCGCGGGGCAAGTCGAGGCGTCGCACCGCCGCTCCCACAATGTAGGAGCGGGCTTGCCCGGCGAAGCTATATTGAGTCAGGCCTTGCCAGTGGCAACTCTAGCGTGGCAACAAACCCGCCCTGGGGATGATTGCCCAGGCTCAAGCTGCCGCCATGGCGCTCCGCCGCCTTGCGCGCAATGGCCAACCCCAGGCCATGGCCTGCGGTACTCTGCCCGGGCGCCCGGTAGAACGGCTCGCCCAGCTGCGCCAGGTGCTCTGCGGCCACTCCCGGGCCATGGTCACGCACACTCAGCACAATCTTGTCGCTTTCGCGCACCCCGGTGATTTCAATCGGCTGCCCGGCCGGGTTGAAGCGCACGGCATTGCGCAGCAGGTTATCCAACGCCCGTTCCAGCAGCGTCGGCCAGCCTTGCAGGTTGAGCCCGGGTTCATGCTGCAGGAGGATCTCCTGCTCCGGCGCGCCCAGTTGCGCGTCCTTGTGCACGGCGGCCAGCAGGGCATCAAGGTCCACCGGTTCGGCCCGTGCCTGTTCGGCATCGACCCGGGCCAGCACCAGGATCTCACTGATCAGCGCTTCGAGGCGGTCGCATTCGCGGGTCAGGCGCGGCCACAGGGCCTGGCGCTGCTCGGGTTCGGCGCGTTCGGCCAGGGCCAGGGCGATACGCAGGCGTGCCAGCGGCGAGCGCAGTTCATGGGAAACGTCACGCAATAGCTGGCGCTGGCTGCCGATCAGGCTCTGCAGCCGCGCACCCATGCGGTTGAAGTCGTTGGCCAGTACGCCGAACTCGTCACGGCGGTTGGCCAGGCGCGCCAGGCTGTTCTGCTGGTAGGTAGTTTGCCCCAGGTCATGCACGGCGCCGCGCAAGCGGCTCAGCGGGCGGGTGATCGACAGGGTCACCAGCAGGCTGAACAGGGTCAGCACCACCAGGGCGATGCCTAGGGCGCTCAACGGCCAGAGCAGGCTGTCGCGGTGCCAGGCATCCAGTTCCGGGTGCGGGATGCGATAGATCAGCAGGTAGGTCTCGCCGCTGTCGGGGCTGGTGTATTCCTCGGTCAGGCGGCGCCACGGCAGGCGCCGGTCGTCGTTGTGGCGGCGCGCCTCGAAGGCGGCGGCGCGGCGCGGGAAGGTGCCGGGCACGACGGCGTCGCCACTGTCGTTGAGCACTTGCACATCGATGTTGTAGCGGCGCTTGCGGTGTTCGAGGTAATGCTGGGCGTATTCCGGCCCTTGCTGTTCATAGCGCTGGGTCCAGTTCTTGGCCAGGGTATTGAGGCCCGGGTGGCGGCTGAGAATCCAGGCGTCCTGGTTCAGCATGTGCCCGAGCAGGATCGACAGCCCGGCAACCAGGGCGATGGCTAGCCAGAAACTGGCCAGGATGCGCCAGAACAATGAACGCAAAAGAGGCACCTCTAACGGAAAAAGCCCGGCCTGCTGGGGCAGGCCGGGCGGGTGGCTGACAGCTTACTGGGCCTTGTTGGCTTTTTCAGCTTTCCAGGCTTTGAACTCGGCCCATTCGGCGCGGCGTTCATCCTGCTTTTTCTTCATTTCGTCGAACTGTTTTTGCTGTTCGGGTTTGAGCAGGGCGCGAATCTCGGCCTGGGTCTTGTCCTTCTTGGCCTTGAGCTCGTCTTTCAGGGCCTTCTGGTCAGCGGCCGGGAGTTTTTCCAGGTAGCGCTGGGTGATTTCCTGACGGCTTTTCATCTGCTCGCCCATCAGCTTGCCGATCTGCTGGCGCTGTTCGCGGCTTAGGTCCAGCTGGGCGAAAGGCGCTCCACCGCGGTGGTGCTCGCCGTGGCGCGGGCCGCCGGCATCTGGCATGGCCATGGCAACGGTGGGCAGAGCAGCGGCGAACATCAGGGCGATAAGGGTCTTGCGCATGGTGACTCTCCTTTCTGAGGCCGGTCGTTACCGGATGTGCCCAGTCTAGGGAGATCAAGGTCAGCGGCGGTCAGGCAAGGGTAAAGCTTGGGTAAAGATGCCTGCGCGCCGTGCTGACATTACAGGCTGTAGTAGTAGCCGCGGCTGCGCAGGGCGACGATGCGCGGGCGGCCATCGGCGTGCGGGCCGATCTTCTTGCGCAGGTTGCTGACGTGCATGTCCAGGCTGCGGTCGTACAGGGTCAGCTTGCGGCCCAGGGCGATCTGCGCCAGTTCCTGCTTGTCCAGCGGCTCGCCGGGCTGGCGCAGCAGGGCTTCGAGGATGCGGCTCTCGGAGAGGGTCAGGGCCAGCTCTTGCTCGTCGATGCTGACCACGCCGCGGGCCGGGCTGAAGCACAGGTCGCCGATTTCCACCTGGCTCGGCGTCGCGTTGGGGTGGCTGCGGCGCAGCACGGCGCGCAGGCGGGCGGTGAGTTCACGCGGGTCGCAAGGTTTGGCCAGGTAGTCGTCGGCGCCCAGCTCCAGGCCGAGAATCCGGTCCAGCGGCTCACCACGGGCCGAGAGCATCAGCACCGGCAGTTCGGCGTGTTCGCTGCGCAGCTGCTTGAGCAGCTCAAGACCGCTGCCGTCAGGCAGCATCACGTCCAGCACGACGGCGGCCGGCGCCTGTTCGGCCAGCGCTTTGCGGGCGCTGTGGCCATCGTGGCAGGCACGTACCACGAAACCTTCCTGGGTCAGCCAGCTGCCGAGCAGCTCGCAGAGTTCCTGGTCATCATCAATCAGTAACAGCTCGCTCATGACTCACTCAATTCAACCATTGCCGACGCTTTCTGTGTCCGCCACTGGCAAAGATACCGCAGAGTGCTGCAAACAGGGCAACTGCGCCACCAATCAGGAACCATTGTTGCTGCTCGGTGATGAGTTTCGGCGCGGCGCTGGCCTGCAATTCCTTGAGTGCCAGCTTCAGTTTCTGGTTTTCCTGGCGCAGACGGGTGAGCTGGGCGCTTTCGCGTTCGCTGTCGGCGTTGTGCAGTTGCTGGACCAGGGTTTCGCGCAGGCGCTCGCTTTCTTTGAGGCGCTGTTGCAGCTCGGTGATCTGGCTGCCGGCACTGAGCGACAGCGGGGTGCTGGAGCCGCTGGGCTCTTCAGCCTGGGCCAATGGGGTCAGCAGCAACAGGCACAGCAGCAGGGACAACGGACCTTGACGCATCGGAACTCCTGATTCCATTGGATGGTTCAGGAGGTTGTCGGCCATCGGGCGAGAATAATGAGCATTTGCCAAGAGAAAGCTGCAAGGGGCGGTGCGCCGGCTTGGCCACCGCCCTGCGGCATTACGGCAGGACTTGCTTGAACGGCTTGACGATGACGTTGGCGTAGACGCCGGCGGCAATGTACGGGTCGGCGTCGGCCCAGGCCTGGGCGGCGCTGAGCGAGTCGAATTCGGCGACGATCAGGCTGCCGGTGAACCCGGCGGCGCCCGGGTCGTTGCTGTCAATGGCCGGGTGCGGGCCGGCCAGTACCACGCGGCCTTGCTCCTTGAGCTGCTGCAGGCGTTCGATATGCGCCGGGCGCGCGGCCAGGCGTTGTTCCAGCGAATCGGCTACGTCTGTGGCAATGATGGCGTAAAGCATGTCATTCCTCGTGCTTGGGAGTGGAAGGCGGAGTGCTCGGGTCGCTGTCGTGCAGGTGGCGGGACAGGTACACGCCCTGGGCCACCAGGAACAGCACGGTCATGCCCAGGCTGCCGAACACCTTGAAGTCGACCCAGAAGCTCTGGAAGGTGAAGGCAACGAACAGATTGGCCGCGCCACAGAACAGGAAGAAGCCGATCCAGGCGATGTTCAGGCGCGTCCATACCGGCTCCGGCAGGGTCAGGGCGTGGCCCATGATGCGCTTGATCAGCACCCGGTCGCCGATGAAGTGGCTGCCGGTGAAGGCCAGGGCGAACAGCCAGTTGACCACCGGCGCCTTCCATTTGAGGAAGGTTTCGCTGTGGAAGGCCAGGGTCAGGCCGCCGAACACCAGGCAGGCCACCAGGGTCAGCCACTGGCCTTTCTCCAGCTTGCGTTGGCGAAGGAACAGGGCGCCGTAGACCACCAGCGAGCTGATGATCAGCATCGCCGTGGCGCTGTAGATGCCGCCCAGTTCGAAGGTGTGCCCGGCGAATTCGACGGCACGCGGTTCAAGCTTGTAGACGATGAAGAACAGGAGCAGCGGGATGAAATCGATGAATTGTTTCACAATGGCAGCCAGAAGCAGGATGTGACGGCATAATAACAAACATCAATGACAGCGAAAGCGCCACCTATGAATGTTGATCTGCACTGCCACAGTACGGCCTCCGACGGCGCCTTGTCGCCAACGGTTCTGGTCGCCCGGGCCCATGAGCACGGCGTGCGGATGCTCTCGCTGACCGACCATGACACCCTCGAAGGCCAGCTCGAAGCCCGCGCCGCCACCCAGGCCCTGGACATGCACTGGGTCAGCGGCATCGAGCTGTCGTGCACCTGGGGCGGGGCGACCATTCACGTGCTGGGCTACAACTTCCCCCTCGACGCCGCGCCGTTGCAGGCCGCCGTCGAGTCGCTGCACCGTGGTCGCTGGTTGCGTTCGGAAGAAATCGACCGACGGTTGGCACTCAAGGGCATGAAGGGCGCGCTCGACGGCGCGCGGGCCATCCAGCAGGAACTGGGCGACAGCGGCAATGCCCCGGCGCGCCCGCATTTTGCCGAGTACCTGGTGCGCGCAGGCTATGTAAAAGACCGCGCCGAGGCGTTTCGCAAGTGGCTGGGGGCCGGCAAGCTGGGCGACGTGAAGCTGCACTGGCCAACCCTGGAGGAGACCGTCGAGACGTTGCGCCAGTCCGATGCCTGGGTCAGCCTGGCCCACCCGATGCACTACGATTTAACCCGCAGCAAGCGCCGCCGGCTGATTGCCGACTATATTCAAGCAGGCGGGCAGGCGCTGGAAGTGGTCAACGGCATGATGCCGGCCGAACAGGTAGGCACTCTGTCGATCCTGGCCCGTGAATTCGGTCTGCTGGCCAGTGCCGGCAGTGATTTCCATGGCCCTGGCACCTGGGGCGAGATCGGTGTCTACCGGCCATTGCCAGAGGACCTGCCACCACTGTGGCGCCGATTCAAACATGAGCAGCCTATCGCGGCAGTCTGAACAGGAAGAGAACGTGAGTCAGTTTTTCCAGATTCATGCGGAAAACCCGCAACCGCGCCTGATCAAACAGGCCGTCGAAATCATCCGCAAGGGCGGCGTGGTGGTTTATCCCACCGACTCCTCCTACGCCATGGGTTGCCAGATCGGCGACAAGAATGCCGTTGAACGGGTTCGCCGCCTGCGTCAGCTGGACAAGAACCACAACTTCACCCTGATCTGCTGCGACCTGTCGCAAATGGGCCTGTTCGCCAAGATCGACACCGCCACCTTTCGCTTGCTCAAGGCCCATGTACCGGGGCCGTACACCTTCATCCTCAACGCCACCCGCGAAGTGCCGCGCCTGCTGCTGCACGAAAAGCGCCGCACCATCGGCCTGCGCGTGCCGTCCAACCCGATTGCCCTGGCCCTGCTCGAAGAGCTCGGCGAGCCGCTGATGAGCGTCAGCCTGATCATGCCCGGCGAAGACCAGCCGATGACCGATCCCTACGAGATTCGCCAGGCCTTGGAGCACCACGTCGACCTGATCGTCGATGGCGGCTTTGGTGACCTGAAGGCCTCGACCGTGATCAACCTGGCGGGCGATGAGCCGGAAGTGATCCGCGTCGGTTGCGGCGACCCTGCGCCGTTCATGGTCGAAGCGTGAGCCAGGCGACCACCCCCGAAGCCAGTATCGACCCGCAAGCAGGCGCCCAGCAGGAACTGCCGCTGGTGCTGGTGTATGGCGAAGCCATGACCGAGATGCCGGTGGACCTGTACATTCCGCCGGATGCCCTGGAAGTGTTTCTGGAGGCCTTCGAAGGGCCTCTGGATTTACTGCTGTACCTGATTCGCAAGCAGAACGTCGACATCCTCGACATCCCGGTGGCGGAAATCACCCGCCAGTACATGGGCTACGTCGAGCTGATGAAGACCGTGCGCCTTGAGCTGGCCGCCGAGTACCTGGTGATGGCGGCGATGCTCGCCGAGATCAAGTCACGGATGCTGCTGCCGCGTTCGGCCGAGGTCGAGGAAGAAGAGGCCGACCCGCGTGCCGAACTGATCCGCCGCCTGCAGGAGTACGAGCGCTTCAAGGCCGCCGCCGAAGGCATCGACGGCCTTAGCCGGGTCGGCCGCGAGGTCATCGTGCCGCGCCTGGACGCGCCGCAGGCCAAGGTGCGCAAGCTGTTGCCCGAGGTCAGCCTGGAAGAGCTGCTGGTGTCGATGGCCGAGGTGCTGCGCCGGGGTGATCTGTTCGAAAGCCACCAGGTCAGCCGTGAGGCGTTGTCGACCCGCGAGCGCATGAGCGAAGTGCTTGAGCGCCTCAGGGGCGGCGGCTTCGTGCCCTTCGTCGAGCTGTTCAGCGCCGAGGAAGGCAAGCTCGGGGTGGTGGTGACCTTCATGGCGATTCTCGAACTGGTCAAGGAATCCTTGATCGAACTGGTGCAAAATGAGCCCTTTGCGCCGATCCATGTCCGCGCCCGCGCCGAGTAACAACTGAGCAAGCCCATGAACCTGAACGAACCGCGCGACCTGGCGCCCCTGCTCGAGGCCTTTTTGCTGGCCTCGGGCAAACCGCAATCCCTTGAGCGCCTGTACGAATTGTTCGAGGAAGCCGAGCGCCCGGAACCTGCGGTGTTCAAGAAGGCCCTGGAGGTGCTGCGCAAGTCCTGCAATGGCCGCGCCTTCGAGCTCAAGGAGGTGGCCTCGGGTTACCGCCTGCAGATCCGCGAAGACTACGCACCCTGGGTCGGCCGGCTGTGGGAAGAGCGCCCGCAGCGCTACTCCCGGGCCCTGCTGGAGACCATGGCGCTGATCGCCTACCGCCAGCCCATCACCCGCGGCGAGATCGAGGACGTGCGCGGTGTGGCGGTCAACACCAACATCATCAAGACCCTGCTCGAGCGCGAGTGGATCCGCATCGTCGGCTACCGTGAAGTGCCGGGTAAACCGGCGATGTTCGCCACCACCAAGGCCTTTCTCGACCACTTCAACCTGAAGAACCTCGATGACCTGCCGCCGCTGGCCGAGTTGCGCGAGATGGAGCCTGAGCCCGAACCGGTACTGGAACTGGACGATGCCCCGGTACCGGCGCACCTGCAGGCCCTGGCCGATGCCAGTGCCGAGCCGCAAGAGCCCCAGGAAGAAACCAGCTTCCGCAGCCTGTTGACCGAACTGGACGCCATGGAAGAAGGGCTCAAGACCGATTTCGATGACCTGGTCGACGACACCCAGGTGGATCTGGACGACGAGCCGTTGGCAACCGAACCGCAGACGCCGCATCAGTAACCCTGGCCTTCGGGCGGATAGACCCGGCAACTTTTGCAATTTCGGCTAGTCTCAGGTGCGTTCACGTCGCGATCAGCGTATGATTCGCGACCCTTTTTGGCGCTTGTTCGCCATACCAGATTTTCGTAAATACACCGGGAGGTGCCCAGCATGAGTGAAAAAGACCTGCAAGAAACCCAGCCATTGCCGCCATCAGGCGAGAAACTGCAAAAAGTTCTCGCCCGTATCGGCGTGGGCTCGCGCCGCGACGTCGAGGCCTGGATCAGCCAGGGCCGGATCAAGGTCAATGGCGTCAATGCCACCCTTGGCCAGCGCGTCGACCTGCACGATGCGATCTCGGTCGACGGCCGCGTGATCAAGCGCGAAGAAGCTGCCGAAACCGTGCGCCGGGTGATCATGTACAACAAACCCGACGGTGAGATCTGCACCCGTGACGACCCGGAAGGCCGTCCGACCGTGTTCGACCGCCTGCCACGGCCGAAAGAAGGTCGCTGGATCAACATCGGTCGCCTCGACATCAACACCACCGGCCTGCTGATGTTCACCACCGACGGTGAGCTGGCCAACCGCCTGATGCACCCGTCCTACGAAATGGACCGTGAGTATGCCGTGCGTGTGCGTGGTGAAGTCGACGAAGACATGATTGCCCGCCTCAAAGCCGGTGTCGTGCTCGAAGACGGCCCGGCGCGTTTCACCGACATCCAGGAAGCCCCTGGCGGTGAAGGCTTCAACCACTGGTACCACTGCGTGGTGATGGAAGGTCGCAACCGTGAAGTACGCCGCCTGTGGGAATCCCAGGGCCTGGTGGTCAGCCGTCTGAAGCGCGTGCGTTTCGGCCCGGTGTTCCTCAACTCCGACCTGCCGATGGGCCGCTGGCGCGAAATGAGCCAGCAGGAAGTCGACATTCTTGCCGCCGAAGTGGGCCTGACCCCAGTGGCCATGCCGACCCTGAACCACAAGAGCAAGGACAAGCTCGAGCGCCTGCAGCGCAAGTCCACCCGTCCGCTGGGCCGTGGCGAGCGCGTGCGCACCCTGCGTCCGGCCCAGGATGGCGCTGCAACCGGCGAGCGCCCTGCGCGCCAGCCTCGTGGTGAAGCCGAGCGTCCGGTTCGCCAGCCCCGTGGCGACGAGCGTCCAGCCCGTCAGCCGCGTGGTGAAGCGCCGCGCAAGGACAGCGGCCGTGGCAGCAGCACCGTGGCCGAGCGCCCAAGCGACATGAACAAGCGCGGCAAGCCGGCGCCCAAGCGTCCGGGCAGCACCCGCAACAAACCGCGCCCGTAAGTCGGGCCGGTTAAACAAGCCAACCTTCGGGTTGGCTTTTTTTTGCGCAAATTTCCTTGTCTTACAGACACTTCCGTAAGCCGTGGAAAGTTTTTACACCATCGTGTAAATAAATCGTTACAAATGTCAGCCGGTACACGGGCCCTGGCTGGAGATTTCTATGGGTGTAAACAGAACTTGCCGAAAGCCCCGGGTCAGGGCGCTTTACCTGCCCGTCAACAGCTTGTTCGCAGGCCCCGGGAGCGGTGAGATAGGCGCCATTGCCGTGTGCAAAGCCGGGCCGGAGAGCCGGGCATTCAATAAGAACAAATGGAGGCGCCATGTACGCCGATTACCTCCCCAGGCTAGAACCCTTCCCCAGGACCGGTGCGTTTTGTCGTCAGACAGTCACGCAACGTGTTGACCCCTGCGCGTCTGTAGGGGTATACAATGCGCCGCGTTTTAACTGTGACCCCAATGCGTACCGCGCACTCTTGCTGACACCCGGCTGATTCGCCCACGGCTTATGCCCTGGACGGGCAGCAGTTGGCCAAGATCCTCAAGGTAATCACCTTGTTAATTCCGCTGCGCCACGAGCGCGGTGGGTCCGATTCCGTCACAGATAAAAACAAGCAGGTGACTTCGTTCATGAGTGGACAAAACACGCATTCAGGCGAGCTGAAACGCGGCCTGAAAAATCGCCATATCCAGTTGATCGCCCTGGGCGGTGCAATCGGTACCGGGCTGTTCCTGGGGTCGGCCGGGGTGATGAAGTCGGCGGGCCCGTCGATGATCCTCGGCTATGCGATCTGTGGCTTCATTGCCTTCATGATCATGCGCCAGCTCGGCGAGATGATCGTCGAAGAGCCGGTGGCCGGCTCCTTCAGTCACTTCGCGCACAAATACTGGGGCGGTTTTGCCGGCTTCCTGTCGGGCTGGAACTGCTGGGTGCTGTACATCCTGGTGGGCATGTCGGAGCTCACCGCCGTCGGCAAGTACGTGCACTACTGGTGGCCGGAGATCCCGACCTGGGCCTCGGCGGCTGCTTTCTTCATCCTCATCAACGCGATCAACCTGGCCAACGTCAAGGTGTTCGGCGAGGCCGAGTTCTGGTTCGCGATCATCAAGGTCCTGGCCATTGTCGGCATGATCGCCCTGGGCAGCTGGATGCTGGCCAGCGGTAGCGGCGGCCCGCAAGCTTCGGTGAGCAACCTGTGGGAACACGGCGGCTTCTTCCCCAATGGCGTCAGCGGCCTGGTCATGGCCCTGGCGATCATCATGTTCTCCTTCGGCGGCCTGGAAATGCTCGGTTTCACCGCCGCTGAAGCCGACAAGCCGAAGACTGTGATCCCCAAAGCGATCAACCAGGTGATCTACCGCATCCTGATTTTCTACATCGGTGCCCTGGTCGTGCTGCTGTCGCTGACCCCATGGGACAGCCTGGTCACCAGCCTCGATGCCGCCGGTGGAACCTACGGCGCCAGCCCGTTCGTGCAAGTGTTCTCGCTGCTGGGCAGTGATGTTGCTGCGCACATCCTCAACTTCGTGGTGCTGACCGCGGCGCTGTCGGTGTACAACAGCGGTACCTACTGCAACGCCCGTATGCTCTACGGCATGGCCGAACAGGGCGATGCCCCGGCGGGCCTGGCGAAGATCGACAAGCGCGGTGTGCCGGTGCGTTCGATCCTGGCTTCGGCAGCGGTGACTCTGGTTGCAGTGCTGCTCAACTACTTCATCCCGCAGCACGCGCTGGAGCTGCTGATGTCGCTGGTAGTGGCCGCCCTGGTGATCAACTGGGCGATGATCAGCTACTCGCACCTGAAGTTCCGCCAGCACCTGAACAAGACCGGCCAGACTCCGCTGTTCAAGGCGCTGTGGTACCCCTATGGCAACTACATCTGCCTGGCCTTCGTGGTGCTGATCCTGGGCATCATGCTGCAGATCCCGGGCATCCAGATCTCGGTCTACGCGATTCCGGTCTGGCTGCTGGTGATGGTGGTCTGCTACAGCCTGAAAACCAACCGCAGCAAAGCGGCGGCAGCGGCTACCCCGGCCTCGCTCAAGCGCTGATTCACACGGTTGAAAAAACGCCCCGGTTATCCGGGGCGTTTTCGTTTACAGGTAAATGATCTCGATCGTCGCCGAGCCGTCGAGGTGGATGTCCTGGCGGTTGTCCAGCTCGCTGGTGGCGGCGATCACCGGCATGATGTTGATTGGCGTGCTCAGGTGGCGGATGGCGATCGGGCCGTTGCTGTTGTTCTCGACATCATTGAAGCCGAGCAGGGTGGTGGTGGTCAGCGCTTTGCTGGTGCTGCCTGCGGTGCTCCAGCCGGTGCCGCGGGTCGACTGGGTGAGGTACACCGCCGGCAACTGGTCGGCGCTGATGTGCAACGGGTCGATCTGCACCTCGTACAGGCCGATTTTATTCTCGCTGGCATCGCGGCCCAAACCGTAGAAATTCAGCGAATCGACCACCGCCGTGCCGTCGCGGTTGTCCTGCATCAGCAGGGCATAGCGCGCCGGGCTGTCGCACTGGATCGACAGGTTCAGCTGGCGCGTGGGCAGGCGCGTGCGCTTGTCGCTGTTAAGGCTCTGCAGGCTGATCTTGCCGTAGTCCACCACCCCGCCCTGGGACAGCAATGGCGTGCAGGCCGCTGGCTGGATCTGCCATTGCAGAGCCAGTTCGGCAGTGCTGCCGGAGGCCGGGGCAGCGAACTGCCCGCTGCTGCGCAATGAGGTCGACTCGCGCACTTCGAAAGCCTTGGCAGACAGCTCGGCTTCGAACACCAGAGTCAGATTCAGGCTGCGGCCTTGCACGGCTTTGCCGGCCCGGACCGGGACCATGCCGCTACGCGGCTGCCAGCCCAGCGAGGCGCTGGCCGGGCCCGGCACGGCGCCGGTTTGTTCGATCCGGGCCAGGTCAACGCGTTCGCCGTCGACCACGGCATCGGCGGCACGTATTCGGTAGTGCCCGCCAGCGGCGAGTTCGAAGCGCTCGCCGTCCAGGGCATTGGCTGTATAGAACACACTCAGGTCGGTGCTTTCGCTGCAGCTCAGGGCCAACTGCGCGGATTTCTCCGGCAGTGCCAGGCCTGGGCTGCCGGGCTGCAGGCGGCTGCGGTCGAGGGTGCCATAGTCCAGCGGCGTCGGCGTGATCTGTAATCGGCATTCATTGGCGAAGGCTGTCAGCGGCAGGCCGAAGAGCAGGAGCATTGCAAGCTGGGGTTTGTACCGGGTGTTCATGATTTGACGCATCCTCACCAAAGCGGTGTATGGAAGGACGACACAAGGTGTAGCTGCCGTCTGGCGTCATGTCGTCGCGAAGGGGGGTCAACTGCAGGTGCGTTGGGCCTGGGTGTAGTAGCTGTCGCTGCTGGCGCCGGTATCCGGGTCGAGGGTGACGCGGCATTCGCGGGCCTGGTGGTCGCTGATGATCAGGTGGCCGATGTCGGCGCTGTTGTCGATGAACACCAGCCCGCCCGGTTGCACCAGGTTGATGAAGCGCCCACGGTCGTCGAACACCGACGCGCCGCTGGGCAATGGCTGGCCGCTGCTGTCGAGCAGGGTCAGCAGCAGCCGACGGACACTCCAGGCGCGGAAACTCAGGCGCGGCACCGCGCCGCGAGTGGCGCGCAGCACGCCGGCGCCCTGGTCGACGTTGATGTGGGTCGGCAGGCTCTGGGTGTCGACCTCGACCGGGCTTTTGCCATAGGCGGTGAGCGAGGCCACCACCGCGTTGCCGGCATGATCGGTCCACACTGGGCCGCTCGGGGTGCTGGCCTTGACTCCGGGGGTCTCGGTGACCGAGAGGATCGCGAAGGTATCGCGGATCGGATAGGGCGAGGGGGTGATCCCGGCACCATGCACGGCTATGCCGCCGCGCAGGCCGAGGTTGTAGTTGCTGTTGTCGCCGTCGCCGCTGTAGTTCAGGTCCAGTTGGGTGTAGCGCGGCAATGCCGAAAGGCCGGCGCTGGCCAGGGTGCTGGAATCGCCGGAACGATGTTCGGCACCCAGGCGATAGCCAAGGCTGTCACTGACCTGCTCGTTGTAAGCCACCGTGCTGGTGGTACTGCTGTCGTTGTGGCGCACGCTGCTGCGCAGACGCCGACGACCATCCAGGGGGATGCTGGCACTGAAATACACGGCGTCGTCGTTGTAGCCGTCGCTGCTGCCCAGGGCTTTTTCCACCGTCGCCGAGAATGTGACGCCGCCGTAGCTGTTGCCCCAGGACAAAAACAGCCGTTGCGTGCTGTCGTGCTCGTAGTAGGTGCTTTGCGTGTACCCCAGGTTGAGGCTGCCCAGGGCGCGACTGGCCCAGCGCAGGCTGGTGCTGAACTGGTCGCGGTAGCTGGAGGCGAACTGATCATTGTTGCGGTAGGTGCTGTCGAGCAGTTCGCGGTAGCCGCGACTGCGGTGGTTGGCGGCCACCAGGCTGCTCCATTGCTCGTGCATTTGCCAGTTGAGCTGGCCGCCCAGTTGCGCGCCCTGCTGGTCGAGGCTGCTGGCTTGCGCGCCGATGGCAAACACCTCGGTGCTGAGCTGTGGCGTGAGCGCGGTGCCGAGGCTGGCGCCAAGGCTGCGATAGCCCTGGGCGAGGATCAGGCCGCTGCTGATGACCGAGGTATTGCCCAGCGCGCCGCTCTGGCCCAGGCTCACCACCGCCGGGTCGTCGCTGCCATGGCCATGGCTGCGCACCACGCCGGCGCCGATACTGTAGCCGCTTTGCGGGCGGGCGCTGGCGGCGAGGCTGGCCGGTACGCGAAAGCGCCGTTGCTCGCCATTGGTTTCGATCACTGTCACTTCCAGGTCCGAACGCGAGGTGATGCGCGGGATGTTGGTGAGGGTGAAGGGCCCGGGCTGTACCACAGTGCTGTACAGCAAGGCGCCGTTCTGGTGCACCTCGACCCGCGCCTGGCTGTTGGCGATACCCTGCACGCTGGCGTTGTCCAGCTGCGAGAGCAGGCCATACTCCGGCGTGAGCTGCGCGCCAATGATCTGCGCGCCGTTGAGCACCGGGTTGACCAGGCTGATCTCGCCGGCCTGGAACAGGCTGCGGTGCTGGGCGAAGCTGCGTTGCACATAGGTGTCGAGCATCTCGCTGCGTATCTTGCCATCGAAGCGGCTGTGCACCTGGCGGCTGCGCAGGATCCAGTTGTCCAGGTTCAGGCCCAGCTCGGTATTGGCTGCGGCATAACGGCTGGACTGGCCATCGTAGCGGTTGAACGAGCTGAAAATGTCGTAGTTCAACAGCCCGGCAATGCCGCCCTGGCTGTAGTCGTCGGACAATTGCCGCTCGTCCAGCAGCGCCTGGTCCGGTACGAACAGTCGCACCTGGTGCTGACCGGGCTGCAGTTCGACCTGAGCCTGGGGGAAGGCCGTGGCCAGGGCCAGGCAGTCCGGATCGGCAGGCTGCTCTTGGGCATCCAGGGTGATAGACCACTCGGCGGGTTGGCGCAGCCCGGCGAAGGCCAGCAAGGGATTATCGACGCACAGGCTGCCATCCTCGCCGAAGCGCGCCTGGGTAGTGCCCCTGTCGCGGCCGTTGACGCTCAGGTTTATCTGCTGACGCCCTGGCGGGAAGCGGGTTTGCCGGCCAAACAGGGCAGCAAGCCTGGGGTCGATACCGCGCTGGCGCAGGACCTCCTGGTCGAACACGCTGTGCCCGGGCGCTGCGGCTTCATTGGCGGCTCGCGCCGGTTTGAAGGTCTCAAGTCCCAGCAGGGTCAGGCACAGGCCCAGTATCAATTGCTCGCGTGGTCGCGGTTTGCCAATGGCATTGACGATGACCTTCACAGGATGCGCGCCTCGTATGGATCGACCGCAAAGCCATAGACCGTGGCCGGCTGAAAGCGCACGGTGTTGGCCGCAGTGGCGGCATCAGGCAAGTCGAGGGTGATGGTTTGATTGGCCAGCAGGTAGGTGCGGCCAAGGTCCAGGGCGTGCTGGCCGGGCAACAGTTTCAGCTCCTGGGCCAGGCGCACCACGTAGGGGGTGTTGTTCTCCACCCGCAGTTGCTTGCCGTCGATACGCCAGCTCAGGCCTTTCCACGGTTCGCTGTTGCGCGCCAGGCCCTTGGGGTGAAGGATAACCGGCAGGTTCTGGCGCACGCCGAAGTTGACCCGCATGGCCCCGGGATCGCCCGGTGCGGTTTCGCGGATACCTTCGAAGATCACCCGGCGCAAGCGTTGGGTCTGCAGCGGTTCCTTGCCTACATAGTGGAAGATCACCTGTTGTTCTTTGCCGGCTTCGACCCGCGCCACGGTGGGCTGGACCACCAGCAGGTTGTCGGTGTCTTCGCTCGGGTTTTCGATGAACACCGCCAGCAGGGCGGCATGCGGGTCGGTATTGGTGACCACGAAGTCGCTGCCATTGGCGCGGGCTTCCTCAACGATCACCACCGAGGTTCTGGGCACCATACCGTCGGCGTGTGCCTGCATCAGGGGTAGGGTGCAGATGAAAATCGCAGGCAGCAGGCTGCCAGCAAAGGATTTGCACGCAATAGTCATGGTTGTAAGGTTCTTGTGCGGCGTCGGGCGCAGCTCCCCTCAAGCTGCATCCGGCAGGCTCATGGTGGGGGAGTGCGCTGGCCGTGGGTCATGGCCGGGGTGCGAGGGGTCCCTGTTCGCGCCCCTTGGGGGCAGCGGTCAGAGGTAGACGACTTCGATGGTCGCGCTGCCGTCGATGGGGATGCTGCCGTTTACTACCAGGCTCTTCTTGATGAAACCTCGGACGTCCATCATCACGTTGACGTTCCTGATAGGTTCAAGGCGATGACTTATTCTTGAGTTGAATCCGGTTCGACTCAACGGCACTCTACTGGCATTGAGCAGGTTTCCACGGTCGTCTCCCATGCCGTCCCAGGACTGGCCGCCATCGTTCGAATAGAAATTGAACCCTTGTTCACCATCGACCAGGGTGTTTTCAAACTCCCAGGTCATCATGTATGAGCCGATGCTTTGGTCCTGGTGCATGCCCAGTCCGAAGGTGTAGTCCCGTGGGTCTAGGGTGTCGAGGCGATTGTCGCGGGTCATCAGGGCAAAAGTGGTTGCGGCGTCGCAGTCGATTGCAAGGCTCAGGGTCTTGACAGGCAGCCTGTAATTGGTCGAATCGCCTTCCAGATCGGTCAGGGACACCGCGCCGTAGTCGATCACGCCGCCATTGCCCAGGGTTGGCGAACAGGCGGCTGGAGTGATGGTGCCGGTGACAGTCAAGTCGGTGGTGGCGGCGAAGGTGTTGGCGCTCACCACGCCTATGAATACAGCAAGGGTCAGTACGGAAGTTTTCACGGCAAATTCCTGTTGGATGTTGGCGCAGGCTAGCGGCCCGCTTGTCAGAGGTAGACGACTTCGATAGTCGCGCTGCCGTCGAGCTCCATGGCACCGTTCAGGGTCAGACCTTTGTTGATGCTGCCGCGGATGTCCATGATGACATTGACGCTGCTCGCCGGAGCTGGGCCCACGCTGCTACCGGTAGAGCTAAAGGCTGCGCGATAGTCAGGAGCTCTTCCGGCGTCTTGAAGTATGCCGTCCATGATGTTGGTCCAGGTGTTGCCGGCATCCTCGGAGGCCAGGTGGGTACCCGGTGCGCCGTCGACAATGGTGTTTTCATGGTCCATGGTCATGCCGAAATAACCGATAGCCTGGTCCAGGTGATTGCCGAGCCCGAACAACCAGGCATTGGCAGGACTGCTGTCGCGGCGGTTGTCGTTGGTAATGAGCGCAAAGGTGGCCGGGGCGCTGCATTCGATCGAAAGATTCAGGGATTTGGCCGGCAGTTTGTAACCGATTGAGGTTTCTTCAAGCTCGGTCAAGGACAGCGAGCCATATTCGACCAGGCCGCCATTGCTCAAGGTTGGCGTGCAGGCGGCAGGGGTAATGGTGCCGGTTACGGTCAGGTCGGTCGTGGCGGCCATGGCATTGGCGGTGGCCAGGGTCATCAGCACAGCAAGGGACAGTACGGACTTTTTCACAGCGGTTTTCCTTTTAAGTGTTGGTGGTGGGTGTTGCGAATGACCCGTTTTTCGAGCGCAGCAGTCCGTTCCCTGTCGCTGGTGGCAGGGAAAGACCTGGGCATTCGCCGGGTTCTTTTTGGCGGTCGGTGAAGGACCGTTACGCGTGGGCGTTCTGTTACCCGCTAGAGGTACTGCAACTCGATGGTCATGTGCCCATCGAGTAGCGCCTCATCGACATGGGTCATGTCATTGCGCAGCCAGCCGGCCACGTCCAGGCGCAGGTTGAGGACTTCGGCTGCGCTAGGGCTGGTCTGCCCGCGCAGGGCAAAGCCCAGGCGCGACTCGGGCTTGTCGCCCAGGTGCTCGAAACCGCTGCCCGGGACTTTCACCCAGGTGCTGCCACTGTCTTCGGAGTACAGGGTGTCGGCCGGCAGGTTGTCGAGGGTCGCGCCGTTGTCGGGCCAGGTTGCGCTGTAGAAACCGATGGCCTGGCCGCTGGTGGTGGAACCCAGGCCGAAGGCTTTGGGCAGGGGGATCGAGCTGCTGTCGCGACGGTTGCCGGTGGCTACCAGGGCAAAGCGGGTGGCACGGTCACAGGTGACGCTGAAGGTCAGGCTGCGCGGCGCCAGGACCGAGTGGTCGGGGATGCCGGGCTGCGGAGTGAGATCGGGCATGCTGATGTTGCCGAAATCGACCTGGCCATTGCTGGAGAGCGACGGCGTACAAGCTGCAGGAGTGATGGTGCCGCTGATATTGACGTCGGTACTGCTGGCATGAGCGCCAGCACTGACAAAGGTCAGCAGTGCGGTCAGGGTGCACAAAGGCTTGGTGTTCATTATTCGGTCCTTTGAAAATGAATGAACCTCCGCGCCGTGATTGGTCTTATGGTGGGGCCGGCAGCGGATGGCTCGTCAGGCGCGCTAGGCATGCCTGCTGTACCAGTTACCAGGGCGAACCCTGATCCTGTGTCATCCGTGACGATTTTTCACACGTTTTGGCTAGACGATAGAACGTGCGAATGTTTGGTTTTATGTGCTTTGCTTGGCCTTGCCCAGGAGTAAACAGCGGGGGCATAGTGCTCGGCAAGGCTGTCTGTGTTGTTCGGATGCCGATTATGCCCAAAAAAATGTTCTTGTAAAGGGGTTTTGATTGAAAAATTGTGCAACAACTGCACCGAAATCGGCAGAAAGCGGTGAACGATTGCGTCAGGAGCGTACCCGCCTGGGCCTTCGCCAGGATGATTTCGCCCAGCTTGGCGGGGTCAACCGCAATACTCAGGGCAGCTATGAAAAAGGCGAGCGCAACCCGGACGCGGCGTATCTTGCGGCGGTCGCCGGGGTTGGTGTCGATGTGCGCTACGTGATCACTGGCGTGCGCACGATCGATGATGGCGCTTCGTTGAATGAACCGGAACAGCGATTGCTGGCTCAGTATCGATCATTGGCTATCGCTGACCAAGAAGTTGTGCATAGAATTGTCGGGGCCATGCACGACGCGAAGGGTAGTGGCGCATAGCTATTATCTCAATTTTCCTACGAAACGCTCGGAACGGTCCTGGTGGGTCCGCAGGGAATTGCTCGTAACGTCGATGCATTCAGTCTCGCTAGGGAAGGGTGATCATGTCGGAGCATAAAACCTGCGCATTCAACACGGAAAGTAACGCTTCGCCTGTGCAACGCTTGAGTGAAGTCGAAAACGAGCTGCTGATTTTGTTTCGCCAGTTGTCCCCGGTGGACCAGGGCTGCGTACAGCGTGTAGCCCAGGTGCTGTGCCTGGGGGCGCAAGAGGCCGAGCGGGGACGCTGCCGAATACCTGAGTCAGCCTGAATGTTTGATCAAAGGATGTGTGATGTTGCAGTTATCCAACGCGGTGCAGATCCCGGACGACGAGATCGAGTTGACTGCCATCCGCGCCCAGGGCGCCGGCGGGCAGAACGTCAACAAGGTCTCCAGCGCCGTGCACCTGCGTTTCGACACCCAGGCTTCGTCATTGCCAGCGTTTTACAAGGAGCGTCTGCTGGCGCTGAGCGACAGCCGCATTACCCGTGACGGGGTGATCATCATCAAGGCCCAGCAGTATCGAACCCAGGAGCAGAACCGCGCCGATGCCCTGGAGCGCCTGCGCGAACTGATTCTTTCGGCGACCAAGGTGGAAAAGGCGCGGCGCCCGACCCGGCCGACCCTGGGCTCGAAAACCCGGCGCCTGGACACCAAGAGCAAGCGCGGCGCCATCAAGGCCGGGCGCGGCAAGATCGATTACTGAGGCTAATGCCGCGGCGGTTGCAGGCGGGCCTGGCGGTACAGGTACAGGCTCAATAGCAGGCCGCAGAACGACGCGCCGGCGGCAAAGACAAAGATCGAAGCGAAGCCGAACCCGGCGGCAATTGCCCCGGCCAACGGGCCGGTGATGCCCAGCGACAGGTCGATGAACAGCGAATAGGCGCCCACGGCCGCGCCGCGATTGGAGGCGGACACCAGGTTCACCGCTTCGACGCCGAGGGCCGGAAACACCAGCGAGAAACCAAAGCCGCTCAACGCCGCACCGGCCAGGGCCAGCTCGGCGCTCGGTGCCTGCCAGAGCAACAGCAGGCCGAGGGTTTCTACCGACAGGCAGGCGATCGCCACCCGGTACCCGCCCATGCGATTGATCAAATTGCCAAACAGCAGTCGCGCGCCAATGAAGCAGGCGCCGAACAGGCTCAGGCACAGGGCCGCGTTGTCCCAGTTGTGGCTGGCATAGTACAGGGTGACGAAGGTGGCGATGGTGCCAAAGCCGATCGAGCCCAGGGCCAGCCCTGAACCATGGCCGAATATCCGCCCGAGCACGTGCAGGAACGGCAGGCGTTCACCCGCCACTATCGGGGCGGCGGTTTTCGGCCAGGCCAGCGCCAAACCCAGTACGCACAGCAGTAAAATGCTGGCGCCCATGCTCCACAGGCCGAAGCGTTGCACCAGTTCCACGCCCAGCGGCGCGCCGATGGCCAGCGCGCCGTAACTGGCGATGCCGTTCCAGGAGATTACCTTGGCGGTGTGTTGCGCACCGACCCGGCCAATGCCCCAGCCAATGGAGCCCGAACCCACCAGGCTTTCGGCACTACCCAGCACCAGGCGCCCGACCAGCAGGCTGGCCAGGCTCAGCCAGGGCGCATGTTGCAGCCACGCCGAAAGCAGCATGAACACGCCGCTCAAGCCGCAACCGGCCAGGCCATAGAGCACCGCGCGCTTGCTGCCCAGGTTATCGATGAGGCGGCTGGCGTAGGGGCGACTGAGCAGGGTGGCCAGGTACTGCACGCTGATCACCAGGCCCGCGACCACGGCACCGAAGCCCAGGTCGTTGTGCACATAGCCAGGCAAGACGGCCAGGGGAATGCCGATGTTCAGGTAGCCGATAAAGGTAAACAGGACGATGGAGACGACTTGCAGGGTGACCGCAAGGGGGCGCGGTGAGTCGGGCATGTGCGGGCTTTCGTAGAGGGGAATTCTTGACGGTGTGAAAACGTGTTGACGGGGTGGTCCCTGCATCAGCCGTTTTCACACAGTCTGATCGTTGCGCGAGTTATTCCTGGTCGGCGCTGGAAGTTTCGTCGCCGTCGTATTCAGCCTGGGCTGGTTCGGCGCTGTGAGTGGCAGGAGTCTGCTCTTCTGGGTTCAGGCTTGGGAAGGGAAGATTCGGGATTTCATGCATCTCGTCGTTCCTCGCAAGTGTGTGGAAAGGCTGCGCAAGGCGCGCATGGGCTTGTGAAAGCCTGTGCAGGATACAGGAGTCTGAATGACAGTATGAATTTTCCTGCTTAATGGCCATCGCGGGGCAAGTCGGATCGCCGCACCGCCGCTCCCACAACTGTCTGTGGGAGCGGCGGTGCGGCGATCCGACTTGCCCCGCGATGCTTTTAACGACAGACGTCGGCGATGGCCGCAGCCAGTGCTTCAAGGCGTGCCGCATCGGCGCCGGCGATGTTCGCCCGGCCAGTGCCAACCATGTACACGCTGTGGCGCTCACGCAGTTGCTTGACCTGCTCCGGTGACAAGCCGGTGTAGGAGAACATCCCGCGTTGCTCGGCGATGTGCGCGAAACGTTCGCTCAGGCCGTGGGGCGCCAGGGCCTCGACCAGACCGACCCGCAGCTCGGCAATGCGCTGGCGCATGGCCTCGACTTCTTCGACCCACAGGCGCTTGAGGTCGGTGTCGCCAAGAATCTGCGCCACTACCGCCGCGCCATGATCCGGTGGTGTCGACCACAGGTTGCGCGCCAGCAATGCCAGTTGACTACGCACATCCAGCAGCTTGTCGGCATCGTGGCTGCACACCAGCAGAGCGCCGGTGCGGTCGCGATAGAGGCCGAAGTTCTTCGAGCAGGAACTGGTAATCAGCAGCTCAGGCAGTTCGGCGGCGAACAGCCGTACCGCCCAGGCGTCTTCTTCCAGACCATCGCCAAAGCCCTGGTAGGCGAAGTCGATCAACGGCAGCAACTCACGGCGGCGCACCACCTCGAGCACGGCGCGCCAGTCGTCCTGGCTCAGGTCGAATCCGGTCGGGTTGTGGCAGCAGGCGTGCAGCAACACTACGTCGCCCTTGGGCGCAACTTCCAGGGCGGCCAGCATCCCGGCGACGTTCAGACGGTTGTCGGTGCCGACATAGGGATAGTGGCTGACCTTGAGGCCGGCGCCGGCGAAGATGGTTTCGTGGATGGGCCAGGTCGGATCGCTCAGCCAGATGCCGCGGCCCGGCAGACAGTGTTCGATGAACTCCGCCGCCAGGCGCAGGGCACCGGTGCCGCCCGGGGTCTGGGTGGCGCCGGCACGCTGCTGGCTGAGCAGCGACGAGTCACTGCCCAGTACCAGTTCGCTGATCAGTCGGCCAAAGGCCGCATCGCCATGACCGCCGACGTAGCTCTTGCTGGCCTGTTGCTCAAGCAGGCGCTGTTCAGCCTGTTTGACCGCGGCCGGAATCGGCGTCAGGCCCTGGGCATCCTTGAACACGCCGACACCGAGGTCGAACTTGTTCGGGTTGCTGTCCTTGGCATACGCCTCCATCAGTCCGAGGATCGGATCGCCGGGTACGCGCCCGATGGCGCCGAAGTGCATTACTTGCGGCCTTCGGCGGTGCTGGCGACCTCGTCGGTGCGCGCGGCCATGATGAAGTCGTTACGGTGCAGGCCCTTGATCGAGTGGCTCCACCAGGTCACGGTGACTTTGCCCCATTCGGTCAGCAGGCCTGGGTGATGGCCTTCGGCTTCGGAGATTTCGCCAACGGCGTTGGTGAAGGCCAGGGCGTGCTTGAAATTCTTGAACAGGAAAACTTTTTCCAGCTGCATGATGCCGTCACGGACTTCGATGTTCCAATCCGGGATCTGCTTGATCAGTACCGGCAGTTCTTCGTCGCTGACCTGTGGAGCATCGGCACGGCAGGCTTCGCAGTGGGCTTGGTTCAAGGCGTTCATAAGGTTTTCCGCAAGTGGTTTGTTATTGGTTTGCAAGGTCGCTCAGGCGGCGACCTTGGGTGGAAATTTCGGTGCGTGCAGGCCCATCTTCATTGCCGTGTGGACCATGCCCATGATGTCTTCGTGGGCCAGGTCGAACAGGCGCTTGAGGTTGGGCAGGGCAAAGTACAGCGGCTGCAGGATATCAATGCGGTACGGCGTGCGCATGGCTTCCAGCGGGTCGAAGGCCTGGTGCTCGGGCTCGCCGGACAGGCTGTAGACGGTCTCTTTCGGTGAAGAAAGAATGCCGCCGCCGTAGATCTTGCGACCTTGCGGGGTGTCGACCAGGCCAAACTCGATGGTCATCCAGTAGAGGCGGGCGAGGTACACGCGCTCTTCCTTGGTGGCCTGCAGGCCGAGCTTGCCATAGGTGTGGGTGAATTCGGCGAACCAGGGGTTGGTCAGCAGCGGGCAGTGGCCGAAGATCTCGTGGAAAATGTCCGGCTCTTGCAGGTAGTCGAGTTCTTCTTCGGTACGAATGAAGGTGGCTACCGGAAAGCGCTTGCTGGCCAGCAGTTCGAAAAAAGTCTGGAAGGGGATCAGGGCAGGTACCCGGGCAACTTGCCAGCCGGTGGTGGCGCCCAGCACCTTGTTGATCTCACCCAACTGCGGGATACGGTCGTGAGGCAGGCCCAGCTGTTCGATGCCGTCCAGGTATTCCTGGCACGCGCGGCCTTCGATCACCTTCAATTGACGGGTAATCAGGGTGTTCCACACCGCGTGTTCCTGCTGCGGGTAGTCGATAAAACCCTGCGCATCGGGCTCGCGAGCCACGTATTGCGTCTGTTTCATGCTGCTCTCCTGCTGAGGGCCATTCTTGTTATGTGTTCAAGCCATTGCCCTAGTGATAACCCGCATTGGTCCGGTTTGCAGCGTCCTGACGGCAGCTTCGCGCTCGAACTGCTCCGGATTTTGTAACGATAACTTTACGAAATACCCGGCATCCCGAAAAAACGGGTGCTTTAATCCTTGAAACTGCGGCTATCTGTCACATAATCTTTACGACTATTCTTCGGTCGCTGCAAAAACTTGCTTGCCGTGGCGCTTACCAGACCTTCTTGTAGGACATTTCATGCGTATTAAAGTGCATTGCCAGAACCGCATCGGCATCCTGCGCGACATTCTCAACCTGCTGGTGGAGTACGGCATCAACGTCGCCCGCGGTGAGGTCGGTGGCGAGCATGGCAATGCCATCTATCTGCACTGCCCGAACCTGATCAACCTGCAGTTCCAGGCCCTGCGGCCGAAATTCGAATCGATCGCCGGGGTGTTCGGGGTCAAGCGCGTCGGCCTGATGCCCAGCGAGCGTCGGCACATGGAGCTCAATGCCTTGCTCGGCGCACTGGATTTCCCGGTGCTGTCGATCGACATGGGCGGCTCCATTGTGGCTGCCAACCGCGCTGCGGCGCAGCTGCTCGGGGTGCGTGTCGACGAGGTGCCGGGCATTCCGCTGTCGCGTTATGCCGAGGATTTCGACCTGCCGGAGCTGGTGCGGGCGAACAAGTCGCGTATCAACGGCCTGCGGGTCAAGGTCAAGGGCGATGTGTTCCTCGCCGATATTGCGCCGCTACAGTCCGAGCACGACGACAGCGAAGCCCTGGCCGGTGCGGTATTGACCCTGCACCGCGCCGACCGCATAGGCGAGCGCATCTATAACGTGCGCAAGCAGGAGCTGCGTGGCTTCGACAGCATCTTCCAGAGTTCGCGGGTGATGGCTGCGGTGGTGCGCGAAGCGCGGCGCATGGCGCCGCTGGATGCTCCACTGCTGATCGAAGGCGAGACCGGCACCGGCAAGGAGTTGCTGGCCCGTGCCTGTCACTTGGCCAGCCCCCGTGGCCAGGCGCCGTTGATGGCGCTCAACTGCGCCGGCTTGCCCGAGTCCATGGCCGAGACCGAACTGTTCGGTTACGGCCCGGGGGCGTTTGAAGGCGCGCGGGCCGAGGGCAAGCTGGGGCTGCTGGAACTGACGGCAGGCGGCACGCTGTTCCTCGATGGCGTCGGTGAGATGAGTCCTCGCCTGCAGGTAAAACTGCTGCGTTTTCTGCAGGACGGCTGCTTTCGTCGGGTAGGCAGTGATGAAGAGGTGTACCTGGATGTGCGGGTCATCTGTGCCACCCAGGTCGATCTGTCCGAGTTGTGCGCCCGTGGCGAATTCCGCCAGGACCTTTACCATCGCCTCAACGTGCTGTCGCTGCATATTCCGCCGCTGCGCGAATGCCTGGATGGCTTGCCGCCGCTGGTCGAGCACTTTCTTGACCAGGCCAGCCGGCAGATCGGTTGCCCGCTGCCCAAGCTTGCGCCAGCGGCCATGGAGCGTTTGAGCCAGTACCACTGGCCGGGCAACGTGCGGCAACTGGAGAACGTGCTGTTTCAGGCCGTGTCGCTATGTGACGGCGGGGTGGTCAAGACTGAACATATTCGCCTGCCGGACTACGGCGGCCGGCAACCCTTGGGCGAGTTTTCCCTTGAGGGCGACCTGGGGCAAATAGTCGGGCGTTTCGAGAAGGCAGTACTGGAGCGCTTGATGAGCGAATTTCCCAGCAGTCGGGCGCTGGGTAAACGCTTGGGAGTTTCCCACACCACTATTGCCAACAAGTTGCGTGAACATGCAGTCGGCAAAACGGATTAATTAATCTGGCGTTAATAAAGTATGGGTAATACAGGCAGGTTATTAGTTGCAGGTGTACTGTCCAAATAGTGCAGCGCGCCTCGTTGAATGCCAACCGAGGCGCTGCAGGCGGTCAACCCGTTGGATCAACCGTTCGAGCACCCGTTACCCATCACCCGGTACTCGAGAATGTGGCGCTTGCCCTGGGAATCTTCGTAGGTCATGCGCGCCGGGACCACTTCGCAGACATTCGGCACTTCGCTCATGGAAATGACCTTGGCGATGTCCAGATGTTGCGAGTAACTGTACTGTTCAACCGGAATCTGCTCGGCGCCGCCATTTGCAACTTCGTCGGCCATCGCCACGCTGCAAAGACTACCCAGTGCCAATACCAGTAAAGCTTTCATCTTCATTTTTACCTGTCTGAGGTCGTAAGGGGGCACGCAGCGCTTGTGGCGCCGCGTGTACAGCAGGATCAACTATCACGATTATTTGCCGATTAACTTCCCTTCGTGGGGGGCTACAAGAAAGTTAATCGTGGTGCCGTTGCTGGCGAGGTGAATTCTAGGAGTGCGGCCTGCGCTTAAACAGCCACGGTTTTGATAAACACTGTTGGCAGAAACTGTAACAATCGCCTGGCAGACTGCCGGGTAATTTTATTTTTTCGCCGTGCAGACCCGGCCTTGAGCCTTCGCGGTTTGTCGCAGGGAGAAAAGACGAGGGCGTTACTACCAACGTCGAATGGCCGGCGCAGTCTGGTACAGTTACAACGAGGTCATACAAAAACAACTATTACACCGAGGTAACAAAGATGAGTGCGGCTCCCCTGTATCCCGTTCGTCCCGAGGTTGCGGCCAAGACGTTGACCGACGAGGCGACCTACAAGGCCATGTACCAGCAGTCGGTGATCAACCCGGACGGCTTCTGGCGCGAGCAGGCTCAGCGCCTCGACTGGATCAAGCCTTTCACCAAGGTCAAGCAGACCTCCTTCGACGACCACCATGTCGATATCAAATGGTTTGCTGACGGCACTCTGAACGTTTCCTACAACTGCCTGGACCGCCATCTGGCCGAGCGCGGCGATCAAGTCGCGATCATCTGGGAAGGCGACGACCCTTCCGAACACCGCAACATCACCTACCGTGAACTGCACGAGCAAGTGTGCAAGTTCGCCAACGCCCTGCGTGGCCAGGATGTGCACCGCGGTGACGTGGTCACCATCTATATGCCGATGATCCCCGAGGCCGTGGTCGCCATGCTGGCGTGCGCCCGCATCGGTGCGATCCACTCGGTGGTGTTCGGCGGCTTCTCGCCCGAGGCACTGGCCGGGCGCATCATCGACTGCAAGTCGAAGATCGTCATCACCGCTGACGAAGGTCTGCGTGGCGGTCGTCGCACCGCACTCAAAGCCAACGTCGACCTGGCCCTGACCAACCCCGAAACCAGCAGCGTGCAGAAGATCATCGTCTGCAAGCGCACCGGTGGCGACATCGCCTGGCACCAGCACCGCGACATCTGGTACGAAGACCTGATGAAGGTTGCTTCCAGCCACTGCGCGCCGAAGGAAATGGGCGCCGAAGAAGCGCTGTTCATCCTCTACACCTCCGGCTCCACCGGCAAGCCCAAGGGCGTGCTGCACACCACCGGCGGCTACATGGTCTACGCCGCGCTGACCCATGAACGGGTGTTCGACTACCGTCCGGGCGAAGTCTACTGGTGCACCGCCGACGTCGGCTGGGTCACCGGCCACAGCTACATCGTCTACGGCCCGCTGGCCAACGGCGCGACCACCGTGCTGTTCGAAGGCGTGCCGAACTATCCGGACATCACCCGCGTGTCGAAGATCATCGACAAGCACAAGGTCAACATCCTCTACACCGCGCCGACCGCCATCCGCGCGATGATGGCTGAAGGTCAGGCTGCCGTCGCCGGTGCCGATGGTTCCAGCCTGCGCCTGCTGGGCTCGGTGGGCGAGCCGATCAACCCGGAAGCCTGGAACTGGTACTACCACACCGTCGGCAAGGAGCGTTGCCCGATCGTCGACACCTGGTGGCAGACCGAAACCGGGGGCGTGCTGATCAGCCCGCTGCCAGGCGCTACCGCGCTCAAGCCGGGTTCGGCGACCCGTCCGTTCTTTGGTGTGGTGCCGGCCCTTGTGGATAACCTTGGCAACCTGATCGAAGGCGCCGCCGAAGGCAACCTGGTGATCCTCGATTCCTGGCCGGGCCAGTCGCGCTCGCTGTACGGTGACCACGACCGCTTCGTCGACACCTACTTCAAGACTTTCCGCGGCATGTACTTCACGGGTGACGGTGCCCGTCGCGACGAAGACGGCTACTACTGGATCACTGGCCGCGTCGATGACGTGCTCAACGTCTCCGGCCACCGCATGGGTACCGCCGAGATCGAAAGTGCCATGGTCGCCCACCCGAAAGTCGCCGAGGCCGCAGTGGTTGGCGTGCCGCACGACATCAAGGGGCAGGGTATCTATGTCTACGTCACCCTCAATGGTGGCGTCGAGCCAACCGAGCAACTGCGCCTGGAGCTGAAGAACTGGGTGCGCAAGGAAATCGGCCCGATTGCCTCGCCGGATGTCATCCAGTGGGCGCCCGGCCTGCCGAAAACCCGCTCGGGCAAGATCATGCGCCGCATCCTGCGCAAGATCGCCACGGCCGAGTACGACGGCCTGGGTGATATCTCGACCCTGGCCGATCCGGGTGTGGTGCAGCACCTGATCGATACCCACAAGGACATGAGCAAGGCTTCGGCCTAAAGGTATCGCGGGGCAAGCCCGCTCCTGCACAGCGATCGGGTCCACGCAAAGCCCTGCCGGGTTACTCCGGCGGGGCTTTGTGCTTTCTGTTACTTCGACAATCATCGGTAACCCTTCTGTCACCGCTTTCGCACAAAAGCGGGGCATTGCGAAACGCCACCGTACGTTTTCAGGGCATTTCAGCCACCCGTTTTCGCCTGCTGAAACGCTGCGCTTGCCGGATTAGAAGGCTTTGCCAATAATAGGCCCGCTTATTGCTTCATTGATTGGTTATTTGTCTTTTGCTTTTGCATATTCCGCGAAAGCTGTCAATATCTGCGCCCCCGCGTTCCTGCGCTTCTGTAACTAGTTGTCGCATTGAAGAAATATCGGCTTCGGAGCTGTCGTTAAAATGCCGATCACTCGCTCGTCGCGTCTGCTTCAATGCCGACCCTGCGCAGCTCGCGTTGTACCCATTCGCATATCGGGCAGTTCTCAACCCTGCCTCGTATTGCCCTTTACCGATGGAGTTCCAGATGAAGAAACTCGCACTGCTTGGCGCCCTGGCGCTGTCCGTGTTTTCCCTGGCAGCGCTGGCTGATGAGAAACCGTTGAAAATCGGGATCGAGGCCGCCTACCCACCGTTCGCTTTCAAGCAGCCTGATGGCAGCATCGCCGGCTTCGACTACGACATCGGTAATGCCCTGTGCGAAGAAATGAAGGCCAAGTGCACCTGGGTCGAGCAGGAGTTCGACGGCCTGATCCCGGCACTGAAAGTGCGCAAGATCGACGCCATCCTGTCGTCCATGTCGATCACCGACGATCGCAAGAAGTCCGTGGACTTCACCGGCAAGTACTACCTGACCCCGGCACGCCTGGTGATGAAGGAAGGTACTGCGGTCAGCGAAGGCCTGACTGAGCTCAAGGGCAAGAAGATCGGCGTGCAGCGCGGCTCGATCCACGATCGCTTCGCCAAGGAAGTGTTCGGTGCGCAAGGCGCCACCATCGTTCCTTACGGCACCCAGAACGAAATCTACCTGGACGTCGCCGCTGGCCGTCTGGATGGCACCGTCGCCGATGCTACGCTGTTGGAAGACGGTTTCCTGAAGACTGATGCCGGTAAAGGCTTCGCCTTCGTTGGCCCATCGTTCACCGACGCCAAGTACTTCGGTGACGGCATCGGCATTGCCGTGCGCAAAGGCGACAAGGCCAACCTGGATCGCATCAACGCTGCCATCGCGGCCATCCGTGCCAACGGCAAGTACAAGCAGATTCAGGACAAGTACTTCAACTTCGACATCTACGGCCCAGACGCCAAGTAAATCGTCGACGTTTCACCTGTTCAATGGTGCAAGCAGCAGAGACTCTGAGGTTTGCACCATTTTTTCATCCCTAAGGTCGAGGACCTCATCATGTTGAAAGGCTACGGGGCAGTCATCCTCGACGGAGCGTGGCTGACGCTACAGCTCGCCTTGTCGTCCATGGCCCTGGCCATCGTGCTCGGTCTGATCGGTGTGGCGCTGCGTTTGTCGCCAGTGCGCTGGCTGGCCTGGCTCGGCGATCTGTATTCCACCGTGATCCGCGGGATTCCCGATCTGGTTCTGATCCTGCTGATTTTCTACGGCGGCCAGGATCTGCTCAATCGCGTCGCGCCGCTACTGGGCTTTGACGACTACATCGACCTCAATCCGCTGATGGCGGGTATCGGCACCTTGGGCTTCATCTTTGGTGCCTATCTGTCGGAAACCTTCCGCGGGGCGTTCATGGCCATTCCCAAGGGGCAGGCCGAAGCTGGCATGGCCTATGGCATGAGCAGCCTGCAAGTGTTCTTCCGGGTGCTGGTGCCGCAGATGATTCGCCTGGCGATCCCCGGCTTCACCAACAACTGGCTGGTCCTGACCAAGGCAACCGCACTGATTTCGGTAGTGGGCCTGCAGGACATGATGTTCAAGGCCAAGCAGGCGGCCGATGCCACCCGCGAACCTTTCACCTTCTTCCTGGCGGTAGCGGCGCTGTACCTGGTGATCACCAGTGTTTCGCTGCTGGCCCTGCGTTACCTCGAGAAGCGCTACTCGGTTGGCGTAAAGGCGGCTGATCTATGATTTTCGACTACAACGTCATCTGGGAAGCGCTGCCGCTGTACCTGAGCGGCCTGCTGACCACCCTCAAGCTGCTGGCGCTGTCGCTGCTGTTCGGTTTGCTGGCGGCGATCCCACTGGGCCTGATGCGGGTCTCCAAGCAGCCTTTGGTGAACATGAGCGCCTGGCTCTATACCTACGTGATCCGCGGCACGCCGATGCTGGTGCAGCTGTTTCTGATCTACTACGGCCTGGCCCAGTTCGAAGCGGTGCGTGAAAGCTTCCTCTGGCCGTGGCTGTCCAGTGCAACCTTCTGTGCCTGCCTGGCCTTTGCCATCAACACCAGCGCCTATACCGCCGAGATCATCGCCGGCAGCCTCAAGGCCACGCCCCATGGCGAGATCGAGGCGGCCAAGGCCATGGGCATGTCGCGGGTCAAGATGTACCGCCGCATCCTCCTGCCATCGGCCCTGCGCCGGGCGCTGCCGCAGTACAGCAACGAAGTGATCATGATGCTGCAGACCACCAGCCTGGCGTCGATCGTCACCCTGATCGACATCACCGGTGCGGCGCGCACGGTCAACGCCCAGTACTACCTGCCGTTCGAGGCCTACATCACGGCCGGCGTGTTCTACCTGTGCCTGACCTTCATTCTGGTGCGCCTGTTCAAGCTGGCTGAGCGCCGCTGGCTGGGCTACCTGGCGCCGCGCAAGCACTGACGGCCTGCGCCCACTTTTTCGCCCTGAGCGTTAGCTCAAGACTGACTGCTTTGTGAGAATCGACAGCATGTACAAACTCGAAATCCAAGACCTGCATAAACGCTACGGCAGTCACGAAGTGCTCAAGGGCGTGTCCCTGGCGGCCAAGGCAGGCGACGTGATCAGCATCATCGGCTCCAGCGGTTCGGGCAAAAGTACCTTCCTGCGCTGCATCAACCTGCTCGAGCAGCCGCACGCGGGCAAGATCCTGCTCAACAACGAAGAGTTGAAGCTGGTAGCCAACAAGGATGGCGCGCTCAAGGCCGCCGATCCCAAGCAGCTGCAGCGCATGCGTTCGCGCCTGTCGATGGTGTTCCAGCACTTCAACCTGTGGTCGCACATGACCGCGCTGGAAAACATCATCGAAGCGCCGGTGCACGTGCTCGGCATGTCGAAGAAAGACGCCCTGGAAAAAGCCGAGCACTACCTGGCCAAAGTCGGTGTCGCCCACCGCAAGGACGCCTATCCTGGGCATATGTCCGGTGGTGAGCAGCAGCGCGTGGCGATTGCCCGGGCGCTGGCCATGGAGCCGGAAGTGATGCTGTTCGACGAGCCGACCTCGGCGCTCGACCCGGAGCTGGTTGGCGACGTGCTCAAGGTCATGCAGTCGCTGGCACAGGAAGGCCGGACCATGGTCGTGGTCACCCACGAAATGGGCTTTGCCCGTGAGGTGTCGAACCAGCTGGTGTTCCTGCACAAGGGCCTGGTGGAAGAGAGCGGCAACCCGCGCGAAGTGCTGGTCAATCCGCAGTCGGAACGTCTGCAGCAGTTCCTCTCGGGCAGCTTGAAGTAAGATTGCCGCTTTGCACCAAAATGGGTCATGCTGCGTATCAAGCGCAGCCTGACCAGGCTCTAACTTCTTGACCTCTCTCAGGTTTCGGACCGCATCCCATGACCACCCAGCGAATCGGTTTTCTCATCTGGCCCAGCACCAAAGCCCTGACCCTGGCGCTGGCCGAGGAGGTGTTGCGGGTAGCACAGAAGGTTCATCCGGAAGTGGTCTACGAGTTGTCCTTCCTGCAGGCCGAAGCGCCTGGCGAGGGTGCCTGGCGCCTGCCGGGCGAGCCGTGGGCGGGCAAGCTCGAAGGCTGTCAGAAGCTGTTCCTGCTGGCGGACGAGCCGCCGCAGGCCGTGGCCTCGAGCCTGGCCAGCGCACTCAAGCAACTGGTGCGTGCCGGTTGCGTGGTCGGCGGCTTGTCGGCGGGGGTCTATCCGTTGGCGCAACTGGGCCTGCTCGATGGTTACCGGGCCGCAGTGCACTGGCGCTGGCAGGATGATTTCGCCGAGCGTTTCCCCAAGGTCATCGCCACCAGCCACCTGTTCGACTGGGACCGCGACCGCCTGACAGCGTGCGGCGGCATGTCGGTGATCGACCTGTTGCTGGCGGTGCTGGCCCGCGATCACGGTGCCGAGCTTGCCGGTGCGGTGTCGGAAGAACTGGTGGTCGAGCGGATTCGCGAGGGCGGCGAGCGCCAGCGCATTCCGCTGCAGAACCGCCTGGGCTCCAGCCACCCGAAGCTGACCCAGGCCGTGCTGCTGATGGAAGCCAATATCGAAGAGCCGCTGACCACCGACGAGATCGCCCAGCATGTATGCGTCTCGCGCCGCCAACTGGAGCGGATCTTCAAGCAGTACCTCAATCGCGTGCCGAGCCAGTATTACCTGGAGCTGCGGCTGAACAAGGCCCGGCAGATGCTGATGCAGACCAGCAAGTCGATCATCCAGATCGGCCTCTCTTGCGGGTTTTCTTCCGGGCCGCATTTCTCCAGCGCCTATCGCAACTTCTTCGGTGCCACGCCGCGCGAAGATCGTAACCAGCGACGAAGCAGCAGCCCGTTCGAACTGTCTTCGGTACCCGCCGAGCGCGGTTGATTTTTGATCGCGGGGCAAGTCGGGTCGCCGCGATCGAACCGCCCATACAGAATCTCCCGCATATTCCCCGCAGCGTTTAAACTGCGCCTTTGCGACCCTATTTGTCGCATTGCCGTAAGCCTTGGTAAAACAGGGTTTGGCGCTATAAGAAGTTGTCGCTTGGCGGCAAGGTCAGGCGCCGATCTGTCCTTACAATCCCCCCATCGCTCGCCAGTTCCAGGCAGGCGTTCCTCTTCAGGAGACTCCGATGTCCGCTCCGCAAGCTCCGGTGCAACGCGCCGATTTCGATCAAGTGATGGTCCCCAACTATGCACCGGCGGCTTTCATTCCCGTCCGTGGAGCGGGCTCCCGCGTGTGGGATCAGGCGGGCCGCGAGCTGATCGATTTCGCCGGCGGCATCGCCGTAAACGTGCTTGGCCATGCGCATCCGGCGCTGGTTGGCGCCCTGACCGAGCAGGCCAACAAACTGTGGCACGTGTCCAACGTGTTCACCAACGAGCCGGCCCTGCGCCTGGCGCACAAGCTGGTCGACGCGACCTTTGCCGACCGTGCGTTCTTCTGCAACTCCGGTGCCGAAGCCAACGAGGCCGCATTCAAGCTGGCCCGTCGTGTCGCCCACGACCGTTTCGGCCCCGAGAAGCACGAAATCATCGCCACCGTTAACAGCTTCCACGGTCGTACCCTGTTCACCGTCAGCGTCGGCGGCCAGCCGAAGTACTCCGACGGTTTCGGGCCGAAAATCACCGGCATCAGCCACGTGCCGTACAACGACCTGGAAGCGCTCAAGGCACAGATATCCGACAAGACCTGCGCTGTGGTCATCGAGCCGATCCAGGGTGAAAGCGGCGTGGTCCCGGCTGACGTTGCCTACCTGCAAGGCGCCCGCGAGCTGTGCGACAAGCACAACGCGCTGCTGATCTTCGACGAAGTGCAGACCGGCGTTGGCCGTACTGGCTCGCTGTTCGCCTACCAGCACTACGGCGTGACCCCGGACATCCTCTCCAGCGCCAAGAGCCTGGGCGGCGGTTTCCCGATCGGCGCCATGCTGACCACCGAAGACCTGGCCAAGCACCTGGCCGTCGGCACCCACGGCACCACCTACGGCGGCAACCCGCTGGCTTGTGCGGTGGCCAACGCCGTGCTGGATGTGGTCAACACCCCTGAAGTGCTGGCCGGCGTCAAGGCCAAGCACCAGAAGTTCAAGGCGCGCCTGGAGCAGATCGGCGAGAAGTACGGCCTGTTCACCCAGGTACGTGGCGTTGGCCTGCTGATCGGTTGCGTGTTGTCTGAAGCCTGGAAGGGCAAGGCCAAGGACGTCTTCAACGCCGCCGAGAAAGAAGGCCTGATGGTCCTGCAAGCCGGCCCGGATGTCGTGCGTTTCGCCCCGAGCCTGGTGGTCGAAGATGCCGACATCGACGAAGGCCTGGATCGTTTCGAGCGTGCCGCGGCAAAACTGACTCAGGCCTGATTCACGCTTGCAGTCCTGTCATCGGCCCTGCGGGGCCGGTGATACCGAATTCCAGAGCAGGTGCCTGCGGGCGCCTGCTGTTTTTATCTGAGCCGGCGGATGTCGGCCTGTATACCCGAAAGGAGTGACACCATGCTGGTGATGCGCCCCGCGCAAATGGCTGATCTGGGCGAAGTGCAGCGTCTTGCCGCAGACAGCCCCATTGGTGTCACGTCCTTGCCGGATGATGCCGGTCGCCTGAGCGACAAGATTGCCGCTTCGGAAACCTCCTTCGCCGCTGAAGTCAGCTTCAACGGTGAAGAGAGCTACTTCTTTGTTCTCGAAGACAGCAGCAGCGGCAAGCTGGTCGGCTGCTCGGCCATCGTTGCCTCGGCCGGCTATTCCGAGCCGTTCTACAGCTTTCGCAACGAGACCTTCGTGCATGCGTCGCGCGAGCTGAAGATCCACAACAAGATCCACGTCCTCTCGCAGTGCCACGACCTGACCGGCAACAGCCTGCTGACCAGCTTCTACGTACTGCCGGAACTGGTCGGCAGCGGCTGGGCCGAGCTCAACTCCCGTGGCCGCCTGCTGTTCATGGCCGCCCACCCGGAGCGCTTTGCCGAATCGGTGGTGACCGAGATTGTCGGCTACAGCGACGAGCATGGTGATTCGCCGTTCTGGGACGCCATCGGGCGCAACTTCTTCGACCTCAACTACGCCGAGGCCGAGCGCCTGTGCGGCCTCAAGAGCCGGACCTTCCTGGCCGAGCTGATGCCCCATTACCCGATCTACGTGCCTCTGCTGCCGGACGCCGCGCAGGAGGCCATGGGCCAGGTGCATCCGCGGGCGCAGATCACCTTCGACATCCTGATGCGCGAAGGCTTCGAGACCGATCACTACATCGACATTTTCGACGGCGGCCCGACCCTGCATGCGCGGGTTTCCGGGATCCGCTCGATTGCCCAGAGCCGGGTGATGCCGGTCAAGCTGGACGACTCTGCCAGCAAGGGCGGGCGCCCGTACCTGGTCAGCAATGGCCAGTTGCAGGACTACCGCGCAGTGCTGCTGGAGCTCGACTGGGCCCCCGGTAAGCCGGTCAGCCTCAGTCTTGAAGCCGCCGAAGCCCTGGGCGTCGGCGAAGGCGCCAGCGTGCGTCTGGTCGCGGTTTGATCCCTGCGGTTCGATAATCGAACACCCAGGTCGAGTTTTGCGGCAGGCCAAAGGCCGCCGCCCGAGGAGATAGCATGATCGTTCGTCCCGTACGCAGCAGCGATTTACCCGCGCTGATCGAGCTGGCGCGCAGCACCGGCACCGGCCTGACCACCTTGCCGGCCAATGAACAGCGCCTGTCGCACCGGGTCGGCTGGGCCGAGAAAACCTTCCGTGGCGAAGCCGAGCGCGGCGATGCCGACTACCTGTTCGTGCTGGAAAACGACGAAGGCGTGGTGGTGGGTATCTCTGCCATCGCCGGCGCGGTCGGCCTGCGTGAGCCCTGGTACAACTACCGGGTCGGCCTGACCGTCAGCGCTTCCCAGGAGCTGAACATCTACCGGGAAATTCCCACCCTGTTCCTGGCCAACGACCTGACCGGCAACTCCGAACTGTGCTCGCTGTTCCTGCGCGCCGATCACCGCAGTGGCCTCAATGGCCGCCTGCTGGCCAAGGCGCGGTTGCTGTTTATCGCCGAGTTCCCGGAGCTGTTCGGCAACAAGATCATTGCCGAAATGCGCGGTATGTCCGACGAGCAGGGTCGTTCGCCGTTCTGGGAAAGCCTGGGCCGGCACTTCTTCAAGATGGAATTCAGCCAGGCCGACTACCTGACCGGTGTCGGCAACAAGGCCTTCATTGCCGAGCTGATGCCCAAGTTTCCGTTGTACACCTGCTTCCTCTCGGAAGCGGCGCGCAACGTCATTGGCCGGGTGCACACCGACACAGAGCCTGCGCTGGCGATGCTCAAGAGCGAAGGTTTCAGCTACCAGGGCTATGTCGATATCTTTGACGCAGGCCCTGCGGTGGAGTGCGAGACCGCCAAGATTCGTGCGGTGCACGACAGCCAGGCACTGGTGCTGGCTGTTGGCACTCCAGGCGACGATGCCACCCCATTCATCATCCACAACCGCAAGCGTGAAGACTGCCGCATTACTGCCGCACCGGCGCGCCTTGCTGCCGGCACCCTGGTGGTCGATCCTCAGACCGCCAAACGCCTGCGCCTGAGCGCTGGTGACCAGGTGCGTGCGGTACCACTGTCTGCTGCCCGGGAGGCCAAATAATGACGACTCACTTTATCGCCGGCAGTTGGCAGGCAGGGCAGGGCGAAGCGCTGCAATCACTTAACCCGGTCAGCCAGCAGGTTGTCTGGCAAGGCCAGGGCGCCAACGCCGGGCAGGTCGACAGTGCGGTCAAGGCCGCGCGCCAGGCCTTTGCCGGCTGGGCGCTGCAGTCGCTGGAAGCGCGCATCAGCGTGCTTGAAGCCTTTGCCGCGGCGCTCAAGGCCAATGCCGACGAGCTGGCGCGCTGCATCGGTGAAGAAACCGGCAAGCCGCTGTGGGAAGCCGCCACCGAAGTGACCAGCATGGTCAACAAGGTAGCGATTTCGGTACAGAGCTACCGCGAACGCACCGGTGAAAAGAGCGGCCCGCTGGCCGATGCCACCGCCGTGCTGCGCCATAAGCCTCACGGTGTGGTTGCAGTGTTCGGCCCGTACAACTTCCCCGGCCACCTGCCCAACGGGCATATTGTCCCGGCGCTGCTGGCCGGTAATACCGTGGTGTTCAAGCCCAGCGAGCTGACTCCGAAAGTCGCCGAGCTGACGGTCAAGTGCTGGATCGACGCCGGCCTGCCGGCAGGCGTGCTCAACCTGGTCCAGGGCGCCCGCGAAACCGGCGTGGCCCTGGCTGCCAACCCGGGCATCGACGGTTTGTTCTTCACCGGCTCCAGCCGCACTGGCAACCTGCTGCACCAGCAGTTCGCCGGGCGCCCGGACAAGATCCTGGCCCTGGAGATGGGCGGCAACAACCCGCTGGTGGTCGACGAGGTCAAGGACCTTGACGCTGCGGTGTACACCATCATCCAGTCGGCGTTCATTTCCGCCGGCCAGCGCTGCACCTGCGCGCGCCGCCTGCTGGTGCCGCAAGGCGCCTGGGGCGATGCGCTGCTCAAACGCCTGGTCGAAGTGAGCAAGAACATTACGGTCGGTGCCTTCGACCAGCAGCCGGCGCCGTTCATGGGCTCGGTGATTTCCCTGGGCGCGGCCAAGGCACTGCTCGATGCTCAGGCGCACCTGCTCGGCAACGGCGGCGTGTCGCTGCTGCCAATGACCCAGCCGCAAGCCACCGCTGCCCTGCTGACCCCGGGCATCATCGATGTCAGCGCAGTCGCCGAGCGCCTGGACGAAGAGTTCTTCGGCCCGCTGCTGCAGGTGATTCGCTACAGTGATTTCGATGCGGCCATCGCCGAGGCCAACAACACCCAGTACGGCCTGGCCGCCGGCCTGTTGTCCGATTCCCACGCGCGCTATCAGTACTTCTGGCTGCAAAGCCGCGCCGGCATCGTCAACTGGAACAAGCAACTGACCGGCGCCGCCAGCAGCGCGCCATTCGGTGGCGTGGGCGCCAGCGGCAACCACCGCGCCAGTGCCTATTACGCGGCTGATTATTGCGCTTACCCGGTAGCCTCGCTGGAGACCGCCAGCCTGACCCTGCCTGCGACACTGACGCCCGGCGTCTCCCTATAACAAAAGGTCCACGGAGCCTTGCCGATGAAATCGTTTGAAGTGAATTTTGATGGTCTGGTCGGACCGACGCACAACTACGGCGGGCTGTCGTACGGTAACGTTGCTTCGCAAAGCAACAGCCAGCAGGCATCCAACCCGCGTGAAGCGGCGCGTCAGGGCCTGGCGAAGATGAAGGCGTTGATGGAGATGGGCTTCCAGCAGGGCGTACTGGCCCCGCAGGAGCGCCCGGACGTGGCAGCACTACGCCGCCTGGGTTTCACTGGAACCGACGCACAAGTGATCGAGCGTGCCGCCAAAGAGGCCATGCCGTTGCTGGTCGCCAGCTGCTCGGCCTCGAGCATGTGGGTGGCCAACGCCGCCACCGTCAGCCCCAGTGCCGACACTGCGGACGGTCGCGTGCACTTCACCGCCGCCAACCTCAACTGCAAGTACCACCGCAGCATCGAGCACCCAACCACCAGCCGCGTGCTCGGCGCCATGTTTGCTGATAACAAGCATTTTGCCCACCACGCCGCTTTGCCGGCGGTAGCGCAGTTTGGTGACGAAGGCGCGGCCAACCACACACGTTTCTGCCGCAGCTACGGCGAGGCCGGTGTCGAGTTCTTCGTCTACGGCCGCAGCGCCTTCGACACCCGCTACCCGGCGCCACAGAAGTACCCGGCACGCCAGACGCTTGAGGCGTCGCAAGCCGTCGCACGCCTGCACGGCCTGAGCGAGGAGGGCGTGGTCTTCGCCCAGCAGAACCCGGCGGTGATCGACCAGGGCGTGTTCCACAACGACGTGATCGCGGTCGGTAACGGCGAAGTGCTGTTCTACCACGAGGACGCCTTCCTTGAGACCGAGGCGATGCTTGGCCAACTGCAGGCTAAACTGGCTAAACGAGGCGGCAACTTCAAGGCAATCTGCGTACCGCGCTCGGCTGTAACGGTAGAGGACGCGGTGCGTTCGTACCTGTTCAACAGCCAGTTGCTGTCGCGCGCCGATGGTTCGATGCTGCTGATCGTGCCGGAAGAGTGTCGCAACAACGAGCGGGTCTGGGCCTATCTGTCGTCCCTGACCCGCTCGGGCGGGCCGGTCGGCGAGGTCAAGGTCTTCGACCTCAAGCAAAGCATGCAGAACGGTGGCGGGCCGGCGTGCCTGCGCTTGCGTGTGGCATTGAAAGAAACGGAACTGGCGGCGGTCAATCCAGGCGTTATCATGACCGCACCGCTGTACGACACCTTGACCCAATGGGTCGACAAGCACTACCGCGATCGCCTGAGCGAAACCGACCTGGCCGATCCGCAGCTGTTGCTGGAATGTCGTACGGCACTGGATGAACTGACCCAGATCCTCAAACTGGGTTCGGTCTATCCGTTCCAACTCCAACCTTGAGAGAGAATTCGACTATGTCCGACGCCCTGCAGCTGATCCTTGAAGATGAAGATGGTACCCAGCTGGAAACTTCCTGCACCCGCTTTGCGGTGGTCTGGCAAGGCAAGGAGGTATGGATTCAGCAGGATGGCCGTGGTCAGCTGCTGATCGGCGTCGACGTTGAAGAAGACGACACCGAGTACGCCAACCTGCTGCTGCGCCCGCTGGCCACCAACCTGGTGAGCCTGCAGCTGGAAATGGAACCGGCCGATGCCGGCGACGATGATGATCACGTCCATGGTCCCGATTGCGGCCACCATCACTAAGGAATAGCCCATGCTCGCCCTCGGCAAACTGCTTGAACTGACCCTGGCCGGTCGTGAACCGGCAGAGAAGACCCAGCTGACTGTCGAAGGCGTACGCATGCGCTGGCTCGGCGAGGGCGCCCTCGAAGTGCGCCCACCCGATGCCCTTGACAATGGCCTGGACCTGCTGCTTTCGGCGGGTATCCATGGCAACGAAACCGCACCGATCGAGCTGCTTGACCGGTTGCTGCACGACATTGCCCGCGGCGATCTCAAGCCGCGCGCGCGTATTCTGTTCCTGTTCGGTAACCCTGACGCGATCCGCCGCGGCGAGCGTTATATCGAGCAAGACGTCAACCGCCTGTTCAATGGTCGCCACGATCAGACCAGCGGCCCCGAGGCCCTGCGCGCCTGCGAGCTGGAGCGCCTGGCGGCGACTTTCTTCAGTGTGCCTGATCGCACCCGTCTGCATTACGACCTGCACACCGCCATTCGCGGTTCGAAGATCGAGCAGTTCGCGCTCTATCCGTACAAGGAAGGCCGCCAGCATTCGCGCCGCGAACTGGCGCGCCTGAGCGCGGCCGGCATGGAGGCGGTGCTGCTGCAGAGCAAGGTGTCGATCACCTTCACGGCCTACACCTATGAGCAACTGGGGGCCGAAGCCTTTACCCTGGAACTGGGCAAGGCGCGGCCGTTCGGAGAGAACGGCGCGGTCAACGTCGATCGCCTGGAAACCCGCCTCAAACAGATTATCGATGGCACCGAACCCGAGCCGCCTGAGGCCCTGGATGGATTGAAACTGTTCAGCGTGGCGCGCGAGATCATCAAGCACAGCGAGCATTTTCGCCTGAACCTGCCGGCCGATGTCGAGAACTTTTCGGAGCTCGAACCCGGCTATCTGCTGGCCGAGGATATCGCCGATACCCGCTGGATTGTCGAAGAGCAGGGCGCGCGCATCATCTTCCCCAACCCGAAAGTCAAGAACGGCCTTCGGGCGGGTATTTTGATCGTGCCCGCGTCAGATCAGGGCCTTGCTTGAGTTGGGCACGTTTGAACTTAAAAGTGAATTCGCGGAGCCAGGCCCAGCTCCAGGCGCAAGGCATTTTCCGTAAAGGGCGCTGGGTTGGTACGCAGGGCAGGGGTATCGGCGGACAAGCCGAAATCAAAAGGCCTATGGCTGGTGATAATGCCGATGGCCTGCAGTTGCGAATTAGCTACCTCCTGTTGCTTGCCGGCTCGTGTGGTGATCATTGAGGTGCCTGGGAAAACCGAGCCGGTGAGGGAGTTCCAGGCATTGCACAGGCAACGATAGAAATCCAGCAGGGGCAGGTCGTCGGAAGCTGGCCCTGCAGGGTTGAAGTGCAGTTTTCCGCCAGCGTCGCCAATGCCCGGATCGCCGTTAGGTGCAACGAAGTGATCACCGAAACTGTCATCGAAATCCATGTCGGGCTCATAGCCCGAGGGTAAATGGTTCAGGATTTCGTCCACCGTGATCGAGGGTCTGTTGTCCAGTGCCGACAGCAGCTGTCTTCCCGTGCTGGTCTTGCGCAGCAGGTCAAGGTGGTCGGCGACCAGGCGTTGAAAGCGTGAGTCCCCTTGTGGGCGGATACTGTTATTGCCCAGGGCCGCATGTTCAGGGCTTACCGGTTGGCTGAAGCGGCTGTCGCCGGGCAGGTTGCGGGCGTAGAAGATCTCACTGCCTGCGCTGCCCAGCAGGATGTTGCCGTCGATACGGTTTTCTCCTGAGCCCGTTTCGATGTAGGTAAGCCCTGTGCCGAGGACAATACGATTGTTGCCGGCCCCGACGTAGATTTTGCTGTCGCCGCTGCCCGTTTCGATATGGTTGTTGCCATAACCCGCATTGATAATGACTTGGTGATGCACGTCTTCAGTGATCCAGATCCTGCTGCCAGCGTTTTGAGTGCGCAGGACCAGTATTTGATCGTCGTTCATCGCCAGGACAAACCTGGTCGTGCCGATGACAGCGTGCAGGTTGCAGTCCAGGGTTGAAATTTCAATATTTTCAGCAGGTGACCGGACCTGTATATCCACCTGACTTGTGTGAGGGGCGCTGGTTTTCGAGTGCTTGAAGTGTTCCGAGGTGACGGTGACATTGCTGTCCTCATGCAGCAGGATCACTTGACGGACCGCGCCAGGATCCGGGTCATCGTCATACTGGAAGTGGGCATAGCCCGAGCCGCGCCCGGTGAGGTAGTAAGTCGGATTGGGGTTGGTTAAGTTGTACATGTCCACTCCATTGGGCGTTGGGAAAACGTCAGGCTATGGAGGTTTGAACATGTCCGGGCACTACATATTTATGCATCTGTGCGCAAGGCGGGGAGGCTGCCAGGCCCATCGCTGAGCGGTGCCATGGGCCCAAGAACCGGCCGCAGCGGTGCGGCCGGCGCTGGTGATGCAGGACTAGATTGCGCGTTTTTGCGCTACTTCGTTACGGCGTAACGCACGCAACTTCTGCAAGGTATCGGCGCAGGTTTTCGCCGCTTCCACGCCCTTGACCAGGAAGTGTTCGAAGTAGAAGTTCTGGTGCTCGTCGCCGGCATGGAAATGGTGCGGGGTCAGTACAACCGAGAACACCGGCACTTCGGTTTCCAGTTGCACCTGCATCAGGCCGCTGATCACCGACTGGGCGACGAACTCGTGGCGGTACAGGCCGCCATCGACCACCAGGCCGGCAGCAACGATGCCAGCGTAGCGGCCGCCACGGGCCAGCAGCTTGGCGTGCAGGGGGATCTCGAAAGCGCCGCCGACTTCGAAGAAGTCGATGTCGCTGGGCTGATAGCCTTGTTTACCCATTTCCTCGACGAATGCCTTGCGCGCCTGGTCGACAATGTCTTTGTGCCAGCAAGCCTGGATGAAGGCGATGCGCTCGTGGGAAGGGTTCTTGCTATCGATTGCGGTAGGTTGCATTGAAACGGACTCCTGTTTGTATGAGAAACAGGGCGCTGGATCGAAGGGGATTTCGCCGTGCAGGTGCAAAGCGACAGGCGCGGCTGCGCCTATCCCGTTCTCTCTTTATCCGGACTATGACCGTCGGCCCCGGAATCACACCGGGTCTGCTGACCTTGCAGGCTGGCCTGCAAGCGCTCGCGGGCTATGCGCATTGCGCGCAATTACCGCCGGTGGGGAATTGCACCCCGCCCTGAGAACGTTGCCACCGGTATCGGCGGCGGGGAATTATTAGCACAGATGTCAGGTAAACGTATAGGCTGCTAACGGTTTTTTCCGGATGAACGACATTTCATCAGGGAAACCTTGCCAATTGTTTTATACGGCCCCAGTAATACCGTGTCACCAGATCACAACAGGCCCTGAGAGGCCGGGCAGGGTGCCAGCGAGCGGTTTTTCGCTGACGTTGTCGTTGCAGGCCGTCCAATTGACGGTTTCTATAGCATAAACACACTGCACCCGAGCCTAAGGCCCGATATAATGCGGCCCTTTGCCGTCGTTTCGTCAATTTGACGCAAGCATTTGCCTTAAGGCCGCCGTTTCCGTGGAAGAACCTATGAAAAGCGCAGAAATCCGTGAAGCCTTCCTTCGCTTCTTCGAAGAGCAGGGACACACCCGAGTTGCCTCCAGCTCCTTGATTCCGGGCAACGACCCGACCCTGCTGTTCACCAACGCGGGGATGAACCAGTTCAAGGACTGCTTCCTTGGCCAGGAAAAGCGCGCCTACACCCGCGCGACCAGCAGCCAGAAATGCGTGCGCGCCGGTGGCAAGAACAGCGACCTGGAAAACGTCGGCTACACCGCCCGTCACCACACCTTCTTCGAAATGCTGGGCAACTTCAGCTTCGGTGATTACTTCAAGAAGGACGCGATCACCTACGCCTGGACCTTCCTGACCAAGGTGCTGAGCCTGCCGGAAGAGAAACTCTGGGTCACCGTCTATGCCAGCGACGACGAGGCATACGACATCTGGACCAAAGAGATCGGCGTACCGGCCGAGCGCATGGTGCGCATTGGCGACAACAAGGGCGCGCCCTACGCCTCCGACAACTTCTGGACCATGGGCGATACCGGCCCGTGCGGCCCTTGCACCGAGATCTTCTATGATCACGGCGCCGACATCTGGGGCGGCCCGCCCGGCTCGCCGGAAGAAGATGGCGACCGTTACATCGAGATCTGGAACAACGTTTTCATGCAGTTCAACCGCACTGCCGATGGCGTGCTGCACCCGCTGCCTGCACCGTCGGTGGATACCGGCATGGGCCTGGAACGCATCAGTGCGGTCATGCAGCATGTGCACTCGAACTACGAGATCGACCTGTTCCGCAACCTGCTCAGCGCTTCGGCCGCCGCCATCGGCTGCGCCAATGCCGAGCAGTCGTCGCTCAAGGTGGTCTCCGACCACATCCGTTCTTGCAGCTTCCTGATTGCCGACGGCGTACTGCCGTCCAACGAAGGCCGCGGCTACGTCCTGCGCCGCATCATCCGTCGCGCCTGCCGCCACGGTAACAAGCTGGGCGCCACCGGCAGCTTCTTCTACAAGATCGTCGCCGCCCTGGTCGCCGAGATGGGCGAAGCCTTCCCCGAGCTCAAGCAGCAGCAGGCCAACATCGAGCGCGTGCTCAAGGCTGAAGAAGAGCAGTTCGCCAAGACCCTGGAGCAGGGCCTGAAGATCCTCGAGCAGGACCTGGCCGAGCTCAAGGGCACCGTGGTGCCGGGTGACGTGGTGTTCAAACTGTACGACACCTATGGCTTCCCGATGGACCTGACCGCCGACATCGCCCGCGAACGTGAGCTGACCATCGACGAAGCAGGCTTCGAGCGCGAGATGGAAGCCCAGCGTGAGCGTGCCCGCTCCGCCAGCGCCTTCGGCCTGGACTACAACACCCTGGTCAAGGTCGACGTGGCCACCGAGTTCACCGGCTACAACGCCACCGAAGGCAGCGCCAGCATCGTTGCTCTTTATAAGGACGGCAAGGTTGTCGAGCAGCTGGGCGAAGGCGAGGAGGGCGTGGTCATCCTCGACCGCACGCCGTTCTACGCCGAGTCCGGTGGCCAGGTGGGCGACACCGGCTACCTGCAGGCCGACAACGTGCGCTTTGACGTGCGCGACACCACCAAGACCGGCGGCGCCTTCCTGCACCACGGTGTGGTGGCCAGCGGCACCCTGACTGTCGGCACCCAGGTGCAGACCCGGGTCGATGCCGACGTCCAGCACGCCACCTCGCTGAACCACTCTGCCACCCACCTGCTGCACGCTGCGCTGCGCCAGGTGCTGGGCGATCACGTACAACAGAAGGGCTCGCTGGTCGATAGCCAGCGCCTGCGCTTCGACTTCAGTCACTTCGAGGCGGTCAAGCCAGAGCAGCTCAAGGCCCTGGAAGACATCGTCAACCGCGAAGTGCGCAAGAACTCCGAGGTGAAAACCGAAGAGACCGATATCGAAACCGCCAAGCAGAAGGGCGCCATGGCGCTGTTCGGCGAGAAGTACGGCGACAGCGTGCGGGTGCTGAGCATGGGCGGCGATTTCTCCGTCGAGCTGTGCGGCGGTATCCACGCCAAGCGTACCGGTGATATCGGCCTGCTCAAGATCATCAGCGAAGGTGGCGTGGCCTCCGGCGTACGCCGGATCGAAGCGGTCACCGGCGCTGCCGCACTGGCTTACCTGAACGCTGCCGAAGAGCAGCTCAAGGAAGCCGCGCAACTGGTCAAGGGTAGCCGCGAAAACCTGATCGACAAGCTCTCGGCAGTGCTGGAGCGCAACCGCCAGCTGGAAAAACAGCTGGAGCAACTGCAGGCCAAGGCTGCCAGCGTTGCTGGCGACGACCTGTCCAGTGCAGCCGTCGAGGTCAAGGGCGTGAAAGTCCTGGCCGCGCGTCTGGATGGCCAGGATGGCAAGGCGCTGCTGGCGCTGGTCGATCAACTGAAGAACAAACTCGGCCGCGCAGTGATCCTGCTCGGCAGTGTCCATGAGGAAAAGGTCGTACTGGTTGCCGGTGTGACCAAAGACCTGACTGGCCAACTCAAAGCCGGTGATTTGATGAAGCAAGCCGCTGCCGCGGTGGGTGGCAAGGGCGGTGGTCGTCCGGACATGGCGCAAGGTGGTGGCGTAGACACCGCCGCGCTGGACAACGCGCTGGCCCTGACCGTGCCATTCGTGGAGCAGGGCGTTTAAGGCGTACATCGGCCCGCCGTCCAGTGGCGGGCCATGGCGTCGTTTGAATGTTTATTGGGTGCCCTTCATGGGCTGAGGCGGCTTTGAAATGGCGTTGATCGTACAGAAATTTGGCGGTACCTCGGTCGGCACAGTCGAGCGAATCGAGCAGGTTGCCGACAAGGTCAAGAAGTTCCGCGAAGCCGGCGATGACCTGGTGGTAGTACTGTCGGCGATGAGCGGCGAAACCAATCGCCTGATCGACCTGGCCAAGAAGATCAGCGATCAGCCGGTTCCGCGTGAACTGGATGTGATCGTCTCCACTGGCGAGCAGGTGACTATCGCCTTGCTGGCCATGGCCCTGATCAAACGTGGTATTCCGGCGGTGTCCTACACCGGTAACCAGGTGCGGATCCTCACCGACAGCGCGCACAACAAGGCGCGCATCCTGCAGATTGACGACCAGAAGATTCGTGGCGACCTCAAGGCCGGCCGCGTGGTGGTGGTTGCAGGTTTCCAGGGGGTCGACGAGCACGGCAACATCACCACCCTCGGTCGCGGTGGCTCCGACACCACCGGCGTGGCCCTGGCGGCAGCGCTCAAGGCGGACGAGTGCCAGATCTACACCGATGTCGATGGTGTCTACACCACCGACCCGCGCGTGGTGGCCCAGGCCCAGCGCCTGGACAAGATCACCTTCGAAGAGATGCTGGAAATGGCCAGCCTCGGTTCCAAGGTGCTGCAGATCCGCGCCGTCGAGTTCGCCGGCAAGTACAACGTCCCGCTGCGCGTGCTGCACAGCTTCCAGGAGGGTCCGGGTACCCTCATTACCATTGATGAAGAGGAATCCATGGAACAGCCGATCATTTCCGGCATCGCCTTCAATCGCGATGAAGCCAAGCTGACCATCCGTGGCGTACCGGATACCCCGGGCGTTGCTTTCAAGATCCTCGGCCCTATCAGTGCCGCGAACATCGAAGTCGACATGATCGTGCAGAACGTTTCGCACGATAACACCACCGACTTCACCTTCACCGTGCATCGCAACGACTACGACAAGGCCCACAAGGTCCTGGACAAGACCGCCGCCGAGCTCAACGCTCGCGAAGTGGTAGGTGACACCAACATCGCCAAGGTCTCGATCGTCGGCGTCGGCATGCGTTCCCACGCCGGTGTTGCCAGCCGCATGTTCGAAGCGCTGGCCAAGGAGAGCATCAACATCCAGATGATCTCCACCTCCGAGATCAAGGTCTCGGTGGTAATAGAAGAGAAGTACCTGGAGCTGGCAGTGCGCGCCCTGCACACCGCCTTCGAGCTGGACGCCCCTGCCCGACAGGGCGAGTAAGGCGGCTGCCTCTGGGGGCGCGGCCATGCCGCGCCCTTCGTGTTTCTGGCTGGCGTGAGAAATCTGTGCTTTTGCTCGCGCTAGTCAATACTTAGGCGTAGGTCAGCAGCCGTCACGGGTTGTAGGCTGAAGCCCTTTTTTTTGCAGACTGTTATCCCTGAACTGAATTGCGTGAGGAGAAAGCTATGTTGATTCTGACTCGTCGGTGCGCCGAGAGCCTGATCATTGGCGACGGCGAAATCACCGTGACCGTGCTCGGCGTCAAAGGAAACCAAGTGCGGATAGGGGTCAACGCCCCTAAAGAAGTGGCCGTCCACCGTGAGGAAATCTACCTGCGGATCAAGAAAGAGAAGGACGAAGAACCAACCCATTAATTTTTATCGAGTTTTTTTCAAAAAAGAGTTTGCAAACGGGGAAGGGTCTGGTTATTATACGCCCCGTGTTGCGGAGAGGTGGCCGAGTGGCCGAAGGCGCTCCCCTGCTAAGGGAGTATACCTCACAAGGGTATCGGGGGTTCGAATCCCCCCTTCTCCGCCATTATTCATGTAGGACGCTGTAATCTGCCTGGATCGCCTAAGTCGTTGAAATTAAACGAAAAAGTGGTTGGCAAAATGATTTAGCGGCCTATAATGCGCGGTAACAAATGCACTCATAGCTCAGCTGGATAGAGTACTCGGCTACGAACCGAGCGGTCGGAGGTTCGAATCCTCCTGAGTGCACCATACGACGAAGCGGTTTTCAACTTGAATGCTGCTTCAGCTGCAACCAGAGGTGATCTGGTCCATCAAGCGCCAACCCTGCACTCATAGCTCAGCTGGATAGAGTACTCGGCTACGAACCGAGCGGTCGGAGGTTCGAATCCTCCTGAGTGCACCATACACCGAAGCAGTTTTCAGTTTGAAAGTTGCTTTAGCTGTAACCAGAGGTGATCTGGTCCATCAAGCGCCAATCTGCACTCATAGCTCAGCTGGATAGAGTACTCGGCTACGAACCGAGCGGTCGGAGGTTCGAATCCTCCTGAGTGCACCATACAACAGAAAGCCCGCCTATCAAGGCGGGCTTTTTGCTTTCCGGCATTCATCTTCCGGTAAGGCGTGATGAATAGACTGTCATCGTTGCCGTGCCAGCCCCGCGCTATTTTATGCCGATCCCGATGTGTTTTTTTTCGCGCTACCGCCGTCGCACTGTTGCCTGCATACGTTGTCACAAGTATGTCTCGCAAACGATTGTTCTAGCCGCGATTTTTTCAGCACCCTGACAGCTCAAGCGGTGTATGATTGCGCCCGTCAGCCCCGCCGGGGCTTGTGGAATACCACCATGGACTTACCCAGTAGTTACTCAATAGCAAGTTTTGCCAATCAAGAATTGACTGATTGATCTCCCGGCGTGCTCCGCTGCTGGGAGTGGAGTTCGCCTATGACTGAAGTAGAAGTAAAAAAGACGCAAGAAAGCCTGCAGGATCGCCTGGCCCAGGTGGTCGAACTGCTGCAGCGTCAACGCGTGGTCGAAGACCTGACCCACCGTCAGGAAGGTCATCACCATGACCTGGTAGAAAACCTCGTTCACCGCCAGAACCTGGTCGAGCTGCAACGCAAGCTCGACGACCTGCACTCCGCCGACGTTGCCTACATTCTCGAAGCCTTGCCGCTGGACGATCGTCTGACCGTCTGGCAACTGGTCAAGGCCGAGCGCGACGGTGACATCCTCCTCGAAGTGTCCGACTCGGTCCGCGAGACCCTGATCGCCGACATGGACGATCACGAGCTGCTCGCCGCTGCCAAGGAAATGGACGCCGACGAACTGGCTGACCTGGCGCCCGAGCTGCCCCGTGACGTTGTCCACGAGCTGATGGAAAGCCTCGATGCCCAGCAGCGCGAACGCGTGCGTTCGGCCCTGAGCTACGACGAGGACCAGGTCGGTGCATTGATGGACTTCGAGATGGTCACCATCCGCGAAGACGTCAGCCTCGAAGTGGTATTGCGCTACCTGCGCCGGCTCAAGGAGCTGCCAGGCCACACCGACAAACTGTTCGTGGTCGATTACGACGGCATCCTCAAGGGCGTGCTGCCGATCAAGCGCTTGCTGGTCAACGACCCGGAGAAGAAAGTCGCCGAGGTCATGGCCAGCGATCCGGTGAGCTTCCACCCGGATGAAGACGCCTACGATGCCGCTCAGGCGTTCGAGCGTTACGACTTGATTTCCGCGCCGGTGGTGGACAAGAGCGATCGCCTGATCGGCCGTCTGACCATCGATGAAATGGTCGACCTGATTCGTGAAGAAAGCGAAAGCGAAGTGCTGAGCATGGCCGGTCTGCGCGAAGAAGAAGACATCTTCGCCTCGGTCTGGCGCTCGCTGCGCAACCGCTGGGCGTGGCTGGCAATCAATCTGATCACTGCCTTCGTCGCCTCGCGGGTGATCGGCCTGTTCGAAGGCTCGATCGAAAAACTGGTGGCACTGGCGGCGCTGATGCCGATCGTTGCCGGTATCGGCGGCAACTCCGGCAACCAGACCATCACCATGATCGTGCGCGCCATGGCCCTCGACCAGGTCAGCCCCGGCAACACCTCGCGGTTGATGCGCAAGGAGCTAGCGGTGTCGCTGATCAACGGCCTGATCTGGGGCGGAGTGATTGGTGTGGTTGCCTACTTGCTGTATGACAGCTGGTCGCTCGGCGTGGTCATGACCGGCGCCATGACCCTCAACTTGTTGCTGGCGGCGCTGATGGGGGTGTTGATCCCGATGACCCTGGTGCGCCTGGGCCGCGATCCGGCGATGGGCTCCAGCGTGATGATCACGGCGGTGACCGACAGTGGTGGCTTCTTCATCTTCCTGGGCCTTGCCACCATCTTCCTGCTCTGATTGAGCATCCGACAAAAAACACCCCTCGCGAGGGGTGTTTTTTTGCCTGGCGTTTATTGCTCGGTGAGGTGCTCGATAAAGGTCGAGCCGCTGTAGCACTCGCGGAACAACCCGGCCTGCACCAGGCGTGGCATCACCTGTTCAAGGAACAGGTGCACCGATTCCAGCGAGCCACCGGGCGCCGCGATGAAGCCATCGATGGCACCGGATGCAGCCCATTCGACAATACTCTCGACGGCATCGTCCACCGTACCGATCACCTGCCAGTGTGCAGCCGAGATCACCTCTGGGCGCAACAGTAACTCACTGACCCGCAGCGATTCACGTTCGATCAGGCGTCGCAGCAGGTTGGTGTGGGTACGGCTGCCAGGATTGCTCACGGGCGCAGGCAGGTCAGCGGCGGTGATCGGGCGGTCTTCTGGCCATTGGTTGAGGTCGAGCCCGGTCATCTCCTTGATCGAGGCAAACTTGCGCGGCTTGTCGATGCGCGCGTGGGTGCACATGAACAGCTCGCGGGCCTGTTCGCGGGTCTCGGCCAGGTACAGGCTCAGGCCGGGCAGCAGGCGAATGTCGGCCGGATCGCGGCCGTGTTTTTCAGCGCGGCGGGACAGGTCGTGACGCAGCTCGAGCGCAGCGTCGATATCCGGCGTGGGGGCGAATACCAGGTCGGCCACCGACGCGGCAAAGTCACGGCCCGAATCGGATGCGCCGGCTTGCACCAGCGGGATTCGGGTGTTGGCGTACACCGGCAGGTTGAGTGGGCCCTTGACCTTCAGGTGAGCGCCGTCGTGGTCGATCGGGCGAACCTGTGAGGCGTCGGCGTAACGGCCCGTGCTGCGATCCAGTTTCAGGGCGTCGCTGGGGAAGCTGTCCCACAGCTGATGAACCACCCGGGTGAACTCCGCAGCCCGCTGGTAACGCTCATCGGCACTGGGCATTGCCGTCAGGCCGAAATTCTCGTGGCCTTGCAGCGCGGTGACGATGTTCCAGCCGACCCGGCCCTTGCTGATCCAGTTCAAAGACTGCAACTGGCGGGCGACTACATAGGGCGGCAGGAAGGTGGTCGATACGGTCGAAACCAGGCCGATCTTCGAGGTGTGCTGGGCAACTGCGGCGAGCAGGATGCTCGGGTCGAGGCTGGCGAAGCCCGAGCCGCTTTCGAGCATCTCCGGCACCAAAGCATGAACATCGGGGCGAAAGACAAAGTCCAGGTGCGCAGCTTCTGCGCGCTTGGCCAGATCAATCGCAAACTCGGCGGTGAAAATACCTTCTATGTTGCTGTTCTCGCGCCGCCAGCCATCGCCGCTCAACCAGGTCGGTGCCAGTGACAGGCCAATGTGCAGGCGCTTGGGGGTACTCATCCTTGCAATTCTCCTTGTGGTCTTTTGATGGGCTCAGAACGCGCCCTTGACGCCGACGCCGACCATGCGCGGCAGGGTCATGCTCGCCTCGGTGCCGCCGATGCCGCGGTTCTGCTGCATATAGGTGGGCGAGCGGTCGTCGAACACGTTCTTCACGTAGCCGTACAGCTGCACCTGCTTGTTGAACTGGTAACTCATCCGCGCATCGGTGAGGGTGTAGGGCTTCACCGAGTAGGACGAGGTGTTGGCGGTGTCGGAGTAATAGCCATCCAGGTGACGGACCTGGACGTTGAGGTTGAGTTTGTCGGTGATGTCCCAGCTCGGGCCAACGCTCAGGGTGTAACCGGGGGAGCGGGCAAACTCGTTGGCCTGGTAGTCGGCGTTGCTGGAGATCTTGTCGATGCGTGTACGCAAGGCGCCGGCACTGGCCTTGAGGGTCAGGTTGTCGAGCACACGGTAGTCGGCGCTCAGCTCCAGGCCATAGGCGTGGGCCTTTTCGGCGTTGATGGTGTAGGACTGGGCGACACCCGGGGAAATCACCACTGGGATGTTGTACTGAGCGTCCTTGAAGTCCATATAGAACAGGTTGCTGCTGAGGATCAGGCGGTCGTCGAGCAGGTTGGCGCGGCTGAACAGCTCATAGTTCCAGATCGACTCTTCCTTGAAGTACGCCCATTGCCGGGTGGTCAGATTGAGCGACACGCCACCGGGATTGTAACCGCGGCTGACCAGGGCGCCGACGGTCCAGTCCGGCGTCGCTGCGTAAGCCAGCGAGACCTTGGGCAGCAGGGCGGAGAAGGTTTTCTCGTAGTCCAGTGCCGTCGGTGCCAGCACCGAATTGCCCTGGCGCTCGATGTGATCCTGCTGAAAGCGCAGGCCGGTGCTCAGGGTCCAGCGCTCACTCAGGCGGTAGCTGAGTTCGCCGAAGATGCCGAGGTTCTCCTTGGTGTCATCGAAGGCCGAGAGCCCGCGCAGGTTCAGGGTTTCGTCGGTCTTGGTGTGGGCGTAGTAGATGCCACCCATGCCGCTTAGGGTATCCAGGGCGTCGCCGAAGGTGATGCGCGATTCGTTGGAGGCGTTTTTCTGCTTGATATCGGCGTCGCCTTCGCCGGCGATGCCGGTGAACCGCTGCACGTTGGACAGCGAGTATTGCGCCTGGTTGAACAGTTTGATGCCGTTGTCGAAGTCGTAGCTGACATCCACCACGCTGGTGTTGGTGTCCTGCTCCCAGCTGGGCATGGTGGTGGTGTCGTGGTCGAGCTTGTGCAAGGGCGCCGAGGCGGCCTCCTGGCTCGGACGGTTGCTGTCGTTGTGCGCGAAGGTGTACTTGGCCTCAAGGCCCGGCAGCGACTCGGGCACCCACAGCAGCTTGGCCCGGGCGGTGACGGCGCGGAAGTTCTGGTCGGCCTTGCCGCGCTGGAACTTCGGGTTGTCGTAATCGATGAAAGTGTCGCGAGCCGAGTAGTCCACCGCCAGGCGGCCGGCCAGTTCGTTGCCCATCAACGGGCCGGAAACAGCCACCGAGCTGCGCTTGGCGTCATAACTGCCGACCTCGGTCTGGTAGGCAGCTTCGGGAGTGAAGGTCGGATCCTTGGTGTTGACGATGATCGCACCGGCAATCGCGTTGGCCCCTTGCGAGGTGGTCTGCGGGCCGCGGAACACTTCGATGCTGTCGATATCCCAGACCGAGGTGGCGCCGAAGAACATCTCGTTGTAATTCAGGTAATGGCCGTCAAGGTTGATTGTCGCCCGTGGCACGGTGCCGCCCCAGAACACGTTCTGGCCGTTGTTCGGGCCCTGGGTGTCCTGGCCGCGGATGATCGGCGCGCCGACCGAGTCGGTGTAGATCACGTTGGGCACATCATTGAGTACTTCGGCCACCGAGGCGCTGCCGGTCTTTTCCTTGTCGATCTCCTTGGCGGTCTTGATCGACACGGAGGAGGCGGTGTCCTTGAGTTCGCGTTCGAGCTTTTCACCGGTGACGATGATCGGCTCGAAAACAATGCCTGGCTTGCCGCCATTAACCTCGGGTTGCCCGAATGCGTAGGGCGAAGCCAGCAATGTCGAGAGTGTGAACACACTAAAGCCTTGGCGCAGTGTGCGATGTGGATGTGCCTTCAAGATGCCCCCAAATGAGAATGATCCTCTTTCCCGTTCGAGGGTAGCACGGTGCTATTGCGTTCCTCAATAAAGAATTCATTCCACAAAATGGCAATAGGTGCGGGTTCAGGGAATCGGTATCATGGCCGCCAACAAGCGCGACCGTGCGCGCCGGCGAGGAGAGCGAAGAATTGAGCAACGAGATGACCGCCCTGGACGAAGAGGCGCAAGCAGCCCCGGAAAAGCGCTCCGGCACTATTCAGTCGGTGTCGATTGCGGTGCGTTTTCTCCAGGTACTGGCCAATGCCGAGAGTGAGTTGGCGCTGGGGGAGGTTGCCAGGCGCACCGCGACCGGTGGCTCGACCGCCCATCGATACCTGCAGAGCCTGGTCAAGGAAGGCCTGGCCAAGCAGGACCCGGCCAGCGGCCTCTACGACCTGGGGCCGGCAGCGCTGAACATCGGCATCAGCGCCTTGAAGCGCGTCGATGCGGTGGATATTGCCGCCCAGCACATGAAGACCCTGGCCCAACAGCATGCCGCCAGCGGCGGGGTGGCGATCTGGACCGACCGCGGCCCGACCCTGGTGCGCTGGTACCGCAGCGCCTACTTCTCGATCAACCCGCTGGCCCTGGGCGACATCCTGCCGATCGACAACACCGCGTGCGGCCTGGTGTTCCAGGCCTTCCTGCCCAAAGCTGTGATCGATGCCGCGCGCAAGCAGCAGCCCGCGCATTTTCGTGGCACGCCGCCTAACAAGGCGCTGCTCGATCAGGTGCGTAATGGCCGTTGGGCCGAGCTGACCAGCCATCTGCTCTCGAACGTCACCGGCCAGGCGGCGCCGGTGTTCGATGCGCAGCAGGAAATCGCCTGCGTAATGACCACGGTCACTGACCTTGGCCAGCTCAAGTCAGCAGAGGATCGCGACGCCCTGCACCGCGAAGCCGGCCTGGTCAACCAGGCCACCGGCGGGCGGATTTTCGATCAGCGCGGTTGAGCCTGGCGACCCTTGGGCACCACCAGCGGCGTGCCGCTGACGGGGTCAGCAATGATCACCGCCGGCAGGCCGAATACCTCTTGCACCAGCGCCTCGGTGAAAATCGCCCCGGGCGCGCCCTCGGCCAGCACCGCGCCATCGCGCATGGCGATCAGGTGCGTGGCATAGCGGCAGGCCTGGTTAAGATCGTGCAGCACCGCCACGATGGTTCGGCCCTGGCGATTGAGATCGCTGAGCAGTTCGAGCAATTCGATCTGGTGGGCGATGTCGAGAAAGGTGGTCGGTTCATCGAGCAGCAGGATCGGTGTTTCCTGCGCCAGCACCATGGCAATCCAGACCCGCTGGCGCTGGCCACCGGACAGCTCGTCCAGCGCCCGCTCGGCCAGCGCGCTGACCTGGGTGGCGGCCATGGCGGCGTTGACCGCCTGCTCATCGGCTGGCGACCATTGGCGCAAGAACGACTGATGGGGGAAGCGCCCGCGAGCCACCAGGTCGGCGACCGTGATGCCTTCCGGGGCCGTGGCGCTTTGCGGCAGCAGGCCGAGGCGCCGGGCAACCTCTTTGGCCGCAAGCGCGGTGATGCTTTTGCCGTCGAGCACCACACGACCATGGGCTGGGGCCAGCAGCCGCGACAAGGCTCGAAGCAGAGTGGATTTTCCGCAGGCATTGGGCCCGACGATCACCGTGAAAGAGCCGTCGGGAATGGCGATGGAGAGGTCGCTGGAGATGGTGCGCTGATCGTAACGCAGCGTCACGGCGTCAGCATGCAGGCGATGCGTCATGGGTAGCCTTTCCTTGCTGGCAGCTCGGCGGCGAGTATTGCATGTGCAGAATTAATTCTGCAATATGGAATGCGATTGCATCGCATCCACGTTTAGACGAGCCTGTGCCCGTTCTCGAACCCTTCCTGCCGCCCTTGTAGCAAAAGACCGATTGCCGATGAAAAAGCTCACCTTCGCGCCAATGCTTGCTGTTGCGGCGCTGATCCTGCTTGCCTGCAGCGCCGTTGGGCCGAGCCCGGCAAGCGCCGCCAGCGAGCCCGCCAAACCGCTGCGCATTGCTTCGACTTCGCCGAGTGTCACCGGCATCTTGCTGGCCATGGAGGCGCCACTGGTTGCCAGCGCGGCCACCACGCCGAGCCGGATGACCGACAGCAAGGGCTTTTTCAGCCAGTGGGCGGCGGTTGCGGATCAGCGCAAAGTCGAGGTGCTGTACCCCAACCTGGTGTTCGATATCGAGTCGGTGATCGGCGTCAATCCCGACCTGCTGGTACTGGTTGCCACTGGCGCCGATAGCGTCGTCCAGCACCAGGCCGAGCTTGAGGCCCAGGGCATCGCCACCGTCGTGGTCAATTATTCGAACCAGAGCTGGCAACAGATCGCTACCCGCCTTGGTCAGGCGGCGGGGCTGCAGGCGCAGGCAGCGGCGGCGATCAAGGATTTTGACGACTACACCGCACGCGCCGCTGCCACGATCAAAGCGCCCGTGGGCGGGGTGAGTATCGTCGGCTACAACATTGGTGGCAGTTATTCTGTTGGCCGTGCTTCCAGCCCGCAGGCCCGCTTGTTCACCGCGCTGGGGATCAAGGTCGCGAGCCTGCCGCCGGCCATGAGCGGTGAGGTCACTCGCGCCGTCGACTTCGAGTTCATTTCCCGCGAAAACCTTTCGGCTGCGATCACCGGTGAAAGCGTGTTCCTGCTGGGTGGCACCGATGCCGATGTACAGGCGTTTGTTGCCGACCCGCTGCTGGCCAACCTGCCGGCGGTGGTGCAGAAAAAGGTCTACGCGCTGGGCCCGACTTCGTTTCGTATCGACTACTACTCTGGCCGGCAGATGATCGATACCGTCGCCCGGCACCTGCGCTGAGTCATGGCGACTGCCGTGTTGCCCGCCATGGTTTTCAATCGCCAACGGCGCATGCGCTCATCGGGGCTGCTGTGCGGCCTGGGCGTGCTTGCGCTGGTCGCCGCCTGCAGCTTGCTGATCGGTTCGCGCAGCATCGCTCTTGGCGAAATCGCCGATGCCTTCTGGGCGTATGACCCACAGAACAATCAGCATCTGGTGATTCGCGAACTGCGTGTTCCGCGCACTCTGGTGGCGATTCTCGCAGGCCTGGCCCTGGGCGTGGCCGGGGCGCTGATGCAGGCGCTGACGCGTAACCCGCTGGCCGAACCCGGGCTGCTGGGCATCAACGCCGGTGCGGCGCTGGCAGTGATCATCGCTGTCACCCTGTTCAAGCTGGTGAGCATTGTCGAGTATGTCGGCTTTGCCTTTGCCGGCGCCGGGCTGGCCGGGGTTGCCGTGTTCGTCCTGGGCCAGGCCCACGAAACCGGGACCAATCCGGTGCGCCTGGTGCTGGCTGGGGCAGGCTTGTCGGTGATGCTGGTGTCGATCACTGGCATCATCCTGCTCAATGCTCCCCTTGAGGTATTCGACAGTTTTCGCAAATGGTCGGCAGGCTCGGTCGAAGGCAGCGGCTTGCAGACCCTTGGCGTGCTGGCGGTGGTCGTTGCAGTCGGGCTGGCGCTGGCCATCGCCATGGTCGGCAACCTCAATGCCATGGCCCTGGGCGCGGATCTTGGCCAGGCGCTCGGCGTCAATCTTCGCGCCACCTGGCTGCTCGCGTGCCTGGCAGTGATGTTGCTGGCCGGGGCAGCAACAGCGGCGGCCGGGCCGATTGGTTTCGTCGGCCTGCTCGCGCCGCACCTGGCCCGGCGGCTGGTGGGGCCTGATTACCGCTGGATCCTGCCGTATGCCGGGTTGTTGGCGGCGATCCTGCTGCTGGGCGCCGATGTGATCGGTAGGGTCGTGGCGGCGCCAGCGGAAGTCGCGGCCGGGATCATTGCCCTGTTGATCGGCGGGCCGTTCTTCATCGTCATCGTGCGCAGGTTCCGGATGAGTCGGTCATGACGGGTGCGGTGCTGCGCCTGGGCAATTACTCGTTGCGTTGGCGGCCTCGGGTTGCGGTGGTGTGTGCGCTGTTGGCGCTGCTGGCAGCAGGGCTGGCGATCATGTTGCTGGGCGTAGGTTCGTTGGCGCTGACACCAGGTCAGGTGTTTGACAGCCTGTTCGCAGGTGGTGGCAACCCGACCGCCGAGCGGATCGTTCAACGGGTTCGCTTGCCGCGGGTACTGACGGCGCTGCTGGTCGGCGGCGCGCTGGGCATGGCCGGTTCAATTTTCCAGTCGATCTCGCGCAACGCCCTCGGCTCACCGGATATCATCGGCTTTACCACCGGCGCTGCCAGCGGTGCCATCGTGCAGATCATCCTGTTTGATGCCGGCCCCCTGGGTACCTCGCTGGCGGCGGTGCTGGCGGGGGTGGGCACCGCCTTGCTGGTGTTCGTGCTGTCGATGCGCGGGCGCAGCACTGGTGGCTATCGCCTGGTGCTGGTGGGGATTGGCGTGGGGGCGATGCTCTCGGGGCTCAACACCGTACTGCTGGTGATGGGCGACCTTGACCGGGCGATGTCGGCGCAAATCTGGCTGGCCGGCTCGCTCAACACCCGGACCTGGTCTCACGTGCTGCCAGCAGCACTGGGTTTCATCGCCATCGTGCCCGTGGTGATTGGCCATGCGCGACACATCGACCTGTTGGAAATGGGCGATGACAGCGCCAGTCAGCTCGGCATTGCCCCGCAGCGTACGCGGCTGATCATGGTATTGGCGGCTGTGGGCTTGACCGCGATTGCCACGGCGGCAGCGGGCCCCATCGCCTTTGTCGCCCTGGCTTCCCCGCAACTGGCCAGGCGGCTGACCGCTGCACCAGAAGTGCCGCTGTTGTCTGGCGCGTTGATGGGCGCGGTGTTGTTGCTGGTGGCCGACCTGATCAGTCAGCGCCTGGCCTTCAATCTCAACCTGCCCATTGGCCTGACCACGGGTTTGCTCGGTGGTTTCTATCTGCTGTGGTTGTTGTCGCGCAGCAGGCGGATTTGAGCCAGGCAATAAAAAAGGCCAATGCACGGGCATTGGCCTTGAGTGATTGAGCCACGCAATCAGGAAGCGTCAGCTGCCATCTCGGCGTCATGGGCAATCAACGACACCAGCGCGTTTTGCTGGCGATGGGAAAGCTGGCGGAAACGTTGCAGCAGTTCGCGTTCGTGCAGGGACAGTTCCGGGCTGTCCAGACGCATGCTCAGTTCTTCACCCAGCGCACCTTCCTGAATAAGGCTCTGCTCCAGGCGAGCGATGATTTCCGAGTTCATGCTGCGGTGGTGGTTGCGCGCTACCTCGGCAATGCGCTCACGCATTCCGTCGGGGAGGCGGACGACGAATTTGTCAGCGGTGCGGCTTGAGTAAATAGCCTGTTTCATTGGGCGCATATAATTGACCGGTTTAGTTCAGGGGGAAGCGGTTCTCGAAATTGGCCGCACGATGTCACTACGACCATCCCGGCGTCAAAATGTTCAACCTGAATTGTGAATGAGGCGTGAATCATGCCTCATTATCGCCGGTTCCTTGGCGTCAATTCTGTGACAAATATTGAACCGGATAAAGGCGTTTTGCCAGTACCAATTATCAGAAATGAGTACTGGTTTGAAAAGTTTTCATTTTCTCTTTTTCCGCGCCTGCAGACCTTCGTCGACAACGCCATGCATCAGGCAGAAAAGGCCATGGAAAGCGTCTAGAATGCGCGTGCTTTCCTACCATTGAGCATAGTGGCTATGCAGCATGACGCAAGCGCGACGCGGCGTACAGCGAACCCGGGTCGCCTGGTGTACCTGATGGGACCCTCGGGGGCCGGAAAAGATTCCCTTATCGATGCAGCGCGCGCTGAATTGCAGCGCCTGAACGTGCACATCGCCCGGCGGGTGATCACCCGCTCGGCCGAGGCCAAGGGTGAAGACGCCGTCGGTGTTTCCCTCGAAGAGTTCCAGCGCCTGAGCGCCGAGGGCGCCTTTGCCCTGCAGTGGCAGGCCAATGGCCTGGCCTATGGCATACCGGTGCAAATCGATGCCTGGCTGGCTGCAGGGCACGCGGTTTTGGTCAATGGCTCGCGCGCGCATCTGCAGCAGGCGCGTGAACGCTATTCCGACCTGTTGCCGGTGCTGCTGCGGGTCGACCATCACGTACTGCGCCAGCGCCTGCTGGATCGCGGCCGGGAAACTGCGCAAGACATCGAACAGCGCCTGGCGCGGGCGCAGCAGGTGAGGGTAGAAGAGGGTGAGGTGCAAGTGCTGGACAACTCCAGCTCGCTGGACGAGGCGGTGCAGCGCTTGCTTGGGCTGTTGCGCGAACAGGGTGTGCCTGGCCTGGGTTGAAGCCTAGAACGCCAGCCGTTCGCTGCTTGCAAGCGGTGCGCTTTGCATTTGCGCAGCCTGTGCGCCGAACACGGCCAGTTGCGCTTTCATCGCCGGTGCCGCATGGGCTTGTGCCGCAGTGGCGATGCTGTCGGGTTGCACGACCAGGCCAACCAGGGCGGCTAGGGCCAGGGCATTGAGCAGAAACAGGGTGCTGTTCATGGACATACTCCGCAAAGGCGGGGCTGGGCCCCGAGCCACGTGTCATGAACTAGACAATGCACACTGCATGCCAGCCTCTTTATCGTGATTTACCCTTTAAAATCAGAGGGTTAAGCTGGTTTTTTGTGCGCTTTTGCGTGCAATCTGCAATGATGGCTGACTGCCTCATTGCAGATTGCACGATCCGTTGAAAAACCCACAGGCAAAAAGCCCCACGGATGACATGACAAATGCCGGCCTGCTGGTTAACATGCACGCCGTCCTTGCCGCGCGACGCCCGTTGCCGGCTCTGTGTCTCAGTAGCTCAATTGGATAGAGCATCCCCCTCCTAAGGGGAAGGTTGGCAGTTCGAACCTGCCCTGGGACACCATCTCACTTTCGCCTCTCTGGCCATTCTTCTGACTGCTGCGTTTCTTTGTGGCAACGGCGCAGCTGCATGAAGAGTCAATAAAGCCCTGAAAATGAAAAGACTAATCATCGCTGCGCTCGGGATTCTATCGTTGATTCAGGCATCCACGTCCTTGGCGGATAATGCCAATGGCAAACAGCTCTTTTTGCAACGATGCGCCATGTGCCATGGGGCAGACATCAAGGGGACCGGGCCCTTGGCGAACAAAAGCAACCCGCCCACCCCTGATCTGACCACCTCGGCATTCAAGAAACGCTTGAAAGACTACCCGGGCGTTATCGTCTCATCGGTAATACTTCGCCCCAACGGCGACTTGATCCCCAGGACATTACGAGAAAATGGTGTGAAGGTGGCGCCGTACGCTTGGCGAGTTCAGGATTTTCGCGATTTGAATCAATACATGAGTGCGGTGATTGGCAACACTCGATGATGCCTGGTGTCAGGCCGCAGCAACAGCTGCGGCCTGGGATCTACCAATCCTGGCGCAACGGCAACGGTCCTTCATGGGATGCAAATGACGGCAGCACTTCTTCTGCCAGCTCCTGAATCACCTCCGCCGCCGGGCGCTGGCAAAACTGAATGCCCAGTGCCGCATGATTGACCCCCGCATCCTGCCATTCCCCGAGCAGATCAATCAGCCCCTTGCGCCCGGTCCTCAGCACGTAGCCGCCCTGCATCGCCGTGCGCGGAAAATCGGGGTTGGCGTCCAGATCGATCCACTCGTTGGTCACGTGCGGGCGAAAGCCGCCGCCGGGAATGCAGTCGCGCCAGGCGCGGATTTTCTCGGCCAGGCGCCGGGGGCCAAGGATGTTTTCAGTCGCATCAGGAAAGGTCAGCCAGCCATCGGCCTGTTCGCCCAGCCACTGCATGGATTGGCGCGAGCTGCCGGTGACCAGCAGCGGGATGGCGCTGCCAACGGGCTTGGGCAGCAGTTGCGCGCCGCTCATTTGGCCGAGGGTTGATTCAATCGGGTGGTCGCCCTTGTGCAGCAGTTGGCGGAAATAGTTCACGGCCTCGGCAAAGCGTTCGCCGCGCTCGGCATGATCCAGACCGTAGGCGGGAAACTCCACCGGCCGATCCCCGGAAGCGATGCCCATCACCAGGCGCCCGCCTGACAGCTGGTCGATGGTGCAGGCGGCCTTGGCCAGGTCGATCGGGTGGCGCAAGGCGAAGATCGCGCTGCCCGTGGCCAGGGCGATGCGCCGGGTGTGCGCGGCCAGGTAGCTCAAGTAGGCAAAGGGGTCGAACAGCTGGCCGGCATCGCCGAAGTGCCGATCGTACAGTGGCACATCGCGCACCCAGACGCCGGCGAAGCCCAGGCGGTCGATGTCGCTGACCAGCGCGGCCTGGCCAGTGAGCACGGCCATGTCGCCGCGATAGAAGCGCAGCGGCAGGAAGATCCCCAGGGTCAGGCGGTCGGCGGCGAACATGCGTCGATAGCCAGGGTGGTGGGCGAAGGCGTGGGCGCTGGCGCCGTTCAGGGTTGGGTTCATCGATTAATTCCTTTTAGTCCTTCAGGGGCCGGTTGCGGGGGCGGGCAGGCGGATGCCGCGCTGCACGGCAGGGCGTTGACTGACGCGTTCATGCCAGGCGCTCAGGTGTCGGTAGTGGCTGAAATCAAAGTCGATGATCCGGGCGATATGGGTCCAGCCGAAGGTGGCAATGTCGGCGATCGAGTAACTGCTGCCCGCCAGCCAGGGCCGGCCGGTCAGGCGCTGGTCGAGGGTGCTGAACACCTCTTCGCTCAGGCGCCGGTAGCGGGCGATGGCTTCGGGGCAGGGCTGTTCGGCGAACCGTTCGAAATGCACGCGCTGGCCCAAAATCGGCCCCATGCTCGCCGCGTGAAACTGCAACCAGGTGATGGCCGCCCAGCGTTCACGGGGGGAATCGGGCAGCAGGCGTGCGCTCTTGTCGGCCAGGTACAAAAGGATCGACGCTGACTCAAACAGAGTGATATCGCGCTCGGGATCAACCAGCACCGGAATGCGGCCATGAGGGTTGAGTGCGAGAAACTCAGGCAGGCGATGCTCGCCATGGTCGATCTGTACATGCTTGAGGGTGTAGGGCAGCCCCAGCTCTTCGAGGGCGATGGTGATCTTGAAGCCATTAGGTGAGCTATCGCTATACAGAATTAGCGGCACGGGCTTTCTCTTCAGGAGTGATCAGAGACGGACTATGCTAGGCGCGCCTGGGCTGCTTGAAAAACGATCAATCCTGCGCTTTGGCGATAGTTTTTCTAAACCATGGAGAGGGTGAAAATGGGCGCAGTTCTACCGTTGTTGGCATTGCGGGCCTTCACTGAAGCGGCCCGGCTGGGCAGCCTCAAGGCCGCCGCTGCGCACATGGGGGTTACGCCTGGGGCGGTCAGCCAGCAGGTGCGCCTGCTCGAGGAGCGCATGGGCGTGGTGCTGTTCGTGCGCGGTCGCCATGGCGTGCACCTTAGCGAAGCCGGTGCGCGGGTGTACCCGGGGCTGCTCAAGGGCTTCGATCAGATCGAGGCGTCGCTGGCGTTGCTGGAGCAACTGGCGCCAGGCAAGGCTCTGACCATCAGCACCGTACCGTCGTTTGCCGCCTCCTGGCTGGTGCCGCGTTTAGGGCGCTTCAACGCCTTGCACCCGCAGATCGAAGTGCGCGTCGAGGCCTCGGCCAAGCTGGTGGATTTTCACCGCGAGCGCATTGACGTCGCCCTGCGCCATGGCCTGGGGCAGTATCCGGGGCTGGAGTCCGTGCGCCTGATGGCGCCGGTTTTGCTGCCGGTGGCCAGCCCGCAGTTGCTGGCCCAAGGGCCGGCCGTGAAACGGCCCGCCGATTGCCTGAAGTACCCGTTGTTGCACGATGCCGATCGCGCCGACTGGATGCTCTGGCTGCAGGCCCATAGCGTTGTCGAGGACCCGCGGGCAGCACGCGGTGCGAGTTTCGAGGATGACCTGCTGTTACTGCGTGCCGCGGCTGCAGGCCAGGGCATCGCCCTGGTGCAGGACACCCACGCGGCTGAAGACCTGGCCAGCGGCAAGCTGCAGCTGGCCCTCGACAAACCCTGGCCAGCGCGTTTTGCCTACTACCTGGTGTGCCGTCAGGACGCCTTGCGGCGCCCCGAGGTTCAGGCCTTCGCCGATTGGGTCAGGGCCGAGGCTGACGCCAGGTCCTGATCCTTTGCGTCATCGCTGCCGCCCTGGGTGGCGGTCAGGTTGGCCACCAGCTTGGCTGACATCGCCGGGCCTTGCAGTTCGGAGTTCAGGCTGGCCAGCGACTCAAGCTCGGTCTGCTTTTTCATCTGCTCGGCAATCTTGCGCTCGATCTTGTCCTTTTCCGCCGGCGGCAGGGCTTCGAACTCTTCCTGGCTGATGCCCAGCTCATTGAGCAGCTTGAGCTTGATCTTCTCTGCCGGGCTCAGGGCCATGTACTCGCGAAATTGCTGGGCAGCGCTCTTGCCGGTTTCGCTGGCGCTGATTGTGGCTTGCTCGCGCATGTCCACGTCGGGGTTCTGCAGTTGCACCTTGAGCTTGGCGAAGGCTTCCTCGCGGGCGTCTTCGGCACTTTGCTGGGAGGTGTTGGCCTGGCTTTGCTGCTGGCGGTTGGCACTGCTGGTTGGCACCGGCGGGCGGAACTGGGCCTGTTCGGCGGCGGCTTCGGCCACGCCACGGGTCGGGTTGATGACTGGCGTGTGGACGCCGAGGGCATTGATGCTACTCACCTGATCACTCTCCTTGATGGATGCAAGTTGACCTTCGATCGATGGCAAGTCTTGTGCCAGCTCTGCTGACAGGCTTACGCGCTAGTATATTCAGGGGGTGGCGCTGTACGGCGGCTGGTGAATCGGCGCATGCTTTGCCCCGAAGAGGTAAACCCTTGCCGTCAGCGGCAAGTCATTTCAAACCGGCAGCACCAACATCCGGCTGGGGCGTAGTTGCCTGGACAAGGGAGATCGTCCATGACTCAAACGTCAGACACACCACCATTGAAGGCCCCGCTGGGCGACTTCAGGGAAGAACAGTTGCACACCCTGCTGGACCTGATCAGCGACGGTATCTGGGACTGGAATGCCAATACCGGCTACGTCTACCGCAACCCCGGCTGGTACCGGATGCTCGGCTACCCCAGCCACTCGCTGGACAACACCGTACTGACCTGGGAAGGCGTGATCCACCCCGAGGACTACCCGCGGGTGATGAGCCATTTCGAGGACTACATCAGCGACCGCTCCGACCAGTACCGCATCGAGTACCGTTGCCGTTGCCAGGACGGCAACTTCCTGTGGATCGAGGACAGCGGTCACATCATTGAGCGCAACCCGGATGGTTCGGTGGCGCGGATGCTCGGCGCTCATCGCAATATCGACGATGGCAAGCGCCTGGTCGAGCAACTGCAGCTGGAAAACCTGTCGCTGGAAGCGCAGATCGCCGAGCGCACCCGCGAGCTGTCGTGGGTCAACCAGCAACTGCAGCGCCAGCTCGACGAGAACCGCGACCTGGCCGAACGCGATGCGCTGACCCTGGTGGCCAACCGTTACCGCCTGGAAAAGGTCCTGCAGCAAGAGTGCGAGCGGGCACGGCGGTTTCGCCAGCCGCTGGCGCTGATTGTCATGGATATCGACGACTTCAAGCCGATCAACGATCAGTATGGCCATGCCCAGGGTGACCAGGCGCTGATCGCATCGGTTGAGCGGATCAAGGTTTGCCTGCGTGCCGGTGACTTGCTGGCACGCTGGGGCGGTGATGAGTTCGTGGCAGTGCTGCCGGGCACCCAGCGCGAAGAGGCATTGCAACTGGCGCGGCAGATTCGCCAGGCGCTGGAGCAGGCGCCGCCGGTGGGCGAGCGATTGCTGACCATGAGTTATGGCGTGGTCGAATGGCTGGAGGGTGAAGGGCAAGCGCAATTGCTGGGCCGCGCGGACCAGGCGCTGTACCGGGCCAAGGCGGCCGGCAAGGATGAGATCGGTGAATGAAAAAGGACCCGCTGCACGGGGCAGCGGGTCAAATCGGCCTCAGCCGCTTCAGTGTCTACAGATGCAGGGCGTGACCCAGGGCGCGTAGCGCCGCTTCCTGCACCGCCTCACCCAGGGTCGGGTGAGCGTGGATGGTACCGGCCACATCTTCCAGGCAAGCGCCCATTTCCAGTGACTGGGCAAAGGCTGTGGACAGTTCCGAGACGCCCACGCCAACCGCTTGCCAGCCAAGGATCAGGTGGTTGTCACGACGGGCGACCACGCGCACGAAGCCGCTTTTCGATTCCAGGGTCATGGCCCGGCCGTTGGCGGCGAACGGGAACTGCGTGACGATGCAGTCCAGGCCCTCCTGCTCGACCTGTTCCGGGGTCTTGCCGACGACCACCAGTTCCGGGTCGGTGAAGCACACCGCGGCAATCGCGGCCGGCTCGAAGCGCCGCGATTTGCCGGCAATGAGTTCGGCAACCATCTCACCCTGGGCCATGGCCCGGTGGGCGAGCATCGGTTCACCGCTGATATCGCCGATGGCCCAGACGTTGAGCATGCTGGTCTGGCATTGCTCGTCGATGGCCACCGCCGAGCCGTTCATCTTCAGCGCCAGGCTTTCCAGGTTGAAGCCCTGGGTACGTGGCTTGCGGCCGACCGCGACCAGCACCTGGTCGGTGCTCAGTTGCAGCAGTTCGCCTTCGGGCGTGCGCACCTGCAAGGCCTGGTGGCCGGCATCGAAGCCTTCGACGCTGTGCTTGAGGTAGAGCTTGATCCCCAGCTTCTTGATCGACTCGGCCACCGGCGCGGTCAGTTCGCTGTCGTAGGTCGGCAGGATGCGCTCGCGGGCTTCGACCACGCTGACCTCGACGCCGAGCTTGCGGTAGGCGATGCCCAGCTCCAGGCCGATGTAACCACCGCCGACCACGGTCAGGTGCTTGGGCAGGGTTTTCGGGGCCAGAGCTTCAGTGGAGGAGATGATCGGGCCGCCCAATGGCAGCATCGGCAGTTCAACGCTGCTGGAACCGGTGGCCAGCAACAGGTGTTCGCACTGGATGCGCTGGCCGTCGACCTCGACGTGCTTGCCGTCGAGAATTTTTGCCCAGCCATGGATCACCTTGACCCCGTGCTTTTTCAGCAGGGCGGCGACGCCGCTGGTCAGGCGATCGACGATACCGTCTTTCCAGGCCACGCTCTGGGTGATGTCCAGGCTCGGTGGCGAGACCTTGATGCCCAGGTTCGACTGCTGGCTGTGCTGCTGGGTCTGGTGGAACTGCTCGGCGACGTGAATCAGCGCTTTGGACGGAATGCAGCCGATGTTCAGGCAGGTGCCACCCAGGGCCTGGCCTTCGACCAGTACCGTGGGAATGCCCAGCTGGCCGGCGCGAATGGCGGCGACGTAGCCGCCGGGGCCGCCGCCGATGATCAGCAGGGTAGTGTTGAGCGTCTGTTGCATGGTCACTCCACAAACAGGCTGGCAGGTTGTTCGAGCAGGCCGCGGATGGCCTGGATGAAGAGTGCCGCGTCCATGCCGTCGACCACCCGGTGATCGAACGAGCTGGAGAGGTTCATCATCTTGCGAATGACGATCTGGCCATTGATGACCATCGGCCGTTCAACCATGCGGTTGACCCCGACAATCGCCACTTCCGGGGTGTTGACCACCGGCGTCGAGACGATGCCGCCAAGGGCGCCGAGGCTGGTCAGGGTGATGGTCGAGCCTGACAGTTCTTCACGGCTGGCCTTGTTGCCGCGGGCGGCATTGGCCAGGCGCACGATCTCGCCGGCGTTGCTCCACAGGCTGCCGGCTTCGGCGTGGCGCAGCACCGGCACCATCAGGCCGTTGTCGCCCTGGGTGGCGATGCCGACATGCACTGCGCCGTGGCGGGTGATGACCTGGCCTTCATCGTCGTAGGTGGCGTTGATCTGCGGGAACTCGCGCAGGGCAACGACTATGGCGCGCACCAGGAATGGCAGCAGGGTCAGCTTGCCACGGCTGTCACCCCACTTCTTGTTCAAGTGCAGGCGCAGCTCTTCAAGGGCGGTGACGTCGATTTCCTCGACGTAGCTGAAGTGGGCGACGCGGCGCTTGGCATCCTGCATGCGTTGGGCGATCTTGCGGCGCAGGCCGATCACCGGGATCTGCTCGCTGTCGCTGCGTTTGGCATAACCGCCAGGGGCACTCTGGGTGCGGGTGGCCGGTTGCGCCAGGAAGGCGTCGAGGTCGTCGTGCAGGATGCGCCCGGCGGGGCCGCTGCCGTGTACGTAGCGCAACTCGATACCAGCGTCCAGCGCGCGCTTGCGCACGGCAGGCGAGGCCAGTGGGCGGTCGTGGGCTTGGCGCGGGACGATGGCGGCGGGCTGGTGGGCCGAGGCTGCGGGGGCAGCAGCAGGCACTGATGCAGCAGGTTTCGGCTCGGGTTCAGGGGCCTTGGCGGTGACTGCGGGGGCCTCTTCGCGGGGCAAGCCCGCTCCTACGTTGCCGGCGCCTTCGACTTCGATGCGGATCAGCTCGCTGCCGACCGCCATGACTTCACCGGGCTGGCCGCCCAGGGCCAGGACCTTGCCGCTGACCGGCGAAGGGATTTCGACGGTGGCCTTGTCGGTCATGACATCGGCCACGACCTGATCTTCTGTGACGGTGTCGCCAACTTTGACGAACCATTCCACCAGTTCAACTTGTGCGATACCTTCACCGATATCCGGCATCTTGATGACGTGCGTGCCCATTCAGACCTCCATGACCCGTTTCAATGCCGCGCCCACTCGTGAAGGGCCGGGGAAATACGCCCACTCCTGCGCGTGCGGGTAGGGGGTATCCCAGCCGGTGACGCGTTCGATCGGGGCTTCGAGGTGATGGAAGCAATGTTCCTGGACCAGCGCGATCAGCTCGGCGCCGAAACCGCAGGTGCGCGTGGCTTCATGCACCACCACACAGCGGCCGGTCTTTTTCACCGAGGCGACGATGGTTTCCAGGTCCAGCGGCCACAGGCTGCGCAGGTCGATGACTTCGGCGTCGACGCCGGTTTCTTCAGCGGCCACCTGCGAGACATAGACGGTGGTGCCGTAGGTCAGCACGGTGACGTCCTTGCCCGGGCGGGTGATCGCCGCCTTGTCCAGCGGTACGGTGTAGTAGCCATCCGGCACGGCGCTGGCCGGGTGTTTCGACCACGGCGTTACCGGGCGGTCGTGGTGGCCGTCGAACGGGCCGTTGTACAGGCGCTTGGGCTCGAGGAAAATCACCGGGTCGTCGTTCTCGATCGAGGCGATCAGCAGGCCCTTGGCGTCATAGGGGTTGGACGGCATCACGGTGCGCAGGCCGCAGACCTGGGTGAACATCGCCTCGGGGCTCTGGCTGTGCGTCTGGCCGCCGTAGATACCACCACCGCAAGGCATGCGCAGGGTCAACGGGGCGACGAACTCGCCGGCCGAGCGATAGCGCAGGCGGGCCATTTCCGAAACGATCTGGTCGGAGGCCGGGTAGAAGTAGTCGGCGAACTGGATTTCCACCACCGGGCGCAGGCCGTAGGCACCCATGCCCACGGCGGTGCCGACGATGCCGCTTTCGGAGATCGGTGCATCGAACACCCGCGACTTGCCGTACTTGGTCTGCAGGCCTTCGGTGCAACGGAACACGCCACCGAAGTAGCCGACGTCCTGGCCATAGACGACTACGTCTTCATCGCGCTCTAGCATGATGTCCATGGCCGAGCGCAGGGCCTGGATCATGGTCATGGTGGTGGTCGCCATGGCGGTTTCCAACTGGATTGAAGTGTTGTGATCGTTCATGTCAGATCCCCAGTTCCTGGCGCTGCCGGCGCAGGTGCTCCGGCATCTCCTTGTAGACATCCTCGAACATCGAGGCCGGGCTCGGCATCTGGCCACCGGCCAGGGTGCCGTACTGCTCAGCTTCTTTTTGCGCCTTGATGATCTCGGCTTCGAGCTCGGCGCTGACCGCCTGGTGCTCTTCCTCGGACCAGTGACCGATGGCGGTCAGGTGCTGTTTGAGGCGGGCGATCGGGTCGCCCAGGGGGAAGTGACTCCAGTCGTCGGCCGGGCGGTACTTGGACGGATCGTCCGAGGTCGAGTGCGGGCCGGCGCGGTAGGTGACCCATTCGATCAGCGTCGGACCCAGGCCGCGGCGGGCGCGTTCGGCGGCCCAGCGTGAAGCGGCGTAGACAGCGATGAAGTCGTTGCCGTCGACACGCAAGGAGGCAATGCCACAACCTACGCCACGCCCGGCGAAGGTGGTCGACTCACCGCCGGCAATGGCCTGGAAGGTCGAGATCGCCCACTGGTTGTTGACCACGTTGAGGATCACCGGCGCGCGGTAGACGTGGGCGAAGGTCAGGGCGGTGTGGAAATCAGATTCGGCGGTGGCGCCGTCACCGATCCAGGCCGAGGCGATCTTGGTATCGCCCTTGATGGCCGAAGCCATGGCCCAGCCGACCGCCTGGACGAACTGGGTCGCCAGGTTGCCGCTGATGGTGAAGAAGCCGGCTTCGCGCACCGAGTACATGATCGGCAACTGGCGCCCCTTGAGCGGATCGCGCTCGTTGGACAGCAGCTGGCAGATCATCTCTACCAGCGACACGTCGCGGGCCATGAGGATGCTTTGCTGGCGGTAGGTGGGAAAGCACATGTCGCTGCGGTTCAGGGCCATGGCCTGGCCGCTGCCGATGGCTTCTTCACCCAGGCTCTGCATGTAGAACGACATCTTCTTCTGCCGCTGGGCTACCACCATGCGGCTGTCGAACAGCCGGGTCTTGAGCATGGTGCGCATGCCCTGGCGCAGGACTTCGGGGCTGACGTCCTCGGCCCAGGGGCCCAGGGCATTGCCCTTGTCATCCAGCACCCGGATCAGGCTAGAGGAGATGTCCGCGGTATCGGCGGCTTCTACATCGACGGGAGGTTTACGAACCTGACCGGCATCGGTCAGACGCAGGTAGGAGAAATCAGTCTGGCAGCCTGGCCGGCCTGTAGGCTCGGGCACATGCAAACGCAGGGGGGCGTACTCGTTCATGCTTTTTTACGCTCGCTCTGTCTTGTGTTTTTGTTGAGCTTTGAAGCGGTCGCTGTTGACACCCGGCTTGTGACCAGGGAGTCAGTCTTGTCCTACATGATATTCCGGCGCCTGAAGAATATTTTTCTCAACTTCGTTGCCTTTGCCTCGGCTAGCGGATAAACATTCCTTATAAAGACAAAAAACAGGTGATTTTCTCTCATGCGCAAACTGGATCGTACGGATATCGGCATTCTCAACAGCCTCCAGGAAAATGCCCGTATCACCAACGCCGAGCTGGCGCGCTCGGTGAATCTCTCGCCAACCCCCTGCTTCAACCGGGTCAAGGCCATGGAGGAACTCGGGGTAATTCGCCAGCAGGTGACCTTGCTGGCGCCGGAGGTGCTGGGCCTGGATGTCAACGTGTTCATCCACGTCAGCCTGGAGAAACAGGTCGAGCAATCGCTGCATCGCTTCGAAGAAGAAATCGCCGAGCGCCCGGAGGTCATGGAGTGCTACCTGATGACCGGTGACCCGGATTACCTGCTGCGCGTGCTGCTGCCCAGCATCCAGGCCCTGGAGCGTTTTCTCGACTACCTGACCCGCCTGCCGGGGGTGGCCAACATCCGTTCGAGTTTTGCCTTGAAGCAGGTGCGCTACAAGACCGCGCTGCCGCTGCCAGCCAATGGCCTGACCCTGCCAGGTTAAGCCGTGTAGATAATTACGATCACATCGTCCGTTTGGCGCTTGAAATTTCGAACGGCCGGTGCCTATGTTGTAGCTGTCGCCGTTCCCGGCATGCGAAAACAACAAGGATAGAGTCATGACGACCAATGGCCAAAACTCTCTCGCCGAGCGATTGACGGGCATTGATGAGATCGAGTGCATTACCCCGGATCTCAATGGTGTACCGCGCGGCAAGGTGATGACCGCTGAAGGCTTTGTTGAAGGCCGGCGCCTGCAGATGGCCCGCGGTGTGCTGCTGCAATGCATCATGGGCGGGTACCCGGCGGCGCGTTTCTATGGCAGCGACGACGGCGACCTGGCGCTGGTCGCCGACCCGCAGCATATCTATCGCCTGCCCTGGAGCGACGAGCCACGGGCCCTGGCGATTTGCGATGCGCTCGAGCTTAGCGGTGAAAGCTCCGGGCTCTCCAGTCGTGGCCTGCTCAAGGCGGTGATTGCCCGTTACGCCGCTCGTGGCCTGGTGCCGGTGGTGGCGACGGAACTCGAGTTTTTTGTCTTCGCCCCCAACAGCGATCCCGACCAGCCGTTTTTGCCGCCGCTGGGCAAGGATGGTCGGCGCGAAGAAGGTCATTCGGCGTTCAGCGTCAGTTCCAACAACGGCCTGCGCCCGTTCTTCAGCGAGGTCTATCGCTGCATGGCGGCACTGGGCCTGCCGCGCGATACCTTCATGCACGAAATGGGCGTCAGCCAGTTCGAGATCAACCTGCTGCACGGCGATCCGCTGTTGCTGGCCGACCAGACCCTGTTGTTCAAGCACCTGCTCAAGGAAGTCGCGCTCAAGCATGGCCTGACCGTGGTGTGCATGGCCAAGCCACTGGCGCATACGCCGGGCAGTTCCATGCACATTCACCAGAGCGTGGTGGCGGTGGAGGGCGGGGGCAATGTCTTCAGTGATGCCGAGGGCAAGCCGACCCCGGCGTTCTATCACTTCATTGGCGGCCAGCAGGCGTGCATGGCCGACTTCACCGCCTTGTTCGCGCCGAACGTGAACTCCTACCAGCGCCTTTGCCACCCCTATGCATCACCGAACAATGCTTGCTGGTCCGAAGACAACCGCGCCGCCGGCCTGCGCATTCCGGCCAGCTCGCCAGTGGCGCGACGGGTCGAAAACCGCTTGCCAGGCGCCGATACCAACCCTTACCTGGCAATTGCCGCCAGCCTCGCCGCAGGGCTTTATGGCATCGAGCAGCAGCTCGAACCGACGCCGGCGATCCAGGGCGAATTCGAGGTGCCGGATCATTTGAGCCTGCCATGTACCTTGCATGCGGCCCTGGAGCGTCTGAAGCGTAGCGAGCTTGCGCGGGAACTGTTCGGCAAGGAGTTCATCGAAGGCTACATCGCCACCAAGACCCTGGAGCTGACCAGCTTCTTCGATGAGATCACCCCGTGGGAGCGCCGCGTGCTGGCCGCGCAGGCATAACCGGCGAGGCGTTTTTGCCGGGGCAATCGCTCAGTTTCAAGGCAGGTGGCAGCGGTGTTGGTAAACACCCTGGCACCTGTTTTTTTATCTGCATCAACTGCAAGGCGGTTATTTTCACTTATGCTTTCAAGCAGTTTTTCCACCAGCTCAAGGAGCCGTTCGGGACGCTGATGCGACAGATCTGGAAGTCTTTTCGCGCGCTGTATTTCGCTGCGCTGATGATGTTGATCGGCTCCGGCTTGTTGAGTACCTACCTGGCCTTGCGCCTGGCTGCCGATCATGTCGACAGCCTCTGGGTCGGTGCGCTGATGGCCGCCAACTATTTCGGCCTGGCCCTGGGCGGCAAGATCGGCCACCGGCTGATTGCCCGGGTTGGGCATATCCGTGCCTATGCCACCTGCGCCGGCATTGTCGGCGCGGCGGTGCTCGGCCATGGCCTGGTCAGCTGGTTGCCGGCCTGGGTGCTGCTGCGGGTCATCGTCGGCCTGGGGATGATGTGCCAGTACATGGTCATCGAAAGCTGGCTCAACGAGCAGGCCGACGCCAAGCAGCGAGGTGCGGTGTTCAGTGGCTACATGATTGCCTCGTACCTGGGCCTGGTGCTCGGCCAGTTGATCCTGGTGGCGCACCCGCAGCTGGGCCTTGAACTGCTGATGCTGGTCGCCATGTGCTTCGCCCTGTGCCTGGTGCCGGTGGCACTCACCCGACGGATTCACCCGGCGCCATTGCGGCCGGCGCCGATGGAGCCGCGCTTCTTCATCAAACGGGTGCCGCAGTCGCTGAGTACGGTGCTGGGGGCCGGCCTGATCGTCGGCTCGTTCTACGGCCTGGCGCCGCTGTATGCGTCCAAGCAGGGGCTGAGCACCGAGCAGGTCGGTCTGTTCATGGGCTGCTGCATCTTCGCCGGTCTGCTGGTGCAGTGGCCGCTGGGCTGGTTGTCCGATCGCTATGACCGGGCCTTGCTGATTCGTAGCGTTGCCGTGGGCCTGGCGATTGTTGCCCTGCCGCTGGCGATCATGCCATCAGTGCCGCTGGAGGTATTGTTTGTCGCAGGCTTTGCCGTGTCGCTGCTGCAGTTCTGCCTGTATCCGCTGGCGGTGGCGTTTTCCAACGACCACGTCGAGGGCGAACGGCGGGTGTCGCTGACGGCGATGCTGCTGGTGACCTATGGCGTGGGCGCGAGTATCGGGCCGCTGGTGGCCGGGGTGTTGATGAAGGTGCTGGGCAACCAGATGCTCTATGCCTTCTTCGTTTTCTTTGCCCTGGTGCTGGTCTGGCGGATCCGCCCGAAAGCGGTGACCGGTTTGCACCAGGTCGACGATGCGCCGCTGCATCACGTGGCCATGCCGGCGGCAGGTTCACCGTTGTCGGCAGCGCTGGACCCACGGGTTGACGAGCAGGTGGTGCAGGATCAGATGCAGACGCCGGTGGCGGCTGAAGATACCGAGGCGCAGGAGGGGGATGACGCTGAGGTTGTGGCTGAAGAGGTCAAGCCGACACAGGTGTGATGCCATCGCGGGGCCCGTGGGAGCGGGCCCCGCGATGGGGTCGACTCAGTAGTCGTCTTTATCGAAGCGCCGTGCTTCACGCTGCAGCTGGTAAACGAAGGTTTCCACCTTGCGCTGCATCTGCCCGTTGAGGTTGTGAAAGCGCACGCCGGCGAAGGTGGCGTTGATGCGCTCTTCGAAATGCAGATGACGCAACTCGACCTCGACCTGGGACAAACCCAGCGGTGCACCGCTGGCGAACTTCTCGTAAACCTGGCCCAATTGCAGGCGCTCTTCGACATTGCCTTCAAAGCGCAGCTTGCAGCCGGTTGCGGAAATATCCAGCAACTTGCCGCGCAGCGCGCCGTTGCCCTTGAGTTTTTCGCCGTCAAGCACGACGTCCACCAGCTGGGTCAGCTTCAGCGCTGCACGAAAGGCATTGCGGCGCTGGTGGTAGGCGACTTCGGTAGGCAGGGTGCCGCGGTAGCAGCGATGGCCATCTTCCTCGACAATGCTCAACGGTGTGTTGCATTCCCAGGCGATACGCACGCCATCATGAAAGCCTTCAACGCGAAACGGTTCGCCATTTTGCAGGAAGCGTTCGCCGTCACGAGGGATCATTTCATCAAGGGCCAGGCGATTGCCTTCGCGGTCGACCTCGACCACATAGCTTTGAAAACGCTGGCTGCGTTCGTGGAAAGTGATGATCAGCGGGTCATGGCTCTCTTGCAGCGACCGCAAGTTGGCGGCGATTTCCAAAGGGGTAGTGAGCACCTTTGGAGGCTGCGGAGCTTCTGCTTCATTGAACACGGTTAATCATTCTCCAGGCAAAAACGTCACACGCAAGTTACGGCATTTTGCCAGTATGTTCCGTGCCTTGATACAGGGAATCAAGCCTGGCTCAACGCCCGCGGCTTGGCGAGGGGGGAGGTGGCCCCGCGGCTGTCATAGAGCGACGGTGCTTCGCCGCCCATGAGGATTCTGATCTGGTTGGCGGTAGTGCTCTGCTGGATCTGGATCGAGCGGCCGTTGCGCTCGTTGACCGCCTGGCAGTCAGCCAGCAGTTGGCCAAGCACATCCAGTTGTTGCAGCAGCAGGTCACCGAAAGAGGAGTTGCTGGCCAGTTGGGCGACACCTTCGCGGTCCTGGGACAGGCCCAGGCCGGCAAGCAGTTCACTGCGCTGGCGGCCATGCTGATCGAGCAGGATCACCAGCGACTGCTTGCGCGCCAGGATGTTTTCCAGCAGCGGCATGTCGCGGCCGTGCAGGGCAACGTTCTCGGTCTGCAGCAATTCGAGCAGTTCTTGCGCTGGAGCAATATCGTTTTCGATCAGTTGCAGCAGAGTAGTGTCGTGCATGGCTGGCTCTTTGGTTCAAGCGTCCTGAAGTCAGCGCGCCAGGGGCTAGCGCTGGGCTTCGAAATTAAGCAGTTTGCTGGCGACGCGGTTGCTGTCGACCTGGTAGCTGCCGTCGGCGATAGCCTGTTTCAACTCGGCCACCCGGGCGCTGTTGACAATCGGCTGGTCGCGCAGCTTGTCGCTGACCTTTTGCAACTGCTGGGCCTCGTGGCTGAGGTGTACGGTTTCCCCGCTGGCGCTGCTTTGAGCAACGCTGCCGGCCTTGGCCGAAGCTGCGCTGGCGGTGCTTTCCTGGCTGCTGCCAGTGCGCACGCCGCCGGCAACCGACGGGGAATTATTCAAACGACTGAAGTCGATGACCATGATCAGAAAACCTCTGGGTGTTTGGACGCTTGCCTTGTTTTCGGCCAACCCGAAAGAAACTTTAGGCGCAAATGCTCAAAGGCGTGCGCGGCCGGTTCGGGGCATCCAATGGACACAGTTTAGGAAAAGCAGTTCCTGATCGCCAGCATTGATATTGATTCAGCGCTCTACATGGCCACTTCCACCTGACCCGGCCCGGTCACCCTGGCCTTGACCACCCGCTTGGAGTTGAGGTTGCGCACGCGGATCTGTTCGCTCAGGCCGCCCTTGCTCAGCGCTTCGCCTGGCATGCGCACAGCCAGGCTGCCGCTGCGAGCGGTGATCACCACCTGGTCGCCTTTGCGCACCACTTCGGCCTGCTCCAGGTGCTGGGGGGTGAGGACCTGATCCATGACCGTTGGTCGGATAACCTTGAGCCCCACCGCCTGGTCGAGGCTGGCGAGAAAACCCTGGTTGAGCATGCCTACGTCGCGTTCGCGCAGGGCGACGTCCTGTTCGCCGACGACGCTGTCGCGCTTGAGCGGACGGACCACGGTCACCACGTTGCGAAAAAGACGTACCTGGGCGGGCACGAACACCGTCCACGGTGAGCTGCCGTCGCAGCGAACCCGCACGGTCACGCGGCCCAGCGGCTGCGCCGGGCTCTCCAGCGAAGCGCCCAGTTGCTGGTCGCACAGTGGCATGCGCAGACGCGGGTCGAGGTTGTTGACCTGGATCTCGTAGCGGCCTTCGGTCTGGCTGGTGGCCAGGTAGTCTTCTACGGTGAATTCAAGAAACCCTTGGGTGACACCGATAAGCTGTTCAGGCAAGGTGAAAGCGTCAGCCAGAGTTCGAACGCCAGGGGCCGCGAGGCACAGCGCAGCAAGGAAGCCGGGCAGGTGGCGGGTCAGGCGTCGGAAAAATGTCGTTTTCATGTTCATACGATTAAAAAAAGCAAAGCGCGTGCCGACTGGGTACGAAGCTCGAAGCGTTTGGTGAAGGAGTCTGGCATGGCTGGTGTAATGGATTCGGTGAACCAGCGCACGCAACTGGTAGGGCAAAACCGCCTGGAGCTGCTGTTGTTCCGTCTCAATGGCGAGCAGCTCTACGGCATCAACGTGTTCAAGGTAAGGGAAGTGCTGCAGTGTCCGAACCTGACCGTTATGCCCAAATCCAGCCCCGTCGTGCGCGGTGTCGCGAATATTCGTGGGGCAACCATCCCGATCCTCGATCTGGCGATGGCGACCGGGATGCCCGGTCTGAGTGAAGAAACCAGCAAGAGTTTCGTCATCATCACCGAGTACAACACCAAGACCCAGGGGTTTCTGGTGCATTCGGTGGAGCGCATCGTCAACATGAACTGGGAGGAGATCCATCCACCACCCAAGGGCACTGGGCGTGATCACTACCTGACGGCGGTGACCCGGGTTGACAACAAGATGGTCGAGATCATCGACGTGGAGAAGATCCTCGCCGAAGTGGCGCCGACCTCCGAGGCGATCTCCGCCGGTGTGGTCGATGCCGAAGTGCAGGACAAGGCAGTGATGCTGCGAGTGCTGACGGTCGATGACTCGTCGGTGGCACGCAAGCAGGTCAGCCGTTGCCTGCAGACCGTTGGCGTCGAAGTGGTGGCGCTCAACGACGGTCGCCAGGCGCTCGACTACCTGCGCAAGCTGGTCGACGAGGGCAAGCGGCCGGAGGAAGAATTCCTGATGATGATCTCCGACATCGAGATGCCGGAGATGGACGGCTACACCCTGACCGCCGAGATTCGCAGCGACCCGCGCATGCAAAAGTTGCACATCATCCTGCATACTTCGCTTTCCGGGGTGTTCAACCAGGCGATGGTCAAGAAGGTCGGTGCTGATGACTTCCTGGCCAAATTCCGCCCGGACGACCTCGCCCAGCGCGTTGTTGATCGGATCAAGGCCACGCACTAACGGCCGGGGGCCTTTGCCCCTGGCGGTACATACGATTTAAGAGGCGGCATCATTGTCTACGGGTAATTTGGATTTCGAACAGTTCCGGGTCTTCCTGGAAAAAGCCTGTGGCATCCTGCTGGGCGAAAATAAGCAATACCTGGTCTCCAGCCGTCTCAACAAGCTGATGGAACAGCAGGGCATCAAGTCCCTGGGCGAACTGGTGCAGCGTATCCAGAGCCAGCCGCGCAGCGGTTTGCGCGAGCAGGTGGTCGATGCCATGACCACCAACGAAACCCTCTGGTTTCGCGACACCTATCCGTTCGAAGTGCTGAAGAACAAGGTTTTGCCCGAGCAGATCAAGGCCAACCCTGGCCAGCGCCTGCGCATCTGGTCGGCTGCCTGTTCGTCGGGTCAGGAGCCGTACTCGATCTCCATGGCCATCGACGAGTTCGAGCGCAGCAACATCGGCCAGTTGAAGATGGGTGCGCAGATCGTCGCCACCGACCTCTCCGGCTCGATGCTGACCAATTGCAAGACCGGCGAGTACGACAGCCTGGCGATTGCCCGCGGCCTGTCCCAGGAGCGCCTGCAGCGCTACTTTGATGTCAAGGGGCCGGGGCGCTGGGCGGTCAAGGCGCCGATCCGCAGCCGTGTCGAGTTCCGCTCGTTCAACCTGCTGGACAGTTATGCGAGCCTGGGCAAGTTCGACATCGTGTTCTGTCGCAACGTGCTGATCTACTTCTCGGCCCAGGTCAAGAAGGACATCCTGCTGCGCATTCACGGCACGCTCAAGCCGGGAGGCTACCTGTTCCTGGGTGCTTCTGAAGCGCTCAACGGTTTGCCGGATCACTACCAGATGGTCCAGTGCAGCCCGGGGATCATCTACCAGGCCAAGTAGGCTTTAGCGGCAAGCTTCAAGCGGCAAGAAAGAGAGCCGCTCGCGCGCCGCCTGGCTTTTTCTTGCCGCTTGAAGCTTGCCGCTTGCCGCTCTTTTGCCACTTTTCTGGCATTGCCGCTGGCGGCAAACTCCTCAAAGCCCCGTATTTACGGGGTTTTGTTTTTTGGCATGGCTCTTGCTCTGACACAGTCAACGAAAAACCTTCGAAGGTTTCCACGACATGAGCATCAGCTTCGACAAAGCGCTCGGCATCCACGAAAAGGCATTGGGCTTTCGCGCCCAGCGTGCCGAGGTGCTGGCCAACAACATCGCCAACGCCGACACGCCAAACTACAAGGCGCGCGACATGGACTTCGCTTCGGTGCTGGCGGCGCAGGCCGAGCAGACCAGCAAGGGCCATTTCGCACTGGATCGTACCAACGCCCGGCACATCGAGGCCGAAGGCCTGAGCATGGGCGACGAGACCTTGCAGTACCGCACGCCGATGCAGCCGTCGATCGACCAGAACACCGTCGATGCCCAGCTCGAGCAATCGAGCTATGCGGAAAACGCCGTGGGTTTCCAGGCCAGCTTCACGCTGCTCAACAGTAAATTCAAAGGGCTGGTATCGGCCCTGCGCGGAGAGTAAGTCATGTCCCTCGCCAGTGTCTTCAACATTGCCGGTAGCGGCATGAGCGCCCAGACCACGCGTCTGAATACCGTCGCTTCGAACATCGCCAACGCCGAGACCGTCTCGTCGAGCATCGACCAGACCTACCGCGCCCGTCACCCGGTATTCGCCACCACCTTCCAGCAGGCCCAGGCCGGCGTCAGCCAGTCGCTGTTTCAGGACCAGGACGCTGCCGGCCAGGGTGTGCAGGTGCTCGGCGTGGTCGAGGACCAGAGCAACCTTGAGGCGCGCTACGAGCCGAACCATCCGGCGGCGAACAAGGACGGCTACGTCTACTACCCGAACGTCAACGTGGTGGAAGAGATGGCTGACATGATCTCCGCCAGCCGCTCGTTCCAGACCAACGCCGAGCTGATGAACACGGCCAAATCCATGATGCAGAAGGTCCTGACCCTGGGTCAGTGATAAAGGACTAAGCCAATGGCAAGTGTTAATGACCCAACAGCCGGCGTAAGCCTGAACGACGTCATCAAGGCGTCGGGCAAGAAAAACAGCGAAACCAGCGCCAACAGCGCCGCCGGTATCGCCTCGGCCACCAACAGCAAGACCGGCGCCAACAAGCAGGCACTGGGCAAGGACGCGTTCCTGCAGTTGCTGGTGACCCAGATGCAGCACCAGAACCCGCTCGATCCGCAGGATAACAGCGAATTCGTGGCCCAGCTGGCGCAGTTCAGCAGCCTGGAAGGCATCACCTCGCTGAACGAGTCGGTGACCGCGATTTCCGGCAACTACAAGTCCTCGCAGGCACTGCAGGCCTCGTCGCTGGTCGGTCGCTCGGTGATCGCCCAGACCGACAAGGCCGTGGTCGACACCACCAAGAGCTTCAACGGTTCGGTGGTGGTCCCGCAGGCGCTCAGCAATGCCACCGTCACCATTACCGACAAGGATGGCAAGCTGGTCAAGACCATCGACATGGGGGCGCAGAAGGCTGGCAATGCCGCTTTCGTCTGGGACGGTACCAACGACAAGGGCGAGAAAGTCGACCCGGGTACCTACACCTTTGCCGCCAAGACCACCGTCGAAGGCAAGCAGCTGGACATGTACACCATGCTGCCGGCCACCGTCAGCAGCGTCACCATCAGTCAGACTGGCGGCGAGATGATGCTCAATCTCGCCGGCCTGGGCAGTATCGCCCTGTCCAAAGTCCAAACCATCGGTATATAGAGCCGGCTAACGCGGCACAAGGAGTGAAAGATGTCATTCAATATCGGCCTTAGCGGTCTCTATGCAGCCAACAAGCAACTGGACGTGACCGGCAACAACATCGCCAACGTCGCCACCACCGGTTTCAAATCGTCGCGCGCAGAATTCGCCGACGTCTACTCGGCCAACAAGCTCGGCGTCGGTACCAACAACATCGGTAACGGTGTGCGCCTGGCCGCGGTATCGCAGCAGTTCACCAACGGCGATATCACCAACACCGGCAACGTGCTGGACATGGGTATCCAGGGTCAGGGCTTCTTCGTGCTGAGCGACAACGGTGCGCTCAGCTACACCCGTGCCGGTGCCTTCCAGACCAACAAGGACAACTATGTCGTCACTGCTGACGGCCTGCGCCTGCGCGGCTACGGCGTTGATGAAAACGGCAAGATCATCAATGGCGTGCTGACCGACCTTAAGATCGATACCTCGGCGCTGGCGCCAAAGAGCACCACCGCGATCGATCAGGGCCTGAACCTGAACTCGTCGGACAAGGTCATTCCGGCGACCACCACCTTCAGCCCGACCGACGAAAACAGCTGGAACAAGACCTTCGCCACCAAGATCTACGACAGCCAGGGTAACGAGCACGTCATGGATCAGTACTACGTCAAGACCGGGACCAATACCTGGAAGTCGTACACCCTGATCGATGGCCGCAACCCGCTGAACCCTGCCGAAGAGCCGCCAAAGGCGCTGGAAGGCACCATCGTGTTCAACTCCGACGGTAGCGTCAAGAGCATGACTGCCGGCGCTGCGGGCTCGGGCTACGAAGTGGTCAACAAGGTCTTCAAGCTGACCGGCTGGATTCCTGCCGAGGTGACCAACGCCAGTGCCAAGCCACCGGTCTGGGGTTCCAACGGTTCGGCTGCCAATGCTGGCGGTATCGCCATCGACATGACCGACACCACCTCGTACAACACCCCGACCACGCGCCTGTCGCAAAGCCAGGACGGTTACGCTACCGGTATCCTGTCGAGCCTGAGCATCGACTCCAGCGGCGTGATGTTCGCAAGCTTCAGCAACCAGCAGTCGCGTGCCATCGGCCAGGTCGCGATTGCCAGTTTCGCCAACGAGCAAGGCCTGCAGCCTATGGGTGGTACTCGCTGGACCGAAACCTACTCCTCGGGTATCCCGGGTATCGATGCACCGAAAACCGGTACCCTGGGCGCCATCGCTTCCAACTCGCTGGAGGCGTCCAACGTCAACCTGACCAACGAGCTGGTCGAGCTGATCAAGGCGCAGAGCAACTACCAGGCTAACGCCAAGACCATCTCGACCCAGAGCACCATCATGCAGACCATCATCCAGATGGCCTGATGCGGGTGTAAGGTAGTTGGTATAAACAGACCCCTTTCTCGGAAGGGGTCTTGTATTTCGGGGGTATCGATCATGTTGCAGCGATGGCTGCTGGCGCTGTTTGCCGTGCTGTTGATGAGCCAGGTCTGGGCCGATGCCGCGCCCTGGTATCGCTGGGAAAGCCAGGTCACCGGGCGCCTGGTGTGCGCGCAGTTTTCCCCGGGCGAGGGCTGGAAGCGTTTTGCCGGTCCTTTCAATAACGCGGCCTGCCGCGAGTACTAAGCTTGCCGCTAGCGGCAAACCGGCGCCGTAATTTCGACGGCGCTTTCTCCATGCGAGTCTTCGCGCAGCGCTGAAACCCTTGTTCTATTGGGCTTTTGGGTCTTTTGCAAAAGTTGGTTTGAAACTTGCTACAGGCACTGCAGAGCAGCGGCGGACGGCAAGTGTTCGCCAGCGCAGCGGAGGATGACTGTGGACAAGATGCTATACGTGGCCATGACCGGCGCCAGCCAGAATGCGCTGGCGCAAAAGGCCCATGCCAACAACCTGGCGAACATTTCCACCAGCGGTTTTCAGCGCGACCTGGAGCAGGCGCGTTCGATGCCGGTGTTTGGTGACAGCTTTCCGGCGCGGGCCTACGCCATGACCGAGCGCCCGGCCACCGATTTCAGCCCGGGCTCGATGCAAGAGACCGGCCGTGACCTGGATATCGCCATCGGCGGCGACGGCTTCATCGCCGTGCAGGCCCCGGATGGCAGTGAAGCCTATGTGCGCACCGCCAGCCTCAACATTGACGGCCTGGGTGTGCTGCGCGCCGGCAACGGCATGCCGGTGATGGGCAATGGCGGGCCGATTGCCGTGCCGCCAGAGCAGAAGGTCGAGATCGGCCAGGACGGCACCATCAGCATCCGCGCCATGGGCGAGGGTCCGCGGGTCATGGCCGAGGTCGACCGCATCAAGCTGGTCAATCCGGACCTCAAGACCATGACCAAGGGCCTGGACGGCATGATCCACACCAAGAGCGGCCAGCCCGCGCCTGCCGACGCCAACGTCCAGGTGGTTTCCGGTTTCCTGGAGTCAAGCAACGTCAATGCGGTCGAGGAAATGACCTCGGTGCTGGCGCTGTCCCGTCAATTCGAACTGCACATCAAGATGATGACCACGGCCAAGGAAGGCGACGAAGCCATGGCTCGGGTTTTGCAGATCGGCTAATTACACAGACGTAGCGCCGTAAAACAGGCGCGCGAGGAGAACAGCATGCTTCCGGCTCTTTGGGTCAGTAAAACCGGTTTGTCCGCCCAGGACACCAACCTGACGACCATTTCCAACAACCTGGCCAACGTCTCGACCACCGGCTTCAAACGTGATCGCGCCGAGTTTCAGGACCTGCTCTACCAGATCAAGCGTCAGCCAGGCGCCCAGTCGACCCAGGACAGCGAGCTGCCGTCGGGTCTGCAAGTGGGTACCGGTGTGCGCATTGTCGGCACCCAGAAAAACTTCAGCACCGGCAGCCTGCAGACCACCGAGAATCCGCTGGACATGGCGGTCAACGGTCGTGGCTTCTTCCAGATCCTGCAGCCGGACGGCACGGTTTCGTACACCCGCGACGGTACCTTCCACCTGAACTCCGACGGCCAGATCGTCACCGCCAACGGCTTTGCCCTGGAGCCTGCGATTGTCGTGCCGCCAGAGGCGCAGACCTTCACCGTTGGCCAGGATGGCACCGTGTCGATCACCACTGCTGGCAACCCGGCGGCGCAGATCATCGGCAACATCCAGACCGCCGACTTCATCAACCCGGCCGGCCTGCAGGCCATGGGCGGCAACCTGTTCCTGGAAACCGCCGCCAGCGGCGCGCCGCAGATCGGTACCCCGGGCCTCAACGGTTTTGGCGTGATGCAGCAGCAAACCCTGGAAAACTCCAACGTCAGCACCGTTGAAGAGCTGGTCAACATGATCACCACCCAGCGGGCCTACGAAATGAACTCCAAGGTCATTTCCACCGCCGACCAGATGCTCTCGTACGTTACCCAGAACCTGTAAGTGAAGTCTTCGAGGTCGCTTGAACGGCGCCTGTTACACCGTGAGGTCAGAGTCATGAGTCGTTTGTTATCCGTGCTTGCCCTGAGTGGGATCGCCTTGCTGGCCGGCTGCGTCGCGCCGACGCCCAAGCCCAACGATCCTTACTACGCGCCGGTATTGCCGCGCACGCCATTGCCGGCGGTGGCCAACAACGGCTCGATCTACCAGGCCGGTTTCGACCAGAACCTGTACAGCGACCGCAAGGCTTTCAGGGTGGGTGACATCATCACCATTACCCTCAACGAGCGCACCCAGGCGAGCAAGAACGCCAACTCGCAGATTGCCAAGAACAGCAAGGCCGATATCGGCCTGACCTCGTTGTTTGGCGGTGGCTTGACCACCAATAATCCATTTGGTGATGGCGATCTGAGCCTCAGTGCCGGCTACAGCGGCGACCGTGCAACCAAGGGCGACAGCAAGGCGGCTCAGGGCAATACCCTGACCGGCTCGATCACTGTCACCGTGGCCGACGTGTTGCCCAACGGCATCATTGCCGTGCGCGGCGAGAAGTGGCTGACCCTCAACACCGGTGATGAGCTGGTACGTATCGCCGGGATGATCCGTGCCGATGACATCGCCACCGACAACACCGTGCCTTCTACCCGTGTTGCCGATGCGCGCATCACCTATTCGGGTACCGGCTCGTTTGCCGACGCCAGCCAGCCTGGTTGGTTTGACCGGTTCTTCATCAGCCCGCTTTGGCCTTTCTAGGTTCGGATGACCATGTTCAACTTCAAGCAGCTGATTGCCGCTACGATTCTGCTGTCCACTGCGTTCGCCGTGCAGGCCGAGCGTCTGAAGGACATCGCCAGCATTTCCGGCGTGCGCACCAACCAGCTGATCGGCTACGGCCTGGTGGTGGGGCTCAACGGCACGGGTGACCAGACCACCCAGACGCCGTTCACCCTGCAGACCTTCAACAACATGCTCTCGCAGTTCGGCATCAAGGTGCCGCCAGGCTCGGGCAACGTGCAGCTGAAAAACGTTGCCGCGGTGTCGGTGCATGCCGACCTGCCGGCGTTCGCCAAGCCGGGGCAGGTGGTGGATATCACCGTCTCCTCGATCGGCAACTCCAAGAGCCTGCGCGGCGGCAGCCTGCTGATGACTCCGCTCAAGGGTATCGATGGCAACGTCTACGCCATTGCCCAGGGCAACCTGGTGGTCGGCGGTTTCGATGCCGAAGGCCGCGACGGCTCGAAGATTACCGTCAACGTGCCGTCGGCCGGTCGCATCCCCGGTGGTGCTTCGGTCGAGCGCGCCGTGCCCAGTGGTTTCAACCAGGGCAACAGCCTGACCCTGAACCTTAATCGCCCGGACTTCACCACCGCCAAGCGCATCGTCGACAAGGTCAACGAGCTGCTCGGCCCGGGTGTGGCCCAGGCCCTGGACGGTGGTTCGGTACGGGTTACCGCGCCGCTCGATCCAAGCCAGCGGGTCGACTACCTGTCGATTCTCGAGAACCTTGAGATCGATCCGGGCCAGGCTGTGGCCAAGGTCATCATCAATTCGCGTACCGGTACCATCGTCATTGGCCAGAACGTCAAGGTGTCGCCGGCGGCGGTCACCCACGGCAGCCTGACCGTGACCATTACCGAAGACCCGATCGTCAGCCAGCCGGGGCCGTTCTCCAATGGCGAGACTGCCGTGGTGCCGCGCTCACGGGTCAATGCCGAGCAGGAAGCCAAGCCGATGTTCAAGTTCGGCCCCGGTACCACCCTGGATGAAATCGTCCGTGCGGTGAACCAGGTGGGCGCTGCGCCCGGTGACCTGATGGCGATCCTCGAAGCCCTGAAACAGGCCGGCGCCCTGCAAGCCGACCTGATCGTGATCTGAGGGGGCTGGCCATGGATATGCCTAAAAGTGCTTTCAATGCCGCCGACAGTGGTGCCTACACCGACCTCAATCGCCTGAACTCGCTGAAGGTTGGTGATCGCGACAGCGATGCCAACCTGCGCAAGGTGGCCCAGGAATTCGAGTCGCTGTTTCTCAACGAGATGCTCAAGTCGATGCGCTCGGCCAGCGATGTGCTGGCCAAGGACAACCCGCTCAACACCGAGACCACCAAGCAGTACCAGCAGATGTACGACCAGCAGCTGGCGGTGAGCATGTCCCGCGAGGGCGGCGGTATCGGCCTGCAGGAAGTGCTGATGCGCCAGCTGTCCAAGCAGAAGGCCAGCGCTGCGAGCAACAACAGCCCGTTCCCGCGCGTGGATATCCAGCAGCGGCCGTTGTGGGCAAGCAAGGTTGCCGAGCCTGCGCGCAGCGAAGAAACCGCCGTCACCCGCAACGACATGGCGGCGCTCAACTCGCGGCGCCTGGCGCTGCCGGGCAAACTCACCGATCGCCTGCTGGCCGGCATCGTGCCGTCCGCCGGTGCCGTCGCTGCCACCACCAACACCGCAGCCTTTCCGCAACGCACCACGGCCATGACCGATGCCGTGGTCAAGGGTGACTGGCAGTCGGCACAGAGCTTTGCCGCGCCGGGTTCGATGCGCATTTATGGCCGCGCCGTGGCCCAGCCGCCGCTGGCGCCGGCCAAGCGCGCATTCGGCTCGTCGGATGAATTCGTTGCCACCATGCTGCCAATGGCCGAGCAGGCTGCCAAGCGCATCGGTATCGATCCGCGCTACCTGGTGGCCCAGGCGGCGCTGGAAACCGGTTGGGGCAAATCGGTCATGCGCCAGGCCGATGGCAGCAGCAGTCACAACCTGTTTGGCATCAAGGCTACCGGCAACTGGCAGGGCGGCCAGGCGCGGGCGATCACCAGCGAGTTTCGTGACGGTCAGTTCGTCAAGGAGACCGCGGCGTTCCGTTCCTACGACTCCTACCAGGACAGCTTCCATGACCTGGTCAGCCTGCTACAGAACAACGCCCGCTATAAAGAAGCGGTCAAGGCTGCCGATAAACCGGAACAGTTTGTACGCGAGCTGCAGAAAGCCGGATACGCAACCGACCCGGATTACGCGAGCAAGATTTCGCAGATCGCCAAACAGATGAAATCGTACGAAAGCTACGCAGCGATTGGCACTACAACGAAACTATAAGGTTTGAACCATGGCGAGTTTGATCAACATCGGGATGTCGGGGCTCAACGCCAACCAGGCGGGCCTGCACACCACGGGTAACAACATTGCCAATGCCGATGTTGCCGGTTATTCGCGCCAGCAGAATGTGCAGCGGTCCAACGGCGCGCAGCAGGTTGGCGGTGTGTTCATCGGCACCGGCACGACCCTCTCCGATGTGCGTCGGGTGTACAACGCCTACCTTGAAAACCAGTTGCGTACCACCACCTCGCTGAGCAGCGATGCCGCCTCGTACCTGAAGCAGGTCGGGCCGATCGACCAGATGCTGTCGGGCGCCGACACGGGTATCACGGGTGCCTTGAAGAGCTTCTTCAGTGCCTTGCAGAGCGCTGCTGCCAAGCCCAATGAAGATGCCTCGCGTCAGCTGCTGCTGACCAGCGCGCAATCGCTGAGCAAGCGCTTCAACACCATCGCCAGCCAGCTCAACGAGCAGAACAGCAACATCAATGGCAACCTCGCTTCGATGGCCGACCAGGTCAACAAGCTGACGGCAACCATTGCCCAGTACAACGATCAGATCTCCAAGGTGGCGGTGGTGCAGGGCACCCCCAACGACCTGCTCGATCAACGCAACGAGGCGGTACGTCAGCTCTCCGAGCTGGTCGGTACCCAGGTGGTCGAGCGCGAAGGCAACCTCGATATCTATCTGGAAAACGGCCAGCCGCTGGTGTTGGGTAAAACCACCAACAACCTCGAGACCGCGCCGAGCAAGACCGACCCGACCCGATTTGTCGTGCAGCTCAACCGTGGCAGCACCACCATGGACGTTACCTCGAGCCTTCGCGGTGGCGAGATCGGCGGCCTGCTGCGCTATCGCAGCGAAGTGCTCGACCCGTCGCTGAACGAGCTGGGGCGCGTGGCCCTGGTCATGGCCGACCGGATCAACAGCCAGCTGGCCCAGGGTATCGACAAGAACGGCGAGTTCGGCGCGGCCCTGTTCAACAACATCAACAGCCCCGAACTGATCAGCCAGCGCAGCATTGCCCAGGCGGGCAACAGCGCAGGCTCCGGCAACCTCGATGTGACCATCAAGGACACCGGCAAGCTGAGCACCAGCGACTATCAGGTGACCTTCACCAGCGCCACGGGTTACAGCGTCAAGAAGCTGCCGGAGGGCAGCGTGGTCGGTTCCTATGATCTCAATGACGATCCGGCACCGGTCATCGACGGTTTCAGCCTCAACCTCAATGGCGGCGCGCTGCAGGCCGGTGACACCTTCAAGATCACCCCGACACGTAATGCCGCGACCAACCTGGACACCGTCCTTACCGACCCCAAGCGCCTGGCGCTGGCATCGCCGCTGACGTCTACCAGTGGTGCCGGCAACCAGGGCACCGGGATCATCGGACAGCCCAACCTGACCTCGACCCTGGACATCTATGACCCGGCCCAGCGCCTGGATCTGCAGAATGGCCTGAAGTACTCGACCCCGGTCAAGCTGGTGTTCGGTGACGAAAAGGCCAACCCGCAGACCTACAAGCTGCTCGATGCCAAGGGCGGTACCCTGGGTAGCGGCACCATTATTCCCGGTCAGGAAAACAAACTGCAGTTCTCGGTGCCGATGGTCGATTCCACCGGCGCGCCGATCAAGGATGCCAGCGGCAACCAGAAGTCCTTCACCTTCGAGATGAGCGTCTCGGGTGCACCCAAGCAGGGTGATAACTACACCATCGGCATGACCGGCTCGGGTTCGGACAACAACCGCAACGGCCAGGCGCTGATCGACCTGCAGACCAAAGGTACGGTTGAAGTCGGCGCCAACGGCAAGGGCATCAGCCTCACCGACGCCTATGGCAAGCTGGTGGAAAACGTCGGCGGCAAGACCGCCCAGGCGCAGATGGACGTCGACTCTACCGGCGCCCTGCATGAGTCGGCCCGGGGCGCACGCGATTCGCTGTCGGGCGTACAGCTCGACGAAGAAGCCGGCAACCTGATCAAGTACCAGCAGTACTACACGGCCTCGTCGCAAATCATCAAAGCGGCGCAGGAAATTTTCTCCACGCTGATCAACGCCCTTTAAGGAGTGGTAGACCGTGCGTATTTCTACTTCCCAGTTTTACGAAACCAGCTCCGCGAACTATCAGCGCAACTTTTCCAACGTGGTCAAGACCGGCCAGCAGGCCAGCGACAACATTCGTGTGCGTACCGCTGCCGATGATCCGGTAGGGGCTGCGCGCCTGCTGCAACTGCAACAGCAGAGCAACCTGATCGACCAGTACGATGGCAACATCACCAACGTGCGCAACAGCCTGGGCACCTCCGAGTCGACCCTCAACGGCATTACCAACATCCTGGCGCGGGTCAAGGAACTGGCCATCAGCGCCGGCAGCGGTGGCTACACCGACGCCGACCGCAAGGCCGATGCCCAGGAACTGACCCAGCTCGAAGAGCAGCTCTACAGCCTGATGAACAGCCGTGACGAGAACGGCAAATACCTGTTCTCCGGCTCCCGTGGCGACACCCCGCCCTACGTGCGTAATGCCGATGGTACCTACACCTACCAGGGCGACCAGAGCACCCTGAGCCTGCAGGTCGGTGACATGCTCACCATGGCTACCAACGAGAGTGGCTACAGTGTGTTCGAACAGGCGCTGAACACCAGCCGCAGCCAGACCAAGCTGACCTCGCCGGCCGTGGATGACGGCCGTGTCAGTCTGTCCAATGGCCAGGTCTCCGGCAGCACCCAGTACAACGATCGTTTCCGTGGTGGCGAGCCGTACACCATCACCTTCACCAGCAGCACGCAGTTCAAGATCACTGACGCAGCCAACAACGACGTGACCCTGGAAGCCACCGGTGAAGGCGCCTTCGACCCGAAAAAGCCGGCCAACATCACCTTCCGTGGTGTCGAGATGCGCCTGGACATCAACCTGACGGATGCCGACAAGGCCAACCCGGACGCGGTCATCGCCGGTCACAGCTTCTCGCTAAGCTCCAAACCCGACGAAGTCAGTGGCTCGCGCAGCGCCGGCAATACCTCGTCATCGCAGATCACCGGAGCCAAGATTACCGACCAGACGGCGTACCACAATGCCTTTCCTGGCGGTGGCGCGATCATCAAGTTCACCAGTGCCTCGGCCTATGAAGTGTATGCCCAGCCAATGGGGCCGGATGCGCGCCCGGTGGCCACTGGCAACCTGACCGGTACCCCGGCGACCAAGGCCAATATTGCCGGTGTCGACTTCGACTTCTCGGCAGTGCCGGCTAGCGGCGACCAGTTCTCGGTCAAGGTCGATACCCATCAGACCCAGAATATCCTCGACACCATCTCGGAGTTTCGCAAGGCGCTTGAATTGCCGGTCGACAACAACCTGGCGGCGCGGCAGAAATACCAGGGGGCTTTGCAGTCGGCCATCGGTAACCTGGAAAGCGGCGCCAACAAGGTTGCCGAGGCGATCAGCTCAATCGGTGCCCGGGGTGCCGCCCTGGACGTCCAGGCCGATACCAACGAAAGCCTGAAGATGGCCAATACCAAGACCCAGAGTTCGATCCGCGACGCCGATCCGGCCGATGTGCTGATCCGCCTGAACCTGCAGCAGACAATGCTGCAGGCGTCGCAATTGGCGTTCACCAAGATCTCCTCGCTGAGCCTGTTCAACCGGCTCTGATACATCTTTGCGCAACATCACCGGGTGATGCCCCTGCCGGCATCACCCGGAACCCTCTCCAGGCCTACCACTATGATCGAACAACCCCTCGTCAGCATCGCCATTCCTGCCTTCAACCCCGAGTTCTTCAGTCGCGCGCTGCTCAGTGCCATCTCCCAGAGCTACACCAACCTCGAGGTCATCGTTTGCGACGACAGTCAGGGGGACGAGATCAAGGCCATTTTCGATGAGAGGGTTGCGCAGGCAAGCTGCGAACTGCGCTATTCGCGCAACCCCGCGACCCTGGGCTTTGCCGGTAACCTGCTGCAATGCCTGGAGCACTCCCGGGGCGAGTTCGTCAAGTTTCTTTGTGACGACGACTGGTTGATCGAAAACTGCATCGAGCAACAGGCGCGGATCATGGCCGATTGCCCCGAGGTCAACATGGTGGTCAACCACCGGCTGATCTGCGCGGCGGACGAGACGCTGTTGCCGCCGCGGCCGGCCAACTGCGTGATTGCCCCTTGCAGCGCGATCCTCAACGGCGGTGACATGCTCGATGCGGTCACCAGCAAGGTTCCCAACCTGTTTGGCGGCATCAGTCACATGCTCATGCGCCGGGCTGCGGTAGAGCAGTACCTGCCGCAGTTGGTGCAGCAGGGCGCAGGGTTCGTTGCGCGCCTGGACATGGCGCTGTACATGTGCCTGTTGCGCCGTGGGCACCTGGCCTACCTGTCTAACATGCTCAGTATCGAGCGGGTCCATGCCGGACGTCTGAGCCATCAGGCCGGCATCACCCTTGCACACAAGACCGAGAGCGAATGGTTGCAGCAGATGCTCGCCGCCAACACCGGCGAAGCGCCGCCGGCCACCGGCTGGATTCGCTACGTGGCGCTTGAGGATTTTCGCCCAGGCGAGACGCTGGAGTGGGACGAATATGAACTGACCCGGTTGTACGCCGGGCAGATGGGCCACTATCAGCAGCAAGTCGGTACCCACAGCCTGAGCTTTGCCGAGCTCTATGCCGAGTGGCTTGAGTGCCGCACTTTGTCGCCCGCGCAGATCAGCCTGCTGCCCAAACGGATCGAGCAATGGCCACGACAACCGCGCATCGTTGCTGTGGTGTTCGATCCACAGGGCGAGGCGATGCCGTTGAAGTCGACACTCGACAGCCTGGCCGCCCAGTCTTATGCGCCGCATCAGGTCTGGGTGCTTGGCACTCAAGAGCCGCCTGCGAGTGATGCGGGTGTCGAGTACAGCGCTTTGCGTGGCAATGGTTTTGAACAGCTCAATGCGCGGATCGCCAGGGCCGAATCGGCAGACTGGGTGTTGCTGCTACGCGCCGGTGATCGCCTGCATCCTCATGCCCTGGTGATCATGGCCGAGCGCCTGGCCTTGCACACGGACCGGTTGTGCCTGTACACCGATGAGGGCAGTGACGATAACCTGCAGGTTGGCCAGCCGATCTTCAAACCCGACTTCAACCTCGATCTGATGCGCAGCTTCCCCTACGTCGGACGAATGCTGGCCTTCGAGCGGACCCGGCTGTTGGAGCTGGGCGGCTTCACGGCTGATTATGACGTCCTGGCGCCGCAAGATCTGCTCTGGCGGATGGTTGAAAGCCATGGTTTGCAGGTGGTCGAGCACGTCGCCGAACTGCTGGTGCAAAGTCAGTACAGCTATTCCAGCTGGCAGTCCGAGCCGGCCTGCCTGGCCCAGGCACCACGCGTATTGCAGGCGCACCTGCAGCGCCTGGGTATCGAGGCCGAGCTGGTATCGGCCGAAAACAGCATGTTGACCCGAGTGCTGTACCAGCACGCTGATACGCCCGCGGTGTCGATCATCATCGTGGCCGGGCAAGACCTGCAGGCGCTTCGGCGTTGTGTCGAATCGATTTTCGAACACACCGCCTACCGCAACTATGAAGTACTGATCGCCACCAAGGGTGACGAGCCTCAGGATCTGCAGTCCTGGCTTGCTGCGATGCGGCAACTGGGCAGCGATCAGTTGCACATTGTCCAGTCCGAGGACAGCGCCGGGCAGCAACTGATCAACCAGGCCGCCGAGCAGGCGCGAGGCAGCTATCTGTTGCTGGTCGACCCTGGCTGCCTGATGTTCGATGGCCAGTGGCTGAGCGAATTGATGCGCCAGGGCCAGCGTCCGGAAGTCGGCATTGTCGGTCCGAAGATGTGTAGCAGCGCCGGCATGGTGGTCAATGCCGGGCTGCTGCTGGGTGTGCATGGCCTGGCGGGAAGCCCGTTCTACGGTCAGCCGGTCGATGCCGGTGGTTACATGAACCGCTTGCTTGCGGTACAGAACCTCAGCGCTGTCAGCGCCCATTGCCTGCTGGTGCGGCGCGACCTGTTCGATGCGCTGGGTGGTCTGGATGTCCAGGCATTCAGCGTTGAGTTGCTCGACGCCGATTTCTGCCTGCGTGCGCGTGAGCAGGGTTACTTGGTGGTCTGGACACCGTTTTCGATGGTGGCGCGCCTGCCAGTCGAGCAGGTTGTCGACACCAAGGCGATAGAACGGGACCAACGCGCCTTCTACCAGCGCTGGCTGCCCCTGGTGGCCAACGATCCGGCCTACAACCGCAACCTTAGCCTGAAGCTGTCCAGCTACAATCTGGAACCGGGTTTGCGTAGTGGTTGGGACCCGTTCATCAGCCGGCCATTGCCCTATGTGCTGGCGTTGCCGGTCAACACCACGGCGGTTGGGCATTACCGGGTGGTGCAGCCATTTACCGAGCTGGAGCGGGCCGGCTGGATCCAGGGTCAGCTGGATTACGCCACGCCCAACACTATCGAAATGGAGCGTTGCAAGCCGGACTCGATCATCCTGCAGTGCCGTTACATGGCCAGTACCATTCGGGATATCGAGCGGGTCAAAACCTTTTCCAGTGCGCGGCGAATCTACGAGATCGACGACTACATCATCGACGTGCCGAAAAAGAATGCGCACAGCCGCAACATGCCGCAGAACATGCGCGAACTGGTGAGCCGCGGCATTTCCCTGTGCGACCGTGTGGTGGTGTCGACCCAGCCGCTGGCTGATGCGCTGTCGAGCATGCACCATGATATCCGGGTGGTGCCGAACATGCTGGCGATGCACATGTGGAGCGACCTCAAGAGTCATCGACAAACCACCCTCAAGCCGCGTGTCGGCTGGGCTGGGGGCACCAGCCATCAAGGTGACCTGGAGCTGCTGGCCGAGGTGGTCCGGGAGCTTGCCGACGAGGTCGACTGGGTGTTCTTTGGTATGTGCCCGGAGGTGCTCAGGCCCTACGTCAAGGAGTACCACACCGGCATTGCCATGTCGCTCTATCCGCAGAAGCTGGCGAGCCTGAACCTGGATCTGGCGCTGGCACCGCTGGAAACCAACCTGTTTAACGACTGCAAGAGCAACCTGCGCTTGCTCGAGTATGGCGCCTGCGGCTTCCCCGTGGTGTGTTCCGATACCAAGGCTTATCAGGGCTACCTGCCTTGTACGCGGGTGGCCGGCAACTCGACGCAGGCCTGGCTGGAAGCGATCCGCATGCATCTGGACGATCCCCAGGCCAGTTATCGCCTGGGCGATGCCCTGCGCGAAGTGGTGCTGCGCGACTTCATGCTGACACCCGACAAGCTTCAGCACTGGGCTAACGCCTGGTTGGCCGATTAACGACAGTGGCCGGCCTTGATGCTGGCCATGACAGATAACATGAGAACTAGGTGCACTATGGGCGAACAAGCAATCGGTTGTGCAGCGCTGCTGGATGACGTCACCGTCGTCTTGCTGGGTCAGGACGAGCCTGGCTATTCAGGGCGCGCCGCTCACTATTACCAGGCGCGCTTTGCACACCTGCAGACACTCGCAGCGCCGGCGTCGCAAACGTCGGTCGGTGACTGGTCCGAGCAGGTGCTGCAGACCCTGGAGCAGGTCGATACCGCGTTTGCGGTGCTGACCCTGGAGTGTGATTTCCTCCTGACCGATGGCATCGCTGCGGCGGTGGAAGCCTTGCAAGGCGACGCCGATTACGTAATGGCTCAAGGTTACTCGCTGGGTTACCAGCCTGGTAATGGCGACGTGGACTACTACAAGATCGGCTCTGCGCCCAAGGCTCAGTTGCATGCCAGCAACGCCCTGGGGCGTATTGCCGTGCATGCCGAGTACGGTTTGCAGGCGTGGCGGGCAGTGATCAGGACCGAGGTGTTGAAAACCGCGGTGCGCAGCGTGCCGGCGAACCTGTCGTTCGATAGCTGGTGTGTGGCGGTTTCCTATGGGCTGCTGGCCCAGGGCGCATCGCGGCTGCTGGCGCACACCAGTGCGATGGTCGAATACCGTCCCTGGAGTCTTTCCGAGCAGGCTCGCGAAGAGTTGCTGAGCCAGGCTGTGCGCCAGCTCCAGCACTGGGATGGCGAGCAGGCAGCGGTATTTGCCAGTGCCAGGGGCTTCGAAGTCCTCAATGCCTTCGTGCGCAATACCCACTCGCGCTGTGAGGCGCCATTGCTGTTCACTTCGCGCTGGGACAGCCTGTCGTCCGAACCACAAGTGACGTTCGAGCCAACCCAGTTTGTCGATATGCCGTACTACAACGGCAGCGTGTTCGGTCAGTTGCGCTCGAGCGAGTTCATGGTCCATGCCTGGCCCGCCGGACAGCTTCACAGCCGGGCGCTGGAAGGTACCTGGGTACGGCAGCAAGCATTGCTTGCCGAGCATCCCAACGATACCGCCGAGAGCCTCATGGCCCGCTACTGGCAGGCCTTTGCACTGGGTGTGTTCAACCCGCAGGTTTGCCAGCGCCTGCTGGCAGGCCTGGGCGAGCAGGACCAGGGGCTGCGCCGCGACCTTGGCACCTGGCTGGAGCAGCTCCAATTGCTGCCGGCTACCGCTGTGCAGACGCAGCTGGCGAGCACGCCTTCGGGCAAGGTGCTGGCGGCAATCGCTGCGGCCACCCCGGACAGCGCCGCCCGCGAGCGCATTTTTGCCCACCTGGGGAAAAACCCGGCGCCGCAGACAGCCTTTGTGGTGATCGATCTTGCGGACGATAACGCAGGTTTGCAGGATACCTTCGACAGCCTGGTCGCCAGCGGTTTGCGCAACTTCAAGATTGTCGTGCTCAAGGCCGGCGAACTGCCGGCCATCACCACGGCCCGGGATGCCCTGCACTTTATCAAGGTTACGCCGGCCAACATGGTTGCGCACCTGAACCAGGTGGTACGCCAGCTTTCCAGCGAATGGCTGCTGATGTTGCAGGCGGGCGATGTACTGGCTACCGGCGGCTTGTTGCGTTTGCAGGTCGAGCTGCCTGGCGCCCAGGCGTGCCATGCGATCTGTGCCAACGAAGTTCAGCGCGACAGCGACGGGCGCCTGCTCAGCGTCGTACGTCCTGGTTGCGACCTGGACCTGCTGCGCAGTCGTCCTGACCTGATGGCCCGGCATTGGCTGGTGCGTCGCCAGGCCGTTGTCGACCTGGGCGGTTACAGTGAAGACTGTGCGCAAGCGCTGGAATTCGATCTGCTCCTGCGTCTGGTCGAAGCCAGCGGTATCAGCGGCATGGCCCACCTGGACGAGTACCTGGTGATCGGCCAGCAAGCGCCGGAGTCGATGGCTGGTCAAGCCCTGACCACCCTCAAGCGTCATTTGAACGTGCTGGGTTACCGTGGCCAGGTCAACGAAAGTACCGACGGTACCTTCCAGGTTGACTTCCGTCATCCGCAGACCCCGCAAGTGAGCATTGTGCTGGTTGCCGATTCCGATCTCGAGCAGCTCAAAGTAAGCCTGGCAAGCGTGGTCCAGCGTACTCGCTATGCCCGTTACGAGGTGATCGTCACCTGCGAGGCGGCCAATGCCGAGGCGGTAGCCGCAGGCCTTGCCACGGTGCAGGGGCTGGGATCGCGGGTGCGCTTGTTTGCCTGTGAGTCGTCGGTGCGGGTACAGATGGTCAACCAGGCTGCGGCCCAGGCCCAGGGGCAGTACCTGGTGCTGATGTCGAGCCGCAGCGAGGTGGTGTCGCCGGCCTGGATCGAATCCCTGCTCAACCAGGCTCAGCGCCCTGAGGTGGGTGTTGTCGGTTGCCAGATGTTCGATCGCGATGGCGTCATCAGTCATGCCGGTTACGAGCTGCTCGGCAGTGGCCTGGTACGCAATGCCCGGCAGGGTGCTTCGCGTGTGCGAGTGACATTGCCCGGGCTGGAAGCGGTAAGAGGTTGCCAGGCGGTGTCGGCCGACTGCCTGATGGTGGGCAAGGCGTTGTTCGAGCAGTGTGCCGGGCTGGATGAACAGCTTGCGGGTGGTACCGATGTCGACCTGTGCCTGAAGGCTGCACAAGCCGGTTTGCTGGCGATCTGCGTACCCCAGGCGCAAGTGCTTAACGTCGCAGTGCCATTGCCTGCGCGGGAACAGTGCCAAGCGCTGGTCCAGCGCTGGCCGGCAGCCTTCAGCACCCGAGTTGTAGTCGATGTCGAGCATGGCGTTGACGGTTCGCGTGTAGTAGTGGCCGGTGGCAACGGCGTGCTGGAGTGGTTGCCTTAACAGGCCTCTGGCGCGAAATATGCAAAGCCGGGCGCAATGCCCGGCTTTTTCATGCCTGCGATTCGCTAAGCCCCCGTGTCTACAGCCTTGTGCTCCTGCACTGGCAGGGGGGCGATGGCAGATTATTGACAGTTCGCCTCGCAGGCCACCGCCGTTGCCTGGGCAACCTGTCCTTGGCTGTCGGGTTTCCAACCAATTCTGGAGTTTGAAGATGTCGAATACCCTGGGCGTTGATGGGTATAGGCTTGAGCAGGCGATGGCTCGCTTGCAGCTGATCTATACCAAGCCGGCGCATCCCTACTATATTGCGGCGCCGGATTACCGGGAGACGTCTTCAGGAGTCTGCACGCTTCATTACCTGTGCCACGCGTTGAACCTGAGCGGCCGCGAGGCCTATATTTGCGGCGGCAAGGTGGTCAACCCCGAGCTGAAAACGCCACTGCTCGACCAGGCGACCGCCGATCGCCATATCGCCAGCGGCAAGGTGCCCATTACGGTCTATCCGGAAGTCACCAGCGGCAACCCGCTCAGCGGCAAAGTAGTCGCACGCTACCTGTTGAACGTCGAGGGCTTCCTGACGGGCAGGGCGATGGAGGAAGAGCCGGACGATCTGCTGTTCTATTACGATGCGCGGATCGCCGCCAAGAAGGGGGTCAGTGTCGCCGACCTGTTGTGCTTCCCGATTATCGATATCTCGCTGTTCAATGCACCTGATCCTAGCGTGCCTCGCCAGGGGCATTACCTGTATCAGAACCGGCATCCTCTGGATCAGGTGGACTATGCCTCGCTGCCGGCAGGCATTCGCCTGCTCAGTGTTGCCAACCCGCTGTCGCTGGTTGAACTGGCCAAGGTCCTGCGCAGTGCCGAAGTGCTGTACAGCTATGAATGGTCGATGACCTGTGCCATTGCTGTGCTATGCGGTTGCCCGGTGATCTTCATGGCCGGGCACAGCGTCGATCAGGTGTTTCTCGACGGTATCTTCTTCGGCAGGCAAGGTTTTGCCTTGTCGGATGAAACCGATGCGCTGGAGGTTGCCCGTGCCGGGGTGCAGGGGGCCTTGCAGCGTTACGTCGCGGTCACCGAGCCGTTCTGGCAGCAGCTGGATGTCTTCATTGAAAAAACCCAGGCGGCAGCGCAACAGCAGGCACTGGCGGACAAGCAAGGCATGCTGGCCTGGCTCGAGCAGCGCTGCCCCGAAGAACCGCAACGCGCGGCATTGATGCAGCGCCTGGCCAGCGGCCGCGCGCCGATGCTGGGCGTGCTGGTGCTGGGTAGTGACGACGCTGATCAGGCGTTGATGCGTACCCTTGAGAGCCTTGCTCCCGATCAGTGCCTTTATCGCCACCTGCAGGTGGTGACCCTCGGGGCTGCGACGCCAGCGTCAGACGTGCCGGGTTTATCGGTGCACCACCGGCCGTGCCAGGCAGCGCAGCGTAGCGAGGTCATCAACAGGGTCGTGGCCGACAGCGGCTGCGACTGGTTCATGGTGGTCGAGGCGGGGGTCGAGTTCACCCCTGGCGGTTTGTTGCTGGTGGCCCTGGAGCTTGTCAATGCAGCCGATGCCTGTGTTGCCGCCTACGCTGACGAAGCCATGCGCATGGGCAACGGCTCGTTGGGTATTTCGCTTCGGCCAGACCTGAACCTTGATCTGCTTTTGAGCCTGCCGGCCAGTGTCTCGCCGCACTGGCTGTTGCGAAGTAGCGAGTTCCTGGCGCAAGGCGGCTTCGATACCGGCTGTGGCCAGGCGTTCGAGCTGGAGTACCAGCTGCGCCTGGTCGAGCAGCGCGGCTTGAGTGGTATCGAGCATATCAGTGAGCCGCTGTTGGTCAGCGAAGCGTTGCGCTTCGCTGACTGCGCCAGCGAGCGGGAGGTGGTAGGGCGTCATCTCAAGGCCCGGGGCTATGCTCAGGCGCACGTCGATTCGCACCTGCCTGGCCACTATCGACTGGACTATGGGCATGCCGATCAGCCCATGGTGAGCATTGTGATTTTGCTCGATGGTGCCCTCGAACAGTTCCAGCGCTGCATTGAGGCGCTGTTGCAGCACACCGACTACCCCTGCTACGAGGTCCTGTTGCTCGATCCGGGAAGTGACGAACCGCAAGTGCGCCAATGGTTGCAGGGGATCGAGCAAATCGGTGGCGATCAGTTGCGGGTGCTGTCTTTTGCCCAGGGCCAGTGCCCGGCACTGTTGCGCAATGACGCAGGGCGACTGGCACGCGGTGAGTACCTGCTGTGGCTGGATGCGACAGCGGCGCCGATTGCCAAGGGCTGGTTGCAGCAGTTGCTCAATCACGCCCAGCGTCCGGAGGTCGCAGCCGTGGGCGCCAAGCTGCTGTCGATGAACGGCAGGATTCACCACGCTGGGCTGGTTCTGGGCTTGCGCGGGCCGGTGGGACGGGTATTTGCCGGCTACGCTCACAGCGACTCCGGCTACATGCAGCGGCTCACGGTCGATCAGAATTACTCGGCGCTCAGCGGTGAATGCCTGATGGTACGCCGCGACCTGTTTGTCGAGGCCGGCGGGTTTGACGAGGCGCCTGCACTGGCGCGCTGGATGGACGTCGATCTGTGCTTGCGCCTGCGCCAGGCCGGTTACCTCAACGTCTGGACGCCTCATGCACAACTGTTGATCGACAGGCCGGCAATGGCCGATGCCAGTGTGGAAGAAGAGGACGCCCTGTATGCGCGCTGGTTGCCGGTGCTGGCCCATGATCCGGCTTACAACCGCCATCTGTCGCTGGCCCATGCCGGTGGCTTCAAGGTCGCCAGCCTGCAGTCGACCTGGCAGCCGCCACAGGGGCAGCGAGAGATGCCGGTGCTGGTGGTCCATCCGCTTGATCAGGGTGAACTGGGCTATTCGCGGGTAGTGCGTCCATTCAATGGCTTGAAGGCTGCCGGTTACATCGATGGCCGGGTGTCGCCGGGGTTGACGCCCCTGGTCGAGCTGGAGCGCCTGGCAGCGGATGTAGTGGTGTTCCAGGGTGGGCTGGATGCACCGCGCCTTGAAGTCATGCGGCGGATTCAGGCGTTCTCGCGTGCCTTTACGGTTCTGGAGCTGAGCGACTACCTGCCAGATCTGCCGGTGGGCAGTGCCCGCCGTGAGGGCCTGGGCGAGGATGTGTTCCACAGCCTGCAGCAAGCCCTGGGGTGCGTCGACCGCCTGGTGGTGCCGACGGCGGCGCTGGCACAGGCGTTTGCCGGCCTGCATGGCGATATCCGGGTGGTCGAGACGCGCTTGTCGATCGACGCCTGGCGCCATATAAGGGGGCAGCGCCGAACGGCTGGCCGGCCTCGCCTGGGGTGGGTCGGCAGCAGCGAGCAGGCAAGTGACCTGGAGGTTATCGCGCCCGTTATCAAGGCCTTGACTGCGGATGTCGAGTGGGTTTTCTTCGGCTTCTGCCCCAATAGCCTGCGGCCCTATGTACACGAGTACCACGAGGGTGTCGAAGTTCAGCAGTACCCACAAAAGCTGGCAGGCTTGAACCTGGACCTCGCTCTGGTGCCGCTGCAGCAGACCCTGTTCAATGTTTGCAGAGGTAACCAGCGTCAACTGGAGTTCGGCGCATGCGCCGTGCCGGTGATCTGTAGCGACATCGGCCAGGAGCAGGACGACTTGCCCGTGTCCCGTGTGCACAACAGCTACGAGCACTGGATCGAGGCTATTGGCCTGCACCTGGTCAATCTTGATGCTGCCCAGCGCCGCGGTGATGAGCTCAGGGATGCCGTTCATCGGTGCTGGATGCTCGACGAGGATCATCTGCAGCGTTGGCGCAGCGCCTGGTTGCCCGCCTGATCCCCAGCTGACCCCGCGTCCACCGCGTTGCCCGAGTCGATCGGCAGCCCGGTGGATGGCGTGCTCGTCCCGTGTCGCCAGCCTCCCGGGGTGCCTTTCGCAGCGTCGACACCCGCCAAACTAGCAATCTTTGATAGTCACAAAGTGCCAATGGCTGACATTTGTGATGGGTAATCTTTGTGCAACAGTGACTTGGCAGTCGAAACGGGCATCTTTAATCTATTGAGTCGTCGGGCGGTACTGGCGGGCGGGGTGCGCGCAGGCTCGCAAGCCCTTGGTTACCAGGTTCCAGTGCCCGTGAAAATCCGCATATCTATCGGGAAGCCACAATGATTGGCATCAAAAGCATTGCGAGTTACGTACCTGTCGAGGGTGTGGACAACTACGCCCAGGGTGCGAAATTCGCCAAGGACCAGGAATTCATTCTCGGCAAGATCGGTTCGACCTTCCTGCCGCGCAAAGACGCAGGCCAGGAAACCTCCGACCTGTGTGTGGAGGCGGTAAAGGCCCTGTTCGCTGCCAATCCGAGCCTGGTGCCTGAGTCCATCGACGCCCTGATTGTCGTTACCCAGAACGGCGACGAAGAAGGTTTGCCGCACACTGCAGCCATCGTCCAGGACAAACTGGGCCTGCCGACCCACGTGGCGGCCTTCGATATTTCCCTGGGCTGCTCGGGCTATGTCTACGGCTTGTATGCCATGAAAGGCTTCATGGAGGCGGCGGGGCTGAAAAACGGTCTGCTGATCACCGCTGACCCTTACTCGAAGATCGTCGACCCTGAAGACCGCAACACCACCATGCTGTTTGGTGATGCCGCGACTGTTACCTGGATGGGCGAGGGCGCCCAGTGGCAGCTGGGCAAGGCCAAGTTCGGTACTGACGGCGGCGGCGCTGCGCACCTGAAGGTCAGTGACGGGGTGTTCTTCATGAACGGTCGCCAGGTGTTCAACTTTGCCTTGCTCAAGGTGCCGGCGCACCTGCATGAGCTGTTGGGCGAAAGCCAGTTGGCACCGGCTGACATCGACCTGTTCTGTATCCACCAGGGCAGTGCGGCGATTGTCGACGCCGTCGCCCGGCGCTTCGAAGATGACCCGGACAAATTCGTCAAGGACATGGTCGAGACGGGTAACACCGTGTCGTCGAGCATTCCCTTGCTGCTTGAGAAGCACGTGCTCGGTTCGCGCCACCAGCGCGTTGCCTTGAGCGGTTTCGGTGTAGGTCTTTCGTGGGGCTCGGCGATTATCGAGCGCAACGACTGATTTCTGCGCCAGCCTGAAAATAGAGCGCTGCCGGTTGCCCGGTGGCGCTTTTTTTTATCTCCAGCATTTATGGGTAAGTGTTTTTTTGGCGTCAAACCCTTGATTTCATTGGGGTGGCAGGGTGCCATTAAAAAATTTGCAAAAACCCCTAAAGCAACCGCGCCAGACGACGATAACTATTACGAAGGTTCTCTAGGCCACACCCGGCGGATGCCAGGGCCGGAAGCCGCAGTATCCCAAACACGAGGAATTCGTCATGGCATTAACCGTTAACACCAACACTACCTCCCTGGGCGTTCAGAAGAACCTGAACCGCGCTTCCGACGCTCTGAGCACCTCGATGAGCCGTCTGTCCTCCGGCCTGAAAATCAACAGCGCCAAAGACGACGCCGCCGGCCTGCAGATCTCTACCCGTATGACCTCGCAGATCCGCGGTCAGACCATGGCAATCAAAAACGCCAACGACGGTATCTCGATCGCCCAGACCGCTGAAGGCGCGATGCAAGAGCAGGTCAACATCCTGCAGCGTATGCGTGAACTGGCTCTGCAATCGCGAAACGACTCGAACGATTCGACTAACCGTACCTCGCTGGACAACGAGTTCAAGCAGATGTCTGCGGAACTGACTCGTATCGCCCAGTCCACCCAGCTGAACGGCAAAAACCTGCTGGACGGTTCGGCTAGCACCATGACCTTCCAGGTTGGTTCCAACACTGGCGGCGAAAACCAGATCAGCATCGACCTGAGCGCCAAGTTCCTGGCCAGCGACCTGGGTATCACCAGCGCCATCACCATCGCCGGTAGCGACAGCACCACTGCCCAGACCAACTTCTCGGCTGCCATGGGCGCGATCGACTCCGCTCTGGCGAAGATCGGTACCGCTCGTGCTGACCTGGGTGCGGTGCAGAACCGTATGACCAGCACCATCAACAACCTGCAAAACATCAACGAGAACGCTGAAGCTGCTCGTGGTCGCGTACAAGATACCGACTTCGCCGCTGAAACTGCTCAGATGACCAAGCAGCAAACTCTGCAACAAGCTTCGACTTCGGTTCTGGCCCAGGCCAACCAACTGCCGTCGGCGGTACTGAAGCTGCTGGGCTAATCACCTAGTGGTTATCGGCGGGGGAGTGCATTCAAGGCGCTCCTCCGCCTTTTGCATTGAGAGGTGGTGACATGGATATGAGCGTCAAGCTGAACCTGTCGTACCCGACGGTGAAGCCGGTCGAGCCGACCACCGAACGCCCTGCGGCCAAGCCTGTAGCGGCAGTTGAAGCCATCACGCCAGTCAAGGAAGCTACCGACAAGGGGCTGTCCGAAGCTGAGAAGGTCAAGAACGCGGTCAAGGATATCGAGAAATTCCTTGCTTCATCGCGACGTAACCTTGAATTTTCCACGGATGAAGAATCCGGCCGAATTATAGTTAAAGTCATCGCCAGCGAGACCGGAGAGCTGATCCGCCAACTTCCTTCGGAAGAGGCGTTGAAGATCGCTCACAGTCTGAGCGATGTAAACAGCCTGCTGTTCAACGCCAAGGCCTGATGCTGGCGGCTGAGCGGCAAGTTCGCTAGTCTGACAAGGCTAGGGCGGCGCGCAACCATGAGGGAGTAGCAATGGCGAGTACAATTTTACCGAGTGTCGGTCTGGGTTCCGGGGTAGACATCAACAAGATCGTTGATGTGCTTGTCAAGGCGGACACCGGTCCCAAGGCGAACCAGATCAAACGCCAGACCGCCAACAACACGGCCATGCTTTCCGGGGTAGCGTCGCTCAAGAGTGCGCTTTCTGTTTACCAGGAAGCGATGAAAAAGCTCAACGATCCGAAGGCGCCAGCCTTCAGTGCCTACACCGCGACCTCCAGCAGTGACACCACGGTCAAGGCCACGTCGAACAACAAGGCGGTGCCCGGTACCTACACCGTTCTGGTCGACAAGCTGGCGACCGCGTCCAAGGTGGCCAGCCAGAACTTTACCGGCGGGGCCAGCACTTCGATCCCTGAAGGCGACCTGACCATTACCCAGGATGGCGTGATCCACACTGTGAAGGTGGGGGCAGGTGCGACCTTGCAATCGGTTCGCGACTCGATCAACTCGTCGCTGGCCGAGCAGGGCATCACTGCCAACATCGTCAATGGCAAGGACGGCTCGCGCCTGGTCTTCAGCTCGACCAAGACCGGTGAGGGTACCGATATTTCAGTCGACGGTATCGCCGAGCTGAAGATCAACGGTACTACCAAAATGAACGGTGATGGTGCCGGCTACATCGACGGCCTCGCCCAGGACGCCGAGCTGAGCATCGACGGCCTGAAGGTTACCAGCAAGTCCAATACCGTCGACGGCGCAATCAGTGGCATGAGCCTGGAGCTGCTGCAGATTACTGCCACTGACAAGCCTATCAAGGTAACGGTCGGTGAAAACACTGCCGGCCTGAAGGCCTCGGTGCAGAACTTTGTCGATGCCTACAACACCCTGGTCAAGGCGGCCAACAGCCTGACGGCGGTGTCCAAGGACGCTGATGGCAAGACTGTGCTCGGGCCGCTGACCAACGATCCGACCACGCGCTCGATGCTGTCGGACTTGCGCAAGCAACTGGCGACCGAGTCGGGCAGTGGTCGTCTGACCACCCTCAGCCAGCTGGGCATTAACACGGCAAAGGACGGTACCCTGGAGTTCAACTCCACCAAGTACGATGCCGCGATGAAGGACAAGAAGCTCGGCCCGGACGTGCAGGAGCTGTTCACCGGCACTGAAGGCGTGTTCGCGCACATGACCAAGGCGGTCGAGCCGTACCTGCAGACAGGTGGCATCCTCGACACCCGCAAGGCTGGCCTGGACAAGCTGCAAAAGGACCTCGACAACCAGCAGCTGGCCCTGGACCGGCGCATCACTTCGCTGACCGAATCCCTGACCAAGCGCTACGTGGCCATGGATACCCTGGTGGGCAAGCTCGAAGCCCAGCGCAAGAACATCGCCTCGATGTTCGCCTCGATCGAGGCGCAGCAGAAAAACTCCTGATTCGGCGTTGTGCCAGAAGCCCGGCAGTACCCCTAGGGGGACTCCGGGCTTTTTGCCGTACGCGCTAAAGTTTTTTGACACGCAGGCGATACAAGCGGTATATGAAACCTTTTTTGCGGTGACGAGGTAGAACATGAATCCGATGTTGGCCCTTCGGCAGTACCAGAAAGTCAACGGCGTGGCCCAGACCTCCGTGGCCAGCCCGCATCGTCTGGTGCAGATGCTGATGCAGGGCGGTCTTGATCGCATTGCCCAGGCCAAGGGTGCCATGGCGCGTAACGACGTGGCCCAGCGCGGCATCCTGATCGGCAAGGCCATCGGTATTGTCGGCGGTTTGCGTGAAGGCCTGGACCTGGAAAACCACGCCGATTCGCTGACCGATCTGGATAACCTGTATTCGTACATGAGCAAGCGCCTGGTCGAGGCGAATGTGCAGAACGATCCGGAAATCCTCAACGAAGTGGCGCGCCTGCTGATTACCGTCAAGGAAGGCTGGGACGCGATCGGCGATCAACTCGCCGACGCCTAGGAGATTGCAATGAGTGTCGTGCTCGAACGTATCGAACAAACCCGCGAGGCATTGCTGGGTGCCCTGGCCAGTCGTGACTGGGAGGCGATCAGCGAGCTCGACGTCAGTTGCCGTCTGTGCGTGGACGATGTGCTGGCCGAAGCGTCGGTGGATGAGCTGACGCTGCGCAGCAAGCTCGAGGAGTTGCTGGGCGTCTACAAGGAATTAATTGAAGTTGCAAGTGGGGAGCGTCAATCAATAGTCGATGAGATGACGCAGATCCGACAAGCCAAAAACGCGGCAAAGGTATACCATTTGTTCAGCTGAAACTGGGCAAAACAAAAAGCAGTGCGCCATAAATTTGACTATGTACGGTTTTTTGACTTAACTAGTGGCTGTTTTCTAATTTCAGACGTCCGAACACTGACCGTTCAGTCGGAATGATGTCGAGCTTGCCCTTACAAGGGCGCCGAGATGACTAGGGAAGTTGTTATTGCATGTGGCGTGAAACCAAAATTCTCCTGATCGATGACGATAGCGCTCGCCGCCGTGATCTGGCGGTAGTGTTGAATTTTCTTGGCGAAGAAAATCTGCCCTGCTCGAGCCATGACTGGCAGCAGGTTGTCGAGTCGTTGTCATCCAGTCGTGAAGTGCTCTGTGTCCTGATCGGGACCGTGAATGCTCCGGCAAGTCTGATGGGCTTGCTTAAGACAGTGGCTGGATGGGATGAGTTCCTTCCGGTTCTGCTTCTGGGCGAAATTTCTTCTGCCGAGCTGCCGGACGACCTGCGCCGTCGCGTACTCTCCAACCTCGAAATGCCGCCGAGCTACAGCAAATTGCTCGATTCGCTGCACCGTGCCCAGGTCTATCGCGAGATGTACGACCAGGCCCGCGAGCGCGGCCGCCAGCGCGAACCCAATCTGTTCCGCAGCCTGGTCGGCACCAGTCGGGCGATCCAGCACGTGCGCCAGATGATGCAGCAAGTGGCCGATACCGACGCCAGCGTGCTGATCCTCGGTGAGTCGGGCACCGGCAAGGAGGTGGTTGCGCGTAACCTGCACTACCACTCCAAGCGCCGCGAAGCGCCGTTCGTGCCGGTCAACTGCGGGGCGATTCCGGCCGAGCTGCTGGAAAGCGAACTGTTCGGCCACGAGAAGGGTGCCTTTACCGGGGCGATTACCAGCCGTGCCGGGCGTTTCGAGCTGGCCAACGGCGGCACCCTGTTCCTCGACGAGATCGGCGACATGCCGTTGCCGATGCAGGTCAAGCTGCTGCGCGTGCTGCAGGAACGCACCTTCGAGCGCGTGGGTAGCAACAAGACCCAGAGCATCGATGTACGCATCATCGCCGCGACCCACAAGAACCTCGAAAGCATGATCGAGGTGGGGACCTTTCGCGAAGACCTGTACTACCGCCTCAACGTCTTCCCCATCGAGATGGCCCCGCTGCGCGAGCGCGTCGAGGACATCCCGCTGCTGATGAACGAGCTGATCTCGCGCATGGAGCACGAGAAGCGCGGTTCGATCCGCTTCAACTCGGCCGCGATCATGTCGCTGTGCCGGCACGGCTGGCCGGGCAACGTCCGCGAGCTGGCCAACCTGGTCGAGCGCATGGCGATCATGCACCCGTACGGGGTGATCGGCGTGTCGGAGCTGCCGAAGAAATTCCGCTACGTCGACGACGAAGACGAGCAACTGGTCGACAGCCTGCGCTCGGACCTCGAAGAGCGCGTGGCCATCAACGGCCATACGCCGAACTTCGCCAGCCATGCGATGCTGCCGCCTGAAGGCCTGGACCTCAAGGACTACCTCGGTGGCCTGGAGCAGGGCCTGATCCAGCAGGCGCTGGATGATGCCAACGGTATCGTCGCCCGCGCTGCCGAGCGCCTGCGCATTCGTCGCACCACCCTGGTGGAGAAGATGCGCAAGTACGGCATGAGCCGCCGCGAAGGGGATGAGCAGGCGGAGGATTGACGCCTGGGTGGCCATGGTGAGTCGCGCAATGCGCTCATCATGGCTAATAACCCTATCTTTCAAGGGGCTGTAACGCCCGTCCCATCGGCCTTTGCTGCCACCTCGCTGGTTTCCTCGCCGCCACACCCAAACTATCCGGCACGGCTATTGCTATATCGCAGGCAACACACCGTTTTATGACGGTCAGCCACGCGAGAGAGCATGATGCCCCAGGTCGCCACCATCTCCTGTGTCCCTGAACCGAAGGGGCCGAACGCCGCCGAACAGGAAAGCCGCCTTGGTCTTGAGCAGGCCTTTGCCATGTTCGACCAGGTTTCCAGCCAGCTTAGTGAGTCCTATAGCCTGCTCGAAGCCCGGGTTACCGAGCTCAAGGGCGAGCTGGCGGTGGTCAGCGCCCAGCGCATGGCCGAGCTTGCCGAGAAGGAGCGCCTGGCCAACCGCCTGCAGAACCTGCTGGCCCTGCTGCCGGGCGGGGTGATCGTTATCGATGGCCTGGGCCGGGTGCGTGAGGCCAACCCCGCCGCCAGCGACCTGTTGGGCGAACCGCTGGTGGGTGAGTTGTGGCGTGAAGTGATCGCTCGCAGCTTTGCTCCGCGCGAGGATGACGGTCATGAAGTGTCGCTGCGTGATGGCCGGCGCCTGTCGATTGCCACCCGCTCGCTGGATGCCGAGCCCGGGCAGTTGGTACTGCTCAATGACCTGACCGAAACCCGTCACCTGCAGGACCAACTGGCCCGCCACCAGCGCTTGTCGTCGCTGGGGCGCATGGTTGCGTCGCTGGCCCACCAGATCCGCACGCCTTTGTCGGCGGCCATGCTCTACGCCAGCCACCTGGCCGAGCAGAACTTGCCGGTGGAAACCCAGCAACGCTTTGCCGGCAACCTCAAGGAGCGCCTGCACGAGCTCGAGCACCAGGTGCGCGACATGCTGGTGTTCGCCCGCGGCGAGTTGCCGCTGACCGATCGGCTGACACCCAAGGCATTGTTCCAGGCCCTGCAGCAGGCGGCGCAGACCCATGTTCAGGGTCATGCGGTGCGCTGGCAGTGCGACAGTCACCTGGGCGAGTTGCTGTGCAACCGCGACACCCTGGTCGGCGCCATGCTCAACCTGATCGAAAACGCCCTGCAGGCCAGTGGCGAGCCTGCGCGGCTCAAGGTTCACCTATACCGGCGCGAGCAGGTCTTGCACCTGTGTATCAGTGATGCCGGCGCCGGTATCGACAGTGCCTTGCTGGCGCGCCTGGGCGAGCCATTCCTGACCACCAAGGCTACCGGCACCGGGCTCGGTCTGGCGGTAGTCAAGGCGGTGGCAAGGGCCCACCAGGGCAGTTTGCAATTACGTTCGCGACCCGGTCGCGGCACCTGCGCCCGGATCAGCCTGCCGCTGATCGGCGCGCAGTCGGTGGAGGCAGAGTAATGAAAGCAATCAAGGTGCTGCTGGTCGAAGATGACCGCGCCCTGAGGCAGGCACTGGCCGATACCCTGGAGCTGGGCGGCTTTGCCTACCAGGCCGTAGGTTCGGCCGAAGAAGCACTGGAAGTGGTCGCTGGCGAGGCGTTCAGCCTGGTGGTCAGTGACGTGAACATGCCCGGCATGGACGGCCATCAGTTACTGGCCCTGCTGCGCGCGCGCCAGCCGCAGTTGCCGGTGTTGCTGATGACCGCGCATGCCGCCGTCGAGCGCGCGGTCGAGGCCATGCGCCAGGGCGCGGCCGATTACCTGGTCAAGCCATTTGAGCCCAAGGCATTGCTTGAGCTGGTGGCACGCCATGCTCTGGGGGTGGCTGCGGCGGGCGAAGGCGACGGACCGGTGGCGCGCGAGCCTGCCAGTGCGCAGTTGCTGGAGCTGGCGGCGCGGGTTGCGCGCAGCGATTCGACTGTGCTGATCTCCGGCGAGTCAGGCACTGGCAAAGAGGTGCTGGCGCGCTACATACATCAGCAGTCCCTGCGCGCCGAGCAGCCGTTCGTGGCGATCAACTGTGCGGCGATCCCCGACAACATGCTCGAAGCCACCCTGTTCGGTCATGAGAAAGGCTCGTTCACCGGCGCCATCGCCGCCCAGGCCGGCAAATTTGAACAGGCCGATGGCGGCACCTTGCTGCTCGACGAGATTTCCGAAATGCCCCTGGGCTTGCAGGCCAAGCTGCTGCGGGTGTTGCAGGAGCGTGAGGTGGAGCGGGTTGGCGGGCGCAAGCCGATTGCCCTGGACATTCGCGTGGTCGCCACCACCAACCGTGACCTGGCCGGCGAGGTGGCGGCGGGGCGTTTTCGTGAAGACTTGTTCTATCGCCTGTCGGTGTTCCCGCTGGCGTGGAAGCCGCTGCGCGAACGTAGCGCCGATATTCTGCCGCTGGCCGAGCGATTGCTGGCGCGCCACGTCAATAAAATGAAGCATGCCCCGGTTCGACTCTCGCCTGATGCTCAGGCGTGTCTGCAAGGTTATGCCTGGCCGGGCAACGTACGCGAACTGGACAACGCCATTCAGCGTGCCTTGATCCTGCAGCAGGGTGGGGTGATCGAAGCGGCGGATTTCTGTCTCGCCGGGGTCCTGCCGATGTTCGCTGCAGCGCCGGTCGCCGCAGTCGTGCCGAATATTGAAACCGAGGCGGCGGGCGGTCTGGGTGATGACATGCGTCGCCATGAGTTCCAGATGATCATCGACACCTTGCGCGCCGAGCGCGGTCGTCGCAAGGAGGCCGCCGAGCGCCTGGGCATCAGCCCGCGCACCCTGCGCTACAAGCTGGCGCAGATGCGTGATGCCGGCATGGATGTCGAGGCCAGCCTGTACGCCAGCTGAGCCATTAATGAATTAGAGTTTTTGTTCGGGCCGCGGGCAGAGCTGGCACTCTTGTTGCTATGTCCTGCCTATCCGCTGCGTGAGTGTCAAAAAAATGCGGGCCGTCGGAGAGAGAAGTCCATGAGCCAAGGTGTTGAATTTAATCGATTGATGTTGGACATGCGGGCCATGCAAATGGACGCCATGTCGATGCCGAAGGCTGCCGCTGCGCCTGAGGTCGGCTCCAGCAGTTTTGCCGACATGCTCGGCCAGGCCGTCAACAAGGTCAACGACACCCAGCAGGCTTCCTCGCAGCTGGCCAGCGCCTTCGAAATCGGCAAGAGCGGGGTTGACCTGACCGACGTGATGATCGCTTCGCAAAAAGCCACTGTGTCGTTCCAGGCCTTGACCCAGGTGCGTAACAAGCTGGTGCAGGCCTATCAAGACATCATGCAGATGCCGGTATAAGGGCGAGATTGAGTCATGGCCGAAGCAGTCGTCGATAACGTGCCCGCGAAAAGCAGCGCAGCAGCGCCCAAGCCGCCGTTGTTCGGCATGTCGTTCCTGGAAAACATCTCGCAGATGCCCATGCTGCGTCAGGTCGGCCTGCTGGTCGGTCTGGCCGCCAGCGTGGCGATCGGCTTTGCCGTGGTGCTGTGGTCGCAGCAACCGGACTACCGGCCGCTGTACGGCAGCCTGGCCGGCATGGACACCAAGCAGGTCATGGAGACCCTGGCCGCTGCCGATATCCCCTACAACGTCGAACCCAATTCCGGCGCCTTGCTGGTCAAGGCCGACGATATTTCCCGTGCCCGCCTGAAGCTGGCAGCCGCCGGCGTGGCGCCGAGCGATGGCAATGTCGGTTTCGAGATCCTCGACAAGGAGCAGGGCCTGGGCACCAGCCAGTTCATGGAAGCCACCCGTTACCGTCGTGGCCTGGAAGGCGAACTGGCGCGGACCATTTCCAGCCTCAACAACGTCAAGGGTGCACGCGTGCACCTGGCGATCCCGAAGAGCTCGGTGTTCGTCCGTGACGAGCGCAAGCCAAGTGCTTCGGTACTGGTCGAGCTGTACCCGGGCCGCGCCCTGGAAGCCGGTCAGGTGATGGCCATCGTCAACCTGGTGGCGACCAGCGTGCCGGAACTGAACAAGTCCCAGGTCACCGTGGTCGACCAGAAGGGCAACCTGCTCTCCGATCAGGTCGAGAATTCCGAGCTGACCATGGCCGGCAAGCAGTTCGACTACAGCCGCCGCATGGAAGGCCTGCTCACCCAGCGTGTGCACAACATTCTCCAGCCGGTGCTGGGCAACGACCGCTACAAGGCCGAAGTATCGGCGGACGTTGACTTCAGCGCGGTCGAATCCACCTCCGAGCAGTTCAACCCTGACCAGCCGGCGCTGCGCAGCGAGCAGTCGGTCAACGAACAGCGCTCCAGCAGCATGGGCCCGCAGGGCGTGCCTGGTGCCCTCAGCAACCAGCCGCCCGGCCCGGCCTCGGCTCCGCAAACCACCGGTGGCACGCAAACCGCCGCCAGCGCCATCCAGCCTGGCCAGCCGCTGCTCGATGCCAACGGCCAGCAGATCATGGACCCGGCCACCGGCCAGCCGATGCTTGCACCGTACCCGGCCGACAAGCGTCAGCAGTCGACCAAGAACTTCGAGCTTGACCGTTCCATCAGCCACACCCGCCAGCAGCAGGGCCGCTTGACCCGCCTGTCGGTGGCGGTGGTGGTCGATGACCAGCTCAAGGTCGACCCGGCCACCGGCGATGCCGCGCGCACCCCGTGGGCTGCCGAAGACCTGGCACGCTTTACCCGCCTGGTGCAGGACGCGGTGGGCTTCGATGCCAGCCGTGGTGACAGTGTCAGCGTGATCAACGTGCCGTTCGCCGCCGACCGTGGCGAGGTAATTGCCGAGATTCCGTTCTATTCGCAGCCGTGGTTCTGGGACATCATCAAGCAGGTCATGGGCGTACTGTTCATCCTCGTCCTGGTGTTCGGCGTGCTGCGTCCGGTACTTAACAACATCACCGGCAATGGCAAGCAAGGCGCCGGTGCCGATGGCGACATGGAACTGGGCGGCATGCTCGGTCTGGATGGCGAGCTGGCCAACGACCGCGTCAGCCTGGGTGGTCCGCAAAGCATTCTGCTGCCAAGCCCGAGCGAGGGTTATGACGCACAGCTCAATGCAATCAAGAGCCTGGTGGCCGAAGACCCGGGTCGCGTGGCCCAGGTCGTGAAAGAGTGGATCAACGCCGATGAGTGATAACCGAGCCCTTACCGCCAAACTGACCCGTGTCGACAAGGCTGCGATCCTGCTGCTGTCGCTGGGTGAAACCGATGCCGCGCAGGTGCTGCGGCACATGGGCCCCAAGGAAGTGCAGCGGGTCGGCGTGGCCATGGCGCAGATGGGCAACGTCCATCGCGAGCAGGTCGAGCAGGTGATGAGCGAGTTTGTCGAGATCGTCGGCGACCAGACCAGCCTTGGCGTCGGTTCCGACGGCTATATCCGCAAGATGCTCACCCAGGCCCTGGGCGAGGACAAGGCCAACGGCCTGATCGACCGCATCCTGCTCGGTGGCAACACCAGCGGCCTGGACAGCCTCAAGTGGATGGAGCCGCGCGCGGTTGCCGATGTCATTCGCTACGAGCACCCGCAGATCCAGGCCATCGTCGTGGCTTACCTGGACCCGGACCAGGCCGGTGAAGTGCTGGGCAACTTCGACCACAAGGTGCGTCTGGACATCATCCTGCGCGTCTCGTCGCTCAATACCGTCCAGCCGGCGGCGCTCAAGGAGCTGAACCAGATCCTCGAGAAGCAGTTCTCGGGCAACTCCAATGCCGCGCGCACCACCCTGGGTGGTATCAAGCGTGCCGCGGACATCATGAACTTCCTCGACAGCTCCGTCGAAGGCCAGCTGATGGACGCGATCCGCGACATCGACGGCGACCTCTCCGAGCAGATCGAAGACTTGATGTTCGTCTTCAACAACCTGGCCGATGTCGACGACCGCGGTATCCAGGCGCTGCTGCGCGAAGTGTCTTCCGACGTGCTGGTGGTGTCGCTCAAGGGCGCCGACGAGAAGGTCAAGGAGAAGATCTTCAAGAACATGTCCAAACGTGCCTCCGAGCTGCTGCGCGACGACCTCGAGGCCAAGGGCCCGGTGCGCGTCAGCGACGTCGAGACGGCGCAAAAGGAAATCCTCACCATCGCCCGCCGTATGGCCGAAGCCGGAGAAATCGTGCTCGGTGGCAAGGGCGGCGAAGAGATGATCTAAGACCTTATCGCGGGTCAAGCCCGCTCCCACAGCGCTCCTGTGGGAGCGGGCTTGACCCGCGATGCTTTACGAGTGCGTGCAATCATGTCAACCAACGAGCACCTGAGTGAACTGATTCGCGCTAACGACGTCGAGGGCTTCGACCGCTGGGCGCTGCCCAGTTTCGACCCGGAACCAGAGCCTGAGCCTGAACCGGAGCCCGAAGCGGTTCAGGACGAAATCGAAGAAGTGCCGCTGGAAGAAGTCCAGCCACTGACCCTCGAAGAGCTTGAAAGCATTCGCCAGGAAGCCTACAACGAAGGCTTTGCCACCGGCGAGCGCGAGGGTTTTCACAGCACTCAGCTCAAGGTTCGCCAGGAAGCCGAAGAGGCCCTGAGCGCCAAGCTGGCCAGCCTCGAACAGGTGATGACCCACCTGCTCGAACCCATCGCCGAACAAGACAGCCAGATCGAAAAGGCCGTGGTCCACCTGGTCGGGCACATCGCCCGCGAGGTCATCGGCCGCGAGCTGCGCAGCGATTCCAGCCAGATCGGCCAGGTACTGCGTGAAGCCCTGAAGTTGCTGCCGATGGGTGCCGAGAACATCCGCATCCATATCAATCCGCAGGACTTCGAGCAGGTCAAAGCCCTGCGCGAGCGTCACGAGGAGCGCTGGAAGCTGCTCGAAGACGAAGCCCTGCTGCCAGGAGGCTGTCGCATCGAGACTGATCACAGCCGTATCGATGCCAGCATGGAAACCCGTATCGAAAAGGCCATGGCGCAATTGTTCGATCAGCTCCATGACCAAAGCCTGCACCCGGCAGCGGCGGATGTGCAGGTTGAGCTGGATGCCCCTGATGCGCCTTGAACGAACCAGTTTCGGCAAGCGCCTGGGGGCGTATGCCGACGCCGTCAATTTGCCGTCTCAGCCGGTGGTCGAGGGCCGCCTGCTACGCATGGTCGGCCTGACCCTCGAGGCCGAAGGCCTGCGCGCGGCGGTTGGTAGCCGCTGCGTGGTGATCAATGACGACAGCTATCACCCGGTGCGGGTCGAGGCCGAGGTCATGGGTTTTGCCGGCGGCAAGGTGTTCCTCATGCCGGTCGGCAGCGTTGCCGGCATCGCCCCTGGGGCGCGCGTGGTGCCATTGGCTGACAGTGGACGCCTGCCCATGGGCATGAGCATGCTTGGCCGGGTGCTTGACGGCGCCGGTCGTGCCCTGGACGGCAAGGGCGGGATGAAAGCCGAAGACTGGGTGCCCATGGACGGCCCGACCATCAACCCGCTCAACCGCGACCCGATCAGCCAGCCGCTGGACGTCGGCATCCGCAGCATCAACGGTTTGTTGACGGTTGGCCGCGGTCAGCGCCTGGGCCTGTTCGCCGGTACCGGCGTGGGCAAGAGTGTGCTGCTGGGCATGATGACCCGCTTTACCGAGGCGGACATTATCGTCGTCGGCTTGATCGGTGAGCGCGGCCGCGAGGTCAAGGAATTCATCGAGCATATTCTTGGCGAAGAAGGCCTCAAGCGCTCGGTGGTGGTGGCCTCGCCCGCCGACGATGCGCCGCTGATGCGCTTGCGCGCGGCCATGTACTGCACGCGCATTGCCGAGTACTTTCGCGACAAGGGCAAGAATGTCCTGTTGCTGATGGATTCGCTGACCCGTTTCGCCCAGGCCCAGCGGGAAATTGCCTTGGCTATTGGTGAGCCGCCAGCGACCAAGGGCTATCCACCGTCGGTGTTCGCCAAGCTGCCCAAGCTGGTTGAGCGTGCGGGTAATGGCGAAGCCGGTGGTGGCTCGATCACCGCGTTCTATACCGTATTGTCCGAGGGCGACGATCAGCAGGATCCGATTGCCGACTCGGCGCGGGGCGTGCTCGACGGCCACATCGTGCTGTCCCGGCGCCTGGCCGAGGAGGGGCATTACCCGGCCATCGATATCGAAGCTTCGATTAGCCGGGTCATGCCACAGGTGGTCAGCCCCGAGCAGATGACCGAAGCGCAGCAGTTCAAGCAGCTGTGGTCGCGCCTGTCGCAAAGCCGCGACTTGATCAGCGTCGGCGCTTATGTCGCCGGTGGAGACGCCGAGACCGACCTTGCCATTACCCTGCAGCCGCGCCTGGTGCACTTCCTGCGCCAGGGCCTGAACGACAACGTCGGCATGCAGCAAAGCCGCGAGCACCTGGCTGGCGTGTTTGCCCCCTTGCCTGCGGCAGGCGGCTGATAGGCCATGGCCCAGCCAAGCCGTGCCGCGCGTCTGGCGCCGGTGGTGGAGATGGCGGAAAACGCCGAGCGCCAGGCCGCCCAGCGCCTGGGGCAATTCCAGCAGCAAGTGAACATGGCCCAGGCCAAGCTCAGCGAACTTGACCGTTTTCGCGAAGACTACCAGTTGCAGTGGATCAACCGCGGTGGGCAGGGCGTGTCCGGTAGCTGGCTGGTCAACTACCAGAGCTTTCTCGGCCAGCTGGAAACTGCCATGACCCAGCAGCGCCAAAGCCTGGCCTGGCACCAGAACAATCTGAAGAACGCCCGCGGCACCTGGCAGCAGGCCTATGCCCGGGTCGAGGGCTTGCGCAAGCTGGTGCAGCGCTACATCGACGAGGCGCGCATGGTGGAAGACAAGCGCGAACAAAAACTGCTCGATGAACTGTCCCAGCGCCTGCCGCGCCACGATCGCTACTGAAGCGTGCTTTGGTCGGCAGTGCTTGCTGCCGGGGGGTGGGGCTGCTAAACCTTCTAGGTGTCTGCAATCGTCGCAATGGAAGGAATCATCGACATGGCAGTTGTATCTGAAGTATCCCCGGATGGGAAAAAACTGACGATCAAGGTCAGGGGGCGTTTTGACTTTGGCAAGCACCTGGAATTTCGCCAGGCTTACGAGCTCAAGCAGAACATGCCGGACTCAGTGGTCGTCGACCTCAAGGAGGCCACCTATCTGGACAGTTCGGCCCTGGGCATGCTGTTGCTGCTGCGTGACCACGTCGGCGGCGACGACTCGGAAATCCGTGTGGTCAACACCAGCTCCGATGTGCGAAAGATCCTCGCCATTTCCAACTTCGACAAGCTGTTCGACATCAGTTGAACCAGCCAGCCCATGTTTTCGAGGCGCTCACCATCCTGATCGCCGAGGATGGTGCTGCTGATCGTTTGTTGCTGGCCACCCTTGTGCGCAAACAGGGGCATCAGGTGCTCACTGCCGAAAATGGCGAGCAGGCGGTGGCGCTGTTCGCCGCGCAGCGCCCGCACATGGTCCTGCTCGATGCGCTGATGCCGGTCATGGATGGTTTCGAGGCGGCGCGCCAGATCAAGGCGCTGGCCGGTGAAGCGCTGGTGCCGATCATCTTTCTCACTTCGCTTAGCGAAGAACAGGCGCTGGTCCGTTGCCTGGAGGCAGGTGGCGACGATTTTCTGGCAAAACCCTACAGCCCGGTGATCCTGGCCGCCAAAATCAAGGCGATGGAGCGTATGCGCCGGCTGCAGGCCACGGTGCTGGAGCAGCGTGACCAGCTTGCCCGCCATCACACTCATCTGCTCAACGAGCAGCGGGTCGCCAAGGCGGTGTTCGACCAGGTGGCCCATGCCGGTTGCCTGAGTGCGCCGAACATCCGTTACCTGCAGTCACCTTATGCCCTGTTCAATGGCGACTTGCTGTTGGCCGCCTTCACGCCGGCAGGTGACATGCATGTGCTGCTCGGCGACTTCACCGGCCACGGCTTGCCGGCGGCGGTGGGGGCGATGCCCCTGGCCGAGGTGTTCTATGGCATGACAGCCAAGGGTTACGGCCTGGCCGAAACCCTGCGCGAGATGAACGCCAAGCTCAAGCGCATCCTGCCGGTGGACATGTTCTGTTGTGCATTGTTGCTCAACCTGAGTTTTCAGCGGCGGGTGGTCGAGGTCTGGAATGGTGGCATGCCCGACGGCTATCTGTTGCCCGCCGGTGGGGGTGAGCCTGTGGCGTTGGTGTCGCGCCATTTGCCCTTGGGTATCCTGGCGCCGGAGCGCTTTGATGATGCCACCCAGGTGCTGCCGTTGGCCCTGGGCGAGCGCCTGTTTCTGTTGTCTGACGGCGTGGTCGATACCAGTGATGACAATGACCAGCTGTTCGGTGTCGAGCGCCTGCGTCGGGTGCTGAGTGCCAATCGACAGCCGGCACTGTTGTTCGAGGAGGTGCTGCAGGCGCTGGAAGCGTTTCGTGGTCGCTCGCGCGATGATGTCAGCCTGCTGGATATCGAGGTGGTCGAACCGCAACTGTTGTCGCCGCTGCCGGTGATCTATTCTGACAGTGGGCAGTCCAGTCCGCTGGACTGGTCGCTGCAGTTCGAGTTTCGCGCCGACACGCTAAAACGTTTCAATCCATTACCTTATTTGCTACAGCTGTTGCAGGAAATACACGGTTTGCGGGCTCAGAGCGGGGCGTTGCACAGTGTCCTCACCGAGCTGTATTCCAATGCCCTGGAACACGGCGTGCTGGGGCTGGACTCGGCGTTAAAGCGCGATGCGCAGGGCTTTGCCGCCTACTATCAGATGCGCGACGAGCGCCTGCAGGCGTTGAACGAGGGCTTCATCCGCGTGTTCCTTCGGGTCGAGCCGGATCGCCAAGGCGGGCGTCTGAAGATTGAAGTCGAAGATAGCGGCAAGGGCTTCAATGTGAGTAAAGTGCTGGCCAGGCCTGTGTCCGAACAAGGGTTGTGCGGACGCGGTCTGACCCTCATACGCCGGTTGAGCCGGCGTGCCGAATGGGCCGACGAGGGGCGCCGCGCATGCGTGGAGTTCGCCTGGGAGGCTCTGGCATAATCCAACTTGATCAAGGAGTGAGCAAGTGTCCGACATTCACATCGATCGCAAGGTGCTCAGCGACTTGCAGGAGGTCATGGAAGATGGCTACCTGTACTTGCTGGAAACCTTTCTTGAAGATTCCGAAAAACGCCTCAGTCAATTGCATGAGGCGAAGAACGCCGACGAGCTGGCGCATGCCGCGCACAGTTTCAAGGGCAGTAGCAGCAATATGGGGGCGGTAGCGTTGGCCGAGTTGTGCAGGCAGCTCGAAGACCGCGTCAATCACGGCCCGCTGCAAGGCATCGAAGACCTGATCAACCAGATCGATCGCGAGTATGCGGCCGTTCGTGACCTTTACCACGACGAACGCCAGCGAGTATCGATTGGTTGAGCGCGAGGGCAAACCTGGCGCGAGTTTTGCGTAGTCTTCGCTAATTCACGATTACGACTTCTGTAGCGGAGACTCCTGCATGCCTGTCGCCTCCAACCCCCTGTTGCAAGCCAGTGCCGTGGCGAAGCCGTCGCGCGCCACTGCCGGTGCGCCGGATAAATCGCTGCAGGCCTCTAACGACAAGGCGTCTGGCTTTTCCGATGTGTATGCCAAGCAGTCTCGCGAGACGACTGCAGGCACCAAGGACGCGCCTGTGCCTGAGAAGGTCGTCACCGCCCCGGGCAGCGGCAATAAAACGGCCGCTGATTCGTCGAAGGTTGCCGACAGCGGCAATAGTTTGCCTGAGGAGCAGGACAGCACCGAGGTCGATCCGGCGCTGGTGGCTGATCCCACCCTGCTTGACCCCAGCCTGGTGGCGGGTCAAGTGACCGACGCCCAGCCCGGCGCGCAATTGATCCAGGCCCAGGCTGAAGCCGTGGCGCCGGTGATTCAGGCTGCGGCAGCACAATTGCAGGTGGCTGCGGCGCCGGCCCAGCCGGTAGCCGAAGCGCCCGAATTCGATCCTGAGGCCGATCCGCTGTCTGACCTGCCAGCCTTGCGCCTGGCCCTTGAGCAAAGTGCCCAGGCCCAGGGCACTACGTCTGCCCATGCCGCTGGCAAGGCCGGCAATGCCCAGCCTGAAGCGCCGACGGCGCAGCCTGCCGTCAATACACTGGCGGCCCTGCTGGACAAGCCAGGTGCCGATGCCGAATCAGGCGAGCCGGGTGAAAAAGCCTTCAGTGGCCTGCTCGATGATGGCCTCAAGGACCTCAAGAGCGCCTCCAGCGATACGCGTGTCGACAACTTTGCCGAGCGCCTGAGCAACCTGACCCTGGCCGCCACGGCCAAGACCGCCAATGCCGTGCCGGTGGCCACGCCGCTGCAGCAGCCGTTGGCGATGAACCAGGGCGGCTGGACCGAAGGCCTGGTCAACCGGGTCATGTACCTGTCCAGCCAGAACCTGAAATCGGCCGATATCAAGCTTGAGCCGGCCGAGCTCGGGCGCCTGGACATCCGCGTCAACCTGGCGCCGGAACAGCAGGCCCAGGTGACCTTTGTCAGTGGTCACGCCGGGGTGCGCGAGGCGCTGGAAAACCAGGTGCACCGGCTCAAGGAAATGTTTGCCCAGCAGGGGCTCGGCCAGCCGGACGTCAACGTCGCTGACCAGTCCCGTGGTGGCCAGCAGCAGGGCGCCCAGGATACGCCGAAACTCAGTGGCGTGGCCGCACGGCGTAATGAAGCTGGTGAATCCGCTGAGTCCGCTGAAATCGCTCCAGGTGCAATGCCGGTCGAGCAGCAGTCGGTTGTGGGTTCCAGCGCGGTGGATTACTACGCCTGATTGGCTGTGCTCTTTGTGCTGGCCGACCTTGCTTTTCCAGGTTGGCATAACACTTGCTCAACCCTCGCCATGTGACTGAAATCTCCGATGAATGACGGATTATTGGCATGGCGAAGAGCGAAGCAGAGAAAGACCCCGCCGCTACAGGCAAACTCAAGCTGATCCTGCTGTTGGTGCTGGCATTGCTGCTTGCCATCGGCCTGTCGGTCGGCGCCACCTGGTTCTTCCTGCACAAGTCCGAGGATAAGCCTGCGGTCGATCCGGCCCTGGCCAACCTCAAGCCGGCAGCGATCTACGAGCCGCTGGCACCGGCCTTCGTGGTCAACTTCAACCAGAACGGCCGCCAGCGCTACATGCAGGTGAGCATCACCATGCAGGGGCGTGACCAGGCAGCGCTGGATGCCCTCAAGGTGCATATGCCGGTGATTCGCAACAACCTGGTCATGATGTTCTCGGGCCAGGGCTTCGACACCCTGTCCAGCCCGGTCGGCCAGGAAATGCTGCGCCAGAAGGCCACTGCCAGTGTCCAGGAAGTGGCGCAGAAGGAAGTCGGCAAGCCGGTCATCGACCAGTTGCTGTTCACCAATTTCGTATTGCAGTAGGAGCCCCAGATGGCCGTGCAGGACCTGCTGTCCCAGGATGAAATCGATGCTTTGCTGCATGGCGTCGACGATGGTCTGGTACAAACCGAAAGCAATGCCGAGCCCGGCAGTGTCAAAAGTTATGACCTGACCAGCCAGGATCGGATCGTCCGCGGTCGCATGCCGACCCTGGAAATGATCAACGAGCGGTTTGCCCGCTATACCCGCATCAGTATGTTCAACCTGCTGCGCCGCTCTGCGGACGTGGCGGTCGGCGGCGTGCAGGTGATGAAGTTCGGCGAGTACGTGCATTCGCTGTACGTGCCCACCAGCCTCAACCTGGTGAAGATCAAGCCGTTGCGCGGTACCTCGCTGTTCATCCTCGACGCCAAGCTGGTGTTCAAGCTGGTGGATAACTTCTTTGGTGGCGACGGTCGTCACGCCAAGATCGAAGGTCGCGAGTTCACCCCGACCGAGTTGCGCGTGGTGCGCATGGTCCTCGACCAGGCCTTCGTTGACCTCAAGGAGGCCTGGCAGGCGATCATGCCGGTCAACTTCGAGTACATCAACTCCGAGGTCAACCCGGCCATGGCCAACATCGTCGGGCCGAGCGAGGCGGTGGTGGTTTCGACCTTTCACATCGAGCTCGATGGCGGTGGCGGCGACCTGCACGTGACCATGCCGTACTCGATGATCGAGCCGGTGCGCGAGATGCTCGATGCCGGTTTCCAGTCCGATCTGGACGACCAGGACGAGCGCTGGATCAAGGCCCTGCGCGAAGACGTGCTGGACGTCAGCGTGCCGCTCAGCGCCACGGTTGCCCGTCGCCAACTGAAGCTGCGCGACATCCTGCACATGCAGCCGGGCGATGTGATTCCGGTCGAGCTGCCGGACGAACTGATCCTGCGGGCCAACGGCGTGCCGTCGTTCAAGGCCAGGCTGGGCTCGCACAAGGGCACCCTGGCCCTGCAGATTATCGATCCGATCGAGCGCCGCTGAGGCGCTCGTGGTTCCAACTCCGAATTGATTGCCCGTCGAGGACAAAATGGCTAACGAAAACGACATCACCTCCCCGGAGGACCAGGCCCTGGCCGATGAATGGGCTGCGGCCCTGGAAGAAACCGGCGATGCCGGCCAGTCCGACATCGACGCCTTGCTCGCTGCCGATAGCGCCGCCAGCGCACCGGCGTCCAGCCGCCTGGCCATGGAAGAGTTCGGCAGTTCGCCGCGCAGCAACGAACAGGTCACCCTCGATGGTCCGAACCTGGATGTGATCCTGGATATTCCGGTGAGCATTTCCATGGAGGTCGGCAGTACCGAGATCAACATCCGCAACCTGCTGCAACTCAACCAGGGTTCGGTGATCGAGCTCGACCGCCTGGCCGGCGAGCCGCTGGACGTGCTGGTCAACGGCACTCTGATTGCGCACGGCGAAGTGGTGGTGGTCAACGAAAAGTTCGGCATCCGCCTGACGGACGTGATCAGCCCGAGCGAACGCATCAAGAAGCTGCGCTGAGTGAGCAAGCTCCTGCGCAACGGCCTGGGCCTGGCCTGCGGCCTGTACGTGGATGTCGCCCTGGCTGCCACGCAGCCGGCGGCTGCGGTAGTGGCACCGGCAAGCAGTGGCAGCGCGGCAGGGCAGTTGACCCAGCTGGTGCTGGGGCTGCTGCTGGTGCTGGGGTTGATCTTCGTCCTCGCCTGGCTGCTGCGCCGGGTGCAGAACGCCGCGCCCGGCAGTGGCCAGGTGATCGAGATCCTCGGTAGCCGTTCGCTGGGGCCGCGTGATCGGCTGTTGCTGATCCAGGTCGGCAAGGAGCAGATCCTCATCGGCCATTCGCCAGGCACCATCGAGGCCTTGCATGTCATGGCCGAGCCGGTTGAAGTGCCCGCCAGTGCGCGCCAGGCAACACCAGAATTCGCCCAGCGGCTGATGGAGCTGATGGGCAAGGATCAGAAGGGAAGGTCGTGATGGGCGCGTTGCGCATGATGTTGACGCTGCTGCTGATGCTGGCGGCGCCGCTGGCCCTGGCGGCTGATCCACTGTCGATCCCGGCGATCACCCTGTCCAGCGGGGCCGACGGCCAGCAGGAGTATTCGGTCAGCCTGCAGATCCTGCTGATCATGACCGCGCTGAGTTTCATCCCGGCGTTCGTCGTGCTGATGACCAGCTTTACCCGCATCATCATCGTCTTTTCCATTCTGCGCCAGGCCCTGGGCCTGCAACAGACGCCGTCAAACCAGATCCTCAACGGCATGGCACTGTTCCTGACCCTGTTCATCATGGCGCCGGTGTTCGACCGCATCAACCAGGAGGCCGTGCAGCCGTACCTGGCAGAGAAACTCAGCGCCCAGGATGCGATCAGCAAGGCCCAGGCACCGCTGAAGAACTTCATGCTGGCGCAGACCCGCGAGAGCGATCTGGACCTGTTCATGCGCCTGTCCAAGCGCACCGACATCGCCAGCCCCGATCAGGCGCCATTGACCATCCTGGTGCCGGCATTCGTCACCTCGGAGCTCAAGACCGCGTTCCAGATCGGCTTCATGATCTTCATCCCGTTCCTGATCATCGACCTGGTGGTCGCCAGTGTGCTGATGGCCATGGGTATGATGATGTTGTCGCCGCTGATCATCTCGTTGCCGTTCAAGATCATGCTGTTCGTCCTGGTCGATGGCTGGGCGCTGATCATGGGTACCCTGGCCGGCAGTTTCGGCGGCGTCTGACGCCGCGAGGAGAAGAAGTCCATGACCCCTGAAGTGGCTGTCGACCTGTTTCGCGATGCGTTGTGGCTGACCACCTTGATGGTTGCCATCCTGGTGGTGCCGAGCCTGCTGGTGGGGCTGATCGTGGCGATGTTCCAGGCTGCCACGCAGATCAACGAGCAGACCCTGAGCTTCCTGCCGCGCCTGCTGGTGATGCTGGTGACGCTGATCGTGGTCGGCCCGTGGCTGGTGCAGAAATTCATGGAATACATCCTGTCGTTGTACGGCAGCATTCCGCAGCTGATCGGCTGACCCGGCGATGCTTGAGCTGACCGACGCGCAGATCGGCGCCTGGGTGGCCAGTTTCATTCTGCCGTTGATTCGCGTCACGGCGGTGCTGATGACCATGCCTATTTTCGGTACCACCCTGGTGCCGACACGTATCCGCATGTATTTCGCTCTGGCAATCACCGTGGTCATCGTTCCCGGCCTGCCGCCGATGCCGGTGGTCGAATCGCTGGATCTCAGGGCAATGTTGCTGGTGGCCGAGCAGATCATCATTGGCGCCGTGTTTGGTATGGCGCTGCAGCTGTTCTTCCAGATTTTCGTGATCGCCGGGCAGATCGTCGCAATCCAGATGGGCATGGCCTTCGCCTCCATGGTCGATCCGGCCAACGGTGTCAACGTGGCGGTGGTCAGCCAGTTCCTGACCATGCTGGTGACCTTGCTGTTCCTTGCCATCAACGGCCATCTGGTGGTCTTCGAAGTGCTGACCGAGAGCTTTACCACCTTGCCGGTGGGCGGCGGTGTGCTGGTCAATCATTTCTGGGACCTGGCCGGGCGCCTGGGTTGGGTGCTGGGTGCAGCCATGCTGTTGGTATTGCCGGCGGTGACCGCGTTGCTGGTGGTCAACATTGCCTTTGGCGTGATGACCCGGGCGGCGCCGCAGTTGAACATCTTTTCCATCGGTTTTCCGCTGACCCTGGTGCTGGGGATGGTGATCTTCTGGATCACCCTGGCCGATATTCTTCCTCACTATCAGTCACTGGCTTCCGAAGCCTTGCAGTGGCTGCGTGAACTGGCACGGGCGCGCTGAGCATGGCAGAAAGCGAAAGCGGTCAGGACAAAACAGAAGACCCCACCGACAAGCGCAAGAAGGACGCGCGCGAGAAGGGCGAGATTGCCCGTTCCAAGGAGCTCAACACGGTCGCGGTGACCCTGGCGGGCGCTGGAGCGCTGCTGGCGTTTGGCGGTGGCCTGGCGCAAACCCTGATAGAGTTGATGCGCATCAATTTCAGCTTGTCCCGCGAGGTGCTCATCGATGAGCGGTCCATGGGCATTTTCCTCATGGCCTCCGGCAAGATGGCCTTGCTCGCGACTCAGCCGGTATTGCTGGTGCTGCTGATTGCGGCAATCATCGGCCCGGTGTCGCTGGGGGGGTTCCTGTTTTCCAGCAGCTCCCTGGCACCGAAGTTCAGCCGCATGAACCCGCTATCGGGGATCAAGCGGATGTTCTCGGTCAACGCCTTGTCCGAGCTGCTCAAGGCGCTGGCCAAGTTTTTCATGATTCTGATCGTCGCCCTGACGGTGTTGTCGGCTGATCGCGATGACCTGCTGGCGATTGCCAACGAGCCGCTGGAGCAGGCGATCATCCATAGCGTCCAGGTAGTTGGCTGGAGTGCGCTGTGGATGGCAGCGGGGCTGTTGATCATTGCCGCGGTGGACGTGCCGATCCAGCTCTGGCAGGCGCACAAGAAGCTGCTGATGACCAAGCAAGAGGTGCGCGACGAGTACAAGGACTCCGAAGGCAAGCCCGAGGTCAAGCAGCGCATTCGCCAACTGCAGCGCGAGGCTTCGCAGCGGCGGATGATGGCGGCGATTCCCGAGGCTGACGTGATCATCACCAACCCGACCCACTATGCCGTGGCGCTCAAGTACGACCCGGAGAAGGGCGCGGCGCCGCTGCTGCTGGCCAAGGGTGCCGACTTCATAGCCCTGAAAATTCGCGAGATCGCCAACGAGCACAAGATCCAGGTGCTCGAATCGCCGGCGCTGGCGCGTTCGATCTACTACTCCACCGAGCTTGAAGAAGAGATTCCTGCCGGTTTGTACCTGGCAGTGGCCCAGGTGCTGGCCTACGTCTACCAGATCCGCCAGTATCGCGCCGGCAAGGGCAAGCCGCCGGAGCCGCTCAAGGATCTGCCGATCCCGCCGGATTTGCGTCGCGATTCCTGATCGGCGCTGCCTGCGCGGCAGCCCTGAGCCACTCAAACCACCTCGTTTGGCAAAGTTGGAAAGCTTCTTGCAAAGGCAGCGCTGCGCGCCTCAAACGCGTCAAAGTTTTGCTTGAGCTAACGAGGAATACCGGTGGATCGCTCTCAGTTAATCAACAGTGCCCGTAGCAACCTGGTCGGTCTAGGCCGGGGTAACCTGGGTGTGCCGCTGTTGCTGCTGGTGATGCTGGCAATGATGATGTTGCCGATCCCGCCGTTTTTGCTCGACGTGTTCTTCACCTTCAACATCGCCTTGTCGATCGTGGTCCTGCTGGTCTGCGTCTACGCCCTGCGCCCGCTGGACTTCGCCGCGTTCCCGACCATCCTGCTGGTGGCGACGCTGTTGCGCCTGGCGCTCAACGTGGCGTCCACGCGGGTGGTGATGCTCCACGGCCATGACGGCCACGAGGCCGCCGGTAAGGTGATCCAGGCCTTCGGCGAGGTGGTGATCGGCGGTAACTACGTGGTCGGTATCGTGGTCTTCGCGATCCTGATGATCATCAACTTCGTGGTGGTCACCAAAGGTGCCGGGCGTATTTCCGAGGTGAGTGCGCGCTTCACCCTCGACGCCATGCCCGGCAAGCAGATGGCCATCGACGCCGACCTCAACGCCGGTCTGATCGACCAGGCCCAGGCCAAGGCGCGGCGCGCCGAAGTGGCCGGCGAGGCCGAGTTCTATGGTTCGATGGACGGTGCCAGCAAGTTTGTTCGCGGTGACGCCATCGCCGGCCTGTTGATCCTGTTCATCAACCTGATCGGCGGCATGGCCGTCGGTATGTTCCAGCACAACATGACCTTTGCCGACGCCGGCAAGGTCTATGCACTGTTGACCATCGGTGACGGTTTGGTGGCGCAGTTGCCCTCGCTGTTGCTGTCCACCGCGGCGGCGATCATGGTTACCCGCGCCTCGGGCTCCGAGGACATGGGCAAGCAGATCAACCGGCAGATGTTCGATTCGCCCAAGGCCCTGGCGGTGTCGGCTGGCCTGATGATCGTCATGGGCCTGGTGCCGGGCATGCCGCACATCGCCTTCCTGAGCCTCGGCCTGCTGGCCGCCGGCGGCGCCTACCTGGTGTGGCGCAAGCAGAACCAGGCCAAGCTCAAGGCCCTGGAAGAGGTGCAGCGCCAGCAGGACCTGCTGCCATCGCCACAGCGCGCGATGGAAACCAAGGAGCTGGGCTGGGATGACGTCACCCCGATCGACATGATCGGCCTAGAGGTCGGCTACCGGCTGATTCCGCTGGTCGATCGCAACCAGGGCGGCCAGTTGTTGGCGCGGATCAAGGGTGTGCGCAAAAAGCTGTCCCAGGACCTGGGTTTTCTTATGCCCACGGTGCACATTCGCGACAACCTCGATCTGGCGCCCAGTGCCTACCGCCTGACCCTGATGGGGGTGATCCTGGCCGAGGCCGAGATCTACCCGGACCGCGAGCTTGCGATCAACCCGGGGCAGGTGTTCGGTACCCTCAATGGTATTGCCGCCCGCGATCCGGCCTTTGGCCTGGAAGCGGTGTGGATCGACGTCAACCAGCGCAGCCAGGCGCAGTCGCTGGGCTACACGGTGGTGGACGCCAGTACGGTGGTCGCCACCCACCTCAACCAGATTCTGCACAAGCACTGCCATGAGCTGATCGGCCACGAAGAAGTGCAGCAACTGCTGCAGGTGCTGGCCAAGGCTTCGCCCAAGCTTGCCGAAGAGCTGGTGCCGGGCGTCATTTCCTTGTCGGGCCTGCTCAAAGTGCTGCAGGCATTGCTCGCCGAGCAGGTTCCGGTGCGTGACATTCGCAGCATTGCCGAAGCCATCGCCAACAACCCGGGCAAGAGTCAAGATACCGCCGCGCTGGTGGCGGTGGTGCGCGTCGGATTGTGTCGCGCTATCGTGCAAAGCATTGTCGGCGTTGAGTCCGAGCTGCCTGTGATCACCCTTGAGCCAAGATTGGAACAGATTTTGCTCAATAGTTTGCAAAGGGCTGGGCAAGGCCAGGAAGACGGTGTTCTTCTGGAGCCGAGCATGGCCGAAAAGCTTCAGCGTTCGTTGATCGAAGCCGCCCAGCGTCAGGAGATGCAAGGGCAGCCGGCGATCCTCCTGGTCGCAGGACCGGTACGAGCCATGCTGTCGCGCTTCGGTCGCCTGGCTGTACCGAATTTGCATGTTTTGGCGTATCAGGAAATACCTGACAACAAGCAAGTTACCATCGTCGCCACAGTGGGCCCGAACGGCTGAGGTAGTGGGTTATGCAAGTTAAGCGTTTTTTCGCCGCCGATATGCGTCAGGCCATGAAGCTGGTTCGCGATGAGCTGGGGGCCGATGCCGCCATCATTGGCAACCGACGGATTGCTGGCGGTGTCGAGCTGACGGCTGCGCTGGACTACAAGCTGTCCGCCCTGGCGCCACGGGTGCCGAATGTCGAGCTCGAAGACGAGCTGCGCAAGACTCAGTCGCGCATCGTCACCGCCCAGGCCGAGCTGAGCAGCCGTAGCGAGAGCGAAGATGGCAATCGCCAGCTGTTTGCCGGCTTGCCGCTGACCGCTTCCGAGCCGCTGGTCGACCCGCAGGTCGAAGCGCCGGCCGTGCCTGCTGCACCGGCTGCGGCACCTATCGACCCGCGCCTGTTCGACTCGATGCGCTCGGAGCTCTCGGGCCTGCGCGAACTGCTTGAAGTACAGCTCGGCTCGCTGGCCTGGAGCCAGTTGCAGGGCAACAAGCCGCAGCAGGCCAACCTCTGGCGCCGCCTGCAGCGCATCGGCCTGTCCGGGCCGATTGCCCGCGAACTGCTCGAGCTGACCACCGAAATCGAAGAGCCGCGTCATGCCTGGCGCATGCTCCTGGCGCACCTGGCGCGGATGATCCAGGTGCCGGAAATCGAACCGATCGAAGAAGGCGGTGTCATTGCCATGGTCGGTCCGGCCGGCATGGGCAAGACCACCACCCTGGCCAAGCTCGCCGCGCGCTACGTGCTCAAGTACGGCGCGCAGAACCTGGCCCTGGTGAGCATGGACAGTTTCCGTATCGGCGCCCAGGAGCAGCTCAAGACCCTGGGGCGGATCCTCAACGTTTCGGTTACTCACGTCGACCCGGGCCAGTCGCTGGCCCAGGCCCTCGACCCGCTGCTGCGCAAGCGCGTGGTACTGATCGATACCGCCGGCCTGCAAGCCAGCGACCCGGCGCTGCGCATGCAGCTGGAAACCCTTGCCGGGCGCGGGATTCAGGCCAAGAATTACCTGGTACTGGCAACCACCAGCCAGAAACAGGTGCTGACCGCCGCCTACCACAGCTACAAGCGCTGCGGCCTGGCCGGTTGCATCCTGACCAAGCTAGATGAAACCGCCAGCCTCGGCGAAGTATTGAGCCTGGCAATCAGTCACGAACTGCCGGTGGCCTATCTTACCGATGGCCCGCGCATTCCTGACGACCTGCACCTGCCGCGCCGGCACCAGTTGGTCAGCCGCGCAGTGAGCGTGCAGATGCAGGACGAGCCCAGCGAAGAGGCCATGGCCGACATGTTCGCTGATCTCTACCACAGCTCCGGCAAACGCGTGGGCTGAGGGGAATATGAATACGTTGCAAAGTACCTACATCAATGGTCTGCCAGGCATTTTTCAGGTGTTGAAAGCGCAGCCCAGTCATGTGGCCTCGGTCTAAGTAAGACAAGGTAAAGAACAAACATGGGTAGCATGCATCCCGTACAGGTGATCGCCGTGACCGGCGGCAAAGGTGGCGTTGGCAAGACTAACGTGTCAGTGAACCTGTCATTGGCGCTGGCTGAGCTTGGCCGTCGGGTCATGCTGCTGGACGCCGACCTGGGCCTGGCCAACGTTGATGTGCTGCTGGGCCTGACGCCCAAGCGCACCCTGGCCGATGTCATTGAAGGCCGTTGCGAACTGCGCGACGTGCTGCTGCAAGGCCCCGGCGGTGTGCGCATCGTGCCGGCGGCCTCGGGCACGCAGAGCATGGTGCACCTGGCTCCGGCCCAGCACGCCGGCCTGATCCAGGCCTTCAGCGAGATCGGCGACAACCTCGATGTGCTGGTGATCGACACCGCTGCAGGTATCGGTGACTCGGTAGTCAGTTTTGTCCGCGCCGCCCAGGAAGTGCTGCTGGTGGTGTGCGACGAGCCCACTTCGATCACTGACGCCTACGCGCTGATCAAGCTGCTCAACCGCGATTACGGCATGAACCGCTTCCGCGTCCTCGCCAACATGGCCCAGAGCCCTCAGGAAGGGCGCAACCTGTTCGCCAAGTTGACCAAGGTCACTGATCGCTTCCTCGATGTCGCCCTACAATACGTCGGTGCGGTGCCTTACGACGAATGTGTGCGCAAGGCGGTGCAGAAGCAGCGAGCGGTCTATGAAGCCTTCCCGCGTTCCAAGTGCGCGCTGGCATTCAAGGCCATTGCCCAGAAGGTCGATAGCTGGCCGCTACCTGCCAACCCACGGGGGCACCTGGAGTTCTTCGTCGAGCGCCTGGTGCAACCGACGAGTGCGGGTCCGGTGCTATGAACGCCAGTGGTTATCGGATGTACAGCAAGGCTTCGCGTGACGCCCAGTACGAACTGATCGAGCGTTACGCGCCGCTGGTCAAGCGCATCGCCTACCACTTGCTGGCACGTCTGCCGGCCAGTGTGCAGGTGGAGGACCTGATCCAGGCCGGGATGATCGGCCTGCTCGAAGTCGCCAACAAGTATGACGCCAGCAAGGGGGCCAGTTTCGAGACCTACGCCGGCATCCGCATCCGTGGCGCCATGCTCGATGAAGTGCGCAAGGGCGACTGGGCGCCGCGTTCGGTACACCGCAATACCCGCATGGTCAGTGACGCGATTCGTGCAATTGAAGCAAAAACCGGCCGTGACGCTAAAGATCACGAGGTTGCTGCCGAACTTCAATTGAGTCTCGATGATTATTACGGGATTTTGAATGACACCCTGGGCAGCCGCCTGTTCAGTTTCGACGACCTGTTGCAGGACGGCGAACATGAAGGCCTGCACGAGGACGGTGCCAGTGCCCAGCTCGAGCCTTCGCGCGATCTGGAAGACGAGCGTTTTCAGGCAGCCCTGGCCGATGCCATCGCCAACCTGCCGGAACGCGAGCGTCTGGTCCTGGCGCTGTACTACGACGAAGAGCTCAACCTCAAGGAGATCGGTGAGGTCCTGGGGGTGAGCGAGTCGCGTGTCAGCCAGTTGCACAGCCAGTGCGCGGCACGTTTGCGTGGTCGCCTGGGGGAATGGCGGGCGCGTTGAACGCAGGTTCGATGCAGTCGTGAAATGTAGTGCCGAATTGATTGAATGCGCGTTCCGCGCTGAACGCGTTAAAGACTGCTTGGAGGTCTAATTGAACAAAGACATGAAAATCCTCATCGTGGACGACTTTTCGACGATGCGGCGGATCATCAAGAACCTGTTGCGTGATCTGGGCTTTACCAACACCCAGGAAGCCGACGACGGCAACACCGCACTGCCGATGCTCGAAAGCGGTCATTTCGACTTTCTGGTGACCGACTGGAACATGCCTGGCATGTCCGGTATCGACCTGCTGCGCAAAGTGCGTGCCGATGAGCGCCTCAAGCACCTGCCGGTGCTGATGGTGACTGCCGAAGCCAAGCGCGAGCAGATCATCGAAGCCGCCCAGGCCGGGGTCAACGGCTACGTGGTCAAGCCGTTCACCGCCCAGGTGCTGAAAGAAAAGATCGAAAAGATCTTCGAGCGCGTCAATAGCTGAGGTACGCCACGGGGGCGCTATGGAGCAAACACAATCATCCTTGGGCGAGTTTGAGTCGACACTCAAGAAACACGCCCGGGAACTGGTCGACAGCCTTGAACGAGGCAAGTTCGGCGACGCGGTGCAACTGATCCATCAGCTGAACCAGACCCGTGACCTTGGCCTGTATCAGGAAGTCGGCAAACTCACCCGCGAGCTGCACAGCGCGATCGTCAGTTTCCAGATCGACCCGCACATGCCGCAAGCCGAGGAAGTGTCGCAGATCACCGATGCGACCGAACGCCTGTCCTACGTGGTCAAGCTGACCGAGGGCGCGGCCAACCGCACCATGGACCTGGTCGAAGCCAGCACGCCGGTACTCAACGAACTGAGCGACGAGGCCAAGGCGCTGAGCGTCGACTGGCAGCGCTTCATGCGCCGCGAAGTGGCGGCACCGGAGTTCCGTGAGCTGGCCAAGCGTGTCGACAGTTTCCTGACGCGCAGCGAGGAGGGCAACCGCAAGGTCGCCAGCCACCTCAATGACATTCTTCTGGCTCAGGACTACCAAGACCTGACCGGCCAGGTGATCAAACGCGTCACGGCGCTGGTCACCGAAGTAGAAAGCAATCTGCTCAAGCTCGTGCTGATGGCAAGTCAAGTTGACCGTTTTGCCGGTATCGAACATGACCACCAGCAGCTGCGCGCTGAAAAAGATCAAGAAAAACATCCGACTCGGGGTGAAGGTCCGCAGATTCATGCCGATAAGCGTGAAGACGTTGTGTCCGGTCAGGACGATGTCGACGATCTGCTGTCCAGTCTGGGTTTTTAGGGAGCACGTTTAATGAGCTTCGGCGCCGATGAAGAAATCCTTCAGGATTTCCTGGTAGAAGCCGGCGAAATTCTTGAGCAACTGTCCGAGCAATTGGTCGAGCTGGAAAGCCGACCGGATGATGCCGACCTGCTCAATGCGATCTTTCGCGGTTTTCACACTGTAAAAGGGGGCGCCGGCTTCCTCCAGCTCAACGAGCTGGTGGAGTGCTGCCATATCGCCGAAAACGTGTTCGACATCCTGCGCAAGGGTGCCCGACGCGTCGACTCCGAACTGATGGACGTGGTCCTGGAAGCCCTGGACACGGTCAACAGCATGTTCGGCCAGGTTCGCGAGCGCAGCGACATCACCCCGGCGACCCCAGAGCTGCTGGCGGCGCTGTCGCGCCTGGCCGAGCCTGCCGGGGAAGACGAAGCACCAGCCCCTGCCGCTGAGCCCGAGGTGCTTGAAGCACCGGCGGCCGAGGCCGAGGCGGACATCACCGACACCGAATTCGAGCAACTGCTCGACTCGCTCAATGCAGTCAAGGCCGAGGCACAAGCCCAGGACGCCGAGCCTGCCGGTGACGAAATCACCGACGCCGAGTTCGAGTCGCTGCTTGACCAGTTGCACGGCAAGGGCCAGTTCGCCGCCGACAACCTCGGCGGTGCGGCTGAAGCACCGGCTGCTGCAGCTGCCGCTGGCGATGTCAGTGGCGACATCACCGACGATGAATTCGAAGCGCTGCTCGACCAGTTGCACGGCAAGGGTACTTTTGCCGTCGATGCACTGCCGGGCGCTGCTGCCGCGCCTGTGGAAGCCTGCGCGCCTGCCGCGGCTGGCGATCACATCTCCGAGCACGAGTTCGAAGCGCTGCTCGACGAACTGCACGGCAAGGGCAAGTTTGCGCCGGACGCAGTAGCCACGGCTGCACCAGTTGCCAGCGCAGCTCCTGCGAAAGCGGCGGCCAAGCCTGCGCCAGCACCTGCCGCCAAGCCAGCTGCTGCACCAGCCCCTGCGGCCAAAGCAGCGGCTGCGGCGCCTGCACCTGCACGCCAGGCCGCTCCGGCTGCCGAAAAGCACCCTGCCAGCGAAACCGAAACCACCGTACGGGTCGACACCGCGCGGCTCGACGAGATCATGAACATGGTCGGCGAGCTGGTGCTGGTGCGTAACCGCCTGGTGCGCCTGGGCCTGAACAGTGGCGACGAGGCCATGTCCAAGGCCGTATCGAACCTCGACGTGGTGACCGCCGACCTGCAGACCGCGGTGATGAAAACCCGCATGCAGCCGATCAAGAAGGTCTTCGGGCGCTTCCCGCGCCTGGTTCGCGACCTGGCCCGGCAGTTGAAGAAAGAAATCAACCTGGAGCTGGTCGGCGAAGAGACCGACCTCGACAAGAACCTCGTCGAGGCCCTGGCCGACCCGCTGGTGCACTTGGTGCGCAACGCCGTCGACCATGGCGTCGAAACCCCGGAAGAGCGCGAAGCCTCGGGCAAGTCCCGCGGCGGCAAGGTAGTGCTCTCGGCCGAACAGGAAGGCGACCACATCCTGCTGTCGATCTCCGATGACGGCAAGGGCATGGACGCCGACGTGCTGCGTGCCATTGCGGTCAAGCGCGGAGTGATGGACAAGGACGCCGCCGATCGCCTGAGCGAGACCGAGTGCTACAACCTGATCTTCGCCCCGGGTTTCTCGACCAAGACCGAGATTTCCGACGTGTCCGGGCGTGGCGTGGGCATGGACGTGGTGAAAACCAAGATTTCCCAGCTCAACGGCTCGATCAACATCTACTCGACCAAGGGCCTGGGCTCGAAGATCGTCATCAAGGTGCCGCTGACCCTGGCGATCATGCCGACGCTGATGGTCATGCTCGGCAACCAGGCGTTCGCCTTCCCGTTGGTCAACGTCAACGAGATCTTCCACCTCGACCTGTCGCGCACCAACGTGGTCGACGGCCAGGAAGTGGTGATCGTGCGTGACAAGGCCTTGCCGCTGTTCTACCTCAAGCGCTGGCTGGTCAGCTCGGCCGCTCATGAAGAGCAGCGCGAGGGCCATGTGGTGATCCTTTCGGTGGGTACCCAGCGGATCGGCTTCGTCGTCGATCAACTGGTGGGCCAGGAAGAAGTGGTCATCAAGCCGCTGGGCAAGATGCTCCAGGGCACCCCGGGCATGTCGGGCGCCACCATTACCGGTGACGGGCGCATTGCGCTGATCCTCGACGTACCGAGCATGCTCAAGCGTTACGCCGCCCGGCGTATTTGATTCTGGTGGCGCGGCTCACATGCCGCGCCCCCTAATGGAGTATTTATGGCAGTCAAGGTCCTGGTGGTGGATGATTCCGGTTTCTTCCGCCGCCGCGTCTCGGAAATTCTTTCAGCGGACCCGACTATCCAGGTCGTCGGTACCGCGACCAATGGTAAGGAAGCGATCGACCAGGCGCTGTCGCTCAAGCCCGATGTCATCACCATGGACTACGAAATGCCCATGATGGATGGCATCACCGCCGTGCGTCACATCATGCAGCGTTGCCCGACCCCGGTGCTGATGTTCTCCTCGCTGACCCACGAAGGCGCCCGCGTCACCCTCGATGCGCTGGATGCCGGTGCGGTCGACTACCTGCCGAAGAACTTCGAAGACATCTCGCGCAACCCGGAGAAGGTCAAGCAACTGCTGTGTGAAAAGGTTCATACCATTTCCCGCAGCAACCGTCGTTTCAGTGCCTACGCAAGCCCGGCGCCCGCGCCGCAACCAGCCGCCCAACCTGCCGTCAGCAGCCTGGGCAGCACGCCTGCACCACGCGCCGCAGCACCTGTGCGCGCAGCGGCTGCGCCAGCATCGAGTGCTTCGCCGGCACCCAAGCGCAAACCCTACAAGCTGGTTGCCATCGGCACTTCCACCGGCGGCCCGGTTGCCCTGCAGCGGGTTCTGACCCAGTTGCCGGCCAACTTCCCGGCGCCGATCGTGCTGATCCAGCACATGCCGGCGGCCTTTACCAAGGCGTTTGCCGAGCGCCTCGACAAGCTGTGCAAGATCAGCGTCAAGGAGGCCGAGGACGGCGACATGCTGCGCCCGGGCCTGGCCCTGCTGGCCCCTGGCGGCAAGCAGATGATGGTCGACGGCCGCGGCACGGTGAAGATCCTGCCGGGCGACGAGCGCCTGAATTACAAACCGTGCGTGGACATCACCTTTGGTTCGGCGGCCAAGTCCTATGGCGACAAGGTGCTGTCGGTGGTGCTCACCGGCATGGGCGCCGACGGCCGTGAAGGTGCACGCCTGCTCAAGCAGGGCGGCAGCACCGTGTGGGCCCAGGATGAAGCCAGCTGCGTGATCTACGGCATGCCCATGGCCATCGTCAAAGCCAACCTGGCAGACGCCGTGTATGGCCTGGACGAGATCGGCAAGCACCTGGTCGAGGCCTGCGTCTGATGGATGTCTTGAGCCTTATCGGGATCATCCTGGCCTTTGTCGCCATTGTGGGCGGCAACTACCTCGAAGGCGGCCACCTGTCGGCACTGCTCAATGGCCCGGCGGCCTTGATCGTGCTCGGCGGCACCCTGGCGGCGGCCTTGCTGCAATCGCCGATGAGCGCCTTCAAGCGCGCGCTGCAGATCGTGCGCTGGATCCTGTTCCCGCCACGGGTCGACCTGGCTGGCGGTATCGACCGGGTCGTCAACTGGTCGCTGACCGCACGCAAGGAAGGCCTGCTGGGCCTGGAAGGCGTCGCCGATGCCGAGCCGGACCCGTACGCACGCAAAGGTCTGCAGTTGCTGGTCGACGGCGCCGAGCCGGAAGCCATTCGCAGCATTCTCGAGGTGGATTTCTACACCCAGGAAAGCCGCGACGTGCAGGCCGCCAAGGTGTTCGAGAGCATGGGCGGCTATGCGCCGACCATCGGTATCATCGGTGCGGTGATGGGCCTGATTCACGTCATGGGCAATCTTGCTGACCCGTCGCAGTTGGGCAACGGCATTGCCGTGGCCTTCGTCGCCACCATTTACGGTGTTGCCAGTGCCAACCTGATCCTGCTGCCGATCGCCAACAAGCTCAAGGCCCTGGCCCTGCGTCAGTCGCGCTACCGGGAAATGCTTCTGGAAGGCTTGCTGTCGATCGCCGAAGGCGAAAACCCGCGCTCGATCGAGCTGAAGCTTCAGGGCTTCATGGAGTAACACATGGCGCGCCGTCGACAACCCGAAGAGCATGAAAACCACGAACGCTGGCTGGTGTCCTACGCCGACTTCATCACCTTGCTGTTTGCCTTCTTCGTGGTCATGTATTCGATCTCGTCGATCAACGAGGGCAAGTACAAGGTCATTTCCCAGGCGCTGATCGGCGTGTTCAACGACCCCGAGCGGAGCATGAAGCCGATCCCCATTGGCGACGAGCGCCCGCTCAGCGTCAAGCCGGCCGAGCCGTTGATCAAGGACAGCGAGCAGGTCGATGCGGGCCTGGCGCAAACCAGCAGCGACCCGCTCAAGACCATCACCGATGACGTGCGCGACGCCTTCGGCGACCTGATCAAGTCCGACCAGATGACCGTGCGCGGCAACGAGCTGTGGGTCGAGATCGAACTCAATTCCTCGCTGCTGTTCGGCAGCGGCGACGCCATGCCCAGCGACGTGGCGTTCAACATCATCGAGAAGGTGGCGAAGATCCTCAAGCCGTTCGCCAACCCGGTGCACGTCGAAGGCTTTACCGACGACCTGCCGATTCGCACCGCGCAGTACCCGACCAACTGGGAGCTGTCATCGGCACGGGCGGCGAGTATCGTCCGCCTGCTGGCGATGGAAGGGGTGAACCCGGCGCGCATGGCATCGGTCGGTTACGGCGAGTTCCAGCCGATCGCCGCCAACGACAGCGCTGAAGGCCGGGCGCGCAACCGACGGGTGGTGCTGGTGATCTCGCGCAACCTCGAAGTACGCCGCAGCCTGACTGGCACTGGCAGCGCCAATGCCACCCCGGACGCGGCGATGAAGCGGGCTGGCACACAAACTGCACCGCCAGCGGTAGCACCGACGGTGGGCGACAATCGCGTCAATTCCCCGTCACCGACCCTATAACCGATCCCGGCAGGGCAGGCTGCCGTACCGGGAGGAAGCAACGCAATGAGAGTCTGGGCAGTAGCCAATCAAAAAGGTGGAGTCGGCAAGACCACCACGTCCATCGCCCTGGCCGGCCTGCTGGCCGAGGCGGGCAAGCGCGTGGTTGTCGTCGACCTCGACCCGCACGGGTCGATGACCAGCTACTTCGGGCACAACCCCGATGCGCTGGAGCACAGTTGCTACGACCTGTTCCTGCACAAGGGCACGGTGCCCGAGGGCTTGCCCGGGCAATTGCTGTTACCGACCAGCGACGAGAAAATCTCGCTGCTGCCGTCGAGCACCGCCCTGGCCGTGCTTGAGCGCCAGTCGCCGGGCCAGAGTGGCCTGGGCCTGGTGATCGCCAAGTCTCTGGCGCAGCTTTGGCAGGATTTCGACTACGCCATCATCGACAGCCCGCCGTTGCTCGGCGTGCTGATGGTCAACGCCCTGGCGGCCAGCCAGCAGTTGGTGATCCCGGTGCAAACCGAGTACCTGGCGGTCAAGGGCCTGGAGCGCATGGTCAGCACCCTGGCGATGGTCAACCGCTCGCGCAAGCAGGCCTTGCCTTACCACATCGTGCCGACCCTGTTCGACCGCCGTACCCAGGCCTCGATGGGTACCTTGCGGGTGCTGCGCGACGCTTACCCCGAGCATATCTGGCAAGGCTACATCCCGGTCGACACGCGCCTGCGTGACGCCAGCCGGGCTGGCCTGACACCCTCGCAGTTCGACGGCAAAAGCCGCGGCGTGGTGGCTTACCGCGCCTTGCTCAAGCACCTGCTGACGCAGAACCTCGCCTTGCAGGTGGCCTGATGAATCGTCCTCAACAGCTTGCCAGCCGGCCGCAGATGGCCCTGCAGAGCTACCTCGATGGCTTGCTGCAGGAGGCCACCGAAGAACTCGACGAAGTGCTGCCAGCTTCGGTTGAGCCCGACGAATTCCAGGCGGCTGTGCGCGAAGAGCAGGCCCGTGATGCCCAGGTGGCGGCCCAGGCCGCGGTAAAACCCGAACCACGGCCGTTTGCCGAGCCATCTCGGCCGGTATTGCCGCTGACCTTGCCAGCGGTTGTCGAGCCTGTGCTGGAGCCTGTGGTCGAAGTGCCTGAGGTTGCCCAGGTCGCACCGGTCGAGCCGCTGGTGGACGTGCACCTGCCGCCGGCGCCCAATCAACCGGTACCGCCGGCCACCATCGATGGCCGTCCGGCCTGGGCCGCCGAGCCGTTCGAATGCCTGCTGTTCGATGTTGCCGGCCTGACCCTGGCGGTACCGCTGGTGTGCCTGGGCTCGATCTACTCGCTGGCCGGCCATGAACTGACACCACTGTTCGGCCAGCCTGACTGGTTCCTTGGCATCCTGCCGAGCCAGAGCGGCAACCTCAAGGTATTGGACACCGCCCGCTGGGTCATGCCCGACCGTTACCGGGACGACTTTCGCCAGGGCCTGCAGTACGTGATTTCGGTCCAGGGCTACGAATGGGGCCTGGCGGTGCATCAGGTCAGCCGTTCGCTGCGCCTGGATCCCAACGAGATCAAGTGGCGCAGCCAGCGTGGCCAGCGGCCATGGCTGGCCGGCACCGTGATTGAACACATGTGCGCGTTGCTCGACGTCGCCGAGCTGGCCGAGTTGATCGCCAGTGGCGCAGTCAAGCAACTGCACAACACCCATAAATAATCGGCCGCATCTGCCGCGACCGCACTGAGCACACCGCCGATGGCGGTATTTGAGGGATAGGGGAATGAAAAAATCGTCTGCACAAGGTTCCGAAGATCCGATCCTGCAGTGGGTGACCTTCAAGCTGGACAACGAGTCCTACGGCATCAATGTGATGCAGGTGCAGGAAGTCCTGCGCTACACCGAGATCGCCCCGGTCCCGGGTGCCCCGAGCTACGTGCTGGGCATCATCAACCTGCGCGGTAACGTGGTCACCGTGATCGACACCCGCCAGCGCTTCGGCCTGCTGTCCAGCGAGATCACCGACAACACCCGTATCGTCATCATCGAAGCCGACAAGCAAGTGGTCGGCATTCTGGTCGACAGCGTTGCCGAAGTGGTTTACCTGCGTCAGTCGGAAATCGAGACCGCGCCGAATGTCGGCAACGAAGAATCGGCCAAGTTCATCCAGGGCGTGTGCAACAAGAACAACGAACTGCTGATTCTGGTCGAGCTGGACAAGATGATGACCGAGGAAGAGTGGTCCGAGCTGGAGAACATCTGAGTTGATCCTCGAGGTTGCAGTCATATTTCTGGCGCTGCTCTGGGCGGTCAGCCTGTGGTTCTTCCTGAACTACAGCAAGCGCCAGCGCGAGCTGGCCGCGCAACAGGCCCAGGGCGATGCCGTGCGTGACCAGCGCATCAAGGAGCTGGCCAAAAGCCTGGACGACTACCAGAACGGCAGCGTGCGTATGGGCGAAGCCCTGCACGAGCTGCGCGCGGTGGTTGCGCCCTTGCCGGACAAGCTCCTGCAACTGGAGCAGCGTGACCCCAACAGCCTGTCGTTTGCGCAAGCGGCGCGGCTGGTGGGCATGGGTGCCAGCGTCGATGAGCTGACCCAGTCCTGTGGTTTGACCCAGGCTGAGGCGGAGTTGATGAGCAAGTTGCACCGCAGCTGAGGGTTGCAGTGAATCAATCGCGGGGCAAGCCCGCCCCTACACCTTGTGTGGGAGCGGGCTTGCCCCGCGATGCTTTCAGGTACCCGGCAATCTCAGGTCGGTAGGGGTGATATCGCGCTCCTGCGGCCCCTCGTCGACAAACCCCACCGGCACCTTGCCCTTGAGCTGCCAGGCAAAAGCGATGATTTCGGCGATGGTCAGGTACAGGGCCTCGGGGATCTGATCGCCCAATTCCATGCGCGCCAACAGGCGCACCAGTTCGGCGTTCTCGTAGATCGGCACTTCATGCTCGCGGGCAATCTTCAGGATTGCCTCGGCCAGCTCGTCGTCGCCCTTGGCGCTGAGGGTCGGGGCCTGCTGACCGTCGTAAGTCAGGGCGATGGCCTGGCGTGGGTTCTTGTCGCTCATGCCTGTTCATCCACCCATCGTTGTTCCAGGTGCGTACGCGGTCCCTGGGGCGGTGTGCCGTGATGGCAGTGCAGTTCGGTAACGTTCAGGCCACGGGCCAGCAAGCGTTCGCGCAAGTTGCCAAGCTGGCTTTCGATCAATTGCGCAGTGCTCGGCCGTTCGGCCCATAGCTGGCTCGACAGGCTGCCCTGGGTGATTTGCGCCTGCACCTGCAGTGGCCCCAGTGGATCGAGATCGAAGGCCAGCTCAATGCGCCAGAGCATTTCCAGTGGATCGCGACGCTCGCGTTCCGGGTCGCTTTGCTGCTCCGGGGTTTCTTCGCGCTGCAGCTTCATTTGCAGCGGCATGAAGTCCTGACCGTTGCGCAGGGGGATTTCCAGTTGCCAGGTGGTCTGCAGGTTGCCATCGGCGGTGGTGCCGGTCTGCTCAAGGCTTGCCAGCTGATGGCTTTGCAGGCGCGAGATGGCTGAGGCGGCCAGGCGCAACAGGTGCTCGAGGTCGCCTTCCCCGTCCTGGCTTGGCAATGACCGTGAGGGCAGGGGGAAACCGCCGGGCTGTGGTCGCGGGCTGACCTGGCCGAGCATGCCCAGGGCGCTGCGGACCATGCCGGGCATGACCTGGGCCAGGGTACTGGCGGCCGCGGCGGGGTTGAAGGTGGCGTTGCCCGGCAGCCCCGGCAGCAGTTGCGCCACCAGGCGCGTCACCTGCGCCTTGAGGTCAGGTGCGAGAGTCGCGGGCAGCCCGGCCAGCAGCTTGGCCTCAAGAAACACGCCGCTGTTGCTCAGGGCCTGGGCCAGGCCTTTAGGGTCGCTGAGCTGACGCACATCCGGCAGGCTGGCCAGCAACTTGTCGACGTTGACGCGTACCTCGGCGGGCTGATTGTTATCGCTGCGCACCTGCTGCAGGGCGCTGAGCAAACCCTGCAGTGAGGCTTGGCGGCTCTGCTGGCTGCTCAATTGCTGGCTGATTGCCAGTTGTTCCTGGCGGCCGCTGAGCGGCACGAAGCTCAGCGACTGATCGCCCTGCACCCGGGCACTGAGCAAGCTGCCCACCGTTAGCGGACGCGGGCTGTCGATGGCCAGGGTGGCGCCGGCCTGCGGGCCGCCGAGCAAAGTGACCAGCGAGCGAAACTGCGCCAATTGGCCGGCGTTTGCCGGCAATGCCTGGCTGGTAACGACCTTGCCTTGCAGCAGGGTGCCCACCGGCAGCTCGCGGGTGTCGATGCGGGTCAGGGTGGCGACGCTGCTGGCGATGGCTTGCTGCACTGTAATGCTCAGGTTGGCATTGCTGCTCTGGGTGACCGCCAGCTGGCTGCCCTGGGCCAGGGGCAGGGTGCTGCTGGCCTGGACATTGGTTTGCTTGCCGTTGTCCTGGGTCAGCTTGAGCAGCATCTGGAAGTCCTGGCCGACCTGGCGCAGGGCCAAGACCTCGGCCTTGGCGGTTTCGCCCGGGGCCAGCAGGGCCTGCTGCGGTTGCAGCAGGCGCAGCAGTTCGCCGGTCATCGCCGAGCGCAGCTGCGGGCTGGCCGGAATCTGTGTGCCGAGGTTGTTGATTTCGCCTGTCATCCGCTCGCAACCTGTTGAAATAGCCCTCTTTGCAGTAGGACATCACATGTATAATGCCGCCCGATCTTTGGCGATCAGCGCGGCCGGGCCACATCGTCGTTGCCAGTATAACGGCAAGGCCGGGACCGACTTGAGACAGGCATCCCAAGCATAAGGCGAAACCGTGACCCCTCATCTCCAAGCCGTGGGCCTGGCCTGCGAGCGCGACTGGCGAATGCTCTTCGAAAACCTCGAATTGCACCTGGGCGCAGGCGACATGCTGCAGATCAGCGGCCCCAACGGCAGTGGCAAAACCAGCCTGTTGCGCCTGATGGCCGGGCTCATGAGCCCGACCGCCGGGCAGATTCTAGTCAGCGGCAAGCCGTTGGCCGAACAGCGCAACGAACTGGCGCGGATCCTCCTGTGGATCGGCCACGCCGCCGGCATCAAGGATGTCCTCAGCCCCGAAGAGAACCTCGCCTGGCTCTGCGCCCTGCATCGCCCTGCAGCGCCGGCGGCGATCCGCACGGCCCTGGAAGCGGTCGGCCTGCGCGGCTTCGAAGACGTCCCCTGCCACACCCTGTCGGCCGGCCAGCAACGCCGCGTGGCCCTGGCCCGGCTGTACCTGGACAGCCCGCCGCTGTGGATTCTCGACGAACCGTTCACTGCCCTCGACAAACAGGGCGTGGCCCAGCTCGAAGCGCACCTGGCCGCCCATTGCGAGCAGGGCGGCATGGTCGTGCTGACCACCCACCACACGCTGGAGCGCAAGCCGTCCGGTTACCGTGAACTGAACCTGGGGCAGTGGGCCGCATGAGTGTCTTTGTGCTGTTGTTGCGCCGTGAAGCGCGCCTGTTGTGCCGACGTCCCGCCGAGCTTGCCAACCCGCTGGTGTTCTTCGCCATCGTCGTTGCGCTGTTCCCGTTGGCGGTCGGACCCGAGACTCAATTGTTGCAAACCTTGTCTCCGGGGCTGGTCTGGGTGGCAGCGCTTTTATCGGTTCTGCTCTCGCTGGACGGGCTTTTCCGCAGTGATTTCGAGGATGGCTCGCTCGAACAGTGGGTCCTTTCGTCGCACCCCCTGCCTCTTCTGGTGCTGGCGAAAGTGCTGGCACACTGGGCCTTTTCCGGCCTGGCACTGGTATTGTTGGCACCCTTGCTGGCACTGATGCTAGGTTTGCCTGCGGCGTGCCTGCCGGTACTGCTGGCATCGCTCTTGCTCGGTACCCCGGTACTGAGCCTGTTGGGCGCCGTGGGTGCGGCCCTGACAGTCGGCTTGAAACGTGGCGGCCTGCTGCTGGCGCTACTTATTTTGCCGTTATATATCCCGGTATTGATCCTGGGCAGTGGCGCCTTGCAGGCGGCACTGCAAGCTATGCCGGCGACCGGTTATCTGCTCTGGCTTGGCAGCCTGACCGCCCTGGCAGTAACTCTGGCACCCTTTGCAATAGCGGCTGGCCTGAAGATCAGCGTCGGCGAATAATGAGGTCTGGGCCCAGCCCAGCAAAGACCCTGGATGTACCGTGATGAAAAGCAGCGCAATCAGCTGGACGTGGTTTCACAAACTGGGTTCACCCAAATGGTTCTATTCCATCAGCGGGCGGATGCTGCCGTGGCTGGCGATTGCCGCCATCCTGCTGATCGGCATCGGCGTGGTCTGGGGCCTGGCCTTCGCGCCCCAGGATTACCAGCAAGGTAATAGCTTCCGGATCATCTACATCCACGTGCCGGCGGCGATGCTTGCCCAGTCCTGCTACGTGATGCTGGCGGTGGCCGGGGTGGTGGGCCTGGTGTGGAAGATGAAGATCGCCGACGTCGCCCTGCAATGCGCGGCGCCCATCGGCGCCTGGATGACCGCCGTGGCGCTGGTCACCGGCGCCATCTGGGGCAAGCCGACCTGGGGCAGCTGGTGGGTCTGGGATGCGCGACTGACGTCGATGCTGATCCTGCTTTTTCTGTACTTCGGTCTCATTGCCCTGAGCCATGCCATCAGCAATCGTGAGAGCGCGGCCAAGGCCTGCGCGGTGCTGGCCATCGTCGGGGTGATCAACATCCCGATCATCAAGTACTCGGTGGAGTGGTGGAACACCCTGCACCAGGGCGCCACCTTCACCCTCACCGAAAAGCCGGCGATGCCCGTCGAGATGTGGCTGCCGCTGCTGCTGACGGTGCTGGGTTTCTACTGCTTCTTCGGCGCCGTGCTGTTGCTGCGCATGCGCCTTGAGGTGCTCAAGCGCGAGGCGCGCGCCAGCTGGGTCAAGGAGGAGGTATTGAACAGCCTGGGTCGGGAGATGGCGCGATGAGCTTTGCCTCCTTCAGTGATTTTCTCGCCATGGGCCATCACGGCCTGTACGTCTGGTCGGCCTACGGCATCTGCCTGCTGGTGCTGGCCCTCAACGTCGCCGCGCCGGTGCGCGCCAAGCGCCGTTATTTGCAAGAACAGGCGCGCCGTCTGCGCCGGGAGAACAAACCGTGAATCCGCAGCGTAAAAAGCGTCTGTTCATCATCCTCGGCCTGCTGGCCGGGATTGGCATTGCCGTGGGCCTGGCCCTGAGTGCCCTGCAACAGAACATCAACCTGTTCTACACCCCGACCCAGATCGCCAACGGCGAAGCGCCGCTGGACACCCGCATCCGCGCTGGCGGCATGGTCGAGAAAGGCTCGCTGCAACGCTCCGGCGACTCGCTGGACGTGCGCTTCGTGGTCACCGATTTCAACAAGTCGGTGCCGATCACCTACCGCGGCATCCTCCCCGACCTGTTCCGCGAAGGGCAGGGCATCGTCGCCCTGGGCAAGCTCAACGCCGAAGGCGTGGTAGTGGCCGATGAAGTGCTGGCCAAGCACGACGAGAAATACATGCCGCCAGAGGTCACCAAGGCCCTCAAGGAAAGCGGCCAGGTCGCCACCGATGCCGGAGCCAAGCCATGAATGCGGCACTGATCATTCCTGAACTGGGCCAGCTGGCGATGATCCTGGCGATCTGCTTCGCCTGCGTCCAGGCCACCATCCCGCTGCTCGGCGCCTGGCGCGGCGACAGCCTGTGGATGAGCCTGGCGCGCCCGGCCGCCTGGGGCCAGTTCGCCTTCCTGGCGTTCGCCTTCGCCTGCCTGACCCACGCCTTCATGACCGACAACTTCTCGGTCGCCTATGTGGCCAACAACTCCAACAGCGCCTTGCCCTGGTACTTCAAGTTCAGCGCCGTGTGGGGCGCCCACGAGGGCTCGCTGCTGCTGTGGGCGATGATCCTCGGCGGCTGGACCTTTGCCGTGTCGATCTTCTCCCGGCAATTGCCGCAGGTGATGCTGGCGCGGGTGCTGGCGGTGATGGGCATGATCAGCGTCGGCTTCCTGTCGTTCCTGATCATCACCTCCAACCCGTTCAAGCGCCTGCTGCCGCAGATGCCGAGTGACGGCGCCGACCTCAACCCGCTGCTGCAGGACATCGGCCTGATCGTTCACCCGCCGATGCTGTACATGGGCTACGTGGGCTTCTCGGTGGCCTTCGCCTTCGCCATCGCCGCCTTGCTTGGCGGGCGCCTGGACGCCGCCTGGGCGCGCTGGTCGCGGCCGTGGACCATCGTCGCCTGGGCCTTCCTCGGTATCGGCATCACCCTCGGTTCCTGGTGGGCCTATTACGAGCTGGGCTGGGGCGGCTGGTGGTTCTGGGACCCGGTCGAGAACGCCTCGTTCATGCCCTGGCTGGTCGGCACCGCGCTGATTCACTCGCTGGCGGTCACCGAGAAGCGCGGCGTGTTCAAGAGCTGGACGGTGCTGTTGGCCATTGCCGCGTTCTCCCTGAGCCTGCTGGGTACCTTCCTGGTGCGTTCCGGGGTACTGACCTCGGTGCATGCCTTCGCCTCCGACCCTGAGCGCGGCATCTTCATCCTGATCTTCCTGCTGTTCGTGGTCGGCGGTTCGCTGACCCTGTTCGCCCTGCGCGCGCCAGTGGTCAAGAGCCAGGTCGGCTTTGCCCTGTGGTCGCGGGAAACCCTGCTGCTGGCCAATAACCTGATACTGGTGGTGGCGGCGTCGATGATCCTGCTCGGCACCCTTTACCCGCTGATTCTCGATGCCCTGACCGGGGCCAAGCTGTCGGTCGGCCCGCCGTACTTCGATGCGCTGTTCATCCCGTTGATGGCGCTGTTGATGGTGGTCATGGCGGTGGGCGTGCTGGTGCGCTGGAAAGACACCCCGAGCAAATGGCTGCTGGGCATGCTCACCCCGGTGCTGATCGCCAGCGCCGTGCTGGCACCGATCGGCGGCCTGCTGGTGGATGACTTTGACTGGCAGGTGCTGACCACCTTTGCCCTGGCTGCGTGGATTGTCCTGGCCGGGGCCCGCGACATCCTCGACAAGACCCGCCACAAAGGCTTGTTCAAAGGCCTGCGCGGCCTCAACCGCAGCTACTGGGGCATGCACGTCGCCCACCTGGGCCTGGCGGTGTGCGCCCTGGGCGTGGTGCTGTCGAGCAACAACAGCGCCGAACGCGACCTGCGCCTGGCGCCGGGCGAGTCGGTGGAGCTGGCCGGTTACCAGTTCATCTTCGAGGGCGCCAAGCATTTTGAGGGGCCGAACTTCACCTCCGACAAGGGCACCGTGCGGGTGGTCGAAAACGGTCGTGAGATCAGCGTGCTGCACCCGGAAAAACGCCTGTACACCGTGCAGCAGTCGATGATGACCGAAGCCGGCATCGATGCCGGTTTCACCCGTGATCTCTACGTCGCCCTCGGCGAGCCGCTGGATAACGGCGCCTGGGCGGTGCGGGTGCACGTCAAGCCGTTTGTGCGCTGGATCTGGCTGGGCGGCCTGCTGACCGGCCTGGGCGGTTTGCTGGCGGCACTGGATGGTCGCTATCGCGTCAAGGTTAAAACCCGTGTGCGTGAGGCACTGGGCATGTCTGGAGCTACTGCATGAAGCGTTGGATCATGGTGCTGCCGCTGGCGGTGTTTCTGCTGGTGGCGGTGTTTCTCTACCGCGGGCTGTTCCTCGACCCGAGCGAACTGCCCTCGGCGATGATCGGCAAGCCGTTCCCGGCCTTTGCCCTGCAATCGGTCGACGGCAAGCCGCTGACCGAGGCCGACCTGCTCGGCAAGCCGGCGCTGGTCAACGTCTGGGCCACCTGGTGCCCGTCGTGCAAGGTCGAGCACCCGTACCTGAACAAGCTGGCCGAGCAGGGCGTGGTGATCCACGGCGTCAACTACAAGGACGACAACGCCGCCGCACTGAAGTGGCTGGCCGAGTTCCACAACCCCTACCAGCTCGACATCCGTGACGAGCAGGGCAGCCTGGGCCTGGACCTGGGTGTTTATGGCGCGCCGGAAACCTTCCTGATCGATGCCAAGGGCGTCATCCGCTACAAGCACGTCGGGGTGGTTGACGCCACCGTTTGGCGCGAGCAACTGGCGCCGCAGTACCAGAGCCTGGTCGATGAGGCCAAGCCATGAAGCGCTGGCTGGCGGCCGCCGTCCTCGGCCTGAGCCTGGCCGGGGTAACCCAGGCGGCGATCGATACCTACCAGTTTGCCGATGAGGCGGAACGCGCGCGTTATCACGAGCTGACCAAGGAACTGCGCTGCCCCAAGTGCCAGAACCAGGACATCGCCGACTCCAACGCACCGATTGCCGCCGACCTGCGTCGGGAGATCTTCCGCATGCTCGGCGAGGGCCAGAGCAATCAGCAGATCATCGACTTCATGGTCGATCGCTACGGTGATTTCGTCCGCTACAAACCGGCCCTGAGCGCCCGCACCTGGCTGCTCTGGTTTGGCCCTGGCGTGTTGCTGCTGGGCGGCTTCACCGTGCTCGCGCTGATCGTGCGCAAGCGCCGTGGCCAGGCGGCAGCAGGCAACGCCGACCTTTCGTCCGAGGAGCGTGAGCGCCTCGCCAAATTGCTGGACAAAGAACAGACCCATGACTGATTTCTGGCTTGCTGCAGGCCTGCTGTTGCTGGTGGCCCTGAGCTTTTTGCTGATCCCGGTGTTGCGCGGCCGTCGTGCGCAACAGGAAGAAGACCGTACCGCCCTCAACGTCGCCCTGTATCAGGAGCGCGTCGCCGAACTGGCAAGCCAGCAGGCCGCCGGGGTGCTCGATGCCGAGCAGTTCGGCAAGGGCCGCGACGAGGCCGCGCGCGAGCTGCTGGCCGACACCGAGGGCGCTGAACCGCAGCGCCTGGGCCGCCTGGGCAAACCCTTGCCGCTGCTGGCGGCGGTGCTGGTGCCGCTGATGGGCCTGGGCCTGTACCTGCACTTTGGTGCCAGCGAGCAGGTCGAGCTGACCCAGCAGTTCGCCAAGGCGCCGCAGTCCATGGAAGAAATGACCCGCCGCCTGGAGCTGGCCGTCAAGGCCCAGCCGGATTCGGCCGAAGGCTTGTACTTCCTTGGCCGTGCCTACATGGCCCAGGAGCGTCCGGCCGACGCCGCCAACGTCTTCGAGCGTGCCGCCGCGGTTGCCGGGCGCCAGCCGGAGCTGCTCGGGCAGTGGGCGCAGGCGCTGTACTTTGCCAACAACAAGCAATGGAGCGGGCAATTGCAGGCCCTCACCGACGAAGCGCTCAAGGCCGACCCCAACGAAGTCACCAGCCTTGGCCTGCTGGGCATCGCTGCATTCGAGGCTGAGCACTACCAGCAAGCCATTGATTACTGGAACCGCCTGCTGGCGCAACTGCCCGAGGGCGACGCCTCGCGGGCAGCGTTGCAGGGCGGTATCGAGCGCGCCAGCGACAAGCTCAAGGCCGGCGAGGGCAAGGCCGCACCGGCAGTTGCCGAGCAGGGCACGGCACGCCTGAAGGTTCGGGTCGAGCTTGCGGCGGCGCTCAAGGACAAGGTCAAGGCCGATGACACTGTATTCATCTTTGCCCGTGCAAGTTCCGGCCCGCCGATGCCGCTGGCGGCCAAGCGGGTAACCGTGGCGCAGCTGCCGATCGAGGTCGAGCTGAGCGACAGCGACGCGATGATGCCGAACATGAAACTGTCGAGCTTCCCTGAAGTCCAACTGGTTGCGCGCATCTCTCGCGCTGGCCAGCCGACCCAGGGCGAATGGGTTGGCAAGGGTGCTCCGCTGGCCAGCAGCACGACCGCTGCGCAGCACCTGACCATCGACAGCCCGGACCAGTAAGAGACCGACTATGAACAGCATCGCACGCCTGACCCTTCTTTCCCTGGTTGTGGGCTTGAGTGCATGTACCGTTCACCAGCCCTCCGAACCCACCGCGCCGCCAATCGAAACCCTGCCGCCGGGCCCGGGCAGCAAGCCTGCGCCCAAGCCGGGCGCGGTGCCGAGCAAGCCGGCCGTGACCCCGGTGCCCAAGCCAGTGCAGCGTACCTCACCGAGCTTTGCGCCTCCGCCCGGTGGCGCCAGCCACTGGGACCCGCGCCTGGGCGTGTATGTGCTCGACGGCAAGACCAACACCTTCTATCGCCAGCGCACCTACTACCGCTGGAACAACGGCTGGAGCTGGTCGACCAACCTCAACGGCCCCTGGCAGGAAACCGACAGCAGTGGCGTGCCGGGCGGTCTGGGCCGGGCTTTCGCCCAGTAACCTGAGCTGCGCATAATGCCCCCTCGCCAATAGCCCGGGAGCAAGGCATGACACAAACGGTACTGGTGCTGGTAGAAACGGTCGACGACTACCTTCCCCTGTTGGAACACAACGGCTTTCGCCTGATCCGCGCGCAGACCCCGGCCTTGCGCGCCGAGGCCATTGCCCGCCATGGCAGCCAGATCGATGCAGTGCTGACCCGGGGTCCGCTGGGCCTGTACGCCGATGAAATGGCCGCGTTGCCCGCCTTGAAAATCATCTGTGTGATCGGTGCCGGTTACGAGCAGGTCGACCTTGCGGCCGCTGCTGCCCGGGGTATTACTGTGACCAACGGTGCTGGCGCCAATGCCACGGCGGTCGCCGACCATGCCATGGCCTTGCTGCTGGCGGTGGTGCGCGATATTCCCCGCGCCGATGCCTCGACCCGCCGTGGCGAGTGGAACCGGGTGATCAGCCCGTCGGTCAGCGGCAAGCGCCTGGGCATTCTCGGCCTCGGCGCGGTCGGCCTGGCGATCGCCAAGCGGGCAGCGCAGGGCTTCGACATGCCGGTGAATTACCACAACCGCACGCCGCGTAGCGACGTCGCTTATCACTATTGCGACAGCCCCCTGGCCTTGGCCCGGGAATCGGACTTTCTGATTGTCGCCACCCCGGGCGGCGCCGCTACTCACCAGTTGATCGACAAGCCGGTGCTTGAAGCGCTGGGGGCAGAGGGCTTTCTGGTCAACATCGCCCGGGCTAGCGTCGTCAGCACGGCGGACCTGGTCGATGCCTTGGAAAACGGCGTGATCGCCGGTGCCGGGCTGGATGTGTTCGATGACGAACCGGCAGTGCCCGAAGCCCTGAAGGCCTTGCCCACGGTAGTGCTGACCCCGCACGTCGCCGGCCAGTCGCCGGAAGCGGCGCGCGACACCGTGCAACTGGTGCTACGCAACCTGCAGGCGTTTTTTGCCGGCGAGCCGGTGCTGACCCCGGTCACGGCCTGACAGCTGCTAGACTTGCCGGCTCTTCTCCCAGCAAGGAGCCTTGATCATGTCCCTGGAAAAACACGGTAGCTGCCTGTGCGGCGCCGTCAAACTCAGCGTCAGCCTTGAGAAAGCCAGCGTCAACGCCTGCCATTGCGGCATGTGCCGGCAGTGGGGCGGCGGGCCGTTTTTGTCGGTGCACTGCGCGCAGCCAGTGAAGTTCACCCGCGGCCAGCCGGTGTTCCATGACTCCTCCGACTGGGCCCAGCGCGGGTTCTGCGGCGCCTGTGGCACGCACCTGTTGTACCGGCTGAAATCCGGCAATTTCGACGCGGTGTCGGTGGGTGTACTTGAGGGTGACACCGACTGGGTGTTCGACCTACAGGTGTATATCGACAAGAAACCTGAGTACTACTGCCTGGCCCGAGGCACGCCGACGATGACCGCAGCCGAAGTCGAAGCCATGTTCAGCTAAGCGCCAGCAACCAGTCCTCGAACACCTGCGCCGCCGGCGAGCGCAGGGCCTGTTTGTCGTGCACCAGGTAGTCGGCTTGCCCGGTGTGCACGACAAACTCCGAGACCTGGCGGATCAGGCCGTTGTCGATCCGCTCGCGGGCCATGAACTCCCAGCCAAGGCCCACGCCCATCCCCTGCATCACCGCATCGAACACCAGGTTGACCTGGTTGAAGGTCACCGCATTGGCCGGCGCCTGGTAACGCAAGCCCTGATGGCCGAACCAGTCCTGCCAGTCCAGGCAGTTCCAGGCCGAGGCATCCAGCTGGATCAACGGCAAGGCTTGCAACTCACTCAGTGACTGCACAGCGGGCAGGGCACGTTTGACGCTGGCGATCGGGTAGATGGCCTCATCGAACAACTTGCTGGCCTTGAGCGAGCTCCAGTGGCCATGGCCATAGAGAATGCCGAAGTCGTAATTGCCAATATCGCTTTCGCTGATTTCGTTGCTGGCATGAATGTTCACCGTCAGCTCCGGGTGCTGTTCGTTGAAGCGCAGCAGGCGCGGAAACAACCAGTACTGGGCCACCGCATGGGTGCAGATGACGCTGACGTTGCGGCTGCCGTGGCCGCTTTTAAGACGCAGCACATTGGCCAGCAGGCTTTCCAGCATGGGCTCGACGATGGCATTGAAGCCGTCGCCGGCCGCCGTCAGCGCGATGCCCCGGGCGCGCCGCTCGAACAGCAGCGCGCCGAGGTGTTCTTCCAGCAGCTTGATCTGTTTGCTCACCGCGCTCTGGGTCAGGTACAGCTCGCTGGCCGCGCGGGTAAAGCTGCCGGTACGCACCACTGCCTCGAACGCGATCAGGGTGTCCAGGGGCGGCAGGTGACGGCTGAAGCGGCTCATGTGACGGTCCGGTCTGGGGAATGTCTGAATCATAAGGTCGATGCTTTCAGCGTGAAAGGTATTCCTGCAGGGAATGCCTGCATGCCGAATGATCTTTTGTCCAGGCGCTGTCCAGGCGTTAGCCTGCGCTCTTCTTAGATCAGGAGCAGGCACGTGAAACGGGGTGTGGCGTATGCCGGGGTAGCCGGTGCGATGTGGGGGCTGGTATTGATGGTGCCGCAGCTGTTGTCGGAGTTCAGCCCGGTGCTGCTCAGCTGCGCGCGTTTCGTGCTGTTCGGCCTGGTGACCCTGGTGCTGGCGATCCCCATGCGCAAGGCCCTCGGACGCCTGACCCTGGGCGACCTGTGGATGATCGGGCGCCTGGCGCTGATCGGCAACCTGCTGTACTTCATCTGCCTGGTGGCGGCGATCCAGCGCCTGGGTGTAGCGCCGGCGTCGTTGATTGTCGGCGTACTGCCGCTGACCATCACCCTGTATGGCCGTCACGACAGCGGCGGGGTGGCGCTGCGTCAGTTGTTGCTGCCGCTGGGCCTGATCCTGGCCGGCATGCTGTGCATCAACCTGCAGACCTTTGCCCTCGAGCCGGGAGCGGTGGCCGACAAACTGGCCGGGGTACTTTATGCCCTCGGCGCGCTGGCCTGCTGGACCTGGTACGCGGTGCACAACAGCCGTTACCTCAAGCAGTGCGGGCATTTCGACAGCCATCAATGGTCGGTGCTCAACGGGGTGATGACCGGCGTGTTGAGCCTGGTGCTGGTGGCGCTGCTGGCGCTGTGGCAGCCGGCGCAGTTGCAGGTCGAGGCGGCGCCTGAGCGCTGGACGCTGTTCTGGCTGTACAGCCTGGGTTGCGCGGTGTTCGGCTCGTGGCTGGCGGCGCTGCTGTGGAATGCCGCGTCCAAGCGCATGCCAGTGACGTTGAGCGGCCAGTTGATCGTCTTCGAGACCCTGTTCGCTTTGCTCTACGCCTTCATCTGGCGTCAGAGCGGCCCGAGCCTGCTGGAGGGCCTGGCGATTGTCCTGGTGATCGGCGGCGTCTGCTGGTCGATGCGCCAGCACGAGCCGGGCAGGGTGGTGGTGACTGCCCAGGCTTGATCGCTGGCCTTGCAAAACCTCGCCAACCCTGCGAAAACGCTGGCCACCAAAGGCATATCCCGCTTCAACGAGGTCAAGCATGAGCAGCGAACTGCAAATCATCGATATCCAGCCAGGCGACGGCAAGGCCGTGGTCAAGGGCGCGCTGATCACCACCCAGTACACCGGCTGGCTCGCCGACGGCACGGAGTTCGATTCCTCCCACAGCCGTGGCAAGCCGTTCCAGTGCGTGATCGGCACCGGCCGGGTGATCAAGGGTTGGGACCAGGGCCTGATGGGCATGCAGGTCGGCGGCAAACGCAAACTGCTGGTGCCGGCGCACCTGGGCTATGGCGAGCGCAGCCTGGGCAAGATCCCGCCCAACTCCGACCTGACCTTCGAGATCGAGCTGCTCGAAGTCCTTACCCGCGACGATTGAGCGCCGTCGGTCTTAATTCAGCAACATCAAGGCGCTACAGTAGCTCTGGCTCAGGGCCGAGCGCTCAGGGATCGAACCAAATGGCATTCTTGCACTCTGAAGCATGCCCGATTCCACGGATGGAGCATCAGACAGGGATCCCCCCGCGGCTTCGGCCGCGGGGTGGCACAGGCGGGTCAGCCTCAACCCTTTTTGCTGTGAAGAGCCCTATGAAGTTGCCCTCCCTGTTCAAGCGTCACCGTCACGCTGCGTTGTCCCTTGCCCTGCTTGCCGGTGTCGGCCTGCTGGCCGTCGAGGCGCTGGAAAGCCGCGCAGCACCTGTGGACGGTGTGCAGACCCTGGTGTTCCTGCGTCATGCCGAAAAGCCCGGCGAGGGCCTGGGGCAGCTCAACTGCCAGGGCCTGAACCGCGCCCTGGACCTGGCCACCTTGCTGCCGGAGAAGTTCGGCAAGGCTGACTATGTGTTCGCGGCCAACCCGTCCCGGCACGTCGAAGAGGGCAGCAACGACGACGCCTACAGCTATATCCGCCCGCTGATGACCATCAGCCCCAGTGCCATCAAGCTCGGCCTGCCGGTGAACATCGACTTCGGCGCCAACGATACCGGCGATCTGGCCGACGAACTGCTGCAGGACAAGTACCGCAACGCCACCGTCTATACCGCCTGGTCCCACGGCTACCTGCCGGAACTGATCAACACCGTGGCCGGCAAGGCCCTCGGTGAAAAACGGGTGATCACCGACGACTGGGACGGTGAGGATTTCGACTCGATGTACGTACTGACCCTGACCTGGCACGACGGCAAGGCCAGCCTGCTCAGCCGCAACTACAAGCAGGGCCTGAACAACGGCGAGCACAGCTGCCCGAGCTGATACTCAGTTCAGCGCTTCGAACTGCCCCTTGGCCTCGCGCCATTCAAACACCTTGCCCAGGCAATAGCTGTTGGCTTCTAGCAGCACCTGGGTACTGCCGCCTTCAAGACGCACCTTGACGCTGTCGATACCCTGGCTGTAGCAACCGGGCAGGCCTACGTCGAGGGTTTGCACGCGCTTGCCGCTGGCCTTGTCGATGACCTCGATGGTCTTCACCCGGTCGTGGTCATCGGCCAGCGGAATCTGGAAATAGAAACGCTCGGTAGAGGCCGCCTGGGGCAGTGACGCAGTGCCGGCAGGCCAGACCTGTTGATGACCGAAGTCCGCTATCAGGCGCAACTCCAGGGGAAGTTGCCGGGCATTGGCGTAGGCCGTCCAGGTGCCGAGTATCGGCTTGGTGGCGGCGTTGTCATCGGGGTTGTAGAACTTCAGCCGAGCGGTGGGCAGACCGGCGCTGTCCAGTTCGTCCATGAACAACTGGCGGCCGGCGTTGACCGAGCGCTTGAGGCGGATCGGCGTGCGGTAGCGGTCGTAAAAGTAGAAACCGTGCTTGTAGTCATTGGTTTTCTCGATCACCAGGGTGATCGCCTGCTTGCCCAGGGTGCCCTGGTAAACGGACTGGTAAGCCTGGGCGCCCAGGCTCAGGCCGAGCAACCCGGCGCCCAGCAGGCATTTGCCCAAGGTGTTCATTGGTTGCGCTCCCTGGCTTGTTGCTCGGTCTTGAGCTCATAGCGATTGCTGTCGGCTTGATACACGTAGTACTGCGGGTCTTGCCCTGCAGCACCGCCGCTGGCCAATTGCCCGACCGGGATGGCCTTGAAATCGGTCACACCGTCAGCGTTGAAGTCGGCAAAACTCAGGCTCGCAGTGCCCTGGAAAAACAGCGCCAGGTTATCGATGACCTGCACCGGCTGGCCGCTGGTGCGATCGAGGACAGTGATGCGATCGATGGTGCCGACATACTCGCCGGCGGCCTTGTGTGCATGCACGCGAAATAGCCGGCGGCCGTCCAGCGGCAGTTGCAGCAGTTCGCCCTGCCAGGACGAATCCTGACGGTCGCTGAAGCGGGTCACGCGCTTGAGCGCCAGCGCCTGTCGTTCGCGGTTGCGCAGATCAACCCGGGTGCCGGTTAGCTCGCGGTCGTGGCTGAAGGCAAACGGCTGAATCAGCAGTGCAGCGGACGGCAGCTCCGGGTTGTTGAAGATGTTGATCAACAGCGGCAAGCGATAGTCATGGGGCGTGCGCTCAAGGGGGATCAGCCACTGGCGCTGTTCATCAAGCCAGTAACCCTCGAGGGTCTTGTGTTGGGCGTCGTAGGTCAGGGCGACTTCAATGGCGGTGTCGCCCTGGGTGCCGCGATAGACGTGCACGGGCGGCACGGCCAGGACGGTGGCACTGGCGAACAGCGCGGCAAACGCAATGAAAAGTCGAACCATGCTGCGATCCTTGCAAAGGTGGGGGCGCAAGGATGGGCTGCTTGTCAGCGCTTTTCAAGGCGAGACGCGCGGCTGACGTGGGCGATCTGTTCTTCGGCCCGTTCGCTGAACAGTTGCAAGAGGTCGTCGAGCGTGTGCGGCTGGCTTTCGTTGGCGCGGGTCAGGGCGTACAGGGTAATCGGCAAGGCCGGGTCCAACGGCCGCACCAGCGTTTGCGCCGAGCCTTGGGCGGTGAACGGATCGATCAAGGCCAGCCCGGCTCCGGATTCGACCATGGCCCGGGCCAGGGAGTAGGTCTGCACCCGGATGCTGGTGCGCGGCGCCGGCTCAAGGTTCTTCAGGTACTGGCCGACCTGGGCGGCCAGCGGGTCGCTGCTGCTCAGGCCGATCAAGGGCGCATCGGCCAGTTCTTCAACTGCCAGCGCCAAGCCCTGGCTGTCTGCGCTCCAGTAGCCTTTGGGGGCCAGTGCCACCAGCTTGCCGTGGGCCAGGGGCTGGACATTCAGGCCAGGGTGTTCGGGGTGGCGCAAGGTCAGGGCGACATCGATTTCGCGCATCAGCAACTGCTGCACCAGCTCGCGGCTGTGCAGGCTCGACAGTTCGCATTCGGACTGCGGGTGGCGCTCGGCCCATTGGCGGATCACCGGCGCAAACAGCGCCAGGGCCAGCGCCGGCGTCGCCCCGATGCGCAGGCGCATGCCCGGTTGCCGGCGCAGGCTGGCGGCCAGGCGCCGCACCCCTTCAACGCTGTCGCTGACCTTGTCGACTTCGCGTTCCAGGGCCAGGGCCTCGGGGGTGATCTGCAACTTGCCGCGCACCCGCAGGAACAGCGGGAAACCCAGCTGCGCTTCGGCGTGCTGGAGTATCTTCGACACAGCCGGCTGGGTGACGTGCAGCAACTGCGCGGCACCGCTGATGGAGCCGGTCTGGCGGATGGCCTGGAACACTTCGATATGACGCAAGCGCATGGGGTAGCCCATAACCTTTGTTTATGGTCTGCCCATTTTTATTCATTATCGTCAGGCTGTCACCGGGCCTAGTCTGAAGGCCTTCAGATTGGCGGATGAAAGCACATGGCACAGCGGGTAACGGTGATCGGCGGCGGCGTGATTGGTCTGGCAACGGCCTACGCGCTGGTGCGCGAAGGCTTTGCCGTCGATCTGGTCGAGGCACGCGAGGGCCTGGCGGGCGGCACCAGCTTTGCCAATGGCGGGCAGTTGTCCTATCGCTATGTCGCGCCGCTGGCCGATGCCGGGGTGCCGTTGCAGGCGCTGGGCTGGCTGCTGCGCAGCGAGTCACCGCTCAAGTTACGCCCGCGCCTGGACCTGGCGCAGTGGCGCTGGATGGGCGCGTTCATGGCGGCGTGTCGCAGTTCGGTCAATCGCACCAATGCCGCACATCTGCTGCGCCTGGCCTTGCACAGCCAGGGTACGCTCAAGCAATGGCGCGAGGACGATGGCCTGGACGGCTTTGCCTGGCGGCGCAATGGCAAGCTGGTGACCTTTCGTAATCGCGCAACCTTTGCCCATGCCCGCCAGCACCTGCTCGACCCGCAGGGCCAGCAGGTGCTGGATGCGCAGGAGATCCGCGCGCTGGAACCGGCCCTGGCCGATGCGCCGTTCATTGGCGGGGTGTTCACCGCGGATGAAGAGGTCGCCGATTGTCATCGTTTCTGCCTGGCCCTGGTCGAGCGCCTGCAGGCGTCGGGGCAATGCCGCCTGATGCTCGGGCAGGCAGTGACGCGCATCCGCCACAGTGGTGGGGTAGTGCAGGCGCTGGAGCTGAGCGAGCAGGTCGTGCCGGTGGAGCGCCTGGTGCTGTGCGCCGGGCACCGCAGCGCCAGCCTCGGCCTGCCGGGGCTGCAGTTGCCGATCTATCCGCTCAAGGGCTACAGCCTGACCGCACCGATCATGGCCGGGCAGCGGGCACCGCAGGTAAGCATCACCGACTACGATCGCAAAATCGTCTATGCCCGCCTCGAAGACCAACTGCGCGTCGCCGCCATGGTCGACATCGTCGGCTTTGATGAATCGCTCGATCCGGCGCGGCTGGCCAGCATGCGCCAGTTGGCCGGGGCGACCTTGCCCGATGCCGCCGACTACGCCCAGGCCCGCGAATGGGCCGGCATGCGCCCGGCCACCCCCAGCGGCGTACCGTTGCTCGGGGCCACGGCGTACCGCAACCTGTGGCTCAATCTTGGCCACGGCGCCCTGGGCTTCACCCTGGCCTGCGCCAGTGGCCAGCTGTTGGCCGAACTGATCGCGGGTCGCGCGCCGTCAATCGACCTGCACGGCCTGACCCCACGGGCGGCCTGAACCGAACAAGAACAACAACCGCAAGGAGTGTCCCGATGTCGATTCCCCGTTTGCACCGTCCTGCTCTGCTTGCCCTGTCATTGTGTTTTGCCCAGCCGCTGCTGGCGCAAACGCCGGCGCTCAGCGGCAGCCTGAAGAAAATCGCCGAATCCGGCAGCATCACCCTCGGCTATCGCGACTCGTCCATTCCGTTTTCTTATGTGGGCGACCACAGCGGCAAGCCCATGGGCTATTCGGTCGATCTTGCGGCTGAGATCGTCAAGCACCTGCAGGCCAAGCTGGCGGTGCCGCCGCTCAAGGTGCGCTACAACCTGGTGACTTCGCAGACGCGCATCCCGCTGGTGCAGAACGGCACGGTCGATCTGGAGTGCGGCACCACCGGGGTCACCGCCGAGCGGCAGAAGCAGGTGGATTTCTCCTATGGCTTTATTTTCGTCAAAGGCCAGTTGCTGACCAAAAAAGACAGCGGCATCCAGGGCCTGGATGACCTCAAGGGCAAGAATGTGGTCAGCACCGCCGGCACCACCAACGAGAAGTACCTGAAGAACTACAATCTGGAGCACCAGTTGGGGGCTTCGGTGATCAGTGCCAAGGACCACGGCGAGGCGTTCATGATGCTGCAGTCCGGGCGCGCGGCGGCGTTCTACATGGATGATGCGCTGCTGTACGGCGAGCGGGCCAAGGCGCGCAATCCGCACGACTGGGTGGTGGTGGGCGAGGCGCAATCGAAGGAGATCTACAGCTGCATGGTGCGCAAGGGCGATGACGGCTTGCTGGCGCTGGTCAATGAAGCGTTGGCGGATGTCTATCGCAGCGGGCGCATCGAGGCGATCTACAACCGCTGGTTCCAGCAGCCGATCCCGCCCAATGGCCTGAATCTGGAGTTTGCGATGACCAGTGAACTGAAGGGCCTGATTGCCAGGCCGTCGAGTGAGCCGGTGCAGTAGTTTCTGCGCTGTTATCAGGCCATCGGCGGCAAGCGCCGTTTCACCGGGGTCTTCTTGACGATCGCGGTGTTGGTCTCGGCGTGGCTGTTGAGCTTGTCCAGCACGGTATCGAGCTCTTCCATCGAGCGCACGTGCAGGCGCGCGATAAAGCAGTCATCGCCGGTGACCTTGTCGCACTCGGTGAACTCGGGGATGGCCATGATCTGCCGCTCCACTTCCTGCAGTTGCCCGGGCAGCGGCCGCACGCGGACGATGGCCTGTAGCTGGTAGCCGAAGCAGCGCGGGTCGATCTCTACCGTGTAGCCCTTGAGCACGCCACGCTCTTCAAGGCGGCGCAGGCGTTCGCTGACGCTCGGTGCTGACAGCCCGCTGAGCTGCGCCAGGGCCTTGAGCGAGCGCCGCGAGTCTTCCATCAGTGCCTGGATCAACAGTTGGTCGATATCGTCGGTCATACAGGCCTCGTTAGGCAAAATGCAAAAACTGCCTTGATAGTAAAGGTACAAGGTCAGTCTAGCCTGTTTTATCCACTGGAACGGTCGCCGCTGCCCTTGCCATAATTTGCCCATCGTCAAGGAGGTGAGTGATGGACAGTTCAATCCGCCGTGGGTCGTTCGAGATGGTCGCCGCGATGTTGATATCCGGGACCATTGGCTGGTTCGTGCTGGTGTCCGGGCAACCGGTACTGGATGTGGTGTTCTGGCGCTGTGTGTTCGGTGCTGGCACCTTGCTGCTGATCTGCCTGGCCATGGGCTTTCTCAAGCCCGGTATCCTGACCCTGGCCACCTTCGCCCTGGCGGTACTCAGCGGCGTGGCCATCGTCGGCAACTGGGTGCTGCTGTTTGCCTCCTACTCACGCGCCTCGATTGCAATCAGCACTGCGGTATACAACGTCCAGCCGTTCATGCTGGTGGGCCTGGCGGCGCTGTTTCTCGGTGAGAAAATCACCGCGCCCAAGCTGTTCTGGCTAGCGGTCTCCTTTGCCGGCATGCTGGCGATCGTCAGTGCCCATGGCAGCCAGGATGGCACTGGCAACGACTACCTGCTGGGCATCGCCCTGGCCCTGGGCGCGGCGTTTCTGTACGCCGTGGCGGCGCTGATCATCAAGCGCCTGAGCGGCACGCCGCCGCACCTGATCGCGCTGATCCAGGTGTGCACCGGCATCCTCCTGCTGGCGCCCTGGGCCAATACCAGTGGCCTGCCGGGCGACGTCGGTGCGCTGGCCAGCCTGGTGACCCTTGGCATCGTCCACACCGGGGTGATGTATGTGCTGCTGTACGGCGCGATCCAGAAGCTGCCGACCGCCTTGACCGGGGCGCTGTCGTTCATCTACCCGATCGCAGCGATTTTCGTCGACTGGTTCGCCTTTGGCCATCGCCTGGCGCCGCTGCAATGGCTGGGTGTGGCCGCGATCCTGCTGGCCGCGGCCGGCATGCAGCAAGGCTGGTGGTTCAAGCCTGCGCTCAAGGCCCCGGCGGTCAAGCCAGACTGACGGCTGCGCGATCGATCAGGGCGGCCACTTCGGCGGCCCTGGACACCAGCGAGGCATGGCTGGCCTCCAGGGTCAGCAGCTCCTTGGGCTGCAGGCGTTCTGCCATGAGTTTCTGGTTGTCCGGGTGGATCATCCGGTCCTGGGTCGAGAGCTGGTACCAGCTGGGTTTGTGCTTCCATGCGGGCTCACCGATGGTGTCACCGAAGGTGCTGGCCAGTGGCGCCTTCTGGGTCACGCTCATCACCAACCCTTCATCCTTACTCAGGTCCTGGCAAAAGCTTTCGTGCAGTTTGTCGGGTTTGATCCACAGGTAGCCATCGCCATCCGGTTGCAGGTTGGCTGCCGCTTGCGGCGGGTTCTTGGCGGTGATGGCGCCGGGGCTTTCGCCGCTGTCGGGGGCGAAGGCGGCGATGTACACAAGGCCGGCGACATTGGCCTGGTTGCCCATCTGGGTAATCACCGCACCGCCGTAGGAGTGGCCGACCAGCAGCACCTTGCCGGGTATCGAGGCGACCATCTTGCGCGTGCGTTCAGCGTCATCGGCAAGCGAGGTCAAGGGCATCTCCACCGCATGCAGGTTGCGGTGGCCCAGGCGTGACAGTTCGAGGATGACCCGGCTCCAGTGGGCGGCGCCGCCCCAGAAACCATGGACCAGGACTATGGACGGAGTGTCGCTCATGATCGTTCTCCAGCACAGGGGTGGAATGCTAGTGTAGATGCTTGTGCCTGTTTATGAAGGACCGCGCCGATGGCCCAGAACATCTACGACAATCCGGATTTTTTCCACGGTTACAGCCAGCTCGGGCGCTCGCGCGAAGGCCTGGCCGGTGCTGCCGAATGGCCGGCACTGCAAGCACTGTTGCCGCCAGTGGAGGGCCTTGATGTGGTCGACCTCGGTTGCGGTTACGGCTGGTTCTGCCGCTGGGCGGCGGAGCAGGGCGCAGCCTCGGTGCTGGGCCTGGACGTCTCGTCGCTGATGCTCGACAAGGCGCGGTCGAGCACGCTCGATGCGCGCATCCGCTACGCCCGCGAAGACCTCGACACTCTGGAATTGCCCAAGGCCGCCTTCGATCTTGCCTACAGTTCCCTGACCCTGCATTACATTGACGATCTGCCGCGCCTGTTCGCCAGCGTGCACGCGGCCTTGCGCTCGGGTGCACGGCTGGTGTTCTCGATCGAGCATCCGATCTACATGGCTTCGCGCAATCCTGGCTGGATCGTCGCTGCGGACGGCGGCAAGACCTGGCCGGTGGACAGCTATCAGCACGAGGGCCAGCGCGTGACCAACTGGCTGGCCGATGGCGTGATCAAGTACCACCGCACCCTGGGCACCTTGCTCAATCAGCTGATTGGCGCCGGTTTTACTCTGGCCCATGTACAGGAGTGGGGGCCGAGCGCTGAACAGATCCAGGCCTGCCCGGCATTGGCCGAAGAGCAGGAACGGCCCATGCTGTGTCTGGTGGCTGCGCACCGTTGAATCGCGCGGGTCGAACCTGATCTGGCAGGGTAGAATAGCCGGCTTTACCCGATTGAATCTGCCCATGACCTCTGTGATCGACACCCTCCAGCAGCACCTGCTCGCCGCCCTCGACCCGGCGCCGAGCGAAACCCGGCGCCTGTTCCATGGCCGCGGGCGCTGCTGGCCGGGGCTTGAGCAGATCACCGTGGACTGGCTGCAGGGGGTGTTGCTGGTGTCGCTGTTTCGCCAGCCGCCCGAGGGCCAGTTGCCGGCCCTGGAGCAGATGCTCCTGACGCTTGCCCAGGCGCCAGGCTGGCGCGGCCAGGCCATTCTGATTCAGCACCGCTACCTGCCGGACAGCCCCGGGCAGTGGCTGCTGGGTACCCCCAGCGAGCACTGGTTGATCGATGAGGACGGCTTGCGCTATCAGCTGGACCTGGGCCTCAAGCAGAACACCGGTCTGTTCCTCGACATGCGCTATGGTCGGCGCTGGGTGCGTGAGCAGGCGGCGGGCAAGCGCGTGCTCAACCTGTTCGCCTACACCTGCGGTTTTTCGCTGGCGGCGATTGCCGGTGGCGCCGAGCAGGTGGTCAACCTGGACATGGCGCGCTCGGCATTGAGCCGCGGGCGCGATAACCATCGGCTCAACGGCCATGACCTGGGCAAGGTGAGTTTTCTTGGCCATGAGCTGTTCAAGTCGTGGGGCAAGGTGCGCAAGTCCGGGCCCTATGACTTGATCATCATCGACCCGCCAAGCTTCCAGAAGGGCAGCTTTGTCCTGACCCAGGACTACCGCAAGATCCTGCGGCGCCTGCCGGAGTTGTTGAACGCCGGCGGCACGGTGCTGGCCTGCGTCAACGACCCGGCCGTTGGCCCGGACTTTCTCATCGAAGGCATGGCTGAGCAAGCACCGGAGCTGAGCTTTGTCGAACGCCTGGCCAACCCGCCGGAGTTTCCCGACAGCGATCCGGCGGGTGGCTTGAAGGCGCTGGTGTTCAGGGCCCTTGTGTAGGAGCGGGCTTGCCCGCGATGCGATGTGGCGGACAGAATGCTATCGCGGGGCAAGCCCGCTCCTACTTGGCTAAGCGCCGCCAGCCCAGCACCACACCGCTGACACTGAGCACCAGCCCGCCCAGGCTGAAGGCGATCATCCAGGCATCCCACAATGGCCGCCGTTGCAACAGCGGTAGCCAGTCCCAACTGTGCAGCAACGAGAACAACCAGCGCGACACGCGCCGCGGCTGGTCCAGTACACCCAGCACCTCGCCGGTGTACAGGTCCAGGTGCAGCCAGGTCTGTTGCGGGTCTGCAAAGCGTACGCGCAACACTGGCAAGCGCTTTTCCAGGTGGCCGAGCATGCTTTGCTCGGCCCGGGCGTAGTAGAAGAAGTCGTAGGCTTCAAGCTGCTCGCTGTACATCTGGCCCTGGGGCAGGATCGCTTGTGCGGCGCGCTCCAGCACCTCCCGCGGCAGGCGTTCGAGCACCTGGCCGTCGGCCATCGACAGCACCCGCGTGCGCCCGGCGCCATCATGACCGACCAGGTACCCCGCACCCGCAATCAAGCGCCATTCCAGCTCACGGGCCTTGAAACCTTGCTGGTCGAACCGCGCCAGCGCCTCAGAGGCCGACAGCGGAAAAGCCGCCGCGGTCAACGGCCCGCCTTGATAGGCCGCAACATTCAACGGCATTGAGCTGCTGAACAGCCGCCACGGGTTCATCGACATCAAGCCACTGAAAATCCAGGTAATCGCCAGCACGCCAAACAGCAAGCCGCCAATATGGTGCCAGCGGGCAAAGCCCCGGTAGGGCGAACGCGAGCCACTGCGGTAGGGCTTGCGCAGGCGCCAGCGCAGGATCCCGATCACCGCGCCAAGCAACGCCATCAGCGTACCGGCCAGCGACAGGCTGATCACCAGGTTGCTCCACAGGCCGTCGACGCCAATGCCGCGTAATGGATACAGCCAGTGCAGCCAGGCGCCGACCAGGTTCCAGCCGCGCTCCAGGGCGCTGGCATCGCGCACCACTTCGCCGGTATGGCCGGAGATGTACAGCAGGGTGCGTGCGCCATCGTCGAGCTGCACCCGCTGCAGCGGGCGCTCGGCGTCGAGGGCGCGCGAGTGGCTCCACAGGTCTTCGGTCACCACCCCGGCATAACGGGCTGTTGCCTGCGGATCGTATTGATGCGCACTGGCCAGGGCCTGTTCGCGATCGATCGCATGCAGGCGCTGGCCCGTGCGGGCGTCCACCGCCACGCTGGCCCGGCCTGGATAGCTGAACAGGTAGCGCGGCGTGCCGGCCACCGTGCTCAGGCGGATGCTGGCCGGGGTGCGCTCGGCATCGGCACTGCGCAGGGCAGTGCCGAGGTCGACGCAGCAATCCTGAACGCGCAACTGCGGCAGGTGAGCGTAGTGCTCGCGCGGGGTCAGCTTGGGGTAGCCGACATACAGCATGACCATCCCCGAGAAGAACCACAGGGCCATGAACAGGCATAAGCCGATGCCCAGCCAGCGGTGCCACAGGTACAGGTAACGTTTCATCGGCGGCGTCCTAGAAGCGCGTCTGCACGGCCAGCTCCAGGGTGCGCGGGGCACCGAGGTAGAGCATGCTCGAGGAGGTCCAGCGGGCATACACCTCGTCGGTCAGGTTGCGCACCCGGGCCGTGATGCGCGTGTCGTCATCGACCTTGAAACCGACGAAGGCACCGAAGATCGTGTAGGCCGGCGCGTAGCGGGTGTTGGCTGCGTCGGCATACACCGAAGACACGTAGCGGCTGTCGGCACCGATTTGCCAGCTCGGGTCGATGTCGTAGGTCAGCCACAGGTTGGCGACCCGCTCGGGGATGTTGGTCGGGGTATTGCCCTTGCGCGAGATCGAGCGACCGCCGACGTTCTCGTTGAACTCGTCGTACTGGGCGTCGACGTAGGCAAAGTTGCCCTCGGCCAACAGCTTCGGTGTGACGTGCAGCGAGGCGGCCACTTCTACCCCGCGCGAGGTCTGCTTGCCCACCGGCTGGGTGACGCTGGGGTTGGCGGCATCGGCGGTGGCGAGGTTCTTGCGCTCGATCTGGTAGGCGGCAACGGTGGCGGCGCCGCGGCCATCGAGGAAGCTGAACTTGCTGCCCACTTCCAGCTGCTTGCCGGTGCTCAGGTCGAAGTCGCGTACGGTGGCAAAACTGGCTGTGCTGAGCATGCCCGAGGGCGGGTCGGCGGCGGTGCTGTACTGCACATAGACGTTGGCCGCCGGGGTCAGCTCGTAGACCAGGCCGATGCGCCCGGTGGTGGGCTCGTAGCTGCGCTGGAAGTCCAGCGGGTTGTTGGCATCGACCGTGCGGTAGTTGTGCACATCGAGGTCGATATGGTCATAGCGCAAACCGGTCAGCAGCGACAGGCGCTCGGTCAGTTGCAGGCGGTTCTCGACGAACGCCGCCCAGGTGTCGACGGTGTTCTCGCGGTTCTTCTGAAAGCCCGGGACCATGCCCTTCAGGTCATAGAAATGCCCGGGTTCGAAGCTGGCCGGATCGACACTGTCGAAAATACCGGTGATCGAGCGCGGGTAGGTCATCTGCACGTTGTGGCTGTAGTCCAGGCCCGCCGACCACTGGCTGTTGAGGCCGAACAACTGGCCCTCGTGCAGCAATTCGAAGCGGTTGCCGTTGAGCTCCTGGTCATGGCGTTGCAGCAGCGCGTTGGAGCGGTTGACCCGGCTGTTGTCGGCATTGTAGGCGTAGGTTTCGAGGTTACGAAAATCACGCTCGGTGTTGTAGTGGTAGAGGGTGTTGCGCAGCGAGGTGTTGTCGTTGAAGCGGTACTCGGTGATTGAGCGCAGCCAGCGAACGCGCTGCTCGTAGCGGCCGTCCTCGACGTTGTAGTTTTCGAAGCGGCGGCTCTCGTCGACCTTCATTTCGCCGCCCAGCGGGTTGAGCACCGGGCTGCCCCAATAGGGGCTGTCGACCGTTTCGTTCTGGTACTCCACGGCCAGGGTGTGGGACAGCTGGTCGTTGATGTCGGTGAGCAGCGAGAACGCCACGGTCCAGGCATCGCGCTCTTCGCGATCGACATAGCCGTTGCTCTTGCTGTGGCTGAAATCCAGGCGTGCGTAGTTGCGGATGCCATCGCCGTCGTTGAGCGCATGGTTGAAGCCGAACGAGGTCTCGCTGCTGTCGTAGGAGCCGTACTTGATTCTGCCTTCGTTGAAGTTCTCGTCGCGGCTGGCCAGTTTGCTGATGTAGTTGATCGAGCCGCCGACGGCGCCAGCGCCAAACAGGAAGCTCGACGGCCCGCCGACGGCTTCGACGCGGTCATAGATCCAGCTGTCGACCGGGCGCGCGGCAACCGAGTCGTACTGCACGCTGATGCCGTTGAACAGCTGGGTGATCTGCCCCCCGGAAAACCCCCGGTAAGCCACCGAGCCTGCCGAACCCGGTGGTGAGGCGGCGGTCATGCCGGGCACGCCGTTAAGCGCGTCCTGGGTGGTCTGCGCGCCGCGTTGCTCGATCTGCTGGCGGTTGACGATGCTCACCGAGGCCGGGGTTTCCCGCGGGGTGAGGCCAAGGCGCGAAGCGGTTTGCGACGGGGTGTCGAGCAGCACGCCGTCTTCGGCGTCGGCGCGGCTGTTGATACGCAGGTCGGGCAGGGTCAGCGGCGCCTCGGCCACAGCGTGGAAGGGCAACGCGCACAGCAGCGCCGCGCAACCGTAAAGGCGATAGGAGTAGGGCATGAATCACACTCTGGAAATTGAGCCAGCGGCCGCCTGCACCTGTCAGGCAGGCACAGCAAAAAACGGCCGGTTTCGGGCAGCCCAAGCGGCTGCCAGGAGGTTCAAGCCAGAAGCGGGGAGGCGCGGGGGTTGGCGGCCGGCCAGCAATATCGCGGCGGCGCTTTGCTGCGCAGTTCACGGTGATAGCGACGTACCCGGGTAACCGCCAGCAGCCAGCCGATGACCAGCACCAGGCCCAGGCAGACCACGGCGGCAGCGCACACCGGGCAGGTCTGCATGCTGTCCCAGCCGGCCACCGTCTGATCGCCGAAATCGCTTTTCAGCGTCGGCCCGGCGCTGCCCATGGCCGAACAATAGGCGCCGCCGATACCGTTGAGTTGCAGGCCCATCATCTGCCCGTGACCGATACCGCAGGCGAACAGATTGAACAGGACACAGAAGTACAAGGTCCAGGCAATCAGCGGGCGGTCGGCGGGGGCGCGGTTCATGGCCGCGACTTTAGCACCGATGGCCGCTGGGGTTAAAGCAATCAGGCCGGTTCTTCAGCGACTTTTTGCGGTGGCGGATTGTATTGCGCAAAGCTCACGTCGTCGGTCTGGTCGACGCGCTTTTTCAGCCGTTCGTTGAAGGCGCGATTGACCGCATATTGCCCGCCGGAGCTGGTGCGAAACTGCGCGGTCAAAGTGATGCCGTTGAGGTTCATGCTGTCGACCCCGAACACCTGCAGCGGCCCTTGCAGGCTGTGGCGCAGCAGCGGGTCTTCGCTGATCGACTGGCCGACTTCGCGGATCAGTTTCAGCGCGCTGTCGACGTCGGTCTGGTAGCTGAACTGAACCGAGAAGAACGCATAGGCGAACTGCCGTGACTGGTTGGTGACCGCCTTGATCTGGCCGAACGGTACCGAGTGCACGAAGCCCTTGCCATCACGCAGGCGCAAGGTGCGGATGGTCAGGCTCTCGACCGTGCCGGCATGCCCGGAATCGAGCACCACCCAGTCGCCGATGGCGATGGTGTCTTCGATGAGGATGAACAGCCCGGTGATCACGTCCTGCACCAGTTGCTGGGAGCCGAAACCGATCGCCAGGCCGACCACCCCGGCGCCGGCCAGCAAGGGCGCGACGTTGATGCCCAGATTGGCCATGGTGGTGATGGTGCAGATCACCACCAGGATGATCTTGATGGCATTGCGCAGCATCGGCAGGATGGTCCGCACCCGGGTGCTCGGCTGGCGCGACGAGCGCCGCCCGACCGTGGGCTTGAGGGCTTCCTGGATCGCCGTGTCGATCACCACCCACAGCAGCCAGGTGACCAGCAGGATCAGGCCGATGCTGCTCAGTGAATCACTGATCGCCCGGCCCAGGCTATTGCGCAAGGCAAAGTCGAGCACCGAAAAGCCCCAGATGCGCCCCAGCAGCTCGATGAAGGCCACTGCCATGGCGATGCGCAGCAGCGCGTGGGCAAGGTTGCGCAGCAGTTCCTTGTACGGACGCAGGCGTTGCCCGGGTTCGATGTCGTGGGCCTTGAACAGGTGCTGCAAGGTGGTGCTGAGAAACAGCGTGGCGATCAGCAAAATGGTGGTCAGCAAAGCGTTTTGCAGGGCCTTCTGGCTCTCTTCGCCGGCGCCGATCAGGGTGATGGCCGAGACCAGGATCATCATCAGGATCGGCAGGTACCAGAGCCAGGAAAAGATCCGCAGGGTTTCCTGCACGGCGCGGTGCTGCAAGCGCTCCTTGAGCGCGCGGTTGCGGATCAGGTGCGCCACCGGGCGGCGCAGGCGAATCACCAGGACGGCGAACGCCAGGGTCGCCAGCAGGCCGGTGATTACCGCCACGCTGCTGGTGATGTTGCCGCCCAGTTGGCGGGCGATCTGCGGGCTGGTCAGGGCATCGCTCCAGGCCGCCAGAAAGCCGATCATGAACAGCGGCCGAGGCGCCAGCTGGCGAATGATGCGCACCGCCGCGCGCTTGTGGCCGGTGTCGAACAGGGTGATCAGGCACAGGATGATCGATGTCGAGAAGATACCGCTGCTGGTGGCATAGGCCAGGCTCAGGCCCAGGGCGCGGCCTACCGACGGCTCCAGATAGTGGCTGACGTACAGCGTGGTCGGCAGGCTGGCCAGGGCCGGCAGGGTATAGGGCAGCAGGTAGCCGAGCAGTTTCTGCAGGCGCGGGCGTTGGCGCAGCGGGCGGCTGTTGTTGCTGCGATGGGCCAGCAGGCGGCCGAGGTTGGTGAGCACCGCGAAGGCGACCAGCCAGGTGATGCTCAGCAGGGCGAAATCGCCGAGCAGGTCGAGGCCATCGCGACCGGCGTGGCGGTTGACCAGTTGATCGACTTCATTGACGGCGCGGTCGGCGCGCAGGCGCCAGCTGTCGAACAGGTGGCTGTCGATATCCAGTTCCTGGCTGACATCGTCCAGGCCATCGGCAATGGCGCCGAGCAGGCCGCCCTGGACCACGGGTTCAGGTTCAGGTGTTGGTGCGGCGGGCGAAGGTTCGGCGGCGAACAGCTGGCTGCTCAACAGACAACTGAACAGCAAGGTGAGTAAAGATCGGGTCACTGGGCACTCCTTGAGCCGTGGATGACGGAAAGGGTAGTCAATGAACTGATCAGCAAATGGGAGGGTAAGTTCGATAGGGGGTGAAGCAATCGCGGGTCAAGTCGAGGCGTCACCTCGACTGACCCGCGATGAGGCCATTACTGCCCGGTGTAGATCTGGTCGAAAATCCCGCCATCGTTGAAGTGGGTTTTCTGCACGGTGCGCCAGTCACCGAAGGTCTTCTCGACCGAGAGGAAGTCGACTTTCGGGAAGCGGTCGGTGTACTTGGCCAGCACCGCTGGATCACGCGGACGCAGGTAGTTGTTGGCGGCGATTTCCTGGGCCTCAGGCGACCACAGGTATTTCAGGTATGCCTCGGCGGTGGCGCGGCTGCCTTTCTTCTCGACCACCTTGTCGACCACACTCACCGGTGGCTCGGCTTCGGCGGAGACGCTTGGGTAGATGACTTCGAACTGGTCACGACCGAACTCGCGGGCGATCATTTCGGCTTCGTTCTCGAAGGTCACCAGCACGTCGCCGATCTGGTTGGTCATGAAGGTGGTGGTGGCGGCGCGGCCACCGGTATCGAGCACTGGCGCCTGCTTGAACAGCTTGCCGACAAAGTCCTTGGCCTTGTTCTCGTCACCGCCGTTCTTCAGCACATAGCCCCAGGCCGAGAGGTAGGTGTAGCGGCCGTTACCGGAGGTTTTCGGGTTTGGCACAATGACCTGGACGCCGTCTTTGAGCAGGTCGGGCCAGTCTTTCAGGGCCTTGGGGTTGCCCTTGCGCACGATGAACACAGTGGCCGAGGTGAACGGCGCGCTGTTGTTCGGCAGGCGCGTGACCCAGTTGTCCGGCACCAGCTTGCCGTTGTCGGCCAGGGCATTGATGTCGGTGGCCATGTTCATGGTGATGACGTCAGCCGGCAGGCCGTCGATTACCGAACGGGCCTGCTTGCTCGAGCCACCGAACGACATCTGCACGGTGATCTTCTCTTTGTGCTCGGCTTCCCAGTGCTTCTGGAACGCGGCGTTGTAATCCTTGTAGAAGTCGCGCATCACGTCGTACGAGACGTTCAGCAGCGGCGCCGGAGCAGCCTGGGCCACGGAGCCGAAGGCGAGGCTTGCGGCCAGAAGCGAGGCACTGAAGAGTTTTTTCACTGCGCATTCCTTGTTCGAGTTAGCGTTAAAGGCATTATGCCAGCGACTATAACGGTTGGGCTTTAGGCGCTAAAAGATTAAAAAGTGCTTTGCTTATTCCATTTTTTTAAACAGCGCATTGCCGCAGCGCGAGCAGAACGCCGCGCCGTGCTCGTGGCTGTTTTTCCGGCACACCGGGCAGTCGTGCTGTAGCTGTTCGCCGCGCATGGCGTTGGCAAGCTCGGCGGTGAAAATCCCGGTGGGCACGGCGATGATCGAGTAACCGGTGATCATCACCATCGACGACAACACCTGGCCCAGCGGGGTTTTGGGCACGATGTCGCCAAAGCCGACCGTGGTCAGGGTGACGATCGCCCAGTAGATGCCCTTGGGGATGCTGGTAAAGCCATGCTCGGGACCTTCGACCACATACATCAGGGTGCCGAACACGGTGACCAGGGTCGAGACGCTGAGCAGGAACACGATGATCTTCTGCTTGCTGCCGCGCAGCGCCGCGAGCAGGTAATGGGCCTGCTTGAGGTAGGGGCTGAGCTTGAGCACGCGAAAGATCCGCAGCATACGTACGACGCGGATGATCAGCAGGTATTGGGCGTCGCTGTAGTACAGGGCGATGATCCCCGGGACGATCGCCAGCAGGTCGACCAGGCCATAAAAACTGAAGGCGTAGCGCAAGGGCTTGGGCGAGCAATACAAGCGGATCAGGTACTCGACCAGAAAGATCGCGGTAAAGCCCCACTCGACGGCCGCCAGCAACCCGGCATAACCCTGGTGCACCTCGTCGATGCTGTCGAGGATCACCGTTACCAGGCTGGCGAGAATGATCAGCAGGAGGATCTTGTCGAAGCGCCGGCCGGCCGTGGTGTCGGTTTGAAAGACGATGACGTAGAGCCGCTCGCGCCAGCTCGAAGGGGTGTCCATAGGCTCGTTCCAAAGGCAGATGGGCAGAGCCTAGGGGCTGCACCTCAGCTGTGCAAGCGACGCCGGCTGTGGGATGCCGGCAAGCGCAGCAGGCGGCCACCGGCGTGCAGCAGCCAGCAGGCGAGAATGAACGGCGCGGTCAGGCCGGCGACCGGCAGCAGGCTCACCGCTGGTTGCAGGGCAATTGCCAGGACGATGGCCAGCAGCGGCAGCCAGGGCCGCTGGCGTTCCTGGCTGAAGGCCAGGGCGGCGAGGGCGGCATTGAAACCGAACAGGCCGTTGTAGGCCGCCGTGGCCTCGCCACCGAGCAACGCCACGCTGCCGCCGATGGCCGAGCCGAGCAGGGCCCAGACGGCGGCGTAGCGATTGGAGATCAGCAGGCCGAGGGCGATCAGCACGCCGGCCAGCGGCTGGTCGAGCAAGAAGATCTGCCCAAGGCCGCGGGCCAGGGCGAACAGCGGGTTGGCCTCGACACTGGTGCTGGTGGCGCTGGCGGGTTCGGCCATGGCCAGGGCGGCCCAGCCGAGCAACACGAACGGCGCGGTATAGGCAGGCAGCAGTTGCCTGGGGCCGCGCTTGAGCCACTGGTGCACGAGCATGCTGCTCAGGCCGCCAGCGGCGATGATCAGTGGCGGCAGAATCGCCGACCAGGGCAGGGCATAGCTGATCAGCAGACCAATCAGCACGCCGTTGTAGCTGTACAGGCCGGCCTGGCGGTCAGTGCGGTTGTAGCCACGGCGCTGGGCAGTCAGCAGCCCGGCGAGGGCCCCGAGCAGCGCGCCGCCGACCAGGTCGGGCGCGGTCAGGGTGATAGCCAGCAGGCAGCACAGGCCACACAGCGGATTGCGCTGCAGCAGCACCTGGCTGAAGCCGTTGAGCAAGGCAGTGGCCCAGTCGGGGCACGGGTTGACGAAATTCTTGGTGTACATGGGGGCAGTCTGGGTTGATGTGGAGTGGGGAGCCTCTTTGGGCCGGGTTGTCCCACCTGGGGTTTGTGTTGCATTCATCGCGGGTCAAGCCCGCTCCCACAAACCTGTGGGAGCGGTCTACCTCAGATCAAGGTCTCGATCCGCAGCGTGTTAGTCGACCCCGGCTTGCCAAAAGGCACACCGGCAGTGATCAACAGCGTGTCGCCGCGGCTGGCCATGCCCTGGGCCTGGGCGATCTCCAGGGCGGTGGAGCAGATCTCGTCGACCTGGCGCAAGCGATCGTTGACCACCGAATGCACACCCCAGGCCACGCTCAGGCGCCGGGCGGTGGACAGGTTGGGCGTCAGGTTGAGGATCGGCGCCCGTGGCCGCTCGCGCGCAGCGCGCAGGGTCGAAGCCCCCGATTCGCTGTAGTTGACCAGCACCGCCACCGGCAGGATGCCGCTGATGCGGCGGATTGCGCAGCTGATGGCATCCGACACGGTGGCTTCGGCTTTCGGCCGGCCGACGTCGAGTTGCGCCTGGTAGTCCGGGCCGTTCTCCACCTGGCGGATGATCTTGCTCATCATCTGTACCGCTTCCAGCGGGTAGTCGCCCGAAGCGGTCTCGGCCGAGAGCATCACCGCATCGGCGCCTTCGGCCACGGCGTTGGCGACGTCGGTGACTTCGGCGCGGGTCGGGGCCGGGGAGAAGCGCATCGATTCGAGCATCTGTGTGGCCACCACCACCGGTTTACCCAGTTCGCGGCAGGTGTTGATGATGCTCTTCTGGATCTGCGGCACGCTTTCGGCCGGCACTTCCACGCCCAGGTCGCCACGGGCAACCATGATCGCGTCGCTGAGCTCGGCAATGGCGCGCAGTTGGGTCACCGCCGAGGGCTTCTCGATCTTGGCCATCAGGTAGGCACGGTCACCGATCAGCTGGCGCGCTTCGACGATGTCTTCCGGGCGCTGTACGAACGACAGCGCCACCCAGTCCACGCCCAGCTCCAGGCCGAAGCTCAGGTCGCGGCGGTCCTTGGCGGTCAGCGGGCTGAGGTCGAGTACCGCTTGCGGCACGTTGACGCCCTTGCGGTCGGACAACTCGCCGCCATTGAGCACTTCGGTCTCGATCGCGTCGCTGTGCTTGGCGGTCACCCGCAGGCGCAGCTTGCCGTCGTCGAGCAGCAGGTCCATGCCCGGCTCCAGCGCAGCGATGATTTCCGGGTGCGGCAGGTTGACCCGCTCAAGCGTACCCGGGGTGCTGTCCAGGTCCAGGCGCAGGGCCTGGCCGCGTTGCAGCTGGACCTTGCCCTCGGCAAAACGGCCGACGCGCAGTTTAGGCCCCTGCAGGTCCATGAGGATGCCCAGCGGGTAGTTGAGCTGGCTCTCCACCTCGCGGATCCACTGGTAGCGCAGGGCGTGGTCTTCGTGCTCGCCGTGGCTGAAGTTCAGGCGAAAGATGTTCACCCCGGCCTCGACCAGTTGGCGGATGTCATCGATGCCCTTGATCGCAGGACCGAGGGTGGCAAGGATTTTGACTTTTTTATCAGGCGTCATGTCAGGCACTCTCGAGAATCAGGATGGCGCGAAAATCGTTGACGTTGGTCCGCGTCGGCTCGGTAACGATCAAGTCATCGAGCGCGGCGAAGTAGCCGTAGCCATTGTTGTTGTCCAGCTCGTCACTGGCCGACAGGCCCAGGGCCGCGGCGCGGGCGTAGCTGTCCGGGGTCATCAGTGCGCCGGCGTTGTCTTCGGAGCCGTCGATGCCATCGGTGTCACCGGCCAGGGCATAGACCCCGCGCAGGCCCTTGAGGCTTTCGGTCAGGCTCAGCAAAAACTCGGCGTTGCGCCCGCCACGGCCATTGCCGCGCACGGTCACGGTGGTTTCGCCACCGGAGAGGATCACGCAGGGTGGCGACAGCGGCTGGCCGTGCTGGACGATCTGCCGGGCGATGCCGGCATGGACCTTGGCCACCTCGCGCGACTCGCCTTCGAGGTCGCCAAGGATCAGCGGGCTGAAGCCGGCCTGGCGGGCTTTGACCGCTGCCGCTTCCAGCGACTGCTGGGGCCGGGCGATCAGCTGGAAGTGGCTGCGGGCCAGGGCCGGGTCGTCAGCCTTGACGGTCTCGGAGGCCGGGTTGTTGAGCCAGGCGGTGACCGCAGCAGGCGCTTCGATGTTGTAGCGCTTGAGGATCGCCAGGGCTTCGGCCGAGGTGCTCGGGTCGGCCACGGTGGGGCCGGAGGCAATGACCGTGGCCAGATCCCCGGGTACATCGGAAATCGCATAGGTATAGACGGTGGCCGGCCAGCAAGCCTTGGCCAGGCGCCCGCCCTTGATCGCCGAGAGGTGCTTGCGCACGCAGTTCATCTCGCCGATGGTGGCGCCGGATTTGAGCAGGGCCTTGTTGATCTGTTGCTTGTCGGCCAGGGTCAGGCCTTCGGCAGGCAGCGCCAGCAGCGCCGAACCACCGCCGGAGAGCAGGAAAATCACCCGGTCGTCAGCCGTGAGGTTGCTGACCATTTCCAGTACCCGCTTGGCCACGGCCAGGCCGGCGGCATCCGGGACCGGGTGGGCGGCTTCGACCACTTCGATTTTCGAGCAGCTGGCGCCATGGCCGTAGCGGGTAACCACCAGGCCGGAAACCGGGCCCTTCCAGGCGCGCTCGACGACTTCAGCCATGGCCGCGGCAGCCTTGCCGGCGCCGATGACGATGACGCGACCGCTGCGGTCGCTGGGCAGGTGGGCTTCAAGGACCTGGCGGGGATGCGCGGCATCGATGGCCGTGGCGAACAGCTCGCGCAGAAAGTGTTGCGGATCGACCGACATGGCAGGCTCCAATCTTATTGTTTTTCAGAATCAAAAACGCCCCTGGGCCCGCCTCCGTGCAGGCCGACCCAGGGGCGCTGAAAGCGGCAAGCTTCAAGCTCCAAGCCGCGAGAGAAAGCGGATCGACGCGCGGCCTGCTTTTACTTGCAGCTTGAAGCTTGCAACTGGCCTCTTACTCTTCACCGCGGATCGAGAAGTTGGCCATGTGCTCAAGGCCCTTGATCAGCGCCGAGTGGTCCCAGTTGGCGCCGCCGATGGCCGCGCAGGTGCTGAACACTTGCTGGGCGTTGGCGGTGTTGGGCAGGTTGATGTTCAGTTCCTTGGCACCTTGCAGGGCCAGGTTCAGGTCTTTCTGGTGCAGGCTGATACGGAAGCCCGGGTCGAAGGTGCCCTTGATCATGCGCTCGCCATGCACTTCGAGGATTTTCGACGAAGCGAAGCCGCCCATCAGTGCTTCACGCACCTTGGCAGGGTCGGCGCCGTTCTTGGCGGCGAACAGCAGCGCTTCGGCCACCGCCTGGATGTTCAGGGCGACGATGATCTGGTTGGCGACCTTGGCAGTCTGGCCGTCGCCGCTGCCGCCGACGCGGGTGATGTTCTTGCCCATGACCTGGAACAGCGGCAGGGCGCGTTCGAAGGCGTTCGGGCAGCCGCCGACCATGATGCTCAGGGTCGCGGCCTTGGCACCGACTTCACCGCCGGACACCGGCGCGTCGAGGTAGGTGGCGCCGGTGGCCTTGATCTTCTCGGCGAAGGCTTTGGTGGCGGTTGGCGAGATCGAGCTCATGTCGATCACCACCTTGTTCGGGCCGACGCCCTGGGCCACGCCGTTGTCGCCGAACAGCACCGCTTCAACCTGCGGGGTATCGGGGACCATGACGATGATGAATTCAGCTTCCTGGGCCACTTCTTTCGGGTTGGCCAGGGCTACGGCGCCGGCGGCGACCAGGTCGGCAGGCGCGGCGTCGTGGTGGGTCGAGAGGAACAGGCTGTGACCGGCTTTTTGCAGGTTCTGCGCCATTGGGCGGCCCATGATGCCGGTGCCGATAAATCCGATTTTAGCCATGAGAAATGCCTCTTGTAATTGTTGGATGCAGGGCACTGTAGGAGCGGGCTTGCCCCGCGATTCGAAAGTGGCCGTACCGCCGCTATCGCGGGGCAAGCCCGCTCCTACAGGGAATCCTTAAATCGCGTTATGGGTCTTCAGCCAGCCAAGGCCCGCTTCGGTAGTGGTCAGCGGCTTGTATTCACAGCCCACCCAGCCCTGGTAGCCGATACGGTCCAGGTGTTCGAAGAGGAAGCGATAGTTGATCTCGCCAGTACCCGGCTCGTTGCGGCCGGGTTGTCGGCCAGCTGGATGTGGTTGATCTTGGCCAGGTTGCTCTGCACGGTACGGGCAAGATCGCCCTCCATGATCTGCATGTGGTAGATGTCGTATTGCAGGTACAGGTTGCTGCTCGCCACCTCGGCCTGGATCTCCAGCGCCTGTTTGGTGGTGTTCAGGTAGAAGCCCGGGATGTCGCGGGTGTTGATCATTTCCATGACCAGCTTGATCCCGGCGGCCTGCAGCTTGTCGGCGGCAAACTTGAGGTTGTCGACGAAGGTCTTGCGCACCGTGGCGCAGTCCGGGCCTTGTGGACGGATGCCGGCCAGGCAGTTGACCTGGGTGTTGCCCAGCACCTGGGCGTAGGCGATGGCCAGATCGACACCGGCGCGGAATTCCTCGACACGGGCCGGGTCGCAGGCGATGCCGCGATCACCCTTGGCCCAGTCGCCGGCCGGCAGGTTGAACAGCACCTGGGTCAGGCCGTGGGCATCGAGCTGCTGCTTGATTTCAGCCGAGCTGAAGTCGTACGGGAACAGGTACTCGACACCGCTGAAGCCGGCGTCGGCAGCAGCCTTGAAACGGGCGAGGAAGTCCTGCTCGGTGAACAGCATGGACAGGTTGGCGGCGAAACGTGGCATGGTTGTCTCCTTGCAAAAAGGGGCCCTGTGCACCCGGCAGCAGGGCCTTCGCAGCGATCAGTCGAGCAGGGAAATCGCGGTTGGCGCGTCGTTGCCGACCAGGGCCAGGTCTTCGAATTCGTTGACCGCGTTGATTTCGGTGCCCATGGAAATGTTGGTCACGCGCTCGAGGATAACCTCGACCACCACCGGTACCCGGAACTCTTCAGCCAGCTTTTGCGCCTTGAGCAGGGCCGGGGCGATCTCGCCAGGCTCGGTCACGCGCAGGGCCTTGCAGCCCAGGCCTTCGACCACGGCGACGTGATCGACGCCATAACCGTTGAGTTCCGGCGCGTTGACGTTCTCGAACGCCAGCTGCACACAGTAATCCATCTCGAAGCCGCGCTGGGCCTGGCGGATCAGGCCCAGGTAGGAGTTGTTCACCAGCACGTGGACGTAGGGCAGGTTGAACTGCGCGCCCACTGCCAGCTCTTCGATCATGAACTGGAAGTCATAGTCGCCCGACAGTGCCACGACCTTGCGAGTCGGGTCGGCCTTGACCACGCCCAGCGCCGCAGGAATGGTCCAGCCCAGCGGGCCGGCCTGGCCGCAGTTGATCCAGTGGCGCGGCTTGTAGACGTGGAGGAACTGTGCGCCGGCGATCTGCGACAGACCGATGGTGCTGACGTAGCAGGTGTCCTTGCCGAACACCTGGTTCATTTCCTGGTAAACGCGCTGCGGCTTGACCGGCACGTTGTCGAAGTGGGTCTTGCGCTGCAGGCTCGACTTGCGCTGCTGGCAGTCTTCGAGCCAGGCGCTGCGGTCCTTGAGCTTGCCGGCGGCTTTCCACTCGCGGGCCACTTCCAGGAACACGTCCAGGGCGGCGCCAGCGTCGGAAACGATACCCAGGTCCGGGGTGAAAACGCGGCCAATCTGGGTCGGCTCGATGTCGACGTGAATGAAGCGGCGGCCTTCGGTGTAGACGTCAACGGAGCCGGTGTGACGGTTGGCCCAACGGTTGCCGATACCCAGCACCACGTCGGACTTGAGCATAGTGGCGTTGCCGTAGCGGTGCGAGGTCTGCAGGCCGACCATGCCGACCATCAGCGGGTGATCGTCAGGGATGATGCCCCAGCCCATCAGGGTCGGGATCACCGGGATACCGGTCAGCTCAGCGAATTCCACCAGCTTGTCGCAGGCATCGGCGTTGATGATGCCGCCACCGGCAACCAGCAATGGACGCTCGGCAGTGTCGAGCATGGCCAGGGCTTTCTCGACCTGGACACGGTTGGCCGCAGGCTTTTGCACCGGCAGCGGCTGGTAGGCATCGATGTCAAATTCGATCTCGGCCATCTGCACGTCGAACGGCAGGTCGATCAGCACCGGGCCTGGGCGGCCGGAGCGCATTTCATAGAAGGCTTTCTGGAACGCATATGGCACCTGGCCGGGTTCCAGAACGGTGGTCGCCCACTTGGTCACCGGCTTGACGATGCTGGTGATGTCGACGGCCTGGAAATCTTCCTTGTGCATGCGGGCACGCGGCGCTTGGCCGGTGATGCACAGGATCGGGATGGAGTCGGCCGAGGCACTGTACAGGCCGGTGACCATGTCGGTGCCGGCAGGGCCGGAGGTGCCGATGCACACGCCGATGTTGCCGGCCTTGGTGCGGGTGTAACCCTCGGCCATGTGCGAGGCGCCTTCAACGTGACGAGCGAGGACGTGATCGATACCGCCGACTTTCTTCAGGGCCGAGTACAGGGGGTTGATGGCTGCACCCGGAATGCCAAACGCGGTTTCCACACCTTCGCGGCGCATCACCAGAACGGCTGCATCAATTGCTCTCATTTTGCTCATGGTTTTGTGCCTCTTTGATTTTGTAATTGTATACAAATGGCTTTTCACCAGAGTGTATTCACGCCAGGCGACTCTGGTCAATCCATTTTCATCGGCGATCGGCGCTTTCGTCGGGAAGCCTTTAAAAATGGCGTTTCGTCAGAATTGGTTCATCGCGTCGAAATTATTGTATACAAAAATATTCGCCATTGTGTTCTATTTGTTCTATTGATTTTTACACCTGCCCTCGGGCTTCTAACAACAAGAGGACCTTTCCATGAACGCTTTGACCCTGAAAGTCGCTGTCAGCCTGGTGAACGCTGCGCTGGTGGCCGGGCGCAAGATCTCCTCCGCGCCGCTGACCGTGGCGGTGCTGGACAGCGGCGGTCACCTGCTGGCCCTGCAGCGTGAAGACGGCGCCAGCCTGCTGCGCCCGCAAGTGGCGATGGGCAAGGCCTGGGGCGCAATTGCCCTGGGCAAGGGCTCGCGCCTGCTGGCGCTGGACGCGCAACAGCGCCCGGCGTTCTTCGCCGCGCTCAATGGCCTGGGTCAAAGCCCGGTGGTGCCGGCGCCGGGTGGGGTGCTGATTCGTAATCAGCAGGGCGTGGTGCTGGGGGCGATCGGTATCAGTGGCGATACGTCGGATATCGACGAGCAGTGCGCGATCAGTGCGATCGAAGAGGCGGGGTTGACGGCGGATGCCGGTGTAGCGGCTTAAAATGTATCGCGGGTCAAGTCGAGTCGTCGCACCGCCGCTCCCACAATCACCTGACCCTGTGGGAGCGGCGGTGCGACGACTCGACTTGACCCGCGATGGATGCACTACCGATCAAGCGTCCGGCTCACAGCCCTTGAGCACCAAACGAATGATGGTCTGCGCCGCCGCTTCATAATCGCTGTCATCGAGCTTGGCCTTGCCGGTGACCACCGAGATCTGCCAGTCGAAGTCGGCGTAGGTCTGGGTCGCGGCCCAGATGCTGAACATCAGGTGGTGCGGGTCGAGCGGGGCGATCTGGCCGCGGTCGATCCACGCCTGGATGCACTCGATGTTGTGCCGGGCCTGGTCGTTGAGCTGCTCGACCTGGCTCGGGCTCAGGTGCGGCGCGCCGTGCATGATCTCGCTGGCGAACACCTTGGAGGCGAACGGCAGATCGCGGGAGATGCGCACCTTGGAGCGGATGTAGGCGCTCAGCACTTCTTTGGGATCGCCGTCGGCATTGAACGGTGTCGACGCCTGCATGATCGGTTCGATGATGCTTTCCAGGACCTCGCGGTAGAGGTTTTCCTTGGACTTGAAGTAGTAATAGACGTTGGGCTTGGGCAGGCCGGCCTTGGCCGCGATGTCGCTGGTCTTGGTGGCAGCGAAGCCCTTGTCGGCAAACTCTTCACTGGCCGCGCGCAGGATCAGTTCTTTGTTGCGCTCGCGAATGCTGCTCATGGTTGACGCTGTTCCTCGTGTCTGGCCGCTGGCGGCACCCGGGCCTGGGAGGGCGGTTGCGCATGGTAGCACCGGGTTCGCAAGCGGCTCAAGGTGGCGACTTTGAGCTAGACTGTGGCCCTCTCAACCCGCTGGAATCAGGCAAACATGGCAGGAAGCAGTCTTCTGGTATTGATCGACGATATCGCCACGGTACTCGACGATGTCTCGGTAATGACCAAGGTCGCGGCAAAAAAGACCGCAGGGGTGCTGGGCGACGACCTGGCGCTCAATGCTCAGCAGGTTACAGGCGTGCGCGCCGAGCGGGAAATCCCGGTGGTCTGGGCGGTGGCCAAGGGCTCGTTCCTCAACAAACTGATCCTGGTGCCGGCGGCGCTGTTGATCAGCGCCTTCATCCCCTGGGCGGTGACGCCGCTGCTGATGGTCGGCGGTGCGTTCCTGTGCTTTGAAGGCTTCGAAAAGCTCGCGCACAAGTTCCTCCACAGCAAGGAGCAAGACCAGGCCGAGCATGCGGCGCTGACCGAGGCGGTGGCGGACCCAGCAGTCGACCTGGTGGCCTTCGAGCAAGGCAAGATCAAGGGCGCGGTGCGCACAGACTTCATCCTTTCGGCCGAGATCATCGCCATCACCCTGGGCGCGGTCGCCCATGCGCCGCTGACCCAGCAGATCATCGTGCTCTCGGGCATCGCCATTGTCATGACCATCGGTGTTTATGGCCTGGTGGCCGGCATCGTCAAGCTCGATGACCTGGGCCTGTGGCTGACCCAGAAGGCTTCCAGCGCCGCCAAGGCGATCGGCAACGGCATCCTGCGCGCGGCGCCGTACATGATGAAAAGCCTGTCGGTGATCGGCACGGCGGCGATGTTTCTGGTCGGTGGCGGGATTCTGGTGCACGGCGTGGCGCCGCTGCACCATGCCATTGAAGCCTTCAGCGCAGGCCGCGGCGGCGCCTTGACCGGCGCCTTGCTCAACGCCGGCGTCGGTATCCTTGCCGGCGCCGCGGTACTGGCGGTGGTGGCGGTCATCGGCAAGCTCTGGCGTGCTGCCAGAGCCTGATGCCGCGAGGTTCGATCAGTTCTTCAGTGCTGTGCGCTCGTTGGCTGCGGGCAGCCAGTCGAGCAGGTGGTGGGTGAAACCGTAGCTGGCGACCTGGTAGTAGGCGATTGCGCGCTGGATCAACGGGTCACTGGTGCTGCTGTTCACTTCCTGGCTTTCACCCAGCGCCTGGTTGTGGCGGCGCAAGCCGTCACGCGGGCTGAGGATGGCCAGGTCCTGGCCGTTGAACAGGCCCAGGTGCTGGTAGTTTCCGATCAGTACCCGCGGTGGCAGGCGGTCATCGAGCATCAGGTCGCGACCGAAGAAGGTCGAGGTGTAGCTCATGTTCAACAGGCCCAGCAGGGTCGGTGCGAGGTCGATCTGGCTGGCCAGTTTTGACTCCTCGCGCGCTTCGATCAGCTTCGGGGCGTAGATGAACAGCGGGATCTGATAGTTGCTGACCGGCAGGTCCTCCTTGCCGGCACTCCCGGCCGTGTGATCGGCGACAAAGATGAACAGGGTGTTGTCGAACCAGGGTTTGCTGCGGGCCTGTTGCAAAAAGCGCCCGATGGCATGGTCGGTGTACTTCACCGCGCCGTCGCGGCCATTGCCTGATGGAATATCGATACGGCCATCGGGGTAGGTGTAGGGACGATGGTTGGAGGTGGTCATCAGTTGCAGGAAGAACGGCACCTGGTTGTCGTGGTCGGCGTCCGCCAGTTTTAGCGCTTGGGTGTACAGGTCTTCATCGGACATGCCCCAGGCATTCTTGAAGCTGATGTCGGCTTCGGCAACGCTGCTCTGGTCGACGACCCGGTAGCCGTTGCCGCTGAAAAACGCGTTCATGTTGTCGAAATAGCCGCGCCCGCCGTAGACGAACACGCTGTCATAGCCGACTTCGGCCAGTTGCTGGCCAAGGCTGGCGAAGCCGCTTTCACGGCCGATGCGCTTGACAATCGAACGCCCGGGCGTTGGCGGCATCGACAGGGTGATCGCCTCCAGACCGCGGTCGGTGCGCGTGCCGGTGGCATAGAAGTTGTTGAAGTACAGGCTCTGCTTGCGCAGTGCGTCGAGGTTGGGGGTAAGGTTGCGGGTATCGCCGTTGCTGCCCAGGTACTTGGCGCTCAGGCTCTCGATGGTAACCAGGACGATATTCGGCGTGCGCGGGCTGCCCGAGGCAGTAATTTCCCGGCGAATGCCCATGGGTTCCTGATCGACGAAGCGTGCATTGGGTTCTTGCAGTTCGGCGCGGATCAACTGGGTGGATTCGCTTTCGCTGAGGCTGCCGTAGAACTGTGAATAGTCCAGTTCGTTGTTGCGAAACGCGGCAAAGAACTGGTACGGCCCGTTGCTTGCCAGTTCGCGGGCGTAGGCATTGCCACCCTGGCCGCGGGGCATGTCCTGGTTGATCAACAGCGCGCAACAGCCAACCAGCAGTGCCAGGCCAGCAAGGTTGGCAAGGCGTTTACGCCAACTGGGCAAAGGTGCATCCAGGGCCTGGCGCAACGGTTTGGCAATTGCCAGGGTCACTACCAGCGCGACCAGTGCCAGTACGCTGAGAATCAGGCCGATGGGGTAGGACTCGAGGATGTTGTTCAGTACCTCATCGGAGTACACCAGGTAGTCCACGGCGATAAAGTTGAAGCGCACGCCGAACTCGTCCCAGAACAGCCATTCGGCAACGGCGACGAACAACATGATGAATACGCTGGCGAACATCACCACTCGCAGCAACCCGCGATGCGCCCGCAACCGCCATAGCGGCGCCGGGCACAGCAGCAGGTAGACGGCCAGGGGCAGGGCGGCATAAATCAGAAAGCCCAGGTCATAGACCAGGCCGGTGGTAAAGATCGAGAAAAAATGCCCCCCGGCTTCACTCAGGTGAGTGAAGTACAGGGCGCTTCTTGTCAGTAAGAAAATAACCAACCACAACGACGTTAATAGCAGTAGATAGCGCACCGGCGCTGAGCGTGTAGCGTGCATGGCGTTTGCCTTGTTATTGCAGGGGAGGTGGGGCGGCAAACTAACGCTTGAAATGAGAAAAAATTGTCAAATAAATGCAGTGAAGAAGTTTGTCTGTAGTTTATAGTGATAGTTCTTTCATGCCGCAAGGATGCGCACGAGGCGCTAATGATAATCGCCCCTGATAACTAAATAAGGAGCCCATGAATGCCCTTCAGAACATTGACCTACGATGTCTTTCACCTGGGCTTGTACATGGCCACTGCATTGGCCTGGACCAGCCTGTGCGTCATGGTTTTGCTTTGCGCGCGCAGGCGTCGCTTTGCTACTGTGCCGGGCAGTTGCCTGGGCGTGGCTGGGCTGGGCGTGCTGGTCTGCCTGGGAATCCTGTTGGCAGATGTACTGCGCCTGATCGATCACCGGGCGGTGTTATTCAGTCTGTTGGTTTTTGGGGTTATTGCACCGGGGCTTGCGGCTGCTGGTTTGTATCTGCGTCTGAATCTGCGGCGCGCGAGTATCGGTTGAATTCGTTTGTAGGAAAACACCTTAGTTGATGTAAGAGATTTCCGAAGTTTGACTTGCTTATAAAAGTTGCGCCCATGCAGGGCGCAACTTTGTATTCGTGCAGATCAGAAGTGCGCTTTGACCAGGAAGCTGGCCGTGTTCTGATCGGTATCAAAGGCATCGCTGTCCTTGATGCCGTATTTGTTCTTCCAGTAGTCGTATTCGAAACCGACATACAACTGCTTCTCGCCCCAGTTCAGCGCCTTGCCCAGGTCGTATTTGACCTGCGGGTTGAAGTGCAGGTTGGCGTGGTAGGTACCACGGCGGCTGGTGGCATCGTTGTCGACGACCCAGTCCATGAAACCATCGATGAGGATGTCGGACTTGCCCACGGGAATGGTGTAGGACCATACCGGGGTGATCTGCCAGACGTTGTCACCGGCGCGGCTGCCTTCGGTGTGGCGCTGGTAGAAGTTCAGCTGGAAGTAATCAAAGCCCGGGATGTCCAGGTCGAAACCCGGGCCGATCAGGTAGGACTCGGTGTCACCTTCGCCAAACTCGTAGGTCATGGCCAGCAGCACGTCCTTGACCGGGCCGAAGGCCAGCTTCTGGTCGAAGATCTTGCCGAAGGACAGGCGCGGGCTGATCTCGCCGTAGTAGGTGTTGGGGCCGTTGTTGAAGTCCTTGTCGCCGTTGTAGAAGATCTTGTCGACGAAGATGAAGTTGTCGCCGTACTTCCAGGCATCGGCGTGCTCGAAGGTCACGGTCTGCTGGATCGACGGGTTGACGGCGAAGTTCTTGCCCCACAGGTAGGTCAGGCTGTTGTTCTGCCATTGCAGCAGGTCACCGGCGCTGGCGCCGGTGCTGGCCGCCAGCAGGCCGCTGGCGAGGATCAGGCTGTTGGTAATACGCATCGCGTAGTTGCTCCCTTGATTGATTCTGTGTCGGTGCTCTGGTGTGGCACCTTTTGGGTAATTACTTGTCTTCTGAGTCAGTTTTTTTCGATTGGCCACAGCTGTTTGGCAAGAGCTGGGCCAACTTTTTGGGGCTGGCTCAACAATCCTGCTCGACGTCAGACTGAACAGATGAAAAGGGTATTGCTGGATGGCGTGACGCTTGCCAACCGCCCGAATTCATTGACTGAGCGGTCAGCAAACGCAGACAGGATCCGTCCTGCCCTGAGCGAGGGGGCGCGCAGATTACTGGCTTGCGCGCCGGTCCTCAAGTGCTCCGTCCTGGAGCAGGTGTGGCAAAAACTGTGCGTTTGGTCAGCTTTTAGAAGTGAACCTTAACCAGGGCGCTGGTAACGCTCTGGTTGGTGTCGAGCTTCCCACTGTTCTCGATACCGTATTTGTCTTTCCAGTAGCTGTATTCGATACCTACGTACAACTGCTTGGCGCCCAGGTTCAGGGCCTTGCCCAGGTCGTATTTGACCTGCGGGTTGAACTGCAGGTTGGCGTGGTAGGTGCCGCGCCGGGTTTGATCGTTGTCCACCACCCAGTCCATGTAGCCATCGATCAGCACGTCGGACTTGCCCACGGGGATGGTGTAGGAAAAGGTTGGGGTAATCTGCCAGACACGATCACCTGGGCGGCTGCCTTCGGTGTTGCGCTGCATGATGTTGAGGGTGAAGTAGTTGAAGCCGGGAATCGCCAGGTCAAAGCCGGGGCCGATCAGGTAGGCCTCGTTGTCGCCTTCGCCCGACTCGTAGGTCATGGCGATCAGTACGTCCTTGATCGGACCGAACTCGAATTTGCGATCGAAGATCTTGCCTAGCGACAGCCGCGGGCTGAACTCACCGTAGTAGGTGTTGCTGCCTTTGTTGCGGTCGGTACCGCCGTTGTAGAAGATCTTGTCGATGAACAGGAAAGTGTCGCCGTACTTCCACTTGTTGGCGTGTTCGAAGGTCAGCGTCTGCTGGATCGCCGGGTTGACCTGGAAGTCCTTGCCGTAGAGGTAGGTGAGGCTGTTGGTGTGCCAGAGCAGCAAGTCCCCTGCGGCGGCTGGCAATGTGGCCAGCAGACTGCTACCCAGCAGGAGGGAAGTGGTGATGCCTTTCATGTTGTGATTCCCGGCTTTGTTATTGTTGGTTTTCGGTTTTTTGGCGCGAAGCGCCCCGGCCGACCCGCTCCCACGGGTCGACGGCCTTGCATGTTGCTCGGGTGACGCCGGGCGGCAAGCGCCGCCCAAAGGCTCAGTGCTGGTGGGCGGTATCGTTGTGGGCGGCGCGCTCGGCGCCACCGAGGATGTTGAACAGCAGGTTGAGGATCAACGCGCTGACGGTGGCCATGGCAATGCCGCTATGGGTGATCGGTTCCATCCACTGCGGCATCTGTGCAAAGAATTCGGGGCGCACCACCGGGATCAGGCCCATGCCGACGCTGACGGCCACCAGCAACTGGTTACGACGGTCGGCGATGTCGGCTTCCTGGAGGATCTTGATGCCGGTGGCGGCGACCATGCCGAACATGGCAATCGAGGCGCCGCCGAGTACTGCTGGCGGAATCGAGGCAATCAGGAACGCCGCTTTTGGCAGCAGGCTGAGCAGGATCAGAAAACCTCCGGCAACTACCGTAACGTAGCGGCAACGCACGCCGGTCATCTGCACCAGGCCGATGTTCTGGGCGAACGAGGAGTGGGTAAAGGTGTTGAAAAAGCCGGCCACGAACGATGCGCCGGCATCGCACATCAGGCCGCGGCGCAGCATGCCCGGGGTGACTTCACGGTCGGTGACCTTGCCCAGGGCGAGGAACATGCCGGTGGACTCGACAAAGATGATCACCACCACCAGGCACATCGACAGGATCGGCGCCAGGCTGAAGGTCGGCATGCCGAAGTGCAGCGGGGTGACGACCTGGACCCAGGGCGCTTCGCTCAGGCCGGTGAGGTCGACCATGCCTATGGAGCCGGCGATGATGTAGCCCAGGCCCATGCCGATCAGCACCGAGACATTGACCCAGAAGCCACGCATGAAGCGGTTGATCAGCAGGATGGTGGCCAGCACCAGGCCGGCGACGATCAGGTACACGGGGGAGCCGAAGGGTGCGGCATCGGCGCCGCCGCCGGCCCAGTTGACGGCAACCGGGAACAGCGACAGGCCGATCGAGGTGATGACCGTGCCGGTCACCAGGGGCGGGAAGAAGCGCACCACCTTGGACATGAACGGCGCGATGATCATGCCGAAGAAGCCGGCGGCGATGGTCGCGCCGAAAATCCCCTGCAGGCCGACGCCGGGCATGCCGGCCATGGCCACCATGCTGCCGACCGCGGCAAAGCTTGCGCCCATCATCACCGGCATGCGGATGCCGACAGCACCAATGCCGAACGACTGGACGATGGTGGCGACACCAGCGACCAGCAGGTCGGCATTGATCAGGAAAGCGACTTCTTCACGAGAAAGTCCGGCGGCTTGACCGATGATCAGCGGCACGGCAATCGCGCCTCCGTACATCAGCAACACATGCTGCAGACCCACCAGGAACAGTTGGAACAGGGGCAGTGGCTGTCGTGGGGGCGCAACAGGGATGTACGCCTTGCGTGACTCGGACATGCAACACCTCGGTTTTGTTTTTATTCTTGGAGCTGCAAGCTTCAAGCGCCAAGCTTCAAGAAGAAGCAGGAGGTCGCGCTTGGCTTGCAGCTTTTTTTTGCTTGCCGCTTACAGCTGGCAGCTTGCGGCTGCCTTAGTTGGTCGGTGCTCCCTTGGCGACCCAGGCGCCAATCAGTTCACGTTCCTGCTGGGTCATCTGCGTGATGTTGCCCAGGGGCATGATCTGCGTGGCTACCGCTTGCGCCTGGATGCGCGCGGCCTGTTGCTGGATCTGCTGCGGGGTATCGAGCATCACCCCGGCAGGGGCGGCGCTGAACAGCGGGCTGGTCGGCTTGGCCGAATGGCACACCGCGCAGCGTTCCTGGATGACGCTGTGGATCTTGTCGAAACCGGCATCGTCGAGCTTGGCGGTGGCCTCGGCCGGGGCAGCAGCAGGGGCGGCTGGCTGGGCAGGGGCGGCAGCTTGTTCGGCGGCTTTCTCGGCAGCGGTCTTGCCACCCAGGGCGGTTTCCGGCAGTGGCTGGTACTCAACCTTGGCGGCGGCCTGCTGTGGCGCAGTCGGCATCGGCGCAGGGCCGGTAACGTAAGCCAGGCAGATCATCGCCAGGGCGCCGACCGGCAGGGTCCAGGCGTACTTGTTGCTGTCATGACGGGTGTTGAAGTAGTGACGCACCAACACCGCAGCCACCGCGATACCGCCCAGGATCAACCAGTTGTACTGGCTGCCATAGGTGCTCGGGAAGTGGTTGCTGATCATGATGAACAGCACCGGCAGGGTGAAGTAGTTGTTGTGTCGCGAACGCAGCAGGCCCTTGGCCGGCAGCAGCGGGTCGGGGGTCTGGTTGGCTTCGATGGCGGCCACCAGCTGGCGCTGGGCCGGCATGATGATGCGGAACACGTTGCCGACCATGATGGTGCCGATGATCGCGCCGGTGTGCAGGTACGCGCCGCGGCCGCTGAACACCTGGCTGAAGCCGTAGCAGGCGGCAATGACCAGCACGAACAGGACCAGGCCGAGCAGGCCAGGGCGCTTGCCCAGTGGCGAGTCGCAGAGGAAGTCGTAGATGAACCAGCCGGCGATCAGCGAACCGACACCGATGGCAATCCCTTCACCACCGCTCAGGGTGCTGCCAGGGGCCAGCAGGTAGAGGGTCGGGTTCCAGTAGAACACCAGGCACAGCAGGGCGATACCCGACATCCAGGTGAAGTAGGCTTCCCATTTGAACCAGTGCAGGTTCTCCGGCATTTTTGGCGGAGCCAGCTTGTACTTCTCCAGGTGGTAGATCCCGCCACCGTGAATCGCCCAGAGATCGCCGGACAGACCGTCGCGCGGGTTGGCCCGGTTGAGGTTGTTTTCCAGCCAGACAAAGTAGAACGACGCGCCAATCCATGCCACGCCAGTGATCATGTGAACCCAACGCACGCTCAGGTTCAGCCATTCCAACAGATGTGCTTCCACAGTCTTTACCTCTACCCTGGCACCCTGTAGCCGGGCGCTCAGGTCTTCTCTTATTGGTGGGGGGCGAGGATCAATTGCTCATCCTCATTGAAAAAATGCTCATCGCAGTTGTTGCCAGTGCCACTGCGATCAACCACCAGGAAGTCATCCCGCTTTTCGATCGTCAGCACCGGGTGGTGCCAGACGCCGCGATGGTAATTGATGCCCTGCCTTCCATTACTGATGAAGGCACGGACCAGGCCTGATACAGGTGCATCGCCAACGGGCGCGACCACGATCAGAAAGGGGTTGCCGAGCAGCGGAATGAAAGCCTGGCTGCCCTGCGGATGGCGCTCCAGCATGCGTACGGTCAGGGGCATGTCCTGCGCATCGGCGCGGAAGATGCTGATGATCGCCTTGTCGTCGGGTTGTGCGGTTTCGACCGTGGCCAGACGATGGAAGCGCATGGTCGAGCCGTTGTTGATCATGAAGTGGTCGCTGCCGTCGGTTTCGATCACGTCACCGAAAGGGGCGAAGGCTTCTTTGCTCAGGGGCTCAATCACTAAAGTGCGCATGCGGATTCTCTTTATTCTGTGTTGTGGAGGGTGCCGTTGTGGCGCCGGTCAGGCCCTGGGTACGCTCGCGTCGCGCACTCGGGCCAGCCCGGCGGTCGACGCCCTTAAAGCTGCAGCAGGCGGAACAGGGCAATCAGGTTGATCTGCGCCAGCGCTTCCTTGAACTCGGCCTCGACCGAGTTGTGGATGCGCTTTTCAAAGGCGGCGAGGATCTGGTGCCGGTTACTGCCTTTGACCGCCATGATGAACGGGAACTTGAACTTTTCTTTGTAGGCATCGTTGAGTTCGGTGAAACGCTCGAACTCTTCGGCGGTGCACTGGTGGATACCGGCGCCGGCCTGTTCATTGGTGCTCGATTCGGTCAGCTCACCCTGGATCGCGGCCTTGCCGGCGAGGTCCGGGTGAGCATTGATCAGCGCCAGCTGGGCGGCGTGGTCGGCGCTCAGGAGGATGTCGCTCATGCGCTGGTGCAGGGCTTCGATCTGGTCGGCTTCGTGCAACTGGCCGAGGTCGTAGGCCTTTTCGGCAACCCATGGCGAGTGTTCGTAGATGTCGGCGAAGGCTTCGACAAACGCTGTGCGGTCCAGGGTCGAAGGCTTCAGGGTCTTGAATGCGGTCATTAGGCGTTCTCGGCTTGGAAAGGGTGGGTGGCATGCCAGTGACGGGCGATGTCCACGCGCCGGGCGAACCAGACCTGGTCATGGCTCTTGGCGTACTCGACGAAGCGCTTGAGCGCAGCCAGGCGCGCCGGGCGACCGATCAGGCGGCAGTGCAGGCCGATCGAGAGCATTTTCGGCGCCTCGGCGCCTTCTTCGTAGAGCACATCGAAGGCGTCCTTGAGGTACTGGAAGAACTGCTCGCCGCAATTGAAACCCTGTACCTGGGTGAAGCGCATGTCATTGGTGTCCAGGGTGTAGGGGATCACCAGGTGCGGCTTGTCGGTGGGGTTGTTGCGTTCCCAGTAAGGCAGGTCGTCGTCGTAGGTGTCGCTGTCGTAGAGGAAGCCGCCTTCCTCCATCACCAGGCGCCGGGTGTTCGGCCCGGTACGGCCGGTGTACCAGCCCAGCGGCCGTTCACCAGTGAGTTCGGTGAGGATGCGGATGGCTTCGAGCATGTGCTCGCGTTCCTGGGCCTCGTCCATGTTCTGGTAGTCGATCCAGCGGTAGCCGTGGCTGCAGATCTCGTGGCCGGCTTCGACCATGGCGCGGATCACGTCCGGATGGCGCTGGGCGGCCATGGCCACGGCGAAGATGGTCAGCGGCACGCCGGTGTCCTTGAACAGCTTGAGCAGGCGCCAGACGCCGGCACGGCTGCCGTACTCGTACAGCGATTCCATGCTCATGTTGCGCGCGCCCTGCAGCGGCTGGGCGGCGACCATTTCCGAGAGGAAGGCTTCGGACTCTTTGTCACCGTGAAGGATGTTGCGTTCGCCACCTTCTTCGTAGTTGAGCACGAAAGACAAAGCAATGCGGGCATTCCCCGGCCAGCGCGGATGAGGTGGGGTGTTGCCGTAACCGATCAGGTCGCGAGGGTAATCAGCGCTCACTGCAGTCTTCCTTCTTGTACGTGAATACGGAGGGCGTGGGCACCCGGGTAGGGTATCGGCCACGACGATGGAATGATTGTATACAACTTTGTTTGCGATTTGTAAGCCTGTTTTTTCGCTTTTCTTTGCCTTTTTGGCCACTCCCACCTCTATAAGGAGCCCTGCAAGAAACCTGCCTGATCGGTCAGCTAATGACGGATGCGTCGGCTATTGGCGTGGTTTTTCGACTGATGGCCTATTTACAGGGGATGAGCGGCGTGCAAGGAAAGAATACCGAATTATTGTGTACAATTTCATAGAAAAATGTCTTAATAATCCGACAGCCGCACGTTGTCGGGCTTCCTGACGCTGGCGTGCGGGTATTTTTTGCCCACAGATAGAACAGAGGCGAGCAAGCAATGGGACGTTTGACCACGCATGTACTGGATGCCGCTCATGGCTGCCCTGGCAGCTCGATCAAGGTCGAGCTGTACCGGGTCGAAGGCCAGCAGCTGGAACTGGTGAACACTACCCTGACCAACAGCGATGGCCGTTGCGACGCACCGCTGCTGCAAGGCGATGATTACCGCAGCGGCGTTTACCAGCTGCAGTTCAGCGCCGGCGACTACTACCGTGCCCGCGGCGTACAACTGCCCGAGCCTGCTTTTCTTGACGTGGTGGTACTGCGTTTCGGCATCAGCGCCGAACAGGATCACTACCACGTGCCGCTGTTGATCTCGCCTTACAGTTACTCGACCTATCGTGGAAGCTAGTTGGTCGCTAGAAGAATCTTCGTAGGTCCCTTGCCCGCTCACACTGCGGGCTTTTTTTTGCCTGTGATTTTTCTGCGGCCTCATCGCGGGTGTAGGAGCGGGCTTGACCCGCGATAGGTCCCTCGCACACAACAAAAAGCCCCACCCGAAGGTGAGGCCCTTGTCTCGCAATCGCCTTGTTTACAGGAACACAAACTTGGCAATGAAGATCGCCGTCAGCACCCACAGGCTGGCCGAGATCTCCTTGTAGCGTCCGGTCCCGGCCTTGAGCACCACATAGGTGATAAAGCCCAGGGCGATGCCGTCGGCGACCGAGAAGGTCAGCGGCATCATGATCGCGGTGACGATCGCCGGGATGCTGTCAGTGGCTTCATCCCAGTTGATGTGGGCCATGCTGCCCATCATCAGCATCGCCACATAGATCAGCGCGCCAGCGGTGGCGTAGGCAGGAATCATCCCGGCCAGCGGGGCGAAGAACATGGCGGCGATAAAGAACAGGCCGACTACCACCGCAGTCAGCCCGGTACGGCCGCCGGCGGCGACACCTGCCGCGCTCTCTACATAGCTGGTCACCGGCGGTACACCAACCACCGCGCCGAACACGCTCGAGGCGCTGTCTGCTTTAAGCGCCCGTGACAGGTTCTCGATGCGCCCGTCGGCATTCACCAGGCCGGCCCGCTGGGCCACGCCCATCAGGGTGCCGGCGGTGTCGAACATGTGCACGAAGAGGAAGGCAAACACCACCGCGATCATGCTGACGTTGAACACCCCGGCAACATCCATGGCCATCCAGGTCGGTGCCAGGCTCGGCGGCAGCGAGAACAAGCCGCCGTACTCGACCAGGCCCAGGCCCCAGCCGGCGAGGGTGACGCTGATGATGCTGATCAGGATCGCGCCGAACACCCGGTGGTAGCTGAGCACCGCGATCATCAGAAAGCAGATGGCTGCCAGCAGCGGGCCGGGCTCGTGCAGCGAGCCGAGCTTGATCAGGGTCGCCGGGCTGTCGACGACAATCCCTGCGGTTTTAAGACCGATCAGTCCGAGGAACAATCCGACGCCGGCACCCATGGCATGGCGCAGGCTGACCGGAATGCTGTTGAGCAGCCATTCGCGCACCCGCGACAAAGTCAGCAGCATGAACAGCACCCCGGAGACAAATACCGCGCCCAGCGCGGCTTCCCAGGTGTAGCCCATGGTCCCGACCACGGTGTAGGTAAAGAAGGCGTTCAGGCCCATGCCCGGTGCCAGGCCGACCGGCCAGTTGGCGTACAGGCCCATCAACAGGCAGCCGAGGGCGGCAGCGATGCAGGTGGCGACAAACGCCGCACCGTGATCGATGCCGGCATCGGCCATGATGTTGGGGTTGACGAAAATGATGTAGGCCATGGTGATGAAGGTGGTCAACCCGGCGATCATCTCGGTTTTGACGGTGGTGCCATGTAGCTTGAGTTTGAAAATCCGCTCCAGCCAGCTCGTTTCGAGCGGTGGGGCAAGATCCAGCGTAGGGGCGTCGGATTTGCGGCTTTCCACAGCGTGTACTCCTCAAGTCTTTTCTTGTTTTCCAGAACCAGTCCTGCGCACGCACTGGGGGGCTCTGTGAGGCGGATGGGATGGCAGGCCACCGGACCGTTTGTTGACTTCTGGGTCAGGAAGTTGCACGGATGGATTATGCGTTTGTATACAAAGAATGCAAATAATGTTTTCGTTGTTGTGGCCAGATAATTTGCAGGCGTAGCTATAAAGGCCATCGGCACCTGCAGAAATCCCTGCGGCTGTGTACAATGTGCCAATACCTTAATCGTTTAATTTTCTTACCAGGACTTGCCATCGCCCCTCTGGCTGGTATTACAGTCAGGGTCCGACTGGCGGATCTCCGTGCTCGAGTGCCCATGAACGAACAGCTGCAACCTCTCAAGAAACCAGTGCGTACCGGCAAGGCCGGTCGTAGCGGAACCCAGGACGATATCGTCTACGCGCACATTTTCGAGGCCATCCTCGAGCAGCGTCTGGCGCCGGGTACCAAGTTGAGCGAGGAAGCCCTGGGCGAGATCTTCGGCGTCAGCCGCACCATCATCCGTCGCGCGCTGTCGCGCCTGGCCCACGAAAGCGTGGTGCTGCTGCGGCCCAACCGCGGCGCGGTAGTGGCCAGCCCGACGGTCGAAGAGGCCCGCCAGGTGTTCTTCTCGCGGCGCATGGTAGAGCGCGCGATCACCGAGCTTGCGGTCGAGCACGCCACCGCCGAGCAACTCAACGAACTGCGCCAGATGGTCCGCGAAGAGCGCGACAGCTTCTCCCGTGGCGATCGCGGTGCCGGCATTCGCCTGTCTGGCGAGTTCCACCTGAAACTGGCGGAAGCGGCGGGCAACGCCCCGTTGATCAGCTTCCAGCGCAGCCTGGTGTCGCAAACCTCGCTGATCATCGCCCAGTACGAAAGCGGCAACCGCTCGCACTGCTCCTACGACGAGCACATGCAGCTGATCGACGCCATCGAGGCCCGTGATGTCAACCAGGCGGTGAGCCTGATGATGCACCACATGGACCACATCGACAGCAAGCTCAACCTCGACGAAGACAGCGCTTCGGATGACCTGCACGCGGTGTTCTCGCACCTGCTGCAAACCAAGAAGCGGGGTGGGGTTGCACCGCTCAAGGGTTGAAGGCCAGTAACATCAAATCGCGGGGCTTGCCCCGCGATGCGTTTCAGGCCACTGGCAGGTTATCCAGCCTCTGCTAGATTCTCACCTGATCCACCGCAAACCTTCATCAAGCAGTTGGGCTTGCGCGCTTTGCGTAGAACTTCAACTACTTGAGGACTGGTATATGTCGATGCCCCTGAGCAAACGCATGGGTGCTGAACTGATCGGGACGTTCTGGCTGGTGGTGGGTGGCTGCGGCAGTGCGGTGATCGCCGCCTCGTTCCCCATTGGTATCGGCCTGGTCGGAGTGGCCATGGCCTTCGGCCTGACCGTGCTGACCATGGCTTTCGCCATTGGCCATATTTCCGGATGCCACCTCAACCCCGCAGTGTCGGTCGGGCTGGTGGTGGGTGGGCGGTTTCCACTCAAAGACCTGCTGCCCTACGTCATCGCCCAGGTGGTCGGGGCAATTCTCGGTGCGGCGGTGATCTACTTCATTGCCAGCGGCAAGGCCGGTTTCGAGTTGTCGGCGGGGCTGGCGTCCAACGGCTATGCCGAGCATTCCCCCGGCGGCTACTCATTGGCGGCAGGCTTTGCCAGTGAAGTGGTGATGACCGCGATGTTCATCCTGATCATCATGGGCGCCACCGACAGCCGTGCCCCGGCAGGCTTTGCGCCGATTGCCATCGGCCTTGCGCTGACCTTGATCCACCTGATCTCGATACCGGTCACCAATACCTCGGTGAACCCGGCGCGCAGCACCGGCCCGGCGATTTTCGTCGGTGGCTGGGCGTTGCAGCAGCTGTGGCTGTTCTGGGTGGCGCCGCTGATCGGGGCGGTGATCGGCGGCGCGCTGTACAAGGGGCTGTTCCGCGAGCCTTAGCGCTGATGCACGCAGCGCCCGGCAGCGAAGGTCTGCTTGACGGTGCGGTCATCGCCCAGGGTCATCAGCACGAACAGCGTCTCGTCGATGCTGTTCGACTGCTGGATGCGGTAGTCCATCAACGCCGTGGCCTTGTAGTCGAGGACCACGAAGTCAGCATCGTTGCCCGGCTGCAGGCTGCCGATACGGTCATCCAGGCTCAGCGCCCGGGCGCCGCCCAGGGTTGCCAGGTACAGTGACTTGAACGGGCTCAGGCGCGCGCCCTGCAACTGCATGACCTTGTAGGCTTCGTTCAGGGTATTGAGCAGCGAGAAGCTGGTGCCGGCGCCGACGTCGGTGCCCAGGCCGACCTTGACCTTGAACTTCTCGGCCTGCGGCAGGTTGAACAGGCCGCTGCCGAGGAACAGGTTGGAAGTCGGGCAGAAGGCCACGGCCGAGCCGGTTTCGGCCAGGCGCTGACATTCGTCGTCGCACAGGTGTACGCCGTGGGCGAACACCGAGCGCTGGCCGAGCAGCTTGTAGTGATCGTAGACGTCGAGGTAGCCCTTGCGCTCCGGGAACAGCGCCTTGACCCAGTCGATCTCCTTGAGGTTCTCGCTCAGGTGGGTGTGCATGTACAGGTCGGGGTATTCGCCCAGCAGCTGGCCGGCCAGGGCCAGTTGCTCCGGAGTGCTGGTCGGCGCAAAACGCGGGGTCACTGCGTAGTGCAGGCGGCCCTTGCCATGCCAGCGCTCGATCAGCGCCTTGCTTTCTACATAACCGGATTCGGCGGTGTCGGTCAGGTAGTCCGGGGCGTTGCGGTCCATCATCACCTTGCCGGCGATCATCCGCAGGTCCAGGCGCTCGGCTTCTTCGAAGAAGGCATTGACCGATTCCGGGTGCACGCTGCCGAACACCAGGGCGGTGGTGGTGCCGTTGCGCAGCAATTCCTCGACGAAGATTTTCGCGACTTTGTCGGCATGCGCCTTGTCGGCGAACTGCTTTTCGCAGGGGAAGGTGTAGGTGTTGAGCCAGTCCAGCAGCTGCTCGCCGTAGGAACCGATCATGCCGGTCTGCGGGAAATGGATATGGGTGTCGATAAAGCCCGGGGTGATCAAGGCGTCCTGATGGTGCTCGACCTCGATGTCGGCGGCCAGGCTCGGCAGCAGGTCGCGGGCATGACCGACAGCGCTGATCTTGCCGTTGTCGATCACCAGCAGGCCGTCTTCGAAATACTGATAGGAGGCTTCGACGCCTACTTCAGCAGGGTCGGCGATGCTGTGCAGGATGGCGGCACGGTAGGCTTTGCGGGTTGCGCTCATAGGGCTCTCGTCATATGGCTTGGCTGCGCCGTGATGGCGGCAGCAATTGGGCAATGGGGCCGGCGTTGGCAGCGTTGTTGTGCTGGCCAAAGCTTGCGTTGTAGGTGGCAATGATTTCTGCGGCAATCGACACGGCAATCTCGATCGGCAGCTTGCCCTTGACCTCGGCGATGCCCATCGGGCAACGCATGCGCTGCAGGCGCTCCTCGGCAAAGCCGCGCTCGCGCAGGCGATGCTCGAACTTGACGCGTTTGGTCTTCGAGCCGATCAGGCCGAACCAGGTGAAATCATTGCGCTTGAGGATCGCCGCGGTCAGTTCCAGATCCAGTTGATGGTTATGGGTCATGACGATGCAGTAGCTGCCAGCGGGCAGCTCATCGACTTCATCCACCGGCTCTTCACTGACGATCTTGCTGACCCCGGCGGGAATGCTCTCGGGGAATTCCTGCTCGCGCGAATCGATCCAGCGCACCTTGCAGGGCAGGGCGGCGAGCAAGGGTACCAGAGCGCGGCCGACATGGCCTGCGCCGAAGACGGCAATCTGCGCCTGAACCTGGCCCATCGGCTCAAACAGCAGCACGGTGGCACCGCCGCAGCACTGGCCGAGGCTGGCGCCGAGGCTGAAGCGCTCCAGGTGCGGCGCTTCGCGGCGCTCGGCGAGCATTTGCCGGGCGATATGCATGGCCTTGTATTCCAGGTGGCCACCGCCGATGGTGTCAAACAACTGCTCGGCGCTGACGACCATCTTCGAGCCGGCGTTGCGCGGCGTCGAGCCGCGCTCTTCGATGATGGTCACCAGTACGCAGGGCTCGCCGCGGGACTGCAGGTCGGACAGGGCGTTGATCCAGGTGTGCATGTTCAGTTACCTATGTGGTGCCTGTTCTGGCCTCATCGCGGGTCAAGCCCGCTCCCACAGTAGTCCACTGTGGGAGCGGGCTTGACCCGCGATTGGCGCCCTACGGAGCGACTGTCTCAACCTCGGCAGCAGGCTGCTGCGCCGCCAGCGCCTTGCGCATCTGCTCGCAGCCCCAGAGCACCCGCTCCGGCGTCGCTGGCGCATCGATCAGCGGATGCACGCGGTAGTCGCCAAGGCTGGCCACGGCGTCCTTGATCGCGCACCAGGCGGCAATGCCGAGCATGAACGGCGGCTCGCCCACGGCCTTGGAATGGAACACCGTGTCTTCCGGGTTCTTGCGGTTTTCCACCAGTTTCACCCGCAAATCCACCGGCATATCCGCTACCGCCGGGATCTTGTAGCTGGCCGGGCCGTTGGTCATCAGCTTGCCCTTGGCGTTCCACACCAGCTCTTCGGTGGTCAGCCAGCCCATGCCCTGGATGAAACCACCCTCGACCTGGCCGATGTCGATGGCCGGGTTCAGCGAGGCGCCGACGTCGTGCAGGATGTCGGTGCGCAGCATCTTGTACTCGCCGGTCAGGGTGTCGACGATCACCTCGGCGCAGGCTGCGCCGAAGGCGAAGTAGTAGAACGGCCGGCCGCGGGCCTGGCTGCGGTCGTAATAGATCTTCGGGGTCTTGTAGAAACCGGTGCTCGACAGCGACACCTGGGCGAAATAGGCCTGTTGTACCAGCGCTTCGAAACTGAGGATTTCATCGCGCACGCGCACATGGCCGTTACGGAATTCGACGTCCTCTTCACTGACCTTGTACTGGCGTGCGGCAAATTCGGTCAGGCGCTGCTTGAGGATCTCGGCGGCATTCTGCGCCGCCTTGCCGTTCAAGTCGGCGCCGCTGGAAGCCGCGGTCGGCGAGGTGTTGGGCACCTTGTCGGTGTTGGTCGCGGTGATCTGGATACGCTGGAAATCCACCTGGAACACTTCGGCTACCACCTGCGCGACCTTGGTGTTCAGGCCCTGGCCCATCTCGGTGCCACCGTGGTTCAGGTGAATGCTGCCATCGGTGTAAATATGCACCAGGGCGCCGGCCTGGTTGAGGAAGCTGGCGGTGAACGAGATGCCGAATTTTACCGGGGTCAGCGCCAGGCCTTTTTTCAGGATCGGGCTGTTGGCGTTGAAGCGGCGGATCGATTCGCGGCGCTCGGCGTAGTCACTGCTGGCTTCGAGCTCGGCAGTGATCTCTTCGAGCATGTTGTGCTCGACGGTCTGGTAGTAGTGGGTGACGTTGCGCTCGGTCTTTCCGTAGTAGTTGGCCTTGCGCACCGCCAGCGGGTCGAGGGCCAGGTGGCGGGCGATATGGTCCATCACCTCCTCGATGGCGACCATGCCTTGCGGGCCGCCGAAGCCACGGTAGGCAGTGTTGGAGGCGGTGTTGGTCTTGCAACGGTGGCCGTGGATGGTGGCATCGCCGAGGTAATAGGCGTTGTCGGCGTGGAACATCGCACGGTCGACGATAGAGGCCGAGAGGTCCGGCGAGCAACCGCAGTTGCCGGCCAGGTCGAAATTGATGCCATGCAGGCGGCCGTTGTCATCGAAGCCGACGTCGTACTCGATATAGAACGGGTGGCGTTTGCCGGTCATCAGCATGTCCTCGACCCGCGGCAGGCGCATCTTGGTCGGCTGGCCGGTGAGGTGGGCAATGACCGCGCACAGGCAGGCGGGGCTTGCCGCCTGGGTTTCCTTGCCGCCGAAACCGCCGCCCATGCGGCGCATGTCGACGACGATGTTGTTCATCGGCACGTCGAGCACTTCGGCCACCAGCTTCTGCACTTCGGTGGGGTTCTGGGTCGAGCAGTAGACGATCATCCCGCCGTCTTCGGTAGGCATTACCGAGGAGATCTGGGTTTCCAGGTAGAAGTGCTCCTGGCCGCCGATGTGCAGGCTGCCCTGCAGGCGGTGCGGGGCGCTGGCCAGGGCGCTGACCGAATCGCCGCGCTGGTGGGTGTGGCTGTCGAGCACGAAGTGCTTCTTGCGCAGTGCCTCGACCACATCCAGCACCGGCTCCAGGTCTTCGTACTCGATGATCGCGGCCATCGCCGCGCGGCGCGCGGTATCCAGGTCACGGGCAGCGACGGCAACCACTGGCTGGCCGACGAACTCGACGGTGTCGATCGCCAGCAGCGGGTCGCCGGGCAGCAGCGGGCCGATGTCCTTGAGGCCCGGCACATCTTCATGGGTGATGGCGATGCGCACGCCCTCGAAGGCGTAGCAGGGGCTGGTGTCGATGCTCAGCACCCGGGCGTGGGCGCGGTCGGACAGGCGCGCATACACATGCAACTGGTTGGGAAACTCCAGACGGTCATCGATGTACACCGCTTCGCCCGACACATGTTTGTCGGCACTGTCGTGCTTGAGGCTGCGGCCGACCCCGGTGGTCAGGTCCTGGCTGAACAGTTCTGCCATTTCGGCCTGGCTTTTGGCGACGTGATGGTTAGACATAAGCGGTCACCCGAGTTTCGATGTGCGGCGTTTGCAGTTCGATGAAGTACTTGCGCAGCAGGTTCTGCGCGCTGAGCAGGCGGTATTCCTTGCTCGCCCGGAAATCCGAGAGCGGGGTGAAGTCTTCGGCCAGGGCCTGGCAGGCGCGCTCGACGCTGGCCTGGTTCCAGGCCTTGCCGACCAGCGCCGCTTCGCAGGCGCGGGCGCGCTTGGGAATCGCCGCCATGCCGCCGAAGGCGATGCGCGCTGCGCCGACAACACCGTTCTCGATACGCAGGTTGAATGCCGCGCAGACTGCCGAGATGTCATCGTCCAGGCGCTTGGACACCTTGTAGGCGCGGAACGCCCAGTCGGCGCGGGCCCGTGGCACGATGATCTTCTCGATGAACTCGCTTTCCTGACGCGCGGTGATCCGGTAGTCGATGAAGTAGTCTTCCAGGGCCAGGGTGCGGGTGTTGTCACCTTTGCGCAGGACGATCTGCGCATCCAGGGCAATCAGCAGGGGCGGCGAGTCGCCGATCGGCGAGGCGTTGCCGATGTTGCCGCCCAGGGTGCCTTGGTTGCGGATCTGCAGCGAGGCGAAGCGGTGCAGCAGTTCGCCAAAATCCGGGTATTCGCGGCTCAGGGCGTCGTAGCAGTCGGTCAATGGCGTGGCCGCGCCGATTTCCAGGTGTTCGGCTTGAGTGTCGATGCGCTTGAGTTCGGCGACGTTGCCGACATAGATCATCACCGGCAGGGTCTTGTGGAACTGGGTGACTTCCAGCGCCAGGTCGGTGCCGCCGGCCAGCAAGCGGGCTTCGGGGTGCGAACCGTACAGCTCGGCCAGGTCGGCCACGGTCAGCGGCACCAAGCAGCGCTTGTCGCCGCTGTTGAGCTCGCCGGTTTCGCTTGGGGCGATGGCTTTGAGGCGGGCGATGGTCTGCGCTTGGCCGCTGTCGAACTGATCCGGCTGGGCCTGGCAGCACGACTGCTCGGCGGCGGCGAGGATCGGCCGGTAGCCGGTGCAGCGGCAGAGGTTGCCGGCCAGGGCTTCCTGGGCCTTGTGCAGATCGGGTGCGTCGCTGTTCTTTTGCAGGGCGAACAACGACATGACAAAGCCCGGAGTACAGAAGCCGCATTGCGAGCCGTGGCAATCGGCCATGGCCTGTTGCACGCTGTGCAGCTTGCCCTGGTGCTTGAGCCCTTCGACGCTGATCAGCTGTTTGCCGTGCAGCGAGGAGACAAAAGTCAGGCACGAGTTGAGGCTGCGGTAGCGAATGTGCTCGCCGCCGTCCTCGCCCTCGGCCAGCTCGCCGACCACCACGGTGCAGGCGCCACAGTCGCCGCTGGCGCAGCCTTCCTTGGTACCGGACTTGCCCAGGTGTTCACGAAGGTACTCGAGCACGGTCAGGTTGGGGTCCAGGGCATGCTCACTGCGCAGCTCCTGGTTAAGTAGAAACTGGATCACGGGAAGGCCTCACAAGCGACTTATTGTTGTTGAGCGGACTGTAAGCAGACTTGATTTTCAGGTCAACAATTTTCTGACCTTTGGGTCAGGAAATTTCTCGTGGCGCTTCCGCCCTTTCACAGGTGCTCTGTTATGAGCATAGTTGGCCCTGCGTGATCCGAATCTTTTGCGCCAATCGTGCCAACTTCTGCTGCATGGCCACTGCGCGGCGCGGGGGCAAGTGCGCTACAATTCGGCGCTTGTGCACAGTTCAATGATTTTGAAGGAAAACCATGACGTTCAAGGCGCCGGACAGCCTCTCCGAGCAAATTGCCCATTATCTGGCCGAGCGGATCATCCGCGGCGAGCTCAAGCCCGCCGAGCGGATCCAGGAGCAGAAGGTCACCCAGGCATTGAATGTCAGCCGTGGCTCGGTGCGCGAGGCGCTGTTGATCCTCGAACGCCGCCACCTGGTGACCATCCTGCCGCGCCGTGGCGCCCATGTGACCGAGCTCAATGAGCACAATGTGCGCAGCCTGTGCACGCTGATGGGCGAGCTGTACAACCTGCTCGGCAACGCCGTGGCCCTTAACTGGCGCAACGATGGCGATTTGCATCCGTTCCTCAAGATCCAGCAGCGCCTGACCGGCGCGTTCGAGCGCCAGGACATCCGCGCCTTCGTCGATGAAAGCTTCGCGGTGATGCGCGCCGCCTATCCGTTTGCCAACAATCCGTACCTGCAGGAAACCGTCGAGAACCTGCAGCCGGCCATGAGTCGTACCTATTATCTGGCGCTGGACCAGCGCAAGGCCAACATGAACGACTTCCTGGTGTTGTTCGCCAACCTGCTCGAAGCCGTGGTGGCCCGAGACCAGGTGCGTATCCGCACGGTATTGGCCGAGTACTGCCAGCGCAGCTGCGAGCTGGTGCTGGCGGCGCTGGCGACTGCCTGAGCATGCGCTTAAAGTGCATTCGCCTGGCCGGGTTCAAGTCGTTCGTCGACCCGACCACGGTCAACTTCCCCAGCAACATGGCAGCGGTGGTCGGGCCCAATGGCTGCGGCAAGTCCAACATCATCGACGCGGTGCGCTGGGTGATGGGCGAAAGCTCGGCGAAAAACCTGCGTGGCGAGTCGATGACCGACGTCATCTTCAATGGCTCGACCAGCCGCAAGCCAGTGAGCCAGGCCAGTATCGAACTGGTCTTCGACAACTCCGACAGTACCCTGGTCGGTGAGTACGCGGCGTATGCGGAAATCTCCATTCGCCGCAAGGTGACCCGCGACGGGCAGAACACCTACTACCTTAACGGCGCTAAATGCCGGCGCCGGGACATTACCGATATCTTCCTCGGCACCGGCCTGGGCCCGCGCAGCTATTCGATCATCGAGCAGGGGATGATCTCCAAGCTGATCGAAGCCAAGCCCGAGGACCTGCGCAATTTCATCGAAGAAGCGGCGGGCATCTCCAAGTACAAGGAGCGCCGGCGCGAGACCGAGAACCGCATCCGCCGTACCCACGAGAACCTCGAACGCCTGACCGACCTGCGCGAAGAGCTCGAGCGCCAGCTCGAACGTCTGCATCGCCAGGCCCAGGCGGCCGAGAAGTACAAGGAATACAAGGCCGAGGAACGCCAGCTCAAGGCGCAACTGGCAGCCCTGCGCTGGCAGGCCCTGAACGATCAGGTCGGCCAGCGCGAAGCGGTGATTGGCGATCAGGAAGTGGCCTTCGAAGCGCTGGTGGCCGAGCAGCGCAATGCCGATGCCAGCATCGAGCGCCTGCGTGATGGCCATCACGAGCTGTCCGAGCGTTTCAACCTGGTGCAGGGGCGTTTCTATTCGGTTGGCGGCGATATCGCCCGGGTCGAGCAGAGCATCCAGCACGGCCAGCAGCGCTTGCGCCAGTTGCAGGATGACTTCAAGGAAGCCGAGCGCGCGCGCCTCGAAACCGAGTCGCACCTGGGCCACGACCGCACGATGCTCGCCACCCTGGGCGAAGAGCTGCAGATGCTCGAACCCGAGCAGGAGCTGACCCTGGCCGCCGCCGAAGACGCCGCCGCCACCCTGGAAGACGCCGAAACCACCATGCACGGCTGGCAGGAGCAGTGGGACAGCTTCAACACCCGCTCGGCCGAACCGCGGCGCCAGGCCGAAGTGCAGCAGGCGCGTATCCAGCAGCTGGAAACCAGCCTCGAGCGCTTGGCCGAGCGCCAGCGCAAGCTTGGCGAAGAGCGCGACCAGCTCAGCGCCGACCCGGAAGACGCGGCAATCCTCGAGCTGGGCGAGCAGGTGGCCAGCAGTGAATTGCTGCTCGAAGAACTACAGCTAGAAGAGCTGCAGGTCGTCGAGCAGCTAGAAACCCTGCGCGAACAACTGCAGCAGGCGGTGCAGGCCCAGCAGCAAGCCCAGGGCGAATTGCAGCGCCTGGGCGGCCGCCTGGCTTCGCTCGAAGCCTTGCAGCAGGCGGCGCTCGACCCCGGCACCGGCACCGCGCAATGGCTGCGCGAGCAGGGCCTGGAGCAGCGTCCGCGCCTGGCTGAAGGCCTGCGCGTCGAGCCGGGTTGGGAGCTGGCGGTGGAAACCGTGCTCGGCGCCGACCTGCAGGCGGTAGTGGTCGAAGACTTCAATGGCCTGGACCTCAGTGCCTTCGATCAGGGCGAGTTGCGCCTGCTCGCCAGCCGCGGCGAAGGCGTGCGTATTCCCGGCAGCCTGCTCGACAAGGTCGAGGGGCGCATCGATCTGGCGCCCTGGCTCGGCCAGGTCAAACCGGTGGAGAGCCTCGATCAGGCCCTGGCCTTGCGCGCTCAGCTGGCAGACGGGCAAAGCCTGATCAGCCGTGACGGCTACTGGGTTGGCCGGCACTTTTTGCGTGTCAGCCGCGCCAGCGACGCCCAGGGTGGCGTACTCGCCCGTGGGCAGGAACTGGAGCGCCTGGGCCAAGAACTGCAAGAGCATGAAGCGGCGCTGGAGCTACTGGAAACCAGATTGCAGGAACTGCGCGAGCAGCAGCAAGAACTGGAAGAGCGCCGCGAGCAGTTGCGTCGCAGCGCCCAGGACCAAGCGCGCCAGCAAAGCGAGCTCAACGCCAGGCTCTCGGCCGGCAAGGCCCGCGCCGAGCAGTTGAGCCTGCGCCGCCGGCGTCTGGAAGAAGAGCTCGCCGAGCTGCTTGAACAACGCAGCATCGAGCACGAAAACCTCGGTGAGTCGCGCCTGCAGCTGCAGGAAGCCCTCGACCTGATGGCCCAGGACACCGAACAGCGCGAACTGTTGCTGGCCCAACGCGACAGCCTGCGCGAGCGCCTCGACCGGGTGCGCCAGGAAGCCCGCCAGCACAAGGACCACGGCCACCAGCTGGCCGTGCGCCTGGGGTCGCTGCGCGCCCAGCACGATTCCACCCGCCAGGCCCTGGAGCGGCTGGAGCTGCAGTTCGAGCGCCTGAGCGAAAAACGCGAACAGCTGACCCTGAACCTGGAGGAGGGCGAGGCACCGCTCGAAGAGCTGCGCCTCAAGCTTGAAGAGCTGCTGGAAAAACGCATGAGCGTCGACGACGAGATGCGTCAGGCGCGCCTGCACATGGACGAAGCCGACCGCGAGCTGCGTGATGCCGAAAAACGCCGCACCCAGGCCGAACAGCAATCGCAGTTGCTGCGTGGCCAGCTCGAGCAGCACCGCCTGGAGTGGCAAGGGCTGAGCGTGCGGCGCAAGACCTTGCAGGAGCAACTGCTCGCCGACGGTTACGACCTCGACGGGGTGCTGGCGACCCTGGGCGAGCAGGCCAGCGAGCAGGAAGCCGAACAGGAGCTCGAACGCATCGATGCGCGTATCCAGCGCCTGGGTGCGATCAACCTGGCGGCCATCGACGAGTACCAGCAGCAGTCCGAACGCAAGCGCTACCTGGATGCCCAGGACGCCGATCTGGTCGAAGCCCTGGACACCCTCGAGAACGTCATTCGCAAGATCGACAAGGAAACCCGCAACCGCTTCAAAGATACCTTTGATCAGATAAATGCCGGATTACAGGCACTTTTCCCAAAAGTTTTCGGTGGCGGCAGCGCTTACCTGGAACTGACGGGCGAAGATCTACTCGATACAGGGGTGACGATCATGGCGCGGCCACCGGGCAAGAAGAACAGCACCATCCACCTGCTCTCGGGCGGTGAGAAAGCGCTGACCGCCCTGGCCCTGGTATTTGCCATTTTCAAGTTGAACCCGGCACCGTTCTGCATGCTCGATGAAGTCGATGCGCCACTGGACGATGCCAACGTCGGGCGTTACGCCCGGCTGGTGAAAGAGATGAGCCAGACGGTGCAGTTCATCTACATCACCCACAACAAGATTGCCATGGAGATGGCCGATCAACTGATGGGCGTGACCATGCATGAACCGGGGTGTTCACGGCTGGTGGCGGTGGATGTGGAGGAGGCGATGGCCATGGTCGACGCCTGATTTGAAGCAATAACGCGTGAACCTGCGGTAAATGGCCCTGTCAGTTGCGACAGACGGTGTAAAGTTATCTTTGGTCGTGCTAGCTTAATGTCACTTATTTTTTTGCGTGGGTAAAACGCCTGTCAGAACATAGAGTTGGCGCCACGTTTTAAAGGGGTTTAAACCCTTTATTTTTCAGCATTTTTTACAGAGGCACGGGATTACATGGAAATCGGTCTGCGCGAGTGGCTGATCGTCATCGGCATTATTGTCATTGCCGGTATTCTTTTCGACGGCTGGCGCCGCATGCGCGGCGGCAAGGGCAAGTTGAAATTCCGTCTGGACCGCAGCTTTTCCAACCTGCCGGACGATGACAGCTCCCCTGAAGTGATCGGTGAGCCGCGTGTGCTCGACAACCACAAAGAGCCAGCGCTGGACGAACACGATCTGCCGTCGATGAGTGCCGGGCGTGAGCGTGAGCGTGAACCCAAGGTCGGCAAGAGCAAGCGCAACAAGCGCGGCAGCGAGCCTCAGCAGGGCGACCTGAACCTGGCCGCCGAACCGCGTGAGCCGGACCTGTTTGGCAATGCCGACGACGACTTCCCGGATGAAAGCCCGAAAACCAGCGGCTACGGTTCCGCGCCGGACAAAGACCTGCCGCCGGTTGAAGAAGTACTGGTGATCAGTGTGATTTCCCGCGATGAAGGCGGCTTCAAGGGCCCGGCATTGCTGCAGAACATTCTTGAAAGCGGCCTGCGCTTTGGTGAAATGGATATCTTCCACCGTCACGAAAGCATGGCCGGTAATGGCGAAGTACTCTTCTCGATGGCCAACGCGGTCAAGCCCGGTGTGTTCGACCTCGACGACATCGATCACTTCAGCACTCGCGCGGTGAGCTTCTTCCTCGGCCTGCCAGGCCCGCGTCACCCCAAGCAGGCCTTCGACGTGATGGTGGCGGCAGCGCGCAAGCTGGCCCACGAACTCAATGGCGAGCTCAAGGATGACCAGCGCAGCGTGATGACCGCGCAGACCATCGAGCACTACCGCCAGCGCATTGTCGAGTTCGAGCGCCGCGCGCTGACCCAGAAGCGCTAGTAGGAGCGGGCTTGCCCCGCGATAAGAAACACGCAAGAGCAGCCAAGGCTGCTCTTTTGCTTTGCAAGAGACGACACACCATGACCGCCGAATTCCGAATCCTTGAACTGCGCGCCGAGCTCGACCAGCACAACTATCGCTACTATGTGCTGGATGAGCCGAGCGTGCCAGACGCCGAATACGATCGCCTGTTCAATGAACTCAAGGCCCTGGAAGCTGAACACCCGGAGCTGGTGACCGCTGACTCGCCGACCCAGCGTGTCGGTGGCTCGGCGCTTTCGGCGTTCAGCCAAGTGCGTCACGAAGTGCCGATGCTCAGCCTGGGCAACGCCTTTGAAGAAACCGACCTGCGCGAATTCGACCGCCGCGTGGTCGAGGGCCTGGACCTGCCGGCCGGTGACCTGCTGGGTGATGGCGCCGCCGTCGATTACAGCTGCGAACCCAAGCTCGACGGCCTGGCGGTCAGCCTGCTGTACCGCGACGGGCAACTGGTGCAGGGCGCCACCCGTGGCGATGGCACCACCGGCGAAGACATCAGCGTTAACGTGCGCACCGTGCGCAACATTCCGCTCAAGCTGCAGGGTGAGGGCTGGCCGACGGTGCTGGAAGTGCGCGGCGAGGTGTTCATGTCCAAGGCCGGTTTCGAGCGCTTGAACCAGGCGCAGATCGACGCCGGCGGCAAGACCTTCGCCAACCCGCGCAACGCTGCCGCCGGCAGCCTGCGCCAGCTTGATTCGAAAATCACCGCCAGCCGCCCGCTGGAGTTCTGCTGCTACGGCGTCGGCCAGGTCTCGGCGCCGATTGCCGACACCCATATCGGCACCCTGGAGCAGCTCAAGGCCTGGGGCATGCCGATCAGCCGCGAGCTGCGCCATGCCGCTGGCGTTGCCGAGTGCCTGGAGTACTACCGCGATATCGGCGCCCGGCGCAACGAGCTGCCTTACGAGATCGACGGCGTGGTGTTCAAGGTCAACAGCCTGGCTTCCCAGCGCGAGCTGGGCTTCCGTGCCCGTGAACCACGCTGGGCGATTGCCCACAAGTTCCCGGCCATGGAAGAGCTGACCGAAGTGCTGGATGTCGAGTTCCAGGTCGGCCGTACTGGCGCGGTAACTCCCGTGGCCCGGCTCAAGCCGGTCAAGGTGGCGGGTGTGACGGTGTCCAATGCCACCTTGCACAACATGGACGAAGTGGCGCGCCTGGGGTTGATGATCGGCGACACGGTGATCATCCGCCGCGCCGGCGATGTGATCCCGCAGGTCATGCAGGTGGTCACCGAGCGTCGCCCTGAAGACGCCCGTCCGGTGCACATTCCTACCGCGTGCCCGGTGTGCGGCTCGCAAGTCGAGCGCACCCAGCTGGTCAAGCGCAGCAAGGGCAAGGAGACCGTCAGCGAGGGCGCCGTGTACCGTTGCGTCGGCCGCCTGGCCTGCGCTGCGCAGCTCAAGCAGGCGATCATCCACTATGTATCGCGGCGGGCCATGGACATCGAAGGCCTGGGCGAGAAGAGCGTCGAGCAACTGGTGGATGAAGGCCTGATCCGTTCGCCAGCCGACCTCTACCAGCTGACGTTCGAGCAGATTGTCGACCTCGAGGGCTTTGCCGAACTGTCGAGCAAGAACTTGCTGGCGGCGATCGAGGCGAGCAAGCAGCCGGGCCTCGCGCGTTTCATCTATGCACTGGGCATCCCGGACGTGGGCGAGGAGACCGCCAAGGTCCTGGCGCGCTCGCTGGGTTCGTTGCAGCGGGTCATGGCGGCGTTGCCGCAAGTGCTGACCTACCTGCCGGATATCGGCCTGGAAGTCGCCCACGAGATCCACAGCTTTTTCGAAGACCAACACAACCGCACAGTGATCGCCCAGTTGCTTGAGCGCGGCCTGCAATTGCAGGATGAAGGCGAGCTGGGCGCCGAATTCGCTGCGAGTACCACCTTGGCCGGGCTGATTGCCAAACTGGATATTCCCTCGGTCGGGCCCACCGGTGCCGAGAAGCTGGTGGCCAAGCTCGACAGCCTGGAGAAGATCATCGCCGCCGATGGCATCGACCTGCGCCAGGCCCTGGCGGCCAAGCCGGCTGAAGCGGTGCGCGCGTTCTTCCAGGTGCCTGAGAATGCCGCCCTGGCCCTGGCTATCGAAGCGCAACTGCGCGACTTCGGCATGCACTGGTCGAGCGAGAAGAAAGTCGCCGAAGGCTTGCCTCTGGCCGGCCAGACCTGGGTGCTGACCGGTTCGCTGGAGCGCATGAGCCGCGACGTGGCCAAGGACAAGCTGGAAAGCCTGGGGGCCAAGGTTGCGGGCTCGGTCTCGGCCAAGACCCACTGCGTGGTCGCCGGCCCCGGCGCCGGCTCGAAGCTGGCCAAGGCCAATGAGCTGGGCCTGAAGGTGCTGGATGAAGATGCTTTTGTCAGCTTCCTGGCCGGGCAGGGTATCGAGGTCTAAAGTCGGCACTGGTGGCGTTCGCCATGGTCTAGTCTTGGCAGGCAGCCAGGAGGGATCGCCATGTACCGTTTTTTCGAACAGCTGGGCGCCAGGATCGCGGCGCCCTTCGTCAGCCAGCAGCAGCGTCCGGATCGGGTCTGGCAATGCCGGTGTGGGCAGTCGGTGTTCTTTCGCAACAGCCAGTGCCTGGCCTGCCAGTCGGCACTGGGCTACTGGCCGCTCAGTAACCGTGTCGCCAGCCTGTCGCCCGGCCCTGCAGAGGGGCTCTGGCTGCTCGATGGCGAGCCTGAAGCCGGGCCGCTGCGTCGCTGTGCCAACCTTGACACCCCGGCGGCCTGCAACTGGCTGCTGGCCGAGCATGAGCCCGACAACCTGTGCCTGGCCTGTCGCCTGAACCGCACCATCCCCGACCTTGGCATTGCTGAAAATCACCCGCGCTGGCGCAAGCTGGAAACCGCCAAGCGCCGGCTGACCGCGCAGCTGTTGCACCTGGGCTTGCCGGTGGAGCCGAAAAGCGCGCAGGACGGCCCGGGCCTGGCCTTTGATTTCATCGGCGTCGATCTTGAGGGCAACGCGCCCATCACCGGCCATGCCAATGGCCTGATTACTCTCGACGTGCGCGAGGCCGATGATGACTGGCGCGAGCGGGTGCGCGTGCAACTGCACGAACCCTATCGCACCCTGCTGGGCCACCTGCGTCATGAAGTCGGTCACTACTATTGGGATCGTCTGATTGCCGACAGCCATTGGCTCGACGGCTTTCGTGACCTGTTCGGTGACGAGCGCGAAAGCTACAGCGAGGCGCTGGAACGTCACTATCAGCAAGGGGCGCCAAGTGATTGGGCGGCTGCTCACGTCAGTGCCTATGCGACCATGCACCCCTGGGAAGACTGGGCTGAAACCTGGGCACACTACCTGCACATGACCGATGCGCTCGACACCGCGCTGGCACTGGGCATGAATGCCAGCAGCCTGGAGCTGGACTTCCCGCCGTTCACGCGTGAGGACCTCTATCGCCCGGACGACCCCGGGGCAAAGGAGTTTCTCGCCTTCATCAATGCCTGGGTCGAGCTGTCAGCAATGCTCAATGAGCTGTCGCGCAGCATGGGCCAGGTGGATCTCTATCCGTTCGTGCTGGGCAAAGCGGTGGTTGCCAAGCTGCACTTTATCCACCTGCGGGTCACCCAGCCAGCGCCCCCGATAGCCGACCAAGCGGGTGCTGCGCTCCCGTGAAGCAATGCCAAGTCATTGAGTGGTGATGGTTTTTTTAAATTTAGTGGTTGTATCTTGAGTTGATGCCGGTACAATGGCGCGGCTCGTCGCCAGATGAGCATGCGTTATGGTGACCCCATCGGTCCCCCCGCAACGATTACCCGTGAACCTGGTCAGATCCGGAAGGAAGCAGCCACAGCGGGAACATTGTGTGCCGGGGTGTGGCTGGTGGGGTCGCCACCCATCTTGCCTGTTGGCGCTCTGCATCACCTCCTCTCTAAGATTTTTCCAAAACGCTGGCGCAACAACCTACGTTGCCGTTTTTCGCGCGCGTGCGATAACCCTGTAGTGCCGTGGCTGCTCGACAGCCCTGTAGTGTCTGTGGTTTTGGACCTACAGGGAGAGTATTCATGTCAGCCCCCGAGCAAGTACCTTCAGCGGCCACATCACCTGCGGATTTTTCCGCCGCCAGTCTCAATCTCGAATTCCTTCGCCAACAGCTACCTGCCTGGTTGCGTTCTGCTGCGCCAGCACTGTTGGCAAAGCTGAGTGTCAGCATGCGTGCCTGCGAGGCCAGTCGGGCGGCGCGGGCCCGCTTGCTGGCGCCGCTGCAGTCGGTTCAGGTGTTTGCCCAGGCGCGATTCGACGAGGCGTTGCGTCGACGCTTCGGTTCGAGACTAAAGCCCACGGGTGATCGTTTGATTCGCGTCAATCGGCTCCTTGGCGCCTGGCAACCCCCTGGCCTGGATTGGCTATGGAAGCGTAACTATAGCGAGCAGGGATTGCTGCAAGCGGCCTTGCACAATTTCACTGCCGCTGAGCAGCAGAGTGATAGCGCCCTGGTCAGGATGTCATCCTTTCGCCATGCCGGTAGGCGAGTGCAGGGCGTCAGTGTTTTGGATTTCGTCAGGTTCTGCCGCGAACTGGATCTGGGTGGGCAGTATCAAAAACACATTGACTCGGTGTTCGATCCCGATGGCGTTGTCGGCATTCCCCAGTCGACCCGTGAGCTGTTCCGGGAGTGTGACCGTTACGCCTTGCAGGTCGATGCTCATGTGGCGCTGATGCGCGGGGCAATCAGCGCGCCAATGTACAAGCAAGTGCTTGAAATCAGTGAACTCAAGACCGGGATCCGGGAGCAGGGCGTGCCGCTACGGCTCAAACGGCTGAAGCTGGCGGGGATCGAACTGCGTGGGGTCAGTGTTTTCGAGTTCAGTTTTCAGCCGCTGGGGCATCTGGCCGCGATTCAGCGGTCCTGGGTCCGCTTGCTGGTGCACATCCCCCAGGACCCGTTTTCACCCCTCAAGGAGTACGCCGGTTGGGATGAGTTCGAGCAGGACCTGGCCGGCAAGCTGTCCCGGGACAGCTACCGGCAGTTCTTTATGCGTTTGGCATTGCGTCGTCAATGGCCGGCGCTTCATACGCAGCTGCAAAACCGGCTGTTTGAACAGCGCAATGGCCAGCGAGTGGTGCTGTCCAGTCCGTCCTTGGCGCTGGATGCCATCCTGCGGCCGGAGCCGCTGTTCGAGGACTTGTTCAATCAGTGCCTGGAGCAGCTTCAGGATGATGCCCGTTTCATCGCGGTGCCCACCGCAACGCTGGATGCCAGCGAACGCCAGGCCGCGCTGGACAATGCGTTGGAAATTGGCCTGGATGTGCTGGGTCTGGCGGCCTTTGTGGTGCCAGGTGTAGGTGAGGTGCTGTTCGGGGTGGTGGCCAGCCAATTGATGAAAGAGGTGTTCACCGGGCTGGATGATTGGGCTGAAGGTGATCGTCATGAGGCGTTCAATTGCCTTACCCATGTTGTTGGCGAAGTGGCCGGGCTGGCGGCCGGGGCAGTCGTTGTCGGCACGGCGGCAACGCTGGTACGCAACTCGGCACTGTTCAAGGCGCTGGCCCTGGTGAGAAAGGATAATGGCGCGCTACGTCTTTGCTTGCCTGACCTGAAGCCCTATGCCCTTGACCTGGACTCGACGATTGCCGGGACGGCGTCCGAGCAAGGTATTTACCAGATCGGTGAACAACAGGTTGTGCGCATCGAGGACAGTTTCTATCGCGTCGAGCAAGACGCCGAGACGGGGAGCTGGCGCATTCGCCATCCCGTGCGCAGTGGCGCTTGGGCGCCGGTGCTGGAACACAATGGCAAGGGCGCCTGGCGCAGCCGCTTTGACAGTCCACACCGCTGGCAAGGCAGTCAGTACCTGTTTCGTCGACTGGGCCCCAGTGTTGAAGATCTCGGCGATGAGGAGGTAACTTCGGTACTCGCCGTCAGTGGTGCCGATGAAGCACAGTTGCGTCAATTGCATCTGCATCGGCGTCCACCCAGCGGGGCTCTTGTGGATGCCTGCGAGCGGGCGCGGCTGCAGCGGCGCTTGCAGCGTTTTAGCCAGCAGTTGCAAAACCCGGCAGCCGTAGCCGATGAAAGTTTGCTGATGCGCGCGTTGCAACTGATGTCTTCTTCGGCGGATGAGCCGGCGCCGCAAGGGCAAGTGCAGGAGTGGCTCAAGGCAAACTGGCGGCGATTTTTCGAGCACTGCCTGGCCGCCGAGCGGCCACCTGTATCGTCCCTGGTGGCGCGTGATTTCCCTGGCCTGGAGCCGGCCATGGTCGAGGAAATCGAAGCCAGTGCCACCAGCGCTGAGCGCTTGCGCATGGCTGACAGCCGTCGTGTGCCCCTGCGGCTGGCCAGGCAGGCGCGGCAAGCCTTGGGTGAGACACGGCTGGCGCATGCGCTGGAGGGGTTTTTCTGGCCGCAAATGGCCAACACTGATTGTGACCGGCTGCTGCTGCATATGCTGATGCAGGACCCGCGCTGGCCTGCGGCGCTGGAACTCGGTATCGAAGGGGTCGGTCCTGCGGTGCAGGGCCCGACCCTGATCCGCCGAGGCGACCTGTACATCGACGGTCAACGGCCTGAAGCTGCGCCTCGCGACCTGCTTGAGCTGGCGTGGGAACTGGCCGGGCTGGACGTTGCAGAAGATCTGCCGGCCTTGCGCCGTCAGCTTGGCGTACAGGCCGGTGCACAGCGGGCCATGGTTGGACGCGTATTGGGGGGCGTACATGAGCGGTGGTGGACGCCGCTTCAGCGTTTTGCCGATGGTCGCCTGGGCTATGCCCTGAGTGGGGGCGGGGCACGGCTCCCGGTGTCACCCCGTTCCATTGAAGAAGAAATCCTTGAGCTTTACCCTGACTATTCAGCTGAAGAGATCGCCGCTTACCTTGAGCCCTATCGTGCTCGACCCGCCGAGGCCCGCGCGCTGTTGCAGCGCCGTCGCGAAGAGTTGCAAGGGCTGCAATCCGGGCTGCGGCGCTGGCAAGGTGCTTCAGTGGACAGTGAGCAGGCGCTCGGTCGCCAGCAATTCAGCGAGCGCCTGGTCCAGGCCTGGCGTCACCAGTCGTTGAGCATACGCACGCCATTAGGGCGAACCCTGGGTTATCGCCTGGATCTGGGAGGCCTGATGGTTGGCGAATTGCCCGAGTTGCAGGCGGTGGACCTGCATCATGTGCTGGAGCTGGATATGGCAGGCATGAACCTGGCGGCCGTGTCGGCGGATTTTCTCGCCCACTTTGGCCGTCTTCGTTATCTGGATCTTTCCGGTAATGAGCTGGCCCTGATTCCGCCAGCAATCGAAAATCGCCTGAGCTTGCAAAACCTGCGCCTGAGCAACAACCGGATTGTGCTTGATGCCCGCGATGCCGCGAGAATAGGTGATCTTTTGAATCTGGACAGCCTCCACCTGGAGGGCAACCCTCTGGGCATCCCGCCCGATGTGAGCAGGCTGCCCCAGCTACGTATCCTGACCTTGAACAATACCGAGATCACCCGCGTGCCGGAAAGCCTGCACGATCGCTCAAGGCTGGAGTGGGTCGACCTGAGCGACAACCAGATCAGCCAGTTGCCCGAACACTTCCTTGAAGAACCACGCAGTTTTTTGCGCATGATCGAGCTGGAAGGTAATGCATTGACCGACGAGCAGTATCGACGGCTACGTCGGCTACAGGCGCCGCCGACGCCTGTGCGGTTGCCGGGCGGTGATGCCGCACAACAATTCTGGACTGCTCCGGCGTCTGCCAACCGCCAGCTTGTCGAGTATTGGCAGCGACTGCGCAACGAGCCCCAGGCCGGCAATTTGATGACAGTCCTGGAGCGCTTGGCCCAGACCGTCGAAGCGCAGGAGCAGTCAGAGTCGATGCGCACACGGGTCGCGGGGATCTTGCATTACGCCGTCGAAGGGCCGATGGCCGAAGACCTGTTGCGCTTTGCCGGTGATCCGCAACAGAGCATAGGTCATCCGTTGCTGGCGTTTGAGAATCTGGAAAGCAGGGTTCAAGGGCATCGCGCCTTGCTGTATGCCTTGCAGGAGCACGGGCCGCGACAACTGCTGGATTTCGCCCGGGCCTCCTTCAATCGTGAGGAGTTGCGGCGCTTTGTGATCGATCAGGTGCTGCTGGAGCCCGAACTGTTTGCGCGCAGAGACGAGTTGCAGTTGCTTTACCAACAAGAGCTGTACGGGCGGCTTGCGTTGCCGGGCGATGCCCGGGATCTGATCCTCACCGATCTTGCCCTTTCAACCGCGCAGCTCGACGCGGCGCTGGCCCATGTGCAAGGGGCGCAGGTACAGGCGCGCTTGCCGCGCTTCATGACCAGGCAACCGAACTGGGTCGAGTACCTGCATCAGCGGCATGCCTCGGCGTGGCTTGAACTGGATACCCGCTTCAATCAGCTCAGCGCTGCGCAACGGTTACGCGAGGCCAGCCTGCCCGAGGCCGAACGTTTGCAGCTTGAACGCGGCCGGCAGTTGCAACAGGCGATGGATGAGGCCGCGCTGTTGCTGCGGTTGACCCGCGAAGCGCTGGGCATACCGGCTGCCCCCGGTGGCTGACCGGTCATGAGGGCGGCGGGGAGCTTGATTGGGGCGGTTGTCCACGGATGTGTGTATAGCGCTCGATCATTCGTTCAATCTCCCCGGACGCTTTCAATCGCAGCAAGGCCTGCAGGATGCCTTGTACCGGCAAGGCCGGATCGTTACGCACCAGGCAGGCCAGGGTCTGCTCCTCGACCACAGTCAGCGGGCGCAGTTGCTGCTCAGAAGGGAGTTGCCGGTTGAACCAGTCAAGCGACAGCTGGTTGCTGATGGCATAGTGGTAACGGCGGGCGTGCAACTTGTTCAGCACCAGCAGTTGATTGCGGCTGTCCTCGCGATGCAAATGGCCGCTGGCAAACAGCGGTTCGATGGTCGAGTAGGTGTAGCCGAGCACGGTGCCAATGGCCTGGGGCGCCAATTGCGTGGGCGTCAGCGGCGGTGTCTGGTCGGGTTGACCGACCAGCCAGTCGCGTTGCTGAAAAAGCGGCAGGCTCCACAAATAGGCATCCGAGGTAGTGTTCAGCCAGGACTGGGCAACATAACAGCGCACATCGACATCGCCGTTGTCCATGGCTTGCTGCAGGCGCAGGCGCGGGAGGACGTGAAATTCGGGGTGATGCCCGACCTCGCGGGCAACAGCGAGCATCAGGTCATGCAAAATACCTTCGACCGGCTGCTCCTGCTCCACCCGAATCAGCGGCATGGCCCAGCTCTCGGCCACCGAAAAGCGCAGCACCGGTTGCTGCGCGAAGCTGGCAGAACTGATCAGCAGCAGTGCACCCACGATTCGCCACATGCTGCATCCTCCCTGATGCCGGCCCGCCTGACAGCTTAGCCGAGATCGGCAGGGTGCAATTTTGCCCCCGCTCCGCTACGATTAGCGGTCTTCAGCTTGCAGTCGCGACGGTTTTCGATGAGTTATCAGGTTCTTGCACGTAAATGGCGTCCGCGCTCGTTCCGCGAAATGGTCGGCCAGACCCATGTGCTCAAGGCCTTGATCAACGCGCTGGACAACCAGCGCCTGCACCATGCCTACCTGTTCACCGGTACCCGCGGTGTGGGCAAGACCACCATTGCGCGGATCATCGCCAAGTGCCTTAACTGCGAAACCGGCATCACCTCGACGCCTTGCGGTACCTGCTCGGTGTGCCGGGAGATCGATGAGGGGCGCTTTGTCGACCTGATCGAAATCGACGCCGCCAGTCGCACCAAGGTCGAAGACACCCGCGAGCTGCTCGACAACGTGCAGTACGCACCGAGCCGCGGGCGCTTCAAGGTCTACCTGATCGACGAAGTGCACATGCTCTCCAGCCACTCGTTCAACGCCTTGCTGAAGACGCTGGAAGAGCCGCCGCCCTACGTCAAGTTCATCCTCGCCACCACCGACCCGCAGAAACTGCCGGCGACCATCCTCTCGCGCTGCCTGCAGTTCTCGCTGAAGAACATGACCCCCGAACGGGTCGTCGAGCACCTGAGCCATGTGCTCGGGGCCGAAAACGTCCCCTTCGAAGACGACGCCCTGTGGCTGCTCGGCCGCGCCGCGGACGGCTCGATGCGCGACGCCATGAGCCTGACCGACCAGGCCATCGCCTTCGGTGAAGGCAAGGTGTTGGCCGCAGATGTGCGGGCGATGCTCGGCACTCTGGATCATGGCCAGGTGTATGGCGTACTGCAGGCGTTGCTCGAAGGTGACGCCCGGGCCTTGCTCGAAGCCGTTCGTCATTTGGCCGAGCAGGGGCCGGACTGGAACGGCGTGCTCGCCGAAATGCTCAATGTGCTGCACCGCGTGGCCATTGCCCAGGCGCTGCCTGAGGCAGTTGACAACGGCCAGGGCGATCGTGACCGAGTGCTGGCTTTGGCCCAGGCATTGCCGGCCGAAGATGTGCAGTTTTATTACCAGATGGGCCTGATCGGCCGTCGCGACCTGCCATTGGCACCAGATCCGCGTGGCGGCTTTGAAATGGTCCTGCTGCGCATGCTGGCGTTCCGCCCCGCCGACAGCGACGATGCACCGAGACCGGTGCTAAAGCCGGTGGGGATCAGCCAGGCCACAGCTGATTCTGCAAACGCGGTGGCAGTAGCCCCCCAGGCTGCGCCAGCCATGGCGGTTGCACCGGTGCCTGTGGTTGCTGAACCGGAACCCGTTGCAGAGCCAGAGCCCACCCCTGTCGGGGTCTCTGCGCCTGAGCCGGTGGTCGATCTGCCCTGGAACGATCCTGTCGCCGTCGAGGTCGAGGTCGAGCCTGAACCGCTTGTCGTTGAAGCGCCGCCGGCGCCGGTTCAGCAGGCAACCGCAGTGGATATGCCGACGCCCGACGACGGTATCGGCTACAGCCCGGCTGGCATGGACCGCGACGACGAACCGCCGCTGGACGAAGATTATTACGAGCCGGAAATGGACCCGGCCAGCTACAGTTATCTGGACGAGCTGGCCATCGAGCATGCCCACGAAGTCGACGCGCCACCGGCCGAGCCCTTGCCGGCCGCGCAACCGGCCACGGGGCTGGCGCTGAAATGGCTGGAATTGTTCCCGCAGTTGCCGATTTCCGGGATGACCGGCAATATCGCCGCCAACTGTACGCTGATCAGCGCCGAAGGCGACGACTGGCTGCTGCACCTGGACCCGGCCCACAGCGCCCTGTTTAACAGCACGCAACAGCGGCGCCTGAACGATGCGTTGAACCAGCACCTGGGCCGTACGCTCAAATTGACCATCGAGCTGATTCGCCCGGAGCAGGAAACCCCCGCCCAGGCCGCAGCCCGCAAACGCGCCGAGCGCCAGGGCCTGGCCGAGGCCTCGATCGAGGATGATCCGCTGATCCAGCAGATGATCCAGCAGTTCGGCGCCATGGTCCGCCACGATACGATTGAACCTGTCGACGCCCCGGTTGCCCAGGGCGAGTAACGGAAAAACAGCAGCGGCCCGGGCCCGACCCTCGCCGCACCCCGTAAGCTAATAGTTGAGGTGAACCCCATGATGAAAGGTGGCATGGCCGGCCTGATGAAGCAGGCCCAGCAGATGCAGGAAAAAATGGCCAAGATGCAGGAAGAACTGGCCAACGCCGAAGTGACTGGCCAATCCGGTGCCGGCCTGGTCAGCGTGGTGATGACCGGTCGTCACGACGTCAAGCGCATCAGCCTGGACGACAGCCTGATGCAGGAAGACAAGGAAGTGCTCGAAGACCTGATCGCCGCCGCCGTCAACGACGCGGTGCGCAAGGTCGAAGCCAACAGCCAGGAAAAAATGGGCGGCATGACCGCCGGCATGCAGTTGCCGCCGGGCTTCAAGATGCCGTTCTGAGGCGGTCGCAGCGTAAATAAAAGCCAGGCTATTGCCTGGCTTTTTTCTGCTCAGTCATAACTCATCAGAAATGTCGCCCGGCCTGGCGCGGAGCCTGGGGTTACCCGGGATGCGGTCTGCACATACTGCGCGAGCAGGGGGATGCGATGCGTTACCGGGCCTGCTCCGACCGTACCGCCCGGTTGCCGGGTGCCCAGCACGATCGGGGTGTTGTCGCTACGCAACAAGCGAATGCCGATGCCACGTGCAGTAGCGTGACTGGCCAGGCTGATGATGGAGGTCTGGTTGCCCGGGTTGCTGGCGTCGCTGACGGTATAGCTGACGTTGAGGCGGCTGCCGCTACTGCCGCCGGCACAGTTGAGGCGGATTTCAAGTGGCTGGGGTGCGGTAGCCTTGCCAACAGCGTCGAAGAACCCTGCTGGATGATCCCGCAGGTTAACGGGGATGGTTTTCGAACCGGGGTCGACGGCGCAGGTGGGATCGGCCGAAACAACCTCTACTCGGGTTTGCACCATCGTCAGCCTGGCGGTATTGGCCGGGATATGATGCGGCTCAAAGGTGTGGCTAATGATTGTCTGAGGGAAAAACAGCACCCCACTGGTTACCGGTCCGGTCTTGATCAACTGCAGTCTGTACCAAGGGGTTACGTCGGTAGTGCCGGCAGGATGTCTGGTAGTAGGAACCGGCCAGCGGTAAAAACGACTGGCGCCGGCTTCGGAACCGGTGATCTTGATACCGATACCCTCCAGGTTGGTTTGATGAATGCCCTCACCGATGTGAGTGAAGCCCTGGGTAAAGCCGGCGCGCTGCTCATGGGCGGCTGAGCAACGGTAGGCCATGCGTGTCGCGAACCGGGTGTTGCTGTCATAAATCACCGTGCCGACCGGGTCTGCGGCAGACACCGTCAATCTCGAGTCTACGGTGATGTAAGCCTGGGACGGGCCTGCGCCGATATGCTGGCAGCTGGCGGTACTGATTGCGCAGTGGGCCAGCAGCAACAATCCTGTAGCGCCGGCGAGGCGCGCGGGTAGAGAACAAAACATGGGCAGGTCTCGGCGGGTCAAGGGTGGGCTGGGGGGGCGAGGCAAACGGAGTGAATGTTCTGTGGTGCAGCGTTCGCGGCTTTTTTCGCGGCGGCGGGCAGGGCATAGGTAATTCGGCAGTTGCCTGCCAGGCCGCTGTCCCAGCGCACGATCAACTCACCAGCATCCTGCAGGCCGCGGGCAAACAATTGGCTACCCTGGCCCACCGCGCCCAGCTCGTTACCTTGGCTATCCAGTACTGCGGCGCCAAACGGCAGCGGCTGGCCATCGGCCTGGCGGGCATGGATGACGGCCGAACGTCCGGAGCGGGTCTGGAACACCAGCAACGCAATGGCGCCGGCGCGCGGCACGGTCTGCTGGCTGCTCGATTGCAGCTCGACATCGGTCGACAAGCCCTTGGGGTCAATGGCAACCGTATTGCGTTGGTAAGGCGTAAGGTTCGGGACGACCGCGTAGCCGCTGCTGTCGACTTTCAGCGCGGACGCCGAAATCACCCGAGCGCCATCGGCATCTTTGGCCTGAATCAACCCGAAGGTCTCACTCAAGGGTTGCGACAAGGTCATGCCATCGGCGTGGGCGACAATGGCGCCGCGCAGGCCGAGCGAGGCTTGTGAGGTATGCCGGCCCTGACTGATCGATGCACTGAGTTCGGCGGCAGAGCCGCGGTACAGTACGTTGCTGCTCAGCGTATGGTTGTTCAGGCCATCGGAGCGATCCTGGCTGGCGGTGATGCCATAGTTGACCTGCTGATCGGCACTGAGGGCGCCGGTGAGCGTGGCCTGGGCCCGGCTGTTGCCTCTGCCGTCCCTGGAAATACTGCTGCTGAGGCTACGCGCGCGTTCGCCGCCCAGGGGCAGGGACAAGCTCAGGAAATAGGTGTTGTCGGCGCGCCCGAAGCGGTCACGTTCCCTGGTGCTGCTGAGGGTATAGCCCAGCGTCTTGTAGTGATTGCTGTAGCCGATCGAATAGTTGACGTCGCTGCCGGCATGGTCCCAATAGCTGGATGCCGAGGCACTCAAGTGCAACTGTCCATAGTGCTCGGCCAGCGGTTGCGCCAGCGACAGGGTAGTGCGATTGCGATGACGCTGGTGGCGCTGATCGCCTGCATCGCGCAGGAACTGGCGGCTCAACTGGGCGTCTTCCAGGCCATAAAAGCCGCGGGTCGAGTAGCGATAGGTCGCCAGAGCGATTTGTGTGTCGGTTTCACTCAGGGTCTTGGCATAGCTCAGGCGCAGGCTCTGGCCTTGCTGGCTGCCGAGCCCGGGCAGATGGGTGCGGGCCTGGGTGAGGTCGGCGCCGAACGCACCAAGCTCAGTGTTCAGGCTGCCACCGAACAAGGCCGAGCCATACCCTGATGCCAGGGTCATGCCGCTGTAGGTGCTGACCAGGTTGTTCAGGCCATATTGCCAGGTACCTTCGACAAATACCGGGTCACTGTCCAGTGCCTGGTTACGCAGGGTACCCAGGGTTGCACTGAAGCGGCTGGAGCCGGCGCGCAAGGATAACGGAACAGCAGCGTAAGGCACGGAGAAGCTATGTTCGCGGCCGTCGGCCTCGGTTACCGTGACCTCCAGATCGCCACCGTAGCCGGTTGCATACAAATCATCGATTTCGAAGGCGCCTGGCGCCACAGTGGTTTCATGCAGGGTCACGCCGCGTTGGCGGACCACTACCCGGGCATTACTGCTGGCAATCCCGCGGACTATGGGGGCATAGCCGCGCTGCGAGGCGGGGAGCATACGATTGTCGCTGGCCAGGCGTATGCCGGTGAAACTCAATGAGTCGAACAGCTCGCCCGAGGTGTAGCTTTCGCCCAGGGTCAGTTGCGAGCGCCAGGGCGTGATATCGCGTTGGGCATAGCTGGCAATGCTCTGATAGCGGTGCTGGCCCTGGTCGCTCCAGTTCAGTGAACCGTCATGACGCAGGCGCCATGGCCCGATGTTGAGCCCGGCCCCCAAGCCCAGGTAGGTCTGGCGCGAATTATCCTGATTGCGGTGCCGGGTGCTGTAGTTGTTGAGATTGTAATTGAGAAAACCCGCCGTTATGCCCTCATCCCATTGCGCCGGGTCGACTGTTTCACGCGCACTGCGCTTGACCGCGATTTGCGGTACCGACAGGTACAGGCGTTGGCTGGCAAAATCCAGGCGGCTGCTGGCATCGTCAAGTGCGCCGTCCAGGGGGATGCAGGTATCGACGGCAAGCAGCTGCTGTTGCGCCTGCGGGCTGAACTTGCTGGTATCCAGGCCCAGACGCTCCAGCAAAGCGTTGTCGAAACAGGCCAGGGCTTCTTCTTTACCGGGCCAGGCCTTGAAGCTGAGGTTCATGCGCCCGTGCCAGTTATCGTTGACCAGCACATCCACGCTGTAGGTTCCGGGGCTTGTGATGTTGCGCCGCTGATAGCGCGAGAGGTCCACGGGGGAGGTACTACCGTTGCCCAAAAACGCCGGTTCAAACTCGACAAGTGCGGACGAAGGTGTGTCGGCCATGGCCGGTACTTGCCAAAGCAACAGACTGGCCAGGCCAACGGGTAATCGGCTTACTAACGAAGCTGAGCTTTTTCGATGCGAGCGAAAGTGCAATAACATTATCGTCATTTTCAGAAGTGCCAATAGTAAACCTGGGCACGCACGAAAACTTCGAGACCGCCCGGAGTGTCAGATAAGGAGTAAGGCTATGGGCTGGGTGTAGTAGCCGTCACTGCACTTAGGGGCGCGCTATTGTTATGGTCTGCGCCATAATCATTAATGCTGGTAAAGTTGATGGTTGCGCTTGGATTAATAGGTGCCGAAGGGCTGAAGTGTGCGAGCGAATAAGGTGCAATATAGCCGGTGCCCAAGGACGTCGACTGGCCGTTGAATTCGACTTTTATTCCCCCGAGATTGACAAAGTAGGCCGTTGGGTTGCGGCCAACCAGCGTGTGCGGCTTGCCGTCCTGGCCAGGCGCTCGGTGCCAGGTTACCAGGGCGGGTGCGTCCTCGGGCTTGCCTGGCAGGCCTTGTGGGCGGTACAGCAGCTTGATGCGGGTACGAAAGGCCAGTTGCAGGACGTTGCTGTCTTTGGCTTTTGGGGGGACTTCTAACATGTTGAACCAGAAGATTGACTCTCGATCACTGGCCATCGGGCTGCCGGTGTGCAACAGGCGAATACTCTGCCCTTGAGCAGGTTCGATGCGGGCCAGCGCCGGCGTTACGGTAAAGGGGACCTGTAGAGTCTCGGGTGCTGCTCGGGAATCGCCATCGTCTACCCAGACCTGAACCAGGCTGGGGTCTTTGCCATTGTTGAGGAGGTTGACGGTAGCCTCGCGCTCTTGTGCCGCAAAGATGATACGGGTGCCGGTAATTACAACGCTGGCATGCGCGGGTGCGCTGGCCGCCAGTAGCGCGAGGGCAGCCAGCAGGAAGGAAGAAAAGCGAGTCATGAAAGCGATATCCGACCTGATTGGGGGTAGCAGACGCGCAAGGCGCGCCTGCTGGTTCATTACGGCAGATTGATCACGTACTGAACGCGGGAGTTGGCGGCACCCGGGGTGACCGCTGCGGCGGAAGCGTAGTACTGGCTGGTGTAGCGCAGGGTCGCAGCGCCATCTACCAGTTCTACGGGGACAGTGTTTTGGCCACCGCTTACCCCGCCGATAATGATCGGAATGCCCGCCTGGTTGAGCAGTTGGTACTGCACGCCAGTTGCGCTGGTAGGACCGGCATCCATGTTCAGTCGGCCGTTCTGCACATTGGCGCCGCCCAGGAACTCGATGTCCACTTGGCCGCTGGTGCCAGCGACACAGTTGGTCAGGGAGATCTCGAAGGGGCGAGGTTGGGCGATACTGCCGACAGTAGTGAATTCGGTGGTATGCGCCGGGCTCATGGCAACAGTGAAGTTCTGGCCGCCAGGGCCGCCGTTGATGGTGCAAGTGGTGCCCGAGATGCTGCCGGTGAAATCGATCAGGCCATCAGTTGCCTGGGCATTGAGGGTGACGCCAGCCAACAGAGGTAAGGACAGGGCAAGAGCGAAAATGCGTGTGTTCATTTTTTTTCCAAGTGGATTAATTAAGATTGCGCGTTGATAAGTAAAATGAGGTGTTGCATAGACATATTTACTTGCTTTTGAGCGCCAGGAAATTATGCGGATTATTTGTTTGGCTGGATGTAGGAAGAAGGGTGGTGATGGCGGAGGGAACTTAGCCGGGTATTGTAAGATTGGGTGTTTATAGAAAGGAGTGAGGCAGGAAGTGTTAGAAAGGGGGTGGTATGCTTTATGTGATGTAGGCAATATTACTGTTAGCGTGAAAGAAACATTAGCTTCTTACGCGGCTAGTCTTAATGTCTGTAAGATTTGACGTTGCCCAGTCGGGCAGGTATAAACCGCCTTCACTTGCATCAAGGCCTTTTCCCATGAGTTTCAGTCCTCTTATCCGACAGCTGATCGACGCGTTGCGCATCTTGCCTGGCGTCGGACAGAAAACCGCCCAGCGCATGGCCTTGCAGCTACTTGAGCGCGATCGCAGTGGCGGTACCCGGCTGGCCCAGGCCTTGAACCAGGCCATGGAAGGGGTGGGGCATTGCCGCCAGTGCCGGACCCTGACCGAGCAGGAGCTGTGCCCGCAGTGTTCCGACACGCGCCGGGACGACACGTTATTGTGCGTGGTAGAAGGGCCGATGGATGTCTATGCCGTCGAGCAGACCGGCTACCGTGGCCGTTACTTCGTGCTCAAAGGGCATTTGTCGCCGCTTGATGGCCTGGGCCCGGAAGCCATCGGCATTCCGCAACTGATGGCGCGGATCGAGGAGCAGGGCAGCTTCACCGAAGTAATCCTGGCCACCAACCCGACGGTGGAAGGTGAAGCGACCGCCCATTACATCGCCCAGTTGCTGGCCGACAAAGGTCTGGTCGCGTCTCGTATCGCCCACGGTGTGCCATTGGGCGGTGAGCTGGAGCTGGTCGACGGCGGCACCCTGGCGCATTCGTTCGCCGGGCGCAAACCGATCTCGCTGTAACCCTGGGTCTTTAATCGCGGGGCAAGCCCGCTCCCACAGAACCTTAGCCTGTGGGAGCGGGCTTGCCCCGCGATGCTGTCAATACTCGCTCAGCGAGAACTCGGTCAGGCAGAAGGTCGGCACACCCACGTCGTTCAGGCGCTGCGAGCCACCCAGCTCCGGCAGATCGATGATCGCCGCCGCCTCATATACCTGCGCGCCCATGCGCCGTACCAGTTTGGTGGCGGCCAGCAGGGTGCCGCCGGTGGCGATCAGGTCATCAAAAATCAGTACCGAGTCGCCTTCGCAGAGGCTGTCGGCGTGCACTTCGAGGAAGGCTTCGCCGTACTCGGTCTGGTAGCCCTCGGCGAGCACGTCGGCCGGCAGCTTGCCTTGCTTGCGAAACAGGATCAGGGGTTTGTTCAACTGGTGGGCGATGATCGAGCCGATCAGAAAGCCGCGCGCATCCATCGCGCCGATATGGCTGAACTCGGTTTCAACATAGCGTTCGATAAAGGCATCGGCGACATGGCGCAGGCCCCGCGGCGACTGGAACAGCGGGGTGATGTCGCGAAAGATCACGCCCGGCTTGGGGAAGTCCGGTACGGGGCGGATCAGGGCTTTGAGGTCGAAAGTGGCGCTGGGCATGGGCGGGTATCCTGAGAAACGAATGCCCGCCAGTATACCTGTTATCCGCGGGGTCAGCTTTCCAGCGAACCACCGGCCAGGGCGCACAGCTGAATCGGGTCTAGGATATGGATTTCCTTGCCCTCGGCCTGGATCAGGCCGTTCTGCTGAAAGCGCGTGAACACCCGTGAGACGGTCTCGACCGCCAGGCCCAGGTAATTGCCGATTTCGTTGCGTGACATGCTCAGGCGGAACTGGTTGGCCGAGTAACCACGGGCGCGGAAGCGCGCCGAAAGGTTGACCAGGAAGGTGGCGATGCGCTCGTCAGCGGTCTTTTTCGACAGCAGCAGCATCATTTGCTGGTCGTCGCGGATTTCCCGGCTCATCACCCGCATCAGCTGGCGACGCAGCTGTGGCAGTTGCACCGACAGCTCATCCAGGCGCTCGAAAGGAATCTCGCACACCGAGGTGGTTTCCTGGGCCTGGGCCGACACCGGGTAGGCTTCGGTGTCCATGCCGGACAGGCCAACCAGTTCGCTGGGCAGGTGGAAGCCGGTGATCTGCTCTTCGCCGCTGTCGCTCAGGCTGAAGGTTTTCAGGGCGCCGGAGCGCACCGCATAGACCGAGCCAAAATTGTCGCCCTGGCGGAACAGAAACTCGCCTTTTTTCAGCGGACGCCCGCGTTTGACGATTTCATCCAGTGCATCCATGTCTTCCAAGTTCAATGACAAGGGCAGGCACAGAGGCGCCAGGCTGCAATCCTTGCAATGGGCCTGGTTATGGGGGCGCAGTTTAACTGGCTCGGACATTTCTTCAATCCTTGTGGGAAAGCACACATAAGCCGTAAGGGTAACCCAGGCTAGGGTGTTTCGGCCAGCTTGGACGATTGTGCCGAGGCCAGACGGGACAAGACTGCGACAAAAAACCTCAGATAACCCGGGAGAAACGTTGGCGATTGTGCAGGTCCAGGTAGGCATCGAACACCATGCACACCGAGCGCACCAGCAGTCGTCCGGCGGGCAGCACCTTGATGCTGTCGTTGCCTAGTTCGATCAGGCCATCCTTGTGCATGGCCTGCAGGGCGGGCCACTGGTCGTTGAAATAGCCGCGAAAGTCAATGGTGAAATCCCGCTCGATGGTTGCGAAGTCCAGTTCGAAATGGCAGATCAATTGCTGGATCACCGCCCGGCGCAGGCGGTCATCCTCGCTGCAGATCAAGCCGCGGCTGGTCGCCAGTTGAGCGGTGGACAAGGTGTCCTGGTAGGTGTTGAGGTCGCTGCTGTTCTGGCAATAGAGGTCGCCGATCTGGCTGATGGCCGAGACCCCCAGGCCAATCAGGTCGCAATGCCCGTGGGTGGTGTAGCCCTGGAAGTTGCGCTGCAGGGTCGACTCTTCCTGGGCAATCGCCAGCTCGTCATCGGGCAGGGCGAAGTGGTCCATGCCGATGTACACGTAGCCAGCGGCGGTCAGTTGCTCGATGGTGTTGTGGAGCATTTCCAGTTTTGCCGCCGGGGCCGGCAGCTCGTTGCTGTCGATGCGCCGCTGGGGCATGAAGCGTTCCGGCAGGTGCGCATAGTTGAACACCGAGAGGCGATCGGGCTGCAGCTTGATCACTTCCTCGACGGTGCGGGCAAAACCTTCCGGGGTCTGCTTGGGCAGGCCGTAGATCAGGTCGAGGTTGATCGAGCGAAATTGCAGGGTGCGCGCCGCTTCGATGATCGCCCGGGTCTGCTCCAGGCTCTGCAGGCGGTTGATCGCCCGCTGCACAACCGGGTCGAGGTCCTGCACGCCGAGGCTGACGCGGTTGAAGCCGAGCTCACGGAGCAGGCCCATGGTCGACCAGTCGGCCTCGCGCGGGTCGATTTCAATGCCGTAGTCGCCGGAGTCGTCATCCAGCAGGTTGAAATGCTGGCGCAAGTGGGCCATCAGCTGGCGCAGCTCGACGTGGCTGAGGAAGGTCGGGGTGCCGCCGCCAAAGTGCAACTGCTCGACGGTCTGCTTGGGGTCCAGGTGGCAGGCGATCAGCTGGATTTCCTGCTCCAGGCGCTGCAGGTAGGGCGCGGCGCGGCCACGGTCCTTGGTGATGACCTTGTTGCAGGCGCAGTAGTAGCAGATGTTGGCGCAGAACGGCACGTGCACATAGATCGACAGTGGGCGAACGGCACGACGGCTGTCACGCAGGGCGTGCAGCAGGTCGAAGGAGCCGACTTCGCTGTGCAGTTGCACCGCGGTCGGGTAGGAGGTGTAGCGTGGGCCGGCCAGGTCGTAGCGGCGAATCAGGTCGGAGTCCCAACGAAGAACGTCGAGCATGCGGGCAGTCCCCAGAAAGAGCAGCAGTGTCCGGAGTCTAGGGAGTGCCGGGCAAACCCGTGTTGATTTGTATCAACGCCGCTTCAGTGGCCCATCAGCCAGTGCTGGTGTGGCCCTGGCAGGGTCCACAGGCCAAACAGCATCACCAGCACGCCGCCGGCGATACGCACGCCCCGCTGGCGCAGCAGGGCGCTGGTGCGTTCGGCGGCAAGGCCGGTGGCCAGCAGTACCGGCCAGGTGCCCAGGCCGAAGGCCAGCATCAACAGCGCGCTGTCGGCGGCATTGCCCTGGCTCGCGGCCCAGAGCAGGGTGCTGTACACCAGCCCGCACGGCAGCCAGCCCCACAGGGCGCCCAGCAGCAGGGCGCGCGGCAGGCTGGAGACCGGCAGCAGGCGGTTGGCCAGCGGCTGTATATGCCGCCACAGGCCCCGGCCCAGGCCCTCGATACGGGTCAGGCCGCTCCACCAGCCGGCCAGGTACAGGCCCATGCTGATCAGCAGCAGCGCCGCCAGTACGCGCATGGCGGTCGCCACCGGGCTGTTGGTCACCGCCCAGCCGGCCAGGCCGAGCAGCAGGCCGGCCAGGGCATAACTGAGGATGCGCCCCAGGTTGTAGGCCAGTAGCAGGCGAAAGCGGCGGCTGCGTTGCTCCTTGGGAATGGCCAGGGTCAGCGCGCCCATGAGGCCGCCGCACATGCCCAGGCAATGGCCACCACCGAGCAGGCCGAGAATCAACGCCGAGCTGAGCAGGGGCAGAAGTTCAGTCACGGCGCGGGGTACCGTCGTCGGGTTTCTTGCCGTCGGCCTCGTCCATGGCCGCCTGGTGCTGCGGGTCCTGGTCGTCGAAGAGGATGCTGTGGGCCGGGCCGTCGAGGTCGTCGTACTGGCCGCTGTCCACCGCCCAGAAGAAGATGTAGATAGCGATGGCGACGATCAGCAGGGCCGCCGGGATCATGATGTAAAGCGCGGGCATGGGGGCTCCTGGTCAGGCCGTCGCGGGATGCGTGGCAGTGGCTGGCGCATGGCTGGCCGGCAGGCCGCTGACGCGGGTCAGGCGCAGGGCATTGAGGACCACGATCAGCGAACTGACCGACATGCCGACCGCCGCCCAGATTGGCGTGATCCAGCCCAGTGCGGCAAACGGCAGCATGACGCCATTATACGCCGAGGCCCACAGCAGGTTCTCGATAATGATCCGCCGGGTGCGCCGGGCCAGGCTGAAGGCCTGGACCAGGGCGTCCAGGCGGTTGGACAGCAGCACCGCGTCGGCGCTGGTCTTGGCCAGGTCGGTGGCCGAGCCCATGGCGATGCTGATGTCGGCCGCCGCCAGGATTGGCACATCGTTGACCCCGTCGCCGAGCATCAACACCTTGCGCCCTTGCTGCTGCAGGGCCTTGAGTTGCTCCAGCTTGTCGTCCGGGCGCAGGCTGCCAATGGCCTGGTCGATCTGCAGTTCGGCGGCCACGCTGTGGACCATCGGCGAGCTGTCGCCAGACAGCAGCAGGGTCTGCCAGCCACGGGCGCGGCAGGCCGCCAGCAGGTCGGCGGCATCGCTGCGCAGGCGGTCGTCGAGGACGAACCAGGCCAGCGGGCCTTGCTGGTCACCGAGCAACAGCCATTGCCCGGCTTCGTCTGGCATCGCCGGTGTGGGGGCGCCGCTGAGGGCGCAGACAAAGCCGGCTTCGCCGATGCGCAGCACGTGCTCGCCTACCTTGCCTTCAAGACCCAGCCCGGGCATTGCCTGAACTTCGTCGGCAGCCTGGCTGGCGCGGCCAAAGGCGCGGGCGATGGGGTGCTCGGAGCGGTTTTCGAGGGCGGCGGCGAGCATCAGGCAACGATCGGCGTCGGTGTCGCGCAAGGGGCGGATTGCGCGCAAGGTCAGGCGGCCTTCGGTGAGGGTGCCGGTCTTGTCGAAGATTACCGTGTCGATCTGGTTCAGGCCTTCCAGCACGTGGCCGCGGGTCAGCAGCAGGCCGAGCTTGTGCAGGGTGCCGGTGGCGGCAGTCAGCGCGGTCGGGGTGGCCAGCGACAGGGCGCAGGGGCAGGTAGCGACCAGCATGGCCAGGACGATCCAGAACGCCCGCGACGGGTCGATCTGCCACCACAGCAGGCCGATGGCGGCCGAGGCGATCAGGGTAAACAACAAGAACCACTGCGAGGCGCGGTCGGCGATTTCCGCCAGGCGCGGTTTTTCCGACTGTGCCCGCTCCAGCAGGCGCACGATCGCCGACAGGCGAGTGTCCTGGCCCAGAGCCTGGACCTCGACGGTCAGCGCGCTCTCGACGTTGAGGGTGCCGGCGGTGACTGCGTCGCCAGCGCTGCGTGGTTGCGGCAGGTACTCGCCGGTAAGCAGCGACTCGTCGATGCTCGACTGGCCACTGACGATGCGCCCGTCGGCGGGGATCACGTGGCCTGGCTGGATCAACACGCAGTCTTTGAGGCGCAGTTCGCTGAGCAGGATCCGCTCGCTCTGCCCGGCCGCGCCCAGGCGCAGGCACGAGGCCGGCAGCAGGTTGACCAGTTGCGCGGTAGCGGCGGCAGTGCGCTCGCGGGCGCGGCGCTCAAGGTAGCGTCCGGCGAGCAGGAACAGGGCGAACATGCCCACGGCGTCGAAGTACAGCTCGCCGCTGCCGGTGATTGCGGTCCAGATCCCGGCACCGTAGGCCAGGCCGATGGCCAGCGATACCGAGACGTCCATGGTCAGGTGGCGGGTACGCAGGTCGCGGGCGGCGCCGCGAAAAAACGGTGCGCAGCTGTAGAACACGATCGGCGTGGTAAGGAACATCGCCACCCAGCGCAGGATGGTGTGCAGCTCCGGGCTCAGGTCGATGTTGAACTCCGGCCAGGTGGCCATGGTTGCCATCATCGCCTGGAACCACAGCAGCCCGGCCACGCCCAGTTGGCGCAGGGCGGTGCGGTTCTCGCTGGCCAGTTGTTCGGCGGCGCGGTCGGCCTGGTAGGGGTGGGCGGCGTAGCCGATGTGGCGCAGCTCGGCGAGCAGCTTGGACAGCGGCAACGCACTGTCGGCCCAGCTCACCTGCAGGCGGTGGTTGGACAGGTTCAAACGCGCCTCGGCCACCGCCGGCAGGTTGCGCAGGTGCTTTTCGATCAGCCAGCCGCAAGCGGCGCAACTGATGCCTTCGATCAGCAGGGTGGTTTCGGCCAGCTCGCCGCTGTGGCGCACGAAGGGCTTTTGCACATCGGCGCGGTCGTACAGGGCCAGTTCGTCGACCAGTTGCTGGGGCAGGGCATCGGGGTTGGCGCTGGCTTCACTGCGGTGCTGGTAATAGCTTTCCAGGTTGCCGGCGACGATGGCTTCGGCCACCGCCTGGCAGCCCGGACAGCAAAACGCCCGCGGCTGGCCAAGCACCACGGCGGTGAAGTGGCTGCCGGCGGGCACGGGCAGGGCGCAGTGGTAGCAGGGCGTGGGGCTGGTCATGGTGTCAGTCGCAAGGTGTGGTGTTGGGCTGATCGCGGGTCAAGCCCGCTCCCACAGGGATTCATTGCACCTGTGGGAGCGGGCTTGCCCCGCGATCAGCAACGACTTATTTCTCGAGGTGTTCAGCCCCTTGCAGCGCCTCGTCACCGAGTACCAGGGTCTTGTCGTGAGCGACTTCTTCTTCCTCGAACAGGCGCCAGACATGCGCGTCCTGGCTGCCCAGCAGCTCGACGAAACGCCGGCCCTCGACCTTGTCGCCAAGCTGGCCGAGGTAGCGGCCGGCTTCGCTGTCGCTGCGGGTCAGCATGATCTTGCGGTCCTTCTCCGGCTGGGTCGGCGAAATGAGGTTCAGCTCCAGGGTTTGCGGCTGGCTGTTGCCGGTCAGGCGCAGGTCGACTTCACCGGTCAGCGCGTCCAGGTGCACGCTGGCCTTGAGGTTGAGGGTCTGGGCCAGCAGCTCGCGGTCCAGCGAGCGGTTGATGCCTTTGCCGGCCTCGTAGTAGTTGTCGTTGACCAGGTTGTCCGGGTTGTTCACCGCGATGGTCACCATGGTCAGGCTGAGGGTCACCGAGGTGGCCAATACACCGATGATGATCCACGGCCAGAGGTGCTTGTACCAGGGGCTTGCGGCAGTTGCAGAAGGCATGGGCTCAGTCTCTTATCGAATTTGCGGGCCGATGAAGCGGCTCTTGGCTTCAACCTGGGTGGCGCTGTCGTCAGCGTCCTTGAGGGTGAAGATGACTTCGTTGGTGGTCGACGGCAGTTGCTCCGGCGCCATCGACAGTTGTACCGGCAGGCTGACGATATCGCCGGCCGCGACGCGGATTTCCCGTGCGCCCTCAAGCTTGAGGTCAGGCAGGCCGCCGGCTTCGAGCACGTAGACGTGGTCGCGCTGGTCCTTGTTCATGACCTTCAGGCTGTAGACGTTCTCGATCCGCCCCTGGGCGTTCTCGCGGTACAGCACGCGGTCCTTGCTGACGTCGAAACCGACCAGCGGACGCATGACGAACGCGGTAGTGAGCAGGCCGATCATGGTCAACAGCACCACGGCATAACCGATCAGGCGCGGGCGCACCATGTGGGTCTTCTGCCCCGACAGGTTGTGCTCGGTGGTGTAGCTGATCAGGCCTTTGGGGTAGTTCATCTTGTCCATGATGGTGTCGCAGGCGTCGATGCAGGCGGCGCAGCCGATGCACTCGATCTGCAGGCCGTCACGGATGTCGATGCCGGTCGGGCACACCTGTACACACATGGTGCAGTCGATGCAGTCGCCCAGGCCCTTGGCCTTGTAGTCCAGGTCTTTTTTACGCGGGCCACGGGTTTCGCCGCGGCGCGGGTCGTAGGAAACGATCAGGGTGTCTTTGTCGAACATCACGCTCTGGAAGCGTGCATACGGGCACATGTACACGCACACTTGCTCGCGCAGCCAGCCGGCGTTGCCGTAGGTGGCCAGGGTGAAGAAGCCGACCCAGAAATAGGCCCAGCCGTCGGCCTGGCCGGTAAAGAACTCAATCACCAGCTCGCGGATCGGCGAGAAGTAGCCGACGAAAGTCATGCCGGTGACAAAGCCGATGCTCAGCCACAGGCTGTGCTTGGCCAGCTTGCGCAGGAATTTGTTGCCGCTCATTGGCGCCTTGTCGAGCTTCATGCGCTGGTTGCGGTCACCTTCGGTGACTTTCTCGCACCACATGAAGATCCAGGTCCACACGCTTTGCGGGCAGGTGTAGCCGCACCAGACGCGGCCGGCGTAAACGGTGATGAAGAACAGGCCGAAGGCGGCGACGATCAGCAGGCCCGAGAGCAGGATGAAGTCCTGAGGCCAGATGGTGGTGCCGAAAATGTAGAACTTGCGCTCCGGCAGGTTCCACCAGACGGCCTGGTGGCCACCCCAGTTCAGCCATACCGTACCAAAGTACAGCAGGAACAGGACGGCGCCGCCGACCATGCGCAAGTTGCGGAACACGCCGGTGAAGGCGCGGGTGTAGATTTTTTCTCGGGAGGCGTAGAGATCGACGCTGCTGGTGTCTTTACTGGCAGGCGGGGTGACGTCATGTACCGGAATCTGCTTGCTCATCATTGAGTCCCACGGCAGTGGAGAAGTGCCGCGGCCAGTACCTGCCGGCCGCAGTCGAAAGCTTGCTGCTCTAGGGCGCATGATACGCCTGTCCTGCCGCCAGGGGGGAGGGGTGCGACCTTTGGCCGCGTTGGGGAATCGCGGTTAATAGTGTATTGGCCCGTGTCAATTGACACAGGTCATGGGACGGGACAGGGTCTATAAAAAAGCCCCGGCAGTTTCACTGACGGGGCTTTTGCCAGCTGGGCGAATTACTGCGCTTCAGCGGTTTTCTCAGGCTGGTGCGACAGGCTGTAGACATAGGCGGCCAGCAGGTGGACCTTGTCGTTGCCCTGGATTGCTTCCTGGGCAGGCATCTGGCCCTGGCGGCCGTAACGGATGGTCTGCTGCAGTTGGGCGAAGCTCGAACCGTAGATGAACGCGGTCGGGTGGGTCAGGTTGGGCGCGCCCATGGCCGGGGTGCCCTTGCCTTCAGGGCCGTGGCAGGCCACGCAGTTGGCGGCAAACAGCTTCTGGCCGTTGGCCGGATCCGCCTTGGCATCCTTGGGCAGGGTGCGGCCATCGAGGTTGGTCAGCACGTAGGCAGCAACGTCGGCAACACCTTGTTCGCCGATGACTTCGGCCCAGGCCGGCATCACCCCGTGACGACCGCCCATGATGGTGGCCTTGATGGTTTCCGGTTCGCCGCCCCAACGCCAGTCGTTGTCGGTGAGGTTAGGGAAGCCGTAGGAGCCCTTGGCGTCGGAGCCATGGCACACCGCGCAGTTGGAGGCGAACAGGCGCCCGCCCATCTTCAGCGCTTGTGGGTCCTTGGCCACTTCTTCAATAGGCATCGACGCGAATTTGGCGAAGATCGGCCCGAACTTGGCGTCCGAGCGGGCCATTTCCTTTTCCCACTCGTGCACGCCGGTCCAGCCGGCCTGGCCGTTGGCAAACTCGGTTTTCTTGTCGTTGTCCAGGTACTGGTAGCCCGGCAGGATGCCTTTCCAGTTACCCAGGCCCGGGTACAGCACCAGGTAGCCAAGGGCGAAAACGATGGTGCCGACGAACAGCATGAACCACCATTTTGGCAGCGGGTTGTCGTACTCCTCGATGCCGTCGTAGGCGTGGCCCACGGTTTCTTCAGTGGTTTCGCTGCGCTGGCCCTTGCGGGTGGACAGCAGCAGCCAGGTCAGGGCGAAGATGGTGCCCAGACTCAAAACGGTGACGTACAGACTCCAGAAGGTAGTCATTCGTTGTTACTCCTAGACGCTTTCGCTTGCGCTTGCTCGACGTGCTTGCTGGCTTCGGGATCATCCGCGAAGGGCAGCATGGTCGCTTCGTCGAACTCGGACTTGCGCCGAGAACTGAACACCCACAACGCCAGGCCGATAAAGGCCACCATCACCACGACGGTGCCCAGGCCACGAATCATCCCGATATCCATCAATGTCACCGTTTGCTTTTGATGATGGTGCCCAGGCCTTGCAGGTAGGCAACCAGGGCGTCCATTTCAGTCTTGCCCTTGACCGCGTCGCGGGCACCGGCGATGTCTTCATCGGTGTACGGCGTGCCGAGGGTGCGCAGGACTTCCATCTTCTTCACCGTGTCCTTGCCATCGAGCTTGTTCTCCACCAACCATGGGTAGGCCGGCATCTTCGACTCGGGCACGACGTTGCGCGGGTTGTACAGGTGAGCACGGTGCCAGTCGTCGGAGTAACGACCGCCGACGCGGGCCAGGTCCGGGCCGGTACGCTTGGAGCCCCAGAGGAATGGGTGGTCCCAGACGCTTTCACCGGCGACCGAGTAGTGGCCATAGCGTTCGGTTTCGGCACGGAACGGCCGGATCATCTGCGAGTGGCACTGCACGCAGCCTTCGCGGATATAGATGTCGCGGCCTTCGAGCTCAAGCGCGGTACGCGGCTTCATACCCTCGACCGGCTTGTTGGTGACGTCCTGGAAGAACAGCGGGACGATCTGGGTCAGGCCGCCGATGCTCACGGCGATGACCATGAAGAAGGCCAGCAGGCCGATATTCTTCTCGACTACTTCATGCTTCATCAGTGAGCTCCAACTACAGCGATCTGAGCGGCGGCTTCAGCTTCGGCCGGCTTCGAGGCGCGCACGGTACGGCAAACGTTGTACGCCATCAGCAGCATGCCGGAGGCGAAGAACGCACCGCCCAGGGCACGGACGATAAAGCCCGGATGGCTGGCCTGCAGGGCTTCGACGAAGGAGTAGGTGAGGGTGCCGTCATCGTTGATTGCACGCCACATCAGGCCCTGGGTGATGCCGTTGACCCACATCGAGGAGATGTACAGTACGGTACCGATGGTCGCCAGCCAGAAGTGCGCATTGATCAGGCCGGTGCTGTGCATCTGCTCGCGGCCGTAGACCTTCGGAATCATGTGGTACAAGGCGCCGATCGAAATCATCGCTACCCAGCCAAGGGCGCCGGCGTGTACGTGGCCGACGGTCCAGTCGGTGTAGTGCGACAGCGAGTTGACGGTCTTGATCGCCATCATCGGACCTTCGAAGGTCGACATGCCGTAGAACGCCAGCGAAACCACGAGGAAGCGCAGGATCGGGTCGGTACGCAGCTTATGCCAGGCGCCCGAGAGGGTCATCATGCCGTTGATCATGCCGCCCCAGCTTGGCGCCAGGAGGATGATCGACATGGCCATGCCCAGCGACTGTGCCCAGTCCGGCAGGGCGGTGTAGTGCAAATGATGCGGGCCGGCCCAGATGTACAGGGTGATCAGCGCCCAGAAGTGCACGATCGACAGGCGATAGGAGTAGATCGGGCGCTCGGCCTGTTTCGGCACGAAGTAGTACATCATGCCGAGAAAGCCCGTGGTCAGGAAGAAACCTACGGCGTTGTGGCCGTACCACCACTGGATCATCGCATCGGTGGCACCCGAATACGCCGAGTAGGACTTGAACAGGCTGACTGGCAACGAGGCGTGGTTGACGATGTGCAGCATCGCGGTAACCACGATGAAGGCGCCGTAGAACCAGTTACCGACATAGATGTGCTTGGTCTTGCGCTTGACGATGGTGCCGAAGAACACCACGCCGTAGGTGACCCAGACAATGGCCAGCAAAATGGCGATCGGCCATTCCAGCTCGGCGTATTCCTTGGTCGTGGTGTAGCCCAGCGGCAAGGTAATGAGCGCACCGACGATGACCGCTTGCCAACCCCAGAAGGTGAAGGCCGCGAGGCTGTCGGAAATCAGTCGCGTCTGGCAGGTTCGCTGCACGACATAGTAGGAAGTGGCAAACAGTGCACAACCACCGAAGGCGAAGATCACCAGGTTGGTGTGCAATGGGCGAAGGCGTCCGAAGCTCGTCCACGGCAGGTCCAGGTTCAGCTGGGCCAGACCAGTTGCGAGGCGATGAAGACACCAAGCCCCATGCCAAGGATCCCCCAGACCACCGTCATGATGGCGAACTGGCGGACGACCTTATAGTTATAAGCAGTCGGACTGATTGCTGTGCTCATTCTAAGGTTCCACGGTTTGGGTGTTTTTATAGGGTAAAAATCGGCGCAAGTATGTATAAACCGTGTGGTTATTGCAACGCGATGGCGCCCGCGCCGATCCTTGCCAAAGCCTGTTCCACGGCGGTTTCGAGCCTTTGTGGCGGGCAAATTGTACACAATTAATTATCTGATATGTGTACCAAAATTTGATTTTTCGTCTATGGCAAAGGCTTTCGATGAGCGCGTGCGCAGTACCGTTCATCACTCGCCGATCGGCGCTTGAGTCGGCCCCATCAGCCTTTGCGCAGAACCGCTGGCGAAAAATGCCCCAAAAAGGTGCAAACACACCGGCTGTTTCAGTCGCTGTGGCAACAAGCTTAGTTGTGATCGAGGGGGGTGCAAGGCGGGGGTAGGGCGGGGTGCGACACTTGGTCGCAAGGGGCGAAGGGAACCGCCGCATCGGGTGCCGATGCGGCGGTTTGAGTCAAGGCTCAGTTACTCAATCGTTTTACTTGGCAGACAGGCTTTCGCCTTGTGCAGGTTGCTCCTGGGACAGGCTGTAGACATAGGCGGCCAGCAAGTGGACCTTGTCGTTGCCCTGGATCGCTTCCTGGGCAGGCATCTGGCCCTGACGGCCGTAGCGGATGGTCTGCTGCAGTTGGGCGAAGCTTGAGCCGTAGATGAACGCGGTCGGGTGGGTCAGGTCCGGTGCGCCCATGGCCGGGGTGCCTTTGCCTTCAGGGCCGTGGCAGGCCACGCAGTTGGCGGCAAACAGCTTCTCGCCGTTGGCCGGATCCGCCTTGGCTTCCTGCGGCAGGCTGCGGCCATCGAGGTTGGTCAGCACGAAGGCGGCAACGTCGGCAACGCCTTGTTCGCCAATCACATCGGCCCAGGCCGGCATTACCCCGTGACGGCCGCCCATGATGGAGGCCTTGATGGTTTCCGGCTCGCCACCCCAGCGCCAGTCCTTGTCGGTGAGGTTAGGGAAGCCGTAGGCACCCTTGGCGTCGGAACCGTGGCAAACAGCGCAGTTGGAGGCGAACAGACGGCCGCCCATTTTCAGCGCCTGCGGATCCTTGGCCACTTCTTCCACCGGCATGGCGGCGAACTTGGCGAAGATCGGTCCGAACTTGGCGTCGGCCTTGTTCATTTCCTTTTGCCATTCGTTGGTCTGCGTCCAGCCGTCCTCATAGCCCGGCAGGATGCCTTTCCAGTTGCCCAGGCCTGGATAGAGGATCAGGTAGCCGACCGAAAACACCAGGGTGGCGACGAACAGCCAGAACCACCACTTGGGCAGCGGGTTGTCGTACTCCTCGATGCCGTCGAAGCTGTGGCCCATGGTCTGGTCGGTGGTGCCTTTGGTTTCGCCCTTGCGGGTGCCCAGCAGCAGCCAGGTCAGGCCGATCAGGCTACCGATGGTCAGTACGCAGATGTACGTACTCCAGAAGGTGGTCATTGCCCGTTACTCCTCGGTTCGGGTTCGTTGGCGGCAGGTGCCAGGCGGTCGTCGGCAAACGGCAGCAGGCTGGCTTCGGCGAATTCACGGTCACGCCGGCCGTTGAACACCCACAGCGACAGGCCAATGAAGGCGATGGCCACCAGCAGGGTGCCCAGGCCGCGCAATTGGCCGATATCCAGTGTGAAGTCCATGGCCCTTACCTCTTGTTCTTGATCGCGGTGCCGAGCACCTGCAGGTAGGCAACCAGCGCGTCCATTTCGGTCTTGCCCTTGAGCGATTCCACCGCGCCGCTGATGTCGGCATCGGTGTACGGCACGCCGAGGGTGCGCATGGTGCTCAACTTGGTCTCGGTGTGGCTGCTGTCGACCGGGTTGGCGACCAGCCATGGGTAGGCCGGCATCTTCGACTCGGGCACGACGTTGCGCGGGTTGTACAGGTGCGCACGGTGCCAGTCGTCGGAGTAGCGGCCACCGACGCGGGCCAGGTCCGGGCCGGTGCGCTTGGAACCCCAGAGGAACGGGTGGTCCCAGACGCTTTCACCGGCGACCGAGTAGTGGCCGTAGCGTTCGGTTTCGGCGCGGAACGGACGGATCATCTGCGAGTGGCACTGCACGCAGCCTTCACGGATGTAGATGTCGCGGCCTTCCAGTTGCAGCGCGGTGTAGGGCTTCATGCCTTCCACTGGCTTGTTGGTGACGTCCTGGAAGAACAGCGGAACGATCTGGGTCAGGCCGCCGATGCTGACGGCAAACACCATCAACAGCACCAGCAGGAAGACGTTCTTCTCGATTACTTCGTGTTTCATCAGGGTCTCCTCAGGCCAGCTGCGCAGCGGCAGGGGCGGTCGCGGCCACCGGGGCACGTACGGTGCGCCAGGTGTTGTAGGCCATCAGCAACATGCCGGTGAGGAAGATCGCCCCGCCGACGAAGCGCACGATGAAGCCTGGGTGGCTGGCCACCAGGGTTTCGACGAAGGAGTAGGTCAGCGTGCCGTCTTCGTTGACTGCGCGCCACATCAGGCCCTGGGCGATGCCGTTGACCCACATCGAGGCGATGTAGAGCACGGTGCCGATGGTCGCCAGCCAGAAGTGCGCGTTGATCAGGCCGAGGCTGTACATCTGCTCGCGGCCAAACACTTTCGGGATCATGTGGTACAGGGCGCCGATCGAGATCATCGCAACCCAGCCAAGGGCGCCGGCGTGTACGTGGCCGATGGTCCAGTCGGTGTAGTGCGACAGGGCGTTGACGGTCTTGATCGCCATCATCGGGCCTTCGAAGGTCGACATGCCGTAGAACGCCAGCGATACCACGAGGAAACGCAGGATCGGGTCGCTGCGCAGCTTATGCCAGGCACCCGAGAGGGTCATCATGCCGTTGATCATGCCGCCCCAGCTTGGCGCCAGGAGGATCAGCGACATGATCATGCCCAGCGACTGCGCCCAGTCGGGCAGGGCGGTGTAGTGCAGGTGGTGGGGACCTGCCCAGATGTACAGGGTGATCAGCGCCCAGAAGTGCACGATCGACAGGCGATAGGAATACACCGGACGCTCGGCCTGTTTCGGCACGAAGTAATACATCATGCCCAGGAAGCCTGCGGTCAGGAAGAAGCCTACGGCGTTGTGGCCGTACCACCACTGGACCATGGCGTCGGTGGCGCCACCGTACAGCGAGTAGGACTTGGTCAGGCTGACCGGAATTTCCAGGTTGTTGACGATGTGCAGAATTGCCACGGTGATGATGAACGCACCGAAGAACCAGTTACCCACATAAATGTGCTTGGTGGTGCGCTTCATCAGGGTGCCGAAGAACACCACGGCGTAGGCCACCCAGACAATGGTGATCAGGATGTCGATCGGCCATTCCAGTTCGGCGTACTCCTTGGAGCTGGTATAACCCAGCGGCAGGCTGATGGCAGCCAGCAGGATCACCAATTGCCAGGCCCAGAAGGTGAAAGCCGCCAGGCGTGGCGAGAACAGGGTGGTCTGGCAGGTACGCTGGACCGAGTAGTAGGAAGCGGCGAACAGTGCGCAACCACCGAAGGCGAAGATCACCGCGTTGGTGTGCAAGGGTCGCAGGCGGCCGAAGCTGGTCCAGGGGAGGTCGAAGTTGAGCGAAGGCCAGACGAGTTGCGCGGCGAGAAAAACGCCGAGCCCCATCCCGACGATTCCCCACACCACCGTCATAATGGCGAATTGGCGGACCACCTTGTAGTTGTAGGCGGTACTGCTGGTTGTGTTCATGTATGGGTTCCCATCCACGGTTATAGGCAGACTAAACAGCGAGGCAAGCATGAGTAATGGGCAACTGGCCGGTATTGACGGGGATCAATGGGCGCGGCTGGTCAAAAGCCGCGGCTGGCTGTGGAATGCCCCGCAAAATCAGGGGGATGGCCAGCATTCGGGGTGCCTGATCCTGGCCCATGGCGCGGGTGCGCCGATGGACAGCGGGTTCATGGAGGAAATCGCGCAAAGGCTGGCGGAGCAAGGGCTGGGGGTGCTGCGCTTCGAGTTTCCCTACATGGCCCAGCGACGCATCGATGGTGGCAAAAGGCCGCCAAATCCCCAGGCCAAACTGCTCGAATGCTGGCGTGAGGTGTACAGCCAGGTGCGACCATTGGTCACTGGGACGCTCGCGATCGGTGGCAAGTCCATGGGCGGGCGCATGGCCAGTCTCGTGGCCGATGAGTTGGGCGCTGATGCGCTGGTGTGCCTGGGCTATCCGTTCTATGCCGCGGGCAAGCCGGAAAAACCACGGGTGGCGCATTTGGCCGGATTGCAGACACCGACCCTGATTGTTCAGGGCGAGCGCGATGCCCTGGGCAACCGGCAGACGGTGGAAGGTTATGCGCTGTCGTCAGCGATCGAGCTGTGCTGGCTGCAGGCGGGGGATCATGACCTGAAGCCGCTGAAGGCTTCGGGGTTCAGCCATGCCGATCATCTGGCGACGGCGGCGCAGAGGATCACAGGTTTTTTGCACTGATGGTAGGAGCGGGCTCGCCCGCGATTACGGCGGTGTGGCCACTCGCTGATCGCGGGGCAAGCCCGCTCCTACAGCGGCTTAACCGCGATACTCGCACAGGTAAGCCGTATCAACCGCCACCTTGAGCTGGAACTTGCTGTTGGCCGGGACATTGAACTGGCTGCCGGCGCTGAAAGTTTCCCAGTTGTCGCTGTCTGGCAGTTTGACCGTCAACGCGCCCGAGACCACGTGCATGATTTCGCGCTGGGCAGTGCCGAACTCGTATTCACCCGGGGCCATTACGCCAACCGTGGCCGGACCTTCAGCGGTGCCGAAGGCGATCGACTTGACCGTGCCATCAAAGTACTCGTTGACTTTAAACATGGGCGACTCCTGAACAGGGGCTAAAAAGGCAGGCCAGTATGCCCAAGGCCCGCAGCGTCGTCATCCGCTTTCAGGTGCCATTGGCCGGCAGGGTCAGGGGCAGCAGGCGGGCAGTGTTGCGCGCGTCTTCCAGGGCGCGGTGCTGCTGTCCGCTGAACTGCAGGCCGGCCAGTTGCAACGCGCCATTGAGGCCCAGCGGGCGCTGCAACTGGCGGGCCTTGGCGAAGCGTTGCTTGAGGTTGATGTGCGGCAGGGTCTGCAGCAGGCTGGCGAGCTGGTACTGCTGCCACTCCTGCAGCAGTTGCTTGCGGTCGTAATCGCCCCAGCTGACCCAGCCCTCCAGGTGCTTGGCATGATGGCCGAGCCAGCGCTCGAACTGCGCCCAGACCTCGGTGAAGGTGGCCGCAGTGTCGACGTTGGCCTGGCTGATGTGCGTCAGTTCACGGCAGAACGGCGTCAGTTGCGGACGCCGGCGCGGGCGCACGAAACGCTGGAAATGCCCGACTTCACGGCCCTGGCGATCCACCAGGGTCGCGCCGATTTCGATGATTTCCATATCCGTGACCGGCCAGCCGCCATCGTCTGTGGTTGCTTCAAGGTCGATCACCAGCCAATGGCCCATAGTAGGCTCCCATACAAGACTCGATAGAGCGTAGCCAAACTCGGGCGCGGCGGGTATCCCCTGGCGTTTTGCCTGCTGCGCTTGGCATAACCGACAGTTGTGCAACGCCCGGAAAACGCCTAGCTTAGGCGGATTCCGGTTCAAATCCGCAAAGAGTGTGTTGCTTTGAGTTCGACGCCCATGCCACAGGCCGTGCCCTTGCTGTTCATGCTTGCCGCGACCTGGCTGTCGCCCTCAGCCTGGGCAGCAGAGGAAATCGAGGTCAAGGTCGGCGCAGCGCATTTTCCACCCTATACCGTACGGCCCGAGCAGGGCGCCGATACCGGCCTGTTGCCGCAATTGATCGAGGCGCTCAACAACACCCAGCAACGTTATCGCTTCGTCCTTGTGCCGACCTCGATCCCGCGTCGTTTTGGCGACTTCCAGCAGGGGCGCACCGACATGGCGATCTTCGAAAACCCTGAATGGGGCTGGCAGCAGATCCCCCATGAAAGTGTCGACATGGGCCTGGAAGACGCCGAAGTCTTCGTCACCCATCGCCAGTCCGGCCGCGATCAGCATTACTTCAACGACCTCAAGGGCAAGCGCCTGGCGTTGTACAGCGGCTATCACTACGCCTTCGCCAGTTTCAATCCCGACCCCAAGTACCTGGCCGACACCTACAACGCGACCCTGACCTATTCCCATGACAGCAACCTGCTGATGGTTCAGCGTGGCCGCGCCGATATCGCCCTGGTGACCCGTTCTTACCTGAGCGATTTTCTCGTACGTAACCCGCAAAGCGCCGACCAGCTATTGGCCTCCGACCGGGTCGACCAGGTCTACCATCACTACGCACTGCTGCGTCCGGGTGCGCCGATCAGCGCGCCGGCGTTTGCCAGGTTGTTGCAGTCGCTGCGCGACAACGGCGCGATGCTGAAAATCTTCCAGCCCTATCGCATCAGCGTCAGCACGCCCAAGGGCGACTAAATTTGCCTGCACAGGCTACGTTCACAAGGGTGAGCCGATCATTCCTTCCGTGAGCCTCGATCATGCCATTCGATTCCGCTTCGCCGACTTTGTCCTTGCCGCGCTGGCGCAGCCTCAGCGCCGATGAAGGTGATTGCCACCTGAGCCTGGTACTTGAAGGCAGCCCGTTGGTGCGGGTGCGCCTGCAGCGGGGCGAGACCTTGCAGGTGCAGCTTGAAGACTACGCGCGCGACCGCGCGCAGCAAGCCCTGTGGGCTGTCTGTTACTGGTTGTTTGCACGCGACCCTGGTTGTCAGCGCCTGACCTGGCAGCTGCATGAAGCGCCGCAGGACGCCCTGAACAGCGGCTTGCTGGTCAGCACACCGAGCCCGGGCCAGTACCTGTGCGAACGCAGCCTGTTCTGGCAATTGCCACAACCCTGGCTCGGCCAGCCCTTCGCAGGCGTGTACCCGCAGCAGATGCAGCTCAGTGACGGCAAGCGCCATCCCCGCCGCGCACCAAAACCGCGTGGCGAAGTGTATCGGCGCTTCGATGCCCGGCTCGGCGCCTGGATCTCGTTACGTACCCTGGAAATCGATCAGGACCTGGAGCGTTTCAACCGCTGGCAGAACAACCCGCGGGTGCTCAACTTCTGGCAGGAGGGCGGCAGCCTCGAACAGCACCGTGACTACCTGAGCAAGCTCGAAGCCGATCCGCACAGCCTGACCCTGATCGGTAGCTTCGACGACCAGCCGTTCGCCTACTTCGAAGCCTACTGGGCCAAGGAAGACCGCATCGCGCCATTCTATGCGGTGGACGACTACGATCGCGGCATCCACATGCTGGTGGGGGAGGAGCAGCATCGTGGCCCGCACAAGGTCGCCAGCTGGTTGTCAGCGCTGGTCCACTACCTGTTCCTGGACGATCCGCGCACCCAGCGAGTAGTGGCCGAGCCACGTGCCGACAACGGCAAGATGATCGGCTACATGCACGAGCAGTGTTTTCATTGCGAGAAGGAGTTCGACTTTCCGCACAAGCGTGCGGCATTGATGATTCTGGGGCGGGAGCGGTTCTTCGAAGGTTGCAGGTTGCTTTGACCCTCAAGCGCGGCAAGCGGCATCACTACCCACTTGCCGCCTGAAGCTTGCAGCTTGTCGCTCTCAAGCCCTCTGGCTTGAGACTTTCCGACAATGTACCAGGGCATCGCGAATCATGAAGTTGACCAGGGTCGGCGAGACGCCCAGTTCCTTGGCGATGTCTTTTTGTGGCACGCCGTGCAGGCGGTACATTTCGAAGGCGTAGCGGGTGCGCTGGGGCAGGTCGTTGAGCGCCTCGGCAATGTGTTCCAGGGTGGCGAAGTTGATATGCGTGGCTTCTGGCGAAGCCCCCTGGATAACGACGTTCAGGCCTTCCTCTTCGCTGCCGGAGTATTTGAGCTCCATGGCCTGCTTGCGGTAGTGGTCGATGGCCAGGTTGCGCACGATCTGGAACAGGTAGCTGAGCTGGGCCTTGAACGAGGAGGTGATCTGCGGCGCTGCGCTGAGCCGGAAGAAGGCATCCTGGACCACGTCTTCGGCCCGGGAGCGACAGCCGGTAATGCGCGCGGCAATCTTCACGAGGATGCTGCGGTTGTCGACAAACGCCTGGAGTAACGGTGAATCGCACTTACTTGTGGATAGTTGTTCCGCCATGGAAATCACCTTATCTCTAAGAGGGAAGTGGAGCGCTCCAGTTTCGGAGGCTTCCTACGACGTGCGACAAACTATTCGTAATGATAATTATTGTCAAATGCGAAAGTTAATAAGTCTCTATGCTTTTTGGTTCTAAGCTTTTACTTTGTGACCGGCTTCAAACTCCAGATTTTTTCACCCGGCCCGACCGGCTGCGCACGTCTTAATTATTTCCTCCGGCCATCCGTTCCTCTCTGTACATCCTCGGCTCCGGCAAGGCGCAACGCGGTGCCAGTGTGCCCGCCCTGCGCTGGCCGAGACCTGATTTCACGTACAGACTCTGGCAGGAACCCCTCATGACGGACGCCTTCGAACTCCCGGTTACGCTGGTCCAGGCGCTGGTTCAACGTGCTGCGCGCACACCCGACCGGGTTGCCTTGCGCTTTCTGGCCGAAGACCCGCGTGATCAAGCCGTGCTTTCCTATCACGACCTCGATCAGCGGGCGCGGACCATCGCCGCGGCTTTGCAGGCACGTACCGAGGTGGGGGACCGCGCCATCCTGCTGTTCCCCAGTGGCCCGGATTACGTCGCAGCGTTCTTTGCTTGCCTGTATGCCGGGGTGATCGCTGTACCGGCCTATCCGCCAGAGTCATCGCGCCGTCACCACCAGGAGCGCCTGCTGTCGATCATCGACGATGCCGAGCCGCGCCTGCTGCTGACCACCAGCGCCCTGCACGACAGCCTGCAGGCTCTCGAAGTGTTGGCCGGGCCCGGCGCGCCACAACTGCTGGCAGTCGACAGCCTGGCCGCTGAACTGGCCGCAGGCTGGCAGGCGCCGCCCCTGCAGGGCGACGACATCGCCTTTTTGCAGTACACCTCCGGCTCCACCGCATTGCCCAAGGGCGTGCAGGTCAGCCATGGCAACCTGGTAGCCAACGAAGTGCTGATCCGCGAGGGCTTCGGCATCGATGTGAACCCTGATGACGTGATCGTCAGCTGGCTGCCGCTGTACCACGACATGGGCCTGATCGGAGGCCTGCTGCAACCGATCTTCAGTGGCGTGCCCTGCGTGTTGATGGCCCCGGCGTATTTTCTTGCCCGGCCGCAGCGCTGGCTGCAGGCGATCAGCGACCATGGCGGCACCATCAGCGGCGGGCCGGACTTTGCCTATCGCTTGTGCAGCGAACGGGTCAGCGCCGCGGCAATGGCCAGCCTCGACCTGAGTAAATGGCGGGTGGCCTATTCCGGCTCCGAGCCGATCCGCCAGGACAGCCTGCAGGCCTTCGCCGACAAGTTCGCCGCTTGCGGCTTTGTGCCGGAGAATTTTTTTGCCAGCTACGGCCTGGCCGAAGCCACGTTGTTCGTCAGCGGCAGCACCCGCGGCCAAGGTATTGGCGCACTGGAGCTTGATCGCCAGGCGCTGGCGCGCAACAGCGCCGAAGCGGGCCGGGGCACGGTGCAGATGAGTTGCGGGCGCAGCCAGCCGCTGCATGCGGTGCAGATCGTCGAGCCACACGCGCTGGCACCGCTGGCCGACAACCAGGTCGGTGAAATCTGGGCCACTGGCCCGAGCATCGCCAAGGGCTACTGGCGCAACCCCGAAGCCTCGGCGCGCACCTTTGTCGAGCAGGGCGGGCGGACCTGGTTGCGCACCGGTGACCTGGGCTTCTTGCGCGATGGCGAGCTGTTCGTCACCGGTCGGCTCAAGGACTTGCTGATCGTACGCGGCCACAACCTCTACCCGCAGGACCTGGAAAAGACCCTGGAGCGTGAAGTCGAGGTGCTGCGCAAAGGCCGGGTGGCGGTGTTCGCGGTCGATGACTGCGGCGAGGAGGGCATCGGCGTGGCCGTCGAGGTCAGCCGCAACGTACAGAAAATCATCACCCCTGCGAGCCTGATCAAGACCCTGCGCCAGGTGATCGCCGATGCCTGCCAGCAGGCGCCGGCGGTGGTCCTGCTGCTCAACCCTGGCGCCTTGCCGAAGACCTCCAGCGGCAAGCTGCAGCGCTCGGCCTGCCGCTTGCGCATGGACGATGGCAGTCTCGATTGCTACGCGCGTTTCCCCGACCCGCAAGCAGCAGCGGTGGCTGATCAGGCGGTTGCGGCGACCAGTATGCAAGCCCGGGTTGCCCGCCTGTGGGGCCAATTGCTGGGCCTTGAGCAGATAGCCGCTGACGATCACTTCTTCCTGCTTGGCGGCAACTCCATCGCCGCCACCCAGGTGTGCGCGCGCCTGGCCGATGAGTTGGGCATTGAGCTGGGTGTGCGGGTGCTGTTCGAGGCGCCGACCCTGGCTGACTTCAGCGCGGCAGTGGCGGCGTTGCAACACGATGGCGGTGTCGCCCGTGGCGCCATCAGCCGTCTCGACCGCGCCCAGGCGCTGCCGCAGTCACTGGCACAAAACCGCCTGTGGCTGACCTGGCAACTGCAGCCGCACAGTGCGGCGTACAACATTCCCGGCGCCCTGCGCCTGCGCGGCGAGCTGGACGAAGCGGCGCTGCAGGCCAGCTTCCAGGCCCTGGTCGCGCGGCACGAAGCCTTGCGCACGGTGTTTGCCGAGGAAGACGGCCAGGCCTTGCAGCGCATCCTGCCGAGCCAGGTGTTCAACCTGCAGCGCCTGGACCTGTCTGCCGCCAGCAGCCAGGACGTATTGGCGCAGCGCGAAGCCGAAGCCATGCAGCCCTTCAACCTGCAACAGGGCCCGCTGCTGCGCGTGACCCTGGTGCGGCTGGACAGCGAAGACCATCAGCTGTGGGTGACCCTGCACCACATCATCGCCGATGGTTGGTCGATGAATATCCTCATTGATGAGTTCTCGCGCCTGTACGCCGCCCATTGCCAGGGCCAGCAGGCCCGGCTGCCGGCCTTGAGCCTGGGCTACGCCGACTACGGCAGCTGGCAGCGCCAGTGGCTTGCCGAGGGTGAAAGTGCCCGGCAACTGGCGTACTGGAAGGAACGGCTTGGTGAGCAGCACGCGGTGCTGGACCTGGCCACCGACCACCCGCGCGCCAATCGCCAAAGCAACGCCGCCGCGCGCCTGAGCGTGCGCCTGCAGCCGACCCTGGCCGAAGCCTTGCGCAGCCTGGCCCGTGATCATGACGCAACGCTGTTCATGGTGTTGCTGGCCGGCTTTCAGAGCCTGCTGCACCGCTACAGCGGGCAGACCGACATCCGTGTCGGGGTGCCCAACGCCAACCGCCCGCGCCTGGAAACCCAGGGCCTGGTGGGCTTTTTCATCAACACCCAGGTGCTGCGCGCCGAGCTTGACTCACGCCTGCCGTTCAACCAGCTGTTGGCCCGGGTGCGCGAGCGCAGCCTGGAGGCCCAGGCGCATCAGGACCTGCCGTTCGAGCAACTGCTCGAAGCCTTCCCGCAAGTGCGCGAGCAGGGCCTGTTCCAGGTCATGTTCAACCACCAGCAGCGTGACCTCAGCGCCCTGCGTCGGCTTCCCGGGCTGCTGGCCGATGAGCTGCCGTGGCACAGCCGCGAGGCCAAGTTCGACCTGCAACTGCACAGTGAAGAAGACCATCAGGGCCGCCTGAGCCTGTCGTTCGACTATGCCGACGAGCTGTTCGATGCCGCGACCGTGGCGCGCATCAGCGCCCAACTGGTCGGCTTGCTGGAGCAAGTCTGCGCGCAACCGCAGGTCGCCATCGGTGCGCTGCAACTGCTGGACGCCGATGGCCGTGCGCAATTGCTCGCCTGGGGCCAGGCGCCAGCAGCGCCGGCACAACAGTGGTTAGTTGAGCAGCTCAACGAACAAGCCCGCCAGACTCCGGAACGCACCGCCCTGGTGTGGCAGGGCGGCAGCCTCGATTACGCCAGCCTGCATCAGCAGGCCAACCGCCTGGCCCATTACCTGCGCGACAAGGGCGTTGGCCCGGATGTGTGCGTGGCTATCGCCGCCGAGCGTTCGCCGCAACTGCTGATCGGCCTGCTGGCCATCCTCAAGGCCGGGGGGGCCTATGTGCCGCTGGATGTCGATTACCCTGCAGAACGCCTGGCCTACATGCTCGCCGACAGTGGTGCCAGCCTGCTGCTGAGCCACAGCGACGTGCTCGAGCGCCTGAGCCTGCCCGCAGATGTCAGCGCCATCGCCATGGACCGCCTCAAGCTCGACAGCTGGCCGTGCCAGCCACCGGGCCTGCACCTGCACGGCGACAACCTTGCCTATGTGATCTACACCTCCGGCTCCACCGGCCAGCCCAAGGGCGTCGGCAATACCCACGCGGCACTTGCCGAGCGCCTGCAGTGGATGCAGGACAGCTATCAACTCAATGACAGCGACGTGCTGATGCAGAAGGCGCCGATCAGCTTCGACGTGTCGGTGTGGGAATGCTTCTGGCCGCTGGTCAACGGTTGCCAACTGGTGCTGGCCGGCCCCGGCGAGCACCGTGACCCGCAGCGTATCGCCGAGCTGGTGCGCGAGCATGGCGTGACCACCTTGCACTTCGTCCCGGCCTTGCTCCAGGTGTTTGTCCAGGAGCCGTTGGCGGCACAGTGCAGCAGCCTGCGCCGGTTGTTCTCTGGCGGTGAGGCGCTGTCGGCCAGCCTGCGTGAGCGGGTGCTGCAGGTATTGCCGCAGGTGGCCCTGCACAACCGTTACGGCCCGACCGAAACCGCCATCAACGTTACCCACTGGCCGTGCAGCGCTGCCGACGGTACGCGTTCGCCGATCGGCCGGCCGCTGGCTAACGTACTGTGTAGGGTGCTCGACGATGAACTCGAACTTACCTCGCCCGGCGTGCCGGGTGAACTGTACCTGGGCGGCGTCGGTCTGGCCCGGGGTTACCTGGGACGCGCGGGACTGACCGCCGAACGTTTCGTGCCGCAGCCCGATGGCGACGGCCAGCGCCTGTACCGCAGTGGTGACCGGGCGCGCTGGCTGGCTGACCTGGGGGCGCTGGAGTACCTGGGCCGCCTTGATCAGCAGGTCAAGCTGCGCGGTTTTCGGGTCGAGCCCGAAGAGGTCGAGGCTTGCCTGCTTAAGCAGCCCGGCGTCGAGCAGGCGCTGGTGATGATTCGCGACACCCCTGCCGGCCCGCAACTGGTCGGCTACTACAGCGGTATCGACGCGAGCGGGCAGATGCTGGCCGCCCTGGCCGAGCAATTGCCTGCCTATATGGTCCCGGCGCAACTGGTTCACCTGGCGCAGATGCCGCTGGGCCCGAGCGGCAAGATCGAGCGCAAGGCCTTGCCCGAGCCGCAATGGCAATCGCGTGAACACATCGAGCCGGGCAGTGCCCTGCAGCAGCAGATCGCCGCGATCTGGCGCGAGGTGCTGGGCATCCCGCGGGTTGGCCTGCAGGATGACTTCTTCGCCCTCGGTGGCCACTCGTTGCTGGCCACCCAGATCATTTCCCGTACCCGCCAGGCCTGCAACGTCGAGTTGCCGCTGCGCACGCTGTTCGAGGCCAGCGAACTGGGGGCCTTTGCCGCTGCGGTTGAGGCGATCCAGCACAGTGGCGCGCGCAACCTGCAGGGCGAAATCCAGCGCATCGACCGTCGCCAGGCGGTGCCGCTGTCCTACTCCCAGCAGCGTATGTGGTTCCTCTGGCAGATGGAACCCGACAGCCCGGCCTATAACGTCGGCGGCATGGCGCGCCTGAGCGGGGTGCTGGATGTCAGCCGCTTCGAGCAGGCGTTGCAGGCACTGATCGTGCGCCACGAAACCCTGCGCACCACCTTCCCGAGCATCGACGGCGTGCCGTACCAGTGCGTGGCCGAAGACAGCAACCTGCAGATGAGCTGGCTGGATTTTTCCAGTTATGGCGTGGTGGACCGCCAGCAACGCCTGCAGGCCTTTGCCGATGAGCAGGCGCACCAGCCGTTTGACCTGGAGCGCGGGCCGCTGCTGCGCGCCTGCCTGGTCAAGGCCGGCGAGCGTGAGCATTATTTCGTCCTGACGTTGCACCACATCGTCACCGAAGGCTGGGCCATGGACATCTTTGCCCGCGAGCTGGGCGAGCTGTACGAGGCCTTTGTCGACGAGCGCGAATCGCCGCTGCAGCCCTTGCCGGTGCAGTACCTGGACTACAGCGTATGGCAGCGCCAGTGGCTGGAGAGCGGCGAGCGTCAGCGCCAGCTCGACTACTGGCAGGCCAAGCTGGGCGATGAGCACCCGGTGCTGGAACTGCCTGCCGACCGCCCGCGTCCGGCGGTGCAAAGCCACCGTGGCGAGCTCTATCGTTTCGACCTGAGCCCGGAGCTGGCGGCGCGGGTGCGTGCCTTCAATGCCGAGCGCGGTCTGACCCTGTTCATGACCATGACCGCCACCCTGGCGGCGCTGCTGTACCGCTACAGCGGCCAGCGCGACCTGCGCATCGGCGCGCCGGTGGCCAACCGCATTCGTCCGGAAAGCGAAGGCCTGATCGGCGCCTTCCTCAACACCCAGGTGCTGCGTTGCCAGCTCGACGGGCAGATGCGCGTTAGCGAGCTGATCGAGCAGGTACGCCAGACCGTGATCGATGGCCAGTCCCATCAGGACCTGCCTTTCGATCAATTGGTCGAGGCCCTGCAGCCGCCCCGCAGCAGTGCCTACAACCCGCTGTTCCAGGTGATGTGCAACGTCCAGCGCTGGGAGTTCCAGCAAAGCCGCGAGCTTGCCGGCATGCAGGTCGAGTACCTGGTCAACGACGCCCGTGCGACCAAGTTCGACCTCAACCTGGAAGTCACCGACCTCGACCGCCGCCTGGGTTGCTGCCTGACTTACAGCCGCGACCTGTTCGACGAACCACGCATCGCACAAATGGCCGGCCACTGGCAGAACCTGCTGGTGGCGCTGCTGGGTGATCCCGAGCAGCGCCTGGGCGAGTTGCCGTTGCTGGCGGCGGTCGAGCAACAGGCGTTGTGCGACTCGCTCAAGGGTGACAACAGCCTGGCGCTGGATCAGACCCTTGAGCAGCTGTTCAGCGAACAAGCTGCGCGCCAGCCCGAGGCCCTGGCCCTGACCTTTGCCGGTCAGCACCTGAGCTATGCCGAGCTCGATGCCCGCGCTAACCAGTTGGCCCGGGTGCTGCGCGAGCGCGGCGTCGGCCCGCAGGTGCGTGTCGGCCTGGCCCTGGAGCGTTCGCTGGAACTGGTGGTGGGCTTGCTGGCGATCCTCAAGGCTGGCGGCGCCTATGTGCCGCTCGACCCTGAGTACCCGCTGGAGCGCCTGCACTACATGATCGAGGACAGCGGCATCGCCCTGTTGCTGGGCCAGCGGGCACTGTTCGAAGCCCTCGGCGAGTTGCCGGCCAAGGTCGGCCGCTGGTGCCTGGAAGACGACCGTGACGGCCTCGCCGCGTATAGCCGCGAAGCCTTGCCGTCGCTGACCCTGCCGGCCCATCAGGCCTACCTGATCTACACCTCCGGCTCCACCGGCAAGCCCAAAGGCGTGGTGGTCAGCCACGGTGAAATCGCCATGCACTGCCAGGCGGTGATCGAGCGCTTCGGCATGCGCAGCGACGACTGTGAGCTGCATTTTTACTCGATCAATTTCGACGCGGCCAGTGAGCGCCTGCTGGTGCCGCTGCTCTGTGGCGCGCGGGTAGTGCTGCGTGCCCAGGGGCAGTGGGGCGCGGAAGAAATCTGCACGCTGATCCGCGAGCAGCAGGTATCGATCCTTGGCTTTACCCCAAGTTACGGCAGCCAGCTGGCGCAATGGCTGGCCAGCCGCAACGAAGCGCTGCCGGTGCGCCTGGTGATCACCGGCGGTGAAGCACTGACCGGCGAGCACCTGCAGCGCATTCGCCAGGCCTTTACCCCGCAGCAGTTTTTCAACGCCTATGGCCCGACCGAAACCGTGGTCATGCCCCTGGCGTGCCTGGCCCCCGCGCAACTGGAAGCCGGCGCCGCTAGCGTGCCGATCGGCAGCGTGGTCGGTGCGCGCACCGCGTACATCCTCGATGCCGACCTGGCCCTGTTGCCGCAAGGCGGCATTGGCGAGCTGTACGTCGGTGGCGCCGGCCTGGCCCAGGGTTACCACGAGCGCCCGGGCTTGAGCGCCGAGCGTTTTGTTGCCGATCCGTTCAGCGCCAATGGCGGGCGCCTGTACCGTACCGGCGACCTGGTGCGCCAGGGTGCTGACGGGCTGGTGGAGTATGTCGGTCGAATCGACCATCAGGTGAAGATTCGCGGCTTTCGTATCGAGCTGGGTGAGATCGAAACCCGCCTGCTTGAACACCCGGCGGTGCGCGAGGCTGTGGTGCTGGCCCTGGACATGCCCGGGGGCAAACAACTGGCGGGCTATCTTGTCTGCGACCAGGCCCTGGCGGATGCCACCGAACAGGCCGCGCTGCGTGATGCACTGAAGGCGCAGCTGCGCCTGCAGCTGCCGGACTACATGGTGCCGACTCACCTGGTACTGCTTGAACAGCTGCCGCTGATGGGCAATGGCAAGCTAGACCGCCGCGCCTTGCCGGCGCCGGACCTTGAGCAGGGCCGCCAACGATATGAAGCGCCGCGCAGCGAGCTGGAACAGCAACTGGCGACGATCTGGCGCGAGGTACTGAACGTTCAGCAGGTTGGCCTGCAGGACAACTTCTTCGAACTGGGCGGTGACTCGATCCTGTCGATCCAGGTGGTCAGCCGTGGGCGTCAGGCGGGGCTGCATTTCACCCCGCGCGATCTGTTCCAGCACCAGACCATCCAGACCCTGGCGACCGTGGTCAGCCGCAGCGAAACCAGCCAGATTGATCAGGGCCCGCTGAGCGGCCGCGCGGCGTTGACGCCGATCCAGCACTGGTTCTTCGACAGCGATGTGCCGCACCCTCAGCACTGGAACCAGGCGGTATTGCTGGCACCCGCCGAGCGTTTGCACGGCAAGCCCCTGGAGCAGGCCTTGCAGCAGTTGCTGCAGCAGCATGATGCCTTGCGCCTGCGCTTCACCCAGGCAGGCGGCCAGTGGCACGGCGAGTACGCCCAGGCCGACCAGCGCGAGTTGCTCTGGCAGGCCTCGGTAGCCGACCTGGGCGACTGCCAGGCGCTGTACAGCGATGTCCAGCGCAGCCTCGACCTGGCAGACGGGCCGCTGCTGCGCGCCTTGCTGGTCGAAGACGGCGAGGGCCGCCAGCGGCTGTTGCTGGCGATCCATCATCTGGTGGTCGATGGTGTGTCGTGGCGGGTGTTGCTGGAAGACCTGCAAGCGCTGTACCGCGGTCAGCCGCTGGCGGCCAAGACCCGCGCCATGAGCGACTGGGCGGCGCGCCTGCTGGCTTATGCCGGCAGCGACTCGCTGCGTGACGAGCAAAGCTGGTGGCAAGCGCAACTGAGCCGCGCCAGCCGCGAACTGCCCTGCGATCACCCGCAGGGGGCGAACCTGCACCAGCAGGCGCAGACCCTCAGCGTACAGTTGGACGCGACCCATACCCGGCAATTGCTGCAGGAAGCGCCCGCTGCTTATCACACCCAGGTCAACGACCTGCTGCTGACCGCCCTGGCTCGCGTGCTGTGCCGCTGGAGCGGCGACAGCTCGGTGTTGGTGCAACTGGAAGGCCATGGTCGGGAGAACCTGTTCGAAGACATGGACCTGACCCGCAGCGTCGGCTGGTTCACCAGTGCCTATCCGCTGAGCCTGAGCCCGCATAACGTCGAAGAGGCGGCTGGGCAGGGCGCTTCGATCAAGGCCATCAAGGAGCAATTGCGCACGGTGCCGCACAAAGGCCTGGGCTACGGTGTGCTGCGCTACCTGGCCGATGCGCCGGTGCGCGAAGCCATGGCCGCGTTGCCCCAGGCGCGGATCACCTTCAATTACCTGGGCCAGTTCGACCAGCAGTTCCAGGCCGGCGCGCTGTACCAGCCGGTGGATGAAAGCGTCGGGCTTGCCCATGCGCTGGAGGCGCCGCTGCCCAACTGGCTGAGCGTCGATGGCCAGGTGTACGGTGGTGAGTTGCAGTTGCGCTGGACCTTCAGCCGTGAGCGCTATGACCAGGAAACCATCGAAACCCTGGTCGAAGCCTACCGGCTCGAACTGATTGCCCTGATCGAGCATTGCCTGGCGCCGGGCACTGGCAGCTTCACGCCATCGGACTTCCCGCTGGCGCAATTGAGCCAGGAGCAGATCGATGCCTTGCCGGTCGCCGCTGCACAAATCGACGACGTCTATCCGCTGACGCCGATGCAGGAGGGCCTGCTGCTGCATACTCTGCTGGAGCCGGGCACCGGCATCTACTACATGCAGGACCGCTACCGGATCAACAGCGCGCTGGACCCGCAGCGCTTTGCCCAGGCCTGGCAAGCGGTGGTTGGCCGTCACGAAGCCTTGCGCGCCTCGTTCTGCTGGAACGCCGGCGAGGCCATGCTACAGATCATTCACAAACCGGGGGCGACGGCGGTCGACTATCAAGACTGGTCGGGTATCCCTGAAGCTGAACAGGAAGCGCGCCTGCAGGCATTGCACAAGCACGAGCGCGAGGCCGGTTTCGACCTGCTTCAGCAGGCGCCGTTCCACCTGCGCCTGGTGCGGGTGGGCGAGGACCGCTACTGGTTCATGATGAGCAACCACCACATCCTCATCGATGCCTGGTGCCGTTCGCTGCTGATGAATGACTTCTTCGAGATCTACCTGGCCCTGGGCGAGGGCCGTCAGGCGCAACTGCCGGTGCCGCCGCGCTACCGCGACTACATCAGCTGGCTGCAGCACCAGAACCTGGACGAGGCGCGCCAGTGGTGGCGCAACAACCTCGAAGGTTTCGAGCGCAGCACCGCGGTGCCCAGCGACCGGCCATTGCTGCGTGACCATGCGGTGGAAAATGCCGGAATGGTCGTCGGCGATTGCTACACGCGCCTCGATGCCACCGATGGCGCCCGCTTGCGCGAGCTGGCCCAGGCTCATCAGCTGACCATCAACACCTTTGCCCAAGCCGCCTGGGCGCTGGTGCTGAGCCGCTACAGCGGCGAGCGCGACGTGGTTTTCGGCGTCACCGTGGCGGGCCGGCCGGTGAGCATGCCGCAGATGCAGCGTACGGTCGGGCTGTTCATCAACAGTATCGCCCTGCGGGTAAAACTGCCGGCCGCGGGCGAGCGCTGCAGCGTGCGCCAGTGGCTGCAAGGCCTGCTGGAACGCAACATGGAACTGCGCGAGTACGAGTACCTGCCGCTGGTGAGCATCCAGGAATGCAGCGAACTGCCCAAGGGCCAGCCGCTGTTTGACAGCCTGTTCGTGTTCGAGAACGCGCCGGTGGAGGTTGCCGTACTCGATCGCGCGCAAAGCCTCAACGCCAGCTCCGATTCCGGGCGCACCCACACCAACTTCCCGTTGACCGCGGTCTGCTACCCGGGCGATGACCTGGGCCTGCATTTGTCGTTCGACCAGCGCTACTTCGACACTGCCACGGTCGAGCGCTTGCTGGCCGAATTCAAGCGCCTGCTGCTGGCCCTGGCCGACGGCTTCCAGGGCGAGGTCAGCGAGTTGCCATTACTCGGTGAAGCCGAGCGCAGCTTCTTGCTCGACGACTGCAACCGCAGCGAGCAGGCCTACAGCCTTGAGCAAAGCTACGTCGAACTGTTTGAGGCGCGGGTTGCCGCGCATCCACAACGCACTGCTGCGCGCTGCCTGGAACACTCGCTGAGTTACCTCGAGCTCAACCGCCAGGCCAACCGCCTGGGCCATGCGCTGGTGGCCGCCGGCGTGGCAATCGATCAGCCAGTGGCGCTGCTGGCTGAACGCGACCTGCCGCTGCTGGGCATGATCGTCGGCAGCTTCAAGGCCGGCGCCGGTTACCTGCCGCTGGACCCTGGCCTGCCGGGTGCACGCCTGCAGCGGATCATCGAACTCAGTCGTACCCCGGTGCTGGTGTGCAGCGCAGCCTGTGCCGAGCAGGGCCGTGCTCTGCTTGATGAGCTCAGCTGTGCCGGGCGGCCGAAGTTGCTGGTCTGGGAGCAGGTCCAGGCAGTCGTCGGGCCGGATGCTAATCCAGGTATCTACAGCGGGCCGGACAACCTTGCCTATGTGATCTATACCTCAGGCTCCACCGGCCTGCCCAAGGGGGTGATGGTCGAGCAGCGCGGCATGCTCAACAACCAGTTGAGCAAGGTGCCGTACCTGCAACTGGACGAGCAGGATGTGATTGCCCAGACCGCCTCGCAAAGTTTCGATATCTCGGTCTGGCAGTTCCTCGCCGCACCGCTGTTCGGGGCCCAGGTAGCCATCGTGCCGAACGCCATTGCCCACGACCCGCAAGGGTTGCTGGAACACGTGCAGGCTACCGGCATTACCGTACTGGAAAGCGTGCCGTCGCTGATCCAGGGCATGCTCGCCAGCGAGCAGCAACAGCTCGATGGCTTGCGCTGGATGCTGCCGACCGGTGAGGCGATGCCGCCGGAGCTGGCTTGGCAGTGGCTGCAGCGCTACCCGCACATCGGCCTGGTCAATGCCTATGGCCCGGCCGAGTGTTCCGATGACGTGGCGTTCTTCCGCGTCGATGCTGCCTCGACCCGTGGCAGTTACCTGCCAATCGGTACGCCGACCGACAACAACCGCCTGTACCTGATAGGCGACGATCAGCAACTGGTGCCGCTGGGCGCCGTCGGTGAGTTGTGTGTGGCCGGTACCGGTGTCGGCCGTGGTTATGTCGGCGACCCGCTGCGCACTGCGCAAGCCTTCATCCCGCACCCGTTCGGCGCACCGGGCGAGCGCCTGTATCGCAGCGGCGACCTGGCGCGCCGGCGGCCTGACGGCGTGCTCGAATACGTCGGCCGTATCGACCATCAGGTGAAGATCCGCGGCTACCGCATCGAGCTGGGCGAGATCGAAGCGCGCCTGCATGAGCAAAGCGCGATTCGCGATGCGGCGGTCGGCGTGCAGGACGGGGTCAATGGCAAGCACCTGGTCGGCTATCTGGTGGCCAGCACTGCGGGTGTCGATACCAGCGTGCTGCTGGAGCAAGTCAAGCAGCGCCTGCGTGCCGAGTTGCCGGAGTACATGGTGCCGCTGCACTGGGCCTGGCTCCAGCAACTGCCGCTCAATGCCAACGGCAAGCTCGACCGCAAGGCCTTGCCGGCCATCGACATCGGCGCCCAGCACAGCCAGGCCTACCTGGCGCCGCGCAGCGAACTGGAGAGCACCCTGGCCGGGATCTGGGCCGAGGTGCTCAAGGCCGAGCGGGTCGGGGTGCGCGACAACTTCTTCGAGTTGGGCGGGCATTCGCTGCTGGCCACCCAGATCGCCTCGCGGGTGCAAAAGGTGCTGCAACTGAACGTGCCGCTGCGGGCGATGTTCGAGTGCAGCACGGTCGAGGAGCTGGCAACCTATGTCCAGAGCCTGAAGGCCAGTGAGCTGAGCGATGACAAGGTCGACCGTCTCAGTGACCTGATGGCTGAACTGGAAGCGCTGTAGGGCTTCAGGCCGGGGTGGGGCTGTTGCGCTGCAGGTCGTGCTTGAGCAAGGCGACTGAAGCGGCCAGCAGCACGGCGTCCTTGATCAGGAAGGACGTCGCCCCGCCCATGGCCGGGAACCCGCCAGCACTGTTCTCCCAGCCGCCCGGAGTGGTAACGATCAGGGTCAGGGTGGTGGCGTAGGTGAGCACCGAGCCCAGGGCGCCGATCACCGCCAGCCGTGGTTGCCAGATGCCGGCCAGCAACGCCGCGCCAATCGCCCATTCCGCCACGCCCAGCGCATAGCTGGCGCCGTGGATGCCGAAGGCCAGGTGCAGCCAGGACAGCAACGGGCTGTTGTCGATCAGCGGGATCAGGGCCTGGGCTTCGTAATCGAACCACTTGGCATAGCCAAAGCCGAAGAAAATCAGGATCAGGCTCCAGCGCAGCAGCTGGATGTCCAGGGAGGAGCGGATGAAGCGGTCAAGGTAGGCAGGGCGGGTCATGGCGAGGTCCTGTGGTGGGATGAGGCAGGTATCCTCAAGACGCCGTGACCGCCCTGTTGTTACATCAATCGCGTGCTCAACGCTTGCCGAGGATCTTGCCCAGCAGCTCCGGACGCGGAGCGCCCTGTTGGGTTTGCAGTTGCTGCTGGTCGTCGAGGTAGAAGATCGCCGGGGTTGCTGACAAACCGAGTTCTTCCATGACCGCGAGGTTGGCGTCGAGCTTGGCTTGTACCGCTTCGGGAACCTTGTCCAAGGCCTTGAGGGTACTGGCCTTGCCGGCCTTTTCATGTTGCGCCAGGGCCTTGGCCGGGTCCTTGCTGGCCAGCAGGGCGGCCGATTTGCCCGGGCTGTCTTCGCGGATGATACCGACCATGATGTGCCGCAACTGCACCTTGCCCGATTCGACCCAGGGCCGCGCCTGCTGCCAGAACATGTTGCAGTACGGGCAATTGGGGTCGCTGAACAGGTAGACGATGCGTGGTGCATCGGCCTTGCCGTCGGCGATCCAGGCGGTTTTTTCCATCTTTGCCCAGACCTCCTTGGCCATGGGGGCGTACACCAGTTTTTCCAGCGGCGCCTGGCTCAGGTCCTTGCCTTGCTCGTCGAACAGGCTGCCCACCAGCACATGCTTGCCATCGGCGGTCAGGTACAGTGCCAGGCCGCGGTTCTGGTATTCGGCCGCGTAGCCACGCAGGCCATCGGGGGCGTCGAAGCTGCCTTTGATTTTTGCGCCTTTGGCCTCCAGTTGCTGGATGGCCTTGGGGAGTGTTTCAGCCAGCGCCAGCTGGCTGGTCATCAGGCCCACGGCCAGGGTGAGGGGCAGTTTCAGCAGAGATCGCATGCGACGTTCCTTGTGGGGGATGGGGCGGCAGGCGCGGGCGCGTGCTCGAAAGATTGCAGGGCATGGCTGAGGCTGGCCCGCGACAGCTCGCCAAGATGGCTGCCGACCAGGCGACCCTCGGCGTTATAGAACAAGGTGGTGGGCAAGGCCATGGAGCCGACCTTCTGCGCCAGCTGGCCGCCGCTGTCGAACAGCACGTGGGACAGATTAAGGCCGGTGGTGGCGAGGAAGGTGACCACGGTCTGTGGCGCCTCGCCCTGGTTGACGAACAGGAAGGTGATGTCCGGGTAATCACCCTGGGCCTGTTGCAGCACCGGCATCTCGCGCCGGCACGGCGGGCACCAGGTAGCCCAGAGGTTGATCACCAGTGGCTTGCCGCGGTAGTCGGTGAGCTCGACGGACTGGCCACTGGCCTTGCGCAAGCTCATTTCCGGCAGTTGAGTGCCCTGGTCATACAGGTGGCTGGCCAGGCTGCCGAGCAGCCAGAACAGGCCACCGCTGAGCAGGCCCCAGCCCAGCGGCCGGCGCAGGGCCGGGCGGCGATAGCCGAGGCAGAAGGCGCCGATGGCTACCGCCAGCAGGCCTGGCCAGAGCAGAAAGCCGCCATCGCGCAGGTCGATGACCTGCAGCAGGTCTTCGCGGTACATCGCCCAGTACTGGATGACAAAGCCCAGGCGTGCACTGAGCAGGCCGAGCAGGAACAGGCCGAACAGCACCGACTCGGGGTTGTCGCCGCCGCGCTTGGCGACGCGCCAGCCAACAAGGCTGGCCAGGGCCAGGGCGCAGATCAGCAGCAGGTGGTTCAGGGCCATGGTCAGTGGCCCGAGTGCGACGGTCAGCATCATCCTTGGCTCCGGGTAGCGGCCCAGTGTTGGAGGAAGTTCGCCGCATCGATTTCACCGGTGATGCGCCGGGCCCGGCGCTCGTTGCCCTCCGGGCCGATCCAGATCAGGCTGGGCGGGCCCGGGACCTGGTAGCGCTGCAGCAACTCGCGACTGGACGGTGCGTCGGCGGTCACATCCAGGCGCAGCAGGCGCACGCCGCCAAGCGCCGCCAGTACGTCGGCGCGGGCGAACACCTGTTTCTCCATGACCTTGCACGACACGCACCAGTCAGCATAGTAGTCGAGCATCACCCACTGGCCCTGGGCCTTGGCCGCCTCCAGCTCGCGCTGCAGTTCGGCCGGCTGGCTGACGGTGGTGAAGGCATCATGCGGCACGGCAAGGCCCATTGGCGCGCTGGCGGCGGTGAACGGCTGCAGCGGCTGCCAGGGGTCGTTGCCACCGGCTGCCGCGCCGACGATCAACAGGCTGCCCCACAAGCCCAGCAGCAGCGACAGTGCCCGAAGCGCCCGCATAGCTTGCAAGGCCGGCCACGCAGCCCAGGCCAGGGCGATCAGCCAGGCACCGGCCAGGCCCAGCCACAATGAAGGCTCCAGCACTGCGCGCAAGGTATACAGGGCCATGGCCAGGAAGACGAAGCCGAACAGGCCCTTGACCCGGTTCATCCAGGCGCCCGGGCGCGGCAGGTAGCGGTTGCCGAGGGTGACCAGCAACAGCAACGGCAGGCCCATGCCCAGGCCGAGGGTGAACAGTACCAGGCCGCCATGCACGGCATTGCCGCTCTGGGCGATGTACAGCAGGGCGCCGGCCAGCGGTGCGGTCATGCACGGGCCCATCAGCAGGCCCGACAAGGCCCCGAGCAAGGCCGCGCCGTACAGGTTGCCGCCGCGGGTGCCATTCCCGGCACGCTCCAGGCGGTCGCGGATCCATACAGGTAGCTGCAGCTCGAAGGCGCCGAACATCGGCAGGGCCAGTAGCACGAACAGCCCGGCCAGGGTGCCCAGCAGCCAGGGTTGCTGCAGCCAGGCCTGAAAGCTTGCGCCCAGCAATGCGGCAACCACGCCCAGGGCGGCGTAGACCAGGGCCATGCTCAGCACATAGACGCTGGCCAGCAACCAGCCGCGGCGGGCACTGGCACCACTGCCCAGTACCAGACCTGCAAGAATCGGCAGCATCGGCAACGAGCACGGGGTGAAGGCCAGCAGCAGGCCCAGGCCGAGGAAGGCCAGCAGGTTCCAGGCCAGGGTCGACTGTTGCAGGCCGCCGGCCAGGGCCTGGTCGCTGGCCTGCGCGGCGGCGCTTGTACCACCCAGGCTGACCACACTGGTTTGTGGCGGGTAGCACAGCCCGGCGTCGGCGCAGCCCTGCCAGCCCATGCGCAGTTCGCCGCTGGCGCTGGCGGGCAGGATCAGCTCGAGCTCGCCACGGTAGACCTGGGTTTCACCAAAGTACTCATCGCTGTGGGGCAGGGCGGGTGGCAGTTGCGGTTGCTGCTCGGAGGCCAGGCCGTCGAATTTCAGGCGTTTCTGGTACAGGTAGTAACCATCGGTGATCTGCCAGTGCAGGCGCATTTGCCCCGACTCCAGGCGTTCGCTGCTGAACACGAAGGCCTTGTTGACCGGCAAAAAATCGCTCTGGGCAAAGGGGTTGGCCTGGCTCAGGCCGCTTAGCAGGAACATCAGGGCAAACAGAAAAACGCGCATGTCGACGCCTTGGCAATGCGATGAAGGGCTCAGCTTGGCCCAGTCCGATTAACCGAAAGTTAACCCGTTGGCTGACGGCTGTCGCCAAGGCCGCGACGGCTGTGGCCTGGCGCGGCATAATCCTGGGTTAATCCGCCTGGGCTTGAATAAGCCTTTTAAGATCGAGACCCGACCATGCACGTACTGCTCTGCGAGGATGATGACCTGATCGCCAGCGGCATCAGCGCCGGCCTGGGCGCCCAGGGCATGACCGTCGACCGGGTGGCCAGCGCCGGCGCGGCCCAGGCCATGCTCCAGGCCGCGGCGTTCGACGTCATGGTGCTCGACCTCGGCCTGCCCGACGAAGACGGCCTCAAGCTGCTGCAGCGCCTGCGCCAGCAGGGCCATGAGCTGCCGGTGCTGATCCTCACCGCCCGCGATGCGGTCACTGACCGGGTCGAGGGCCTGCAGGCCGGTGGCGACGATTACCTGCTCAAGCCGTTCGACCTGCGTGAACTGGCCGCACGTCTGCACACCTTGCTGCGCCGCGCCGCCGGGCGAGCGGTGAACATCATCGAGCATGGCCCGCTAAGCTACGACCCCAGCAGCCGCGAAACCTGCCTGGGTGGCCGCCCGGTCGACCTGTCGCGGCGCGAGCAGGCGCTATTGCAGGCGCTGCTGCACAACCGTGGCCGGGTGCTCTCCAGCGAACAGCTCAAGGACAGCGTCTATGGCTTTGGCGACGAGGTCGAGAGCAACGCCCTGAACGTGCATATCCATCACCTGCGGCGCAAACTGGGCAACGGTATCGTCGAAACCGTGCGCGGCCTGGGTTATCGCCTGGGCCCGGCGCAACTGCCGGAGGAGCCGCAAGCATGACCCTGCGTTTGCGCCTGACCCTGATCCTGGGCACTGCCTTCATCGTCATCTGGGTGCTGGCCGCGGCGTGGATGCTGCGCGACCTGCGCATGCAGATGATGTTCTCCCTCGACCAGCGCCTGGTGGCATCGGCACGCATGGTTGCCGGCCTGGTCGACCAGTTGCCGCAACCGCTGTCGAGCAAGGGCGAGGGCACGCGCCTGAGCGCCGACCAGTTGAGCGTCGACGGCATGGCCTGCCAGGTCAGCTCGCTGCGCGGCGAGATTCTTGCCCGCAGCCACAATAATGAGCAGCCCCTCGACGACCAGCGCAGCGGGTTTCGCGACCAGACCATCGACGGCGCTCGCTGGCGCAGTTTCACCTATGCCCATGGCGATGTGCGCATTACCACCGCCGACCGCCATCAGGAGCGCGAGGCCCTCAACCGTTCGATCCTGCTGGCGGCCTCGGCACCGGTGCTGATGGCCTTGCTCGGCAGCCTCGGCTTGCTATGGATGGGTGTTGGCAAGGGGCTGGCGCCGCTCAACCGGATGCGCGATGCCTTGCGCCGGCGCAGCCCGGACTCCCTTGAGCCCTTGCAGGTGCGCGGCTTGCCCAGTGAGCTGCAACCCTTGCTGGAAACCCAGAACCAGCTGTTTTTGCGCATTGGCCAGACCATCGAGCGCGAACGGCGCCTGACCGATGATGCCGCCCATGAGCTGCGCAGCCCGCTGACCGCGATCAAAACCCACCTGCAGGTGGCACGGATGACCGACGGCGAGGTGCGCGAGCAGGCCCTTGAACACGCCGAGCAGGGCGCCGATCGTCTGCACCGGACTCTTGAACAACTGTTGCTGCTGGCCCGGGTGGAAGGCCGACTGTCGTTTGAAGACGGCCTGCAGTGCAACGCCGAGCAGATCGCCCGCCAGGCAATCCTGGACACCGGGGTCGACAACACCGGGCGCATCGATCTGCAGTTGGCGCCCGGCGCCGCCCAGCTCTACCTCGGGATGCCCACGCCACTGGCGGTCACGGCCCTACGCAACCTGCTCGACAACGCCCTGCGTCATACCCGTGGCAGCGAACCGGTGGAGCTGGCAGTGCAGATGGAACAGGACCGGGTGGCATTTTTGGTGCGCGATCACGGCCCCGGTATTCCCGAACAGGACATCGAGCACCTGACCGAGCGCTTCTGGCGCCATAGCCAGAGCGGCGGATGCGGGTTGGGCCTGGCGATTGTCCAGGCGATCGTCCAGCGCTGTGCCGGCAGCTTGCGCTTTGACAGCCGCAGCGATGGCTTGCGGGTGTTGTTGCACATTCCGTTGCGTGCAAACCCGTCGTAACCGGTAAGTGCAAAGCGGCAGTTGAAAAAATCCGCAGCGTTGATGGGCATCGGCTAAATCCGCAGGGCGCTGAAGCGTTTTTCAAGCGATAACAACCCGCACTCCTCTGGCAACAGGCGCGTGACGGGCACATCCGCTTGCTTGCGAGGGTTTCCCAGATGTCAGTCGCTATCAGCCTTGCCCAGGCGCTGCCGGTGTCTTCCACCGCAGACGCTGCTGAAACACTTTATGCATTCAATGAGTCGCCGTTGCTGGCCCGCCAGAGCCTGCAGGAATCCAATGCCCGCAGTTACCCGCGGCGCATTCCGCTGGCGCTCAAGCGCGCCCGTGGCATCTATGTCGAAGACGTAGAAGGGCGTCAGTTCATCGACTGTCTGGCCGGCGCCGGGACCCTGGCGCTGGGGCATAACCATCCGCTGGTGATCGAAGCGATCCAGCAGGTGCTGGCCGATGAACTGCCGCTGCACACCCTGGACCTGACCACGCCGGTCAAGGACCAGTTCGTCCAGGACCTGTTCAGCCTGCTGCCCGAGCAACTGCGCGGCGAAGCGAAGATCCAGTTTTGCGGGCCGACCGGCACCGACGCGGTGGAAGCGGCGTTGAAACTGGTGCGCACCGCTACCGGGCGTAATACCGTGCTGTCGTTCCAGGGCGGCTACCACGGCATGTCCCAGGGCGCCCTGAGCCTGATGGGCAGCCTGGGGCCGAAGAAGCCGCTGGCCGCCTTGCTGGCCAATGGCGTGCAGTTCCTGCCGTACCCTTATGACTATCGCTGCCCTTTCGGGCTGGGCGGCGAAGAGGGCGTGAAGGTCAACCTGCACTACCTGGAAAACCTGCTCAGCGACCCGGAAAGCGGCGTGCAACTGCCGGCGGCGGTGATCGTCGAAGTGGTCCAGGGTGAAGGTGGGGTGATCCCGGCGGACATCGAATGGCTGCGCGGTGTGCGGCGCATTACCGAGAAGGCCGGTGTGGCGCTGATCGTCGACGAGATCCAGAGTGGCTTTGCCCGCACCGGCAAAATGTTTGCCTTCGAGCATGCAGGCATCACTCCGGATGTGGTGGTGCTGTCCAAGGCCATTGGCGGCAGCCTGCCGTTGGCGGTGGTGGTCTATCGCCAGTGGCTGGACACCTGGCAGCCGGGGGCGCACGCCGGTACTTTCCGTGGCAACCAGATGGCCATGGCCGCAGGCTCGGCGGTGATCAACTACCTCAAGTCACACGACCTGTGCAGCCATGCCCAGGCCATGGGCGAACGCCTGGCCGGCCATCTGCGCCGCTTGCAGGCGGACTTCGCGCAGTTGGGGGATATTCGTGGCCGTGGCCTGATGCTGGGGGTCGAGCTGGTTGATCCGCAAGGGCAGCTCGATGCCCAGGGGCATCCGCCGGTCTGCCCGCGCCTGGCACCGCTGGTGCAGCGCGAATGCCTAAAGCGTGGGCTGATTCTGGAACTGGGTGGGCGTCAGGGCGCCGTGGTGCGTTTCCTGCCGCCGCTGATCATTACTGCCGAGCAGGTTGATGAGGTGGCGGCGCGCTTTGCTCGGGCGGTTGCTGCGGCGGTGGCCAGACTGTAAACGGCCCAGGCATGTAAAAGCCCGGGGCAGTGCACCGGGCTTTTTTATGGATCTTCACGCTATCCTGGGGACTATGATTCTTGGGTTGGGTTGGGTTGGGATGTTGAGGCTGCGAGCTTATCCATTCAGTGTGGGGCCGGCAGCAGCGCCACAGCGAATGGATAAGCTCGCGCCCCCCAACCCAGGATTCAGTGAAGAGCCCTTTTTATGGCCCTCAGTCGAACGTGCGACCCGCGCGCCAGTAGCCCATCAGCGTCAGGGCGCTGCGATCCAGCCCGCGCTCGGTGATCAGGTAGCGACGGATATTCATCACCGCTGCCGACTCGCCGGCGATCCAGGCATAGAAGTCGCCGTTGCCGGGTTGAGCCAGTTCCCAGAGGATCTGCCGGTCGATATCGACCTCCTCCAGGGCGACCTTCGCACCTGTACGCGCTGCGGCTGCCGGCAGGCGCGCCAGCTCGCGGATGGCATGGATCATCGCTTCGCCGTGGGTGCAGTGCAGCACTTCGCGCGGCAGCCAGTTCAGTTCGGTGGCGCGGCTGCAGGTCAGGTCGAGGCAATCGGCTTCGCAGGGGACTTCGATGAACGCCTGTACCGGGACTTCGGGCAGGTCTGCGGCCATCTGCTCAAGGATGCCGGCAATTGCCGGCAGGGCGGTTTCATCGCCGATCAGCAGCAGGTTGCGCAGGTTCTTCGGGGGGCGCCATTCGTAGCCGCCGGGGTCGGCGTCGAAGGCCAGGTTCGGGGCGACCATCTGCAGGCGATCGCCGATGCGTGCCTGGGTCGCCCAGGTCGATGCCGGGCCGTTGACGCCGTGCAGGACGAAGTCGACATCCACTTCCAGTGCCTCGCGGCGCAGGTCGCGGATGGTATAGGTGCGCATCGGCGGGCTCTGCTCGGCGCTCAGGCCGCGACGCGCTTGCTGCCAGGAACCTTGCTTGGGCAGGTTCGGGTATTGGCCATCGGCAGAGGGAAAGAAGATCTTGATGCGCTGGTCGGCAGCCAGGGTACGCATCTGCCCGACATCCTCACCGCTGAACACGAAGCGGCTGAGGGACGGGCTGAGGGGCATGATGGCTTTGAGCTGCACATCGAACACTCCGTAGGCACTGGTTCTGGCAGGTTTGCCGACCAGCTTGCGCAGACCGTTGCCCAAGGCGTTGGTCAGGGAGGTGGAGGCTGACATGGGCGGTACCTTTTCCAAGGGAGGTTCCTTGAAAACGAAATAGCCGCCGATCGAATTAGCACAGGGCGGCAGTGGTTAAATTTCCCCCTCCAGGAAACGTCCTAGCTTGGATAAAGCCTGCTTCATGGCTGATACGGGTAGGACGATGACGATTTCGCGACGAGGATTCATAGCGGGCCTGGCGGTGGCGGGCGCGACCGTGCCAGCCGCCTATTACGCGCACAAGCAACTGACCCACGATCCACAGGACGACATCGTCACCCCCGGCGAGGCCAGCGTTGAGCTCGCGGATGCCGCTGGCCAGCACCTGGCCGATCAATTGCGCGGCGTCTGGGATTTGCGTTTGAGCGGTGCCGATGGCGAGCTCGCCGGGCTGCCTGTGGAAGGCTTGCAGATGTACCTCGACGTCGCCGCCAAAGGCCGTGGCCTGCGTGGTTTTGTCGATACCGAACTGGTTCTGCGCAGCGACGCCCCGGCCGCCTACCGAGTGCTTGGCGACCTGGTCGGGGCGTCCACCGCCACGGTGCGCTGGCGGCTGATGAGCACCCAGGGCGGGCCGGGTTATGAATGTACCGCGAGCCTGGATGAAGTCTGGGGCAGTTTTGGCAACGCTGGCAGCGCTACCCTCAGTGGCCGCTTGCAACCGCTGGATCGCTCGATGGTCTTGCCCTTGGCCGACAGTCACTTTGTTGCCGTCAAGCGCCTGTTTCCTGAAGCCCGTGAGCGGCTGCCCTATACTCCGCAGTTGCAAGCCTGGCTGATCAGCGCCGAGCACCGCTTGTTCCATCAGCTCTGGCACGCGACCCGTGACAAATGGCATCGGCTGTCTGAAGAAAAACACGGTGCCTTGCGTGGCCTGGGCTGGCAGCCCGGCCCGCGTGACAAGGAGCGTGATGCCCGCGGCCCGCGCAAGCATCGCAATGGCTCGGGGGTGGACTTTCTGTTCATGCACCGGCATATGCTCGGTACGGCGCGGTCGATGCAGGACCTGCCGTCATGGCCGCATTTCCCCTTGCCGCAACCCAGCGTCGAACACGACCGCCAGGGTTTTGCCCGCTATTACGACAACCATGACGGTTACTGTGTACCGCCCGGTTGGCGGGCACCGGGCGACGAGGCTTATGGCGTATGGGTCTCGGCGATCAAGGCCGGCGAGACCTTCTGCAGTAATTTCCAGGTCTGGGAATCGCAGTACCAGGACCCGCTGTACCTGTCGAAGCTGACCCTCGGTGCATTCGGTTCGGAGCTGGAAATGAACCTGCACGATTGGCTGCACATGTGCTGGGCCTCGGTGCCACGTGATCCGGTCAACGGTGCACCAGTGCCGTTTGCCCGGGACCCGGCTGATTTTGCCGGGCGCTGGTACGAGGCGGAAAACGACTTTCTCGGCGATCCGTTCTCGTCTCACGTCAACCCGGTGTTCTGGGGTTTCCATGGCTGGATCGATGATCGCATCGAGGATTGGTACCGCGCCCATGAGCGCTACAACCCGGGGCAGGTTCGGCGTCTTGAGGTCAATGGCGTGCAGTGGTTCGCCCCGGGGCGCTGGGTCGAGGTCGACGACCCGTGGCTGGGGCCGGTGACCCATGGCTGCAGCACCACGCCGGGGATGTTCCCGGGCAAATCGGTGGAAATGGATGTCGAGATCATGAAGCTGGCTCTGCGCATTACCTTTGGTGAAGACGACAAGATCGGCGACCTGGTGCGCCGGGTGCCGCAGCGGCCCTGGTATGCGCGGCATTTGTCGTTGCGCGGGATTGTGAGCTGATTGGCTGTATTGGGCCTGCTGTGCGGGCCATCGCCGGCAAGGCCGGCCCCCACAGGTTTTGTGCAGGCAGGTCAATGATTTAGCGAACCACCTGCCATCCGCCGCCCAATGCCTTGTACAGCGCCACGCTGCCTTGCAGGCGGGCCAGGCGCAGTTGCACCTGCTGGTCTTGCGCCTGGTACAGGGTGCGCTGGGTTTCCAGTACGGTCAGCAGGGTCTCGGCGCCGGCCTGGTAGCGGCGCTCGGAGAGGGTGAAAGCGATCTGCGCCTGCTGCACTTCCTCATCCTGCGACTGGCGCTGCTGGTCAACACCGCTGATGCCATTGAGCGCCTTCTCGACATCGGCAAAGCCGTTGATGATGCTGCTGCGGTAATTCTCCAGTAGTTCGTCCTGCTTGGCGCGGGCCTTGTCGCGCTCGGCGCGCAGGCGGCCGTTGTTGAAGATCGGCGCAGCCAGCCCGGCACTCAGGGTGTAGTAGGGGCTGCGCAGCACCTGGGCAAAGGTGTCGGCACCCGAGCCCAGGTCGGCGCCCAGGGTCAGGCTCGGCAGCATTGCTGCGCGGGCAACCTGCACGTCTGCCTGGGCGGCGGCCAGGCTGGCTTCGGCGGTGGCAATGTCGGGACGGCGGCTGAGCAGCTCGCTGGGCACGCCGCTGCCGATCTGCGGCCAGTTCAGGCGGGTAATTGATTCTTCAAGGGCGGGCAGCGCCTGCACCGGCTCGCCGAGCAAGGTTGCCAGGGTGATGCGCGCCTCTTGCAACTGCTGCTCGAACAACGGCACCTGGCGTTGCTGGCCGGCGACCAGGCTGCGTTGCTGGGCCAGTTCCAGAGCGGTGGCCGAGCCAGACTGATAGCGGGTTTCGACCAGGTGCAGGACATCCTCGGCGTTGCTCAGGTTGAGGCGGGCAATACGCACCTGCTCACGCAGGGCCAGGCTCTGCAGGTAGCTGTTGGCAACGCCGCTGAGCAAGGTCAGCTCGACGGTCTGGCGATCGAAACGGCTGGCATCGAGGTTGAACAGGGCGCTGTCGCGTGCGGCCGTTTTACCGCCCCAGAAATCCACTTCGTAGCTGGCGCTCAAGCGGGTGCCGAACGAGGTGCTGGTGCGTTCGCGGCTGCTGGCATCGAGTTGGTCGAAGGCGTTGCCATGCAGCAGGCGTTGGCGTCTGGCATCCAGGCCGAACTTGAGTTCAGGCAGCAACGGCGCGCCGGCAATGACCGCCGAGGCCTGAGCCTGGCGAATACGCGCGGCGGCAGCGGCCAGATCGAAGCTGTTGCGCCGGGCGTGTTCGATCAGTTGATCGAGCGCGGGGCTGGAGAACTGCTGCCACCAGTTCTCGTGGGGCAGCGGGGTGCTGGCTGCCTGGCCCTGCCACTGCGCTGGCGCCTGCAGGCCACTCGAAGGTGCAGGGGTGGTTGAGGTACAGGCGGCAAGCACCAAACTGATCGACAGGACACTGAGACGGCTGGGCAGGTTCATGGATTATTCGCTGGTAAGGGCTTTGACCGGGTCGAGGCGGGCGGCTTTGCGCGCGGGCATGAAGCCGAACACCACGCCGGTGACCACCGCGCAGGCAAAGGCGCCAAGCACGGCAGGCAAGGAGAAGGCCACGGCAATATCGGCCAGCAGCAACACGCCGCCAATCAACAGGGCCAGGGCAATGCCGGTGACCCCGCCGACCATCGACAGCAGCACCGCTTCGCTGAGAAACTGGCGCAGGATGTCGCGCTGGCGGGCGCCAGTGGCCATGCGGATGCCGATCTCGCGGGTACGCTCGCGCACCGTCATCAGCATGATGTTCATCACCCCGATACCGCCGACCAGCAGCGAGATCGCGGCGATCGAGCCGAGCATCAGCGACAGGGTATTCTGCGTGCGCGCTTCGGCCTGGATCAGCGCCGCGTCGTTGGTCAGTTCATAGTCGTGCTTGCCGTTGTGAAGCTTGCGCATCAGGTGGTCGATGGCCGCTTCCGTGTCGGCCACGCGCCGTGAGTCGGCGGCGGCGATGGTCACGTACTCCGGGTTGCGGCTGCCGAACAGGCGGATGGCGGCGGCCGAGTAGGGCACCACGATGCGCTCGTCGCTGTCCTGGTCGCCCGAGCTTGCGCCTTTGCCGGCGAGAATGCCGACCACCTGGAAGGGCACGTTTTCGACCAGGATGTACTGGCCGATGGGGTCGTTACCGGCTCCAAATAGTTTCTCCCGCACCTTCTGGCCGATGACCGCCACGGCTGCCGCGCTCTGTTCATCGGCCTCGGTGAAGAAGCTGCCTTCGACCACCGGCCAATTGAAGATTTCGCTGAAGTGGGTGTTGTTGCCACCCACATAGAACTGCTGGTTATTGTTGCCGTAGCGCACCATCAGCGAGTTGCCGATCACCGGCATGATCATCTTCACCTGCGGCAGGCTGGATACTGCGGCGACATCGTCGAGGGTGATGACCCCGGCCGGTTCACGCAGTGTCGGGGCGCTGCCGCTCAGGTACAGGATGTTCGAGCCGAAGGCTGCCATCTGCGCCATGACCTGGCGCTTGCTGCCTTCGCCGACGGCCAGCATGACCACTACCGAAGCCACGCCGATGACGATCCCGAGCAGGGTCAGGGCGGTGCGGAAACGGTTGATCCACATGATCCGCCAGGCCGCCTGCAGGGCTTCGACCAGCTCGCCTTTCCAGGCGCCGCTGGCAGTGGCGCCGAGGTTCAGGCGCTGGCGCAGGTCTTCGGCTTGCAGGCCGGGAGCGCTGGCGGCGGGAGCAGCAGATTGCTCTGCCGAATCACTGAGCACCAGGCCGTCACGAATCTCGATGACCCGCTTGGCCCGCGCCGCGACTTCGCGGTCGTGGGTAATCAGGATCACCACGTGGCCCTGGCTGGCCAGTTCGTCGAGCAGGGCCATGACTTCGGCGCCGCTCTGGCTGTCCAGTGCTCCGGTCGGTTCGTCGGCGAGGATGATGTGTCCGCCGTTCATCAAGGCGCGGGCGATCGACACCCGCTGTTGCTGGCCGCCAGACAACTGGTGCGGGCGGTTGCCGGTGCGGCTGGCCAGGCCCAGGCGTTCGAGCAAGGCGGCGGCGCGGGCATGGCGTTCGGCGGCGGGGGTGCCAGCATAGATGGCCGGCATCTCGACGTTTTCCTGGGCCGAGCCCGAAGCGATCAGGTGATAGCCCTGGAACACGAAGCCGAAGGCTTCACGGCGCAACCAGGCCAGCTCGTCGCTGTCGAGGTCGGCGACGTCCTTGCCGGCGAAGTAGTAGTTGCCTGAGGTCGGACGATCAAGGCAGCCGAGGATGTTCATCAGCGTCGACTTGCCGGAGCCGGAGGCGCCGACAATGGCGACGAACTCGCCGGGATGGATGGCCAGGCTGATGCCGCGGACCACCTCGACCTTGGGCGTATCGACACCACCGTAGGATTTGCGGATGTCGCGCAGTTCGATCAGGGGCGTGGACATTCAACCCCCGCTTGCGGCAGGTGCGCCGATCAGCAGGCGCTCGCCCTCGGCAAGGCCGTCGAGCACCTGCACCCGCAAGCGGTCGCTGAGGCCGGTGCGGACCTGGCGCTGGTTGACCTTGCCCTTGCTGTCGAGCACCTGGGCAATGCGCAGGTCATTGCCGTCGGCATGATCATCCAGGGCTGCCACCGGTACGGTGAGCACCTTGCTGGCACGCCCGGCAACGAAGAACACCTGGGTGGTCATCTCTGCCATCAGGGCGTTGTCCGGGTTATCGACATCCAGCAGTACGGTATAGAGCACCACTTTGCTGCTGGCGCCGCTACCACTGGCGCTGGCCGGGCTGCCACCGCCCTGGCTGGATTGATCGAGGGGTTTGGGCGGCACCGGCAGAATTTGCCGCACACTGCTGGTCCAGCGGCGCTTGCCGCCGGCCAGGGTGGTGAAGTAGGCGCTCATGCCCGGTTTGACATGGCCGATATCGGCCTCGGACACCTGGGCCCAGACGGTCATTGGCGACAACTTGGCGATGCGCAGGATCAGCGGGGTTTGCTGTTGGGCGTTAAGGGTCTGGCCTTCGCGGGCATCGACGGCGACCACGGTGCCGGCCATCGGTGCATAAATGCGCGTGTAACCCAGCTCAGCCTCGTCGCTGCGCAGGCTCGCCTGGGCCTGGCGAATCTGTGCGCGGTACATGTCGATGCGCGCCTGGGTGACCTTCAACTGGGCCTGGGCGCTTTGCACGTCTTCCTCGCGGGTGGCGCCGCCGGCGGCCAGGTTGCGCTGGCGCTTGAACTGTTGCTCGGCCAGTTGGTACTGAGCCTTCTGTTCATCCAGCTGGGCCTTGAGGTTGTCGATCGAGAAACGCCCGGCATCAAGCTTTGCCTGCTGCGTGGAGGGGTCGATCTCAACCAGCAACTGACCTTCCTTGACCTGATCTCCCACCTCGACGTGCAGTTTGCGGATCTGCCCGGAGGCCTGGGCACCCACGTCCACATAACGCCGCGGCTGCAAGGTACCCAGGGCCGTGACGCTGCTTTCGATGTCGGTACGGGTCACGGTAACGGTGCTCAACGGGTCGCCACCGGCGGGCAGGGTTTTCCAGGCGAGCAGGGCGCCCAGGCTGAGCAGGCCGAGGCCACACAACAGCAGGCGACGAGTATTCGGTGAGCGTTTCATGCAGGGTTCCAGCCGGATGGAATGGCCCGTGACATCTCACTGCCGAAGCGGCACGGCAGACACGGGAGGCTCCCAGGTAAACGAGGTGGGGGCCGTGGAATTTACCGGGATCAAGGTCTGATCTTGCTGAGAATAATTATAATTTGTATTATTGCATACTGCCATCATTCAGATCCGCTCAACCACGAGTCAGGGAACCCCCGCAGATGTCGCGGCCAGGTGTTGTGTTGGAAAACTACTATCGCGAACTGGTGAGTTTTCTCTGTGCCCGCCTGGGTAACCGGCAGGCGGCTGAAGACGTTGCCCACGATGCCTATATCCGCGTGCTCGAGCGCAACGGTGAAGACGATATCGAGCATCCCCGGGCGTTTCTCTATCGCACCGCTCTGAATCTTGTGATCGATGGGCATCGACGTGGTTTGCTGCGCCAGTCCGAGCCGCTTGAAGTGCTCGACAGCGATGAGCGTTTCTTTACCCCCGCGCCATCCCAAAGCATGGACCTCAATCAGCGCCTGGACCTGATGCAGCGCGCCCTGGCCGAACTCAGTCAGCCTTGTCGCGAGAGTTTTCTGCTGCGCAAGCTCGACGGCCTTTCTCACCCGCAGATCGCCGAGCGCCTGGGCATCTCGCGCAGTGTGGTGGAGAAACATATTGTTAACGCCATGAAACACTGCCGGCTGCGCATGCGTCAGTGGGAATCGCAGTAACCGGCCAACGTCGAAAAAATGTGAAAATTCCGTCATGGCCTTGCTTGATTTATGGCGATTTCCCGACAACTATCAGTAAAGACCCTCTCTCTGGCGAAGTGCCCGCCAATAGCCTGCAATTGATGATCTGGCGCAGTATGGTCAAGGAACGTCTCTAACGCTCTCTGCCTTGGTCATGACGATGCCGAACAAATCGCTGCGGATCCTGATTGCCGACGAACACCCGATGCAGTTGCTGCAACTGGAACGGATGCTCAATGGCATGGGCTATTACCGCATAGCCCCGGTCGAGAGCTTCGAGGATCTGCAACGCCTGGTGCAGAGCGCACTGCAACCGTTCAACCTGCTGCTGGGCAACATCGACCTGGCCAGCCATGCCGGCGTTGATCTGGAACGGTTCTGCCGGGTCAATCCGCTGATCCAGCACGCCTTGCTGTACGAATCGCAACACTTGAAGATCCCCTCGATTCCCGACAACCAGCGCCGCGCGGTGAATGTCAGCCTGTCCAAGGTTCCGGACAACGAGACCATCCAGTCCTTCATGCATATCATTGACTCGCCGCAGGTGATCGGCCATTTGCCGGGCATCCCCGAGCGCACCGCCAGGCCGGCGTACAACCCACGGCGAATGGACCTGGCCCAAACCGCGTTTTGCCGCCAGTCCTGAAGCCGCGCTGGGTGTGGCCGGGTAGCTTTTGCTATCCTCTTGCGTTTGCCTTGGTGCGCCTGTCGTACCGGCACTCGATCACTTGCGGATACCCCTATGACGGCCACTGACCCTGCGCGCCCGCTGCAGCTATCGCGCAGCGACCACAAGACCCTGAGCCTGGCGGCCCTGGGCGGGGCGCTGGAGATCTACGACTTCATCATATTCGTGTTCTTCGCCCTGACCCTTAGCCAGTTGTTCTTCCCACCGCAGATGCCCGAATGGCTGCGTTTGCTGCAGAGCTTCGGGATTTTTGTAACCGGTTATCTGGCGCGGCCGCTGGGCGGCATCCTGATGGCCCATTTCGCCGACCACCTGGGGCGCAAACGGGTGTTCAGCCTGAGCATCCTGATGATGGCCTTGCCGTGCCTGCTGATCGGGGTGATGCCCACCTATGCCGATATTGGCTACGCAGCGCCGCTGATCCTGCTGGCCTTGCGCATCCTTCAGGGTGCCGCGGTAGGGGGCGAGGTGCCGAGCGCCTGGACCTTCGTCGCCGAGCACGCCCCGCCCGGGCGCCGCGGCTACGCCCTGGGTTTTTTGCAGGCAGGGCTGACCTTCGGTTACCTGCTCGGCGCCCTGACCGCCACGGCGCTGGCACAGCTGTTCAGCCCCCAGGAAATCCTCGATTACGCCTGGCGCTACCCGTTCCTGCTCGGCGGCGTATTCGGCGTGATCGGCGTCTGGCTGCGCCGCTGGTTGAGCGAGACACCAGTGTTCCTGGCCTTGCGCGAGCGCCGTGAGCAGCCGCCGGCTTTCCCCTTGCGCACCGTGTTGCGTGAGCATCGCCGGGCGCTGATACCGGCAGCGCTGCTCACCTGCGTGCTGACCTCGGCGGTGGTGGTGCTGGTGGTGATCACCCCGACGGTGATGCAGCAGCGCTTCGGCATGAGTGCCGGGCACACCTTCGCCTTGAGCAGCATGGGCATTGTTTTTCTCAATATCGGTTGTGTGCTGGCCGGCTTGCTGGTGGACCGTATCGGCGCCTGGCGGGCCTTGATGATCTACAGCCTGCTGCTGCCCTTGGGCATCGCCGGCCTTTACGCCAGCCTGGTGGCTGGCTGGGGCTGGACCGGGCTGGCCTATGCCATTGCTGGCCTGTCTTGTGGCGTGGTGGGGGTGGTGCCATCGGTGATGGTCGGCTTGTTCCCGGCGCAGATTCGCGTCTCGGGCATTTCCTTTACCTACAACATTGCCTACGCCCTGTGGGCGAGCACCACGCCATTGCTGCTGATCGCCCTGATGCCGTGGAGCCCATGGGTGTGCGTGGGCTTTTGCCTGGTCATGGGTGTGGTTGGCTTGCTTACGGCACTGTACTTTGGCGCACGTGAAGCGGTGCCCTTCGAAGATGAGGCGGTGCGCTGCTGAGTTCATCTGCTGTGACAATGGTTCCCTGCTGCCTGGGCGCTGATCGGGCAGACTCTAGAGCGGGGCAAATGGATTAACCTATTTGCCAAATTGAACCTATTAGGTTAATTTGCTCATGGAGAAAGGCACGCCTCATTGCAGGCTTTCGACGGTCAGGGCGCTGGCGGGTCTACCTGAAACTGACGGTCATCGATGATGTGCTCATCGTGTCCTTCAAGGAGTTGTGAAAATGAAATGTCCAGCCTGTGGCGCGGCTGAGCTGGTCAGTGCCAGGCGCGATCTGCCGTACACCTACAAAGGTGAGACAACCCGGGTGACTGATGTTGCCGGGGATTACTGCCCTGCCTGCGCTGAGAGGGTGCTCAGTGATACAGAGTCGCGGCGTGTCAGTGCGGCGATGCTCGCTTTCAATCGGCAGGTCAATGCTGCGGCTGTCGACCCGCAATTTATTGCTGCCGTACGCAAGAAGCTGGCACTTGATCAGCGTGAAGCAGCGGAAATATTCGGCGGCGGGGTCAATGCATTCTCCCGTTACGAAAACGGCAAGACCAAGCCTCCCTTGGCCCTAGTCAAATTGCTCAAGCTACTTGATCGCCACCCTGAGTTGTTCGAAGAAGTCAGAACAGCCTGACACAAGCGATAAAAAAGCCCCCTGGCCACAACGGCGAGAGGGCTTTTTTAGTTGCCGGCAGACTTACATGTTCGGGTAAGTCGGGCCGCCGGCGCCTTCCGGGGTGACCCATGTGATGTTCTGCGAAGGGTCCTTGATGTCACAGGTCTTGCAGTGCACGCAGTTCTGGGCGTTGATCTGGAAGCGCTTGCTGCCGTCTTCCTGGCTGACTACTTCGTACACGCCAGCCGGGCAGTAGCGCTGGGCCGGTTCGTCGTACAGCGGCAGGTTGGTGCCGATCGGGATGCTCGCGTCAGCCAGTTTCAGGTGGCACGGCTGCTCTTCTTCATGGTTGGTGCTGGAGAGGAATACCGAGCTCAGCTTGTCGAAGCTCAGCTTGCCATCCGGTTTTGGATAGTCGATTTTTTTCGAGTCGGCCGCCAGCTTCAGGCAGGCGTAGTCCGGCTTGGTGTCGTGCAGGGTGAACGGCAGTTTGCCACCGAACCAGTTCTGGTCGAGGTAGTTGAACGCCGCGCCGAGCATCGGGCCGAACTTGTGCATGGCCGGGCCGAAGTTACGGCTGGAGAACAGCTCGTCATACAGCCAGCTGGCTTTGAACGCTGTAACGTAGCTGTTGAGTTGATCGCCGCCTTCACCACCTGCCAGCAGGGCTTCGGCCACCGCATCGGCGGCGAGCATGCCGGATTTCATGGCGGTGTGGCTGCCCTTGATTTTGGCCACGTTCATGGTGCCCAGATCGCAACCGATCAGGGCGCCGCCGGCGAAGACCATTTTCGGCAGCGAGTTCAAACCACCTTTGGCCAGGGCGCGGGCGCCGTAGCTGATGCGCTTGCCGCCTTCGAGGTACTGGCTGATCACCGGGTGGTGTTTCAGGCGCTGGAATTCGTCAAACGGCGACAGGTAGGCGTTGGAGTAGGACAGGTCGACGATCAAACCTACGACTACCTGGTTGTTTTCCAGGTGATAGAGGAACGATCCACCGGTGTTTTCCTTGGCCATGACATCCAGCGGCCAGCCTGCGGTGTGCACAACCAGGCCTTGTTCGTGCTTGGCCGGATCGATTTCCCAGATTTCTTTCAAGCCGATGCCGTAATGCTGGACGTCGGACTCGCTGTCGAGGTTGAAACGCTTGATCAGCTGTTTGCCGATGTGGCCACGGCAGCCTTCGGCGAACAGCGTGTACTTGCCGCGCAGCTCCATGCCTGGGGTATACAGGCCTTCTTTCGGGTTGCCTTCACGGTCGACGCCGAGGTCGCCGGTGATAATCCCGCGGACCACGCCGTTTTCGTCGAACAGGGCTTCCTGGGCGGCGAAGCCCGGGTAGATCTCGACGCCCAGGTTCTCCGCCTGCTGGGCCAGCCAGCGGCACAGGTTACCCAGAGAGATGATGTAGTTGCCTTCGTTGTGCATGGTCTTGGGCACGAACAGGTCAGGGACCTTGATCGAGCTGCCAGCATCCTTGAGCACATAGATGTCGTCGCGTTTGACTTCGGTGTTGAGCGGGGCGCCGAGCTCTTTCCAGTCCGGGAACAGTTCGTTCAGGGCGCGAGGTTCGAACACCGCACCGGAGAGGATGTGGGCGCCGACTTCCGAGCCTTTCTCGACCACGCAGACGCTGATTTCGTTACCGGCTTCGGCGGCCTTCTGCTTCAGTCGGCAGGCGGCGGACAGGCCAGCCGGGCCAGCGCCGACAATGACCACGTCGAATTCCATGTATTCGCGTTCCACAGGTTCTCTCCTACTCAAGGCTCATCGGTTTTTCTTTGTTGGCGGGTGTCAGGCGGTCATTTTTCAGACGCTCGGGCTGTAGCTCGAGCGATGACGGACTACACCGCTTTCTCTTGGCCGCGCATTATATCTACACCACTCGCGGGGTCCAATACAAACGTTTGTTTGAATTTGCCGCAGGCCAGTAAAATCAAAGAAGCGCGGCTTGAAGCTGACCGGTTTGCCGTATTGACCGGATTGGGCGTTACGGTCAAGATACGAGCGGTTTTGCGCTCGCCGTAGGCTGACCGCAGGATGCAGGAGCACCCCTAAAAACCAGGCGAAAAGCAGGGCAGTTACGCCACAACCCGCTTTGTAGTGGAGTTTACACGCCACGACAAATAATGACCCACGGGTTTTACAACTGACAGGCCGAAACGAGACCGCTGGGTCAGGGTTAAATTCGTCCACCTGTGATCGTTTTTAGAGGTGCCCTTGTGCCCACGCGCAATCGCCGGGTTTGCCCCAGGCGACATTCTTTTCACCGGAGAGTAACGAGGAATCCATGAAGGTTCTTGTAGCTGTCAAACGAGTGGTCGACTATAACGTCAAGGTTCGCGTCAAGGCGGACAACTCCGGCGTCGACCTTGCTAACGTCAAGATGTCCATGAACCCCTTCTGCGAAATTGCCGTAGAAGAAGCCGTGCGCCTGAAAGAGAAGGGCGTTGCGAGCGAGATCGTCGTCGTTACCGTCGGCCCGGCCACTGCCCAGGAGCAACTGCGTACTGCCCTGGCACTGGGTGCCGACCGCGCCATCCTGGTCGAATCGGCTGAAGAGCTGACTTCGCTGGCTGTGGCCAAGCTGCTCAAGGCAGTGGTCGACAAAGAACAACCGCAGCTGGTGATCCTTGGCAAGCAAGCCATCGACAGCGACAACAACCAGACCGGCCAGATGCTGGCTGCACTGAGCGGTTACGCCCAGGGCACCTTCGCCTCCAAGGTCGAGGTTGCTGGCGACAAGGTCAACGTTACCCGCGAAATCGACGGCGGCCTGCAGACCGTTGCGCTGAACCTGCCAGCCATCGTCACCACCGACCTGCGCCTGAACGAGCCGCGCTACGCGTCGCTGCCGAACATCATGAAGGCCAAGAAGAAGCCGCTGGAGACCGTTACTCCAGACGCGCTGGGCGTTTCCACCGCCTCTACCAACAAGACCCTGAAAGTCGAAGCGCCGGCTGCCCGCAGCGCCGGTATCAAGGTCAAGTCGGTTGCTGAACTGGTCGAGAAACTGAAGAACGAGGCGAAGGTAATCTAAATGACTATCCTGGTTATCGCTGAACACGAAAACGGTGCCGTTGCCCCGGCCACCCTGAACACTGTTGCTGCTGCCGCCAAGATCGGTGGCGACATCCATGTGCTGGTCGCAGGCCAGAACGTCGGTGGCGTCGCTGAAGCCGCGGCCAAGATCGCTGGCGTTGCCAAGGTCCTGGTTGCCGACAACGCCGCCTACGCTCACCAGCTGCCAGAAAACGTCGCACCGCTGGTAGCCGAGCTGGGCAAGGGCTACAGCCACGTGCTGGCTCCTGCCACCTCCAACGGCAAGAACATCCTGCCGCGCGTTGCCGCGCTGCTGGACGTCGACCAGATTTCCGAGATCATCTCGGTTGAATCGGCTGACACCTTCAAGCGTCCGATCTACGCCGGTAACGCCATTGCCACCGTGCAATCGAACGCTGCCGTCAAAGTCATCACCGTCCGTGCCACCGGCTTTGACGCCGTTGCCGCTGAAGGTGGTTCGGCTGCCGTTGAAGCTGTCGCTGCTGCCCACGACGCAGGCAAATCGGCCTTCGTTGGCGAAGAGCTGGCCAAGTCCGACCGCCCTGAGCTGACCGCTGCCAAGATTGTCGTTTCCGGCGGTCGTGGCATGCAGAACGGTGACAACTTCAAGCACCTGTACGCCCTGGCCGACAAGCTCGGCGCTGCCGTCGGTGCTTCGCGCGCTGCGGTCGACGCAGGTTTCGTACCCAACGACATGCAGGTCGGTCAGACCGGCAAGATCGTTGCACCACAGCTGTACATCGCCGTCGGTATTTCCGGCGCGATCCAGCATCTGGCCGGCATGAAAGACTCCAAAGTGATCGTTGCGATCAACAAGGACGAAGAAGCGCCGATCTTCCAGGTGGCCGACTACGGCCTGGTGGCTGACCTGTTCGAAGCCATCCCTGAGCTGGAGAAGCTGGTTTAATCCAGTCGCTTCACTTATAAAAGAGCCCGGTCCGTTCGGGCTGTGCAGGCCTGCCTTGCACAGCCCGGCAGATCGGGCTTTTTCATTCTGGCTAGAAAGTAGGGAGTGGTTGCATGGGATGGCGTGGCCAGATAAATACGGCGCTGGTGTTCGCTGCGGTGCTGATGCCGTTGCAAGCGTGGGCGGTGGGCAAGTGCGAGCGGCTGGTGGCCACCGGCAGCCCCGATGCGCCGCCGTACTCGTGGCGCGATCCGCAAGACCCCAAGCACCTGATGGGCGCCAACGTCGACCTGTTCAGGCAGGTAGCCAGCGAGCTGGGCCTGAAGGTTGAAGTCCTCGACAGCGGCAGCCGCAGCCAGGCCCTGGAAGAGGTGCGCAGCGGTCGTGTCGATTTGCTGATCGATTCACCCTTCGCGGTGGCCGAGCTGACTACGGTCGACTTCGTCCATCCCTCGCTGCTGAGCAACGAATACGTGGTGTGGACTCGCCACGATTCGCCGCTGGTCTATAACACCCTGGCCGATTTGCACGAGCATCGCGGCAGCGTCTCGGAAAAAGCGCGCATGACCCCGGAATTTACTGCCTACGCCAAGAGCCAGTTGCAGCTGGCACCTTCGCAGAATCTGACCCAGGCCTTCCAGAAGTTGCTGCTCGGTCAGGTCGACTATGTGCTGGCCGGGCGCTACGCCGGGATGGCCATGGCTCAGGCCCTGGGCATGAACAACGAGCTGATTGCCCGCGGCTTGCCTCTGGATCGCCCGGGCCTGTACCTGGCGCTGTCGCATAATTCGGCATGCAATGACGCCTGGTTGCGCGGACAACTGGCAAAAAAGCTGACAGAATTGCCGGCCTCCGGCGTGTCCCAGGCGGTGCTGCAACGTAATGTCGAACGCTGGAAAGCGCAGATGCAGGCGCCGCTGGATGCCCCTAAACAGTAGGAAGATTGCGTGAGAACTCATCCATTATTCGCCGCTCTGGCACTGCTGGCCCTGGCCGGATGTGCCAATGACCCGGCCCCGAATGAACAGTTGCGCCTGTCCGAGCAGGCACTGGAGCAGGCCAAGGCGGTGGGTGCCACCGACGAAGTGGCAGAGCTGAAGCAGGCCGAAGAAAAACTGGCTCGGGCCCGAGTCAACATGACCAGCGAATCCTACCGTGACGCGCGCATGCGCGCCGAGCAGGCCGAGCTGGACGCGCGCCTGGCCGAGGCGCGGGTGCTGACGGTCAAGAGCAAGGAGCAGCTGGACTTGCTGCAATCGCGGGTCAATCGCCTGCGTAAACAGTTGGGGGAGCAGCGGTGAGTTCGATCAAACCATTGGCAGCACTGTTGTTGGTCGGTGTGGTCGGCCTGCAGGGCTGCGCCAGCCAGCGCAGCGAGACGGCGCTGGACGAGGCCACGGCCAAGTTCCAGACGGTCAAGGACGATTCCAACGTTTTGCGCAGCGCGCCGCGTGACGTGATTCGTGCCGGTGAATCGCTGGCCCGTGCCGAGCGCCTGTCCAGTTATCTGGGGACCGGCGCCGATGTGCGCCATTACGCCTACCTGAGCCAGCGCTACAGCGATATTGCCCGCGAGCACAGCAATCTGGTGCTCAACCAGGAACGCCTGGCCAAGCTTGAGCTTGAGCGTCAGCGCCTGCAGCTGGCGTTGCGTGAGGCCAAGCTTGCCAGCGTGCAGCAGCAGGGCAAATGGCTGGAAGCGCAGATCGTCAGCCTGGCCACCGAGCAGAGCGACCGTGGCTTGGTGATGACCCTGGGCGACGTGCTGTTCGACACCGGGCATGCGGAGCTTAAAAACTCGGCCAGCCGCACGGTGCTCAAGCTGGTGCAGTTCCTCCAGCTCAACCCCAAGCGCATTATCCGTATCGAGGGTTATACCGACAGCACGGGCGCGCCTGAGGATAACCTCAAATTGTCCCGGGATCGGGCTCAGGCGGTAGCCGATATGCTGATCGACCTGGGTGTCGATGAAAAGCGCATCGAGGTCGAGGGCTATGGCGACCAGTATCCGGTCGAGGCCAATGCCTCGGAGCGGGGCAGGGCGCAGAACCGTCGGGTCGAGATCGTCTTTTCCGACGACAAGGGCAAGCTTGGCGCGGCGCGCTGAGTAATGGATGAAGAAACCCGGTGAGTGTTCCTCTCCGGGTTTTTTATGGCTCTTCAGGGGCTTGGGTTGGGTTTTTGAAGCTGGGGGCTTATCTATTCGGTGCGGTGCGGTGCGGTGCGGTGCGGTGCGGTGCGGTGCGGTGCGGCTGCCGGCCCCTTCCGCCTTTACGGCGGCCTACTTTTCTCTTGGGAAAAGTTGGCAAAACCGCTTGCCCCTGCATACGGCCCTACGCTGCGCTTCGGGTCCCCTCGCTACGGCACCTTCCGGGGCATCGCGGCCTACGACTTGCTACGCCAAGTCTACGTCTCGCGTCTTCGGCTGACGCCGAAGGTGCTGCGCACCGCCCCTACAGGCACCTACGCTCGGCCTCCTGAAGTCGCTTTTCGCGGCGCCTGGAAATGCGTGCATGAACATCAAGATCAAGATCAAGATCAAGATCAAGATCAAGATCAAGATCAAGATCAAGCAAGTTGGTACTCGTTTTGCCAGCGGGCTTGTCCCGCTCCTGGGTCAGCCTGGCTGCGCCAACATCTGCTTTCGCAGATACGCCAGTGCAGGCGCCGCCCGTAACTTCGCGACTTCAGGAGGCTGAGCGTAGGTGTCTGGAGGGGGCTGGTGCGTAGCACCCTTCGGCCTATGCCGAAGTCGCGAGACGTAGACTTGGCGAAGCAAGTCGTAGGCCGCGATGCCCCAGGAAGGCACCGTAGCGAAGGAACCCGGAGCGCAGCGTAGGGCCGTATGCTGGAGCGAGCGGTTTTGGTTCCTTTTGCCAAGAACAAAAGGGACCCGCCGTAAGGGCGGAAGGGGCCAGCAGCGGCGCCACATCGAATGGATAAGCTCGCAGCCTCAACATCCCCACCCTGGTTGTGACAAATGGCGCATCCCCGCCTCTGTCACACAACTGTATTGTCGACTATTCTGCAATCTGTCCCAGTACACTTCGCAACTGTTCCGGTATTCTTGGCCGAAAACAGCCGTACAAAAACAACTACATTGCCTGCGTGTCGAGAACTGATCATGACCAACCTGTTGCTCTACCAGCGCATCGCCCAGCAACTGGCCGAAGATATTCGCCGCGGTGTGTACCAGCCAGGTGAGCGGGTGCCGTCGGTGCGCAAGATGAGCTCGCAGCTCAATGTCAGCCATGCCACGGTGCTGCAGGCCTATGCCAATCTCGAAGACCAGGGCTTGATTCGCGCGCGGCCGCAGTCCGGCTATTACGTGCACCAGACCCCTGCGTTGACCGCACAGACGCCGGATATCGCCCGGGTCGAGCGCCCGGGGCTGGTCACGCGCAGCAGTATCATTCAGCAGGTATTGACCGAAGCCCGGCGCGACGGGGTGTTTCCCTTTGGCGCGGCGGTGCCGCATGTCGACTATTTGCCGGTGCGCGCGTTGCACCAGCAATTGGCCAAGGTCACCCGCTTTCATAGCCCGCGGGCGTTCAGCTACATGTTCAGCCCGGGTTTCGAGCCGTTGCGCCGGCAGATCGCCATTCGCATGCGCGATGCCGGCGTGGTGGTCGACCCCAGCGAAGTGGTGGTCACCCATGGCTGCGTCGATGCCCTGCAGATGTCGTTGCGGGTGCTGACCCGGCCGGGCGACCTGATCGCCGCCGAATCACCGACCTACTACGGTTTGCTGCAACTGGCCGACCTGCTTGGCCTGAAAGTCATCGAGATCCCCAGCGATCCATCCACCGGCATCAGCCTCGAAGCGTTGCAGTTGGCGGCCAACCAGTGGTCGATCAAGGCCCTGGTGCTGACCGCGCGCCTGAGCAATCCGCTGGGCGGCACCATTCCGGAAGATCGCCAGAAGCAGCTGTTGCGCCTGGCGTCGGATTTCGACATCCAGATCATCGAAGACGATATCTATGGCGAGTTGATGTTCGAGCAGGGCAAGACCAAGGCGCTCAAGGCCTTCGACCGGCTCGGGCGGGTGATCTATTGCTCAAGCTTTTCCAAGACCTTGTCTCCCGGTGTGCGTATCGGCTGGATGGTTGCCGGCAAGTACCAGGCGGAAATCCAGCGCTTGCAGACCTTTACCACCCACTCGGCCTGCAGCGTGACGCAGATGGGGGTGGCGTCCTACTTGGAGAACGGTGGTTACGACCGGCATCTGCGTTTCATCCGCCAGGAATATCGGAAAAATCTCAGCGCCTACCAGCTGGCGGTGCAACAGCATTTCCCGGAAGGTACGCAGATGACCCGGCCCACCGGCGGTTTCATTCTCTGGGTGAGCCTGCCGGGCCGGGTCAATACCCAGGAATTGCACGTGCGTGCGCTGCAGCAGGGCATCAGTATCGCCCCAGGGTTGATCTTCAGTAACACCGAGCAATTCAACCACTGCATTCGTCTGAACTGCGGCATCCCGTGGAATCGTGAGGCGGAGCGGGCGGTGATGACCCTGGGCATGCTCGCCAGCCAGTTGTGCCAGGAATCGGCCTCGGGCGCTTTTTTCTAGACTTGCCAGTCGTGTCAGGAACGGGGAGCATAAGCATTTTTAGGGATAATCGTCGGTGCCTATGAAAGCGTTGCGTTGTATCGGGCTGTCCCTGTGTTTGCTCGGTGGCTTGGCTTGCACCTGGGCAGCAGTGGCCGAAACCGCACCGGCCGGCAAAACCTCCACTAGCAAAAGCGCCAAGCCTGCAGCCAAGCCAAAGCAGGCAAAAGCGCCGCCGGTGCGTAAAAAGGCAAGCACCAAAGCCACCCAGCGCAGCGTACGCAAAAATGCCAAGGCGGCGCCCGCGCCATTGTCCAAGACCAAGCTCGACCTGAGCCTGCCCTCGGGCATGGTCAAGGAGCTCAAGCCCGATACCCAGGAGCAGGCACCTTTGCCCAAGCCATTGCTGCCCTACCTGTTTGGTGAGAAACCGCCTTCCGACAGCCCGTTTCAGCTCAATGGCCGGCTGATCAGCAACGAAATGCAGCTGCAACTGCGTAACGACAGTCGCAAGGATGTCGAAGGCGCGGCGATTGAGTTCGAGTTCAAGCAGTAGGGCGAAACTGACTGTCCAGTCACCCCTTTGGGGTTGATATTTCATCCTGCGAGCAATTTCAAACGCCTGTTTAAGCGGTTACTATCCGGATTCATTCATCATTTGTTACTCCGAGGATTCTGTTGTCATGAACTGCCGTGAAGGTTGTGGCGCCTGCTGCATTGCGCCCTCCATCAGCTCGCCGATACCGGGGATGCCCAAGGGCAAGCCCGCCGGTGAGCGCTGCCTGCACTTGTCGGTTGCCAACCTCTGCGGCTTGTTCGGCAAGCCCGAGCGCCCGCCGGTGTGTGGTGGTTTCAAGGCAGAGGCCGAGATCTGCGGCAACGACCGCGACGAGGCGATCAGGATCCTGGGGTGGCTGGAGCAAATGACGGCAGCTTGAAACGCGGATCTTCGACAATAAGGAACAAAAGCATGGGATCGTTTAAGCACATGGCACTGGTGTTGGGTCTGGGAGCGGCGCTGGTGCCCCTGGCGCATGCCGAGGACTGGAAGCAGGCCAAGAAAGAAGACGGAATCAAGATCGATCTCAGTGAGGTTGCCGGTTCCGACTACAAGGCCTATCGCGGCGTTACCTTTATCAAGGCGCCACTGGCCAAGGTCAGGGCCCTGCAGGAAGACGTTGCCGGGGCCTGCGCCTGGATTCATGAGTGCAAGACGCAAAAGCTGCTGAAAACCGAAGGTGACCAGAGCTGGACCTACACTCAATTTAATACCCCGTGGCCGGTCACTGCGCGTGATTCGGTCATGCATGTCACCACTACCGTAGCGGCTGATGGCAGCCTGATCCGCAAGCTTCAAGGCGTGCCCACGTACCTGCCGGAAGAGAAGGGCTTCGTGCGGGTGGCCAAGGTTGATGGGTTCTGGAAGCTGCAGCCAAAAGACGGCGGCACCGAAGTGACTTACCAGGTGCACACCGAGCCGGGCGGCAGCGTGCCGTCGATGGTGGCGAACAAGTTTGTGGTCGATGCGCCGTTCAATACCTTGAAGGCGTTGAAAGAGCTGGCCGAGAAGCCGTAAGTACAGTTGCATCAGTTGGCGGGCTTGAGGCAACTGTTGGGCAATCGCGGGGCAAGCCCGCTCCCACAGAACCGCAGCCCGCGATGAGCGCAATAAAAAAGGCTGCCCGAGGGCAGCCTTTTTTCGTGTTCGGCCCAAAGGCTTACTTGCGGTCTTCCAGTTTGACGATGTCGCGCGACTCGTAGCCGGTGTACAGCTGGCGAGGGCGGCCGATCTTGTACGGGCTGGAGAGCATTTCTTTCCAGTGCGAGATCCAGCCGACGGTCCGCGCCAGGGCGAAGATCACGGTGAACATGCTGGTTGGAATGCCGATCGCCTTGAGGATGATCCCCGAGTAGAAGTCGACGTTCGGGTACAGCGAGCGCTCGATGAAGTAAGGATCGGTGAGGGCGATCTCTTCCAGGCGCATGGCCAGTTCCAGCTGCGGGTCGTTCTTGATGCCCAGCTCGCGCAGGACTTCGTCGCAGGTCTGTTTCATCACGGTGGCGCGCGGGTCGCGGTTTTTGTAAACGCGGTGACCGAAGCCCATCAGCTTGAACGGATCGTTCTTGTCCTTGGCCTTGGCGATGAATTTGTCGATGTTCGAGACATCGCCGATTTCATCGAGCATGGTCAGTACCGCTTCGTTGGCGCCGCCGTGGGCAGGGCCCCACAGTGCAGCGATGCCGGCAGCGATACAGGCGAACGGGTTGGCACCCGAAGAGCCGGCCAGACGGACGGTGGAGGTCGATGCGTTCTGCTCGTGGTCGGCGTGGAGGATGAAGATCCGGTCCATTGCCTTGGCCAGCACCGGGCTGATCGGTTTGATCTCGCACGGGGTGTTGAACATCATGTGCAGGAAGTTTTCCGCGTACGACAGGTCATTGCGCGGATACATCATGGGCTGGCCCATGGAGTACTTGTACACCATCGCTGCCAGGGTCGGCATCTTGGCGACCAGGCGGACCGCGGAGATTTCGCGGTGCTGCGGGTTATTGATGTCCAGCGAGTCATGGTAGAACGCCGACAGGGCGCCAACCACGCCGCACATGACAGCCATCGGGTGGGCGTCGCGGCGGAAGCCGTTGAAGAAGGACTTCAACTGCTCGTGAACCATGGTGTGGTTCTTCACGGTGCTGACGAACTGAGCCTTCTGCTCGGCATTCGGCAGTTCGCCGTTGAGCAGCAGGTAGCAAGTCTCGAGGTAGTCGGATTTTTCGGCCAGCTGCTCGATCGGATAGCCGCGGTGCAGCAGGATACCCTTGTCGCCGTCGATATAAGTGATCTTCGACTCGCAGGATGCGGTCGCCATGAAACCAGGGTCGAAAGTGAAGTGACCCGTGGCCCCCAACCCTCTAACGTCGATAACATCGGGACCAACGGTGCCGGTTAAAATGGGCAGCTCGACGGGGGCTGCGCCCTCGATGACCAACTGCGCTTTTTTGTCAGCCATGTGGCCTCCTATTAATGCTTGAAATCATCAGACAGACCCCCCACGCAGGGCCCGCACCACTATAGTGAGATAAATTCGAATGTCAATTTGCCTAAAGCACGGTTGTAAAGGGCTTTGGGCGCTGTTTTTCCTCGAAATTACCGCCCGTTTACGCCTTTTGTTCGCTAAAGGCAATGCGCTATTTGGGCTAGGTGTCTGCGTTGTCATTAGTAGCCTAACTGTCTATAATCGGCCCCCGACCGCCAGGGGCTTGCAAGCCCGTGTTGCTGGGGTCGTCACTCCCTGGGTGGTGGGTACCTGACCAGTACACTTACCAACAACTTTGCCCTGCTTGCTAGGGGCTCTTCAGTGTGAAAAAAGCCGTGAAAAGCCAACGACCTGTAAACCTAGACCTAAGGACCATCAAACTCCCCATTACCGGCGTTACGTCATTTCTTCACCGTGTTTCCGGCATCATCCTCTTCCTCGGCCTTGGCTTCATGCTTTATGCATTGGGCAAATCCCTGGGTTCGGAGGAAGGTTTCGCCGAGGTGAAGGCATGCTTGACCAGTCCGCTGGCCAAGTTCGTGGCATGGGGCCTCCTGTCCGCCTTGCTGTATCACTTGGTAGCCGGTGTGCGCCACTTGATCATGGACATGGGCATCGGTGAAACGCTGGAAGGCGGCCGACTGGGCTCGAAAATTATCATCGCCGTTTCCGTGGTGGTGATTGTGCTGGCAGGAGTTTGGATATGGTAACCAACGTCACGAACCTCTCGCGTTCGGGCCTCTATGACTGGATGGCGCAGCGCGTTTCTGCGGTCGTTCTCGCGGCTTATTTCATTTTCCTGATCGGATACCTGGTCGCGCACCCGGGCATCGAGTTTGCCCAGTGGCACGCTCTGTTCTCCAACAACGCGATGCGTATTTTCAGTCTGCTGGCCCTTGTGGCCCTGGGCGCTCACGCCTGGGTCGGCATGTGGACCATTGCCACCGACTACCTGACGCCGATGGCGCTGGGCAAGTCGGCGACTGCCGTACGTTTCCTGTTCCAGGCGGTATGTGGTGTCGCGATGTTCGCGTACTTCGTCTGGGGTGTGCAGATTCTCTGGGGTATCTGATTCATGGCTAACATTCCTACGATTTCATTCGACGCCATCATCATTGGTGGCGGCGGTGCCGGCATGCGCGCAGCGCTGCAGCTGGCTCAGGGCGGTCACAAGACTGCCGTGATCACCAAGGTCTTCCCGACCCGTTCGCACACTGTATCGGCCCAGGGTGGCATCACCTGCGCCATCGCTTCGGCCGACCCGAACGATGACTGGCGCTGGCACATGTACGATACTGTCAAGGGTTCCGACTATATCGGTGACCAGGACGCTATCGAATACATGTGTCAGGAAGGTCCTGCTGCCGTGTTCGAGCTGGACCACATGGGTCTGCCGTTCTCGCGTACCGAGCAAGGCCGTATCTACCAGCGCCCGTTCGGCGGTCAGTCCAAGGACTTTGGTAAAGGTGGCCAGGCCGCCCGTACCTGCGCCGCTTCCGACCGTACCGGTCACGCGCTGCTGCACACCCTGTACCAGGGCAACCTGAAAGCAGGCACCACCTTCCTCAACGAGTACTACGCCGTTGACCTGGTGAAGAACCAGGAAGGTGCGTTCGTCGGTGTGATCGCCATCTGCATCGAAACCGGCGAAACCCTGTACATCAAAGCCAAGGCCACTGTTCTGGCCACCGGCGGTGCAGGCCGTATCTACTCCTCCACCACCAACGCCCTGATCAATACCGGTGACGGTATCGGCATGGCCCTGCGTGCAGGCGTTCCGGTGCAGGACATCGAGATGTGGCAGTTCCACCCGACCGGCATCGCCGGCGCTGGTGTACTGGTCACCGAAGGTTGCCGCGGTGAAGGCGGTTACCTGATCAACAAGCATGGCGAGCGTTTCATGGAACGTTATGCGCCTAACGCCAAAGACCTCGCCGGTCGTGACGTTGTGGCCCGTTCCATGGTTAAAGAGATCATCGCCGGCAACGGCTGTGGCCCTAACGGCGACCACGTGATGCTCAAGCTTGACCACCTGGGTGAAGAAGTACTGCACAGCCGCCTGCCAGGCATCTGTGAGCTGTCCAAGACCTTCGCTCACGTTGACCCTGTGGTCGCGCCGGTTCCTGTTGTGCCAACCTGCCACTACATGATGGGCGGCGTTGCCACCAACATCCATGGCCAGGCCATGACCCAGGACGCCGATGGCGTCGACCACATCATCCCGGGCCTGTTCGCGGTCGGTGAAGTGGCGTGCGTATCGGTTCACGGTGCCAACCGCCTGGGCGGCAACTCGCTGCTCGACCTGGTGGTCTTCGGTCGCGCCGCCGGCCTGCACCTGGAAAAAGCACTGAGCGACGGTATCGAATACCTCGACGCCAGCGACACCGACATTGATGTTGCCCTGAGCCGTCTGAACAAGCTCAACGAGCGCAACACCGGCGAAGACGTGGCTACCCTGCGTCGCGAACTGCAAAGCTGCATGCAGAACTACTTCGGTGTATTCCGTACCGGCGAATACATGCAGAAGGGTATCGAGCAACTGGCTGGCCTGCGCGAGCGTATCGCCAACGTCAAGATCAACGACAAGTCCCAGGCCTTCAACACCGCGCGTATCGAAGCGCTGGAGCTGCAGAACCTGCTGGAAGTCGCTGAAGCCACTGCCATCGCTGCAGAAGTCCGTAAAGAGTCCCGCGGCGCTCACGCCCGTGAAGACTTCGAAGACCGTGACGACGAAAACTGGCTGTGCCACACCCTGTACTTCCCGGGTGAGAAGCGCGTCGCCAAGCGCGCCGTCAACTTCGCGCCGAAAACCGTTCCGGCGTTCGAGCCTAAAGTCCGGACTTACTAAGGGTGGCCACAATGTTGCAAGTCGAAGTTTATCGTTACAACCCCGATACCGACTCGGCACCCAAGATGCAGGTGTTCCAGGTCGATACCGGCGGCAAGGACCTGATGGTTCTCGATGTCTTGGCACTGATCAAGGAACAGGACGAAGGTTTCTCGTATCGTCGTTCCTGCCGTGAAGGTGTTTGCGGTTCCGATGGCATGAACATCAACGGCAAGAACGGCCTGGCCTGCATCACGCCGCTGTCGGCCGTGGTCAAGCGCAACAAGCTGATCGTTCGCCCGTTGCCTGGATTGCCGGTCATTCGTGACCTGGTCGTCGATATGAGCATCTTCTACAAACAGTACGAGAAGGTGAAGCCATTCCTGCAGAACGATACGCCGGCTCCGGCCATCGAGCGTCTGCAGTCGCCGGAAGAACGCGAAAAGCTGGACGGCCTGTACGAGTGCATCCTGTGCGCTTGCTGCTCGACTTCCTGCCCGTCGTTCTGGTGGAACCCGGACAAGTTCCTCGGTCCAGCTGCACTGCTGCAGGCCTATCGTTTCCTGGCCGACAGCCGTGACACCAAGACCCAGGAGCGTCTGGCTTCGCTGGATGACCCGTTCAGCGTGTTCCGTTGCCGCGGCATCATGAACTGCGTAAACGTTTGCCCTAAAGGTCTGAACCCGACCAAGGCCATCGGTCACGTACGTAACATGCTGCTGCAAAGCGGTACCTGATTTTAAAAGTGTTGTACCCGTAGTACGCCAAGGTGCGGGCCCTTGCCCGCACCAAGGTGAAACCCGAGCTAGGGCCCACAAAGCCCAAGCTTTTACCTATGAAGATATGAGACCAGCAGGGGCTTCCGGGCTGGTACCCGGAAAATCTGTAGGATCCTTGGTGGCTTGGTTGGGTCGCTGCATTAGGACTTTTCCAGGCGTGCTGTGGCTCTTGCCGATCCGTCCCCTAACCGAGGGTGACCAAGCATGCAAGAAAGCGTGATGCAGCGCATGTGGGATAGCGCCCACCTTTCAGGTGGTAACGCTGCATATGTGGAAGAGCTCTACGAGCTTTACCTGCACGACCCTAACGCTGTGCCAGAAGAGTGGCGCACTTACTTCCAGAAGTTGCCCGCCGAAGGCAGCACCGCTACCGATGTATCGCACTCTACAATCCGCGACCATTTCGTACTGCTGGCAAAGAACCAGCGCCGCGCCCAACCGGTTTCCGCCGGGAGCGTGAGCAGTGAACACGAGAAGAAGCAGGTTGAAGTTCTGCGACTGATCCAGGCCTACCGTATGCGCGGCCACCAAGCCGCTAAGCTCGACCCCCTGGGGTTGTGGCAGCGCCCTGCGCCAGTAGACCTGTCGATCAATCATTACGGCTTGACCAATGCCGATCTTGATACGACCTTCCGTGCCGGCGACCTGTTCATCGGCAAAGAGGAAGCGAGCCTACGCGAAATCTTCGACGCTTTGCAGCAGACATATTGCCGCACCATTGGCGCCGAATTCACCCACATCGTCGACTCCGAGCAGCGCAGCTGGTTCCAGCAGCGTCTGGAGAGCGTGCGTGGGCGTCCAGTCTTCTCCGCGGATATTCAGAGCCACCTGCTCGAGCGCGTCACCGCCGCCGAGGGTCTGGAAAAATACCTGGGTACCAAATACCCGGGCACTAAGCGTTTCGGCCTGGAAGGCGGCGAAAGCCTGATTCCGATGCTGGACGAGCTGATTCAACGCTCCGGTTCCTACGGCACCAAGGAAGTTGTCATCGGCATGGCTCACCGTGGCCGTCTGAACGTCCTGGTCAACACCTTCGGCAAGAACCCGCGCGACCTGTTCGACGAGTTCGAAGGCAAGAAGAAGGTCGAGCTGGGCTCCGGTGACGTCAAATACCACCAGGGCTTCTCGTCCAACGTGATGACCGCCGGTGGCGAAGTTCACCTGGCCATGGCGTTCAACCCTTCGCACCTGGAGATCGTCTCGCCAGTGGTTGAAGGTTCGGTACGTGCCCGTCAGGACCGTCGCAACGACACCGTTGGCGACAAGGTACTGCCGATTTCCATCCACGGTGACGCGGCATTCGCCGGTCAAGGCGTGGTCATGGAAACCTTCCAGATGTCGCAGACCCGCGGTTTCAAGACCGGCGGTACCGTGCACATCGTGATCAACAACCAGGTTGGTTTCACCATCAGCAACCCGCTGGACTCGCGTTCCACCGAGTACGCCACCGACGTCGCCAAGATGATTCAGGCGCCGATCCTGCACGTCAACGGTGATGATCCGGAAGCGGTGCTGTTCGTGACCCAGCTGGCGGTCGATTACCGCATGCAGTTCAAGCGTGACGTGGTCATCGACCTGGTCTGCTACCGTCGTCGCGGCCACAACGAGGCCGACGAGCCGAACGGCACACAGCCGCTGATGTACCAGCAGATCGCCAAGCAGCGCACCACCCGCGAACTCTACGCCGAAGCCCTGACCCAGTCGGGCCGTCTTGACGCCGAACGCGTCCAGGCCAAGGTCGACGAGTACCGCAACGCGCTGGATAACGGCCTGCACGTAGTAAAAAGCCTGGTCAAAGAGCCGAACAAAGAGCTGTTCGTCGACTGGCGTCCGTACCTGGGTCACACCTGGACCGCGCGTCACGACACCCGCTTCGATCTGAAGACCCTGCAGGAACTGTCGGCCAAGCTGCTGGAGCTGCCGGAAGGTTTCGTGGTTCAGCGTCAGGTTTCGAAGATCTACGAAGATCGCCAGAAGATGCAGGCCGGTGGCTTGCCGATCAACTGGGGCTACGCCGAAACCATGGCCTACGCGACCCTGCTGTTTGAAGGTCATCCGATCCGCATGACGGGTCAGGATATCGGTCGCGGCACTTTCTCGCACCGCCACGCGGTACTGCACAACCAGAAAGACGCCAGCACCTACCTGCCACTGCAGAACCTGTACGCCGGTCAGCCTAAGTTCGACCTGTACGACTCCTTCCTCTCGGAAGAAGCGGTACTGGCCTTCGAATACGGCTACTCCACCACCACGCCGAACGCGCTGGTGATCTGGGAAGCCCAGTTCGGCGACTTCGCCAACGGTGCCCAGGTGGTTGTCGACCAGTTCATCACCAGCGGCGAGCACAAGTGGGGCCGTCTGTGCGGTCTGACCATGCTGCTGCCACACGGTTATGAAGGGCAGGGGCCTGAGCACTCCTCGGCACGTCTGGAGCGTTACCTGCAGCTGTGCGCCGAGCACAACGTCCAGGTTTGCGTACCGACCACGCCGGCTCAGATCTACCACCTGCTGCGTCGTCAGGTCATCCGTCCGCTGCGCAAGCCGCTGATCGTGCTGACGCCAAAGTCGCTGCTGCGCCACAAACTGGCCATCTCGACCCTGGAAGAACTGGCCGAAGGCTCGTTCCAGACCGTGATCCCGGAAATCGATACCCTCGATCCGAAGAACGTCACGCGCCTGGTTCTGTGCAGCGGCAAGGTCTACTACGATCTGCTGGAAAAACGCCGTGCCGAAGGCCGCGAAGATATCGCCATCGTGCGTATCGAGCAGCTGTATCCGTTCCCTGAAGACGACCTGGTCGAAATCCTCGCGCCGTACACCAATCTCAAAGATGTGGTGTGGTGCCAGGAAGAGCCAATGAACCAGGGCGCCTGGTACAGCAGCCAACACCACATGCGTCGCATTCTGACCCGTCACAACAAGGACCTGGTCCTCGAGTACGCCGGTCGCGATGCTTCGGCAGCACCTGCTTGTGGTTACGCTTCGATGCACGCCGAGCAGCAGGAAAAACTGCTGCAAGATGCCTTCACCGTTTAATGCCATCGCGCACCAGAAACCGAATTTAAGGAACCACTGATAATGGCTATCGAGATCAAAGCCCCTACTTTCCCGGAATCGGTTGCCGATGGCACCGTTGCCACCTGGCACAAGCAACCGGGCGAAGCGGTCAAGCGTGACGAGCTGATCGTCGACATCGAAACCGACAAGGTTGTCCTGGAAGTACTGGCTACCGCTGACGGCGTGCTGGGCGCTATCGTCAAGGGCGAGGGCGAAACCGTCCTGTCCGACGAAGTCCTGGGTTCGATCGAAGCAGGTGGTGTTGCTGCCGCGGCGCCTGCCGCTGCTGCCGCGCCTGCCGCCGCTGCTCCTGCTGCCGCTGCTGCTGGCGACGAAGACGCCATCGGCGCTCCGGCTGCCCGCAAGCTGGCCGAAGAAAACGGCATCGCCCTGAACAGCATCAAGGGCACCGGCAAAGACGGTCGCATCACCAAGGAAGACGTGGTTGCTGCCATCGAAGCGAAGAAATCCGCTCCGGCTGCCGCACCTGCCGCCAAGCCAGCCGCTGCTGCCGCTGCCCCGGTCGTCGCCACTGGCGATCGCACCGAGAAGCGTGTACCGATGACTCGCGTACGTGCAACCGTTGCCAAGCGCCTGGTCGAAGCTCAGTCGAACATGGCCATGCTGACCACCTTCAACGAAGTCGACATGACCGAAGTCATGGCCCTGCGTTCGAAGTACAAGGACCTGTTCGAGAAGACCCACAACGGCGTACGCCTGGGCTTCATGTCGTTCTTCGTCAAGGCTGCCACCGAAGCGCTGAAACGCTTCCCGGCCGTCAACGCCTCGATCGACGGTTCCGACATCGTCTACCACGGTTATGCGGACATCGGCGTTGCCGTTTCCAGCGACCGCGGCCTGGTGGTACCGGTACTGCGTAACGCCGAGCAGATGAGCCTGGCTGAAATCGAGAACGGCATCGCCACCTTCGGCAAGAAAGCCCGTGACGGCAAACTGTCGATCGACGAAATGACCGGCGGTACCTTCACCATCACCAACGGTGGTACCTTTGGTTCGATGATGTCGACCCCGATCGTCAACCCGCCGCAGGCTGCGATCCTGGGCATGCACAACATCATCCAGCGTCCTATGGCCGTTAACGGTCAGGTCGTGATCCGCCCGATGATGTACCTGGCACTGTCCTACGACCACCGTCTGATCGACGGTAAAGAAGCCGTGACCTTCCTGGTGACCATCAAGAACCTGCTGGAAGACCCGGCTCGTCTGCTGCTGGATATCTGATTGAGCAGCTGCAAGCTGCAAGCTTCAAGCGGCAAGCCTGAACGGTTTGCGCTTGAGCTTGTGGCTTGCAGCTTATCGCTTGCAGCTTTAAAGAGGATTTTCTGAATGTCGCAAAAATTTGATGTGGTAGTGATTGGCGCAGGTCCTGGCGGCTACGTAGCTGCCATCAAGGCTGCGCAACTCGGTCTGAGCACTGCCTGTATCGAGAAGTACACTGACGGCGAAGGCAAGCTGGCCCTCGGCGGTACCTGCCTGAACGTGGGTTGCATTCCTTCCAAGGCGCTGCTGGACAGCTCCTGGAAATACAAGGAAGCCAAAGAGAGCTTCAACGTCCACGGTATCTCCACTGGCGAAGTGAAGATGGACGTCGCCGCGATGGTTGGCCGCAAGGCTGGCATCGTCAAAAACCTGACCGGCGGTGTTGCCACCCTGTTCAAGGCCAACGGCGTCACCTCGATCCAGGGCCACGGTAAACTGCTGGCTGGCAAGAAAGTCGAAGTCACCAAGGCTGACGGCACCACCGAAATCATCGAAGCCGAGAACGTCATCCTGGCTTCCGGTTCGCGTCCGATCGACATTCCACCGGCTCCGGTCGACCAGAACGTCATCGTCGATTCCACCGGCGCCCTGGAATTCCAAACCGTACCTAAGCGCCTGGGCGTGATCGGTGCTGGCGTGATCGGCCTGGAGCTGGGTTCGGTCTGGGCTCGCCTGGGCGCAGAAGTCACCGTCCTCGAAGCCCTGGACACCTTCCTGATGGCCGCTGACGCCGCTGTCTCCAAGGAAGCGCTGAAAACCCTGACCAAGCAAGGCCTGGACATCAAGCTGGGCGCTCGCGTGACCGGCTCGAAGGTCAACGGCGCTGAAGTCGAAGTGACCTACACCGACGCCAACGGCGAGCAGAAGATCACCTTCGACAAGTTGATCGTTGCGGTCGGCCGTCGTCCGGTGACCACCGATCTGCTGGCTGCCGACAGCGGCGTGACCATCGACGAGCGTGGTTTCATCTTCGTCGACGATCACTGCGCGACCAGCGTACCGGGCGTTTACGCCATCGGTGACGTGGTTCGTGGCATGATGCTGGCGCACAAGGCCTCGGAAGAGGGCATCATGGTCGTCGAGCGCATCAAGGGCCACAAAGCCCAGATGAACTACGACCTGATCCCGTCGGTTATCTACACCCACCCGGAAATCGCATGGGTCGGTAAAACCGAACAGACCTTGAAGGCCGAAGGCGTTGAGGTTAACGTGGGCACCTTCCCGTTCGCGGCCAGCGGCCGTGCGATGGCTGCCAACGACACCGGTGGTTTCGTCAAGGTCATCGCCGATGCCAAGACCGACCGCGTCCTGGGTGTACACGTGATTGGCCCATCGGCTGCCGAACTGGTGCAGCAGGGTGCAATCGCAATGGAATTCGGCACCAGCGCCGAAGACCTGGGCATGATGGTTTTCTCCCATCCGACCCTGTCCGAAGCGCTGCATGAAGCCGCGCTGGCTGTGAATGGCGGTGCCATTCACGTTGCCAACCGTAAGAAGCGTTAAACAATAAGAAACCACGGCGGGTGGCCCGTCGTGAGTCTTGCGTGCATGACTCACCGCGGAAAGTCCGCCGGACTCGAACTCCCGGAGCATACCGGGGGCAAGTGGTCACAGGTGGCGCGGCACTCCCATGGAGCGCAGCGCCGAAGCGCAGTACCTAACGAAGACGGTAAAAAGCATGAATCTTCACGAGTATCAGGGTAAGCAGCTGTTCGCTGAATACGGCCTGCCAGTTTCCAAGGGTTTCGCAGTCGACACCCCTGAAGCTGCCGCAGAAGCCTGCGACAAGATCGGTGGCACCGAGTGGGTTGTCAAAGCCCAGGTCCACGCCGGTGGTCGCGGTAAAGCGGGCGGCGTCAAGCTGGTTCGCAGCAAGGAAGACGCCAAGGCGTTCGCTGCGCAATGGTTGGGCAAGCGTCTGGTAACCTACCAGACCGACGCCAACGGTCAGCCAGTGACCAAGATCCTGGTCGAATCCTGCACTGACATCGCCAAAGAGCTGTACCTGGGCGCTGTAGTCGACCGTTCGAGCCGCCGTATCGTGTTCATGGCTTCCACCGAAGGTGGCGTGGACATCGAGAAAGTCGCTCACGAGACTCCTGAGAAGATCATCAAGGCTACTATCGATCCACTGGTTGGCGCTCAGCCATTCCAGGGTCGTGAACTGGCGTTCCAGCTGGGTCTGGAAGGCAAGCAAGTTGCTCAGTTCGCCAAGATTTTCGTAGGCCTGGCCAAGCTGTTCAAAGAACACGACCTGGCCCTGCTGGAAGTAAACCCGCTGGTCATCAAGGCCGACGGCGACCTGCACTGCCTCGATGCCAAGATCAACATCGACGCTAACGCCATGTACCGTCAGCCTAAGCTGAAAACCTTCCACGACCCGTCGCAAGACGATCCTCGTGAAGCCCACGCTGCCAGCTTCGAGCTGAACTACGTGGCCCTGGAAGGCAACATCGGCTGCATGGTCAACGGTGCCGGCCTGGCCATGGGTACCATGGACATCGTCAACCTGCACGGCGGCAAGCCAGCCAACTTCCTCGACGTAGGTGGTGGTGCTACCAAAGAGCGCGTTACCGAAGCCTTCAAGATCATTCTGTCCGACAGCAATGTCGCGGCCGTTCTGGTCAACATCTTCGGCGGCATCGTTCGTTGCGACATGATTGCCGAAGGCATCATCGGCGCTGTGAAAGAAGTCGGCGTCAAGGTACCGGTTGTTGTTCGCCTGGAAGGCAACAACGCTGAACTGGGTGCTAAAGTACTGGCAGAAAGCGGTTTGAACATCATTGCGGCAACCAGCCTGACCGACGCTGCTCAACAAGTTGTCAAAGCTGCGGAGGGCAAGTAATGAGCGTCCTGATCAATAAAGACACCAAAGTCATCTGCCAGGGCTTCACCGGCTCGCAAGGTACTTTCCACTCCGAGCAAGCCATCGCCTACGGCACCAAGATGGTCGGCGGCGTGACGCCAGGCAAGGGTGGCTCCACCCACCTGGGCCTGCCAGTGTTCAACACTGTGAAAGAAGCAGTAGAAGCTACCGGCGCTGATGCGTCGGTCATCTACGTTCCAGCTCCTTTCTGCAAGGACTCGATCCTGGAAGCTGCCTTCGGCGGCATCAAGCTGATCGTCTGCATCACCGAAGGCATTCCTACCCTGGACATGCTCGATGCCAAGGTCAAGTGCGACGAGCTGGGTGTTACCCTGATCGGCCCTAACTGCCCAGGCGTCATCACTCCGGGCGAGTGCAAGATCGGCATCATGCCAGGTCACATCCACTTGCCAGGCAAGGTCGGTATCGTTTCGCGTTCCGGCACCCTGACCTACGAAGCGGTCAAGCAGACCACTGACGCCGGTTTCGGTCAGTCCACCTGCGTCGGTATCGGTGGCGACCCGATCCCGGGCTCCAACTTCATCGACATCCTGAAGCTGTTCCAGGAAGACCCGAAGACCGAAGCGATCGTCATGATCGGCGAGATCGGCGGTTCGGCTGAAGAAGAAGCAGCTGCCTACATCAAGGCCAACGTCACCAAGCCTGTGGTTTCCTACATCGCTGGTGTTACCGCTCCTGCGGGCAAGCGTATGGGCCACGCTGGCGCCATCATCTCCGGCGGCAAAGGCACTGCAGACGAGAAATTCGCTGCGCTGCAGGACGCTGGTGTGAAAACCGTGCGTTCGCTGGCAGACATCGGCAAGGCCCTGGCCGAGCTGACTGGCTGGGAAGTGAAGAAGTAAGCACTGCCCGGTAAACAAGAAAGGCCACCTTCGGGTGGCCTTTTTTGTTTACCGGGCAGCAGCGGCAAGGGGCAAGCTTCAAGCTGCAAGCTGCAAGAGGGTATTGCGGCAAGCATGCGGCTTCTAACTTGCCGCTTGAGGCTGTCGCGCAAGCGACACGCATATTCACACATCGGACAAGCAGCCCTGCAGCAGTGCGTTTCTGTGACAAATTCGTTAACCTATGCACTCATTTTGTGCCCGCTCCCCAAAAGGGAACGACACGCTAAACGGGTCTGGCTCATCCAGCCAGGCAGCATTTCCCTCACCCAAGGGGAAATCCCTCTCTAAATCCCGATTTCAGCAGTGTGGTATTTCCTTAATGAAAGTTTTAAAAGGCCAGGACATCCTGGCACTTGGTTTTATGACGTTCGCTTTGTTCGTCGGCGCGGGCAATATCATTTTCCCACCTATCGTCGGTCTGCAATCCGGTCCACACGTGTGGATGGCGGCGCTGGGTTTCCTGATCACTGCTGTGGGCCTGCCGGTTATCACTGTTGTCGCCCTGGCCAAGGTCGGCGGCGGCATGGATGCCCTGAGCAGCCCGATCGGCAAGGTCGCCGGCGGCCTGCTGGCGGCGGTGTGCTACCTGTCGGTAGGCCCGCTGTTCGCCACTCCGCGTACCGCCACCGTATCCTTCGAGGTGGGTGTTGCGCCGCTGACCGGTGAAAGCCCGCTGGCCCTGTTTATCTACAGCCTGGTGTACTTCCTGGTGGTGCTGGCGGTGTCCATGTACCCGGGCAAGTTGCTCGACACCGTCGGTCGCTTCCTCGCGCCGCTGAAGATCATCGCCCTGGCCGCACTCGGCATCGCCGCGTTCATGCTGCCCGCCGGTGGTATCGGTGAAGCGCAGCCGGCCTACGTTGCCGCACCGTTCTCCCAGGGCTTCATCAATGGTTACCTGACCATGGATACCCTCGGCGCCCTGGTGTTCGGTATCGTCATCGTCAACGCCATCCGTTCGCGCGGTGTCGAATCGCCGCGGCTGATCACCCGCTACGCGATCATCGCCGGCCTGATCGCCGGGGTCGGCCTGGCCCTGGTGTACATCAGCCTGTTCCGCCTGGGTGCCGGCAGCCATGAAATCGCCGCCGGTGCCAGCAACGGCGCAGCGGTACTGCATGCCTATGTACAGCACACCTTCGGCTCGCTGGGCAGCGGCTTCCTGGCCGTGCTGATCGCCCTGGCCTGTCTGGTGACCGCCGTTGGCCTGACCTGCGCCTGTGCCGAGTATTTCAGCCAGGTACTGCCGCTGTCGTACCGCACCCTGGTGGTGATCCTTGCCGGCTTCTCGCTGCTGATCTCCAACCTCGGCCTGACCAAGCTGATCATGTTCTCGATTCCGGTGCTGACGGCTATCTACCCGCCGTGCATCGTGGTCGTAGGCCTGAGCTTCTGCAAAGAACTGTGGAATTCCGAGGTACGCATCCTCGCGCCGGTGATGCTGGTTTCGCTGCTGTTCGGCATGATCGATGCCATCAAGGGCACCGCCCTGGCCAGCGAACTGCCGGAAATCCTCGCCCACCTGCCGCTGAGCGAGCAGGGCCTGGCCTGGCTGGTACCGTCGGTAGTGGCCCTGGGCGTTGCGGTGGTGTGTGACCGCATGCTTGGCAAGCCACGCGAAGTGCTGGCCTGAGAATTGGCCCTATGACGGACACCGGCCACAAGCCAACAGGGTGACCGTCACGGCAAATTCCGAGCCCCGTGTCCGCAAGGACGCGGGGCTTTTTCGTTTCTGCACGGCAGACGTGTCTTTTTCTGCGCTAAAGCGTCGAAAGCCGGTCAATGGGCTTTATTGTGCTCGAAACTTCAATCAGGACCTTGCATGAGCTTCATTCAAAGCAATCTGATCCACTTGCTGGCCGCCTGCTGGTTCGTTGTCTGCTGGGGCGGATACACCCGTTATGCCACTTGGAAGGGCCGCGATACCGCTTGCCTGGCCAGCGTGCTGCACCTGTACCGCGAAGACTGGATGCGCCGCATGCTGCTGCGTGACAACCGCATCGCCGATGCCAGCGTGATCGGTAACCTGGAGCGCAACGCCTCGTTCTTTGCCTCCAGCACCTTGATCATCCTGGCCGGTATTCTCACCGTGCTCGGCGCATCAGACCGTGCGGTATCGTTGCTGGCAGACCTGCCGCTGGTGCAGCAGGCGTCCCAGGGTATGTCGGAAATCAAGTTGCTGTGCCTGGCGATGGTATTTGTGTACGCCTTCTTCACTTTCAGCTGGTGCATGCGTCAATACAACTTCGCCGCCGTATTGGTGGGTTCGGCGCCGATGATCGGCGAGCGTCAGGTCAGCGAACTTGAGCGCAAGGCCTTTGCCCTTAGAGCGGCCAAGGTTATTTCCCTGGCCGCCAACCAGTTCAACTTTGGCCTGCGTTCCTATTACTTCGGCATGGCCATGCTCTGCTGGTTTATCAGCCCCTGGTTGTTTATGTTGATGAGTACCGGGGTAGTACTGGTGCTGTATCGCCGTGAATTCCACTCCGATGTGCTCGATGTGATGGTCTATACCCCGACCGAAGCGCCGGTGGCGGAACCCGGCAAAGAGAACCTCGCCTGAAGGTTATTGACTGAATCGTTTAACCCTATTGCAACAGGCATAAAAAAACCCGACAGCGTCGGGTTTTTTTATTCCGGCGGGCTTGCTTACTTGGCAGGCTCGGCAGGAGTAGCTGGAGCAGCAGGTGCAGCTTCTTTTGCAGCTTCTTCAGCGGCTTTCTGTTGCGCTTCGGCCTGATCTTTGGCGGCTTCGGCGTTTTCTTTCGCGGCCTCGTTCACTTTATCCTGAGCTTCACCCATCTTCTCTTGGGCTTGCTCGGCGTGTTGTTGAGCATCTTGGGCTTTGTTCTCGCTGGCTTTATCGCAAGCGGCCAGGCCCAGAGCAGCGGCGAGCATAACGGCAAAAGCAAAAGGTTTACGCATGGGGTGTTTCTCCTTGTGGAATAAGTTACTTGTTCCTTCGAGCTCAAGTAACCGGTAGAAGTTCCGCGCACAATACAGATATATAACAAATGGTTCTATATGGACATTTGCCAGACTGTGTGCATGTTCTCAATGGCCCGGGAGTTTTTCAAATGACCGACACTTCTTTGCTGGCAATGGCCGAACGTTTTCTCTCGGCATTGCGACATTGCCAGGTGCTGCAGATGCGCGTGCATCACGCTGATGCCCAAGGCATGACCCTGGTGTTGCCGTACTCGACGAAGATCGTCGGCAACCCACAGACCGGCGCCGTGCATGGCGGGGCGGTGACCACCCTGATGGACACCACCTGCGGCATGGCTACCCTTTGTGCGCTGCCTGAGTTCGAGGTATGCCCGACGCTAGACCTGCGCATCGACTACATGCAGCCGGCCGAGGCCGGCAAGGACATCTTCGGCCATGCCTACTGCTACCGCGTTTCTCGCGATGTGATCTTCACCCGTGGGCTGGCCTACCAGGACGACCCGCAGCAGCCGATCGCCCAGGTGGTTGGCACTTTCATGCGCCTGGGCAAGGGCATCAAGGGCGGCCTGAATTTCGCCAGCAAGCTCAAGGGGAGCGGCCAATGATTCCGCCAGAGGTACACCAGCAACTGCGCCAGGCCCATGCCGAAGGCAATTATGAGCCGCTGCTGCAGTTGATCCCTTATGCCGGATTGATTGGTATCCAGTGCAGCCGCCAGGGCGATGACCTGTTGTTTTGCCTGCCGGCCAGCCAGGACAACATTGGCAATCCGTTGCTGCCGGCGATCCACGGCGGGGTGATCGCAGGCTTCATGGAGCTGTCGGCGGCGCTGTACCTGCTGATTTTCAGCGAAAGCGCGGCGATCCCGAAGATCATCGACTTTTCCATCGACTACCTGCGCGCCGGCCACTACCGCGACACCTACGCCCGCTGCCAGCTATGGCGCCAGGGCCGGCGGGTAACCAACGTGGCCATAACCGCCTGGCAGGGCGACGCGGACGAACCGATTGCCACGGCGCGCGCGCATTTCAAGATCGAAGAAATGACTTCGCCCTTGAAATAGCCCCAGCCACCCCCATCTGTTGTGCATCCCGCCGTGAAAGCAGGCCGCCGGCCTGCCCAACGACAACTGCCATCAGATCGGAGTGTTGAAGACCATGAGTGTGGAAACTCAAAAAGAAACCCTGGGCTTCCAGACCGAGGTGAAGCAACTGCTGCACCTCATGATCCATTCCCTGTATTCGAACAAGGAAATCTTCCTTCGCGAACTGATTTCCAACGCCTCCGACGCCGTCGATAAACTGCGCTTCGAAGCCCTGGCCAAGCCAGAGCTGCTCGAAGGCGGCGCCGAGCTTAAAATCCGCCTGAGCTTCGACAAGGACGGCAACACCGTCACCCTCGAAGACAACGGCATCGGCATGAGCCGCGAAGAGGTCATCGCGCACCTGGGCACCATCGCCAAGTCCGGCACCGCCGACTTCATGAAAAACCTCACCGGCGACCAGAAGAAGGACTCGCACCTGATCGGTCAGTTCGGCGTGGGCTTCTATTCGGCCTTTATCGTCGCCGACAAGGTCGACGTATTCAGCCGCCGCGCCGGCCTGCCAGCTGCCGAGGGCGTGCACTGGTCGTCCAAGGGCGAGGGTGACTTTGAAGTTGCCACTGTCGACAAGGCCGAGCGCGGTACGCGCATCGTCCTGCACCTGAAAAAGGGTGAAGAAGAGTTCGCCGACGGCTGGCGCCTGCGCAACATCGTCAAGAAGTACTCCGACCACATCGCCTTGCCGATCGAGCTGCCAAAACAGGTCGAAGCCGGCGAAGGTGAAGAAAAGCCGGCCGAAGAATGGGAAACCGTCAACCGCGCCAGCGCCCTGTGGACCCGTCCGCGTACCGAGATCAAGGACGAGGAATACCAGGAGTTCTACAAGCACATCGGTCACGATTTCGAGAACCCGCTGGCCTGGAGCCACAACAAGGTCGAAGGCAAGCTTGAGTACAACTCGCTGCTCTACGTACCGGCCCGCGCGCCGTTCGACCTGTACCAGCGTGAAGCGCCACGCGGCCTGAAGCTGTACGTGCAGCGTGTGTTCATCATGGACCAGGCAGAATCCTTCCTGCCGCTGTACCTGCGTTTCATCAAGGGCGTGGTCGATTCCAACGACCTGTCGCTGAACGTTTCGCGCGAAATCCTGCAGAAAGACCCGATCATCGATTCGATGAAGTCGGCGCTGACCAAGCGCGTGCTGGACATGCTCGAGAAGCTGGCCAAGAACGAGCCTGAGCAGTACAAGGGCTTCTGGAAGAACTTTGGCCAGGTGATGAAAGAAGGCCCGGCTGAAGACTTCGCCAACAAGGAAAAGATCGCCGGCCTGCTGCGTTTCGCCTCCACCCATGACGAAAGCGGCGAGCAGAGCGTTGCCCTGGCCGACTACCTGGCCCGCGCCAAGGAAGGTCAGGACAAGATCTACTTCCTCACCGGCGAATCCTACGCGCAGGTCAAGAACAGCCCGCACCTGGAAGTCTTCCGCAAGAAAGGCATCGAAGTGCTGCTGCTGACCGACCGTATCGACGAGTGGCTGATGAGCTACCTGAGCGAATTCGACGGCAAGAGCTTCGTCGACGTCGCCCGCGGTGACCTGGACCTGGGCAAGCTGGACTCTGAAGAGGACAAGAAAGCCCAGGAAGAAGTCGCCAAGGAGAAAGAAGGCCTGGTCGAGCGCCTCAAGGCGGCGCTGGGCGAGAGCGTCAGCGAAGTGCGCGTGTCGCACCGCCTGACCGATTCGCCGGCGATCCTGGCTATCGGTGAACAGGACCTGGGCCTGCAGATGCGCCAGATCCTCGAAGCCAGCGGACAGAAGGTGCCGGACTCCAAGCCGATCTTCGAATTCAACCCGGGCCACCCGCTGATCGAGAAGCTGGACAACGAGCAGAGCGAAGACCGTTTCGCCGACTTCTCGCACATCCTCTTCGATCAGGCCGCGCTGGCGGCGGGCGATAGCCTCAAGGACCCGGCGGCGTACGTTCGTCGCCTGAACAAGCTGCTGGTCGAATTGTCGGCTTAAGTAGTTGCAGGAAAGCCCGCTTCGGCGGGCTTTTTTCATTGTGCAAGGAGGAGTGCATGAGCAAGGTTACCGTCGAATCGCTGGTCTATCATGTTGCCGGCAAAGCCTATGAGAGCCGCTTGTTCTTTACCCAGGGCGCCCGCGAGCAGCCTGGGCTTTTGATGGCACCAAACTGGATGGGGGTGGGCGAGGGCGCCGAGCGTATCGCCCGCGAAGTCGCCGCTCAGGGTTATGTGGTGTTGCTGGCCGACATCTACGGCCAGACCCTGCGACCGTCGAACATGGATGAAGCAGGGGCGGCGATGATGCCGCTGAAGAACGACCGCGTCGAGCTGCGCAAGCGCCTGAAGGCGGCGCTGGACCAGTTGCTGGGGCAATCGAAGGCGGTACTGGAGCCGGGCAAGCTGGCCACCTTCGGCTTCTGCTTCGGCGGTTGCTGCGCCCTGGAGCTGGCCCGCGAAGATGCCCGCCTGCTGGCTGCGGTGTCGTTCCACGGCACCCTCGATACGCCGCTGCCGGCGGTAGAAGGCAAGGTCAAGGCTTCGATGCTGGTGCTGCATGGCGCCGCCGACCCGTTCGTGCCCAAAGAGCAGTTGCCGGCCTTCGAAGTCGAGATGGATGCGGCCAAGGTCGATTGGCAACTGATCAGCTATGGCGGCGCGGTGCATTCGTTCACCGATATCGCGGCGAACATTCCCGGCAAGATGAAGTACGACGCCCGCACATCCAAGCGCGCGTTCCGGGCAATGTACAATTTGCTCGATGACGTGTTCCAGCGCTGAGTGAAGGGGCAAGGCTGGCTCCCACACTTGACCTTGTGGGCGCCAGCCTTGCCGGCGATCGACCGCGTAGCGCTCGCGATAACCTCAAGGCAGCTCGATCCTTTCAGTTTCCCCCGGCACCGTCGGCCACTCCCCGGCCGCCCAGCGTGCCCGCGCCTGCTCGATCAGCGCCGGATCGCTGGCAACAAAATTCCAGTTCATCCGCCGCGGCCCGTCCAGCGGCGCCCCGCCAAACAGCACCAACTGGCTTTCGCTGTCGGCATACAGGCTCATCTCTGCACCGTGCGGCAAGATCACCAGGCTGCACGGCTCGAGCGCTTCATTGTCGAGGCTGACTTCGCCATCCAGTACATACAGCGCACGCTCGGCATGCTCGGTGGGCACCGTCAGGGTAGTGGCCGCCTGCATCTGCACCAGCGCATACAGGGTCGGTGACAACACCGGCACTGGCGATTGCAGGCAAAAGCCGCTGCCGGCAATCATGCGAATGCGCACCCCCAGGCTGTCACTGACCGGCAGGCTCGCCGCCGGATGATGGCTGTAGTGCCCCGGGCCTTGCTCATGCGCTTTGGGCGATGCCAGCCACACCTGCAAACCGTGCAATCGCGAGCTGCCAGGCAGCAGTTCGGCCGGCGTGCGCTCGACATGGGCAATGGCGCTGCCGGCGGTCATCCAGCTGACTTCACCGGCCTTGACCCGTTGATCCGAGCCCAGGCTGTCCTTGTGCTGGATCTCGCCCTCGAACAGGTAGGTGAGGGTCGACAGGCCGATATGCGGGTGCTGGCGGATGTTCATGCCGCGCCCGGCCGGGTAGTCGGTTTCGAGCATGTGGTCGAAGAACACGAACGGCCCGACGCTGCGGCACTGGGCCGAGGGCAGGGGGCGCAGGATGGGTTGGCCTTCGACCGATTCGGCGCGAGGGCGGATGACCAGGGGAAGGCTCACGGTGTGCTCCAGGCCAGCAGGGAAAGTTCTTGTAGCATAACCTGCTGAACTGGCGTGTGTTCGCTCCGGTCTACCCTGTCTGAATCGGCCAGAAGGAATGCGAAATGATTGCCAGGTGTCTAGGCTGGGCGCTGTTGCTGGGGCTGTCGCTGCAGGCGGCGCAGGCGCGCGAGTATCACTACAGTGATGCGCACCTGCATTACGTCGATTTTTTCCAGGAAACCGCCGGCATGGACGCCTTGCTCAAGGCCATGGACCAGGCGCGCATCGACCAGTCGATGATTTCCGGCATCCCGGTGGCCAAGAAGTGGCACGAAGACGAGCCCAAGCGCCCGCGTTACTACGCGGGCGATGATGCCGATGCCTATTGGTACAGCGCCACCGACATCTACGTTGCTGCGGCGCTGGAAAAGCTTTCGCCTGAGCAGCGCCAGCGCTTTCATCCGTTTCTCACCGGCTTCAACCCGGTAGACAAGAACGCCGTGGCCCACATCGAACGCATGCTAGCGCTGCACCCGGGCCTGTGGCAGGGGATCGGCGAGGTGTTCACCCGCCACGACGACCTGACCGCGTTGACCAGCGGCGACACGCCGAGGGCCAACAACGAGGCCATGACCCGCATCTATCACCTGGCCGCCGAGCAGGACCTGCCGGTGCTGATCCATTCGAACATCACCTCCAAGCGCGAACGCAACCCGCTGTACCTGGCGGAAATCGAAGAGCCGTTGCGCAATCACCCGCACACCCGCTTCATCTGGGCCCATGCCGGCACCAGTATGGAGATTCATCGGCACCAGACGCAGCTGGATTTTCTGCTGCCGACCCTGACACGGATGCTCGAGGATTACCCGAACCTGTACATAGACCTGTCCTGGAGCGTGCTGCAGCCTTATCTGCTGGATGAGAAGGGCAAGCCCAGGGCTGAGTGGCTGGCGCTGGTCAAACGCTTCCCTGAGCGCTTCATGCTTGGCTCCGACGTGGTCGGGCGCTTCAACAGCCTGGGCGAGCAACTGCATGGCTTTGATCCGTTTCTCGATGCCTTGCCTGCCGAGGTGGCGCAAAAGGTCGCCCGCGACAACTTCCTCGCGGTGCTGCCCAAGGCACGTAAGTGACAGCACTGTCATCAGCTTGTCATGCCCGCGTCATAGCCTGCCGCCATCAACCTGATGGAGTGCACTATGTTTCCACGTCGTTTCAGCGCCCTGTGCGGGCTGTTGCTGGTCAGTGGCCTGGCCGCTGCCGAGGTTCGCGTCGAAGGCCCGGTCGAGTACGGCCTGTTCGAAACCCGCCACCAGAACTTCCAGCCCGGTGAACGGGTGCTGAGCCAGAGCAACCAGACCATCCAGCCCACCGATGAAATCCCGGCGCGCCTGGGTAGCAAGTTCGGTATGCGCTACCGGCTGGAAGGCAAGGTCGCCGAGGACACGCCGCTGACCCTGCTGTACCTCACCCCTGGCGTGCGCACACCCGACGGCAAGCGCCACGACAAGTTCGAAGTAGTACAAAAGCTGGTGCCCGGTGCGGTCCAGGATGTCATGGCCTACGAGTTCACCGAGAACCACGAAGTGGTGCCGGGGCAATGGCATTTCATGGTCTTTCAGGGCGATCGCCTGCTGGCTGAGCAGCGCTTTACCGTGCGCTGAGGCAGGGCGACCCTGGCGTCGCGATCATAAGGCCTTTTGATATCACGTTTTCGTCTTACGCAAATTTTCCACAGGCCGATACCGTCTAGAAGCAAGGACTGCTGCCCTATTGAGCAGCGCTTTTGGAGGGAGCCAGAAGATGAGCTTGAGAAGCATGAATATCGCGCCCAGGGCCGGCCTGGGCTTCGGCCTGGTGGCGGCGCTGGTGTTTGCCTTGGGTGCGTTTGCCTTGATGCAGATGACCAGCATGCGCCAGCAGTCCGAGCAGGTCGACAGCAACTGGTTGCCCAGCGTGATCTCGGTCGGGCAGATGACCCAGGACATGTTGCGCATCCGCGCCTTGACCCTGCGCCTTTTGGTCAATCGCGATGCGGCGGCGCTGGAGCAGAACAAGTCGCGCATCGAAGAGATCAAGTCCGGCCTGGACAAGGCCCAGCAGAAGTACCAGGCGCTGATCGTCCTGCCTGAAGAACAGACCCTGTTCGACCGCTACCTGGACCTGGAGCGGCGCTACCTCAAGCTGCAGGCCCAGGTGGTGCAGTTGTCCACCGAGCACCGGGTGGAAGAGGCGGTGGCCATGGTCAATGGCGAGATGAACCAGCTCGCCGACCAGATGACCGCCAGCCTCAACGAGCTGATCGCGCTCAATAATCAGCATGCCAACAGCGCCACCGACCTTGCCGAAGTCGTCTATACGCAGGCGCGGATCTGGGTGATCGGCTTGCTGATCGCCGCTGTGGTGCTCACCGTGGTCCTGGCCCTGACTCTGACCCGCAGTATCGTCCGGCCACTGGCGCAGTCGCTGCAGGTCGCCGAAGTGGTCGCTACCGGTGACCTGACCCCGCAGATCTCGGTGCAGGGCAAGGATGAGCCGGCGCGCTTGCTGGCGGCCTTGAAACAAATGCAGCAAAGCCTGCGCGATACCATCGGGCGCATCTCCGATTCTTCCAGCCAGCTGGCCTCGGCCTCCGAAGAGCTCAGCGCGGTAACCGAAGATGCCACCCGCGGGTTGATGCAGCAAAGCCAGGAAATCGAACAGGCGGCCACCGCGGTCAACCAGATGACCACGGCAGTGGAGGAGGTGGCGAGCAATGCCGTGGCCACCTCCGAAGCCTCGCGCGAGTCCGACCGCATCGCCCGTCAAGGGCGCGAGCAGGTGCGCCTGACCGTGACCTCGATCGAAGACCTGGCCGCTGGCGTCACCGCCAACGCCGAAGAGGTCGGGCAACTGGCGCAACAGGTGCATGGCATTACCAAGGTGCTGGATGTGATCGGCGCGATTGCCGAGCAAACCAACCTGTTGGCCCTGAACGCGGCGATTGAGGCGGCGCGCGCCGGTGATGCCGGGCGCGGTTTTGCCGTGGTGGCTGACGAGGTGCGGGCACTGGCCCATCGCACCCAGCAGTCGACCCGGGAAATCGAGCAGATGATCGACGGCATCCAGCAGGGCACCAATCGTGCGGTCGAGGGTATGCAGCAGACCAACGAGCGGGCGCGCGGCACCCTGGAAGGCGCACATGCCGCCGGGGCGGCGCTGGAGGAGATTGCCGCGGCCATCAGCCTGATCAACGAGCGCAACCTGGTGATCGCCAGTGCCTCGGAGCAGCAGGCGCAGGTGGCGCGGGAGGTGGATCGCAACCTGACCAATATTCGCGACCTGGCGATGCAGACGTCGGCGGGGGCGAATCAGACCAATGCGGCGAGCCAGGCGTTGTCACAGCTGGCGATTGAGCTCAATGGGCTGGTGGGGCGCTTTTCGGTGTAAGGCACAAACAAAAACGCCCCGACGAGTCGGGGCGTTTTGAGTGCAAGGGGCCAGCCCTTACTTGCCAGCCCAGCGCTTGAGTACCAGGGTAGCGTTGGTGCCGCCGAAACCGAAGCTGTTGCTCATCACGGTATCGATCTTGGCGTTTTCCTGGGTCTTGGTCAGTACCGGCAGGTCGGCCACTTCCGGGTCCAGCTCGTCGATGTTGGCGGAACCGGCAATGAAGTTGCCTTCCATCATCAGCATGCAGTAGATCGCTTCGTGAACGCCGGCGGCGCCCAGGGAGTGACCGGACAGGCTCTTGGTCGAGCTGATGGCCGGAGCCTTGTCGCCGAACACTTCGCGAACGCCCTTCATCTCGGCAACGTCGCCCACCGGGGTCGAGGTGCCGTGGGTGTTCAGGTAGTCGATCGGGGTGTCGACGGTGGACATGGCCATCTGCATGCAGCGGATGGCGCCTTCGCCGCTTGGCGCGACCATGTCGTAGCCATCGGACGTCGCGCCGTAGCCGACGATTTCGGCGTAGATCTTGGCGCCACGGGCCAGGGCGTGTTCCAGCTCTTCAACCACGACCATGCCGCCACCGCCGGCGATGACGAAACCGTCACGGTCAGCGTCGTAGGCGCGGGAGGCTTTTTCCGGGGTGTCGTTGCGCTTGCTGGACAGGGCGCCCATGGCGTCGAACAGGAACGACTGGCTCCAGTGCTCTTCTTCACCGCCACCGGCGAAGACGATGTCCTGCTTGCCCATCTGGATCTGTTCCATCGCGGTACCGATGCAGTGAGCACTGGTGGCGCAGGCCGAGGCGATGGAGTAGTTCAGGCCCTTGATCTTGAACGGGGTGGCCAGGCACGCCGAGACGGTGCTGCTCATGGTCCGGGTGACGCGGTACGGGCCAACGCGCTTGACGCCTTTCTCGCGCAGGATGTCCAGCGCTTCCATCTGGTTCAGGGTCGAGGCGCCGCCGGAGCCTGCGATCAGGCCGGTACGCGGGTTGGAAACCTGCTCTTCGGTCAGGCCCGAGTCCTTGATCGCGTCGGCCATTGCCAGGTAGGCATAGGCAGCGGCGTGACCAACGAAGCGGTAGATTTTACGGTCGATCAGTTCTTCGAGGTTGAGGTCGATGGAGCCGGAAACCTGGCTACGCAGACCCATTTCGGCATATTCCGGGTTGAATCGGATGCCAGGGCGGCTTGCACGCAGGTTGGCGGAGACGGTCTCTTTGTCATTGCCCAGGCACGAAACGATGCCCAGACCAGTGATAACGACGCGGCGCATGCGGATAACCCTTAGAAGTTGTCAGTGGAGGTGAAGACGCCGACCCGGAGGCCTTCGGCGGTGTAGATCTCGCGACCGTCGACACTGACCGAACCATCGGCGATGGCCATGTTCAGCTTGCCTTTGAGGACGCGCTTGATATGAATGTTGTAGGTGACTTTCTTGGCGGTCGGCAGGACCTGGCCAAAGAATTTCACTTCGCCCGAACCCAGGGCGCGGCCACGGCCCGGCAAACCTTGCCAGCCGAGGTAGAAACCGACCAGCTGCCACATGGCATCCAGGCCCAGGCAGCCCGGCATCACCGGATCACCTTCGAAGTGGCAGGCGAAGAACCACAGGTCCGGGGTGATATCCAGCTCGGCGACCAATTCACCTTTGCCGTACTTGCCACCCTCGGCGCTGATATGGGTGATGCGATCAACCATCAGCATGTTCGGGGCGGGCAGTTGCGCGTTACCTGGGCCGAACAGCTCACCGCGACTGCAGCGCAGCAGGTCTTCCCGAGTAAAGGCGTTTTGTTTGGTCATGCGAGCTCCTCAATAGTCCCCGTGCGGCAGGGGGCAAATCTTCCCGGCCGTCCCAAAACGCTAGCGTTTGAGCCGGCAGCCTACACATAGACTATTGCGTTGTAGTGAAAGTCACAGCGCACGGGGCAAAGAAGTACACTTGTGCACTGAAATTTTATTTTCAAGCCCTTCGCGGCGCTTGTCCAGTCTCTTAGACTGCCGCAATTTAGCATTTATCGCCAGTCACAGCTGTCTGACCGGGCAGCCAGCGTTGCAGAATTTGCTGCAGATCAGTGCGTTTGAACGGCTTGGCCAGGTAGTCGTTCATGCCGGCGTTCAGGCAACGCTCGCGATCGCCCTGCAAGGCATTGGCGGTCAGGGCGATGATCGGCATGGCCGCCGCCTGTGGCAGCAGGCGAATGCGCCGGGTGGCCTCGTAGCCATCGATGATCGGCAGGCGGCAATCCATCAGTGCGGCGGCAAAACGCTGACGTCCGGCCTGGGCCACGGCTTGGGCGCCATCAACTGCAACGCAGACTTCAAAGCCCAGGCTGCGCAGCATCGCTTCGATCACCGTCTGGTTCACCGGATTGTCCTCGACCAGCAGGATCCGTCGGCCCTGGCCGTCGTCTTCGGGGCGGGTCAGGCCACTGGGCAGGCGCGGCGTTTGCGCGGTCGACAGGGCCAGGGGCATTTCCAGGGTAAAAGTCGAGCCCAGGCCTTCACGGCTTTCGCCGCGCAGGGTTCCGCCCATCCGCTCGGCCAGGGTGCGGGCGATCGACAGGCCCAGGCCGGTGCCGCCATAACGGCGTGAGATCGAGCTGTCGGCTTGCTGGAAGGCAACGAACATCATCTCCAGGCGGGTGCTGTCGATGCCGATGCCGGTGTCGCGCACCGCGCAGGTGAACCAGATCAGCTGGCGGTCGAGCACCTGCCAGCGCGGTTCGATGTGCACGCTGCCGCGCTCGGTGAACTTCAGGGCGTTGCCGATCAGGTTGAGCAGCACCTGGCGGATGCGCGTCGGGTCGCCCACCACTTGCAGTTGTTCCATGCCCGGCGGCAGGCGCAGTTGCAGCTCCAGCTGGCGCTGCTGGGCCAGGTGCTGGAACGACTGCACACTGCTGCCGATCAGCTCGCCGAGGTTGAAGTCGATATGCTCAAGCTCGAGGTTGGTGCGCTCGATGCGCGAGAAATCGAGGATATCGTTGATGACCTTGAGCAGGTGCCCGGTCGACTCGCTGGCCACCGCGGTGTATTCGGCCTGCTCCTCGTTGAGCGGGGTTGTTTCCAGAAGTTGCAGCATGCCCATGACGCCGTTCATGGGCGTGCGCAGTTCGTGGCTCATCATCGCCAGGAAGTCGGATTTGGCCTTGTTCGCCTGTTCGGCTTCTTCGCGGGCCTGGATCAGTTGCGACATGGCTTGCTGTTGTTCATGGCTAGCTGTGCCCAGGGCGCTGGCAAGGTTGTTGATGTGCCGCGCCAGATGGCCCAGTTCGCTGTCGTCGACCACCGGCAGCGGCGCATTGAACTGCCCTTGCTGGATGGCCTTGACCGCATGGCCCATGTCGCTGATCGGCTTGGCCAGGCTCAGGGCCAGGCGCCGGGCGAGGATAAAGGTGAACAGCAGGGCAAACAGCGCGAGGATCCCGGCCTTGACCACGATTTCCTGCTGGCGCTCGCTGAAGGCATCGTCCGACATGCCGACGATTACCCGGCCCAGATAGTCGTCACCGATGCTCCTGGCCGGTGCGTTGCTGTGCAAAAAGTCGTTGTCCAGGCGGATCTGCTGCAGGCGAATGGGGGCCTGGAACACTTCGACCTGCTGTGCGCGGTTGTTGCTTTCGTCCGGCTGCTCGACATACACGAGGATATGGTTGCTGCTGTCCTGGACCTCGAGAAAGCGCACGTGGGGGATGCTCAAGGTCGCGCGCATGAGGCTTTCGAGCACTTCGTTATTACCGGCGATTACCCCGTATTCGGAGGCCGGGGCCAACTGGTTGGCGATCAACTGACCGGTGTGGTTGAGCTCCTGGCGCAAATCCTGGATACGCACGAAGGTAAAGAAGCTGATCAGCAGCAGGGTCAGCAACAGGGCCGGGCCGAGGCTGATGATCTGCGTGCGGGTGTGGATGTCCCAGCTCAGGCGCCGTCTCATGGTGTGCTTTCTCCTTCGGCCAGGGCCAGGGCGGCGGCGGACGGGTCAATCGCTTCGATGCCCAGGGCGCGGGCCACCTGCTGGTTGCCGAGCACGTTGAAGTGATCCGGATAGAGCGTGCGTGGCCAGCGACTGGGGGCCTGGTTGAGCAGCCGCTCGAGCACCGCCAGCCAGTCGTCCTGATCGCTCAGGGTACTGGCCAGGGCGCCGGCCTTGACGAAGCCGGCATTAGGCCCGATCAGCGCCATTTGCCGGCCATAGCTGCTGAGCAGAACGTTTTTCGCCGTTTTCGAGTTGTACAACTGTGGATCGTCGATGCCCAGCAGTACATCGCTGTTTTGCAGAAGACTTTGCAGTGGGCGGCTGTCGCGCAGGTCTGGCCAGGCTTCGGCGATGATCTCCAGGCCCAACGGGCTGGCCGCCTTGCGCAACTCGTCGAGCAGAAACTGGCTGTGCTCGGCATACAGCACGCCCACGCGCTTGGCCTGCGGCAACAGGTAGCGGGTCAGGCGCAGCTGGCGGGCCAGCGGCGGGTCGCTCCATAGCAGGCTCAGGTAAGGCGGGCGCAGGCTGCCCAGACGCTGTTGGGCCTGGACGCGGCTGACGCGCAAGGCCAGCGCCGGTGGACCGGCGCTTTCGCTCAGGCGCCATTCGAGGCTGGCGCCATCGAGCAGGATCAAGCGGGTGGCGGCTTTAATCTGGCTCGGTCGGGGCAGCTCGGCCACCGGTACGAAGCGCACCTGGTCAGCCGGGCGGCGCTCGCGCAAGGCGTCGACGAAGCTGCGTACGCCGGGGTTGTCCTGGCTGGCAGTGAGCAGGATCTCACTGGCCGACAGGCTGCCCAGGGGCCACAGGCAGACCAGCAGCAGCCAGCGCCGCAGGCGGCGCATCAGAACGCCAGCTCCGCACTGAAAGACAGCACGTGACGGCTGTCGTAGCGGTTGTCGTAGATGGTCGTCGGCTCGTCATCCAGGCGCTGCTGGAGCATGCCGGCCAGCTCCAGGCTGGTACGATTCCAGCGCAGGTGCTTGGCCACGCGTAAATCGACGCGTTCGAAGCGGTACTGGTTGAGGGCATCGTCGCCGTAGTAGAACAGCGCACTGGACCAGCCGCCGCCCCAGTTCCGCAGCCAGCCGGCCGAACCGCTGTTGTGGGCGCTCAGGCGCCGGTCGGCCGGGTTGCTGGCCCAGGCATCGACGTAGGCGTAGGTCAGGCGCAGGCGATCGGCCGGGCTCAGGCGCCAGTCCAGCTGCGCTTCGCTGCCGCTGAAGCGGGCCTTGTTGCTGTTGCTGGCAATGTACTGGTTGTTGCGCAGCGGTTCGCTGATCATGCCGGTGATTTCGTCGTAGAACAGCTTGAGGTCGACGCTCAGGTCGGCATCGGCGAAGTAACCGTTATAGCCCAGTTCCCGCGAGCGCATGCGCTCTTGCTCGAGATCGCCCGGGCCGCGGGTCTTGACGAAGTAATCGGCGTCGCGCTGGCCGAAGGCGCCAGGTTCCAGGTTATTGACCCGGTAGCTCCAGTTGACGTTGTTCTCGAACATGTCCGGCGAGCGCACCGCCTCCGAGTACACCGCGCGCAGGCCATGGCGCGGGGTGATCAGGTAGTTGACCGCCACCCGCGGGGTCAGCGAGCTGCCGGACAGCCGGGCATCTTCGTACATGGCCCCGCCCTGGAGGATCCAGTGCTCGTCGGCGCGCCATTCCAGGTGGCCGAACAGGCGCCAGGTGCTGTCGTCGAGGCTGCCATTGAAGTAAGTCTGCGAGTCGGCGCGGTCGTAGCGGTAATTGGCGCCACTGACCAGGCGCAGGCTGTCGGACAGGCTCAGGGTGTCCTGCACTTCAAGGTCGTAGCGGGTTTCCCGGGTGCTCTGGTCGATGTCGCCGCACACCTGCTGCGCGCCGCCGTTGCGCCATTGCTGCTGGACTTGCGTTGCCAGCGCGGTCTCCTCGCTGCTGCCGGCGGGCAGGGGTGAGGTGATGTTGCGCGCCACCTGCTCGGCGTAGTTCGGGTTCAGGCGCCAGAGCTGGGTCAGTTGCGGGCTGAACGACAGCGCCGCATCGCAGGCGCGCCACACCTGTTCACGTTCCCAGTGCTGGGCCGAGCCCTGGATGTACAGGCTATGGTTCGGGTTGAAGTCGATGTTCCAGCGCAGCGAGCCGGCGTAATCCTTGGCGTTGAGGTCGGCGTTGTTGCCGGCGGCAGTAACGTAGGGAAACACTGGTTTATAGGTATAAGGACGCTGGTCACTGCCTTCTTTGGCCGCGAACTGCCACTCCAGGCTCTGGTTGCTGGCCAGGGTGTGGCTGGCGCTGAGGTTCAGGCGGTTCAGGCGGCGGCTGTCGCGGTAGTCCTGGCCCAGGTGGTTCTCGTCGAAGCCGTCGTCCTGCATGCCCGACAATGACAGACGCAGGTCGCCACCGTCCCAGCCCAGGCCCTGGCTTGCGTACCAGTCATTGATGCCGCGCTGGCCACGGGTGACTTTCAAGCGCGTGCCGTGGCTGTCGGCCGGGCTGCGGGTGAGGATATTGACCACCGCCATCAGCGCATTGGCGCCGTAACTGACGGTGTTGGGGCCGCGGAACACCTCGATGCGCTCGATGTCTTCCATGGCCAGCGGGATATCGCTCCAGTCCACCGTGGCCAGGCCTGCGCGGTACACCGAGCGGCCGTCGATCAGCACCTGCATGCGCCGGGCATCGTTGACGTTGCTGCCGTGGTAGTTGACCGTCGGCTGGTTGCCGGCGCCGTAGCCGATCATCATCCCCGGCACCAGGCGCAGCAGTTCGGGTATGTCGCGGGCGCCGCTGGCGCGGATCAGCTCGTTGTCGAGCACGGTCATGCTGCCCGGCACCGCCGCTGGCGATTGCTTGAGGCGGGTGGCGGTGAGCACTTGCGGCAAAGCCTGGCTGTCGACGAACAGGTCGTCAGCCACACTGGGGCCGCTGAGCAGGGCAGTCAGCAGTAATAAAGGGCGTTTGCAGGTCGGGCCAAAAGACACAGTGCGGCCTTGGTAACAGGTTCAAGTCGGGCATGTTAACCGAGTGGTGGGCATTTTCCAGTCATGGCGCGACGCATCCCAACGGCGATTCGGTCATCTGCCACTGGCTCTGGCACCGGCGCTCCGTATAATGCGCAGGTCGCCACTTAAATTGGTTTTAACGGATTGGATATGACTGAACAGCAGCCAGTTGCAGTTCTGGGAGGCGGGAGTTTCGGCACCGCCGTGGCGAATCTGCTGGCAGAAAACGGTGTTCGGGTGCGCCAATGGATGCGCGACCCCGAGCAGGCCGAGGCCATGCGCAGCAACCGCGAGAACCCGCGCTACCTCAAGGGCATCAAGTTGCATGCCGGGGTCGAGCCGGTCAATGATCTGCTGGCGACCCTGCAGGCCTGCGAGCTGATCTTCGTCGCCTTACCTTCCAGCGCCCTGCGCAGCGTGCTGGCGCCCCACGCCCAGTTGCTGGGCGGCAAGATGCTGGTCAGCCTGACCAAGGGCATCGAGGCGCAAAGCTTCAAGCTGATGAGTCAGATCCTCGAAGAAATCGCCCCCCAGGCGCGCATCGGCGTGCTGTCCGGGCCGAACCTGGCCCGCGAAGTGGCCGAGCACGCGCTGACCGCCACCGTGGTCGCCAGTGAAGACGAGGCCCTCTGCCAGCAGGTCCAGGCTGTGCTGCACGGGCGCACCTTCCGTGTTTATGCCAGCGGCGACCGCTTTGGTGTCGAGCTGGGCGGGGCGTTGAAGAACGTCTACGCAATCATTGCCGGGATGGCCGTGGCCTTGGGTATGGGCGAGAACACCAAGAGTATGCTGATTACCCGCGCCCTGGCCGAGATGACCCGCTTTGCCGTCAGCCAGGGCGCCAACCCGATGACCTTCCTGGGCCTGGCCGGGGTCGGTGACCTGATCGTCACCTGCTCCTCGCCCAAGAGCCGCAACTACCAGGTCGGTCATGCCCTGGGCCAGGGCCTGAGCCTGGACGAGGCGGTCAGCCGCCTGGGCGAAGTGGCCGAAGGGGTGAACACCCTCAAGGTGCTCAAGGTCAAAGCCCAGGAGGTCCAGGTGTACATGCCCCTGGTCGCCGGCTTGCATGCGATCCTGTTCGAAGGCCGGACCCTGACCCAGGTGATCGAGCTGCTGATGCGTGGCGAGCCGAAAACCGATGTCGACTTTATCTCCACCAGCGGTTTCAACTAAGCAGGAGCAGGACATGAACGATTCTTCAAACCAGACCCAGCGCGAGTCGATCATCTTGCGCGTGCTGTGGATGCTGGTGTTCCTGGTGGTCTGGCAATTGGCCGAGCTGCTGCTCGGTGGCCTGGTGCTGGTGCAACTGATCTACCGGCTTATCTACGGCGCACCGAGTGCCAGCCTGATGAATTTCGGCGACAGCCTCAGCCAGTTCCTGGCCCAGATCGGCCGCTTCGGCAGCTTCCACAGTGACCAGAAGCCCTGGCCATTCGCCGACTGGCCAACCCCGCGCGCGCCTGAAGGCGAGGCTGCCCACAGCGTGCCGCCGGCAGCGCACCCGGTGCGCGACGAAGAGCCGAAGCTGTGAAGTTGTGGGTGCTGCGTCACGGCGAAGCCGAGCAGCGGGCCAACACCGATGCCGAGCGCCGTCTCACCGCCCATGGCCGCGAGCAGGTGCTGCGTAGCGCGGCGCAGTTGCTCGGGCAGCCGCTGCAGGTGATTCTCGCCAGCCCCTATGTGCGCGCCCAGCAGACTGCGGCGCTGGTCCACGAAGCCCTCGGCTTCGGCAAACCGGTGCAGACTGTGCCGTGGCTGACCCCCGATAGTGACCCGCACGCGGTAATCAGCGAGCTGGAGAACCTGGGCGTGAACGAAGTGTTGCTGGTCAGTCACCAGCCGCTGGTGGGCAACCTGGTCAGCCTGCTGGCGCATGGCAGCCGCCAACCTCCGGCGCCGATGAGCACCGCCAGCCTGGCCGAACTCGAGGGTGAGTGGCCGCTGGCGGGGCTGATGACCTTGCGTGGCCTGAATCATCCATAAATCCGCTGATCGACCTAGCATTTTTACCAGTTGTCCTGCCCGGTACACCTTGTTAGCGTGCAATCAAGTTGCGGGGCAGGGTGTCCCAGGGAATTGGACTATGAGCAGTAGACATCTGGATCTGGTGTACTCGGCCGACGTGCAGCCGGCGCTCGACAAGGTGCAAAAGCACCAGGCGCTGGACTTTGCCGAGTACCGCATGTTGCAGGACAGCGCCGACGCCAAGCTCGACTACCTGCTGCGCAAGTTCGAAGGCCAGTACGAGCTGGAGCAACTGCGCCAGGCCAGCATTCGCATGTCACACCTGCTGCAGACCAGTTGCCTGGCCCTGCGCCGGCTTGAGCTCGATGTCGAAGACAAGCGTCGCGCCCGCGAAGCCCTCGAGCAGCAACTGGCCTATATGCAGGCCTGCCTGCGCCGCTCGATGGCCAGTTTCGGCGAGTATTGACCTGATTGCCGTCGCCGATGGCTTTTCCGGACATTGCCGCCACGGGTGCGGTTGCCGACAATGAGCCATCACTTCCTTCTGGATTGGCGGCCATGTCGCAGCAGATCTTCTTCGCCCATGCCAATGGCTTTCCCTCGGCCACCTACGGCAAGCTGTTCGCGGCGCTGGCGCCGGACTATCAGGTCAGCCACCTGGCCCAGCATGCCCACGATCCGCGCTTTCCGGTCAACGACAACTGGCAGAACCTGGTCGACGAGCTGATCCATCACCTGGAGCAACAGCCGGGCCCGGTCTGGGGCGTCGGGCATTCTTTGGGGGGTGTGTTGCATCTGCATGCGGCGCTGCGCTGCCCGCAGTACTACCGCGGCGTGGTGATGCTCGATTCGCCGGTGTTGACCCGGGTCGACCAGTGGCTGATCCAGGCCGCCAAGCGCATGGGCTTCATCGATCGCATCACCCCGGCCGGGCGCACCCTGGGCCGCCGCGAAGCCTTTGCCGACCGTGACAGCGCACGGGCCTATTTCGCTGGCAAAACGCTGTTCCGCCATTTCGATCCCGAATGCCTGGACGCCTACCTTGAGCATGGCTTGCAGCCCGGCGCAGACGGCTTGCGCCTGCGCTTTGACCCGGCTACCGAGATCAGCATCTACCGCAGCCTGCCGCACACCAGCCCGAGCCCGGCCAAACAGCTGCAGCTGCCCCTGGCCATGGTCCGTGGCAGCCACAGCCGGGTGGTCAAGCGCCATCACGCCCTGGCCGTGCGTGGCATGCCCAGGGGCGAATACCACAGCCTGCCGGGCGGTCATATGTTTCCGCTGGAGCACCCGAGCGATACCGCCAGCCTGATCAAGGGCCTGTTCGAGCGCTGGCAGGACACCCCGACATGAGCACTGAAATGGAAGAAGTACGCCTGAACCTGGGCCATATCGAGCTGGCCGCGCACCTGTTCGGCCCGGCCGACGGCTTGCCGGTGATTGCCCTGCACGGCTGGCTGGACAACGCCAACAGCTTTGCCCGCCTGGCGCCCCGGCTCAAGGGCCTGCGCATCCTCGCCCTGGACCTGGCCGGCCATGGCCATTCCGAGCATCGCCCGGCCGGCGCCGGCTACGCCCTGGCCGACTACGCCCACGATGTACTGCGGGTGGCCGAGCAGATGGGCTGGGAGCGCTTTGCCCTGCTCGGGCACTCGCTGGGGGCGATCATTTCGGTGCTGCTGGCCGGCGCCTTGCCCGAACGCATCACCCGCCTGGCCTTGATCGACGGGGTCATCCCGCCCACCAGCGGCCCGCAGGATGCCGCCGAACGCATGGGCATGGCCCTGCAGGCGCAACTGCGCCTGGACAGCAAGCGCAAGGCCGTGCACTCGACCCTCGAGCAGGCCATCGAGGCACGCATGAAGGGCCTGGTGGCGGTCAGCCGCGAGGCGGCCGAGCTACTTGCCCAGCGTGGGCTGATGCCGGTACCCGGTGGCTACACTTGGCGCAGCGACAGCCGCCTGACCCTGCCATCGCCCACGCGACTGAACCAGGCCCAGGCCATGAGCTTCGTGCAACGCATCGCCTGCCCGGCGAAACTGGTGGTGGCCGCCGACGGCATGCTGGCGCGCCACAGCGAGTTGCTCGAGCAGCTACCCTTTGAGCGAGAACAACTGCCGGGCGGTCATCATCTGCACCTGAATGACGAGGCCGGCGCAACCCTTGTTGCAGACTGTTTCAATCGCTTCTTTGGCATTTCTTGACTTGTGACCGGCAACTGTCGAGGCTTGGCGGGTTGAACAGGGAGACAACCATGAACGAGCAAGACAACGCCACATCATTTGACCACCTTGACGCCCCGCGCTCGGTGACGAGCCTATGAGGCTCAAATTGCTTACCCGGGCGGCCATGGCCGGGCTCGGCGTTCTCGCCAGCCTGCCGTTGCTGGCCGACGGCCTGCCGGTTCCGCTGGACGCCAAGGTGGTCGATCAGCGCGCGGCGGTACCGCAGGAGCGCATCTACCCCTTGGGCGGCCTGCGCAAGATCAGCAATCAGCTGCGGGTCGAGGGCAAGATCGAAAGCCGCGGCCAGGTCAGCTCCACCACCTATGAGCTGCCCCGCGAGCGCAGTGCCAACGAAGCCTTCACCGCCGCCCGCGAAGCCCTGCAGAACGATGGCGGTTATCCGTTGTTCTGGTGCCAGGCGCGTGATTGTGGCGAGAACAGCCTGTGGGCCAACGAGGTGTTCAAGAACCGCACGTTGTCGGGTGCCGACGAGCAACAGGCGTTCATTCTGCTGCGCCGCTCCGCCGAGCAGAGCAACACCCTGGTCGCCCTGTACAGCATCACCCGTGGCAACAAGCGTGCTTACCTGCACGTCGAAGAGTTCGTCGCCGATGCGCCCCTGGGCGAGTTGCTGCCCACGCCAGCCACCTTGATGCGCGAACTGCTCGACACCGGCAAGCTCGACTACCCTGACTTGAACGGCGAGCCGCCTGCGGCCTGGGTCAACCTGATCGGGCGCAGCCTGAACAACAACACCACCTTGCGCGTGAGCCTGAGCGGGGCCAAGGCGCAAGACTGGCGTGAGCAACTGGTAAAGGCCGGGGTGCGTCCAGCGCGACTGGAAGTGGGTAGCGCCGAGACTGATGGTTTCCACGTCGAACTGATTCGTTGATCGAGAAACATGATGCCCAATAATGACCGCCTGCTGGTGCAGATCATCCTGCTGGCGCTGCTTGGCGCAGGCCTCTGGGTGATGGCACCGTTCATTTCGGCGCTGCTCTGGGGGGCCATCCTGGCCTACGCCAGCTGGCCGCTGATGCGTCTGTTGACGCGCCTGCTCGGCGGTCGCGAAACCCTCGCCGCAGGGTTGTTGACCACCTTGTGGATATTGCTGGTGGCGTTGCCGCTGGTGTGGCTGGGCTTCAACCTGGCCGACCATATTCGCGATGCCACCGCCTTCGTGCGCGACGTGCAGGTCGATGGCCTGCCCGATGCGCCGGGCTGGCTGGGCAGCGTGCCTTTTGTCGGCGAGCGCCTGGTGGGCATGTGGAACACCATTGACCAGCAAGGCGCTGCGTTGTTGGTCACCATCAAGCCGTACCTGGGCCAGGTCGGCAACTGGCTGCTGGCGCGCAGCGCGCAGATCGGCAGCGGCATTCTCGAGCTGACCCTGAGCCTGGTCTTCGTGTTCTTCTTCTACCGTGACGGGCCGCGCCTGGCGGCGTTTGTCCTGCGCCTGCTGGACCGCCTGATCGGCGAGCGCGCCGAGTACTACCTCGAACTGGTGGCAGGTACCGTGCAACGGGTGGTCAACGGCGTGATCGGCACCGCTGCGGCGCAAGCGGTACTGGCGCTGATCGGCTTCCTGATTGCCGGTGTGCCAGGGGCGCTGGTGCTGGGGATCGTCACCTTCATGCTCAGCCTGATTCCCATGGGCCCACCGCTGGCCTGGGTGCCGGCTACCGCCTGGCTGGCCTGGCAGGGCGAGTACGGCATGGCGGTGTTCCTCGGCCTCTGGGGTACCTTCATCATCAGCGGCGTCGACAACGTGCTCAAACCCTACCTGATCAGCCGTGGCGGTAACCTGCCGCTGGTGATCGTCTTGCTCGGGGTGTTTGGCGGCTTGCTGGCCTTCGGCTTTATCGGCCTGTTCATCGGCCCGACCTTGCTGGCGGTGGCCTACAGCCTGTTGCTCGATTGGTCGCGCAGCGGGCCGGTGGCGCCGCCGCGTACCTGAGTTGGTGGCCTAGAGCTGGGGGGCGGTGTTCTTCACCACCGCCAGCTCCGGGTGGGCGACCAGCTTGTCGATGTGCAGCTCGTCGTTGTTCATCCAGGTTTCGGTCAGCACCCGGTAGTGCTCCATGTCACGGCAGCGCATGCGCAAGCTGTAGTCGAAGTGGCCACTGATCAGCTGGCAGTCGAACACCTGCGGGCAGGCGCGCACGCAGGCCTCGAAGGCCTTTTGCGCGGCGCGCCCGCTCTGGTTGGAGAGGGCCACCAGCACCAGCAGCGACAGCCCCGGCGAAACCATCTGCACATCGATGATCGCGCCATAGCCGCGAATCACTCCGCGCCGTTCCAGCTTGCGCACCCGTTCCAGGCATGGGCGAGGGGTGAGGTGCACCAGCGATGAGAGCTTTTCATAGGTGATGCGCCCGTTGTGGCGCAACACATCGATGATCGCTTCGTCGATCCGGTCCAGGGGCGGCGTGGTCTGTGGGCTGTTGACCTTGGTATCCATGCAGGTTCGGCTTCACTTCAAACGGTTGGAAAGAAATTGCTGCAGGCGTTCGCTCTGCGGCTGGTCAAGTATCTCGGCGCTTCCTTGTTCCTCGACCCGGCCCTGATGCAGAAACAGCACCTGGCTCGACACTTGGCGGGCAAAGCCCATCTCGTGGGTGACCATGAGCATGGTACGGCCTTCCTCGGCCAGCGTCTGTATGACTTTCAGCACTTCACCAACCAGCTCCGGGTCGAGGGCCGAGGTCGGTTCATCGAAGAGGATGATTTCCGGCTCCATGGCCAGGGCCCGGGCAATCGCCACCCGCTGTTGCTGACCACCGGAAAGAAACGCCGGGTACTGGTCAGCGGCGCGGGCCGGCAGGCCGACCTTGTCCAGGTACTTGCGTGCCCGCGCTTCGGCTTCCTGGCTGCTGACCCCGAGCACCCGCCGCGGCGCCATGCAGATGTTCTCAAGCACCGTCATGTGGCTCCACAGGTTGAAGTGCTGGAACACCATGGCCAGGCGCGTGCGCAGGTTCTGCAACTGCGCCGGGTGCGGCGCCCGGCTGCCGGCGCGGCCCTGGCGCATTTTGATGGTCTGCTGATCGAGGGTGATGACCCCGGCATCGGGTTGCTCAAGGAAGTTGATGCAGCGCAGCATGGTGCTCTTGCCTGAGCCGCTGGCACCGATCAGGCTGATCACGTCGCCTTTGCGCGCCTGCAGCGAGACACCCTTGAGCACTTCATGATCGCCGTAGCGTTTGTGCAGGTCGGCAACGCTCAGTTTTACCGTGGCGTCGGCGGCGACGTTGGCAATGCGCGGGCTTGGACGTGTGCTGTGAGTGTGTTCGCCGGTCGACAAGGCGTGTGCGGTAGTGGTCATGAGTTAGCCTCGGGCAGGAACAAGAAAACCCATCCAGCGCCGCTCGGCCAGGCGAAACAGCCCGACCAGCGCGAAGGACAGCAACATGTACAGCAGTGCCGCGGTTCCGAAGGCCTGGAAGGTCAGGAAGGTGGCGGCATTGGCATCGCGGGCGACTTTGAGGATGTCGGCGATGGTGGCGGTAAAAGCCAGCGAGGTAGCGTGCAGCATCAGGATCAGCTCGTTGCTGTAAGCCGGTAATGAGCGGCGCAGAGCCGCCGGCAGCACCACGAACAGGTTCAGCTTCCAGCCGTGCAGGCCGTAGGCCTGGGCCGCTTCGATCTCGCCATGGGGGATATTGCGAATCGCCCCGGCGAAAATCTCCACGGTGTAGGCGCAGGTATTGAGCACGAAAGCCAGCAGGGTGCAGTTCAGCGCATTGCGAAAGTACTGGTCGAGCAGGGCGTGATCGCGCACCACCTCCAGCCCGTACAGGCCGGTGTAGCAGATCAACAGCTGGATATACAGCGGCGTGCCGCGGAACACGAAGGTGTAGAACTCCACCGGCCAGCGCAACCACAGGCTGCGCGAGACCCGCGCCAGGGCCAGCGGCAGCGACAGGAAAAAGCCCAGGACCATGGTGATGACGAACAGCCACAGGGTCATGGCCAGCCCGGAAAGCCCGGCGCCGTCACTGTAGAGGTAGGCCTGGCCGTATTGCTCAAAGAGTTCGATCATCGTGCCAGCCCCTTGATACCGGTGTTGTAACGCCGCTCCAGGTGCTTGAACAGACGGTTGGAGAGGGTGGTGATCAGCAGGTACACAAGCCCGGCGATGATCAGGAAGTACAGGGTGTTGTTGGTGGTCTTGCCGGCGTTTTGTGCGGCCTTGACCAGGTCGGCCAGGCCGATGATCGACACCAGCGCAGTGGACTTGAGCAGCACCAGCCAGTTGTTGCCAAGGCCCGGCAGGGCGAAGCGCATCAGTTGCGGGAACAGCACCAGGCGAAAGCGTTGCGCGCGGCTCAGACCGTAGGCCGTGGCGGCTTCCAGTTGCCCGGCCGGGACGCTGAGGATCGCCCCGCGAAAGTTCTCGGTGAAATAAGCGCCGTAGATAAAGCCCAGGGTGATGACCCCGGCGGTGAACGGGTCGATCTCGAAGTAGTCCCAGCCGAGCAGCTCGGTCAGGTCGTTGAGCCACAATTGCAAGGTGTAGAAAATCAGCAGGATCAGCACCAGGTCCGGCACACTGCGAATCAGCGTGGTGTACAGAGTGGCCGGTACCCGCAGCAGTTTCAGCCGCGAGAGCTTGGCGCTGGCACCGAACAGGCCCAGTGCCAGGCTCAGGGCCAGCGACAACAGCGCCAGTTTCAGGGTCATCCAGGTCCCTTGCAGCAACAGCGGGCCGAAGCCCTGCAGGCTCAAGGCCTGCCAGCCATGGGAGTGAAGGAAGTCGTTCACGGGAAAAATCTCGGTAGGACGCAGGGCAAATGCGGGCGCGATCAGCTCAGGGCGAGCCGATCGCGACTACACGGCTTACTCGTTGTAGATATCCAGGTCGCCGACGTATTTTTTCTGGATTTCGGCGAAGGTACCGTCGGCGTGCACCGCGGCAATGCCTTTGTCGAGCAGGGCCTTGAGCTCGCTGTCGTTCTTGCGCAGGCCCATGGCGATATCCAGGGGCAGGGTCGGGTCCTTGATCGCCGGGCCGCTCTTGAAGTCGGCGCCTTCGGGTTTGGAAAGGAAGTTGAGCTGGGCTTCGAGCTTGTCGGTCAAGGTGGCGTCGAGACGGCCGTTGAGCAGGTCGGCGTAGTTCTGGTCCTGAGCCTGATAAGCCTTGACCTGGGCCCCCAGCGGCGCCAGTTTGGCGCGGGCGTAGGCTTCCTGCAGCGAGCCTTGCAGCACGCCGACCTGCTTGCCTTTGAGCGATTCCGGGGTATCGCCGAAGTCGGCGCTCTTGCGCACGATAACCGAGGTCGGGCTGAGGAACAGTTTGGCGCTGAAATCGATCTGTTTCTGCCGCGCCGGGGTCACCGCCATCGACGACATGATCGCGTCGAACTTGCGTGCCCGCAGGGCCGGGATCATGCCGTCGAATTCGTTGTGCACCCAGGTGCATTTGACCTGCAGCTTGGCGCAGATGGCGTTGCCCAGCTCGATGTCGAAGCCTTGCAGGCTGCCATCGGCAGCAACCGATTCAAAAGGGGGGTATTCGGGGTAGACGCCGAAACGGATCTCGGTCCATTCCTTGGCCTGCACCGCACTTGCGCACAGTGGCAGGAGCAGCACGCTGAGGAGCTTTCGCAGCGAAGTCATATGAGTATCCCTGAGTTTTATAGTTGATGTAGGGCAGTGGTGCGCTTCTGGTCTTTTAGTGACTCTCTGGTCGGGCTCAGAATGCGCGATGACGACGTTTTTTTTGTGTCGTTTGCGCCGGCGTCGGCTGCCGGATTATGCTGTTAACGCGTGAATGGCAGCCGAATCGGCTGGAGCACCTCCTGTTTGAGCTTCGTGTGCAGCGGTTTCCGATCTGCCGCACCGCGGCGCGGCAGAATCGGTCGGCCTCAGGCGCGTTTTTTCTGCAGGTCTGCAACCGGGGCGCGCAGCAGCGCGAACAGGTCTTTCGGGTCCTTGAGCTCCGGCACCAGGGCAATCTCGCTGCCGATGTCCAGGGCCTTGGCGACGTCCAGCACATAGCGCAGGGCCGAATAGTCCTCTAGAGCAAAGCCGACCGAGTCGAACAGGGTCACTTGCTCGGCGTTTTCGCGCCCGGCGGCCTGGCCGTTGACCACTTGCCAGAATTCGGTGGTGGGCGAGTCGGCAGGCATTTGCTGGATTTCGCCTTCGATGCGGCTTTGCGGTTCGTACTCGACGATCACCCGGGCGCGCTCGACGATCTCGCGGTGCAGTTCGGTCTTGCCCGGGCAGTCGCCGCCGACGGCATTCAGGTGCATGCCAGGTTCGATCATTTGCGGAGTGAGGATGGTGGCGTAGGCCTTGTCGGCAGTCACCGTGGTGACAATATCGGCGCCGCGCACCGCGTCGGCGACAGAGCCGGCAACGCTGACCTTGATGGCCGGGAAGGCGGCGAGGTTGGCCACCAGCTTGGCGCTGGCCGCAGGGTCCAGGTCATACAGGCGGATGTCGTCGATGCCCAGCAGGGCATGGAAGGCCAGGGCCTGGAACTCGCTCTGTGAGCCGTTGCCGATCAGCGCCATGCTGCGGCTGTTTTTGCGCGCCAGGTAGCGCGCGGCCAGGGCCGAGGTGGCGGCGGTGCGGATGGCGGTGGTCAGGGTCATCTCGCTAAGCAGCACCGGCGCGCCGCTATCAACGTCGCCCAGGGCGCCGAAGGCCATCACTGTGAGCATGCCGCGCTGGGTGTTTTTCGGGTGGCCGTTGACGTACTTGAAGGCGTACAGGTTGGCATCGGACACCGGCATCAGCTCGATCACCCCGTCGGCCGAGTGGTTGGCCAGGCGCGCGCATTTTTCGAAGTCGTGCCAGCGCAGGTAGTCCTCACGGATGTACTCGGCCATCTCGCTGATGCAGGTGCTCAGGCCTTTGCGTGCCACCAGGCGGCTGAGGTCGGTAACGTCGATATAGCGGGTCATGGTGAACTCCTTTGTTGTAATCAGTGACGGACAGGCAGGTGCACTTCGGCGAGCATGCAGCGCGCGCTGCCGCCGCCGATGCGCTCGATATGGTCGATGTTCACCACCACCGGGTGGCTGTGCTGCTCGACCTGCCGGCGTTGTTCTGGGGTGAGCGAGCGCCAGGCGCTGCGCGACATCACCAGCAGTGGCTGGCCTTGCTTGTCGTGGACTTCGAGCATGTTGCCGGCAAAACCTTCGAGCTGGTCGAAGTCCAGGGCCAGGATGTCCTTGCCGGTGTCGCGCAGCGAATGCTCCAGGGCGCGACGCTCATCGGCCTCGGGCAGCGCCTGCAGGCAGACCACCGAGAGCCCGCGGCCGACGCTCATCATCACGTTGCTGTGATAGATCGGTGCCTGGTGGCGGTCGACGGCGTGGAACAGGCACAGGCGATAATCGAGCTGTTCGGCGAACAGGCGCAGGGCCTGGGTGTGGGTGCGCCCGGAGTGGCAGGCGTAGCTGATCCGGTGTTCGCGATCGAGGACCATGCTGCCGGTCCCTTCCAGATACATACTCTGCTGTTCCAAGGGGCTCAGATCGATGGTCTGACGGACGGCGAAGCGCTCTTCAAGCACCTTGAGCACGCCCTTGCTGCGCTCCAGGCGGCGGTTCTGGCCCTCCATCGGGTAGAGCACCAGGCTGCCGTCGGCGTGGCTGCTCCACCAGTTGTTGGGGAAGATCGAATCAGGGGTGTGCGGCGCCGGGGTGTCCTGCACCACCAGCACTTCGACACCGTGCTGGCGCAGGGTATCGACGTAGCCATCGAACTCTTCCAGCGCTTTCTGCTGTGCCTGCTGCGGGTCGAGCAGGGCTTGCTGGAAACGGTTGTTGAGGGCGGTGTCCGGGTTGAAGGCGAACCGCGCCGGGCGGATCATCAAGACTGTATTTGTTGTTTGCATCGAGGCACGCATCCGGGGTTGGCTGTGTGCTTATTGTCGACGTGATCAAGGATAAATCCCGGCTGAAGCGCATTGGGTGCTCAGCCGGTAAAGCTGAAATAGTGGGTTTGGCAGCGGATTCTGCTGCGACGGGTCAAGGCCGCTGTTGCTTCAAGGCGAGCAGTTGGCGCGCCAGGGTCAGGGCGGTACGGGCGCTGTGTTCGCCGGGCACGATATGGCTGAAGGGCAGGTCGATCAGGCGGTCGTCGCGCACCGCGCGCAGGTGCGAAAGCGCCGGGTGCTGGCGCAGGTAGGCGCGCTTGCCGGCGGCCGGTGACCACACCGCATCGGCAAGGATGATCACGTCAGGATCGGCGCGCAGCAGGCGCTCGGCATCGACCGTAACCCGGTTCAGCTCCACCTCGGCGTACAGGTTGCGCCCGCCTGCTGCGTCGATCAACTGGGTGATGAAACCGCGCTTGCCTTCGCTTTGCAGGCCGTTGACCTCGCTGTCGAGGTAGAACACCGACAGCGGCGGGCTGTGCCCGGCGATGGTTTTGGCGGTGGCCAGGTCCTGGCGCTGGCGGGTGATCAACTGGCTGGCCCGGGCCTCGCGCTGCAACAGGTGGCCAAGGCTGCGCAGGTCTTGTTCAATGGCGGCAAAGCCGTTTCCCGGCGCTGGCGCGCAGGCGTTTTCCAGCAGGTAGCTGGCGATGCCGTTGGCCTGCAGGGTGGTGCGCGGCGCGACCCCGTCGCGGTCACGAAAGGCGCTGGCAAAGCCGCCGACCAGCAGGTCGTAACCTTGGGCATAGACCACCTCGGTTGCCGGGTAGCGACGCGACAGCAGGGGGACGCCGCGATAGCGTCCGCTGGTCAACGCCTGGGCGTCATCATCTATATAGCTGACGGCGGCCAGCGCCGGGCCGGCGTCCAGGGCCAGCAACAGGTCGGCGGCGTGCTGGTTGAGGGCCAGGATGCGTTGCGGGCGCTCCTGTGGCAGTTGCCAGGTGTGTCCGCAGTTCTGATAGTCCAGGGCCATGGCGCTGCTGCTCAACAGGGCCAGCACGCTGGCGCCCAACCCCCTCATGAGCCCTGGCCGTTGAGCAGCAACTCGGGCACCGGTTGGCCGTCGATCAGGTGCACACGCACCAGGCGCTGAGCGTCTTCGGCGTTGGCTACCCGGTACCAGCAGCGGTCCGGATATACCGTCAGCACCGGGCCGAGGTTGCACGGGAACTGGCAATGGCTGCGGGTCAGCAGCACGCCGTCAGTGGTTTCGATGCGGTTGGCCACCAGCAGCTCGCGGCGCAGGACTTTCCACAGTGGCAGGGCACCGCGTTGTACGCAGCGCGGGCCGGTGCAGAGCATCACATGGCGGGTATGCTCGGGGATCTGCGACCACTCCGGCTTGCTCTGGATTTGCTCTTCGGCGAGGCGGCCGCGGCGACGTTTGGGGGTTGTTGCTGTCATGGACTTCTCGAAAAATATTCGCGAAGCGCACAGGAGGGCCCCGGCCAACACGCGCCAGGCAGCCGGCTCGTGCCCGCCCTCCGCAGGTTTGCCTAATTGACTGCATGCAGTCGTGGGGCTTCAGGCCGGTCTCCGGGCTTGCGAGGCGTAAAGTCATTCGCCTTCCCGTGCCTGTGGGCACAGTGGCGTGTTGAATGCTTCACTCGCTTACCGTTGCGGGGGCAGCGCCGGACTGGTCGATAACGACGCACCGGCTTCCCGTTTCACCTGACGCACGGCGGCGGCAGGCACCTGAAACTGGCAGGCATCTGACCATCAGCCCAGGCGTTCGTCAACTGCGCCGGCATGGCCCTGGGTGTGCAGGCGCTTGTACAGGGTGGTGCGGCTGATGCCGAGGGCCCGGGCCAGGGCCGAGATATTGCCATTGAGGGCACGCAGGCGCTGGCCGAGATCGTCAGTGTTTGCCGGCGTGGCCAGCACTGGCGCGGCGGGCTTGGTCTCAGGCAGGTCGGCAAAGAAACTGTCGGGCAGGTGCTCCACGGCAATCGGCCGTTCGCCGGCCAACGCCAGGGCCACCTGCAGCACGCTGGCCAGTTGTCGCAGGTTGCCCGGCCAGGGATGCTGAAGCAGCAGTTCCAGCACTTTGCCGGGCAATTGCGTCGGTGCCCCCGGTTCGCGGTACTGCTGGTGGAGCTGTTCGATCAGGGCCAGGCGGTCGCTGCGTTCGCGCAGCGGTGGCAGCATCAGGCTCAGGCCGGCGATGCGGTAGTACAGGTCCTGGCGAAAATGACCCAGGCGCACCTGTTCGGCGAGGTTGTGGTTGGTCGCCGAGACCACGCGGATATCCACCGGCGTCGGTTCGCCGCTGCCCAGTGGCTGGATGCTGCGGGTTTGCAGAAAGCGCAGCAGGCGTGCCTGGGTGGGCAGCGGCATGTCGCCGATTTCGTCGAGAAACAAAATGCCATGGTCGGCCTTGCGGATCAGGCCGATGTTGCCCTTGTGGTGGGCGCCGGTGAACGCGCCTTTCTCGTAGCCGAACAGCTCCGACTCGACCAGCTCGGCCGGAATCGCCGCGCAGTTCACCGCAATCAATGGCTGCGTGGCGCGGCTACTGGCGCGGTGCAGGGCGGTGACAAAGACCTCCTTGCCGGCGCCGGTTTCGCCCTCGATCAACAGCGGGATGTCTTTTTCCAGCAGCAACCCGGCCTGGCGCAGGGCCTTGTCGATACGCGGATCGCAGCTTGGTTGCGGGCGGTTGAGCGCTGCTGCTGGTGATGCTGTGGGGGCATGCAGCAGGCAATGGAAGCGGTTGCGCCCGGCCACCTGCAGCGCAAATGGCTGGTCAGCCCGGTGGGCCAACAGTTGCGCCAGCGGCGTGCGGAACAACTGCTCCAGGTTCAGTTGCAGTGGGTTCTGCCCAAGCAGACTGTCGGCCCGACGGTTGGCCGCCAGCACCCGGCCCTGGTCATCGAACACCAGCAGCCCGGCCCATTGGCTGTCGAGGTTGTTGGCCCCGGTGTTGAAGCTCAGCTGTTGGTAGTGCCCGGCAAAACGCGCCAGGATCAGGCGGTTCTCCAGGCTCTGGCTCATCATCCGTACCAGGCCCTGAGTTTGCGCCGTCGGCAGGTAGCTGTCGCTGGACACATCGAGCACGCCGATCAGCTGGCGCTCGGCATCGAACAGCGGCGCGGCGGCGCTGGCCATGAAGCGGTTGAGCTTGAGGAAGTGTTCGTCCTGGCTGACATGTACCGCTTCGCCGGTGGCCAGGGCTGTGCCGATGGCGTTGGTGCCCACCCCTTGCTCGCGCCAGCAGGCACCGGCGATAAAGCCGTGGCGCTGGCGCGGGTCGATAAAGCGCCGGGTGCCCCAGGCATCGAGCAACTGGCCGTGATCGTCGCTGAGCATGATCAGGTAGCTGGAGTTACCCAGCAGGTGCGCGTACTGCGGCAGCACCTCGTCGCGAGTGGTGCCCAGCAGCGAGTGCTGGCGTTCGAGCAGCTCGCTGACCTGCACAGCAGATGCGTCGCCGAACTGCGGTTGCGACTGGTGGTCCAGGCCGTAGGCGCGGCAGCGCTGCCAGGACGCCTGGATCAGTTGCGCATGGGCGCTGGTGGATGCGGCCATGGGCCCGTCCTCTGCCGGCGGCAGTGTTGTTGTTTTTGTGTGATCCAGTGTTGTTCAGTCCTGTTCATTGTCAATGCCGCGGCTGTTCAACCGTGCAGTGAAGGTTGTTCATTTGTGTTCAGGAGTGAACCTTGGCAAAGCCACAATCTGCTGAAAGTCCTTTGCCGACAACGGCTTGGCCAGCGCTGGCATGAATCTCGCTCTATAGCAGGCGCCTGTCCGCTAACAACAAGAAGGCCGCGCCATGTCGCTCACCCTTGAGCATGTCAGCCGTACCGTGGATAACCAGCTGTGCATCGACGATGCCTGCCTGCGCTTCGAGCCCGGCTCGTTCAATGTGCTGCTCGGCCGCACCCTGGCCGGCAAGACCAGCCTTATGCGCCTGATGGCCGGGCTTGATCGGCCAGACCGCGGCCGGGTGCTGATGAATGGCGAGGATGTCACCGGCCGGCCGGTGCGCCAGCGCAACGTGTCGATGGTCTATCAGCAGTTCATCAATTATCCGACCTTGAGTGTGTTCGAGAACATCGCCTCGCCCTTGCGCCAGGCGCGCATGGGCGAAGCGCTGATCCGCGAGAAGGTCCAGCAGACCGCGCAGATGCTGCGTATCGAACCGTATCTGCAGCGCTTGCCGCTGGAGCTTTCCGGTGGCCAGCAGCAACGCACGGCCATGGCCCGGGCACTGGTCAAGGATGCCGAACTGATCCTCTTCGACGAGCCGCTGGTGAACCTTGACTACAAGCTGCGCGAAGAGCTGCGCCAGGAGATGCGCGAGCTGTTCGCCGCGCGCCACTGCATTGCCGTGTACGCCACCACCGAACCCAACGAGGCCCTGGCCCTGGGCGGCACCACCACCATCCTCCATGAAGGGCGCATCGTCCAGAGCGGGCCCACTGCTCAGGTTTACCACCAGCCGCGCACGGTGCTGGCCGCCGAGCTGTTTTCCGAACCGCCGATCAACCTGATGCCCGGGCGTATCAACGGCAACGAAGTGAGTTTTGCCGGTGCTGTGCATTTCGCCATGAACGCCGACCTGCGCCGCATCGGCGATGGCGACTACCGCTTCGGCGTGCGCCCGAGCCATATCAGCCTGGTGCCGTCCAACGACGATGACCTGGAGCTGGCGGTGCTGGTGGAGCTGGCGGAAATCAGCGGCTCGGAAACCTTCCTGCATGTGCGCAACGAGCACTTTCGCCTGGTCCTGCACTTGCCAGGGGTGCACGAGTACCACGTCGATGCGCCGATCCGGGTGTTCATCCCCACCCACAAGCTGTTTGTCTTCGACCCCGCCGGGCAACTGGTGCAGGCCCCGGGCTTGCGTGAAACGAGGGTCGCCTGATGGCCGAGATTCGTCTGCAGCAGCTGGCCCATAGCTACAGCCGTGCCCCCCAGGGTGCGGACGACTATGCCTTGCGTGAGCTTGAACATGTCTGGGAGCAAGGCGGCGCCTACGCCTTGCTCGGCCCATCGGGGTGCGGCAAGTCGACCTTGCTCAATATCATTTCCGGGTTGCTCAGCCCGTCCCACGGCCAGGTACTGTTCGATGGCAAGGTGGTCAACGAACTGTCGCCACAGGCGCGCAACATCGCCCAGGTGTTTCAGTTTCCGGTGGTCTACGACACCATGACGGTGTTCGACAATCTGGCCTTCCCGCTGCGCAACCAGGGCCTGGATGAAGCGCGCATTGCCAGCAAGGTGGCCGAGATCGCCGAGGTGCTCGATCTCGGCAACCTGCTGAAGAAAAAAGCCCGCAACCTTAGCGCCGATGAAAAGCAGAAGGTCTCCATGGGCCGTGGGCTGGTGCGCGACGACGTCTCGGCGATCCTCTTTGACGAGCCGCTGACGGTGATCGACCCGCACCTTAAGTGGAAGCTGCGGCGCAAGCTCAAGCAGATCCACGAGCAGTTCAATATCACCATGATCTACGTCACCCACGATCAGCTCGAAGCCTCGACCTTCGCCGACAAGATCGCGGTGATGTATGGCGGCCAGATCGTCCAGTTCGGCACCCCGCGCGAGTTGTTCGAGCGTCCGCGCCATACCTTCGTCGGCTATTTCATCGGCAGCCCGGGGATGAACCTGATCCCGGTGCAGGTGCAGCCTGGTGGCGTCGGCTTCGCCGGCATTCACCTGGCGTTGCCGCTGGAGTTGCAGGCGCGCCTGGCTGCGACCAGTGCCGTGCGCCTGCAAGTGGGCATCCGCCCGGAATTCGTCCAGGTCTGGGACACCCCGTTCGACGAAGGCTTCAGCGCCCGGGTGGTGGATGTCGAAGACCTGGGTACCTACAAGATTCTCAGCCTCGACCTGCAAGGCGTGCCGCTCAAAGTGCGCCTGGGCGAGGACCGCACGCTGCCCGAGGGCCAGGCCTGGATCAGTTTTCCGGCGCAGTGGCTGATGCTCTATGCCGATGACGTACTGCTGGAGGCCCGGCCATGAACAAAGTGCCCAACAACAAGGCCTGGTGGCTGGTGCTGCCGGTGTTCCTGCTGGTGGCGTTCAGCGCTGTGGTGCCGATGATGACCGTGGTCAACTACTCGGTGCAGGACATTTTCGACCAGTCCAGTCGCTACTTCGTCGGCGCCGACTGGTACCGCCAGGTGCTGCAGGATCCGCGCCTGCACGACTCGCTGTTGCGCCAGTTCATCTATTCGGCCTGCGTGCTGCTGATCGAAATCCCCCTGGGCATCGCCATCGCCCTGACCATGCCGACCAAGGGCCGCTGGTCGTCGCTGTGCCTGATCGTCATGGCCATTCCGCTGCTGATCCCGTGGAACGTGGTCGGCACCATCTGGCAGATTTTCGGCCGCGCCGACATCGGCCTGCTGGGCGCTTCGCTCAACCAGCTGGGCATCAGCTACAACTACGCCGCCAACACCATGGACGCCTGGGTCACGGTGCTGGTGATGGACGTCTGGCACTGGACCTCGCTGGTGGCGCTGCTGTGTTACTCCGGCTTGCGCGCAATCCCCGATGTCTATTACCAGGCGGCGCGCATCGACCGCGCTTCGGCCTGGGCAGTGTTCCGGCATATCCAGTTGCCGAAGATGAAGAACGTGCTGTTGATCGCGGTGATGCTGCGCTTCATGGACAGCTTCATGATCTACACCGAGCCGTTCGTGCTCACCGGTGGCGGGCCTGGCAATGCCACCACTTTCCTCAGCCAGACCCTGACGCAGATGGCCGTGGGGCAGTTCGACCTGGGTCCGGCGGCGGCGTTCTCGCTGGTGTACTTCCTGATCATCCTGCTGGTGTCGTGGCTGTTCTATACCGCCATGACCCACGCCGACAAACAGTAGGGGCCGCCCATGAACCTGCGCAAGACGCTGGCGCTGCTGCTGTACATTCTGTTCCTGCTGGTGCCGATCTACTGGCTGCTGAACATGTCGTTCAAGAGCAACACCGAGATCCTCGGCGGCCTGACCCTGTGGCCGCAGAACTTCACCTTCGACAACTACCGGGTGATCTTCACCGACCCCAGTTGGTACAGCGGCTACATCAACTCGCTGTACTACGTGTGCCTGAACACAGTGATCTCGCTGAGCGTGGCCTTGCCGGCCGCCTATGCCTTTTCGCGCTACCGGTTTCTGGGCGACAAGCACCTGTTCTTCTGGCTGCTGACCAACCGCATGGCGCCGCCGGCGGTGTTCCTGCTGCCATTCTTCCAGTTATATTCCTCCATTGGCCTGTTCGATACGCACATTGCCGTGGCCCTGGCCCACTGCCTGTTCAACGTACCGTTGGCGGTGTGGATCCTTGAGGGCTTCATGTCCGGGGTGCCCAAGGAGATCGACGAAACCGCCTACATCGATGGCTATAGCTTCCCGCGGTTCTTCGTGAAGATCTTCGTCCCGCTGATTGGCTCCGGCATCGGCGTCACGGCGTTTTTCTGCTTCATGTTTTCCTGGGTCGAATTGCTGCTGGCGCGCACCCTGACCTCGGTGAATGCCAAGCCGATTGCCGCGGTAATGACCCGCACGGTGTCGGCCTCGGGGATCGACTGGGGCGTGCTGGCCGCCGCCGGGGTATTGACCATTCTGCCGGGCATGCTGGTGATCTGGTTTGTCCGCAACCATGTGGCCAAGGGCTTTGCCCTGGGCCGGGTCTGAGGAGCGCGCTATGGACTGGATGGCCTGGACCCTGCCGACGGCGATCTTCTTCGCCGCGATCGGCCTGTTGCTGCTGGGCATGACGGTGTACGAGCTGCGCCGGCCATGCGTCGAGCGTCGCGGCTTTCTGCCGATTGCCACCACCCGTGGCGACCGGCTGTTCATTGCTTTGCTGGGCAGCGCTTACCTGCATTTGCTGGTAATCGGGCTCAGCGACTGGAACCTGTGGGTGGCCTCGCTGCTGTCCCTGGCCTGGCTGTTGGTGGTGATGCGCTGGGGGTAGCCGAGGGCAATCGGCGCGCCTGGGTGAAAATACTCAATCGGGAGATCACAATGTTCGACAACAACAAGAACCGGCGACATTTGACCCTGGCAGCCCTGCTGGTGCTGGGCAGCTTTCACGCCAGCGCCTGGGCCGATGCCTACGAAGATGCCGCGAAAAAATGGATCGGCAGCGAGTTCAAGCCTTCGACCCTGACTCCCGAGCAGCAGCTCGAAGAGTTGAAGTGGTTCATCAAGGCTTCCGAGCCGTTTCGCGGGATGAAGATCAACGTGGTGTCGGAAACCATCGCCACCCATGAATACGAGTCCAAGGTGCTGGCCAAGGCCTTCAGCGAGATCACCGGGATCAAGCTGACCCACGACCTGCTGCAAGAAGGTGACGTGGTAGAAAAACTGCAGACGCAGATGCAGTCGGACAAGAACATCTACGACGGCTGGGTCAATGATTCCGACCTGATCGGTACGCACTTTCGCTACGGCAAGACTGAGTCGATCACCGACCTGATGGCCAATGAAGGCAAGGACTACACCTCGCCAACCCTGGACCTCAAGGACTTTATCGGCATCTCCTTCACCACCGCGCCGGACGGCAAGGTTTACCAGCTGCCCGACCAGCAGTTCGCCAACCTCTACTGGTTCCGCGCCGACTGGTTCGACCGCCCCGACCTCAAGGCCAAGTTCAAGGAAAAGTACGGCTACGAACTGGGCGTGCCGGTGAACTGGTCGGCCTATGAAGACATCGCCAAGTTTTTCAGCGAGGACGTCAAGGAAATCGACGGCAAGCGTGTCTACGGACACATGGACTACGGCAAGAAAGACCCGTCACTGGGCTGGCGCTTCACCGACGCCTGGTTCTCCATGGCCGGCGGCGGCGACAAGGGCTTGCCCAATGGCCTGCCGGTGGACGAATGGGGGATTCGCGTCGAGGACTGCCACCCGGTCGGTTCCAGTGTCACCCGTGGCGGCGATACCAACGGCCCGGCGGCGGTGTATGCCACGCAAAAATATGTCGACTGGATGCGCGCCTATGCGCCGCCCGAGGCCCAGGGCATGACCTTCTCCGAGTCCGGGCCGGTGCCGTCCCAGGGCAATATCGCCCAGCAGATCTTCTGGTACACCGCCTTTACCGCCGACATGACCAAGCCGGGCCTGCCGGTGATGAACGCCGACGGCACGCCGAAGTGGCGCATGGCGCCGTCGCCCAAGGGGCCGTACTGGGAGGAGGGTATGAAGCTGGGTTATCAGGACGCCGGCTCCTGGACCTTCCTCAAGTCGACCCCGGAGAAGCAACGCCTGGCGGCCTGGCTGTACGCCCAGTTCGTCACCTCCAAGACCGTCTCGCTGAAAAAGACCATCGTCGGCCTGACGCCGATCCGCGAGTCTGATATCAACTCCCAGGCCATGACTGACCTTGCGCCCAAGCTCGGCGGCCTGGTGGAGTTCTACCGCAGCCCGGCGCGGGTGCAATGGACCCCGACCGGCACCAACGTGCCGGATTACCCGCGCCTGGCTCAGCTGTGGTGGAGCCATATTGCCGAGGCGGCCAGTGGCGAGAAAACCCCGCAACAGGCGCTCGACGGCCTGGCCAAGGATCAGGACGCGATCCTTGCTCGTCTGGAGCGTTCCAAGGCCCAGGCCACCTGTGCGCCGAAGCTCAATCCCGAGAAAGATGCCCAGTACTGGTTTGATCAGCCCGGTGCGCCGAAGCCGAAACTGGCCAACGAGAAGCCCCAGGGCGAGACCGTGAGCTACAGCGAGCTGCTCAAATCCTGGGAGGCTGCGCGCAAGTAACCACACAGGCACAAAAAAACGGCACCTTCACAGGTGCCGTTTTTATCCCGCCATCAGCACTTACTTATGCAGCTCTTCGGCCGCATACAGGGTGTTTTCCAGCAGGCAGGCGCGGGTCATCGGCCCGACGCCACCCGGTACCGGGGTGATCCAGCCGGCGCGGGGCAGGGCGGTCTCGTAGACCACATCGCCCACCAGCTTGCCATCTTCCTGGCGGTTGATGCCGACGTCGATGACGATCGCGCCTTCCTTGATCCACTCACCCTTGACCAGGCCCGGCTTGCCGGCAGCCACTACCACCAGGTCGGCGCGGCCGACGTGACCGGCCAGATCCTTGGTGAAGCGGTGGGTGACGGTCACGGTGCAACCGGCCAGCAGCAGTTCCATGGCCATCGGCCGGCCAACGATGTTGGAGGCGCCAACGACCACCGCGTTCATGCCGTACAGGTCCTGGCCGGTGCTTTCGAGCAGGGCCATGATGCCTTTTGGCGTGCACGGGCGCAGCAGCGGGATACGCTGGGCCAGGCGGCCGACGTTATACGGATGGAAACCATCGACGTCCTTGTCGGGGCGAATGCGCTCGAGCAGCAGCGAGGCATCCAGGTGCGCCGGCAATGGCAGTTGCAGGAGGATGCCGTCGATGTTCGGGTCGTCATTGAGGCGATCGATCAGCTCGGTCAGGGCTTGCTGCGTGGTATCGCTGGGCAGGTCGAAGGCCTGGGAGTTGAAGCCGACCTCTTCGCAATCCTTGCGCTTGTGCGAGACATAGACTTGAGAAGCGGGGTCGGTGCCGACCAGGATCACCGCCAGGCCAGGCGTACGCAGGCCTTGCTGGCGACGCTCCACGACACGTTGGGCGATCTGCTGGCGCAGGCTGGCGGCGATCGCCTTGCCGTCGATAAGGTGTGCAGTCATGACGCGTGATTAACCATCGAGAGGGAATAAAAAGAGCGCGCATTCTCGCATGAAGGGGCCCGAGGGCAAAGGCGCTTGGTCTGGCAATTGCCCTAAGCCCTTAAATAAAATGAATTTTTTTTAGAAAACTGTTGACGACCTTTCCACTCGTCTATAAGATTCGTCGCACTTGTCGGGCAGAGCCTAGCACTGGTTAGCAAGGTCAGGCAGAATGAGCAGATTTTTTAGCTTGTTCGGTACGGCTAAAAGTTAATTTGTAATCGTCACAGAAAGCAGATTAAATATGCGCCCGTAGCTCAGCTGGATAGAGCATCCGCCTTCTAAGCGGATGGTCGCAGGTTCGAGTCCTGCCGGGTGCGCCAATCGGCAGCTTTGGCACAAGTAAAGCGGTAACTGCAATATGGTGGACGTAGCTCAGTTGGTAGAGCGCAGGATTGTGATTCCTGTGGTCGTGGGTTCGATTCCCATCGTCCACCCCATATTCCAAAAGGCGCCTGATGAAAGTCTGGCGCCTTTGCTTTAAAAGCGTCATGCGGACGTGGTGAAATTGGTAGACACACTGGATTTAGGTTCCAGCGGCGCAAGCTGTAAGAGTTCGAGTCTCTTCGTCCGCACCATCCAACGTTTCACCGCCCTTCGCTGAAGCGCGTGAATGTTTCAAAAGCAGCTTTGACAGGTGCAAAGCGGCACATGCAATATGGTGGACGTAGCTCAGTTGGTAGAGCGCAGGATTGTGATTCCTGTGGTCGTGGGTTCGATTCCCATCGTCCACCCCATATTCCCAAAGGCGCCCGATGAAAATCCGGCGCCTTTGTTTTAAACGCTTCATGCGGACGTGGTGAAATTGGTAGACACACTGGATTTAGGTTCCAGCGGCGCAAGCTGTAAGAGTTCGAGTCTCTTCGTCCGCACCATCCAAGCTTTCACCGCCCTTCACTGAAGCGCGAGAAAGCCTCGAAAAAGCCGCCTTGTGCGGCTTTTTTCGTTTCCAGGGTTTGATTCCTGCCTGCTGGTTCCCCCCCAAATAGAAAATAGTTTCAGATGGAACTGATTTTCATTTCACTTTTTGCTTCCCTCGCGTGACCTCTCCTACAAGATCATTTCAATCTGCAAGGGAGCGCCTCGTGAAGAGCACACAGCCGGCCGCCGTTCAGCGGCTGCAGCCAAACAACAAAAACGCTGCACGCAAGATTGCCTGCAGTGCGCTGACCGCACTGGCTTTGGCGGGCGGCAGCAACGCCTGGTCGTTGGCCAATGCCGCTGAAAGAGGCGCGACCCAGCAGGCGCCGCTGCGCAAGCATTATGAAATTGCGCCAGGGCAACTGGCGCCGGCCTTGAACCAGTTGGCCACCGCTACCGGGGTGATCCTCACCTTCGATCCGCAACTCAGCGAGAACCGCAGCACCCAGGGCCTGAGCGGCGAGTACACCCTCAAGGAGGCTTTCGACCTGCTGCTGATGGGCACTGGCCTGTGGGTTGAGCGGCTCAAGGATCATACCTACGTGCTGCGCATGCACGAACGCAGCGACAGCGCGCTTGAAGTCGGCCCGACCATGGTCGGCGCCCTGGCCGAGCGGCCCGGGGCAATCCAGAGCAGCCGGGAAGTGCATGCCGAGCGCCAGGACCTCAACAGTGTGGTGCGCTCGATACCCGGTACTTACACCTTGCACTCGCGCAGCCAGCCGGGGGTGTCGGTGAACATTCGTGGCCTGGCCGGCCTGGGCCGGGTCAACACCATGATCGATGGCGTCACCCAGACCTTTCGCAATAATGCCGGCCACGGCTCGGGTGGGCCGATGGCCTTTGTCGACGCCAACCTGCTGGCCGGGGTCGATGTACAGCGTGGTTCGGTGGACGGCGCCGAAGGTGCCAACACCCTGGGCGGCTCGGCGAACTTTCGTACCTTCGATATCGATGACATCGTCAAACCAGACCACCGTGTAGGCCTGCGCACGACTTATCGCACCGGTAACAACGGCTACGGCAACACCCGCATGTTTGCCGCCGGTGCCCGCACCCGTCCGGAAGATGTCGAGGGTGTCTACGGTCTGGTCGCCGCGGTGAGCAGCACCCAGACCGGCGAGTACAAGACCACCAACGGCCAGTCCAACGAATACGACACCACCAAGCAGAACCCACGCTCCGGCTTGCTCAAGCTGCGCCTGCAGCCCAACGACATGCACCGCCTTGACCTGAGCGGGGTGAAGTACCGCAACGAGTTCTATCACAACTACCCCTGGCAACTGGACAACGAGACCTATCGCGCCAAGTACGCCTACACGCCCTACAGCGAATGGGTGAACCTCACGGTCAATGCCTACCAGAACAAGACTGAGCTTGAGTACCCGCCGGTAGAAGAGTCCCACTACATTGGCCGCAAAACCCGCGACGACGCCCACGGCTTTGACCTGACCAACGTCAGTCGTTTCAACCTCGGGCCGGTGGAGGCGAGCTGGAGCAATGGCGCGCGTTACTACACCGACGACTTCGTTGCCCAGACCCCGGAGAAACGCGGCGCCAACCCCGAAGGCAAGCAGGCTACCCATAGCCTGTTCAGCACCCTGGAATTCAACTACGACATCTATGCCCTGACCCTGGCCGGCCACTATGACGGCTACAAGGTCAGCGGCCATGTGCCCAAGTGCTCGATCATTGGCCAGTGCCGCGGCATCGATGGCGGTGACGTGGATATCACCCGTCGTGAACACAGCTTCAACCCGCGGGTGGGCTTCGCAGTCAAGCCTTATGACTGGATGCAGCTCTACAGCAGCTGGTCGCGCACCTCGCGGGCGCCGCGGGTGCAGGAAATGTTCTTCGAGAAAGTGCCGCTCGAGGCCGATGCCAGCGACGCCGATGGTGTCGGCGCCAACCCGTTCCTGCGTCAGGAACGTTCGACCAACTACGAGTTCGGGGTCAATTTCAGCCGCGCCGGGCTGTTCAGCAACGACGACTACGGGCAACTGAAGATCAACCGCTTTATCAGCAAGATCGATGGCTACATCACCCCGCAGTCGTTCGACATCCTTGATGACGACGGCGAAGAGTCGGCGAAGATGAACTGGGTCAACTGGCCGGAAGAAGTGCGCATGAGCGGCTATGAGCTGGAAGGGCGCTACGACGCCGGCTTCTTCTACGCCAATCTGTCGTGGACCAAGGCCACGACCAAGTCGCCGACCACCTCCGGCATCGAGCTGGAAGACATCAACAGTCAGCCGGACCGCTTCTGGACCCTCGACCTTGGCACCCGCTGGTTTGACGAACGCCTGGTGCTGGGCGCCCGTGGCGAGTACGCCGGCCCGTCGGAAACCAGCTGGGACTGGTACGAGACGAAAAAATCCAACTCCACCGGGGTGATCTGGGACCTGTACGGCAGCTACCGGGTGCAGGACAACCTGAGCCTGTTCTTCAACGTCGAGAACGTCGGCAACAAGGTCTACAACAACAGCGCCTCGGTGGACTACCTGATGTCGGCGGTGATGGACCAGGGCAACGGCCGTGGCCGCACCACCTCGTTCGGCTTCACCCTCGAATACTGACAGGACCCTTCATGTTCAAGTCTTCTTTTATAGGGGCAGGGCTGGCGCTGCTCGTCGGTTGCGCCAGCGTCAATGCGCCGGTGGCCGACAGCGCCTACACCCGGGTCGAAAGCCATATTCCCGAATGGGGCGCGATCATCGAGTTGGGCAGTGGCAAGCAGGTTTCGCCGACGCAACTGCTTGATGAGCTGGCGCCAGCGCACACGGTGATGGTCGGCGAAGTGCACGACAACTTCGCCCATCATCTGATCGAGCAATGGCTGGCGACCCACCTGGCCAAGCGCCGGCCCCAGGGGGCGGTGGTCCTGGAGATGCTCGACAGCGACCAGCAGCGCCCGGTCGCCGAAGTCCAGGCCTGGCTGGGCCAGGGCAATCAGGTGCGTAGCCAGCGCCTGCAACAGATCATCCATTGGGACCCGCGCTGGAGCTGGGAGCAATATGGCACGCTGATGGTAGCGCTGATGCCGGCGCCAGCGGCACTGCTGGCCGGCAACCTGTCGGGCGCCGAGCGCAAGCGTCTGATGGCAACAGCGCCAGCCAACCCCGACGGTCTGTTCCCGTCGCCCGCCATCGCCGCCCGCCAACGCCAGCAGATCAAGCAGATGCACTGCGGGCAGATCGGTGCCGCGCGCATGAATGCAATGCTGGCGATCCAGCACGCCCGCGATCAGCGCATGGCGCAGGTGCTCGATAACGCCCAGGCGCCGCGACTGCTATTGGCGGGTGTGCTGCACACGCTCAAAAGCCTGGGCGCCCCGCCATACCTGGGGCAAGGGGCGAGCGACCCGGGGCTGAAAGTACTGGTGATCGCTGAGCAGGATCATCGCCTGAGCGCCAGCGACGCCGACTACGTCTGGATGCTGCCGAGCGCGGATGCCGAGGGCGCCGCCCTGGTTACCGACGCGGGTGGTTGCGACCAGCCCGCCCATTGAAACCTTCATTACAAGGAATTAGCCATGACTCAACTGACTGAAAGCGGATTCAACCCGCTGTGCCTGGACCTGCCCGCCGTGGAGGTAGCCGCACAGCTGCATAGCCTGGGCCTGGTGCGCACGTGTACGCCGGCTAACCATGCCGTGATCGAACAACTGGGGCGTTATCCGCAATCCGACGATATCAGCGAAGCGGGGCTGGTGATTGGCGAGGACGGCCTGGACCTGCGCTTGAATCTGCGTGCCTGGTACTGGATCGGCATGGCTCATGATGCCAGTGGCTACCGCCTGAGTGTCTTCGATCGCCACGGCAAAGTGCTGCTGCGCCTGGCCTCGACCGAGCAGTCGTCGATGGCCGGCTGGGCAGGACTGTATGAGCAGTGCATCGACAAGCCGGCAGTTTTCAGCGAGCCGCCTTCGTTCGGCAAGCGTGATCTGCAGGTGCCCGGCCTTGTTGAGGAATGGGCGGCGATGGCCAATGTCCATGAGCACTTTGCCCTGCTCAAGCGCCACGGCCTGACCCGTTACGAAGGTAACGCGCTGGTGGCCCCGGATTTTGCCCGGCAACTTTCGCAGACCAGCCCGGTGGCGATGTTCCGTGAGCTGGCCGCCAGCGCGCTGGAGCTGATGCTGTTCGTCTACAGCGCCGGTAGCGTGCAGATCTTTACCGGCCGGCTGACGGGTGTGAGCGAGTCGGGCGCCGAGCTGCTGTTCGACATGCCCGCCAGTGACCAGGCGGCGGCTACCTGCTTCAGGATCGCCGATGCGCCGGATGCGCAGATCTGGCGGGTTTACAAACCGAACCAGGTCGGCGGCGTCACCAGCCTCGAGTTTTTTGATGCCGAGCAGCGTCTGATTGTCCAGGTCTTTGCTCGTCGTCCGGCGGGGCAGCCTGAACAACCGGCCTGGCGTGAGTGGCTGGATGCCCTGGAGGCGGCGCGATGAAGGCTTTGCTGCTTGGCGTGCTGGCGGCCTGTGCGGTCATGACCGTGCAGGCCGAAACCGCCGATACGCTGGTGATCGGCAACGACCTGGCGGAAATTGTCGAGCGCCTGGGCGGTACTTCGCGCCTGGTCGGGCGCGATGATTCCAGTCGCTTTCCGCAGGCCATCGCCAACCTGCCGTCGGTGGGGTACATGCGCCAGCTCTCGGCAGAAGGGGTGCTGGCGCTCAAGCCACAACGGCTGCTGATCAGCGATGCTGCCCGTCCGGCTATCGTGCTGCGCCAGTTGAGCGGCCTGGGGCTTGAAGTGCTGAGCATTGCCCGCGGCAAGGGTGTCGGCGATATCCCGGCAAAGATCGAGCAGGTGGCGGCGGCCATGAACCTACAGGCGCAGGCGCAACCGTTGCTTGATGAGCAGCGCCAGTTGGCTGGGCAGTTGGCCAAGACGCCGGCGCTCAAAGGACCGAAGGCGCTGTTCATTTTCAATCATGCCGGCATGACGCCGCTGATCATGGGGCAAGGCACCGAAGCTCAGGCGGCACTGGCGCAGGCGGGGATCGAAAACTGCGCGACCTTCAATGCCTACAAGCAAGTGGCGGCTGAAGCCATGGTGTCGCTGGCGCCGGATTTCGTCATCGTCAGCCGCGCCGGGCTGGCGGCACTTGGGGGTGAAGACAACCTGTGGAAACTGGGCGGCCTGGCCCATACCCCGGCCGGACAGCATCGGCGCTTGGTGCAGGTCGATGACCAGGCGCTGCTCAACCTCGGGCCGCGCACGGTGCAGGCCATGCTGCAGCTACGCCAGGACGCAGGAGCGCTGTTTCCATGAGGCGCGCAAGCAGCGTCTCGCTGCCGATACTGATGCTGATGCTGGCAGGGCTGTGCGCCCTGCTGGTGGTGTGTTCGCTGGTCGGTAGTATCGGCTTGTCGCCACGGATTGTGTTCGGTGATCTGCCCACCGCCCTGGAGTGGCAGGTCTGGAGCGAAGTGCGCCTGCCGCGTCTGCTGCTGGCAGTGCTGGTGGGCTCGACCCTGGCGGTGGGCGGCACGGCGATGCAAGGCCTGTTTCGCAACCCGCTGGCCGACCCGACCCTGCTCGGCCAGGCCAGCGGCGCCGGGCTGGCGGTGTCGATCTGGGTCGTACTGTTCAACGGCCGCTTTGCCGGGCTGGAGCTTTATGGGCAGTTTTTCGCAGGCTTTATTGGCGCGTTGCTGGTGACCCTGGTGATTTTTCGTATTGGCCGCGGCTACAAAGGGCGCGAGTCGACCATCACCTTGTTGCTGGCCGGCTTGGTCATCAACACCCTGACCGGTGCCCTGGGCGGCATCCTCACCTTTGTCGCCAGCGAAGAGCAGTTGCGCCAGCTGAGCTTGTGGGGCATGGGCAGCCTGAGCAGCGCCGAGTGGTCGAGCGTATCGGTGGCCGCCCTGGTCTTGCCCCTGAGCTTGTGGGTGCTGGCGCGTTGCGCGGGCGATCTGGACTTGTTTCAGCTGGGCGAGGTGTCTGCACACGCCGCCGGGCTGGATGGCGACCGGCTGAAAAACCGCGTGGTGCTGGCTTCGTCGCTGGGTGTGGGGCTGTGCGTGGCGCTGAGCGGCATCATCGGGTTTATCGGCCTGCTGGTGCCGCATTGCCTGCGCCTGTATTTCGGCCCCGGCCACCGTTTGCTGATTCCTGCGTCGATGCTCTGCGGCGCGATCCTGTTGCTGGTCGCCGATACTCTGGCGCGCAGCCTCACCAGCCCGGCGGAGATTCCCGTCGGCCTGGTCACCAGCATTATTGGCGGGCCGTACTTTCTCTGGTTGTTACTCGGTCGCAAGGTGCGGGAGTTTTGACATGCTTGAACTGATCAATGTCAGCCTGGAGCAGCCGTTTGCCCTGGCGCCGTTCAGCGAACAGATAAGGGCGGGGGAGCTGCTGGGGTTGATCGGCCCCAATGGCGCGGGCAAAAGCACGCTGTTGTCGTTGATATCCGGTTACCTGCAACCGGCGGGCGGGCAGGTCGAGTTGCTCGGTCGAGCGTTGCCCGCTTATTTGCCCGGGCAACTGGCGCGCCGGCGCGCGCTGGTGACGCAGCAGATGGACAGTGCTTTCGATTGGCGGGTCGAAGAATTCATTCGTCTCGGTCAGCAGCACCCTGGCGAGCCGTGCCCGGGCATTATCGATGCGCTGGATGTCCGTCACTTGCTTGGCCGGGGAGTGTTGTCGCTGTCTGGCGGCGAGCTGCAGCGGGTAACCATTGCCCGGGCCATGAACCAATTGGCAATCAGCCCGCTGACTGACGCCTGGGACGATGGTCGCGGCTGCCTGCTGTTGCTGGACGAACCCACCAGCGCCCTGGATATCGGCCAGCAGCAGAACCTCATGCGGGTGTTGCGCACGCTGACCCGTTCGCCGCGTATTGCCGTGGTCTGTGTGTTACACGACCTGAACCTGGCTGCGCGCTACTGCGACCGCCTTTGGCTGCTCGAAGGCGGCCGGCTTTGCGCCAGCGGCGCGCCGGCCCAGGTGCTCAGCGAGCAGCGCATTGCCCAGGTGTTTGGTGCGCAGGTACGGGTAACGGCGGGTAAACACCACCAGGTGAGCATTGAGCTGGCGCCGTAAGTGGCGTCTAGCGCTGACTCAACGTAACCCAGTAGCGTGAGCGCCGCAGCACCTGCACGGACAATGACAGGGGCAGGGCGTCGAGCACCGCATCGGTGTCGGCCAGCGGATAAACGCCGGAGATACGCAACGCAGCGATCTCGTCGCTGCAGCGCAACAGGCCAGGCCGGTAGCGGCTGAGTTGCTCGACAAAGGCATCCAGGCGCATGTTGTCGGCCACCAGCAAGCCCTTGCTCCAGGCCGGTTCGGCCGAGGTGCCGGTGGCCGGTTCGATGCGGGTCGGGGTGAAGCGCGCGCGCTGCCCGGGAGCCAGGCGCAGGGGGTTGGCGGGTAATTGCCGCGCCTGCACCTCGACTGCACCGTCGAACAGCTCGACCTGCGTGGCTGGCTCTTGCAGCTCGACACTAAAACGCGTCCCCAATGCCCGTACCTGGCCATGTACGGTGTAAACGCTTAACGGGCGTTGATTGGCGTTCGAGGGGTGGCCACTGCGGATCAACAGGCGCCCGGCGAGCAGTTGCACGCGCCGCTGGCGGCTGTCGAACAGCACGGTGATTTCGGTACTTGCGTCGAGGGTCAATTGGCTGCCGTCTTCCAGCTCGATGTGTTGTGGGGCGCTGGCACCATTGCGGTAGGTCAGTTCCGGGCCCGGCTGCCAGACGTTGCGATAGGCCAGTTGCCCGGCGCAGCCGAACAGGCCGAGCACCGCCAGTGCCTTGAGCGCTTGCCGGCGACTGCGGCCCTGGCTGCCCCGGGAAAGGCTCTGGTAGCCGGCATGTGGCTCCAGCCCGGCCATGCGTCGACGCAGGGCCTCGATGTGCAGCCAGGCACGTTCGTTGTCCGGATGGGCGGCGCGCCACTGCTCAAGCGCCCGCTGCTGCTCGGGGCTGAGTGCGCCTTCCATGGTTTCGGTGAGCCACTGTGCGGCTTCGCGAGTAGTACGCGGGTTAAAGGGGGAGGGGGTCATGGCTGGTCAGCAAAAAAGCAATGCTGGTTGGCCCGCACCAGGTACAGCTTTACCGAGCGGCTGCTGACCTGCAGGCGTTCGGCGATTTCGGCGATCTTCAGGCCCTGCAGGTGCGACAGTAAGAAGGCTTCGCGGACCTTGGCCGGCAGGGCGTCGAGCATGCGATCGAGCAGGGTCAGAGCTTCAAGTGCCAGCACGCGGACTTCGGGTGACGGTTCAACTGCTTCAGGCAGGCTGGCCAGTGTTTCCAGGTACGCCTGCTCGACCAGGCGGCGGCGATAGACATTGGCCATCAGTCGCCGCGCCACGGTCGAGAGAAACGAGCGGGGTTCGCGGATCCTGAACAGGTCTTTGGAGCCGAGGATGCTCAGGAAGGTATCGTGGGCAATGTCGGCGGCATGTTCCGGGCAGCCGATACGATTGCGTAGCCATCGGTGCAGCCAATTGTGATGGTCGTTGTACAGGGTGCTCAGGCACGTATTCAGTCCAGGTGTAGCGGGGCGGGTGTCCATCGGGTGCGTGGCCGGCGTAAAGCGGAACGGACGCCCATTATAGCGAGAATGATTATCAATTGATAATTATTGTTATTGAGAAATGCTGGTCACCGGCTGGCCGTGAGCGGATTTGCCGGGCGGCCCAGCTGCCGCAGTGCCTGCTTGCACGCTTTCGTCGCAGACTACCTGGCTGATGGCTCTGGACAGTGAGCCTTTGAAGATCGGAGTGAGCTCGTTGTCGGCCTCGGCGTCCTGAAGGTCCTCCAGCGAAGATCCCGAGCCCATGAAGCGTACTGTGCGTGCGCTGCAATCGAACTGGCGGGCACTGTAGCTGGTCCCGCTGATGCCGACACGCTGGGTGATTACAGTGCGCTGGGAAGGATCACCCGACACGCTCACGATCGAGTAGCGGGCGTCTTGATCGAAGGAGGTTTGCAGCACTGTAGCGCTGACGAGGGAACAGCAAAGTGCCAGGCAACAGCCAGAGATGAGTTTGATCAGCACGGGTACTTCCTTGCATTGGCGCTGTGATTTTGCAGGAGGTGCCAAGCGATAATGAATCGTATTAACGATGTGGCACGTTGCTAGCTTAGTGGGCAAGCTATTCCTAGACAACGGCCCACCCCCCATTGTTCATGAAATTTCCGACAATCGGGGTGGATTATTCATGCATGTTTTGACGGCCTGGTGACAATCGACGAAAAGCTGATAAATTTCAGCCGGTTGAAACAGTGGCCGGGTTTAGGGTCGCAAAAAGGAAACCACCATGATTTCACCAGAACGTCAGGCCATCGCCCTGCAGCGCTATGCCGAAGCCAACCCGCAGATGCGTGAAGAGATCGCCGGGCTCAGCGAGCACGAGCAGGCTCAGCAGGTCCTCTGGGCCTTCGAGGATGCCGCGCAGGAGCAGGGGGTCGAACCCTGGGAGCTGACCTTGCAACTGATTGCCGAGTCCGACGAGGAGCTTGCGGCCCTGCGCCTTGAGGTGCATCGCGAGGTTGCCGAGGCGCTGGGGATGGCGTGGGAAGAGTATTGCGAGTTCAACGAAATCGAACAGGATTCGTAACGCTGCAACTCGGATTTGTAGTGTTTTGACAAGATTTTATGCAGCCCAGGGGCTGGATCATCATGGCTTCAGCTGTGGCGTCCAGGCCAGGGGCTGCGTGTGTTGAGCGGCCTTGGGCAAGGTTTTTGCCAGGGTCTTTGAATTAAATGGACCGGCGTACTTTCCCGTCGTCCTGAACGGGGTGACTTCTGGTCTTTGAGCCACTAGAATGCTTGCCCTTGATTCTGGAGTCGGGTATCGCCGGCTAACGTCTGTGCAACGAGGAATATCCATGCAAGTTTCTGTTGAAAATACTTCTGCTCTCGAGCGCCGCATGACCATCGCCGTTCCGGCCGAGCGCGTCGAGACCGAAGTCAACAAGCGTCTGCAACAGACTGCCCGTCGCGCCAAGGTCCCAGGCTTCCGTCCTGGCAAAGTGCCGATGAGCGTGATCCGTCAGCGCTACGAAGACGCCGCCCGTCAGGAAGCCTTCGGCGACCTGGTCCAGGCTTCCTTCTACGAAGCCGTGGTCGAGCAGAAGCTGAACCCGGCTGGCGCCCCTGCCGTCGAGCCAAAATCGTTCGAAAAGGGCAAAGATCTCGAATACGTCGCCATTTTCGAAGTATTCCCTGAGTTCACCGTTGCCGGTTTCGACTCGATCGCCGTCGAGCGCCTGAGCGCCGAAGTGGCTGACGCCGACCTGGACAACATGCTCGAAGTGCTGCGCAAGCAAAACGTGCGTTTCGAAGCCGCTGACCGCGCTGCCCAGAACGAAGACCAGCTAAACATCGATTTCGTCGGCAAGGTCGACGGTGAAGTGTTCGCTGGCGGTTCGGCCAAGGGCACCCAGCTGGTACTGGGTTCCGGCCGCATGATCCCGGGCTTCGAAGAAGGCCTGGTCGGCGCCAAGGCCGGTGAAGAGCGCGTTCTGAACCTGACCTTCCCCGAGGACTATCAGAACCTGGACCTGGCTGGCAAAGCCGCCGAGTTCACCGTTACCGTCAACAGTGTTGCCGAGCCAAAGCTGCCTGAGCTGACCGAAGAGTTCTTCGCCCAGTTCGGTATCAAGGAAGCAACCCTGGAAGGTTTCCGCACCGAAGTTCGCAAGAACATGGAGCGTGAACTGCGTCAGGCGATCAAGACCAAGGTCAAGAACCAGGTAATGGACGGCCTGCTGGCTGCCAACCCGATCGAAGTCCCGAAAGCCCTGCTGGAAAACGAAGTGAACCGCCTGCGCGTTCAAGCCGTTCAGCAGTTCGGTGGCAACATCAAGCCTGAGCAACTGCCGGCCGAGCTGTTCGAAGAGCAAGCCAAGCGCCGCGTCGTGCTGGGCCTGATCGTCGCCGAAGTGGTCAAGCAGAACGAACTGAAGCCGGACGAAGACCGCGTTCGCGAAATGATCCAGGAAATGGCTTCGGCTTACCAGGAGCCTGAGCAGGTCGTGGCTTGGTACTACAAGAACGACCAGCAACTGAACGAAGTCCGTTCGGTTGTGCTGGAAGAACAAGTTGTGGATACTGTTCTGCAGAAAGCGACTGTGACCGACAAATCGGTCTCGTACGAAGAAGCCGTAAAACCAGCCCAGGCACCTGCCGCCGCTGAGTAATACGCCAGCTTCGTAGGAAAACACCACAAGCCAGCCTTCGAGCTGGCTTGTGCGTATTCAAGACATGACTATTTGGGAGTGAGTGCAGGACATGTCCCGCAATTCTTATTATCAGCAGAGCTCTGACATCCAGGCCGCAGGCGGCCTGGTCCCGATGGTTATCGAGCAATCCGCTCGTGGCGAACGCGCCTATGACATCTACTCGCGCCTTCTGAAGGAGCGGGTGATCTTCCTGGTCGGCCCGGTAGAGGACTACATGGCCAACCTGGTAGCGGCGCAGATGCTGTTCCTTGAAGCGGAAAACCCGGACAAGGATATCCATCTCTACATCAACTCGCCGGGCGGTTCGGTGACTGCCGGCATGTCGATCTACGACACCATGCAGTTCATCAAGCCGGACGTCTCGACCATCTGCATCGGCCAGGCCTGCAGCATGGGCGCCTTCCTGCTGGCCGCAGGTGCCAAGGGCAAGCGTCACTGCCTGCCGAACTCGCGGGTGATGATTCACCAGCCACTGGGCGGTTTCCAGGGCCAGGCCACGGATATCGAGATCCACGCCAAGGAAATCCTCTCCATCAAGTCGCGTCTGAACGAGCTGCTGGCCTACCACACAGGTCAGGACCTGGAGACCATCAAGCGCGATACTGAGCGCGACAATTTCATGAGCGCCGAGCGCGCAGCCGAATACGGCCTGATCGACTCGGTCTACGACAAGCGGCAACTGGCCTCCTGAATCCGGGTGCCAGAGCAGGCGGGCGCGCATTGCGCCTACCTGCGGACTTGAAAAAGCCCGCAATTGCCTTCATCTTGTGTTGCAAGCCTACCGGATTGGATCGATCGAATGACTGACACCCGTAACGGCGAGGACAACGGCAAATTGCTCTATTGCTCCTTCTGCGGCAAAAGCCAGCACGAAGTGCGCAAGTTGATTGCCGGCCCCTCGGTATTTATCTGCGACGAGTGCGTCGACCTGTGCAACGACATCATCCGTGAGGAGGTGCAGGAAGCCCAGGCCGAGAGCAGCGCGCATAAACTGCCTTCGCCGAAAGAAATCAGCACCATCCTGGACCAGTACGTCATTGGTCAGGAGCGTGCGAAAAAGGTACTGGCGGTAGCGGTGTACAACCACTACAAACGCCTGAATCAACGCGACAAGAAGAACGACGACGTCGAGCTCGGCAAGAGTAACATCCTGCTGATCGGTCCGACGGGCTCGGGTAAGACCCTGCTCGCCGAAACCCTCGCGCGTCTGTTGAATGTACCGTTCACCATCGCCGATGCCACCACCCTGACCGAAGCCGGTTACGTGGGTGAGGACGTCGAGAACATCATTCAAAAACTGCTGCAGAAGTGCGACTACGACGTGGAAAAGGCCCAGATGGGCATTGTCTACATCGACGAAATCGACAAGATCTCGCGCAAGTCGGACAACCCGTCCATCACCCGCGACGTTTCGGGCGAGGGCGTGCAGCAGGCGCTGCTCAAGCTGATCGAAGGCACGGTCGCTTCGGTACCGCCGCAAGGTGGCCGCAAGCACCCGCAGCAGGAATTCCTGCAGGTCGATACGCGTAACATCCTGTTTATCTGTGGCGGTGCGTTCTCGGGCCTCGAAAAGGTCATCCAGGCGCGTTCCACCCGCGGCGGCATCGGCTTTGGTGCCGAAGTACGCAGCAAGCAGGAAGGCAAGAAGGTTGGCGAGTCGCTGCGTGAAGTCGAGCCTGACGATCTGGTCAAGTTCGGTCTGATCCCGGAGTTCGTCGGTCGTCTGCCGGTTCTGGCGACCCTCGACGAGCTCGACGAAGCTGCCTTGATGCAGATTCTGACCGAGCCGAAGAACGCCCTGACCAAGCAGTATGCCAAGCTGTTCGAAATGGAAGGCGTGGACCTGGAGTTCCGCAGTGATGCGCTCAAGTCGGTGGCCCGCAAGGCCCTGGAGCGCAAGACCGGGGCCCGTGGCCTGCGTTCGATCCTCGAAGGCATCCTGCTCGACACCATGTACGAGATTCCTTCGCAGAAGGATGTCAGCAAGGTGGTGATCGACGAGAGCGTCATCGATGGTTCTTCGCAGCCGCTGTTGATCTACGAGAACAGCGAGCCGCAAGCCAAGGCTGCACCCGACGTCTGAGTCGCCACGCGGCTCGATTCAAGCAAGGGGCCTTCGGGCCCCTTTGCTTTTCCTGTCGCAGAGCTTGTTTTTTTGCGGGCCTGCCCCCACATTAACTCCACGCTCAAAATCCATCGGTTTCCGGCCATAAGGCCGCTGTAGAGGCGAAATCATGAAGACCACCCTCGACTTGCCTCTCTTGCCATTGCGCGATGTCGTCGTCTATCCGCACATGGTCATCCCACTGTTCGTGGGGCGCGAGAAGTCCATCGAGGCCCTTGAGGCCGCGATGACGGGCGAGAAGCAGATTCTCCTGCTGGCCCAGAAGAACCCCGCTGACGACGATCCAGGCGAAGACGCCCTGTACCGCGTCGGTACCATTGCCACCGTCCTGCAACTGCTGAAACTGCCCGATGGCACCGTCAAGGTGCTGGTCGAAGGCGAACAGCGCGGTGCGGTCGAGCGTTTCAACGAAGTCGACGGCCACATTCGTGCCGAAGTTTCGCTGATCGACGAATCCCAGGCTGCCGAGCGCGAGTCTGAAGTCTTCGTCCGCAGCTTGCTGTCACAATTTGAACAATATGTTCAGCTGGGCAAGAAAGTCCCGGCTGAAGTCCTGTCGTCGCTCAACAGCATCGATGAGCCCGGGCGCCTGGTCGACACCATGGCAGCGCACATGGCGCTGAAGATCGAGCAGAAGCAGGAAATCCTCGAGATCCTCGACCTATCGGCCCGTGTCGAACACGTGCTGGCGCTGCTGGATGCCGAAATCGACCTGCTGCAGGTCGAGAAGCGTATCCGTGGCCGGGTCAAGAAACAGATGGAGCGCAGCCAGCGCGAGTACTACCTGAATGAGCAGATGAAGGCCATTCAGAAAGAGCTCGGCGACAGCGAAGAAGGTCACAACGAAGTCGAGGAGCTGAAAAAGCGTCTCGACGCTGCCGGCCTGCCGAAGGACGCCTACGCCAAGGCCCAGGCCGAGCTGAACAAGCTCAAGCAGATGTCGCCGATGTCGGCCGAAGCCACCGTGGTGCGCTCGTACCTCGACTGGCTGGTGCAGGTGCCGTGGAAGGCGCAGAGCAAGGTGCGTCTGGACCTGGCCAAGGCCGAGGAAATTCTCGACGCCGACCATTACGGCCTGGAGGAGGTCAAGGAGCGCATCCTTGAGTACCTCGCAGTGCAAAAACGGGTGAAAAAGATCCGTGGTCCGGTACTGTGCCTGGTCGGGCCGCCTGGCGTGGGTAAAACCTCGCTGGCCGAGTCGATCGCCAGTGCCACCAACCGCAAGTTCGTACGCATGGCCCTCGGTGGCGTGCGCGACGAGGCCGAGATTCGCGGTCACCGCCGTACCTATATCGGTTCGATGCCCGGTCGTCTGATTCAGAAAATGACCAAGGTTGGCGTACGCAACCCGCTGTTCCTGCTCGACGAAATCGACAAGATGGGCAGCGACATGCGCGGCGATCCGGCCTCGGCGTTGCTGGAAGTGCTCGACCCCGAGCAGAACCACAACTTCAACGATCACTACCTGGAAGTCGACTACGACCTCTCGGACGTGATGTTCCTCTGCACCTCGAACTCGATGAACATCCCGCCAGCCTTGCTGGACCGGATGGAAGTCATCCGCCTGCCGGGTTACACCGAGGACGAGAAGATCAACATCGCGGTCAAGTACCTGTCGCCCAAGCAGATCAAGGCCAACGGCCTGAAAAAGGGCGAGCTGGAGATCGACGTCTCGGCGATCCGCGACATCATCCGCTACTACACCCGCGAAGCCGGCGTGCGGGGCCTGGAGCGCCAGATCGCGAAAATCTGCCGCAAGGTGGTCAAGGAGCACGCCGGCCTCAAGCAGGTGGCGGTGAAGGTTACTGGCGAGCAGCTCGAGCACTACCTGGGCGTGCGCAAGTACCGCTACGGCCTGGCCGAGCAGCAGGATCAGGTTGGCCAGGTCACCGGCCTTGCCTGGACCCAGGTGGGCGGCGAACTGCTGACCATTGAAGCTGCAGTGATTCCGGGCAAGGGTCAGCTGATCAAGACCGGCTCGCTCGGTGACGTCATGGTCGAGTCCATCACTGCCGCGCAAACCGTGGTGCGCAGCCGCGCCCGCAGCCTGGGGATTCCTGCCGACTTCCACGAGAAGCGCGATACCCACATCCACATGCCCGAAGGCGCCACGCCCAAGGATGGTCCAAGTGCCGGTATCGGCATGTGCACCGCCCTGGTTTCGGCCCTGACCCAGATCCCAGTGCGTGCCGATGTGGCCATGACCGGCGAGATCACCTTGCGTGGTCAGGTGCTGGCAATCGGTGGTTTGAAGGAAAAACTGCTGGCCGCTCACCGGGGTGGAATCAAGACGGTGATCATTCCGGAAGAGAATGTGCGTGATCTGAAGGAAATTCCTGAGAATATTAAGCAGGATCTGCAGATTAAACCGGTCAAATGGATTGACGAAGTCCTCCAAATTGCGCTGCAATACGCCCCGGAGCCCTTGCCCGATGTGGCTCCGGAGATTGTCGCCAAGGATGAAAAGCGCGACAGCGATTCCAAGGAAAGAATCAGCACACATTAGTACGTATTTGGCTGGGGGGCTTTCTTGACAGTATTTTCAGGCCCTTGTTATAAAGCGGCACTTAAGTGTCAACAGGCCACCCAGCGCTCGTTTAGCTTTTCATTACATACTTAGAAACAAACTCAATAGAGATATAAGGGGACTTAGAGTGAACAAGTCGGAACTGATTGACGCTATCGCCGCATCTGCTGATATTTCGAAAGCTGCCGCTGGCAAAGCGCTGGACGCAGTAATCGAATCCGTCACCGGCGCCCTGAAGGCAGGTGATTCCGTGGTACTGGTAGGTTTCGGTACCTTCTCGGTCACCGACCGTCCAGCTCGCACCGGCCGCAACCCGCAAACCGGCAAGACTCTGGAAATCCCTGCCGCCAAGAAGCCTGGCTTCAAGGCTGGCAAGGCTCTGAAAGAAGCCGTCAACTAAGTCGCTTCCTTCAGGCTCACGCCTAACCGAGCCGGGCTCACGCCTGGTCCGGCTGCCGAGCGCCGGGAGGCCTGATACCAGGTTCCCGGCGCTCGGCCAGTTACGAGAAGGCGCATCCTCGGATGCGCCTTTCTTCTATCAGGACTCTACCCACGCTCCACGGTTGGTTCATTCAGTACAACCGTTTCTGGGGGACGCATGCTGCAGAATATCAGGGACAATTCACAAGGTTGGATTGCCAAGACCATCATCGGTGTCATCGTAGCCTTGATGGCACTGACCGGCTTCGATGCCATCTTCCAGGCCACCACCCACAGCCAGGACGCTGCCAAGGTCAATGGCGACAAGATCAGCCAGAACGAGCTGAGCCAGGCCGTCGACATGCAACGTCGACAGCTGATGCAACAGCTGGGCAAGGATTTCGATCCGGCCATGCTCAACGAGCAAATGCTGCGTGAAGCCGCGCTCAAGGGCTTGATCGATCGCAAGTTGCTGCTTCAAGGCGCCGAAGACGCCAAGTTCGCTTTCTCCGAAGCTGCCCTCGACCAACTGATCCTGCAAACCCCTGAGTTCCAGGTGGACGGCAAGTTCAGCCCCGAGCGCTTCGATCAGGTCATTCGCCAGATGGGCTACGGCCGTCTGCAGTTCCGCGAAATGCTGGCTCAGGAAATGCTCATCGGCCAACTGCGCACCGGCCTTGCCGGCAGCGGTTTTGTTACCGACGACCAGGTCGACGCTTTCGCCCGTCTGGAAAAACAGACCCGTGATTTCGCTTCGCTGACCTTCAAGGCCGACCCGGCCGCGGTCAAGGTTACCGACGAGCAGATCAAGGCGCACTACGACGAACACGCCAAGGAGTTCATGAGCCCCGACCAGGTCGTCATCGACTACATCGAGCTGAAGAAATCCGCGTTCTTCGACCAGGTTGAAGTCAACCAGGACGAGCTCAAGGCGCTGTACGAGAAAGAAATCGCCAACCTGGCCGAGCAGCGGCATGCCGCGCACATTCTTGTTGAAATCAATGACAAGGTGAACGAGGGGCAGGCCAAGGCCAAGATCGAAGAAATCCAGGCGCGCCTGGCCAAGGGCGAAGACTTTGCCACCCTGGCCAAGGAGTTCTCCCAGGACCCGGGCTCGGCCAGCAATGGCGGTGACCTCGGTTATGCCGGCCAGGGCGTTTATGATCCGGCCTTCGAAGACGCGCTGTATGCACTGAACAAGGACCAGGTCTCGGGCCCGGTGCGTACCGAATACGGTTTCCACCTGATCAAGCTACTCGATGTGCAGGCGCCTGAAGTGCCAAGCTTCGACAGCCTGAAAGACAAGCTGACCCGTGAGCTGAAAACCCAGCAGGTCGAACAGCGCTTTGTCGAAGTGACCAAGCAGCTGGAAGACTCGGCCTTCGAAGCCTCCGACCTGGCCCAGCCGGCGCAGGAACTGGGCCTGAAGGTGCATACCTCGCCAGCGTTCGGTCGTGAAGGCGGTGAAGGCATCACTGCCAACCGCGCGGTGATCCAGGCGGCATTCAGCACTGAAGTGCTGGAAGAAGGCTCCAACAGCACGGCGATCGAGCTGGATCCGGAAACCATCGTGGTGCTGCGCGTCAAGGAACACCGCAAGCCTGAGCAACTGGGCCTTGAAGTGGTCTCCGAGAGCATCCGCAAGCACCTGGCCAAAGAGCAGGCGACTGCTGCCCTGAAGACCAAGGCCGATGCCCTGATCGCCGGTCTGCGCGATGGCAAGATTGCCTTGGCGGCCAGCCAGGACGGTCAGGCCTGGAAGGTTCAGGAGGCGGTATCGCGTAGCCAGGACGGTATCGACCCGGTCGAGCTGCAGGCACTGTTCCGTATGAGCAAGCCTGAAGCCAAGGACAAGCCTGTGTACGCCAGCGTCACCCTTAACGATGGTAGCCTGGTGGTACTGCGTCTGAACGGCGTCAACGAAGGCACAGCGGCCACTGAAGAAGAGAAAGCGAGCTACCGCCGCTTCCTCGCTTCGCGCGCCGGCCAGCAGGACTTCGCGGCATACCGCAAGCAGCTGGAAGCCAAAGCGGATATCACTCGCTACTGAGTGCTGGATGCTTGAAACAGAAAAGGCCGCTTATGCGGCCTTTTCTGTTTTCATCGCGGGGCAAGTCGGGTCGCCGCACCGCCGCTACCGCCGGTTTGTAGGAGCAGGCTTGCCCCGCGAAGAGGCTACTGAACGGCAGCTGGCACCAGAAACGCCGCCTCCAGCAACTGCCGGGTATACGCATGCTGCGGGTCGGCAAAGATGTCCGCCGCCACCCCTTGCTCCACCACCTGGCCTTGCTTGACCACCATCAACTGGTGGCTGAGCGCCTTGACCACCGCCAGGTCGTGGCTGATGAACAGGTAGGTGAGGTTGTACTTGCTCTGCAATGAGCGCAACAGCTCGACCACCTGGCGCTGCACGGTGCGGTCCAGGGCCGAGGTCGGCTCATCGAGCAGGATAAGTGCCGGTTTGAGCACCAGTGCCCGGGCAATGGCGATGCGCTGGCGTTGGCCGCCAGAGAACTCGTGCGGGTAACGGTGCCGCGCCTGCGGATCAAGGCCGACCTCTTGCAGGGCGGCAATGATTGCCTGCTCCTGCTCGGCGGCGCTGCCCATGCGGTGGATGCGCAGGCCTTCACCGACGATGTCGCTGACGCACATGCGCGGGCTGAGGCTGCCGAACGGGTCCTGGAAAACCACCTGCATCTGCCGGCGCAGCGGGCGTACCTGCTGCTGGGTCAGCTGCTCAAGGCTCGTGCCCTGAAAGCGGATGCTGCCCTGGCTGCCCACCAGGCGCAGGATCGCCAGCCCCAGGGTCGACTTGCCCGAACCGCTTTCGCCGACAATGCCCAGGGTCTGGCCCTGGGGCAGGTCGAAGTTGATGCCGTCCACCGCCTTGACGTAATCGACGGTGCGTCGCAACAGACCCTTCTTGATCGGGAACCACACGCGCAGGTTCTCGACCTGCAGCATCGGCGCGCCGGGCGGGTTGCCGGCCGGGCCGCCGCTGGGCTCGGCACCGAGGAGCATCTGCGTGTAGGGATGCTTGGGGTGGCGGAACAGTGCATCACAGTCGGCTTGCTCGACGATCTGGCCCTTTTGCATCACGCAGACCCGGTGGGCAATGCGCTTGACCAGGTTGAGGTCGTGGCTGATCAGCAGCAGCGCCATGCCCAGGCGTGCCTGCAGGGACTTGAGCAACTCGAGGATCTTCAACTGCACGGTGACGTCCAGCGCCGTGGTCGGTTCGTCGGCGATCAGCAGGTCAGGCTCGTTGGCCAGGGCCATGGCAATCATCACACGCTGCCTCTGGCCGCCTGAGAGCTCGTGTGGCAGCGCTTTGAGGCGTTTGTGCGGCTCGGGTATGCCGACCATCGCCAACAGCTCCAGGGTGCGCTCGGTGGCCGCCTTGCCGCGCAGGCCCTTGTGCAGCAGGAGGATCTCGTTGATCTGCTTTTCGATGTTGTGCAGCGGGTTGAGCGAGGTCATCGGCTCCTGGAAAATCATCGCCACGCGGTTGCCGCGTATGCGCCGCATCTTTTTCTCGTCGAGGGTCAGCAGGTCTTGCCCTTCGAACAGGATGCTGCCGCTCGGGTGGCGGGCCAGCGGGTAGGGCAGCAGGCGCAGGATCGAGTGCGCCGTCACCGACTTGCCCGAACCGCTTTCACCGACCAGGGCCAGGGTTTCGCCGCGGCGGATGTCGAAGCTGACACCTTCGACCACCCGCTGGGATTGATCGCCGGTGACGAACTCGACGGCCAGGTCACGGACTTCGATCAAGGTTTGCTTGCTCATCTCATTTCCTCGGGTCGAAGGCATCGCGGGCGGACTCGCCGATGAACACCAGCAGGCTGAGCATCAAGGCCAGCACCGCGAAGGCGCTCATGCCCAGCCAGGGCGCTTGCAGATTGGACTTGCCCTGGGCCACCAGTTCGCCCAGCGACGGCGCGCCGGGCGGCAGGCCGAAGCCGAGGAAGTCCAGGGCGGTCAGGGTGCCGATGGCGCCGGTGAGAATGAACGGCATGAAGGTCATGGTCGAAATCATCGCGTTGGGCAGGATATGCCGGTACATGATCGCGCCGTTCTGCATGCCCAGCGCCCGTGCCGCGCGCACGTACTCAAGGTTGCGCCCGCGCAGGAACTCGGCGCGCACCACATCCACCAGGCTCATCCACGAGAACAGCAGCATGATCCCCAGCAGCCACCAGAAGTTCGGTTGCACGAAGCTTGCGAGGATGATCAGCAGGTACAGCACCGGCAGCCCCGACCAGATTTCCAGGAAGCGTTGCCCGGCCAGGTCCACCCAGCCGCCGTAAAAACCCTGCAGGGCACCGGCGATCACGCCGATGATCGAGCTGAGGATGGTCAGGGTCAGGGCAAACAACACCGAGATACGGAAACCATAGATGACCCGCGCCAGCACGTCGCGGCCCTGGTCGTCGGTGCCCAGCCAGTTCTGCGCCGACGGCGGGGCGGGGGCCGGGACCTTGAGGTCGTAGTTGATGCTCTGGTAGCTGAACGGGATCGGCGCCCACAGCACGAAGCTGTCCTTGGCGGCGAGCAGTTCGCGGATGTACGGGCTCTTGTAGTTGGCTTCCAGCGGGAACTCGCCGCCGAAGGTGGTTTCCGGGTAGCGCTTGAGCGCCGGGAAATACCATTGGCCGTCGTAGCGCACGGCCAGTGGCTTGTCATTGGCGATCAGCTCGGCGCCCAGGCTCAGGCCGAACAGGATCAGGAACAGCCACAGCGACCACCAGCCGCGGCGGTTGGCCTTGAAGCGCTCGAAGCGCCGGCGATTCAGAGGTGACAGGTTCATCTCAGTGCTCCCGGCTGTCGAAGTCGATACGTGGGTCGACCAGGGTGTAGGTCAGGTCGCCAATCAGCTTCACCACCAGCCCGAGCAGGGTGAAGATGAACAGGGTGCCGAAGACCACCGGGTAGTCGCGGTTGATCGCCGCCTCGAAACTCATCAGGCCCAGGCCATCGAGGGAGAAGATCACCTCGATCAGCAGGGAGCCGGTGAAGAAGATACCGATGAACGCCGACGGGAAACCGGCGATCACCAGCAGCATGGCGTTGCGAAACACATGGCCGTAGAGCACGCGGTTAGGGCTCAGGCCCTTGGCCTTGGCGGTGACCACGTACTGCTTGTTGATCTCGTCGAGGAAGCTGTTCTTGGTCAGCAGGGTCATGGTCGCGAAGTTGCCGATCACCAGGGCGGTGACCGGCAGCACCAGGTGCCAGAAGTAATCGAGCAGCTTGCCGGCGGTGCTCAGCTCGTCGAAATTGTTCGAAGTCAGGCCGCGCAGCGGGAACCAGTCCAGGTAGCTGCCGCCAGCAAAAAGCACGATCAGCAGGATGGCGAACAGGAACGCCGGAATGGCGTAGCCGATGATGATCGCCGAGCTGGTCCAGACGTCGAAGTGGCTGCCGTGGCGGGTGGCCTTGGCGATGCCCAGGGGGATCGACACCAGGTACATGATCAGCGTGCTCCACAGCCCCAGGGAGATCGACACCGGCATCTTCTCGACGATCAGGTCGATGACCTTCGCATCACGGAAGAAGCTGTCGCCAAAATCCAGGTGGGCGTAGTTCTTGATCATGATCCACAAGCGTTCCGGCGCCGATTTGTCGAAGCCGTACATCTGCTCGATTTCCTTGATCAGGGCAGGGTCCAGGCCCTGGGCGCCGCGGTAGTTGGAACCGGCCACCGAGACTTCGGCACCCCCTCCGGCAATCCGGCTGGTGGCGCCCTCGAAGCCTTCAAGCTTGGCAATCATCTGCTCGACCGGGCCGCCTGGGGCGGCCTGGATGATGATGAAGTTGATGATCAGGATGCCCAGCAGGGTCGGGATGATCAGCAGCAAACGGCGAAAGATATAGGCCAGCATGCTATTTCGCCCCTTCGGCCGCTTGCGCCTCGGGCGCCGGGTTCAGCGGTACCACCGGCTCGACATCCGGCTTGATCCACCAGGTGTTGATGCCGATGTCGTATTTGGGCGACACCTTGGGGTGGCCGATGTGGTTCCAGTAGGCCACGCGCCAGGTCTTGATGTGCCAGTTGGGGATCACGTAGAAGCCCCATTGCAGCACCCGGTCGAGGGCGCGCGAATGCTCGATCAGGCTTTGCCGCGAGTCGGCATTGATCAACTGCTCGACCAGGGTGTCGATGGCCGGGTCTTTAAGGCCGATGAAGTTGCGGCTGCCGGGGTTGTCGGCAGCAGCACTCTGCCAGAACTCGCGTTGCTCGTTGCCCGGCGAGTTGGACTGCGGGTAGCCGCCGACGATCATGTCGAAGTCCCGCGAGCGCAGGCGGTTGATGTACTGCGAAACATCGACCCGGCGAATCACCAGGTCGATGCCCAGGTCGGCGAGGTTGCGCTTGAACGGCAGCAGGATGCGTTCGAACTCGGTCTGGGCCAGGAGAAACTCGATCGACACTGGCTTGCCCTGAGCGTCGACCATCTTGTCGTCGACGATGCGCCAGCCGGCGTCCTGCAGCAGCTTGTAGGCTTTGCGCTGCTGTTCGCGGATCATGCCGCTGCCATCGGTGACCGGGTTGGCGAAGGGCTGGGTGAACACCTGGTCGGGGATCTTGCCGCGCAGCGGTTCGAGAATTTTCAGTTCGGCGGCGTCGGGCAGGCCGGTGGCGGCCATGTCGGAGTTCTCGAAGTAGCTGCGGGTGCGGGTGTAGGCACCGTTGAACAGCTGCTTGTTGGTCCATTCGAAGTCCAGCAGCAGGCTCAGCGCTTCACGTACCCGCACATCCTGGAACAGCGGGCGGCGGATGTTGTAGACGAAGCCCTGCATGCCGGTCGGGTTACCGTTGGGCAGCTCTTCGAGGATCAGGCGTTTCTGCCGTACGGCTGGCACGTCGTAGGCGGTGGCCCAGCTCTTGGCGGCGGTTTCCAGGCGGTAGTCGAACTGGCCGGCCTTGAGCGCTTCGAGGGTGACGGCGCTGTCGCGGTAATAGTCGGTGGTCATCTCGTCGAAGTTGTAAAAGCCGCGATTGACCGCCAGGTCCTTGCCCCAGTAGTCCTTGACCCGCTCGTAGCGAATCGAACGCCCCGGCTTGACCTCGGCGACCTTGTACGGGCCGCTGCCCAGGGGAACTTCGAGGTTGCCCTTGGTGAACTCACGGTTTTCCCAGAAGTGCTTGGGCAACACCGGCAACTGGCCGAGGATCAGCGGCAGCTCGCGGTTGTTGCTGTGCTTGAACTTGAACAATACCCGCTGCGGATCTTCGGCGATCACTTCGGCGACGTCGGCGTAGTAACCGCGGTACAGCGGTGCGCCGTGCTTGATCAGGGTGTTGAAGGTGAACACCACGTCTTCAGCCTGCATCGGCTGGCCGTCATGAAAACGTGCTTCGGGGCGCAGGTAGAAGCGTACCCAGCTGTTGTCCGGAGCTTTCTCGATCTTGCCGGCGACCAGGCCGTACTCGGTGAAGGGCTCATCCAGGCTTTGGGTCATCAGAGTGTCGTAGATCAGGCCGATGTCGTCGGCGGAAACACCCTTGTTGATGAACGGGTTGAGGCTGTCGAAGCCGCCGAAGCCGGCCTGGCGGAAGGTGCCGCCCTTGGGCGCGTCGGGGTTGACGTAGTCGAAGTGCTTGAAGCCTGCCGGGTATTTCGGCGCTTCATCGTAAAGGGTCAGGGCGTGTTGCGGTGCAGCCAGTGCCTGGCCACCGAGGCAGGCCAGCAGCAGTGCGCAGGCCTTCAGGCGCAGGCGGGACATTGGCATCATTGGGCTTTCTCCGAAGGCTTGATCCACCAGCTGTTGAGCCCCAGGGTATAGGGCGGCGTGGCCACAAAGGCAAAGCGATTGCGGTAGGCCAGGCGGTGGTTGTCGAGATACCAGTTGGGAATCATGTAGTACTGCCACAGCAGCACCCGGTCCAGGGCGCGGGCGGCGGCCACTTGGTCTTCACGGCTCTGGGCGGCCAGCAGGGTGTCGAGCAGGTGATCGACCACCGGGTCTTTCACGCCAGCATAGTTCTTGCTGCCCTTGGTCGAGGCCTGGCTTGAGTGAAAGTACAGCCATTGTTCAAGGCCCGGGCTCAGGGTCTGGTTCAGGGTCATCAGAATCATGTCGAAGTCGAACTGGTCCAGGCGTTGTTTGTACTGGGCCCGGTCTACCGTGCGCAAGCGTGCTTCGATGCCAATGCTGGCGAGATTTTCGACATAAGGTTGCAGGATCCGTTCAAGGTTCGGATTGACCAGCAACAGTTCCAGCTTCAAGGGTTGCCCGGCGCTGTTGAGCAGGCGTTGGCCATTGAGCTTCCAGCCGGCCTGGCCAAGCAGCTCGAGGGCTTGGCGCAAGGTCTGGCGGTTGATCCCTCGGCCGTCGGTGTGGCTCACCGAATAGGGCTCGGTGAACAGCGCCGCCGGCAGTTGTTTGCGGTAGGGCGCCAGCAGCAGCCATTCCTTGCCCACCGGCAGGCCGCTGGCGGCGAATTCGCTGTTGGGGTAGTAACTGGTGGCGCGCTGGTAGGCGCTGCTGAACAGGGCGCGGTTGGTCCACTCGAAGTCGAGCATCAGCCCCAGTGCCTGGCGAACCCGCGCATCGCTGAAGGTCGCCCGGCGACTGTTCATGAACAGGCCCTGGGTCTGGGTTGGGATCTTGTGCGGGATCTGTGCCTTGATCACATCGCCGCGGCGCACCGCCGGGAAGTTGTAGCCGTTGGCCCAGTTCTTCGCCTGGTGCTCGATGTAGATGTCGAACTCACCGGCCTTGAAGGCTTCGAAGGCCACTGCGCTGTCGCGATAGAACTCGTACTCGACGCGGTCGACGTTGTACTTGCCGCGGTTCACCGCCAGGTCCTTGCCCCAGTAGTTCTTCACCCGCTCGAACACCAGGCGTCGCCCGGGCTGAACCTGGGTGATGCGGTAGGGGCCACTGCCCAAAGGCGGCTCGAAGGTGGTGGCCTTGAAGTCGCGGCCTTTCCAGTAGTGTGCCGGCAGCACCGGCATCTCGCCCAGGCGCAGGATCAGCAGCGGGTTGCCGGCGCGCTTGAAGACAAAGCGGATGCGTCGCGGGTTGAGGATATCGACGCGTTTGACTTCCTGCAGGTTGGTCCGGTAGATCGGATGGCCTTCCTTGAGCAGGGTGCGATAGGAGAACGCCACGTCGCTGGCGGTAATCGGCTTGCCATCGTGAAAGCGCGCTTCGGGGCGCAGGTTGAACACCACCCAGCTGCGGTCTTCGCTGTACTCGACCGAGCCTGCGATCAGGCCATAGCTTGAAGTAGGCTCATCACCGGAGGGGTCGTACTGGCCGGTGCCGACCATCAGGGTTTCGTTCAGCTCGCTCACCCCGTACTGCAAGAAGTTCGGCGTGGTGACCGGGCTTGAGCCCTTGAAGGTGTAGGGGTTGAGGGTGTCGAAGGTGCCAAATGCCATGGCGCGCAAGGTGCCGCCCTTGGGCGCTTGCGGATTGACCCAGTCGAAGTGGGTGAATTTGGCTGGATACTTGAGCGTGCCGAACTGGGCGTAACCGTGGCTTTCGCTGATTGTTGCGCCCGCGGGAAAGCTCAAGGCCAGGCTGAGTGACAGCAACAGGAGGGGACGTATCAAGTCGAGATCCGATCCAGGCGGCTTGGGCTTTATTCCAGCTACAGTAACAGCTTGTATCGACTGGAAAAAGAGTGCCGCGTGGGGCGGGGCAGGTGGCTCCGGTCAGTGACCGGAGCACGGACCTCAATGGTTGAGGTAGACGGTCAGGGTCTGGCCTGGCTTGAGGGCGTGGCCGCTGCGTGGGTTCCAGCGCTTGAGATGCTGCATCTCGACGTTGAAGCGCTTGGCCACCAGGTACAGCGAGTCGCCTTTGCGCACCTTGTACTGGGTGGATTTCTTCTGGTTCTTGGCGCCAACCGGCTGGGCGTTCTGCATCACCAGGGTCTGGCCGGCCTTGAGGTTCTTGCCGGAAAGCTTGTTCCAGCGCTGCAAGTCCTTGACGCTGACCTTGTTGGCCTTGGCGATGCTGGCCAGGTTGTCGCCACGCTTGACCCGGTAACGGCTGTTACGGGTTGTGGTGGTGCGCGGCGCGGCTTCGGCCATGGCAGCTTCGAACACGGCCTTTTTCGGCTGCAGGGTCAGCAGTTCTTCAGGCTTCATGTTCGACAGCGAAGCGGTCAGCAGTTGCGCCTTGGCGGTCGGCACCAGCAGTTGCTGCGGGCCGTCGACGGTCATGCGCTTCTTGAAGGCCGGGTTGAGCTGGAACAGTTCGTCTTCGTCGATCTCGGCCAGGGCTGCGACCCGTGACAGGTCGAGGCGGTCCTTGATCGCCACGGCTTCGAAGTAGGGCTCGTTGGCAATCGGGTTGAGGTTGACGCCATAGGCTTGCGGCGTCATCACCACCTGCGACAGGGCCAGCAGCTTGGGCACGTAGTCGCGGGTTTCCTGCGGCAGCGGCAGGTTCCAGTAGTCGGTTGGCAGGCCGAGCTTCTCGTTGCGCTCGATGGCGCGGCTGACCGTGCCTTCGCCGGCGTTGTAGGCGGCCAGGGCCAGCAGCCAGTCGCCGTTGAACATGTCGTGCAGGCGGGTCAGGTAGTCCAGCGCGGCGTTGGTCGAGGCGGTGATATCGCGACGGCCATCGTAGAAGCGGGTCTGGCGCAGGTTGAAGTAGCGCCCGGTGGACGGGATGAACTGCCACAGCCCCACCGCATGGGCCCGGGAGTAGGCCATGGGGTTGTAGGCGCTCTCGATCGCCGGCAGCAGCGCCAGCTCCAGCGGCATGTTGCGCTCTTCGAGGCGTTCGACGATGTAGTGGATGTACAGGCTGCCACGGTCGCCGGCGGTTTCGAGGAACGAAGGATTACTGGCGAACCACAGGCGTTGCTGTTCGATGCGCGGGTTGACCGCAACTCCGTCCTGCAGCACGAAGCCCTGGCGCATGCGCTCCCAGACGTCCTGGGGGGCCTGCTCGACGACCGGCTTGACCGGTACGATCAACGGCTTCTGCTTGGCCCGGGCCTGGTAGTTGTGCGCGCGAACGCTGTCGGATTCGTCGACTTGACGGGTGCTCTGGCAGCCCACGAGGGTGGCGGCCAGGGCCAGCGCACTGGCTTGGGCCAGGCGCGTCAGGGCGACGGAATTGAAGGTTCTGCGGCTAGTGGACGACATTGGCTGGGACGAAGTTCCGGGCAAAAATGTCGGGGGATTCTAGAAAGCGGCCCCCCAACGGTCAACCTTTCAGAACTTTCCGTCACCAGCAGCGGCTGTTTAGAACGTATCTTTCCAAGCACGCAACCCAGCAAAAACAGCACTTGGCGTAGGGTTTAAGTGGTCAATCCGTTCGTCTAGTTTTTCTTTAACGGATGTTTCGGTGGTCCGCAGAAAGGGGTTGGTGAGCTTTTCCAGGGCCAGGGTTGATGGCAACGTGATGCGATCTTGTGCCCTAAGCTGGGTAACGTCGGCGAAGCGTTGGGCAATGTGCGGGTTTTCAGGCTCCACCGCCTGGGCGAAGCGCAGGTTGCTCAGGGTGTATTCGTGGGTGCAATACACCAGGGTGGCGGCGGGCAGCGCGGCCAGGCGCTGCAGGGAGTGGTGCATCTGCTCCGGCGTGCCCTCGAACAGGCGCCCGCAACCGGCGGCGAACAGGGTGTCGCCGCAGAACAGCACCGGGGTGGTTGTTTGCGGGCAATAATAGGCAATGTGTCCCAGGGTGTGTCCAGGCACCGCGATAACCTGGAAATCCAGGCCCAGAACGCGCACGCTGGCGTTGTCCTCCAGGGCCTGGTCACGGCCAGGGATGCGCTCGTGGGCCGGGCCGTAGACGGTCGCGCCGGTGTGCGACTTGAGCTGCTCGACGCCACCGACATGATCGTGGTGGTGATGGGTAATGAGGATGTCGCTCAGTTGCCAGCCGGGATGGCGCTCAAGCCAGGCCAGAACCGGCGCGGCATCGCCTGGATCGACCACCGCGCAACGCTGGTTGGCAGCATCTTGCAACAACCAGATGTAGTTATCGTTGAAAGCGGGCAGGGCATCGATCTGTATCATGGTGCGATTCGCCAAACGGTGGACATGGGTGCATCTTAGTAGCTATGCGCGCTGTCGAGAACCTTCAAGGGAGACTGCAATGACCGATCAAGCCTTCGCCCAGGCCGATCCGCAGTGGCTGGAGCTGATCAGCCTGGCCCGCGACTGGTTCGCCGGCCCGTTGGGGCAAATGATGCTCAAAGAAGAGCAACGCCTGCTCGAAGAGGAACTGGGGCGTTACTTCGGCGGTTACCTGGTGCATTACGGCCCCTGCGCCGAAGCACCGCCCAAGGCCCCGCAGGTGCAGCGTAACGTGCGCCTCGGCGCGCCGCTGCCCGGGGTCGAGATCGTCTGTGAAGAACAGGCCTGGCCACTGAGCGAACATGCCGCCGACGTCGTGGTGCTGCAACATGGCCTGGACTTCAGCCTGTCGCCCCATGGCCTGCTGCGCGAGGCCGCCAGCAGTGTGCGCCCGGGTGGTCATTTGCTGATCGTCGGCATCAACCCCTGGAGCAGTTGGGGCGTACGCCGGGTGTTCGCCCATGATGCCTTGCGCAAGGCGCGCTGCATTTCCCCGTCGCGGGTTGGCGACTGGCTCAACCTGCTGGGTTTCGCGCTGGAGAAACGCCGCTTCGGGTGCTATCGTCCGCCGCTCGCATCCCCCGCCTGGCAACAGCGCCTGGCCGGCTGGGAGCGGATCGCCGGTGGCTGGCAGAGTGCCGGTGGCGGTGTCTACCTGCTGGTGGCGCGCAAGATGGTGGTCGGCCTGCGGCCCCTGCGCCTGGAGCGCCGCGAGCCGATGGGCAAACTGCTGCCGCTGCCGATGGCCAAGGTCAACCGGCGCCATTCCGAACCCTGAGTTCCGGGCCCCAAGGGCGCGGGGCCAGATCATTGATGAAAAAGGCTGTAAATGAGCGATAGCGTCGAAATCTTCACCGATGGTGCCTGCAAGGGCAACCCCGGCCCGGGCGGCTGGGGTGTGCTGATGGTGTGCAAGGGCGTCGAAAAGGAGCTGTGGGGCGGCGAACGCGAGACCACCAACAACCGCATGGAACTGATGGCGGCGATCAAGGGCCTGGAAGCGCTCAAGCGCGAGTGCGAAGTGCTGCTGGTCACCGACTCCCAGTACGTGATGAAAGGCATCACCGAGTGGATGGTCAACTGGAAAAAACGCGGCTGGAAAACCGCCGCCAAAGAACCGGTAAAGAACGCCGACCTCTGGCAGTTGCTCGATGAACAGGTGGGCCGGCACAAAGTGACCTGGAAATGGGTCCGCGGGCATATTGGCCATCATGGCAACGAGCGTGCCGATCAACTGGCTAACCGCGGTGTTGACGAGGTCCGTGGTCTGCGTTGACTACACCGGCCGCCACTCGCCCTTGAGCTGAGGTAGAATGGCCGGCTTTTCACCAGACTGTACGCGGCAGGAGACCATCGGCGTGGAGATTCAGAACAACAGGTCGGTCGTCCTCGACACCGAAACCACCGGTATGCCGGTGACTGACGGCCACCGGGTCATCGAGATCGGTTGTGTCGAGCTGATGGGCCGGCGCCTGACCGGGCGCCATTTCCACGTCTACCTGCAGCCGGACCGCGAAAGTGACGAGGGCGCCATTGGCGTCCACGGCATCACCGACTCCTTCCTGCTCGACAAGCCGCGCTTTGCTGAAGTCGCCGATGAATTCTTCGAGTTCATTCAGGGCGCCCAGCTGATCATCCACAACGCGGCGTTCGACGTTGGCTTCATCAACAACGAATTCGCTTTGCTCGGTCAGCACGATCGCGCTGACATCTCCCAGCATTGCACTATCCTCGACACCCTGATGATGGCCCGCTCGCGTCATCCGGGGCAGCGCAACAGCCTCGATGCGTTGTGCAAACGCTATGGTGTCGACAACTCCGGCCGTGAGCTGCACGGCGCACTGCTCGACTCCGAGCTGCTGGCCGACGTCTACCTGAGCATGACCGGTGGCCAGACCAGCCTGTCGCTGGCCGGCCACGGTGCCGATGGCGAAGAGGAGGGCGACGACAACCGCGGCAGCGAAATTCGCCGCCTGCCTGCCAGTCGCCAGCCGGGGCGGATCATTCGCGCCAGCGAGCAGGAGCTCGAGCTGCACATGGCGCGTCTGGAAGCCATCGCCAAGTCCGCCGGTGGCCCGGCGCTGTGGCAGCAGTTGTCCGAAGCAAACTGAGGCAATTTGCCGCGCAGGGGCGCTGGCGACCTTCTACCCTGAGGTGACAGAGCTGTCACCCGGAGGAAGCGCCTGCCCATGTACAAGGACCTCAAGTTCCCCGTCCTCATTGTGCATCGCGACATCAAGGCCGATACGGTCGCTGGCGAGCGTGTTCGCGCAATTGCCCAGGAGCTGGCCCAGGACGGCTTCACCATCCTGCCGGCCGTCGATTACGCCGAAGGCCGCCTGGTCGCCGCCACCCATCACGGCCTGGCGTGCATGCTGATTGCTGCCGAAGGCGCTGGGGAAAACACTCACCTTTTACAGAACATGGTCGAACTGATTCGCCTGGCCCGGGTGCGTGCACCGCACCTGCCGATCTTCGCCCTGGGCGAGCAGGTGACCCTGGAGAATGCCCCTGCCGATGTCATGAGCGAGCTGAACCAGCTGCGCGGCATTCTCTACCTGTTCGAAGACACCGTGCCGTTTCTCGCCCGCCAGGTGGCGCGGGCCGCGCACAGTTATCTGGATGGCTTGCTGCCGCCCTTTTTCAAGGCGCTGGTGCAGCACACCGCGCAATCGAACTACTCATGGCACACCCCCGGCCATGGCGGTGGCGTGGCCTATCGCAAAAGCCCGGTCGGCCAGGCCTTTCACCAGTTCTTCGGCGAGAACACCCTGCGTTCGGACCTGTCGGTGTCGGTCCCTGAGCTGGGCTCGCTGCTCGATCACACCGGGCCGCTGGCGGCCGCCGAGGCGCGGGCGGCAAAGAATTTCAGTGCCGACCATACCTTTTTTGTGATCAATGGCACTTCCACCGCCAACAAGATTGTCTGGCACTCGATGGTCGGTCGAGATGACCTGGTGCTGGTCGACCGCAACTGCCACAAGTCGGTGGTCCACGCGATCATCATGACCGGGGCCATCCCTTTGTACCTGTGCCCGGAGCGCAACGAGCTGGGGATCATCGGGCCGATCCCGCTGAGCGAATTCAGCCAGGCCTCGATTGCCGCCAAGATCCACGCCAACCCCCTGGCCCGTGGCCTTCCGCCCAGGGTCAAGCTGGCGGTGGTGACCAACTCCACCTATGACGGCTTGTGCTACAACGCCGAGCTGATCAAGCAGGAACTGGGCAGCAGTGTCGAGGTGTTGCATTTTGATGAGGCCTGGTATGCCTACGCGGCGTTTCACGAGTTCTTCCGCGGGCGTTACGCCATGGGCACTTCGCGCAGTGCCGACAGCCCGCTGGTGTTCAGCACTCACTCGACCCACAAGCTGCTGGCTGCCTTCAGCCAGGCGTCGATGATCCATGTGCAGGACGGGGGCGCCCGCCAGCTGGACCGCGACCGCTTCAACGAAGCCTTCATGATGCATATTTCCACCTCGCCGCAGTACAGCATCCTCGCCTCGCTGGATGTCTCTTCGGCGATGATGGAAGGCCCGGCCGGGCGCTCCTTGCTGCAGGAAATGTTCGATGAGGCGCTGAGCTTTCGCCGGGCCATGGCCAACCTGCGTGAGCACATGGCCGCTGATGACTGGTGGTTCAGCATCTGGCAGCCGCCGCTGGCGGACGGTGCACGGCGGCTCGCCACCGAAGACTGGCTGTTGCAGCCCCAGGCCGACTGGCACGGTTTCGCTGATGTCAGTGACGATTACGTGCTGCTCGACCCGATCAAGGTCACCCTGGTGATGCCCGGGCTCAGTGCCGGCGGCGCCTTGAGCGAGCATGGCATCCCGGCCGCGGTGGTCAGCAAGTTTCTCTGGGAGCGCGGCTTGGTGGTGGAAAAGACCGGGCTCTACACCTTCCTGGTGCTGTTTTCGATGGGCATCACCAAGGGCAAATGGAGCACATTGCTGACCGAGTTGCTTGAGTTCAAGCGCAACTACGATGCCAACACCCGCCTGCTCGAATGCCTGCCTTGCGTCGCCCAGCTCGATCCAGTGCGTTACCAGGGCCTGGGCCTGCGCGACCTGTGTGACCAGTTGCACGCCTGCTACCGCAGCAATGCCACGGCCAAGCAACTCAAGCGCCTGTTCACGCGTTTGCCGGAAGTGGTGATGAAACCTGCCGATGCCTATGACCGGATGGTGCGCGGGGAGGTCGAGGCGGTGCCGATCGAGCAGTTGCTCGGGCGCATCGCTGCGGTGATGCTGGTGCCCTATCCGCCGGGCATTGCGTTGATCATGCCGGGGGAGCGCTTTACCGAGGCGACCCGTTCGATCATCGACTACCTGGCCTTTGCTGCTGCCTTCGACAGCGGCTTTCCCGGTTTTGTCGCCGATGTCCATGGGTTGCAGCATGAAACCACAGCGCAGGGACGGGTCTATACCGTCGATTGCATCAAGGCCTGAGCGGGCTCAAGGAATGCGGATGATTTCCACGCCACTCTGGACCAGCTCAAAACGGTCTTCACCCAGGTGGTTGACCCGGTCACCGATTGCCAGCTTGTAGGTGGTAATGGGCAGGGATGCGGCGCTTCCGTCGGCCTGCAGGGTGGCTTCCTGGAACTCATGAACGGGATAGATGCGGCCCTCGGCGTCCCGTGCATGAAACTGTCCGACCAGTACTGCTGTCATTTACCGTACAACCTCTGAAGAAATAAGTATCTGTCAGGCATAGACCACTGTTTTGCCTGGTAAGTTTTGCCTGTATGGAAAAAAACTTCAGGGCCGTGCCGGATCATCTATACCTACAACTCCCTTTGTTCATCACATCAGGAATTTGCCATGAGCCAGGTGTATTCAGTCGCCGTCGTCGTCGGCAGCTTGCGCAAGGAATCCCTCAACCGCAAAGTCGCCCGCGCGCTGGCCGAGCTTGCGCCATCCAGCCTCAAGCTGCACATCGTCGAAATTGGCGAGCTGGCCTTGTACAACGAGGATATCGACGTCAATCCGCCGCAGGCCTACAAAACGTTTCGCGAGCAGATTCGCGGCAGTGATGCGCTGCTGTTTGTCACCCCCGAGTACAACCGCTCGGTGCCGGGAGTGTTGAAAAATGCCATCGATGTGGGCTCGCGGCCCTATGGCCAGAGCGCCTGGAGTGGCAAGCCCGGGGCGGTGATCAGTGTGTCGCCGGGGGCGGTGGGCGGCTTTGGTGCCAACCATCACCTGCGCCAGTCGCTGGTGTTCCTTGATGTGCCGTGCATGCAGCAGCCTGAAGCGTACATCGGTGGGGCGGGAACGCTGTTTGACGACAACGGCAAGCTGTCGGAGAAGACCCGGCCGTTCCTGCAGACCTTTATCGACAAGTTCGCCGTGTGGGTCGCGCGCCACCAGAACTGAGGCATTGCACCGGCCACCTTACTCAAGGCTGGCCGGTGCAAAGGCAGGTTCAACGTTGCTGTTGCCCTGCCAGGTTGGTCAGCGCCTCGATCAGGTTGCTTTCGTTGCGCTTGAACTGTTGCTCCAGCGCGGTGATGCGTGCGGCAATCTGGTCGGGGTTGTCATCCGGATAGAGGTCGTACAGCTCCAGTACCTCGGCCTCGTAGGCAGACTTGAGCGCCATGAAACGATCGGCGTGGCTCTCGCGCAGGTAATCCACCCAGAAGTCCCGCCCCCTGGCGAAGTCGAGGAAGGCCTGGCCGCCTTCGCCCTGGCGTACCTGGTTCAACGCAGCATCCAGTTCCCCGGGGCGAATGTTGGCGGCCGTTCGGTACAACATGTTGCTCGGCGGCACCGGCAGGTCCAGCTCACGGGCCCATTGCAGGCGATAGGCCAGGCGCACTTCGGCTTCGTCGCGGCTACCGGCCTGTTCGCGGGCGGCATTGTCCAGAGCCTCCAGCCGGTACAGACGGCGAGTGAGGGCGTACAGGGAACTGCCCCGCTGTTCGGCGGCAACGCCCTGCAGCGATTGACGAATGAACACCTGAATTTCCATCTGGTTGAACGCCAGGCGTATGCCATCGGGGCAAGTGTCGCGCTGCCTGATCTGCTGCAAGGGTTCGGCACCCATGCCGTTGAGGACCAGGCGCAGCTCTGTGTCATTGGCGGCTACCTCGAGCACGCCCCAAACCCGTTCGGTAAGGCCATTGCGGCTACCAGCATCGCGATAGTCGGCGCTGTGCTGCAGATGGCTGATGACCCCCAGCAGGTCGCTGGCGTCTGCGCCGTCTTCGATCTGTTGCCAGATACCTCTGCGTATCGCACTGCGGTCCTCGGCACCGCTTAGCCAGACATCCGCACCGGATTCGGCTTCTTCAGGGGAAGAGGGGGAAGGCTCGCTTGAATAGTGTGGTTCACGCTCCAGGGCACGGATATCGGGCGGCAAGTCCATATAGAAGTCGTAGGCGCGATTGAAACCTTCGGACAAGTGTGCGCGCCGCATGCTCTCGTGGCTCAACGGGTTGCCGGTCAGGGAAATTTCAGTGTGATGTTCTTCAGTGCGTGGGTTCGCGAGAATTCGCTCGGGCAGTTCGCGCAACTGGTTGGCAACCAGCGACAGGCGTTGCATCGGACCGGGCAGCAGCGTCTCCAGCCATTGCGGCCAGGTTTGCAGGCCGACATTGTTGAGGCTCAACTGCTCGATGTTGCGCAATGCAGAGGCATCGGTAATCTCGCCGATAACATTTGCGTCAAGTTGCAGTTGAGTCAGCCCTGGCATGAGTTGCAGCGTTGCCAGCGCCGACTGATCGATGTTCAAGCCCAGGTCGATCAGGCTCAGGTGTTCCAGCATCCGCAATTGCGGCACCGCCGCATTCAAGCTGCCCAGCGGGGTGTCATGCCCTTCGATGTGCAAACTGTCCAGGTAAGGAAAGTCACTGAGAAACTGGTGCAATTCACTGGCATGGGTCCCCACGCGCAGAAGCTGCAGCCTGCGCAGGCGATGATAGAAAAACGCCGGCAATCGCCTGGGGAAGTCGTTCAAGGCAATTGCCTCGACGCGCAAGGCGCCAACGTGGCCATGTGTTGGTTCGTGGCTCCACAAGTCGTGCACCAGGCGGCCCAGGCGGCGCCTGGAGGCAATCTGTTCATCGCGTAGCGGTGCGCCTGAGTGGGACGCTTCGGCCCACTGCACAAAGGCTTCATCCAGCTCCGCACGTTCCTGGGTCATGACATCCAGGATGGCGCGAAGATTCTCTGCAATGGTCAGTTCAAAGCTGAAGCGTCTGCCTTCACCTTCACTCAGACGCATGCGGATCAGGGTGTCCCGCGAAAGCTCGTTGTTCAGTAACGAAACCCGGGTGTGATGCCCGCTACCGATGGGGTTTTCCAGCACGGCGGCGGGTACCGTGGTGATCTGGTTGTCGGCCAGGGAGACTTCGGCAATTGCATTCAGGTTGGCGCTGTCGAGCCACTGTGGCCAGCTGCGAAGGCTGGTGCGGTTCAGTCCCAGGTACTGCAGGTTCAAGCCGCTGAGGTCGATGTTGCCGAGTATGTTGAGGGTGTTGCCGCTCAGATCCAGGCGTTGAAGCTGGCTGAAACCCCGGTAGAGGTTGATTTCGGCCTGGCCGATGTACAACCGGGTATCGATCAGGCTCAGTTCGCGCAGTTGCGGGTAATGTTCCAGCACCGTCTGGCCGATGAAGGGATAGCTGGGTTGGCCAAAGCTCTGGCCGAAAAGCACTGACTTTACCTGGGGGAGGTGTTGGAAGAAGCGGCCCAGTATGTTGCGCTCGTTGTCCAGGTCGATCAGCGGATTGCCCGGCGCAACGTCAGGGTTCACGTTCCACAGTTGCAGCTCCTGCACGCGCTGCTGGATGAAATCGGGCAATTGCGCAGGGAAGTCGATCAGGTAAACGTCTGCGAGTTGCAACGCGGTGGTGGCTTGACTCAGTTCGGGCAGGTTGTTGGCGCGCCAGTGACGCCACAACGCCTCGGCGATGCGTGTGCGGCTGTTCATGCGCGTAGCGCTCAAGGGCGGCATTGAACTGGCGGCATCGGTCCAGTTGGAAAGGTGATTGCGCAGGCTTTGTTGCTCTTCAAGCAGTTGGTCCAGGCGCTGGTCGATGTCCGCACGGCTCCACTGCGCGTCGTAGAACATCTGCAGGATCTGCTCGGGAAAGGCGTGCTCGAATTCAAGCAGACGGATCTTGTCCAGCAGCGTCTCTTCAAGGATGAAGCCCGCCAGCCTGCCGCGTCCGCTCAACGGGAAACCAAGCCTGCCATCGGCCAGGCGCATCGGGGAGCGGGCGCCGGGCTTGAGCGCTTGCATCTTCAGCACGGCTCTCAAGCTGTGCCGGGCCAGTAGCGGTTGCGACTGTACGGCCTGTTTGAGCGCTGCGTGCTGGCTGACGTCGGCAAAGCCCAGGGCACTGCGTTGGGCGTCCGGCAGCGCGTGCAGGACTGTGGCATAAAGGTTGTCACGGCCATGCAATTGGCGTCCGTCGGCCTCGTAGGTGCGGTAGGTGGTGCCATCGCTGACCAGGATCTTGCGAATGGGCGCTTCGCTGCTGCCGATGCTGTCGAGTAGCGCCCCCTGGGTTGAACCCTCGCGGACCTCCAGGCGTACGTCGGTGGACCAGCCGTATAGAGTGCCCAGGGTATGCAGCGCCAGCCGCTCGCTGTCGGAACTGCTGCCAGCGTCCAGATACAGCCCTTCATACGCACGATTCAGACGCAGCTTATGCTGGTAGGCACGGGCTTCTTCGCCAATTCGTACAGGAATGCGCGCATTGACACGCAATTGTTCAAGTTCTGCCGGGCTGGCGTGGCGCAGCAGTTCCTCGACCACCACCGTGGGCAGGCCGCTGAAGGATTGCTGGACCTGCAGCACCGGGCCAGCGTCGGTTTTTTGCAGTGCCTGGTAGCGTTCATTGAACAGTCGGGTTTTGTGGGTTTTTGCCTGGGTCGCCAGTTGTTGCTGTAACTGGCGTTTCGCTGTGGTGAAGTTGGGCTCGCCTGAACCCAGCGGGTGTTGCAGCAGTCCTTCGAGCTCTGCCTTGGTCATTTGCCGCATCAGTGCATCGAGAACGTCATCACCACCGAGCCGCACCTGCAGGGGGCGGGGCAGCGCATTGCCACTTTGGCTGTGGTACTGCGCAAGCACCTTACCCTGCTCATCGAGCACGGTCAGCGCTTGGCCGTTCGGCCAGCCGTGCGCCTCGGCCAGTAGTTGCAGTTGCAGTTGCAGGGCCGGTTCGGCGTGCGGATCTCCTGCCTCCAGTAGCTGGGTGAAGCGGTCAAGCTCATGTTCCAGACGGAAGCGGTGTAGCGTGTCGCTGAACAGGGCGGGTGGGTGCAGGCCTTCGCTCAATGCGTGACGCAGTTGTGCCTGATGGGTTTCGCTGACGCGCATGATGGTGCTGGCGACTTCATCGGAGAACTCGGCGCCGGCATGTCCGAGCCGTCGAAACAGGCGGATGCCTTCCCACTCAAGCGGCTGGTCGGTAACCTGCAGCCAGGCGCCTGCCTGGTTATGGCGCAAAGGCGGCTCGTAGGCGCCCATGCGCCACGGATGTTCCAGCCGGTAGGGCGCGCTGGCAGCGGGCGGCTTGACCGCGTAGGTGCGGCCTTCGAGCACCAGCCATTGTCGGCCCTGGTAGTCGTAGAGCCCGGAGGCATTGGGTTGCAACTCGGCGGGTAGCCTGACGTCTTGGGCGAATGGCTGCAGGTCGGGTTTCCACAGGCGCGTGCTGCCATCGGCCAGTTGCACGCTCTGCATCTGCCTGACCAGCTCAGGGGCTGGTACCGCAGCGCCGCCCCCTGCCGCCGAGAGGCCTCCCAGGGCGGCGATCATCGCCAGGTTTTCGACCACATCCATCAGGTAGCCCCAGGCTTGCTGGCTCTCGCCCCTGGCCAGGCTCTCGATGCCTTCATAGACTTCGTTGCACAGTTGTACGGCGGTGACGGCCAGCATCACCTCGCCGAGCACCGGCACCACGAACGCGGCGATATTGAGCACGTTGAGCGTAGTCTGGACAAAGTACAGCAGCTTGTCTTGCAGCGACTTGTGGTCCTCGGCGGCCGTGGGCACGCCGTGAAACAGGGCATCGTCCTTGAGCTGGGTGATTTTTTGCTGGTACAGCGCGTTGAGCAGGTTGCCGAAAAAGGTACCTTCGCGCAGGTGCAGGCTGGCGTTGCGGTCGAGTTTTTCTTCGTAGTAGCCCGCGGCACTGTTCCAGACCTTGGGATAGAAAGCCTGGTGCAGGCGAGCAAACAACCGCGCGCGCTGGCGTGCAGGTACAAATCGGGCAAAGAACTGCTGGTAGTCCGGCTTCAGAAAGCTGTCACGCAGGGACGCGAAAAAGTGCGCAAGCGAGGGGTACTCCCTGAGCGGGTCGTAGGGGTCATCGGGAATGTAGACCACGACCTTTTCGCTGTGCTGGCTGGCACTGCGGTCTTTACCGAAGACAACGATGGCGCTGAGTTCGACATCCCAGAGTTTGAGAAAGTTACGGGTTATCGTTATCCCGTCCAGGGTTGCCGGTTTGTTTCGAGCGATATCCAGCAATACGCCATGCATCTGCGGGCTGATGGTTTTTTTCAACCGCGCAATGTGCGTATGCAGGAGGAACGTCGATTGCTCGAGCTGTTTGAAGTCGGCGCGCACGTTGGCGCTGGCGGCGTCGGCAGCATCACCAGCAGCGGACTCCGGGTTGAGTACGCGGTGTATCAACTGTTGGTAGGTACCGCCCAGGTCAAGTTCGCGGCACAGGGCAGCAAACTGCTCGGGAACGATTTTCAGCGGCGACTCGTCGGGGTAGCGCCCGGGCCGGTTGAGTGCCGGGTCGGAGTAGTAGATGCGCGAGGCGATCGATGTCCGCCCGCGATCGTCAGTCATGGCGCCCGGCGCGGCTTCCCAGGCTTCGAAGTTCTGCAGGGCACAGGCCAGCAGCGACTGGGTGGCAGCTTTGATCGCGGCACCAGCCTTGACCGCTGGATCCTGCGACAACGTCAGGAAAGAGCCGTCGCTGACCACGCGCCGGGCATGGAACAGATAACTGTTGTGCACATCGACATCCAGGCCGAATCGCTCCTGCAGCTTGGCTTTCAACAAGGGTTCGGCATAGGACTCGATGGCCGGAAGTGCGGCAAGTATCTCGTGGACCCGCTGCTCGTGGCGGCGATGGCGGATATACACCCTTTGCAGCTGTTCCAGTGTCTGCGCATCGGTATGCCGTGCATCAGCCAGCCAGGGCAATGTCTGCACGTCGACCTTGCGTAGCGCAGCATGAGTGGCGGCAGGGGCGCTGATCAGCCACGCGGGTAGCTTGCTTGAGATGGGTGTGAAATCGGTTGGTCGGGTAGGGGAGCTGAGGTCAACAGACATGAATTAAAACCTTCTTCCTTGAGGTGTAGGCACTGAGCGTACGGTGGAAAGCTCAAGGGAAAAAGTTTGAATGTTGGTTGGGAAAGTCGGTGAAAAGATCGTGAATTTGCGGCAATAACGACTATATCTAACACCTTTTGTCACTTGCCCGGGGCGGCATGAGCAAACAGGCAGGTCAAGTTGGGTAACTTGTCCTGCCTGTTTAGATTGCTGGGTCAATCAGCTGTGCAACGTGCTTACACGGCCTGCGGCATTTCCCCACGAGCCAGGCGCTTGTTGATATCAGCGATCACCTCTGGCAGTTCGTTGATGGTGTCGATCAGGTAGTGCGGGCGCGAGCCTGCGAACAACGCATGAATGCGCTTGCGCTCGCTATCGAGGGTGTCCGAGGCCAGGGCGCGGTAGCCTTCGTAGGTCAGGCCCAGGGCGTTGCCCGAGCACACCAGCGCTACCGTCCACATGCCGGCGCGCCGGCCTTCGAGGATGCCTGGCACGGTGTCGTCGACCTTGACGCAGGCAGCGACATCATCGATGCCCAGGGCAATTACGTTGGCCAGGGCCTGGGCCGGCCAGGGGCGGCCGTTCGGGGTTTCGTCGGTGGCCACCACGTGATCGGCGACGTAGCCGTTCTGCGCGGCCAGTGCCACCACCTTGTCCATCACCACTTTCGGATAGCCCGAGCACGAGCCGATCTTCAGACCGTCTTGGCGCAGCCCGGTGAGGGTGTCTAGGGCGCCGGGGATCAGCGCCGAGTGCACGGCGATCTTCTCGATCTGCAGTGGCATGAAGCGCTCATAGATGGCAGTGACGTCCGCGTCGGTCGGCGTGCGGCCGAACACCTTGCGGTAGCGCTCGGCGATCAGCGGCTGGTCACACAGGGTGCGGATATGGTCCCACTTGCCCATGCCCATCGGCCCGCGGGCTTCCTCGATAGACACTTCGACGTCGAACTCGGCGAACGCCTCGACAAAGATCTGGGTTGGGGCAAAGGAGCCAAAATCGACCACGGTGCCGGCCCAGTCGAGGATCGCGGCTTGCAGTTGCGTCGGGGGGTTGTAGTTCATGTTCAGGGTTCCTTGAGCGGGTGGTTGCGCTGATCGGGTAAAAAGGCTTCGGGGTATCAGATGTCCAGCACTTCCATTTCCCGCAGCACCTGAGCCACGGCATCGACCGCGGCCTGCATGCCGTCCGGGCCGACGCAGCCGATGCAGCCGACGCGGAAGGTTTCGACCTGGGTCAACTTGCCCGGGTAGAGGATGAAACCCTTGGCCTTGACCCGCTCGTAGAAGTCCTTGAACTGGTAGCGCGGATCGTTCGGGGCATGGAAGGTGACGATGATCGGCGCCTGAATCTCGGCGGGCAGGAAGCTGCGCAAGCCAATGGCGGCCATGCCGTCGAGCAGGGTCTTGCAGTTGCTGGCATAGCGCTGGTGGCGGGCCGGCAGGCCGCCTTGTTCGTTGTACTGCAGCAAGGCCTCGTGCAGCGCCGCCACCACATGAGTTGGTGGGGTGAAGCGCCACTGGCCGGTCTTGGCCATGTAGACGTGCTGGTCATGCAGGTCCATGGACAGCGACGGCGAGTTGCCTTCGGCGGCGGCCAGCGACTGTTTGTTGGCAAAGACGAAGCCCATGCCAGGCACGCCTTCCAGGCATTTACCGGAGGCGGCGATGAGGGCATCGAATGGCACCTGGCGGGCATCGATCGGCAAGGCGCCGAACGAGCTCATGGCATCGATGATCAGGCGTTTGCCGTGGCCGGCGATAACCGCGGCAATCTCTGCCAGCGGGTTGAGAATACCGGTGCTGGTTTCGCAGTGAATCAGTGCCACGTGGGTAATGCTGCTGTCGGCGCTCAGCAGACGGTCGACGTCAGCGGCAGTGGTCGGCTGGTCTTCGGCGGTTTCGAAGGTGCTGCAGGCGCGACCCAGCACCTTGCAGATCTTTGCCAGGCGCTGGCCGTAGGCGCCGTTGATCAGTACCAGGACCTTGCCGTCGCGGGGCACCAGGGTGCCGATGGCCGCTTCCACGGCAAAGGTGCCGCTGCCTTGCAGGGGCACGCAATGGTGGCTGTCGGCACCGTTGACGATGGCCAGCAGTTGCTCGCAGAGGCTGGCGGTGAGCTGGTTGAAGTCGCGGTCCCATGAACCCCAGTCGACCATCATCGCTTGGCGGGTACGGGCCGAGGTGGTCAGGGGGCCAGGGGTCAGCAGGATAGGGGCGTTACTCATTCCGGTAGTCCTCGCAAGCGGTGGGCTGAATCTACGGGGCCTACGTTGCAATTCCGTGCCTTATCAATCAAATTGTTTGTTGTTATGCCAGTCATAAGCCAGGCCGATAGATATGAACCTGTTCCAGCTCCGCGCCTTCGATGCCGTGGCCCGTGAGGGCAGTTTTACCCGCGCCGCCGCCCGCCTGTTCATCAGCCAGCCGGCGGTGACCGGGCATGTCAAGGCGCTTGAGGAGCACTACCAGATCACCTTGCTGCGCCGCACGGCGCGACGTGTCGAGCTGACCGAGGAGGGCATTCGCCTGGCGGCGATCACCCGCGCGATGTTTGGCCTTGCCGAAGAAGCCCAGGCGATGCTCGAGGCCAACCGCCAGTTGCTCACCGGGCGCCTGGAAGTGGCCGCCGACGGCCCGCACCGGGTCATGCCGATGCTTGCGCAGCTGCGCGCGCGGTATCCGGGGATCACTGTCAACCTGCGTCTGGGCAACGCCCAGGAAACCCTGGCGGCGCTGCTCAGCGAGCATGCCGATGTCGCGGTGATGACCGAGGTCGAGTCGCGCAAGGGCCTGCACCTGCAAAGCCTGGGCGATTCACGGATCTGCGCCTTGCTGCCGGCCGGGCATGCCTGGGCGGCCAGCGCCGAGGAATTGCCCCTTGGCGAGCTGGACCGGCAGATCATGGTACTGCGCGAACCCAGTTCGATTACCCGCCGCACCTTCGATCAGGCCTGCCGCGATGCCCAGGTGCAGCCGCGCGTGCTGCTGGAGCTCGACAGCCGCGAGGCGGTGACTGAAGCGGTAGCGGCCGAGCTGGGCATCGGTATCGTTTCGTCGCTGGAGATCAGCCATGACCCGCGGGTGGTGGCGCGGCCCATCGGCGCAGCGGGGCTGATCAACCAGCACATGATCGGCTGCCTGGAGCGACGCCGCGAACTGCGCCTGATCCAGGCGTTTCTCAGCCTGGCGGCAGCGGTATGAGGCGGGGCTGGTTTTTTCCCGGCGGGCCCCTAAGATGGCGGGCAAACACTACAGGCAAGGCGAACGACTGCTGATGGCGGAGAAAGACACCATCTCCATGCAACTGGTGCGCGAGGCGCTGCTGCAAAGCTGCGCCCCCGGCGCCGCGAGCCAGGCCCTGCTCAGTCGTGTGGGGATCGACCCCGAACAGTTGCAGCAGGCCGATGCGCGGGTGCCCGCCGGGGCCTACGCGCAGCTCTGGCGGCTGCTGGCTCGTCGTTGCCACGATGAGTTCTTCTGCATGGACCCGCGTGGCCTGCGCACGGGCAGCCTGGCCTTTGTGTGCCGCTCGTCCATGGCCCAGCCCACGTTGGGCGCCGGGCTTGAAAGCGCCCTGGCGTTTCTCGGGCTGATGCTCGAGCACCTGCAGCCGGCGCTGGTGCGCCAGCAAAGCCTGGCGGAGATCGTCATCGGCGAGCCCCGGGATGAGCCGCGCCGGGCCTTCACCTACTTCACCTTCTGGATGATTGTGCATGGCGTCGCCTGCTGGCTGGCCGGGCGGCGCATCCCGATCCTGGCCATTGAGCTGCGTTGTGCCGAGCCGCCGTTTTGCGACGATTACCGGGTGATGTTCTCGGAGAACCTGCAGTTTGACCGGCCACGCACGCGGATGATCCTTGCCGCCGATTGCCTGGACCTGCCGCTCAAGCGCACGCCTGAAGAGTTGCAGCGCTTTCTGGCCGAGGCGCCGGCCAATATTCTGGTCAAGTACCGCGACCCGGCGAGCCTGGCGCGGCGGATCAAGGAATCGCTGCGCCAGCTTCCCGCCGGTGATTGGCCGGAAACCGAGGCCCAGGCCCAGCAACTGTGCATATCGGCCTCGACCCTGCGTCGACGCCTGGCCGAGGAGGGCGCCACCTACCAGGGCCTCAAGGACAGTGTACGCAAGGAGCTGGCAATCGCCTGGCTGGCCCAGGAACAGATAAGCTTCGCCGAAATCGCCGAGCGCCTGGGGTTTGCTGACAGCAGCTCGTTCTACAAGGCCTTTCGCAAGTGGTATGGCTGCAATCCGGGCCACTATCGGGCATTGATCGGCCAGGGTGAAACGCCTCTCGCTGCCAGTGATGGTTAAGCGTTTCTAGGCTGGAGGATTGCCATTCCCCCAGGACCTTGAACGTGCCTAACCCTGCCGCCCGATCCCCAGCCACACCGGCTGCGATCACCCAGCCCGGGGTGACCGATGAATTCATCGGTCATATCCTGCCTGACTGGCTTAGAACCGCCTCCGTCGAGCAGATCAATGATTTGCGCGATGATTTCGCAAGGCTTCGGCACAGCCAGCAAGCCGTCCACGCAACCCTCGATGAACTCCAGGCGATTGATGCTTTCGCCCAGCCGTTGCTGGCAGACGCACTGCACGACAAGCTCAACTACCAGGGCAATCTCGATAGCGACCAGTGGCGTGAAGTACTGCGCGACTTCAAGCCTAGCCAGGGTATCGGGCTGCCTAGTGATGATACGATTCTGCTCACCCAGCCCTTGATGCAACGCCTGCTGCAAGGTTTTGGCGCTCGCCAGACAGCCGCCAGCAGCTACTATGCCGGGACAGCGATCGTCACTGCGGGCGAACTCGAGACAGTTTTGCTCGATGCGCCCGAAAAAGTGGCCAGCGTCTGCCGTGAGCTGGATGTGGGCAGGCGTTTCCAGCAGCATCTGGAGGATGTCTTCGCGCCGGCTGAGCAGGACCTGGCCGAGGAAAAGCGCCTGGCCCTGCAAGTGGCTGCGCGCCTCGCTCATTTGCGCGGGCAGATCGATGCGCTGGCCTACCAGATGCTCGAGCAAGTCGTCTCGGGCGCATCCCAGGTCAGCCATGGCGGGTTGGAAGTACGTATTTATCAACTGAGTGCGCTGAACTGCCAGGTCAGCGGTGCGGTGGTTTTCGAAGTGCGCGGCGACCCGCCGCAAGGGGCGCTGCGCTGGACCGAGGCCAGCCTGATTCGCGGGTTGTTGGTGTATTTTCCGACCGACCGGCAGCAGCCTTTGCGCAGTTACCGCTCCTGGTTTGCCTTCAACGTGGCACTGGCTGAGTCGCTCAAGGGGTCCGAGTCGTATCGCGCCTACTTCAGTGCGCTGATCGGTTTGCAGCAACGTGCCGGTTTTGCCCTGTTGCTGGCAACCAGACTCACCGACTCAAGCGTTGACCTGGACCTGGCGGGCACGCTCCTGCGTGGTGATCTGTTCACCGGTCTCTGTCAATTGCAGCTGGCACGGATCAAAGCCGATGCCCGGGTACTGGCGGTGCCGACCGCCGATGTCGACAGTGCGGCGACCCGAGCGTGGCGTTCTGATCTGGCTGCGGCCGGTTGGACGGCACTCAACCTGGTCGGCCTGTTCGTTCCCGCTGTGGGTGGGTTGTTGCTCGGGCATCTTGCACTGCAGACCTTGAGCGAGGTGTTCGAAGGGGCCGAAGACTGGCTGCGTGGGCATCGCGGCGAAGCCCTCGAGCATCTGCTCGGTGTTGCCCAGACTGTGGCGGTGACGGTAGCGCTGGGGGCGGGTATCCATAGTGTCGGCAGAGCGTTCAAGCGCAGCGATTTTGTCCAGTCACTGTTACCGGTCACCCTCGAAAGCAATCAGCCGCGCTTATGGCGCCGGGATCTGCGCCCTTACCAGCTGGGGCGCATTCCCGCCGGCTCGCGCTTGACCGATAGCGGCCTGCACCTGGCCGACGGGCGCAGTTACCTGCCGCTACGCGGCGAAGTTTACGAAGTCCGTCGGGTACCGCAGCAAGGTCCGTGGCGCCTGGTTCATCAGCAACGTGCCGGCGCGTACGGGCCGGTCGTCGAGTTCAACGGCGAACGCGCCTGGCGCTTGCGTGATGAGTGGCCGCTGGCCTGGCAGGGCCAGTCGCATCTGCTCGAACGCCTGTGGCCCGCTGCCGGGCTGATGAGCGTGAGCGAGGTGAGTGCGCTGTTGCAGGTGGCGGCTATCGATGAAGATGAACTGCGCGGGTTACTGGTGGAAAACCGCCGGATGCCGATAGGCCTGCGCGACACCCTTGAGCGCTTCGCCCAGAACCAGCACGGTGTGTCGCTTTCTACACGGTACTTGCCTGACGACCCGCTGCTGGCAACGCTCCAGCGGGACTTCCCCACCTTACCCGACGCCTATGGCCTGGCCTTGCTTGCACAGGCCAGCGATGAAGCGCGCGCACTGCTGGCAGCCCAGGCGCGCGTACCCCTTGAGCTGGCGGAACAGGCGCGGATGCTGGCTCGGGTGGCACAACTGACTCGCGCCCGTGAAGGTCTATACCTTGGCTACGGCGGTTCGCTGGACAGCGCTCACCTGGTGTTCTATGCACTCCGGCGTTTGCCGGGGTGGCCGCAAGAGGTGAACCTGGCGTTGCATGACCGCTTTCCCTACAGCCGTTTGCTCGACCGGCTGAAGCCCGAAGACAGCCCTGGGCTGCACAGGGTCATCGTCCACCAGCAAGGCGTTTACCAGCTCTACGGCGATCAGCCAGATGGCGCTGAGGACGTCGAGCTGAGCGGGGGATTGCTACAGGTGATTGCCGCTTCGTTGAATGATGCCCAGCGTGAAGGCCTGGGATGGCAGGGGCTGCATGCGCTTGGGCAAATGCGCGCGGACCTGATTGCCCAGCTGCCGGTCGCTACCAGCGAACTGGAAGGGGTTCTGGGCCTGGCGCCGGTCCGGCGCTGGTTCAACCCGGGACATCGCCTGGCAGATGGCCGCGTAGGGTATCTGCTGAGTGGCCGAGGGGCTGCTCAGGCGGTGGCGCAAAGCATCAGCAACCGCTTGTGTGCCTTGTTTCCCGGCCTTGATGCCGAGCAGCGCGAAACCTTTATCGCCCGTCTGCGCGAAAGTGGCTCTTCAGTGCTGCTGGCGTTGCAGCGGCTCGAGCAGGAGTATCAGTTGCTCGATCAGACGCTGAGCACCTGGGAGGCCGCAGCACCTGCGCAAGCAAGTGTTAGCGCTACGGTGCTGTTGTCGCCACGCAATCGCGTGGCCGAAGCGCTGCGCCACTGCTGGCGTCGTCAAAGCGAGCCGATCATTGACGCGAACGGGATTCTCCAGGGTTATCGCCTGAGCATTGTTGGCCGGCATATCCCGACCTTTCCCAATCTGCCGGGCGAGATCAGCTTTGCTCATGTGGTCGATGTGGTCATGGTCGGCATGCGTATGCGCAGGCTGCCGGCGTCGTTTTTTCGGGCGTTTTCGAACACTCGCTGGCTGAACCTGAGCAACAACTTTTTTGACCAGTTGCCGTCCGGTCTTGAGCACATGTCGGCGTTGCGCACCCTCAGGCTGGAACATAACCACATCGCCCTGCAGGCCATGGATGTCGATGCACTGGCCCGGTTGAACCAACTGCGCATGCTGGTGCTGGACAACAACCCGCTGCGGCGCAACCTCAACCTGCGGCCTTTGCACCGTTTGCGCGAACTGAGCTTGCGCAACACCGGCATGCAAGCCTTGCCGCGCGGGTTGCTCAGCCGACCGTTCCTGGAGCAGGCCGACTTGCGCAACAATCTGATCGCCACCTTGCCCGAGCGCTTTTTCCATACCCCTGGGGTGATCCGTGACGCCATCTACTTGCAGGGCAACCCCTTGGCGCAGGCGACCTGGCAACGCCTGGCCGAGCTCGATGGCATGCAACTGCCAGAAGAGGATGAGCACGAGCTGCCGGTCGATGCTCGTGCGCTTTGGCTGGCCACCCTGGATGAGCGGGTGTACGAAGTGCGTGCGGGGCAATGGGATGATCTCGCACGGTCAGAGGACAGCGCAGGTTTTCTGCGTCTGCTCGGCGAGCTGACCAGCACTGCGGACTACCGGATGAACCGCGAGGACCTGAGCTGGCGGGTCTGGGCTCTTGTCGAAGAGGCGGTAGACAGCCAGACGCTGCGTTCGACCCTGTTCAAGCTGGCCTCAGCACCGAGGACCTGCGTCGACAGCGTTTCGGATTGCTTCAGTAACCTCGAAGTGGGTTACTTCTTGTGGCAAGCCGAGCAGCAGCCTGGCTCGGAAAACCAGGCCAGCCGCTTGCTTGGGGTGGCCAGGCGCTTGTTTCGCCTTGAGCGTGTCGAGCAGGTTGCCCGGGAGGATATCCATGCGCGTCAGGCCAGCGGCCTGGGCGTCGACGAGGTGGAGGTCAGCCTGGCCTATCGGGTTGGTCTGGCCGAGACCCTGGACCTGCCCGGCCAGCCACGTTACATGCAGTTTGGCGGGGTGGCGGGGGTAACCTCGCGTCAGCTCGACGACGCGGCCAGGACAGTACGCACAGCTGAAGCCGGAGATGAACTGCTGGACTTCATCGCTTCCCGGGATTTCTGGGTCAATTACCTGCGTGACACTTATCCGCAATCGTTCGCGGAGGTTGAAGAGCCCTTCGTCGATCGGCTGCAGGAACTGACCGACATGGCAGGGGGCGACGAGGCTGCAGTGGATGTGCTGGCGGTCGAGCGTGCCGAGAAGGTAGGGGCGTTGATTGTGGCGCTGACCAAGCCTTTGCTTGTCACAAAAGCCGAGGGTCAGTAGTAGCGTCAGGGCCAGCGGCCAAACCAGTCATCCACTTTGACAGCTTTGGCCATTGTCCCGCGCCAGCTCTGGCGCGACTATCTTCAGACCAATCGTTTTATTCCAACAATAACAAACGAGGAGTCTGGCGATGCGTGATTACCGCGCCGCGGCGCAAGGGTTCGACTACCTGCACACCGCTGCGGCTGCCCTGCAAGGCAACCTTGAGGCACTCAATGCCTGCGTCGAGTGCTGCGACCGGCATGTCGGCGGCAATCGTATTGCCCTGAACTGGGAAGGCCGCGACGGCAGCAGCGCGCGCTACAGCTTCGAGCAACTGCAACAGTCTGCCGCGCGCCTGGCCAATGTGCTCAGGGCCCAGGGTGTGGGCGTCGGCGACCGGGTTGCGGGGTTGATGCCGCGTACGGCCGAGCTGCTGATCACGGTACTGGCCACCTGGCGCCTGGGGGCGGTTTATCAGCCGCTGTTTACCGCATTCGGGCCCAAGGCCATCGAGCACCGGCTGGAGCAGTCCGCAGCCAAGGTAGTCGTCACTGAACCGCATAATCGCAGCAAGCTCGACGACGTGCATGGCTGCCCGACGGTCATCTGCGTGGGTGCTGCGCCAGGCTCCGGCGATATCGACTTTCACAGCGCACTGGCGCTGGCCAGTGATCACTGCGAACCGGTGCTGCTGGGGGCCGAGGCACCGTTCCTGCTGATGTTCACCTCCGGCACCACCGGGCCGGCCAAGCCGCTGGAAGTGCCGCTGCGGGCCATCGTCGCCTTCCAGGGCTACATGCGCGATGCCATCGACCTGCGCCCTGAAGACAGCTTCTGGAACCTCGCCGATCCGGGCTGGGCCTACGGGCTTTATTACGCCGTGACCGGTCCGCTTGCCCTGGGCCATGCCACCACGTTTTTCGATGGGCCGTTCAGCGTCGAGAGCACCTGCCGGGTCATCAACAAGTACGCCATCAGCAACCTGGCCGGCTCGCCGACGGCCTACCGCCTGCTGATCGCCGCTGGTAGCGAGTTCAGCGCGCCGATCAAGGGCCGCCTGCGGGTGCTCAGCAGCGCCGGCGAGCCGCTTAATCCGCAGGTGATCCGCTGGTTTGCCGATGAGCTGGGCGTGACCATTCACGACCACTACGGGCAGACCGAACTGGGCATGGTCCTGTGCAACCACCACGGCCTGCAGCACCCGGTGCACCTGGGCTCTGCCGGCTTCGCCGTCCCCGGTCACCGCATCGTCGTGCTCGATGAACAACACAACGAACTGCCGGCCGGGCAGCCGGGCATTCTCGCTGTCGACCGCGAGCAGTCGCCGCTGTGCTGGTTTGCCGGCTACCAGGGTTTGCCGACCAAGGCGTTCGTCGGCAAGTACTACTTGAGCGGCGACACAGTCGAGCTCAACGACGACGGCAGCATCAGCTTTGTCGGCCGCAGCGATGACGTGATCACCACCTCCGGCTACCGGGTCGGCCCGTTCGATGTCGAGAGCGCGCTGATCGAACACCCGGCGGTGATCGAAGCCGCGGTGGTGGGCAAACCGGACCCGGAGCGGACCGAGCTGATCAAGGCATTCGTGGTGCTGGCCAAAGGCCAAGAGCCGAGCGAAGCACTGGCCGAGGCCCTCAAGCAGCACGTGCGTCAGCGCCTGTATGCCCACGCCTACCCACGGGAAATCGAATTTGTCAGCGAGCTGCCCAAGACGCCGAGCGGCAAGCTGCAACGTTTCATCCTGCGCAACCAGGAAATAGCCAAACAACAGGCCGCGCTGGCGTCGACCGCCAGCGCCTGAGGAACCAACATCATGCAGATTGCCAATAACAACTTCATCGTCAGCGGCGCCGCTTCCGGGCTGGGCGCTGCCACCGCGCAGATGCTCATCGAGGCCGGTGCCCAGGTCATGCTGGTCGACCTCAATGCCGAAGCGGTCGCCGCCAAAGCCCGCGAGCTGGGCGCCAGGGCGCACTTCGCGGTGGCCGACATCAGCCAGGAAGCCGCCGCCCAGGCTGCGATCGATGCGGCGGTTGCCGCCTTCGGCAAAATCCACGGGCTGATCAACTGCGCCGGTATCGTCGGCGCCGAGAAGGTCCTGGGCAAGAACGGCCCGCATGGCCTGGAAAGCTTCAGCCGGGTGATCAACGTCAACCTGATCGGCAGCTTCAACCTGCTGCGCCTGGCCGCTGCGGCCATGGCCGAAGGCGAGGCGGGCGCTGACGGCGAGCGCGGGGTAATCATCAACACTGCCTCGATTGCCGCCTATGACGGCCAGATCGGCCAGGCCGCCTATGCCGCCTCCAAGGGCGCGATTGCCAGCCTGACCTTGCCGGCGGCCCGTGAGCTGGCGCGCTTCGGCATCCGCGTGATGACCATCGCCCCGGGCATTTTCGAAACCCCGATGATGGCCGGCATGACCCAGGAAGTGCGCGACTCGCTGGCCGCCGGCGTGCCGTTCCCGCCACGCCTGGGGCGCCCGCAGGAGTACGCCGCGCTGGCCCGCCACATCATTGAAAACAGCATGCTCAACGGTGAGGTGATCCGTCTCGACGGCGCCTTGCGCATGGCCGCCAAGTAATTTCAGGAGCACTCAAACATGACCCTCGCCAATGATCCGATCGTAATTGTCAGCGCCGTGCGCACGCCCATGGGCGGCCTGCAGGGCGAGCTGAAAAGCCTTACCGCTCCGCAACTGGGTGCTGCCGCCATTCGCGCCGCCGTCGAGCGCGCAGGTGTTGCCCCCGACAGCGTCGAACAAGTGCTGTTCGGCTGCGTGCTGCCGGCAGGCCTGGGCCAGGCCCCGGCGCGCCAGGCGGCGTTGGGCGCCGGCCTGAACAAGGGCACCACCTGCACCACCCTCAACAAGATGTGCGGCTCGGGCATGCAGGCGGCAATCATGGCCCACGACCTGCTGCTGGCCGGCAGTGCCGAGGTGGTGGTGGCCGGCGGCATGGAGAGCATGTCCAACGCCCCTTACCTGCTGGACAAAGCCCGCAGCGGTTATCGCATGGGCCATGGCAAGATCATCGACCACATGTTCTTCGACGGTCTGGAAGACGCCTACGACAAGGGCCGGCTGATGGGCACCTTTGCCGAGGACTGCGCCGAAAGCAATGGCTTTACCCGCCAGCAGCAGGACGATTTCGCCATCGCCTCGCTGACCCGTGCCCAGCAAGCGATCAAGGACGGCAGCTTCGCCAGCGAGATCGTCCCGGTCGAAGTCACCGAGGGCAAGACTCAGCGCCTGATCAGCGACGACGAGCAGCCGCCCAAGGCCCGTCTGGACAAGATCCCGCAGCTCAAGCCGGCCTTTCGCGAAGGTGGCACGGTAACCGCGGCCAACTCAAGCTCCATCTCCGATGGCGCGGCGGCGCTGGTGCTGATGCGCCGCTCCCAGGCCGAGAAGCAAGGCTTGAAACCGCTGGCGGTGATCCATGGCCACGCGGCGTTCGCCGACACCCCGGCGCTGTTCCCCAGCGCCCCGATCGGCGCCATCGACAAGCTGATCAAACGCACCGGCTGGAACCTGGCCGAGGTCGATCTGTTCGAAATCAACGAAGCCTTTGCCGTGGTCACCCTGGCGGCGATGAAGCACCTGGACCTGCCCCACGACAAGGTCAACGTGCATGGCGGCGCCTGCGCCCTGGGCCACCCGATCGGCGCTTCCGGCGCGCGCATCCTGGTTACCTTGCTCGCAGCCCTGCGTCAGAAAGGCCTGCATCGCGGCATTGCCGCCATCTGCATTGGCGGCGGTGAAGCCACGGCCATGGCCGTCGAGTGTCTGTACTGAGGTGCACCATGCTAATCAATGACGAACAACAGCAAATCAGCGACGCGGTGCGTCAGTTCGCCCAGGAGCGCCTGCGCCCGTTTGCCGAGCAGTGGGACCGCGAGCACCGCTTCCCCAAAGAAGCCATCCAGGAGATGGCCGAACTGGGCCTGTTCGGCATGCTGGTGCCGGAGCAGTGGGGCGGTAGTGATACCGGCTATGTCGCCTACGCCATGGCCCTGGAAGAAATCGCCGCGGGCGACGGCGCCTGCTCGACGATCATGAGTGTGCACAACTCGGTGGGTTGCGTGCCGATTCTCAAGTTCGGCAGCGAGCAGCAGAAGCAGCAGTTCCTCACCCCGCTGGCCAGCGGCGCGATGCTCGGCGCCTTCGCCCTGACCGAGCCGCAAGCCGGCTCCGATGCCAGCAGCCTGAAGACCCGCGCCCGCCGCGATGGCGATCACTACGTGCTCAACGGCTGCAAGCAGTTCATCACCTCCGGGCAGAACGCCGGGGTGGTGATAGTGTTTGCGGTAACCGACCCCGGGGCCGGCAAGCGCGGCATCAGTGCCTTCATCGTGCCCACCGACTCGCCGGGTTACCAGGTGGCACGGGTCGAGGACAAACTCGGCCAGCACGCCTCCGACACCTGCCAGATCGTCTTTGAAAATCTGCGCGTGCCGGTGGCAAACCGCCTCGGCGAGGAGGGCGAAGGCTACAAGATCGCCCTGGCCAACCTTGAAGGCGGGCGTATCGGCATTGCCTCGCAGTCGGTGGGCATGGCCCGCGCCGCCTTCGAGGTAGCACGTGACTATGCGCGCGAGCGCGAAAGCTTCGGCAAGCCATTGATCGAACACCAGGCCGTGGCTTTTCGCCTGGCCGACATGGCCACCCGCGTTGCCGTGGCTCGGCAGATGGTGCTGCATGCCGCGGCGCTGCGCGATGCCGGGCGTCCGGCGCTGGTCGAAGCGTCGATGGCCAAGCTTTTCGCCTCGGAAATGGCCGAAAAGGTCTGTTCGGATGCCTTGCAGACCCTTGGCGGTTATGGCTATCTGAGCGACTTTCCGCTGGAGCGCATCTACCGCGATGTGCGGGTCTGCCAGATCTACGAAGGCACCAGCGATATTCAGCGCATGGTCATTGCGCGCAATCTTTGAAGGGAGCAGCTTGCATGTCATTTGAAACCATTCTGTTGGACATCCACGGCAAGGTCGGCCTGATCACCCTCAACCGACCGCAGGCGCTCAATGCCCTGAACGCGCAGATCGTCGGCGAGATCAACCAGGCCCTGGACCAGCTCGAAGCCGACCCGAACATCGGTTGCGTGGTGCTGACAGGCTCCGCCAAGGCCTTCGCCGCTGGCGCCGACATCAAGGAAATGGCCGACCTGCGCTACCCGCAGATCTACGTCGATGACCTGTTCAGCGACGCAGACCGCATTGCCAACCGGCGCAAGCCGATCATTGCCGCGGTGTCGGGTTTTGCCCTGGGCGGCGGCTGCGAGCTGGCGATGATGTGCGACTTCATCCTCGCCGCCGACAACGCCAAGTTCGGCCAGCCGGAAATCAATCTCGGTGTGCTGCCGGGCATGGGCGGTACCCAGCGCCTGACCCGCGCCGTGGGCAAGGCCAAGGCCATGGAGCTGTGCCTGAGTGGGCGTCTGATGGGCGCCGAGGAAGCCGAGCGTGCCGGACTGGTGGCGCGTGTGGTGCCGCAAGCCGAGCTGCTGGAAGAAGCGCTGAAGGTGGCGGCGACCATCGCCAGCAAGTCGATCCCGATGACCATGATGGTCAAGGAAAGCGTTAACCGCGCGTTCGAGGTCAACCTGGCCGAGGGCGTGCGCTTCGAGCGCCGGGTATTCCATGCAGCCTTCGCCACCGAAGACCAGAAGGAAGGCATGGCGGCGTTCATCGCCAAGCGTGAGGCGCAGTTCAAGGATCGCTGAGATTGATCGGGCGCTGTTGCCAGCGCCCGTTTTTTACTGCATCACTCCTTGAAGAACCATTGCCGGGCCGCCGCCAGGCTTATCGGCCCGCGGTGCACCAGCTTGTTGCTTTCGACGAACTGCCCGCGGTCATAGCGCTGACTGGCAAGCTTCAGGTGTGCGGCCTTGAAGTCGTCGATTGCGGTGTTTTCGGCCGCGTAGTGAAAGTGCGCATACCACAAGGGTTTGTTGGCGTGTAGCACCACGTATTCATCCAGGTAATCCTGAGCCCAGTCCCGGGTGCTGGCCAGCGGCTTGCGCCTGACCAGGCGCTTGAGTTTCACCTGGCCCTTGCCCAGCAGGTACTCCAGTTCGCGCATGCTCGGCGCTTGCGCCAGGGCCGCCTCTGTCCTCAGTTGCGCGCCGGTCTGCAACAGTTCATTGGCGACGTCATCCAGCAACTTGATCTGCAAGGCAGCATCGGTGTTGTCGGCGGCCTGATCGGTCTGGTTGCTTTGGGTCAGGGCGCGTTCGATGGCTTGACGCTGAGCGAGCAGTGACCGTTGTCGGCGTTCGGCGATCTCCTCAATCTCGACCGGCAGGTAGGTGCTTTTACCCTGGCGCTTGAGGCGCTGGATGTCTTGCCTGGCGAGTGCCGCAAGGCGCATGCCTTCCCTCAGCAAAGCGCTCAGCTCGGCGTCTGCGACCTGTGGCAGTAGCGCTTGTTCGACAGCCAAGGGCTCCCAGCTACCTGTCTGCGGGTCTTCTCGGTAGGACGCGCGGACGCTGTCATCCTGCGGGTTGTGAATGTCGACGATACCTTCACTGTTGCGCCGCTGTTGCCCCAGCAGCACGCCTTCATCGCGGGTTTCGATCAGCCCCGGCACTTGCCGGTGCAATTGACGCAGGCTGCTGCGCTCAAGCAGTGGCTGCGGGTATTCGGCAAGGTCGGCGCGGGTTTCCTTGAGCATCAGTGCCATGTCGGTTTCGAGCCTGGACACCAGGCTGTTGGCGGCTTGCTGCCCGGGCAGCAAACTCTTCAGGTTACCCAGCTGGCGCAGCGCGGTATCGAAGTGGCGCTGGATGTTGTCCAGCACCCGGGCATGAACTTCTATCTCCTCGCGGCTCAGTGCCAGCAAGTTCATGCGTTGCAGCATGCCCTGCTCGATATTGCGCCAACTGTGCTCGAGCCAGTAATCGCTTTCGCTGGAGTCTTCGTCTGTCTCCACCAGCCGCAAGCGATTACTCAGCACTTCGCTGCGCAGGGTGTACCAATACAGCCGCGATGCGGGGCGGATGGCTGGTTCGTCGAGGCTCAGTTCCATCACCTGGATTGTGGGTTGGCGAATGCTGGACAGCTTGTGCAGATGCTCGCGGGTGGCGGTAAGGGTTTGGTGATGGTCGATCAACTTGCCGATCAAGGGATCAACCTGGTCGAGCAGGCTGGTTTGCAATGAATGTTCGTGCGTACCTGCATCAGGCAAGGCGCCTTCGGCGTCTTTCACCGTCTGGACAAAGCGCTGGCGCAACGGTTTGTACAGTTTGCCCAGGGTCGCAATCACGGACAGTTCGCAACGCGCCCGTTCAAACAGGGCTTTTGCCCGCAGGGTTTTGTATTGATTGAGCGGGCGCTTTTCATTGCGCTCGTGCAGTGTCCGCAGGTGTTGTTCAAAGTCCTGTGACAGCGCTTCCATCTTGTCCAGGTAGCCTTGCAGGATGCGCGGGTCAGTGTCGTCGCTGATCTGCCGGGCAAAATTGTGCAGCCGCTGTTGGCTGGCCAGGGCGGCGCTTTGCTGGGTGCGTAATGTCTCATCCAGGTTGTCGATCGACTGCTGCAGGTCGGCAGACGTGAGGCGATTGCGCAGCGGCTGGCCACCGCGCAGGCGCAAACGCAGATCGAGCGTCCAGCGCCGGGCTTCGTCTCTTCTCAGCCATGGTCCGCTAACGATGCGAGGCTGCTTGACGCCGGCATCGTATTGCACGGGGTAGGCGTGAGTACCCTGGGCGAAGTACAGTTGCTCGTTGTGCAGGTAAAGGCCCTGCAGTGCGCCGTTGGCAATGGGGCTACCGAGCATGGAGGGTGCCAGCGGGCTGGCCAGGCGCTCAAGCTGGAGTTTTTGTTGCGTCGTCAGCTGGTGGTCGGGACGTGCCCAACTGAAGTTCAGTTCGGCCTGTGGCGCCGGCAGTACCTGGGTGCTGGGAACTCTGACCGGCTTTGGCCCATCGCCAGGGTGCGCCGGCGTCTCGGGTTTTATGCCCAGGCGGCGGGTGGCGTGCACGAAAAGGACCATGGCGATGTTGACCAGCAAGTCGGCGAACGCTTGGCGATGCTTGCCGGGGCTGGCCTTTTCATCGCTCTCGAGCAGGCGCTTGGCACTGTCGATGACCTGGATCATCCAGGCAACCTTGGCGACGCCACCCTCGAACAAGGGCAGTAAGGTGTTGAACATCAACCATCCCAGTTGCTTCCAGGCGTCCCAGCGCGACTGTGCGCTGCTGGTCGAGTGGCGCCTGGCCCGTTCGACCAGCTCCCGGGCGCTGGCCTGGTAGATCAGCTGGTGTACTTCGCCTTTGGCCAGGGCCATATCCAGACGGGCAGGTGCCGGTGTCTGCAGCCGTTCGAACTCGGCGCCGGGAACAAAGCGGTGGATATGCGGTTCGCGCAGGCCGCCATTGGCATAGATCGGGCGCGTATGTCCGGGCAGGCGCTCGAGCAGGTCATCCTGCAATGGGCCGCTGCAGGCAAAGGCATCGAACAGAGCAATCCGGTCGTGAAACTCCAGCAACGGTTCGCTATGCAATGGGCGATAAAGCACGCAGGGGCCCTGCCTGACGTCACTCGTTTCGATCAGCCAGGCATTGAGCAATGTATCGCCCGTAGCACCGGTTGAGCGCAACAGGGCCACGGGGCGTAGCACCCAAATGCCCGGCTCTGCCAGGCCAAACAGCGCATCCACCGCCTGGCACGCGGCCAGGCTCAGACGCTTGTCACGCAGATGCAGCTCCAGCGCCAGCAGCGGAAGCTGGGTTTTTAGCTGTGTGCAGAACAGCGTTTGCCTGGTTTGAAACTGCGCAGGTTCATCCAGAAGCTGCTGTTGCAAGGTCTGCGGATACATCGCACCCATATCCAGTTCACGTACCAGGGATCGAACATAGTGCTCGCTCATCCACTCCGGCAGTTGGGCACCGTTGACCAGGTGCACGCGCACGGTGCCTGCTGCCAGCACACCGAGGTTGTCGATGGCCAGCTGTGCAAGGGAAAAGCTGACGACCTTGATGGCGCCATCGGTGATCAGGCTGCCCTGCCCGGGGATGGCGCTGGCGATGACCTGGCGATTGCTGATCAACACGTCCTCGGCGTTAAAGCCTGTGCCGGGGTGATCCTGCGCGATCCTCGCGTCCAGGACCTTGCAGGCGAATGCTTCGGCGGTATCGATATCATCGCGCCAGGTTTTGCCGCCAGCAGTTTTGTGTGATTGGGCCTGATCGATCAACAAGGTGCTGTAGCGAATGGCCAGTTCACTGTCGAGCAGCCAGGTCGGCAGCACAAGCGCGATCTTGTTCTGGCGTTCCAGTTCCTCGGCCGTACACAGGTCCAGCATCGAGGTGGAGCGATCAAGGGTGGCATTGAGTGCTTGCGCTTGCTCATGGGTTCTTGAAGCCAGGGCGATGATTTCGATCAAACGCATTTGTTGCTTGAGAAATCCGCCTGCCTGAACTTCGAACGCCGAGGTGCTTGTCGGGGTGAATTGCGTGGGTGGCGCTGCGCTAAGCAACGATCGTGGCCAGCTTCTGGCGAGCATGTCGAGCAAGCCCTGGGGGGACTCGAAGGGCGCCAGCGCACCTACCAGGGTAAACAGGACCGTCACTTGAGGCTTTGGTGGGTCGGGGAAATCCTCGATCAGTAAAGCGCTGGACAGGTCGGCATCAATGACCTGGGCCGAGGTCAGGTCGACTGTCAGTTGCTGGACGCTGTAGCCCTGCAGGTTGGCGTAGCTGCTGCGTTGTTGCGCAGTTGGAAACGCGGTAACGACCCCGGCGCTCGCCGCTTGGTCGGCGCTCAGCGTGCCGGCGCTCAGGGCTATCTCGATAGCGTCTTTCATCAGCCTTTGCAGGTAGCCGGCATACCAGCCCCAGGGTGTTTCACCGCGCTCGTCACTCTGGCTCCAGAACTCGACCAGCGCCTGCAGGAAGGCTTCAAGGATCAACGGGCCACACTCGTTGATCAGCAGCTCTAGGGCGTGCAGGTCGACATCGAGCAGTGCGTCGTGGCCTTGTTGAGGATACCGGCTCAGACAATCTTCGTTGCTGTCCAGGTTCAAGGTACTGCCCAGGCAATAGCGCTCGATCAGCACTTGCGGCAACTGGCGGATATGCACCTGCGCGCCGTGCTGGCTGATCAGATAAAGCGTCAGCGGGTTGTGCTGCAGTGACAGCCCCCGCTGGTCCCAATGCTCAGGCAGAAGCTGCCCGGCCACTTCGAGCAGGGCGGGGCGCTTGACGAAACGCTTGGCTACCGCGCAGCTCAAGGTGGCCTGTTCGGCGATGGACTGATGGGGGGACGAGGCGGTCATCTGGCGAGGCTTCCAAAAAAGGGAGGCTCCATATGACCTGCGCACACGCATGAGCAGGCGGTATTCGGGTAGCACCCAGGCGTTACTACCAATTGACGAGACGGTACCTGCCAAGGGCCGATTCGCGCCTGCCGTGCGCCTGCTTACCATCGAGCCAGCTGCCTGTCATGCCGACAGGCCCGCACCGCACATGAGGTCCCGATGATCTACGCAGCCCCTGGCACCGCTGATGCCCTGATCAGCTTCAAGGCCGTTTACGGTAACTACATCGGCGGCGAATTCGTCGCGCCGCTGACCGGCCAGTACTTCAGCAACGGTTCGCCGGTCAATGGCCAGACGATTGCAGAGTTCCCGCGCTCGGGCGCGGCCGACATCGACCTGGCGCTGGACGCCGCCCATGGCGCCGCCGCTGCCTGGGGCCGCACCTCGGTGCAGGAACGTTCGCGCATCCTGTTGAAAATCGCCGATCGCATCGAGCAGCACCTCGAAGTGCTGGCCCTGAGTGAAACCTGGGACAACGGCAAGGCCATCCGCGAAACCCTGAATGCCGACGTGCCACTGGCCGCCGACCACTTCCGTTACTTCGCCGGCTGCATCCGCGCCCAGGAAGGCAGTGCCGCCGAGATCAACGAGCACACCGCGGCCTACCATTTTCATGAGCCGCTCGGGGTCGTCGGGCAGATCATTCCATGGAACTTCCCGCTGCTGATGGCCGCCTGGAAACTCGCCCCGGCCCTGGCCGCCGGCAACTGCGTGGTGCTCAAGCCGGCCGAGCAGACGCCGCTGTCGATTACCGTGTTCGCCGAACTGGTCGGTGACCTGCTGCCGGCAGGCGTGCTCAACATCGTTCATGGCTTGGGCCGCGAAGCCGGTGAAGCCCTGGCCACCAGCAAGCGTATCGCCAAGATTGCTTTCACCGGCTCCACCCCGGTCGGTTCGCACATCATGAAATGCGCCGCCGAGAACATCATTCCGTCGACCGTCGAGCTGGGCGGCAAGTCGCCGAACATCTTCTTCGAAGACATCATGCAGGCCGAGCCGGCCTTCATCGAGAAAGCCGCCGAAGGCCTGGTGCTGGCGTTTTTCAACCAGGGCGAAGTGTGCACCTGCCCATCGCGGGCGTTGATCCAGGAGTCGATCTACGAGCCGTTCATGGCCCAGGTCCTGAAAAAGATCAGCCAGATCAAGCGCGGCAACCCGCTGGACACCGAGACCATGGTCGGCGCCCAGGCATCCGAGCAGCAATACGACAAGATTCTCTCCTACCTGCAGATCGCCCGCGAAGAGGGCGCCCAGGTGCTGACCGGCGGTGACTGTGAGCGCCTGGGTGGCGACCTTGCCAGCGGCTATTACATCCAGCCGACCTTGCTTAAAGGCCACAACCAGATGCGCGTGTTCCAGGAAGAAATCTTCGGCCCGGTGGTCGGCGTGACCACCTTCAAGGACGAAGCCGAGGCACTGGCAATTGCCAACGACACCGAGTTCGGCCTGGGCGCCGGGGTCTGGACCCGCGACATCAACCGCGCCTACCGCATGGGCCGGGGCATCAAGGCCGGGCGCGTGTGGACCAACTGCTACCACCTGTACCCGGCCCACGCCGCGTTCGGTGGCTACAAGAAATCCGGGGTCGGCCGCGAGACCCACAAGATGATGCTCGACCATTACCAGCAGACCAAAAACCTGCTGGTCAGTTACGACGTCAACCCGCTGGGGTTCTTCTGAGGGCCCGGATAGGCTGAAAGAAACGCTTCCAAAGTAGCATTCGACCCGCACCGGCAACGGTGTATTAATAGGTGCACCGCAATCCTGTGGTGCCAGAAGAGGATGGACCTATGTGGAAAAAGCCTGCGTTCACTGATCTGCGTATCGGTTTTGAAGTGACCATGTACTTCGCCAATCGCTGATCCCTCTTGCGCCGGTCGCTGCTTGCAGCGGTCGGCGCTCCTGTTTCTGCCCGCCGATGGTCTGATTGCAATCGATGCGGGATGCTTTAGGCTGGCGCTATTACAACAAGAACAGAGGCGTCCCATGAGCCCGAAGCTGAGCCAGTTGCGCAAGTTCGTCTCCCCGGAAATCATCTTCGGCGCCGGTTGCCGGCATCATGTCGCCAACTACGCCAAGACCTTCGGCGCGCGCAAGGTCCTGCTGGTCAGTGACCCCGGCGTGATCGCCGCCGGCTGGGTCGGCGATATCGAAGCCAGCCTGCAGGGCCTGGGCATCGATTACTGCCTGTACACCGAGGTATCCCCCAACCCGCGGGTTGAAGAGGTAATGGCCGGCGCCGAGCGCTACCGCAGCGAACAGTGCGACGTGATCGTCGCCGTCGGTGGCGGCAGCCCGATGGATTGCGCCAAGGGCATCGGCATCGTGGTTGCCCATGGCCGGCACATTCTCGAGTTCGAAGGGGTCGACACCATTCGCGTGCCAAGCCCGCCGCTGATCCTGATCCCGACCACCGCCGGTACCTCCGCCGACGTTTCCCAGTTCGTGATCATCTCCAACCAGCAGGAACGCATGAAGTTTTCCATCGTCAGCAAAGCGGTGGTGCCGGATGTGTCGTTGATCGATCCTGAGACCACCCTGAGCATGGACCCGTTCCTCTCCGCCTGTACCGGCATCGATGCCCTGGTGCATGCCATTGAGGCGTTCGTCTCGACCGGTCACGGGCCGCTGACCGACCCCCATGCGCTGGAGGCCATGCGCCTGATCGACGGCAACCTGGTACAGATGATCGCCAACCCCGACGACATCGCCCTGCGCGAGAAGATCATGCTCGGCAGCATGCAGGCGGGGCTGGCGTTCTCTAACGCGATTCTCGGTGCCGTGCATGCCATGTCCCACAGCCTGGGCGGCTTTCTCGACTTGCCCCATGGGCTGTGCAATGCGGTGCTGGTCGAGCATGTGGTGGCGTTCAACTACAGCGCCGCGCCAGAGCGGTTCAAGGTGATTGCGCAAACCCTGGGCATCGATTGCCGGGGCCTGAGCCACAAGCAGATCAGCCAGCGTCTGGTCGAGCACCTGATCGCCCTCAAGCGCGCCGTGGGCTTTCATGAAACTCTCGGCCTGCATGGCGTTGGCCTCAGTGATATTCCATTCCTGTCCCAGCACGCCATGGATGACCCGTGCATCCTCACCAACCCGCGCAGCTCCAGCCAGCGCGACGTCGAGGTGGTGTATGGCGAGGCCCTTTGAACCGGCGGGCGATGCCCTGGCCGGTTTGCTGGGGCTGAGCAACCACACCGTACGCAAGAGTCATTACCCGGAACTGGCGGTGCGCCTGGAAGAGCTGGAAGCCGAGCGCAATCGCTACAAGTGGCTGTTCGAGCACGCCGTGCACGGTATCTTCCAGGCCAGCCTCGAAGATGGCATGCGCGCCGCCAACCCGGCGCTGGCGCGCATGCTCGGGTATGTCGACGCCCAGGCCCTGGTGCTGTCGCGCAACGACCTGGCCAGCCATCTGTTCGCCGGCGGCCAGGATGAACTGCTGGCCATCGCCCAGGTACTGCAGCGCGAGCAGGCGCTGATCGGCTACGAGACCCAGCTACGCCGGCGAGATGGCAGCCATATCGACGTGCTGATGAACCTGCTGCTGCGGCCCGACGAAGAGGGCGTGGTCGAAGGCTTTGTCGCCGACATCACCGAACGCAAGCAGGCCCAGGCGCGCCTGCAGCAACTTAACGACCAGCTCGAGCAGCGGGTCGCCGAGCGCACCAATGAGCTGATCGAGGCGCGCGACGCCGCTCAGGCGGCCAATCGCAGCAAGGACAAGTACCTGGCGGCGGCCAGCCACGACCTACTGCAACCGCTCAATGCCGCCCGGCTGCTGATCTCGACCTTGCGCGAGCGATCGCTAGCGAAGAGTGAACAGCAACTGGTCGAGCGTGCCCACCAGGCCCTTGAAGGCGCGGAGGACCTGCTCACCGACCTGCTGGATATCTCGCGGTTGGACCAGGCGGCGATCAAGCCCGACCTCGAGCTGTACCGCCTGGATGAAGTGCTGGCGCCGCTGGCCTCGGAGTTCCAGCCCGTGGCCGAAGCCGCCGGGCTCAGCCTGCGCCTGCGCAGCGCGCGCCTGGCGGTACGCACCGACCTGCGCCTGCTCACACGGATCCTGCGCAACTTCCTCAGCAATGCCTGCCGCTACACCGAGCACGGAAGCATTCTGCTCGGCGCGCGGCGCCGGGGCGAGTACCTGCGTCTGGAAGTCTGGGACAGCGGCCGTGGCATTGCCGCCGATCGATTGCAGTCGATCTTTCTTGAATTCAACCAGCTGGATGTTGGCCGCGCCGCTGATCGCAAAGGCGTCGGGCTGGGGCTGGCGATTGTCGAGCGGATCGCGCGCATTCTTGATTACCCGGTGCAGGTCCGCTCATGGCCGGGACGCGGCTCGGTGTTCAGCATCGATGTGCCATTGTCGAGTGAGCAGCCCAGTGAGTTGCCGCCATCGACGCTGGTGCTGCCCAGTGTTGGCGACCCATTGCCAGGGCGCCGGCTTTTGGTTCTGGACAATGAACTGAGCATCCAGCAAAGCATGGCCGCGCTGCTGCAGCAATGGGGCTGCGAGGTGCTTACCGCCAGCGACTATGCCAGCGCCCTGGTGGTGCTCGACGGCCGGGCGCCGGAGCTGATCCTGGCAGATTTCCATCTGGACCACGGCGTAACCGGTTGCGAGGTGGTGCGCGATTTGCGTCGCCATTTCGCCTGCAGCATCTTTGCCGTGATGATCACCGCTGACCGCAGCGACCAGAGCCGCCGGGCCATGCAGCGCCTGGGCGCACCCTTGCTGAACAAGCCGGTGAAGCCTGGCAAGTTGCGCGCGGTGTTGAGCCAGTTGCTCGGTTGAGGGGATCTTTGTTACAAGGTTTTTGTCGGAGAATGACCGTTTGTCCCCGGGAAAGCGCCTGCGCCGCGGTTTTTTTGTTATAAACCAGCGCCGGGGGAGGGCCTGCAGGGCCTTTTCGGTCATTTGCACCGTCATTTCTGTTGCCCAGTGTGGATCTCGGCCTTAGACTGCCGCCCCCTGTAAATTGAGTGCCGGATGGTGCTTGAAGAATTCCGCTGCTGGCGAGCTGTTCGCCAGGAGCACCCGATTCGCCTTAATGCACGTATTTTTTATAGAGAAATCAATGACAAAGGAAAAGTTGCTGGCCATGCCGGCCGATGACTACATGAACGCTGAGCAACTGGCTTTTTTCACCTCGCTGCTGCAGCAGATGAAGGTCGAAATCCATGAGCGCATCGAGCAAAGCCGTGTAACCATCGAAAGCCTGGACACGCCTGCCGATCCTGCCGATGCCGCCTCGGTCGAAGAAGAGCGCCATTGGTTGGTCAATACCATCGACCGTGACCAGCGCCTGCTGCCGCAGCTGGAAATGGCCCTGGGCCGCATTGCTGACGAGAGCTTCGGCTGGTGCGACGACAGCGGTGAGCCGATCGGCCTCAAGCGCCTGCTGATCAGCCCGACCACCAAGTACTGCATCGAAGCTCAAGAGCGTCACGAGCAGATCGACAAGCACCAGCGCCAGGCCTGACCCGCGCAGGTGTCACCGCAAACCCCCGCAGAGCGATCTTCGGGGGTTTTGCTTTTCTTGCCCTGTATCAAGGGCACCGGTCTTACACCCAAGGAAGCATGGCTAATGGCCTAATAGTGGCGTTTAATGGCCGCACAACAAGACGTGCTGCGATGGAGCCAAAACATGATGCGAGAAGGATCTCTGCCTGGCGCCGTGGTTGAAGGGCAAGCTGCGCCGTTCGCCGTTGCGCCGTGGTCAGATACGGTTTTGCAAAGCCTGGTGCTGGCAGGGTTGCTGGCAGCTATGGCGTTTGCCGGGCTTTCGTTCTATATCGGCCTGCCGCTGGCCTTGCTGGCGCTGTGGCTACCGCGCTTGCGCAAGGCGACGATTGTCGTGCAGCAAACCCGCGAGCCGCTGGCCGAGCTGACCCGCGACCTGGCCCGAACCACCAGCGACAATGCACTGTCGGCGGCCGGAGTGGCGTTCTCGGTGCAACAGTTGGCCGGCAAGCTGCAATCGCAACTGGATGCCGCTGCGCAGATTGTCAGCAGCGCCGAAGTGATGATTGGCACCGAGAAGGCCACCTCGCAGTTGAGCCAACAGGCCCTGGTCGCTGCCCGCAGTGCTCACGAAAGCAGCGCCGCCGGGCGCACGGTGCTGGCCGAGTCGATCCAGCGCATGCATCACCTGAGCGAGCGGGCTACCGCCAGCCGTGAACTGATCGAGGCGCTGCACCAGCGCAGCGAGGACATTGCCCGGGTTACCCTGGTCATCCAGACCATCGCCAGCCAGACCAATCTGCTGGCCCTCAACGCTGCTATCGAAGCCGCCCGGGCGGGTGACCATGGGCGTGGCTTTGCCGTGGTCGCCGACGAGGTCCGCGGCCTGGCCGGGCGCACCGCCAGCGCTACCGAAGAGGTCGGGCAGATGGTCGCCGATATCCAGCAGCGTACGGCGCAGGTGGTCGAGCAGATTCGCGAACTGTCCGATGACCTGCACAGCGGGGTCGACCAGGTCGAACACACCGGCGAGCAACTGGACAGCATTGCCGGGCTGGCTGCCGGGGTCAAGCAGCAGATCGGCGAGATCGCCGAGGGCACCGAGACCAACCGCCTGCAACTGGACAGCCTGTTCGAGGCCGTGGAGCGCATGCGCAGCGACCTGCAGGTCAGCGACCAGCAAACCCAGCGCCTGGCCCAGGCCGCAGTGCAGCTGGAAGGGCAGGCTGAAAGCATCAGCGAGCGTCTTGCCGAAGTGGGCCTGGATGAATATCACCAGCGTGTTTACGACCTCGCCCGCCAAGGCGCGCAGCGAATTGGCGAACAGTTCGAGAACGATATTGCCCAAGGGCGCATCAGTCTCGAGGACTTGTTCGACCGCCACTACCAGCAAATCCCCGGCACGTCGCCGGCCCGTTTTCGCACCCGCTTTGATCACTATACCGACCAGGTCCTGCCGGCAATCCAGGAGCCGTTGCTCAAGCTGCATGAGGGCCTGGTGTTTGCTATCGCCTGTACCCAGCAGGGCTATGTGCCCACCCACAACACTGCCTTCAATCAGCCGTTGACCGGCGACCCGGCCCTGGATACCGCGCACAATCGCAGCAAGCGCAAGTTCGACGACCGTACCGGCATTCGCTGCGGCAGCCATCAACAGCCGGTGTTGTTGCAAACCTATACCCGCGATACCGGTGAACTGATGCACGACCTGTCGGTACCGATCCTGGTGCAGGGCAGGCATTGGGGAGGCTTGCGTCTGGGCTACCGGCCGCAGCAGGGTTGAGCGGTTTTGTTACCTGCAATGTAAAACAGCTATGCCGGGGATAGCTTTTTCCCTGAGCGCCCAGGTCTTATCATACGCATATCGTTAGGTTGCTAATAAATTCCGGAGGGAATGATGAATAGCCAAGTCGATGTTGCAGTGATGATTGGCAGCGGCGTACCTGCGTCGCTACAGGCGCTGGGCAAGCGCGTGTGCTGGGTGGTGCTGGTCAACGGTGAACGACGAGGCACGGCTTTCGCCAGCCGCAATGAAGCCCAGGAATGCCAGGCGGCCTGGCTGCAGCAGTTGCACGGGGATGACCGGCCCGCCGTTGCGCGTCAGGCCGGTTGAGCCAGGCGCCGGTCAGTTTTCCAGGTGACGGGCCAGGGCACAGGCTTCGGTATGCTCGCGGCGAAAGCCCCTGACGCGTCCGGTGGCCTGTTCGGTGATGTGAAAGAAGCCGATGCCGGCCGGTACTACCACGAAGCGCGGGGTGCTGTTGTGTGAGTGAACAGCATATTCTCTGTAGGAAACGCCTTTAGGCTCTCGACGGAATTCGGTGTTTTCGTGCATATTCGCTTCCCTGTGTTCTGTGGATGATTTCCAGGAGCCCGTCCTGCTAAAGGGCTTGCTCTCATCTATCGCACTTTTGTTGCGGTAGTGCTGTCAGAAAAAGCGTCTCCGTTTAAGGAAATCTGCTGAAAATCTGCAAACTGACTAAAGCTTGCAGTAATGGGTAAACATTCCTGCGGGTTGCTTTGCCAGTCTGCACAGACTTTTCATGCACAAATCCACTAGTCTTTCAGACTTCGAATTGAAGTACCGTTGCCTTGCGGCTGCCTCACAGCCTGCGGGGGGAGCGGCGTGTAATCGGTTTTTGAGGAATTCTTCTTTGGCAGTCAGCAATCTTGATACACATGCCCTGTTCGTTTTGGGCGACCTCAGGGCGAAACTGGTCAAACAGTTTCAATCGCGTTTTGTTTACGTCACCGAACAAAACGCGGAAGGTCTGTACATGGCCGAGATCGATACTGAAACCGCATTGGTGGTGGATGACAAGCAGCGTCTGGAGCTCAAGGTTGGCGATCATTTTCGCGCCGCAGTGTTGCCCAGCCGCGAAGGTGGCAAGCTGGAAATCCGTTTTCGCGAAATCAAACTGACGGTGTATGGCCTGGGTGACTATGCCTTTGTCTCGGTGCCTGAAGGCGAAGGTATTGTCTTCAAGGAAGGCCAGGGCGTGGTGTTGGTATTCGCCGCCCACGAGCAGTTGCAGGAAGGCTTGAGCAAGACCCTCAAGGCCGTGACCCGCAAGGTTGCCAAATGGCAGAAGGGTGAGCTGACCACTTTCAAGGCCAGCGAGTGAGCGCATCCGCCGAGCGCACCAGCCGCGCCGACTTTCATGCCCGGCACCAGGCCCAGGCCCGTGCCCTGGCCGAACAGTGGCTGTCGCAGCGCCCGCAGTTGCAAGGCGCCTGGTTTGCCTGGGTCGCCACTCAGCTCTACCAGTTGAGCCCGCCCGAGTACGCCGCCATGGTCCGCCGCGAGCTGCAGCAGCTCAGCGGCTGAGTTCAGTTGCCGCGGTCGCGGCCACTGCTGACTTCTTCAGGTACATCATGCCCGGCCATGCGCTTGCGAAACAATGCAGCGCGCGCCAGCAGCAGGGTGGTGACCGGCACGGTGATCGACAGCAGGACCGGAATCAGCCAGGCATGCAGCACCGGTGACTCCTTGAGCATCGAGAAGTACAGGATCGAGGCCAGGGCCACGCACCAGGCGCCCAGGGTCGAGGCCAGTGCTGGTGGGTGCATGCGCTGGAAGAAGTCCTTCAGGCGAATCAGGCCGACCGCACCGCTCAGGGCGAACAGGCTGCTGAGTAGCAGTAACACGGCCACCAGCACCTCGACCCACAACGGCAGTTCATTGGCATTGATCATTCGATCACCTCGCCACGCAGAAGGAATTTGGCCAGGGCGAAGGAGCCGACAAAGCCGAACAGCGCGATCAGCAGCGCCCCTTCGAAATAGGTGTCGCTGGCGTAGCGGATACCCAGCACCAGCATCATCAGCATGGCCAGGATATACAGGTAGTCCAGTGCCAGGACCCGGTCCTGCGCCGAAGGGCCGCGAAACAGCCGCCACAGGGTCAGGGCCATGGCCAGGGCGAAGATGAACAGGCTGGCGAGAATGGCATTGGCAAGCAGGCCAGTCATTCGAAGATCTCCATCAGCGGGCGTTCATAGGTGTGCTTGAAGTGCTCGATGAACTGCGCCTCGTCATCCAGATCGAACACATGCAGCAAAAGCACGCTGCGATCCAGTGCCAGCTCCGACCAGATGGTCCCTGGGACCACCGTGGTGATCATCGACAAAGCGGCCAGGCCGTGGGCGTCACGCAGTTCCAGGGGAATGTGCACGAAGCGCGAGCGCGGCGGACGGCGCTTGGCCGACCACACGCCGCGGGCGACCTGCAGGTTGGACACCAGCACATCGACGCCGACCCGCAGGATCAGGCGCACGATGGTGCCCGGGCGGCGAATGCGTACCTGCAGCGGGCGCAGCGGCGCCATCAGTAGCGGCGCAACAACGCCGAGCAGGGCGCCCAGCAGCAGGTTGCCCGGGCTTACCGAGAGGTTCAGCAGCAGCCACAGCAGGCACAGCGACAGCGACAGCAGCGGGGCAGGGAACAGGCGCTTCATGGCTGCACCTCGGTGCTGGCGGCCAGGCTGGTCGGCCCCGGAATCGGTCGGGTGCCGAGCACGGCGCTGACGTATTGCTCGGGGTCCTGCAGGCTGGCGGCGGTGTCCTGGGTGTAGCGCAGCAGCGGCTCGGCGCGCAGGCTGAGCAGCACGCACAAGCCCAGCAGCACCACGATGGGGATGCACTCAAAGCGGCGCAGCAGCGGCGAAGGGCGCTCCTGCGGGGTCCAGAAACGCTGGATGCCAACGCGGGTCATAGCGATCAGCGAAGCCATGCCGGACAGTACCAGCAACGCCACCAACATCCAGCCGGCGACACTCAACGGCTGCTCCGGCGCCACACCCAGCCCTTGCGGGTTGAACAGTGCGCTGATCAGGCTGAGCTTGCCGATAAAGCCCGAAAGCGGCGGCATGCCGATGATCAGCAGGGCGCAGGCGATAAAGCTCAAGCCGAGGAAGGCCATGGTCCAGGGGATCACCTGGCCGATCACCGCTTTCTGTTCGTCATCGAGGTTGATGCCTTTGGGTGGGTGCAGCGACTCGACGGGCGAGGGCAGGCCGTCGCCTTCATCATCCAGGGGAATCTCGTTGGCCGAGCGCGAGCGCTCGATCAGCTCAGCCAGCAAAAACAGCGCGCACAGCGCCAGGGTCGAGCTGACCAGGTAGAACAGCGCGGCGGCGGTCAGGGTTGCCTGGCCGAAGCCGATGGCCGCCAGCAAGGTGCCGGCCGAGACCAGGATGCTCAGGCTGGCCATGCGCTCCAGGCGCTGCGCGGCCAGTATCGATACCGCCGCGCAGCCCAGGGTGGCGAGGCCGCCGTAGATCAGCCAGTCGCCACCAAAGAACGCCGAAGCACCGGCCTGTCCGGAAAACAGCAAGGTCCACAGGCGCAGTACGGTATAGAAGCCGACCTTGGTCATGATCGCGAACAGCGCGGCCACCGGTGCGCTGGCCGACGAATATGCCGGCACCAGCCAGAAGTTCAGTGGCCAGATTCCGGCCTTGGCCAGGAACGCCGTGGCCAGAATCGCCGCGCCGGCGTGTAGCAGGCCGCGATCGGCCTCTGGTACCAGCGGGATTTTCAGGGCCAGGTCGGCCATGTTCAGGGTGCCGGTGACGCCGTAGAGCATCGCCGCACCAATCAAAAACAGTGACGAGGCCAGCAGGTTGATGGCGATGTAGTGCAGGCCGGCCTTGACCCGCGCGCGCCCCGAACCATGCAGCATCAGGCCGTAGGAGGCTGCCAGCAACACTTCAAAGAACACGAACAGGTTGAACAGGTCGGCGGTCAGGAAGGCGCCATACAGGCCCATCAGCTGGATCTGGAACAGCGCGTGGAAGCTGGCGCCGGCGCGGTCCCAGCGGGCCATGGCGAACACCAGGGCGCTGACCCCGACGATGCCGGTGAGTACCAGCATCAGGGCCGATAGACGGTCGACCACCAGCACGATGCCGAACGGCGCCGGCCAGTTACCGGGCAAGTAGACGCCAATCGAGCTGGCCTGGCCCTGACCTTGCACCCATAGCAACAGGGTAATGGCGATACCCAGGCCGAGCAGGCTGGAGATCAGGTTGATGCGCGCCTTGAGCGGTCGGCGTTTTTCCCCGAGCAGCAGCATCAGCGCTGCGGTCAGCAACGGCAGCAGGATGGGTGCGGCGATCAGTTGGTTCATCGCACTCATTCGTTAGGCTCCCGGCCATCGACATGGTCGGTCCCGGTCAGACCGCGCGATGCCAGCAGCACCACCAGGAACAGTGCGGTCATGGCGAAGCTGATGACGATCGCGGTGAGCACCAGGGCCTGGGGCAGCGGGTCGGTGTAGTTGAGCAGATCCTGGGGCACGCCGTCCTTGATGATCGGCTCCTTGCCGATGAACAGACTGCCCATGCTGAAGATGAACAGGTTGACCCCGTACGACAGCAGGCACAGGCCCATGACCACCTGGAAGGTCCGTGGCCGCAGGATCAGCCAGACCCCGGAGGCGGCGAGCACGCCAATGGCGATTGCAATGACTTCTTCCATCAGGCGGCTCCTGCTTGAGTGGGTTTCTGTTGGCTGCCCGGGCGATGACCACGCACCGACTGGTGAGCCAGCGCGGTGAGGATCAGCAGGGTCGAACCGACCACCACGGTGAACACGCCGATATCGAAGAACAGCGCACTGGCCAGGTGGGTGTCACCCAGCAATGGCAAATGCAGGTGCGCGGTGTGGGTGGTCAGGAACGGGTAGCCGAGCAGCATCGCGCCAACCCCGGTGAGGGTCGCGCAGAGCAGCCCGGTGCCCATCCAGCGCAGCGGTCGCAGGCTCATCTGCGCCTCGACCCACTGGGTGCCGGCCACCATGTACTGGAGGATGAATGCCACCGACATTACCAGGCCGGCGACGAAACCGCCGCCTGGCTGGTTGTGGCCGCGCATGAACAGGTACATCGACACCACCAGGGCGATCGGCAGCAGCAGGCGCACCAGCGCCGCCGGCACCATCATGAAACCCAGCGCGGTGTCGGCCGCGTGGCGCGGGTTGACCAGGTCGGTGACCACGTCCGGGGCCAGCAGGCGCTGCTGCGCCGGCAACTGCATGCTCTCCTTGGGCGGGCGGAAGCGTCGCAGCAGGGCGAACACCGCCAGGGCCACGGCCACCAGCACGGTGATCTCGCCGAGGGTATCGAAGCCGCGGAAGTCCACCAGCATGACGTTGACCACGTTGCTGCCGCCACCTTCGGGCAAGGCCCGGCTCAGGTAGAACGAGGAGATGTCGTTGGGGGTCGGGCGGGTCAGCATGGCATAGGACAGCAGCGCCATGCCGCCACCGACGCCGACCGCCAGCAGCAGGTCGCGCAGGCGGCGCAGGCGTGCGCGCTCCTGGGTGCCCGGCAGCGGCGAGACGCCTTCTATCCGCCGTGGCAGCCAGCGCAGGCCGAGCAGGATCAGCACCGTGGTGACCACCTCGACCACCAGTTGGGTCAGGGCCAGGTCCGGGGCCGAGAACCAGACGAAGGTAATGCAGGTCATCAGGCCGCAGACACTGACCATGGTCAGCGCCGCCAGCCGGTGGTACTTGGCCTGCCAGGCAGCGCCCAGGGCGCAGGCAATGGCGATCAGCCAGAGCATGACGAACACACCCGAGCCCGGGATCTTCGGCCGGTCACCCCAGCTCAGGCCGCTGTGCAGCATCGGCAGCAGGCCGGCCAGCAGGGCGATCAGCACCAGCATGAACAGCTGCTTTTGCAGGCGCCGGGTGGTGAACACCCGTTCGAAACGCCGGGCGGTGCGCATGATCAGCACCTGGCCGTGTTCGAACAGGCGCTTGCCGTTGAAGCGCTCGATCAGCGGCGGCGACGGGAAACGCCCGAGCTTGAGCTGGTTGCGCAGCAGCAGGTAAAGGATGATGCCGCCGCTCATGGCGATCAGGCTCATGATCAGCGGCGCGTTCCAGCCGTGCCAGATCGCCAGGCTGTACTCGGGCAGGGTGCCGCCCACCACCGGCAAAGCGGCAGCGGCCAGCAGCGGGCCGACCGATTGCGCCGGGAAGATACCGACCACCAGGCAGGTCATCACCAGCAATTCGACCGGCGCGCGCATCCAGCGCGGCGGCTCGTGGGGCGTGTGCGGCAGGTCGGTGGCCGGCGGGCCGAAGAACACGTCGACGGTAAAGCGCAAGGCATAGGCAACGCTGAAGGTACCGGCTAGGGTGGCGATGACCGGCAAGGCCGCTTCGACCCAGGCGGTGGAGCTGATGAATACGGTTTCGGCGAAGAACATCTCTTTGGACAGGAAGCCGTTCATCAATGGCACCCCGGCCATCGCGGCGCTGGCGACCATGGCCAGGGTCGCGGTGAACGGAATGAGCCGGAACAGACCGCTGAGGCGGCGGATGTCGCGGGTGCCGCTTTCGTGGTCGATGATCCCTGCGGCCATGAACAGCGAGGCCTTGAAGGTGGCATGGTTGAGGATGTGAAACACCGCGGCGACCGCTGCCAGCGGGCTGTTCAGGCCCAGCAGCAGGGTGATCAGGCCTAGGTGGCTGATGGTCGAATAGGCCAGCAGGCCCTTGAGGTCGTTCTGGAACATCGCCGCAAAGGCGCCGAGCACCAGGGTGGCGGCGCCGGCGCCGCTGACGATCCAGAACCATTCCTCGGTGCCGGAGAGCGCCGGCCACAGCCGCGCCAGCAGGAATACCCCGGCCTTGACCATGGTCGCCGAGTGCAGGTAGGCCGAGACCGGGGTGGGCGCCGCCATGGCATGGGGCAGCCAGAAGTGGAAGGGGAATTGCGCGCTTTTGCTCAACGCGCCGAGCAGGATCAGGGGTAACAGGACGGGATACAGGGCATGGTTGCGAATCTGCTCACCGGCAGCGAGGACCTTGTCCAGGTCGTAGCTGCCGACCACATGGCCGAGCAGCAGTACCCCCGCCAGCAGGCATAGGCCACCCGCGCCAGTGACCATCAGGGCCATGTAGGCACCGCGGCGGGCGTCGGCGCGATGGTGCCAGTAGCCGATCAACAGGAACGAGAACAGGCTGGTCAGTTCCCAGAAGAATACAATCTGGATCAGGTTGCCGGAAATCACCAGGCCGAGCATGGCACCCATGAACGCCAGGAAAAAGGCAAAGAAGCGCGGTACTGGGTCTTGCGGCGACATGTAGTAGCGCGCGTACAGCGACACCAGGGTACCGATGCCCAGCACCAGCAAGGAGAACAGCCAGGCGAAGCCGTCCATGCGCAGGACCAGGTTCAGGCCCAGGCTCGGCAGCCACAGGAATTCTTCACGGATCACGCCGCCATGGGCGATCTGCGGGTACATCAAAGCGACCTGGACAGTGCCCACCAGGGCGACCAGTCCGGCCAGCAGCGATTCGCTGTTACGTGCGTTGTGCGGCAAGACAGCCGCCAGGCAGCTGCCGACGAACGGCAGAAGCAGTAGCACTATCAAGGACATAGATTTCTAATCTGCAGGAGTTTGTAAGGGATCATACGTGGCGACTGGTCGATCACCAACCCGCAAGCTGTCGCAGAATCCTACAAGAGCGCTGTATCAATCCTTTTTTTTATAACAGTTTTTTTCAAAGGATAGCCTGCATTTGTCGATCACAGACCCGGTTCGCGTTCTTCGGCGTGGGCCTCGAGAGTCGTCTGCTCTTGGTTACGGCGGCGAAACTTCAGCTCGCTGACCACCACGGCGACGACGATCAGCAAACCCCCAAGCAGGGCCACGCCTGGCAGGCGCTCGCCGGCAATGCGCCCGACGATGCCGGCCCACACCGGTTCACCGGCATAAATCAGCGTGGCACGGGTTGGCGAGACCGATTTCTGTGCCCAGTTCATCGCCACCTGGATCACCGCGCTCATCGCCCCCAGGCCCACGGCGCTGAGCAGCAACAGCCAGGAGAAGTCCGGCAGGCGCTCCTGGGTCGGTACCACCATCATGAACGACAGCGCCGAGGCGGTGGCCAGTTGCACGACGGTTACCCGGCGAACATCCACCTGGCCGGCGTAGCGGCTGATCAGGATGATTTCTGCGGCAATGGCTACGGCGCTGACCAGGGTGGCGATTTCCCCCGGACTGAACTGCAGCGAACCACCACCGGGGCCTGCCAGCAGCATCAGGCCGGCAAACGCCAGGCAGATACCCAGGCTTGGCATCAGGCCCGGGCGGCGGCCCAGCACCAGCCATTGCAGCAAGGGCACGAAGGGTACGTACAGGGCGGTGATGAATGCCGACTGGCTGCTGCTGATGGTTTGCAGGCCAACGGTCTGCAGGCCGTAGCCAAGCATGATCGATACACCGATCAACACCCCGGCCTTGAGTTCGGTAGCGGTCAGGCCCGGCAGCGAGCGGGCCGTCACCAGGCCGACGAACAAGGCCGCGGCGGCAAAGCGCAAACCGACGAAGAACATCGGCCCGCTGACCGTCATCACGTTATGCACCAGCAAAAAGGTGCCGCCCCAGAGCATAGTGATAAACACCAGCACCAGTTCGGCCTTGCTCAGCCGGAAGGAAACGGAAGGGCGTTCAGCGGAGTTCGTTGGGGTCATGGCCTTGCACACGGAAGAGGGTCGACGCACAATTGCGGCGAAAGTGGGCAGTATACTGCGCAACCCCTATTGATGAGCAATATAGTGCACAAAGATTCCCCTCAACGCGCCTCGGTGCTTCAGCATGTCAGCCAGAACATTCGTCGCCTGCGCCATGCTGCCCAGTTGAGCCAGAGTGCCCTGGCGCAAAAGTCCGGGGTCAGCCGGCGCATGCTGGTGGCCATCGAGGCCGGCGAAAAGAATGTCAGTCTGACTACTCTGGATCTGATCGCCGAAGCCCTGCAAGTTGCCTTCAGTGACTTGATCAAGGCGCCGGATAACCGCGACCCGAGCCGCATCAACGAACTGGCCTGGGCCGGTGTGCATCCCGGCAGCAAGGCCGTGCTGCTGGCAAGCTCCGCCGCCACCCGGGAGGTCGAACTCTGGGAGTGGCGCCTGGAACCCGGTGAGGTCTACCCCTGCGAGCCCGATGCCGATGGCTGGAGCGAGCAGTTGTTTGTGTTCGAAGGATGCCTGACCCTGGAGGTCGAAGGGCAGCAACAGCGGCTCAATGCTGGCGAGTTCTTCACCTTTGCCAGCAATCGCCGCTATGCCTATCGCAATGACGGCGAGGTGGCGACCCGCTTCGTGCGCAATGTGGTGATCTGAGCCCGCGGCGGGTCACGGCACTCAGCGCTTGGTGTCGGTCAGGTAGTGTTCGGTGGAAATCACCTGGGCGTAGGCGAAGGCCAGCGATGCCATAAAGGCTGAATGCACCTGCGCCGCCGGCACATTGATGCCGTTGAACTCCAGGGCGCGGGTCGCGCAGGCATCGTGAACCACGGTGACGCCATAGCCGTAATCGGCCGCCGCGCGGCAGACGGCATCGATGCACATGTGGCTCATGCTGCCGATCACCGTGAGTTCGCTGACGTTCTGCTCATCCAGCAACTGCTTGAGCCCGGTACCCAGGAACGAATTGACCCTGTGCTTGAGCAGCACCGGCTCGCCTGCGCGGCTGGCGGCCTTGGGGTGAATCTGCGCACCTTGCGAGCCCGGGGTGAAGAACGGCGCGTCTTCGGACTCGAACTCGTGACGTACATGCACCACCAGGTCGCCGCGGACGCGGGCGGCCTCAAGGATGCTGGCGGCGTTGTCGGCTGCCGCATCGGCACCATCCAGAGTCCATTTGCCGCCGGGGAAGTAATCGTTCTGGATATCGATGACGATCAGTGCCTGCTTGCTCATGTCAAAAGCCTCGTGTTGGGGAGTGGTTGTGGCGTGGTGATAGTTATAGGCTTGGACGATGCGCTTGCGGATTGGCGCGAACGACAAATTGGCGGGAAAAACTGACAATGGCAGCGGCGCAGGACACTCTGGAAATTGGCGTGCTGGTTTATCCCGGCGCGCAACTGGCCGCCGTGCATGGCCTGACCGATCTGTTTGCCGTGGCCAACCGCCTGCGCCTGGAGTTGGGGGCGCTGGAGCGGCCCGCATTGTGCGTCAGCCATTGGAGCGAGGGGCCTGATCAGCAACTGCAGGTAACCTTCGACACGCACCCAGGCAGCCTGCACCCGCTGCGGGCCATGATCATCCCGCCGAGCCTGACCCAGGCGCCCTCGCCCGAACTGCTCGATCGCTACTGTGCCAGCCTGCGTCAATGGCATGCGGACGGCGCGTTGCTGGTGTCGGTTTGCGTCGGGGTGTTCTTCATCGCCGCCAGCGGCCTGCTTGACGGGCGCCCGGCTACCACCCACTGGAATTTCGCGCAATCACTGGCCGAGCGCTTTGCGCAGGTGCAGGTCGAAGCCAACCTGCCGCTGCTCGATGACGGCGACATCATCACCTCGGCCGGGTTGATGGCCTGGACCGATCTGGGCCTGAAACTGGTCGAGCGTTTCCTGGGCGAAACCCTGGCGGCGGAGACTGCGCGGTTCCTGGCGGTCGAACGGGTCAGCGGCGGGCAGCACCCCGGCAGCGTCTTCAGCCCTCGGCTGGACCACGGCGACGAGGCGGTGCTCAAGGTCCAGCACTGGTTGCAGGGCAGTGGTGCGCGTGAGGTGTCGCTGGCGGCCATGGCCACGTGTGCCGGCCTTGAGCAGCGCACTTTCCTGCGCCGGTTTCGCAGCGCCACGGGCCTTAAGCCCACCGAGTACTGCCAGCAGGTCAGGGTCGGGCGGGCTTGCCGCATGCTTGAGTTCACCAACCGCTCAATCGACCAGATCGCCTGGGGTGTCGGCTATCAGGACCCGGGCGCGTTTCGCAAAGTGTTCTTCAAGGTCACCGGCCTTGCCCCCAGCGACTACCGGCGCCGACTCACCGCTGTGGTGGCTTGATCCTACTTTGGTACAGGCCGGGCTGCGCACCTGGCGTTTTGTTGCCTATTATCCGTTGCAAACAAGACGGAGAACGCCATGAGCGCCCCTGAACACCCCAACAACCCTGCGGCTGATGTGCTGATCATCGGCGGTGGCTTGAGCGCAGCGCTGCTCGCGGCGCAGTTGCTGCGCCAAGCCGGCCAGCGCCGTGTACTGGTCGTCGAGCCACGCGATGAACTGGGGCGCGGCGAAGCCTACAGCGCCACGCACCTGGGGCACACCCTCAACGGCAATGCCGCGCGCATGAGTGTCGACCCGGACAACGCCGATGACCTGAGCCAGTGGCTGGGCCAGCACATTGCTGCCGGAGGCTGGCCAGAGTCGGCCGCGCAAGGGGTACCGGTGACAGAGCTGTTTGCGCCTCGCGGGCTGTTTGGCGTGTATGTCCGTCAGCGCCTGGCCGAGGCGCAGGCGGTGGGTGCGCAGCAGGGCTCGTGGCTTGAGCATGTTCAGGCCGAGGCGCTGGACCTGGCGGTGGATGAACTGGGGCTCAGCGTAAGCCTGGCCGACGGTCGGACCTTGCGCGCCAGCCGGGCCGTCCTGGCCACCGGCATGTTTGCCGCCGCGCGTACTCCCCAACGCGGCGACAATGCTTTCAACAGCGCCTGTGTGGACCCCTGGGATATCCAGGCCATGCGGTCGATCAACCCGGACGGCCGGGTGGTCATTATCGGTTCCGGGTTGACCATGGTCGACGCCGTGGTGTCGCTGCAGGCAGCCGGCCATCGCGGCCCGATCGAGGTGTTTTCGCGCCACGGCCTGCTACCTCATGTACGTCGTCAACCGCCGGCATGGGAAGATTTTCTCGCTGCGGACCTGTCACTGCGCAGTCCATTGCAACTGCTGCGGGCCTTGCGCAATCAGTGCCGCTTGGCCCAGCAGCAGGGCATCGACTGGCAGGCGCCCCTGGACACCGTGCGCGTGCATATCGGCAGGCTCTGGAGCCAGGCCAGCGAGCGTCACAAGCGCCAGTTCGTGCGCCATGTGCGGCCCTGGTGGGAGAGCCATCATCATCGATCGCCACCGCCGGGAGCGGCATTGCTGGCGCAGTTGATCGAAGCAGGGCGATTGCGGATTCATGCGGCGTCGTTGCAAGGGGTCGAAACCGGCGCCGACCGCCTGCCGGTGGTCAAGCTGCGCTTTCGCGGGCAAACGCAGGTCGAGCGGATCAGCGCCGACGCCCTGATCAATTCCACCGGTATTGAGTACGACTGGCGCAGGGTGGCCCGGCCCTTGCCGCAGAATTTGCTGCAACGCCGGCTGATCCAGCCGGGGCCGCTGGCCCTGGGCATCGCCGCAAATGCCCAGGGCGCGGTGCAGGATGGCGAGGGCCGCTACAGTTCGCAACTGTTTGCCATGGGCCCGCCGCTGCGCGGGTTGTGGTGGGAGAGCACATCGGTGACCGACGTGGCCTTGCAGGCCAAGGCGCTGGCGCAGCTTCTGGCCGGCACGGGCCGTTAGTCGTCGTGTTCGGCGCCAGGCTCCAGCAGTTGCGGCCCGGGGCCCTGTTCGCCGAGCTGGTCGTCACAGTTGCGCAGCGGGCAGCTTTGCAGCGACATGCAGCCGCAGCCGATGCAGCCGTCGAGCTGGTCGCGCAGCACCATCAGCTTGTCGATGCGCCGGGTCAGGTCCTGGCGCCATTGCTCCGATAGCCGTTGCCAGTCCTTCACGCTCGGTGCACGGCCCACCGGCAGCGTTTGCAACGCGGCATGAATGGTGGCCAAGGGAATACCCAGGCGTTGCGCCATCTTGATCACCGCCACCCGACGCAGGGTTTCGCGCGGGTAGCGGCGCTGGTTGCCGGCGCTGCGGGTGCTGTAGATCAGGCCTTTGCTTTCGTAGAAATGCAGGGCGGTCACGGCCACGCCGCTGCGCGCCGACAATTGGCCGACGCTGAGGGCGCTCTGGGCGGTATCGGGCATGACAGGATTTCTCTTGACCTCTAGTTAACTCGAGGTTTTACCCTGCCTGCCATCGCACCGCAAGTGCAAAGGCAGAGGGAGTAGCTTCATGCTGGTTTCAGACAACAGCCTGTGTTTTACCCAGATGATCGAGTTCGAGGTGGCGCCGGATCGTCAACACGCGCTGGCCCAGGCGCTGGTGCTGCGCAGCGAGTACCTTGCCGTGCAGCACAACGGCCTGGTCGCTGCCAGTATCCAGGCCAGCGATGATGGCAGCCGGGTATTGCAATACCTGCAGTGGCGGTCACGTACTGCCTGGGAGGCTGCTGTCAGCAGTTTCGAGCAGGAGCCGTTCCTGCAACTGATTCGCCAGCACCAGGCCAGAAGCGTGAACTTCAATGCCTTCCAGACCCTCAGCAGCCTGGCGCGTACAGCCGAGCACGGGCTGCACTGCCAACTGCCTATGGACTCAGGAGTACCAGGGTGAATGATGCGGGTAGCGGTCAAGTCGCGCGCCAATGACCATTTCGCTGATCCAGGCACTGAGAATAGAGCTGTAGGCCTTCTGGCTGCGGTCGCTGGACAGCGCGTGGTCGGCGCCGTCGACGATCCGGTGGGTCAGCGAATGGGCACTGACGAAGGCTGAGCGGTAACTCATCAAGGTGCTGTGTGGCACGAAGTCGTCCTGTTCCGACTCCACCAGCAGCACATCGCCGGCAAACTCGGCGCAGGCGCCCAGTGCACGGTTGTCTGCCGGCGCGAGCGGGCGCTGACGGTAGTCGCTCAGACGCTGGCGGTCGAGGGCTTGTTTGGGCAGCTTCCATTCCTCATCCCAGTACAGCGCCGGCACCCGTAATGCCAGCCATTTGACCGGGCGCAAGGCCGTCAGCAGGGTCGCCAGGTAGCCGCCGTAGCTGCTGCCGATCAGGGCGATGGCGCTGCTGTCGACTGCCGGATGACTGACCAGCCGATCATAGGCGCCAACCAGGTCAGCGAGGTTCTGCTCGCGGGTAACGCTCAGGCGCTGGCTTTCGGTCTTCTCGTGGCCACGCAGGTCGAAGGTCATGCACACGCAGCCAAGGCCGGTGATCTGCTTGGCCCTGGCCAGGTCGCGTTGCTGGCTGCCACCCCAGCCGTGCACAAAGAGGATGGCGGGCACCTTGGCACTGGGGCTGACGATGGTTCCGGCGATGCTCTCGCCATCGACCGGAATCTCGATCGCTTCGCTATGGATGGTCATAGTCGCGGATCCGTGCGTATTTGCAGACTCGTCCGAGTTCACTGTCGTCCCCCTGATAGAAAATCGTCGCATCGGCGGGCAGCTCAGGCGCGTCGAAGGCTTCATGGGTGGAGGCGCGCACGCGCATCAGCGCCGGGTCAGCGGCAAACGCCTGCAGCGCCAGTACCTCGGCACTGCTGGCACCACCGATGCGCCAGGATTGTTCGAGCACGCCGCTGCGCAGCTTGCCCTGGCTGTTAAGGCCGCGTGCCACGTCATAGTTGCGCCGTGAGGCAATAAACCCAGGGAAGCTCTGCAGCGCGGCCTGTTCGTAGGTCCTGGCCTGGGTAATGGCCAGGCGCAGGTGATCTTCCAGTTGCAGTTGCAGCAGGTCGTCGTAGTCACCGCGCACCAGCACCAGGTCCGACCCGCCGTAGATCTCCTCGCCCTGATGGTCGCGGGTCAACTGTTGGGTGCCGTAGTAGCTGCAGAGGATGCCGGCGACCAGGGCCTGGCCGACGCTGAAGGTCTGCACCTGGCTGAGGTTCTCCTCCAGGGTCAGGCCCCAGAGGGCTATTTCCTGTTCATCCATGGCGCCCAGTGCCTGTTCCAGGCCTTTCATGTTGTCGATCACGGATTGCCCGCGGCCTGCGGTGGCGCGTACCGGCTTGAGGCGCAGGGGCCCCTCGCGCAACAGCAATTGTGCGGCGCGCAGGGCATCGTCGAGGCTAAAGACGCTGTAGCCACGAAGCAGCGCATCCTGGGCCAGCCGGGCGAAATCATTGCTCCAGCCCAGCGGAAAACGCGCATCGGCCGCAATCGGGTGGGAAATCGCCTTGGTGGCCATAAACGGCTGGCTGACCAGGCCGCCAAACAGATCGGTCGGTGCGCCAATGCCCATTGCCCGATAGCGTTCGGCACCGATCAGGGTTTCAGTGGGCAGGTAGTAGAAGTTCTGTTTTGCCGTCGGCGGCTGGGCAGGGCTGACCACCTCGGTGTGGAACAACTGCGCGAGCCGTTCGGCGAGCTTGAGGTGCACACTGTGTTCGTGTTCGGGTGTACTTTGACGGGTATCCAGCAGCACCACGCCTTGCTTGCGGTCTGTCGATCGGAGCATGGGCAGATCCTCCCTTGCCGGGCTGTACTGAATGTGAAGTCCATGAGTGGCAGAAGTTCAGGGTGAGTGACTGAAGGATGGTTTTTTAGGTTATATAAATATGAAAATTGATAATTTATAGTTCTATTGGTGGCTGGTGCACTATGGCGTTGCACTTTCCCTACACGGATTTAGGCAACGTCTGCTTTGCATGGCGACGACAACCAGAGAGCCTGCTGTCATGAACGATCTTCCGCTGTATTTCGACTACGCCGCCACGACACCGGTCGACGAGCGAGTCATCCAGGCCATGGTCAGCTGTCTGGGCGCCTCGGGCAATTTTGGCAATCCGGCCTCCAGCTCCCATTACTACGGGCAGAACGCGCGCACGGCCGTGGAGAATGCCCGTGCCCAGGTTGCCGGGCTGGTGGGGGCGCAGGCCGGGCAGATCGTCTGGACCTCGGGGGCGACCGAATCGAACAACCTGGCGCTCAAGGGCCTCGCCCAGGGGCGCCAGGGTGGTCACATCATTACCAGCCAGATCGAACACAAGGCGGTGCTCGATACCGTTCGCCAGCTTGAGCAAAACGGATTCGAGCTGACCTTGCTCGCGCCCGACGCCCAGGGCCTGATCACAACCGAAGCGCTTCGCGCAGCCCTGCGCGAAGATACCTTCCTGGTTTCACTGATGCTGGTGAATAACGAGCTGGGGACCGTCAACGATATCCCGGCGCTGGCCGAGGTTGTACGCCAGCATGGCGCCTTGCTGCATGTGGACGCGGCGCAAGGGGCGGGCAAGCTGTCGATCGACCTGGCCCGCTGGCCGGTCGACTTGATGTCCTTTTCCGCGCACAAGGTCTATGGGCCCAAAGGTATTGGCGCCTTGTATGTAGGAGAGCGCGCCAGGCCCTTGCTGCAAGCGCAGATCCACGGCGGCGGGCACGAAGGCGGGCTGCGCTCCGGGACGCTGGCAACGCACCAGATCGTCGGCATGGGCGAGGCGTTTGCCGTGGCCCAGGCGCTGCTTGACGACGAAACCCGGCGCATCGCTCATCTGCAGCAGCGCTTGCTCGATCAGTTGCTGAGCGTGCCCGGGGTGAAGCTCAACGGCAGTGCCGGGCAACGCGTCGCGCATACCCTGAGTCTTACCTTCGGCGGTGACGTTCCCGATTTTTCGACGTTGGCCCAGACCTTGGCATTTTCTTCGACCTCAGCCTGCAATTCGGCGAGCAATGCAGCGTCCCACGTGCTTCTTGCGCTGGGGCTCGAACCGCAGGCCGCGCGCCAGACCCTTCGCCTGAGCCTGGGCCGCTACACCCGGGCAGAAGACATCGACCAGGCAATCCGCGCGATAAAGGCCTCGTTACAATCACAACCCTTCTGGGCGGTTGCCCAGGGCTGAAGCCTGTTCCATTATCAGCGCCTATAACAATGGATGCCGTGGTAGCAGGAGTCAGCATGAACACTCAGTCTTCAACGCAGGAAGCGGTGAATACGCGCCTGGAACGTATTCGTGAAGTGATGCAGCGCGAAGGCGTCGATGCCCTGTTGGTGCCTTCGGCCGACCCGCACCTTTCCGAATACCTGCCCGGTTATTGGCAGGCCAGGCAATGGTTGTCCGGGTTCCATGGCTCGGTCGGCACCTTGATCGTCAGCGCCGACTTCGCCGGCCTGTGGGCGGACAGCCGCTATTGGGAACAGGCAGAAAAGGAACTGGCGGGCACTACCATCGAACTGGTGAAGTTGCTGCCAGGCAAGCCCGGTCCGCTGGACTGGCTGGCCGAGCAGGCCCCTGAAGGCGGCGTGGTTGCGGTCGACGGCGCGGTCATGGCCCTGGCATCTGCACGCCAGCTGGGCGAGCGGCTCAAGGCGCGCAACGTGCGTTTGTTAAGTGATAGGGATCTGCTCGGGCAAATCTGGGCTGACCGCCCGGCGCTGCCGGAAAACCCGGTGTACCAGCACCTGCCGCCCGAAGCCACGGTCAGTCGTGCCGAAAAACTGGCCAACCTGCGTCAGGCCATGGGCGAGCGTGGCGCCGACTGGCACTTCATCGCCACTCTGGACGACATCGCCTGGCTGTTCAACCTGCGCGGCAGTGACGTTTCCTACAATCCGGTGTTCGTCTCCTTTGCCCTGATCAGCCAAGGTCAGGCCACCCTGTTCGTCGCCCTGAACAAGGTCGACGAACATTTGCGTCATGTGCTGGAAGTCGACGGCATCAGTTTGCGCGACTATGCCGAGGTTGCCTCGGCACTGGCCGCGATTCCCGCTGGCGCCAGCCTGCTGATCGACCCGGCGCGAGTTACTAGTGGCCTGTTGGCCAATGCCGCCAATGGCGTTCGCCTGGTAGAAGGGTTGAACCCGACCACGCTGGCCAAGTCGCAGAAAAGCGCAGCCGACCTTGCACATATCCGCAAGGCCATGGAGCAAGATGGCGCGGCGCTGTGCGAATTCTTCGCCTGGTTCGAGGCGGCCCAGGGGCGCGGCGAGCCGATCACCGAGCTAAGCGTGGATGAACAGCTCAGTGCTTCGCGTGCACGTCGCCCGGGGTTCGTCTCGCTGAGCTTCTCGACCATCGCCGCCTTCAATGCCAATGGCGCCATGCCGCATTACCGGGCAACCGACGAATCCCACGCGCGCATTGAAGGCGATGGTCTGTTGCTGATCGATTCCGGCGGACAGTACCTGGGCGGGACTACCGACATCACCCGGATGGTGCCGATAGGCAACCCCTCTGTTGAACAAAAACAGGACTGCACCCGGGTACTCAAAGGTGTCATTGCATTGTCCCGCGCGCGTTTCCCTCGCGGCATCCTGTCGCCACTGCTCGATGCCATAGCCCGTGCGCCCATCTGGGCGGAGCAGGTCGACTACGGTCATGGCACAGGGCATGGTGTCGGCTACTTCATGAATGTGCATGAAGGGCCGCAGGTGATTGCCTATCAGGCCGCCGCCGCGCCACAGACCGCCATGCAGGCGGGAATGATCACCTCGATCGAGCCCGGTACCTATCGTCCCGGCGAGTGGGGCGTGCGTATCGAGAACCTGGTGTTCAACCGTGAGGCGGGCAAAAGCGCGTTTGGCGACTTTCTCGAGTTTGAAACCCTGACGCTGTGTCCGATCGATACCCGCTGCCTGCTGACGCAGCGATTGAGTAGTGAGGAGCGTGACTGGCTCAATGGCTATCACGCAGAGGTACGCAAGCGCCTTTCGCCATTGTTGGAGGGGCCTGCGTTGCGTTGGTTGCAGGTTCGTACGGAATCGATCTGATATCTAGACGGCAGTGACAGCAAGGGCGGCCTGTGGGCTGCCCTTGTTTTTTGATCAGCTTACTTGCAGATGACGATCATGCTGCGGCTGGTGTAGCCAGCAGGGTTGAGGCCAAAAGGATAGTCACCGGGCTCGGCATCGCCGTCACCTGAACGGGCAATGACTTTATAGCCTTTGCTGCCGCAGGAGGCTTCGGCCTTGGCGTAGCATTTGTCCCAAGATGAAGACAGGCCAGAGCAGTTGATGTGCAGGCCTTTCTTGCCTCGTTTGACTTCGGTGCTCGCCGTCGCCGCACACCCCGCGATGGCCAAAATGGCTAGGATGAGCAAAATTCGTTTCATTCCTGTCCTTAATGCGTACCGGGTCTACCGCCCGTGTCTAATTTCCCGTGCTTCGTCCCTGATGCCTCTTCGCGTCCCTGTCTTGTCAATTAGATATCTTTAAGGTTGACGTTATATGACAGCTTAAAGATGGTGGAAGTCCGGCACAATGACCAGCGTCTATTTAAATGCAAATATTTCTCAAATCAGTCAGCGGCAACCAGCGCCGGGCGTTCCTTGCGCAGTGACAGGGTGGCGCCAACTGAGGCGGTAATGATTGCGGCAATAGCCAGCCATTGCGCTACGGTCAGCACTTCGCCCAGGAACAGCAAGCCTGATAGTGCGCCGAACGCGGGTTCGATACTCATCAAGGTGCCGAAGGTCCGGGCGGGCATGCGTGTCAGGGCGACCATTTCCAGGCTGTAGGGCAGGGCTGTGGAGAGTATCGCAACGCCCAGGGCGATAGGCAGCAGTGATGGGGTGAGCAGCGCGCTACCGGCATGGGCTATGCCGATGGGGGCGACGAACAGCGCGGCAATCATCACGCCCAGGGCGGCGGTCTGGATGCCGTTCTCGGCACCGGCCTTTTGCCCATATAGAATGTACAGCGCCCAGCACACGCCGGCGCCCAGTGCGTAGCCTGCGCCAACCAGGTCGATGCTGGCGCTGGTCTGGCCGATCGGAATCAACAGCAGCAAACCAATTACCGCCAGGCCGATCCAGAGAAAATCCACGACCCGTCGCGACGCGTACAGGGCGACGGCTAGCGGGCCGGTAAACTCCAAGGCGACGGCAATGCCCAGTGGCACGGTGCGCAGCGACATATAGAAGAGGAAATTCATCCCGCCCAGGGCCATACCGTAGATGATCACGGTGCGCAGGGTGCTGGCACTGAGCCTGGCGCGCCAGGGGCGCAGCAGCAACAGCATGATGATGCTGGCAAAGATCAGGCGCAGGGTGGTGGTGCCTTGTGCGCCCACTACCGGGAACATGCTCTTGGCCAGCGAGGCCCCGGACTGGATCGAGGCCATGGCGATCAGCAGCAAGCCAATAGGGAAGAGAGTGGCGGCCAGGCTGCGGGGTTGGCTATTCATTGCGGGAGGGCATTCCTTATATAGGTACTAGCGCGGGCAGACTATGATGCGCAAAGGCCCAATAATGAGCAATATACTGCTCATTATTCTTTTGTTCGGGGTTTTCTGAATTAACCCTTGACGTCCGATTTAATCTCTCTATAATTCGCCCCACTTCCGGCGCAGTCTGAACTGAAAGCTCCTTGAGTTTCAAAGAGTTAGCGGTTCCAGGGTCATCCGGAGGGGCTTCGATCGAAAGATCGGCAGCGGTGAAAAAGGCAGTTGACAGCGGTTTGAAACGCTGTAGAATTCGCCTCCCGCTACGAGAGATCGCAGCGAGTCAAGTGTTTGAAGTGAAACGAAAAACTTCAAAATAAACGCTTGACAGGCTCTGAGGAAAGCGTAGAATGCGCGCCTCGGTTGAGACGAAAGGCTCTTAACCAACCGCTCTTTAACAACTGAATCAAGCAATTCGTGTGGGTGCTTGTGAGCTCAGACTGATAGTCAAAAAGATTATCAGCATCACAAGTGGCTACACGAAAATCGAAAGATTTGAAAGTAAGTCATTTGAGATTGCTGAGCCAAGTTTAGGGTTTTCTCAAAACCCAAGCAGTATTGAACTGAAGAGTTTGATCATGGCTCAGATTGAACGCTGGCGGCAGGCCTAACACATGCAAGTCGAGCGGATGAGAGGAGCTTGCTCTTCGATTCAGCGGCGGACGGGTGAGTAATACCTAGGAATCTGCCTGGTAGTGGGGGACAACGTTTCGAAAGGAACGCTAATACCGCATACGTCCTACGGGAGAAAGCAGGGGACCTTCGGGCCTTGCGCTATCAGATGAGCCTAGGTCGGATTAGCTAGTTGGTGAGGTAATGGCTCACCAAGGCGACGATCCGTAACTGGTCTGAGAGGATGATCAGTCACACTGGAACTGAGACACGGTCCAGACTCCTACGGGAGGCAGCAGTGGGGAATATTGGACAATGGGCGAAAGCCTGATCCAGCCATGCCGCGTGTGTGAAGAAGGTCTTCGGATTGTAAAGCACTTTAAGTTGGGAGGAAGGGTACTTACCTAATACGTGAGTATTTTGACGTTACCGACAGAATAAGCACCGGCTAACTCTGTGCCAGCAGCCGCGGTAATACAGAGGGTGCAAGCGTTAATCGGAATTACTGGGCGTAAAGCGCGCGTAGGTGGTTTGTTAAGTTGGATGTGAAATCCCCGGGCTCAACCTGGGAACTGCATCCAAAACTGGCAAGCTAGAGTAGGGCAGAGGGTGGTGGAATTTCCTGTGTAGCGGTGAAATGCGTAGATATAGGAAGGAACACCAGTGGCGAAGGCGACCACCTGGGCTCATACTGACACTGAGGTGCGAAAGCGTGGGGAGCAAACAGGATTAGATACCCTGGTAGTCCACGCCGTAAACGATGTCAACTAGCCGTTGGAATCCTTGAGATTTTAGTGGCGCAGCTAACGCATTAAGTTGACCGCCTGGGGAGTACGGCCGCAAGGTTAAAACTCAAATGAATTGACGGGGGCCCGCACAAGCGGTGGAGCATGTGGTTTAATTCGAAGCAACGCGAAGAACCTTACCAGGCCTTGACATGCAGAGAACTTTCCAGAGATGGATTGGTGCCTTCGGGAACTCTGACACAGGTGCTGCATGGCTGTCGTCAGCTCGTGTCGTGAGATGTTGGGTTAAGTCCCGTAACGAGCGCAACCCTTGTCCTTAGTTACCAGCACGTTATGGTGGGCACTCTAAGGAGACTGCCGGTGACAAACCGGAGGAAGGTGGGGATGACGTCAAGTCATCATGGCCCTTACGGCCTGGGCTACACACGTGCTACAATGGTCGGTACAGAGGGTTGCCAAGCCGCGAGGTGGAGCTAATCTCACAAAACCGATCGTAGTCCGGATCGCAGTCTGCAACTCGACTGCGTGAAGTCGGAATCGCTAGTAATCGCGAATCAGAATGTCGCGGTGAATACGTTCCCGGGCCTTGTACACACCGCCCGTCACACCATGGGAGTGGGTTGCACCAGAAGTAGCTAGTCTAACCTTCGGGAGGACGGTTACCACGGTGTGATTCATGACTGGGGTGAAGTCGTAACAAGGTAGCCGTAGGGGAACCTGCGGCTGGATCACCTCCTTAATCGACAGACATCAGCTGTCTTATGAGCTCCCACACGAATTGCTTGATTCATTGAAGAAGACGATATCGGTAACAGCTCTTAACTGGGTCTGTAGCTCAGTTGGTTAGAGCGCACCCCTGATAAGGGTGAGGTCGGCAGTTCGAATCTGCCCAGACCCACCAGTTTCTTGTTGGGGCCATAGCTCAGCTGGGAGAGCGCCTGCCTTGCACGCAGGAGGTCAGCGGTTCGATCCCGCTTGGCTCCACCACCCCTTGCTACCGTGTCAAAGCTTAGAAATGAATATTCGTATCGAATATTGATTTCTGAACTTTTTCAGAATCGTTCTTTAAAAATTTGGGTATGTGATAGAAAGATAGACTGGACAGCACTTTCACTGGTGTGTGTTCAGGCTAAGGTAAAATTTGTGAGTAATTACAAGTTTTCGGCGAATGTTGTCTTCACAGTATAACCAGATTGCTTGGGGTTATATGGTCAAGTGAAGAAGCGCATACGGTGGATGCCTTGGCAGTCAGAGGCGATGAAAGACGTGGTAGCCTGCGATAAGCTTCGGGGAGTCGGCAAACAGACTTTGATCCGGAGATCTCTGAATGGGGGAACCCACTCAGCATAAGCTGAGTATCTTGTACTGAATACATAGGTGCAAGAGGCGAACCAGGGGAACTGAAACATCTAAGTACCCTGAGGAAAAGAAATCAACCGAGATTCCCTTAGTAGTGGCGAGCGAACGGGGACTAGCCCTTAAGTGGCTTTGAGATTAGCGGAACGCTCTGGAAAGTGCGGCCATAGTGGGTGATAGCCCTGTACGCGAAAATCTCTTAGTCATGAAATCGAGTAGGACGGAGCACGAGAAACTTTGTCTGAATATGGGGGGACCATCCTCCAAGGCTAAATACTACTGACTGACCGATAGTGAACCAGTACCGTGAGGGAAAGGCGAAAAGAACCCCGGAGAGGGGAGTGAAATAGATCCTGAAACCGTATGCGTACAAGCAGTGGGAGCCTACTTGTTAGGTGACTGCGTACCTTTTGTATAATGGGTCAGCGACTTATATTCAGTGGCGAGCTTAACCGAATAGGGGAGGCGTAGCGAAAGCGAGTCTTAATAGGGCGTTTAGTCGCTGGGTATAGACCCGAAACCGGGCGATCTATCCATGGGCAGGTTGAAGGTTAGGTAACACTGACTGGAGGACCGAACCGACTACCGTTGAAAAGTTAGCGGATGACCTGTGGATCGGAGTGAAAGGCTAATCAAGCTCGGAGATAGCTGGTTCTCCTCGAAAGCTATTTAGGTAGCGCCTCATGTATCACTGTAGGGGGTAGAGCACTGTTTCGGCTAGGGGGTCATCCCGACTTACCAAACCGATGCAAACTCCGAATACCTACAAGTGCCGAGCATGGGAGACACACGGCGGGTGCTAACGTCCGTCGTGAAAAGGGAAACAACCCAGACCGTCAGCTAAGGTCCCAAAGTTATGGTTAAGTGGGAAACGATGTGGGAAGGCTTAGACAGCTAGGAGGTTGGCTTAGAAGCAGCCACCCTTTAAAGAAAGCGTAATAGCTCACTAGTCGAGTCGGCCTGCGCGGAAGATGTAACGGGGCTCAAACCATACACCGAAGCTACGGGTATCACTTAGGTGATGCGGTAGAGGAGCGTTCTGTAAGCCTGTGAAGGTGAGTTGAGAAGCTTGCTGGAGGTATCAGAAGTGCGAATGCTGACATGAGTAACGACAATGGGAGTGAAAAACTCCCACGCCGAAAGACCAAGGTTTCCTGCGCAACGTTAATCGACGCAGGGTTAGTCGGTCCCTAAGGCGAGGCTGAAAAGCGTAGTCGATGGAAAACAGGTTAATATTCCTGTACTTCTGGTTATTGCGATGGAGGGACGGAGAAGGCTAGGCCAGCTTGGCGTTGGTTGTCCAAGTTTAAGGTGGTAGGCTGAGATCTTAGGTAAATCCGGGATCTTAAGGCCGAGAGCTGATGACGAGTTGCCATTAGGCGACGAAGTGGTTGATGCCATGCTTCCAAGAAAAGCTTCTAAGCTTCAGATAACCAGGAACCGTACCCCAAACCGACACAGGTGGTTGGGTAGAGAATACCAAGGCGCTTGAGAGAACTCGGGTGAAGGAACTAGGCAAAATGGCACCGTAACTTCGGGAGAAGGTGCGCCGGTGAGGGTGAAGGACTTGCTCCGTAAGCCCATGCCGGTCGAAGATACCAGGCCGCTGCGACTGTTTATTAAAAACACAGCACTCTGCAAACACGAAAGTGGACGTATAGGGTGTGACGCCTGCCCGGTGCCGGAAGGTTAATTGATGGGGTTAGCTAACGCGAAGCTCTTGATCGAAGCCCCGGTAAACGGCGGCCGTAACTATAACGGTCCTAAGGTAGCGAAATTCCTTGTCGGGTAAGTTCCGACCTGCACGAATGGCGTAACGATGGCGGCGCTGTCTCCACCCGAGACTCAGTGAAATTGAAATCGCTGTGAAGATGCAGTGTATCCGCGGCTAGACGGAAAGACCCCGTGAACCTTTACTATAGCTTTGCACTGGACTTTGAATTTGCTTGTGTAGGATAGGTGGGAGGCTTTGAAGCGTGGACGCCAGTTCGCGTGGAGCCATCCTTGAAATACCACCCTGGCAACTTTGAGGTTCTAACTCAGGTCCGTTATCCGGATCGAGGACAGTGTATGGTGGGTAGTTTGACTGGGGCGGTCTCCTCCTAAAGAGTAACGGAGGAGTACGAAGGTGCGCTCAGACCGGTCGGAAATCGGTCGTAGAGTATAAAGGCAAAAGCGCGCTTGACTGCGAGACAGACACGTCGAGCAGGTACGAAAGTAGGTCTTAGTGATCCGGTGGTTCTGTATGGAAGGGCCATCGCTCAACGGATAAAAGGTACTCCGGGGATAACAGGCTGATACCGCCCAAGAGTTCATATCGACGGCGGTGTTTGGCACCTCGATGTCGGCTCATCACATCCTGGGGCTGAAGCCGGTCCCAAGGGTATGGCTGTTCGCCATTTAAAGTGGTACGCGAGCTGGGTTTAGAACGTCGTGAGACAGTTCGGTCCCTATCTGCCGTGGACGTTTGAGATTTGAGAGGGGCTGCTCCTAGTACGAGAGGACCGGAGTGGACGAACCTCTGGTGTTCCGGTTGTCACGCCAGTGGCATTGCCGGGTAGCTATGTTCGGAAGAGATAACCGCTGAAAGCATCTAAGCGGGAAACTTGCCTCAAGATGAGATCTCACTGGAGCCTTGAGCTCCCTGAAGGGCCGTCGAAGACTACGACGTTGATAGGTTGGGTGTGTAAGCGCTGTGAGGCGTTGAGCTAACCAATACTAATTGCCCGTGAGGCTTGACCATATAACACCCAAGCAATTTGAGCGAAAGCCAGATTGCGGTGTTGTGAAGACTGCACAGCCGAAGATTTGTAACTCACAAACATCACATACCCGATTCGCTGGAGTGTCTAACAAGACCTTCTGGCAACAGAATTTCTTGACGACCATAGAGCATTGGAACCACCTGATCCCATCCCGAACTCAGCAGTGAAACGATGCATCGCCGATGGTAGTGTGGGGTTTCCCCATGTGAGAGTAGGTCATCGTCAAGATTAAATTCCGAAACCCCTATCTGCATATGCAGGTAGGGGTTTTGTCTTTTCAGCGCCCAGCTGGATAAAATGCCAGCCAAAAAAAACCACCCCGCAGGGTGGTTTGTTCGCTTCCTTCGCCGACTCAGTCGCCGTAGTACTCGCAACCACTGGTGCAGGTCTCGTGAATGCGCACCTTGGACAGCTCTGGCAGCAGCGGCTTGACCTGGTCCCAGATCCACTTGGCGATCACTTCGCTGGTCGGATTCTCCAGGCCTGGAATGTCGTTCAGGTAGTTATGGTCCAGTTGTTCGTACAGCGGCTTGAAGATCGCCTTGATCTCGGAGAAGTCGCGGATCCAGCCGGTATGTGGATCGAGCGGGCCGGTCAGGTGCAGGGCAACCTTGAACGAATGGCCATGCAGGCGACCGCACTTGTGCCCTTCAGGCACGTGAGGCAGGCGGTGGGCCGATTCGAACGTAAACTCTTTGAAAATTTCCACGATATCTTGACTCTGTAAACCAATGCTGGCTGCCAGTTTACCAGCATGGTTACTTCAGTGGTTGCAGATGCGTGTGCAGCTTGCCGGTTTCTATCAGTTCGAGCAGCTCGTCGCCCAGGCGCTGGCTTTCAGCCATTGCCTTGTGCCAATAACGCTGACGGCTGCCCGCATCGCCCATGAAGCGCTTGAAATCGCTACGATCCGGCAGCTTGCCGTAGGGCAGGCTGGCCAGGTACTGCGGCGAAGGCGCAAGCAGCAGCACATTGCGCAAGCGCTGGGTATCCCCACGGCGCCACGGCAGGGCCTTGTCGAACCAGCCGGGGATGACCCTGTCGGTGAAGTGCGGGTAGAGCACCAGGTCGTCGCCGGAGTAGGGCAAGTCGAGGTGATAGTCCAGCAAGCCGCCATCTCGATAGGTCCCCTGACCGACACCCGGAATATCGCGTACGCCTTGCATGACCATCGGGATCGACCCCGAGGCCAGCAGGCCATGGCGCAAATTGGCAACATCCAGTGGCAGGCAGCGCGAGGGGAAGTCCGTCAGTGGCTGCAATGGCGGAGCGCTGCGGGCGTCGTGCAAGATGATTCGCTCGAAGTGCCGCGACAGGCGTGCACGGCCAATCAGGTTGTCAGCGATGACCGATGACAAGCCCATGCCCAGGCGCGCGTGGTGATCGTCAGCAAGCAGGCCATGGCTTTTGACCACCATGATGTTCAGGCGGTAGCCCGGGCTTGCGAGTATCTGTGCGTCGCGGTTTTCGAGCAGTTTATCGAGCATGCGCTCGCAGCTGCGGCTGACTTCGGCCTGGGTCACGCCCTTGGCAAAGTCCTGTTCGGTGTACAGCTGGCCCAGGCGCTGCAGGGCCTGGGCGGGGTTGGGCAAGCAGGCGCTGGCAAAGCGCCAGGAGCCGATGGATGCGCCGATCAACGCCCGCTCACGAGGTGCGCTGGGCAACCAATGGCCGAACAACGCCAGGTCCAGGCCTTGTATGCCGAGGGCCTTGGGCCCCCCAGCTGCACCCGGCAGCACACCCACATCGGCAGCCTGTAATCCACGCTCGCGGATGCGCTGCAAGGCGCGATTGCCGGCCTTGAGCGTCAGCGCCGGGTACTTGATATGGATTGCACTCATACGGGCCTCGCTGTCTTGAGCCGGTAATTATAAAGAACAGCGCTCCGGAAGTGGGGCAGGGCTGCGCTATCATGTCGCCAGTTGTTTTCAGCTTCAATTAAGTTCGGTTGGGTACTCTAGGCCCCGTAGAAACATTTTTGATCTCAACGGAGAGACACCATGAAAACTTTGACTGCCCTGTTCGCCACTGCTGCCCTTGCCCTGAGCGCCAACGTTGCAATGGCTAAAGATGTACAGCCTGACGAGGTCGTAAAACTGGTCAACGCCAAGACCATCAAGTCTCTGGACGAACTCAAGGCCGCCGCAGTAGCCAAGCACCCAGGCGCAACCGTCACCGATTCCGAGCTGGAAGACGAGTACGGCCGCTACATCTACAAGGTCGAACTGCGTGACGCTCAGAATGTCGAGTGGGATGTCGACATGGATGCCAAGACCGGTGAAATCCTCAAGGATGCCCGGGATAACTAATGACCGTTCGATCGCGAACAGCACAGACACTTCTCATCGCGCTGTTGGCCCTCTGCTCGCTGGCTTCGGCCCGCGACCTCGATCAGGATGAAGCCCTGCAATTGCGTCAGCAGGGCGTGATCCTGCCGCTTGAGCAACTGCTGCAGTCCGCCCTGGGGCGTTACCCCGGGGCGAAACTGCTGGAAGCGGAGCTGGAAGAGAAACACGACAGGTATGAGTACGAGGTCGAATTGCTGACCCCTGAAGGCGTGGTACGCGAGATCAAGCTCGACGCTACCAATGGAGCGCTGCTCAAAGACGAGGAAGATGACTGATGCGCCTGTTACTGGTCGAGGACAACGTGCCGCTGGCGGATGAACTGACCCAGAGCCTGCAACGCCAGGGCTATGCGCTCGACTGGCTGGCCGACGGCAGGGATGCGGTCTACCAGGGCAGCAGCGAACCCTATGACCTGATTATTCTCGACCTCGGCTTGCCTGGCTTGCCGGGGCTTGAGGTGCTGGCCCAGTGGCGGGCATCGGGGCTGGTGACACCGGTGCTGATCCTCACCGCGCGCGGCTCGTGGGCCGAGCGTATCGAGGGGCTCAAGGCCGGTGCCGATGATTACCTGAGCAAGCCGTTTCATCCAGAAGAGCTGCAGCTGCGCATCCAGTCGCTGCTACGCCGTGCCCGCGGCCTGGCCAACCAGCCGACCCTTGAAGCCGCCGGCCTGCAGCTGGACGAAGGCCGCCAGTGCGTCACCCGCGCCGGCGTCGACATCCAGCTCACCGCTGCCGAGTTTCGCCTGTTGCGCTACTTCATGTTGCACCCGCAACAGATCCTGTCGAAAAGCCACCTCGCCGAACACCTCTACGACGGTGAGACCGAGCGCGATTCCAACGTTCTCGAAGTGCACGTCAATCACCTGCGCCGCAAGCTCGGCCGTAGCGTGATCGAAACCCGCCGTGGCCAGGGTTATCGCTATGCCGGGAGCTGCGAGTGAAGTCGATTCAGGCACGCCTGAGCCTTGGCCTGATTGCGGTATTGGTGCTGGTCGGGCTGGCCCTGGCGCAGATCAGCCTGTGGCTGTTCGAGGCTGGCCTGCAGCGCTACCTGGAGACCGGTCTGCGCAAGGAGAGCGAAAACCTGCTGGTGGCCCTGGTACGCGGCCAGACCGGCCTTGAACTGGATGAACGGCGGATTTCCTCGGCCTATAAGCGGCCGTTTTCCGGCTATTACTTTCGCATCGATTTTGACGGCGGCAACTGGCGCTCGCGTTCGTTGTGGGACATGGACATGCCGGCGCCGCAAACCCCGGGGCTGCACGCCGGCCTGGAGCTGGGGCCGGAAGGCCAGCAACTGCTGGTGCTGCGGGCCGATTACCGGCGCCTGGGCCAGGCGATTTCCATCAGCGTCGCCCAGGACTATACCCCGGTGCGCGATGGCTTCAGGCGCATGCAGCAGATCGGCCTGGGGCTGGGCCTGGTCGCACTGTTATTGATCCTGGTACTGCAACGCATCACCGTGACCCGCTCATTGCGGCCGCTGGAGCGCGCCCGCGAACAGATCGCCCAACTGCAGCAAGGCCAGCGTTCGCAGCTCGATACTCAGGTGCCTACCGAGCTTGAGCCCCTGGTCGCACAGATCAACCACTTGCTGGCCCACACCGAAGACAGCCTGCGTCGTTCACGCAATGCCTTGGGCAACCTCGGGCATGCGCTGAAGACACCGTTGGCGGTGCTGCTCAGCCTGGCCTCCAGCGAACGCCTCAAAGACCTGCCGCAAGTCCGTGCCCAGTTGCGCGACCAGCTCGAGCAGATCCAGCAGCGCCTGAGCCGTGAGCTCAATCGCGCGCGGCTGGCTGGCGATGCGTTGCCGGGCGCGCAGTTTGATTGCGATGCCGAGCTGCCCGGGCTGCTGTCGACCCTGGGCATGATCCATGGCGAAGGCCTGGAGTTGAGCAAGCAGGTGCCGCCCGGTTTGCTCCTGCCCTGGGACCGCGAAGACCTGCTCGAACTGCTGGGTAACCTGCTGGACAATGCCTGCAAATGGGCCGACAGCGAGGTGCAGTTGAGCATCGAAGAACAGCCGCAACGCTATTGCCTGTGGATCGATGATGACGGCCCCGGTATTCCGCAGGCGGCTCGTGAACAAGTGCTTGAGCGCGGTACCCGGCTTGACGAGCAGGTCGATGGCCACGGCCTGGGCCTGGGCATCGTGCGCGATATCGTCGAAGCCTGGGGCGGGCAGATGCGTCTGCTTGAGAGCCCGCTGGGTGGCTTGCGGGTCAGCATCGAGCTGCCGCGCAGGGTCAGATAGCATCGCTAGCCCCGCCGCGGTTGCCCATACGCCTGACTGATCCGGTCGATCACCATCGCCAGCGCCACAATCGCCAACCCGGCCTCCACACCCTTGCCGACATTGAGCGTCTGAATTCCTGCCAGCACATCCTCGCCCAAGCCGCGCGCACCAATCATCGAAGCGACCACCACCATCGACAGCGCCATCATCACCGACTGGTTGAGCCCGGCCATGATGCTCGGCAGCGCCAGCGGCAGTTGCACCCGCCGCAGCCGCTGCCAGCGACTGGCGCCCAGGCCGTGGGCCGCCTGGGTCAGGCTCGGGTCGATCTGGCTCAGGCCCAGTTCGGTCAGGCGGATCAACGGCGGCAGGGCGTAGATCAAGGTGGCGAAGATCGCCGGTACCTTGCCCAGGCCGAACAGCATCAGCACCGGGATCAGGTAGACGAAGCTGGGCAGCGTTTGCATGACATCGAGCACCGGCATCAGCAGCTTGCGCGCCAACGGTCGGCTGGCCAGGAGGATGCCGAGCGGGACGCCGATCAATACGCACAGGCCGGTGCTCACCAGCACCAGTGCGCAGGTCTGCAGGAGCTTGTCCCACAGGCCGACCACGCCGATCAGAAACAACAGGCCGCTGAGCACCAGGGCGCGGGTGATGCTGCGGCTGGCGTGCCAGGTCATCAGCGCGACAATCACCAGCAACAGCCACCAGGGCGCCAGGCGCAGCAGGTTCTCGAGGCCAACCAGCACCTGCAGCAAGCCATCGGAAACGTTGCGCAGCTGGTCGCCGTAAGCCAGCACCAACCAATCGACAAAACGGTTAACGGCATCGGCAAAGGAGTAGTGCAGCGCTTCGGGAAAACCTCCACTCACAGGCCTGCCTCGACCTTGCTCGCCACTTCGGCGGGTAGCCAGGCTTTCCAGATACCAGGGTAATCGCGCATGAACCTGAGCGCGGCATCCTTGGGTGACTCGCGCTTTTCGCTCATCTGCGCCAGGGTCTTGTTCAGGGTATCGATGGGCAGGTCGACCTTGGCGAAGAACTCGACCAGTTCGGGATAGTCCTTTTTGAATGGCGCCGAAACACCAATCGACAATTTCGCCGGCAGTGAGCGCGTGCCTTGTGGGTTGGGGTTGCTGGCATCGGTCAGGGTCTTCCAGGCCTGGGCATCGAAAGCGGGTTCTTCCAGGCGCACCAGTTCGTAGCGGCCCATCAGCGGGGTAGGGCTCCAGTAGTAGAACAACACAGGCTTGCCGCGGCGGATCGCCGAGGTGATTTCAGCATCGAGCGCCGCGCCCGAGCCACTGCGAAAGTTCACGTAGTCCTGGTCCAGCCCGTAGGCCTTGAGCTTCTGGCTGTTGACGGTCTCGGAGGTCCAGCCGCTGGGGCTGTTGAGGAAGCGGCCCTTGTCGGGGGACTCAGGGTCCTTGAACACGGCCTTGTACTGTTTGAGGTCGGCCACCGAGCGCAGCTTTGGCGCCAGATCCTTGATCACGTAGGCCGGCACATACCAGCCCTCATCGGCGTTCTTCACCGTATCGCCGATGCTGAACACCTGGCCGGCCTGCTCGGCCTTGATCCAGGCCGGGCTGCGGCCGGCCCATTCCTCACCGATGACCTGGATGTCGTTGCGCGCCAGCGCCACTTCCATGCTCACGGTGCTGCCGGGCAGGGTATCGGTGGGGTAGCCGTAGCCTTTTTCGACAATCAGCCGCAGGATTTCGGTGGTGAGGCTGCCGCTTTCCCAGGTGATGTCGCCAAAGCGAATGGGCGTGGATTTATCGGCGGCGTCGCTTGAGGTGACCAGGCCCAGCGCCAGGAAGGCGCTGGCCAGCAAGGTGGTGATCGGCTTCATTGTGCCTCGCTCGCAGGGTAGGGAGTCCGGCAAGTGTAGTAGACCGATCGCGGGGCAAGCCCGCTCCTACAGATGAATAGGAGCAGGCTTGCCCCGTGAAGTTTTCACACCCGGAACTGATCCATCAGCCCCTGCTGCTGGTTGGCCAGGCTGTTGAGCGACTGGCTGACCCGCGCCGATTCGTTGGCCTGTTCCGACAGCGATTCGGTGACATCACGAATGGTCGCCACGTTGCTGTTGATTTCTTCGGCCACCGCGCTCTGTTCTTCGGCGGCGCTGGCGATCTGCAGGTTCATGTCGCTGATCACCGTGACCGCATTGCCGATCTGCTGCAGGGCGGTGACTGCCTGGCCGACCTGTTCGACGCTGCCCTGGGCCTGGCGATGGCTGCTGTCCATGGCGCCGACCACGTCGCGGGTACCGGCTTGCAGCTGTTCGATGACCTGGCGGGTTTCTTCTACCGACTCCTGGGTCCGGCGCGCCAGGTTGCGCACCTCGTCGGCAACCACGGCAAAACCACGGCCGGCTTCACCGGCACGCGCGGCCTCGATGGCGGCGTTGAGGGCCAGCAGGTTGGTCTGCTCGGCAATCGAGCGGATTACTTCCAGCACCGAACCGATCTTCTCGCTGTTCTCGGCCAGGCCCTCGACCTGGCTCATGGCGGTGCTCATGTCGGCAGCCAGGGTGTCGATGCTGCTGGTGGTACGGTCGATCACCGCCAGGCCCTGGCGGGTCGCCTGGTCGGCGTCGCGGGCGGCCTGGGCGGCTTGCGCAGCGCTGCGGGCGACGTCCTGGGCGGTGGCGCTCATCTCATGGGAAGCGGTGGCCACCTGGTCGACCTGGCGATACTGCTGCTCCATGCCGGCGCTGGTCTGGGTGGCGATGGCCGAAGACTGGTCGGCGGTATCGCGGGCGGCCTGGACCGAGCGCTTGACCTCGGCAATGGTCGGTTGCAGCTTGTCGAGAAAACGGTTGAACCAGCCGGCCAGTTCGCCCAGTTCGTCGCGCTTGTCGTAGGTCAGGCGCCGGGTCAGGTCGCCTTCGCCGCTGGCGATGTCCTTGAGCATCGCCGCCACGCCAAGGATCGGCCGGGTCACGGTGCGCGCCATCAACCAGATCAGCAACAAGCCGACGATGGCCGCCAGCAGGCCCAGGCCCAATTCCATCAGGGTGCCGCTGGTGTTGCGCTGGTCGAGCTCTTGCTTGAGGGCTTCGGCCGGGCCGGTCAGGGCGCTTTCCGGCACGTCGAGCAGCACGCCCCAGGGCTTGCCGCCAGGTATTGGCGCAAACGAGGCCAGCACTTTCAGGCGCTGATTGTGGTGGATGCTGTGCAGCGGCGTGCTGTCGCCGAGCAGGCGGATCAGTTCGGCGCCTTTTTCGCTATCGACCTGGTCAAAGCGCTGGGCCAGCTTGCTGGCGTCCGGGCTGTAGCCGGCCAGCAGGCCCACGGGGCTGAGGATGCCGACCTGGGTCTGGCCCTGGTAGAGGTTGCGGCTGGCCTGTTGGCTCATGGCCTGCAGGCTGTTGAGATTGATGTCGATGGACAGGGTGGCGATGACTTTGTCGGCCGCCTTCAGCGGGAACACGATGCTGGTCATCAGCACCTGCTGGCCGTTGATCTCATAGAAGTAGGGCTCGATCACACAGACCTTGCCGGTGGTGCGCGGGCATACCGACCAGGTGTTGGCCGGCTCGCCGCTGGGGCCGATGCTGGTGTCATTCATGTCGCGTTCGGGCAGCGCCATCGAGGTCAGCTGGCCCGGGGTCGGTTGCGACCAGTACAGGGCGAAGCGGCCTTTCTCGTTGCTGCCCAGGTCTTTCTGGTCGACGAACAACGCGTCCTTGTTGTCCAGCGCGTTGGGCTCGAACACCAGCGACAGGCCGAGCAGCTCGGGGTTGGCCTGCAGGGCCGCGCGCACCTGGCGGGTCATGTCTTCGCGCAGGTCGAAGGCATCGAGGAAGCGTTTTTCGGCCTGCTCGCGCAAAAACAGCACCTGGCGCGAGAAGCCGGCGCCGTACTGGTAGGCGTCCATGAACTGGCGACGGATGTTCAGTGCCTGGACTTCACCCTGGGATTCAATGCGCCCCTGGGCCGCTTCGGTGAGCATCTGCATGCTGCTGGCCTTGACCAGTTGCGTGCTGTGCTCCATGCGATACAGCGAGAGTCCCACCAGCAGGGTGACGATGCCGGCCAGGCACAGGCCGGCCAGCAGGGTGATCTTCCACTGAATGGAAAGTTGTCTGAACGACATGGCGAAGTCCTTTGATCCTGAAAGATTGAGGCTGCCGACTATGTCGGCCGCGATGCCGTTTTCTTTATTCAAACGTTCAATTGAAATGCGTCGTTTTCGTCTATTCAAGCGACACGTTGTCGCAGGTCGCCAAGGCCTTTTTTTGACAAGTGCGGGGGGCTGCTTCAAAGTGTGCGCCCTCCCATAAAAATACCTGTCGTTCGGCCACTGCTCGCGGGCAGTCTGTCGCCGGATCGGTCGCTTTTTGTCTGGTTTCTAGAGGTTACAGAATGAATGCAGTAATTGCCGCGGTCGGCATCATGCTGATATTGAGCCTGTCCCGTGTGCATGTGGTGATTGCCCTGATCATCGGCGCCCTGGCCGGTGGCCTGGTGGGTGGTCTGGGCATCGAAGGCACGCTCAAGGCGTTCAATGGCGGGCTGGGTGGCGGTGCTACGGTGGCGTTGTCGTACGCCTTGCTCGGCGCCTTCGCCGTGGCCATCGCCAAGTCGGGCATGGCCCACGCCCTGGCCGACCGCGCCCTGGCCATGGTCGATCGCCAAGGCCATGGCGAAGGCGGCAAGGTCAAGTGGTTACTGATCGGCCTGCTGCTGGTGGTGGCGATTTCCTCGCAGAACATCCTGCCCATCCACATTGCCTTCATTCCGTTGCTGGTGCCGCCCCTGCTGTACGTGCTGACCAAGCTGCAGATCGACCGGCGCCTGGTGGCCTGTGTGATGACCTTCGGCCTGATCACCCCGTACATGTTCCTGCCAGTGGGTTTCGGCAATATCTTCCTCAATGAAATCCTTCTGGCCAACGTCAGCCGCAGCGGTGTGGATGTCAGCGGCGTCAACGTTACCCATGCCATGGCCATCCCGGCTGCGGGCATGCTCTTCGGCTTGCTGGTGGCGGTGTTCATCAGCTACCGCAAAAAGCGCGTGTACAACCTGGAGAAAATCGAACAGGTCGAGCAGGTGGCGGTCAGCTACAACCCGCTGACCCTGCTGGTGGCGGGCTTTGCCATTGCGGCGGCGTTCATCATCCAGCTGTGGCTGGACTCGATGATTATCGGTGCCATGGCCGGCTTTCTGATCTTCTCGGTGTCGGGCATCGTGCGCTGGAAAGACACCGACGACCTGTTTACCGAAGGCATGAAGATGATGGCCATGATCGGCTTCATCATGATCGCCGCTTCGGGCTTTGCCGAGGTGATGAAGGCCACCGGTGAGGTCAAGACCCTGGTCGAGACCTCGGCGTCCTGGATCAACCACAGCAAGGGCGTCGGCGCACTGCTGATGCTGCTGGTGGGCCTGCTGGTGACCATGGGCATCGGCTCGTCGTTCTCCACCGTGCCGATCCTGGCAGCGATCTTCGTGCCGCTGTGCGTACAGCTGGGCTTTGATCCTGTGGCCACGGTGTGCATCGTCGGTACCGCCGGTGCTCTGGGCGATGCCGGATCACCTGCCTCGGACTCGACCCTGGGGCCGACCTCGGGGCTGAACGTCGACGGCCAGCATCATCATATCTGGGACACTGTGGTACCGACTTTCATCCACTACAACCTGCCGTTGCTGGCGTTCGGTTGGCTGGCGGCGATGATGCTCTAGGGCAGGGCGAGGGCTGAGCGCAAGGCTCAGCCTTTGGCGGGCGGCGGCGAGATGCGGTTGAGCACCATGTTGCCGTTCTTGTTCTGGGTCAGGTACACCGGCAGCACCTTGGGCAGGGTGCTGACCAGGCGCTTGATCTCGCTGGTGTTGTAGATGCCGCTGATGCGGATGCTGCCGGTACCGGTATCGGCCAGCAGCAGCGGTTTTTCCAGGTAGCGGTTGATCATCGGCAGGGCCTGGGCCAGGCTCTGGTTGTCGAGGATCAGCTTGCCCGTACGCCAGGCCAGGCTGTTGTCCTGGTTGGCGGTCTGGTCCAGACGTGGCTCATAGTCGCCGGCCTTGTAGCTGGCCTGCATGCCCGGGCCAAGACGATAGCTGCTGTCGCTGGCGTTGCCGTCACTGCTGACCAGCACCGAGCCTTCGACCAGGGTGACTTTGACCTGGTCATCGTACTTCCACACGTTGAACTGGGTGCCGGTGACCCGCGTCCAGCCATTGGCCGCGTGCACCACGAACGGGTGCTGGCTGTCGTGACGGACCTTGAAGAACGCCTCGCCCCTGACCAGGGTTACCCGGCGCTCATCCTTGTAGTTGGTGAAGCGCAGTTCGGTATTGAGGTTGAGTTCGACTTCACTGCCATCACTGAGCACTACGCGATTGACCCGCTCGCCGGTCTCCAGGGACTGGTATCTATTGGGCAGCCAGCCTTGTTCCCAACCGATCCAGGCGCCGGCTGGCAGGGCGACCAGGGCGATGGCTGCGGCGCTGGCCAACCGTTGCCATTGGCTGCGCTGCGGTCGAGGCAGCGCTACGACGTTGTCCGGGAAACTGCGTGGCAAGTGATCGGCGGTTTGCCAGATCTCGACCATCGCCTGATATTCCTGCAGGTGCAGCGGGTGGGCTTTCAGCCATTGCTCGAACGCGCGTCGCTCGGCGGCGGTACAGTCTTCAGCTTGCAGGCGCAGGCACCACTGTGCGGCGGCATCGGTGATGGCATCGTGTTCGGCGTCGCTGAGACTGGTGTGGTTCATTGAAACTCCCGGTTTTGTCCATTCTACCTTGCAGGGTAGGCGGGCGAGAACCGAGATAATGGCGAATGACTATCAGTTGTAAGATTTTTTACCGTCAAAACCCCGTAAAACCGCGGATCTGACAATGATTACCTACAAAATCACAGACGAAAGGTAGGCCTGCGCCACTGAGCAGCGGCGCAGGTTGTTTTCAGAACTGCGCGGCATCCAGCTCGAACAATGAAGCACTGCCGGCGCGAATGCTCGCGTGCAGCGACAGGGTGCGTGGCAGCAGGCGTTCGAAAAAGAACCCGGCGCTGGCCAACTTGGCACCGTAGAAGGCAGGGTCCTGAACCAGCGCATCGCGGGCGACCGCAGCCATGCGTGACCACATGTAGGCGTAGGCAACGTAGCCGAACAGCTGCAGGTACTCCACAGAGGCCGCGCCGATGGCATTCGGGTCGTGGCGCGCTTGCTCGCACAGCCACTGGCTGATGTTTTCAAGCCGGGCCAGGGCCTCGAGCAATGGTTGACGAAACGGCGGTTCGCTTTCGCTGAACTGGCGAATCTGCGCGGCAAAGGCCGCCAGCGCCTGGCCGGCATCGGCCACCACCTTGCGCCCGAGCAGGTCCAGGGCCTGGATACCGTTGGTGCCTTCGTAGATCTGCGCGATGCGCACATCCCGCACCAGTTGCTCCTGGCCCCATTCGCGAATGTAGCCGTGGCCGCCGAACACCTGCTGGCCGAGCACGCAGCTTTCCAGGCCGTTGTCGGTGAAAAAGGCCTTGGCCACCGGCGTCAGCAAGGCCACCTGGCGTTGCGCCGCGTTGCGTTCATCGGCGTCTTCGGCGTACTTGGCGATATCCAGTTGCTGGCCGACATAGGTGGCGAAGGCGCGCCCGCCTTCGGTGAGGGCGCGCATGGTCAGCAACATGCGCCGCACATCCGGGTGGACGATGATCGGGTCGGCAATCTGCTGCTTGTTCTGGGCGCCGCTGGCCGCGCGGCTTTGCAGGCGCTCACAGGCATAGCGGGCGGCGTTCTGGTACGAGGCCTCGGCGCAGCCAATGCCCTGGATGCCAATCGACAGGCGCTCGTAATTCATCATCGTGAACATCGCCGCCAGGCCGCGATTGGGTTCACCGATCAGGTAGCCGCTGGCGCCGTCGAAGTTCATCACGCAGGTGGCCGAGGCCTTGATGCCCATTTTGTGCTCGAGCGAACCGCAGCTCACCGCGTTGCTGGCGCCCAGGCTGCCGTCGGCATTGACCAGGCGCTTGGGCACCAGGAACAGCGAGATGCCCTTGGGCCCGGCCGGCGCATCCGGCAGCTTGGCCAGCACCAGGTGGATGATGTTCTCGGTCAGGTCCTGGTCGCCGCCGGTGATGAAAATTTTGGTGCCGCTGACCTTGTAGCTGCCATCGGCCTGGGGCTCGGCCTTGCTGCGAATGATCCCCAGGTCAGTGCCGGCATGGGGCTCGGTCAGGCACATGGTGCCGGCCCATTGGCCGCTGTACAGCGCCGGCAGGTAACTGGCCTTGAGTGCTTCGCTGGCGTGGGCGTCGATCGCCAGGCAGCAGCCGGCGCTCAGGGCCGAGTACAGGCTGAAGCTGCAGTTGGCGGCATAGAGCATTTCTTCGAACTGCACCGCGAGCATCTTCGGCATGCCCAGGCCGCCAAACTCAGGATTACCGGCCAGGCCCACCCAGCCACCGTCGCGGTAGGTTTGCCAGGCCTGGCGAAAGCCGTCCGGGGTGCGCACGCCACCGGCCTCGAAGGCCACGCCCTGTTCATCGCCGCTGCGGTTGAGCGGGGCAATCAGCTGGCTGGTGATTTTTGCCGCCTCTTCGAGGATGGCATCGGCGGTGTCGGCATCGACCCGCTCGGCCAGGGTCGGCAGGCGCGCCCACAGCGCCGGGCCATGGAACACTTCATGAAGGACAAAGCGCATGTCGCGCAGGGGAGCATTGAATTCAGGCATGGCAGTTCTCGCTGTCAAAGGGGGTCAGAGCGCCTTGGCCCAGTCGCGCAACAGGTACTTCTGGATCTTGCCGGTGGAGGTCTTCGGCAACTCGCTGAATACCACGGTCTTCGGTAGCTTGAAGCCGGCCAGGTGCTCGCGGCAAAAGGCGATGATCTCGGCTTCGCGGGTGGCCTCGCAGCCGGCCTTGAGGGTGATGTAGGCGCAAGGGGTTTCACCCCACTTTTCATCCGGGCGGGCGACCACGGCGGCTTCGAGGACTGCCGGGTGTTTGTACAGGGTGTCTTCGACTTCAATGGTAGAGATGTTCTCGCCACCGGAAATGATGATGTCCTTGAGCCGGTCCTTGATCTCGACGTAACCGTCGGCATGCCAAACGGCCAGGTCGCCGGTGTGGAACCAGCCGCCTCGGAAGGCCTCGCTGGTGGCTTCGGGGTTTTTCAGGTAGCCCTTCATTACCGTGTTGCCGCGCATGAAGATCTCGCCCAGGGTGTTGCCGTCGCGTTGCACCGGCTCCAGGGTTTGCGGGTCGGCGACCATCAGGCCTTCGAGGGTCGGGTAACGCACGCCCTGGCGCGATTTGATCCGCGCCCGTTCAGCCAGCGGTTGCTCATCCCACTCGGCGTGCCAGGCGCAGACGGTCACCGGGCCATAGACTTCGGTCAGGCCATAGACGTGGGTGACCTTGATGCCCATTTCTTCCACCGCACCAATGACCTTGGCCGGTGGCGCCGCACCGGCAACCATGGCATTGACCGGGTGATCGATCGCTGCCTTGGCCGACTCGGGCATGTTGATCAGCGCATTGAGCACGATCGGCGCGCCGCACAGGTGGCTGACCTGGTGCTCGCGGATCAGGGTAAGAATCTTCTGCGGGTCGACCCGGCGCAGGAACACATGAGTGCCGGCCAGGGCGGTGACGGTCCAGGGGTAGCACCAGCCGTTGCAGTGGAACATCGGCAACGTCCACAGGTACACCGGATGGTTGCCCATGGCCCAGGTCATCTGGTTGCCCAGGGCATTGAGGTAGGCGCCGCGGTGGTGGTAGACCACGCCCTTGGGATTGCCGGTGGTACCGGAGGTGTAGTTCAGCGAGATCGCCTGCCATTCGTCCTCGGGCCAGTGCCAGGCGAACTCGGGGTCGCCTTCAGCCAGAAACGCCTCGTAGTCGAGGTCGCTGACCGCCTGGCCTTCGCCGTATTCCGGGTCATCGACATCGATCACCAGCGGCGGGTATTTCATCAGCGCCAGGGCCGCTTCGATGACCTTGTGAAATTCGCGGTCAGTGATCAGCACCTTGGCTTCGCCGTGCTCGAGCATGAAGGCAATCGCTTCGGCATCCAGGCGCACGTTGAGGGCGTTGAGCACGGCGCCGATCATCGGCACGCCAAAGTGCGCTTCAAGCATGGCCGGAATGTTCGGCAGCATCACCGCCACCGTATCGCCCTGGCCGATACCGCGCCCGGCCAGGGCGCTGGCCAGGCGGCGCGAACGTTCATAGGTCTGTTGCCAGTTACGGCGGATCGCGCCATGAATCACTGCCGGGTACTGGCCATAGACGGCGGCGGTACGCTCGATGAAACTCAAGGGGCTCAAGGCAACATGATTGACAGGGGCGGGCGCCAGGCCCTGGGAGAAAATCGACATGAGGTCGTCCTGTGCAGGAGGCAGCCGCCCATTGGCGAACTGAAACCCCCGATGGCTGATTGTTAGCTCTGTTCAGGTGTCGTGAAGGGCAGGCCCTTCCGCTGTCGCAAGTTTTACGCGAATGGCTATGGTAACTGGAAGATAGACTATAGCAATATGGTATAAATACTATAAAAGCCCAGAGGCACCGTTTTTGGATACTTCGTTTTCCCTGCTGCTGGCCAAGGACCCGCAACCGAGCCTGTTGCTGGATGCCGAGGCTCGTCTGCTGACCAGCAATCCAGCCTTGCAGGCCTTGATGGGCCCCGAGCGTGACGTCGAGCGCTGGCTACCGAGCAACTACCGGGCCCTGGTACGCGCTTGCCTGGAGCAGGGGCGGGCGATCAGCGAGGTCGAGGCGCAGGTGGCCGGGCAGATTCTGCTCTGGACCTTCATCCCCGATGACGCCGGCCAGCAAGTGCTGGCGCGTTGCCGCGACGCCACCCCGGAGCGCCAGGGCGAGCGCGACGCCAGCCAGGCCCGGCGCCTGTACCGGTTGATCACCGAGAACACCACCGACCTGATTTCCCGGCACACGCCCGATGGCCGCTTTATCGATGCTTCGCCTGCCGCCTTGCGCCTGCTCGGTTACTGGCCAGAGGAGCTGCGCGGGGTGCCGGTGCAGTCGCTGTTTCACCCGCAGGATCGCCGGCAAGCGCTGTTGCAGGCGTCCCAGGCGCTGGAGCAGGACGGCTACCAGACCATGACCTGGCGGGTGCGCCACCGTGATGGCCGTTACCTGTGGTTCGAGATCGCCAGCCGCGCCATCCGCGAAACCTACACTGGCGCGGTGGTGGAAATTGTCAGCGTCTCGCGCGACATCAGCGTGCGCATCGAGGCCCAGGAAAACCGCCGGCGCCTGGCCGAGGTGGTCGAAGCCAACACTGACCTGGTGCTGTTCAGCGACCGCGACGGCCGCCTCAGCTACCTCAACCGTTCGGCGCGCCGGGCCCTGGGGCTGCAGGAGGTCGAGCCGCTGCCCGGCTTGCAGGCCTTGCTCGACCCAGCTCTGCAGCAACGCCTGCACAGCGAAGGCTGGCAGCGCGCCGAGCAGCAGGGCGTGTGGCAGGCCGAGGCGCGGCTGGTGCCGCATCAGGGCGGCGCGGCGTTCCCGGTATCGCTGGTGCTGCTGGCCCATCGCGCTGCCGGTGGCGAGCGCTACTACTCGCTGGTGGCCCGCGACATGACCGAGCGGGAACTGCGCGAAAACCAGCAGCGCCGCCATCAGGACGAACTGGCCCACAGCGCCCGGCTGATCACCCTCGGTGAACTGGCTTCGGGGATCGCCCATGAAATCAACCAGCCGCTGGCGGCGGTGGTCAATTACGCCAGCGCCAGCCTGCGCTACCTGCAAGCTGTTGAGCGCGACCCACAGGCGGCGCAACGGGTCGCCCAGGGCTTGCAGCGCATCAACGAACAGGCGACCCATGCCGCCGAGGTGATCAAGCGCTTGCGCGCCTTCCTGCGCAAGGAACCGCGGCGCTTGCAAGCCCTGGAGATTGCCGATGTCGTGGCCGAAGCGGTGCGCCTGTGCGACTGGGAAGCCAGCCGCGACCAGGTGAGCATCGAGCAGCGCGTGGTCGCCGGGCTGCCCGCGGTGTACGCCGACCGGGTGCTGCTCGAACAGGTACTGCTCAACCTGTTGCGCAACGCCATCGATGCCAATCGCGAACAGCACAACGGCCGGGCCTCGGGTATCCTGCTCAGCGCCAAGCTTGAGGCCGGTTGGCTGGCGATCCGCGTCAGCGACCAGGGCCCGGGGGTGGCGGCCGAGCGCCTGGACGGTATCTTCACGCCGTTCAACACCAGCAAGGCGGACGGCCTGGGGCTGGGCTTGAGCATGAGCCGCAGTATCATCGAAGGTTTTGGTGGCACCTTGCAGGCCCAGCCTGGTGAGGCGGGCGGATTGATCTTGTGCTGCCGGCTGGCGCCGGTGGCCAACAGTGGGGAGTGATATGCAGGAACCGCGGGTGTATGTGGTCGACGATGACCAGGGCATGCTCGATTCGACCCTGTGGTTGCTCGAGTCGGTGGGCTTGCAGGCGCTGCCGTTCACCAGTGGCCAGGCCTTTCTTGACGCTTGCGACAGCCATCGGCCGGCGTGCGTGCTGCTGGATGTGCGCATGCCGGGCATGGGCGGTTTGAGCGTGCAGGAAGCGCTGCGCGCCCGCGGCATCGATTTGCCGGTAATCTTCGTCAGCGGCCATGCCGATGTGCCGATCGTGGTGCGCGCCTTCAAGGCCGGGGCCTGCGATTTCATCGAGAAACCCTACAACGACCAACTACTGCTCGACAGCGTTCAGGCCGCCCTTGGCCAGGCGCGTCATGCCGGGCCGCTGGAAGCGGTGCAGGCGCGCATCGACAGCCTCACGCCCCGTGAGCGCGATGTGTTCCTGCCGTTGGTGCGGGGTTTTACCAATCGGGAAATTGCCGAGCAGTTGCAGGTCAGCGTGAAGACCGTCGACCTCTATCGCTCGCGGGTCATGAAGCGCATGCAGGCCGAGCATTTGCCGGCGCTGGTGGGCATGGCGATTGCCTGTGGGCTGGTGCAGCCGTTGAGTTTGCGTTGAGTTCATCGCAGGTCCTGCCTGCTCTTACAGGAGCGAGCAGGACCTGCGATGCGTTTATGGCCTGCGCCCCAGCAGCAAACCGACCACCAGGCCAAAGCCTGCCGAAATCGCTACCGTCTGCCACGGATGGCCGCCGATGTAGTCCTGGGTGGCCTCGACCACCGGCTGCGCCTTGCTGCGCACGCCAGTGACCGCGTCGCGGGCCTGTTTCAGTTTCAGTCCGACCTGGGCGCGCAGGGTTTCGGCTTCTTCGCCAACCAGCGCGGCGCTTTCGCTGAGCAGTTTTTCCGACTCCTCGATCAACGCCTGCAGCTCACTGAACGCCTGGTCCTTGATTTGCTCGGCATCGCTTTGCACGGTGGTTTTCCTGGCCATGGGTGCTTCCTCGTCAGTTGATGGGCATTGAACAGTGGATGCCGGCGGGCGCTGAAAGTTGCAGCGGTTTGCCGGGCATCGGCGGCTACAGTGTAAGATAGCGCCTATTTTCTAGCGGCAGGACACCCCTCATGAGTTTCAATCTGGCCAACAAGAGCTTCGCCGAACGGGCGCAGATCGAGGACGAGAAAGCACGCCTGTTCGAGCTCTGGCAGACCAACCTGGGCAAGGCCAAGGCCGATGCGGCGCGAATCATCGCCGAAAAGCCGCGGCGCAAGGGCAAGTGGGCCGAATGGGTGCGGGCAGAGCTGGACGGCATGTCGCCGCCCGAGTACGCCAACATGGTCCGCAGTGAAGTCAACAAGCTGATGGCCGCGGCCAAGTAAGCCCCCGGGCCCATCACGCCATCACCAGGTGGCGTTGGCTGGCTGTGGCAGGTTGAGCCGGCCGCTGTCACTGAAGCGCCGGGTCCCGAAGGCGCCACCGGCCAGTTTGCCGCGCACCGTGTACGGCAGGCCATCGAGGCTGCGCACCTGGCTCAGGCCCACGGCCTGGCGCAGCACCGAGAACGCGGTGATGCTCACCGGCACTACCAGTACCTGCTCGCTGAAACGCCCGATGCTGCCACTGCGATCGCTGACACCGGCCGCCAGCGGCTGGCCATTGACCTCAAGGTTGAGGGCGATGCCGTTGTAGTCGATTGCGGTTTCGTTGGGGTTCTGCACACGGATCTTCACCGCCATGCGCAGTTCCAGGTCCTGGCCGGGCAGGGGCTCGATGCCGATCACGCTGATGTTCACCGGGTCGCGGGGCTGCAACAGGGCGCAGGCGTTCAGGGTGAAGGTCAGCATTAAAGCTATACACAGGCGCAAGGTATGGCTCATTCGGGCAGTCCTTGAGGTGAACAGTTCGAGCCCATCATAGACAGGCTTTGGCCGGTCAGGGCACTCGCTGCTGATCAGGCGCGGTGAAAGTCCACCCTAGCAATAAAGCGATCGTCTTCGCGCCGGGTGCTCAGGCGCCAGCCGCAATAGGCGCAAAGGCGTTGCACAATATCCAGGCCATAGCCGAAACCCGACAACGCAGTGTGTTCGTCACCCAGGCCGTTTACCAACTGCAGGTGACTGGCCTCGGCTTCGATGTACAGGTAGCGCGCGCCATGCTGCAGGGCATTGCCAATCAGGTTGTTGACCAGCACTTGCAAGACACTGGGGGGCGCTTCGATGCACAGGCGCGGGTCGACGTGCATGACGACGGCTTGGTGCTTGCTGGCGATCAACCCGGCGTGTTTGTGCTCGCACGCTTCCAGCAACGCTCGCAAGGCCACGGCCTGCGCTGGCATGCGTTCATCTTCGCGGCCCAGATAGAGGAACAGCTGCACCATGGTTTCCATCTCGCCGCTGGCCTGCTCAAGGCGGGCCAGGTTGCGCGCGCGTTTTTCTTCGCTGCAGCCGGTCAGGCGCAAGACCGCCAGGCTGTTGCGCATCACTGCCAGTGGCGTGCGCAGTTCGTGACTGGTGTGGCGGGTAAAGGCGCGTTCACGCTCAAGCGCACAGTGCAGGCGTTCAACCAACTGCGACAGCGCGCGGCTGAGGGTGCCGACTTCATCGTGGCGTTCATGTCCGGGCAGTTGAGTGTCCGGCTGCCAACCCCGACTTACGGCATCGGCCAATTGCGTGACCGGTGCGGCGAGGTGGCGGGCACCGATGACCGCCAACAGCGCGCCGGCAATGATCACCAGCCCAGCCACTCCCCAAAGGATACTGAACAACAGGTTGGCATGTCGATCCAGGGAGCTGAGCTGCGACTCGTCCAGTTCGATGTAGAGGTTCTGTCCGGCCGTTGGCAGGTAGATGACCTGTACGTGGGTACGTTCATCGTCCAGTTCATGGCGCCCCAACGGCAGTTCGCGATAGGCATCCGGCAGGCTTTTGTCGTTGCCCCAGTAACTGTGCAGGTAGCTGGTGGCGGGCAACTGGGCTTGGTCCGGGGCGCTTGCATGGTTTTGCTGAAAGCGCGCCACCTCACGATCCAGGTAACTGTTGACGATATGGTCTTCTGTGACTGTGATCGAAGTCCAGACCAGCAGGCTGTAAAGCACGGCGACGATCACCGTAAAGGGCAGCAGGGTATAGAGCGCGCGGGCGAAGAACGATCTAGTCGGGAATAGCAAGGCGATAACCTTTTCCGTGAACGGTTTTGACCAGCTCACGCTCGAATGGCCGGTCCAGGGCCTGGCGCAGGCGATAGATATGGCTGCGTAGCGGGTCACTCTCGGGCAACTCGTCAGGCCACAGGGCATTTTCCAGTTTCTTGCGACTGACGGCGTCAGGCGCTGCTTCGGCCAGCAGTGAAAGCAGGCGGATCGGCACTTCCTGTAGCTCGATGGCGATACCTTGGCGGTAAACCATCTGACGCTTGAGGTCGATCAGCAGCTCGCCGCACTGTAGCTGTTCGGCGTGGGAAGGCAGTTTGCCGCGACGCAGCAGCGCATGCAGGCGGCACACCAGCTCCTGGGGCTCGAACGGCTTGATCAGGTAGTCATCGGCGCCGGCCTCATAGCCGTCGAGCTTGTCGGCCAGGGCATCGCGTGCAGTAAGAAACAGGATTGGCGTCTGGTCCTGGCGCTTGCGCAATGCCTTGCAGGCGCGCAGACCATCGAGCCCGGGCATGGTCACGTCCATGACGATGGCGTCATAGCGCTGCTGCAGGGTGCGCTCCAGGCAGGTTTGGCCATTGAAGGCAAAATCGATGTCAAAGCCGACTTCGCTCAGGTAGTCGGCCAACGAACCGGCCAGGGTGCGGTCGTCTTCGACCAGAAGTATCTCAATCATTGTCCGGTTTCCGTGTTGACCGTCCATTGCGCCCCAATTGCCTTGATGCCGGCTTCGGCACAAAGGCTGTCGAAGTCCTGGCCCAGGGCATTCTGCCCCGGCGCCCCGGCTATGCCAACTGCGCCGATCACCTGGTTATCGAGCAACACTGGCACGCCGCCACTCAAGGTGGTCAGACCGATGGCGTGGAAGGCCAGGCTCAGGCTCTGTTCGTGGTCGTTGGCGTTAGCGATGGTGGACGTTGACGCTCGCCGCGAGGCGGCGGTGCGCGCCTTGCGTTCGCTGGTCTGACGGGAGTGGGCAAAGGCGTCGTCGGACACCAGCAACACCAGCGGCTGGGCCTGGCGGTCGACCACGCTGACAGCCACGGCAAAGCCTTGATGAGCACAGGCTTGCCGGGCGCTGATAGCCAGATTCAGGGCGTCCTCGAAACCCAGGGTCGCTGGCGTGTGGCTCATTGGGCGGGCCTGGCAGGCGCTGATCAACGAAAACATGCCAAGGCACAGGACAGTGCTGGATCGCTTCATCGCATTCTCCTCTGAAAGCGGAGCACGCAACCTAGCGAAGCGGGCGTGACACAGATGTGATCTGCGGTGACATGGAGTTCACCTTCGCCTCCCTAGCATGGCGGCCATGAACACTTGCATTCGCTACCAATCAGCCTTGCTTCGCAGCCTGACTCGCTACTTGGGCGTCGGCACTGTAGCGACCCTGGCTCACCAACTGCTGTTCCTCCTCGGCCTGAGCCTTGATCAGCCTTGGTGGGGCAGTGTCTGCGGCGCTTGCCTGGGCGCGTTGTTGAGTTTTTGGCTCAACCGCCGGTACTGCTTTACCCATCGCGACGGTAAAGCCCTGCAACCGCTGCGCTTTGTCTGCGTTGCCTTGCTGCACAACGGCCTCAATGCCCTGGCGATGTGGCTGATGCTCGATTGCCTAGCAACCCACCCACTGCTTGCCCAGGCGCTGACCACGGCCAGTCTGGCCGTACTTGGGTTTTTCATTCACCGTCATTGGACTTACCACCATGCTGACCTTGCCCCAGCCACCTTTGGGCGTTGAACCGCACCTGAGCATCATTGTTCCCTGTTATCAGGAAGAACAGGTTTTGCAGGCTTTTCATCAACGCATTGACGTTCTGATCAAGCGCCTGCCGGTGTCTTGCGAATTGCTGTACATCAACGATGGCAGCAGTGACGGCTCCCTCGTACTGTTGCGTACGTTTGAGCAACAGCCTGGTGTGCGCTGTCTGCACCTGAGCCGCAACTTCGGCAAGGAGGCCGCCTTGCGCGCGGGCCTCGACCATGCCCGCGGCCAGGCTGTGGTGTTCATCGACGCCGACCTGCAGGATCCGCCGGAGCTGATCGCGCTGATGGTCGAGCACTGGCTGCAGGGTTATGACGTAGTCAACATGCAGCGTTCGCGGCGTGACGGTGATTCGTGGGTGAAGAAGTTCACGGCGGGGATGTATTACCGGATCATGCGCCATCTGGTCGGGCGCGGCCAGCTACCGGCTGAAGTCAGCGATTTTCGTCTGATCGGCCCGGCGCCACTGGCCGCCTTGCGGGCGATGAACGAGCGTGTAGGGCTGTTCAAGGGCCTGGTCGGCTGGGTCGGATTTCGTACCATCGAACTGCCGTATGAGCGTGTGGCCCGAGCCGCCGGCACTAGCAAGTGGGACTATCCTGCGTTGTTGAACCTGGCGCTCGAAGGGGCGTTGGCGTTTTCGCGCAAGCCGCTGCGCTGGTACAGCGTCGCCAGCCTGGTGATTTTGCTGGTGTGCCTGGGCTGGATGCTGGCTGCACTGATCGCTGGCAGTTTCTCCCCGGTGCATCTGCTATTGGGGGTGGGCGGCTTTCTCTGTCTTGGTGTGGCCATGGTGGGCGAGTACCTCGGTGCGACCTTGTTCGAGGTCAAGCGGCGTCCGCACTACCTGCTGCAGGGCGATACTCAGGCAACGGCAAAACCGCCGGTGTCACGTCCCTTCGAGCACCGGAGGCAGGCATGAACGGGTCGCTGCGGGTCTCGGTACTGTGGACGGTGCTGGGCTTGATTCTCTCGTTGCGCCTGGCCGGTCTGGGCGTGTATCCATTGATGGATACGTCCGAAGCACGTTATGGCGAGATGGCGCGCAAGATGCTTGAGCTCAATGACTGGATCACGCCGATGTTCGACTACGGCGTACCCTTCTGGGGCAAGCCGCCGCTGTCGTTCTGGACCCAGGCATTGAGCATGCACTGGCTGGGCATCAATGAGTTTGCCTTGCGTTTGCCGGCCTGGTTGATGCACCTGGTCAGTTGCCTGCTGATCATCCATCTGGGCCGTCGCGAGCGCAGCCTGGCGGTGGGGCTGCTGGCGGCGATCATCTATTCCAGTTGTACCCTCGGGCTGATTGTCAGTGGCGTGGTGCTGACCGATCCAGCGTTGAGCCTGGGGCTGCTGTTGGCGTATCTGGGGTTCTGGTACGGCATCGTTCATGCCGAGCGTAGTGCCGCACGACTTGGCTTTATCGGGCTGGGGTTAGGCTTACTGGCCAAGGGGCCGCTGGTGCTGGTGCTATTCGCTTTGCCGGCGCTGGCCTGGGTCGCCTACCAGCAGCAGTGGCGGCAACTGTGGCGACTGCCGTGGTTCAGCGGTTTGCTGTTGATGTCGCTCGTGGCCATACCCTGGTATGTCCTGGCGGAGCTGAAAAGCCCGGGCTTTCTCGATTATTTTCTGCTGGGGGAGCACTGGAAGCGCTACGTCATCAGCGAGTGGAGCGGTGACCTGTACGGTAATGCCCACGCCAAACCGATGGGAACCATCTGGTTGTATCTGCTGGGTGCCTTGTTTCCCTGGAGCCTGCTGTTACCGCTGCTGTTTTGGCGGCGCAGCGCGGGCGAGGGCAGGGCGTTGCAAGGATTTCTGTGGTGTTGGGCATTGGCTACGCCTGTGTTTTTCAGCCTGGCCGGCAACATTCTCTGGACCTATGTATTACCAGCCCTGCCGGCCTGGGCCTTGCTGCTGGCTGAGGGCCTGACTCGCTGGCGCTTGTCGCGCCGAGCATTCGTCGGCGGCTTTGCCTTGATTTTGCCGGTGCTTGCCCTGCTGCTGCTGCTTGAGGGCAGCCTGGAACAGCGTCCACAGAACCAGCGTGATCTGGTGCTGACCTGGCAGCGTGCAAATGTCGGCCAGCCGGGCCCGCTGTTCTACCTGGGGCGCCGCTCGTATTCAGCTGAGTTCTATAGCGCCGGCAAGGCCCGCCGGATCGATGCGCTGGGCCAACTGCCGACCGGCAGGGTGTTTTACCTGGCCCGACGCTTGCGCGATCTGGATTCAGCGCTGCCCGCTGCGCTGGACTGCACCGAACTGGCCCAGGCCAACGCCAGCCTGCTGCTGCGCTGCCAACCTTTGCCTGAGTCGCTTTCATTCCTCGCTACCGGAAATCCCCATTCATGAGCCGTTTCACCGCTGTATTAGCATTTCACTGGCTGACATTTCGACGTTACCCATTGATCTGGGTGGCGAGCCTGATCGCTTTGGTCATGACGGTACTGGCGTTGTTCGAAGCTGATGACGCCCTGGGCCAGTTGTGGCAAGAACGTATTACCCCGGTTCAGGTTCGCCAGCGCAGTATCTGGCTGCCGGATTATCGGTTTGCCCAGCGGTTGCAGTTGCCCGGTATCGAAGCCAATGCCTCGGATATCGTCTACGTCGCTGAGCGGCGCAGCTATTTCGTAGTGGTCAACAGCCCGGCGCAACTCTACGAGTACACCGAGGACTTCGCGCTCAAAGCGCGCCATGAACTGCACGAGTTTGAAGATCCAGAGGCGCTGGCCTATGACGGCAAGGGGCACCTGTTGATCGGTGAAGAGCGGCGCCAGAGCGTAGTGACGGTCCCGATCGCGCAGTTGGACAGGCCGATTGTGCGCAGTGAACTGGCCACCCTGAGTATTGCCGATCGGGCCGACAACAACCGTGGCCTGGAAGGCATGGCGTTCGACCCGAGCAGCCAGGTGCTGTTCGCTTCACGCGAGCAACGCCCGGTGCGTCTGTTCGAGGTGGCTGGCGTGGTGCAGCCGGAAGCTTCAGTCAGCTACCAGGCTGCGGTTTCGGCGCTTGGCGTGCAGCGCCTGCGCATGGACGATATATCGGCCATGCACTATGACCTGCACACTCGGCACCTGCTGGTGCTCAGTGATCAATCGCGCTTGCTGGCTGAAGTCGATAGCGGCTATGCGCCGATAAGCTTCATGGACCTGGAAGGTGGCTTCAATGGCCTCGACCATAGTGTGCCGCAAGCCGAAGGGGTGACACTGGGGCCGCAGCGGCAGTTGCTGATCGTCAGCGAGCCGAATCTGCTCTATCGCTATCAGTTGGCGGACTAGCCAGGTGGAGCGGAGTTTGACGTTGAAAGTCCAGCAGGTTTTGAAAGATACTGTTTCTCATTAACGTCCGATAATTCCTCTTACTGGCACTCACATTTTCCATGTTGACGTCTCCCGTGTCCGGGCTGCTTGCAAGCTTCCAGGAACATTACGATGACCTGCTGCAGTTCCTGACCCGGCGCATGAGCGACCGCCAGCGGGCCGCCGACGTCGCCCAGGAAACCTACCTGAAACTGGTGAAGATCGAGCAGCAGGACCTGCCGGTGCTGCATGCACGCAGCTTCATCTTTCGCGTGGCCGGCAACCTGGCCATCGATACCTTGCGCCGCGAACAACGCATGAGCAGCAGCCTCGACGACAGCGAAGCGGCGCGTCAGGTGCCATGCCCGGCGCCGGCACCGGAAGCTGCGTTGCTCGCCAGTGAGCGCCTGGAGCTGCTCGATGAAGCCTTGCTGCAACTGTCGGCCAACGCCCGTCAGGCCTTGCTGCTCAACCGCGTCGAAGGCCTGACCCAGGCGCAGATTGCACAACGGCTGGGCGTTTCCGAGAGCATGGTGGCAAAATACATCGGCCAGGCCCTGCGCCATTGCCGCGACTGGCTCAAACACAACCATGACTGACGCCTACGCCATGCCTGCGCCGCAACCGATCAGCGATTTGTCCGATGATGCCCTCGACTGGCAGGTGCTGCTGCATTCGGGCAACGCCAGCGCCGCTGACCGCCAACGCTACCAGCGCTGGTGTGCGCTGAGCCCGGCGCATGCCGAGGCTGCGGGTGAAGCTGAGGCACTGTGGGCAGACCTGGGGCAGACCCGGGCGGCGGCAGAAGTAGCCGCGCCGGCGCCACGTTGGCGGCGCTGGGGCTCGGCCGTGGCCGCCTCGCTGGTGTTGGCGCTGGTCGGCTATGGCGGTGTGCAGCAGGCGCCGGCCCTGCTTGCCGACTACCACACCGGGGTGGGCCAGCAGCAGCGCATCACCCTTGCCGATGGCTCGCAGGTCACCCTCAACAGTGGCAGTGCGCTGTCGGTGGAATTCAGCAGTGGTGAGCGCCGCGTGCTGCTCAAGGCCGGCGAGGCCTTGTTCGAGCCTGCTGCCGACCCGCGGCCGTTCGTGGTCGATGCCGGCGCCGAGCCGGTGCAGGGCAGCGCTGCGGTGTTCAGTGTGCGCCGTGATGGCGTGCGCAATCGCGTGGTGGTAGCCCAGGGCCAGGCGCAGGTAGGCGGGCAGGTGCTGGAAACCTCACCCGACGCCCGCGCGCAAACCGCCTGGCAGCGCGGCAAGCTGATCTTCAACGGCAAGCCGCTGCGCGAAGTGCTGGCCGAACTTGAGCGTTATCAGCACGGGCGCATCGTGCTGTCGGATCAGCAACTGGCGGCGCTGCAGGTCAGCGGGGTGTTTGACCTGAACGACCCTGAAGGCTTGTTGCGCACCCTTGAACAGCGCTATGCGCTGAAGGTTACCTACTTGCCGTGGCTGGCTGTGGTGTACTGACCCGCAGTACTGAAAAAATATTTTCGAATTCCCACTGCAAGTTCTTCTTCGCCCAATCGTCGTAGTGAGACTGATCAGCAATCCATTCTCATTTACAACCATTTGCCTGGAAGAAAACAGTGAAGGGTCCGCTCAAGCCAATCGCCCGTTCCACCGGTTATTTCAAACACGTCCTGCTGGCCTCGACCGCCGTCGCCGCGTTGCTCGGCACCCTGCAGGTGCACGCCGCCGCCCCGGTAAAAGCCGCCAGCACCCAGCAGGAGCGTGAAGTATCCCTGGACTTGCCTGCGCAGAACCTCGACCAGGCACTGACCGCCTTCGCCGACCAGGCCGGCCTGCACCTGTTGTTCACCAGCCAGGATGTGGCGGGCCGGCAAAGCCCGGCGCTCCAGGGCCGTTACAGCATTGCCCAGGCCTTGCAGAGCCTGCTGGCCGGCAGCGGCATGAGCTGGCAGTTCAGCGCGCAGAATACGGTGATCCTGCGCAAGAGCGCGGCGGCGCAAAGCGTCAGCCTCAAGCCCATCGAAGTCAGCGTCGCCTCGCGTACCAGCACTTCGATCAGCGAAATCCCCGGTACTGTCTGGGTGGTCGACCAGCAGCAACTGCGTGAGCAGATCGACAGCGGCGTCAGCCTCAAGGAAGCTATCGGCAAGCTGGTCCCGGGTCTGGACCTGGCGCCGGAAGGGCGTACCAACTACGGGCAGAACATGCGCGGGCGCAATGTCCTGGTGATGATCGACGGCGTCAGCCAGAACAGCTCGCGGGGTTTGTCGCGCCAGTTTGACAGCATCTCGCCGTTCAACGTCGAGCGCGTCGAAGTGCTCTCCGGGGCCAGTGCCATCTACGGCGGCGGCGCCACCGGCGGCATCATCAATATCGTCACCAAGAAGGGCGAAGCAGGCCCGGCGCGCTTTGAAACCCAGCTGGGTGCCAGCAGCGGCTTCAACAACAGCGACGACCTGTCGACCCGCATCGCCCAGTCGATCAGCGGCGGCAACGAGCGCATCAATGCGCGCCTGGGTGTGTCTGCCGAGCAGAACGAAGCCTTCTACGACGGCGCCGGCGAGCAGATCTTCATCGACAACACCCAGACCGACCTGCAGTACAACCGCACCATCGACGTGCTTGGCAGCCTGGGCCTGAAGTTCAACGACGAGCAGAGCCTCGACCTGCTGGCCCAGTACTACGACTCGGGCAACCACGGCAGCACCGGTATCTACTTTCCCAACCTGAACTACAACGGCCCGTCGGATCTGGAAGACGCCGAACTGCGCGGCGGCTACTCCACCGATCTTGAGCCGCGCACCAAGCGCCTGCTGCTCAACGCCAACTACCACCACAGCGATGTGCTCGGCCAGGACTTCTACCTGCAGGCCTCGTACCGCAAGGAAGACGACAACTTCTACCCGTTCCCGTACTACAACACCGGCAAACCGGCGGGCTCCAAAGGCGTGTACTTTGCCGCCTCGCAGCAGAACTTCGAAGTCAGCAGCCTCAAGGCGCTGTTCGCCAAGCAGTGGGACAGCCTCAAGCTGACCTACGGTGTGGACCTGGACCGCGAGCGTTTCAACGCCGACCAGACCACCTTCAATGCCCTGACGTCGTCCGAAAGCGGTGGCCTGGACCTGGATGAAGCCAGCAAGGCAGCACGCTACCCCAGCTACCGGGTCGACGGCATCTCGGCCTACGCCCAGCTGGACTGGAAGGCCACCGATAACCTGACCTTTTCCGGTGGCGCCCGGCGCCAGCAGATGGACGTCGATGTCGGCGACTTCAAGAACGTGCCCGGCGGCAACAACGACTACCAGGTCAACCTGTTCAACTTCGGCGCCATCTACGACTTCAAGAACGGTCACCAGGTCTGGAGCAACTACGGCGAAGGCTTCGACCTGCCGGACCCGGCCAAGTACTACGGCAAGCCGGGTCTGAGCGTCGAGGACAACCCGCTGGCCGGGATCAAGAGCCGCCAAGTGGAGCTGGGCTGGCGCTATGCCGACTTGGACTGGGACGCCCAGGCCGCGGTGTACTACATCTGGTCGGACAAGATCATCACCACCGACATGGCCACTTTGACCATCAATGTCGAAGAGCAGAAAAGCCGCGATTTCGGCTTTGAAGGCGCGTTGACCCGTCACTTCGAAAGCGGCTGGGAAGCCGGTAGCACCCTGCACCTGGTGCGCTCGCAAGAGCAAGACAAAGACGGCGACTGGATCAAGCGCGATGCCCGCTATGCGTCGCTGTCCAAGTCCACCGCCTTCGTCGGCTGGAAGGGCGATGGCCGCAGCGCCCGTTTGCAGGCAAACCACGCCTTCACCCTCAAGGACGATGCCGATCACACGATCAGCGGCTACACCACCTTCGACCTGCTGGGTAGCCAGGACACCGGTTTCGGCACCTTCAGCGCCGGTATCCAGAACCTGCTCGACAAGCAGTACAGCACCGTCTGGGGCCAGCGCGCGACGCTGTTCTATTCGCCGACCTATGGCCCGGCCTATCTCTATGACTACCAGGGCCGTGGCCGCACCTACACCCTGACCTGGTCGCTGGCCTACTGAGTCAGGCGAAGGCGGCCAGCAGGTCGGCTGCGAAGGCCTGCTCGGCATCACTGGCCACCTGGGCGCGGTGGCGCACCAGCACGAACGGCACGGCGAAATCCAGCGCCGGGTCCAGAGCCTGCAACAGGCCGCGCGCGACCCAGGGCTCGGCGTAGTGGCAGGGCAGATAACCGATGTGCCGGCCGGAGAGGATGAAGGCCAGCGCGCCTTCGACCTGCTCGGAACGGGCCGCGCCGCTGGTGCCGTCAAAGGGTTCCTGGCGGCTCTGGAAGCGGTAGGGGTGTTCGACCTGGTCGGCCTGTTGCAAGGCCGCCAGGTTGACCTCGGTTTGCTCGGCCAGCGGATGATGGCTGGCGCAGTACAGGCGCTGGTTTTCTTCGAACAACGGCGTGTAATCGAACGCTGCCTGCTTGCCGGAAAAATAGCCGATGGCCAGGTCCAGACGCTGCTGCAACAGCTGGCGCTCAAGGTCGGCTGGCATGGCGCTGACCAACTCCAGGCGCACCGCCTCGTCACGCTGGCGAAAACGCTCGATGGCCCGCGCCAGGCGCAAGGTCACGATACTTTCCTGGGCCTCGGAAATGCCGATGCGCACCTCGCCGAGCAAGCGTCCGGCGACGCCGTTGGCCTGATGCCGAAACGCCTCGATCTGCACCAGCAGTTCGCGGGTGGCCTTGAGCAGCACTTCACCCTTTGCGGTCAGGCCAAAGCCGCCCTTGCCGCGGCGGCACAGGCGATAGCCCAGGCGGGTTTCCAGGCGCGCCATCTGCTGGCTGATGCTCGGCTGGCTCAAACCCAGCACGCCCTGGGCGGCGCTGAAGCCGCCGGCCTCGACTACAGTGACGAACAGCCGCAGCAGGTGCAGGTCGAGGTCGTGCAGTTGTCCCAGCATCAAACATTGCTCCTGATGAATGTCAGGTTAACTGACTTGCCATTTTAGTAATGTAACCCGGCAGGCATGCTGGCGGCATCCACTGACAAAGGTGCCCGACATGCGTACATCCCTGTGGTTGTTGTCCCTGGCCCTGGCCTTGCCGGTGCAGGCCGAGGAAAAAGTCCTCAACCTGTACAGCTGGGCCGACTACGTCGCGCCCGAGACCTTGCAGCGCTTCGAGCAAGAAACCGGCTACAAGGTGCGCTACGACACCTTCGACACCACCGAAGTGCTGGAAACCAAGTTGCTCACCGGTGGCAGTGGTTATGACGTGGTGGTGCCGTCCGCCAGCCTGTTGGCCCGCGCCCTGACCGCAGGTGCCTTGCAGCCGCTGCACGCCCAGGCCATGCCCGGCTACGCCAACCTCGATCCGGACCTGCTGGCCAAGCTGGCCGAGGTCGACCCTGGCAACCAGTACGCCGTGCCCTACACCTGGGGCACCCTCGGCCTGGGCATGAACCTTGAGGCGGTGCGCCAACGCCTGGGTGATGTGCCGCTGGACAGCCTCGACCTGTTGTTCAAGCCCGAGTACGCCAGCAAGCTCAAGGATTGCGGGATTGCCATGTCCGACTCGCCTCAGGAGGTGATCGGCGTCGCCCTGCATTACCTTGGCAAGGATCCCTACAGCCGTGACAAGGACGACCTGGCGGCCGCCCAGGCGCTGCTCAAGCAACTGCAGCCGTCGATCAGCTACGTCGCCAACGGCCGGCAGATCAACGACCTGGCCAACGGCAGTGTGTGCCTGGCGCTGACCTACAACGGTGATGCAGCCATGGCCGCCGACCAGGCGCACAAGGCCGGCAAGCCGTACCAGGTGATCTACCGCATCCCCCGCGAAGGCACGCTGATCTGGCAGGACAACCTGGTCATGCCCAAGGACGCGCCGCACCCAGAAGCGGCCCGCGCCTTCATCGCCTTCATGTTGCGCCCGGACTCGGTGGCGCCACTGACCAACACGCTGTTCTTCGCCAATGCCAACCAGGCCGCCACGCCTCTGGTGGATGAAGCGGTGCGCGGCGACCCGGACATCTACCCCTCGGCCGAAATACGCGCGCGGCTGTTTGCCGACCGCAGCATGAGCCTCGCCGACATGCGCCAGCGCACCCGCCTGTGGACCACCTTCCGTATCCGCCAATAACAACAAACCAGGAGCCCGACCATGGACCTCGCCCCCGACAACGACCAGGCCATTACCCGCGACAGCCTCTACGGCACCATCGCCGAAAACACCTTTGCCGGTATCACCAGCTTCTCGCGCCGGCGCTACAGCCGCGATTTGCGCGGCGTCGATGTGGTGGTTAGCGGCGTGCCGTTCGACACCGCCACCAGTAACCGCCCGGGTGCGCGCTTCGGCCCGCGGGCGATTCGTGCCGCCTCGGTGCAGCAGGCCTGGGCCCGGCACTGGCCGTGGGAGTTCGACCCCTTCGAGCACCTGGCGGTAATCGACTACGGCGACTGCAACTTCGACTACGGCAGCCCGCACACCGTGCCCGAAAGCATCCAGGCCCATGCCGAGCAGATTCTCGAAGCCGGCTGCGCCATGCTCACCCTGGGCGGCGACCACTTCATCAGCTACCCGCTGCTCAAGGCCCATGCACGCAAACACGGTCCGCTGGCGCTGATTCATTTTGATGCCCACAGCGACACCTGGCCGGACGAGGAGGGCCAGCGTGTCGATCACGGCACCATGTTCTGGCACGCGGCCCGCGAAGGCCTGGTAGACCCGGCGCGCTCGGTGCAGATCGGCCTGCGCACCACCAATGACGATACCCAGGGCTTTGCCGTGCTCGATGCCCGCCAGGTGCATCAACGTGGTACCCAGGCAATCATCGAAGCGATTCGCCAGCGGGTTGGCGAGCAACCGGTGTACCTGACTTTCGACATCGACTGCCTGGACCCGGCCTACGCGCCCGGCACCGGCACCCCGGTGTGTGGCGGCCTGACCACGGTGCAGGCGCTGGAAATCCTCGGTGGGCTGCGCGGCATCAACCTGGTGGGCATGGACCTGGTGGAAGTCGCGCCGGCCTATGACCATGCCGATATCACCGCCCTGGCTGGGGCCACCCTGGCCATGGAGATGCTCTGCCTGTACGCCGCGAAGCATAAGGTCGATGGCTGATCCGGTAACAAAATGAATCACCTGCGGGGCAAATCGAGGTTTCCCGGCGAACCTGTCGCGCCTTAGGCTATCCAACGCTTGGGCGCGCAGGTTTTCGGCGCCGCGTGATGCCGGAGGTGAATACCGTGAACCGATCACTGACGGGCCTGGCCATGGCCCTGTTCTTGAGCTCGCCGCTGCAGGCGGCGCCTGTTGCCGCGCCGTTGCAGCTGGCGGCCAGCAACAACAACCCCTACAACAGCCCGATCATGCGCGCCAACCCCAACAGCCGCCAGGGCAGCGTGCCGGCCACGCCGCCGGTGCGCGGCCCGTCGACCCAGCCCAACCCGCGCCCGCCGACCCTCGAGAACCGTGGTATCGGCAATGGCGAAAACATCCGCCGCGAACAGACCACCCCGCGCCTGGAACCCAGCCGGCCGCCGCGCGCGCCCGCACCCTGAATAACAGGCCCTCCCTGGAAGGAATCGCTGATGTCCCCACGCACCTGGCTACCCACCCTGATGACCGCGGCGCTGCTGCCGCTGCTGGCCCATGCCGCGCCCGAGCGTGACTTCAAGAGCGAGGAGGGCAGCGTCAAGGTCAGCACCCTCGCCGAAGGCCTGCGCAATCCCTGGGCCCTGGCGTTGTTGCCGGACGGCCAGGGCATCCTGGTGACCGAGCGCGCCGGCAACCTGCGCATTGTCAGCCCCGAAGGCAAGGTCGGGCCGCCGCTGGGCGGCGTCCCCGAAGTCTGGGCCAAGGGCCAGGGCGGTTTGCTCGACGTGGTGTTGTCACCGACCTTCAAGCAGGACCGGATGGTCTACCTGTCGTATGCCGAAGGCGGTGGGGAGGGCGGCACGGCCGGTACCGCGGTGGGCCGCGGGCGCTTGTCGGCCGACAGTGCCAAGCTTGAAGACTTCAATGTGATCTTCCGCCAGCAGCCCAAGCTCTCCAGCGGCAACCATTTTGGCTCGCGCCTGGTGTTCGACCGCGACGGCTACCTGTTCATCGCCCTGGGCGAGAACAACCAGCGCCCGACCGCCCAGGACCTCGACAAGCTGCAGGGCAAGGTGGTGCGCATCCTCCCGGATGGCACGGTGCCCAAGGACAACCCGTTCGTCGGCCAGGCCAACGTGCGCCCGGAAATCTGGTCGTTTGGCCACCGCAACCAGCAGGGCGCGGCGCTCAACCCCTGGACCGGCGAGTTGTGGACCAACGAGCATGGGCCCCGTGGTGGCGATGAGATCAATATCCCCAAACCCGGCAAGAACTATGGCTGGCCGATCGCTACCCACGGCATCAACTATTCGCTGATGCCGATCCCGGAGGCCAAGGGCGAGCATGTCGAGGGCATGCTCGACCCGCACCATGTCTGGGAGAAGTCCCCGGCCATCAGCGGCATGGCGTTCTACGACAACCCGCGCTTCAAACCCTGGGATCACAGCCTGTTCATCGGCGCCCTGGCGGCGCAGGAACTGATTCGCCTGGAGCTCAAGGGCGACAAGGTGGTGCATGAAGAGCGCCTGCTCGGCGAGCTCAAGGCGCGGATTCGCGACGTGCGGGTAGGGCCGGATGGGTATCTGTACGTGCTTACCGATGAGACGGATGGGGCGCTGCTCAAAGTCGGGCTGGATCTGTAGAGACCTTGTGGGAGCGGGCCTTGCCCCGCGATCGAGCGCGCAGCGGTGGAATCTCAGACAACATCCGATGTGCTGACTGTACTGGCCTCATCGCGGGGCAAGCTCGCTCCTACCAATGGCGGTACCACTTGCCCCGCGATGCCCCCCGCCGCAGAATGCCCCCTTTTGCGACGGACGCCGCGCATGTCCTGCTTTACCGATCAGTCCCCGCTGACCCGCTACCAGCAGGCCATTGCCAGCCAGGGGTTTGTCAGCGATCCGGCCCAGTTGCAGGCCGCCACCGCCCTGCAAACCTGCTTCGAGGCCCTGCAACGCGGTGAAACCCCGCAGGGCGTGTACCTCTGGGGGCCGGTTGGGCGCGGCAAGACCTGGCTCATGGACCAGTTCCACGCCTGCCTGCAGGTTCCGGCCCGGCGCCAGCATTTTCATCACTTCATGCGCTGGGTGCATCAGCGCCTGTTCCAGCTCAATGGCACCGCCGAGCCCTTGCAGGCCCTGGCCTTGTCCCTGGCCGAAGAAATCCGCGTGCTGTGCTTTGACGAGTTGTTCGTCAACGACATCGGCGATGCGATCATTCTCGGCGGGTTGTTCCAGGTGCTGTTCGAGGCCGGGGTGGTGATCGTGGCCACCTCCAACCAGCCGCCCGGGCAGCTCTACAGCGACGGTTTCAACCGCGAGCGCTTCCTGCCGGCGATTGCCGCCATCGAGCAGCATATGCAGGTGGTGGCGGTGGCGGGTGAGCAAGACCATCGCCTGCATCCGGGCGCGCGGATACAGCGTTACTGGATTACCGAGAAAGGCCAGCCCGCAGCCCTGGCGCAGGTCTTCGAGCAACTGCGCGGTGAGCAAGCGGCGACTGAACAACCCTTGCTGATCGGCTCTCGCCAGCTCAGCGTCGTGCAACGCTGCGAGACGGTGCTCTGGTGCCGCTACGCCGACCTGTGTGAGCAACCCTTCGCCGCCATGGACTTCATGGCCCTGTGCGACCGCTTCCAGGCCATCCTGCTCGGCGAGGTGCCGGCGCTCGGCGCCCGCCAGCGCCCGGCGAAGATCGCCCGCGGCACCGAGGACGGCGCCCGGCGGGTGGTCGCCGGCGACCGCGAGCTACCGCAACTGTCGGTGCATGACGACAGCGTGCGGCGCTTCATCGCCCTGGTCGATGAATGCTACGACCGGCGGATCGCCCTGTACCTGGAAGCCGAGGTCGCCCTGGAAGCGCTCTACACTGAAGGGTATCTGGAGTTCCCGTTCCGGCGTACGCTCAGCCGCTTGCGGGAGATGCAACTGCAACGCTTCTGCTGAGGAATCGATCATGGCCGAGCCTCTTTCGCACCACCTGCTGACCATGGCCTACCAGAACGGCTGGGCCAACCACCGGGTGTACAAGGCCTGCAGGCAACTGAGCCAGGATGAGTTCGTCGCCCCGCGGGCGAGCTTTTTCCCGTCGATCAAGGCGACCCTCAACCACATCCTCACCGTTGACTGGTTCTACCTGCAGGCCCTTGAGTGTGAGCAGCGCGGCGAAGCGCCAGACCCGGACAGCGAGCGTTTTTTCCAGCCCGAGGAGCCTTTTGCCACCTGCCTGGAACTGCACGCCGAACAGTTGCAGGCCGATCACCGCCTGATCGCTTACTGCAGCCAGTTACGTGACGACCAGTTGCAGCGCTATGTGAACATCGTGCGCCCCGACTGGGTGCAGCGCGAACAACGCCTGCGCCTGCTCTCGCACCTATTCGAGCACCAGATCCACCACCGTGGCCAGGTGCACGCGATGCTCAGCGACACCGCGGTGCGCCCACCGCAACTGGATGAATTCTTTTGTGAGGATGAAGCGCACCTGCGCGCCCAGGACTTTGCCGAACTGGGCTGGACCGAGGCGCAGATCTGGGGGCGCTAGTGCTGCATCCAGCCCAGCGTCAGCAGCGCCAGCACCAGGTAACGCCCGGCTTTGGCGAGGGTGACCAGCACTAAAAAGCGCCAGAACGGCTCGCGCATGATCCCGGCAATCAGCGTCAACGGATCGCCGATCACCGGCATCCAGCTCAGCAGCAGCGACCACTGGCCATAACGCTGGTAGCGCTGCTGGGCCTTTGCCAGTTGTGCGGGCTTGAACGGGAACCAGCGCTTGTCGCGCAGGTGCTCGATGCCGCGGCCCAGCAGCCAGTTGACGATCGAACCGAGCACGTTGCCGGCGGTGGCGATCAGCAACAGGCTGATCAGCGCCTCAGGTTCGCGCAGCAGCAGGCCGACCAGCACCGCTTCCGATTGCAGCGGCAGCAAGGTGGCTGCGCCGAAGGCGCTGAGAAACAGCGCCCAATAGCTGAGCATCAAGGCCTGATCAGTAGTTGGCGACCACTTCGTCCTTGCCCTCAAGGGTCAGGCCGATGACCTGGTAGGCGTCCTTGTGGTCGCCCATTTCCATGCCCGGCGAGCCCATGGGCATGCCCGGTACGGCCAGACCCTTGAGGTCGGGACGCTTGCTCAGCAGCTTGATCTGCTCGGCCGGCACATGGCCTTCGACGAACTTGCCGTCGATCACCCCGGTATGGCACGAGGCCAGGCGCGGCTCGACGCCCAGGCGCTGCTTGAGCGCGCTCATGTTCGGCTCGACATGGTCGTTGACCGTGTAGCCGTTGTCGTGCAGGTGCTTGATCCAGTCCTTGCAGCAGCCGCAGTTGGGGTCACGGTAGACATCGATGGTCGGCCCGGCCTGGGCCAGGGTGCTCAGGGCCAGCAGGCCGAAGGCGACGATTTTCTTGCTCAGCATGTACTTCTCCACTTCTAGAAACGCAGGCGAACTCCGGCGACCAGGCGGGTCTGGCCGATATCGCCGTGCTCATCACGGATTTGCTCGGCGTTGTTGCCGTAGGCCCGGTTGACGCTGATGCCCAGGTACGGGGCAAAGCCACGGGTGATTTCGTAGCGCAGGCGCAGGCCAATCTCGCTGTCGGCAAGGCCACTGCCCTGGTCCCGGGTGGCGTCGTTGCGGCCATAGAAATTGGCCTCCAGCGACGGTTCGAGGATCCAGCGATTGCTCAGCAGGATAGCGTAACTGCTCTCCAGGCGCAGCGCGGTTTGCTGACGTTCGCCGGCATACAGGGTGGCTTGCAGCTCCAGCCCGTACAGCGGCGTGCCCTGGATGCCGAAGGCGGCCCAGGTCTGGCCAGTGGCCGGCTTGAAGTCCTGGCGCAGGCCACCGACCAGCTCCCACCAGGGGCTGATGGCATGGCCCCAGAGCGCCTGCAGTTCGGCCTTATGGGTCACGCCCTGTTCGCGTTCGCCTTCGCTGCGCAGCCACAGGCGGTCGACATCGCCGCCGATCCAGGCGTTGGCGTCCCACTTCAGGGCGCTGCTGTTGTCGAAGTTCTGGTATTCCAGTTGCTCGACGATCACCGCCCAGTTCATCTGCCGGTCATGGACCTGATGACCGGGCAGCGGCGGGAAGGCCGCCTGGCGCTCGGCGTCGGTGATCGGACGCAGTGGCGTGCGTGGAGTGCCCGGCGCCATGCTGTGGTTCATGCCTTGATGGTTCATGGCACCGTGGCCCATGGCGGCGTGATCCATCGCCTCGGCACGGGTCTCTTCACTGGCCAGCAGGGCGAGCAGGGCGAAGCCACCGAACAGCGGCCGAAAAATGGGCTTATTCATCGACGCGTACCTCGCGGAACATGCCCATCTCCATGTGGTAGAGCAGGTGGCAATGATAGGCCCAGCGGCCCAGGGCGTCGGCGCTGACCCGGTAGCTACGGCGGCTGCCCGGCGGGATGTCGAGGGTGTGCTTACGCACCTGGAAGCGCCCGTGTTCGTCTTCCAGGTCACTCCACAGGCCATGCAGGTGGATCGGGTGGGCCATCATCGTGTCGTTGACCAGGGTGATGCGCAGGCGCTCGCCGTAGGTCAGGCGCAGCGGCGCGGCGTCGGAGAACTTGATGCCGTTGAACGACCAGGCGAAGCGCTCCATGTGTCCGGTCAGGTGCAGTTCGATTTCCCGTGACGGTTCGCGGCCATCGGGGTCGGCGAAGGTGCTTTTCAGATCGGCGTAGGTCAGCACCCGGCGGCCGTTGTTGCGCAGGCCAATCCCTGGGTCGGCGAGGTTGGGCCTGGGGTTCATGGTCTGCATGTCCACCAGCGGGTTGCCGCTTTCGCTGGCTGGGTGTTGCTGCATGCCGGTCATTTTCGAATGGTCCATGCCGGCCATCTGGCTGTGGTCCATGGCGCCCATCCCGGCCATGGCGCCGTGGCCCATGTCGGCCATGGTCAGGATGGGGCGTGGGTCCGGCTCTGGCACCTCGGCGCTCAGCCCGTTGCTGCGCGCCAGGGTACCGCGGGCGTAGCCGCTGCGGTCCATGCTCTGCGCGTACAGGGTATAGGCGGGCAGGTCGCCGACCCGCACCAGCACGTCATAGGTTTCGGCCACGGCGATGCGCAGTTCATCGACCTCGACCGGCTCTACCGGCTGGCCATCGGCGGCGATCACCGTCAGCTTAAGGCCCGGAATGCGAAAGTCGAAATAGCTCATTGCCGAGCCGTTGATCAGGCGCAGGCGCACAGTGTCGCCGGGCTGGAACAGGCAGGTGAAGTTGCCATCCGGCGGCTGGCCGTTGAGCAGGTAGGTGTAGGTAGCGGCGCTGATGTCGGCAAGGTCGGTGGGGCTCATGCGCATGGCCGCCCAGGCCTTGCGCTCGGCGACGGTTTGCTGCCAGCCATCTCTGGCGACATCGTCGATGAAGTCGCCAACGGTGCGCTTGTGGTAGTTGAAGGCATCGGACTGCTTTTTCAGGGTCGCCATCAGCGCCTCGGGGGCCTGGTCGCTCCAGTCGCTGAGCAGCAGCACGTAGTCGCGCTGGTAGCGATGGGCTTCGGGCTGCCTGGGTTCGATGACGATCGCGCCGTAGACCCCGGCCTGTTCCTGCAGGCCGCAATGGCTGTGATACCAGTAGGTGCCGCTCTGCTCCAGAGTGAAGCGGTAAAGGTACTCGCCACCGGGCTCGATGCCGGCAAAGCTCAAGCCCGGCACACCATCCATGTTGGCCGGGAGGATGATCCCGTGCCAGTGCAGCGAGGTCGACTCGTTCAGGCGGTTGCGCACCCGCAGGGTCACGCTGTCGCCCTCCCGCCAGCGCAGGGTCGGGCCGGGCAGGCTGTTGTTGATGGTCAGCGCCGTACGCGGGCGGCCGGTAACGTTGACCGGGGTCTGGCCGATGAACAGCTCGAAGTGCTCGCCGCTCAACTCGTTGGCAAACACGCCGGGCGCGGCAAACGCCGGCAGGCGCCAGAGGCCGAGGCCGGCCAGGGCGCTGCCGGCGGCGAAGCCCTTGACGAAGGTGCGGCGGGTCGGGTGTCGAAGCATGGCTGCCATTCCAGGGGCGGGGATGGCACGACCTTAGCCAGTGCTGACTGTCAGCAAACTGAGCAGCGCATTACAGATTTGTCAGCTGGCCAGGCAGGTACGCGTTCACTTGTGGCCGCAGGTCGGTATACTCCGCGCCGCACGGAGCCCACCACTATGAAGGATCAGCGATTCATGCAGGCAATCAAGGCCTATTTCAAACGCCACGGCCACGACCCGTTCAAGCTCGGCCAGGGGCGTATCAGCGGCTACCTCTCGGCCGCCCTGGGGCTGCTCAGCCTGCTGGCGGTGTTGTGCTTCCTGTTTCCGCAGTGGCTGACCTTTGCCGAGTTTCGCAAGGTCTACAGCGTGCACTTTGCCCGTACCGCGCTGCTGATCGGATTGATCCTGGCCTTCGCCCTGGGCACCCTGAACATTCTCCTCAACAAGCGCAAGCGCCTGGGCTTTACCGGCATCAGTGCGGCAGGCCTGGCGATGTTTCTCGGCGGCACCAACATCCAGACCGAAACCATCGGCCAGACCCCATACTCGCTGGGCCTGGACTGGTTTGTGCTCGCTCTGCTGGTATCGGCGGTGATCTTCATCCCGCTGGAAAAACTCTACGCCAAGGACCCGCAGCAAAACATCCTGCGCCCGCACTGGCGCACCGACCTCAGCTACTTCTTCGTCAGCCATATGCTGGTGCAGTTCATCCTCATCTTTGTCACCGCCTCGTCCAGCTGGCTGGCCGGCTGGGTGCTGTCCGATACCTTGCAGGCCAAGGTGCAAAGCCTGCCGATCGTGGTGCAGTTCTTGCTCGCGGTGTTCGTCGCCGACCTCGGCCAGTACTGGCTGCACCGCTTGTATCACGTGGTGCCGTGGATGTGGCGCTTTCATGCCGTGCATCATTCGAGCACGCACATGGACTGGCTGGCCGGTTCGCGCATTCATTTCTGCGAGATCCTTCTGACCCGCACCGGGGTGTTGGCGCCGCTGATCCTGCTGGGCTTTTCGCCCCAGGCGATGAACGCTTACGTGATCCTGGTCGGTGTGCAGGCGGTGCTGGCCCATGCCAACGTGCGTATCGACGGCGGCTGGCTCAACTACCTGCTGGTGCTGCCGCGCTATCACCACTGGCACCACGCCCGGCACAAGGATTACATCTACAAGAACTACGCGATCCATACGCCGCTGGTGGACATGCTGTTCGGCACCTTCAAGCTGCCGCCCAAGGAATGGCCGGCGCGATACGGCGTGTTCGGCAAGGACCTGCCTGAAGGTATCGTGCGCCAGCACCTGTACCCGCTGCGCAAGGCCGAACCCAAGGCACCGGTACCGCCACCGGCTGCCTGAAGCGGCTTTGTGCCCGGCCCCTGACTGCGTTAGCCTTGAGGGGTCAACGCCATTGGGGGCAAGGAGTATCCATGGACAAGGTTATCGTGATCACCGGCGCCAGCCGCGGCATTGGCGCTGCCACCGCACGCCTGGCCGCGCGCGCCGGTTACCGTATTTGCATCAATTACCTGCGTGACGACGAAGCCGCCCAGCGGGTGCTGGCCGAGGTGCGTGAACTGGGTGCCGAGGCCATTGCGGTGAAGGCCGACGTCAGTGTCGAGGACGAGATCGTCCAGCTGTTCCAGCGCGTCGATGCCGAGCTGGGCCCGGTCACTGCATTGGTCAACAACGCTGGCACCATCGGCCATCAGAGCCGGGTCGAAGAAGTGTCGGAGTTTCGCCTGCTCAAGCTGATGAAGACCAACGTGGTCGGGCCGATGCTGTGCGCCAAGCACGCGCTGCAGCGTATGTCGACCCGCCATGGCGGGCAGGGCGGCAGCATCGTCAACGTCTCGTCGGTGGCCGCGCGCCTGGGCTCGCCTAACGAATACGTCGACTATGCCGCCTCCAAGGGCGCGCTGGATACCTTCACCGTCGGCCTGGCCAAGGAAGTGGCCGGCGAAGGGGTACGGGTCAATGCCGTGCGCCCGGGTTACATCTTTACCGACTTCCACGCCCTCAGCGGCGACCCGCAGCGGGTCAGCAAGCTTGCGCCGGGCATCCCCATGGGCCGCGGCGGGCAGGCTGAGGAAGTCGCCGAGGCGATCCTCTGGCTGCTGTCAGACCAGGCCTCGTATTCCACCGGCAGCTTTCTGGACCTGGGCGGCGGGCGCTGATCAGCCGATCATTTCCTCGATACGCTGGGCCAGGGTGTCGAGGCTGAACGGCTTGGTCAGCACCCGGGTAGTGGGCTCGAACACGCCGCTGCCGAGCACCGCCTGCTCGGCGTAGCCGGTGATGAACAACACTTTCAATCCGGGCCGCAATTGGCGGGCGGCGGCCACCAGTTGCTGGCCGTTCATGCCGCCGGGCATGCCGACATCGCTGATCAACAAGTCGACGCCGGCGCCATTTTGCAATGCCGCCAGGGCGCTGTGGCCGTCGGCGAATTCTATCCTGGCGCAACCCAGTTCCTCGAGCACTTCGCCGACCAGCATGCGAATGGTTGCTTCGTCATCGACCAGCATCACCGTCATGTCGCGCAGTTCACGTTGCGGGCGGGCCGTTGGTTTCACTTCGCTAAGCGGCAGGCTGGCGCTGTCCAGGCGCGGCAGGTACAGGTGCACGCTGGTGCCCTGGCCAGGTTCCGAATACACCCGCACCTGGCCACCGGACTGACGGACGAAACCATAAACCATCGACAGCCCCAGACCCGTGCCGTGACCCACCGGCTTGGTGGTGAAGAACGGGTCGAAGGCGCGCGCCAGTACCTGGGGCGGCATGCCGCTGCCGTTATCGCTGACGCTTAAGGCCAGGTAGTCACCGGGCTTGAGGTCCAGGTGCGCGGCGACTTGCTCATCGGCTGGCAGATGACGGGTTTCGATGCTGATCCTGCCCCCGCCCGGCATGGCGTCGCGGGCGTTGATGCACAGGTTGAGCAGGGCGTTTTCCAGTTGCGAGGCGTCGATGTTGGCTCGGCAGGATGCGCTGCTGGTAAACACCTCGATGTCGATGTGCGGGCCGACGCTGCGGCGGATCAGCTCAAGCATGCCGCCGACCAGGCGATTGACGTCGATGGTGCGCGGTTCCAGGGTCTGGCGCCGGGAAAAGGCCAGCAGCCGGTGAACCAGGGATGCGGCGCGGTTGCACACATCCTGAGCGGTGCGCAGGTAGGGGGCGATCTGTTCATGGCGCCCGCGCCCGAGCAGGTTGCGCGACAGTTCGAGCGAGCCGCTGATGCCGGTCAGCAGGTTGTTGAAGTCATGGGCGATGCCGCCGGTGAGCTGGCCGACCGCTTCCATTTTCTGCGCCTGGCGCAGGGCTTCTTCAGTCTTGCGCAGGCGTTTTTGCTCGCCGATCCGCTCGCTGATGTCGTAGGCGAACAGGTAAGCGCCGATCAGTTGCCCGTTGCTGTCATGCAGCGGGCTGAACCGCAGTTCGTAGTGGCGATGCTGCTCGCCCTCGCCAAACTCGGCAACCTCGACGAATGCCTCACCCTTGAGTGCCCGATTCCATAGTTGCAGGCCCTGGGCGCAGTCTTCGGCACGGCTGGCCATGAGCGTCGGCAGGCTGTCGCCGACGCTGGGTACTTGCTCGAAAATTCGCTGGAATTCGTCACGCGCGGCGCGGTTGATAGCCAGCCAGCGCATGTCCAGATCGACCACCTGGATTTGCGCCAGGGTCGCCTCGACCACATCGGTGAGAATCTTGCGCTCTGCCAGCGCCTGGGCCACCCGCTGTTCAAGCTCCTGGTTGAGGCGCTTGAGCCCGGATTCGGCACGTTTGCGCGCGGTGACATCCTGGAACAGTACGGCGACCTGCTTGCGGCTGGCCGGCTCCAGGCGAAAGGCGCAGATGTCCAGGTGGCGGCCGGTGGCTACCAGCTCCTGCTCGAAGCGGATCGGATTGCCGCTGTGCAGCACCGGTCCATAGCGGGCAATCCATCCATCGGCCTCATCGGGCACCATCTCTCGCAGCTTCTGCCCGACCACATTGTCGATACCGGCATGCTTGGCGTAGGCAGCGTTGGCTTCGACATGAACGTAGTCGCTGAGCGGGCCGTGGGGGCCGTCGAAGAATTCGATGATGCAAAAGCCTTCGTCCATGGCCTCGAACAGAAAGCGATAACGCTGCTGGGTATCGGCCAGGGCCTGCTGGTCAGGTGCAGGCCGGGCGCGGCTGCGCTCGGCGAGCTGGGCTGTGAGCAGATTGTTCTGCTGCTGCAACTGCTCAAGTTGCTGGCGCAGGGACTGCAGTTCGCTCGACGGCATGCGCGTGTTCCGGCCTGGGGATAGTGGCAAATGTAGCGTCCCGCGCAGCACTCAACAACTGCGCGGCCCCAGGTCAAGCGCTTCAGTGGCCGTGATAGCGCGCGCTGGCCCATTCCCACCAGAGGGCGTTGAGTTCGCAGTAGGGGGCAATGCGCCCGGTGGTTTCGGCGTACAGGTCGTCGCGGTCGAGTTTCGCCGGGATGAAGCCCAGGCTGCGCAGGTCGCGGTCGATCAGCGCCGCGCTGCTGGCCAGGGCCTTGATCGGCTGGCGCGGGTAGGGGCGCGGGTCTTCACCGTAATACACCTTGGCCGGGCCGAAAGGTACGCCCTCCAGGCGAGTATGGCCGAGGTTGTTCAAAAAGCCTTCGGCAATGCTGCCGTCGGCGAAGATCACCTTGTAGGCCGCGCCGGGTACACCGCCGAGCTTGCCGTCGTCCAGGCTCAGCTCCAGCCAGTTGCTGGTGGCTGCCGGGTTGATTTGCTCGCGGCTGAGTTTGCCGCCATCACTGGCCGCTGGATGGGTACTGAACGTTCCGTGCTCGCGCAGGTTATCGACACGTCGCGACTGCGGTTTGCTGGTTTGTGCCGGCACGCGAGCACTGCTGCCCGAGGCTTGCGCCGAGCTGTTGCGCTGCACGGCAAGCCAGGGCATCAGGCGCTCGTCGATGCGTTCGATCAGGTCGTCAAGGTGTTCACCAGCCTGTTCCAGGTCGCTCAGCACCAGGGCCTGGCGCTGCGCGTCGAGGGCCAGGAAGGTCGCACTGGCGCTGACCGCAGCGATGATTTGCGCAAGCTCGCTGCGTAGCAGCTCGGCGTCCAGGCTCTCTTCGAGCAGGGCATCCGGGCTGGTCTTCAGTTTGCAGTTGAGCAGTACGTGGCGCAGCAGGTCATAAAGCTGCTCGGCATGCTTTTGCGGGTCGCGATTGACCAGGCGCAATACCCGTTTGAGCCCGTGGCCAGGGCCTGGGACCCAGCCGAGCAGGGCCAGGGCGAGGTCGAAGAAGGCCTCGTCTTCCTCCTGCTGGTTGGCCGCCAGGTTCAGGGCCAGGATCGCTTCGACGGTGTCGTAGGCACTCAGGGCCTGGGCCAGGTGCGGGATGCTGCCGGCATCGATGGCGTCGGACAAGGTGACGCCGGCGGCCTTGATGTCGTAGGCGAAGTCTTCGTCGCTGTCGTCTTCGTCGTCTTCGTCGATCAGCTCTTCTTCGTCCTCCTCCTGTTCGTCTTCAGCGTCGCCCAGGCACTCCCAGCGGATGCCCTGGTAGGCGGGCAGGCTGCGCGCGTGCGCGAGCAGCTCATGGGGGAAGATCACGTGAAGCAGTTCGCGGGTATCGATGCCGTAGAGCAGGGCCACTGCCGCGGCCTCGAATGACCAGTAGCCGACGTAACCGCTGATATCGTCGCCATGGGTGTCGTACCAGCTGGCGTGCTCAAAGTGCTCGTACCACTGCTCGCAGTAGCCCTGCAGGCGGCTGGCCGCTTGCTCGGGGCTGGTGGCATAGATGGTTTGCACCAACGGCGTGGCGTAGTCCTGGTACCACGCATCGACGTCGTAGCGGTCGGGCAGGACCCGGCTCAGCAGGTCTTCATAGAGGGTGTCTTCTTCGGCATAGCCGCCGTTGTCCATCAGCGTGACGAAGCGTTCGAGCAGGTCCTGGCGACCGAGCAGAATGCACAGGCTGATGACCTGCATGCATTCGTGGTGTTCTTCACTATCGCCCAGATTCAGCGGAGCGACGTTGGCTTGCTCGGTGTACACGGCCATCTTGCGTTGCAGTTGCTCGTACTCGGCGACCAGCGCTTCGAGCAAGGCGGGCAGGGCGTCGATGTCAACGCCGGCGGTATAGCTGATCAGCAGTTTGTCCAGCGCCAGGCCCTTGAGGCTCTTGCCGCTGAACACTGCCTCTTGCTCGTCGGAGTCGGCTTGCAGGCGATTGTCGCGCAGGAATGCACGGCTCTCTTCGTCGTGTTCGAGGAAGCGCTCGTAACGCTGCGGCGTAAGAAAGTGCTGTCGCTTGTGCATGCCATCCATCCCTGGGAAATTCGAGCGCGCAGGGTGCCGCAAGCGCGCTCGAAGTACAACCGCCGATCAGAACGAGCGGACGATCTTGCCCAGGGTTTCCATGGCCTTTTCCGACTGCTCGGTCCAGGGGCTGCCGTAGTTGAGGCGGATGCAGTTGCGAAAGCGCCGGGTCGGCGAAAAGATCGGCCCGGGGGCGATGCTGATGCCTTGCGCCAACGCCATCTGGAACAGCTTGAGCGAGTCCATCTGTTCAGGCAGCTCCAGCCACAGGAAGTAGCCACCGGCCGGATGGCTGACCCGGGTTTGCGCCGGAAAATACCGGGCAATGGCCGCGAGCATCGCCGCCTGTTGCTCTTCCAGGGCATAGCGCAGCCTGCGCAGGTGCCGGTCGTAGCCGCCGTGCTGCAGGTAGTCGGCAATCGCCGCCTGGGCCGGCATCGAGGCGCACAGCGAGGTCATCAGTTTCAGCCGTTCGATCTTCTGCGCGTAACGCCCGGCCGCCACCCAGCCGATGCGGTAGCCGGGGGCCAGGCTCTTGGCGAACGAGCCGCAGTGCATCACCAGGCCGTCGGTGTCGAAGGCCTTGGCCGGTTTCGGCGCTTGCTGGGCGTAATACAGCTCGGCATAGACGTCGTCCTCGATCAGCGGCACTTGATGTTCGCGCAAGAGCTCCACAAGCTGCTGCTTCTTCTCTTCCGGCATGCTCGCGCCCACCGGGTTCTGGAAGTTGGTCATGCACCACACGGCCTTGACCGGGTGCTTGGCCAGGGTTTGCGCCAGCACCCCGAGGTCGATGCCTTCGCGCGGGTGCACGGGGATTTCCACCGCCTTGAGCTTGAGCCGCTCAAGGATCTGCAGGCAGGCATAGAACGCCGGCGCCTCGATGGCCACCAGGTCGCCGGGCTCGGTCACCGCCTGCAGGCACAGGTTCAGGGCCTCCAGCGCGCCGTTGGTGATCAGCAGCTCCTCCATGGGCAGCATCAGGCCGCCGACCATGTAGCGCAGGGCAATTTGCCGGCGTAGCTGCGGGTTGCCCGGCGACAGGTCGGTGACCACCATGCGCGGGTCCATCTCGCGGCTGGCGCTGGCCATGGAGCGGGCCAGGCGCGGCAGCGGGAACAGATGAGGGCTGGGAAAAGCCGAGCCGAAGGCCACGGTTTGCGGGTCCTTGATCGAGTCGAGGATCGAGAACACCAGCTCGCTGACATCCACCTCGGTGGACTCGCTGGCTTGCTCGATGATCTGCGGCTCGCTGAACTGGCGCGGCGCGTGGGCGTTGACGAAGTACCCCGAGCGCGGCCGGGCGCGGATCAGCCCGCGGCGCTCCAGCAGGTAGTAGGCCTGGAATACCGTGGACGGGCTGACGCCGTGGGTCTGGCTGGCATAACGCACCGACGGCACGCGCTGGCCGGGGCCGAGGACCCCGGAGCGGATCAGTTCGGCAATGTCGTCGGCGAATTTCTCGTAGCGTTTCATCATGGCTCGAAAGGTTTCGGATGCTCGGGCAGTGTATGGGATCAGCGGTTCAAAGGCGCAACAAAACGGCTGTGGGCGACGCTGCGCACACCGGGTTCGTCCGTATCGATCAGTTCGAAGCTGATGTCCTGGGAGCTGCTTTGCGGGCGATCGGCCAACATCGCTACCGACACCGGCAAGTCGCTCATTTCCCCGGCCGCCAGGCTGAATTCGGTCCTGCCGTGCAGTTCGAAGCCTTCGGCATCGAGCAGGCGCAGGCGGTAGTGCTGGGATTGCTGGGTCTTGTTGATGACCTTGAGGGTGTAGATGTTCTCGATCTGCCCGGCGTTGTTCTCACGGAACAGGCCACGGTCCTTGATCACGTCCATCGACACCATCGGCCGCTGCTGCAGGGCGATCACCAGGGCGCCGATCATCACCACCAGGGCGGTGACGTAGCCGAGCAGGCGCGGGCGCAGCCAGTTGGTGGTGCCGCCTTGCAGGGTGTGTTCGGACTTGTAGCCGACCAGGCCGCGGGCGTAGCCCATTTTGTCCATGATCGAGTCACAGGCGTCGATACAGGCGGCGCAACCGATGCACTCCATCTGCAGGCCGTCGCGGATGTCGATGCCGGTCGGGCACACCTGCACGCACATATGGCAGTCGATGCAGTCGCCCAGGCCCTTGGCCTTGTGGTCGACTTCCTTCTTGCGCGGGCCGCGGGATTCACCACGGGCCGGGTCGTAGGCGACGGTCAGGGTGTCCTTGTCGAACATCACGCTCTGGAACCGGGCGTACGGGCACATGTGCATGCACACCGCTTCACGCAGCCAGCCGGCGTTGATGTAGGTGGCGCCGGTGAAGAACAGAATCCAGAACAGACTGACACCGCCCAGTTGCAGGGTGAACAGTTCTTCGGCCAGCGGCCGGATCGGCGTGAAGTAGCCGACGAAGGTCAGCCCGGTCAGCAGGCTGATGGCCAGCCACAGGGTGTGCTTGGCCGAACGCCGGGCCAGTTTGTTCAGGCTCCAGGGCGCGGCATCGAGCTTGATGCGCTGGTTGCGCTCACCTTCGGTGACCTTCTCGCACCACATGAAAATCCAGGTCCAGGAACTTTGCGGGCAGGTGTAACCGCACCAGACCCGGCCGGCGAGCACGGTGATGGCAAACAGGCCGAAGGCGCAGATGATCAACAACGCCGAGAGCAGGATGAAGTCCTGCGGCCAGAAGGTGGCGCCGAAGATATGGAACTTGCTGTCGGCCAGGTCCCAAAGCACGGCCTGGCGACCGCCCCAGTTCAGCCAGACGGTGCCAAAGAACAGCAAAAACAGAAAACCCGCGCCAGCCAGGCGCAGGTTACGAAACAAGCCGGTGAAACTACGGGTGTGGATCTGTCGGTCACTGCTGGCAGGCTTCTTCTTGAAGGTGGAAGGCTCAGCAATTTCAACGATCTGGACGGGGATTCTATCGCTCATGGTTCGTCGCTCATCAGGCCTCGATCAGGCCAGAGCACTATGGCGCCCCATCTGTTTGCATAACAGTCTCAGGTATCTGGATAAAAACCGTATCAGATTTACCTTGGAAACTCCGTAGGCCTCAGATTATCGAGCCTTGCTCGGTCTCCTTGAGGTGCCTGCGACCATCCACCGCACCCGCTACAGTGAGGGCATCGGCTTCCTGTTCGGTGATTGGCACGCGCTTGCCTTCGAGCTCGGCAACCGACATGCGCAAGGCCTCGTCGGTGACGATTCGCACCTGCGTGGCCTCGCCCTGGATGTGCATGTCATCGCTGATCAGGGTGCAGCGCTGGTTAGTGGTGTCGATTTCAATAGGCATGGCTTTGTCCTCTTTACTCGGGTCCTATATTTGGGACCGCACGGGTGCAGGGGATGCTGGCAGCAACCGATCAGCGGTCGGCGGCGCACTTGCCGCCAGTGGCGTTGTCCATCGATTAATCCCTACTGCATGGACACAGCCCATGGACGCCTGGTGGCATCAAGTCTGGATCACCCTGGTGGCGGAATTTGCCGACATCACCGATGCCAAGCAGCTTACCCAGGTGACCGTGCGCCTGGTCATGGCGGCGCTGCTGGGCGCCATTCTCGGTTTTGAGCGCGAACTCAAGGGCAAGGCCGCCGGGGTGCGCACCCATATGCTGGTGGCCCTCGGCGCGGCGCTGTTCGTGCTGGTGCCGCGCATGGCCGGGGCCGACGATGCAGCGCTGAGCCGGGTGGTGCAGGGCATCGTCGCCGGTATCGGCTTTTTGGGTGCTGGCACCATTCTCAAGGGCCACGACCAGGATGCCGGGCACGTCAAGGGCCTGACCACGGCTGCGGGCCTGTGGATGACCGCGGCGATCGGTGTGGCGGCGGGCATGGGCCGGGAGGCCACGGCGGTGGTCAGCACGGTGCTGGCGTTGCTGGTATTGGGGGTGATGCCGCTGGTGGTCAATCGCTTCGAGAAGGACGACGAGGACGAAAACGAGGAGGCCAGGAAGCACTGAGGGGAGCCTAGGCTCCCCTCAAAGATTGTTGCGTGCTCTTTTTTTGTTATTGGAGGGCGGCCTGTTGTTGTTTTTGGCGACCGTTGCCTCTGTATCTTTGGCGATCCCCATCCGGGATCAAGAGCAAACGTATTTTTTTGAGCGCTGATCTACCTTCATCATTGCTGATCCAACCGTGACCTGCGCTACCTTGGGTAGTTTTATTGTTCTGTGTCCGGTTGCGGGGCAAGCCCCTGGAAAGCACATCCTCTCCAAAAAAATCTGTTAGCTGCGCCTCTGTCGTGTTGTTCTTGTTATGTCAGAGTCGTTTCGTCTTATTTTTATTGGGTGTGTCGCACTTTTTATTGTTCTTGTACCTGAGATATAGCAGGTGCCGTGCCAACTTTTTAAAACCCAATAAAATCAATGGCTTGAAGATTTTGCGGAAAAATATCCTCGGGAAATTCTGTCGATTTGTTTCCGTGTTACCCGGAATTTCCCTGAAAAGTGCGGGGGCGGTAACACCCGCACGCAGATCAGCCTGTTACCGCTTGTGATTACTGTGCCTGACGGGCGCGAGCCACCCGCGAGCCGCTGGCGCGGCCCAGTACTTCACTGATACGCAAGCCCGCGGCAATCAAGCGCTGCAGGTCGATACCGGTGTCGATACCGAGGCCCTGGAGCATGTACAGCACGTCTTCGCTGGCAACGTTACCGCTGGCGCCCTTGGCATAGGGGCAGCCGCCGAGGCCCGCAACAGAGCTGTCGAACACACTGATGCCTTCAAGCAGGCTGGCATAGACGTTGGCCAGGGCCTGGCCGTAGGTGTCATGAAAGTGTCCGGCCAGCTGGGCGCGTGGCACCTGGGCGCCGACCACTTCGAACAGGCGCCGGGTTGCCCCGGGGGTGCCGGTGCCGATGGTGTCGCCCAGCGACACTTCATAGCAGCCCATGTCGAACAGCTCGCGGGCCACCGGGGCCACTTGCTCGGCGCTGACCTTGCCTTCATAGGGGCAACCCAGCACGCACGAGACATAACCGCGCACCCGCACCCCGTGCTGACGCGCCGCTTCGATGATCGGCACGAAGCGCTGCAGGCTGTCGCTGATCGAGCAGTTGATGTTGCGCTGGGAGAACGCCTCGGAGGCGGCGGCAAAGACGGCCACTTCCTTGACCCCGGCCGCCAGGGCATCTTCAAAACCGCGCAGGTTCGGCGCCAGCGCGGCGTAGGTCACCCCGTTGCGCTGCTGGATATTGGCAAACACCTCGGCGGAGCCGGCCATCTGTGGTACCCACTTGGGGGAAACGAAGCTGCCCACTTCTATATAAGAAAGGCCTGCCGCACTCAGGTCATCGACCAGGCGAACCTTGTCGGCCACGCTGATGGGCTGGGCTTCGTTTTGCAGGCCGTCGCGCGGGCCGACTTCGACCAGGCGGACTTTTTCAGGCAATGACATGGGCAGGATTCCTCAGGGCTCAATGGCTGTTTTTCTGGTTGTTCAAGGTCGCGGCCAGGGCTTGCTCGCAGCGCTCTTCGGCAGTGTCCAGCTCCAGTTGCATCTGCTGGATGTCGAGCAGTTGCTGTTCAAGCTGGGCGCGGCGTTCGGCGATCTTCGCCAGCATGCTGTGCAATTGCTTGAGGTTGCCGCTGGACGGGTCATACAGCTCGATCAGTTCACGGCACTCGGCCAGGGAAAAACCAATGCGCTTGCCGCGCAGGATCAGCTTCAGGCTGACCTTGTCGCGAGCCGAATAGACCCGCTCCAGGCCGCGACGCTCCGGGCTGAGCAGGCCCTGTTCTTCATAGAAGCGAATGGCCCGGGTGGTGATGTCCAGCTCGCGGGACAGGTCGGAGATGCTGTAGGTCTGGCTGCTCATTGCTTGGCTCGGGAAAAGGGCATGGAGCTAAGCTAATTGCAGGTTGACGTATACGTCAAGCAAAGGATTGGTGGGGCTTGCCCCGCCATAGCTCCCTACACCTCAGCCATGGCCGCCCGCTCATCCTGCGCCACCACACCCTGACACAGCTCGATGATCTGTTCGCGCATCCAGCGGTTGGCCGGGTCCTGGTCGGTGCTTTCGTGCCAGTACAGGTGGGTTTCCAGCGGCGGCACGTCCACCGGCAGGTTGACATGGTTGAGCTGGTGGCGGCGGGCGAAGCGCTCCGGCACGGTCATGACCATGTCGGTCTGCTGCAGTACTTGCGAGGCCATCAGGTAATGCTGGGACCGCAGGGCGATCTTGCGCTGCACGCCCATCTTGCCCAGGGCCAGGTCGACATAGCCCAGGCCATTGCGGCGGCTGGAGATATGGATGTGGGTCATGCCCAGGTAGTCATCGAGGCTGAGCTTGTCCTTGAACAGCGGGTGGCCCTGGCGCATGGCGCACACATAGCGGTCTTGCATCAGCTTGACGTGGCGCACTTGCGGGTCGGTGTTGAGCGGCGCATCGACGGCAAAGTCCAGGCGCCCGGCGGCCAGTTCCTTGGTGGTTTCCCGGCGCTTGCACAAGAAGCTTTCGATCACCACCGCCGGCGCCAGGCGTCGCAGGCGCTGGAACAGCAGCGGCAGGATCACCGCCTCGGTGAGGTCGGTCATGCTGATACGAAAGGTCTTGCTGGCCTGCAGCGGGTTGAAGATGCGGCTCTCTTGCACCGACACGCGCAGCAGCGACAGGGCATTGCGCACCGGGCCGATGATGTTCTGCGCCATAGGCGTGGGCACCATGCCCTGGGCGGTGCGCACGAACAGCGGGTCGTTGAAGGTTTCGCGCAGGCGCGCCAGGGCGTTGGACACCGCCGGCTGGGTAATGCCGACGATCTGCCCGGCCCGGGTCAGGTTGGCTTCGGTGTAGATGGCATCGAAGACGATGAACAGATTCAGGTCGACCTTGCTCAGGTTCATGGGCGCTGCTCTTGTTGGTGTTATCCGTGGATCATATATCGGTTATGAATGTTTATACACGCCGAGAATAGGCTAGGTGGATTTTACCGGCTGATCTAGGATCGATAACAGATCCCTTTTCCACTGAAGGTACTGCCCATGGATTTCGCCTATTCACCCAAGGTCCAGGCGCTGCGTGAACGTGTCACGGCGTTCATGGATGCCTATGTCTATCCCGCCGAAGCGGTGTTCGAGCGCCAGGTTGCCGAAGGCGATCGCTGGCAGCCGACCGCGATCATGGAAGAGCTCAAGGCCAAGGCCAAGGCCGAGGGTTTGTGGAACCTGTTTCTGCCGGAGTCGGAGCTGGGCGCGGGCCTGACCAACCTCGAATATGCCCCCCTGGCCGAGATCATGGGCCGCTCGTTGCTCGGCCCCGAGCCGTTCAACTGCTCGGCGCCGGACACCGGCAACATGGAAGTGCTGGTGCGCTACGCCAACGAAGAGCAGAAGCGCCAGTGGCTCGAACCGCTGCTGCGCGGCGACATCCGCTCGGCATTCGCCATGACCGAGCCGGACGTGGCCTCGTCCGACGCCACCAACATGGCCGCCCGCGCCGTGCGTGACGGTGACGAGTGGGTGATCAACGGCCGCAAGTGGTGGACCTCCGGCGCCTGCGACCCGCGCTGCAAGATCATGATCTTCATGGGCCTGAGCAACCCGGAAGGCCCGCGGCACCAGCAGCACTCGATGATCCTCGTGCCTACCGATACCCCCGGGGTAAAGATCGTCCGGCCGCTGCCGGTGTTCGGCTACGACGACGCGCCCCATGGCCACGCCGAAGTGCTGTTCGAGAACGTGCGCGTGCCTTACGAGAACGTGCTGCTCGGCGAGGGCCGCGGTTTCGAGATCGCCCAGGGGCGCCTGGGCCCGGGGCGCATCCACCACTGCATGCGTTCGATCGGCATGGCCGAGCGGGCCCTTGAGCTGATGTGCAAGCGCTCGGTGGAACGTACCGCCTTCGGCCGGCCTCTGGCGCGCCTGGGGGGCAACGTCGACAAGATTGCCGATTCGCGGATGGAAATCGACATGGCCCGGCTGCTGACCCTCAAGGCTGCCTACATGATGGACACCGTCGGTAACAAGGTCGCCCGCAGCGAAATCGCCCAGATCAAGGTGGTGGCGCCGAACGTGGCGCTAAAGGTTATCGACCGGGCGATCCAGATCCACGGCGGCGCCGGTGTCTCGGGCGACTTCCCGCTGGCCTACATGTACGCCATGCAGCGCACCCTGCGCCTGGCCGACGGCCCGGACGAAGTGCACCGTGCGGCGATCGGCAAGTACGAGATCGGCAAGTACGTGCCCAAGGAAATGCTCCGTAGCAGTCATTGATGCTTGCCGTGCAAGTCCGCCTCCTTGTCGGCGGCGGGCTTGCCCTGTGCACGGGTCGAGAACAGCGAAACCAGCACGCCACCGCTGAGCAGGGCAATGGTCACCGCCAGTGACAGCATCGGCGGCACGGCGCCAATCAGGCCGTGGTAGAAGATCTTGCCGCCAATGAACACCAGCACCAGCGCCAGCGCGTACTTGAGGTAGATGAAGCGGTGCATCAGCGCCGCCAGGGCAAAGTACAGCGCCCTTAACCCGAGAATCGCGAAGATGTTCGAGGTGTAGACAATGAACGGGTCCTGGGTGATGGCAAAGATCGCCGGCACGCTGTCGACGGCGAACACCAGGTCGGCCAGCTCGATCAGCACCAGGGCCAGGAACAACGGCGTGGCATAGCGCAGTGCCTTGCTCTGCCCGGGCGGGGTGATGTGCACGAAAAAGCGCGGGCCGTGGATCTCGTCGGTTACCCGCATATGACGCCGGACGAACTTCAGCACCGGGTTGTTGGCCAGGTCCGGGTGGGAATCTTCGCTGGAGAACAGCATCTTTACCCCGGTGAACAGCAGGAAGGCGCCGAACACGTAGAGGATCCACTCGAACTCCTGCACCAGCGCACTGCCCAGGCCGATCATGATCGCCCGCAGCACCACCACGCCGAGAATCCCCCAGAACAGCACCCGGTGCTGATAGCGACGAGGGATGGCGAAGAAGCTGAAGATCATCGCCATGACGAACACGTTGTCCATCGACAACGACTGCTCGATGAGAAAGCCGGTGTAGAACTCCAGGGCCTTCTGCGCGCCCAGCTCGAACCACACCCACACGCCGAACAGCACCCCGACGCTGAAATAGCCGCCATACAGCAGCAGGCTCTCGCGCATTTCGATTGCGTGCAGCTTGCGGTGCAGCACGCCCAGGTCCAGTACCAGCAGGGTCAGGACGATGCCGAGAAAGGCCAGCCAGAACCACAGGCTGGTGCCAAGGAAGTCGTTGTCGAGAAATACCTGTAGAGCTGCCATGAGCCCCTCCTTAATGTCGACGTTGCTGAGCAACAGTGACTCCGACATGGCGGCTTGGCAGCCGTCAGAGGGGCCCGGCGTCACTAGGGACAAGCCTAGACCCGGAGAACCAGGGCGCCCAATCGAGGCTGTAACAATTGATTGCCCCGCCTGGCAGGCAGTGGCTCAGTAGACCCACACCTCGACCCGCCGATTGCGGATCCGCCCTTGTTCGGCGGTGTTCGCCGCCACTGGCAGTTCGTCACCCAGGCCGATTATTTCGCGCAACTCGACACCACTACGAGCCAGTTCCCGGCGCACTGCCATGGCCCGCAGCCGCGAGAGCAGGGCGGCGCGCTGCGGGTCATCCTTGGCATCACCAAAGCCCACCAGCACCACCCTGTTACTCAGTTTGTGCTGCGCCTGCAGGTACTGGACTACCCGCTGCACATCGCGCAGGGCCTTGTTGTCGAGGCTGGCGTTACCCTCCTGGAAGCGGAAGTTGACCGACAGGCGCCGGGCATCATTGGCAAGGCCCAGGTAGCGGCGCGGCATGTCGGTACGGGGCTGAACCTTGATGCTCTGCACCTGCTGGCCGACGAAGCCGCTGCCGGTGACGATGGCCTGGCCCTGGGGGCTTTGGGCGAACTCGACCAAGGCGCGGGCCAGGGGGTTGGCCTGGCCGGGGGGCAAGTAAAAGAACAACCGGCGCGACAGCGGATAGTCTTCGCTGGCCACCAGCGCCGCTGTCGGCAACATGGCCCGGGACTCACCGTCGGCAATCGCCACGACCTTGGCGCCGTGCACCGTGGCCAGGCTGCTGAAGCCGATGGCCTGGCGATCGCCGAGCACCTGGCTGGCCAGTTGCTCCGCCGATTCGAAACGTTTGGTGTGGTCGGCCAGGGCTTGCCGTGCCGGGTCGAGGACCAGCGCTTTGAAGGTCTCGAAGGTGCCGGAGCGGTCATCGCGGGCGTACAGGTTGATCGGGCCGCTGCCGATGCCCAGTTGCTCCCAGCGGTCGATCTGCCCGCAGAAGATCTGCGCCAGCTGGGTGGTGGTCAATTGCGGCAGCGGGTTGTCGGGGTGGACGATCACCGCGACGCCGTCCAGGGCAATGATCTGCTCGGCGGCGGCACTATTAAGGTCGCCCAGCGCTTGCAGCTCGTTCAGTTCGGCTGGCTTGATCGGACGTGAGGAAGCCGCCAGCTCCGCTTGGCCGGATTTGAGTGCAGTGAAGCCAGTACTGGAACCGTGGGCGGCGATGTCGATGCGCAAGGCCTGGCCGTTGCTGTCCAGGGCACGGACCTGAAGCTCGTTGGCGGCGTCGCTGCTGACGATGCTGATGGCGCTGGCGCCTTGCTGCGCGAGCAAACCTGAGACCAGCGCCGGTGCCAGCGCGGCGCCGATGGTGTTGGAACCCTGAATACGCAATTGCGCCTGCGGGTCAGCGGCGCCAATCAGCGGGAGCAGGCAAAGCACAAGCAGGGAGAGGTGGCGCAACATGCCGTCTGGCACTCATGGGCAAAGGGTGTGCCGGGAGATTAAGACAGCCATGTGACCGGGGGATGACAGGCTGTGGCAGGAGCGGGCTTGCCCCGCGATAGCATGCTGCCTGCCAGATCGCATCGCGGGGCAAGCCCGCTCCTACAAAGCCTGTGGGAGCGTTTATCAGTTCAATTCAAGCCAGATCGGCGCATGGTCCGAAGGCTTTTCCATGCCGCGCAAGTCATAGTCGACGCCGGCGTCCTTGATCCGTGGCAACAACGCCTGGGAAGCCATGATCAGGTCGATGCGCAGGCCGCGTTTGGGCTCGTCTTCAAAGCCGCGGCTGCGGTAGTCGAACCAGCTGAAACGGTCGGCGACTTCCGGGTGCAGGTGGCGGAAGCTGTCGACCAGGCCCCAGTTTTTCAGGCGCGCCATCCACTCGCGCTCTTCCGGCAGGAAGCTGCATTTGCCGGTCTTCAGCCAGCGCTTGGCGTTGTCGGCGCCGATGCCGATGTCGCAGTCTTCTGGCGAAATGTTTACATCACCCATTACCAGCAACGGCTGGTCGTTCTGGAACTGGGTTTCCAGCAGTGCCTGCAGATCGCTGTAGAAACGCTGCTTGGCCGGGAACTTGGTCGGGTGGTCGCGGCTTTCGCCCTGGGGGAAGTAGCCGTTCATGATGGTGATCGGCGTGCCATCGGTATCGGCGAAGGTGCCCCAGATGAAGCGCCGTTGGGCGTCTTCTTCATCGCTGCTGAAGCCCTTGTGCAGGCTCAGTGGCGCCTGGCGCGAGAGCAGGGCGACGCCGTAGTGGCCCTTCTGGCCATGAAAATGCACGTGATAACCCAGGGCCTGGACGTCGGCGAGCGGGAACTGCTCGTCGCTGACTTTGGTTTCCTGCAGGCCGATGACGTCGGGCTGGTGCTTTTCGATCAACGCCGCCAACTGGTGGGGCCGGGCGCGCAGGCCATTGATGTTGAACGAGACGATCTTCATGGGCAGCACAATCCTGGTAAAACCCAGGATGCTAGCCGACATCGGCGGCGCCGGCCAGCGTGGCGAGCCACTCGATAGGTTGCTAACCTGTGCCACGAGGTGAACGTTGGCACCGCGAACACCTCAAAGGCAATGAATGCCCATTTCCGGAGGTTCGCCAGCATGCCCGAATCGACTGCCGCACCGGCTGAAGTCCGTCTGCTCGATGGCGGCTACAGCCGCGAGGCGCGCTCCCTGCTGTATCACGCCTATCGCCACGAACCGACCTTTGCCTTTCTGTTCGAGGCCCGGCGTCCGGGGTTCGACCAGCGCATACGCGCCACGGTGCGCGAGCTGGTCAACCAGCATTTTCTCCAGGACCTGCCCGCCATCGGCCTGCTGGTCGAAGACCGGCTGGTCGGCATCGCCCTGATCGCCCCGCCGCAGCGACGCCTGGGCATCACCGAAAGCTGGGCCTGGCGCATGCGCATGGTGCTCAGCACCGGCTTTCGCTGCACCCGCCGCTATTTGGACTACCAGGCCGCACTGATGGCCTGTCTGCCCAGTGATGCGGTGCATGTGTTGCCACTGTTGGGGATCCATCCGCAGTTTCAGGGCAAGCACTACGGCGAACAATTGTTACAGGCTGTGCACGATTGGTGTGCCGTGGATGAGCATTCCGAGGGGGTGGTGCTGGACACCGGCAACGAGCACTACCTGGCGTTCTATCATCGACAGGGCTATCAGGAAATTGGCGAGATCGCTGTAGGACCGGTCCACGAACACGTGTTCTTTCACCCCAATCCGCAGTCGTCGCAACAGGCTTCGGCCTGAATTGCGTAACGGCGAGGAAAACCTCGGGCTCCATGCTGCCGCCAAGCTCTGGTAGCATCCGCGCCTATGACGTATTCAGGACGATTCACCTGCGGTTTGATTCTATGGGTTGCCAGCATCGGCGCGTATGCGCAAAGCGAGCTGGTGGTCCGGGTCAAACCTGCCAATAACGAACTCAAGGCCAATGTCGAAGGCTATATCGGCAGCCTTGGTAAACGCGATGAAGAGGCGCTGCTGCGCTTCAGCCGCGGCGCAGTCGAGCAGGCGCGCAAGGCCTCCCAGGCCCTGGGCTATTACCAGGCGCAGATCGATAGCGAGGTCAAGCCAGCGGCCAAGGCCGACAAGGGCCCGCAACTGGTATTGAGCATCGATCCCGGCGAGCCGGTGCACTTGCGTGATGTGACCATCCGTATCGACGGCCCGGCCAGCGAGCTCAAAGCCTTTCGCATTCCCGACAGCAAGGCGCTGCGCTCAGGCGCGATGCTCAACCATGGCCATTACGAAGACGCCAAGCGCCTGATTCAGAACCAGGCCTCGCGCTATGGCTTTTTCAGCGGCCATTTCGTTCGCCAGCGCCTGGCGGTCGATCCCCAGGCGGGTGTCGCCGACATCGAGCTGATCTACGCCAGCGGCCCGCGCTACCGCCTGGGCAAGGTCAGCTTCGCCGGCGATACACCGCTCGATGAAGACCTGCTGCAACGCATGGTGCCGTTCAAGGCCGACACCCCCTACGATTCCGAGCTGATCGCCGAGCTCAACAACGCCCTGCAATCGAGCGGCTACTTCGAAGGCGTACGGGTCGATGCCGCGCCCACTGCCGCGGTCGAGCAGAGCATCCCGGTGGCTGTCCAACTCGACACCCGCAAGCCACGGACCATGGGCCTGGGCCTGGGTTTTTCGACCGACGTCGGGCCGCGCGGCAAGGCCAATTGGACCCGCCACTGGGTCAACCCGCAAGGCCATAGTTATGGCTGGGAGACCGAGCTGTCGGCGCCGCGGCAGAACGTCGGCCTGTGGTACGACATTCCGCTCGACCCGCCGCTGACCGACAAACTGCGTTTTGCCGGCGGCTACCAGAATGAAGAAATCGCCGGCACCGACACCGTGAGCAAGCTGCTCACGGTCGGCCCGGAATGGCACAGCAAACTGCCCAGCGGCTGGCAGCGGGTCATTTCGCTCAAGTACCAGCGCGAAGAGTACAAACTCGGTGACGACTCGGGCCTGAGCAACCTGCTGATGCCCGGCATCAGCTATTCCTACCTGCGCAGTGACAACCGTATCGACCCGCATAACGGGTACCGCTTGCAGTTCGATGTACAGGCAGCCAAGGAGGGGCTGGTGTCCGACACCAACCTGCTGCACGCCAATGTGTTGCTCAAGGGCCTGACCACCCTCGGCCAGAACCATCGCTTCCTCGGCCGTGTGCAGTTCGGCGGTAGCGCCACCAACAGCTACAAGAATTCCGTTCCGCCGTCGCTGCGCTTCTTCGCAGGTGGTGACCAGAGCGTGCGGGGCTACGATTATCAGACCCTGTCGCCAAAGAACTCCGATGGCGATCGCATCGGCGGCCGTTACCTGGTGGCCGCCAGCGCCGAGTACCAGTATTCGGTTGCCGAGAAATGGCGGGTGGCGACCTTCGTCGACCAGGGCAACTCATTCAACAATCTGGAGCTTCCCAGCCTCAAGACCGGTGTCGGTATCGGTGTGCGCTGGGTGTCTCCGGTCGGGCCGCTGCGTCTGGATCTGGCCCGCGCGCTGGACGACGACGGCGGTTTGCGTTTGCACTTCTCCATGGGGCCGGAACTGTGAGTCGGGTTATCAAATTCATCGTTCTTGGCCTGCTGGCCTTGCTGCTGTTGCTGGTGCTGGGTGTCGGCCTGGTGCTCGGTACTCAGGCCGGCAGCCGCTGGGCACTGGGGCTGGTGCCGGGGCTGCAACTGGATAACTTTCAGGGCCGCCTGGCCGGGCAGTGGCAGGCCGAGCGCTTGCTGTGGGAACAAGGCGGCGATCGCGTCGAGCTGGTCGCGCCGGCATTGGCCTGGTCGCCGGCCTGCCTGCTGCGTATGACCCTGTGCATCGAGCAGCTGCAAGCCGATCAGGTCAACCTGGCCTTCGCCCCTGGCGAGCCGAAGCCCGACAGCGGGCCGTTGCAACTGCCGCAACTCAAGCTGCCGCTGGCCATTGAGCTTGGCAGTGTGCGCATCGGCCAGCTACGCCTGGATGGCAACGAACAGCTCAGCCAGTTGCAACTGGCCGCGCACTGGACCACCGGCGGGCTGCAGATCGACAGCCTGCAACTGCAACGCGATGATCTCAAGCTGAACCTGCAGGGCCTGCTCAAGCCCGAAGCCGATTGGCCGCTGCAGGCCCAGGGGCAGCTGCAGTTGCCCAGTGTCGACGGGCAACCCTGGCAACTGGCGTTGCAGGTCGACGGCGACCTGCAGAAAACCCTCAAGCTCACGGCTGACAGCAGCGGTTATCTGCAAGCGCGCCTGAGCGGCGAGCTGCAGGCACTGGCGCAGAATCTGCCAGCGCAACTGCAGATCAGCAGCGAGGCGTTCAAACCTTCGGCCGCGCTGCCCGACACCTTGCAACTGAACCAGTTGCAACTGAGCGCCAAGGGCAACCTGCAAAACGGCTATCAACTGCTCGGTTCAGCCAGCCTGCCTGCCGAACAGGGCCCGGTGGCGCTCAAGCTGCAAGGCCGGGTTGATGCCAAGGGTGCAGAAGTCAGCGCCCTGGACCTCAGTGCTAGCGCCGAGCAGGCGCTCAAGCTCAAGGCCAAGGCCGACTGGCAGCAAGGCCTGAGCGCAGACGCCAGCATCGACTGGCTGGATTTTCCCTGGCTGCGCCTCTATCCAATGGACCCGGCACCGGAAGTTTCCCTGCGCCGCTTCACCGGCCAGGTGCAATACCGCGATGGCAACTACCAGGGCGAATTCAACGGCGACCTGGACGGCCCGGCAGGCACCTTCAGCCTCAGTAGCCCGTTCAAGGGCGACCTCAAGCAAGTCAGCCTGGCGCAGCTTCAGCTGAGCGCGGGCCAAGGCAAGGCCACCGGCAGTGTCGGCGTGCAGTTTGCCGATGGCGTGGCCTGGGATGCCGCGCTGGAGCTGTCGGCGTTGAACCCTGCGTACTGGCTGGCCGAGTTGCCCGGCACCCTGGCTGGCCCCTTGCGCAGCAAGGGCGAGATGAAAAACGGCGAGTTGCGTCTGGATGCCGAGCTTGACCTCAAGGGTCGACTGCGTGGCCAGCCCGCTGTGCTCAAAGCGCTGGCGCAAGGGGCAGGGCAGCAATGGACCCTGGGCACCCTGGACATCCGCCTGGGCGACAACCACATCAATGGCAGTGGCAGCCTGCAACAGCGTCTGGCCGGTCAGATCGATATCAACCTGCCACGCCTGGGCCAGCTCTGGCCGCAGCTGCAAGGCCAGGTCAAGGGCCGCCTGGAGGTTGCCGGTACCTTGCAGGCCCCCCAAGGCAGCTTCGTTCTGCAGGGCCAGCAACTGGCCCAGGCTGACAATCGCGTGCAGCGCCTGAGCCTGGATGCACGCCTGGACAACGCCCAACGTGCACTCATCGACCTTGAGGCCGGCAGTATTCGCCTGGGCGATACCAGCCTGGGGATGCTCACGGCCAAGGGCAGCGGTGATGTTCGTCAGCAAAAGCTGCAACTGGCCCTGGACGGGCCGCAGCTCAAGCTTGACCTGGGCCTGGATGGGCAACTGGACAAGGGCAACTGGCGCGGGCGCCTGGCAAGCGGCGAAATCCAGGCCGGTGGCCAGGACTGGCGCCTGCAGGCGCCGGCAAAACTGCAGCGCCTGGCCAGCGGCCAGGTGGAGTTCGGCGCCCATTGCTGGCGTTCCGGCCAGGCCAGCCTGTGCGGCGAAGACCAGCGCCTGGCGCCCGAGCCTCGCCTGCGCTATCACCTCAAGCAGTTCCCGCTGCAGAGCCTGGCGCAGTGGCTGCCCAAGGATTTTGCCTGGCAGGGCCTGCTCAATGCCGACATCAACCTCGATGTGCCGGCCAGCGGGCCCAAGGGCACCATCCTCATCGATGCCAGCGGCGGCACCTTGCGCGTGCGTGAAAAGGACCAATGGCTGGACTTCCCCTACCAGACCCTGCGCCTGCAAAGCACCCTGGGCCCGAGGCGCATCGATACCCGCCTGGACTTTCACGGTGACAAGCTCGGCGAGCTGGCGGTCAATACCCGGCTTGACCCGTTGGCAAAGAACAAACCGTTGAGCGGTGACTTCCGCCTCAGCGGCCTGGACCTGGCCATCGGCCGTCCGTTTGCGCCGATGGTCGAGCGTTTGAATGGCCAGCTCAATGGCAGCGGGCGCCTGTCTGGCACTTTGCTGGCGCCTCAGGTCAATGGCAGCCTGAACCTTGTACATGGCGAAATCAGCGGTGCCGAGCTGCCGATCAGCCTTCAGGACCTGCAACTGCAAGCGTTGATCGCCGGCGAACAGGTCCAGCTCAACGGCAGCTGGAAAAGCGGCGAAAGCGGCCAGGGCAGCCTGAACGGGCAGATCGGCTGGGGCCAGGCCCTGGCTGTAAACCTGGCGCTGCAGGGCCAGCGCCTGCCGGTCAACGTCGAACCCTATGCGGCCCTCGAAGTGGCCCCGGACCTGAAAATCAGCCTGATTGACGACAAGCTTGCGGTGACTGGCAAGGTGCTGGTGCCCAAGGGCAAGATCACTGTGCGTGAACTGCCGCCGTCGACGGTCAAGGTCTCCGATGACACGGTGATCCTCGGTCACCAGACCGAGGAGGGCAAAGCGCCGATGGCCATGGCCATGGATATCGACGTGCAGGTGGGCCAGGACAAGCTCTCGTTCAGCGGCTTTGGCCTTACCGCCAACCTGCTCGGGCACGTGCATATCGGCGACAACCTCGATACCCGCGGTGAACTGAGCCTGGCCGATGGTCGCTACCGTGCCTATGGCCAGCGCCTGACCATCCGCCGTGCGCGCTTGCTGTTTGCCGGCCCTATCGATCAGCCGTACCTGGACATCGAGGCAATTCGCAAGACCGATGACGTGATTGCCGGCATCCGCTTGAGCGGCAGCGCCGAGCAGCCCACCACCCAGGTGTTCTCGGAGCCGGCCATGAGCCAGGAGCAGGCCTTGTCCTACCTGGTGCTCGGCCGGCCGCTGGGCACCACTGGCGAAGATAACAACATGCTCGCCGAAGCGGCGCTCGGCCTGGGCCTGGCGGGCAGTGCCGGGATCACCGGCAGCCTGGCCTCGAGCCTGGGCATCGATGACTTCCAGCTCGACACCCAGGGCAGCGGCAACAACACGGCGGTGGTCGCCAGCGGTAACCTGACCGAGCGCTTGAGCCTGCGTTACGGGGTGGGTGTGTTCGAGCCGGCCAACACCATCGCCTTGCGCTACAAGCTCAGCAAGAAGGTTTACCTGGAGGCGGCCAGTGGCCTGGCCAGTTCCCTGGATATCTTTTACAAACGTGATTTCTAGAGGTGCCAATGATCAGCGCACGGTCGCCGCTGCGATGAACTCGTTGCTGTCGATCGTGGGTTGGGCCGGCGTGGACACCCGCTGCGGAGTGATCAGGCTGGTGTACTCCTCGATCAGCCGGTTCAACGCTTCCGGTGGCTCACAGGCCTGGAACTGCATGCGGATCTGTACTTCATCGGGGTCGCGTGCGGCATCGCCGTTGCGTTTGCCCTGGCTGCCGACCGTCACATAGAAGCGTTCGCGCTGCAGGTTTTCACTGGCATCGGTGGTCTCGGTGTTTTGAATCCGTACCGACAGGTCGACCTGCATGCGCTCCAGTGCCAGCCCGCGCGGCGACACCAGCGCGATCAGCGGGATCTGCATAGTGTGCTGGTCATCCATTGCCACTTCGACCATCTTGGCTTTCATCGGCGCGCCAAGCGTCTCGGCGTCGTAGTCGAAAAACTGGTCGAACAGCTTGATGTACTGCTGGGCAATCAGGTGGTTGGTGGCCGCAGCGGCTTCCTGCAGGCCGCGGGTAATATCACAGAGGTCGCTGGCGGTAATGGGGGCGTTCACTGCCGAGGTTTGGTCCAATCGTTCCCACTCCTTGTGCTCGTCAGCAGGCCTCTCGAGCATGAGAGGCCTGGGTTTTTATTTATGCTGCACGATCAGATGGCTGTTTCTTTGCGGCTTTCCTGTTCGTCAGGCATCGGCAGTGCCGAAACCGGCATCGCATCGAGGTTTTGCGCGGTGGCATCGGCCATGACCACAGGCTTGGTCGCCGCGTCGGTGAGAAAGTCGATGACCCGCATCAGCGCCTCGGGTGGGTCCTAGCGGCGTACCTTGGTGTTGAAGGCGTAACGTGCACGGGTATCGGTTTTGCGAGTTTGAGTGGATTTGTGGCTGACCTGGCCTTTGACATTGAGCCTGAATTTGCCCCAGCCCAGCGACGCGCCGAAACTTGCCTCTTTGCCGCTCTCTTCGGTGCTTTCGGCTTGCTGGCTGATGGTCAATTCGAATTCGATGTTGCCTTCTTCGATGACGATGTTGGGGTGAGTGACCGCTGCCAGCAGCGGGATCTGCATCTTCTTCGAGACAGTTCCCTTGTACACCCCTTGTTCATCGGTGATGGTTTCGTCGTAGTCGAATTGAATGGCGACGGCTTTGCCATTCTGGATGCACACGCCCATAAGAAAGTCGGCGTACGACTTGCTTGCCGAAATCTGTGCCTGGATCATCGCCTGCAGAGGTCCCGAGATCATCCGGTCCAGTGGCAAGGCGTTCATTACCGAGCCGATCAGGCCATTGTCGATTGTTGCCATCAGAGATTTCCTTGTCTTGATTGCACATCATTGTGCGGGGTTGCCTTGAATGCCGGAGTTATCGGCTCAAGTCGATGACGCTTAGCGCGGGCAGGGTTCCTGGCGACGGATATTGCCGATCTGGCGCAGGCTCAAGCCGTACTTGTTGGCGAGCATGCTGCGTGACAGACCGTCGGCGCTTTCCTGCTGGATTTGCTGGTTGCGCAGCTGGCGCAGAAAATGGTCAACCTTGGGGATCTCCAGGGCCATGCCGGCGAAGCGCTTGATCAGCGCATCCAGCGCCGGCGCCGGGAGAATTTCCGCCAGTGCGGTGCGTTCGCGGTGCTTGGGAATGTACTTGGGGCGCCCGCCAAAGGCGCAGGTCAGGTTGTAGGCATTCTCGATGCCCAGGCATTCGATCAGCATCTGCAGCGAGTGGGGCAGTTGTTCGATATCGATACGGTTCAGGTCGCTCAGTTCCATGGTGACTTCCTTGTAGGCGATAGTTCGGCACCTTGATGATCCGTGCCAGGCAGCTAGGGCCATTGCAGGCAGCGTCAATGCGACAAATCGCATCTGTCTGTCGTGGCTTGAGCTGGATTCTCGGCTACTGGACGGAAGGCGGGCTAGGCAGCAAGTGGGGCGGCAAGGGAGGGCTTTATGTACGCTTTCTGTAGGACGAACCATGCCGATGGGTGGGAAATGAATTGCGACGTAAGCGCAACGCCTTGATTACCGGGTGCCATGGCGATGGTGACCTTCCTAGGTTGAGCCACCCATGCTTACTCGCAAGGGCGTGCCAGCAACAGGCTGACCTGGCCCAGGTAGGGGGTTGGATGGCTGACGCCCTGTTCGGGGAAACTGCGCCAGTCGACCCACACGCACAGGGCGGTCAACGCCTGCGTGCCAGCCTTGCCGATGACCCTGGGGTGAAAGTCGCGGCGATAGCGCACCTGCGTCTGCTTCAACGGTCGTGCCTGATCGGCGCTGGCCAGGGTGCTGGCTACCAGTGCCGGAATTTGTGCCTGGGGCACATCGAAATGCTCGGTGTGCGGGTTGCTGTGCAGATGCCCGGCCTGTCGGCTGCGTTGCCAGAGTTGTTGCCACTGGCTACTGCCGGCGCTGTGCGCCAATTGTGCAGCCAGTTCCAGCAGCAAAGCCTGAGGTTGGGATTCGGTGGGCAGGGCATGGGCATTGAGGGGGCCGAGCAGCGCCAGGCTGAGCAGCAGGGTTCGCATCGACATGGTGATCCTTGCGTTGGTCTGGGCAGTCGTCCGGGAAGCCATGTTGGCAATGCTGCGGGGCGGGCAGAAGCGGGAAATAGTCCGCTGCCTGCGGGTGACGTTGTATCATGCGCTCGGCCCGCTTCGGGGCTTTTCGCCGATGTCGCAAGGAACTACCCATGACTCAAGGTCAACGCCTGAAATACTCCATCCTGATCTCCCTGCTGGTGCTGGGGATCATGCTCGGACTGTCCTACCTGCAAAAGCAGGGCACCATCAGCGAGCAAGTGTTCCAGTACATCGCCATTGCCGTGGCGGTGGTTGTGGTGGTGGTCAACGGCATCATGCGCCGCAAGGTCAAGCCCTGAGGCGGTAAGCGCGGCCGGCTGCGCGCCGGCCGGTCGCTCAACGGCAGGTGGCTTGCTCCAGTACCGCGCGGGCCTGGGGGTTGAGGCTGTAGCACTTGTCGTTGCCCAGGCTGATCACGCCTTCGGCGCACAAACGCTTGAGCACTTCGCGAACGCTGAGGAACGACAGCGGAATATCCAGCTGTTCGAGCTGGCTGTGGACCCCGCGCACGCCGATACTGCGGCCATCGCGATCGGCCATGTGCAGGGCATCGATGACCTTCAGGCGGATCAGGCTGGTACGCAGGCCAAAGGCCTTGAGCAGCTCGCGGATGTGTTCATTGCCAGGGCGCTCGTGCTCGCCGGCTTCGGTTCTTGCAGTCACCGGTTGGCTCTTTGTGCGTCCAGGGCCAGCGGTTAGCGCTGGCTGTGGCTGGTTGTACATGTGAATGCTCCATTTCTTGGCCTGTCCAGGTAAGCAAAAGTGTTTGCCTACACCTATAAGACGAATGAGCGCGGCAAAACTGCAGTACCTGATGAAAAAAATCTTCAGCCTCACCCTCTAAAGACGTATTGAGCGGCGCAAACCGGTAAATTTATTTGGCGTATTTCGTTCAGTCAGGACGACCTTTCCCCTGATTGAGCTGGAGTGCGCGTGATCAAGCCCTTTCCCTTAGCGACCCTTTGTATGGCCGGGCTGCTTGCCGGCCTGAGCCTGTCCGTCCAGGCGCGCGTGGCGCCGGGTGATGCCAGCGCTGAAATCCGCCGCAGCAGTTACGGCGTGCCGCACATCCTGGCCAGGGACGAGCAGGGTTTGGGGTACGGTATCGGCTATGCCTATGCACAAGACAACCTGTGCCTGCTGGCTAACGAGGTGGTCACCGTCAATGGCGAGCGTTCGCGTTACTTCGGGCCAGAACAGCGCACCTTCGAGCAGCGCGAAAACCTGCCCAGCGACCTGTTTTTCAATTGGCTGAATACGCCAACGGCGGTGTTCGGCTTCTGGCAGGCACAACCGCCGGCCATGCGTGCACGGCTCGAAGGCTATGCCAAGGGCTACAACCGCGCGCTGGCCGAGTTCAAGGCCCAGGGGCAGGGCGTGCAGTGCCTGCAGGCCGAATGGCTACGGCCGATCACCACCCTCGACCTGGTCAAGCTGACTCGCCGCTTGCTGGTCGAAGGCGGTGTCGGCCAGTTCGCCGAAGCACTGGCCGGGGCCACACCGCCGAATGTCGTCGCCCAGTTGCGCCCCGACCTGCGCATCGCCCAGTTGCGCCAGGAGCAGTTTGCTGTCGAGCGCGGCAGCAATGCCGTGGCCATCGGTGCCGAGCGCTCATTCAACGGTCGCGGCATGCTCCTGGCCAACCCGCACTTTCCCTGGGCCGGCGGCATGCGCTTTTATCAGATGCAGCTGACCCTGCCGGGCCAGCTCGATGCCATGGGCGCGGCCCTGCCGGGCTTGCCGCTGATCAACATCGGCTTCAACCAGCACCTGGCCTGGACCCACACGGTCGACACCTCCAAGCACTTCACCCTGTACCGGCTGGAGCTCGACCCCAAGGACCCGACCCGCTACCTGCTCGACGGCAAGTCGCAGGCCTTGACCCAGCAGCGCCTGAACGTGACGGTCAAGGGCGCGGACGGCCAGCTCAAGCCGGTGACCCGTGAGGTCTACAGCTCGGTATTCGGCCCGATCGTGCAATGGCCGGGGCGTCTGGACTGGAACAAGCAGTACGCCTTCAGCCTGCGTGATGCCAACCTCGAAAACACCCGGGTGCTGGCGCAGTGGGATGCGATGAACCGCGCCGACAGCCTGAAAAGCCTGCAAGCTTCGGTGCAGCGCCTGCAGGGCATTCCCTGGGTCAATACCCTGGCGGTGGACGCCAAGGGTCAGGCGCTGTACTTGAATCAGTCGGTGGTGCCGTACGTCGATGCCGCCTTGCTGGCCAGCTGCAGCGACCCGGCCGCCGGGCAGGAGATGATCGTGCTCGACGGTTCGCGCAGTGCCTGCAACTGGAAGGTCGACCCGCAGGCCGCCCAGGCAGGCATCTTCCCCGCGCAACTGCTACCGAGCCTGAGCCGCAAGGACTTCGTCCAGCATTCCAACGACTCGGCCTGGATGGTCAACCCGGCCACACCGTTGCAGGGCTATTCGCCGCTGGTCAGCCGCGAAGACCAACCCTTGGGCCCGCGCAGCCGCTTTGCCCTGCAGCGCCTGGCGAGCCTGAGCGAGAAGGGCAAGATCAGCCCGGCGGACCTGCAGCAGATGGTCATGGACAACCAGGTGTATGTCGCCGAGCTGGTCATGCCCGACCTGCTCAACTGGTGCGCCGCGCAAGCGGCAGATGCCAAGCTCGGCGCGCTGTGTACCAGCCTCAAGGCCTGGGACCTGCGCGCCAACCTCGACAGTGGCCTTGGCCTGGTGCATTTCCAGAACATCTTGCAGGCTTTGCAGGGGCGCAAGGACATCTGGCGTGTTGGTTTCGACGCCGCCGATCCGCAACACACGCCGCGCGGGCTGGCCGTTGATCGCGCCGAGGTGGCCAGCGCCTTGCGTGAGGCAGCCCTGGCTTCAGTTGCGCAGGTAAGCAAGGCCGGTTTCGCCGAGGACGCGCGCTGGGGGCAGATCCAGCAGGCTGCCGACGGCACACCGATCCACGGTGGGCCGGCAAGCCTTGGCGTGTACAACGCAATCCAGAGCGTACCGGTCGCCGCCGACAAGCGCCTGGTAGTCAGCGGTACCAGCTACCTGCAGCTGGTGACCTTCGATGACCAGGGCCCGCATGCACTGGGGATGCTGGCGTTCTCCGAGTCCAGCGAAGCGGGTTCGGCCCATGCCAGCGACCAGACCCGCGCGTTCTCGGCCAAGCAGTGGCAGGTGATTCCGTTCACCGAGGCGCAGATCAAGGCCGATCCGCAGTACCGCTTGCAAGTGATTCGCGAGGTTGAAAGCGCGACGGTGGCCACGTCCGCGCCTTGATTCAGTCAACCAGATCCCTGAGCAGCAAACCGAAGGCCAGGTCTACCTGCTCGGGGATCGGTAAATACACTGTGTGTCCATCCCCCGGTGCTACCTCGATTTCGTCACCCTGGCGATTGCGCAACTGATGCAAGTCGAAGTGGTAGTTGCCCTTGGGTGTCATCAGTTCCAGGTGATCACCCACAGCAAAACGGTTCTTCACCCGCACTTCAGCCAGGCCATTGACCCGCTCGCCGCTCAGTTCGCCGACAAACTGCTGGCGTTCGGACACCGAGTTGCCGCGCTGGTAGTTCTGATATTCGTCATGCACGTGCCGGCGCAGGAAACCTTCGGTATAGCCGCGCTGGGCCAGTGACTCGAGGTTGAGCATCAGGTTGCGATCGAACTCACGCCCGGCTGCCGCGTCATCGATGGCCTGGCGATACACCTGGGCAGTGCGCGCGCAGTAGAAGTGCGACTTGGTCCGGCCCTCGATCTTCAGCGAATGCACGCCCATGCGCGTCAGCCGCTCGACATGTTGCACCGCGCGCAGGTCCTTGGCGTTCATGATGTAGGTGCCGTGCTCGTCTTCGAACGCCGGCATGTCTTCGCCCGGGCGGTTGCTTTCCTGCAGCACGAACACCTGCTCGGTCGGCGCGCCGAGGCCCAGGGTCGGCTGCACTTCGCGAACGATTTCACCGGTGACATTCTCGCTGGCCGCGGTGGCTGTGTATTGCCAGCGGCAGGCGTTGGTGCAACTGCCCTGGTTGGCATCGCGGCGGTTCAGATAACCCGACAGCAGGCAGCGACCGGAGTAGGCCATGCACAGCGCGCCGTGGACGAACACTTCCAGTTCCATCTGCGGCACCTGCTGGCGAATCTCCTCGATCTCTTCCAGCGACAGCTCGCGCGACAGGATTACCCGGGTCAGACCCTGGCTGCGCCAGAACTCGACGCTGGCCCAGTTCACCGTGTTGGCCTGCACCGAGAGGTGAATCGGCATCTGCGGGAAGTGCTGGCGCACCAGCATGATCAGCCCCGGGTCGGACATGATCAGTGCATCCGGGGCCATTTCGATCACTGGCGCCAGGTCCTTGAGGAAGGTCTTGAGCTTGGCGTTGTGCGGGGCAATGTTGACCACCACGTAGAAGCGCTTGCCCTGGGACTGGGCTTCCTTGATGCCCAAGGCAAGGTTGGCGTGGTCGAATTCGTTGTTGCGCACACGCAGGCTGTAGCGCGGCTGCCCGGCATACACGGCATCGGCGCCGTAGGCGAAGGCATAGCGCATGTTCTTCAGTGAGCCGGCGGGGGCGAGCAGTTCGGGTTTGGCGAGAAGGGTCATGATCGGGTCGCGGCAAAAGGCGCGGATGCTACGCCGGCTGCAGCTAGTGTTTATTGATCTGCATCAACGGCACTTTTGGCAATGCCCGGCGCACTAATGAATAGAACGCACAAGGAGCGCACATGAACGAAACCGTCATGCAACACAAGGCGTTACTGGCACTGCTGGTGCTGGTGACCATCGCTTTCATCTGGATTCTCCTGCCGTTCTATGGCGCGGTGTTCTGGGCGGTGATCCTCGGTATCGTCTTCGCCCCGCTGCAGCGCCGCCTGCTGGCGCGCCTGGGCTGGCGGCGCAACCTGGCGGCCGGGCTGACCTTGTTCATCTGCCTCGTGATTGCAATTTTACCGGTGATCATCATCAGTACCCTGCTGGTGCAGGAGGGCGCGGCGCTGTACAAGAACATCGAAAGCGGCGAGCTGGACCTGGCCGGCTACATCGAGCGCTTCAAGAACATCCTCCCGGCCTTTGTGCAGAACTTCCTCGAGCGCATGGGCATGGGCGACCTGGCCGGCCTGCGCGATAAAATCACCAAGGGCGCCATGCAAGGCAGCCAGTTCTTCGCCACCCAGGCTTTCAGCTTCGGCCAGGGGACTTTCGATTTTCTGGTGAGCTTCGGCATCATGCTTTACCTGCTGTATTTCTTCCTGCGTGACGGCGCCGAGCTGGTGCGCAAGATCCGCACCGCGGTGCCGCTGGCCGAACAGCAAAAGCGCCGTCTGCAACTGAAGTTCAACCGCGTGGTACGCGCCACGGTCAAGGGCAACCTGCTGGTAGCGGTGACCCAGGGCGCCCTGGGCGGGATCATCTTCTGGATTCTCGACATCCCCAGCGCCTTGGTCTGGGGCGTGCTGATGGCTTTTCTGTCACTGTTGCCGGCAGTGGGTGCAGGGATCGTCTGGGCGCCGGTGGCGGTGTACTTCGTCGCCACCGGCGCCTTCTGGCAAGGCGCGGTGCTGGCCGCCTTCGGCGTGTTCGTCATCGGCCTGGTGGACAACGTGCTGCGCCCGATCCTGGTGGGCAAGGACACCAAGATGCCCGATTACCTGATCCTGGTCTCGACGCTTGGTGGCCTGGCGGTATTCGGCCTCAACGGTTTTGTCATCGGCCCGCTGATCGCCGCGCTGTTCATGTCCAGCTGGGCGATCTTCGTCTCGACCAAACCGCAGGTGCAACTGCCCAGTTAACGGAAGCTGTAGGACACCCCGGTATAGACCCCGAAGCCTTCGCCCGGTGTCGAGCGGGCAATGTCGGTACCGTTGTCGTTGTAGCCGGGGGTGACGGTGGCGGCATAGCGTTTGTTGGTCAGGTTGCGCAGGTCGAGCCAGGCTTGCCAGTCCTGTTTCGGCGAGTTGTAGCCCAGGGTGGCGCCGAGAATGGCATAGGCATCGGTCGGGTAGCTGTTGGCGTAGTCGACCTGGACCTTGGAGGCCATCTGCGTGTTGATCCCTGCAAACAGGCCGCTGGGCAGGTTGAAGCGCAGTTCGGCCTGGTAGTAGTGCATGGGGATGCCCGGCAGGCGGTTGTCGCCGAAGCTGTCGTCGTCGCGGTAGTGGAAGTCGCTGAAGGTGTAGGCCTGGCGCAGGCTCAGCTTGCCGACCCCGGCGCGCTGCCACAGCAGGCTGTCAAGGCCGGCCTCGATGCCCTGGTGCACGGTCGGGCTGGCGTTGAACTCCTTGGCGGGCTGGCCTGGCACGATCTCCACCGCCAGCAGCTCATGGCGTACGTCCGAGTAATACCAGGCCAGGTCCCAGCGGCCGATGGCCGACTCGCCGCGGGCCCCCAGCTCCAGGGTAGTGGCGGTCTGGTTGTGCATTTCAATCGGTTGCGTGTTGCTGGTCGAGCTCCAGATCAGCGACCACGGGTGCGGCGGCTCCACCGAACGGCTGAGGTTGCCATAGACCTGCAACTGCGGGCTGATGTCGTAGCGCAGGCCCAGGCGCGGGGCGTAGTCCCAGTCGCTCTGGCTGACCTTGCCGCCATTGTCGGGGTAGGTCACCGCGCTCTCGCGGCGGGTGTAGATCGCCGCCAGGCCACTGGTCAGCCACAGGTCGGGGATCAGTTCCAGTTCGTTGCCGACATGCAGGACGCTGTCCGAGCCCTGGTAGGTGAAGTCCCGGGTTTTCGCCCCGAATACGCCATTGACCCGCGAGTATTGCGAAGCGCCGCTGTTGGGCAAGTGCTTGGTGGTGCGCCAGCCGACGGTGGTTTTACTTTCGTGGCCGAACAGCGTGTGGTGGCGCTGATAATTCAGGGTGCCGCTGACGTCGGTGTAGGCGACCTTCAGGCGCATCGGACCTTCGCGCAGGTCCATCGGATAATCGTGATAGACCAGGCCTGCTTCGAGCTGCGAATCGTCATCGAGATAGAAGGTGGTCTTGTTGCCCAGCCAGGTGCTGCCCGGCTGCGGACGGCTGTCGTCGCGGCTCAGGTAGGCCGGGTTGGCCCCGCGCGGATCATGCTTGATCTGCTCCTGGGTCAAGCGCCCGGCCAGGTCATTCTCGGTCTCTCGATAACGCAGGTAGAAGCGGGTCTCCAGGTTCGGATTGAAGCGGTAGCCGACATTGGCGGCGATGCCCTTGCTGCTGCCGCTGCTGTGCCGCTGGTAGCCGTCGTATTCCGAGTCGGTCAGCGCCACGTAGTAGTCCAGGTCGCCCAGGACCTGGCCGGAGCTGATCTGGCGTTTGGCATAGCCGCGACTGCCGAGCTCGTAGCGCAGTTGCAGCGGTGCGGCGTCGCGGCCGGTGTGGGTGATGTAGTCGATAGCGCCGCCCAGCGCCAACGCGCCGCGGTCGAAGCCGTTGGCACCGCGCAGCACTTCGGCGCGGCTCAGCCACAGTGGTTCGAACAGTTCATAGGGCGTGCCGCCCGGGCCGGTCAGCGGCAGGCCGTCGAACATCGTGTACACACCCGAGCCGTGAGCGCCGGGGGCGCGGTTGATACCCGAACCCCGGATCGACAGCTTGATGCCGTCGTTGCCAGCCGACTGGGCGAACACCCCGGGCTGGTAGGCGAGCACATCCTGGTTGCTGGCGACCCGGCCTTGCTCCACCCGTTGCATGTCGATCAGGTTGCTGGCGCCAGGCACCTGCTGCAGGCGTTCGCGAGCATCTTGCAACTCGCTCTGCTCCTGTTCCTGGATCAGCACCTGGCCGAGTTCGATGCTATCGCTGGCCTGCACCGACGCGGCACAGGAGATCAGCAAGGCGAGGGAGGAGCGGGGTAGGGTGGGGTGCATCGATGGGGTTCCAGGACTGAGAGCGGGTATCTGACGTCGCAACTATCAGACGAAGCACAGTCACCGATAGGCAGTGGCATCATCGCGGGGCAGCCCATCCAGTGGGAGCGGCGGTGCGGCGACCCGACTTGCCCCGCGATGAGGGTTTCGGCCTGAAAACAAAACACCCCGCCGAAGCGGGGTGTTTATCAGTGCCTGATCGATCAACCGATCAGTTGCAGGCCTGCATGCTGGACCATGTCCAGCAACGGCTGCGGGTACACGCCCAGGACGAAGGCGAGGATGGCGATGGCCAGCAGCATCACGCCGCCGGTGCGCTGTTCCCAGTTCAGCGGGGCGTCGTGACGACGCAGGTTTGGCTCGATCAGGTACAGGGTGACCATCACGCGCAGGTAGTAGAACACGCCGATGGCACTACCGATCACCAGGGCACCGACCAGCCACCACAGCTGCGACTCGACGCCGGTAGCGATGATGTAGAACTTGCCGATGAAGCCTGCGGTCAGCGGGATACCGGCCAGCGACAGCATCATCACGGTCAGCACCGCGGTCAGGTACGGACGGCGCCAGAACAGGCCGCGGTACTCGTACAGGGCGTCGGCGTCACGACCGTTGTATGGCGAGGACATCAGGGTGATGACGCCGAAGGCACCGAGGCTGGTGATCACGTAGGTGACCAGGTACACGCCGATGGCTTCGACCGCCAGGCCCTTGCTCGCCACCAGGGCGATCAGCAGGTAACCGAAGTGGGCGATCGAGGAGTAGCCGAGCAGGCGCTTGAGGTTGCTCTGGGTCAGCGCCAGCAGGTTACCGATCAGGATCGAGGCCACGGCGATCACCGACAGCACGGTGGTCAATACGCCGCTGCTGGCCGCAGGGGAGATCATGAACAGGCGTACGACGACGGCGAACACCGCGACCTTGCTGGCGGTGGCCAGGAAGGCGGCGACCGGTGCCGGAGCACCTTCGTAGACGTCCGGGGTCCACAGGTGGAACGGCACCAGCGACAGTTTGAACGCCAGGCCGACCAGCATCATGCCCAGGCCCAGCTGGGCGATCATGCTTGGCATGCTGGTGGCCGCCAGGGCCTTGCCAATGCCGTCGAAGCTCAGGCTGCCAGCGTCGGCATACAACAGCGCCATGCCGAACAGCAAGAAGGCGGAACCAGCAGCCGAGAGCACCATGTACTTGATGCCGGCTTCCAGCGAACGCTTGTTGAAGAAGGCATAGGCGACCAGGCCATAGACCGGTACCGAGAGCAGCTCAAGGCCGATGAATAGGCCAGCCAGGTGCTGCGCGCTGACCAGTACCAGACCGCCCAGGGCGGACATCAGGATCAGCAGGTACAGCTCTTCGCGGTTGCCCGGGTAGCCTTTGCCGCCATCACCCAGGTAGGCGTGGGCGAGGGTGACGCAAGCCAGGGTGGCAACCAGGATCAGCGCCATGTACAGGCAGGCGAAGTTGTCGATGGTCAGCAGCGGGGTGACTGCCAGGGGCGCAACCTTCAGCGCCGGGATGATCGACAGCAGGGCCAGGTTCAGGCCCACGGTCGACAGCAGGAAGGTTTGCGAGTGGTTGCGCCGCCAGGCGATCGCCAGCATCACCACGACCGTGGTGATGGTGGTGATCAGCAGCGGCGCAAGCGCGATAAAGTGTTGAATCGTCAGGTCCATAGCGCTCTTACCGGGCCGAAGCGAGTTGAGTGAAAGCGGAACCCAGCCACTGCTGTACACCACTCATGGTGGCGGCAGAAGTGTCCAGGAACGGCTGTGGGTAGACGCCCAGCAGGATCAGCAGGCCAGCCAGGCCCAGCACCATGATCAGTTCGCGGGTGTCCATGCCAGCCAGGACTTCATCGGATTTGGCCGGGCCGAAGTAGGCGCGGTGAATCATGATCAGCGAGTACACCGAACCGAACACCAGGCCGGAAGTAGCGATCACGGTGACCCACGGCGAAGCGACGAAGCTGCCGATCAGGATCAGGAATTCGCCAACGAAGTTACCGGTGCCTGGCAGGCCCAGGGAGGCGGCGGCGAAGAACAGGCTGATGGCCGGCAGGTAGGCGATGCGGTGCCACAGGCCGCCCATCTGACGCATGTCACGGGTATGCAGGCGCTCGTACAGCTGGCCGCTGAGAATAAACAGTGCCGCTGCCGACAGGCCGTGAGCCAGCATCTGGATCACCGCGCCTTGCAGGGCCTGCTGGCTGCCGGAGTAGATCCCGATCAGCACGAAGCCCATGTGCGAAACGCTGGAGAAGGCGATCAGACGCTTGATGTCGGTCTGGGCGAAGGCCAGGAAAGCACCGTAGAAAATCCCGATCAGACCCAGGGTCATGGCGATCGGCGCAAACTCGGCCGAAGCGTTCGGGAACAACGGCAGGGCGAAACGCAGCAGGCCGTAGGCCGCAGTCTTCAGCAAGATACCGGCGAGGTCGACGGAACCTGCGGTCGGTGCCTGGGCGTGAGCGTCAGGCAGCCAGGAGTGGAACGGCACAACCGGCAGCTTGACCGCGAAGGCGATGAAGAAGCCGAGCATCAGCAGGTACTCGGTGCCCGCCGGCAGGTCGGCCTTGAGCAACTGGGTGTAATCGAAGGTGATCACACCGGTGTTGCTGTAGTTGACCAGTACCAGACCAAGGATCGCCACCAGCATGATCAGGCCGCTGGCCTGGGTGAAGATGAAGAACTTGGTGGCGGCGTAGATCCGGGTCTTCTTGCCATCCGAGGAGCTGTGACCCCAGAGCGCGATGAGGAAATACATCGGCACCAGCATCATTTCCCAGAAGAAGAAGAACAGGAACAGGTCCAGGGCCAGGAACACACCGACCACGCCGCCCAGGATCCACATCAGGTTGAGGTGGAAGAAGCCGACGTGGCGAGTGATCTCTTTCCACGAGCACAGTACCGAGAGCACACCGAGCAGGCCGGTGAGCAGGATCATCAGCAGCGACAGGCCATCGAGGGCCAGGTGCAGGCTGATGCCGAAGCGTTCGATCCACAGCACTTTGAATTCGAACGCCCACTCGGGCGCGGCGCCCGGTGCAGGGGCCAGGGTGTAGTCCCCGTTGGCCCACAGCCAGAGGCCGATACCAAGCAGCAGGGACATGGTCAGCAGCGCAATCCAGCGCGGCAGGGTGGCGCCGAAGCGCTCACCCAGCCAGCACAGCAGGCCGCCGATGAAGGGGATCAGGATCAGCCAAGGCAAAATCATGACGGGCTCAATTCCTTTCGCAAAGTCGCAAGGTTCATATCAGACCGCAGCCATAACAACGGCACCGAGCACAAGCACGGCACCTACGGCGATCGAAGCGGTGTACCAGCGCAGCTGACCGGTTTCGGTTTTGCTCATGGCGGCATGACCGCCCTTCGCCATACGCGGAATCAGGCCAATGCTGCGGTCAACCGGATCCTTGCGCAGGATGTGGCTGATCAGCAGGTAAGGTTTGACGAACAGCTTGTCGTAGATCCAGTCGAAGCCCCAGGCGGCGAACCACCAGGCCGACAGCACGCGACCGATGCCGCTGTTGGCAATCGCGGTAACCAGGCGACGCTTGCCCAGGAACAGCATCGCCGCCAGCAGGATACCGGCGATGGCGATAGCGCCCGAGGCGATTTCCAGGCTGTGCTTGGCTTCGCCGCCGGCATGGCCGACGCTCTGCGGCAGCACGCCCGCCAGCGGTGGATGAATCCAGGCACCGACGAAGGTCGACAGCACGATCAGCACGCCCAGCGGCAGCCAGTGGGAAATCCCGTGGCCGGCGTGAGCTTCGGTCTTGGCTTCGCCGTGGAAGGCGATGAAGATCAGGCGGAAGGTGTACAGCGAGGTCATGAAGGCACCGACCAGGCCGGCGTACAGCAGACCGTTGTTGCCGCTGGCGAAGGCTTCCCAGAGGATCTCGTCTTTCGAGTAGAAGCCGGCGGTCAGCAGCGGCAGGGCAGCCAGGGCGGCACCACCGACGATGAAGCTGGCGTAGGCCAGTGGCAGTTTCTTCCACAGGCCGCCCATCTTGAAGATGTTCTGCTCGTGGTGGCAGGCAACGATCACCGCACCGGAAGCAAGGAACAGCAGGGCCTTGAAGAAGGCGTGGGTCATCAGGTGGAAGATCGCGCCTTCCCAGGCACCAACGCCCAGGGCCAGGAACATGTAGCCGATCTGGCTCATGGTCGAGTAGGCGAGGATGCGCTTGATGTCGGTCTGCACCAGGGCGGCAAAGCCGGCCAGCACCAGGGTCACGCCGCCGACCACACCGACCAGGTGCAGCACGTCGGGGGCCAGGGCGAACAGGCCGTGGGTACGGGCAATCAGGTAAACGCCCGCGGTCACCATGGTTGCCGCGTGGATCAGTGCCGAAACCGGGGTAGGGCCGGCCATCGCGTCGGCAAGCCAGGTCTGCAGCGGCAGCTGGGCCGATTTACCGACCGCGCCACCGAGCAGCATCAGGGTTGCCAGGACCATCCAGAAATCACCCGCCTGGAATTTCTGCGGGGCCAGCACCAGCAGTTCCTGAACGTTCAGGGAGCCCAGTTGCTGGAACAGGATGAACAGGCCGATGGCCATGAACACGTCGCCGATTCGGGTGACGATGAAGGCTTTGAGTGCGGCGTTACCGTTGTTGCGGTTGCTGTAGTAGAAACCGATCAACAGGTACGAACACAGGCCCACGCCTTCCCAACCGAAGTAGATGAACAGCAGGTTGTCGCCCAGGATCAGGAACAGCATGCTGGCAATGAACAGGTTGGTGTAGGCGAAGAAGCGCGAGTAACCGGCTTCACCGCGCATGTACCAGGAGGCGAACAGGTGGATCAGGAAGCCGACGCCGACCACCACGCCAAGCATGGTCACCGACAGGCCGTCCAGGTACAGGGTGAAGTTCGGCGCAAAGCCGTCCACCGACATCCACTGCCACAGCAGCTGGCTGTACGCGCCGCCTGCAGGCGGGGCGACATTGAACTGCCAGATCACGTAGGCGGCGACGATGGCCGAGAGGCCCACCGAACCGACGCCAACCAGCGCCGACAGGTTCTCGGACCAGCGGCCGCGCGAGAACGACAGCAGCAGGAAGCCGATCAGGGGGAATACGAACGTCAGAAAGAGAAGGTTCATCCGCGCATCTCACTGGCAGCATCGATATCGAGAGTGTGGAAGCGGCGATACAGCTGCAACAGGATCGCCAGGCCGATACTGGCCTCGGCCGCTGCCAGGCTGATCACCAGGATGAACATGATCTGTCCATCCGGTTGCGCCCAGCGGCTGCCGGCGACGATGAAAGCCAGTGCCGAGGCGTTCATCATGATTTCCAGGCTCATCAACACGAAAAGAATATTGCGGCGCACCATCAGGCCGACAAGGCCGAGGCAGAACAGGATGCCGGCGACGGCCAGGCCATGTTCGAGAGGAATTGCTGGCATGTGATTACTCCTTCGCCTCGTTGCGGCCGAGGTGGAAAGCCGTCACCGCTGCGGCGAGCAGCAGCATCGAGGCCAGTTCCACCACCAGCAGGTAAGGGCCGAACAGGCTGATGCCGACGGCCTTGGCGTCAACCGTGGTGTGGCCGATGCCGGCGCCGCTTTCGCTGGCGAACAGCACGTACAGCAGTTCGACCAGCAGCAGTGCGCCAAGCACCACCGGGCCGAGCCAGATGCCCGGCTTGAGCCAGCCGCGTTCCTGGGCGACCGAAGCCGGCCCGAGGTTGAGCATCATCACCACGAAGACGAACAGCACCATGATGGCGCCAGCGTAGGCGATCACTTCCAGGACACCGGCGAACGGAGCGCCGAGGGCGAAGAAGGTCATCGCCACGGAGATCAGCGAAATGATCAGGTAGAGCAGGGCGTGCACGGGGTTGGTGTTGGTGATCACCCGAAGGGTGGACACCACAGCGACACCGGATGCGAAATAGAAAGCGAATTCCATCTTTCTTCCTTAAGGGAGCAAGCTCTTCACGTTGATCGGCTCGGCTTCGTTCTGCGCGGCGCCTTTCGGCTTGCCGGCAACAGCCATACCTGCAACACGGTAGAAGTTGTAGTCAGGGTTCTTGCCGGGGCCGGAGATCAGCAGATCTTCTTTCTCGTACACCAGGTCCTGACGTTTGAACTCGGCCATCTCGAAATCCGGGGTGAGCTGGATCGCGGTGGTCGGGCAGGCTTCCTCGCAGAGGCCGCAGAAAATGCAACGGGAGAAGTTGATGCGGAAGAACTCCGGGTACCAACGACCGTCTTCTGTTTCGGCTTTCTGCAGCGAGATGCAACCGACCGGGCAAGCCACGGCACACAGGTTGCACGCTACACAGCGCTCTTCGCCATCCGGGTCGCGGGTCAGGACGATGCGGCCACGGTAGCGTGGCGGCAGGTAGACCGGCTCTTCGGGGTACTGCAGGGTGTCACGTTTGCGAAAACCGTGAGAGAACACCATCACCAGGCTGCGCAGCTGGGTGCCAGTGCCCTTAACGATGTCGCCAATATATTTGAACATGGGTCAAATCCTCACTGGGCCGCAACAGCTGGCGTGTTGAGCAACACGAGCGCAGCGGTCACCAGCAAATTGATCAGGGTCAGCGGCAGGCAGAACTTCCAGCTGAAGTCCATCACCTGGTCATAGCGCGGGCGCGGAATAGAGGCGCGCAGCAGGATGAACAGCATGATGAAGAACGCGGTCTTCAGGGCGAACCAGACGAACGACAGTTGCGGCAGGATGCCGAACGGGCCGTGCCAGCCACCGAAGAACAGGGTTACCAGCAGCGCCGAGATCAGGATGATGCCGATGTACTCACCGACGAAGAACATGCCCCATTTCATGCCGGCATATTCAATGTGGTAACCGTCGGCCAGTTCCTGTTCCGCTTCCGGCTGGTCGAACGGGTGACGGTGAGTCACGGCGACGCCAGCGATGAAGAAGGTGCAGAAGCCGAAGAACTGCGGAATGATGAACCACAGGTTCTGGGCCTGGTAGTCAACGATATCGCGCATGTTGAACGAGCCGACCTGGGCAACGATGCCCATCAGCGCCAGGCCCATGAACACTTCGTACGACACGGTCTGGGCCGAGGCCCGCAGGCTGCCAAGCAGGGCGTACTTGTTGTTCGACGACCAGCCGGCGAACAGTACCGCGTATACCGAAAGGCCGGCCATGGCGAAGAAGAACAGCAGGCCGATGTTCAGATCCGCAACACCCCAGGTCGGGGTGATCGGGATGATCGCGAAGGCGATCAGCAAGGCGCTCATGGCCACCACCGGCGCCAGGGTGAAGATCACCTTGTCGACGAAGGGCGGGTTCCAGTCTTCCTTGAAGAACATCTTGAGCATGTCGGCAGCGATCTGGAACATGCCGAACGGGCCGACGCGGTTCGGACCGTAGCGGTCCTGCCACCAGCCCAGCAGGCGCCGCTCGACGAAGCTGAGCAGCGCACCGCAGACCACCACGGCCAGCAAGACCACGATGGCCTTGATGACGGTGATGATCACATCGATCACTTCAGGGGTGAACCAGGTCATTGTGCTGCCTCCTGCAGGCCTTCGACGGATGCACCGAAGATGGCTGGCGGAATGCCGGCCAGGCCTTTCGGCAGGGCAACCAGGCCTGCGCCCAGTTCTTCATTGATGCGCAGCGGCAGACGCAGGGTAACGCCGGCGACGTTGAGGCTGAGCAGGGCGCCGTCGTTGACACCCAGGCGGTCGGCTTCGGACTTGGCCAGGGCCACGTAGGCTTCTGGGATGCGCTCTTGCACCGGGGCTGCGCGCGAGGAGTTCTCTTCGCTGCCGAACAGGTGGTAGAACGGCACCGCTTGCCAGGTGCCACGGGCCGGAGCGAAAGCTGCCGGAACGCTGGCGAACCAGTTGAGCTTGTCGCCCTGGGTTTCGATCAGGCGGGTGCCCGGGTCGCCTGCGCGCAGGTGACCACCGACCTCGTCCTGAAACTTGTTCCAGGCTTGCGGCGAGTTCCAGCCCGGCGACCAGGCGAACGGCACTTGCGAGCGCGGTTCGGCCGAACCCGAGTAACCTTCCATGGAGAAGGCGAACGCGGTGTCCTTGTCTTGCGGGGTACGCGGCTCGTGCACGCTGATGTTGGCGCGCATGGCGGTACGGCCGGAGTAGCGCAGCGGCTCACGCGCAAGCTTCATGCCCTTGATGCGGAACGACGCGGACGGTGCGGCGTTGACGATGCCGGACAGTTGCGGCGCGACCGCGGCGCAGGCGCTGGTGACGTGGTCCAGCTGGGTCCAGTCGACCGGCTTGTTGAGCAGGGTGGCACGCAGGGCGTGCATCCAGCGCCAGCCTTCGTGAACCAGGATGCTGCTGTCCAGGTAGGTTGGGTCGAACACCTGGAAGAAGCGCTGGGCGCGGCCTTCCAGGCTGACCAGGGTGCCGTCGCCTTCGGCGAAGGTCGCCGCCGGCAGCACCAGGTGGGCGCGGTCGGTGGTGGCGGTCTTCTGGTGATCGGCAACGATGACCACCTTGGCGGCGGCCAGGGCAGCGTCGACCTTGGCCGCGGCAACGCGGCTGTACAGGTCGTTTTCGAGCACGACAATGGCGTCGGCCTTGCCTTCGATCACCGCATTCAGCGCGGCATCGATCGACTCGCCACCGAGCATGGCCAGGCCGAGGCTGTTGGCCTCGGGCACCACCAGGCTCAGCGAACCGTTCTTCTCGCGCAGTTTCAGGGCCTTGGCGATGTTGGCCGCGGCTTCGATCAGGGCGTTGGAGGCCAGCGAGGTACCGGCAACCACCAGCGGACGGTTGGCGGCCACCAGGGCGTCGGCGATGCGCTTGGCCAGGGCCAGGGCTTCGGCGTCCAGGCCGTCAACGGCTGGCGCGCTCGGGTCGATGGCGTGAGCCACGGCGAAACCGATGCGGGCGAGGTCGTCCGGCGCGGCGTGTACGCACTCTTCGGCGACGTCATCGAGCTTGGTTTCGGCCAGGCTTGCGATAAACAGCGGGTACATGGCGTGCTGGCCGATGTTCTTCACCGCGGCATCGAGCCACGGCTGAACGCGCATGGCATCGGCCATGGCTTCGGCCTTGCCCTTGACCGACTGGCGCAGGGCCAGGGCCACGCGGGCAGCGGTCTGGGTCAGGTCTTCGCCGAGGACGAACACCGCGTCATGGTCTTCCATGTCGCGCAGGGTCGGCACTGGCAGCGGGCTGTCGTTGAGCACTTGCAGGGCCAGGCGTACGCGGGCCAGCTCAGCGGCTTCCATACCCGAGTAGAAGTGCTCGGCGCCGACCAGCTCACGCAGGCCGTAGTTGCTTTCAAGGCTGGCACGCGGCGAACCGATACCGACGATATTGCGCCCGCGCAGCATGTCCGCGGCCTTGTCCAGAGCGGCATCCAGGCTCAGCTTGGTGCCGTCGGCCAGCAGTGGCTGACGTGGACGGTCTTCACGGTTGACGTAGCCATAGCCGAAACGGCCACGGTCGCAGAGGAAGTACTGGTTGACCGAACCGTTGAAGCGGTTTTCGATCCGGCGCAGTTCGCCGTAGCGCTCACCCGGGCTGATGTTGCAACCGCTGGAGCAGCCATGGCAGATGCTCGGGGCGAACTGCATGTCCCATTTGCGGTTGTAGCGCTCGGAGTGGGTCTTGTCGGTGAACACACCGGTCGGGCAGACCTCGGTGAGGTTGCCGGAGAACTCGCTCTCGAGGGTGCCATCTTCAACGCGACCGAAGTAGACGTTGTCGTGGGCACCGAATACGCCCAGGTCGGTACCGCCGGCGTAGTCCTTGTAGTAACGCACGCAACGGTAGCAGGCGATGCAGCGGTTCATCTCGTGGGCGATGAACGGGCCGAGCTCCTGGTTCTGGTGGGTACGCTTGGTGAAACGGTAGCGGCGCTCGTTGTGGCCGGTCATTACCGTCATGTCTTGCAGGTGGCAGTGACCGCCTTCCTCACAGACCGGGCAGTCGTGCGGGTGGTTGGTCATCAGCCATTCGACGACGCTGGCACGGAATACCTTGGCTTCTTCGTCTTCGATGGAAATCCAGCTGCCATCGGTGGCAGGGGTCATGCAGGACATGACGATGCGACCACGGGTGTCGTTCTCGTCGGTGTACTGCTTGACCGCGCACTGCCGGCAGGCACCGACGCTACCGAGCGCCGGGTGCCAGCAGAAATAGGGGATGTCGAGGCCGAGCGACAGACACGCCTGTAACAGGTTGTCTGCGCCGTTGACTTCGAGCTCTTTGCCGTCTACGTGGATAGTGGCCATGGTTCAAAGTTCTTCGTTGGCCCGCGTCTGCGGGCGTGGCTAATGGAAATCTGTGTGCCTGCAGCCCGCGACAGGTGTCCCCGGGCGAGCTGGGCAGGCAGCGGGCGGCACGGACCGCCCGCGTTGTTATTCGTTATGCGCCGACGACGATCGGCTTCGCCAGGTCCGGGCGCAGGCCGGCAGCGGCAGCAGCCGGTGCCTGGGCGGCAATGCCAGCCTCGAACTCAGGGCGGAAGTACTTGATCGCGCTACCCAGCGGCTCAACGGCGCCCGGTGCGTGGGCACAGAAGGTCTTGCCTGGGCCGAGGAAACCGACCAGACCCAGCAGGGTCTCGATGTCGCCCTGCTGGCCCTGGCCTTTCTCGAGGGCGCGCAGGAGCTTGACGCTCCACGGCAGGCCGTCGCGGCACGGGGTGCAGAAGCCACAGGATTCACGGGCGAAGAACTCTTCCATGTTGCGCAGCAGCGAGACCATGTTGACGCTGTCGTCCACGGCCATGGCCAGGCCGGTACCCATGCGGGTGCCGACCTTGGCAATACCACCGGCGTACATTTGCGCATCCAGGTGCTCGGGCAGCAGGAAACCGGTACCGGCGCCGCCTGGCTGCCAGCACTTGAGCTTGAAGCCATCGCGCATGCCGCCGGCGTAGTCTTCGAACAGCTCGCGGGCCGGGACGCCGAACGGCAGCTCCCACAGGCCCGGGTTCTTGACCTTGCCGGAGAATCCCATCAGCTTGGTGCCGTGGTCTTCGCTGCCTTCGCGGGCCAGCGACTTGTACCAGTCGATGCCGTTGCCGACGATGGCGGGCACGTTGCACAGGGTCTCGACGTTGTTCACGCAGGTCGGCTTGCCCCACACGCCAACGGCGGCAGGGAAGGGCGGCTTGGAGCGCGGGTTGGCGCGGCGGCCTTCGAGGGAGTTGATCAGAGCGGTTTCTTCACCGCAGATGTAGCGCCCGGCACCGGTGTGGACGAACAGCTCGAAGTCGAAGCCGCTGCCAAGGATGTTCTTGCCCAAAAGGCCGGCAGCCTTGGCTTCCTCGACCGCACGGGTGAGGTTGCGCGCTGCGGTGGTGTATTCGCCACGCAGGAAGATGTAGCCGCGGTAGGCCTTCAGCGCGCGGGCGCTGATCAGCATGCCTTCGATCAGCAGATGGGGCTGTTGCTCCATCAGCATGCGGTCTTTCCAGGTGTTGGGCTCCATTTCGTCCGCGTTGCACAGCAGGTAGCGGATGTTCATGGATTCGTCTTTGGGCATCAGGCCCCATTTGACGCCGGTGGGGAAGCCCGCACCGCCACGGCCCTTGAGGCCGGAATCTTTTACGGTCTGGACGATATCGTCCTGGGACATTTGCGCCAGGGCCTTGCGGGCGGCGGCGTAGCCGTCCTTGGCCTGGTACTCGTCGAGCCACAGCGGCTCGCCGTCGTCACGCAGGCGCCAGGTCAGCGGATGGGTTTCAGCCGAACGCGCAATGCGGTTGGCCGGGCCGAAGGAAGTGATGGTCATACGTAACCCTCCAGCAGTTTGGAGACGCCAGCAGGCTGCACGTCGCCAAAGGTGTCGTCGTCGATCATCAGCGCCGGGGCCTTGTCGCAGTTACCCAGGCAGCATACCGGCAGCAGGGTGAAGCGCCCGTCTGCGGTGGTCTGGCCGAGGCCAATGCCCAGCTCGCTCTGGATCTGGCTGACCACCGACTCGTGACCGCCGATGTAGCAGACCATGCTGTCGCAGACGCGGATGATGTGCCGGCCAACCGGTTGACGGAAGATCTGGCTATAGAAAGTGGCCACGCCTTCGACGTCGCTGGCAGGAATGCCGAGCACTTCGCCGATGGCGTAGATGGCGCCGTCCGGCACCCAGCCGCGTTCCTTCTGGACGATCTTCAGGGCTTCGATGGACGCCGCGCGCGGGTCCTCGTAGTGATGCATCTCGTGCTCGATGGCCGAGCGCTCGGTTTCGCTCAGGGCGAAACGGTCGGTTTGGATAAGCGTGCTGTTCATGCTTAGCGGTCCACGTCAGCCATAACGAAGTCGATACTGCCCAGGTACGCAATGAGGTCCGCGACCATGCTGCCGCGGATCACCGAAGGGATCTGCTGCAGGTGCGGGTAGCTCGGGGTACGGATCCGGGTGCGGTAGCTCATGGTGCCGCCGTCGCTCGTCAGGTAGTAACTGTTGATGCCCTTGGTCGCCTCGATCATCTGGAAGGACTCGTTGGCCGGCATCACCGGGCCCCACGAAACCTGCAGGAAGTGAGTGATCAGGGTTTCGATGTGCTGCAGGGTGCGCTCTTTCGGCGGCGGCGTGGTCAGCGGGTGATCCGCCTTGTACGGGCCTTCCGGCATGTTGCGCAGGCACTGGTCGATGATGCGGATACTCTGGCGCATCTCCTCGACACGGACCATGCAGCGATCGTAGGCATCGCCGTTGTGGGCCAGCGGCACTTCGAACTCGAAGTTCTCGTAGCCGGAGTAAGGGCGGGCCTTGCGCAGGTCGAAGTCAAGACCGGTGGAACGCAGGCCGGCACCGGTGACGCCCCATTCCAGGGCCTCTTTGGTGTTGTACTGGGCAACGCCGATGGTCCGGCCCTTGAGGATGCTGTTCTGCAGGGCGGCCTTGGTGTATTCGTCGAGGCGCTTGGGCAGCCAGTCGACGAAGTCTTTCACCAGTTTTTCCCAGCCGCGCGGCAGGTCGTGGGCAACGCCGCCGATGCGGTACCAGGCCGGGTGCAGACGGAAGCCGGTGATGGCTTCGATCACGGTGTAGGCGCGCTGACGGTCGGTGAAGGTGAAGAACACCGGGGTCATGGCGCCGACGTCCTGGATGTAGGTACCCAGGAACAGCAGGTGGCTGGTGATGCGGAAGAACTCGGCGAGCATGATGCGGATCACGTCGACCTTCTGCGGCACCTGGATACCGGCCAGCTTCTCTACCGCCAGCACGTACGGCAGGTTGTTCATCACCCCGCCGAGGTAGTCGATACGGTCGGTGTAGGGGATGAAGCTGTGCCAGGACTGGCGCTCGGCCATCTTCTCGGCGCCACGGTGGTGGTAGCCGATGTCCGGGACGCAGTCGACGATCTCTTCGCCGTCCAGCTGCAGGACGATACGGAAGGCACCGTGGGCCGAAGGGTGGTTCGGGCCGAGGTTGAGGAACATGTAGTCCTCGTTGGCGCCGGAACGCTTCATGCCCCAGGCCTCAGGATTGAAGCGCGCGGCTTCTTCCTCGAGCTGCTGCTTGGCCAGGGTCAGGCTGTACGGATCGAACTCGGTGGCGCGCGCAGGGTAGTCCTTGCGCAGCGGGTGACCTTCCCAGGTCGGCGGCATCATGATCCGGGTCAGGTGCGGGTGGCCGGCAAAGTCGATGCCGAACATGTCCCAGACTTCACGCTCGTACCAGTTGGCGTTGGGCCAGATACCGGTGACGGTCGGCAGGTTGAGGTCACCTTCGCTCAAGGCCACCTTGATCATCACGTCGCTGTTCCGCTCCACCGACAGCAGGTGGTAGAACACACTGAAGTCGGCGCCCGGCAGGCCGCGGCGCTGGGTGCGCAGGCGCTCGTCGACGCCGTGCAGGTCGTAGAGCATGCTGTACGGCTTGGCGACGTGGCGCAGGAAACTCAGCACGTCCTTGAGTTTTTCGCGGGTAACCCAAAGCACCGGCATGCCGGTGCGGGTTTCCTGGGCGACGAACGCTTCGGGGCCGAATTTGTTGTTCAGTTCGACGACCACATCCTGGTCGTCAGCCTTGTAAGGCGGGATATAAATAGCGGTGTCCGCTGTCATGGTCTCGGTCGCTTTCGGTCAACGTAGAGAATGAAGCCAGGCTGCCTGTCGCGCATGCGCAGGCAACAGGTCGCTGGATCAGACTTCGTCGGGGCTGCGCAGGTTGGTGACCTGGATGCGCTGTTCACGGCGTTGCTCTTTCTGCGACGGCATCTCGGCACGGTAAATGCCTTGATCACCGACAACCCAGGAAAGAGGACGACGCTCCTGGCCAATCGACTCCTGCAACAGCATCAGGCCTTGCAGGAAGGCTTCAGGGCGAGGCGGGCAGCCAGGCACGTAGACATCCACGGGGAGGAACTTGTCGACCCCCTGAACGACCGAGTAAATGTCGTACATGCCACCGGAGTTGGCGCACGAACCCATGGAGATGACCCACTTGGGTTCGAGCATCTGCTCGTACAGGCGCTGGATGATCGGCGCCATCTTGATGAAGCAGGTGCCGGCGATGACCATGAAGTCGGCCTGACGCGGCGATGCCCGGATGACTTCGGCGCCGAAGCGGGCAATGTCGTGGGGCGCCGTGAAGGCCGTGGTCATTTCCACGTAGCAGCAGGAGAGGCCGAAGTTGTACGGCCACAGGGAGTTCTTACGCCCCCAGTTGACCGCGCCACTGAGCACATCTTCAAGTTTGCCCATGAAGATGTTCTTGTGGACCTGGTCCTCTAGCAGCGAATCGGAGACGGTTTCCCGCTCTCCGATTGGATATTGCTCGTTGGGAGCATCCGGGTCGATTCTGGTGAGATTGTATTGCATTGCCAAAGCCTCATTGTTTCAGCTTCGCTTGCCGCTTGCGACGACCTTCGGGAGCCCAATCAAGTGCCCCGACGCGCCATAGGTAGACAAGACCTGCCAACAGAATTGCTATGAAAACGAGTGCTTCGACGAATCCGGTCCAGCCGCTTTCGCGGACGGACACAGACCATGCAAAGAGAAAGAGGGCTTCGATATCGAAGATCACGAACAGCATCGCGACCAGATAGAATTTGGCTGACAGGCGCAAGCGGGCGCCGCCAGTGGGCAGCATGCCGGACTCGAAGGGTTCGTTCTTGCTGCGGCCCCAGGCCTTGCTGCCGAGCAGGGCGGACAGACCGAGCATGAAGGCACACAGGCCTACGACACCCAAAAGGAAAATGGCAAAGCCCCAGTTGTGGGCGATGAGTCCTGTCGAATCGGGCATGCTGAAAATCCTTATACAGAGACCAGTCTCTGCGGCTTGAAAAGAAGTAGAGCAGTGACGATATGTCGCAGCGGAATCTATCGCGCTGATTTTATGGGTAAACCCGGTGCAAGTAAAATTTCTGCAGCAAATTTATTCGTAAGATTAAGAACAAAAATCTTTCGTAACAGGCTGCAGGCCACGCAGGCCGGGCATTGCCCCGGGTTCTGTTAATTATGTTTCTTGTAAAACGTAATGAACCAGCAACTTCGTAATGATAATTAATATCATTTGAAGCGGTGCGTTTAGTCCTACTGTTCGAGTCAACTACAAAGTTGTGCAACATGGTCGTCACCCGCAAGTTTCCACACCCTGTGTTTTAACCTGTTTTTTCTTGCCCCGCCGCGCTCTGGATCAAGGCTTTTGCCGGTTGCCTGGTGTAGGCCGAGGCGGCAATCGCCCACTGGCCCAGCCAGTAGGCAATGATGATCAGGTACTGGGCGGCGCCGAACGGGCTGACGAAGCGGTCGATGCCGATCAGGCTGTCGGAAAACACGAAGGACACCGCGCCCAGCGCTGCCAGGCCGCCACAGGCCAGGGCGCGCCAGAGCATGGCGCTGATGGCCAGGGCGTACACGGTGACCGGTATCAGCAGTTCACCCAGGCCGGAGCTGATCAGCAGCCCCAGCAGTAACGCGCCGACAATCGCCGAACCGAGCAGGGCCGCGGGCGCCAGCTGGCGGTTCTCACCCAGGTAGCCGCGCAGGTAGGCCAGGTGCGCGCAGAGAAAGGCCGCCAGGCCAAACACAAACAGGTCGCCCGGTACGGCCAGGAGGATGTCGCCGAGCAAGGAAAAGCCCAGGCCGATGATGATCCAGCGCCGGTAGGGGGTTGGCTCTGCGGTGCTAAGCCAGTAGATCAGCGCCAGCACCGGGATCGGCTTGACCGCCAGCCCCAGCAGTGCATTGGCGCTGGCCAGTGCATATATATAGAAGGCTGCGCCCAGCAGGGCCAGGCAGAGCAGGGTGACAGGGCGGGACATGGCCGATCCTTGGTGTTGTTGTGCACCTAGCATAGCCTGTAGGAGCGGGCTTGACCCGCGATAGCGGTCAATCAGCAACATCGCTATCGCGGGGCAAGCCCGCTCCCACAAAAAACAAAACCCGGGGCCCCATCACAGGCCCCGGGTCTTGCGTGTTACCCGAATGTCAGCAACCGATCAGCGATCAGTGGAACTGCTCTTCTTCAGTCGAACCGGTCAGTGCGGTTACCGAAGACTTGCCACCCTGGATCACGGTGGTCATGTCGTCGAAGTAGCCGGTGCCGACTTCCTGCTGGTGGGCGACGAAGGTGTAGCCTTTCGAGGCGTCAGCGAACTCTTGCTCTTGCAGCTTGACGTAGGCGGTCATGTCGTTGCGGGCGTAGTCGTGCGCCAGGTTGAACATGCCGTGCCACATGTTGTGGATACCGGCCAGGGTGATGAACTGGTGCTTGTAGCCCATGGCCGACAGTTCGCGCTGGAACTTGGCGATGGTGGCGTCGTCCAGGTTCTTCTTCCAGTTGAAGGAAGGCGAGCAGTTGTACGACAGGATCTGGTCCGGGTATTCCTTCTTGATCGCTTCGGCGAAGCGGCGGGCTTCGTCCAGGTCCGGCTTGGCGGTTTCACACCAGATCAGGTCGGCGTATGGCGCGTAGGCCAGGCCGCGGGCGATGGCTTGGTCGAGGCCGGCACGAACCTTGTAGAAGCCTTCCTGGGTACGCTCGCCAACCACGAACGGCTGGTCGTACGGGTCGCAGTCGCTGGTCAAGAGGTCAGCGGCGTTGGCGTCGGTACGGGCCAGGATGATGGTCGGTACGCCGGCAACGTCGGCCGCCAGACGGGCAGCGCTCAGCTTCTGTACGGCTTCCTGGGTAGGAACCAGTACCTTGCCGCCCATGTGGCCGCATTTTTTCACCGAGGCCAGCTGGTCTTCGAAGTGCACGCCGGCGGCGCCTGCTTCGATCATGTTCTTCATCAGCTCGTAGGCGTTCAGTACGCCACCGAAACCGGCTTCGGCGTCAGCCACGATCGGCGCGAAGTAGTCGATGTAGCCTTCGTCGCCCGGGTTCTTGCCGGCTTTCCACTGGATCTGGTCAGCGCGACGGAACGAGTTGTTGATGCGCTTGACCACGGTTGGCACCGAGTCCACCGGGTACAGCGACTGGTCCGGGTACATGGATTCGGCCGAGTTGTTGTCGGCAGCCACTTGCCAGCCGGACAGGTAGATGGCCTGGATACCGGCTTTGACCTGTTGTACAGCCTGGCCGCCGGTCAGGGCGCCCATGCAGTTGACGAAATCTTTTTCTGGACGGAAGGACGGGTGTGCGCCCTGGGTGACCAGCTTCCACAGCTTCTCGGCACCCAGACGGGCCAGGGTGTGCTCAGGCTGGATCGAGCCACGCAGACGAACGACATCAGCGGCGGTGTAGGTACGGGTCACGCCTTTCCAGCGCGGGTTCTCGGCCCAGTCTTTTTCGAGGGCTGCAATTTGCTGTTCGCGTGTCAGTGCCATGGAAATAAACCTCGTCGCATCGGTCTTGGGTAAAAATTCTCGCTCTCTACTGCGCAGATCAGAAGCCTGGCAAAGGTCAGTATGGGCGAAATATGCGACGATCGAACGATGGGGCTCGAAGGGGGAAGTGAGCAGGTGGGCGAGGTTTTCGCTGCAGGGTGGCTCGTGGTTGCCGAACTGCAGTGAACAGTGCTGCCGGGTACCTTTTGATGCGCTTCCGTCCCTCGGGACAACTTCGTTCCAGTCGCAATCTCGTCAAACTGCCTTGTGGGCGGTACAGACACGAGTCGGCTCAGGTGGGTAGGTTAGAGCGCGGCTCGAAAGCCCTTGCCAGGGCCTCTGATTAGCGGGAGCGGGGCCATCATGCCTCGGCGGTTCGGGGTCGTCAAATGTTTTGTAGTGGTTTTTTATCACCACTACATCTTTCGTCTAATGGGACTCCTCAGTCAGTTTCGAGGCCTTTGGTCGAGGCCTTGATTTGTCTGGGTTCAGTCCAAAGCGTCGACTTTTACCCGCAATGTCATGTTTTCACCGCGCTGGGTGCTGTAACTGAGCGTTGAAGCACTGCGTTCGGACTGACTCTGCTGGTTGACCCCGGCCAAGGTGATCCACTCACCGAGCTTGCCGCTGACTTTTGTGTCGGTACTTTGCACCTTCACTACATCAGGACGTTCCTGGCTCATCCGGTCATTGTTGGTACTGATGTTCAGGTGCACGGTGTCGCCAGTAACGCTGGCGGTGACGTAGAAGCCCTGGGTGACGTTGCGGTATTCGGTGTCGCTCTGCACCCGGCCGTAGCCATCGGTACTGGTGCTGGTGATCGGGATGCTCTGGCCGACCTGGATCAGCGCCGGGCTGCCTTCGCTGGCTTGCACCTGTTGCAGGCCGCCTTCGCGGTTGGCGGTGCCGTAGCGGATGACCCGGGCATTGCCGCGGTTGTCCTGGAAGTTGCTGTCGTTGTTGTCGACGCTGATCAGAAGCCTGCGCGGCGCGGTGTCCAGTTGCTGCAGCAGGGTGCGCAGGTCGTCGATGCGTTCGGGTTCGGCGTTGACGATCAGTTTGTTTTCAAAGGCGCTGACGCTGCCGTCCTTGCCGATGAAGGCTTGCGCGGTGGGGAGGATTTCAGCGCTGGTGCGGTGACTCAGCGGCAGGACTTCGGTGGCGGCCAGCGCACTCAGGCTGAACGACAGAAGCAGGGAGGCGAGAAGGGGGCGTAGCGGCATGTCCATGATCTCCGCGGGTGGAGTGGACATGATGGCAAATTTGTAGGGGTTTTGCTGGCTTCATCGCGGGGCAAGTCGAGGCGTCGCACCGCAGCTCCCACCAGGCCCTGTGGGAGCGGCGGTGCGACGCCTCGACTTGCCCCGCGATGGATTATCAGGCCAGCTCGCGCGACTCGCGCACCATGTCCACGTGCGGAATGCCCGCCTCGAGGAACTCTTCGCTGACCACCTTGAAGCCAAGGCGCTCGTAGAACGGCGTGGCATGCACCTGGGCGCTGAGCATCTGCTGTTTGAGGTCGCGGTTCTGTGCTTCGACGATGACCGCTTGCATCAGCGCGTCACCGACCTTCAGCCCGCGCCAGTCCTTGAGCACCGAAACCCGGCCGATCTGGCCGTCAGGCAGCAGGCGCGCGGTGCCGATGGCGTAGTCACCTTCCATGGCGAGGAAATGCACGGCGGTGTTGTCGTCGGCATCCCACTCCAGCTCCGGCGGCACGTTCTGTTCGGCGATGAACACGGCTTCACGAATACGGCGGATGTCAGCGTTGTCTTTTTGCCAGTCGGCGAGACGGACGCGAATCTTATTCATTGGCGAACCCCAGGCTTCCTTGTTTGACCAGTTCGCAGATCAAGGTAATGCCTTGATCGTTTTCAAGCCACTGCTCAAGGTTTTCAATGTGCAACGCGTCGGCGGCGCAGATCAGCTTCAGCAGCTCGCGCAGCTCGCCCGGCAGCAGGCGGCTCTGGCCGCTGGCGAACAGCAGCAGGTTGTCATCGACTTCCGACCAGGCCAGGCGAGCGCTCGGGTTGCGGATCAGGATCGCGCCTTCGGCCAGGCTCTCGATCAGGTCGGCTTCGTCCAGCGGCTCGCCGCTGACCAGCTCCGGATAACGCGGCTCGGTCATGAACTGGCCGAACCAGGTCAGCAGCAGGCGCTCGTCACCCATGTGTTCGGTGAGCAGCTTCTTCAGGCGGTCGAGGGCATCGTGCTGGATCTGGTGCGGGTCGCTGACCGGCTCGGCATCGGCGTCGGTGTAGCGCTCTTCGTCAGGCAGGAACTGGCTGAGGAAGTCGGTGAAGTGGGTCAGCACTTCAGCGGCGCCCGGGGCGCGGAAACCTACCGAGTAGGTCAGGCAGTCATCTTCGGCAATGCCGTAGTGGGCCAGGCGCGGCGGCAGGTAGAGCATGTCGCCGGGCTCCAGGGACCACTCCTCGCTCTGTTCGAATTCAGCCAGGATGCGCAGGTCGGCGTGCTCCAGCAGCGGGCTGTCGCTGTCGCACATCTGGCCGATCTTCCAGTTGCGCTTGCCCTGGCCTTGCAGCAGGAACACGTCGTAGTTGTCGAAGTGCGGGCCGACGCTGCCGCCGGGCGCGGCGTAGCTGATCATCACATCGTCGATGCGCCAGCTTGGCAGGAAGCGAAAGTGCTCGAGCAGCTCGCCGACTTCCGGCACGAACTGATCGACCGCTTGCACCAGCAGGGTCCAGTCGCGCTCGGGCAGGGTGCTGAAGGCGTCTTCTTCGAACGGGCCGCGGCGCAGCTCCCAAGGGCGCTCGCCATGTTCGATGACCAGGCGCGATTCGACTTCTTCTTCCAGGGCCAGGCCGGCCAGTTCGTCGGCATCGATCGGGCTTTCGAAGTCCGGGAAGGCCTGGCGCACCAGCAGGGGTTTCTTCTGCCAGTAGTCGCGCATGAATTCGCGGGCAGTGAGGCCGCCCAGAAGCTGCAGAGGAGTATCAGGATTCATGTGTAACCTATTGAAAAAAAGTAATTTTCTTTCGGTAATAAAAACGCCCGGCTGAGCCGGGCGTTTACGCGCAGGGCGCAGATTAGACGCGTTTGGCTTGAGCCGCGGCATTACCGATGTAGGAGGCTGGCGTCAGCTTCTTCAGCTCGCTGCGAGCCTCTGCAGGCATGTCCAGGCCATCGATGAAGGTCAGCAGCGCTTCGGGGCTGATGCCTTTGCCACGGGTCAGCTCCTTGAGCTTCTCGTAGGGGTTCTCGATGTTGTAGCGGCGCATGACGGTCTGGATCGGCTCGGCGAGCACTTCCCAGCAGGCGTCGAGGTCTTCGGCGATACGCGCTTGGTTGATTTCCAGCTTGCTGATGCCTTTGAGGCTGGCCTCGTAGGCGATCACGCTGTGGGCGAAACCGACGCCCAGGTTGCGCAGCACGGTGGAGTCGGTCAGGTCACGCTGCCAGCGCGACACCGGCAGCTTGCTGGCCAGGTGCTGGAACAGGGCGTTGGCGATACCCAGGTTGCCTTCGGAGTTTTCGAAGTCGATCGGGTTGACCTTGTGCGGCATGGTCGAGGAGCCGATTTCGCCAGCGATGGTGCGCTGCTTGAAGTAGCCCAGGGAGATGTAGCCCCAGACGTCGCGGTCGAAGTCGATCAGGATGGTGTTGAAGCGGGCGATCGCGTCGAACAGCTCGGCGATGTAGTCGTGCGGCTCGATCTGCGTGGTGTAGGGGTTGAACACCAGGCCCAGCTCGTCTTCGATGAAAGCGCGGGCGTTGGCTTCCCAGTCGATTTGCGGGTAGGCCGACAGGTGGGCGTTGTAGTTGCCCACGGCGCCGTTGATTTTGCCCAGCAGCGGCACGGCGGCAACCTGAGCGATCTGGCGCTCCAGACGGTAGACGACGTTGGCCAGCTCTTTACCCAGGGTGGTCGGCGAAGCCGGTTGGCCGTGGGTGCGCGACAGCATCGGCACGTCGGCGAAGCGGTGGGCCAGCTCGCGGATGGCCTGGGCGATCTGGCGCATCAGCGGCAGCAGCACGCTGTCGCGGCCTTCGCGCAGCATCAGGGCGTGGGACAGGTTGTTGATGTCCTCGCTGGTGCAGGCGAAGTGGATGAATTCACTGACCTTGGCCAGCTCCGGCAGCTTGGCAGCCTGCTCCTTGAGCAGGTACTCGATGGCCTTGACGTCGTGGTTGGTGGTGCGCTCGATCTCTTTGACGCGCTCGGCGTGCTCGAGGGCGAACTCATCGGCCAGGCCGTTGAGCAGGGCGTTGGCTTCGGCGGAAAAAGCCGGAACCTCGGCGATTTGCGGGTGGGCGGCCAGGCGCTGGAGCCAGCGAACCTCGACCAGGGCGCGGAAACGGATCAGGCCGTATTCGCTGAAAATAGGGCGCAGGGCCTGGGTTTTGCCGGCGTAGCGGCCGTCAACAGGGGAAACCGCAGTGAGCGAGGAAAGCTGCATGGGGTGTTCTCGGACAGTCAGGCTTTGAAAAGGGCGCATATCATACATGAAAAACGCGCCCGGGTCGGGTGGCTGACAAATGGTCTGCCGGTAATTCTTTGGCTTTTTTGCGGGTCAAGCCCGCTCCCACAGGTTGAAGGAAGCCTCTGTGGGAGCGGGCTTGACCCGCGATGGCTTTATCAGCCACGCAACATCGGATACAGCTCTTTGAGCAGTTTGCGCCGGCTGATCACCAGCTGCCAGCGATGCCCGCCGAGCTGCCGCCACAGGCGCGCGGCGCGGATGCCGGCAAGCAGCAGGGCGCGAATCTTCGAGGCGTTGCTGGGCTGCTGCAGGTGGCGCATGTCGCCGTGCACCTGGATGCGCTGGCGCAGGGTGCTCAGGGTGTCCTGGTACAGGGCGCCGCTGGAAGCGATGACATTTTCATGCACCAGGCCGAAATGCTCGGCCTGGGACTGGATTTGCGGCAGGCGGTTGCCAATCACGTCAAGCATGTCGCCGCGCTTGGCCAGCTGGCGCTCAAGGCCCAGCATCGACAGGGCATAGCGCAGCGGCTCGCGCTGCAGGCTGCCGGGGTCGCGCTCCAGGGCGCTGGCCAGGGCGCGGTAGCCGTCGCGCAGGTTCAGGTCGTCACCGCCGAACACCTCCAGGGTGTCCTTGGGGTCGCGTACCAGCAGGCTGCCGAGCATGCAGCCAAGGTTGGCCTCGCTGGCCTGGCCGGTGCGGGCGATACGGTCGACCAGCACCGCAGCCTGGAACACGCCGCCCAGGGCGATCAACTGCTCTTGCATGGCATTCATGCGCGCGCGCTCCACGGCTCGGCGGTTTCGATCACGCCGCCGCCGAGGCAGATTTCGCCGTCATAGAACACCACCGACTGGCCTGGGGTCACGGCCCGCTGCGGCTCGTCGAACACCGCGCGGTAGCCGCCCGGGGTTTGCTCCAGGGTGCAGTGCTGGTCGCTCTGGCGGTAGCGCACCTTGGCGGTCAGGCGCCGTGGGCTGGAAAGGTCAATCGGGTTGACCCAGAAAATTTCTGAAGCGAGCAGGGCGCGGGAGAACAGCCAGGGGTGTTCGTTGCCCTGGCCGACCACCAGCACGTTGCGGGTCAGGTCTTTTTCCAGTACGTACCACGGCTCGTCGCCGGCGTCTTTCAGGCCGCCGATGCCCAGGCCCTGGCGCTGGCCAATGGTGTGGTACATCAGGCCATGGTGACGACCGATGACTTCGCCGTCGGTGGTCTGGATCTCGCCCGGCTGCGCGGGCAGGTACTGCTTGAGGAAGTCGCTGAAGCGCCGCTCGCCGATAAAGCAGATGCCGGTGGAGTCTTTCTTCTTGGCCGTGGCCAGGCCGTGTTTCTCGGCGATGGCACGGACTTCGGGTTTTTCCAGCTCGCCGACCGGGAACAGCGTGCGGGCGATTTCCTTGCCGCCGACGGCGTGCAGGAAGTAGCTCTGGTCCTTGTTCGGGTCCAGGCCCTTGAGCAGTTCGGTACGGCCATCGACGTCGCGGCGGCGCACGTAGTGACCGGTGGCGATCAGGTCGGCACCGAGCATCAGCGCGTAGTCGAGGAAGGCCTTGAACTTGATTTCGCGGTTGCAGAGGATGTCCGGGTTTGGCGTGCGTCCGGCCTTGTATTCGGCCAGAAAGTGCTCGAAGACGTTATCCCAGTATTCGGCGGCGAAGTTGGCGGTATGCAGTTTGATGCCGATGCGGTCGCACACGGCCTGGGCATCGGCCAGGTCTTCGCGGGCGGTGCAGTATTCGGTGCCGTCGTCCTCTTCCCAGTTCTTCATGAACAGGCCTTCCACCTGGTAGCCCTGCTCCATCAGCAGGAGGGCGGAGACGGAAGAGTCCACGCCGCCGGACATGCCGACGATAACGCGTGTCTTTTCGGGTTCGTAAAGTGCTGGACTGGTCATAGGTACCGGCTGTGTATCTGGAAAAAGACAACGATTCTATCAGGCTGCGGCCTTCAAGGCATCGTTGCTGTCAGTCGCGAATCAACGCCAGGCTGTGCAGCGGGCCGGCCAGGTAATCGTCGATGCAACGGGGCACCAGTTCGCTGCGCCAGCGCTCGGGGTCGGCCAGCAGCTCCTCGCGGCTCAGCCACACGGCGCGCACGATGTCGCTGTCCAGGGCCCGCTCGGGGTGGTGCTTGAGCGCCCGGGCGGCGAAGCAGATGCGCTGGTAGGTCACGCCGTTGCTGGGGGCGGTGTACAGATAGATACCGACCACGCCGGTCAGCTCGACCTCCCAGGCGGTTTCTTCGAGGGTTTCGCGGCGGGCGGCGTCGAGCAGGCTCTCGTTGGCCTCCAGGTGGCCGGCGGGTTGGTTGAAGACGTGCTTGCCGGCCTTGAATTCCTCGACCATGAGGAAGCGGCCCTGGTCTTCGATAATGGTGGCGACGGTGATGTGGGGGCGCACGGTCGATTCTCTCCCTAAGTTGTAAGTTTCAAGCTGCAAGCTACAAGTAAAAGCCGTGCGCGCAAGGCTCTTTCTTGTAGCTTGCAGCTTGAAACTCAAAGCTAAAAAAACCCCGGTGCGTGGCCGGGGTTTTTGTTTACTGCTTCAAGCTGCTTCTCTTACAGTGCGGCAATCGCGCTGTTGAAGGTCTGGCTCGGGCGCATCACCTTGCTGGTCAGCTCGGCATCCGGGTAGTAGTAACCACCGATGTCAGCCGGCTTGCCCTGGATGGCGTTGAGCTCGGCGACGATGGTCGCTTCGTTCTCGGCCAGGGCTTTTGCCAGTGGGGCGAAGCGCGCTTGCAGGGCGGCGTCGTCGCTCTGGGCGGCCAGGGCCTGGGCCCAGTACAGGGTCAGGTAGAAGTGGCTGCCGCGGTTGTCGATACCACCAACCTTGCGCGCCGGGGACTTGTTGGTGTCCAGGAACTGGCCGGTGGCCTGGTCCAGGGTCGCCGCCAGTACCTTGGCTTTCGGGTTGGCGTAGGCGTTGCCCAGGTGCTCCAGGGAGGCGGCCAGGGCCAGGAACTCACCCAGCGAATCCCAGCGCAGGAAGTTTTCTTCAACCAGTTGCTGTACGTGCTTGGGAGCCGAACCGCCGGCGCCGGTTTCGAACAGGCCGCCGTTGTTCATCAGCGGTACGATCGACAGCATCTTGGCGCTGGTGCCCAGCTCCATGATCGGGAACAGGTCGGTCAGGTAGTCGCGCAGCACGTTGCCGGTGACCGAGATGGTGTCCTGGCCAGCGCGGATGCGCTGCAGGGAAACCTTCATCGCCTCGACAGGCGACAGGACGCGGATGTCCAGGCCAGCGGTGTCATGGTCTTTCAGGTACTGCTGGACCTTCTCGATCAGCACGCCGTCGTGGGCACGCTGCGGGTCGAGCCAGAACAGCGCCGGGGTATTGCTGGCGCGGGCACGGTTGACGGCCAGTTTGACCCAGTCCTGGATCGGTGCGTCTTTGGTCTGGCACATGCGGAAGATGTCGCCGGCTTCGACGTCCTGGGACAGCAGCAGGTTGCCCTTGCCGTCAACCACGCGGATCACGCCGTCGGCCTTGGCCTGGAAGGTCTTGTCGTGGGAGCCGTACTCTTCGGCTTTCTGCGCCATCAGGCCAACGTTCGGCACGCTGCCCATGGTGGTCGGATCGAAGGCGCCGTGTTGCTTGCAGTCTTCGATAACGGCCTGGTAGATGGTGGCGTAGCAACGGTCCGGAATCACCGCCTTGGTGTCTTGCAGCTGGCCTTCGGTGTTCCACATCTTGCCCGAGTCACGGATCATCGCCGGCATCGAGGCGTCGACGATAACGTCGCTCGGCACGTGCAGATTGGTGATGCCCTTGTCGGAGTTGACCATGGCCAGGGCCGGGCGAACGTCGTAGACGGCTTTGACGTCAGCTTCGATCTGCGCCTGTTGCTCGGCTGGCAGGGCCTTGATACGGGCGTACAGGTCGCCGATACCGTTGTTCAGGTTGAAGCCGATCTGCGCCAGTACGTCGGCGTGCTTGTTCAGCGCGTCCTGGTAGTACTCGGCAACGATCTGGCCGAACATGATCGGGTCGGAGACCTTCATCATGGTCGCTTTCAGGTGGACCGACAGCAGGACGCCCTTGGCTTTGGCGTCTTCGATCTCGGCGGCGATGAATTTACGCAGCGCCTTGGTGCTCATGACCGCGCAGTCGACGATTTCGCCGGCCTTGACCGCGGTTTTTTCTTTCAGAACGGTGGTGTTGCCATTCTTGTCCAGCAGTTCGATGCGCAGGCTGTCATCGGCTTCGATCAGCGCGGCTTTCTCGCTGCCGTAGAAGTCGCCCTGGCTCATGTGCGCCACGTGGGACTTGGAGTCGGCTGCCCAGGCGCCCATCTTGTGTGGGTGCTTGCGTGCGTAGTTCTTGACCGACAGCGGTGCGCGGCGGTCGGAGTTGCCTTCACGCAGGACCGGGTTGACGGCACTGCCTTTGATGCGGTCGTAGCGCGCCTTGGCTTCTTTCTCGGCATCGCTGGCGGCGGCTTCAGGGTAATCAGGAATGTTGAAGCCCTTGGCTTGCAGTTCCTTGATCGCGGCCTTCAGTTGCGGAACCGAGGCGCTGATGTTCGGCAGCTTGATGATGTTGGCTTCTGGCGTGGTTGCCAGTTGGCCCAGTTCTGCCAGGTGGTCGGCCACTTGCTTGTCGGCGCCGAGCTGTTCAGGGAAGGCAGAAAGGATGCGGCCGGCCAGAGAGATGTCCCGGGTTTCTACGGCGATGTCGGCGGAAGCTGTGAAGGCTTCGATGACGGGGAGCAGTGAATAGGTGGCGAGGGCGGGGGCTTCGTCGGTGAAGGTGTAGATGATCTTGGATCGGGTGGGCATATTCGGGTTAACTCTCTGTTTTGCTGAGCGTGCGCAGAATCTCGAGGTGCGCAGGGTAGGCGCTTCGCTCAGACACATCCATGAGCAGAAGGTCGAAGATTCTGGGCGGTGATGGTGGATTGCATCAGTCGAGTGTCAAACGGCTGAACTGCGGTAACAGCCCAGTCTTGTCGGGGCCGCGGGTCTCGTTTCAGACGGTTCGCCCCCAGTGACCCTTTGGTCACCGGGCGAGTATACCAAAGCCTTGGTCGTATTGATCAAGATCAACCCGTCGCAGGGGCTTTTTTAGACCAAAGATGTAGGCGTTGCTGCCCCATCGCAGGGCATTTGCGCACGAGGTTCCCGTTGCCGTTCAACTGGGGTACGCTCAGGGGATCCAGATGACGAACCACACCAAAAAAAACGGAGTGCAGCATGGGATACCAGAAAATCAAGGTTCCGGCAGTCGGCGACAAAATCACCGTCAATGCGGACCATTCTCTCAATGTTCCTGATAATCCGATCATCCCGTTCATCGAAGGCGACGGCATTGGCGTAGATGTAAGCCCCGTCATGATCAAAGTGGTTGATGCTGCTGTAGAGAAAGCCTATGGGGGCAAGCGCAAGATTTCCTGGATGGAAGTCTACGCCGGTGAAAAAGCCACCCAGGTATACGACCAGGACACCTGGCTGCCCCAGGAAACCCTCGATGCGGTCAAGGACTACGTTGTCTCCATCAAGGGTCCGCTGACCACCCCGGTCGGTGGCGGTATCCGCTCCCTCAACGTGGCCCTGCGCCAGCAACTGGACCTGTATGTCTGCCTGCGCCCGGTGGTGTGGTTCCAGGGCGTGCCCAGCCCGGTGAAAAAGCCGGGCGACGTCGACATGGTGATCTTTCGCGAAAACTCCGAAGACATCTATGCCGGTATCGAATGGAAGGCCGGTTCGCCCGAGGCGACCAAGGTCATCAAGTTCCTCAAAGAAGAAATGGGCGTCACCAAGATCCGTTTCGACCAGGATTGCGGCATCGGCATCAAGCCGGTCTCCAAGGAAGGCACCCAGCGCCTGGTGCGCAAGGCCCTGCAGTATGTGGTGGACAACGACCGCAAGTCGCTGACCATTGTGCACAAGGGCAACATCATGAAGTTCACTGAAGGTGCCTTCAAGGACTGGGGCTACGAAGTGGCCAAGAACGAATTCGGCGCCGAGCTGCTCGATGGCGGCCCGTGGATGAAGTTCAAAAACCCGAAAACCGGCCGTGAAGTCATCGTCAAGGACGCCATCGCCGACGCCATGCTCCAGCAGATCCTGCTGCGCCCGGCCGAATACGACGTGATCGCCACCCTCAACCTCAACGGTGACTACCTGTCCGACGCCCTGGCGGCGGAAGTCGGCGGCATCGGTATCGCTCCGGGTGCCAACCTGTCCGACACCGTGGCAATGTTCGAGGCTACCCACGGCACTGCGCCGAAATACGCCGGCAAGGACCAGGTCAACCCTGGTTCGGTGATTCTCTCGGCCGAGATGATGCTGCGCCACCTGGGCTGGACCGAGGCGGCCGACCTGATCATCAAGGGTACCAACGGCGCCATCGCCGCCAAGACCGTGACCTACGACTTCGAGCGCCTGATGGACGGCGCAACCCTGGTCAGCAGCTCCGGTTTCGGTGAGGCCTTGATCAAGCACATGTAAGCGGCACAAGAAAACCGGCCAGTCCTTGCGGGCTGGCCGGTTTTCTTTTGTCTGATCGCCGGCTCAGGCTTCAGTCGTTTGCGGGCTGGGGGTGGGGGAGGCAGTGGTTGGTGCGGTCGCACTCTCGATTTTGACCGCATGCAAGCCTTTGGGGCCCTGGGTGATCTCGAAGCTGACGGATTGTCCGGCTTTCAGGGTTTTATAACCTTCCATCTGGATAGCCGAGTAATGTGCAAACAGATCCTCTGTTTTCCCGTCTTCATTGATGAAGCCATAGCCCTTGGCGTTGTTGAACCACTTGACTTTACCGCTTGCCATCCTCATATCCCTCTGCAAAGGACTCCATCACTGGAGTATCATCCACTCCATCCGCATATGAACCTGCGAAAATTCTGGTTGACTGCGCGGATCTTTATCGACCACGGTGGGTTCTTATTGGTTGTAACACCGTTTTGCCGATAGTCAAGGTGAGGTGACGGCTGTCCCGCGTCGCCTGTGCGGTCAACCCATAAACCAACCTGTCGAAATGATGAAATTCTTTCCATGCATGCACATAGCCAGATTCGACTAACATTCAATCAGGATCGCCCGCAATCGCATGAGGACGATGGTTCTGGCCTGGCGGTACAGGAGGCCAAACCGGCCCTGCAGGCGCCACCCATGTACAAGGTGGTTTTGTTTAACGATGACTACACACCGATGGATTTCGTCGTCGAAGTGCTCGAGGTGTTTTTTAACCTGAATCGCGAGCTGGCGACCAAGGTCATGCTGGCCGTCCACACAGAAGGACGGGCAGTGTGCGGATTGTTTACCCGTGACATCGCCGAGACCAAGGCCATGCAGGTCAACCAATACGCAAGGGAAAGCCAGCATCCGCTACTCTGTGAAATCGAGAAGGACGGTTAATCGCCGGCCACTTGGGTATGAGGTGAAGCTATGTTAAACCGCGAGCTCGAAGTCACCCTCAATCTGGCCTTCAAGGAGGCACGCTCGAAACGTCATGAGTTCATGACCGTCGAGCACCTGCTGCTGGCACTATTGGATAATGAGGCCGCCGCGACCGTTCTGCGCGCCTGCGGCGCAAACCTCGACAAACTCAAACACGACCTGCAGGAGTTCATTGACTCCACCACGCCGTTGATCCCCGTGCACGACGAGGACCGCGAGACCCAGCCAACCCTGGGCTTCCAGCGTGTATTGCAGCGCGCAGTCTTCCATGTCCAGAGCTCGGGCAAGCGTGAAGTCACCGGTGCCAACGTGCTGGTGGCAATTTTCAGCGAACAGGAAAGCCAGGCCGTGTTCCTGCTTAAACAGCAGAGCGTGGCCCGTATCGACGTGGTCAACTACATCGCCCACGGCATCTCCAAGGTGCCGGGCCATGGTGAACACTCCGAGGGCGAACAAGAAATGCAGGACGAGGACGGCGGCGAAACTTCATCGTCGGGCAATCCCCTGGATGCCTATGCCAGCAACCTCAACGAACAGGCTCGCCAAGGGCGCATCGACCCGCTGGTCGGCCGTGAGCTCGAAGTCGAGCGCGTCGCGCAGATCCTCGCCCGTCGGCGCAAGAACAACCCGCTGCTGGTTGGCGAGGCCGGTGTCGGTAAAACCGCCATCGCCGAAGGCCTGGCCAAGCGCATTGTCGACGGCCAGGTGCCGGACCTGCTGGCACAAAGCGTGGTCTACTCGCTGGACCTGGGCGCGTTGCTGGCCGGGACCAAGTATCGTGGCGACTTCGAGAAGCGCTTCAAGGCGCTGCTCAATGAGCTGCGCAAACGCCCGCAGGCGATCCTGTTCATCGACGAGATCCACACCATCATCGGGGCCGGTGCGGCCTCCGGTGGGGTAATGGACGCCTCCAACCTGCTCAAGCCGCTGCTGTCTTCGGGTGATATCCGTTGCATCGGCTCGACCACCTTCCAGGAATTTCGCGGCATCTTCGAAAAAGACCGGGCCCTGGCGCGGCGCTTCCAGAAGGTTGATGTCAGCGAGCCATCGGTGGAAGACACCGTGGGCATCCTGCGTGGGCTCAAGGGGCGGTTCGAGAGCCACCACAACATCGAGTACAGCGATGAGGCCCTGCGCGCCGCTGCCGAGCTTGCAGCGCGCTACATCAACGACCGGCACATGCCCGACAAGGCCATCGATGTGATCGACGAGGCTGGCGCCTACCAGCGCCTGCAGCCGGTGGAGATGCGCGTCAAGCGTATCGACGTGCCGCAAGTCGAAGATATCGTCGCCAAGATTGCGCGGATTCCGCCAAAACACGTCACCAGTTCCGACAAGGAGCTGCTGCGTAACCTGGAGCGCGACCTCAAGCTGACCGTGTTTGGCCAGGATGCGGCGATCGATTCGCTGGCCACCGCCATCAAGCTGTCCCGCGCCGGTCTCAAGGCGCCAGACAAGCCGGTCGGTTCGTTCCTGTTTGCCGGCCCTACCGGTGTCGGTAAAACCGAAGCGGCGCGTCAGTTGGCCAAGGCCCTGGGTGTCGAGCTGGTACGCTTTGACATGTCCGAGTACATGGAACGTCATACCGTCTCGCGTCTGATCGGTGCGCCTCCGGGCTACGTCGGTTTCGACCAGGGCGGCCTGCTCACCGAAGCCATCACCAAGCAGCCGCACTGCGTGCTGCTGCTCGATGAGATCGAGAAGGCCCACCCGGAAGTCTTCAACCTGCTGCTGCAGGTGATGGACCACGGTACCCTGACCGACAACAACGGGCGCAAGGCGGACTTCCGTAACGTCATCGTCATCATGACCACCAACGCCGGTGCTGAAACCGCTGCGCGAGCTTCGATCGGCTTCACTCATCAAGATCACTCATCCGACGCCATGGAAGTGATCAAGAAGAGCTTCACGCCGGAGTTCCGCAATCGCCTGGACACCATCATCCAGTTTGGCCGCCTCAGCCATGAGACGATCAAGAGCGTGGTGGACAAGTTCCTCATCGAGCTGCAGGCGCAACTGGAAGACAAGCGCGTGTTGCTCGAGGTGAGCGATGCGGCGCGCGGCTGGCTGGCGGCCGGTGGCTACGATGCGCAGATGGGCGCGCGGCCAATGGCGCGGCTGATCCAGGACAAGATCAAACGGCCGCTGGCCGAAGAGATCCTGTTTGGCGAACTGGCCGAGCATGGCGGTGTGGTGCACATCGACATCCGCGATGGCGAACTGGTGTTCGACTTCGAAACCACGGCTGAGATGGCGTAGCGGCCGATCGCGGGGCAAGTCGGGTCGCCGCACCGCCGCTCCCAGATGTAGGGGCGGCGGTGCGGCGACCCGACTTGACCCGCGATGCTTTTCAAAGGCCAACAAAAACGCCCGGCATTTAGCCGGGCGTTTTTGTTGGTGTCGCTTAGCGGGCGCGGTAGGTGATGCGCCCCTTGCTCAGGTCGTAAGGCGTCAGTTCGACGCGGACCTTGTCACCGGTCAGAATACGAATGTAGTTCTTGCGCATCTTTCCGGAGATGTGCGCGGTAACGACGTGCCCATTTTCCAACTCCACACGGAACATGGTGTTGGGCAGGGTGTCGACGACAGTGCCTTCCATTTCGAAGCTGTCTTCTTTCGACATGCAGTAAAGCCCTCGGTGTCCAGTTAATGGCCCGGTGCACAGCTGCGCCAGGCAAAAAAAGTGGCGTGCATTGTGCCCGAAAAATGGCCTTCAAGCCAATGATTTCAGTTCAGCGTCACCCAGCGTTGATTGATCAGCAGCTCGATGGGGCGGTACTGGGTCTTGTAGTTCATCTTTTTGCAGTTTTTGATCCAGTAACCGAGGTAGACCGCGTCCAGGCCCAGGCGCAGGGCTTCGGTGATCTGCCAGAGGATGGCAAAGCGCCCCAGGCTGCGCCGCTCTTCGTCCGGCTCGTAGAAGGTGTATACCGCCGACAGGCCGTTGGGCAGCAGGTCGGTGACCGCCACGGCCAGCAGGCGGCCGTCCAGGCGAAACTCGTAAAAGCGTGAAAACGGCAGATCGCGGACCAGGAAGGTGGAGAACTGGTCGCGGCTTGGCGGGTACATGTCGCCATCGGCGTGGCGCTGCTCGATGTAGCGCCGGTACAGCTCGAAGTATTCCTCCTTGAACGCCGGACGGGCGGGCGTCACGGTGATGTCGGCGTTGCGCTTGAGGATGCGTTTTTGCTGGCGGTTGGGCAAAAAGCGCGCAGCCGGGATCCGCGCCGGCACGCAGGCGTTGCAGTTCTGGCAATGCGGGCGATACAGGTGGTCGCCGCTGCGCCGGAAACCCATTTCCGACAGGTCTGCGTAGACGTTGACATCCATCGGCTGGCTCGGGTCGAGGAACAGCGTGGTGGCTTGCTCGTCTGGCAGGTAGCTGCAGGAATGGGGTTGAGTGGCATAAAACTTCAACCGCGCCAGCTCTGTCATGATCAACCCCTCGGGAGGTGCTTTTGTTTTAAGTGTAAGCCAGCTGGAAAAACTCGCCTAGCAAACCCAGCTGGCGCTGTTGGGCTGGTCGAGATAGCGCTGCAGGTAGTCGGCAAATGTGGCCCGGGCGATGGCGCGGGCGCCGAGGCTGTGCAGGTGGTCGGTAGGCATCTGACAGTCGATCAGGACGAATCCTGCCTGTTGCAGGTGCTCGACCAGCGCCACGAAGCCGACTTTGGAGGCGTTGTCGGCGCGGCTGAACATCGATTCGCCGAAAAACAGCCGGCCCATGGCCAGGCCGTACAGGCCGCCCACCAGCTCGCCATCGCGGCGCACCTCGACCGAATGGGCAAAGCCCTGCCGGTGCAACTGCAGGTAGGCCGCCTGCATGCTGTCGGTGATCCAGGTGCCGTCGGCGTAGGCGCGCGGTGCGGCGCAGGCGTCGATTACCGCGGCAAAGTCCTGGTCGAAGCTGACCTGGTAGTGGCCCTGGCGGATGAACTTGCGCAGCGAGCGCGACACGTGCAATTCGTCGGGGAACAGCACGGTACGCGGGTCGGGCGACCACCAGAGGATCGGCTGGCCGTCCTGGTACCAGGGGAAGCAACCATGGCGATAGGCCTGCACCAGGCGCTCGGCGCTGAGGTCGCCGCCGGCGGCGAGCAGGCCGTTAGGGTCGCGCAGGGCTTTGTCCAGCGGCGGGAAGGTCAGGGTGTCGCGGCTCAGCCAGGTCAGCATCGTGGTCCAATGATGGAGGAGGGGAGGGCGCCCAGCATGGCCTGAAAAAGCCTCGCGGGACAAGCCTACTCCTGCGGCGGTGGTGCCGTCTGGCAACTTGCTTGGGCGTTTGTTGTCACACTTGCACAAAAACACCGCATAAGCCTTTGTCACAAAAGAAAATGCGTGCTCAAATTGCTGTATAGGAAATTGGCCCCCGTTTACGCGTGTTCTGGCGTGCCGCCATGGCGGTAGGCGGGCAGTAATGTTAAAAGTAGTGGTTTGTTGACTGTTCTGTTGGGTCAATCACTGTTGGACGCGCAATGAGCGCAGGAATAGACGCGTTTTGAAGAAATCCACCGCAACACCCAGTCCCTTGCCCGTGCCGCTCTGGCGCCAGCAGCTGCACTATCGGCTCAAGGAAGGTGCGCTGATCGCCGTGGGCGCGCTGTGCCTGTACCTGTGGATGGCCTTGCTGACCTACGACCAGGCCGACCCGGGCTTCAGCCACACCAGCAACGTCGAGCAGGTGCAGAACGCCGCCGGCCGTGCCGGTGCCTACTTCGCCGACATCCTGTTCATGGTCCTGGGCTATTTCGCCTACATCTTCCCCTTGCTGCTGGCGATCAAGACCTGGCAGATCTTCCGCGAACGCCACCAGCCATGGCAGTGGAGCGGCTGGCTGTTCTCCTGGCGCCTGATCGGCCTGGTGTTCCTGGTGCTTTCGGGTGCGGCGCTGGCGCATATCCATTTCCATTCCGCCGCCAGCCTGCCGGCATCGGCCGGTGGCGCGCTGGGCGAAAGCCTTGGCGACCTGGCCAAGAACGCCCTGAACGTGCAGGGCAGCACGCTGATGTTCATCGCCTTGTTCCTGTTCGGCCTGACCGTGTTCACCGACCTGTCGTGGTTCAAGGTCATGGACATCACCGGCAAGATCACCCTCGACCTGTTCGAGCTGTTCCAGGGCGCCGCCAACCGCTGGTGGGAGGCGCGCAACGAGCGCAAGCGCCTGGTGGCGCAGCTGCGTGAGGTCGACGACCAGGTTCATGATGTGGTCGCCCCGGTAGCCCCTGACCGCCGCGAGCAGGCCAAGGCCAAGGAGCGCATCATCGAGCGCGACCAGGCCCTGAGCAAGCATGTTGCCGAGCGCGTGCAGCAACCGGCGCCGGTGATCATGCCGGCCCCGGCCAAGGCGCCGGAGCCGAGCAAGCGCGTGCAGAAAGAAAAACAGGCGCCGCTGTTCGTCGACAGCGCCATCGAAGGCACCTTGCCGCCGATCTCGATCCTCGATCCTGCCGAGAAGAAGCAGGTCAACTACTCGCCAGAGTCCCTGGCCGGGGTTGGCCACCTGCTGGAAATCAAGCTCAAGGAATTCGGCGTCGAAGTCTCGGTAGACTCGATCCACCCAGGCCCGGTGATTACCCGGTACGAAATCCAGCCGGCCGCTGGCGTCAAGGTCAGCCGCATCGCCAACCTGGCCAAGGACCTGGCCCGTTCCCTGGCCGTGACCAGTGTGCGCGTGGTTGAAGTGATCCCTGGCAAGACCACCGTCGGTATCGAGATTCCCAACGAAGACCGGCAGATCGTACGCTTCTCCGAAGTGCTGTCGTCGCCGCAATACGACGAAGCCAAGTCGCCGGTGACCATGGCCCTGGGCCACGACATCGGCGGCAAGCCGGTGATCACCGACCTTGCGAAGATGCCGCACCTGCTGGTGGCCGGTACCACCGGTTCCGGTAAGTCGGTGGGCGTCAACGCCATGATCCTGTCGATCCTGTTCAAGTCGGGCCCGGAAGACGCCAAACTGATCATGATCGACCCGAAAATGCTCGAGCTGTCGATCTACGAAGGCATTCCGCACCTGCTCTGCCCGGTGGTCACCGACATGAAGGACGCCGCCAACGCCCTGCGCTGGAGCGTCGCCGAGATGGAACGGCGCTACAAGCTGATGGCGGCCATGGGCGTGCGTAACCTGGCCGGCTTCAACCGCAAGGTCAAGGATGCCGAAGAGGCCGGCGAGCCGATCTACGACCCGATGTTCAAGCGCGAAAGCATGGACGACGTGCCGCCGCTGCTGAAAACCCTGCCGACCATCGTTGTAGTGGTCGACGAGTTTGCCGACATGATGATGATCGTCGGCAAGAAGGTTGAAGAGCTGATCGCGCGTATCGCCCAGAAGGCCCGTGCCGCCGGTATCCACCTGATTCTCGCCACCCAGCGGCCATCGGTGGACGTGATTACCGGCCTGATCAAGGCCAACATCCCGACGCGGATGGCCTTCCAGGTATCGAGCAAGATCGACTCGCGGACCATCATCGACCAGGGCGGCGCCGAGCAGTTGCTGGGCCACGGTGACATGCTCTACATGCCGCCGGGCACCAGCCTGCCGATTCGCGTGCATGGCGCTTTCGTCTCCGATGACGAGGTGCATCGCGTGGTCGAGGCCTGGAAGCTGCGAGGCGCCCCGGACTACAACGACGACATCCTCAGCGGCGTCGAAGAGGCCGGCAGCGGCTTCGACGGCGGCAGTGGCGGTGGTGACGGCGACGATGCCGAAACCGACGCGCTGTACGATGAAGCCGTGCAGTTCGTGCTGGAAAGCCGCCGGGCCTCCATCTCCGCCGTACAGCGCAAGCTGAAGATCGGCTACAACCGCGCCGCGCGGATGATCGAGGCGATGGAGATGGCCGGTGTGGTCACCGCCATGAACACCAACGGTTCGCGCGAAGTGATTGCCCCCGGGCCGTCCCGCGACTGATGATCCAACCTGCTGGCGGCCAGTGACGGCCGTCGGCCCCTTCATACTGCAACGAGGATTTCCATGCGCCTGATTCGCATGCTGTTGGTTTCCGCTATGGCCCTGTCCAGCGCTTCGGCAATTGCCGCCGAGGCCGATGCGGCGCGCCTGACCCAGTTGCTGGACAAGTCCAAAACCATTAGCGCCAATTTCTCCCAGCTGACCCTCGATGGCACCGGCACCCAGTTGCAGGAAACCACCGGGCAGATGGCCGTGCAGCGCCCGGGCCTGTTCTACTGGCACACCGACGCGCCACAGGAGCAGGTGGTAGTCTCGGACGGCAAGAACGTCACATTGTGGGACCCTGACCTGGAACAGGCTACCATCAAGAAACTTGACCAGCGTTTGACCGAAACCCCGGCACTGCTGCTGTCCGGTGACGTCTCGAAGATCAGTCAGAGCTTCGACATCACCTCCAAGGAGCAGGGCGAGGTCATGGATTTCGTACTCAAGCCGAAAACCAAGGACACCCTGTTCGACTCGCTGCGCCTGTCGTTCCGTCGTGGCCTGGTCAATGACATGCAACTGATCGACAGCGTCGGCCAGCGCACCAACATCCTGTTCACCGGGGTGAAGGCCAACGAGCAGATCCCGGCCAGCAAGTTCAAGTTCGACGTGCCCAAGGGCGCTGATGTGATCAAAGAGTAAGAGGTCAAGCCGCCGTTCATGGACCTGTTTCGTAGCGACCCCGTAGCCCAGCCCCTGGCCGCGCGCCTGCGCCCGGCCAAGCTGGACGAGTACGTTGGCCAGGAGCACCTGCTGGCCCGCGGCAAGCCGCTGCGCGAGGCACTGGAAGCGGGCGCGCTGCACTCGATGATCTTCTGGGGCCCGCCCGGGGTCGGCAAGACCACCCTGGCGCGGCTGCTGGCGCAGTTCTGCGACGCCCACTTCGAGACCGTTTCGGCGGTGTTGGCCGGGGTCAAGGAAATCCGCCACGCGGTGGACATCGCCAAGCAGCAGGCGGGGCAGTACGGGCGCCGGACGATTCTGTTCGTCGATGAAGTGCACCGCTTCAACAAGTCCCAGCAAGATGCCTTTCTGCCCTATGTGGAAGACGGCACGCTGATCTTCATCGGCGCCACCACCGAGAACCCCTCGTTCGAGCTCAACAACGCGCTGCTGTCGCGGGCGCGGGTGTATGTGCTCAAAAGCCTCGATGAAGCGGCGCTGCGCAAGCTGGTCAACCGCGCCCTGACTGAAGAGCGCGGCCTGGGCAAGCGCCAGTTGCGGGTCGGCGACGAAGCCTTCCAGATGCTCATGGCCGCCGCCGATGGCGATGGCCGGCGCATGCTCAACTTTCTTGAAAACGCCTCGGACCTGGCCGAAGACGGCGGCGAAATCGGCGTCGAGCTGCTGCAGAGCCTGCTCGGCGACAGCCGCCGGCGTTTCGACAAGGGCGGCGAAGCCTTCTATGACCAGATCTCGGCGCTGCACAAATCAGTGCGCGGCTCCAACCCCGACGGCGCCCTGTACTGGTTCGCGCGCATGCTCGATGGCGGCTGCGACCCGCTGTACATCGCCCGCCGCGTGGTGCGCATGGCCAGCGAAGACATTGGCAACGCCGACCCCCGCGCCCTGAGCCTGTGCCTGGCGGCCTGGGACGTGCAGGAGCGCCTGGGCAGCCCCGAAGGCGAGCTGGCGGTGGCCCAGGCCATTACCTACCTTGCCTGCGCACCGAAGAGCAACGCAGTGTACATGGGCTTCAAGACCGCCCTGCGCGAAGCCAGCGAGCACGGCTCGCTGGAAGTGCCGCTGCACCTGCGCAACGCGCCCACAAAACTGATGAAGCAACTGGGCTATGGCGATGAATACCGCTACGCCCACGACGAGCCGGATGCCTACGCTGCCGGTGAGGACTACTTCCCCGACAACCTCGCGCCGCGCCACTATTACCAACCGGTGCCGCGCGGCCTGGAACTGAAGATCGGCGAGAAGCTCAGGCACCTGGCCGAACTCGACCGCAACAGCCCGCGGCAGCGGAGAAAACCATGATTGCGCTGATCGCCGCGGTCAGCGCCGGCGGCATCGCCGGTACCTTGCTGCGCTTTGCCACGGCCAATTGGGTCAACGCACACTGGCCACGCCACTTCTATCTCGGTACGCTGGCGGTCAATCTGCTCGGCTGCCTGCTGATCGGCTTGCTCTACGGGCTGTTTTTGCATCGCCCGCTGGTGCCGGTCGAGCTGCGCGCGGGCCTGATCGTCGGCTTTCTCGGCGGTCTGACAACCTTTTCATCCTTTTCACTGGACACCGTGCGCCTGCTCGAAAGCGGGCAGGCGCCGCTGGCCTTCGGGTATGCCGGAGCCAGCGTATTGGGCGGGCTGCTCGCTACCTGGGCCGGCCTGTCTTTGACCAAATTCTGAACCAACGAGAGAACGATATGCTCGATTCCAAACTGTTACGCGGCCAACTTCAGGAAGTGGCGGACCGCCTGGCCTCCCGTGGCTTCAGCCTGGATGTCGCGCGCATCGAGGCCCTGGAAGAACGCCGCAAGGTGGTGCAGACCCGTACCGAACAACTGCAAGCCGAGCGTAACGCCCGTTCCAAATCCATCGGCCAGGCCAAGGCCAAGGGCGAAGACATCGCCCCGCTGATGGCGGACGTCGAGCGCATGGCAGGTGAACTTGCCAGCGGCAAGGTCGAGCTGGACGGCATCCAGGCCGAACTGGATGGCATCCTGCTGGGCATTCCCAACCTGCCGGATGACAGCGTGCCGGTCGGCGCCGATGAAGACCACAACGTCGAAGTGCGTCGTTGGGGCACCCCGCGCGCCTTCGACTTCGAGATCAAGGACCACGTGGCGCTCGGCGAGCTGACCGGCGGCCTGGACTTCGAAACCGCGGCCAAGCTGTCGGGCGCCCGTTTTGCCCTGTTGCGCGGCCCGATCGCGCGCCTGCACCGCGCCCTGGCGCAGTTCATGATCAACCTGCACACCAGCGAGCACGGCTACGAAGAAGCCTACACCCCGTACCTGGTCCAGGCTCCGGCGCTGCAAGGCACCGGCCAGTTGCCCAAGTTCGAGGAAGACCTGTTCAAGATCAGCCGCGACGGCGAAGCCGACTTCTACCTGATCCCGACTGCCGAAGTGTCGCTGACCAACATCGTGGCCGGCGAGATCCTCGACGCCAAGCAACTGCCGATCAAGTTCGTCGCCCACACCCCGTGCTTCCGTAGCGAAGCCGGTGCTTCGGGCCGCGACACCCGCGGTATGATCCGCCAGCACCAGTTCGACAAGGTCGAAATGGTACAGATCGTCGAGCCGGGCAAATCCATGGAAGCCCTCGAAGGCCTGACCGCCAACGCCGAACGCGTCCTGCAGGCCCTGGAGCTGCCATACCGGGTTCTGGCGCTGTGCACCGGCGACATGGGCTTCAGCGCGGTGAAAACCTACGACCTGGAAGTCTGGGTGCCAAGCCAGGACAAGTACCGCGAAATCTCCTCGTGCTCCAACTGTGGCGATTTCCAGGCCCGGCGCATGCAGGCGCGCTGGCGCAATCCGGAAACCGGCAAGCCGGAACTGGTGCACACCCTCAACGGTTCGGGCCTGGCAGTTGGTCGGACCCTGGTGGCGGTGCTCGAGAACTACCAGCAGGCCGACGGTTCGATCCGCGTGCCAGAAGTGCTCAAGCCGTACATGGGTGGCCTGGAGGTCATCGGTTAAATGGAATTCCTGCCGCTGTTCCACAAACTGCGCGGCAGCCGTGTGCTGATCGTCGGCGCAGGCGAGATTGCCCTGCGCAAATCGCGTCTGCTGGCCGACGCCGGGGCTGTACTGCGGGTCGTGGCGCCCGAGATCGAAGCGCAACTGGCCGAGCTTGCCCGGCACAGCGGTGGTGAAATCCTCAGCCGTGGTTACCAGCCTGGCGACCTCGACGGTTGCCAGCTGATCATTGCCGCCACCGACGACCAGGCGCTCAACGCCCAGGTCTCGGCCGATGCCCAGCAGCGCTGCGTACCGGTCAACGTGGTCGATGCACCGGCGCTGTGTTCGGTGATCTTCCCGGCTATTGTCGACCGCTCGCCATTGGTGGTTGCGGTGTCCAGCGGCGGCGATGCGCCGGTGCTGGCGCGGCTGATCCGGGCCAAGCTGGAAACCTGGATTCCCGCCGCCTATGGCGAGCTGGCCGGCCTTGGCGCGCGCTTTCGGCACAAGGTCAAGGCTCTGTACCCGGACGTCAATCAGCGTCGCGGTTTCTGGGAAGATGTCTTCCAGGGCCCGATCGCCGAGCGGCAACTGGCCGGGCAGGGCGCTGAAGCCGAGCGCCTGCTGCAAGCCAAGATCGACGGTGCCACTTACCAGGCGCCGGGTGAGGTGTACCTGGTCGGCGCTGGCCCCGGTGACCCGGACCTGCTGACCTTCCGCGCCTTGCGCCTGATGCAGCAAGCCGACGTGGTGCTCTACGATCGCCTGGTCGCTCCGGCGATCATCGAGCTGTGCCGCCGTGATGCCGAGCGTATCTACGTCGGCAAGCGCCGCGCCGACCACGCCGTGCCGCAAGCGCAGATCAACCAGCAACTGGTCGACCTGGCGCGTCAGGGCAAGCGGGTGCTGCGTCTGAAGGGCGGCGATCCGTTCATCTTCGGCCGTGGCGGCGAAGAGATCGAGGAGCTGGCGGCCCAGGGCATTCCGTTCCAGGTGGTGCCGGGGATTACCGCGGCCAGCGGCTGCTCGGCCTATGCCGGCATCCCGCTGACCCACCGCGATTATGCGCAGTCGGTGCGTTTCGTCACTGGTCACCTCAAGGACGGTACCAGCGACCTGCCCTGGCACGACCTGGTGGCACCGGCGCAGACCTTGGTGTTCTACATGGGCCTGGTGGGCCTGCCGACCATCTGTGCCGAGTTGATTCGTCACGGGCGGGCGGCCGATACCCCGGCGGCCCTGGTGCAGCAGGGCACCACGCCGAACCAGCGGGTGTTCACCGGCACCCTGGCCGACTTGCCCAAGCTTGTGGCCGAGCATGAAGTGCATGCACCGACCCTGGTGATCGTCGGCGAAGTCGTACAGCTGCGCGAGAAACTGGCCTGGTTCGAAGGCGCCCAGCCGTAGCCGCATCGCGGGTCAAGTCGGATCGCCGCACCGCCGCTCCTACAGGTTTTGTGGGAGCGGCGGTGCGACGCCTCGACTTGCCCCGCGATGAATCCACCCTTATTCCCCGGCCTTGCGCCAAATCCCTCGCCCCACCAGCCGCTCCCGGTCATGCCCCAGCTCAAAATCCTGCAACGGCCCCTTGGGCACAATCCCGTTTGGATTGATGGTCTTGTGGCTCATGTAGTAATGCTTCTGGATATGCTCGAAATTCACCGTCTCGGCGATCCCCGGCCACTGGTACAGCTCCCGTAGCCAGTTCGACAGGTTCGGGTAATCGGCAATGCACCGCAGGTTGCACTTGAAGTGCCCGTGGTACACCGCGTCAAAGCGAATCAGCGTGGTGAACAGCCTCCAGTCGGCCTCGGTCAGGTATTCCCCGGCCAGATAGCGCTGGGTGCCCAGCAGCCGCTCCAGATGATCCAGCTCGGCAAACACCTCGTCAAAGGCCTGCTCGTAGGCCGCCTGCGAAGTAGCGAAGCCTGCCCGGTATACGCCGTTGTTGATCGCCGGGTAAATCCGTTCGTTGAGTGCGCCGATCTGCTCGCGCAAGGGTTCGGGATACAGGTCCAGGCGATTGCCGGTCAGCTCGTCGAACGCCGAGTTGAAGATGCGGATGATCTCTGCCGATTCGTTGTTGACGATGCGCTGCTCGTGTTTGTCCCACAGCACCGGCACCGTGACCCGGCCGCTGTAGTGTGGGTCGTCGCGGGTGTAGCGCTGGTGCAGGAAATCCAGGTGCTCAAGCTTGTCGCCGGTCGAGCCCTTGTTCTGGTCAAAAGTCCAGCCATGCTCGGCCATCAGCCAACTGACCACCGATACATCGATCAGGCTCTCAAGGCCCTTGAGCTTGCGAAAGATCAGGGTGCGGTGGGCCCAGGGGCAAGCCAGCGACACGTACAGGTGATAACGCCCGGCTTCGGCGCCGGGCAGGGCGTTGCGCCGCTGCGCGCTTTCGCGCTGGAAGGCGCCGTCTTTGCTGCTTTCATACCACTGGTCGTGCCAGCGTCCGTCGATCAACAGGCCCATGCTGAGCTCCTTGGCGATTCGTTCTGATATAGAACCCAGTGTACGGAGCTGGGTTCGAACGAATAGCGCAAAGTCCGGGCCTGTTTGATCGGCTCAGTCGATCAGTTGCGCTGATCCCAATAGCGTTGGGCCTGGGCGAAGGCTTCCTCGCGGCAATGACCCAGGCCGCGCAAGGCCAGGGCCATGGTTGCGACCACGGCCAGTTCGCCATAGCTATTCTGCTCATCACCGCGCCACACGGCCAGCAACTGCTCGGGCTCCAGGCTCGCCGGTTTGACATGACGCTGGGCGGCCAGGGCCGGCCATTCCTCATCCCAGTCGATGCCATTGGCGGTGCCATACAGGTGGCTGCTGGTGTCCGGGTTGATCTCGATCTCGCCGCCATCACCCTTGACCACGATTGCCGTATCGCCGAGCAGGCGGCTGGCTTCGCGGTGCACTGCCTGGTAGCCGGGGTGGAAGATGCTCTGCAGGCCGCAGCGGGCGTTCAACGGGTTGAGCACCCGGGCCAGGGAGTGAATCGGCGAACGCAGGCCCAGGGTGTTGCGCAGGTCAATCATCCGTTGCAGGCGCGGGGCCCAGTCTTGCAGCGGGATGAACGCAAGCTTGTGGCTGTCCAGCGCTTCAGACACTGCATTCCAGTCCCGGCACAGCGGAATCTGCAGCAGCGCCAGCACTTGCTCGGTGTACAGCCGCCCGGCGGTGTGCGCGCCGCCGCCGTGCAGGAGGATGCGCACGCCATTGGCCGCCAGGCACTTGGCAGCCAGCAGGTACCAGGGCAGGTGGCGTTTTTTGCCGGCGTAACTTGGCCAGTCGAGATCAACCTCAATCGGCGGCGCTTGCAGGCGCTGGCGCAGGGCCTCAGTGAAGCCAGCCAGCTCTTCGGGGCTTTCTTCCTTGTGGCGCAGCAGCATCAGAAAGGCGCCGAGCTGGGTTTCCTCGACCTTGCCATCGAGCAGCATGCCCATGGCCTCGCGGGCTTCCTCGCGGCTCAGGCCACGGGCGCCGCGCTTGCCCTTGCCAAGGATGCGCACGAACTGGGCAAACGGGTGTTCGGCCGGGGTTTCGGTGATCAACGGGCTGTGTTCGGTCATATGCAATTGGTCGGCTTCGGCAGGCCCGCAAGTTTCGCGGCGAGTTTGGCGGGGGTGCCCTTGAACAGGCGGTTCAGGTGCAGGCTGTTGCCTTTGTCCGCGCCCAGCTTGAGCGCGGTGTACTTGATCAGCGGGCGGGTGGCCGGCGACAGCTCGAACTCCTGGTAGAAGTCGCGCAACAGGTTCAGCACTTCCCAGTGTTCGGCGGTCAGCTCAAGCTCTTCATGGGCGGCGAGGGCGCTGGCGACCTCTTCGGACCAATCACCCAGCTCGAGCAGGTAGCCGTCTTTATCCAGGGCGATGTTGCGCTCGCCGACAGTCAGGGTACTCATAGCCAGCTGTTGACCTTGTCATAGTGCAGCGACAGCTCGACGAAGGCCGGGTAGTCGATGGCCTTGGCCAGCTCGCTGACGGCGATGGCACGGGCTTGCAGGTCTTCGTCCAGGGCGAACAGGCGCCCGTCCAGCTGGCTCGCCTGCAGGCTGCGCAGCGGCGCGCTGCCGGGTTGCAGGGCATACACCGCATCACCGCACAGCAACAGGCCGTCGGCGCTGCCGAGCAGGCGCAGGCAGCTGCTCAGGCGGTTATCGCCAAATGGCGAGTGGGAAATCACGTGCAAGGTGCTCATCAGAGGGTCACCACCTGGTCGAAACGGTCGATCAACGCCGCAAGCGCGGCGTCATCCAGCACCTGCACTGGCAGGCTCAGGGCATCGGCAGCAAGGCCGCGCTCTTGCAGGCAGCTAGCGGCGGCAAACAGTTCCTCGACGCCAAACATCGGCAGGGCCTGCAGGTTGGCCGCCAGGTTCTTCTGCTGCAGCTGGGCCGGTTGTTGGCCGGGGGCGAGCTGGAACACGCCATCATCGAGAAACAGCATGCCCAGCGGCAAATCGAAGGCACCGCCGGCCAGGGCGATATCCAGCGCCTCGCGGGCGGACGGCCCGGCCCAGGGTGCCTGGCGGCTGATAATCAGCAAGGACTTGGCCATTTCAATCGCCTCCAAAGCACATCAGCCGATCGGCGCCTTGCGCCGCTTCATGCAACTGGCCCAGCCCCGACAACTCCCACGGCGCCGGCAGGTTGACCGCCGGGCGCTGGTAGCGCTGGGCTTCCTCGGCGTTGAGCACGCCACGGCGCAGGGCGGCGGCGATACACACCACGGCATCGAGCTGCTGCGCGCTGACAAAAGCGCGCCACTCGGCGGGCAGGTCCAGTTCATCCTGGGGCGCCACGACATTGCCCGAGGCGCTGTGCACACCGTCTTGATAGAAAAACAGCCGGACAATCTCATGCCCGCCGGCAACCGCCGCCTGGGCAAAACGCAGGGCGCGGCGCGAGGAGGGCGCATGGGCCGGAGAAAAAACCGCAATGGCGAACTTCATGGAAGGCTCTTTCAGCAAATCTGCGGGAATGATAAAGCAAAAAGCCCGCTCCTGTTGGAGCGGGCTTGACCCACGATGGGGGCAACCTCAATCTCAGGCCTTGTCTTTAGGCTCCGGCAAGAACCAGTTCAGCACCAGGGCACAAATCCCCCCGGTGGCCACCCCCGACTCCAGCACATTACGCAGCGCCGACGGCATATGCGCGAGGAACTCCGGCACCTGCGCCACGCCCAGGCCCAGCGCCAGCGACACGGCAATGATCAGCAGCGCGCGACGGTCCAGGCTGATGCTGGCAAGGATATTGATTCCCGAAGCCGCCACCGCGCCGAACATCACCATCGCCGCCCCCCCGAGCACCGGCTCCGGCACCGCCTGGATCACCCCGGCCACGCTCGGGAACAGGCCAAGAATCACCAGCATCGCCGCAATCCATACGCCAATATGGCGGCTGGCAATGCCGGTCAGCTGAATCACGCCATTGTTCTGGGCAAAGATCGAGCTCGGGAAGGTATTGAACACCCCGGCCAGCAACGAGTTGGCGCCGTTGACCAGCACCCCGCCCTTGATCCGCTGCATCCACAGCGGGCCTTCCACCGGCTGGCGCGAGACCTTGCTGGTCGCGGTCACATCACCAATGGCTTCCAGCGATGTAACCAGGTAAATCACCAGCATCGGAATAAACAGCGCCCAAGAGAAGCCCAGGCCGAAATGCAGGGGTACCGGCACCTGGAACAGCGCGGCTTCGTGCATGCCGGTGAAATTCAGGCGGCCCAGGTAGCCGGCCAGGGCATAGCCCACGGCCAGGGCGATAACGATGGCGCAGCTGCGCATCCACACCACCGGAATACGGTTGAGAATGACGATGATCGCCAGCACCACGCCCGACAGCAGCAGGTTCTCGCCATTGGCAAAGGTACCGTTGCTCATCGCCGCAAAGCCGCCACCCATGCTGATCAGGCCGACCTTGATCAGGGTCAGGCCGATCATCAGCACGACGATCCCGGTCACCAGCGGAGTGATCAGGCGTTTGACGAACGGCAGAATGCGCGAAATGCCCATTTCCACGAACGAACCGGCAATCACCACACCAAAAATCGCCGCCATCACGCCTTCAACCGGCGTGCCTTGCTTGACCATCAGCGCGCCACCGGCGATCAACGGCCCGACAAAGTTGAAACTGGTGCCCTGCACAATCAACAGCCCGGCGCCGAACGGCCCGAAGCGGCGGCACTGCACGAAGGTAGCGATCCCCGAAATCACCAGCGACATCGACACAATCAGGTTGGTATCACGGGCCGAAACCCCCAGCGCCTGGCAGATCAGCAGGCCAGGGGTGACGATCGGCACAATGATCGCCAGCAGATGCTGCAATGCCGCCAGCATCGCAATCAACGGCCGCGGCCGGTCTTCAAGGCCGAGGACCAGTTCATTGGCCTGCGCGGGTGCGCCGGGTCCTTGCTCGATTGAACTCATGGGAGTGCTGCCCCGGAAGAAAAAAGGAGCGCATTCTACGGGGCCGCACTCGTTTACGGTAGTGCGGGAGCTGGCTTTGCCAGCGATGCAAGGCAAAGCCTTGGCAAACCCCGGCCACAAAAAAGCCCGCCGAAGCGGGCTTTCTCTTAAAACATCACACCAACAACCAATCAGTCATCGCGACCCATCAGGCCGAACAGCTGCAGCAGGCTGACGAACAGGTTGTAGATCGATACATACAGGCTGATGGTCGCCATGATGTAGTTACGCTCGCCACCGTGGATGATCGCGCTGGTCTGGAACAGGATGCATACCGACGAGAACAGCACGAAACCGGCGCTGATCGCCAGTTGCAGGCCGCTGATCTGGAAGAAGAAGCTGGCAACCACGGCACCCAGCAGAACGAAGAAGCCTGCAGTGATGAAGCCGCTGAGGAAGCTCATGTCCTTGCGGGAGATCAGCACATAGGCCGACAGACCACCGAACACCAGGGCGGTCATGGCAAATGCCGAGCTGACCACCTCGGCGCCACCGGCCATACCCAGGTAACGGTTGAGGATAGGGCCGAGCAAAAAGCCCATGAAGCCGGTGAGGGCGAAGGTAGACACCAGGCCCCAGACCGAATCACGCAGCTTGTTGGTGAGGAAGAACAGGCCATAGAAGCCGATCAGCACCACGAAAATGTTCGGGTAGCCGACGCGCATCTGCTGCGCCACGTAGGCCATGACGCCACTGAAGGCGAGGGTGATAGCCAGCAACCCGTATGTGTTACGCAGGACGCGGCTGACCTCCTGCTGCTCGACCTGCTGGCCGTGATTGACGGCGTAATCCTGTTCGCGCATGGCGACACTCCTGTGGGTTTGAAACGTTCAGATGCAAAGATCATAACAGAGCCGCGCAAAGCAGCCACATAGAGAGTTTGACAGCTTGTTTCATTTCGGTATTATGGCGCCCGCAATACGAGGAAGCGTGGCCGAGTGGTTTAAGGCAACGGTCTTGAAAACCGTCGATGGGCAACTATCCTAGAGTTCGAATCTCTACGCTTCCGCCATCTTCAAAGCCCTGATTATTCAGGGCTTTTTGCGTTTCTGAGGGTCGAAAAATAGGGCCTCGGGAACACGCTTGGGAATATCGCTTCCAATTCGGCTTGGAATCGCTTCGAAGACGTTCACTATTTTGCCTTCTGTGTGCGCGCCCCCTTCTCCGAAATCATGTCCGTTTCGTTTAGACCAACCTAGCCGGGGTGGCGCGCTTCGTTGAAGTGGGTAATATGCTTCGCTTCCTTCTAGGCGGGAGAGCGGTCATGCGCCAAAGGCTGCAGCAGCTTCGAGAGTGGCTCACACCGCGTAGGCGGCTATGGATGGGCATAGCTCTGATTACAGTCACTATCGCTGTGCCAATTGTCAGTCCAGGAACCACCGTCAGTTGGCTTATCGGACCTGCGAGCGTTTTCTTCGTGGGTGCCTTTATGCCCGCTACGAACGGAAAATGATAAGGCGCTGGCGGGCATCCGGCAGATGGTTTTGGCGGTACCTTGGAATGTGAGTTTACCGGAATGGCAACTGCCTCGAGTCTGTCACCAGAACGGGCTGAATAAAGCCTTCGATGTCACCAGCCAGCCACGATTGTTCTGTTCTTGATAAGTAAAACTTAACGGCTGCGCCCGATTCGTCGGTCGACGCTACTGCGATCAATGTCTGCTGTGGATACTGTGTGCGCCACTGCTGAAACACTGCGTTGATCAACAGCAAGGCCTGTGCAAGATTATCGCCTGTGAGGTAGTTGAATTGACCCAGCATTCAACGCTTGTCTCGTCCGGGCGGAGCGATCGCTGAACAGTTCCAAGTCTTTTCTTGAAAGCGGCGTGAATCGCCTAACGCTACCACTGAAGGCAACTGGCCGATCATCGCTAGAAGGGAACGATTTGCCTCGCAGCATCACCCCGGACTCGCTAGGATGGGCTGAATTCGTATTTTTGCCAGGCGATGAGTAGATGTTCCAAGACTTAAAAAACAATTCCCCGCACAGCAACATGCTAAGCAAACTCCAGCCTGTTGCCTCATCAATGCTTGCCCACCTGATCGAATGCTATCCGTCTCTTCCTTCGGACTACAGCGCCTTCCTGAAGGAATTCGGAAGCGGAGCGGTAGGTGCGGAGCAGCCGCTGTTCATTTTGTATGACGGTCTGCTGGCACCGGATGAAATTTACGATGCTCAAAGCGCCACTGCGCTGGACGGGATTCTGTTGTTCGGCGATGACATGCAGGGCTACTGCGCAGGCTTTGATACCGACAACGCCTGGGAGGTAGTCGAGATTGATCCGCTCGATGGGCAGGCGCATGTAGTTGCCGCCAGTTTTCAGGAGTACTTGTGGGACATGTTGGATTAGCGGCGAGTCCGCCGTAACCTTTGTCCTATTCAAGCGCGAGCGTTGGCGAGAAGCCGATAGCGAACAAAGCGCACGCCATCCAAACAAACTTCCCCATCCGGCTGAAACCCTAACCAAAGCATCCCCTTGACCCGCGTTCTGCTAGGCGCAAGCAAAACGGTAACCGATTCCAGCCCAATCTCCTCAAAGGCTCGCCGAAGGATTTCAGCAAAAATCGCTCTGCCATGGCCCCAGTAATCTGGATGTAAAACCAGCGCCAGGTCCGCATCATCCTCGGTTAACTGCAGACCACCCCAGCCGGCAAACTTCTGATTCACCAAGAAAGCCCACGGGCCATAGCCATTAACCTGCCACTGCGACTCTTTCTCGGCGACCCACGCTGCGCATTTGGCTTCGTCAAAGTCGGGGCGGCCCAAAGGCATGTGGCGCAAGACCCGCGAGTTGTTGTTGAGCTCAATGATGTCGGCGCTGCTGATTTCACAGAGTCGCTTGAATTGCAGGTCCATGCTTTGCCTTTTCCGCAATGTTTGATGCGCGGGTTTGCACTCGCGCAGGCCAACCAATCTAGCCGGCGGGCTTGAAACTAGCAGCCCCTTTCGCAAGCTCAACAGCAGCAGTAATCGCTGCTCGCGCTTGCGGGCTGTTCTTCCAGCAGGTCGAGCCCAGTGCCGCTGAGGCCTGAGCCAGTATGTCACTGACATCCGCCTTGCCCAGTTCTGCCAGCGATTCAATCCCCATCTGTTCGAGCCGGGTAATGACAGTTGGGCCGACGCCCTTGAGGGCGAGCAATGCAGCGCGTTCGTTCGGTAAGAAGGGCATTTGCGAAATCCTTTTCTGGGTAGTCTGGGGTATGTTCAGGTATAGAAACACCGCAACTTGGCTTGAGTCGATGCACAGACCTGTGCCCGAAACTTCGCATCGTCCGAATTCCAGCACAACGCGTAGCCATAACAATTGGGCACGTGGTTGGCAATTTCATACGCCCGCCATTGTGTCATTGCCCGGCCATCCAGTGTATCTGGCGTGTACTCAAGTAACCAGGCAACAGCATTGATGAACTGCCCATGGGAGAACACTGCAATGTCCTGGGCAGGATGTGCGGCAAGTTGTTCCAGGAATGCCTTCGCCCGAGCCACGAAGTCCAGAAACGACTCTGCTCCGGCACCATCCCTGAATGCCGGGTCCGATCTGGCCCAGTACGCTTCAACCCAGTTGCGACGTTGGGCCACTGTCGTGTCGGTACAGCGCGCAGGTTCAAGGTAGGTGAACTCTTGCACAGCCCAGGTTTCGAGCGGCACGGCAGGGAAGGCGGTGGCCGTTGCCTTGGCGGTCGCTTGGGCTCGGAAGAATGGCGAGGCAACAATTAATTGCGGCGCCTGGGTGAACGAATGGGCCACCCGCTGCGCTTGTTCGATTCCCTTTTGAGTAAGGGCAATGCTCGCATGATCGCGACTGGCTTGGCCTGCGTTGGCAGCGCTTTCGCCGTGGCGAATCAGCTTGATGTGCTTCATTGACGACCTGTCTTTTCAACGTGAGTGTTGATTGTCCTGTTGCGCAGCATAACGGCAATCTGGTTTAAGATGGTGCATCATGGCTGACTGCCATGCAGCCATAAAACAAGGAGGTTTGACATGAGCAACCCAAGCAAAAAGCCTTTCATCCTGGCCGGCGCGCCACTGATTGCCATGGGCTCGGGCTTCATTGCCGTGGGGTTATCCGGGCAACCTGCATTTGCTTACACCGGTCTGGGCTTGTTAATACCCGGCATCGTACTGGTTGCGATCGAATTCTATTCGAGACGTCGACGGGCTTGAGTGAGCCGCGACAGCATTCGAAGATAAGGATATCCGTGCAAAACCCACAACCGACCGACCCCGCTGAACGCCCTGCAGCAAACCCGCCCTATACATTGATGAACTGGTCGATCAAGGCGCGCCTGATTGCGCCCAGGGACCTGCGCAATGGCATCCTGGCGATGACCATCGCAGTGCTCGGGGCGGCCGGTATGTTCAGTTGGCTGGGCGCCGACAAGTGGGTCTACGGGCTATGCGCGATGATGTACGTCCTGATGCTGCTGTTATTAACGGTCAGAACCCACCTTTCATTCCAGCTCACCCGCGACGGCATAACCATCAGCAAGTACGTGTGCTCCGATCGCGCCGCCAGGACCACCATCGTCGTGGTTGTGGTAATCGAGGCGCTGTTGATGCTCTGGCTGGCGGTCGCAACCGGCACCTGGTGGCTGTTGCTGACGCCGCTGTTTATCGCTTATATCCTGTTCACTCGCGAGATGGTGCCGCCTTCGCCCGAAGCCTGTGCGAAACATGAACATGGCCCCGGGTGGGAGCAATATCGCTACCTGACCATCGACCGCAAGCGCCGGATCCTGGTCCCGCATATCAGTAACCTGTCCATCGGCTTCGAACTGCGCCTGCCCGACATAGCGATGTTCGAACAGTGCCTGGCGCTGTTGCGTGAGCTGTTACCTGCCGAGGTTGAGTATCTGGAGCGGGATTGGGAATTTGCGTGATCTGTAGCGGGGCGGTTCAAACAGCCGCTCAAATGAACCCCTCAAAAAAACAATCCCCGAATACCGGGGATTATTTTTACGTGGCGCTAAGCAACTTATTGCTTCCCCGTTCCCTCCGGCAACGCATAAGCAATGATGTAGTCGCCAACATCCGGCGAATGGCTCATGCCGCCCGCCGAGATCACCACATATTGCCGGCCGGTGGCCGGCGACTGGTAGATCAACGGCGCTGCTACAGCACCGACCGGCAGGCGGGCTTTCCACACTTCTTTACCGGTGGCCGAATCGAGCGCGCGCAGGTAGTAATCCTGGGTGCCGGCAAAGAACACCAGGCCGGACGCCGTTGAGGTCGGGCCGCCAAGGGTCGGCATGCCCAGCGGGATCGGCAGGTGGGTTTTGATCCCCAGTGGGCCGGTGTCCTGGACAGTGCCCAGCGGCACTTGCCAGACCAGTTTCTGGGTATTCAGGTCGATGGCGCTCATGCTGCCGAACGGCGGGCTGTTGCACGGTACGCCCAGGGGGGATTGCAGAATATCGATTTTCACCCCGCCATAGATGCCGGCAACTTGTGGGCGAATGGTGCCCATGAAGCCAGGCACTTCATCGGTCGAGACTTTGAACTTCTTGGTGTTTTCCTTGGTGACCAGGGCCATGCGCAGTGGCACGCGCATGTCGTTGACGAACATCATGCCGGTGTTTTCGTCGATGGAAATACCACCCCAGTTCATGCCGCCCAACAGGCCCGGCCATTCGATGTAGGGTTTTTCGGTTGGCGGGGTAAAGGGGCCGACGTAGACGGAGTCCTTGAACATGATGCGGCAGTACAGTTGGTCGAAGGTGCTCACGCCCCACATGGACTTTTCAGTCAGTGGCTCGGCACCAATCACCGGCATGCCCACCGAGTGCGGTTGGGTGGGCGCCAGGTGCTCGCCTTCTGCAGCCGGTGCAGTCGGCACCGGGCGCTCCTGCACTTCGGTAACCGGCTGGCCGGTGCGGCGGTCCAGTACGAAGATGTTGCCGGTTTTACTGGTCTGGATCAGCACCGGGGTTTTTTCGCCCTGGGCATTCTTGATGTCGTACAGCACCGGCTGCGATGGCAGGTCGTAGTCCCACACGTCGTGGTGAACGGTCTGGTAAACCCATTTCGCTTTGCCGGTCGAGGCATCGACGGCAACCACGGCCGAGCCGTACTTCTCCTTGGCCTGGTTGCGGTCGCCACCCCAATAGTCGGGCGGGCCGTTGCCGGTTGGCAGGTAGACCAGGTTCAGTTCCTTGTCGAAAGTCGGAACGGTCCAGACGTTAGGGGTTTCCAGCGTGAAGGCGTGATCGGCGGCGGTGGTATCCGCATCCTCAGGCGCGCCGATATCCCAGGCCCACACCAGCGCACCGGTGAGTACGTCAAAGGCCCGCACCGCGCCGGAAGGTTCTTTGCCGACGATGTCGCGGACCCAGCCACCGACCACAGTGAGGTGGCCCATGACCACCGGCAGGGAGGTCGGGTGATAGCGCTTGCTGTTCTCGGTCGGGCCCATGCCTTTTTTCAGGTCGACGAAGCCGTTGTCGCCAAAGTTCGGGCACAGGCTGCCGGTGTGCGCATCGAGGGCAAACAAGCGCGCATCGACAGACGACACCAGAATGCGCTGACGGCATTGTTGCTGAGCGTTGTAGGAGGCTTTGACCTCAGTGCTCAGGCTGTCGTCCTTGTCGATGTCGTAATAGCCCACGCCGCGGCAGGTGACGTGCTCTGCACTGCTGGCGTGCGGGTCGAATTTCCAGATCGGCTTGCCGCTGTCGCCGTCGAGGGCGGTGATCAGGTTTTCCGGGGTGCACGAATACAGCACGTTGCCGATCTGCAGCGGGGTGTTTTCGTCGACACCGGCGCCATTGCCGGTGGTCCTGCGGCCGGTGCGGTAGATCCACGCCACTTGCAGGTCCTTGACGTTGTCTGCGGTGATCTGGCTGAACGGCGCAAAGCGCGTGCCGGATGCACTGCGGCCAAAGAACTCCCAGTTTTCGGGTGCGGAGGCGGGCGCTTTGGGCGCGGGCGCACCGCTGCTGGCGACCGGGTTGGAGATCGCGCCGTGCGGATAGAACGCAGCAACGAAGGTTGCGATCAGCGCCGCAAACACGACAAAACCGCTGCCGTTGGCCAGGCGCCTAGTGTTCGCAGAGGTACCTGGGAACGCAGCACCGACCCACAGGCTCAGGGTCAGGATAATTGCCGGAACCACCAGGCGCGGCAGCAGTTGCCAGTAACTAAACTGGCCCACTTCGTAAAATGCCCAGGCACAGGTTGCAAGGGCGATAATCACGGAAAGGGTAATGCCACTGCGTTTGCGCCAGAAAAACAGTGCCGCCAGCAGTAAGTAGGCAAGGCCGGCGATCAAGTAATAAGTTGATCCTCCCAGTATCACCAGCTTGAGGCCGCCATATAGCAACGCCAGCGATATCACTAGAACCAGCAGGGAAAACAGCACGCTCGCGGTCGTGGCAAACTTCCGGGTTTGCGTTCGAGGGGCATCCGTCATTGTTTATACGTTCCGTTAGTCATAGGCATTGCACGCACGCAGTGCGCAAGGCTCAGGGGGAATTAAGTTGGCAGCATCAACGCCTGATGGGCAGCGCTGGTCAGCTGGGAAGCGGGGCAGGGGCTTGGCCTGGAAACTGATTTCAGTTTAGGCCGAGGGTGTTTGCGGATAAACGCCCGGGGCTGAGAAGCTTTATTGGTGAAACAGTAACAATGGCGTTTGCCGCACAAGCAATAAGCGCTAATGGCGGTTATCATCCGCGCCCGCAGGTGTACTGCGGATGTCTTGGTCAAGGAGCAGGCTTGTAATGAGTCGAAGTGCGGCAGGGAAGCTGATGGTGGGTGCGGGTATCGGGTTGTGTGCACTGCTCGCTGTGGCCTTGTTCAAGGAGCCCAGGGTGGTGCTGGCACAGTTGCAGTTCCAGGGCGGTGCCCATCCTCGCGGTGACGCCGGGCAAGTGCACGAGGTTTACCGCCAGGCCGTCGAGCAGCTGTTGGCCACCCAGCACATCGATACGCAACGGCTGCAGATCGAACTCGATCCCCAGCACAGTGACACCCTTGTGCTGCGCGGCCCTGAGCCTGCCCTGAGCGCCGCGCAACGCCAGGCCCTGGCCGGCCAGTTCGATACCATCCTGCAGGCGCGCAAGGCGGTGGTCTCCAGCGTGCAATTGCAGCTGGACTACAGTCAGGCCAAGCGCCTGAATGCAGCGGGGAGGGAAATCGGCCCGGCGCCTGCCAACGTCGTCGCGATGGGGCGCAAGGTCATACCGCTGTGGTTCGACTTGCCCTACGAAACGAGCCTCGATACCCGCATCAGCGACAGCGAGCGGCGCCATGCCTTTGCCGGTAGCCGCACGGTCAAGGCCGAGGTGAGCTGCCAGCTCGACAGTTTCGTGCAGAGCGCCTTGCCGTTCGTCATTACCGGCTTCAAGGCCGATAGCGCGCAACTGGAAGGCGGCATGGACATTCTCACCCACGACAAGATGACCCTGCGCGTGCCTGCCAGCCTGTACTTTGACGACCGTGACTTGCGCGAGCGCCTCGAGGCGGGAGGGCTGAAGGTCAGCATGGGAAGCCAGATGTCCTACGGCAAGTTTCGCTCGACCTGGCTGACCATTGAGTTCGGATCACTCGGCGAGCACCCCTACCAGCCCTTTGATATGGCCGACGCCGGGCGCCAGGGCCTGCGCGAGATGTGTGGCGACTACGCGTATCAGGCCGGGCGGCCGTTTTCGTTCTACTACGGGGTAGGGCTGGACCGACTGCAAAAGGTCAGTTTTGCACCGCAGGTCGATGCTCGATGATCTAACCTCCTGTATCACGCAGAGCCACAAATGAATGGCGCACGGGAGCAATCGTATGGGCAGTGGATCACAGGCCACCGAGCAAAAATTTCCGTTTCCCAAAGAAGTCGTGCTCGAAGCGCTAGGCGAAGTCCTGCCGAACCTGGGGCTGCAAGCCACGCACGTCGACATGTTCATCGGCAGAATCGATGTGTCGGCGGGCATGTCGGCGTTTTCCTGGGGCGAACGGGTGACCATCGTAGTTGATGATCTGGAGCCGGGCGTTTGCGTTGTAAGAATCGAGTCGTCCTTGAAGGTCGGGGCGAACCTTCCTGGCAATCATCGGCACCATAAAAATTTCTCCAGGATCATTTATGCGCTGAGTGATTACCTTCAGCTCGGGGAGAAAGGAGAGAGAAAATCGAACCGGGCAGTTCTGGATCAACAACTAAGTCGTCGCAGCGAAGCTGCGTCCAGGGTGACGTCGATAGTGTGGGTGTGCCTGATAGCGGGAGTGGTTTCATTTTTCTGGTTTAGTTGAGAGCACTGAGTAAACCAGACTGCCGTGATAGAATTCGCCGCGCTTTACCCACCGTGTCATTGAAAGGACTCAGCAACGCCATGTACTTCCCGATTGAATTCTACAACGCCCTCACTTCGCAGTTCTGGACGCCGCTGCTCGCTGCCGTGCTCACCTGGATTCTGCTCTGGTTTCGTAGCCAGTCCTACGACGGCACCGGCGCCTGGACCCTGGGCTTGATCGTGGTGCTGTGCGCGGTGGCGTTCTTTCCCAATGGCTACCACGCGCTGTTCAACACCGGCCCGACCTTCTACAGCCATGACCGTATTTATGCGCCTGACTACTCGGCAAAGTTCAGCGCCGATGTGCTGCTGACCCTCGCCGGTATGTTGGTGGGCATGCTTGCGCGCAAAATCGTTATCAGCCTGCGCTAATCGCGAAACTTCACCACCTGGTTGCACTTGGGGCACTCGATCAGCTTCTGGGTAAAGACCTCGTGGGGCAGGAAGCCGCGGTGCATCAACAGCCCTTCACCCGGCTTGTACAGGTGGTGCATGGAGGTGTTGCATTCCGGGCAGCGCACGAACAGCGCGGTGAAGAAGAACAGGCAGAGGCTGACGATGGCAAACACTGCGTAGGTCTCGAAGTATCGCGTCGCATCACGGTCGAACAGCACCCAGATCATGTAGAGGCCGCCGGTCCAGATGCTGAGGTTGAGCTCCACCTGCATGGCGATGGCGAGAAAACGGTTCTTGAGGGGTTTCACCAGGATCATCCATTGATCGTTCAAAGGCGGGGCCGCGCGCGGGGATGCGCGGGCAGTACGGCGGCCATTGTACTTCGCCAGCGGCGAAAACGCCTGCTCCCGAGCGCAGCGCTCGGGAGCAGGGCGGCGTGCCTGGGGCTCAGCGGGTACCGAGCTTGCGCAGGTTGCCGGGGGTGAACTCGTCGGCGGCAAAGTTGCTGGCGTTGAGCTTGGCCGGCTTTTGCTCGTCGAGCAGGCGATCGACCAGGTAGGAGCCGGCGATCAGGTCGTGATAGATCCCCAGGCGCGCGTGGAAGCGCTGGATCTCATAGGCATACACCGAGGTCTGCATGTTGGTGCGCCACAGCTGGCCACGGGCGTCGAAGTTGTCGGCCAGGGTAGCCGCCCAGCTGTCTTCATCGATGTAGATCAGGCGCTTGGCATAGATGTGCCGGGCGGATGGCTTGAGGGTTGCCTGCAGCACCCACACCCGGTGTTTTTCATAGCGCATCAGCTCCGGGTTGATATGGCCGCTGGTAGAGAGGATCTGCGCGGTGTTCACCTCGGGGCTGTCGATCTTGTAGTTGTTGTAGGGGATGTAGATTTCCTTCTTGCCGACGATGCTCCAGTCGTAGCGGTCGGTGGCACCGTTGAACAGGCGGTCTTCATCGTAGACGCGAAAGCCGCCGGCACCGGTGGGCGAATCGTAGCCCACGGTCGGCGCCCGGCGTACCCGGCGCTGGCCCGGGGTGTATTGCCAGGCCTGGCGCGGCTGGGCGGCGGCGTTGATGAATTCGTGGCCGACGATGATCTCGCCTTTCTTGCGCACCGGCTCAAGGGTGGTGAGCAAAAAGTCGGTGAACACGCCGTTGACGCTTTGCGCGCTCTGCTTGGGGTCGGACCACAGCGAGTAGATCTTGTAGTTGACCTTCTCCAGGGCCTTGTTGTTGTCGGCATACACCACCACCTGCTGGTAGTTGGCCTCTTCGGTGACCGCCCGTGCCTGCATGTTGTGGTTGAGGATCAGCTCGTTGCCGTTCTTCGGGATCGGGAACGGCGAGGCGCCGAAGGCGTTGAGGGCATCGTTGCCGTCGGCGCTGAGGGTGGCGTTCAGTGCGTTGCGCTTGAGCGCATCTTCGCTGGCCTGGTCGACCCTGAAGTCCCGATGGCTGGGGTAGACCGGGATCTTGAACGAGTTGGGGTAGCGCTTGAACAGCGCCTTCTGGCCGTCGGTGAGGTTGGCGGCGTATTGCTCGACGTTCTGCGCGGTGATGGTGAACAGCGGTTTTTCGTCGGCGTATGGGTCGGGGTAGGGCGTGCCTGGGCCGGCGAATTTCAGATGCGGCGGCAGCCCGCGCCATTTGCCGGTCCAGGCCGGAATACTGCCATCGGCGTTGCCGGCGCGCTCGGCGCCGACCGGGGTCAGGTCCTGGCCCAGGCGCGCGGCATCGTTATTGCTGACATTGGCGTGGGCCAGGCTTGCGCCGAGCAGGGCGGCCGCCAGGGTGGTGCGCAACCAGGGATGCGTGAGAGTAGACATGCGGTGCTCCTCCATCAGGGGCTTCAGAAGCGGTACTTGAAGTTGAGGGCGACGTTGTCGCGGTCGGCCAGGGGCGAGTTGTTGGCGTTACCCAGGTAGGCGTTGTAGAGCGCTTCGACGGTGAAGTTGCCGAGGTAGCGCCAGGTGGTGCCGATGCTTGCGCGCTCATCGCCTTGCCCGGCATTGATCGAGCCGGTCAGGGCGCTGTCGTGCTGGGCGGCGCTGCTGTAGGTGACCGGTACCGACATGTCCCAGCCGCTGAACACGTCGTTGTAGTCGAAGGTCGCCTGTACCGTGTAGCCCCAGGCGTCGCGGTCCAGCACCAGGCTGTCGGTGCCCGGCAGGGTCAGGCCGGGGGCCAGGGTCAGCGGGGTCGAGGCGTCGTTGTCGAGCACGGTGTTGTAGACCAGCTCGCCGACCAGGGTGGTGTTGTCGGCAAAGGCGGTCGGGCCGACCACGTGGATCATCGACACCTGGGCCTGCAGGGTCTGCGCCCGCACCGGGCTTGAGAAACCGTTGTCGACCATCACCGGTGCGCCGTCGCGGTAGCTGACCTCACCGGCGATGCTGGTGTCGCCGAGCACGGTACCGAAGCTTGCGCCGTACTGGTCGATGTTGTCGAAGTAGCGCACGCGGTAGTGGCCCAGGTCGGTCTGGAAGTCCAGCGACGGGTTCTTGTCGTGGTAGCGCGAGTAGTAGAGGCCGAACTCGGTGTTGTTCAGCGACTCGGCGGTGTAGCGCAGGGCCGCGCCGTACTGGCCGCTGTCACTGGGCTCGTCGTCCTTGAGGCGGGTAACGAAGCCTGAGGCGTCGCTGAAACCGCCGCGGTCGATCAGGTCGGTGCTGGAAAAATAGCTGCCGACCCCGAACAGGTCGGTCTTCTCCCACTTGTACTGGTAGTAGGCTTGCAGCTCCAGGGCCTCGGTCAGGCTGAACTGGCCGAACACCTGGCCGACCGGCAGCAGCACTTCCTTGACCTCGACCCCGGGGGTGGTGGCCTTGGTCGCATCGACCGGGCTCTGGGCCGCAGAGATGCCCGGGTAGAACAGGCTTTCACCCCAGCTCACCACCTGATCGCCGACCCGCAGGTTGAGGTTGTGGCCGCTAACGTCCCAGCTGCCGTAGGCATAGGCGTCGAGCAGGCGCAGGTCGTCGCGGTGCTGGTCGATGGTGTCCTGGGAGAAGCGGTCGGCGCGCCGGCAGTTGCCGCTGGCCAGGCAGTTGGAGGCACCGCTGTTGTTGTCGTTGCCCTGGTCGTAGACGTTGTCGTAGAAGCCGGCTGCGCGCACGAACAGGCCGTAGTTGTCCTGCCACTTGAGGTTGGCCTCGGTGAGAAAGCCAACGCGGTTGTTGATCAGGCTGCCGCGGTCAAAGGCGTTGTCGCCATCGTTGCCGTCGGCGTTGGCCACCAGCTTGTGGTCGCGGCCCTCGGTACGCCAGGCCAGGCTGTAGGTGAGGGTGGTGTCCCAGTCGATGCTCAGGTCATCGTTGGCCTGAAAGGTCAGGGCGCTGGCCGGGGTGCCCAGGCCGCCGGCCAGCATCAGCATCCCCAGGCGCACGCAGGTATTGAGTGAAGGTGGGGCGATTGTTGTTTTTATCATGTCGTCCTCATGCCGCGGTCAGACCTGCCCGACCGCTGTATTCAAGGTGGGAGGTGAAGCTGGAGGCGACTATGGAATCCCCTTGGCGGCGCAACATCGTCCAAGCGGACTAAGCGATGCCGCCACGTGCGCCGGACGCTGGCGCTAGTCCCATCGGACGATGTTGGCCCGTGCCGGGCATCGAACAATCAATGACCAATGCCCCCGGCCGACCGCCGGCGCGGCCTGTTGTCCATTGCCCTTTACAAGGTGAGCACATGAACGAAGCCGGGATCGACTGGGACCACTGTTGCGACGTGCTGGTGATCGGTTCGGGGGCCGGCGGCATGACCGCCGCCCTGCGCGTCCATGACCTGGGGCTCAAGGCCCTGGTGATCGAAAAAAGTAGCGAATACGGCGGTACCTCGGCGGTGTCCGGCGGTGGTGTGTGGATCCCCAACAACCCGCGCATCAGCGCCCTGGGCGGGCACGACTCGGCCGAGGAAGCTATCGCTTACCTCGAGGCCGTCACCCAGGGCGAGATCGATGACGGGCGCATCGAAACCTACGTCGAGCAGGGCCGGCGCATGCTCGAATACCTCGCACAACACTCGCGGGTGCGCTTCGAGGCGCAGCCGCACTATGCCGACTACTACCCCGAAGTACCGGGCGGCAAGCCTGGCTACCGCTCCATGGACCCCTTGCCGTTCGACGCGGCGCAACTGGGCGACGAGTTCCTTAAGATGCGCGCGCCGTCACCGGGCACGCTGATGATGGGTCGCATGGCCATGACCATGAAAGAAGCCCAGGTGCTGCTGTGTCGCGGCAAGGGCTGGCTGCGCCTGACCTTGCGGGTGATGTGGCGCTACTGGCGCGACCGCACGGGCCGCAAGCTGTCGAAACGTGATCGCTTCCTGACTCTGGGCAACGCCCTGGTCGGCGCCTTGCGCTGCTCGTTGCTCGACCGTGAGGTGCCGCTGTGGCTCGACTGCGCGCTGGAGCAACTGCTGATCGTCGACGGGCGCATCGGCGGCGCCCAGGTGCGCCGCGACGGCAAGCTGGTGAGGATCAAGGCGCGTCACGGGGTGATCATCGCCGCCGGCGGCTTCGAGCGTAACCAGGCGATGCGCGACCAGTATCACCCGCAGCCCTCGCAAGCGCGCTGGAGCGCGACGCCGCCGCACAACACCGGCGACGGCATTCGCGCCGGCCAGGCCGTGGGCGCGCGCACCGCGCTGATGGAACACAGCTGGTGGGCGCCGACCACCCATGTGCAGGGCGAAGAGAAGCAGCGCGCGCTGTTTGTCGAACGCACCTTGCCCGGCTGCGTGCTGGTCAATGCCGCGGGCCAGCGCTTCGTCAACGAAGCGGCGCCGTACACCGACATCGTCTACGCCATGTACGCCAACAACCGCGAAGGCGCCAGCAGCGTGCCGTGCTGGATGGTCTTCGACGCCAGCTTCCGGCGTAAATACCCCTGTGGCGCGCTGTTGCCGGGCTATGCCCAGCGCGACTGGCAGTTGCCCCGGCACCTGCGCGACTACTTCCACAAGGCCAACAGTCTTGAAGCCCTGGCGACCAGCATCGGGGTCGATGCCGCAGGGCTGGCGCGTACCGTGCAACGCTTCAATGCCATGGCCAGCCTGGGTCGCGACGAAGATTTTGCCAAGGGCGAGTCGTTGTTCGACCGCTATTACGGCGACCCCGGTGTGCAGCCCAACCCGTGCCTGGCGCCGTTGCTGCAGGCACCGTTCTATGCGGTGCGGGTCGATGCCGGCGATATCGGCACCAAGGGCGGCTTGCTCACCGATGTGCATGCGCGGGTGCTGCACGAGGACGGCCAGCCGATCCTCGGCCTGTATGCCATTGGCAACAGCGCCGCATCGATGATGGGCCGTACCTATCCGGGGGCGGGGTCGACCCTCGGCCCGGCCATGACCTTCGGCTACCTGGCCGCCAACCATATCGGCGCGTTAGCCAGTAATCACCAGGCCCAGGCGGCGCTGGTTTCTTGAGGATGCACCCCATGAGTACACAACACAGGCAGGTTGCCGTGGTCACCGGCGCCAGCCGCGGTGTCGGCCAGGGTATCGCCCTGGCCCTCGGCGCGGCCGGCATGACCGTTTACGTTACCGGCCGGGCCCGCGGGCAGGGCGGTTCACATTTGTACGGGCATGCCCTGGACGGCGACCTGCAGGCCACCGCCGAGGCCATCAGCGCGGTGGGCGGGCAAGGTATCGCGGTGACCTGCGATCACGCCGACGATGCCCAGGTGCAGGCGCTGTTCGCCCGGGTCGAGCGCGAATGCGGGCACCTGGATCTGCTGGTCAACAACGCGGCGTTCATCCATGACCAGTTGATCGAACCGGGGCCGTTCTGGAGCAAACCGCTGGCGCTGGCGGGCATCCTCGACGTCGGCCTGCGTTCAGCCTATGTCGCCAGCTACCATGGCGCGCCGCTGTTGCTGCGCAGCCGCCAGGGGCTAGTGTGCTTCACCTCATCGTTTGGCGCTGGCTGCTACATGCATGGGCCGGCTTATGGCGCGCAGAAGGCCGGCTGCGACAAGCTGGCCGCCGACATGGCCATCGATTTCGAAGGCCAGGGCGTCGCCGCCGTGTCGCTATGGTTAGGCCCGCAACTGACCGAGCGCACGCGGATTGCCGGCGAGCAGCATGGTGAGCAGTACAAGGCGTTTCTTGCCGATGCCGAGACCCCGCACTTCAATGGGCGGGTGATTCATGCGCTGCTCAATGACCCGCAGTTGATGCGCTATTCCGGGCAAACCCTGATCACTGCCGAGATAGCCGCTGGGTATGGCATCAGCGAAGCGGGCGGGCGCCAGCCGCCTTCCCATCGCGGCTTGCTCGGCGACCCGCGCCAGCAACATCCGGCGCGGGTGATCTGAGCGGCGGATTACGACCCCTGCGGGGGGCTTGACCCGCGATGAGGCCAGTCCAGCCCGCAAATCAATATTGCCGGAACTACGTCCGCTGCGTGCTTGATTGCCGGCAAGCCCCTCATCCCTTTATCCATTGCTGAGCTTTAGCAATCCTGCGCCTATCATCAGCCATGCAAAGCCAACAATAGACAACCAGGAAGAGATGATCATCTTACGCTTGAGAGGGGCCGGGAATTCTTGCAGTTCACCTGGATCGAACAGCCCTTTGCGGATGCAGAACCCGGGATAAAGCATGGCGCCGCTGACTGTGTTTACCAGATGCCAACGTGACCTCAAGCTGGCGTTGCCAAAATTGGTAGTTCGATTTTGAAGCCGCCAGCTGTTTGGTAGTGCCGAGAGCATGACATTGAAGTCACGGCCGCAGGTGATCTGGATACTCATCGCTAAACCGATGAACGCAAGCGTGAACGGAGAAATCATGAAAGCGACAGCCCACCATGAATACCAGAACCCGCTCATGGCCTTGTTAGTCCAAAAATCACATCCCCCACCCATTCTCCTCCCATTCCAACACCTGCAGCGCCAGCCAACGATCCTCCTCCGACCAGGACAATCCCGCAAACAGCTCCCCCAACGCCTGCTGTCACGGCTGCCACCGTGCCACACGTTAGAAATGCTGCGAGGCTTCCAGCTCGTGCGCCGTAAATACCTCCAAGCAAACCGCCAGTTAAACTACCGGTTTGTGTGTAACGGATGCGCTTACAAGATTCCGTCTCCCCGACCCGACAAGCATCGCGCACCGTCAACCACGACGCCGTCCCACCTAGGCCAATCCCGACATACCCACCATACTTGAGGTAATTGGCCGTCTTCGCCACCTGCTCCAGATGCGTCGCATACCCCGGAATCTGCCCGGCCCCGCCGGCACGGTTCCAGTGGTGTACCAGGCTGCGGGTCGAAATGCCCAGGTCCTTGCGCAAGCTGTCGTAGCTGCCAAGATTCAGCTGCTTGTTCAAAAAGGCACTCTTGAGCTGCGCGTCGAGCTGCAAGTACAGCCGCTGGCGGGCATTGAAAAAGTCCGGGCTGTTCAAGCGGCCGTTGCGGCTGAACTCACGCTGGTGCAGTTGCTCGATGCTGCGCAAGGTTGCTTCGACCTGGCGCAAGCCCTTTTCCAGAATGTCCTTGCCCACGCCCATGGCCTGGCTCGCCCCGGCGGACAGCCCGGCAATCTCGGCCTGATGGCGCATCATGAAATTGGCTTCCTCAACACTCAGCGCAGCCAGGCTTTCGCGCACCTGCGCGGCGGCCGTCATCAGTTCGGCCTCTTCGCGGGTGCAGGCGCTGGTGATGTCCGGGTCACCGATGACGAAGATTTCCCCGGCTTTAAAGCCTGTGGCAAAGGTCGGGTTAAGCCGTTGCAATCGAGCGATCAATTGAGGCCCTTGTTGCGCCGTCAGCAGGGCCAGCACCTGGGTGCCTGACATGCTGCGCGGCACGATGTAGAAGCCTGGCTGCAAGGTGGAACTGGTGGCGGTTATCGCCGGAGCAGGGGATAAAACGGAAGAGGGCGTCCTTGTCATGCGCAGGTTCCTTGGGCAAAGAGGCCCGGAACCTAGCACTGGCATTCACGCCTTGGCGCACCGTCGAACTGATTCGGAAGCGTCCCACAGTAAAATCGGATTCATCGCCCTGTGGGACTGGCAACGCATCAGGTGGTGTCTGGATTACGACCCCTTCTGGCTCAATCGCCGGCCTTGCCGGCGATGGGCTGCACAGCAGCCCTCACACCCAGCCGCGCAACACCTGCTTGGCCACTTTGCCCGTGGCATTGAGCGGCAAGGCTTCGACCACTTGCACCCGCCGCGGCACTTTGTAGTTGGCCATCTGCTCACGGCACCAGGTATTGAACTGCGCCACGTCGATCACCTGTCCAGGCACCGCCAGCAAGAAGGCCATGGCCACTTCCCCCAGGCGTTCATCGGCAATCCCAATCACGGCAGCCTGGGCCACCCCGGGGTACTGCAGCAAGGTCTGTTCGATCTCCGCCGGGTAAACGTTGAAGCCACCGGTGATAAACATGTCCTTGAGCCGGTCGGTGATGCGCAGGTAACCCTGTTCATCCAGCACGCCAATGTCGCCGGTGTGCAGCCAGCCCTCGGCATCCACCGCTTCGAGGCTTGCCTGCGGGTCGTTGAGGTAGCCGTGCATCAGGTTGTAGCCGCGGATCAACACCTCGCCAGGTACGTTGGCCGGCACCCTGGCGCCGCTGCTGTTGACGCAGCGGATCTGAACCCCTGGCATGGCCCGGCCGCTGGTGCTGGCGACCCGCTCGGCGCTGTCGCCGGGGCGGCAGATGCTGGCAAAGCCGCAGGCTTCGGTCAGGCCGTAGGCGGTGACGATGGTGGCAAAGCCCAGCTCCTCGCGCATGCGCCCGATCATCTCCACCGGGATCGCGGCGGCGCCAGTGACGGCGACGCGCAAGGAGCTCAGGTCGTAGTTCTGGCGTTGCGGGTGGGCCAGCAGCGACTGATACAGGGTCGGCGGCCCGGGCAGGATGTTGATGCGCTGGCGCTGCACGCAGTCGAGCAGCGCCTGCACCTCGAACACCTGCTGCGGGATGATGGTACAGCCGCGCATCAACGCTGCCAGCCAGCCGGCCTTGTAGCCAAAGGAATGGAAGAACGGGTTGACGATCAGGTAGCGATCGCCCCGGCGCAGGCCGACGATCTCGCTCCAGTCGCGCACCACCTGCAGATTCTGGCCGTGGGCGGTCATCACGCCCTTGGGCTTGCCGGAGGTGCCGGAGGTAAACAACAGGTCGGACAGGGTCTGCGGCCCGACCTGCTGCTCGCGGGCCTGCAACAGCGCCTGCGGCACTTGCTCGGCGAGGGCCATGAACGCCTCCCAGGCCAGGCCGCCGTGGCGCGGCTCTGCCGGGCGCAGGCTGATCACCTGGCGCAGGGCCGGCAGGGTTTGGTCGGCGAGCATGGCCGGGTAGTCGTTATCCAGAAAGCGGCTGATGCAAAACAGCACGCAGGTGCCGCTCTCGCGCAGGATGTGCCCGGCCTCGCTGCCTTTCATCCGTGTGTTCAACGGCACCAGGGTGGCGCCGATGCTCTGCAGGGCGCCGGCGGCAACGATCCATTCCCACAGGTTGGGCGCCCACACTGCCACCCGGTCGGCCACTTGCACGTCCAGGGCGAGCAGGGCGCGGGCGGCCTGCTGGCGCAACAGCTCGAGCTGGCGGTAGCTGATGCGCTGCCCGCCGTCTTCGATGGCCGGGCTGTCGCCGTAGTCCCGGGCGGCGCGGGCGAACAGTTGGGCGATGGTCTGAGCGTTTTCGACAGGCAGCATGATGCCTCCTCAGGCTGAGGATGAATGAGCAGGGAAAGCGCCGGGCAGGCTGCCCGGCACCGCGGGTCAGGCGCTAGGCGGGGCGAAGCGGCGGCCAGCGGAGAAACCGCCGTCCACGGCAATCATCTGGCCGCTGACGAACGACGCTTCGTCAGAGGCAAGAAACAGCGCGACGTTGGCCACTTCGTCCGGCTGCCCGGAACGGTTGAGCATGTGCTGCGAAGCGAAGAAGGCGTGGAATGCCTGCTGTTCGCGGACCATGCTGGTCATCGGCGTTTCGATCAGGCCCGGGCACAGGCCGTTGACGCGGATGTTGGCGTAGCCGTAGTCGATGGCCATCGAGCGGGTCAGCTGGTTGATGCCGCCCTTGGAGACGTTGTAGGCAACGTTGCCGTCGCAGCCCTGCAGGCCGAAGATCGAACCGATGTTGATGATCGAGCCGCTGCGCTGGGCCTCCATCTGCGCCAGCACGTGCTTGCTGGTGAGCATGCTGCCGGTGAGGTTGATGTCCAGCACCCGCTGCCAGTTGGCGGTGCTGGTCTGGGTCACGCTGCCCTGGTCGGCGACGCCGGCGGCATTGACCAGCACATCAATACGCCCGAAGCGGCTGATGACTTCGCTCATCACCTGCTGCACGCGGGTTTCATCGCGCACATCCAGGCTCATGAACAGGCCGGGGAAGTCCGCCGGCGCCTCGCCAATGTCCAGGCCGACGACCTCGGCGCCTTCGGCAATGAAGCGGCGCACGCACGCCAGGCCGATACCCGATGCGCCGCCGGTAACCACGGCGACCTTGTTGTGCAAACGAGCCATAACTGAACCTCTGTCTTATTGTTGTGGAGCTGCTGGCGCCGAGTCTAACCGCAGTCGGGGCCGCAGTGATCGTCCGATGAGACTAGCGGGCACAGCCCCTCAGCCGGGGAAGCGCAAGCGCACCCGCGCGCCCAGTGGCCGGCTCTGGCAGGCCAGGGTCCAGCCTTGCTCCAACTCGCGGGCGCTGAGCACATCGTTGCGCGAAAGATGCGTTTCACCCTCGAGCACCGTACACATGCAGGCCCCGCAAAAGCCTTCTTCGCACGAAGAGGGCACGTCCAGGCCCGCCGCCCGGCAGCTTTGCAACAGGGTATCGCCGGGCTGGCAACGGATTTCGTGTTGCTCGCCATCGAGCTCGACCAGCAACAGCTCACAGGCCGAGTCGCTGCTGACGGCGCGGGCAACGGCCTCTTGCGCGGCGAGTTGATCCGGGTCGGGCGGCGAGACGAAGCGCTCGACATGGATGCACTCGGCAGCTTCGCCCAGGGCCAGCAGGCTGCGCTCGACGGTGTCCATGAACGGCCCCGGGCCGCAGATGAAGTAGTCGCCGCCGCGCATTTCGCTGACCAGTTGCTGGACCTGGGCGTCGCGCAAAAAGCCCTGCAGTGAATCGAGCAGGTGGATCACCTGCAGGCGCTGCGGGTGATCCTGGCTCAGCTGGCGCAGTTCGTCGCGAAAGATCACCGAGGTTTCGTCGCGGTTGGCATACACCAGCCTGATGGATCGAGCGCCGCTGTGCAGCACCGACTTGAGGATCGACATCACCGGGGTGATACCCGAGCCACCGGCAAACAGCACCAGTGGCCGTGAAGGGTCAGTGGCCAGGCGTTCATCCAGGCAGAAATGCCCGGCCGGTGGCAGCACTTCGAGCCAGTCGCCGACCTGCACCTGCTGGTTCATCCAGTTCGACACCCGCCCGTCGACAACCCGCTTGATGGTCACCTTGGGCCGGGCATCGCACAGCGGCGAGCTGGCCATGGAGTAGCAGCGGGTCAGCAGTTTGCCGGCACAGGGCACGCGAAAGCTCAGGAACTGCCCCGGCTTGTAGCGAAAGCGCTCGTGCAGCTGCGCCGGCACCTCCAGGACCAGCGAGCGCGCATCGGCGGTTTCGTCGATCACCGCGCAAACCTGCAGCCGATAGCTGCCGCTGGCCGACACCAGCGAGTCCTGCCCAAGCGCTTGCATGCCCATGTTCATCTTCGCCTCAAATGCCGCTGATCAATTGCGCGTTGTCCACCCGCAGTTCGGCGCCGTTGACGAAGTTCGATTCGTCGCTGGCCAGAAACAGCACCACGTTGGCGATATCGCGCGGCGCGCACATGCGGTTCATCGGGTCCTGGTCGAGCAGCGCCTGGTCGATCGGCTGGCCACCGGCCAGGGCCTGGGTCATCGGCGTGTTGACGCCGTCCGGGTGCACGCTGTTGCAGCGGATGCGATACCCCTGCTGCTTGCAGTGCAGGGCGATGGAGCGGGTCATCGCCGCCACCGCGCCCTTGGAGGCCGAATAGGCGCAGAACATCGGCATGGCGCCCAGGGCGGCCACCGAGGACATGTTGACGATCGAGCCGCCGCCGCTGTCCTTCATGGCTTCAATGGCATATTTGCAGCCGAGAAAGTAACCGTCGCCGTTGATCGTCTGGACCTTCTGCCAGGTTTCCAGCGAGGTGTCCTCGATGGTGCCGGCAACCAGGATGGCGGCGTTGTTGACCAGTACATCGAGGCGCCCGAAGTGCTCCAGGGTGGTCTTGACCACCTGCTGCCAGTCGCTTTCGCTGGCGATGTCGTGGCGGATGAACAGCGCCTTGCTGCCAATCTGCGCGGCGACTTCGCGACCGGCCTGTTCATTGAGGTCGGTAAGCACCACCCGGGCGCCCTGGCTGGCCAGCAGCAGGGCGTCCTCGCGGCCGATACCGCTGGCGGCGCCGGTGACGATGCAGACTTTGCCTTCTACACGTTGCATGGTTGTTCTCCTGATGGTGCGGGGTTGCGGGCGGCGTGCGCGGCGATATGCGCCGCAGCGCGCCGCCCGGAGTAAATGCAGTCGGCCAGGGACAGGCCGGAGACATATAGGTTGGAGGCCACGCCCACGGCATTGCGCCCGGCGCTGTACAGCCCGGCGATCGGCGCGCCGTGCAGGTCGAGCACCGCGCCGCTGCGCTCGTCGACGCGCAGGCCGCCCAGGGTCAGGGCCGGGCAGGGGAACAGGCGGCTGTCATAGGACAGGTCGAGGGCATACCAGGGGCCGCTGTCCAGCGGGCAGAGCATCGCCGCCGACTTGCCCAGCGGGTCGGCGATTTCGCCTCGGGCCGCGCTGCTGTACTGCGCCACGCTCTGGCGCAGGTTGCCGGCGGGCAAGGCGCAGCGTTCGGCCAGCTGTTCCAGGCTGTGGCCGCGTTTGGCGTTGAACAGCAGGTTGAGCAGCACCGGCAAACGCTGGAAGTTCCACACCTTGCCCGGGCCGACCTGCTTGAGCGCCTGGCACACCAGGGCGCGGTTGAGAATCAGGATGGCCTTGCCGCTCTGTTCTTCAACCATGGCGTGGCCGAGGGTGGCGCCGTACACCTCTTCGTTGCAGTAGCGCAGGCCCAGGCCGTTGACGATCATGCCGCGGGCCCAGGCCAGCGGCGGGTTGATAAAGCGCCAGGCGCTGATCTTGTCCATCCGCGCCAGGCTGGCGCCTGCGCTCTGGCCCAGGAGCAAGCCGCTGCCATCGCAGGCGCTGCTACCCAGCGGCAGGCCGGCCAGGTACTGCGGCGCGTGCCGGGCCACCAGCTCGCGGTTGAAAATAAAACCGCCACAGCTGAGCAGCAGGCCTTTTTCGGCGCGAATCAGGGTGCGCACGGCATGGCGCTGCTCGATCTGTCGCAGGCGCTTGCGCAGCACCTCGGCCAGCGCCGGGGCGTACATCTGCAGGACGCTGACCCAGCGCGCCAGGCGTGCATGGCGGCGGGCGGCGCGGCTATCGGCAGGCAGTTGCCAGGCAACCACACCGAGCACCCGGTCGTGGTTGTCGACCACCAGCTGGCGCACTTCACACTGGCTGCGCAGGCGCACGCCGAGCTTCAGGGCGCTGGCGCGCAGCGGCGCAAACAGGCTGGCACCGGACATGCCCGGGCCTTTGGCGCGGTGCCCGCGAGGGGCGGGTGTGGCTTGCGCGGCGTAGGCCGGCACTGCTTCGTTGCCCGAGTAGTAGAGGTAGTAACGGTCGCTGGGGTAGGAGGTTTTCTGTGGCGGCACGCTGGCTTCGAAGGCCACGCCGTGGCGCTCCAGCCAGGCCAGTTGCTCGACACTGCGCTCGCAGAAGTCGCGCAGGGTGTCGGCCGATACCGCCTCGCCGACTTCCTGGCGCAAATAGTTGAACATCGCCTCGCTGTTGTCCGGGTAGCCGGCGCGCTGCTGGTAGGGCGTGCCGCCACCGGCATAGACCACGCCACCGCTGAGCGCCGTGGCGCCGCCACCGGCGAAGCGGTCCAGGGCCAGCACACTGAGGCCGCTGCTGGCGGCCTCGATGGCGGCGCAGACCCCGGCGCCGCCAAAGCCGACCACCAGCAGCTCGGCCGCGGCGTGCCAGTGCAGCTCTCCCGCATGCTCCACCCGCAGCGGCGCCAATGCGCTCAGGCTGTTCATGGCCCGGCCTCAGCCCGCTGCCGCGATCATGCGCGCAGGCGCTGCGGTGGTGGTGTAGCTGCCGTCCAGGTACACCAGCGGGGTGATGCTGGCGCTGGTGCGGATGCGCAGGATGCGGCCAATGAAAATGGTGTGGGTGCCATAGGTCATGCGCCCGTCTTGGCGGCAAAGAATCGATGACTGCGCGTCGGCCAGAAACGGAATGCCTTCTTCGCTGGTCTGCCAGTCGCCGCGCTCGAAGCGTGCCTCGCCCTTGATCGCGCCGCTGCACAGGTGCGCCAGGTCTTGTTGCTCGACGCCGAGGATGTTCACGCAGAAGTCGGCGCCGTCCGCCAGGGCGGCATGCGGTGAGGCGCTGGTGTTGACGCAGATCAGCAGCGACGGCGGCTCGGTGCTCAGCGAGTCGACCGCAGTGGCGGCCATGGCGAAGCGCTGGGTGCCGTTGCTGGTACTGATGATGGTCACGGACTTGGCCAGGCGGCGCATGGCCTGGAGCATGTCGGCTTTGAGATTGTTGTTGTTCATCGCACGGCCTCTGGTTGGCTTGGAGTGCGATGAATTCTTGCAATCGGTGCAAGGCCCAACATCGTCCGAGGGGACTAGTCGAGCCACGCCGGCGCGGCATGGTCCGTTTGAGGGATGTTGGCCGTCGGGCGCCTTGCTTGAATGCCGGGGCAGAGGCCGGTTGCGCCTCTGCTGCACGCGCGCCCCGGCGGACGGGGTGATCAGAGGAGAACAACAACATGCTCAATCACGACCTGATACGCCAGCGTCTGGCCCAGCGCGCCCGCGAGCTGGTGCCGATCCTGCGTGAACGTGCCGCCCATGCCGCGCAACGTGGCCAGCTACCGGAAGAAACCCTGCGCGATTTCCACGACGCCGGGTTTTTCCGCATCCTTCAGCCGGCGCGCTGGCAAGGCTACGAGCTGCAGCCACGGGACTTTTTCGAGGTGCAGATGACCCTCGCCGAAGGCTGCATGTCCTCGGCCTGGGTGCTGGGGGTGGTGGCCATCCACAACTGGCAACTGGCGCTGTTCGACGACCGCGCCGCCGAGGATGTCTGGGGCCAGGATTCCAGCGTGCTGATTTCGTCGTCCTATATGCCGGTGGGCAAGGTCGAGCGGGTCGAGGGCGGCTTCAAGCTCAGCGGCCGCTGGGGCTTTTCGTCGGGCAGCAAGCATTGCCAGTGGGCCTTCCTTGGCGCCCTGGTGCCGCCGCAAGAGGCGGGCGGGGCGCCGGACTACCGGACCTTCCTGGTGCCGCGCAGCGACTACCAGATCATCGACAACTGGAATGTCATGGGCCTGGAGGCGACCGGCTCCCACGACATCCAGGTGAGCGATGCCTTCGTCCCGGAGTACCGCACCCACCGCGCTGCTGACGGTTTCATGCAGTACAGCCCGGGCAACGCGGTCAACAGCGCGCCGCTGTTCCGCCTGCCGTTCGGGCAGATCTTCGTGCGCGCGGTGTCGTCGTCGGCCATTGGCGCCCTGCAGGGCGCGATCGATCTGTTCGTTGAGCACAACCGCAGCCGGGTCGGGGTCAATGACGGGCGCAAGATGCTCCAGGACCCGGCGGCGCAAACCGCCCTGGCCAATGCCATGGTCTGCGTCGACGAGTGCCGCACGGTGCTGCTGCGCAACTTCGATTTCATGCTCAAGGCCGCCGAGGCCGGCGACGCCCTGGCCATGCAGACGCGGGTGAAGATGCGCTACGACTCGGCGCTGGTCGCCGACAAGTGCGCCAAGGCGGTGGCCGAGCTGATGTTCAACAGCGGCGCCTCGACGATTTTCTGCAGCCACGCCATCAACCGCGCCTTTCGCGACATTCATACCGGCCGCGCCCACGTTGCCAACAACCCGGCCAAGTACGCCTGGAACCTGGGCGGCGTGAGCATGGGCCAGGACAGCAGCGACTTCTTCCTCTGAAGCGCCAGATCACAGAAACCGGCTAGTCCGTTTGCGGGATTCGAGCGGCGCGGCGATCCCCGAGCATGGTGGCAAGGCGCGGGTCCCTGGCGCCGACCGAGCCGTTAACAAGAACAAGGATCAAGCATGAAATTCTCATTGATTTACGAAGCACAGACGGTGGACTCCAGCCGCGAAGGCGACCGCAAGATCTTCGATGACACCGTCGAGCAGGCAGTACTGGCCGACCAGCTCGGTTTCGACACCTTCTGGTGCGTGGAACACACCGCCCTGAGCAACTACTCGCACATGTCGGCGCCAGAAACCATGCTCGCCTTTGTCGCCGGCAAGACCGAGCGCATCGGCATCGGCCATGGCGTGGTGTGCCTGCCGCCGGCGATGAACCACCCGGTCAAGGTCGCCGAGCGCATCGCTACCCTCGACCTGCTGTCCAAGGGGCGGGTGCATTTCGGCGTGGGCAAGGGCGGTACCCAACAGGAGGCCGGCACCTTCGGCTACGACCTGGCGACCCTGCAGCCGCAGATCGATGAAGCCATGTACCTGATCCCGAAAATCTTCGTCCAGGACGAGATCGAGCACCACGGCGACTTCGTGCAGATCCCCAAGCGGCCGATCCATCCCAAGCCGTACCAGGACCCGCACCCGCCGATGTACCTGGCCTGCACCAACACCGAATCGCTGAAGAACGCCGGCGGGCGTGGCATGGGCGCGCTGGTGCTGGGTTTCGGCGGCCCGGAGGAAATCGCCAAGAAGGTCGAGGTGTACCACCAGGCCTGGGACAACCGTGACGCCAAGCAGCAGGTCGGCTTTCGCCCCAACCGCCACATCGCCGCGCTGTGCCCGGCCATCGTCCTCGACGACAACGAACTGGCGCGGCGCATCGGCATCCGTGGCCAGCGCTACTTCATGGAGTCGCTGGGCTACTGGTACGGCGGCGGCGAGCGGCCAGACCCGCAAAAGTGGAAAGACGACACCTACGTCGACGGCAACGGCCAGGCGGTGATCAAGTCGCGCTTTGCCTCCGAGGAAGTCAGCGTCGACTTCTCCGACCCGACCATGGCGATGATGAACCCCAACCATGCCTACGGCACGGTCGAGGACTGCATCGGTTACGTGCAACGCCTGATTGATGCCGGCGCCGACGAGATCCTGTTCATCTGCCAGATGGGCACGGTGCCGCAATGGGCGCAGCTGGAGACCCTGCGCAACATCGGCGAGAAGGTGATTCCGCATTTTCGCAAGCAGTGAGGTGAAAGCATCGCGGGTCAAGCCTGCTCCCACAGACCCGCGAAATTCACCCGATAGCGCTAGTCCCAACAGACGATGCCCGGCCTTGTGCAGCGGGCTTGAATAGCGCTCAACACGTCGATCAACGCGAGGACAACAAGCATGGATATCCGCGGCCTGGGTTACGTCACCCTGCTGTCCACCGACCTGGCGCAATGGCGTCATTACGCAACCCAGGTGCTGGGCATGATGGTGGCCGGCGAGGGCGCTGACAGCGCCCGGCTGTATCTGAAAATGGACGATCGCCCGTACCGCCTCCTGGTGTTGCACAGCGACCAGGACAGCTTCGGCGCCTGTGGCTGGGAGCTGGCCGGCGAGGCCGCCTTCGAGCAGGCAATCGCCGAGCTGCAGCAGGCCGATATCGCCGTCGAGCGCGGCAATGCCGCCCAGGCCGAGCTGCGCAAGGTCCAGGCGGTGGCGCAGTTCTGCGACCCGGACGGCAACCGCCACGAACTGTTCTGGGGCCCGCGCCAGGATTTCGCCCGCTTTGTCTCGCCGGTGGCAGTCAAGGGCTTTGTCACCCATGAGCTGGGCATGGGCCACGTGGTGCTGCCGGCGCCAACCTTTGAGCGCTGCCGTGATTTTTATCAGCGGGTCATGGGCTTTGGCCTCTCGGACCTGATGAAAGTGCGCTTCACCCCTGACCCGGGCGAGCCGGAAAAGCGCATTCATTTTCTGCACTGCAACAATGGCCGTCACCACTCCCTGGCGATCTTCGAATGCCCGGTGCCCCATGGCTGTGTGCACATGATGGTCGAGGTCGACGGCCTCGACGAGGTCGGCCGCGCCCTGGACCGCATGCACGCCCACGGCGTCAAGCTCTCGGCCACCCTTGGCCAGCACACCAACGACCAGATGGTCTCGTTCTACATGAAAACCCCTTCAGGCTTTGACCTGGAGTACGGCTGTGACGGCCTGGTGGTCGACTGGAACCAGCACACCCCCTTCGAAAGCACGGTGGTCAGCCACTGGGGCCACGACTTCAGTGTCGGCCGCCCATGAGGACAACGATGATGGACAAACAAATGACCACGGCGCAGATGGTCGGCCAGCTGCGCGACGGCATGACCCTCGGCATCGGGGGCTGGGGCCCGCGGCGCAAGCCTATGGCGCTGATCCGCGAGATCCTGCGTTCCGACCTCAAGGACCTGACTGTGGTCGCCTACGGCGGTGCCGATGTCGGCATGCTTTGCGCCGCGGGCAAGGTGAAGAAGCTGGTGTTCGCCTTCGTCTCGCTCGATTTCATTCCGCTCGAGCCGTACTTTCGCAAGGCCCGCCAGGACGCCGCCATCGAGGTCATGGAGATCGACGAAGGCATGCTCCTGCTCGGCCTGCGCGCGGCGGCCATGGGCGTGCCGTTCATTCCCACGGCGGTCGGCCTGGGCACCGATGTGCTGCGCCACAACCCGCAAATCAAACTGGTGGCCTCGCCCTATGCCGACGGCAAGGACTGGGTGGCGATGCCGGCGCTTGACCTCGACGCGGCGCTGATCCACGTCGACCGTGCCGATGCCCGCGGGGTCTGCCAGATCAGCGGCCCCGACCACTACATGGACGATCTGTTCGTGCGCGCCGCCCGCCACAGCTACGTGACCTGCGATCAGCTGGTCGACAGCGACTACTTCCACAGTGCGCCGGAGCGCGCGCACCAGGTGTTCTGGGAGCGCAACCTGACCACCGCCGTGGCCCATGTGCCGGGCGGTGCGCACCCCTCGTCATGCGCGCCGCTGTACGGTTTCGATGTGCCGCATTTGAAGGCCTACACCTCCTCGGCCCAGGCCGAGGAGGGCTGGCAGGCCTATGTCGAGCAATTTGTCGCCTGCTCCCACGAGCAGTACCTGGAACAGGTCGGTGGCCTGGGCGCCATCCGCCAGCTTCCCCTGCCGGTTTTCTAAGCGAGTTTTCTATGACCACGCCAGCTACGACGTACAGCCTCGCCGAACTGATGATCTGCGCCGCCTCCGAGGCCTGGCGCGACGACGGTGAAGTCCTGGCCACCGGCATCGGGGTGATCCCGCGCCTGGCCGCCTCCCTGAGCATGCTGACCAGCAACCCGCAGTTGCTGATGACCGATTCCGAAGCCTACATGGTCGCGGAACCTGTGCCTCTCGGCGCACGCAACGGCTATCAACCCAAGCGCGACAGCTGGATGGGTTTTGCACGGATTTTCGACAACGTCTGGGGCGGCAAGCGCCATGCCCTGGTCGGCCCGATCCAGATCGACCGCTTCGGCCAGGCCAACCTCTCGTGCATCGGCGACTATGCCCGGCCCAAGGCGCAGATGCTCGGGGTGCGCGGCCTGCCGGGCAACTCGATCAGCCATGCCAACTCGTTCTTCGTGCCCAGCCACAATCGCCGGGTGTTCGTCGAAGGCGAGGTCGATATGGTCTCCTCGATCGGCTACAACCCCGCGCGCCTGGCCCGAGGCTGGGCGCTGGATGAGGTGGATATCCGCCTGATCGTCACTGACCTGTGCGTCCTCGATTTCCACGGCCCGCAGCACCAGGTACGGATCCGCTCGCTGCACCCGGGGGTGAGTGTCGATGAGGTGCAGGACAACACCGGCTTCGCCTTGCAGGTGGACGCCGATTGCCCGGTTACTGCCGCGCCCAGCGAGGCGCAGTTGCAGCTGATCAGGCGCCTCGACCCGCACAACCTGCGGGCCAGCCAGTTGAAAGACAACCCCGCCGGCCAGCGCAACCTGCGTTGAGCCAGGCCCGGGCAGTACGCCTTGCCGGAGTAGCAATCGATGAGCGAACAGAACAATAACAACCAGGCCGAGGTGGTGCTGTACGAGGTCCGTGGCGCGGTGGCCATGGTCACCATGAACCGCCCGCAGTACCACAATGCGCAGAACTCGCGCATGACCTACGCGCTGGACGCGGCGTTTCGCCGGGCCTGCGCCGACGACGCGGTCAAGGTCATCGTGCTGTGCGGGGCCGGCCGGCATTTTTCCGCCGGTCACGACATCGGCACCCCGGAGCGCGACGTCAACCAGAGCTTCGAGCGCGTCAGCCTGTGGTACGACCACGTCGACAAACCGGGCGGCGAGTTTCTCTATGCCCGCGAGCAGGAGGTGTACCTGGGCATGTGCCGGCGCTGGCGCGAGATGCCCAAGCCGACCATCGCCATGGTCCAGGGCGCGTGCATTGCCGGCGGCCTGATGCTGGCCTGGGTCTGTGACCTGATCGTCGCCAGCGAGGATGCCTACTTCACTGATCCGGTGGTGCGCATGGGCATCCCCGGGGTCGAATACTTTGCCCACGTGCATGAGCTCAACCCGCGGATCGCCAAGGAATTCCTGTTCATGGGCACGCCGATGCCGGCGCCGCGGGCCTACCAGATGGGCATGGTCAACCGCGTGGTGGCGCGCGAGGCCCTGGAGCCGGAAACCCTGGCCATCGCCGAGCGCATCGCGCAAATGCCGCGCCTGGGCCTGCAGCTGAGCAAGCAGGCGGTGAACAACGCCGAGGATTTGATGGGCAAGCGCGCGACCATGGACATGGTCTTCGGCCTGCATCACTTCGCTCACGCCCACAACGAGCTGGTGTCCGGCGACCGCCTGGGCGGTTATGACGCCCGCGCCATGGCCAGTGCCCAGCGCAAGCCGGAGGGGGTGTAAGCATGACGGTCTGCTTGCAAACGCCGCTCACCGAACTGTTGGGCTGTCGCTACCCGATCATCCAGACCGCCATGGGCTGGGTCGCCGAACCGCGCCTGGTGGCGGCCACCGGTAACGCCGGCGGCTTCGGTTTTCTTGCCGGCGCGACCATCGAGCCGGCACGCATGGAAGCGGCGATCGTCGAGACCCGGCGCCTTAGCGACCAGCCGTTCGGGGTCAATTTTCACATGTACCAGGCCAATGCCGCCGACATCGTCGAGCTGGTGCTTCGGCACAAGGTCAAGGCGGTCAGCTACAGCCGTTCGCCGGGCAAGCAGATGATCGCCCGGCTGAAAGATGCCGGCGTGGTCTGCATCCCCACCGTTGGCGCCCTCAAGCATGCGCAAAAGGCGGTGGAAATGGGCGCCGACGCGGTGACCATCCAGGGCGGCGAGGGCGGCGGCCATACCGGCGCGGTGCCGACTTCGCTGCTGCTCGGCCAGGTGGTCGAGGCGCTCAAGGTGCCGGTGGTCGCCGCTGGCGGCTTCAAGGACGGTCAGGGCCTGGTCGCCGCCCTGGCCTATGGCGCCGCCGGCATTGCCATGGGCACACGCTTTTTGATGAGCGCCGAAAGCCCGGTGCCGAGTGCGACCCTGGCCCGCTACCTGGCAGTCAACGACCCGGCGGCAGTGATCGTCAGCCGCGCCATCGACGGCATGCCGCAACGGATGATCCGCAACGAACTGCTCGATGCGCTGGAAGCCAGCGGCGGCCTCAAGCGCTGGTTGCTGGCGCTCAAAAGTGGCCTGGCCTACCGCCGCCACAGCGGCACCAGCCTGGCGCAGTTGCTCGCTAGCGCGCTGAAAATGCGCGGCAGCGGCGAGCTGAGCGCGGCGCAGGCACTGATGGCCGCCAACGCGCCGATGGTGATCCAGAAGGCCATGGTCGACGGCCTGCCCGCCGAGGGTGTACTGCCGGCCGGGCAAGTGGCAGCGAACATTCACAGCCTGCCCAGCTGCGCCGAACTGATCGCGCAGATCGTCGGTGACGCCGAAGCGCGCCTGGGAGAACTGAGCCGCCGTATTTCATGAAGGGGAAGGGCATGAGCACATTTAGCGTCAGTATTGACAACGGCATTGCCGAGCTGGTCTTCGACCGGCCACCGGTGAATGCTTTCGACTGCAAGGGCTGGGCGGCAATCGCCAGCGCCATTGAAGCGCTGGGCAGCGATGCACAGGTGCGGGTGATCGTCATCCGCGCCGAAGGCCGTGGTTTTTGCGCCGGGGTCGATATCAAGGAACTGGCCGCCGACGGCAACCTGATCGTCGCGGTCAACAAGGGCAACTACGACAGCTTCAAGGCCATCCACCGCAACCCGAAACCGGTGATCGTTGCCGTGCACGGCTTTGTCCTTGGTGGCGGCATCGGTATCTGCGGCGCCGCCGACATCGTCGTCGCCGCCGACTGCGCACGCTTTGGCGTGCCCGAGGTGGACCGTGGCGCCATGGGTGGCGGTGCCCACCTGCAGCGCCTGTTCCCGGTGCAGAAGGTCCGTCACATGTACTTCACCGGCGAGATGATCGACGCCGCCGAAGCCTACCGCCTGGGCGCCGTCGAGCGGGTGGTCAAGCGTGAGGCGTTGCGCGACACCGCGCTACAGATCGCCCGCAGCATTGCCGCCAAGAGCCCGGCGATGATCGCCCTGGCCAAGGAGGCGCTTAACGGCATCGAGGACGGCAATCTCGAAGACAAATACCGCTGGGAGCAGGGCTTCACCCTCGAAGCCTACCGCACCCAGGATTCCCAGGAAGCGCGTGACTCGTTCGTCGAGAAGCGCGATGCCCACTTCAACGGCTGAAGGTACTGCGATGGACCTGACTTACACACCGGCGCAACAGGCCTTGCGTGCCGAGGCCCGGGCCTGGCTCGCGGCCAACGTACCGGCGCAAGCGTTGCAATCGTTCGACACCGAGCTCGGTTTTGCCCAGCACCGGGCCTGGGAGGCCCGCCTCAATGAAGGCCGCTGGGGCATGGTCACCTGGCCGACCGAACTCGGCGGGCGCGGTTGCGACCTGATCGAATGGCTGATTTTCGAAGAAGAGTACTACCGCGCCGGGGCGCCGGCACGGGTCAACCAGAACGGCATCTTTCTGCTCGGCCCGACCCTGATGGAATACGGCAGCGAAGCGCAGAAAGCGCGCTTTCTGCCGCGCATGGCCACCGGCCAGGACATCTGGGCCCAGGGCTGGTCGGAGCCGGGCGCAGGTTCCGACATGGCGGCGATCCGCTCCCGCGCCGAGCGGGTTGGCGACCACTATGTGATCAACGGCCAGAAAACCTGGTCGACCCGCGCGGTCTGGGCCGACTGGCTGTTCGGCATCTTTCGCACCGACCCCGATTCCCAGCGCCACCACGGCCTGACCTTCATCCTGTTGCCGCTCGACAGCCCCGGCATCAGCGTACGGCCAATTGCACAGCTCAATGGCTTGCCGGGCTTTGCCGAGATCTTCTTCGACGACGTCAAGGTGCCGGTAGAGAACGCCCTGGGCGGCGAGGGCATGGGCTGGCACGTGGCGATGTCCACCGCAGGTTTCGAGCGCGGATTGATGCTGCGCTCGCCCGCGCGCTTCCAGGAAACCGCCCGGCGCCTGGTGCAGTTGTACCTGGACAACCGTGAAGCTGCCGACCGCGACCCGGCGATTGCCGAGGCGGTGATGCGCGCCTGGCTGGACGCCGAGGCCTACACCCTGGCGACCTACATGAGCGCCTCGAAACTGGGCAAGGGCGGCAAGATCGGCCCGGAATCCTCGACCAACAAGATCTTCTGGTCGGAGCTCGACCAGCGCATGCACGAAACCGCCCTGAGCATCCTTGGCCTGCGCGCCGAACTGCTGCCCGAGGCACCAGCCGCCGGCGATGTCGGCCAGTGGCTGGATGGCTTCCTGTTTGCCCAGGCCGGGCCGATCTATGCCGGCACCAACGAGATCCAGCGCAACATCATCGCCGAGCGCATGCTCGGCATGCCTCGCGCCTGAGGAGCAGACCATGGACTTTAGTTTCAACAGCGATCAATTGCTGTTCCAGGACAACGTGCGCAGTTTTTTGCTCAACGAAGTGCCCCCGGAACGCCTGCGTGAACTGTGCCAAAGCGACAGCGGGCGCTGCGATGCGCTGTGGGGGCAACTGGTAGACCTGGGCCTGAGCGCCATCACCGTGCCGCAAACCTGCGGTGGCATGGGCATGAACGAGCTGGATTTCATCCTCCTGGCCCAGGAGTGCGGTTACGCCGGGCTGCCCGAACCGCTGGTCGAGACCATGCTGGTGGGCGTGCCGCTGCTCGCGGGTGTCGACGCGCCGCGCCGCCAGCATTGGCTGGCGCAGGTTGCCGAGGGCCAGGCGCGCCTGGCGGTGGCCGAGCCGGGCAACCCGCTGGTCAGCGATGCGCATGTGGCCGGGCTGCTGTTGCTGGCCCATGGCGACGAGGTGCATGCCGTGGAGCGCAGCGCAGTCAGCCTGACCCGCAATGTGTCGGTCGACCCCAGCCGCCAGTTGTTCCAGGTGCAGTGGACGCCGAGTGCGTCTACTTGCGTTGCCAGCGCTGAGCAAGGGCGGCAGCTGTGGGCTGATGCCTTCAACCGCGGCGCCCTGGGCAATGCTGCGCAACTGCTGGGGCTGGCCAAGCGCATGGTGGATCTGGCGGTGGACTACAGCTTCGAGCGCAAGCAGTTCGGCAAGCCGGTGGGCTCGTTCCAGGCGGTCAAGCACCTGATGGCCAACGTCGCGGTGCACATCGAATTCGCCAAGGGCCCGCTGTACCGCGCCGCCCATGCCGTCGCCCACAACCTGCCGGGCCAGGCCGTGCAAGTGTCGCACGCCAAGCTTGCCTGCGCCGAAGCAGCGGCGCTGGCGGCGAAGAACGCCATTCAGGTGCATGGCGCCATGGGTTACACCTGGGAGGTCGACCTGCAGCTGTTCATGAAGCGTGCCTGGGCCCTGGACAAATGCTGGGGCGACCGCGGCCTGCACAAGGCGCGGGTGCGTACCGCGCTGTTCGAAAGCGGCCTGGCGATTGGCGCCGGCAGCACCTTCTGATCCTGTTTCCTGTTGAGGTAGAGCATGCCTGAAGCCTATATCGTCGACGCCCTGCGCACCCCCACCGGGCGGCGCAAGGGCGGCCTGAGCCAGATCCACGCCGCCGACCTGGGCGCCCATGTGCTGCGCGCGCTGGTCGAGCGCAACGGCATTCCCGAAGACGACTACGACGACGTGATCTTCGGCTGCGTCGACACCATCGGCCCGCTGGCCGGCGACATCGCCCGTACCAGCTGGCTGGCGGCGGGCCTTTCGCAAGTGGTGCCCGGCACCACCATCGACCGCCAGTGCGGCTCGTCCCAGCAGGCCGTGCACTTTGCCGCGCAGGCGGTGATGAGCGGCACCCAGGACGTGGTGATCGCCGGTGGCGTGCAAACCATGACCCAGATCCCGATTTCCTCGGCCATGACCGCCGCCGAACCCCTGGGCTTTAGCGACCCGTTCAGCGGCTCGACAGGCTGGGTGCGGCGTTACGGCGCGCAGCCACCGACCCAGTTTCGCGCGGCGCAGATGATTGCCGAACACTGGCGGCTGAGCCGCGCCGAGCTGGAAGCCTATGCGCTGGAGTCCCATCGGCGGGCCCTGCATGCCATCGAACAGGGGTACTTCGAGCGCGAGATCGTGCCGCTGGCAGGGGTCGAGCACGACGAAACCCCGCGCCACACCAGCCTGGCGAAAATGGCCGAGCTGGAATACCTGTTTGGCTGCGAGCGGGTCACGGCGGCGGTGTCGAGCCAGACCTGCGACGCCGCCAGTGCGCTGTTGATCGTCTCGGAGGCGGCCTTGAAGCGCTACGGCCTGACGCCGCGGGCGCGCATCCATCACCTCAGCGTGCGCGGCGACGACCCGGTATGGATGCTCACCGCACCGATCCCGGCCACTGCCCATGCGCTCAAGCGTGCCGGCATGACCCTGGCTGACATCGACCGGGTGGAAATCAACGAAGCCTTTGCTTCGGTGGCCATGGCCTGGCTCAAGGAGACCGGCTACCCCCATGCGCAGACCAACGTCAACGGCGGCGCCATTGCCCTTGGCCACCCGCTGGGCGCCACCGGCACGCGGCTGATGTGCAGCCTGCTCCATGAGCTGGAGCGCAGTGGCGGGCGCTATGGCCTGCAGACCATGTGCGAAGGCGGCGGCCAGGCCAACGTGACCATTATCGAGCGCCTTTAGGCGCCAGCAACCACACAGGGGAGAGCGACAATGCACAGCTGCGAGAACCGCGTAGTGATCATCACCGGCGCCGGCGGCGGGCTCGGCCGCGCCTATGCCCAGGCTTTTGCCAGCGAAGGCGCGAAAGTGCTGGTCAACGACATCAACCGCGATGCGGCCCAGGCCGTGGTCGAACAGATCCAGGCGGCAGGCGGCGTGGCCGTGGCCAACAGCGACGACATCACCCGCTATGACGACGCCGGGCTGATCGTGCGCCAGGCCATCGAGACTTTTGGCGGCCTGGATGTGCTGGTCAACAACGCCGGCATCTGCCGCGACCGCATGTTCGCCAGCCTCACCGAGGCCGACTGGGATGCGGTGATGGCCGTGCACCTCAAGGGCCACTTCTGCCTGGCCAGCCATGCCGTGCGCTATTGGCGCGAGCAGGCCAAGGGCGGCGCCAGGCTCACTGCGCGGATCATCAACACCAGCTCCGGCGCCGGTTTGCAGGGCTCGATTGGCCAGGCCAACTATGCCGCGGCCAAGGGCGGGATCGCCTCGCTGACCCTGGTGCAGGCGGCGGAGCTTGGGCGCTACGGCATTACCGCCAACGCCCTGGCCCCGGCGGCGCGTACCGGCATGACCGAAGCGGTGTTTGCCGAGGTGATGAAGCGCCCGGAGCAGGGCTTTGACTACTTTGCTCCGGAGAACGTCGCGCCGCTGGTGGTGTGGTTGGGGTCGGCGGCGTCCCAGGCGGTGACCGGGCAGATGTTCGAAGTCGAGGGTGGCAAGCTGTCGATTGCCGATGGCTGGCGGCGCGGGCCCCAGGTGGACAACCAGGGCCGCTGGGCGCTGGCTGAGGTGGGTGCGGCGGTGCAGCAACTGCTGGCCGAGGCGCTGCCGGCGCAGAAAGTCTATGGCAGTTGATTGAGGTTGTGCGCCGCTTAGGCGGGCCGCGCCATCCGTGAGGGTGGCGCGGCTTTTTTGCGTTACCCGTCTTGAAGGCACTGCCAATCCTGTGGGAGCGGCGGTACGGCGACCCGACTTGACCCGCGATCGGCCGCACCCCAGGCGCATCGGCCATCCGGACTAGGCGAGGCAAACGATTCTGCCGCCCGCGCATCTGGCCACACTCGCCGGTACTTCCGCCAGACGAGTAAAAGGCGCCGCGATGGAATTTGCATTCAGCGACGAGCAGGAAATGATCCGTACTTCGGCCGAGGGCTTTCTCGCCGATGTCTCCCATTGCGCCGCCGTGCGCGCAGCCATGGTCAGCGACAAAGGCTATGACCCGGCACTCTGGCAGCGCCTGTGCACCGAGATGTACTGGCCGGCGATCCACATCCCCGAAGCCTACGGCGGCCTGGGCCTGGGCTTTGTCGAGCTGAACATCCTGCTCGAACAGATGGGCCGGCGGCTGTTCTGTTCGCCGTTTTTCGCCACCGCCTGCCTGGCCACACCCGCTTTGCTGCTGGCCGGCAACCAGGCGCAGAAAAGCACCTGGCTTGCGCCTATCGCCGAGGGCCGTCTTACCGCCACCCTGGCCTTCACCCGCGGCAGCGGCTGGGCCGCGGAGGATATCCAGGCCAGCGCCAGCGCCGAAGGCCAGGGTTTTGTCGTCGATGGCCTGTTCGGCCAGGTGATCGATGGCGACAGCGCCGGGCTGTTGATCGTCGCCGCGCGCACGCCCGGCAGCAGCGGTGAATCTGGCATCAGCCTGTTCGCCGTCGAGGCCGACCGTGACGGTATCGAGCGCCAGTGGCTGCCGACCATGGACCAGACCCGACGCTTGGCGCGTCTTGAGTTCAACCGCGTGTACCTGGGCCCCGAGGCGCTGCTGGGCGAGGTCGGCAACGCCTGGCCGACCTTGCACAAGGTGCTGCAACTGGCCTGCATCGGGCTTGCCGCCGAGCAGGTCGGCGGCGCCCAGCAGGTGCTCGACCTGAGCGTTGCCTACATGCAGGAGCGCCAGCAGTTCGGCCGCCCGATCGCCAGCTTCCAGGCGCTCAAGCACCGCGCCGCCGACATGATGCTGCAGGTCGAATGCGCGCGCTCGGCCAGTTACTACGCCGCCTGTGTCGCCCAGGAAGTGCTCGACCCCGACGGCGACCCGCAGGTGGCCGCCGAGCTGCCGCTGGCCGCCGCCCTGGCCAAGGCGCAGTGCTCGCACAGCTATTTTCACTGTGCGGCGGAGTCGATCCAGCTGCATGGCGGCGTCGGCTTTACCTGGGAATACGACCCGCACCTGTATTTCAAGCGTGCCCGCGCCAGCGAGAGCTACCTCGGCGCGCCGGCCTGGCATCTGCAGCAGATCGCCACGCTGATCATCGGAGAGCAGCCATGAAGCTCAGTTTCAGTGAACAGGACGAGCAGTTTCGCCAGGAGGTCGCCGGCTGGCTGGCCGCCAACCTCTGCGGCGAGTTCGAGCCCCTGCGTTTTCGCGGCGGCCCGGGTGATGAGCACATGTTCCCGCAGCAGCGCAAAGCCTGGGAGCGCAAGCTGGCCGAGGGCCGCTGGACCTGCGTCGGCTGGGCGCCGGAGCATGGTGGCCGGGGCCTGTCGATCAGCCAGCAGGTGATCTTCCACGAAGAATACGCCCGTGCTGGCGGCCCCGGGCGCATGGGCCATATCGGCGAAGGCCTGGCCGGGCCGACCATCGCCGCCTTCGGCAACGACGAGCAAAAGCGCCGCCTGCTGCCCGCTATCGTCAGCGGCACGCAGTTCTGGTGCCAGGGCTACTCGGAACCGGGCGCAGGCTCTGACCTTGCCAACGTCAAGACCCGCGCCAGCCTTGAGGGCGGCAGCTGGGTGATCAACGGCCAGAAGGTCTGGACTTCGCTGGCCCATGAGTCGGACTGGTGCTTTGTGATCGCCCGTACCGAACCTGGCAGCGTCGGCCATCGCGGCCTGTCGTTCCTGCTGGTGCCGATGGCCCAGGCCGGCATCAGCGTGCGGCCGATCGAGCAGATGACCGGCACTTCGGAATTCAACGAAGTGTTCTTCGACAACGCCCGCACCGACGCCGCCAACCTCATCGGGTCGCCTGGCGATGGCTGGAAGATCGCCATGGCCTTGCTCGGTTTTGAGCGCGGGGTTTCGACCCTTGGCCAGCAGATGCAGTTTGCCAACGAACTGAACGAGATCATCGCCATCGCCAAGGCCAACGGCGCAGCCCGCGACCCGCTGCTGCGCCAGCGCCTGGCCGAAGCCTGGTGCGGCTTGCGGATCATGCGCTTCAACTCGCTGCGCATGCTCTCCGGCGCCCAGGACGGCGCGCTGCGCAAGGAGGCGACCATCTACAAGCTGTTCTGGTCCAGCTGGCACGCCAACCTCGGCAAGCTGGCCATGGACGTGCTCGGCCCCGACGCCGAACTGCTCGAGGCCGCGCCCTACCAGTTGACCCGTTTGCAATCGCTGTACCTGTTCAGCCGCGCCGACACCCTGTACGGCGGCAGCAACGAGATCCAGCGCAACATCATCGCCGAGCGCGCCCTGGGCATGCCCAAAGAACCGCGCCTGCGTCCCTGACCCAAGGAGTTAGTCGATGTCCACCCCCAACTATGTAGCGGGCCATGGCCTGTTGCGCGGCAAGTCCGTGCTGATCACTGCGGCGGCAGGTTCCGGGATCGGTTTTTCCGCCGCCTTGCGCGCCGCCGAAGAGGGCTGCCGGGCCCTGATGATCAGTGATATCCACCAAGGCCGGCTGTTTGAAGCCGTGGCAAAGATTCGCCAGGCCACCGGGCTTGCCGAGGTCTTCGGCGTGCTCTGCAACGTCACCGACGAAGCCCAGGTGCAGCACCTGGTGAGCTGCGCCGAGCGCGACCTGCACGGCGTCGATGTGCTGATCAACAACGCCGGCCTCGGTGGTTCGCGGGCGCTGGTGGAAATGCCCGACGAAGAATGGCAGCGGGTCCTCGACGTTACCCTCACCGGCACCATGCGTATGACTCGCGCCATGCTGCCGAAGATGATGGCCCGGCGCGCCGGGGTGATCGTCAACAACGCCTCGGTGCTTGGTTGGCGGGCCCAGAAGGAGCAGTCGCACTACGCCGCAGCCAAGGCCGGGGTCATGGCCCTGACCCGTTGCGCGGCGGTCGAGGCGGCCAGTCACGGCATCCGCATCAATGCGGTCAGCCCGAGCATTGCCCTGCATGATTTTCTCGCCCGCTCGGCGCCCCAGGCAGTGCTCGAGCAACTGGCGGCCAACGAAGCCTTCGGTCGCGCCGCCGAAGTCTGGGAGGTGGCCAACGTGATGATGTTCCTGGCCAGCGACTACAGCTCGTACATGACCGGCGAAGTGCTGTCGGTTTCCAGCCAGAGGGCCTGAGCATGACGCGCCTATTCGACACCCCGCACGCGCTGCAAGACGCCGTCGGTGAAGTCCTGGGGGTCAGCGACTGGCTGCTCATTGACCAGGCGCGCATCGACCTGTTCGCCGAGGCCAGTGGCGATCACCAGTGGATTCATGTCGACCCGCAACGCGCCGCCAGCGGCCCGTTTGGGGCCTGCATCGCCCACGGTTACCTGAGCCTGGCGCTGGTCAACCTGTTCCTGCCGCAGATCGTCGAGGTGCGCGGCATCGCCATGGGCGTCAACTACGGCTGCGAGCGCGTGCGGTTTCCCAGCGTGGTGCCGGTGGGTTCGCGGGTGCGCGGCCACGCCCAGCTGATCAGCGCCGAGCAGGTCAAAGGCGGTGTGCAGGCGCTGATCCGCGTCAGCGTCGAGATCGAGGGCCAGCAGCGCCCGGGTTGTGTGGTCGACACCATCAGCCGTTATTACCCCGCCTGAGTCCAGGCATCGGAGCATGTGAACATGAATGAAGCCGTTATTGTTTCAACCGCGCGCACGCCGATCGGCAAGGCCTTTCGCGGTGCCTTCAACGACACCGAAGCGCCGGCCCTCGGCGGCCATGTGGTGCGCGAGGCCGTGCGGCGCGCGGGGATCGAGGCCGGGCAGGTCGACGATGTGATCATCGGCGCCGCCGCCCAGCAGGGCACCCAGGCCTACAACCTCGGGCGCTTGTGTGCGATTGCCGGCGGCCTGCCGCCGTCGGTAGCCGGAATGGCCGTGGAGCGCCAATGCGCCTCGGGCCTGATGAGCATTGCCCTGGCGGCCAAGGGCATTATCTGCAACGAAATCGACATCGCCGTCGCCGGCGGCCTGGAGTCGATCTCGCTGGTGCAGAACAAGCACAAGAACCTCTACCGCAACCAGTCCGGCGCCGTGCTTGAGCGCGACCCGCAGGCCTATATCCCGATGATCGAAACCGGCGAGATCGTCGCCCAGCGCTATGGCGTGACGCGCCACGAGCAGGATGCCTATGCCCTGCAAAGCCAGTTGCGCACTGCCCAGGCGCAAGCCGCGGGCCTGTTCGACCTGGAGCTGGCGCCGCTGAGCACGCGCAAGGCGATCATCGACAAGGCCAGCGGCGAGACCCGTTACGAGACCGTGACCCTGCTGCACGACGAATGCAATCGCGCCGACACCAGCCTGGCCAGCCTCGCTGCACTGGAGCCGGTGTGGCAGGGCGGGCAGTGGACCGAGGCCGGGCGCTTCATTACCGCCGGCAACGCCTCGCAGCTGTCTGACGGCGCTTCGGCCTCGGTATTGATGAGCGCCAAGCTCGCCGAGCAGCGCGGCCTGGCGCCGCTGGGCATCTATCGCGGCCTGGCGGTGGCCGGTTGCAATGCCGACGAGATGGGTATCGGCCCGGTCTACGCGATTCCCAAACTGCTCAAGCGCCACGGCCTGAAAGTCGAGGACATCGGCCTGTGGGAACTCAACGAAGCCTTCGCCAGCCAGGTCCTGTACTGCCGCGATACCTTAGGCATCGACAACCAGCGTCTGAACGTCAATGGCGGGGCGATTGCCATCGGTCACCCGTTCGGCATGTCGGGGGCGCGCATGGTTGGCCACGCCTTGATCGAGGGCAAGCGCCGCGGCGTACGTTACGTGGTGGTGAGCATGTGTATTGGCGGCGGCATGGGTGCCGCTGCATTGTTCGAGGTGGCTTGAGCATGAACCGTTTTGATGAACACGGCAGGATCCAGACCATGCAAGCCTACTGGAGCGAGGTCAACCTCAGCGTGCGCGAGCCGCAATAGCGCGCAAGCAAGGCTCACACCCGCCAGGGTGTGGCCTTGCGCAGGGGGAGCGCTTACGGCGATTTTGCCGCGTCGAGGAACGCCGGGCGCTCGCCACCGCCATGCACGGCAATGTCGGCGCCACTGACATAACGGGCCAGCGATGAGGCCAGGTACAGGCAACTGTCGCCAATGTCTTCGGGGCTGGCCAGGCGTTGCAGGGGGATGGTCGCGGCCACCTCGGCCAGGTCGCTTTCATCGCCATAGTGCAGGGCCGCCTGCTCGGTGAGGATCAGCCCGGCGGTGACAGCGTTGACCCGAACCTTGGGTGCCCACTCCACCGCCAGCGAGCGGCTCAGGTTGAGCAAGCCGGCCTTGGCCGCGCCGTAGGCGGCGGTGCCGGGGGAAGGGCGGGTGGCGCTGACGCTGCAGATGTTGATGATGCTGCCGCCCTCGGCCTGGGCCTGCATGATGCGGTTGGCCAGCTGGCTGAGGTTCAGCGGCGCCAGCAGGTTGAGGCGGATGATCGATTCGCTGAAGCGCGGCGAGGCGCTGGCGGCTTCGGCATAGGGCGCGCCGCCGGCGTTGTTGACCAGTACATCGAGGCGCCCGAAGCGCTCGACTATAGCCGTCATCATCTGCTGGGCCTGCTCGATGTCACGCACATCGCAGGCCAGGAACAGCGCCTCGCGCCCGCCGCTGGCCGGCAGTGTCGCAGGCGCCTGGCGCCCGCAGATCACCACCTCGGCGCCGCACTCAAGAAAGCGCCGGCTGATGCCGCGGCCCACACCCTTGCCACCACCGGTCACCAGTACCACCTTGCCGCGAAAATCCATTGGGTCGTGCATGCCTGCCTCGTGTTCGCCACAGTAATGAGCTCGATGCTAGGCAGCGCACGGGCAGGGGCCAACGTCCGAAGGGACTAGTAGTCCTGACGGACGATGTTGGCGCCCTGGCCGCTCTGAATAATCCCGGTACAACAACAAGCCGGGAGGACACCTCATGGGCGCATCCGCGCAAGGGCACGTGGTAACGCTGGCCGATGGTCTGCAGCTGCATTACCAGGACGTTGGCACGGGCGAGGCGGTGGTGTTCATCCACGGCAGCGGCCCGGGTGCCAGCGGGCACAGCAACTTCAAACAGAACTACCCGGCATTCGCCGCGGCCGGCTACCGGGTGATCGTCCCCGACTTGCCCGGCTACGGCGCTTCGAGCAAGCCGCAAACGGTCTACAGCCTGGACTTTTTCGTCAGCGCCCTCAGCGGCCTGCTCGATGCCCTGGATATCCAGCGCTGCGTGCTGGTCGGCAATTCCCTGGGTGGCGCCATTGCCATCAAGCTGGCGCTGGACCAGCCTGGGCGGGTCAGCCGCCTGGTGCTGATGGCCCCCGGTGGGCTGATGGACAAGGAGCAGTACTACCTGCAAATGGAAGGCATCCAGAAGATGGGCGCGGCCTTTGCCAACGGCGAGCTCAACGATGCCGCCGGCATGCGCCGCCTGCTCAGCCTGCAGTTGTTCGACCCGGCGCTGATCAGCGATGAAACCGTGGCCGAACGCGTGGCAGTGGTGGGCCAGCAACCGGCCTGCGTGCTGACCAGCATGCAGGTGCCGAACCTGACCTCACGCTTGCCTGAACTGCAGTGCCCGATTCTTGGTTTTTGGGGGATCAACGACAAGTTCTGCCCGGCCTCCGGCGCGCAGACCCTGCTTGCAGCCTGCAGGCGGATCCGCTTTGTGCTGCTCAGCGAATGCGGACACTGGGTGATGGTAGAGCACCGCGAGCTGTTCAACCGTGAATGCCTGGCGTTCCTTGGGGAGGCACGGGCATGAGCGAGCAATTGCGTCGCCAGTATGGCGAAGAGCTGTACCAGGCCCTGTGCAGCGCCAGCACCCTGGCCCCCTTGAGCGAGCGCTGGGAGACCATCAGCATCGAGGATGCCTACCATATCTCGCTCTACAGCATCGAGCGGCGGGTGGCGGCGGGTGACCGCATCGTCGGCAAGAAGATCGGCGTCACCTCGGTGGCGGTGCAGCGCATGCTTAATGTGCACCAGCCGGATTTCGGTTTTATCACCGAGCAGATGGCCTTTGCCGATGGCGCGCAGATTTCCCTCGGCGCCAACCGCCTGATCCAGCCGCGCGCCGAAGGCGAGATCGCCTTCAAGCTCAAGCATGACCTGGTCGGCCCCGGCGTCACCGAGGCCGATGTGCTGGCCGCCACCGAGTACGTGATGCCGTGTTTCGAGATTGTCGATTCGCGCATCCAGGACTGGCGCATCCGCATCCAGGACACCGTCGCCGACAACGCCTCCTGCGGGGTGTTCGTGCTCGGCGACAGCCAGGTCGATCCGCGCCGGCTCGACCTGCCGAACCTGCGCATGCAGGTGTTCAAGAACGGCGAGCTGATCAGCCAAGGCCTCGGCTCGGCGGTGCAAGGCAACCCGCTGACCGCGGTGGCCTGGCTGGCCAACACCCTGGGCGCCTTCGGCATCCCGCTCAAGGCCGGGGAAATCATCCTTTCCGGCTCGCTGGTGCCGCTGGAGCCTGCACGGGCCGGCGACCAGTTTGCCCTGACCATCGACGGCCTGGGCAGCGCCCGGGTGTCGTTCTGTGCGTGACGTGCGAGGTTCAAGCGAATGAGCAAAAAACTGAAAGCGGCGATTATCGGGCCGGGCAACATCGGCACCGACTTGCTGATGAAAATGTGCCGCTCCGAGTGGATCGAACCGGTGTGGATGGTCGGCGTCGACCCGCAGTCCGAAGGCCTCAAGCGCGCTCGCGAGCTGGGCGTGAAGACCACCGCCGACGGCCTGGACGGATTATTGCCACATGTCCTCGACGACGATATCCGCATCGCCTTCGATGCCACCTCGGCCTATGTGCATGCGCATAACAGCCGCAAGCTCAACGAGTTGGGGGTGATCATGGTCGACCTCACGCCGGCGGCCATCGGCCCGTTCTGCGTGCCGCCGGTCAACCTCAAGCAGCACGCGGCGAGCCTGGCGATGAACGTCAACATGGTCACCTGCGGCGGCCAGGCGACCATCCCCATGGTCGCGGCGGTGTCGCGCATCCAGTCGGTGGCCTATGGCGAAATCGTCGCCACGGTGTCGTCCGGCTCGGTGGGCCCGGGCACCCGGCAGAACATCGACGAGTTCACCCGCACCACTGCAGGTGCCGTCGAGCAGATCGGCGGTGCCCGGCGTGGCAAGGCGATCATCGTCATCAACCCGGCCGAACCGCCGCTGATGATGCGCGACACCATCCACTGCCTGACCGACGAAGAGCCCGACCGCGAGGCCATTCGCGCCTCGGTGTTGAGCATGGTCAAGGAGGTGCAGCGCTACGTGCCCGGCTACACCCTGATCAACGGGCCGATTTTCGATGGCCGCAAGGTGTCGATCTTCATCGAGGTCGAAGGCCTCGGCGACTTCCTGCCCAAGTCTGCCGGCAACCTCGACATCATGACCGCTGCCGGTTTGCGCACCGCCGAGATGTTTGCCGAAGAAGCCCACAAGGGCACCCTGCAACTGCCCGTCCGTTGAGTGGAGAACTGCCATGAATCTGCAAGGTAAAAGCGTCCGTCTGCACGACATGAGCCTGCGCGACGGGATGCACGCCAAGCGTCACCAGATCAGCCTGGAACAGATGATCGCAGTGGCCAGCGGCCTGGATGCCGCCGGCGTGCCGCTGATTGAAATCACCCATGGCGATGGCCTGGGTGGCGCGTCGCTGAACTACGGCTTTGCCGCCCACAGCGATGAGGAATACTTCGCCGCGGTAATTCCCACCCTCAAGCAGGCCAAGGTATCGGCCTTGCTGCTGCCGGGGATCGGCACCCTCGATCACCTGAAAATGGCCCATGAGCATGGCGTCTCGACCATCCGCGTGGCCACCCACTGCACCGAGGCGGATGTTTCCGGCCAGCACATCGGCATGGCGGCGAAGATGGGCCTGGATACCGTCGGCTTTCTGATGATGGCGCACAGGGTCAGCGCGCAAAAGCTGCTGGAACAGGCGCGGCTGATGGAAAGCTACGGCGCCAATTGCATCTACTGCACCGATTCGGCGGGCTACATGCTGCCGACTGAAGTCAGCGAGAAGATTGGCGTATTGCGGGCAGGTTTAAGCGCCAGCACCGAAGTCGGTTTTCATGGCCATCACAACCTGGGCATGGCTATTGCCAACTCGCTGGCGGCCATCGAGGCTGGCGCCGTGCGCATCGATGGCTCGGTGGCCGGGCTGGGAGCGGGGGCGGGCAACACGCCGCTGGAAGTGTTCGTCGCCGTGCTGGAGCGCATGGGTGTGAGCAGTGGTGTTGACCTGTACCGGATCATGGACGTCGCCGAGGACCTGGTGGTGCCGATGATGGACCAACCGATCCGCCTCGACCGCGATGCCCTGACCCTGGGCTATGCCGGGGTGTACAGCTCGTTCCTGCTGTTTGCCAAGCGTGCCGAGCTCAAGTACGGCATTGCTGCCCGCGACCTGCTGGTGGAGCTGGGGCGGCGCGGCACGGTGGGCGGTCAGGAAGACATGATCGAAGACCTGGCCCTGACAATGTCGCGGGCGCGAGGGGTGATGCCGACCTGAGGTGCAGTCCTCATCGCGGGTCCCGCACAATTCTGTGGGAGCGGGCTCGGCCCGCGATCGAGCGCGCAGCGGTCGTAATTCAGATAACGCCTTGTTGCGCAGGCTGCACCGGCCTCATCGCGGGTCAAGCCCGCTCCCACAGGCTCCCATGGCCATGAACAACGCGGCAATGGCCCGGGCCTCATGCAACTCGCCACTGGCCACCCGTGCCGGGATCTGCGCCAGCGGCACCTTGATGCATTCCAGCGGCTCCGGCTCGTCACCTTGCAGAGCACAGGGGCTCAGGTCCTGGGCCAGCACCACCCGATAACGATGACACAAATGCCCGGGCGCCAAGGTCAGTTCGCCCAGCTCGGTCAGCCGCGCCGCCCTCAGGCCGACTTCTTCGCACAGCTCGCGCTGGGCCGCCTGCAGGTAGCTTTCATGCGCCTCGGCACCGCCCTTGGGCAGGCCGAGGATGGTGCCCTCTACGCCCACCGCGTACTCGCGCACCAGCAGCACGTGCTCGGGGTCGGGCATCGCCACCAGCATCACCGAGCGGTAGCCGGTGCCGCGCAAGCGTTCGTAGATGCGCCGCTGGCCGTTGCTGAACTGCAGGTGCAGTGCTTCGATCTGGAAATGGCTGCTTTGGGCCAGCAGCTCGGTCTTGAGGATGGTCGGACAGTTGCGCATGTGCAGGCCCCTGGCGGCGGGTGGATACCTGCACTGTGCGCTGTGCCCGGCAACCCGCCATCGTCCAAGCGGACGAGGGCGGGTGCTTCAGCCGAGGGTCGCCACGCTGCGCAAGATCAAGCGCACGAGCATGGTCTGGCGGGTCACGCCGGTCTTGGAAAAGGTCGAACGCAGGTGCGCCCGCGAAGTGTTGCGGCTGATGCCCAGTTCCTCCGAGGCTTCGTCCAGGGTCAGGCCGTTGGCCAGCAGCATCGCCAACTGGGTTTCGGCCGGGGTGAAATCGAACAGCGCCCGGACGATCTCCTGCGGCGCCGAGGATTGCTGCTCGGGGTCGCTGATGAAGATCACCACGGTCGGGCATTGCTTGCCTTCGCTCCAGGTCGACAGCGGCACCGAGCGCACGATGATGCCAAGGTCGGCGCGCCCGGACGGGCGTTGCACGCGCATGGCCTCGACCACCGAGGGGTTGCTGCTTTTTTGCGACAGCAGCGATTGCTTGACCAGCCGGCGGAACTCCTGGGTGTCGCGCGCGGTGCCAACCTGCAGGCCGTCATTGACCAGCTTGATGCCGTCCTTTTCCTGGATCAGCCGCTCGGCAACCTGGTTGGTCTGCAGCACCTTGCCGGTTTCGTCGAGGATGATGGTGCCCACCGCCAGCTGGTCGACGGCGCCGGCGTAGAGGTTGCGTTCGGTCTCGATGCGGTTGAGCTGCATGTGCAGTTTGATCGAGCGTTCCAGGTGCGGGATGAAGCGCGCCAGCAGGGTTTTTTCCTGGTCGCCGAAGGCCTGCTCATCGCGCCCGCGGCTGATGCGGATACGGCACTGGGCGCCGTCGCCGGTATTGATGTCGGCCCCGAGAATATGGAACACGTCCACCGGCTCAAGGAAGTTCTTGTAGAACTCCGATTGCAACAACTCGTCGTTGGAGACGTAGCTGGCGAGGGTCACCACTTCGCGGTTGGGCAGGTCGACGAACGGGTCGAGGGCGAAGAAGTGCTTGTTGTACGAGGCGGTGGTTTCGCTCGAACTGCCGGTGGTGTTGACCATCAGGCCGTCAACGTGGGCGCTGGGCGGGCGTAGAATGAAGGTGACGTATTTGCTCTGTAGCTGCAGGTTGAGCTGGTTGAGGAAGGTGACCCAGGGAATGTTCTCCATCGGCCCTTGATAGAGGTGACCGAGCAAGTCGCTGAATGACTCGAGGGTGAGGCACGGCTGCATAGGGAACTACCATTTTTTATTATTAGCGTTGGCGATGGCAGAGAATAGTCGGCGTTAACGCGTGCACGCAACGCTCCGTACACGCATCCGGACAGGCGTAGCGCACGCCTGTCCAAAGCGCTCGGCAAGGCTCAGGCGCGCTCGCCGTCAAGCACCACGAAACGCTTGCTGTCGGCGGTTTCGGCAGGCAGCAGGTCGACGTCGGTATAGAACTGCTCATACCAGCGCCGCAGCTGGTACACCGGGCCGTCGCCGTCGCACAGCAGCGGGTTGTCGACCCGGGTCTTGCTGTGCCAGATCGCCACGTCTTCGTAGAAAGCCGACTGGGCCTGCTGCACGTAGGCCTTGGCCATGGCCTGGTTCTGCTCCTCGCTCAGGCCGGGGATCTTTTTCACCAGCACGCCGTAGCGCAGGGTGAAGCTGTTGAGGTCGATCGGCACATGGCAGTTGAGCAGGATCGAATGGATCGGCTGGCCGTTCATCGCCCCGGTCATTTCGGTGATCTGGTAGGCCGGGCCGAAGTAGGTGGCCACCGTGCTCAGCTCGCTGTCGCCAGACAGCCGTTCGCTGCGCGCACGCATGACCTGGGTGGCCAGGTGGCCTGCGAAGACGTTGCTGAACTCGGCCACCGGCGCGCCATGCACGGTGCCGAAGTGGGCCATGTCGGCGACGTTGTCGATCAGCTCGCGGCAGTTGGTGTCGATCTGCAGTTCGGCCACTTCCCAGGCGGCCCACTGGTCACTGAAGCAGGCGTCGATGCGCGGGATCACCTGCTCGGCAATCGGCGGGTTGCCTTGCGGGTCGTTCCAGACGAACAGCAGCTGGTTTTCTTCCATGATCGGCCAGCGCTTGACCTTGGCCCGCGGTGGAATGCGCTTGGCGTAGGGAATGTCGTCGCACACGCCATCGGCGCCCCAGCGCCAGCTGTGGAACGGGCAGCGGATCGAGTTGCCTTCGATGCAGCCGGTGCTCAGGTCGGCGCCCATGTGCGGGCAAAAGCCGTCGAGAATGTTCAGCTGGCCGTCTTCACCCTGGAACGCCACCAGGCGGGTGCCAAACACGTCCAGGCGGTGGGCCTTGCCGTCGCGGTAGTGCGCGGCCAGGCCCAGGCAGTGCCAACCACGGGCGTAACGGTCTTCCAGCAGCTTGGCTTCAATGCGGTGCAGGGTGCTCATCTTATTGTTCTCCGGGGTATCACGGGGTGTGCTGTGCGAGTGATTCTGCCGCCCCTGTACCAGCAGGCATCGTCTGAACGGACGATGGCCGGCCGTGGGCTGACGGCTCTACTGGCGCAATCAAGCCAGCAGCAGGAGAACGCAATGAGCAACGAGCAGGGGCGGGTGGCGGTGATTACCGGCGCCGCCAGCGGGATCGGCCGGGGCCTGGCCGAGCATGCGGCAGGGCTGGGCATGCAGCTGGTACTGGCCGATGTCGATGGCCCGGGTTTGCAGGCGCTGAGCGCGCAACTGCAAGGCCAGGGCGTGCAGGCCATTGCCCAGCTGACCGACGTCAGCGATGTGGCCCAGGTCGAGCGCCTGCGTGATGTCGCCCTGGCGCATTTTCAGCGGGTCGACCTGCTGTTCAACAATGCCGGGGTGATGCAGACCGGCTACAGCTGGCAGATCAGCCACGAGCAGTGGCAGCGCATGCTCGCCATCAACCTGCAAGGGGTGATCAATGGCATCCGCAGCTTTGTGCCGCTGATGCTCGAGCAGGGCCACCCGGCCCAGGTGATCAACACCGCGTCGCTCGCCGGCTTGCTCAGCAGTCCGTTGATGGCGCCCTACAACGTCACCAAGCAGGCGGTGGTGGCGTTATCCGAAACCCTCAAATACGAGCTGGACATGCTCGGCGCGCAGGTCTCGGTGGCGGTGCTCTGCCCGGGGCCGGTGGCCAGTGACATCATGGCCTCCAACCAGGCCCGCGAGCAGGCCGACGCCACTTTCAGCGCCGTGCTCGACGAGCACATTCGCCAGGGCATGACGCCCCGCGAGCTGGCCGCCCAGGTATTCGCCGCGCTGGCCGAGCGGCGCTTCTGGATCTTCCCGCACAAAGACTTCAAGCCCGCCCTGGAGCTGCGCTTGCGCAGCATCCTTGAAGAAACCAACCCGCAGTTCCAGATGATCGCCGAAGGAGACGCCCATGCCGCTCGATAAACAGATCGCCGCCGTGCTCGAACAGTTCAGCGTCCAGGGGGAGCCCGACTACCACCGGCTCGATGCCGTGCAGTATCGGCAATATGCCGACCACCTGTTGCCGCCGATCCCTGGCGCGCAGATGGCCGAAGTGCGTGAGCTGCGCGTGGCGGGCGCCGCTGGCGAGCTGGATGCCCGCCTGTACCGGCCGCTGGCGCAAGACAACCTGGCGCTGCTGGTGTTCTTCCACGGCGGCGGCTTTGTCATCGGCACCCTCGATACCCATGACCATCTGTGCCGGGCACTGGCCAGCGCCACTGGCGCGGTGGTGGTGTCGGTGGCCTACCGGCTGGCACCGGAGGCGCGCTTTCCGGCGGCGCCGCTCGATTGCTATGCCGCCACCTGCTGGCTGGTCGAACATGCCGCCAGCCTGGGCGTCGACGGCAGCCGCCTGGCCGTGGCCGGCGACAGCGCCGGGGCCAACCTGGCGATCGCCGTCAGCCGCCTGGCCGCAGAGCGCCAGGGCCCGCAGATTCGCTACCAGTGCCTGTTCTACCCGGTCACCGATGGCCGCTGCGACACCCCGTCGTACCAGGTGTATGGCGAAGGGTATCTGTTGTCGCGGGCGATGATGGCCTGGTTCTGGCGCAGCTACCTGCAACAGCCCGAGCAGGTCGAGGAGCCACTGGCCTCGCCGCTGCTCGCCGAGTCACTGGAGGGTTTACCCGCCACCACCCTGATCACCGCCGAGTACGACCCATTGCGCGACGAAGGCGAAGCCTTTGCCCAACGTTTGCAACAAGCAGGTGTGGCCACCCGCCTGGAGCGTTGCCAGGGCATGGTGCATGGCTTTATCAGCATGAGCGCGTTTGTCGAGGGCGCTGCCTTGGCCCTGGCCGGGGCCGCGGCCGACCTGCGCCGGGCGCTGGGCTGAATGGCGGCGGCCTAGTCCGTTTGGACGAAGCAGGTTGTCGCAGCAGTTTCTAGTCTTGAGCGCACAACGTCTTTTCCTCACCTGTGGTGGAATGGCCATGAAAACAACAAGAACAATTTGCCTTGCCTTGACCGTCTGCGCCTTTGGCGCTGTCTACAGCGCCTTGCTGACCCGCCCGCTGCCGGCGCCGGTGACCATGGCCTATTACTGCCAGCCCAGCTTCCAGCCGTGTTACATCCCGGTGCCGAGCGTCGCCAGGCTGATGCCTTAGGCCTTGTTGCCCAGGGCCAGCAGCGCCCGCTCGCGGCTCAGTGGCTGGAGGACCCCGGGCGAGCCGCTGATGTGCACGTACAGGTAGTGCTGGCCTTGGTCATCGCGCAGTATCCGGTGCACCTGGGTCGTCTCCGGGTGATACTGGCGCTGGGTGCGGTCGAGCAGCACTTCGTGGTGGTCGATGTGCAGGCGGCGCAGCGCCGCTTCGAATTCGCTGTCGACGGCCTCGCGCAGCTTGCGCATGCGGCGTATCGACAGATAGCCAAGGCCGAAGGTCAGCGCAAAGAAGAACAGCGCCTGTAACAGTGATTTGTAGTGCTCCATCCTGGATTTGATTAGCCCTTGATTCTTGTAGTGGACGGCGCTTGTTTGAGGTCTGAGCGCCGCCTGTGGGCGTTAAAGGCTCATGTCGAAGGCATGGATTCGGTAGGGCAGCTCCATGTCCGGGTATCGCCGTCTTTCTCACCCAGTGCCAAGATTTCCAGGCAGCCCGGGTAAGCTGGTTGCTTATCGGCAGGCCCTTCAATGTAGGTGATGGCCTTGGGTGGGTTTTGCAGTTGCTGCTGGCATTGCTGGACCTCGCTGGCAAATCTTTCAAGGGCAGCGGAAGGGGGCTGAGTCGTGATCATGCCTGCTACGGTTTGCCAGTATTCCGAGGCTGCGTAGCCGCTTGCTCGGCAGTGAGAAAGCGGAGAAACAATTGAACCAACTCCGTCGCCTTCGACTTTAAGTGCTTGCATCTTCTGGTGTTGCGCAGGCAGGGCAGGGCCAACCGGAAGCGCTTCCATGGCCTTGATCTCAGCGACATAAGCCTGAACTTTGGTCAGGTAAGCGGCGGCGCTTTCGCGCTGCTGGTTGTACTGGCTTATTTCGTTGGCGTTGGTGCCGGTGACCTTATACTCAGGTTCGTTGTTGCAGCCCGCCAGGAGAGCAGAGGCGCCAAGGGTGATGATTGCGGTGCGTGTGGTGAACTTCATGTTCTTCAGTTATCTCGCTTCAGGGTCGTTTGCTTGACCTGACAGTGGAGCACAATGGCTATCCCTGCCAGTGTTTGTCGCACAGTACTCGCGTTTGACGTCGAATACTGTTGCCTCAGTCCAGGTCCTGCGCCGAATGCCGCTCGGGCACCTGGCTGGCTTCATCGCCCCAGGTGCGGTTGACCCGCAAGCCGCGGACGACCGCCGGGCGCTCGGCAATGGCTTGCGCCCAGCGTTGCACGTGGGTGTAGTCCTGCACGCTGAGGAACTCGCCCGCCGAATACAGCCTGCCCAGCGCCAGTTGGCCGTACCAGGACCAGACGGCGATATCGGCGATGGTGTAGCTGTCGCCGGCCAGGTATTGGCTTTGCGCCAGGCGCTGGTCGAGCACATCCAGTTGGCGCTTGGTTTCCATGCTGAAGCGGTTGATCGGGTATTCGAATTTTTCTGGCGCGTAGGCATAGAAGTGGCCGAAGCCGCCGCCCAGGTAGGGCGCTGCGCCCATCTGCCAGAACAGCCAGTTGAGGGTTTCGGTTCGACCCGCTGGGTCGCGGGGCAGGAACTCGGCGAATTTTTCTGCAAGGTAGAGCAGGATCGAACCCGACTCGAACACCCGCACCGGCGGTTGCACGCTGCGGTCGAGCAGGGCGGGGATCTTCGAGTTGGGGTTGATCTCGACGAAGCCGCTGGAGAACTGCTCGCCTTCGCTGATGCGAATCAGCCAGGCGTCGTACTCGGCGCCGGCATGCCCGAGGGCCAGCAGCTCTTCGAGGAGGATGGTGACCTTGACGCCATTGGGCGTGGCCAGGGAGTACAGTTGCAGCGGCTGCTTGCCCAGCGGCAGGGCCTTGTCGTGGGTCGGGCCGGCCACCGGGCGGTTGATGTTGGCGAACTCGCCGCCCGACGGCGCGTCGTGCTGCCAGACCCGAGGCGGGACGTAGGGTGCCTTGCTCATGCGATGAACCTCCTGGTGTGCTCGAGGGGCTCATGTTCGGGCCTGGCGCGCGCGCTTGTCAAACCGCGCGGCCACTGCTGCCCGGGCGCAAAAGCCAGCGTTCTAGAAGCTGTACTCAAGCACGCTGGCGATCGAGGTTTGTACCCGCCGCTCGACAATCGGGCTGTCGCTCACATGCCCGGAGAGGTTCTGTACATCCAGCAGGGTATGCAGGCGGGTGTTGTCGCTCAGCGGCAGGCTCCAGGTCAGGTTGACGCCCTGGCTGACCAGGCCGCCGTGGGTCTTGTGCGCGGCAAAGCGGCTGTTGGCCGCTTGTTGCGCGCTGACGCCATACCAGGTACGGACGTAGTCGGCGTCACCAAACAGCGCATTGACGTTGCCGCTCAGGCTGCCGAAATCGCCTTCGTACAAGGTGGTGCCGACGCTCAGTTCGAGGGTCTGGTAGGCGGAGCCGGTGTCTTTGTTGCTGTCTTTTTTCAGCGCATGCTCGAACGTTGCACCGAAGGTGACCGGCCCCCAGGTGTAGGAACCTTCCATGCCCAGCAGCGCGCGGGATTTGATCGAACCCATGCCACGCAGGCGGTCGGAACCGCGGTAGCCTTTCTTGCGGTCCTTGCGCTCGGCGCTGGTGCCGATGTAGGTGCTGAAACTGGCGTCGTCCCAATCGTGTTTCCAGCCCAGGCCTTTGTCCCGCAGGAACAAACCATAAGGGCTTTCGATCTCGAAGCCGAGCACCGGTGCCGTAGAGCGCTCACTGCTGCCACTGTAGCGGGGGGCATTGGCGGCGCCGCCTTGCAAGGTGAACTGCCACTCTTGCGCCAATAAGTTCGCTGAGGCGCTCACCAGGCAGAGACCAGTCAACGCAGTGTAGATCCTTGTCGTCTTCATGGGGGTTACAGTGTTCCCGTAAATTTAAGTCTGATCAGGGTACGGGGCTTTGTTGTTAGTATCCGTGAGCAGGATGTAAAACTCTGTTAGTGGCATATTTATTCAATGGCTTTGCAGTTTTTGTAGAACATCCGGCGAAGCCCGAAGAGCAACTTGGAGAACAGCAGTACCCAACGGCTCAATAGCCGATGACAGGCAATAACGTTTGCCCTGGCTGTTACGGGTTTCATCAAAATTAAATAGCGGCTAGATATGCTTATTGGCGCCGCAGGGGACAAATACCGCTATTAACCCGAGGGTGTGCGAATAAAGGAGAAATGCCCGCGCGGCGAAGAGCGCTTAAACTGTCTGATCATTATTTGCCTCTGCCAGTTGCTGTTGTGCCGCCGCCCGGTCTTGCGCAGTCACGTAAGTGAGTTTTGCCAGGCGCGGGGCCAGCCAGTTGTTCAGGTCGTCCATATAGCTGAACACCACCGGTACGAAGACCAGGCTGAGCAAGGTTGAAGTCACCAGCCCGCCGATCACGGCAATTGCCATGGGCGCGCGAAAACCTGCATCGGCGCCGCTGCTGAGGACTGCCGGGAGCATACCGGCGACCATGGCAAGGGTGGTCATGACAATTGGCCTGGCGCGTTCGGCGCCCGACTGCATCAGTGCCAGGTGCCGAGGCATGCCGGCGCGGCGCTTTTCGATGATGAACTCGACCAGCAGAATCGAATTCTTGGTGACGATGCCCATCAGCATCAGCAAACCGATAACCACCGGCAGGTCGATGGCGGCGCCATACAACAGCAGGCCGCCGATGGCCCCGCCGACCGCCAGGGGCAGCGAGACGAGGATGGTCAGCGGCTGCAGGAAGTCACGAAACAGCAGGACCAGTACGGCAAACACCATGAGGATGCCGAAGGTCATGGCCGTGGCGAACTTCTCGAACATTTCATTCATGTACTCGGCGTCGCCATACTCCACCTCGCGCACGCCAAGGGGCAGGTGCTGCAAGGCGGGGGTGGCCTGGATCACTTCCAGCGCCGAGCCGAGGCTTATGCCGGCGAGGTCGGCGTCCACCGAGATGCGCCGCAGCCGGTCGAAGCGTTCGATCCTTGTCGGGCCACTGCCGTAGTCGATGTCGGCGACACTGTGCAGCGCCAGCGTGCCGCCGTTGTCGCTGGCCACCCGCAGGTTGCGCAGGGTGTCGAGGTCGCCTTGCTGTCCCTCGGCCAGTTGCACGCGAATCGGTACTTGCCGGTCGTGGAAGTTGAAGCGCGCTGAATTGGCATTGATATCGCCCAAAGTGGCAATTCGCGCCACGCTGCCGATGGCCTGGGCACTGACGCCAGAGCGGGCGGCCTCATCCAGGCGCGGGCGGATCAACAGCTCCGGACGCGGCAAGGGTTCGTTGACCTGGACATTGGCCAGCCCCTTGATCATGCGCATATCGCTTTGCAGCGCGTAAGCGGCCTGGGACAGTTGCCGGGCGTCGGCACCGACGAGAATCACCGAGATGTCTCGCGCCGCGCTGTCGCTGCGAAAGGCAAAGCGCACATCGGCGAACTCACCGAGGACCGGTCGTAGTGCGTGCTCGAATACCTTCTGACTCATCTCGCGTTGCTCGGGTGGCACCAGGCGCACCAGCAACTGGCCGCTGGCGACATCGGTGGCGCCGGAGGCATCTTCGCCGCCGGCGGTGCTGAAGACGAACATCACCTGCGGCTGCTGGCGCAGTTTCGCGGCCATCTGTTGCAGGGTCCGGTCGGTCTGCGCCAGGGGCGTGCCGGGTGGCAGGGAGACATCGATGCGGCTCAGGCTGGTATCGCTGACCGGCATGAAGCCCGAAGGCAGCAGCGGTACCAGGGCAAAGGAAGCCAGCAGGAAAACCGCCGCGATCACCAGGCTTTTGCGCCGATGCGCCAGTGCCCACTCAAGCAGGCGCAGATAGCGCGCGAGCAAGCCAGAGGGCGCTTGCGTTGCCTGCAACTGATGCTCAGTCGATTTGGGCTTGAGTAAGTAGGCGGCCATCAGCGGCGTCAGCAGCCGTGCCACCAGCAGTGAGCTCAACACCGCTGCCGACACGGTGATGCCAAAGGGGGTGAAATACTGGCCGACAAAGCCGCCGATAAAGCTCACCGGCAGGAACACCGCAACGATGGTCGCGGTAATTGCCACCACGGCGAAGCCGATAGCATCTGAGGCGTCAATGGCGGCCTGGTAGGGGCGCTTGCCCTGGTCCAGGTGCCGCTCGATGTTCTCGATTTCGACAATCGCATCGTCGACCAGGATGCCGATAACCAGGGTCAGGGCCAGCAAGGTGATGCTGTTGAGGCTATAGCCGAACCAGGCCATGGCGGCGAAAGTCGGCAGGATCGACAAGGGCAGGGCGATGGCCGCCACCAGGGTCGCACGCCAGTTGCGCAGGAACAGCAGTACCACCAGCACCGTCAGCAGCGCGCCTTCGATCAGGGTCATGATCGCGGCGTTGTAGCTGGCCAGCGTGTAGTCGACCATCGAGGCGACCTGCTGGACTTCGATGTCCGGGTGATGTTGCTGCAGGCGCTGGAGCGCAGCCTCAACCCCTGCGGCCACCCGGGTATCGCTGGAGCCCTTGGCACGAAACACGGCAAAACCGACCACCTGCTCGCCATTCAGGCGCGCCAGCGAGCGCATTTCACCGGCGCCATCGACCACGCTTGCCAGCTCGTTCAACCGCGCCCAGCGTCCGTCCGGCAGGGCGATTGGCGTGTCGCCCAGGGCTTGCACGGTCAGGGCGCTGCCCAGTGTGCGTATGGATTGCTCGCTGTCGGCGAGAATCGCCCGCCCGCCGGGCACGTTGCTGTTGCTGTGCAGCAGCTGGGTGTTGACCTGGTCGGCCGAGATACCCAGCGCCTCAAGGCGCTCGGGCTTGAGTTCGACCTTGACCTCACGCTCCAGGCCGCCCAGGCGCTGCACTTTTTGCACCCCGGGCACGCCAAGCAGTTCCCGGCCGAGTACATCATCGACAAACCAGGACAGGTCCACGGCATTGCGCGCACTGGATTTGACGGCGTAGTTGAGGATCGCCCCGCCCTCGACATCAATGCGCGTGACCAGCGGCTCTTCGATAGTCTGCGGCAAGTCCGCGCGAATTTGCCCGATGGCATCGCGGATGTCGTTGGCGGCGCGGTCGGGGTCGACACCGAGCTGGAACTCCACGGTGGTGACCGAGATGGCATCGGCGATCGTCGAGGTAATGTGACGGATACCGGCCAGGCCGGACACCGCGCGCTCGACCCGCTGGGTGACCGCATGTTCGAGTTCGCTCGGCGCGGCACCGACCTGGACCACGGCGACGGTGATCACCGGAAAGTCGACCCGTGGGTTGGCGTTGATCGGCAGGTCGGCAAAGGAGATCCAGCCGGCCACGGCCAGCACCAGGAACAATACCAGGGTCGGGATGGGCCGCCGAATGGCCCAGGACGACACCGCCAGGTTCATTGCTCCAGCTCCTGTGCCAGGCTGACCACGTCGCCGTTGCGCACGAAGGCCGAGGCGCTTGCCACCACCCGCTCACCGGCGCCAAGGCCGCTGCTGACCTGCACCCGCAGGCTGTTGCGCTGGCCAAGGACCACGCTACGCACGCTCGCCTGGCCGTGGGCATCAAGGACCATGACGGTGGCGCCGCCATCCTCGGCAAAGGTCACCGCCCGTAGCGGAATGACCACCGCCGCGGCGGTAGTGCCGGTTTCGATCCTGCTACTGGCGAAACTGCCAGCGCGCGCATCGGCCGTTGCCGCGAGGCTGATGCGCACGCGCCCCAGGCGGGTGCCGGCATCCACCTTGGGCGCCAGCAAACGCACCGTGCCGGCTACGCTCTGGTCCATGCCCGCGACCTGCACCTGGACCGCAGTACCGACCCGAATTGCTTGCAACGCACTTTGCGCCAGTTCGCCATCGAGCTCGAGTTGGCCGTCACGGATCAGTTTGAACAGCGGCTCGCTACCGGCCATGGCGCCCAGCCGGGCGTGACGTTCGGAGATGATGCCGTTGACCGGGGCGAGGATGATGGCCTTGTCGCGGCGAGTGCGGGCGTCAGTCAGTTGGGCGATGGCCTGTTGGTGCTCGGCCCGGGCGGCAGCTAACGCGGCGGCGCTGGCGTGGGCCTGGGCGCGCTGTTGGTCGAGTTGCTGGGCGCTGACCGCACCGATACTGCCCAGCTCATTGATTCGCGCAAGGCTGGCCTGTGCCTCGATGTCGAGCGCTTGCTGCTGCTTGATCAGGGCTGCGTTGCGATTGAGGGTGGCCTCGGCCTGGCGTACCTGGGCGTCGAGGGTGTCGGCTTCCAGTTGCGCCAACAGTTGCCCGGCCACCACCGTGTCACCTTCCTCGACCAATACCCTGGCGATGCGCGTGTCTTGCAGTGCGGTCCCGATGGACACCTCGTCGCGGGCTACCAGGCTACCGGTGACAAGGAGGGTCTGGCTCACAGTGCCGGGTTCGGCCAGCACGCTGCTGACCTTGAGCAGGGGCACGGGCGCAGGGGTGATGTCCGCTTGTTCGCTGGCAGGCATCACCAGCACCCAGCCTGCCACCAGCAGTAACAGCAGGCCGGTGATCCACAGACGGGGTTTGTCTCGCAGCACAGATACCATCGCGATCAATCTCGAGTAGGCACAGCAAAGGGGAGGCACAGCGAGCGCAACAGGCTGATATCGGGCGGCCTATGGCTGAATCTGCAGGAACCTGCGGATGATCTTGCGCAGCACCGGTTTATGGGCTTTGGCCTTGAAGCCGGGCTCGAGCACGACGCGGCCGATGCCGCCTTCGGTCAGGGCGATCAGCCAGGTCGCGGCCATCGAGGTATCCAGCGTCGGGTCGATCTGCCCGGCTTCGATGCCACGCTGGAGCAAGGCCTGCAGATCGGCCTTGACCTTGGCGTCATTGACCGCAAGCAGGGCACCGACTTCAGGGTTGCGCAAGGCTTCAGCGGCGACTTCGAGGCTGATTCGGGCGTAGCTGGGGTCGCTGCACAACTCCATCATGGCGATGGCGATGTTCTCGATTGCAGCGAGGCTGTCCTTGGCCTTGGCGTAGTGGGCGATCAGCTCGGCCATGCCATGCTGGTCGTCCTGGGCAATGGCCTCGATGATCGCGTTCTTGCTGGGGAAGTAGTGGAACAGGTTGCCCGGGCTCATGCCCGCAGCGGCGCAGATTTGCGCGGTCGAGGTGGAGTGAAAGCCATTGCGCGCGAAGCATTCGATAGCCGCATCGAGGATCTGCTTGCGTTTGGCGGCGACTTTGTCCGGGTCTACGGTTCTCATGTCTGGCTCATTAGTAGACTGACTGATCGATCTATTATTGGCCTGCCGCTGCACGCCGTCAAGCGAGCAGGGCGACTGGCGGGATTACTGCCGGGTGTCGGGCATGTTCTTGCTGATGCAATGTATGCCGCCGCCGCCCGCAGCAATCGGGTCGATGTTGACCTGCTCGATGGTCCGCCCCGGGTACAACTTGGCCAGCAACTGCTTGCAGTACTGGTCAGCTTTCGGGTCGCCAAACTGCGGGGCAATCACCGCGCCATTGATCGGCAGGTAGTTGATGTAGCCGGCGGCAAACTCCGGGTTGTCGCGGGTAAAGCGGTTGCTGCGCAATTTGCCCGGTGGCGGCAGCAGGTGCACGGTCAAGCGGCGGCCGTCGGCGTCGGTGGCCTGCTTGAGGATTTCCAGGTGCTTGCGGGTGACCCGGTAATCGTAGGAGTCCGGGTCGTTGTCGAGGTTGGCGATCACCACCCCCGGCTCGACGAAGCGCGCGTAGAAGTCAACGTGGGCATCGGTGATGTCCTGGCCCTTGATGCCCGGCAGCCAGATGATCTTGCGCAGGCCAAGGTTGGCTTTAAGCTCGGCCTCGACATCGCTGCGGCTCCAGTCGGGGTTGCGGTTGGCATTGACCCAGCAGCTTTCGGTGATGATCGCCGTGCCGTGGCCGTCCACTTCGATGCCGCCGCCTTCGCCAGTCAGCTCGCTTTGCAGGTAGGGCACGTTCAGGGTTTCGCTCAGCGTTGCCGCCACGCGGCTGTCGTTGCGGTGGCGTTGCTTGTTGCCCCAGCCGTTGAAGTTGAAGTCCATCAGCGCGCTGTTGCCGTCGTCGTCGATGACGAAGCAGCCGCCGTAATCGCGGATCCAGATGTCGTCCAGCGCCATGGGCAGGAACTCGATGTTGTCGCTGCCACATTGCTCGCGTGCATCGGCCAGGTCTTCGGGGCGGCAGAGTACGCTGACCGGCTGGTAGCGGGCGATGGTCCGGGCCAGTTGTGCGATGCAGCTGTTGACCGCGTCCGCCTGGTCTTCCCAGACATTTTCGGCGGCGGCAAACGCCAGGAAGATCCGCCGCTGGGCCTGGTCTTCTTCGGGCATGAACCAGCGCTGGTCAGCGGCCATGGCCAGGCGCAACGGGCCCAGGCCCAGGCCGGCAATGCCGGCGGCGACTGACAGATGCTTGAGAAAGGTACGACGGGGTGTCATCGGTGTGGCTCTCGTAGTGACGGCTCAATGGGCCGAGGAAGTCTTGAGGGTGGTCCAGGTACGCATGCGCGCGCGCATGTCTTTCTGGGTAATGTCCTTGCCCGGGATCAGCCGCGCGTAGGTTTCGTCGCTGACGTAAATGTCCGGGTTGTCACGCATCTGCGGCTCGACCAGCGGCCGTGCCTTGGCGCTGGAGGTGGGGTAGCCGGTGAACGAACTGATGGCGGCCATCTGCTGCGGCTGCATGACGAAGTTGATAAAAGCGTAGGCGTATTCCGGGTGGGCGGCATCGGCGGGAATGGCCATGCTGTCCATCCAGATGGTCGTGCCTTCCACCGGGATGTGGTAGCGGAACTCGACCTTTTTACCGGCGGCATCGGCGGTGCGCTGGGCCTGGATCATGTCGCCGCTGTAACCGAGGGAAATGCAGGTGTCACCATTGACCAGCTGGGTCACCGGCTGCGACTGGAACTTGCGGATGTACGGCTTGATCGCCCCGAGCATCTGCCGGGCGGCGAGCAAATCATCGGCCTTGCCGCTGCGTGGGTCCTTGCCCAGGTAGTGCAGCACCACCGCCAGCACTTCGTCGGGCGAGTCGATCATCGAGATGCCGCAGTCGGCCAGCAGCGCGGCGTTTTCTGGCTTGAACAGCAGGTCGAGGCTGTTGACCGGGGCATTGGCGATGCGCTGCTCGATGGCCGCGCGGTTGTAGGTCAGGCCAATGCTGCCCCAGGTGTAGGGCACGGTACTCTCGCGCGAGTTGGGGTGGCGCTGGTGCAGGCGCTGCAGGCCGGGCTCGATGTCTGCCAGGTGTTCGAGTTTGGCCGGGTCGAGCTTTTGCAGGGCGCCGGCGCGGGCCAGGCGTTCGGCCACGGTGTCGCCGGGGAAAATCAGGTCGTAGCCGCTGTTGCCCGAGAGCAGCTTGGCCTCCAGGGTTTCGCTGCTGTCCATGACGTCATAAATGACCTTGATGCCGGTCTGGGCGGTGAAATCCTTGAGGGTGTCTTCGGCAAAGTAATCGGCCCAGTTGTACAGGCGCAGCACTTTGTCTTCGGCGTTGGCCAGGCTGCAGCCCAGGGCCAGGGAAAGGGCGATCAGGGTTTTCAGGCTGTTCATGCGCCATGCCTCCAGGTGCTGTGTGGGTGACGGCCGTCCAGGCTCAACAGGGTGGCGTACATTTCCGGGCGGCGGTCGCGGTAGATGCCCCAGGTCAGGCGCTCTTCGCGCATGTGCGCCAGGTCCAGCTCGGCCAGCAGCATGCAAGGGCTGTCGCGATCGGCTTCGGCCAGCAGGCGGCCCTTGTGGTCGGTGATGAACGACGATCCATAAAAACGCATGTGCAGCTCGGCATCGCTGCGCGCCACTTCAACGCCGGTGCGGTTGGCGGTGATCACCGGGAGGATGTTGGCGGCGGAGTGGCCGCGCTGGGTCAGTTGCCAATGGTCGCGCGAATCCAGCGCCGCAGCGCCGGGCTCGGAGCCGATGGCGGTGGGAAACAAGAGGATTTCTGCACCTTGCAAGGCCAGGCAGCGGGCGGTCTCGGGGAACCACTGGTCCCAGCAGATGCCCACGCCCAGGCGCCCGACGGCGGTGTCCCAGACCTTGAAACCGGTATCGCCGGGGCTGAAGTATTCCTTTTCCTGGTAGCCGATGGCGTTGGGGATGTGGGTCTTGCGGTAGACGCCGAGCAAGCGCCCGTCGGCATCGGCGACGGTCAGCGAATTGAAGTAGGCATTGCCGGCCTGCTCGAACCAGCTCAGCGGCAATACCACGTTCAGTTCCGCCGCCAGGGCGGCAAAGCGCTGCAACAGCGGGCTGTTTTCATAGGGTTGCGCCAGAGCCAGGTGCTCGTGGCATTGCTCGATGCAGAAGTAGGGCGTGGCGAACAGCTCGGGCAGCAGGATCAGCCTGGCCCCGGCCGCCGCCGCCTCGCGCACCAGCCGCTCGGCGTTATCGAGGTTGTCTTCAAGGTTCCAGCTGCAGGCCAGCTGCAGGCTGGCGACACTCAGCGCGCTCATGGCTTGGCTCCTTTCAGGGGCCAGGCCGGTTGCTGCTGGGTGATGCAATGCACGCCGCCACCGCCATGGGCCAGCTGGTTGATTTGCACCGGTACCACGCTGCGGCCGGGGAAGGCCTGCTGCAGGGTGGCGGCGGCCTGCTGGTCGGCGTCGATACCGTAGGCGGGCATGATCACCGCGTCGTTGCACAGGTAGAAGTTGGTGTAGGAGGCGCAGAACACTTCGGCATCGGTGTCGACCGCAGCGGAAGCTTCGTACAGGTCGATCAGCTCGAAACTGCGGCCACGGGCGTCGGTCGCCAGTTCCAGGGCGCGGCGGTTCTCCTTCGCCACCTGGGCGTAGACCGAGGTTTGATCTTCGGTGGCATCGACCAGCAGCACGCCCGGCCGGGCGAACGCGCAGACGCCGTCGACGTGGCCATCGGTCATGTCGCCAGTGACGTAGTCCGGGTCGCCCGGCAGCCAGATGACCTTGTTCACCCCCAGCAGGCGGACGAAGATTTCTTCCATGTCCTGCTTGCCCAGGCCCGGGTTGCGGTTGGGGTTGAGCAGGACCGATTCGGTGGTGATCAGCGTGCCGTCGCCATCGACATGAATGGCGCCGCCTTCGTTGGCCAGAAAACTGCCGAAGCATGGCAGGCCCAGGCCATTGAGCACGCGCCGGGCCAGGCCTTCATCGAGGTCGTGGGCCGACTTGCCGCCCCAGGCGTTGAAGCGCCAGCTGACCCCGGCCAGGCCTCGCTGCGGGTGGCAGATGAAGCTTGGGCCGGAGTCGCGGCACCAGCTGTCGTTGACGGCGATTTCGATCAGCTCGATGTTGGCCCCGCACAACGCGCGGGCCTGGCTGACGGCGCTGGGGTCGACGACCATTTTCACCGGCTCGAAGCGGGCGATGGCGTTGGCGACCCGGGCGAAATCCACCTGCACAGCCGCCAGGGTGACGCCCCAGGTCGACTCCCACAGGGCCTGGTTGTGCGGCCAGACCATCCAGGTGGCAGCGTGGCGAGCCCATTCGGCGGGCATGAACCAGCCGTTGTTGTTGGCGCTGTCGTTGTGCATTGCAATACCCTTCAGTTAAGTAATTGTTTTCAGCAAGGTTGCCGGGGTGTCCATGCTATAACTGGGGTCTGCACCTGAACAAACGATGGATTTTGCCGATATATGATTAGCTGGGCTTATCAATCATGCTGAAACACTGGCCACCTCTGAACACGCTGCGCGGTTTTGAAGCGGCGGCGCGCCTGGGCAGTTTTCACAAGGCTGCCGAAGAGCTGCACCTGACCCAATCGGCGATCAGCCAGCAGATCCGCAGCCTGGAAAACTACCTGGAGCAACCGCTGTTCTTTCGCGAAGGGCGCAGCGTGTCGCTTACCGATGCCGGCCACGACCTGCTCAGCACCACCCAGGTGATGCTGCAGCAACTGACCGTTGGCATCCGTCGCCTGGAGCAGTACCGCAAGCCCAACCAACTGGTGGTCAACACCACGCCGGCGTTTGCCCGGCACTGGCTGGTGCCGCACCTGGGCGACTTTCATCGGCTGCACCCGGAGGTGGACCTGTGGCTGTTCACCAGCGATGAAATCCCTGACATGACCACCCAGACCATCGACATTGCCGTGCGCGACGACATCAGTGCCCAGGCCGATTGCAGCTTTCACGTGTTGTTGCAGGATCGGCTGTACCCGGCCTGTCACCCGCGCCTGCTGGAGCTCGACGTGGCGCGGCGGACCACCCTGCACGGCGAGCGGGAAATGGACTGGAGCTACTGGCACACCCAGGGTGGCGAGGCTGTGGGGCAGAAGCTGCAGGGCCTGAATTTTTCCGACCCCGGGCAGTTGCTTGACGCTGCCAGCCAGGGCTTGGGCATTGCCCTGGTGAGTGGCTTGCTGGCCGGGCAGGCGCGTGCGCAAGGCAACCTGGTAGCGCTGACCGAGCAGACTGTGCGCGGGCCCAAGTGGGCGTGGCTGGTGCACCGTAACAGTGAAGGGGAGGCCTTGACTGTGAGCTTTTGCCAGTGGCTTGAGCAGTGCCTGGCAGAGGGCTCAGGGCTTAATGGTGACCCAGCGCCAGCGCGCTGATGATGCAGACCGAGCCGTCGCTGGCCGGCGTGCTGTCACTGTAATCAACCTGGTTGTAGACGCCGCCGTGGAAGTTGAAGGTGCGGCTGTTCCAGCTGGCATCCATCTGCAATGGTCCGCTGCTGGCGGTGCTGCCCTTGCAGGTGGCAGCGAGGGTCACCACGCCCTTGGCGGTGACATCGAGAATGATCTCGAACGCGGTGCCCAGCGGCACATTGGCCAGCAGGGTGACGCTGGCCGGGGCGCTCTGGTTGTAGCTTCGGCGAAAGCCGTAAGTGAGCTTGCCCTTGTTCCAGAACACCTTGACCACCGGGCTGTCGTCGTCTTTGACGTGCAGTTGCGAGATCACCACCTTCTGCGCCGCGTTGACCTTGCTCAGGGTCATGCTCTGGTGGTTGTGGTGTTTGCTGGCGCTGGCGAGCGACCAGTAGGTCGGTTCTTTCCATTCGCAGCGGGTGCGGTGGGTGCTTTTGCTCGACGCGCCTTTGGTTGGGGCGGTGAAGCGGACCGAGCCGTCGTCGAGCCTGGCGATGATTTTCGGCAGTTGCGCCAGGGCCTGGGCGCCGGTCAGTTCCAGGGCGGTGGGGTCGCTGGTGGACTTGGGTACCGGGGTGGTGATTGTTAGGCGGTCAATGTTGACGCTCATGGGTTTCTCCTTCGGTTTTCGGTGTGGGCCCTCTCTGAAATGGATGTGGGCTTGAGCTAATAATTAGCTGCAAGCTAAAATTTCGTCAATAGCTAAACTGCGCTCGGCTTCGAGCCCTATCGCGGATCAAGTCGAGACCCGCGATGAGGCCGGCGCAGTCTAGAGAAACCAGCGATACTCCCGCGCATTTACTTCATGCATGAACGCCAGGTGGTCCTGCCTCTTGTTCTCGCAATAGACCATGACGAACTCACTGCCCAACCGCTCATTGACCACCGGGTGATGACGCATGGCCGCCACCGCCGCGAGCATGTCCTTGGGAAAGTCGATGCCGCTGCTGCGGTCTTCGTTGAGCGGCGCAATCGGCTCTTTGCCGGCCTCCAAACCGTGTTCCATGCCACTTAAAATCGCTGCCAGCACCAGGTATGGGTTGGCGTCGGCGCCGGCCAGACGGTGTTCGATGCGCAGGTTGCGTGGGTCCGATTCGGGGATGCGAATGCACGCGTCGCGGTCTTCAAAGCCCCAGCTGGCGCGGCTCGCGGCGTTGACCATGGCGCCGTAGCGGCGCATCGCGTTGTGGTTGGCGGCAAAGATCGGCATGCACTGCGGCAGCAACTCCAGGCAGCCAGCCACGGCATGGCGCAGCGGGCGCTGGTTGTCGGCAGCCAGCAGGTTGTTGCCCTGCTGGTCGTAGAGGCTGACATGCACGTGCATGCCGCTGCCCGGCGCGTCGAGGTAGGGCTTGCTCATGAAGCTGGCGCGCATGCTGTGCTTGAGCGCCACGCCACGGGTGCTGCGGGCGAACAGGGCGGCCCAGTCGGCGGCGCGCAGGCCGTCGTCGCAGTGGCCGAAGTTGATCTCGAACTGTCCGGGGCCCAGTTCTGCGGTAATGACGTTGGCGTCCACGCCTTGCTCGTTGGCGGCCTCGACCATGTCCCGCAGCACGTCGGAGTAGCGCGACAGGCGCTCGATGTGCATGTTCGGCTGGTCATCGGCATCGCCGCTGAACGGGTCGCGGGGGAACTGCGGCAGGCCGTCTTTGAGCGCGCGGTCGAACAGGTAGAACTCAAGCTCAAAGGCCACCACCGGGCGAATGCCGCGCCGTTCCAGGCGTTGCAGCACCCGCGCCAGCACTTCTCGGGGCTCGAACTCAATGGGCGCGGCGGTGCCGTCAGAGCTGATCAGCATCTGCCCCAGCGGCTGGTTCTCCCAGCGCACCGGCTTGAGAGTGCCGGGGATCAGCCGCCGTGGCGCGTCCGGGTCGCCGTCGTTGAAGCAGTAGTCGCCGATCGGGTGCAGGCCGCCCTGAACACCGAGCAGCACGCAGTTCTGCGGCAGTTTCAGGGCGCTGCCGGCGGCGACTTTTTCGAGCATGTCGATCGGGTAGCGCTTGCCATAAAAGTGCCCGGGGATGTCCAGGCTGATCAGGTCGACATAACGCACCTGAGGATGCTCGGCGCGAAATGCGCGTACTTCACTAAGCAGATCAGGGCAGTCTTTTATTGTTGTCATCACGTGCGATCCTGCGCTTGGTTTCAACGGAATACCCAGAGCACCCGGGTACTGTGTTCGGTCAGGTTGGCGTAGCGGAACTGGCTGTGCGGCGGCAGCTGGAAGCTGTCGTTGGCCTGCAGGGTGACCGGCTCTGGGGCGTCATCGAGCCAGAGGCTCAACTCGCCTTCAAGGACAAACCCGCCTTGCTCGGAGCTGTCGTCCAGGTGCCCGTCACCGCTGCTCGCGCCGGGCGCCAGGTGGCTTTCAAGCATCGAGAAACCGCCGTTGAGCTTGGGCGAGACCAGCACGTCGGTGACCCCGGCGGCGTAATACAGGGTGCGCCGTTCGCCGGGGCGGGTGACCCAGTCGACTTGCCGCGGCTTGCTCAGGTTGTAGAAGTAGGTCGTCGGCACGCACAGGGTTTCGCTGATGGCGGTGAGGTCGGCCACGGTCGGGCGCGACAGGCCGCGCTCGACCTGGGACAGAAAGCCCACCGAGCGGTCGATGCGTTCGGCCAGCTCGCCGAGGGTCAGGTTGCGGTGCTTGCGCAGGTCGCGGATGAGGATCGCCAGGCTTTCGATTTCTTCCTGCATGTCCATAAAGGGGCTCTCTCAAATAGTGTCGCGCAGGCGGTACCAGGCTTTGCCGGCAGCTTCCAGCGGCGCGGCGAGCAGGTCGCCACCGGGGAAACGGCCGTTGTCGATGGCCTGGTACAACGCCAGCAAATCGTGGTTGCTAAGGATCGCATCACTCACCGCGCGGGCGCCGGCCAGGGTCGGCAGCACGCCATGCCCGGAGAAGCCCTGCAGCCAGTAGCGCTGGCCCTGGCGGCCGATGTCCGGGGTGCGGCGCAGGCTGCAGTCGATATGGCCGCCCCAGGCGTAGTCGATCGCCACGCCCTGTAGCTGCGGGAAGGCCCGTTCCAGCACCGGGCGGGTGGCGGCGGCAACGTCCTTGGGGATACCGCCCAGGTAGGTACAGCCGCCGCCGAACAGCAGGCGCTGGTCCGGGGTCAGGCGGAAGTAGTCGGGGACGAACTGGTTGTCGATCACGCAGCTGTTGCGCGGCAGCAGCGAACGGGCCAGGGCCGGGTCCAGGGGCGCGGTGGCCACCTGATAGGAGCCCACCGGCAGCAGGCGCTGCGACAGTGGTCGGTCAAGCTGGTCGATGTAGGCGTTGCAGGCCAGCACCAGCACGTCGCTGCGGATTTCGCCTTTTTCAGTGCGGGCGACAAAGCCTGCCGGGGTATCGCGGTAGCTGAGCACCCGGCTTTGCTCGAAGATCCGCCCGCCGGCCGCTTCGATGGCGCTGGCCAGGCCCTGGGCCAGTTTCAGCGGGTTGAGGTGGGCGCCTTCGGCATCGTACAGCGCGGCCTGGTAGCGCGGGCTGCCGATCCATTCGGGCAATTCGTCGCGCTCGATCACCCGCAACTGGTCATAGCCCCATTTAGTTTCGGCTTCGTGCCTGGCCTCGTGGAGCATGGCCACCCGTCGCGGTAGCACCGCCGCCCACAGGCTGCCACGCTGGTAATCGACGGCAAAACCGTGGCGCTCGGGCAATTCACGCAGCTCGCTGGCGGCCCAGCGCATGCTGTCCCACAGGCGCCGTGCGCGTTCCTGGCCAAGGGCCTTTTCCAGCGGCGCCATGTCGCACGACCACCCCAGCAACGCCTGCCCGCCGTTGCGCCCGGACGCCGCCCAGGCCACCCGGCTGGCTTCCACCAGGGTCACCCGCTTGCCGGCGAGCGCCAGGCGCAGGGCGGTGTGCAGGCCGCTGAAGCCGGCGCCAATGATCAGCACCTCGGTGTCCAGGCGTTCCTGCAGGGTAGGGCGCAGAGGGATGGCGGCGGGGTAGGTCTGGGCGTAATAGCTGGCGACATGCTGGGCAGATTGCTTGAACACGACGGACCTCATGAATTTTTATTGGTATTTTTTCATGAAAAACTACCAGATAAATTTCACGAGGCCAAGCGAGGCTCAGCGTTCAATGGCGCGCAGGCTCTAGACCGCAGGTTTGTGATGGTGCCGGTGGCTTGCGATCTCGTCAGCCAGGCGCGGGCTGTAGCTGCGCGTGGGGATGCCGGTGAGGCGTTCAAACATCAGCGCGAACTTGACGTCCAGCGCCCGCTTGCCGGTCATGTAGGCATTCAGGGTGGTGACGCTGACGCCCATCTCGGCGGCCATGCGCCGCTGCGACACCCGCTCTGCCTGGGGTTGCCCGGCTTTGAGTGCAGCAAATGCCCTGCGCATTGCCAGCAGCTCTTCTTCTTCCCACACCCACAGATTACCGCTCATGATTCGATCTCAGTCACACGGATTCGGTCGAGCAATCCGTTGCTGGAATCGCTACATCCTACTGCTGTTGTCTAGTGTCCATTAACCGACCAGAGCGGTCGGTTGTTTTGCCATCATACTCTTCGTGCGTTCCAAACTAGTAGCACCCGGCCATGAATGTGCAGTTTTTCCAGCGCCGCGCCTTCGATCAATACCGGCGGGTACAGCGGATTGTCGGCAATCATCCGCAAGGCGCCATCGGTCAGGCGTTGCAGGCGTTTGACGAACAAGTCGCCGTCGAGGCTGAACACGAAGATGGCATCGCTGCGCACCTCGTGAATGCCACGGTCGACCAGCAGCGGGTCGCCGTCGTTGAAGGTGCCGGCCATGCTGTCGCCATCGCCGCTGATGATTGCCAGGTTGTGCGCGGCAGAAAAACTGATGCCCTGGCCGCGCAGCCAGTCCAGGTGCACGGTCAGGTCGCGGATTACTTCGACATGGGCCGGTGGCGTGTTGCCGTTGCCCATCGAACCGCGGATGTCGAAGTGGGCGATGCTGACGAACTCGCCGCTGGCCGGTACACCAGCCTCGCCCTGTAGCACATCCATCCAGCCGGCAGGCAGGCGCTCGGCCTGCTCGATGCGCCGGGCCACTTCATCGCCGAGGTTTTTTTCTGTGCGCAGCGACAGGATCTGGCTCAGGTGCGCCGGGCTCATGCCCCAGCGCTCGGCACAGCTGGCCTTGCGTTGGGTGCCGAGCAACTGCAGCAGGTTGTGCTTGCGAATCGCGTAGATATCCATGGGGTGCAGAATGCCACTATTTAGCTCGATGCTAAAGAGGGGCCCGGCGTTACTCACGCGATTATTGCACCCGCACTACGCTTGCCGGTGCGCTCAGCAGGCGCTGGCGCAGCAGGTCGTAGGCCCAGTTGTAGGCCATGGTGTAGGGCAGCATGAAGGCGAAGAAACCGATCTCCAGCAAGAACGCCTGCACCAGCGACACGTCGAGCATCAGCGCTGCGATCGGCACGCCGATCAGCACAAAGCCAGTTTCAAAGCCGCCGGCGTGAAGGGCACGGACCTTGACCGTACGCGCGACCCGGCTGACCGGCCAGAGACGGTCGAACGCCGCGTTGTAGAGCATGTTCCAGATCATCGCCACGGTCGACAGCATCACCGCCAGCGCGCCCATTTCCAGCATCGAGCGGTTCAGCAGCCAGGCGCCGATCGGTGCGCAGATCAGCACGGCGATCAGTTCGAAGCCGACGGCGTGGACGATGCGTTCAGCAAAGGATTTGTGGGTGGCTTGCAGTTTCATGACGTCACCTGAAGGTGTGTTTCGGTGAGGCCATTCTCATCGGTTTTTTGCTTATTTGAAAAATAGCTTCCATCGCTAAAAGCGATGGATTGATTGGGTTGCCTGGCTCAAGTGCTGATATCAGTACAGTTGATATCAGATTTAAGTTTTGACGGATTGCTCGATATCAACGCCCAGAGGAGCATGCACACACCATCCATCACCCAAGAATAACGACCCATGACCCTCTCTACTGTGGCAGCACTGCAACTGGGTTCGCACCCCGACGGCAAACAACCAACCCTGGAGGCGATTCTTGCCTACGAGGCTGAAATAAAGGCCGCTGGCGCCCAGCTGGTGGTCATGCCCGAAGCCCTGTTGGGCGGCTATCCGAAAGGCGAAATCTTCGGCACCTACATGGGCTATCGCCTGCCGGAAGGCCGCGAGGCCTTTGAGCGCTATTTTGCCAATGCCATCGATGTGCCGGGCGCCGAAACCGCCGAACTCGCAGCCCTGGCGCAACGTACCGGCGCGCACCTGGTGGTCGGTGTCATCGAGCGCAGTGGCAGCTCGTTGTTCTGTTCGGCGCTGTTCTTCTCGCCGGAGCAGGGCCTGGTGGCCAACCACCGCAAACTCATGCCGACCGGCAGCGAACGGCTGATCTGGGGCCAGGGCGACGGCTCGACCTTGCCGGTGATCGATACCCCGGTGGGCAAGATCGGCGCGGCAATCTGCTGGGAAAACCACATGCCGCTGCTGCGCATGGCGATGTACGCCAAAGGCATCGAGGTGTGGTGTGCACCGACGGTGGACGAGCGCGACAACTGGCAAATCTCCATGCGCCATATCGCCCACGAAGGGCGCTGTTTTCTGGTCAGCGCCTGCCAGTACCAGCCGTCGCCACGCGACCTGGGCACCAGCCTGCCGCACTGGGATGACGACCGTCCGCTGATGCAGGGCAACAGCGTGATCATCGGCCCCATGGGCGAGGTGATTGCCGGGCCATTGAAGCACGGCCCCGGTTTGCTGGTGGTGCAGATCGATTCGGCCGAGCTGGTCAAGGCGCGGTACGACTTTGATGTGGTCGGCCACTATTCGCGCCCGGATGTCTTCACCTTGCTGGTTGATGAACGGGCGAAAAGCTCGGTGAAGTTCCAGCAATAACCCGAAGTGGGCAGGGCGCGCGTGCGCCGGTTGCCCTGATGTTGCTGCACACCTGGCTTCGTCCTGAGGCCAGGTGCCTGTCGATTCCGACACGCTCTGAGGTTGATCGTTGCTTTGAAGTTTCTGCGCTTTGCGTTGCCCTGCACCAATAAGAAAAATACTAGAGGCTTGTCAGAAATGAATAATGGTTCGCACCTGCTGTACCGCAAGATCGCCTGGAAGATATTGCCGCTGCTGTTTGTCAGCTACATCGTTTCTTACCTGGACCGGGTCAATATCGGTTTCGCCGCGTTGCGCATGCAACAGGACCTGAACTTCAGCGATGCGGTCTACGGGCTCGGCGCCGGGGTGTTTTTCCTCGGTTATGTGCTGTTTGAAGTGCCCAGCAACCTGCTGCTGACCCGCATCGGTGCGCGCAAGACCATCATGCGCATCATGATTTCCTGGGGGCTGGTGTCGTCTTGCATGATGTTTGTGCAGACGCCTTTGCAGTTCTACCTGGCGCGGTTTTTCCTCGGGGTGTTCGAAGCCGGGTTCTTCCCGGGCATCATCCTTTACCTGACCTACTGGTTTCCGGTGCGCATGCGCGGCAGCGTGATCGCCGTGTTCATGTCGGCCATTGCCATCGCCGGCATTCTCGGCGGGCCGCTGTCAGGCTGGATCATTCGCGCCATGGAAGGGGTGCATGATTTGCACGGCTGGCAGTGGATGTTCCTGCTCGAAGGGGCGCCGGCGGTCATCCTCGGTATTCTGGCCGGCTTCCTGCTGATCGACCGGCCCGAGCAGGCAACATGGCTGAGCCGCGAAGAGCGCCAGCGCATTGCCGCAGAGGTTGGCACGCCCACCGGCAGCACAAGCCACGCACTCGGTGCGGTGGTACGCGACCCGCGTATCTATGCCCTGGCGCTGGTGTATTTCTCGGTAATGGCCGGGCTCTACATTCTCGGTTTCTGGCTGCCGGGGATGATCAAAAGCTACGGCGTCGACGACCCTTTCCATATCGGCCTGCTGACAGCGGTGCCCTACATCGCCAGCGCCGTCGGCATGATCGTCATCGGCAGGCATTCCGATGCCGTCGGCGAGCGCCGCTGGCACCTGGCAAGCTGCATGCTGGTGGCCGCCTGCGCGTTGATCGCCTGCACCCTGGTGCCGGGCAACCTGGTGCTGGGCCTGGTGACCCTGAGCGTGGCGGCGGTCGGCTTGTATGCCTCGATGCCGTTGTTCTGGACCATCCCCACCCGTTACCTGGGCAGTGAATCAGCTGCCGGCGGCATTGCCCTGATCAACTCCCTGGCGCTGTTTGGCGGCTTCACCAGCCCAACGGTGCTGGGGCTGGTCAAGGCCAGCACCGGCAGCCTGGATATCGGCCTGTACCTGTTCGCCGTCTTGCTGGTGGTCGGCGCTGGCGCGCTGATCCTGGCGCTGCCGGCCCGGCTTATCAAAGAGAGCCCAACGTTGGCGGTGCAGGGTGAAGTCTGCGAATCACTGTGAACCCGACGCAAGCCACCAACAGGTCAAGGCAATGAAGACAAAAGTGCAATCGGATGAAGCTGTCGCGGTACGCAAAATCGGCGTGATCGGCGGCTTGGGGGCGCTGGCCGGGGCAGACCTGTTCTACAAGCTGACCCGCTCGCGCCAGGTGCTGGCCGAGCAGTTCAACTGCCACCTGCTGCTGGAGCAGCAGGCTTTCAGCGATGCCGCGTTGCCCCTTTACGCCGGGGCCAGCATCGCCTCGCGCAAGTTCTATGTCTATGAACTGTGCAAGGCGTTCGAGGCCCGCGGTATCGAGACGGTGATGCTGCCGTGCTTCGCCAGCCATACCTTCCTGGGCGAGATCCAGGAGCAACTGAGCCTGCGCATCCTCGACATGATGGCGGCGCTCAAGCAGCACATTGCCGGCCGGTATGCGCCGGGGACGGTGCTCGGCGTGCTGGCCTCGGATGTGGTTCGCGGGTCCGGGCTGTTCGAGCGCTACCTGGGCGGCGACTATCGCCTCAGCTACCCGTCGGCGGTCGAGCAGGCAGCCTTGATGGCGGCGGTGTACGGCGAGGCTGGCATCAAGCACGGCGGGCTCGACGGCGCGCCGTTCGAGGCCGTACAGCGCCTGGCTGGCGCGCTGCAGGCGCAGGGTGCGGCCGTCATCGTACCGGGCATGACCGAACTGGCCCTGGTCTGCGCGGCCTTGCAGCGTAGCGGCATTGCCATGCTCGACAGCAATGCGATCTATGCCGACTTCGCCGCCAGTGAGCACTACCGGCGCGCCGAGACGCCGTTCAAGCTCGGCGTCGTCGGCGGCGTGGGGCCGGCGGCAACGGTGGACTTCATGGATAAGGTCGTGGCCAACACGCCTGCCGGCAAGGATCAGGACCACATCAAAATGGTGGTCGAGCACAACCCGCAGATTCCCGACCGCACCGCGAACCTGCTCAGGGCTGAAACCGATCCGACCATTGCCCTCTACGCCACCTGCCAGCGCCTGGCGGACGCCGGTGCCGATGCCATCGCCATCCCGTGCAACACCGCTCATGCGTTCGTAGCGCGTATCCAGCCGCACCTTGAGGTGCCGATCGTCAACATGCTCGACGAGACCATCGCCTGCATCGTCGAGCAGCATGGATCGAGCACGCCAGTGGGCTTGCTGGCCACCTCGGGCACGTTGCAAAGCGCTGTCTATCATGAGGCCGCGCGGGCGGCCGGGCTGCAGTTGCTCACCCCGGGGCACGAGTACCAGGCGCTGGTGATGGAGGCGATTTACGGGGCGCGCGGGATCAAGGCCGGGTTTACCGAGGGCATCTGCAAGGAGCAGTTGCTGGTGGTCGCCGAGCACCTGTGCGAGCTGGGTGCCGGGGTGTTGATTCTGGGCTGCACCGAGCTGCCCTTGGTGCTCAGCCCGGTGCCGGCCTTGGCCCTGGGGCGGCACCGGGTGGCGGTGGTTGACCCGACCACCGTGCTGGCCCGCGCGTGCGTGCAACTGGCGCTCGATGCCCGGCCTCAGGACAGGCAGAAGGTGTTGTCCACCAGTTGAATGATCAGCGACTTGACCGTTTGCAGCGTGCTGTCGTGCTTGCTGCCCACCCGCGTGCCGATTTCCAGGTCGTAGGAGGGCAGCGGCACCGGGCAGGGAAAGGTCTGCAGGGTGCTGACCCGTTCCATGGCCCGGGCGGCGTGGGTGGGCACCGTGGTGATCAGCTTCGAGCCCACCAGCAGAAACGGCACTGCGGCAAAGTGCGAGGTCGAGGCGCGGATGCTGCGCTTGTAGCCGGCCGCATTCAGCCCCTCGTCGACGATGCCGACGAAACCGCCCGACGACACCAGCAGGTGCGGTCGCTGGGCGTAGTCCTCGGCGCTGCTGGGGATGCTGTTGTCAGCGTCGGCGATGCACAGGTAGTTGCCGCGGCCCAGGCGGTGGCGGGCAATCAGCGGCGACGACAGCCCGCCGGCAGACACGGCGATATCGATCTGATGATGCATGAGCATGTCCTGCACCAGGCCGCTGTGGGTCTGGCGGAACAGAATGCGCAGGCCGTGCAGTTGTTCATCGATCAGCGCCACCAGGCTTTGCCCCAGGGCGATTTCGCTGTCGTCGGAGAGGCCGATGGTGATGGTCCGGCCCTTGATGTCTTTGCCGGCGACCGACAACGCAAAGGCTTGCCGGCAGCGATTAAGGGCCTCGCCAATCAGCGGCGCCAGCTCGTTGGCGCGCAGGGTCGGGCGCAGGCCACGGCCGGTGCGTTCGAACAACGGGTCGGCGTAAATTTCCCGCAGCCGCGCAAGGGCCGCACTGACCGCAGGCTGGGTCACCCCCAGGCGCAGCGCAGCGCGGCTGGCACCGCCTTCTTCGATCAGGGCGACAAACACTCGCAGTAAGTTCAAGTCGACAGAGTCGATATCAATGCTATGCATATCAGATATCTTGATAGTTGATTGATTTATAGTATAGGCGTACGCACAATCCGCGGACAAATACTTCATCAGCGTATTTGCAGTGGCTGATGAGTTGGGCAGTCGAGTTTGGGAGCGTATGAAAGGTTCAGCAGTAGTTAAGGGGTTGTTGTGTGTATTACTTGCACCGTGGTTAGTGGCCAGTGCGTCTTTTACGGTAAGTGCTGCAGACCTTGTCGCGGCACCGGGCGTCGCCGCCGAATCGTGGATGTTGATGGACTATGAAAGTGGCGAAGTCCTGGCCCAGGGCAATGCCGATGCGCGCATCGACCCTGCCAGCCTGGTGAAGATCATGAGCAGTTATGTGATCGGCGAGGCTCTGCAGTCCGGCGCACTCAGCGCCAGTGACCGGGTGACCATCGAGCACGATGCCTGGGCCGCAGGCAATCCGCACTTGCAGGGTTCTTCGTTGATGTTTCTCAAGCCCGGCGACCGGGTCTCGGTACAAGACCTCAATGCCGGGGTTGTGGTGCAGTCTGGCAATGACGCCTGCATTGCCCTGGCCACTTACATCGCCGGCAGCGAAAACGCCTTTATCGACCTGATGAATGAACAGGCCGGCAAACTTGGCCTGACCAATACCCAGTTCAAGACCGTCCATGGCCTGGCCGCCGAAGGGCAATACAGCAGTGCCCGCGACATGGCGATACTCAGCCGTGCGCTGATTGCCGAGTTGCCGGCGGAGTACGCCTTGTACAAACAAAAGGCCTTCGCCTTCAACAACGTTCAGCAATACAACCGCAACCGCCTGTTGTGGAGTACCAGCCTGGATGTCGACGGTTTAAAGACCGGCAACTCCAGCGCAGGCGGCTACAGCCTGGTCACCTCGGCGCAACGTGACGGGCGCCGCCTGATTGCCGTGGTGATGGGTGCCAAGTCCGATCGGCTGCGCTTTCAGGAGTCGGAAAAACTGCTCAAGTGGGGCTTTCGCGCATTCGAGACGGTGACGCCGATCCAGGCCGACGAGGTGTTCATGAGCAAGCGGGTGTGGTTTGGCCAGACCCGCAACGTCAAGCTCAATGCCGGCGCGCAAGCGACCATCAGCGTGCCCTACGGGCACTCGGCCGAGGTGCAGGCCAGCGCCATCGTCGACACCGCCGAACTTCACGCGCCGTTGCAGGCGGGGCAGGTGGTGGGGGTGGTCAACTTCCAGGTGGGCTCAAAACACGTCGCCAGCAAGCCGCTGGTGGTGATGGAAAGCGTGGAAGAGGGCGGCTGGTTCAGTCGGGCCTGGGACTACCTGTTGCTCAAGGTGTACCAATGGCTGGGCGTGTGCCTGTTGTGCGCGGGCTAGTTGCGATCCTGTAGACGAGAAGAGGGGCCTATGAACCGTTATCTGCGCTGCTTCCTGCCCGTGCTGTTGGTATTGACGGCGACAGGCTGCAGCAACCCTGCAAGCACCAGCGAACACTCGCTGTTCGTCTCGGCGGCCGAGGCCGATGCCAACAACCAGCGCGCCCTGCAAGCGCTGTCGGATGAGCCCGATGTGGCCGGCGGCCTGGTGGTGTATTTCGACACCGACAGCTCGGCGATCGAGCCGCCTTATCAGGCCAGGCTTGCCTATGTGGCCAACTACCTGGTGAGCCATCCCGAGGCCGAAGTCTTTGTCGAGGGCCATACCGATGACATCGGCTCGCCCGAGCAGAACTTCGTCCTGGCCCAGGCGCGTGCCGCGATGATTGCCTATTACCTGGTCAAGTACGGCGCCTTGTATGAACAGGTGAATGTTCACGCCTATGGCGAGCATTCACCGGTGCGCGAGGGCAGTGGCAAGGACGACTTGAAGCTCAACCGCCGGGGCGTGGTGGAGTGGGTCAGCCATGGGCACAGTTTGGGCTATGAGTTTGAGCAACAGTGAGCAGGGTTTGAGTTCAAAGCGCCTTCTTGTTTCTCACGCTCCAGGCCTCGAGGAAACCGTTGGTTGGAAAAACGACGGGGTGTTTATCCATCCTGACCTTCACCGGGACATCCTTGGCGAAGGCGTTGTAGATATAGTGCTGCGCGGCATCGGAGACCGGCAGGAAGATCGACACCTTGGTGCCTGGTTTTTCCTCGCGGCACTCATGCAGCACCTTGATCGGCTGATCGTTGACTTCAATAAAGCCCTCATTGGTCTGCAGCTTCCCGCAGTCGACAAACTGCGTGAAGATCATTTTTGCGCCCTGTTCCGTGGCATTGATGACGGCGTTGTAAACGACAACGCCGTCCTTGAAACCCTCCGAGTTGCTCAGCGCAATCGCACTGTACGGCGCGTCCTTGCTGAACTCGTTGAACAAGGCGTAGCGGTACTTATCGGTGCCGATGGTTTTCGCCAGCTTGCGGCCTTCATCGGTTTGCATGTCAATGACGAAGTGCCCAGCGACAGCCTGGGAGGAAACTGCCGCCAGCAGCAGAATGCCAGGCAGGCAGAGGATTTTTTTTGCGCGTGAGATCATGGAGCAGTTCCTTGCTTCGACTGACAGCCATGATATCAAATTGACGCCATTGCCTTAAGGCTGGGTTTGACTGTCGGCTTTAATCACCAACGTGTCTGCGCGGAACTCCGCTGCAAAACGGGCCGCTGCTCTTAATCCATTTAATAATGCTTCTCAGTTAATGTAGTATTCGCCGCTCTCCGGCGGGGCCGGTTCACCGAAATAGGGCTGAGCATGTCACGCATTGGCACCTCTGATCTGCTAACCAACTTTCATGAGCACTACGCAGAACTGTTGGCGTTCCTGGCTCGGCGGTTGGGTAACGTTGAGCAAGCTGCCGATGTGGCCCAGGATACCTATCTGCGTTTGGTTAACCTGCCGGCGGGCGAACCGATACAGGAGCCTCGCGCGTTTCTGTTCCGCATAGCTGGCAACCTGGCCATTGATCGTATGCGTCGGGAGGGGCGACTCAATGCTTTGCATGCCGATGAATCACAGGCCCTGGAGGTATGCGATCCACGCCCTTCACCAGAGACTGCTCTGATCACAGATGAGGCTTTGGCACAGCTCGATATCGCCATGGACAAGTTGCCAACCAACGCAAGGTTGGCGCTACTGCTCAACCGTCTCGAGGGGCTGACCCATGCGCAGATCGCCATAAGACTCGGCGTTTCCGAAAGCACCGTGGGGAAGTACATTGTTCAAGCTGTACGTCATTGTCGCGACTCGCTGAGCCGGACGCAGTGGAGATGAACCGCTTGCCTTATACGAACGTGCCCCCCCAGACTCTGACGCCTCTTCACACTTCCAAGCTTGAAGAACCCATGACCGACAGTGTTGATCCTTCCGATCTGGAAGACCAGGCCATCGAGATGCTGGTGCATCTGCACTCAGGTCGGGCTACTACAGCCGATCACCTGGCCTATGACAACTGGTGCCAGCGCTCTGCGTTCCATGCTCACGCCGCAAGCAGGGCCGAGGCATTGTGGGGCGCGTTCCCCCTCACACAAAAAGCCCGACAATTCGTTGCTCCGCCCCCCGAGAAGCGTCGTAAACCTGCACGCGCCTTATGGGCAGCCGGCATGGCTGCTTGTGTTGCAATAGTGGTGTTCAGTGCAGCGCTGCAACGCCCCTGGTCAGCGCTCTATGCCGATCATGTGACAGACCCTGGCGAGCGACGGGAATTGCGCCTTGAAGACGGCAGTCGGCTGTGGATGAATGGTGACACCGTGCTGTCGGTGAATTACAGCCATAACCAACGTGGCATCACGCTGTATCAAGGGGAAGCACTCTTCGAAGTTGCCAAGGATTCATCACGGCCTTTCATTGTTCACGCCGCTCAAGGTGATGTACAGGCGATCGGCACACGTTTCGATGTGGATCAGCGCGGCGACACGGTCACCGTCCAGGTGAGCGAAGGGATAGTCCAGCTCAGTTCGGGCGGGGAGACCCTGCGTCTGCCCGCAGGGCAATCCACGGCCTATCGCCAGGGTCTGGCGCCGCAGATGGCGGTGGAAGTCGATGTGCAGGATGTCGCCACCTGGCAGCGAGGCAAATTGATTTTCAATGCGCGGCCGCTGGGTGAGGTGCTCGCCGAACTCGACCGGTACATCCCAGGCGTCCTCTACCTGACGGATGAAACGCTGGCGGCACGGCGTATCAGCGGCACATTCGAAGTGGATGATCCACACGCTGCGCTTAATGCGCTTGAGCAGACGCAGCCACTTCGCATCACTCGGTTGCCGTTACTCACGCTGGTGCGGCCCAAGCGCTGATACAGGGCCAGCATCCCTTCCCGGAGAGCACCTTGCAAAAAAATGAAAATTCTTTGGCAAGGTTCTCCACGTCGTTTCGTCGTAGATACGAAGCGCGAATCATTCACATTAAAGTCGCGCAGCCAACTCTAGGGAAAGGTTGCTTTCATGTTTCATGTCTCCTTACGTACCCGTGCGCATTCGTTGCGCCAGGCAATGGCACTGGCTGCCTTGCTCGGACTGCTGGCACCGGTCGATGTTCATGCCAGGGGCTCCGAAGCCTTCGCTGTCACTCAGCTCTTCAATATCGCTGCCCAGCCACTGGACAGCGCACTAACCCGATTCGCCGATCAAGCCGGCCTGCGCATCATTTTCAATTCCGACGAGGTAAGTGGAATGAACAGCGCTGGGTTGAGCGGGCCCTACAAGGTCAATGAGGCGCTCGATCATCTGCTCAGCGGCAGTGGTTTCGGTTATGCGTTCGTCAATGACAAGACGCTGACCTTGCGCAAGCTATCGACTGATTCGGCAGTGCTGGAGCTGGGCGCTACCGATGTGAATGCACTCAGGCTGGCTTCGACAACTGAGGGGACCGGCGCCTACACCACTGGCCTTACCAACACGGCGACAAGGTTGGGGCTTTCGCCGCGTGAAACGCCTCAGTCCATCAGTGTGGTCACTCGGCAACAGATGGATGACCAGAACATGCAGTCGTTGGAAGACGTTGCAAGGGCAGCGACAGGCATCAGCACGGTTAAAGGGTTCGGCACAGAGCGTCCGCTTTACTACTCGCGAGGGTTCCAGGTCGACGACCTGCAGTTCGATGGCCTGCCGAGCAGCGTCACGGAAAGTTTCTCGATGGACGTCATGTCAGTGAACAACATGGCCATGTATGACCGGGTGGAAATTGTCCGAGGTGCGACAGGCCTGATGCAAGGGGCAGGTAACCCGTCTGCGGCGATAAATATGGTGCGCAAGCGACCGACGCGTGAATACCAACTCAAGGCGGAGCTCGGTGCTGGCTCGTGGGACAACTACCGCACGCAACTCGATGTTGGCGGCCCCCTGAACGCAGAGGGCACCCTGCGTGGCCGTACGGTCCTGATGTACAACAGTCGAAATAGCTACCAGGACTACGCTGACAAGGACAATCAGCTGTTCTACGCCATTGGCGAAGCCGACTTGAGTGAGTCGACCACGATCGCGGTGGGGGCATCTTTCCAGCAGGACAATAACGGCGGCTACGACTGGGGTGGTTTGCCCACCCACCTGGATGGCAGTTCTTACAACTTCTCGCGTTCGAAGTCGTTCGCCGGTAAGTGGGCCCACCTGGACAAGATCAACCGCAACGTTTTTGCCGATATCAAGCACAGCTTCAATGAGGACTGGAACCTCACCGTCGCCACCAATCTGATCTGGTCCAATGCAGATTTTCTCGCTCAGGTTGGGTATCACAGCAAAGACTCCGATTCGACGATGCAGTACTGGCCGAACAGCGCTCGTTACGATGACGAACAGATCAATCTCGACGCGGCGCTCAACGGCGCATTCACCCTGCTGGGGGGCAAGCATGAGGTGGTGATAGGGACCAACATGAGGCGCGACAGGCTGCAGTACGTGACAGGCTCATCAAGCGTGAACCCTATCGTCGACATTCTGGACTTCGACACCTCGCAGTTCCCTGAACCGCACATAGTCGGCAGCCTGACGCCCAGCCGACATGTGCGTAAGGACAAGGGCATATATGCCGCCACCCGCCTCAATCCGCTCGATGATCTGCACGTCATTCTCGGCAGCCGTTTGAGCTGGGTCGATTACGACACCCAAGGCCCATGGGAGACGGACCGCTTCAAGGAAAATCGCAAGGTCATCCCTTACGGCGGCATCGTCTACGACGTCAATGACAACACCTCGGTGTACGCCAGCTATACCGAGATCTATAAGATGCAGGGCAACTACAGCGTCGACAACACATTGCTGGAACCCACGACGGGCAGTAACTACGAAGTCGGCGTGAAAAACGAGCTGTTCGATGGCAGGTTGAATACCGCCCTGGCGCTCTTCCAGGTGGATCAGTCAGGCCTTGCGCAGGTCGTTCCCGATGCTGGACGTGTCTGCGGGCCAACGCGTGATTCGCGGTGCTACACCGAGGGTGCGAAAGTGCGAAACCGCGGGTTCGAGGCAGAGGTTTCAGGCGAGTTGATGCCCGGCTGGAATGCCTTGATGGGCTACACCTACAGTCATCCAAAATACGTCGCTGGTACCAAAAAGGGTGACGCTTATGGCACAGAAAATTCGCCACAGCGACTGTTCAAGGCCGCCACCACCTATCAGCTGCCGGGAAAGTTGGATCAATGGCGAGTGGGGACCAGCGTCTACCATCAGAGCAAGCTGTACCTGAACGATATTTCGCAGAGTGCCTACAACCTTGTCGACCTGAACGCCAACTTGCGAATCGACCAGAACCTGAGCGTTCAATTGAACCTCAACAATGTTTTCGACGAGAAGTACTACACCGCGATTTTTAGTCAAGACACCGGAAACTATTACGGCGAACCCCGCAACGTTGCCATCACCCTACGCTACGAGAATTAGTTGCGAGCCGGAGGTTTCAGAGGGCTTTGTGTGTATCACATCGGCTGCCACTTCAACGGCCTGGTCTTGCGATGAAGGGCGCCTTGCCGCCCACGATCGCGAGCACCGGTCAATAAACCGATTTTCAAGCGGCTGTAGCAGCCGCTTGGAAGAAAGTCACGCTCAGTCGCAACGGATTGCTGTGCTTCGTCAGGGGCGGCTTTTTGCCGATTACTGCCCGTTGCCACCGTCCGCTTTGGGCCGCCCAGCAGGAATTTGAGCCACCAGTTGTCGTACACTGCCCAACGCCTTGGGCTACCTGAACATAAGGAACAGTGAATTTCATGACAACGCTTCTTGAATGCTCAAATGAGGTTTTCAGTCGCGGAACCATATTCAGAGCCAGGGGCTCATACCCGTATGAAGAGGTTGTGGATTTCATGGTTTTCGAAACACTGGACGAGGATCGTCGCTTTGGGCTGATGGTTACCACTGGGTACAAAGCCGGCCTACCGCTGGTTTGGCTGCCTGGGGAAAGCAATGGAGGATGCCTGGGCCTCAGTAGGGATTGGGTTTTGGCCAACTGGGGCAAGTGGATCTATCCGGACTGTGAAATCTCGCAGGTCCTTGTTATTGATGGCTATAAACCTGGCTCGCACGCGGAGTTGTTTGAGTAACCCTCCGAGCCGCCGAGCGGTTGGTGTCGCACCAGTCATGCTTGACTGCAACCGAAGTACGTACAGAGGTGTCAGGGCAACTGCTGCACCAGGTCGTGGGCGACACCAGTGCCAGGCCTGCTGCTGAGCGCTGTGGGTCGGCAGCTGCCGGTCGCAGAGTGACCGCTATCGACCCAAAGCTGTCCTTGGCAGAGAGCACCTAACGGCCAGAAACAGCCGCTGGACGGAGCGAAAGCAAATGAGTAGCTATGCTTGGTCTAAAGCCGGAACTGACTGAGCAAATTGGGCTTTCCGTCCAGGTGTATAAGCCCCTTCAGAGGAGACCGCCATAACCGTCGTCGATCGCCTCAGGTATTTGCGCGTCGTTCTAGTTTTGGCTGGCCTCGCGTGCCTTGCTCTCTACCCACTTATGTTGTTCTGGTCGTCTGGCTGGGCTTGGCACGTCGGTCACTCGGACTACCCGATGATGATCGTTGGCATCTACGCCACACTTGGCGTGTTCTTGATCCTGGCCGCACGTTATCCATTAGCCAATCTGAACCTAATCTGGTTCACTGTGTGGTCTAGCGCCGTACACGGAGGAATCATGGCTGGCGACGTGCCGGCGCTCTTCATCGTGGCGGTTGCCTTGGCCATCTTGACGCCCCGCTCGCAATTCGCCGCTCGGCCCCGGACACACAATGGGGACTAAGAGCAGGTTTGACTGTCAGGATAGAAACTAAAATCGCGTTTCTACGCAATTTTTTGCTCTGGTGATCAACCAACGCTGACAGATTTTACGTAGCCACGCAGCCCTCAAGAATGTGTCCGCGTTTTTTCACCGCCTGGGACTTTTTCTGCCTGGCTACTTCAGACGAACCTTGGCGCGTGATAAACCAAAAATCGTCATGTAGCATAGACCAATGAGTAGTTCTACAGTCATCCCCTCACTACGCGCTTCTGCACCAACTCTAGAAGGTTTGTGAATGATAAAGACTATCCCGATGTGGAAAATGGTAATGGCCACCGAAGGTAAGATAACGGCACTTGTAGTACTGGCATTCGTACCTGTTTTCATCGTTGGCGGTGCGTGGATGTTTCTTGAAGGGTTGCAAAATGGGCAAAATCGCCAGGCTGCAACGGGGTTTTGTTGTGTGGTTTTTTTTGGTGCGTGCGCCCTGCTCTTTGCACCTTCAAAAAAATATATTCCCGGCAAAACATTTCAGGCTTATAGAAATAAAAAACTCAGCTCGCAGACGGCCATTAATTACGGTTACGGAATCATTGTTTTTATTTCCGCAGTTTGTGTGGCCTTTGAACCGAAAGACGCACTAAGCGCAATAGGCTATGGAGCATCAGGCATCGTTAGCCTTTATGCTCTATCAAAAAGCTTAAAATTTCACGCCGATATCGATTTTTCGACAAATGAATATTTGGCAACCGAACTGGGATTTCCTGTCGGGGAGAAAATTCAGGTCAGCTATCAGAATTTTGATGCTAATGACGTTGATGTTGGTAGCAATGCTTTTGCAGCATCAGCGACAAAATTAATTGTAGCGTCGTTTGATGGGCATCTTTGGGAAAGCTGTCACGGGATCTGAATCAGATCTCGCACATTGGCATCATTGGCGATAAAAATCAAAATTACTTCGTCAAATTGCAGTTCAATGATGGAACCGATGCGTTGTTGCGAATTGGACTCTATGCAAAGCTCACATCAAGTCCCATCCTGGTAATAAGAAGGTTGTTGGAAACGATTGATGCAAGTCTCCTGAGTGGTAGTGGTGCATCACAGGCAACCCAAAGACGTCGGGTAGTTGTCAACTCTGGAACTCCAACCGAGCGTTCGAAAAACGTTGCGCCTGCATCCATGGCGCCTGTGCGCAACATTGAGGTTGTCCCTGGCGTATTAAATGCTACCCAGGACGCAGAAGAAGTTGCTCCCGGTCGCAAGCTGGAGCTTTAACAATGTCTCATTGCACAAAGTTTGAATTTTCTTATGTTAATGAAGAAGCCATTGCCAAAGCCTTCGGTAAGTTGGACCTTAGCCCAACGACTGGTCTGGTCTCCATATTTGCCAGCGACTTCAGTAAAAAGGTGTTGAGCAAAATAGGCTATATGGGCAAGCAGCAATTTAGAGCTATTTGTGGCCAAACGGCTGATAAAATCAATCTATTTGTTTGCCAAATTGAGGAGGGCTCCTACAAGCTCCTCATCGAACGAGAAACCATTTCGGTCGGCGATGAAGCAATAATGGCTGATTTGGCTTTTAACTTTCAGAAAGCGTACATCAGCGTAGCCATCGATGAAACTATTAAGCGCATAGACGCATCAGGTGTTCCTGCAAGAGTCAAAGAAACTTCTCAAGGGTTCGAGATTGAATTCGGACCTAACTACGAATACGGCATTCACGTCACCTTTACGGGCGATGAAATTACGGAGGAAGTGCGCGGTGTGAAAGGCGACATTTGCACAAAGCTTACTGAAGAGCTTGAGTCTCTACTCTCTAGTCCTACTGCGGAACTTGTGACTGAATGGAAGCCGGAATATACCGTAGTCCATGAAGAGCAAACCCTTCAAATTCTCAGCGCGAACTTCTAAATGGACATCAATGTACACCATATGGCGTTGAGCAGCGTTAACGGCCCCGGGTTGCGCTTGACATTATGGGTGCAGGGTTGTGCGCTGAATTGTAAGGGGTGCTTCAATCAGAGCACCCACGCTCGCGAAGCGAGTACGCTGATATCTATTGATGAATTGGCACAGAAGATAAATGCACTGGACATCGCTGGAGTTACCCTCTCTGGGGGGGAGCCGCTCGACCAGGCGCCAGCCTTGGAGCAATTAATAAATGCAGTCAATGGCGAGAAAAACTGGATACTTTACACAGGCTATACGCCAAAAGAGATATTCCAGAACGAAGCCATGATTCGTGTTGTTAAAGCCGTAGACTTGACGCTGGCGGGTCGGTATCGGCATAACGCGAGCCATCCCTATCAGCACAAACAGATTATCAAAACCAGCGACAGAGTCGACATTGACTTTTTCCGCACTAGAAGAGTTGTCGAGTTTGTAGTTTCAAATTCTGGCATTACTAAAACCGGTCTTCCGATGAGTGTATAACTCAGTTCAAGCGCAGGGATAACAAGCATGAACCGTACCAAGCAGATAACAGATTACCTCAAAGCGCGCTATGCTATTTTGGTTATTGAAACGTTCGAGGAAGAGCGTGCGCTCAATGAAATTTCTGAAATCGCCAAGACACTTAGCCATCGTTTTTTTGTTTGGAACTCGACGCTGGGTGTCCAGATAAATGGCGTCGTGGCCGGGGATAAAACCTTTGATTTGAAAGTAGCCTTGGACTTTTGCGAAGAAAAGGCGAAGGATGAAGGCAGCAAAAATATATTTGTTTTTTGTGATGCTCATAACTACCTTACCTCAAGTTCAAATCCCGTCTATCGTCGTCGACTTCGAGATTTAGCCATAAATATCCGTTCACGTGGCTATCGAAGCAATTGCATTATCGTGGCGCCCAGCTTTGAAATTGCCAATGATCTTCAAAAGGAAATCACGCTGATTGATTTTCCTTTGCCATCAAGAGATGAAGTTAAGGATCAGATAAATAATTTTGTTAATTCATGGCAAGGCAACAGTAGCGTCAAGATTGATCTTTCCAGCGAAACCAAAGATAAACTAATTGATGCCGCTTTGGGTCTCACGGGATTAGAGATTGACAACAGCTTGTCTCGTTCATTGGTATCCAGCCTGAGTGTAAATGAAAATACCGTAAAAGACCTTCTTTCCGAAAAAAGACAAATTATACGGAAAACAGGTATTTTGGAATATATCGACTCAACGTTAAATCTTGAGGATGTTGGTGGGCTGGCAACGCTTAAGAAGTGGCTTAATTTGCGTAGCCAGTGTTTTGGGCAGATGGCTCAGGAGTTCGGTGTCGGAACCCCGAAGGGTTTGCTCTTAACTGGAGTTCCTGGTTGCGGTAAGTCGCTAACGGCGAAATGTGTATCGTCGTCATGGAACATGCCATTATTGCGTTTGGACATGGGAAAAATTTTCCAAGGGGTGGTTGGCTCTTCAGAATCCAATATTCGTTCCGCCCTACGTACGGCCGAAGCTATTTCGCCCTGCATCCTATGGATCGATGAAATTGAAAAAGGACTTTCCGGCTCTTCCGGAGGCGCATCTGATGGTGGCACGGCCTCACGCGTATTCGGCACATTGTTGACTTGGATGCAAGAAAAAACGGCGCCTGTTTTTGTGTTTGCTACCGCAAACAACATCAACAGCTTACCTCCGGAGTTGTTGAGAAAGGGGCGATTCGACGAAATATTTTTCGTTGACTTCCCGTCGACATTAGAAAGAAAGAAGATTCTTGAAATACACCTCAAGAAGTTGAAACGTGACCCAGAAAAATTTGATTTGGATCGATTGGCTGCTCTAGGAGGTGAGCCGAATTTTGGTAAAAATATTGTGCTCTCTGGTGCCGAAATCGAAGCGTGGGTTGGGGACTCGCTGATTGAAGCGTTCTCACGGCGGATGAATGGCTCCGGTGATGTAAGCGACCTGACTATGGCTGATTTTGAAACTACCATTTCGCGTTTAGTACCAATGAGCAAAATGCGTAAAGACGAGTTTACAAAACTACGTGACTGGGCAAATCAAAATGCAATTAGCGCATCGGCTATGGTTGCCGGTCAGAATGATACGGAAACTCAAATCGGCGGCAGGCAAATTGATTTTTAATCTGCGGCGATTTTTCGGTGGGTAAGGCTTTTCAGCAGAACCGAGTGCGCCCAGGGAAGAAAGGATGACTTTCGTGGCCAACATTTCTTCCCTCGGAACAGAATTCCGAACCGCTAGATTTGGATATCGGTGAGGGGATAGCTGTTGGCTCAAAGCGTGCACGCGCGAACGGTTGCTTCTGGTCGTTTCCTGCCCTCGCCAAAGGCTGCTTTGGGTCGAAAGCTGCCATTCGTGAACGGCCGCTATCGACCCAAAGCGGCCACTCACCCAAGCATGGCACCAATAGCTGATCAAATTTCTGCTGCCCTTGTCGTACCCTGGTGGAATGCCATCTGCCAATCGACTCCCAGCCGGCGCCAGATGGAGCTTCTCAAAGAATCACGGGTGCCGCTCGGGCTATCGACAGTGCACCGATAGGTGGCCAGCACCACCTTTTCGGAGAGGATACGAATCTGAAAATCGGTGATCTGACGCTGGACAAAATCCTGCACCAGCAAAGCGTCGATGGTTTGTGACCGGTTCCAGGCGATACCCTCCGCGCCAAACTCGACGAAGTCCTGAGCCAGCAGGCGGGTCAGCATGTCGCGATCAAGGCGTGTCTTGCGTTCAAGCAGGCTCGCCTCCAGTGCGTGAATAACAGGCTCCAGACATGCCTTCGAAATTTTCATGTAATTGACCTCCGTCTGCGATTCACCATGCCTGCGCGCCACGGCGTGGCGGTAGCGACAGCCTGACTTCGACCGTCGCTATACATAGCCAAACCCCGCAGCGGACCAGGTCAATGGAGCGCATCATCTGGTATCGGTTAGAATCCGCAGCTTATTTCAACAATGCTTGCTACACATAAGGAAGTTCCATGACAAGGATGGCTGCTGTTTTCACTTTACTGAGTTGCATGGCGTCGGCCTCGGCATTGGCGGCGTCTGATTGTCCGTTTCCGCAGGGGATGCAGGCATCCATCGGTGCGTCGAAGGAAGTCATTGCGGCCCGGCAAGCGGGCGTCGCCAAGGATGATTTACTCACCAGGATTTCTCCCGCGGCCGACGGGCAGATGTCCAAGATGCTAAAGAGTATCGTCGACGAGGTTTACGATTATCCGGCACTGCTGCCCGAGGTGTATGCCGCCTTCCGGTTCGAGCACTGCTTTGTTTCGCAGCAGCACGCTGAACAAGTGGCGGCCATGAAGTTTGCCGATGCCTATCCGCTGCTGAAGAAATGCGAACAGATCGACCCGCAAGGGGCTCGACCGCCTTGTGCAATGCGGGTAGTGCATACGTTGACCGGCATTCCCGAGTAATACCACTGATATCTCTGCCAAAGGAGTCACTCCATGTCAAAGCTATATCCCAGTATTGATCCTGAGGGGCTGGTCGAGTACTCGGTGGTCTACACCGACCGCTCGCTCAACCACATGTCGCAGTCATTTCAAGGCGTGATGAACAACATTTCCACGACCCTTAAACAGGTCTACAACGCCCAGGCTGTTGCGGTGGTCCCGGGCAGCGGCACGTTCGGCATGGAAGCGGTTGCGCGACAGTTTGCCAGCGCCCAGCAATGCCTGGTGATACGCAACGGCTGGTTCAGTTTTCGCTGGAGCCAGATCCTTGAGATGGGCAATATCCCGGCGGCCACCACGGTGCTCAAAGCCCGGCCGCTCGACGCGGGCCGCCAGGCGGCCTACGCGCCACCCCCTCTGGACGAAGTGCTGGCAGCCATTGCGACGCACAAGCCACAGGTTGTCTTCGCCCCTCACGTTGAAACCTCCTCAGGGATTATCCTGCCCGATGATTACCTGCGAGCCGTTGGTGATGCCGTGCATGCGGTGGGTGGCCTGTTCGTGCTGGACTGCATCGCCTCAGGCACGATTTGGGTGGATATGCACAAATGCGCAGTCGACCTGCTGATCAGCGCACCGCAAAAAGGCTGGAGCGCTTCCCCTTGCTGCGCCCTGGTGATGTTCAGCGCTTTGGCCCTCGAGCGCATCGAGCAGACGCAAAGCAGCAGCTTTGCCTGCGACCTGAAAAAGTGGCTGCAGATCATGCAGGCTTATGAGCAGGGCGGACATGCCTACCATGCGACCATGCCCAGCGATTCCCTCGCGCGATTCAACGAGGTGATGAAAGAGATGCAAGCCTAGGGGTTCGACAAGCTGCGCGGCGAGCAACAGGCTCTGGGCGATCGGGTGCGCGCAATGTTGACCGGCAAAGGCATCAAAAGCGTGGCCGCCGCCGGCTTTCAGGCCCCTGGCGTGGTGGTGAGCTACACCGATGATGGCGATATCAAGAACGGCAAGAAATTTGCCGTCCAGGGCCTGCAGATCGCTGCCGGCGTGCCGCTGCAATGCGACGAGCCGGCCGACTTCCAGACCTTCCGCATCGGTCTGTTCGGGCTCGAAAAGCTGCACAATATCGAGCGCACGGTCAGCACCCTCGAGCAGGCACTGGACGAGGTGATGGTGAACTAAGCCCGCTCACCCAGCCACCAGCACCCCGACCGCTCAAACCCGCGCCAGCGCCTGGGCCAGGTCAGCGCGCAGGTCGTCGACATCCTCGACCCCCACCGACAAGCGCACCAGGGCATCGCCGATGCCCAGTTGCGCGCGGTTCTCTGCCGGAATGCTGGCGTGGGTCATGATCGCCGGGTGTTCGATCAGGCTTTCGACCCCGCCCAGGCTCTCGGCCAGGGCGAAGATCTGCACCGCTTCAAGAAAGCGCTTGGCGCCGGCCAGGTCGCTGTTCAGGTCAAGGGAGATCATCCCGCCAAAACCACGCATCTGCTGGCGCGCCAGCGCGTGCTGCGGGTGCGAGGCCAGGCCCGGGTAGTAAACCCGCGCCACCTGCGGCTGACGCTCCAGCCATTGCGCAAGCTCCAGGGCATTGCTGCAGTGGCGCTCCATGCGTAGCGCCAGGGTCTTCACCCCGCGCAGGGTGAGGAAGGCGTCGAACGGCCCGGCAATGGCGCCCACCGAGTTCTGCAAAAAGCCCAGGCGCTCGGCCAGCTGCGGGTTGTTGCCGACCACGGCGATGCCGCCGATCACGTCGGAGTGGCCGTTGAGGTACTTGGTGGTCGAGTGCAGGACGATATCGAAGCCCAGCTCCAGCGGGCGCTGCACCCACGGGCTGGCGAAGGTGTTGTCGGCCACGCAGATGATGCCGCGCTGGCGGCAGATGCGCGCGACCGCGGCAAGGTCGGTCAGGCGCAGCAAGGGGTTGCTCGGGGTCTCGACCCAGACCATCCGCGTGTCGGCCTCAAGCGCCGCTTCGAATGCCGAAAGGTCGGCCAGGTCGACGAAGCTGAAGCGGTGCCCGGCGCTGCGCCGGCGCACCCGCTCGAACAGGCGGAAAGTACCGCCGTACAGGTCATTGCCCGAGACCACGTGGGCGCCGGCATCGAGCAGCTCGAGCACGTTGGCGATCGCCGCCAGCCCGGAGGCGAAGGCGAACGCCTGAGTGCCGCCCTCAAGGTCCGCCACGCAGCGCTCCAGGGCCCAGCGCGTGGGGTTGTGCGAGCGGCCGTAGTCCAGGCCCTTGTGCACCCCGGGGCTCTCCTGCAAGTAAGTGGAGTTGGCGTAGATCGGCGGCATCAATGCCCCGGTGGACGGGTCTGGGGCCTGCCCGGCATGGATCACGCGGGTGGCGAAGGCGCGTGGCGCGCCGCTTTCATCGTGCTGGCTCATGGTAAGGACCTGCGTAGGTGATTGAGCAAATCGACACGGGTAATCACGCCGTAAAAGCCGGCAGCGTCTTCAATGATCGCCACCAGCCCACGGTCGAGCTCGGCCTGCAGCTGCGCCAGGCTGGCGCTGGGGGCCAGGGTTTCCAGCTTGAGCTTGGCGGTCATCGCGCTGGCCACGCTCAAGTGAAAGTGCGAAGCGTCCTGGTGCACGCCGAGCAGGATGTCGGACTCATCGATCACCCCGACCAGCTTCTGGCCGTTGACCAGCACCGGCAGTTGCGAGACATCGGCCAGGCGCATGCGCTGGAAGGCGGTGAGCAGGGTGTCGTCGGGGCCGACGCTGATCACCCGGCCATCCTCGAAACGCCGCGCGATCAGGTCGCGCAAGTCGCCATAGTGTTTGCGCGCCAGCAGGCCCTGGTCGGTCATCCACTGGTCGTTGTAGACCTTGGACAGGTAGCGGGTGCCGGTGTCGCAAACAAAACTGACCACCCGCTTCGGTTCGGTTTGCTCGCGGCAGTAGCGCAGCGCTGCCGCCAGCAAGGTGCCGGTCGACGAGCCGCCGAGAATGCCTTCGGCGCGCAGCAGTTGGCGGGCGTGATCGAAGCTTTCTTCATCGCTGATGGAGTAGGCCTGGCGCACGCTGGAAAGGTCGGCAATTGACGGGATGAAGTCCTCGCCGATGCCCTCGACCGCCCAGGAACCGGGAGTGCCGAGGGTGGCGCTGCGGCTGTATTCGGCGACCACCGAACCGACCGGGTCGGCCAGTACCATCGCCAGGTTCGGCTGCAGGCGGCGAAAGAAGCGGGTCAGCCCGGTCAGGGTGCCGGCCGAGCCAACGCCGACGACGATGGCATCGACATCATGCTGGGTTTGCGCCCAGATCTCCGGCGCGGTGCTGCACTCATGGGCCAGCGGGTTGGCCGGGTTGTTGAACTGGTCGGCGAAGAACGCATCGGGAATTTCCTGCGCCAGCCGCGCGGCGACATCCTGGTAATAGTCGGGATGGCCCTTGCCGACGTCGGAGCGGGTGATGTGCACCTCGGCGCCCATGGCCTTGAGGTGCAGGACCTTCTCGGTAGACATCTTGTCGGGCACCACCAACACCACCCGGTAGCCCTTGGCGCGGCCGACCAGGGCCAGGCCCAGGCCGGTGTTGCCGGCGGTGGCCTCGACGATGGTGCCGCCGGGGCGCAGGCGGCCATCGCGCTCGGCGGCGTCGATCATCGCCAGGCCGATGCGGTCTTTGATCGAGCCGCCGGGGTTCTGTGATTCGAGCTTGAGAAACAGCGTGCACAGGCCGGTATCGAAGCGGCTGACACGCACCAGCGGCGTATTGCCGATCAGTTCGAGCACGGCCGGGCGGGAGTCGTTCGCCATGGGGTCACCTCGCAGCGCAGGTAAAGCCTCGCATGGAACATAGGCCCGGATGGCAACCGCCGCAACCGTGTGCAGCCAGCCGGTACATCAGCCGGTGCCCGGATGGCGAGCGCTTAGCGCTCGATCGCGGGTCTAGCCCGCTCCCACAGGCTCAAAGCAGGCTTGGCAGCACTTCTTGGTGGCAAGTGGTCTGCTTGGCAAGGAAAAACTGGATGGTTTAACCAAGCCATTGTCGCGCTATAAATCGCTGCAGTTTCTACCGTCACTAAGGATTGACCATGACCGCAGCACATCCCGTTGTATCGATTCGCCCCGTCACGCAACACGACTTCAAGCAATGGTGCGCGCACTGGGCCCAGTATCAGGCGTTCTACAAGGTCGACATCGGCATGCCGACCACCCAGACCACCTGGGCGCGCTTCTTCGACAGCCGCGAACCCGTGCATTGCGCGGTGGCCGCTGACGGCGAACAGGTCCACGGCTTCGTTCATTTCGTCTTCCATCGCTCGACCTGGGGCCGTAACGACTTCTGCTACCTTGAAGACCTGTACGTCTGCCCCAGCGTGCGCGGCCAGCTGCTCGGCAAGCAGCTGATCGAGTACGTGCAGGGGCAAGCGCGGGAGCACCACTGCGACCGGCTGTACTGGCACACCCAGCAATCCAATCACACTGCCCAACGGCTCTATGACTGGATTGCCGAAAAACCCGGGGTTATCGAGTACCGAATGGCGTTGTAAGCACCTCGATTTCAGAAGCTGTACTTGGTAGAGAGCATCACATTGCGCGGTTCACCGTAGTAGCCGCTGAAGAAGGTGGTGTCCAGGGCGCTGATGTACTTCTTGTCGAACAGGTTGTTGACGTTGAGGGTGGCGCTGAGCTGCTCGCTCAGTTGGTAGCGGGCCATCAGGTTGACCACGGTGAACTGCTGTTGCTTGGCCTTGACCGTGCCCATCGCGGTGCTCGGGGTCACGGTGATGTGAGTGCCACTCTGCCAGTTGGCGCCGCCACCGACGGTCAGGCGGTTGAAGTCGCCGGGCAGGCGGTAGGTGCTCCACAGCTTGAGCATGTTGGCCGGCGCTTCAGTGTTGATGCGCTGGTCGTCGGCGTCTTCGGTGATGCTGTGGTTGTAGCTGGCGGCGAGGTTCCAGTCCGGCAGCAGCTCGCCGTTGGCTTCGATCTCGAAGCCGCGGGTGGTGGCGCCGCTGACGGCCTTGTAGGCCGCCGAGGTGGTGCCGGGGATGACCTGGCCGGGGTCGATCACCGCCAGGTTGTCCTGCTTGATTTCATACGCCGCGATGCTGGTGTTCAGGCGACCCCCGAAGAACTCGCTCTTCAGGCCGATTTCATAGTTGTCGCCTTCGCGCGGCTCGAGGGTCGCCCCGCTGGCGTCGCGCACGCTTTGTGGCTTGTAGATGCTGGTGTAGCTGGCATACACCGAGTGAATGTCGTTGAGGTCGTAGACCACACCGGCGTAGGGCGTGACCACGCCGCTCTCGCGGTACTGGGTGTTACGGTTGCTGTTGGGGGTCAGCACGTATTCCATGTCGTAGTTGTACTTGTAGTCGCTGGCGCGGGCGCCAAGGATGATCGACAGCGCGTCAGTCGGGCGCAGGCGGGTGGCGATGTAGCTGCCGTTCTGGTAGATGCTGGTGTCGCCGTCATACAGCTTGCCGTTGCTGGTGTTCGGCTGTTTGGTGTAGTTGTCCCAGTCGTAGAAATTGACCGAGGTGCCTTCGATGGCGGTGCCGCGCAGGGGCGAGTGGCGGTTTTCGTAGCGGGAGAAGTTGTAGCCGACGATCAGCTCATGCTGGCGGCCGAACAACTGGAAAGGCCCCTGGGCCTGAACATCGACGCCGGTTTGCTTCTGCCAGGTACTGCCGGCGCCACCGTACAGGCGCACCCCGGCGCCGGTGTTGATGTCGGGGAAGCCCCAGCTGGCGGTGGCCAGCTTGTAGTCATCGCGGTTGATGTACATCTGGTTGACGGCCACCTTCAGGCTCCAGTCGTAACCCAGCTTGTGTTCGAGGCTGGCGAAGGTGTTGAGGACATCCTGGGGGTTGCTGCTCCAGCGCGCGGCGCTGTTGGTCGAGCGCGAAAAATCGGTTTGCTGGCCGTTGCTGTAGAACAGCGGGAAGGCCACCGAGGACGAGCCTTGCGGGTTGTTCTTCTGGTAGTCGGCGCCGACCGTAAGCAGGGTGCTGTCGCTCAGGTCCGCTTCAACAATCCCGTAGAAAATCTGCTTTTCCTGGGAGTAGTGGTCGACGTAGCTGTTGTTCTGCTGATAGGCCGCGACCATGCGCCCGCGCAGGTTGCCGGTCGGGGTCAGCGGGCCGGACAGGTCGAGCTCGGTGCGGTACTTGTCCCACGAGCCCAGGCCTGCCGTGAAGTGGCCCTTGAAGTCGGCGGTGGGGCGCTTGCGCACCATGTTGATGGTCGCCGATGGGTCGCCGGCACCGGTCATCAGACCGGTGGCGCCGCGCAGGACTTCGACGCGGTCGTAGATTGCCATGTCGGCAAGGCTTTGCGCCGAGACCTGGCTGACAATGTCGAGTGTGGTGGGAATGCCGTCGAACTGGTAATTGTCGACGCTGTAGCCACGCGCGTAGATGTTGAAGCGCTCGCTGCCCAGGCTCTGCACCGAGAGGCCTGGGGTCTGCTTGAGCACCTCGGTAAGATCGTTGAGGCCCTGATCGTCCATGCGCTGACGGGTGACCACACTGATCGATTGCGGTGTTTCACGCAGCGACAGCGGCAGTTTGGTGGCGGTACTGGTGATGCCGGTGGTGTACGAGCCACTGCCTTCAGTGGTGGCGCCCAGGCCGGCGGCGTTGATGCTGGTGGCGCCGAGTTCCACGGCGGCGCTGCTGTCAGCCTTGGCCAGCACGTAGCGCTTGTCGCCGGCCTGCACCACGCGCAAGCCACTGCCTTGCAGCAGCCTGGCAAAGCCCTGGTCCAGTTCAAAATCGCCCTGCAAACCCGGCGATGACAGCCCGGCCGTGTCTTCGGAACTGAAGGTGATCATCACACCGTTGGCTGCGGCGAACTGGCTCAGCGCCAGCGACAGGCTGCCGGCGGGGATGTCGTAGGCCTGCGCTTTGGCCCAGGCCGGCGTCAGCGCCAGCAGCGAGCCGGACAAGCCCAGGGCAAGTGCCGCGCGGTGGATGCTGCGGCCGAGAAAAGACGGTTGGAAGGACATGCAAAGGTTCCTGTTCGGGTTGGCAGGGGCTGCGTCTGATGCGCACGTGCAGGAAGAGCCGAAACAGGAATGAAAATCTGTTACCCAAACGTTGAAAATATTTTTCACCCTCAGGCCGTGCGGCTTTCCACCCGCACCCAGTAGCGCGTTACCCGGCGCAGTTGCACTGGCAGGGAGGCCTCAAGGTTGGCCAGTACCGCCTCGCTGTCATCCAGCAAAAAGGTGCCGGAAAGGCGCAAATCGGCCACATCGGCGGTGCAGCCCAGGTAGCCATGGCGATAGCGCGAGAGCTCGGCGAGCAGGTCCTGCAGCCGCCAGTCGATCGCCACCAGCAGGCCGCGGGTCCAGGCCGAGGCCTGTGCCGGCGCGCGCTGTAAGGGGCCATTACGGTCGGCGGCGAAGCTCAATGTGTGCCCGGCATCAACGCGCACGGCTTGCGCCGTTGCCAGGCGTGGACGCACCTCGACGGCATGCGCCTCGACGCTCACCCGGGTGACGCCATCACCTTGGCGCACGGTAAAGCGCGTGCCCAGGGCGAGGATGCGGCCTTGGCCGCTCTGCACGCTCAGGGGGCGGGCGTCCTTGGCGGTTTCGACGAGGATTTCGCCCTGGCGCAGGATGATCAACCGTTGCTGCTGATCGAAGCGCACATCGACCCGGGTATCGGTGTCGAGCACCAGCCGGCTGCCATCGGCGAGGCTCAGGCTACGCCGTTGCCCCACCCGCGTGGCGTAGTCCGCGCGCCAGGGCGAAGCCTGGTAACCCTGCCAGCCGAGCACACCGGCACCGAGCAACAGGGCGAAGGTTTTCAGCGTCGCCCGTCGCCCGTGGCGGGCCCGTTCGAGGGTGCTGGAGGCGAGGGCGCTCGGCGCCTGGGTCAGGCGTTGCTGCAGCTGTTCGATACGCTTCCAGGCCGCGGCGTGTTGCGGGTCGGCGGCCAGCCAGGCCTGCCATTGGCTGCGGGTCGCTTCGCTGACGGTGCTCTCGTGCAGGCGCACATACCAGTCCACCGCCTGGGCAAGAATGCGGTTCATGCTTCATCCAGCAGCAGGCAGTGCATCAGTGCACTGGCCAGATGCTTGCGTACCGTCGTCACCGAGACCCCGAGCCGTTCGGCGGTTTTCTCGTAGGTGAGCCCGTCCAGTTGCACGGCGAGGAAGATCTGCCGGGTGCGCGCACCGAGCCCGTCGAGCATGCGGTCGATGGCCATCAGGCTGTCGAAGATCAACGCCCGCGCCTCGGCCGACGGCGCGTGCACCTCGGGGCGCAGCGCCAGGGCTTCAAGGTAGGCTTGTTCGAGGCTGCGGCGCCGGTAGAGGTCAATCACCAGGCCACGGGCAATGGTCGCCAGGTAGCGCCGAGGCTCGAGCAAGGTGCCGGATGTGCGCGCCAGCAGGACGCGCACGAAGGTGTCCTGGGCCAGGTCCGCCGCATCGGCCGAGTTGTTCAGACGCTTGCGCAACCAGCCACGCAGCCAGCCGTTGTAATCCTGGTAAAGCGTCTGCAGGTGCTCATGGCGCTCTGTGTCACAGCCTGGTGTGGACATCCCGCTCTCTCAACGACAACCAATGCGAATAGGAATTTGTCGCGATTGTAAGAGAGACAGAGGCCGCAGGGAAGCGCCGCGGTTTTCAGCGGCCTGCCGGTTGGTGCTGTTCCAGCCACTGCGGGTAAGTGATGCAGCTGATGTGTTCGGTCCGATAGTCCTGCAGGAACGGGTTGTATTTGTTCTCTTCAGTGTGGTGATGGCGAAAGCCGCATTTCGACTGAGCGGTGTACGACTGGCTGTTGTTGGCAAAGTAACCGCACCACAACGTCTTGAGCTTGAGGGTTTCGAAGCCATGGCGCATTAGCTCGCGCACCGCCTCCGGAACCAGGCCCTGGCCCCAGTACGGCACCCCGATCCAGTAGGCGATTTCGCCTTCCTGCTCACTGATCTCGAAGTTGCTGTTGGCGCCGATGAGAATGCCGACGCAACCCACCGCCCGCTGGTTGTCCTTGAGTTGCAGCGCATACACCTCGGGGTGATTGAACACGCTGCGAATGATCTGGGCACTGTGCTCGACACTGGTGTGCGGGGGCCAGCCGGCGATGGGGCCGACGCGCTCGTCGCTGGCGTATTCGTACAAGTCGGCGGCATCGTCGGCGTGCCAGGGGCGCAGCAGCAGCCGTGGTGTTTCCAGTCTCATGTGCGGTTCTCGGGTTGGCTTGATTCAGGTGAGACACGGTAGTGGCAAGCGGCTGATCGGCAAACAGCAGTACCTTGGCATTTTCGGTACTTTTCGAAACTCCATGGCCTGGCGTGATAGGCTCAGGCCTCTTGTACCGGGTTGACGTGGGCCACTATGCAGCACATTCCCAAACTTTATGCGCCTGACGAGCCGCTGCGCCTGGGCGACACCACCCTGGCCGACGGGGTTGGGCTGCCGCTGGCGTTCGGGCATGCCTACATCACGCTGCTGGTGTGCCTGTCGGGACGTGCCTGCTTCACCCTCAACTTCAACGAGCATGCGGTCCGGCGCGGCGATGTGCTGGTGCTGGCCGAAGACAGCATTGCCTTGCTCAAGCGTCGTTCACGCGGCTTCAGGGTGTTTTACTGCCTGATGCCCAAAGGCTTTGCCGCGGAGGTTGCCTACCCGCTGCCCAACCCCTTGTTCATGTTTCTGCATGACCATCCGCACTGCATACCGGCCACGGCAGAGCGGCCGCTGCTGGACGGCTGGCTGGCGCACATGCGCGATATTGCCCGCAGCTGTCCCGGCTACCGGCACATCATGTTGCGCAACCAGCTGCAGACCTTCTTTTTGAAGATTGCCGAACAACTGCCCAGCCTGGAAAAAGGCCGCAGGGAATTTAGCCGCAAGGAGATGCTCAGTTGGCGCTTCTGGGAACTGATCGGCAAAAACTGCCTGCACCACCGCGACGTGAAGTTCTATGCCGACGCGCTCAGCATCACGCCGTTCTACCTGTCACAGCTCACCAGGGCGTTTTTCAACGACAGCCCCAAAGGCCTGATCGACCGGCAAGTGACCCTGGAGATCAAGGCGCTGCTTTCATACAGCGACCTTGCGATCGGGCAGATCGCAGACAGGCTCAACTTTGCTGACGCGTCCTACCTGTGCCGCTACTTCAAGCGCCAAACCGGAGTGTCGCTGACGGGCTATCGTAGGCATGAGCAGCAAGCGGGTGGCGAGGGTTGTGGGAGCGACGGTGCGACGCCTCGACTTCACTGAATTGCGACCGCTGCGCGCCCGATCGCTGGCAAGGCCAGCTCCCACCGGTCCGGTGAATGTAAATCCACTGTGGGAGCGGGCTTGACCCGCGATGAGGCCGGTGAGTCAGCACATCAGTTGTGGCTGAATTGCGACCGCTGCGCGCCCGATCGCTGGCAAGTCCGGCTCCCACCGGTCCGGTGTACGCAGGTCCACTGTGGATGCCGGCCTGCAACCTACAACGACACCAACACATCACACTGCGATTCATTCAGCACATGCTTGGTAACGCTGCCGATCAACAGCTCTTCCAGCGCGCTGTCGCCCTGCTTGCCGATCACGATCAGATCGCAGTCCAGCTCCTGCTCTTTCTCGACAATCCGCCAGGCCGGGTCGCCGTGCACCACGACCTGCCGGGCATCGCCGACCCCTGCAGCTTCGCTCAAGGCCGCCAGTTGCTCCACGGCATCTTTCTTGATGACGTTGCGGTAGTGGGTGAGGGTGTCCTGGTCGATGTGGGCAAAGCGCATGCTGCCTTCAAAGGGCGCTTCATACACATGCAACAGAATGATCTCGGCCTGCGGTGCCAGCTTTTTCGCAAGTTCGATGGCGCGCAGCGAGGAGGGTGAAAAATCCACCGGCACCAGCACGCTGCGGTAAGCGTCGCGCGGCGCCTGCTTGACCACCAGCATCGGGCAGAGCATGCGGTTGAGCATGCGCTGCACGGTCGAGCCCAGCAGGCGCCGGGCCAGGCTCTGGCCCTTGGCCCCACACACCAGCAAGTTGCTGCGTTTGTCCTGCACCACCCGGGTAATTTCAGTCACCACCGAGCCGGGCGCCACCTGCACGCCCGCGCTGATCTCATAGCGCTCGAACAGCATCGTGGCCAGGGCGTGAACATTTTCGCCGGCGGTTTCCAGCACCCGGTTCAGTAAATCTTCATCGGGCACCAGCACCTGCTTCAAACGCTCGTAGGGTGCAGGGTTGGCCACATACAGCAGGTCCAGCGCCGCAGGCTGCGCCTTGCACAGCAGTGCAGCGCGCTCTGCCGCGTTGCGGGCGGAAGAAGACAGGTCGGTGGCGACCAGAACGTGGTTCAGCGGGCTCATGGGGGGGCTCCTTATGCAATGCCGCGCACAGGGATCGATGGCCGAGGCCGGTGTCGATCCATTCCTTGCTTGCAGCCATCGTCTCGCGAACCAGGCCCGGCGGCTTGATTTGGGTCAAAGGAGTAGGGAAGGTAACGCTATAGCTCGGGATAAGCGGGCCGCATCGGCGGCCCAGAACAAGCGCAGGCGATCACTCCACCGCCGCTTGCCCTGCTTGCAGCGAACGGCGTAACAACGCAGCGGTTGCCGAGCGCGCTTCAACCTCATCCAGCAATGAGTCGACCAGCGCGATGCTCATCTCCAGCGACTGCTCAGTGGCCCAAAGCAACCCGCGTACCTCGGCATCGACCCGTTCACAGGCGTGGACGTTGGTCTGGTAGGCGCTTTTGAGCAGGGTGGAGGTGTGGATCAGCGCGTCTTCGGACGAGACGCCGGCACGCACAGCGAACAGCGGATCGTGGCTGCCATTGCAGGAGCCGAAGGTGGTGTTGGTTTGGGGGCTGAGGGGTGGATCGGGGACGGGTTTGGTCATGGTGGTGCTCCTTCGTAGAAAGGATCCGCCACCGCCTGCCGCCAAGCAGGGAAGGGTGACGGACTACGCAAGGTTGGCGGACCGGTACGAAGGAACCCGGCACTTCCGAAGAAGTCCATGCGCAGCCCGCCATAAAGCATCATCGCGGGCATAAAAAAAGCGCCTGCGAGGGTGATTGTGGGGCGCTTTGCGCCTTCGTTCCGGACCGCCAAGCCCGAGTCGCTGAATTTGCAGCGACTGGGGGAGGGTAATGGGGTTGGGGTGGGGATTCAAGTTGGGATTCTTGATGGAGCCTTTTGACCCGTTACAGACATTGCATTGCTGATGGGGGAAACTGGCGCACCAGCTGTGACACAGACTTTGCACGGAGAATGTTGTGGAACTTCATGAACACCTGGATCAGGTCAGAGATGCCGAGACTTTTATGAGTTTTGCCCGGGCCCTGGCGGCAGACAAGTCAACAAGTACTGACTGGGAGAACACGACGATAGAAGCGCTCCTGGAGGGTGCGATTGCATGGGCGGAAAGTAGTGATTTCGGGTTGAGTCCACAACCCATAGAGGCCACTGGAGACTGGCTGAAATCGGCCAGAAGTGGTCGTTTGGTAAAACTGATTTGACCCTATGCGGTTCCAACGTTTGACATGAAAGGCACTGGCCGAATCATAGCCCGTCGGTAATCATCGGAATCAAGATAATCCCGTGCCTTCCGGAAAAGGCCTGCGAATACCGGCCGGTTGGGCTCTCCAACCCTTGCTATGGATAAAGTGGCTACGGTCTGGTATTAGACATCCTGCCGTCTTGGTTATCCACTGCAAATTAAATTAATAAGAATCGACAAGCTCCCGCTCAATTATTGTTCCGACCAACCACACCAACGAAGCCGGGGTGATCCAAAGCATCACAACGACTGTCAATATTCCCATTACACTATAAATATCCTCATAACTTCCTGGGCTAACAAACGACATATATGCTGGGGCCGCAAACATGAAAACCCCCAGGATAATTTCACAAAGTACAATCCCGAACGCGTTACCATGCTCCCTCAAGTGCCGGTAAGAATCGACCAGCCCGCCGCTGGCATCCTTTCTTTTTTTCGCCAAATTCCTATAAAAACTATATAACTTATCTCGCTGCAAAACACACTTTACGACTATAACAATCTGAGAAGTCAGGACGTTGCACGCCAAAAATACCACGGCAGAAAACCAGATATTTGGAAGCCCCTCAAGCGAGCTAACCAAGCTAAATATTAGTGCCAAATTGGCGCACGCTACCAGGCGTATTGCACTTGATACTCTTTCAACACTCAAAAAAGGCAAGGGGCCTTTGGAGATCGAAAATCGACCTGCATGTAATACCAAAATAGGTGCACTCGCCAGATATGAATACACAAGGCCGACACCAAAAAATATCCCGACCTGGACCAGATCAATGGGCTCTCCGGGTTTGACGAATATAAGCGCTGAAAGCGCCTTGTTTTTCTGCACAAGAAAAAACAGGATGATTGCGCCCAACACCGCACCAACGCTGTACCTAAGCGCATAGAACTCCCAAAAACGAGACGAACTTTCCTCACCCTGCTGCATTTTTTCTCCTTACATTGCTAAACCGCTTTACGATGGAGGGCGTGCACAGTTGTGCATTTTCTCCGTGGGGGCGGCGTTGCGCCGCGATGCTTACAGATAGGCTGCAACCACTGGAGGCCAAATGCCAGTTGGCTAGGGAAGAAGAATTCTAAATGGCGTTATGTTGGTTCAATATCGTCAACGATCGTAATCGGTTTCTCGCGGTATTCTTACCGGCTGTACTCTCAAATTCGGATCGGCCACGGGTGTGGTTCACTGTTCCTAAGACATTTAGTCCCGCTGATGACGGCTCTCACACATCACCCGGATGTGCCAAGCATAATCCCAATGCGCTTCAAAACGCCATCATTGCGGCTGGACTGATCCGCAATCTTTCACAGGGGAGTTAGGATCAGAGTCGAGCGGACAACATGCGTGATGGCCGACTGATTCCGGACACTGCCCCGATATCGCTTAGGCAGCCCTTGTTCGAACGTCTCCTAAGGGCAGACTGCAGCCATCCACTACCGGCAGCTATGGGTCGAGTAAAGCCCTTCACAATACGTAGCTTCTCGGCCACTCTAACCAAAAGAGCAGCACCTGCACGCGGGTTACTAGGCCAGCGACCAAGTAACCCGGCACGCATGACGGCGCCCCACGCCCAGCCGCCACAACCAAAAGAAGTGCCGCAGAGTCAGCCCCCCTGCCAACAACCTTGATTCCTACCCAACAGCCACTAGCCTTCACACACCTTCGCATCAACCCAGGCGAGCCCCCATGAACAAGCCAGCCAACACCCTGATGCTGCGCTTTAATCCAGCATCTGCCTCATTGCGCGATGGCCTTTCAGTTGCCCTGCAGATCGGCAACACGCTGTGGCTGGCCAACGACGAAACCACCAGCCTCGAACGCCTGACCATCCAGCCCGCAGTACCCGGTGGGGCGGTGACGTGCGATGAGCACCACTCCTTCCCGCTGATGAAGTATCTGCGCCTGCCCATACCCGATGCAGATGCCGAGATCGATATCGAGGGCCTGGCCTATGCCGCTGACGCGGGTTATCTCTGGGTCGTCGGCTCCCATAGCCTCAAGCGCAAGAAGGCGGACGCCGACAAATCTGCGCAGAAGAACATCAAGCGCCTGTCGACGGTAGAGGCGGATGGCAATCGCTTTCTGTTGGCGCGCCTCCCGGTGGTGCAGCAGAACGACAGTTATGTGCTTGCCGACAAGCTGGATGGCGATGGACGTACGGCGGCGCAGTTGCATGGCAATGCGCTCGGCAACGACCTCACGGCGGAAATTGCCAGGGACGATCAGCTACGCGACTTTTTGCGCATCCCGGGCAAAGACAACGGTTTCGATATCGAGGGCCTGGCCGTCATCGGCTCGCGCCTGCTGTTGGGGCTGCGGGGGCCGGTGCTGCGCGGCTGGAGCGTGCTGCTGGAGATCGAGCCTGAAGCCGATGGCGACTCCACCGACACCCTGGTGCTGAAGAAGATCGGCCCGGACGGGCGCCGCTATCGCAAGCACTTCTTCGCGCTCAACGGCCTGGGGGTGCGCGACCTGTGCAGCAGCGGCGACGAGCTGCTGATTCTGGCAGGGCCGTCCATGGACCTGGATGGCCCGGTCACGGTGTTCCGTTGGCTCGGCGGATTTGCGGCCGATGAAGAGCAGGTGGTGTTTGCCGATCAATTGCAGAGGGTGCTGGAGGTACCGTTCGGCAACGGCGACGATCATGCAGAGGGTATGTGTTTGTTCCAGTCGGCTGAGAAGCAGAGCGAGCTTTTGCTGATCGTCTACGACGCCGCAGCGCAGCGTCGTAAACACGGTGACCGCAGTGTGGAAGGCGACCTGTTTACCCTAAGTTAACGGCGGCTGCGCGGCATTGCGATCGCTTTTTTCGCTACACTATGGCTACCGCCATCGAAAAAACCGATACCCCAATGCGCTACTCCCCAGAAGCCCTGCAAGCCTTCGTCGAAGCCGCCGCCCTCGGCTCGTTCTCCGCCGCCGCGCGCAAGCTGCGCAAAAGCCAGTCCACCGTCAGCGCCGCCATCGCCAACCTCGAAGCCGACCTGGGCGTTACCCTGTTCGACCGCCAGGCCCGGCAACCGCTGCTCACCGAAGCCGGGCGCAAGGTGCTCGGCCATGTGCAGGAGATCCTCGCCGCCAGCGAGCGCCTCGACCAGTTGAGCATTCGCCTGGCGGACAAGGTCGAGCCGCGGCTGACAATCGTGTTTTCCGACATGCATCAGCTCAACCCGGACAACCGGGTGATGCAGCTGTTCGAGCAGCGCTATCAGGACATCGAGCTGGAATGCATGATCGCCGAGGCGGGCGACGTGCTGAACCTGCTGCAGAGTGGCCGCGCACATCTGGGCATGCTCGCGGCGCAACCCGGCTACCCGGCGGATGTGGCCGCGACGCGGCTGGCGGCGCAGGCGCAGATGGGCATTTTCGTCGCCAGCAGCCACCCCTTGGCGCAGCTTGCGCAGCCGACCCAGGCGCACCTGGCCGGGCATCGGCAGTTGTATTTGAATACCTACACCGACAGTGTCAACAAACCCCAGGGGCGGGTGTGGTCGGCGCCGGATTATCTGATGCTGCTGGAGATGACCGAGGAGGGCTTTGGCTGGGCCGAGTTGCCCCACGGCCTGGTCCGTCAGTACGGCCATGGCCAGCTCACCGAGCTCAAGCTGCGTGGCTGGCCGCGGCCGATTGCAGTGGATGTGGCCTGGTCGAAGCTGACCCCGCCGGGGCCGGCGGGGTTGTGGTTGCTCGATCGTCTGTTGGAAAGCAGCTAAGCACTGCAAAGTCAGTCTTTGAAAAAAAGTTTGCGCGCCAGTAGCGGGCTGATGCGATCACGGTAGATGGCGGTTACCGGCATTCCTCGGCTTGCCTGAACCTTTTGCCCACTCAAACCCATGAAGCGCTGCTCGGGCTTTTTGAGGTGAGCGGCCTGGTAGTTGGACTCGGCGCTGCTGGCAGAGCTGTAGTGGAAGTGCGCATAGGCCAGGGGTTTGCCTCGGCGATCCTGTACCGAGAACTCCTGAAGAAAGTCCGTGCCCTTGCCGCCCGATACATCGGTGCGCTCACCCAGGCGGGTGATGACAATCTCGTTTTGCTCCTGCAGAAAGTCTATCCCGGTGGCAGTAGGGGGTAAGGTTTTCAGGCGTTCGATACGCAGGCGTCGCCCCGCACGCTGCAAGCGTCCAGCACTTGAGCGCAGCTGGCTGATGGTTTGCAAGGTGCTTTGATCAGGTGAGTTGGCAATCTGCTTTTCCAGGGCGGTGGCGCAGACTCGTCGGGCTTGGGCTTTGCTTTCCAGCTGTTCTTCGACTTCTATCGGCAGCCCGCGAAAGTGCTCGCCTGCCGCGATCTCGTGCGCTTCCTGCGCGAGCAGCAGGCGGGCTTGGCGTAACTGGGTATGCAGTCGTTTAAGCGCCGCATTGGAAACCGGCGCGCCGCCGCGCAGGTGCAAACGCAGGTCGAGTTGCCAAGTGCCTGCGCTGCCACGGGCGATGTGTGGGCCAGGTGCAGAGGTGTGTGGATCAATGATTCTCCAGGCCTCATCCGCGCCTTGTTCGATGCGAAACCACCCTTGGGGCAGGCGCACGCAGCGTTGCCCCTGATGAATGAACAAGCCTTGTTCATTTTGATCGCTCAACGCGCCATCCAGAGGGTCGATCGGTGCAATGGCCAGAGCACGCAACCGTTCGAGGTTTTGCCGGGAAAGGGCAGGGGAACTCCATCCGCTGAAATCCAGCAAGGTGGCGGTGGGTTGTTGGGGCAAGTTCAGGAGCGAGCGGCGTTTGCGGATGGCATTGCCCAGTTCTCTTGCCGGCTGGGCTTGCCTGGAACCAACCTTGCCTGTGCGCACGCTCTCATGAATGAGCATAAGCGATAGCTGTATCAGCACTTGCACCAGTGCGCTCTTTTGCGCTTGGGAGTCTTGGTTCTGCGCCGCTGTATGCAGTGCATAGACACTGGCATAGAACTGGGCAATCCAGGCGATATCAGCGAGCGGTCCCTCAAGCATAGGCAGCAATACCGACAGCAGCATACCGAGGGTCTGTTCTGCACTTAACCAGTGCTGCTCGGCATTGGAGGTTGTGGCCTGGCGGGCCTGTTCGATGAGCGACCGCGCGTTGGCCTGGTAGACAAGACCCAGTGCATGGCTGGTGATGGGGGCCTGGGCCAACAGGATCGACTCATGCCTCAAGCCAAGCTCGCCGCCAAGGTAGTTGCTGTCCAGCGCAGGGCTCCAGTTGTCACCCCGGCGCAGCGCGGTACGGACCTGCCCTTCGGGCAGGGCGCCGAGCACAGCATCGTGCAATGGCCCAGGTTGTTTCAGGCGCGATAGCAACGCCGCGCGCGAACTGAACTCCATCAGTTGCGGGGTGCATTGGGGGGCGTACAACACCAATAGGCTGGGTGCCGAGCCTGCCGGTTCAATAATGAACAGACCTTGCGCTGGCACGGCCGGGCTTGCGTTGTGGCTCAGTTGCAAGGCCAGGTGAGCGAACTGGATGCTGTCGCTGAGCGGGTCGTTGCCTGGGGCGAAGGCGGCGTGCACGCAGCGACGTGCAGGTTCGCTGAGTGCGCCTTTGCCTTCTGGCCTGGGAGTGATCAGCAGAATCGGCAGCAGGATGCGCAAGCGTTCAACAAACAGTGCTTGTTGCAGGGCAGCCTGCGGCGCGTCGTCCAGCAATGTGCGCTGCAGCAGTGCCGGGTAGGTCTCGCCCACATCAACACGGCTGATCAACTGGCGAAAGTAGGCAGTGGTTGCCCAGGTCGGCAACGCTTTACCCGAGTGCAGGCTGATCTGCGAGCGCTCCAGCGGCAGCGCTTGGGTGTTAAGGGCCGCTACCTCAATCAGCGAGCGCGGCGTTTGCGGATGAGAAGAGCTGCCCGGCGTCAGGTGCAAAGGGTCAAAGAACGGTGGCGTATAGTCGATGACCTGCACGATGAAATCAGCTGCGGGCGGTAGTCCCTGCCCTGGGTGGTCGCGCTTCATCTGCGCATCGAGTACTTTCGCGGTGTAACGCTCCAGGCTGGGCAGGGCGATGGCCTGGCTTGACTGCTCAAGCGCTGCCAGCGCGGCGAGTTGCCGGGCGATCAGTTGCCGGTCGGCAGTACTGGCCTGGTGCATCCAGGCCGGCAGTGGATCGCTCGAATGAGCCGAGGCCGATAGTGACGGTGGACGAAGCCGGCAGAACAGTTCGTTGAGGTTGATCAGCTGGTCGACGTGCTGAGCCAGTGCGGTCGAGGTTTTGAAGTCGCCAGGCACAATGGTCGATAACCCCTGCAGTTGTTGCTCCAGCAACCCCGTGACGAACGCCTCGAAAACATTCTGCTCAGGACGAAATCCCGGGCTGGGACCGCTGAGTTGATCGCTCAAATGAGCTTCAAGCGCATCGGCACTGGGATAAACAACTAGCCCGCTGTTGAGGGTATACAGCATCGCGTTGGCTGAGCGGTCGGTGTGCCTGATGGCGATGCCTTGCTGCGCACCGTCGCTCAGACTTGGCTTGAAGAACACAATGCTGGCCGGCAGTTGCAGCCATTGCGGTTGGCCGTCAGGCAGTTTGCTTGCCTCTGCCTGCATGTCGCCCGCCACAAACAGTGAAGTTCGCTGCAGCAAGTTCAGTGCGTGCTCATCCTGAGCGTTCCAGAAGTCGAGCAGTTGTGACTCAAAGATCCTTGGCAATCGCGGGCCACCGATATCAAGGATTTCGCTGAGGTCCGCTTGGCTGATCAAGGTCGCCCCCGACTCTGTGCCATTGGAGATTTGAGTCACCACGCTATCCACTGGAAGCTCAATAGCCATATTGAGCAGGTAGCGCTGGATTATCAGATCCGCAAGCGGGGTAGAACGCCCGCAGGGCTGTGCGAGATAGAACGGCGCCGGGTCCACCGCTGTCCTCGTGGCGTCGGGGATGAGTGCGTGGACCAGGCTGTTGGCAACGTCCGACAGTGTCGGACGCTGTTGTAGCCGTTGGCTGACGTGCAGCAGGTCCCAGCTTGCGGGGGGGCTTGTAGACGTTGTCGGGGGAGGCGCTGATTGGCTCATGGTGAAACTCCTCGCTCTGGAGTTTCGCAGCCTAATCAGGGGTAGGAGCAGGGCTGGGGTAACTATCTATCGCGCTCAGCTTTTCGCACCCGCCTGTTCCAGCAGCGCCTGCATCTCTTTGTAACCCCGCTGCCGCGCATGGTGCAGCGGCGTCACCCCCTTGCCATCAGCCAAGTTGACATCCGCCCCGGCCTTGATCAGCTCACGCACGATCTCGACATGCCGCTGGCCGCCGTCGCCGAGGATGATGGCTTCGAGCAGGGCGGTCCAGTGCAGTTTGTTGACCTGGTCAACCGCGACACCTGCGGCAATCAGCAGGCGTACTGTTTCGACGTGGCCGCGTTCGGCTGCCGGTATCAGCGCGGTGCCGCCGTAGCGGTTGGTGCTTTTCAGGTCGGCGCCGTGGGCCAGGGTCAGTTTGAGAATGTCGTTGTGGCCACGGGCGCCGGCATACAGGTAGGGGCTGTCTTCTATGGAGTCCTTGGCGTTGACGTCGGCGCCGGCGTCGATCAGCACCTTGGCGGCGTCGATCTGGTTGTTGTGGGTGGCCAGCAGCAGCGGCGTGCGGCCCATTTTGTCGCGGGCTTCCAGCACAGCGCCCTGGTCGAGCAGGCTGCGTACCTGGGCGGCCTGGCCGTTTTCGGCGGCGCTGCGCAGTTGGTTTTCGAGGGTGCCGCCGTCGGCACTGGCAGTCAGCGATGTGAGCATGGCGAACACCATTGCAAGGTGGGTGGACAGGCGTTCAAGGAGCATGGCAGTACCTCCTGGTGGGCGATTGCTCGCGGGGTCGAGCCATGTTAAAAGTCGGGCTCCTTATTTAGAAGTTAAATAAAAGCATGTCTGTCAGTGAAAAATCGAATAGGCCGCTGTTTGATCTTGACCTGTTGCGCGCGGTGGTGATGGTCAGCGACTGCGGCAGCTTCACCACGGCGGCGGCGCGCCTGCATTCAACCCAGTCGACGGTCAGCCAGAAAGTCAGGCGGCTGGAGGAGATGGTCGGGCACAAGCTGCTCGAGCGCGGCAACCGCGACGTGCTGGCCACCGACGCCGGGCAGACGCTGCTCGGTTACGCCCGGCAGATGCTTGCCTACAACGACGAGATGCTTGAGGCGATGTCGGGCGCCACGGTGGCGGTGACCGTGCGCCTGGGCGTGCCGGAAGACTTTGCCGCCGGGCGCACCACCCATCTGCTCTCGACCTTCAACCGCAAACATCCGCAGGTCAAGCTGGAGGTCACCAGCGGCCTGTGCCGCGACCTCAGCGCCAGCTACGACAACGGCGAGCTCGACCTGATTTTGCTCAAGCAGCGGCGCAACAGCCGTGAGGCGGTGGCCTGCTGGCCCGAGAAGCTGCAATGGATCGACAGCGCCAAGAACCCGGCCTTCGACCAGGACCCGGTGCCGCTGGTGACCTTTCCGCCGCGCGGCCTGTACCGCGACGACATGATCGGCGCCATCGAGCGCATGGGCCGCCGTTGGCGCATCAGTTTCACCAGCTCCAGCCTCAGCGGCCTGCAGGCGGCGGTGGCCAACGGCATGGGCATCAGCCTGCTGCCGCTGCGGGCGGTTACCGCCGAGCATTTAAAGCTGACTTCGGAACACGGCTTGCCGTCGATCGATGCCATGGAAGTGGCGATCATTCATCGGCCGACCGCCGATGCCATGGTCAAGGAACTGGCCGCGGAACTGGCGCGCACCCTGGCCAGCGAGTAGGGCGGTTTCGCCAGGCTCACAGCGTATCGGCAGGCTGCGCGGCAGGGCGGTACAGCTGGACGCGGTTGCGGCCCTGGCGCTTGGCCGCGTACAGGGCGTTGTCGGCCATCGACAGCAGGCGCGACAGGTCGTGCTCGCCCGGGCGGCTGGCGCCGACGATGCCGATGCTGACGCTGAGCAGCCCAGGCTCAAGCAGCGGCAATTCATAAAAGCTGCTGCAGATGCGCCGGGCCACGCGCAGCGCCGAGTGCTCGTCGGTGTTGGCCAGCAGGCAGGCGAACTCTTCGCCGCCGATACGGGCGAAGACATCTTCCTCGCGCACGCTCAGGCGGGTCACCTGGCTGAAGGCGATCAACGCCTGGTCGCCGGTCTGGTGGCCGTAGACATCATTGAGGCGCTTGAAATGATCGAGGTCGCACAGCAGCAGGCTCACCGGCTCGCCACGCCGGGCGCAGTCGGCCAGCAGTTCGGCACCGCGCGACATGAAGGCGCGGCGGTTGCCGATATCGGTCAGCGGGTCGGTGTAGGCGGCGGCCTTGAACTTGAGCTCGGTGCGTTCGCGGACCATGGCCAGGGTCACGTAGGCGATGCCGATGGCGTAGAGCATCGACTCGAACAGCATGAACGAGAAAAACCCGGTGCCGTGGCCGTCGCTGGCGATCGCCTGTTCCAGCGATACGCCATGGTCGGCGAAGCTGCGCACGCAGTAGAAGCCGCTGTGGCCCAGCAGCAGGAGCAGGGTTGGCAGGTAGGCGACTTCCAGGCGCTTGCGGTCGCGCCACAGCTCAAGCACCGACAGGCAGCCGTAGCAGGCAGTGAGCATGGAATAGACCGTCACGCGCAGGCCCAGGTCATCGGTAAAGCCTGGCGTCAGCGACCAGGTAAACCAGAACAGGGCGCCAGCGAAAATCCCCGGCAGGTGCGCCGGGCGTCCGCTGAACGCGCGCATGCTGGCCCAGTTCAACGCGGCGCTGAGCAGCAGCACCATGTTGCCCAGCACCAGGGCGATGAAGTCCGGGGCGTTGCCGCGCAGGCTGATCAACGCCGTGCCGCCAGCGGCGAGCAACAGCATGCTGCCCAGGTAGCCGAGGGTTCGCTCGCGCACGCCGCGGCTCCAGGCGTGCAGGGTCAGCAGGCCCATCAGGGCAAAGATGAAAATGGCCACCAGCAACAGGGTCGGGATGCTCAGCAGCAAGGGTATCGCTCTCCGCTCATGGCCGGGTGGCCAACCGGCCAGCGCCGGTTTTCAGCGGCATGCTAGCCGAGCCGGTGTTGCATTGTCAGCATCCGGCTGCCTTGAACTGCGGCTTGGGCTATGCTGATGGCCGATCTGCAGCCCATTCGGAATCTTCGCTCCATGATGCTGACCCAGCAATTTCCCGATATTTCCCTGGCCGACACCCTGTTCGTCTTCGCCCTTGAGGCGGAGGCCGGCGAGCTGTTTACCGAGATGAACACGCTGTTCACCGGCATCGGCAAGGTCAACGCCGCCATTGCCCTGACCAAGGCCATCCAGCAACGCAAGCCCAAACTGATCGTCAACCTCGGTTCGGCCGGCAGCGCCGGCCATGGCAAGGGCGCGCTGGTGTGCTGCACGGGCTTCGTGCAGCGCGACATGGACGTCACGCCGCTGGGTTTTGCCCGCTACGAGACGCCGCTCTCCGACATCCCGGTGCTACTTGAGCATGGCCAGCGCGTTGCGGGCTTGCCGCTGGGCATTTGCGGCAGCGGTGACAGCTTCGAAATCAGTCACGGCGCTGCCCCGTACGACATCGTCGACATGGAGGCCTACGTGCTGGCGCTGATCGCCCGCAACGAAGACATTCCCTTCCTGTGCCTTAAGTACATTTCCGATGACGCTGGCAGCGACGCCGCAGACGACTGGTCGGTGCAGGTGCACCTGGCCGCCGAAGCCTTCAAGCGGGTGCTGTTCAGCCCCCAGGGTTGAGCCTGTGGTGGCGGCCTGAAACCGGCCAAGATGCGCGGGTGCGCCACATTGTTGCGCCTGCGCGTCGCGGCGATTGTGGCGCCTGGCTGCGTGCGGTATGAGTAGCCGACTCCCGCCGCCCAAGAGCGGGAGATCACAAGGAACGCCCCGAATGCCTCAGCTCAAGAACGCGATCTCTCTGGCCTTGCTGTTGCTGGCCACCCCTCTGGTTCACGCGCAAGCCACCACCCCCGAAACCACCGTACGCTCCAACCTGCTGGTCGATGCAGTGGCCTGGCGGCAGACCGCGGCCGAGTTCCGCGCCCTGTACTACCAGGGTTTCAACGTCGCCAAGGCGCGCCTGGACCAGGCCCTGGCCCAGCAGAAGCCGGGCGACAAGAAGCCTGCGATCATCAGCGATATCGACGACACCATCCTCAGCAGCAACACCTACTGGGGCTTTCTGATCGGCCAGGACAAGGAGTTCTTCGATGACGCGGTGTGGGACCGCTGGGTCGCCGCCAATGGCCCGACTCTGACCCCGGGGGCGCTGGAGTTTCTTGAGTATGCCAAGTCGCGCGGCGTGGAGATCTTCTACGTCTCCAGCCGCGACCAGGGCGACAAGACCTACGAGTACGCGCTCAACAACCTGCGCGCGCTCAAGGTGCCGTATGCCGACGAAGCCCACGTGACCATCCTGCGTGAAAGCTCGAACAAGGAGCCGGCCCAGCACAAGATCGCCGAGCAGTACAACGTGCTGCTGATGCTCGGTGACAACCTCAACGACTTCGAGCGCAGCTTCTACGTCGACAAGGTCGAGCAGCGTGCGCAGCTGGTGGACGCCAGCCGCAGCAAGTTTGGCGGCCAGTACATCATCTTCCCCAACCCCACCGACGGCCATTGGCTCAAGGCTATTTTCGGCGAGTCGGAACCGGCCGACACCCCGGCCAACCGGGCCAAATTCCGCGAGGCGGCAGAGCAGGGCGCCTGGAAGCCGGCCAACTGATTGAGCCAGGCCCTGAAACAAAAAATCCCGCAGGCCGAGAGGCCTGCGGGATTTTCAATGCAACCGTGAAACTTAGCGCTGCGGGTTGAGCACCAGGTTCATGTGACGGTTTACATCCTTGTACAGCAGGTAGCGGAACGGGCCCGGGCCGCCGGAGTAGCAAGCCTGCGGGCAGAAAGCGCGCAGCCACATGAAGTCACCGGCCTCGACCTCGACCCAGTCCTGGTTCAGGCGGTAAACGGCTTTACCTTCGAGCACGTACAGACCGTGCTCCATGACGTGGGTCTCGGCGAACGGAATCACACCGCCTGGCTGGAAGGTGACAATGTTGACGTGCATGTCGTGACGCATGTCGGCCATGTCGACGAAGCGGGTGGTGACCCAGGCGCCGTCGGTACCCGGCATCGGGATCGGCGCGATGTCTTTTTCGTTGGTGACGAACGCTTCCGGCAGGGCCAGGCCTTCAACCACCTGGTAGTGCTTGCGGATCCAGTGGAAGGTGACGTTCTTGCCACTGTTGTTGCGCAGGCTCCACTCGGCGGCCGGCGGAATGAAGGCGTAGCCGCCTTCCTTGAGGGTGTACGGCTTGCCTTGCAGGGTGATGTCGATTTCGCCTTCGACCACGAACAATACCGCTTCGGCGTTCTTGTCCAGCTCAGGACGCTCGCTGCCGCCTTCTGGCGCCACTTCGACGATGTACTGCGAGAAGGTCTCGGAGAAGCCGGTCAGCGGGCGGGCGATGACCCACATGCGCATCTTGTCCCAGAACGGCAGGTGGCTGGTGACGATGTCACGCATCACGCCTTTGGGGATGACCGCATAGGCCTCGGTGAACATGGCACGGTCGGTCAGCAGTTCGGTCTGCGCCGGATGGCCGCCGTGGGGAGCGTAGTAATTGGACTTCGACATGGAACACCTTCTGTCGTTGTTGTTCTGGGGTTTTGTGTTGCATCGCCCGTGGGCGATTGTCTTTCTCTGCGGCGCAAGCCGGCAGAAACATGTTTGTTAGCGGGCGCGGACCTCGAACTGCAGGGCCGGCGCTGCCGGCACCAACTGGCCGCGGCGCACCAGGCGGCGCTCGGACGGTGCCGCGGCGACTGCGGCGGCGCCGTTGTCAGCCTTGAGCACGATAAAGGTCGCTTCATTGCCGACCTTCAGACCGTAGTCGCTTTTGCCCAGCACTGCCGCACCGGCGGTGGTGGCCATGGCCAGTGCCACGTTCAAATCTTCATCACTGTAGAAGCCCGAGCGGTAGCCGATCAGCATGGCGCGCTGGAGCATGTCGGCGTTGCCGTAGGGCCACCAGGCATCGCGAATATTGTCGTTGCCGGCGAACACGTTCACCCCGGCGGCGCGCAGGCGCAAGATCGGCGGGAAGCCATGATCGCCCGGAGCGTTGGTCATGATCGCTACCCCGGCCTCGGCGAGGGTGGTGGCGGTACGCGCCACTACCTCGTCGTCGACCTGGCCCAGGGCATAGGCGTGGCTGACCGCGACGCGGCCATTGAGGCCGGCGGCGCGGGTGCGGGCGGCGATCGTTTGCAGTTGTTCGATGCCTTGCAGGCCGGGCTCGTGCAGGTGGATGTCGATCTTCACCGCATGGCGCTCGGCAATGCCGAAGACCACATCGAGCTGACCGTCGGCGTCGCCGTCGAGGGTGGTCGGGTCGATGCCGCCGATCACGTCGGCGCCTTCACGAATTGCCGCTTCCAGCACCTGCGCAGTGCCAGGGCAGGACATCACCCCGGCTTGCGGGAAGGCCACCAGCTCGATATCGACGATGCCGCGCCATTTCTCCCGCGCCTCCAGCACCGCCTGCAGGTTGCGCAGGCCGGTGGTGGCGTCGACGTCGACATGGCTGCGCATGGCCACGGTACCGAACGCTACTGCCTGGCGGATCAGCGCCTCGGCACGTTCGAGCATCGGTGGGGCAGCGGCCAGTTCGCGTTTTTCGATGGCCAGGCGTTCACGCAGGCTGCCCACCGCTTGATGCGGGTGCCAGCGATCGCCGACAAAACTCTTGTCCAGGTGAATGTGGCCGTCGATCAGGCCGGGCAGCACCAGGTGGCCGGCCAGGTCGACGACCTCGGCACCTGCGCTGGGCGCACGTTCGCTGCCCAGGCTGACAATGCGCCCGTCGGCAACCGCAAGGTTGAGCGGGCTGCCATCGGCAGCAACAGCGTTGACGAATACTCGATCGATCATTTTCCAGCCCTTTGCCTGCTACTGATTCACACCCTATAGAAAGACCGCACCTATCCACAAATTAAATATTGGAATCGGTTGCAGTGGCTTTCTGAATGCGAATCCCGGGCCTGAGGCGGGCTCAGCCCAGCAGGTGCTTGAGCGGGTGATAGTCGGCCTTGAGCGTTTGCGTGGCTTTGAGAATCGCCTCTTCGATGCCGCGCAGGTGGGTGCACACCAGCTCGATGGCGGCGGCTTGGTCACCGGCTTCGATAAAGCCCAGCAGGCGCAGGTGCTCGTTGCCGCGACAGGCTTCGTGGCGCTCGTCATCCAGGGTCGAGGCGTACAGCGAGCCGCGCTCGATCAGCTTGCGGAACCAGTCGAGCAATACCGGGTTGTCGAGCACCTCGGCCAGGCGCAGGTGGAATTCGCCCAGCAGGTGGACGTAGCGGCCATGGTCGCCGGCGTCGGCGGCGGCTTCTTCGGCGGCCACATGCTGGTGCAGCGGGGCGAGGATGGCGGGATCGGCGCGGCGGCACAGCTCGGTGACGATGCCGATTTCGATCAGCCGGCGGGTTTCGAACACCGAGCGGATGTCATCGTCGCTGGGCAGCGAGACCCAGGCGCCCTTGTTCAGCTCGGTGGATACCAGGCCGTCGGCTTCCAGTTGCTTGAGGGCGGCGCGCACCGAGGTGCGGCTGACCTTGAACAGCTCGGCCAACGACGACTCGCCCAGCTTCATGCCGGGGCGCAGGGTGCGTTTTCTGATGGCCTCGTGAACCCCTTGGTAGACGCGCTCTACCGTCGATGCGGGGTGTTTTTCCGTCATTACCAGCTCCGATATGCCTTGACCTTATAAGCATGCCGTAAATGAGGGCTGCTGTGCACCACTGATGACCTCATCGCGGGTCAAGCCCGCGCCTACAGAAATCGCATCGAGCTGTAGGAGCGGGCTTGACCCGCGGCAGTTCCTGAATACACAAGTGTGTACTTGAGTATCAAATTTATGGATACAAAAACTAGCCGTAGCGTTACTGGTTTTCTCACCGTAACGCTGTGGGCGATTGACCACTTGATCAGGTTTATTCGCTTTTCGAGTGCTCAGGTGAAAAATTAATTCTCTAAAAATCAATAATTTAAATGTGTTTACAGGATGCACGTTCAACCACTTCGCCACCCATCTGGCACACATATTGTTCGTCGAAAATCGTTAGACAAAAATTGTATGCAATCTTTGTATGCATCGGCGCAGGGCAGCGCCAACACTGCGGTCCCACTCTTCAAATCCAACAATAATTCGCTGCAACACCCTGACTCAGGGGCTGCAGAAGGAGCCCGGGGAACATGCAACTGGATACTTCCAACCCGCTGCAAACCGCCTACCTGCCGCCGCAGGCCGTGCCGCTCGAGCCGGGGGCGCTGAGCCCCAGGCTGCACAATGCCGACCTCGCGCCAACCAAGGCCGAAGGCCGGCGCTGGGGCGGCTACAGCATCTTTGCCTTGTGGACCAACGATGTGCACAACATCGCCAACTATTCCTTCGCCATGGGCCTGTTTGCCCTCGGGTTGTCCGGCTGGCAGATGCTCGCGGCGCTGAGCATCGGCGCCGTGCTGGTGTACTTCTTCATGAACCTTTCGGGCTACATGGGGCAGAAAACCGGTGTGCCGTTCCCGGTGATCAGCCGTATGAGTTTCGGCATTTATGGCGCGCAGTTGCCGGCGATCATCCGCGCGGTGATCGCCATCGCCTGGTTCGGCATCCAGACCTACCTGGCCTCGGTGGTGCTGCGGGTGCTGCTGGTGGCGGTGTCGCCGGACCTCGCACGCTTCGATCAGGACGCGATCCTCGGCCTGTCGAGCCTTGGCTGGGCGAGTTTTATCGCCATCTGGCTGGTGCAGCTGGTGATCCTCACCTTCGGCATGGAGATGGTGCGCAAGTACGAATCCTTCGCCGGGCCGGTGATTCTTTCCACCGTGCTGATCCTGGCGGTGTGGATGTACCTGCGGGTCGATGGCAACCTGGCCTGGTCGGTCGGCGAGCCGCTGACCGGCTGGACGATGTGGACCCAGGTGTTTGCCGGTGGCGCGTTGTGGCTGGCGATTTACGGCACGCTGATCCTCAACTTTTGCGACTTCGCCCGTTCCGCGCCGTGCCGCAAGACCATTCGCGTCGGCAACTTCTGGGGCCTGCCGGTGAACATCCTGGTGTTCGCGGTGATCAGCTTTGTGCTGGCCGGGGCGCAGTTCAGCATCGATGGCCGGGTGATTGACAGCCCGACCCAGATCGTCGCGGCGATCCCCGACAAGGTATTCCTGGTGCTCGGTTGCCTGGCGTTCCTGATCGTCACCGTGGCGGTGAACATCATGGCCAACTTCGTCGCCCCGGCCTTCGTGCTCTCGAGCCTGGCGCCAAGCCGCCTGAACTTTCGCCGCGCAGGCTTGATCAGCGCCACCCTGGCGGTGCTGATCCTGCCCTGGAACCTCTACAACAGCCCACTGGTGATCGTCTACTTCCTTTCCGGCCTGGGCGCGCTGCTGGGGCCGCTGTACGGGATCATCATGGTCGACTACTGGCTGATCCGCAAAGCCCAGGTGCACGTGCCCGACCTCTACAGCGAAGCGGCCAGCGGCACCTATCACTACACCCGCGGGGTCAACTACAAGGCAGTTGCCGCCCTGGTGCCCTCGGCCATTGCCGCCGTGGTGCTGTCGCTGGTACCGGCCTTCAGCGCCCTGACGCCGTTCTCCTGGTTCTTCGGCGCCGCCATTGCCGGCGGCGTGTACTACCTGATCTCTGATCGCAACAAACATTACGTGGACTGTTCCGGCGAGCACTTTGCCGTCGACAGCGCCCAGCACTGAGTTCTGCACAAGGAATACCGCAATGAGAATTCTGGTCGTAAACGTCAACACCACGCAGTCGATCACCGACGCCATCGCCCGCCAGGCGCGTAGCGTGGCCTCGCCGGGCACCGAGATCGTCGGCCTGACCCCGCGCTTTGGCGCCGAATCGGTGGAGGGTAATTTTGAAAGTTACCTGGCGGCGGTGGCCGTGATGGAGCGGGTGCTCAGCTACGACCAGCCGTTCGATGCGGTGATCCAGGCCGGTTACGGCGAACATGGCCGCGAAGGCCTGCAGGAGCTGCTCAATGTACCGGTGGTGGACATCACCGAGGCGGCGGCCAGCGTGGCGATGCTGCTCGGCCATCGCTATTCGGTGGTCACCACCCTGGACCGCACCGTGCCGCTGATCGAAGACCGCCTGAAGCTGGCCGGGCTGGACAGCCGCTGCGCCTCGGTGCGCGCCAGTGGCCTGGCGGTGCTGGAGCTTGAAGAAGATCCGCAGCGGGCCATCGAGTCGGTGGTGCGCGAAGCCGAGGAGGCGGTTAATGTCGACAAGGCCGAGGTGATTTGCCTGGGTTGTGGCGGCATGGTCGGGCTGGAGGAGCGGATCCAGGCGCGTACCGGGGTGCCGGTGGTCGATGGGGTGACGGCGGCGGTGGCGCTGGCGGAGTCGCTGGTGCGCCTGAAGCTGAGTACCTCGAAGGTGCGCACCTACGCCAAGCCGCGGCAGAAGCAGATTCTGGGCTGGCCTCGGGCGATGTTGGAGTGAATGGCCTGGTCCACTTATGAAAAAGGCCCGCATTGTGCGGGCCTTTCTTACTCAGCGGTGTTTGTGCTTACGCTTGTGCTTGTGTTTATGCCCGCTGGAATCGTGACGGTTATCGTCGGCGATGTTGTTGCCCAGGGCGCCGCCGGCCGCGCCACCGAGGCCGGCACCGATGGTCGAGCCGGTGCGCCCGCCCACCTGGTTGCCGATCACCGAGCCACCAGCCGAACCCAGGCCGCCGCCGATCGCAGCTTCGGTGCGGTTGCCCTTGCGTGCGCCGACCGCGCTACCGGCGGCGCCACCGACGCCGGCGCCAATGGCTGCGCCGGTGCTGCCGCCGATCTGCTGGCCGACCACGTTACCCAACGCCCCGCCCAGGCCACCACCAATGGCGGCGGTGCCGTCGCCGGCAGCCATGGCGCCCTGGGAGAGCAGGATACCCAGCGTCAATGCAGGTAATGAGATACGCATGTTGTTAGCCTCAGGAAATACGGGGGTTATGGGAACAGCAGGCAGCTCAGTCGTCATCATCGTCGTCACGGTCGCGACGCCGGTCATGGTCGTAGTTGCGGTAGCGGTCGTCATCGCGGTAGCGCTTGTAGTTGCGATGGTCGTGATCGTCGCGGTCGTCCCAGTCGCGGGAGTAGCGATGGTCACGGTCGCCACGGCGGTAATCGTCGCGGTCGTAATCGTGGTAATAGCAGCCGGAGGCGGCCAGTACGCTGGTGATCACGGCGATTTGCGTCAGCTGTTTCAGCACTGAGGGTCCTTGATCCGCAGGGCGGTAGGGAAGGTACAAACTCAGACTGTGTTTTCGGGATTTTGTTTCCCCATGAGCGTTGTAATTTGCCGCAACAAAAAAGGCCCACCGAGGTGGGCCAAACGTTCTGAAGGGAGGAATTGGAGGATAAATCCGCGGCGGTTAAGCCGTCGTTAAGGCGGGGCCGGGTCTATAATTTTTTCGCGTTGCCCGTCTTGCCCTCTATATCCGTGCTGATGCAGCCCACTGATCAGATCCAATCGCACGATTCTCCCGCGCCGGCCTCCCAATAACACGCCTCTGGCTTCTGGAGGCGCGATCAGGAGGACTTCATGAACAAGCACAGCGACAGCGGCGCAAATTCGTCTGAACACGCCAGCAAAGCGGATGACTTGGGCTTCGACCCGGACTCGCCGGACCTCGATGATCCGCAGGTCGACCCAACCGGGCCGGCCAAGGCGCCTAACCAGCCCCGACCCGACCAGGCCGCCCGGGACAACGACTACAGCCCGGACTTCAAGTCCAGGCCCGAAGACAAACCGCGCAAGGACGCCGACATTGATACCGATGGTGGATAGCAACCGCGCAGTTGACAGGCGCGCGCATCTGCGCCAAGTTGGCCGCCTTCAAGCCTGACCTCGGTCGGGCTTTTGTTTTTTCTGGCAGGGATGTCGATCGTGAAGTTTCTCAAGAAAGCCGTGTGGTTTGTCCTGTGTGTTACCTCCGGGATTGTCATGGGTACCGGGCTGTTCCAGTTCGTCGGGCCTGGCGGCAATACCGACCTGGGCGCGATGCTGGTGATGATCGCGTTCTTCATGGGCTATTTTTTGCGCCCGCAACGCCCGCGGCAAGTGGTGCGCTGAGCCATGGACTGGAAAGCCCTGGAGAACAGCCTGGTCGAGTCGGCCCGGGCCACCCTGGAGGCGCTGCTCGCTGAAGGTGTCGGGCCGCTGTATGGCGCCGCCTTCCATGCCAGCTACCGCGAAGAGGAGCGGGTCATCGACCTGCCGTCGTTTGCCGCCAACAGCCTGGCGGCGCTGGAGGAGGATCATCCGCGGCGCAAGCAGGAGGGCTTCTGGGGCGTGCAGTGGAACCCGGCGGACTGGCGCTGGGACTGGATGCTGGACGATTACGCCAACCCCACCCTGAGTGCCCTCGAAGCGCCGATGCAAGCCTACGCCAATCGCGCCGGGCCGGATGCCTGGACGGCGGCCGAGCAGCGGTTCGTGCAGACCGTAGCGCGCGCTGCCAAGGCGCTCAACCGCATTTACGCTAAAGACCCACGGTTGGCCAAGGACTTCATCGTGTTCTTCCATGATGAATGCGGCGGGCCGCAGCTTGCGGCCAAAAGCCTGACGCCGCGCCAGTTTCTGCTGCACTTCCCCGAGCAGGACGCCACTGGCCAGGAGCGTCGCCGGGTAGCCGCGCTGGCAGAGCAAGAGCAGGTGAGTTATTACCTGCGCTGCCTTGTCCGTCCTATGCCGATTGACGCTGAAGAGGCCTGCCGCTGGCTGATTGCCCGGGGTGCCAGTGCCACGGCGGCGCTGGTGCAGATGCTGCACAAGGGCCCGGAGCGCTGGCGGGCGGCGATGCTCCTGGGGCTTGCCGGGGTCGCCGACCCGGCGGCAATCGCGGCGCTGCGCTTGCAAGTGGTCAACGGCACAGAGCCGAGCACGCGCAGGTGGAGCGCCAACGCGCTGGGTTACCTGGGTGATTTCGACTGGTTGCTGGCGCAGGCTGATGACGCAGCGCTGGCGAGCTTGGCGGTGGCGGGTTGCTGCGCCAATCTTCGGGCCTTTCGGGATCAGGGCGCGCAGGCGCCGGTACTTGACTACCGGCCGCTGGAAACCCTGCTGCAGCGTTACCCGCAGTGCGCAGCGGACGCCGAGGAGGTGATCAAGCCGGGCTCCAGCTACTGCACCATCAGCAACAGCGATATCGACGAAGCTCTGCGCGGCCTGGGGTGCGAGCATGTCGCCATTCGTCGCCATGCCGCCTGTGTGCTCGACAACCGTCGACTGGGCAAGCGCAAGCTGAAAGCGGCCCTGATCGCGCTGCAGGAATGCCTCACTGATGCTGACCCGAAGGTGGCCTACCTGGCTGGCTTGACCTTGGAGTCGCTGCAACGCTGAGACGGGCAACCTGCCTCTGTCTTGGCAGCCACTGGTCCAGCGGACACAGCTCCACTGTGGGGCTTTGCCAGCGTCCTACAGGTCCGGTGTATGCAGATCTATTGTGGGAGCGGTGTATGCAGATCTATTGTGGGAGCAACTGTCTTGATCAGGCTGTTAGCACATCACCTGGCGCCTGCTCGCCTGGCGCCGCAAACACCCAACCATACAAAGGACAGCAACCAGACGTAATACCCATAGGTGTACCCGGTAACGGTGAACTGACCATCCTCGTCATACAGGCTCACCCGTTGCCACTGCAGCGACAACCCGGCCAGCAACGCCAGCAGGGCATAGATCAACCGGCGCCTGTCGCTGCGGGTGCGGTAGGCCGCCAGGAACAAGGGGTTCGCCAGCCAGGCGAAGTAGCCGAACAGCATCGCCGGCAAGCCCAGGATGCAAGCAATGAAGCCGGAATTGATGGCGTGGCTGTACTCCTCGCGCAGCCAGTTGTGCTCCTCGCTGTGCACCGCCGGGAGCACCAGGCTCAGCAGGTACAGAGCAAGAGCCAGGTGACGCCATTGCAGCCGGGGCAGGCGCCATTTGTTCATCGCGGCAACTCGATGCGCGCCACCAGGCCACCGCCCTGGCGGTTGCTCAGGAGCAGTTCGCCGCCTTGTTCACGCACTGCCGAGCGCGCCGACGACAGCCCCAGGCCAACCCCACCGGTATCACGGTTGCGCGAGGACTCCAGGCGAAAGAACGGCATGAACACCTGTTCCAGCGAGGCCTCGGCAATGCCCGGGCCGCGGTCGCGGATTTCGATGATGATGGCCTGGGCGCCGCGGCTCAACTGCACTTCGGGCTCGCGGGCGTACTTCAGGGCATTTTCCACCAGGTTGGTCACGGCGCGCTTCAAACCCAGTGGCCGGCCATGGAACACCAGGTTGGCCGGGCCTTCGAAAGCGATGCCGATCTGCTGGTCGCGGTAGTCGTCGATCAGAGTTTGCAGCAGTTCGGCCAGGTCGAACGGGGTGGTTTCTTCCAGCCGGGTTTCGTCGCGGAAAAAACCCAGCGCGGCATTGATCATGCTTTGCATCTCATCAACGTCACGGAACAGCTTGCGCTGTTGCTCGGGGTCGTCGATGAACTCGCCGCGCAGGCGCATGCGCGTCAAGGGCGCGCGCAAGTCGTGGGAGATGGCGGCGAGCATCTGCGTACGCTCGGCGACGAAGTGCTGGATCTGCGCCTGCATGGTGTTGAAGGCGGTGATCGCCTGGCGCCACTCGTGCGGGCCTTCGAGGCGGATGGGCGGTGCGCGAAAATCACTGCCAAAGCGCCGCGCCGCCCGGGCGAAGCGCTGCAGCGGGCCGGCCAGCTGGCGGGTGCCGACCCAGGCCACCAGCAGCGCGGCAACCAGGGCCAGCACGCCGATGATGGTAAAGCGCATGGCCGAGCTCAGGCCCCAGCTGCGATATGGCGGGGTGAAGGCCAGCCAGCTGCCGTCGCTGATCTGCATGACCAGTTTGTAATGGGCGTCGGCGCTGTCCGCCGGCCAGTCGCTGGGCTGGAATCCCTCAAGCTGGCGTGGGCTGTCGGCCAGCAGGCGCTGCAGCGGCGGGGTTTCTTCGAGGGTAATCCGCGCGCCCGGCCCGGGCAGTTGCAGGTCGGCGCGCTGGCGGCTCCACTGCACCTCGAGCAGCGGGTTGCTGGCGGCCTTGGCCAGGGTCGCGCGCAGTTCCGCCGGTGCGGCTTCGAGGGTGCGGGTGGTGACGGCGATCTGTTCCAGCAGGCCGGTCTGGGTCAACGGCGGGCGCGCCCAGACCCCGGCCATTTGCACGAACAGCACATTGAGCGCCACCGAGGTCAGCATCGCCGCGATGATGGTCAGGGCGATGCGCCGGCTGATGCTGTCGCGGCGCAGGACGAGGCGGATCACGAGCGGCTGACCTTGGCGCTGAACAGGTAACCGCCATTGCGCACGGTGCGGATCAGCTCCGGGCGCTTGCTGTCGGGTTCGATCTTGCGCCGCAGGCGGCTGACCTGCACGTCGATGCTGCGGTCGAACGCCTCGTGCCCCTGGCCGCGGGCGAGGTCGATCAGTTGCTCGCGGGTGAGGATGCGCTGCGGGTGTTCGAGGAATACCAGCAACAGGTCGAACTCTCCGGCCGACAGCGGCACCATCACCCCGTCGGGGGTGCGCAGTTCACGGCGGGTGACGTCCAGCTGCCAGTGGTCGAAATGAATCAGCGGGCGGCTTTCCTCGTTTGTCGGGCGCAGTTGCTCACCGGCCCGGCGCTGCACGGCGCGCAGGCGGGCGAGCAGCTCGCGGGCGTCGAAGGGCTTGCCCAGGTAGTCGTCGGCGCCCAGCTCCAGGCCGACGATGCGGTCACTGAGCTCGTCCATGGCGGTCAGCATGATGATCGGGATGCCGGTGTTGGCGCGCAGTTTCTGGCACAGGCTCAGGCCGCCTTCGCCGGGCAGCATCAGGTCGAGGATGATGATGTCCGGGCGCTGCTGCTCGATCGTCGCCCACATGGCCTCGCCGTTGCCGGCCAGGTCGACGTCATAGCCGTGGCGGACAAAGAACTTCTTCAGCAGGGCACAAATTTCCAGGTCGTCATCGACGATCAGCAGTCTGCTCACGTTGTGGTCCACGGGCCGTGAAAAGTGCGTATCTAAAACCATTCTGCGCTGCCGGTCATTTATTTCAATCTCGTAACATTCCTGCACGGCCGACACAAAGCGGACATCAGCCAGCAAAAGCCCTGGGGCAGGCTGTGGCCAGTTCACTCAAGAGAGTTTTCCATGCCGGCCACCCACCCGACCCAAGACTTTGACAGCAACCAGTCGCTGACCCTCGACCTGCGTACCCAGGAGCTCTGGCGCAACGCGCTGCTCAGCTACCAGGACTCGCGCCTGGGTTTGTCCAGCGACGGCAGGCACATGCTCCTCAGCCATTATTTCGAGCGCTACAGCCCGACCAGCAATCAGTGGATGGAGTACAGCTACAAGATCCCCGTGGGCGAACTGGTGCACTGGATCATGAGCCACGGCGAGCTGCACGTGGACCGCTCGACCAGCACGCCGCGCCCGGCCAATGACGGCTTCGGAGGCTGAGCATGCGCAAGCAATTGATCGTACCGCTGTTGAGCGCCTCGCTGCTGCTGGCCGGTTGCAGCCAGAACAAGGTCAGCCCCAAGGAGTACTCGGGCTTTTTGCGCAACTACGACCAGCTGAGCGAACACAAGACCGCTTCCGGCGACGCCGTGCTGCGCTGGGTCAGCCCCAAGCTGCGCATGGAGCGCTACAGCCAGGTGTACATTGCCCCGAGCCAGTTCTACCCGATGCCCAAGACCAGCCCGCAGATCCCGGCGAGCACCCTGCAGGCGGTAACCCGTTACTACGATGCGGCGCTCAAGCGCGAACTGGGCAAGGTCCTCAACCTGGTCGAGCAGCCCGGCCCGCACACCTTGATCGTGCGCCCGGCGATCACCTCGGTGGGCGCCCATACCCAGGCGCTGCATTTTTATGAATACCTGCCGGTGACCCTGGTGGCCGCCGGAGTCAGCAGCGCCGTCGGTATTCGCGATCTGGACAGCGTGATCGCCACCGAAGCAGCGTTCCTCGACGGCGGCAGCCGCGCGGTGGTTGCCGAGGTGGTGCGCAAGGGCACCGGCCTGCCGCTGGAGAACGACGATCAGGTGATGACCGCCGACAACCTCAAGGTGGTCCTTGATGGCTGGGCGCGGGACTGGCGCCAGGCCGCCGAAACCCTCCAGGCGCAGAAGCGCGGCGCCGTCACAGGGCAAACAGCCAAGGCACCATGATCACGCTGACCACCATCACCAGCAGGGTGAACGGCACCCCGACCTTGACGAAATCGCCGAAGCGATACTGGCCGGGGCCGAGCACCAGGGTGTTGACCGGCGACGATACCGGGGTCATGAACGCCGCCGAGGCGGCCAGGGCGACGATCATCGCAAAGGGGTAGGGCGAGGCGCCCAGTTGCTCGGCGGTGGTCACCGCCACCGGCGCCATCAGTACCGCGGTGGCGGTGTTGGAGATGAACAGGCCGATGATCGCGGTGATGGCGAACAGGCTGGCGAGGATCACATAGGGCCCGGCGCTGCCGAGCATCTGCACCAGGCCGTGCACGGCCAGGGCGATGCCGCCGGTTTTCTGCAGGGCCAGGGCGAACGGCAGCATGCCGACGATCAGCACCAGGCTCTGCCAGTGGATGGCGCGGTAGGCGCTGTTCATGTCGATGCAACGCCCGGCGCCCATCAGCAGGCAGCCGATCAGCGCGGCAATCACGTTGGGCACCACGCCGCTGACCATCAGCCCGACCATCACCGCCAGGCTGATCAGCGCATAGGGCGCGCGGTTGCCGGCCGGGGCGACGTTGTCGATTTCCGCTGGCAGGCTCAGTACCAGGAAGTCCCGCGGCTGGGTCTGCAACTGGCGAATGGCTTTCCAGGTGCCGATCATCAGCAGGGTATCGCCGAGCTTGAGTTTTTCTTCCACCAGTTGATCTTCGATGGCGTTCTGGTCGCGGCGCAGGCCGACCACGTTGAGGCCCCAGCGGCTGCGGAAGGTCAGCTCCAGCAGGCTCTTGCCGATCAATTGCGAGCCCGGCGGCACCGCCACTTCGGCCATGCCCACTTCCTGGGACTGGTCGATGAAGTAGGCGGCCTTGAAGTGCAGCGGTTCCAGCTGCATGCTCTGGCACAGGCTGCGCAGGTCGTCCTTGGGCGCGAACAGGTCGAGCAGCAACACGTCGCCTTCGTGCACCGTGGTGCTCGAATCGGGGCTGAGCACGCGGGTGGTGAACTTGTGCTGGCGCTCGATGCCGACCACGCTGGCGCCGTGTTCGGTGCGCAGTTTCAGTTCGCTCAGGCTGTGGCCGATCAAGGGCGAACCGGGGCGCACGCGCAGGCGCCGTTCGCGGCCGGCGAGCTTGTAGTCGATGATCAGGTCGAGCAGGGTGCGGCGGGTTTGCGCGCTGCCGTCCTTGCGCACTTCGCCGCCCAGCCAGTGGCGGGTCAGGAGCATGTAGCCAACCCCCAGCAACAGCACCACCAGGCCGAACGGGGTAAAGCTGAAGAAGCTGAAACCGCTTTCGCCATGGCGCACCAGTTCACTGTGCACCACCACGTTGGGCGGGGTTGCCACCAGGCTGAGCATGCCGCTGATCAAGCCGGCGAAGGCCAGCGGCATCATCAGCCGGCTGGGTGAGACCTGCATGCGCGCGGCAATGCTCAACACCACCGGAATGAAGATCGCCACCACCCCGGTGGAGCTCATCACCGAGCCCAGGCCGGCGACGCAGACCATCAGCAAGACAATCAGCCGCGCTTCGCTGTTGCCGGCGCGGTCGGCCATCCACTCGCCGATGCGGTAGGCGATGCCGGTGCGCACCAGGCCTTCACCGATCACGAACAGGGCGGCGATCAGCACCACGTTGGGGTCGCTGAAACCGGCCAGGGCTTCCTGCACGCTGATGATGCCCAGCAGCGGCAGGGCGACGATCACCAGCAGGGCGACCACGTCCATGCGTGGCCGGTTGGCGATGAACAGGGCCACGGCGCTGAACAGCAGGCCGAGTACCCAGAGCAGATCGTGGTTCATGCAGTCATCCTGATACCTGAAGGCTGCAAGTCTGGCAGAAAATCAGCGCCAGTTCGTTGATGTGCTGCAGCGTGCGGGGCATTGCCGCGGATCGGTGGTAGAGTGGCCGCCGATTTTTGCTCATTCAAGGAAGAACGTTTTGGACCACAACACCAGCAACTGGAAGGGCACCGCCGTGGCCCTCGGTTTCATTGGCTGCATCACGCTGATCGGCTACATCATCAACTACACCTCGACGATCAATGTCTTTCTGATCTGGGATTTCAAGGCCTACTCCTACATCGCCATTTGCTTCAGCCTGGTGGCCCTGGCGTTGCTGGGCACGTTTTTGCTCAATCACCACAACATCGACACCAACGTCTTCGGCGGCCTGCTGGTGTTGGCGATAGCGGGTATCTCGCAGATGATCTTCGGCGTCGAGCCCTCGGTGATCATGTGCCTGGGCGGGCTGTACGTGGCGGGGGTGATAGGGCTGATGAACGGCATGGCCAACAAGCGTGAAGTCGAAGAAGACGAGGACGCCGACGAGGCTTTGTAAGTTAGCCGGTGCCTGCCTGCTGGCGCAGCACCCTGAGGTCGCGGCTGTCGATCACATAGGTGCGCGCCAGCCAGTCGCCGGGCCGCTGGCAATGGCGCGACTCGGCGCACAGCCAGATGACGATCAGGCCAAAGGCGGCCTCGAGAGGCCGGGTGATGCCGCGCACCAGCGCCTGCAACAGGTTCGGCGGCTGGCCGGCGCGGTTGATCACCATCAGCCCCAGCAGCAGCTTGCCCGGGGTTCGCCCGCGCATCAGGTATTCAAATACCGGGAAGTACAGCAGCTGCATCAGCAGCATGCCGTCTTCGCCACGGCCATAGCCGAGCACGGCCAGCACAAACCAGGCGCCGAGGGCGAACAGGGTATCGAGCAGCCAGGCGCCGATGCGGCGGATGATCAGGGTGGTGCGGGAGACGTGCATGGTGATGGCGCTGATCCTTGCGAGGTGGGGCGATGGTCGCATTCCTGGCGCTTTAACGCACGGCCTGGATTGGCAGCAACCCCCTGATGCGCTCACAATTTTTGCACCAATGGATTAACACTTATAGCCAAGGAGTATTTGCTTATTGTCGCCGGTGCTTTAACCATGTGGATTGGATCCACAGCAGGGATGCGACTCAATGGCCAGGCATATTGTCATTGCGGGTGGCGGCGTCGGCGGTACGATGCTGGCCAATCAACTGGTAAGCAAGCTCTACCCGGAAGTGCTCAGCGAGCAGGTGCGCGTGACCCTGCTGTCCAATTCCGCTCATCACTACTACAAGCCCGCGTTCATGTACGTGGCCTTCAACCAGTTCTTCGAAAACGAGCTCAAGCGCCCGCAGCGCTCGTTGCTGCGCCCGGAAATCGACTTCCAGGTGCAGGAAGTCACCCACTTCGATTTCGCCGGGCAAACCCTGCATACCCGCTCAGGCAAGCGCTACGGCTATGACTTTCTGGTGATCGCCACCGGCTGCGTGCCCGCCCCGGAGCGTATCGAGGGCCTGCAGGAGGCCGGTGACCACTTCTACCAGTACGAGCCGGCGCGGCAACTGGCGCGGCGCCTGGCGAGCATCGAGAAGGGGCGGATTTTCATCACCGTGTCGTTTCCGCAAACCCCCAACGTGCCGCACCAATGCGGCATCGCTCCGGTGGAAACCACCCTGATGCTCGACGACTACCTGCGCCAGCGCGGGGTGCGCGACAAGGTCGAGATCATCTACACCTACCCGAGCACCGCGCAGCTGCTGCGCAATTGCCTGTTCTTGCAGCGGCCCACCGGCGAGATCCTGCCGGGCATTTTCGAGCAGAAGAACATCCGCTTCCAGCGCGGCTTCACCCTCAGCAAGGTCGATCCCGCACAGCGCATTGCCTACTCCGAAGAGGGCGACGCGCAGCCGTTCGACATTCTCATGGCCACGCCGCCAATCCGCGCGGTGGATGCCGTGTTGCACAGCGGCGCCTCGCGCGCGCCGAACAACGAAGGCTGGCTGCCGACCAACCACGAAACCCTGCAGGTCTATGGCCTGGACGGCGTGTATGTGATCGGCGACAGCGTCGACCTGCCGATCAGCAAGGCCGGCGGCGCCTGCCATAACCAGGCACCGATAATCGCCAACAACATCGCCGGCGAAATCCGCCTGGGCAGCACCTGCGCGGTGTACGACGGCAAGGTCCAGGCTGCGGCGCAGATGGGCCTGGGGATGGGCATGCCGCTGTGCTACGACTACCTTCACGACGTGCTGCCGACGCCGCCGACCAAGCTTGGCAGCCTGTTGCGCAATGGATTCAACCGCGGCCTGTACTGGGCCGTGGCCCGTGGAATGCTTTGACCCGACAACGGGAGGAGCCGAGTGTCATGGATGCTATCGATTCACCCGCCGTAGTGAGCGCCAACCCGGGCCTGGACGCCCTGCTGCGCAAACTCCAGCCGCTGCTCGACAGTGGCCGCCTGGACAACGTCGTCGACCTGCTGTCACTGAGCGCCGACCTTGTCGACCTGCTCGATGCGGCCATGGTCGAGAAACTCTCGGGGCTGTTCGAGGAGGCCACGGCCCTGAGCTGGAACCTGGGCAATGCCTTGCGCATGGCCTCGGCGCAAACCCGCAACCAACCCACCCCCAGCCTGTATGGCCTGCTGTTGCTGCTACGAGACCCGCACACCCGTCGAGGGCTTGCCCTGGTACTCAGAGTATTGAATGTCATTGGACGACAGGATTGATCGCACGGAGCTAGAGGACCACCGTCATGCTCGAACCGCGTAAACGCACCACCGCACCCGGCGCCAACAGCGCCTGGGACCCCAAAAGCTACCTGCAGTTTGCCCGCCTGCGCGAACGCCCGGTGCTGGAATTGCTCGACCACCTGCACCTGGACTCACCCGAATGCATCTATGACCTGGGCTGCGGCACCGGCATCGCCACGCGCCTGCTCGCCGAGCGCTGGCCACGGGCCGAGCTGTTCGGCGTCGACAGTTCGGTCGAGATGCTCCAGGAGGCCCTGGCACTGCCGATCAGCGTCAACTGGCTGCATGTCGATGTCAGCCAGTGGCAGGCGCAAAAACCGGCCAACCTGCTGTTCGCTGCCGCCGTGCTGCACTTTATCGAAGACCACGAAAGCCTGTTGCCGCGCTTGCTCGGGCAGTTGCAGGCGGGCGGCTGCCTGGCTGCGCACATGCCCAACTGGCGCGATGCGCCCTGGTACCAGTTGATGCTGCGCGCCCTCAGCGAGCCCGGGCCCAGTGGCCGGCCGTTAGGGACCCTGGAACTGCGCAAGTTCATGGCCGCGCGCAATGTGCTGACGCTGGACAGTTACTATCGCTTGCTGGCGCCGCTGACCCGCGAGCTGGACATCTGGGAGACCGAGCACCTGCAGGTGGTCGAGGGCAATTCGCCGATCTTCGACTGGGTCAAGGTCTCGGCCCTGCGCCCGGTGCTCACTGCCCTGGACGAGGTCGAACGCCAGGCCTTTCTCGACAAGTACCTGAAGCTGTTGCACGCGCACTACCCGCAGGAGGACGACGGCCGCACGCTGTTCCCGTTCAAGCGCACCTTTATTGTCGCCACCCTGTGAATTTGCCCGGCGTCAGCGCCGGGCGATGTCGTAGGGCAGCAGCACTACGTCCAGGGTCACGTCCACCGGCAGCGAGACGATAAAGGCCGCCGGGCAGACCAGGGTTGGCCAGCAGTACTGTAGGTAGGTCGGGGCGAACAGCATCGCCACATTCGAGCGGCTGCCCATGAAGGCGCCATCGGAGGGGCGCTCGGAGTAGTAGCCCGAGCCCCGACCCATGATCGAGCCGCAGGCAGAGAGGGCGAGGGTGCTGCTGAGCAGCAGGCAGGCGAGGGTTCTGATGGTGCGCTTCCTTGGCAGATGAAACCGCTGCTTTATGCGCGCGGGTTGTCTCTTTGACGCCCGGGCAATGCTACAGTCACGTCTTTTTTCTGACGAGGATGAGTCATGCGGGTAGTAATGGCGATGGTCGCTGCAGCGTTGTTGGCCGGGTGTGCGTCTTCGGCCATGGAGGCGGCGCGCGGCCAGGCGCCGACCAAGGCCTTCACCTCGACCAAGGCGGCGGATGTGGTTGCCCAGTGCATCCAGTTCGGCTGGCAGGACGAGGACGTCTTCGGGGTCGATGCCAGCGGCTACCTCGAGCCTGGCAAGCAAGGCGGCTTCACCGTCTACACCCGTGAGGCGGAGTCCTTTGCCGACATCAAGGCCCAGGGCGCCAGCACTGCGGTCAGTTACTACGCCAAGCACAACGACAACGTCGCCCTGCGGCGCATGGCGGCCCTGGCCACCTGCCTGTAAATCTGCCTAGCGCGGCATGTACCTGAGCTGCCAGCGCCGCGGGATCTTCAGCGAGATCACGCCCAGCGCGGCGGCCAGCAGGGCGCTGAACAGCAGTGCGGCCAGATCGAAGGCCTGCTCCAGCAGCACCCCGAGCACGGCGCCGACGAACATCCCGGTCCACGGAATCAACTGCACCCGCCAGCCTTGCCGGCGCTCGCCCAGCAGCGCCCGGCCCAGGCCCCGGCCAAAGCGCGACAGCGCGCCGGTGACATAGGTGAGGCCGATCGGCAGGCCGTTCACCTCTTCAACCACGGCGTTGATCATGCCCATGGCGGTGACGGCCGAGACCAGTGCCGGCAGTTGCAGGGTGCTCGGCAGCAACGCCGCCAACCCCAGCAGCGCAGCGATGATCAGTAGCAGCGGGCACGGGCGGCGGCCGCTCAGGCGCGCGATCACCACGCCCAGGGCATTGCCGACGACAAAGGCCAGCAGCACCGCGCCAATGCGCAAAATCGGCGCCAGCTCACCTGCACCCAGCGATACCGCCAGGCGCGTGGTGTTGCCGCTCATGAACGAGACGAAATCGCCGGTGGCCATGAAGCCGATGGCGTCGGTCATGCCGGCCAGCACCGACAGCGCGGCGACAAAATACAAGCCGACCCTGCCGCGCAGGCGCGCGACCCGGGCAGAAGTGGAGGTGGAACCTGGCAGCATCCTTGGCGCTCCCGATAAGCGATGAGTGGGCTTAGGGTTTTTCTGTCAGCCGTGCTTCGAGCCCGGCGATATGCGCCTGCAGGCGCTCGTGCTCGCAGCGCTCGGCGCTGATGTCCTCGAACACGCTGATCAGGTGCTCCGGCGCACCGTCCCGGCGGCGCTGCAGCGAGGTGCGCGCGCGCACCCAGAGGTACTCGCCGTTCTTGCGGCGCACGCGTTTTTCCACCTCGTAGCGCTCGCTCTGGCCCGCGAGCATGGCCTGCAGCAACTGCAGGTTGGCGGCCAGGTCATCGGGGTGGGTGATCTGCTGGAAGGTCATGCCGTAAAGTTCTTCGGCACGGTAGCCAAGCAGCTCGCAGAGGCTGTTGTTGACCCGCTGCCAGCTGCCGTCGGGGTCGATGTAGGCGAGGGCGCCCCAGGCCAATTCGAAGATCGCCCGGAAGCGCTCTTCACTGTTGCGCAGTTCCTCTTCGGCGACCTTGCGCTCGGTGTTGTCCATGCTGATGCCGACCATCTTCACCGAACGCCCGGCACTGTCGCGCAGCACCGTGGCCCGGGAAGCAATCCAGCGCACCTCGCCGTCGGGGCGGGTGATGCGAAAATCGCATTCGCAGCCACTGCCGTCGGCCACCGCCTGGGCGTACATGGCCTGCATGTGCTCGACGTCTTCGGCCGGCAGGTGGGCCCAGAAGTCTTCGTTGCGATGCACCGGCCAGCCATAGACCTGCTCGACGTTGGGCGAGTAGGTGACTTCGTCGCTGATCAGGTTCCATTCCCAGGTGACGATGCGCGCACCTTCCTGGGCCAGCTTCATGCGCGTTTCGCTTTCCATGATCTGGGCGGTGTAGCGCCGGCGCAGGTCGGTCATCGGCAGCTCGACCACTTGCGGCTGCTGGATGTTCTGCAGGGCTTCTTCGCCGTAGCGCAGCCAGATCCAGTTGACCTTGAGAAAATCGGCCAGCTTGCGCAGGTTGTCGTAGTCGATTTCGCCGCCACGGGTCCATTTGTGTACCGCCGTGCGCGAGATCCCCAGGGCCGTGCCGACGGCTTGCAACGTCAGCTTGTGATGCTCGAGCAGTTCCTTGAGGCGAAAGGCGAAACTGTTTTCCATCATCGGCAGGGTGTCCTGATCGGGGGCCAAGAGCCTGCCAGTATACCTGTGGGGCAGCTTCAAGCTTCAAGCTTCGAGCTGCAAGAGGCGCCAGGGCGTACCTGTCTTGCAGCTTGAGGCTTGAAACCTAGCGCTTGATGCCTACAGATCCAGCACCCCTATGGGGCAGCTTCAAGCTTCGAGCTGCAAGAGGAGCCTGAGCGTACCTGTCTTGCAGCTTGAGGCTTGAAGCTTGGAGCTTGATGCCTACAGATCCAACACCAAGCGTGCCGAGCGGGCCCGCGAGACACAGAGCATCATGCTCTGCTGCGCGGCCTTTTCGTCATCGCTCAGGTATTGGTCAAAGTGCTCGGCCTCGCCTTCAAGGATCGCTGTCTCGCAGGTGCCGCACACGCCTTCGCGGCACAGGCATTCGACCTTGGCGGCCTTGGACTTCTCGATGGCCTGGAGGATGGTCATGCCTTCCTCGACCTGCAGCTCGGTGCCGGAACGGGCCAGCACCACGGTGAAGGCGGCGCCGGTCACCGGGGCGGCGGCGAACTGCTCCCAGTGCACGCGCTGCTCGCCGATGCCGGCCTTGGCGGCGGTGGCGATCACCGCATCGATCAGCGGCTTGGGCCCGCACACATACAGGTGGGCATCGTCAGCCAGGCCCGCGCACAGCGCGGCGAGGTCGAGCTTGCGCTCGAGGCTGTCGATGTAGAAACGGGTGTTGCCGGCATGCGGACCGCTTTCCAGTTGCTGCTGGAAGGCACCGTGCTCCGGGGCGCGGAAGGCGTAGTGCAGCTCGTAATCAGTGGCGCCACCTTCCAGCTCGTGCAACTGGGCCAGGAACGGCGTGATGCCGATGCCGCCGGCAATCAGCACATGGCGCCCGGCGCTGGGGTCGAGGGCGAACAGGTTGTTCGGCGAGGAGATGGTCAGGCGGCTGCCAACCTGCACCTGCTGGTGCATGAACGCCGAGCCGCCCTTGGACTGCTCTTCAAGGCGCACGCCGATCTGGTAGCTGCGGGTGTCGCGCGGATCGCTCATCAGCGAATAGGCGTTGCTGAACTGGCTGCCATCGGCGCCCTGCATCTGCACGATGACATGGCTGCCGCCGGTGAAGGCGGGCATCGGCGCGCCGTCTTCGCGGGCCAGGGTGAAGCGCTTGATCAGCGGCGTTGCCTGTTCGACTTCGGTTACCTGCACGCTGAACATTTCATACTTGTTGGCCATGTTTCACCTCGACTGCAACAGCACGCGGCAGGCCCTGCCGCGTGTCGGAACCTGTGCTCAGACCGCCAGGCACAGGTATTTGATTTCCAGATAATCCTCGATGCCGTACTTGGAGCCTTCACGGCCCAGGCCCGATTGCTTGATGCCACCGAACGGCGCGACCTCGTTGGAGATCAGCCCGGTGTTGACCCCGACCATGCCGTACTCCAGCTGCTCGGCAACCTTGAACACCCGGGCGATATCGCGGCTGTAGAAGTAGGCGGCGAGGCCGTACTGGGTGGCGTTGGCCAGGGCAATGACCTGCTCGTCGCTGCTAAAGCGCACCAGCGCCGCCACCGGGCCGAAGATTTCTTCTTCGAGCAGCTCCATGCCCGGGCCAATGTTGGCCAGCACGGTGGGTTCGAAGAAGTTGCCGCCCAGGGCATGGGCCTTGCCGCCTAGCACCAGCTCGGCGCCTTTGCCGAGCGCGTCGTCGATCAGGCTGCGGACCTTGGCCACCGCCTTGTCGCTGATCAGCGGGCCGATCTGGCTGCCGACGGCGCTGCCATGGCCGACTTCCAGGGCGCGTACGCGTTCGACGAAGCGCTGGGCAAACTGCTCATACACGCTGTCGTGCACGTAGAAGCGGTTGACGCACACGCAGGTCTGCCCGGCGTTGCGGTACTTGGCGACGATGGCGCCTTCGACCGCCGCGTCGATGTCGGCATCGGCGAAGACAATGAACGGCGCGTTGCCGCCCAGTTCCAGGCTGACTTTCTTGATGGTCTCGGCGCACTGGCCCATCAGCAGGCGGCCGATAGGCGTGGAGCCGGTAAAGCTCAGCTTGCGCACGCTCGGGTGGCCGGTGAACTGCGCGCCAATCGCCGGGGCATCGCCGGTGACCACGCTGAATACCCCGGCCGGTACCCCGGCGCGCTCGGCAAGCTCGGCCAGGGCCAGGGCGCAGAACGGTGTTTCGTTGGCCGGCTTGACCACCATGGTGCAGCCAGCGGCCAGGGCCGGGGCGACCTTGCGGGTGATCATCGCCGCCGGGAAGTTCCACGGGGTGATGGCGGTGCACACGCCGATGCCTTGCTTGATCACCAGCAGGCGTTTGTCGTTTGACGGGCTGGGGATCACGTCGCCATAAACGCGCTTGCCTTCTTCGGCGAACCATTCGACGAAGGAGGCGGCGTAGCGGATTTCACCCAGGGCTTCGTGCAGCGGCTTGCCCTGTTCGAAGGTCATCAGCCGGGCGAGGTCCTGTTCGTGTTCGAGCAGCAGTTCGAACCAGCGACGCAGCACCTGGGCGCGTTCCTTGGCGGTGCGCCCGCGCCAGTCGGCCAGGGCCGCCTCGGCGGCTTCGATGGCGCGCAGCGCTTCGTTGCCGGCCATCAGCGGCACGCTGCCGAGCAGCTCGCCGGTGGCCGGGTCGGTTACTGGCAGGCTGCGCCGGTCATCGGCGTCGCACCAGCGCCCGGCAATGTAGGCCTGCTGGCGGAACAGCTTGTTGTCATTGAGTTTCACGCAAGGCACTCCGAAGCGCGCCGCAGGCGGTCAGGCCTGCGGCGGGCGGTATCAGTCGTTGAGGTGGGCGACGGCGATCAGGTTGTGGAAGTGAGCAATGCCGTGCTCGCTCATGCCGCTGCGCTCGCGGTCGGCCATGATCCGGCCCTGGCCACGATAGCCGCGAGACTTGAGGCCTTTCTGCACGCTCTCGACCAGGCGCAGGTCTTCGGGGCGGAACACTTCGCGGTACCAGTCGATGAGCTTTTGCTGCTCTTCGCTGATGTCCTTGTTGAGGAAATAGATGTCGTAGTGCTGCAGGGTGGTTTCGGCATCGACCGGGAACTCGTAGATCACGGTCATGAAGTTGGCTCCTGGCGGCACGTTGAACATGGTGCACGGCCAGGCCCAGAAACCTGCGAAGGAGGGGTCCTTGACGCTTTCGTCGAACTTGAACGACTGCTCCGAAGGTTTCGCCAGGCCGTACTGAAGGGTCCAGTTGCCATGCATGCTGTGGCTGTACTGGCCGACGTCGACCGAGTCGGAGAAGCCCGGGTGGGCCGGGGCGCAGTGGTAGCACTCGAGGTAGTTGTCGACGATCGACTTCCAGTTGGCCGGGGTGTCGCTGACAAAGCGCGCGGCCAGGTGCAGGTCGTCGATCACGCCGCAGGCTTCACGCATGCGCGCTTGCAGGCCGGGCAGCTGGTCTTCGACCGAACCCGCTTGCATGTCCATGTTGATGAAGATGAAGCCTGCGTATTCTTCGACGCGCAGCTGCACCAGGGTCGAGTTCTCTTTGTCGAAGTTGACCACGTTGTCGCAGTTGCGCGCGTGGGCCAGGTCGCCGTCGAGCTTGAAGGTCCAGGCGTGGTACGGGCAGGTGATGACGTTCTTGGCCTTGCCGCTGCCGCTGAGCAACTGGTGGCCACGGTGCGGGCAGACGTTGTAGAAGGCGCGCAGGATGCTGTCGCGACCGCGCACGACGATGATGCTTTCGCCGATCACTTCACGGGTGATGTAGGCGTTGTTCTCGGCCACTTCACTGCGGTGGCCGACGCAGATCCAGCTGCGGGCGAAGATGTTTTCTTTCTCGTGCTCGAACACCGCGGCCTGGGTGTAGAAGCTCGCTGGGATGGTGAACGCCTCTTCGGCGTTGGCGCAGAAATCGGCGGGCAGGCGTTTGAAGTCATTCATGATCGGGGTCTCACAAGCACGGTTTTTAGTTATTGGTTAACGCGTATCTATCAGTTAACAAATCAGGCAAAAAAATTTACTGCTGTTGTAGGAGCGGGCTTGCCCCGCGATCTGGCCTGTACGAGGCTCAGATCGCTATCGCGGGGCAAGCCCGCTCCCACAGGTGTGTGATCAGTGCACTGCGGCGGCGCTGCGCGGGGCTTTTTGCGCCGGTTCTTCACCGGCCATGCGCGCCGCTTCTTCCTCGATGCGGTAGGCCGGGACCTGGCCGTAGTCTTCGATCATCCATTTGAAGAAGCCGTAGATCTTCACCAGCAGGATCACCATGAACGGGATGGCGGTGAGCACCACGGCGGTCTTCATGGTCGACAACGAGGCCTTGGCGAACAGCATGGCCAGCGGCACCAGGGTCAGCACCACGCACCAGAACAGGCGGTGGGTCGGCGTCGGGTCGTCGCCTTCGCGCAGGTTGCGGGTGCTGGTGGCGGCCACGGCATAGGCGGCGGCGTCCATGTGCGAGGCGCAGAAGATCGCCATGATGAACAGGTACACGCCCAGGAACACCTGGCCCCACGGCAAGGCCAGCAGCAGATGGGTCACCGCCGATTCGCCGCCTTGTTCGCTGAGCATCTTCGGCACGTCGACGGCGCCGGTGATGAACTGGTGCATGCTGTAGCTTTCCAGCGCACCGAAGAAGAACCAGCAACCGAAGCTGCCACCGAGCAGCAGGGCCATGACCACTTCCTTGATTTGCCGGCCGCGCGATACGCGGGTCACGAACATGGCCACGCCTGGCGCGTAGGACACCCACCAGAGCCAGTAGAACACCGTCCAGTTGCGGGTAAAGGCACCATCGCCGGCCGGGTCGGTGAACAGGCTCATGTGCACGTAGTTCTGGATCATCAGGCCAATCGAGTTGGCGGTGTTGTTGATGGTGAACTGGGTCGGGCCGACCAGCAGCACCACCAGGGCAAACACCAGGGCGCCGATACAGACCATCTTGCTCAGGCGCTGCAGGCCGCCATCGATACCGATGTAGGAGCTGAGCGAGAACATCACCGCCACCGCACCGATCACCAGCAGTTGCACGGTGAAGGTGTCCGGGGTGCCAGCCAGGTCATGCAGGCCACGGGTCAGGGTCGAGGCGGTGAGCGCCAGCGACACGGTCAGTGCGCCCATCATGGTCAGCAAAAAGATCAGGTCGACGCTGCGCCCGACCGGGCCGGTGGCCTTGAAGCCGGTCACCGCTTCAACGATCGAGGCCAGGTTCAGGCCGCTCTTCTTGCGTACATGAAAGTGATAGGCCATGGCCAGCGAGGCCAAGGCATAGATCGACCAGGCGCTGACGCCCCAGTGGAAGAACGAGTAGCTGATGCTGTACTCGAGCGCCTTGGGGGTAGCGGCGGCGATGTTCAGGCCCGGGGTCTGGTAGTAGTAGGCCCATTCCATCACGCCCCAGTACAGGGTCGAGGAACCCATGCCGGCGCAGATGAACATGAACACCCAGGTGGCGGTGGCGTACTCGGGTTTGCCACTGCCCAGGCGGATGTTGCCGTACTTGCTGAAGGCCAGGTACAGCACCGCCAGCGAGCTGCCGAACACCAGCACCTGGACACTGGTGCCGAAGGTCCGGGTCGACAGTTCGAACAACTGGTTGGCCGCGTGCTCGGCTTCGCCCGGGAAGGCTGCAAGGCCGATGACAGTGAGCAGCACGGCAATCAAACTCACGGTAATCAGGAACACATCTATCTTTTTATTTTTGTGCGACATCATCGTCTCCTGGACGTTGGCGTTCTTAGCTATACCCGGCAGGCACTCCGGGGTGTTGCGGCAGCACTCCCTGCTTCTATGTTAACTAATGGTTAACGTGAATCTTTTGGTTAACAGATTCTGCAGATAATCCGCTTCACCCGCAAGAGCCAAGGGGCCGTTTTGTCAGACAATTCTGACAATCGGCCCATGGTCCTCAACCTTCGATCAGCGCGCTGATGGCTTCGCCGACTTGCTGGGTCGACTTCTGCCCGCCCATGTCGCGGGTGGTGTCGCCGGCGGCAATGACCTGCTCGATGGCCTTGAGGATGTCGTCGTGGGCGGCGCGGTAGCGCGGGTCGGCGCCGTCGTTGCCAAGGAACTCGAGCATCAGCGCACCCGACCAGATCATCGCGATCGGGTTGGCGATGTTCTTGCCGTAGATGTCCGGGGCCGAACCGTGCACCGGTTCGAACAGCGACGGGAATTTGCGCTCGGGGTTGAGGTTGGCCGATGGCGCGATGCCGATGGTGCCGGCGCAGGCCGGGCCGAGGTCGGAGAGGATGTCGCCGAACAGGTTCGAGGCCACCACCACGTCGAAGCGATCCGGCTGCAGCACGAAGCGGGCGCAGAGGATATCAATGTGCTGCTTGTCCCAGGTGATGTCCGGATAATTGGCAGCCATGGCTGCGGTGCGCTCGTCCCAGTAGGGCATGCTCACGGCCATGCCGTTGGACTTGGTCGCCGAGGTCACGTGCTTGCGCTCGCGGGTTTGCGCCACCTCGAAGGCGTACTTGAGGATACGGTCGACACCACGGCGGGTGAACACCGACTCCTGCAGCACGAACTCGTTGGCGGTGCCTTCGAACATGCGCCCGCCCAGGGACGAGTATTCGCCTTCGGTGTTCTCGCGGATCACCACGAAATCGATATCGCCCGGCTCACGGCCAGCCAGCGGGCAGGGCACGCCAGGGAACAGGCGGACCGGGCGGATGTTCACGTACTGGTCGAAGTCGCGGCGAAACTTCAGCAGCGAGCCCCACAGCGAGATGTGGTCCGGGACTTTGTCGGGCCAGCCCACTGCACCGAAATACAGGGCGTCGAAATCCTTGAGCTGCTCGAACCAGTCGTCCGGCATCATCTTGCCGTGGGCCAGGTAGTAGTCGCAGCTGGCCCATTCGAAGAACTCGAAGCTGATGTCCAGGCCATGCTTGCGCGCGGCGGCCTCGACCACGCGGATGCCTTCGGGGAGGACTTCGTTGCCGATGCCGTCACCGGGAATTGCGGCGATTCTGAAAGTCTTGCTCATGAGGGGCGCACTCGTTGTCTAGGGAACAGGTGCGGCTCATGCTATAAGGGCAGGATTCAGAGATAATCTCGTGATTCATGGATTCTTAGTGCACGCATCGTGAATAATCTTCCCAGCCTCGACGACCTCAATATCTTCCTTCAGGTGGCCAAGCGTGCCAGCTTCGCGGCGGTGGCCGAAGAGCTCGGCATGTCGGCCGCGTTCATCAGCAAGCGCATCCGCGTGCTTGAGCAAACCCTTGAAGTGCGCCTGCTGCACCGCACCACCCGGCGGGTGACAGTGAGCGAGGAGGGCGAGCGGGTGTACCAGTGGGCGCAGCAGATTTTCGATGCGGTGCAGCGCATGGGCGATGACATCAGCGCCCAGCACCGCGAGCCGGTGGGCCAGCTGCGGATTGCCAGCAGCCTGGGCCTGGGCCGGCGCTTCGTCGCCCCGGCGCTGTCGGAGCTGGCCGAGCGCTACCCGCGCCTGGATGTACGCCTGGACGTGCATGACCGCCTGGTGGACCTGATCGAAGAGGGCGTCGACCTGGACATCCGCGTCGGCAACGCCATCGCCCCCAACCTGATTGCCAAGCCGCTGGCCCGGAACCGCCGGGTGCTGTGTGCCTCGCCGGCCTACCTGGCCCGGTGCGGCACGCCCGGGGTGCTGGCCGAGCTGGCCAGCCATGATTGCCTGGTGATCAAGGAGCGCGACCACCCGTTTGGTGTCTGGCAGCTGCAAGGGCCCAATGGTGAGGAGAGCGTGCGGGTGACCGGCAGCCTGTCAAGCAACCACGGCGAAGTGGCGCACCAGTGGTGCCTGGATGGCCGCGGGATTTTGCTGCGCTCGTGGTGGGATGTGCACGACAGCCTGGCCGACGGGCGCCTGCTGCAGGTGCTGGCGGAGTATCACCAGCCGGCGGACATCTGGGCGGTGTACACCTCGCCCTTGGCCAGCTCGGCCAAGGTACGGGTGGCGGTGGAGTTTTTTCGTCAGTACTTTGCCGAGCGTTATAGCTTGCCGGATTAGCGGTGCAAGCCCGCTCCCACAGCCTGTGTAGGAGCGGGCTTGCCCCGCGATGGCCTCACCTCAGAACGTGTAATCCAGCGTCGCAAAATACGACCGCGGCTGCCCCATCAACCACTGCTCGCCGCTATGCGCGGTGGCCGCATAACGCCGGTCCAGCAGGTTATTCAACTGCAAGCCCAGGCGCACATCCGGCAGCGCCTGCCAGCCCAGGTTGGCATCGACCACGGTAAAGCCCGGCACGCTCTGGGAGTTGGCGGTGTTGGCATAGCGCTCATCGACATAACGCAGGCCCAGGCCGGCATCGACGTCGTCGCCAAAGCCCTTGCTGACCCACAGGTTGGCGGTGCGCCGTGGCACGTTGCTTGGGCGGTTGCCGGCGCGGGAAACGCTCTGGCCGTTCACTACCTGGTCGAAGTCGTCGTATTTGGCGCGTACCACCGAGGCGTTGGCCGAAACATGCCACTGGTTGGCCAGGGCCAGTTCCAGGGTCGCTTCCAGGCCATCGGAGGTCTGCTGGCCGGCCTGTTCTTTCTGGTGGGTGTCGGGGTTGTCGACCAGCAGCTTCTTCTTGACGATGTGATAAGCCGCCAGGGTCCACTCGCCACGGCCGTCCCAGAACAGCTGCTTGAGGCCGAACTCGGTCTGTTTGGCTTCGGTCAGGTCGAACTGCTGCTGGGTCGGGCTCAGGGTCACCAGGTCGCTGACGCCATCCTCGCTGGTGGAGTACTGGCCGTACAGGCTCAGTTGCTCATTCACCGCGAACACCAGGCCGGCGCGCCAGTTACCGCCATTGAGGCTGCGGTCGCTGCGGGTGTCGTTGACCAGGTTGTTGCGGTCAATGTGGTTCTGGTCGCGACGAATGCCGGTGACCAGCGACCAGCGCTCCGACAACTGGGTGCGGTTCTCGGCGAACAGGGCGAAGGTGCGGGTGGTGCTGTCGGTTTGCGCGCGGGTCGGACTGGCGCTGTGGAAGTAGCCCGGCGCCGGCTGCCACGGGTCGACGAAATCGCCGCCGATGTCGTTGTACGGCGAGTTGCTGTCGATGCCGAAACGAATGCGGTTGTACTCGGCGCCGACCACGGTCTTGCTGGCCAGGCCAAACAGCGAGTGGTCGAAGGTGAAGCTCTGGCGATCGCCGAGCTGTTCCTGGTCGTGCTTGATCTCCAGGTAGCTGCCACGCTCAAGCTGGCCAACGCCGCTGTTCCAGCTGTAGTCCTCGGCGTTGCGCCAGTGCCGGCGGCTTTTGAGGTAGTAGAGCTGGTTGCTGGCGCTGATCGAGTCGCTGATGGTCCAGTCGGTGTTAAAGCGCGTCCACTCGTCGTGGTAGTGCTGGGCCGAATCCTTGAGGTTGTAGTTCTTCTTGCTCAGGCTGTCGCGGTAGTGGCCGTCGATCAGCGGCGTGCCGAAGTAGTTCATCGGTTCGGCGTCGCCGCGCTCGTGGGCCAGGGTGAAGCTCAGGTCGTCGCTGGCATCGAAGCGCAGGGCGGCGCTCATGGCCAGGTTCTTCGAGTCGCCACGGTCGATCCAGCCGTTGCTTTGCTGGCGGTTGAGGGTCACCCGGTAGCTCAGCCGCTCGCTCAGCGAACCGCCGCTGTCCAGGCCCAGTTGCTGGCGGTCGTAAGAGCCGTAGCCCAGGCGCAGGTGGTTGCGGATCTCGCCGGCAAAGGGTTTTTTCGGGATCACGTTGATCACCGCACCCGTGGCCCCTTCGCCGTACAGCACCGAGGCCGGGCCGCGGATCACGTCGATGCGCTCGATCATCCACGGGTCGACCGGAAAGCTCTGGGTGCCGGCGCCGGTGTACATCCGCGCGCCGTCGAACAGGGTCATCACCGAACCGTGGCCACTGAAGCCACGGGCCGACAGCGCCGTATTGCCGTTGCCCGGGGTGGCCACCGAGGTGATGCCCGGCGAGCGCGTCACGGCATCCTGCACGGTGAGGTTGTTGCGCCCGTCGATGGCTTCGCTGCCCAGGCTGCTGGTGCTGGCCGGGGTGTCCATGGCGCTGAGGTTCAGGCGCGAGCCGGCGGGCAGCGGGGTGGCCAGGCTGACGGATTCGTTGTCGCTGCTGCTGGTGATGGCCGTCGAGGGCAGGGCCAGCGCAGAGGGGCTGGGGTCATCGGCGAAAGCTGGCGCAGAGAAGGCCAGGCAGGGGGCCAGGGCATTGGCCGCCAGGGTGTGAAGCTTGGAAGTACGGGACATGTCGTTCCACAGTCAACAGGAAGAATGAATCCCGGAGGGAACAACGCATGGAGGCATGGCGCACGCGCAGGCGGACGCCAACCGGCCTGCGCCCGCCCACCGCGGGGTTGCCAAACAGAAGCTTCAGGCCGGTCTCCGGGCTTGCGAGGGTCATGAAGGCCTTCACCTTCCCATGCCAAGGCACAGTGGTGTTTCGAAGGCTTCGCTCGCTTACCGTTGCGGGGGCAGCGCCGGACTAGTCATTTACATGACGCACCGGCTTCCCGTTTCACCCTGCGCACGGCGGCGCAGGACACCTGAAACTGGCGCGCATCTGAACACCGAAAACCTTTGCAGTCAACGGCTTGGGCAAATGAGCAGATCAGTTCGCCAGCGCATCGCCACTATCGATTCAACGCCCGCGCTTGCGCGACACCACCGCCTCGATGTTCTTGCGCCCGATCAGCATTGGCTGCTTCGGCTCCTCAAGCCACTTGTACATCACCAGGCTGTCCACCAGCCCCAGGCGCGCATGCCGGTAGGCGTTGGGCAAGCGCCCGACGATGGCAAAGCCGAGCTTCTGCCACAAGGCCACCGCCACCTCGTTGCTGGACACCACCGAGTTGAACTGCATGGCCAGGAAACCCAGTTGCCGCGCCAGGCGCTGCGAGTGTTCGCACATCAAGCGCGCCACGCCGCGGCCACGGGCGGCGTCGCAGACCATGTAGCCGCAATTGCTGACATGGTTGCCGGGGCCGGCGGCATTGGCCTTGAGAAAGTAGGAACCGAGCAGCACGCCATCTTCTTCGGCCACCAGGGTCTGCAACGGTGCGTCGAGCCACAGCTGGCGGGCTTGCTCCTGGCTCATGGCCGGGTCGAATGCGTAGGTTTCGCGGGCGCTGACAATGGCCTGGAAGGTCGGCCAGAAGAGCTCGAAGTCAGCGGCGGTCATGGGGCGGATGTGGATCATGGGGTGTCCTGGAAACGGTTCGCCCGCTAGCTTATGCGAAAACGCCAGGAAGTGGGTGAGGCGCGGCGCAGGCCGCGCACTCAGGGTCGGCCTTACTGCCCGGCCTTGCCCACGGCATCCAGTGCCCGCGCCGAGTACACCAGCGCCGCCCCGGCGTTCATGGCCACGGCCACGCCCAGGGCTTCGGCGATTTCCTCGCGGCTCGCGCCGTGCTTGACCGCCTGGGCCGAATGCACGGCGATGCAGCCGTCGCAGCGGGTGGTGACCGCCACGGCCAGCGAGATCAGCTCGCGGGTCTTGGCATCCAGGTGGTTGGTCTTGGCCCCGGCGCCGCTGGCGGTCATGTAGCCGTTGACCGTGTCGGGAGAGAGTTGCTTGAGATCGCCGATGCCGGCCATCAACTGCTTACGGTAGGCATCCCAGTCCATCATGCTCATTGTCTTCACCTTGGTGTGGTTGGCAACTAGAACAGTGAAGCTAGTTTTTTTGCCGGCGGGGCGCCGTTGGTCGATGGTCGGGAAAAGGCAGGACTTTGGGAGGGGGGCATCGCGGGGCAAGCCCGCTCCTACAAGGAGCTGGCTTGCCAGCGACAGCGGTCTGAATCAGATGTAGATGAACACCAGCACCAAGGCCGCCACCACTGCCCATTTCTCCAGGTAGTAGCGGGTGCGGTTGCGTTTTTTCAGGGCCTTGCCACGTTCGCGGATTTTGTAGATGCGGGTGAACAGGCGGTTGATGCCGCCGGTTTTGTCGCCGGCATCGTTCGGCGCCGCCGCGGCTGCCATCACGTTCTTGCTGAACCAGCGGTTGAACGCCGTGGCCCAGCGGTACTTGAGCGGGCGCTCGACGTCGCAGAAGAGGATGATGCGGTTGTGCTCGGTCTGGTTCGAGGCGTAGTGGATGTAGGTCTCGTCGAAAATCACCCCTTCACCATCGCGCCAGGCGTAGTTCTGGCCATCGACACAGATGTAGCAGCCGTCGTCATTGGGCGTATCCAGGCCCAGGTGATAGCGGTACGAGCCGGCATAGGGGTCGCGGTGGCGCACCAGCTTGGAGCCCGGCGGCAGGGTGGCGAACATCGCCGCCTTGACCGTGCCGATGCCCTGCAGCAGCTCGGTGGTGCGCGGGCACAGCTTCATTGCCGAAGGGTGGCTCTCGCCGTACCACTTCAGGTAGAAGCGCTTCCAGCCGCTTTTGAAGAACGAGTTGAAGCCGACGTCGTCGTAGTTCTGCGAACTCTTGATTTCGCCGACGTGCAGCAGTTGCTGGGCTTCGGCGCGAATTTCTTGCCAGTTGTCCTGCAACGGCTTGAGCTCGGGGAACGACTCGACCGGCAGGTACGGTTTGGCCGGCAGCTTGGAGAACAGGTACAGAAAGACGTTGACCGGGGCCAGGAAGCTTGAGTGATCACCCAGCTGGCGGGTGACTTTGTGCCTGACTTTGCCTCTGAAATGAACGTAGGCAATCGAGAAAACAAACAGTAAAACGAAGAAGATTTTCATGGGCGGATACTTGTCGATGTGGCGATGCGCCATGGCATAAGCCGGCCAGCATAAACAATCGTGATCACGGTTTGTAGTAATTGTTACCGGTTATGTGTCCGACCATAGTGCTAGGCGCAAGTGTTTGCGTGAACGATTCAGCGGGTGGCTAACGCAGATAAGTTCGTGAGAATTCCAGTCCTCGCCGCCATGGCGTAACTGGCGGTAGAGTCTCAACAACCCCAAAACGCACAGGATGACGAGGCATGGACCCAGGCAATGGCGATACCGGTGAGCCGTTCAAGCGGCTGTTTTTTGCCCTCGATTGCGCACCGCAACAGCGCCGGGCGATTGCCCGCTGGCGCAGCGAGCTGGAACTGGAAAGCGCGCGACCGGTGCCGTCGGCGAACTTTCACCTGACGTTGATGTTCGTCGGTGTGGCGGGCACTGCGCAGTTACCGGCGATTCTGGCCGGCGCAGCGGGCGTGAAGGTGGCCGGCGAACCCCTGACAGTGGTGCTCGACCGTTTGCAGGTGTGGCGCCCGGCCAAGGCGCTGGTGCTGGTGCCAAGCCAGACGCCGGCGGCGTTGCGCCAGCTGGCGTATGCCCTGCAGCAGGCGATGCTGGCGCTGGGTTTTACCGAGGACCCACGGGACTACCGCCCGCACCTGACACTGGCCCGCGACTACCGTGGCAGTGAGCCCGAAGCGCTGGTGCCGGCAGAATTTATCCTGCGCGCGCGGCACTTCAGCTTGTTCGAATCGCGCAAGGGGCAGTACTGGCCGCTGGCGCAGTGGCCGTTGTAGCGCTGTTGCCTGATTGATGCCCGCTCCCACAGAGATCACCTCAAACCTGTAGGAGCGGGCTTGACCCGCGACAGGGCCAGCACTGACTACCTAGAACTGCGGCGTGTACTTCACGCTGAAGGTGAAGTTGCGCGGGTCGCCGAAGTTGTTGTTGCCGTTGAGCTGGTTGTAGGCAGCGATGTAGTAGTGCTTGTCGAACAGGTTGTTGGCGTTCAGCGCCAGGCCCACTTCCGGCGTCAGCTGGTACGCCAGACGCGCGTTCCACACGGCGTAGCCGGGCACGTCGTAGGTGTGCTCGTAGCCCAGGGTATGGGTTTGCGCGGTAAAGCCCAGACCGGCGCTGGCCTTGCTCCAGTCACCCGGCAGCTGGTAGTTACCCCACATGCGCAACATGTGCTTGGGCGTCCAGGTACTGAACACCTTGCCCTTGTTGTCCGGGTCGTCGAGGTAGGTGGTGGTGTTGTAGGTGTAGCCAGCAAACAGCTGCAGGCCGCTGAGCACTTCGCCGCTGACTTCGGCCTCGATACCCTGGCTGCGCACCTTGCCGGCGGCGGTGGAGCAGTACCAGTCATCGCAGGCAAAGCCTGAGGCAACGTCGGTGATCGCGCGGTTTTCCTGGTCGTAGCGGAACACCGCCAGCGAGGTGTTGACGCGGCCATCGAGCAGTTCGCCCTTGATGCCCATTTCATAGTTGCTGCCAATGATCGGCTTGAGCGCCGCGCCGCCGACTGCACGTTCGGTCTGGGGTACGAAGACGTCGGTGTAGCTGGCATACAGCGACCATTCGCGGCTCAGGTCGTAGATGATGCCGGCGTACGGGGTAACCTCGCCGCTTTCGGTCATGGTGCTGGTCGGGTTGACAGAGACGACACCGGTGCCGCCAAAGTAGTCGCTCGAATCATAGCGGTAGTCGAACCAGCTGACCCGCGAACCGAGTACCAGGGTCAACGGCTCTGCCAGCTTGACCCGCCAGGCGCCATACAGGCCTTTCTGGCGAATGTCGTAGGCGCCGGTCAGGCCCCGCCCGGTGCGTTGTGCCAGCAGGCTTTCGGTGCTGATTTCCGGGCGATGATGGTCGATACCGAAGATGCTGTCGCTGGTGGGATTGAAGGCGCGGGCAAAGCGGTCATCGGTGGTCAGTTTCGAGTAGTTGCCGCCCAGGGTCAGTTCCTGCTCGAAGTTGAAGGCGTCGAACTTGCCCACCAGGTTCATGTCGACACCGACCTTGGTGGAGTCGAAATCGGTGATCCAGTCGGCATAGGTGAGGCCGCTGCCGTCAAGGTTGATGCCGTCGCCGGTGCTTTGTACCCGCTGGTGGGTCGACTTGTTGGTCTCGCTCATGCGAATGGCGCCAACGTGGAATTTCCAGTCGTCGTTGAAGCGGTGCTCGAGGTCGGCGTACAGGGTGGTGACGTCGATCTCCAGGTGGTTCCAGCGCGAGCCGGTGAAGGTCGAGCGCGATACATCCAGACCGCTGCCATCGACATAGCGCGGCAGGCCGCGCAGCATTGGCCGCGACTCGGCATTGGACTGGCTGATCGCCAGGCCCAGGGTGGTGGCCTCGTTCAGGTCAAAGTCCAGCGCGCCGTACAGCGAGTGGGTCTTGCTCCATTCGTAGTCGACGAACGAATCGCTCTGGTCCTCGTCGGCAACGAAGCGCCCGCGCACGGTGCCGGCATCGTTCAACGGGCCGCCGGCGTCCAGTTGCAGGCCGTAGTGGTCCCAGCTGCCGGCCTTGCCGGTGACGGTCACGGTGGGCGCAGCCTGGCCGCGCTTGCGCACCAGGTTGACGGCGCCGCCCGGGCTGCCGGTGCCTTGCAGCAGGCCGGAGGAGCCGCGCAGCACTTCCATGCGGTCGAAGAAGATCAGGTCCTGGGTCGCCCAGTTGCCCAGCGAATAGTTGTTGCGCGGGATCGCCACGCCGTCGTATTGCCAGTCGTCGATCTGAAAACCGCGCGAGGTAATGATCAGGCCCGGGCCCACGCCTTGCAGGCCGACCAGGCCGGTGGTCTGGTTGACCGCGTCCTTGAGGTCGACGATGTTCTGGTCGTCCATCTGCTGGCGGGTCATGACCGTGACCGACTGCGGAATTTCCCGCAGGGTATGGCTGCCCTTGCCAATGGTCGTGGCCCGCGCCGCATAGGAGCCGGTGCCCTCGGTGGTGGCTGGGTCCAGACCGCTGCCGATACCGTTGATATTGGTCGCACCCAGCTCCAGGGCGTTGCCGGCGTCGATGCTCGGCAGCACGCTGAAGTTGCCCTGTTCGGTGACCAGCAACTGCAGGCCGCTGCCGGCCAGGGCCTTTTGCATGGCCTGCACGGCGCTCATCCGGCCGACGATCGCCGGTGCCTGCTTGCCTTGTACCAGCGCCGGGTCCAGGGACACGATGCGCCCGCTCTGGCTGGCGATGGCATTGACGGTGCTGGCCAGGGCGGCGGCGGGCAGGTTGAAGCTCAGGGCCTGTTCCTGGGCCTGGGCGGCGCTGGCCAGCGTGGCCAGGGCCACGGCGACAGGAAGGGCGTGGGACCAAGGGTTGAGCACGGAATTCTCCTGATTATGTTGGCGTGTCAGGAGATAGGTGCAATGAGAAATGAAAACCGGACACAAATACGAGTGATTTGCATAAATTATTTTTGCGCCGGGGTTTTCGCCCCGATCAACGTCAGCCACGGGCTGTAGTGATCGACCGTGAGCGGCAGGGTTTCAGCCAGTGCGGCGAAGGCCCGTTGCGGTTCGTCCAGCGGGAATACCCCTTGCACGCGCAGCCCGCGCACCTCGGGTTCGACCCGGACAAAGCCGCGGTAGTAGGGGCGCAGCGCCTCGACCACCGACTCGAGGGAGTCATCCAGCACGTTCAGGCGCCCACTGAGCCAGTCGGCGCGTTGGCGCTCGCCGTTGCCCAAGGCTTCGATGCGTTCGCCGCCGAGCAGCGCGGCCTGGCCTTCCTGCACGTCCAGCTCGCTGCCGTTGAACAGCCGCGCGCGCACTGAGTGCTCAAGCACCACCAGGCGCGTGGCCTGGGCTTGCTGGCTGACCAGAAAGCGCGTGCCCAGCGCGCGCATTTCGCCCTGAGCGCTGCGCACCCGTAACGGCCGTAGCGGGTCGGCGGCGACCTGGATGATCAGCTCGCCACGGCGCAATATCACCAAGCGCTGCTGGCCATCGAACTGCAAGTCGACGGCGCTGCCGGCATTCAGGCTCAGGCGGCTGCCATCGGCCAGGGTAAAGTCGCGGCGCTCGCCCTTGGCGGTGCGCAAATCGGCCAGCAGCTCCTGGCCGACCTCACTGCGCGCGCCCAGCCACAGGCCGCCGCCGAGCACACCGATACCGACGAAGGCACGCAGCAGCTCGCGCCGCGAGCCGTTGGTTTGCAGCAGCAATTGGCGCGCCTCACCGGCCTGGCCCGGGGCGCGGCGTTCGAAGTTGCGCACGGTCTGGCAGGCGCCACCCAGACGTTCCTGCAAGCGCGCCCAGGCCTGGGCGTGGGCCGGGTCGCTGCCCAGCCACTGGCTGAACTCACTGTGCACCTGGGCGTCGGTGTTGCCCGAACTCAGGCGCACCATCCAGTCGATAGCGGCTTCGGCGCTGGGCTCGAGGCGGCGCTGGCTCATGGCGCCAGCTCGCTGAGGTAGCACTGGCTCAGGGCCTGCTTCATGTAGCGGCTGACCGTGCGCTCGGAGATGTCGAGCTTGCGCGCGATATCGACGTAGCTCATGCCGTCGAGCTGGCTGTAGAGGAAGGTGGCCTTGACGATCATCGGCAGGCCGTCGAGCACCTGGTCGATGCTCACCAGCGCCTCGATCAGCAGCAGTTGCTCTTCGGGGGAGGGCGCCAGGGGCTCGGGCAGCGCCGACAAGCGTTCCAGGTAGGCCAGCTCCAGCTGGCGCCGACGATGGCGGTCGAAGATCAGCCGGCGGGCGATGGTCGACAGGTAGGCGCGCGGCTGCTGGATGCTGGCCGGGTCGACCTGGGCGGCGAGCATCTGGCAGAAGGTCTCGGCGGCGGTGTCTTCGGCGTCGGCGCGGTTGCGCAGGCGCTTATGAATATGCTGCAGGAGCCACCGGTGATGGTCGCTGAAAAAGAAGCCCAGCTTGCGGGTGGAAGAGGTTGGCACCGGTTGGCGTTCCCGAAGGTGTGAGTGTGAATCGTTCTCAATCTTACCTGTGCGGAGAGGCAAGGTGCAATCACCCGCGTCCGGCCCGCTTTACAATTTACCTACAGATTGTTCCTGGCCGCAGTAATAGGGTGGCGGCCAGACAAAAACCAAGAGAAATGCGCATGGACCTGTCGATCGCAGGCCAGCAGTTCAGCCTGCTGGAAAACTTCAAGGACGATACCCGGCTGCGCGCCAGCTTCAACGCCTTGACCCACCAGACCTTCGAATTTGATTTCGAACAGTGGTACCAGGACGGCTATTGGGGCGAAGGCTACCAGCCGTGGGCGTTGGCCCATGACGGGCGCATCGTGGCCAACATCTCGGTCAACCTGATGCATTTTGATGTGCTCGGCGAACCCAGGCGTGGCATCCAGTTGGGCACGGTGATGGTCGCATCGGAGTATCGCGGCCAGGGCCTGAGCCGCGTGTTGCTGGAGCGGGTGCTGGACAGATGGCAGGGCCAGTGCGAACTGGTCTACCTGTTTGCCAACGACACGGTGCTGGATTACTACCCGAAATTCGGTTTTGCGCGGGTGCTCGAACATGAATACAGCGCGGCGCTAACCCCAGCGTACAGGCCTTGCAGCTTCCACCGGGTCGACATGGACGACCTGCTCGAGCGCCAGCGCTTCATCAGCGCGGTTGACAGTGCCGTGCCCGTTGCACGCCTGGCGATGCGCAGCAACCCTGACCAGACGATGTTCTATTGCACGTCGTTTTTCAAAGACTGCGTTCACTACTCGCCAGCGCTGCAGGCCTATGTGGTGATGGAAATCGTCGACGGGGTGATGACGCTCTATGAGGTGTTCGCAAGGCGTGCGCTCGACCTGCAGGCACTGATTGCAGAACTGAGCACACCCCAGACCACCCGGGTGGTGCTGGGGTTTGCGCCGCTGGATAGCAGCGGCTTCGAGGCGCAGCCGCTGGTGTCGGATGACAGCCTGTTCGTGCTCGGCCAGGCCGGTCAATTCATCGAAGACGCCCGGCTGATGTTCCCGTTGCTGTCACACGCCTGAGCCGTTCAGGCCACAACCGGAATCAGCGGATCGGCCGCCGCCAGAGCAACCGCCCGATCGGCCGCCGGCGGGTAGATCCACACCGAGTTGATCTGCTGCTTGAGGGCTTTGGCGTCGTCCTTGATCAGCTTCACCTCACGCTCCCAGCCCTCGGTGTACACCGCGCCCCAGGCCCCCAGGTCCAGGCAGGTGACGTACTTGGGCTGGCGGTATGGCGTCGGCTCGACGCCAAGCAGGTCGGCGGCGACGTTGTTGCCCGAGTGGCGGCCCAGGGCGATGGCGTGCTGGCAGGTCATCAAGGCGTGGTTGCCCAGGTCATCGGTGGCGGCGTAGGCGACGTCACCGGTGGCGAATACATGCTCTTGGCCAATGACCTTGAGGTTGTCATCGACATGCAGGCGGCCATGGCCATCGCGTTGCCCCGGGACTTGTGCGGTGAGGGCGCTGGCGCGCACGCCGACGGTCCAGACCACGGTGGCGGCCTCGATGCGCTGGCCGTCGGCGAGGGTCACGCCGTCGGCATCGACGCCAGCCACCGAGGCATTCAGGCGCCACTCCACCCCCAGCGCCGTGCAGGCTTCGATGATCGCCGGGCTGATGCCTTCGCCCAGGGCGGCGCCGATCTTGTTGCCGCGATCGACGATGATCACCTGCACCTGGGCATCTTCGCCGAGCATCGCACGCAGGCGGGCGGGCATTTCGGTGGCGGTCTCGATGCCGGTGAAGCCGCCGCCGGCCACTACCACGGTATTGCGCGCCTTTGATGCAGGCCGCAGGGCCAGGGCTTCGATGTGCTGCTCCAGGCGGCTGGCCGATTCGATCTGGTCGACGTCGAAGGCGTACTGCTCAAGCCCGGCCAGCGCTGGGCGGACCACACCGCTGCCGCTGGCCATGACCAGCCGATCGTAGCCCAGCACCTGCGGGCGGCCCTGGCCGTCGCGGTAGCCGACGCGCTTTTCGGCCACATCGATCTGGTCCACCGCGCCCTGGATGAAGTTCACCCCCACCGCGGCAAACAGCTCGGCCAGCGGCGCTTTCAACTGCTGCACAGCGGTTTCGTAGAAGCGCGGGCGGATGCGCAGTTCGGCTTGCGGTGCGAGCACGCTGACAGTGACATCGTTGCGCCCGTGCTGGTCCAGCAGGCGGCTGGCGCTGAGTGCGCTCCACATACCGCCGAAGCCGGCGCCGATGATCAGGATGTGCTGTTTCATGTTCTGCTCCGAGAAAAAAGGGCTGTTGTTTGCCGGACGCAGGGTGTTGTTGCCCGCACCGGATAACTGCGACTGTATTGGTCGTAGTTAAATGACGCAAGCATTTTCTTAACGCCTATGCGTTAAGCCTTGGATTTGCTGGTGGTCAGGATGAACTGCTAGTATTGGCGACAAATCAAGTCGGAGATGGTCATGTCCCTGTATAGCGCCGGCGTCGAGTACGGCTTGCACTGCCTGCTGTTTCTGGTCGACGACCTGGGCGAAAGCCGGGAAGCCAGTGTGCGTGACCTGGCCGAGCTGCAGGGGGTGCCCCATGAATACCTGGCCAAGGTCTTTACCAAGCTCGCCAAGGCCAGGCTGGTGGTGGCCACCGAGGGTGTGCGGGGTGGCTTCCGGCTGGCCCGGCCGGCGGATGAAATCACCGTGCTGGATATCGTCACGGCCATCGACGGGCACAAGGCGATCTTTGATTGTCGCGACGTGCGTGACCGCTGCACGCTGTTCGACGGCGCGCCGCCGGCCTGGGCCATCGATGGCACCTGCGCCATTCACGCGGTGATGCTCACCGCACAAAAACGCATGGAAGAAGCCCTGGCCCAGCAGACTATCCTCGACCTGTCGCGGCGCCTGGGGCGCAAGGCACCGGCGGAGTTTTCCACCCAGGTGGTGAAGTGGATCAACGAGCGCCGCGACAGCAAGTAAGGCGCTTCAGGCGGGTTCGGCGACCTCGGCGAACAATCTGCGGCCGTGCTCGAACATGCGCTGCAGGTGGGCGCCGGGGTCGGCGCTTTCCGATTCCAGCAGCAGGGTCGAGCTCACCACGCGGGCGCCGCAATAATCGAAGATGCCGTGATCGATCTGGGTCTTCATCGCCTGCCCGTAGCCATGCTTGCTGAAGGTTGCCGCATCGGCGCCGCCAACGCCCACCAGGTGCACGTTCAAGCGGCCCAGCATTTTTACCATCGGCGCTTCGGTGCTGAAGTCGAACGCCCAGCCATTGCTGAATACCCGGTCGATCCAGCCTTTGAGCAGCGCCGGCATCGACCACCAATACACCGGAAACACCAGCACCAGCGCATCGCTGCGGTCGATGCGCGCCTGCTCTGCCAGCACATCGGCGCCAGGCGCTGCAGTGCGTTGGTGAACCGCGTGGTCGGCGGCGGCGAACACCGGGTTGAAACCTTCGGCGAACAGGTCGGCGAGCTCGGCGCTATGGCCGTTTTGTGCCAGGCCTTCGACCACCTTGGCGGCCAGGCTGTGGGTGAGTGACTGCGGGTCATGATGAGCGACAACAACAAGCGCGTGCATGGCAAGGGCTCCTGCAGATTGCGGGGAAAGGGTGAAACTTGTAAGCTGGGCGTAAGTTACTTTTGGTAAGTTACTTTTGGTAGGTAAGCATGTCAAGCGATCCGCAACCTCGTCGGCGTCTGTCGCGCGAAGACCGTCAGCAACAACTGCTGGAGGTGGCTTGGCGCCTGGTCCGCGAAGAGGGTACCGAGGCGCTGACTCTGGGCCGACTGGCGGAATTGGCCGGGGTTACAAAGCCGGTGGTGTATGACCATTTTGGTACCCGCTCAGGCTTGCTGGCGGCGTTGTACCAGTGTTACGACGAGCGCCAGACTGCGGTGATGGACGCCGCCCTGGCCGCCTGCGAGCCGACGCTTGAGAGCAGCGCTGCAGTGCTTGCCAATTGCTACGTCGACTGCGTGTTGACCCAGGGCCGGGAGATACCCGGAGTGATTGCTGCGCTGGCCAGCTCGCCAGAGCTTGAACAGATCAAGCGCGAGTACGAGGCAGTGTTCATGGAAAAATGCCGGGCGCTGCTGGCGCCGTTCAGTGCCAGCGGCGCGATTGCCGTGGCCGGATTGCGGGCGATGATCGGCGCGGCGGAGGCGTTGTCGCATGCGGCGGCGAATGCTGAAATTAGCGCCGAGCAGGCGCAGCGCGAATTGTTCGAAACCATCAAGGCGATGGTGCTGCGCAGTTAAATTGCATCGCGACAAGGAAGAAAATATGGACATTGAAGCAATCAAACAACGCCTGGCCAAACCCGCCATGCGCTTTTTCGCCGGCGGCTTTCGCCCGACCAACAGCGATGAAGAAAGCTGGCTCGGCCGGGTCTTCCTCTACGGCCCAGACGAAGGCGTACCGACCAACGCCGCTGGCGAGCCCTTGTTGCCCGTGGCCCAGTTCCACCTGCCGAGCCTGCCGTTCAGCAGCCCGCTGCTCAAGGACATCCGCGTTCTCACCCTGTTCGTCGGTTACCCGTTCCCGGATGAATTCGAGCCCATGGGCAACAACTGGCTGATCCGCGAATACCGCGCCGACGACGAGCTGGTGCGCAAGGACCTGCCGGTCGCCAACTCCTTTCTCAAGGCCTTCCCGCTGCGCGCTGAAAAACTCGCCGAGGACTATCCGCTGTGGGACGGCGGGGGTGTGCCGGATGAATTGGTCACCGAGATCGTCAAGCTCGAACAGGCAGGGGATATCGAGTGCTACTACGAGGTCATCACCCACGCCTACGAGCACAAGATTGGCGGCTATCCGTCGTTCTGTCAGTCGGGCGTGGACCCGGGCGACGGCTTTGAGTTCGTCTTCCAGGTCTCATCCGATGCCAAGATCAACCTCAACGTGATCGACAGCGGCAGCCTGATGTTCTTCAAGCACCGCGACAGCGGCGAGTGGACGATCTACTACGACTTCTATTGAGCTAGTGCGACTCGCCGTTGCGCGGCTTGTAGAACAGAAACTCGCTGGTCTCGGCTGTTCGGGCAAAGGTCTTCGACCAGTCGGGGCGCACATGGCGGTCGTGAAAGTACAGGGCGCCACCGGTGCGATCCGGCAGTTGTTTGTTAAGCGCCTTGCGCGCTATTTCCTTGGCCAGGGTGTAGCGCACCTCTTCCTGAACAGCGTCCGAGCGGCCATCGCACCACCAGGAGAACTGGCAGGCGCCGGTCTCCGAGCCCTGCTTGACCACGCCGCAGACCGAATCGGGAAAGCCCGCGTGGCCAACCCGGTTCATCACCACATTGGCCACCGCCTCCATGTCGGCTGATTCGCCGCCCTTGGACTCCCAGTAGATGCTGCGCGCCAGGCAGGTGATGGCATCATCCAGCGCGGCTGCACCAGCCGGGTCGACGGCCTGGACTTCGGTCTTGGTGATGGCTTGGGATTTGGGCGCGGGTGGGGCATCGGGGTTGCTGGCAGCTTTTTGCTCCAGCACCTGGGCTTTTTCTTCGGCCACCTGGGCCTTGGAGTCGGCCGCCAATGTCAGGGCGCTGGAAAACGTCAGTACCAGGCAAGTTGCAATTGTTAGCAGGCGCATGCTCGAACCTTTGATTGGCCTGGGAGTGGAACTTCCCGTTACAGGATCGACCGCAAGGAACTCAAAACATTCCCGCTGTCAGACGACGGGCAACTTCGGGCATCATCTACGCAGTCCGTTCAAGGGAGATTTCCATGCGCGTCACTTCACCTGTTGCACCGCTGGCGTTGTTGTCGCTGGGCCTGGCGTTTAGCGTGACCGCCCAGGCCAGCGACGAGTCGCAGCTGATCGAGTCGATCAACGCCTACCGCAGCCAGGCCCAGCGTTGCGCAGGCCAGGGGTCGATGGAGCTGCCGCCGCTGGCCAGCGACCCGCGCCTGATGCTGCCGGCCAACAGCATGGGCGACCTGCGCGAGGCTTTGGTGCAAAACAGCTACCCGATGGTCAACGTCCAGGCCATCAGCCTGTCCGGGCCGCGCGATGCGCAGGCGGCGATGCAGGCGGTGCGCGAAAGCTTCTGCCAGGTGGTACTCGACCCGCAGTTCGTTGATGTCGGCGTCAGCCGCGAGGGCCGCGACTGGCGCATCGTGCTGGCGCGGCCGCTGCTGGCCGGGCGCCTGGGCGACTGGCAGGCCGAAGGGCAGAAGGTCCTGGAGATGATCAACACAGCGCGTAGCCAGGCCCGCCAGTGCGGCGGCCAAGCGTTCAATGCGACCACGGCGCTGGCCTGGAACACTACCCTGGCCGGCGCCGCCGAAAGCCACACGCGGGCCATGGCCAACAACAACTTCTTCGATCACAAGGACCGCGACGGTCGCACTCCGGGGGATCGCGCCGAGCTTGCCGGGTATGCCGGCCAGCAGGTCGGCGAGAACATCGCCGCCGGCCAGGACACCCCGCGCAAGGTGGTCGATGGCTGGCTGGCCAGCCCCGGCCACTGCGCCAACCTGATGAACCCGCAGTTCAGCGAGCTGGGCGCAGCTTACGCGGTCGACCCCAAAAGCGACGCCGGGATCTACTGGACAGCGATGTTCGGCGCGCCGTAAACCGCCCTAGTGCTCAAGCCCGGCGCGTTTGAGCAATTGCTTGCAGCGTTCGGACAGGTGCACCACGCGCAGGTGCTTGCCGTTGTTGCTATAGCGCTCGCGCAGGGTCTTGAGCGCGGCGATCGCCGAGTAGTCGACAACGTTCAGGTGACGGCAGTCGAGGGTCACCTGGGCCGGGTCATTGGCCGGGTCGAACTGGTTGAGGAACGGCGTGGTCGAGGCGAAGAACAGGGTGCCGTGGACCTTGTACAGCTTGCTGCCGTCGCTTTCGTCGTGGCTGTCGGCATACAGCTCACGGGCCTGTTGCCAGGCAAAATTGAGCGCGGCGATGACGATGCCGCACAGCACCGCAGTGGCAAGGTCGGTAAACACCGTGACCAGGGTCACGGCGATGATCGCCAGCACATCGTTGACCGGCACCTTGTGCAGCACCCGCAACGACGCCCACGAGAAGGTCTGCTGGGCCACCACGAACATCACCCCGACCAGCGCTGCCAGCGGAATGCGCTCGATCAGCGGAGACAGGAACAGCACGAACATCAGGATCATCACCCCGGCAACCACTCCCGACAGCCGCCCTCGGCCGCCGGAGCTCAGGTTGATGGCGGTCTGGCCGATCATCGCGCAACCGCCCATGCCGCCGAACAGCCCGCTGGTCATGTTGGCCACGCCCAGGGCTACGCATTCGCGGTCGGGGTGGCCGCGGGTCTCGGTGATTTCATCGGTGAGGTTCAGGGTCAGCAGGGTTTCCAGCAGGCCGACCAGGGCCATGAGCAGTGCGTAGGGGGCGATGACCTGCAGGGTTTCGAGGTTCCACGGCACCTGCGGCCAGCTCCAGGCCGGCAGGCCGCCGGCGATGTGGGCAAGATCGCCGAGGGTGCGGGTCGGCAGGTCGAGCAGGTAGACGCCGGCACCGACGCCGAGAATGGCGATCAACGCCGGCGGCACGCTGCGGGTCAGGCGCGGCAACAGGTAGACAATCGCCATGGTCAGGGCCACTAGCCCCAGCATCAGGTACAGCGGTGCACCGCTGAGCCAGGCGCCATCGGCCTTGAAGTGCTCAAGCTGGGCCAGGGCAATGATGATCGCCAGGCCGTTGACGAAGCCGAGCATCACCGAATACGGCACCATGCGCACCAGTTTGCCCAGGCGCAGCAGGCCGAAGGCGATCATGATCAGCCCGCCGAGCAGCACCGTCGCCAGCAGGTACTGCACGCCGTGGGTGACCACCAGGGCGACGATGACCACGGCCATGGACCCGGCCGCGCCGGAAATCATCCCCGGGCGCCCGCCGAGCAGGGCGGTCAGGGTGCAGATGATGAAGGCGCCATACAGGCCCATCAACGGGTTGAGGTGCGCCACCAGGGCGAAGGCGATGCACTCGGGCACCAGGGCGAAGGCTGTGGTGAGTCCTGCCAGGACATCGGCGCGTAGCGGGGTTGTTCTCATGACTTACCTGAAGAGCGGCCCGGCAGCGGGGTGCTGCCGGGGCAAAAAGCGCAGGATGCTACGTAATTTGCCGATCGCAAGCCAGCGCCCTGGCGAGGAATCCCGCCGTGTGGCTGTCCTTGCACGCCGCCACCTGCGCTGGCGGCCCGCTGACCACCACCTTGCCGCCGGCGCTACCGGCCCCGGGGCCGATATCGATCACCCAGTCGCTCTGGGCCACCACGCGCATGTCGTGCTCGACCACGATCACCGTGTGCCCGGCCTCGACCAGGCGCTGCAGTTGCACCAGCAAACGGTCGATGTCCTGCGGGTGCAGGCCGGTGGTGGGTTCGTCCAGCACGTAGAGGGTGGCGCCGCGGGCCAGGCGTTGCAGCTCGGTGGCTAGCTTGATGCGCTGGGCTTCGCCGCCCGACAGCTCGGTGGCCGGCTGGCCCAGGCGCAAATAACCCAGGCCGATGTCCTGCAGCACCCGCAGGGCGCGGCTGATCGCTGGCTGTTCGGCAAAGCGCTGGCTGGCCTGGTCGACGGTCAGTTGCAGTACCTGGGCGATGTTCAAGTCTTGCCAGGTGATGGCCAGGGTCTGGGGGTTGTAGCGGTCGCCATGGCAGGTCGGGCAGGGCGCATAGACACTGGGCATGAACAATAGCTCGACGCTGACAAAGCCTTCGCCTTCGCAGGTCTCGCAGCGGCCCTTGGCGACGTTGAACGAGAACTGCCCGGCATCGAAACCTTGCGCCTGTGCATCGGGCGTTGCCGCAAACAGCTTGCGCACGTGATCGAACAGGCCGGTGTAGGTCGCCAGGTTCGAGCGCGGCGTGCGGCCGATGGGCTTCTGGTCCACCGGCACCAGGCGGCGGATATGCTCAAGGCCGGCGCTGATCCAGCCGTCGCTGGTTTGTTCGGGTGGGTCTTCCAGGCTCTGTTCTGCGACGTCCTCCTGGCTGCGGGCCTGGCCCAGGTGCTCGCCGAGCAGGTCGAGCAGCGCCTGGCTGACCAGGCTCGATTTGCCCGAGCCGGAAATCCCGGTGACCGCGCTGAAGCAGCCGAGCGGGAAGGCCACCGCCAGTTGCTCGAGGTTGTTGCGGGTGACGCCTTCAAGTTGCAGCCATGCCTGGGGCGTGCGCGGCGGGCGAACCTGGGGGGGATTTTCGTTGAACAGGTAAGTGCGGGTGCGCGAGGCCTCGACCTTGGCCAGGCCTGCCGGCGGGCCGCTGTACAGCACCTGGCCGCCGTGCTCGCCGGCGTCCGGGCCGACGTCCACCAGCCAGTCGGCGCGGCGCATGGTGTCCAGGTCATGCTCGACCACATACACCGAGTTGCCCGCCTGCTTGAGCCGCTGCAAGGCCGTGAACAGCGCTTCGCTATCAGCCGGATGCAGCCCGGCCGAGGGCTCGTCGAGCACGTAGATCACCCCGAACAGCTGCGAGTTGAGCTGGGTGGCCAGGCGCAGGCGTTGCAGCTCGCCCGACGACAAGGTCGGTGTGCTGCGTTCCAGGTCCAGGTAACCCAGGCCCAGGTCGATCAGGGTGCTGATGCGCTCCAGCAACTCGGCGGCGATGCGCTGCGCGGCCAGGCGTTTTTCCACCGACAGGTTGGGCGTGTGGCGCACATCCGCACCGCCTTCATGGGGGTTGTCGCCGCGGGCGGCGCGTTGCTCGCGGGCCTGTCGGGTTTGCGCGTGGCTGAGCACAGCGCCGGCTTCTTCAGGCTGCTTGAGGTAGTCGGTATTGGCGACGGTCTTGAGCAGTTCGGCCAGGTCAAGCAGTGGCAGGCGCGACAGCTCAGTGATGTCCTTGCCGGCAAAGGTCACCGTCAGCGCCTCGGCTTTCAGACGCTTGCCGGCGCAGGCCGGGCAGGGGCTGGCGCGCATGAAGGCGGACACGCGCTTGCGCATCAGCGCACTTTGCGAATGGGTGAAGGTGTGCAGCACGTAGCGCCGCGCACCGCTGAAGGTGCCCTGGTAGCTGGGTTCGAGTTTGCGCTTGAGCGCCTGGCGGGTTTGCGCCGGGGTCAGGCCGGCGTACACCGGCACTGTCGGGGTTTCTTCGGTGAAGAGGATCCAGTCGCGTTGCGCCTGGGGCAGGTCGCGCCAGGGGGTGTCGACGTCATAGCCGAGGGTCACGAGGATATCGCGCAGGTTCTGCCCCTGCCAGGCCATGGGCCAGGACGCCACCGCCCGTTCGCGGATGCTCAGCGACGGGTCGGGCACCATCGACGCCTCGCTGACATCGAACACCCGGCCCAGGCCATGGCATTCGGCGCAGGCGCCTTGCGGGGTATTGGCCGAGAAGTCTTCGGCGAACAGCATCGGCTGCTCGGCCGGGTAGCTGCCGGCGCGCGAGTAGAGCATACGGATCAGGCTCGACAGGGTGGTGACGCTGCCGACCGACGAGCGCGCGCTGGGCGTGCCGCGTTGCTGCTGCAGGGCCACCGCCGGCGGCAGGCCTTCGATGGAATCCACTGCCGGCACCCCGACCTGATCGATCAAGCGCCGCGCGTAGGGCGCCACCGATTCGAAATAGCGGCGCTGGGCTTCGGCATACAAGGTGGAGAACGCCAGCGACGACTTGCCCGAGCCCGACACCCCGGTGAACACCACCAGCGCATCGCGGGGAATGTCGACGTCGACATTCTTCAGGTTGTGCTCACGGGCGCCGCGCACCCGGACACAACCGGCGGGGTTGGCACTGACTACTGGTTTTGCACACATGACGATATTCTTCCCTGCTGAGCGATCCGCGTAAGTGGCAGACCGCCGAGCATGGCGCCAGTGCCGTCGATTTTCAAACAAATGAGGGGCCGCTTCGCGCTCCATCGCCGGCAAGGCCGGCTGCCACAATAGTCCTGTGTGCACCAGACCTGTGGGAACTGGCCTAGCAGCCCCGTTACTCAGCCCATCGCCGCCAGCATCAGCTCCAGGTTCTGCACCGCCGCCCCCGACGCACCTTTGCCGAGGTTGTCGAACACCGCCGTCAGCAATACCTGGCCGTGCTCTTCATTGGCAAACACCGCCAAGTGCAGGTCGTTGCTGTCGTTGACTGCTTGCGGGTCCAGTTGTACTGCCGAGGCGCCCGACTGCAGCGGCGCCACTTGCACGTAACGGGCGCCGTGATAATGCTCGGCCAGGCACGCCTGCAACCGCGCGGCGCTCACGCCCGCCGGCAGCAACCGGGTCTGCAGGGCGATGGTCAGGACGATGCCCTGGCGGTAGCTGCCATAGCTGGGCACAAACACCGGCCGCTGCGACAAACCGGCATGCTGCTGGATCTCCGGCACATGCTTGTGGTCCAGGTGCAGGCCATACACCAGCACGCCCTGGGCTGTGTGTGCATCGGGCCCTTCATGACGTTCGACCGCCGCCCGGCCGCCACCGGAATAGCCCGATACCGCGTTCACCGTCAGCGGATAGTCCGCTGGCACCAGGCCTGCGCCAATCAATGGCCGCAACAAGGCAATGGCGCCGGTCGGGTAGCAGCCTGGGTTGCTGACCCGCTTGGCCTGGGCAATGCGCTCGGCCTGCTCTTCATCCAGCTCCGGCAAGCCATACACCCAACCCGGGGTGGTGCGGTGCGCGGAGCTGGCGTCGATCACCCGCACCTGCGGGTTGACGATGGCCGCCACCGCTTCACGGGCGGCGTCATCGGGCAGGCACAGGATCGCCACGTCGGCGCTGTTGATGGCTTCGGCGCGCAGGTGCAGGTTCTTGCGCTCGCCCGCCGGCAGGGTCAGCAGGCGCAGGTCGTTGCGAGCGTTGAGGCGGGCGTGGATCTGCAGGCCGGTGGTGCCTTGGTCGCCGTCGATAAAAACCAGGGGCTGGTGCATGGGGGCTCTCGTACATAGGTGACAAATGTGCAGCCATCTTCACCTGCGGCTGGACGAAAGAAAATTTGAATATCATGATGCTCAACTTCATTTTTTCTGAACGATAAGCCCATGCGCGAGATCAGCCTCGACCGGCTGCGTACCCTGGTGGTGATCGCCGACCTCGGCTCCTTTGCCCTGGCGGCGCGGGCGCTCAACCTGGCGCCGCCGACAGTCAGCCTGCACGTTGCCGACCTTGAGGCGCGCATTGGTGCGCCGCTGCTGTCGCGCAAGCGCGGGCAGATCCGCCCCACGGCCATCGGTGAAACCCTGCTAGAACGCGCCCGGCGCCTGCTGGCCGATGCCGAACAGGCGCTCGATGATGTGCAGCGCCAGGTCCAGGGCCTGGCCGGGCGGGTGCGCCTGGGCGCTTCCACCGGTGCCATCGCCCATTTGCTGCCGCAGGCGCTGGATATCCTCGGCGTGCAGCACCCTGGCATTGATGTGCAGGTGCAGGTGCTGACCTCCAGCGAGTCGCTGGCGCGCCTGCACGACGGCAGCCTCGACATCGGCCTGGTGGCGCTGCCGCAAGCAGCGATCAAGGGCCTGCAGATTCGCCCGTGGCGGCGCGATCCGATCATGGCGTTCATTCCCGCCAGCTGGTCACCGCCGGCGCGGATCAGCCCAGCGTGGCTGGCCAGCCGGGCGCTGATTCTCAACGACAGCAGCACCCAGCTGTCGCGGGTGACCAGCGAATGGTTTGCCAGCGCCGGCCTGCAGCCGCCAGCGCGAATCCAGCTCAACTACAACGACGCGGTAAAAAGCCTGGTGGCGGCGGGCTATGGCGCGACCTTGCTGCCCCATGAATCGGCAGCGCCGGAGCATGACCCGCGGATCTGCATGCGCCCGTTGCGCCCGGGCCTGTGGCGGCACCTGGGCATCGCCTGCCGCCAGGGCGAGGTGGAGCAGGGCACCGCCTTGGTGCTGCAGGTGCTGATGAGCCAGGCGGTGAAAAACTAGACCAGCCGCAGCCCGCGCCCGCCCTCCAGCCACGGCCCTTGACCCAGGCGCTCGAGGGCCAGGGCCCGGGCTTTGCGGCTGAGCTGGTCGAGGTGGCGGTCGCGCTGTTTCTCGGCATCGACCATCGCCCGCTTGCCGTGTTGCTTGAGCAGGTAGCTGTGGATCTGCTGCACCTCCAGGGTGCGGTAGATCGGTGCTACGTCGAGCACCGCCGCCATGCCGGCGCTGGGCTCGGCGTGGGTGTTCATCAACACCTGTGGGCCGCGCGCGCCAGTGACCTGAAAGCCCAGGGCCTCGAACACCGGCACCTTGCTGGCGACGCAGCCGAGCTCGGCCTGCGGGTAGCGCGCGGTCATCTGTGCCAGCATGGCCCGGGCAATCCCCTGGCGGCGGTGGCTGGCGTGTACGGCCAGGTAGGCCACAGAACAGGCCTGCGGGTCATCCTTGAGCGGCAGGTACAGCAAAAAGCCCACCACCTGCTCCGGGTCGTCGAGGTCCAGGGCCACAATCAGTTCGACCGGGATGCCGCGCGAGCCGTCCATGGCCTGCAGGTACAGGTGCACTTCGAAGCCGATGCCGTACTGGTACAGGCAGTACAGCGGGTTGCTCGGCGCCAGGGCGACGCTGCTGATGTCGGTCAGGTAGTCGACCACCATCTGCAGGATCTGGCTTTTGATCGGCTCGGCGGGCGGCGCGACGAAGTGGTGGAGGGCGGGCATCGGCAGGGGTGACTCCAGGCAAAAACGGCAATGGCGCGATTCTACCGCGCCGGCCTGCCATCCGTCCCTTTGCCGCGCAGATGATCTGAACTTCAGTTGCGGCGCACCGCTCCCTTGCATAGAGGGCACTTCTCGCCCGACTGCCGAAGGCTGCCGCCATGACCGTGATGACCGCCGCACCCGTGCTTGACCCGCATGTCATCGATAGCCGAGCAGGCCATGCAGCGCGTTATCACGCTCTGTTGCAGGGCGAGCTGAGCGACAGCGCCGCCTGGCTCGGCGAGCAATTGCAACAGGCTGAGGCCTTGCCTGATGAACTGCCGGCCAACCCCGTCGAACTCGGCCAATGGACCGCCGAGCGCGCTGCTGCCGTGGCCGGGCAATACGCCCAGTACCTGGCCGAGCGCAAAGCCGGCGCTGCCCGGCGTTACTTCAGCAACCGCGCCCATGTGCTGTATTTTCTCCAGCACGTCGCCCCGACCAAGGCGGTGGATGGTGCCTGGCTGTTCGGCATGCTCAGGCACTGGGCCGACCCGCGCTACCACGGGCTGATCCGCATCTACCTGGAAGAGCTCGGTGATGGCGACCCGGCCTGCAACCATGTGCTGATCTACCGGCGCCTGCTCAGCGAACTGGGCTGCCATGAGCAGCTGCCGCTGGGCGACGACCGCTACCTGCAAGGTGCGCTGCAACTGGCGCTGGGCTTCAACACCGAGGCGTTCCTGCCCGAAGTGATCGGCTACAACCTGGGCTATGAGCAACTGCCCCTGCATTTGCTGATCAGCGCTTACGAGCTGGACGAACTGGGCATCGACCCGCAGTACTTTCGCCTGCACGTGACCATCGACAACGCCAGCAGCGGCCACGCCTGCAAGGCGGTGCAGGCACTGATGCAACTGTGGCCGGCGCAGGGTGCCAGCGAGTTCTATCGGCGGGTGGCGCGAGGCTATCGGCTCAACGACCTGGGCCCGGGCTCAGCGACGATCATTGCCGAGTTTGACCTCGAAGCCGAGCTGCTGGTCGCCTTCGAGCGCAAGCGCAGTTTTGGCCAGCACATGCATTCCGATTACTGCCGTATCGAAGGACGCACGGTCAACCAGTGGCTGGCCGAGCCCGGCAGCATTGCGGGGTTTCTCGCCGCCCTGCAGGAGAAGGGCTGGATCAAACGCGGCCAGGACCCGGCCGACAGCCGTTTCTGGCAACTGATCGACGGCCCGGCAGCAGCGATGTTCGGCGTCTTCAGCCCCCATGAAAAGCAGCTGCTGCATGACTGGATCGCGCTCAGCTGGCAGCCGCGCCGCCCTCGTCACGGGCCGGCCAAGGCCGAGGTGTCGATGCACGACGAGGCGCTGGTGAGCGCGCTTGAGCGCGAGCTCCATGACCTGCCGCCGCAGGCGCGGATCGCCTACCTGATCAGCGAAATGGCCGGGGCTCGTCACGCCTTGCCCCAGGGCCTGGCGGCGACGCGCAAATACGCGCAGATGACTGGGCTCAATCAGTAACGGAGGCTGACCATGCAATTGACCGAGGCGCAACGCCAGGCCGATCAGGCCTTGCTGCAACTGGGGCGGCGGCTGTTGGCCGATGGCTATCGCTTTACCAGCGTCACGCCCTTGACCCAGTGGCGCAATAACCAGCGTGAGGGTGCAGAACAGTCTCATACCCTGCGCGATATTTTCGGCTGGAACCGGCCCTTTGCGCCCGCGCTGCTGTCAGCGGACGAGCTGGCGCAGCTGCAACGGGCGCAGATCCTCGACGAGCATGAACAGCTGCTGCGCAGCCGGGTACGCTGGTCGAGCCTGCATGATTTGCTCTTCGTTCATTCCGGTTTTCCCACCGACAGCACGGACGCGGTGTTTTTCGGCCCGGACAGCTATCGCTTTGCCCAGTTGATCGAAGCCCACCTGCAGCAGAGTTTCGCCAGCATCAACCACGCCGTGGATATCGGTTGCGGTGCCGGGGTCGGCGCGGTGCTGATCGCCCGTGCCCGCCGGCATGCGCAGGTCAGCGCCGTGGACATCAACCCGCAGGCCCTGCGCCTGACCGCTATCAACGTCGCCCTGGCGGAGCTGGCCAACGTCTCGGTCGAGCACAGCGATGTGCTCCAGGGCATCAGCGGCAGCTTCGACCTGATTGTCGCCAACCCGCCGTACATGCTCGACGCCAGTGAGCGCGCCTACCGGCATGGTGGCGGCGCCCTGGGCGCCGGGCTGTCGCTGCGGATCGTTGAACAAGCCCTGCCACGCCTGGCGCCGGGCGGCACCTTGCTGCTGTACACCGGGGTGGCCATGGTTGATGGTCGCGACCCGTTCCTGACAGCCTTGCAAGCGCCTTTGGCGTCCGCCGACTGGGCCTGGCACTACCATGAACTGGACCCCGACGTGTTCGGCGAACAACTGCTCGAGCCCGGTTACCAGCAGGTCGAACGCATCGGCGCTGTGGCCTTGAGCGTCACCCGCCGATGAACAGCCCCTGCGGCTTTGGCATCGAGGAAGAATACCTGCTGGTCGAGCTGGCCAGCGGGCGCATGCTCGCCGCGCCGTCGGCGGCGCAGATCGACCTGTGCCGCCAGGTGCTTGGCGCACACTTTGCCCAGGAGATGTTCAAGGGCCAGATCGAGGTGGCATCGCCAGTGTTCAGCAGCCTGGCCCAGGCCCGGGAGTTTCTCGCCGGCAGTCGCATGCAACTGGCACAGGTACTGGCCGAGGAAGGCATCGGCCTGTTGAGCGCCGGCAGTCATCCCCTGGGCGGCTGGCGCAAGCAGCAGCCTGCTGACGACGAACACTTTCGCCAGTTGTTCGCCGACTACCAGCAGGTGGCCCGGCGCAGCCTGTTGTGCGGCCTGCATGTGCACGTCGGGGTGCCGCCCGGGCACGACCGCATCCAGCTGATCAACCAGTTGCTACCCTGGTTGCCGCTGCTGTTGCTGCTCAGTACTTCATCGCCGTTCTGGGAAGGCCAGGTGACCGGCTACATGAGCTATCGCCAGGTAGCCTGCGGGGAATGGCCGCACATGGGCCTGCCGGAACGCTTGAGCGACTGGCAGGGATACCAGCGCTACCTGGCCTTGTTGCGACGCACCGGTTCGTTGCGCGAGGGAGATGACGGCTGGTGGGCGATCCGCCCGTCGCGGCGCTTTCCGACGGTGGAGCTGCGCATCGCTGATGCGTGCCCGAACCTTGAAGATGCGCTGTGCATTGCCGGGTTGTTTCGCTGCATGGTCGAGCATTATCTGGCGCAACCACGTACCACCGTGCACCTGAGCCGCGAGGCCCACTGGCTTGCCCGGGAGAACTACTGGCGGGCCATGCGCCATGGCCGCCATGGGCAGTTCATTTGCCTGGAGGATGAAGGGCAGGGTAGCGCCGGGCAGTGGCTGGCGCGGGCGCAAGCGGTGTTTGCCGATGCGCTGCAGGGGGTTGACGGTGATCGCAGCTTTGCCCGGGCGCAGGTGATTGTTGCTCAGGGGAGCAGTGCCGACCGGCAATTGGCGATGGCGCAGCAGGGGATGTTGGCGGTGGTGCAGGGGTTGTTGCAAGAGGTCAAATCGTGTTGACGCCATCGCGGGTCAAGTCGAGGCGTCGCGACAGATGCCTACTTTGTTTTCTCTCGCTGGCGCAGCGTCGTCACCGTCTCGCCACCCACACCCCAGTTGTCGGTGTTCACTTCTTCGATCACGACGAAGGTCGACGACGGTGGCTTGTTCAGCACCCGCTCGAGCATCGCGGTGGTCTGTTCGATCAACTGCTGCTTCTGTTCGCGGGTGACGCCTTCGTCGGTCACGCGAATATGGACATACGGCATGTTCTTTCCCTCTGTGTGTTTACCAGGTTCCCGTCGCCGAACCACCGTCGACGGCCATCACCGTACCGGTGACAAATGTCGAGTCCGTCAGGTATAGCACCGCATCGACCACATCCTTGGGCGAACCGACCTGCCCGGTGGGGGCGAGGGCCTTGAGGGCTTCGCGGGTCTGCGGGTCATCGCCATGCAGCGGGGTATCGATGATCCCCGGGGCCACGGCGTTGACCTGCACCTGTGACGGCGCCAGCTCCAGGGCCAGGGCGCGGACTGCCTGGTTGATGCCGCCCTTGATCAGCACCGGCAGCAGCGCCGGCACCTTGATGTTCGGTTGCAGGGCAATCGAGGCGCTGATGTTGATGATATGCCCGGCGCCGTTGCCGGCCATGTGCCGGGCCGCTGCCTGGGCCGGGTAAAAGAAGCCCTTGAGGTTGGTGTCGACGATGGCTTCGACCTCGGCCTGGGTGTAGTCGCTGACCGGCTTGGCGATGAAGATCCCGGCGTTGTTGACCAGAATATCGACCTTGCCGAACGCGTCGATGGCCTGCTCGAACAGTGTGCGCGCCGTGTGCGGCAGGGCGATATCGCCCTCGACCAGCAGCAGGTTGGCCGGGTTGCCGAGCTTGGTGGCGGCCTCCTGCAGGCGGGCGAGGGTGCGGGCATTGGCGACGACATTGTCGCCGCGCTCAAGGTAAGCCTTGGCGATGGCAAAACCCAGGCCGCTCGAGGCGCCGGTTACGATGACAGTCTTGGCGGTGTGCATGGTCGGTCTCCAGTGGGCCCGGCGGGGTCGCCGGGTAGGTGAGGCAGACTTTAATTTGCAAGCGACTATTGAAAAATGCTGCGCATGGAATTTGAATTGATACTTTGTGTAATCAATTGAGCCGCCATGACCCGCCATTTCGATGACCTTCAACTGGGCAGTATCGAGCTATTTTGCCTGGCTGCCGAAACCAGCAGTTTCACCGGCGCGGCGACCCTGGCCGGGGTCACGCCGGCAGCGGTCAGCCGTTCGGTGGCGCGCCTGGAAGAGCGCCTGGGGGTGCGCCTGTTCGTGCGCACCACCCGGCAGATGCGCCTGACTGAAGGCGGGCGCAATTACCATGAGCAATGCCGTCAGGCCCTGAGCCAGCTGATGGATGCCGAACGTGCGCTTAGCGGCGGCCAGGCCGTGCCGTCGGGGCTGCTGCGCATCAGCGTACCGACACCCTATGCGCACTATCGTTTGCTACCAAGACTGGCCAGGTTTCGCCAGCTGTATCCGCAGGTGCAGATCGACCTTCACGTCAGCAATCGCAACATCGACTTTGCCGACGAAGGCTACGACCTGGCCATTCGTGGCCGCGAGCCTGCCGATTCGCGGCTGATCGCCCGGCGTCTGGAAGACGCCGAGCTGGTGGTCGTGGCAACGCCTGAGTATCTGCGTGCAGCGGGCACACCGCAGACGCCGCACGAGCTGGCCACTCACGAGTGCATTCAGTTCGAACTGCCCAGCAGCGGGCGCAAGGTGCCCTGGTCGTTCATGCTTGAGGGCAAGCGCGTGGAGCTGGAGGTGACTGGCAGCATCACCTGCCTGGAAGACTTCCTGGCCACCGCCACACTGGTCAAAAGCGGTGCGGGGCTGATGCAGGCGTATCGCTTTACCGTGCAGCAGGAACTCGACAGAGGCCAGTTGCAAGAAGTGCTGGCGCCCTATGGCGGCACCTCACGGCCGTTCATTTTGCTCTACCCCCACGCCCGGCATGTGCCGCTGCGGGTGCGGGCCTTTATTGATTTCCTGATTCAGGATGCAGCTGGCTGAAACGCTAGCCCTTGGCTTTTTTCAGGCTTTTCATCCGCTGCTTGGCGCGCTGCACGGCAGCCATTTTTTCCGGGCGTTTCATGCGCTTCCATTTGCGGATGTCGTCCTTGCTGCGGCCGCAGCTCAGGCACAGGTCGCCGCTCAACTGGCACACGGCGATGCAGGGGTTTTCGATGTCCTTGGCCATGTGTCAGCCGCGCTGTTCGATGTCGAACTGCACGTGAGGTGCGAGCGGATGCAATTCGACGTCGGCTTCTTGCAAAGCCAAGGCCGTCAGCTCGATCATCCGCTCACCTTGTCCGCTGGCCAGGGCGTGTTCCTTGGCAGCCCGGGTTTCGAAAACCCAGATCACCTGCAAACTGGAAGGGAAGCGTGTGTAATCGACCCGGTGGGTGAGCCAGGCAAAACCGACGATTTCGGCCTTGGCGGTCTCGCAGGCTTCGGTCAGGGTGGCGACCAGACGGCGGTCAAGCTGCGCCTGTTCGCGTTTGCTCAGTGGCATGGCGGTAAGGGTCTTTGCGGGAGGAGAGGCGATCATACGCTATCTGAGCGCGCCACCCGGAACTGGGCGCAGCGGTGCCGGGTCTTGCGCCAATCCTGTGGGAGCGGGCTTGCCCCGCGATCGAGCGCGAAGCGGTCGTGGTTCAGGCACGCTCCTACACCGGTGGCTGCGGGGCTTACTGAACGTTGTGCAGCTTGACCACATCACCCGAGACACGGGTGGTGTAGCCGGTCAGTACCCAGGCCCAGAACCAGTTTTCCTGGACCTGGGTGTTGATCATCGCGTCGCCGCCCTTGGCCTTGATCGCGGCATTCTGGGCGCGCACGAAGCGGCTGTTCTGACGCACTGGAATGACGCCCAGTACCAGCAGACCGGTGGCGCTGGCTTCGCTGTGGCCGATCACGGTGTACTGGTCAGCGTTGTAGTGCTGGGTTTTCATCGGGGTGCCGGTGCAACCTGCCAGGGCCAGGACGAACAGGCCGCAGGCGACAACTTTGCTCAGGTTTTTCACTGCATAACTCCATGACAATTGGCCCGGGATCCATCTCTCGAGCGGCGCATACTTTACCGGATCAGCCAGGATCACGCTCGTCTGCTGGCGCACGGCCTACCGCTACCCGGCGTAAAATACTGGGTTGCGACCCTCCCGCGGAGCAGCAGCCATGAAAATCGTCGTGATCGGTGGTACCGGCCTGATCGGCACCCAGTTGTGCAACAACCTGCGCGCCAACGGCCACAAGGTGCTCGCCGCCTCGCCCAAGACTGGCGTCGATACCCTCACCGGCGAAGGCCTGGAGCAAGCGCTGCAGGGCACCGATGTAGTGGTCGATGTGGCCAACTCGCCGTCCTTTGACGACGCTGCCGTGCTGGCGTTTTTCCAGAGCTCCGGGCGCAACCTGCTGGCCGCCGAGCAAAAGGCCGAGGTCCGGCACCACATCGCCCTCTCGGTGGTGGGCACCGAGCGCATGCAGGACAGTGGCTACTTTCGCGCCAAGCTGGCCCAGGAAGAGCTGATCAAGGCCTCAGGCAGGCCCTATACCATCCTGCGCGCTACGCAATTTTTCGAGTTCATGGGCGCCATCGCTTATTCCGGTGCCGACGGCAACCGCGTGCGCCTGACCAACGCCGCGTTGCAGCCGGTGGCCTCATCCGACGTGGCCCTGGCCCTGGCCAACCTTGCCGAGCAGGCGCCGGCCAACCGCACTCTCGAAATCGCCGGCCCTGATCGCCTGCCGCTGGCTGATTTCGTGCGCAGCTACCTGCAGCACAATCAAGATGCCCGCGAGGTGATAGCCGACCCCGAGGCCACCTATTTCGGGGCGCCGATCGACGACCGCTCACTGACCCCGGATGAAGGTGCGATCCTTGGCTTGCTGCACTTTCAGACCTGGTTGAAAACCACCGCCGTGCAACGCTGAGCCGTTGCACAGGGACCTGACTTCTTTACCTGCGCCACACCGGCCACAGGTCGCTGCCCAGCGCCCAATGCCCTTGCCCGGGCAGCAGGCGCACACCACCGACCCAGCGCTCGGGGGCCTGCTGCTCAAGCCAGTTGGCCTGGCCCGCCAGCACCTGCTCGCCCAGCGGGGTGAGGCTCAGGGGCCGGCGCGGCCAGTCCAGCTCGGCCTGCGCTTCGATGAGCAGCGGCGTCGGCGAATCGATCAGCGGGCGCAGCAGGGCATGGAACATCATGTCGCCCAGGTAAGGCAGTGGCTCGCGCTTGCCCATCAGTTCGGCAAACACCCGGCCGAACGGCACCTCGCCGAACTCGTTGATGATCTGCAGCGCCAGGCGTTCGCTCAGCGACAGACCGTCGTCCACGCCCGGCAGCTCCTGCAACTGGCGTAGCAGCGCCGGGGCGAGCAAGGGCAGGGCCAGGTCCTGGCGATGGGCCAACTGCGCCCAGGCCAGTGGCGAGGGGGCGCAATACGCCGCCCAGGCCTCGCGCGCCAGTTGCAGCATGGGCCCATCCACTGCCCGGCGCTGCGGCCACAACCAGGCCAATACGTCCGGGGCCAACTGGCCGATGCCGATAAAGCGCTCGACCCCGGGCATTCTGTCAATCTCGATCAGCTTCAGGCGCTGCGGCGGCTTGGCCAAGCCGGCCAGCACGCGGATCAAAAACAGCTGGTCATAGGCATCCGCCTCGCACCAGAGCACCGCGCTGGGGCAGCCGTCGAGGCGGGCCAGGTCGGCGTATTCGGTGTCCATCTTGCGCTGTACTTCGGCGAGCTCCAGGCCATAGGCCTGGCTGATGTAGTCGCTGCGCAGGGCGCGGTAAGGCGCTGTCGGCACGTCACGCACCGGGCCCATCACCAGCGGGTCGCTGAGCATCTGAAAGGCGCCGGTAAAGCCGGCCAGGCGCAGGCTGTGGCTGATGTCGTTGCCGCAGCGCCAATGCTGGGTGGCGGCTTCGTCATCGGCAATAAATTGCGGGTGGCGGGCGGCAAAGTCGATAGCGTCGATATGCGCCTTGAGCTTGGGCCAGCTGGCAAAGCCCAGATCGCGGGCAATCAGCCACTGGGCATCGGCCAGGCGCGGTGAGGCAGGGCCGAGTAGCGCCAGTTGCTCGGGCGCGGTACCGCTGCGCAGGCGCTGCAGCAGCTCCTTGGCGCGCTTGCGTTGTTGTTCAAGATTGATGCGCCCGTCATGGGACGGCGACGACAGTCGAGCAGGCATACGAACTCCTTGTGCGAGCCTTGTCCGCTGTCAGGCCGGGAGTCGTAGACAAAAATGTGGGGTGTACAGCCTGGGCGCAGCCCTTTGCGCGGACGGGTGGCGTGGTTGACGCCGGCTGCGACTATAGGCCCGGCGCCCGGCAAAAGGCAATCGTCAGCTCCAGGCGCGCGGCCAGCACTCCTGCAGCAGGTCGCTGAACACCTTCAGGCGCGGCGAGTGCTGGCGCGACGGCGGGTAGACCAATGCCAGTTCACGCCAGCGCCCGGAAAACGGCTCCAGCACCGGCACCAGACGCCCGTCGGCCAGAGCCTGGCGGGCGACGAAATCCATCACCTGGACAATGCCGAAACCCTGCAGCGCGGCATCGATCAGCGGGTCGCCGACATCGAACAGCAGCTGCCCGCTGACCTGCACGTCGACCCGCTTGCCGTCCCGGACGAACTGCCAGTCGACGCGGCGCCCGAGGTAGGGGTTATGCACCACCAGGCAGTTGTGCCGGGCCAGGTCTTCGAGGGTCTGCGGCATGCCGTGGCGGGCCAGGTAGGCGGGGGAGGCGACGGTCACCCAGTGCATTGGCGCCAGCGGCCGGGCCACCAGGCGCACATCGCTGAGCGGGCCGATGCGCACCGCGGCGTCGAAGCCTTCTTCGGCGAGGTCGACCAGGCGATCGGTCATGGTCGCATCCACCACCAGCTGGGGATGGCGTTGGGTCAGTTCGCCCAGCAGCGGCAGGATGACGATCCGGCCAAAGGCCGAGGGCAGGCTCAGGCGCAGGGTGCCGCTGGGTTCGCAGCGGCGGTCGAGCAGCAGTTGCTCGGCTTCCTCGAAGCCGGCCAGCAAGGGGGCGCAACGCTCGCGCAGTAGCAGGCCGTCGGCGCTCAGGCTGACGCTGCGGGTGTTGCGGTGCAGCAGCTTGACCCCCAGTTGCTCTTCCAGACGGCGGATTGCCCGCGACAAGCCTGACTGGGTCAAGCCGGTGCTGGCGGCTGCGGCGGTAAAACTGCGCAGCTCGGCGACCTTGAGCAGCAGGGCAACGGTGTTCAGATCCATGATTAAAGTCATTACTGAAAGAACTGGCAGCGTATTTATCATGCCTGGCGCATGAAAGACACTGGCGCCTTCTTGCCAAGGATGCCCCGCATGTCGACTCCCACCCCGCGCCACCCTGCATTGATGCTGCTGTTGCTGGCGTGCGCCCAACTGATCATTGCCCTGGACTACACCATTGTTTTCGTCGCCTTGCCGACCATTGGCGAGCACCTGGCCATCGGCCCGCGCCAGTTGCAATGGATCATCAGCGCCTTCGGCGTGGCCTTTGGCGGCTGCCTGCTGCTTGGCGGACGCGCCGCCGACCTGCTCGGCCGCAGGCGCCTGTATCGGCTTGGCCAGGGCTTGTTCGCCATCGCCTCGCTGGCCGGCGGTCTGACCCATCAGGCCGAGATCCTGGTGCTGGCGCGGGCGCTGCAGGGGTTGGCGGGTGCCTTGCTGTTCCCCGCGACCCTGGCGCTGATCAACAGCCAGTACGCCGAAGGTGCGCCGCGCACTCGCGCCCTGGCGATCTGGAGCGCCGCTTCGGCCGCTGGCCTGGCCCTCGGCGCCTTGCTCGGCGGCATCCTCACCCAGTGGTTGGGCTGGCAGGCGGTATTTCTGGTCAATGTGCCGCTGGCGGGGGCTTGCGCCTGGGCCGCCGGCTACTGGATTCCGATCGACCCGCCACGGGCCCAGGGGCGCTCGTTTGATCTGGCCGGTGCCCTGACCATCACCCTCGGCGGCAGCCTGCTGGTGCTGGCGCTGATCGAAGGGCCGAGCTGGGGCTGGCAACGGCCGCTGTTCTGGACCGTGCTGGCGGCCGCACTCATCTGCCTGGCGGTGTTTGTGGTGATCGAAACCCGCAGCCGCGACCCGTTGATGCCGCTGCGCCTGCTGCGCACCCCGGGCCTGCGCGCGGCCATGGGCCTGACCGCAGTGTTCATGGCCAGCTTCAGCGTGCAGTACTACTTCCTGGCCTTGTACTTCCAGCAGGTCTACGGCTACAGCGTGCTTGCCAGCGGCCTGGCGTTTTTGCCGGCGACCCTGGTGTGCACCCTGGGCATCGGCATTGCCGAACGGGCGCTGGCCCGCCTGGGTTTGCGCAGCACCTTGATTATCGGCTTGCTGGCCGGCGGCCTGGGTATCCTCTGGCTCGGCTGGATGTTGCCCGGGGATGGCGCTTTTGCCCGCCTGCTGGCGCCGATTGCCTTGCTCAGCATCGGCCAGGGCATGACCTGGACGGCCATGTGGGTGTGCGCCGGGCAGGGGGTTGCGGCGGCCGAGCAGGGCGTGGCGTCAGGGATGGCGTCTACCGTCCAGCAGATTGGCGGGGCGTTGGGCCTGGCGCTGCTGGTGGGGTTGGCCAACCAGGGGCTCGACGGCTTGAGCGGCGCAGCCTGGCAGCAAGGTTACGCGCTGGGCTTGCAGCGTGCAGTACTGGTCAGCGGCGGGATCGCGCTATTGGGTGTGCTGATCGCCCTGGCGTTGCCTGGCAAGGTTCGCAGCACTTCAACAGAGGCTCAAGGCTGTTAGCCGGCTTTGACACACGGCACACTGGCGTCCCGACCCTGACTCACGGAACGAGCCGATGCCCCTGCACATTCGCCCCGCCACGCCCGCCGACGCCAGCGCCATCAGCGCAGTGATCATCCAGTCCTTGCAGCAGACCAACGCCGCCGATTATTCGGCGGCGCTGATCGCCCAGGTCGAGCAGAGCTTTACTGCAGAGCGAATACTGGCCTTGCTTGAGCAGCGCCAGGTGCTGGTGGCGCTGCTCGACCAGCAGTTGGTTGCCACTGCCAGCTTGCAAGGCAATGTGCTGCGCAGCGTGTTTGTGGCGCCAGGGGTGCAGGGCACCGGCGTGGGTCGCGCGCTGATGCAGGCGCTTGAAAACCTGGCCCGGCAAGCGGGGCAGATGGTGCTGCGGGTGCCGTCATCAATCACTGCAGAGGGGTTTTATGCCCGGCTCGGCTACGCCAAGGTCCGCGAGGTGATGGAGGGGGAGGAGCGGATCATCGTCATGGAGCGCGCTGTGCCGCGTTGAGCACGGGGTTGTCGTCGAATATCATTTGACATATTTGATTTGTGATCACATATTCGTATCACAAGAACGACAACACAGGCTTTTTCCATGACCGACCGTCCCGTCCTGTTGCCGGCCCTGCGCCAGGTGTCCCGCGATACCCTGCAAGACCAGGTCTACCGGCAGATCCGCGAAGCGCTGATGAGCGGGCGTTTTCAGCCCGGGCAGAAGCTGACCATCCGTGGCCTGGCCGAAGCGCTGGGTTCCAGCCCCATGCCGGTGCGTGAAGCACTGCAGCGCCTGAGCGCCGAAAATGCCTTTGAAGTCACTGAAACCTCGCGCCTGCGGGTACGGGTGATGACCACTGAACGCCTGCGCGAAATCCGCGATGCGCGGGTGGCCCTCGAAGGCTTGCTGGCCGAGAAGGCCGTGGCCCATCTGGGCGATGCCGACCTGGCTGAAATCACCGAGCTCTGCGTGCAGATGCAGGCCGCCGCCGACAAGGTCGACGTGCCGGCTTACCTGTGGGGCAACTTTGCCTTTCACCGGCGCATTTATGCCGTGGCCCAGGCTGAACTGACCGTCGCCGCGGTGGAGAATTTCTGGCTGCACATGGGCCCGTGCTTTGCCCTGGTCGCCCCGGACAAAGCCCACCTGCAGCGCTCGATGCAAGCCCACGACCGCATCGTCGCCGCCCTGGCCGACCGCGATGCGGCGGCGGCGCGGGCGGCGGTGACCGACGACATCATGCAGGCCGCCGACTCCCTGGCGCGCCTGCTGGTCAACAACGACCGTGCGCGGTCTGTTTCTGGAGTGAAAAAAGCATGAGCGTTCTCAAGCGTCTGACGCCGTATCCGGGCCTGCGGGTGTTGATTTCCGGCGGCGCCGCCGGTATCGGTGAAGTGCTGGCGGCGGCCTATATCGAAGCCGGGGCCCGGGTGCATGTCTGTGATGTCAGCGAGGCAGCCCTGGCGGCGTTTCGCGACCGCTACCCAGGCAGCGTCGCCACCCGCGCCGACGTCGGCGATGCGGCGCAGATAGAGGCGCTGTTCAAGGTTCAGCGCGAGCAGTTCGGCGGCCTCGATGTGCTGGTCAACAACGCCGGCATCGCCGGGCCTACCGCCGGTATCGACGCCATCAGCGACGACGACTGGCAGCGCACCATCGACATCAACCTGACCGCGCAATACCGCTTCGCCCACCACGCGGTGCCGCTGCTCAAGGACTCGCCCAACGCCCACCTGCTGCACATCGCCTCGGTGGCCGGGCGCCTCGGTTACGCCTGGCGCACGCCGTATGCGGCGACCAAATGGGCCATCGTCGGCCTGATGAAATCCCTGGCTTCGGAGCTTGGCGACAGCGATATCCGCGTCAATGCCTTGCTGCCCGGCATCGTCGAAGGGCCGCGCATGGACGGGGTGATTCGCGCCCGTGCCGCGCAAGTGGGGGTATCCGAGGCGCTGATGCGCGAGGAGTACCTGAAGAAGATTTCCCTCAAGCGCATGGTCACTGCCGAAGACGTCGCCGCCACCGCCTTGTTCCTCTGCTCGCCAGCTGCCCGCAACATCACCGGGCAAGCCATCAGCGTCGATGGCAACGTCGAATACCTCTGAGCTGTACCTGCGCTTTTACCGCACTGCTTTCTCGCCAAGAATAAAAACGGAGAACACGCATGTCCAAGAAACGCCCGGTCATCATCACCTGCGCCGTCACCGGTGCCATCCATACGCCGTCGATGTCGCCGCACCTGCCGATCACCCCGCAACAAATCGCCGACGCCGCCATCGGTGCCGCCGAGGCGGGTGCTTCAATCGTTCACCTGCACGCCCGTGATCCGTTCGACGGCAAGCCCAGCCAGGACGTCGAACTGTTTCGCCAGTTCCTGCCGCAGATCAAGGCGCAGAGCGATGTGGTGATCAACATCACCACCGGCGGCGCGCCGACCATGGGTGTCGAAGAGCGCCTGCAGCCGGTGGCCCAGCTCAAGCCGGAGCTGGCCTCGCTGAACATGGGCTCGATGAATTTCGGCCTGTACGAAATGCTCGAGCGCTTCACCGAGTTCAAGCACGACTGGGAGCGGCCGTACCTGGAAGAGAGCGACGACCGCATCTTTCGCAACACTTTCCGCGACATCACCTACATCCTCAACGCTTGCGCCGAGAACCGCACACGCTTCGAAATCGAGTGCTACGACATCGGTCACCTGTACACCGCCGCGCATTTCCTCCAGCGCGGGCTGCTCAAGGCGCCGTTGTTCATCCAGTCGGTGTTCGGCCTGCGCGGCGGCATCGGTGGCCACCCCGAAGACCTGGCGCACATGCGCCGCACTGCCGACCGCCTGTTTGGCGACAACTACCAGTGGTCGATCCTCGGCGCCGGGCGCAATCAGATCCCCCTGGGCACCATGGGCCTGGCCATGGGCAGCAACGTGCGCGTGGGCCTTGAGGACTCGCTGTGGGACGGCCCGGGCAAGCTGGCGGCGTCCAATGCCGAGCAGGTCAAGCGCATCCGCACGGTGATCGAAGCCCTCGGCGGGCGTGTCGCCAGCCCCGACGAGGCGCGGGAAATGCTCAGCCTCAAAGGCCGCTACGCAGTCGATTTCTAGCTTGCCTGCATGCCCCGGCCGAGCCTGGCCGGGGATGTTCCCATCGCTGTCGTCACACTAGAGATTCGTGCCATGACAATTACAAGATCGCCCGAAGAACTGACTGTGCCCCGTGATCCTGCAACCCTCAACCGGTTGCTGTTCGTCAAACTCATGCCGTTGCTGATCGCCGCCTATGTGCTGAGCTTTCTCGACCGCACCAACATCGCCCTGGCCAAGCATCAACTGGATGTTGACCTGGGCATTTCCGCGGCCGCCTACGGATTGGGCGCCGGGTTGTTTTTCCTTACCTATGCGCTGTCGGAAGTGCCCAGCAACCTGATCATGCACAGGGTCGGCGCACGCTTCTGGATTGCCCGGATCATGGTGACCTGGGGCCTGATTTCCGCCGCCATGGCCTTCGTCCAGGGCGAGACTTCGTTCTACGTGCTGCGCCTGTTGCTGGGCATCGCCGAGGCCGGCTTGTTCCCCGGGGTGATGCTCTACCTGACCTACTGGTTCGGCCGCGAACAGCGCGCCCGCGCTACCGGCTACTTCCTGCTCGGGGTGTGTTTTGCCAACATCATCGGTGGGCCGTTGGGCGCGGCGTTGATGCAGATGGACGGCCTGATGGGCTGGCATGGCTGGCAGTGGATGTTCATGCTCGAAGGCTTGCCGGCGGTGTTCTTCGCCTACGTGGTGTGGAAGAAGCTGCCCGACCGGCCGAGCAAGGCGCCGTGGCTGAGTAGCGCTGAAGCCGAGCAGATCGAACGCCAACTGGCCAGCGAGGCCGAGGAGGGCGCCGGCCACAGCGGGCACTCGCTCAAGCAGTGCCTGACGCCGCAGATCCTGTTGGCGATCTTTGTCTATTTCTGCCACCAGATCACCATCTACACCGTGATCTTTTTCCTGCCGGGGATTATCGGCAAGTACGGCGACCTGAGCGTGCTGCAGATCGGCTTTCTCACCTCCTTGCCGTGGCTGGCGGCAGCGGCCGGGGCGATCGTCCTGCCGCGGTTTGCCAGCACGGCGCAGCGGGCGCGACGGATCCTGGTCAGCGGTTTGCTGACCATGGCCCTGGGCCTGGCCATCGCCTCCCAGGCGGGGCCGGTACTCAGCCTCTTGGGCTTTTGCCTGTCGGCGCTGATGTTCTTTGTGGTCCAGTCGATCATCTTCCTGTATCCGGCCTCGCGCCTCAAAGGTGCGGCGCTGGCGGGCGGCCTGGGCTTCGTCAACTCCTGCGGCTTGCTTGGCGGCTTCTTCGGGCCGTCGCTGATGGGCATGATCGAGCAAAGCACCGGCAATGCCGTGAACGGTTTGAAGTTCATCGCTGTAGTGCTGGTGGTGGCGGCCTTGGCGGCGCTGCGCTTGCGCCAGGGGCATGAGCGTAACCGCGCGAAGGGGGGAGCGCTCAACGACGCGCAGCGCCAATCTGCCTGAGGTTTTCACCGATACATTTGTGGGCGCTGGCTTGCCAGCGATGAGGCCAATGCAGTCAGCACATGAAGTGTTGACTGGATTACGACCGCTGCGCGCTCGATCGCGGGCAAGACCCGCTCCCACAGGATGGGCGCAGTACCTGTAGGAGCGGAGGTGCGGCGACCCGACTTGACCCGCGATGAGGCCATCCCAGACAACACAGCGCTTGACAGCCCACCCCCATCTCGTTTCCAATCCGCCCCCTCAGATCCACCACCCCTCATTATTTAGGTGAAGCCAGTGCCCCACGCCAACCAACACGCCTGATGCCGACGACGGACGTTTAAGCCTGTTGGTGCCTGCCTGCGCACGCACTTTCACCTGCCCGCTGTCGTCGGTTTTCGCCCTTTTGGAGAAGACCCATGACACTCGATATCCGCGAGCTCGCGCAGCTCGACCTGTTCAAGTACCCGCGCACCCCACACCTGCAAAGTTCTCGCCTGCAATCGGGCGATAGCGACCATGACCAACTGCCTTACAGCGAACTGAAGGGCCAGTACCTGGTGGTCGAGGAAAAGCTCGACGGCGCCAATGCCGCGATCAGTTTTTCTGCCGCCGGCGAGCTGTTGCTGCAGTCCCGTGGCCATTACCTGGCCGGCGGTAGCCGCGAGCGCCAGTTCAACCAGTTCAAGCAATGGGCGGCCTGCCATGAACACTGGCTGCTCGAGCACCTGGAAGACCGCTACGTGCTGTTCGGCGAGGTGATGAGCAAGCGCCACAGCGTGTTCTACGACCAGCTCCCGCACCTGTTCTTCGAGTTCGATATCTGGGACCGCGAGGCGCAGGTGTTCCTCTCCACCGCACGGCGCCAGCAGTTGCTTGCAGGCGGCCCGGTGTTGTCGGTACCGGTGCTGTTCGAAGGTATCGCGCCGCCTCGGCTGAAGGACCTGCTCGCCCTGGTCGGCCATTCCCAGGCCAAGTCGCAACGCTGGAAAGACGCGTTTGCCGAGGTCATCGCCCGTCAGCAACTGGACTTTGCCAAGGCCTGGAACCAGGGCGACCGCTCTGACCTGATGGAGGGCCTGTACCTGAAAATCGAAACCGCCGAGCACACCACCGGGCGGATCAAATGGGTGCGCCACGACTTTGTCCAGGCCATCCTCGAAGCCGATGAGCACCACCTGCGCCAGCCCTACATCCCCAACCTGCTGGCCGCCGGTGTCGACCTGTATGCGCCCGAGCCCCAGGTCACCTGGGCCAGCCTGCAGGCCGCCGAACAAGGAGTTGAATGATATGGACATGAACACATTGCGAGCGCTGATGCCCGGCCCCGGCCGCGCGGTCGACTACCCGGCACTGCTCGAGGCGATCCCGTCTCTGCGCGCCTTGGCGGCAACCCCGCAAGACCCGGTCTACCACCAGGAAGGCGACGTCTGGACCCACACCATGATGGTGGTCGATGCCTTGCTCGCCGACCTTGCCTACCAGCGCGCCACCCCAGAGCAGCAATTCGTGCTGTTTTACGCCGCAGTGCTGCACGACATCGCCAAGCCGTCGTGCACGGTGATCGATGAAGTCACCGGCAAGATCGGCCAGCCCGGGCATTCGCGCCGCGGCGCGGTAGATGCGCGCATCCTGTTGTGGCAGGCCGGGGCGCCGTTTGAGCTGCGCGAAAGCATCTGTCGGATCATCAGCGTGCACCAGTTGCCGTTCTTTGCCCTGGCCGGGGACAAGAGCGGGCGTTCGGCCGAGCAGATCCTTCATCGCCTGTCGTGGGAGTTACCGGTGTGGATGCTCTGCGCCGTGGCCAGCGCCGATATGCAGGGCCGCGGCTTTGCCGGCAAGCAGGGGCTGCTCGATGACATCGAAGTATTTCGCCTGCTGGCCGAAGACGAAGGCTGCCTGGATCGACCCAAGGCCTTTGCCGACGATTACACCCGGCGCTGCTACTTTCGCGGTGCCTCGGTGCTGCCGCAGTACAGCCTGTACCGCGAGGTGCAGGGCTCGCAGGTGATCATGCTGGCGGGGCTGCCGGCCAGCGGCAAGGACACCTGGGTCAACCAGCACGCAGCGGATCTGGCCGTGGTGTCGTTCGACGATGCCCGCCAGGAGCTGGGCCTGAGCCATGGTGACAAAGGCCCGGTGGCGCAGTACGCGATCGACAAGGCCAAGACCTTGCTACGGCGCCGTGAGCCCTTCGTGTGGAACAGCACGCACTTGTCGCAACAGATGCGCAAGAAGACCCTCGACCTGCTCTACAGCTATGACGCCGACGTGCGCCTGGTGTACCTGGAGCAGAGCGAGCGCGAGCTGATGCGCCGCAACGCCCGTCGCGACACCACGCTGCGCAACAAGGACATCGAGCGCATGTACTTTCGCTGGGAAGTGCCGACGCCGGTGGAAGCGGATCGGCTTGAGTATCAGGTGTGAATCAGCGGGTATTAATGCCACTGTTGACGGGCTTTGTGCGCTTGACCAACGGCGCTAAGATCGATGTCGATGTAAGGCCATGCAGGGAACAGCACGATCATGATGAACCTGATGCACTGGAAGCTGCTGGTCGCCGTGGCCGATGCCGGCAATGTCTCGCGCGCTGCCGAGGCCTTCGGCATCACCCAGTCTGGCGCCAGCCAGGCGATCAGCCAGATGGAGGCGGCGCTGGGGGTAAAGGTGTTCGTGCGCGAGCGCACGCACACTTGCGTGACGGCGCTGGGCGAGCAGGTGCTGGTGCGTGCCCGGCGCATGGTCGCCGAGCTGGAGTCGATCCAGCACCTGGTCGACGCCAGCCGCGGTTGCCACCTTGGGCGTGTGCGTCTGGCGACCTTCCCGTCGTTGTTCGCCTCGCTGTTGCCACCGCTGTTGCAGGCTTTCAAGCGCCTGCACCCGGGTATCGAGGTGATCTGCCTGGAGGGCACCGACGAGGAGGTCGAAAGCTGGCTGGCTTCGGGGGCTACCGACCTGGGCGTGGTGATGAACCCGCTGCCGAGCCGAGATCCGGTGATGCTTGGGCGTGACCGCTGGGTGGCGGCAATACCGCTCGATCACCCCTTGGCCAGGCGCGGTAGCCTGAGCCCGGTGGAGTTGGCAGAGCTGGTCGATGAGCCGTTCATTGTCGCCACTGGTGGCTGTCATGTGCATGGCCAGAGCCTGGTGCAACAGGCAGGGCTGCACCTGAGCAACGTGCGCCTGACGGTGCGCGACTGGCGCACCGCGTTTGCCCTGGTGGGCGAGGGCATGGGCGTGTCGATCGTGCCGGCCTCAACGTTGCCAAAGGACCCGCGTGCGATGCGCGTGTATGACCTGCATCCGCCGATCTACCGGCGTTTCGGCTTGGTCAGTGCGTCGGCAAACCCGCCGTCGCCTGCGGCCCAGGCGCTGCTCAAGCATGTGCACAAGGCTATGGGCGAAGTTGGGCTTGATGTAGCGGACCACACCGCCTGACATAAGCGCAGCTAATGATCAGGTGGTGAAATTGTAAGTTTACCTGGCGCTGGCGTTTGTTGATCCTGCGCCTCTTGATCCTGTCAGGAGACGCCCGATGAAACTCTATTTCGCCCCCAATGCCTGCTCGCTGGCGCCGCATATCATCCTGCGCGAACTGGGCCTGCCATTCGAGCTGGTACGGGTCAATAACCAGAGCAAACGCTGCGCCGATGGCCGTGATTTTCGCAGCATCAACCCCAAGGGTTACGTGGCCGCGCTGCTGCTTGACAATGGTGAGGTACTGACCGAAGGGCCGGCCATTCTCCAGTACCTGGCCGACCTCAGGCCCGAGGCCGGATTGGCGCCGGCCAACGGCAGCTGGGAGCGCTCGCGGCTGCAGGAGCTGCTCAATTTCATCAGCGCCGAAATCCATGCCGGCAGCGCACCGCTGTTCAATGCCGAGCTGCCGGAGGCGGCCAGGGTGATCTTTGGCGACAAGCTGTTCAAGCGCCTGGGTTATTTGAACGAACTGCTCGGTAGCAATGACTACCTGCAGGGTGCTTTCAGTATCGCCGATGCCTACCTGTTCACTGTGCTGGGCTGGTTGCCGGTGTTTGCCATCGATATAGCGCAATGGCCAGCGCTGGCGGGTTATGTCGAGCGTGTAGCGGCCAGGCCGGCGGTGCAGGCCGCCGTCCACGCAGAGTACGCCAGCGCACCGGTCTGACCCTTCAAGGCATGCCGCTAATCCGCTTCAGGTACTGGACTCTGGCTTGCGTCTGCTTCAACAGGCAATGGGTATGGATGGTGGCGTAGCCGCTGCCGCCAACCGACTCATACGTCTCCAGTTCACAGCTGGCATCACGAAAGGCAATCCAGGTGCGCTGGGCTTTTTTCAGCGCCACGTCCTGGGTCGGGCGCCCGGGTGACGCGCCCTCGTCCTTGAAGCGTGTAACCAGCTCCTGGTAGAGCTGATTCAATTGCCGATCGGATTTTTTCAGCGAGCGCTGCATGCATTCGAGCATCTGCACTTCGGTGTTGGCGCCGGGGCACAGGCTGCTTGCCTGGGCCGGGGTAGCCAACACCATCAGCACGCTGAAACCGGCATAAATCAAGCGATACATGGGGGCGTCCTTGCGTTGAAGTTATTTCAGTCTATTGGTGTTGCGGCCAGGTATCGCCAATCACCAGCCAGCAGGCCTTGGACTGTACATGCACATGTTTTTGCCGGGCAGGCTCGAACGGCGTATCCAGGGTGCCCAGCGCAACGCTGACCCAGTCCGGATACTCGCCACTGGCATTGGCCCAGAACAGGCTCGCGCCGCAGCCTGAACAAAAGCTGCGGCTGACCGTGGGTGATGACTTGAACACCTGCAACATGCCCTGCGGATCGCTGCAGCTCAGGGCCGCAGCCGGCACGCTGGCGTACGTGGCGAAGGCTGCGCCATGGGCTTTGCGGCACTGGCTGCAATGGCAGTGGCTGACGGCTTTCAGCGGGGTGTTGATGCGGTAACTGACAGCGCCGCACAGGCAGCTGCCGTGAAAGTCGCTGGTTGTCGGCGCAGATTTGTCGTTGTTCATCCCTGGAGCCCGGTAGAATTTCGCCCGCGATCATAAACCAAGGACAGGAACACCACGATGCGTGAACGTAAATCAGCCCGGCTGTTAGTCATCAGCCCCTCCCGCAGCGTGTTGCTGTTTCGCTTCGTCCATCGCAACGGCGCGCTGGCCGGTGACGATTACTGGGCAACGCCGGGAGGCGGCGTGGAGGAGGGCGAAAACTTCGAACAGGCCGCCATTCGCGAGCTGCGCGAAGAAACCGGCATCGAGGTCGACGCGGTGGGCGCGCACTTGAGCGAGCGGCGCTTTACCATGCAGCTACCCAGCGGCGAGTGGGTCACGTCGGTCGAGCAGTACTACCTGATCCAGGCGCAAAACCAGCAGCTGTGCCGCCAGGGCTGGACGGCTTCGGAGGTCGAGGTAATGGCCGATCATCGCTGGTGGTCGGCCGAGGAACTGCGGCAAACCACCGACATCGTGTGGCCCGAGCGGCTGATTGAAACCCTTGAGTCGGCCGGGGTGTTCAGCGCCGCGCCAGCGCATGGCTGACGCATTGCTCGTAGTAGGTCTGCTGGATGGCTGCGGGCTTGAGGCGTGACTGGCTGTTGTAGGTCTGTTCGGTGATGCTCATGGCGGTCATGCGCATCCACGGCTTGTTGAACTTACGCACCTGCAGGCGCTTGCGCGCGGCGTACAGGGTCACTCCGGACAGCTTCGACTGCTGCGCGCCGGCGGCAATCTGCGAACCCCAACTGCACATGTAGCGGTCATTGTTGCCCAGGGCCTTGGCTTGGGCACCGAGCGGGAGGGCGAGCAGAAAAAACGCTGCCAGGGTTAATCCATAAGCCCGCATAGCACCTACCTAACTTGCTGAAAAGAAAGCGAGTTTGCCAACGAAGCGGCTAGCAGGGGGCCAGCAATTTGCCTTATTTGCGCCTGAATTTCACAGCAGTTGCGCTTGTGGCTGACGGCCCAGCAGCAGGCTTTCTGCAGCAACGACGAAGGTGCTGCCCAGCAGCCAGAAGGCATCGTGAACCTGGCTCATGAGGTAGCAGGCGCCCTGGCTGTCGACAAACAGCGCGCCATGGCCGTGGTGGACATCGCCGATGCACACCAGGGTGGTGTTGAGCTTGTGTTGCATCCTCACGATGACTTTGTCGTCGTGCAGGGCGGGCTTGGCCCTGAACTCGATGTCGCCGGCAGCGCATTCTTCACCGGCGCCGCAGTGGCCGACGCACAGGCCGTTGAGGCTCAGCAGCAGCGTGGCCGCCGGATGGTTGGTTGGCACACTGGCCGGTAGCGGGTTGTTGGCCGGCCATCCGGCGGCAATGAACAGTGGGCGTAGGGTGTCAGGTAGGTCGATTGGCATGTCTGCTCTCTGGTCGAATCCGTGCGAGGGGCCAGATTAACACGCCAGTCATCATTGCCCCCTGCGCAGCGCTGGCAACATCAGGCTTGACCTCTACTTAAGTCGAGGTTTGATACTCGCCGCTCCCATCATTCGGAGCAGCACCATGACCGCAGCTTTCCACCTGTCCAACCCCGAAGGCCTCTATGATCCCAGCGCCAATGCCTACTCCCATGTGGCTGAAGTCGCCGCCAATGCCCGGCTGCTGTACATCGCCGGGCAGGGTGGTGAAGACCTTGAAGGCCGCTTGTCGAGTGACTTTGCCGAGCAGGCACGCCAGGCCCTGGGCAATCTGCAGATTGCCCTGGCATCCAGAGGCGCAAGCCTGGCCGATGTGTTCAAGCTGACCCTGCTGATCGTCGACCACGACGAGGCCAGGCTGCGAATCTGGGGCAGCGAGGCCCAGCGGGCCTGGGGCAGCAACATGACCCCGACCTGCACGCTGATCCCGGTGCCGCGCCTGGCGCTCGACGGCATGTTGATCGAAATCGACGCGGTCGCCGCGCTAGCTGCCGGGTGACATGTTTTAGCGATGGCATTGGCCCCGGCTTTTGTAAACAATAGCGCCCGCAAAACGCGCTGTTCGTTCACTTATCGAGATACCAATGCCGTCGATTCTTCCGCTGTATGAGGTCCAGCCATGAGCGACCTCACTGTCGAGCTCCTGCAAACCGGCCCCGAGCAGATCGAGCTGATCCGCAACCTCTACCAGTTTTACGCCTACGAGTCGTCGGACTGGGAACAGGAAGACGTCGAGGTCGATGGCCGCTTCTATGTGCATGACGAGCACCTGCAACGCTACTGGCAAGAGCCGCAGTGGAGCGCCAACCTGATCCTGGTCGACGGCTACATCGCCGGCTTCCTGCTGATCGAACGCAGCGAGCTGCCGGACCTCGATGCCCTGGAGCTGGCCGACCTGTTCATCCTCAAGCGCTACCGGCGCAAGGGCATCGCCAGCGCCCTGGCCAGCCAGGTGCTGGCGAGCGGGCAGAACCAGTGGCTGGTGCGTTACTACGACCAGGACGAAACCGCCCATGCCTTCTGGCGCGCGGTGCTCGACAAGTTGCCGCGGCCGGTACGCTCGATCGAACTGGACGACGAGCCGGAGCTGGTGAACTTCCTCGTGACCCGGGCCTTGCACTGACAGCCAGGTCGCAAGGTGCCAACCCTCAGCACTCAGGGTCGGTCAGCGACAGCCAGTCAGGCCGTCTTCCAGCCTTGACCTGTGAAGCAATCGAAGCGGTGAAACTGTCCTCGTTCTTGTACTTCTGCTGCAGACAGCGCAACGCCCGGTACGCCGCGCTGTGTGAGTCAAAGCGGGTCCAGCCGCTGTCGTGGTAAATCCATACCGGTTTGGCGGCATTGTGCAGTCGATGGCCATTGCCGTCGGCTGCAGCAATGGGCGTGGATATCTTCAGGCTCAGGTCGACGGGGTACAAGGGGGTGCCGTCCAGTCCGAGGACATTGAGCGTGCTATCCAGGGGTGCCTGGGTTTCGAAATAGGCTTTGCGTCTTTTTTGGCACAACGTTGAGGTGACGCCGCGCGCTCGTTTTCTATAGGTGTCGATCTGAGCCAGGGTAGCGAATTTTTTACCCAGGTAGAGGTAGCCGGATGCCGGTACACGACAATCGACAATCTCCATTTCCGGGTAAAGGGACTGTTGCGTCTTTGAGTCGTAGATGTTGAAACCCGTGGGAAATGCCAAAGGGTTGGCCGCCGATTCGGCTTCTTTTTTCCAGGTTGTGAAGTAGCGGTGGATGACCGAGTGGCTCAGACCATAAAACAACGAGGCTGACTGCATGCTGGGGAACAGCCGGTTGCACACTTTGTAGTAATGCTGCAGGGTGCGGCCCCTGAGCAGGAAGGGATCGATTTCCGGGTAAGTGGGCGCACCGCTGGCATCGGGCACGTTCAGCCCATGAGGGAAAACCCCGGCCTTGATGTAACGATTGATCTGGCTGGTGAACGCAAAGTAAGTGATGTTCTCACTGTGGCTGGATTGTCCGAAAGCGCTCATGCGGTTTTCGTAAAGAATGCCGTTCAGCAGAACAGGCTTGGACACCAGGTCGATCAGAAACTCGGCGTTTTTGAGGCGAGCAACGTCCAGCAGTCCCTGTTGGCTTTCCTGGAATAGTTTGTTCCCGGAGGCGTCCAGCAGGTTGTAGCCTTGATAAAAAAGGTTGCTCGATACCATTCTTCGAAACAGGGCGGCCAGGTTGGATTCGGTACCGACGCTTTCCTTTGCGGCAGCCTCGCTGATGGTGTGATAAGCATTGCCTCTCACCCAATAGCGGGGGTAGGCGTAACGGGTGTTCCAGGCTTTCTTGTAGCCCTCCATGCGGTTGGCCTGAGTCTGCTCCTGGATAAGCGCCCGGCTGTTTTCCATATACACCGGCCGGTCTTCGTCCAGATAGTTGAAACCTTCCGGAAAAAAGCCTTGCTTGGCCCAGTTGTGATACCAGGCTTTGAATGTGTTGTAGTCCGTGCAATACCCGGATTCGATATCGACTTCCAGGGCGTTGGCGATTTCCAGTGGGCTATGGGCCTGGAAGGCCACTTTGATCCCCGCGTACTTTTTGCCGTTGAACAGCACCGGTTGCCTGGCCTTTTCCCGCAGAAGCTCCAGTACATGCTCGGGCATCTGCAGGCCACTGACCCCTTCGCCTCCGTCGGTCAAGTTGGTCAGGCAACCGCTATTGTTCGAACTGCGCCCCCAATGTGCGATCAGCTTGATTTCAAGGTCATTGGCGTACTCGCTTGAGTGACAGGGAATGATCTGGATGAGTACCTTATCCCTGCCGACCTTGTTGATGGTGTGGATCTTGCGCATGTTTTTGGACGGTGCGTATTTGGCCGTCGTCGCCGCTTCATAGTAGTGAAAGGCGTAGCGTCGCTTGATGCCTTTACCCACATAAAACGGTTGCGGGGCATTGTGCTCGGTATCGAGCTTGTCCGTGCGCCTGAGGATGTAGACATAGGCGCTGTTTGCATCGTCCAGCAGTAATGATGGGAACTTGACTGCGTCCTGGTAGGTGAAGGCCGCAAGCTCACCGATAAGCGGGATGTTGAAGGTTCCTTGTGTCGCTTGAGCCAGGCTTTTGCTGGTGACTGCCGAGCGTTGCGGCAAATTTGCCTGGGTGGCATTACTCATGGGGTTCAAGGTCCTTGCTTGCGGGGTGTACGGCGGATGCAGTGCGCGCTGAGCGGCAAGCTTGCCGGGTTGTCCGGGTAACAGCAAGTTGCCCACCAGGGCTGAAGCTCACACCGACCGTTGTTGCCAGCGCCTGTCCAGGCTTGCCAGCGGATTGCCGAGCCGTTGCGGGGTCTCGCCGGTCAACTGGCACAGCAGCTCGATCAGTGTTTCGCCGTCCAGTACGCCTTGCTCGCGCAGCCGTTCAGCGAGCACCCGCAGCACCGGCCAGTAAGCGCGTAGCAGGCTGTGACAGCGACCCAGGGCCATGGGCCCTGCCTGCGCAACCTGGCGCGCCGGCAGCAGGGCGATCAGTTCATGGGCCCGGCGCAGGTCGCCGGCGCCACTGGTGGTGAGAAAGCGATCATCGGCGCTGTGACGGTAGATTGCCTCGGCCACGGGGCCGGCGAAGCAGTTGAGCAGGTCGCGTTCGATCAGCTCGATCATCGATGGCAGGTGTTCGGCGATGCCTGGCGGCTCGAAGGCGGGCAGGGGCACCAGGTAGTCCGCCTCGACCAGGCCCTTGACCGCCTGCAGGTTGCCGCGCAAATCCACCATCGGCCCGATCAGCGCTTCTGCCCGGGTGCGCACGGTTACCCGCCGGATCGCCAGGCCGTTCCACCAGAAGGCCAGGGCATGGCCGGCTTCGTGGTAGGCGGTGCGACGCGGACGGCTGTTCATGGTCATGACCTCAGGTGAGGCGGCTATCGCTACGATCTGCTCCTTCCCTGGGGTTGGTATAAGAGATTATGGCTATCGGCGGGCAATACTGCGTCTATTTGCTGACTGCCGGGGCCGGGACTAGCCTTGATGATGCGCTGGCGGGTGCCGGCCGGACCTGATGTGGAGATAACTAAAACGCTGGATACAAAGGTAGCTCACCCATGTCTACTGAATCGAAATGCCCGTTCAGTCATGCCGCTGGCGGTGGTACGACGAACCGCGACTGGTGGCCGAACCAACTGAACCTGAAGATCCTCCACCAGCACTCGCCGCAGTCCGATCCCCAAGGCGATGGCTTCAACTATGCCGAGGCCTTCAAGAGCCTGGACTTTCAAGCCCTGAAACAAGACCTGCATGCTTTGATGACCGATTCCCAGGACTGGTGGCCAGCGGATTTCGGTCATTACGGGCCGCTGTTCATCCGCATGGCCTGGCACAGCGCCGGCACCTACCGCACTGGTGATGGCCGTGGCGGCGCAGGCTCCGGACAACAACGCTTCGCGCCGCTCAACAGCTGGCCTGACAACGTCAGCCTGGACAAGGCCCGGCGCCTGCTGTGGCCGATCAAGCAGAAGTATGGCCGGAGCATCTCCTGGGCCGACCTGATCGTGCTCACCGGCAACGTTGCCCTGGAATCCATGGGCTTCAAGACTTTTGGTTTTTCTGGCGGCCGCGCGGATGTCTGGGAGCCGGATGAAGACGTCTACTGGGGCTCGGAAAACAAGTGGCTGGGTGGCGATACCCGCTACGGCAAGGGCCCGCAGCCGATGCAGGAGCCTGGTGAGGGCACCCTGGTGGCCGAGCCCGAGCAGCACGGCAACGAAGAAAGCCGCACCGACCAGGGCCGCAACCTGGAAAACCCCCTGGCCGCGGTGCAAATGGGCCTGATCTACGTCAACCCGGAAGGCCCGGAAGGCAACCCCGACCCGGTCGCCGCCGCCAAGGACATCCGCGAAACCTTCGCACGCATGGCCATGAACGATGAAGAAACCGTGGCCCTGATCGCCGGCGGCCATGCCTTCGGTAAAACCCACGGCGCCGGCCCTGCCGATAACGTCGGCCCGGAACCGGAAGCCGCCGGTCTTGAAGAACAGGGCCTGGGCTGGCGCAACAGCTTTGGCACGGGCAAAGGCGCCGACACCATCACCAGCGGCCTGGAAGTGACCTGGACCACCACGCCAACGCGCTGGAGCAACAACTACCTGGAAAACCTCTTCGGCTTCGACTGGGAACTGACCAAGAGCCCGGCCGGGGCCAACCAGTGGACGCCAAAAAACGGCGCTGGTGCGGGGATCATCCCCGATGCCCACGACCCGAACAAACGGCGCAACCCGACCATGCTCACCACCGACCTGTCGCTGCGCTTCGACCCGATCTACGAGCCGATCTCGCGGCGCTTTCTGGCCAATCCCGAGCAATTGAGCGATGCCTTTGCCCGTGCCTGGTACAAGCTGATCCACCGCGACATGGGCCCGCTGTCGCGTTACCTGGGCCCGGAACTGCCCAGCGAAGAGCTGCTCTGGCAAGACCCGATCCCGGCGCTCGACCATGCCCTGGTCGATGACAGCGACGTGACCGCACTGAAGGCCAGGCTGTTGGCGTCGGGGCTGTCGGTGGCCGAACGGGTGTCCACGGCCTGGGCGGCGGCCTCGACCTTCCGCGGCTCCGACAAGCGCGGCGGGGCCAATGGCGGGCGCCTGCGCCTGGCGCCGCAGAAGTTCTGGCAGGCCAACCAGCCTGAGCAGCTGGCCAAGGTGCTGAGCGTGCTGGAAGGCATCCAGAACGACTTCAACAGTGCCCAGGCCGGTGGCAAGAAAATCTCCCTGGCCGACCTGATCGTGCTGGCAGGCAGCGCCGCGGTCGAGCAGGCGGCCAAGAACGCCGGGGTCGACATCCGCGTGGCGTTTGCCCCGGGGCGCATGGATGCCTCGCAGGAGCAGACCGACGTCGAGTCGTTCGGTTTTCTTGAGCCCAATGCCGATGGTTTTCGCAACTACCTGAAAAACAGCTACCGGGTGCCGGCCGAGGCCTTGCTGATCGACAAAGCGCAACTGCTGACCTTGAGCGCGCCGGAAATGACCGTGCTGGTGGGCGGCCTGCGGGTGCTGGGGGCCAATGCCGGGCAAAGCAAGCACGGCGTCTTCACTCAGCAGCCGGGTACACTGAGCAACGACTTTTTCGTCAACCTGCTGGACATGGGCGTGGAGTGGAAGCCGGTGTCGGCGGCCAACGAAACGTTCGAAGGGCGTGACCGCAAGACCGGCGCGGTGAAATGGACCGGCACCCGGGTCGACCTGGTGTTTGGTTCCAACTCGCAACTGCGGGCGCTGGCGGAGTTCTATGCCAGTCGCGACGCCAAGGAGCAATTCATCAAGGACTTCGTCGCGGCCTGGACGAAAGTGATGAACCTGGACCGGTTCGATCTCAAGTAAGCCTCATCGCGGGTCAGTTCCGCTTCCCTGTGGGAGCGGAACTGACCCGCGATCGAGCGCGCAGCGGTGGTAATGCAGGCACCAAAGAGCCAATCAGCGCTGCGCCAGCCAGTAGTCATGCAGCGCCCGCGCCGCCGGGGCAATCGCCACCACCCGCTGACGATGCAAGGCAACGTCCAGGTTCGCCGGCAGCTCGAATTCATCCTGCTCGGCCCAGCCGGTAATCACCTGCAAGGCCTGCATTTGCGCTTCAGGCAGCACCCGCCAGTTGGCAATGGCGATACCGCGCAAATAACCAAAGCACCATTCTTCCGCCAATGGCAACGGCTGGCCCTGGTGTTCGGTCTGCTCAAGGCGCGGGGCAAATGCCTGCGGCGCTTCAACCAGTTGGGTGGCCAGGCTGTTCAGGTGACGGGCACACAGCTCGACGAAGCGCTGGCAGTCAGCAGCGTTTTGCCATTCCGGCATCTGCCCGCCCCAGATCGCCGGGAACCACTCGCTGATGTCCACCTGCACCGGGCTCGACACCAGCGCAGTGAAGTAGCCGTCGAGCTCCGAGGCGTTGAGCACCGAGTGGTCATCGCCGTACTGCTGCAAAGTGGCGTCGAGGAACGCGAAGTCGGCGGCAGCCAGTGGCAGGTCGTGCATGGGGATCTCCTTGGCCGCTCAGGCGCGGGCAAAAGGCGGGGAGGATGAGGCTTTGTGCAGTGTAAATCCAGCCCCGTTGCTTCAAGTTGGGCCTCACCCCATGGGCGTCAGCTGCTGCAACTGCTCGGCGCTGGGAAAACCGAGGGTGCGAAAGCGTGGCGGGTAGAGCTCGCCGTCTTTGCTCAGCAGCCCGCCCAGCAGTGTTTCAACCTCGTGCCAGGCCACCACCTGGGTCTGGGCCGAGCCGTCTGCCTGGGGCTGGACCAGGATCACCCGGTCGGTTTGCGGCAACGAGGTGAATACGCCCTCGGTCCAGGCCGCGATCGAAAAGCTGCTATTGCCGTTTTCGGCGTCGCTGTAAAGCCTGTGGGTGGCGACGAAGATGTCCTCGGGATGGGCTTCGTGGATCTTGTCGAGAAACTCTTTTTGCGTGCTATAGATGCCGTGGCGCAGCAGCCGCTGCAGGTCGCCCAGGCGCGCTTGCAGGTGCGCGTCCTGCACCTGGAAGGGCACGATGCGGCGGTCGTGATAGGTATAGATCTGGCTCGACTGCGCGCGCCCGTGCTCCAGCGCGTGGAAGCTCAGCTCGACCATCTGCCGCAGATTGTCGGCGTCCTTGTCGCCGGTGACCATCAGCACATCGCGGCTGGGCATCATGAACACCGGCTGGCCCTTGAGCGCCAAGCGCTGCAGCACGTCGGGCAGCAGCACGCGGCTGGTGTCGTAGCCGTCCTTCCAGGCGCCCTGGTACAAACCGGGGAGGATCGCTTCGAAGGCATCGGGGCTGGCGTCGCGCAGGTTGTCCAGGGCAATCGCCAGCGCCTGCTCCAGGCTGATGCCCCAGTCCTGTGGCGGGCCGGCGGTCTGGGTCGAGGTGGTGTCGGGGTAGTCGATGGCCAGCAAGGTCACGCAGTCTTCGCCGAACGGCTGCCAGGCCATGGGGCAGGGCGAGTCCCAGCCTTGATGACGGACCTGATGCAGGCGGATCTCTTCGAGCATGGCCAGGTTGCGGATCACCGGCCGCAACAGCGGCCTAACCTGCTCCAGGGGCTGCACCGCGGTGCTGTTGCGGCTGTCGATCAGGCCGCGCAGGTAGCTGTCGAGCACCTGGGCTTTACGCGCCTTGTCGGCGTTCAGGTAGTCGCGGTAGGCGTTGTGCAGGTTGAAGTAGCTGCTACCGCCGTAGCGCAGGCGAAAGTCGTCGGCCTGATAGTCCAGTGGCTCGGCATAACCGCCGGCGCGCGCGGCCTTGATGAAGGTACGGGCAAAGCCTTCCTCGGTAGGCGTGCGCTTGAACAGCGTGTCGAAAAGTGCCCTGAACATGTGCGAAATCCTCCGTGAACGCGAAGTGCGCATGATGCTCGTGGTGGTGGGAGGGGTAAAGCTGAATATCTGCGCCTCGTCCAGGCCTGGCGGCCGATTTTGCACCTTCGCACGCGGCTGAATGCACCGCTGCCCGCTGGCTCCCCGTTCCGCTGTGGGCAATTTTGGTGCTAAATAGGCCGCTCAGGTAATTCGTCCAGACCCTGCAGCGTCATGCCGTGCAATGAGAACAACTATGCGAACCCATCTTCAAAGCCGTGAAATCCCCGTGCTCCAGACCCCGTGTGGTGCAAGCCTTAACCCAGTCAGCCATCAACCCTCGGCGGTAGCAGCATGATCGAAGTCACAGAGGTTTCCATTGCCCAGCTGCGCGCTGCGCTCGAGTCCGGCCAGACCACCGCGGTGGAGCTGGTCAAGGCCTACCTGGCGCGCATCGACGCCTACGATGGCGCGGACACTGCCACCAAGCTCAATGCTGTAGTGGTGCGCAACCCTGAAGCGCTGAACGAAGCGCAGGCTTCTGACGAACGCCGCGCCCAGGGCCAGACCCTCGGCCCGCTCGACGGCATCCCGTATACCGCCAAGGACAGCTACCTGGTCAAGGGCCTGACCGCCGCCTCCGGCAGCCCGGCCTTCGCCGACCTTGTGGCCTATCGCGACGCCTTCACCATCGAGCGCCTGCGCGCTGCCGGCGCCATCTGCCTGGGCAAGACCAACATGCCGCCGATGGCCAACGGCGGCATGCAGCGCGGCGTTTATGGCCGCGCCGAAAGCCCGTACAACGCCGACTACCTGACCGCACCGTTTGCCTCCGGCTCGTCCAACGGCGCCGGTACTGCCACGGCGGCCAGCTTCGCCGCCTTCGGCCTGGCCGAAGAAACCTGGTCCAGTGGCCGCGGCCCGGCCTCGAACAACGGCCTGTGCGCCTACACGCCCTCGCGTGGGGTGATCTCGGTGCGTGGCAACTGGCCGCTGACGCCGACCATGGACGTGGTGGTGCCCTTTGCCCGGACCATGGCCGACCTGCTCGAAGTGCTCGACATCGTCGTCGCCCAAGACCCGGACAAACGCGGCGACCTGTGGCGCCTGCAGCCCTGGGTGCCAATCCCCAGCGTCGATTCGGTGCGCCCGGCCTCCTACCACGAGCTTGCAGCCGATGCCGCAGCGCTCAAGGGCAAGCGTTTCGGCGTGCCGCGCATGTACATCAATGCCGACCCTGAAGCCGGCACCAGCGAAGCCCCGGGCATCGGTGGCCCGACCGGCCAGCGGATCAACACCCGGCCATCGGTGATCGCCCTCTGGGAGCAGGCGCGCAAGGCCCTGGAAGCGGCCGGTGGCGAAGTCATCGAAGTCGATTTCCCCCTGGTGTCCAACTGCGAAGGCGATCGCCCGGGTGCGCCGACCGTGTTCAATCGCGGCCTGGTGTCCAAGGAGTTCCTTCACCACGAACTGTGGGACCTGACCGCCTGGGCCTTCGATGATTTCCTCCAGGCCAACGGCGACCCCAAGCTCAACCGCCTGGTCGATGTCGACGGGCCGAAGATTTTCCCGCATGATCCGGGTACGCTGCCCAACCGCGAAGGCGACCTGGCCGCGGGCATGGACGAATACGTGCGCATGGCCGAGCGCGGCATCACCCCGTGGGACCAGATCAGCACTGTGCCGGACGGCCTGCGCGGCCTGGAACAGACCCGGCGCATCGACCTCGAAGACTGGATGGATGCGCTCAAACTCGACGTGGTGATCTTTCCGACTGTCGCTGACGTCGGCCCGGCCAATGCCGATGTCGACCCGGCGTCGGCCGACATTGCCTGGAGCAACGGCGTGTGGGTGGCCAACGGCAACCTGGCGATCCGTCACCTGGGCGTGCCGACGGTGACCGTGCCGATGGGCGTGATGGCCGATATCGGCATGCCGGTGGGCTTGACCTTTGCCGGTCGCGCCTACGACGATTCGTCATTGCTGCGCCTGGCGGCTGCCTTCGAGTCGACCGGCTCCCGGCGCCTGGTGCCGCCGCGCACGCCGGCGCTGGCCGGCGGCAAGTAAGCAGAAGGGGCGGGTAACCGCCCTTTTTTATTCCCCAGACACGAGATACCCATGGCTAACCAAGACATCACTTTCATCCCCGACCCGGACGCCGAGTCGATCTCTTCCGACGTCGCCGGTTTCGGCGGCATCCTTGTTTCGACCCAGATCCCCACGCGTGCCGACGGCAGCCTGGAACTGGGCGATATCACCGCCCAGAGCGAATGTACCCTGCAAGCGCTGAAAGTCGCTCTGGAGCGTGCTGGCAGCTCCATGGACCGGGTGTTGCACCTGACCATCTACCTCACCGACATGGCCGAGCGGGCGGCGTTCAACGAGGTCTACCAGCACTTCTTCGCCAAGCCCTGGCCGGTGCGCGCTGCAGTGGGCGTGGCGTCGCTGGCGGTGGAAGGCATGCGTGTGGAAGTGACTGCGATGGCGGCCAAGGCCTGAGTTGTTGCGGTGGCTGGGCTGGCCTCATCGCAACGCCGAACCTGTGGGAGCGGCGGTGCGACGCCTCGACTTGACCCGCGATCGGGCGCACCACCGGGCAGGCTACGGGTGCCGATCGGGCGTTTCGCCGCTACAATGCGCGCCTCGACCGTGACAGCCTGACTAAAAAAACATGTCCCTGCCCAAGCATCACCTGGAATTGCTCAGTCCCGCCCGCGATGTCGCCATCGCCCGCGAGGCCATTCTGCATGGCGCCGACGCTGTGTACCTCGGCGGCCCGAGCTTCGGTGCGCGCCACAATGCCTGCAACGAAGTCAGCGATATCGCCCAGTTGGTGGAGTTCGCCCATCGCTACCACGCGCGGGTGTTCACCACCATCAACACCATTCTCCACGACAACGAGCTGGAGCCGGCGCGCAAGCTGATCCACGAACTGTACGATGCCGGCGTCGACGCGCTGATCGTCCAGGACCTGGGGGTGATGGAGCTGGACATCCCGCCGATCGAGCTGCACGCCAGTACCCAGACCGACATCCGCACCCTGGCCCGGGCCAAGTTCCTCGACCAGGCCGGTTTCTCCCAGTTGGTGCTGGCCCGCGAGCTGAACCTGCAGGAAATCCGCGCCATCGCCGACGAGACCGACGCGGCGATCGAGTTCTTCATCCACGGTGCGCTGTGCGTGGCCTTCTCCGGCCAGTGCAACATCTCCCACGCCCAGACCGGGCGCAGCGCCAACCGTGGCGACTGCTCCCAGGCCTGCCGCCTGCCGTACACCCTCAAGGACGAAAAGGGCGGGGTGATCGCCTACGAGAAGCACCTGCTGTCGATGAAGGACAACAACCAGAGCGCCAACATCCGCGCCCTGGTCGAGGCCGGCGTGCGCTCGTTCAAGATCGAAGGGCGCTACAAGGACATGGGCTATGTGAAGAACATCACCGCCTACTACCGCCAGCGCCTGGACGCCGTGCTCGAAGACCGCCCGGACCTGGCCCGCGCCTCCAGCGGCCGTACCGCGCACTTCTTCCTGCCCGACCCGGACAAAACCTTCCACCGCGGCAGCACCGACTACTTCGTCAGCGAGCGCAAGATCGACATCGGCGCCTTCGACTCGCCGACCTTCACCGGCCTGCCGGTGGGTGTGGTCGAGAAAGTCGGCAAGCGCGACCTGCAGGTGGTCACCCACGAGCCGCTGTCCAACGGCGACGGCCTCAACGTGCTGGTCAAGCGCGAAGTGGTGGGCTTTCGCGCCAACATCGCCGAGCCGAAAGGCGAGTTCGATGAAGACGGCGAAAAACGCTACCGCTACCGCGTCGAGCCCAACGAGATGCCCAAGGGCATGCACCAGCTGCGGCCCAACCACCCGCTGAGCCGCAACCTCGACCACAACTGGCAGCAGGCATTGCAAAAGACCTCGGCCGAGCGCCGTATCGGCCTGGCCTGGGTGGCCAAGCTTGACGAACAGCGCCTGGCCCTGACCGCCACCAGCGAGGAGGGCATCAGTGCCAGCGTCGCCCTGGACGGCCCGTTCGGCCTGGCCAACAAGCCGGAGCAGGCGCTGGAGCAACTGCGCGACCTGCTCGGCCAGCTGGGCACCACCGAGTACCACGCCACCGACGTTCAGCTCGATGCGCCGCAGGCGTACTTTATCCCCAACTCGCAGCTCAAGGCCCTGCGCCGCGAGGTCATCGAAGCGCTGACCGCCGCGCGCATCCAGGCCCACCCGCGCGGTGGCCGCAAGGCCGAGACCAACCCGCCGCCGGTGTACCCGGAGTCGCACCTGTCGTTTTTGGCCAACGTCTACAACCAGAAGGCCCGCGACTTCTATCACCGTCACGGGGTCAAGCTGATCGACGCCGCCTACGAGGCCCACGAAGAGGCGGGCGAAGTGCCGGTGATGATCACCAAGCACTGCCTGCGTTTCTCCTTCAACCTGTGCCCCAAGCAGGCCAAGGGCGTGACCGGCGTGCGCACCAAGGTGGCGCCGATGCAGCTGATTCACGGCGATGAAGTACTGACCCTGAAGTTCGACTGCAAGCCGTGCGAGATGCACGTCATCGGCAAGATGAAAGGCCACATCCTTGGCCTGCCGCAACCGGGCAGCGTGCAGCAGGTGGTCGGGCATATCAGCCCTGAAGACCTGCTCAAGACCATCCCGCGCGCGCCGCATTGAGTGAAACACCGCGGCCAGCACCTTCAGGGTGCTGGCCGCAATGGACTCTGGCCCCAGCTGTGCGGGGCCGACAGCCAGGAAGGTAACGTGAACCTACAACTGCAAATCCAGCATATTTTCAGCGGCCTGGCCTTTGCCCGGCCGCTTTTCTATAACTACCCGCAAGGCCTGCGCTTCGAGCTGGCCGAAGGCGGCAGCGACATCGAACGCTTCCTGCTGGCAGTCAGCAAGGCCACCGCGGTGTGCCGCGACCTGTTTGCCGGTGAGCAAGCGATGGTGGTGTGCCTGCGCGTGCACTCCAACGGTAACGGTTTTGCCCACCGCGACGTGTTGCGCGACTTGCGTGCCGCCGGTATTCGCGTCCCCGCCCGGCGCTCACTGTGGAGCCAGCGGCTGGACCCGGACGACTGGTTCGAAGAGCACCAGCCCGAGTACTGGCTGCACCTCGCCTTTGAGGCGCCACTGTCGTTGCTGCAACCGGTGCTCTGGTGCGCATTGGCCGATAATCCGGGGACCATACGCCCGAGCCCTTGCTGCGGTGTCTACTTGTTCAACCTCAACCAGCGGTTGATGGCCTTGCCCTATGACGATCGGGGTATGGATGTGGTGGGCCCCAACCACGACGTGCTCGCGCTGTTGTACCGCCAGCACCAGCCGTGGCTGCTGGACTACGACCGCGAGCGCATGGACGCAAGCTTCGCCACCGTCCTGCATTGACTCACTGCAGCGACTCGATTTTCCAGCGCCAGCTGCCCAGCGGGTTGTCCTCGCGGGTGCGGACGAACACGCCGTAGTCGACCAGGTAGCTGTAGCCTTCGCGCCAACGGTTGCCGCGAGGGCTCTGCCAGGTGCAGGTCAACGGCTTGGCGCTGCCTTGCAGGGCCGGGTGCAGGGCGCTGGCCGCTTGCGCCTTGCCGACCTGGCAATGGGTGGTGCGGGTAATGCTCGCAGTTTGCCCGGCGTGGCTGCTGGTGTAGCTCAGCTGCGCATGGGCGGGCAGGGTTTGCCAGTCGCCGCTGAATGACAGCGCGGTCAAGCTGTCGCTGGCGTCCTGCTCCTGACCGGTCATGATGTCGATGCCGCGTGCGGCCAGATCGAACAGGCCGCGAAAGCTCAGTTGCAGCTGCTGCGCTATCGTCGGGTCCACAGCCTGTAGCAACACTTGGCCGGAGCGGCTGTCGGTGCTGAGGAATACCTGGCGCGGCCTGTTGACGGCATTGTCGCCGTCGTTGAGGTTGGCGTCGTAGCGATAATCCAGCCGGTGCAGGCTCAGGCGTGGTGTCGGCAGGTCGAGGGCGGCGATGGCGGCAAGCACTTCAGGCCTGGCCCTGGGCGGCAAAAACGGCGGCGGCAACGGTGTACGGGCTTTGAGCGGGGCAAGCTTGGCAAGCTCGGCCGGCGCTTGGCAGGCGGCGTCGAACAACTGCTGATAGTACAAAGGGGCCTGCCGGTAGAACGCGCTGAAGGGCTGCCACTGAAGCCTGGTGCGGTCTACGCGATTGTCGTTGTCGAGGAACACCTGGCTTTGCCGGCTGATGAGTTGGCGCTGGCAATAGAACGCCAGGCGCTCGCGGCTGTGCAGGGCCATCACCGCGTGGCCGTATTGCATCGGATAGCGGTGGCGCTGGATGCCGGTCCAGGCGTAGGTAATGTCGCCCTCATGCTGCAGGCTGTTACGGTCGATCAGCAGCCAGTCCTGATCCTCGTCCAGGTTCAGCACGCGCCAGTCGGGGGCCGGACTCTGGTACTCGGGCAACTGACCGGCACCTGGCGGATCGGCTTGAAAGTGGCTGCAAGCGGCCAGGGTGAGCACAGCCAGGCTCGCAGCAAGCGGCTTGAGGGCAAAACGGGCGAGGGCATCCATGCGCATAGGCTCTTGGGGCAAAGCGCGCAGTGTAGCGAATGCCTGCGCCAAGCTGTATGCCTGGCGCTAGCCCCGGGTACGCCAGATCTGCGGCCAATGGGCAGTATCGACGCTGTCGCACCAGCTCATGCGGCTGAATGCCTTGAGCTGCATCACCGCGCCGTCATAGCGCCAGGTTGCATTGGCGCCGCAGTAGCGCCCGCCCGGCTGCAACTGGTTGAGCTCGCCGCGGGCCGGGTCGAACTTGAAAAAGCCATACATCTCGCCGCCCAGCACATCATGCCTGGGGACCTCGATGTGCAGCGAGGTGGGTTGATAGGGCGCGCTGCGCAAGGCGCGGTAATAGCTGTACATGCAGCCCTGGCTCCCACAGCCGTAGCGCAGGCCTACCAGCACATGGGTCGCGTCCAGCGGCGAGACCTCGGCTTCGGCTTGCCAGTTGTCGTACTCGGGTTCGCTCCATTCATGGCGGGTGATGGCAATGACGGCGTCGGCGATGGCCTTCTGCTCGGCATCGCTCACCCCTGGCGCCGGAGTGAAGGGGGCGAGGGTGGGCGTCGGCGGTGCTGGCGGCAGCTGGCTGTCGGGGCGTGTGCCGGGGTTTACAAAGGCGCTGGGGTGATCGATGCGTCCTTGCACCGAGTCGATGAACAGCAAGGAGGCACTCAGGCCCTGCAGCGATACCGGGTGCTGGCCGTTGCTGGTGTCCAGGGTCAGGGTCTGGCCGTTGCGCAGTTGGCGCAACAAGCGCAACGCGACGTCACCTTTGGCGTGATAACGCATCTGCCCCTGCGAGCCTGGCCGAAACCCCGCTGGCAGCGGGCCGCCGTCGAGCAGCAGCCGGGCGCCGAGCTCGACTCCGGCGTCGCTGAACAGGGTCAGGGTGGTAGTCCCCTGGGCCCCGGCTTCGCGCACCAGCTCAAGGCCCACGCCTTGATCGACGCTGCTCGACACCGCGGTACAGCGCAGGGTGTTGTCGCAGCCCACGACCCATTGCTTGAACTGCTTGAGCACCGGCTCCGGTTCCGGCGCGGCCAGGGCCAGGGCCGGCAGGAGCATCAAGCACAGCCAGTTCCATCTTGGGTCAACCATGGTGTTTCAATCCTGCAGGGTAAGCGAACGTCCGTCCTGGCCGGGCATCATCGCAGAAGCCGGGCCAACTTCAAGCCGTTGCCGATCAGAACTCCAAGGCTGCTGTGCTATCCAACGGGTATGACACGGGAGGTAACTGCAATGACCAGCAACGAGCGCGAGGCGCCCGCCAACGAGACGGACAAGCCTGCTGAAGATGAAGACCTTGCCAACCGGCCGATCACTCCGGCCAATCACCGTACTCAGGCTGAGGCCGCTGAAGAACTTAGCCGCAAGATTGCCGAGATTGAACGCAAGGTCGCTGATGGCAATTAACTATCATCTCTATATATAGAACGAAGGGCCATGACGGCCCTTCGCTTACTTCCAACTCATCTATCCGCTGAGTTTACTTGCACAGGGTGTAACTGCCCTGGTGCGCACCGCCTCTGTACAAGTCAAAGCGGTAGCCGGCACCCGCGCCGAAGTTATAAGAGCCACCGGTCAGTGTCCAGGAGCCGGCGCTGACGGAAAACCCGCCGCTTACCTGGTCCACTTCCTGATCGTCGAGCACCCGCAGGGCAGAGGGTTGCGCGCTGGTCATGTCGATGTTTTGTGCATGGGTCATGTTATCTATACCTCGTTTGCTACAGTGGGTTCGTCCTAGGTTGATCCCCCCAGGAGAGGGCCTGGGCGCAAGGTGTTGCACTATAAAAGTGTGAGATCGATCACAGTTCCAATAACAGTGGCAGGCTGTTTCGATCCCCGGCCAAGTTAGTAATGCCAGCGCTTTAAGTGCAATAGTACAAGTGTGCTAGTGCCTGTCGATTAACTCGCCGTTATGCTGCAACAGGCTCAGGCGATCAGTCTGTTCATGTTATTAACGTTATCCGCCGGGTCATGGATTGGCATGTTATTCAGGAGCGAAGCCGTGCACGCACGGCGTGACAAGGAGTTGGGCAGCGTACTGCTGGTGTCGCCCGTGCCCCTGCGCTGGGCGGCGCTGGCTGCGCTGCTGTTCAGCCTGGTGTTGATCGTGTTCCTGACCTGCGCCACCTACACCCGCCGCGCCACCGTGAGCGGCGTACTGGTGCCCGAGGGCGGGCTGATCAAGGTGTTTGCGCCACAGGCAGGGGTGGTGCAAGGCCTGGCTGCGGTCGAAGGTCAGAGCGTTGAGGCCGGGTCGACACTGATGGCCCTGGGCAGTGACCTGTATGCCGAGGCCGGTGGCGCGCACGTGGCTATCAGCCGCTTGATCAAGCGACGTAACGACAGCCTTACTGAGGAGATTGCCAGCACCCGTGCGCTGCACCTGAAGGAGCTTGAGGGCAAGCGCCGGCGCCTGGCGGTGCTGGAAAGCGAGCAGCAGAAAATCCTCACGCAGATGGACATCAGCCGCCAGCGCCTGGGGTTGGCCCAAGGCATTGCCGCGCGTTATGCCGACCTGCAGCGCCAGGACTACGTGTCGCGCGACCAGTTGCAGGAAAAGCAGGACGCCGTGCTCGAAGTGCGCCTGCGCAGCGAAGAACTGAGCCGTTCGTTGCTGTCGCTGCGCAACGATATCGCCACCTTGCGCGCCGAGCTTGCCGAGTTGCCGTTCAACCAGGGCAAGCAACTGGCCGAGCTTGAGCGGCGCTTGTCGCAAAGCCAGGGCAACCTGCTGGAAAGCGAAGTCAAACGCCAGGTGGTGATTACCGCCCCGGCCAGTGGCGAGGTGACGGCGGTGGGCGTGGTCAACGGCACCCGCGCCGACAGTAACCGGCCGCTGTTGAGCATCGTGCCCAGCGATGCCCAGCTGTACGCCGAACTCTATGTGCCCAGCCGTTCGGCCGGTTTTGTGCGCAGCGGCGATGCCGTGCTGTTGCGCTACCAGGCTTATCCCTACCAGCACTTCGGCCTGGCACGCGGCACGGTAGCGTCGGTGTCGCGCAGCGCGCTGCCAGCCGACGAAATCATGAGCGTGGGCGGCGTCTCCGAGCAGCAGCGCGAGCAAGGCCCGATGTACCGGGTCAGGGTCACCCTTGAACAACAAGCCATGCGCGGACGCGGGCTGAACGAGCGCTTGCGTTCGGGCATGCAACTGGACGCCGACATCCTGCAGGAGAACATGCCCCTCTACGAGTGGCTGCTCGAACCCCTGCGCGGCATAGGGAAACGCCTTTGAACATTCGCCAACCGCTGGCTTTCGGCATCGGCCGCAAGCTGCCCATGGTGCTCCAGGCCGAAGCCGCCGAGTGCGGCCAGGCCTGCCTGGCGATGATCGCCGGCTTTCACGGCCAGCGTCATGACCTGTTCTCGCTGCGCCAGAAGCTGTCGCCGTCGATGAAGGGCGCGACCCTCAAGCAACTGATGGCCATGGCCAGCCAGTTAGGCCTGGCCAGCCGGCCATTGCGCCTGGAACTGCAAGCACTCGGGCAACTGCGCTTGCCCTGTGTGCTGCACTGGAATTTCAACCATTTCGTGGTGCTCAAGGAGGTCGGGCCGCGCGGGGTGACCCTGCACGATCCGGGGCGCGGGGTGTGCAAGCTGTCGTTCGAAGAAGTCTCGGCAGCCTTCACCGGCGTGGCCCTGGAGCTGTGGCCACAGAGCGATTTCCAGCAGGGCGCGGCCAATCCGCCGCTGCGCCTGCGCCAGTTGCTGGGCCGGGTACAGGGCTTTGGCGGGGTGCTCAGCCATGTGCTGTTGCTGGCGGCGGCGCTGGAGCTGTGCATGGTGCTCAGCCCGTTTTTTTTGCAAACGGTGATCGACAAGGTGCTGGTCAGCGCCGATCTCGACCTGCTGGCGGTGCTGGCCATCGGTTTCGGTCTGCTGCTGGTGATGCAGCAAACCCTGGCGCTGGGGCGCTCCTGGGCGTTGATGTACCTGGGCACCCTGCTCAGCGCGCAATGGCAGATTAACGTCTTCAGCCATCTTGTGCGTTTGCCGGTGGCGTTTTTCGAGCGCCGCCACCTGGGCGATATCGTCTCGCGTTTTGGCTCGTTGAAGTCGATCCAGCACACCCTGACCACCTCGTTTGTCGAAGCCTTGCTCGATGGCCTGATGACCCTGGTAACCCTGGGCCTGATGTTCGCTTACAGCCCGCCGCTGGCACTGATCGCGCTGCTGGCCATGGTCATCTATGCCCTGGCCCGCTGGGCCTGGTTCGGCCCGCTGCGCCGCGCCAGCGAAGAGGAGCTGGTGCATGCCGCCCGCCAGCAGAGTTACTTTCTGGAAAGCGTGCGCGGGGTGCGCACCATCAAGTTGTTCGGCCATCAGGAGCAACGCGCCAGCGCCTGGGGCAGCCTGCTGGTCGAAGAAATCAACGCCGGCTTGCGTCCGCAAAAGCTCGCGCTGGCTTACCGCGCTTTCAATGGCCTGCTGTTCGGTCTGGTGACCGTGCTGGTGATCTGGCTCGGTGCCAGGCTGGTGCTCGATGGCCAGTTCAGCGCCGGCATGCTGATTGCCTTCAACGCCTACAAGGAGCAGTTCAACAGTCGCGTAGCCGGGCTGATCGACAAGCTGGTCGATGTGCTGATGCTGCGCCTGCATGGCGAGCGCCTGGCCGATATCCTGCTGCAGGTGCCCGAACCCAGAGCGCCTGAGAAACCTGACGACAACGACGCCGTCGACAGCGTGCCGAGCCTGGAAGTGCGCCAGCTCAAGTTTCGCTATTGCGAGCACGAGCCCTATGTGCTCGATGAAGTGTCGGTGCGCATCGAAGCCGGCGATTCGCTGGCGATCGTCGGCCCCTCGGGAGGCGGCAAGAGCACCTTGCTCAATGTCATGCTCGGCATTCTCAGCCCCAGCAGCGGCAGCGTGTTGCTCGACGGTGTGGCCATCGACAGCCATAACCTGGAGCGGTTGCGGCGGATCAGCGCCACGGTGCTTCAGGATGATGTGCTGTTCGCCGGCTCGATTGCCGACAACATCAGTTTTTTCAGCGCCGAGGCCAACCCGCGCTGGGTCGAGCAGTGCGCGCGCATGGCGGCGGTGCATGACGACATCGCGCAAATGCCCATGGCCTACAACACCCTGGTGGGCGACATGGGCACGGTGCTGTCGGGTGGGCAGAAGCAACGCATCCTGCTGGCCCGGGCGCTGTACCGGCGGCCCAAGCTGCTGTTTCTCGACGAAGCCACCAGCCACCTCGACATCGACCGCGAGGCGGCGGTCAACCAGGCGCTGCAGGCGCTGAACATCACCCGCATCATTGTTGCCCATCGCCCCGATACCATTCGCTCGGCGCGCCGGGTGCTGGCGCTGGACAACGGCCGGGTGGTGTATGACGGGCCGCTGATCGAGGCCGATGAGCAAGCGCCAGCCGAGCCAGATGAACGTGCCTGTGGTACGGCGTCTTCGTCATGAACCGTCACCTGACCAGGCTGTGTCTGGCTGCCTTGCTGCTGGCCTGGACGGTGCTACCGGGCATGGCCGCCGAAGCCCTCGATGCCTGCCCAGGCAGGTTAAGCCCTGCACAGCCACTGGTGTTGTCCAGTGCCGTGGCCATCGCCCTGTGCGCCGATCCGCAAGTGCGCGAAGCCTGGCTGTCACAACTGAGCAGCCAGGCCAGCCTGGATGCCGAGTACTCGGCCTACTGGCCGACTGTGCAAGCCCAGGCCAGCAGCGGGCGGGCGAGCCGCAAGACGCGCTTTGACAACTTTCCCGAGGCTGACTCGACCCTCAACACCCGCACCAACAGCTATGGCCTGAACCTCAACTGGGTGCTCTATGATTTTGGCCTGCGCGCGGCGAAAGTCGAGGGCGCCCGCCAGCTGTTGAACGCGGCCAGCAGCAGTCGGGTGGAGAAAATCCAGGCCACGGTGCTCGCCACCAGCAAGGCCTTCTACCAGGTCCAGGCCAACGCCGCCTTGCTCGCGGCCAAGCGCAGCGCCGAGTCCCTGGCGGCCAGCAGCCTCAAGGCGGCCACCGCCAAGTACCAGGCCGGGGCCGGCGAGCAGAGCGACCGTCTGCAGGCCCAGACGACTCACGACCAGGCGCAGCTTGAACGGGTGCTGGCTGAAGGTGACTACGCGACGGCCCAGGGCGCCCTGGCCAGTGCCCTCGGGCTGTCACCCTCGGCGCCGCTGACACTCACCGCCTTGAACGAGCCGGCGGGGCAGGAGGATGAGTTCATGGCCAGTGTCGATGCCTTGATGGAGCAAGCCCGGGCCCGGCACCCGGCCATCGAAAAGGCCCGCGCCGATTGGTTCGCCACCCGCGCCAGGGCGGATGAAGCGCGTGCCGAGGGGCGGCCCAAGGTGTCGCTGTTCAGCAGCTACCAGCAAGAAGACACGCCGATCGACCAGGTGTCGACACGCCAGCAGATCGAGACCTGGAGCGTGGGCGTGCAGATTACCGTGCCGATCTTCGACGGCTTCCTCAGCCGTCGGCGTGCCCGCGCCGCCGATTATGAAGCCGGCGCCCGCGAGCAGGCCCTGGAGCAGGCCGAACGCAGCGTGGCCCTCAACGTCTGGAAAAGCCGCCAGGCCCTGGATGCGCGCACCCGCGCCCTGGCCATCAGCCGCAGCTTCGTCGCCAGCGCCGGGCAATCCCATCAAGTGGCATTGGGGCGCTACAAGGCTGGGGTGGGCAGCATCATCGAACTGCTCAGGGCGCAGAACGAGCTGGCGCTTGCCGAGCAGCGGCGCGTGGAATCGCTGGTCAACTGGTACACCGCCAGGTTGCAACTGGCGGCGGACCTGGGGCAGTTGAATGGTGCGTTGTGAGTGTGTTCGCTGTCTTTCTGACTAGACTCAACCTGCCATTCACCAACCGTGGAGAACCAGGATGAGCCCTAAAAATACCATCTGCCTCTGGTACGACGGCACCGCGCTGGAGGCTGCGACCTTTTATGCCAAGACCTTCCCCGACAGCAAGGTCGGTGCCGTGCACCGGGCGCCGGGCGACTTTCCCTCGGGTAAAGAGGGCGATGTGCTGACCGTCGAGTTTACCGTGCTGGGCATCCCCTGCGTGGGGCTTAACGGCGGGCCGATGTTCACCCACAGCGAGGCGTTTTCGTTTCAGGTGGCGACCGAGGATCAGGCCGAAACCGATCGTCTGTGGGACGCCATTGTCGGCAATGGCGGCCAGGAAAGCGCCTGTGGCTGGTGCAAGGACAAGTGGGGGCTGTCGTGGCAGATTTCGCCGCGGGTGCTGGTCGAGGCAATTACCAGCACTGACCGTGCCGCCGCCAAGCGCGCCTTCGATGCGATGATGGGCATGCGCAAGATTGATATCGCGGCGATTGCGGCGGCGGTCAGGGGTTGAATTGCCGGAGCTGGCTTGCCAGCTCCCGCACAGATCCTGTTGCAGCAACAGCGTTGCCCTCAGAACCCCAGGGTCGCTGACACCAGGTAGGTGCGCGGGGTCGACAACGTCAGCCCGGCCTCGCTGTCATCCGAGGCGCCCGCCGAAGCCCAGTAGTGCTCATCCAGCACATTCTCGACACTGGCGCGCAGGGTGATGGCCTTGTCATCGACCTTGAAGGCATAGCGCGCCCCCAGGTCGTAACGCTCCCAGCCGTCGATCTGCTTGCTGTTGGCCTGGTCCAGGTACTGCGAGCTTGAGTGGATGCCCCGGGCCGTCAGGGTCAGGCCGGCGAGGGCAGGCACGTCATACTCGGCGCTCAGGCTGAGGTTGTACTCCGGCGTTGCCGGGGCGCGGTTACCGTCGAAGCTGGCGCCGACGGTGTCGGTCAGTTCGCTGTCGATGTACATCACCCCACCGAGCAGGCGAAAGCCCTTGAGCGGCTCGCCGAACACATTGAGTTCAATGCCCTTGTTCTCACGCTTGCCATTGGGTCCGAACACCCGGGTAGTGGCGTTGGTCTCGTAGGCCGGCTGCTTGATGCGAAAGGCGCTGGCGGTCAGGGCGAAGTTGCCCAGGTCGTACTTGGCGCCGACTTCTACCTGGCGGCTAATGAACGGCGCGAAGATCTGGTCTTCGTTGATCGAGGTCGACGGGGCGATCTTGCCCTGGCTCAGGCCTTCCATGTAGTTGGCATACAGCGACAGCTGGTCGCTGAGCTTGAACAGGATGCCGCCCGAGGGCGAGAGCTTCTCTTCGTCGTAGGCGGTGTCGCCCTTGATGCCATCGCTCCAGTCATCGACCTGGACCCGCTGCCAGCGCGCACCCAGGGTCAGCAACAGGCGCTGGTCAAAAAAGCCCAGGGTGTCGGACAACGCCACGCCGCTGAAGCGGTTCTCGGTGTAGACCTTGGGGTCCGAGCGCAGCCGGGTGCCGGGCGTCGGGGTCGGGCGCGGGTTGTAGAGGTTGCTGGGGCCGGCGGCATAGCGCCCGCCGCCGTTCTCGAAGTCCATGTAGAAGTAGTTGGCCGCCAGGTTGAACTCGTGGCTCACCGGGCCGGTTGCGAACCAGCTGCGCAGGCCGGCGGTGGCGGTGCGCACGTTCTCGTCGCGGGTGAAGTCGCGCGGCTGGACGCTGAAGTCGCCGGCATCGTTGGACACCGGTACGTTGTGGCGGAGGAAGTCGTGGTTGCTCTTGCGCGCGCCGACGGCGCCGTAGGCCATCAGCGAGTCATTGAGGTCGAACTCGGCGTTGACTGTGCCGAAGGTGTCGTTGGTGCGCGCCTTGCTCCAGGCCTGGGCGTAGTTGCGGCGCACGTCGCCGGCGTCCGGCACCTTGGCGTTGGCGCCAACGATGACTCGCTCCTGGGGCGCATCGGTGTTGCGCTCGGTATGGCCGACATCGCTCGACAGGCGCAGGCGCTCGCCGCGAAAGTCCAGGCCGAGCACGGCCATTTCGCGGTCGACGCTCTGCTGGTCCCATTCGGTGTCGCCGGCTTGCTTGACGCCATTCAAGCGCAGGCCGAACTTGCCGTCCTCGCCAAAGCGCCGGCCGATGTCGACCGCACCGCCCACCTGGCTGTCGGACGCGTAGTTGCCGGTGAACTCGGTGATCGGCGTGTCGCTGGCGCGCTTGGGCACCACGTTGATGCCACCGCCGACGCTGCCGCGCGGCGAGATGCCGTTGATCAGCTGACTGGGGCCCTTGATGATGTCGACGCGGTCGGCCATTTCCATGTCGATGGAGTAAGTCGGCAGGATGCCGTACAGGCCGTTGTAGGCAACATCGCTATTGAACAGGCTGAAGCCGCGAATGGTGAATTGCTCGAAGCGCCCGCCGGCGGGGTTGGTGGCGCGCACCGACGGGTCGCTGGCGATCAGGTCGCCAAGGGTGCGCGCCTGTTGGCCCTTGATCGCCTCGCTGGTATAGGTGGTCATGCTGAACGGCGTTTCCATGAAGTCCCGCGAGCCCAGCAGGCCTTGCGAGCCCCGGCGCGCAACCTGGCCGCCGGCATAGCGCTGGCCATCATCGTCGCCGCCGCTGTGGGCGCCGAGGATGCTGGTCGGGGCGATCTCCACGGCGTCGCCGCTTTGCGGTGTAGGCACCAGGGTGTAGGCGCCCGCTGTCACCGGCTGCAGTTGCAGGCCCGAGCCCTGCAGCAGCCGGGCAAAGCCTTCATCGACGCTGAAGCTGCCGCTCAAGCCGGCGCTGCGCCGGCCATTGACCAGGCCCGGGTCGACCGACAGGCTGACCCCGGCCTGGGCGGCAAAGCGGGTCAGCGCCGTGCCCAGTTCGCCAGCCGGTACCTGGTAGCTGCGGCTGGCTCCGTCGGCCAGCGCCGCTGGCGGCGCCAACGACGCCAGGCCCAGCACCAGGCACAGGGTAGGGGACGAAAACGAAGACGCCAGGCGCGTTCTGTGGCGTGTCAGTACGGGCATTGTTGCGCTCTCTTTTCGATTCACATGCCCTTGATGACAAGCGAGCGAACAAAAGGGGACAGCGGTATGCGCAAATAATGCCACGCCTGGCCACGGCAGGCCTGCTCGCGCTTCAGGCCGGTGCGTACGGGGCGTAGTCCAGGTAGCCCTTGGCGCCGCCGCCGTAGTAGGTGTCGCGGTCCGGGGTGGTCAACGGCCAGCCGTTTTTCAGCCGGGCGACCAGATCGGGGTTGGCGATGAACGGCTGGCCAAAACCTGCCAGGTCGATCAGGCCGGCGTCAACCAGGTCCTGGGCACGCTCCAGGGTCATGTCGCCGGCCAGGATCAACGCGGTCTGGCGCAGTTGCGCCTTGCAGTCGGCCAGCAGCGCGCGCAGGGCCTGTTCCTGGGCCACGGCGCCTGCGCTGGCGAGGAAGAAGTGGGTCTGGTCCATCACATGCACATAGGCGATACCGCGCGCGCCCATGCCGGCGCAGAGGGCCGAGTAGGTCTCGTCGATTTGCGCGTAGATCGGCATGTCGAACAGCTGGCCGTAAGGCGAGATACGGATGCCGACCTTGTCGGCGCCGATGCGGTTGACCACAGCATCGACCACTTCAAAGACAAAGCGCAGGCGGTTCTCCAGGGTGTCGGCGGCGTAACGGTCGCTGCGGTCGTTGACCAGCGGGTTGAGGAACTGCTCGATCAGGTAGCCGTTGGCGCCGTGGATTTCGACGCCGTCAAAGCCTGCGGCAATGGCGTTGGCCGCGGCCTGGGCGAAGTCTTCGACGACCCGGCCGACTTCTTCGGTGTTCAGCGGGCGCGGCGTCGAGGTCGAGACAAAACCCGGCTCGCCGCTGTCGGTGTAGCCGAAGGCAATCGCGCCCTGGGCGACCTTGCCGGTGGCGCTGACCGGGGCCAGGCCATCGCGCTGGATCGAGGTGTGCGAGACCCGGCCGACATGCCACAGTTGGGCGAAGATCTTGCCGCCGACGCTGTGCACCGAGTCGGTCACCAGCTTCCAGCCGTGGATCTGCTGCTCGCTGAAGATGCCCGGGTTGAACAGATAGCCCTGGCCTTCGCGGGAGATCGGCGTGCCTTCGGAAACGATCAGGCCGGCGGTGCCGCGCTGGGTGTAATGCAGGGCGATCTGTTCGGTGGCGATGTCTTGCGGGGCGCGTGAACGGGTCATCGGCGCCATGACGAAACGGTTGCTCAGCTGCAGTGGGCCGAGGTCATAGGGGGCAAACAGGTCTTTCATGCGTGGGGCCTCTGGGTGGAATGGCGCCATGCTAGGGGCTTGCGAAAACAGCCACAATCAAGGCTAAAGGCAAAACACTATTGCTGTAACAGCAATATGAGCACCTATACTGGACGGATTTCTCGTTCAGGAGCCGCCCATGCACCTCAAGGCCCACCGCTTCTTCGCCATGGTCGCGGTGACCGGTAGTTTCTCTGCCACCGCCCGGCATTTTCAGGTGCCGGCCTCGTCGGTGTCGCGTTTTATCGCGGCGCTGGAGCGCGAGGTCGGGCAGCAGTTGCTGTACCGCAACACCCGCGCGGTGAAGCTGACCGAAGCCGGTGAGCGCTATTACCTCCAGATTCGCGAAGTACTGGAGCTGCTGGATGCTGCCGACGAGTCGATCAGCGGCAAGCCCGGCGACATTCGCGGCCTGGTGCGGATCAACGCGCCGGTGGCTTTTGCCCATCTGCATCTCGTGCGCCTGCTCAATGGCTTGCATGAGCAATACCCGGAACTGACCGTGGAGCTGACCGCCACCGATGCCTACATCGACCCGGTGCAGGAGGGCGCCGACATCACCTTTCGCGTCGGCCATCTGCAGGATTCGGGGCTGATCGGCCGGCAGATCTGCACCCAGCGTTATGTCCTGTGTGCCAGCCCCAGCTACCTTGAAAAACATGGCCAGCCGGGCTGCGCGCAGGACCTGCGCCAGCATAGCTGCCTGGTCTACAAAGGCACCGGCGGTGCGCAGCGCTGGTACTTGCGCCGACCGGGCAGCGACAGCGTCGAGGTGGTCGAGGTGCACGGGCCGCTGCGCAGCAACAATGCCCAGGTGCTGGTGGAAGCGGCCCTGGCCGGGCGCGGCATCGTGTTTTTTCCGACCTGGCTGTTCAGCAAACACAGCTTTACCAGCAAGGCCCTGGTGCAACTGCTGCCCGACTGGCAAGGCGCCGTGGAGGCGACGCCGAGCCAGATCCACTTGTTGTCAGCGCAAAACCGCCTGCGCTCGCAGAAGGTGCGGCGGGTGTGGGACTACTTTCTCGACGCCATCGGCACGCCGCCGTACTGGGACGACCTCGGCGCCTGAGTCAGCCCTTGGCACGCCAGGTCACCGGCCAGTACTCCTCGTTGATGCTGTCGCAGCGCCACATGGTCCGCCGGTCCTTGAGCTGCATGGCCGCACCGTCGTATTGCCAGGTCGAGCTATCACCGCAGTCCTTGCCCATCTCGCGGAAAATCTTCAACTGGCCGCTGACCGGGTTGAAGTTGATCTGCCCATACAGGTCAGGGGAGAAGTGAGCCTCGGGCGCCGCCTTGAGTTCCAGCGGTGTCGCCTGGTACGGCGCCGTGCGCGAGACACGATAGAGGCTGTGGTTGCAGCCGTCCTCGGCGCAGCCGTAACGCAGGCGCACCAGGGCGTGGGCCGGGTCCAGGGGGTAGACCTCGGCCTGGGCCTGCCAGTTCTGATGGGGCGCGGCGCTCAGTTCGTCCTTGGTCAGAGCAATCAGGTAGTCGCCGATGGCCTGTTGCTCGGCGTCGCTCAAGGCCGGGGCCAGGGTAAAGCGCGGCAGTTTGGGAATCGCCGGGGCCGGCGGCACGCGGCTGTCCGCCTGGTAGCCCGGGCGCACGAAGGCGCTGGGGTGGCCGATGCGCCCTTGCACCGAGTCCATCAGCAACAGGGCGGCGCTCAAGCCCTGCAGCGATACCCGGCGCTCGCCAAAGTTGCTGTTGGAGCTCAGGGTGTCGCTGTTGCGCAGCTCGCGCAGTTTTTCGACGGCGGCGTCGCCCTCAAGGTAGTAGTACTCACGGTCGCTCGAGCCGTACTGCCAGGGCTCGGTGGGGCGGCCGTCGAGGTGAAACTCATAGCGCAGGCCGACGTCGTCGTAGCCGATCACACTGACCCGGGTGCTGCCTTTGGCGCCGGCTTCGCGAGCGATGTACAGGCCCATCCCGGGGTTGTCGGTGCTGCCCGACACCGCCGTGCAGCGACGGGTGTTGTCGCAGGCCAGCCGCCAGTCCTGGAATACCCGGGTCAGTGGCACCGGCTCCGGGGTGGCGGCCTGGGTCAGGGCGGGTAACAGGCCAAGGGCCAGCCAGGTCCATCTTGCTGAAAACATCGTGGTCGATCCTGCGGTGTCGATGAAGGGCGGCATGATCGCATCTTGGTGGTAGTCTGGCAGCTGTTCAGGATCAATCAGCCAAGGAAGCCTTGTGATCGCCGTCCGCCCCGTTTTACCCCATGAATGGCCCACTTACCGCGATCTGCGCCTGCAGGCATTGCAGGATTCGCCAGATGCCTTTGGCAGCACCTTCGCCGCCGAGTCGCAACGCAGCGATGAAAACTGGGCCACGCGGATAGCGGCGGCCCATGCCAGCGGCAACGACCGGGCGTTTTTCGCCGTTAACGGCGACGCCCTGTGCGGGATGGTCTGGTGCAAATTGTCCGCGGCCGAGCCGGGTGTGGCCGATATCTACCAGATGTGGGTCGACCCGGCCGCGCGTGGCCTGGGCGCCGGCAGTGCCTTGCTCAAGGCCGCACTGGACTGGGCTGCCAGCGTTGCCGTGCGCCGGGTGGGCCTGGGCGTGACCCTCGCCGACAGCCCGGCGATGCGCTTGTACCAGGCCCATGGCTTTCAGCCGGTCGGCGCCCCGCAGCCATTGCGCGAAGGGTCCAGCCTGATGTCGCAGGGGATGCAGCGACAGCTGGCCGTCTAGTCCTCGAAGCGCCCCGACGGGTCGCGATCTTTTTCGTAGTGGTGGCTGAGCGGGAAGGGTGGCAGCCAGGATTCGCGGCGGGTGGTCCAGCTTTCGTAGGTGGGCGTGAACAGGTTGGGGGCATCCAGCGCGCCGAGGTTGATCTCGACTTCATCGCCTGAGCGGGCGAACACCGACGAGCCGCAACGTGGGCAAAAATAGCGCCCGGCGTAGTCACGGGTTTCGCCTTCGATGCTGACTGCCTCTGCGGGGAAAATCGCCGAAGCGTGAAACAGCGCGCCGTGGTGCTTGCGACAGTCCAGGCAGTGACACAGGCCGACCCGGTAGGGGCGTCCCGAGGCTGCAAAACGCACGTTGGCGCACAGGCAACCGCCGGTGAGTGGGTCCATGGTGGGGCTCCTCATGTGTGTTAGCGGCCCTCGCGGGCTAGGGTTCGCAGATTTTGTACAACCCGAGACTTATGATCATTAACACGAACCCAATAAAGATCAGCCTGCCGGAAACAAGCACGCGACGCTTGAGCTGCCAGGGAAAGTTTTGCACTTGCGCTGCATCGAGCTGGCCTCGGCGAATATGTTTGTGGGGGGAGGCCAGCAAGCCACTTATCATTCCGACCAGTACCCAACGTGACAACAGGCTTGAAGTCCCCCAAACGCGAATCTGCTGCTCAAGCCAAGTGCTGCTTTGCAGCGCTGAAAGCGATCTTTCGAAATCTCGGCCATTTGCGATGCACGCATTCATCACGATCCCAGTCATCATGATGATCCATGGGCCTAGGATCAGTACCATCTGCACTTCCAGGGGCCAGGAACGAGGGTCAATAATCATGGGCCTGTCCAGTTGTAAAATAGTTCTCCAGCAAGATCGCCCGATGTGTTGCCAATCATGCTTCCCACATAAGTGCCCATGCCTACCAGGACTATGCCGCAAACGGCGCCGCCGTGCGGTCCGATGCCTACGCACACCGAAGCGGCGGCCCGGCCGCCTGCGTATGCTCCAGCCAGCCCGCCTCCAAGCCCGCCAGTGAAGCTGCCGGTCTCGGTAAAGCGGATTTTCCTGCATTCTTCTGTCGCTCCAGCGCGACATGCTGCCTGCACGTTTAACCAGGATGCCGTTCCACCCAGCCCGACTCCGACATAACCACCATATTTGAGATACTTCGCCGTCTTTGCCACCTGTTCCAGATGCGTAGCATAGCCAGGAATCTGTCCAGCTCCACCGGCGCGGCTCCAGTGGTGCACCAGGCTTCGGGTCGAAATTCCCAGGCTCTTGCGCAAGCGCTCGTGGTCTCCAAGATTGAGTTGCTTGTTGAGAAAAATGCTCTTCAACTGCGCATCAAGCTGCTGGAAGAGCGCGCGTCGGGCGTTGAAGAATGCCGGGCTGTTGAACCTGCCACTGCGACTGAATTCGCGCTGGTGCAACTGTTCGATACTGCGCAGTGTACCGTCGACCTGTCTTAACCCCTTCTCCAACATATCTTTGCCGATGCCCATCGACAGACTTGCTGTGCCCAGCATGCCGGCGATTTCGGGCAGGTTGCGCATCATGAAGTCTGCTTCCTGGGAAGTGAGCGTTGCCAGGCTTTCGCGTACCTGAGTTGCTGAATTCATCAGTTGGGCTTCTTCGCGAGTACAGGCATTGTCGATGCTCGGGTCGCCAATGACGAAGATCTCACCTGCCTTGAAGCCGCTGGCAAAGGTCGGGTTGAGCCGCTGTAGCCGGGCGATCAATTGCGGTCCATGTGCCGTAGTCAGCGAAGCCACTATCTGACCGTCAGTCATGCTGCGCGGCACGATGTAGAAGCCGGGCTGCAGCAATTCTGAGGAAGACATTATCGAGTGAGCTGGGGAAGGTGTTGAGGGTGGCATCCTTGTCATGCGCAGGTTCCTTGGGCAATGAAGGCCGGAACCTAGCACCGCCGCTCGCGATCTAGCGCACCGCTGGACGGAATCGGAAAGATCCTACAGTGAAAGTGGATTCGGATTGGCGGGCGTACGATGAGACCGGTACAGCCAGCACTTCAGGTGCTGGCCGAATTACGACCGCTTCGCGCTCGATCGCGGGTCAAGCCCGCTCCCACAGGATTGGTGCGAGCCCGCACCTGCAGCATCAGTAACCGGTCATCTCCAGATAGCCCTTGCCGCTCACACTGCCATTAAAGCGCACCGGCCCTTCCCAGTACGGAAAACGCGTCGACATCCACGCTTTGGGCTCCAGTGCATCGACCTGGACATCCACCCCGTGCGCCGGCACCTGCACACGCCAGCGGGTTGGCAGCTTGTGGCCGTTGTTCTGCTTGCTCCAGGCCAGTTCCTGCAGCTGGATCTGCGCACCCTGCAGAGCCTGGGCGTTGCCTTCGGCGCTGATCCAGGTGCCTGCGCGGTAGGGCGCGCCCTGGGCTTCGCGCACGCGAAAGAGCATCAGTTTGGCGCCGCTGTCCAGGTGCAGGGAGAACCAGTCCCAGCCCGACTGCCCAGCCGCCAGGGGTTGGCTGCTCCATTCGCGGTCGAGCCAGGCGTTGCCGGTCACCGCCACGCGCTGGCCGTTGCGTTCGACCTCGCCGCTGACCTGGTAGAACGGCTGGCTGTAATAGTATGAGGCCTGGCCCTTGCCGGATTTTTCGCTGTAGCCCCGAGCGCCGTGCAGCACCAGCGGGCCGTTGCTGATCAGCTTGAGGGTGTAGCTGAAACCCTTGCCATTGGCGCTCATTTGCAGGCGCCCGATGTCGTCGCTGCCTTGTAGCGACCAATCGTTGATCCAGGCGCGAAACGGCTGGGGCTCGACGCCCGCCTGACCGATGCCGCCGCGCGCCAGGGTTTCGGCGTATTGATGGCCGCCGGGGCCGGTGAGCGCGGCGTGGCCCATCCACAGGTTGGGGCTGTTCCAGCCGGTGGTTTCGGTGCCTGGGCGCAGGGCCGAGCGGAACAGCGTCCACTGCGCGCCCCAGTCGCGGCCCTGGGCGTCCTTGAGGTTGGCGGTGACGTACCACCATTCGATGCGAAAGCCGGTGTGCGGCCCGTGATCGAGGGGGAACAGCAGCGGATGATCGCGGGTTACCGGGGTGAAGGCCGCAGCGTCCTGGCCCAACCCGGCAAAGCCTATGGGAGCAGGTGTGGGCTGGTCGCAGCCACCCAGCAGCAACAGGCCGATCATCAGGCAAAGGTCAGGTTTCATCGGCAAACTGCCTCAACAGTTCGCTGGGCTGGCTCCGCGCCAGTTGCCACAAGGGCCAGGCGCTGGCCAGCAGGCTGGTCAACAGGCCAAGCAGCGCCAGCTGTAGCAGTTGCGCGGCAAACACATGCAGCGGCAGGCGCCAGCCGAAAGCCTGAACATTCACCACCGCCACCAGGCACCAGGCCAGCAACAGCCCGAGAGGGATCGCCAGCAGCACCGTCAGACTGCTCAGCATCAGGGTTTGCCCCAGTGACAACCCTACCAGCTGCGTGCGCCGCACACCCAGGGCCCACAGCGGCGCCAACTGGCCCAGGCGGCTCTGGCTCAAGGTCAGCAAGCTGATGAACAGGGCGATGCCCGCCACCCCCAGGGTCAGGCTATTGAGGGCGGTGGTGGCGGCGAAAGTGCGGCTGAAGATTTCAGTCGACCAGCGTTTCAAGCTGGCTTGCTCGACCACGCGGCTGTCGTCCAGGGCGAAGCGTTGTTGCAATTTGTCTTTGAACGTGGCGATGCGCTCGGGCGCAAGATTGAGGCTGATGGTGCTCAGCGTCGCCTGCGGCAGGTGCCCACGCAGCCAGTCGGCATTGACCAGCAGGTGGCCCTTGGGGTTGCCATAGTCGGCATAGATGCCCACCACAGCCATGGTTTGATTGGCCAACTGCAGGTTGTCGCCCAACTGCACGCCCAGGCGCCGGGCCAGTTGCTCGCTGAGCATCAGCGCATTGCCGCTGGCCAGTTGCGCCCAGGCCTGCGGGCTTTGCTCCAGCAATGGCCAGCGCGCGGGGTAGGCGGGGTGATCGATGATGCCCTGGACCTGCACCGGCCACTGCTGCACGCGTATTTCGGCACGCCAACTGGGCAGCAACGTGGTGATTGCCGGTTGCTCGGCGAGCCAGTCAGTGAGTTGCAGGGCCTGAGTCGTGTCCTGCGGTGTGAGGTACAAGTCGGCAGAGAGGCGCTGGTCGAGCCAGCCGCTGAAGGTCTTGCGAAAGCCCTCGGTCATGCTGCCGACGCCGACGCTGGCGGCCAATGCCAGCAGCAGCGCCATCAGCGCCAGGCTCAGTGCCGGAAGCTGCTGACGGCTGTCGGCGACAAACCACTCGGCCAGCGCCCCGCGACACCCGCGTGCCAGCCAGGCCAGCGCGCCGTCGAGCAGGGCGGGCAGCAACAAGGCCGCCGCCAGCAACAGCGCTGCCAGCAGGATCAAGGCACTGGCCAAGCTGTTGCCCCATTGCCAGCAAGCGAGCGCGACCACCAGCAACAGCCCGGCGACCGCTGCCTGACGGCGCAGCCACGGCCCCTGGGCCATGCGCCAGGCCTGCGGCTGGGCCAGGGCCAGCAGCGGCAAACGGGCGGCGCGCAACACGCTGCCGGCTCCGGCCAGCAAGGCACCGAGCACGCTCACGGCGATGCCCGCCAGCCACCACCCGGCTGGCAGGCTCAGTTGCCCGGCCACCTGGGCGCCGTACAGGCCGCGCAAACTGGCGGCGATATCGGGCAGCAACAGCGCGGCCAGCCCATAGCCGCTGGCGGCCCCGGCCAGGCCGCCGAGTACGGCGAAAACTCCCAGTTCCAGGCTCAGGCCGAGCAACAGGGTGTTGAGGCTGATGCCACAGGCACGCAGGTTGCGAATCAGCCCGCGGCGCTGTTCCAGGGCCAGGCCGATGGCGGCGTGGGCGATGAACAGGCCGACGACGAACGCCAGCAGGCCCAGCGCCGTGAGGTTGAGGTGAAAGCTGTCGGTCAGGCGCTGCAGGTCGCCGTCATCGCTGGGCGCTTGCAGGGTCAGGCGCGCGGCGATGTCTGCGGGCAAGGGCCTGGCGTTATCATTCAAAAGCAGTCGCGACAGCTGCCCGGGCGCTTGCAGCAAGGTTTGCGCATGGCCGATATCCACCACGATCACCCCTGGTGCCAACTGCGGCTGCACAACAAACGGCGGCAGTACCTGGCCGTCGCTGGTGGTTGCTTGCCCGTTGGCATTCAGAGGCAGTTGCCGCAGGGTATCGGGGCCGATCCAGGCTTGCCCGGGCTCGCCAATGAATGCCTGCACATCGAAGCCTTGCAACGGCGTGCCGGCGACGGTCATTGCCGTTGGCAGGCTCAGCGGCTCGATACCGATCAGCCGTACCGTCAGCGCTTGTTCCCCGGCAAAGCGCAAGCGACCTTCGAGCAGCGGCGACACCTGCCAGCCGAGCCTGCGCAGTTGCAGGTACAGCGCTTGCTCGAAACGCTCACTGTTGCCGGCTATCAGCTGCGCCTGGGTGGGCCCGGTCAGCACTGCGCTGGCGCGGGCGTAGTCGGCCCGCGCCTGGCTGTTGAGCGCCTGCACCCCGGTCCATAGCGCAGTGGCCAGCCACAAACCGGTAAAGATGCTGAAGAACTGCAATCGGTGGCGCCGCCAGTGGCTCAGCAGCGCCTGCAGGGCAATCAGCAGCGGGCCCATCAGTGCGCCTCGACCTGCACACGCCCGGCGTGCAGCACGCAGCGCTGCTCAAGGCGCGCTGCCAGGCGCGGGCTGTGGGTCACCATCAGCAGGCTGCTGGCAGCTTCGGCGACCAGTTGCAGCATCAACGCCAGCACTTCATCACTGCTGCGCTCGTCGAGGCTGCCGGTGGGTTCATCAGCCAGCACCAGCGCCGGGCGAGCGGCCAGCGCCCGACCGATGGCGACCCGCTGCTGCTGGCCGCCGGAGAGTTGCTCGGGGTAGCGCTGCAACAGGCTGGCCAGACCCAGGCGGGCAGCCAGGTAGTCCAGCCATTGGCGGTCAAACCGCGCCGCCAGCCTGGCCTGAAAGGCAAGATTGGCCGCCACATCGAGGCTGCTGATCAGGTTGTACTGCTGGAACACCAGGCCGATGCCTTGCCGACGCCAGCGCGCCAGGGCTGATTCCGAACGGGCGTCCAGCGCCTGGCCATCGATCAGGATGCGCCCACTATCGGCGCGATCGAGACCGGCGACCAGGTGCAGCAGGGTGCTTTTGCCGCTGCCGGACTCACCCATCAATGCCAGGCTGCTGCCCTGGCCCAGGCGCAAGTCGACGCCCTGCAATACCGGCAGCAGGCCTTGGGCAGTGCTGAACGACTTGTGCAACTGTTCGATGACCAGCATGGGGCGGGTTCTATCCTCAGCTGTTTTTAGCGCTCGCCAAAAAATACGCCACCAGTGCATTGGCATGGCCATGGCCCAAGCCATGCTCGGCCTTGAGCCAGCTGACGATCTCCATGTGCTTCTTGCCGCTGACCGTGCCGATCAGCTCCAGCCAGTGGTTGACGGGCTGGCCGTAAGTCTTCTCGATGGAGGGGAAGTACGACGCTGGCCCTTTTTCTTTTGTCTCTTCGCTCATGGTATGTGGTTCCTGATTAGGTGGGTGGGATGCGCTTCAATCTTTAGGCTCGGCTATCAACAACAATGATTGCGGCAGCGGGCTTTGTGGATGCTGCGGCTCCTGCACGGCGACCAGCTTGAAACCCGCCATGTCCAGTGCAGTGAACCAGCTGGACAAAGTGCGCAGGTACCAGGGCATGGGCTGCCACTGGCCGGCAAAGCCGGCAAAGGTTTCTTGCCGCCAACCGTCCTGATAGTTGCCGGCCGCGGCCGCCCACGGGTGCAGGGTCTGGATCACCAGGGCGCCGCCAGCGGCGAGCAGGGCGTTCATCGCGCCGAGCAGGGGGATGATGTCCTGGTGCAACAGGGCGAAGTTGGCGCAGACCAGCGAGTAGTCGCGGCCGATATCAACCTGTGCGTCTGCCAGCGCTTCATAGCTGGCCAGATACACCTGGGCCGTCCCCGCTGCCCGCGCCGCCTCGACCAGGGTCGGATCGCCGTCCACCCCCACCGCGTCGATGCCGCGCTTGGCCAGTGCGCGCAACAGCCAGCCTTCGCCACAGCCCAGGTCGAGCACGCGTTCGGGCTGGCGGCCGAGCACCGCCAGCAGAATCGCCTGGTCGGTGACTTGCTGGCGGCTTTCGATGGCGCCGCTGCGAACGGCTTCAATCCACGCTTGGGCGTTGTCTTGCCAGCTTTGCAACAGCTCGTTTTCGGGGGCAGGCATTGCGCTCTCCATTCAACATTACCAGCGCTGGCAAGGCCAGCATGCACAGCTGCAGTCTAGGCAAATGAGCCGGTGCGCACCTCCCCGTCAAGCACATAACGGGTAATCAGCACTCCACCTGGCGTGCTGCTCGAATCGGCCAAAGTAAAGGACGCCGCTTGCGCCTGGTCATCGAACAGGCGCTTGCCACGGCCGAGGATGATCGGGTGAATCAACAGCCGCAGTTCATCCACCAGGCCCGCCGTCAGCAATTGACGCACCAGCTCGCCGCTGCCCTGGGTCAACAAGGTGGCGCCGTCCTGCTGTTTGAGGGTACGAATAGCCCCGGCTAGCTCACCCACCAGGGCATGGCTGTTGTGCCAGTCGAGGGTCTCGGGGTGGTGGGTGGCGACATGCTTGGGCACACGGTTGAACAGGTCGGCGATGAACTGATCCGCAGAGTCGGTCTGGTGCGGCCAATAGCCGGCAAAAATGTCGTAGGTGCGCCGCCCCAACAGCAGTTCGAACGGCTGCGAGAACAGCGTCTGCATGGCCTCGCCGAAGGCCTGGTCGGCAAACGGCACGACCCAGCCGCCGTAGCCAAAACCGCCGCTGGTGTCTTCTTGCGGCCCGCCCGGGGCCTGGATTACGCCGTCGAGGCTGGTGAAGGCGGCAACGATGAGTTTGCGCATGAGTGGCTCCTGATGGGGCTGCAGGCGGAACTGCCTGACACTAGTCGAACCGGCGCCGGCGAAATCGACAGCGCTTCGATCATCTGTGTACTATCGCCCCCAGGCTAATGCTGCCCGCCGCTCGCGCCCACACGGCCTCGGCTTCAGGAGAAAAACGATGATTTCAACCGAGCAAGCCAAGCAGACGGCAATCCGCTTCGACAAGCCCATTCCCATCCTGCGCAGCTTTGACGAAGCCAAGGCCCGCGAGTTCTACCTGGATTTCCTCGGTTTCAGCGTTGAGTTCGAGCACCGTTTCGAAGCTGACCTGCCGCTGTACCTGGGCATCAGCCGTGACGGCCTGCAACTGCACCTGTCCGAACATCATGGCGATGCCAGCCCGGGGGCGACGATCTTCGTGCCCACGCACAACATCGAGCAACTGCGCGACGAACTGCAGGCCAAGCGTTATGGCTATGGACGCCCGGATATCGTCGAGCAGGGCTGGGGTAAAGTGCTGGAAGTCTACGACCCGTTTGGCAACCGGATACGCTTCTGCCAGAGCTGATAGAACGGCATTGAGCCGCGATCAACTGCGGATAAAGGCCAGCAGGTCGGCATTGATGATGTCGGCATGGGTGGTAGGCATGCCGTGAGGGAACCCCTTGTAGGTTTTCAGCGTGCCGTTGCCGAGCAGTTTCGCCGACAGCGGCCCGGAGTTGTCGTAGGGCACGATCTGGTCATCATCGCCGTGCATCACCAGCACCTGTACCGTGACCTTCTTCAGGTCCTCGGTGAAATCGGTCTGCGAGAAGGCGACGATACCGTCGTAGTGGGCCTTGGCGCTGCCCATCATGCCCTGGCGCCACCAGTTGAGGATCACCCCTTGCGACGGCTTAGCGCCCGGACGGTTGTAGCCGTAAAACGGCCCGGAAGGGATGTCGTGGTAGAACTGGGCGCGGTTGGCCGCCAGTTGCGCCTGCAGGTCGTCGAATACTGATTTTGGCAGGCCGCCGGGGTTGCTGGCGGTCTGTACCATCAGCGGCGCAACCGCGGCGAGAAGGGCGGCCTTGGCCACCCGCTCCTGGCCATGGCGGGCGATGTAATGGATGACTTCGCCACCGCCGGTCGAATGCCCGACATGCACGGCCTTTTGAACACCCAGGTGCTTGACCAGCGCCGCCACGTCATCGGCGTAATGGTCCATGTCGTGGCCATCCCAGACCTGGCTGGAGCGCCCATGGCCACGGCGGTCGTGGGCGACGACCCGATAACCCTGGGCCAGAAAGAACAACATCTGCGTATCCCAGTCGTCGCTGCAGAGCGGCCAGCCGTGGTGAAAGAAAATCACCTCGGCGTCACGCGGGCCCCAGTCTTTGTAGAAGATCTCAACGCCATCGTTAGTGGTCACGAATGCCATGTTCGCTGCTCCTCTGAGGTGTGGGCGAACCATGAGCATAGGAGATCAGGCTGGAACGTGATTGAAGCCTTCGACAAACGCCGCAATTTGCCGGCTACCGCACAAATGCACCACCGGTACCTGCGGCCCGATGGCTTCACGTACCCTTTCAATCCCCGGGCGATAACCGCGATCGAAGGTCCAGACGAATTTCAGGAAGGTCAGAAACGCCCGGTCCAGCTTTTCGCTGCAGCCGTCGGCGAGGTCAGGGCGCGGGCGGTTCAGCACGCTGCGCTTGATCACCCGCATCAAGCAGGTCAGGCGCGGCGTATCCAGCCAGATCACCAGGTCAGCCTGCGGCAGGCGCAGGTCGAAGGTGCGCCGCGCATAGTTGCCTTCACACACCCAGGCGTCCTGCGACACTGCCTCGCGCACGCGCGAGCGGAACTGCTCGGCATCCGGCTCGACCCAGCCGGGCTCCCAGAACAACCTGTCCAGGTGCACCACCGCCAGGCCCAGTTGCTTGCCCAGGGCGCGGGCGAGGGTGGACTTGCCGCTGCCGGCGTTGCCCAGAATTACGATCCGTTGCATGAGGGACTGCCTTGTCGGAAAAAAGCCGGCGATTGTGCAGGTTTTGTCGGGGCAGTGAAAGTGTATCGGTAGGGATTTTGCAGCTATCCGGGCACTCACTAGCCGGGAGCAGAGGGAATCAGATCGTCTTCAATCCACTTGGCAAGCCGGTGCCGGTTGATAGCGCGCGCCATGTGCGCCAGATAGGCCAACTCTGCAGTGCCGAGGGTCAATCCGTGGGACAGGAGTAGCGCCAGACCCTCAAGCGCATCGTGCTCTTGCTCCATGCAAATGACCGTTTGCCGGGCCGGGGTGAGGCCGTTGTTGGCGACCGATGAAAGGCTTGCACCACACTCGATCAAGCGCTTGGCGCGGTCCGCCCGACCGAACTTGAGCAGCGTCGAGAGTACGGTGAAGCCATCGTCGCTCGCTGCATCGACACTGTTGTTGCTGCTGTACCAGGCCAGCACCCATTCGAACACAGGGTCATCACTGTCCAATGACACCCGGTGCAGCAGGTTATTGCCGCCAAGGCTGTTTTTTTGCAGAAAATCAACGCCATTGGCCGCAAGAAATTCCAGCGCCTGAATGTTTTCAGCCACATAGAACAGAACAGGAGTGCCGTTATAGGATTCGCGGTTCTTGATCGGCGCAAGCAGGCGCTGCATTGCCCTGTTGTCGCCATTGGCCAAGGCGTCAGCGGCTTCAAACAAATCGATTATCAACGCTTCATTAGTCATCGCGGGCTCTGGGTCGAAAAATTGCGGACAAGACCGGCCCCTGGCGATTGCCCTGGTGTGCAGAACACCCGCTGGCGCTGGCCTGATCATGCACTTTGCATGATGGGCATGTTCGCAACGTGCTGCAACCTATTGAATTTATAGCCATTGCCCTTTCAACCGGTTTGGCACAGGGCGTGCACCCGTTGTAGTGAACATTCGATGTTCCTCACGGGAGTTCTACAACAATGATTACAACATCAGAAACCCACTCCACCTCCATCGTCGAAGCGCAAAGCCGCTCCGGCGTGTCATGGGCGGCTATATTTGCCGGCGCGGCGGGCGCCGCGGCGTTGTCGTTGATACTGGTTTTGCTCGGTATCGGGCTGGGCTTCTCGGCAGTTTCGCCGTGGGTTGGCGACGGCATGAGCGCCAAGGGCCTGGGTATCTCGACGATTGTCTGGCTGGCGCTGACGCAGATTATCGCCTCCGGCCTGGGGGGTTACCTGGCAGGCCGTCTGCGGGTCAAATGGGCGAGCGTGCATGGCGATGAGGTGTACTTTCGCGATACCGCCCACGGCTTTCTGGCCTGGGCCGTTGCCACGCTGGTCACGGCAACGCTGGTGGTCGGTTCGGTCAGCAGTATCGTCGCTGGCGGCGTGCAGGCGGGGGCTCAGGTCGCCGCCGGTGCTGCAGGTGGCGTTACTGCGGCAGCGACGGCTGCCAGCGGTTCCCAGGGTAGCGACCCCTATGGTTATTTCGTCGATACCCTGTTCCGTGGCGATGGCACGGTGACGGTCAACGAAGATGCTGCACAAGTAGCGGTGACCCGGATCATGGCGCGCGCGTTGAGCAACGGCGGGCAACTGAGCGGCGAAGACCGCCAGTACCTGGCGCAACTGGTCAGTCAGCGCACCAACCTTGCGCCGGCCCAGGCCGAGCAGCGTGTCGACCAGGTCTTCGCCCAGGCGCGCCAGGCAGTGGACGACGCCAAAAAGGCTGCCCGTGAAGCGGCTGATGCCGCCAGCAAGGCGGCTGCGCTGTCGGCATTGTGGATGTTCATTGCCTTGCTGTGCGGGGCGTTCTTCGCCAGCCTCGCCGCCACTTACGGCGGCCGTCGTCGCGATGCCGTGGTGCTGGTCGATGACTACGTCAGTGCCCAAGTCCGTTGAACCGAGGAGAACTACCATGCGTTCACTACTGTTGTTCATGCTGGGTGTACCGATTCCGGTGATCATCCTGATCGCCCTGTTCATGCATTGATTGCCTGGCGAAGTCGGCGGCCTTGCCGCCGACTCGTGCCATCCCTCAAAAAAACTGCACTCACCCCTCAGTTTTTTGAATTACCACTCGCCAGCCCAACCCCGGCAAAATCCCCGCCCACGCAACACCCAAAAATTCCATCTCCACGGACGGAGCCCATTGGTATTGCCCCCTCGCAATACTCAGCCCAGTCAATTTGGCCGGGCTTTTTTTACTGCCCAGGTGCCCGATCTACCCATGTCTCTGCGCGCTCTGAACAACGGGTTCAACCGGCTGCTGCCGGCCCCTCTGAACATCCCCCCAAAAGAATGGCTACGCGCAGGCGTTGGCGCACTGCTCGGTCTGTTTCTCGCAGGCCTGGCCTGCAGCCTGGCCTTTGGCCCGACAGTGGCGCTGCACCTGCTCGGGCCGCTGGCGGCCTCGGCGGTGCTACTGTTTGCCGTGCACTCCGGGGCGCTGGCGCAGCCCTGGCCGTTTATTGGCAGCTATGCCAGCGCCACCGCGGTGGGCCTGGTGCTGCATCACTGCTTTGGTTCGGCCCTGTGGGTCGCGGCGTTGGCCCTGGGCGTGGCGATTTTGCTCATGTGCCTGCTGCGCTGCCTGCACCCGCCGGGTGGCGGCGTGGCGGTGAGCGTGGTGCTGGCCGACTCGTCGCTGGCGGCGATGGGCGACCAGGTGTTCGAACCGATCATGCTCAATGCCCTGGTGCTGGTGGCCGTGGCGGTGATCTACAACCGCCTGACCGGCGTGCGCTACCCGAAGACCGCCGCAGCGCGCAAAGACCTGCACCACACTGCCGACGTGCTGCCAGGTGAACGGGTCGGCGTCAGTGGTGAAGACCTCGACCAGGCGCTGGAAGAGCTCGGCGAGTTCGTTGACGTCACCCGCGACGAACTCGAACGCATCATCATGGCCACCGAGCAACACGCGCTCAAACGCAGCCTGGGCGGCATTACCGCCGCCTCGGTGATGTCCCGGGACGTGCAACTGGCGACCCCGCAAACCACCTTGCAACAGGCCTGGCAGTTGCTGTCGAGCCACCATCTGCACACCTTGCCGGTACTCGATGACGCCCGGCGCCTGGTGGGGATAGTCAGCCTCACCGACCTGATCGGCCCGGCCATGGCCCAGGGGCGGTGCAGCTGGCGCGCATTGCTCGGGCGCCGGCCCAAGGTGCTGCTGGAGCAGATCATGAGCCGGCCGGTGATTACCGTGCGCAGCGACGAGCCGGCGGTGGCGCTGATTCCGTTGCTCAGCGAGCAGGGGCTGCATTGCTTGCCGGTAATGGACGGCGAAGCGCTGGTGGGGGTGATTACCCAGACCGATCTGATTGCCGGGCTCAAGCGGCAGTTGTTGAGTGAGGTGGCGGCCTCAGATCACCGGATCCCAGCGCTGTGACCAGTCGCTCTCACCGGCGACCACTTCGCGCAGCACCCTGAACGCCTGCTGCAGCGCCTCGCTGTCGCGCTCGCGGGCATACACCAGGTAGGTGGGGTAGGTGAACTCGGGTGCTTGCGGCACGCGTTCGAATACGCCGCTGTCCAGGTAGGCCTGCACCACGCGGGTACGGAAGTAGCCGCTGCCGCCGTGTTCAAGGATGTACTGCAGCGCCAGCGGCCCGAGGTTGAAGCTCAGCGCCGGGCGCGCGCATTCGGGCAGGGCGGCGTCGTGGCGGCGGCGAAAGGTCTGGCCCCAGTCGATGTACACGTAAGGCTCGGGTTTGTCCTTGCGGCGGATGCGGATGAGCTTTTCTTCCATCAGTTGTTCCACCTGCAGGCCCGGGCCGTAGGTGGGCTGGTAGACCAGCACGGCATCGAGCACGCCCATTTCCACTTTGTGCAGCAACGACTCGCCGTCGCTGACTTCGCTGCGAATGGCGTGGCCGGGCATTTCCCGATGCAGGGCGCTGACCCAGCCAAGCACCATGGGGTTGCCGAGGCTGACTTCGCCGCCGATGTGCAACACCTGGTGGCAGCCTTCGGGCAACGGCAGGTCGCGGCGCGCGGCCTCCCAGGTTTGCACCAGCTGGTTGGCATACACCACGAAGGCCTCGCCGTCGGCGGTGAGGCTGGCGCCGCTGCGGCTGCGGATGAACAACCGGCAGGCGAGCTGCTGTTCGAGCTTTTGCACCCGGGCGGTGATGGCCGTCTGGGTGACGTGCAGGCGCTCGGCAGCGGACACCAGGCTGCCGGTGCGGACGATTTCCAGAAAGGTGCGGGCGAGCTCGATATCCATGGGGCAGCCTGGTGTTTGCGGTGGCCTATTCTAGTGGCTTTGCACGGGTTTGGGGCGTGGCTGCACAGCCGCCAGAAAAATCAGTCGTACAACACCGGCTGGCGATCCCGGTGCACATCGTTCAAGGCACTGATGCGCTTGTCCCGCGCCTCGCTCAGGTCGAGGCGGGCGTGGATGATTTGCGTGCCGGCCGGCGCTTCATGCAGCGGTCCGGCCAGCGGGTAGCCGTTGGCATCAACAATCACCGAGCCACCGACCCAATCCACTTCGCGCTCATGGCCGTTGCGGTCACAGGCGGCGATGTACAAGCGGTTGACCGAAGCATTGGCCTGCACCCGTACCACTTCCGCGGGCCGCTCGCCGAGCGGTCGCGGGCCGTCCGGCCAGTTCACCGGCGCGCACAGCAGTTCGGCCCCGGCCAGCGCCGGCAAGCGCACCCACTCGGGAAATTCCAGGTCGTAGCAGATCATCACCGCAATGCGTCCGAAGCGCGTATCGATCACCGGCGGCGGTTGCCCACCGGCGCTGAAAATGCGCTTTTCGTCGTTCCACAAATGCGCCTTGCGGTACACCGCGCGCACGCCGTCGGCATCGACCAGGGCGGCGCTGTTGTACAACTCGTCGCGCTCGGTGCGCTCGCAAAAGCCGCCGACGATGACGATGTCCAGCTCCGCCGCCAGCGCTGCCCACTGGCGCAGGGTTTCGCCGTTGGGGGTTTCGGCCAGGCTCAGGGCTTCGTTGCGGTCGGCGAACACATAGCCGCTTTGCACCAGCTCCGGTAGCACCACCACCTGGGCGCCTTGTCCGGCGGCGCTGCGGACAGCCTGTAGGGCGCGCTCGCGGTTGTATTTAAGTTCGCCGACCTGCGGCGCCAGTTGGCAGCAGGCGACCTGGATCAGGGTTGGACTCATGCGAGGGTTTCCTCAAGCTGGCGCTCGCTGGCCGCTGCCAGGCGTTGTTCGCCAGGCAGGTCGAGCGAGCGGCAGAGCAGGGCGTAGAGACTGCCGGTGACCAGCAGACCAATGACAAAAGCAATGTCGGCACCACCCAGCGCGGCGGCTGCGGGGCCGGTGTAAAAGCTCAAGGCCATGAACGGCACCATCGCCAGCAAACCCAGGCCGTAGGCGATCAGCCCGGGCTTGCCCCAGGCACCGTAGATGCCGTCGGGGTTGAAGATTTCGCTGATCACGTAGTGGCCCTTGCGCACGCAGTAGAAGTCCACCAGGTTGACCGCGGTCCACGGCACCAGGAAGTACAGCATCAGCAGCACGAAGGTGTTGAAGCTGCCCAGGTAGCTCTCGGGGATGGCCAGGGCGACGATAAAGACGATGGTGGCAATCACGCTGATGCCGGCCACGCGGATCTTCAGCGACGGCGTGATCTGCTTGAAGCAGTCGATGGCGCTGATGCTGGTGAGCATGGCGCCGTAGCAGTTGACCGCCATGATGCCCACCAGCGCCGGTACCGAGATCAGCACAGTGAAGGTGCCCAGGCCCGGCAGGAACTGGTTGCCCACTTCGCGCACACTGGCGATGGCGTCAGGCGCTGGCAAGGCCGAGGCGAGAAAGGCGCCCAGGGACATCAGCCACAGGGCCGAGCCGGCCGCGCCCAGGTAGGTCCAGAACACCACTTTCGCCGTCGGCGTGTCGTGGGGCAGGTAGCGCGAGTAGTCGGAGACGTACACCGAATAGCTGATCTGGTAACCGGCGGCCGCCGACAGTTGCACCAGGAATGCGCCCCACGAGAACTGCGGATCCTGCAGGGCGGCGTCGGCCTGCAGGGTCAGCAGGGCGCTGACGGTGAGCACGCCGAACACCAGGATCATCACGTAGGTCAGCCAGCGCTGCACCGTGTGTAGCAAGTCGTGGCCGACCACCGCCAGCAGCACGGCGATGACGATCAGGCCCAGGTACCAGGGCGTGCGTTGGCCGGGCAGCACGGTGTTGATCGCATCGGTGGCGAGGATCACGTTGAAGACGTTGAAACCGATGTAGACGAAGACCACGGCGGCAAACGGCACGATGGCGCCCTTGAGGCCGAATTGGGCGCGCGACTGGATCATCTGCGGCAAGCCCATACGTGGGCCCTGGTTGGCGTGAAAGGCCATGAAGAAGGTGCCAAAGCACACCCCGAGCACGATCGCCAGGATCGAGTACAGCGCCCCCAGGCCCAGGGCCGGGCCGGTGAAACCGGTGACCATGGTGGTGAGCACGAAGTTGCCGGTGAACCAGAACGGCGCCTGGTGCCAGACCTTGCCGTGGCGCTCGCTGCGCGGCACATAGTCGATTGAGCGAACCTCGATGCGCGGGCGTGCAGCCCCCGCCTTGTTGGCGTTGTCCACGGCAGTACCTCGTGTTGTTTTTATGGGGTAACTGGCCGATGGTCCGACAGACGGTGGGTGAGGGGAATCGTTGGTATCAAAAAATTACTTCATGGAATTCAGAAGTAATGGGCTGCGGTGCAGCCCATCGCGGGCAGTGTCAGTAGCGAATCATCACCGACTTCAGCTCGGTGTAATCCTCGATAAACGCCCCGCCAAATTCACGGCCTATGCCTGAAGCCTTTACCCCGCCAAACGGCACGGCCGGGTCGAGCAGGGTATGCATGTTCACCCACACCGTACCGGCCTGCACCTGCGGCACCAGGCGCAAGGCCTTGCTCAGGTCGTTGGTCCACAGGCTGGCACTGAGGCCATAGGGGCTGGCGTTCATCAGCGCGATCAGTTGCTCTTCATCGTCATACGGCAAGAAGGTCGCCACCGGCCCGAAGGTTTCCTCGTTGAGCAGGCTGTCGTCCACCGAATTGGCCAGGATCACCGTCGGCTCGACGTAGCAGCCCGGGCCTTCGAGCAAACGCCCGCCATGGATGATCTGGCTGCCTTCGCTGCGCGCCTTGGCAAACAGTGCGCCGAGCCTGGCCTGGTGCTGCTTGTTGCAGACCGGGCCGAATTCGCTGCTTTCATCCAGCGGTGAGCCGATCTTCAGCTGGGCCAGGCGCTCGCTCAAGGCCCCGGTCACCGCCTCGATCTGCGAGCGATGCAGATAAAAGCGCTCGGCTGCCGCGCAGATCTGCCCGGCGTGCAAAAAGCCCGCTTCGATGATGCCGTCCACCGCCGTGTGCACTGGTACGTCGCGCAGGAATCCGGCCGCATTCTTGCCGCCCAGCTCCAGGGTGGCGCGGGTCAGGTTGGCGGCCATGGCGCTCTGGCCGACGGCCAGGCCAGTGGGCACGGAGCCGGTGAACGAGACCTTGTCGGTGCCCGGGTGCTCGATCAGCGCCTTGCCGGCCAGGCCGGCGCCGGTCACCACGTTCAGTGCGCCTGCGGGCAGGCCGGCGTCGATGGCAAGTTCGGCAATGCGCAGGATGGTCAGCGGGGTGAATTCGCTGGGCTTGATGATGATGCTGCAACCGGTCACCAGTGCCGAACCGAGCTTCCACAAGGCGATCATGGTCGAGAAATTCCACGGCACGATGCCCACCACCACGCCGACTGGCTCGCGCAGGGTAAAGGCGGTGTAGCGCTCGCCGTTGAACGAGGGCAGCGACGGGGTGAGGGTCTGGCCGCTGAGCTTGGTCGCCCAGCCGGCGTAGTAGCGCAAGAAATGCGCGGCCTGATCGACCTCGAAATTGCGCGAAAGGGTGATCAGCTTGCCCGACTGGCAGGTCTCCAGCTGCGCCAGTTCTTCGCGGTGTTGCTCGATCAGGTCGGCAAGCTTGAGCAGCACGCTGGCACGCACGGCGGGGGCGGTTTGTGACCATTGCGCAAAGCCACGGCGCGAGGAGGCGACGGCATCGTCGATGGTCTGCGCGGTGGCTTCGGCCACGCGGCTGATGACCTGGTCACTGGCCGGGTCGATCACCTCCAGGTAGCGGGCATCGGCCTGTGGCTGCTGGCGACCGTCGATAAAGCTGCTGTGCTCGCGTTGCAAAAAAACGCGCACCTGGGGCAAAAGGCTGATGTTGCTCATGGGACGAACCTCAAGGGAAAGCAAAGCCCCGACCCTAGCGCAGCGCCCCGGCAGTGGCTTGACTGAGCCTGCCGCCGGCCATGCACCGGCCTGCCAGGCGCTTTGTAATCTGCAAGGTTTGGCCTTAGGCTGCGGCATCCGCCTGTGCAGGAGCGCCCCTTGAACCCGATTTTCGCCTCCCTGAGCATCGCCCACCTGCGCGCGTTGCAGAGCATGCTGCAGCTGAAGAACCTCAGCCATGCCGCCGAGCGCCTGGGCAGCAGCCAGTCGGTGCTCAGCCGCCAGCTGGCACATATGCGCGAAGCCTTTGACGACCCGCTGCTGGTGCGCCAGGGCCGCGGCTATGTCTTGAGTGAACGCGGCGAAAGCCTGCTGCTGCCGCTGGGCCAGGTGCTGGCCGAGCTCGAGGCCTTGCGCCAACCGCAGGCCTTCGAGCCCAAGCGCTGCGAGCGACGTTTTTGCCTGGCGGCCTCGGACTACATCGCCGAGCACATGCTGCCGCTGCTGGTCAGCACCTTGGAGCGCGAAGCGCCGGGGGTGTCGATCGAGTACCGCACCTGGCAGCCGGGGCAGTATGAACTGCTCGCCAGCGGCGAAGTCGACCTGGCTACCACGCTGTTCGACGATGCTCCGGCCAACCTGCATGGGCGCATGCTCGGTGAAGACCGCGCGGTGTGCCTGATGCACCGCGAGCACCCGTTGGCGGCAAAAACCGAACTGAGCCAGGACGATTACCGCGCCTGGAACCATGTGCGCATTTCCGGCGGTGGCGACAAGGACAGCTTTATCGACCGCCACCTGCGTGAGCAGGGCCTGAGCCGGCGCATCAGCCTGCAGGTGCCGTTCTACTCGGCGGCGGTGCAGGTGGTCGGCAGCAGCCAGGCGCTGGTCACCGTGCCCGAGCACATTGCCCGCCAGCTCAGCCGCCTGCATCCACTGACCTGGCGGCCGTTGGCGTTTGTCGAGCACAGCCAGCGCTACTGGGTGGTCTGGCACCAGCGCCTGCACGGCTCGGCCGAGCACCGCTGGTTGCGCAACCTGGTGTTCGAGCAGTGGCAGCAGTCGCAGTTCGGCGTTCACGGCGGCCATGCGCATTCGCCATAGCAGCTATGCGCGGGGCGGCGTTTTTTGGCGGTCAGCCAGGGCCTAGACTCAGGCCCACTTACCGCCAATAACAGGAGCCGCTGCATGAGCCCGGAAGAATTTCGCAAACATGGCCACCAACTGATCGACCTGATCGCCGACTACCGCCAGGGTGTCGGCGAACTGCCGGTGATGGCCCAGGTCGAGCCCGGTTACCTCAAGGCGGCCTTGCCCGGCTCGGCGCCGGTTCAGGGCGAGCCGTTCGAGAATATTCTCAAGGACGTAGACCAGTTAGTGATGCCCGGCCTGTCGCACTGGCAGCACCCGGACTTTTTCGGCTACTTCCCCTCCAACGGCACCTTGTCGTCGGTGCTTGGCGATTTTCTCAGCACCGGCCTTGGCGTGCTCGGCCTGTCGTGGCAATCGAGCCCGGCCCTGAGCGAGCTGGAGGAAACCACCGTGGACTGGCTGCGGCAGATGGTCGGTTTGTCGGCGCAGTGGAGCGGGGTGATCCAGGACACTGCGTCCACCAGCACCCTGGTCGCCTTGATCAGCGCCCGCGAGCGCAGCAGCGACTACGCCCTGGCCAAGGGCGGCCTGCAGGGGCAGGGCAAGCCGCTGATGATCTACACCAGCGCCCAGGCCCACAGCTCGGTAGACAAGGCCGCGCTGCTGGCAGGCTTTGGCAAGGACAACATCCGCTACATCGACACCGACGACGACTTCGCCATGCGCCCGCAAGCGCTGGCCGCAGCCATCGAACAGGACCTGGCCGACGGCCTGCAACCCTGCGCGGTGGTGGCTACTACCGGCACCACGGCAACCACCGCCCTCGACCCGCTGCAACCGATCGGCCAGATCGCCCGCGAACATGGCTTGTGGCTGCACGTGGACTCGGCCATGGCGGGTTCGGCGATGATCCTGCCGGAATGCCGCTGGATGTGGGACGGTATCGAGCAGGCCGACTCGATTGTAGTCAATGCGCACAAATGGCTCGGTGTGGCTTTCGATTGCTCGCTGTACTTCGTGCGTGATCCGCAGCACCTGATCCGGGTCATGAGCACCAACCCCAGCTACCTGCAGTCGGCGGTCGACAGCAAGGTCAAGAACCTGCGCGACTGGGGTATCCCGCTGGGGCGGCGGTTCCGTGCCCTGAAGCTGTGGTTCATGCTGCGCAGCGAGGGCATCGAGAACCTGCAACAGCGCTTGCGCCGCGACCTGGACAACGCCCAGTGGCTGGCCGAGCAGGTGCGCGGAGCCGAGGGCTGGGAGTTGCTGGCGCCGGTACAGCTGCAGACCTTGTGCATTCGCCATCGAGGTGAGGGCCTGCAGGGTGAGGCGCTGGATGCACATACCCGGCGCTGGGCGGATCAGCTCAATGCCTCGGGGGTAGCCTACGTCACTCCGGCGACCTTGCATGGCCGCTGGATGGTGCGGGTGTCGGTGGGGGCGTTGCCGACCGAGCGTGAGCATGTGGCTGAGCTTTGGCGCAATTTGCAGAACGTCGTGGCGGAGTGAATTTATCGCGGGTCAAGCCCGCTCCCACAGAATTGATGGTGTTCGCTGTGGGAGCGGGCTTGCCCCGCGATGCTTTTAACATCCTATGAAAAGTACAATCTTGCCTATGGAAGTTGCATTTTCCCCCTGAGCCAAGCCTCCCATACTGGCCCCTGCATCCGCCGCCACCTGCCACTTCGCAGGCCCTGGCGGACATCCAATAATAAGCAGGGCCCCTCATGAAAAAGCCAAACCCGCTGCTCGAAGACCTTCGTTCGATTTTGCCTGCCATCGCCGCCAACGCCGCACGTGCCGAGCAGGACCGCAAAGTCCCGGCCGAAAACATCGCCCTGCTGAAAAGCATCGGCCTGCACCGTGCCTTTTTGCCCAAGCCCTACGGCGGCCTGGAAATCTCCCTGCCGCAATTTGCCGACTGCATCGCCTTGCTTGCCGGCGCTTGCGCCAGCACCGCCTGGGCCATGAGCCTGCTGTGCACCCACAGCCATCAGTTGGCGATGTTCCCGGCCAAGCTGCAGGAGGAGATCTGGGGCGACAACCCCGACGCCACCGCCAGCAGCAGTATCGCCCCGTTCGGCAAGGTCGAGGAGGTCGAGGGCGGCTTGCTGTTCAGCGGCGAGATGGGCTGGAGCAGCGGCAGCGACCATGCCGAGTGGGCGATTGTCGGCTGCCGTCGGGCCAATGCCGAAGGCACCCAGGACTACTGCTTTGCCGTGCTGCCGCGCAGCGACTACGAGATTCGCGACGACTGGTTCGCCGCCGGCATGAGGGGTAGCGGCACCAAGACCCTGGTGATCGACAAGGTGTTCGTCCCCGAGCACCGCATCCAGAAAGCCAAGGACATGATGGAAGGCAAGTCGGCAGGCTTTGGCCTGTATCCGGACAGCAAGGTGTTCTACTCGCCGTACCGGCCATATTTCGCCAGCGGCTTCTCGACCGTCAGCCTCGGTATTGCCGAGCGCATGCTCGAAGCCTTCCGCGAAAAGACCAAGAACCGTGTGCGTGCCTATACCGGGGTCAATGTCGGCGCCGCCACACCCGCGCTGATGCGCCTGGCCGAGTCCACCCATCAGGTTGCCGCCGCTCGCGCATTTCTGGAAAAAACCTGGCAGGAACACGCCGAGCACAGCGAACGTCACCAGTACCCGACGCGCGAGACCCTGGCGTTCTGGCGCACCAACCAGGGCTACGCGGTGAAAATGTGCATCCAGGCGGTCGATCGTCTATTCGAAGCCGCTGGCGGCACTGCCTGGTTCGACAGCAACGAAATGCAGCGGCTGTGGCGCGATGCGCACATGACCGGCGCCCATGCCTACACCGACTACGACGTTTGCGCGCAGATTCTCGGCCGCGAGCTGATGGGCCTGGAACCTGATCCAAGCATGGTCTGATAGGCCTCGCCAATAACAACAATGACGGCTGCCGCGCACGGCAGCCGGGGAGTCTTGCATGTCTACCGCAACCGCATCGGCCTTCGACAGCCGCGCCTTTCGCCGTGCCCTGGGCAACTTCGCCACCGGCGTCACCGTGGTCACCGCCGCCGATCCCCAGGGCAACCTGGTCGGCGTCACTGCCAACAGCTTCAACTCGGTATCCCTCGACCCGCCGCTGATTCTCTGGAGCCTGGACAAACGCTCGAGCAGCCTGGCGGTGTTCGAGGCGGCCAGCCATTTTGCCGTGAACATCCTCGCCGCCGACCAGATCGACCTGTCCAACAACTTCGCCAAGCCCAAGGATGACCGTTTTGCCGGTATCAGCTACCAGGCAGGCGAGGGTGGGGCGCCGATCCTCGCCGATTGTTCGGCGTGCTTTCAGTGCGAAACCCAGCAGCTACTCGACGGTGGCGATCACTGGATCATGCTCGGCAAGGTGGTGGCCTTCGATGACTGCGGCCGCTCGCCGTTGCTGTATCACCAGGGCGCCTATTCCATGGTGCTGCCACACACGCGCATGACCCGCCGCGAAGAAGGTCAGCCGCCGAGCAGCCACTTCCAGGGGCGCCTGAGCCATAACCTGTACTACTTGATGACCCAGGCCCTGCGCGCCTACCAGGGCAGCTATCAGCCACGGCAATTGTCCAGCGGCCTGCGAACCAGCGAGGCACGGATGCTTATGGTGCTGGAGAACGACGCCGGGCTGAACCTTGCCGACCTGCAGCGCGAAGTGGCGATGCCGGCGCGGGAAATCGACGAGGCAGTGGCCAACCTCAAGCGCAAGGGCCTGGTGTGCGACAGCGAAGCGGCCGGGCATGTGCGCCTGACCATTACCGGTATCGACCAGACCGAAGGCCTGTGGAGCATCGCCCGCGAGCAGCAGGACAAGGTGTTCGGGCAATTCAGCGAAGAGCAGATCGCGTCCTTCAAGACCGTGTTGCAGGCGGTGATTCGTAGCTGTTGAGGGGGGATCGCGGGGCAAGCCCGCTCCTACAGGGGCTTGCGCTGTGCTGCTTTTATCTTTCTTCTTAAATTGTTATGTTATTACATAAATTTAAGGAGCCCTCATGAACTACCCCGTAGGAAGGTTATCCCTCGGCCTGTCCGCCTCGCTGCTCGCTTTGCCAGCTGCCGCTGCCGATACCGTGTTGCTTGATGCCCTCAACGTCAATGAACGCCACTATGAAGAAAGTGCGAGCGGCCCGGTGCAGGGCTATCGTGCAACTCGTTCGGGCACCGCGACCAAGACCGACACTGACATCCGCGACACCCCGCAAAGTATCGCCGTGGTGCCCAGCCAGGTGCTCGAGGACCTCAACAGCACGCGCATCGACCGCGCCCTGGATTTTGCCGGCGGGGTCAGCCGGCAGAACAACTTCGGCGGCCTGACCTTCCTCAACTACAGCGTGCGTGGCTTCACCACCGGCGAGCTGTACAAGAACGGCTTTGCCGTCAACCGCGGCAGCTACAGCGCCCCCGACACCTCCAACATCGAGCGCATCGAAGTGCTCAAGGGCCCGGCCGCCAGTCTGTACGGGCGCGGCGATCCCGGCGGGTTGGTAAACATCGTCACCAAGCGTCCGCAAGCCGAAGCCTTCACTCGGTTCAAGGCCAGCGCCGGCAGTTGGGACCGTTACCGCAGCAGCCTGGACGTCAACACGCCGCTCAGCGAAGACGGCCGGGTGTTGTCGCGGGTCAATATGGCGGTGGAGGACAACGGCAGCTTTCGCGATTACGTTGGCAGTGAGCGGCGAATCGTCAGCCCGTCGCTGAGCTGGCAGTTGAGCCCCGAGACCCTGCTGTCGATCGACACCGAGTTCTCGCGTACCGAGTCGGTGTTCGACCGCGGCATCCCGGCGGTCAACAACGAACTGGGCTCGGTCAGCCGTTCGACCTTTCTCGGCGAGCCCAACGACGGGCGCATCCGCAATGACAACCAGACCCTCGACCTGACCCTGGAGCACCACCTCAACGACAGTTGGAAGTTGCGCCTGGCCAACCACTACACCCAGGGCCGGCTCAAGGGCAACAGCTCGGAACCGTCGCGAGTGGTCGGCACCAGCATCAGCCGCTTCTACCGCGAGCGCGATTTCGAGTGGAACGACAACATCACCCAGGCCGAACTGCACGGCCAGTTCCAGTTCGCCGGCTGGGAGCACCAGAGCCTGCTGGGCCTTGAGTACGAGAACTACCGCAACAGCCAGAAGTACCCGCAAAGCGCCACTTCGCTCGGCTATGGCCTGGACATCTACAACCCGGTGTATGGCCAGGCGAAACCGGCGCTGATCAACCCTAATGATTTTTTCGAGCGCACCGAGAGCTACGCGCTCAACCTGCAGGACCAGATCGCCTTTACCGAGCGCTTGCGCGCTCTGGTGGGCGTACGCCTGGAGCATATCGAACAAACCGCGCAGAACCGCTCCACGCGCGTCAGCAACACTCAGGAAAAGGACGTCGCCACCCCGCGGGTGGGACTGCTGTACCAGCTCACACCTGAAGTCGGGGTATTCGCCAATGCCTCGACCTCGTTCAAGCCCAACAGTATCGGCACCCAGGGCCAGATCTACAAACCGGAAAAGGGCCTGGGCTATGAAACCGGGCTCAAGCTGGACCTGTTCGACAGCCGCCTGGGGGCGACTGTCGCGCTGTTCCAGATCGACAAGGAAAACGTCATCACCACCGATGCCTTCGGCGACAGCATCGCCGCCGGCAAGGCGCGCAGCCAGGGGCTCGACCTGCAGTTCAGCGGTCAGTTGAGCGAAGCGCTGCGGGTGATCGGCGCCTATGCCTATATCGATGCCGAAGTGACCAAGGGCGATGCCGCCTTGCCCAAGGGCAGCGACTTGCTGGGCATCCCGCAACATAGCGGCAGCCTGATGGCGGTGTATGAGTTTCAGAGCGGACCATTGCTTGGCTCGGACATTGGCGCTGCAGCCAACTACGTCGGCGAGCGTTCCGGCCAGGCCGGCAGCAGCTTTCGTTTACCCAGCTACAGCACGGTCGACCTGCTGGCCCATTACAAAATCAGCGAACAGGCCACGGTGGGCCTGAACCTGAACAACCTGTTCGATCGCAAGTACTACGAGCGCGGCTACAACGCGGCGTGGAACATGCCGGGGGAGCCGCGCAATTTGATGGTCAGCCTGAGCCTGGCGCTGTAACGCCTGCGATCAGATGCCAACCGGCGTGCACAGCTCCACCAGGGTGCCATCGGGGCAGCGCACATACGACAGGGTTTGCCCCCAGGGCTTGGCTTCGGGGGTTTTCAGCTCGATGGCGCCGGCAGCCACGGCGTGGACATGGGCGCTAGCGACATCGTCGGTGACCAGGGCGATTTCCATGCCCAGCGGTTTTGCCGATTCGCTGGCTGCCAGCACACCGCCCGGAAAGTGACTATTGCCGAGGGCCAATGACGCAAAGGCGAGGGTGGTGGCGCCGGTGTCCAGTTCGCCATAGTCGCCGGACTCATGGAGAAAGCGCCGGCTCAAGCCGAAGGCCTGCTCGAAGAAAGCCAGCGAGGCGGCGACATCGGGGACGTAGACGATGGTGTATCCGAGTTTCATCAATGCATTCTTGATTGAGGAGGGTGTGGGCGGTTTATACAGCACTTGCCCAGGCCTTGGGTACGCCGCTAAGGTTGCGGCTGCAAAGGAGCGCCAAGATGACCGACCCGATCGAACTCAACCGTCGCAACTGGGATGAGCGTGCGCCGCTGCATGCCGCCTCCGGCGACTACGAAGTGGAAACATTCGTCGCCGACCCCGCGCACCTGTCCGAAGTGGTGCGTTTCGACCTGCCGCGCCTGGGCGATATTCGCGGCCAGCGCGCGGTGCACCTGCAATGCCATATCGGTACCGACACCTTGTCGTTGTCGCGCTTGGGCGCCGAGGTCAGCGGGCTGGACTTTTCTGCACAGTCCTTGGCCCAGGCGCGGGCCCTGGCGCAGCGTTGTGCAGCGCGGATCGACTATGTCGAGGCGGATGTCTATGCCGCCGACCAGGTGCTGCCAGCCGCGGCCTTCGACCTGGTATACACCGGTATCGGCGCGTTGATCTGGCTGCCGAGCATCGAGCGCTGGGCGCGTACCGTGGCGGCTTTGCTCAAGCCTGGTGGCCGACTGTTTCTGCGCGAGGGTCATCCGATGCTGCTGGCGGTGAACGAGGACCATCAGGACAAGCTGGTCATCGAGTACCCGTACTTCGAGCGCGAGGCGCCGACGGTGTGGGACAGTGGCGAGACCTATGTCGAGACCGACGGGGTGCTGGAGCAGACGGTAACCCACGAATGGAACCATGGCCTGGGCGAGATCATCAGCGCCTTGCTCAAGCATGGGCTGCAGATTACCGCACTGGAAGAACATGACAGCATTCCCTGGGAGGCGCTGCCAGGGCAGATGAGCAAGGACGAAGGCGGCGAGTGGTCGCTGGACAAGGATCGCTGGCGCTTGCCGTTGAGTTATACCTTGCAGGCGGTCAAGCAGGGGTAGGGGTGTTGACCGTGAGGGCCTCTTCGCCGGCAAGGCCAGCAATCTCACTGCGCTTTTGCCTTCGGCTTGCGCGTTCGCTTGCCTGCCGCAGCGCTGCTCTTGCGCTTTTTCTTCCACGGCGTGCCACCGCGCCCGGCCGGGGTCGCCGGGCCGCTGATGGTCAGGCGCAGGCCGGCACAACGCTCCACCTGCTTGCTCATCCATGCCGATTGCTTGGCGACGAACTCTTCAAGGCTCATTTCGCCGCTTTGCACCATGTCCAGCGCCTGCTCCCAGATCGCCGTGGTGCCCGGGTCGGCAATTGCCCGCGGCACCGCATCGATCAGGCTGAAGGCTGCCGGGGTAGCGCTCAGGGCCTTGCCGTTCTTGACCAGGTAACCGCGATCGAGCAGGCCCTGGATGATTCCGGCACGGGTGGCCTCGGTGCCGATGCCGGTGGTGTCCTTGAGCTTTTGCTTGAGGCGCGGGTCGTCCACCAGCTTGGCGACGTTCTTCATGGCCTTGATCAGGTCGCCCTCGGTGAACGGCTTGGGCGGCTGGGTCCAGAGGTCCTTGAGGGTGACCGCGGCCACCGTGCAGTCCTGGCCTTCGCGCAGTAGCGGCAGTACCTGGGCCACCGGCGCCTCACGGCCTTTGGCCGGGGTCAGGGCCTCGGGCAGGGCGCGGCGCCAGCCCGGCTCGACAATCTGCTTGCCCACCGCGCGCAACGCCTGGCCTGCGCAATCGAACTCGGCCTGGGTACGGTCGTATTCGTGGTTGGGCAAAAACTGCGCCAGGTAGCGGGCGCGGATCAGGGTATAGACCGCCTTGTGTTTGCCCGGCAGGCGCGACGGGTCGCTGGCGGCGGCGGTGGGGATGATGCCGTGGTGGGCACTGACCTTGGCATCGTTCCAGGCCCGTGAACGGCGCTGGGCCTGCAGGTGCGGCTGCAGCGGCGCAAGGCTCGCGTCGGCGCGCTGCAAGGCGGCGAGAATGGCCGGCGCCTCGCTGTGCTGGCTTAACGGCAGGTAGCCGCAGTCGCTGCGCGGGTAGGTGATCAGCTTGTGGGTCTCGTACAGGGCCTGGGCGATGTCGAGGGTTTCCTGGGCGCCGAGGCCGAACTTCTTCGAGCACAGCTCCTGCAAGGTACCCAGGTCGAAGGGCAGCGGTGCTGCTTCGCGCACGCGCTCGGTGGCCACTTTGACCACCCGCGCACTGCTGGCCGCGCCGATGGCGGCGGCGGCCTGCCGGGCCAGGGCCTGGTTCAGGCAGCGGCCCTGGTCGTCACAGGCATCTTCGGCGGCGCGCCACTGCGCGGCGAATGGCTCGCCGGCGCTTTGCAGCTGCACGTCGATGGCCCAGTAGGCCACCGGCACGAAGTCAGCGATGCTGCGGTCGCGGTCGACCACCAGGCGCAAGGTCGGCGTTTGCACCCGACCCACAGGCAGTACGCCCTGATAGCCGGACTGGCGACCGAGCAGGGTGAACAGCCGGCTCATGTTCATGCCGATCAGCCAGTCGGCCCGCGAGCGGCCCAGGGCCGAATGGTAGAGGCTGAAGGTTTCGCTACCGGGCTTGAGTGCCGCCAGGGCCTTGCGGATGGAGGCGTCGTCCAGTGCCGACAGCCACAGGCGGTTGATCGGCCCGCGGTAGCGGCAATGCTCGACCAGCTCGCGGGCGATCATCTCGCCTTCGCGGTCGGCGTCGGTGGCGATCACCAGCTCGCGGGCCTCGCCGAGCAGGCGCTTGACCGCCTTGAACTGGCTGGCGGTCTTGGGCTTGACCAGCATCTTCCACTTTTCGGGCACGATCGGCAGGTCGGCCAGCACCCAGCGCTTGTAACGCGCGTCGTAGCTGTCGGGTGGAGCGGTCTCGAGCAAGTGGCCGATGCACCAGGTGACGGTAACCTCGGTGCCGACCCAGCAGCCGTCGCCACGGCGGTTGGCGCCGAGAACCTTGGCGATGTCTTTGGCCTGGGAAGGCTTTTCGCAGAGAAACAGGCGCATGCCGTTCGATCTATGGTGGGTGAAGGCCATAGGATGCGCAGGATTGAGGGGCGTGGCAAGTTTTATCTGTATGGATATACAGCTTGATGTTGCCGGTGCTGACGAAGAATCCCCCGCGCTTTTGGCCAGCTTGCCATCGATGTTGCCATGGACGGGCCAATTGCCCCTGTGGCAGCGTTTGGGTTTGCCCACGGGTGTGTCAACGGACGATGTCGCCAGGGTTACCTGCCACCTGCACAAGGATGTATAGCCATGCCTGTTTTCGATTACCGCCACCTCGACAGCGCCGCTTCCAAAGCCCTCTACAGCGACGCCATGGCGCTGACTCTGTATGCCTACCACGGCATCGACAACGGCTTTGCCGTTGGCTACCAGCAGCACGGTTTTGGCCTCGGTTTACCGGCCACCTTGATCAAGGCCCTGATCGGCGGCACCGACAGCCAGGGCGCGATCCCTGGCATCCCCTGGAACCCCGACGCCGAAGCCCAGGCCCTGGCTGCGGTCAAGGCCGCCGGCTGGACGCCGATCAGCGCCAGCCAGCTGGGTTACCAGGGCACTACGGATTTTCGTGGCACCTTCCATGGTGAAACCCGCGGTTACACCAGTGCCCAGGTCGAGATACTTGGCAAGTACGACGCCGCCGGCCAGTTAAGCGGCCTGGGCATCGCCTTTCGCGGCACCAGCGGGCCGCGGGAAAACCTGATCGGCGACACCATCAGCGATGCCATCCACGACCTGATGGCGGCCTTCGGCCCGGCTGACTTTGCCAAGAACTACGCCGCCAATGCCTTCGGCCGGCTGTTCGATGATGTCGCCCGGTTCGCCCAGGCCAACGGCCTGAGCGGCAGCGACATCACCGTCAGCGGTCACAGCCTCGGTGGCCTTGGTGTCAACAGCCTGGCCGAGCTTAGCAACGACACCTGGGGCGGCTTCTATCAGGACGCCCGCTACGTTGCCTTTGCCTCACCCACCCAGGCCAGCGACAGCAGCAAGGTGCTGAACATCGGCTACGAGAACGACCCGGTGTTCCGCGCGCTCAATGGCTCGAAAACCGACTGGGCAACCTTCGGCGTGCACGATGCGGCCAAGCCTTCGAGCACCGACAACATCGTCAACTTCAACGACCACTATGCCTCCGATGCCTGGAACCTGCTGCCGTACTCGATCGGCAACATCGCCACCTGGCTCTCGCACTTGCCGAGCGCCTACGGCGACGGCCTGGGGCGGGTGCTGGACTCGGCATTCTATGAATGGACGGCCAAGGACTCGACCATTGTCGTCAGCAACCTGTCCGACGTTCGCCGTGGCTCGACCTGGGTCGAGGACCTGAACCGCAACGCCGAAGCGCACAAGGGCAGCACCTTTATCATCGGCTCCGACGCCGGCGACCTGATTCATGGCGGGCGCGGCAATGATTACCTGGAAGGGCGCGCCGGCAACGACACTTTCCGTGACGATGGCGGCTACAACCTGATCGACGGCGGCGCCGGCCACGACACCTTGAAGCTCGGCCAGGCACTGGACAAATTTGATGTCGCCCGTGATGGCAACGGCACCCTGTACCTGCGTGACAGCAGCGGCGGCATCAGCCTGGTCAAGCAGGTCGAAACCCTGGTCAGCAAGGAATCGAGCCTGCTGTTCTTCAGCAAGCAAGTCAGCCACCAGATCGACCCGGCGGGGCTGCTGAGCAGCGGCAAGGTTCACGCCTACGCCGCCAGCCAGAACGGTACGCCAGGCAATGACAGCCTCAAGGCGGGCGCGCAAGGCCAATGGCTGTTTGGCCTGGACGGCAACGACCATCTGCAAGGTGGCCGTGGCAACGACGTGTTGGTCGGTGGCGCCGGCAACGACGTGCTGGTATCGGGCGGTGGCAGCGACACCTTCCTGTTCAGCGGCCACTTCGGCCAGGATCAGGTACAGGGCTTCGACGCCGATGACCGACTGGTATTCATCGGCGTCGAGGGTGGCACGGCGCAACCGGACATTCGCCAGCACCTGAGCCAGGTGGGCAGTGATGCGGTGCTGAGCTTCGGTAGCGATAGCGTGACCCTGGTCGGGGTGTCGGCAGATAGCCTGAGTGCGGCGCAGGTGGTGATCGCTTGAGTCACCGCTGCGCCCGCTAGCCTCAAGCGATCCTGCGCAGTCAGGCCGCGCTGATGTGGTCGGACAGCATCAGCCGCGGCTGGCCTCCAGCGCCTGGCTCAGGTCGGCAATGATGTCATCGCTGTGTTCGATGCCGATCGACAGGCGCACCATGTCCCGCGGCACGCCGGCGCGTTCGAGTTCTTCATCGTTGAGCTGGCGATGGGTGGTGGAGGCCGGGTGGCAGGCCAGGGATTTGGCATCGCCGATATTGACCAGGCGCACCACCAGCTGCAGCGCATCGATAAAGCGCGCACCGGCCTCCTGGCCGCCCTTGATCCCGAACGACAGGATCGAAGCCGGCTTGCCTTCGGTGTAGCGCCGGGCCAATTCGTGCTCGGGGTGATCGGGCAGACCGGCGTACTTCACCCAGGCGACCTGCTCATGGCCTTGCAGATAGTGGGCGACCTTGAGCGCGTTCTCGGTGTGCCGCTCCATGCGCAGGGCCAGGGTTTCCAGGCCTTGCAGAATGAGGAAAGCGTTGAATGGCGACAGCGCCGCGCCGGTGTTGCGCAGCGGCACCACCCGGCAGCGGCCGATAAAGGCCGCAGGGCCAAAGGCTTCGGTGTAGGTCACGCCGTGGTAGGACGGGTCGGGGGTGTTGAGCAGGGCGAAGCGCTCTTTGTTGTCGGCCCAGGGGAACTTGCCCGAGTCGATGACGATGCCACCGATGCTGGTGCCGTGGCCGCCGATGTACTTGGTCAGCGAGTGGACGACGATATCGGCGCCGTGCTCGAACGGCCGGCAGAGGATCGGCGTGGCCACGGTGTTGTCGACGATCAGCGGTACGCCATGGCGGTGGGCGGCATCGGCCAGGGCCTGGAGGTCGACGATATTGCCGGCCGGGTTGCCGATCGACTCGCAGAACACTGCCTTGGTGCGGCTGTCGATCAGCGCTTCGAGGGCGGCGATGTCGTCGTGGGCGGCAAAACGGGTCTGGATGCCGAAGCGCGGCAGGGTATGGGCCAGCAGGTTGTAGGTGCCGCCGTAGAGCTTGGCCACCGAGACGATGTTGTCACCGGCTTCGGCCACGGTCTGGATCGCGTAGGTGATCGCGGCCATGCCCGAGGCCACGGCCAGCGCACCGACGCCGCCTTCCAGCGCCGCCATGCGCTGTTCAAGCACGTCGTTGGTGGGGTTCATGATCCGGCTATAGATGTTGCCGGCGACTTTCAGGTCAAACAGGTCGGCACCGTGCTGGGTGTTGTCGAAGGCAAAAGAGGTGGTCTGGTAGATCGGTACCGCGACGGCCTTGGTGCTCGGGTCGGGGCTGAAGCCCGCGTGGATGGCCAGGGTTTCCAGCTTCATGCAATCGTTCCTTGAAAGTCGGGGGAAGGGGGCTAGAGCATGGAGCGGCCAGGGAGCGACGGTCAAGGCCTGCAGGCGCGGGCTTACTACGCAATTTCGAGCTGCCTAGCCTGCCTTGCGCAAGGTCAGGTTGATCCGCCGGCTGCCCAGCACAGGGTGACTGCCCGGTTTGAGCGGCAGCACGCCATGAAAGCGCAGGCGGTCTGCGCCGCCCCAGACCATCACATCGCCATGGCGCAGGCCGATGCGCTGCGTGGCTTCGCTGCGGCTGTGGCCGCCGAACTGGAACACCGCCGGCAAACCCAGCGACACCGAAACAATCGGCTGGCTGTAATCGCGCTCATCGCGGTCCTGGTGCAGGCTCAGGCGGTTGCCCGGCTGGTAGCAGTTGACCAGGCAGGCATCGGGCTGAAAATTGGCAAAGCCTGCGGCTGCAGCGGCCAGCGCTGCCAGCTCGCTCAACGCCGCTGGCAGCGCTGGCCAGGGCTGCTGGCTGAGTGGGTCGACCGGGCTGTAGCGATAACCGCGGCGATCACTGACCCAGCCCAGCGCCCCGCAGTTGGTCAAACCTACCGCCATGTTCAGGCCACCGGGGGTGACCATGTGCCGAAACGGCGCGCAGGCGATGACCTTGCGCAACTCAGGCAGCAGCGCCTCGACCCAGGCCAGGGCAAAGCCGGGCAACACCACGGCCTGCTTGCCGATCCATTGCGGCTCGGCGGGGCTGGCGGGGTTGAACAGGTCCAGTTCGGTTTGCATCATAAGCAGCAATCTGGGCAGCGGATGGTGTGTAGAGCCTGTATAGTAACGCGCTTTGGCGCCTGTGCTGTCACCCTGTTACTTGCGCGCAAAGCCCGCACTGCAGGGCGCCCGAAGCCCCTCGAAGAAAAAAATAAAACTTTTTGAATTCAAGGGGTTGCCAGAGCAGGGGAATGAGTACATAATTGCGTCCATCGAAAACGAGGCACGAAAAAAGCCTAGCGTTTTCAAGGAGATAGCAGTTTTAGCAAGTTGTTTCCTTAAAGAGTTGTACATGTTTGAGATCGCAGTTTCAGGGTCTCGGGCATTTGAGGCCGAGTAGCAAAGTGGTTATGCTCCGGATTGCAAATCCGTCTACGCCGGTTCGATTCCGACCTCGGCCTCCATTATTGAAAGCCCCGCAGATTAACGTCTGCGGGGTTTTTCTTTGCGCGCAGAAAAGGAGTCAGGATGAGAGATCTAGAGAAATTCGTATCGCTTCAATTCTTGCTTACAGTGGCTTTCATCGCGCTGGGTGGCTACCTACATGGCGCCGGCAAGGTCGGGTTTTGGGGCATGTTCACAATCATGATGTTGCCGAACATCGCTTTTGCTGTGCACCGGCGTGTCCAGCGCCGCAAGAGCGCTTGACGGCCCCGGCCTCTGCCAGGAGTGTCATGGCACAAGCGAGCCGATAATGCCGTCTCGCTCCAGCTCTTCTAAAGAGCAATGCAGTGGCTTACGGTGCGTGCCCGAATTTACCCCGCAGTTCATCCTCGATCTTCTGGCATGCAGCGCTGATTATGCTGCGCCCATTGGCAGGCCCCGTGTAGGACGCTTCGCGTTCGCGGCAGAGGTCAATTGCAGCTTGCGCTTCGGACTGTTCCTTGCTTTCAGGTGAGCTTGCGACAAATGCGCCGAACCCAAGCAAAACAATGCCAAGAACAACAACCGTAATGCCTGTCTTGGCAAAGACGCCTATGGTTTTATTGCTCAGGTCGGCATGGCAATGCCTGCAGCGTCGCGCTTGCGCCTTGATGGTTTCAGCGCAGAAGGGGCATTTTTTTTCGGATGGCTGCAATCTTGATCTCCTTATCAGGGCGGCCATCCTACTCTCAGGCAATCCCTGAATCAAAGCGCCGCATAGACGAGTGATGACAGCCGGCTAGGGCGCGGATCGATCATCGTATGACTGCCCGAGGTGGTGGTGACAAAACCAAAGCTCACTTGCCGTTCGGGATCGGCGAAACTTATCGGGCCGCCAAGCCCGATATGGCCAAAAGTCTGCGGGCCCATGGCGTGGGAGGCCGTCGGGTCGCGTTGCTGCTCAAGCATGCAGCCCAGTCCGTAACGCATTGGTCGCATCCAGACCCGATCCATGCCATGACTGTGTTCTCGCCGGAACTCATTGAGCAGTTCGCGCCCGATGAAGTTGCCTGCCAATAGTGCGCTGTAGAAACCGGCCAGGCCGTGCGCGGTGCCATGCCCGCACACACCCGGTTGCCGATAGGCCCACCAGCGCGGGTCGCTGGTGCGTTTAGGCACCATGCCGGGGTTGGTGAAGGCGAAGGTCGCGATGTGCGTTGGCTGGTTTTTCAGCACGGCGCGCAAGCCTTGCGAGTAAGGGTCACCGACCCGCCCCCTGGCGCTGTCGAAACGGGCGATACGGTGAAAGTGTTTTTCGTCGACGCCAAGGTGAACGTCCAGGCCATGGGGCTGCAGAATCTCTGCGTGGATAAAGTCGCAGGGGTCTCGTCCGTCCACCCGCCGAATCAACTCGCCGAGAATCCAGCCAAAGGTGGTGGTGCCGTAGCCCAGGTCGGTTCCCGCTTCCCACCAAAGCGGCTCGGCGGCCAGAACCCGGACCATATGCTCCCAGTCATACATCATGGCGTTATGGTCGGGGGCGCGTAGCGCCGGCAGGCCTGCGGTGTGGCTCATCACCTGGCGCAAGGTGACCTTTGCCTTGCCATTCTGGGCGAACTCAGGCCAGTAACGGGCAACCGGCGCATCGAGCTCCAGCTTGCCCTGTTCAACCAGCATCAGTACCGCCACCGCGACATAGGGTTTCACCACGCAGAAGGTGTTGGCCAGCGTATCGCGGGTCCAGGGCCTGGTGCCTTCCTGGTCCGCCACGCCGGCCCACAGGTCGACAACCATCTCTCCGTCAATCTGCACGCAGAGCCCGGCCCCGCGCTCCTGCGGATCATCAAACATGTCCTCGAAGGCCTGCCTGACCGCGTCGAACTGACTCGCACATATCCCTTGCGCTTTCATATTTCACACTCCTTGTAGCTGAACACCATTACCGAGGGCCAAAACATTGAGGGCGCAGCGTCGGCCGCCGCCATCAACCTCGCGAGCGAGTTTGAGCGTGGTTCATGGAGAAACGGTTGGCTCGTTTGTAAGTGCCGAAGTCATTGAAGCGCACACCCGCCTCGGCCATGACTTTATGCGCATACGGCGCGGTCATCTGGCGAAGATAAAATGGGTCTCTTACCACGAAATGGTGAATGCTGTGGGTGCTGCCGAAGTTGAAGCAGAACAACTGAAACGGCCACAGCCACCACGGGTTCATTACCTGGGTTTGTTGCAGCGCATTGCGCGGAGCGACATCGCCATAATAGTGCATGTTTGAACTTATAAAAAACAGGCAGAACTGCCGTATCAGGTTCGGCGCGATAAGGATAACCACGACGCTATTAACGACATCCATCAGTGCCAGGGTTGCCGCAGAGCGGTGAACTTCGGCGCCGATGATTGACCCCAGCCACCCATACAGGTGATAGCCGAGAAATACGTACCAGCAGCCCCAGTACAAAAGCCCGAACGGTGTATTGAGGCGAATGATTTTGCCTAACAACCTTACCTTTTGCCGCCATCCCGGTGCGAAGATCGCATTTAAAAATCCAAATATAAATCCATCCATCAGTTTCAACAGCCGCAATACGCCCCACGGGTTGCCACTGGTGGTGATCCATGCTTCGACATCCGAATCCGTGCCGGACTCCTTGTGATGGTGAAAATGCAGGCTGCGCCTTAGCCACGGGCTGGGCATTCCTGGCCGGGCCAGCCAGCACATGAACATCATGGCGTTATGGGCCAGCGGCTGCTTTCTGAAATAAAGGCGATGAATCAGATCATGTTCAATTTCGTGTATGAACGACGTCAACAGCGCGTTGATTAAAATACACGTCCATGCCGGGATAAAACCCTTCAGGTAGAGCCCGCCGGTAACCACCATTCCCACCAGGGAAAATACCATGACACTCGCGCCCAAGGCACTTTGATACTGCAAGATCGGATAACGCTTGCGCAGGTAATTACCATGCTCGGTAATGCGCCGGGTTACATTTTCAATTTTTTCCTGGTCGGTAATTGACTGGTCAGTTTCGACGGTGTTTTCCAAGGCATTCATCCCTGTATCCTCTGTTTACGTCGGGGAATTGCGTGTGCACGGTAAAACAGGCGCATTCGCACTCGCCGCGTGAATGGACGCGGCTCATTCAAGAACTGCGAAATCGACGGTGTGGCAAAAACTTGTTAGGATCATTTCAAGCTTCAAAATGATAAGGTAAGTTTAAGTCTTTGCAACTGTGTATTTTGGGTGGGCTAAGTGTGACAGGCGTTTGTGTAAGGATTTGATGATTTAGTTACAGTTTGTATAAGTTTTGAGTACGGCGTACAGCTAATGCCAAGGAGGCACCATGAGATTGCACCGCATCAAATATCTCCGGCTCTCTCTACAAGACGCCGAGGGCCGCGTAGAGAAAAGAACCAGCCATGATGTATTTGACGCCGTGTTTTGCGATGAACCTACGGACAATGCCGCCAATCGTGCAGGCCTTGAAAAGCTGTTTCGCTACATACAGGGCGGGGATACTGTGGTAGTGGACAGCATAGCATCGCTCAGCTCCAGTACCGAGCAGCTGTGCACGCTGATTCGACAGTTGGTTGAAAAGCAGGTAACGCTGGAGTTTTTGAACGAAAGCCTGGTGTTCCGGCATGACGATCTGGAGGTTGTACGGCCTATTATTTCGGTAATGGAGGCACTTGCAGAGTTTGAACGCGTTGTGGCCAGGGAAAAACAGGCAGCCGGTATTGCCGCTGCCAAAAATCGTGGATCTTACAGTGGGCGCAAGAAGAAACTGTCTGACAATCAGGTTGTAAGTTTAATTGACCGCGCCGGTGCAGGAGAAAGTAAATCCAAATTGGCGCGTGATTTTGATATCAGCCGTCAGACACTTTATCGGTACTTGAAATCGACCTAGCGACTGTCCAGCGCATGGCGGCCTGCGCTGGCGTGCAGCGTTGTTCGCCGCTATATCTGCCGCAGCCAGTGCTCGACATCCACCTTGTCGATCTGCTCGGGCTGCAAGAACCGCTCGGCATACTGGCGATAGACCCCGCTGCTGAGGAACAGCCGCAACAGGTCGCCATCGATGTGCTTGTCGCGGGCCATGAACACCAGGATCTTCACCGACTCGGAGAGGGTCTTGGGCGTCTTGTACGGCCGGTCTGCGGCGGTGAGCGCTTCGAAGATGTCGGCGATCGCCATCACCCGCTCGGCAATGCCCAACTGATCCTTGCCCAACCGACGCGGATAACCACTGCCGTCCATTTTCTCGTGGTGGTTGCCGGCGATGACCGGCACGCGCTTGAGGTGGCGCGGGAACGGCAGGGCGTTGAGCATGACGATGGTCTGCACGATGTGCTCGTTGATCTTGAAGCGTTCCTCGTCGTTCAACGTGCCACGCCGGATCGACAGGTTGTACAGCTCGCCCAGGTTGCTGGCGTTGGCCGGCAGGCGCATGTCGAAGCCCCAATGGTTGCGCGGGTCGTCCTTGAGCACCGGCGGCTTGCGCGCGCCCCAGGGCACCCGGTGCTCTGGACGGTCGGCCAGCAGTGGCTCGTCTACTGGCAGTTGCACCGGCGGTACATCCTTGAAGCGTTCATCTTCCTCGCGGGAAATGCCCAGGCGGTTGTCGAAATGCCGCCGCCAGCGGCGCTGGCCAATTTGCTGCAGTCGCTCGATGTCGGCTTCTTCCATGAACTCGCCACCGGCATTGGCCCTGGCGACGAAGGCGAAGTCTTCCTGTAATTGCGCCTGGCAGTGCGCCAGGGTTGCTTGCAGCCGCTGCGGCGGCTCGCCGTTGGCCAGCCCTTGCCAGTAGGCAAGCTCGGCATCGCGCCAGAGCACCTCGAAGCGCATGCGTACCTCGTGGATTCGGTTGTACAGGGCCTCCAGCTTGGTCGCCTTGTCGACCACATGCTCGGGGCTGGTGATCTTGCCGCAATCGTGAAGCCAGGCGGCGACGCGAAACTCATAGCGCTCGGCCTCGGTCATGCTGAACTCGGCGTAGGGGCCGCTGTCAGCCAGCGCAACCTGGTCGAGCAGCATTTGCGCCAGTTGCGGTACCCGTTCGCAATGGCCGCCGGTGTAAGGACTCTTGGCGTCGATGGCATCGGCCAGCAGCTTGATCATGGCATCCAGCAACTGTTGCTGGGCCTCGACCAACTGGCGGGTTTCGATGGCCACGGCGGCCGCGCCGGACAATTCCTCGACAAAACGCCGGAACGGTTGGCCGACCTCATCGCCCGCCGGCTCATCTTGCAGTTGCAACAGCAAAATGCCGAGCAGCGCCTGGCTGCGGTCCCGGAGCACCACCGCATGGCTGCGTCGGCCCAGCTTCAGGGCGCGTGTCACAGTGCTTGGCAGATCCTCATGCTGGTTTTCGTCGACCGCAAGTTGCGCAGGGTAACCGCTGCCTCGGCAAGCGGCAGCCAGGCGCAGCAGGCCACGCTCGGCGTCGAACAGGTACACCGCGCCAGCGCTTGCCCTGGCGGCGTCCACCAGATGGCTGAGGACGCCGTCGAGCATGCGCTCCAGCTGGGTTTCGCGGCTGAGGGTGAGGGTGATGGCCTGGAAGTTGAGGATGGTTGCGGACATCTGGCTCAGCACCTGACTCAATTCCCGCACCTCGGACACCCGCGATTGCACCCCCACCTCGCGGCTGAAATCAAAACCGGCCAGGCCCCGTACTTGCTCGGCCAGCAGCCGCAGCGAGTGGCCAATGCGCTGGCCAAGCACGCCCCCCAGGAACAGCAGCACGACCATCAGCACCGCCGTCCACAGCACCTGTTCCCAGAGCACCTTGCGCGCGTCGGCAAACAGTTCGTTGCCAGGTACCGCGATCAGCACCTGCAGGTCTTGCCCGGCCAGGGTCGTCAGCGGTATGCGCATGCCGTACCAGGTCTTGCCTTGTACCTGGAACGGTTGCGGCGCAGGGCCCAGGCTCGGGCTGGCATAAAGGTGCTCGAGGCTGGGCACCCCCAGCTCGGCTACGTGTGACAGGCGCACCGCGTCACCTTCTTGCACAATCACCCGCTGCAGGTCCGGGTACGCCACCACGTTGCCCTGCTGGTCGATAACCACCGTCTCGGTGCCGGCGGTCATGCGCAGGTCGCGGCTCTCGCTGGCCAGGTCATCGACCGAGACATCCATGCCGATCACTGCGGCGCCATCGACGCTGCGCTGGGCCAGGGTGATGCCGACCTCGCGGGTGGTGAAGAACACGTAGGGGCGGGTCAGCACGGTGCTGGATTGCCTGAAGGCCTCGACGAACCAGGGGCGCGGGCGGGGGTCGTAGTGATAGTCCGGCTGGGCTTGTGTTTGCAGCAGGGTCAGTTGCCGGTCGTAGAAGCGCCATTCGCCTTGCAGCGCGCCGTCGTCGCCCTTGCTGATGCTCTGCACCAGGAAGCGGCTGCCGGCCGGTGCGCCGAAGTGCTGCATGAGCTGCGGGTCGCGTAGCCGGCGAACGAGGAGAAATTCGCCGCTGGAATAGCCGATGTAGGCGGCGCTGAGCATTTTGTTGGCGTTCAGGCTCTCGATCAGTTGCGGGACCTGCTCCAGGCGCTCGGCCAGAGTGCCTGCGCCAGGGTTGAACGCCAGCAGCCGGATGCTGCTTTGCGCCGGATCGAGCAGGCGCCGCGCCCGTTCGTCGATGGTCTTGCCAAGCTGCAGGGCGGAATCGCCTGCGGCTGCCACCAGCGCCTTCTGGATTGCCCGATTACCCTGCCAGGCGAGCCCTGTGCCCAGCAGCAGCAGGCCCAGCATGATGGCCAGCGCCACCATCCATTGCAGGGAGAAGCTGTGCCTCTGTTCATTCATGGCGGGTGACCTTGCGCTCTTGGCACTTAACGACGGGTAGTCAGGAACTCGAAGCTCAATCGCGAAAAGCTTAGCTGCTAATCCGCACAGGCTGGGATCGGCGCCTGACAATCCCCGTCAGCGGCCTGTTAGCTTACTTATAGAACAGGTCGACGATCACAGAGGCTTCGAACACCCCGGGTTTAGCAGGCTCGCGCCAGATCAGGTCTGCTTTGAAGTCATTTTTGCTCAGCTCACGACCGGTCAGGTCTGCCAATTTGAACCAGGTGTCGAACGGGATTTTCTCGTTGTTATCAACGCGAGCGAGGGAGATTCCTACGGAGCTGTTGTTCGCCGGCACCAACAGATTGTTGATGACGGACCCTCCGCCTGGAGTGGAAGCGAATCGGGCGTTTACTGTGTAGGGTGTGTCGCAGGCGCGTGATAGTCCCAGGCTGAAGTTAGCGCTACTAGCGACGTTTCCGACAGTTGCGGTGCCAGAGAGCGCTCTGCGGAAATTGACGGTGCTTGGCGTTATTGTCAGCTCCGGTGAGCAGGGAATAAAGCGAATGTTGTTGATGCCGGTGACGACATAATTGAGGTTGCTGTTGGGTTTGATGTTTTGGCCGCCGGTGCCATCCAGTTGAAACACTCTATAGTCCGGCCGTGAACCCGCTTGCCCGGAAGAGGGGGTGGCGCCGTATTTTTCAATAAAAATGCTGAAGGTAAGGGTGAACTTGGCATTGTCCCATCCTGTGCAATTGACCCAATTGCAGCCCGTATGAGAAGAGAAGCCTGTGCTGACCTTTCCGCTGCTTGAGGTTATGGCAGTTTTATTGTATCTGATGCCGGCCCGTATACCGTCGCCGATACTGACGCTGGCGGGATTCATATGAAAGTAGATAGTCTCTGCACCGTAATTGTAGTCATCTGCACATTTAACGTTTATTGAGTATAACGACGATTCCCAAATTATCGTGCCGTCCGGAGCGTCTGCGGGAACAGCCAGTGCAGTGCCCAGCGACTCGCTGATGACAGCAGAGTTTGTACCCTCTTCTACACAGGTGAGGGCAAAACTGGTAGCCGGGCTGGCGGATGCGGCCAGCAGCATTATCAAAGCAAACGTTTTCAAGGGCATCATTTTGAGGGTTCGCAAGTAACTGAAGGACGTACTCATTGGATGTTTGCCTCATGCACGTGGCGCAGCCCAATATCATTGATTTCAGTGAAAATTATTTTTGCATCGGCAGGGATGGCGGCGACAGTGCTGCGCAGGAGATGTGTTTCGCCTGGCTTTAATAAGGTGTATTCGTCGAGCGCGGTGCTGCGGTCGCTGCTTTCTATCCGCAAATCCACCAGCGACAGGTGAAAGGCGCAGGTGTTGGTGACTTCGATAGAGTCAACATTCTTTACTTTCCAGCTCAATCCGGCGATACATGAGGAGGATGTGCCTTGCAACCCTGGCGGTCGAAAAAACAGCTTCAACTGTTGGCGGACTGCCATTTGAACGCTGTTTTGCCTGTCGGGCTTAAGGGGGATTTCCATGACGTTTAGCCAGAACAGTGATTCTCTATCTTCCGGTAAGCCTTCGCCCCTGTAGAGTATTCGCAGTACGTCTACTTGCTGCGGATTCAGTTTAATTAGAGGCTGGGCCAAGGCAAAGGGGACATCGCTGCTGTTTTCTTCGGATGAACTGACCCAGGCTTGAAGTGCGACGGTTTGCGACGATACGTTAGTGACGCGGAGGGTGGCTTCGCGGTGTTGGCCTGTATAAATAAGTCGTGTGCCATCGATTTTTATTATGGCCTCAGCGCTGCTACCGACGGCGACCCACAGCAGGATGACTTTAATGAAAGATAAGGGTGTCGAGGAAGTGAAGGCCATTATTGATCTGGCCTCTCGATGAACGCCCAATGGTAATTGGGGTTTTGGGACTTTAGTGTGTTGAGGTATTGAGCAACTAGCGAGTAGTCGCTAGTTGCAGGTTGCGAAGTAAGCGCGCACCCAGAAAGAACGGATATAATACTTGCAAAGCAGGCGGCACCTAACTTATAATTGCTTGCTTGCTTGCTTGCTTGCTTGCTTGCTTGCTTGCTTGCTTGCTTGCTTGCTTGCTTGCTTGCTTGCTTGCTTGCTTGCTTGCTTGCTTGCTTGCTTGCTTGCTTGCTTGCTTGCTTGCTTGCTTGCTTGCTTGCTTGCTTCGCGTTAATTCCGAATTATGTAAGTTCATTGCTAATTCGTACTGACCAGAGTGGAAAGTTCAAATTACCTACGCCACCTGCGAATCGAAATCAGACGATTCTCATTTTGGCCCTATTGGCCAGCGCCATCAGCATTCGCATAAACTACGGGGTCTTTCTTGTCTGCCGGAACCTCTGATGAATCAGCGACGCCTACGCACAGCGCCCCCTAGCAAAGCGGTCAATGAGCCGAGAACCAAGCCGGCCGAGGTACGTCTGGAGGAATTGATGGCGGCGGCGCAACGTTTGTTTCTGGCCAAAGGCGTGGAAGCTACGACCATCAGCGACATCGTCGAGCAGGCACAGGTGGCCAAGGGCACCTTCTATCATTATTTCCCATCCAAGCAGGACATGCTGGTAGCCCTCGGCGAGCGCTACACCCAGGCCTTTCTCGAGCAACTCGAACAGGCGGTGGAGCAGTGCGCCGCTGATGACTGGACCGGCCGCCTGCGCGCCTGGGTGCATGCCAATATCGCTACTTACCTGAAAACCTTCGCGATACACGATATCGTCTACACCAACCATCACCACCATGACCGCAGTAACAAGGCCAGGAACGACATTCTCGACCAGTTGCAGGGCATTCTCGAAGGCGGGCGCGCCGCCGGTGCCTGGGCCTTGCCGCAGCCGCGCATCAGCGCCTTGATGATCTACGCCGCGGTGCATGGGGTCAGCGACGACGCCATCGTCGAGCGTCTCGACGACTGCACGGCGTTCGCCAAATCGGTTGCCGATGCCTGCCTGGCCATGCTCGGCGCTGCCGGCAACGCCTAACCCTGTGCTCTCTCGTTGGTCGCCGACGCGCTGGGCACCGGCAATTGCCGCTGCAGCAACACGGCGCATCCCAGGCTGCACAGCCCGGCAGCCAGCATTGCCAGGTTGAAGCCTGCGGCCATCGCCGTGGCGTAGGCCTGGGCGAACATAGGCGTGGCGCTGCTCAATGGGTGCTCGGCAACCGCTTGTTGCGCCAGGGTCGCAGCATCGTCGACGCCTGCAACCGTCAGCAAACGCGTCAGTTCGGCACTGGCGCGCAAGCTCATCAGGCTGCCAAGCAGGGCGATGCCCAGGCTCATGCCCGTCTGGCGCAGGGCGTTCATGGTTGCCGAAGCAATACCCGCGCGGCTGGCGGGAACCGCGTTCATCACTACCAGGCCGGTGGCGGGTACGGCCAGGCCCATGCCCAGGCCGAGGGTCACAAAGCACAGTAACAATGGCCAATAGGGCGTGTTGGCGCTGAGTAGCGCCATGGCGGTCATCGCCATGCCGATCAGCCCGTAACCCCAGGCCAGCAAGTGTTCCAGGGCGAAATGCCGTTGCAACCGACCGAACATCAACGATAACGCACCGCTGGCGATGAACGTCGGCATCATCCGCAAACCGCTTTCGGTGGCGCTCAGGGCTTGCGCCTGTTGCAGGAACAGTGAAAAGAAAAACAGGCTGCTGTAGCTGGAAAAGCCCAGCACCCATGACGCCAGGTTGCTGACGGCAAAGCGTCGGTCACGAAACAGGTCCAGGGGAACCAACGGCCGCGCTACGCGCTTTTCCACGGCGATCAAGGCCAGCAGCGCGATCAGCGCCAGGCCTATGGCAAGGCTGGGTGCCGGTGCGGCAAAACCCGATTCGCCGGCGCGGATCAGGCCGTAGCTCAACGCGCCCAGGCAGCACACGCTGAGCAACTGGCCCCAGGGGTCGAGTGCGGCCTGTTGCGGGTGGGCTCGCTCGCTGATGCCCCAGGCGCCGAGTAACAGGGCCAGGACGCCCAGCGGCAGGTTGATCAGGAAGATGCTTTGCCAGCCGAAGTGCTGCAGCAGTACACCGCCAAGCAAAGGGCCGAGCACCAGGGCCAGGGCACTGAAGGCTGACCAGCCACCGATGGCGTGGGCGCGGGCCCTGGGCTCGGGGAAGGCCTGGGTGATCAGCGGCATGGCTCCGGGAATCAGCAAGGCGCCAGCGATACCTTGGACCGCCCGCCCGAACAGCAACATCGGCAGCGCCTCGGCCAGGGCACACAGCGCGGAGCCTGCAGTAAACAGTGCAACACCTGTCAGCCAGGCGCGTTTGTGGCCGTAACGGTCTGCCACTGGGCCTGCCGACAGCATGAACGCAGAGAGCGCGACGGCGTAGATGCTGACCACCCATTGCAAGCCGCCAAGATCGGTGGCCAGGGCGTTTTGCAGCGAGGGCAGGGCGAGGTTGACGATGCTGATGTCCAGCGACGCAAGAAAAGTGCCCAGGTAAGCGGCGGCGAGCACGGCGGGGCGCTTGTAGCGATGCATGCTTGAGGTCTCCAGAACCGTCGGGAAATAAACGGGGAAAGCAGACCATAGTTAATCGACTGACCGTCGGTCAATGGGCTGTTGGAAATATTCCGCCAGCGTGGAGGCGCCAGCCAGGCGTAACGCGAGTGTCATTTTCTCCCTGGGACAACAGTGAGAACCGCGTAAGCGTGCCCAGGCTCGGCACGTATGATGAAAAATTTTCTTGTCAATAATGCTGTATGGATATACAGTATTTTCACGCAGCCGAATGTGCCCCGGGTGGGGCGAACCACGGCCGATGCGTATTCATTTTCCATGTCAGCTAACAAGGAATGTCAGATGACAATTATCTACACCGCTGCAAATTCTCTTCCTTTTGCCGCGTTGCCCACCACCAACGGTGTGGTCCAGTATTTTCGCGCCAGCATGACCAACCCTGCCGATGCCACCTATGCCCCTGACGGGCTGGCGGCAGCACCGATCTACGGCCTGGGCGGGCACCTGTTGCAGGGTGACGAGATCGTTGCTGGCGGCAACGTCACGCTGGTTTCGCACATTGGTCCTTTGCTCAACGGCGGCGCGTTGTGCTGGGTATTGCTCAGCTGTGACGGCGGCGCGCAACAGGTCGCCAACGCAACCCGTAGCCATCACGCGGTAACCCTGGGGCAGATCTCCATCGCTTCGGGGGCTGCGCCGGGTGATGTGAAATATTCTGCGGCCAATGCCGTTCCTGCCGGTTGGCTCAAGGCCGATGGCGCAGCGGTATCGCGTTGCACCTATGCGGCGCTCTTTGCCGCAATCGGCACGACCTACGGGGAGGGCGATGGCACCTCTACCTTCACGCTGCCTGACCTGCGCGGCGAGTTCATCCGCGGCTTTGACGGCGGCAGGGGGGTGGACGCCGGTCGCGTGTTCGGCTCGCGCCAGAAGGGCACCCTGCAGACCTACGACACCACCGAGTACAACAAGGCCAATGGCGTCTGGAGTGCCTGCACCTCACTGAAAACCGGTGCGGCTTCGCAAGTGGCAATGGGTGTCGACCCCTACGAGGTCAACGACTACGCAACCGTCACCATCGGCGGCGCCGATGCGGTCAACAACTTCCCGTTGCCTGGGGTGGGGCTGGACCGTGGCTACTCGGGTGTCACGCGCCCACGCAACATCGCAATGCTCGCACTTATCAAATACTGAATAGATTGCTCGGGTTGAGGCCTTGGCGCTGTTTCACGACGACGTAAAGGTACGCACAAATGTTTGCAGCTCAACCCGCTAGCGCATATTTCCATGGAGAAACATCATGAAGGGAAGTTTTACTCGTTTTGCACTGTTGTTCGGCCTTGCCACAGGCTCTGTTGGCGCGGCACACGCGGATAGCTCGCCTGCTGGCCTCTGGCGAGTGTCGACGTTCACCAGTCCAGGTGGGGCTGCTGCGACGGTCCAGACGGTCTGTCTCAAATCTGATCACACCTGGTACTCCACCAGTCAGCCGAACTGGAATGGCGGCTGGTTCCAGAATGAAAAACAGGTGCGCTGGTACGGCGGTATTCCGATCTCTCACATTGGCAATGTCGCGAGCATGGCAATGGGTAACCTGGACAGTGCTACCACCATGACGGGCAACTACGCCGAATGGACAGCGCCGGGTACCGCCCCTTTTACGTTCGACAGGCATTTCACATATTCGATGGTTTTTCTGCAAGCGGACTGTCCGCCAGCGAAGCAATAATCACCAGCTATTGACCCTATGGCAGTGGCCCAGCCCGAGGAATGGCGGGGCCCAACTGTAGGCGTCGCGTATGCCATTTTGACGACAAACGGTATTACGAAGCATTCTCAAGCCTACTGTTCTCCTGTAATCTCGCCGCCGCTCAGGTGGCGACCCGGTCGCACACCTGTTTACAGTGCACTTGGGGGCGGGGATGGAGACGAACAAAGGGATGGCGGCGATTGTGGAATGGCGAGCCCGCTTCCTGGGGGAAGGCAGGTTGCAGGAAGCTGAATACGACCGGGCGTTGATGGCCGCGCAACAGCTCGAACAGTCCGGCCGGGTCAGCCCGGGGGAGTGGGTGGCGATGGTGCGCCAGGCCAACGCGGCATTGCTGGGCCCACGCTGAGCAGCGCAAACATCAGGCAGGAGGCCCCATGGACACAATGCAGGATACGCCGCTGATTCGCCCGGCTACGTTTGAAGATGTGTGCACAATGCTCGCGTTCGATGCCTACGCCAGCAGCCACCCTGAGCGTCAGTGCTTCCTTGAAGAGTCCGTCGGCAAGCAGCAGTGTTGGGTGGCGTTGCGCGCGGGCGCGGTGATCGGCTACGTCGTACTTACCTATCACTTCTTCGACCACGGCTTTGTCAGCCTGGTGGTCGTGGCGCCAGGTCATCAACGCCAGGGTGTCGCCTCCCGACTCCTGGCCGCCGCCGAAGCCGCCTGTACTACGGCAAAGCTGTTTGTCTCGACCAATCAATCCAACCTGGCTTCGCGCCGGCTCATTCTCAAGGCCGGCTTCGTGCCCAGCGGTGTCATCGAGAACCTCGACGAGCACGATCCGGAACTGGTGTATTTCAAGCGCATTCGCGCTTGAATTGCGGTCAGGGAACTCGCGCTCGCCTGATCGGTCTGAGCTGACTTTCAAGGCGCTCTTTTATGGACAACAGTGCAGCACGCAGCGTGCTTGACGCACTCCCCACCCTTATCCTCGGGCTCGCCCTGGTGCTGGTCGGCTGGCTGGTGTTTCGCGTCGTTGTAGTCGAGCTCGCCGATACCCTCAACGACGATTCCAGTGCCTATACCAGCGACCTTCAGGAGTGCTCGTCAGAGCCGCTGCAGATCCTCTTTGGTCAGGAAGTGGGCAAGGAGGTACTGCTGGTCGCCAAGGTGCTTTCGGGGGTGAGTTCGGTGCGCGTGTTGTCGACGCCTGGGCGCGACCTGAGCTACGTTCCCGACCGCCTGAACCTTGAGGTCAACGAGCAGCAGCGGATCTACGGGGCATTCTGCGGCTAGTGCCGCAGTGCCGGGTCACCACGGTCATGCAAGCGGCCGATTTCCTCGAATGTTCATTCGCTTTTTTGCACAGCGGCGCTAGGTGCGCGGGCCTGGGTGGTCTATGTTAAACGGCAAGCATTAACAGTCGGTCTGGAGGTGGTTTATCACTGGGGTGGGAGTTTCATGGAGCAGGGACCTGTATGCACCCATCCGATGACCTGAACGGGCAAGAAGCCGCCGAGTCGTTCTCGCCACGTGAAGGGCGTTCAGCGCCGCTGTTCCGTTTGATCCTGAGCTTCATGCTGGTGGTCGTGCTGCTGTTCGTCGCCATCGAGGGCTGGCGGATCTGGCGCGACTACCGGCACGCTTTCGCCAGCGCCCATGATTCGGTCACCAACCTTGCCAGCGCCACCGCCCAGCATGCCGAAGACGCGATCCGCCAGGTCGATGTGGTTACCGCGATGCTCGGTGAGCGGCTTGAAGGTGACGGTTTTACCCGAATGAACATCCCGCGGCTGCACCGGCTGCTCAAGCAGCAAGCCTTGTTGATGCCACAGTTGCACGGGTTGTTCGTGTATGGCGCGGACGGGCGCTGGATCGTCACCGACAAGAGCGATACACCGACCAATGCCAATAACGCCGATCGCGATTATTTCGACTATCACCGCACCCATACCGACCGCGGCGTCTACATCGGCGCGGTGGTCAAAAGCCGCTCGACCGGTGATCTGATCATTCCTATTTCCAGACGCCTGAACAACCCCGACGGCTCGTTCTTCGGCGTGCTGCTGGGGACTGTCAGGGTTGATTACTTCGTCGAGTTCTATGGCGCGTTCAAGATCGATGACCGTGGCGCCTTGGTACTGGCCAAGCGCGACGGCACCATCCTGGTTCGCCGGCCGTTTGTCGAGCGGGTAATCGGCGGCAGCCTGGCCGATAGCGAGATCTTCCAGGACTACCTGCCGCAGGCCCCCGAAGGCGTCGTCGAAACCACGGCCGTAGTCGATGGCACTCAACGCCTATATGCCTACAAGGCCCTGGACGCCTACCCGCTGGTGGTGGAGGCCGGGCTGTCGAGGGCATCGATCATTGACCCTTGGCGAGAGGACCTGATCAAGACCGCCGTCGTGCTGCTGTTGCTGCTGGTTGGGTTGGGCGGCTTTGGCGCGTTGGTGCTGCGCCAATTGCGCGAGCGCATGGTGATGGAGGCCGCGCTGCGCCGTGCGCATCAAACAGTCCGCGACCTGGCCTTGAGCGACAGCCTCACGGGGCTGGGTAATCGACGCCGCCTTGATACGGCCCTGGCAGAAGAAATTCGCCGCGCCAAGCGCCAACGCTACCCGTTGGCGTTGGTAATGATGGACCTGGATTACTTCAAGCGCTTCAACGACAACTATGGCCATCCTGCCGGTGACGATTGCCTGCGTGCGGTGGGCGCGGCAATACAAAGCAGCCTCAAGCGACCGGGTGATCTGGCCGTGCGCTACGGCGGCGAGGAGTTCACCCTGCTGCTGCCCAACACCGATGCTGCCGGGGCCAGCAGGATTGTCGAAGACATTCTCGAGGCCATCCGCTCGCTGGCGATCGAGCATGTGCAAAGCCCGGCGGGGCGGGTCACGGCAAGTGCCGGGATTGCCCTGGGTTACCCGGTCAAGGAACCGGTAGCTGCCGACACCCTGATGGGCGCCGCCGACTCGGCGCTATACCAGGCCAAGGATAAAGGCCGCAATGGCTGGTGCCTGATCGATGGTTTGAGTGAGCGGCCAGCACCGTTAGCCCACGACTGATCACTGCAGCCTGGTGACTAACCCACCAACATAAACCTCACGCCGCCTGCTTGGCCATGTCCTTGCGGTATTGGGCTTTCATCATTTCCATCTGCTCGCCCATGGCCTCGAGCACGTCCTTGCCAAGCAGCTTCTTGGCTTGCGGGAACATCTCGGTTTCTTCTTCCTCGATGTGGTGCTCGAGCAACTCCTTGAGCACTTTCACCCGCCCGGAAAACTCGGGTGTACCCGGGTCGGTGACTTTCAGGTCGGGCAGCACCAACGAGTCGACGGTGCGGTGTTCTTCCTTGGCCTCGTGGTACATGATCACCTGTTCCTTGGCCCCGGCTTTCTTGTAGGCAGGGTAGAGGATCTCCTCTTCAAGCCGGGTATGCACGGCTACTTCCATCTCCAGTTTGGCCAGCAGTTCCGAACGTTTTTTAATCCCGCGCTCGGTGGACTCGCTCAGTTGCGTTAAAAGGGCCTTGACGGTCTTGTGGTCAGCTTTAAGCAGGTCGATGGCATTCATGGTGGATCCTCGGCAAAGCGGATGGTTGAAAAGGGGCCTTGCGTTAGTAGTGACTCGGCCCGGCGCCAGGGATTCAACCGGATTGCCCAACTGCTCATTAACCGCGGTTTCGCCAACGGGTATGATGCTCGGCTTATCTCAACCACGGACTGATTATGGACGACCCTTTCTTGCCACAGCGCTTTTTTGCCGGGGCGGCGATTGTTGTCGCGCTAATTGGCGGCGCTATTTTCGTGTTCTTGCTGGCCAACCCCGGCGGCCAGTTCCCCGGCCTTAGTAGTGCGCTGGCAGTGTTTACCCTGGGCGTCACCAACGGCCTGTGCCTGGCGCTGGTCGGCACTTACTGGTATCTCGCCGGCAAGCCTGCAGGGGCCGGTACGCTGTTGATTTTGCAGGCGGTAGGGCTGCTTGCGTTTGGCGCCTGGTATGTCTCGCTGACGTGAAGCTTGCGCCGGATGCTTTATAGCCACTGGCGCTATTGCACCCTGTTTAACAGCCAATTGAGTTCTTCTGTTTCATACTTTTTTTATATATCTTTCGTGTGCTGCCGACTCACCAAGGAAAATAATAATGAGGTACAGAGGCGCGCACTACTGGGCTTGGGCAGACTGCCAACTGCACAGCCAGGAGCATGAAGAATCGCTGGAGTCCGGAATTACCCTTGATGTCAAGGCGCGGCTTTCGCGCAGTGGTTGTACGCAGTTGTTTCTCGGGGTTTATACCAGTGCCGGCTTACCGGTCGTCGAGGAGTATCACGACCGTCTCGATGAAGTTACGCTGACCCGGGCCATGGTCTGGGGGGTAAAACGCTGTCGGGCGATTGCCGCCGAAGTCATCGAGCTTCACGAACTGCCTTCCATGAATGCTTACGCCGGGTTGCGATCGATCAACTCGGCGCCCTGATTGCGCACATTGCCGACCGCCGCGCTGACCGGGTACCACTCGAACCGCGCCGCCGGCTCGCCCAGGTTCAAGGCCATCTGCTCGGCGTGCTCGCCTGCGGTGGCCGGGTCCAGCCATTGCCGGGCGACAGCCGGCGCCAGCACGATCGGCCGGCGGTCATGCACGTCGAGCAAGCCACCTTCACTGTCTGCGGTGAGGATCACGAACCCCGCATGCTCGCCACTGAACTGGCCGATGGCCGCGCACAGGGCAGGGCGGCCATCGCTGCGGCGAATCAAGTAAGGCTGTTTTTTCGCTGCGCCTTGGTCAACCCATTCGAACCAGTTGTCGATCGGCACGATGGCCCGGTGTGGCCAGATGGCGCGAAAGAATGCGCCGTGGGCGACTTTCTCCACGCGCGCATTGATCGGCGCTGCGCGGTCCCTGGCCCAGTGCGGGCGCCAGCCCCAGGGCAACAAGTCGGCCTGGAGGGTACCGGCCTGCAGGTGCAACAGCGCCACGCGGGTGCTCGGCGCCACATTGTAGTGACCCAGTGCCTGATCGCCGACGTTGTTGACCAGGGCGCCTGGCATGCTCAGGGCGTCGACGAAGTCGTGAATGCCACGGTATTGAGAAAGCCTGCCGCACATGGCGCGTTGCTCCGTGAGGGGCCTATCGCTGGAGGATAGACGCAATCGCCGGGCACGCTTGCGGCGCCGACGCTCAGCTCAACCACCAGGCCGCCAGCGACAGCAGCAGGGCCAGCAAGGTGCCCAGCCAGGCACTGGCCTCAAATTTCGAACGTTGCACGCTGGCGCGCACCTCGCGCAGGTACTGCGCCTTGGTAGGGGCCCGTTCGCGGTAGCGCAGGTTTTCGGCCAGGTCATGCAGCCGGGCCTCGATGACCGAGCCGACCACGAAGAATGTTGCGCCATAGCTGGCGATGACTATCAGCAGGTACTTCACTGTCGCTCCTTGGCAATACGCTTCCCTTTTCAGCACGGGTTGTCAGCACGGGCTGATATTGACGACGTGGCGAGCTCGGCTTATACAGGCGCCCCCACGTTCCCGATGCTACAGGACCCCGAGATGAACGACGACGATCTGGACATTCACGAGCCCGAACATGATCACCTGCTTGACCATGAGTTTGCCGAGGACGAGTACGAGCCGCAGGACGAGGTCAATCCGCTGTTCGATCCGCAGGATGACGATGACGAGGATGCCCGCGATTGTGCAGGCGATGACGAAGGATTCTGGGACGAGGGCGTCGACACCCTTGACGACCTCTAGGCACCAGCGCAGCCGCCGGCACCTGGAAGCAGGGCGTGTTTAGCGGCCGTCCAGCGAGAAGCGTCCGGCGCCGGTGACCGAGAGCAACAGCAAGCCACCGACAATGCTCATGTTCTTGAAGAACTGCACGGTGTTGGCTGCTTTGGCCGGCTCGACCATGGTCCAGAACGGATGGCCGATCAGTGCCGTGCCGATCACGAACAGGGCAAACAGGAACGCCAGCGGGCGGGTGTAGAAACCGAGGATGAGGATGATGGCGACGAAGAACTCCATGATCACCGCCACCGCGGCTGCCACTGTAGGCGCTGGCGCGCCGAGCGATGCCAGGTAGCCGACCGTGCCCTCGAAGCCGGTGAGCTTGCTCCAGCCGGACATGACGAAGAGGATCATCAGCAGAGTCCGCGCCAGCAGGATGATAACGTCGCGCTGGTTGTCGAAGAGGGTGTAGCGCATGGCGGCCTTCCTTTGTTGTTGGGCAATTTTACCTTAGCAGTTGCCGGAAGGTTTTGCGGCCCGGCGTGCACAAAAAAGGCATAAGGGCAGCCCTGGGTAAATCTCAGGCAGCAAAAAGGCGCCCTAAGGCGCCTTTTCCAGAAGATGGTGCGAGTGGCGGGACTCGAACCCGCAAGGCTCACGCCGGCAGATTTTAAGTCTGCTGTGTATACCAATTCCACCACACTCGCACTGGCTCGAGGGAAATGCATTTGATCCCTCAATCAAGCGAGCTTTATAACCCATCGTTATATTCGAGTCAACCGCGTGCAAGGCTCTGGACGGCGCCCCAGGCTAACTCCAGAGCATGCTCAGCAGCACCAGGGCGAGTAGCCCGAGATAGACCTGCGCATGCTTGCGATCGTCGATTCTGCCGATCCAGCGCGCCGCCAGCCGGGTGCCGAGCCAGGCGCCGAAGGCCAGCAGGGCAAACGCCGACAGATCGACATAACCGACAAACCGCGCTCCGAAATCGCTACTGGCGGTGATCAGGTAGGTCGCCGTCGCCGCCAGCGCTACCGGCAAGGTCAGCGGGCTGGCCATGGCGGTGGCCTGGGTCATGCCCAGCCCGCGGCGGCGCAGCAACGGCACGCTCATGACGCTGCCGCCCACCCCCAGCACGCTGGCAATGCCGCCGATCAGCACACCGCAAGTGACGGTTCTCACGGGCCCGAGCGGGCGCGCTGAAGCCTGGCCGTGGACAAAGCCTTCGCGCAGCAGGCAGTCGAGCAGGGTAAATGCCAGGTAGAGGATGAACGCCCAGCGCAGCCATTCACTGGCCAGGGCGCCCACCAGGGCGGCGCCGATCACCGCGCCGAGGGCGATGTACGCTGCCAATGGCCACAGGAATTCACGGTTGAGGTTGCCAGCACGCCAATGCTTGAGGGTGGCCAGTGCGGCGCTGACAATCATCACGCAGGTGGAGGTAGCCACGGCAATCTGCATGGCCGAGCCGGTGGTGGCCGGGTTCATGCGCAGCAGGTGATACAACAGCGGCACGACGACGAAGCCGCCGCCAAAGCCGAACAGCACCGTGGTGATGCCGCTCAGGCAACCGAACAGGGCCAGGAGTACAAGAAGCATGGAAGGTCGTCCTTTTGCGGGTCAGGAGCGACAGGTTAACCAGCAGTGATTTGGCCGGCTTGAGCAAAGCGGTCAATAATGATCGCCAATCGGCCACGGACTTGCCCCATGTACAATGTCTCGATCAATCTGCTCGATGCTACGCCCCGCGCCGTGGTTGCCATTGGCACTGATTATCCCGACGGCTTCCTGCTGGCGCGCCATCGCCATCGTCGCGCGCAACTGCTCTATGGTGCCACCGGAGTGATGCAGGTGCGCACGCCGGCCGGCGACTGGGTCGTGCCGCCGCAACGGGCGGTGTGGATTGCCCCGGGGGTGGAGCATGAGGTGCTGATGCTCGGCGTCAGTACCCGCAGCCTGTACATCGAAGCCGATGCGCTGATGTTGACGGGCGAGTGCCAGGTGCTGGAGGTTTCAACGCTGATGCGCCAGTTGTTGCTGGCGGCGGTGGAGATGGACCTGGAGTACGACCAGCAGGGCAGGGACGGGGCGCTGGTCAACCTGCTGCTGCATGAGCTGAGGGCCGCGGCCAGCTTGCCGTTCCACATACCGCTGCCGCGTGACCCGGCGCTGCTCATGCGTTGCCAGGCTTTTTTGCGCACGCCTGATGTGCACCAGTCACCCGCGCATTGGGCGGGTGAACTGCATGTCAGCCTGCGCACTTTCGGGCGCTGGTTTCGCGCCGAAACCGGGATGAGCTTCAGCCAGTGGCGCCAGCGTGCCTGTGTGCTGCTGGCCCTGGCGCGGCTGGCCCAGGGCGAAGCGATCACGCGAATTGCCCTGGACCTTGGCTACGACAGCCCGGCGGCGTTTTCCAGCATGTTCCGCCGCACCCTCGGGCAGACGCCGCGCAGCCTGCGCGATCAGTAGTGGATGCTATCGGCGACGCCGCGCAAGTCATCCACCGAAGTCTTCAGGCCGGCAATCCTGCCCAGCACTTCAACGGCATCGGCCTGGTGGACGGAGTGCTGCAGGTACAACACATGCCCGCGCAGGTCGCGTGAGACCCGCTCAAGATCGGCGGCGGTCGCTTGCAAATCGTCGTGTATGGCTTTCATTCGTAAGTCTGCGGCCACGCGTCGTTCCCTCGAGGTAGGTGGCAGGTCTTAAGTGCGGGGCGACTATAGAGCAATTGACTCCTTGCTGTCATTGCGCCACTGTGGGTTTCATGTTGGATCCAATAGAGGCAAGGGAACGTGGCCAAGCACGCCGCAGCTGAAACCGTCACCGGCAAACCGCGCGTCAAATGGTACTGGCGCGTGCTGTTCGCCAAGGTCTGGCTGGCTGCCGCGTTTTTGTTCCTGAGCCTGCTGGGGGTGGGGGTATTGCTGCTGATGACCAGCGCCGACAGCAGCCTTGATGCCAGCCAGCGCTGGCTGGCGCTGACTGCCGGTATCGGTGTACTGGCGACCTGTACCTACCTGGGCCAGCTGGCGTTGCCGCGTCGGCGGTTGGCAGTGGCGCAAGATTCCGACTAAGTTTTAGACCAGCGCAGGGAATCGCTTGCAGCGTATGCTGTCATATCCAGACAAGCCATTTACGGCTTCGTGGGGCAGCCATGGTCTCATCCGACTCCGATCTTCATGTGATGCACGCCAGTCGCTTCGAGCAACTGGTGCAAACCGTGGTTGACTACGCCATCTACATGCTCGACCTCGAAGGCCATGTGGTGTCCTGGAACGCAGGCGCCCAGCGGATCAAGGGCTACCGCGCCGAAGAAGTCATCGGCAAGCATTTCTCGATGTTCTTCACCCCCGAAGATTGTGCCGATGGCAAGCCGGCCCGACTGCTTGAACGGGCTTTGAGCACCGGTGGCGCCCAGGATGAAGGCTGGCGCCAGCGCAAGGATGGCACGCTGTTCTGGGCGCTGGTGGCGCTGGATGTGATCAAGTCGCCGGACGGCGAGGTGGTCGGGCTGGCGAAGATCACCCGCGACATCACCGACCGCCGTGACGCGGCGCTGCAACTCGATGAGGTCCGAGCCCAGCTGTTCCAGTCGCAAAAGCTCGAAGCCCTCGGCCAGCTGACCGGGGGCATGGCCCACGACTTCAACAACCTTTTGACCATCATCATCGGCTCGGCGCGACTGGCCCTCAACAGCCGCGACCCGCAGCGCACCCGGCGCTTGCTCGAACACATCCTTGACGCTGGCGAGCGTGGCAGCCAGATGACCCAGCAGCTGCTCAGTTTCGCCCGCCACAAGGCGCTGAAGTTCGGCCGCATCAAGGTACCGGATCTGGTCGAGTCGACACGCCTGCTGCTTGGCCAGACCTTGCCTGTCTCGGTGGAGTTGCAGGTGCTGCTGGCCGACGAACTGTGGGATGTCGAAGTCGACGCCGGGCAGTTGCAGATGGTCTTGCTCAACCTGATCTTCAATGCCCGCGATGCCATCGACGGCGAGGGGACGATCACCATGCAGGCGCGCAACTGCGAGCTGCAGGGGCGTCCCGACGGCTTGCTCGGGCGCTTTGTCTGCATCAGTGTCAGCGACACCGGGCGGGGTATCGACAGCAAGATACTGCCGCGCATCTTCGAGCCTTTTTTCACCACCAAGAGTTTTGGCAAGGGCACCGGCCTGGGCCTGAGCCAGGTCTATGGTTTTGCCAAGCAGAGCAACGGCACGGTCAGCGTCAGCAGTGAAGCGGGCAAGGGCACCTGCATGAGTGTCTACCTGCCGGTCTACACCGCCAACCCCGGCCCTGAACGCGGAGGTGCATAGCATCGTGGAACAACTCAAACGCCTGGCCACCGGTATTCCCGGTCTCGACGAACTGCTCAAGGGTGGGCTGGTGGTCGGTGCTTCCTACATCGTCCAGGGCCGGCCTGGCTCGGGCAAGACCATCCTCGCCAACCAGCTGGCCTTCAATCACGTCAGCCAGGGTGGGCGCGTGCTGGTGGCGACGCTACTGAGCGAATCCCACGAGCGTTTGTTCCAGTACCTGTCGACCTTGAGCTTTTTCGACCCCGGCAAAATCGGCGCGCAGCTGCAGTTCGTCAGCGCCTTCGACACCCTCGAGCAAGAGGGCCTGGATGAAGTGGTAAAACTGCTGCGCGGCGAGATCAGCCGCCACCAGGCCAGCCTGCTGATCGTCGACGGCCTGCTCAATGCCCGCTCGCGCGCGGAAACGCCGCTGGACACCAAGAAATTTATCGCTGAGCTGCATGGTCATGCCGCCTTCGCCGGTTGCACCGTACTGTTCTTGACCAGCTCGCGGCTGGAGGACGGCAGCCCCGAACACACCATGGTCGATGGCGTCATCGAGCTGGGTGACGAGCTGCTGGGCAGCCGCTCTGTGCGCCGGATCCAGCTGCGCAAGACCCGCGGCAGTGGCGCATTGTCGGGTATTCACGAATGCGAAATCACCGAACACGGCCTGCAGGTTTACCCGCGCCTGGAATCACTGTACAGCCACCCCAGCGGGCACGGCATGGGCGAACTGATGCGCATTCCCAGCGGCGTGCCGGTGTTCGACCGCCTGCTCGGCGGCGGCCTGCCGGCCGCCTCGGTGACCCTGGTGATGGGCCCCTCGGGCATCGGCAAGACTTCACTGGGCGTGAGCTTTCTCGGTGCGGCAACAGCGGCAGAACCCGGCCTGCATTTCGGCTTTTATGAAACCCCGCAGCGCCTGCGTCTCAAGGCCGGCGCCCTGGGCTACGACTTCGCCGCCATGGAGCGCGCCGGGGCCTTGCACATTGCCTGGCAACCGACCACCGAAGGCGTGCTTGATGATGTCGGCATGCGCTTGTTGCGCCTGGTCGAGCAGCACAGCATCAAGCGCGTGCTGATCGACAGCCTCGGCGCGTTCACCCGCCTGGCCAGCAACCCGACGCGCCTGAATGAATTCTTCCGCGCCCTGACCGGCGAGCTGCGGGCCCATGACGTCAGCGTCCTGGCCACTTGGGAGATGCGCGATATCTTCGGCTCGGAAATCAACGCGCCGGCACCGGACCTTTCGAGCATTGTCGACAACCTGCTGTTGATGCGCTTTGTCGAGATGGACTCGGAGCTCAAGCGCTTGCTGTCGATCCTCAAGGTGCGCGACAGCTATTACGACCCGGCCCTGCTGGAGCTGATCATCAGCGACCATGGCATCGACCTGCAAAAAGCCTTTACCCAGGCCACGGGGGTGATGTCCGGCACGCCTTCGCAGGTGCCTGGATCATGAGGCCGGGGGTGGCAACGGCATGAGCACCATTCTGGTCGTCGACGACGAGTACCTGATCGCCAATATCCTCGGCTGGGCCCTGGAAGACGAAGGTTTCGACGTGGAGCTGGCCGGCAATGGGCAGAAGGCCCTGGACGTATTGAAAGGCAAGCGGGTGGAGTTGGTGATCACCGATTACATGATGCCGGTGATGGATGGCGAGGCGTTGGCCGTCAGTATTCGTGCAGAGCCACTCTTGCAAGGCTTGCCGATCATACTGATGAGCGGGGCGCAGGCTCACAAGGGGCGGGACAATCCCGGGCTGTTCGCCGCCGTGTTCGACAAACCCTTCGACATCGAGCAACTGATTGCCAAAGTGAAGGAACTGGTCGATACGCCCGAGGCGCCTTGAGGCCTGTGACTGCAACCGGGCGGGTTGCCAGTGTCAGGATCAAGCGCATCCGTGCGGCTTGAGTCGGTTGGGGGCTGCTTAGTGCTCGTCGCCTCCTTTTTCCGGTGCCGGGCTACCGGCCTGAATGCGTTTGAAAATCTCTTCGCGGTGCACCTGAACATCTTTCGGTGCATCGATGCCGATCCTCACTTGCATCCCTTTGACGCCCAGAATGGTGACTTTGATGTCATCGTTGATGACGATGCTTTCGCCAACCTTGCGGGTGAGTATCAGCATGTATATCTCCTTGGTAACGTAAGTTGCCTTGCGGGCGCGGCCCGCAGAAGCCGGGATCACACAGGGGTGCATCCCTCTTTCCCTTCATTAAAGACGCTTTCGGCGGATATTAATTCCCCCGAACACAGATTCTGTAGTGAGTCTTTAGTCGCAGGTGCCGATTGGCTGGATGAGCACTCCGAAGCAGCGAGTGCTGCCCGTACCCGCAAGCATAGGGGGGTTGAAGGAATATGGGAAATTTCTCTGCATGATACCCAAGGTGGGTTTCGCTGAATGGCTTTTCAAGGGGCCGCCAGGTTTTGCAGAAACAGCGCCAGGGCCACTTCCTCGGCCTCCAGCCCCTTGCGCGTGCGCGCCCGTGGCAGCTTGGCCAGCTCGCCGAGGGTGAAATGCTCGAACAGCGCCGGGTGGATGTAGCAGCGCCGGCACACCGCCGGGGTGTTGCCCAGGCGGCTGGCGACCTGCCTGACGGTCTCGACGATCTGACGTTTGGCCTCCTGCTCCGGTTGCCATTCAAGCTGGCGCAACAGGCTCAGGGCCAGGGCGCTGCCGGCCCAGGTGCGGTAATCCTTGGCGGTGAAGTCGCTGCCGGTCAGCTCCTGCAGGTAGGCGTTGACGTCGGCTGAACCGACGCTGTGGCGCTGGCCCTGGTCATCCTGGTACTGGAACAGGTCCTGGCCGGGCAGGTCCATGCAGCGTTTGATCAGGTTGGCCAGGCGCCGGTTCTTCACCGTCACCTGATGCTCGATACCGCTCTTGCCGCGAAACTGAAAGCGGATGGCGCTGCCGTCGACCTTGACGTGACGGGTGCGCAGGGTGGTCAGCCCGTAAGACTTGTTGTCGCGGGCGTACTGGCGGTTGCCGATGCGGATCAAGGTGCTGTCGAGCAGGCTCACCACCAGGGCCATGACCTTTTGCCGATCAAGCCCCGGCCGCGCCAGGTGGCTGTCCAGTTGCCGGCGCAGCTTGGGCAGCAGGCTGGCAAAGTCCAGCATGCGCGCGTACTTGTGGCTGTCGCGGTAACTGCGCCAGTCGGCATGGTAGCGGTACTGCTTGCGCCCGCGGGCATCACGGCCGGTAGCCTGCAGGTGGCCTTGCGGGTCGGCGCAGATCCACACATCGGTGTAGGCCGGGGGGATCACCAGGGCCTTGATCCGCGCGAGGGTGGCCGGATCTTTGACCCGCCCGCCTTGCCCATCGAAGTAGGCGAACTTGCCGCGCAGGCTTTTGCGCCGCAGGCCTGGCTGGCTGTCATCGACATAATGCAAGGCGGCGGGCAGGGCGGTGTCGGGCATGGCGCAGGTCCGGTTGCGGGGTTTGTACTATGGACCGCAAGCTCAACCCAACAGTGCCACCGACTTTATCTGTGCCCACAGCGACTGGCCGGCGTGCAGCTGCAGCTGGTCGGCGGAGTAGCGGGTGATGCGCGCCAGCAAGGTGGTGCCGGCGGCGTCCAGGCTGACCAGCACGTGGGCACTGTTGTCGGCCGGGCGATGGCCGCTGACGGTCACCGGCAGGCGATTGAGGATGCTCGATTGCTGGTCGGCGCCAAGGCTCAGGCTGACGTCCCGCGCCTGCACCTTCAAGCGCAGCGGCATGCCCACGGCCAGTGGTTCGTGGGCCACGCGCAATTGCAGGTGGCTGTGCGGCAGTTGCAGGCTGAGCAACTGATAGTCGCTGCTGTAGGCGCTGACCTGGCCTTCGATGATCACCCCGGCGTCGTCGCCCTGGGCCAGCGGCAGGTCGAGGCGCGCGAGGGTGGCGGCAATCGGCCCGCTGGCCTGGACCTTGCCCTGCTCAAGCAGCACCAGGTGATCGGCCAGCCGTGCCACTTCATCCTGGGCGTGGCTGACGTAGACCAGCGGAATCTCCAGCTCGCTGTGCAGGCGCTCGAGGTAGGGCAGGATCTCGCGCTTGCGCGGGCCGTCGAGGGCTGCCAGCGGCTCGTCCATCAACAGCAGTTGCGGGCTGCTCAGCAGCGCCCGGGCAATGCCCACACGCTGGGCTTCGCCGCCGGACAGGGTGGCTGGCTTGCGCTGCAGCAGGTGCTCGATGCCGAGCAGTTCGCAGGCCTGCTCGAGGCTGACCTTGCGCTGCTGGGCGGGGATGCGCTTGTAGCCGAAGGTCAGGTTGGCGCGCACCGACAGGTGCGCGAACAGGCTGGCCTCCTGGAACACGTAACCGATCGGGCGCTGGTGCGGGGCAATGAAATATTCGCGGCGCGAGTCCTGCCAGATCTCGCCATTGACCTCGATGTAGGCTTCGGGGGCCCGTTCCAGCCCGGCCAGGCAGCGCAGGCAGGTGGTCTTGCCGGAGCCTGAATGGCCGAACAGCGCACTGATGCCGCGCCCGGGCAGTTGCAGGTCGACATCCAGGCTGAAGTCGCCGCGGTCCAGTTTCAATCGGGCGTGAATCATCGCCGCCATGCTCAGCTCCAGGCCGATTTGCCCCGGCGGCTGGAGTACAGCGCCAGCAGCACGAGGAAAGAGAATACCAGCATGGCCCCGGCCAGCCAGTGGGCCTGCAGGTACTCCATGGCTTCGACGTGGTCGAAGATCTGCACCGAGACCACCCGGGTCTTGTCGGGAATATTGCCGCCGATCATCAGCACCACGCCGAACTCACCGACGGTATGGGCAAAGCCGAGGATGCTGGCAGTGATAAAGCCTGGCCGGGCCAGGGGCAATACCACATGGACGAAGGTGTCCCAGGGGCTGGCACGCAGGGTCGCGGCCACTTCCAGCGGGCGTTCACCGATGGCGCTGAAGGCGTTTTGCAGCGGCTGTACGACGAAGGGCATCGAATACACCACCGAACCGATCACCAGGCCGCTGAAGCTGAACACCACGGTGCCCAGCCCCAGCGCCTGGGTGGTCTGGCCGATCCAGCCGTTGGGCCCCAAAGCCAGCAACAGGTAAAAGCCGATCACCGTCGGTGGCAGCACCAGCGGCAGGGCCACCACCGCGCCCACCGGCCCGCGCAGCCATGAGCGCGTGCGCGCCAGCCACCAGGCGATGGGGGTACCAATCAGCAACAGAATCAGCGTGGTCAGGCTGGCCAGTTTGAAGGTCAGCCAGATGGCGCCGAGGTCGCTGGCATCCAGTGGCATCAGATTTCGTAACCGTAGGATTTGATCACGGCTGCGGCTTTCGGGCCCTTGAGGTATTCAACCAGGGCTTTGGCCGCGGCGTTGTCCTTGCCTTTGTTGAGAATCACCGCGTCCTGCTTGATCGGCTCGTGCAGGTTGGACGGCACGATCCAGGCCGAGCCGCTGCTGACCTTGCCGTCCTTGTAGATCTGCGACAGGGCGACAAAGCCCAGTTCGGCATTGCCGGTGGAGACGAACTGGTACGCCTGGGTAATGTTCTGGCCTTCGACGATCTTGCCCTTGGTGGCCTCGGTCAGCTGCAGCTTGCTCAGTACCTGGGTAGCGGCCAGGCCGTAGGGCGCAGCTTTCGGGTTGGCAATCGACAGGTGCTTGAACTCATTCTTTTTCAGCACATCACCCTTGCCATCGACATAGCCTTCCTTGGCCGACCACAGTGCCAGGGTGCCAATGGCGTAGGTGAAGCGTGAGCCCTTGACGGTGTCGCCTTCGTTCTCGAGCTTTTCCGGGGTGCTGTCGTCGGCGGCAAGGAACACTTCGAACGGTGCGCCGTTCTTGATCTGCGCGTAGAACTGGCCGGTGGCGCCGTAGGCGGCCACCAGCTTGTGGCCGGTGTCCTTCTCGAAATCCTTGGCAATCGCCTGGATCGGCGCGGTGAAGTTGGCGGCGACGGCTACCTGTACCTCATCGGCCCAGGCGCTGTTGAAGGTCATGAAGGTGGCCAGGGCGGCCAGGGCAAAACGAGGTGCGCACTTACTCATGAAAAACAGCTCCACAGGCTGAGGGGGTAGTCGTTATATAGGTGAATATATAGCGAATGCCCGACCAACGGGAAGTACTGCTTCAGCGTTTGAGCTGGGCGAGGGCGTTTTGTGCCAGTGTGCGGGTCAGTTCACCGGCCGCCAGGGCCTGGCCCAGACGCAGCGCCTGGCCTGCCCAGAGGTTGCTGAAATCGCTGTTGCCCTTTGGCTCGCTGATGGCCCGCAGCGGCATCAGCGCACCGCCGGCCAGGGGAAAGCGCGGTGCCAGCTCGCTCATCGGCCCCAGCTCGCGCATGATGCGCGTGTTGATACCACGCGCCGGGCGCCCGGTGAACAGGTTGGTCAGCGCCGTGTCGCTTTCCTTGGCGCTGTGCAGCGCCTGGCGATGAGCCGCCGAGACCTTGGCCTCGGGGCAGAACAGGTAAGCGGTGCCCAGTTGCACCGCCGAAGCGCCCAGCGCCAGGGCGGCGACGATGCCGCGGTGGTCGCCAATGCCGCCCGCGGCAATCACCGGCACCTTCACAGCATCGACAATCTGCGGCACCAGCGCCAGGGTGCCGACCTGGGTAGTGAGGTTGCTGCTGAGGAACATCCCGCGGTGGCCGCCGGCTTCATAGCCCATGGCGATGATTGCGTCGCAGCCGTGATCTTCCAGCCACAGCGCTTCATCCACGGTGGTGGCGCTGGACAGCACCTTGGCGCCCGTGGCCTTGACCCGCTTGAGCAGGCTGGCTTCGGGCAGGCCGAAGTGGAAGCTGACCACGGCCGGCTTGTAGTGCTCGACCAGCTGGCAGCTGGCGTCGTCGAAGGGCGCGCGGTTGGACACCGGTGTGGGCGCATCGAAGTCGGCGCCCAGCTCCAGGTAATACGGCTTGAGCGCCTGCTTCCAGGCCGCATCGCGCTCAGGGTCCGGCTGCGGCGGCTGGTGGCAGAAGAAGTTGAGGTTGAGCGGGCCGTTGCTGGCCTCGTTGAAGGCCTGCAACTCGGCGCGGATCTGATCCAGGCTCAAGGTGGCACACGGCAGCGAACCCAGGCCGCCGGCGTTGCTTACGGCAATGGCCATGGCTGAACCGGTGGAGCCGGCCATTGGCGCCTGAAGGATCGGCAGCTCGATGCCGAGCAGATCGAGGAGACGGGTGTCCGGCCATTGGCGCATGCCTGGGGTTCCTTGTGCTGAGGAGGGTGTTACAGCGCTTTGCTCACCTTGATATCAGTGATTTTCTTGGCGTCTTCGCCGTGCAATTGTTGCAGCGCTGCCTGCACGTGCTCAGGCGCATCGCTGATCATCTGGGCGAAGTCGAATCGTTGCTCGCCATCGATCTTGTACTTGATCACGAACTTGGTGGTCTGGCTCATGGGCTTATCTCAGCTTCGACGACGAACGGCGAATGAACTTGATGGTATGGGTGAAGGTTGGCTTGGTCACTGCCGACAGGGCGCGCGGGCCGACGGTGTCGATGGTGATGTTCCAGAAACCGGTGCTGGGCACGGTGATCTTCGCCGGGAAGTCGACAAAGGCGCCGCCGTGGTAGGTGTGACGGCCGCCGTTCTTGAAGCTGCGGAAGTTGGCATCGTTCATCAGGCGGATATTGCAGCGCTGGGAGCAATGAATGACCACGATGTCATCCTCGTTGAGGTGCTCGCGCTGGTGTACGAATTTCATGTTGCACTCCGCATTGGATCTGTCAGCAAATCAAAACGATACCATGATGTCGGTTACACTGTCGGCCTTCGTGCCAGGCCCAGGATAAAACTGCCAATCAAGGGAGCAAAATGGTCTGCGCGCGGTCTTATTCTTTTTCCGTGGTGGAGGTGTGCTTGATGAAGTGGGTCGTAGCAGCGTTGGCAGTAACGCTGGGTGGCTGTGTGAGTGTGTCGGAGCTGGAGCACAGCCCGGAAACCCTCAATGTGATTTCTGGCAAAAAACCCCAGGAATACGCGGACTGCGTGCAGCAGCAATTGACCGAGTCGCGCGGGCAACTGACCGTGGAAGAACGCCACGACGGTCTGCGCCTGGTGGTGCCGCAAAAGGTCGGCGGCGGCCCGGCGGCGCTGGTGGATATCGACAAGCGCGGTAGCGGTAGCAGCATCAAGCTGTATGAGCGCCTGAACAACTTCCCGCTGCGCCTGGGTGATGTGAAGACGGCAGCGACGCGCTGCATTTCGAGCTAAATCCTTTTTCGGCTAATCGATTCAGCTGGCATCTAGCCATCTTTCTGCGTTGTAGCTTGCGGCGTATAGGCCTACTATTCATAGGCTTATACTTATTAAGCCTAAGCTTATAACAAGAAAATGGAGTCCGTGATGATCCCACTGGATCGCATCCTGATCAGCAGCCTGCTGCTGTTTTCATTGCCTGCCGCACATGCCGTCGATGGCCAGAAAATCTTCACCCAGGGTGGCCAGAACCCGGCCGCCATGGCCTGCCTGGGTTGCCATGGCGCCGACGCCAAGGGCATTGCGCCTGCCGGCTTTCCGCGCCTGGCCGGCCTGCCTGCGGCGTACCTGAGCAAGCAACTGCACGACTTTCAGAACGGCAGCCGCAAGCACCCGATCATGGAGCCGCTGGCCAAGGCCCTCAGCGCCGAGGAAATCCAGGCGGTGACCACGACCCTGGCGGCCATGCCCAGCGAGCCTGCCAGCGATATCCACCGCCAGCAGATGGCTGCCGACCCGGTGCAGAAGCTGGCGCTGTACGGCGACTGGAACCGCAAGATCCCCGGCTGTGTGCAGTGCCACGGCCCGGGCGGCGCCGGTGTTGGTGAGCATTTTCCGCCACTGGCCCATCAACCGGCCACCTATCTGGTTGCCCAGCTCAACGCCTGGCGCGACGGCAGCCGCAGCAACGACCCCAATCAGTTGATGGTCGGTGTGGCCAAGGCGATGACCGATGACGAAATAAAGGCCGTGGCCAACTACTTCGCCAACCCTGTCAGCCCGGAGGTCAAGCCATGAAGCCGATGATTCTCGCTGCCCTGACCCTGGCCTTTGGCAGTGTCCATGCTGCGCCGATTGCCATGGAAGACCAGTCGCAACTCAAGACCCCGCCAGCTGCCGCGCCTGGCTTTACCCCGCCGGCAGAAAGCGAGCTGCCCGACAACGCCTACGGCAAGATGGTCCGCGATGGCTACGCCTTGTTTGTCGACACACGCCGGCTGATGCCTGACAACGTTGGCAACGGCCTTAACTGCAGCAACTGTCACCTCGACCAGGGCCGCCTGGGCAACTCGGCGCCGCTGTGGGGCGCGTATCCCATGTACCCGGCCTATCGCAAGAAAAACGACAAGGTCAACACCTTCGCCGAGCGCATCCAGGGCTGCTTTCAGTTCAGCATGAACGGCAAGCCGCCAGCGGCCGACAGCCCGCAGATGACAGCCTTGTCGGTCTATGCCTACTGGCTGGCGAGCAAGGCGCCGATTGGCGTCGAGAGTGCTGGCCGCGGCTACCCGGAGGTGGCGCAATCGGCGCAAGGTTACGACTTCAAACGCGGTGAGCAGGTGTACCAGGCCCAGTGCTCCATTTGCCACGGCGCCAATGGCGAAGGGCAGAAGGTAGCCGGCAACTACGTGATGCCGCCATTGTGGGGCAAGGACTCCTACAACTGGGGCGCCGGCATGCACCGGATCAATACCGCCGCCTCCTTCATCAAGCACAATATGCCCTTGGGCAAGCCCGGCAGCCTGAGCGACCAGCAGGCCTGGGACGTGGCCGCTTACATCAACCGCCACGAACGGCCGCAGGACCCGCGCCTGGTCGACGGCTCGATCGAGAAGACCCGGCTGAAGTTCCACGCCAATGACGGCGTCAACCTCTATGGCCAGAAGGTCGACGGGGTGCTGGTCGGGCAGGGCATGTAGGCATCGGCTGTTTAACTGCCGGTGGTCAGCTACCGGCGCATTATTTATGCTCCCGGGGAACTATCCCCCCCGGGATTTCATCTATGATGGCATCGGCCAGCGTGGTGGGGCATTGTAAGGTGACCGCTGCCTGATTAGACTGCGCCGAATTTCGTACGCAAAGCCCTTGTTAAGGACGTATATGATCAAGAAATGCTTGTTCCCGGCAGCCGGTTACGGCACTCGCTTCCTGCCCGCTACCAAAGCCATGCCCAAGGAAATGCTGCCGGTGGTGAACAAGCCACTGATCCAGTACGGCGTTGAAGAAGCGCTGGAAGCTGGATTGAACGAAATTGCCATCGTCACCGGTCGTGGCAAGCGCGCCCTGGAAGACCACTTCGACATCAGCTATGAGCTGGAAAACCAGATCAAGGGCACCGACAAGGAAAAATACCTGGTCGGCATCCGTCGTCTGCTCGACGAGTGTTCGTTCTCCTACACCCGCCAGACCGAAATGAAAGGCTTGGGCCACGCGATCCTCACTGGCCGCCCGCTGATCGGCGACGAACCGTTCGCCGTGGTACTGGCGGACGACCTGTGCGTCAACCTCGAAGGCGACAGCGTGCTCAAGCAGATGGTCAAGCTGTACAAACAGTACCGCTGCACCATCGTTGCCATCATGGAAGTCGACCCGCAGGAAACCAGCAAATACGGTGTGATCGCCGGCGACCTGATCGGTGACGACCTGTACCGCGTGCGCAACATGGTCGAGAAGCCAAAGCCTGAAGATGCTCCGTCGAACCTGGCGATCATCGGCCGCTACATCATGACCCCGGACATCTTCAAACTGATCGAAGAAACCGAGCCGGGCAAAGGCGGTGAAATCCAGATCACCGACGCCCTGATGAAGCAGGCCCAAGATGGCTGCGTTATTGCCTACAAGTTCAAGGGCAAGCGTTTCGACTGCGGTGGCGCCGAAGGCTACATCGAAGCGACCAACTTCTGCTTCGAGAACTTCTACAAAACCGGCAAAGCGTACTGAGCCTGGTAGCTAGCGGTTTGATAAAGCCACCTTCGGGTGGCTTTTTCTTGTAGCTTGTAGCTTGATACTTGCAGCTTGAGACCCTCGAGATGACCTACGATTTTGATCTGTTCGTGATTGGTGCCGGGTCTGGCGGTGTGCGCGCTGCGCGCTTTGCCGCAGGCTTCGGTGCAAAAGTGGCGGTTGCCGAAAGCCGCTACCTGGGTGGTACCTGCGTCAACGTTGGCTGCGTGCCGAAAAAGCTGCTGGTCTACGGCGCGCATTTTGCCGATGACTTCGAGCAGGCCGCAGGCTTTGGCTGGTCGCTGGAAGATGCCCAGTTCGACTGGGGCCAGTTGATCGCCAACAAGAACCGCGAAATCGAGCGGCTCAACGGTATCTACCGCAACCTGCTGGTCAACAGCGGCGTGACCTTGCTGGAAGGCCACGCCAAACTGACGGGTGCCCATGAGGTGGAAGTCGATGGCCAGCGCTACAGCGCCGAGCACATCCTCATTGCCACCGGCGGCTGGCCGCAGATCCCGGATATTCCGGGCAAGGAGCTGGCGATCAGCTCCAACGAGGCGTTCTACCTCAAAGACCTGCCCAAGCGCGTGCTGGTGGTTGGCGGCGGTTACATCGCCGTGGAATTTGCCGGGATCTTCCAGGGCCTGGGGGCAAAAACCTCGCTGCTGTACCGCGGCGACCTGTTCCTGCGCGGCTTTGATGGCAGTGTGCGCGAGCACCTCAAGGACGAGCTGGAAAAACGCGGCATGGACCTGCAGTTCAACAGCGATATCCAGCGTATCGAGCGCCAGGACGACGGCAGCCTCAAGGCTACCCTCAAGGATGGTCGCGAACTGGTGGCCGACTGCGTATTCTATGCCACTGGCCGGCGACCGATGCTCGACAACCTGGGCCTGGAAAACACCGGCGTCGAACTCGACCCGCGTGGTTTTATCCGCGTCGACGACCTGTACCAGACCACCGCGCCGTCGATCCTGGCGATTGGCGATGTGATCGGCCGTGTGCAACTGACCCCGGTGGCCCTGGCCGAAGGCATGGCTGTGGCCCGGCGCCTGTTCAAGCCCGAGCAGTACCGCCCGGTGGATTACCAGAACATCCCTACCGCCGTGTTCAGCCAGCCACCGATTGGTACCGTTGGCTTGACCGAAGAACAGGCGCTGGAGCAGGGCCACAAGGTGCAGATCTTCGAAAGCCGCTTCCGGCCGATGAAGCTGACCCTCACCGAGGTGCAGGAAAAGACCCTGATGAAGCTGGTGGTCGATGCCGACACCGACCGCGTGCTGGGTTGCCATATGGTCGGCCCGGACGCCGGCGAAATCATCCAGGGCCTGGGCATTGCCCTCAAGGCCGGGGCGACCAAGCAGCAGTTCGACGAGACCATTGGCGTGCATCCTACGGCGGCGGAAGAGTTCGTCACCTTGCGTACGCCATCGCGTTAAACGGCGTACTCCAATCGCGGGGCAAGCCCGCTCCTACTGGCCGGTAGGAGCGGGCTTGCCCCGCGATAGCTTCAAACCCTCTATTAATAGCCCCGCCTTATAGCCAAAACCAATCAACAACATGAGCTTTGCCAATGAGCATTAATCCAATGCATTGGCTACGATTCTCCCATCAGTTTTTTCAACCCCCTGAAGGAGCGTCACTCATGCCTATCATCAACAGCCAGGTTAAACCGTTCAAAGCTACCGCTTACCACCAGGGCAAGTTTGTCGAAGTCTCGGATGCCGATCTGAAAGGCAAATGGTCGGTAGTGTTCTTCTACCCGGCCGACTTCACCTTCGTCTGCCCGACCGAGCTGGGCGACCTGGCCGACAACTACGCGCAGTTCAAAGACCTGGGCGTGGAAATCTACGGCGTGTCCACCGATACCCACTTCACCCACAAAGCCTGGCACGACACTTCGGACACCATCGGCAAGATCCAGTACCCACTGATCGGTGACCCGACCCACGTCATCTCGCGCAACTTCGACGTGCTGATCGAAGAAGCCGGCATCGCTGACCGTGGCACCTTCGTGATCAACCCAGAAGGCCAGATCAAGATCGTCGAACTCAACGACGGTGGTGTCGGCCGTGACGCCAGCGAGCTGCTGCGCAAGGTCAAGGCTGCCCAGTACGTTGCCGCCCACCCAGGCGAAGTCTGCCCGGCCAAGTGGAAAGAAGGCGAAGCTACCCTGGCGCCATCGCTGGACCTGGTCGGCAAGATCTAAGACCGTGAGCCAGCCGAGGGCGGTGGTCTACCGCACCTGACGTTGTCACCGCCCCGCAAAACGCCCGGGCGCTTTCGCCCGGGCGTTGTTATTTCTACCGTTTGAAAAAGGAATCGCCCGTATGTTGGACGCCACGCTTAAAACTCAGTTGAAAGCCTACCTGGAACGGGTCACTCAGCCGATCGAGATCGTTGCTTCCCTCGATGACGGCGCGAAGTCCCGCGAATTGCGCGACCTGCTGGTGGAAATCGCCGGCCTGTCGAACCTGATTACCCTGCGTGAAGATGGCAGCGACGCCCGTCGCCCGTCGTTCTCGCTCAATCGTCCTGGCGCTGACATCAGCCTGCGCTTTGCCGGCATCCCCATGGGCCACGAGTTCACCTCGCTGGTGCTCGCCCTGCTGCAGGTCGGCGGTCATCCGTCCAAGGCCAGCCTGGAGGTGATCGAGCAGATCAGCGCGCTCAAGGGTGAGTTCAACTTTGAAACCTACTTCTCGCTGTCGTGCCAGAACTGCCCGGATGTGGTCCAGGCGCTGAACCTGATGGCGGTGCTCAACCCCAATATTCGCCACGTCGCCATCGACGGTGCGCTGTTCCAGGCCGAAGTCGAGCGCCGCAAGGTCATGGCCGTGCCCAGCGTCTACCTCAACGGCGAAGTGTTTGGCCAGGGCCGCATGGGCCTGGAAGAAATCCTCGCCAAGCTCGACACCAGCGCCGGCGAGCGTCAGGCCGAGAAGATCAACGCCAAGGATGCCTTTGACGTGCTGGTGGTCGGTGGCGGCCCGGCGGGCGCCGCCGCGGCGATCTATGCCGCGCGCAAAGGCATTCGCACCGGCGTTGCCGCCGAGCGTTTCGGCGGCCAGGTACTCGACACCATGGCCATCGAGAACTTCATCTCGGTGCAGGAAACCGAAGGACCGAAGCTGGCCATGGCCCTTGAAGAACACGTCAAGCAGTACGACGTCGATATCATCAACCTGCAGCGCGGTGAAGCCTTGATTCCGGCCACCGACGGCGGCCTGCACGAAGTGCGCCTGGCCAGTGGTGCCTCGCTCAAGGCCAAGACTGTGATCCTCGCCACCGGTGCACGCTGGCGCGAAATGAACGTACCCGGCGAGCAGCAATACCGCAGCCGCGGCGTTGCCTACTGCCCGCACTGCGATGGCCCGCTGTTCAAGGGCAAGCGCGTGGCGGTGATCGGTGGCGGCAACTCGGGTGTGGAAGCGGCCATTGACCTGGCCGGTATCGTTGCCCAGGTGACCCTGATCGAGTTCGACAGCCAGTTGCGTGCCGACGCCGTGCTGCAGCGCAAGCTGCACAGCTTGCCGAACGTCAAGGTGATCACCAGTGCGCTGACCACCGAGGTGCTTGGTGATGGCGAGAAGGTCAACGGCCTGCGCTACAAGGACCGCAACAGCGATGAGCTGCATGACCTGGCGCTGGAAGGGATCTTCGTGCAGATCGGCCTGCTGCCCAACACCGACTGGCTCAAAGGCACGGTCGAGCTGACCCCGCGCGGCGAGATCATCGTCGATGCCCGCGGCCAGACCAACCTCCCGGGCGTGTTCGCCGCCGGTGACGTGACCACCGTGCCATACAAGCAGATCGTGATTGCCGTGGGCGAGGGCGCCAAGGCTTCGTTGGCGGCCTTCGATCACCTGATTCGCACCTCGGCGCCAGCCTGACCGGCCTTATCGCGGGGCAAGCCCGCTCCTACAGACCAGGTAGGAGCGGGCTTGCCCCGCGATGGTTTCAATGCGCCAGCCCGGTGTCGGGAACACCGGCCATTCCAGCGGCGCTTTGACAAGAGTCTGCAAGCTACCGGCTATCACCCGGCATCGGTGTGCGGGCGCCGATGGCCGAGCCAGAGCGCTCGTGGTCCAGTGTCTATAGTGAAGTAGTGTGTTTCAGCGGGAGCCATTGCCATGCAATTGATCAGTCGCGAGCCCTGGTGGCGCAATCCGCCCAAGCCTGGTCAGCGGGAGCAGGATCTGGAATGGGGGTATCTGGAGATCTACAAGGATGGCCGCGCCGTGTTCGTCGAGCAGCGACCTACCGACCAGGAACTGGCCGAGCGCAAAAGCTGCCGCAACTTTCCCGAGGCTGAGGAGTAAGCTATAGGGTATGCCGTAATACAAATCTACCTGGGGCGGGAGCATGCATTGAAGGCCCGCTGGATTGCCCATGTCGAGGTCAGCGACCCTGAGCGGTATCAGCAGTACATCCAGCGGGCACTGGCGGCCCTTGCAGCCTTCCCCGCTATGCCGAGATCGTCATCACCGGGGGCTAAAGCGATCAAGTCGGCGCAGCGGGCTTGAGGCAGGCTGGACAGTCAGCCCAAGGAGATGACCATGATCCGCCTGACCCTGTCCGAAGCCCATTCGCTGGCCTTTTCGATCCTTTTGCACAACGGCTTTGACGCCGACCATGCCCGGGCGGTGAGCGATACCATCGTCGCCGGCGAGCGCGATGGTTGCGCCTCCCATGGCCTGTACCGGGTGCTGGGCTGCGTCGGCTCGCTCAAGGCCGGCAAGGTGGTTGCCGATGCCCGCCCCGAAGTCATCGACCAGGCGCCGTCGATCGTGCGCGTGGATGCTGGCGGCGGGTTCTCTCAGCTGGCATTCCAGGCCGGCTTGCCGTTGTTGCAAGCCAAGGCCCAACGCAACGGCATCGCCGCCCTGGCGATCAACCGCTGTGTGCACTTTTCGGCCTTGTGGGTCGAGATCGAGCAGTTGGCCGAGGCCGGCCTGGTGGCCCTGGCATTCACCCCCAGCCATGCCTGGGTGGCGCCTGCCGGTGGCCATCGGCCGGTGTTCGGCACCAACCCCATCGCCTTCGGCTGGCCGAGGGCGGGCACGCATCCGTATGTCTTTGACTTCGCTACCAGCGCCATCGCCCGTGGCGACATCGAGCTGCATCGGCGTGCCGGCAAGGCGATTCCCGAAGGCTGGGGCGTGGATGAGCACGGCCAGCCCAGCACCGACCCCAACGTGGTGCTGGACCGTGGCGCCATGCTCACCTTCGGCGGGCACAAGGGCTCGGCGCTGGCAGCGATGGTCGAACTGATCGCCGGGCCGTTGATCGGCGACCTGACCAGTGCCGAATCACTGGCCCATGCCGACGGCAGCAAATCCTCGCCTTATCATGGTGAGTTGCTGATTGCCCTGGACCCGCGCAGGTTTTTGGGTGACGCCGCCGATCAACACCTGGCCCGGGCCGAGGTGGTATTCGAGAGCATCGAGGGGCAGGGCGCGCGGCTGCCGTCTGCGCGCCGCTATACAGCACGGGCGCGCAGCCTGGTGGAAGGGGTGGAAATCCCGCAGGCCCTGTACAACGATCTCAGGGCGCTGCTGGCCTGAAACCCACCCTTACAGGGCGGTGCGGCTGCTCTGGCCGTCGACCAGGCGCGCGATGCCCAGCGGGTTGGCGTTCTGCAACGCTGGCGGTAGCAGCGCATCCGGGCAGTTCTGGTAGCACACCGGGCGCAGGAAGCGCTCGATGGCCAGGCTGCCCACCGACGTCCCGCGGGCATCGGAGGTGGCCGGGTAGGGGCCGCCGTGCACCATTGCATCACAGACTTCGACGCCGGTCGGGTAGCCGTTGAACAGTACCCGGCCGACCTTCTGCTCCAGCAGCGGTAGCAGTTCAGCGTGGCTTTGCAGATCTTCAGCTTCGGCGATCAGGGTAGCGGTGAGCTGACCGTGCAGGCCGTGCAATGCTTGCTGCAACTGCGTGCTGTCGGCCACCTCGACCAGCACCGTGGCCGGCCCGAACACCTCTTCGTGCAACAGCGCATCGCCTTCGAGCAACAGGCTGACATCGGCCTTGAACAGCTGCGCCTGCGCCTGCTTGCCCTGTTGCGGCTGCCCGGCCAGGTGGCTGATGCCAGGGTGAGCGAGCAGCGCCTCGACGCCCTTGGTGTAACTGGCGAGGGTGCCGGCGTTGAGCATGGTCTGTGCCGGTTGCGCGGCCAGTTGCGCGGCCAGTTGTTCGGTAAATGCACTGAATGCCGGCGAGCGCAGGCCGATCACCAGCCCCGGGTTGGTACAGAACTGCCCGCAGCCGAGCACCACCGAGGCCGCTAGTTCGCGGGCGATCTGCTCGCTGCGCAGGTTCAGGGCCTGGGGCAGTACCAGCACCGGGTTGATGCTGCTCATTTCGGCGAACACCGGGATCGGTTGTGCCCGTGCCGCCGCCATGTCGCACAGCGCACGGCCGCCCTTGAGTGAGCCGGTAAAACCCACCGCCTGGATCGCCGGATGCTTGACCAGCGCTTCGCCGACGCCGGCGCCGTAGATCATGTTGAACACGCCCTTGGGCATGCCGGTCTGTTCGGCCGCGTGGATGATCGCATCGGCCACCCGCTCAGCGGTGGCCATGTGGCCGCTGTGGGCCTTGAATACCACCGGGCAGCCGGCGGCCAGGGCCGCGGCGGTGTCGCCGCCGGCGGTGGAGAAAGCCAGGGGGAAGTTGCTGGCGCCAAACACCGCGACCGGGCCGACGCCCAGGCGGTACTGGCGCAGGTCGGCGCGGGGCAGCGGTTGGCGATCGGGCTGGGCGCGGTCGATGCGTGCGCCGAGAAAGTCACCGCGGCGCAGCACCTGGGCGAACAGGCGCATCTGCCCGCAAGTGCGCCCGCGCTCGCCGAGGATCCGCGCGGCGGGCAACGCCGTTTCGCCGGTCACCAGGGTGATGAAATCATCCCCCAGGGCCTCCAGTTGCGCGGCAATGGCCTCAAGAAACTGCGCCCGTCGCTCCGGCGACAAACTGCGAAACACCGGGTAGGCCTCGGCCGCCGCCTGGGCAGCGGCATGCACTTCTGCGCCGGTGGCCTGGTGGAACCGATAGGGCAGGGCCTCGCCGCTGGTTGCGTCATGGCTCTGCAGGGTGAGGCTGCCAGCGGCGCTGCGCGCGCCGCCAATGTAGTTGTGGCCGATGATATCCGCCATGGATTACTCCTGAAAAAAAGGTGGGGTCAGGCCAGCGAACTGCCCGGGCGAACTGGCGCCGCTTGCCCGGCGGCGATGCGCGCGGCCGCTTCGGCGTCAACCTGGTGCAGCGACTTGCCGCGGGTCTCGCGGGTCAGGCCAACAGCGACAATCGAGATCAGCGCAGCGCCAACCAGGTACCAGGCAATCGGCGTCGAGCTGTGGAACTCATTGAGCAAACTGATGGCGATCAGCGGCGCCAGGGATCCGGCGAAAATCGGCGCCACCTGGTAGCACAGCGACAGCGCGGTGTAGCGCACGTGGGTGGGGAACAGCTCGGCCATCAGCGCCGAGTAGGGCGCGTAGGTCATCGACTCGATGGCCAGGCCCAGGGTGATCGCGGCCATGATCAGCCAGTTGTTGCCGGTGTCCATCAGCGGGAAGCCGATGAAGCCCCAGAAGGCGGTGAGCACCGCGCCGGTCAGGTACACCGGCTTGCGCCCGACCAGATCGGACAGGTAGCCCATCAGCGGGATCATGAAAAAATGCAGCAGGTGCGCGCCGAACATCAGCAAGAGGATCTGCGAGGTGTCCTTGTGCACTACAAGCTTGAGGTAGGTGATCGAGAAGGTCACCACGGTGTAATAGAGGATGTTCTCGGCAAAGCGGGCGCCGATGCCTACCAGCACCGCGCGCCAGTGATGGCGCAACACCTCGACCACGCCCAGTTGCTGCTCGGCTTTCTGCGCCTGGCGCGCCTGGGCCTCTTTGAAGATTGGTGCGTCGTCGACGCTGGTGCGGATCCAGTAACCGATCAGCACCACCACCGCCGAGAACCAGAACGCCACGCGCCAGCCCCAGGCCAGGAACTGTTCTTCCGAGAGGTTGCTCGACAACAGCAGCAAGGCCACCGTCGCCACCAGATTACCGGCCGGCACCCCGGCTTGCGGCCAACTGGCCCAGAAGCCGCGACGGTTGTCCGGGCAGTGCTCGGACACCAGCAAAATCGCGCCACCCCATTCGCCGCCGAAGGCAAAACCCTGGATCAGCCGCAGCAGCACCAGCAACACCGGCGCGGCATAACCGATAGTGTCGAAGCCCGGCAGGCAACCCATCAGGAAGGTGGTGATGCCGACCACCACCAGGCTCAGTTGCAGCAAGCGCTTGCGGCCGAATTTGTCACCGTAGTGACCGAATACCAAACCGCCCAGGGGGCGGGCGAGAAAGCCTACGGCATAGAGGGCGAAGGCGGCGATGATGCCGTCGACGGGGCTGTCGGTCTGGCGGAAGAACAACTGGCCGAAGACCAGTGCCGAGGCGGTGCCGTAAAGGAAGAATTCATACCATTCGGCGACGGTGCCGGCCATGGCCGCGGCGACGACCCGTTTCAAGCCCGAAGGGCTGGTTGCGCTGGAGGGGTGACTGGACATGCTGGCGTTTCCTGTATGGGCGCAAAACAGGCAGGCCGGTCTCCATGATGGAGCCGGCCCGGCAATCACTCAGAGGCCGACGTCCGGCAGTTGCGGACGGTTGGCCAGGGCCTTGGCCATGATCTGCTCGACATAGACCCGATCGCTTTCCGGCAGGGCCAGGCGCGGCGGACGGGTCAGGGCGCTGCCGCGACCGGCGATGGCTTCGCACAGCTTGATGCACTGCACAAGGTCGGCGCGGGCATCCAGGTGCAGGATCGGCATCAGCCATTCGTAGATCGGCATGGCCTCGGCGAAGCGCCCGGCCTTGGCCAGGCGGAAGATCGTCTCGCCCTCTTTGGGGAACACGTTGGACATGCCCGAGACCCAGCCCTGGGCGCCGACCGCGATGCTTTCCAGGACCACGTCGTCGAGGCCGGCGAACAGCACGAAGCGGTCGCCCACTTCATTGCGCACGTCGATGAAGCGGCGGGTGTCGCCGGAGGAGTCCTTGAAGCACACCACGTTGTCGCAGTCGGCCAGGGAAATCAGGATGTCCGGGGTGACGTCGTTTTTGTAGATCGGCGGGTTGTTGTAGACCATCAGCGGCACGTCGGTGTGCTTGGCCACGTAACGGTAGTGCTCGGCGGTCTCGAACGGCTTGGAGCCATAGACCAGCGCCGGCATCAGCATCACCCCGTCGACGCCGACCTGGCGCACCGCATTGGCCACCTTGGCGGCCTGCACGCTGGTGAACTCGGCCACGCCGCAGATCACTGGAACCCGGCCGCGCGAGGCATCGACGGCGACTTCGGTGACGGCGATTTTCTCCTCGGCGCTCAGCGAGGTGTTTTCGCCCACCGAGCCACACACCACCAGGCCCGAGACGCCGTCGCGGATCACGTTGGAAATCACCTCGTGGGTCTTTTCCAGGTTGATCGAGAAGTCATCGTTGAATTGAGTGGTGACCGCAGGGAAGACGCCGCTCCAGTTTACGTACTTGCTCATGGTGTTCTCCGGTTGTTTATTGTATTTCGTATACGATATTTGAAGTGTTTGAAGTGGACCAGTGTTTTTTCACTTCGTTTGCCGGCCGATTTTTAAGGGTGTTTGCAAATCAACGGCTTAGCGTTCAGGCGCCGGGCCAGGTGTCCGACAACCGGTAGCCTTGTGGCCAGGGGTCGCTGGGGTCGAGCAGCAATTGATGGGTGCCGGTGATCCAGGCGCGGCCGGAAATGCACGGGTAGATGGCCGGGCGGCCGGCGATTTCGGTCAGTGATTCGATGCGGCAGTCGAAGCGCGAGCCGATGATCGAGCGGCCAATGAACCGCTCGCCGACTTTCATCAGGCCTTTGGCCTGCAGTACCGCCATGCGCGCTGAACAGCCGGTGCCGCAGGGCGAGCGATCGATCTTGCCGGGGCGGATCACCACCGCGTTGGCGCCGCTGGCAACGCCGTCCTCATACTCGATGGGCGCGGCGATCTGGCAGAAGGAAATGTGCGCCCAGTCCGGATTCAGCGGGTGGCTGAAACCCAGTTGCTGGTTGGCGGCCTGGGTGATCTTCAGGCCGACCTCGACGATATCTTTGGCTTCGTCCGGGCGGATGGCAAAGCCCAGTTGCCGGGCATCGGCAATCACGAAGCTGTCGCCGCCGTAGGCCGTGTCGACCTGCAGCGAGCCCAGGCCTTCGACCTCGATCCAGGCGTCGAGGCGGTCGGCAAAGGACGGCACGTTCTTCACTTCCACCCGTTCGACCTTGCCGTCCCGGCATTGGGCGACCGCTTCGATCAGGCCGCCCGGGGCTTCGAGCACCAGGTGCGTCTCGGGCTCGGTCATCGGCAGGATGCCGCTGTCGAGCAGCACGGTCGACACGCACAGCGAGTTGGAGCCGGACATCGGCGGAGTGTCGGCCGGCTCCATGATGATCCAGGCCATTTGCGCCCGCGGGTCCTTGGGCGGCACCAGCAGGTTGACGTGGCGGAACACGCCGCCGCGTGGCTCGTTGAGGACGAAGTTGCGCAGGGTCTGGTCGCGGGCGATCCAGCGCGACTGCTCCCAGACCGTGGCGCCGGGAGGCGGGGCGACGCCGCCGACGATGACGTCGCCGACTTCACCTTCGGCGTGGCAGTTGACGATGTGGATGATTTTCGATGAGCGCATTCGCAGGACTCCTTGTGTTGTTAGGGAGGGCCTCATCGCGGGGCAAGCCCGCTCCCACAGGGATAGTGGTGTGGGAGCGGGCTTGACCCGCGATGCTTCTATTTCACTGACTTCAAGAACGCCGCCGTCTCCGGCTGTAACGGATTGCCGATCACCTGGTCGGGCGAGCCGATCTCGTGCACCAGACCGTTACGGAAGAACGCCACGCGGTCCGACACATCGCGGGCAAAACGGATCTCGTGGGTCACCAGCACCATGGTCATGCCGTCCTCGGCGAGCATGCGCATGGTGTCGAGCACCTCGCCGACCAGTTGCGGGTCGAGTGCCGAGGTGGCCTCGTCGAACAGCATGTAGTCCGGCGACATCGCCAGCGCCCGGGCAATCGCCATGCGTTGCTGCTGGCCGCCCGAGAGCTTGCCGGGGAAGGTCTTGAGCTTGTCGCCCAGGCCGACGTGGGTCAGCTGCTTGACGGCCAGCGCCTCGGCGTCGTGCTTGTCTTTGCCAAGCACTTTGCGCGGCGCGAGCATGACGTTTTCCAGCACGGTCAGGTGCGGGAAGGCGTTCCACTGCTGGAAGACGATGCCGATCTTCTGGCGCAGGCGGTTGAGGTCGGTGGCGCGGTGGTGGACCTCGACGCCGTCGACGCGGATGTTGCCTTTCTGGATCGGCTCCAGGCCGTTGATGCACATCAGCAAGGTCGACTTGCCCGAGCCCGAGCCGCCGATGATCGATACCACTTCGCCCTTGTTCACGGTCAGGCTTACGCCCTTGACCACTTCCAGGTCGCCGAAGGATTTGTGTACGTTCTCGATCTCAATCATTTTCCTGCCACCTTCTTTCCAGACGGGCGCCCAGGCGGGCAACCACCAGGCTCATGACGTAGTAGATGAGGCCTGCGATGCACAGCACCAGCAGGGGTTCCTGAATCCGCGTAACGATGGTTTGCGAAGCGCGCAGCAATTCGACGATGCCGATCCACATCACCAGCGCCGTGTCTTTCATCACCCCCAGGACCAGGTTCAGCCAGCCGGGAAACGCCACCCGGGTGGCCATTGGCAAGACGATCCAGCGCAGGTCCTGCAGGTAGCTCATGCCCAGTGAGCGGCTGGCCCGACGCACGCTCAGCGACACCGCCAGCACGCCGCCGCGGACGATCTCGGTGAAGTACGCGGCGGTGTAGACGCCGAGCACGATGCAGCCGACGCTGAAGGCGCTGATGTCGAGGCCGACGATGCTCTTGAACGAGTTGAACAGCACGAACTGGATCAGCAGCGGCACGCTGCGAAACACATCCAGCACCCACGCCAGTGGCAGGCTCAGCCGTGGCCACAGAGCCCGGGCCAGGCCGAACAGCAAGCCGGCACAGGTCCCCAGCAAAATCGCCCAGAAGGTCAGCTGCAAGGTGATGCGCGCCCCGTCAAGCAGGAACACAAAGTCGTTCCAGGTAAAACCGGTGGAAAACATGCCGAGCTCCTCAGTAACGGAACAGCCGCCAGGCCATCAGCCGGGCCAGCGCGACGATCGCCTTGGCAATCAGGTAGTACAGCGCCGCCGCCAGGGCGAAGTATTCGAAGGTGCGGAAGGTCTTGACGTTGTAGTCCTGGGTCACGCCGGTGAGGTCGTTGTTCAGGCCGACGATCACCCCCAGCGAGGTCATCAGCACCGCCCAGACCATCTGGTTGGTCAGCGGGTAGAACACCACCCGCAGCAGCTGCGGGATGACGATCATCCGGTAGGTCTGGAAAGCGCTCATGCCCAGCGAACGCGCCGCACGCACTTGCGTAGTCGGCACTGCCTTGAGGCCGCCGCGAAAGTTCTCCGCCAGGTACCCCGCGTTGTTGAAGGTGATGCCCGCCAGCAGGGCGATCCACGAGCTGACGTGCAGGCCCAGCGAGCCGAGGCCGAAGTACAGGATGTAGATCTGGAACAGCGACGGCGTGTTGCGCGCAATTGACACCCAGCCGTTGGCAAAACCGCGCAGCAGCGGTTGCTTGCCTTCGCGCATGACGGTCAGGGCCAGGGCGATCAGCACCCCGAAGATCATCGACAGGGCGGCGGTCTCGAAGGTCACCCAGGCGCCGGCGAGCATGTCGGGCAGCGCGCGCAACGCCGAGCGCCACTGGAAGGTGTAGTCAAAGTCAAACATGCGCGCGGCCCTCCTGGCTCTGGGCCGCTTGCAACCAGGCCGGCAAGCGACCGCTGGCCTGGCCGCTGCAGGCCGACGCGACGCACTCGGCGAGGCTGGCGAAATGCACCGGGCGGCCGGCCAGGCCCGGCCCGTAGTGGGCATATTTGCCCGAGTTGGTCATCAGCGTACGCGCCGTTGGCGGGATCACCGGCTCACCCAGCATGCACCAGCAGGTGTCGGTCACCAGGGTCACGCCGAAGCGCTCAAGCTCGGCGATGTACCCGGCGGCGCGGGCCTGTTCGAGCACCGTGCGACCGCAGGTGATGGCCACGACCACCTCCGGGTGTTTGTGCCGGCCCTGGCACAGCTGTGCAAGCGCGGCGAACTCGCTGTAGGAAAAATGCGGGTTGCCCAGCGACACCACATCCACCTGCGGCTCGCGGGCACTGTTGAGCGCGTGCCAGCTGTGCAGCAGGTCCGCCAGTTGGATGCGCTCGCTGGGCAGGTTGGCGTCCGGTTCGAGGACCTGCGCCGGCTCCAGCGCTTCGGGGGTGACCCCGGCGATATGAAACAGCGGCGCCGCCGAGGTAGTGGCAAAGGCGGCGCCGAAGGCCTTGAGGTCGTCCAGGCTCGGCTGCGCCTGTTCCAGCCCGTAAATCAGCGGTATCCGCGAGCCGGCCAGGGCGCCGATATGGTAGCCGAGCAGCGGGTAGAAGCTGTCGTCCAGTGCCGCCAGCGCCGGCACCTGCACCAACAACTGCGCCTTGCGCTGGCTGTCCAGGTGACAGCCGATGCGCGGCGCGCGGCCGGTCAGGGCGATGCAGATATCCAGGTAGTCGGGGTACTTGAGGGTGCGCGCGCCGAGCACGCTGTTGGCGTAGACCACGGCGTTGGATTCGGCCCAGACGATCTGTTCGCCCTGGCTCGGCGCGCTGTCGAGCAGGTACGGCGCGCAGGTGAAGCTCATCTGCGCACCCATGGCCATGTAAGCATCGCCCAGGGCGCTGGCCGGCTCGCCCAGCGCCGGGTCGATGCCCAGCTCGCGCCAGCGGCGCTGGTCGACCGAGATGGCATTGAGGGTGGTCGGTACCCGCACCTTTGCGCCCCAGCGCACCAGCTGTTCGGCAAAGCCGAGGCTGGCGGGGCCGGTGTAGATGCAGCCGTCGATGTGCGCCTGGGTGACGTCCAGCAACTGCTCGGCGCCTTGCAGCTCGGCCATGCGCAAAACGATCTGCATGGCCATTTGCGCCGCCTTGCCGTGCGTGCCGTCGAGCAGCGCCTGGTCCTCGGCTTGCAGCTTCAGGCGGGTGCTGAAAGACTCGGCGCTGTGGTCATACGGCGCGGCCTGCCAGTGATCGGTCGGGGCCTGGGGATACAGGCTCAGGCAATCGCCTTCGACCCTTGCCCAGCCTGCACCGGGCAAACTGGCGAAGGCCTGCTTGCCGATGCACAGCACCGGCAGGGAGCGCTGGAACAAGGTTTGCGCGACCAGCACGCCGAGGGTCAGGATCTCGTCGGCCTCGGCCAGTACCAGTGCCGCCGGTGCGTGGCCGTTGCTGATCAGTTCCATCATCACGCTGCTGCCGGTGCACGAGCCGCGCCCGCTGGGGATCGCCAGCACACGCCCGGCGATGCACTGGCCACTCAGTGGATGATGACGGTCGATGACTTCGCCGCTGGCGGCGTCGACCCCGCCCCAGAAGCTCAGCCCGGTATCGGCGAACAGCAAGGGGCCCTGGGCCGCGCCCGCGACCAGGCTGCGCCCGGCCTGGGGGATCGGTGTGCTGGTCATGCTGCCCACCTCAGTAGTAGACCTGTGGCACGGTCAGGTCGGTCGGGGCGATTTCGGTGCCGACCCACTTGGTGAACAGCTCCTTGTAGCGCCCGGTGCGCACCTGCTGGTTGACGAACAGGTCGAGGTAGCGCAGCAGGCCATACTCGTTGCGCTTGGCGCCCAGCGACACGTAATCGATCACGTAAGGGGCATTGCCGGCGACCTTGAGGTTCTTGTACTTGCCGGACTTGAGGGTGGCGGCGGCGACGGTGTTGGTGACCACGGTGGCGTCGATGTGCCCCTGGGCGACCGCCAGCAGGGTGTCGTTCTGCGACTGGTAGGCACGGAAGGTGCCGCTGCCCCAGCTCTTCACGTCTTTTTCCAGGGCAATGGCTTCATAGGTGCCGCTGGTGTTGCCCAGCGCCTTGCCCTTGAGGTCGTCGAAGCTGTTGATGCCGGTGTTGTCGCGGGTCAGCACGACCATCTGGAAGGCAAAGTAGGGCACGGTCAGGCCGACGGTCTTGGCCCGTTCGAGGGTGTCGGAGGTGGACGCGACGATCACGTCGGCACGGCCCGAAACCAGCGCCGGAATGCGGTCGGGAAAGGGCGTTTCGACCACTTCCGGCTCAACCCCGAGCACCTTGGCCAGGTCGCTGCAGTAGTCGACGTCGAAGCCGGCGGGCTTATTGCCCTCATCGCGAAAACCCATCGGTGGGAAGTCCAGGGTCACGGCGCAGCGCAGCTTGCCGGAGCCGATGATGTCATCGAGCTTGTCAGCCTGGGCGTTGGCGATAAAGGTGGTACTGAGAACAGCGCTGAGGGCTACGGCAAATGTGCGGTTTTTCATAGAGGCCTCGGGTTGGGAGCGTGCTGTTAAATATCGTATTGGTAATTTCGTATACGATATTTTCTAGTGCAATGGCCGTGCCTGTTTTGTCGCCGATGTAGGAATAATCTTTCGGCCCGTGGGCTAGGGCGCTCGAAGCAAACAAGGGCAGTTGGGGTGCTGCAGCAGGGGAGCGGGGCAGGTGTTACATATCGGAGCACTGCCTGTGCGCAGCGCCCGATAAAGGAACACTTAGCGCTGGCTGTCGCGGTACTGGCTCGGTGAAAGTCCGGTGAGGGCGCGAAACTGCCGGCTGAAGGCGCTGTGATCGGTGTAACCGCAGCGCAGGGCGATCTCGGTGATCGGCAGGTCGAGCTCCTGCAGCAGGCGCGAGGCTTCTTCGAGGCGCGCCTTGTGAATCATCTGTCGCGGCGTGAGCTGGAAGATGCGCTTGCAGTGGCGCTCCAGCTGCGCCACCGACAGCCCGGCGATGGCGGTCAGCTCTGCAAGGCTGATGGGGCGGGTGAAGTGGGCGCGGATATGTGCATCGACGGCAGCGAGCTTGTGGAACGCCGGGTGGTTGGACTGGGGCAGTTGCAGGTCGCGGGAAATGCCGGCGAGGCCGACGATAGTGCCCTCGGCGTCCTTGAGCGGGCGTTTGTGGGTCAGGCACCAGATCGGCTGGTTGCCGAAATAAAGGTGCAGTTCGAGCTGGTCGGCCAGTTCCCGGCCACTGCTGAGCACGCGGCGGTCCTGCTCGGTATAGAGCGGGCCGAAGCGGGCGGGGAACACATGCTCGGCGGTAAGTCCAAGCAAGTCTTCGCGGTTCTTGCGCCCGCAGCGCCGGGCCAGGGTCTGGTTGACGAAGGCGTAGCGCGCCTCGCAATCCTTGATGAAGAACACCACGTCGTTGAGGGTGTCGAGCAGCGGTGCAATCGGCTGCAGGCTGCTGAGCAGGGTCGGCAGGTCGCAGGGCGCGAAATGGTTGAGCGTGGCGTGCATGGCGCTGACGTTCCGGGGGCGACCGTCGGGATCATAGAGCGCCCCCGGTGTTTACCTCAAGTGTCGCTCTCAAGGTGCAGTAGGGTGTCGATGCGCGCCGGGCTGAATGGCGGGCGCGGCGCCGAGGGTTGCCAGCCGAACAGGTGGGCGGTGGCCGCACCGCACACCCGGCCCTGGCAGGCGCCCATGCCGCAACGGCTGGCCAGCTTGGCCTGGCGCCAGTCGCTGTGCCCGGCGAGGGCGGCATAGGGCACGTCTTCGCAGCGGCACACCAGGGTGTCGGCGGTTGCCAGCGACTTCAGTGCGGGGTCGAGGGCGAAGGCCGTGTTCAATGCGCGGGCAAAGGCGTGCCAGCGCGCCCGGCGGCGCCACAGCCGCTGCGCCGCCTGGCGATTGCCGGTGGCCGTAAAACCTGCAATAGCGCCTTCAACCAGAGCGCGCTCGCTGCCACCGAAACCTGTGCATTCGCCTGCCGCGTAAACGCCGGGTTGCGAAGTCGCCTGCCAGGCATCGACGGCAAGCGCCTGTTGCTCCACGGCGCAGCCCAGGGCCTGGCCCAACTGGATGTTGGGGATCAGGCCGAAGCCGCAAGCCAGCCGATCGCAGGCAATTTCAACCACCTGGCCGTGCTGCTGCAGGCGCACGCCTTCGAGCCGGTCGGTGCCCAGCGCGGCCAGCACATGGCTGGCGCTGCGGTACTGGCGGTCGAACAGGCTAAACGATTGCAGCAGCTTGTGCGGCCAGCGCGGCAACTGTGCGGCAAAGCCGCTGACGGCCGCAAGCGAGGCCTGCTCGGCGATGCGCAGTACCCGCGCGCCATTGGCCTTGGCGGTGGCGGCGCTGGCCAGCAGCAAGGGGCCGCTGCCGGCGATGACGATACGCTCGTCGCGTACCGGCATCCCGCCCTTGATCAGCGCCTGCAAGCCACCGGCACCGGTCACCCCAGGCAGCGTCCAGCCAGGGAAGGGCAGCAGCAGTTCACGGGCGCCGGTACAGAGGACCAGGCGCTCGTAGTGGATTTGCCAGCCGCGCTCGGCGTTCTCCACCAGCAGGCTGCTGGGGCCGGCGGTGGCGATCACCCGCGTGCCGCTGTGCCAGTGCACATTGGCACAGGCCAGCACCTGCTCGCGCAGCCGGCGCGCCTGCTTGGGCAACTTGGCCTGTGGCCCGTCGCGCCAGATCTGCCCGCCCGGCAGCGGGTTGTCGTCGAGCAGCACGATGCGCGCGGCCCGCGGCGCGGCGGCCAGGGCCGCAGCCAGCCCGGCGGGGCCGGCGCCAATGATCAGCAAGTTGGTGTGTTCGTTCATGCGCGGGTCTCCACCTGCATGCCGTCACGGCACAGGGTCTGGCAGGCCAGGCGCCGGCGACCGTCGATCGTCACCCGGCACTCCTGGCAAACGCCCATGCCGCACAGCGGGGCGCGGCGCTGGCCGCTGACCGAAGTGCGCGAGCAGCCATCGCCGCCCAGGGCCAGAGCAGCAGCGACGCTGGTGCCGTCGGCCACGCGTAGCGGGCGGCCATCGAGGGTCAGGTCAGGCATGGGCGAGGGCTCCGAGAAAGCGATCTGGCAGGTAAGGGCTGGCCGCCAGCGGCGGCGTTTGGTCAAACAGCTGCGCGCTCAAGAGGTCGGCGGTCGCCGGCGCCGTGGTCACGCCCAGCCCTTCATGACCGACCGCCAGCCACAGGCCATCCTGCTGCGGATGGCGGCCCACCAGCGGCAGGCCGTCGGGGCTGGCGGCGCGAAAGCCGGTCCAGGCGCGGATGCCGTTCAGATTTGCCAGGTCCGGCATGTACTCGGTTGCGCGCTTGAGCATGCGCGCCAGCATCCAGCCTTCCACGGCCGGGTCAGTGGTGCCGAACTGGCGCGAGGCGCCGATGAACAGCTGGCCGGTCGGCCGTGGCTGGATATTGCAGGCAGTCGACGGCCCGCTGGCGTTGTGGGCGCTGGTCACGTAGCCCAGCTCCACCAGGGTATGGGTGACGGTGCCGGGGTAGCGATCGGTGATCAGCAGGTGGCCTTTCTTCGGCTCGATCGGCAGCTCCGGGCACAGCTGCGTGGCCTGGATGCCGTTAGCCAACACCACGGCCTCGGCGCTCAGCCACTGGCCGCTGTCGAGGCGCACACGGTTGCCCTCTACTGCGCTGACCCGCGCCCGACGCTGTTCGATCCCTGCTGTTTGCAGCATCCAGCCGGCAGTGGCCGGGGCATAGAGAATGCCGTCGCCGTTGATCAGCAGACCGCCTTCGAGCCCCTCGCGCAGCGCCGGTTCGCGCTGGCGCAGGGCGTGCCCGGCGACCAATTCGCAGGCCACCCCCTGTGCTTGCAGGAGGTTGAATTTGTGTTCGGCCACGGCCATTTCTTCGGTGTTGGCCGCCAGCCACAGGGTGCCGTTGCTGCGATAGGCGCAGGTCTCGGGGAGTTGCGGGGCCAGTTCGCGCCAGCGTTGTAGCGAATACTGGCTGAGCGCAAGCTCTGCGGGATTGTCGTCGAGCACCAGCAAATGGCCCATGCCGGCGGCCGTGGCGCCGTGCAGCCCGGCATCGAGTACCAGTACTTGCAGCCCGCGCGCGGCCAGCGCCTGCGCGCAGGCGGCGCCGATGATTCCGGCGCCGATGACGATGACATCGGCCACGGCACCACGGCTCACGGGCGAATGCCCCAGGCGAACGGGTCGTCCTCCTCGATGATCAGCGTGGCTTCGGCGCTAATGTGCGCGCGGCCGCGAATGGTCGGGATGATGCGTTGGCCGTCGGCCTCGAACGAGCCCTCGAAGGTGCTGCCGATCACGCTGGCCTGGCGCCAGGTCTGCCCGGGTTGCAGTTTGCCGTCGGCAGCCAGGCAGGCGAGCTTGGCGCTGGTGCCGGTGCCGCAGGGCGAGCGGTCGTAGGCTTTGCCGGGGCACAGCACGAAGTTGCGGCTGTCGGCGTCGGGGTCGTCGGCGAACAGCTCGATATGGTCAATCAGGCCGCCGTCTTCACCGCGAATGCCTTGCTCTTCCAGGGCCTGTTGCACGGCGTAGGTATAGGCCGTCAGCGCCTCGATGTTGTCACCGGCGACCTCCTGGCCGTGGTCGGCGATCAAAAAGAACCAGTTGCCGCCCCAGGCCACATCGCCCACTACCTTGCCGATGCCGGGCACCTCCAGCGCCAGGTCCTTGCGGTAGCGGTAGGCCGGCACGTTGCGCACGCTGACCGAGCGGTCCTCGTGCAGGGTCGCCTGCACGGTGCCGACCGGGGTTTCGATGCGGTGCACGCCCGGGCCGATCCTGCCCAGGTGCGCCAGCGACACCACCAGGCCGATGGTGCCGTGGCCGCACATGCCCAGGTAACCGGTGTTGTTGAAGAAGATCACCCCGGCGCAGGCGCTGGGGTCCACCGGCTCGCACAGCAGCGCGCCGACCAGCACATCGCTGCCGCGCGGCTCCAGCATGCAGGCAGTGCGCCATTGATCGTGTGCCTCGGCAAGGCGTTGGCGGCGCTGGGCCATGCTGGCGTTGCCAAGGTCGGGGAAGCCGTCGATGACCAGGCGGGTCGGTTCGCCGCCGGTGTGGGAATCGATCACGGTAATGTGTTTCATGGAGGCCGCGTCCGTTCAGGGAAGTGAAGGACAGAGTGGCGTGTCATGCGGCGCGCAGGCTTGATGCCTTTATGTCGCGCCGATGACGAAATCGGCACAGTGGCGCAACCCACAGGTTTCTGTCACTTGCTCGGCGGCAGGTGCTCGAACAGGGTCTTGCAGACGCCGGCGATGTGTTCGTCGAGCAGCCTCACTGCCAGCTCGACATCCTTGGCCCGGCAGGCGTCGAGGATGTCGCGGTGTTCGTGGTCGGCGCGCTCCTTGCCTGCCGAGAGGCTCATCTGCATGCGCAGGTAGCGCTCCAGCTTGTCGTTCACCGAGCGGATCATGTTGACCAGGAACGGCCGCTGCGCCGGTTCATACAGGCAGGCGTGCAGTTCCCAGTTGAGTTCGGCCCAGCGGCCGACGTCGTTCTCGCCGACGAACTCCTGGCAGATGCGCTCGGCGCGGGCGAAGGTTTCCTCGGTCATGTTCGGGATGGCCAGGCGCAGGGCCTTGTCTTCGAGCAGCATGCGCACTTCGAACATCTGCGCCAGCTCTGGTTCGGACATGCGCGTAACCATCGCCCCGCGATTGCGCTGGAACATCACCAGGCCTTCGGCTTCCAGGCGCTTGAGCGCTTCACGCACCGGGATCTTGCTGACGTTGAACTGGCGGGCGATATCGTCCTGGCGGATTGGTTCGTCTTCGGCGAAGTGCCCGGCAATGATCGCATCGCGCAGGTGACGGGTGATGATTTCCGAAGTCGAGGGCGTGTTGCCCAGGTCCGGGGCGTTGAGGCGGGGTACGGTCACGGTGGCGTCGTCCGAAGTTATTTATGGATATGGTATACGAAACTCTCCATGCATGGCGCCAGACCTGCCCGCTGGCATGCTCAGCGGCCTATGCGGGGCTCTTTGAGGGCAAAGGGCGCGGCGATGTCGCGCAGGTTGCTGCTGTCGTTGTGTTTCAAGCGCAGGTAATCCAGCGCGACCTTGGCGGCGATGAGGCCAGCCCCCCCAGGTTGGGTGGAGGCTGGCCCGACCAGGTATCAGCGCTTACTTGCGCGCTTCAAGGATCAAATTGAACGGCGTCTCGGTCGCCCGGCGAAAGTGCTTGAACCCGGCTTCCTCGAACACTGCACGCAGCCGCGCCTCGCCCGCCTGGGCGCCGAGCCCCAGGCCAACTTCCTGCGACAACGAGTTCGGCGTGCAGATAAAGGTCGAAGCGGCGTAGAACAAGCGCCCGACCGGGGTGCTGTTTTCATCCAGGGTGTCGTTGGCATAGGGCTCGACCAGCAGCACCGTGCCATCGGCTTTGAGCGACTCATAGGCATGCCGGGCGGCGCCGACCGGGTCGCCCATGTCGTGCAGGCAGTCGAAATAGCAGATCAGGTCGTAATCGGTGCCGGGGAAGTTCTTGGCGCTGGCCTGGACGAACTGCGTGCGCTCGGCCACACCGCCTTCGGCGGCACGTTGGCTGGCAATAGCGATCGACGGGCCGTGGTAGTCAAAGCCGCTGAAGCGCGAGGCCGGGAAGGCCTGGGCCATGATCACCGTCGAGGCGCCGTGACCGCAGCCGATATCGGCGACCTTGGCCCCGGCCTGCAGCTTGTCGACCACCCCGCTCAGGCTCGGCAGCCATTCGGCCACCAGGTGGGCGCGGTAGCCGGGGCGGAAGAAACGTTCGGTGCCGCTGAACATGCACGGATGGTGATCACCCCAGGCCAGGGCGCCATCGCCGCGCATGGCGGCGACCAGTTTGTCCTTGTCGTGGAACAGCGCGGCGATCACCGAGGCGCCGCCGGCGACATACACCGGCGAGTCTTCGATGGCCAGGGCCATGGCCTGTTCTTCGGGCAGGCGAAAGCGTCCGTCGCTGTGCTCCATATAGCCGGACGCGGCCTGGGCGCTCAGCCATTCGCGCAGCAGGCGGGGATTGCAGCCGGTCTTGTCGGCCAGTTGTTCGGGGGAGATGAATTGGCTGTCGGCCATGGCCCGGTACAAACCGAGTTCATCGCCGAGGATCAGGTTGGCAAGCATGGCCGCGGCACCCATGTCGGTGACCAGCTTGCCCATGAAGTCATTGAGTCTGGCTTCGTCCATTGCGTGTTCTCCTGCAAGAAGTCCAACGTCAACGGGGCTGCCGGCGGGCCGGCAACCTCGGGCCAATGTGTTGCGGGGGCAACCTTTAAGTCTAGTTCGCTTCGAAGAACGCCAGCAGTTGGGCGCTGAACGCTTCGTCCGCCTCTTCCATGACAAAGTGCCCACAGTCGGCGATGACGCTGCCGCGCAGGTTGTCGGCATGGGCCTGCAAGGTCTGCAACGGCACCTCGCCGGTAGCATGCTCGGCGCCGATGGCCAGCACTGGCATGCCCAGGCGCTTGCCGGCGCGCTGGCGGTTCTGGGCGATGGTCTGGCTGATCGAACGGTAGTAGGCCAGGCCGCCGCTCAAGCCGCCGGGCTTGCTGTAGGCCCTGATGTAAGTGTCGACGGCCACGCGGTCGACATGGTGCGCCCAACGCTCGTACATAAAGGTCAGGTAGCGGTCCTCGCGGCCGGTGATCAGGGCTTCGGGCAGATCCTGCAACTGGTTGAAGAGAAAGTGCCAGATAAAGATGTTCTGCTCGGCGCTGACAAAGATCGGCGGCGCTTCGGCCAGGCCCGGGATTACCGCTTCGCTGAGCACCAGCTGGCTGACCGCCTCGGGGTAATCGCTGGCCAGCGCGTAGCCGACCCACATGCCCACATCATGCCCGGCCAGCCGGTAGCGCTGATGGCCGAGCTGGCCCATGGCGCGGTGCAGCAGGGCGGCGATGGTGCCGGTGTCATGGCCTTCGCTGGCCGGGTCGGACAGCCCGGTGCCCGGCAGGTCGACGGCAATCGCCTGGTAACCCTGGCGAGCCAGGGCGCGCATGACATGCCGCCAGGCGTACCAGGTCTGCGGCCAGCCGGGGATCAGCAGCACCGGCTGGCCGCTGCCCAGTTGCACGCAATGCAGGCGGCGGCCGGGTTCGAGGATCAGGTAGCGGTGTTCAAAGTCGGCTTCGGGGGTGATGGACATCGGTTGCACTCCAAGTGAAAGAGGGGGATTCAAGCCAGGCCCAGCAGGGTCCGGATCTGTTGCGGGTCGACCGGCGCGCCGGCGAAGTCGTCGAAGGTGCGAGTGGTGACCTGGATGATGTGCTCACGGATGAACGCCGCGCCTTCGCGGGCGCCGTCTTCCTGGTCCTTGAGGCAGCATTCCCATTCCAGGGTGGCCCAGCCGGGGAAGTCGTATTGCGCAAGCTTGGAGAAGATCGCCTTGAAATCGACCTGGCCGTCGCCCAGGGATCGGAAGCGCCCGGCGCGCTCGGTCCAGTCGCAGTAACCGCCGTAGATGCCCTGGCGACCGGTTGGGTTGAACTCGGCATCCTTGACGTGAAACATGCGGATGCGCGTGTGGTAAATGTCCAGGTAGTCGAGGTAGTTCAGTTGCTGCAGGACGAAGTGGCTGGGGTCGAACAGCAGGTTGCAGCGCGGGTGGTTATCCACCAGGTCGAGGAAGCGCTCGAAGCTGCTGCCGTCGTGCAGGTCTTCGCTGGGGTGAATCTCATAGCAGAGGTTGATGCCGTGGTCTTCGCAGGCATCGAGGATGGGCCGCCAGCGCTGCGCCAGCTCTTCGAAGGCCGCCTCGATCAGGCCCGCCGGGCGCTGCGGAAACGGGAACAGGTAAGGCCAGGCCAGCGAGCCTGAGAAAGTCCCCATGTCGGTCAGGCCCAGGCGTTGCGAGGCCTTGATTGCCAGCTGCAGTTGTTCCAGCGCCCAGGCTGTGCGTGCCTGGGGTTTGCCGTGCAGCTGCGGTGGGGCGAAGTTGTCGCACAGGGCGTCGTAGGCCGGGTGAACCGCTACCAACTGGCCGAGCAGATGGGTGCTCAGCTCGCTGACCTCAAGGCCGTGTTCGGCAAGCATGCCGCGCAGCTCATCACAGTAAGTCTGGCTTTGTGCGGCCAGTTCCAGGTCGAACAGACGCCGGTCCCAGGCCGGCACCTGCAAGGCCTTGAAACCATGGCCGGCAGCCCAGCGGGCGATCTCGGGCAGGCTGTTGAAAGGGGCTTGTTCGGCACTGAACTGGGCCAGGTGCAGGCTAGGACCTTTGAGGGTACGCATGATGACTTCCTATTGTTTGTCGATCGACAAACAATAGGGCGACAACGCGCTTGCGTCAACTGTCTTGCAGGGTAGAATCCGCCCCATCTGATTTGATGGACACACAACCCATGGCCGGACGTCCCCGGGAATTCGATCGCGACCAGGCCCTGCACAAGGCCCTGGCGACCTTCTGGCAATACGGTTACGAAGGCACGTCAATGGCCTTGCTGGTCAGTGCCCTGGGCATTGCCTCGGCACGCATCTACGCCGCCTTCGGCAGCAAGGAGCAGCTGTTTCGCGAGGTGGTGGCGCTGTACCTGGCCGAGCAGGGCGGCTTTGCCGAGCGGGTCATCAACCGTGAGCTGGCGGTGGGCCAGGCCGTGGAGCAGATCCTCCTCGAGGCCATTGCCACCTACACCGCAGCGGACGGCCCGCGCGGTTGCCTGGCGGTGTCATCGACCGCCAGCGGCGGCCCGGATATCAGCGGCGTACTGGACTGGATGAGCGAGCTGCGCCGCCAGCGTACCCAGTCGATCATCGACCTGCTGCAGCAGGCCCATGGCCGTGGCGAGCTCAAGGCCGAGGCCGACCCCCAGGCGCTGGGCGACCTGTTTGCCACCTTGCTGCACGGTATTGCCATCCAGGCCCGCGACGGCATTGCCACGGCGCGCCTGCAGGCGATGATCAAACCGGCGTTGTGCGCTTTGCACGCCGCCCTGGCCTGATCAGCGCGCCTGGCCCGAGGCCCGCTCGCGCAGGGCCTTGCTGACCTTTGCCTGGATCTCGTAGGCCGGCGCTTCGACGGCGTCGAAGTCGCGCGAGTAGCGCCGGGCGAACTCTTCCACGCCCCATTGCTGGTACTGCTGCACGTGGTGCAGTTCGTGGGCCCAGAGGGCGACGTTGTTTTCGGCGTCGGCCTGGTTGCGAAAAACGATGATGTCGATCAGGGTCACGGCGTTGACGTCGGGGTTCTGCAGCAGGGCGTTGGCGCTGTCCAGGGCTTGTTGGTCGCCGACCTTGTAGCGCGCCGCGTCGAGCACCTGGAAGTCATAATAGGATTCGAGCTGGGCGCGGATGTGCAGGGGGATCGGCAGCAGCGTGCCGGCCGCAGCGGTGTTGCGCGCCTGCTGCAAGGCCAGGGCCAGGGAGCTGCTGGCCACCCGGCCGAGGTCGTCGAGCACGGTGCCGGCCTGGCCGGGGTCGATGGGCGAACAGATGCAACTGCCCAGGCAGATTTCGTACTGGCCGGCCGGGCAGGCGGCGAGGGCGGTGAGCGGGGCGCTCAGGGCAAGGCTGAGCAGCAACGACTCAAGGCGCTTCATGCAGGGCCCCGGCAATGAAATCGCGGGAGGCCTTGAGCACCTCTTCCTGAATCGGCTCGCTGGCGAGCATGCGTGCAAGCACCAGCGCGCCCACGCACTGGCTGATCAGCGCCCAGGCCAGGGCCGGGTCTTCGAGGGTTTGCGCCCATGTTTGCTGGAGCTGGCACAGCCAGTGTTCGGCTTCCGCGCGCACCGGCTGCTCGGCGCGGGCGATTTCCGCGCCCAGGGTCGGGATCGCGCAGCCGCCTTCGACATTGTGCAGGTGGGCCATGCTCAGGTACTGCTCCAGGCAGCGCTCGAGCCGCGCGCGGTTCATCGGCTGCTGGGCGATGGGGCTGTGCGACAGCTCGCGGCGCACCACCTCGGTGAACAGCTCGTCCTTGGACGGGAAGTGGTTGTAGAAGGCGCCGCCGGTCAGGCCGATGGCCTTCATCAGCCCGGCCACGCCAGTGGCTGCAAAGCCGCCGCGCTTGGCCAGGGCGCCGCTGCTTTGCAGCAGTTTCTGCCGGGTTTGTTCTTTGTGAGTGGTGGAATAACGCACGCCGGTAGGCTCCACAGGGCTGGCTTGACGAAGCCTGAATCATAGCATAGCGTTCGTTTACTAAATGATCGTTTACCAATGGAGGCGAGACATGACCCAAGGCAAGAAGGTGGTACTGGTGGTAGGGGCCGGTGATGCAACCGGCGGCGCGATTGCCCGGCGTTTTGCCCGCGAGGGTTATGTCGCCTGCGTGACCCGGCGCAGCGCCGACAAGCTGCAGCCGCTGGTGGACGAGATCCGCGCCGCCGGTGGCGAGGCCTACGGTTTTGCCTCGGATGCGCGCAAGGAAGAGGAGGTGGCGGCGCTGGTCGAAGAGATCGAAAGCAGCGTCGGTCCGATCGAAGCCTTTGTCTTCAACATCGGCGCCAACGTGCCCTGCAGCATTCTCGAAGAGACCGCGCGCAAGTACTTCAAGATCTGGGAAATGGCCTGTTTCGCAGGCTTTCTCAGCGGCCAGGCGGTGGCGCGGCGCATGGTGACCCGCGAGCGTGGGACTATCCTGTTTACCGGTGCCACTGCAGGCTTGCGCGGCGCAGCCGGATTTGCCGCGTTCGCCGGCGCCAAGCACGGCATTCGCGCCCTGGCCCAGAGCATGGCCCGCGAACTTGGGCCGCGCAATATTCATGTCGCCCATGTGGTGGTGGACGGTGCCATCGATACCGCGTTCATCCGCGACAGCTTCCCCGAGCGCTATGCGCTCAAGGACCAGGACGGCATTCTCGACCCGCAACATATCGCCGACAGCTACTGGTTTCTGCACAGCCAGCCGCGCGACGCCTGGACCTTCGAGCTTGACCTGCGGCCGTGGATGGAGTGCTGGTAAGCCTTTGACAGCAGCCTGCGCAACAACAAAAAAGGACCTGCTGCAGATGAGCAAAACCGTAGAATTCTTCTTTGACCTGGGCAGCCCGGCCAGCTACCTGGCCTGGACCCAGTTGCCGAAACTCTGCGCCGAGCACGATGCGCAACTGGTGTACCGGCCGATGTTGCTGGGCGGGGTATTCCAGGCCACCGGCAACGCCTCGCCGGCGATGGTGCCGGCCAAGGCCCGGCATGTGTTCGTTGATTTTCAGCGCTACGCCAAACGCTACGGCGTGACCCTGGCCTTGCCGCCGGGCTTCCCGATCAACACCCTGGGCCTGATGCGCGGCACGGTGGCCGTGCAGCGCTACCAGCCAGAGCGTTTCGAGGCCTACCTGAACGCGATGTTCACGGCCCTGTGGGTGCGCCAGCGCAATCTTGCCGACCCGCAGGTGCTGGCGGCAGTGCTGCAGGAGGCCGGTTTCGACCCCGAGCAATACCAGGCCTGGAGCGCCGAGCCCGAGGTCAAGGCCGCACTCAAGGACGCTACCGAAGAAGCGGTGCGCCGTGGCGTGTTCGGTGCGCCAAGCTGCTTTGTCGGCGAGCAGATGTTCTTCGGCCAGGACCGCCTGGAGTTCGTCGTCGAAGCGCTGGCCGAGCAGGACAGTCAAGTGTAGCGGCATTATTTTAACTAACTGTATGGTCGAGGCGGATCAGGACTCCGTTAGTGTCAGGGCAGCCCAATAAAAATACTGGATGCCTGCCATGCTCGGCTCACTGGACCTGATCACTGCCTTCGTGCTGTTCGCCTTTGTCTCCTCGATCACCCCGGGGCCCAACAACACCATGTTGCTGGCCTCCGGGGTGAACTTCGGCGTGCGCCGTTCGATTCCTCACGCGCTGGGCATCAGTGTCGGCTTCATGGTCATGGTATTGGCGGTGGGTTTTGGCCTGGGCGAGGTGTTCAAAGCCTACCCGCCGATCTATACCGTGCTGCGCTACGTGGGCGCCGCCTACCTGTTGTACCTGGCCTACAAGATTGCCACCTCCGGGCCGCTGTCGGTCAGCGACTCGTCGAGCCGCAAGCCCCTGGGCTTCTGGGGCGCGGCAGCCTTTCAGTGGGTCAACCCGAAAGCCTGGGTGATGGCCGTGGGCGCGATCACCACCTACACCCCGGCCCAGGGCTACGTCACCAACGTCATCGTCATTGCCGCGGTGTTCGCCCTGGTCAACCTGCCCAGTGTCTGCGTCTGGGTGATGTTCGGCAGCGCCTTGCGCACGGTGTTGCAGAACCCGCGCTGGCTGATGCTGTTCAATCTGCTGATGGCGGCGCTGCTGGTGATATCCCTGTACCCCCTGCTGTTTGTAGAATCGGGTTTTTCCTGACGTGAGTGCGCTGGCACATGCAGTTGATTCCCTGGTCCCATGACACAAGTGCTGGCTTCACCCTGCGCGGCTGGCGCTCCCCAGCCAGTGGCAAGCCGCTGCTGCATTTCTTGCACGGCAACGGCTTTTGCTGCCTGGCCTACCAGCCGTTGCTGGCGCGCCTGGCCGAGCAGTTCGACCTGTGGCTGTGCGATGTCCAGGGCCATGGCGACAGCGACCATGGCGGCCCGTTCGCCGGCTGGAACCGCACTGCCGAGCTTGCCATCGAAGCCTTCGAGGCCGGCCGTGGCGAGTACGGCGATGTACCACGCTTTGCCGTCGGCCACAGTTTTGGCGGGGTGCTCACCGGCCTGATGCTGGCGCAACAGCCGCAGCTGTTCCAGCGTGCGGTGCTGCTTGACCCGGTGCTGTTCACCCGGGCGATGATGGGCATCATGGGCGCGGCGGCGCTGGTCGGCCTGCACCGTCGCCATGCTCTGGCGCGCAAGGCTGCCACCCGTCGCAGCCACTGGCCTGACCGCACGGCGGCGCGGGCATCGCTGGAAGGGCGGGGGATCTTCAAGGGCTGGAGCGAGCCGGCGTTGCAGTCCTATATCGAACACGCCATTGGCGATTGCGGCGAAGGCGTGGTGCTCAAGTGCCGCCCTAGCCGTGAAGTGGAAATCTTCAGCTCCTTCCCCCGGCGCATGTGGGCGTCGCTGGCCCAGGTGAGCACCCCGAGCCTGGTGCTGTATGGCCAAACCACCTATCCCTTCGTGCCGCAGTCGGTGCAGCGCTGGGCCCTGGGCAATCCTCAGGTCAGCGCCAGCCAGGTGGCGGGTGGGCACTGCTTCATGCAGGAAGATCCGGCGGCGTGCAGCGAGCGGGTCGCGGCGTTTTTGCTGGAACAGTAATCAAGCCGCAGGTTCAGGCAATATCACTGGCCTCGAACTCCGCCGCCAGAAAGTCCAGCAGGCTGCGCACCGACGGCAGCAAGCCGCGCCGCGAGGCGAACACCGCGTGCACCACGCCGCACTCCGGTGCCCAGTTCGGCGTGGCTTGCAGCAGGCGGCCGGCGTCGAGTTCTTCGCGGATCACCACCAGCGGCAAGTGCACCACGCCGACACCCGCCACCGCCGCCTGGCGCAGTACCACCAGGTCGTCGGTGACCAGCCGCGGGCTGTGCCGCAGGCTGGCGCGGACGCCGTCGGGACCGAGCAGGTGCCAGTGGTAATCGCGCTGCGGGTAGCCCCAGTGCAGGCTCGGCAGGGCGCTCAGGTCGGCGGGCACCGGGCGCGGGGGCAGGCGTTCGAGCAAGGCGGGCGCCGCCACCAGGTACTGGGTGCTGCGCGCCAGTACCTTCATCACCAGATCGCTGCTTTCCAAAGGCGGTACGCGCACGCGCAAGGCAATGTCGATGCCTTCCTGGATCAGGTCGACCTGGCGATTGGTGCTTTCGATATGCAACTGCACCAGCGGGCACTGGACCATGAAGCGGGTGAGCATGGCCCCCACCCAGAAATCCAGCAACGCCGTCGGGCAACTCAGGCGCACGATGCCCTGGGGCTCGGCGCGGTTGCGCTCGATCAGCTCGGCGGCGCCTTCGGCCTCCACCAGCATGGCCACACAGTGGCGGTAGTAAGCCTGGCCGATTTCAGTCACCGAAAAATGCCGGGTCGAACGCTGGATCAGGCGCACCCCCAGGCGTTCTTCCAGCCCGGCAATACGCCGGCTGAGCTTGGACTTGGGCATGTCCAGGGCGCGGCCGGCCGGGGCAAAGCCGCCGTGATCGACAACCTGGGCAAAGTAATAAAGGTCGTTGAGGTCTTCCACCAGTGTTCTCCATATGGAACGCTGAAGGCAGTTTAACCGATCTACCGCCGATGTCGTTGCGCTCGTATGGTTATAGCCATGCACGAGAGGAGGCATCTGATGAAAAAGATCCAAGGCGTCTACAGCAGCCCGAACCCCCACTGGGTAGGTGATGGCTTCCCGGTCCGTAGCCTGTTTACCTACGACAACCTGGCCCAGCACATCAGCCCGTTCCTGCTGCTGGACTATGCCGGCCCCCACGACTTCACCCCGACCACGGCGCGTCGCGGCGTCGGCCAGCATCCCCATCGCGGTTTCGAAACCGTGACCATCGTCTACCAGGGCGAACTGGAGCACCGCGACTCCACTGGCGCCGGCGGCCTGATCGGCCCGGGCGATGTGCAGTGGATGACCGCCGCCGGCGGCATTCTCCATGAAGAGTTCCACTCGCCGGCGTTCGCTGCCAAGGGCGGCACCCTGGAAATGGTCCAGCTGTGGGTCAACCTGCCAGCCAGGGACAAATCGGCGCCGGCCGGTTACCAGACCCTGCTCAGCAGCGACATCCCGCTGGTGCCACTGGGCAACGGCGCCGGCACCTTGCGAGTGATTGCCGGTGCGTTTCGCGGCCACCAGGGCCCGGCGCAGACTTTCTCGGCCATGGATGTCTGGGACCTGCAGCTCAAGGCCGGCGCGCCCGTGCGCTTGCCCAGTGCCGCCGGGCGCAGCACCGCGCTGGTGGTGTTGCGCGGCCAGTTGCTGGTCAACGGCGAGCGCCAGGTTGGCGCCGCGCAACTGGTGCTGTTTGACCGCGCCGGTGACGAGCTGCTGCTTGAAGCGCAAAGCGATGTGTCGGTGTTGCTGCTCAGTGGCGAGCCGCTGGATGAGCCGATCGTTGGCTACGGCCCGTTCGTGATGAACAGCGATGCCGAAATCGCCGAGGCCTTTGACGATTTTCGCGCCGGGCGCTTCGGCCAGATGAGCGGGCAGGCCGGTCCGCGCCACCACAACTAGTCTCATAACCCCTGAAGGAGAATACGCCATGAGTACCTTTGCCAACGTTGCCAACTTCAACGGCCAGGTGCCGCGCATAGACCCTGAAAATGTCGCGATGCTGCTGATCGACCACCAGAGCGGCCTGTTCCAGACGGTCAAGGACATGCCCATGACCGAGCTGCGGGCCAACGCCATCACCCTGGCCAAGATTGCCAGCCTGGCGAAGATCCCGGTGATCACTACCGCTTCGGTGCCACAAGGCCCCAATGGCCCGCTGATTCCGGAAATTCACCAAGCCGCGCCGCATGCCCGCTATATCGCCCGTAAAGGTGAAATCAACGCCTGGGACAATCCCGAGTTCGTCGAGGCAGTCAAGGCTACCGGCAAGCAGCAACTGATCATCGCCGGCACCATCACCAGTGTGTGCATGGCCTTCCCGAGCATCAGCGCAGTTGCTGCAGGCTACCAGGTGTTTGCCGTGATCGACGCCAGCGGTACCTACTCGAAGATGGCTGAGGAAATCACCTTGGCGCGGGTAATGCAGGCCGGTGTGGTGCCGATGGACACCGCTGCGGTGTGCTCGGAGGTCCAGCGCAGCTGGAACCGCGAAGACGCCCAGCAATGGGCCGAGGCCTACAGCTCGGTGTTCCCGCATTACCAGCTGCTGATTGAAAGCTACCTCAAGGCGCAACAGGTAGCCCGCGACAATGAACTACTCGATTCGCAACGCTGATCCCTCATGTCCGGTGCCTGGCACCGGCGTCTCAACGCAAGGAGTAAGACCATGACCAAGCCCTACGTCCGCCTGGACAAGAACAACGCTGCCGTCCTGCTGGTCGACCACCAGACCGGCCTGCTGTCGCTGGTGCGAGACATCGACCCGGACCGTTTCAAGAACAACGTGCTGGCCGTCGGCGACCTGGCCAAGTATTTCAAGCTGCCGACCATCCTCACCACCAGCTTCGAAACCGGTCCCAACGGCCCGCTGGTGCCCGAGCTCAAGGCGCAGTTCCCCGAGGCGCCGTACATTGCCCGTCCGGGGCAGATCAACGCCTGGGACAACGAAGACTTCGTCAAGGCGGTCAAGGCCACCGGCAAGAAGCAGCTGATCATTGCCGGTGTGGTGACCGAGGTGTGCGTGGCTTTCCCGGCGCTGTCGGCCCTGGAAGAAGGTTTTGAGGTGTTTGTGGTCACCGATGCCTCCGGTACCTTCAACGAACTGACCCGCGACTCGGCCTGGAACCGCATGTCGCAAGCCGGCGCCCAGCTGATGACCTGGTTCGGCCTGGCCTGCGAGCTGCACCGCGACTGGCGCAACGATATCGAAGGCCTGGGCACCTTGTTCGCCAACCACATCCCCGACTACCGCAACCTGATGACCAGCTACAACACCCTCACCAACGGCAAGTAACGCCGTTCAATGATCGACGGCCGGGCGCTGGCGTGGCCCGGCCGACGTCGTCTGACAGTCGTCGAAATCCCTGGCGTCGTTGCCGTTGCCCAGGTGATGATCGGCGCATGAATTCTACTTCCAGCCTGGCAGGCCATCGCCGCAGCATTCGGCCCGCCAGCGCCATCAGTTTCTGGCTGGCTTACCAGCCACCCTTGCACTGGCCGTCGCTGCTGGGGTTTCTTGCTGCGCGGGCGATTAGCGAGGTAGAGACGGTCGTAGCGGGGGTCTATACCCGCAGTTTTGATCTCGCTCGTGGCCAGGGCATCGTCCAGGTCGCGAAGGCGCGTGGGCACCGGCTGAAAGTCACTGTGATCGCTAGCTCTGCCGGCGCGTTGCCGGGGTTGCTGGCCAGGGTCCGGCGAGTATTCGACCTGGATGCCGAGCCGCTGAAGATCGAAGCACTGCTGCGCCGCGACCCGTTGATGGCGCAATTGATCGAACTGCGCCCGGGCCTGCGCGTGCCTCGGGGCTGGGATGGGTTCGAGCAGGCCATGCGTACAGTGCTGGGCCAGCAGATCAGCGTCGCCGGGGCGATTACCCTGGCCGGGCGCCTGGTGGCGGGGTACGGCGAGCCGCTGGCCGCGCAGCTTCAGTGTGTACCCGGCCTGACCCATGTGTTCCCCCGCGCAGAGGCTGTTGCTGACGTCGACCTCAGTGGCCTGGGCATGCCGCGCTCGCGGGCCGCGACACTCTCGACCCTGGCCCGGGCGCTGCTGCTAGACCCGCAACTGCTGCGCCCTGAGCGCGACCTGGAGGCCTGGGTCCAGCGCCTGTGCCGGCTGCGCGGCATCGGCCCGTGGAGCGCCCACTACCTGGCCTTGCGCCAGATGGGCGCGGCCGATGCCTTGCCGCTGGGCGACGTGGCACTGGTCAAGGCCCTGCGCCTGCTCGAAGGCCCCGAGGCGCAACTGGCCCAGCACGCACCGGCCTGGAGCCCGTGGCGCGCCTATGCCGCCCAGCACCTGTGGGCGTCGTTGAGCTGACTCAGCTGGACTGGCGCCAGGTCACATCGGTAATGCCGTAGCGTTCGGCCAGTGGCTTGCTGACTTTTTTGACTTTTTCGCGACCGTACCGGCCTATGCGACCGATACCGGCGTCGCAACTTGCCCAGTGCCAGGCTTCAGCGTTGTCCATCGTCTCGGCGCGGATGATGAAGGACTTGTGATCGCCGTGAAGCTGGTAGTCGATGACGAACAGTTTTGCGTTGTTCATGGGTCTGGAATGATCCTTACAGAGCAGTGACCAAGAAAATCCCTTCAATGCCTCTAGTGAGTGCTGCGCCGGTAGAAAAATTCCATCGGATTTCAGCCTGTCAGTGAGCGCCGCTGATGGTCAGGTGCCGGGCATCCTTTTCGAACACCACCTGCTCCAGGCGATGGGCGATGCCGCAGGCCAGCGAATCGTAGGCGGGGATGACCTTTTCTTCGGTCGACAGGCAATGGAAGATGTCCAGTTTGCGCTCGGCCTGGGCAGTCTCCAGCTCGAAAATGCGCACGTAGCGCTCCAGGTCGTTGTTCAGGCTCGACAGGTATTCGCGCAGGCGCGAATGGTCCACCGCGCTCTGGCTGAAGTGCCAGGTCATGGGGTGGATGAGAAAACGCGAATGCGGCGCGGCGACACGCTCGCCAGCGGCCAGGTACATGATGATGCCCATCGATTCGATGTTGCCGGCGTTGACTGCGCACAACGGCACCGGCAAGGACTTGAGAAAGCTGTACAGCGAGAAACCGAAGTTGGTGCTGCCACCGGTGGTCGACAAAAACAGCAGCAAGGAGGTGGCGCCATCGTCGACGGCCTGCAGGCAGCGGTCGCGAAAACGCTCGGTGGTGTCCTGATCGATCTGGCAATGAAAGTGGATCACCTGTTGGCTCATGGCAGTGCCTCGGGACCGACGCACGTGGCGTGCGCCGGCCTTTCGTCCTTTAGCTACGGCCGCCACCACTTGGTTTGCGGGTCTGGTCTTTGCCCATGTCGGGCTTGCGGCTCTGGTCACTTGGCTTTTGATTGCCACCGGAAGCCTGGCCACCCTTTTTCCCGGCTTCAGACGCTTTTTGCCGGTCGTTCGCGAAATTCCCGGGATTCGAAGTGTCTTTGCTAGCCATGATTCTCTTCCTCTTGTGAATGTTCGCAAGGCGTTTGCCTTACACAGGTTGGGAGGCGGTCGGCGCAGGCAAAGTTTGAAATATTTCGCCGCTGCGGGACGAACGGTCCGGGGCCGCCGTTCATCCCCGATAGCCGCGAATGCCTTGAACTTGGCGAGCCACGGGTGGCTCTTCCGAAAGACCATTGCTGCCCTGCATGGGGGAACGGCGCGGCATCAGCAATTTCAATTGGCATCGAGGGCCGACGCAGTACTAACTGAATAGTCGGGCCCTCCGACACGAGGATTGCAGCATGTCACTGATTGGAGTTTCCACGCTTGAGTTGTGCCATATGATTGAACAGGCATTGCTGCCTGAACACAGTGTGGTGTCGTGCACCGATGGCGAGCACCTGACCATCCAGCTGGGGCAGGGCGATAGCCTGGGCGACTGCCTGACCGTCACCGGCATCAAGGTGCATAGCCTGACCACCTGCCAAGAACTTGCCGCGCTGGTGGCCCAGGTGCGCGAAGAGCAGCGCCTGGGGCGTAGCCAGATTCCGTTCAAGCCCCAGGCGCTTGCCTGAACCACGCCGACTGCGTCCAGTCAGCCGAGGCTGGCCGGGCGCAGGTATTCGGGGCTGAGGACGTTGAACCAGAACAGGATCATCGATACCAGGATGGTCACCAGCACCAGCAGCCCCACCGCCCAGACACTGGTCGAGTACAGCAGGCCGTCTTCCTTGCGCAGGCGCAGGAAGGTCGGCAGGCCAACGTACAGCAGGAACGTCGCATAGGCCGACGCCGCACCCAGCACGATCAACGCCAGCCAGCGCCCGGGGTAGAGCCCGGCGACACCGGCGACAAAGTACGGCGTGGCGGTGTAGGCGGCAAAACCGATGCACTGGTTGAGGCTGGGGCGGGCATCGAAGGTGCGCGACATCCAGCGAATGAACCCGCCCATGATCATCACCCCGACCACGCAGGCGGCATACAACAGCACCCCAAGCTCGGCGGCGCTGGCCACACTCAGGCGCACCCGCTCGGTGCCGGCCAGGCTCCAGCCAATACTGGTGGTACCAATGAACAGGCACAGGGCGGGAATCAGCGCCATCAGCAGCAGGTGCGGCAGGTAGTGGCGCGGGTGCAGTTCTTCTTCCTGGCGGATTTCCATCCAGGCGTCAGCGGGGTGGGTGAAGAGTTGAACCAGATGGGTACTCATGGTGACCTCCGGGTAAACAGGGTTTAAAACACCGCTCCCTGTTCTATGGAGGTCTGGCCGGCGACGGGGTTTCATTTATTTGAACCACCCAGCCCAAGATCCGGTGTATACACCGCTGTTGTGGGAGCCGGGTTACTGCAGCTCCAGCTGCAACTGCAAGCCACCGTCATCACAGCGCCGGTGATACTGGACGATCCCGCGATAAGTACGGCCCTCCCAGACAAACGCCACGCTGTGCGAACGCTCAAGCTTGGCCGGTACCGGCGCGCGTACCTGCAGGCGCAGGCCCGGCAGGCCATTGATGTTCAATGGCGCCAGCTGCACTTCACATTCGGCGCTGTGGGCCACCGGGCCGAACAGCGTGTCCTGGACAAAGTCGATCTGCAGGCTGGTCGGGCTGGCCGGGCTGACCTTTCTCATTCCAGGGCCCTCCTTCAGTTCTTGCGGTGCGCGTTTTGCAGTTGCTTGGCCATTTGCAGGTGATGCTTGAGGGTCGGCAACGTAGTCTTGGCAAAGGTGCGCAGGTCGTCCGGGGCGGAGGTCGACCGGCTCTCTTCGTCGAACAGGCGCACCGCCTGTTCATGGGCGTCGACCTGATGGGTGGCATAGGCCGCATCGAACGACGCGCCGTCCTGCACCTGCAGCATCATCTTGCGCGCCTTGCTGGTCAGGGCAGCGTCGTCCGGGACGCTGAAGCCATGTTGTCTGGCCAGCTCAAGCAGGTGCTGATTGGCTTTAGTGTGATCCTTGATCATCTGCTGGGCAAACGCCTTTACCTCGGGCGAGCGGGTTTTTTCCAGGGCCAGCTGGCTGGTCTGAATTTCCGCCATGCCGGCACTGATGGCTTCGTCGACAAAGGCATTGTTGCTGGCGGCCTGGGCGCCGATGCTGAGCAGGGCGCAAAGCCCCAGGGCGAGGCGGGTGGGGCGCAGGAACGGGCTCATGAGCGGTATCTCCGTGGGTGTGAACAAACGGACGGCTGTTAGTTTTACGAAAGGCTGCCGGCGCCAGAGTTCAGCTTCAATGCTGTGCAGCAGCGGATCTGCGCAGTTGCAGCAAACCTTCACCGACCGGCGCAGTCAGACTGACAAAGGGCCCTTCAAATACCCCTGGGAGAACGTCATGGCCAGAGCCATCTGGAAAGGTGCCATCAGCTTCGGCCTGGTGCACATCCCGGTGTCGTTGAGTACTGCGATCAGCAGCGACCGGGTCGATTTCGACTGGCTCGATGAGCGCAGCATGGAACCGGTGGGCTACAAGCGGGTGAACAAAGTCACCGGCAAGGAGATCGCCCGCGAGCACATCGTCAAGGGCGTGCAATACCAGAAAGGCCAATACGTGGTGATCAGCGAGGAGGAGATCCGCAAGGCCCGCCCCGAGGCGACCCAGACCATCGATATCTTCTCGTTCGTCGACAGCGACGAAATCCCCCTGCAGCAGTTCGACACCCCGTATTACCTGAGCCCCGACCGGCGTGGTGGCAAGGTTTATGCCTTGCTGCGCGAAACCTTGCAGAGCACCGGCAAGGTGGCCCTGGCCAAGGTGGTGCTGCACACCCAGCAGCACCTGGCGCTGCTGCGCCCGCTGGAGGACGCGATGGTGATGATTACCCTGCGCTGGCCCGAGGAAGTGCGCGGCCTCGACAGCCTGGAACTGGACGCCAGCGTGCGCGACTCGAGCATCGACAAGCGTGAGCTGCAAATGGCCAGGCGCCTGGTCGAGGACATGAGCGGGCACTGGACGCCGGAGGAATACCGCAACGACTTCAAGGACACCATCATGAGCCTGGTCGATGAGAAGGCCAGCCAGGGCAAGATCGCCACGGTCGAGCCGCTGGAAGGCGAAGGCGAGCAGAAAAGCGCCGATATCATCGACCTTACCGAGCTGCTCAAACGCAGCCTGGGCGGGCGCAAACCGGCGGCGAAGAAAGCCGCGCCAGCGGCGAAAAAGCCTGCCGGCAGCAAGCCGCGCAAGAAGGCCTGATCAGCCGGCCACGGTGGTTTCATGCAGATGGCGCCAGCGCAGGGCGCCATCGTGGCGCTCGAACACTGCGGTCGAGCGGCGCACCGAGCGATTGCCGGCGTCATCGACCTGCCATTCGCGATAACTGACCACGCAAAGGCTTGGCCCTTCGCCAATCACTTGCAGCTCATCGATGCTGATTTGCAGCCCGGCGCGCTGGCCGTGGGCGTGGGCGAACAGTTGCTGCAAGCCCTGATAATCGACGATTTGGCCGGGCAGGTTGATCATCGAGAACTGCGCGCTGAAGCGCGCCATCAATGCGTCCAGCTCTGTGGCGTGGGCTGCGCCGGACAGCCATTGTTCGATGGCTACGTGGGCGTCGAGAACTTCCGTGAAAGCGGGATGGGTCATGGGCACATCTCAAGTAGTAGTGGTAGTAAGCCCCAGGCCGCGAGCCCCGGGCAGTTTCAGCACCAGCGGTAGCGGAATCAGGGTCAGCAGCGCGGCGAGGATGAAGGTGTGCCGGAACGCCTGGTCATCGGGCAGCAACCGGTTAAGCACGGCGCCGAGCACGGCGACGCCGAGGCAGAAGCTCAGCTGGCGGTTGAGGTTCCACAAGGCGCTGGCCTGGCCCATTTGCGCCGGCGCAATGGCCAGGAACGCCAGGCTTTGCGCGCTGCTGCTGCACAGGCTGCTGCCCATGCCGAGCAGGGCGAAGATCAGCGCCAGCCAGGCCTGGTGCCCGGCAACCGAGGGCAGGGCCAGCCACAGCAGGGCGGCGCACTGGATCAGCATCCCGGCAATCAGCAGGCGCTTGGGGCCGCTCAGGTTGAAGCGCCAGCGCACCCAGGCGATCGCCGCCAGGGCGCCCGCTGACCAGGGCAGCATCAGGGCGCCGGTGGCCGTGGCGCTGAGCCCAAGGCGCTGCTGCAGGTACAGGGCGGCCACCAGGTTGGCGCCGATGAACACGCCTGGCACGCACAGGTAGATAAGCATCGCCGTGCGCAGCAGCGGTTGGCCGAGCAGGCGCAACTCCAGCATTGGCTGCGGCGCAGGCAACAGCGGGTTTGCCGGCAGCCAGGCCAGCACCAGGGCAAGGGTGATCAGGCTCAGCGGCAGCATGGCGAAGAAGATCCAGCGCCACGAGCCCTGATCGACTACCACCCCGCCCAGTGCCGGCGACAACGCCGGGACCAGCAAGGCGACCATCATCACCAGTGAGGTCAGGTGGTGGCGCTGCTCGGGCGCATACAGGCGATAAGCCATGGCCTGGCCCACCGGAATCAGCAGGCCGCCACCCAGGCCTTGCAGCAGGCGCCAGACCAGCAGGCTGTCGATCGAACCGGCGCTGCCTGCCAGCGCCGAGCCCAGGCCGAACAGCGCCAGCGACAGCAGCAGCGTTTGCCGTTCACCCAGCCGCGTGGCCAGCCAGGTGCCCAGCGGGATCACCAGGGTCAGGCCGAGCATGTACAGGTTGCTGCTCCAGCTCAGTTGCGCCACCGAGGCGTGCAGTTCCTGGCCCAGGGCTGGATAAGCGGCGTTGAGGGCAAACATGTTGAGCAGGTCGAGGGTGAAACCCAGCAGATAGACCAGGGTGACTTTCGCACGATAGGGCATGAGCGCTTCGCAAGGCTTGAGAGGGGCGCAGTCTAGAACCTTGCGAATGCTTGAATAAGGTGCGAAGAATCGGCAGATTGGTCGAATTATTTTGACAATGGTGATTGCACCGCATGGTCAGCCTCGACCGTTTCGAACTGTTTTGCGCCGTGGTGCAGGCAGGCTCCTTCACCGGCGCCGCCGAGCGCTTGCAGCAAACCCGCGCTGCGGTCAGCTTCAGCATCAAGCAACTGGAAGCTGAATTGGGCGTCACCCTGCTGACCCGCACCACCCGGCGCATCGCCCTGACCGATGCCGGCGAGCGCTTTTACCAGCGTTGCCTGCTGTTGGTCGAAGATGCCCGCATCGCCATCGACGAAGCGCGCGCCGAGCACGCCGGCTTGCAGGGCAGCCTGCGGATTACCACCACGGTTGAGTACGGGCTGAAGGTGCTCGCCCCGGCACTGCAAGCGTTCTGCCGTTTGCACCCGCAGCTGAGCGTGCGTCTGGAAACCCACACCGCTCAGGTCGACCTGGTGCGCGAGCGCTTCGATGTCGCCATCCGCCTGGGCCAGGCACACGACTCCGATTACCGTGGCGTATGCCTGGCGAGCTACCAGGTGCGCCTGGTGCTGGCGCCCGGCCTGCTGGCTGCCCACGGCGAGCAGTTGATCAACTCACCCGCGCGCCTGGCCCAGCTGCCGCAACTGGTGCACAGCCGTTTCGAGCAGAACAACCGCTGGGCGCTGGTCGACAGCAAGGCGCGCAGTTCGGAGTATGCCCCTCAGGGCACGCCATTGCTGATCGCCGACAATGCCTCGATCCTGCGTGCCTTTGCCGTGCAGGGCGCAGGCGTGGCGCTGTTGCCGGACTGGCTGGTGGCCGATGAGCTGGCCAGCGGGCAGTTGCTCGATGGGCTGCCCGGCTATGGTTTTGCGCCGCAAAGCGTGTATGCCCTGTATCCGTCCAGCCGCCACGTACCGCGCAAGGTCCGCGCCTGGATCGACTTCATCAAGGCTCACCTTGCCCAAGCGCGCCACATCGAGGCGGTTCTCACGCCACCGGCTTGAGGTGCAGGCTTGCCTAGAGGGGATGGGTCCACTTTTCGAGCGCCAACGCGTCGGCGATTTTCGTGGCGTATTCGCTGGCGTCGATGTTTTCTTCGTTGCACAACACTGCAACGGTGGTTTGCGCATCCGGAAAGTACATGAACTGCGTTGCATAGCCGGCCCAGCCACCGGAGTGTTCGAGCAGGCGCGTGCCTTTGTACGGCCGCGGCGACAAACCCATGGCGTAGTCCTCATGGTGCCTTGCCACCCGCGGGCCACTTCTGGACATCACCGCCAGCAGGTCGGGGCCGCCCACTTTGCCGCTGTGCAGATTGGCTCCCCATTTCATCAGGTCGCGTACGCTGAAATGCACCTGGCCGTCGCCGGTCACCTCCCACGGGCTCTCATATAGTTTGACCGGGCCCCACAGCGCACGCGTGTAACCCCGCACTACAGCGAAATCAAGCGGGTACTGGTCGACAATCCGGGTATGGGTCATCTGCAGCGGTGTGAAGATCGCCTGCTGGGAAAAGCGCCGGATGCTCTTGCCGCTGACGCGCTCGACCACCAGCGAGAGCATGAAATACCCGCTGTTGCTGTAGGAAAACTCTGTGCCGGGGGCAAACTCCGCCTGTTTCTGTGCTGCCAGCAAGGCGAGGGCCTGGGCCTGGGTCAGGGGCTGGGTATCGGCGATGCCTTGAGCCTGGGCGGCATCCTCGTAGCTGGGCAGGCCACCGCTGTGATGCAGCAGGTGGCGCAAGGTCACCGGATCGGCGTAACTGCCCAGCTCAGGTACGTAGCGGCGGATAGAGTCATCCAGCGACAACTTGCCTTCGCGGGCCAGCAAGTGAATGGCGAAGGCGGTGAATTGTTTGGAAACCGAGGCAAGGTTGAACACCGAGTCGGCAGTCAAAGGGCTGCGCTGCTCGATGTCGGCATAGCCGGTAGCGCCTTCGAGCACAAAGGCCTGCTGTTTTTCCACACTGAAGACACAGCCGGGGCCAGCCTGTGCGGTGAGGCGCTTGAAAATCTGCCTCATGTCATTCTTGACCTGGGCAGGTGTGGTCTGCAGTACCTCGCTGAAGTACTCGGCGGCCGGGGTACTCAGATACTGCCAACTGACATCCATGGTGTTTCTCCCTCGTGGTTGATCAAGCAGGCCTGATCATAAGAACCGCGCTGATGATTAACTTGAGGGCATTTGTGAAAAAGTGCGGCGGACGGTTAACAGGTTTCTCTGTTCAGGCCAGGCCGTTCAGGTTGTTGAGAAAATCCCCGAAGCCGCCGCGCACCCGGCAGTCCTTGCGGCTGCTGGTCGACACGCTGTTGCGCGCGGTCCAGACGATATGTGCGCCGCTTTGCTGCAGGTCGTTGACCAGTTGCACATCCTCGTGCAGCGGCAATGGCTGGAACCCCCCGACCTTTTCGTAGGCGCGGGCGCAGATGCCGAGGTTGGCGCCGTGTATGTGCCGGTGGCCTTCGCGGGCCTGGTAATGGGCCAGGTAGCGTTCGCGCAGCGCCGCATCCTGGTGGGCTTGCCAGGTCTCGACATGCACCGTGCCGCACACCGCATCGGCGGCAAAGGCCAACTGGCACAACAGCCAGTCGGCCGGGACGCAGCTGTCGGCATCGGTGAAGGCCAGCCAGCGTGCGCCACGCTCGAGCATCAACGCCGCACCGGCGCGGCGCGCCTGGCCGACATTGCGCGCCTGGAACTTGAGCAGCTCCACGCCATGGGCGCGGGCGACGGCCTCGCTGGCATCGCTGCAAGCGTCCAGTACCACCACTGTCTGTACCTCTTCGCCCCGCGCCGTTAGCGTCCGGGCGGCACGGCCAAGGGCGCGCAGGCAGCGGCCGAGCAGTTGTTCTTCGTTATGCACGGGGACAATCACGGCAATCATAGGCAGGGCTCGTCAAGGTCGATGGCATAAGGCTGGACGCACCAGTATTCAAGAACAAAGTCAGCCTCTTCGTGGCGCAGGCTGCGGTACAACGGCAAGCGCTCCGCCAGCAGTTCATGGACCTGGTGGCCGGTTTGCGGGCAGCCGTCGATCGGGTGCAGCCAATGGCACAGCAGCAGGGCGCCGTCAGAGGTCAGGCTGGCCGTGGCGCGCTCCAGCACTTCCAGCCACTGGCCGGGGTCCAGGTAGTAGCCGATCTCGCTGAGCACGATCAGCTCGAACTCGCCGGCCGGCCAGTCGCCAGGCAGGCAGCCTTGGGTAACCTCGGCGTTGGGCCAGGGCCGCAGGCGTTCAGCGGCCAGTTGCACGGCGGTGGCGTTGAGGTCCTGGCACAAAAGGCTTTCGCAGCGCTCGGCGAGGGCGGCGCTGAGTTCGCCATTGGCGCAGGCCGGCTCGAATACGCGGCCGTAGTACTGGCGCGGCAGGCTGGCCAGCAGCAGCTCGCGCTTGCGTTTTTCGTACCAGCGGGTGCGAAACGCCCAGGGGTCGTCGCTGTGCGCGAACAGGTGCTCGAAGTAGCTGGCCGAGACGCTCATGTGAACACCAGTTCGAAGGGTTGCTGCAGGCGGGCCAGGGCCTCGCGGTCAAGCACCGGCGGGGTCTGCTCGTCGGCCTGCAACTGGCTGGTATGGGCGGCGATGGCCTGTTGCTTGAGGGCCAGCACCGCGCGGTCGAGAAACAGCTTGTGGGCGCGCTGCCAGGGCAGCCGCGGGTCGCTGGGGCGGGCCCAGTGCCAGGCCCAGATCGGCACTTCGATCAAGCGCGCACCGACAGTGTCGCAGGCGCGGGCGCAAGCGCGGCCTACTGCTTCATGGTCGCAGTGGCCGTCCAGGCGCCAGGTGGTCAGCACCCGGTCGCTGGCGCGCAGTAGCTGCACCAGGCGTTCGGCCAGCCAGCGTTCATGGTTGGCCACGGCGCTGTCGGCCAGGCCCAGGCGCAGCCAGCTCAGGCGGCTCAGGTCCAGCCCGAGGCGGCGCAGGGCATCGGCGCTTTCCCGTGGGCGTTGCTGGCGCAGGCGTTCGCTGGTCCAGTGGCGCGAATCGGGGTGGCTGGCCTCACCGTCGCTGACCGAGACCAGCAGCAACTCGTGTTCACGGCCGCGCATGCCAGCCAGCACGCCGCCGCAGCCGAGCACTTCGTCGTCCGGGTGCGGGGCGACCACTACCAGGCGCCTGCCAACAGGCACCAACTGGTCATGGGTAATTGCCGGCACCGACTGCAGGATCGCCGACGCTTGCCAGTGCGCCAGCGGTGTGCCCGGCGCCTGGATCGGGTTTTGCGGTGGTTGCAGGGTCATAGCCGCCAGCCTCCCTCGGGGGTTGCACGCACTTGCCGGCCCAGCTCGGCCAGGTCGCGCTCGGCATGGCTCTGGCGCAGGAACACCGGCAGGTCGGCGCTGAGCCGGGCAAACTGGCTGTCGCGACAGAACGGCGTCGCGCCCAGGGCCCGGCCGACGTGATCGAGCACACACAGCGCGGCGTTTTCGACCTGCGCGCGCAGGCGCCGGACGCTCAGCTCGGCATCGCTGCCGGGATGGCCGTCGATCCACGCCGCGGTTTCATGCAAGGCCGCCCGGGCACCGGCAAGCGCAGCGTCGACTGCACCCAGATGGGCCTGGGCGTGGGCGTCTTCATGGCTGCGGCAATGTTCGAGCAAGAACTCGCCCAGGGTCTGCGCCGCGCCATACCAGCAGGCGGCGATGCCAGCGCCACCGTGCCAGAAGCCCGGTCGCGACAGGTACTGGCCGCTACTGCCGACCAGGTGCGCCGGGCAGTCGTTGAACTCGACATCGACGCTGGCGGTAATGGCCATGCCGACCGCCTGCCAGCCGTCATTGAAGATGCGCAGCGCCGGTTGGTTCAAGGCCACCGCCACCAGTTGCGGACGGTCTTGTTCGTCCCAGGCGGTGAGCAGCGCCCGGTCGATCTGCAGGGCGCCGGAGCACCAGGCCTTGCGGCCTTGCAGGTGCACGTCGTTGCCGGTGCGACGGACGATACGCACCCGCGCATTGGCCGGCTCGGCTGCCCATACCCCCCAACTGCCCGCCGGGTCCAGATGGCTGGCGCCGCACTCATGGATGATCGCCAGGGCGTCGGTGTGGCCCTCGAACAGCTTGGCCAGGGCCAGATCAGCCCCGGCGACCTCGGCCAGTACCTGCCAGCGCTGCAGGGTGCGGCCATGACCGGGTAGCGGCAGTTGGTCGAGACCGGTTTCCCGGCATTGTTCCAGGCAGCGTTGCAACTGGCGGTCGAGGGTCAGCGCCTGCGGGCGACGGGCGAAGGTCTGTAACAGCTCCAGGTGGTTCATGACTCAACCCCCATGCGCCGGCGCAGTTCCTTGCTGATCGACTGGCGTACCTGGCCATACCCGGCCCAAGGGTCATCGCCTGCGGCCAGGCGTTCGCCGAGGTTGAGCAGGTTCCACTGGTTCGCGCCTTTAAGCTCGGTCAGCTCTTCACGGCGAATCGGCACCGACACCGGCAGCCCTTCGCGGGCGCGGATCGAATAGGCACAAACCGTGGTCGCGCCTTTACCGTTGCGCAGGTAGTCGATGAAGATCCGCCCGACCCGGTTCTTCGGCCCGGACACCGCCGACAGGCGCTCGGGGAACAGCCCGGCCAGGTGCTGGACCATAGCCTGGCTGAAGTCCTTGACCTCGTCCCAGCCGGCGCGCCGGGTCAGCGGCACGACAATGTGCATGCCCTTGCCGCCGCTGGTCTTGAGGAATGACTGCAGGCCCAGTTCGTCGAGCAGCGCCAGGGTCAGCTGGGTGGCTTCGAGCATGGCCTTCCACGGCAGCGCCGGGTCGGGGTCGAGGTCGAGGATCAGGCGGTCGGGCCTGTCGAAATCCTTGGCGGTGGCGTTCCAGGTGTGCAGCTCGAGGGTGTTCATCTGCACCGCGCCGAGCAGGGTCCGGGCCTGGTCGATGATCATCAGCGCCTGGCCGGCTTCGGCCTTGGCGTGGCTCTCAAGGCCCGGGATGTTCAATTGCGCGGCGTTCTTCTGGAAGAACAGCTCGCCGGCCAGGCCATCGGGTGCGCGCACCAGCGCCACCGGGCGGCGCTTGAGGTGCGGCAGGATCCACTCGGCGACCTGGGCGTAGTACTCGGCGACCTGGCGCTTGCTGATGCCGGTGCTGGCGTCGATGACGCGGTCGGGGTGGGTCAGGTGCAGCTTGGCGGTTTTGCTTGCCGGGGTTTTCACGGGTTGCTCCAGGCCAATGGCCTTGGCCGGTTTGTCGTCGCGCAGGCCATGGAACACCGAATGGCGGACCACGCCGTCGCGGGTCATCTGCGCATAGGCGACCTCGGCCAGCAGCCTTGGCTTGAGCCAGTGCACACCTTTGGCCTCGGCGCCGCTGGGCGGCTTGGCAAACTGCGGCCTGGCCACTTCGAGGGGTTTGAGGCGCTGGTAAATATGGGCCAGGGTCGCGCTGTTGAACCCGGTGCCGACCTTGCCGGCATAGCGCAGCTCGCCGTTGTCATCATGCAGGGCCAGCAACAGCGCGCCGAAGGCCTCGCGCGAGCCCTTGGGCTCGGTAAAGCCGACGATGACGAACTCCTGGCGCTGCTTGCACTTGAGCTTGATCCAGTCGCTGCTGCGCCGGTTCAGGTAGCTGCTGCCCAGGCGTTTGCCGATCAGGCCTTCCATCTGCATTTTGCAGGCGCTGTCGAGCAGCGATTCGACGCTCTGGTCAAAGTCGGCGGAAAAGCGCAGGCGCTTTTCATCGGCCTTTTCCAGCACCTTTGCCAACGCCGCACGCCGTTGCTCCAGTGGGCACTGGCGCAGGTCCATGCCGTTGAGGTAGGGCACATCGAACAGGTAATAGAGGATCTGCTCGTCGCGTTGCTGGTCGAAGGCATTCTGCAGGGCCTGGAAATCCGCCACGCCGTGCTCATTGGCCACCACCATCTCGCCATCGAGCCAGGCCGAGTGCAGGCCGAGCCTGGCCAGGGCCTTGGCTTGCCGGGGCAGCCTGTCGGTCCAGTCATGGCCGTTGCGGGTGAACAGGCGCACCTCGTCACCTTCGATGCGGGCGAGGATGCGGTAGCCGTCGAACTTGACTTCGTAGCGCCAGTCGCCTTCGGGCGGCGTCTCTACCAGGGTGGCCAGTTGCGGCTTGAGCGAGGCGGGCAGGGCAGCTTTTTTCGCGCCGCCGAGTTCGCTGTTGCCGTCTGCCTTGGGTGTGCGCGTGGGCAGCGTGCGTTCGCTGACCACGCTGTCTGGCTCGGCTTCGAGAATGTCGTAGTCGGCCTGCGGGCGCGCCTGGGCATCGTTGGACTTGATCAGCAGCCACTGCTCCTTCTTGCCGGCCAGGTGAGTGCGAAACAGGTTCCAGATGCCCGAGAGTTTCTCGCCCTGCAGGCGAAAGCGCAGCTTGCCCTTGGCATAGGCCTTGTGTGGATCTTCTTCGGGAATCCATACCCCACGGTCCCAGACGATCACATCACCGGCACCGTAATGGCCTTCGGGGATGGTGCCTTCGAAACTGGCGTAGTCCAGCGGGTGGTCTTCGACGTGCACGGCCAGGCGCCGGACCTTGGGGTCCAGCGACGGGCCCTTGGGGATGGCCCAGCTTTTCAGGGTGCCGTCCAGCTCCAGGCGAAAGTCATAGTGCAGGTGGCTGGCGTCGTGTTTCTGGATGCAGTACTGCAGGGCGTGGGCGGTTTTTTTGCCGCTGCGCTGATGGCCTGCGGGCTCCGGGGTAGCGTCGAAATTGCGCTTGCGCGCGTACTCCTGCAACGGCTTGGCCATGGCGGTGTCCTGCGGCTTTTGGGCGGGTCCTAAGCATTGGGATAGGGCGGCAGGGGTGGGAGTTCAATCGGCTTTTGTTCGAGGTGGGGCCGCTGCGCACCCCATCGCCGGCAAGGCCGGCTGCCACAGGGGGCGAGCGGTCGGTGTATCAGCCTTGTTTCTTGATGATCGCCTCACTGATGCTCGCCGGCGCCTCGGCGTACTTGGTGAACTCCATGGTGTAGCTGGCGCGGCCCTGGGTCATCGAGCGCATCTGTGTGGAGTAGCCGAACATCTCGCCCAGCGGCACTTCCGCGCGCACTACCTTGCCCGCCGGGGTCTCGCCGCCTTCCTGGATCATCCCGCGGCGCCGGCTGAGGTCGCCCATGATGTCGCCCTGGTATTCTTCGGGGGTCACCACTTCGACTTTCATCACCGGCTCCAGCAGCACCGCGCCGCCTTTTTGCGCCAGTTGCTTGGTGGCCATGGAGGCGGCGACCTTGAAGGCCATCTCATTGGAGTCGACGTCGTGGTACGAGCCGTCGAACACCGTAGCCTTGAGGCCGATCAGCGGATAACCGGCGAGCACGCCGTTTTGCATTTGTTCTTCGATACCTTTCTGGATCGCCGGAATGTATTCACGCGGCACCACGCCGCCGACCACTTCGTTGACGAACTCCAGGCCCTCCTTGCCTTCATCGCCCGGGGCGAAGCGGATCCAGCAGTGGCCGTACTGGCCGCGACCGCCGGACTGGCGAACGAACTTGCCTTCGATCTCGCAGGTGTTGCGGATCTTCTCGCGGTAGGCCACCTGCGGCTTGCCGATATTGGCCTCGACGCCGAACTCGCGGCGCATGCGGTCGACGATGATGTCCAGGTGCAACTCGCCCATGCCGGAGATGATCGTCTGCGCCGTCTCTTCGTCGGTGCGCACGCGAAACGACGGGTCTTCCTGGGCCAGCTTGCTCAGGGCGATGCCCATTTTCTCCTGGTCGGCCTTGGTTTTCGGCTCGACCGCCACCGAGATCACCGGGTCGGGGAAGTCCATGCGCTCGAGGATGATCGGCTGGTTGATGTCACAGAGGGTGTCGCCGGTGGTGACGTCCTTCATGCCGATCAGCGCGGCGATGTCGCCGGCGCACACGTCCTTGATCTCGGCGCGCTGGTTGGCGTGCATCTGCACCATGCGCCCGATCCGCTCCTTCTTGCCCTTGACCGAATTGAGCACGGCATTGCCGGAGCTGAGCACGCCGGAGTAGACCCGGGCGAAGGTCAGGGTGCCGACGAAGGGGTCGGTGGCGATCTTGAACGCCAGCGCCGAGAACGGTTCGTTGTCGTCGGCATGGCGTTCCAGGTGCTTGTCTTCGTGGTCCGGGTCGGTGCCGTTGATCGCCGGGATTTCCGAGGGCGCCGGCAGGTAGTCGATGACCGCGTCGAGCATCAGCGGCACGCCCTTGTTCTTGAACGACGAGCCGCAGATCGCCGGGACGATCTGGTTGGCCAGGGTGCGCTGGCGCAGGCCGGCCTTGATCTGCTCGTTGCTCAGCTCCTGGCCGTTGAGGTACAGCTCCATGAACTCGTCGTTGGCCTCGGCGGCGGCCTCGACCATGTGCGCGCGCCATTCGTTGGCAAGCGCGAGCATGTCGGCGGGAATCTCTTCTTCGCGGTAGCTGGTGCCCTGGTCGTCGTCGTTCCAGTAGATGGCCTTCATCTTCACCAGGTCAATCTGCCCGGCGAAATGTTCCTCGGCGCCGATCGACAGCTGGATCGGCACCGGGTGGTGGCCCAGGCGCTGGTCGATCTGCTTGACCACGCGCAGAAAGTCCGCGCCCTGGCGGTCCATTTTGTTGACGTAGGCCAGGCGCGGCACATGGTACTTGTTGGCCTGGCGCCAGACTGTTTCCGATTGCGGCTCGACACCGTCGGCGCCGCTGAACACCACCACCGCGCCGTCGAGCACGCGCAGCGAGCGCTCGACCTCGATGGTGAAATCGACGTGGCCGGGGGTGTCGATGATGTTGAAGCGGTACTTGTCGGGGAACTGCTTGGTCGAGCCCTGCCAGAACGCCGTGGTCGCCGCCGAAGTGATGGTGATGCCGCGCTCTTGCTCCTGGGCCATCCAGTCCATGGTCGCGGCGCCGTCGTGCACCTCGCCCATCTTGTGGTTGACCCCGGTGTAGAACAGGATGCGTTCGGTGGTGGTGGTCTTGCCGGCGTCAACATGGGCGACGATGCCGATGTTGCGGTACAGCTCGATAGGGGTGGTGCGCGCCATGAGGGGTCACCTGTGTGTGATGCACAAGAAGAGGGTATTCCCAAGGTAGCAGAAGTGCAGCGCCTTGCACGGCGGGCCATGGCTGAAGCAGGTTCAGCCATGGGCTGAGCAGGCATCGGTTGTAATGCGCCCGGGGCTGACGCTTAATCGTTGCATTCGCCTCATGGAGCTGCCCGATGCCGCTGGAAAAATCCGTTACTGCCTGGTGCCAAAGTCATCCGTTGATCGCAGGTCTTGTGGCGCTGCGCCCGACCTGCTGGTTCAACCCGGCCCTGGCGCCGAGCGCCGAAGCCCTCGCTGACGTGGCGCTGACCGCCGCGGATATCCGTGAGGCCAGCGCGCGGCTCGAACGCTTTGCCCCGTTCATCGCCTCGGCATTCCCCGAAACCTCGGCCAGCGCCGGCATCATTGAATCGCCGTTGGTGGCGCTGCACGCGTTGCAGGCGGTGCTGTGCGCCGAGCAGCAACTGCCAGTGAACGGCGCGCTGTGGCTCAAGGCCGACAACCTGCTGCCGATTTCCGGTTCGATCAAGGCCCGTGGCGGCATCTATGAAGTGCTCAAGCATGCCGAAGACCTGGCCCTCAAAGGCGGCCTGCTGCAACCGGGCGACAGCTACGCCAGGCTCGACAGCGATGCCGCCCGGGCGTTCTTCGGCCAATACAGCGTGGCGGTCGGCTCCACCGGCAACCTGGGCTTGTCGATCGGCATCATCAGCGCGCGCCTGGGTTTCAAGGCCACCGTGCATATGTCTGCCGATGCCCGCCAGTGGAAAAAGGAGCGCCTGCGCGCCTGCGGCGTCGAGGTGCGCGAGTACAGCGCCGATTACAGCGTGGCGGTGGAGCAGGGCCGTAAGGAGGCCGAGGGCGATGCGCACTGTCACTTCGTCGATGATGAAAACTCGCTGAACCTGTTCCTCGGTTACGCCGTGGCCGCCGAGCGCCTGCAGCGCCAGTTGGCGGAACAAGGCATCGTGGTGGATGCCGAGCACCCGCTGTTCGTCTACCTGCCTTGCGGCGTCGGCGGGGGGCCTGGCGGCGTGGCCTTTGGCCTCAAGCAGATCTTTGGCGACGCGGTACATTGCCTGTTCGCCGAGCCGACCCACTCGCCGTGCATGTTCCTAGGCGTGTACACCGGCCTGCACGACGCGGTGTCGGTGTACGACTTCGGCATCGACAACCAGACCGCCGCCGACGGCCTGGCGGTGGGCCGGCCCTCGGGCTTTGTCGGCCGTTCGTTGCAGCGCCTGGTCGATGGCTACTACACCGTCAGCGACGCCACCCTGTACCGCCAGCTGGCGCAGATGCAGGCGTGTGAGGGCATCGAACTCGAGCCGTCGGCGCTGGCCGGGCTCGCGGGCATGTGCACTGTGCTGCAGGAGCAGCAGGGCTACCGTCAGCGCCTGGGCTTGAGTGAGGCGCGCATGGCCCGCGCCACCCACCTGGTGTGGGGCACCGGCGGCAGCATGGTGCCGCGCGAGGAGATGGACCGCTACCTGGCCAGGGGCCGCGCAGAACTTGCCGGTAACTGACCATGCTCAACCTGCCCGATCGCCTTGGCAGCCGCTTGAGCGGTGCCCAGTTCGCCAACCTGCACACCTTTGTCGCGGTTGCCCGGCACCTGAGCTTCAGTCAGGCCGCGCAAGAGCTGTGCCTGACTGCCAGCGCCGTCAGCCATCGCATCGCCCGCCTGGAACAAGCCCTGGCGTTGCGCCTGTTCGAACGCCTGACCCGGCGCATTCGCCTGACCGCTGAAGGCGAGCGCCTCTATCAGGTGCTGCAAGGCTTGGAAGCGCAACTGCAAGAAGCCCTGCAACCGTCGACTGAAGAAGTCAGCGGTGCCCTGAGCCTGTATGTGCGGCCGTCGCTGGCCCAGCACTGGCTGGTGCCGCGCCTGGCGGATTTCCAGCAGCGCTATCGGCAGGTCAGCCTGGACATCCGCACCGGCAACGAGCCGGTGGATTTTCGCACCCGCCCGGTGGACCTGGCCTTGTTGTATGGCCATGGCGAGTTTCCCGGGCTGGCCAGCCAGTTGTTGATGGACGAGCACGTCGCCCCGGTGTGCAGCCCGCAGTATGCCGAGCGCCACGGCCTGATCGACCACCCCGGCCGCCTGGCCCAGTGCACCTTGCTGCACGATGCCCTGGCCTGGGAACATGCCGCCTTCGACGCCGAGTGGCAACGCTGGGCCGGCGAGCAGGGCGTACAACAGCACCTGCCCGCCCGCCACCTGACCTTCGACCGCTCCGACCTGTGCAGCGCCGCCGCCAGCCACCATGCCGGCGTGGCCATCGGTCGCCGGCGCCTGGTGCAACCGTTGCTGGACCAGGGCGCGTTGATCCTGCCCCTGGGGGGCTTCAGCCAGACGGCGGGGCAGGGTTACTACCTGGTGCATCCGCCGCGGGAGAGGTTACCGCTGCGTTTGCGGGTGATGATTGAGTGGTTGCGCGAGTGCGCGCTCAACTGACTTCGATCCAGCGCCCCTCCTGGCGATCCGACTGCACACACGCCTCGATAAATGCCATGCCGCGCAGGCCGTCTTCAGCGGTCGGGCACAGGCGTGCCAAGGGCGCCGGGGCGCGCTGTTCGCGGCGGGCCCTGATCAGTTCGGCGGCGTCGCTGTAGATGTTGGCGAAGGCTTCGAGCAGGCCTTCGGGCTGGCCGGCCTTGATTCGCGTGGCTTGCCTGGCGGCATCGCTGAGCCAGCTTTCACCCCGGCGCAGCACCTGGTGCGGCTGGTCCTGGTGGCGCAGTTCGAGGCGCTCGGGTTGTTCCTGGTGCCAGTACAGCGAGCCGCTCGAGCCAAAGATCCGGATCTGCAAGCCATGGCGCTGGCCGGCAGCGACGAAGCTTGCCCATAGCAGGCCTCGGCCGCCGCCGCTCAGGCGCAGTTTGACGTGGGCGTTGTCGTCCGAGGCGCGGCCCGGCACCAGGGTGCTGAGCTCGGCCGAGACCTGGCTGACCTCCTGGCCTGTTACAAAGCGCAGCAGTTGGTGGGCATGCACGCCGACATCGGCCAGTACCGACGAAGCGCCGGCCTGGCTGGGGTCGGTGCGCCAGGCCAGGGCCTTGACCCCTTGCTGCTCCAGCGGGTGGGTGCCGAAGGCGCTGGCGTGCTCGACCTGCACCAGGCGCACCTCGCCGATCGCACCCTGGGCGATCAGTTCGCGGGCTTCGCGAATCAACGGGTAGCCGCTGTAGTTGTGGGTCAGCAGGTGCAGGGCCGGGCCTTGGCGAACCTGATCGAGCAGGGCATTGGCCTGGGCAAGGTTCGCCGCCAGCGGCTTGTCGCAGATGACGTCGATACCGTGCTTGAGAAACGCAAGGCTCGCCGGTACGTGCACGGCATTGGGCGCCATGATCGCCACCACCTGGATGCCGTCTGCGCGGACGGCTTCGGCCCTGGCCATGGCTTCAAAATCGGCATAGGCGCGCTCTGGCGCCACGCCATAGGCCTGGGCCGCGGCCAGGTTACGCTCGGGGTCGCGGGCGAAGACCCCGGCGACCAGCTGGTAATGGCCGTCCAGGGACGCTGCGTAGCGGTGAGTCGAACCGATCGACGACTCCAGGCCGCCGCCGACAAAGCCCAGGCGCAGTCGTTGTTGTGGGTTGGCCATGGTTTTCATTGGGCGCCTCCGTTGGCGTGCTTGAGTTCGCGGGCAAAATGTTCGATCGCCAGCACGTAGCCGTGAGTGCCGAAACCGGCCAGCACCGCCTTGGCCACCAGCGACACATAGGAGTGGTGGCGGAAGGCTTCGCGGCGGTGGACGTTGGAGATGTGCACCTCGATCACCGGTACCTCGGCGGCAATCAAAGCGTCGTGAATTGCCACCGAGGTGTGGGTCCAGGCGCCGGGGTTGATGACGATTGCGCCGACCCGGCCACGGGCCTGGTGAATCCAGTCGATCAGTTGGCCTTCGTGGTTGGTCTGCTGGAACTCAAGTTTCAGTTCCAGGCGCCGGGCCGCCTGCTGGCAGAGGTTTTCGACATCGGCCAGGGTTTCGCGGCCGTAGACTTCGGGTTGGCGCAGGCCGAGCATGTTCAGGTTGGGGCCGTTGAGCACGAGCAGGGTATTCATGGCTGGTTTCCAGTCAGGGCGTTGGCGCGCAGGGCGTCGTAGGTGGGTTTGTCCAGGCTTACCGCGTCGGCCTTGCCGAGCTGGTCGATGGGCGTGCGGTAGGTTTCCGGGGCGCTCCAGGCGGCGATGGCCGACAGCGCGGTGACCAGGCAGGTGATGGCGCCGATCAGCAGCGGCACGTTGTCGGAGCCCGGCGGCGCCACGGCGGTGAACAGCGCCGGCAGCAGGGCGGTGATCATGTAGCCGATGTTCTGCGCCACGGCCATGGCCGAGACCCGGTAATGGGTCTGGAACTGCTCGGGGAAGAAGCTTGGGAAGATGGCGTTATAGCCCTGGTAGATCATCCCCCACATCAGCAGCGAGGCGGCAAACGCCAGCGGCAGGTTGTGCAGGCTGATGGCATAGAGGTAAAGGAACGACATCAACCCGCAGCCGATGGCGCTGCCGATGATCAGCGGGCGGCGGCCGATTCGGTCGGAGAGGTTGCCGACAAAGGGGATCACCAGCACTGCGACGATGTTGCCGACCACCGGGATCCACAGGTACACGCTCTTGTCAAAACCCACGCCGTAGGCCGGCTGTACCGCATAGGCGGCGCCGAACACGGTGGTCACCACCGGGATCACGTTCATCAGCGACACCCCGAGTACTACCAGCATGCCGCGCCAGCTGTGCTTGAAGGCTTCACCGATGGGCGAGCGCTGGCGCACCACCTTGGCGACTTTCTGGGTGAACGCCGCCGGCTCCTCGACCTCGCGGCGGATGATGAATGCTGCCAGCAGCACGGCGGCACTGAGCAGGAAGGGGATGCGCCAGCCCCAGCTGTTGAAGGCCTCTTCGGGCATGAAATAGGCCAGCGGCAGGAAGATTGCCGCCGCCAGCACCTGGCCGGCCTGCACGCCCTGCAGGGTGAAGCTTGCGTAAAAGCCACGACGACCGGGCGGCGCATGTTCGAGGATCATCGAGCTGGCACCGGCGATTTCCCCGGCCACGGCAAAGCCCTGGACCAGGCGTAGCACCACCAATAGCACTGGCGCCCAGTAGCCGATCTGGTTGTAGGTCGGCAGCAGGCCGACGGCGAAGGTGGCCAGGCCCATCAGCAGCATGCACAGCAGCAACACATGCTTGCGCCCGCGGGTATCGCCCCAGTGGCCGAGCACGAAGGCGCCGACCGGGCGCGCCAGGTAGCCGACGCCGTAGGTGGCCAGGGAGGCGACGATGGCCAGTTTCGGGTCGCTGGAAGGGAAGAAGATCTGCGGGAAAATCAGCGCCGCAGCCTGGGCATAAATGAAGAAGTCGTAGTACTCGAGCGCCGAGCCGACCCAGCCGCTGGCCGTGGCTTTCTTGGTTTGCCGGGCTGCATGCAGCCCTTGGGGATGGTTGGCCATCTGTCTGTCTCCGTTTGTTGTTGTTATGGAGCGGTAGGACTGGATAAAAGGCTTCAGAGGCTGTCGGTGTCGACGATCTGCCCGCTGCGCGCGGCGCTGCTGATGGCTTCGACGATCTGCAGGTTGCGCAGGCCGTCGCGCACGCTCACCAGCGGCGCTTGTTCGCCACGCACCACCTGGCAGAAGTGCGCCAGCTGGCGGGCCAGCGGGTCGGCGCTTTGCAGCGGCGCCACGGCGGTGCTGAAGGGTTTCCACCATGAGCGCTCGGCAGATTGCTCGTAGTACTTCAGGCGCATGGTCGGGATCGACAGCGTGCCCTGAGTGCCGCAGATCACGTAGCAGTCTTCGTCGGCGTAGCTGGGGTAATCGGGGTTCTCCCGCGCGGTCTGCTCCCAGCTGCGGGCGCAGGCGGCGGTGTCGCAGAGCATGAAGGTGCCGAGGGCGCCGTTGGCAAAGCGCAGGCTGATGGCGACGCTGTCTTCCACGGCAAAGCCACGGGTGGCGCTGGAAGCCTGGGCCTGCACGGCGACGATCTCGCCGCACAGCGAACGCAGGTTGCCGATCTCGTGGATCATGTTGATCAGCACCGGCCCGCCGCCGAGCTGCCGGCGCCAGGGCGCGGCGTCGAAATAGTCGTCGGGCTTGTAGAACAGCGCGCTGCCCATCACCGCTACCAGGTTGCCGAGCAAGCCTTCGCCGATTACCTCGCGGGCCTTGGCGAGGATCGCGCTGTGGGCACGGTGATGGCCGACCAGCAGCCGCGCACCCGTTTGCTCGGCGATCGCCAGCAGGCGCTTGCCTTCCTCCAGGGTGTGGGCCACGGGTTTTTCGATCAGCGCGGCAACGCCGTGGTCGACGCAGGCCAGGGCGCCTTCGACATGCAGGTGATTGGGCGTAGCGAGGATCACCCCGTCCGGGCGCTGCTCGGCAAACAGTTGCTCAAGTGAAGGGTAGAGGGCAACGCCGTGGCTGGCTGCCAGCTCGGCGGCGGCCGGGGCCGGGTCGATCAGGGCGGCCAGTTCGCACTCGGCGCTGGCCTGGATCAGTTCGATATGCCTGTGGCCAATCAGGCCGGCACCGGCAACGGCAATGCGAAGTTTGTTCATGGCGCTCTCGTTATTGTTATGCGGACCGCGGCAGCGGTTTTGTGAGAGGCTAATAAAAAACTCCCAGGAGATAATCGGGCCAGATGAAGAATCAGAATGCGCTATTAGCGAATAATGAACCGCTGCTGCGCGACCTGCAGTTGTTCTGCGAAGTGGCGCGCCGCTCAAGCTTCATCGCCGCCGCCACCGAGATCGGCCTGTCGCCGGCGCATGTCAGCAAGCGCATTGCCACCCTCGAGACCTTGCTGGGGGTCAAGCTGTTCAACCGCACCACGCGGCGGGTGAATATCACCAGCGACGGCGAGGCGGCGTTCATCTGGGCGCAGAAGATTCTCGAGAACGTCGAGTCGATGCTTGAGTCGTTGTCCGCTGCCCACAGCGAGCCGCGCGGCACCCTGCGTATCAGCACCAGCCTGCGCCTGGGCCGCGAGCACATCGCGCCGATCTTGTCGCTGTTGCGCAAGCGTCACCCGACCCTGGATATCTGGCTGGAACTGCTCGACCGCCGGGTCGACCTGATTGGCGAGAACTTCGATATCGACATCCGCGTCGGCGAGGTGCAGGAGAAACACCTGATCGCTCACCGCATTGCCGAGAACAAGCGGGTGCTGGCGGCATCGCCGGATTACCTGGCGCGGCGCGGCCCGGTGCGGGTACCGGCGGAACTGGCCCAGCACGATTGCCTGCTGTTTCGCAGCCGCGACGACCGCTTTGGCGTGTGGCGACTGGTCGGCCCGGGCGGGCCGGAAACGGTCAAGGTCACCGGGCCCATGGCCGCCAACCACAGCGATATCGTCCGCCAATGGGCGATGGACGGGCACGGCATCATCATGGCTTCGTACTGGGACGTGGCCGCCAGCTTGCAGGAGGGGTCGCTGGTCAGGGTGTTGCCGGCATATCACCAGCCGGCGGATGTCTGGGCGGTGACGGCGGCGCGTTCGGGTAGCTCGGCGAAGGTCCGCAGTTGCGTGGCGTTCTTGCGTGAGCAACTGGCGCAGGGGCCGTTTGCGCTGGCGGTGGGTGGCTGAGGGGCATCGCGGGCAGGCCGTCGCCGCATCGCCGATCCCACAGGTGCTGTACAGGCCTGGAAGTGTGGTAGTAACTGTCTTAAGAAGCTTGCAAGTATTGGGGCAGCCAGGCTGTGTTTGAGCTGATCCATTTGATGATGAGGCGCTGCCGGCGCCTTCCGCCCTTACGGCGGGTCACTTTTGCTTGGCGGCAAAAGTAACCAAAAACGCCCTGTCCCTTCATCGGCCCTGCGCTGCGCTCCGGGTTCCCTCCTTCCACCCTTGCTCCCGTGGGGGCGCGCCGAAGGGCCGTCCCTGGCCCTACGGCGCTCGCCGGCCATCCATGGCCGTCGCCCCACTACGCAAGGGTTCCACTCGGCCTTCTGCAAGGGACGATAGGTGGCGTCTGCAATTACGTACATCTAGAAGCAAAGGTGAGGTGTGAGCAGCATCGCCAATGGATCAGCTCGCGCCTCTAAAAGCCTACGCTACCTGTGGGAGTCGGCCTTGCCGGTGATGGGCTGCACAAGCAGCCCCAAGCACTCAATCGCCGGCTTGGACCTGCAGCATCCACTGCCCGTCGATTTCACGCACCAGGCCGCTGGCCAGGAACAGCGGCAGCAGGCGCTTGTGCAGCTGCGGTTCAACAAAACCTTTCACTGCGCTCAGGTCCAGCGCACCCAGCGCCGGCAGGTCGGCCTTGGTGTACGAAAGCCAGGCCTTCTTCAGTGCATTGAGCACATCGCTGCCCGCGGTGTTGGCAAAGCGCCGGTTGAGCGTCTGGCCGTCGAGCACGAAGGTGTGCTGGTACTCGTAGCCCGTTTCGTCACCGCCGCTGGTGCGGCAGCGGATACAGGTGCAAGGCCCGTCGCCGAAGGCTTTTTGCAGGTAGTTGTTGAAATCCACCACGGGCTTGAGCCCCAGGCGCTTATCGACCTCGAACATGTCCGAGGTCAGGTTCTGTTCAGCACTCAATGTCATTCCTCTGACAGGTTTTACCGGGGGGCACAATACCAGCCGGGGCGGGCCGAGGGTACCTTCGTGCGTCGCCTCGTCGATAGGCGCGGGCTTTTTCCGGGCCGCTCCATTACCCTATGCGCCCGTGAGCGTCAGCAGACGCCGATAGAATTGTCGTTGGAGTTCGACCATGTACAACTACACAGCCACCGTAACCGTCAGCGACGACCTGCATGCAGACGTTGAAGCGGTGGAAAACGTTGCAATTCGGGTGGGTCTTGAAGCCGTTACCGAGACGCTGAAGAAGGTCCACTTTGTCGGTGCCCTGGCCGCTCCGGACAAGGCGACGCACATCTGCGTGACCCTCGATAACGGCCTGAGCTACTACGGCCCGATCGTTAACGGCCATGCCGAGCTGGAAGGCGGCTGGATCGCCTTTGAATGCGACATGCTTACTCCGCAAGAACTGGGCCTGTAATCCGTTGGGCTACAGCACGCCAGCCCAGAACAACCCGGCCAGGTACAAGGCCACGCCAAACACCCCATGGGCCAGCAGGCTGCGTGCCCGCGCCACATTCGGCTTGGGGGTTTTCGAGGCAAAGACACCGGCGCCCATGCCGGGCTGCATGATCAGGTAGGGCGCCGCCACGGTCGCCAGGCCAAGCACAAATGCTGGCATAAACCGTGGCTGTTGCGCCCACTCCAGCCCGCAAAGGGCGAGCAGCAAAGCGGCGAACATCACCCCGATTAGGTAATGCGCACTCCAGCCGATCAGCCGTTCGTTGGCCAGCGCAGGCGCCTTGGCGATGCTCTGATGGGCGAACTGCCCGCGCGGCATATGGCCAATCCAGCGGCCGACCAAGCCCCAGTTCGGCCCGGCCATGCCCAGCACGCGCAACTGGAACAGCGACCAGAGATCGGCAATGGCGGTGGCCGTTACGCCAATCAGTATCGCAAGGGTCAATCCTTCAAGCATGGCGTACTCCTTTTAATAACATTCAATAGATTGATTGAATGATTGGCCAATGCTACCTTGCTGTCAATGACTGATATGAAAACCCAACAACACCAGCAGATTGCCGAGCTGGCGCGGACCCTTGGCCACGCCCATCGTCTGAATCTGCTCGAACAGATGGCGGGCGGTGAGCTGGCCGTCGAGCAACTGGCTCAGCAGTGCCAGCTGTCGGTGGCCAACGCCTCCCAGCACCTGCAGCACTTGCGTCGCGCCGGCTTCGTGCAGACCCGCCGTGATGGCAAGCGCGTGCTCTACCGGCTCAGCGCCGGGCCGATCACCGAGGTGCTGGCGGCGCTCGGGCAATTGGCCGCGTTCAACCGTGCGGCGATCCGCGAGCTGATGAGCGATAGCCTGAGTGCGCCTGAACAGCTGGAAGGGATCAGCAGGGAAGAGCTGCTTGAGCGTTTGCAGGAGCACAGCGTGACCCTGCTCGATGTGCGCCCGGCCGAGGAATTTGCCCAAGGGCACTTGCCGGGGGCGATCAATATTCCATTCAGCGAATTGCAGCAGCGCCTGGGTGAGCTGCCGGCCAGCCAGGAAGTGGTCGCCTATTGCCGTGGGCCCTGGTGCGTGTTTTCCCGCGATGCGGTGACGGCCCTGAAAGCCGGGGGCTTCAAGGCGCGTCATTACCTTGCGGGCGTTGAGCAGTGGCCCGGGCCGCTGCAGGGTTAAGCCAGCTCGCCAAGGCAGCGCTCGAGGATATCAAGGCCTTCTTCCAGCACCTCAGGCTCGATGGTCAGCGGTGCCAGCAAGCGGATGATGTGCCGCGCCTTGCCGCTGGGCATCAGCAGCAGGCCGGCGCTCCTGGCAGATGCCAGCAGGTGTGCCAGCTGCGCCGTGGCCGGACTGCCATTGGCGTTGACCAGCTCGATGCCACGCATGGCGCCGGTGCCGGTCAGGCGGCCCAGGTAAGGTGAAAGTTTGTTGGCCTGCCAGCGTTTGAAGCGCCTGAGCAGCGCCGCTTCCTGCTGCTCGCCCCAGGTTGCCAGGTTGGCATCGCTCATTTCATCCAGGGTGGCCAGCGCGGCGGCGCAGGCTATAGGGTTGCCGGAGTAGGTACCGCCCAGGCCGCCTTTGGGCAGGTTGTCGACCAGCGCCTTGCGCCCGACCACCGCGCCCAGCGGCATGCCGCCGGCAATACTCTTGGCCAGCAACAGCAGGTCCGGCTCGATGCCCAGGCGCGGGAAGGCGAAGCGCTGGCCGGTGCGGCCAAAACCCGACTGGATTTCATCGATGATGAGCAGGATCCCGTGCTGGTCGCAGAAGCTGCGCAAGGCCTGGGCGAACGCAGGTTCCATAGCCAGGAAGCCGGCCTCGCCCTGCACCGGTTCAAAGATGAAGGCGGCCACGTCATTGACGTCGATCTCGACGCTGAACAGGCGCTGCATGGCCTCGAGCGCCTGCTCGGTGCTCACCCCGGTGTCCTGGCTGGGGAAGGGCAGGTGATACACCGGCCCCGGCAGCACGCCGACGCGCTGCTTGTAGGGGGCGACCTTGCCGTTGAGGTTGAGGGTCGCCAGGGTGCGGCCATGAAAGCCGCCGTCAAAGGCGATGATCGCAGTCTTGCCGGTGGCACCGCGAGCGATCTTCAGGGCGTTTTCTGCAGCTTCCGCACCGCTGTTGGTGAGCATGCCACTGAGCGGGTAAGACACTGGCACGAACTGCGCCAGCCGGTGCATCAGCTCGATGTAGGGCTCATGCCCGGCGGCGTTGAAGGCGTAGTGGGTCAGGCGCGTGGCCTGCGTCTGGATGGCGGCGACAATTCGCGGGTGGCAGTGGCCCAGGTTCAACACGCCAATACCGCCGACAAAATCAATATAACGTTTGCCGTCGGTGTCCCAGACTTCCGCGTTTTTACCGTGTGACAGTGTAATAGGGTGAACTACGGAAATAGACTGGCTGATAGTTTCGTGACTCATTTGCCCGCGGCCTCGCTGCAGTTTCTTATTATCTAAGCGAGCCGCGGTTATTCAGTGCAAACGAAATAAAGGATTGCAATCATTCCTTCAATTCCGGAACTTGCCCGCCACTGCCCACGCGCTCAACGATCCACTCGACAAAGGCGCGGACCTTGGGCACCTCGGCGGCATGCTCGGCGTGGGCGATAAAATGCGAGCCCTCGCTGGTTTTCGGGTGGTTCCAGGGGATCGCCAATTTGCCTTCGGCCAGCTCCTCGGCCACCAGATAACGCGGGACAAGGGCGATGCCGCAGCCGGCCTGGGCGGCGCGGATGCACATGTAGAAGGTGTCGAAGCGTGGGCCGTGGTAACTGTTCTGGCTGTGCAGGCCCTGGCCGAGAAACCACTCATGCCAGGCCTCGGGCCGCGAGGTGCACTGCAGCAGGCGGTGTTCGGTGAGTGATTCGGCACTGTCGAAGTGCTGCCGGGCCAGCAGGTCCGGGGCGCACACCGGCACCACCTGCTCCTTGAACAGCTCGATGCAGGTTGCCCCGGGCCAGGTGCCCTGGCCGAAAAAGAAGGCGATGTCGGCCTTGGCCTGAACCAGGTCGAAGGGCTCCAGTTCGTTGCGGATGTCCAGGTGAATACGCGGATGGCGCTCGCCGAAGCCCTTGAGGTTGGGCACCAGCCAACGCTCGCCGAAGGTCGGCTGGGTGGCGATGCGCAGCACTTCGGTCTCGCCGCCATAACTGAGGATGTAGCGGCTGGACATGTCCAGTTGCACCAGGATCTTGTTCACCTCGGCCAGGTACAGGGCGCCGGCCGGGGTCAGGTGCAGGCGCCGGCGGATGCGCTGGAACAGCGGGTGCGAGAGCATCTCTTCAAGCTGCGCGACCTGCTTGCTCACCGCGCTCTGGGTCAGGTGCAGCTCTTGGGCTGCACGGGTAAAACTCAGGTGCCGGGCGGCGGCTTCGAAGCACTGCAGGGCGGTGGTGGAGGGCATCAGGCGTTTGGACATGGGCGGGGTCAACCTGGCGAAAAAGAGATGAGGTCATTCCGTTACGGAATCATGTGCTTCTAAAAGGTCGTTTGTGAGCAGCGGCCCTATAGATTAATACTGACCTGCATCAACGATTTCAACCCGTATCCGCTGTAGGAGAATAATAAGATGGTTGCTGAACTACTTACCCGTTTGGGCGTGCCTGAAAGTTTATATAACGGCGGCACTCATGCTGTTTTTACGCCCATCGACGGCAGCCAGATCGCAGCGCTTATCCTGGAAGACAAAGCGGCGGTAAGCCGTCGTATCGACGCCGCCCATGGGGCCTTCTTGCGCTGGCGTGATGTGCCGGCGCCACGGCGTGGCGAACTGGTGCGGCTGTTCGGCGAAGTGCTGCGTGAGCACAAGGCTGCACTCGGCGAGCTGGTGTCGATCGAAGCCGGCAAGATCACCCAGGAAGGTCTGGGCGAAGTGCAGGAAATGATCGACATCTGCGACTTCGCCGTCGGCCTGTCGCGTCAGCTCTATGGCCTGACTATCGCCTCCGAGCGCCCGGGCCACCATATGCGTGAAACCTGGCACCCGTTGGGCGTGGTTGGAGTGATCAGCGCCTTCAACTTCCCCGTCGCGGTCTGGGCCTGGAACACCACCCTGGCATTGGTGTGCGGCAACGCCGTGGTCTGGAAGCCGTCGGAGAAAACCCCGCTGACCGCGCTGGCCTGCCAGGCGCTGTTCGAAAAAGCCCTGAAAGCCTTTGGTGATGCGCCAGAAGGCCTGAGCCAGTTGATCATCGGTGATCGTGAGGCCGGCGAAGCGCTGGTCGACGATCCGCGCGTGCCGCTGGTTAGCGCCACCGGCAGCACCCGCATGGGCCGTGAAGTCGGCCCGCGGGTGGCTGCACGTTTCGGCCGCAGCATCCTCGAACTGGGTGGCAACAACGCGATGATTCTTGCACCGAGTGCCGACCTGGATCTGGCCGTGCGCGGCATCCTCTTCAGCGCCGTCGGTACTGCTGGCCAGCGCTGCACCACCTTGCGCCGGCTGATCGTCCATCGCTCGATCAAGGACGAAGTGGTTGCTCGGGTCAAAGCCGCCTATGCCAAGGTTCGTATCGGCGACCCGCGCAAGGACAACCTGGTCGGCCCGCTGATCGACAAGGCTTCGTTCGAAGGCATGCAGGACGCTTTGGCGCGCGCCCGCGATGAAGGCGGCCAGGTGTTTGGCGGTGAGCGGCAGATTCAGGACCAGTACCCGAATGCCTACTACGTGGCCCCGGCGATCGTCGAGATGCCTGGCCAGAGCGCCGTGGTTCGTCATGAAACCTTTGCACCGATCCTCTACGTGCTGGCCTACGACGAGTTCGAAGAAGCCCTGCGCCTGAACAACGAAGTGCCGCAAGGCTTGTCGTCGTGCATCTTCACCACCGACCTGCGCGAAGCCGAGCGCTTCCAGAGCGCCGCGGGCAGTGACTGCGGGATTGCCAACGTCAACATTGGCACCAGCGGTGCGGAGATTGGCGGGGCGTTTGGCGGTGAGAAGGAAACCGGCGGTGGCCGTGAGTCGGGCTCGGATTCGTGGAAGGCCTACATGCGCCGGCAGACCAATACCGTGAACTATTCCCGCGAGCTGCCGTTGGCGCAGGGGATTGTCTTCGACTGACCCGCGATAAGTACACCACCGTACAAGAACAAGCAGTAGAGGGTTACCCATGGCATCGCTACAACAAAAGAAACAGCGTTCGCTGCAACACGGTCTGACCTCGCGCCAGGTGTCGATGATCTCCATTGCCGGGATCATCGGCGCCGGGCTGTTCATTGGCTCGTCAACGGCCATCGCCACCGCCGGGCCGGCCATTCTGATTTCCTACACCATGACCGGCCTGCTGGTGCTATTGGTGATGCGCATGCTCGGGGAGATGGCCATCGCCAACCCCAACAGCGGCTCGTTCTCCACCTACGCCAGCCAGGCCATCGGGCCCTGGGCCGGGTTTACCATCGGCTGGCTGTACTGGTGGTTCTGGGTGCTGATCATTCCGGTCGAGGCGATTGCCGGTGCCGATATCCTGCATGCCTACTTCCCCGGCGTGCCGTCGTGGCTGTTCGCCTTTCTGATCATGATCGTGCTGTCGGGCACCAACCTGATCAGCGTGAAGAACTTCGGCGAGTTCGAGTACTGGTTCGCGCTGATCAAGGTCATTGCCATTCTTGCCTTTATTGGCGTCTGCACCCTGGCGGTGTTCGGCTTCTGGCCACTGGCCGAAGTCTCCGGCGTGCAGCAACTGTGGGCCACTGGCGGCTTCATGCCCAACGGCTTTGGCGCGGTGCTCGGCGGCGTGCTGGTGACCATTTTCTCGTTCTTCGGCGCCGAGATCGTCACCATCGCCGCCGACGAAACGTCCAACCCCAAGGACAAGATCCGCAGGGCCACCAACCTGGTGGTGTACCGCATCGCGATCTTCTACATCGTCTCGATCTTCTTCATCGTTTCGCTGGTAGCCTGGAACGACCCGGGCCTCAAGGCCGTTGGCTCGTTCCAGCGCGTGCTGGAAGTGCTCAACGTGCCGGGCGCCAAGCTGATGGTCGACCTGGTGGTGCTGGTGGCGGTGACCAGTTGCATGAACTCGGGGCTTTATACCGCCTCGCGCATGCTCTACTCGCTGGGCTCGCGGGGCGAGGCGCTGAAGATGACCAAGCGTATCTCCGGCAATGGCGTGCCGACCGTGGCGGTGATTCTCTCGACCTTCGCAGGCTTTGCCGGTTGCCTGGTCAACTACGTGTTCCCGGGCAAGGTCTTCGGCTTCTTGCTCTCGACCACCGGCGCCATCGCCTTGCTGGTGTACCTGGTGATTGCTGTGTCGCAGCTGCGCATGCGCGCCATCACCGATCGCCAGGGCACGGAGCTTGCGTTCAAGATGTGGCTGTTCCCGTGGCTGACCTGGCTGGTCATCGGCCTGATTACCCTGGTGCTCGGCTACATGCTGATCAGCCCGGCCTACCGCTATGAAACCCTGATGACCGCGGGGGTGACCCTGGCCATCCTGCTGATCTCGCTGACCCGCCGTAAAACACCGGCCAGCGAGCCGGCCGGCAGCCCGTCGGTATCGGCCAAAGGCCTCTAGCGCGGCGCTTGGCACGGCAAAAGCCCATGACCGGTTCATGGGCTTTTTCGTTGTCCGGCGTTACTATCGGCGTTGCTTTCCCTTTAAAAAACAGACAATCAGGAAGCCTATGAGTACCCAAGCCTTATCCCTGCAGGAACTGGCCGCCCCCGAAGGCGTCTGCTACGGCTGTGGCTGTTCCCACCCCAGCGGCCTGCACCTGAAAAGCCACTGGGACGCCGACGGTATCCACCTGCTGTGCCGGCACTCGCCCGACAGCACCTTCCTCGGCTGGCCGGGGCTGGTCTATGGCGGTTTGCTGGCGATGCTGGTCGACTGCCATTCGAACTGGACCGCCATGGCCTACCACTACCGCGCCGAAGGCCGCGAGCCGGGCAGCCTGCCGCGTATCGACTGCGTCACCGGCCAGCTCAACCTGACCTACCTGAAACCCACGCCGATGGGCGTCGAGCTGCTGCTCAAGGCCCGGGTCGAGGGTGAAGTGGGGCGCAAGAGCCGGGTGATCTGCGAAGTCTGGGCCGACGACGTGCTGACCGTCAGCGCTGACTCGGTGTTCGTCCGGGTCGACACCGAAAAGCTCAAGCACAAGGCCCACGGCACCGCTTAAAACGGCACGGCAATGGTCAACTGGCTGTAGACGTTGGTGCCATTGCCGCCAACCTGGTTGCCGCCGTCATCGCTGCTCTTGCGCGGCTGGTACAGGCCCAGCAGCGGGCTGATGATCAGGTGCTCGCTGACTGCCCATTCGGCGTACAGGTCCAGCTCGCGGCCGTCGAGGTTCAGCGTGCCGCGCTCGTGCAGGGTCTTGTAGTTGAACAGCAGCACGCCCAGGGTCAAGGCCTCCACAGGCGTGGCCTTGAGGCCGACAAAGTGCACGTCGTTGTTGCTGTTGAACGGGCCTGAATAGTTGCCCGTGACCTCGCCCTGGAACCAGGTGCCGTAGCCGCGGTTCATGCCGTTGAACATCGAGTCCCAGCCTTCGGAATAGTGGCTGTAGCGGTAGGTCAGGTCCGGGCGCCAGGGCACCTCGGCAAAGGTGTAGCCGGCTTCGGCGTACCAGGCTTTCTCCGGCCCTGCGTGCTTGTTTTGCCAGGCATATTCGAAGGCGAAATGCGCGTTCTCGACCCCAGCATCACCGGCGCCGCGCAGGCTGTAGATGTCCATGCCTTCACGTTGTTTCTGGAACTCGCTGGCATAGCGATCATCGACATTCAGGCCGCGAATGTAAGTCAGTTCCAGGGTGCCGGGGGCAGCGCTGTAGGCCAGGGTGCCGGCGGCCAGTTCGCTGTTGGCCTGGGCGCGGTTGTCCGACTTCATCCACAACAGGCTGCCATGCAGGCCATCCTTGGCGCCCAGGCGCAGTACTGCGGTCTTGTCGAAAGCATGGCGGGCGGCCAGATAATAGGCGCCGCCGCGATTGAGCTCGCCGTCGGCCGGGCCCTTGCCGAAGTTCAGGCCGTCGTCGTTGATGATGAAGCCATCGCCGAGGGTGATGACCTGGCGACCGAACGACAGGTCCAGGCCATCCTCGCCCAGTGCCGGGATCAGTTTGCCCGAGCGCCAGCCGGCGAAGGCTTCGTCGAATTTAGTCGTGCGTTCGCTGCCATCGCTGATGCCGGCAGCATCGCCGTCGCCCCAGGTCGCCGAGCTGACCAGGTTGGCGGTGCCATAAACCGTGCCCAGTTCGCCCAGGCGCTGGTCGGCGCTCAAGCCATATTTGATAAAGCCTTCGCGCCAGGTCGAGCCGCCTGGGGTGTCGTCGTAATTCTTGCGGCTGTTGAACAGGCCGTACACGGCGAGGAAGTTGGCGTTCAGGTGGGTGTCGTCATCGGCATACAGCTCAAGTGCCTGAACCGGGGGCAGGGCCAGCAGCAGGCTGAGGCTGGTGCCCTTGAGCAAATGGGGGAGGCGGGTGGTCATGGCGCAGGTTCCCTAAAGGAGGCGTTGGTGGCCGCCATTTAGGGTTCGAAGGCCCCGGCAGGTCTTTGCTTTGCCTGCCAGGGCGGTTGATCCTGCTCGCCAGCAGGTTTAGCGCAGGGTAGCGGCCATCTTCGCGAACACGTCGAGCACGGCGCTGGCCAGGTCCTTGCTGCGTTGGCCGTTCCAGCCGGTTTCGGCGTTGGGCGCGTCGTCGTGGTCTTTGAACGGCATCTCAAGGGTCAGCGACAGGCAGTCATGGGCCTGGCCGACGCTGTTGCAGGCCAGGGTCATATTGGCCTGGCCAGGGGCGGAGCGCGGGTAGCCATGGACCTGCTGGAAGTCCACGGTGCGCTTGCACAGGCTGTCGCGGAAGGTGGTTTCCAGGGCAGCGATACGCGCGTTGTAGCCGGGGTTGCCTTCGCAGCCGGCGGTGAACACGTGGGGGATTTCTTCGTCGCCGTGCACGTCGAGGAACAGGTCGACGCCGTGCAGCTTCATCTGCTGCTGGGCGAAGAATACCTCCGGGCTCTTGTCGATGCTCGCATCCTGCCAGGCGCGGTTCAGGTCCTGGCCCTTGGCGTTGGTGCGCAGGTGGCCGTGGATGGCGCCGTCGGGGTTCATGTTCGCGATCAGGTACAGGTCGGCTTCCTGCAGCAAGGCCCGAATCGTCGGGTCATTGTCTTGCAGGCGGTCGATCACCCCTTCCATGAACCACTCGGCCATGTGCTCACCCGGGTGCTGCTGGGCGATGATCCACAGTTTGCGCTTGGTTGCGGCGCCGTCGCCGGCGCGCAGCAACTGGATGTCACGGCCTTCGACGCTGCGGCCGGTGGCCAGCAGTTCAACGCCAGGCAGGCTGGTGGCGCGTTCAATCAACTGATTGTGGCGCGCGCGCGGGTAGGGCTCGAAATAGGCAAACCAGGCCTGGGGCTGTTCGGCCTTGAGGCTGAATTCGAGGGCCTTGCCGTCGAAAGTGGTGGGCACCCGGAACCACTGTTGCTGGTCGTAGGAGGCCACGGCCTGGTAACCGCTCCAGGCCTCGTGGTAGGACGAGGCACCGGCGTTTTCCAGGACAAAACCATGGGTCTGGCCCGGGGTCAGCCCCGCAGCCTTGAAGTGGAACCACTGGAAGTGCTCGCTGCGGGTGTCGGGGCGGATATCCAGGCGCACCCGTGCAGGGTCACTGGCATCCTTGACGAGGATGTTGCCGGAATCGAAATCGCAGTCGATGTGCAGGGGGGACAGCGTCACGGTCATCACCAGGCTCCATGTAGAGTTGTTGTGGCAACTACTCTACACGCCTGGCTCAGGACCAGAAACCGATCGCTGCCAATGCCGCCAGGCCCAGGCCGATGGCCACCGAGCAACCGCCCAGCGACAGCGCGGCGCGTGGTTGCCGGTACCAGCCGTCCTCGCCCAGTTGGCGCGCCGGAGCCAGCAGCGAGCGCCAGCGCAGCTCGGTGGCGTGGAACGCCTCGCGGTGTGCCGGGGCGCTGTCTAGCCAGCGGCGAAAATCGATGCGTTCGCTGGCCGTCACGTCCGGGCTTTGCAGGCGTACGTACCACTGGCCGGCGATGCTCGCCAGGGCGTCGCGCTCTTCGCGGGCAATCTGCAGCGCCTGGTTCATGTGGCGCTCGACAGTGATGGCCGGCAGGTCGAGGCGCTCGGCAATGCTGGCGAACGACAGTTGATCGAGGCGGCTGAGGAGGAATACCTGTTGAACGCGGCGCGGCAGCTTTTTCAGGCGCTGCAGCAGGGCATCGTCCGCCAGATGGTGGGAAAGGGGATTGTGTTCAAGGGGCAGCAACAGACGGGTCATGTACAAGCTCCTTGCTGGTCGGTGGAGTGGGGGCGTCTTCCTTGACGCTGCAACAGCTTATTCGTAACGAGATTGATTCTCAAGTGCTAATTCCGCAAAGCGCTGTTACAACCATTCACTGTGCGACATTCATTTGCTATCATCGCGGCCATTCAAGCAACACCCATCTTCATTAGCCTGAAGACCAAAAAAAAGACCCGGCAAAAAGCCGGGTCAAAAACCGTGATTAGCCTGATGAGGAGATAATCTGAGAGTCCGACCTAAGGGCTTTCAGTTTATCCAACCAGTCTCGCGACCAGTTGTGAGCAATAATAATCGTTATCATTTGCAAGTCAAATGAATTTTCTGTCATTGCGTAAAAACTTTTACGCAGTGCGCTCCCTCCTGACCGGCGGACACCAGCACCCGCCTTCGGTCGACTCCCACGTAACGTTCTGCAACAGGCTCAGGAATGCTCCTGATTGGCTGCCGTGCGCTCGAGCATGGCCCTGGCCATGTTGATCATGTGCATCGACGCCAGCGCCAGGTCGCGCGGTACGCCTTGCATGCCGTCAGCCGATTCGTAGGCGGTGGCGGCAGCGCAGCGCAATATATTGCTGGCATGGGCGGTGGCCTGGGCGCTGCTGAGGCCCTCACGGGCGACCAGCAGCGGCTCGTCGGGGCCAAAGGTCACCGGTGCCGGGTTGAGGTAGTAATCCAGCGCGCGCCGGGCGGCATCACTGTTACTTAATGCTTCGGAATCAAGGCTGAGGTCCGTTTCAGGGGATATCGGTTTCATGCGTCTGCCTGCTGTTTGGGTAAGCGATGAAAGGTGTTGGCAGATATTAATACGCTCTGTAGTTATGACTATTGTTTAAATACTACAATATGTGTATTGAGCGCCAGAAGGCAGTCCGTATCGTGCCAGCGATGGATAAATGGACTGACCTGGTTAAAGCCAGGATGCGTGAACTGAAAGTCACGCAGGAAAATCTCGCCGAACGCATCGGAGTCACCCAGGGCGCCGTGGGCCACTGGCTGCGCGAGGAGCGCGAGCCGAAACTGCGGGTGCTCAACCAGATTCTGGTGGAAGTGGGGCTGCCGCCGCTGCAGATGGTTTTCCCCAATCAGGTGTCGGAAAGCAACGGTTCCTACACGGTATCGGGCAACCCGACTACTGTGGCTGGCGCCGATGGCCTACAGCACGAACTGTATTTTCGCTACCCGATTCTGGCCTGGGGCAATCTTGACCCGGTTGAGGTGGCCGATGACACGCCGTTGCAGTCAACCGACTATAAAGCGCAGGGGCGGGCGTTCTGGCTCAGGGTCGAAGGCGACGCGATGACCGCGCCGTTGGGCTTGAGCGTGCCGGAGGGCATGCTGATCCTGGTCGATACCGGGCTTGCGGCCGAACCCGGCAAACTGGTGATCGCGCGTTCGCCAGGCAGCACGGCAACGAGTTTTCGCCAGTTGAGCGAGGAGGGCGGCCAGCGCTACTTGCGCCCGCTCAACCCGACCTATCCCAAGGCCTTGTGCAACGAGCAGTGTGAGTTGCTGGGGGTGGTGGTGCAGGCATTGGTCAAGTTTTGAGCTGAATCTCATCGCGAGGCAGGCGACCCGACTTGCCCCGCGATGAGGCCCTCAAGCCTCGTCCAGCTCCACCAGCACAGCCCCTTCACTGACCATCTCGCCTTCCTGGCAGAACAGCGCCTTGACTGTCCCGGCATGGGGCGCGCGGATGCTGTGTTCCATCTTCATGGCTTCCAGCACCACCAGCTGCGTGCCAGCTTCCACCGCCTGGCCAACCTCCACCAGCACCCGTACGATGCTGCCGTTCATTGGCGCGCCAAGGCCGCCCTGATGGCTGTGGCTGGCATCGGCCTCGGCAATCGGGTCGTAGCGGTTGACGCTGTGCAGCTCGCCGTCCCATTGCAGGTACAGGGTCTGGCCACGGCGGATTGCCAGGTGCCGGCGGCGCAGGCCGTCTTCGTCGATCAGTAGCTGCTCGCCGTCCAGGGTCAGCTTCGATGCATCCGCCTGAGTCAGGTTGATGACCCGAGCTTCACCGTTGCAGGTCAGGTGCAGGCTGACCTGCGCCGGCACGCCGGCACGAAAGCCGTTGTTGGCGGCCCACGGCGAGTGACGGTCATCGTCACGCGGTCGCAGCGGCTGACTCTGGATGAAGGCCTCGGCCGCCGCCTGCCAGAACGCCGCCGGCAAGGCTTGCGGTGCCGGTAGCAATTGTTCCTGATAACGCGGGATGAAACCGGTATCCAGCTCGGCCTCGGCAAATGCCGGGTGGGCGAGGATGCGCCGCAGAAAGGCGATATTGGTTTTCAGCCCGCCGATGGCAAACTCGTCGAGCATCGCCAGCAAGCGCAAGCGCGCCTGCTCGCGGGTTTCGCCCCAGGCGATCAGTTTGCCGAGCATCGGGTCATAGAACGGCGAGACGTCGTCGCCTTCGCTGACGCCGCTGTCCACCCGTCGGCCTTCGCCCGGCGCCGACTCGCGGTACAGCGCCAGGTGGCCGGTGGCCGGGAGAAAGTCATTGGCCGGGTCTTCGGCATACAGGCGCACTTCGATGGCATGGCCGTTGAGCGGCACCTGCGCCTGGGTGATTGGCAATGGCTCGCCACAGGCGACGCGGATCTGCCAGGCGACCAGGTCCAGGCCGGTGATCGCTTCGGTGACCGGGTGCTCGACCTGCAGGCGGGTGTTCATCTCCATGAAGAAGAACTCGCCGCGGGCATCGAGCAGAAACTCCACGGTACCGGCACCGACATAGCCGATGGCCTGGGCCGCCTTGACCGCCGCTTCGCCCATGGCCTGGCGCTGGGCGCTGCTCAGGCCCGGGGCAGGGGCTTCTTCGACGACCTTCTGGTGCCGGCGCTGGATCGAGCAGTCGCGCTCGTTGAGGTACAGGCAGTTGCCGTGCTGGTCGGCGAACACCTGGATCTCTACGTGGCGCGGCTTGAGCACGTATTTTTCCACCAGCATGCGCGCATCGCCGAACGACGACTGCGCTTCACGCTGGGCCGAGGCCAGGGCTTCGCCGAGCTGGCTTTCGTGCTCGACCACCTTCATGCCTTTGCCGCCGCCGCCAGCGGTAGCCTTGAGCAGCACCGGGTAGCCGATTTTCTCGGCGGCGGCGCGGAAGGTTTCCAGGTCCTGGGCTTCGCCGTGATAACCCGGCACCAGCGGCACGCCGGCCTGTTCCATCAGGGCCTTGGCCGCCGACTTGCTGCCCATGGCATCGATGGCGCTGGCCGGTGGGCCGAGGAAAATCAGCCCGGCCTGCTCGATGGCGCGGGCAAAGCCTGCGTTCTCGGACAAAAAGCCGTAGCCGGGGTGGATCGCCTGGGCGCCGCTGGCTTTGGCCGCGGCCAGCAGCTTGTCGATGTCCAGGTAGCTGTCAGCGGCCTTGGCGCCGCCGAGGTCGACGCGAATGTCAGCTTCGCGGCTGTGCCGCGCTTCACGGTCGATGGCGCTGTGCACGGCCACAGTGGTCAGGCCCAGGGCCTTGGCGGTGCGCATCACCCGGCAGGCGATCTCGCCGCGGTTGGCGACCAGCAGGGTGGTCAACGGGGTGCGGCTCATGGGCGCGGCTCCTTGTGCGACGGTTGGCCCTGCCAGGCCGGGCTGCGTTTTTCCAGGAAGGCGCGCAGGCCTTCCTGGCCTTCAGGGCTGACGCGAATGCGGGCGATGGCGTTTTCGCAGTAGCGGCGGATGGCCGGGGTCAGCTCGCCGGGGCCGACTTCACGCAGCAGCTCCTTGCTGGCACGCATGGCCTGCGGGCTGTTGAGCAGCAGGTTGTCGATCCAGTTGTCGACCTGCTGTTCCAGCTCGGCGGCCGGGTAGGCTTCGGCCAGCAGGCCCAGCTCACGGGCGCGCTCACCGCTGAAGCGTTCGGCGGTGAGGGCGTAGCGGCGTGCGGCGCGCTCGCCCATGGCCTGGACCACGAACGGGCTGATCACCGCTGGCGCCAAGCCGATGCGCACTTCCGACAGGCACAACTGCGCGTCACTGGCGCCAATGGCCATGTCGCAGCAGCTGATCAGGCCCAGGGCGCCACCAAAGGCTGCGCCTTGCACCACCGCCAGGGTCGGCACCTTGAGCCGCGCCAGGTTGTACATCAGCTCGGCCAGCTCGCGGGCGTCGTCAAGGTTGGTGTTGTAGTCCAGTTGCGCCGACTGCTGCATCCAGGCCAGGTCGGCACCGGCGCTGAAGTGCCGGCCACGGCCGCGCAGCAGCACGAAACGCAGGCTGCTGTCGGCGCCGATATGGTCGATGGCGATGATCAGCTCGCGGATCATCTGCGCGTTGAAGGCGTTGTTCTTGTCTTCCCGGCTCAGCCACAGGGTGGCGAAACCACGGGGGTCCTTGATCAGTTCAAGGGTAGTGAAGTCGCTCATGGTCACATCCGGAAAATGCCGAAACGGCTCTGTTCGATCGGTGCGTTGAGGGCCGCGGACAACGCCAGGCCAAGGATCTCGCGGGTTTGCGCCGGGTCGATGACGCCGTCGTCCCACAGCCGGGCGCTGGAGTAGTAAGGGTGGCCCTGGTGCTCGTACTGGTCGAGGATCGGCTGCTTCAGACGCGCTTCGTCTTCGGCGCTGAAGGCCTGGCCGCTGCGCTCGCTCTGCTCGCGCTTGACCTGGGCGAGCACGCCGGCGGCCTGTTCGGCGCCCATCACGCCGATCCGTGCGTTTGGCCACATCCACAAGAAGCGCGGGTCGTAGGCGCGGCCGCACATGCCGTAGTTGCCGGCGCCAAAGCTGCCGCCGATGATCACGGTGAACTTCGGCACCTGGGCGCAGGCCACCGCGGTGACCAGCTTGGCGCCATGCTTGGCGATGCCACCGGCCTCGTACTTCTGGCCGACCATGAAGCCGGTAATGTTCTGCAAGAACAGCAGCGGGATGCCGCGCTGGCAGGCCAGTTCGATGAAGTGCGCGCCTTTTTGCGCAGCTTCTGCGAAGAGGATGCCGTTGTTGGCCAGGATCGCTACCGGATACCCGTGCAGGTGGGCAAAGCCGCACACCAGAGTGGTGCCGAACAACGCCTTGAACTCATCGAATACCGAGCCGTCGACCAGCCGCGCAATTACCTCGCGCACATCGAACGGCTGCTTGGCATCGGCCGGCACCACGCCGTACAGCTCTTCACTGCTGTACAGCGGCGCCACCGGCGCGCGCTGCTGCAACTCGCCGAGCTTGTGCCAGTTGAGGTTGGCCACGCAGCGCCGGGCGATGGCCAGGGCGTGTTCGTCGTTGTCGGCATAGTGGTCGGCGACGCCGCTGGTTTTGCAGTGTACGTCGGCGCCGCCGAGGTCTTCGGCGCTGACCACTTCGCCGGTGGCAGCCTTGACCAGCGGGGGGCCGGCAAGAAAGATCGTCGCCTGCTGGCGGACCATGATCGCTTCGTCGGCCATGGCCGGCACATAGGCCCCGCCGGCGGTGCACGAGCCCATGACCACGGCGATCTGGGGAATGCCGAGGGCGCTCATGTTGGCCTGGTTGAAGAAGATCCGCCCGAAGTGCTCGCGGTCGGGGAACACTTCATCCTGGCGCGGCAGGTTGGCGCCACCGGAGTCCACCAGGTACAGGCACGGCAGGCGGTTCTGCAGGGCGATGGCCTGGGCGCGCAGGTGTTTTTTCACCGTTAGCGGGTAGTAGGAGCCGCCTTTGACCGTGGCGTCGTTGGCGACGATCATGCATTCGACGCCTTCGACCCGGCCAATGCCGGCGATCACGCCTGCGGCCGGGACGTCTTCGCCGTACACCTCATGGGCGGCCAGCTGGCCGATTTCAAGGAACGGCGAACCTGCGTCGAGCAGGCGGTCGATACGTTCGCGTGGCAGCAGTTTGCCCCGCGAGGTGTGTCGCTCCTGGGCCTTGGGCCCACCGCCCTGGTGCACCTGGGCGATCAGGCTGCGCAAGGCGTCGACCTGGTTCGCCATGGCGGCGTAGCTCTGCGCGAACTCTGCTGACTTCGGATTGATGTGAGACTTGATGATCATTGTGGTTCCTCACGCAGAATCAAGCGACAAGCTTCAAGCTGCAAGACTGATCTGTGTTATGGCGGCAGTCGCGAGCCGTCAGCACTGCGCGGGCTGCATCGACTTGCCGCTTGTAGCTTGCTGCTAAGCGCTTCAGCGCGTCTCTTGGAAGAGTTCGCGGCCGATCAGCATCCGGCGGATCTCACTGGTGCCGGCGCCGATCTCGTAGAGCTTGGCATCGCGCAGCAGGCGGCCGGCCGGGAATTCGTTGATGTAGCCGTTGCCTCCCAGAATCTGGATCGCCTCAAGGGCCATCTGGGTGGCGCGCTCGGCGGTGTAGAGGATGACCCCGGCGGCGTCCTTGCGCGTGGTTTCGGCGCGGTCGCAGGCCTGGGCCACGGCGTACAGGTAGGCGCGGCTGGCGTTGAGCTGGGTGTACATGTCGGCGATCTTGCCCTGGATCAGCTGGAACTCGCCGATGCTCTGGCCGAACTGCTTGCGGTCGTGGATGTAGGGCACCACCAGGTCCATGCAGGCCTGCATGATCCCGGTCGGGCCGCCGGAGAGCACCACGCGCTCGTAGTCCAGGCCGCTCATCAGTACTTTGACGCCGCCGTTGAGCACGCCGAGGATGTTCTCTTTGGGTACTTCGACGTTGTCGAAGAACAGCTCGCAGGTGTTCGAGCCGCGCATGCCCAGCTTGTCGAACTTGTTGCTGCGGCTGAAGCCTTTCCAGTCGCGTTCGACAATAAAGGCGGTGATGCCGTGGGCGCCTTTGTCGAGGTCGGTCTTGGCGTAGATCACGTAGGTGTTGGCGTCCGGGCCGTTGGTGATCCAGGTCTTGCTGCCGTTGAGGACGAAGTGGTCGCCGCGCTGTTCGGCGCGCAGTTTCATCGATACCACGTCGGAACCGGCATTCGGCTCGCTCATGGCCAGGGCGCCGATGTGCTCGCCACTGATCAGCTTGGGCAGGTACTTGGCTTTCTGCTCGGCGTTGCCGTTGCGGTTGATCTGGTTGACGCAGAGGTTGGAATGGGCGCCGTAGGAGAGGGCGACCGAGGCCGAGCCGCGGCTGATTTCTTCCATGGCCACCACGTGGGCCAGGTAGCCCAGGCCGGCGCCGCCGTATTCTTCACTGACGGTGATGCCCAGCAGGCCCATGTCACCGAACTTGCGCCACATGTCGGCGGGGAACAGGTTGTCCTGGTCGATCTGCGCGGCGCGCGGCGCCAGCTCTGCGGCGACGAAGGACTGCACCTGGTCGCGAAGCATGTCGATGGTTTCGCCCAGGGCGAAGTTCAGGGTCGGATAACGCATGCGGGCACCTATTGTTGATTGTTCTTGGATTAAGGGTGCTTGTGCTGGCCTCATCGCAGGTTATGCCCGCTCCTACAGTTCTTTGTGGGAGCGGGCTTGCCCCGCGATAGCCTCACAACACAAACCCTGTTTGTCAGTAACCTTTACGTTAACGTAAACCTGCCATCGTTAGCTGTCAATCTCGCCATGACCTTTACGTTAACGTAAATATGCGCCAGAGTAAGTCGCGCTTGAATCAGCTCCCAGAACAACCACAAAAAGGGACCGCCATGAATCAACCGAGCTATACCCAGGGCCGTCAGGACAAGCCGTTGCTGGCCATGACCATCGGCGAGGCATTCGACCAGACGGTCGCCCGCTTTGCCCAGCGCGAGGCGCTGGTGGTGCGACATCAGCAGCAGCGCTACACCTGGCAGACGCTGGCCGCCAGCGTCGACCTGCATGCCCGCGCGCTGATGGCGCTGGGGCTGAAAACCGGCGATCGCTTAGGCATCTGGGCGCCCAATTGCGCGCAGTGGTGCATTGCCCAGTTCGCCAGCGCCAAGATCGGCGTGATCCTGGTCAACATCAACCCGGCGTATCGCACCAGCGAGCTTGAATACGTGCTCAAGCAGTCGGGCTGCCAGTGGCTGATCAGCGCCGGTGCCTTCAAGACTTGCGATTACCACGCCATGCTTGGCGAGCTGCTGCCCAACCTCGCCCAGCAAGCGCCAGGGCAGCTACGCAGCGAACGCCTGCCGCAGCTGCGCGGGTTGATCAGCCTTGATGCCCAGCCGCCAGCAGGCTTTCTGCCCTGGGAGCGCCTGGCCTGGCTGGCCAGCGAAACCGACCCGGCCGACTTCCAGGCCCGTCAGCACAGCCTGCAGTTCGACCAACCAGTGAACATCCAGTACACCTCCGGCACCACCGGCTTCCCCAAGGGCGCGACCCTCAGCCACTACAACATCCTCAACAACGGCTACATGGTCGGCGAGAGCCTGGGCCTGAGCGAGCACGACCGCATGGTGATCCCGGTGCCGCTGTACCACTGCTTCGGCATGGTCATGGGCAACCTCGGCTGTGTCACCCATGGCAGCACCATGATCTACCCCAACGACGCCTTCGATCCGCTGCTGACGTTGAACTGCGTCATCGAGGAGAGGGCCACCGCCCTGTATGGCGTGCCGACCATGTTCATCGCCATGCTCGATCACCCGCAGCGTAGCGAGATGGACCTGTCGACCCTGCGCACCGGGATCATGGCCGGCGCCACCTGCCCGATCGAGGTGATGCGCCGGGTGATCGGCGAGATGCACATGAGCGAGGTGCAGATCGCCTACGGCATGACCGAAACCAGCCCGGTGTCGTTGCAGACCGGCGCCGATGACGACCTTGAACTTCGCGTGACCACGGTAGGGCGGACCCAGCCGCAGCTGGAAAGCAAGATCATCGATGAGCAGGGCTGCATTGTGCCGCGCGGGCAGATCGGCGAGCTGTGCACCCGCGGTTACAGCGTGATGCTCGGTTACTGGGGCAACCCGGCGGCCTCCAGCGAAGCCATCGATCCGGCCGGCTGGATGCACACCGGCGACCTCGCGAGCATGAACGAGGCCGGCTATGTGTGCATCGCCGGGCGCAACAAGGACATGATCATTCGCGGCGGTGAGAACATCTATCCGCGCGAGCTGGAAGAGTTCTTCTTTACCCACCCGGCGGTGGCGGATGTGCAGGTGATCGGCATACCCGATGAGCGTTATGGCGAAGAGATCGTCGCCTGGATCAAGTTTCACCCCGGCCACAGCGCCAGCGAGATCGAACTGCAACAGTGGTGCAAGAGCCGCATTGCCCACTTCAAGGCCCCGCGCTACTTCCGCTTTGTCGATGAGTTTCCGATGACGGTGACCGGCAAGGTGCAGAAGTTCAGGATGCGCGAGATCAGCATTGAAGAGCTGATCAAACGCTGATTTTTCGCGGGGCAAGCCCGCTCCTAGATATTGTAGGAGCGGGCTTGCCCCGCGATGTCTACGCTTTCACCGGCGGCTCTTTACTCGGCGGGTCGCCCACGGTGGGCGGCACCGTCGGTTGCACCGGCACCTCATCAGGGTCCTGCTCTGGCACCGGCGGTGGCAGTGTCGGGTCGTCGATATTCGGATCGGGCGTTTCAGCCGGGATGGGAATGTTCATGGCCTGACCTCGCAACGGGGTTGTGGATGGCATGCTCAGGGTTTCGACTCCGGGCCCGGCCAATCGCTCATTTTTTTTGAACCCCGGGCCGCGCCCCCGCTCTGAACCTTTACCGCCACTTCATAACGGAGCAACGTTCGATGACCCGCGATGAGCCCTTCGAAACCGACCGTATGACTGCGGCTAGCGACCACCCGGACCAGGCCCTGAGCCTGTCCCAGGCCTTGCTCGAACCACGGATCGTGATCGAGAACACCGTGCCGGTGCTTGATGGCGGGCTGTTTGCGGTCAAGGCGGTGGTCGCTGAGCCGGTGCAGGTCAGCAGCAAGGTTTACGCCGATGGCCATGACGCCCTGGCGGTGATGCTCAACTGGCGCCAGGCCCACAGCCGGCGCTGGCACTGCGTGCCGATGCAGTTTGCCGGCAATGACCTGTGGCAGGCCGAGTTCACTGTCAGCGAGCAGGGCCGCCACTTGTTCAGCATCGAGGCCTGGATTGACCCGTTCGCCACCTATTGCCACGACCTGGAGAAGAAATTCAACGCAGGCGTCGCGGTGCCCCTGGAGCTGCAGGAAGGGCTGCTGCAGATCGAGCACAATATCGGTCGCAGCAACGGCCCCCTGCGTGACCAGCTGCAGGCCCTGTACCAGCACCTGCCCGGTTTGCCCGTCGATGAGCAGGTGGCCTTGCTGCTGCACCCGGACACCGCCGTTCTGATGGCCGAGGCCGAGCACCGTACCTACCTCAGCCGCAGCCCTGAATACCCGCTGGATGTCGAACGCATCCAGGCCCGGTTCGCCAGTTGGTACGAGCTGTTTCCGCGCTCGGTCACCGACGACCCCGAGCGGCACGGTACCTTCAATGACGTGCACCAACGCTTGCCGATGATCCGCGACATGGGTTTTGACGTGCTGTACTTCCCGCCCATCCACCCGATCGGTGTGCGCCACCGCAAGGGCCGCAACAATGCCTTGCAGGCCGAGCCCGGTGACCCCGGCAGCCCTTATGCGATTGGCGGCGCCGAAGGCGGGCACGAGGCGATTCACCCGCAACTGGGCAGCCGCGAGGATTTTCGCCGGCTGGTGGCCGCCGCCGCCGAGCACGGCCTGGAAATCGCCCTGGATTTTGCCATCCAGTGTTCCCAGGACCACCCCTGGCTCAAGGAGCACCCGGGCTGGTTCTCCTGGCGCCCGGACGGCAGCATCCGCTATGCCGAGAACCCACCGAAAAAGTACCAGGACATCGTCAACGTCGACTTCTATGCCGCCGATTCGGTACCGGCCCTGTGGCTGGCACTGCGCGATGTGGTGGTGGGCTGGGTCAAGGAGGGGGTCAAGACCTTTCGCGTCGACAACCCGCACACCAAGCCCTTGCCGTTCTGGCATTGGCTGATCGCCAATGTGCGCAGCCAGTACCCGGACGTTATTTTCCTCGCCGAGGCCTTCACCAAGCCTGCGATGATGGCGCGCCTGGGCAAGGTCGGTTACTCCCAGAGCTACAGCTACTTCACCTGGCGCAACACCAAGGCCGAGCTGCAAAGCTACTTCGAGGAGCTCAACCAGCCGCCGTGGTGCTACTGCTACCGGCCGAACTTCTTCGTCAATACCCCGGACATCAACCCGTACTTTCTGCATGAATCGGGGCGCGCCGGCTTCCTTATTCGCGCCGCGCTGGCGGCCATGGGCTCGGGCCTGTGGGGCATGTACTCAGGGTTCGAGCTGTGCGAGGCGACGCCGGTGCCAGGCAAGGAGGAATACCTGGATTCGGAGAAGTACCAGATCCGCCCGCGCGACTTCAGCCAGCCAGGCAATATAATCGCCGAAATCGCCCAGCTCAACCGTATCCGCCGGCAGAATCCGGCCTTGCACACCCACCTGGGCGTGGCTTTCTATAACGCCTGGAACGACAACATCCTGTACTTCGGCAAACGCACTGCCGAGCGCGACAACTTCATCCTCATCGCCGTCAGCCTCGACCCGCACAACGCCCAGGAGGCGCACTTCGAACTGCCGTTGTGGGAGCTGGGCCTGGACGACCATGCCGACACCTTCGGCGAAGACCTGATGAGCGGCCATCGCTGGACCTGGCATGGCAAGACCCAATGGATGCGCATCGAGCCCTGGCACCTGCCGTTCGCTGTCTGGCGTATCGAAAAAGCCCACTAGAAAGGAGTCGAGCATGGCCAAGCGCGCCCGCCCAGCCGCCTTTATCGATGATCCGTTGTGGTACAAGGACGCGATCATCTACCAGGTACACGTCAAATCCTTCTTTGATTCCAACAACGACGGCATCGGTGACTTCCCCGGCCTGATCGCCAAGCTCGACTACATCGCCGAGCTTGGGGTCAACACCCTGTGGCTGCTGCCGTTCTACCCTTCGCCACGGCGCGATGATGGCTACGACATCGCCGAGTACAAGGCAGTGCACCCCGACTACGGCACCCTGGCTGACGTAAAACGCTTCATTGCCGAGGCGCACAAGCGCGGCCTGCGGGTGATCACTGAACTTGTCATCAACCACACCTCCGACCAGCATCCGTGGTTCCAGAAAGCCCGGCGCGCCAAGCCGGGGAGCAAGGCCCGGGACTTTTACGTGTGGTCCGACAGCGACCAGAAGTACGACGGCACGCGGATCATCTTCCTCGACACCGAGAAATCCAACTGGACCTGGGACCCGGTGGCCGGCCAATACTTCTGGCACCGCTTCTACTCGCACCAGCCGGACCTCAATTTCGACAACCCGCAGGTGCTCAAGGCGGTGCTCGGGGTCATGCGCTACTGGCTCGACCTGGGCGTCGACGGCCTGCGCCTGGACGCCATCCCTTACCTGATCGAGCGCGACGGCACCAACAACGAGAACCTGCCCGAAACCCACCAGGTGCTGAAAAAGATCCGCGCCGAGATCGATGCCAACTACCCCGACCGCATGCTCCTGGCCGAGGCCAACCAGTGGCCGGAAGACACCCAGTTGTACTTTGGCGAAGGGCAGGGCGATGAATGCCACATGGCTTTTCACTTCCCGCTGATGCCGCGCATGTACATGGCCGTGGCCCAGGAAGACCGCTTTCCGATCACCGACATCCTGCGTCAGACCCCGGAGATCCCGGCCAACTGCCAATGGGCGATCTTCTTGCGCAACCACGATGAGCTGACCCTGGAGATGGTCACCGACCGCGAGCGCGACTACTTGTGGAACTACTACGCCGAGGATCGCCGGGCGCGGATCAACCTCGGCATTCGCCGGCGCCTGGCGCCGCTGCTGCAGCGCGACCGGCGCCGGGTCGAGCTTTTGTGCAGCCTGCTGCTGTCGATGCCCGGCACGCCGACCCTGTACTACGGCGACGAAATCGGCATGGGCGACAACATCTACCTGGGCGACCGCGATGGCGTGCGCACGCCGATGCAGTGGTCGATCGACCGCAACGGCGGGTTCTCGCGCGCCGACCCGGCGCGCCTGGTGCTGCCGCCGATCATGGACCCGCTGTACGGCTTCCAGTCGGTCAACGTCGAGGCCCAGGCCCACGACCCGCATTCGCTATTGAACTGGAACCGCCGCCTGCTGGCGGTGCGCAAGCAGCAAAAAGCCTTCGGCCGCGGCGCACTGAAGATGCTCACGCCGAGCAACCGGCGGATTCTCGCCTACATCCGCGAGTACACCGGCAGCGACGGCAAGACCGAGATCATCCTCTGCGTGGCCAACGTCTCGCGCGCCGCACAGGCGGCTGAGCTTGAGCTGCAGCAGTACGCCGACAAGGTGCCGGTGGAGATGCTCGGCGGCAGTGCCTTCCCGCCGATCGGCCAGTTGCCGTTTCTGCTGACCTTGCCGCCTTACGGCTTTTACTGGTTCCTGCTCGCTGACAAGGACCAGATGCCCAGCTGGCACATGGAGCCGGCCCAGAGCCTGCCGGAGTTCACCACACTGGTGCTGAAAAAGCGCATGGAAGAGCTGCTTGAAGCGCCGTCGCGGGCCACTTTGCAAGACAGCATCCTGCCCCAGTACCTGCCCAAGCGCCGCTGGTTTGCTGGCAAGGAAAGCCGCATCGAACAGGTGCAGATCGCCTACGGCGTGCGTTTTGGCGACACCACCAGCCCGGTGCTGCTCAGCGAGATCGACGTGCAGGGCGGCGGCCAGAGCAGCCGCTATCAACTGCCGTTCGGCCTGATCGGCGAAGAAAACATCAACAGCCCGGCGCCGCAGCAACTGGCCCTGGCGCGGGTGCGCCGCGGCCGCCAGGTGGGGCTGATCACCGATGGCTTCGTGCTTGAGAGCTTCGTGCGCGCGGTATTGGCCGGCTGCAAGGACGGCTTGCGCTTGCCGTGCAGCGAGGGCGAGCTGCGTTTTACCGCCACAGAACAACTGGCGGCATTGAACCTGGGCGACGACGCGCAAGTGCGCTACCTGAGCGCCGAGCAGTCCAACAGTTCGGTGGTGGTCGGTGGCAGCCTGGTGCTCAAGCTGATCCGCCGGGTCAACCCCGGGGTGCACCCCGAGCTGGAAATGAGCGCCTACCTGACGGCCGCAGGCTTTGCCAATATCTCGCCGCTGCTGGCCTGGGTCAGCCGCGTCGACGCTAAGGCGCAACCGCACCTGCTGATGATCGCCCAGGGCTACCTGAGCAATCAGGGCGACGCCTGGGACTGGACCCAGAACAACCTCGAACGGGCCATCCGCGACGAGATGGAGCCATCGAGCAACGATCAGGACGTGCACACCGATGCCCTGCAGGACCTTGCCGATTTTGCCGCCTTGCTCGGCCAGCGCCTGGGCGAGATGCACCTGCTGCTGGCGGCGCCCAGCGCCGATCCGGCGTTCCAGCCGCGGGCCAGCAGCAGCCGCGACAGCCAGGCCTGGAACAAGCACATCAGCGCCCAGCTGAGCCGCGCCCTGGACCTGCTGCAAGCACATCGCGCCAGCCTCGACAGCGCCAGCCAGGCCCTGGTCGACGACCTGCAACAGCAACGCAAGAGCCTGCTCAAGCACATAGCCGAACTGAGCAAACAGGCGGTCGGCGGGCTGTTGATGCGTGTACATGGCGACTTGCACCTGGGCCAGGTGCTGGTGGTGCAGGGCGATGCCTACCTGATCGATTTCGAAGGCGAACCGGCGCGACCGCTGGATGAGCGGCGGGCCAGGCACAGCCCGTACAAGGATGTCAGCGGCGTGCTGCGTTCATTCGACTATGCTGCAGCGATGGTGCTGCGCAGTGCTTCTGCTGTCGACCTTTGCGAGGCTGCCCGTCAGGCGCGTCAGCGCGTCGCCCGCCGTTACCTGCACCAGGCCCGGCATGCTTTTGTCGAGGCCTATGGGCTGGCCACCGCGGCCATGCCCCATGCCTGGCAGCAGGCTGACGGCGAGCAGGCGGCGCTGGCGTTGTTCAGCCTCGAGAAAGTCGCCTACGAAATCCTCTACGAAGCCGAGAACCGTCCGCATTGGCTGGCCGTGCCTTTGCATGGCCTGCATGGTCTGATCAGTACCTGGGGAGAGCAGTAAATGACGCAACGCAAGCGCGAGGAAGGAGGACTGGGGCAGCGCGATATCGATGCCCTGGTAAGAGCCGAACATACCGACCCGTTCGCGGTGCTCGGTCCGCACCCGGATGGTGCCGGTGGCCAGTTTGTCCGCGCCTACCTGCCCAACGCTCTGAACGTACGGGTGCTGGCCCGTGACGACAGTCGCGTGCTGGCAGAGCTGGAGCAGGGCCCGGTACCGGGGTTGTTCATCACACATCTGCGCGAATCGCAGCCGTACCTGTTGCAGATCAACTGGGCCGGCGGCGAGCAGATCACCGAAGACCCCTACAGCTTCGGGCCGTTGCTCGGCGACATGGACCTGTACCTGTTTGCCGAGGGCAATCACCGTGATCTTGCGGCGGCGATGGGCGCGCAACCGCTGAATGTCGAAGGTGTCGATGGCGTGCGCTTTTCGGTGTGGGCACCGAACGCCCGGCGGGTCTCGGTGGTTGGTGATTTCAACAACTGGGACGGCCGCCGTCACCCCATGCGCCTGCGCCATCCGTCCGGGGTCTGGGAACTGTTTGTGCCGCGCCTGCGGGCCGGCGAAGCGTACAAATACGAAGTGCTCGGGCGCGACGGCATCTTGCCGCTCAAGGCCGACCCGCTGGCCCGCGCCACCGAGTTGCCGCCGAGCACCGCCTCAAGGGTCGCCGGCCCCCTGGCCCATGACTGGCAAGACCAGGACTGGATGCAGCAGCGCGGTGAACGCCAGGCCAGCAGCGCGCCGCTGTCGATCTACGAATTGCACGCCGGCTCCTGGCAATGTGAGCTGGACGACAATGGCGAAGTGGCGCGCTTTTACAACTGGCGCGAGCTGGCCGAGCGCCTGGTGCCCTATATCCAGCAGCTGGGCTTTACCCATATCGAGCTGATGCCGATCATGGAGCATCCGTTTGGCGGCTCCTGGGGTTACCAGCCACTGTCGATGTTCGCGCCGACCGCGCGCTACGGCAGTGCCGAAGACTTTGCCGCCTTCATCGACGCCTGCCACCAGGCGCAGATCGGCGTGATCCTCGACTGGGTGCCGGCGCATTTCCCCACCGACACCCACGGCCTGGCGCGCTTCGACGGCACCGCGCTGTACGAGTACGACAACCCGCTGGAGGGCTTCCACCAGGACTGGGACACGCTGATCTACAACCTTGGGCGCACCGAAGTGCACGGCTTCATGCTGGCCTCGGCGCTGCACTGGCTCAAGCATTTTCATATCGACGGCCTGCGCGTCGATGCCGTGGCCTCGATGCTCTACCGCGACTACTCGCGCAAGGCCGGCGAGTGGGTGCCGAATCGCCATGGCGGGCGCGAGAACCTCGAAGCCATCGACTTTTTGCGTCACCTCAACGACGTGGTGGCCCTGGAGGCCCCCGGCGCCCTGGTGATTGCCGAGGAGTCCACGGCCTGGCCAGGCGTCAGCCAGCCAACCCAGCAGGGCGGTTTGGGCTTTGCCTACAAGTGGAACATGGGCTGGATGCACGACACCCTGCACTACATCCAGAACGACCCGATCCACCGCACCTATCACCACAACGAAATGAGCTTCGGCCTGATCTACGCCTATTCCGAACATTTCATCCTGCCGATCTCCCATGACGAGGTGGTGCACGGCAAGCACTCTCTGATCGACAAGATGCCTGGCGATCGCTGGCAGAAGTTCGCCAACCTGCGCGCCTACCTGACCTTCATGTGGACCCATCCGGGCAAAAAACTGTTGTTCATGGGCTGTGAGTTCGGCCAGTGGCGCGAGTGGAACCACGACAGCGAACTGGACTGGTACCTGCTCAAGTACCCCGAGCATCTGGGTGTGCAACGGCTGGTCAGCGACCTCAACCGTTTGTACCGCGACGAGCGTGCGCTGCACGAACAGGACTGCGTGCCGCAAGGCTTTCAATGGTTGATCGGCGATGACGCGCACAACAGTGTGTATGCCTGGCTGCGCTGGAGCGTGAACGGCGAGCCGTTGCTGGTGGTGGCCAACTTCACCCCGGTGCCGCGCGAGGGCTATCGCATCGGCGTGCCGTTTGGCGAGCGCTGGGCCGAGGTGTTCAACAGCGACGCCGAGGGCTATGCCGGCTCCAACTACGGCAACCTTGGCGAGGTGGCCAGTCAGGCCCAGCCCAGCCATGGCCAGCCGCTGTCGTTGCGGCTCAACCTGCCGCCGCTGGGGGTGTTGATCCTGCGGCCGCAGTGATGGCCAGCGCTCGCATCACCAGCGCACCCTGACACCGAGGTTGCCGATCAGGCCGTTGAGGTCATTGTCATCGACATCGCTGCTGTAGTCGGCGCTGACAAACAGCGCCACTTTCGGCGTGACCCGCGCCACCAGGCCCAAGCCCAGTTCGACGGTGGCGGAGTTGCGCCCGCTGCTGATCTTGTCGACCTTGTCCAGGCTCACGGTGTCGGCATTGGAGAAGTCGTACCAGACGTTGGTGCGCACGAACGGCTCGATCGGCATGCCGCGCACGTTGTAGCGCGCCGACAATTTGGCACCGACCCGGCCGGTCCAGTTGGGCTGCTGGTCAAAGGCTTGCTGGGTGTCGGTCTGGGTCTGGCTGCCAGGAAAGTACTGCTGGTTGATCAACTGTGCTTGCGGTTCCAGGGTCCAGTTGTTGCCCAGGCTGATCGGGTAGCCGCCCTCGACCGAGAGGGTCAGGGCGTGGCCGTTGCCATCCAGGCGCTGGCCGCTCTCGCTGCGGCCATTGATATCAAAGCGCGTGCCCATGGCCACCGCATCCAGGTGCCAGCCCTGGTCGTGGGTCATGCTCCAGTACACACCCAGGCTTTGCCCGTCGAGGTTGAGCACGCTCTCTTTGTTGCCGACCTGGGGTTTGCGCAGGCCGTCGAAACCGCTTTGCAGGTTGCTGTGGCCGACAAAGAAACCGGCGCGGTGAGTATTGCCGCCGCCGGTTTCACGAACGAACAGATCAGGGCTGATTTGCAGGCTCTGGTTCGGCGTGGCGAGGTTGTCGGCCTCTGGGCTTGAGGTGCGCACCGCAGTCGGGAAAAACTGCGCCCACTGGCTGGCGATGCTGTCGTTCGGTGCTGGCGCATGGCGTTCGGCCAGGCGTTCGGAAAACGCACCGAGGGTGCTCAGGCCCAGGCCGCTGGCGCTGACCGGGTTGAGCGAAAGTGCAGGTTGGGCCTGTACCAGGTTGTTGAACGGGTCGTTATCCTCCAGGCCCAATGCATGGGTTTCCAACGGGGTTGCCAGTAGCAGCGACGTGGAAACCGCATAGAAAACATACTCAAAGCCCGCAGGATTCGGAGTTTTTTTCATGGCGGTTCTCCTCTGTTTTTATAAGCCAGGGTTCTGGCTTGATGTCACGGGCTGTAAAGCAAAACCAGAGGGCGACCCAAACCAGCAAACCGGTCCCTGTCGCGCGCTGAAAAGCGCGCGCTAGAGGCTCGGAATGGAATCTGCAGTTGCTGCATTACTTGTAGCTAAGGAGAGGACGGGGCGGGCGTCAAGAAAGCGTGAAATAACCGTTGTCAAGCTATTGGTAGTGGCAATTAGCTGAAATTAAACAAAAATTTACATCCTATAGCCGCAACCGCTCTTTCCAGCGGTGCGGCTATGCCGAATGATTGCTAAAGCTGCACTTCCACGGCCAATGGCAGGTGATCGGAGAGGTGGCTCCAGGGCTTGTTGCCGAGAATTTGCGGGGCATGGCTGTGGGCGTTGCGCAGGTAGATGCGGTCCAGGCGCAGCAGCGGCAAGCGCGCCGGATAGGTGCGGGCAAGCAGGCCGTGATGACGCTCGAAGGCTTCGTGCAGGTCGCGGTGCAGGTTGAGGGTGCGGTTGCCGCGCAGTTTCCAGTCGTTGAAGTCGCCGGCGATGATCACCGGGGCATCGCCAGGCAGCGAGTCGAGCAGCTTGCGCAGCAGTTGCAACTGCTGTTGCCGGTGGCTTTCGAGCAGTGACAGGTGCACGCAAATGGCATGCACCTCGCGCTGCCCGGGCACATCCAGCACGCAGTGCAGCAGGCCGCGGCGCTCGGGGCCGGTGATCGAGACATCCAGGTTGCGGTGCTCGATGATCGGGTACTTGGACAACAGCGCGTTGCCGTGATGGCCGTCCGGGTAAACGGCATTGCGCCCGTAGGCGAAATCGCTCCACATGCTGTCGGCGAGAAACTCGTACTGCGAGGTTTGCGGCCAGCCGGCGTAACGGGCGGCATGGCGGTCGTGGGAGCCGAGCACCTCCTGGAGAAAGACGATATCAGCGCGGGTGCTGCGCACCGCTTCACGCAGTTCGGGGAGGATGAAGCGCCGGTTGAAGGCGGTAAAGCCCTTGTGGGTATTGACGGTCAGCACCCGCAGGCGCTTGACCGCGGCCGCCTGGTTTTCAGACATCATCGTCACGGAACAGCTCCAGCAACAGCAACGAGCGGCCACTGACCTGGAACTCGCTGCCAAAGTCATGATGCTCGCCTTTGCGCAGTTGCGGCCGGTCGGTGTCGATCAGGCAGTTCCAGTATTCGCCTTCCGGCACCTCGGGCAAGGTAAAGGCCACGGTATCGTGGTGGGCGTTGACGATCAGCAGCAAGGTGGCATCGGCGCCGGGGCGCAGAATACCGCTGACCTGGGCGCGGCCATCCATCAGCATGCCCAGGCAGCGCCCGTGGGCGTCCTGCCATTGCTCGACGCTCATCTCGCTGGCGTCCGGCGCCAGCCAGGTGACGTCCTTGACCCCGATCGCCTCATTGTAGTCACCGACCAGAAAACGCGAACGGCGCAGCACCGGGTAGGCCAGGCGCAGCTTGGTCAGGCGCTTGACGAACTTGAGCAATGCCGCACCATCCTCGTCCAGCTCCCAGTTGATCCAGCCGATCTCGCTGTCCTGGCAGTAGGCATTGTTGTTGCCGTGCTGGGTGCGGCTGAACTCGTCGCCGGCGACGATCATCGGCGTACCCTGGGCCAGCAGCAGGGTGGCGAAGAAATTGCGCATCTGGCGCAGGCGCAGGGCTTTGATCTCGGGGTCTTCGGTGGGGCCTTCGACGCCGTGGTTCCATGACAGGTTGTTGTTGCTGCCGTCCTGGTTGCCTTCGTCGTTGTCCTCGTTGTGCTTGTCGTTGTACGACACCAGGTCGCGCAGGGTGAAGCCGTCATGGGCGGTGATGAAGTTGACCGAGGCGTAGGGCCTGCGCCCGCGGCGGTTGAACAGCTCGCCGGAGGCGGTCATGCGCGCGGCAAAGTCGGCCAGCTGGCCTTCGTCGCCTTTCCAGAAAGCCCGCACGGTATCGCGAAAACGGTCGTTCCATTCTGCCCAGCCGGGAGCGAAATTGCCCACCTGGTAGCCGCCGGGGCCGCAGTCCCAGGGCTCGGCAATCAGCTTGACCTGGCTGAGCAGCGGGTCCTGGCGGCAGGCAACGAGAAAGCTGTGACGCTCGTCGAAGCCCTCGTGGTAGCGGCCGAGAATGGTCGCCAGGTCGAAGCGAAAACCGTCGACGTGCATCTCGCCGGCCCAGTAGCGCAACGAGTCGGTGACCAGTTGCAAGACGCAGGGGTGGCTGAGGTCGAGGGTGTTGCCGGTGCCCGAATCGTTGATATAGAAGCGCTTGTCATCGGGCATCAGCCGGTAGTAGGAGCAATTGTCGATGCCGCGCATCGACAGGGTCGGGCCCAGCTCGTTGCCTTCGGCGGTGTGGTTGTAGACCACGTCGAGAATCACCTCCAGACCGGCGTCATGCAGGTGCGCGACCATCTCCTTGAACTCGGCGATCTTGCCGTTGGCCAGGTAGCGCGGGTGCGGGGCAAAAAAGGCGATGCTGTTGTAGCCCCAATAGTTGTTCAGGCCCTTTTGCAGCAGATGCTGGTCGTTGACGAAGGCATGGATCGGCAGCAATTCGATCGAGCTCACCCCAAGCTGCTTGATATGCCCCAGCAGTTCGTCGCACATCAGCCCGGCAAAGGTGCCGCGATTGGCCTCTGGCACCGCCGGGTGGCGCATGCTGATACCGCGCACGTGGGCCTCATAGAGGATGGTGCGCTCCCAGGGAATGCCCACGCGCTGGTCGCGCCCCCAGGTGTAGGCCGGGTCGATGACCTTGCACTTGGGCACGAACGGCGCACTGTCGCGCTCATCAAAGCTAAGGTCGCCGTCGGGGTGGCCGATGGTGTAGCCGAACAGCGCCTCGGACCATTTCAGGCTGCCGACCAGTTGCTTGGCGTAGGGGTCGATCAGCAGTTTGTTGGGGTTGAAACGGTGGCCGTTTTCCGGGTCGTACGGGCCGTGTACGCGGTAGCCGTAGATCTGCCCGGGATGGGCATCGGGCAGGTAGCCGTGGAAGATCTCGTCGGTGTACTCCGGCAGCTCGATGCGTTCGAGCTCGACCTCGCCGCTGGCATCGAACAGGCACAGTTCAACCTTGGTGGCGTTGGCCGAGAACAGGGCAAAATTGACCCCCAGCCCATCCCAGCTGGCGCCCAGCGGGAAGGGCAGGCCCTCGCGGATGCGCGAGGGTTCGAGGTGAACTTCGGCGGTAGGCTTTGGCTTGCTCATGGAAATCCTTGATCAGACCGGGGGTTGGCACAGGGGTTATCGCGGGGCAAGTCGAGGCGTCGCACCGCCGCTCCCACAGGCTGTGCAGGAGCGGCGGTGCGACGCCTCGACTTGCCCGGCGATCAGGTTCATGCAGTCGGTGGCTTTTTGCTTGCCCTGGGCTTTTTCGGCGCTGGCGCAGTGCTTGCCGGCTTGGCCTTGGCGTTACTGGCCGGCGGCGCCTTGGCCGGTTTGCGCGGCGTTACCTTGGGCGCCAGCGCTTCGGCCTCGGCAAGCTTGCGCGCCATCGCCCAGTGCCGCTCTTCCTGGCCTTCGGGCTTACCTTCCGACTCCCAGATCTGATAGGCGAATTCACGGATACGTTTTTCTTCGACACTCATCTCTACGCTCCTGAGGACTTAACGATGTTCAACGAACAGATTGACCGGAAACTCCTTGAGTGCAGTGCTCAGCCACAGCTCCTTTGAGGCTGTGACTGCGCCTGTGGCAAAAAGTCCCGAGCAATTGCCAGGCGACAAGGCAAACGGCAAAACCAGCCGGGTATCGTCCCAGTTCTGTGCCGGGATCAGCGGTAGCGGTGATTGGCCAAGCAAGCTGCAGGCCAGGCGCGGCACCACCACCACGGCGCGCTGTTCGGCGCTCACCCGGGCAAACGCCAGGACCCGCCCGGCGTGTCTGCCGCGCACTTCGATCGGCAGGTACTGACCGCGCAGGAACAGCGGCGGGGACTGCTGGCGCCACTCCAGCACCTGGTTGATCAGCGCCTGTTTGACCCGGCCGCTGCGCCAGTCCTGGAGCAACTGCGCCGTTGTGGTGCCATCCGCCAGGGCCTGGCGCCGACCGGCAAAGTCCACCGCGCGGCGGTTGTCCGGGTCGACCAGGCTGAAGTCCCAGAACTCGTTGCCCTGGTACAGATCGGGCACCCCGGGCACGGTCATGCGCAGCAGGCACTGCACCAGGCTGTTGAGGGCGCCTGGGCAGGCGATCGCCTGCGCCGCCTCGGCCAGGGAATGACGCAACTGCTGGCTGGCGCGCTCCAGCAGCAGGGTGTCGATGAAATCCAGGCAGGCCTGTTCATAGGCCTCGTTCGGGGCGCTCCAGCTGCTGCGCAACTTGGCTTCACGCAGGGCTTTGCGCTGCCATTGGCGCAGGCGCTCGGCATAGGCCTCAAGCGCCAGCGGATTGTTCTCATCAAGGTCCAGCGGCCAGCTGCCGAGCAGGGTCTGGTACAGCAGCAGCTCATCGCCTGCACCTGGCGCTTCGCCGTCGACCAGGGTGCTGCGCAAGGGGCTGGCCAGCTCGCGCCAGTGTTCGACCCGGCTGGCAAACCAGCTGCTGCGTTCGCTGAGCACTGCCAGGCGCGCACGGCTGTCTTCGCCGCGCTTGTGGTCGTGGGTGGCGGTGGCCAGCAGGTTGTCCGGGAACTGCTCAAGGCGCGTGAGGCAATGTTGGTGAAAGTCCTCGACCGGGGCGCTGAAACGTTCGGCATCAAAACCTACGTCGTTACGCGACAGCAACAGTGCCGAGCGGTAGAAGGCCGTGTCTTCCACGGCCTTGGCGGCGGTGGGCGAGGTCAGTTGCTGAAAGCGCACGCAGGCGTGGCGCAGGTGCTTGCGCGGCCGGCCCGGCGGCAAGCGCCGCCAGGGCTCGCCGCCGAGCCAGCGCTGCAGGTAGTCGAGCACCGGCCAGTCAGCCTCGCTCAGGCACTGGCGGGCACCGCGCATGGCTTGCTGGAAGTACGCTTCATCTTCTACCGGGCGCCCGCAGGCATTGATGTAGGTGCGGTACACCGGGTAGTGCTCGATCAGCGCCTGCAACGCCCGGCGAATGGCGCCCAAGGTCAGGTCGCGGCTCATCAGGTCGTCGCGGGCCACTTGCAACAGCGCCTGGGCCACCGACTCGAAATCGCCGGCCAGGCTGCCATTGAGGATTTGCTGGCGGGCCAGGCGCACTTCCTCGCTGAAGTCCGGGCGTTCGCTTAGCGCGCTCCATAGCGCCGCCAACTCTGCTTCGCCGTCTGGATCATGCTGCAGCAGCGAGACCTGGTTCATGAACTCGTAGCCGGTGCTGCCGTCGACCTGCCAGTCGCGGTGCAGCTGCTCGTCGGCGCCGAGGATCTTCTCGACATAGATCGGAAAGTGCTCCAGCGCTGCCTCCAGTGGGCGCTGGGCCAAGAGCCCGTCGACCCGCCGGCGCAGCTTGCGGCAGTAGCCGCGCGGATCGGCCAGGCCGTCGATGTGGTCGATGCGCAGGCCGTCGACCAGGCCGCGGCCGATCAGCTCGAAGACCTTGCTGTGGGTGGCCTCGAACACCGCCGCGCGTTCGACCCGCAAGCCGCCCAGCTCGTTGACGTCGAAAAAGCGCCGCCAGTTGATATCGTCGCCAGCAGTGCGCCAGCTGGCCAGGCGGTAGGACTGACGTTCGAGCAGCGCGTGCAGGCGCTTGAAACCTTCGGGGCTGCGGCTGTCGAAGGCGCCGAGCACATCGTCCAGGGGCTGTTGGCGGGCCAGCGCCGCCAGTTCGGCCAGCAGCGGCCTGGCCTGCGCCGGCGCATCGTCAGCGCTGCGCAAGGCATTGAAGCGGCTGGCCAGTGTCTGCAGGGCTGCGCCACCTTCGGCGAGCACCAGGCCATAGTCGGCCGGGCAGATCGGAAAGCGGTGCTCGTGGTGCTGGATATGCAACTGGCCGGTTGCAGCGTCGAAGCGCAGCGGGATGTCGCCGCCTTGCAGCATCGCGCCGTAGTCACCGGCCAGAAACGGCAGCAGCAACTGACCTTCAAGCAGCGGGTCGGGCGAGTGCCACTGGATGTCGAAGAACTCGGCATAGCGGCTGCGCCGGCCCCAGGCCAGCAGGTCCTGCCACCAGGGGTTGTCGCTGCCGACCGCCATATGGTTGGACACCATGTCGAGGATCAGGCCCATACCGTGCAGGCGCAGCGCTGCCACCAGGCGCTCTAGCGCAGCTTCGCCGCCCAGATGCGGGCTGACCTGCCCGGGGTCGACCACATCGTAGCCATGGCGCGAGCCGGGGCGCGCGCGCAGCAGCGGCGAGGCGTACAGGTGGCTGATGCCTAAGCGGGCGAAGTAGGGCACCAGCGCCGCCGCCTGGTCGAGGCCGAAGTCGGCATGAAACTGCAGGCGCAGGGTCGCGGTCAGGGCTTTCATCGGTCACGCTCCCAGGCTTGTTCGCGGGCCTGCGCCAGCAGCTCCAGGCGCCGCGCCGCATCCGCGTCGTCAAGCAGCACGCTGGCCGCCAGGGCAAAGCGCCGGCGCCAGTTGGGGTGGCTGTCGATGGTGCCGGGCAGGTTGGGTTGCTCATCGACACCCAGCAGATCTTCCAGCGGTACCAGCACCAGCGGCGCGCGGGTATGGCCAAGGTAGCGGATGCTGGCATCGATCAGCGCGTCGCTCTCGGCCAGGGCCTGGCCGTAGTTCTGTTCAAGAGTGCGCCGCAGGCCCTGGCGCTCGTGTTGGCGGCTGTCGCGCCAGTGCCGCTCGGTGATGCCGTCGATCAGGCTCAGGCGCTGGTTCCAGTCGATATCACGGGCCTGCAGCCAGCCGGCCAGCGGCGGCAGGTCATGGGTGCTGGTGGTGGCCAAGGCGTTGTCGGGCCAGTCGAGGATGGGCTTGAAATGGCCGGGCGGGTCTTGCTCGAACAGCAGTACGCGCATGCCGAGGATGGCCCGCGCGGCGAGCTTTTCGCGCAGCCCCTCGGGCACGGTGCCGAGGTCTTCACCCAGCACGATGGCCTGGTGGCGCACTGACTCAAGGCTGAGCAGGCGCAGCAGATCATCGAGCGGGTAGTGCAGGTAGGCTCCTTCGGCCGGGGTGGCACCCTGGGGGATCAGCCACAGCCGTTGCAAACCCATGACATGGTCGATGCGCAGGCCCCCGGCATGGGCAAAGTTGGCCCGCAGCATCTCGATGAACGCCCGGTAGCCGTTGCGTCGCAGGCCTTCGGGCGAGAAGGCGCAGATGCCCCAGTTCTGCCCGGCGCGGTTGAGAATATCCGGCGGCGCGCCGACATTGAGGCCGGCCAGCAGCTCGTCCTGGCGGCTCCAGGCCTGGCTGCCGGCGCCGTCGGCACCCACCGCCAGGTCGGCGATCAGGCCGATGCCCATGCCATGGCTGCGCGCCGCATCCTGGGCACGTTGCAGGCTGCGTTCGATCAACCACTGACAGAAGGCGTGAAACGCCACCTCCTCGCTGTGCTGGCGGGCGAAGGCACTCACCTCGGGGCTGTGCGGGTCGTGCCAGGCAGCGGGCCAGTCGCGCCAGTCCTGGCCGATGTCGCGCTTGAGCGCGTGCTCCAGCAGTACCTCGAAGCGGCAGTGGCGTTCCAGGGCGGGGCCGGCGTGCTGGCGATAGCTGTCGAAGTCGGCGAACAACGGGTGCTCGGTGGCGATAAAGTCGCGGTACAGCGCACGCAGCAAACGCTGGCGAAACGATGCGGCCTGCGGCCAGTCGATCAGCGGCAGTTGTTCAAGCTGCTCCAGCGGCCCGTGCAACTGGCAGGCTTCAATGGCCATGCGCACCGCACGGTCCCCGAGCAGCGCCGCCGGGCTTGCATACAGGCTGTTGAGAAACAGCCGGCTGGAGGGCGAGTACGGGCTGTAGCGCTGGCTGTCGCTGGCGAACATGGCGTGCAGCGGGCTGATCGCCAGGGCATCGGCGCCGCGTTCGGCGGCGCTGCGCACCAGCGCCTCGAGGGCCAGGCAATCACCATAGCCGCCATCGTCGGGGCGACGCAGGCTGTACAGTTGGGCGCTCAGTCCCCAGCTGCGAGGCGTCGGCGTGCCCAGCGCATCGGCGATGCTGTAGCAGCGGGTTGGCGCCACGGCCAGGGTGAACTGTTGCTGGTCGATCTGCACCTGGTGATAGCCGATCGGCAAGCCGGCGGGGAGCCTGGCCTGATCATCCAGTTGCAACGGTTGTTCGCTGCCATCTTCAAGCAGCACCTGGCAGTCCATCGCTGGCGGAAAATAGCCGGACAGCTGCAGGGGGAGGCCGTGGTCAACCGTCAACAGCGGCGGCAGGTGGCGGGCATCGTGGGCGCGCAGCAGCGCCTGGATACTGGCTTCGATCGCCTCAACGCTGTCGACCGGGTGGCCTAGGCCGGCCAGCACCCGCTGCAGCGCCGGGTCACTGACCCGCTGGGCGCGGCCGTTGGCGTCGATCCAGTCCACCGCCAGGCCCGCCAGTTCGGCCAGTTGCTGCAAGCGTGGGTCAGTCATGGGCAGGCTCCGCTGGGGTGGTCGGCAGCAGGCTGACCAGGGTGGTGTAGGGCGGCAATTGCGTGTTGCCGATGCAGCTTTCGCTACAGCTGAACAGGCGTGCAGCGTTGGCCGGCAGGTCGGCCACTTGCGCGGTAGGGCCAAGGTTGAGGTCAATACGCAGCTCGCCGCCGCGTTCGAGCTGCCAGCGCACCGTCAAGGCCTGCGGCCCCAGCACCCGGGCGCCGAGGGCATGGATGCCGGGCAGGTTGGGGACGATGTGGCGGGCGCGCAGGGCCAGTAATTGCCGGTACAACTGCAACCATGGCTGTTGGCATGAGTGTGCTGGCCGCGGCCGCGAAGCGTCGAAGGTCTCGAGGGCATTGGGGTCGGGAATCCGCGAGCGGGTGACGGCATCGGCGAAGTCGGCAAAACCGGCAAACTCGGCGCGCCGGCCTTCGCGTACGGCATCGGCCAGTTCATCGTGGTGATCGGTGAAAAACACAAAAGGTTGCTCGCAGCCCCATTCATCGCCCATGAACAGCAGCGGAATCATCGGCGCCAGCAGCAACAGGGTGGTGGCTGCGCGCAAGGCCTGGGGCGGGCACAGTTGGTTAAGGCGCTCGCCGAACGCGCGGTTGCCGATCTGGTCGTGGTTCTGCAGGAACAGCACGAAGGCCGTGGGTGGCAAATGCCCGCTGGGCTCGCCGCGGGGACGGCCGTTGCGGTCGGGCTGGCCCTGGAAGACGAAGCCCTGGCTCAGGCAGCGCGCGAGTTTTTCGATGGTCGACTCGCTGTAGTCGGCGTAGTACGCCTCCTGCTCGCCGGTGAGCAGCACGTGCAGGGCGTTGTGACCGTCGTCGTTCCACTGCGCATCGAAGCCCTGTTCAAGCAGGTGCGCCTGGTTGTGTTCGTTCTCAAGGGTCAGCCATACCTGACGCCCCGGGGTGATCTCGCTGCGCACCCGGCGCGCCAGTTCGGCAAGAAAATCCGGGTCGTCGATGGCGTGCACGGCGTCCAGGCGCAGACCGTCGACGCGGTACTCCTGCAGCCACATCAGGGCGTTCTCGATAAAAAAGTCACGCACCTGGCGGCGGCGAAAATCAATCGCCGCGCCCCACGGGGTCTGGCGATCCTGGCGAAAAAAGCCACTGGCGTACTGGCCGAGGTAATTGCCGTCCGGGCCGAAGTGGTTGTAGACCACATCCATCAGCACCATCAGGCCATGGCCGTGGGCCTGGTCGATCAGTTCGCGCAGTTGCTCGGGGCTGCCATAGCTGTGCTGTGGAGCGAACGGCAGGACGCCGTCGTAGCCCCAGTTACGCTCGCCGGGGAATTGCCCGAGCGGCATCAGCTCGATGGCGGTAATGCCCAGCTCGGCCAGGGCCGGCAAGCGCTCGATCACCCCGGCATAGCCGCCGCACAGGCCGACATGCAGCTCGTAGATGACCGCCTCAGGCCAGGGGCGCCCGCGCCAGTCGGGGTACTGCCAGCGGTAGGCTGCGGGGTTCAGCAACTGGCTGGGGCCGTGCACGCCGTCGGGTTGGTAGCGCGACGCCGGGTCGGCCACCGTGAGCGTGGCGTCGATCCGGTAGCGGTAGCGGTCACCGGCCTTGCACGGCAGCTGGCCGACGAACCAACCGTCGGCCTGGGCCTGCAAGGGCTGGCGCGCACCGGCGTCGAATTCAACCTCCACCTGCTGTGCGTCCGGTGCCCACAGGGCAAACCGGGCGCTGTTGCTGTCCAGCATCACGGCCCCGTGGGTCGCGTGTTCCTGTGACCTCAAGGGCATACCTGCCATCTCCGCTTCAGCGTGGGGTTGCTCGGGCGTTTTCGACCAGCTCCTGATAAAGACGGGCATAAGGCTCGACGGCCTGGCACCAGTTGAACGGTTGGGTCATCGCCAGGCAGCGCATGGCATTGAGCAGGTTCTTCTTGCTGTACACGTAGAACGCCCGGCCCAGTGCTTCGCGGTAGCTGTCGACGGTCGATTCATCGAACAGAAAACCGGTGACGCCATTCTCGATGGTGTCGGCCAGGCCCCCGGTGTTGCGCGCCACCGGCAGCGAGCCAAAGCGCTGGGCGTACATCTGGCTCAGGCCGCAGGGCTCGTAGCGCGACGGCATGAGCAGGAAGTCGCTGCCGGCGAACATGCGCCGGGCATCGGTTTCGTTGAAGCCGATGCGCACGCCGATCTGCCCGGGATGGCGCAGGGCAAGTTCGCGCATGGCCTGTTCTTCTTCCGGTTCGCCACGGCCGATGATCGCGATCTGGCCGCCCTGGCGGACGATGTATTCGGCCACCCCCAGGGTCAGGTCCAGGCCTTTCTGGTAGACCAGGCGCGAAACCACTGCGAACAGTGGCCCGTTCGAAGGTTGCAGGCCGAACAGCTCACGCACCTGGCGGCTGTTGGCGGCCTTGCCGTGCCAGTCGTTGAGGCTGAAGGGGTGATCCAGGTGCGGGTCGCTGGCCGAGTCCCAGCTCTCGTCGATGCCGTTGGGAATACCGCTGAGCAGGCCTTGCTGGGCCTTGCTGGCGAGAAAGCCATCCAGCCCGCAACCGAACGAGGGCGTAGTGATTTCCCGGGCATAGGTGGCGCTGACCGTGGTGATGTGGCTGGAGTAGGCAAGGCCGGCCTTGAGGAACGACAGCTTGCCGTAAAACTCCATGCCTTCCTGTTGCAGGGCGTGGTCGGGGATCGCCAGTTCCGGGCAGCAGGCGCGGCTGACCACGCCCTGGTAGGCCAGGTTGTGGATGGTGAACAGGGTCGGCGTCTGCAGGCCGCGCCAGTGCATGTAGGCCGGGGCCAGGCCGGCCGGCCAGTCGTGGGCATGGACCAGGTCGGGCTTCCAGTGGACCATGCCTTCACCGGCGGCGATTTCTGCCGCGGCCAGGCCCAGGCGGGCAAAGCGGATGTGATTGTCGGGCCAGTCGCGACCGTTGTTGGCGCCGTAGGGCGTGCCCTCGCGCTGGTACAGCTCGGGACAGATCAACACATAGATGACCAGGCCATCGGCCAGGTCCATGCGCCCGATCTTGCAGGGCGGCAAGGCCGCGTGGCCGCCCAGCTCGCCGACCAGGTGGATCGGGTTGTCGCTTTCCAGCACCTGCGGGTAACCGGGGATCAGCACCCGCACATCGTGCAGGTGACGCATGGCCCGTGGCAGCGCCGCCGAGACATCGCCCAAGCCGCCGGTCTTGACCAGGTCGGCGATTTCCGAGGTGACGAACAACACTTTGCGTTTATGTGAAGAGTGTCTGGGGTCAGCACCCAGTGCCTTGGCTGTCGGCGTGAAATCCGCTGCAAGCGGTTCACGCGAATCCGGGGTGAATTGCTCTACATGAGGTTCGACAGCGGCACTGATCATACTTCTCTCCGTCCCTATGTTGTGCGGGCGTGGGCGCCCGTTGTTGTTTGTCTACCGATACTGTTCTCTGTGAGTGGTATTGCCTTGCCTTCCATGCCCCGCAGCCAAGCGCACAAGCGCTACGCAAGCCGGCGTCCTGCCGACGGCGTGGTGACGATATGGGGTGGGTGGGCCGCGTCCGTTGAAGCGGAATCGATGGCCTACTTAGTTCCTGACCTACCGCGATTGCAGAAGTTTCGACTATTTTCAGTCGAGTTTTCCGGGCGATGTCTGGCCGAATACCGAGTGTAGGAGAGAATTCGTGAAGAATGTGACCCGCTGGTCACTTTTGCTCGCAGGAACCTGCAGCAGCGCGACTGCAGGTTGTGGCACAACGTTTCAGACGGCTTAGGCGGGAGAAATGCCGTCAAGCAGGGCAGAAAACATCAGGTGCACAACCCGCCGCGGGGACGCTCAGCTGCGCGCTGGCAACTGGCCGTCCTGGGCTTGCTGCAGAAGCAGACTGAGTTGGGCGACCTGTTGTTGCAACTGCTCGCGCTCTTCTTTAAGGCGACGCAGCTCGTCGCGGTGTACCGTCACGTAGAGGGTCTGGGCAGGCATTTTTGGCAGAAGGGTTCCCATTGCACACCTCGCATAGGGTGGTTCGTTTTTCTAACAGCGTAGCTGCTGGATCGGCGGCGATTCTGAATTCTTTTGCAGGCCTTGGGAACTTTTTTGTTTCTGGCTGTCTTGCCGTTCGTCGCTGAACCAAGCGCGCGAGGGCTGGACTAACCTTGAAGGCCTGAGGCGCTATTTTTCATTCCAGGGGAGCATCGCACATGCAATTGGGAATCGTGGGGCTGGGCCGCATGGGCGGCAATATTGCACGGCGCTTGATGCGTGGCGGGCACCGCATGGTGGTGCATGACCGCGATCGTCAGGCAGTGGAAACCCTGGTCAAGGAAGGCGCCAACGGCGCCCATGACCTTGGCGCGCTGGTAGGCAAGCTGGAGAAACCCCGGGCGGTGTGGGTGATGCTGCCGGCCGGTGAGCCGACCGAGCAGACCATTGCCCAGCTTGCTGACCTGCTCGACGCCGACGACGTGATCATCGACGGCGGCAATACCTTCTACAAGGACGACATGCGCCGCGCCGCCGAGCTGGGCAAGCGCAACCTGCACTATATCGATGTCGGCACCTCGGGCGGCGTCTGGGGCCTGGAGCGCGGCTACTGCATGATGATTGGCGGCGAGCAGGCGGTGGTCGATCGCCTCGACCCGCTGTTCGCCACCCTCGCCCCCGGGGTTGGCGAGATCCCCCGCACCCGTGGCCGCCAGGGCCCGGCCGGGCGTGCCGAGCAGGGTTATATTCATGCCGGGCCCGCAGGTGCCGGGCACTACGTGAAGATGATCCACAACGGCATCGAATACGGCCTGATGCAGGCCTATGCCGAAGGGTTCGACCTGCTCAAGAGCAAGGGCAGCGATGCCGTGCCGGCCGAGCAGCGCTTTGACCTGAACCTGGCGGAAATCGCCGAAGTGTGGCGCCGTGGCAGTGTGGTCACCTCCTGGCTACTGGATCTTACCGCCGACGCCCTGGTGGCAGACCCGCAACTGGGCGGCTACAGCGGCTCGGTGGCCGACAGCGGCGAAGGGCGCTGGACCATCGATGCGGCGGTGGAACAGGCGGTGCCGGTGCCGGTGCTGTCCAGTGCGCTGTTCGCCCGCTTCCGTTCGCGCCAGCAGCAGGGCACCTACGCCGACCGCATGCTGTCGGCCATGCGTTTTGGCTTTGGTGGCCACGTCGAGAAGAAAGCCGAATGAGCAAAACACAGATCGAAGCGGCACCGCCTTGCAACCTGTTCCTGTTTGGTGCCAACGGCGACCTGGTCAAGCGCCTGTTGATGCCGGCCTTGTACAACTTGAGCCGTGATGGCCTGCTCGACAAGGGGCTGCGCATTATCGGCGTCGACCACAACGCCGCCACCGACAACGAATTCGCCGCGCGCCTGCAAGCCTTCATGCGCGAACGCGACAGGGCCAGCGAAGGCGCCAGCAAGTGCCTGGATGACAAACTCTGGGCGCGCCTGGCCAAACGCATCGGCTACCTCACCGGCGATTTTCTCGACGAGGCCACCTACCAGGCCATCGCCGAACGCATCCGCAGCAACCCCAGCGCCAACGCGGTGTTCTACCTGGCCACCTCACCGCGCTTTTTCAGCGAAGTGGTGCAGCGCCTGGGCACCGCTGGCCTGCTCGACGAAAGCGCCGGCTTTCGCCGGGTGGTGGTGGAAAAACCCTTCGGCTCGGACCTGGTCAGCGCCGAAGCGCTCAATGCCTGCCTGCTCAAGGTCATGAGCGAAAAGCAGATCTACCGCATCGACCATTACCTGGGCAAAGAGACGGTGCAGAACATCCTCGTCAGCCGTTTTTCCAACGGCCTGTTCGAAGCGTTCTGGAACAACCACTACATCGATCACGTGCAGATCACCGCTGCCGAAACCGTCGGTGTCGAAAGCCGCGGCGCCTTCTACGACAGTACCGGCGCCTTGCGCGACATGGTCCCCAACCACCTGTTCCAGTTGCTGGCGATGGTCGCCATGGAGCCGCCGGCGGCCTTTGGCGCCGATGCGGTGCGTAGCGAGAAGGCCAAGGTCATCGGCGCGATCCGGCCCTGGTCGAAGAACATGGCCCTGAAAAACTCGGTACGCGGCCAGTACAGCGCTGGCAAACAAGGGCGCAAGAAGGTCCCCGGTTACCGCGAAGAACCTCGGGTCGCGCCCGACAGCAACACCGAAACCTTCGTCGCCCTCAAGGTAATGATCGACAATTGGCGCTGGGTCGGCGTGCCGTTCTACCTGCGTACCGGTAAGCGCATGAGCGTGCGCGACACCGAGATTGCCATCTGCTTCAAGCCAGCGCCCTATGCCCAGTTTCGCGATACCGAAGTCGAGCGGCTCAAGCCCAACTATCTGAAGATCCAGATCCAGCCCAACGAAGGCATGTGGTTCGACCTGCAAGCCAAGCGCCCGGGCCCGGCCCTGGCCATGGAGAACGTCGAGCTGGGTTTTGCCTACAAGGACTTCTTCAAGATGCAGCCGTCCACCGGCTACGAGACGCTGATCTACGACTGCCTGACCGGCGACCAGACCTTGTTCCAGCGCGCCGACAACATCGAGAACGGCTGGCGCGCGGTGCAGCCGTTCCTCGATGCCTGGCAGGAGGGAGGCGAGGTGCAGCTCTATGCCGCCGGTGACAACGGCCCGACTGCGGCGGACGAACTGCTGACCCGCGATCGGCGGGTCTGGCACCCGATTGGTTGAGGGTTCACGCACAAGGGGGATGAATGCCGGGTTTGATCGAAGACTACGCCCTGCTGGGTAACTGTCGCAGCGCCGCGCTGGTAGGCCGCGACGGCTCCCTGGACTGGCTGTGCCTGCCCAGGTTCGACTCCCCGGCGGTGTTTGCCGCCTTGCTCGGCAATGAAGAAAACGGCCGCTGGCGCCTGGCGCCGAGCGAGCCTTTGGTGCAGGTCAGCCGTGAATACCTGGACGGCACCCTGATCCTGCACACCACCTTCACCACCGCCAGCGGCCGTGCGCGCCTGATCGACTGCATGCCCCTGGCTGAACACAACAGCGTGCTGCGCATTGTCGAGGGCCTGGAAGGCGAAGTGCCGTTCGAGATGGACCTGGTGATGCGCTTTGACTATGGCAACAGTGTGCCTTGGGTCGAAAAGGCCGAGCCGCTGGTGCTCTCGGCGGTGGTTGGCCCCGACCGGCTGATACTGCGCAGCGGCGCCGCCACCCAGGCCCTGGATCACCACACCGGCAGCCGCTTTACCGTCAAGGCCGGCCAGCGCCTGGCCTTCAGCCTGAGCCACCAGGCGTCACACCTGCCATTGCCTGCAGCGTTCGATGCCGAGCAAGCTTTGCAACGGACCCGGGAGCAGTGGCAGCAGTTTTCGTCGCGCTGCCCGGACGTCGGCCCCTGGACGGCGCTGGTCAAGCGCTCACTGCTTACCCTCAAGGCCATGACCTACGCGCCCACCGGCGGCATTGTCGCGGCGGTGACCACCTCGTTGCCCGAGCGCCTGGGCGGTGAGCGCAACTGGGACTACCGCTATTGCTGGCTGCGTGATGCGACCATGACCTTGCTGGCGTTCATGAACCTTGGTTACTTCGAAGAGGCCCAGGCCTGGCGCGAATGGCTGCTGCGCTCGGTGGCCGGCAACCCCGAGCAGATGCAGATCATGTACGGCCTGGCCGGCGAGCGGCGGCTGGCGGAGTATGAAGTGCCGTGGCTGGCCGGTTATGAAGGTGCACAACCGGTGCGTATCGGTAATGCCGCAGCGTTGCAGCACCAACTGGATATTTATGGCGAGGTCGCCGATGCCATGAGCCAGGCAATTCGTGGTGGCCTGCCGCGCCACCCGCGCAGCGCGGCGATTGCCCGGTTGATCATGCCGTACCTGGAAAAAACCTGGCAGCAGCCGGACGAGGGCATCTGGGAGGTGCGTGGCGGGCAGCAGCACTTCACCCATTCCAAAGTCATGGCCTGGGTGGCCTTCGACCGCGCTGCCGGCTTGAGCGATACCACCGAAGAAGGTCAGGCGCGCGCCGGGCATTACCGTCAGGTGGCGGCCAGGATTCACCGGCAGGTGTGTGAACAGGGCTTCGATGGGCAGCTGGGCTGTTTCGTCCAGGCTTATGGTTCGACCGAAATGGATGCCAGCCTGCTGCAGATTGCCCTGACCGGCTTCCTGCCGGCGGATGATCCGCGCTTTCTCGCCACCCTTGCGCGCATCGAGCAGCGTCTGCTACGCAATGGCCTGTTGCTGCGCTATGACAGCGACAGCGGTTGCGATGGGCTGACGCCGGGTGAGGGGACCTTCCTGGTCTGTTCGTTCTGGCTGGCGGATGTCTATGTGCTGCTGGGGCGGGAGGAGGAGGCCAGGACCTTGTTCGAACGTCTTGCGGCCCTGTGCAACGACGTCGGCCTGCTGGCCGAGCAGTACGACCCGCTGGGCCGGCGCATGCTCGGCAATTTCCCCCAGGCTTTCAGCCATATCGGCATCATCAACACCGCGCTGAACCTGCACCGCGCCCAGTGCCCGGTGCGCGACCGGGCGCAATGTGGTTAAAGGCATCGCGGGTCAAGTCGGGTCGCCGCACCGCCGCTCCCACAGGTAGCGTAGGCCTTTAGAGGCGCGAGCTGATCCATTGGCGATGCTGCTCACACTTCACCTTTGCGCCTTGTCGGCGAATGGACCGGCGATGCACGAGAAGCGAAAGCAAAAAAGCGCTCTGCTTCTAGATGTACGTAATTGCAGACGCCACCGATCGTCCCTTGCAGAAGGCCGAGTGGAACCCTTGCGTAGTGGGGCGACGGCCATGGATGGCCGGCGAGCGCCGCAGGGCCAGGGACGGCCCTTCGGCGCGCCCCCACGGGAGCAAGGGTGGAAGGAGGGAACCCGGAGCGCAGCGCAGGGCCGATGAAGGGACAGGGCGTTTTTGGTTACTTTTGCCGCCAAGCAAAAGTGACCCGCCGTAAGGGCGGAAGGCGCCGGCAGCGCCTCATCATCAAATGGATCAGCTCAAACACAGCCTGGCTGCCCCAATACTTGCAAGCTGCTTAAGACAGTTGCTCCCACAGGCCCGTGCAGTCAGCGTTACAACCAGTAGGTCACCGCCCACCACCCCAGCCCACCCATGACCACGGTATAGGGCAGCGCCATCCACACCATGCGCCCATACGACAGGCGAATCAGCGGCGCAATCGCCGAGGTCAGCAGGAACAGGAATGCCGCCTGGCCGTTGGGCGTGGCTACGCTCGGCAGGTTGGTGCCGGTGTTGATCGCCACCGCCAGGGTCTCGAAGTGCTCGCGGCTCATGCCGCCGTTGACAAACGCCTGCTTGACCTCGGTGATATAGATAGTGGCGACGAACACGTTGTCGCTGATCGCCGACAACAGGCCGTTGGCGATAAACAGCATGCCCGGCTGCTGATCGGCCGGCAGCGCCAGTACCCACTGGATCAGCGGGGTAAACAGCTGCTGCTGGTGGATCACCGCGACCACGGCAAAGAACACCACCAACAATGAGGTGAACGGCATGGCGTCCTGGAACGCACGGCCCAGGCGGTGCTCGTCGGTGATGCCGGTAAAGGCGGTAATCAGCACGATCACCAGCAGGCCGATCAGGCCGACTTCGGCCACATGCAGGCCCAGGCCGATGATCAGGATCAGCGCTGCCAGGCCTTGCACCACCAGTGCGGCACGTTGCTGGGTGGTGCGCTGGGCGTCGTCTTCGGCGGCATAGGCGGCCAGCACCTGGCGCACGTTGTCCGGCAGCAGGGTGCCGTAGCCGAACCAGCGCAGTTTCTCCAGCAGCACGCAGGTGACCAGCCCGGCGGCCAGTACTGGCAGCGACACCGGCGCCACCTTGAGGAAGAACTCGGCAAAGTGCCAGCCCATTTCGTGGCCGATCAGCAGGTTCTGCGGCTCGCCGACCAGGGTGCACACGCCGCCCAGGGCGGTACCCACGGCGCCGTGCATCAGCAGGCTGCGCAAGAATGCGCGAAATTGCTGCAGGTCTTCGCGGTGCAGGTGGGCGACGTGCTGGTCGCTGTCCAGGTCCGAGTCTTCCCGTGGGTTGGCGCCGGAAGCGACGCGGTGATACACCGAGTAAAAGCCGACCGCCGCGCTGATGATCACCGCCGTCACCGTCAGCGCATCGAGAAACGCCGAAAGAAAGGCCGAGAGAAAACAGAACAGCAAGGCCAGCAGGGCCTTGGAGCGCACGCCGAGAAGAATCCGCGAAAACACGAACAGCAGCAGGTCCTTCATGAAGTAGATACCGGCGACCATGAACATCAGCAGCAGGATCACCGGAAAGTTGTGCTGCAGCTCTTCATACAGCGCTTGCGGCGTGGTCATGCCCAGCAGCAGGGCTTCGACCATCAGCAGGCCGCCGGGCATCAGCGGGTAGCACTTGAGCGCCATGCCGAGGGTGAAGATGAACTCGATCACCAGCACCCAGCCGGCCACCACCGGGCCGAGGGTGAACAGCAGCAGGGGATTGAGCAGCAGGAACAGGCACAAGGTAGCCTTGTACCAGCGCGGCGACTGGCCAAGAAAATTGTGGGCCAGGGCGCCGGCCAGGGAGCGGGACATGAAAATGTATCCTTATGATTCAACAGCTGGGCAAAGTGCCGCATGTGCGAACGGAGATCAAGGTAAAAGTCCCGGTTTTGGCACAAGCGCGGCCTTGGCGCCGACGGGCACCTTGTTATAGTCCTGCGATCAACCTCGCCGCCTTCAAGGAGAGCACCGTGACTGACTACCAAGCGTTCAAGGTCGAACTGAACAACCGCATCGCCCACGTGCAGATCAACCGCCCGGAAAAGTACAACGCCATGAACGCGGCGTTCTGGAGCGAAATCGTCGAGATCTTCCGCTGGATCGATGAAACCGACGAAGTGCGCGCGGTGGTCATCAGCGGTGCCGGCAAGCATTTTTCTTCCGGCATCGACCTGATGCTGCTGGCCTCGGTGGCCAACGAACTGGGCAAGGACGTCGGCCGCAACGCGCGCCTGCTGCGCCGCACCATCCTGCGCATGCAGGCCTCGTTCAATGCCGTGGACAACTGCCGCAAGCCGGTGCTGGCGGCAATCCAGGGTTACTGCATCGGCGGCGCCATCGACCTGGTCTCGGCCTGCGACATGCGTTACTGCAGCAGCGACGCGCAGTTCTCGATCAAGGAAGTCGACATGGGCATGGCCGCCGATGTCGGCACCCTGCAGCGTCTGCCACGGATCATCGGCGACGGCATCATGCGCGAACTGGCCTACACCGGGCGCAATGTCGCCGCCGACGAAGCCCAGCGCATCGGCCTGGTCAACCGTGTGTTTGACAGCCATGAGGCACTGCTTGACGGAGTCTTTGCCATTGCCGCCGAAATTGCGGGAAAATCTCCCATTGCCGTGGCCGGCACCAAGCACATGATCAGCTACATGCGCGATCACCGCATCGACGATGGCCTGGAGTACATCGCCACCTGGAACGCCGCCATGCTGCAATCCACCGATCTGCGGGTGGCGGTTGCCGCCCACATGAGCAAACAGAAACCCGAGTTCGCCGACTGACCCCCGGCGGCGAACCCCGCAAGGAACCGGCACATGTCAGCGCGTTGGACCACCGCAGTACTGGACACAAACCTCACCGGCGGCTGGGCGGTCGCCCGCAGCAGTGAGGGTTTTCTGGTCGATGACAACGGCGCGCTGTTCCCGCGCGACTGGCTCAAGCGCCAGGAGCTGGACGTGCTTTGCGAGCACGGCATCGGCCATTTCGATGGCCAGCCGGTGTTCCTTCTGGAGTTGCGCAGCCCCCAGGCGGTAGCCGGCTGCAGCTGGCGCGGCTTGCGTCAGTTCATGCTCGAAGGCGACTTCGAGACCTACAAGATTCTTGGCTATGCCGCGCAGATCGGCACCTGGGCCCGCGAGCATCGCTTCTGTGGCAGTTGCGGCCAGGCCATGGAGCAAATCCACTGGGAGCGGGCGATGTACTGCGCGCCGTGTGATTTACGCAGCTACCCGCGCATCTCGCCGAGCATGATCGTGCTGATCAGCCGTGGCGACGAAATCCTCCTGGCCCGTTCACCGCGCTTTGTCAGCGGCGTGTACAGCACCCTGGCAGGCTTCGCCGAGCCTGGCGAATCGGCCGAAGACTGCCTGGTGCGCGAAGTGCGCGAAGAGGTCGCGATCGAGGTGCAGAACATCCAGTACGTCGGCAGCCAGTGCTGGCCGTTCCCCCATTCGATGATGCTCGGTTTTCATGCCGAGTACGCCGGCGGCGAGATCGTCATGCAGCCGGACGAGATCGAGGACGCCCAGTGGTTTCGCGTCGATGCGCTACCGCCGTTGCCGGCGGGGCGTTCGATTGCGCGCTATCTGATCGACCTGTACGTGGCCCGCCGCCTAGGCCTGGCCGAACCAGTGCTGCCACGCTAGGCGCACGGTCAGCGCCAGCACCACGGTGATGAACACCGGGCGGATGAACTTGCTGCCGCCGCTGATGGCGGTGCGCGCGCCGAAGAACGCGCCGACCATCAGTGCCGAGCCCATCGACAGGCCCACCAGCCAGTCGACCTGGCCGGAGAAGATGAACACCGACAGCGCTGCGGCGTTACTGACGAAGTTCATGCTGCGCGCCACGCCGCTGGCCTTGACCAGGTCGATGGGGTAGAGCAGCAGCGTGCTGACGGTCCAGAACGCGCCGGTGCCCGGGCCGGCCACGCCGTCGTAGAAGCCCAGGGTGAAGCCTTGGGGGATCTGCCACTTCTTTTTCACCGGCGCATCGGCATCCAGCGGCGCCTTGGGCGTGCCGCCGAACAGCAGGTAGACGCCACAGAGAAAGACGATCACCGGCAGCATCTTGTTCAGCCATTCGGCCGGCAGGTAGTGGGCCACCACCGCACCGATCAGGGCACCGATAAAAGTACCGACCAGGGCATGACGCCACTGCGCCGGGTGGAACAGCTTGCGCCGGTAGTAGGTGAAGCCGGCGGTGGCCGAGCCGAAGGTCGAGCTGAGCTTGTTGGTGCCCAGCACCAGGTGCGGTGGCATGCCGGCGGTGAGCAGCGCCGGGGTGGTGAGCAGGCCGCCACCGCCGGCAATGGCATCGATGAAACCGGCAACGAAAGCGACGGCGGCAAGAATCGCCAGGGTGGTGGGGTCTACGCTGAGTTCGAAAGGCATGGCGTGGGCTTAATCGACTGGGCGCAGAAGGGCTGCGCCGAAGGGTCGATATGGTAATGGAGATCGGGACTGTCTGTCAGGGCCTCATCGCGGGGCTAGCCCGCTCCTACTGTAGGGGCGGGCCTGCCCCGCGATGCTTTCATCAGGACAAAAAGCCACCGTCGACATTCAACGCCACGCCAGTGGTGTAGCTCGATGCGTCGCTGGCCAGGTACAGCACCGCGCCGGCCATCTCTTTCGGGTCGGCCACGCGCTTGAGCGGGATCTGCTGCAGCGCGGTGTTGAGGATCGCATCGTTCTTGACCAGCGCCGAGGCGAATTTGGTATCGGTCAGGCCTGGCAGCAGGGCGTTGCAGCGGATACCGAACGGCGCGCATTCCTTGGCGAAGACCTTGGTCATGTTGATCACCGCCGCCTTGGTCACCGAGTAGATGCCCTGGAAGATCCCCGGCGACACGCCGTTGATCGAGGCAACGTTGATGATGCTGCCGCCACCGTTGTCGCGCATCAGCTTGCCGGCTTCCACCGACATGAAGAAGTAACCGCGGATGTTGACGTCGACGGTCTTCTGGAAGGCGCCAAGGTCAGTGTCCAGCACGTTGCAGAACTGCGGGTTGGTGGCGGCGTTGTTGACCAGGATGTCCAGGCGCCCGAACTGTTCGCGAATGCCGGCGAAGACCTGGCTGATCTGCTCCATCTCGCCGATGTGGCAGGCAACCGCGGTGGCCTTGCCACCGGCGGCGATGATCGCTTCGGCAACCTGCTGGCAACCCTCGAGCTTGCGGCTCGAGACGATCACATGGGCGCCTTGCTGGGCCAGCAGGTGGGCGATGGCTTCGCCGATGCCGCGGCTGGCGCCGGAGACGAAGGCGACTTTGCCGTCGAGGTCGAACAGGTGGGTCTTGGACATGGTCTTTTCCTTGTTGGAGTCGTCAGAGTGGGGACTTGCCGATGACCTGCAGGCTCATGTGCTCCAGCAGCGTGTTCATGTGGATGAACTGGGCGAAGCGCTTGTCCTGGGTCTGGCCGTGGAAGAACCGGTAGTAGATCTGCTGGACGATGCCGGCCAGGCGGAACAGGCCGTAGGTGTAGTAGAAGTCGTAGTTGTCGATTTTGATCCCGGCACGTTCGCCGTAGTAATCGACAAACTGCTGGCGGGTGAGCATGCCCGGGGCGTTGCTTGGCTGGCGGCGCATCAGTTGCACCGGCGCCGGGTCGTCGGCTTGAATCCAGTAGGCCAGGGTGTTGCCCAGATCCATCAGCGGATCGCCAATGGTGGTCATTTCCCAGTCGAGCACGCCGATGATGCGCATGGGGTTGTCGGCATCGAGGATGACGTTGTCGAAGCGGTAGTCGTTGTGCACGATGGCAGGCTTGGGGTGATCGGCCGGCATTTTCTCGCGCAGCCAGGCGATGACCTTTTCCCAGCGTGGCGCATCGGCGGTCAGGGCTTTTTCGTAGCGGCTGGCCCAGCCCTCGATCTGGCGTTGCACGTAGCCTTCGGGCTTGCCCAGGTCGCCCAGGCCGCAGGCGTTGTAGTCGACCTGGTGCAGCTCGACCATCCGCTCGATGAAGCTCTTGCACAGGGCCTCGGTGCGTTGGGCATCCAGGCCCAGCTCCGGCGGCAGGTCCGAGCGCAAGATGATGCCCTTGACCCGGTCCATGACATAGAACTCGCCACCGATCAGCGACTCGTCGGTGCAATGCACGTAGGCCTTGGGGCAGTAGGGGAAGCCGCTGTTGAGCTGGTTGAGGATGCGGAACTCGCGGCCCATGTCATGGGCGGATTTGGCCTTGTGACCAAACGGCGGGCGACGCAACACAAACTCGCGCCCGGCGTATTGCACCAGGTAGGTCAGGTTCGAGGCACCACCGGGGAACTGGCTGATGGTCGGCGCACCGGTCAGGCCCTGGATATGCGCTTTCAGATAAGGGTCGATCACTGCGGCATCAAGTTCTTCGCCGGGGCGGACCTGGGTGGACTGGTCGGTGAGCGTCATGCGTTTCCCTTATGTTCAAAGCCAGAGATTATTGGCCAATCTAATTCCTGCCGCGCACGCTCACAAGCACACCCGGGCGTTATAGGTGAGCGTGTTGCAGCACAATCAGCAGGTTTGATCGGCTGAGCATATATAACTACACCCCGCTCCCTGCGTGCCTTTGATTGACTGCTGCCTTCCGCCATCCATGAGGCAGCGACAATGACCACCGACACCCTGACGCCTTTCAAGAGCCATGAGCGCTATTTCAACCAGCAGATCCCCACCTGGCTGAGCCATGCCAGCACCCATGCCATCAAAGAGCTGCATCAACGTCAACTGCCTCCCGCGCAGAGTGCCGCAGATACCGACGCGCAACTGCGCCAGGCATTGAGCGACAGCCTGAGGCGTACCCAGGCCTCCAGCGCTGCGGCCGCCCGGGTTTTGAGGCAAATCAAGGGAATCAGCGAGTTTGCCGAGCCGCTGCTACGCGCTGAAATAAACAAGCGCTTCGCGCTGGATATCAGCGTAACGGCCAATGAGCTGGTGCACATGCGCGATGATGCTTCGTTGCGCGAAGATCGCCTGGCCTCGGTGTTGATATCACGCCAGCCGTTATTGCAGGCGGCCTTGCAGAATTTTACTGCAAGCGACGCAGAGATCTTTCGCACCGATACCTACAGTGCGGTGACGGCGGTCGGTGCCTTGCAACCTTTCCCCTCGACAGTGGACCCTGAGCGGCGCGCCCATCAATCCATCCGTTACGCCAGCAAGCTGCCCATCAGCCCCCAGCAGTTTGCAAAGCTGTGCCGGGAGCTGGATATCGGCCAACAGTACCAGGACCATCTCAAGTCGATTCTCGATGCCGCCCACAGTCGCGACGCCGTGCGCCGCACGCTGGTAGCAGCGGCCAGGGACCGCTGCGAAAGCAACGTGCACGCGGCGCGTATCGCCGGCCACATCAGCGAGCCGGCTTACCACATGCTCAAGCAGATGCTCAGGCAGTCGGCAAGCGCCCCGGCGACACAGACCTTGAGGGTCGACAAGGTGTATGAGAGTGGCAGCAGCGCGTTCGACGGCTCGCGTTGCTACCTGCTCAACCTCTTCGGTAGCACCCTGGGCGGCGGTTTTCTATTGCTTGGCCCCGATCCTGCCGGCCAGGCGCTGCCGGTGCCGGTCGTGGTGATAATGCCGGGCGATGCCAAGCCTGTGCAGGAATACGACTCCTACGCTGATTTTTACCGCAGCCTCAAGGCGCGCCTGCAAGACCCGCAGTTCCAGGGCTTTTTCAGTCGCTTCGTCGGGCGCCGCGGGCAATCCACCGTATTCGCTCAATTGAAGCAAAGCGACAACTGGCACGCGCACCCACCCAGGCTTCAGGAAATACGCGGCGAGTGCTTCGACTACCTGCACAGCGCGATGTTGGCCAGGGCCTGGGACGACGCCAGGACCCTGGCGGTGCCGACCGCTGATGTCGATCGCGACGCCTGGTTGCAGGAGCTGAACCATTACCTGGGCCTGGGCTTTAGTATGCTCAACGTAGCCGCGTTCTTCGTGCCGGGCCTGGGCGAGGTGATGATGGTGGCCCTCGGTGCGCAGCTGCTGGGCGACCTGTTCAACGGCCTGCAAGCCTGGGAGGCCAATGACCAGCAGCAGGCTATCAGCTACTTGCAGTCCTTCGGTATCAACCTGGCTATCACTGCCGGACTGGGTGTGGCTGCGGGAGCCGCGGGCGCAGCGTTGAGCCAGCCGCTGGCGATCGATGCGCTGGAAGTGGTCGAGCTACCAGGGGGTGAGGTCCGCCTGTGGCGACCGGATCTTGCCCCTTACCAGCAAAGCACAGCACTGCTGGAGGGCCACTTTGCCGATGCGCAAGGCATTTACCGGGTCGCTGGCAAACGCTACATCCGCATCGAGGGCAAGCCATTGGAAATCACCCAGGATTCGCACCTGGGCAAATGGCGTGTCGAGCACCCCGACGACCCTCAGGCTTACCGGCCTGTACTTGAGCATAACGGTGAGGGTGCCTGGCATCATGCGCTGGAGCGCGTCGACAGTTGGCCACGCCCGACCCTGGTGCGCAGGCTCGGGCACGCCTTCGAAGGTTGGGCAGACGCGGCGCTTGAGCGCATGGCCGACATCAGCGGCGTCAGCGATGCTGAGCTGCGTGCGGTCTACAGTGACGACCAACCCGCCCCGGCAGCCTTGCTCGACGTCAGGCGGCGGTTTGAAATCGATCGCCTGATCGCGGCACAGATCGACAATGTCAGGACCGGGCAGGGGTTGCAATCAGGCTTCAACTACCCGGTATCGCTGCTGCCGGAGTTACCGCGCTGGCCGCAAGGCAAAGCCGTCGAGCTGTATGACAGTGCCGAACTGTGGGGGCAACCGATGGTGTATGGTCGTGCGCAGCCTGAGGTGGCCGCCATCAAGCTCTCGCGCAGTGACCTGGCCGCAGGACGCCTGATTCGCAGGGTGGTAGAGGGTTTGAGCGTGGCCGAACGCAGCCGCTGGTTTGGTAATGACCACTTGGCCCGCGACCTTGAAGCCGAGATCGGCCAGCAACTGGCTGAGCAGATGCAGGCATCAAGGTCACGGATTTTCGACAGCCTGTACCTGAATGTGAGTGAACCGCTCGACCCCCTGCAAACGGCGTTGCAGCGGGATTTCCAGGGGCTGTCGCGGCCGCTCGCCGAAGCCTTGGTCAAGGCGGCCAGCGAAGTTGAGCGCAGCCGCTGGCAGGCTTCCGGGCGGGTGCCGCTGACGCTTGCCAAACGGGCCCGCGAGGCGTCGCGCCAGGTACGCCTGTCACGCGCTTGCGAAGGCCTCGAAATCAGCTACCTGGCCAATGACGACAACTACCGGCTGGCCCTGCATTTGTTGCCGGAATTGTCCGGCTGGAGCGACTCGGTTCATTTGAGCGTGCGCCGCGACAGTGTGTCCGGCACTGAGCTCGACAGCATTGGCAGCGCGGGCGCGACGTCGCGAAAAACCCTGGTTAAAAGTGCCCAGGGCTGGCGCGCTTTCGACGAAAATGACGCCGAGTTGAGCGGGCTTGAGACAGCGGATCACGGCTTCTTCACCAGCCTGCTGCAGGCTTTGCCCGATAGCGAGCGCGTGGCGCTTGGCTTGAACATCGGTGACAGCACCGCACTGCGCCGCGCCCTGCTGGTGCAGGCGGCGCGTCAGCCTGCCAAGGCGCGGCTGGCGTTGGGCATGGCGGTGGAGCAGGGGCGTTTCAGGCCGCCCCTGCCGGTCGGGGCCGGGCGCCGTGGCTATCCCTTGGGTGGTACGATCGGGCGCTTGTTGCCGCGCACGTATGAGCAGCGTCTGCGCAGCCTGTTTCCCGACAAGACCGATGAACAGTTGCGCGATATTGTCCGTAATGCAGTTTTGCAGGGTGAAAACCTGGAAAATTTAGTCGGCGATCTGGAGCAGGAGCTGGAAGCCGAACGCCAAGGCCTGTCGTCGTGGGTGGAACAGGGGGCTACAAACACGGCCCGCGAAAGGCGCCGGCAATTGGCGATGCAGTTGCTGGATGTCTGGCAACTGCGCAGCAGGGCGCCACTTGAGGTCAGCGAGTATCAAGTGGATGGGGCGCCCGGCTACGTACTGACACTCAACTCCCCCAGGGTTGATGCGCTGCCGCCTCTTACGAGCGCCGTCGGCCAGATTCTCGAACTCGAGTTGAGCAGCATGACGGCCATCAGTGAGTTGCCGGCAGAGTTCTTGAGCGCCTACCCCAATCTGCGTCGCTTGAGCGTACGTCACACGCCGATCACGCAAATCCCGCAGAACATTGGCCAACTGAGTGAGTTGCGGGTGCTGGATCTCACCTATAGCCGAACAGGGTTGGCCCACCTGGCGCGCTTGGGCGGGCTTCGGCGTTTGTGGTCGCTGGATCTTCGGGGCGTGTCGCCCTCGCCGGTCACTGTCACGGCCGAGCAACTGGCGCCCTTGCGGCAGCTGTCCGGCTTGCGCTTCTTGTCACTGATGGAGAACGAAGCCAGCTTCGGCCCAGGCGCGTTTGCCGAATTGGCCGGGATGCCGAACCTGCGCCGGCTGTACCTGACGCGCAACAACATCACCCTGAGCGAAGCCGATGTCAGTGAGCTGGCGGGCATAACCAACTTGCGTGAGTTGTCCATGGGCCATAACCCGCTGGTGCTTACTCCGGACATTCGCCAGATGCCGCGGCTGCGCCTCTTGGCGTTGCCGGACGCGCACATCACTGGCTGGCCGCTGGGGCTTGAGACCACCGCGAACTTTGACGTTCGCCTCGAAGGCAATGCCATTATCGAAGTGCCTGCTGGCGCCGGACGAATGCCGCGGCTGTTGTTTGGCTACGAGGGCATGAGCGAGGCGCTGACTACCCGCTTGATTCGTGAGCGCATGGCGGTTCAGGCCGAGCCCGGGGCGGACGTGCGTATCGAGGAGGTGCTGGATGACGGAGGGGACACCGACCTGAGCGCCTATCAGCAACTGACGCAAGAGCAGGAGCACACCGCGCTGGAGCTGTTTCGCCTGCCTGAGTCACGCTCGTTCAGGCGTTTACTGGCCCGGTTGCTGACCAACGGACAAGTAACCGAGCCTCAGGCTGTGCAACTGATCGAGGCGGCTGCAGCGGACCCTGAACAACTGGGCAGGCAACTGTTCGCCCAGGCAGTTGACGCCGATACCTGCGAGGACCGCGATATCGTGGTATTCAGTGACCTGCAGGGGCTGCGAGAGGCCGATCAGGCACTCGGTCAGGGTGGCCAGGCAAGTCGACAGTTGCTGGCCCTGGGCATCAGCCGCTGGCGCCTGCAACGCCTGCGCACCTATGTGGCGGAGCAGATCCGCGGCTGGCAGGCCGATCCGCAGTTCGTGCACTTCATCGATGCGATCGAAGTGGAACTGTATTACCGGATTCATCTGGCTGAACGCCTGGGCTTGCGTCATCAACCGACAGAAATGATCCATGGCCATACGGTGTTCTGGGTCACCAGCGATATGCTGGCTGAGGCTGCGCGTATAATCCGCCAGGATCAGGCGGCTCTGCTGCCTGAATGGATGACCCAGGAAATCTATTGGCAAGATTACCTCAAGCGCAGGTATCGCGCGCGCTACGAGGCGCTACAGGCTCAACTGGCCGGCATCTTCGATCCTGCGACCGGTTTCATGGAAGACTTGCAACGGCTACGAGGAACGCAAGCAGACCTGACGACGCCGCTTCCTGTGGTAGCGGGGGAGACGGCTGAACAGCTGGCCTCGGCATTTGCGCTGGCACCAAGCGAGCTGGCGCAGCTAGCGTACGATGAAGCCACATGGATTCAGGCCTACAGGAAACTGCAGGATGCCCGGGAAGTGAGGGAAAACGAGCTTCCAGGGGTGCTGACAAAAGAAGAAATTGGACGTGATGCTGGTTGAGCCAGCAAAAAAAACCGAAGCCTGGGCTTCGGTTTTTTTATCGCTGCCAGCCGATCAGGCCGGGAACAGCTCGCTCAGTTTCATCGACAGCATCATGTCGCCTTCAACGCGCAGCTTGCCGCCCATGAAGGCCTGCATGCCGTCGGTTTCGCCGCTGACGATACCCTTGAGGGTGTCGCTGTCCAGCACCAGGGTGCAGTTGGCGTCGGCGTTTTCGCCTTCCTGGATTTCGCAGGTGCCATCCTTGACGATGAGGGCGTAGTGCTTGTCTTCGTCAGTGATGTTGAAACCGAATACCAGGTCCAGGCCAGCGGCGGCGGCTGGGTTGAACTTGGCTTTCATCGCTTCGACGGCTTTTGCTACATCGCTCATGGTGTGTTCCTTATTAAGTGATTTGCGTGACGGGTGAGGTCACAACGAGCCGGGGTTCATCGGTAGGTGATGAGCTCCGGCGCCTTCAACAGCTGCACATGGGCCTGACTGTTGAAGGAAGCCAGGGCCACCTCGCGGCCGCGAAACTTCAGTTGGCTGAGCGAGGTGTTGATGATCTGCCAGTTCAGCTCGAAAGCCTGGCCGGCAGTGATACGGGTTACCAGGTGGAGCAGGGCGGCAATGGTGCCGCCCGAGGTGAAAATGGCAATGTTGTCGCCGTTGCCGGCCTGTTGCAGCACCCGCTGCAGGCCGCCATCGACCCGCTGGACAAAGCCCTGCCAGCTCTCGGCGCCTTCGCAGGCATGTTCGCCGCCGTGCCAGCGCTGCACCAGCAAGGCGAACAGGCGCTGGAACTCGCTGCGGTTCTGGGTGCCGTTGCGCAGCACGTGCAAGGCTTCCGGCTCGTCCGGCAACAGGCCGGGCAGCAGGCCGCGGATCACGCCGTCGGCATCGAATTCGTTGAAGGCGTTGTCGGTTTCCAGCGTGGGCACTTCGCAACCGGCGTTGTGCATCACTGCCAAGGCCAGTCGCGCGGTGTCCTGCTGGCGGCGCAGGTCGCCGGCCAGGCAGCGGTCCAGGCGCAAGCCCAGTTGCGCCAGGTGCTCGCCCAGGGCCTCGCTCTGGCGCATGCCCACGGGCGAGAGGACGTCGTAGTCGTCTGCACCAAATGAAGCCTGGCCATGTCGAATCAGGTAGATACTGCCCACGTCGTCCGCCTGCGCTAAGGATGAGCCGAGGTTAGGTTGCCGCTGTCAGGCTGTCAACGAAAAAACATACAAGCGTTTGAAAAGAGCGTTTGAACTGCATTGCCGAAGATTTCCTGCGCTGGCAGGGGCAGGGCGGCCTCGGTATGCTTGACTATCGGTTCGCGCCGCACGGGCGCAGGCATGTTAAGGAGTTACTGTGGAGTTTCTTGCAGAGTACGCAAGCTTTCTCGCCAAGACCGCGACCCTGGTGATCGCGATTCTGATTGTCCTCTCGGCAATTGCCGGTCTGCGCGGCAAGGGCCGGCGCAAGGGCGGCGGCCAGTTGCAGGTCAATAAGCTCAATGAGTTCTATAAAGACTTGCGCGAGCGCCTGGAAAGCAGCTTGCTGGACAAGGCCCAGTTAAAAGCCTTGCGCAAGCAGCAGGCCAAGGCCGAAAAACAACTGAAGAAAAAGCCCGAAGAAAAAAGCCGGGTGTTCGTCCTCGACTTCGACGGCGACATCAAGGCCTCGGCCACCGAGAGCCTGCGCCATGAAATCAGCGCGGTGCTGAGCCTGGCCACGGCCCAGGACGAGGTGGTGCTGCGCCTTGAAAGCGGCGGTGGGATGGTCCATAGCTATGGCCTGGCGGCCTCGCAACTGGCGCGCATTCGCCAGGCCGGCGTGCCATTGACCGTGTGCATCGACAAGGTCGCCGCCAGCGGTGGCTACATGATGGCCTGCATCGGCGACAAGATCGTCAGCGCACCCTTTGCCATCCTTGGTTCGATCGGCGTGGTGGCGCAGTTGCCCAACGTCAACCGCCTGCTGAAAAAACACGACGTCGACTTCGAAGTGTTCACCGCCGGTGAATACAAACGCACCGTGACCGTGTTCGGCGAGAATACCGAAAAAGGCCGGGAGAAGTTCCAGGAAGACCTGGACATCACCCACCAGTTGTTCAAGGACTTCGTCTCGCGCTACCGCCCGCAGTTGCACATCGATGATGTTGCCACCGGTGAGGTCTGGCTCGGCGTTGCCGCGCTGAACAAGCAACTGGTCGACCAGTTGATGACCAGCGACGAGTACCTGAGCCAGCGCGCCCGCGAGGCCAACCTGTATCATCTGCACTTTGCCGAGCGCAAAAGCCTGCAGGAACGTGTGGGCCTGGCAGCCAGCGGTTCGCTCGAACACCTGGCGGTCAAGCTCTGGAGCCGTCTCAGTGGCCGGCTGTGGTAACCGGCTAGCCCTGCAACGCCCAAGCATTAATTAGCACCCTGGCGGTGCTTGCGGCAGGTCTCCTAGGCATTCAAGCCAACAGGAGACTTGCCATGACCACCCCCTCTTCACTATCCGTTCCCGGCCTGCATGGCCCGTTCATTTCGCAACGCCTGCCGGCCTGGCTTCGCCATGCCCGGCCCGAAGACTTCGAGCGCATGGGCGCGCAGTTGCTGGCGCAGCAGCATGGCCGCGAGCAGCAAGACTGGTTTGCGACTGCCAGCGCAGCGGAACAAACGCTACTGGTCGATTACCAGCAGCGCAGCCGCCGCTCAGGCCAGCGCCTGGCCCGTGAGCTGAAAGACCTCAAAGGCATCGGCGCATTTTGCGAGCCCTTGCTCAGGGCCCGGCTCAACGCCGACCTTGGGGCCGAGCCTGATGTCGACTTCGATGAGTTCGTGCGCATCGAGCGTGAATCGGTGCTGCTGGGGTCAATGCTCAGGACTGTCCCGCGCCGCCAGAGCCTGATGCAGGCGGCATTGCAGAACTTTGCCGCCGACAGCGAGTTTGAAGCCGGCACTGCGCTGGCGCCCAAGGACGCTTTCTTTCTTGAACTGATACCGGGGACCGAGCAGGGCTACCCGTGTTTTCGCTATCGCTACAGGCAAAAGCTCGATATCGAACCCCAGGCGTTTGCCCGCGTATGCCATGACCTGGACCTGGGCGGGCAATACCAGCGGCACCTGAGCGAAGTGTTCGAGACACCGGCCAGCAGCGCCCTGCGTCGTAGCCTGGCAATCGAGCTGTACAAGGATCAGTTAAGGGTGAACCTGCAGGTCGCCTTCATGAAAAAACAGATCAGCGAGCGGGGACGTCAGGCCTTGCTCGATCTGTTGAGTGGCGTACGGGCGCCGCGCTGGAATGGCAAGCCCGTGCGTTGCAGCCAACTGAGCATGTTCGAAGCGCCGCTGTCCGATGTGCTGGTGATCGGGCCTGAACGCAACGACAATCGCGTCGAGCCGGTCATCCTCTACCTGCCCGGGGCGCCGGGCGCGGCGCTCAAGGAGTACCCCTCGGTCAAGGCTGCCAGCGACGACCTGAAGGCCCTGCTGCGCAAACCCGCGTACCAGTCACTGTTGCGCGGCTACGTTGCCCACCAATCGCAGCAGCATGTACTGAAACGGCTGGAGGAGGCGCTGTATCACTTGGTCAATGATGGCGATGGCCTGCACTGGCGGCGGCCGAACCCGGACGCCAACCTGCATGTGCGCGAGAGCTTCATCGACCAGGAACTGTTTGGCTACCTGCAGGACCGTCACCTGCAGAAGATCAAGGATGAGGCGCGGGCCCTGGCCGTGCCCAGCGCCGACGCCGATGACCAGGCCTGGCGCGAGCGCCTGGCTTACTGGGAGTCGATCGGTTTCAACCTGCTCAATGCCGCAGCGTTTTTTGTCCCCTCGCTCGGGGCGGTGATGGCCGCCGTGGCGGCGGCGCAACTGATCGGCGAGGTGGTCGAAGGTGCCCATGCCTGGGAGGCTGGCGAGCTGGCCGATGCCTGGACGCACTTTAAATCGGTCGGCCTCAATGTGGCCTTCATCGCCGGGCTGGGCCTTGCCGGCAGGGCCCTCGAGCCGGTTGCGGCCAGCGAAGCGATCAATCGCCTGGTCAAGGTCAGGCTGCCCGATGGTCAATTGCGCTTGTGGCAGCCTGCACTGGGCGACTACGTCCGGGACATCGACCTGCAAGGGGTCGAGCCTGATGGCAAAGGTCACTACCTGGTCGAGGGCAAGCGCTACATCCGCCTGGGCGACGACACTTTCGCCGTGGCCACAACCGAAACCGGGCAGTGGAGCATCCTCCACCCGGCAGACCCATCGGCTTACCGGCCTGTGCTTGAACACAATGGCCAGGGCAACTGGCGGGTGATCGGCGAGCAGCCACTGGGCTGGAGCCGCTTGCAGTTGTTGCAGCGACTGGGGCATGCCGCTGAGGGGCTCAGCGACGCCGAGCGGCTGCAGGCGGCCGATATCAGCGGGGTCAGCGATGATGTTTTGCGTGCCATTTACGCCACGCAGCAACCACTGCCACCGGTGCTGGCCGATACCTTGCAGCGTTTACGCCTGGACCGCCAGCTCGAAACCTGGATCGGCAACCTGCGCAGCGGCTCGCCGGGCGGCGTGGGCCGGGACTTTGCCGTGGTACTGGCCACCGAACTGCCCAACTGGCTGAACCTGCCGATCGAAGTGTTTCGCGGCCCCGAGTTATGGGGCGACTCAACGGTGTACGGCCTGGCCCGCTGGCCTGATAGGGCAACGTTCAAGGTGTTGATGAGTGAGCTCTACGCCAACCAGTTGCCCGAAGCCATACTGCAGCGCTTCGATGAACAGGCGATCAAGCGTCTGCTGGGTGCCCACGTGCAACCTGCTGATCGCCTTCAGGCACTGCGTAACGCATTGGCAGCGCGGGCGCAGCTCAGGCGTGCGGCGATATTCGAAAGCATCTATGCGACGCCTGTCCAGCAGGCGCAGGCAGAGGTGCGTCTGCTGCAACGGGACTTTCCCTTGCTGCCCCTGCAGGCCGCTGAAGAACTGCTCAACCATGCCACCCCGGGCGAACTGGGCACGCTGCAGCAAGCCGCCGCGCGGGTGCCCCTGCGCCTGGCCGAGGAGGCCCGGCTGTACCAGCGCCAGGTGCGCTTGAACCGTGCGTTCGAAGGGATCTACCAACCGCGTTTGGCCAGCCTGGACAGTGACCTGCTGATGCTGCGGCTGCTCGATCAATTGCCGGGCTGGACTGCCCGGGTTCACCTGCAAATGCGTGCCGAAACGTTTGATGGCGAGCTACTGGCGTCGGTTGGCGAGCCGAGCGGCGAACTCAAGACCCTGCTGCGCAAAGACCAGCATTACAGCGCCTTCGATGCGCACGGCAACGAACTGACGGTCAACGACGACATGGCCGGGGCGCTACTGCGGGCACTGCCGGACAGTGAACGCCAGTCACTGGGGCTGCAGATTGGCGAGCGGGATCGCTTGCAGGCGACGCTGGCGGCGTTGGCCTCGGCCGATCGGCTTCGCGCTTCACGCTTGCTCGGCCAGCAGCCGGTACGCCCCTGGTTGCGCTCGCCGCTGAGCCTGGCCGATGGACGCCTGGGCTACCCGCTCAGTGGCCGTGGGGCGGTGGGCAGTCGATTCGACAACAGCTTGCTGAGCCAGGTCCGCAGCCTGTATCCGATTCTGGAGCCGCAAGAGGCGCAGCGTTTGCTTCAGGAACTGGGCGCGACCGAGGTTGAGCAGGCCCAGGCGCTGGAACAGCGTCGGCAAGAGTACCGGCAGTTGAGTGAAACGTTGAAGCAATGGGCCGGCCAGGAGCAGGATTTAGGGTTTGGTGCGATGGTAGCCCCGGCAAACTCGCCGGCGCTGATTCGGGTAGTTGAACAAATCAAAAAGGCCTGGCGCCGGGAAACTGCCCGTGTCCACGCCGGTGACGGGCGCTTTATCGGCTACCGTCTGGACTTGAGCAACTGGCGTCTGGGCGTGCTGCCAGCATTGACGGCGGATTTCAGTCACATTGGCGACCTGGTTCTCTCGGCAATGGGCCTGCAAGCAGTGCCGGCAAGCTTTCTGCAGGTTTTCAGCAGGCTGCGCTGGCTCGACCTCAACGGCAACCGCCTGACCGGGCTTGACGAGGCAATCGGCGAGCTGCAGGGCCTGACCCGGCTACAAGTACGCCATAACAACCTGGAGATGACCGAGGCGACCCAGGCGGTGCTGGGGCGGCTCACGCAATTGAAACTGCTGTATCTGGATGACAATCCGCTGGGCCAGCCACCTGCAGTCGCAGCAATGTCGCAGTTGCTCAACCTGTCTTTGCGAAGCACCCAGATCAGCACCTGGCCTGACGGGGTGTTCGAGCTTGAGCGGCTGGTAGTGCTGGATTTGCGCCTCAACCGGATTCGCCATATACCCGAGGCGGTACTGCAGACCACGCCGCAGGTTGTGAGGGTCAATGGCATCACCAGCCTGCATGGCAATCTCCTGGATCAATTCAGCCTTGAGCGGCTCGAAACTTACCACCAGCGCACTGGCGTGAATTTCCAGGTAGTGCAGAACCTGCGCGGGCCGCACCTTGTAACACCTGAATCCCCTGTAACGCTCTGGCTGACCGGCGTCGACGCGGTCAGAGCGGAGCAAATCAAAAACGATTGGCGCGTTCTGGCTGACATGGCGGGAAGTGGCGAGTTTTTCCGTCTGCTCAACGATTTACCCGGCACCGCCGATTTTCGCCTCGATTACACCGGGTTGCGCGAGCGTGTACTGAACGTGCTCGCTGCTGCCAAAAGCGATACAAAAGTCCGCGCTTCGTTGTTCGAATTTGCCAATGGCTTGGATACCTGCGGCGACGGCGTCATTCTGGTGTTCAGCCAGTTTGAGGTGCTGGTGCTGGTGCAACAAGCGAAGCAAGCCGGGACAGTGGTCGGTGCCGAATACGCGCTGGTCAACCTGGCTCGTGGCACAAGCCGTCTGGATGCGGTGGAGCGGATTGCCTTGCGTGATATTGCTGTACGACGGGCGGCAGGGCTTCGGGTTGACGATGTGGAGGTGCGTTTGGCCTATCGCATTGGTCTGGCCGAACGCCTGGACCTGCCGGGGCAGCCGCAAAGCATGCTGTTCGGGCGCATAGCCAATGTGACCCAGGCGCAGCTTGACGCCGCCGAAAACGAGGTGCTTGCGGGGGAAACGCCGGAGTTCCTGAAGGCTGAGCTCTCGAGTCGAGACTTCTGGATCGAGTTTCTCAAAAATAATTACAAGTCTCGATTCGAAGAGGCCAACAAACCGATTTCTGCCCTGCAGAATCAGTTGGACCTCGACGCAGACACGATTACGTCCCAGGAATATAAGGAAAGAAGCGATGCCAACCTTGAAAAGGCAAAGGAGGTTGAGCGCGAACTGATCGAGACACTGACCGCGGATATCTGGAACAGCGTGCCGGACCAGGTTACCCATCTATAACCACTTGGCTCCCGTGCCTGGCCGGGTTCGGGAGCCGCTCTCTTACACATGCCATTACACAAGCACCGGCGTGACAGGTGCCGGCTGCGTAACACTTTGCCCTGGTGCGACTCCAGTCTCGATACATGGAATTTTTCCAAGAGTCTGCAGGAGTACGCCGCTTGAACAGTTTTTGCTCGCCATCGGCCCAAGCCGCATGTCAGCTACCGGTAGGGGCGTCCCAGCGACGTGGCCCGTTGCGTGCTGGGGAGCGTGTCCAGCTCAGTGATGAACGTGGCCATCTGAATGTCATCTGCCTGGCGCCGGGCGGGCATTTTCACACCCACAAAGGCTATCTTGCCCATGACCACATCATTGGCCGCCCGGACGGCTCGCGGGTAACTGGCAGTCAAGGCCGGCAGTACCTTGTCTTCAGGCCGCTGCTGAGCAATTTTATCCAGTCCATGCCGCGAGGTGCAGCAGTGGTCTATCCCAAGGATGCCGGCCAGATCGTGACCATGGCCGACATCTTTCCCGGGGCGCGGGTGGTCGAGGCTGGCGTTGGCTCCGGGGCACTGTCCATTGCGTTGTTGCGTGCTGTAGGTGACCACGGTTACCTGCACTCGATCGAACGCCGCGAGGAATTCGCCGATATCGCTCGTGGCAACGTCCAGAGCCTGTTCGGGCAGGCGCATCCGGCCTGGCGGGTAACGTTGGGAGATTTGCAGGAGCAGGTACTCAAGCACGAAGCTCCGGGTAGCATCGACCGTGTGGTGCTCGACATGCTGGCGCCGTGGGAATGCCTGGAGGCAATCGCCGAGGTGCTCGTCCCGGGCGGCGTCTGGATTAGTTATGTTGCCACCGTCACCCAGCTGTCACGTACGGCGCAGGCGATTTGCGCCGATAGGCGCTTCACCGAGCCACAGGCCTGGGAATCGATGGTTCGTGGCTGGCACCTTGAGGGGTTGGCGGTGCGTCCTGAACACCGCATGGTCGCGCACACCGGCTTCTTGCTGCTGACCCGGCGCTTTGCCGACGGGGCAGGGCCATTGGTGTCGGTGGGGCAGAAGAAAGCTTTTGCCGATGAAGACCTTCAAGCCTGGAACGCCATCGAGACGACCAGGCGCCCCACCTCAGGCCGCAAGCTGCGCCGGGCTGCGAGGGCTGCGGCAGAGGGTACGGGGTTAATGCAGGATGAGCAACGATCTGGAGATTGATCGCCGGGCGACTCGGGTCGCCCGGCAATGCATTCAGCGACGACGGAACAGCGGTTGCGGTTCGTCAGTGGCGGCCTGGTAGGTCACCGAGAAGTCCTGCAGGCTCTTCAGCGCTTCGACCGGGTCCTTGTCGGCACGCAGGGCAAAAGCATCGAAGCCGCAACGCTTCATGTAGAACAACTGGTCGCGCAGCACGTCGCCAATGGCGCGCAGCTCGCCGGTGAACTTGTAGCGGTCACGCAGCAGGCGCGCGTTGGAGTAGTTGCGCCCGTCGGTGAAGGCCGGGAAGTTCAGGGCAATGACCTGGAACTGGTTGGCCACTTCGCCGATTTCTTCGGCTTCTTCGTCGGCGTCCAGCCAGACGCCCAGGCCGCCGTCGCGGGCCTTGAGCATATGGCCGTGTTCACGCCACAGCTGCAGCGGCACGATGTAGTCGTCGCAGTTGGTCACTTCGTCGATGTTGAAATCCTTGGGCAGCAGGTGCCAGGTTTCGTCGACGATCTGGTTGTTCTTAATGATTCGCTGCATAGACGCGTTCCTTGAATGGGTCGATGCCAATACGTTGGTAGGTGTCGATGAAGCGCTCGTCTTCGGTACGTTTTTCAACGTAGACGTCGATCAGCTTCTCGATCACATCCGGCATGTCGTCCTGGGCAAAGGAAGGGCCGAGGATCTTGCCCAGGCTGGCGTCGCGGCTGGCGCTGCCCCCCAGGGAGACCTGGTAGAACTCTTCGCCTTTCTTGTCCACCCCGAGGATGCCGATATGGCCGACGTGGTGGTGACCGCAGGCGTTCATGCAACCGGAGATGTTCAGGTCCAGCTCGCCGATGTCAAACAGGTAGTCGAGGTCGTCGAAACGACGCTGGATGGACTCGGCGATCGGGATCGACTTGGCGTTGGCCAGCGAGCAGAAGTCACCGCCCGGGCAGCAGATGATGTCGGTCAGCAGGCCGATGTTCGGCGTGGCCAAGCCGTTTTCGCGCAGCTCCAGCCACAGGGCATGCAACTGGCTCTGCTCGACGTCGGCAAGAATGATGTTCTGCTCGTGGGAGGTGCGCAGCTGGCCGAAGCTGTAGCGCTCGGCCAGGTCGGCCACGCTATCCAGTTGCTTGTCGGTGAGGTCGCCGGGGGCGACGCCGGTAGGCTTGAGCGACAGGGTCACGGCGACGTAGCCAGGGCGCTTGTGCGCCAGCACGTTGCGCGCGCGCCAGCGGGCAAAGCCCGGGTGCTGCTGTTCGAGCTCACTGAAGTCGAGGTTGTCCAGCGCCTTGTAGTCCGGGTCGACGAAGTGCTTGGCCACGCGGTGCACTTCGGCTTCGGTCAGGGTGGTGCTGCCGCCGCGCAGGTGGGCCATTTCGGCCTCGACCTTCTCGGCGAACACTTCAGGGGTGAGCGCCTTGACCAGGATCTTGATCCGCGCCTTGTACTTGTTGTCGCGACGGCCGTAGCGGTTGTACACCCGCAGGATCGCGTCCAGGTAACTGAGCAGGTCCTGCCAGGGCAGGAACTCGTTGATGAAGGCGCCGACCACCGGGGTACGGCCCAGACCGCCACCGACCAGTACGCGAAAGCCCAGCTCGCCGGCTGCGTTGTACACAGGCTCCAGGCCGATATCGTGCACTTCGATGGCCGCGCGGTCGCTGCTCGAGCCGTTGATGGCGATCTTGAACTTGCGCGGCAGGTAGGCGAATTCTGGGTGGAAGGTGGTCCACTGGCGGACGATCTCGCACCAGGGGCGCGGGTCGATCACTTCATCGGCAGCGACACCGGCGAACTGGTCGGTGGTGACGTTGCGCAGGCAGTTGCCGCTGGTCTGGATCGCGTGCATCTGCACGGTGGCAAGCTCGGCCAGGATCTCGGGGATGTCTTCCAGGGCTGGCCAGTTGTACTGCACGTTCTGCCGGGTGCTGATGTGGGCGTAGCCCTTGTCGTAGTCGCGCGCGATCTTCGCCAGCATCCGTGTCTGGCGCGAGGTCAGCTGGCCATAAGGCACGGCGACCCGCAACATCGGGGCAAAACGTTGGATATAGAGGCCATTTTGCAGGCGCAGGGGGCGGAACTCTTCTTCGCTCAGTTCACCGGCCAGGTAGCGGCTGGTCTGATCCCGGAACTGCTTGACGCGGTCCTCGATGATCCGCTGATCGTACTCGTCGTATACGTACATAGGGGTCCTGTTCTCAAGCTGCTTGCAGCTAATCGCGCGCACGGCCGCGCACTCCGGTGCGGAGCCGAGGAAAGATAGCAGTTTGCGTTTATGCGCAAAAGTGAAGTTTTTGCATATGAAAAGAACCATTTGGACTAAGTGAGACTGACTGGCATTTGTCCAATGTGCCACTACGGGCGGTTATAATTGCCGGTTTGAATAGCGGGAGCGTCAACGCATGCTCAAGGCCTTGTGCCAAAGCCTTTGCCTGAGCCTGCCACTGGTGGCCGGTGCGCAGGCGGCTTCAGTGGTGTTTCTCAATCCGGGCTATTCCAACGAGACTTTCTGGGTCAGTTATTCGCGTTTCATGCAGGCTGCCGCCGACGATCTGGGCCTGCAGTTGCGTATCCAGTACAGCGAGCGCCGGCCGGAGCTGGCGCTGACCCAGGCCCGTGAAGTGCTCGAAGGCCGTCAGCGCCCCGATTACCTGGTGCTGGTGAACGAGCAGTACATTGCTCCGGAGATCATCCGCCTGTCCCGCGACAGCGGGGTAAAGCTGTTCCTGGTCAATAACGGCCTGACACCGAATCAGGTCGAGCTGATTGCCAGCCACCCGGACAAATACCCGCCCTTGCTCGCCACCCTGGTCGGCAATGACGAGCAGGCCGGCTACCAGATGCTCAAAACCCTGATTGCCCTGCGTGCCCGCCCGGGGGTGACCCGGCCGTTGGAGCTGCTGGCGTTTTCCGGGCTCAAGACCACCCCGGCCTCGCAGTTGCGCGAGCAGGGCATGCGCCGCGCCCTGGCCGAGCACCCCGAGGTGCGCCTGCGCCAGGTGGTGTATGGCGGCTGGGGCCGCGAGCGTGCCTACGAACAGGCCCGCCAGCTGTTACAGCGCTACCCGAAGGTCGAGCTGGTGTGGTCGGCCAACGACGAAATGGCCTTTGGCGCCATGCAGGCGCTGGAGGAAGCTGGGCGCGTGCAGGGCAAGGATGTGCTGCTGAGCGCCGTCAACAGCTCGCCGGCGGCGTTGCAGGCGCGCATCGACGGGCGCCTGAGCGTGCTCATGGGCGGACACTTTTCCCTCGGCGGCTGGGCCATGGTGTTACTGCACGATGATGCGCTGAAACTGCCAATCGACCGAGATGGCCGGCGCGATTACCAGGTGCCGGTGCTGCAGATGATCGACCCGCAACGGGCCCGGCGCTGGCTGAACCTGCAGGATCAAGCCGACTACGGCCTGGATTTCAACCGTTTCAGCGCTCAGGGCCATGCGCCGGATTACCGCTACCCGTTTCTCAACGCCCCGGTCGAATATTGAAATACCCCTGCTTGAGCAATGGCCATTGCTGAACTTAACTGCTACGGGTGACATGCATTCCCATAAACACTACAAGAGGCGATGCAATGGGAAATTCGACCAAAGCGGGTAAGCCTGACAGCAGTGTCGATGCCTGGGCGATACTCTGTCTGATCATCCTCGTGGTAGTGACCGCCGTGTACTGGGTCAGCCACCAGTGACATCACCCGATGGGTAACAGTGAACCGCCCGCAGAATGGACATCTGCGGGCGGACTGCTTTTCAGCGGGCGGTCAGGTGCATGGCCAGTTGCACCAGCCCGATCAATACCAGAATGAACAGCAAGGTGAACACGGTGCCCAGCGCGATGAAGTGGCTGGCCTTGCCGTGGTTGAAGTCGCGGGCGCGGTTCTTGCCGCTTTGCACCCCGAAGGCCGCTGCCAGGATGCTTTGCAGCATCTGCCAGAAGGTCGGGGGTTTGCCTTGGGCGGGTTCGTCCATGAGGGGCTCCTTATAAAAGCCATCCCCCTCAGTGTAGACGGTAGCTGCAAGCTATGAGCTACAAGCTACAAGAAGCTGGTGCGCCTTCTTGCAGCTTGCAGCTTGAAGCTTGAAGCTTGAAGCTTCAGTTGTCATAACCAAGGTTAGGCGCCAGCCAGCGCTCGCTCACGCTCAGCTCCTGGCCTTTGCGCGCGGTGTAGCTCTGCACCTGGTCCTTGTCGACCTTGCCGACGGCAAAGTACTGCGCCTGCGGGTGGGCGAAATACCAGCCGCTGACCGCCGCCGCCGGGAACATGGCGAAGTGCTCGGTGAGGAACACGCCGCTGGGCCCGGTTTCGCCGATGGCGGTGCCGTCGAGCAGGCGGAACAGGGTTTCCTTCTCGGTGTGGTCCGGGCAGGCCGGGTAGCCCGGGGCAGGGCGGATACCCGAGTACTGCTCCTTGATCAGCGCCTCGTTGTCCAGGTGCTCGTCCTTGGCGTAACCCCAGTAGTCTTTGCGCACCTGTTCGTGCAGCCACTCGGCGCAGGCCTCGGCCAGGCGGTCGGCGAGGGCCTTGACCATGATCGAGTTGTAGTCGTCGCCCTTGTCCTGGTACGCCTTGGCCACTTCCTCGGCGCCGATGCCGGCGGTGGTGATGAAACCGCCGACGTAATCGGTGATGCCGGTGTCTTTAGGTGCGACGAAGTCGGCCAGGGAGAAGTTCGGCTTGTTGTCCGGCTTGATGGTCTGCTGGCGCAGGTGGTGCAGGTGCGCCAGTGGCTGACCATCGGCGCCATAGACTTCGATGTCGTCATGGTTGACCTGGTTGGCCGGCCAGAAACCGAACACCGCGCGGGCGCTGATCAGCTTTTCGTCGATCAGCTTGGCGAGCATTTCCTGGGCATCCTTGAACAGCGCGGTCGCGGCTTCGCCGACCACTTCGTCAGTGAGGATGCGCGGGTACTTGCCGGCCAGGTCCCAGGAGATGAAGAACGGCGTCCAGTCGATGTACTTGGCCAGTACCTTGAGGTCGATGTTCTCCAGTACCTTGACGCCGGTGAAGCTCGGCACCACCGGCTGGTAACCGGCCCAGTCATACTTGGGCTTGGCGGCGATCGACTGCTCGTAGCTCAGGCGCTCGGTGCGGGCGCTGCGGTTGGCGGTGCGCTCGCGCACCTCGATGTAGTCCATGCGGGTCTTCTCGACGAAGCCTGGCTTGAGTTCCTTGGACAGCAACTGGGTGGCGACACCCACCGCACGTGAGGCGTCGGTGACGTAGATCACCGCGTCGTTGCTGTACTTGGGCTCGATCTTCACCGCCGTGTGGGCCTTCGAGGTGGTCGCGCCGCCGATCATCAGCGGCAGGTGGAAGTCCTGGCGCTGCATTTCGCGGGCAACATGGACCATCTCGTCCAGCGACGGGGTGATCAAGCCGGACAGGCCGATGATGTCGCATTTTTGCTCGCGGGCGGTCTGCAGGATCTTCTCGGCCGGGACCATGACGCCGAGGTCGACGATGTCATAGCCGTTGCAACCGAGCACCACGCCGACGATGTTCTTGCCGATGTCGTGCACGTCGCCCTTGACCGTGGCCATGAGAATCTTGCCCTTGGCTTCGGGCTTGTCGCCTTTTTCCAGTTCAATGAAGGGAATCAGGTGCGCTACCGCCTGCTTCATCACCCGCGCCGACTTGACCACCTGGGGCAGGAACATCTTGCCGGCGCCAAACAGGTCGCCGACCACGTTCATGCCGCTCATCAGCGGGCCTTCGATCACCTCGATCGGGCGCGCGCATTGCTGGCGGCACTCTTCGGTGTCTTCCACGATAAAGGCGGTGATGCCCTTGACCAGCGCATGTTCCAGGCGCTTGCCAACCGGCAGCGAGCGCCATTCCTCGTTCTCGACTTCCTTGACCGCGCCACCGCCCTTGTAGTCGTCGGCGATCGCCAGCAGGGCGTCGGTGCCTTCCGGGGTGCGGTTGAGCACCACGTCTTCGACCCGCTCGCGCAGCGCCGGCGGGATCTCGTCGTAGATCTCCAGCTGGCCGGCGTTGACGATACCCATGGTCAGGCCGTTCTGGATCGCGTGGTAGAGGAACACCGAGTGGATCGCCTCGCGCACCGGGTTGTTGCCACGGAACGAGAACGACACGTTGGAAACACCGCCCGAGCTCAGGGCGTAGGGCAGGTGGTCGCGGATATAGGCGCAGGCTTCGATGAAGTCGACGGCGTAGTTGTTGTGCTCCTCGATGCCGGTGGCAACGGCGAAGATGTTCGGGTCGAAGATGATGTCTTCGGCCGGAAAGCCCACTTCGTTGACCAGGATGTCGTAGCTGCGCTGGCAGATCTCGCGCTTGCGTGCGGCGGTGTCGGCCTGGCCGACCTCGTCGAAGGCCATCACCACCACGGCGGCGCCGTAGCGCTTGCACAGCTTGGCGTGATGCTTGAAGGCCTCGACGCCTTCCTTCATCGAGATCGAGTTGACGATGCCCTTGCCCTGGATGCACTTGAGGCCGGCTTCGATCACTTCCCACTTGGAGGAGTCGATCATGATCGGTACGCGGGAGATGTCCGGTTCACCGGCGATCAGGTTGAGGAACTTGACCATGGCCGCCTGGGAATCGAGCATCCCTTCGTCCATGTTGATGTCGATCACCTGGGCGCCGGCCTCGACCTGCTGCAGGGCGACTTCCAGCGCTTCGGTGTAGTTCTCTTCGCGGATCAAGCGGGCGAACTTGGCAGAACCGGTGATGTTGGTGCGCTCACCGACGTTGACGAACAACGAGTTGCGGTCGATGGTGAACGGCTCAAGGCCCGACAGCCGGCAGGCCTTGGGGATGTCGGGAATGGCCCGTGGCGGGTACTTGGCGACCGCTTCGGCAATCGCCTGGATATGCCCCGGGGTGGTACCGCAGCAGCCGCCGATGATGTTCAAGAAGCCGCTGGCGGCGAACTCTTCGACCACCACGGCCATTTCGGCCGGGGTTTCGTCGTACTCACCGAAGGCGTTCGGCAGGCCGGCGTTGGGGTGCGCCGAGACATGGGTGCCGGCTTTGCTCGACAGCTCTTCGAGGTAGGGGCGCAGGTCCTTGGCACCGAGGGCGCAGTTCAGGCCCACCGAGATCGGGTTGGCATGGCGCACCGAGTTCCAGAACGCTTCGGTGGTCTGCCCCGACAGGGTGCGGCCGGAAGCATCGGTGATGGTCCCGGAGATCATGATCGGCAATTGGACGCGGTCTTCCTCGAACACCTGCTGCACGGCGAAGATCGCCGCCTTGGCGTTGAGGGTGTCGAAGATGGTCTCGATCAGGATCAGGTCGGCGCCGCCAGCGATCAGGCCGCGGGTCGCCTCAAGGTAGTTTTCTACCAGCAGGTCAAAGGTGACGTTGCGATAGCCCGGGTCGTTGACGTCCGGGGAAATCGAGCAGGTGCGGCTGGTGGGGCCGAGCACGCCGGCAACGAAGCGCGGTTTGTCCGGGGTTTCGAGGGTCTTGGCGTCGGCGACCTGACGGGCGATGCGTGCGCCTTCGAGGTTAAGCTCATAGGCCAGCGACTCCATGCCGTAGTCGGCCTGGGAAATCTGCGTGGCGTTGAAGGTGTTGGTTTCGAGAATGTCGGCGCCGGCGTCCAGGTAGGCCTTCTCGATGGCGGCGATGACGTCGGGGCGCGACAGCAGCAACAGGTCGTTGTTGCCTTTGACATCGCTTGGCCAATCGGCGAAGCGCGTGCCACGATAGTCGTGTTCCTCGAGGCGGTAGCTTTGGATCATAGTACCCATGCCGCCATCGAGAATCAGGATGCGCTCTTTGAGTGCTTGCTGAAGTGCTTGGAAACGAGCGCTGCGGTCAGACATAGGACTACCTGGTCGGGCAAAAACAAAAGTTGCGGAATAATAACAAAGCTGCGCGGTTTTTAGACGTGTTGAAGATTTACATGAATTTCATTCATGTTGGCACGCCGCCAGCACCGGTAGAATCGTGAAGCTATCAATACCCAGGACATTCGGCACATGGTGCATCGCTTTCTTGCCGGCGCTTTCGCTCTGTTCATCAGCGGCGTGGCGTTGGGGCAAGCCCCTCAATCAAGCTCGGCTATTTCGTATACCCGGGACATCCAACCGATCTTCACCGAGAAATGCGTGGCCTGCCACGCCTGCAACGACGCGGCCTGCCAGCTCAACCTGGGCAGTGCCGAGGGCGCCTCGCGCGGTGCCTCCAAGGTGCCGGTGTACCAGGGCGAGCGCAGCAAGGCGGTCGCGCCGACGCGCTTGTTCTACGATGCCACCAGCACCGAAGGCTGGCAGCGCAAGGGCTTTTACTCGGTGCTCGACAACCAGGGCAGCCAGGCCGCGCTGATGGCGCGCATGCTCGAGCTTGGGCACAAGACCCCGCTGACGCCCAACGCCAAGTTGCCCGAGGAGATTGTCCTGGGCCTGAACCGCAACAACATGTGCCCATTGCCCGGGGAGTTCGACGCCTATGCCGGCGCGCACCCGAAAGAGGGCATGCCGCTGGCAGTTACCGGCCTCACCGATGCCCAGTACCAGACCCTGCAGCGCTGGCTGGCGGCCGGTGCGCCGGTAGAGCACGAGCCGATCCAGCCGAGCGCCAGGGAGGCCGCGCAAATTGCCGACTGGGAAGCGTTGCTCAACCGCCCCGGTTCGACCGAAGCGCTGGTCGGGCGCTGGCTGTACGAGCACCTGTTCCTTGCCCACATCCACTTTGTTGGCGGCGAGCAGGGGCATTTCTTCCAGTGGGTACGTTCGCGCACCCCAAGCGGCCAGCCGATCGACCTGATCGCCACGCGCCGGCCCAACGACCCGCCGGGCACCGACTTCTATTACCGGCTGATGCCGGTGCAGGGCGTGATCGTGCATAAAACCCACATCACCTACCCGATGGGCCCGCAGAAGCTCAAGCGCGTCAAGCAGCTGTTCTACAGCGGCGACTGGCACGCCAATGCGCTGCCTGGCTACGGCCCGCGTCACCGCGCCAACCCGTTCGAGACCTTCGAAGCGATCCCGGCGGTGGCCCGTTACCAGTTCATGCTGGATAACGCCGAGTACTTCGTGCGCACCTTCATCCGCGGCCCGGTGTGCCGAGGCCAGATTGCCACCGACGTGATCCGCGATAATTTCTGGACGCTGTTCCAGGAGCCGGCCCACGACCGTTACCTGACCGATGCCGAGTACCGCGGCCAGGCCACGCCGCTGCTGGCGATGCCCGGGCAGATCGACGACGTCGGCAGCATCCTGACCCTCTGGCATGCCTACCGCGACAAGCGCAACGAGTACGAAAAGCTGCGCCGCGAGGCCTATGCCGAAGTGCCGCCGCCGAGCTGGTCGACCCTCTGGGCCGGCAACGACAACGCGCTGCTGACCATCTTCCGTCACTTTGACAGCGCCTCGGTGAGCAAGGGCCTGATCGGTGACGTGCCAAAAACCATCTGGCTGTTCGATTACCCGCTGTTCGAACGCACCTACTACCAGCTGGCGGTCAACTTCGATGTCTATGGCAACGTCTCGCACCAGGCGCAGACGCGGCTGTACTTCGACCTGATCCGCAATGGCGCTGAGGTCAACTTCCTGCGCCTGATGCCGGCCGATGCCCGTGGCGCGATCCTCAGCGACTGGTACCAGAACGGCGGCAAGGTGAAGATGTGGATGGACTATGAGGACATCGACACCGACACCCCGAGCGCACTGAAACTCGACAAGCGCGACCCCAAGCGTGACTTCGGTCTCAAGCTGATCCAGCGCACCGGCAGCCTCAACGCCGCGCCCGACCCGATCAACCGCTGCCAGGGCGCCTATTGCTCGCGGCCGCAAATGAGCGAGGAGTTCCGTGATGTCGAGCAGTCGCTGAGCCGCCTGGTCTCGCGCCCGGCGGCGGGCCTTAAGGTGATCAATCAGTTGCCTGAAGCGACCATGCTGCGCATCGAAGGGCAGGGCGGCCAGCGCCAGGTCTACAGCCTGTTGCGCAACCGCGCGCACAGCAACGTCGCCTTCATGCTCGGCGAGGCCTACCGCTACCAGCCGGGCCTGGACACCCTGACCCTGGTGCCGGGCGTGCTCAGCAGCTACCCCAACTTCATGTTCAACGTTCCGGCCAGCGATGTGCCGGAGTTCGTCGAAGACCTGGAAGCGGCTCGCGACGACACCGCCAGGTTCGAGCGCATCGTCATGCGCTGGGGTGTGCGCCGCAGCCATCCGCAGTTCTGGCAGTACTTCCACGACCTCGACAGCTACATCAAGGAGACCGACGCGGTGGAGTCGGGGGTGCTCGACATGAACCGCTACGAGAACCTGTAAGCATGACCGCCGGGAAGGTCGCCTGACCTTTCCCGGCAACCTGTGGTCCGAGCTCTCATGCGGCCCCGGTTCCGGCCGGGGCTTGAGTGGGACTTGAGACGCAGGTAACCGGATGCTGTATTCGCTTCAGGCTTTAAGGGCGCTTGCCGCCTGGGTGGTGGTTTGCCATCACTTCATGCAGATTTTCTTCGACTTCCATGCCAGTGGCCCGATTGGACAGTTCTTGACTGACCGCGGCGCCGTGGGCGTGGATGTGTTCTTCGTCATCAGCGGTCTGGTGATCTACCTCTCGACCCGCGACAAGGCCATGCCGGCCCGTCGCTTTCTGCTCAACCGGGCGCTGCGCATCGTGCCGGCCTACTGGTTCTACACCGCACTGATGGCCTTGCTGCTGGTCGCCGCCAGCCAGTGGATGCCGCACCAGGCCATCGACCTTGAGCATTTTCTCTTGTCGTTGCTGTTCATTCCGGCCGAGAACCCCGGCGGTTACGGCCAGTACCCGACCCTCAATGTCGGCTGGACCCTGAACTACGAGATGTTCTTCTACCTGCTGTTCTCGCTGGTGTTCGTGGTCCGCCAGCAACACCGGCTATTGCTGGTGGCGTTAGCATTGCTGCTGGTCAGCGAGGTGCTGACCCGCGCCGGGCTGCTCAATCACTTCTACCGTAACAATATCGTCTATGAATTTTTGCTCGGTATCGGCATCGGCGTGCTCTACCGGCGCGGATGGATCGCCCAGGGCCTGTGGCTGCCGCTGGCGATCCTGGCGGCGGCGGGGCTGGCGATCTATCACCTGGATGCCTCGATGCGCTTGCTGCACTGGGGCGTGCCGAGCGCGTTGATTGTTTTCGCCTGCATTGCCTTGGAGCCGTACTTCAAGGGCAACCGCCTGCTCAAGGCGCTGGGCGATTGCTCGTACTCGGTGTACCTGATCCACGTGCTGGTGCTGTATGCCGGCTGGTTTGCAAGCGAGCGCCTGAACCTCAGCCCGTATGCGGTATTTGCCCTGTGCGTACCGTTGATCGCCGGGCTGTCGTGGGCCAGTTACCTGCTGCTGGAAAAGCGTTTGTACCGGCGCATGAGCGCCTGGTTCGAGGCCCGGCGCGGCACGCCGGTGGCGGTAACCCTTTCCTGACAGAATTACTAGGACTTTGTTCGGCGGCCAGGTTGGCGTAAACTGCCGGCAAGTCTGTGAGGAACTTCCATGAGCGCCATAACTATTACCGACGCCGCGCATGATTACCTGGCCGATCTGCTGGAAAAGCAGAACACCCCGGGTATTGGCATTCGCATTTTCATTACCCAACCGGGCACCACCTACGCTGAAACCTGCATTGCCTACTGCAAGCCGGGCGAGGAGAAGCCGGAAGACGAGGCGGTAGGTCTGAAGACCTTCACTGCCTACCTTGACGCGGTCAGCATTCCGTTTCTTGAGGATGCCGTGGTCGACTACGCTACCGACCGCATGGGCGGCCAGCTGACCATCAAGGCGCCGAACGCCAAGGTGCCGATGGTCAACGAAGACAGCCCGGTCAACGAGCGCATCAACTACTACCTGCAAACCGAGATCAACCCGGGGCTGGCCAGCCACGGCGGCCAGGTCAGCCTGATCGAAGTGGTCGAGGACGGCATCGCCGTGCTGCAGTTCGGTGGTGGTTGCCAGGGCTGCGGCCAGGCCGACGTGACCTTGAAGGAAGGCATCGAGCGGACCTTGCTCGAGCGCATTCCCGAGCTCAAAGGTGTGCGTGATGTGACTGACCACAGTCAGAAAGAAAACGCTTACTACTAAAGTCTGATCACGGGTCAAGCACGCTTCTTGTGGGAGCGGGCTTGACCCGCGATGGTTTTCAAGCCTCAAAAGTCATAACTGACACTCGCATAGTAAAACGCCCCCTGCGCCCCCTCCGGCGAGGTAATCGAATACTTCGGCACCCCATACAACTGTGGCCCATCGAGCTTATCCGGATGGCTGTCGAACAGGTTGATCGCGCCCACCGATAATTTCAGCCCCTGGTCGAAGCTGTAGCTCAGGTCCAGGTCGGTGATCCACTGCGCGCTGAAGGTCTGGTCCAGGTCCGGGTTGCTGCTGTTCAGGCTCTGCCACTCGCCATAGCGGCGCTGGGTCAGGGTCACGCCCCAGTTCTCGTACAGCCAGTTGGCGCTCAAGGTCAGTTTGTCTTCCGGCGTGCCGTGTTCGATCAGGCCTTGGGTGGCGCGGCCGACGATCTGCTCGCCGCTGATGCCGCCGACATCGCGCAGCTCGGTGATCCGCGTGCGGGTCTTGGCAAAGCCTGCGTTGAGGTTGAGCCGGCCAAACGGCTGCAAGTCCCACTGGTACTGCCCGGCCAGCTCGACGCCGTCGGTGCGGGTGTCGGCGATGTTGGTGTAGAACGCCGCGCTCTGGATGTTGGCGTAGGGCGTGCCGGCAAAGATCGGCCCGACCACGTTGCCCGGCAGCTGGTCGGAGAGGGTGATGCGGTTGTCGATATCGATGCGGTAAGCGTCGAGGGTCACTGAGGCATTGCTCAGTGGCCGCCAGACCAGCCCCAGCGACAGGTTGGTGGACTCTTCCGGCTTCAACGCCCGGCCACCCAGCAAGGCCGCTTCCGGGCTGTCGGCGCGCAGGGTGCGCTGCTGCACCTCGACCCAGTTGCCGCTGCCCGAAGGCTGCTCGACTACCTGCACACTGAACGACGAAAGGCCGCTCTGCACCAGCGACGGCGCGCGGTAGCCGGAGCTGATGCTGCCGCGCGCGGCAATCTGCGGGGTGAAGTCGTAGCGCAGCGACAGCTTGCCGTTGGTGGTGTCGCCAAAGTCCGAATAGTGCTCGGAACGCACCGCCACCCCGGCCTGGAACGTGTCGGTGATCTGCCCTTCGACATCGACATAGGCACCGAGCACCTTGCGCTCAAGCGAGGCGGCATCGACCTGGGTGATGCCAGCGTAGTAACCGGGAATGCGCCGGCCAGTGAGCGGGTCGAGGGTGTTGAACAGCGGCCCGTTCTGCCAGCCGGCCGCTTCGCCGGCACTCAGGCTGTAGTGCTCCTTTCGCCAGGCCAGGCCCGCCGACAGGGTCAGCGGCCTGGCCAGCAGGTCGGTGGGGAAGTCGCGGACCCAGTCCAGGGTCAGGTTGGTCTGCTCGTTCTCGCGCTCGCCGGTGTAGATTTTATCCGGGCTGGCGTTGCCCCAGCTGGGGTTGATGGCATTGCGATCGGTGGACTTGAGCGTGTCGTTGCCGTAGTTGGCGGCCAGGTCGAACTTGCCCAGGTGTTCGTCTTCGTAACGCAGGCCACCCGTCACGGCGTAGTCTTCGAGGTTGTAGCGGGTGATCGGCAGGCGCCCGTCCGGGTAGCGCTGCAGGGCCACGCTGGCGTAGTTGTTGCGCAGGGTGGTCGGCGGGTCGAAGAAGCCTTCGGCGTCGGTGTTCTTGTGCGCGTAGGTGGCAAAGCCGTAGGCGCTCAGGCCGTCGCCGATGCCCAGCTCGCTGTTGGCCACCAGGTTGTACTGGTCCGAGACATTGCCCGAGCCCCAGTTCCAGGTGCGGTAGCGGTTGTTCTGTTCGCGCTCGCTGTTGATGTTGGTCGAGCCTGGGTAAAAGATCCGGTTGTCCGCGCGGGTGTCGCTGGCCGGGTCCTGGCTGCCGGCATCGAAACTCAGGTTGAGAAAGCCATCGTTGGGCAGCGCCAGGCCTTTCCAGCCGCTGAGCTTGCGCTGCAGGCCGTCGCCCTTGGCGTAGCCGCCGAAGCGATAGCCGAGGTTGCCACCGGCGTCGTTCTCTTTGAGCACGATGTTGATCACCCCGGCGATGGCATCCGAGCCGTACTGGGCGGCGGCGCCGTCACGCAGGATCTCCACCCGTGAGATGGCGCTCAACGGGATCAGGCTCAAGTCCACCGCCGCCGCGCCGCGGCCGTTGGCCAGGCCCTGGCGGGTGACGTTGGCGCTGCTGTGGCGGCGCTTGCCGTTGACCAGTACCAAAACCTGGTCGGAGGCCAGGCCGCGCAACGAGGCGCCCTGGGCGATGGAGCCGGCAAAGGCGCCTTGCGGCGACTGCGGGAAGCTGAACGACGGCGACAGCGCGGTGAGCGCCCCGGACAAATCCTGGGCGCCGGTTTCCTGCAACTGCTCGGCGCTGAGCACATCCACCGGGGCGGCGCTCTGCAGGGCGGTGACATCACTGCGGCGGGTGCCGACCACCACCACGGTGTCGAGCTTGCTGTCGCTGGCGCCCGGCGCCTGGGCGTAAACGCCGGGCGCGCCGAAGCCGCCGATGACCAGCGCGATGGCGCCAGCCAAGGGGGTAGGTCGGAACATGGGAACAGACTCCTGTAAGGCAGAAAGGATGCAGCGATCAGAACCGGCTGGTGACACTCAGGCCCACGGTGCGCGGGTCGCCATAGGTGATCACGTACTGGCCGGCGGTGCCGTTGGGGCGGCCGTGAACCTGGTAGCGGCGGTCGGTGAGGTTATTGACGAAACCGGTGACGCTGAGCTTTTCATCCGGGCTGAACCAGGTCAGGCGGCTGTTGGCCAGGGTGTAGTGCGCCTGGTTGAGCGGCTGGTCGGCGCTGCTCTGGCGGTCGGCCAGAAAGTACTCGCGGTCACGGAAGCTGACATCGGCACCGGCCACCAGCTTGCCGCCGACTTCCAGCGGGATGGTGTAGTCGCCGCCCAGCGACACCACGTAACGCGGCGAGCGCACGAAGCTGTTGCCGCTGTAGTCGGCGGTCACCGCGCCGGTGGTGGGGTTGGTGTTCTTGAAGTCGGTGTACTCGGTGTCGAGGAACGACAGCGCCGCGCGCAGGTGCAGGTAGTCGGTCGGCTGGCCTTCGAGCTCAAGCTCGGCGCCCTTGACCTTGCCCTTGGCGCCGTTGGTCAGCGCGGTGGTGAGGATGCCGTTGTTGACCGTCAGCAGGTTGACCTGGATGTCCTGGTAGTCGTAGTAGAACAGGTTGGCGTTGACTGTCAGGCGGTGGTCGAGCCATTCAGACTTCAGGCCCAGCTCGTAGGCGTCCAGCTCTTCCGGATCGACCGTGGTCAACTGCGCAAGGCTGGTGGATAGACCGGTGTTGAAACCGCCGGAACGAAAACCATGGGCATAACGGAAGAACACCCGCAGGTTGTCGTTGATGCGGTACTCGGGGGTCAGGTCGTAAGTCCAGGCGTCCCAGCGCTTGGCCTCTTCCTGAGAGCCGTTGCTGCCGCTGGCGGTCAGCGGGATCAGCGGGCCGTTGGCAGTGGCGCGGGTCAATTGCACCAGGTCAAGGTCGATGTCCTTTTTCTCGGTGGTCCAGCGCAGGCCACCGGTAACGGTCAGGTTGTCGCTCAGGTCGTAGGCGAGGTTGCCGAACAGCGCGTAGCTGTCGGTTTTGTGGGTGTAGCTCAGGTCACGAAAATCCACCGTGCCGCCGGTCTGGTTGGAGCCGGTGCCGTTGGGCGTAGGCCCCGGGGTGACGGTGCGCAAGGCGCTGCTGTCGAGGGTTTCGTGGAAGTAGTGGGCGCCGAGCATCCAGCGCAGGGTTTCCTGTTGCGGCGAGGCCAGGCGAAATTCCTGGGAGTACTGGTCGTAACGGTTGTCGCTGTCGGCGGCGCCGTTGACTTCATAGGGGGTGTAGTCGGCGTCGCTGAGTTGCTGGTTGCGGATGTAGTCGTAGGCGGTGATCGAGGTCAGCTTGTAGTCGCCGATGTCCCAGTTCAGGGTCAGCGAGGTGCCGTTGTGGTCGAGCTTGGCATCTTCATCGACGTTCAGCTCGATGCGCCGGCCTTCCGGGCGCTGGTAGCCGACGTTGTAGTAGCGCCCCAGCGTCAGCGAACCGCTGCTGCCATCGCCCTTGAACTGGCGGCCGTGGACCTTCCACAGCGCTTGAAGGTCAGGGTTGAGCCTGGCCAGGAACTGCACACGCACAGCCTTCTTGTTGACGTCGCCGTAGGTCTGGTCGTTGCTCAGGTTGTGGGTGAAGCCATCGCGCTCTTCGGAGTACAGCGACACCCTTGCTGCCAGGCGCTCATCGACCAGGGCGCCGCCGATGGCGCCACTGAGGATTCGCTCGTTCTTGCTGCCAAAGCCGAGGGTGCCGAAGCCGTCGGTGTCGAAGCCCGGCTTCTTGGAGATGATGTTCACCGCGCCTGCGGTGGTGTTCTTGCCATACAGGGTGCCTTGCGGGCCGCGCAGGATCTCGATGCGCTCAAGGTCGAACAACGGGCCGCCGCCGGCCACCGGGGCATTGAGGTAGACGTCGTCGGCGTAGATACCCACCGGGTAGACGGTGGCGGCGCCGGTGTCGCCGGTGCCCAGGCCGCGAATGTACCAGCGCGGGCGACCATCGCCGTCGGGGTTCTTCGCCGAGGCGTTGGGGATGAAGGTGGTGATATCGCCCATGGCGCGCACGCCGTCGGCGGTGATGCTGCTGCCTTGTACCGCAGTGACCGCCACTGGCACTTCCTGCAGGGTTTCTTCGCGGTGCTGGGCGGTGACCGTAACGGTTTTCAGCGCCGGTGTAGTGCTGGTGTTGTCTTCGGCCCTGAGCAGCTCCGACTGGCTGGCCAGCAGGATGCTCAGGCCGATGCCTTTGGCGATTGGGTTAAGTGTGTGCATGCTGCTGGTCTCCCCGGATGTGCAGTTGAAGGGGATAGAGCAGGGTTTGTGCCATGTTTGTATCTTGTTGTATTTAAAGGATTTTATTGGGTTTTTTAGCGGTGGCTGCTAGTTATTCAGCAGGGGGGTGTGGAATGCCTGTTGCTGGGGCAGCAATCGCGGGGCAAGTCGGGGCGCCGCGATCAGGTAGCGACCCGCGAAGTAGAGCCGATCACCGCCTCCAGCACACTGAAATCAATCCACTCACGCACATCGAAACGCCGCGGTATAAAGTCCCAGCGATGGAGAAAATCGGTGAAGTCCTGCAACGCCTCGATCGAGCGGCCATCGAGGGTGGTGCGCAAGCGCCGGTGGGCGTCCTCGCCATAGGCCGCTGCCACCCAGTACTCGCTGGTGTTCAGCTCGCGGGCAAGATAGCGCCGGGTTTCATCGGCATTGGCCCAGGCCCACTGCTCGGTACGCAGCAGCACATCAACGATGCGCTTGCAGGCACCGAAGTGCTGCTCCAGCAGGTTGATGTCCACGGTCAGGGTCCGCGGCGTGCCGTTGTTGGCGCGAATCAGCGGATCAGGGTGGGAGCCGGTGTCGATCACTACCCGCAGGCCGAATTCGTGGGCCAGTTGCAGGGCCGTGGCGCCCTTTAAAAAGATCGCGTCGATATCGCCGCGCAGTAGGCCGATCAGCTCGTTGTTGCGGCGGCTGACGCGGTTGACGCCGAGGGTCACCGCCGCGCCATGCACATGAGTGACCTGTTCATCGCTGTGGGTGCCGCCGTAGGGGTAGTCGACCAGCTCGACATCGGCGACGTTCAGGCCTTCGAGCTTCAGCGCGTTCTCCAGCCCGCGCAGGGCCTGGGCGCGGGTGAAGTCGATCTGCACGTTGGCCCATTTCGGCAGGCCGAAGCGGCGGTTCTTGAGGTCGCGCACGGTGCGTACGCCGCTGTCTTCGGTGGTCAGGATCAACTGCACTTCATCGGCCCAGCTCAGGCCCAGCACGCGGGTCTGCACGCCGCTGGCGTAGGCCCAGATCGCCGGGATGTTGCCGCCGTGGCGCACCGAGTTGCGCAGGTGATGGTCGTAATGGGCTTCGCGCACTTCGCGCTCGCTCGATTCGCGCAGCGACTGGATCGAGGTGCCCAGCGGCTGGAAGGCTTCGGCCAGGCGCCCGCTTTGCACGGCGATGCCAAGGCCGGTGGGCACCGGGCTGTGGGTGTACCAGAGGGTATCGAGGGGTGTGCTCATTGTCGGTTCTAGTCCTTGTCAGGTGGCCGGTTAGCCGGCCAGTGCGGTATGCAGCCCGTCCATGGGGCGGCGGTCGATCCATCGGCGTACATCGAACGCCGTGCGGATAAAGCGCCAGCGCTGCAGAAAGGTCACGAAGTCCTGCAGGGCGGCGATGGCCTGTTCGTCGAGGGCGGTGCGCAAGCGCAGGTGCGCGTCTTCGCCGTAGGCGCGGCTGACCCAGTACTCGCTGCTGTTGGTTTCCAGCGCCAGGTAGCGGCGGGTCTGCTCTGGGTGCTGATGGGCCCAGGCTTCGGCGCGCAGGACGCTGTAGAGCACTTGGGTGGCCACCGGCAGGTGCTGGTCGAGCAGCGCCTGGTCGACCGTCAGGGTGCGCGGCGTGCCGTTGTTGCTGCGCATCAGCGGATCGGGGTGGGCGCCGATGTCCAGTAATGTGCGCAGACCGAAATCATGGGCCTGCTGCACGGCGCTGGCGCCCTTGAGAAAGATCGCATCGACTTCACCGCGCAGCAGGCCGATCAGCTCCAGGTTGCGCGCCTCGTCACTGCTGGCCACGCTGCTGCCGGCAACAACGCGCAGCGGGCTGTCACTGAAACCGCTGTCGTAGCGGTAGTTGACCAGCTGCAAGTCGCCGACCTGCAAGCCCTCGAGTTTCAGCGCGTTCTCCAGCCCGCGCAGGGCCTGGGCGCGGGTGAAGTCGATTTGCGCGCGGGCGCGGTCGGGCAGGCCGAAGCGCTTGCCGGCCAGTTGCCTGATGCTGTGAATGGCGCTGTCGGCGCGGGTCAGGATCAACTGCGCCTCATCGGCCCAGGACAGCCCGATCAGGCGCGTCTCGCGGCCCTGGGCGCGGGCCCAGATTGCTGGAATGCTGCCGCCATGACGCACTGAATGGCGCAGGCTGTGATCGAAGTGCGACTCGCGCACCGCAGCATCGTCGGCCTCGCGAATCGACTGCACCTGGGTGCCAAGCGTGTGCAGGCTGTCCTGCAGCCAGCCTTGCTGAACGGCAATGCCCAGGCCCGTGGGCACCGGGCAGCGGGTGTACCAGAGGGTATCGAGGGGTGTGCTCATATCGGGCTCCGGTCAGGCGCTGGCGGTCAGCGGCAGCACCTCCTGGCCGATGCGCAAGGCTTCTTCCAGGTGCGGGTTGCCGGCCAGGATAAAGGTCGAGAAACCGGCGTCGCGGTATTCGGCCAGGCGTTCGGCGATGTTCTCGTGGCTGCCCACCAGGCCCACGGTCGGACCAGGCTTGGCCTTGGCAAAACCGGCCCAGAGGTTGGCGCCGATGATCAGGTCGTCGAAGCGCTGGATGTTCTGGTGATAGGCGGTTTGCCGCGCGCCACCCACCGAGTCGCTGGCGCTGGTGAAGGCCGTGGAGACGGCGCTGGGCTTGCCTTCGAGCTTGTCGAACTGGCGGCGCAGGTCGCGCCAGGCGGCGTCTTCGGTTTCACGCGCGAACAGGTCGACGCGCAGGCCGAAGCGCACCGTGCGCCCTTGCTTGTCGGCAAGCTCGCGTACCCGCTCGATGTGCGGCTTGAGCTGCTCAACCGGCTCGGCCCAGTTCAGGTACACGTCGGCGTGGCGGGCGGCGACTTCCAGCGCCGGCTCGGAGAAGCCGGAGAAGTACACCCCCGGCTTGCGTTCGTTACCCAGGTGCGGCGGCAGTGCGCCGTTTTCCAGGCGGTAGATGTCGCCGTCGTAAGAGAAGCGCTCGTTGCTCCACAAACCCTGGATGATGTCGAGGAACTCGCCGGTACGCTTGTAGCGCTGGTCGTGGTCGAGAAAGTCGCCCTGGGCGCGCTGGCTGGCCGGGTTGCCGCCGGTGATGATGTTCCAGTCCAGGCGCCCGTGGCTCAGGTGCTGGAGGATTGCCGCCTGCTGCGCGGCGTAGGCGGGCAGGGTCCAGGTGGCCTGGAAAGCGATCAGAAAGCGCAGGCGGCGGGTTTCCCGGGCCAGGGCCGCGGCGGCGATCCACGGCTCGGGGCCGGTGGGCAGCAGCGCGCCTTCAAAGCCTGCAAGTTCTGCGGCCTTGGCCACCTGGGCGATGTAGTCGATGTAGGTGAAACCATCGGCGCTGCCGTCCTGCAACAGGCCGGGAGCGATATGCCCGGGGCTGCGGCTGAAACTGCCGCGGTTGTGCTTGTCGGTGCTCAGTTGCGGGCCGTCGGTGCCCAGGGGCAGACGCCAGAAGAATTCGGTGCTCATGGCTGTTCCTCGATGAAGGTAGAGACAGCGGTGCAACGCCCATGCCACGCCGCGCGGGCCCGTAATCATTGGGGGTTGGCGGCAGGGGTGTTGCCAGGGCAGCAACCGGTCAGCAGTGGCTGCGGCGGTTGCAGCACAAAGCATCGCGGGTCAAGCATTGACCTTGTGGGAGCGGCGGTGCGGCGCTCCGACTTGACCCGCGAAAGGCCTCAACCAACCTGTAACTCGGCACCGTGCTGATACCGCCGATACAACGCCGCATAATCGCCACCCTTGGCCAGCAACTGCTGATGCGGCCCTTGCTCGACCAGCTTGCCCTCGCGAATCAGCACGATGCGGTCGGCATCGCGAATGGTCGCCAGGCGGTGGGCGATGATGATCGCCGTGCGCCCCTCGCACAGGCGCCGAAGCGCCCGCTGGATGCGCCGCTCGGTGTGCACATCGACCGCCGAGGTGGCCTCGTCGAGCACCAGCACCGCCGGGTCCGCCAGGTAGGCGCGCACCAGGCACACCAGCTGGCGCTGGCCCTGGCTGAGGTGGCTGCCCAGCGGCCCGACCTGGGTGTCATAGCGATGCGCCAGGCGCTCCAGCACCTCGTCGGCGCCCAGCTCGCGCACCGCGTCAATCAGCGTGTCGTCATCGGCATGCGGCGCGGCCAGGCGCAGGTTGTCGAGGATGCTACCGTTGAACAGCACGTTGTCCTGCAGTACCACGCCAACGTGGCGGCGCAACTGTTGCTGGCTGAGCTGGCGAATATCGACGCCATCGAGGGTCACCGCGCCGTGATCAACTTCGTAGAAGCGTGTGAGCAACTGCACCAGGGTGCTCTTGCCATGCCCGGACGGGCCGACAATCGCCAGCACTTCACCGGCATTGATGCGCAGGTCGAGGCCGTCGATCACCGGCCGGGTGGGTTGCGGCAAATAGGCAAAGCGCACCTGCTGAAAATGCACCTCGCCGCGTGCCGCGGGCAAGTCCACCGGGGCAACCGGGTCGACAATCTGCGGCGCGGTGTCGAGCAACAGGAAGATCCGCTGAGCCGAGGCGGAACCGGTGGCATAGCGTTCGAACAGGTCGGTCAGTTCTTGCAATGGCCCAAGGAACAGCATCACGTAGAACAGGCTTTCGCCGACCTGGCCGACCGTGACCGTGCCCTTGGCCAGGCTGTAGCCGCCGACCAGCACCAGCACCGCCATGCCGGCGGCGCTGAGCAGCGCGGTAAAGGGCGCGAACCAGCCCGAGCGCAGGCTGCCGATGATCAGCGCTTTGTTGAAGTCGTGCAGCAGTTGTGTGTAACGCTTAAGGTTCGGCGCCTGCTGGCCGGTCTGCTGTAGCAGGCGCACGCCGCTGACGCTCTCGACCAGGTGCGCGGTGAAGCGGCTGCGCTGTTCGGCGACCTTGGCCCAGTTGCGCTGGGCGATGCGCTTGAACGCCCAGGTCGCCGCCAGCAGCAGCGGCACGCTGCCGATCAGGCTGAAGAAGAACAGCGGCTCGATCAGCCACAGCATCACCGCCGCCAGGCTGCAGCGCAGCAGGGCGCCGAGCAGTTCCGGCGGGCCCTGGATCAGCAGCGGCTCCAGGGCATCGACATCGCGGTCGGCGCGGGAAATGATACGCCCGGCGCGGGTGCGGTCGAAGTAACCGACGCTCAAGGCCTGGACGTGGGCAAACACCCGCACCCGCAATTGGTTGAGCACCTGGATCGCCGCGCTGCCGGCGATATACTGCGATACCCCGGCCAGCACAAAGCGCCCCAGCCAACTGGCCGCCAGGCCCAGCCCCAGCCACATCACCAGCGGTTGCTCGAGCAGCCAGCGATTGCCGTCGTGGATCAGACCGCGGTCGAGCAGTTCACGAACGAACCAGGGTCGCAGGAACACGGTAAACACCAGCAGCAGCTCCAGGCCGATGACCCAGGCGATCTGTTTGCGCACAGGCCGCAACAACGGCAGCAGGCGCTGGAACATGCTGCGATCGAGGGCTTTTTTTGCCAGCAGCTCTTCGATCTCGATATCGCTCAGGGCGTTGCCCGGCAGTGGCTTAGCCATGGTCGATCCCCAGCAGGTCACGGTAAGTCGGGTTGCGCTGCAGCAGTTGCGCGTGGGTGCCGCTGTCGGCGATGGCGCCGTGGTCGAGCAGCAGCACGCGGTCGGCGCGTTGCACGGTGGAAACTTTGCTGGCGATCAGCAGCAGGGTGGTGGCGCTTGCCTGCTGGCGCAGGTTGTCCAGCACCCGGCCTTCGCTCAGCGCATCCAGGGCGCTGGTGGCATCGTCCAGGCAGAGAATGGCCGGCGCCGCGAGCAAGGCCCGGGCCAGGCACAAGCGCTGGCGCTGGCCGCCGGAGAGGGTCACGCCGCGATCGCCGAGCGGGCTGTCGAGGCCTGCGGGCAGGCGTTCGAGGATATCGTCGGCGGCGGCCTGGTGCAGGGCCTGGAGCAGTTGCGGGTCGCTGGCGTCGGGCGCACTCAGGCGCAGGTTGGCGGCCAGGCTGTCGGCAAACAGAAAACTCTCCTGGGGCAGCACATGCACGCGCCGGCGCAGGTCGCGCAGCTCCAGGTTGCGAATGTCCTGCCAACCGGACTGCGCGTTGCCGAGCAGCACACGGCCCTGGGCAACATCGCTCAGGCGTGGCAACAGGCTGGCCAGCAGGCTCTTGCCGGTGCCGGTGGCGCCGACCAGGGCGACGGTTTCACCGGGGGCCAGCTCGAACGAGCAGTGACGCAGGATCGCCTGGCCACCGCCAGGGGCGGCGACACTGACGTCTTCAAGTCTCAGCCCCAGCGGCCCCTCGGGCAGGCGCTGACTGCCGCCGACAATCGCCGCCGGCGCATCGAGCAACTGCCAGATCCGCCCGGCCGAGGCGCGGGCGTCGGCGAAGGTCTGCATCACCCGGCCGATGCCTTCGATGCGAAATACCAGGGTGGTGGCGATCAGCAGCGACGTGACCAGTTCGCCAATGCCGATCCGGCCGGCGGCGACCAATTGCGCGCCCACCACCAGTATCCACACATGCCCCAGCGCCACCACCGCTTGCGGCAGTGGAATCCGCGAACTGGCGTAGGCCAGGGCCTGGCGTGCCAGGCTGCTGAACTGCAGGACCTGACGCTCGAAGCCGTCGATGCGCTGGGCTTGCAGGCCGAACGACTTGATCACCCGTACCGCGCCAATGCCTTCAGCGAGGTCCTGGTTGACCCGGTCGTAGGCGGCGCCGACCGCGCGGTCGAGGCTGACCAGGCGCTCGGTCTGCACTACGAATATCCACACACCGATCACCGTCAGCAGCAGCGGCCCGAGCGCCAGCCACGGGTGGTACCAGGCCAGCAGGCCGACGGTGGCGAGTATCACCAGCGGCGTTTCGACCAGCTGGCGCCAGAAGCTCACCAGTGCATCGCGGACCTTGTCGGCATCGCGGGTGGTGCGGGTGACCATCTCGCCCATGCCGTGCTGCCAGTGATAGCCCAGGTGCAGGCGCAGCACCTGCTCCAGCAGGCGCTCGCGCAGGCGCGTGAGCAGCGCCTGGCCAAGGATCAGCGAGCCGATGGCGGCGGCGTACTGCAGCAGCGCGCGGCCCAGGGCCACGCCGAGGATCAGCCAGAACCAGCCCCAGGCGCGCTGACCGTCGAGGCTGCCATCGGCCAGGCGCTGCACCGCCGTGCCGGCGCTGACCTCGTTGAGGGCGTGGCCGATCAGCCATTGTTGCCAGACCAGGCCAAGGTTGATGGAAACGAACAGCCCGGCGACCAGGGCGAAACGCCAGGGCATTTCACCGTAGATCGCCAGGCTGCGCAGCAGCGGGTGTCGAGGGCTCATGAAGGACTCGCGGCAGGAGGAAAGTGTGTGCTCAGCGGTTGGCGCCGGCCTTTTGCTTGGCATTGAGGATGGCGGTGTATTCGCCGGGGTCGATGCCGTTGAGGTAGTAGTTGCCGACGTGGTGCAGGCGCCAGCGGATCGGGTCGTGGGTGGTGTGCACCCGGGCGTTGCGCCAGAAACGGTCGAGGTTCCACTTGCTCAAGGATGAGCTGGCGCCGAGCAGCGAGAAGATGTCGCTGGAGATCTTCAGCGCAGCGCCATCGGAATGGGCGCGGGCGCTGGCCACCGAAAGGATCAGCTCGTCTTGCAGGGCCTTGTTGTCCGGGTCCTGCTCGTGGGCGTCGAAGGTTCGCGCGGCGTCGCGCAGCAGTGATTCGGCGGCGCGCAGGGCCACCGCGTACTCGCCGATCTGGCGAATGATGTGCGGCTCGTCGCTGGCCCGTTCCACCTCGCTCTCGACCCACGGCCGGGCGTGCTGGTTGAGGTAGTCGATGCCGGCCTGCAGGGCGCCGGCGGCGATACCGGTGTCGATGGCGGCGTGAAGGATCTGCGGGAAGGTCAGGCCGGTGCGCTTCATCGGGCCCTGGCGGCGCAGCACGTAGCGCTCGTCCAGCTCGATGTTGTCGAAGATTACCGTGCCGCTGACCGAGTTGTTCTGGCCGAAGGCGTCCCAGTCATCGACCAGGGTCAGGCCGGGCGTGTCGCGCTGCAGCAGCACGCCGGCGCCGCCGTCATCGCTGGCGGCGGTCAGCGAGATCCACTCGGCCAGGTAGGCGCCGGTGGAGTAGAACTTGCTGCCGTTGAGGATCAGCTTGCCATCGGCGCGGCGCTCGACCCGGGTCTTGAGGGCGAACTTGTTCTTGCCGCCGACCTCGGCCAGGGCATTGCCCAGGCGCTTGCCGGCCAGTACATCGGCGATCAGCCGATCACGCACGGCATCCGGGTAGCCGCTGAGCACGCCGCGCAGCATCACGTTGTGAATCTGCAGCAACTGGCCGACGCCGCCGTCGGCGCGGGAGATGATCCGCACGGTCTCGACGATGGTCTCGACCGACGCGCCCAGGCCGCCGAGCGCTGTCGGTACGCCGATGGCGGTGATGCCGCTGTCGGACAGTAACTGCGCCTGGCGCCGGGGCAGTTCGCGGTTGAGCAACGGGTCGGCAGCGAGGGCGGCGATTTGCTCGGCAATTTCATGGGCCGCGGCGATGGCCTGGGCGGGGCTGTGCAGGCGATGGGGCAGAGCACTCACGATAGGGCTTCCTTGAATGAACAGGTACCCAGGGCCTTGAGCAGGTTCTGTGCCAGTGGCGGCAAAGCCCCGTGGGGCAGGGCTTGCGGCGTTTTTGCCGGTGCCGGGTGTTGCTGGGGCAGCAGTAAGCCGGTGATTGTTGCTCTGGCAGCAGCAGGCTTGCGGCCCGACTGCTGGCAGATCAGCAGTCGCGCCTTGCGGCAAGGGGCAAAGCCCAATGAAATCAGGGCTTTGCCGAGTTGGCACGGGCGCTGCAATAGCTCAGGCACAGGCCACCTGGCCGATTCGATCCGCTTGATGGAGCATGCCCATGACAATCGCCGCCACCTTGCCACTGCCCAGCGCAACCACGCTTGAGCAACTCTGGTTCACCCGCTGCCCGGTGCCGACCGCTTCCGGCATCGCCTACACCCTGGGCTGGCTCACGGAAGAATTCGCCGCCGACGGCCTGCCGGTAGAAACCCTGCAGGAAGTCCGGCAACTGGGTCATCACCACTACGATCACCAACTGCCCGGGCTGTTTCGCGAGGGCGGTAACGTGCCGGCGTTGGCCGCCCGCGCCGCCGGTGCACCGAGCCGGCTGATCGGCCTGACCTGGATCGAGGAATGGCAGACCATCCTGGTGCGCCCGGATTCGGGCATTCGCAGCGCCGCCGACCTCAAGGGCAAGCGCCTGGCGCTACCGGCCTGGGGCGCCAACCGCCCCGGCAGCATCGCCCGGGCCATGAGCCTGCACGGCTACAAGGGCGCGCTGAGCCTGGCCGGGCTGAGCTTCGATGATGTCCAGCTGGTGGAGGTGGCGCTGCAGTCCCAGGACGATGCACCGACCCCGCAGCAGGGCCTGCAACGCCTGTGGTCGGGCCTGGATTACCTGGTGCGCGGCGAGGTCGATGCGGTCTACGTCAAGGGCGCTGCCGCCGCCGATGCCGCCCGGCGCCTGGGCCTGGTGGTGGGCATTGACCTGGACCAGATCACAGACCCACGCTATCGCATCAACAACGGCACGCCACGGCCGATCACCGTGCACCAGAGCCTGCTCGACGATCACTTCGAGCTGGTGGTGCGCTTTCTTGCCCAGACCCTGCGCGCCGCCGACTGGGCCCGCGACAACCGCGACGGCCTGCTGCGCATCCTCCAGGACGAAACCCGCGCCGGTGCCGAAGGCGTCGATCAAGCCTACCGCGGCGACTTTCATACCACCCTGGCCCCGGACCTTTCGGCCGAACGCCTGGCGTACCTCGACATCCAGAAAACCTTCCTCAACCTGCACGGCTTTCTCGAAGCCGATTTTGCCCTGGCCGACTGGGTCGACCCGCGTCCACTGCAAGCCGCCCAGCAACTGCTGGCTGAACGCCGCGCCCGCGCTTAAAGGAGCATTGCCATGACCGTACTGACCACCGAGCACCTGATCGACGCCGAGCTGCAAACCTTCATCGAGCAGGTGCTCGACGAGGCCGGGCAGGCCTTCACCGTGTTCCGCGAAACCAACACCATCACCGCCAACGGCACCGTCGGCTTTATCGAACGGGTACCGGGGCGCGAGCTGCTGGTGTCGGTCAACTACCCGGGGCCGTGGGAGTACCGCAAACCGCTGCAGGCCACGGTCAGCGACCTGGCCGGCAACCTGGTGCATGGCCAGGGCAAGGGTGGCCTGGGCCGTTACGCCAAACTGTTCCGCGAGCAGGCGCAGATCACCACGGTGTCGCATGTGCACTCGCCGTACCTCGGCGCCTGGGCCCAGACCCAGCGCACCTTGCCGTTCAACTACGTGCCGGTGCAGCGCTTCCAGCTGGCCCGCGAGCTGCCGACCTACATCGACCGGCGCCAGGACGAGGTCGATTTCATCCTCGAACGCCTGGCCGAGAACCCCTTCACCCCGGCCATCCTTGAAGCCAACGGTGGCGCCACGGTGTGGGGCCAGCAGGGCCTGCGCGCCACTGCCGAGTTCATCGTGCTGCTGGAGGAGGGCGCGCAACTGCAACTGCTGGCCGAAGCCATCGGCGGCTCGCGGCCCTTCGGCCCGGGCGTGCTCACCCAGCAATGGAAGATGAGCAGGCTGATCGACAAGGCCAGCGAGCTGGGCCTGATTCCCGCCACCGACCGCATTCGCGCCTGAGGAAAGACCATGGCAGTGAAAATTCTCTGGTACCTGACCAGCCCCGATGGCCCCTATCCGTGGGAAGCCCAGGGGCGCTGGAAAACCGATTTCGCCCACCTCAAGCAACTGGCGGTGGCCAGCGATCGCCTGGGTTACTACGGCTCGCTGCTGGGTTCAAGCCCCAACGAAAGCCTGGCAGTGGCCGCCGCGCTGATCGACGCCACCGAGCGCCTGCGTTTTCTGGTGGCCCAGCATCCGGGCGAGCTGTCGCCGGCGGTGCTGGCCAAGTGGGCGCTGACTTTTGACGAGTTCTCCAACGGCCGCCTGTTGTTCAACGTGGTCAACGGCAGCGACGCCGGCCTGGCCACCCTCGGCGTGCATTACCCGCACGACGAGCGCTACCAGTTCAGCCTGGAATACTGGCGCGCGTTCCAGAGTATTTATACCGGCGAAACCGCAGGCTTTGACGGTCAGTACGTCAAGCTGGCGCCGCGCCCGGCTGCGGCGGCACGTCACCCGCTGGGCGGCTGGCACCCGCCAAAACGCGCCAGCGTGCCGCTGTGGGGCGCCGGCACCTCGGGCCCGGGCGTGGCTCATTCGGTGCAACTGCTGGACGTTTACTTGAGTTTTGCCGACACCCCGCCAAAGCTTGGCGACAAGTTCCGCCGGGTAGCGGCAGAGGCGGCGAAGATCGGCCGCGAACTGACCTTTGGCACGCGCCTGCAGATCATCGTGCGCGAAACCGAGGAAGAGGCCTGGGCCCACGCCGAAAAACTGCTGCAGCAGACTTCGCTGGCCACCGCCCGCGCCGCCATCGAACGCCAGTTGCCGCCCGGGCAGAGCCTGGAGACCTTCAGCAGTGACAACCCGCAGATCCAGCGCAATGTGCAGAGCATTCGCGACGGCCGCCTGCCCACCGCGCGGGAGCTTGAGATCTATCCCAACGTCTGGACCGGCCCGAGCCTGTTCGGTTTCAACATTCTCGGCCCGGCGGCCGGTACCTACCTGGTCGGCAGCGCCGAGCAGGTGGCCGAACGGATTCGCGAGTACGAGGCCCAGGGCACCTCGGCGTTCATCCTCTCGGGCTTCCCGCTGATTGATGAAGCCCACCGGGTCGCCGACCTGCTGTTCCCCTTGCTCGACCTGGACCACGGTTTCGACATTGCGCACCTGAGTGTGCGCACGGTTGCCGAACCGGCTTAAGGAGTTGCCCATGCCAAACGAATTTTCCCGCCGGGTGTTTCTCGGCAACAGCCTGGCCGTCGGTGGCGGCCTGTTGCTCGGCTCCAGTTTGCTCACAGGTTGCGGCGCCGGCGAGCCGGCGGTGGTCGGCGCCATCAGCCGGCCCACCCAGCCGGTGCGTGGCGGGCGCTTGCGGGTTGGCATCATCGACGGCGACCAGGCCGGCAATCTTGATGCCCACAAGCCGTCTGGCGGCGGGATCATTCGCGGCTGGGCGTTGTACAGCAAGTTCTGGGAGTGGAACGACGACGTCAGCACGCGCCTGGGCCTGGCCGAGTTCGCCGAGCCCAACGCCGATGCCAGCGCCTGGACCATCCGCATCAAGCCGGGCCTGGAGTTCCACCATGGCAAGAGCATCACTGCCGACGACATGCTGTTTTCGATCCTGCGCCTGACCGACCCGAAACTGGCCTCGCCGTTTGCCGGGCTGGTCGGCGCCATCGACCGCCAGGCCTTGCGCAAGCTCGATGAGCGTACCATCGAGATCCGCTTCAAGCAGGGCCGCAGCTTCTTCCCGCTGGACGAAACCCTGATTGCCTTCGGCGCTATCGTGCCGACCGATTACGATCCGCTAAGCAACCCGGTGGGGGCGGGGCCGTACCGGCTGAAAAGCTTTGTGCCAGGCCAGCGCGCGCTGTTCACCCGCTTCGAGAATTACTACAAACCCAACCAGCCCTACGCCGACGAGCTGGAGATCATCGAATTCAAGGACCAGGTGTCGCGGGTCGCCGCCCTGCGCGCCGGGCAGATCGACGTCGCCAGCGGTGTGCAGGCCGAGCACAGCGCCCTGATCAAGGCCGACCCACGCTTGCAACTGGTGGTCTCGCCCACCACCTCGTTCAGCGGCTTCAACCTCAACACCGCCAAGGCGCCGTTCCAGGACGAGCGGGTGCGTCAGGCCTTTCGCCTGCTGGCCGATCGGCAAGAGCTGATCGGCCGTGGCCTGAATGGTTTCGGGCGCATCGCCAACGACCTGTATTCGCCGCAAGACCCGACCTACAACCACGCTATCGCCCAGCGCGGCTACGACCTCGACCAGGCCCGCTCGCTGCTGCGCCAGGCCGGTGCCACCGACCTGCGCGTCGAGCTGACCACCACCGCCAACGAAGTCAACGCCGCGCTGGTGTTCGCTCAACAGGCGAAGAAGGCCGGGGTCCAGGTCAAGGTCACACCCGTGGACAGCTCGGTGTTCAACGGCCCGCAGAAAGAGCAGTGGCTGATGTCGCCAGGCTCCACGCCTGCCCGTGGCTTCCTGGCCACCGGCCTGCACAACGACGCGCCGCTGGCGATCTACAACCGCAGCAATTTTCGCGATGAGCGTTTCTCCGAGCTGTTCACCCAGGCCCTTGGCCAGCCCGACCTTGAGCGGCGCAAGCAACTGGTGCACGAGGCCCAGAGCATCCAGCACCAACGCGGCGGCTTGCTGATCTGGGGCTTTACCGACGTGCTCGATGCCGCCTCCAGCAAGGTCGGCGGCTTGCACGGCGAACAGACCACCTTCGCCTCCTGGCGCTTTGACAGCCTGTGGTTGAACCATGCCTGAACCGTGCGCACGAACTTCCCGACTGCCTGCCTGGCTGCCCTGGTTCATCGGCCGCCTGGGCTACGGCCTGCTTACCGCCTGGGTTATCAGCCTGGTGGTGTTCATCGCCACCCAGGCATTGCCGTCGGACCCGGCGCGGGTCATCCTCGGCCCCGAGGCGCCGCTGCAAAGCGTGCTGACCCTGCGCGAGCAACTGGGCCTGAACCGGCCGATCCTGGTGCAGTATTGCAGCTGGCTTGGCCAGGTGCTGCGCGGTGACCTGGGCATCTCGCTGGACTCCAGCCAGCCGGTGGCCTCGATCATTTTCAGCCGCTTCGGCAATACCCTGGCGCTGCTGGCCGGCGTGCTGGTACTGGTGGTGCCGCTGGCCCTGGGCATCGGCGTCAGCCTGGCTTTGCGCCGCGACAGCCGCCTGGACCGTTTTGGCCTGTCGGCGCTGATCTTCCTTAAAGCCACGCCGGGGTTCTTGCTGGCCATCGGCCTGGTGCTGCTGTTCTCCATGCCCCAGGTCAACCTGCTGCCGGCGGTGTCGATCCTTGATCCGGACAAGGCCCTGTGGCAGCAGCTTGAGTACCTGCTGCTGCCGATCTTCGCGTTGAGCCTGTCGTCGCTGCCGTACCTGGCGCGCATGGTCCGCGCCTCGATGATCGAAGCGCTGGAGTCGGACTACGTCAGCGCGGCGCGCCTGCGCGGCATCGCCGAATGGCGCATCGTCTGGCGCCACACCTTGCCCAATGCCCTGGTGCCGGCGATCCAGGGCGTGGCCCTGACCCTGCGCACCTTGATCGGCGGCGCCTTGCTTGCCGAGGTGATCTTCAGCTACCCGGGCATCGGCACCCAGCTCAACAGCGCGATCCAGATGCGCGACCTGCCGCTGGTGCAGGGCGTGGTGCTGGTGATCACCCTCGGGGTGGTGCTGATCAACCTGGTGGCCGACCTGCTCACCGTGCTGCTGACCCCAAAACTGCGCACCGCCCGCCGTGCCACCCTGATCCAGCGCAACCGCCGTGGTATCCAGAGTTGGTGGCGGCGCCCGGCAGCCAAAGCCCCTTGAGAGGAATCGCCCATGTTCAATTCACGCTGGTGGCGTGAGCCGCAGATTCGCCGCGGCGCCCTGGTGACCCTGGCCATTGTCCTCCTGGCGCTGTTCGGGCCGTGGCTGGCGCCCCATGCGCCCACCGACATGGTCGGCGGGGTGTACGGCACGCCGGCAACGGATGCGCCGCTGGGCCATGATTTTCTTGGCCATGACGTGCTGTCGCGGTTGCTCAATGGCGGCCTGTCGATTTTGTGGATGTCGTTGGCGGCAGCGGCGATTGCTTTGGTCGTCGGCACCGTACTGGGTCTGCTGGCCGGTCTGTCGCGCCAGCGCCTGGACCAGGCGATCACCTGGCTTGCGGATGTCTGGCTGGCGTTCCCCGACCTGATCCTGGTGCTGTTGATCGTCTCGATGCTCGGCCGCGCGCCGTGGCTGATCGTGCTTACCGTGGCCATTGCCTTCACCCCCGGGGTGATCCGACTGGCCCGGGGTAGCGCGGTAGCGGTGGCCAGCCAGGAGTTCGTCGAGGCGGCGCAGATGATGGGCTTTTCGCGCACGCGCATCCTTGTGCGCGAGATCCTGCCCAACGTGCTCACACCGTTGCTGGTGCACTTTGGCAACATGCTCACCTGGGGCATCGGCATGCTCTCGGGCCTCAGTTACCTGGGGTACGGCGTGGCGCCGCCGGCTGCCGACTGGGGCCTGATGATCAATGAAAACCAGGCTGGCCTGCTGGTTCAGCCTTGGGCGGTATTGGCCCCGGCGCTGCTGATCGGGGTGTTCGCCTACGGCACCAACATCTTCGCCGAAGGCATTGCCCGGCACAGCGCGGGAGAGCGCCGATGAATTCCTATGCGCCATCGCGGGTCAAGCCCGCTCCCACAGGCTTGACCCGCGAAAAGCCGGCCCTGCGGGTGCAAAACCTGCGGGTTGAACTCAACACAAGCGCCGACATCATCGACCACATCAACTTCAGCCTGGCCCCCGGTGAAATCCTCGGCCTGGTCGGTGAGTCCGGCTCGGGCAAGACCACCCTGGCCACCGCCTTGCTGGCCCACGCCCGGCGCGGTGCACGGATTGCCACCGGGCAGATCGCGGTCGCCGACGTCAGCCTCCTTGAGCTGCGCGGCGAAGCCCTGCGCCAGGCCCGTGGCGGGCTGATCGGCTACGTCGCCCAGGACCCGGCGCAAGCCCTCAACCCGGCGCTGCGCATCGGCCGCTTGTTGCTGGAAACCCTGCACGCCCACGAACCGCAATTGGCAAAGGAGGCGCAGCAACAGCGCCTGCAGCAGACCCTGATAGACGTCGGCCTGCCGGGCGACGCCGAGTTCCTGCGGCGCTTCCCTCATCAGTTGTCTGGCGGCCAGCAACAGCGGGTGATGCTCGCCCTGGCCTTCGTGTTGCGTCCACGGCTGATCGTCCTCGACGAGCCGACCACGGCGCTGGATGTCAGCACCCAGGCGCACATCCTGCAAACCCTGCGCCGGCTGTGCAAGGAGCAGGGCGTGGCGGCGGTGTACGTGTCCCACGACCTGGCGGTGATCAAGGACCTGGTCGACCGGGTGATGGTCATGTACGCCGGGCGCATCGTCGAAGTCGCGAGCCGCGAACGGCTGTTCGCCCGCCCCAGCCACCCTTACACCCTGGGCTTGCTGGCGGCGATTCCAGACGTTGCCCGCCAGCACCCGCTGCAAGCAATTCCCGGCCATGCCCCGGCGCCGGGCCAGCGTGCCCATGGCTGCGCGTTTGCGCCGCGCTGCCCACGGCGAACGGCTGCCTGTGAACAGGCCGAGCCGGGCTTGCAAACCCTCGAGGCGCAGCAACAGGTCGCTTGCCTGCATCCGCAGCTTGAGGCACCAGCACCGATCGCGGCGCTGCAGGTTCGGGCGATTCGCGCCGATCAGGCACCGCTGCTGGCGATCAGCAATCTGAACCTCAGCTACGACCGCCAGGTGCTGTTCGACCTGGCCCTCGACGTGCAGGCAGGCGAATGCCTGGCGGTGGTCGGCGAGTCTGGCTCGGGCAAGACCAGCCTGGCCCGCACCCTGGCAGGCCTTGGCGACAACGCCAGCGGTGAGCTGCGTTTCGACGGCCAGCCGTTGAGCCTGCTGGCTCGGCAGCGGCCCAGCGCCAGCCGACATCGCATCCAGTATGTTTTTCAGAACCCGTACCGCGCCCTGAACCCCCGGCAGACCGTGGCCCAGTGCCTGCAGGCGCCGCTGGAGCACTTCTTCAAACTCAAGGGCCAGGCCTGCCGGGCGCGTATCGAGGCGGCGCTGCAGCGGGTGGCCTTACCCGCCTCGGTGGCTGACAAGTACCCCCATCACCTCTCCGGTGGCGAGCGCCAGCGGGTGGCGATTGCCCGCGCGCTAGTGTGCGAACCCAGCGTGCTGATCTGCGATGAAGTGACCTCGGCGCTGGACGTTTCGGTGCAGGCGGCGATCCTGGCGTTGCTCAAGCAACTGCAAGGCGAAGGCATGACCCTGGTGTTCGTCACCCACGACCTGGGGGTGGTGCGGGCGATTGCCGATCGGGTGGTGGTGATCCAGCAGGGGCGCATCGTTGAGCAGGGCCCGGTGGATCAGGTGCTGGACAGGCCGGCAGACCGCTACACCCAGAGCCTGCTGGCCCATACGCCACGCCTGGCGGCGGTCTAGCGGCTGCGCCAGGGCGCGCCGTGGGCAAAGCGCGCCTCGATCCACTGCTTGAAGGCGAGGGTCGCGGCGCTGTTGTAGCGGGCGCCGGGGCGCACCAGGTAAATGCCGGCGTCGGCATCCAGCTGCCAGTCGGGCAGCACCCGCAGCAGGCGGCCGCTGTCGAGGTCGTGCTGCATCAGCCAGTCGCCACCGGCAAGGATGCCAACCCCGGCCCGGGCGGCGGTCAGCAGCGCTTCGTTGTCGTTGCTGACCAGCGAGCCGCGCACTTTAACCGTGTGTTGCTGGCCCAGACCGGCCAGGCGCCACTCCGGGTACGAACGCAGGCCGGTAAAACCCAGGCAGTTATGCCCGGCGAGGTCGGCCGGGGTTTGCGGCTGGCCGTGCTGTTGCAGGTAGGCTGGCGCTGCGCAGAGGATACGCCGGTGCTCACAGAGCTTGCGCGCCACCAGGCGGCTGTCGGCCAGCTCGCCAATGCGGATCGCCGCATCGAAGCCTTCGGCGACGATATCGACAAAACGTTCGGCGTATTCGGTCTCAAGCTGCACCTGGGGAAACGCCAGGGCAAACTCGGCAAGCATCGGGCTCAGCCACAGCCGGCCCATGGACGAGGGCAGGGCGATGCGCAGGCGCCCGCGCACCTGGGTCGCACCTTCGGCGGCTTCGCGCTCGGCCTCGCTGATCAGGCTGGCGGCCTGGCGCAGGCGCTCGACCAGGCGTGCGCCTTCGTCGGTGAAGCGCAACTGGCGGGTGGTGCGCTCGACCAGGCGAATGCCTAAGCGCTGTTCCAGGGCCCCGAGGCGCTTGGACAGCACCGACGGGTGGCGCTGCAGCGTGCGCCCGGCAGCGGCAAACGAGCCGTGCTCGAACAGCGCCAGGAGGGTGGCAAGCTCATCGGCCTGGCGACTGTCGAACGGGTCCATCGCGGTTACCTCGGTAGGTCAGGGCGTGAGGATGATTGCGCCCTGTGAGCGTCCTTGTTGCAGGTCGTCATGGGCCAGTGCGGCGTCGGCCAGGGCATAACGCTGCCAGATCTGCGCGCGAATGATACCTGCCGCCAGCGCTGCCAGCACCTCCCCGGCGCGCTGCTGGTACTCGCCAGCGCTTGCCGTGTGCGCCGCCAGCGAGGGCCGGGTGATGAACAACGAGCCCTTGGCGTTGAGGGTGCTCAGCTCGATGGCTGGCGGCGCTCCCGAGGCCATGCCGCAGGACACCAGCAAGCCGCGCGGGCGCAGGCTGTCCAGTGAGGCCTCGAACGACAGCCGGCCAATCGGGTCGTAGACCACGTCGAGTTTGCGCCCTTGAGTGATATCCAGCACCTGCGCAGCGAGGGTCGCGGCGTCGAACACCAGCACCTGATCACAGCCGGCGGCACGGGCGCGGGCGACACTTTCCGGCTTGGAGACCACGCCAATCACAAATGCGCCCAGGTGCTTGGCCCAAGGCACCAGCAACTGCCCCAGGGCCCCGGCGGCGCCGTAGATCATCAGCCGCGTGCCGGGCCCGACCGGGTACGTGCTGTGAAGGAGGTAATGGGCGGTGATGCCCTTGAACAGCACGGCGGCGGCTTGCTCCAGGCCAAGATCATCGGGCAGTTTCACCAGCCGCTCGGCGGGGTACAGTCGGGCGCTGGCATAGGCGCCCAGGGGGCCGGTGGCGTAGCCGACGCGCTCGCCGACAGCCAAGCCGCTGACGCCGGCGCCGATTGCCGCTACCGTTCCGGCGCCCTCAAGGCCCAGCCCGCAGGGCAGGGCGATGGGCACATCGCCCTTGCGCTGGCTGACGTCCAGCGGGTTGACGCCGATCGCCGCCTGTTCAAGCCAGACCTCGCCGGGGCCGGGGGCTTGCGCGCTGGTTTGTTCGAGGTGCAGAACACTTGGTGCGCCCGTCTGCTGGAGGCGGATGTGCATGACCATGGTTGAGAGTCCTGAGACACAGTTAAGGTGCGTTCAAGGGTATTTTTTCAACCAGGGTCCAGCAATCGGCTTGCATGCAGTTGATTGCTGCAGCCAGTGCACGAGTCTGAGTGTTTGAACCTGCTTATGCCAGCAAAGGCCGTAATACGCCCGCTACGATGGTGTCGTTGAGGTACTCGACGATGCCGTGGCGGTTATCGCTGCCGTTGCTGGCGTTGCTGTGGTTTTGCACCGCAGGTGCTCCACTGAAGCGCGCGGCGGGAATTTCGTAGAGCGCCACCACATCGCGTTTGTCACGAATGTTGACCCAGCTGGGTACGCCATCCGGGGCCTTGCGCGGCGAACCGTTGGAGGGCAGCCGGCTCAGGATGGCTTCAATGCCCAGGGGCGAGCCGAGGGTCACCAGGCCCTTGATGTTGCTGCGTGCAGGCCGGTTCATCAGCAGGTTATAGGCAATGATGGTGCCCAGAGAGTGAGCTACCACGATGCACGGATCGTTTTCTGGAAGCTGGGCATCGACCAATTTGTTGACCGCGTCACGGATGGTTTTTTCGGTCAGGTAGTACCACACATCGCGGGTGAACAGCTCGACCGAAGTCGCGCCGACACCGGGCAACTGGTCGAGCAGGCGCAGGGCCGCCAGCACGCCGCGCCAGTTCTGAACACCTTTCTCAAGCATCTCGCCATTGGCCTCGGCGTTGATCTGTTCCTTGCTGATACCTTGCTGCTTGGCGATGTCGTAAATGACCTGGCGCATGAACTCTTCTTCCTCGCCACCCGGGGCCGCGGCGTCGGCGCCTTTGTCGGTGAGTACCTGAAAGTCTTTCTGCGCTCTGCGGTAGGTTTCGTCGAACAACAGATCACCGTAGTAAGGGAAGGCCACATCGACCACGCCAGGGTAGGGCGAACCGATGCCTTCAAAACCCTTGATCAAGGCATTGGTCCAGGTGTTTTGCAGGGTGAGCGGGTTTTTACCTTGTTGCGACCGGCCATGGATGAACACGACTTTCATGACAACTCTCCTTGTAGAAAAGCTTCGATAAGCGGTTGGGTATCGCGGCGGCGAAAGGTCGACCATTCAGTATTGAGCCGGTATTTACCGGCTTCGAGGATTGCAGGGTGGAGCTTCTGGTTCTTGCCATGGGCTGCCAGCACTGTCCAGCCAAGGCTCATCATCGGGCAGAACGGTGCGATCAGCGGCCGTGCCTTGCGCTTGCCGGGTGCCTGGGCGCCGGCGAGCAAAGCCACATCGAACGGCACGGGCAAAGGCGGTTGGGACGATGCCTGGTAGTCAAGGAAGTAGCTCAGCACCGAACGCACGCCTTGGTCGTCAGCGGCCAGCAGATAGGCGTAGGCGGCGTAGATGCCCAAGGTCGGGTCCAGGCGCTTTTCCTGGCGCAGGACATCGGCGAAGCTCGATGCCTGGATCGCGGCCAGGGTGCGCAGTTTGGCGCTGCTGGCGAAGGCTGCGGCAAGTGCTTGCAAGTGGTGCAGGTGCAGGCGCCTGCTCGGAGTTTGCGCAAAGGTCTGGGCCAGGGTCCTACCCATCTCGAACGAAACCGACTGCACCAGGCCTTCGTCTACGTGGACTGTGCCTATGTAGCCGGGCATGACCGGTAAGACGATCAGGGTGTCGTCGCTGAACGTGACGATGACTGACTGCGCCTGAGCAGACGGCGCCAGGCTGATGATGCTCTGCTGGTCATCGGTTTGCACATCGGGCGCCGCTTGGCCGGGGGCCACCAGGACGCTGATGGCCTGGCTACCGATGATGCGCAATCCGCTTTCGGCCGGGCTCTGGGGGAGTGCTGTGTAGCGCTGCAGGTTGCGCCGGTAGGCTTCGTCGAGGCCGGCTTGTTCAAGCAATGTGGTGCTGATGTACGCCTCGGGTTCCTTGAGAAAGCTGCTGGCCACCTGTTGTATCGCCTGGTTTCGGCTGGTGACCCTGAGGTTTGCTGGAAACAGCTCGGGAAGCGGCAGGATCTGGATTTGCTCAAAGTAGGGTGCTCCGGCTTCAGCGGGCAGGCCGTAGTCCAGCGGCCCGGGGCCAGGCAGCGGGGGAGGGCTGGCAAAGACTAGCGGCGGGCTGGCATAGCCGAGGAACAGCGGTTGGCGCGCCTGGACAATGATGTCCGGCGTTTGCTCGAAGCGCGGTGTTTGCTGCTGGGCGCGGGTCGGCACCTGGTTGTACAGGTAGTCTTCCAGAAGCCAGGTGGGAATGATCGGCACGCTGGAGCCCGGCCAGGTCTCGCAAATTTCTGTCGGAGGGCTTTGCAGCGCTTCGAGCAGGACCTTGGTAAAGAATCCTTCGCCTTTGTACTCCTTGGCGGTTTGTGACGGTTCGGTGGCGTAGAAGATATCGACCTTGCCGGGCTTGATGCCGACCACCGCACCGCGTTTCACCGCGGGCCTGCCACTGACCTGGCCCAGTGAGCCAAAGGGGTCGACCGCATTGCGACAGGCGTCGGAGATGATCACGACATGGGGTACGCCAATATGGCGGGCGTTGAGCGCCGTTGCAGCAATGTTGATGGCTTCGTCGGGGTAGTCCTTGACGTTCGACAGCAAGACTTGTTCATCGGCGCCGTTCTTGACAATGCCGTGCCCGGAGAAATACAGGATCAGCAGGTCGAGCCCGCCGACCGCGAGCAAGTCGCGGGCGGCGGTCTGGATCGCCTTGGCTTCGACCACCTGGTCATTCTGATCGGTCAGTACGCTGATGCTCGGGCTGATGCCGAACTGCTGTTGCTCCTCCAGCCAGCGGGCAAATTGCAGTGCCCCGCTGGCCGCGCCTTTCAACGAATCCAGAATGCCAGTGTGATCCACCCCGACGGCAATCAAACCAACGTTTCGGCTCATGGTCCGGCCCTCGGTCCGCTAGAGGCGTAGTGCTATCAGTATGGGGCGGTTTTTGCGCTTATCCAGTGCTGTGCCGCTGCCGGGCGACGAGGTACCAGCAGGATTGCATCTGGTTCTACGAGCGCACCACGTCGCACCGCAAGCGGCTGCGTCAGGAGTAGCCGCTGTTGTAGGCATGGTCTGATGCCCGGGTTTAAACGCGCGGCAAGCACACAGCGCTAAACCGGTGCATGCCGGCTGTTTAAACAACCCCCTCCAGCGCGCCATCTTGGCCCGCTATGTGCTTTGCCTCAGCTATCGATTACTGATCGATTGGTCAAACCTGCAAGTCGCTGGATTCGCTTGAGCGCGTAGGTTGTTTCTTGCAAATGCGTCTGTCGCCGAGTTGGGGCAGCGTTTACTGGAACCTGAGGCATGTCGCTCCCCGCAACCCCCGACCTGGACACCGCAGATGCCGGCTGGCGCGCCGAGCTGCGGCTGCGTTTCGTTCGGGGCGAGAGCAAGACCTGTATTGGTGCGCGGCGCCATTTCGGTCCTCTTTTGGTGCAGCGGCCGTTCTATCCCGAAGGCGCACCGTGCCACGTCTACGTGCTGCACCCGCCGGGTGGCGTGGTCGGCGGCGACAAACTGCTGCTCGATGTGCACCTGGAACCCGGCAGCCATGCGCTGCTGACCATGCCCGGAGCGACCAAGTTCTACCGCAGCGGCGGCCCGACCTCGATCCTCCAGCAGCATTTTTACCTGGACGAAAACAGCACGCTCGAATGGCTGCCCCAGGGCAACATCTGTTTTGCCGGCGCCCGCGTGCGCCTGGAAAACCGCTTTACCCTGGCGCCTGGCGCGCGCCTGCTGGCCTGGGAAACCCTGTGCCTGGGCCGCCCGGTGATGGCCGAGACCTTCAGTCACGGCGCCGTCGACAGTCGCCTGCACATCGAGCTGGCCGACGACCCGGGCCTGCACGAGCGTCTGCGCATCGACGGCGGGCAGCTCGACAAAGTCGCCGGCTTGCCGCTGCAAGCAACCTTTTGCGCCTATCCGGCCAGCAGCGAACTGCTTGAACAGAGCCGCGCCTTGCTTGAAGACCTGGGCGCTCCGGCCGGCGCGACCCTGCTTGGCCAGTTGCTGGTGGTACGCCTGCTCGATCACGACAACCAACGCCTGCAACTTACCCTGCAGCGGCTCTGGCACGCCTTGCGACCCGTCGTGGTCGGCCTGGCGCCATGCCCGCCGCGTATCTGGGCCACCTGAGAGAACGCCATGGAGCTGACCCCGCGAGAGAAAGACAAACTGCTGCTGTTCACCGCTGCACTGCTGGCCGAACGGCGCCTGGCCCGTGGCCTGCAGCTCAACTACCCGGAGGCGGTGGCCTTGATCAGCGCCACGGTGATGGAAGGCGCCCGCGACGGGCGCACCGTTGCCGAGCTGATGAACCTCGGCCGCGAGGTGCTGCGCCGTGACCAGGTGATGGCCGGGGTCAGCGAGATGATCGCCGATGTGCAGGTGGAAGCGACCTTTCCCGACGGCACCAAGCTGGTCACCGTCCATGACCCGATTGTCTAGGAGCACAGGATGATTCCCGGAGAAATACAGGTTGCCGACGGCGACATCGAACTCAACGCCGGCCTTGAGGTGATCAGCGTCACCGTCGCCAACCACGGCGACCGGCCGGTGCAGGTCGGCTCGCACTATCACTTTTTCGAGGTCAACAACGCCCTGGTGTTCGAGCGCGAGCCGACCCGAGGTTACCGCCTGGACATCGCCGCTGGCACCGCCGTGCGTTTCGAACCGGGCCAGGCGCGGACCGTCCCGCTGGTGCCGTACCGCGGCAAGCGCGAGGTCTACGGCTTTCAGGGCAAGGTCATGGGCAAGCTGGAGAATCAGGCATGAGCCGCATATCGCGCAGGGCCTATGCCGACATGTTCGGCCCGACAGTGGGCGATCGCGTACGCCTGGCCGACACCGAGCTGTGGGTCGAGGTCGAGAAGGACTTCACGATCTATGGCGAGGAGGTCAAGTTCGGCGGCGGCAAGGTCATCCGCGACGGCATGGGCCAGGGCCAGATGCTTGCCGCGCAGGCGCTGGACCTGGTGCTGACCAACGCGCTGATCATCGACCACTGGGGCATCGTCAAGGCCGACATCGGCATCAAGGACGGGCGCATCGTCGGTGTCGGCAAGGCTGGCAACCCCGATGTGCAACCGGGAGTGACCTTGCCAGTCGGGCCGGGCACCGAAGTGATCGCCGCCGAAGGCAAGATCGTCACCGCTGGCGGCATCGACTCGCACATCCACTTCATCTGCCCGCAGCAGGTCGAAGAGGCGCTGACCTCGGGCATTACCACCTTCATTGGCGGCGGCACCGGGCCTGCCACCGGCACCAATGCCACCACCTGCACCTCCGGGCCCTGGTACCTGGCGCGCATGCTCCAGGCCGCCGACCAATTGCCGATCAATATCGGCCTGCTGGGCAAAGGCAACGCCTCGCGGCCCGAAGCCTTGCGCGAGCAGATCGAAGCCGGCGCCGTGGGCCTCAAGCTGCACGAAGACTGGGGTTCGACCCCGGCAGCCATCGACTGCTGCCTGGGCGTGGCGCAAGAGCACGACGTGCAGGTGGCGATCCATACCGACACCCTCAACGAGTCGGGCTGTATCGAGGACACTCTGGCGGCGATTGGCGATCGCACCATCCATACCTTCCACACCGAAGGCGCCGGCGGTGGCCATGCGCCGGACATCATCCGCGCGGCGGCCTTTGCCAATGTGCTGCCGTCCTCGACCAACCCGACCTTGCCCTACACCCAGAACACCGTCGACGAGCACCTGGACATGCTCATGGTCTGCCATCACCTGGACCCGAGTATTGCCGAGGACGTGGCGTTTGCCGAGTCGCGTATCCGCCGCGAGACGATTGCCGCCGAAGACATCCTCCATGACCTGGGCGCGTTCTCGATGACTTCGTCCGACTCCCAGGCCATGGGCCGGGTCGGCGAAGTGGTGCTGCGCACCTGGCAGGTGGCGCACCAGATGAAACTACGCCGTGGCCCCTTGGCGCCGGATACCGCGCGCAGCGACAACTTCCGGGTCAAGCGCTACATCGCCAAGTACACCATCAACCCGGCGCTGACCCATGGCATCGCCCACGAAGTGGGCTCGGTGGAGGCCGGCAAACTCGCCGACCTGGTGCTCTGGGCGCCGGCGTTCTTCGGCGTCAAGCCTGCGCTGGTGATCAAGGGCGGGATGATCGCCATGGCGCCGATGGGCGATATCAACGGCTCGATCCCGACCCCGCAACCGGTGCACTACCGGCCGATGTTCGGCGCCCTCGGTGCCGCGCGCCACGCCACGCGCATGACCTTCCTGTCGCAGGCGGCGATCGCGCGTGGCGTGCACCGGCAACTGGGGCTGCAGAGCCTGATCGGCGAGGCCCGGGGCTGTCGCACAGTGCGCAAGGGCGACATGGTCCATAACGGCCTGTTGCCGATGATCGAGGTCGACTCGCAAACCTACGAGGTGCGCGCCGACGGTGAACTGCTGGTGTGCGAACCGGCCACGGTGTTGCCGATGGCCCAGCGTTATTTTCTGTTTTAAGGAGCGAAGATGATCCTGTTGACCCGTCGCCTGAGCGACGCCGCCACGGTAAGCGGCACCGTCACCCTCACTGTCGATACGCGGATCAAGAGCCGCGTGCGCGTCACCCTCGACGATGGCCGCGAGGCCGGCCTGATGCTCGAACGCGGGCAGTTGCTGCGCGGTGGCGAGCTGCTTGGCGAAGCGCAGGGCGGCGAGGTGATTCGCGTGCTGGCGGCGGCCGAGCAGGTGTCCAGCGTGCGCTGCGCCGATCCACTGTTGCTGACCCGCGCCGCCTATCACCTGGGCAACCGCCATGTGCCGCTGCAGATCGAGGCCGGCCTGCTGCGCTATCAGCACGACCATGTGCTGGATGAAATGGTCCGTGGCCTGGGCCTTGACGTAACGGTCGAGCAAGCACCGTTCGAGCCTGAAGCCGGGGCCTACCAGAGTGCCCCGCACAGCCATGCCCACAGTAACCACCTGTTCGTTCGCGTCGCTCACCACTGATTGTCGATAAGGAGATTGTCCCATGAAAAAACTCGTCACCCTCGCGTTGCTGCTGGTTGCGCTTCCGGCCTTTGCCCACCCCGGCCATGATGCCAATCCGCTGCAGGATGGTTTGCTGCACCCGCTGACCGGCCTCGATCACTTGCTCATGCTGCTTGGCACCGGGGTGCTCGCGGCGCTGACCGGGCGTACCCTGGCGCTGCCGTTGCTGACCCTCGGGGCGATGTTCGGCGGGGCGCTGATGGGCCATGTGTTCGGCGGTGTGATCGGCATGGAGCAGATGATCATCGGCTCGCTGCTGGTGGCCGCTGCCGCGCTGCTGCTGCCCAGCCGCCAGGTGCTGCTGGCCCTGGCCATGCCGCTGTTTGCCCTGTTCCACGGCTGGGCCCACGGCGTTGAAGCCAGCCCGGGTGCGTTCTGGGTGTTCAGCGCAGGTTTCGTCACGGTCAGTGGCCTGTTGCTGCTGGCAGGCTTTGCCGGGGGTTGCCTGCTGCGTCGGCACACCGGCCTGCAGAAAGTCTTCGGTGGCGGCTTGCTGGCCGGTGCCGCGCTGGTGCTGGCCGGCTGATGAGCAGCAACCTGAAGCTGCTGCGCCTGTTGCAGCTGGCAAGCCCCAGCCTGCCGGTAGGCGGCTTTACCTACTCGCAAGGCCTGGAGTGGGCGGTGGAGGCCGGCTGGGTGCAGGGCGCCGAAGGCTTTCGCGCCTGGCAACGCCAGCAGATCGAGGACACCCTGTGCCACCTCGACTGGCCGCTGCTGGCGCGCTTGTACCAGGCTTGCCTGGCGGATGACGCCGAAGCCTTCGCGCGCTGGAGCCGGTTTTTGCTGGCCAACCGCGAAACCGCCGAACTGCGCCTGGAAGAACGCCAGCGCGGCAAGGCCCTGACCCGTTTGCTCGACGGCTGGCAACTGGGCCAGGCACCCCAATGGCGCAGTTCGCTTGAGCTCAGCCAACTCGGCGGCATGGCCTGGCTGGGCGTGCACTGGGATATCCCCTTGGCTGACCTGGCCCTCGCGCACGGCTATGCCTGGCTCGAAGGCGCGGTGATGGCCGGGGTCAAGCTGGTGCCGTTCGGCCAGCAAGCAGCGCAGACCCTGTTGCGTGACCTGAGCGAAACCTTGCCCGCTGTGCTGGTAACTGCTCTGGCCCTGGACGATGACCAGCTTGGCGGCGGCCTGCCGCTGCTGGCGATTGCCTCGGCGCGCCACGAAACCCAATACACCCGATTGTTCCGCTCCTGAGGAAAGCCCCATGCAAAGTTATCAGCAACCCCTGCGCGTTGGTGTCGGCGGCCCGGTCGGCTCCGGCAAGACCGCGCTGCTTGAAGCGCTGTGCAAGGCCATGCGCGACCACTATGAAATCGCCGTGGTAACCAACGACATCTACACCAAGGAAGACCAGCGCATCCTCACCGAGGCCGGCGCCCTGGCCCCCGAGCGCATCGTCGGAGTGGAAACCGGCGGCTGCCCGCACACCGCGATTCGCGAAGATGCCTCGATGAACCTGGCGGCGGTGGAAGAGCTGGCGCGCAAATTCGGCAACCTCGAAGTGATCTTCGTCGAGAGCGGCGGCGACAACCTCAGCGCCACCTTCAGCCCGGAACTGGCCGACCTCACCGTGTACGTGATCGACGTCGCCGAAGGCGAGAAGATCCCGCGCAAGGGCGGGCCGGGGATCACCAAGTCGGATTTCCTGGTGATCAACAAGATCGACCTGGCGCCTTATGTCGGCGCTTCGCTGGAGGTGATGGAAAAGGACACCTGGCGCATGCGTCCGGAAAGACCCTGGGCCTTCACTAACCTCAAGACCGGGCAGGGGTTGCAGCGGGTGATTGATTTCATTGTCGAGCGGGGGATGTTGAAAGTGTCGGTGTAGCCAAAAGCATCGCGGGGCCGCGCAATCCTGTGGGAGCGGCGGTGCGACGCCTCGACTTGCCCCGCGATCAATCTATCTGCGCCCCACAAAAGGCAACAACATCCCGACCTTGCGCTGATACTGCCGATACTGCTCGCCAAACAACTGCACCAGGTCCTTCTCCTCCAGCAGCGTGCCCATCAGGATGTACAAGGTACTCACCCCGGCAAACAGCAAGTGGCCAACCGTCATGTGCGGCGTCGCCCAGAAGCTCATGACAAAGCCCAGGTACAACGGGTGGCGCACCAGCCGGTACAGCCAGGGGGGCTTGAAGGCGCTGGCTTCGCCGGGGTGTGGGCGAAAGGCGTCGAACGCCTGCTTGAGGCCGAACAGTTCGAAGTGGCTGAGCAGGAAGGTGGCCAGCACCAGGATGATCCAGCCCAGCCAGTAGAGCGCCTCGATCAGCCCGCGGGCCGGTTGCGCCTGGACATCCCACAGGGTCAGGGGAATCGGTTGCCAGAGCAGGAACAGCAGGCTCAGCGCCAGGCTGCTGAACAGCACATAGGTGGCCCGCTCGATGGGCGCCGGTACCCATTGCAGCCAGAACTGCTTGAAGCCCTTGCGCGCCATGCCGCTGTGCTGCAGGGCGAACAGGCTGATCAGCAGCACATTGATCGGCACCGCGAAGTACCAGGCGGTCGGCGGGCCGGAGTTGATGTCCTTGGGAACTTCCGGGGGGCCAATAAAGCCCACGAAGTACGCCAGCACCAGCATGGAGAACAGGTAACAGACCAGGCTATAGAGCAAGCCGAGGCATTTGCGCAGCAGGGGGATCTCGTCCATGAGGGGCTCCTTTGAGTCAGCACCTGAACGTCCTGCTCAGGTGGGGTGCAACGGCTGAACCCTTAACCCTAGACCAGTAAAACTGCCGCCAAGCCGCGTGGGGCAATCAGCCGCAGCTCAACTTTGCCCGGCGAGCCTGCTAGAGTCGCGCCCCTTAACCAATCAATCCGGTGCAGGAGGCAGCTTTGATGATGTGCAGTCAGTGCGGTAACGACCACGGCGATGAACTGGGGGAACTTGCGTTTCGGCGCCCGGATGCGCTGTTCGCGCTAGCCGCCGAGGAACGCCAGAGCAAGGTCAGGGAAAGCAACGACTGGTGCGTGATCGCCGGCGAGCGGTTTTTTTTGCGGGCACTGCTGCCGCTGGCCGTGGCGCAAATCAACGATAGTTACTGCATCGGTATCTGGGTCGAACTGCAGCCGGCGGATTTCGAGCGCGTCTGCGAGCTCTGGCGCGATGAGCACCAGGCCGCCGAGCCGCCTTTTGCCGTGCGCCTGGCCAACAGTATTCCGACCCTGGCAGAAACCCTGGGGCTTGAAGGCCGGTTGCAGTTGAGCGGCCCGACCTCGCGCCCCAGCGTGACCCTGGCCGCCAGCAGCCACCCATTGGCGGTGGAGCAGGCCAAGGGCATTTCCCTGCACCGCGCCCACGAGTACAGCCAGGTGTTTGCCTGACAGGCTCAGGCCTTGAGCGTGGCCATGTCGATGACGAAGCGGTACTTCACATCGCCGGCGATCATGCGGCTGAAGGCTTCGTTGATGTTACCGATATCGAGCATCTCGATGTCGCAACTGATGCCGTGCTCGGCGCAGAACTCCAGCACTTCCTGGGTTTCGGCGATGCCGCCGATCAGCGAGCCGGCCAGCACCCGGCGCTTCATTACCAGGTTGGCGGCGTGCAGCGCCGGGTCGACCGGCTCGATCAGGCCGACGAGAATGTGTACGCCGTCGAACTTCAAGGTCTGCAGGTAGGGGTTGAGGTCGTGCTGGACCGGAATGGTGTCGAGAAGAAAATCGAAACGCTCGGCCGCGGCGCGCATCTGCGCCTCATCGGTGGACACGATCACGTGGTCAGCCCCCTGGCGCCGGGCTTCTTCGGCCTTGGCCGGCGAGCGGGTGAAGAGGGTGACTTCGGCGCCCATGGCCTTGGCGAATTTGATGCCCATATGGCCCAGGCCGCCCATGCCGAGAATGCCCACGCGGTCACCGGGCTTGACCCCGTAATGCTTGAGCGGTGAGTAGGTGGTGATGCCGGCGCAGAGGATCGGCGCCGCGCTGGGCAAGTCCAGGCCTTGTGGAATGCGCACGACAAAGTGCTCGCTGACCACGATGCTGCTGGAGTAACCGCCCATGGTGTTGCTGCCGTCGACCCGGTCGGGGGTGGCGTAGGTCATGGTCGGGCCTTGCAGGCAGTATTGCTCCAGGTCCGCCTGGCAGGCTTCGCAGTGGCGGCAGGAGTCGACCATGCAGCCCACGCCCACCAGGTCACCGACCTGATAGCGGCTGACCTTGGCGCCGACGGCGGTGACCTTGCCGACGATCTCGTGGCCGGGCATCAGCGGATACACGGCGATGCCCCACTCGTTGCGGGCCTGGTGGATGTCGGAGTGGCACACGCCACAGTAGAGGATCTAGATCGCCACATCGTCGGCGCGCGGGCTGCGGCGCTGGAAGGTCATGGGCGCCAGGGGCGTGGTGGCGGACTGGGCGGCGTAACCGATGGCTGTGTACATAGGGCCTCAATAAACGGTGATCGGTGAAGGCTGCGCATTCTGCGCATCCAGCGTCGGCTCGCCTATCGTCATTCCTCCGCCAGTCATGCCTAAAACTCCGTACTTGGTCGCCGGACTCTGGCGCCTGGCCGCGAAGCTGCGATGATGTCAGTGTCCAATCCTCCGTGCGGTTTTTCATGCAGCTCACTCGCCACTCCGATGCCAACGCCACCCTCTGTACCCTGATCCGCTCCCTGGCGCTGCGCCCGGGTTTTGTCGACACGCCACTTGCCCAGGTGCAGGTGCTGTCGGCCAGTCACTACGTGGCCAGCAGCCCGCAGATTTACGAACCGAGCCTGATGATCCTCGCCCAGGGCAGCAAGCTGGCGCGCCTTGGGCCGCGTACCCTGGAATACGGCGCCGGGCATTACCTGGTGCAGGCGCTGTCGGTGCCGTTCATGTGTGAGACCTTTGCCACCGAGCAGGAGCCGCTGCTGGGGGTGTCGGTGGCCATCGACCGCGGCGTGCTCGGGGAGCTGGTGCAGAGCATGGGCCTGGCGCCAGACCGGGCGATCACGGCGCAAACCCCGGAGTCGATGACCTCGGCGGCGCTGGATGAGGCCATGCGCGACAGCGTCGAGCGTTTGCTGCGCTGCCTGCTCGACCCGCTGGACTGCCAGGTAATGGGCCAGGCGCGGGTGCGGGAGGTGCTGTATGTGGCCTTGCGCGGGCCGCAGGCCGGGGTGTTGCGGGCACTGGTCGAGCAGCAGGGCCACTTTGCCCGCATCGCGGCGGCGCTCAGCTACTTGCGCGAGCACTATGCCGAACCGCTGAGCGTCGAAGCGCTGGCGGCGTGCGCGAACATGAGCGCCTCGACCTTTCACGAGCACTTCAAGCGCAGCACCTTGCTGTCGCCGATGCAGTACCTCAAGCGCCTGCGCTTGCTCAAGGCCCAGCAGATGCTGATCGGTGAGGGCATGGGCGTGGCCCAGGCGGCGCACCGGGTGGGCTACCAGAGCACCTCGCAGTTCAGCCGCGAGTACAAGCGCCATTTCCAGCGCAGCCCGGGGGAAGAACAGCCGTATCTGTGACCCGGCCTGGCTCTCGTCTGCTTACACATTGTGGTTTAAGGTGGGCACCTGCCTCTCATGACAGGGATCGATCATGAAACACCCGCTTTTGCAGCCCCTCGTTGTCGCGCTGTTGCTGGGCGCTGCCGTGCAAGCCCCGGCGGCGTTGCCCAGCGCGCCGTCGTATATCGACGATAGCCTGTATTCCCCGGCTGCCAAGCAGCGCATCCTGCCAGCGATGTTCGCCCAGACCCTGGCCAGCACCCGTTACCTGGCCAGGCCGGACAACCCGCTGATCACCCAGGCCGAGGCGAGCGAATTTCGCCAGACCAGCAACTACGACGAAACCCGCGCCTACATGACCCGCCTGGCCGCCGCCTCCGGGGGCAGCATCGTGCTCAACGACCTGCCGGAGAAAAGCGCCGAAGGCCACCCGATGTTGATGGCCATCGCTTCCCTTGAGGTCGACAAGTCGCCGGCCGGGCTCAACGAGTCGGGCAAGCCGACGATTTTCGTCGAAGCCCAGATTCACCCCGGCGAAGCCAATGGCAAGGACGCGATGTTCATGCTCCTGCGCGACATGACCACTGGCGACAAACCGCTGGCTGCGTTACTGGAGAAGGTCAACATCCTTTTCATTCCCACCGTCAATGTCGACGGCGACCTGCGCCGCAGCGCCTACGGGCGCATCAACCAGAACGGCCCGGATGAAACCGGCTGGCGGGTCAACGGCCTGAACTACAACCTCAACCGCGATTTCACCAAGCTCGACAGCGCCGAGATCCGCAACGTCGCCTGGGTGTTCAACACCTACCAGCTGAGCTTTTTTGCCGACACCCATTCCACCGACGGCGCCATGTACCCCTACGACAGCTCCTATTGCCACAATGGCAACGGCTGGTCGCCGGCCAGCAGCGCCTGGATCGACAAGGTCATGCGCGCACCGGTGTACCAGGCGCTGGAGGCCGACGGCCATGTGGTGCATGAATGCATCAGCCTCAACAGCAACCAGGACCCGACCCAGGGTTACTACCCGTACCGCACCGACTACGCGCGCTTTTCCAACCAGTACGGCGACATCCGCAACGTGCCGTCGATCCTCATCGAGCAGCACGCCTTGCACCCGTATCAAACCCAGGTGCTGGGCAACTACGTGATGCTCAAGAGCATGTTCCAGGTGATTGGCGATCAGGCCACGTCGCTTGGCGAAGCCATCCGCCAGGACCGCGAACGCCTCGAAGCCCAGGAGCAGGTGACCCTCACCTGGAAACCGGGCAAGGCCCAGAGCACCGCCTTTACTGTCGGTGACTATCGCTATGAGCAGTCGCCGATCACCGGTGCCAGGACCCTCGTCTGGAGCAACACGCCGAAGAAGCTCAGCGTGCCGGTGACGGGCAACACCGAGCCCGACCTGGTGGTCAAACGGCCTAAACAGTATGTGGTGCCGGGCCAGTGGCGCGAGGTGATTGCCCGGCTCAAGGCCCATGGCATCCACATGACCACCCTCGACAAGCCGACGCCGATTGCCGTCACCCTGTATCGCATGGACCAGGTAAAAGTGGCGGGGGGCTTCGAGCCCGACCGCACCCAGGTCAACCAGATCCCGGGCTACGAAGGGCGCTTGCTGGTCAGTGGCGTGGCCAAGCCGCTGGAGCGCTTGCAGACCTTCCCGGCCGGCTCGGTGGTGATCGATACCGACCAGCCGCTGGGCGTGCTGGCGGTCAACCTGCTGTACCCCGAAAGCCCCGACTCGTTCTGGGCCTGGGGCTTTTTCAATGCGACCCTGGTGGCGGCGGAAGAACCTGAGGAATACGTGATGGAGCCGATGGCGCGCAAGATGCTCGCCGAAAGCCCCGAGCTCAAGGCCGAGTTCGACAGCAAGCTCAAGGGTGACAAGGCCTTCGCCGCCAGCCCCAGCGCACGCTTGCACTGGTTCTACCAGCGTACGCCGTTCTATGACGTCAATGCCTTTGTCTATCCGGTGGGGGCGGTGTACTGAACCGGTATCGATCGGTCTGAAAACGGTATTGGTCATACGCAAAAACCGTGATCTATAAAGGCTCTGGTCTTCCCGCCCGAGCCTTTATGCATGAACACCCGCCGTCGTTCACTGATTGCCGCCAGCATGGCCCACGCCGTGCACGATGGCCTCACCGATGTCATCTACGTCTTGCTGCCGCTGTGGCAGGCGCAGTTTGCCCTGAGTTTCGCCCAGGTCGGCCTGCTGCGTGGCGCCTACGCCGGGATGATGGCTGGCCTGCAATTGCTGGCCAGCCGCGCGGCAAAACGCTGGGGCCGTGAGCGTCTGCTGGTCGGCGGCACCGCCCTGGCCGGGCTGGCCTACCTGGTGGCTGGCCAGGCCGGGGGCCTGGGTATGCTGCTGTTCGCCTTGTTGCTGGGCGGCCTCGGTGCCAGTACCCAGCACCCGCTGGCATCGTCGTTGGTCAGCGATAGTCATGAGGCCGGCGGCGAGGTCAAGGAGGCGCTGGCGCACTACAACTTTGCCGGTGATATCGGCAAGATGCTGGTGCCCGCCGGAGTCGGCCTGTTGCTGGTGGTGACCAGCTGGCAAACCAGCGTCACCGTGCTGGGCATCCTTGGCCTTGCGGCCGCTGCGCTGCTCTGGTGGCTGATCGCGCCGCAGCCGTCGGCGGCGCCGGGCGTGCGCAAAGCAGTGATTGCTGTTGGCAGCGACTCCGCCAGCGGCCTGGCCGCCTTGCTGCTCACCGGCACCCTCGACAGTGCGGTACGCATGGGCTTTCTCACCTTTCTGCCGTTTCTGCTGCAAGCCAAGGGCGCAGGCTCCGCCGGTATCGGCCTGGCGCTGATGCTGCTGTTCGTCGGCGGCGCCTTCGGCAAGCTGCTGTGCGGCTACCTGGGCGCACGTATCGGCATGATGAAAACCGTGTGGTGCACCGAGTCGCTCACTGCGCTGCTGATCGTGTCGATGCTGTACCTGCCGCTGACGCCGATGCTGGTGCTGTTGCCGCTGTTGGGCCTGGTGCTCAATGGCACCTCGTCGGTGCTCTACGGCGTGGTGCCGGAGCTGGCGGGGGCGGGCAGGCGCGACCAGGCCTTTGCCCTGTTCTACACCGGCACCATCGGCGGCGGCGCCCTGGCACCGGTGGTGTTTGGCGCTGTTGGCGATAGCGCCGGCATCACCACGGCGGTGATCAGCCTGGCGGCACTCCTGCTGCTGACCCTGCCGCTGTCCTGGTGGGTGGAGCGGCAACTGCATTGCGGCTTGCCTGGCAAATTTGGATCTAACTATAATGAATGAGATTCATTACCAGATAACTTTGCCCAGGCCGCCTCCATGTCCAGCGCTGACCCTTCGCTGCAACTCGCTGTTCACACGCTGTATGAGGCGCATCACCCGTGGCTGTGCGGCTGGCTGCGCAAGCGCCTGGGCTGCCGCGAGCATGCCGCGGACCTCGCCCAGGACACCTTCATCCGCGTCATGACCCAGCGCAAGGCCCCGGAATTGCGTGAGCCACGGGCCTACCTGAGCACCGTCGCGCGCAGCCTGATGATCGACCTGTTCCGCCGCCGCGCACTGGAGCAGGCCTACCTCGAAACCCTCGCCGCACGCCCGGAGCTGCTCGACATCTCGCCGGAAACCCGCGCCCTGGTGATCGAGACGCTGATGGAAATCGACGCCATGCTTGACGGTCTGGGGCGCAAGACCCGCGAGATCTTTCTCATGGCCCAGCTCGACGGCCTGAGCTACGTGGAAATCGCCCGGCGCCAGAACCTCGCGGTCAACACGGTGAAGAAACACGCCGTGCGCGCCCTGACCCATTGCCTGCTGCTGGCCGAGGACTGAGCGGTGAGCGCCCAGCGCCTGGATCGCGCCACCCTCGAAGCGGCCGCCCACTGGTTCGTCGAACTGCGCTGCGAAGCGCCAGACCCGGCTACCCGCCTTGCCCACCAACAGTGGCTGGCCGGTGATCCGCGCCACCGCCAGGCCTGGGAGCGCTTGCAGCGGGTACAAGGCACCTTTGCTCAGGTCAGTGCTGGCGTTGCCCGGCCGCTGCTGGCCAGCGCCCAGGCCAAGCGCCGCGAAGTGCTCAAGGTACTGTCGCTGCTGCTGGCCGCGGGCGGGGCAGGGACCCTGGCCTGGCAGACCACGCCGTTGCCGGCCTTGATCGCCGACCAGCGCACCGGCACCGGCGAGCGGCGCAGCATAGGCCTGCAGGATGGCAGCCAGTTGCACCTGAACACCGCTACCGCGGTGGATATTCACTACAGCGGGCAGCTGCGCGAACTGCGCCTGCTCAGCGGCGAGATCCTCATCGAAACGGCAAAAGATGCCCTGGCCCGGCCCTTCATCGTGCATACCGGCGAAGGCAGCATTCGCGCGCTGGGCACGCGTTTTATCGTTCGCCGCGACGCCGGGCGCACCCGGGTGAGCGTGCAGGAGCATGCCGTGCAAGTGCGTTGCAGCGCTGATCTGCTCACCCCCGTGCGGGTCGAGGCCGGCCAGCAACTGAGCTTTGAGCGCGCCAGCATCAGCCCGTTGCAGCCCGCCAACCCCGAGGCCGACGCCTGGCTGCGCGACCTGCTGGTGGTGCACGACTGGCGCCTGGACGACTTTATCAACGAATTGCAGCGCTACCGGCCCGGGCACCTGGGGTGCCACCCGGCGGTGGCCGGCCTGAGAATTTCCGGGGCCTTCCAGTTGGCCAACAGCGACCCTATTCTCGCCAACCTGAGCAGCACCTTGCCGGTGCGTATTCGCCAGTTCAGCCGCTACTGGGTCAGGGTCGAAGCGGCCTGAAACGCAGCAGAAAATTATTTTCACAAGGGGGGTGTTGATTCAGATTCTCATTCGACTTGTAGGTAGAGGCGCCTCAGACGCCACCACCACTGCCAACGGGCGAAAGGAAACTGCATGTCCCTTTGTAATCCACACTCCACGCGCAACCTGCGCACACTCACCCCTTTGCGCCGTGCCATTGAGGCCGCGCTGTTCGGCTCGGCCCTGGCAGGCGCCGGCGCCAGCCTGATGGCCGCTGCGCCGGCCTGGGCCGAGACCCGCGTCGAAAGCCAGTTCGACATTCCCGCCGGCTCCCTGGAGTCGGCGCTGACCCGCTTTGCCGCCAGCGCCGGGGTCACCGTGTCGTTCCAGCCGGCCGATACCCGTGGCCTGCAATCGCCAGGCTTGCATGGCCGCTACAGCGTCGAGGCCGGCTTGCGCCAGCTGCTGGCCGGCAGCAACCTGCAACTGCTGCGCCAGGACAGCGGTAGCTACTCGCTGCTGCCAGGGGCGGGCGATGACGCCAGCGTGCAGCTGGACGCCACCGCCATCAACGGCAAGGCGGTCGAGTCGGCCTACGGGCCGGTCGATGGTTATGTCGCCACCCGCAGCGCCACCGGCACCAAGACCGACACGCCGATCCTGGAAATCCCCCAGGCGGTCAACGTGGTCACCGCCGCCCAGGTCGAAACCCAGGGCGCGCGCAATCTCACCCAGGCCCTGCGCTACACCCCGGGCCTGAGCGTCAACGGCTTTACCGACCGCAACAACATTGCCGACGAGATCACCAGCCGCGGCTTCGCCCCGACCCCGCTGTACCTGGACGGTGCCTACCTGCCGTACGCCGGAAGCCTGGGCGGTGCGCCGCAGATCGACCCCTACACCCTCGAACGCATCGAAGTGCTCAAGGGCCCGTCGTCGGTGCTGTATGGCCAGAACCAGCCGGGCGGTATCGTCAACATGGTCTCCAAACGCCCGACCCGCGAACAGCGCAACCAGGTCAAGTTCGGCCTGGGCAGCTACAGCCGGGTCAATGGCGCGATTGATCTGAGCGGCCCGATGGATGAAGCCGGGACCCTCAGCTACCGCCTGGTGGGCGTGGCGAAAAAGGGCAACGACCAGCTCGACCACACCAACAGCCAGCGCATGCTGCTGGCGCCGAGCCTGACCTGGGCGCCTAACGAAGACACCGCGCTGACCCTGTATGCCCAGCTGCAGCGCGATGACGGCCTGGCCGATTACCAGGCCTTGCCGAAAATCGGCTCGCTCGACCGCGGCCCCGATGGCCAGCGCATCGACCGCGATGCGTTTCTCGGCGACTCCCATTACAACGACTACCGGCGCGACCAGTTTGTGCTCGGCTACGACTTCAGCCATGCCTTCAGCGACGACTTGAAGTACCGCCAGACCGCGCGCTACATCGACATCCGCGACCGCTACAAGGGTTTCTACCTGCGCGGCTTCGTCAGCGATGCCGACACCGGCGTGCTCGACCAGACCCACGCCACCCGCACCAAGCTCGACTGGCGCCAGCACAACACCGCCTACACCATCGATAACAACCTGGAGTACAAGTTCGCCACCGGCCGCCTGCAGCACACCACCCTGGTGGGCCTCGACTACCGCCGCTTCAACCGCAAGTACACCGGCTACAATGCCTATGGCGTGGCCCCGGTCGATCTGTACAACCCGAGCAACTACCCCACCGACGACGTGGTGCCGCAGCTGACCACCCAATGGGACAACACCATCGGCCAGACCGGCCTGTATGTGCAGGACCAGATCAGGCTCGACCAGTGGATCATCACCGTCGGCGGGCGCCAGGACTGGGCCAAGGTCGAAAACAAGGACCTGCTGGCGCGGACCATCACCGAGCAGAACGACCAGAAATTCACCGGCCGGGTAGGGCTGACCTACGTCACCGAGTTCGGCCTGGCGCCTTACATCAGCTATTCGCAGTCGTTCCTGCCGACCATCGGCACCAGCGCCCCGCAGCGCGGCGCCAAGGCCTTTGAGCCGACCGAGGGCGAGCAGTATGAAATCGGCGTCAAGTACCAGCCGCTGGACAAGACCCTGATCACCGCCTCGCTGTTCGAGCTGACCCAGAAGAACGTCAAGACCGGCGACAAGCTCTACCCTGAGTACGAAAGCCAGGACGGCGAAGTGCGCTCGCGCGGTGTCGAGCTCGAGCTCAAGACCCGCCTCGACAACCTCGACGTGCTGGCGGCGGCCACCTACATCGACTCGTTCTACACCAAGAGCAACTATGGCGATAAGGGCAACCGTTCCGAGGCGCAAGCGCCGGTGTCGGCTACCCTGTGGGCCGACTACCACTTCACCCAGGCTGCGCTCAACGGCCTGACCGTCGGTGCCGGCGCGCGCTACACCGGGCGCAAGCCGGGGGATTCGGCCAACGCCTTCGACGTGCCGGCGTTCGTCGTTTACGACACCACTATCCGCTACGACCTGGGCAAACTCGACCCAAGCCTGCGCGGGCTGCAGACCAGCCTGAACGTGCAGAACCTGTTTGACCGCGAGTATGTCTCGGACTGCAACTATTCCTTTGGCTGCTACTACGGGCAGGAGCGGGTGGCGTCGCTTGAAATGACTTACGACTGGTGATATGAGCCGGCCTCACTGGCGATGGGCCGCATAGCGGCCCTGGGCTGGACGCTCTTGCACCCCTGTGTCACTGTCGGCGCCACCGTTCGGCAGCAAACAGGGTTGGCCAATGCTCAGCAGTACCCAGTTCAAGGCGTTCAATCGTTGTGTCCTGCAACTGGCGAGCTTGGCCCGCGAGGGTGGCGGCTCGCATTTCATCGCCGAGGGCCTGCAGGCGTTTCGCGCAATAGTGCCGTTTGCCTCGGCCTGGTGGGGCGAGATGTCTGGGGCTGGCGCAACCGCTGCGCCGCAAAGCTGGATGCACGGGCGCATCGACCTGCCGCCGGCCTTTGCCCGCGAATGGAGCGAGGTTGCCGGCATCGACTGTTTCGCCCACACCACCCTGGCGCGGCCAGGGCAGGTGGTGCGCGACAGCGAGTTCACCGACCCCAACGAGGCGGTCAATGTCTTCGCCCGCCGCTACGACCTCTATCACCTGATGTGCATTACCTTCGAGCTGCCACAGAGCGGCCTGAACTTTTACGTCTGCCTGTACCGCGGCGAGCACGACGCTGCCTTTTGCGAAAGCGAAGACGGCTTGTTCGCCGCCTTCTGCGAGCAGCTGCTGCAACTGTGGCGCTTCCAGGTGCAGGACATGATCCGTCTCGATACCGGCAACGCGGCTGCCGATTTCGCCATTGCCCGTCTCGATGGCAGCTTGCTGTATGTGGGCGCGCGGGTGTGCGCGGCAATCGAGCAGGCGCTGCCGGGCTGGAGCGGCTCGTTGCTGCCGCCCCAGGTGTGCGCGCAACTGGCCAGGGCGCCGTGCGTGATGCGCCTCGGGCGCAGCAGCCTGACCCTCAGCGCCAATGGCGAGCATGTGATTGTGTCGCTGGAAGCACCCGCGCCAGGGGTGCTGCTGGCGCCCCGCGAGCGCACCGCAGCCATGCTGTTTGCCGCCGGGCACTCCTACAAGGAAATCGCCCGGATGCTGTCCTTGAGTCCGGCGACGGTGCGCACCTACCTGCGCAATTGCTACGTGCAACTGGGGGTCAAGAGCAAGGTGGAGCTGGGTGCGGCGTTGCGCCTGTCGATGCCGGTGGCGGAAAAAACCGCCTGACCCTCCTCATTTGCAGAGGTCCATTGCCGCGCTGCGCGCTATAGGGTGTCACCAGCCCTATAACAACAAGAGAGCGCTGCAATGCAACGATTGATCCCCACGCTGTTGGCCACTGCCCTGGCCTGTGCTTCGCTGCCGGCCCTGGCCGCCGCCGACCTGGTGCTGTTCAACGGCAAGGTCTACACCGGCGAACCCGGCCAGGGCTTGATGCAGGCGGTTGCGGTCAAGGATGGCAAGGTCCTGCAAGTGGGTAGCGATGCGCAGATCCAGGCCCTGGCCGACACCCACACGCAACGCATCGACCTGGCCGGCAAGGTGCTGATGCCCGGCATGATCGACAGCCACAGCCACCCGGTGGTGGCGGCCTACGACAGCCTCGGCGCCAACCTGCAGGATGAGGTCAAGCCGCTGCCCGCGCTTGAGCAGTGGATCCTTGCCGAGGTCGAACAAGGCCGTGGCAAGGCTGGCGATGTGATCAGTGTCGCCGGGGCGAGTTCGGCCTACTGGGACAACAGTCGCGAACTTGGCCAGTTGTTCAACCAGGGCCGCTGGGCCACTCAGCCGCTGGTGCTTAGTGGCATCGACGGCCATACCGGTTGGGCCAACCAGGCCATGCTCAAGCGTATGCAGATCGACGCGGCGTGGGTCAAAAGCCTGTCCGAGCAAGACCGCAGTTATGTCGGCCACGAGGCCGACTTCAGCCCCAACGGCTACTTCGCCGAAGCGCGCTGGGACCAGGTCCGCAGCCAGATCCCCGCAGCCAGCCAGGAAGTGATGCTCAAGGCCGCACGCGAGGCGGTCAGGGTCAACAACCAGTATGGCGTCACCGCCTGGATGGATGCCGCAGCCAATGCCGGCAGCGGCGATTCGCTATTCGATTTCAAGGCCACGGCGCAAACCGTTGGCGTGCTGCCGCTGTACCGGGCGCTGGCCGAGCGCGGTGAGCTCAATGCCCATGTCGCGGCGCTGATGATCACCAACCCCAAGAGCCGGCCGGCCGACCTTGAGGTGCTGGCCCAGGTCGTGAAGCAGTTCGAGGGGGTGCCCAACCTGAGTTTCCCGGGCATCAAGGTGTTTGTCGATGGCGTGCTCGAATATCCGGGGCAGTCGGCGGCGGTCATCACCCCATACAGCAACAGCCACAAGAACGGCCAGTTGTTGATCGAGCCGCAGCATTTCGGCGAGCTGGTGGCCGCGGCCGAGCAGCGCGACTGGATTGTGCACATGCATGCGGTCGGTGACCGGGCGGTGCGCGAATCGCTCAATGGCGTGGCCTATGCACGCACGCTGCAAGGCAAGCCGCTGGCGCACAGCATCAGCCATCTGCAGATGGTCGACCCCAAGGACTTTGCGCGCTTCAAGCAACTGGGGGTGATCGCCTCCATGCAGATGCTCTGGGCGACCGCTGAAAACTACACCGTCGAGCTGGTCAAACCCTACGTCAGTGCCCAGGGCTACGCCTTTCAATACCCGGCGCACTCGTTGCAACAGGCCGGTGCGCTGATCGCCGGCGCCAGCGACTGGCCGGTGTCCAGCCCCAACCCGTGGAATGCCATTGCCCAGGCCATGACCCGCAAGGGCCCGCTGGGTGTGCTCAATGCCAAGGAACGTGTCGACCGCCAGGTCATGTTCCAGGCCTACACCCTCAACGCCGCCAAGGCCCTGCGCCTGGAACGGCAGATCGGCTCGCTAGCGCCCGGCAAGCAGGCCGACCTGATCGTGCTCGATCGCGATGTGTTCAAGGTCAGCGCCCAGGAGCTGTTCGACACCAGGGTGCTCAAGACCTACTTCGCCGGCAAGCAGGTGTACGCCAGCGAGTCCTGACAGCGCCGTTACCCGCACACGCATAACAACAAGGGTCTGGTATGAACACACGCTTGCTCATTGCTTCGCCTGCCTGGCGCCGCTGACGGCCCAGGCATTGACACTCAACGATTCCTTCAGCCTCGACATGAGCCTGGCCGCGACCAGCGACTACCGCTCCCGGGGCATCTCGCAAAGCCTCGGCGACCCGGCGCTGCAGGCCGGCGCCACGCTGATGCACAGCAGCGGCCTGTACCTGGGCGCCTGGACTTCGACGGTGGATTACGGCTTCGACTACAAGACCCGCCAGGAAATCGAGTACTACGCCGGCTGGTACTGGCAGGCCAGCGATGCCATCAGCCTGGATATTGGCTACCTCAAATACAGCTACCCCAAGGAAGGCCAGTTCAACATGAGCGAGGTCTACGCCATCCTTGACCTCTATGGGCTCAAGCTGGGCGCCTATTACTCAAGCGATGCGCCCAACGCCTTTGGCAAGGACCAGGACACCCTGTACAGCTATGTTGCCTACAGCTTCGCCTTGCCGGCCGAGGTCGGCCTGGAACTGCGGGCAGGGCGCAACGATGTCAAGGACCCGGCGTTCTGGTCGGCCAGTGGCGATGACCGCAATGCGTACTATGAGTGGGAGGCAAAGCTGAGTCGCGAGTTTGTCGGCGTGACCTGGGGCTTGAGTTACATCGACACCGACCTGTCCAAAAGCGAGTGCAGCAATTGGTATGGCTATGACGACCTGTGCTCGGCGACTGTGGTGGTAAGTGCCAGCAAGGCGTTCTGAGCCGGCATCAATCCAATGCTGAAGGCAGCGCCGAACCTGTGGGAGCGGGCTTGCCCCGCGATCGAGTGCGCAGCGCTGGTAATTTTCTGGCTGCACAAAGCCCATCGCTGGCAAGATGGGCGCAGTCCGGTAGAACGAGCGTTGTATGCCCCACGCCAACGATCACACGCCATGGCAGGTTTTCCTGATCTTCCTGCGCCTGGGCCTGACGTCGTTCGGTGGCCCCGTCGCCCACCTTGGCTTTTTTCGCCAGGAGTTTGTCAGCCGTCGGCGCTGGCTGAGCGAGCGCAGCTATGCCGACCTGGTGACGCTTTGCCAGTTTCTGCCGGGCCCTGCCAGCAGCCAGGTCGGCATCGCCCTGGGCCTGTCGCGCGCAGGTTACGCCGGGGCGCTGGCGGCCTGGCTGGGATTCACCCTGCCTTCGGCGCTGGCCCTGACCCTGCTGGCCCTGGGGCTGGGCGGTTATGCCGAGGCGGTGCCGGCCGGCATCCTCCATGGTCTTAAGGTGGTGGCGGTCGCGATTGTCGCCCAGGCGGTGTGGGGCATGGCCCGCACGTTGTGCCCGGATGCGCCGCGGATTGTGCTGATGCTGGCGTCTGCCGGGCTGGTGCTGTTGCTGCCCGGTGCCGGGGCGCAGGTGGCGGTGATGGTTGCAGCGGCTGGCGCGGGGTTGATGCTGCTGAAACCGGGCAGCAGCGTTGTCCACGAGCCTTTGCCGATCGGGGTCAGCCAGCGCGCTGGCGGCTGGTGGTGGCTGCTGTTCTTCGCCCTGTTGCTCGGTTTGCCGCTGCTGGCCGGGCTCTGGCCCGATCCGACCTTGAGCATGATCGATGCCTTCTACCGCACCGGCGCGCTGGTGTTCGGTGGCGGACACGTGATGCTGCCACTGCTGCAGGCTGAAGTGGTGCCCACCGGCTGGGTCGGCAACGAGACGTTTGTGGCAGGTTACGGCGCTGCCCAGGCTGTGCCCGGCCCCTTGTTCACCTTTGCCGCCTTTCTTGGCGCCTCGATGCACGGGCCGCAGTCCGGCTGGCTGGGGGCGGTGCTGTGCCTGCTGGCGATCTTCGCCCCGGCGTTCTTGCTGGTGTTCGCGGCGTTGCCGTTCTGGGAGCGCATGCGCCGCAACCCGCGCCTGCAGGCGGCGATGCTGGGCGTCAATGCGGCGGTGGTGGGGCTGTTGCTGGCGGCGTTGTATCAGCCGCTGTGGACCAGCGCCATTGGCCAGCCGCTGGATGTTGTCCTGGTGTTGCTGGCGCTGGTCGCACTGATGGCCTTCAAGCTGCCGCCCTGGCTGGTGGTGATCGCCTGTGGCCTGGGCGGGCAGTGCTTGAGCCTGCTCAGATAAAAATCGTGCCGCGCAGGTACAGCGCCGCCTGGCCGCTGATGATCACCCGGCCGTTGTCGAGCACTTGGCAATGCAACTGGCCTTTGCGCAGGCCGCCTTGCTCGGCGCTGAGGCTGTGCTTGCCCAGGCGCGCGGCCCAGTAGGGCGCCAGCGAGGTATGGGCAGAGCCGGTGACCGGGTCTTCATTGACGCCTACCCGCGGGCCGAACCAGCGCGAGACGAAGTCAACCTCGCGGCCCGGGGCGGTGACGGCGATGCCGCGCACGTCAAAGGCGGCCAGGGCGGCGAAGTCGGGGGCAAGCGCTGCGACCAGCGCCGGGTCGTCGACCACCACCAGGTAGTCATCGGTGCGGTACAGCGCCTCGATCCGCTCAAGCCCCAGGGCCTGCAACAAACCCTCGGGCACGGCCAGCGCCTGTGGCTGGCGGGCCGGGAAGTCCATGGCCAGGCGAGCGCCGTCACGCCGAACGCGCAACTCGCCGCTGCGGGTGGCAAAGCGCAGGGTGTCGCGTTGTTCGCCCAATTGCTCGAACAGCACCCAGGCCGCCGCCAGGTCGACTTCTACCGTCGGGGTAAACCAGCGCAGCTCGAACAGCTCGCCATTGGCGACCACGAACGCGGTTTCCGAGAGGTTGTTTTCGGCAGCAATCTGCTGCAGCGTCGCGTCTGCCAGCCAGGCTTCAAGCGGGCACACCGCTGCCGGATTGCCGCCAAACGCCGTGGCTGAGAACGCGTCTACCTGGAATATTTCAACTTGCATGGGTCATTGCTGTCCGTTGTCTGTTGCCCGGAGCTGCTCCAGGTAGTTGTAGATGGTGTAGCGGGTCACGCCGAGCGATGCCGCGGCCTTTTCGATGCCGCCCTTGACCAGAAACAGGCCGCGTTCCTGCATCAGCCGCACCGCTTCGCGCTTTTGCGCCGTCTTCATGCCGAGCACACCGCCGGGGCAGGCGTCGTGAATGATCTCGGCCATCAGCTGTTGCAGGTCCCTGGTCTCGTCCGCCACCGGCGCGGCCGCACTGGCCAGGCCCAGCAGCCCGCCGAGCAACTGGTGCGCAGCTTCGACGGCGCTCAGATCGGCATTCACGCACAGGCTGGCAAACGGCTGCCCGCTGCTGTCGCGATAGACCACGGTAGCGCTGCGCAAGGTGCGGCCGTCGGGGGCGAGGGTGGCGTAGTTGTCGACCACGATAGGCTCGCAGCTGCTGCGATCGTCCATGGCCCGGCGCACCGCGGCAAAGCCCAGATCATGACGCGGGCTGCCGAGCAGCGAATCACCGACCCGGCGCCCGGTGACATGGCCGTTGGCGATGGCGAGGATCGAGCGCTCAGGGTTAAGCAGGTCGTGCAGGACAACCTCGGTATGGTTACCGACGACCTGGCTGAGCATTTTCAGGGTGCTGTGCAGTACGCCGAGGATAAGTTGCTGTTCGTGGTTCTTTGCTGGGCAAACCTTCATCGCAGCCTTCGTGGGCGTTGGACGGTGAAGGTAGGCTATCAACGTAAATTTTAAATATCAACACTGTGTTGAATTTGCTGTTTGTAGTCGCAGCAACCGCTCGACCTGCGCCAGCTCCCAGGTGCTGAGCAAGCTCACCGGATCTGTGCCCCATTGCCAGCTGTCCAGCGTGCCTTCACGGCCATCGCTGCTGCGGCAGGCGAGGCAATGGTGCAAGTGGCTGCCGTCGAAATCCAGGTGCAGGCGCCAGCCATCGATGTCGATCTCAACCCCGACACGGCGCAACGGGCGAAGGCCGAGGGCGGCGTCACGCAGTTGCTGGCAAACCTCGCGGGCACTCAGGGCTGGCATCTGTTTCATTCTCAAAAGCGGGGGGCTGAGCATAAAGCCTGCCGGCGCCAGTGTCAGCCGTTGCCCGGGCTTGATCTGCGCGAGCCAAGTGCGTAGCGTCCGCGCCCTGGTCCTTTGAGAAATTGCTATGACCCTGATGGAACGACTCTTCACCTGCGCGTTGGGATTGAGCGCAATCGCCCCGGCCGTGGCCGCCGACAGCCTGGCCATTGAACACTGGACCCAGCCCAGTGGCGCGCGGGTCTACCTGTTGGCGCAAAGCCAGGCCAGCGACCTGCAGATCCAGGTCGACTTCGATGCCGGCAGCCGCCGCGACTCACAGGACCAACCGGGCCTGGCGGTGCTTGGCGCGGTCCTCGCGGTGGAAGGTGTGCACGCCCAGGGCGACGCCCCGGAACTGAACGGCAACGCGCTGCGCATGGACTGGATGCGCCTGGACAGCCAACTCAATACCCAGGTCGATGCCGACCGTTTCAGCTACATCCTGACCATTACCGATAACAACCCCCAGCGCCAGGCCGAGGCCAGCGCCTTGCTCGGCCGGCAGATTGCCGAGCCGGCCTTTGCCGGCAGTATCTGGTTTCGCGCCAAGCCCTATTACATTCGCCAGGTCAACGGTGAAACCACCAAGCGTTTTCCCGGGGTAGGGCATCGCTTTGCCCAGGCGCTGTACGGCGACCACCCTTATGCCCGCGAGCTGACCCGCCCGGGGCTGCAGCGCAACAAGCAGATCGACCTGTACGAATACGCGCTGCCGTTCGGCTATGCCCTGACCCCGGCCATGCTCGAACGTACCCGCATGGAGGATCTGCGCAGCCATTACACGGCAATGATGCTGCCGTGCCGGGCCACGGTCAGCCTGGTCGGCAAGCTTGACCGGGCCCAGGCCGATGCCGTGGCCAGCGCGGTACTGGGGCGCTTGCCGAGCGGTCAGTGCACGGCATTGCCGGCGCTGCCCAAGGTGCAGGCCCTGAGCCAGGCCAGCCACCAGCAGATCGAGCCACAGCAAGGCACGATCTGGATACAGATCGGCCAGCCGGCGGTGCCGCGCAGCGACCCGGACTTTTTCCCGTTGCTGCTGGGCAGCGACATTCTCGGTGGCGAGCACTGGCCGACGCGGCTCAATCGGGCCATCGGCCAGGCGCTTGGCGGTGATGTCAGTTGGCAGTCGGCCAGCTATTTCGCCATGGGCCAGCAAGCCGGGGCGTTTGTGATCTCTGTGGAAGTGAGCGCCGGGTACCAGCAGCAGGCCGAGCAGGCGGTTCATCAAGCGTTAGCACGCTTTGTCAGCGAAGGCCCGAGCCCGGAGGAGCTGGACGAGGCCAAGGCGCGTTTGCTTGCCCATTTTGACGGTACCAGCCGCCAGCGCCTGCTTGAACACGTGGCGCAGGTCGCCTTGAACCAGCTGCCGGACGACACCTTGGTGACCTGGCGCGAGCAGCTTGAGGCGGTGACGCCTGCGCACGTAAAAGCGGCATTCCAGCGCGTCGTACAGCCGGGTAAACAGGCGACGGTGGTGGCGGGGCAGGACTACTGAGTTTACCCCGCGATCAGCCGCGCAAAAAATCCGGGGTATTGAAATTGCTCAGGCGCGGGTCTCCCTCGGCGCACTCCACCGCCCGCAGCGGATGCTGGCGCAAGGTTCGCTGCACCCCCCGGTCGCCGGCGTCCCAGGCGTGCTGCAAGTCGCTGCGCAAGGCGCAGGGGATCAGGCTGAACATCGGCTGCCAGTAACCACCCTGGCGAATCATCGCCGGTTGCTGCTGGTCATTGGCCAGGTTCATCAGCTCAAGGATCAGTGCCTGGTCAATCAGTGGCGCATCGCAGGCCAGCACCAGTATCCAGTCGTGGCGCGCCACTGCAAGCCCGGCCAGTACTCCGGCCAGCGGCCCGGGGAAGTCCGCCTCGGCGTCGCCGACCAGTTGATCGGCATAGGCCCGGTAGCGGTCCGGGTTGCGGTTGCAGGAGATGATCAGGTCGTCGGTCAGCGGCCGCACCACGGCGTGGATGTGGGCGATCAGCGGCTGGCCCTGCCAGTCGAGCAGGCCTTTGTCCTGGCCGCCCATGCGCTGGCCACGGCCACCGGCAAGAATGAGGATGGAGCAGGGAGGCGGGGCGGCGGGCATGGTCAGGGTTCCTGGCAGTATCAGCCGCTCACCTTCCCATGCACGCCGCGGTCTGTCCAGATCAGCTGTCGCTGGCTTCTGGCGCAGGGGCTTGAGCCTTGGCCCGGCGTTTGCCGGTCAGGCGCATCACAACAACAAAGAACACCGGCACGAACACCACCGCCAGGGTGGCGCTGAGCATGCCGCCGATCACCCCGGTACCGATCGCCTGCTGGCTGGCGGAGCTTGCGCCGCTGGCAATTGCCAGGGGCACCACGCCGAGGATGAATGCCAGCGAGGTCATGACGATCGGCCGCAGGCGCAGGCGCGCCGCCTGCACGGTGGCATCGACCAGGTCGTGGCCTTCATCGACCAGGCTCTTGGCGAACTCGATGATGAGGATGGCGTTCTTCGCCGACAGGCCGATCAGGGTGATCAGGCCGACCTTGAAGAACACATCGTTGGGCATGCCGCGCAGGCTCACCGCAATCACTGCGCCGAGCACCCCCAGCGGTACCACCAGCAGCACCGAGGTCGGGATCGACCAGCTCTCGTACAAGGCCGCCAGGCACAGGAACACCACCAGCAGCGACAAGGCCATGAGGATCGGCGCCTGGGAGCCGGACAAGCGCTCCTGCAGCGACAGCCCGGTCCATTCCAGGCCCATGCCCAAGGGCAGTTGGTCGACCAGGCGCTGGATCTCGTTCATCGCCTCGCCGGAGCTGTAGCCCGGTGCCGGCTCGCCCGACACGGCAATCGCCGGGTAGCCGTTGTAGCGGGTCAGCTGCACGGGGCCGGTGATCCACTTGGCCTGGACGAACGCCGACAGGGGCACCATCTTGCCGCTGCTGTTGCGCACGTGAATTTTCAGCAGGTCATCGACCTGGCTGCGCTGGTCGCCTTCGGCCTGCACCACCACGCGCTGCATGCGCCCCTGGTTGGGGAAGTCGTTGACGTAGTTGGAACCCACCGCAGTGTTGAGCACGTTGCCGATATCGGCAAACGATACGCCCAGGGCGTTGGCCTGCTTGCGGTCGACTTCCAGCTGCACCTGCGGGCTTTCGGCCAGGGCGCTTTCGCGCACGTTGACCAGCACCGGGCTCTTCTCGGCGGCGGCGAGCAACTGGTCACGCGCCGCCATCAGCCCGGCATGGCCGAGGCCACCGCGGTCCTGCAGGCGGAACTCGAAACCGCTGGAAGTGCCCAGGCCGTCCACCGGCGGTGGCAGCACCGAATAGGCGATGGCGTCCTTGAGCTGGCTGAAGGCGGCGTTGGCGCGGTCGGCGATCGATTGCGCGCTGTCGTCGCTGCCGCGTTCGGACCAGTCCTTGAGGGTAGTGAATGCCAGCGCCGCGTTCTGGCCGTTGCCAGAGAAGCTGAAACCGAGAATCAGCGTGCTGTTGCCCACGCCAGGTTCGGTGGCGTTGTGCGCCTCGATTTGCGCCGCCACCTGTTCGGTGCGGGCGCGGCTGGCCCCCGGCGGCAGCTGGATGTCGGTGATGGTGTAGCCCTGGTCTTCGGTGGGCAGGAACGAGGAGGGCAACTGGCTGAAGCCGTACACCAGCCCGGCCACCAGAACCGCGTAGACCAGCAGGTAGCGACCGCTGCGCTTGAGGGCCTGGATCACCCAGCGCTGGTAGCCGTTGGTCATGCTCTCGAAGCGGCGGTTGAACCAGCCGAAGAAGCCGGTTTTTTCGTGGTGCGAACCCTTGGTAATCGGCTTGAGCAAGGTCGCGCACAGGGCCGGGGTCAGGCTCAGGGCGAGGAACGCCGAGAACAGGATCGACACTGCCATCGACACCGAGAACTGCTGATAGATGACCCCCACTGAGCCTTTCATGAAGGCCATCGGCAGGAATACCGCCACCAGTACCAGGGTGATGCCGACGATGGCGCCGCTGATCTGGCTCATGGCCTTTTTGGTCGCCTCGCGCGGCGCCAGGCCTTCCTCGCTCATGATCCGCTCGACGTTCTCGACCACGACGATGGCGTCGTCCACCAGGATACCGATGGCCAATACCATGCCGAACAGGGTCAGGACGTTGACCGAGAAGCCCAGCGACAGCATCACCGCAAAGGTGCCCATCAGCGCCACCGGCACCACCAGGGTCGGGATCAGCGTGTAGCGGATGTTCTGCAGGAACAGGAACATCACCGCGAACACCAGGGCCATGGCTTCGAGCAGGGTGGTGATCACCTGCTGGATCGAGACCTTGACGAACGGCGAGGTGTCGTAGGGGATGTCGAACTTGGCCCCCGGCGGCAGGTAGCGCGACAGCTCGCTGAGCTTGGCTTGCACCAGGGTCGCGGTTTCCATGGCGTTGGCGCCGGGCGACAGCTGCACGCTGAAGGCACTGGTCGGCTTGCCGTTGAGGCGGGTGCCGTACTGGTACTCCTGGCTGCCGATCTCGACCCGGGCGACATCGCCAATGGTCACGGTCGAGCCATCGGGGTTGGCGCGCAGGACGATGTCCTGGAACTCCTGGACCGTGCTGAGCTGGCCCTTGATCACCACGTTGGCGGTGATTTCCTGGGTGCCGGTGCCCGGCAGGTCGCCGATGCTGCCCGGCGCCACCTGGGCGTTTTGCGCGGCAATGGCCTCGTTGACGTCATCGGGGGTGAGGTTGAAGCCGATCAGCCTGGCCGGGTCGATCCAGATGCGCATGGCCCGCTCCGAACCATACAGCTGGGCCTTGCCGACACCCTTGAGGCGGCGGATCTCGTTCATCACGTTGCGGGCGAGAAAATCGCTCAGGGTGACTTCGTCAAGGCTGCCGTCCATGGCCGTGAGGGTCACCATCAGCAGGAAGCCGGTGGAGACTTTCTCGACTTGCAGGCCTTGCTGGCTGACCGGGCGCGGCAGGCGCGACTCGACCACTTTCAGGCGGTTCTGCACATCGACCTGGGCCAGGTCCGGGTTGGTGCCCGGTTCGAAGGTGGCGGTGATGGTGGCGCTGCCCAGGCTGCTTTGCGAGCTGAAATAGAGCAGGTTGTCGGCACCGTTGAGCTCTTCCTCGATCAGGCTGACCACGCTGTCGTCGATGGTCTGCGCCGAGGCACCCGGGTACACGGCGTAGATTTCCACCTGCGGCGGCGCCACGTCGGGGTACTGGGCCACCGGCAATTGCGGGATGGCCAGGGCGCCGGCAAGCAGGATGAACAAGGCGACCACCCAGGCGAACACCGGGCGGTCAATGAAAAACTGCGGCATGAATCAGGCCCTCACTGGCCGTTGGACTGAACGATGGGGAGGGCGTCCTTGCCCGCGTTGTCGACCTCTACCTGGTCGCCGGGGCTGATGTGCTGCAGGCCTTCGACCACCACCCGGTCACCGGGGGCCAGGCCTTCGCTGACAATCCAGCGGTCGTTCTGCACACTGCCCAGCACCACCGGGCGTTCGCTGACGCGCTGTTCGCCATCGACCAGCATGACCTTCGGCTTGCCGGCGCTGTCGCGCAGGATGGCCCGCTGCGGCACGCTGATGCCTTGCTGCTTGACCGCCTGCTCCAGGCGCACGCGGATGAAGCTGCCCGGCAGCAGGTCGAGGTCGGGGTTGGGGAACTCGCTGCGCAGGGTGATCTGGCCGGTGCTCGGGTCGACGCTGATGTCCGAGAACAGCAGTTTGCCCGGCAGCGGGTAGGGCGTGCCGTCGTCCTGGATCAGCGTCGCGCTGGCCTGGTCCTGGCCCACCTGCTGCAGTTCGCCGGCACGCAGGGCGCGGCGCAGGGCATTGAGTTCGCGGGTCGACTGGGTGACGTCGGCATGGATCGGGTCGAGCTGCTGGATGGTCGCCAGCGGTGTGGTTTCGTTCTGCCCGACCAATGCCCCTTCGGTCACCAGGGCGCGGCCGATGCGTCCGGAAATCGGCGCGGTGACGGTGGCGTAACCGAGGTTGAGCCTGGCTCGCTCAAGCGCCGCCTTGGCCGCGGCGACGTCGGCATCGGCCTGCAGGAAGGCGGCGCGGGCATCGTCGTGCTGCTGGCGGCTGATGGCATTGATGGCGATCAGTTCGCGGTAACGCTGATCCTGCAGGCGCGCCTGGTAGCGCGTGGCCTCGGCGCGGGCCAGGGCGGCGCGGGCACTGTCGAAGTCGGCCTGGAACGGCGCCGGGTCGATGCGAAACAGCACATCGCCCTGTTTGACGTCGCTGCCTTCGCGGTACACGCGCTTGAGCACCACGCCGGCCACCCGCGCGCGCACTTCGGCAGTGCGCGGGGCGAGGATGCGGCCATTGAGCTCGGTGGTGATCGCCAGCGGCTGCACCTGCACGGTCTCGACCCGCACTGCGCTGGGCGGGGCCTTTTCTTCGGCAGGCGATTTGTCGTCGCAGGCGCTCAGGGCGAAAGTGATCAACAACAGCGGCGCCAGGGCGCGCAGACGGGCGGGACTTGAACTGGACATGCGGATCTTCCGAAAATGACCCGGCAATGCTAAGGCAGGCGACCGACGGGCAACAGTTAAGCTGTGTAGGCCATGTGTAAAAAAGTGTGAAGCTTTATCCTGCGAGCGCGTGAGCTCTTATATCCTGCCTGACTTTCCCAGCCTGTCAAACTGCCCATGCCCAATATTCTCCTGGTCGAAGACGACTGCGCCCTGTCCGAACTGATCGCCAGCTACCTGCAGCGCAACGACTTCAGCGTCAGCGTGATTGCTCGTGGCGATCACGTGCTGGCCGAGGCGCGGCGCAACAAACCGGACCTGGTGATCCTCGACCTGATGCTGCCGGGCCTCGACGGCCTGCAGGTGTGCCGGCTGTTGCGCGCCGAGTCCCAGGCCCTGCCGATCCTCATGCTGACCGCCCGCGACGATAGCCACGACCAGGTGCTGGGCCTGGAAATGGGCGCCGACGACTACGTGACCAAACCGTGCGAACCACGGGTGCTGCTGGCGCGGATACGCACCTTGCTGCGCCGCAGCAGCATCAACGAGCCACGCCTTGAGAGCGACCTGATCGTGGTCGGCGGCCTGCGCATCGATCTGGCCGAGCGCAATGTGTTCTGGCGCGAGCAGCCGGTGGAGCTGTCCAGCGGCGAATTCAATCTGCTGGTGGTGCTGGCGCGCAATGCCGGCGTGGTGCTCAGCCGCGACCGCATCCTCCAGCAACTGCGCGGCATCGAGTTCAACGGCACCGACCGCTCGGTGGACGTGGCGATTTCCAAGCTGCGGCGCAAGTTCGACGACAGCGCAGGCGAGGCGCGCAAGATCAAGACCGTGTGGGGCAAGGGGTATCTGTTCAGCCGGGTCGAGTGGGAGTTCTAGCGGCTCATGCTGAAAATCCTCATCCGCCTGTACCTGATCACCATCGTCGCCTATGCCGGGGCGATCTTTTTGATTCCCGATGCCATCGTCGGCGCCTTTCACCAGCGTTTCATTGCCTACAACCTTGACCAGGCCCGTGGCGTGCAACGCTTGATCGTCAAGCAGTTCGAGCAGGTGCCGAGCACTGAATGGCCGGCCAAGGCCAAGGAACTGGCGGCGGATTTCGCCCCGCTGGAAATCCAACTGCGCCGCCAGGACCAGATTGGCCTCAGCTATGCGGAGCGCGACCGCCTCAAGGCCGGCCTGAACGTGGTGCGCCTGGGCGACTGGGGCTACTACGAGACCGCCCTGGCACCACTGGACGACACCTGGCTGGTGGAACTGAGCAATCCGCCCGACCCCCTGGACATCAGCCTGCTGTCCTGGGTGGTGACCGTGCTGATCGGCGCCGCGTTGCTCGGCTGCCTGCTGTTCTGGGTCTGGCCGCACTGGCGCGACCTTGAACGGCTCAAGGAAACCGCCCGGCGCCTGGGCCAGGGCGAGCTGTCGCAGCGCACGCATATTCCGCCGCGCTCGAACATCGGCGAACTGGCCCAGGTGTTCGACACCATGGCCCAGGACGTCGAACGCCTGCTGACCCAGCAGCGCGAACTGCTCAATGCCGTGTCCCATGAGCTGCGCACGCCGCTGACACGCCTGGATTTTGGCCTGGTGCTGCTGTTTGACGAAGTCCCGCCCAACTGCCGCAAGCGCCTGCTGGAACTGGTCGGGCATGTGCGCGAGCTGGATGAACTGGTGCTCGAGCTGTTGTCCTACAGCCGTCTGCAGAACGCCGACCAGGCCCGCGAGCGGGTCGAGGTGTCGCTGCTGGAGCTGGTCGACAGCATCCTCGGCAGCTTTGCCGAAGAGCTCGATGGCCGTGGCATCGAATGGCAGGTGCGCGCCGACGACAACCTGCCGCGCTTCATCCTCGACCCACGGCTGACCGCCCGTGCCTTGCAGAACCTGGTACGCAACGCCATGCGCTACTGCGACGGGCAGATCCTCCTGCGCCTGAGCCTCGACCCCCAGGGCCATTGCCTGCTGACCGTGGAGGACAACGGCATCGGCATCCCCCACGACCAGCGCGAGCTGATCTTCCAGCCGTTCTACCGCCTGGACCGCAGCCGCGACCGTACCACCGGCGGCTTCGGCCTGGGCCTGGCGATCAGCCGCCGGGCCATCGAAGGCCAGGGCGGCACCCTGACGGTCGGGCAGTCGGCGCTGGGCGGTGCGCAGTTCAAGATCAGGCTGCCGCGCGGCTAGCGGCGCGGGCGCAAGTCGCGCCAGTGCTGCTCGACGTAGTCCAGGCACAGCGCTTTGCGCTGCGGGCCGAACACCGCCTGCCAGCCGGGCGGGCAGGCCAGGTAGGCCGGCCACAGGCTGTGCTGGTGCAAGTGATTGCGCAGCACCTGGAATTGCCCTTGCGGGTTGTCGAATGGGCTGCTCATGGGTTCACCTCCTGGGCACGGCGGGCGCTTTCGCTGGCCTGCAGGGCCCTGGCCAGCAGCGGTGCGATCTGCGCCACGGCGTCGGCACGCAGCATGTTTTCGTGCATGCAGGCAATATCGTGGACCTGCAACCGGCCATCGACGTGGGTGCGCCAGTGCTCGGGGTCTTGCCACAGGGCGTCACGCAGCCCTTCGGTAGCGCGCAGGAACAACACCTCGCCGGCAAACACCTGCGGTTTGAAACGCTCCATCAACGGCACGGTCTGGCGCACTTCATCGCAGAAGGCCTGGACGATCGCGCCTTCCAGGTTGAGCACTTCGGCCAGGTAACGGCGCTGCTCGGCGATCGATTGCAAGGGCTGGCTGAAGTCTGCCGGGCTGTTGGTCAGGGTGCCGATCAGCAGGGCCAGCAGTTGTTGGTCGCTCAGTTGCGGGACCTGGCTGAGAGGTTGCAGCGGGTAGCCGTCGAGCAGCGCCAGCAGTGCCACTGACTCGCCCTCGCGCTGCAGCAAGGTCGCCACGGCGTGGGCGACATGGCAGCCGAATGACCAGCCGAGCAAATGGTACGGGCCAACCGGCTGGACCTTGCGGATCTGCGCCAGGTAGTCGCTGGCGCAGGCTTCGACGCTCTGCGGGCGTAGCCCCGGGTTGCGCAGGCCGCGAGCCTGCAGGGCATACAGCGGGCGGTCGGGCAGGTAACCACTGAGCGCCGCGTAAGGCCAGCCCAGGCCGCCGCCCGGCGGCAGGCAGAACAGCGGCGCCTGGCTGCCCTCGCTGCGCAGTTCCAGCAGCACCGTGAACGGGTCGCCAGGACGGACCAGGTCCGCGCTGCGCTGGAGCTGCTCGGCAAACTGGTGCAGCACCGGGCGGGTGAACAGATCGGTGGGCATCACTTCTATGCCCAGTTGCTGGCGCAAGCGTGCGGCGACTTGCACTGCCAGGATCGAATGGCCGCCCAGTTCGAAGAAGTGGCTGTTGCGGTCGATACCCTGGCGCTGCAGCAGTTCACTCCAGATCTGCACCAAGGCCTGTTCGAGCGGGCCTTGCGCAGGCTCGGCGGGGCGTTGTGCCTGCAGGTGCTGCGCCGGCACCGGCAGCGCCCGGCGGTCGAGCTTGCCATTGGCGGTGCACGGCAGTTGCGCCAGCACCACAAATACCTTGGGCACCATGTACTCGGGCAGGCGCTCGCCCAGGTAATAGCCAAGCTGGCCCAGGTCCAGCGCCTGTTCACCGGCCAGCACCAGGTAGGCCACCAGTTGTTGCTGGCCGGGGCAGTCTTCGCGCACCTGCACCGTACAGCGGGCAATCTGCGGATGGCTGGCCAGCAGGTGCTCGATCTCGCCGAGCTCGATGCGCAGGCCGCGCAGCTTGACCTGCTGATCAACCCGCCCGAGGTATTCAAGCTGGCCGTCGGCGCGCCACAGTGCCAGGTCGCCGGTACGGTACAGGCGGCTGCCGGGCGGCCCGAACGGGTTGGCGACAAAGCGCTCGGCGGTCAGCCCCGGGCGGCGGTGATAACCCCGGGCCAGGCCGATGCCGCCCAGGTACAGCTCACCAGGGCTGCCGATTGCCTGCTGGTGCAGGCTGCTGTCGAGTACATAGGCCTGCAGGTTGGCGATCGGTTGGCCGATCGGCACGCTGTGGCTACCATCGTCGCGACAAGTCCAGTGACTGACATCGATGGCCGCTTCGGTGGGGCCATAGAGGTTGTGCAGGGCGGTATTGGGTAGCGCCTGCAGCACCTGGTGCTGCAGCTCGGCGGGCAGCGCTTCGCCGCTGCAGATGATGTGCCGCAGGCTTTGGCCCTGGCCGGGTTGGAGCTCGGGCACAAACACCTGCAGCATCGACGGCACGAAGTGCAGGGTGGTGACCTGGTAGCGCTCGATCAGCGCCAGCAACTGTTGCGGGTCGCGGTGGGCCCCGGGCTCGGCGATAGCCAGGCGGGCACCGCTCATCAACGGCCAGAAGAACTCCCAGACCGACACGTCAAAGCCACAAGGGGTCTTCTGCAGCACAGTGTCGGCGCTCGTCAACGGGTAGGCCGCCTGCATCCACATCAACCGGTTGTACAAGGCCTCATGGCTGTTGCCGGCACCCTTGGGCTGGCCGGTGGAGCCGGAGGTGTAGATCAGGTAGGCGAGGTTGCTGCCTTGCACGTGGCTGAGGGGGGTATCGTCGTTGCCGTGCTCATCGTCCAGCAGGTCATCGAGCATCAGTTCAGGGGCAAGATTGGCGCCAAGGCCGCTGTACGCCTGCGCTGTCAGCAACAACTGGACTGCGCTGTCCTCGATCATGAAGCGCAGTCGCTCGCGCGGCAGCTCCAGGTCCAGCGGCACATAAGCGGCGCCGGCCTTGAGGATGGCCAGCAGGCCGATCACCAGTTCCAGCGAGCGCGGCATGGCGATGGCGACCAGGCTGTCGGCGCCGATGGCGTGCTGTTGCAGACGATTGGCCAGGCGATTGGCCTGCTGGTTCAGGCGCCCGTAGCTGAGCTGCTGGTTGGCGAACAGCAGCGCGCAGGCATCGGGTGTGCGCCGGGCCTGCTGCTCGATCAGTTGGCTGACCGGCTGCCACGGCGAGTAGTCCACCGCGGTGCGGTTCCAGGCGTGCAACTGCTGGTGCTGTTCGTCGCTCAGCAGTTCGATGCGGGCAACCATCTGTTGGGGCTGTTCGATCAGCGCGTCGAACACCTTGAGCAGGCGCTGCTGGTGTTCGGCCAGTGCCTGGGCGCTGTAAAGCCCGGGGTTGGCGTCGAAATCGAACTGCAGGTCCTGGCCCAGGCCGCGCTCATAGAAGAAGATGCCCAAATCGTCGGTGGTGCCGTTGGACAGGTTGCGTGCGCGGGTAGGGTGGCCGTCGAAGGCAATGGCGTAGTCGAAGGGCTCGATATTGACCAGGGTGGTGAACAGCTGCTGATGAGCCCCGTGCAGGCCCAGGTCGTTGCGCAGGTGCTCGTAGCGGTATGACTGGTGGCGCAGCAACTGGCGCATTTGCCGCGATACCTCCTGGACCAGCTCGGCCAGGCTCATGTCCGGGCGCATGCTCAGGCGCATCGGCATGGCGTTGGCGACCATGCCCGGCACCTGGCGCATGCGTGCGTTGCGCCGGGCGCTGAGCGGCACACCGATGACCATGTCCTGGTTGCCGGTGGCCCGATAGAGGTAGGCGGCGGTGGCGGCGGTGAGGATCTGCGGCAAGGTGCTGCCCAGTTCGCTGGCGCGCTGGCGCAGGGCGTCGACCCTGGCCGCGGGCAGGTGGGCGGTGCGGCGCAGCAGGCCGTCGTGGTTGAGGGTGCGCTGGCGCGCCAGGCTCATCGGCGCCGGCAGGTCGGCGAAGCGCTGCATCCAGTACTCGCGGTCACGCTGAAAGCGCTCCGACTGGCGATACTCGCTGTCTTGTTCGGCCAGTTCGCTGATCGGCAGCAAGGCGCTGGCGGCGGACACCGGCTGGCCTTCGCCGAGGGCCTGGTAGGTGTCGGCCAGGCGCCGCACCAGCAACCCGGCGCCAAAGCCGTCGAGGATGATGTGGTGCGGGCGCTGGTACCAGACAAAATGCGCCGGGCCCAGCTTGAGCAGCGCCGACATCCACAGCGGGTCGCAGCCCAGGTCGACGCGGCGCTGGATGTCGTCATGCATCCAGGCATCGGCACTGGCCCGTGGATCATCCGCCGTGCTGAAGTCGAGAAACGGCAGTTCCCCCCTGAATCGCGGGGCCAGCAGTTGCCGCGGGCCTTCGGCGCTGTCAACGAAGTTCAGCCGCACCGCTTCGGCCTCATCAGCCACTCGGCGCAGGGCGGTCATGAAGCGCTCGACGTCCACCGCGCCAAATATGTCGACGGACTCCGCCAGGTTCATGTTGGTCTGAGGTGGGGCAAGCTGGGCGTTGAACCACATGCACAGTTGGCCTGCGGTCAAGGGGTGGCCGGTTTCGCTGGTGATGTTCGAATCCATTCGAGTGTTCCTCTGTCCGGGTTTGCGCGAAATTGCAGCGTAGAGCGGCGCAAATGATCTGCAAGTGCACGCGGACGGGGGCTTTGAGAGGCAGCGCAAGGGGGCTTGGCGATGACCGGCAGAGCACTACTACAGCCGCTGTGACGGCACGATTGCGGCCTTTACCGGCAGGATGGTCGCGGTTGGCCGCAGGCTTGCACTCGCTGCCAGGCGGCTCGGCAGGGGTGGCGGGAGCATCTCGGCGAAGGCGCGGCGCCATTGGCGGCCGCCGCGAAGGGCTGAAGGCTTACAACCCGAGAGGCTCGCGCCACAGCACGTAGCGGTCCTTGCCACTGCGCTTGGCCTCGTACAACGCCTGGTCGGCCTTGACCAGGGCGTTGCTCAGGGTGTCTTCGGCGAGGATTTGCGCCAGGCCGATACTGATGGTCACCGGATGCTCGGCGACTTCGTCACGGACCCGCCGACACAGGGCGTCGATGCGCCGTTCGGCGTCGGCCTGGTTGAGCCCCCAGACGTAGATCACGAACTCTTCACCGCCCAGCCGTGCGTACTCGAATTCGCTCATCGAGGCCTTGATGCTGGCGGCGATGCGCTTGAGCACCACGTCGCCGATGTCGTGGCCGAACTGGTCGTTGACCTTCTTGAAGTTGTCGATGTCGATCATCGCCAGGTAGCGCGTGGCGGCCGCGTCCTGCTGCAGGTGTTTTTCGGCCTTGGCCATGAACGAACGGCGGTTGGGGATCTCGGTCAGGGCATCGACGTAGGCTTGCTCGAGCAGCAGCTTGGCCATGTAGAAGTTGTACAGCTTGGCCCGGCGCATCTTCAGGTAGCTGTACAGGGTCAGGCCGTTGAGAAACACCGCATAGCAGACGAACATGCTGCCACGCAGCTCGAACAGGTGCATGTCCGGGACCTGGAACGGGTTGAGGTTGACCCAGGTCACCAGCATCGTCGCCAGGAACGACCAGCGCCGCACCGGCAGCACCGACACGCTGTACAGCACACTCGAGGCGCCGAGGACCATCCAGGCCGGGCGCAGCGCTTGCGGCAGGCCGTCGATCACCAGGCGCACCGCCAGGGTGATCACGGCGATGAACACCAGGTTGAGCACATCGAAATGCGCCGCCTTGCGGACGAAGCCGAGGATGATGGTGAGCATGCCCATCACCGCAATGAACAGCGCCGACAGCCAGGTCAGGCCCTGATTGCCCTGGTAGCTGACGATCAGGTCGAACAGAATCCAGATCCCCAGGCTCAGCACGAACACCAGCAAGCTGAACGACTTCAGGCTTTCGAAGTCGTGCTGGCGGAATTCTTCGCGCAGTTGCGGCGGTGCGACGTTCCTGCGCACTTGCTGTTCGATGGTCTTGTACATGGCAGCCCTGAATGCTCGAAGAAGACGGTTTCAGTGCCCGGCCAAGGGCAGTACCCCCTGGGTCCAGGGCCGGTAGCGCAACGAGAACACTGCCCGCGGATGACAGTCGCTGCGCAGCTGCGGTGGCGCTGCCACGGCAGTGAAGGGCTGGCCGGCGGCGCTGGTCTGGCGAAAGGCTTCGTTGACGATGCCGATGCTGCAGGGCAGGGCATCCTCGTAGTGCTGGCGCACCAGCGGCGCCAGGCGCCCGGTGCCGGCGCCGTCCTGCCACCAGACCTGCAGCTTGAGGCTGGCCAGCTGCTCGAGCCAGCGAGCATTGACTTGCGGGCTCAGGCGCGCGGCGCTGAAAGCGCTGATGTGCAGCGGCGCATCCAGGCGGCGATTGAAGGCCTGTAGCTGGGTGTACAGCGCCTGGCGGCGGTCGGCACTGTGAAAGTGCAGGTCGTCCAGCTCCATCGGCAGGTACCAGCCGGCCACCGGCAACTGCCAGTCCTGGCGGATCTTGCGCTGCTGGGCCAGGGAATTGCCCAGTTGCGCGCGCCAATAGGCGGCCAGGCCGGCGCCATCGAGTTCGTCGATGCGCTGGTAATAGGCGGCGTCCATGTACAGCCCCAGCACCAGCTGCAGACCTTGTTCGTGGGCCAGGCGCAGGCTGTTGGCCAGCCAGCCCCGGGCACCGCCGAAGTCGCTGTCGCCATAGGCGCTCCACTGCACGATCAGGGTTTTGCCGCCCTGGGCCGCAGTGGCTTGCCACAGCGCGCGCCACTGCGCCTCGCTCAACTGCGCGTCGCGGTTCAGCGGTTGGTAGAACAGGCGCTCGTCGGCAGTTGCCTGCAGGCTCAGGACGAACAGCATCACAGCGATCAAGCGGCGCATCAAAAGGTCAACTCCGCACCCAGCAACACGCCGTTGGCGTGTTCATAAAGATTGCCGCCCAGCGACTGCTGGTATTCGGCGCGTACTTTCAGCGAACCGCGATAGGCGTTGTAGCGGTCGTCGTCGAACCACCATTGCCAGCGCAGGCCCAGGCCGGTGCGCAGGTCCTGGCGCCAGTCGTTGCTCGGGTCCTGGCTTGAGAACTCGAGAAAACCATACGGCATCAGGGTTTGTGGCGAGGCACTGGGCAGCTTCCAGGTGTGCCCGCGCTGGTAGCGCGACAGCCATTGATGGTCGCCGGCGCGGGTCCACCAGGCGGCATCGAGGTAGAGGAAGCGCTCGTCCCACTCGTCCTCGTCGACCCGCCAGTCGTTGCGCCATTTGCCCTGGTCGAGGTACGAAGCGGTGGCGCGCAGCAGCAGGTCGTTGCTCGACTCGGCATGGCCGCGCAGGTCGCCATAGTTGTCGCCGACCTTGCTCGGGCTGAGCAACTGGCCAAGGCTCAGGCCGCCGTAACGGGCATCGTCGATCTGGCGCTGGTGGTACAACTCGGTGTACAGGTTCAGGTTGCTGGTGCCCAACGGCTTGTAGCGCAGGCCGACGCCTGTGCCCATGCTCTGCGCATAGTCGTTGCGCCCGCTGCCACCGAACAGCACCCGGCCATAGACCGAGAAGGTGCTGCCATTGCGGCTCGGCTCTTCGCCCAGGGCGTGGTCCCACATCGCCAGTTGCACGTTTTGCGAAGTGGCGCGGCGGTCCTGGCGGTCATCGCGAAAGTTGTCGTTGGTCGAGACGCCGGCCGGCGACCAGGTGCTGGCCAGGGTGAAGCTGTCGCGCCGCGACAGCGCCTCGTGGGCGCGGCGCTGACGGTACTTGCGGGCGTCCAGGCTGCCGAACTGGTCGTCGCCATCGACCAGGTCGTGTTCGACATCCAGCACCCGGCGCAGCTCTTTGCGGGCCGCGGCGCTGTTCTCGACTTCGTCGTAGCGCCAGGCCAGGGTTTCGCTGATCCGGTAATCCTCGGGGAAGGCCTTGGCGGCGCGCTCAAGGTAGGGGATCGAGCGGGCGCGGGTTACTTGTTGTTCCGAGCCCGCCAGGCGCATGCCGTAGTCGGCGCTGTAGCGCGGCTGCTCTGGCGCCAGGCGCACGGCCTCGGCAAGCCAGGCGGTGCTCTGCGCCAGGTCGCCGTTCTGCGCGGCGGTCACCGCAGCGCCATAGTAATGGTCGGGGCGCGGTTGCTGCGCGAGGGCCTGGCGCTGGTAGTCCATGGCGTCGTGGACCTGGTAGTCGCGCTGGGCGATGGCCGCGCCCAGCGCCCAGTCATCGGCCGTTACCGGCGTTGCCTGTTTCCAATAGGTGTATGCCAGGTGAGGATTGTCGGCGTTCAGCGCACTGCGCGCGGCGGTAAGCCGGGCGTTGGCGGTCCACTCGCTGTCGGCCAGGGCTTTCCACAGCGGTTGCGCGGCGTAGGAATCGCCGGCGGCTTCCAGGGCGTAGGCCAGCGGCAGGCGGCTGCCGGTATCGCCCAGGTCTGCGGCGGCCTGGTAATAGACCACCGCTTCGCCAGGGCGCTCGGGCATGGCGCAGCGGCCCAGGGCACGCAACTGGCCGACTTCGCTGGGTGTGGCGGGGATCGCCTGGCGGACCGTGTCGCACTGCCCGCGCTCGGCCAGGCGGGCGAGCAGCAGGGCGCGGTTGGCGGCATCGACCCGCGGGATCAAGCCGGCCATTCGCCGGCTGTCGAGCGGCGCATCGTCGGCACTGTAAAGCCCGGCCAGGCGCTGCAGCAAGGGTTGTGGCAAGCGGCCCTGGCGGCGGTCGTAGGCCTGTTCGAGCAGTTGGCGCACATGCTCCTTGCGGCCCTCCTTGAGCTGCAGGAAGCTCGCTTGTTCGAGGGCCTGCAGGTCGCCGCTCTGGCGGTACAGGCGCTCCCACATCTGTGCGGAACGCGCCTCGCCACCCGGGCCCTGCAGGCGCTGGTTGAGTACCAGCCAGGCTTTGGGGTTGTCATCGGCGCGGCAGCCTTTGAGCTGCTCGCGGGCGGCCTGCGGATCGTGGCGCGACAGCCATTCGGTGGTTTCCAGGCATGGCCGGTTCAGCTCGTTGCTGAGCCGCCGTACCAGCGCGGCATCATCGCCCTGGCGCGCCAGTTCCCACAGCTGCCGACGATTGGCCGGGTCGTGCAGGTCTTGCTCGGGCAGCGACTGCAGCCAGCGCTGGGCCAGCTCGGTGTGGCCCATGGCAATTGCCCGGTTGGCCATGGCCAGGCGGGTCTGGCGGGCGATCTCGGGGGTGGGCGCCTGCTTGAGCAGTTGTTGCAGTGGCGCCTCGTCCAGGCGCTGTACGTAGGCGTTGGCCAGGCGTTGCCAGTCTTGCGCCGGCAGCTCGCCGCGCTCGGCCAGCGGCGCCAGGGCGGCGATGGTCTGGCTCCAGTTGCGCAGTTGCTCGGCCCAGTTGGCCCGGGCCAGGCGCAGGATGTTGTCGTCGCCATGTGCCGGCAGGTGGTTGAGCCACTCCAGGGCCTTGGCCGCGCCACCGAACTTGGCCAGGCTCAGGCTGTAGGCCTGCCACAGGCGGATACGCTGGTTGAGGCTGCTGGTGGCGATCCAGCCCTCGACCCGGCTTGCGGCGGGTGGGTCCTGCTCGATCCAGGTCAGGCGCAGCTCCAGCAGGGCGTCGGCGTCGCTGCTGCTGGCGGCTTCGGCCAGTTGCTCGGCTTCGCGGTAGCGGCGCTGATGGGCCAGGGCCTGGATCAGCAAGGCGCGGGCTTCGCTGTTGTTGGGTACCCGCTCGAGCAGGTGGCGGGTCAGGCGTTCGACTTCTTTCCAGTTGTCGGCCTTGGCCTCGCGGTAGCTGCGTTCAAGGAAGGGGTAGCTGCGAAAGCGTTCGAAGTCGCTAAGCGGCGCGGCCAGGCCGTGCACGGTGTAGAACGACAACAACAAACTGGCCAGCGTCAGCGGCGGGCGCACACTCATGCCACCTCCCGGGTCAGGTCATAAGCGGCTTGCTGTTCTTCGAGCTGCTCGGCGAGGGCGTCTTGCAGTACCGCTTCGCTGATGATGCCGCGGGCAATCAGGTGCTCGCCCAGGGACATGTGCTCCGGGTTGAAATCGATCAAGGCCTGGTTGAACAACGTGGGGGGGACCATGCCGCGCACCTGCAACAGGGTGCCGAGCATGATTTGGTGGTGACTGACCCGCTCAAGCAACGCGGCATCGTCCTGATGCTTTTCGAGAACCGCGAGCATGTGCCGGGTCTCCTCCTTCTGCCAGGGGCTGGGGTAGTGGTAACGCAGGCCGAGGGTGACCCGGCCCTGGGGCGCCAGGCGATATTGCACCGGGCGCTTGAGTTGACGGCTGATGACCCCGAGGGACACCTGGCTGACCGGGCCTTCGCTGGCCAGGATCAATGTATCGCCGTCTTGCGCTACCGGCAGCACCCCGTAGTGCACTGCCAGGCGGCGGGGCAGCAGGGTAATCAATTTGCGCTCAAGTTTGAATGGATTTAATGGCGCCCAGGGTAAATCCAGTTGTTCGGCCAGGGTTTGCACCAGTTGCTCGCTGGTCAACAGCCCGCGCAGCAGCAGTTCGCGGCCCAGGCGCCGGCGCACGGGACTGGTGATCAGCACTTGCAATTGCGCCTCGCTGATCAGCCCCTTGGCCACCAGGCGCTGACCCAGAGGCGTGCGTGCCGGCGCGCCGAGGGCCGGGAACTCGTGGGTGGTCTTGTCCCACGCCACCCGGCGCGAGTCGCCCATTTCCATGACCTGGCGCAGCGCCCGCAGGTTGGCGAAGAAGTTGACGAAGTTGCTCCACATCATCCGCGGCGCCGACAGCAGCCCCTCGAAGATGCCGTAGTAACGGGTGACGAAAAATCCGCGCTGGAACAGGCGGTTGATCAACAACAGGCCGTTGAGCCAGAGCAGGGTCATCAGCAGCGGGCTGTCGCTGAGAATTGACTGGAAGCGCCAGGCGTTGGGCGCCAGCATCGTCACCAGCCACATGGCGATCAGCACCAGGAACAGCAGGTTGACCAGAAAACTCAGCAGGTAGGCGAACAAGCCGCGGCGGTCGCGCCAGAGAAAATAGTTGAGCGCGCCGGTGCGGCTCCAGCCCAGGTTGCTGGTGCCCTGGAAGACAATGCCGACAATCCACCGCGACTTTTGCCGGATCGCATGCTGCCAGTCGCGCGGGAAGTGCTCGCGCACGCAGATGACCTGGGCGAACTCTCGGCTCATGCCCCAGCGCCAGTCGCGCTTGAGGGCCAGTTGCGGGTCGCTCATCGAGTAGCGGGCGAAGATACACTTCATGCCCTTTTGCTTGAGGCGAAAACCGATGTCGTAGTCTTCGGTCAGGCTCTGCACGTCGAAGGCAATGCCGTCGCCGTCTTCGAGCAGGGCGCTGATCGCCTTGCGGCTGAAGCAGGTGCCGACCCCGGCGCTGGGCACCTGGCCGGTCAACGCTTCGCGCACGATCACGTCCTTGCCGTGGTTTTCGGCGAACTCGTCGACGTAGTGCCCGGCAGTAAAACCGCGCCACTCGGGGGCGAAGGGGTAGACCGGGATCTGGATCATGTCCTTGTTCGGCAGCAGGTAGTTGTACAGCCGCAGCTCCATGGGCGAGATGACGTCTTCGGCGTCGTGCAGGATGAAGCCGGCGAACTCGATGCGCGCGTCCTGCTCAAAACGCAGGATCGCATCGATGATGTTGTTCAGGCAGTCGGCCTTGCTGGTCGGCCCGGGCCGCGCGCACACCACCTTGTGCACGTTGGGGTAGTGCAGGCACACGGCGTCGACGTCGGCCTGGGTCTGCGGGTCGTTGGGGTAGGTGCCGACGAAGATCTGGTAGTTTTCGTAGTCGATGGTCGAGGCCGCCAGGCGCGCCATCTCGCCGACCACACCGACCTCGTTCCAGGCCGGGACCATGATTGCCAGGGGTTTTTCCGGCACTTCGAAAAGGCGTTTTTCGTCGGCCTTCTCGTACTTGTCGTAGATGCGAAAGCGGCGAATCAGCTTGCGGCCCCAATAGACGATGTCGATGAACAGGTCATCCAGGCCGAGCAGGAACATCAAACTGGCAAGGACGATGGCCAGCAGCTTGAGGCCGAACAATACATAGGTGAAGAAATCGACCCAGGCCAGGCTCATGCCTCGTCTCGCTCAGCGGCGTTTTCCTCGAGCCAGCGGCTCAGGCGTTCGGCGATGCGTTCGCTGGCATGGCCGTCGCCGTAAGGGCTGAACACCCGGCTCATGCGTTGGTAGGCCTCGCTGTCATCGAGCAGGCGGCTGGTTTCCTTGACGATGCGTTCGGTCTGGGTGCCCACCAGCATCACCGTGCCGCCTTCGAGCACTGACGGCCGCTCGGTGACCTTGCGCAGCACCAGCAGAGGCTTGCCGAGTGCCGGCGCTTCTTCCTGGACGCCGCCCGAATCGGTGAGGATCAGGTAGGCGCGGTCCATCAGCCAGACGAAATGCTGATAGTCCTGGGGCGCCACCAGGAGGATGTTCGGCTGATGCGAGAGCAGCGCGTACACGGCTTTTTGCACCTGCGGGTTGAGGTGCACCGGGTAGACGAACTGCACGTGCGGGTAACGCAAGGCAAGTTCGGCCAGGGCCAGGCAGATGCGTTCGAAACCCTGGCCGAAGTTTTCCCGGCGATGGCCGGTAATCAGTACCAGGCGCTGGTCGTCGCGCAGTTGCGCCAGCGGCGACTCGGGCGCAGGTTTCCACTGGCTCTTGTTCAGGTGCTCGCGCATCCACAGCAGCGCATCGATCACGGTGTTGCCGGTGACTTCGATGTGCTCGAGCACCACGCCTTCGCGCAGCAGGTTGTCGCGGGCCTTGGTGGTGGGCGGGAAATGCAGGTCGGCGATCACCCCGGTCAGGCGCCGGTTGGCTTCCTCGGGCCACGGCGCCTTGAGGTTGCCGGTGCGCAGCCCTGCCTCGACGTGGCCGATGGGGATCTGCCGGTTGAACGCCGCCAGCGCGGCGATGAAACTGGTGGTGGTGTCGCCGTGCACCAGGACGATGTCGGGCTGGATGCGTGCGTAGGTGTCGTCGAGCTGTTTGAGCAATTGCTGGGACAGGCCGTTGAGGGTCTGGTTCTGGGTCATCACCTTGAGGTCTTCATCGACGCTCAGGCCAAAATCGTGCAGCACTTGCTGGAGCATTTCCCGGTGCTGGCCGGTGGAGCAGATGTTCAGCTCGATATCCGGCCACTGGCGCAACACCTGGGCCAGCGGGGCCATTTTGATCGCTTCCGGGCGTGTGCCAAACACCATCATGACTGTGTACGCCATTATCCCGCTCCTCGTCCGTCCTTTTCTGAGAAGTTGTACGTTCTGCCGCTCTTGTAAGGTTTAGATACAAGCAGTAGAAGGCGGGGTTGTCCAATGGGCGGGTCAGCGATTGCTCAAGGCCCCAGGGAGAGTGCCAGCCAGTCGAGAAACGCCCGCAGCGCAGGTTCGCGCTCGCGCCCCGGCAACCACACGGCGCTGTACTGCGCGGCCGGCAAGCGCACCTCAGGGTGCCACGGCTGCAGCACACCCTGGCGCACACTGTCGGCCACCAGCACGTTGCTGGCCAGCACCAGCCCATAGCCGGCAGCGGCCGCCTGCAGGGCATGGTGCTCATCGTCATAGTGATGAAAACGCGCCCGTTGCAGCCAGTCTTCACACCCGGCCAGGGCGCACCAGCGGGCCCAGTCGATGACCACGCCACTGACCGAAGCCCACGGCACTTCAAGCATCGACAGCGGCAGATTGGCAGGCGGCGGCTGCCAACCGGGCGGGGTGTATACCGCGAAATGCTCGGCCAGCAATGGCAACCGCTGCAACGCCGGATCAGGATTGAATTCGGCACGCAAGGCCAGGTCGAAACGGTGCTCGCGCTGCAGGTCGACCACCTCGTTGCCGGTCAGCACCCGCACCTGGATGTCGGCATGGCGGCGATGGAAATCGCCCAGCCGCGGGATCAGCCATGCACTGGCGAAGGCCGCGGTGGTGGTCAGGGTCAGTTGCTGGCGATCACAGGGCGGTTGCAGGTCGTCAAGACTTTGCTGCAGGTTGGCCAGGCCCTGGTGCACCTGCAGGTACAGGCGCTCGCCGGCGTCGCTGAGCCTGACACCCTGGCGGCTGCGCTCGAACAGCAGCAGGCCCAGCTGCGATTCCAGGCGTTTGATCTGGTGCGAAACCGCCGCAGGCGTGACTGCCAGTTCGTCGCTGGCAGCCTTGAAGCCGCCCAGGCGGGCCGCCGATTCGAAGGTGCGCAGGGCAGTCAGGGGCAGTTTGCCGAACACGGTGCTCAAGCCAATTGAGGGAGGCTCAATTTAGCTCAATTGAAGCATCGCCTCAACGCCGCTAGGGTGGGGCTTCATTGACGTTCAGGGAGGCAGATATGCAAGGCAAGTCGCGCAAGGTCGTCCAGGCCATTCTCTACGAAACCATCGCCGTGCTGTGCGTGGCGCCGGCGCTGTCCTGGGCCTTCGATGCCGGCATAGCCCACTCCACGGTGCTGTCGCTGATTCTGTCGGCGGTGGCCCTGGCCTGGAACATGTTCTACAACTGGGCGTTCGAGCATTGGGAAGCCCGCCAGGCCCAGCGCCAGCGCACCCTGTGGCGGCGGTTTCTCCACGCCCTGGGCTTTGAAGGCGGGCTGGTGCTGATCCTCTTGCCGGTGGTCGCCGGCTGGCTGCAGATCAGCCTGTGGCAGGCGCTGCTGACCAACCTTGCGCTGTTCGCATTCTTCTTTGTCTATGCCTTCGTGTTCCAGTGGGCCTTCGACCGGGTGTTCGATGTGCCCGATTCTGCCCGCGAGCCTGCTTGACTTTGCCTGGGCGGCTGCGCTAGTTTCGCTGGCATGAACACATTCCTGCAGTCGCCTCAGCGCAGCATTATTACCGCCATTATCGTTTTGGCGGGCTAGCTGGCACTTGCACCGAACCCGCCCTGGAGGCGGGTTCTTTCTCTCTCTCCTGGGCACTTTAAAAAAACCAGGAGTCACCGATGACCAGCCTTGCCGTTAGCCCCCGCACACCTGCCGCGCCGCTGAACCTGCTGTCTGACTACGTGCGGCGCATTCTTGCGGCGCCGGTGTACGACCTGGCGATCGAAACGCCCCTGCAAGCGGCGCCGGCGCTGTCGCGCAGCCTTGGCAACCAGGTGTTGCTCAAGCGCGAAGACCTGCAGCCGACCTTTTCCTTCAAGATCCGCGGCGCCTACACCCGTCTCAGCCGCCTGAGCCCGGCCCAGCGCCAGCGCGGGGTGATCACCGCGTCCGCCGGCAACCACGCCCAGGGCGTGGCCTTGGCCGCCCGCGAACTGGGCATGCGCGCCACTATCGTGATGCCGACCACCACCCCGGAACTCAAGGTCGAAGGCGTGCGTTCGCGCGGCGGCCAGGTGGTGCTGCACGGCGAAAGCTTCCCCCACGCCCTGGCCCATGCACTGAAACTGGCTGACAGCGAAGGCGCGACCTTCGTGCCGCCGTTCGACGACCCCGACGTGATCGCCGGTCAAGGCACGGTGGCCATGGAGATCCTCCGTCAGCAACCCGGCGCGCTGGATGCGATCTTCGTTCCGGTCGGTGGCGGCGGCCTGATCGCCGGCATCGCCGCCTACGTCAAGTACCTGCGCCCCGAGGTCAAGGTGATCGGCGTCGAGCCGCAGGACTCGAACTGCCTGCAAGCGGCCATGGCCGCCGGCGAGCGGGTGGTGCTGGCCCAGGTCGGCAGCTTTGCCGAAGGCGTGGCGGTGGCGCAGATCGGCGCCCATTGCTTCGAGTTGTGCCGCCACTATGTCGATGAGGTCATCACCGTCAGCAGCGACGAGCTGTGCGCGGCGATCAAGGACATCTACGACGACACCCGCTCGATCACCGAACCTTCCGGCGCCCTGGCTGTGGCCGGGATCAAGAAGTACGTGGCCCGCGAAGGCGCCCAGGGTCAGACCCTGGTGGCGATCGACTCCGGTGCCAACGTCAATTTCGACCGCCTGCGCCATGTTGCCGAGCGCGCCGAACTGGGCGAGCAGCGCGAAGCGATCATCGCCGTGACCATCCCCGAGCAGCCGGGCAGTTTCCGCGCCTTTTGCCAGGCCCTGGGCAAGCGCCAGATCACCGAGTTCAACTACCGCTACTACCCCGGCAAGGAGGCGCGACTGTTCGTTGGCGTGCAGACCCATCCGCAGACCGACCCGCGCGACCAGTTGCTGGCCAGCCTGCGCGATCAGGGTTACAGCGTGCTCGACCTGACCGACAACGAACTGGCCAAGGCCCACGTGCGCCACACCGTGGGCGGGCATGCCGGGCCTGGGGCGGACGAGCGCGTGCTGCGCTTTGAATTCCCCGAGCGTCCGGGGGCCTTGCTGGGCTTTCTCGAGCGCCTGGGCAAGCGCTGGAACATCAGCCTGTTCCACTACCGCAACCACGGCGCCGCCGAAGCGCGGGTGTTTGCCGCCCTGGAAGTGCCGCAGGACGAACAGGCCGGCCTGCCCGCAGCGCTGGACGCCATGGGCTACCGCTACTGGGACGAAAGCGACAACCCGGCCTACCGGCTGTTCCTCGGCTGACTCAGATCAACACGGGGCAGGGCAGACAGGCGGATCCTCATGGCAAAGGAACATTGCATGAGGATTTCGCCATGAGCAGCACGTTTTTCATCCCCGCCGTCAACATCATGGGCATCGATTGCCTCGAAGAGGCGATGGCTGCCATTGCCGGATACGGCCTGCGCAAGGCCCTGATCGTCACCGACGCGGGCCTGGCCAAGGCCGGGATCGCCGAGCGCATTGCCGAAATGCTGGCGATGCGCGACATCGACTCGGCGATCTTCGATGGCGCCAAGCCCAACCCGAGCATTGCCAACGTCGAGCAGGGCCTGGCGCTGTTGCAGCGCGAGCGTTGCGACTGCGTGATTTCCCTGGGCGGCGGCTCGCCCCATGACTGCGCCAAGGGCATTGCCCTGTGCGCCACCAACGGCGGGCATATCCGTGATTACGAAGGGGTGGACCAGTCGGCCAAGCCGCAACTGCCGCTGATTGCCATCAACACCACCGCCGGCACCGCCAGTGAGATGACCCGCTTCTGCATCATCACCGACGAAGCGCGCCACGTGAAAATGGCCATTGTCGACCGCAACGTCACGCCGCTGCTGTCGGTCAACGACCCGGCGCTGATGGTCGGCATGCCCAAGGGCTTGACCGCGGCCACCGGCATGGATGCCCTGACCCACGCCATCGAGGCCTACGTTTCCACTGCCGCCACGCCGATCACCGACGCCTGCGCGATCAAGGCCATCGAGCTGATCAGCGACAACCTGCGCCAGGCCGTGGCCGACGGCAGCGACCTCAAGGCCCGGGAAAACATGGCCTACGCCCAGTTCCTCGCCGGCATGGCGTTCAACAACGCCTCGCTGGGTTACGTGCATGCCATGGCCCACCAGCTCGGCGGTTTTTATGACTTGCCCCATGGCGTGTGCAACGCGGTGCTGCTGCCCCATGTGCAGCGCTTCAACGCCAGCGTCAGCGCCGCGCGCCTGCGCGATGTGGCCAAGGCCATGGGCGTGGATGTCAGCGCCATGAGCGCCGAGCAGGGCAGCGATGCCGCCCTGGCGGCGATCGAGCAGCTGTCGCGGGCCATTGATATTGCGCCGGGGCTGGCGGTGCTGGGGGCCAAGGAGGCCGATATTCCGACCCTGGCGGCCAATGCCCTGAAGGATGCCTGCGGCCTGACCAACCCGCGGGTGGCCAGCCAGGCAGAGATCGAGGCGATCTTTAAAGCAGCCTTTTAACAGCCTCGCGGGGCAAGCCCGCTCCTACAGTGCAGGAGCGGGCTTGCCCCGCGATGAGGCCCTCAAACCACCAACGACAGCAGCATGATAAAGATGATGCCGACCACCGAGAGGATGGTCTCCATCATGCTCCAGGTCTTGAAGGTCTCGGCCACGGTCATGTTGAAGTACTGTTTCACCAGCCAGAAGCCGGCATCGTTGACGTGCGACAAAATCAACGAGCCGGCGCCGGTCGCCAGTACCAGCAGTTCACGGTTGACCCCCGGCATCATGCCGATCACTGGCGCAACGATGCCCGCGCCGGTAATGGTCGCCACCGTCGCGGAACCGGTGGCGATACGAATCACCGCCGCCACCAGCCAGGCCAGCATGATCGGCGAAATCTGTGCCTGCACGGCCATCTGCCCGATCACATTACCCACCCCGGTATCGACCAGCATCTGCTTGAAGCCACCGCCGGCACCGACGATCAGGATGATCGCCGCCGTCGGCGCCAGGCTCTGGTCAAGCAGCTTCATGATCTGCTGGCGGGAGAACCCGCGCGCCGCGCCAAAGGTGTAGAACGCCAGCAGCAAGGCGGCAAGCAGGGCGCTGATTGGGTGGCCGATCAGGTCCATCCATTGGCGCACGATGTGCTCGGCCGGTAGCACCACGTCGGCGAAGGTTTTCAGCAGCATCAGGAACACCGGCAGCAGCACGGTGATCAGGGTGATGCTGAAGCTGGGCAGGTTCTGCTGGTCGGACTCGCGGGCGATCTGCTCCATCAGCTCCTTGTTGGGGTTGCCCGGGATGTATTTGGAGATGAAGTTGCCGTACAGGGGACCGGCAATGATCGCCGTGGGCAGGGCGACGATCAGCCCGTAGAAAATGGTTTTGCCGATGTCGGCATTGAAGATGCCGATCGCCAGCAGCGGCCCCGGGTGCGGCGGCACCAGGCCGTGGACCACCGACAAGCCGGCCAGCAGCGGAATGCCGATCTTGATCAACGACACCCCGGAGCGCCGGGCGACGATGAACACCAGCGGGATCAACAGCACGAAGCCGATCTCGAAGAACAGCGGAATGCCCACCAGGAAAGCGGCGAACATCATCGCCCAGTGCACCTTCTGTTTACCGAAGGCGCGGATCAGTGTCTGGGCGATCTGGTCGGCGCCGCCGGAGTCGGCCATCAGCTTGCCGAGCATGGTGCCCAGGGCCAGGACGATGCCGACAAAACCCAGCACGCCACCGAAGCCGTCCTGGAATGATTTCATCACCTTGGCCACCGGCATCCCCGAGGTCAGGCCGAGAAAACCGGCCGCCAGGGTCAGGGCGACAAAAGGGTGGACCTTGAAGTGGGTGATCAGCAGCACCAGGCCGATGATGGTGACCACCGCATCGAGCAGCAGGTAGGTATCAGTTGCCAAACCAAACATGGTTCAGTGCCTCGTATTGTCATTGTTGTGGGCGGAACTATTACAGCGTTTACGGGTCGAGACAGCGCTATCTTGGGTGAGCCGAAAAAACAGCCAGGGTCAGGCCGTTCGCGCCAGCAGCGGTTCACCGCAGGGCTTTAGCCACTGGTCTACCTCGATGGCCAGCTTGTCCACCGCCAGGGTGGCGTCCAGCGCCAGGGTCAGCGGCTCGCTGTTGGGCCGTTCGAGGGCGGCGAACTGGCTGTCGATCAGGCTGGCGGGCATGAAGTGGCCGGGGCGGGCGAGCACGCGGCGGCTGGCTTCAGCGGGGGTGAGATCGAGAAACACGAAGCCCAGGTCCGGCACGGCATGGCGCAGGGCATCGCGGTAGCGCTTCTTCAGCGCCGAGCAGGTGAGGATCGGACGCTCGCCAGCCTTCAGGCACGCTTGCAGTTCCTCGCCCAGGCGAATCAACCAACCGGCACGGTCGTCGTCGTCCAGGGGGATGCCGGCACTCATTTTCTGGATATTGGCAGCGGGGTGGAAGTCGTCGCCTTCGATCAGGCGACCGCCGCTCAGGCCTGCAATGGCGGCACCGACGTAGCTCTTGCCACAGCCAGCGACGCCCATGACCACAATCGCGGAGAGGGGTGGGTTCATCGGTACCTCCTGCAGGGCAAGATAGCGCTATCTTGAAGCGAGACGGCTAACGTCTCGGGCGCTTCCCACCCAGATGTTATTGATTTTGTAAAAGCAGTCTGGATGCTCATTCCTGGCCTCATGCAGTTTTGCATTGCCTGTGGTCTGAGACAGCGCTACCTTAGTGCCCGTTCCCCATTCTTTGCAAGTCGAAAATAAAACCCCTCATGACCCGCATTGGCTCTCGTACTACCGGTCGTCCCACCCTGGCGGAAGTTGCCAGGCTTTCCGGGGTTTCCCCGATCACCGCTTCGCGGGCACTGCGCGGGGTCAGCACGGTTGCCCCTGAGCTCGTGGAAAAGGTCCAGGTCGCCGCCGCCAGCCTCGGCTATGTGGCCAACCCGGCTGCGCGGGCACTGGCCTCCAAGCAGAGCCAGTCGATCGTGGTGTTGATCCCGTCGCTGTCCAACCACCTGTTCATCGACACCCTCGAAGCCATTCACGAGGTCATGCGTCCCCGTGGCCTTGAAGTGCTGATCGGCAACTATCACTACGATATCGCCGAAGAAGAAAACCTGATCCGCAACTACCTGGCTTATCAGCCGCGCGGCATCCTGCTCACCGGTTTTGACCGCAGCGACGCCGCCAAGCAGATGCTCGCCGCCAGCGGCGTGCCGTGCGTACACATGATGGAGCTGGGCGGCGAAGGCCAGGCCATGTCGGTAGGGTTTTCCCAACAGGAAGCGGGAAGGGCGGCGGCGCGCCATCTGCTCGAGCGCGGTTGCAAGCGCCCGGGCTTTATTGCCGCGCAACTTGACCCACGGGTGATGCAGCGCGCCGAAGGCTTTCGCCTGGCCCTGGCCGAAGCCGGCCTGGATGCCCACGGCCGCGAGCTGCTGGCACCACAACCTTCATCGATCGGCCTGGGCGGCGAGCTGTTTGCCCAGCTGCTGCAGCGCCATGCCGATGTCGATGGCATTTTCTTCTGCAACGACGACCTGGCCCAGGGGGCGATTCTTGAAGCCTTGCGCCAGGGCATCAAGGTGCCGCAGCAGGTGGCCATGGTCGGTTTCAACGACCTGCCGGCTTCGGCGCACATGGTGCCGCGCCTGACCTCGATCCGCACCCCGCGCGCGGCCATTGGCCGTTGCGCCGCGCAGGCGCTGTTGGGCCTGCTTGATGGCAAGCGCAGTCAGTTGCAGTGCCAGGATCTGGGCTTCGAACTGATGGTTCGCGAAAGCAGCTGAAACCGCCAGTCGGCGGGCGCTGCAAGGTGATGTCAGAGTGCTTGCACGGTGCCAATCGCCATCTATGCTCAGCAAATCCCGAGCATGGAGTGTTACAAAATGTTTGATTTGCATCGTAAGTCCGATCTGGCTGAAATCGAGCGTTGCACCCAGGCCCTGGGCCAGATGACTGCCAAGTTGGCGGCGGTCAGCCGCTCGATGGCGATGATCGAGTTCAGCCCCGACGGGATCATCCTCGACGCCAACGAAAACTTCTGCAAGACCATGGGCTACGGCGTCGAAGAGATCCGTGGCAAGCATCACCGCCTGTTCTGCGACGAAGCCTTCGGCAAAAGCGAGGAATACCGCCAGCTGTGGCGTGACCTGAACCGTGGCGAGCCGCGCAGCGGCACCTTCGCCCGGATCGACAAGCGCGGCCGCGAAGTCTGGCTCGAAGCCAGCTACATGCCGGTGCTTGGCGCCCAGCAGCAGGTCACCAGCGTCATCAAGGTCGCTTCCGATATCACTCAGCGGGTGCAGCACGAGCACGAGACCGAGAGCCTGATCAACGCCATCAGCCGCTCGATGGCAATGATCGAGTTCACCCCGGATGGCAAGGTCATCGACGCCAACCAGAACTTCCTCAATACCATGCACTACCGCCTCGACGAGGTGGTGGGCAAGCACCACAGCCTGTTCTGCCACAAAAGCGAAAGCGAGTCGGCGGCCTACAAAGCCTTCTGGGCCTCGCTCAACCGTGGCGAGTACCATTCCCACCGATTCGAGCGGGTCAACAAGCTCGGGCAGATGGTTTACCTCGAAGCCTCCTACAACCCGATCTTCGACACCCGCGGGCGCCTGTACAAGGTGGTCAAGTTCGCCAGCGACATCACCCGCCAGGTCAGCACCCAGCAGACCGCCGCCGAGTCGGCCCATGCCACTTCGGTGCAGAACGACGCCTGCGCGCGCAAAGGCTCGCAGGTGGTGCAGCAAACCGTGCAGGTGATCGAGGAAATCTCCCAGGACCTCAACGCCGCCGCGCGCAGTATCGATGCCGTGAGCAAACAGTCGGAACTGATCGGGCAGATCGTCCAGACCATCCGCAGCATCGCCGACCAGACCAACCTGCTGGCCCTCAACGCGGCCATCGAAGCGGCGCGCGCTGGCGAGCACGGACGCGGTTTTGCGGTGGTCGCCGATGAGGTGCGTAACCTGGCGGCGCGCACCAGCAAGGCGACCCTGGAGATCGTCGAAGTGGTGCGCCAGAACCACGACCTGTCGTTGACTGCCGTGGCCAGCATGCAGTCGAGCCTGAGCCGCACGGGCCTTGGCGTGGAGCTGGCCAACGAAGCCGGTGAGGTGATTCTGGAAATCCAGCAGGGCTCGCAGCATGTGGTCGATGCGATCAGCCAGATCAACTCGACCTTGCAGTTGCACTGACGCGCTGATTGAGCTCGGTCTCGAGGGTCTGCAGGCTCAGTTCCAGGGCCCTGGCCAGGGCCTGCAGGTGCTCGATACCGGCGTCGCCGACACAGGCTTGCTCAAGCGCTTCGCAGCGCTGCACCACGCCCCGGGCCTTGAGCATCTTGGCGCCGCCCTTGATCCGGTGAGCCAGGCTGCGCAAGGCATCGCGGCTGGGCGTCGGGCCGAGGGCGCGCAGGGCCTTGAGGTCGTCGCCGTTGCTCTGGGCCAGTTCCCGTAGCAGGCGTTCGACCAGTTGCGGGTCGCCCAGGGTCAGGTACCTGAGGTTGTCGACCTCGAAGCCGCTGGCATGTGCTTCAAGGTTATCGCTTGCCACTACCGGCGCAGCCGGGCTGTCGATGCCGGTCAGGTGACGGCGCAGTTCATTGAGACCGATCGGCTTGAACAGGCAATCGTTCATGCCGCTGGCCAGGCAACGCTCGCGCTCTTCGGCCTGGGCGTTGGCGGTCAGGCCGAGGATCAGGCAGGGCTGGCGTTGCTGTTGCTGCTCCTCATTGCGCAGACGCCGTGCCAGTTGATGGCCGTCCATGCCGGGCATATGGCAATCAGTGATGACTACCTCGACCTGCCCCTGCAGCCACAACCCCAGCGCCGCCTGGCCATCGCCGGCCTGGCTGACCTGATGGCCGAGCACGCTCAACTGGCGCTCAAGCAGCATCAGGTTGGCCGGGTAGTCGTCCACCACCAGGATGTTCAAGGCCTGCGTGGCTGGCGCTTGCTCGATCGGCGCCACCGGGGCGTGCACCACCGTCGCCAGCGCCAGTTGCAATTCGATATCGACGCGGGTGCCGCGGCCCGGGCTGCTGCTCAGGCTCAGGCGGCCGCCCATCAGCTCGCACAGGGTGCGGCTGATCACCAGGCCCAGGCCGGTGCCCTGGCGCGCGGGTTGCTCGCCCACCTGGGCGAAGTTGTGGAACAAGTGCGCCTGGTCTGCAGCGCTGATGCCGATGCCGCTGTCTTGCACGCTCAGCAGCACCCGACGCAGTTGCCCGGGTTGCGCCGGGCCGTAGCGCAGGGTGACTTGCACCTGGCCCTGCTCGGTGAACTTCAGGGCATTGCCCAGCAGGTTCGAGAGCACTTGCTTGAGCCGCAGCGGGTCGACCATGAGGCCTTCGTCGAGGGTCTGCAGGTCGGTGACCAAGGCCAGGCCCTTGAGCCGCGCATTGCCCTCGAACACGCGCACGGTGGCGGCGACCAGGGCAGTCAGGTCGGTCGCTTCGGCGTTCAGTTGCATGTGCCCGGACTCGATGCGGGCGATGTCGAGAATGTCGCCGATCAGCGCCAGCAGGCCGTTGGCCGAGTCGAAGGCGACCTGCAGCGACGCACGGTCGGCGCGGCCCTGTTCGGCGTCCTTGACCGCAAGCTCGAGCAGGCCGATCACCGCGTTCATCGGCGTGCGGATTTCATGGCTCATGGTCGCCAGAAAGGTGCTTTTGGCGCGGCTGGCATCGTCGGCCTGGTCCTTGGCCAGGCGCAGCTCTTCGAGCAGGCGTTTGCTGAAGCCCAGCTCATGCTGCAATGCCTGCTGGGCTTCGCTGCGCTGGCGGATAAGGCTGCGCAGGTAGCGGTTCCAGAACACCACGCAGGCGATCAGCAGGCTGGCGACGATGAGGATCTGTACGATCAGCGAGCGGTAGTTGTACCAGGGGCTGTCGCTGATCAAGGCGTTGGTGCGCCAGCGGTTGGTCAGCTTCGCCAGTTCGTCGGGCGGGATGCTGAGCAGGGCTTTGTCGATGATGGCGTGGAGTTCGGTGGCCGGCAAAGCCGTGGCAAACGAGGAGGTAATCGGTTGATCGCCGTACAGTGAGGCGATGCGCAGGCGATCCTTGAACAGCCGGCTGATGAAGTAGGCGGCGTTGATACGCGAGCTCAGCACCAGATCGACGCGCTTTTGCGCCAGCGCCTCCATCAATGCGAGCGGGTTATCGACCTCGATCAGCGTCAGCGACGGGTAGCGTTCCCGTAGTTGGGGCTTCAAGGGTGAATCGCGGATCACCGCCAGGCGTTTACCCTGCAACTGCTCCGGCGTTTGCCCGTCGTCGCTGTCAACCCGGCTGACCAGCACCCAGGGATCGACCAGGTAGGGCCGGGTGAAGTTGACCTGCCTGGCGCGGTCGGGGCTATAGACCAGGGTCCCGGCCAGGTCGGCTTTGCCCTGTTGCAGCAAGGTGATCGCGGCGGCGCCGGCATCGGCTTCGACGAACTCGAATTTGAGCCCCGTGCGCAGGCTGATCTGCTCCAGCACATCGGCGGTAATGCCACGGACCTGCTGCTGGTCATCGTAGAAGTTCAAGGGCGCAAAATATTTGTTGACCAGCACTCGCACAATCGGGTGCTGTGCGATCCAGCGGCGCTCCTCGGTGGTCAACACCAGCACGTCGCGATCCAGCAGCATGCTGGTACTGCCGCTGCTCCAGCGGCGCAGGATGTTCAGCCGCTCGGTTTCGCTGGTGACCGCCAGTGACTGGTTGAGCAAGCGCAGCAATCGGTCGTTGCCACGAGCCAGGGCAAAGGCGAAGGTTTCGCGCTCGTGCCTGACGAAGTGCGAGATCTGCACACTTTCCTGAAAGCTCTTGCCGATCAGGTAGTCACTGCTGATGGCATCGCCAACAAAGGCGTCGGCCTGTCCCAGCGACACTGCCGACAAGCCGGCCATGGTCGAGGAGTACAGCTGCAGGTGGGCTTTGGGAAACAGGTGCTGGACTTCTTCATCCGGCAGGTAGTGATCGACCATGGCCAGGCGCAGCCCGTCCAGTTCGTCATCGACGGCGCGGGTCTTGCCCTGGGGCGTGACGATCACCGGCAGGTCGTCGGCATAGGGTTGGCTGAGCACCAGTTGCGCATCGGCGGCTTCAAAGCCATTGGAACTGCCGAGCAGGTCGATGGCCCCGGTGTGCAGGGCAGTGATTGCCTGTTGACGGCTGTTGTAGCGGCGAACCTCTACCCGGATGCCCAGCAGCTCGCTGATCAGCCCGGCGTAGTCGGCGGTCAGGCCTTCGTATTCGTTCTGGCTGACGTTGATATCAAAAGGCGGGTAGTCCGGGCGCGAGGTTCCCAGGCGCAGCACGGCTTTTTCCTTCAGCCAGCGCCGGTCATCTGCTGACAGGGCCACGCCTTCGCCGCCGACCACCGAACGCGCCAGTAATGTACGTGGCTCGCCGGGCTCATCGGCCAGGCTGCTGTCGAGCAGCAACAGCGGCAGGCAGCCCAGCACCAGGGCCAGCAGAGCAGGGCGGATGTTCATGATGGGCTCAGATCACCTGGTTACGAGTGGCCAGAGCCATTAACTCGACGAAAGATCCTACCTGGAGTTTCTCCATGATCCGGCTTTTGTAGGTGCTGATGGTCTTCGGACTCAGCAGCATGCGTTTGCCGATGTCGTTATTCGACAGCCCGGCCGCAAGCATGCGCAACACTTCCATCTCGCGGTGCGACAGGCTGCCCAGACGATCTTTTTCGCTACCCAGCGGGCCGCGGTTGGCCGACATGTCCGGGAAGGTCGAGTAACCCTTGATCATGGCTTTCAAAGCGAAGATCAGTGCCTCCAGGTCCTCGTCTTTGTGGACGAAGGCGGAGCTGCCTGCATCCAGGCAGCGCCGGGCGAACAAGGCGGCCGGCTGACCGGTGAGGACCATGATTTTCGGGGTTTTTTCCAGCAGGTGCAGGCGCTTGATCACGCTCAGGCCATCGAGCCCGGGCAGGCCGATATCGAGGATTACCACGTCCGGGCGCAGCTCGCGGGCCATTTGCACGGCGGCCACGCCGTCACCGGTTTCACCGACTATTTCGTAGCGGTCACGCTCGAGCAGCATACGCACCGCAAGACGAATCGTGGGGTGATCATCGACGATGAGTACCGTAGGCATTGGCGCAACTCCTTGACGAAGAGGGTAGGCCGTTTCCTGAATCATTCAGGAAGACGAATCGGGCCGGAGCCGGCGAGTCGCCAACGATACGTCGAATCAGGTTGCAAGAGTATGGGAAGTATAGAGGCGTTGAAAATTGTGGTAGGAATTGTCGAAAATTCCTACGCACTTAAGTTGTGGCTTGTCGGGGTGAATGACTCGGCCTGAGACCTGCGAGGCCAGCTTCCATCCCCCACTCACTCCATCAGAACGACGTGGTAAACGAGGCGAAGTACGCCCGGCCCGCTTCGTTATAGGTCAGTGCCCCGGCTTCATCGGAGTTGCCCTCGCGGTACAGGCGCTTGTCGAACAGGTTGTTGACGCCCACGCGCATGCTCAGGTTCTTGGTGAACTCGTAACCGCTGCTGATGCCGACAATGCCATAGGGATCGACGTCCTTCTGCACCTTCTTGTCCAGGGTTTCATTGGCCCGGGCGTTGTAGGTCGGCGCTTCCTGCTTGCCGTAGTAGGTGCCGTTGAGCTGGAACGACAGCTTGTCGGTGACATTCCAGTCCAGGGTCGAGTTGACCGTGTACTCGGGATGATGCTCAGCGGCTCGCCGGTTTTCTTGTCCTTGGACTCGATCATGTAGGTGAAGTTGGTGTTCCAGTCCAGCGCCGGAGTCAGCTCGACGAACAGGTTGCCCTCAACCCCTTGCACCACGGCCTTGCCGGTGTTTTCCCAGCGCAGGATGCGCCGGCCGTTGGGCAGGCGGAACAAGGTCTGGTTTCCGGCTTCGATCTTGTTCTTGTAGTCGTTACGGAAGTAGGTGGCGCTGGTGCGCCAGGTGCCTTTGTCGTAGGCCAGGCCCAGTTCCTTGTTGACGCTGGTTTCCGGGTCGAGGTTGGCGTTGCCCAGCAGGTAGCAGCCGCCGTTGTTGACTTCACCGGAGTTGCAGCCCGTACCGCGGCTGTACAGCAGGTAGTTGGGGTTGGCCTGGTACAGGTTGGGGGTCTTGTAGGCGCGGGCGATGCCGCCCTTGATGCTCAGGGCCTCGGTGATCTGGTGCGAGGCGTTCAGGCTCGGGCTCCAGTTGTCGCCGTAGTCTTCGTGGTGGTCCAGGCGCAGGCCGGGGTGACGATGGTGTTTTCACCGACTTCGATGTTGTCCTCGGCGTACAAGGCAAAGCTGCGCGCGGTGGATTTGGTCTGGGTGCGGTCAAAGCCCGGCAGCTCGGCACCCGGGTCATAGCTTTGCGGGCGCAGCGAACCCGGGTCGTTGAGCGACTCGTAGAGGTACTCGCCGCCCAGGGTCAGCACCTGCTCCAGGCCCATGCTCAGCGGCAGGTTGACCTCGCCGGTGGCGCGGGTGTTGCGCAGGCGCGACTCGAAGCGCCCGGCACCGCCCGATGGCGCGCCTTCGCCCCAGCCGGCCAGGCCTTCGTTGAGACGCTCGTTGCGGGTCAGGTCGTAGGACAGCGAGGCGGTCGAGGTGCCCCAGTCGTAGTCGCCACGGTGGGTCAGGGCAAAGCTTGAGCGCTGCATGACGTTGGTTTCCTTGCCCACCTGGCTCTCGACGAACTCGCCGCCGGCGTTGAGCATGGTGTCGCCGGCAAAGATGTTGCCCTGGCGGCTGTAGCTGGACTCCAGGTCGACGGTGTTGGCCGGGTCGATCTTCCAGCTCAGCAGGCCGTTGATGTCCTTGTTGCGCACACCTTCGCGGCCGGCCATCAGCGATTCTTCATAGGCCTGGTGCGCCGAGTTGATCTTCATGTCGTCGGCGTCGGTCTTGTTCAGGTTGCCGTACACGCGAAAGATCAGGCTGTCGGTGAGCGGCCCGCTGAGGCTGAAGTTGACCCGCTTGCCGGTGCCTTCGGAGTCGTCCTCGGGGAGCATGGTGTAGAGGGTCATCGAGCCGCGCAGGTCCTGGGTCGGGCGCTTGGTGATGATGTTGACCACACCACCCATGGCACCCGAGCCGTAGCGTGCGGCGGCCGGGCCGCGGAGGATCTCGATGCGTTCGACTTCTTCGGCCGGCACCCAGTTGGTTTCGCCGCGGGTGTCGCGGTCGCCGCTCCAGCCGTAGCGCACGGCGTTGCGCGAGGTCGACGGCTTGCCATCGATGAGGATCAGGGTGTTTTCCGGGCCCATGCCGCGCAGGTCGATCTGGCGGTTGTTGCCACGCGCGCCGCTGCTGCTGTTGCCGGTGAGGTTGACCCCCGGTTCGCGGCGGATGATGTCGGAAAGATCGTTGACCGGCGGACGCTTCTTGATGTCTTCAGCGGTGATGATCGACACGCCTGGCGCTTGCTTGAGCTCCTCTTCGGCGGTGCCCAGCACCCGGGTGTTCTCCAGCTCGATCGCCTGCCGGCTGCCGTCCACTGGCAGGTCGGTGGGCTGCACCTGGACTTCATCCGGTTGCAGCTCCAGGGGCGCTGCAGCCAGTGCCGTGGAACCCAGGGTGGCCAGCAAGGCAATGCTCAAGCGGCTGAGGTTGAAGCGCGACACCATGTCAGATCTCTCCTGAAACAAAGGGTGAACGGCCTGGACGGAAGGGCCGGGCCGTTCGGGAAGTCGAGAATGATAAGAATTACCATTCGCGTGTAAACCCTTAAGGAGAAAAATAAAATATTAACGAAGCAGGGCGGTAAAACCCTGCTACGGCGATTCCGACAGATTAATGGCAAAAGGCCTTTAGAACTGTAGGGATGCTGCCAGGCTTGAGGTGCGGCCGGGTGCCGGCATCATGCTTTGCGACATGGGGTCGAGGTAGTACTGGTCGGTAAAGTTGTAAACATTGAAACTGACCTTGAGTTCGTCGCTGACCTGGTAGTCGGCAAAAAAATCATAGATGCGCGCTTCCAGGTAGTGCTGCTGCGGTGTGGTGGTGCCTACGTGCCAGCTTTTGTCCAGCACGTACATCGGCCCGCTGGTGTAGCGCATGCGTATGCCACTGGCCAGTTTCTGCTCGAAGGCCTTGGCCCCCAGCACCAGGTTGACGCTGTAGCGCGGCGGGTTCTGGGTGTTGGTGTAGGAACCCTGGAAACCGCCGGTGGTGCAGTCCGGCGTTTCGCTCTTGCCGCCGTCGCGCAGGGCCTGGGCAAAGGCGCGGTCGCAGGTTTCGGCCTTGATGTTGTAGACGTACGAGGCGTCGGCGAACCACCAGGCACTGTCGTAGTGGCTTTGCAGCTCGATGCCCTGGGTGGTGAAGCTGTCGACGTTGCGGATCTTCAGCTCGCCGTTGAAACCGGGGCGGCCCTTGGGGTTGTAGCGGTAGTTGCGGGTGACCATGTCATCGATGGTGTTGTGAAAGTAGGCCAGCTTGAACCCGGCCTGGTCGTTGTCCAGCAGCAGGTTGCTGCCCTTGAACGATGCGCCGACCTCGAAGGTTTTCATTCGCTCCGGGCGCAAGTCGTAGTTCGGTTCTGCCGACCAGCTGCCCAGGGTGGTCTCGAACAGCGACGGCATGCGCATGCCCTGGTTGTACAGGGCATACGCCATGACATTGGGGGTAAAGGCATAGCTGACGCTGTAGGCCGGGGCGAAGCCGTGGCCAGACAGTTCGGCGTTGTCGGCGAAGCCTGCAAATTCGGCGTTCCACCATGGCTCGTCGGGGCCGGCCCCGGCCGGCGCGGCATACAGCGCCTGGCGGTTGCGGTCGTAAATGCGGTAACCGCTGTAGCGCCCGCCAGCGGTGAAGGTCAACTGCGGGACCGGTTTGTATTCCAGGGCAGTGCTGAGGCTGTATTCGTGGCGATAGCCATTGCGTTCGATGCGGTTGTTTTCCAGGTCGTCCTGCCACGGCTTGCGGCTAGGGTCGATGCTTTCGTACTGGTACGAGGCGCCATAGGTCAGGGCGTAGTCGCCGCTGCCGGTCAGCAGGCGGCTGGTGTTGCTGATGTCAGTGCCGACCTTGAGGTTGCTCAGGTCGGACTTGAGCGATTGGCGGTAGTGCTCGCTTTGCTCGTCCTGATAGCCCTGGCCGCGTTGCGGCGCGGTAAAGCCGACGTTGTTGTACATGATGCTGCGCCCGAAGGTTGCCCAGGCATGACCGTTGAGGTCGATGTAGCGGGCCAGGCTGTCGTCCTCGGGGCGCCATTTGAACTCGCTGGTGAGGGTGTGCAGCTTCATGTTGCCGGGCTTGAACTGGATCATCTGGTTGGCGCCGCTGTAGTCGTAGACCGGGTCGAGGGTCTCGCGCACAAAGCAGCCGGTGCTGTCCCACATATTGTCGCCGTCCGGCACCGGGGCCGCGATGGCCGAGCATTGCTGGTAATACTCGGGGGCGGCGCTCATCCAGAAGGCTTCGTCGTAGCGGTCGATGTCTTTTTTGAAGTCGCCCAGTGGCTGGGTCATCGACGGGCCTGAGCGGCCAATCTGCGAGGGCATGATTTCGCCAAAGCTCGAATCCATGTAGCGGTAGCCCAGGCCCAGCTCCAGGCCGTTGTCGCGGTACAGGGTGCCCTTGAGCATGAAGGATTTGTTGTGGGTGCTGGAGTTGAGCACCTCTTCGCCGGGCCAGTAGTTGCGTGCCACGGTGTTGGCATCGACCAGGGCGCCGCCACTGATTACCGAGGTGTCGTAGCGCGAATAACCGTGCTTGCCGGCAAAGTAGTTGTTGTTACGTCGCTCGGCGTAGGCGGCGACCACATCGAAAGCTTCGTCCTTGTGGGCGAAGGCCAGGCTGCGCGACCAGTCGTGCGCGTGCAGCAGGTCGTTGCGCTCGGTGCGTGGGCGCACCCGATAGTCGCTGGGGACGTCGGCGCTGCTGTTGTCCGCCAGCGAGCCGCGCAGGCGCCAGCCGGTGGTCTCGCCGGGCTTGAGGATGTCATCGACGGTCAGTGTCTGCATCTCGACCGAGCCGCCGATGGCGCCGGAAGCACCGGCGTCCAGGCTCGGGCCCTTGTTGACGGTGACGCTGCTGATCAGGTCCGGGTCGATGTAGGCGCGCTGTGCAGTGCCGGCGTAACCGCGGTAAACATCCAGCGACTGCTGGCTGCCATCGACCTTGACCGGCACCCGGCCCTGGCCCTGGATGCCGCGGATGTTGACTTCGATGCCGCCGCCGTTGCGCCCGTCGGAGGTCTGCACGCCAGCGATGCCGGCGAGCAGGTCGGCATTGGAGCGACCGCGAAAACGCTCCAGTTGCTCCAGATTGCGGGTTTCCACCGAGCGTGGCACGCCGTAGTCCTTGAGCCCGTCGTCCTCGGCTTGGCCCTTGACCCGGGTGGCGCCGAGCTCCAGGGCATCACTGGCGTGCGCGGAATTTTCGATCAGCACCCGGCCGTCGTCACTGAAGTAGGCGCTCAGGCCGCTACCGGCTAGCAGTTTGCTCAAGGCCTGGGCCGGCGCGTAATGGCCCTGCAGGCCCAGCGACGGCTTGCCGGCGGTCAGGCGCGCATCCACCGACAGCAGCAGGCCGGCACTGGCGGCGAACTGGGTCAGGGCCTGGTCGAGGGTGCCAGCGGGAATCTGGTACAGGCGTTGTTCCTGGCGGGCAGCTTCGGCCTGGGCGGGCATGGCCAGGCTGCAGCAGGCGCTGCCGAGCAGGCCGGCGAGCAATCCGCTGCGGATTGCCAAGCTCAGGGGGGACGGGCAGGGGGGCGGCAGGTTCGGCATCCCGAAGACTCCTTTGAGAATGCGTATTGGTTAGTTTTGATGACTAACCCGAACGAGCGGCGCAAACCGACAACGGCTTGCGCAGTTATTTTTGCGAAAGTGCAAGCACGGGCGGTCAACGCGCGGTGACGGTCACCCAGTAGCGGCTCAGGTAGTGCACCCGGATCGGCAGGCTGTCTTGCAGGGCGGCGAGGGTGCGCTCGCTGTCGGCGAGGGCAAATACGCCGGTGATTGGCAGTTCGGCGATGGCCGGCTCGCAGCGGATGACCCCGCGCCGATGGCGGCCCAGTTCCTCGAGAAAGCGCCCCAGCGGCTGGCGCTCGGCAATCAGCCGGCCGTGCTCCCAGGCAATGCTGTTGCTATCGGCCGGATGCTGTGGCCCGCAGCCCTGGCGGTTGAACCACAGGCCGTGGCCGGCCGTGAGCAACTGCTCGGTGCCCGCTCCGGGTCGAATCATCAAGGCGCCTTCGAACAGCTCGACGCGGCTGCCACCCCGCAGCTCGCGCACGGCAAAGCGGGTACCGAGGGCCTGTACTTCACCGGCCAGGGTCTGGACCTTGAGCGGCCTTGGGTCTTTGCCGCTGGTCAGCAGCAGCTCGCCTTCGAGCAGGTGGATGCGCCGCTCTTGTGCGCTGAACTGGATGTTGACGCTGCTGCGGCTGTTGAGCAGCAGCTGGCTGCCATCGGCCAGTTGCAGGCGGCGCACTTCGCCGGGGGCGCTGCGCTGGTCGGCCATCGCCTCGCGCCACGGCAGGTGCTGCTGGCCCAGATAGCCACTGCCGCCCACCAGCAGCAGGACGCACAGCTGCCTGAGCAGAGTACGCCGGCTCTGGCGCTCTTCGAGCACGCTGCGGGCAGTTTGCGCAGGCACGGCGGCGAGGGTCTGCTGCAGGGTTTGCAGGCGCTGCCAGGCGCGCCGGTGCTCGGCATCGGCCGCTTGCCAATCGGCAAACGCCAGGCGTTGCCCGGCATCCAGCGGGCCGTCCCAGTGCAGCATCAGCCAGTGGCTGGCCTGCTCGACAATCGCCGCGTCGATCGGTGCATCGTTTACCGCGCTCATTCGCTGTAGAGCACCTGGTAGCAGGCCTGGATGGCGCGGATCATGTACTTTTGCACCGAGCTTACGGTGACCCCCAGGCGCTCGGCGATCTCGGCATAGCCCAGGCCTTCGAAGCGCGACAGCAAAAAGGCGCTGCGCACCTTGGCCGGCATGCTGTCGAGCATCTGGTCGATCTGTTGCAGGGTCTGCAGGATTATCGCGCGGGTCTCCAGCGACGGCGTTTGCGGTTCGTCCAGGTGGGCGATGCTGGCCAGGTACGCCTGCTCGATGCGTTGCCGGCGCCACTGGTCGATGACCAGGTTGCGCGCCAGTTGCACCAGGTAGCTGCGGCCCTCGTCGTGGCCGGGCAAACGGCCGCTGACCAGCAGGCGCAGGAAGGTGTCGTGGGCGATGTCGGCAGCACGCTCACGGTCGCCCAGGCGCTTGCGCAGCCAGGCCTGCAGCCAGCCGTGGTGATCGCGATAGAGGCCATGGAGCTGTTGCTGGGGAGCGGGGGAGGTAGGGGACACCCGGAGATCCTGAAACATGAAAGATGCAGTTGCGAATTGTTCGCATTATAAGGGCAAAAAAAGAACCGTGACCAGCCTGTCGGCGAGTCACGGTCAAGGGGGGGAGAATCAGATTGCCGGCGATGGGGCGCGAAGCGGCCCCGAATTAATTACTGCTGCAACACCGTCGCCTGGTTACCCGCACCAAACTGCTGGATGGTCGCGGCCATGTTTGCGCCGCTCTGGTCGACCATCGCCTGGTTGGCCGAGCCGCCCTGGGTCACGTAGGCGACGTTGACGCCGTCGGTCTGCTTGATGTTGGCCTGGTTGTTGTCGCCGTACAGCTGCCAGGTGTAGCTCTGGTTGCCGCTGCCCGATTGCTCGACCTTGACGCTGTTGCCGGCGCCGCTGCTGACGCCGGTGGCGTAGTTGGCGGTGCCGCGCTGGTCGGCGATCAGCAGGTTGTCGCTGCCGTTCTGTTCAAAATACAGCTCGTTGTTGTTGTCGACCTGGGCAAGTTCGGCGCTGTTGCCGCTGCCGTTCTGGTTCAGGCGGGCGAGCTGGGTGCTGCCGTCCTGGGTGAAGTTGGCACTGTTGCCGCTGCCGTTCTGGTTGACCTCGGCGCGCTGGGCGCTGCCGAACTGGCCGCCGGACTTGTCGCCCTTCCAGTTACTGGCGAGGATCTTGTTGCCGGTGCCGGTGGAGCTCACCGTGAGCACGTGGTTGTCGCCATTCTGGTAGGTGTAGTGGACGTTGCCCTGGCCGTTCTGGAACACCGTGGTGGTCGACTGCTGCGATCCGAACTGGTCGGCATAGCTGGCGTTGAGGCTGCCGGCCTGGGTGATGCTGGCCACGTTGCCCTCGCCGAAGCTCTGGTCGAGCACGCTTTCGTTGGTTTGCCCGTACTGGGTCACCGTGGCCTGGCTGCCCAGTTGGGTGTCTTGCCAGACTTCGCTGGAGTTGGCGCTGCCGGTCTGGCTGATGGTGACGCTGCCATCCTGGCCTTCGCGCTGATCGCCATAGGCCCAGTTGTCATCGCCGGCCTGGTAGATGCCGATCTGGCCATTGTTGTAGTTCAGGTGCTCGGCGGCGCTGTAGTTGCCGCTACCGGCCTGGATGCTCAGGGCGTTGTTGCCGCCGCCTCCGTACTGCTGCTCGACAAAGGCGCGGTTGTTATCGCCAAACTGCAAGGTGGTGCCCTGGCTGCCGGCCTGGGTGTCCTGGTAGATGAACGAGAAGTTACCGGTGCCTTGCTGGGTCTGCTGGGCGCTGTTCTCGACCCCCAGCGACTGGCTGGCGTGGGTGTTGTTCAGGGCCCCGGCGTTTTGCTGGTTGATCTGGCTGCCGAACTCGTACAACTGCTCGGCGTAGCCGGCGTTGTAGTCGCCGGTGCCGCTTTGCTGGATCTGGCTGTTGCCCCCGTCCTGCTTGGCGGCGTGGTTGTTGCCCAGGCCCAGCTGGTTCTGGGTGGTGGTACTGAGCGGCGCGGCGGTCTGCTTGACCTCGGCGATGTTCTCGGTGCCGAACTGGCTCTGGGTCGACTGGCTGTCGTCAGCCATGGCCTGGCCGGCAACGGCCAGGACAATGGCGGCGCTTAAAGGAGCGAGCTTGAACATGGTGGTGCCTCCAGGTTTAACGGTATTGGTTGACCTGCACGCGCTGCCCGTTGCCGGCCTGGATCACCGAGCTGGAAAGCCCGCTGCCGGCCTGCTCGATGCTGGCGCTGTTGCTGTTGCCGTATTGCTCGATCTGCGCGCGGTTGTTGCTGCCGCTCTGGCTGATCGAGGCGCTGTTGCCGTAGCCCTGCTGGCTGATCGAGGCCATCAGGTCGTTGCCTTGTTGCAGGATGTACGCCTCCTGCGCGCCGCCTTGCTGGACGATGCGCCCGAGCAGCGCCTGGCCGTCCTGGCCAATCGCTGCGCGGTTGCTCTGGCCGTTCTGCTCGACCAGCGCCTGCTGGCCACTTGAAGGCGCCAGTGGCTGCATCGACAGCTCGCCCAGGTCGCTGCCCATGGCCAGGTCAGCGTTGTCCATCAGGTCGTCGGCCAGGGCGCCCTGAGCGCTCAGGCTCAGGCACAGCAGCAAGGTGGTCAGGCGCGCCATGGTCGTTCTCCTGTGGTTACTGCACGGTGACCGGCACAGTGCGCACGGTGCCCAGGCTGGTGGTGACGGTTGCCGTCGGTGCCGGTGTGCTCGGCGCGACGCTGTTGGTGACGCTCAGCCGCCAGCGTCCGGTCAGCGGTACCGGGGTGGTGCCCAGGCTGACCAGGCCGGTCGGGGTGCTGACCTGCACGGTGACGGCGTTGAGCAGGATCGCCGAGGTGGTGCCGGAGATATCCCATGTAAAGCGACCGCCAGCTCGCGCCGTGACCGTTGCGGCGGTGACGGTGAAGTTCTCTGCCGGTGGCCGTGGCGACACCTGCACCGTGACCGTGGCCGGTGCCGACAGGGCACCTGCGCTGTCGCGGGCGATGTAGGTGAAGGTGGTGCTGAACGCGGCCAGGATCACTGCCGGCGGGGTGTAGGTGACCTGGTTGCCGTCGCTGCTGACCGTGCCGCGGCCCAGCGCCGGCTGGGTAACGCTGGCGACCGTCAGTGGTACGTTGCCATCCGGATCGCTGTCGTTGCCCAGCACGTTGATCGGCAAGGCCACGCCGAGGGTGCTGGCGGTGTCATTGACAGCCAGCGGCGGCTGGTTGGCAGCGACGTTGACGGTGACGTTGGTAACGGCCGATTTCAGCCCTTTGCTGTCCTGGGCACGGTAAGTGAAGGTGGCCACCAGCGGCGCATTGACCACTGCCGGTGGGGTGTAGGTGACGGCCGTGGTGCCGTTGAGCACCACCGTGCCCTGGCCGGTGGCCGGCTGGGTGAGGTCGCTGATGCTCAGCGGCACGTTTTCGTCAGGGTCGCTGTCGTTGGCCAGCAAGTTCAGGCTCAGCGGCACGCCAACGCGGGTGCTGCCGACGTCGGCCTGGGCCACTGGCGGCTGGTTGGCGGCGTCGACCGGGGCATTGCCGATTACCACCACCGGCTCGCTGTCGCTGCCGCCGGCGGCGGATTTCACCGTCACGATCGCAGGCGGCTGGCTCAGCTCGTTGACCGTCAGGGTCTGCAGGGTGCCGGACTTCGACAACCGCCCGTAACCCTGGGCGACCAGGTCGGGCACCTGCACTTCATCGCTGGAGCTGGCCTCGATGCGCAGGCGCTTGTTGGCCCAGTCATAGCGGGCGGTGGTGACCTTGACCACGTCGCTGAGCTTGCTCGACAGCGCGGTGGGGCGGGTGGCGCCGGTCGGGTCGCTGGCGGTGACGACGATGACTGGCGGCGGTGCGGCGCTGCTCAGGTGCTGGGCGAAGAACAGGCCATTGTTGTCGGCCAGCAGGTTGAACTGGCAGGGCGAGGGCGGGGTGCCCGGCACCAGCGCAAGGGTCTCGCGCATGCACAGCGTGGCGTTGTTCGGCGCCTTGGCGAACACCTCGACGCGGGTGCCGTCCGAGGTGCGCCGGTAGCTGGCCCGCTGCAGTTCGGCAGGGGTTTGCTTGCGTGGGTCGAGGACCTTGCCGGAGACCGTGAACAGGTTGGTCTGGATGGTCCCGGCCGGGCCCTGGATGCGCACGAAGTTGGTGTTGTTGGGGCTGCCGGTGACCGCTTCGGTGATGTTCGGGTCGCCGACGTAGGTTTCGCTGGCGCCGGTGTCCGGGTTGATCTCGGTGTAGGGGCCGCCGACGCCGCGCAGGAACGGCCCGATCGCGCCGTTGAGCACGCCGCTGAAGTTGCCCGGGGCGCCGATGCCGATGTCGCGGGTAATGTTGATGGCGCGGCGCCCGGCGGTGGTGACGTTGACCGTCTCGACCCCGTACGGGTGGGTGATCACGTAAGTGCCGGTGCGCGGCACCGAGGCGCGGATACGGATACGGGCGAAGCTTTGCTGGTCGCCGTCCACCGGGTTTTCGGCGGCAAACGCCGCCTCGATACCGGCGACATAGACTTCCAGCTCGTAACCGCTGTTGCCCACTTCAGGGATTTCGGTCTCGGCCAGAAACCAGAACATCTCCGGCGGCCAGTTGTCGGGGAACACCAGCGGCAGGGCGTCGTCGTACACCCCGGGCTCCGGCAGCAAGGTACACATGTAGGCCGGCGGCACCGAAACCGCTACCCGCGAGCTTGCCGCCCGCGACTGGCACAGCTCCAGCGACAGGTTGCCGTGGTCCTGGTACCACATCGGGTAACGCCCGGTGGCCAGGGTGTAGGGGCCGGGATCGACCGCCTTGAGGCCGGCCCAGGCAGTGCCGGCCAGCGAGAGGGAAAGCCCGGCTGCGCAGAGCGCCAGGCGTGGCCAGTTGTTCATGCTGCCTCCTGCTACGGGACGTGGCGTAAGAGTGTTCATGGCACGAGCACCACTTCTTCGCTGTCGCTACCGCCGTTGGTGCTGGTCACCGTGACCTTGGCGGGCGGAATCGGCGACAGGCCGGTGGTGAGGGTCTTGACCGCGCCATTGCCGCTCAGGGTGCCGATCGTGGCGCCGTTGCCGGTGCGGGCGCTGAGCACTGGCGGGCTGGTTTCGTCGCTGGTGCTGGCAACCAGGGTCAGTTGCCCGGAGGCCAGGCTGTACTCGGCGCGCTCGATCACCACCAGGTCGGTCAGCGCCAGGGTCAGGGTGGTAGGGGTACTGGTGGAGATCGCCAGGCTGTTGTCGGCGGTCACCTGCAGGTTCAGCGGCAGCGACGGGTTGAGCACCGACTGGGCGTACCAGGCGCCAGTGGTGTTGGCCTCGCTGAGGTTGAGGTTGGGGGTCTGGCTGACCAGGGTGGCGGTCGCCGGTGGCGGCGGGGCCTGTACGAACAGGTCCTGCTGGGCGCGCAGGTCGCCGTTTTCGCTGTGCCGCGAATAGGTGCTGCGCTGGGCGATCACCGGGGTCGGGCGGGCGACGGTGGAGAGCTTGCCCGAGACCGAGAACAGTTCGGTACGCAAATCCAGGCCGTTGGGGCCCTCGATGCGCACGAAGTTGGTGTTGAACGGGCTGCCGGTCACCGCTTCCTGCAGGTTCGGGTCGCCGATGAAGCGTTCGCTGGCGCCAGTGGCCGGGTTGGTTTCGCTGTAGGGGCCACCAGCACCGCGCAGGAACGGGCCGACATCGCCCTTGAGCGCGCCGGTGTAGGTTTTCGGCGAGCCGATACCGATGTCGCGGGTCATGTTGATTGCCCGCCGCCCGGCCGCCGGTACATCGAACACTTCGACGCCGTAGGGGTGGGTGACGATGTAGGTGCCTGGCGTGGGCACGTCGACGCGGATACGCACCCGGGCAAAGCTGACCTGGTCACCGTCGACCACGTCTTCGGCAGCGAAGGCGGCCTCGATGGCGGTGCCGTAGGTCAGGTCGATGCCGCTGGCGGCGTCGGTGATGGCGGCATCGGCGGTGAACCAGAAGGTTTCGTCGGGGTAGTTGCTCGGGAAGCTGATCGGCCGGGTGTCGTCGAACACCCCGGGGGCGGGGTTGAGCACGCACATGTATGACGGCGCCCCGGGTGCGCCGGGCACCCGCGAACTGACCGCCTTGGACAGGCACAGGTCGAGCACCCGGCCATGGGTGTCCTGGTACCAGGCAGCAAAGCCGCCGGTAGCGGGCAGGTAAGGGCCGGGGTCTACTTCGAACAGGGCGGCCTGGGCCGGTGCCTGGATAATGCTCGCCAGGATCAGCAGAGCCAGTGGGTGGGGCGTTGGACGGTGCATGAGTCTTCCCTCTTGCATTCGGGCCCATGGACTTGGGTCGTCTGCACAGGCATCGGCAACATCCGTACCAATTTATTCTCAAGACCCTGCAGGCCTTGCTGCACAAGGCCTGGCGTGCGGTTACAGGGTGTCGGCAGAGCCACTCGACTCGGGGCGCTGGCCCCAGGGTTGGGGGCAAGTGGGGCAAGCGGGCGGGGGAATTGCGCGGGCTGGGCTATAACCTAAGGAGCGTTCATTCGGGAGTCAGTGATGAGCAGCCAGCCACGCCTCGATTCGTCGTCCCTGCAGCTCGCAAGCCCGGCCCCGGCCGCCGCGCGCAAGCCGTTCAACCTGCTGCGCTGGTACGCCTTCGTCAGCCTGGCGATCATCCTTTCAGTGGCCGTGGGCCTGGGCTTGATCTCCAGCCGCTTCGTGATCAACGAAAGCGTCGAGCGCGACGCCTTGCTCACCGCCCAGTTCATCCAGGCCATCGCCCTGGCCGAAGTGCGCCACGTGTCGATCCCCAACGTGCGGACCATGGGCGAATTGCTCGACCCGCGCCTGGACCAGGCCTTCCCGGATGTCGACCCCGAGGCCCGGCGCAGCGCCCGGGGCGAGTTCCTCGACCATATCGCCCACCTGCCCGACGTGTTGCTGGCCAATATCTACGCCCCGGACCGCATGGTCATCTGGTCGAGCAACCCGGCGCTGGTGGGCAAGATGATCGACGCCGATGACGACCTTGACCATGCCTTCGACCAGAAGATGCGCGTCTCGGCCAGCTACCACGACGTCGACCAGGCGCGCAGCGAGCAGAAGTTCATTACCCCGCCCGAGCAGTTGTTCATCGAGAACTACATCCCGCTGTTCGATGCCGAGGGCGGCAACGTCACTGCCATGGTCGAGATCTACAAGGAGCCCCGCGACCTGATTTTGCGTATCGAACGCGGCCTGTTGCTGATCTGGCTGGCCACGGCGATCGGCGCGGGGCTTGTGTACATCGGCCTGTACGGCATCATGCGCCGCGCCGCCCGGCAGTTGGCGGTGCAGCAAAAGCGCCTGATCAACAACGAAACCTATGTGGCCCTGGGCGAGATGTCGTCGGCGGTGGCCCACAGCCTGCGCAACCCCCTGGCGAGCATTCGCTCCAGCGCCGAACTTGCCCAGGAGATCGAAGAGGGGCCGGCGCAGAAGAACATCGGCGACATCATCAGCCAGGTCGACCGCATGTCCCACTGGGTGCGCGAGCTGTTGCAGTCGCTGCGGCCCTTGAACGATACCCCGGAGCCGGTAGACCTGCTGCGGGTGCTGCAGGACAGCCTGCAAGGCTTTGCCCCGCAACTACTGCGCCAGGGCGTGCGCCTGCAGATGGGCGAGTTGCCCCAGGTTCAGGTGCTGTGCCAGCCGGTACTGCTCGGGCAGATCTTCAACAGCCTGATCGCCAACGCCCTGGAGGCCATGCCCGAAGGCGGTGAGCTGCGTGTCGAGCGGCGCCGGCACACGCGCCAGGGCCTGACCCTGCAGTTGTGCGACAGCGGCAAGGGCATGACCGAGGAGCAGCAACGCATGGCCTTCAAGCCGTTCTTCAGCACCAAGCAAGGCGGACTGGGGGTTGGCCTGGTGCTGGTGCGGCGGATCATGGAGCGCTTTGGCGGAACGGTGAAGCTCAGTAGCGAGGAGGGGCAGGGTACGTGTGTGTTGCTGACGTTCAGGGTGGTGGGGAAGTAACGGATAAAGAACTTTAATAAATACTAATAACTATATGAATTTAAACACATTGCTGTTTTTTAGCTCCCGCAGGGTAAAGACCCAGAACTGGGGGTGGTTTTCCAGCATCACTCTTCGTAAATAATATTAGGTAGTAGGAATAACCTATTGATAATTAACGAATACACATCCTGATACAGATGTGGCCAGGTAATTGCAAAACGACATTACCGGTCCCTGAATCTGGGTGAAGATGATGAAAACCCCAAACCCCACGCCTCTTGTCCTGAGCATCGCCCTGGCCATTGCCTTAATGGCTGATGCCAACGCCAGCCGCCTGGATGATGTCGAGCCGCCAGAGCCTGGCGACCCCTCGGCCTTCAGCGATCCACCCGCCGACAGCGCCGCAGCGTTGAACAACCTGCTGTCGCTGCCCGAGGCCAATCTCGGCGCCTTCGACCTGCCCGAGGGCGAGGGCGACCGCACCACCCCGCGCCAGGAGAACGAGCGCCCGCCAGCGCTGCAAACCAGCTTCAACTACCCCACCAATGGCGCCCCCAGCCCGATGTTCGGCGCCCAGCCGTTCAGCCAGCAACTGCTGCTGTTCGAAGAATTCGGCCCGACCCGCCTCGACCCGACCACCCCCGCCGGGCTGCTGGTGTTCCCGGCGCCCAGCACCGGCCCGGCGCCGCAGCAAGACCCGCTCAACGTCGCGCGCAGTGCGCCGTCCGGGCCGTTGCTCGATGCCTTTCTCAAGCAGCCGGGCCTGACTCCGTTCCCCGGCCAGTTTGCCAACGTTGTCGACCGTAACCCCTGGCAGCAGCAGATCGAGCTGTTCCTCAACCGCCACATCGGCTCTGCCGCCGAAGGCCGGCCACCAGGAAAGGGCTGGTCGCACCAGCGCTGGAACGAGTTCTACCCCCAGGCCGTCTACAAAACCGCGCAAGCCGGGGCGCGGATCAACAGCGGCCTGCGTGACGCCATGCAGATGCACCACTACAGCGTCGGCGAGTTCGGCCCCGGCGGCCTTTACTACAACACCGCCGGCCAGGCCAACACCCTGGGCACCACCAAGGGCGTCGATACCCGCTTCCACCCCAACATGCCGCTGCAGGATCACAAGTCGCTATGGACCTTCGACGGCACCTTGCCGGCCAAGCTGTTGATGGTGCGATACGGCCAGCCGCTGCTGATGCGCCATTACAACGCCTTGCCGATCGACCCCGCCGCCAACCACGGCTTTGGCCTGCACACCATCAGCACCCATGAACACAACGGCCACGCCCCGGCCGAAAGCGACGGCTACGCCAACGCGTTCTTCTTCCCGGGCCAGTACTACGACTACCGCTGGCCGATCCAGCTGGCCGGCTACGACAGCATCAACACCCGCGCCGAAGACCCGCGCGCGGCGTTCCCCTGCACCCCGGGCGAAACCCTGTGGGTCAACGACGCCAACCCGGGGCTGAAAACCTGCGAGAACGGCAGTATCCGCATTCGCGGCGACTGGCGCGAAACCATGAGCACCCACTGGTTTCATGACCACATGCTCGATTTCACCGCGCAGAACGTCTACAAGGGCAACGCTGCGATGATGAACTACTACAGTGCCCTGGACCGCGGCAACGAGGCCTTCGACGATGGCGTCAACCTGCGCCTGCCCAGCGGCTCGGCGCTGTCGTGGGGCAATCGCGACTATGACCTCAACCTGCTGATCGCCGACAAGGCCTGGGGCCAGAACGGCCAGCTGTGGTTCAACCCGTTCAACACCGACGGCTTTCTCGGCGACCAGATCCTGGTCAACTGGCAATACAAGCCATACCTCGACGTGCGCGCCCGCAGCTACCGCCTGCGCATCCTCAACGGTTCGGTGTCGCGCTACCTGAAGCTGGCGCTGGTGCGTGAAATCAAGGGCAGCGGCGGCGAGTTCGCCGGGCCCAAGGGTTCGGGGCTTTCCTATGCGCGGGTGCCATTCCACATGATTGCCAACGACGGCAACATCATGGAGCACGCGGTGCCGTTCGACGGCAGCATGGACCTGGACGCCAACGGCGACAAACAGGACCACAACGCCATCCTGCCGACCCAGGGCATCGCCGAGCGCTTCGACATTGTCGTCAACTTCGCCAAGAACGGGATCAAGCCCGGCGACAAGCTGTTCCTGCTCAACCTCCAGGCCCATGACACCGGCAAGGGCCCCAAAGAGGCCATTGCCCTGGCCGACGTGCTGTCGGAGAAGTATCAGGCGGTGATCAAGCAGACCAGCAAGGGCCCGCAATGGGATAAAGGCGACCCCACCGTCAACAAGATCCTGCAGTTCAACGTCAAGCCCTACAGCGGCCAGGACCTGGCCATGGACCCGGCCGCCTACGAGCCGGCCAAACCCGGCAAGGCCGAGGGCAAGGTGATGATCCCGCTCAAGCTGCACCGCGACAACCCGGCGGACATCGCCCGCCTGGCCCAGGCCCGCCATCGCACCTTCATCTTCGGCCGCTCCGATGGCACCGACCAGGCGCCGTGGACGGTCAAGACCGACGGCGGCTTTGGCTATCACATGGACCCGCGCCGGCTCAACGCCGCGCCTCAGCTGGCCACTGGCCCCACCGACGCCGGCGCCAGCGGCTTCGGCACCCTGGAAATCTGGAAGATCCAGAACGGTGGCAACGGCTGGAGCCACCCGGTGCACGTGCACTTCGAGGAGGGCATCATCCTCAGCCGCGGCGGCAAGGCGCCGCCGGAATGGGAAAAGTGGGCGCGCAAGGACGTCTACCGGATCGGCAGCGAAGCCGACGGCCTGGACAACGTCGAGGTGGCGATCAACTTTCGCGAATTCGCCGGCACCTACATGGAGCACTGCCACAACACCCAGCACGAGGACAACTCGATGCTGCTGCGCTGGGACATCGAGCACCCCGGCCAGTTGCAGTTGATGCCAACGCCCTTGCCCAGCTGGGACGGGGTCAAGTACGTCAACTCGGCGGCGCTGCCGACCTGGCGCAACGGTGATGGCAAGGGCCCGCAGGTCAAGGTCGGCAAGTAGCCGGGGGAGGTTGCCATGGGCGTTATCGCACGTTGCCTGTTGCTCTGCTGGCTGTGCAGCAGCCTGCCGGGGCTGGCCGAGGAGGCCACGCCCTGGGGGGCGCAGTACTTCCCCAATACCGAGCTGATCGACCACAACGGTGAGCACCTGCGCTTTTTCGACGACCTGATCAAGAACAAGGTGGTGGTGATCAACTTCATCTTCACCGGTTGTGGCGATTCCTGCCCGCTGGAGACCGCGCGCCTGCGCCAGGTCCAGCAGCTGCTGGGCGAGCGGGTCGGGCGCGAGGTGTTCTTCTACTCGATCAGCATCGACCCGCTCAGCGATACCCCCGAGGTGCTCAAGGCCTACGCGGCAAAGTTCAAGGTGGCGCCCGGCTGGCGCTTTCTAACCGGCGACAAAGGCCAGATCGATGCCTTGCGCCGCAGCCTGGGCCTGTTTATCGAAGGCGTCGACAACGGCCGCAGTCGCGACCACAACCTCAGCCTGATCGTCGGCAACCAGGCCACCGGGCGCTGGATGAAGGCCTCACCCTTCGAAAACCCGTGGATTCTCGCCGACCAACTGGCCAACAGCCTGCAGAACTGGAAGCAACCCAGTAGCGAGCAGAGCTACGCCGATGCCCCGCAGATTCGCCCGCCGAGCAGCGGCGAAGAGCTGTTTCGCACCCGTTGCGCCGCTTGTCACAGCCTCGGCCCGGAAGATGGCCAGGCTACCGGCCTGCGCGCGGTCGGCCCGGACTTGCTCGGCGTTACCCGGCGCCGCGAGCAGCGCTGGCTGAGCCGCTGGATCCGCGAGCCGGATCGCATGCTCGCCGAGCAAGACCCGCAGGTCATGGCGCTGTACCGGCAATACAACGGCGTGGCCATGCCCAACCTGCGCCTGAACGAGGCCGATGCCCAGGCCTTGCTGGCGTTTCTCGAGCAGGAGGCCGAACGCCAACAGCCATAAAGGCAAAATACTATCACTGGCGCCGTGGCCATTAGTTTTGATGTGCCACGCCTGTGTGCACGCTGGGCTATAAGTTCTAAGAAAAGAAGCATCCACGGCAGGACCAGACCCGATGCAGATGCTCAACGGAAAACTGGCCGATGAGGGCCTCGACAGCCAGGCAGCCGACCGACCCTTGCGCCAGTTCAACCTGTTGCGCTGGTTCTCGTTGGTCAGCCTGTTGATCATCGCTTCGGTGGCGGGCGGGCTGGGCTATGTCTCGACCCGCTTTGTGGTCACCGACAGCGTCGAGCGCGATGCCATGCTCACCGCCCAGTTCATCCAGGCCATGGCCCAGGCCGAAGTGCGCCATTCGCGCATTCCGCCGGGCACCACCATGGGCGAGCTGCTCGACCCGCGCCTGGACCAGCACCACCCGGGGGTCAGCCCGACCCTGGCCGAGTCCACCCGGGTGGAGTTTCTCGACCATGTCGAACACCTGCCCGACACCTTGCTGGCCAACGTCTATGCCCTGGACCGGACCATCGTCTGGTCGACCAACCCGCAGCTGATCGGGGAGAAAATCGTCGGCGACGACGACCTGGATGAATCGTTCGCCTCGAAAGTGCCGGTCTCGGCCAGCTACCACAAGGCCAATGAAGACCGCGATGAACAAAAGTTCCAGCGCGCGCCGCAGTACCTGTTCATCGAGAACTACATCCCGATGTTCGACAGCGACGGGCAAAAGGTGCTGTCGATGGTCGAGGTGTACAAGGAACCCCAGGACCTGGTGCGGCGCATCCAGCGCGGCTACGTGCTGATCTGGGCCTCGACCCTGGTCGGTGGGGCGCTGATCTACTTCGGCCTGTTCTGGATCGTGCGCCGCGCCGCGAGCATGCTGCAGACCCAGCAAACCCAGCTGGTGGCCAGCGAAACCTTCGTCGCCCTTGGCGAAATGTCCTCGGCGGTGGCCCACAGCCTGCGCAACCCGCTGGCCAATATCCGCTCCAGCGCCGAACTTGCCCAGGACATCGCCAGTGCCCCGGCGCAGAAGAACATTGGCGACATCATTAGCCAGGTCGACCGCATGTCGCGCTGGGTGCGCGACTTGCTGGTGTCGCTGCGCCCGGTCAACGACGATGCCGAAGCGGTCGAGCTGGTGGCAGCGATCGACGACACCCGCCATGCCTACGCCCAGCAACTGGAGCGGCATAAGGTCCAGGTGCAGATCGACACGCCCGAGGCGGCCTGGGTGATCAGCCAGCCGGTGCTGCTGACGCAGATTCTCAACAGTCTGTTCGCTAATGCCCTCGAAGCCATGCCCACGGGCGGGCGCCTGAGCGTGGTGGTGCAGGCGCTGGAAGACGGCAAACAGCTGCAACTGGCCTTGAGCGACACCGGCAAGGGCATGACCCAGCAGCAGGAGCGGATGGTCTTCAAGCCGTTTTTTACGACCAAACAGGGCGGCCTCGGGGTCGGCCTGGTACTGGTCAAGCGGATCATGGAACGTTTTGGTGGCTCGGTGAGCCTGGCCAGCCGCGAAGAGGAAGGAACCCGCGTGTGCCTGATCTTCAATATTGCAGCGGGAGGGGACCATGGAGCAGAGCATCCTGGTGGTTGAGGACGATCAAATCCTCGCCGAGAACATCCAGACCTACCTTGAGCGCAAAGGCTTCGAGGTCACGGTTTGCCACAGCGCCGAAGAGGCCCTGGAGCAGCTGCCGCGCTGTCAGCCCGATGCGGTGCTGACCGACAACTCGCTGCCGGGCATGAACGGCCACGAGTTGCTCAAGGCCCTGGCCCAGCGCGCGCCGGAGCTCAAGGTGATCATGATGACCGGCTACGGCAACGTCGAAGACGCCGTGCTGGCGATGAAGGAGGGCGCCTTCCACTACCTGACCAAACCGGTGGTGCTGGCCGAGCTCAAACTGATGCTGGAGAAGGCCCTGGCCACCGAGCGCATGGAGCGCACCCTGTCGTTCTATCAGGAACGCGAGGCGCAAAAATCAGGTGGCCAGGCGCTGATAGGCGAATCACCGGCCATGCTCGGCCTCAAGCACACCATCCGCCAGTTGCTCGATGCCGAGCAGCGCATGGCCAGCGGCGACCTGCCGCCGGTGCTGGTAGAAGGCGAGACCGGTACCGGCAAGGAGCTGGTAGCCCGCGCCCTGCATTTTGACGGAGTGCGCAGCAAGGGGCCGTTTATCGAGTTCAACTGCGCATCGATCCCGGCCAACCTGCTGGAGGCTGAACTGTTCGGCCATGAGAAGGGCGCGTTTACCGATGCCAAGGATCGCCGGGTGGGCCTGGTCGAGGCGGCCGACGGCGGCACCTTGTTCCTCGACGAGATTGGCGAAATGGACCTGCTGCTGCAGGCCAAGCTGCTCAAGCTACTGGAAGACCGCACCATTCGCCGGATAGGCGCGGTGAAGGAGCGCAAGGTTGACCTGCGCATCATCAGCGCCACCAACTGCAACCTGGAGCAGATGGTCCAGCAGGGCAAGTTTCGCCGTGACCTGTTCTTTCGCCTGCGCATTATCTCGATCAAGGTGCCCAGGCTGTATGCCCGGGGTGAAGACATCCTGCTGCTGGCCCGGCATTTTCTTGCCCTGCATGGCAAACGCTATGGCAAGCCCAACCTGCGCTTTTGCGACGAGGCCGAGGAGTTGATGCTCAACTACAGCTGGCCGGGCAACGTGCGCGAGTTGCGCAACATGCTTGAACAGACGGTGTTGCTGGCGCCCCAGGACCTGATCGCCCCGCACCAGCTCAACGTGTGCATGAGCCTGGTCGACGAGCCGCTGGAAATGCCGGCGCCTGCCGTGCATGAGGCGTTCGGCAATGCTGAGGCCATGGCCTCGGCGAGCTTGCCGGAAGTGGAGCGCGACATGGTGCGCAAGATGCTCGACCGCACCGACTGGAACGTCACCAAATCGGCGCGGCTGCTGGGCCTGAGCCGGGACATGTTGCGCTACCGGATCGAAAAGCTCGGCCTGACCCGGCCGGACAAGCGCCAGTGGTAGGCGTACATAATGCCAAACCTGTGGGAGCGGGCTGGACCCGCGATCGAGCGCGCAGCGGTCGTAATCAGATCCACATTGGAGGTCAGCCCTAGGCTTTGTACGAAAAGTGCCTGCGCGACGATCATGCTGCGTTGAAAACAGGCTCGGAATGCTCATTTACAACTCGTAAAGTCGTGCGCGACCCCGGCCGTTCCTCGCCTGTTTTCGCCTTGCCTGATCGCCGCTCGGCGACTTCTCGTACAAACCCTAGTAGCTACCGGCACTGCCCCCGGCGTCGCCGCCATTCTCCGAGCCGCTGCCGTCTTTCTTCGGCTCGCGCCGGCTGCCATCGGTCTCGCTACCACCCTGGCGCCCGGCGTCATTGCCCTGGGTGCGCGGGTCGGTGCCGCTGGGCAGTGGGGTGTCGGTGGGGTTGGTGCCGGTGTTGATGCCCGGCAACGGCGTGGTCGGGGTGGTGTCCGGGTTGGGGTTAGTCGGGCCGGTGCCGGCGGCAACCGCCTGGGTGCCGAGCAATGCGGCAAACAATAAGGCAGCGAGGGCGCTACGGGTCATGGTCAAACTCCTTTTCAGGGCAGGTGCCAGAGGTTAGGCCCAGCCGCGAAGGGAAGGTGCGACGCACGCGACCAACGGCGCTACTCGCGCCCGCGCATGAAAAAACCTGCCACGTACTTGCGGAAGGTGTCCAGGCTCTTGAAGTCGGCATAGCGCTTGAAGGCCTCGCCCTCCGGCTCCGGCCCCAGTGGCTGCTCGGTCAGCGACACCGACAGCACCCGGTCCTGGTCGGAGCTGAGCACCAGCGCGTCCATGCCCTGGCCACCGAGCACCGGCCGGCGCATGATCACCTTGACGCCCTTGCTGGCCATCCAGTCGATCAGCGAGATGAGCATTTTCAGCGGCTCGCGCTCTTCATCGCGGTACACCGGAAACAGCTGCCCGCGCGACAGCACCGGCACGCTGGCGACATGGATCAGCTCATAGAAATGACTGCCGGCACTGGCCGGCGAGTAGATCGCCAGGGCCAGCAACGGCCCCGGGGTCTTGCTGCCGCCCCAGAGCAGGTGATGGCCCTGAAAGTCGAAGCCGTCCTCGCTGCGCTCGTTGAACACCTTGCGCGCCTTGATCTGGCTGACGCAGTCGAGCAGCAAGCCATGCCGGCGATGGGTGCCAAAGGCCGTGGACTCGCGCAGCCGCGCCTTGAGCATCATCATGTGCTTCATGTCCAGGCGGGTTTCCAGGTAGTTGCTGGCCGGCACCCGCTCGATCAGCGGATAACGGCTGGCCACGCCGCGCAACTCGGCAAACTGCCCGGTGAGGTCTTTTTTCAGGTGAGTGGCGTAGACGTTCAGGCCACTGGCCTCGATCAGGGTCAGCAGCAACGACAGCAATCGGTGCTGTTCGCGTTTGTCGCCAGTACCCGCGGATTCGCTGCTGGCTTCACTGGCGCGCTTGAAATCGCCAATCAGCCGCAGCGGCGCATCGGGCGCCAGCCACGCGGCCGGTGGTGCATCAGTGTCGCTGTCGCGGCTGGCGCTTTCACGCTCGTCCTTGATGAACGCACAGTCTGGCGCGTGCTCGGCGGTGCCCGGGTTGTTCTTGAGGAACAGGGTGCCGGTGTTGCCGTTGAGGTTGACGTTGAGCACCGGCATGGCCTTGGGCTGGCAATCACAGGCCAGCCAATGGCCGGCAGCGCGCACTTTGATCAGCAGCTGGTTGGCCTGCAGCAAGCGCGGGCCTTCGAGGTTGCCCTGGACAAACCCACGCAACAGCTCGTCTTCAGCAGGGGTGAGGGTGCGCACCAGCGCGGCGTTTTTTTCGATGATTCGCATGGACAATCCTGGCCTGCCTTCCTGTGCCTGCCACCTTAATGCAAAGCCCGGCTGGCGAACATGCCCGCCAGCCGAACCTGGCCCTACTGGCCGCCAAACAGCTTGGCGGCGCGCTCGCGGATCTCTTCCACGCTCAGGTCTTCCTTGTGGGTGGAGACGAACCAGAGGTTGCCGAACGGGTCTTTCAGGGTGCCGCTACGGTCGCCGTAGAACTGGTCTTTGACCTCGGTAACCTGGCTGGCACCGGCGGCGAGGGCCTGGGCATAGGTGGCATCGGCGTCCTCGACATACAGGTGCAGGCCAACGGCCGTGCCATTGAGCGACTGGCTGCTGACCAGCCCGCCAGACTGATCGCACGGGTCGGCAAGCATCAGCGAGGAATCGCCGATTTTCAGCTCGGCATGGCCGACGCGCCCGTCGGGGCCGTCGAGGCGGAACATCTCGAGCGCGCCGAAGGCCTTCTTGTAGAACTCGATGGCCTTGGCGGCATCCTTGATGCCCAGGTAGGGGGTAATGCTGTGCTGTCCTTCGGGGATTGGTTTGACTGCCATTTTATTGATCCTCCTTTAAGGCGCCGCAGGGTGAATGGCGCGAAACTGTATATTTATACAGTTTCGGCGATTGGGCAAATCAAAAATCGCGGCGCTGGACGAGCGGCAGTCAGAAAATGTAATCGGTGGTCAGGAAGCTCGACTCGCGGTTACGGATGATGTCGCTGATCAACTGCTTGTTGCTGTCCTGGAACTTGGTCGCCACCAGCGTACGGATCGAGAACACCCGCAGGGCGTCGTGAACCGAGAGGGTGCCCTCGGCCGAGTTCTTGCGCCCGTTGAACGGATAGGTGTCGGGGCCGCGCTGGCACTGGGCGTTGAGGTTGATGCGCCCGACCTGGTTGGCGAAGGTATCGACCAGCCTGCCGACCTCGGCCGAATGAGTGCCAAAGATGCTCAGTTGCTGGCCGAAATCGGAATCGAGCACGTAGTCGATCACTGTCTGCAGGTCGCGATAAGGCACCACTGGCACCACCGGGCCGAATTGCTCCTCCTGGTACACGCGCATCTGCGCGTTCACCGGGTATAGCAGGGCGGGGTAGAAGAACGAGCCACGGCTGGCGCCACCGCCTTCGTTGATGACCCTGGCGCCTTTGTCGATGGCATCGGCCACCAGGCCATTGAGGTAATCGATCTTGCCGGCCTCGGGCAGCGGCGTCAGGGCCACGCCCGGCTCCCAGGGCATGCCTGGCTTGAGCGCGGCCAGCTTGCGCTGGAATTTATCGAGGAATTCATCGACCACGTCTTCATGGACGAAGAGGATTTTCAGCGCCGTGCAGCGCTGGCCGTTGAACGACAGCGCGCCGGTGACCGCCTCGTTCACCGCGTTGTCCAGGTCAACCTCGGGCAGCACGATGCCCGGGTTCTTGGCATCCAGGCCCAAGGCTGCGCGCAGGCGGTGCGGGCGTGGGTGGAGTTTTTTCAGGTCGCTGGCGGCCTTGTTGGTGCCGATGAAGGCGAACACGTCGATCTTGCCGCTGGCCATCAGTGCGCTGACGGTCTCGCGGCCACGGCCGTAGATAACGTTGATGACCCCGGCCGGGAAACTGTCGCGGAAGGCCTCAAGCAGCGGACGGATCAACAGCACGCCGAACTTGGCCGGCTTGAACACCACGGTGTTGCCCATGATCAGCGCCGGGATCAGGGTGGTGAAGGTCTCGTTCAGCGGGTAGTTGTAGGGGCCCATGCACAAGGCCACGCCCAGCGGCGCGCGGCGGATCTGGCCGAGGGTGTCCTGCTCCAGCTCGAAGCGGCTGGAGCGGCGGTCCAGCTCTTTGAGGGCGCCGATGGTGTCGACGATGTAGTCGCAGGTGCGGTCGAACTCTTTTTCCGAGTCCTTTAGGTTCTTGCCGATTTCCCACATCAGCAGCTTGACCACCGCCGCGCGCTGTTCGCGCATCTTGGCCAGGAAGGTTTCGACATGCTGGATACGCTCGGCCACGCGCATGTTGGGCCAGGCGCCGCGGCCCTTGTCGTAGGCCTGCACGGCGGCGTCCAGGGCGGTGAGGGCGGTGTCGGCGTCCAGCAGCGGCGTGTTGCCGAGGATCACCTGGCGTTCTTCATTGCCCTCCTTGAGCCACACCGGGCTGCGCACCGTGGCCAGCGGCCCGTCCCATTGCTGCAACTGGCCGTTGACCAGGTACTCGCGTTGCACCAGCGGCTCACCCAGGCGGTACGCCTCAGGGATCTCGTTGGCGGTGGGAAACAGCGAATCGAGCAGACGGTCCATGGGCGCAGCACCTCTTTTTCGGTAATGGGTGAAACGTTTCAGTTTGAGCATAACGCCAGCGCGCTAAAAAAAGCCAGCCTGGCTAAACAATGCGCCGCCGGCGCCGATAAAGCAGTAATGCGATGCGAACTACGGACCTATGAGCACAAGAATCCTCGCCCTTGATGACAATCCGGTCCTGTCGAAGAACCTGCGCACCACCCTCAATCGCCTGCTGCCCGTAGGTTTTGCCCTGATCGGCATCGGCCTGTCGGTGGTGCTCGGGCGCCTGGACGTGCAGCGCCAGGAAGCCGAGGTGATCGCCAATGCCAGCGCGCGCCTGTCGGGCGTGCGCGCCAGCATCGAGGCGCAGTTGCGCTCGGCGTTCGGCGAGACCGAGGGCATTGCCCAACTGCTGAGTGCCGATGGCGAAATCAGCCCCGAGCATTTTCACGACATGGCCCGCCAGGCCATCGCCTCGGTGCCGCACATCCGCCATGTTTCCCTGGCGCCCAACGATGTGATCGCCGACGTCTACCCGCTCAATGGCAATCAGGGCGTGCTGGGCATGGACTACCGCCGGCTGCCCGACCAGTACCCGCTGCTGCAGCGTGCCCGCGACAACTACAGCCCGGTGCTGGCAGGCCCCGTGCAGTTGCTGCAGGGCGGGCGCGGGCTGATCTACCGGCGCCCGGTGTTCCTCAAGGGCCACAAGGGCGTCAACCTGTACTGGGGCAATGTCTCGATTGTTGCCGATATCGACCGCTTGCTCAGCACCGCCGGGCTTGATCTGGACCCGGGCTTCGAGCTGGCCCTGCGCGGCGCCGATGGCCAGGGCCCGGCGGGCGCGGTGATCTGGGGTGACCCGCAGTTGTTCGAACAGCACCCGGTGACGGTCAATGTCGATGTGCCCGGCGGGCTCTGGCAACTGGCGGCCAGCCCCCTGGGCGGCTGGCCGTCGATGAGCCTGTTCGCCTCGCCGCTGTTTTTGTTTGCCCTGACCTGCACCGGGCTGTTCAGCGTGTTCGTCGCCCAGCTCAACCGCAGCAACCACCTGATCAACCTGCGCAACCTGGAACTCAAGCAGTCCCAGGCGCAACTGGAGCGCCTGGCGCATTTCGATGCCATTACCGGGCTGCCCAACCGCCTGCGCTTTCAGCAGCAGTTGCTCGAAGCCATCAGCCAGGGCCAGCGCCTGGCCGTGCTGGTGCTCGACATCGACGGCTTCAAGCAGATCAACGACAGCCTCGGCCACGCCATGGGCGACCTGTTGCTGCAGCAGGCCACGGCGCGCTTCATGCAGATCATCGAGCCTGAGGATTGCCTGTGCCGCCTGGGTGGCGACGAATTTGCCTTTGTTCTCAAAGGGCCGGATGACCGTTGCATCGAGCGTATCCAGGCCCTGCTGCAAACCCTGCAATTGCCGTTTGACCTCAAGGGCAACGCCGCGCTGGTGACCGGCAGCATCGGCCTGGCCTGGTGCCCGGAACACGGGCAGAGCGCCGACCGCCTGCTGCGCCACGCCGACACCGCGATGTACGCGGCCAAGGAGAGCGGGCGCAATGCCTACCGCCTGTACCAGCCGGAAATGACCCAGCGCCTGCAGCAGCGCCTGGACCTGGAGCACAACCTGCGCCGGGCGCTCAAGCACAATGAATTCGAGCTCTGGTACCAGCCCAAGATCGACCTGTTCAGCGGCCGCGTCGAAGGCGCCGAGGCGCTGCTGCGCTGGCGTGACCCCGAGCACGGGCTGGTGTCGCCGGCGCAGTTCATCCCGCTGGCCGAGCGCACCGGGCTGATCATCCCCCTGGGCGAGAAAGTGCTGGATCTTGCCTGCGCGCAGATCGCCGCCTGGCGCGCCGCCGACTGCCTGCCGGGGCCGGTGGCAATCAACGTCGCGGCCCTGCAGATCGAGCGCAGCGACTATGTCGCCAGCCTCAGGCGCAGCCTCAAACGCTATGACCTGGGGCCGACCCTGCTGGAAGTCGAGATCACCGAAAGCCTGCTGATGGAAAGCCAGCAGCACGCCTGCGCAGTCCTGGCGCAGTTGCAGGAACTGGGCGTGACCACCGCAGTGGACGACTTCGGCACCGGATATTCGTCGCTGGCGTACCTGAAGATGCTGCCGATCGATCACCTGAAGATCGACCGCGCCTTTATCAAGGACCTGCCCGAAGACGACGACGGCGCCGCCATTACCCGGGCGATCATCGACCTGGGCCACGCCCTGGGCTTCAAGATCACCGCCGAAGGCATCGAAACCGCCGAGCAGTACGCTTTTTTGCGCAATGCCGGGTGTGATCAGGGCCAGGGCTTCTGGATGGGCCGGCCGATGCCGGTGGCCGAGTTTGATAGCTGGCTGGCCGCGCGTACGGCCAACCAGCATGGCAGTTACTCCACGTTGAGCAATTCGTGATAAACGAGCTGTGTCAATTCCCTGAGCAACTGGTGTTCCTCGGCTTGATGGTTTTGCCGTACCAGTTGTTCGGTCACTGAGCGCTCATCGGGGTTGGCGATTTCTTGCTGGACGGCCTGCAAGCGTTGATTCAATTCGTCGTCCAACTCATCAAAGCGCTCGTCAAAGCGCAATCGCAAGTAGGTAACCCAGTCCCGGTTAAGGTACTGGTGCTGTTCATTACGGCGCAACACCGCCTCGACTCCGACGTCGCTGTCGGGGGTGAGTGTCAGCAATTGTTGGTGCAACTGCTCGACCCAGTCGGCGGGCAGTTGTTGCAAGGTCATCTGGATCGAGTCGGTCACCAGTGCCTCCGCCGGCAGTGGCGTTTGCGCAAGGATCATCGCCGGGTCTTCGGCCAGTTGCCGCAAGGTCCAGTAATACAGCGCCTCGAGACGCTGGGCGCGCGGCGCGAATTGTGCGTCCTCCAGCGGTGTTTGTCGCTCGACATGCGCCTGGATGGCTTGGCGCCAGGAACGCCGCTGCATGACCTGCAGCAGGTTGCGGCCGAGTTGCCGAGCGTCGTTGCCGTTGAAGGCGAGGACGCCATCGACCATGTCTTCCAACAGCAGAATGCGCGCGCCACCGGCATACTGGGCGAGCCACTCATCGACAGGCGGCTGTGTTTCGACCACCTCCAGAATCCGCCACAGGCGCCTGCGCGTGGTGGCCGGCGCCAGCAGGTAGCTGAAGCTGTCATAGAGCTCGCGCAGGCGCCGGACGAAACTCAGGCGTTGCGGTACCTGCAGGCGCTCCCACAGTAGCAGTTGATCGTCCGACGCCTGAAAAAGCAGATCGCTGTAGGCATCTTGAGACACCAGTAGATCGACCCGGTTATCGGCGAAGTAGCGTTGGATCTGCAACGCTGTCTCTTGCGTAAAAGGGTTGCGCTCCAGCTGCAACGCATGGCCGACCGCCCGGGGTGGGTCGAAGTGCTCTGGCAGGTGCGTCAATAGGTTATCCGACAGGTCGATCAGAGTCGGGGCCTGCAGGTTTTCCAGGCCGCGCGGCAGCTGCGTCAGGCCACAGCTGGTCAGCGAGAGGTGACGCAAATAGAGCTGACCGCTGAAGTCAGGAGCGGTGGTTATCGGGTTGCCTTCCAGAAACAGGTGCTGCAGGCGCGGATAGGTTGCCAGCCGGGCCTGGTTGCTGGCTGTCCAGGCCAACTGGTTATCACCCAGGTCGAGCGATACCAGCTGTTCACCCAGGCCTTGGGGGATTTCGCTGAGTAGGCTACTGCGCAATGACAGGTTGCGCAGCTGTGGAAAGTGATTGGCGAACCCTGCGGGCAGTTGGCCCAGCGGGTTGAAGTTGAGTGACAGCAGTTGAACGTGAGCGAAGATACCCGGCTCGAGTTGCGCCAAGCCGTCAAGGTCTTCGCCAGCCAGGTCCAGCTCGTTCAGGTACAGGGCAAACAGCGGTTGCCCCTGGGCCGTGGGTGATAAGTGCATGCGCTGCCAGGCTTCGATCAGGTTGGGTATCGCATCCTGGCGCCGCGGGTTGTCGATGGCCCACCTCTGCAGATCGATGCGCAGGCGTTGCAACTGCATTTCAAGCTGTTGCAACGCGGCGATGGGTTTGACGTTGGCGGCGCGCCAGCCATCGATTGCTGCCCGTATCTGCGCTAGGCTGCTTCGCGGATACAGCGCCCGATAGCGTGCCAGCAGCGAGGTGCTCGGCGAAGTTGGCCCGTAACTCATCGGCGCCCCGCCGCGCAAACCGATAGAGTCCGACCAGCCTGGCTCGTAGGACCACAACCATTGAGAAAGCTGGTCGCGGTTGGCCTGTGTCAGGTCCAGGATACGCCTGCCAAGCTGGTCGCCGTCGCCGGCCTGTAGTGCCAGGGCCTGGCGATCGGCGTCGGGCAGGGCATCGAGGATCGCCTGGTAGCGATTAATACTTGATTCCGCCAGCGGCAGGCCGGCCCGGTAGGCGCGCCAGCCGTGGCCACCCCAGCGCCCGGCTATGACCAGCACCCGGCGCTCGCTGGCCTGCTTGGGGCCGACCTGTGCAAGCAGCGGGCCGTCCGGGTTGCCCCGGCGCAGTTCCAGGCGCAGCGCCTCGGGCCAGCCTGGCAAGCGCTTGAGGCAGGCGAACACCAGGCGCTCGCAGTCGTCGTTGGCCAGGCGGGGCTGGTACAGGCCTTCAAGGGCCCGCGGCAAGGCCAGTTGTAAGGTGCTGACCCCGGCCGGTGGGCCGGCGTAGTGCTCGGCGAAGGCCAGATCGAACGAGGTGTCACCCAGGCGATCGACCTCTGCTTCGCTGGTGTTTGCCGCCTGCAAGCGCTCAAGGCAGTCGAGGAGCAACTCAGGGGGCTGCTCGTGTTGCACATGCGCACGGCGCAGGGTGTCTTCGCTGACGCCGCTGATCCACGCCGCCTGGCTCAGTTGCTGGTCGCTGTAGGCCTCGACCGGGTGCCCCAGGCGCCGCAGCAAGGTCGCCCGCGACCATTGCAGCGGCTGTTCGTACATATGCCGCCAGGCGCCCTGATTGTTGTGCAGCAGCGGCGGCTGGTAGGCCCCGGGGTCTTGGGGGTGGACGATCCGCCATTGCCGCGAAGCGGGGTCCAGCTGCTGCTCAAACAGTTCGCCCTCCAGGCGGATGTAGTGTTTGCCGTCGGCTACATACTGGCCCATGGCATTGGCCCGTAGCCCCTCAGGCAGGCGTATGTCGCTGCGATAGCTGGCCAACGAGGGCTGCCACAGGCGCTGGCTGCCATCGGCACGTTGCACGCTGATCAACGACTCCATCAACTCGCCATTGACCAGCTTGCCGGCCACACCACCCGCTGCCGCCAGGCCTCCGGCGACTGCCACGTTAAGAGCGATTGACTGCAGGTGTGCCAGGGCGGTGTCGACGTCACCCTCTTGCCAGGCCTCGACACCCTCGAAGGCGCTGTACAGCATCTGCGCGGCGAACACGCCCATCATCACCTGGCCCAGGCCCGGGACAAAGAACGCTGCCAGATTGAGAAAGTTCAGCCCCAGGTCTTCCAGACCCTGCAGCAGCGCCTGGCGGGCCTGTTCGTCGACATCGGCGGTAGGCACCGCCAGGGTCCGGGCTTCGTTGCGCAGGCGGCGCAGCTGGGCGCTTTGTAGGTAATTGAACAGTTCGCCTTCGATCGGTTGGTGCTTGAGGTGCAGCTTGGCAAAACCGGGCAGCGGCCAGTCGGCATCGGCCGCCGCCTTGGCGGCCAGGTTGTGCCTGAGCACGCTGGCAAAGTGCGCACGTTGCTCAAGGGGTACGAAGTGCATGAACAGCGCACGAAACTGCGCCTGGCACAGCTTGCCCTTGAGGTCATGGAGCAGCGCCTGCAACGAGGGATACTGCTGCACGGCGGGCGTGGTTCCCGGCAGGTACAGCAACACCGGGCCGACAGACTTCAGCCGGTTGCGGTCGAGCACGCCCTGGCGCGGCGAAAAGACCGACAGCGGGTTGAACAGCGCCAGCGGCGTGGACAGTTGCTCCGACACCCGGGCGATACGTTCAGCCTCGGATTCGGCGGGGGCAAGCATCCAGGCATCGTGCAGATCGATGCCGAACAGGCTCAGCGACCAGCAGCGCACGGGCCGGCTACCGATTTTCACGGGCGTTTTGCTGGCGAGCAGGTCGTTGAGGGCGCTCATGCCGTTGTCACCCAGGCGTTTTTGTTCATGGGCAAGGTGCAGGTCCAGGCGCAGCTGGTCCTTGTGTACCTGCTCGAAGGCGTCGCGCACCTGCCTGGCTTGGTCGCCATACACCAGCAGCCCGTCGAGGTGATCCTGGTAGCGCCGGCCAAGGTCGAGCCTGCGGCACTCGGCGGCAAACGCCGTGGCACTGATCGCCAGGGCCTGGCCTTGGGCGTCGCGGATGGCGCTGGGTGGGTCGAAGTAAATGCCGCTGAAGTTGTGCAGCGCGTATTGCAGCAGGCTGGCTGTAGGCCCGCTGATGTCACGGCCGGTCAGCAGGCCGCCGACGTTGCTGCGCACCGGTGTCAGGGTGCAGCGGGTAACGTCCACATCCAGGCCAAAGGCGTCTTTCAGGCGCGCTGCGAGCAGGGGCTGGGTGAAGGCCATGATGCCTTGCAAAGGCTTTAGCAAGGCGTGCAGGGCGTTGCGCGAGCGGCGTAACTGCAGTTGGTACTGCCTTGCCCGGGTACTGGATAGCGCGTCGGCGCCTGCTGTAAGCAGGCTCTGGCGCAGCTGCTGCCAGTTCTGCTGGCTGGCATGCAAGGCCCAGCCAGGCAATTGCTGACTGAGGAAGGCGTGGTGCGGATTGCTGGAAGGCATGCGGGAGGCTCCTGTGGCATGAAGCCGTCAGCAAGCTCCCGCACGCCTGTCAGCGGGTGGTAGTTATTACTCTTCGTGGGGTTCGACCTCGATATTGCGGGTCAGGCGCCGCACCAGGGCATCGAGGCGCTGCAAAAACTGCTGCTCGAGGTCCTGGCGATACACCTGCAGGTGCTGCGGATCTTCAATCATTCCCTCGGCCAGTTCCAGGGTGCGTGCGTACTGGCTTTCCAGCTCGATGAACTGCGCGGCAAAGCGTTGGCGCAGCAGGGCGACCCAATCGGCATGAACGAAAAGTCGCGTGCCCTGGTAGCGTTGCAAAATCGCGTTCAGGCCCGCCTCGGTACCCGGGTTGAGCTGTTCGATGTGCTCGCGCAACGGTTCCAGCCAGGTGCCTGGTTGGTGCTGCAGATAGGGTTCGATCAACTCGGTGGACAGCGGCTCGCCAGCCAGGGGCGTAGGTGCCATGACCAGGGTCAGGTCTTCGCCCAGTTGTTGCAAGAACCAAAAGAAAAACGCTTGCTGAATCGGCTCGCGGTTCACCGCTGCTGCGGCATCACCCAGAATCAACGCCGCACTGGTTTGTTCGGCGGCGCTCTGCACCGCCTGCAAACGCACGCGCTCAAGCACCTGGCGCAGCAGCCGTTCGGCCCGTAAGGCCGGGCTCGGCGCCGCCAGGGCGAAGGTGCTTTGCGCCTGGGGCTCGAGAACCAGCAGGTTGCGGGCGACCTCAGGCACCATCAATGTCTGATTGGCCGGGGCGTGTTCGAGCCAGCTTAGTACCCGCCACCAGCGGCGCAAGGTGGCGTGGGGGGCGGACTGGTAATCCAGGCGCGTGTATAGCCCGCGCAGGTGGCGCAGGAACGGGCGCGGGGCATGCACCTGCAGGCGCTGCCACAGCGCCAGTTGCTCGTCGCTGGCGGTGAACAACAGGCCGTCGTAGTTGACATCGGCGACCATCAGGTCGACGTGATGGGTAGTAAAGTACTGCTCGATACGCTCCAGGGTCACCGCGTCGAAGGGGTTGTTCTCCAGGCGCAGGGCCCGCGCGATGGGCTCGGGCAGCACGAAACCGACCGGCAGGCGCTGCAGCAGGTTATCGCTGAGGTCGATCAGCTGCGCCTGTTGCAAGCCTGGCAGGCCGGGTGGCAGCGCGCTGATTTGCGTGTGCGACAAGTCAAGCATGCGCAGCCGCGTCAGGCCACTGAGGTCCGGCGGTGTCTCCAGGGGGGTGGCCGACAGTTGCAACTCTTCCAGGTTGCGGTATTGCTGCAGGGCGGCCTGATCATCGGGGGTCCACACCAGCGCGCTGTCCGACAGGTCCATGACCCGCAGTTGCGGGCCCAGGCCACTGGGTACGCTGCTCAGCTGGGTACTGCTCAATGACAGGCGCTGCAGGTTGGGGAAGTGCCGGCTGAAGGCCCTTGGCAGCGCGTCCAGCGGGTTGTCGTCCAGCGACAGTTCGCGCACATGGGCGAACGACGCCTGGATGGCCGGGAAACTGCGCAGGTCGTCGGTGTTCAGCCCGGTTTCGTCCATGTTCAGCTGGAACACCCGCGAGCCATCGGGCAATTGCCGATAGCGTTCCTGCTGCCAGACGCTGATCAGCTCGTCGCGCAGGGTCTGGCGCGCCTCGTTGGCGGCGGACCAGTGCGCCAGGTCGCGCTGCAGGCCGGCGAACTGTTGCTCCAGGTGGCCGAGCTGCTCGGCGGCATTGAGGTTGACCCCGGCCCAGCTGTCCAGCGCCCTTTGCGCCTGGGCGTCGGTCAGTGCCGGATACAGCCTGCGGTAGCGCGCCACCAGCGAGGCCAGGGCATGGCTGCCCTGCGGGTAGACACGGCCACTGCCGCCGCGCAAGCCACCGGTTTCAGGCCAGGCAAAGCGCCGGTACGACCACAGCCACTGGCTGAGCTGGTCGCGGTGCTGCAAGGCCAGGCTGCGCACCTTGTTCTTTAATGCAGTGCTGTCGCGCACGGCCAGCACCTCACGGGCGTCGCTGTCCAGGCTGTTGAACGCTGCCTCGAACAGGTCGTCGACCGATGGCCCGGGCTGCGCCTGGTAACCGTCCAGGGTCTTTACCACCACCGTGCGCCGGGGCGCCGAGCGCAGGCCAATCCGTTCCAGCAGCGGGCCATCGGCACTGCCGGCGTGCAGCTCCAGGGACAGGTCCACAGGCCAGTTGGGCAGGCGCTGCACACAGGCCAGCAGCAGGCGATCACTGTCGGCACTGGCCAGCACCGGGCTGTACAAGCCTTGCAGGGCGCGAACCAGCGGCAGCTCGGCGCTCGCCGCTGCAGGCGGCTGCGCCTTGTAGCTCTGCTCGAACTGCGCGCGGCTGCCGGCCCGGCGCGCGGCCTGCAGGCGAGCCAGGGTGTCGGCGAGCAGCAGCGGCGGTGGTGCATTGCCCACCAGCGCCTGGCGCAGTTGCGCCTCGGACGTGCCGCTGAGCTCCAGCGCCGCCAGCAGCTCGGCATCGCCCAAGCCCTCGCTGAGCGGCCCGAGGCGGCGCAGCAGTTGCCCGGCCGACCAGTTCAGCGGCCGTTCGTGAACCGAGCGCCAGGCGCCATGACTGTTATGCTCCAGCTCGGGTTCATAGGCGCCGGGATCGCTGGGGTGAACAAGGCGCCACCGCTTCACCGCCGGATCGAAGCGTTGCTCGTGCAGGTGACCGTCGATTCGCACGTAGGTCTTGTCGCCTTGCAGGTACTGGCCCAGGTCATTGGCACTCAGTTCAGCGGGCAGCTCGACAGCGCTACGGTAAGGGGCCAGCTCCGGCTGCCACAAACGCACCCGGCCATCGGCCAGGCGCACCTCGGCCAGCTTCGATAACTGCGCCGCCGCCTTGCCGGCCACCGCCAGGCCGCCGATAAACGCCACGTTCAACGCCACCGATTCCATATGCCCCATGGCCGCATCGATATCGCCGACCTGCCAGGCCTGCACGCCTTCAACCACTTCCTCGACCAATTGATAGGCGACCACGGCCATCATCACCTCACCCAGGCCGGGGACAAAGAACGCCGCAACATTGAGAAAGTTCAGCGCGCTGTTTTCCCAGAACGCCTTGATTTGCGCATGCCGCGCGGCATCGGCATCGGCATCGGCGCTCGGCACTGCCAGCAAACGGGCATCGTCCAGGGCCTGTTGCAGGTGCTGCTCGAACAGCAGGCGAAAGGGCGGGCTGGGCAGCTTGGCGGTGCTCAGGTGCAGGTCGGCGCCAGTTTGCAGCAGCCAGTCTTGGTCCGCCTTGGCGTCGCCGCCATCGAGGTTGCGCTTGAGCACGCTGAAAAAGTGCGCCTGTTGCGCGGTGCTGACAAAGCGGGCGAAGAGCTGCCGGAAATCAGCCTTGCACAAGCGCGTTAGCAAGGCCGCCGTGCACTCGGCCAGCGATGCATATTCAACCAGCTCGCCGTCCGCCGCTGCGGGTAGCCACAGCACTACGGGTTGATCATCACCCAGGCCTTGCGGGTGAAACAGCAGCACCTCGCGCAGGGCGACGGCGAACAGGCTGGGTTGCTGCACCGGCATCAGCTGGGCGCTGCCGTCCAGCAGGGCCAGCAAGCGGTCCTGGGTATCGCCGCTGATCTGCAGGCGCAAACGCGCCAACTGCACGGCGGCGCGCAAACGGTCCTGGGCGGCGGTCATCCACAAGTGGGCGACGAAGGGCGCGCTGTACTGGCTGAGCAGATGCGCCTGATAGCGCTGGCCCAAGTCCAGGGCCCGGCAGGCGGCGGCGAAGGCAGCCGGGGCAAGCGCCAGCCGGGTTTGCGCAGCGTCGCGCAAATGGCTCGGCGACAGAAACGCCTGATCGGCATAAAAGTTATGCAGCGCCGCCTGCACCAGGCTGATCGGTGCCTTGGCCACCGCCTTGGGCGGCTGGCGCGGGGAAAACAGCACCTCTTCATAGTCCACCCATTGCGCCTGGCTCACCTCAAGGCGCAGGCCAAAGTCCGCCTGCAAGCGCTCGGCCAGCAGCGGCTCGGCAAAGCCTGTCAAGCTCTGCACGCCGCGCAGCTTGCCTGCCAGTGCCGCCGTAGAAGCCCGGCTGCGGGCCTGGGCGACCAGCACCGCCTCGCGCAGGTCGGGCGCGGCGTTGGCGAACCAGTCGGCCTCAAGGCCAACGTGGCCCTGGGGCGGTTGTAGGGTATGGCGCAGGCGTTGCCAGTGCTCGGCGCGGGTGTGTCGGGTCCAGGTGGGGAGGTTTTGCTCGATGATGCTGTGGTGGGGGATGTGGGGGGTGGTTGGGGTCATGGGGGTGGTCCTGTGGGGGTGAAGGCCGACAGGAGACGATGAGGGGATTGGGGGAGGGTGGTAGTTATTGCAGGGTGAGCAGTCGATTGTCGACTAAGCGTTGTGGGCACGTAAAAAGCGCTTCAGCAGGCCCTGCGCAGTTCATTGCCTTGGTAAGTAAGTGTTGGCTCGCTTGGCCTTCCATAGAAATGAATAACCGGCTAGCACGGTTTTGTCAGCGTGTAAACTGTTACTTCTGTCAGTTGTCTTAATCAATAAGACCTTTCAGTATCGGAAGCGAAAAGTGTTTGTTTATTGAATAGAAGAGCAAGCCTTTAGCTTCCTCAATGTGCAGAGCTACTGGCTAACTTTGATTTGCTACCGAACCCCTGCTTGGTGTGGAGGGCTTGACGTTATGTTCGATATTCGCGGCTTATGGTTTCCGTTGTTAGTGAATCCAGGTATCCACAAAGAAAAAAAATATAAGCTAAAAATCGAGGCAAGAGCCCCGGGCGGCCAATTTCCTTTGGTCACACATTATACTTCGCTTAGTCTGGTTGCGGCCGCTTCATCGGGTGTCGAATATGTTGATGAGTCGCGAGTTAAATCAATACTGGTAGGGCCGCATTGGTCAACGCTGGAGTGTGACTTTGTTGCGCCTGAAGGCATTGATTCGTGGAGTTTATATTTAAAGACGGGCCTTTTGAGCAGTGTCGAGATTCAAAAAGTTACCTTGTATATGGAGGTTGAGTTTGGCGAGGGGGGTGGCAAACCTGTCAGTGAGAGTAAATTGGCTGGTACATACACCAATGCTACTCAGGGTGCTGTTCTGGTAATTGATCAGTCAATCGACGACGTGTCGGGAGATTTTTTTGGCACTTTAACCTACAAGGAAGTGATTTATAAGATGCGAGGACGGTACGCCTTCGAGAAAAACACAGGGCTTAACAGTGCGATTTGCTGGTTTGCAAGTAGCCCTGGTCATGGTTGTTTTGGGGCGAGTATGAGTTGCGCGGATAAGGAGTTTAAGGTGCTAATGAGTAATGCGGTGAAATACGAATATGGCCGCCGTCGAATAGATATTTTTCCTGGCAATTGGAATCGCGATAGCTAGCAGGGGCTCTGTTCGTATAAAATAGAAAGCTAGCTCAGGGGTGATTGATATGTCAATAATCTCAGCTTTTAGCGAGAGGTTTGAAAGCAGCATGCGTGGGGTGATTGTGCGCGCGATGTTTCTCTTGGGTGTTATCTCGATGGCCGGTGCTGCTGATGCATGGGAGAAGGTCGATGGCGAGGCCTTGGTCAAGACGCTTAAAGCGCGTTATGAAAATATTGTTGGGCAATGTGACGACCAGCCAGCCTATACATGCTCCGGCATCATCCTGCGCGGTACCCGGGATGTATTACCTGCACCACTCAACGCTTGGGATCCCTATCCAGCGGACAAAGTATCGGATACGTCATTTTCGTTCCTGCGCAAAGACATTGCCATGAAGCGTCTGGCTTGGGGTTACACCAATGGCTTTATCATCGATCCCCCCACGTACCTGGCGGTTAATTGTTTCTATCCCTTGGATGGCAGTTCTACAAACAGGCCAGAGAACGGATGTGGGGGGTATGAAGAATTCCCTAAAAGCAAGCCATGCGATCAATCAGGAATAGAAACAGGTACAGAGTGGCTCGCCAATAACCCCGTCTCGGATAAGGACCATAAACAGCGCTGTGGTTTTGACCTGCGTTCAGACGATACCAGAGCGGCTCGCTTCGAGCAGGGGGTACTGGCCGCAGTGGAGGCGTCCAAGACAGTAGAATTACCCAATGACTTGAAGATAACCACTTGGACGCCTGGCTATGATCGACGTTTACCTATAGTTGCTTTTTTTTATAGTAACGAAAATGGCAAGGCGATTGCTCAGGCTAACCAGCTTAAGTTTTTTAGAGAGACAGATAAATTCCTGCCGGTTATTAAAGTGAGTTTTCCAGATGCTTCGGTTGAGGGGGTAGGCTTTGAGTTTTTAGGTAAATATCAAGCTAAGGTGGCTGCATGTTATACCGATTATGAAAATGGGCGTGGAGCGCTTGCGGGGTACTACTATGGAACGGCAGCTGAGGATATAATGAAAAAGGCTGTCAGTGCTCCGCTGGGCTTTTGTGAGCTCATATAGATATCTTTGGTATGTGGCGGTTGGCCTGATGCTGGTATGTCGTGCCATTTTTAATGGCCGAAATTTAACTAAAGAGGCTATCTATAGTGAGGAATTATCGAGTTGGACGATACCTGCTGTTAGTAGGCTGGTTGTTCACGGTCATTACTAGCCATGCTATGGAGAAGGTCGATGGCGAGGCCTTGGTCAAGACGCTTAAAGCGCGTTATGAAAATATTGTTGGGCAATGTGACGACCAGCCAGCCTATACATGCTCCGGCATCATCCTGCGCGGTACCCGGGATGTATTACCTGCACCACTCAACGCTTGGGATCCCTATCCAGCGGACAAGGTATCGGATACGTCATTTTCGTTCCTGCGCAAAGACATTGCCATGAAGCGTCTGGCTTGGGGTTACACCAATGGCTTTATCATCGATCCCCCCACGTACCTGGCGGTTAATTGTTTCTATCCCTTGGATGGCAGTTCTACAAACAGGCCAGAGAACGGATGTGGGGGGTATGAAGAATTCCCTAAAAGCAAGCCATGCGATCAATCAGGAATAGAAACAGGTACAGAGTGGCTCGCCAATAACCCCGTCTCGGATAAGGACCATAAACAGCGCTGTGGTTTTGACCTGCGTTCAGACGATACCAGAGCGGCTCGCTTCGAGCAGGGGTACTGGCCGCAGCGGAAGCGTCGAAGAAAACAACATTGCCCAACGACATGAAGATAACCACCTGGAAGCTGGGGTATGACAAGCGTTTACCGATTGTTGCGTTTTTCTATGTTGACGAGAAGGGAAAGGCAATTGCTCAAGGCAATCAGGAGAAGCTTTTTAAGAAAGCAGAAAGACTTTTACCTATCATAAAAGTGAGCTTTCCAGGGACTTCTGAGGGGAGCGTTGGGTTTGAGCTTTTAAGCAAGGATCAAATTAAAATTGCCATGTGTGATGACGTGGAAAGGTCTAGTGGAAAAATAATAGAAAGGAAATACTATTTTGGTGCCGAGGCGGAGACTGCGGGCGAAGGTGCGTCGATGTTGGAGGAAACATATAGGGTTTCAGGTCGGTTCTATTCGTGCAAATTTATTTGAGCTTGAGACTTATTGGTTAGGTTTAGCCAAGCGGTCGTGATGCTATCCTGTCTTCAATGCTCCAGAAGTTAGGGTCGGAGCTGAGTTGCATTTTATATGTGTTCTTGCTGGGCCTTCAGGCGTTTCGGTGGGGGACTTTCGGGGGAAGATTAAGCCAGTGTGGCGGCATGTACTGCAACTGATGCTATGAGTATAACTGGGCAGGCCATCCGTTATTTTTTTTGCGTAGAGGCAGAACGGGCATTTAGCAATACACGTGAGACCCAAAAGACACTGTCGGAGCAGTATTCTGTTCTTCAGGTGTGCAACCTCGTGATTTAGTGGTCACAGTTTTTACTGTATGAATAAACACCTGATATTTCTGATGGTGGTCAGTCGTCTGTTGCTTAAAGTACATTGTTCAATGAGTGAGCTGAAAAGAAAACTCAAAGCATCGTAGGGCTATAGCAATTATTCCAGGAGCATCACTATGTCCATTAATTCGCTTAACGGTCAACTGCAACACATTACCGTCAATCCCAGCACTGGGCGCTACACGGCCAGCGTTCCGATCACGACGCTGGTCGGCAACAACGGCATGGGTCCCAGTTACAATGTGGAGTTTGTCTACTCTCCCGAGTCCTGCAACTGGTTTTTACCCGGACTCAGTGCCGTCACCCGCGTGAATAAGGTCTATTACATTTGCCTGTCCAATGGTGAGCAGCTTACAACGACTGAAAGTATTGATGCGGCAACATTCAAGGTAGTTATTGATCATGCCCTGATTCAAATCATCCACAAAAATGGCACCATTGAAAATCTCCGTGACCTGACTGCGCCACCCCCTATTAAATGGGTTGCAGGTCAATACGGAGTGTATGACACGGAGGAGAAACGGCAGGCGCGTTATGACGAGATTTATACTGAGCATATGACTCTCTCTCCTTCTCATTTCAGACTGGAGACCATCAATACGCCGCTGGGTCATCAGCTTAAGTTTGAGTGGGAGTTGTGGGTTGATACTCGTGGTAACAAGTACTCGCTTTCCCACCTTAAAAGTATCAGTGACGAAAGTTATCAGCTGCTGACGTTTGATGCGACGGTGCCGTACCAGCCCACAAGCTTTACCTTGTACCCGCAAAGCAGCGAATCGATTAAGTTTGAACTGACCTACGTTGCAATCAATGAGGCGCTGAGGCCGCAGTTTGATAAGTATTTACCCGGGGTTATCTATTTTGCGGGGGTAAGTGAGGCTGCCAAGGCATTCAACGACACCTTGGATTATATGGCGTTTCATCAACCGCTCCAGTCCATCAAGCAGGCCGGTACGCTATTGGGGGCTGAGTGCCATTTTGAATATGCGGATGATGGCCTCCTGAGCAAGATCAAGAGCGACTGCGGCGCTAACCTGGGAGATGCCACAACACCTTCTTATCATCAGGTTATAGAGACGTTGACCTTGAATAACGATAAGAAAGTCGCCACGTATGTATTCGAACCGGGTTTGGAGGTCGAGGCTACTACTGCAACCTATACCTATGACGCCGATGCACGTCTCACAACCGTTTCCACGGCCTGCGGTGATCAAACGCTTAGCGAGCTCAAGCAGTACTGCAAGGAGAACGGCAGCGTCTGCAAAGAAGAGCTGACCGTTGATGGGGTTACCTCAGTAACAGAGCAAACGGTGGAGTTCAATCAAGAACACCATTTGATTATTGGCACGACCCGCCAGGGCTTGAAAGACGCTAGCGAAGAGCAGAAAGCACAGAGCTTCTGGGTGATGGACGCCCAAGGAAACATGCTGGCCAGTTCTCAAGGTGATCTATTTACAGTCTGGACGTATTACAACACGTACGCTCTCTATGGGGAGGAAGTCTCCAGAACCAAAGTGTATGACGACTCCTTTCTTGGCTATCTGTTCAGACCAATAGACTGGGTAACACCAGATTTTTCGCGAAACGCTGGTCTGACTTGGGCGACGCGACTAGATACCAAATCGACGCTTTCCCCATACCATGATACTTATGCCAAACAGGCATTCAACCTGCCGATTGATGGCATTGTCTGTCCAGGTGATGCCAACTTGTTCTGTGCGCATGTTGAATCCGAGCATGTCTATCGGTTACTCGATGGTAAAATGGAACACCTCAGCCTGAAGTGCTATGGCTACACTTCGATTGATCCGAAGCAGGAGGTGCCAAACTTTACCCGTAGCAAGGTCGTCAAGCCTAGCATCAAGCTGACGGTGCATGGCCCGGACTGTAAGGATGTTGATGTCTCCCTCTCGCAATTTCAAACCGTGGTGACGGGAGCCATGCAGCCGTTGAAGAAGCTGGGTGAGGAGTATTTAAAACTCCAGAATCAAAGAGACACGTTGATCAAGCAGGGCTTGCCTGAAGGCGTCAACCTGATCGTCGAGCTGGACAAAAAAATAGCGCCAATCAAAGCGCAGATCGATCAGTTGCTTGAAAGCAGTACCTCTAATACCACGGGGACTTATCTGAATAGCTGGGCCGCAGGCTCAATGACCGTGGAGCAGACCACTTACCATACCGACAAGGGCAAGCCGGAGTTTGGTCAGGTCAAATCAACCGTTGCCTACCTGTTGGATGAAAAGGGCAAGGAAGTGACGGGCTCGAGAACGACCACCGTCTTCACCTATGCCGTTGATACCACTGACACCACCAAGATGAAAACGACGGTTGCCGTTACCACGGGTGATAGTCTCACGGTGACCTCTACGCAAACACGTTGCCGTTTCAGTGGGCGTTTGCATGAAAGCACTGACAGTGAGGGCGTGAAAACGACCCTTACCTATCACAGTGAAGGGTATGTGAGTAAAGAGAAGGTCACCCAGGGTGCGAATACGGTAACGGAAGTTGATTATTCGGTGGACATCGAAAGTCCCTACACGCTGTTTGATGCCAAGGATGTAAAAAGTGCAAGCAACCGTTCGATCGTCGTCGATGCACTGGGACGCGAACGTGAAAGCCGAGTGGGCTCGGATTATCTCAACGACTCGACACTGAGTTGCACGGAATACGACAAGTTCAATCGCGTCTGCAAGGTCATCGATTACGATTACACGGGGGCTGACGCTGGGACTAAACTTAGCACGCGAACCTCGACCTGGAACTACACATCAAATAACGATTACAGCATTGCCCACGAACTAAAAGATGCGCAGGATAAGGTTACCGAAACCAAGACCCAGACAGTGAAGTCTGATGCACAGGGTTCGCTGGAGGTCACCATAGGCGCAGTCACTTCTCACTCAAAGTATGACGCTGCGGCCCGGACCCTCACCGAGTGGACAACACCTGGAGCGCCTTACCTGGCGACAGTCACCAGCTATGATGTTGACGGACAGCGACAAAAAGTGGAGTACAAGTCCGTGACGCCCGGGGAAGCGGGCGCCGCCAATACAGAGACCGTGCTGGACAGTGTGTCCTATACCTATGACGCCCGGGGGCAACTGAGCAAGATCGAACCAAAACATGGCAAAGAGTCAACCTTTGCCTACGACAGGTTCGGCCGCCTGCTTAAAGAGACGACGGCAGGAACTGAAATCAGCAACACCTATTCGGCCAAGACCACCGCCAGCATTGCCACCGCTGCCAGTATCAAGGCGAGTGGAGGTTCGGCCATTGCGCTGGGTAACCAGACTGTGGATGGGCTCGGTCGAGTCAGCAAACGAACCGTGAATGGTGCGGATACGACCTTCAGCTATGCCGGTGGATCACGCTGGGGAGTAAACAAGGCCGCAACGCCACTGCCGGCTAAAATTACCCAGTACAGCAGGGCGTTTGATCCGCAGGAATTAACCTACAGCGAAACCTATAAATCTTCGGTGGGTTTTGGGGACAAGCCTGCACCTTTCGAGTATACAACGGCTACAACGTTTAGCGTCCGCGGTCAGATGGTGAGTTTTAGTAACGTTATGGGGGATAGCACTTCCTGCACCTACGACCTGTTTGGTCGGCTGATCAAGACGTCCTCTGACGCTGGCGAGTCCTCGTTCCACTACGCGGGTAACGGTCAGCTCGAAAAGGAAACGATTAAAGATATCAAGACGAACAAGGAGATGACCGTCACTTACGCTTACGATCTTATAGGCCGCGAAATCAGTCGCACCTTTGCCTGTGATGGTTTCGACACGCTCACGTTGAAACAGGAACGGCTCGATGACGGTCGAGTGAAAAAAACCACGTTGCTCAAAGGGGAGAGCGAATATCGCAGCGACAATTATAGCTACGATGATCAGGACAGGCTCAAAGAATGGTCCTGTACGGGCAGTGATGCGCCAAAAAGCGGTGATAAGTCTTACACCAAGCAGGTTTTCACCTATGATGCGCTGGGTAATGTGACCTCACGCGAGAATGAGTCTTCGGCTGGCAAGAGTACTTCAACCTATACCTATGACACGGCCAAGCCCGGCGTCCTGACCAAGTCGGGTGACGGGGTGCTGGAAAATGACGCAGCCGGCCGATTGACAAAGCGTATTAATCGCGAGGTCGAATATTACGGAAATGGTCGGTTGAAAAGCTACAGCAGTGAAGCGTCCGCAGATAGCAAGGTTTACGAGTTTAAATACGATGACCTGGGGCGTGTCCGTGTAATAGCGTTGGGTGGTAAAAGTGAGTATTACCATTATCGGAACGGCAAGATCTATGGATTAAGGCAGATCGATTCGTACGAGCCTTCTTCTTTCGGTTTTTATCAGCGCAGCATCGTGTTGGTTAACGATAGTCCTGGCTGTCTGTTGCAACAAATCCATACAGTAGCCAAAAAAGGTAGTAGTGCGGCAGCGGAGGTCACCGCCAGCTTCGAACTGCGCGATGCTGCGGGCAGCGTGTTTGCCAGTTATGACTTGCTCAACACTACGATGAAACACTACAGCTACACGCCTTATGGCTTCCGTAACCCCGAGCCGACGGCAGTGACCTGGCTGGGGTTCAAAGGTGAACCTCTCAACCCTCTGGGGCTGTATCACCTGGGCAACGGTTACCGGGTTTATGACCCGCAACTACATCGGTTCCAGTCTCCGGATGACTGGAGCCCGTTTAGTGCGGGAGGGGCGGCTTGCTATACCTACTGTGGCGCGGACCCGGTCAATTATCACGACCCGAGCGGGCATGCACGCGTGCTGAGCTCTGAAACCCAAATGGTGGGAACGCCCTTTATAGCCACTCCGGAGTTCCGCATCGTTATGGCCGTAGTTGGCGTGGCGGTATCCCCCTTCACCGGTGGTGCTTCTGTGGCCTGGACAGCCGCGGCGGTGGGATTGGCTACCGTCTCGGCAGGATTCGAGATTGCTTCGGCCTTGCTTGAGGAGAGTGATCCGGACGTCTCAGAGGCGCTAGGGTATGTTGGACTCGGGGTGGGCTTGGCCAGCGCTGCGGCGGGAATTGCCGGGGCAAAACTTGCTGCGAGGGCGGGAGCAAAAAACTACTCGGCTGGTTCACGTGCGGCACACTTCGGTGACCTCTATAAGGGTCAGAGTTCTACCATGATAACTTGTACGCCACGCGATAAAAGACATCTGATATGGTATGAAACCTATCTTGATGATCCGAGAAGAGGCGTAAGACATATTTGGGGGGCGAATATCGAAATTAACAAAAGTGAAGTGCGAGCTCATCTTAAAACGATTGCGCGACGCGGATCGAATAGTGATGTACATATTTACTCGGGTGCGCACGGTGAGCCTAACGGTGATAATTGGTATGATGCGATTGTGGGCGGTAAACCCTCGGCAATCAGACGTCCAGAGTTGCAAGATACTGATTTTTATTTGGAAGATTTAGATTATATTAAGAGGTATGCTCCGTTTGGTAATACCAGGAAAGTTTCTGTTCATAAGCTGACGAGCAAGGGAGCTTTAGAAACAATGAACACCATGGAGCAATTGCCTGGGCACCATGTATACGCTTTCTGTTTTGGACGTAATGATGAGCGGTTTTTGGCACTGTATAACCAGGCGCCGGTGATGGTGTATGCACGACCTCCAAAGCCGGGTGATCCTTTCCTCGCACCTAAAACTTCAGGTTTATTCAATTTTCCCTAAGTGCGGCGGGGAGCGTCGAAAGACGCTCCCGTTTTACTATTAAGGCTCTCGCTGCTACGGTGTAGCCCACTACAATGGGCTTTTAATCCCCACAAGCAACCCATCCACCAACCCTTTCGCAGCTTCAGCCGAGTGCAGGTTTGCCTAGAGAGGCCTTTGCTTTCGTGTCAGCAGGCATGTTCACAAGCTCGCAGAACAGTTTCGCAGACGCTCGTAAGCAATAGAGCATACACCCCATTACCGTTTGGTCATTGTGGGCTCCTGCTTTTGATGGTCGCCGACTCTACTGAATCCCGACGCTTATGGGGTTCAAGTGAGTTTCAACTGATTTCGTACAGAGCCTAGCACCTCATACCCCACCCTAGGCACCCCCCCCAACCTTAACTCCACCAACGCCTTCAACGACTCCCCACTGCCCAAATACGCATCCCCAAAATCATGCCCCCCCAACGCACTCGGATGCGCCACCACCTCCAGCAACCCATCCGCCGGCGCCAACCCCGCGCGTAAATCCGCCGGCGTACACACATAATCCGCCGTCGCCCCGGCCAGCTGCTTCAAGCGCCTATTTAGCAACGTCTTGAACACCCGCTTGAGCGGCCCGATGTTATGCCCAAGATTACGCGCCAGCCTCACCGCAACGCCTTCACGTGCCGCAAAGCGGGCGACAATCACGCCGATCGGCCAGATGTTGTGCACATGCTGGTGCGAGTCCAGGTGGCTGGGCATCAGGCCCTGGTTCAGGCAGTGTTGCCACTGCGCCTGCAGTTCCTGCTCGACTGCCTCGCGCTCGGCGCGGCTCAGGCGCAGGGTGCGTTGTTTCAGGCGCAGGTCGAATTCGCCGTTGGGCGCGCAGAAGCGTGGCTGCTGGCGAATGGCTTGGCTCAGCGGCCGGCCGTAGGTGAGGTTGAAGTGCAGGCCGATACGCCCGCGCAAGGCCGGCAGTTGCGCCAGGCTGCAGGCGGCGCTGAAGGCCGGCATATTGGCCATGGCCGTGGCCGAGCTGATCAGCCCGGCCTGGAAGGCATGCAGGATGACCGCGTTGGTGTGGGCGCTGAGGCCGAAGTCGTCAGCGTTGACTATGACCTGTGAGGGCATCCGGGTTCTCCTGTGGCGAGTCGGGCTCGGCGGCTGTGGCCGAGGTTTTTTGGCGCAGGCGTTGCAACTGTGGCTTGAAGCGTTGCCACAGGCGCAAGGCCAGGCCCAGGGCCAGGCCGCTGGGGCGCCAGCTGTAGAAGCTTTGCCGCTGGTGTTCAACGGCGCCGCTCATGCGTTCGTGCAGTTGGTGGCTGGAGTTGTGCAGGCTCACCCGCGAGGCGTCGACCCACTCCCAGCCGTCGTCCAGGCCCCAGTGAATCCATTCTTCGAGCAGCACCCGGCCGCTGCCAAGCTCGGCATAGGCGGGCACGAAGGCCAGGTTGTAGTCGTACACCCGGCCGCGCTCGAACACCCCTAGGCGGTAGCTGATGCAGCGGCCATCGAGCTCCAGCAGTACCATGCGCACCAGGCCCTGGGCCGCCAGGGCGCTGAAGGCCTGGTACATCCATTGGCGGCGCAGGCGGCCAGAGAAGATGCCGACTTCGTCGTCGCCTTTCCAGCTGAGCTCTTCGACGGCGCTGATGGCATCGAGCAGTGGCGTAATGGTGTTTGCATCCGGGATCAACCGGCGTACCTGGGCGCCGCAGGCGGCAATGCGCTTACGCGCGCGGCGCAGTTTGTAGCGCGGGTCGCCGCTGATTTCCTGGCGGTCTTCGGGCACGATGCGGTGCACCGGCACCCGGCAGTTCAGGCGCTGCTCATGGGTGGAGCTGCGCCGCGCCCAGCGGCTGAGCAGGCTGTGGGCCGCCGCGTCGTCGGGCACTTCGTCCAGTTGCAGCAGGGCATGGGGCAGTTGCTTGCGGATTGCCCTTAGCACTTGCGCGGCCGCTTTGGCCGGCAGGTCGCAGAGCAGGGCGATGCGGTCGCTGAGCGGGTAGCCCAGGTGCCGCACCACCTGCACCGTCAATGGGCCGAAGCGCTCAGTGCCGCGTACCAGCGGCAGGCACAGGCACAACCGGCCCTGGTCGCGGCCCACCAGCACCTGCAACTGTTGCCCGACCGTCAGTGCCGCTTCGGCCGCCAGCAGCCAGCCCAGGTGGTTGAACGGCGTGCTGTCGGTCAGTTGCTGGCGCAGTTGTTCGTAGTCGGCGGCGGGGAAGTCCGCCGCCGCCAGCGACGGGTACCACTGCAGTTCAAGGCTCATGGGTTCAGGTCACCGTGGCCGGGGCGGGGCTTGCTTCAGGTTTGCGCAGGGGCTCCAGGCGCGATTCGCTGTAGCGGGTTTCGCGGTAGAACTTCCAGCGGCCGAACAGGCAGTACACATTCATCACCCGTCCTTGTTCCTTATAGCCCATGCGCAGGTGCAGCTTGAGCGCCGGGATGTTGTGGCTTTCGCACACGTCCACCACGGTGTCGCAGCCCTGGGCGGCCATGGCCTTCCACAGCTCCAGCTGCAGGTCGACCGAAAGCTCGGTGCCCCAGTACTTGCGCGCCAGCTCGCCGCCAAATTCAAAGAACTGCCCGGGCTCGACCGGGAACCAGCAGCCGTAGAAGTGGCGGTCGTGGTAGTGGCGCAGGCTGCCCCAGATGAATGCCACCACGTCACCCGCGTCATCGAGGAACATCAGCCCGGTGTGGCCCTCGGCGGCCAGCTCGCGCATGGTCTCGATGCGGTCGCCAAAGTGTTTGGCGAAAGCCCGCACGTTGTGCACGGTGATCGGCTCGACCCGCAGCGGCGGGTAGGGTTTGAGTTTGTGCGGCGGCACGGGGCTGACCAGGTCGCGCTCCATCCACAGCAGCTGCCAATGGTAGAACAGGTAGCGCTTGACCCCAGCGTTGATGGTATTACGCAGTCCTTTGCGCTGGATGCGATCCTGGATCTTGCTCAAAGCACTCATGGTGCCTCCTGTTTCTGGCAGGTGAGGTGCGCGCTCATGACGCGCTCCAGGTCAGGGCGAACAAGGTTTGCCCTGGCAATTGAAAATGGATACGGCCTTGCTCGCAGACAAACTGCGCGCGGCGTGTGCTGTTGTCGGGGCCGAAAAAGCTCAGGGCGCCTGCAGCGCAGCGTTGTTCGGTGGCAAGGGTCACCTGTTGCAGGCGCTCGCCCTTGTTCACCCCCAACAGGCTGCGCTGCTTGCCACGGGCCATGGCCAGGGCGTCGACTTCGAAGGCGTCGTTGTCCAGAGCCAGCACCTGGTCGAGCCAGTGCTGCTGGATGAACTGCTGGGCCAGGCCCACGGGCTTTAGTTCAAAACGGTTTTCGCCCAGCACCCGGACCATGCCCTTGGGCCATTCGGGCTCGTCGGCGACGTGGAACCAGTTGAGCATGTCGAGCAGGCCGTCCTGGGAGGCGTTGATCACCACCGAGGCCCACCACAGGGCGGTGAAGTGGGTTTCCTGGTCGTAGGGGCTCAGGCTCGAGCCGCTGGAGAGGTTGGTCTGGTCCAGCAGCAGCGCCTTGTTCGGCCGGCCCTGGGCATCGAGGCCGACCAGCCTGGCGGCCTGGCGCACCGAGTCGCGGTAGCTGCGGGTGGCCAGCAGGTCGCGGACCATCCATTCGTGCCAGGCCAGGGCGTCGATCTGCGCACCGTGCTCCTTGAGCAGGCGCTGTGCCCAGTCAAGGCCGATGCGCTTTTCGCTGTCGCTGTGCAGCGGGCCGTTGACCAGTCGCGAGCTTGCCGGCATGGCGATGCGCACCCCGGCTTCGCGGGCGCCGGGGCTGCGTTGTACGCGCTCGGCCATGGCCTGGAAGTAGCGGCTGAAGGTGGGGTAGTCGCTGTAGTTGAGGTTCGGTTCGTCGGCGAAGGCCAGGTAGTGCAGGCTGTTGCCGCCCAGCGTGCGGGTGGTGTTCAGCCAGTCGTCGAGGCCGTCGTTGCGGATGCGGTCGGCGGCCAGTACCGATTCGCGGCCGGTGCCGGCCAGCAGGGTGATGTCCTGTTTGATGTTGTAGCGTTGCTGATAAAAGCTGCGAAAGGCAGTTTCATAGCCAGGCTTGCGTGCCAGCAGGTCGGCGAAGCTGTAGTAGCCGGCTGCTTGCGGTTGCAGGGCATCGAGCACGGCGTAGCTTGATGGCGGCGGCAGTACATAGGGCAGGTTGACGCCCAGGTCCGGGGTGCGGCCCAGTACGGTGTGGCCAAGGCTGAGCGCGACCTTGCCGTCGCTGTTGTGTAGCGGGCGTAATTGCCCGGGCTGCTGGGCGAACAGGTTGGCGCTGCCGTCGAGCCAGAACGCCACCTTGCCACGGCCTTGCAGTTGCAGGCGGAAGGTCTGCTCTTTACTCGACTGCGGCAGCGCCAGGCGATCGAACTGCCAATAGGCGGGGTAGGGCTTGAGCGCCAGGCTCAGTTGCTGGCTGTCGCCCAGGCGCTGCACCTGCAGGCTGCGTACGCCGCCATGATATTTGCCGGCCAGGGTGGCTTTCTCGCCCGCAGGCACTTTGAAGTACAGCTCGACATTGGGCCCGACTTCGGCGCTGAAGTGCACCTTGGCCGGGGCGAACAGCGCCCGGGTGCTGTCGGCATGCTCGATGCGGTAACGGCGAAAGCTGTAGCCGGGGATTTCCACCTGGTAGTCGCTGGCGCTCGCCGCCAGCGGCCATTGCACCCGGCCTCGGCTTTCATTGGCCTCGATCGCGCGCTCGGCCTGCAAGTGGCCCTGGCCGTCGAGCAAAAAGATGCGCTCGGGGTTGGCCTCGGCCTGCCAGGCCGGTTGCCAGCTGACCGTGACGGTGTCGGCCTTGCTCGCTTGCAGGTACAGGCTGCCATCGCGCAAGTCGCCCCATTGCAGGGGCGCAGCCTGTAGCGTGGCGCTCACCAGCACGCCGCTCACCACCAGGGCCAGGGCTTTCATGCCGGCCGCCGTTGCAGCATCTGCCGAAGCGGCGCGAGGTCGCTGGGCAGTACCAGCAGGGTTTGCCAGAACGGCACGCCGCTGAGTTTGCAGTACAACAGCAGCATCGCCAGGGTCACCGCCAGGTAAGCGATGGATGAGGCCGCCGCAGCGCCGACGATGCCATAGGTGGGGATCAACAGCACGTTGAGCAGCAGGTTCAGCGCTGCGCCCAGGCCCATCATCAGCGATACCGTGCCGGGGCGGTTCTTGCCTAGCAGGTCGAGGCGCAGGATGCTCGCATAGCACAGGCCGAACAGCCCCGGCAGCAAGGCCAGCAGCGCCGGATAGGCCGGCTGGTATTCGGCGCCGAACAGGGTGACGATCAGCCACTCGCCAATCAGCGCCATGCTCAGGCAGGCGCCGAGCATCACCGTGGCGGTCAGGCGCAGGGCCAGCGGGGTGAGCTTGTCCATGCCGGCGTCCTGCTGCAGCAGGCGTTTCATCAGCGGTGTGGTCACCGCCTCAGGGACGATCAGCAGCAGTTCGGCGGCGGCGCTGGCCATGGCGTAATGGCCCAGCGCTGCGCTGCCGAGCATGGCGCTGATGAACAGGTAGTCGGAGCGCAGAATCACCTGCTGGAACAATAAGTCCGGGTGGCTCTTGGCGCTATAGGAGAGCAGCTCGCGCTGGCCGCTGCGGTCCCAGCACAGGCGGATCGAGTGCTGCCGGCCGAGCCAGTACAAACCGAGCATGACCACCAGGCTCAGGCCCAGCAGCCAGCTGATCAGCGCCGCTTCCAGGGCCGCGTGCTGCCACATCCAGAACAGGCCGACAAACAGCAGCAGCGGCACCAGCGACTCGGTCAGGCGCAGGGCGTTGAAGGCGCCGACGCCGCCGGTGGCGTTGTGCAGGGTCAGCAGGCCGCTTTTAAGCACCGTCAGCGGCACCGCCAGCAGCAACAGCCAGGCCAGCAGGCCCAGCTGGGTGGTCACTTCCAGTTCAGTGCCGAACTCCCGGGCCAGGGCCACGCAGACCAGGGTCAGGGCACCGGCCACCAGGCAGCCGTAGATCAGCACCTGGCTGAGCAGCAGGCCCATGCTGCGCTGCTTGGCCGCCTGGTAACCGACGGCGGTGTTGAGCCCGCCGCTGGTGGCGGCGCTGATCAGGTCGGGCAGGGTGCTGAGCAGGGCGAACAGGCCGCGCTCGCTGGGGCCCAGGATGCGCGCCAGCAGCACGTTGCGCATCAGCCGCAGGGCGATCATCGCCAGGCGCGTGCCCATGCTCAGCAGCAGGTGGCGTACGTAGTGGCTGCGACTCATGGGCGGCCTCCGCGGCTGATGCGCCAGGCCAGCAGCGAAGGGCGGCTGGCGCTGCGCTGGCTGACACTGATACGCGGCAGGGCCAAGGGGTCGTCATGGCCCTGGCAGATCCCGGCGCGGGTGCTCAGGGCAAAGGGGTAGCGGTGCGCGGCCAGGCGCTCGCGCACCCGCGCGTCGTGGTCGCCGTTGGGGTAGCAGTACACCGGCAGCGGCTGTTTACAGCCTTGTTGCAGGGCGTAGTGGCTGCGGCTCAGTTCTTCTTCCAGGCGCTGGTCGTCCAGGCCCGGCAGCAGCGCGTGGCTGGCGCCGTGGGGGCCGAAGCTGATCAGCCCGGAGTTTTCCAGGTGGCGTACCTGGTTCCAGTCCAGGGCCTGGGGCAGGGATTCAGCCGGGCAGGCGTCGGTGAGGTGATGCAGGGCCATCGGGCTGAGGCTTTTCAGGCTTTGCAGGTATTTGCCCAGGGCCTGGCTGCGCGCGTGTGGGCGCTCGTTCATGAAGTAGGCCGCCGGCAGCGGCCGGCCGATCTTGCGCAGTTGCTCGATCAGCGCCCGGCGGGAGATTTCGCCGTGGGTGCCCCACAGGGTTTCGCCGAGGCTTTCCCACCAGAAGCGCTGGCGGCTGCCGATGTAGTCGGTGGACAAAAAGATGCTCGCCGGCACCTGGTATTGCTGCAGCAGCGGGAAGGCATTGAGGGCGTTGTCGCGCCAGCCGTCGTCGAAGGTCAGGGCCACTTTCGGCCGGTTGCCGCTGCGCGGGTGTTCGTGGGCCTTGAGCAGGTCCATCAGGTGTACGCAGTCAAAGTGGCGTTGCAACCAGCGCAGCAGGCGTTCGAAGGCCTGGGGGCCGACGCACAGTTCATTGCGGTGCGGCAGGGCGGCACTGTCGTCGTCGGCCAGCACCCGGTGCAGCATGAGGATCACCCCGGCGCCGCGCAACTGGCTGCGGCCCTTGGGGGAGTTGAGGTACAGCCAACCGCTGGCACGCTTGATACTGGTTTTTATCGGCATGTCAGGTGCTCATCGAGTCTGGTCGGGGTTCCATTGGTTGTAGCTGTGCCCGCGTAAAAACTGCCACAGGCCGACGCTCATGCCGGCCAGGGTCACCAGCACGAAGGCCGCCAGGCGAAACGGTTTGGGCAGGCGCTGGCGCACGTCCAGCAGGCCGGCGATGGCGATGGCATAGCCGAGCAGTTGCGCGGCCAGGGTCAGTTGGTAAAAGCCGTGGCCGTCGAGCAACCACAGGTTGGCCAGCAGCAGGGGCAACAGCAGCACCGGCGCCAGGCGGCGGATCAGTTTGTGGCTGATCAGGGCAATGGCGTACAGGCCGTGGCGCAGCGGGTTGAGCAGTTCGCGGCGAGCGGCCAGGCTGATCAGGCCGCCGACGGTGACGCGCTGGCGGCGGCTGAACTGGCGGTCGGCCTCGTCCACGCCCTGGTCGAGCACCTGGGCTTCGTCAACGTAGACCACCCGTTTGCCGGCCACCGGTGCGCAGGTGTTGATGTAGAAGTCGTCGTTGACCCGCGCCGGAATCGGCTGGTACAGCTCGCGGCGCAGTGCCTGCAGGGCGCCATCGGCCGACACCGTGCAGCCGGTGCGGCTCTCCACCCGGCGCAGCCAGGCTTCGTAGTGGCGGTACAGGCTTTCGCCCAGGCTCAGACCCTTGCCGGCCTCGGGGATGATCATCTTGCCCACCGTGCCGCCCACTTCAGGGTCGGCAAAGGGTGCCAGCAAGGCGGCGAGGGTGCCGTCAATCCAGTGCACATCGGCGTCGGTGAACACCACGATGTCGCCCGTACACTGGGTGACGGCGACGTTGAGCACGCTGTTCTTGCCCATGCGCGGCAGGTCGAGGACCTGGATGCGCGGGTCGTCAAAGCTGCGCGCCAGGGCCACGGTGCTATCCGTGGAGCCATCGCTGGCGACGACGATCTGCAGGCTCTGGGCCTGGTAATCCTGGGCCAGCAGGTTGCGCAGCTTGTTGTCGATATTGCGCGCTTCGTTGTGCGCGGCCACCACCACGCTGACCCGCTGCGGCGCCAGCGGCGCGGGGCGGTGACGGGGGAACAGCGGCCCCACCAGGGTCAGCAGCAGCGGGTAGCCCAGCCAGGCATAAAACGGTAGCAACAGGCACAACCAAAAGATGAACTCAGCCACGGGCGGGCCTCCTTGCGTTCCAGTTGAACAGGCTGAGCACGAAGGCCGCGCCGGCCAGGTGCAGGCGAATCCAGTGCAGGCCCCAAAGCTGCAGGGCGAACAGCAGGTCGCGGTGTTTCAGGCTCTGGCGCAGGCTCAGGGCCAGCGCGGGCAAGCTGGTGACCAGCAGCAGCAACAGCGCCAGGTGCGGGTAACCGTCGAGCAGCGCCGACAAAGCCATGAAGTCGAGCAGCCAGGCGCCCAGCGACAGCAGCGGAAAGCGCAGCAGGCGCAGGCTCGGGCCGTTGCTGCGCAGCAGTTGCAGGTTGCTGCCCTGGCGCCACAGCTCCTTGCCCAGCCACTCGCGCCAGCTGCCCTCAAAACCCCAATGCAGCACCACCGGCTCGCGCAGGGCCAAAAGCCGCGCGCCGGCCTTGTTCAGGTGCCAGGTAAAGTCCTTGTCTTCGCCGGTGCGCAGGGTTTCGTTGAAGCCGCCCACCTGATCGAACCAGTGGCGCTGCATCAGCAGGTTGGGGGTCGGCAGCCACTGCATCGGGTGCAGTGCCGGCAAGCCTGCACGCAGGGTCCGGCGTTGCCAGGCGCGGGCGAACCAGGGCGCCTGGCGCGGGGTGTCGCAGTCCAGGGCGAAGACGTCGCCACGGCCTTCGCCATGCAGCTTGAGCAGCAGGCTCAGCCAGTGCTCGGGCACTTCGATGTCGGCATCGAGAAACGCCAGCCACTCACCGCTGCTGGCCTGTACGCCACGGTTGCGCAAGGCGCCGATGGTCAGCCCCGGTAGGCTCAGCACCTGGGCACCGAGGCTGCGGGCGATCTGCGGGCCGTCGTCGCTGGAGCCGTTGTCGACCACCACCAGCTCGCAGTCAAGGCCGGCATCGGCGGCGGCGTTCAACGCCGACTGCAGGGTCCGGGCGATGTGCCGGGCTTCGTTGAACATCGGCACCACGACACTGACCTTCATGCCTTCACCTGCGCCGGTTGCGCCTGTTCGGCCTTGAGCCGCAGCACGCTGGACAGCGCCAGCATGATCCACAAGTACTTGTGGTTGGGCGCGCTGAGGAACATCAGGAACAGGCTGATGGCGAGCATGCTCATGCACAGGTGGGTGAGCAGGTCGGCCTGGCCCTGCTCACCCTGGCGCAGCCACAGGCGCCGGGCGTACCAGACGTTGTACAGGGCCAGCAAGACCATGCTGACAAAGAGGATGCCGGCCGGTATGCCGACCTCGCTGAAGATCTCCAGGTAGGTGTTGTGCGCGCGGCGGTACAGGTCGCCGACCTTGCGGTTGGCTGAAAACGCCTTGGCGTAGCCGGTGGTGGCGTAGTGCAGGGGGAAGGTGCCGGGGCCGGTGCCGAGCACCGGGTGTTCGCGGATCATCTTGCTGCCGACCACAATGTACGACGAGCGCCGGCCCAGGGAATCGTCCTGGAAGGCATTGACCCCGGACTTGAGCAGCGCCAGCGACTGGATGCGCGCCACGTAACTGGCCGGCATCAGCGCCACCATGGTCGGCAGCAGAATGGCCAGGCCAAGCATGGCAAAGCCCAGGTGCCGCGGGCGCAGGTGGGCGACCTGGGTGCGGTAGTGCACCAGCACGATGCCCAGGCTGATCAACAGCACCACCAGGCCCGAGCGCGAGTTGGTCTTGGTCATTCCCGCCAGCAGCAGGATGCAGCAGGCGATCCAGAACAGCTTGTGCAGCCGCCGCGGGCTGTTAAACACCAGCCACAAGGCCATGGGCACGGCGATGGCGATGAGCATGGCGAACACGTTGGGGTCTTCCAGCAGGCCGGCGGCGCGGCCTTCGTCCTGGTACTTGGCCGAGGCCATGGCCATGATGCAGGTCAGGCTGACACTGAGGGTCACCAGCCGGTACATCATCGGCAGGTCGAGGTCGCGGCCAACCAGCAGGGTGATGCCGAACAACAGCAGGCCCACGGCCAGCTCGCGAAAGTGCCCCAGGGACATCTCGCTGCTGTCGCTGGCCCAGAAACTCAGCAGGTACAGCGCCATAAACCCCAGCAGCAGCCGCCACATGCTGCTGCGCAGACGCTCGGCGGGCAGTTGCTTGACCGCCAGTTGCAGCACCAGCACCAGGGCCAGGGCCGCGCCGATCATTTTCGAGGCGGTCAGCTCGCTGTCCTTGAACAGGCCTTCCAGCGGCACCAGGGTGATAATTGCCAGCAGTCCCCAGGCCGGGCGTTTGTACAGCGCCAGCAGGCCGGCCAGGCCGATTACCGCGCCGGGGGCGAGAAACGGGTAGGGGCTGGCCAGCAATGCCACGCAGGCGATGGCCAGCAGGCCGATCAGGGACAGGGGAATGATCATGCGCAGGTCTCCGTGGCCGCGCCCAGGTAAACCCGGGCCCAGCGTTGCGCCAGCGTCGGCAGGTGATAACGTTCGCGTTGGGTGCGCCGCGCCTGGGCGATCAGCTCGCCGGCCTGGGCCGGGTCGAGCATCAGCGCCTCAAGCTGGGCGGCCAGCTCTTGCACCGCCAGGGGCCGGGCCAGCAGGCCGCTGCGCCCGTGCTCGATCACATCGGGGATACCGCCGACCGCAAAGGCCACCACCGGCACGCCATCCTGCATGGCTTCGAGCAGGATCATCGGCGTGCCTTCGGTGCGCGAGCTGATCACCAGGGCATCCAGGCGCGCCATCCACTGGCGCATGTCGGCCTGAAAGCCGGGCAGGCGGATGCGCTGGCTTAAACCGGCGGCGTCGATGCGTGCTTGCAGGGCGTCGCGCTCGGGGCCGTCGCCGAGCATCACTGCGTCGAGCTGCGGGTGGCGCTGGCACAGCGGGATCAGCGTATCGAGGAACAGGTCCGGGCCTTTCTCGCAGCTCAAGCGGCCAACATAGCCGGCCAGCCAGCGGCCATCGCCAGGGTGGCGTGCGGGCAGGGCGTCAGCCTCGGGCAAGCCGTTGGGGATCACCTGCAGCTTGTGCTCGGCGACCCCGGCCTGGCGATGGATGCGCTTGATGCTCTCGGCCACGCAGACCACCCGCTCGATGGTGGCGGTGCGGCACAGCTGCAGGCTGATCCAGGTGTACAGGCGCTGCTTGCGGCTGCTGGGGGTAAAGCCGTGCTGGGTGGCGACCATCGGCAGGCGCCACAACTGCGCGCCCAGCCAGCCGAACAGCAGGCCCTTGAAGTTGTGGCTGTTGATCAGCGGCTGCTGGTCGTGGCGCCGGCGCAGTTCAGCCAGCAGCTCGCCGACCCCGTCGCAGGTCTGGCAGGCCACGCCGGCGGCGCGAAAACGCGCCACCAGTTGCTCCGGGGCCCCGAGAAACAGCACCTGGTGCTGCCCCGGGGTGGCCTGGCAGTGGTCCAGCAGCATCCGCTCGGCGCCGTAGAAGCCGCCACTGCTGAGCAGGTGCAGGATCGGCCGTGGCGGGTTCAGGGCTGCGTTCAATTGCGCACCCAGTGCACCAGCCGCGGCAGCGACCAGCCCTTGTAAGGGTTGGGGGTTTCCGGGGTCTGGTCGTTGATCACCAGCAGTACCGGCAGGTCCAGTTGATGGCTGATTTGCGCCGGGTGCTTGAAGCGCCGGTCAAAGAACTCTTTGACGTACACCAGGGCAATCGCCAGCAGCAGGCCGGTGAGCATGCCGAACGGCACGATCAGCAGCGGCTTGGGAAACGCCGGCTCCGCAGGCTCGTACGGGGCGCTGAGGATGCGCGCGTTGGACAGGCCGTTGAGCAGGTCGGCGCCGCGCGATTCTTCGTAGCGCTGGGTGTAGGTGAAGTAGGCCTTGTGCAGGGCGTCGATCTCGGTGTCGAGCTGGCGCGCCTTGCTCTGGGTTTCTTGCAACTGGTGCACGCGGCCTTTGAAGTCGGCGATGCGCGCGGTCTTCTGGGCGATCACGTCCTGGACCACGGCCAGGTCTTTCTCGCGCTCCTTGATGCGGTTGGCGACGATCTTCAAGAACTGCTGGCGGGTCTTGGCGATCTGTTCGCGTTGCAGCAGCATCTGCTCGCTGCCGGGCTGGAACACTGCCAGGTCGCTGACGTAGGTCAGCACCAGGGTGGTCAGCTGTTCACCGAGCTGCTTGATCTCGCGGTCTTCAAAGGCCACGTTGTCGACCGTGGTGGTGAAGGTGTAGGGGAAGGCGAAATCGCGCATGTTGGCGTTGCTGGCCGCGGCCAGGCTGGTTTTCAGGTAGTCCAGCCACTGCTGGCTTTGCAGCAGGCGGTCGCGGTACTGGTTCAGCGCCTGTTCTTCGGTGTTGATGGCGTTGAGGCGGAAGGTGATCTCTTCTTTGGGGTCCGAGGAGCCGATGCTTTCGAGCATGCCCAGGCGCTTGCCTTCGAGGTCATCCATGCGCACCTGGTACTGCAGTTTCTTCTGCTCGTAGAACTGCTCGGGCAGCTCGTTGGACTGCAGGTTCTGGCGGTTGCGCAGGTAGTTGTCGAGCAGGCGGCTGACGAACAGCGTGCCCAGTTTCGGGTCGGGAAAGCTATACGTCACCGAGACCACGTTGGAGCCGGGCAGGGTTTCGACCTTGAGGTCCTTGATGGCGTCGTCGGTGAGGGTGTCGAGCTGGGTGTCGCGCACCGGGTCGACCTCGAGGCCGAACAGCGAGCGCACCGGGTTGACCACGTACTCGCGCAACGGGTTGATGATGCCGCTGCGGATCGGCCCGAACACCACCCGCTGCATGAAGCTGGGCGGGATCTCGTACTTGCCCTCGGCGCGCAGCTGGCTGATGGTTTCGCGGATCAGGGTCGGCGAACGCAGGATATTGCTCTCGGTCTCCATGTCGGCCAGCGACGGCGGGATGAACTTGTCGGTCTCCTGGGCGAGGGTGGTGTTGGTGTCGCTCTGGGACAGTTTTTTCGACTGCACGATCACTTCGGCGGTAATGTCGAAGCTCTGCTTGAGCACCAGCGGCAACAGCAAGGCGATCACTGCGAAGACCAGGAACACCCGTTTGACCAACTGGCGGTTGGCAAAGAAGATCCTGAAGAATTCATGCAGGTAGTTTTCTTTTGTATTCATGCTCGGATACCCGCCTGGAATTAGTTGTTGTCGCTGTCTTTGTTGTCAACGCGATAACCGAAGCTGAAGCCGACCCCCTGGAACAGCACCACGTCAGCCAGTTGCCGGGCCAGGTCGCCGGCGCTGGCGAGCTTGGTCTTGGGCACGTAGAGCATGTCGTCCGGCTGCAGGTAGGCGACTTGCGCGGCGCTGGCATCCAGGGCCTTGTCGACGTTGTAGGGCACGGCCTGCACCTGGTTGCCGTTGCGGCGCATGATCACCACCGAGTCGAGCCGCGCCTTGACGTTCGGGCCACGGGCCAGGGTCAGGGCTTCAAGCACCGACACCGGGCGGCGGATCGGGTAGGCGCCGGGCTGGCCGACTTCACCCAGTACGTAGATCTCGTTGACGGCGGTGGACTTGAGCATCACGTCCACGGTCATGCGCCCCGGCAGGTCGGCGTAGCGCTTGTTCAGGTAGGTCTGCAGCTGGGTGACGGTCATGCCCTGCAGCGGCACCGAACCGATTTCCGGGAAGCTCGCCTGGCCGTCGCTGCCGACGGTGATTTCGCGGCTCATGCCGGTGGCCGGGTGGTTGAGCGCGCTCTTGAGGTTCTGCTCGTTGGTCAGCGGGCTGATCACCTGCACGGTGACGTTGTCGCGCCCGGGCTGGAACAGACGCTTGTTGCGGTAGGCCTGCTGGATGGTGCGCCGGGCTTGGTCCGGGGTTTGCCCGGCAACGTTGACCGAGGTGTTGGCCCGCGGCAGTTCGATGGTGCCGTCGGGCAGCACCAGCTGGTTGCCGTTGAGCGAGCTGGCTGCCGGGAAGGCCAGGCCGACGGTGTCGCCGGACTGGATACGGTACGACGCCGAGCCGCTGGTGCTGATGTGGAAGATCACATCGAGCACGTCCTGCGGGCGCAGCACCTGTTCGCTGCGCGGCAGTTCGGTGTCCTGGGCGTTGGCGGCATTGGCGGTCATGATCTGTACCGGCATCTGCCGGGTGTCCTGATTGGCGCAGCCGGCCAGGGTCAGCAGGCACAGCGCGAACGTCGTGTATTTCATGTGAGGCTCCTGGTCTGCTGGCCTAAAGGTTGTTGTACAGCCACTTGGGCATGTAGTACTTGCGCCGGTTGAAGACGCTGCCGATCAGCCTGGCACCGGCCTGGGTCAGGCGCTGGGCGGCGGCCTGGGCCACTTCCCAGCGGGTTTCCTCGGCGCACACGACGAGAATCACGCCATCGACCAGGGTGCCGATGATCAGGCTGTCGGCGCTGGCGTACACCGCCTCGCCGTCGATCACCACGAAGCGGTAGTGCTCGCCCATGTGCTTGAGCAGCACCCGCAGCAGGTCGGGGTTCAGGCGCTCCTTGCCGCGCTTGTAGGTGCCGGCCGGCAGCACGTCGAACGGCTGGTCGGACAGGCGCACGATGCAGTCCTGCATCAACGGCGGGGTGTCCTGGTCGAACATCAGGTCGTTGAAGCCGCGCAGCTTGTGCAGGCTCAACTGCTGGCTGAGGTTGTTGCCGCTGGGGCTGCTGTCGACCAGCAAGACCGGGCCGCCGCTCATCAACGCCAACTGGCTGGCAAAGGCCAGGGCGCTGGTACTGGTGCCGCTGCCGGTGTTGGCAGCGGTCAGCAGCAGGATACGCTGGTCTTCATCGAGCACCGTGGAGGTCAGGTTGGTTTCGCTCGGGGTGGCGATCGTCAGACTTCTTGAAGTAGAACCGTCCATTCAACTTGCTCCGTGGCCGCTGAAGACTTTGAAGGGAGTCTTGAAGAGGATCTTCAGATCCAGCATCAAGCTCTGTTCGTTGATGTAGCTCAGGTCCAGTTCGACTCGCTGGTCGAAGTCTATGTCGCTGCGTCCGGAGATCTGCCACAAGCCGGTCATGCCGGGGTAGATGCTCAGGCGGGCGAGGTGGTTGTCTTTGTAGCGATAGGCGTTGAACGAGGTGGGGCGCGGGCCGACCAGGCGCATGTCACCGAGCACCACGTTGAACAGGTTGGGCAACTCGTCCAGGCTGCTGCGCCGCAGCCACTGGCCGATCGGGGTGACGCGTGGGTCTTTGTCGATCTTGAAATCGATGGCATCGGCGCCGTGCTTGTTGAGGTGGCGCACCGAGTCCTTCAAGGCCTCGGCATTGGCGACCATGGTGCGGAACTTGTACATGCCGAAGGCGCGGCCGCGATAACCGGTGCGTTTTTGCACGAAGAACACCGGGCCGGGGCTGCTGAACTTGACCAGCACGGCCAGGCCCAGCAGCAGTGGCGAAATGATCGCCAGAATGCACAAGGCACCAAAGCAGGCGACCACCCGGTTGGTGCGCGACAGGGTCCAGGGGCGCCCGCCGGCACGGCCGGTCAGCCAGCCACGGCCTTGCATGTGAATCGCCGCGTCGATGCGCTGGCGGTGCGCGGGGTCCATGCGCTTGTCTTGATACAGTGCCTGCAGTTGCGCACTTTTAGGTTGTCCTGTCATACCGTTCTCCGTTGCTGCGCGGGCAAGTGCCCGTTGACCCGCACCGCGTCCCGGTCAAGTTGCGGGTAGTACTGATGAAACCAGGCAATAAAACGCCCGAGCCCTTCATCCAGCGAAACCTGGGGGGTGAAGCCGGTGACCTGTTCCAGGGCGCTGGCATCGGCACAGGTGGCCAGCACATCACCCGGTTGCAAGGGCAGCAGCTCGATGCTGGCGCTGCGTTGCAAGTGTTTTTCCAGCAAGGCCACGTAGTCGGTGAGTTCCACCGGGCGCTGGCCGCCGATGTTGAACAGGCGCCACGGCGCGTGGCTGCTGGCCGGGTCCGGATGCTCGCGGTCCCAGGCCGGGTTGGCGGTTGGCGCCAGCGGGATCAGGCGTACCAGGCTTTCGACGATGTCATCGATGTAGGTGAAGTCGCGCTGGTGCTGGCCGTAGTTGAACAGCTGGATCGGCCGGCCTTCGGCAATCGCCCGGGCGAACTGGATCGGCGACATGTCCGGGCGGCCCCAGGGGCCGTACACGGTAAAAAAGCGCAGGCCGCTGGTGGGGATGTCGAACAGGTGGCTGTAGCTGTGGGCCATGGCCTCGTTGGCTTTTTTGGTCGCCGCGTACAGCGACAGCGGATGGTCGACGGCATCCTCGACCCGGTACGGGGTGTGCTGGTTGGCGCCGTACACCGAACTCGACGAGGCATACAGCAGGTGCTGCACCGGATGGCGGCGGCAGCCTTCGAGAATGTTCAGAAAGCCGCTGAGGTTGCTGTCGATGTAGGCCCGCGGGTTTTCCAGCGAGTAGCGCACCCCGGCTTGCGCGGCCAGGTGAATCACTACCTCGGGTTGCTCGCTGGCAAACAGCTCGGCGATGCCGGCGGCATCGTTGAGGTCGAGGCGGTAGAGGGTAAAGGCTCTGGCCTCAGCTTCGACCCAGCGCACCCGCGCATGCTTGAGCGCCGGGTCGTAGTAGTCGTTGAAGTTGTCCAGGCCGATCACCTGGTGGCCGTCGCGCAACAGCCGCAGGCTGCAATGGGCACCAATGAAACCGGCGGCGCCGGTGACCAGGATCTTCATGGCGCCGGTACCTCCGGCTGCACCTGGCGCAGGCCGATGCCACTGTAGCTCAGGCCGAAAGTGGCGACCTGGTCGGGGTTGTACAGGTTGCGCCCGTCAATGATCAGGCGGCTGCGCAGCTTTTTCGCCAGCAGGGCGAAGTCGACCACGCGAAAGTTCTTCCACTCGGTGCAGATCACCAGGGCGTCGGCGTCTTCCAGGGTGTCGTCGCGGGTGGCGCACAGCTGCAGGTCTTTGCGGTAGCCGTAGATGCGCCGGCATTCGGACATCGCCTCGGGGTCAAAGGCGCACACGGTAGCGCCTTCGGCCCACAGCGCTTCCATCAGGTAGCGGCTGGGGGCTTCGCGCATGTCGTCGGTGTTGGGCTTGAAGGCCAGGCCCCAGACCGCAATCGACTTGCCGGCCAGACTGCCAGGAAAGCGCTGCTTGAGCTTGGCGAAGAGGATCTGACGCTGGCTGTCGTTGACTTCACTGACGCTTTGCAGCAGGCGCAGCGGCATGCCGCTGCGTTCGGCGGTGTGCAGCAGGGCGCGCAGGTCTTTGGGGAAGCACGAGCCGCCAAAGCCGCAGCCGGGGTAGATGAAGTGGTAGCCGATGCGCGGGTCGGAGCCGATGCCTTTGCGCACCGCTTCGATGTCGGCGCCCAGGTGCTCGGTGAGGTTGGCCAGCTCGTTCATGAAACTGATGCGCGTGGCGAGCATGGCGTTGGCCGCGTACTTGGTCAGCTCGGCGCTGCGGTTGTCCATGAACATGAGCTTTTCATGGTTGCGGCAGAAGGGCGCGTAGAGCTCGGCGAGCTGGTCGTGGGCCTGGTCATCGGCGGTGCCAACGATGATCCGGTCCGGGCGCATGCAGTCGGCCAGGGCGCTGCCTTCTTTAAGGAATTCGGGGTTGGACACCACCCGCACCTTGAGCGCGCCCTTGCCCAGGCGCTGCAGTTCTTCGCCGGCCAGGGCGGCGACCTTGTCAGCGGTGCCGACCGGGACGGTGGACTTGATGATCAGGGTGCGATCGGCTTCCATCAGCCCGGCGATCTGCCGGGTCACCCCCAGGACATGGGAGAGGTCGGCCGAGCCGTCTTCATCCGGCGGCGTACCGACGGCGATGAAGATCAGTTCGGCGTGACTGACCGCATCACTGGCCTGGGTGCTGAACAGCAGGCGGCCTTCCTTGATGTTTTCTTCGAGCATGGCCGAAAGCCCCGGCTCGCTGATCGGCGGTACGCCCTGACGCAGTTGACTGATCTTGTGCGCATCGACATCGACGCACAAAACCCGGTGTCCTACGTCTGCGAGGGCCGCAGCTTGCACAAGACCGACATAGCCGGTGCCAAATACGCTCACGTCCATGTCGGCGTGCCTCGTATGGAGTAATGAGGATGAAACAGTGGTGTGATTTCGGTATAGCCCACCCGTGGGAAGTCGTGTCAATCAAATGGCATGTTTCGTCGGATTTACACTCGCTGTGATTTGGGCTTTTTGCTATCAAGCCGTTCTAAATCCGGGGGTTAGCATTGGTGAGCACTGGCCAATTGCCGCATCGCAAAACGATGAACGGTCGAAGCCCGCGATAAACAAGGCGTTTATGGATGTGGATGTTTCACGAATGCAACGCTTTCGCGTTTTTGAACTGTCAGAATTGGCGCCGCCAAGTTGGGTCAAAAAACTGACGCTGTTCCGGTTTGCGCTTTGGGTGGCGACTGCTAACGTGTCAATGTCCGGGTGCTTGCAAGGTCAAAATTGGGCGAGGGGAAGATGTTCAAATACGTCAAGGAACTGCTGCTGGCGCTGTACCTGCTGAGCAATTACCCCTATTACCTGGAGCGCTTGCAGGCCATCGGCCTGAGCCCGGCGTTGCTGTTGTACCTCGGCGTCCTGGTGCTGCTGGTGCTGGCCTTGCTGCTGTGCGCCAACATCCGCCAGGCCTGGCTGCGCTGGGGCTTTGCCCTGGTGTTCAGCGCCAGCGCGGTGTTCTTCGATGCCTACACGCGTATTACCGCCGACTACCTGACCTACAGCGGCTTTATCTCGATGGTGTATTCCGGTGGTTTTATCGGCGAGGCCATCGAGCAGTACCACAGCGTGATCCTCCGGGTACTGGGCAGTTCGCTGCTGTTGCTGCTGGGCCTGGGGCTCAAGCCACGCCACCCTGTGCCCGGGCCCAGGGCGCTGCCGTGGGCGGCGCCGCTGCTGGGCATTGCCTTGCTCACGGCGATTCTGTTCGTGCGCGCCGGCGAAGGCGCGCGCGGCCTGCCGATCATGTACACGCCGCTGGCCTATGCCAACCTGATGCTCTACGAGTCGCTGCACGACAGCGTCGGCCCCCGTGAGCCGGTGACCCTGGCACGCAGCGGCCCGGCCCTGGCCCGCGACATCGTGCTGATCATCGACGAAAGCGTCTCGGGCAATTACCTGGACCTGAACACCGCCCATGGCGTGCGCAGCCAGCTCAACCAGGCCCGGCCCGGGGTGAGCATTTTCAATTATGGCTACGCCGCCTCGATCGCCAACTGCAGCTCCGACACCAACGTCACCCTGCGTTATGGCGGCACCCGCGACGACTACCTGCGCATCAACTCGACCCTGCCGTCGATCTGGCAGTACGCCAAGGCCGCCGGCCTGGGCACCGTGTACATCGACGCCCAGCGCACCGGCGGCAACCTGCAGAACCTGATGAACGCGGCGGAAAAACGCGACATCGACCAGTTCATCCAGTTCGACGGCACCCCGGTGCGTGATCGCGACATGGCCGCTGTGGCCAAGCTCACCGAGCTGCTGGCCGACGGCAAGGCGCAACTGATCGTGATCAACAAGGTCGGCGTGCATTTCCCGGTGCACGACAAATACCCCGACGACTTCATGACCTACCGCCCGGCCTTGCCGCGCGGGCAGTACACCGACATCACCGACACCGGCCGGCGCGACGGATTCAATGGCCAGCCCGAAGACTGGGTGCTGTACCGCAATTCGTACATGAACAGCCTGCTGTGGAACGTCGGCGAGTTCTTCAACCGCCTGTTCGCCAAGGCCGACCTCAGCCAGGCGGTGCTCATCTACACCTCCGACCACGGCCAGGACCTGCACGAGCGCGGCAACCCGGGGCTCAACACCCACTGCGACAGCAACCCGGTGGAAGAGGAGGGCCTGGTGCCGCTGGTGGTGATCCAGGGCCAGGGCCTGCAAACCCTTGACTGGCAGGCGCAACTGGCAACCAACAAGGACCGCTCCAGCCACTACAACATCTTCCCCACCTTGCTGCAGCTGCTCGGCTACGACCCGGCCGGCATCGCCGCGGTGTACGGGCGCTCGCTGGTGGTGCCGAGCGACGACCCGTTCAGCTTCAATACCCGCTTCAATGCGCGGCTGGGGGCCAAGCCGGTGTTCAAGCATATTGACCTGAGCGAAGTGGTGACCCCGGGGGCGGCCTTGCCGAATGCGCAGATGCCGGTGGGCCAGGCGGATTGAGCGGGTGAAGGCACTATTTATCTAGCTCCGCCGTCAACGGCGGTGCTGCTCTCCTGACAGCCCCTCACTGTCAGGAACTTTTCCAATGACACCTGCAAAGCCAAACCCTGCGTTGATTTTCCACCGCACCTTGATCGGCGCGGCGATTCCTGCCTGGGTCAGCCATCTGGCGGCCAAAGACTTTCAAACCCTGCTGCAGAGCCAGCAACTGCCGTCGGCGATAGAGCCGCAGCTACAGGCTGCGCTCAAGGCTTCGAGGGCTGCACGCCAGGCGCTGGCAGTTCAGCTTGCCGCGCTCAAGGGCATCAGCCAGTTCTGTGCACCACTGTTGGCCCGTTCATTACGTGAGGCCCATGGGGTGGAAGTGGATGTGCTCAAGGCGCAACTGCACCAGGTCGGTTTTGAAACCCTTGGCGGGCGTACCTTGCCCAAGGGCGCGACCCACAGCAGCAGCCTGCTTGAGGCGGCGCTGCAGAATTTCAGCGCCAACGAAGACCTGGGCCCTTTCAGCTACCTGGCTGACGCGCAAGGTCAAACCGTGAGCCTGAGCTGTGAGCGTTTCCTCGCCCTGTGCCGCGAACTCGACCTGGGTCGGCAGTATCAGCAGCACCTGGCCGAGGTGCTGCAGGACCCCGTCAGGGCCGCCAGCATGACGGCAGCGACCCGGGCCGACTTCGTCGCGCAAGTGCAGCGGGCGCGAAGCTACGGTGAAATCACCGACGCAGTACAGGCCGCGTTATTGCTGCTGGCCAATGGCGCTGCGCCCCGGCTCGATGGCAAAGCCGTGGTCTGTCGGCAGATCAGCGTGCTGGGCAGCGTGCTGGACGGAGCGCTGTTGATCGGCCCGGATCCGGCGGCGAGCAATGTCACTGAACGCTGTGTGGCCTGGATCGCCGGCGCGCCGCTGTACCCGATCAAGGAGTATTCCTCGACCAGCGCCTTTGCCCACGACCTGGCTACCAGCCTGCAAGCTGACGATTACCGCCAGGCAATACTCAAATGTGTGCCCCAGGCCGAGCGCCCGGCATTTGTGCGCGCCTTGAATCAGGCGCTGTACGTCGAACGCTTTGAGGGCGAGGAAAAGATCCGCCAACCGATCCGCAATCCGCGCCTGCAGGTCGAGGAACATGCGCTCGACGGCGAGCTGTGGAGCCGCTTGCAGCGCCTGCAGGTGCGCAGGCTCAAGGCCAATGCCCGGGTACTGGCGGTGCCGACCGCCGATGAAGACCGCGCCGCGCGCCTGGCGCGTTTGCAGCATTGGCTGGATATCGGCCTGAATGTGCTCAACGCTGCGGCGTTTTTAGTCCCGGCGCTCAATCCGCTGATGCTGGCGGTGACCGGCGCGCAACTGATGGCCAACGTGTTCCATGGCGTCGAGGCCTGGGAAGCCGGGGAAACCGCCGAAGCCCTGGCGCAGGTCGAGTCGCTGGTTGTCAACCTGGGTTTGATCGCAGGGCTGGGGGTAGCCGGCAGCGCCGCCGAACCGTCGCTGTTTGTCGATGGTCTGGAGCGTGTCGAATTGGCCAATGGCCAAGTGCGCTTGTGGAAGCCCGACCTGAGCGGTTATGCAAGCCCGGTGCAACTACCCGAGGGCCTGGCGCCCAATGCCCTGGGGCAGTACGCGCTGAACGATCAGTTGTACATCCGCCTGGATGGCAAGCTGTACCAGCAACGCTATGATGCCGGTCTTCAACAATGGCGAATCAGGCACCCGGACAACAACGACGCCTTCGAGCCGCCGCTCAAACACTACGGTAACGGCGCCTGGCAGTTCCAGGGTGAACAGCCGCTGCATTGGGAGCGTGGCCAGTTGCTGCGGCGCATCGGCGTTCTGGCCGAGGGCCTGGACGATGCCAGCCTGGCACAGGCTGCCGAGATCAGCGGGGTCGACGACGACGTGCTGCGCCACATGCATGTCGAGCAGGGGCCGCTTGCACCGCTGCTGGCCGATACCTTGCAGCGCCTGCAACTGGACCGGCGCATTACCCGGATGGTCGCCGATATCCGCAGTGGTGCGGCGCTGGAGGCGGGCATGACCTATCCGCTGGCGTTGCTGGTCGAGTTGCCCAAATGGCCGGCCAACCGGGTACTGCAGGTGTTCAGGGGGCCGGAGCTGTGGGGTGAATCGCAGACCTATGGCCTGGAGCGCTGGCCCCAGGGTCACGCCTTCAAGGTGCTGGCCGCCGATGTGCGCAGCGGCAAGCTCGCCCAGGTGCTGTTGCAGGCCTTGAGTGAGGCGCAACGCAGCGAGCTGCTGGGTGAGCATTTGCCCGAGCAGGCACGCTTGCCGGCCTTGCGCGAGCAATTGGCCGATCTGGCAGAGCGCAAGCGCAGCGCGGTGTTCGACAGTCTGTACGCCAGTATCGAAAGCGCCCCCGGCCTGGGCGCCAAGACCTTGCAGCGTGACTTCGCCTCGCTGCCTGATTCGCTTGCCGAGGAAATTGTGCGGCACGCCACTGCCCAGGAGCGTGGGCAACTGATTGGCGAGCAAGCGCGCGTACCTGGACGCTTGGCCGAAGAAGCCCGGGCCTATCAGCGCCAGTTGCGCCTCAATCGTGCCCTTGAAGGGTTGGTGTTCCCTGCAAGAATGGCCCTGGACAGCGAGCGCCTGGCACTGCAATTGCTCGCCGATTTGCCCGGCTGGAACAGTGGTATTCGCCTTGAGCTACACCAGCAGACGCTGGCCAGCGCGGTGCTGGCCAGCGTCGGTGACACCGAGGCAGAGCTGCGCTCGATACTCAAGTACGAGGGTGGCTATCGCGTTTTCGATGCCCGCGGTAATGAACTGGGGCTGAGCGATGACTTTTTTGCTGCGCTGTTACGCGCACTGCCCGACACCCTGCGCCAGTCACTTGGGGTAGAGATCTACGAGCCCGCGCAACTGCGCCAGCGTCTGACCCAGCAAGCCCTGGGCAATCGCGCCCGCTGTTCGACCCTGATCGGCCAGCAACCCTCGCGGCCCTGGTTGCAATCGCCGTTGCGCCTGGCCGACGGGCGCCGTGGCTACCCGCTGGGCGGCGCGGTGGGGACCTTGCGTTCCAGCGAATATCGCCGTTTGAGTGCCTTGTACCCCGAGTTGCGTGCCAATGAAATTTCCGAGATCAAGAACCAGCTGAGACTCGCCAATGAAGACCTTGGTGTTGCGATCCAGGGCCTGGAAGATGAGTATCGCCAGCTCGGGCAGACCCTCGACAACTGGGTGGCGCAGCGACCCAGCGCTGGCGAGCGGGTGGACCGGGAAATGCTTCGTGACCGGCTAAAAGCCGCCTGGCGCCGTGTGGGTGGCGATCATAAACATGAACTGGACCTGTCCTCCTGGAGGCCTGGCGGATTGCCAGCGATCAATGTGCGCTTTCGCCATGTCACCCGCTTGTTCCTGCATCGGATGGAACTGAGCGCAGTGCCGGAGCAATTCCTTTCGTCGTTTACCGAACTCAGGGAACTGAACCTGGACCACAACCGCCTGACCGAGATACCCGCTGCGCTTGGCACCCGGACCAAGCTGCGGTTGCTCAGCCTCGAGGGCAACCAGATCGCGGTCAATGCGCGCATGTTCGACCCGCTGCAAAGCTTGCGGGCCTTGCGTGGGCTGGGCCTCACCGGTAACCAGATGGCCACGCTGCCGGTTGAAGCGATCAATGCCCTGGGCAAGCTCGATAGCCTGACCACGCTGGGCTTTCGGGCCAATGGCGCGACCCTCGATGCCGAGCAGTTGCAAGCCCTGGCGGCAATCCCGTTGCAGGAGCTGGACCTTGCCCGCAATAACATCCAGCTGGACGAAGACGGGGCCACAGCCTTTGCCGGCCTTGTGCGGTTGCGCAAGCTCAACCTGGCCGACAACCCCCTGGGCCGGGCGCCGCAGCTGGCCGGCCTGCGGATGCTTGAGCACCTGAGCCTGCGTGGCTGCCAGCTCGAAGACTGGCCTGATGGGTTGCTGGAGCTGATGCAGCCGCCAGAGCATCGGCTGCGCACGGTGGACCTGAGCAGCAACGAGCTGAGCGAGCTTCCCGACCTTGCGGCCACGGCCTTTGGCGGTGCGTTGCGTGCCGACGGCCAGCGCAGCCGCTGGCTGCTGCTCAACCAGAACCCGCTCAGCGAGGCCGCTGCCACTCACTTGCGCGGCCTGGGGATGCCGTTCAGTCACCGTGCCAGCGGCCTGGCCGCCGGCTGGTTACGTGAGGCGAGCGCCGAACAGCAGCAACTGTGGGACACCTTGTTCCCCGATGAAGACACCCATCGCCCGCTGTTGCTGGTGCTCGACCGGGCGCTGGAGTCCAGCGAGGCCCGGTTCGATTTCAACAACATGTCCGCCAGGGTCTGGGAGCTGCTGCGCGCCGCACAAGGTTGCGACCAGCTGTTCAGTGATTTGCAGGCGGTTGCCGACGCTTACCCACCAACCTGTGGCGACGCCGGGGCCGACGGCTTCAGTGCCCTGGAAGTCGAGTTTCTCGCCTATCGCCAAAGCCAGGAGGCGCTTGACCCGCTGCAGCGCACGGCGGCAGTGGTCGGCTTGTACAAACAGCTCTATCGCCGCGAGCTGGTCAACTCCCTGGCCCAGCGTATCGGCCTTGCCCGCGATCTGCGCCGCGATGCCATGCGTGCCGGCAGCCGCCCGTTGCCGGCCTTCGACCCGCTGGATAACCTTACCGACCAGGACCTGGAGCATGAGTCCGACCCGGTGGAAATTCGCCTGAAGTTGCGTCAGGAACTGGCCACCCGGCTCGACTTCCCCGAGCCGTCCAGCGGCATGCTCTATGCGCACAGGGCCGGTGTTGACGCGCGTGTGGTCAAGAATGTCGAGCGCGAAGTCCAGCGCCTGAGCAGCCAGGTGGAGGCCAGGCAGCAATGGATGGTGCTGCAACATGGCTGGAAGCGCTACTTGCGCAAACTGCACGGGCAGCGCTTTGCGACCTTCGAACAGCAATGGCGCGATGCCGCCGACTACCTGTTGAGCTGCCTGTACGACTGGCACGAGTTCGACGGGCCGCTGGCGCCCGAGGTGCGCAGAGCGGTGCAGCAGATCCTGCCCGATGCACCCGTGGACGGGCAGGGGCACCTGCAGCGTCTGGCACTGTCGGAAGGGCGCTACTTCACCGCTGAGCAGCAGTTGAAAGAAGTCAGCACTGCGGCCGAGCACGGCCTCATCCTCGAACTGACCCGCAGCAGCGAAAGCTAAGCGGCCTGAACGGCCTTGCCTTGCGTCGCTGCACTAACGGCGCAAGGCAAGCGCACTGGCGTCCTGGGCATGCAACACGCGAAAGCCTTCGGCTTCTTCCACCAGCCAGTCATGCACCGCCCGCGCCCCCGGATGCGCCAGGCCACCGGGCGGGTACAGCAACACATAACGCTTGTGGTTGGCGATCGGCAGGCCGAACGGCACGATCAGCGCGCCGCGTTCCAGCTCGTCATTGAGCAGGGTACGCCGGGCAATGGCCACGCCGATGCCGGCAATCGCCGCCTCGATGGTCAGGTGGTTGCGGTTGAAGGTGTGCCCACGGCGCACGTCCAGGCCACTGGCGCCAATCCCCTCGAGGTAAAACTCCCATTCGGCGTATTCCGAACTGCCGCGCCAGGCGGTGATGTCGTGCAGCAGCGGGTAATGCGCCAGGTCCGCCGGGCCATGCAGCGGCGGGCGGCCGCGCAGCAGTGAAGGGGCGCAGACCGGGAAGATCTGTTCGTCGAGCAGCGGTGTGGAATGCATGCCCGGGTAGCTGCCGTCGTTGAGGTCGATGGCCAGGTCGAAGTCGCCTTCGTGCAAGGCCTGGCTGCTGTCTTCGGCCACCAGGCGCAGCTGGATGTCCGGGTAGCGTTGCTGCAGGCGCGGCAGGCGCGGGGTCAGCCACTTGGCCAGAAACGACGGGATCGAGCGCAGGCGCAGGGTGCCGCGGATTTCGCCAGCGTCCAGGCGGCGCAACTCGGCATCGATGCTGCCATAGGCTTCGCCGACGGTCTGCGCCAGGCGCTGGCCTTCGGCGGTCAGCTCGACGCCGCGGGCGCGGCGCAGGAACAGGCGAAAGCCCAGGCGCTCTTCCAGTTGGCGGATCTGCTGGCTGACTGCGCCGGGGGTGATGTGCAGTTCTTCGGCGCAGCGGGTGAACGACAGGTGCCGCGCCGCACAGGCAAACACATGCAGCCAGACGTACATCTGGCCATTCATTTGTCGCTTCATCGTTTAGCTCTGCTAAAGGCTTGCTTAGAAAGTTTCGTTGGTCAACACGCAAGTGACCGGGCAGTATCGCGCAACTTCGCGACACCCATCAATTTTTTAACAGTGCCGTTGCGTGACATGGATTGTTGCCTCGGTCAGGCATTAGCATGGCTATCAGTGTTTTCGACCTTTTCAAGATTGGCATCGGCCCCTCCAGCTCCCACACCGTAGGCCCCATGCGTGCGGCGGCAACCTTTGCCCAGACCCTGCGTGAGCAAGGCCTGCTGGAGCAGGTCAGCCGGGTCGAAGTGCGCCTGTACGGCTCGTTGTCGGCCACCGGCGTCGGCCACGCCACCGACCGCGCCTGCCTGCTCGGGCTGATGGGCGAATGGCCGGACCAGATCGACCCGCAAAGCATCGAGCCGCTGATCGCGCAACTGCAGCAAAGCCAGGTACTGATGCTCGACGGCACGCAGGCGATTGCATTCGACTGCGCCAGCGACTTGCTGCTGCTCGATGAAAGCCTGCCGTATCACCCCAACGCCATGACCCTGGAAGCCAGCAGCGCATCGGGCTCGTTGCTGCAGCAAACCTACTATTCGGTCGGTGGCGGTTTTATCGTCGAGGCCGCGCAAGTGGGCACGGCCGGCAACAGCGCCGAGCAGGTGCAACTGCCCTATGACTTCGACAGCGCCGCCCAGTTGCTGGCGCTGTGCAAGCAGCACAAGCTGCGGGTCAGCCAGGTGATGATGGCCAACGAGCTGGCCTGGCGCGAGGAAGCCCAGGTGCGCAGCGGCCTGCTGAAACTCTGGGCGGCGATGCGCGAGTGCGTCGACAACGGCCTGCGCAACGAGGGCATCTTGCCGGGCGGGCTCAAGGTCAAGCGCCGCGCCGCCAAGCTGCACCGCAGTCTGCAGGAGCTGGGCAAGCCCAACGTCATCGGCTCGACCCTGAGCGCCATGGAGTGGGTCAACCTGTTCGCCCTGGCGGTCAACGAAGAAAACGCCGCCGGCGGGCGCATGGTCACCGCACCGACAAATGGCGCCGCCGGCATCATCCCGGCGGTGCTGCACTACTACATGAAATTCAACCCCGAGGCCTGCGACAACGACGTCGTCGACTTCCTCCTCAGCGCCGCTGCGGTGGGCATCCTGTGCAAAAAGAACGCCTCGATCTCCGGCGCCGAAGTCGGCTGCCAGGGCGAGGTCGGTTCGGCCTGCGCCATGGCTGCCGCCGGCCTTGCCGACGTGCTGGGGGCAACGCCCATGCAAGTGGAAAACGCCGCCGAAATCGCCCTTGAGCACAACCTCGGGCTGACCTGCGACCCGGTCGGCGGCCTGGTCCAGGTGCCGTGCATCGAGCGCAACGCGATTGCTGCAGTCAAGGCCATCAACGCCGTGCAGATGGCCTTGCGTGGCGATGGCGAGCACTTCATCTCCCTCGACCGGGTGATCCGCACCATGCGCGACACCGGCGCCGACATGCATGCCAACTACAAGGAGACGTCACGCGGCGGCCTGGCGGTCGCCTTCGTCGAGTGTTGATCCCATCGCGGGTCAAGCCCGCTCCTACATGTGGGAGCGGGCTTGACCCGCGATAGCTGCACCGCTGTTCCAAAGTTATTCATACGCAACAAAAACAACTACAAGGCAATATCGATGACTGATGTAAATAGCACCACGAGCGTTCGTGTGGATTCGGCCGCGCCTGCGCAAAGCCGTGCCTGGAGCCGTCACGACACCACCTGGGTCCTGGGCCTGTACGGCACCGCCATCGGCGCCGGTACCCTGTTCCTGCCGATCAACGCCGGGGTAGGGGGCTTCTGGCCGCTGCTGGTCCTGGCGGTACTGGCCTTCCCGATGACCTTCTACGCCCACCGCGGCCTGACCCGCTTCGTGCTTTCGGGCAAGCGCGGCGCCAGCGAAGACATCACCGAAGTGGTCGAAGAGCACTTCGGCGTCGGCGCCGGCAAGCTCATCACCTTGCTGTACTTCTTTGCCATCTTCCCGATCCTGCTGGTGTACAGCGTCGCCCTGACCAACACCCTGGGCAATTTCATGGAGCACCAGCTGCACATGACCCCGCCGCCGCGGGCGCTGCTGGCCTTGCTGCTGATTTGCGGGCTGATGATCGTGGTGCGCAGCGGCCAGGGCATTATCGTCAAGGTCATGAGCCTGCTGGTCTACCCGTTCGTGGCCGCGCTGTTGCTGCTGGCGGTGAGCCTGATCCCCAACTGGAACGGCGCCTTCTTCGCCCAGGCCAGCGAGGGCATGCCCCTGGAGCTGTTCTTCAAGACCCTGTGGCTGGCCATCCCGGTAATGGTGTTCTCGTTCAACCACTCGCCGATCATCTCCGCCTTTGCCGTTGACCAGAAGCACCGCTACGGCGAGCAGGCCGACGCCAGGAGCGGCAAGATCCTCGCCAGCGCCCACGTGATGATGGTGCTGACGGTGATGTTCTTCTGCTTCAGTTGCGTGCTGGCCCTGAGCCCGGCGGACCTGGCCGCTGCCAAACAGCAGAACATCTCGATCCTGTCGTACCTGGCCAACCACTTCCAGACCCCGGTGATCGCCTTTGTCGCGCCGCTGATCGCCCTGGTGGCAATCACCAAGTCGTTCCTCGGCCACTACATCGGTGCCAGCGAAGGCTTCCAGGGCATGATCGTGAAAAGCCTGCGCAGCCGCGGCAAACAGGTCTCAAGCAAGCGCCTGGAACAGATGACTGCGCTGTTCATGGTCATCACCTGCTGGGCCGTGGCGACCCTCAACCCGAGCATCCTCGGCATGATCGAGAACCTCGGCGGGCCGATCATCGCCTGCCTGCTGTTCCTGATGCCGATGTACGCCATCCACAAGGTGCCGGCGCTGCGCAAATACTCGGGCAAGGCCTCGAACGTGTTTGTGGTGCTGATTGGCCTGATTACCCTGTCGGCGATTCTGTTCTCGTTTTTTGCCTAGATCCGAGCTGTACCAGGGAAGGGCTGGTGCGGGCCGTTGCCGAGAAAGCCTGCGTGGTGTTCCAGGGGCTGGACGGTAATGGCCAGCTGGCCCAAGGGGATCGGATCAAACACCTGTTGCAACTGTTCATAGGGCAGGATGGTTCCTGCGGCTGTCCGGCAGGTGGACCAGAAGCCCACTGTGCCGACAAGCAGCCGCAACTGCTGAAGCCCAGCTTCTCTGACCGCTTGCGTCTGGCTTTCATTGATCCTCATGGCTGCTTCCTGGGTAAAATTCCAGGCATCGGTACGTTGATCCAGGCGCCGGTCAAGCAACGACAGATAGTCCAGGCCAGGGATCCTCAACTCGTTGGCATCTGCATTGATGTATGACGTATTGAGCGCGAAGTAACGCAGGGTGGCTTGGGCCCGGTAGTGGGTTGTAGAGATCAGCACAGCGCCGATTGGCTCGCGTTCATACTCGCTGTTATCTTCGTCAAGCAAAACCCTCTGAATCGACTGGAATGAGTAGCTCAACGGATAGTTGGCGCCATGAGGGTAAGACACGAGCGATTCGGTCGGCAGCATCAGCAACGGCAGCTCCTGCTTATTGGCCTGCTGTTGCGCTTGGTGGCAATCATGATCAAGCAGATAGAGGTGCTCCCAGTCCTGGGCACTGCAGTTGTCCCCTTCAACGCATGCGCCTGTCCGGGCATTCCACACCCAAACGTCATCGAGCAGCGGGCGCTCGCAGAATGAACAGAAGTTGCCGAAAGCGCTCAACAACAGTCGTGCTGCGGGAGCCTGGCGTAGCCGATTCGGCAGCAATGGGCGTACTAAGGGTCTCATGGCGCCTCACTCAGCAGGGGAGCTGGCTGATGTTGGTGCTGGGGTAATACAACTTGCTGGCGGAGTCATTGACGAAAGCTTTTGCATAGTGGGTGCCGTGCGAGTTGTCGAACGCCTGCATGACCGTCAGCCAGACTGAATAGAATCCGGAACTTGCTGCGCGTCGCAGAGTGATCGGCCACAGCCAGTTGTGTTTGGGGTCGGGGTCGACGCGGCTGAGCAATCGGCACTCCTCCAAGGCATCGAACCAGGCCCTGGTGCGATTCATCAGCCGTCGATCGAAGACGCTGGAAGAGTCGGCATTCAAGCCCAGCAAGTCGATCATCTCTGTCGCCCGGCCGTTGGCGTCACTGACAACCACGGCAACCTCCACGTCGCCGAAGGGGCCGCCGCCGATACTGGCATCGAGGTTGGCCAGGACCTTGTGCTGTATCACGTCATAAGCAGTGAGCCTGATTCCCGCACTGACCGATTCTGCTGCATTCAACACAGTCCATGTCTGCACTTTAGGGTCCAGGTACTGCAGTTGGTTGGGCAATGCCTGCCAGCAGCCAGCGTTCAGGTCCGGCCAGATGTAGTGTTGCTGACGGATACTGTTATGCAATTGTTGTTCGGTCGGGGAAAAAGCCTGTGCCCAGCTTGTTGCGGTTTTTCGATCCGGGTCATCGGCTTTGCACGTGTTGCATGGGCTGCAGGCCAGAAGGAAATTCTTCCACTCCACGGCGTAGTAAGGGAAATGGCTCTTGGGTAGGGCGTGTTCGACTTCGATCAGGCCAGGCAAGGCAGTACCGCAATAAGAGCAGAAGGCGCCCAGTTCGTCAGTCAGAGGCAATGCAGCCGTTTTGTAGATTTTACTGATCCGTTGCATCAGCCCACTTGCCAGCACGCTTTGCTCGGCAGGCGTAATGCGCCGGATACGCAGGCCTGTAACGTGGTCCAACAGTACTTGCAAGGCCAGAGTCAGGGGTATCTGGTAGGTTGGCGTCGCAGACGTGACACCGGCGATTTTCTGAAAAAGGGCCGCCACGGTGCCGCCTAGCAAGAGCTTCTGCGGCGGCGAGTATTTCGCATGGCGTGGCTGCTTGGTGACCGGACGCATGACTCAGCCCTCATGGGCAACGGTGACACCCAATCAGTGTAGCGCTACTTGAGCAACACCCGGCGCTTGGTCAGTTCGCCGTCCTCGCCACTGGGCCAATGCAGTTCCACCAGCACTTCAGTCTGCTGGCCGTCCAGCGACGGGCGCACGCTGAGCATGGCGAAGTTCTTCGAACCGGCCATGGCGTACCAGCGCTCGCAGACCATGTTGGCAATGCCCGGCATCTCGCCGCCGCCGCTGATGGCCAGCTTGAGCATGCCTGGCGCTGGTACGCGCGAGATGGCACTGGAGGTGACCTGGAACACCTTGGCCGCCGGGTATTGCTTGTGCAACAGGCGAAACACCGCCGCGCAGTGCACGTCGCCACTGAGAAACACCACCGGCCTGGCACTCTTGCCCAACGCCGCGTAGACCTGATCGAGCAGCACCTTGCGTTCGGCCTGGTTGCTCTTGTGGTCCCACTCATCCATGCAGTCATCCTTCAGCGAGCCGAAATCGGCGCCGTTGGTGACCACGTTCTTCCAGTGCATGACCGGCACCGGCGAGACGATGAACACCGCCTTGGCGCTTTGCACCACGGCACTGTTCAACCAGTCCTTGAAGCGCTTCATCTGTGCGCTGCCAAGAATCTTGTGCGGGTCCTTGGCCTCGACATCGTGGTGGCCACGCATGTCTAGCACGTAAAAGGCCGAGCCGCCTTGCTCGAAGGCGTAGTCCCAATGACAGTCGTCGGGCTTGTCGAGGTTGATCGAGGTAACCGGGTTGTGGCTGTGCTCATACTCGTAGTAGGCACGGCAGGCGGCACGCCACATCAGGTCGACGAGCATTTGATTGGTGGCGCCGTTGCTTGAGCTTTCGAACAACAGCGAGATACGCTTTTGCCGCTCCTTGTTGGTCAGCGAGCCCCAGCCGTCCATGATTTCGTGATCGTCCCAGATCATGTACTGGGGGAACTGCTCGTACACCTCGCGCAGGGTCGGGATGTTCCAGTACACCCGGTAGTACCAGCGGTAGATGTTCAGCAGGTACTTCTCGATGCCGGCCTTGTCGTAGCTGCTGCCTTGCTTGAACTGGGCCAGCAGCGCCTGCTTGTTGTCCTTGAGCCATTCCCAGATATCCAGGAAGCCGTTTTTCTTGTTGGTGTCGACATACATCTGGTCACCACCGCCGATGATGAATTGCGCGCGCTGGTCGACCAGTTGCTGGTGCAGCAGCGGCCAGGCGCCGGCACTGCCATCGGCGCTGATCGGGTCGTGGCAGCTGTAGAAGCCGAAGGTCAGGGTCTGCGGGTTGGCCGCCGGGGTAATCAGGCTTTTCGGGCTGTCGCCACCGATTTCGGTACGCCGGCGAATGATGTCGCGGTCGCTGATGTTGCTGATCAGGGCGTAGTAGTAGGTGCTTTGCGCCTTCAGGCCAGTCACCGCAAAGACACCGGTGAGGTCGCTGTCGAAGCTGAAGGTTTGCGCCTGGGTGAACACCGGCTTGATCTTGTACTTTTTCAGGAAATCGGCCACCGGCAGCTCATCGAGTCGCTGCAGGTCGCCGCTCAGCGGCGCAGTAGTGACCACCAGCACCCACTCGCCGGGCAGGTACACGCGAAACCACAGGCGCACGCTGGTGGGGGTGATCGCGCCGATGATCGCGGCGCTGGCGAGCTTGGCGTACTTGCTTTCGTTGGAGGTGGGGTCCAGGAGCTGGGACATGGTCGATTTCCCTATCAGTTCGCACGCCGAAAAGCCCTGCAGCGCACGCCGGGATCAACGCAGTGAACCCGGTGCGCTCCAGTGTCAGTAGCTAGCGCGACTCGCTCTTGAGCTTGGCGAAGCTTTTGCGCAGGTCACTGGCCCAACCGTCCAGCACCGGCTTGACGTTCTCCAGGGCCAGCTTGGAGGTGTCGTTTTCCAGGGCCTCGCCGGTGCCTTTGCGCACCACCTGGGCAATCACCTTGTTATTGCCGCCGTCGAGGAAGGCCGCCTCGGTGGCGATGTCGACTTCCTGGTCGCGGCCGCCGGCGGCGGTATTGACCGCAGCGGCCACCAGGGCGATGGGGATCACTTCGTAGGGTTTCAGGCCTTCGGTCTTGGTCGATACCGCGGTGATCGCCGGGCGCACCACCAGCACGCCGGGGCCCGGGCCCTGGGCCAAGGGCAATTCGGCGCCCAGTTCACGCTTGAGCGCGGTGTTGTAGTACTGGGTGATCTGGCTGAGGATTTGCGGCGAAATCGCCGCGGTAGGCTGGGGCTTGGGGTAGAACTGGCTGGGCTCGATAAACACCTGGGTAAAGCGCGCGGCCTTCACTTGTGGGTCGATCCAGCGCATCACCGGCTTGCCGGAGCTGCTTTCGGCGGGCTTGAGGCGGCTATAGTCCTTGAGAAACCCGGAGTACTGGCTGGGGTCGACCTGGCTGCTGGAGCAACCGGCAAGGACGATAAGGGCAGAGCAGAGCAGGGTGGAGCGCAAGGTGGGTTTCATCGACGTTCGTATCCTTGGCAATGACCGCACGGGACGGGGAATTGATCGCCTGAACAACGCTAGCAGCTCTTGGCCTGGCCGCCAGTTCATTGACCCCGGTCAAGCGCACCCGGGCCTGTCGGGCGCAGGGTGGACAATCACTACCGCCCCGTCGAGGACACCGCCATGGCCAAGATGAAAGCTGCGATTTTCGTTGAAAAGAACCGCATCGTGCTGGACGAAAAGCCGATCCCCGAAGTGGGCCCGCTGGATGCGCTGATCCGCATCACCACCACAACCTTGTGCGGCACCGACGTGCACATCCTGCGCGGTGAGTACCCGGTGGCCAAGGGCTTGACCATCGGCCACGAGCCGGTGGGGGTGATCGAAAAGCTCGGCTCCCAGGTGCAGGGTTTTGTCGAAGGCCAGCGGGTGATCGCCGGCGCCATCACCCCAAGCGGCCATAGCTTTGCCTGCCTGTGCGGCTGCGGCGCCCAGGACGGCCCGGATACCCGCCACGGCTTTCGTGCGGCGGGCGGCTGGAAATTCGGCAACAGCATCGACGGCAGCCAGGCCGAGTACCTGCTGGTGCCCGATGCCACCGCCAACCTCTGCGCCATTCCCGATCACCTGAGCGACGAGCAGGTGCTGATGTGCCCGGACATCATGTCTACCGGGTTTTCTGGCGCCGAGCGTGGCGAGGTGCAGATAGGCGACACGGTCGTGGTCTTTGCCCTCGGCCCGATTGGCCTGTGTGCCGTCGCCGGCGCGCGGCTCAAGGGCGCGACCACGATCATTGGCGTCGATACCGTCGCGGCGCGGATTGAAGTGGCGCACAAGCTCGGTGCAACCCATGTAGTGGATTTCAACCAGGGCGATGTGGTCCAGCAGATCATGCAGCTCACCGATGGCCGTGGGGTTGACGTCGCCATCGAGGCGCTGGGCACGCAATCGACCTTCGAATCAGCGTTGCGGGTGCTGCGCCCCGGCGGCACCTTGTCGAGCCTGGGCGTGTACTCAAGCGACTTGCGCTTGCCGCTGGACGCCTTTGCCGCAGGGCTTGGCGACTACCGCATCGTCAGCACCCTGTGCCCCGGCGGCAAGGAGCGCATGCGCCGGCTGATGGAAGTGGTAGGCAGCGGCCAGGTGGACCTCAAGCCGTTGGTGACCCATCACTTCAAGCTCGATGACATTGAGGCGGCGTATGAGTTGTTTGCCCATCAGCGGGATGGGGTGATGAAGGTGGCGATTACCCCTTGAGTGTGTCGAGCGCAAAGCGCTCGCAATGATTTTGACTATGCAATACTGGTCAATCCTTACCCACCCCTGGACCCCGCAATGGACCTGCCCCGCCGCTTGCGCAGCAAACAGCTGAAACTCCACGCCCCGGAACTGACCTTCGCTGCGCAACTGCAGGCGGTGCTCAACGCCAACTACGACTTTCACCGTGAGTTTCTGCCCTGGGCCCGTGACGACTGGACCCTGGAGCAGGCGCGTCAAAGCCTGCTCCAGGCCCGGCAGAACTGGGCGGCGCCCCAGGGTGAAAAACGCTACTACCTGTTCCTCGCCAGTGGTGAGCTGATCGGTTGCCTCGGTGTGCGCCCGGATGCCCAGGGCAAGGTCGGCCTGGGTTACTGGATCGCCGAGGCCCATGCCCGGCAGGGCTTGATGACCGAGGCGCTGGAAACCCTGCTACCACTGCTCGAAGGTTCGCTGTTGTGGCTGACCACGTCGCCGGCCAATGTTGCGTGCCAGCGCCTGGTGGAGGGATTGGGGTTCAAGCGGGTGGCGTCGGCGGCTGGGGCGAATGCGCGGTTGCGCTATGAGTTGAGGCGTTGATTCAAACTCGGTGCTCAATCGCGGGTCAAGCCCGCTCCCACAGGGATTGCATTGGTCCTGGCCACTGTGGGAGCGGCGGTGCGACGCCTCGACTTGACCCGCGATGAGGCCGCCAGCGTCAATCCTTGACCAACGCCCGCAACGCCGCCTTCGCCTCCGGCGTTTGCAACCGTTCGATAAACAGCAGGCCTTCACGTTGAACCGTCGCTTCCAGTTCCTGGCGGTGGGCATCCTTGAGCAGGCGCTTGCTGATGCGCAGTGCATCCTGGGGCAGGGCCTGTAGCCGTGCCGCCAGCTTGCGTGCCGCCGCCAGGCACTGTTCGCCATCTTCATGCAGCTCATTGGCCAGGCCCCATTCGACGGCCTGTTCGCCTGTGAGCAGTTCATTGCACAGCAACAAGCGCGCCGCCCGGGCATGGCCGAGCAGGCGTGGCAATAGCAGGCTGGAGCCAAACTCCGGGCACACCCCCAGCGGCACGAACGGCATGCGCAGTTTAGTGCACCGGCTGACCAGTACCTGGTCGCAGTGCAGCAGCAAGGTGGCGCCGATGCCGATGGCGGCGCCGGCAACCGCTGCGATCAGCGGCTTGTCCAGCGCCAGCACTACGCGCATCAGGCGAAACACCGGGCTGTCCATGTCGCCGGGCGGGTTGTCGAGGAAGTCCTTGAGGTCGTTGCCGGCGCTGAAGCACTGCGCGCCGCCGGTCAGGAGGATGACCTCGACCTGGGCGTCCTCCTGGGCCGCCAGCAATAGCTCGCCCAGCTGGCTGTACATGGCGTTGTTCAGCGCATTGAGCTTGTCCGGGCGGTTGAAGGTCAGGGTCAGCAGGCCCTGGTGCAGTTCGCGGGTGATCAGTTCGTTCATGGCGTGCCTGTGTTGTTGTAGGTATCAGAACGTCGGCGGGGTGATCACCCAGATCACCACCGCATCCACTTCGCCGGGGTTGCCGTAACGGTGCGGCTCCTGGCTGGAAAAACTGAAGCTGTCGCCTTCGCCGAGCTGAAAATAGCGCTCGCCAACCCACAGCTCGAAACTGCCGGACAGCAGGTAGCCGGCTTCTTCGCCGTCATGGCTGTAGCTTTGCTGGCTGTAGGTGCCCGGCGGGAAGCGCGAGTGGAGGATTTCCAGCTGGCGGTTGGGTTGCGGGGTCAGCAACTGGTCGACGATGCCGTCTTCGTAGTGCACGCTCAGGCGGCTGTGCTTGCGCACCACGTAGCCGTTGTCTTCCGGGGCAGTACTGGCTTCGCTGGCGAAAAACCACTGGATGGTCACGCCCAGGCTGCGGGCGATGTTGAACAGCGCCGGGATCGACGGGTAGGAGAGGTTGCGCTCCAGCTGGCTGATGTAGCCGGCGGTCAGCTCGCTCTGCTCGGCAAGCTCGGCCAGGGTCATGCCGCGGCGCTTGCGCAGGCCGCGGATACGGGTGCCGAGAAAATGCGCGGTGCTGGTGCCTTCCTGGCTGGCGGCGGGCGGCGTCTTGCTGCTGTTGCTCATGGCGTGCTCCGAACCGCACTGTCAAAGCCCCGGAGTATAAACAGGCTTACAGGCTCCAGGCGACCTTCAAACCGTCGTAGACGGCTTCTTCCACCGTGCGCGGGGCCAGGCAGTCGCCGATGCGTTTTACCTCGACCAGGCCGTGCAGTTCAGCGGCCAGGGTATCGACCGGCTGATGACCCTGGCACAGCACCAGGGTGTCGATGTCTTCGAAGATCATCGGCTCGCCGCTGGCGGTGTGTTGCAGGTACACGGTGGTGTCGTCGCAGCCGTACAGGCGCGCATAGGGGGTGATCGGGATACCCAGCTTGTGCAGTTCGCCGGCCATCTGGTCGCGCACGTACAGCGGCAGGCTTTCGCCGCAGTGGGTGCCATTGACCGCCAGTTGCACCTGGTGGCCTTCACGCACCAGGCGCTCGGCGATGCCCGGACCGATCCAGTCGCAGCGCCAGTCGACCACCAGCACCGAGCGCCCGGGCCGGGCCTCGCCACGCAGGACCTGCCAGGCATCGAGCACCTGCAGTTCGCCACCGCGCTCGAAGGCCGGCCAGTAGGGTTCGGCGCCGGTGGCGACGATCACCAGGTCTGGCTGTTCGCGCTCGACCAGGGCGCGATCCACCCGGGTATTACGCACCACCTTGACCCCGGCCAACTGCATCTCCCGTTGCAGGTTGGTGCTGGCGCCGCCGAATTCGGCCCGGCGCGGCAGCAATTGCGCGAGCAGCACCTGGCCGCCCAGCTGTGTGCTGGCTTCGTACAAAGTCACGTCGTGGCCGCGCGCTGCCGCCACTGCCGCCGCCTTCATGCCGGCCGGGCCGCCACCGGCGATCATGATGCGCTTGCGCACAACTGCCGGCTGCAGGCTGCCGAACTGCTGCTCACGCCCGGTTTCCGGATGCTGGATGCACGAGATCGGCAGGCCCTTGTGAAAGTGGCCGATGCAGGCCTGGTTGCAGGCGATGCAGGCGCGTACATCTTCAACGCGCTCAGTGCGGGTCTTGTTGGGCATTTGCGGGTCGCAGATCAGCGCGCGGGTCATGCCGCAGACATCGGCCTGGCCACGGGCGAGGATCAGTTCGGCTTCCTGGGGCTGGTTGATGCGCCCGGTGACGAACAGCGGAATGCTCAGTTGCGCCTTGAAGGTCCCGGCCTCGCGCGTCAGGTACGCCGCCTCGATAGCCATGGGCGGGACGATGTGCACGGCGCCGCCGAGCGAGGCCGAGGTGCCGGCGACGATATGCACGTAGTCCAGCTCTGCTTGAAGCAGCTTCACCGCCGCCAGCGACTCATCCTCGGTCAGGCCCTCGGCGTCGCGCTCATCGGCGCTGATGCGCAGGCCGATGATGAAGTCGTCTGCCGTCGCCGCCCGCACTGCGGCGATTACTTCACGGACAAAGCGCAGGCGTTGCTGCAGCTCACCGTTGTAGCCATCGCTGCGGCGGTTGACCCGTGGGTTGATGAACTGCGCCGGCAGGTAGCCGTGGCTGGCCACCACCTCAACGCCATCGATGCCGGCCTGCTGCAGGCGCCGGGCAGCAGCGGCATAGCCAGCAATGATCTCGTCGATCATGGCCTGGTCCAGCGCCCGTGGCATCACCCGAAAACGCTCGTTGGGCACCGCCGAGGCCGAGTAGGCCACGGCCAGCAAGCCGTCGCTGGACTCCATGATTTCCCGCCCGGGGTGGAAGATCTGCGACAGCACCACGGTGCCGTGGGCATGGCAGGTCTCGGCCAGTTGGCGGTAGCCGTCGATGCAGGCATCGTCGGTGGCCATCAGCACGTGCGAGGTGTAGCGCGCACTGTCGTGCACCCCGGCCACCTGCAGCACGATCAGGCCGACGCCGCCGGCGGCACGGGCCTGGTGGTAGGCAATCAGGCGCTCGTTGACCAGGTTGTCGGTGGGCATCGAGGTGTCGTGGCCGCTGGACATGATGCGGTTCTTCAGGCGTTTGCCACGGATGTGCAGCGGTTCGAACAGGTGCGCGAAGGTCGACATGCGGGTCAGGCTCCAGCGGGGTGTTGTTATTATTTTTCTATAGAAGTGTACCGCCAGTAAAAAATCAACTTGTTTTTTTACTGGCCTTTGACTAGTTTGCAAATCACCCCGGGTCCTGGGGCACACCTCACAACAACAAGAAAACGGGCCACGCATCACGTGGTACCGGCAAGAGGAAGCATTGATGAAATCGAACCTGCTCAAGCTCTCTCCCTGGTTGCTTGCCCTTGCAGTCGGCGGCGTCCAGGCAGCACCGGACATGGTCGTGGTCGCCTATGGCGGCGCCGGCCAGAAAGCCCAGGATGCGGCGATCTTCAAGCCTTTCAGTGCCCAGGACGGCAGCACGTTGATCCAGAGTGAATACAACGGCGAAATGGCCCGGATCAAGGTCATGGTCGATACCGGCAACGTCGATTGGGACCTGGTGCAGATCGAAGGCCCGGACCTGATGCGCGGCTGCGACGAGGGCATGTACGAGCGCCTCGACTGGACCCAGCTCGGGCGTGCCGAGCAACTGATACCCGACGCCGCCCAGGAGTGCGGCTCGGCGGTGCTGGTGTGGAGCGTGGCGATTGCCTACGACCGCAACAAGCTGGCCCAGGCGCCGGCCTCGTGGGCGGATTTCTGGGACGTCAAGAAAATCCCCGGCAAGCGCGGCCTGCGCAAGCGTGCGGTGTACAACCTGGAGTTCGCGCTGATGGCCGACGGGGTCAAGGTCGAGGACGTCTACAAGGTCCTGGCCACCCCCGAGGGTGTCGACCGCGCCTTCAACAAGCTCAGCGAGCTCAAGCCCTATATCCAGTGGTGGGAAGCCGGCGCGCAACCGGCGCAGTGGCTGAGCGCCGGCGACGTGGTCATGACCTCGACCTACAGCGGTCGGGTCGCCGTCGCCGCCCAGGAGGGCAGCCCGCTGGCCCTGGTGTGGCCGGGCAGCCTGTACGGCATGGACTACTGGGCAATCATCAAGGGCTCCAGGCATGTCGACCAGGCCAAGCGCCTGATCGCCTTCGCCAACCAGCCCGACACCCAGGTGCGCTACGTCAAGCAAATCCCCTACGGGCCGACCAACACCCAGGCTGCCGCCGAGCTTGATCCGAAGCTGGCGAGCTGGGTGCCGACGTCCAGGCAGAACCTTGAGGGCGCACTGTCGATGAACGTCGAGTTCTGGGTCGATCACGGCGATGAGCTGGAAGAGCGCTTCAACGCCTGGGCCAGTCGCTAACCCCTGTGGCTGGACATCGTACGGTGTCCAGCCCTATTGTCTGGCCAGTTTTTCGCCTGAGGACAACAATAATGACCGAGACCGAAATCCGCCTGCGCCAGGAACTGGCCGCCTGCTATCGATTGATCGCGCACTTTCGCATGACCGATCTGATCTTCACCCATATCTCGGTGCGCATTCCCGGCCCCGAGCATCATTTTCTGATCAACCCCTATGGTTTGATGTTCGATGAAATCAGCGCCTCCAACCTGGTCAAGATCGACCTGGCGGGCAGGGCGGTGGAGGCTTCGCCGTACCCGGTGAACCCGGCCGGTTTTGTCATTCACAGTGCCATCCACGGTGCCCGCGAAGACGCCCAGTGCGTGCTGCACACGCACACCAAGGCCGGCTGCGCGGTGGCGGCGCTCAAGTGCGGGTTGCTGGCGGTCAACCAGATTTCCATGGAATTCCACGGCAAGGTCGCCTACCACGACTACGAAGGCATCGCCCTGGACATGGCCGAACAAGCGCGCCTGGTCGATGACCTGGGTGACAAGGCGGTGCTGATTTTGCGCAACCATGGCTTGCTCAGTGTCGGGCGCAGTGTCAGCGAGGCGTTCCTGCGCATGTACTACCTGGAAAAAGCCTGCGAGATCCAGCTCACGGCGATGGCGGCCGGCGAGCTGGTGCTGCCATCGGAAGAAGTCTGTGCCCACACCGAACGCCAGTTCAACGAACCGGCGCGGCCGCTGAAGGAAGGTGAGCTGAGCGATCCGGACGGCATGCAACTGGCCTGGTCGGCGTTGCTGCGTCTGCTCGATCGGGTGGCGCCGGGCTATCGCGACTGATCAGCAGTTGTTGTACAGTCGTTCAATACGCAATCCTGTGGGAGCGGGCCTTGCCCCGCGATCTGCTGCGAAGCAGCAGTAAAACCTGTCGACACGGTGCAAACAGACACACCGCATTGGCCGCTTTTACGACCGCTTCGCGCTCGATCGCGGGGCAAGGCCCGCTCCCACCGGGTTCCTGCAACTCACTCTGTTCGAGAAACCCTATGTCTCAGGAAGCCCGTTACAGCCGTATGGTCCCGGAGTTGCGCAAGGCCAACCTGGTCGAAGCGACCCTGGTGTGCCTGAAACGCCACGGCTTCCAGGGCGCCTCGATCCGCAAGATCTCCGCCGAGGCCGGCGTCTCGGTGGGGTTGATCAGCCATCACTATTCGGGCAAGGACGAACTGGTCGCCGAGGCCTACATGGCGGTCACCGGCCGGGTCATGGGGCTGATCCGCGAAGCCATGGCCCAGGCCGCACCCAATGCCCGCGAACGGCTGTCGGCGTTCTTTCGCGCCTCGTTCTGCGCCGAATTGCTCGACCCGCAACTGCTCGATGCCTGGCTGGCGTTCTGGGGCGCGGTGAAAACCGCCGAGGCGATCAACCAGGTGCACGATCATTCCTACGGCGAGTACCGCAACGAACTGGGCCGGCTGCTGGCGGACCTGGCCACAGAGGAGGGCTGGCAGGCATTCAACGCCGACCTTGCGGCCATCAGCCTGAGTGCCTTGCTTGACGGCCTGTGGCTGGAATCGGGGCTCAACCCCGGGACCTTCACCCCCGAGCAGGGCGTGCAGATCTGCGAGGCCTGGGTCGATGGTTTGCAAGCCGGTGGGCGCCGGCGCTTCACCCTGATCGAGGGCTGTTGATCGGTCGTTCAGTAATGGGTACGCTGCTGTCGTGAGTCATACAACAATTTTTATAAGAGACAACACGCAATGACGCCTCGGGTACTGGTCGTCGATGACGATCCGCTGATTCGCGACTTGCTGCACGCCTACCTGTCCCAGGAAGGCTACGACGTGCACTGCGCCGCCACGGCGGAGCAGGCCGAGCATTTTCTTGGCGAGCAGGCCGTCGACCTGGTCATGCTCGACATCCGTCTGCCGGGCAAGGATGGCCTGACCCTGACCCGCGAACTGCGGGTGCGCTCGGAAGTCGGCATCATCCTCATCACTGGCCGCAACGACGACATCGACCGCATCGTTGGCCTGGAATGCGGCGCCGACGACTACGTGATCAAACCGCTGAACCCGCGCGAGCTGGTGTCGCGGGCCAAGAACCTGGTGCGCCGGGTGCGCCATGCCCAGGCCGGCAAGCCGCCCAGTGGCGCCAATCATCCGCTCAAGCAGTTTGCCGACTGGGCCCTGGACACCGACCGCCGGCGCCTGATCGACCCCCAGGGCGGCGAAACCCTGCTGACCCATGGCGAGTTCCAGCTGCTCAGCGTGTTCCTGCGCAACAGCGGCCATACCCTCAGCCGCGACCAGTTGATGGACCAGATCCGCAACCGCGAATGGGTGCCCAACGACCGCTCCATCGATGTGCTGGTCGGCCGCTTGCGGCGCAAGCTGCACGATGACCCGGCCGAACCGCAGTTGATCATCACCATTCACGGCGCCGGTTACCTGTTTACCGCCAGCGTGGCGGCCTGAGCGCATGTGGCGGTGGTTATGGCTGGCCCTGCTGGTGCTCGGCGCCCAGGCCCAGGGCGCCGAGCGCATCCGCTATTGCGACTACCCGGTGTACCCGCCGGTCTCCTGGAGTGACGGCAAGCAGGTGCGCGGCCTGGCGCCGACCGTGGTACGCCAGTTGTTCGCGCGCCTGGGCTATGAGGTGGAGATCGTCGTGCTCGGCAACTGGAAGCGCTGCCTGCTCGATGCCGCCGAAGGCCGGGTCGACGTGGTGTTGGCCTACAACAGCGACCAGCGCGACCAGGGCATGCGTTTTTCCACGGTGCCAGTGCTGCGCGAAGAGGTGGCGGTGTTTTTCAACCGCCAGCGGCCGGTGAAATTCGAGCGCCTTGAAGACCTTGCCAGCTACCGCGGCGGGCTGTTGTTCGGCGAAAGCTACGGCCCTGACTTCGACCGCTTCGTCGCCCGCCACCAGAACATCGAGTGGGTCTCCGACAGCCAGCAGAATTTCGGCAAGCTGATTCGCGGGCGCATCGATTTCGTCATCCAGGAGCGGCGCACCGGCCAATTGTTTGTCGAACACCTGCCTGGCGCCCAGGACATCCAGGCCTTGCCCACCGCGCTGAGCGTCGACTACCTGCGGGTGGCGGTGTCGCGTCATTCACCCTTGAGCCAGCACATGGCGCAAATCGACGAGCAGTTGCAGCGCATGACCGACAACGGTGAGATCCAGCGCTGGCTGGAACAAAGCGAAGTCACCTACCGCGACATGGTCAACCTGCCGGCGGACGCCCGTTGATGCGCCTGCAACCCGGTGGCCTGCTGCGGCGCCTGCTGCTGTTCATCCTGTTGTTCAGCCTGTGCTTTACCGTGCTGGCCAGCACCGTGCAGTTGTATTTCGAGTACCGCCGCGAGATGCGCGACATCGATTCGCGCATGGCGCTGATTCGTGCCGGCTACCTGGCAAGCCTTGAGCGCAGCCTCTGGGACCTCAACCAGGAGCAACTGAACGTGCAATTGCGCGGCCTGGTGGACTTCTCCGATGTGGCGCGGGTGCGCCTGAGCAGCGCCGATTTCGACTTGCTGCAGGGCGAGGCCGCGCCGCAAGGGCCGCTGCGCATCGAGCGTTTCGCCCTCGACTACCAGCCGCCGTCAGGGCCGCCACGCCATTTGGGCGAGCTGGAAGTCAGCATCGACCTGGGCGCGGTGCACCGACGCCTGTTCGCCACCGGGCTGACCAGCCTGTTGTGGATGAGCGTGTTCCTCTGCGGCCTGGCCGTGGCCCTGTCGGGGTTGTTCTACCGCCTGGTCACCCGCCACCTGCAGGTGATGGCCGAGTTTGCCCGCCGTATAGGCGCCGGCGATTTGCAGGAGCCGCTGCGCCTGGACAAGCGCCGCTCCAGCCGCGAAGACGAAATCGATACCGTGGCCCACGCCCTGGACGACATGCGGCGCAATATTCTCAGCGATATCGATCGCCGTGAAATCGACCGCCTGGCCCTGCAGGACAAACGCGACGAACTGCAGAAGATGGTCGAGCGCCGCACCGCCAGCCTGATGCATGCCAAGGAGGAGGCCGAGGCGGCGAACCTGGCCAAGTCGCGCTTCCTGGCAACCATGAGCCATGAACTGCGCACCCCGCTCAACGGCATCCTCGGCATGGCCGAACTGCTGCGCGAAGCGCACCTCGACGCCCGTGACCGCAAGCGCCTGGATGCCCTGTACAAAGCCGGCGAAGGTTTGCTGACCATCCTTAACGAAGTGCTGTATTTCGCCCGCCTGGAAGAGGGCGAAAGCCACCCGGAGCCGGTGGACTTCTCCCTGCGCCAATTATGCGACGAGGTCATGACCCTGCTCGAGCCGCGAGCGCTGAACAACGATACGGTGCTGCGCTGTCGCATCGATAGCCAGTTGGCGCCTCGCCAGCACGGCGCCGAGCAGTTTTTGCGTCAGGTGCTTAGCAACTTGCTGGCCAACGCCATCAAGTTCACCGAGGCCGGCGAGGTGAGTGTCGATGTCCAGGTGCTGGACCAGGCGCAAGGCCGCCAACAGTTGCGGGTCAGCGTGCGCGACAACGGCATCGGCATCGCTGCGCCGGTGCAGGGGCGGATTTTCGATCGCTTCGTCCAGGCCAGCGACGCCGTGGCCCGGCGTTACGGCGGCACCGGCCTGGGCCTGGCGATCTGCAAGCACCTGGTCGAGCTGCTCGGTGGGCGCATCGGTCTTGAAAGCGTTGAGGGCCAGGGCAGTTGTTTCTGGTTCGAGCTGCAGCTGCAAGCGGCTGCCGCCGAGGCCCCGGCGCTGCTGCCGGCAGCAGCGGTGCAGGCCCTGGATATTCTTGTGGTCGAAGACGTCGAGCTCAACCGCGAGGTGGTGCGCGGCCTGCTGCAGCGTGACGGCCACCGCTTGTGGATGGCCGAAGACGGTGAACAGGCGCTGGAGCTCTGCGCCCAGCGGCGCTTCGAACTGATCCTGCTCGATGTGCACCTGCCGGGTATCAGTGGCGTCGAGCTGTGCCGGCAGATCCGCCGCATTCCCGGGCCGAACCGCGCTTGCCGGATCCTGGCGCTGACCGCCAGCGTGCAACCGGCGCTGGTGCGCGGATTTCTTGCGGCGGGCATGCAGGGCATCCTCGCCAAGCCGCTGAAGCTCGACAGCCTGCGCCAGGCGCTGGCGCAACAGGGGGTGGTGGTCGAGGCGGCGACGGCCGGGCAGGGCATGGACTGGGCGCTGCTCGATACCCATCGCAGCCTGCTCGGCGAACAGAAAGTCCAGGGTTTGCTGACGGTGCTGCGCGATGCCCTCGAACAGCACCAAGGCGCGCTGGCCGAGGCGCTCAAGGCCGGTGACTGCACCGAGGTCGCACACCTGGCCCATCGCCTCGCCGGCAGCAGCGACTCCCTGGGTTTTAGCGGCCTGGCGACGGTACTGCGCGAGCTCGAGGCAGCAGCGCTGGGCAAGCACCAGGCGGCCCTGAAAGCATTGCAAGCACCCTTGACCGAGCAGTTGCGCCTGGCCGCACAGACCCTCAAACAGTTGATCCAGAGCTGACGTACAAAAACCTTACGACTTTTTACATCTTCGATCTTCAGGTACAACGCCAGCTTACATCGCTTTCCAATAATCGACGGCAACCGCTGCACGCGGTCTTCGAAGCTTATTGGAGATAATAATAATGAACTGCCGTAAAGCTCAGCCGTCCCCGCACCATCGCCTGTCCCTCCCGCGCTTCAACCACTGTTGAGGTGCCGACATGACTGACTCTACTGACCGTAAAGGCATCCACCTGACCCGCGCGCTGAAAAGCCGGCACATCTTCATGCTGTCGCTGGGCGGGGTGATCGGTACCGGGCTGTTCATGGGCTCGGGGGTGACCATCAACCAGGGCGGGCCCATGGGCGCAATCCTTGCCTACCTGGTGGCCGGTTTCCTGATGTACCTGGTGATGGTCTGCCTGGGCGAGCTGTCGGTGCAGATGCCGGTGTCCGGCTCGTTCCAGACTCACGCGACCAAGTTCATCGGCCCGGCCACCGGCTTCATGATCGGCTGGGTGTACTGGATGAGCTGGGCCACCACCGTCGGCCTTGAGTTCACCGCCGCCGGCATGCTGATGGTGCGCTGGTTCCCCGAGGTGCCGATCTGGTACTGGTCGGCGCTGTTCGTGGTGGTGCTGTTTGGCCTCAATGCCCTGGCCACCCGCGCCTTTGGCGAAGCCGAGTACTGGTTCTCGGGGATCAAGGTGGCGGCGATCCTCGGGTTTATCATCGTCGGCGTGCTGGTGATCTTCGGCGCGATCCCGCTGACCAGCGGCGAGCCGGCGCCGATGATGAACAACCTGATCGGCGACTCGATGTTTCCCAACGGCCTGTCGGCGGTGTTCGCGGTGATGATGACCGTGGTCTATGCCTTCCAGGGCTGCGAGATCATGGGCGTGGCCGCCGGTGAAACCGACCAGCCGGAAAAGAGCATCCCGCGGGCGGTGCGCAACGTGGTGTTCCGCGTACTGATCTTCTACGTGCTGGCCATCGTCGTGCTTTCGGCCATCGTGCCGTGGCAGCAGGCCGGGCTGATGGAGAGCCCGTTCGTGCAGGTGTTCGACATGGTCGGCATCCCTTACGCCGCCGACCTGATGAACTTCGTCATCCTTACCGCGATCCTGTCGGTGGGCAACTCCGGCCTGTATGCCTCGACGCGCATCCTCTGGGCCATGTCCAAGACCGGCATGGCACCCAAGAGCCTGTCGCCCTTGAGCAAGCGCGGCGTGCCGCTGCGGGCCCTGAGCATCACCCTGTGCTTTGCCCTGGTGTCGCTGATGACCAGCTTCGTTGCCGCCGACACCTTGTTCATGGTGCTGATGGCGGTGAGCGGCATGTCCGGCACCGTGACCTGGATCGTCATTGCCCTGGCCCAGTACAAATTCCGCCGTGCGTACCTGCGCGATGGCGGCAAGCTGGCCGACCTCAAGTACCGCGCGCCGCTGTTCCCGCTGGTGCCGCTGCTGTGCATCACCCTGTGCAGTTCGCTGTTCGTGTTCCTGGCCCTGGACGAAACCCAGCGGCCGTCGCTGTACTGGGGTTTTGGTTTCATCGCCGTGTGTTACGCGGCGTACTTCATCATCCACCGCAAGCGCCAGGCGGTGTTGGCGCCGTCGGTGTAAACCCATCGCGGGGCAAGCCGCTCCTACCTGTAAATGTAGGAGCGGGCTTGCCCCGCGATAGGTTGTACAAAGTTGTAACAGGCGCGGCCATTACTTCTTCATGTAAATATTTAAATCTTTTAAAAACAAAAAGATAGCTCTGTTACTTCACCTGTTACAGCAAGTAGTGCAACCGATTGTCTCCTTGTTGAACACTCGTTTAGTATGGCCTCACGTCATACCTCTAACGCCAACCACAATAATTCGAGGCCACCCATGACCCCTCCTGCGTCGCTGCTCAGCCAGGTCGAAGCCGGCATTGCCTGGATCACCCTCAACCGCCCCGACCAGCGCAACGCGCTGGACATCCCCAGCCTGAAAAACCTGCATGCCTTGCTCGACGCCCATAACGCCGACCCGGCCGTGCGTGTGGTGGTGCTGACCGGCACGGGCCGCAGCTTCTGCGCCGGCGCAGACCTTGCCGAATGGGCCGAGGCCGAAGCCCGCGGCGCGCTGGAAAGCTACGGCTGGACCGAAACTGCCCATGCCTTGATGCAGCGCCTGCACAGCCTCGACAAGCCCACCATCGCCGCCATCAACGGCACCGCCGTCGGCGCCGGCATGGACCTGACCCTGTGCTGCGACCTGCGCGTAGCAGCAGCCTCGGCGCGGTTCAAGGCTGGCTACACCAGCATGGCCTACAGCCCGGATGCCGGCGCCAGCTGGCACCTGCCACGGCTGATCGGCAGCGAACAGGCCAAGCGCCTGCTGTTTCTCGATGAGCTGTGGGGCGCCGAGCGGGCCCTGGCGGCCGGGCTGGTCGGCGAGGTGTGCGCCGATGAGCAATTGCTGGCGGTGACCGCAGAACTTGCCGGGCGCCTGGCCAAGGGCCCGACCTTCGCCTTCGCCCAGACCAAGCAGCTGATCCGCGACGGCGCCCAGCGCACCCTGGGCGAGCAGCTACAGGCTGAGCTTGCCGCCGGGCTGCTGTGCGGGCGCAGCGCAGACGGCGCCGAAGCGTTGCGCGCCGCCGTCGAGAAGCGCACTGCTAATTTCGTTGGCAAATAAACACTTACAAGCACTTCTTCAGGATCGACTCATGAATTTCCAACTGACCCAAGAACAACAAATGTTGGTGGAAGCGGTACGCAGTTTTGTCGCCAAGGAGTTATTGCCCCATGAAGAGGCGGTCGACCGCGCCGACGAGGTCTCGCCAGAGCTTGCCGCGCAGATTCGCGGCAAGGCCATCGCCGCCGGCTTCTATGCCTTCAACATGCCCGAGGAAGTCGGCGGTGGCGGCCTCGACTACCTGTCCCAGGCGCTGATCGAACGCGAGCTGTCGAAGGTGTCGTGGGCCCTGCACGTGTTTGTCGCGCGGCCGTCGAAGATCCTCATGGCTTGCAAGGACGAACAGATCAACGATTACCTGCTGCCGTGCATCCAGGGCGAGAAGACCGACTGCTTTGCCCTCACCGAGCCTGGCGCCGGCTCCGATGCCAACGCGATCAAGACCCGCGCCGTGCGCGAGGGCGACAACTTTGTGCTCAACGGCAGCAAGCACTTTATCAGCCATGCCGGGCATGCCGATTTCGCCATCGTCTTCGCCGTCACCGACACCTACCAGCACAACGGCAAGACGCGCAATGCGGTGACCGCCTTCCTGGTCGACCGCGGCACCCCGGGCATGACCATCCGCCGCGGGCCTAAATGCGTGAGCAATCGCGGCTATCACACCTTCGAGCTGTTCTTCGATGACTGCAAGGTGCCGGCCAGCAAGGTGCTCGGTGAGGTCGGCAAGGGCTGGGAAGTGGCCAACGCCTGGCTGACCGCCGGGCGGGTGATGGTTGCCGCCAACTGTGTTGGCCAGGCCCAGCGCGCCCTGGATGTGTCGCTGCAATGGGCGGCCGACCGCAAGCAGTTCGGCCAGCCGATCGGCACCTACCAGGGCATTTCGTTCAAGCTCGCCGACATGGCCACGCAAATCCGCGCCGCTGAGCTATTGACCCTGCACACTGCCTGGAAAATGGACCAGGGCACGATGACCGACGGCGAGGCGGGCATGGCCAAGCTGTTTGCCAGTGAAGTGCTCGGCAAGGTCGCCGATGAGGCGGTGCAGATCTATGGCGGCATGGGCCTGATGGACGAAGGGCCGGTCGAGCGGATCTGGCGCAATGCGCGCATCGAGCGGGTCTGGGAGGGCACCTCGGAGATCCAGCGGCACATCATTTCCCGTGAACTGCTGCGCCCGCTGCTGCGCTGACCAGGAGCCTGCTCATGTTACGAGACAACCTCAAACGCCTGCTCGCTCCGCGCCACCTGGCCTTCGTCGGCGGGCGCAGCATGGCCCGGGCCTTCAAGCGCTGCGCCGAAGGCGGCTACCCAGGGCAGATGTGGCTGGTCAACCCGCAGCACGACAGCCTCGATGGCGTGCCGTGCGTGCGCAGCGTCGCCGAGTTGCCCTGTGCGCCGGATGCGGTGTTCATCGCCACCAACCGCGAACTGACCCTGACCTGCGTGGCCGAGCTGGCCGCCAAGGGCGCCGGCGGGGCGATTTGCTACGCCTCGGGCTTTGCCGAAACCGGCGCCGAAGGCCTAGCCCTGCAACAGCAACTGCTCAAGGCCGCCGGCGACATGGCGCTGCTGGGCCCCAACTGCTATGGCCTGCTCGACTACCTGCACAGCTCGGCGCTGTGGCCGGTGGCCCATGGCGGCAAGGCGGTGGAGAAGGGCGTGGCGGTGCTGACCCAGAGCGGCAACTTTGCCTACAACCTGTCGATGAGCGACCGCTCGCTGCCGGTGGCCTACATGGCCTCGGTGGGCAACCAGGCGCAGATCGGTATCGCCGAACTGATGGACGCGCTGCTCGATGAGCCGCGGGTGACCGCCATCGGCCTGCACCTGGAAGGCCTGAAGAACGTGCCGGGCTTTGCCCGCGCCGCGCACAAGGCGCTGGAAAAGGGCATCCCGATCATCGCCCTGAAAACCGGGGTGTCGCAGATCGGCGCGCAACTGGCGCTGAGCCACACCAGCTCGCTGTCCGGCTCCGATGCCTTGTACGACAGCCTGTTCGAGCGCCTCGGGGTGATCCGCGTCAGCGGCCCGGTGAGCTTTGTCGAAACCCTCAAGGCCGCCGCCTGCGGCCAGCTGCCCAAGGGCGGCAGGCTGATTGCCCTGGCCTGCTCCGGTGGCGACGCCGGGCTGATCGCCGACTATGCCGAGCGCAACGCGCTGAGCCTGCCGAAGCTGGATGACGGCCAGGTCGGCGAGCTGACCCAGGTGTTGCCAAGCTATGCCAACCTGGTCAACCCGCTGGACTTCACCACGGCGATCTGGGGCGACGCCTGCGCGCTTGAGCGCATGCTCGACAGCGCCCTGCGCACCGAGGCCGATGCCGCCATGCTGGTGCTCGACTACCCGGCCGAGTTCACCGGCGAGCGCAAGGAGTGCGACCTGCTGCTGGAGCTGTACTGCGCGGCGCTCAAACGCCACGGCAAGAGCGGTTTTGTCACCTCGGCCTTGCCCGAGCTGCTGCCGGCCGTTGCCCGCGAGCGCCTGCATGGCCACGGCATTGCCGCGCTGCAGGGCGTCGAGGATGGCCTGGCGGCCTGGGGGCGGATTGCCGCGTACCAGGCCAGGCGTCAGGCGCTGCTTGATCTGGGCGAGTCGGCATTGGCGCCGTTGTGCCCGCAGGCACTGCATGGCGAGGGCGAGCTGCTCACCGAGTGGCAGTCCAAGCAAGCCTTGCAGGCGTTCGGCCTGGCGGTGCCCAAGGGCGTGTTGAGCAGCCCTGAGCAAGCCCTCAAGGATGCTGAAACGGTTGGCTATCCTTTGGTGCTCAAAGCGGTCAGCGCGCAACTGCCGCACAAGACCGAAGCCGGCGCCGTCGCCCTCAACCTGCGTGACCCCCAGGCCCTGGGCGCGGCCCTGGAACAGATGCGTACGCGGATCGCGGCCTATGCACCGGGTGTAGTGTTCGACCAGGTGCTGCTCGAACCCATGGCCAGCGCGCCGCTGGCCGAGCTGATCGTCGGCATCAAGCGCGAGAACGACTTCGGCCTGGCGCTGGTGATAGGCGCGGGCGGCATCCTCGTCGAGTTGCTCAAGGACAGCACCAGCCTGCTGCTGCCGACCACCGACGGCGCCATCCGCAAGGCCGTGCTCGGCCTGCGCAGCGCCGCCTTGCTCCAGGGCTTTCGCGGCCGTGAAGCGGCCGACCTCGAGGCGCTGGTGGCGGCGATTCGTGCGGTGGCCGACTACGCCTGCGAAAACGCTGCGCAATTGCTCGAACTGGATGTCAACCCATTAATGGTCGGTGCCCAGGGCACCACCGCGGTCGATGCGTTGATTCGCCTCGGCCAGGTGTAAGGAGATGAACATGCACAACAGCCCATTGACCGGTGGCCAGGCCCTGGTGCGCCTGTTGGCCAACTACGGCGTCGATACCGTGTTCGGCATTCCCGGGGTACACACCCTGGAGCTCTACCGCGGCCTGCCCGGTAGCGGTATCCGCCACGTGCTGACCCGCCATGAGCAGGGCGCGGGTTTCATGGCTGACGGTTATGCGCGAGTCAGCGGCAAGCCGGGGGTGTGTTTCGTCATCACCGGCCCCGGGGTTACCAACGCCGCCACCGCCATCGGCCAGGCCTACGCCGATTCGATTCCGATGCTGGTGATTTCCAGCGTCAACCATACCGCGAGCCTGGGCAAAGGCTGGGGTTGCCTGCACGAAACCCAGGACCAGCGCGCCATGACCGCGCCGATCACAGCGTTTTCCGCCGTGGCCCTGAGCGCCGAGGACCTGCCCGAGCTGATCGCCCGTGCTTACGCGGTGTTCGACAGCGAACGCCCGCGCCCGGTGCATATTTCGGTGCCGCTGGATGTGCTGGCCGCACCGGTCGCCCGCGACTGGAGCAATGAAGTGGTGCGCCGCCCGGGCCGGGGCGTGCCGGCCAGCAGCGCGCTGGATCAGGCCGCAGGCAAATTGGCCGGCGCCAAACGGCCGATGATCATCGCCGGTGGCGGTGCCCTGGCCGCGGCCCAGGAGCTGCAACAACTGAGCACCCGCCTGGCCGCGCCGCTGTTCACCAGCGTTGCCGGCAAAGGCCTGCTGCCACCCGATGCGCCGCTCAATGCCGGCTCAGCGTTGTGCGTGGAGCCAGGCTGGCAACTGATCGCCGAGGCCGATGTGATCCTTGCGGTCGGCACCGAAATGGCCGACACCGACTTCTGGCGTGAACGGTTGCAACTCAATGGTGAATTGCTGCGGGTGGATATCGATCCGCGCAAGTTCAACGACTTCTACCCCTGTGCGGTGGCCTTGCAGGGCGATGCCCGGCAGACCGTCGCGGCGTTGCTCGAACGTTTGCCGCCAGCACCGCGCGATGCCGCTGTCGCCAGTGCTGCGGTCGCCAGCCTGCGCCAGGCGGTCAAGGCCAGCCATGGCCCGCTGCAGGCAATCCACCAGGCAATCCTGGACCGGGTTGCCGCCGAGCTTCCGGCCAACGCCTTTATCAGCACCGACATGACCCAGCTGGCCTACACCGGCAACTATGTCTATGCCAGCCGCGCGCCCCGTAGCTGGCTGCACCCCACCGGCTACGGCACCCTCGGTTACGGCTTGCCTGCCGGTATCGGCGCCATGTTCGCCACGGATGACCGCCCGGGCCTGGTGCTGGTCGGTGATGGCGGGTTCCTCTACACCGCCCAGGAACTGGCCACTGCGGTCGAAGAACTGGAGCGCCCGCTGGTGGTCCTGCTGTGGAACAACGATGCCCTGGGGCAGATTCGCGACGACATGCTCGGCCTGGATATCGAGCCGATCGGCGTGCTGCCGCGCAACCCGGACTTCATCGGCCTGGCCCGGGCCTTTGGCTGCAACGTGGCGCAGCCACACAGCCTGGATGACCTGCAACGGGAACTGCGCAGCGGCTTTGCCCGCAATGGCGTGACCCTGATCGAGCTCAAGCACGCCTGCGCGCGCTGAGCCTACACCGTATTTTTGGGAGACTGCCATGCGTTTTTCCGCTCTGACCCAACGTATCGCCGGTGACGGCGCCGCTGCCTGGGAGATTCACTACCGCGCCCTTGAGCTGCTGGAAAAAGGCCAGGACGTGTTGCTGCTGTCGGTCGGCGACCCGGATTTCGACACCCCGGCGCCGATCGTTGAGGCCGCCATCGACAGCCTGCGCAGCGGCCACACCCATTACTCCGATGTGCGCGGCAAACTGGCCCTGCGCCAGGCCATTGCCCGCCGCCATCAGCAACGCAGCGGCCAGCAGACCGGCGCCGATCAGGTAACCGTGCTGGCCGGCGCTCAGTGCGCGCTGTTCTGCGTGGCCCAGTGCCTGCTCAACCCCGGTGATGAGGTGATCGTCGCCGAGCCGATGTACGTTACTTACGAAGCGGTGTTCGGCGCCTGTGGCGCCACGGTGATCCCGGTGCCGGTGCGCCCGGAGAACGGTTTTCGGGTCCAGGCTGAAGATGTCGCCGCGCGCATCACCCCCAAGACCCGCGCCCTGGCTCTCAACAGCCCGCACAACCCCTCCGGCGCCAGCCTGCCGCGCAGCACCTGGGAGGCCCTGGCCGAATTGTGCATTGCCCATGACCTGTGGCTGATTTCCGATGAGGTCTACAGCGAGCTGCTGTACGACGGCGAGCACATCAGCCCCGGCAGCCTGCCGGGCATGGCCGAGCGCACCGCAACCTTGAACAGCTTGTCCAAGTCCCATGCCATGACCGGCTGGCGGGTGGGCTGGGTGGTCGGCTCGCAGGCTTTGGCCACGCACCTGGAAAACCTCGCACTGTGCATGCTCTACGGCTCGCCGGACTTCATCCAGGACGCCGCCGTGGTGGCCCTGGAGCAACAACTGCCGGAGCTTGCGGCCATGCGCGAAGCCTACCGCCAGCGCCGTGACCTGGTCTGCGAGTGCCTGGCCGATTGCCCGGGCTTGCGTGCGCTCAAGCCCGATGGCGGCATGTTCGTGATGGTCGATATCCGCGAAACCGGCCTTAGCGCCCAGGCGTTCTCCTATCGCCTGCTCGATCACCATGGCGTCTCGGTACTTGCCGGCGAAGCCTTCGGCCCCAGCGCCGCCGGGCATATCCGCCTGGGCCTGGTGCTCGGCGCCGAACCGCTGCGCGAGGCTTGCCAGCGTATTGCCCGCTGCGCCGCCGAACTGATGGAGGGCAAGGCTCATGGCTGACTATTCGCGGCTGTTTATCGATGGCAGCTGGCAACTGCCGTCGGGGCAGGGCCTGGCCGAGGTGATCAACCCGGCCACCGAAGCCGTGGCCGGCAGGGTGCCGCTGGGCGACGAGCACGACGTCAACCGCGCGGTGGCAGCTGCGCGCCATGCCTTTGGCAGTTGGTCGCAAACCCCGTCCAGCGTGCGCGCAGGTTTCATCCGCGCCCTGGCCGAGCAGCTCAAGGCCCGCGCCGATGAGATGGCCGCCGTGATCACCAGCGAGCTGGGCATGCCGGTGCAATGGTGCCGGGCGGTGCAGGTCGACGGGCCGATTGTCGGCCTTGAGCAGTACATCGAACTGGCCGGGCTGATGGATGAGGTGCGCGAGGTCGGCAACTCGCTGGTGGTGCGCGAGGCCGTCGGTGTGTGCGCCTTCATCAACCCCTGGAACTACCCGCTGCACCAGTTGATCGGCAAGCTCGCCCCGGCCCTGGCCGCCGGTTGCACGGTGGTGCTCAAGCCGAGCCAGGAAACCCCGCTGCATGCCTTTTTGCTGGCCGAGATGATCGATGCCATCGGCTTGCCGGCCGGGGTCTTCAACCTGGTCAGCGGCCCCGGCGCCAAGGTCGGCGAGGCGCTGGCCCGCCACCCGCAAGTCGACATGGTGTCGTTCACCGGCTCTACCGGCGCCGGTGTGCGCGTGGCCCAGGCGGCGGCGCCGTCGGTCAAGCGCGTGTGCCTGGAACTGGGCGGCAAGTCGCCGTTGTTGATCACCGCCGACGCCGACCTGGAAGCCGCGGTGCGCTATGGCGTGCAGGACGTAATGATCAATTCCGGGCAGACCTGCACGGCACTGACGCGCATGCTGTTGCCGGCCAGCCGTTATGAAGAGGCCCTGGCAATCGCCGTGGATGAAACCCGCAGCCTGGTCATGGGCGACCCGCAAGACCCCGGCAGCTTCCTCGGCCCGATGTGTTCGGCAGCGCAGCGGCGCACCGTGCTGGACTACATCCGCATCGGCCAGGAGGAGGGCGCACGGCTGTTGTGTGGCGGCGACACGGCGCCAGGTTTCGAGCGTGGCTTCTACGTGGCGCCAACGCTGTTCGCTGACGTCGACAACCGCATGCGTATCGCCCAGGAAGAGATCTTCGGCCCGGTGCTGTGCCTGATCCCCTATGCCGATGAGGCGCAAGCGCTGGCCATCGCCAATGACTCGCCCTTTGGTTTGTCCAGCGCAGTGTGGGCGGCCGACCGCGAGCGGGCCCTGCAACTGGGCCGGCAACTGCGCGCCGGGCAGTGCTTCATCAATGGTGCGGCGTTCAACTACCAGGCGCCGTTCGGCGGCTACAAGACCTCGGGCAATGGCCGCGAATGGGGCGAGGAGGGCCTGGCCGAGTTCGTCGAGACCAAGGCCATTCAGCTCTGAAGTGTCGGGCAGGCTCAGGCCTGCCCGATGTTGTCCTGCGGCTTGTCGAAGGCGACGAACAACTGGTCGGCGGTGATGGCCCCCAGGTCCAGACGCATGTTGGCTTCGAGCATGGCGAACAGGCGGGTGAACACCTCGAACACTTTGCAATGATCTTCCATGCCGGAAAACGGGTTGTCGATTTTCTCGGCGATCAGCGAGCTCTCCTGCACCGCGTCATAGACCTCGCGCAGGGTGATCTCGCTGGCCGGGCGGGCCAGGGTCAGGCCGCCATGGGCGCCACGCCAGGACTTGAGGATATTGGCCTTGACCATCAGCGAGACCAGGCTGCGCACCCGCGTGGGGTGGGTCTTGACCCACTTGGCGATGGTCTCGGTGCGCAGCTTTTGCGGCGCATTGGCGGCCACGAACGAGAGGATGTACGAGGCGGTGATCAGGCGGGTCGACTGGCTCATCTGGCGAAGTCCCTTGTTTGTGGGAGCGGGCTTGCCCCGCGAATCGATGTGACTGAAAAAAACCTATCGCGGGGCAAGCCCGCTCCTACAGAGGAAGGGGATTGGCAGCGACGTGTTTTTGAGTTTAATGTATTTGTCACGATGACAATTACAAATATTTGCATCGATGCGTGCGAGGTTGGCTGAATCCTTTTCTCTGCAGTTCTACAGGGGCAATGCCATGAGCGATAACAACAACAAGATTACTCAAGCGATGCACGACAGCGGCCTGCCGCGTCGGGATTTTCTCAAGTACAGCGCCGCTGCGGCGGCCGTGGCCGGGGCGTTTTCCCTGGGTTTGCCGCTGCACGGCCGGGCCGAGGAGGCCACCCCGAAAGCCGGTGGCGTACTGCGCATGGGCCTGGCCGGTGGCAGCACCACCGACTCCCGCGACCCGGGCTCATGGAGCGACACCTTCACCTTTGTCGGTTTCTCTGCGGTCTACAACACCTTGAGCGAAATCAGCGTCGACGGCACAGCGATTCCCGAGCTTGCCGAGCGCTGGGAGTCCAGCCCCGACGCGCGTGTCTGGACCTTCACCCTGCGCCAGGGCGTGACCTTCCATAACGGCAAGACCCTCGATGCCGGCGACGTGGTCGCCTCGATCCAGCACCACCTGGGCGACAAGTCCACCTCGGCGGCCAAGACCGTGCTCGGCGATGTCGCCAAGGTCAGCGCCCAGGGCACCGACACCGTGGTGTTCGAGCTGCACTCGGGCAATGCCGACTTCGCCTACGTGGTGGCCGACTATCATCTGGTGATCATGCCGGCCAAGGACGGCGCCGCCGACTGGCAGGCCGGGGTCGGCACCGGCGGCTATCGCCTCAAGGGCTTCGAGCCCGGCGTACGCATGGACCTTGAACGCAGCCCGGATTACTGGAAAGCCGGCCGCGCGCATTTCGCCAGCGCCGAACTGCTGGCCATCGCCGATGGCGCGGCGCGGGTCAACGCCCTGGCCACAGGGCAAGTCGATGTGATCAACAAAGTCGACCTGAAGACCGTCGCTCTGCTCAAGCGTAATCCCAACCTGGTCATCGAAGAGACCAAGGGCGCCCAGCACTACACCTTCCCGATGCTCACCGACAGCCAGCAGTTCCAGGACAACAACATCCGCCTGGCGCTCAAGCATGCGATCAACCGTGAAACCCTGCTGGCCTCGGTGCTCTACGGCTACGGCCAGATCGGCAACGACCACCCGATCCAGCCCGGCAGCCGCTTCATCAATAGCGCCCTGGAGCAGCGCGGCTATGACCCGGACAAGGCGCGGTTCTATCTGCGCCAGGCCGGGGTCGATTCGCTCAAGGTGCGCCTGCAGGCCTCCGACGCCGCCTACACCGGCGCGGTCGACGCCTCGGTGCTGTTCAAGGAACAGGCGCGCCAGGCTGGCATCGACATCGACGTGGTGCGCGAACCTGCCGACGGCTTTTTCTCCAATGTGTGGATGAAGCAGCCGTTCACCACCTCGTTCTGGTACAGCAGCCTGACCGCCGACCGCATGTTCAGCATCGGCTACGCCAAGGGCGCGGCCTGGAACGAGACGCACTGGGACAACGCCCGCTTCAACCAGTTGCTCAACGCCGCCCGCGGCGAGATGAACGCGCCGCTGCGCCAGGAGATGTACAACGAAATGCAGGCCCTGTGCCGCGACGAGGGCGGGGCGATCGTGCCGCTGTTCGCAAACTCCGTGGCCGCGCGCTCCAAACGGGTGGCCCACGGTGGGCTGACCGCGCCTTACGGCGAGCTCGACGGCCTGCGGCTGATCGAGCGCTGGTGGCAGGCGTAAGCCCGACACGTTGCTTGCACCTTCTTTCGTTGAGCCTGTTCGAGGAGCTGTACGGTGAATAGTCTTTGCAAACTGCTGCTCCAGCGCCTGGCCCTGGGCCTGCTGGCGCTGTTGGCGGTATCGGTGATCATCTTCCTGGCCGTTGGTATGCTCCCGGGCGACGTCGCCCAAGCCATGCTCGGCCAGGCGGCAACCCCCGAGACCGTCGCCGCCTTTCGCGCCCAACTGGGCCTGGACCTGCCGCCGCTGACCCGCTTCGGCCACTGGGCCTGGCAACTGCTGCACGGTGACCTTGGCCTGTCGCTGGCCAACCAGCGGCCGATTGCCGAGCTGATCGGCACGCGCCTGGGCAACACCTTTACCCTGGCCTTGCTGGCGGCGCTGGTGTCGGTGCCGGTGGCTTTGCTGCTGGGCATGCTCGCGGCGCTGTACCGCAACAGCTGGTTCGACCGGCTGCTCAACACCAGCGCCCTGAGTGCGGTGTCGTTCCCGGAGTTTTTCGTCGCCTACATCCTGATCCTGGTGTTCGCGGTCAAGCTCAACTGGTTGCCGAGCATCTCCAACCTGGCCCCGGGTGCGTCCTTCGCCGAGGTGCTGGAGCGGTCGCTGCTGCCGGTGCTGACCCTGAGCCTGGTGGTGATCGCACAGATGATGCGCATGACCCGCGCGGCCTTGATCAACCTGCTGGCCAGCCCGTATATCGAGATGGCCCGGCTCAAGGGCATCAGCCAGGCGCGGATCATCTTCCACCACGCCTTGCCCAATGCCCTGGCACCGATCATCAACGTGGTGGCGCTGAACCTGGCCTACCTGGTGGTTGGCGTGGTGGTGGTCGAGGTGGTGTTCGTCTACCCGGGGCTCGGCCAGTTGCTGGTCGATTCGGTGTCCAAGCGCGACATCCCGGTGGTGCAGGCGTGCAGCCTGATCTTCGCCGCCACCTACATTCTGCTCAATACCACGGCCGACGTGCTGTCGATTGCCAGCAACCCACGCCTGATGCATCCGAAGGGGTAAGCCATGAGCCTGATCAAAGCGTTGTTGCGGGCGCCGTTGAGCGCCCAGTTCGGCCTGTTGGTGATTGTTGCCTACATTCTGGTGGCGTTGTTCGCGCCGGTGCTGGCGCCGTTTGGCGAGACCGAAGTGGTTGGCGAGGGCTTCGCACCCTGGGGCGGGCAGTTCCTGCTGGGCACCGATAACCTTGGCCGCGACATGTTCAGCCGCCTGGTGTATGGCGCGCGCAACACCCTGGGGATCGCCTTCCTGACCACCTTGCTGGCCTTTGCCGTCGGCGGTTTCTGCGGCCTGGTGGCGGCGATCAGGGGCGGCTGGATCGACCAGGGCCTGTCGCGCCTGGTGGATATCCTCATGGCCATCCCGCAGCTGATCTTCGCCTTGCTGATCCTCAGCGTGGTTGGCACCAATGCCACCTCGCTGGTGCTGGTGATCGCGTTGCTCGATGCTACCCGGGTGTTTCGCCTGTCGCGGGCGGTGGCGATGACCGTGGTGGTCCAGGACTTCGTCGAGGCCGCCCGGCTTCGTGGCGAGGGGCTGTGGTGGCTGGTCAGCCGCGAGGTGCTGCCCAATGCCGCTGCGCCGCTGATTGCCGAGTTCGGCCTGCGCTTTTGCTTTGTGTTTTTGTTCATCAGTGCGCTGTCGTTCCTGGGCCTGGGCATCCAGCCGCCAACCGCCGACTGGGGCAGCATGGTCCGCGACAACGCCGTGCTGATTACTTTCGGCGATATCAGCCCGTTGCTGCCGGCCCTGGCGGTGGCGCTGATCACCGTCAGCGTCAACTTTGTCGTGGACTGGGTGCTGCATCAATCCAGTGGCCTGAAGGAGTGCTGAGCATGAGCGTACATTCAACTGACAAGCCGCTGCTGGACATCCGCGACCTGCGCATCGAAGGCCATTACCAGGACACCTGGCACCCACTGATCAAGGGCATCGACCTAAGCCTGCAACGCGGCGAAGTACTGGGTCTGATTGGTGAATCGGGGGCGGGCAAGTCGACCCTGGGGCTGGCCGCCATGGGCTATGTGCGCGACGGTTGCCGCATCACCGGTGGCTCGGTGCGCTTCGACGGCCGGGAGCTGGTCGGCGCCAAGCCCGAAGCCCTGCGCAAGTTGCGCGGCCTGCGTATCGCCTATGTTGCGCAAAGCGCGGCGGCCTCGTTCAACCCGGCACACCGGCTGATCGACCAGCATGTCGAGACCGCGGTGAAGAACGGCGGTATCGACCGTGCCAAGGCGCAAGCCGAAGCGGTCGAGCTGTACCGCGTGCTGCGCCTGCCCAACCCCGAACAGATCGGCCAGCGTTACCCCCACCAGGTCTCCGGCGGCCAGTTACAACGGGTCATGACCGCCATGGCCATGGCCTGCCACCCGGACTTGATCATCTTCGACGAACCAACCACGGCGCTGGACGTCACCACCCAGATCGAAGTGCTGGCGGCGATTCGCGAGGCGCTGAAAACCTACGACAGCGCCGCCCTGTACATCAGCCACGACCTGGCGGTGGTGGCGCAGATGGCCGACCGCATCATGGTCCTGCGCCACGGCAAGCTGGTGGAAGAGGCCGACACCCGGACCATGCTCGACACCCCTCAGCAGGATTACACCAAGTCGCTGTGGGCGGTACGCAGCTTTCGTACCGAACCCAAGCCGTACCCGGCGCAGGCGACGCCGCTGCTGGAGGTGCGCAAGGCCAGTGCCAGTTATGGCCACCAGCCGGTGCTGCATGAGGTCTCGCTCACGCTCCATCGCGGCCAGACCCTGGCGGTGATCGGTGAGTCGGGCAGCGGCAAGAGCTCAACCGCGCGGCTGATCACCGGCCTGTTGCCGCCGACTTCAGGCCAGGTGTTGTATGACGGTGAAGCGCTGCCGGCCGATTATCGCCAGCGCAGCAAAGAGCAACTGCGCCGGGTGCAGATGATCTACCAGATCCCCGACACCGCCCTCAACCCGCGCCAGCGCATCGTCGACATCATCGGCCGGCCGCTGAGCTTCTACCTCGGCCTCAAAGGCCAGGCCCTGCGCCAGCGGGTCGCCGAACTGCTGGAGATGATCGAGCTCGACCCGGCGCGCTACATGGACCGCCAGCCCCGCGAGCTGTCCGGCGGGCAGAAGCAGCGCATCTGCATCGCTCGGGCGCTGGCGGCCGAGCCGCAGCTGATCATCTGCGACGAAGTTACCTCGGCCCTCGATCAACTGGTGGCCGAAGGCGTTCTGAAGCTGCTCACCCGCATCCAGCAGCAACTGGGCGTGGCTTATCTGTTCATCACCCACGACGTCGCCACCGTGCGCGCCATCGCCGACGAGGTGCTGGTGATGCAGCGCGGGCAGGTGGTCGATCACGGCAGCCGCGAGGCGATCTTTACCCCACCGCACCGCGACTACACCGGCTTGTTGTTCTCCAGCGAGCCGGAAATGGACCCGGACTGGCTCGACCGCCTGCTGGCCAAGCGGGCGCTGATTTCCCCTGTGCAAACCGTTTAAGGACCCCTCATGAATGTACTGATCGTTCACGCTCACCCCGAGCCGCAATCCTTCACTGCCGCCCTGCGCGACCAGGCCGTTGCAACCTTCACCGCCCAGGGTCACCAGGTGCAGGTCAGCGACCTGTATGCGATGAACTGGAACCCGGTGGCCAGCGCCGCTGACTTCGTCAGCCGCGAGAACCCCGATTACCTGGTGTATGCCCTGGAGCAGCGCCTGGGAGTCAAAAGTCAGTCGATTGCCGCCGACATCCAGCAGGAGCTCGACAAGCTGCTGTGGGCGGACCTTGTGGTGCTGAACTTCCCGATCTTCTGGTTCTCGGCACCGGCCATGCTCAAGGGCTGGATCGACCGCGTGCTGGTGTCCGGGGTGTGCTACGGCGGCAAGCGCTTTTATGACCAGGGCGGGCTGGCGGGCAAGAAGGCGCTGGTCACCGTGACCCTCGGCGGGCGCGAGCACATGTTCGGCGAAGGGGCGATTCACGGGCCGCTGGAGGACATGCTGCGACCGATCCTGCGCGGCACCCTGGCCTACGTCGGCTTCGAGGTGCTGGAGCCGTTCGTGGCCTGGCACGTGCCGTATATCAGCGACGAGGCGCGCAAGGACTTTTTGCGCAGCTATCAGCAACGCCTGGAGCATCTGTCCGATGACCAGCCGCTGGTGTTTCCGCGCCTGGCGCAGTTTGATGAGGCGTTGTATCCGTTGGCTTGACCCGCGATAAAAACGACACCTACCCATTCGGGGTATGGTCGCCATCAACGGCTCCCGCGATAGTAACTCCGTCGGCTCACACCGAGCAGATCTGGTGACACGACGGAGTGGCTATGCGAAAGACACTGAAGGTGATTTCCAGTCTGTTGCTCGCGCCGCTGGCAGCGGCGGCCCTTGCCGCCGACGACGGGGCGGGCAACACACTCAGGCTGTACAACTGGACGGACTACATCGGCGAAACGACCCTCGCCGACTTTGAACAAGCCACCGGCATCAAGGTCATCTACGACACCTTCGACGGCTACGAAACGGTGCAGACCAAACTGCTGACCGGGCGCTCGGGCTACGACCTGGTGGTGCTCAACGCCTCCCTGGTGCCGCCGCTGATCAAGGCCCGGGTATTCCAGCCGCTGGACAAAAAACAGCTGCCCAGCTGGAACAACCTCGACCCGCAGGTGCTCAGCACCCTGCAAGGCTACGACCCGGGCCTTGCGTATTCGGCGCCCTACACCTGGGGCAGCTCGGGGGTGACCTACAACGTCGACAAGATCAAGGCACGCATGCCCGATGCGCCCATCGGCTCGCTGGCCATGCTGTTCGACCCGAAGATCGTCTCGCGCTTCGCCGACTGCGGCGTGACCTTGATGGATGCACCCAGCGAAGTCATCCCGCTGGCCCTCAAGTACCTGGGGCGCGACCCCAACAGCGCCAGCGCCGATGACCTCAAGGCGGCCCAGCAGTTGCTGCTCGGCGTGCGGCCGTTCATCAACAAATTCGACTCGGTCAACTACCTGACCAGCCTGCCCAACGGTGATACCTGCCTGGCATTGACCTGGTCCGGCGACTACGCCACCGCCCAGGCGCGGGCCGAGGAGGCGAAGAACAACATCAAGCTGTCGTTCTTCATCCCGCAGGAAGGCTCGCTGATCTGGTTCGACAACCTTTACCTGCCCAGCGACGCGCCGCACCCGGCCAACGCCCACCGTTTCATCGAATTCCTCCTGCAGCCGCAGAACATCGCCAAGGTCAGCAACTACATCCACTACGCCAACAGCAACGCCGCTGCCACGCCCTTGGTGCAGGCCGAGATTCGCGACGACCCGGCGATCTACCCGGACGCCGCCACCCGCCAGCGCCTGTTCGCGCAGAAAACCCAGAGCGGCAAGGACATGCGCGCCATCACCCGGGTCTGGAGCACGGTCAAGACCGGTAGCTGACATTTCAATTTCCCTTCGCCAAGGACACTGCCATGGCCACGCCAAACCAAGCCTTGCCAACAAATGCTGCCAACGATGCCCTGGTGGCCGCCGACAAAGCCCACTACATGCACGGATACCACGTGTTCGACGAGCATGCCGAGCAAGGCGCGCTGAACATCGTCGAAGGCGAGGGCGCCTATATCTACGACACCGAGGGCAACCGCTTTCTCGACGCTGTCGGCGGCATGTGGTGCACCAACATCGGCCTGGGCCGCGAAGAAATGGCCCTGGCCATCGCCGACCAGGTACGCCAGCTGGCCTATTCCAACCCGTTTTCGGACATGGCCAACAACGTCGCCATCGAGCTTTGCGCAAAACTGGCCAGCCTGGCCCCGGGCGATCTCGATCACGTGTTCCTCACCACCGGTGGCTCGACCGCGGTCGATACCGCCTACCGGCTGATCCAGTACTACCAGAACTGCCGTGGCAAGCCGGATAAAAAGCACGTGATCGCCCGTTACAACGCCTACCACGGCTCGACCTGCCTGACCATGTCGATCGGCAACAAGGCCGCCGACCGCGTGCCCGAGTTCGACTATGCCAACGAGCTGATCCACCACGTCTCCAACCCCAACCCCTACCGGGCGCCGGATGACATGGACGAAGCAGAGTTTCTCGACTTTCTGGTGGCCGAGTTCGAAGACAAGATCCTCTCGCTCGGCGCCGACAACGTCGCGGCGTTCTTTGCCGAGCCGATCATGGGCTCGGGCGGGGTGATCATCCCGCCCAAGGACTACTTCCTGCGCATGTGGCAGGTGTGCCAGACCTACGACATCCTCTTCGTGGCCGACGAGGTGGTGACTTCATTTGGCCGCCTGGGCAAATTCTTCGCCAGCGAGGCGCTGTTCGGCGTGCAGCCGGACATCATCACCACCGCCAAGGGCCTGACTTCGGCGTACCTGCCGCTGGGCGCGTGCATCTTCTCGGCGCGCATCTGGAAGGTCATCGCCGAGCCGGGCAAGGGCCGCTGCTTCACCCATGGCTTTACCTACAGCGGCCATCCGGTGTGCTGCACGGCGGCGCTGAAGAACATCGAAATCATCGAGCGCGAGCAGCTTCTGGCCCATGTCGATGAGGTGGGTGGTTATCTGGAACAGCGCCTGCAGAGCCTGGCCGGGCTGCCGCTGGTCGGCGAGGTGCGCTGCATGAAGCTGATGGCCTGCGTCGAGTTCGTCGCCGACAAGCGCAGCAAGGCGCTGTTTGCCGATGAAGTGAACATCGGCGAGCGCATCCACCGCCGGGCCCAGGCCAAAGGCTTGCTGGTGCGGCCGATCATGCACCTGAACGTGATGTCGCCGCCGCTGATCATCACCCGCGCGCAGGTCGACGAGATCGTTGAAACCCTGCGCCAGTGCATCATCGAAACCGCTGAAGAACTGCGCCGCGAAGGGTTGTACGCGGGTGCATGACAAGCCCTTGCGGGAGCCGGCCTTGCCGGCGATGGGCTGCATCGCAGCCCCCCGGCGGGTTAGACTGCCGGGCATGACCCGAGCCACTGCCGACACCCCGATCTGCCTGTCGTTCTCAGCCCTGCAGCAATGGCATGCGGCGCTGCAGCATGCCATTGCCCGCAGCGGCGAGGCCGACGCCCTGGCAAGCCTCGCCGCCGCCCTGAGCCAACTGGTGGCGGTCGAGTCGATGATGATCAGCCTCGAGCGCCAGGGCCAGCCACCGCAACTGTTGTACCAGCAGGGCATTCCCGAGCGTCACCGCGACGCCATCCTCAACCGTTACTTTACCGCCGGCTACCTGCTCGACCCGTTCTGCCTGGCGGTAGAAAAAGGCCTGGCCCAGGGTTTTTACCACCTGCAGGACATCGCCCCGGACCACTTCTTCGACAGCGACTACTACAAAGCCTACTACCTGGGCACCGGCTGCAGCGAAGACAGCTACTACATCGTCGACATCGACCCGCACAGCAAAATATCCCTGAGCCTGTTCCAGGGCTGTGGTGGCAGCAGCCTGAGCGTCGAACAACTGCATGTGTTGCAGGCGGTCGAGCCGATGGTCCGCGAACTGATCCGCCGCTTTGCCCAGCATGGCCTTGAGCCCGGCAGTGAAGCGGCCAGCCAGGGCAGCGTCCAGGCCGCCTTCGACAGCTTCGGCTGCAACAAACTGACCGAGCGTGAACGGCAGGTGGCGCAGATGATCCTGCGCGGCCACTCGGTGAAGTCCACCGCCGGCGAAATGGGCATATCGCCAGAAACCGTGCGCATGCACCGCAAGAACCTCTACCTGAAGCTTGAGATCAACTCCCAGTCCGAACTGTTTGCGCGTTTTATCGACTGGCTGCGCCTAGGCTGAGGCTGTCTCACGCTGCCCCCCTGATCGCCAAAACATTGCACAAGCGCTGTTCCAGCACATGCTCGGTGGTGCTGCCGGTCAGGCGTTCGAGCAGTTTGCGCGGGTGGTTGCCCATCACCAGCACGTCGGCGCGGCTGTGGGCGATGAACTCGGCGATGCTGCGGGTGATCGGCGCCGACAAAAAGTGCTGGCGCTCAACCGGTACGCCATGGCGCGCGGCCATTTGCTCGAAAGCCTTGTGGATCGACTTGCGCACGTCACTGCCAAAGCCCGGCATGGTCACGGTGCCGGCGCCGAAGTCGGCCATGTGGGTGTGGGCGCTGTCGCATACGTGCAACAGGTGCAGTTCGGCGTTGCACTGGCGGGCCAGGTCGGCGGCGGCGTTGATCACGCTTTCGTTAAGATCGTCGTGGGGGTGTTCGGGGTGGGTCGGGTCGACCGCGGCAATCACGATGCGCGGCAGCGGGCAGTGCACCTCGCTGACCAGGTGCACCGGGCACGGGCATTCGCGCAGCAGTTGCCAGTCCAGCGGCGCGACCACCAGGCGCTTGAGCAGCGGCTCGTGCTGTACGTCCTTGATCAGCAGGTCGGGGGTGATTTCGGCCACTTGCGCCAGGGCCGTTTGCAGCACGTCGCGGGCGAGAATCACCTCGGTACTGACGCGAATACCGTTTTCGTGCAGCAAGGTCGCTTCATCGGCCAGCCACTGGCGGTTGTTCTGCATCAGCGTATCGAGGCGGTGTTCGTCACCGCTCATGAGCCCGAGGGTATCGATTTCGTCGACAAAGGCGCAGATATGCAAGGTGGCGCCGGTGGCGAGGGCCAGGGCAGCGGCGCGCTCCAGCGCCGGGGTGTGGCGCAGGTCGGAACCTACCATCAGGAACAGGCGTTGGTACTGGCTCATGGGGTACCTCCGGTAGCGTTGTGTTGCCAGCCCCCCGGTGCTTGAAGTCTAGTCCATCGCAGCGGGGCGCCCGCAGGCTCCGGGGCGGGCTATCTGACAAGCGGTCCGCGCTGGTCTAGGCTGCGCTACAGGACCGGGCGGGCGAGGGTGAGGGCATGAGCAATGCGGTACTCAAGGCGTGGCTGCTGATTGGCGGGTTGCTGCTGGGCGCCCTGACCTGGGCCCAGGAGCCAGGCGCGGCGGCGGCCAGCGCCGAGCCGGTGGAGCTGAAGGTGTTCAACCGCAGCATCATGCTGTTTCGCGCGACGGTGCTGGGCGAAACCCCGCAGTTGCGGGTCAAGCGCGCCCGCACGGTGATCGGCGAAACCCTGGACGACAGCCCCGACCCGCAGGTCAGCCTCGACCCGGTGCAGTCCAGCTACCTGGTGCTGCTGGGCGACAAACGTGCGTTCATTGTCTCCAGCCGCGACATTGACCCGCTGAGCCAGGGCACGGTGCGCGAGGCCGCCGAGCAGGCCGCGGCCAACCTGCGCCAGGCCGTGGGCGAGCAGCGCGAGGCGCGTAACCTGCAACGGCTGGCACGCGCGGGGCTGGCAGCAGCGCTGGCCACCGCGCTGTACCTGGCGCTGTTGTGGGCTATCGCGTTTACCAGAGGCAAGCTGCAAGCGCGCCTGCCGCGGCTGATGCGCCGTCACGCGCGGACCCTGAGCGTGGGGCAGACGCCGGTGATCGAGGCGAATTTCTTCTACACCTTGATACGCCGGGTGCTGGAGAGCGCGCGCTGGTTGCTGATCGCCTTGCTCAGTTATGAATGGCTGGGTTTTGTCCTGTCGCGCTTTCCCTATACCCGGCCATGGGGCGAGCGCCTCAATGAATACTTGCTGGAGCTGCTGCGCTACCTGCTCGAAGGCATGATCAGCGCGGTGCCGGGGCTGGTGGTGGCCCTGGCGATTTTTTTCATTGCCCGTGGCGCGGTCGCTTTCAGCCGCCGCTTGCTGCGCCGCCTGGCGGTGCCGGGTACCCTGAGCTGGCTCAACCAGGAAACCCTGGCCCCGACCACGCGCCTGACTGCCCTGGCGATCTGGTTGTTCGCCCTGGCCATGGCCTACCCATACCTGCCTGGTGCGGGTACCGACGCGTTCAAGGGCTTGTCGGTATTGATCGGCCTGATGATTTCCCTGGGCGCCACCAGCGTCGTCGGCCAGGCCGCTGCCGGGCTGATCCTGACCTACACGCGCACTTTGCGTCCTGGCGAATTCGTGCGCATCGGTGAGTACGAGGGCACGGTCACCGAGCTTGGCATGTTCACCACCCGCATCCGCACTGGCCTGGGTGAAGTGCTGACGCTGCCCAATTCGTTGATCACTGCCAGCGTGACCAAGAACTACTCGCGGATCGTCGAGGGCGAGGGCTATGTGGTCGACACCACCGTGACCATTGGCTACGACACGCCCTGGCGACAAGTCGAGGCGATGCTGCTGGAGGCGGCGCGGCGTACCAATGGCATCCTCGAGCAACCGTTGCCGCAGGTGTTCCAGACCGCCCTGTCGGACTTCTATCCCGAGTACCGCCTGGTGGCCCAGGCCATTCCCAGCCAGCCCCGGCCGCGGGCGGTGCTGCTCAGCGAACTGCACGGGCATATCCAGGACGTGTTCAACGAGTACGGCGTGCAGATCATGTCGCCGCATTACCTGGGCGACCCGCAACAGCCCAAGTCGGTGCCCCCGGCGCAGTGGTACAGCGCCCCGGCGCAGCCGCCCGGGGCGCCCTGAACTCAGGGCTCTTCGGCCGGGCTGTCGGCGGCCAGCGGCTGCGCCACCCAGCTCATGAACAGCTCGTAACCCACGGCCAGCACCACCGGGCCGATGAACAGGCCGATGATGCCGTTGGTCAACATGCCGCCGAGCGCGCCGATCAGCACTACCGGCATCGGCACGGCAACCCCGCGGCCCAGCAGCAGCGGCTTGAGGACGTTGTCGCACAGCCCGGCGAGCAGGGTCCAGATGGCGAAGATCACCGTGCTGGCACTGACTCCGTCATGGGCAAACACATAGATCACCACCGGCAAGGTCACCAGCAGCACCGGCAGCTGGGTGATGCCCAGCAGCAACACCAGTAGCGCCAGCACCCCGGCCGCGGGCACGCCCATGACCACCAGGCCGATGCCCACCAGCAGCATCTGCACGAAGGCGATGCCAACCACGCCCTGGGCCACGGCGCGAATGGTCGCGGTGCACAGCGCGGCCAGTTGCTCGCCGCGCTGTGGCCCGGAAATGCGCATGGCAATGGCCTCGGCGGTGCGCTGACCATTGTCGCCCTTGGCCATGATCACCCCGGCGACCACCAGGGCAACCACGAACACCAGGATGCCCGAGCCGATCCCGGCCAGTTGCGTCAGCAAGGTCTTGCTCACGCCCTTGAGGTGCGGGGCCACCTGCGACAACGCCCAGCTCAGGTCGCTGCTGGCATGGGCCCAGATACCGTACAGCGGTGCGCCGATCAGCGGCCAGTCACGCACGTTGTCCGGCGGCGGCGGGATTTCGATGCGCTGGTCCTCGAAGCCGTGGATGCCTTGCTGCACGGTGTCGGCCACCGAGGTGCCGAGCAGGCTCAACGGCCCGATCAGGCAGGCCAGGCCGATAATCACCAGCACCACCGCGGCCCAGCCAGGGCGGCCACCCAGCCAGCTGCCCAGGCGCTGGTTGAGCGGGTAGAGGGTGATCGCCAGGATCACCGCCCAGAGCATCAGGCTCAAAAACGGCCGGAAGATCTCGAAGCAGAACATCACCAGCACCGCGATCAGGCCAGCGCGGATCAGCACATCCAGCAGTTCGCGGGCGGTACCCAGGTGCAGGGGGCGGTTGTTGGCCATCGGCGTCTCCTTGGGCGGGCAATCGGCGCTTTAGCGCAGCGCCGGGCAGCGACTGGCGCCGCCGCTGGCCGCCTGGCTGACCAGTTCGGTGAAGCGCTTGAGGTTCTGCTGGTGGGCCAGCACCAGCGCGTCGATGCTGGCGCCTGCCGGGGTCTGGATCACGCTGCGACAGTTGAGCGCCGCGCCGCCGTTGGCGGCCCGCAGACGCCAGCGGGCATCGAACAGGGCGTACTGCCCAGGCACCGAGTCAAAGCGCTGGACTTCCACGCGCAGGCCCAGGCGTGGCTGGGCGCTGCTGCTGGCGAACTGGTTGACCAGGGCGTTGCGCAGCTCGTCGGCGAGGCTTGCGCCCCACCATTCGGTCTCAAGGATCGCCAGGCTGCTGTTGCCCTGACGAATCACCACCTGCGGGCGATCGACCTGCGGCGGCACGCTGACCTGTTCCAGTAGCACATCGGCACTGCTGGCCGCCGCCGGCTGTTGCGGGATCAGCGTGTGGTAGTGGATCGGGTCGCTGCGGCAAGCGGCCAGCACCAAGGCCAGGCTCAACACGGCAATCTTGAAGGCATGCGCCATGGGTGTGCTCCTGCGGTCAGTTGCGCGACGAAGGTTTCAATGCGTCAGCGGGTGCATCCTTGGGTCGGCCGCGCAGCAGCGACTCGGGGTTGCGCCCCAGGTAGTCGGCCAGCTCCCGGAGCGAGCGCGACATGCGCCCCAGCTCGTCGAGGGTCTGGGTCAGTTGCTCGCGTTGCGGCGAATCCTCGGCCAGGGTCGAGTTGGCCGACTGCAGGGTCTTGCTGACCTCCTGCAAGGTGCCCTGGACGCCCGGCAAGGTACGGCTGTTGAACTGCTGCAGGCCCTTGCGCAGTTCCACCAGGTTGGCGTCGAGGTTGTTGGCGATGCGCTCGATCGGCAGGCGGTTGAGCTTCTCGACCATGGCCTGGAACTGCTCCTGCAGTTGCTCCAGGCTACCCGGTACGGTGGGGATGGTAATCGGCCGGGCGCTCGGGTCGAACACCACTTTCGGCGCCTTGGGGTCGAAATCCAGGGCGATGTACAACTGCCCGGTGAGCAGGTTGCCGCTGCGCGCCTGGGCACGCAGGCCGTTGTCGACGAAGGTGCCGAGCAACTGCGCGGCGGCTTTTTCGTCGTCGGGGTCGTGGTTCAGCGCCTTGAGCAGCTTGGTGTGGGCGCGGCCCAGGCGCTGCGGGTAGATGACGATGCCGACATTGACCGGGAAGGTACGCTTGTCGACGTCGAAATCGAGGTTGACCGACACCACCGAGCCGATCTCGACGCCGAGGAACTCCACCGGCGCTCCGACCTTGAGGCCGCGCAGCGCCTGGTCGAAACGCAGGCTCAGGTACTGCGCCTTGCCATGCGGCGGCGCCAGGGCTCGGGCGCGGTCGTCGAACAGTTCGAACTGGCGGTCTTCGGCGGCCACCTGGTCATCGGGGCTGTAGTCGGGGGCGCGAAAGGCAATGCCGCCGACAATCACCGACGACAGCGATTCGGTACGAAAGGCAAAGCCGTTGGCGCCGACCTCGACATCGACGCCGCTGGCGTTCCAGAACCGCGTGTTGTCGGTGACGAAGGCATCGCTGGGCGAGTTGATGAACACCTCGATACTCACCCCTTTGCCGTTCTCGTCGAGGTTATAGGCGACCACCTGGCCGACCGGGATCTTGCGGTAGTAGACCGGCGAACCGACCCCCAGCGAGCCGAGGTCGCTGGCGTGCAGGAAAAAGCGCTTGCCGGGCTCGCCGTAGGTGATCGGCGGCGGCGATTCGAGGCCGACGAAGGCCTTGGCGCGGGTGTGAGATTCGCCGGAATCGGCGCCGATGAAGTCGCCGGACAGCAGGGTGTCGATGCCCGACACGCCGCCGGCGCCGATGCGCGCGCGCACTACCCAGAACTTGGAGTCCTCGCGGGTAAAATTGTCGGCCTGCTTGACCAGCTTGACCGTGGCGGTGACGCTCTTCTGGTCCTTGCTCAACTCCACTGCGGTGACCTGGCCGATCACCACGTTGCGGTACTTGACCGCGGTCTTGTTGGCCTCCAGGCCCTGGCCGGTCTTGAAGGTGATCTCGATGGTCGGGCCTTGCTGCATGACGTTATGGACCACCAGCGACAAGCCCACCAGCACCGCCACCAGCGGCACGATCCACACCAGCGAGATGCTGAAGCGCCGGGTCTTGACCCCGGGCTGGCCGGGTTGGGGGCTGTCTTGGCGGGTATCAGTCATCGGCCTGCTCCTTGTCGTGCTGCCAGATCAGTCTAGGGTCGAAGCTCATTGCCGCAAGCATGGTCAGCACCACCACCATGCCGAAGAACAGAATGCCCGGGCGCGGTTCGATATCGCCCAGGGCCTGAAACTTGACCAGCGCCGCCACCAGGGCGACCACCAGCACATCGAGCATCGACCAGTAGCCGATCAGCTCGACGAAGCGGTACAGGCGCGCCCGTTGCGTCTGCGCCCAGGTGCTGCGGCGCTGCACGGTGATCAGCAGCAGGGCCAGGGCAACGAACTTGGTCGCCGGCACGGCGATGCTGGCGATGAAGATGATCAGGGCGATGTCCCAGGCGCCATGCTCCCAGAACTCCATGACGCCGCTCATGATGGTACTGTCGGCGCCGCTGCCGAACAGCGTGGTGTTCATTACCGGCAGCAGGTTGGCGGGGATATAGAGCACCAGCGAGGCGACCAGGTAGGCCCAGGTGCGGGTCAGCGAATCGGGCTTGTGCGCATGCAGCGGCGCGCCGCAGCGTTCGCATTCGTGCGGCTGATGAGTGTTGTCGCAGGCCATGCCGCAGGCATGGCAGAGCACCAGGTTGAGCTCGGCGGCGCGCGGTGGGCGGCTCATGGCAGCACGTCCCAGAGCTCGCGGATGTCGCGCCCGGCGATGCGCAGAATCAACAGGCTCAGGGCCGCCAGTGCCAGCAGGCCGATGCCCGGCAGCACATCGAGCATGCCGGCCAGCTTGAACACCGCGACCATGGCGCCGAGCAGGCAGACTTCGAGCATGCTCCACGGGCGCAGGGTTTCCAGCCAGCGCATGCACAGGCTGAAGCCCGGGGCGCGGCCGCCGGCCAGGGCAAAGCCGAGCACCCAGATCAACAGCAGCAACTGGAACACCGGGGCGATGATGATCGAAATCGCCGCCACCAGGGCGATAAAGGTGATCGGCCCATTGGCCAGGGCCCGCACCGAGTCCCACAGGGTGGCGCTGTTGTGCAGGCCTTTGAGGCTGATGCTCATGATCGGGTAGAAATTGGCGAACACCCAGAGGATCAACGCGGTGACGCTCAGGGCCAGGCGTTGCTGCACGCTCAGGCCGTTATAGCGCTGCAGCACCGCGCCGCAGCACTGACACAGGGCCTTCTGATGTTTGCCGAGGCTGACTTTCTGGTACACGCAGTCGCAATGTTCGCAGATGATCAACTGATGGGTATCCAGCATGGCGCGCGCTCTGGCTGCGGGCGGGGACTAGCTCAATATAGTCGGCGCTGGCGCGGGGCTTCGGATTTTTTACCCACTGCGGGAGTTGGCTGCACCGGCCTCATCGCGGGTCAAGCCCGCTCCCACAGGTCCGGTGTACACAGTTCCACTGTAGGAGCGGCGGTGCGGCGACCCGACTTGACCCGCGATGAGGCCGGTGCAGCGGCTACCAACCCGGCACCCCGCGCATGTCCGGCAGTTTGTGGGCGATGCCCTTGTGGCAATCGATACAGGTCGCCTGCCCGCTGGCCAGCGAGGTCGAGTGCATGGCTGCGGCGCGTTTGCTCTGGCGGGTGAAATCCATGAACTCGAAGTTGTGGCAGTTGCGACATTCGCGCGAATCGTTGGCCTTGAGCCGCGCCCATTCGTGCTCGGCCAGTTCACGGCGGTGCGCGAGGAATTTGTCGCGGGTGTCGATGGTGCCGAAAATCTTGCCCCAGACTTCCTTGGACGCCTGCATCTTGCGCGCGATCTTGTGTGTCCATTCGTGCGGTACATGGCAATCCGGGCAACTGGCGCGTACCCCGGAGCGGTTGCTGTAGTGAATGGTCTCCTTGAGTTCGACAAAGACGTTGTCGCGCATCTCATGGCAGGAGGTGCAGAACTTCTCGGTGTTGGTCACCTCCAGGGCGGTGTTGAAGCCGCCCCAGAAGATGATCCCGGCGACGAACCCGCCGAGGGTCAGAAAGCCCAGGCTGTAGTAGACACTGGGCCGCCAGAGAATGCCCCAGTATTGCTTGAGTAGCCCGAACAGTGCTCGCATGGCGCCTCCTCAGGGTTTTTGCGCGGCGTTGGCGTCGTCTTGCAGCAGCTTGTCGATGGTTTCGAAGCTGTTGCCCACCAGTGGCTGCACCTCTTTTTGCGGCACATGACACTGGGTGCAGAAGTAGCGCCGTGGCGATACCGCCGCCAACGCCTGGCCGTCACGGTCCATGTAGTGGGTGATGCTGATCATGGTCGCCTGGCTGCGCGCACTGTTGGCGCGGCTGTGGCAGGACAGGCACTTGTTGCCGTTGAGGTCGACCTGATAGCCGCGAATCGTGTGGGGGATGGTCGGCGGCTGGTCGGGGTAATTGCGTTCGCGCTTGAGGTCCTTGTTCTCGTCGTTGGCCAGCGGCGGCGCCGGCAAACTCTGGGTCAGGGTGCCGCCCGGGCGCCGGCCATCGGGGCCGGGGGCATCGAGGGGGTAGTCGACTTCGGCGGCGACCACCAGGCCGATGACCGCGAACAGCAGCAAAGGCAGGCTGCGAATGGGCATGACGGTTCTCCTCAGGCCGCGCTGATCAGCTCGATGCGTATGGCGCATTTCTTGTAATCGGTTTGCTTGGAGATCGGGTCGGTGGCGTCCAGGGTGACTTTGTTGATCAGCTTGTTGGCATCGAAAAACGGCACGAACACCAGGCCGCGCGGTGGCTTGTTGCGCCCGCGGGTTTCGATGCGCGCGCGAATCTCGCCGCGCCGGCTGATCAGTTTCACTTCACTGCCGCGCCGTGCATTCAGGGCCTTGGCATCGTCAGGGTGCATGTACACCAGGGCATCGGGCACTGCTTTGTACAACTCTTCAACGCGCTGGGTCATGCTCCCGGTGTGCCAATGCTCCAGCACCCGGCCGGTACTCAGCCAGAACGGGTAGTCGGCATCCGGTGCTTCGGCCGGCGGCTCGTAGGGCAGGGCGAAGATGATCGCCTTCTTGTCCGGGTAACCGTAAAACTGCACTTCACTGCCTTTCTCCACGTACGGGTCGAGGCCTTCGCGGTAGCGCCAGCGGGTTTCCTGGCCGTCGACCACCGGCCAGCGCAGGCCGCGCTCGCTGTGGTAGCGATCAAATGCGGCCAGGTCGTGACCATGGCCCCGGCCGAACTGTGCGTACTCTTCGAACAAGCCCTTTTGCGGGTAGAAGCCAAAGGCCTTGGCTTCATCGTTGTGGTAACCGGCTTGCAGCTGCTCGACCGGGAACTGGTCGACCTGACCATTTTTGTACAGCACTTCGAACAGGGTCTTGCCTTTGTACTCGGGGGCCTTGGCCAGCAACTCGGCAGGCCAGACCTCTTCGGTGGTGAAGCGCTTGGAAAACTCCATCAATTGCCACAGGTCTGAACGTGCTTCGCCCGGGGCGGTCACCAACTGATGCCAGAACTGGGTGCGGCGCTCGGCATTGCCATAGGCGCCTTCCTTTTCTACCCACATGGCGCTGGGCAGGATCAGGTCGGCAGCCTGGGCCGACACCGTGGGGTAAACGTCCGAGACAATCACGAAATTGTCCGGCTTGCGCCAGCCCGGCAGCACTTCCTGCATGATATTGGGCCCGGCGTGCATGTTATTGCTGGCCTGGGTCCAGTAGACGTTGAGCACCCCGTCCTTGAGCATGCGGCTCTGTTGCACGGCATGAAAGCCGACTTTCTCCTGGATAGTGCCGGCGGGCAGCTTCCAGATTTTTTCGGCGCTGGCGCGGTGCTTGGGGTTGGTCACCACCAGGTCGGCCGGCAAGCGGTGCGAGAAGGTCCCGACTTCGCGGGCGGTGCCACAGGCCGAGGGCTGGCCGGTGAGCGAGAAGGGGCTGTTGCCCGGCTCGCTGATCTTGCCGGTGAGCAGGTGGATGTTGTAGATCAGGTTGTTGGCCCACACCCCGCGGGTATGCTGGTTGAAGCCCATGGTCCAGAACGACACCACCTTGCGCTTGGGGTCGGCATACAGCTCGGCCAGCGCCTTGAGGCGCTCTTGCGGCACGCCCGATTCGGTGGCTGCGCGCTCAAGGGTGTAGGGCCGCACAAAGGCGGCGAACTGCTCGAAATCGATGTCGCTCCAGGTGTTGGCCTTGTCGGCGTTCCTGGCCTTGGCTTCGCGTGGATCGTCGGCGCGCAGGCCGTAGCCGATGTCATCGGCGCCGAGGGCGAAGCGTGTGTGCTTGCTGATGAAGTCCTTGTTCACCGCGCCGCTTTCGATGATGTGGTTGGCGATGTAGTTGAGGATCAGCAGGTCGGTTTGCGGCTTGAACACCATGGGAATGTCGGCCAGGTCGAAGCTGCGGTGTTCGAAGGTCGACAGCACCGCAACCTTGACCTGCGGCTGGCTCAGGCGCCGGTCGGTGACCCGGCTCCAGAGGATCGGGTGCATTTCGGCCATGTTCGAGCCCCACAGCACAAAGGCATCGGTGGCCTCGATGTCGTCGTAGCAGCCCATGGGTTCATCCATGCCGAAGGTGCGCATGAAGCCCATCACCGCCGAAGCCATGCAGTGGCGGGCATTGGGGTCGATGTTGTTGCTGCGAAAGCCGGCCTTCATCAGTTTGTTGGCGGCGTAGCCTTCCCACACCGTCCATTGCCCGGAGCCAAACATACCGATCGATTCCGGGCCTTTTTTGTGCAGCGCTTGCTTGTACTTTTCGGCCATGATGTCGAAGGCTTTTTCCCAGCTGATCGGCTGGAATTCGCCCTGCTTGTGGTACTGGCCGTTGCGCATGCGCAGCAGCGGTTGGGTCAGGCGGTCATTGCCATACATGATTTTCGACAGGAAATAGCCTTTGACGCAGTTCAGGCCGCGATTGACCTCGGCTTTGACGTCGCCGTGGGTGGCCACCACGCGGTTGTCGCGCGTCGCCACCATGACGCTGCAACCGGTGCCGCAAAAGCGGCAGGGCGCCTTGTTCCAGTTCAGGGTCACCAGGTCGGCTTCGGTCACCAGGTTGCTGGCGCTGGTGAAGATCGGCAGGCCCGCCGCGGCGGCGGCAATGGCGGCGGCCTGGGCCTTGGCAAATTCACGGCGGGTCATGCTCATGGTGAGTCTCCTTCTGGGGCGAGGAGTTCGTGGTAAATCAGCGCGGCATTGAGCACCCCGGGCAGGTTGTTGATCTGCTCGATGCGCTGCAGGATCTGCTGTTCATGGTGGGCTTCGAGCACCACCACCAGCTTGCCGGCGGGGCTGTGCTGATGCAGTTCGAGGTTGTCGAGCAGCAGCAGGTTGGCCTTCACCGCCTCGAACAGTTCGGGGCGGGCATGTACCACCAGGCTGGCAATGTGCAGAACGTCGTCCATGGGCGGGCTCCGGCAGTCTCGGCTAGCCGTTGGGAGGGCCGGGTGGGCCATACAGCAACTGGAAAAACCAGACGAGAAAACCGTAGCCGCCAACGATGGCGACCGACATCAAGGGGAACAGGCAGACGATCAGAAACAGGAACAGCAGCGTTTCTCTTCTGCGGGCGATTTTCTGTTCTTCAGCCAATGACATGGAGCGGCCTCCTGTCGAGCGTGAACTGAGCCTAGATCAGCGTGCTCTGCCCACGCCGGCTGGCGCGACCAACGGTCAACACGGCCTTGAAAACACTACAGGTGAACTACACTGCTGGCACGGACCCCCTGGCTGCGGTGGAAAGCGAACATGCTTGATTACTTCGCGTTGGGTATTTTGATTTTTGTCGGCCTGGTGCTGTTCTACGGGATCATCGTCCTGCACGACATTCCCTATGAAATCGCCGTACACCGCAACCACCCGCACCAGGATGCGATCCACGCCACCGGCTGGGTCAGCTTGTTCACCCTGCATGCGCTGTGGCCGTTCCTGTGGATCTGGGCAATGCTCTACCGCGAAGATCGCGGTTGGGGCTTTCGCGATGGCAAGTCGCCGCAAAACCATGTGGTGCGCCTTGAACAACAGGTCGCCGAACTGCAGCAACGCATCGCCCGCCTCGAAGGCGTGGCTCCCGCCGAGCCTGCGCCCGGCCACGACGATGGCAACGGAGGGCTCTGAGCATGGACTTGCTGCTGATCCTCACCTACGCGGCCATTTGCGTGGCGATCTTCAAGCTGTTTCGCATCCCCCTGAACAAGTGGACAGTGCCCACGGCGGTGCTGGGGGGCATCGTGATGATCGGCGCGCTGATCTTCACCATGAACTACAACCACCCGTATTCGGAAGTGGCGCGTTCCTACTTCGTCTCGGTGCCGGTGATCCCGGCGGTTACCGGCCAGGTGATCGAGGTGCCGGTCAAAGGCAACCAGCCGCTGGAGAAGGGCGATGTGCTGTTTCGCATCGATCCGGCGCCGTTCGAGTACCGGGTGCGCTCGCTCAAGGCGCAGATCGTTGCGGCGCGGGGCGATCTGTACCGCATCAACGAACTGATCAAGCGCAACTTCGGTACCCGCCGCGAGCAGGAAGCGGCCATCGCCCAGGTCGATGACCTGCAGGCGCAACTGGACAACGCCCAGTTCGAACTCGATAGCACCGTGGTGCGGGCGCCGAGCAAGGGTTACGTCACCCATGTGTCGCTGCGCACCGGGATGCGCGCGAGTGCCTTGCCGCTGCGCCCATCGATGGTGTTCATTCCCCAGGAAGGCCAGTACTTTGCTGCCTGGATGCGCCAGAACAGCCTGCTGCGCCTGGTGCCCGGGGATGAGGCGGAAGTGGCCTTCGACGGCATTCCGGGCAAGGTCTTTCATGGCAAGGTCAAGAACGTCATCGCGGTGATCGCCGAGGGCCAGGTGCAGCCGTCCGGCACCCTGATCGGCTACACCGGTTCACCGCCACCCGGGCGGGTGCCGGTCATCATTGAAATCGACGACCCGGCGTACGCCCAGTACAGCGCGCAGATGCCCGGCGGTGCCTATGGCCAGGCGGCGCTGTACAGCAAGCACTTTCCGCACATCGCCACCATGCGCAAGATCCTCCTGCGCATGGCGGCGTGGATGAACTACATCTTCCCGTTCCACTAGTGGAGTACAAATGTACTCCGCGCCGGGTTCACGCCTGCGGCCGGGTCGGTAGATACGGCAGCAGGCGCTCGGTTTCCTTTCTGACCACCGCGTAGCACTCGCAACTCAACTGCTCCAGGCGCGCCCGATCAAGGACCTTGATATGCCCGCGGCTGTACTCGATCACGCCCAGGCGCTGCAGCTTGCCGGCGGCATCGGTGACGCCTTCGCGGCGCACCCCGAGCATGTTGGCGATCAGCTCCTGGGTCATGGTCAGCTGGTTGCCTTTGAGCCGATCCAGCGACAACAGCAGCCAGCGGCACAGTTGCTGGTCAATCGAGTGATGACGATTGCACACCGCGGTCTGCGCCATCTGCGTGATCAGCGCCTGGGTGTAGCGCAGCATCAGCACCAGCAGCTCGCCGTGGCGGTTGAATTCGTCTTTCAGGCGCTGGCCGGGCAGGCGGTAGGCGTGGCCGGCGCTCTGCACGATGGCGCGGCTCGGGGTGCTTTCGCCGCCCATGAATACGGCAACGCCGATCAGGCCTTCGTTACCGACCACGGAGATCTCCGCCGAGGCGCCGTTTTCCATCACGTACAGCAGCGAGACGATGGCGTTGGTCGGGAAGTAGACGTGACGCAAGGCATCGCCAGACTCATAAAGCACCTTGCCCAGCGGCAGGGCGATCAGTTCCAGGTGCACCAGCAGGCGCTCCAGCGCGGTTGTCGGCAGGGCCGCCAGCAGGTGATTGTCCTGTGGCCTGACCTGTGGCTTGGGTGATGCGGGCATACGGAGCCACCGATGGCAGACGAGAGCTGTCTGGCCTCAGGGTACTCCTATCCGCGCAGGCTAGGGGAGGCTGGCAGTGGCCGGCAGGCAATGCGCGCTGATCTGGTGGGTTTGACCGTCATCCACGAGCCTGACCACGCCGTCGGCCAGGGGCTGGCCATCCAGGCTCAGGCTCAACGCGCCCGCGCCCGCATGGCGCACCTCGATGCGGTAGCGGCTGGCGCCATAGCGATAGTGCAGCACGTAGCCCGGCCATTCGGCCGGCAGCAGCGGTTGCAGGCTCAAGGTCTCGCCGCTGCGCTGCAAGCCCAGCAGTGACTCGACGATCAGCCGGTACATCCAGCCGGCGGCGCCGGTGTACCAGCTCCAGCCGCCGCGCCCGGCATGGGGCGGCGCGCCATAGACATCGGCGGCCATCACGTACGGCTCGACCTTGTAGGTGTCGATACGCTCGGCGCTGCCCTGGCGCAACGGGTTGATCAGGCGCAGCAGTTCCCAGGCCCTGGCGCCGTCGCCCAGGCGGGCAAAGGCCATGCTCGCCCAGACGGCGGCATGGCTGTACTGGCCGCCGTTCTCACGCACGCCGGGCACGTAGCCCTTGATGTAGCCAGGGTCCAGGCTGCCCTGGTCAAAGGGTGGATCAAGCAGCTTGACGATACCGATGTCGCGGCGCACCAGGTAACGGTCCAGCGCCTCCATGGCCAGGCGGCCCCGTTCAGGGGCGGCGGCGCCCGAGAGCACTGCCCAGCTCTGGGCGATGGAGTCGATGCGGCATTCTTCATTGCTCGCCGAACCCAGCACCTGGCCGTCATCGAAATAGGCGCGGCGGTACCAACCGCCGTCCCAGCCATGGGCTTGGAGATTGCCACGCAGGGTGGCGGCGCGCCTGTTGCAGTCCTCGGCGAACGGGCCGTCACCCTGGCGCTGGGCGGTGCGGGCGAACTGCTGCAGCACCTCGACGCCGAAAAAGCCCAGCCACACACTTTCGCCCAGGCCCTGTTCGCCGACGCGGTTCATGCCGTCGTTCCAGTCGCCGCTGCCCATCAGCGGCAGGCCATGCACGCCGCACTGCAGGCCGTGTTGCAGCGCCCGCTGGCAATGCTGGTAGAGGTTCTCGGTGAGTGCCGAACGGTTCGGCAGGTCGTAGTAGGACTCCTCGCCAGGGTTCAGCGCGCGGCCTTCGATATAGCCGACCTGTTCATCGAGCACGCCGAGGTCGCCGGTCACCTGCACATAGCGGCTGGTGGCCAGGGGCAGCCAGAGCATGTCGTCGGCGCAACGGGTGCGCACGCCGCGCTGCAGCGGCGGGTGCCACCAATGCTGGACGTCGCCTTCGCGGTACTGATGGCTGGCACACAGCAGCAGGTGCTGGCGCGCCGCGGCCGGGTCAGCGTGGATCATCGCCATGCTGTCCTGCAACTGGTCGCGGAATCCGAAGGCGCCACCGGACTGGTAAAAACCACTGCGCGCCCAGAAGCGGCAGGCAATCACCTGGTACATCAACCAGCCATTGACCAGTACATTCAGGGCCGGCTCCGGGGTTTCGATGCGGATGGCGCCGAGGACTTCGCGCCAGTGCGCGCGCACCCGTTCCAGTTCGATCGCTGCCGCGCGCAGCCCACGGTACTGCTGCACCCGGCGGGTGGCGGCGGTGGCGTCGTGCTCGGCGCCGAGGCGGAACACCACTTCCTGGCTTTCACCGTCGGCCAGTTCCAGCGCCACCTGCAGCGCTGCGCAAGGGTCCAGGCCACCGCCGCTGCGCCCGGAAAGCCGCGCCCGGCCCATGGCTGCCGGCGCGCCAAGATTGCCGTTGCGGCCAATGAACTCCAGGCGGTCGCAACTGAGGCTGCGGTCGGCCAGGTCGCTGTCGAGGAACGCCACCCGCGCGGAAAACTCGATGGAGTAGGCATTGCGCGCAAACAGCGCGCCACTGAACGGGTCGGCCTCACTGACCACGTGCATGGCCGTCTTGCTGCGCAGGTCGCCCAGCACCCATTCCACATAGCTGGTTACCGACAACCGGCGCGGCCGGCCCGAGGTGTTGCGCAGCTTCAGGCGCGAGAACTTCACCGGCGCATCGAGGGCGACGAATACCCACAGCTCGCTGTGCAGGCCGTCCTCGTCATGCTCGAAGACGCTGTAGCCAAAGCCGTGGCGGGTGCGGTAGCTGCCCTGGCCAGGGCACGGCTGCGGGGTTGGCGACCAGTAGCGGCCGCTGTCTTCGTCGCGCAGGTACAGGGCCTCGCCGCTGGGGTCGCTGACCGGGTCGTTGTGCCAGGGCGTCAGGCGAAACTCATGGGCATTGTCGCCAAAGGTGTAGGCGCCACCGCTTTCGCTGATCACCGAGCCGAACTGCGGGTTGGCCAGCACGTTGACCCAGGGCGCCGGCGTCGGCTGCCCCGGGCGGTGATTGATGATGTACTCGCTGCCATCGGCGCTGAAACCGCCGTAGGGGTTTTCCATCAGCAGCCCTGGCTGCACGCTAGGCCCCGGCCGTACCGGCGCCTGCACCAGGCTGCCGGGGTTGGCTTCGAAGCGCGCCAAGGCGTGCTCACTGCGCCGTTGCTGTACCTGTTCGGAGAGGCTGCCACGGCTGTCGCTGAGCACCAGGCGGGCGACGCTGAGCATCAGCGTGCGGTCTTCGCTGGACAACTGCTGGGCCGGGCGCACGAAGATCCCGCCCGGGCGGTCGAGCAGCGCCGCTTCGCTGCCCGAGGTCACCAGGCCCATGATCAGCTCCTGCAGTTGCTGGCGGTAGCCGGCCTGGTCTTCGTTCCAGATCACCAGGTCCAGGCTCAGGCCTTTCTGCCGCCAGTAGGCATGGGCTTGGACCATCTGGCGCACCAGTTCAATGTTGGCCGGGTCGCTGATTTGCACCAGCACGATCGGCAGGTCGCCGGAAATCGCCTGGCCCCAGAGCCCGGACTGGTTACGCCGATTGCTTGTCAGCACTGCGCTTTCGCTGCGCAGCGACGGGTTGGCATAGATCACCGAGGCGGCCATCTGCTCGAACAGCCGCGCATCGGCCAGGGACGCGTTGAGCTGGCGCAGCAGCACCTGGCTGTGGGTCCAGGCCAGGTCAAAGACCCGGTCTGCCAGGTGCCGGTCGCGGTACTTGTGGATCTGCTGCAGGCAGCTTTCGCGGCTTGGGGCGATGCCGGTGACCAGGTCGATGGTCGCACTCTGCCCGGGATCAAGGCTTATCCGGCAGCGAATGGCGACGATCGGGTCGAGCACCGCCCCGGCGCTGTCGGACAACCGCTCAACCTCAGGCAGCAACGCCGCCGGGGCCTTGAGCGTGCGGCCACGGCCGATGAAGCGGGCACGGTCGGTTTCGTACGAGAGCGCTTCGATGTCCACACCATGGGCGGCCAGCAGGTGGCACAGCCATGGCACCGGTTCTTGCTGCGAACGTGGCCGGCGGCTACAGACAATGGCCTGCAGCGGGCGCAGCAGCTCGGTCTGCACGAACAGCTTGCTGAACGCCGGGTGCAGGGCATCGCTGATCGCCGGGGCCAGCACCACCTCGGCGTAGCTGGTCAGCTCCAGTTGGCGGCGCTGGCGGCCATGGTTGGTCAGGTGCAGGCGGCGCAGTTCGACATCGTCCTCGGGCGAGACGATGATTTCAGTGTGGCAGTCGATGTCGCGTTCGCGCAGGCGAAATTCGGCCCGCGCGTCACTGAAGATCGCCTCCTGGCTTTGTGGCCGGTACAGGGTCGGCTGGTGCGCCGTGGACCAGAACGCACCGCTGGCAACATCGCGCAGGTAGCAGAAGATGCCCAGGCTATCGCTGGCGATATCCTCGTGCCAGCGGGTCACGGCCAGGTCGTTGCAACGGCTGTAACCGGCGCCGGCATTGTTGACCATCACGTGGTAACGGCCGTTGGACAGCAGTTGCACGGCCGGGCAGCGCCGGTTGGGCTCGGTGAACACCCGCAACTGTTGCTCGCCTGCGCTGGCGTCTTCGCTGACCGGGGCCTGGGCGGCGTGCAGGTAGGCGGCGGCAGTCTTCGGCACGCGCTCCTGCAGCAGCAGAGCGCTGGCCTGGAACTGCGGGTCGGACTCGAAACGCCGCTGCATCGGGCGATCGAGCAGCAATGAGGTCAGGGCAAGCAGGCTCATGCCCTGGTGGTGGGCCATGAACGACTTGATCACCACCGCCTCCTGCCCGGGCGGCAGCCGTGCTTCGCTGTAGTCCACCGCCTCATAAAGCCCGAAGCGCCCGGCAACCCCCTGTGCGGCCAGGCGCTGGAGGTTGGCGCAGGCCGCCGCGGGCGCCACCAGCAGCGCCAGGGCACTGGCATAGGGCGCTACCACCCGGTCTTCGCCCAAGCCGCGCTTCAGACCCAGGCCGGGCACGCCGAAGGCCCGGTACTGGTAGTTGAAGTGGGTATCGAGGCTGTTGTAGGCCGACTCCGACACCCCCAGGGGATGCCCAGCTGGTTGCCGTAGGCGATCTGCCGGTTGACCGCCGCGCGGCAGGACTGCTCCAGCAGCGTGCCCGGGTAGGAGGGCATCACCAGCATCGGCATCAGGTACTCGAACATCGACCCCGACCACGACAACAATACCGGCTCACCGGCATTGCTGGTGAGCAGGCGGCCAAGGGCGAACCAGCTGTCCTGAGGCACCTGGCCCTGGGCAATGACGACGAAGTTGGTCAGGCGCATTTCCGAGGCCAGCAGGTCGTAGAAGGCGCTGTCCAGGCGTTGTTCGTCGACGTTGTAGCCGATCACGAAAAGGTCGCGCTGCAGATCGTAGAGAAAGCGGAAATCCATGTTGGCCAGGGCGCCAGCCTGTTCGGCCAGGTGCGCCGCGCTGCCGATACGCTCGCGAGCGAGGTTGCGCACGGCATTAACCCGCGCGCGCTCGGCTGCCGGCCAGCGCTGGGCGTCGAGCTGCGCCAGTTGCCGCCAGCTTAGCGGTAGCTGCGCTGCCGGGTCGTCGCCAGCAGGCAGCTCGAAGGCGCGCAATTCATCGAGCAGGTCCTGGCAGTGCTCCTGCAGCGCAGCGCGCCAGAAGGCGCAATCGCCGCTGGGCTCGGCTGGCGACAGCGGGCAGTCGAGCAGCTGTTGCAGCAGCGCCGGCAGTTGCTGCGGTGCTTGGTTGATCTCGAGCTCGGCGCGCAGCACCTGCCATTGCTCATCGGCAATGCCCGCTGCCTTGTAGGCTTGCAGCAGCACATCGAGGCTGTCCAACAGCCCCTGGCGCAGGCGCCCATCGAGCAGCGGCGCATCGCCCAGGGCCAGCAAGCCGGGGCGCAAGGTCAGCAGCAGGCCGGCGAGGTTGCCGCTGTCCACCGTCGATACATACAGGGGGTGCAGCGCCAAGCCGCTGCGGGTGTCGTACCAGTTGTAAAAGTGCTGCTGGTGACGCTCCAGGCTGTGCATGCTCTGTAGCATCGCTGCCAGGCGCTGCAGCAGGCGCGCGCTGCCCAGGTAGCCGAAGTCATGGGCGGCCAGGTGGGCAAGCAGGGCCATGCCCATGTTGGTCGGCGAGGTGCGGTGGGCGACGTTGGCGTAAGGCGCTTGCTGGATGTTGTCCGGTGGCAGCCAGCGATCTTCGGCATTGACGTACTGGTTGAAAAAAGCCCAGTTACGCCGGGCCAGCAAGCGCAGAAACTGCACGCCCTGGAGCGAGATGGCCTGGCTGGCGCCGCTGTCGGCGCGGCTGACCCACCAGGCCAGGGCCGGGCCAGCCAGCCACAGCAGCAAAAACGGTGCGGCGAGGGCGAGCAGGCCCGGCGTTGGCGCCAGCACGGCGATCAGCGCCAGGGCCAGTACCGGCGCGACCCACAGGGTGCGATACAGCCCCGCCAGGCTGTTGACGCTGGTGCGCTCGACCTCCCGCGACGGGCTCCATTGCAACAAGCGCCGTTTGCTCACCAGCATGCGCCACAGCGTGCGGGCAATCGCATCCAGGCTGTAATGGGCCTCGAACGGCAACCAGGCCAGGTTGAAAGTGGCGCGTATGCCGTGCTGGGCGGCGCCGTGCAGCACCGCCAGCAGGTGCTCGGCCAGCGGCACGTCGGTGGTTTTGCCCAGCAGCGCGAGCAAGCTGTCCAGCAGCGGCTGAGTCAGCAGCAGGGCGACCACGGCCAGGGTCCACAGCCCCGGTTGCGGGGCAATCAACCAGGCGCACAGCAGCACACCAAGGAACGCCGCCGGCTCCAGGCTGCGGCGCAGGTTGTCGAACAGCTTCCAGCGCGCCAGGGCGCTGAGGTGGTTGCTTTGCAAGCCGCTACAGCACGGCGCCCAGGGCAGCAGCCACGGCAGCAGTTGCCAGTCGCCGCGAATCCAGCGGTGCCGGCGCTTGACGTCGGCGCTGTAGCGGGCCGGGTATTCCTCGAACAATTGCACATCGCTGAGCAGCCCGGAATGGGCGTAACAGCCTTCGATCAGGTCATGGCTGAGGATGCGGTTCTCGGCAAAGCGGCCGTCCAGCGCCTGTTCGAAGGCATCGACCGCGTAAATGCCTTTGCCGATGAACGAGCCGTGCAGGAACAGGTCCTGATACACATCGGACACCGCGCGGGTGTACGGGTCGACCCCGGCATCGCTGCCGAACAGCCGCGCATAGCGCGAACGGGCGGCGCTGGGCAGGCTGATGCCGACCCGCGGTTGCAATATGGCGTAGCCGCGATGGATCCGCCCGTGGGCGTCGAAGTGCGGCTGATTGAGCGGGTGCTGCATGGCGCCGATGAACTGGCGGGCAGCATCGCGGGGCAACTGAGTGTCGGTGTCCAGGGTGATGACATAGCGCACTCCTGGCAACGCCGCGATATCGCCGACGATCAGCGCAAAGCGCTCAACGCCGTGCCCGCGCAGCAGCGCATTGAGCTCGGCCAGCTTGCCGCGCTTGCGCTCGTAACCCATCCAGGCGCGTTCGGCGGGGTTCCAGCGCCGCGGCCGGTGCAACAGCAAAAACCGCTCGCCAAGCAACGCCGGGTACTTGCGGTTCAAAGCGCCAATGCGCTCGCTGGCCTCGGTCAGCAGGCCGGCGTCCTGCTCCTGCACCTCGACCGGGCTATCCATGAAGTCGGTGAGCAGGGCGAAGTACAGCTGCTCGTCGCGGTTGGCGAGAAAACGCACCTCAAGCCCTTCGACCAGTTCCTCGACATCGGCACTGCTGGCCATCAGCGTCGGCACCACCACCAGGGTGCGGGCCTCGGCCGGCAGCCCTTCGCGGTAGTCCAGGCGCGGCAGCTGGCATGGCGCAACAGTGAGGGTCACCAGCCAGTTGATCAGGCCGATGGCCAGGCGGCTGGTCATCAGCAGCAGCGCCACGGCCAGCAGTGCCAGGCCCCAACCGGGCCAACCGGCCCGATGGCCGTCGAGCAGAAAGGGCCAGGCAAAGCCCAGCGACAGCAGCGCTACCGGGGTTAAAAAAAACGCCAGCGGCGCGCGGTGCAACAGCCGCTGCCAGCGTTGGGCCAGCGGCACACCGGCGCCCAGGTGGCGCTCCAGTTGCTCAAGGCCCGGGCCGATCAGGTAGAAGCCGACATGCCCGGCGACATCCGCTGCCGGCGGCGGTTGGCCGCGCTGCTGGGCGAGCGCGATGGCCTGTTGCGCGACCTGTTCCTCGCTGTGCCGGCAATGCCGCGCCAGGCGCTCGATGACGTGGCGGTAGTGATCGCGGCTGGCGAAGTCCATGTGCGCGTAGGCGCCTGCGGGGTCGTTGCGCAGCTGGCGCTCGACGTGGCTCAGGCGCTCGACGAAGGCCCGCCAGTCGCTGGTCGAGAGCAACCGCAGGCTGGCAATGCTGTTGCTGATCGACACCTGGTCGGCGGCCTGTTGCTGGGCATCCAGGTGCACCAGGCGCTCGATGGTCAGGCCGGATTCGGCCAGCAGTTGCTCGATCCAGGTCAACGGCTGGATCAGGGTTGCGCTCTGGCCCTGCAGCCTGCGGGTAAGTTCGGCAACGAAGGCGGCGGTCATCGGCGGTTCGGAGCGGGCCATGTCGGCCACCACCAGCACCACGCTTTTGGCGTCGCGCTCGGCGGTTTCGCTGAGACGGTCGGCCCAGTCATTGGCCAGGTTGCGGTCAGCCCAGCTGGCCATGACCCGCGCAGCGATGCGCCGCAGGTTCTCGATCAGGGCCAGGCGCAGCATGATCGGAATCGCCCACAACTCACCCAGGGTCAGCGCGGTGACGCTCTGGTAGGCCTCGACGAAGCGGCTCAGGCTTTCGTCGTCGACCCGCCCATCACCGTGGCTGATGGTTTCCAGGGCGATGTCGTAGACCCTCGGCAAGCCGGTCGACGGGCCGTTGCCCAGGCGCGGCAACTGGCGGCTGTAGCCTTTGGGCAAGTGGGTCTTGGCCAGGCGGATATGGGCTTCGACCAGGTAGTAGTTGTCCAGTAGCCATTCGGCGGCGGGGGTCACTCGCCGGCTGCTGGGCTGGGCGTCGATGAAGCGTGCGCAACTGCTGGCCAGGACCCGTTCATTGTCGGCCAGGCGTGCTAAAAGGCCATCGGCACGGGGCGTCGGGTCCAGCCGGTGCTGGCGGGCGAGCAGGGTGCCATGGCTGGCCATTTGTTCGGCGCTCAGCAGCTCCGCGCGCAGCAGCGCCTCGTAGCCGAAAGTACGCGGTGCGGATCGCCATGAAAGGCGCTTGAGCAGCATCAGGGCACGGGGCCAGGGCTTGTCCATGATGTCCTTGTATGGGCTGAGGCTGACAGCTGCAGTGTGCCGCGCTGGCGGTGGCGGGTCTGTACGCTAGCGAACAGAGCGCTTGGTCCATTGCGCTCAGGCTGAGGTGTACAACTCGGTCACCGGCTCCTGGGGCTTGCAGGCCGGGGTGCGTAGCGAAGGGACGAAAATCTCGTTGATCAAATGCTGACGGTGGCGGTCTGAGGCTTTGAGGGCTGCGCTGCAGCCCATCGCTGGCAAGCCAGAGGAAGAGCCCCTTGAAGATCGCCACCTTCAACATCAACGGCATTCGCGCGCGGCTGCCCAATCTGCTCGACTGGCTGCAGCGCGAGCAGCCCGATGTGGTCTGCCTGCAGGAACTCAAGGCCGCCGATGCTGCGTTTCCGGCCGCCGATTTCGAGGCCCTTGGCTATGGCTCGCTGCACCACGGCCAGGCCTCGTGGAATGGCGTGGCGATTCTTGCCCGCGAGGCCCAGCCGCTGGAGATCCGCCGCGGCCTGCCGGGCCTTGAGGACGACAGCCAGAGCCGCTACCTGGAGGCCGCCGTACAGGGCATTCATATCGCCTGCCTGTACCTGCCCAACGGCAACCCGCAACCGGGGCCGAAGTTCGCCTACAAGCTGGCCTGGTTCGAGCGGCTGATCGACCATGCCAAGACCCTGGTCGGCAACGATCACCCGGTGTTGCTGGCCGGCGACTTCAATGTCGTGCCCACCGATTTCGACATCTACAACACCCGCTCCTGGCTCAAGGACGCCTTGCTCCAGCCCGAGAGCCGCGACTGCTACCAGCGCCTGCTGGCCCAGGGCTGGACCGATGCCATCCGCCACCTGTACCCGGATGAGCGGGTCTACACCTTCTGGGACTACTTTCGCCAGCACTGGCAGAAAAACGCCGGCCTGCGTATCGATCACCTGCTGCTCAACCCGGCCCTGGCCACGCAGCTGAAAAACGCCGGGGTCGATGCCTGGGTGCGCAACGAAGCGCACGCCAGCGATCATGCGCCGGTGTGGATCGAGCTCAAGGCCCCGGCGTGAGCCTGCGTACAACGGCCCTCGGGATTGAGTGCAGCTAGCGACTACATATGCAGTTACGAATACTGCGGTGCAAAGCGCTCTCGCGCACTAAGCTTTTAGCCCTTGAGTGCAGGCTTTATCAGGAGGTGTGCCATGCCCACCCGTCGCCACTTTCTTGCCGCCAGTGCCACCCTGGCCGCCGGGCTGGCCCTCACTGGCTTGCCCTTGGCCCAGGCCAGCAGCGCAATGCTCACCCGCAAGATCCCGTCCACGGGTGAGGCGCTGCCAGTGATCGGTGCCGGTACGTCTGGCAGTTTCGAGGTCGAGGCGGGTTCGCCTGATTACCAGCAGCTCAAGCAAGTGCTCAAGGTGTTTTTCAATGGTGGCGGCCGGGTTATCGACACCTCGCCCAACTACGGCGGCGCCGACGCCATCCTTGGCCAGCTGCTGGAGGAGGGCGGCTGGCGGGACAAAACCTTTATCGCCACCAAGATCGCCGCCGACAGCCGCGCCGACGCCGAATCGCAGTGGGCCGGGACCCTGCAAAAGCTGCGCACCGACAAGGTCGACCTGCTGCAAATTCACAACCTGCGCGACTGGCAACGCCAGTTGCCCTATGCCCGCGAGCTCAAAGCCCAGGGCCTGACCCGCTATGTCGGCGTGACCCACTACATTGACAGTGGCCTGGAAGCGCTTGAGCAAATTCTGCGCAGTGAAGCCCTGGACTTCATCCAGATCCACTACTCGGTCAATTCGCCCAAGGCTGCGCGCACCGTGCTGCCCCTGGCCCAGGACAAAGGCGTGGCGGTGTTGATCAACCGCGCCTTCGACGATGGCCGGCTGTTTGCCAAGGTCAAGGGCCAGGCGCTGCCCGGCTGGGCGACCGAGGCGGGGATCGGTAGCTGGGCGCAGTTGTTTCTCAAGTTCGCCATCAGCCACCCGGCGGTGACCACGGTGATCCCGGCCACCAGCCGCCCAGACCGCCAGCTTGACCAGCTCAAGGCCGGTAGCGGGCCACTGCTCACCAGCGCGCAGCAACAAGACCTGATCAAGCAGTTCGCCTGAAGCCATGAAACGCTTGGGCACCCGCGTGTTCAACGTCAGGCCTGGCGAGGCACCGGCGGTGGTTGCCGGTTTGGCGCTGTTCTTTTTGCTGTTCGCCGGTTACTTCATGCTGCGCCCGGTGCGCGAAACCATGGGCGTGGCCGGTGGCGTGGACAACCTGCAGTGGCTGTTCACCGGGACCTTTGTCGTCACCCTGATCGCCTTGCCGCTGTTCGGCTGGCTGGCCTCGAAAGTACAGCGCCGGCGCATCCTGCCCTGGACCTACGCGTTCATGGCCAGCAACCTGTTGTTGTTTGCGGCCTTGTTCGCCGTGCAACCCGATAACCTCTGGGGCGCACGGGCGTTCTATATCTGGTTGTCGATGTTCAACCTGTTGACCATCTCCCTGGCCTGGAGCGTGCTCGCCGACCTGTTCTCCAGCGAGCAGGCCAAGCGCCTGTTCGGCCTGCTGGCGGCGGGGGCGAGCGGCGGTGGCTTGCTCGGGCCATTGCTCGGGACGTTGCTGGTGGGCCTGATCGGCCATGCCGGGCTGGTGCTGCTGGCCACGGTGTGCCTGCTCGCCAGTGTGGTGGCGGCCATGTACCTGCAGCACTGGCGCGACCTGTACCCGCTGCCGGCGCAAACCGAGCATCCGCGTTCACAGGCGTTGGGCGGCAACCCCTTTGCCGGTGCCAGCGAGGTGTTGCGTTCGCCCTACCTGCTGGGTATAGCGCTGTTCGTGGTGCTGCTGGCCAGCGTCAGCACCTTCTTGTATTTCGAGCAGGCGCGGCTGGTGGCCGCGCACTTCACCAGCCGTACCGAACAGACCCAGGTGTTCGGCCTGATCGACAGCGCCGTGCAGGCCCTGGCGATCCTCACCCAGCTGTTTGTCACCGGGCATGTCGCCCGCAAGCTCGGGGTCGGGGTGTTGCTGGTGGCGGTGCCGCTGGTGATGGTGCTGGGGTTCATCTGGCTGGCCCTGGCGCCGCTGTTTGCCGTGTTCGTGCTGGTCATGGTGGTGCGCCGGGTGGGCGAGTACGCGCTGGTGCGGCCGGGACGCGAAATGCTCTACACCGTGGTTGAGCCCGGGCACAAGTACAAGGCCAAGAACTTTACCGACACCGTGGTTTATCGCGGTGCCGATGCCGTGAGTGGCTGGCTCAAGCGCGGCCTGGATGTGATGGGCGATCATCCGCAGTTGGCGATGCTCATCGGCGCGGGGATTGCCCTGGGCTGGGCAGGCAGCGGCTGGTGGCTGGGGCGTCAGCAGCGCCGGCGCGAGGATCAGCCGGGCCATGTTTAACTGCTGCGCACCCCGCGCAACTGCGCGGCAAGCTCGGCATTGATCGCCACCAGCTTGGCAATGTTCTGCCGGGCCTTGAGCAGTTCGCTGTTGAGGTACTCGGCTTCGTTGGTCATCAGGACCACCTGATGCTTCCACATTTCCACCAGGGTCGGTGAATCCGGTGCGGCGAAGTCTTCTTCGTAGTCGGTCATCATGGTTACTCGTTGTTGCTGTATGCATATACAGTAATCCATGTTTACAACCTTTTTCCAGTCCAGCCGACAAACTGCAGGTGCCTGTGGCATTGTTCGCTAACCTTTTTCCGACCGGGACGGACATGAGCGAGCAGCGTGGCGCCCAGCGGCACATCAGCCTGGACCTGCTCAAGTGGCTGGCGATCATCAGCATGATCGCCGATCACCTGCGTTTTATCTGGCCGGCCGAGCATTGGCTGTTTGTCGTCGGCCGCCTGGCGTTCCCCTGGTTTTGCCTGGCGATTGCCGCCAACGTGGCCCGCGCCCCACCCGGGCAGGCCTTTACCGCGGGCACGGCGCGCTACCTGCAAGGGCTGGTGATTTTTGCCGTGCTGTCGCAGTGGCCGTATCGCTGGCTCAACGGCCCGTCGCCGACGCTCAACATCATGCCGACCCTGGCGCTGGGCCTGTTGATTGCCTGGGGCCTGCACCATCACCGTCGGCGCAGCAGTGTGTGGGTTGCCCTGGCAACAGCTGTGGTGGCGACGCTGGCAGCCGACGGGTTGATGTACGGGCTGGCCGGGGTGCTGCTGCCGGCGGCATTCCTGCTGGCCCTGCGCCTGGGGCCGCTAGCGTGGCTGCTACCTGCAGGCCTGGCGGTGGCGGCCAACCTGAGCAACCTCTGGCTGCGCGCCCATCCGCTGCAGGCCATTTCAGTCATGGCCCTGGGCGCCGCATTGCTGTCGGCCCCGCTCGGCCTCGGGCTGTTGCGCCTGCAGCTGCAACGTCAGGTATGGCGCGTCGGGCGCTGGGGCTACTGGTTCTATCCGCTGCATCTGTTGCTGATCAAACTCATTACCATCATTGACTATACTTGAGCTTCAGGTACTGGCTCACCGGTCGAAGTCGCGCGGACCCAGGTGTATCGATCAGTGAGGGCTTGATTCGGGCCCCAGGTGTCGCAGCATGATGGAAGTTCACTGGGGCTACTTGCTGTTGGCGGCGATGCTGATCGCCTCGGTCGGGGTACTGGCCTGGGGCGCGGCGTTGGCCCGGCGCCGACGGCGCGAAGAGCGCATCGCCCGCGAGCACGAGCGCGACAATCAGCGCTAAGGGTGCCAGCAGCGTAGGTCAGATGGACAACCGTGATGAACCCGCACCTCAGTGAGATCGACCCGCAAACCATGCTCGGCAATCGCCGGCTGTTGTATTTCGAGGATGACGGCGCGACCCCCAACAGCCGCTTGCCGGTGCTGCTCTATCATCTTCGGCTCGCGCCGCAGAGCGATGCCGCGGCGGGCTTCGAAGCCTTGTTCCGCGCCCATCAATGGCCACCCTTGTGGCGTGCGGGCATCTTTGCCTACCAGCATTATCACTCCAACGCCCACGAAGCCCTGGGCGTTGCCTGCGGGCACGCCCAGGTGATGCTCGGCGGTGCGCAGGGCCAGCTCCTGGGGCTCAAGCGCGGCGATGTGCTGGTGCTGCCGGCCGGTACCGGGCACTGCTGCATCGACAGCAGCGAGGACTTTCTGGTGGTCGGCGCTTACCCGCTGGGCCAGCAGGGCTACGATATCCAGCGCCCCAGCGCCAAGACCCATGAGGCGTGCCAGGCGCGCATCGCCCAGGTGCCGTTACCTTGCCAGGACCCGGTGATCGGCGCCGGCGGCTGGCTGGCGTCGGCCTGGCATGTGCTTGCTGATCCGGCGTAGCGGCCCTGTAGGTGATGATGTTTTGCGTGATAAATCCGAGGCAGCCGTGGCTACGGCTGCTGGCGAATTTAAAACGCTAGTCGCGTTGCAGCCAGGCGATATCCTGCGCCTGGTAACGGTGCGCACGGAAGATCGCATTGTTTTCACCCGGCAGGTAAGCCTGTGAGGCGGCGTCCGGGTAGGCGGCAAAGTGCGGGTTGATGTATTCCCAGACCACCTCGCCGGCGCGGGTGACCTCGAACAGGCGGCCGAAGTTGGCCTCGGTGATCAGCGTGTTGCCGTTGTGCAAACGCTGGGCGCCGCCCATGAACGGGGTGAAGAAGGCGTAGCCTGGGGTATCGGCATATTGCCATTCGATGCGCTGGCGCACGGGGTCGATCTCGATCACCCGCGAATGCGGCATCGACACCTGCGGGCGCGAGATGCCGTTGTCGAACACCAGGATACGGCCGTCCGCCAGCTCGCTGGGGCAATGCTGCTGCGCCACCAGGTCATGGCCCAGGCGCCAGAGTACGCGGTCGCTGGCTTTGTCGACGGCGATTACCGAGGATACGCTGCGCAGGCTGAGGATGACCTTGCCGTCGCGCCCCGGCGTCACGCTGTTGGTCATCGGCCAGTGATAACGCTCGAAACAGGCGTGCAGCGGGTAGTCTTCCGGGGCCAGGTGTTCCCAGCTGCGCCATTGCCAGAGCAGGTTGCCGGCGCGATCGACTTCCTTGACCACATCACCGTAGATCACCCCGCCGGGCGCTTCGCTGCCGGGGATACCGCCTTGCACGCGGCGGGCGATGTCCAGCGGCAACGGCTCGGCGGTGGTGTACAGCAGGTTGCCGTTGGCCAGCCACTGGGCGTCGTGATGATGGCCGAGGTCGGTGTGCTGCCAGAGCACTTCGCCCTCGGGCGTTACCTCGCTGAAGGCGCCGCCGTGCCACACCGACCAGCCGGGGAACAGCTCGGGCGAATCCGGGTGATTGCCGTTGTAGCCAAGGTTGCCGTTGGCGAGGATCACCGCGTCGCGGCCGGGGCGCTGGGGCAGTTGCCAGCGGTGCACTTCTTCGCCGTGCAGGTCGATCAAAAACACCTTGCCGCCGGCGGTTTGCGGGGCAAACAGGGTGTAGCCGCCGGCCGAACGTTCGGCGTCGACGGCCAGCAGGCCGGTGGCCTGGCGGCGCAAGGTGGTGCTATCGAGGGTGGGCATCACATTTCTCCAGATGAACGCCGCCCTGCCGGCGTTTGCGGCATGGCGACAAGGGCAGGGGGGGTTAGGGCAGCAGGGGGTTGTAGCGGTCGTCGAAGGCCTCGGCGACCTTGATCGGCCGCGGAACCAACCGTGCCTGGGCAAAGCTGTCGGCCAGGCGTTGCTGCAGGCCGATGACCCGGGCGTCCAGGGCCACGTACTGCAAGTGCTGCTGGGCAAGCATGTCGCGCACCAGCCCCAGGGGCAGGCGGGTAACCCTGGCCAATTGTTGCGCCCAGGCTTCGGGGTTGGCCGTGGTCCAGGCCTGGGCGCGGGCCAGGCGCTGGACGAAATCACCCAGCGCCTCGGCTTTGTGCGGATCGTCGAGGGCGGCGAGGCTTGCCACGGTAAAGTTCAGCCCGGTTTCCGGCCACTGGCTGCCGTCCAGCAGTTTTTGCGCACCGCGCGCGGTGGCCTGGCCGACAAAGGGGTACCACACCGCCCAGGCATCGAGCTTGCCGCTGGCAAAGGCGTTCTGCGCATCCACCGGGCTTGCATAGACCACGTTGACGTCACTGAGCTGCAGCCCGGCGCGGGCGAGGGTGGCCAGCAGCAGGTAGTGGCCGCTGCTGCCTTTGGCCACGGCAATGCGCTTGCCCTTGAGGTCGGCCGCCTGGCGAATTGGCGAGTCCGCCTGCACCAGCAGCGCGTTGTTGTTCTGTGCACCTTCGGCCGCGGCGACCACGCGCACCGCAAAGCCGCCGGCCTGGGCAAACACCGGTGGCGCGTTACCGACTACACCCACGTCGATGGCAGCGGCATTGAGCGCTTCCATCAGCGCGGTGCCGGCGCCGAACGGGTGCCAGTCGAGGCGGTAGGCAAGCCCCTGGTCTTGGCCGGCGGCCACCAGCAGCGCCTGGGTCAGGCCGCTCTGGTCGCCGACTTCAAGTTCCGGCGCGGGCGCGGCCCAGACCTGCAAGGTGGCCAGCAGGCTGGTCAGCAACACAAGGTGCTTGGCAGTGAAGGACTTTCTCGGCATCGTCTGGGCTCTCGAATCACGTGTGCCTTGAGTATGTCGACGCAACCTGCCAGCCACCATGCCAAACACCCCACCTTTTCTGCCATGCACAGTGCCCGGACGGTGCTGGTACTGGCATTTCCCGGCGCGCTGCTGCTCAACGCCGCCGGGCCCCTTGAAGTATTTGCCGCGGCGTCGCGGGTGCTCGGCGGCGAACTGGCCGATAACCCGCCTTACCGGGTGATACTGGCGTCGGCCCAGGGGGGCGAGATCGAGACGATCTCCGGGATTGGCGTGATGACCCGTTCGTTGGCCGAGGTCGACAGCGCGCTTGCAATCGACACCCTGATCGTCATCGGTGGGCCGGGGGTTGCCGAGCTTGAGCGTGACCAGCAGGCAATCGCCTGGCTGCAACGCCGGGCGCCGACGGCGCGGCGCCTGTGTTCGATCGGCACCGGCGCCTTCGCCCTGGCCGCCGCCGGGCTGCTGGACGGACGCCGGGTGGTCACCCACTGGCAGTTTGCCCAGGCTCTGCAACACAGCTACCCGGCGCTGCGCGTGGAACACCAGGCGTTGTACCTGCATGATGAGCGCTTATGGACCTGCGGCGGCGCCGCGGCCGGCATCGACCTGGGCCTGGCCCTGCTCGAACAGGACCTGGGTGCCCAGGCGGCATTGGCCCTGGCGCGTTACTTCACAGTGTTTTTGCAACGCTCGGCCGAGCAGGCCCAGCTCAGCGCGCCACTCAAGGCGCAGAGCCAAGCGCTGCACCGCGACCGTGACCAGCGCCTGGTGCGCCTGCATGCCTGGATCGCGGCAAACCTCAATGGCGACCTGCGGGTTGAACGCCTGGCCGAAAAACTCGGCATGAGCCCCCGGCACTTTGCCCGCGCCTATGCCGCGGCTACGGGCGGCACCCCGGCGCAAACCGTCGAAACCCTGAGGCTTGAAGCTGCCTGCCGCTTGCTCGAAACCAGCCAGGAACCGATCAAGCGCATCGCCGAAACCACCGGCTTCGGTAACGAAGAACGCATGCGCCGCAGTTTTCAGCGGCAACTGGGCACCAGCCCGCTGGGCTACCGATCGCAGTCAAGGCTGCAGCTTGCGCGCTAGCAGGTTTCATCGCCGGCAAGCCGGTTCCCACAGGTGGCGTAGGCCTTGAGAGGCGTGAGCGGATCCATTGGCGACGCTGCTCACACCTCACCTTTACGCTTTTGTGGCGGGCTACGAGTGGTGGTGAATGGATCGGCGATGCACGAAAAGCGAAAGCAAAGAAGCGCTTTGCTTCTAGATGTACGTAATCGCAGGCGCTACCTATCGTCCCTTGCAGAAGGCCGAGTGGAACCCGGAGCGCAGCGTAGGGCCGATGAAGGGACAGGGCGTTTTTGGTTACTTTTGCCGCCAAGCAAAAGTGACCCGCCGTAAGGGCGGAAGGCGCCGGCAGCGCCCCATCATCAAATGGATCAACTCAAACACAGCCTGGCCGCCCCAACACTTGTAAGCCTTCCAAGGCAGTTGCTCCCACAATGTTCAGCTTGCCGGCGCGGCCGGCTTGGCCAGTTCGATACCCGCCGCGCCCAGGCGCTTGAGGATCTCGAACAGCAGGTCGCTCTTGGTGGTACCGACAATCCGCGGGCTGCTGACGTAACCGGTCACGGTCAGGGTGATGCCGTCGGCCGTGAGCTTGCTGAAGCGCACGAACGGCGCCGGTTTGTCGAGGATGGTTTCGTGCTCGCAGTAGGTATCGTAAAGCAAGGTCTGCACCTGCTCGGGGTCGATATCCAGCGGGAACACCAGCTCCAGGCTCGCCACGCCCTGGGCGCTGCCACCGAGGGTGACGTTGCGCAGGTTCTGCGAGATCAGTTGCGAGTTGGGCACGATGACGATCGAGCGGTCGCTGAGCTGGATCTCGGTGGCGCGCACATTGATGCGGCGGATATCACCCTCGACCCCGCTGATGCTGATCAGGTCGCCGACCTTGACCGGGCGCTCGGTGAGCAGGATCAGCCCGGAGACGAAGTTCTTGACGATTTCCTGCAGGCCGAAGCCGATACCCACCGACAGCGCACTGACGATCCAGGCCAGGTTGGTCCACTTCACCCCTAGCGACGACAGGGTCAGGAGGATCACCAGGGCATAGCCGATGTTGGCGAACAGGGTGCTGAGCGAGGCGCACATGCCCGGGTCCATGTCGGTCTTGGGCAGGAACTCGTTGTCCAGCCAGCGGCGCAGCGTGCGGATCAGGTAGATGCCCAGCACCAGGGCCAGCACGGCATTGAACAGGTGCCCGGGGATGATGTTGAACTGGCGCAAGCCGGCGCCGCCCAGGAACGCGACGATGTTGCTGATCAACTGCCCCAGGGTGGTGCCGATGCCGCCAACGAACAGGGTGATTACCGCCAGCAGCAACAGCGCGGCACGGCCGAAGCCGGAGACCAGGGTCTCGATCTGGTCCAGGCGCCGGTCGCCGATGCCCAGCAGTTCCTTGAGCGCCTTGCCGCTGGCCTGACGCGGTGAGAAGACATATTCGCAGCCGTCCTTGAACACCTGGATGAGCACATAGAAGCCGGCCAGCAGGATGAACACCCAGACCACCTCGTAGGTCACAAAGCGCGCCAGCGACACGTAGCCGGTCAGCAGGGCAATCACCGAGATGACCATGGCCATGCTGGCGATGCTGTAGATCAGCCCGGCCATGGTCGAGGCGGCTTCCGGTGCATCGCCGGCGGCGGCCATGACCCGGCGCGCGCGGCTGGTGCGCACCAACAGGGCGATGATCAGGGCGCTGATCACCAGCGCGGCGATTCCCCGCCCGGCGATCACCAGCTGGCTGCTCATGCCGGCGGCGTTGGAGATCTGCACCAGGGCCACCAATACCAGCAAGGTACTGGCCAGCCAGCGGGCGAAGGGCTGCAAGGCCAGCGCCACCGGGTCGGCGATGTCCGGCAGCCGCCAGGACGGATGCGAGGTCGACAGCAGTGCGCGGCTCAAGCCGGTGATCAGCACGCAGGTATAGGCAAGCTTTTCGAACTCTTCAGAAAACGTCGCCAGCATCGACGGCAACGGCAGGTGGTGGGTGCAGGCGTAAAACAGCAGCTCCAGGGCTACCCCGGTGGCCAGCAGGGTGGCCATTACCGAGGCCAGAGCCAGCGAGCTGCGGCGCAGGCGGCCTTCAGGCACGCGGTTCATGCATAACCAGGCCAGCCAGCGCTCCAGCAGCCGGCGGCCGAGGGTCCAGGCCAGTATGGCAAGCAGCACCAGCAGCAGGGTGGCGAAGCGCTGGCCGGGCTGCCAGACCGCGTTGGCGGTATCGTTGACCTCGTCGAAGAACGCCTGCAAGCGCTGGCGGTCGTCTGCCGAAGGGGTGAGCACCGGCGACCAGAATGCCGGGTTGAGCAAGCTGTGGGTGCTCAGGGTCAGCTCGCTTTCGAGCATGGTGCGGCGAATGGCGGAAATCTGCGTCAGCAGGTTGCTGGCGTTTTCCTTGAGCGCGGCCAGGGCTTTGAGGGTGGTGTCGAGGCTGTTTTTTTGCTCGGTAAGCGCCGTGCGTTGCGCGGCGATGTCCGAGGTGCCGGGCACCAGGGCTTCGACCGGCGCCGGGCCGAGCACTTCCAGTTGCGCGCGCAACTGCGCCTGTTCGGGCAACAGCGCCGCGCTCAGCCGGTCGATATCGACGATCAGCGCCTGCAAGCGGTCTTGCGGGCCTTCGAGCTGGTTGTAGTTGTTGGCCTGGGAAATCTGCTGCTTGAGGCTGTCCAGGCGCAGTTGCAGGGCTTGCAGGTCTTGCTGGGTGACCTTGACCACAGGCGCGGCAGCACTGGCGGGTGCTGGCGCAGGGGGTTGTGCGGCCTGCCCGGGAGGGCTGGACAGCAGCAGGGTGAGGGCAATGAAGCCGATGATCTGCAAAGCACTGCGCATGGTTATGCCCGGTTCGGTTATTGATCTCCCAGCTTATGAGGGTAGGACATCGGCGGGCATTTGCCCGGCTGCGCTTGTGCGTTGTGTAGTGAACCGCGAGGCAAAGCCCGCGCCTACCGGGCGGTGGGAGCGGGCTTGCGCTGCGGCTTAAGCGAACATCTGCTTGACGTTGTTCATGGCACCATCGGCAAAGCCCTGGAGGAACGCCTGGAACGCCGGCAGGTCTTGCGCGCCGCCGGTCTGCGGCTCGCCAATGATGGTCCAGGTGGCCAGTGACTGATTGGCGCCCTGGGCCTTGACCTCCATGCGCGCCCAGAGGTTGCCGATGTTCAGCGAGGTGTAGATCAACGACCAGGTCATGACCATCTGCTGGTCATCATGGCTATTGAGTTGCTCCATCACCACGTTGCCATCCTTGAACAGCTTCTTGCGCACCGAGCGCACGCCGCTGCCGGTCATTTCAATGTGCGACAGCGCCGGGATAAACACCGGAAAACCGGCGAAGTTACCGACGATGTTCCACACGCTGCGGGCGTCGGCATTGACGGCCACCGTGGCAACCACGGGCTCGCCAACAGGGTTTTTGATCAGGGTATCGGGTTCCAGATGTGACATGTCGAGCTCCTTTGACGGGTTAGATGAAGTCGATTTCTTTGAGGAATTCACAACCCCGGCGCAGCAGGGTCGGGCTTTTGGCGGGGTACTCCTCGCCCATGTTGTCGATGCCGTGACGGGCATTGCCGTGCTCGATCATCGAGATGTCGCCGATGTCTTCCTCAAAACCGTTGAGGTAGAAACCGACTACGCCGAACAGGGCGTTGTCGCTGCCGATGGTCGACAGCCGCTGCTGCCAGCGGCTGACCGGCACCAGCTGGAAGTCGTGGCCCATGTGGCGGAACGCCTCGACGTAGTTGTCCCAGCTCAGCGGCGTCGGGTTGTGCAGGTTGAACACCGCGCGGTTGATGGTGTGGCGGCTGGCATGAAAACCGATGAAGCGCGCGAGGAAATCCACCGGCATCAGGTCGAAGTTCAGCGACAGTTGCGGCACTTCCTTCAGTTGCAGCGAGCCCTTGAGCATCAGCATCAGGCGGTTCTGGTGCGGTTGGCAGACGCCGGTGCGGGTATTGAAGGCAATGTTCCCGGGGCGATAGATATTGACCCGCACGCCACGCTCGCAGGCGTTCCAGAGAATCCGCTCACCGACCCACTTGGACAGGTTGTAGCCATTGCGGATGTAGATCGGCGGCGTCGCCGCGGGCGGGGTTTCCAGCACCCGGCCCTGGGCATCGATGCTGCTGGAGGCCGACAGGGTGGAGATGAAGTTGAAGATCTTCTTGCTGCGCCCCTCGCACAGTTTCAGGCATTCAAGCAGCGGCGCCACGTTGTCCTTGATCAGCGACTCGTAGTCGAGCACGTGGTTGACGTTGGCCGCGTTGTAGATCAGCGCGCCGTAGTCGCGGTCCAGGTGTTCGTACTCTTCGGCGCTCAGGCCCAGCAGCGGCTGGCTGATGTCGGCGGCCAGCACCCGCACACGGCTCATGTCCAGGTGTTCGAGGCGGTTGTCGACCAGGGCCTGGGCAAAACGCTGCTGCGCCGATTGCCCGGGGGATGCGCGAACCAGGCAGGCGACTTCGCTGGAGCCCAGTTCGAGCAGTGCCTCGACCAGGTGCACACCAAGAAAGCCATTGGCGCCGGTGACGATGACCTTGTGCACGTCACCCTGGCGGCTGAGCGGCAGCACCTCAAGGTCGACACTGAGGTTGGCGTCGGCCAGGGCCCGGGCGCTGACCACGGCATCGGCGGTGTCGTCCTGCTCGAGCAGGCGCGCCAGGTTGGTCAGGGTTGGCTGCTCGATGAAGCGGTTGATCGACACGCCCTTGGCGAAGGTCTCGCGAATGTCCATGAGCATGCGCGAGAGCAGGATCGAATGGCCGCCGAGGTTGAAGAAGCTCTCGTCCAGGCCGATGTCGTCGGCGTCGATTTCCAGCAGCTTGGCCCAAATCGCCAGCAGGCTTTGCGTGGCCGCGCTCAGCGGCTGGGCGCGCACCTGGCGCTGACGGCTGTCGTCGGGCATCAGGCGCAGGGCCTTGCGATCGATCTTGCCGTTGGTGGTCGCGGGCAGGGTCTCGAGCAGGCGCCAGCGGGCAGGGCGCATGTAGTCCGGCAGGTGCTGCTGGGCATGGGCCTTCAAGGCTTCGGTGGCGCTGTGCGCATCACCGTTGCGCGGTTCGGCGAAGAACGCCAGGATGCGCCGCTGCTCATCGATCACCACGGCCTGCTGGCCGAACAGGTTGCTGCTGCGCAGCACGTGCTCGATCTCTTCGGGCTCGACCCGAAAGCCGCGGATCTTCACCTGATTGTCCAGGCGGCCGATGATTTCCACGCCGGCGCGGCCCCAGCGCGCCAGGTCGCCGGTGCGGTACAGGCGCTCGCCGTGCAGGCCGCCGCTGCCGTTCAGGTAGCGCTCGGCGCTGGCGGCGGGGTTGTGCAGGTAGCCGGCACCGACGCCGGGCCCGGCGATGTAGATCTCGCCGCTCTGGCCTTCGGACACCGGCAGGCCTTGCTCGTCGAGCAGGTACAGGCGGGTATTGGCGATCGGCAGGCCGAGCAGGCGGTTCGAGTCGCCGGCGCGCATCACCCGGCTGGTGGCCAGCACCGTGGTTTCGGTGGGGCCGTAGATGTTGTGCAGGTGGCAGTGCTCGGCCAGGGCGTCGATCACGTGCGGCTCGCACACATCGCCGCCGGTGATCAGGTGGGTCATGCCGCGCAGGCTGTGCAGCGGCAGGATGCTCAGCAGCGCCGGTGGCAAGAAGGCATGGCTGACTTCGGCCTGGACCACCAGTTGCGCCAGGGCCAGCGGGTCGCGGCGCTGGTCCTCGTTGGGCACCACCAGGCAACCGCCTTCGAGCAGGGTCGGGAAGATGTCCAGCAGCGAAGCATCGAAGTTGATGGTCGAGAACTGCAAGGCGCGGGTCTTGGGCCCGACCTCGACATGCTCGGCGTACCAGGCACAGAAGTGGCTGAGGTTGGCAACGGTCAACTGCACGCCTTTCGGCGTTCCGGTGGTGCCCGAGGTGTAGATCGCCACGCACGGCCGCGCACCTTCCCAGTTGCCGCGCAGCAGCGACTGATGCTGGGCCAGGGCAATGCCCTGGTGGCCATCGGCGCCTTGGTGCACGGCGCTCAGGTGGCTGACATCCAGGCCGATGCAACCGGCGGGGATGGCCAGGTTATCGTCGTGGATGACGATCCGCGCCCGGGCATGTTCGACGATCAGCGCCCGGCGTTCGGCGGGGTGGCTGGGGTCCAGCGGCAGGTACAGGGCACCGCAGCCAAGCACGGCGAGGATCGAGGCGTAGAGGGCCACGCCCTTGCCCAGGGCGATGGCCACCACCGGCTGCTGCCGGTCTTCACCCAGCAGCGGCACCAGGCGCTCCTGGATCGCCACGCTCAGGGCATGCAGCTCGCCATAGCTGACGCTGCGGCCTTCGACCAGCAAGGCCGGGGCGTCATGGTGCTGGCGCAGGCTGGCGGCCAGGCGCTGGATGAACGGCACGCTGGCCGCCTCGCTAATGGCCGGTGCTGCCGTGCGGTTGCAACGGTGGGCGAAGGCCAGGGTGTCGAGCACGCCCAGCCCGGCGCTGGGCACCTGGCCCAGGGCCTGGAAGCGGTACTGGCTGAAGTAGTCGTCATGGCGCGAGTAGCCGCTGACATGCGCCGCTGCCGCCTCGACCAGTTCCTGCACGGCCCTGTTCACCAGGTCGGCGCCGTTGCCCGAGGCCTCTGCAGGTACATCCTGACGTTCCAGGCATTGCCAGGGCTGGCTGCCCTGGCGGCCCAGCAGGTGCAGTTGCAGGTCTTGCAGCGGGTCGCTGAGGTCGCTGCCGCTGACCTGCAACGAGACTTGCCAGGTGTTGCCCGTTTCCGGCCACGGCGCCAGGGTCGCGTCGTCGATGACCAGGTCCGAGGCGTGGAGTTGCCAGTGATCGTAACTGGCCGGCGTGTCGAGCAAATGGGCACCATGGCCCATTCGCCGCAACTCGTCCGCCAGGCAGGCCAGCCCGCGGCTGCTCCCGCACAGCAGAATTTCAAGACGTCTCATCGGCATTGATTCCTTTGATGTCAGATCAGGTAGGCGGCCAGGGAAGACTGCACGGCCGGATCTTCGAGCATTGCGCTGGCGCGGAAAAACCGCATGATGTTGCCCACCAGGGGATGCCCCGGGGTGATCGGGAAGTCCATGGCTTCAACTTCCAGGCGCAGCGCTGCCTTGACCTGCTCACTGGTGTCCAGGTGGGCAATCAGCGCCAGGTCGAAGGCTTTCTGGATGTCGTTGGTCAGGTAGTGGCTGAGGAACACCGGCATGATCGAAGCGAGGATCTGCCGGTCTTCAGCCGGCGCCGCACTCCAGTAGATGCGCGTCAGCCGCGCCCAGAAGCTCGAATGCCGGCCTTCGTCGGCCAGGTGGTCGGCCATCAGGCCCTTGACCGATTCCTTGACCGTGTCGTCGCGGGCGAAGGCGGCGACATCATTGGTCAGGGTGTTCTCGGCAACCGCCACGCAAATCAGCTCGACCGCCGCTTTCAGGTGTTCGGGGGCCATCTCCATGGCTTTGGGGATCGAGCGGCTGAGCTCGATTTCCCGCGGCAGGGCGATGGGCTCGATACCGGTCAGCTCGATGGTCTGCTGCAGGTAGTCCATGGCCACCAGGGCGTGGTAGTCCTCATCCACCACCACGGTCATGGCGTCGTAGCGGCAGGCAAACGGAAAGCGGATCGCAAAGCTGTCCTTGGCAATGCTGCGTGCGGTTTTGTCGACAATCTCGGTTTCGAAGATCACCACGTCATTAATGAACTTGTAGAGACTTTGCACCAGGGCAAAGTCTGTCAAGTGCGGGCACTGTTCCATAAAGACGGCGCTGGTCACCAGGGGTTGACGGCTGGTCGGGTAAATCAACTTGCCGTCATCTTCCACAGTGCGCCGCGGACGCGTGCGAATGGTCGCTCGCCGCTCCCAGGAGTCGGCGAAAGACTGATACTCATGTGCGTTCATTTAACCTTGCCCACCGTTCAATAGTAATGAACTTCAAATAACAGGCAGCCCTGCTCCGAATGAAACGGACCATGTTCCGTGTGCGCCGCGCGAAAGAAGTAACTGCCTTGCCCGTAGGTCTTTTGTGCACGCCCCGGCGCGGCCTGTTCGGTTTGATCACCTTCGATCAAATACACTTCTTCGTGGTAATCATGGGTATAGATTTCACGCGTGCCGCCGCCGGGGTTAAAGCGCACCAGGCGTGTGCGGATACCGGTACGGGTGTTGGCATCGAGGGTGTCCTTGAACACCGTGAGGGTGATGCCGCGCTCGCTGCTGACCGCTTGCCAGGTGGCCTGGTCGTGCTCGATGACTTCGAACTTCATGCGACACACTCGGCGATCTGCACGGCCATTTCGGCGCGCAGTTCGTCCCACAGCACGCGGCGGCTTTCGACTGCGGCAATGGCGGCGGCGTAGACTTCCTGCTGGCGCTGCGGGTCGCCCTGGACCAGGCGATCGAGCAGTTTTTCGGCGGCCGGGCCATGGTCGTCGGAGTCGACGTCGATATGGCGCTGCAGGTAGTAGCGGAAAGTCGGGGCCTGGTCGGTACCAATGTCCCAGTCATCGAGAATGGTCTGGAACATCCGTGGGATCACGCTTTCACGCCCGTGCAGAAAGGCTGCGGCAACTTCATGAGGCTTGGCGTTGATGGCGGTGTCGAGGGTGTTGCTGACAAACCGCACCGCTGCCGGCGAGGCATGGCAGTGCTGCAGGGCTTCGTCAAGCTCGACGCCGCCGCGCAGCAGACGGACAAAATGCTCGATACGGTCGGTGCTCGCGCCAATCTCCCGCATGGCGTGCAGGTACAGTTCGAAGTGGCTGTAGTGGCCGCCTTGCAGGTTCTGGTCGGACTCTTCACCGAGGACGATTTCGTTGATCAGGTGGGCGGCGGCGGGGTCCAGCGGTGGTAGCCACGGCAGGCGGGTGCAGGTCAGTTCCTGCTGCAGGCGCTTGGTCAGCGACATGAAGTCCCAGACCGCAAAAACATGGGTCTCCATGAACGTGCGCAATACCTGCAAAGAACCGATTTCAGCGAAGATCGGGTGGTTGCCAAGTTCGGTTTTGTTGTGTTCAAGAACGGCTTTTTGATTGTGCATGTTTTCCTCGGTTATCAGGTTTTTTGTCGGGATATAAAACAGCGTTATCGTTTTTAGGGCAGCCGCACAGGTGGCCAGAAACTGGCCCGTTGGCGCGTTTGCGTCATGCAGTGGCCGGAACCGTTATGGCGCCAGGCAACGGAAAGCTAAGACATAAGAAGTTACAAATCAAGACTTCGCAAACATAAAATTTAGGGGTGGATTAATAACTTGCAGGCACGCGAAAAAGGCAACTTCATTACTGAAGTTGCCAAGCGGCAAGAGGCTGTTAATAGCGTTTTTTATCGCTATTTAATTAGATTTAGCGCATGTCATACCACTGAACTCCCTGTTCGCTAATACCGTTATAACTATTAATTACATGTAAACTTCAGGCCGCCCGCTGGGTGCGCAGCACCAGCGCTGCTACTGCGCAGCCAATCAGGGCCAGGCAGGCGACATAAAACGCATCGCTGTAGGCCATCAGGTACGCCTCGCGGCGTATGGTTGCAGCCAGACCCTCCAGTATCTGCTGCTGTTGCGGCAGCCAGGTGTGCACCGCCTGGTTGAGGCGCTCCTGCAAACCTGGCGAAAACACCGTGACATGTTCGTGAATACGCTCGCTGTGGTAGCGCTCACGGGTGGCAACGATCTGCGTCAGCCCGGCGGTACCGATGGCGCCACCGAGGTTGCGCAGCATGGAAAACACCGCCGATGCCGAGCCCGCTTCGCGCTTGTCCAGGCCCGCCACCGCCAGCACCGACAGCGCCACCATGATGAACGGCTGGCCGATGCCGCGAACCACGGTGGAGGGGATGATGACGTTGTCGGCGCTGTCGACGTTGAGGCTGGCGCCCAGCCAGCAGCCCAGGGCCATGATCAGAAAGCCGCTGGCAACCATGAACTTGGCGCTGGTCCAGGCCATCAACCGCGGCATCAGCGGCGCCAGCAGCAATTGCACCAGGCCATAGGCGATCAGGCTGACGCCGACATCGCGGGCGCTGAAACCCTGCAACTGCGAGAGGTAGTTGGGCACCAGGAACACCAGGCCGAAGGTGGCGCCGCCAAAGATGAACATGGCGACGCTGGCCACGCCAAAGTTGTAGCGCCCGAGCAGGCGCAGGTTGATGAAGGCGCGGCTGCCGTACAGCTGGGTGACCACAAACACCACCAGGGCGATGCCGGCGGCCACCGACATGCCGAGGATGTAGCCCGAGCCGAACCAGTCCAGGCGCCCACCTTCCTCGAGCACGATCTGCAGGCCGCCCAGGCCCACGACCATGGCGAAGATCCCCAGCCAGTCGCCGCGGCGCAGTAACTCAAGCTTCATCGGCTTGGCCTCGATCGACCAGGCGATGGCAATCAATAGCGCCACCCCGGGGAACAGCTGCAGGTAGAAAATCCAGCGCCAGGAATAGGCATCGGTCAACCAGCCGCCAATCGACGGCCCCGCGGCCTGGGCGACACTGTTGGCGAGGCTGAACAGGGCCATGCCCATGGCCATCTTGCTGGCCGGCAGTTCGGTGATGATCAGCTGGAACGACAGCGGGATCAGCACCGCGCCGGCGGCGCCCTGGATCACCCGGATGATGATCATCGCCTCAAGGTTGGGTGCCCAGGAGCAGGCGATCGAGGCCAGCAGGAAGATGAACGAGCCGGTCCACATCACCCGGCGCATGGAGAACACTTCGACCAGCCAGGCCGTGAGCGGAATCATGACGATCTCCGCCACCAGGTAGGCGGTGGAGATCCACGAGCCTTCCTCGAAACTGGCGCCCAGCGAACCGCGGATTTCCGGCAGCGCAGCGCTGGTGACGTGGACGTTCATGCCGGCCATGAAACAGCCGAACAAGCCGCCGATCACGGCCACCCAGGCCCGCAACGAGACCGGCTGTTCACTGCTCATCGGCAGGCTCCCCGCGGGTGTCGACGGTGGTCACCACCGACATGCCCGGCAGCACCTGCACGCCTCCCTCGGCCTGGTCGAGCAGGATGCGCACGGGAAAACGCTGGACGATCTTGGTGAAGTTGCCGGTGGCGTTGTCCGAGGGCAGCAGGGCAAAGACGTTGCCCGAAGCCGGCGAGAAGCTGGCCACCCGGCCGCGCAGGTGCTGGCTTGAGAAACTGTCGATGCTGATCTCTACCGGCTGCCCCGGGCGCATGTGGGCCAGCTGGGTTTCTTTGTAGTTGGCGACCACGTAGGTCTGGTGCAGCGGCACCACCGCCAGCAGCGGCTGGCCGGGCACCACGTATTGCCCGGCGCGCACCCGGCGCTGGCCGACCACGCCGTCGATGGGCGCGCGGATCACTGTGTCCTGGCTGTCCTGGTCGGCCAGGGCGTGGCGGGCTTTGGCGCTGGCCAGGGCTGCCGAACGTTGTTTGATCTGCGCCTCGGCCAGCAGCGCCTGGGCCTTGGCCATTGCCAGTTGCGACTGCTGCTCGCGCTGGCGGGCCTGGGCGCTCTGCAAGGCGGCGCGGGCCTGGATGGCATTGGCGTTGGCCGATTCCAGGCGCTGCACGGTGGCGGCGTTGTCGCGCACCAGGCCCTGGTAGCGCTGCATGTCCAGTTCGCTGCGGCGCCGCTCGGCCTCGGCGCTGTGCACGGCCGATTCGGCCTGGAGGATGGCTTGCTGCTGCTGGTTGATGCGCTCCACTGCCACCTGCTGGCTGGCCTGGGCGGCGGTCAGCGCAGCCTGGGCCTCGGCCACCCCGGCTTCGGCCTGGTCGCGGCGGGCCTGATAGTCGCGGTTTTGCAGGCGTACCAGCACGTCGCCAGCTTTTACCGCCTGGTCGTCATCGACTTCAACCTGGGCGACATAGCCGGCCACGCGCGGGCTCAAGGCCACCCAGTCGGCGCGCACGTAGGCGTCATCGGTGGTCTCCAGAAAGCGCCCGGTGCTAAACCAGTAGCCGCCGAACACCAGCACCGCCACCACGCTCAGGCCGCCTGTGGCGTACAGCGCCAGGCGCCGCCGGGTGAGGGTGGGCAAAGGGGCTTTGCGCTGCTGCTGATCGGCAGCCAGCGGTGGTTTTTCAACGGCAATATTCATGGTTGGATTCCAGTGTCGGTAGGTGCGCTCTGCACCAGGGTCGCGGCCGCGGCCGGTGGCGTTTGCCAGCTGCCGCCCAGGGCCCGGAACAGATTGATTTGTGCCCGCGCCAGGCGTCCCTGGGCCTCGACGTGGCGAGCGCGGACGCTGATCAGGTCGCGCTCGCTGTCGAGCACCTCGAGGGCATCGACGGTGCCGGCGCGGTAGTTGTCCTGGGCCAGGGCAAAGCCGCGCTGGCTGTGCGCCAGGGCCGCATCCAGGGCTTGCGCCCGCTGGCGTTCGCCGTCGTAGCCGGCCAGGGCCTGGCGCACATCCTTGAGCGCGCCCAGGGCCACGCCGCGGTAGTGGGCGATCTGCGCTTGCTGCAGGGCCCGGGCCTTGCTGACCCGGGCGCGGTTGGCCTTGATGTTGGGGAACTCCCAGCTGATCAGCGGGCCGACGGCGAACATCACCGCCTGGCTGTCACCGAGGTTGGACAGGTGATGGTCCGAGGACGTCAGCGAGGCGCCGAAGCTGACCTTCGGGTACAGGTCGGCCTTGACGATGTCGACTTCAAGGTCGGCGGCGCGCAGGTCGCGCTCGGCCTTGCGCACATCCGGGCGGCGGGCCAGCAGTTGCCAGCCATCGCCGCCAGGCAACGCTGCTTTCAGGGTCGGGATGCTTCGGCAGCTGGCGGCACCGGCGCTGATTGCCGCAGGCGGCTGGCCACTGAGCACGCTGAGTTCGAACAGCGCCATTTGCCGCCGCGCTTCCAGCATCGGCAGTTGCGCGCGGACCTGCTCGCGCAGCCCGCGCAGGCGCACCGCATCGAGTTCGGTGGCGATCCCGGCCTGGCGCTGGCGGTCACTGAGCTGCACGCTGCGCTCCAGGGTCTGCAGGGATTGTTCGGTTTCCTGCAGGCGCGCGCCGTAAACGCACTGGTCGATGTAAGCGCGGCTGGTCTGGGTCACCACCTGCAAACGCACCAGCTCCATGGCCTCGCGGGAGGCGTCGGCCTGGGCCCGGGCGCGCTCGATGGCAGCCCGCACCTGGCCCCAGACATCGACCTGATAGGCCAGCTCGATGCCCGGGTTGAATTCCCATTGCGACGGCGCATGGCTGTCGGTGGCCTGGGCCAGGGTCTGGTCGTCGGCACTTTTGCCGTAGCTGGCACCGAACTCGACGCTGGTCGAGGGCCAGCGTCTGGCGTCGTACTCGCCGATACCGGCGAGCATGGCCTGCACGTTGGCCTCGGCCTGGGCCAGGTCCTGGTTATGCGCCAGGGCTTGCTGGACCCAGGTGTTGAGCTGCGGGTCCTGGTACAGCTCCCACCAGCGCTCGGGCAAGGCCTGCTGGCTGACGCCGGCGGGCAGGCTGGCCAGTGGATCGGCTTGCAGTGCCAATGGCGCCGGGGTCGTTACGGATTGGCTGCTGCAAGCGCAGAGCACAGTCAGGAGGCTGGTGGCGGCGAGAAGCCGGGCGGGGAACGGCGGGGATCGAAGTGCACGCATCACGAAAGTCACATCTAGGGTCGTGATGCCAGATTAACGAGGGGAGGGCAGCGCTTCTGCCGCGAGCGGGACAACCATGGCCGTGACCGGGACAACCTGGCCCGGCAGCGAGGAGGGCGTGGCCGCCATCCTCGCTGCGGGTCTCAGTGGCTGCGCGTGGCGCTGCCTTCCAGGGCGCTGACCTGCCAGTCGCGTGGGGTGTAGCCGAGGATGCGCTTGAACATCGCGGCAAAGGCGCTGGCACTCTGGTAGCCGTGTTCGAGCGCCACGTGCAGGATCGGCATGCCACCGGCCAGGCGCTGCTGGCTGAGAATCATGCGCGTGCGGGTGCGCCATTCACCGTAGGACATCCCCACCTCGCGCTGGAACAATCGCGCCACGGTGCGCGCACTCATGTTCAACTGCGCGCCGCATTGCTCCAGGGTGAGGTCTTGCGCAGGGTCTTCGAGAAAGCGCTCGCACCAGGCCCGCAGGCGTGGATGCTGCGGCACCGGCACATGCGCCTCGATGCGTTCAGCCGCCTCCAGCTCGCGGTGAATCAGCGCGCGCACATGCTCGCCCAACGACTCGTCGCGCTGCTCCTGCATGCGTGATGAGGCCAGGATCAGCTCGCGCAGCAGCCCCGAGACCACGATCACCTGACAGCGGTCGACGTGGGCGCTGAGCAACAAGGTGCGCATGCTCACTTCGCCGCTCATGCGCACCTCGTGGCTGACCCCTGCCGGCACCCAGAGGGCGTGCCCGCAGGGGATCACCCAGTTGCCTTCGTCGCTGCACACGCGCATGACCCCGCTGGTGGCGTAGATCAACTGGTCCTCGGCATGGCAGTGGCTGCCCACGACCTCGCCATGTTCATAGTCCATCGCTAATGGTTCCATGCCTTTCTCCTCAGGCAGAAACGCTGGCGGCGTGCAGGGGTTTGAGCAAGCCCTGGCGGGTGGCCCGCGACACGGCACCGACCACGGCCTTGAGCGATGCCTGGAGGATGCTGTTGTCTTTGCCGACGCCGAATAGCAGCTGGCTGTTGACGCGGATTTCGACATAGGCGATGGCTTCGGCCTGGGCACCGTCACGAATGGCGTGCTCGTGATAGTCGGCGATATCGAAGTTCAGGCCCTGCTGGGCGAAGGCATTGACCAGCGCCGCCAACGGCCCGTTGCCTTCGCCGCTGAGCGCCAGGCGCGCGCCGGCGATGTCCAACTGGGCATCGAGGTAGGTGCAGCTGTCTTCGCTGGCAAGCCGAGGTTGCTGCAGGGTGTAGGGCTTGCCTTGCTCAAGGTAGTTGTCGGTGAAGCACGACAGGATCATGTCGCTGGTGATCTCCTGGCCGGCCTCGTCGGCCACTTGTTGCACCAGGCCACTGAACTCCATCTGCAGGCGCCGCGGCAGGACAATGCCGTGTTGCTCGAGCAGATAGGCGACGCCGCCTTTGCCGGACTGGCTGTTGACCCGGATCACTGCCTCGTAGCTGCGGCCCATGTCGGCCGGATCGATCGGCAGGTAAGGGATCTGCCAGTAGCCCTCGGGGTTGTTGCGCCGGTGGGCGAAGCCTTTCTTGATGGCGTCCTGGTGCGAGCCGGAAAACGCCGTGAACACCAGTTCGCCGGCATACGGGTGGCGCGGGTGGGTCGGCAACTGGTTGCAGAACTCGACTTCGCGCTGCACGTGGATGATGTCCGAGAAGTCCAGCTGCGGGCTGATACCGCTGGTGTAGAGGTTCATTGCCAGGGTCAGGATATCGACGTTGCCGGTGCGCTCACCGTTGCCGAACAAGGTGCCCTCGACCCGCTCGGCGCCCGCCAGGCAGGCCTGCTCGGCGGTCGACACGCCGGTACCGCGATCATTGTGTGGGTGCACGCTGATGACCACGCTGTCGCGGCAGCTCAAGTGGCGGCAGAACCACTCGATCTGGTCGGCGAAGACGTTGGCGGTCGAGACCTCGACGGTGGTCGGCAGGTTGAGGATCATCTTGTTGCTTGGCGAGGGCTGGAACACCTCGGTCACCGCCTCGCAGATCTCCAGGGCGAAATCCAGCTCGGTAAAGCAGAAGGTCTCGGGCGAGTACTGGTAGGTCCACTGGGTTTGCGGGTTGGCCTGCATGTGGGCCTTGATCTCGCGGGTGGCCTGGGTGGCGATCTCGATGCAGCCGGCGCGGTCGACCCCGAACACCACCTCGCGAAACACCGGTGCGGTGGCGTTGTAGACGTGGACAATCGCCCGGGGCACGCCCTTGAGGGCTTCGAAGGTGCGCTCGATCAGGTGGCTGCGGGCCTGGGTCATCACCTGGATGGTAACGTCGTCAGGAATCGCGCCGCTCTCGACCAGCTCGCGCACGTAATCGAAGTCGGTTTGCGAGGCCGCCGGGAAACCCACCTCGATCTGCTTGAAGCCGACCTTGACCAGCAGGTCGAAGAAGCGCCGCTTGCGCTCGGCGTTCATCGGTTCGATCAGCGCCTGGTTACCGTCGCGCATGTCCACACTGCACCAGGTCGGGGCGACCTGCTGGACCCGGTTCGGCCACTGGCGGTCCGGCAGGTCGACGGTGGTGAAGTGACGGTACTTGGTAGAAGGATCCTTCAACATCATGGCGGCGTTCTCCTGTGCCTACGGTTTTGCGCAGCGCCGGTTGCCCGCAAGCAACCGATGCCAATCGCAGATGGGATCCAATTCTAGCGCTGTTACATCTAGAAATAATTGCTAATTTTGCCAGTGACTGGTGAAGAAGCCTTTGCTGATCGCCTTAAAATTGAAAATATTGGTGAATTATTGCGATTTAATATTTTTATGAGCATATCCTCACCATTTGAACGCCTGCCTGCGACGCTCAGCCGCAAATTGCACCTGGCCTCAGCCGGCGCTATCGGCAAGGCACGCATAGACCACCAGCTCGACCAGCATTTCCTCCCGCGCCAGGCCCGCCACCACCAGCGCCGCGCGGTTGGGGTAGGGCGCCTGGAAGTACTCGGCGTACACCGCATTGACCGTCGCCAGGTAGCTGCGCTCGGTGACGTAAATCAGTACCTGGACCACGGCGTCGAGCGAACTGCCCGCGGCCTGCAGGGTGTGTTTGAGGTTATCGAGGGTTTGCCGCGCCTGGGCTTCGATGCCGCCGGCCACCACCTGGCCCCGGGCATCGATGGGGATTTGCGCGGTGTACAGCGTGCCGTTGCCGACCACTGCCCATTCCAGCGGGGCCTTGGCGGCGAACAGCTCGGTGTTGATGGCGTATTTCATCGAGGGTGTTCCTTTTAAGTCGAAGGGCAAACAATCAATCGGCATCGCTGCCGCCATCGGCACCGTGGCGGCGTGAGGCTTCGCTGCTTTGCACCAGCACCTGTTCGGCCAGTTGCTTGAGCCGCTGCCAGGTCTGCGGGTTGACGCTAAAGCCCTGGCCAAGGCTGGCCTGCTCGCCAATCTGCGGCACGGCCGGGGCCGCGGGGCGGCTGAAGGTGACGGTGATGCTCTGTTCCGGCGCCACGGCGCCGGGCTGCGCTTGCAACTGCAACTGCGGGCGATTGCTGCCGGCAACAAAGCTTGCGATGTGTACCTGGCGGGCATCGCTCCAGCGCGCCTGCACCCCGAGCCCCAGCTCGGCGGCGCGGCACAGGTAGCCAAGCAGCAGCAGGCGGTTGTGGCAGTGCTGGATCCGCAGCACTGCCTGGCCGCTGGCCTGGGCCTTGGCCACGGCCAGCTCCACGGCGGTAGCGGCGCAGCGCAGTACGCTCTGGCCCTTGGCGTCGATCACCAGCAAGGCGCTGTCTTCAACGTTCAGGGCAAAGGGCTGGTGGGCTTCGCGCTGCAGATAATCGAGGGCCTTGGCCAGGGCGCCGAGGCCGTCCAGCCCTTGCAATTGCAACCAGCCGACCATGTCGGCGGCGTCTTCGCAGTCGCCGGGGGCAAAGCCCATGCCTTCGAAGGCCTTGCGGCACATCACCTGGATTTCATTGAGCGATACGCGCATGGTCATTGGCCTCCGCCCGGCATCACGGCAAAGTTCCAGTCGTCGGCGAACGGCTGGCCAATTTCACTCACCAGCGGCGCGCCCTGGAACAGGGTGATGCGTACCCAGCGTCTGGATTTAGGGTCGAATTTGCCGGCGCCAAAAAACGCCAGCTTGCAGCGCAGCAGGTGGATTGGCAGCATGTCGCGGGCCAGCAGGTTGGCGCGGATCTCGCCATAGGCGCACAGGGCCATGCCCTGCAGGCGGCGCACCGTGCCCTTGAAGGCCGGCTGGGCGATCAGAAAGTGCGCGGTCAACTCCCCGGGATGGGCGCGCAGGTGCGCCAGCAGGGCGTGGTAGCAGCGCTGGATGTTACGGGCGATGCCCAGTTGCATTTCTTTGTCGGCGCCCGGTTCTTCGGCGCGCATGCCCAGGCGCGGCTCTTCTTTTTCCGCCGAGCGGTACCAGAAGAAGTGCTCGGCATCGCTGGCACTGAAGTCGTAGGCCAGGGCCCAGGCGTAGTGGCTTTCGATCAGCTCGCGCAGCTTGGTCAGGGGCATCTGCGCCTGCAGGCGCCAGCCTTCGTTGACGCCCATCTGCTCGGCCAGCGGCGTCACCTGGTCGGGGTACAGCTCCAGCAACAGGCTCACCAGCAGTTCCTGGCAACCGATGCCGGCGTGGGCTTCACTCCAGGCCAGCAGGCGTGGCCAGAGGTCGGCGCTGGCTGGCTGGCGCTCGAGCCAGGCGCCCAGGGGCGCCAGTTCGGCCAGGGTTTGCTGGTCTTGCTGGTGCTGGCGCAGGTCTTCGGTCAGGGTTTGCTCCAGGTGCAGCTGCGCCCGTTGCAGCAGCGCCTGCAAGCGTTGCAGGCGGGCAGGCTCGGCCGCTTGCGCCAGCACCCGGGTCAGGGCGGTTTCCCGGGCCCACAGCCACTGGTTGACCAGTTGCGGGTGGTTGAGCAGAAACGGCGCCATGCCCAGCCCGGTCGAGTTGCCGACGCCCAGGTAGCGTTGCAGCGCCACGTCGAGTTTTACCGCGCGTTGCGGGGCGCGGGCACGGGCCATGTGCTCGATCTGCTCGATGCTGAAATGGCGCAGCAGGTACACGGTGAACATCTGCGCGCTGAACGGCTGGTTGAAGTCGGGGTTGTGCTGCAGGCAGCCGAAGTCGGCGATGCCGAACTTGCCGTTGCCGTACACCGCAGTGGTGCGGTACAGGTAGCCGACGTCGGCCAATTGCCGTGGGTCGGGCTGGGTGCCTTCGGCCAGGGCGCTGACGAAGCGCTCGAAATTGCGCAGGCTGCGGTTGGCCCGGGACAGCACCAGTACCCGCGCATCGAAGCGCCCGGCTTCCTGCAGCGGCACGTTGCGCTGCAGGTCGGCCAGTTGCGTGTCATCGACATCGCCGGCGACCAGCACGAAACACACATCCCATTGATCGGCGATCACCCGGTCGCTGCGTTTTTCCGCAGGCAGGTAGGCCGAGAAGATCACGCAATGGTAGTGCGCTCTCGGCGTGTCGATGCGGTAGATCGCGGTGCCGAAGCCTTCAGCGTCGAGCTCGAAGCGGCTGCGCTGGATGCGCCATTGCTGGTTCATCATCCGCCGCATGCTGCTGCGCACGAAACTCAACGGGCTCTGGAAGTGGCTGCCCAGCCGGGCCAGGTCCATGACCTGGCTGGCGGGGCGCAACGCGGGTGCTGCAGGGGCGGAGCTGGACATTGTTATTGTTCCTGGCTGCATCATGGTCAAAGGCCTTGTTCGCGGGCCATGTGCCGGGCGATGCGCACGGCATCCCACAGCGCTGGCAGGATCACCAGCGACACCGGCACTGCGGTGATGACGATAAACGACTGCAGGGCGGTGACGCCGCCGGCGCCGATGGTAATCAGCACCACTGCGGCCAGGCCCATGCCGATCGCCCAGAAGCCGCACAGCCATTTCTTCGGCTTGTCGTTGCTGGATATCGCCAGGGCCACGGTGAAGGCCATGGCGTCGCCATTGGTGGCCACCGAGATAAAGCTCAAAAACAGAAACAGCGCGCTGATCAGGCCACCCAGCGGCAGGTTCTGGGTCACGCCCAGCAGCAGGTCTTCGGGCTGGCTGCCGTGGGCGGTGACGATCCCCGGGGTTTGCAGCTCAAGGCCGATACCGGTGCCACCGACCACGGTGAACCAGAACATGGTCACCAGCGGGGCGATGATCGACAGGGTCATGATGATCTCGCGGATGGTCCGGCCCCGCGAAATCCGCGCGACGTACAGCGCCACCATGGGCGCGTAGCCGATGAACCAGCCCCAGTAGAACACCGTCCACCAGTCCAGCCACTTGGGATCGGCGCGGAACATGGTCAGCGGGATGAAGTGCTCCACGTGCAGGGCGAAGGCTGCAGGGAAGCCGCCGAGGATGAACAGCGTCGGCCCGAACACCACCATGAACAGCGCAAGGCCGAGCATCAGCCAGACGTTGATCTCGCTGACGAAGCGGATGCCCTTGAGGCCCACCAGGCACGAGGTGGTGTACATCAGGGTGACCAGCACGATGGTGATCGACTGGGTGACGATGCCGTTGGGCACGCCCCACACCGCATGCAGGGCGCTGCTGATCTGCAGGCCGAGAAAACCGATCGGGCCGATGGTGCCGGCGACCACGGCGATGATCGAGGCGGCGTCGGCGAAGGTGCCGATCGGGCCTTTCAGGGCGCGCTGGCCAAACAGCGGGTAGAGCAGGGTGCGTGGCGCCAGCGGCAGGCCCTTGTCGTAGTGCAGGTGCATCAGCACGATGGCCAGCAGGCTGCCGAGCACCGCCCAGGCGAGAAAGCCCCAATGCACGAATGCCTGCGCCAGGGCCGCAGTGGCCGCCGCTTCGCTGTGCGGGGCGATGCCGGTGAAGAACGGCGGCGGGCTGGCGAAATGCATCAACGGCTCGGCCGCGGCCCAGAAGGCGCCACCGCCGGCGAGCAGGGCGCACATGATCACCGCGATCCAGTTGAAGGTGCTGATGTCCGGGCGCTGGCTGACGCCGCCCAGGCGCACGCGCCCGCACTTGCTGAAACCGATGCCCAGGCTGACCACGAAGGTCGCCAGCATCAGCACTTGCCAGTACAGGCCAAAGGCCTTGGTCGACCAGGCGAACAGACTGTTGACCAGGCTCGAGACCGCCTCGATGTCGACCAGCGCGGCGATCAGGAACGCGCCGAGAAAACCGCCGCTGATCACGAACAGCGGCCAGTCGATATCGCGCGCGAGGGGCAGGCCCATGGCCTGGCCGTCAGCCTGCAGGGTGCTTGGGTTTTTCATGAAGCCTCCGGAACCTGCGATTGTTGTTATTGTTGATGCTGTCCGTGCAGGGATGGCTCAGGCCTGCGCCGTGGTGGCGGTTTCCAGCAGGCGCAGCCAGTTCAAGCCCATGATCTTGCCGACATCCTCTTCGGCGAAACCGCGGGCGCGCAGGCCCCGGGCGATGTTGGCAAAGTCGCGGCTGTCGCGGAACCAGCCCAGCGGCTCGGGCCAGTTGGCGTTGTCGCGGGAGCCTTCGCCGTAGTCCTTGTCCTTGCTCCAGCGGCCATTGCGCATCCATTCGAGCACCGCCAGCGGTTGCGCCTGGCACAGGTCGGTACCGATGCCGATGTGCTCGACACCCATCAGGTCGGCCGTGCTGGCGATCATGTCGCAGAAGCTTTCGAGGCTGCAGCTGGAGGCGCCCTTGAGGTGGAACGGGTAGGTGCTGAAGCCCAGCAGCCCGCCCGACTCGGCAATGCCGCGCAGTACCGCGTCGGACTTGTTGCGCTTGGCGGCATGGAAGCTCGACGGGTTGGCGTGGGAGATGATCACCGGCCGGCTCGACAGCTCGATGGCTTCCAGGGTGCTGCGCTCGGCACTGTGGGACATGTCGATAAGCATGCCGACCCGGTTCATCTCGGCGATCACCTGGCGGCCGAAGCGGCTGATGCCGTTGTCTTCGCGCTCGTAGCAGCCGCTGGCGAGCAGGCTCTGGTTGTTGTAGGTCAACTGCATGACGAATACCCCGAGCTGGCGGAAAATTTCCACCAGGGCGATGTCGTCCTCGATTGGTGAGCAGTTCTGAAAGCCGAAGAAAATCCCCACCCGGCCTTCCTGCTGCGCCAGGCGGATGTCGCTGGCCGAACGCACCGGGCGAATCAGTTCGGGCCAGGTTTCGAAACGACGGTTCCATTCGCCCAGGCGCGAGAGGGTTTCCCGCGCGTTCTCGTGGTAGGCGATGGTGGCGTGCACCGCGCTCAGGCCGCCGGCTTGCATCTGGCGGAATATGTCCGGGCTCCAGTTGGAGTACTGCAGGCCGTCGATCATCAGCAGGTCGTGCATGGCAGGTACTCCCTCAAGGGCGGACATAAACGGTCTTGACCACGGTGTAGAAGTCGCGGGCGTACTGGCCCTGTTCGCGGGGGCCGAAGCTTGAGGCTTTGCGCCCGCCAAACGGCACGTGGTAGTCAGTGCCGGCAGTCGGCAGGTTGACCATCACGCAGCCGGTCCGGGCACGGCGCTTGAACTCGCTGGCATGGCGCAGCGACTGGGTGATGATCCCGGCGGTGAGGCCATACTCGGTGTCATTGAGGGTGGCCACGGCCTCGTCGAAATCGGCCACGCGGATCACGCAGGCGATCGGCCCGAACACTTCTTCGCGGTTGATGCGCATGTCGTTGCGGCTGTCGATGAACAGCGCCGGGCGCATGTAGTAGCCGTCGCTGTCCAGTTGCAGGCGTTCGCCACCTTCAACCAGGGTGGCGCCTTCGGCCTGGGCCAGGCGCAGGTATTCAAGGTTCTGTTGCAGTTGCCGGGCCTCGGCGACCGGGCCGATGTGCACGCCGGCGGTCAGTGCAGGGCCGACGTTCAACTGGCGCATGCGTACGCGCAGGGCCTCGACAAAGCGGTCATGAATGCCGGCGCAGACAATCAGCCTGGAGGACGCCGTGCACTTTTGTCCGGTGCCGAAGAACGCGCCGTTGAGCGCGCATTCGACGGCAGTGTCGAGGTCGGCATCGTCCATCACCACCAGGGCATTCTTGCTGCCCATCTCCAGCTGGCAGCGCACCAGGTTGGCAGCGGTTGCCTGTGCTACGTGACGGCCGGTGGCCAGCGAGCCGGTGAAGGTCAGGGCATCGATTTCGGCCGACTGCACCAGGGTTTCGCCAACGCTGGCACCGCTGCCCATCAGCAGGTTGAAGGTACCGTGGGGCAGGGCCTGGCGGCTGATGATCTCGGTCAGTGCCCAGGCACTGGCCGGCACCAGGTTGGCCGGCTTGAACACCACGGCGTTGCCGAAGGCCAGGGCCGGGGCGATCTTCCAGGCGGCGGTGGCCATGGGGAAGTTCCACGGGGTGATGATGGCGACCACGCCGACCGGCTCGCGGTGCACTTCGATGTCGATGCCGGGGCGCACGGAGGCGGCGGTTTCGCCCATCTGGCGCAGCACTTCGGCGGCGTAATAGTGGAAGAACTGGCCACTGCGGTTGACCTCGCCGATGCCTTCGGCCAGGGGTTTGCCTTCTTCGCGGGAGAGCAACTGGCCGAGCTCTTCCTTGCGCGCGATCAGCTCATCGCCGATGGCCATCAGCACCTGCTGGCGCGCTTCCAGGCCGCTGGCGGCCCACAGCGGTTGTGCGGCGCGGGCGGCCTGGATGGCCAGGCGGGTCTGCTCGGCAGTGGCCTGGTGGTACTCGCCGATCAGGTCGCGGGTGTCCGAGGGGCTGTAGTTGCTCAGTGTGGTGTGACCTTCGCACCACTGGCCATCGATGTAGTTCTTGTAGGGAGTGAGTGACATGAGAAGCCTCCGTTTGCCTGGCTCTCATCTTGCGAGCAATATGAAACAAATAAAAATTAATAAAAAAAATGAATCGATAAGGATTATTAAGCATGTTGCCCGAGCTGAAAATCGCCCAGATCCGCTACTTCCTGCTGGTGGCCGAGCTCAAGAGCTTCAACGCCGCTGCCCGCCAGGCCTACCGCACTCAGCCTGCGGTATCGCTGGCGGTGCGCGAGCTTGAGCAGAAGCTGGGCCAGGCGCTAATCGAAAAAGGTGGTGGGCGGGTCGAGCTGACACCCTTTGGCGAACATTGCCTGCCATTGTTTCGCGGCCTGATCGAGCACCACGACCGGATTGCCCGCGAGGTGGTGCTGCTGGTTCAGCATGAGATCGGCCAGGTCAGCATCGCCACCGTGCCGTCGGTGGCCAGCCGTGTGCTGCCGGCGCCGCTGGCACGCTTCGTCGCCGAGCACCCTAATGTGCAGATCAGCATCCAGGACGGCAGCGCCGACAGCGTCCAGCAACTGTTGACCCAGGGCCAGGTGGATTTTGCCATCAGCAGCCTGTGGATGGCCGACGAGCAGATCGAGTTCGCGCCGATGCTGCACGACCAGGTCGGGGTAGTGTGCCGCGCCGACCACCCGCTGGCGCAGGCTGGCGAGGCCTTGCACTGGTCACAGCTGCAGGGCCTGGCGATGATCCGCAACGGCACCTCGCGGCTGCTCGAAGGTACCGACGCCGAGGGCTTGCTGGCCCACAGCCGGCTGTTCGTCTCCAACATGATTTCGCTGATCGCCATGCTCGAAGAAGGCGTGGGCATCAGCACGCTGCCGTACCTGGCCTTCCCCCAGGAGAACGACAAGCTGGCCTTCCTGCCCCTGGCCGCGCCCAAGGTCGAGCGCCAGATTGGCCTGTTGACGCGCAAGGGTCGTAGCCTGTCGCCGGCGGCGCAGGCGTTGATGGTGTTCTTGCGGGCGCATGCCTTCACCTAGTGGCGGGTTTCGACTGATCTATAAAAATTGCTAACAAGTCATTGCAGTCCAGCCCTGTTTATCAGCGACTTTCAATCAAACATCATGCTGACACCCCACACAGAGGTGCTCAGCATGACCCTTGACCTGCAGTTCGATCACCTGGCCTTCACCACCGCCGCCGACGGCGAGCTTAAGGCTGCGCTGCAAACCCTGCTGGGCGTCGAGCCCGGGCCGAGGCCGGCGTTTCCATTTCCCGGGCAATGGCTGTACCAGGGCGACCAGGCCCTGGTGCACCTGATCCAGGGGCCGCACACCGAGCTCAGCCATCTGGCCCTGCGTACCCGGCAGCCGGCGTCGGCAGTGCTCGAACGCGTCCGCGCCAGTGGCCTGGCCTACCAGGTCGCGCTGGTACCGGAGCAACGCATCTGCCAACTGTTTGTCAGCCTGCCCGGCGGCCTGGTCCTGGAACTGGACTGCCCGCTCGATCGCGACGACCTCGGCATTACCCACGACTACCAGCAGTGCGACCACGCACCTGTCTGACTTCAGGAGAGCCACACGCATGTCTACTTCAGCTTCGTTGTTCACACCCTTTGAACTGGGCCCACTGCAGTTGCCCAACCGTATCGTCATGGCGCCGATGACCCGCTCGCGCAGCAGCCAGCCCGGTGATGTGCCCAACGCCATGATGGCGGCCTATTACGCCCAGCGCGCCAGTGCCGGCCTGATCATCAGTGAAGCCACGCAGATCAGCCCGCAGGGCAAGGGTTACAGCTTTACCCCCGGCATCTACAGTGCCGGGCAAGTAGCCGGCTGGCGTCAGGTGACCGACGCCGTGCATGGCCAAGGCGGGCGGATTTTCCTGCAGCTGTGGCATGTCGGGCGCATGTCCCATGCGAGCTTCCATGCCGATGGCCAGCCGGTTGCGCCGTCAGCGCTGCGTGCCGATGCCCAGGTGTGGGTGGTGGGCGATGATGGCGTCGGGCGCATGGTCGAGGTCAGCGCGCCACGGGCCCTGAGCCAGGCAGACATTCAAGCGGTGATCGAGGATTATCGGCTTGCCGCCCGGCATGCCCGCGAGGCGGGTTTTGATGGCGTCGAGATTCACGCGGGCAACGGTTACCTGATCGACCAGTTCTTGCGCACCACCTCCAACCTGCGCAATGACGCCTACGGCGGCAGCCGCGAAAACCGTATCCGCTTTCTGCTGGAAGTGGCCGCGGCGGTGGCCGACGAAATCGGTGCGCAGCGCACCGGTGTGCGCCTGGCGCCCTACATCACCGCCCGCGGCATGGACTGCACGGACGTCATCCCGACCATCCTCCAGGCCGCCAAGGCCCTGGGCGCCCAAGGCATTGCCTACCTGCACCTGGCCGAAGCCGACTGGGACGATGCCCCGCAGATCCCCGAGCCGTTCCGCCATGAGCTGCGCCAGGTGTTTGCCGGCGCCATCATCGTTGCCGGGCGCTACGACGAGGATCGTGCGCAGGCCTTGCTCGAGGCCGGGCTGGTCGACCTGATTGCCTTCGGCCGGCCCTTTGTCGCCAACCCGGACTTGCCGGCGCGGCTGGCAAACGGCTGGCCGATGGCGCAGTTCGATGGCAGCCGCTTGTTTGGCGGAGATGAGCTGGGCTACAGCGACTATCCAGCCTTTATGACAGGCAAGTGAAGTGGCTGGGTTCCTGGGCTGCAAGCATCAGCTCCAGCGGTACCGGGACTACCCCGTCAAGGCCGGCGGGGGCCTGCAAGCCCACCACCAGCAGCGCCGGGCGCTCGCTCGGTTCGCTCGTGCCGGCGGCCACGGCGTTGATCATTCTGGCGTGGTTGGCTGCAATTTCAGTGAGGGTAGACACGTGACTTCTCCGGTGACCGAGCAAGGCGATTGCTGGCGTCCATAAGCGTTGGGGGGCTGGCCGTCGCGTCAGTATTACGTCACTGCCCGACGGTGATTGCCAGCCTCTGCAATCCGCAGGCCAAGCCTTGTCAAAAAATGGACAGGCCTGGCCGGTTTGCGATGGACGGAGTCACCTCGGGCTGTGCTAGGGCTCCTGACCCTGGCGCAAGCGCGCGCTGATCAGCGCCGCCAGCACCAGCAGCGCGGCGATCAGCCACAGGCCGTTGCGGGTATTGCCGGTGGTCTGTTCGATCAGGCCCATCACCGATGGCCCGACAAAACCGCCGAGCAACCCGCAGGTGGTGACGAAGGCCAGGCCCGCCGCCAGGGCATTGCCGCTGAGGCGGCTGGAGGGGAAGACGAAGATGATCGACTGCACCACGAACAGCATCAGCGCGGTCAGCGAGAAACCGATCAGGCCGATGAACGAGTTCGACAACGACGCCAGCAGCAAGCCGGCGGCCATGGTCAGCAAACCGAAGAACAGCAGGGTGCGGCAGCGCCCCGGTGAGGTAGCCAGGCGCGGCAGTGTGGCGGCGCCGATGGCGGCGGCAATCCACGGCACCGAGGTCAGCAGGCCGATCTGCAACGGGGTCAGGGCGGCATAGGTGCCAATGATGCCCGGCAGGAAGAAGATCACTGTATAGATGGTGATCTGGTGCACGAAGTACACCGCGATCGCCAGCCAGATCTGTTTGTCAGCGAACATCTGGCTGAGCCGGCTCTGTTGCGGCGCCAAGGCTTTTTCGGCGTTCAGGCGCTGCTCGATGTCGCGGGCATCGGCCGCCGACAGCCAGGGCGCGGAGGCCGGGCCGTCCGGCAGTTTCCTCCACACCACATAGGCCAGAGCTACCGCCGGCAGGCCTTCGATGACGAACAGCCACTGCCAGCCGTGCCAGCCCAGCAGGCCATCGAGTTCGAGCAAGGCGCCGCCCAGCGGACCGCTGAGAATATTCGCCAGGCACACCCCGAGCAGAAAATAGCCGGTAGCCCGCGCCCGTTGCTCGCGGTCGAACCAGTAGGTCAGGTAGAGCATCACCCCGGGGAACAACCCGGCCTCGGCCACGCCCAGCAGCAGGCGCATGATGTAGAACGAGGTTTCGCCCTGGACGAAGGCCATGCCCGCCGACAGCAGGCCCCAGGTGATCATGATGCGGGTGATCCAGAAACGCGCGCCGACCCGGTGCATGATCAGGTTGCTCGGCACTTCGGCCAGCGCGTAGGTCAGGAAGAACAGCCCGGCACCCAGGCCATAGGCTGCGGCCGAAAGGCCCAGGTCGATGCCCATGCTGGCCTTGGCCAGGGCGATGTTGGTGCGGTCCAGAAAGCTCATCACATAGACCACGATCAGCAGCGGCATCAGCTTGCGCAGCAGCAGACGGTTCAGGCGCTGGTCGTCGGCGACGGCAGGCGCGGCGGCCGCTGTCGCGTTAGTGAGGATTGTCATTGTTTTTTCCCCGTTCAAATGTACGTACTGCGCGCCGCACGTGTTGCGGCGCGCAGGCTCAGGTCAGTCAGTCACGGTTGATGTCCAGCCACACGGCGCCATCGGGATACTGGTAGCGCTCCAGGGTTTGCGCGTGCATTTCGATGCTGTAGCCAGGGCGTTGCGGCGGCATGTAGCGACCGCGGCGGATCACCACCGGGTCGATGAAGTGTTCGTGCAGGTGGTCGACGTACTCCAGCACGCGGTTGTGCAACGAGGCCGAGACGGCGATGTAGTCGAACAGGGCGATGTTCTGCACATATTCGCACAGGCCGACGCCGCCGCCATGGGGGCACACCGGCACATCGTACTTGGCCGCCATCAGCAGCACGATCAGCACCTCGTTGAGGCCACCCAGGCGCGCGGCATCGAGCTGGCAGAAATCCAGCGCGCCGGCCTGGAACATCTGCTTGAACATCACCCGGTTATGGCAATGCTCGCCAGTGGCGACGCCGATCGGCGCAATGCGCTGGCGGATTGCGGCGTGGCCGAGAATGTCGTCGGGGCTGGTTGGCTCTTCGATCCACAGCGGCTCGAAGACCGCCAGGCGGCGCATGTTGGCCACCGACTCATCGACGCTCCAGACCTGGTTGGCGTCCATCATCAGCGTGCGCTCCCAGCCCATTTCGTCGCGCAGGATGCTGGCGCGGCGTATGTCGTCTTCAAGGTTGGCGCCGATTTTCTGCTTGATGTGGGTCCAGCCGTCAGCGATAGCCTCGCGGGTCAGCTGGCGCATTTTCTCTTCGCTGTAGCCGAGCCAGCCGGGCGCGGTGGTGTAGCCGGGGTAGCCTTCGCGCAGCATCTGCGCCTCGCGCTCGGCCTTGCCTGGCACCTGACGGCGCAGCAGGGCGATGGCTTCTTCGGGGGTGAGCACGTCGGTGACGTAGCTGAAGTCCAGGCAGCCCACGAGCTGTTCGGGGCTCATGTCGGCGAGCAGTTTCCACACCGGCTTGCCTTCGTGCTTGGCCCACAGGTCCCAGACCGCATTGACGATGGCGGCGGTGGCCAGGTGAATCACGCCTTTTTCCGGGCCGAGCCAGCGCAACTGGCTGTCGCCTGCGGTAAAGCGGTGCCAGAAGCCGCCCATGTCGGCGGTGATGTCTTCAAGGGTCAGGCCGACAATCAGCGGCGCCAGCGATTGCACGGCGGCGGCGCAGATCTCGTTGCCGCGCCCGATAGTGAAGGTCAGGCCGTGGCCTTCGAGGCTGTCGGCATCGGTGTGCAGCACGACATAGGAAGCCGAATAGTCCGGGGCGCTGTTCATCGCGTCGGAGCCGTCCAGCGACAGCGAAGTAGGGAAGCGGATGTCGCGAACACTCAAGTGGGTAATACGTATGCTCATGGCGGGCTCTTGTTCTGGGGTGGCACAGGGAGGCCTGACTGTAGGTTGTCGAGCGATACAGGCATAATCGCCAATTCCTAAGTAGGGATACCGGATTTGATATGCCTCCTAAACCCGACGTCGCGCTACCGACCCCTGCCAGCCTGGGGGCGCTGAAGATCTCCAGCCGGCAGATCACCTTGCTCAACGCCCTGGGCGAGTTCGGCAATTTGCGCCGCGCCGCGGCGGCGATGCACACCACGCAACCCGCGGCCAGCCTGTTGCTGCAGCAACTGGAAGAGCGCCTCGGCGTGCGCCTGTTCGAGCGTTTGCCCCGGGGCATGCAGCCGACCCTGTATGGCGAGGTGATGATCCGCTACGCCCAGGGCGCCCTGCACGAATTCGAGCACGCCCAGGCGCAGATCGCTGAACTGGCCCGCGGCGCCTCCGGCCTGGTGCGGGTCGGTAGTGTCATGGGCCCGGTGCCGGGGCTGCTGACCCAGGCGGTGCTGGCCTACAAGCGCGAGCACCCCAAGGTGCGTATTTCGCTGGAGGTCGGTACCAGCGACACCTTGCTGCCGTCGCTGCTGCGCGGCGATTTCGACCTGGTGGTCGGGCGCCTGCCGGATCAGAGCGACAGTCACGAACTGAACATCGAACTGTTCGACAGCGACGAGCAGATGCGCGTGGTCGCCCGTGCCGGGCATCCGCTGGCCAGCGCCGCACGCCTTGCGCTGGCCGACCTGGCCGAGCTGACCTGGATCCTCCACCCGATCGGCAGCCCCATGCGCCGGCGGGTCGAGAACGCTCTGCAGGCAGCCGGCATGGTGCAGTCGCTGGACATCGTCGAGACCGCCTCGATCCTCGCCACCACGGCGATGCTTGAGGCCTCGGACATGATTGCAGTGGTGCCCAACGACGTCGCCGAGCATTATGCCCGTTACGCCATGGTTGCCATTCTGCCGGTGGAACTGCCGATCTCGATGGTCAACCTGGGGCTGCTGACCTTGCGTTCGCGGCCGCGCTCGGTGGCCCTGGAAACCCTGTTGCACTACCTGCGGGCGCAGTAGCCCCGCGTATTCATCGGCAAGAGGCAGTTCGTTGATGGCTTCAGACATTACCCACGCCAGTTTCTGCAACTGGATCCGCTTCAAGCACCTGGTGCTGATCGACACCCTGGCGCGCACGCGCAACATGCACGCCACCGCCACGCGCATGAACCTCAGCCAGCCGGCCTTGAGCAAGATGCTGCGCGACCTTGAAGAGCAGTTCGGCTTTGCCCTGTTCGAGCGCCTGCCGCGCAGCATGCCGCCCACCGAACTCGGTGAGTACGTGGTGCGTTATGCGCAAGGGGCGCTGGCCGAGTCGCAGCAGTTCGTCGACCAGGTCAACCGCCTGCGCAAGGGCGGCCATGGCTTTATTCGCGTTGGCGGGATTTTTGCCGCAACGCCCCTGGTGCTGCCCCAGGCGATTGCCGCGATCAAGGCGCGCAGCCCGCTGCTGTCGATCGAAGTGGTCGAGCAATCCAGCGACCATCTGCTGGCCATGCTTGAGCAGAACAAGCTCGACCTGATGATCGGCCGCTTCACCGAGGAGCGCTTCAGCCAGCTGTTCGACTTCCAGGCCCTGGAGCCAGAGCCCTTCAGCCTGGTGGTCAACAAGGATCACCCGCTCAACCAGCCGGGCAGTGCCTCGCTGCAGGCACTGAGCGACTGGCCGTGGGTGCTGTACCCGGTCGGCACACCGCTGCGCGAGCGCCTGGAGCAGGCCTTCAGGGCGGTCGGCATCGCCACCCCGGCAGACAGCGTCGATACCATCTCGATGCCGATGTTCCTGCATTTGCTCGAGTCCGGGCCGATGATCGCCATGTTGCCGCGCTCGATGGTCGCTGCGCAGTTGAGCAGCGGCCAGTTCTGCGAGCTGCAGTCGCCGTTGCAACTGGCGCCGCTGGAGTACGGGGTGATCACCCGCAAGGACGAACCCTTGAGCGCCTCGGCGCAGGCGTTTGTTGAGCTGTTGCTGGAGTTCGCCCGCCAGCGACGGGCAGAGCAGGGCAGTGCTGGCGATTGATAAAAGCGGCTGACTGACAGCTTGCGATAACCCTGGGTTATCGCTTGATCGGATCATCTCATTGGGAATGTTGCGCCCGGCTCCTTAGAGTTATCGCAGATTCGCCCGGCACAGCACGGGCGGCGCCATAACAAGAAGCCGGCCGCATCCGCCCTGAGAGGTCCCATGCAACTGATTGCCAGCACCCGCAGCGGCGACCCTGCCGTTATCCGCTTGAACCCCCTGGACAATGTACTGATTGCCCGCCAGGCCCTGGTTGAAGGCCAGCACCTGGACGCCGAAGCCATCACCGTGCGCCAGGCGGTCCCGTCCGGGCATAAAGTCGCCACCGAGCGCGTGGAGCAAGGCCAGCCGCTGCGCCGCTACGGGCAGATCATCGGTTTTGCCTCGCAAGTGATCGAGGCCGGCGAGCATGTGCACGTGCACAACGTCGAGATGGGCGATTTTGCCCGCGACTATGCCTTCGGCGTCGATGCCAGGCCAACGCCTGCCAGCGAGGCGCAGTTCCAGGGCATCGTGCGTGCCGACGGCCGGGTCGCGACCCGCAACTACATTGGCATTCTGACTTCGGTGAACTGCTCGGCCACCGTCGCCCGCGCCGTGGCCGACCACTTTCGCCGCGACATCCACCCCGAGGCGCTGGCCGCCTACCCGAACATCGACGGCGTGGTCGCTTTGACCCACGGCGCCGGTTGCGCGGTAGACCCCAGCGGCGAAGCCCTGGGCCTGCTGCGCCGGACCCTGGGCGGCTACGCTATCCACCCCAACTTTGCCGCCGTGCTGATCATCGGCCTGGGCTGCGAGACCAACCAGATCGAAAGCCTGCTGCAAACCCAGCAGCTGCAAACCGGTGATCAACTGCGCGCCTTTACCATCCAGGGCATTGGCGGTACCTCGAAGACCATCGCTGCCGGCATCGCGCAGGTCGAGGCGCTGCTGGCCGAGGCCAACCGGGTCAAGCGTGAGCCGGTCAGCGCCCGCCATCTGGTAGTCGGCCTGCAATGCGGCGGCTCCGACGGCTACTCGGGGATCACCGCCAACCCGGCCCTGGGTAATGCCGTTGACCGTCTGGTGGCAGCCGGCGGCACCGCAATCCTTTCGGAAACCCCGGAGATCTACGGCGCCGAGCACTTGCTCACGCGCCGCGCGGTCAGCCGTGAAGTGGGCGAGAAACTCATCGCCCGCATCCATTGGTGGGAAGACTACTGCCAGCGCATGAACGCCGCGCTGAACAATAACCCCTCGGCCGGCAACAAGGCCGGCGGCCTGACCACCATCTTGGAGAAATCCCTCGGTGCAGTGGCCAAGGCCGGCTCCAGCAACCTGGTGGACGTCTACCAGTACGCCGAAGCGGTGCGCGCCAAAGGCCTGGTGTTCATGGACACCCCGGGCTACGACCCGGTTTCGGCCACCGGCCAGGTCGCCGGCGGCGCCAACCTGATTGCCTTTACCACCGGCCGCGGTTCGGCCTACGGCTGCGCGCCGGCGCCGTCGATCAAGCTGGCCACCAACAACCGGGTGTTCGAGCACCAGCTTGAAGACATGGATGTGAACTGCGGCGGCATCGCCGACGGCAGCACCAGCATCGAAGAACGCGGCGCCTACATCTTCGAGCAGATGCTGCGCATCGCCTCCGGTGAGCGCAGCAAGAGTGAACAGCACGGCTACGGGCAGAACGAATTCGTGCCCTGGCAGATCGGTGCCGTGACCTGATTGACAGCCCTGCAACCTTCTTGACGAGGCGACATGCACATGAGCTTTAGCGGATACAACTTCATTGGCGGCCAGCGCAGTGCCCTGGGCGACACCTTGGTCTACAGCGTCGATGCCCACACCGGCGAGCGCCTGCCGGGCGCCTTTCACCAGGCCAGCCTGGACGAAGTCGACAATGCCGTGGATGCGGCCAGCGCCGCGTTCCCGGCCTATCGCAAACTCTCGGCCGAGCGCCGGGCGCAGTTTCTCGAGGCCATCGCCGACGAGCTCGACGGCCTGGGCGAGGACTTTATCGCCGTGACCTGCCAGGAAACCGCGCTGCCCAGTGCGCGCATTGTCGGTGAGCGCGCACGTACCAGCGGCCAGATGCGCCTGTTTGCCCAGGTGCTGCGCCGGGGCGATTTTTATGGCGCGCGCATCGACCGCGCCTTGCCAGCGCGCACGCCATTGCCGCGCCCGGACCTGCGCCAGTACCGTATTGGTGTCGGCCCGGTGGCGGTGTTCGGTGCCAGCAACTTCCCCCTGGCGTTCTCCACCGCCGGCGGTGATACCGCCGCCGCCCTGGCTGCCGGTTGCCCGGTGGTGTTCAAGGCCCACAGCGGCCACATGGCCACGGCCGAGCGGGTTGCCGAGGCGCTGCTGCGCGCTGCCGAGCGCACGGGCATGCCGGCGGGTGTGTTCAACATGATCTTTGGTGGCGGTGTCGGCGAGGCGCTGGTCAAGCACCCGGGCATCCAGGCCGTGGGCTTTACCGGCTCGCTCAAGGGCGGCCGCGCCCTGTGCGACATGGCCGCCGCGCGGGCGCAGCCGATCCCGGTATTCGCCGAGATGTCGAGCATCAACCCGGTGCTGGTTTTGCCCCAGGCCCTGGCCAGTCGCAGTGCGCAGCTGGCCAAGGACATGAGCGCCTCGGTGGTGCAGGGTTGTGGCCAGTTCTGCACCAACCCGGGCCTGGTGCTGGGCATCCGCTCGCCGGCCTTCAGTGCCTTTATCGAGCAGCTGCGCGGCCATATGGCCGAACAGGCGCCGCAGACCATGCTCAATGCCGGCACCCTGGCAAGCTACGGCAAGGGTATCCAGGCGCTGCTGGCCCACCCGGGGGTAGAAAAACTCAGCGGCCTGGCGCAATCCGGCAAGCAGGCGCAGCCGCAGCTGTTCAAGGCCGATGTCAGCCTGCTGCTGGAGCAGGACGAGCTGTTGCAGGAAGAAGTCTTCGGCCCGTGCACGGTGGTGGTCGAGGTCAATGATCAGGCCCAGCTGTTGCGCGCGGTCAACGCCCTGCATGGCCAGCTGACCGCCACCTTGCTGGCCGACAGCGACGACCTGGCCGCCTTTGGCCAACTGTTCGAGGTGCTCGAAGTCAAGGTCGGGCGGGTGCTGCTCAATGGCTACCCGACCGGCGTCGAGGTCTGCGATGCGATGGTCCATGGCGGCCCGTACCCAGCGACCTCCGATGCCCGCGGCACCTCGGTCGGCACCCTGGCGATCGATCGCTTTCTGCGCCCGGTGTGCTACCAGAACGTGCCCGATGCCTTGCTCCCCGAAGCGCTGCGCGATGCCAACCCGCTGGGTATCCAGCGCCTGGTCGATGGCAAGCCGAGCAACGCGGCCCTGAACTGATCACGGAGCAACAGCGATGAGCGACGCCCGCCGCGTTGATGTGCAAAGCCTCACAGCCTTCGTCGAGCAATTGTTTGAAGCCGCCGGTGCCGATGCCGAAGTCGCCCGGGTGGTCACCCGGGTACTGCTTGAAGGCGAACTGCTGGGCCATCGCACCCATGGCCTGAACCTGGTCAGCCGCTATATTGGCGGCATCCAGGCAGGGCAGGTCAAGGCCCGGGCAGGGCTGCTCGAACAGCTTGCGCACAGCGGTATTTCCAGCCTGTTCGACGGTCATTATCTGCTCGGCCCGTACTGCGTCAGCCGCGCCCTCGACTGCGCGGCCCAGGGCGCAACGGCACAAGGCATTGGCATTGCCGTGGTGCGCCGGGCGGCGCACATCGGTTGCCTGGCGGCCTACCTGCAGCCGTTCACCGAGCGTGGCCTGGTGGCCATGCTGTATTCCAGCGACCCGTCGGTGGCGCTGGTTTGCGCCCACGGCGGTATTGAACCTGTGTACACGCCCAACCCGATTGCCGCCGGCATTCCGACCCGTGGCGAGCCGATCCTGCTCGATGTGAGCATGTCGACCGTGACCCTCGGCCTGGTCGGCCAGTGCCGCGACAGCGGGCAGCGACTGCCGCACCCGGTGTTGCTGGGCAACGACGGGCGTCTGAGCGACAACCCGGAAGATTTTTTCACCACCCCCAGCGGCAGCATCCTGCCCTTGGGCGGCCAGGCTTTCGGCCACAAGGGCTTTGCCCTGGCGCTGCTGGTCGAGGCACTGACCTCGGGGCTGGCGGGCTATGGGCGCAAGGACGCGCCGGATCAGTGGGGCGCCTCGGCAACCGCCGTGGTGATCGATCCGCGCTTTTTTGGCGGGCTTGACGCCTTCACCGCTGAAACCTCGTTTCTCGGCCAGCTGCTGCTCGCCAGCCGCCCGCTCGACCCCGAGCGGCCGGTGCGCCTGCCTGGGCAAGCGGGCTTGAAACGGCGCAAGCAGGCCTTGAGCGAAGGCTTGAGCCTGTCGCCACAGCTGATCGATAACCTCAACCAGCTCGCCGGGCAACTGCAGTGCCCGACACTTTCGCATTAACCGACAACAAGAGCGCTGACATGACAGAGCACGTGAACACCCAAACACCGCTACACCTGAGCAAAGACGCTGCGCTATTCAACACCGGTACCTGGATCGGCCGCGTCTGGCTGGCGCAGCAGGGCCCGGCCGTGGTGCTGGTCAAAGCCGGCGCCGTGCACGATATCAGCGCCCATGTGGCGACCGTGTCGGCCTTGCTCGAAGTAGCTGAGCCGGTGGCCTACCTGCGTTCGCTGCCGTTGGGCGAGGCGCTGATCGAGTTGCCGGCGCTGCTGGCCAACAGCGACCCGAATCATCGCGATCCGGCCTTGCCCTGGCTGCTGGCGCCGATCGACCTGCAGGCGGTCAAGGCCGCCGGCGTGACCTTCGCCGCCAGCCTGCTGGAGCGGGTGGTCGAGGAGCAGGCCAAGGGCGACCCGGCCAAGGCCGACGCGATCAGGGCGACGCTAGCCAGCCGCATCGGCGCCGATCTGTCGCAGATCGTTCCGGGCTCGGCGCAGGCTGAAGCCTTGCGCAAGGTCCTGGTAGAGCAGGGGCTGTGGTCGCAGTACCTGGAAGTGGGCATCGGCCCGGACGCCGAGGTCTTCACCAAGGCCCAGCCGTTGTCGGCGGTCGGCCATGGCGCCGATATCGGCATTCACCCGAAGTCGAGCTGGAACAACCCCGAGCCGGAAGTGGTGCTGGCGGTGTCGAGCAACGGCACGGTGCAGGGCGCCACCCTCGGCAACGACGTCAACCTGCGCGACTTCGAAGGGCGCAGCGCCTTGCTGCTGTCCAAGGCCAAGGACAACAACGCCTCGACCGCACTGGGGCCGCTGCTGCGGCTGTTCGACGAGACCTTCAGCCTTGAGGATGTGCGCAGCGCCGAGGTCGACTTGCGGGTCGAAGGCCTGGACGGCTTTGTGCTCCAGGGCCGCAGCTCGATGCGCCAGATCAGCCGCGACCCGCTCGACCTGGTGCAGCAGACCCTGAACGAAAACCACCAGTACCCCGACGGCCTGGTGCTGTTTCTCGGCACCCTGTTCGCGCCCAAACAGGACCGCGACCAGCCGGGCAACGGCTTTACCCACAAACCCGGCGATGTGGTGACCATCAGCAACGGGCAGCTGGGCAGCCTGTGCAACCGGGTGACCACCAGCGACCTGGCGCCGCAGTGGGATTTCGGCGTGCGCGCGCTGATCGACAGCCTTGCCCGGCGCGGCCTGCTCGATGCCGCTGTGAGCGCCCGCCAGCGCTGATTGAAAGACGTTCCAGGGATGAGTGTGTGACCGCCTGAAGGATCGCCCCGGCGATAAAACCGCTGCAACAATAATAATAAAGGCCATCAGATGAACGCACTGAAGAAGTACCAACGCATCACCGTTGTCTTCCTGCTGTTGATCGGCATCGTCAACTACCTGGACCGTAGCGCGCTGTCGATCGCCAACACCTCGATCCAGAAGGACATGATGATCAGCCCGTCGCAGATGGGCATCCTGCTCTCGGCGTTTTCCATCGCCTATGCCTTCGCCCAGTTGCCCATGGGCCTGATCATCGACCGCCTGGGCAGCAAGATCGCCCTTGGCGCCTCGTTGCTGGCCTGGTCGGTGGCGCAATCGGCGTTCGGCATGGTCAACAGTTTTGCCGGCTTCATGGGCTTGCGCGTGCTGCTGGGGATTGGCGAGGCGCCGATGTTCCCCTCGGCAGCCAAGGCGCTGTCGGAGTGGTTCGATGCCAACGAGCGCGGCACGCCTACCGGCATCGTCTGGTCCTCGACCTGCCTGGGCCCGTGCCTGGCGCCGCCGTTGCTGACGCTGTTCATGGTCAACTTCGGCTGGCGCGGCATGTTCATCATCACCGGCGTGCTTGGCATCGTCCTGGCCCTGTGCTGGCTGAGCTTCTTCAAGAGCAAGGCGCAGTACCTGGCCGAACTAGCCGCGCAAGGCAAGCCGTTGCCAGGTGAGTACCAGGCGCCACAGGCAACGGCAGAGCCCAAGGCTTCGTACTTTGCCGGCTGGCTCGACCTGTTCAGGCACCGCAGTACCTGGGGCGCGATCCTCGGTTTCATGGGGGTGATCTACATGCTCTGGCTGCACCTGACCTGGCTGCCCGGTTATTTTGAGCGCGAGCATGGCCTGAACCTGTACAAAACCGCCTGGGTGGTGTCGCTGGCCTATGGTTTCGGCGCTGTCGGCACCATCGTCGCCGGGCGCTTCTGCGACCTGCTGGTGCGCCGCGGCCTGAGCATCCTGGCCAGTCGCAAGTTCAGCGTGATCACCGGCCTGGTGCTGGCCGCGCTGTTCACCTTGCCGCTGTCGTATGTCAGCGGCTTGACCGCGTGCATCGTCCTGCTGTGCCTGGCGCTGTTCAGCATCAACATGGCCAGTGCCACGGCCTGGATGATCGTCAACACCATCGTCGACAGCCGCCGGGTGGCCTCGTTCGGCTCGATCCAGAACTTTGGCGGCTACATCGCAGGCTCCGTCGCGCCGATTGTCACCGGCTTCAGCATCCAGTACTCGGGCTCGTTCAACACCGCGTTCATGATCAGTGCGATCGTCGCGCTGTGTTCGGCGCTGGCGTATTTCCTGTTGCTCAAGGCGCCGATTGGCAACGCACAAGCCGCGCCTGAGCGGGTGGTGGGCGTGACGCAATAAGGGGCAGGGTGCAGGGGGCGATGATTGATCACGCCGCCCTGCGACTGTTACTGCACCGGGTTGATGAACGGCCCACCGGTGACCTGGACGAACAGCTTGCGAAACTCTTCGTTCTCAGGGGTAAGGATCAGTGCCTGACGCAGGAACTCCACGCCCTCGCGGGCATTGTCCAGCTGGCAATTGAGGGCGAAGGCCAGGTACAGGTTCTGGGCGTTGAAGAAATCGTACGACAGCGCGACCTTCACCAGGTGCAGCGCACCGTTCAGGTCCTGGGCCTGAAAGCGTGCGTTGAACTCCTGGTTGAACTGACTGGCGTCGCTGGCGCTCAAGGCCGACAGCCCGGGTTGCTTGCGCAACACCACGGTGTGGCCATTGCCGACTTTCGAATCGGTCTCTTCGATGGTTTCGATCAGCCAGTGCCCCAGGCCTACCGAGTTGATCATGTTGATCGCCCGCAGCATGCTCTGTAGCGAGAACACATGGTAGTGCCCGCGCCAGTTGTATTCAGGCATCACGCTCATGTCGACGCGTTTTTCGAACGCATCGATCATCGACTCCAGGGTGGTCAGGGCGCGTACCCGGTCATTGGGGTCGGCGTTTCTTTTCGGGAAGATGCAAAAGAACACGCCATCGTCCTTGATCACCCGCGCGGCCTCGACATAGGCGGCAAACAGGTTGGGCACGTGTTCGATGACGTGCGAGCTGATCAGGTAGTCGAAGGTTTGATCGGCGAACGGTATGTCGGTGAAATCGCCCAGGGCGTCGATCCGGGCAGGCGGGACCTGGTAGTTGGCCTGTTCGTTCTTGTAGAGGTTGAAGTCTTGCAAGTCCAGCGGGTACAGAAACGACTCACCGTCACAGGGGCCCAGATTGAGGCAGTCTGGCAAGTAAAAAGCGTTATGGCTGGCAGCGCCAATCTCCAGACCGGCACCCTGGCAATACTTGTTGGCCAACGCCATACCCATCTCGTTCATATCGAATCCTGTCTGCCCCTGAAAATAGATGTCAGGCCGAGTATACGGCCTGACACAGTGGTTATCGGCAGGGGCGGCAGATTGTTGAGGGCGCCAGGGATTAAAGAAACTTGATCGGGTAATTGACGATCAAGCGGTTCTCATCGATGTCGTAGTTGCTGAAGTCCCGGCGCAGGGTCGAATTGCGCCAGCGCAGCGACAGGTCCTTGAGCGGGCCGCTCTGGAACACGTAGCCCAGCTCCGTCTCGCGGCCCCATTCCTTGCCGTTGCTGGTGGCGCTGGTGTGCACATGATCACCCGACAGGTAGCGGTTCATCAGGGTCAGGCCCGGCACGCCGAGGGCAACGAAGTCATAGTCGTGGCGCAACTGCCAGGAACGTTCGCGGGCATTGTCGTAGCTTGAGTTGTAGGTGTCGTTGGCCAGCGGGTAGCCGGCGGTGCCGTTGACCCGCATCCAGCCGGTCTCGCCATACACCCGCTGCAGGCCGAGGGAGAAGGTGTGTGCGCCGGTTTTCGCAGACAGCATCAGCGTTGCGGTTTTGTTGTCCAGCTGGCCTGCCTTGGCCGCGCCGTCTTCATCGCCCAGAAACAGGCCAAGGTTGGCGCCCAGCTTCCAGCTGCCCACAGCCTGGCTATGAATCAGGTTCAGGTACTGCTGTTGGTAGATGTCCTCGAGCTGGGCATACCACAGGCCCACCTGGGTGGCCTTGTCGTTGAACAGGTACTCGCCGCCGGCAAAGTTGAAACGGTCCGAGGTGGCGTCGGGCCGGCCGGTCATGAACATGCGCTCCATGCTGGCGTCGTTGCGCGGGCTGTTGCCGCGAAACTGGCCGGTATAAAGGGTCAGGTTGTCGATTTCCCGTGAAGTCAGCTGGGCGCCGCGAAAGGTCTGTGGCAGCGAGCGGCCATCGTCCGAGCGCAAGATCGGCAACAGCGAAACCCATTCACCGACTTTCAGTTCCGTCTTCGAATAGCGGGCCTTGAGCGCAACCCCCAGGCGGCCAAAGTCGTCGGCCGGGCGGCCGTCATCGTGCACTGGCAGCAGTTGCGTACCGGCCGTGCCGCGACCGCCATCGAGCTTGACCGAGTACAGCCCCAGCAGGTCGACGCCAAAGCCTAGCGTACCCTGGGTGAAGCCCGAACGCAGGTCGAAGATGAAGCTTTGCGTCCATTCCTCGGCCTTGCCCTGGGGGTAGGCCGGGTTTACGAAGTTGCGGTTGTGGTAGAAGTTGCGCAGGTTCAGCGACGCCGTGGTGTCGTCGACCAGGCCGGCTGCCGAGGCGCCAAGCGAGGCTGTCGAGCAGATCAACAGTGACGCAAGGTTTGCGGTTTTGGTGCGTGCAAGGATCTTCATTATTGTTATTTCCTTTCTAGTGAGCGCAGCAAGCCCTCGCAGCGCAAAGGCCGCGAAAAATGGCGGTTACAGGAGGAGTGGGGGTCAGGCGCCGATCAGGGCAACCAGTGCGGGCACGGTGAGCACGGCGGTGTAGTAGCCCATGAACTGCACGCCGATGTTGAAGCCCAGAAAGCGCGAGAGAAATCCGCCCAGCAGGCCAATGGTGACGATCACCAGCAAACCGAGCAGGCCGCCTTCCCAGATGCCGATCACCAGGATCAGGCCGACAAAGGTCGCGATCACCGCCTCATGGCTGATTTTGCGCGACACGTAGGAGGCTGCCCGGTGCGCGTAGTTCATGGTGAAGGGGTAGGCGATCAGGATGGCGACGATCACCGCCAGCATGCCGTAGCCGAGAAACTCCCAGGTGCTGAGCAGCGAGTGCAGGTTGTTGACCTGGCCGCTGGCGGCATCGACGCTAAAGCGCGGTGGTGCATTGAACAGCGGCGCAGCCGGGCCGGCGGCGACCGGGCTCAGCGGCAGGCCGAAAGCGATCAGCGGAATCAGCGCTTCGGCGATGTAGGTGGACTCGGTGACGCCGTTGCGCGCAGTGATCACTGTGGTCAGGCGATGGTAGACGTGCTTGACCCGCGAACCGACCGCCTCGCCGAGAATCACGGTCATGGCCACCGGGCTGAACACGAAGGTGGCGCTGGAGACCACCGCAGTAACGGCCGTCCACAGGCTTTGCTTGCTGTCGAGCACGCGCAGTGGGTTGGGAAAGAAACCGCCCCAGCTTTTTACGTCAGGCGACAACGAGAAGGTGCGCGGTTGCTGGCGACGCATGCTGGCGCGCTCGGCCGGCGCCAGCAGAGAGAACAGCGCGGCGATCAACGGGCCGATGGCAATGCCGAGGAAGTAGCTGACGCTGAGCTTGACCCCATGCTGCGCGGTCAGGGTCTGCAGGCCGATAATCACCATGACGAACGGGATCAGGGTCAGCACCGCTGCCAGGCGGCCTTTGGAGAACCAGGCGATGGCCACCGCCGCCAACAGGAATACCCACGGCGCGGCATGCTTGATCATGTCGCCGAACGGCGCCAGCATTACCGCGAACAACACCGCCATGGGCACGGCGATCAGGGCGGCAATCACCGCGCCGGAAATCATCTTGCGCAGGGCAATGTGCGGAACCCCGAGGTTGCGCAAAAAGTTCGCTTCGCGCATCAACGGCGTGGCCATGGTGTCGCCCGGGATGCCGAGCAAGGCGGTCGGCACCGCATGGGTCATGTGCTTGGCCACGGCGCCGGCCAGAAAGAAGGTCAGCACGCCGGGGGCGGGTACACCCAGCAGTACCACCAACAGCGTCAGCGGCGCGAGGGTGGTGGTTTCATCGCTGCCGGAGATCAGGCCGATACCGGCAAAGATCACCGCGCCAAGAACCCCCATGCCCAGGGCGATCAGAAACTGATCCATCAACAGGGCAATCATGAGCGGCCTCCGGCGGCGCTGGCTGCGCGGACCACCACGGCAGGTGTCACGTCAGGGTTGTCCGGGGGTGAGCGCAGGCCTTTTTCGTAGTCGGCGAACAGGTCGTACAGATCCATCTCGCGCAGTTCGGCAATCGTCGCCGCAGGCAGGTCGCTCAAACTGCCGAGAGGGCCGAATTCGTTTTGCAGCTCGACAAGGATTTTCGCCCGCCATGCCGGGTCTGCCAGGTGCTCGACAACGATGCGCTTGGGCTTGAACAGCGCTGCGCTGATGGCGCCGCCGGCCAGGCAGCCGACAATACCGACCAGCATGGCGTAGGCGCGGGCCATTTGCAGCGACTCCACCCAGCCGCTCAGCAGGTGCTGGGCGGTGAAAAACGCGCCGAGGCTGACGCTGGCGCCAATGGCGATGGAACAGATCAGGTGACGACCGTCGACGGTGTCGCCCCAGACTTCGAACAGTTCGGCTTTCATCGGGATTCTCCCACTGCCCTTGCGGGCTTTTATTGTTATGAAGGTGAAGAGATAACGCTTATTGCATTGCACACAGGCGGCGTTGGGCGAGCAGGGCACGGGCGACCCTGGAGCCGGTCGGCCTGCCGAGTTCGGCACTGATGAACTCACCGGCATCGATCAGGGCGCCAAGATCGACGCCATGGTTCACGCCCAGGCCGTCGAGCAGGTACACCAGCTCTTCGCTGGCGACATTGCCAGTGGCGCCGGGCGAATACGGGCAGCCACCCAGGCCTGCGACCGAACTGTCGAACACCCGTACATCGGCTTCCAGCGCCGCATGGATATTGGCGATGGCCATACCGTAAGTATCGTGGAAATGCCCGGCCAGCGCGCTGACCGGCACCACCTGGCGACAGGCCGCGAGCAGCGCCCGGGTCGCCGCCGGCGTACCGGTGCCGAGGGTGTCGCCAAGGCTGATTTCATAGCAGCCCATGCCAAACAATGCAGCGCTGACCGCAGCCACGGCTTCAGGCTTTACTGCACCGGTAAACGGGCAACCCATGACGCACGACACGTAGCCGCGCACGCGGATGCCGGCGTCACGGGCGCGGACCATGACCTGCTGGTACTGGCGCAGGCTTTGTTCGATCGAGCAGTTGAGGTTTTTTTGCGAGAATGCCTCGGAGGCGGCGGCGAACACCGCGACCTCCTGGCAACCCGCGGCGATTGCCGCCCGCAGCCCTTTGAGGTTGGGCACAAGCGCCGTCCAGGTTACCCCCGGGCGCACAGGCAACGCCTTGAACACCTCATCGGACCCGGCCATCTGCGGCACCCAGCGCGGCGAGACAAACGCCCCGGCTTCCAGGGTTTGCAACCCGGCGTCGGCCAGGCGCTGGAGCAATTGCACGCGAATCTGCGGCGACAGCGTCAGCTTTTCATTTTGCAGGCCATCCCTGGCGCCGACTTCGACCAGCCGTACCGCGTCCATTACTGCGCCCGCTTGTGCTTGAGCAGTTCTGCCGCCTTGTCGGCGCGCACATCGCGGGCCTCGACCATCTGCTTGACCAGCCAGTTGAGCTCATCGCCGCGGGCCCCGGCCGCCAGGGCAATGTTGCGTGCGTGCAAGGCCATGTGCCCGCGCTGAATGCCTTCTGTCGACAGTGCCCGCAGCGCCCCGAGGTTTTGCGCCAGGCCCACGGCGACGGCGATTTCGGCCAGTTCCTGGGCAGTTTTCACCCCGAGGATGCGCAGCGACAGTTGCGCCAGCGGGTGGGTCTTGGTGGCGCCGCCGACCAGGCCGACCGGCATCGGCATCTCCAGAGTACCGACCAGATGGCCCTGGCGGTCTTTTTCCCAGGTGGTCAGCGAGCCGTAGTGGCCGTTGCGGCAGGCATAGGCATGGGCGCCGGCTTCCACTGCGCGCCAGTCGTTGCCGGTGGCGACGATCAACGGGTCGATGCCGTTCATGATGCCCTTGTTGTGGGTGGCGGCCCGGTAGGGATCGACCACGGCAAAATTGTAGGCATCGAGGATGCCCTCGATGACCTCTTCACCGCTGTAGGCGCCCGTGCCCAGGTGCTCGGGAGCGATGCGCAGCTGAGCCCTGGCCAGGCGCAGGTCGGCGAGGTTGGAAAGGATGCGCAGGCGCACCTTGCCGCCGGTGATTTCCTCCAGCAGCGGCGCCACCGCCTCGGCCATGGTGTTGACGGTGTTGGCGCCCATGGCGTCGCGCACGTCGACGATCAGGTGGGCGACCAGCATCGGCCCGCGCGGGCTCTGGGCGAAAGTGTGCACTTCGATGTCGCGGCAGCCACCGCCGAGGCTGTTGAGCAACTGGTCCTTGCGGTTGGCCAGCTCGATGATCTCGTCCTTGCGGCGCATCAGGCTCAGGCGGGCATTGTAGGGGTCGTCGATCTCGACGATCTGCACCTGGGCACGCATCAGCGGCAGCGAACTGGAGGTCTGGAAGCCACCGGCCTCGCGGGCCAGCTTGGCCATGAACGAGGCGGCGGCGACCACCGAAGGCTCTTCGACCACCAGCGGCACGATGACGTCGCGGCTGTTGATCTGGAAGTTGCTGGCCACGGCGTAAGGCAGTTCGAAGGTGCCGAGGACGTTCTCGATCATGCCGTCGGCGATTTCCAGCGCCAGGGCGCCGGCGTCGCGAAGCAGGGCGAGGTCCTGCTCGGGCAGTTCGAGCACTGCTTGCAAGTGGCTCAAGCGTTCGGCAGGCGACATGGCGCGGAACATGGGCAGGCGGGAGTCGATGCTCATGGGGAGGGCTCTCTTGCAGTTATTGTTGTGAGATGGCGCCACCCTAGTCCGAACTGTTGTGCTAAAGAAGGTACAGTTTGGACAGACAGTACCCAAGCTGTACCCTCAGTGGATAAAAGGCATTCAGGACACCTGACGATGGCGCGGCTGACACTCGCAGAACAACTGGCGGCATCCCTGGCCGGGCAGATCGGCAATGGCACCTACCGGGTCGGCGAACGCCTGCCGTCGCTGCGCGAGTGCATGCGCCTGTTCGGCCATTCGAAAAACACGGTGATCAATGCCTATGAAGCGCTGGCCGCCCAAGGGCTGGTCGAGGCTCGCCACGGGCAGGGCTTTTTCGTCAAGCAAGGCGCACCCAACGGCCACGAAGCCGAAGAACCGATGCCCTACGAGCGGGCGATGGACACCATCTGGCTGATGCGCCAGCAGTTCGTCCGCGAGCCCGGCCACTCACCGCTGGGCGAGGGCTTCCCGCCGGTCGAGTGGCTAATGGACATGCGCCTGGACAAGTTCACCCGGCAGATCATGCGCACCGGGGTGACCACGCTGTTCCGCTATGGCAACCGCCTGGGCAACGCCAGCCTGCGCCAGCACCTGGTGCAGAAGCTCGCCAGTTATGCAATCAGCGCCAGCCCCCGGCAAATCGTCACCACCCATGGCGCCAACCATGCCCTGGACCTGATCATCCGCCGCTTCGTCGCCCCGGGCGACAGCGTGCTGGTCGAAGACCCGGGCTATTACCCGCTATTTGGCAAGCTGCAACTGCAAGGTGCGCGGATGCTCGCGGTGCCGCGTTTAGCGGATGGCCCGGACATCGAGGTGCTGGAGCAGCACCTGCGCGAGCACAGGCCCAAGCTGTTTTTCATTCAGTCGGTGGGCCACAACCCGACCGGCTCGGACATTTCCCCAAGCAAGGCCCATCGGTTGGTGCAACTGGCCGCAGAACATCAGTTCATCCTGGTGGACGACGACGCCCTGGCCGATTTCAAACCGGCCTCGGCGATCAAGGTCTCGGCGCTCGACCAGTTGCAGCGCTCGCTGTACGTCGGCAGTTTCTCCAAGTCGGTGTCGGCGGCGCTGCGGGTCGGCTTCATTGCCGGCAGCAAGGAGGTTATCGACGAGCTGGGCGACCTGAAGATGCTCCTGCACACCAGCAGCTCGGAGCTGTGCGAGCGCACCGTTGACGTGATCCTCACCGAAGGGCATTTTCTGCGCCACCTGATCCGCCTGCAGGAGCGCCTGAAAGCGGCGACCACGGCGGGCCTGCAGATGCTCGACGAGATCGGTGCCGAGGTGTTCGTGCGGCCAGAGCAGAGCCTGTACCTGTGGGCGCGGTTTCCTGGGATCGAGGATGCCAAAGAGCTGACCCGCCAGCTATTGCCCAAGGGCTTCATGATTGCCCCCGGGCATATCTTTTCGCCCGAGCAGGCCCGGGTGAATCCGTGGACGCGGTTAAACGTGGCGTATTTGAATGATGCGCTGCTCAAGGCGATGGTGAGGGACTGAATGAGCGAAGACTACGCAGTATGGGATATCGATCAGATTCTTGAGGCTTACAGCCATGAGCCTGAACTCAGGGCGGGTGTCGAAGCCGGCCTGACAGCGTTGCTGGTTTTTCTCGAAAAGCATCAGCTTCTGACCTGTCGGGTAACCGATGCGCAAGGCAAGCTGTTCAAACGCGCGCTCATGGCCAGCGAGATAAGCGGGGAGGGCAAGCTACTTACCCATGGCCGCAACAATCCGGTACAGCGCTGGCTGGGCTCCAAAGGCGGGCAAAAGAATCCGCCGGATATGAAACTGCTGGAAAAAGCCCTGGCCACGATTCGTAAAGCGCAGTGAAGGGGGGGGGGAACCTGGTTTCACCTGCCAGCGCTTAGCGGGCAAACAACAGCTCGGCGAAGCGGTCGGCCATGGTCGGCTTGGACTGGGCAGGCCAGATGGCACTGAGCTCGAAGTGCGGCAAGTCGGCGCCATCGCGGATCTCGCTGTACTTCATGCCTTCGAATTGCAGGGCCTGCACCGTTGCCGGCAACAGCGAAACCCCCCGGCCGGCGGCAACGTAGGCGACGACCGTCAGGGTGCGGTTGGCCTCCTGGATAATCTCGATCGGGTGCCCGAGGCGGCGAAACGTGCCGACAATGGCATTGCGAATCAACGGCAACTGCTGTTCGGGAAACCATACCAGCCCGGTGGCGGCCAGTTGCTCCATGCCCACCTTGCCGTCTTCGCCCAGCGCGTAGCCACTGGGTAGCACGGCAATCAGCGGGTCCTGGCTGATGAGCTTCTCGCGCATGTTGCCCTGGATCGACACCGGCGTGTGCAGCAGGCCGATATCGATTTCGCCCCGTTGCAGGGCCAGGCCCTGCTCGGCGTTGCTCATCTCGCGCAGCACCACTTCTACACCCGGGTAGTTTGCCTGCATGCGGTCCAGTGCCCGGGGCAGGGCGCCGAACAATGCCGTGGAGACGAAGCCGATGATCAGCCGGCCGGCCCGCTTGGCGCCGATGGCGCGGGCACGCTGGGTGGCGGCGTCAATCCTGGCCAGGCTGACGCGGATGTCATCGATGATCGCGGTAGCCGCAGGGGTCAGCACGGCGCCGCGCCGCGAGCGCTCGAACAGCTTGACCCCCAGCTCGTTTTCCATCCGCACCAGGGCCTGGCTCAACGCCGGCTGGGCAATCCCCAGGTGTTCTGCGGCGCGGGTGATGCTGCCGGTGTCGGCGATTGCCAGGAAGTAACGCAGGTGACGGTTTTCCATAAGCCCACGGTATGAATATTGATCGTTGACATAATAGATATCAATCCAAGATTTTCATAGGATGGCACCAAGGATCGGATCCAATAAAGCCTTGCAGACCGGCAGGCAATAACAAGGAAGCGCAATGACCCAGGATGGCGAAAGGACGATCAGCCAGGCACACACCGCCGAAGGGTTTGCCGATCGTTGGTGCGCACAAGGCGCAGCGGTGATCAGCGCGATAGACAGCCACGCTCACGTTTTCGTCCAGGGCTTGCGCCTGGCTCCAGAGCGGCGACACACGCCGGACTACAACGCCTGCGTGGATGATTACGCCCGCCACCTGGCCGCCAACCGGATTTCCCATGGCGTGCTGGTACAGCCGAGTTTTCTTGGCACCGACAATACCTTTCTGCTGGCCGCGCTCGAACGCTATCCGTCGCGCTTTCGTGGTGTGGTGGTGGTCGCGCCGGATATCGACGAGCCACAGTTGCAAGCGCTGGCGCTGCAGGGTGTGGTCGGCGTCCGGCTGAACCTGATCGGTGTCCCCCTGCCGGCGCTGCGCAGCCTGCTGTGGCAAGGTTTTCTGGCACGCATCAAGGCCCTGGACTGGCACGTCGAGGTGCAGTGCCAGGCCCAGGACCTGCCGGGCCTGCTCAGCGTACTGCTGGCCAGCGGCTGCAAGGTAGTGGTCGACCACTTTGGCCGCCCGGACCCACGCCAGGCCGAGGCCGACCCGGGCTTTGAGTATTTGCTGCGCCAGGGCGACAGCGCCCGGCTGTGGGTCAAGTTGTCGGCTGCCTATCGCTGTGCGCAGCCGGCTGCCGACCCCGGCGGCCGGGCCTTTGGGCGACGGGCCACGCGGCTTTTGATGCAGGCCTTTACCAGTGAGCGGCTGCTCTGGGGCAGTGACTGGCCTCATACCCAGCACCGCCAATGGGTCGATTACGCCGCGGCGAAGTCGGCGCTGGCCGACTGGGTGCCTGACCCGCTCGAGCGCCACGACGTGGTGTGCCAAACCCCGAAGAAACTGTTCAAGTTCAATCCATAAGGAGTTTCCATGAGCCTTTCAAGCTTGCAGCGCAGAGCCGCTTTTCGTCGCCAGGTCGAAGCCCGCCAGGGGCTGCTGGTCGCCGGTGTATTCAATGCCCTGAGCGCACGGATCGCTGCCGATATCGGTTTTCAGGCCTTGTACCTGAGCGGCGCAGGGGTGACCAACATGGCGCTCGGCCTGCCGGACCTTGGTTTCGTCGGGCTGGACGAGATGGCTGCCCATGCCGCCCGGGTTCGCGATACCACCGACTTGCCGCTGATCGTCGATGCCGACACCGGCTTCGGCAATGCCCTGAACGTGCGCCACTCGGTACGGGTGCTGGAGCGCAGCGGGGCAGATGCCATCCAGTTCGAGGACCAGGTGCTGCCGAAGAAGTGCGGGCATTTCAATGGCAAGGAAGTGATCAGTTGCGCCGAGATGGTCGGCAAGCTCAAGGCGGCGGTCGATGCCCGCCAGGACCCGAACCTGCTGATCATCGCCCGCACCGATGCCTGCGCGGTAGAAGGCATGGAGGCGGCCATCGAGCGCGCCCACCGTTATGTGCAGGCGGGTGCCGATATCCTGTTCATCGAGGCCACCGAAAGCCTCGAGGACATCAGGCGCCTGCCGGCGCTGTTCAGCACGCCGAACCTGATCAACATCGTCATCGGTGGCAAGACCCCGACCTTGAGCCGCGATGAGCTGGCAGCGCTCGGCTACGGCATCGTGCTCTACGCCAATGCCGGCCTGCAGAGCGCCTCACTGGGCATGCAACGCGCCTTGGCTACGCTGCTGCGCGACGGCCGCCTGGACGAAGATCCGTCGCTGGTGGTGCCGTTCGCCGAGCGCCAGCGCCTGGTGAACAAGACGATGTTTGATCAACTTGAGCGTCACTACGCCGCGCCCGACAGGTAATTGAACTGCGGCGCCTGCCGCGTATCAACGTCCTTGCGTGCATCTGAATAACAACGTGTGAAACACCGAGACCCTGAAGTTTCGGTGGCGGTTTCCTTCGTCTGAAAACTGACTCAATACAATATTTAATAATCTGAGGTCGGAAGTGGTTATGGATAACCTGATTACGAAAGTTTCAGCAAGTAACACCTGTAACGTGAGCACTAGTGCACGTCGAACGCAGTTGGCGTCGCCGCCCATGCGTGTATTCAGCCACCAGCGCCTCGGGCAGATCCCGCAACTGGTCAGGCATGCGCCCCACCTGATGGAATCCATCAGCCTGGTGGCACGTGTACTGCCGTTCAAAGTCAACGATTACGTGGTCAACAAACTCATCGACTGGACGGATGTGCCAAACGATCCGATCTTTCGCCTGACCTTTCCCCAGGCGCAAATGCTTGACGCCGAAGACCTCGAACAACTGGCGTATTGCGTACGCAACGAGGTCGGTGAACAGCAACTTAACGCGCTCATCCAGCGCGTGCGCGACGGCATGAACCCGCACCCGGCGCACCAGCAGTTGAACGCGCCTTCCCTGGATGGGCAACTGCTGCAAGGGGTGCAGCACAAGTACGCGCAAACGGTGCTGTTCTTTCCCAGCCACGGTCAGACCTGTCACAGTTACTGCACTTTCTGTTTTCGCTGGCCGCAGTTCATTGGCGACAAGTCGCTGAAGTTTGCTTCAAACGATGGCGAACAGTTGCACCGCTACCTGGCGCGCCACCCTGAGGTGACCGACGTGCTGTTCACCGGCGGCGACCCCATGGTGATGACGGCCGCGCACCTGACGCGCTACCTGGAACCGTTTCTGCAACCGGCGCTGAGCCATGTCACCACCATCAGGATCGGCACCAAGGCACTGAGCTACTGGCCGTACCGTTTCGTCAGCGACACCGATACGCCGCAGCTGATGGCGCTGTTGCGCCGCCTGGTGGACAGCGGCAAGAACGTCGCGCTCATGGCCCATTTGAACCATTGGCGGGAACTGACCACGCCAGTCGCCGAGGAAGCAGTGTCTGCCCTGCAGCAACTGGGCATCGTGATCCGTGCCCAGGGGCCGGTACTCAGGCACATCAACGACAGTGCCAGCACCTGGAAACGCAACTGGGAGCAGCAAGTGCGCCTGGGCATCGTGCCCTACTATATGTTCGTGGAGCGCGATACCGGCCCGCAGGACTACTTCCAGGTGCCCCTGGCGCGGGCCCTGTCGATTTACAACGAGGCCATCGAATCCGTCTCGGGCCTGGCGAAAACCGCGCGGGGCCCCTCGATGAGCGCCGGGCCGGGCAAGGTCGAGGTCAGCGGAACCCTCGACCTGCAAGGGCAACGCTATTTCCTGCTGAAGTTCATTCAGGCGCGCGATACCCGCTGGCTGGGCAAGCCGTTCCTGGCCAGGTACAGCGAGACCGCCTGCTGGCTCGATCAACTGCAACCGCCGCAGGGGCAGTCGGAGTTTTTCTTCGAGGCCCAATACCGCCGGTTCGTCGAGCAAGGAGCACAACAAGCTACGCAAGCGCTCGTACGGGGTGAGGCATGAAGGCGCTGGCCTGCGAAATGGCCATCATCGGCGCCGGCTACTGTGGCTTGAGTGCGGCAATCGAGCTGGCTGGCCGGGGTTTTGGCGTACGCGTCTTCGAACGCGGCGAATGGGCGGGCAATGCCAGCGCCTTCAATTTCGGCTCGGTGGCGGCCATGCCCCCGGCCTTGCCCAATCGCGACGCGCAAGGCTCCCAAGGCGCCGATGCGCAGCAGCGCCTGCGCGCGGTGCTGGAGCCGATCAGCGAACTCAAGCGCCAGATCGACACCTTCGAATACGACTGCCAGTGGCGTCAGCCCGGGCACATTACCCTGGCAATGGATGATGATGCGGCGCGCACGCTCAAGCAGCGTCATGCCGAGGCGAGCACGCTGTTTGGCGGCGGTGTGCATTGGCTGGACGCCCGTCAGGTCAGTGCACAAACCGCTGCGCAAGGGGTGGTGGCGGGGCTGCTCAATGAGCACTTTGCCTTGATTGATCCCGCCGGGCTGCTGCTTGCCATGCGCAATCACGCCCAGGCCCTTGGCGTGCGCATCGACTACTCAAGCCCGGTGCTTGCGCTCGATCCGCAGGCAGACTCGGTCAACCTGCAGTTGCCTGCGGCGCGGGTCAACGCGGCGCGGGTACTGATCGCCAGCGAGGAAGCCTGGGGCCTCTGCACAGAGGCTGCGTTGCAACCGCTGACGATGTTCCAGACCCACCTGTGCGAAAGCCAGGTGCTCGGCGCGCGGGATTTGCAGCTGATATCCCGGCGTGCCCGCGTCTATGGCACCGCCACCGCCGACAAGGATTACTTTCGCGTGCACCACGGCCGCTTGTTGTTCGGCAGTCGCCTGGGCCTGGTACCGCTGGATGCCAGCCCGCAGGCCGTGGTCGCCGCCTTGCAAGCGCGGCTGGCGGGCTATTTTCCGTCACTGGCGGCAATCCCGGTGGCCAGGGTGTGGTCGGGCAGCCTCGGCTTTACCGACAACGGCCTGCCGCGCCTGGGGGCCAGCGGCCCGGTGGCCTGGGGCGGTGGGTACTGCGGCAGTGGCATTGCCACGGCCGTGCAGTGCGGGCGGCAGTTGGCAAGGATGGCGACCGAGGCCGGTGTCACCACGGGCTCGCAACCGATGCAATCACACCAGCGCTGAGCCCGCCCGGGCGCGCTGCGGTTTCCTGAAGCATGCAGGGAGTGTGTTATCCATGAATACCTATGAAATCCCGTCGGTAGGCGCCAAGGGCGTGTCGCGTCACGGCGAGCGCTTCGACGTCATCGGCCTGGGCATCGGCCCGGCCAACCTGAGCCTGGCGGCGTTGCTGGAGCCTTGTAAAGGCTTCAAGAGCATGTTCTTCGAGCGCCGTGCCGACTTTCGCTGGCACGAGGGCATGATGCATGTGAACTCTTCGCTGACCACCAGCTTTCTCAAGGACCTGGTAACCCCGGCTGATCCTTGCAGCCCGTATTCGTTCATCGCGTTCCTGAAGAAGACCGAGCGGTTCTACTCGTTCCTCAACGCGCGCTTTCCCACGGTGCGCCGCAAGGAGTTCGAGCAGTACATGGTCTGGGTCTGCCGGTCGCTGCACAACCTGACGTTCGACAGTGAGGTGCTGCGGGTGTCCAGGGATGGCAACGAGTGGGTGATCAACCACGCCAAGGGCACGGCGAGGACCGCCAACCTGGTGGTCGGTGCCGGCCAGCGGCCGTTCATTCCCAAGTGTGCGCAAGCCTGCCTGGGGCCGGCGGTGATGCATTCCTCACAGTTCGTGGTCAAGGCCCCGCAGGTCAGCGGCAAGCGCGTGGTGGTCATCGGTGGCGGCCAGAGCGGGGCGGAACTGATGCAGATGATGCTCAACCTGCCAGAAGCGAGCGCACCGGCGTCGCTGGTGTGGATCAGCCGGCGCAGCAACTTTTTGCCGATGGACGACTCGCCCTTTGTCAATGAGTGGTTTGTCCCCGGCTACAGCGATCACTTTTTCGGCTTGCCCGCCGAGCAACGGCAAGGCGCACTCGCCCAGCAGCACATGGCCAGTGACGGGGTGGTCCAGGCCTTGCTCGAAAGCATCTACCGGCGCCTTTACGAGGTGACCTACATCGAGGGGCGCAATCAATTCTGCCGGCTGCTGCCCGGGTCCACCCTGGAGTCGCTGCGCACGGTCGACGACGGGCTGGCGCTGCGTATCGGCAATGCCACCGGCACGCGCAACCTGGGTGCCGACCTGGTGCTGCTGGCGACCGGTTCCGAGTTTCAGATGCCGGCAGCGCTGCAGCCGCTGCGTTTCGAGATGGCAACGAAAAATGGCCTGCCCGAGCTCAGCGCAGACTATTCGGTGAAATGGTCGCGGGCCGACCACCCACGGCTGTTCTTCCAGAACGCCGCGCGTCACCTGCGCGGCATCGCCGACCCGAACCTGAGCCTGGCCGCCTGGCGCAGCGCCAAGATCGCCAATGCCTTGCTCGGCAAGCCGCACTACGACGTCGGCACGCCGCCGGGGCTGGTCGAGTGGGGCGCAGAAGCGGCGCCGCCGACGTTCCTGATGCAAGACCAACAACTGACTGAATGAAGGACCACATCATGTCTGAAGCACCTTACATCCTCTACCTCGACACCCGTGCCCTGGCCGGCGAAAGGATCGCCGAAATCGCCGCGGGCCATGCGCTTGGCTTCAAAGTGCTGGTTGCCACGCCCACGCCAGAGGTGTTCAAGTCCATGGGTTGCGCAGGGCTGATCGCCACTCGCCTGGGCGACTATGACGCCGCTCAGGAGGCGATTCTTGGCTACCTCGACGAGCAGCGCATCACGCTCTCAGGCATCGTTGCCTGGAAGGACCTGGAGGTCGAACTGGCCAGCCGCCTGAGCCAGCGCCTGGGCCTGGTGGGGAGCTCGGCCGAGGCCGCTGCCAATGTGCGTGACAAGGCGCGCACGCGCCGCTGCCTGGACGCGGTGGCCAACGCCAACCCCCGTTACGCCGTGGTCAGCGACGAACAGGCGTTCCTTGACGGCCTGCAAAGCGTCGGCCTGCCAGCCTTGCTCAAGCCTGCCGGCAACTCGGGCAGCCGCGGCATCTTTGTGCTCGACCAAGGCTGCGATGCGCTGCAGGTGTACCGCGCCTTCCGTGCCTACAACACTGCGGACAAAGGCGAGATGTACGCGCTGTATGGCGAGCATGCGCTGCTTGAGGAACAACTGGTCGGCAGCGAGCACTCGGTGTCGGGGCTGGTCGCCGACGGCCGGGTGGTGATCAACGCAATCATCGACAAGACATTCGACCGCTCGATCCCGATCCAGTACGAAAACACCACACCTTCGCAGCTCGACGGCGCGCTGCAGGAACGTATCTGCGCCATGGTTCGCGCGGCGGTCGCGGCCACCGGCATAGACTGGTGCGGCTTTCATGTCGACCTGATGGTCACCGCCCAAGGGCCGAAGATCCTCGAGATCGGCGGTCGCCTGGGCGGCGAGTTCATCAACTCGCACCTGCTGCCCAACAGCCTGCTGGGCTACTCCCCGTATCAGGCCGTGCTGCAACTGGCGTGCGGGGTGATCCCGGACGGCTGCGTGGATCGCATCGCCAGCGCCGCTACCCGCGCCGGGCAACGGGTGATCATGCCGCCGCGCACCGGCCAGGTGACCCGGGTCGAAGGCTACGAACGCCTGTGGAAACGCAGCGAGATGCGCTTTCTTCAGGTGGTGGCCGGCGAGGGCGCGCAAATGGCCTTGCCCGCCGAGCGCTTCAAGGCCTACGAAATTGCCTATCTGATTGCCCAGTGCGCCTTGGAGGACGATATCCACGCGGTGCTCGGGCAGTTGGCCAGCGAAGTCAAGGTGGACATTGCTCAGCAACGGGAGGCGTCACATGTCTGAGGTCACGGCAAAACAATACCTGCTGGTACCGGCGATGCCGGCGCCGAACGGCCGGCTGCACCTTGGCCACGTCGCCGGCCCGTACCTGAACCTGGACATACTGGCGCGCCACCTGCGCCGCGAAGGCCACCGGGCCAGCATCGTCTGCGCCAGCGACCCCTTCGACTCCTACATTCCGCTGCGCGCCCAGCAGGCGGACGTCGATCCTGCGTCGCTGGCCCAGGAAAGCTGCGCAGGGATCATCAACGACCTGGCCTACATGAACATCCAGGTCGACCTGTTCGTCGATCCGCTCGACCCCGAGCACCGCGAGCAATACCTGGCCGCGCATGTCGACCTGGTCGATCGCTTGAGCGCCCAGGGTCAGGTGAGCTGCGTCGAAGAACAAATGCCGTGGTCCACCGCCAGGCAGACGTTTGTCAGTGGCAGCTTTCTGACCGGGCACTGCCCGCAGTGCGATCAGGCCATTTCCGGGTTCTTCTGTGAAGACTGCGGCGCACATTTCGAGCCGGACCAGGTGCGCGCGCCACGTGCACGCTGGGGCGAAGAGGTGCCCGCGCGGGCACTGGACAACCTGTTCTTCCAGATCCGCGAGCCGCAGGCGCTGCTCGCGCAGTTGCAGGCCACCCAGACCCCAGACCCATTCATCGACATCGCCCGGCGCCATCTACGCCGGCTGCCAGCCCGGGTACGGGTCACCAACCATGCCGGATGGGGCTTGCCCTATCAGCTGGACGGCCAGGCGCGGACGCTGTTTGGCCATGGCCTGCTGTTTGGCGCGGTGCGTTTTGTCGGCGACTGCTTTGCCCGGGCGACGGGCCTGGCGCAAAACCCGTTCGATCGCGACTCGCCGGTCATCACGGTCAATGGTTTTGGCATCGACAACAGTGTTTCGCACCTGGTCAGCATCCAGGCGATGGCCATGGCTGACGGCCTTTCCAAGCCGTTCGAGCACTTTCTCATCAACCACTTCTACACGCTGGAGGGGCGCAAGTTTTCCACCAGCCTCGGCTGGGCGGTGTGGGTCGAGGACATGGCCCGCGAAGGGCGGGTACCTTGCGATGCCCTGAGGTACTTCCTGGCCAGCACCAGCCCGATTCACCAGCGCACGGATTTCACCCGGCAAGACTTCGAGCAGTTCCTCAATGGCCGCTACGCGGGCCTGATCGAGCGGGTGAACACGGCACTCGGCGGTGCCGCCAAGGCTGCGGCGGTCGATGCGCCGGTGATGGCTGCATTCGATGCAGCCTACGCCGAGCAGGCCCAGGCCCTGACCTTCGCCAGCTTCGATCCGCAGGCGGTGAGCCGCAGCATCGCCGGCTGGGAGGCGCTGTTCGCCAGCCTGGCTGACGACAACAGTCGGTACTGGTGGCTCAAGGGCCTGGCGGTGCTGGCCTGTCCGTTGCTGCCGACGCTGGCGCAGTCGATCTGGCACAGGCTAGGGCAGCCGGGTGAGGTCAGCGTGCAGGCGTTCAAGCAGCAACGCCGCGCTGCAACCCGAGCCGTCGCCAACGGCCAACTGGAGGCCAGCTCATGAAACCTGCCCTTGAAGGATTGCTCATCGTCGACCTGACCCGGGTACTGGCGGGCCCGTTCTGTACCATGCTGCTGGCCGACCATGGGGCGCGGGTCATCAAGGTCGAGCAGCCGGGCAAGGGCGACGACGCCCGCGCCTATGGCCCGTGGTTTGGCAATAAGTCTGCCTATTTCTCGTCGCTCAATCGCGGCAAGCAAAGCATCGCCCTGGACCTGAAGAAGGCCGAAGACCGGCAGATCTTCGAAGACCTGCTGGAGCACGCCGATGTGCTGACCGAGAACTTTCGCCCAGGCACCATGGAAAAGCTCGGTTATGGCTGGGATACCCTGCATGCGCGCTACCCGCGGCTGATCTACGGCGCCGCCTCGGGGTTCGGGCACACCGGTTCGTCATCCCAGCGGCGCGCCTACGACATGATCGTCCAGGGCATGGGCGGGATCATGAGCGTCACCGGTGAACCAGGACGCACCCCGGTGCGCGTCGGGGTGTCGATCGGCGATATCAGCGCTGGCCTGTTTCTTACCTGCGGGCTGCTGATGGCCTTGCTCAAGCGCCAGCACAGCGGGCATGGCGCGAAGGTCGATATCGCCATGTTCGATTGCCAGCTGGCCCTGATGGAGTACTTCATCGGGCGCTATTTCGCCACTGGCGAGGTGACCGGGCCGGTGGGCAGCTACCGGCCGGCGATCGCCCCACCGTTTGGCGTGTACCAGGCGCTCGATGGCGGGCTGATCATCGCGGCCGGCAACGACAAGCTGTTTGCCGTGCTGTGCGAGGCCATTGAGCGCCCGGACATGCTGCTCGATCCGCGCTTCTCGAGCGCCGAAGCACGCAAGGACAACGAGGCACTGCTGGCACAGACGCTCAATGCCGCCCTGGCGGCAAAACCGGTCAGCGCCTGGACCGAGCACTTCGCTGCGGCCGGGCTGCCCGCCGGCCCGATCAACCGCGTCGACCAGGCCGTCGCCCATCCGCAGGTGGCCGAGCGCAACATGCTCATCGACATCGACGACCCGCAAGTGGGGCGCTACCGCCTGGTGGGTTCGCCGATCAAGATTTCTGACGCGCCTGACCCACGCAAGCGTCGCGCCGCACCGGCACTGGACCAGGATCGCGAGGCGATCCTCAAGCAACTGTCACGCTCCATTCGGGAGGTAAAAGCATGAACGGCACTGCCAATCCCAAGGTCAAGCCACTGCCCGCCGAGTCGCATGTACCGGGCGTGGTGCTGCGCCAAGCGGACTTCGCCGGCCTGGGCGCAGGGGTCACGCCGTTCAGGGGCGGGCTGTTTACCGTGGCGCCCCAGTGCACCTCGCGCCCGGACAAGCACGCAGTACGCGAATGCTGGATGATCGCCAACGGCGGCGGGGTGCTGGAATACCAGGGCAGCAAGCTGCGGGTCGAGCAGGGCGATGTGCTGCTGTTCGAGCCGCATCACCAGCACCAGATTCACAATGATGGTGTGCAACCGCTGGTCATCAGCACCGTTTGGTGGAATGTCCATGCAGGCTGACCTGGTGGTGGTCGGCGCCGGCATTGTCGGCGCGACCCTGGTGGCCCGGGTACGCCAGTGCTTGCCCGGTTTGTCACTGATGCTGGTCGATGACGGCCAGCGCGCCAGTGCCTCGGCGCTGTCGGCGGGCCTGGTGACGCCGTTTTGCGGCGCGGGCAGCCGGCGCCGGCGCTCGGAGCTGGCCTTCGACCATTACCAGGCACTGAGCCAGCGCTGGCCGGGGGTCGCCAAGGTTGCGTTCAGCTTTGTCGCCAGCGAGGGGCAAAGGCCGCTGTTGTTCGACGCCAAGCCACTCGAAGGCCGCCTGGCAGCGCTCATGCACCAGTACCGCGGCGCCTCGGCCAAGCCGGCCTTGTTCCAGGCCGGGCATGCCTTTGTCATCGATGTTCCGGGCCTGGTGAGCGCTTACCTGGCACCTGGCGAGGGTCGCCTGACCCGGCTTGCCGCCCGGGTTGAGCGCCTGGACGGCGATGGCCGTGCCTGGTGCCTGCAGACCAGCGCCGGCGCGGTGACGGCGCGGCGCGTGATCTTCGCCAGCGGTGCCCGCAGCAACGCGTTGCTGGGGGCAATCCCGGGCAGCCTGATCAAGAAGATCGTGGCGTTCGACCTGCACGCTGCACAGCTACCGGACCCAACGCAAGGGGTCATCTACATGCCAGCGCGCAAGGCCTTTGTGATGCCCAACCAGCGCCGCGATGGCTGGCTGTTAAGCATCACCTCTGCCGACTGGCGCGCTGTCGCTGACGGTCGCGTCGACGCCTTGCCCGACGAAGCGCGTGAAGCGCAGAGCATTCTCCAACAAGAGCTGCCCGGCCTGCCCATCCGTTCGCTGCGCGCGCGCGCGGCATTTGACAGCTACTGCGCCGATGGCGAACCCAGGGTCGTGTGCCTGCCCGGGGGGCCTGGCGCCTGTGCGTTGGTCGGTGCTTCCGGCTCGGGGGTGCGTTTTGCCCCGGCGCTGGCAAACGAAGCGCTGGTGGCGGTCGGGCTGCTGGCCAATGCCAGCGCCCCGGGCTTTATCAATCATTGCAAGGAAACCTGAGCATCATGCATGCAGCAACAGCACTGGCGGCCATTGCGCCGTCATTCATATTGATCCTGATCGGTGTCGTGCTCAGGCGTGGCGAGTGGCTGGACAGCGGCTTCTGGAAGGGCGCCGAGAAGCTCACCCACTGGCTGTTCTTTCCGGCGTACCTGGTGCATACCATCGCCACCGCCGGCGCCATGGGCAGCACGGCCAAATCGACGGTGCTGATCCTCGGTGCGGTCACCCTGGTGATTACCTTGGGCGTACTGCTTGGCTGTCGCTACCTGCGCGTGGTGCATGCAACCTTCACCTCGATCATGCAGGGCTCGGTGCGCTTCAACAGTTTCATCTTCCTGTCGGTGGCCTCGCAGTTGCTCACGCCCGAGGACTACGGCGTTGCAGCGGTGGTGGTTGCCTACATGGTGGCGATTTCCAATACCGTGGTATTGCTGGCGTTCGGCAGCAGGGACGGCTCGGTGTGGGGGATTGTCCTGAAGGTTTGCCTCAACCCGCTGATCCTCGCCAGTGGCGCGGGGCTTGCCCTCAACCTGAGCGGCGTGCTGCTGCCGCAAGCGCTTGCCCAGCCGCTGAGCGCACTGGGTGCACCGGCCTTGCCGTTGAGCCTGATCTGCGTCGGGGCGGCCTTGCAGATACCCAGCGGCGAGTTTGCCCGCTTGTGCAAGACCGGCTTGCTCACTGCCAGCATCCGCCTGGGGCTGTTCCCGCTGCTGGCCTATGCGCTGATCAGCGCCTGGCCCGTGCCGCCCTTGGTCGCCACGCTGGTGCTGCTGTACTCGGTGGCGCCCTGTGCGAGCAATTCATATGTGCTGGCAACCCAGTATGGTGGCGATCATCGGCTGATGGCGTTCGTCGTGGCGGTGTCCACGGTGCTGTCGTTCGTGCCAATGTTCCTGCTGGCCGGCTCGCTATCAGTGATGTCCGTACCCTGATCGGTGTGCCCGGTGGCCTCAACGATTGTCGAGGGCGCCACCGGGCAGTGGCCGAGGAACGCACGCAAGCCTTGCTGGTATTGCTCAGGCGGCATCAGCTCGCTGTCTTTGACAATCACCAAGGACTGGCCCTGGCTCACCATCGGCGCGCTGGCCACGAGGTAGCAGTAAGGCGTTTCCAGCACCTGCGCGATCTGCTCCCAGGCCAGGCTGCTGGTGCCGGCACCGGCTTTGTCGAGGCTAAAGCCCTGCTCGTCGAAGCGCAGGCAATAGGTGCTTTCAAGCGATTTCAGTGGCGCCCGCAAGCGGGCTTCGATCAGCCGCTGATTGAGCCCGCGCAACGGTGCCCGGGGCTTGGCGTGGTTGGCGGCGATGCGTGCTTGCAGGTGCTTGATCCAGCGCCCGGAAAAACGCCACCAGAGCGGGATGAACAGCAGCACGAACAGCCCCAGGGTGATGACCTTTTGCGGGGTGAAGCGTCGTTCGGGGAAATAGATCGCCAGCAAGCCGCCGACCACGCACAGGGTGAACATCAGCGGGCCGACCAGGCGGCTTTGCCAACGGGCAAAGGTGGCCATGGCCCGCGCTTGCTGCTGATCCTGCTTGAGCAATTCCTGCTCGAGCCGTTCGGCCATCCAGGTGTGAAGATGGGCGGCGGTGATGCTGAAGTGCAGTTCCATGGCGGCGTTGATCCGAGGTCCGTGTTCGGTGGGGGCGGCAGTCTACCGGCTTTTGCAGCCTGACGGCCCTGTTTCAGGCGGGGAACTGCTCGATATGGCGCTCTACCCACGCGTACAGGCACTCATCGAGGTGCGCGCGCTGCTCACTGAAGCGCTGCTGGCAGGTGTTGAACAGCGCATCCTGGTTGACCCGAACGGCAAACTCTGCGGCGCTTTCGCCCCCGGCATGGGCTGCCCGCAGTTGTTGCTGGCGTTGCTCGGCCTGGTCCAGGGTATCGGCCAGCGCATCCCGCTGCAGGTGCCGAAGCTGGGCGATGGCCTGCGGCAAATGAAAGTGCAGGGCACAGTCAAAGCCTTCCCAGTCCTCGAAGGCCAGCCATTCGTGCAACACCATGAAGCAGCGGGTAGCCGGGGGCAGTTGCTCCAGCCGCGCGAAGTCCAGCCAGTACTGGCGCGGCAGTTGCTCGGCGGTTTCCAGCGCCTGGGCTATCAGGTCCAGGGCGCGGCCCTTGTCCTGGTGATGCTGGCGCAAGATGCGCTCGGTCAGGCTGTAGCGCATTTGCTCGATGGCGCTCAAGGCGCGGCTCAGGTCATAGCCTGCGCCATGCAGGTGCGCCCGGGCCTGATCGGCGGGCAGCCCGGACCTGTCCACCAGCACCTGCAGCAGCTCGGCCTTGTAGCACTCGGCGGCCTGCTGCGGGTCGCCTGCGCAGCGCTCCAGCAAGGCCAGGGCATGGCGCAGGCCGATGGGGATGGCGCTGCGCAGTTGCTGCAGGGCCTGGGTGTCGGTCGGGTCCATTGACTGGCTACCTCGGGGAGTTGTCTATGTTTGGCGAACCTGTCACGGCACCTGCAAGCTCGGCAGCGCGGCCCGACCCTGCGCCGAGAGCAGCGGCTGCAGTTGTTGCCAGGTGAAGCTCAGGTCGACATCACAGCCATCGCCGCTGGGCTGGTTGGCCAGGCGCAGGCCCTGGGTGTCGAAACTCAGGTCGTAGCTGCTGTAACTGGCGACATCCGGGCAATCGCTGTCTGCGCTGGCCTGGGTCTGCAACCAGCTGGCGAATTTTTTCGGCAGTTCGACATGCCCGGTGTAGGGGCTGTCCCACGCAAAGCGCGTACCGATCCAGGTCCAGGGGTCGACGCTTTCGCCGGTTTGCAGGTTCCAGCTGTGCAGGCCCCAACTGATGCCGCCGCGACCATAGCCTGCGCTCCAGCGGTAGAACCTGACGGTGATCCACTGTGATGACCAGTAGGTGGGCTCGACACTGATCTCGCTGGTTGCGGCGGAGCCGTTGCGGCCGAGGAACTCGCGGCGTTCGCTGAAGAAGGTGTTCTGGCCCTCGGGGCTTGCGGCCAGGCGGGCCAGGTGTTGATTGATTTTATGGATGGCCGGGCTGTCGCCGTTGAGCTTCAAGGTGACCTGGGCGCCTTGGGTGCGTACTTGATAGGCGTGCTCGCCGAAGGTCTTTTTCTCGACCTTGACCGGCAGCGGGGCTGCCTCCATCGGCTGGTTGAAGGCGTCGCCACCACAGCCTTCGGCGCTGGTGCGTGTCAGCGCCAGAGGTAGCGGCGTGGCGCCCGGGGCCTTGCGCCAGGTTCCGCTCAGGTGATCGCCCTGGGGTGCGTCCAGGTGCCAGAAACCCGTATTGCCGTGTTCGGCCCAGGGTTCGCCGGGGTTTTCCTGGGCTAGCGGGATCGGCGTGAGAAAGCGCTGGTAGTAGTAGCTACCGTTGCGCTCGGGGGCGGCGTTGAAACAGGCGCTGATCGGCGCTTTGCCCAGAGTGCCTTGCCAGACGCCGGCAAGGTCACTGGATGCGGCACTGGCGTAGCCACACGCACCAGCGAGAGTCAGCAGGGCCAGGGGCTTGAGCATGAGGATCGGACTTCCGGTTGTCTGACGGGCAGGCATCATAGCCAATGATTGGCTCCTGGGGTATTGAGCCAATAGCTGCCTTTGCTCCACTCGCCCCTGATCCCACCGTCTAGCGGGGGCTAAAGACCCGGTTCACGCCGCCACCATCAAGCACGGCGTCAATCAGCGCCCGCGCCGTCTCGATGTGCTGGCCGGCGCCGTACACCAGGGAGTGGTCGTTGAGCGTCAGGTGGTCGAGCGCGTCGCTGACCGTGGCCTCGGCGCATTCCAGCAACTGGCAGGCATGCAGCAGCGCTTCTTCGGCGGGATAGCGCAACGGCGGCGGAAGTATGATTCAGAACGGTCTTACAGAAAACACCTACAGCGTCGCGATTTGTCGCTGTTTACTGTGGGAGCAAGCCCAATGACCGGCAGAAACCAGTAGAGTGCGCATCACTCCCTCAATTGTTGCTTGAAGCATGAACCGTCCGCTGTTTGTTTCCCTCGATGGGCCCAAGGGCACCGGCAAGACCACGCTCCTGGAGGCCGTGACCAAAGCCTTGCGCGCCGACAAGCACAAGGTGATCCGCCTGTGCGAGAAAAAAAGCGATCCCTTTCGTGGTGCAACCATGGCCCTGGTCAACCAGCTGGTGCGCAATCCCTGCCGGGATCTGGAACTGGCCGTGTGTCAGCGTCTGGCCGATAGCCGCACCTGGATATCCGCGCATGTGCTGAGCAAACAGCCCGCCGACAGCATCATCCTCATCGATCGCTGGTACCCGTCCGATGCGGCGTTTCGCCGTTTAGTGCCGTTTGCCGAGATTCTGCAGTTGAACCTGGAGCGCAACGTACGGGTGCCGGACCTGCATGTCGGGGTGGTCACCGACCCTGAAGTGTCGTGGGCGAGGGCCGCAGCACGCAACCGCGGGCTGAACAGCACGGTGATGCACAGGCTCGAAGAGCACGTGGCGAGTACCCAGGCGTTCGAGCAGGCGGTTGCCGATAACGGCTGGGTGCTGTGCCGCAATGAAGGCACGATCGAGGAAGCCACCCGCCAGGTGGTTTCGTCGATCTATGCAGTCCTGCACTAGCAACGGCTACTGTTTCTCGGCCAGCTATTCCTCGGCCAGCGCCAGCCCCTGATCCTCACCCAGAAAGCCGCCACTCTGGTGCTGCCACAGCCGTGCATAGGTGCCGTTGCGCCCGAGCAGTTCGGCGTGGGTGCCTTGCTCGATGATACGGCCCTCGTCCATGACGATCAGCCGGTCCATGGCCGCGATGGTCGAGAGCCGGTGGGCGATGGCGATGACGGTCTTGCCTTGCATCATTTCGCCGAGGCTTTCCTGGATTGCTACTTCCACTTCCGAATCCAGCGCGCTGGTGGCCTCGTCGAGCAGCAGGATCGGCGCGTTCTTGAGCATCACCCGGGCGATGGCAATGCGTTGGCGCTGGCCGCCCGAGAGCTTGATACCGCGCTCGCCGACCAGGGTGTCGTAGCCGCTATGGCCCTGCTTGTCGCTCAGCTGGCTGATAAAGCCATCGGCCTGGGCGTGGTAGGCCGCCGCGCGGATTTGCGCATCAGTGGCATCCGGGCGGCCATAGGCGATGTTGTCGCGGATGGAGCGGTGCAGCAGGGAAGTATCCTGGGTGACCATGCCGATGGCGCTGCGCAGGCTGTCCTGGGTGACCTCGGCGATGTTCTGGCCGTCGATGCGAATCACCCCCTTGTCGACGTCGTAGAAGCGCAACAGCAGGTTGATCAACGTCGACTTGCCGGCGCCGGAGCGGCCCACCAGGCCGACCTTTTCGCCGGCGCGGATGTTCAGGTTGAGGCCATCGAGCACCTGGCGCTCGCCGTTGTAGTTGAAGCTGACATTGTCAAAACTCACCGCGCCGCCGCGGGTCTGCAGCACGCCGGCGTTCGGCGCATCCTGCACCTTGGGGCCGCGGGTGAGGGTGGCCATGCCGTCCTGCACGGTGCCGATGTTCTCGAACAGCGCGGTCATTTGCCACATGATCCAGTGCGACATGCCATTGATGCGCAGGGCCATGGCGGTAATCGCCGCCACCGCGCCGGTGCCGACGTCACCCTGGTGCCACAACCACAGGGCGTAGCCGCCGGCGCCGATGATCAAGGCCACCACCAGCGCCTGGTTGACGATTTCGAACTGGCTGACCAGGCGCATCTGGCGAAAGCCGGTCTGCTTGAAATCTTCCATCGCCGCGCGGGCGAAGTGCGCTTCACGCTTGGAGTGGGAAAACAGCTTGACCGTGGTGATGTTGGTGTAAGCGTCGGAGATTCGCCCGGTCATTGAAGAGCGGGCATGGGCCTGCTCCTGCCCGACCTTGCCCAGGCGCGGCACGAAGTACAGCATGGCCAGGCCGAACAAGGCGACCCAGGCAATAAAAGGCAGCATCAGCTTGAGGGCGAAGCCACCGGCCAGGGCGATGATGGCGATGAAGTACACGCCGATGCCGGGGATGATCTCGATCAGGGTGAACAGCACTTCGCGCACGGCGAGGGCGGTCTGCATCACCTTGGTGGTCACCCGCCCGGAGAACTCATCGGAAAAGAACGACAGGCTCTGGCGCAGCATCAGCCGGTGGAAGTCCCACCGCAGGCGCAGCGGCAGGTTGATCGCCAGTACCTGGTGCTGGACCATGGTGCGCAGCGCCACCAGGCCGATGCTGGTCAACAGCACGATACCGATGCCCCACAGCACGCGCCGCTCCTCGCCGTCGGTAGCGCCACCGGCCTGCCAGGTCGAGAGCAGGTCGACCACCTGGCCGAGAAAGGCGAACAACCAGGCTTCGTAGATCGACACACTGGCACTGAGCAGCGCGAGCGCAAGCACATAGCCGCGCGCACCACGGGTGCAGGCCCACAGAAAGCGCAACAGGCCTACCGGTGGCGGTGGTACTTCGTCGGGCGGGAAGGGGTCGAGGCGGCGTTCAAAGATCTGCAGCATGGTGGCTTCCGAAAACGTGTAGCCCTGTAGTCTAGCCGGACGATGACGTCAGTGGGCATCGACCTATCCTGTGCCGATGCCTCCCCACCCCCAGGAGTACCACTGATGGTCCTTACTTTGGACGACCTTGTCGAGATCGAGCACATCAAGCAGCTCAAGTACCGTTACTTTCTTGCGGTTGATTGCCATGACTGGACGGCACTGGAGGCCTGCCTGGCCGAAGACCTGACCACCGCCCTGGACGGCGGCAAATACAGCTTCGACAGCCGGGCAGCCTTTATTGAAGGGCTCAAGGCGATACTCGACCGGCCGACGTTCCTGTGCAAACACCACGGGCACCATCCGCAGATCGAAATTCTCTCGGCCGACACCGCGCGTGGCAGCTGGTACCTGGAAGATCACGCCATCGACCTTGAGGGCGACTGGATGCTGCACGGCACGGCGCTGTACCAGGATGACTACGTCAAGCGTGACGGGCGCTGGTTGATCGTTGCCACAGGCTACCAGCGCCTGTTTGAAACCGTGACCTCACCGATACCTGCACAGCTCAAGGTCACGGCCAACCTGTTTGACCGGCCCTAGAGGCGATATTGACTGGTGGGCAGCACGTCGATCTTGTCGAAATCGATAAAGCGCGCGCAGCTGTCCATCATGATTGCCAGGTTGCGCTGGAACTTCGCCTCGTCGCCGACCGCGTCGAAGAAGGCTTGAGGGTCGGTCATCGCCGCCGGCGGGAAGCACTCTTCGACGATGGCGTCGATCGGCGGGGCACCGTGGGTCAGCACCTGCACCACCAGGTTCTGCACGTACTGGAAGTTGTCCTGGGTGTCGATGGCCACTGCCGTGTGGTGGTTGCGCCAGATGTCCAGCCAGGCCTGCGGGGTCAGGCGAGGAGGGCGGGTCAGCAGGGCTACTTGCGCAAAACCGTAGGTTCGCTCGCCCGGCGCGCACGCAAAGCGTGTGTTGCCGATGGCTTCGGACTCACACACCAGATAGGCCGCCATACGCGCGGTTGCCGCCATGATCAGCCGGTCGAACGGCTGCCTGGCACTGGCGTTGGCGCTGTCCAGCCACAGCGACAGGCAGGCGTGCGGCAGCGGCCGGTTGTTCTCCTGGCGCAAGCCTGCCGCAGCGTCGACGTCGCTGTCGGCCAGGTTGAGTTGCAGCCTTTGCGCGCCGTGCGCCTGCAGTTGCGCGGCAACTTCGCAGCGCAGTTGCCGGGCAAAGGTTTCGCGCGGGGTCTGAGTGTCACGCCAGAGCAGGTAGATGACTTTTTCCATGGCGATCAAGGTCCTTCGCAGTTGGTCAATGAGCGGGCGGGGTATCGACCCAAAGCCATGCTGGGGGCAACGCGAAACCACGGAATCCTCCAAACAGACTAGCGCCGGCCCCTGTTCAAACGCTTTGCCACAGCTAGTCCCAACGGACGATCAGCACCCGCCTGCGGCTCGATAGACTCAAGCCACACCCACTTGTGAGGTCAGCCGAATGAGCCTGGAACACCCTGCTGTACGAAGGCAAGGCCGATGCCGCCGTGGCCCCACTGGCGACCGCGCGCTATTACAACATTCGCCTGTTTGACAATGGCCTGAGCATCAACGCATTGCTCGACATCGGCCCGGCCACTGCCAATTTCGCCATGCGCCGCAGCGACTCGGAGCTGCAGTCGATCCTCGACAAGGCCCTGCAGGACATCTCGCCGGACGAACTCACGGCCATTACCAACCGCTGGCGCTCGCCCCCTGGCATGAGCGGCGAGACCTGGCGTGATTATCGAACGCTGATTACCGAGCTGGTGGCTGGCGCTGTGGTGCTGCTGGCGCTTGCCCTGGTCTGGGTGCTGTACCTGCGCCGCCAGATTCGTGCGCGCACGCGCGCCGAACACAGGCTCAACGACCAGTTGCAGTTTATTGAAACCCTGACCGACAGCATGCCGCGGCCCTTGTATGTGCGTGATGTCGACGGCCGCATGCTGTCGTGCAACCGCAGCTACCTGGCGAGTGTCGGCCTGAGTGCCGATCAAGTCTTGAACAAGACGATCCACGAGATGCCCGGCATCGAGGCGCAGGCGCTTCCCGACTTTCACGGCAGTTACCTGCGCGCCATGCGTGAAGGGCAATCGATCGAGGCGGTCCATGCCATTCGCATGCACGGCAAAGAGGCCTGGATCGAACACTGGATTCAACCCTTCGAAGATTCGCAAGGTGTTACCCGTGGGGTGATCTGTGGCTGGATGGACCTGACCGAGCATCACCGGCTGGTGCAGCAGTTGCAGGAGGCGAAAGAGCAGGCGGTTGAAGCGAGCCGGGCCAAGACGCGCTTCCTGGCGACCATGAGCCATGAAATCCGCACGCCGATGAACGCCGTGATCGGCTTGCTGGAGCTGATACTCAAGCGCTCCGCCGATGAGCGCATCGACCGTGTCAGCATCGAAATCGCCCACAACTCGGCGACCGGCCTGCTGGAGCTGATCGGCGACATTCTTGACATTGCCCGCATCGAGTCCGGGCGCATGAGCCTCTCGCCCAAGCGCGCCAACCTGCGGGAACTGGTCGAGTCGGTGGCCCGGGTATTCGAAGGCCTGGCCCGGCAGAAGCGCCTGACGCTGATGCTGGAGATCGATGCCGACATCAACCGCGATGTACTGGTCGATGCCCTGCGCTTCAAGCAGGTAGTCTCCAACCTGCTGAGCAACGCCATCAAGTTCACCGAGGTCGGCTTCGTCAAAGTCACGGTGGTCGGCCACCTGAACGATTCAGCGCAGATGGATGTGCAAGTTATCGTCGAGGACTCAGGCATCGGCATAGCCGCACACGACCAGCAGCAATTGTTCCAGCCGTTTGTCCAGGTACAGCGCAACGTGCGGGAAAACGAAGGCACCGGCCTGGGCCTGGTCATCTGCCGTTCGCTGTGCGAAATGATGGGCGGGCAGGTCAGCATCAGCAGCGAGCCGGGGCAGGGCACACGGGTAGGCATGGCGCTGCGCTTCCAGGTGCTTGAGGCGGTTGCCGGGCTGCAGGCTGGGCAGAAAGCGCCGAGCGGGCAACGCTACCGCTTGCAGGTACTGGTGGTGGACGATCATCAAGTCAACCGGCGCGTGCTGCATCAACAACTGAGCTTTCTCGGCCATGACGTCAGCGAGGCCGAAAACGGCCAGGTGGCGTTCGAGCGGTGGTCCGAGGGCGCGTTCGACGTGGTCATCACCGATTGCCACATGCCGGTGATGAGCGGCTCGCAACTGGCGCAGGCCATCCGCCAGGCAGAGGGCGGCGACGCGCAGGAGCGTACGGTCATCATTGGCCTGACGGCTGATGCGCAACCTGAGGAAATCGAACTGTGCATCAAGGCCGGCATGGACGACTGCCTGATCAAGCCAATCGGCGTGGATGAGCTGGATGCGCGTTTGCGCGCTTTGCATGACGATGGCCCGCCAACCGAGGTGCAGCCGCATCTGGCCGCGTCCGACCTGCCGATGGCTGCGGCAACGGCGGTGATGGACCTGGCGCCGCTCAAGTTGTTGCTCAACAACGAGCCGGTGAAGTTTCGCCAGATCCTCGAGGAGCTGCTCAACAACAACCAGCACGACCGGCAACAGCTGGCAGCGCTGCTGGCGCAGCGCGATACCGAAAGCCTGGCGAGGCTGTCCCACCGTATCAAGGGCGCCGCGCAAGTGGTCAGGGCGGTGCAGCTGGTCAGCGCCTGCCGGCAGCTGGATGCGGTGTGCGGTGCGCCGCAGCTGGATGTCGAGCGGCTTGAGGTGTGTGTGGCTGAGCTTGATCAGGCGCTGGGGGGATTGGAGCTGGCGTTGGAGCAGTCCGGGGTGTTTCCTGGGCGTTGACGCGGCATCCGCTCGTAGGAGTTTGGGAAATTTCCCATAGGCTAGCTGCCTACGCTTACTTAGTTTCAACAGGAGAAACGCAAGCAATTCCTTCCCTGTTGAGTGCAATAGACGATGCCCGACCAACCCCGCAACACCTACAAGCGCCGTATGATGCGTTTTTCGTTCGCTACCACCTGGCCAATATCCCGACCTCGATCGACCCGGACACTTACCAGTTGCAGATCAAGGGGCTGGTAGACACGCCGCTGAGCCTGAGCCTTGCCGAACTCAAGGCGTTGGCGCCTGCGGTTGAGGTGGTGGCAGTCAACCAGTGCTCCGGTAACAGCCGAGGTTATGGCTTGCCGCGGGTGTTCGGTGCGCAGTTGGGCAACGGTTCGATGGGCAATGCGCGATGGACCGGCATCCCGTTGAAAACCGTGCTCAAGCGTGCCGGGGTTCAGGCCGCTGGCAAACAGGTCACCTTTCGTGGCCTCGATCAGCCGGTGCTACCCACCACCCCGCAGTTCATCAAGTCACTGGCAATCGATCTGGCGCTCAGTGACGAACCGATGATCGCCTGGGCCATGAACGGCACAGACATTCCTTTGCTCAACGGCTACCCGATCAAGTTGATCGTGCCGGGTTATGCCGGCACCTATTGGGTCAAGCACCTGAGTGAAATCGAAGTCATCGATCACACCTTCGATGGCTTCTTCATGGCCAACGCCTACCGCGTGCCGGACAACGACTGCCAATGCGTACCTGCCGGCAGCGTAGCGGACAAGACCCGGCCAATCGGCAAGCTGAAAGTCCGTTCATTCATCACCAGCCTGCAGGCCGGCGACAGGGTCAAACTCGGCCAGCCGCTGACGCTTAATGGTATTGCCTTTGACGGTGGTCACGGCATTCGCAGCGTCGAGGTGTCGGACGATGGTGGCCGGCGTTGGCATCCGGCGCAGTTGGGCGAAGACCTTGGCCGCTACTCATTTCGCCAGTGGACACTGGCGTGGCGACCGCGACACCTGGGCAAGGTCGGTTTGCAGGTACGCGCCACCAGCAACAACGGCGAGCAGCAACCGCGGACACTGCAGTGGAACCCCGCCATCTACCTGAAGAACGACATCGAAAGCACCCCGGTTACCGTGGTCCAGGAGTGAAACAATGAACGCTGGGTTGATTAAACACGTTGCACTGTCAGCATTGTTGCTTGCCTGCGCGGCGCAGGCGAATGCCGCGCCGCTGACCATTGAGTTGCCAGCCGAAACAGTCAAGCTGCGCCCGTCGCAGGCGCCCGGCTACAACCTGGCGCAGCAGAAGTGCGGGATTTGCCATTCGGCCGACTACATCGAGTACCAGCCGCCAGGTTTCGACCGGACGCACTGGACAGCGTTGGTCCGCAAGATGAAAGACAGCTACGGCGCGCCAGTATCGGATACGGACGTGGAGGTGATCGGCGAGTACCTGGCGGGGGCTTATTCAGGTGCGCCGGCAACGGCTATGCAACCGCAGACCAGCGTCTTGCCGGCAACCGACAAACCGGTCAATGACGTGCAGGCGCTGCTGGACCAGAACGCATGCCTGGCGTGCCATGCCATTGACCATAAAGTGGTCGGCCCGGCCTATCGGGACGTTGCCAAGCGCTATAAAAATGATGGCCAGGCGGTCGCGAAACTCATCGAGCATATCAGCCAGGGCGGCAGTGGCCGCTGGGGGGAAGTACCGATGCCGGCATTTGCGGGGTTGAGTTCGCAGGCGCTTGAGCAGTTGGCCGAGTTTGTTTTGCGCCAGTGAGGTGGTGTGGCTTTAGCTGGCCTCTAAATTGCCGCCGGAAGCCGCCCGATTGGCCTCAATCTCGTCCAGAAGCTCGGCGTTGTCTTCTGCCCACTCATAGAGCGCCATCAGCGGCTCGACAAATCTGTGCCCCACCTCGGTCAGTGAATACTCGACCATGGGCGGCACCACCTGGTGCACCTTGCGCGCGAGCAAACCATCACTCTCCAGCTCGCGCAGGGTCTGGGTAAGCATCTTCTTTGAAATTCCCGGCATCGTGCGCTGGAGCTGGCCTGTGCGCATCGAGCCGAAACTCAGTACATAAATCACCATGGACGACCATTTCGGCGCCAAAAGCGCGTGAATTCGGCGAGGCGGGCATTGCTCACAGACCACCATGGGATTACCGGGATCGCGAACAGTGGGTGTGGTGATGGTTACCATTGGGTGCCTACGTTTCAAAAAAGTGCCTAATCGACAGATGATACCTAAAGGCTCAAGCTAACCCTAATCCCTGGATTACCCACTGTAAACAACCTCTCAGGAGATCAGAATGAACAGCCAGTACACGATGCGAGCCATGGTGCTAGACGACTACGCTAACGGAGCATTGCTGGAGAAAACCGTACAACGCCCGTCGCCACGGGCGGGCGAAGTCCTCGTGCGCATTGCAGCCAGCGGCGTTAACCCCATCGACAACATGATTCGTCTGGGGCTTGCCCCCTACGCCATGCCGGAGTTGCCCGCGATTCTCGGTACCGACCTTGCAGGCGTCGTGGTTGAAACCGGGCCTGAGGTGACGGCCTTCAACGTCGGCGATGAGGTTTACGGACTCACCGGAGGCGTTCGCGGCCTGCAGGGCTCGCTGGCCGAGTATGCTGCGGTCGACGCTGCGCTGCTGGCATTGAAACCGAAGAACCTGAGTATGCGCGAAGCCGCGGCACTTCCGCTGGTATTTTTGACCGCCTGGGAAGGCATGGTCGATCGCGCTGCTGTCCAGCCCGGCCAGCGTGTGCTGGTGCAAGGCGGCGCTGGCGGAGTCGGCCATGTAGCAATCCAGATTGCCGCCGCACACGGCGCTGAGGTGTACGCGACAGCGTCCGCCGGCAAGCAAGCAATCGTCGCATCCTTTGGCGCTACGCCTATCGATTACAACGCCAAAACTGTCGAGCAATACGTTGCGGATTTCACTGAAGGCAAAGGCTTCGACATCGTTTACGACACCGTGGGCGGACAGAGCCTGGACGACTCCCTGGTTGCGGCCAAAGCCTATGGCCATGTCGCCAGTTGTTTTGCTTTCGCCTCCCATAACCTGGCCCCTGGCTCCCTGCGTTGCGTGACGCTGTCAGGCATATTCGTGCTTTTGCCAATGCTCAGCGGGGAAGGGCGCGCGCACCATGGGCAAATCCTGCGGCATGCGACGCGGCTCGCGGAAGAGGGCAAGCTCAAACCGCTGATGGACCCTCACCGTTTTGGCCTGGCCCAAGCCCAAGATGCACAGGTTTTGCAGGGTTCGGGCAAGGCTGTGGGCAAGGTCGTCATCGATATCGAGTAACGTCCTCCTGCCAGACGCTCCATGGTGGAAAATCCAAGACCTTGCGCTAGCCTCAGAGTGCTCCTTCAGGGAGCAGATCGGTCGGGCCATGTACGGCCTTAATACAGTTCTGAGGGAATAGAACAATGTCTAAAATTGATTTTTCATCACTGAAGTCGCAAGTAAATGATTCAGCATCATTGATGCCTAGCATTGCCAATAAAAAAATCCTCATGGGGTTCTGGCATAACTGGCAAGCCGGCCATAGTGACGGTTATCAAGGTGGGCACTTTGCCAATCTGAATCTGGTGGATGTACCCAAGGACTACAACGTTGTTGCTGTGGCTTTCATGAAAGGCCAAGGTATCCCTACCTTCAGCCCCTACAACCTCTCCGAGGATGAGTTTCGCCGTCAGGTCGGCGTGCTCAACAGTCAGGGGAGGGCGGTGTTGATCTCATTGGGCGGCGCCGACGCTCATATCGAGTTGCACAAGGGCGATGAGCAGCCACTGGCGAATGAAATCATTCGCCTGGTTGAAGTCTACGGCTTTGACGGGCTGGATATCGACCTGGAGCAAAGCGCGATTGATTTTGCCGACAACAAGACGGTGCTGCCGGCGGCCTTGAAACTGGTGAAGGATCACTACAAGGCCGAAGGGAAACACTTCATCATCAGCATGGCCCCCGAGTTTCCCTACCTCAGGGTTGGCGGCAAGTACGTTGGCTACCTTCAGGCCCTTGAGGGCTACTACGACTTCATCGCGCCGCAGTACTACAACCAGGGTGGCGATGGGATCTGGGTACAGGAGGCCAACGGTGGTCAAGGTGCCTGGATTGCCCAGAACAATGATGAAATGAAAGAGGATTTCCTCTACTACCTGACCGAAAGCCTGGTGACCGGCACGCGGGACTACATCGCCATCCCCGCAGATAAATTCGTCATTGGCTTACCGGCCAACAACGACGCTGCGGCCACTGGCTATGTGATAGATCCTGCTGCCGTTGTCAATGCATTCAAGCGTCTCGACACTGCTGGCCATGCCATCAAAGGGCTGATGACCTGGTCCATCAACTGGGACGACGGTGTTACCCGGGACAATGTTGCCTACAACTGGGAGTTCTACAATCGTTATGCACCGTTGATTCACGGCGAATCGCAGCCTGGCGAGCGGCCAACGGCGCCCGCGAACCTGTCGGCCAGGGACGTCACCGAAATCAGCATGACCTTGAGTTGGGGCGCTTCAAGCGGCCCGCGGCCGATCGTGACCTACACGCTGTACCGAAATGGGGCTGCGATAGGTAATACACCAACGTTAACGCTGAAGGACTCAGGCCTGAAGGCGAACACTCAGTACAGCTACTTTGTCACCGCAACAGACACTCAGGGGAATCAGTCGCTTCCGAGCAAGAGCCTGATCGTTCGAACGGCCGGAGACATCACCGATCCAGAGTTCCCCGAGTGGCAGTTGAACCAACGGTATTTCAAGGAGGATGGCGTGAGTTACGAAGGCAATCATTACGTGTGCCTGCAAGAGCACGTATCAAACTCAGGCTGGACACCACCAGAGGCGTTTACGCTGTGGGCGAAGGTGGCGATCAAAAGGCGCGCTTAGGGGGAGAATGCGAAGCCCGGCGGTGATGCCGGGCTTTCTTTCATAATATTCGATTTAACAAGTGGGCGATGTCAGATGTTCATAAGAAGCTCAAAGGCCGGGGACTTCAGTCTCAATGCTTTAGAAAATAAAGCGATTGTTCATCGTTTGGCGTTCATAGGCCTTGTTTCACCACTCGCATCAGCCTCGTTGTCCAGACCTCTCACAGTCATCACCGCTTTTACGAATCTGAAAGCCAGCACAAACGTTTCCTCACCGCGTCTTGATGTTTGAACGTCTTGCTTGGTGAGAACACCTCCAACGAGGAGGTACGCCAACGTTCCTGCGTGGGCTAAAGCGCATTCGTCTCATTCTGAGACGGCGCTAAGCTATCATTGCAGTCCACTGTACAGATACGTGGACTTGGCTGTGGATTAAGAAGTGATTATGAGCTTCAAGCCTCTTCAGCCTTTCTCGGCAATCAGGTGAAGACGTCTCTTGCCACCAGTACTTGGTTTGGCAGAGCAGATGCCAGGCTTCGGTGAGCGCGAGTATCAACGGATCAGCAACAAGGGAAAATTTTGACGATGGAAAGTAACATCACTAAGCAAGAGTTCGATGTGGCAGCGACGGGCGGTGTCCTAGGAGACTGCGCGCTGTGTGATGACAAAAATGTCTTGCTGAAAGAGTCTCACTGCATCCCCAAATTCGCTTATGACTGGCTTAAAAAAACGTCAGCCACGCAATTCATTCGGGACACTCGGGACGTCAATGTCCGACACCAAGATGGGCCAAAAAAACACCTTTTGTGCGGAGGTTGCGAAGGAAAACTTTCCGTTTGGGAGAAAAAACTTGCCGAGGGTCTATTCAGAAAAATAGCGAACTACCAAAAGCAAAGCTCAATATTAGTGATTAGCGATGAAATCCAGCTAGCTGTTTTGTCTGTATTCTGGCGAGCGTTGCTTACTACTAACGACGATGAGAATAATCGAACAAGTGAAGATAAGGTTGTGGTAGATGCGTTTTTGGACGCGTCTAAACAAGACATCTTAAACAATCGATGCAGCACGACTATTTATTTTGCGCCCTTCTACGGAGAGCCACCATTTTATGGTCTTCCAAAGGCTTACACTTATGGTATAGATCGCTCAATCGGATCTCAAGACATCAGATTCACTGATCACCCTCATCGGTATTTTGCAGTTTTTAAACTGCCTTTCATGTACTTCTACATCCTGAGCCCTGGCTGGCCCTACGAGGAAACAAGCCCGGCGACGAAACTTGAGGTCGGCGAGCTTGATGTCGGAAAGATTCAAGAAGTACCAGGCATTTTGAAGCTCTACATCAAGAGGGGATATGAGGAGTTTTTGAAATCAAAAGCTGCGATGGACGAGGTTAACCAGGAGCAAATTCGACGGGAAGTCGAAAAGAGTGGAGGAAAAATTACTGGGTCGGATAAATCACTGCGCCGATCTGGTCAATAGCATACGGATCCGGAGAGGAAGCTGATCAGGGTTCTAGCTGTATCCATGCGACTCCTAGATGGATTTTTCTGTATAAATAACAGGCCTCGAAGCCCACTGAAAAGCGTTCAGTGGCGTTTCCTTGCCTGTTTTGTTGATCACTCCCTGGTGGTCTATCCCGGGCTGATTGGACACGACTTAGGGTGGATAATGTCCACCGCAAGGAGTGTGCACCGGATCAAGCAGGCTGGTTCAATATATCGATTATCGCAAGCCAACCAGTCGGATCGCGCTGTGTTCGCTGGCGCCGGCGCTTCGGTTGAACGCCCATACGACCTGGCTTGCTGCATTGTTTCGCCTTCATTTACGTAGAGCCGGGTTCCGAATGGCAGGGTGCACGAAGGTAAGGCATTGCAGCGAGTAGCCTTGGTCAGACTTTCGTGGCATAAAGCCATCGAATCATGAACGTAGATGTGTCAGCACTACTGCTTTCACTAACCACCTGAGCGCCGGGATAGCCATGCAACTTCAGGACTTGCTTTCCAGAGGGTATTTTCCTATCCAACTCCCGGTTGGGTTCAGCACCAAGCAATTGGCAGAACACATAGGGGCAGTCGAAGCGACCTGGGATGAAGCTCTGGACGGGAGAAGGCGCATACTCTCCCAGTCCGAACGATTTTCGGTGGCGAGGTCGTCATACAGCAGACGGACTACCTCAATACCCAATCCCGTCAATTTTTATGGCCTGGCCAAGGACATCTGCCAGTACTGGCCCCAAATCCAAGAGCATTTCAACAAGAGTGAGATCTCTCGAAGCATCCCTGGAGAAGGAGGCTCGCTGCGAGCGATTGAGCTGACGAAATTCACTGATTTGTACGAGGAGCGCGTGCGCCGCTCGGCAGGCGCGCGCTACGCGCTGGTCACCGATATTTCGAGCTATTTTCCCACCATCTACACCCATACCATTCCGTGGGCGTTGCATTCCAAAGCTGTAGCCAAGGCAAACAGGGTAAAAAATGCTCAATACTTCGGGAACATCCTGGATCAGCGCTGTATGGGCACGCAGGACGGGCAAACCATTGGCTTACCGATCGGCCCAGACACCTCTCACATCATTTCTGAGATGATAGGCGTCGCGATTGACGACTCCATTCGAATTGCTTTGGATGGCTGGCCCAAAGGTTTCCGCTATGTTGATGACTTCACTTTTTTCTTCAACACGCGGGAAGAAGCCGAGCGAGCGCTGGCTGTCATCATCAAGTGCGTCAGCGCGTTTGAACTCCAGATCAATGCGTCGAAAACTAAGATTGTTGAGGTACGCGAACTCGTTCAGGAGTCTTGGAAATACACCCTCAAGAAGCTGAAGGTTTCACCAAAGCGGCGCCAGCAAAAAGACGACATCCACCATTATTTTGAAGTGCTATTCTCGCTGGAGGCGCGGTTCAAGGATGAAAGCTTGGTGAAATATGGCCTGAAGCAGCTTTCGTCCACCATCATCAAAAAATCCAACTGGCCCATCGCCGAAGCGTACCTTCTCAAATGTGGGTATGGATTTCCCAACACGCTCCAGGTCATCACCCAGATCCTTGTGACCTATCATCGTCATCAATATCAATTAAACATGGAGGCATTGAGTGATTTCTGCAGGAACCTCCTCGGGTCAGCATCGGCTGCGAACCATCACAGTGAAACGGCCTGGCTGCTATGGCTGTGTAAAGAGCTTGGGATTCACCTAGGCCACGCGTTGGTACAGCAAGTGCTGCATATGGAGAGCTCAGTTTGCTCACTTATAGCTCTGGATCTTAATCATTCAGGCTTAGTGGACGGTGATCTCAACCTTACCGACCTTGGGCCGCTGGCGACGAGTCAGGCGCTTTTGGGCAACAATTGGATGTTGGCTTATGAAGGAGGGCGCCGTCGCTGGCTTGCCAACGAAAACCTTGAGTTCATCCAGGAAGATGCTTGCTTCGCAGCGCTGCTGGAGGCTGGCGTAGGCTTTTACAGTGAAGCGGCTCAGCTTCATCCCATCTTCCAGCTTAAGCAGACAGCGCGCATAGACATCGATTTCGATTCCGACGATGAAATCGAAAATGACTTTGACTTCGATGACATGGATGAAGAGTACTTTGACTCCACCGACCAAGGCGAAGAAGAAGATGATAATGACGACGAGCCAGCTGCAGCAGCGCCGCCAGTCGTTATCCCAGGCAATTTGGCTGCTGACGACATCGATCTCGACGAAATTTGGTAGAGGGACGAGTAGGGCACAGGTGGCGCAAGTTAAGGATGGCGCATCATAGCCGTGATGTGCATCACGGCATGTTTTACGAAGGCGGTAGTTGCCCATTGAGATGCCTTGTCACATAGGAAACGAACTCACCATGCGGACTGCGGTGCTCCGTCCAGCGACCTGCGCTCTGGGGTTTGGGTCGGTAATCTGCGGTGGTGATCAACAGTCGTACCTTAGCTCGTGAGACACCCACGAAATAGTCGCAACGCTTCTCCGCGAGCTTGCCCCAGAACGCCTGGGTTTCCACTCTAGGGCTTAAGGCTGGCGGTAACTAGTTCAGCGATGCCATGGCGCACGACCTCAATGTTGTCGTCCAGGGTGGCCAATGCGCCATGGACGTTGTCGAAGACTGAGGTGGCTCCTCGATCTCCAACCCATTGGGCTAATTCTTCGACTGCGGCACGCAAAGCGCCTTGGTTATGGCTAAGGCGATCCAGGACTTCCGCGGCTGTCCGTAGCGACTTCATGGTTAGCGTGCCTTGATGAGGTTTGAAACAGAGGTTGTATCACGGTTTCTGAAACGCCAGGTGTTTTGCTATTCACCACATAGCGTTATCCAAATCTGCAGAGTCGTTCCCGGTTGAAACATCAACCAGGAACGGCAGGGGCTGGATGACAATCGAGAGGCCATTGAGGCTAACAAGCAGCACGCCGAGAGCTGATCATGCACCATGCTCTTCAGTTTGCTGACCATCGGAACCAAGTGCAGGCACCTCATTCCCTGTCTCTACTTGGGTGACAGTCAACAGGGAGGGGGCTACTACTGACCAGAATGGGACTACGAAGGCGTAGGTGATCTCCGCACTTAGCTTGACCAGCTTGCAGGGACGCTCGGATCGCTGTTCAGCTGCTTGCAGGCTTTGCTCAAGGGCTCGACGAGCCGCGGGACTGATTCTGTATCTGTGAAATTTGAGGAAGACCTGCTCAATGGCCAGTTGGCAGAATCCTTCTGGACAGTGAGGGTGTCTGAACAACGGCTCGAAGCAGAACTCAATCAGTTGGAGCATCACACCCAGGTTGCAGCGGTTCTGCATGAACATTCCGCACACAAAATCTACGAGCACGGGTACCGCAGTGTGGAACGCGAGGTGTTCTTCAGCCAGATAGCTACGCAGGCGGTTGATGCCGAAATTCGCAAACGTCTCACCCTGATTCATCATGACGATGAGATCCACCGCACGAACCGAAACAAAGCTACGCCTGGCCATGACGAGTCGCATTACGGCTCGGGAATACTCCTCCTGCGATAGCCCATCTGCCCGTTGGGCTTCCCTCAGCAACATTTGAGTGGACGCGCCAACGATCCCCAGCATGCCGGCAAGATCGCGTAACCGCGCATCAATCGACAAAAGACCTGCACCATACTCTTGGCAAGCGAGCAGGACTGCATGGTCTTCATCGCCCAGGATGCCCTCAAGCATCTGCAGCTGCTCGCAAGTCTCAGGCGGCCCGTATGCCGGCACCACGTGGCAGAATGCTTCGATAGCCGTCTCGATCGATTCGAGATACTCACGATCCTTGCGCCAAGCGTCCTCAGTAATCTCCTGCATCCCAAGTTGGCCATCGTGGGAAAAGAGCGTACCGCTCTTTCGATAGTGGGCCGATCTCTCTACCTTTACGTCCAAAAGCTGCTTGGTGGCAGCTGTGACATACAAACGGGGGAAAAGCTCCAGGACATCGAGTAAACCGAGGGTTGCAAGCTCCACCAGCATAGACAGGTCAATGAGCCATGCCTGATCCTGGGATGTGTCCGTCGGGAAGACATCGTGGGGGCCTAACCCCGTCGATACTTGAAGAAGCGCCCCTTCATCAGGCCAACCCCTCACCAGTTCAATGACGTCCGTACCCAGCAGGCGTGCGAGCAGGCCTAGGGTGGCGCGATGCTGACCGTACAGGCTGATGGTATTGAGGCTCTGAGATTTCTTTTGCTCTAGCTGATCGACGAAGAAAGTCGTATCGATCTCACCGTCATCCCGGGTTGGAATACTCATCGCCACGACTGTCTTGCTCGGGACAACCGAATTGGAAACGCGCTCGTAGGAAAGGTCGATCAGGCGTCGATGGAGGGTGATAATACGTTTCACCGTGAGCGTCTGCTCACCGACCACACTGCTGACGGTTGTGGTATCACCAACTTTCAAACCGAGCAGCCGGGCGGCCCGTGACGAGTCCGCGGCAACGAATTCACCTGCAGGTGCCAGTGGCGGCTCAGCGGCGAAATCGATTGAGACATATCCAGTCCTACCGGTGCTGTCTTCAAGCTCGACAGCGGTGCCTTCCTCAACCGCAGAGGGAAGGGCATGAACGCCCTCAATTTCCTTCGATGCTAGAAACATGAGAGAGATGTGGCCAGCTGCTGCTTCAACGTCCTCGCCATTCAACCGCATCGCACGGTAGATACGGTCAAGGCCACGCTCCTGCAGACCTCTACTGAGCTCTGCGTTGGCCAGCTTTAACTGTTCTTGAGTGGAGCCGCTCAGTTGTGCAGGTAACCTGGCAAGAGCCTCATCCATTCGACCATGGCTTTCGTTCGCCAGAACTTGAATGAGCAGTAACCAGCCTGCGGCCTCACCAGGACTTTCAGCGACGAGCAACTCAGCCATCTCACGCATTCTTGGCCAGTCACATGCCTCGCCGTAAACAGTCAGTGCCACTTGGCGGGCGTCTGCTGAGTGTCGCCATTCCCCCGGAAGTGATTCCAATAGGTCTCGAACTTTGGATCTTTGGCCACTGAGCGCGTAGCAGTGCAGTAAATCAACATGCAGGGGACTGAACGCGTCTCCTGGTAGGAGGCGTTCAAGCATCGCAATGGCGTCACCGTAACGGCGCACATGAAGCATCCAATGCGATGCCATGGAAAGATCCAGTAGATCAGTGCTCTGCGGTGCGAGTTCAGCAACGCGATCTCCGAAGGCCTGACGCATCTCCTCGTTGCCCGCATACGCTCGGGCAGCAAACACACCATCACAGATACTGCTGTTTTGCGGCGTGATACCCAGATGGGCGAGCTCATTCCGCACGGCCTCATGCTGATTTTCGCGTAACAGCAGCTCCCAGTGCATATGCCTCAGCATACGAGTCGCTCTGAGAGAGACATCCGTATCAGGCTGACTGAGCTGAGCGCTGTAAGCCGCGGCAAGCATTTCCGGATTGTTGGCAATCAGGCAGGCCTGTCCAAAAATCACACGCGCTTCATCAGAGAGCTGTTCGACACGATCAGCGCAGCAGGCAACAGCTTCGCTGTGACGATGGAGATCGCAGAGCGCCTCCAACTCCACCCTAACCGTTAATTCGTCCTCGGGAACGCCACGCTGCCTGCCAGCTTCGATCATGCTCAACGCTTCAGCTGGCTCACCCAGCAAAAGATGCGCGTAAGCCAGGTGAAAGACAATTTCGGTTTTTGTCCTGGGGCTCTGCTCAGCCCATAACACACCCTCGCGGTCATCGAACTTCGACATGGCGTCGAGGATCAGCACACGCCGATCTTGTGGCTGCGATCGCGTGTTCACGTGGAAGGGGTTGGCAGTGGCCAATCGAAGGACAAACCGGAGATAATTTTCTAGTATGAAAATTGAGCTGTCAGACTGCTCCATTGCCGTCCGGATAGCACCCACCGCGCCTTCATCATCCCCGGCCCCAGCCATTGAGCTGGCCAGCAGCTGCCAAGCTCCCGACTTGTCACGGAATGCCTCAGGTATTTCTTCGGCCGTCAGTTGTTCTCTGTTTAAGAGCCTTGCATTGGTCAGCGCCACCCAGACTGAGTACGAATCCGGGAAACGCGCGATGGCCTCCTGTCCAACCTGGATCGCAGTCTGCACGTCATTCTTGAGCATCCACGCCCGGACAAAGCCTGCCGCAATACGCTCATCGTCTTGGTAAAGGCTGGCAGCCATTTCGAGGTCTGCCGCGGCATTAACGTCATCACCCAAATGCCAGAAACACATTCCACGTAGGAAATACCATCGGGCCTGTTGGTGCGCATCGTATGTGTCAAGACCGTCTTCGACCACCTCCAGCTGAGCCAGCGCACCGCGGTAACGGTGGTCGTTGTGCAGTTGACTGATGCGATCGAGCTGGCGAGAGGCGAGGGCGTTATCTGATGTCGGGTTCGCTGGCGGAAGTTCATCCGCGAGAAAGGTACTCGTGGCAGGGCGGCTGCCTGAAAGAAGGGGTGCTAGGTATTCCGCTAGAGGGGCAAGCTGTGTGTGCCGCTCTTGGCTAACAACTACAGTGCCCAAGCTCAGGTCTTTGATGGCTTCACGCATGAGCCGCGCCCTGTGAAAATCTTGAGCTAGTCCATCCAAGTGCAAGTGGAGTGAGGTCAGGTCGACTTCTGCGCAACTGCCATTCAGCTCAGCACAAACACCGACCAGCCTCGCCCACACAGCGCCACTGTCCTTATGGGGCAACGTGTGCTGGATCAGTTGCTTCTGCAATCCAACGTCGTGGCTACGATCTGAATCCAGATCATGGGGAAAAAACTTGAGGTGGAGTGCAAACTGCCGCAAATCTTCGTCCGCGACAGGCGCTTCGTTGTAGTGCTCTGCAGCAGCTCTAATAGCCACGTACGCAGCCCTGTTTCGTTCATTACTCCCTTCGGCATGAACGCGGGTGTACCAGGTGTCGTGTGACAGCGAGCCAAGCGCAAGCCTCACAACCTCGACAGCGCTTTCCATGTGCGACGAGCTTGCTACGTGATAAACGATCAGGTTGTCGTCGACGCCTCGTTGGAATGCCGGAGCTATGAAGTCGAGCCAGGCAAGACCCACGGACTCTTTGAAAGCTTCGTTACTGGCAACCGCCCGAGGCGACCGCTTCATCTGCATTCTGATGGTTGCCTTCTGGCCGGAGCCAGGAGATACAGCCTGGATCACAAGGTCGTCGGTGTTATGGCCGAACGTCCTGCCTTGGAACAGCAGGCTCTCGATGACAAATCCCTCACGCAACCCTGCACAGTGGTCGCCAAGGCACATAGCGAGTAGGCGCACTGCCTGGACACGATGTTCGAATGCAATTCCACGTCCACCCGTAGAAATAGGGCTTGCGACCTGTTTCTGCCGGCTTTTCGATTTGGAAGCGGGGGCTTTTGCTGCCTTAGTCCGTGGAGGCCGTGCCATACCTGGTTCGCGCAAATGAGATGCTGGACATCTTATCACCTGAGCCATGACGGTGTGGTATGGCAGGCGAGGATGCCGTATTTGACCGCCATTTCAGGGATGTCGAAGGGCCGATCGCCAGGTTCGGCCTTTGTCGATTCTTGTGATGGGAGAGGGTAGTGGGATCAATGTCAGGCAACGCAGGTAACGATCAAAACCTGACCCAAATAGAGTGACAATTGCATCCACCCGAGGGCAAGCATACGGTTCAGACGACGATCAATATTCAGTTTAAAGAGTCGAATTACGCCTGATCATAGTCAAATTTATCCTCCTGAATTTGAATTCGCTCCTCGAAATCAGAGGGTCGGGACTCTGGTTGGCCGCATCCCCGAGGAACGTCCTGAACCCAGCGAGATGCTTGGCCAAACTGAAGGCGGATAATCCAGCGGAGCGTCTTCTCCGCTACGGAAATAAAGGATGCTGAGGTAGCGGTTCAGAAGCGTCAATGCCTAGATAAAGCAGATAATCCTCAAAATAATGGCCAAATTTCGGGCTGAACTCCACGCTCGGGGATGAAGAGCCAGGCCTGCGCCATTCCCAGCGACCCAGCCCATTCTTGACGAAGCAAGCAAGGCAACCAGGCGCTTGAGGAGTCTCAGTTACCTCATCAATTGAAATCTTCGCATATCTCACGAAAGCCATGTACATCAGGACTTCCCGTGGGTTTAGCCCCTTGAGCCCAGCTTCAGCCACACGGTTAAAAAACCACTGCATTTCATGATCGCTGAGGGCGTCTTTACTCAAGACCGACGTCATCGAGGCGGCGACTTCCACCACAGTGAAACTTTTGCCCTTTGGAGCGCACGTCCATAAATGAGCATTGCAAAAATGGAAGAAGCCAGCTGCAATTATAATTTCGCCGAATCATATGCAGGACACTGGCCTGAGTAACGCCCTTGATGCTGTCCAGCTTGAGCTGGTACGGCCGCCATCTCTGATTTGGCTCCCATTCGCTGAAGGGCAATAACGAATTTTCGACAAAGCATGGACAGACCTTTGCACCGATCCAGTTCGCCGGCGGATGGAGTCTGAAGCGGAGATACTCGATAAACTGCTCGTCAGTCCAATCACGCAAAGATATGCCCTGGAGGAAGCTCCAGTTGAGCATGGACTCAAGATGATGAGTCGCAACATTGAAGTCCTTCTGGGGATTATTCCAGGAAGGCGCGATGGCGCGTATATACCAGGAGCCAAGGCGAATCATAGAGAAAGGCTCGCAGTCAGCACCGAAACCTTTCAGATAAGCCAAGGCGTAACGGTTTTCAGGGAAACACTCGGTATACGGATCCCAGAGATGGTATGGCGGAAAAATTGGGCATGGGACAGCCGGTTCAGCCATGCAACCCTCGATGAGCTAAAGTGAGTGGCTAGGCGTGTGTGGCCGTCATCAATGTTTAGCCCATTCTGCGGATGATTCAAATGCTGGCTGCTGGCTGCTGGCTGCTGGCTGCTGGGAGATGTGCGATGAGGTTCGTTTACACGACGTGAACAAGCATGACGATAGGGTAAGCTCGGGATTTGCGAAACCAGGCTTGATATCTAGGATGAGGATTGGGAGCTAATGCATTGAAAGGGTTGAAGCTCTGGGTTTCGGAAAACGAGGCTATGGGTTGGTGGCGGCTAACAGCTCATGAACATCAATAGCAATGCCTTGTATTTAACATAATATACATTATGCGTAGTCATCTATAGCAGCCCACGGGCAGTGCCAGGGCAGATTTCAAGCCTGGCACCACCCGTTTTCAGCCTTACACCGTTACTTGCCGTGCAACGCCTCACTCACCGCATTCACAAACAACGCCTGCTCGTCATACAGCGAACTCGGTGTCTCTGCGTTCTGCCACGTCGACCATTGCACCATCACCAGTTTCTCCGCCGGGTTGATTGCAATGGTCTGGCCGTAAATCCCAAGCGCCCAGAACGTTTGTTCGCTGGTGGCGGTTTTCTTGGGTTCGGCATTTGCATCAGGCGCCGGCGCCGAGTACCACCATTGATAGCCGTACTGTCCGTTCGATGCCGATGGCGTGACCGAGCCTTTGGCTGTCGTCCAGTGTGTCGAGCGTGCAATCCAGTCATCCGGCAGAATTTTCTCGCCCGATGGTAACTGACCGCCGCTGAGCACAAACTGGCCAAAGCGGCCCCAGTCACGCAACGCTGCGTTGAAGCCGTGGCCGCCCATGTCGACTTTGTCTTTGACCAAGGCATGCCAGACGCCATCCTGCTGCATGCCGTAACGGCTCCAGATGCGACTTTCGAGGTATTTGGCCAGGGTCATGCCGGTGGCGTTTTCCAGCACGCGGCCCACCAGCCAGGCGCCGCCGGTATTGTAGGACCAGACTTCGCCCGGATTGACCCCGGGTTTGCGTTTCACCGATTTGACCAGGTTGAACACGCAGTCGTATGGCGCAGGCTTGGCTTCGCACTGGGTCATGTGGGAGAAATCGGAGTCAGGTGATGCGTAGTTTTCATCCCAGACCACGCCCGAGGTGTGCTGCAGCAACTGGTGCAAGGTTACCTCTTGCCAGGCCGTGCCTTTGAGTTCCGGGATGTACCGGGTGATCTTGTCGTCCACCGAGTTGATCTTGCCTTCTTTTATCGCCACGCCCACCAGCACGCTGACCACCGATTTGGCCACTGAACGCGAGGTCCACAGGGTGTTTTCGCTGTTGCCCTTGCCGTAGTACTCGTAGGCAATCTTGCCGTCCTTGAGGATCAACAGGCCGGTGACGCTCTGGTTGGCGATGTAGTTATCGATGCTGAAGTGCTTGCCGTTCATTGCATAGTCAATGGCTGGCAATGGGCTGCTGGCCGGCATTAATGGCGATGGTTTGGCGCCCTGGGTGCTGAATACATCGCCTTCGTACAGGCGGTAGGTATTACGAAAACCCACTACCCGTGTGGCCTGGTCCCAGGTCAGCATGTTGTGCGGGTTGGGCAGCGTTTTATCAAAGGGTTGCGGGCAAACGCTGAGCCCTGGAACGCCACAGTGTGCGCCTTGGTCGCTAGCCAGGCTGATACCGCTATGGGTCAAGCCCAGTGCGGCAATGCTCAATGCCAACAGCGAAAAAACCTGGGTGGATTGTTTTTTTATTGTTCTGCGTAACATCGGTACTTCCTCGACATCCAGTGAAATTGCGTCAGTCGATTTCGAGCTTATCAACTTGCCGGGGCGGGAAAAGAACAATAAAGTCCGGGTCGATATTACAAAAACTAACAACAGTGAACGCCATGCCCAGCGACCGTCTGCCTCCGCTCAATGCCATTCGTGCCTTCGAGGCGGCTGCGCGCCTGGGCAGTTACGTGGCCGCTTCGCGGGCGCTGCACGTGACCCAGCCGGCCATTGGCCGCCACGTGAAAAACCTTGAGGACTGGCTGGGCGTGCAACTGCTCGAGCGTACGCCCCGCGGCGTTACTCTGACCGCGGCCGGGCTTGAGTTTCACCGGGCCGCGACCCAGGCCCTGAAGATTCTGGCCGATGCCGGCTCGCGGGTTGCAAGTCGCCAGCAGGAGCGCTGGCTGCGCATTCTGTGCGTGCCGGCGTTCGCTTCGCGTTGGTTGACGCCGCATGTCGATGCAGTGCGCAGCCTGCGCCCGGGCCTGAAGCTGGCCATTGAACCCAATGCCTCGTTCACGTCAGTGGATGCCCGTCAGGCTGACCTGGGTATCGGTTTTGGCCTGCCGGGCGAGCATTCAGGGGTGTTTCTGAGGATGATCAAACCGCCAGTTTTCCCGGTCTGTTCGCCGACGTACCTGGCAAAATTGCCGAATAAAGCCCTGCAGGTGCAGGACTTGCCGAACTGCGAGCTGATTCACGTCGACGACGGCACCTGGTGGAACAGCTGGTTTGCGGCGCAACAGTTACCGCTCAAGGTCAGGTCGAATACCTCGCACATGAGCAACGACATTGCCTTGAACCTGGCCCGGCGTGGGCACGGGATTGCCCTGGCCACCGAAGTGCTGGTCAAACATGAACTGGCAGACGGCTCGCTGGTGCGTTGTACCGACGCGCAAATTGCACTTGAAAGTTATCAAGTGCTGACACCGCAACAGCCGTTGTCGGAAGATGCCGCATGGTTTATCGAGTGGTTGAGCCAGGCTTTGCGCGAGGAGTTTCCCCACGCGGCCATTGAACAAAGGTGAACCTGGAAGTACGCTACTGCCCTGCTCTTTTTTATAGCCTTAAAATATAACTCAACTAAATAACTATTTAGTTGAGTTATATATTCACGCCTCAGGCAAACAGCTTGAGTACGTCTTCCTGCCACTCATGCCCCTGCAGCGACCAGCCCTTCCCCACAGACGGCGGAAAGCCGGAATGGCAGTAACCCTGCTTGCCGGTAAAATCAAACACGGCATGGGGATACTCATTGATCAGCAGCACCGCCTTGCTGTGGTCCATGGACCAGCCGATCTTCACTGTCGAGGGCTTCTCCCGGTCGGAGATATCCTCGACGTTATAGATATGCAGCGCATCCTGGATCGGGTTGTCACTGGCACTGCTGTCCAGGGCGTAGAAATAGGCGGTATTTCCATCGTCCTCGAAGACCACGACAAAAGGCCCCTCCTGCGCCGGTGCCTCGATGACGGTGGCGTGTCCTACGTTCAGCTGTTGCTCTGCTGCGAGATAAATGGGCATGCGGATATCCTTGTCACAACGATAGATAAAAAATTATATCAATATGCCATTAGCCCATTTGTGCTAATCGACCCCCCTCCTCCCTGGCGCTATATTCCCCGGCAACCCCCAGTGTTCCCCAACGCCGCGCCTATGCGGCGTGCGGGATCGTTGTGCCGGTAAAACAGAACAACACCAAGGAAGATGCACCATGAAATCAGCATTCAGCAAGATCACCCTGCTCAGCGCCCTGCTGGTCGCCGTCGCCGGTTGCCAGACCATGAAACCCAACGAAGACCGTCTCAAGTCCACCGCGCAAACCACCATCGGCGAGCCGGTGACGAAGATTTCCAACGTGCGCAGCGACCACAGCTCCACTTACTACATCGCCAGCACCGCATCGGGTGACTACAACTGCGAGCTGCCAAGCGGCGTGATGATCGGGATCGCCTCGATGGGCATGGGCATGGGCGCGCAATGCTACAACAAGAACAGTGGCCGCCCGCAAAATCCGCTGCAACGCTACTGATTCCAGGCTAAACCGCCGCTGCCGAGGCCTCGCGCAACGCCCGCAAGGTAGCGCGCAGCTCGGCCGGGCGCACCGGTTTGGACAGGATCGCGATCTGGCGGTCGTGCAGGGCCGCCTGGATCTTCTCCACTTCGTGACCGGTAAGAATCAGCGCCGGCACCGCCCTGCCCCGTTGCGCCCGTAGCTCATCGATGCACTCGATGCCGGTGGCGTGGTTGCCCAGGTCATAGTCGGCGACGATGATGTCGCAGTCGCTGGCCAGGTCCTTGCCGCTCAGTTCGGCCTGGACGTCACAGCCCCAGCGCTCGAGCAAGGCCTTGGTGGCCAACAGCACGTTGCGATCATCCTCCACCAAGCAGACTTTCAAACCGGTCAGCAGGCCGACCTGGCTCGGGTCTTCACGGTAGGCCTGGCGCTTGGGCGCGGAAATTTCGCGCAAACCTTCAAGGCTGACGGCCGTGCCATGGCCCACTCGCGAACGTATCGTCACCTGCATGCCCATCATCTGCCCCAGGCGCCGGACAATCGACAGGCCCAGGCCCACGCCCTCGATGTCCTTGTCGCGCAACTGGCGCACGCGGTAGAACTCTTCGAAAACCTTCGGCAGTTCCTGCGCCTCGATGCCGCTGCCCTGGTCATAAATGACAATGGCCAGGCCCTCGCCACGCTTGCGCACGCCGATCAGCACCGGGCGCTGCGGCGCGTACTTGAAGCAGTTGGACAGCACGTTCTGGACCATGGTCGCCAGCAGCGCCGGGTCAATCTGCACCCAGTGCGCGCAGGCCCGCAAGCGCAGCTCAACGCCTGCCCAGCGCGCCGCCTCGGCGTTCTGACGCAGCAGGTCGTGGAGGAACTCGCCCAGTTGCACAGGCTGCAGGCGCGGCTGCAGGCGGCCGTTGTCGAGGGTGTAGAGGTCGAGGATCGAGCGAAACAGCTGCGAGACGTTGAGCAACGAGCGGTCGATGTTGTCGACCAGCCGGCGTTCTTCATCGCCCAGCCGCGCCTCGCGCAGGCAGGCAGTGAACAGGCCGATGGAATGAATGGGCTGGCGCAGGTCGTGGCTGGCCTGGGCCAGAAAGCGCGATTTTTCCAGGTTGGCGGCGGTGGCCTCCTCCGAAGCCTTGCGCGTACGTTCAAGCAACAGGTGCGCGTACATGGGGATGACCGTGCTGGTGATCATCAGCATCAGCACCATGAACGGTTGCGCCTGCCAGTACGGCGTCAGGCGGTAGACGCACAGCAGCGCCAGCAACGCCAGGGCGGTGGCGATCGCCAGGTAGCGCGAGCCGAAGCGCATGCCATTGCCCAGGTTGACCCAGACCATCACCGCGTACAGCGGCAACGCCGCCTCGCCGCCCACCACCAGGCCGAAACAGGTACCGGTGTAGTCCTGGACCATGCTGAAAATGCGCCGCGCCGGGTACACCCCCGGCCAGCGCACGATAACCTGGCGTATAACCACCGACAGCAGCAGGAACAGGATGATGTAGATCACGATCGGCCGGTAGGTTTCAAAATGCTGCCCGGGCAGAAAGCCCAGCACGCTGATATAAACCACGGCAATACAGGCGACAATGATGCGCAGGTTAGCCTGGTCGAGCTCGGAGTTTTTCTCGAACTTCATCGGAACATCCTTGTGCGACAGTCGTCATATCCAGCATGAACACCGGGCGGTGCCCGTACCCGGTGGTAAAGTAGCACGTCCGAAAGGAACGCCAGGCCCAGGGAGGCACTCACCATGGCATGCCGGATCATCATAGCCGACGACCATCCGCTGTTTCGCGAAGCGATGCTGCGTACGGTCCAGCGCCTGCTGCCCGATGCCCGGAGCGAAGAGGCCGGTGATTTCGACACGGTGCTCAAGCTGGTCGGCAACGGTCCGGAACCGGACACCCTGATCCTCGACCTGCGCTTCCCGGGGCTGACCTGCATCAGCCAGCTGGTCGAGCTGCGTCAGCAATTACGGCGCACCACCTTGATCGTGGTATCGATGGTCGATGACGAGGAACTGATCGGCGAGGTCATGGCCGCCGGCATTGACGGCTTCATCGGCAAGAACATCGCCCCGGACGAGATCGGCCAGGCGATCCTGGCCATCCGTGAAGGCGAAGTGCTGGTGCGTTTTGCCCCCTCCGGGCTCCTGCCGCTGGACAGCAGCGCCGTCGCCACAACCCTGACCGCACGCCAGCAAGAGGTGTTGCGCCTGATCGCCCAGGGCAAGACCAACAAGGAAATCGCCCGCGCGCTGGACATCTCGCCGTTTACCGTGCGCATTCATGTGTCGTCGTTGCTGCGCACCCTCAATGTGCCGTCGCGGGCGGCGGCAGCGGTGAAGTATTCCGGGGTTGCCTGAGGCCCGCGGCTCCCCCGACCAAGTGATCTTGAATTGCCACTTCGCTCTGCTAGCGTTAGCAGCGCAGCCCCCCGGCTGCACGCTGCACAAGGACGATAGACCCTCTGCCAACAATGATTGGAGGCAACAATGAGCGCAGTCACCAGTTCGACCAACTTCGGTCACGGCTACCCTACCCCCGGTCCGCAAACACCCAACGCCCAGAAGGTGCTGGACCACGTGTTCTTTCTCTCCGAATCGGCCTGGAAGCAGGTCCGCGAAGAAGAACAGTTCGATTTCATCATCATCGGCACCGGTTTCTGTTCCCTGGCCTTCGCCGAACGCATCCTCGAAAGCCAGCCCAAGGCGCGGATCCTGATGGTCGAGCGCGGGCCGTTCTTCCTCCCCGAGCACTTCCAGAACCTGCCGATCCCTTACCAGAAAACCCTCGGCGGCTTCTCCGAAACTTTCCCCTGGACCCTCTCGGCGCGTACCGCCAGCCAGCCACCGGGCAACATCGGCTGGCAGCACGGCATGGTGCCGTTCTTCGGTGGCCGCAGCATCATGTGGAGCGCCTGGTGCCCTCGGCCGACCAAGGAGGAAATGGCCTACTGGCCCGAGCAGACCATCGCCGCCGCCGAGGCCCGCTTCGAGTCGGCCGAAAAGCTGCTCAACGTCATCCCGGCCGACAAGATCGACACCCAGCTCGACCCGCAGGTGCGCGCCCATGTCACCGAGCAACGCCCGGTCTACGGCACCCTGCAGCTTGAGCTGCAAAACATGCTCGAGCACAACATCGGCAAGATCGACTCGGCCACCCGCTGGTTGTCGGCGCCCCTGGCCGCCGCGGCCGATCGCGCCGGTGGCGTGGACTTTGCCAAGTTCTCGACCCCGGCGGCAATCATGGAGCTGGCCGGCAAACAGGCCGACCGCGCCGCTGCCGGTACTGGCAGCCCGCTGCGGATCATCACCGAGTGCATCGTCGAGCGCATCCACCAGCAGGATGGCGCGGCCACGGCGCTACAAACCTCGCGCGGGGTGATCAACATCGGCAACGCCAAGCTGATCCTGGCCATGGGCACCCTGCCGCCGGCGACCTTGCTGATGAACTCGTTCCCGCAAATCAAACGTGCCGGCGATCGCTTCACCGCCCACTTCATCACCTCGGTGGTGGCACGGGTGCCGCGCAAGGACTACCCGTTCGCCGACAAGCTGGCCGAGCTTGAGCTCGCGGCCATTTACCTGGCCGGCAAGAACAAGCAAAGCGGCATGCAGTACCACGTGCAGTTGTCGGTGCTGTCAGACCGCAAACCTGCAAAGAACGCGCAGAAAGCCGCGCGTTATATGCCGGACGTGGTCGCCACGGCGTCGATGGCGCAACTGGAATCGTCGAAGGACCATCTGGTGTTCGTTTGCGCCGTGCTTGGCGAGATCGACTTCCGAAACCCCGACAACCACTTCCACCTCAACGACCAGGCCGACCCGACCACCAACGTCAACCTGCAGGTGCTGGCCAGCAAAACCGACCAGCAAACCTGGGACACCATGGACGAAGGCACTTTCCAGATGATGGAGCGGGTGTTCGCCCCCGAAGGCAAGGTCGAGTACTGGCACGGCGACCCGAACCTGGGCAACTGGACTGGCGAACGGCCGAGCATCCCTGAACGGCGGGTGGCCGGGCTGGTGCACGAGGGCTCGACCCTGTGGATCGGCGACAAAGACGAAGGCGTGGTTGGCCTGGACTACCGTCCCCATGGCGTGGAGAACGTCTACGTCACCGGCGGTGCGCTGTGGCCGGCCAGTGGTTCGTGGAACCCGACCATGACCATGGTTGCCCTGGCCCAGGATCTTGCCGACCAGCAACTGGACAGCGTCAACACCCCCACCCCGCCCACCTCGGACCTCACTGAAGTCTGACAGGTAGCAGCGGGCTTGCCCCGCGATGAGGCCGGTCAAGCCCATCGCGGCGCAAGTCGAATGCCCACTTGCTTTACTCAGACGCCACAATGGCTCTGGCGAATCAGCTTCTTGTTGATCTTGCCGACGCTGGTCTTGGGAATTTCGCTGACAAAGCGCACCAGGCGCGGAATCGCCCATTTGTTCAGGCGCCCGCTGTCGACAAATGGCTGCAGGTGCCGGGCCAGCGCCGGCTGATCCAGCTCGACGCCGGCAACGCAGACCACCAGGGCCAGCGGCTGCTCGCCCCACTGCGCATCCGCCACCCCCACCACCGCCACCGAATCGACCCCGCTGTGCTGGCTGATCAGGCTTTCCAGCTCCACCGAGCTGATCCACTCACCGCCGGTCTTGATCACGTCCTTGATCCGGTCGCGAATCTGCACCGCGCCGCGCTCATCGATGCAGGCCATGTCGCCGGTGTGCAGCCAGCCGCCGGCCCACAGTGCGGCGCCCTGCTCCGGCTCCTTGAGGTAACCCTGGGTCAGCCATGGCGCGCGCACGACGATTTCACCGAGGCTTGCGCCGTCGTGGGCCACGTCTTTGCCCTGTTCGTCGACGATGCGCAGGTCCACCAGCGGGATCGGCACCCCGGCGTTGATCCGCAACGGCAGTTGCGCCTGCATCGGCAACGCCAGGTCAGCGGCGCCAAGGCTGGTCACGCACAGCAGCGGGCAGGTCTCGGACATGCCATAGCCGCAGTGCACGCGAATGCCCCTGGCGCTGGCCCGCGCGGCCAGGCCCTGGGTCAGCGCGCTGCCGCCGAGCAGCATCTTCCAGCCGCTGAAGTCGGTGCGCTGGCCTTCGTCGCAATCGAGCATCATCTGCAACAGGGTCGGCACGCAGTGCGAGAAGCTCACCTGCTCTTCGCGCATCAGCCGCACCAGCTGGTTGGGCTCGTAGCGGCCGGGGTACACCTGCTTGATGCCCAGGGCCGTGGCCACGTAGGGCACGCCCCAGGCATGCACATGGAACATCGGCGTGATCGGCATGTACACATCGCCCGAACGCAACAGCGGCTCACCGCCGCAGGCGGCGAAGGTGCCGAGTTCGTTGAGGGTGTGCAGCACCAGTTGCCGATGGCTGAAGTACACGCCCTTGGGGTTGCCGGTGGTGCCGGTGGTGTAGAACAGCGTGGCCACCGAGTTCTCGTCGAAATCGGCAAAGTCGAAGTGGCTGTCGGCATCGGCCAGCAGCGCTTCGTATTCGCCCAGCAGCGGCAGTTCCGTGTGCACTTCAGCGCCGTCACTCAGGCGCAGGTAACCCTTGACCGTCGGTAATTGCTCGCGCAACTGGGTCATCAGCGGCATGAAGTCGTCATGCACCAGCACCAGGTGATCCTCGGCGTGGTTCATGGTGTAGCGCACCTGCTCGGGCGACAGCCGTACGTTGACGGTGTGCAGCACGGCGCCGAGCATCGGCACGGCAAAAAAGCACTCCAGCGCGCGGTGGCTGTCCCAGTCGAGCAAGGCCACGGTGTCGCCAGGCTTGACCCCGGCAGCGCTCAGCACATTGGCCAGGCGCTGGATGCGTTCGAGCAAGGTGCTGTAGCTGTAGCGCAGCTTGTCGGCGTAGACGATCTCCTGGCCGGGCTGGTAGCGCACGCCCGACAACAGCAGGCGCTTGATCAGCAACGGGTAGCTGTAGGCGCCGGGCGCAGGTTCGATGATGCGGGTGCGGGTCATGGGCGTGTCCTTCACAGTTGCTCGGCCTTGAGCAGGAACAGGCTGTGGCTGCCGGCCTTGACGCTGGCGCTGAGCGAATCGATGCGCGGCAGCAGGCGGGCGAAATAGAAGCGTGCGGTGCCCAGCTTGCTCTGGTAGAACGCGCCGTGGTGCTGCAAAGCGACGTCGACCATGCGCGTCCACAAATAGGCATACAAGGTGTAGCCGAACACCTGCAGGTACTCCACCGCCGCCGCGCCGATTTCCTCGGGGTTGCCCTGGGCGCGGTCGAGCACCCAGGCGGTGAGGTCGTCGAGATTGGCCAGCGCCAGCAACAGCGGGGTCTTGAACTCGGCGCGGGAAGCCGCCAGGGTCTGGGCGTAGGCCTTGATCTCCTGCGCAAGCGCCGCGTAGCTGCGGCCACCGTCGGCGACCAGCTTGCGCCCGAGCAGGTCCAGGGCCTGGATGCCGTTGGTGCCTTCGTAGATCTGGGTGATGCGGCAATCGCGAATCAGCTGTTCCTGGCCCCATTCGCGGATATAACCATGGCCGCCGAACACCTGCTGGCCGTGCACGGTGGTTTCCAGGCCCATGTCGGTCAAGAACGCCTTGGCCACCGGCGTCAGCAGCGCTACCCGCGCTTGCGCCTGGCTGCGCTCATCGGCATTTTCGCTGTACTTGGCCAGGTCCAGTTGCAGCGCCACATAGGTGGAGAACGCCCGCCCGCCTTCGTTCAACGCCTTCATGGTCAACAGCATGCGCCGCACATCGGCGTGCTCGATAATCGGGTCGGCCGCCTGCTGCGCGTTTACCGGGCCAGTGGCAGCGCGGCTTTGCAAGCGTTCGCGGGCGTAGGCCACGGCGTTCTGGTACGAGCGCTCGCCCAGCGCCAGGCCCTGGATACCGACGCCCAGGCGCTCGTAGTTCATCATGGTGAACATGGCATTCAGGCCCTTGTTGGCCTCGCCCACCAGGTAGCCGACGGCGCCGTCGAAGTTCATCACGCAGGTGGCCGAGGCCTTGATGCCCATCTTGTGTTCGATCGAGCCACAGCTCACCGCGTTGGCCTCGCCCAGTGCGCCGTCCTCCTCCACCAGCAGCTTGGGCACCAGGAACAGCGAGATGCCCTTGGCGCCAGCCGGTGCGTCCGGCAGCTTGGCCAGCACCAGGTGAATGATGTTCTCGGTCAGGTCCTGCTCGCCGCCGGTGATGAAGATCTTCGTGCCCGTGACCCGGTAGCTGCCATCGGCCCGGGGTTCGGCACGGGTACGGATCAGGCCCAGGTCGGTACCGGCATGGGGTTCGGTCAGGCACATCGACCCCGACCAGCGCCCTTCGTACATGGGCGGCAGGTAGCGCGCCTTGAGCGCCTCGCTGGCGTGGTTGAGCAGCGACAGGCAGGCGCCGGCGGTCAGCATCGGGTACAGGGCGAACGACAGGTTGGCGGCGTTGAGCATCTCCTCGACCTGGGCGGCAATCACCTTGGGCATGCCCATGCCGCCATATTCACAAGCCCCGCCAACGCCGACCCAGCCGTCGTCGGCATAGTTGCGATAAGCCTGGGCAAAACCATCCGGGGTGCTCACCCGGCCCTCATGCCACTGGCAACCCTGCTCGTCGCCACTGCGGTTGAGCGGTGCCACCTGCCGGGCGATGAGCTTGCCGGCCTGCTCGAGGATGGCCCGCGCGGTGTCGGCATCGACCTGCTCGGCCAGGGCCGGAATGCGCGCCCACTGGCCAGGAATGTCGAACACTTCGTTGAACAGAAAATCCATGTCACGCAACGGCGGTAGGTAATCAGACATGCGATGAACACTCGGCTTTTTGGCTGTTAAGGTTCAGCCCCTCGACACTGCCGGGGCTGGGTGAAGGCGCCCGCGCCTGGCTGGCGGGCAAGAGGAAGTGCGACAGCGCCGGGATCAGCACCAGCGCACCGAGCATGTTCCAGAGGAACATGAAGGTCAGCAGGATGCCCATGTCGGCCTGGAACTTGATCGGCGACCAGGCCCAGCCAACCACCCCGGCGGCCAGGGTGATGCCGACCAGGCCGACCACCCGCCCGGTAAAGGCCACGGCGTTCTTGTAGGATTGCGCCAGCGACAGGCCCTGGCGCTGGTAATGCAGCTGCACGCTGAGCAGGTACAGCGCGTAATCGACGCCAATGCCCACGCCCAGGGCGATTACCGGCAAGGTGGCGACCTTGACGCCGATGCCCATCATCACCATCAGCGCCTCGCAGAGTATCGAGGTGAGCATCAGGGGCAGTACCGCCACCAGGGTTGCGCGCCAGCTGCGAAAGGTGATCAGGCAGAACAGCGTCACCGCCAGGTACACCAGCAACAGCATGCTGCGGTTGGCCTCGCGCACCACGATGTTGGTCGCCGCCTCGATCCCGGCGCTGCCGGCCGCCAGCAGGAACTGGCGGTCCTCGCTGCTGTTGGCCTGGGCAAAGCGCTCGGCAATCGCCACCACCTGGTCGAGGGTGTCGGCCTTGTGGTCCTTGAGGTAGGCGATCACCGGCATCAGCGAGCAGTCGTTGTTGAACAGCTCCGGGGCGTTCACCGAGGCTTGCTGGGCGGCGTAGTTGAGCACGTCCTGGTTGCGCTGGATGCTGCTCAGCTTGGGGTTGCCCTCGTAGGTGCCGGCGGTTATCTGGCGCACCGCGTTGGTCAGCGACAAGGTGGTCTGCACCTGCGGGTTCTGTTGCAGCGCCCAGGCCAGGCGGTCGGCGAGCACCAGGGTCTGGTAGCGCAGGCAGCCTTCCGGGGCGGTCTTGATCATTACCGCAAAGGTGTCGCTGGACAGCGCGTAATGGCCGGTGATGTAGGCGTTGTCGCGGTTGTAGCGCGAGTCGGCGTGCAGCTCCGGGGCGCCGCTGTCGAGGTCGCCGATTTTCAGTTGCAGGCTCAGCCAGAAACCGCCGGCACCGAGCAAGGCGGCCACCAGCACGGCGCCGGTTGCCCACTTGCGTTCGGTGAAGCGATCGAGCAGGTCCCAGAGTTTGCCAAAGCCGCGATGCTCGGCGGCGCGCAGGTCGATACGCAAGGCCCGTTCAGCGGCCTTGCGCCCGACGCCGACATACGACAATGCCACCGGCATCAGCAGCAGCGAGGTGAAGATCAGCACCGCCACGCCAATGCTGGCGGTAATCGCCAGGTCCTTGATTACCGGGATGTCGATCAGCATCAGTACGGCAAAGCCCACCGCATCGGCCAGCAAGGCGGTGACCCCGGCGACGAACAAACGCCTGAAGGTGTAGCGCGCAGCGATCTGGCGGTGGGTGCCGCGGCCGATGTCCTGCATGATGCCGTTCATCTTCTGCGCCGCATGGGACACGCCGATGGCGAAGATCAAAAAAGGCACCAGGATCGAATACGGATCGATGGCATACCCCAGCCAGGCGACGATCCCCAGTTGCCAGACCACCGCCGTCAACGAGCACAGCACCACCAGCAAGGTGCTGCGCACGCAGCGGGTATAGAGGTAGATGATCAGCAGCGTGGTCAGCACTGCCAGGGCGAAGAACAGCATCACCTGCAGCAGCCCGTCGATCAGGTCGCCCATCAGCTTGGCAAAGCCGATCACGTGCAGCTTATAAACGCCACCCGCTTCGTAGTGCGCGCGCAATTGCTCGAGCTTGACTGAGAACCCGTGGTAGTCGATGCCGGCACCGGTCGCCGAGGCCTGGTCGAGCAGCGGCACAATAAGCATGCTCGAGGTGAAGTCGCGAGCGACCAGGCTGCCGACAATATTGGCCCGTTCGATGTTCTGGCGCAGTTGCTGGATATCGGCGGCCGAGCCCTGGTAGGCATCGGGCATCACCGGGCCGCCCTGGAAGCCCTCTTCGGTGACTTCGGTCCAGCGCACCGCCGGGCTCCACAGCGACTTCATCCAGGCGCGGTCGACACCTTGGCTGAGGAACAGTTCGTCGTTGATCTGGCGCAGGGTCTGCAGGTAGGCCGGGTCGAAGATATCGCCACGGGTGTTCTCTACCACCACCCGCAGGGAATTGCCCAGGCCGCGCAGCGCCTGGCGGTTGTCCAGGTAGTTGCGGATGTAGGGATGACTCTGCGGGATCATCTTCTCGAAGCTGGGCCGCAGCTCCAGGCGCGTCATGGCCATGCTGCCGAGCACCAGGGTAACCAGCAGCATGCACAGCATGAACGCCAGCCGGTGGTTGAACACCAGGCGTTCGAGGCGATTGCCGGAGCGTGCATCGAAGTCGCCGAGGTTGCGGATCACCGGCAAGGTGTCTTGTTGGATGTCGGCCATCGGGGTTTTCTCTTGTTATGGCTGCTGCGGTTGGTCGGGGGCCAGGGTGCGGATGCCGCGCTCACCGACCAGCACCAGCGCGGCGCCGCTATCAAAGGCTGCGCCGCTGACCGGCGCGCGCTGGGTTTGCGCCAGCGGGCTGAAGCTTGCGCCGTCATCGTTACTGACCAGCAGGTCGCCGGCCTGGCTGGCCAGCCAGAACCGCCCGCGGGCGTCGAGGCTGGCGGCGGTGATGCTGGTGTTCAGGTCGGTCTTGATCACTTGCCAGCCGGCACCGCCATCGGTGCTGCGCAGTACGTGGCCGCGCAACCCGTAGGCCAGCAGCGCCCCAGGCTTGCCAATGACGCCGAAATAACTGCCGGCATAGGGGGTGCTCAGGCGCTCGAAATGGTCGCCCGCAGCGCTCAGCTTGAGCAGCAGGCCCTGCTCGCCGCTGATGTACAGCGCGCCGTCGACGCTGGCCAGGCCGGTCAGGTGCAAGCCTTGCGGGTTGTCGCTGCGTTCCAGCCACGGCGTCCAGTGCTGGCCGCCGTCAACGGTGTGCAGCAGCAGGTTGAATACGCCCACCGCAAAGCCGTGCAGCGGGTCGCTGAACCAGACGTCGAGCAACGGCTTGTCGGCGCCCTCCGCGACCAGGCGCTCACCCTCGCCCACCCAGCGTGCCCATTGATCGCCGCCCGCTTGCGCCCGTGCCTGGTAATAAGCCAGCACCTGCTCGCCGAGCACCCGCCCGTCCAGCTGTTTTTCCCAGCGCTGGCCGCCATCGCGGCTGTGCAATATCACCCCGTCGTTGCCCACCGCCCAGCCCAGCTGCGCGGTGGCGAAGCTCACCGCATTGAGGTCGGCGCTGACCGGCACCTGCGCCTGTTGCCAGTGACTGCCCTGGTCATCCGAGTAGAGGATGTGCCCCCGTGGCCCCACCGCCACCAGGCGCGTGCCGGCGACGCTGACATCGCGCAAGGCGCTGGTGGCGGCCAGGGCGCTGGGCTGCGCCGGCAGGTCGAGCACGTCGACGTAAGGCTCGGCCCGGGCCGCGCCCTGCAGCGCGGCCCAGGCCAGCAGCATCACGCTGCAGCGTTTAAAAAAAGCCATCCCTGATCCTCCTCGGTGCGTGCTCGACAGGCTCAGCGAATGCCGGCCCCGGCCAGGGACTCGGGCGACCACTGGGTGCGCGACAGCGGCTCGATGTAGCGAATGCCGCCGTAGGCCCCGACCACACCATTGAGGTTGTAGGTGCCGCCGATCAGGTCGTAGATCATGAACGGCGTGGCATCCGGGGTCTGTTTGTCGTAGCTCTGGCTGAGGAAGGCGAAGCTGCCGCGGTACAGCTGGCCACGGGCGTCATACTGGTCTGAGGCCAGGGCGATCCAGCTGTCCTCGTCGAGGTAGAAGCGGCGCTTGTGGTAGATGTGCCGGGCGCCGTCCTTGAGCTTGCCTTCGACCACCCAGACCCGGTGCTTTTCCCAGCGCACGAATTGCGGCGCGAGGTGGTTGGCGGTGGTCAGTTGCTTGACGTCGGTGTTGTAGGTCAACCGGTAGGTGTTGTACGGCACGTACATCTCCTGCTTGCCGACCAGGGTCCAGTCGTAGCGGTCGAGGGCGCCGTTGAAGACGAACACGTCATCGTAGGTGCCCGAACCCGAGGTGCCCGGGTTGGGCGTGTCGTAGGCCAGGTTCGGCGCCAGCTTGACCCGGCGCTGGCCCGGCAGGTACTGCCAGGCGCTGCGTGGTTGCACCAGCGGGTTGGCGGCATCGCGCAGCATCATCGCTTCACCGGCGCGGCGGGCCGGCGCGGTGTAGGTGAGTTTCATCTGGTAGTAGGTGTCCTTGGCGCCGATCGGCTTGCTCATGTCCTCGTAGATCGGGTAGCTGATGTTGGCCTGGCCGGTGGTGCTCAGGGTGGCGTTGCCGGCGGCATCGACATTCCACGAGTCGTACTTGGCGGTCATGCTCACGCCCTGGTAGCGCAACAGGAAGTTCCACATGGCCTCGGCACCGCTCTGCGGAATCGGGAAGGGAATGCCCGGCAGCACATTGTCGACCGCGCTACCGCCCTCCTGGCTGCGCGCACCTACGGCGTTCTTCAGGGTGTTGTCGAGCACCGGTTGCGGCAGCGCCACGGTGCGATGAGTGGGATAGACATCGACGCGAAAACTGGGGAAGCGCTTGAGCAGTTCCTGGGTGGTGGCGGTCAGTTGAGCCTTGTACTGTTCGGCATTTTTGCCATCGATGACCAGCAGCGGTTGCTCGGCGGCGAACGGGTCCGGGCGCATGCTCGCACCGCTCTGGTATGCCGCTGGCGGGGTCAGCAGGCCGCCCTGGTAGGCGGGAATCGAGCCGTCGGCGTTGGCGGCCTTCTCTGCGCCTATCGGCGTCAGGCTGGTGCCCAGGCGCGCGGCCTGGTCGTTGGAGACGGCGGCATGGGCCGGGTTCAGGGCAGCCAGCGACAGGCACGTGGCCAACAGGGTGTGCACGTAGTTCATGTTGTTGTTTTCCTGTGTGACTCAGAAGGTGGTTTTCAGGGTCAGGTACAGCGCGCCACGGTCCTCGGTGGTGGCGGCGCCGCCAGAGAACGCGGCGTAACCGCCGCCGTAGCAGGTGTAGTCCTGCTCGCCGTCCAGGGCGTTGGGGGTGCTGCCGTCGGTCTGGCCGTTGTTGCAGGACTGGGTCTTGCCGAAGCCATCGACGTACTTGAGGTCGACGAAGTACTGGTTGTAGATCGCCGCGCTCAGGCCCACGGCGTAGTTGCCGGTGTTCTCGGCGCCGCCGCCCTGCACCGGCGATACGCCGTCCAGGCCGACGTTGATCGACAGCGGCATGCTCAGGTCCATGCCCGGCAACACCTGGTACCAGGTCGGGGTGAAGTTGACCGCGATGCCCCAGTTATCGCGGGTCGGCTGGTCGATGCCGCGGTAGCTGCTTTTACCCTTGTACAAGGCCGCGTTGTGGTTATCGAGCTTGAGCAGGTTGCTGTAGAACAGCTCGCCGAGCAGGGTCGCCGAGTCGAACAGCGGCGTATCGGCAATGGTCATCAGGCCGTTGAGGGTCCAGTGCAGGGTGTCGCCGGTGGCGCTCATGCTGTCGCCGTCGGACGGCGCTTCATAGACCACGCCACTGCTGGGCAAACGCGCCGGCAGCAGGCCGAAGCCGCCACCCAGGCCGGCCTGGCCCGGCGCACTGAGGATCGCCGGAATGCTCGCCAGGGGCATGTTGTGGCGGATGTTCAGGTCGCTGCCGACGCTGATACCGCCGACATCCTTGGACAGGCTCAGGCCATAGATGTCGATGTTGTCGGCGTAGGCGAACTGGTAGGTGGCGCTTTGCAGCGAGTTGTAGAGGTTGCCGACCGCGCCCTGGGCACTGCCCGGCGGGCTGCCGAACGGGCCGTTGGCGACAGTCAGGCCGCGGGCGTCGAGCCAGGCCTGGGGCAGGATCTCCGAAGTCTTGCGGTAATACACGCCCAGGGTGCCGCCCAGCCATTCTGGCGACCACTTGGCCATGACGCCCCAGTCGCCGCGTTTGTCCGGGGTCAGGTCGTGGCCGCGGCGGATGTTGGTCAGCGCACCGCGCACCGGGATCAGCCCGGGCGTGCCGGTGTGGCCGAGCAGAAAGCTCTGTGCGCCCTCGCCCACCAGGTCCGAACCGCCGTAGTAGGTGCCGGCTTCCGGCAGCCGCGCGGCGTCCCAGTCGAGGAAGTACTGCGCGCCGATGGTCAGCTCGGGGTTGACCAGCAACGCCGCCGACAGCTGGTTGCGAGGCACGAACAGCTCCTTGGCTTCGGTGCCGGGTGAGGCGGCCAGCTTGGCCAGGTCCAGGCCAGACTGGCCGTAGCTCAGCGAATGCACCGGGTTGAGCAGGGTTTCGCCCCAGAACAGGTTGTGCTGGCCGAGCTTGGCGCTGATCTGCGACGAATCGCCCACTTCGCGACGCATGAACACGAAGGCATCCAGTACCTCACCGGACGGGCCGCTGTAGTAGCGCTGGGCATAGTTGCTCAGGTGCGGGCTGCCCAGCGGCACGCCGGTGCCGGGCAAGCCGTTGAGGCTGGGGTTGATGCCCGACTGGCCGCCGTTGCCGTTGACGAACGGGTTGGCGTTGGAGCCGGTGTTGTCGTAGGCCTTGTCGTACCAGCTGGCGGCGCTGACGCGAAAGCCCATGTTGCCCTGGTAGATCACGTCCAGCTCGCTGAGCAGGTCGATACGGTTGGTGACCGTGGTCCCGGCCTTGCGGAAGTTGTAGTCGCCGTCGTTGTTGTTGGGGGTTGCCAGCAGGCGCTTGTCAGCGCTTTCGGTGCGTACGCCGTAGTTGTACTTGACCGTGTTATCCAGGCGCACGGCCCAGTCTTCACTGCCGGTATTGAGCTCGAACGCCTGGGCGCCAGGCAGCGCCAGCAAGCCGATGGCGCAGGCGAGCAGGCAGCGCTGTGGCTTCACAGCACGGTGAATGCGAGGGTTGGACATCGCGATGGCTCCACTTATTGTTATTGTTGTTATCGCCGCCCGTCGAATGCGGGCGTGGTTCAAGCGTCCGTGCGTTACTGCAGGTCCAGGGCCTGGACCAGTTGTTCGGCCCGTGGCCAGGGGCCAAAGCCTGCGGCCGGGTTGAGGTGGCCGACAGCGCCCAGTTCCAGCAACTGGCTGCCCCAGTTGCGGGCCATGGCCCTGACCGCGTCGAGACTGGCCAGGTGGTCGTCGCTGCTGGCGGCGACGATGCTCGGGAACGGCAACGGCGTCATCGGCAGCGGGCTCCAGCCATTGGCGCGCAGGGTTTGCGGGCGTGGGTAGTGCGCCGGCCAACTGGCCGCAAGGTCCGGTGGCGCCGCCAGCAGCGCGCCCTTGATCGGCCGCTGGTAACGCGCCGCCCAGTGGGCAACCATCAGCACCCCGGCGCTGTGCGCCACCAGCAACACCTCGCCTTCAATCTGTTCAAGCGCACGCTGGATGGCGTCGACCCGGGCGTTGCAGTCCAGGCCATCGACCTGCAGCGGCGCCAGCGTATGGACCTTGGCCAGGCGTTCGGCCAGCCGGGCCTGCCAATGCTCGGGCACATGCTCGCGCAGGCCGGGGACGATCAGGACAGTAGCGGTGGTATGCAGTTTTTCCACGTCGGCACCTAGGCTCAGGACAGTCCGCTCGCAGGTAATCCCGAGCGCTTGCACAGCCACAGTAATCAGCCCTCCCCGCTGGCGCTTTACATTGCGCGTCAGCGACTTTTCATTTGATGACAGGGTTTGTGGCGTATGTCCGAGTGGCCCGGGGGTGCAGGTCATCGGGCTTTTTTCAGCCGCCGAAAACGGCTTCTCATTTGGCGACACCCACGCTATAACGAATCACCCGCCATAGAAGCGGGGCGCCTGATGAATGCGTGGAAAACAATAAAATGACCGCCCTCGTACGTGCTGCAAGCCTGACCAACTACCTTGAGGTGTCCCGGCACCTGGGGCTCAACCCGCATGCCCTGCTGGCTCAGGTCGGCCTCAGCGCCAGCCTGCTCGACGACCCCAACCAGCGTATCGCGGTGTCCAGCGTGGTGACCCTGCTGGAGGAGTCGGCTCGGGTCAGTGGCTGCGAAACCTTCGGCCTGCGCATGGCCGAGCTGCGCCAGTTGTCGGATTTTGGCGAGATCAGCCTGCTGCTCAGCCACCAGCGCACCCTGCGCGACGCCCTGCAGGTGATCGTCCAGTACCGGCATTTGCTCAACGACGCCCTGGCCATTCATATCGAAGAAGCCGGCAAGACCGTGATCATTCGGGAAGAAGTGGTCACCGACCAGCCCCAGCGCGGGCGCCAGGCCACAGAGCTGGCGATTGGCGTGATGTTGCGCCTGTGCGCGGCCCTGCTTGGCGCCCACTGGCACCCGATCAGCGCCAACTTCACCCATGCGGCGCCGGCGGACCTGGCCATTCACCGGCGGATTTTTGGCTGCAAGCTGGTGTTTGGCAGCGAGTTCAACGGTATCGTCTGCCCGGCCGCCGACCTCGACACCGCCAACCCGCTGGCCAACCAGGCCATGGCGCGCCTGGCGCAGCGTTACCTGGACACCCTGCAGGCCAGTGGCAAGCTGTCGCTGGAACTGGAAATGCGCAAGACCATCTACCTGCTATTGCCCATGGGCCGGGCGACCATCGAGCAGGTGGCGCAAACCCAGGGCATGAACGTGCGCACCTTGCAGCGGCGCCTGGAGGAATGCGGGGTGACCTTCAGCGATTTGATCAACGGCGTGCGCCGCGACCTGGTGATCCGCTACCTGGAAAACCCCAGCTATACAATGGGGCGCATCGCCGACATGCTCGGTTACTCAATGCCCAGCTCCTTTACCCGCTGGTTCATCGCCCAGTTCGGCATGCCGCCGGCCAGTTGGCGGGCGCAGCATGAGCGCCGGCAAGACTAGCCGGCGCTGTCAAACACGAGTGCTGCGCGCTTGGGTTCGGTGCATGCCAGTCCACTACTGGGGCAACCGTCTACAACCCCCAGTGCATCAATGCCAATACCAGCAGCACCAGGAACACCGTCTCCCCGACCATCAACGCAATCGGCTTGAAGCCCACCGCCGCCAGCTCCTTTAACTGAGTCTTCATGCCCAGGGCGCTGATCGCCACCACCAGGCACCAGCGCGACAGGTCGTTGACCCCGCCCTGCACCGCCGCCGATACCCAGCCGGTGCTGTTGATGCATGCCAGCAGGACAAAACCCACCGCAAACCACGGCAGTAACGGTGGCCGCTGCCCACCGGCATCACCGCCGGCGCGGCGGGTGATCATCGCCGCGCAGACAATCACCGGCAGCAACATGGCCACGCGCATCAGCTTGACCACCGTGGCAATGTCGCCGGTCTCGGTGGACATGCTGTACCCCGCGCCCACCACCTGCGCCACATCATGAATGGTCGCGCCGAGAAACACCCCGGCCTGTTGCGGCGACAGCTGCAGCCAGCTGGCAATCATCGGATAGAGGATCATCGCCAGGGTCGACAACGCCGACACGCCAATCACGGTAAACAGGGTGGCGCGCTCTTTTTGCGGGTGATGGGGCAAGGCCGCGGCCAGGGCCAGCGCCGCCGAGGCCCCGCAAATCGCCGTGGCACCACCGGTGAGCATGCCGAACAAGCGCTGAAAACCCAGGGCCCGTGCCGCCACCACCGAGACCAGGATGGTCACCACCACCAGCATCACCACCAGCGCTACCGGCTTCCAGCCAAGGCTGGCGATCTGGCCCAGGGTAATGCGCATGCCCAGCAGCGCCACACCCAGGCGCAATACCGTGCGTGCGGTGAATTCGATCCCGGCTTTGCAACGGCCATCGCTGGCCAGAAAGTTCAGGGCCATGCCCAGCAACAAGGCAAACAACATCACCGGGGCATCGTAATGCTCACTGAGAAAGCTCGCCGCCGCCGCGGCAATCAGGCTGACGATAAAGCCCGGTGCCAGTTCCCGGGCGCGGTGGTTGGCGGCGGCAATTGCGACCACGCTCATTGGCCCGCCTCCTTGCTCGCCAGCACGATGAACAGCTGCCCATCCCGTTGCTCGACCGGGTAGCTGGCAACCTTGAGCTGCGTCGAGTTGAGCAGATAACCGCTGGCCAGATCAAAGCGCAGGCCGTGGGCGCAGCACTGGATCACCCGTCCGTCCAGGCGCCCGCCGCACAACGAGGCGCCCTGGTGCGGGCAACTGTCGTCGATGGCGTAGAAGCTGTCGGCAACGTTGAACAGCGCCACGCTCCTGTCCGCCCATTCCAGCAACACCCGCCCGCCACGGGGCGGGACTTTGTCGGCCGGTACCGGATACACCCCGCTCATGCCGCCACCTCGTGTTCCAGGGCTTGGGCCATGGCCTGCAGCAACACCTCGACCGGCTGTGCCCCCGAGACCCGCAGACGCTGGTTGAAGCGAAAGCACGGCACGCCGTCGGCAGCCTGGTCGTTGGCGCCGATGAACGGGCTGGCATCGCCGCGCAGGCAATCGGCAACCCGCCCAGGCTCCAGGCCACAGGCGCTGGCGATATGCATCAAGGTCACTGGGTCACCCAAATCCTTGCCCTGCTGGAAGTAGCCGGCAAACAGCCTGGCCAGCAGCGCTTCGGCCTGCTGCGGCGAACCCAGCGCCCCCGCGCGCTGCAGCAGGCGATGGGCGTCGGCGGTGTTGGGCATGCGGCTGATGCGGCTGAAATCGATCTCCACCCCTGCGGCCTTGGCGGCGCTGCGCACCTGCGCCTGGCGCAGGCGTACCGCCTCATCGCTGCCCAGGCGCTTGCGGTAAAAGGCCTCGAACGGCTGGCCGGTCCTGGCCATCTGCGGCAGTAATTGCACGCCGCGCAAGAGCAGCTTGACCTCGACCTCGGGCCGCTCGCGGCGCAGTTGTTCCAGCGCCCGCTGCAGATGCGCCTGGCCAATCAGGCACCAGGGGCAGATAAAGTCGAAGAACACTTCGATCGACAAAACGTGCTTCACGGATTCAACTCCAGGCGGGCCATGTCACGGTGGTAATGACGCTTGGCAATAAAGAACACCGCCGCCGCCGCGATGCTGATCAGCGGCACCAGCTGGAAGGCGGCCTGCAGGCCGATCAGGTCGGAGACGCGGCCGGTAATCAACGGCCCGGTCGCAAGCCCGAGCAGGTTGTTGGCCAGGGTCAGGGTGGCAAACGCGGTGCCGTGCACCGAGTAATGGGTCAGGTTGGCGACCATGGCGCTGGATGGGCCGTTGGTGCCGGCGGCAACCATCATCCCCAGGCAGATCAGCACCAGTTGCGCGGTGCCCGAGGGCAGCGCGAAGGCCAGCGACAGCAACAGGCAACTGCCCAGGCAATAACCGATGGCCAGGCTGATCTTGCGGTCCGGGCGCTGCCGGCCGAGGCGATCGCAAAGCATGGCGCAGAGGATCATGCCGATGCCGCTGCACAGCACGATGATGGCCGCGACCACGCCGGCCTGGTCGGTGCCCATGGCGTAGTAGCGATTCAGATAGCTGGGCATCCAGACAATCACCGTGCCGCCGACGAACAGCTGCAGGCCACTGCCCACGTAAGCGGCGATCACCGAGCGGCTGCCGTACAAGGTGTGCAGTGGCCGGGCGATCTTGCAGGCGGCGGCATTGACCCGCTGCGGAGCGATCTTCGCCTCCTTGACGATCAGCGGGTACAGCAACGCCAGCAACAGGCCGAACAGAGCCATCGCGGCGAACGCCCAGCGCCAGCCAAAGTGCTGGGCCATCAAGCCGCCCAGGGCCATGCCCAGCACCGAGCCGAACATGCCGCCGGCCATGAAGGCCCCGGCCAGGGTCGCGCGCATGTCACGGGGGAACACCGCGACCACCACGGCAATGCCGACGCTGCCATAGGCGGCCTCGCCGACACCGACCAGAAAACGCGCGGCAAACATCTGCGGGTAGTTGTCGGCCAGGGCGCAGCCGAGGGTGGCCAGGCTCCAGAGTACGGCCATCAGCACCAGGCTGCGGATGCGCCCGAAGCGGTCGGCCAACAGTGACAAGGGGAAGGTCAGCAGCCCGACCATCAGCGCGACAATGCCGCTGAGCAGGCCCAGCTGGCTGTCGCTCAGGGCCCATTCGGCCTTGAGCAACGGGAAGACTGCGTTGAGTACCTGCCGCGACATGTAGTCGGAAATCAGCAGGCCAAAGGTCAGGGCAAAGACAATCCAGGCATATCGCCGGGAAATGCCTCGTGAAGTGTCGGCGCCATCGTCTGTGGCGCTGGCGAGATAGGCGGCCATGCTGCCTCCTTGGGGTTGTCTGGCATGAGACTTACTTATTGTTTTTATTGAAAAGCTGAAAAGCCCGACGGTCAGCGCTGTGGATCGCCGGCCCGGCACGTAACCACGTGCCGGGCCAGGCCAATCAGGCGCGCTGCGGCACACCCTTCTGGCCCGGCTGGCGGTTAGGCGCCATGCCGTTGGCCTTGAGGGTCTGCTCGATGCTGCTGTACTGCTCACCGATGCGGTAGATGGCCCGCGCTTCCTTGCCGTTGGCGATCTCACGGCCCAGTTCATGGGCCACGCGTACGGTCTGCTGGATTTGCTGCACCGAACCGAAGCGCTTGCCGTGCTGGTCGATGATGGTGTCTTCGTTGCCGCAACGCGGGTGCAGCCCCATGGCCAGGGCCATGGTGTTGAACGGCAGCACGTTTTTCAGCAGCGATTCGGCAGTCAGCGTGCAGCCATTGGGCGCACGGTGAATGAAGTTGAAGAAGTTGAACGGGTTGGGGCCGTCGAAGCCGCCACCAATGCCGATCCAGGTCAGGTTCAGCGGGCCCATGTAGTCGCCCTTGCGCACGATGCGTTCGAGGGTTTCCAGGGCGTGCATGCCGGTCAACTGGAAGTGCGGCTGGATGTTGCTGGCCTGCAGGCGGCGCAGGTGTTCGCGCACCCAGGCCGGGCCGGCCGGCACGGTCATTTCGCTGTAAGCGGCGTGGATCGCCGGATGGGCCAGGGAGGTGCCCTCCAGGTACTCCGGGTACAGCAGCTCCATGATGTTCATCTGCGTGGTGTTGATCGCCACGGTGACCTGGTCGGGCTTGGGCGTAAGCTCGGCGAGCATGTGCCGGGTGTCATCGGACAACCACTTGGCCGCCTCGCCGTCGCTTTCCGGGGCGAACGAGATCGAGCCACCGACCTGGATGATCATCTCCGGCACCGCTTCGCGCACGCCGGCAATCAGTTCGTTGAACTTCGACAGGCGCTTGGAGCCCTTGCCGTCCAGCTCGCGCACGTGCAGGTGCAGCACCGTGGCGCCGGCTTCATAGCAGTCGACTGCCTTTTGCACCTGCTCGTCCATGGTCAGCGGGATGTCTTCGGGAAAGTCCTCGGGCATCCACTCCGGGCCATAGGGGGCCACGGTGATCACCACCTTTTCCATGTTTTCCGGGTGCAACGAATCGTCGAAGAATTGCATGCTGTAGTCCTCGGTCTTGTTATTGTCCTGGGGTGTTGCTGGCCTTCAGAAGGTGCGCTCGCCCTTGATGCCGGCGCGCTCCATCTTGCGGTGGCACGCTGGGTAGTCCATCACCGCGTAATGCTGGGTGCTGCGGTTGTCCCAGATCGCCACGCTGTTGGGTTTCCAGCGCCAGCGCACCTGGTACTCGGGCAGGTAGGCCTGGCTGATCAGGTAGCGCAGCAGGTCACTGGCACCGGGGTTGGCGTCCTGGCCGAAACGCACTCGCTGCGGGGTGTGGTAGTTGCTGAAGTGGGTGGTGAAGGCATTGACGAACAGCACCGGCTCGCCGGTGTCCGGGTGGGTGCGCACCACCGGGTGCTCGGCGTCGGGGAACTGTGTCTTGAGCGCCAGGCGTTTTTCCAGCGCCATCGCCGCGCCAAAACTGGCTTCGATGCTGTGCCGGGCGCGCAGGCCCTCGATCCGCGCCTTCACGTCATCCGGCAGGTTCTGGTAGGCCAGCGCCATGTTCGCCCACATGGTGTCGCCGCCCACCGGCGGGCACTCCACACAGCGCAGCACGCAACCCATGGGCGGCGCCTCGCGCCAGGTGGCGTCGGTGTGCCAGGCGTTCTCGTAGCGATCGGCCGGCTGGTCCGGGCGCTTGTAGATCTGCACCAGGCCCGGGTGCTCGGGGTCGCTGCCGGCCACCGGGTGGTCTTCCAGCTCGCCGAAGCGCTGGGCAAAGGCCACATGCTCGGCGCGGCTGAAGGTCTGATCGCGCAAGAACAGCACCCGGTGCTTGAGCAACTGCGCACGCAGCTGCTCGAACAGGTCGTCGTCATCAATTGCATCTGCCAGATTGACCCCGGTGATTTCGGCACCGATGGCGCAGGTCAGTTGTTCGATGTGCATGCTGTTGCCCTCTTCAGATGACGAAGATTGACGAGCCGGTGGTTTTGCGCGCTTCCAGGTCACGGTGGGCCTGAACCGCATCCTGTAATGCGTAGTGCTGGTTGATCTCGATCTTGATCCGCCCGCTGCTGACATGCTCGAACAGCTCGCCGGCCAGGTCCGCCTTCTCCGCCGGGTCGGCGATGTAGTCGGCCAGGGCCGGGCGGGTCAGGTGCAGCGAGCCCTTGATCGCCAGGATCTGCGGGTCGAACGGCGGGATAGTGCCCGAGGCGGTGCCGACGCAGACCATCAGCCCGCGGCGCTTGAGCGAATCGAGCGAGGCCATGAAGGTGCTCTTGCCGACGCTGTCGAACACCACGTTAACGCCAACCCCGTCAGTCAGCTCGCGCACGCGCTTGGCGACGTCTTCATGGCTGTAGTTGATGGTGTGGCTGCAGCCATGGGCGCGGGCCACTTCGGCTTTGGCGTCGGTGGACACCGTGCCGATCACCGTCAGCCCGAGCAGGCGCGCCCACTGCGAGACAATCAGGCCGACACCGCCGGCGGCGGCGTGCAGCAGCACGCTGTCACCCGGCTTGAAGTCATACAGGCGGCGCATCAGGTAGGCCGAGGTCAGGCCGCGCATGGTCATTGCTGCGGCGGTTTCGAAGGCGATGGTTTCCGGTAGCTTGATCAAGGCTGCCGCCGGAATCAGCCGCTCGGTGCAATAGGCGCCCAGGGTGTTGAGAAAACCGGTGTAGGTCACCCGGTCGCCCACCGCCACCTGGGTCACGCCCTCGCCCACCGCCTGCACCACCCCCGAGGCCTCGACGCCCATGCCGCTGGGCAGCGGGATCGGGTAGGTGCCGTTGCGAAAGTAGGTGTCGGCGTAGTTCAGCCCCACCGCCACCTGGCGCAGGCGCACCTGGCCCGGGCCCGGCTCGCCGACCTCGGCGTCCTCGTAGCGCAGGACCTCGGGGCCACCGGTTTCATAGAAGCGTACGACTTTGGCCATGCATGTCACTCCAGTCATCCTGACGCCGTGCGTCAATTCTTGTTGACTGGACTCTATGCCCTACGCCAGGCAGGTGCTTCGCATCGGACGACAAGCTGTTTTCATTTGATGACAAGCGCCCTGGGCTGGCCGCCTGGCGGGCTTTCTCGTAGCATGTCCAGGCCCTTCCTAGTGTCTGCGAGAGCTCGATGAAGTCCCCCGCCGGTTTGCTGTTTGCAGGTATCGACCTCGATCGCGACAGCGCCACCCCGCTTTATCGCCAGCTGTACCTGCAGATCCGCAAGCAGATCCTCACCGGCCGTCTGCAAGGGGGCATTCGCCTACCGTCGACGCGCACCTTGAGCCAGGAATTGCAGGTTTCGCGCATCACCCTGCTCAATGCCTTCGACCAGCTGATTGCCGAGGGTTTCCTGGTCTCGCGCACCGGCGCTGGCACCTATGTCGGTAATGAGTGGCAGCGCAGTACCGATGCCAAGCCGTCAGCACCTGCGCCGCCCAAACTGTCGGACCTGACCCAGACGATGCTGTCGCTGCGCAGCGATCATTTTCGCGGGGTGTCCTACGCCCATTGCGGCGATCAGGCGCCGACCTCGTTCCTGCCCAGCCATGGCGCTTTCGAGGCCTTTCCCCAGGCACTGTGGAAACGCCTGCTCAACCGCCACGGCCACAAGCCGAGCAAGGCCCTGCTCGGTTATGGCGAGTTGCAAGGCCTGCAGACGCTACGCCAGGCCATTGCCGAGTACGTCTTCGACGCCCGCGGTATCGATTGCGACGCGCAGCAGGTGGTGATCGTCTCCGGCGCCCAACAGGCCTTCAACCTGCTGGCGATGCTGCTGCTCAACCCCGACGAGCCGCTGTGGATGGAAGACCCGGGGCATATCGCCGCGCGCATCGCCTTTCAGGCCCACGGCTGCCGGGTGGTGCCGGTGCGCGTCGATGACCAGGGTATCGACGTGCAACAGGGTATTCGTGAGTGCCCCGAAGCGCGCCTGGCCTTCACCACCCCGTCGCGCCAGCACCCGCTGGGCATGACCCTCAGCCACAACCGGCGCCTGGCGCTGATTGCCTGGGCGGCTGCCAGCGGCAGCTGGATCATTGAAGACGATTGCGACAGCGAGCTGCGCTACGCCGGTCGGCAGTTGCCGGCGCTGTATGCCATGGACCAGAGCGAACGGGTGATCTATGTCGGCACCTTCAGCAAGGTGCTGTTCCCCTCCTTGCGCCTGGGCTATGTGATTCTGCCCCAGGCCCTGGTCGAGCCGTTCTGCACCTTGCGCGCAGTGCTCGACCGCAGCCCGCCGACCCTGCTGCAGGCGGTGACCGCCGATTTCATGAGCGAAGGCCACTTCATTGGCCATATCCGCCGCATGCGGGCGCTGTACCAGGCCCGCCAGCAGTGCCTGCTCGAGGTGCTGCAGCGGCGCCTGGGCGGTTTTTTCCAGGTGGCCCCGGTCGAGGCCGGCATGCACCTGATCGCCTGGCTTGCGCCGCAGCTCGATGACCAGGCCCTGGCCCGGCAACTGGCCGAGCATGGCGTGCACACCTACGCCCTGAGCGACTACTGCCTGAACCGCTACTTGCCGCCGGCACTGTTGCTCGGCTTTGCCGGCACGCCACAGGACCAGGCCGAGGCCAAGGTCGAGGCGCTGGTCCAGGCGCTGCGGGCGATTGGCCACCGGGTCTGAAAGTGGCCTTATCAAATGATCCGTAATGGATCTATCGAGTGTTCCTTGCCGGCGCGATAAAGACGGCGCCGGTAGAACCGGTGCCCGCACCAGGAACGACTCGAATGAACACACTACAAGAACGCTTCGCTACGTTACTGAACCACAATGCGCAAGGTGCCCAGGCGCCGCTGCTGACCCGCGAGCTGGCCAGCCGCCTGCTTGAGCGCCTCGACCAGGCGCGGCTGTTTGCCCACGCCTATCCGCTGCTGACCAACCTCACCCACGGCCGCGTCACGCCGTTTGACCTGCTCGACTTCGCCTATCGCCATGAACTGGCCGGGCTGAGCCTGCACATGCTCGATGGCGAGCACAACAGCCTGTCGCAGATGAACGCCGGGCAGTTGTGTGCCTTCGCCGAAAAAGCCCGCGCATTGCAACTGGACGTGCACCTGGAAATCAGCAGCACGCGCAAGGCCGACGTCGATGCGGTGGTGGCCGTGGCCAAGGTCATCGGCAGCCGCAATATTCGCGTGTACTCGCGTTATGAAGGCCTGCTCTCGCAGGTCATGGACCAGATCGGTGGCGACCTGCTGTACCTGGCCCGGCTGGCCGATGCCCACGACCTGCATTTTGATTTCGAGCAGCATGAAGAGCTCAAGAGCGACGAGATCGCCCAGTTGCTGCGCCAGGTCAATCATCCGCGGCTCAATGCCCTGTTCGATTTCGGCAACATGATCAATGCCTGCGAGCAACCGCTGCAGGCCCTGCACAACCTCGCCCCGCATATCCGCCAGAGCCACCTCAAGGGCGTGCGGGTGGTGGCCGAAGACCAGGGTTTTGGCCACTGCGGGGTACTGCAGGGCAGCGCCGAGGACGAGCTGCCCGGCGCGCGCATGCTGTTCGAGCTGCTGATGCTCGGTGAACAGCAGCCGCAAGTGATCGCCTTCATCCTCGAACAGGAAAACCACTACCTCGCCCCGGCCTTCCGCCAGCGCAACGAGCCAGCCGACCCGTTCATTGCCTACCGGGAAATGAGCGACACGCCGCTGCCCGCCGGCCTGACCCTCGAGCAGATGCTGGCCGGCGAACAGCGCTGGGCCAACAACCAGGTCAGCTACGTGAAAACCTTGCTGGCCGAGTTGCGCACCCTCGCCGAGTTGACCCTGGCTAGCCCTACCAGCCTTTGAGCCCCTACCCCACTACGCCTGGAGAATAACAATGACTGCGCAAAACAAGGCCAAATGGTTCAAGTTCCTGATACTGATCCTCGGTGGCGGCACCGTCTACAAACTGGCCAACCTCAAGGATGCGTTCTACGTACCCATGCAGGAGTTCATGGGCCTCTCGCACACCCAGATCGGCTTGCTGCTCAGCGCCAACGCCATCATCGCCACTGGCCTGTTCGTGGTCGGCGGCATGCTCGCTGACCGTTTTGATACCCGCAAGCTGATCCCCCTGGGCCTGATCGGTACCGGCGCCCTGGGCCTGTACCTGGCCACCTTCCCACCGTTCAGCAGCCTGATGCTGGTGTTCTGCCTGCTGGCGGTGTGCGCCGACTGCATCTACTGGCCGGCGCTGCTCAAGGCCATTCGCGGCCTGGGCAACGATCAGGAGCAAGGGCGCATGTTTGGCCTGCTCGAAGGCGGCCGCGGGGTGGTCGACACCCTGGTGGCGTTTAGTGCGCTGGGCGTGTTCATTGCCCTGGGCAGCGGCGAACACGGCCTGAAAGCGGCGATCCTGTTCTACGCGCTGATCGACATCGCCGCCGGAGTGCTGACCTGGTTCTTGCTCAAAGGCAATCAGGCCCAGGCCCAGACCAGCGCCAAGAACCCGCTGGCCAACCTTATGGAGGCAATCAAGGTACCGGCGATCTGGCTGGTCAGCTTCAACGTGTTCATGGTCTACATCGTCTACTGCGGCCTGACCTACTTCATCCCCTACCTGAAGGAAGTCTACGGCCTGCCGGTGGCACTGGTCGGCGCCTACGGCATCATCAACCAGTACATGCTGAAGATCCTTGGCGGGCCGGCCGGCGGGTTTATCGCCGACAAGCACTTCAAGAGCCCCAGCCGCTACCTGAAGTGGGCGTTCCTGGCGCTGCTGCCGATGATGGCGATCATCCTTCTGGTGCCCAAGAGCCCGGGCTTCATCTATGCCGGCATGGCCGCGACGCTGTCGTTCGCCTTCATCGTGTTTTCCATGCGCGGGGTGTTCTGGGCGCCGATGGCTGAAGTCGGGATCGCCCCGCACATCACCGGCTCCGCCTTCGGCATCGGCTGCCTGATCGGCTATGCGCCGGGGATGTTCGCCTACGTCGGCTACGGCGCGCTCCTTGACCACTTCCCCGGCCAGCAAGGCTACAACTATGTGTTCATCGCCATGATGCTGCTGGCGCTGATCGGCTTTGCCATCGCCAGCCGCCTGCAGCGCCTGGTGCGCAAGGCGGCGCCGCTGGCCGCAGCGGCCACCGCCTAGGCCCCGGGCTACATCTCGACCTGGGTGCCCAGCTCGATCACCCGGTTCAGCGGCAGGTTGAAGTACTTGAGGTTGCTGTTGGCGTTCTTCAGCAAGAACGCGAACAGCGCCTCGCGCCAACGCGCCATGCCGATGCGCCTGGTCGGGATCACCGTCTCGCGGCTGAGGAAGTAGGTGGTCACCATCGGGCTGAAATCCAGGTCCTTGAGGTGGCACAGTTGCAGCGCCGCCGGTACGTCGGGTTCTTCGATAAAACCGAAGTTGAGGTTGACCCGATAGAAGCCCTCGCCAAAGGCCTGTACTTCAAAACGCTGGGCCACCGGCACCCGCGGCCGGTCCTGGGACACCACGGTGAGCAGCACCACCCGCTCGTGCAACACCTGGTTGTGCAGCAGATTATGCAGCAGCGCGTGGGGCACGGCGTCGGCGCGGGCGGTGAGGAACACCGCAGTGCCCTGCACCCGGTGCGGCGGTTGCGCAGCCAGGCTGCTGATGAACAGCGGCAGCGGCAAGGCCGATTCGTCGAGGCGCTCGACGATGATCTTGCGTCCGCGTTTCCAGGTGGTCATCAGAATGAACAAGGCGATACCGGCGATTACCGGGAAGGCGCCGCCCTGGAAGATCTTCGGCGCGTTGGCGGCAAAGTACAGGCTGTCGACCAGCAAAAAGCCCAGCAGCAAGGGCAGCGCCAGCCAGCGCGGAGCCTTCCACAACAGCAGTACCACCGCCGAAGACAGCAAGGTGGTGATCAGCATGGTGCCAGTGACCGCCACGCCATAGGCTGCCGCCAGGGCGCCGGACGACTCGAAGCCGATCACCAGCAGCACCACGCCGACCATCAGCGCCCAGTTCACCGTGCCGATGTAGATCTGCCCCTGCTCCTGGCTTGAGGTGTGTTGGATGAACATGCGCGGCACGTAGCCCAGCTGAATCGCCTGGCGCGTCAGCGAGAAGGCGCCGGAAATCACCGCCTGGGAGGCAATGATGGTCGCCAGGGTGGCCAGGGCGATCATCGGCAGCAGCGCCCAGTCCGGGGCCAGCAGGTAGAACGGGTTGCGGACCGCCTCGGGGTTGCCGAGGATCAGCGCGCCCTGACCGAAATAGTTGAGTACCAGCCCCGGCAGCACCAGCAGGATCCAGGCGCGGGCAATCGGCTTGCGGCCGAAATGGCCCATGTCGGCATACAGCGCCTCGGCGCCGGTCAGGGCCAGAACCACCGCGCCAAGAATCGCCACGCCCATGCCCGGGTGGACGATAAAGAAGTTCACCGCCCAGGCCGGGTTCATCGCCAGCAGCACTTCCGGGCGCTGGACGATGCCATAGATGCCCAGCGCGCCAAGCACGCTGAACCACAGCACCATCACCGGGCCGAAAATGATCCCGATGCGTGCGGTGCCATGCTTCTGGATCAGAAACAGCGCCACCAGCACCACCACCGCCAAGGGCACGACCCAATGGTCGATGCCGTCAAAGGCCAGTTGCAGCCCCTCCACCGCCGACAGCACGGAAATCGCCGGGGTGATCATGCTGTCGCCGTAGAACAAGGCCGCGCCAAACAGCCCGAGCAGCACCAGCACCCGGCTCAAGCGCGGGTACGGCGCCGCCGCCCGCCGCGCCAGGGCGGTCAGGGCCATGATCCCGCCTTCGCCCTGGTTGTCGGCACGCAGCACGAACAGCACGTACTTGATGGTCACCACCCAGATCAGCGACCAGAACACCAGCGAGAGGATGCCGAGCACACCGTCATGGTTGGCCTGCACGCCGTAATGACCGGCGAAGACCTCCTTCAAGGTGTACAGCGGGCTGGTGCCGATATCGCCATAGACCACGCCGGCGGCGGCGATCAACAGGCTCAGTGACGAAGTTTTTACGGGGGAATGGGCGCTTGCGGAAGTTGCGGCTTGGCTCACGGTCAGACGTCTCGAAGAAATGCGCCGGCAGTATGGCTTTGTGCTTGACGCACCTTCGTAAAAAGTCCGTAAAATTTTCTTACACTTGTACGGGCCTCATCGCGGGTCAAGCCCGCTCCTACAGGTCTGCATCAATCCTGTGGGAGCGGCGGTGCGACGACTCGACTTGACCCGCGATTGATTCAGCGCCCGAGCACAGCGCTCAAATCCAACCCATGCTCGCCCAGCGGCGGGCACCAATAGTAGCCTCCAGTCAGCGGCCGGCTGAAGCGGTACAGGGCATCGACCACGCCGTCTTCCAGGCCGCACATGCGCCGCAGCTGCACTTCGAACGCATCAAACGAGTGACCGAAAGCCAGGAACGCCAGGCCGGCACCACGCTCATCCGCCCAGGGCATCGAGCGGCGGACGATAAAGGCTTCAGGGGCGAAGCTTTCCTGGGCGGTGCGCTTGACGTGGGCCGACTGCGGCGCGTCGTCAAGCTCTTCGTTGTCGGCCTTGCGCCGGCCGATAATGTCGTCCTGCTCGGCTTGCGGCAAAGCTTTGAAACAATTGAGGTCATGGCGCCACAGCTGGAACGCGGCAAAGCTCGAACCGTTCAAGCCTGGTACCTCGCTGGCAAGGATCGCCGCTTCGACGGCGGCGTCTTCCACCGGGTTCTCGGTGCCGTCTTCATAGCCGGTCAGGTCGTGGCCGCTCTTGTGGCGGAAGGCATCGGTGGCCTCGACCCGTTTCAAGGCCGGGGCCAGCAGTTGCTCAAGCGCCTGGCTGTGCAGCCACAGCTCGCCACGGTCTTCACCGCGCAGCCACAGCCACAGGTCGTGCTGGGTGCAGGGGTTGTCGACTGCCGCGGTCAGCTGCGGAAACCCGCGCAGGCCGTCGATGCTGCCACCCAGGGCCTGCACCAGCGGCGCGCCGAAACCGGCCACCACGCGGCTGCCATCAACCTGCTGCAGCAGCGCATCGAGCACGCCCGGCAATGCAGCGGGCGAGTGCAAGGTGAAGAACAGGTGGCGGGCCTGGGCGGGAACGGGGGCGGCGAGAATGCCTGGCTGAAACTGCATCGGGTATCGGGTCCTGGGGCAAAAGCGGCGATGCTACTGTTTGCCGGGCATAAACCGCAAGATCTGTAATGGATATCGAAATCCTTGCCTACACTGGCGGACACCGCCTTCTTGTGAGTCCGCGCCATGACTGCATCGCCCTTGCTCAGTGCCTTCCTGCCCATCGCCCTGGGTTTCATCATGCTCGGCCTGGGGCTGACCCTGACCCTGGCCGATTTTGCCCGGGTGGTGAAGTTCCCCCGGCCGGTGCTGATCGGCCTGGCCTGCCAGATCCTGCTGCTGCCGTTCATTTGCTTTCTGATCGCCAAGGGCTTTGGCCTGGCCCCTGCTTTGGCGGTAGGCCTGATGCTGCTGGCCGCATCCCCTGGCGGCACTACCGCCAACCTGTTCAGCCACCTGGCCCACGGTGACGTAGCCTTGAACGTGACCCTGACGGCGGTCAACTCGCTGATTGCGATCCTGACCATGCCGCTGCTGGTCAACCTGTCGCTGGCCTACTTCATGGCCGCCGACCAGGCCATCCCGCTGCAGTTTGCCAAGGTACTGCAGGTGTTTGCCATTGTCCTGGTGCCGGTGGCCATCGGCATGCTGATCCGCCGCCTGGCGCCGGGCTTTGCCATGCGCATGGAGCGGCCGATGAAGATCATCGCCGCGCTGTTTCTGGTATTCACGATTGTCCTGGCAATGGTCAAGGACTGGCAGACCGTCGTCGACTATGCCCCGGTGGTAGGCGGCGCGGCGCTGCTGTTCAACCTGCTGAGCCTGGGCGTCGGCTACTGGTTGCCACGGCTGCTGAAAATCCCCAAGCGCCAGGCGATTGCCATCGGCATGGAGATCGGCATCCACAACGGCACCCTGGCCATTGCCCTGGCGCTGAGCCCGACCCTGCTGAACAACTCGACCATGGCCATACCGGCGGCAATCTACAGCTTGATCATGTTCTTTACGGCGGCAGGCTTTGGCTGGTGGGTGAGCCGTGGACATGACCCCGACCCGGTTGCAGCCGCGGTGCGCGATGAACTGCAATCCCGATGACCGCAGGCCCACACGAGTGTCCGTCATGAGCGAATTCATCTACTGCCATCCCGACCACAACCGCGCAGCCGATTACCGCCACTTGCGCGTCTTGCCCAGCACCGGCGCCCTCGGTGCCGACGTCGAGGGACTCGACTTGAACCGCCTGGAGGACGCAGGCTGGGTCGAACTGCGCCAGGCGCTGCTGGCGCACAAGGTGCTGTTCATTCGCGAGCAGAACCTACGCCTTGCCGACCTTGAACGGGTCACCCGACAGTTCGGCGAATTCGGCCGCGAGCCCTACGTGACCACCATGGTTGACCATCCGCACGTGGTGCACGTGGTCAAGGAGGCCGACGAGAAGGCGCCCTTCGTGTTCGGTGGCGCCTGGCACAGCGACTGGACCTTCCAGCAGCGCCCGCCGGCCTACACCCTGCTCTACGGCCACGACATCCCGCCTTACGGTGGCGATACCTGCTACGCCAACCTGGCACTGGCCTATCAATGGCTGTCAGCGGGCATGCAGGCGCTGCTGGACACTCTCGATGCACTGCACAGCCCCGAGCGGGCCTACGGGGTCGGCGCCAACCACAACGCCCTGCTGGAAAACATGGCCATCCACTATGGCAGCGACACCTCGCAGGACATGCGCAGCCACCCGCTGGTGACCCGTCATCCGCAAACCGGCGAGAAGGTGCTGTTCATCAACCCTGCCTACACCGTTGGCATCCAGGGTTTGCGCAGCGAAGAAGCCAGGCCGCTGCTCGACTACCTGTTCAACCTGGCCAGCGCACCCGCTTTTACCTGCCGCATGCGCTGGCGTCAGGGAACCCTGGCGATCTGGGACAACCGCAGCACCTGGCACCTGCCGATCGCTGACTACCATGGCATGCGCCGCGAGATGTTCCGGACCACGGTTGCCGGTGATGTGCCCAGGCGCTGAGAATCCGCACGGGTTAGCGCTTAAGCACCTTCAGGCCCCGCGGTGGCGCGCCGTAGGTGCGGCGAAACAGGCGGCTGAAATGGGCCTGGTCGTAGAAGCCCAGGTCCAGGGCAATTTCACTCAAGGGCTGCCCGGCCAGCACCCGCGGCAAGGCCCGCTCCAGACGCAGGTGGGTCAACCATTGCTGGGGCGGCAAGCCGCAGTGATTGCGAAAGCGGCGCAATAGCTGCCACGGGCTCAAATCAACGAATGCAGCCATTTCTTCCAGGCTCGGCGGCTGATCCAGGCGCGACTCCAGCCATTCACGCAACTGCCGCCAACGCTGTGGATCAAAACCGTTGCTGTGCTCGTTCACTTTGAGGGTGGAACCCAGCCCGAGCAGCAGCGCCAGGGTTTCCCACAGGTGACTTGCAAACGCCAGCGGGTCGTGCGGCTGGTGCAAACCATTAAGCAGCTGCTGCAACTGCGGGTGGCGCAGTTGCAAGGCATTGAGGTTGGGCAGGCCCTGGCGGCCGTCGCTCAGGTCACGGCTGACCTCGGCCAGCCAGGCAGGATCAAGGGTCAGGATACGGATGCCATAGCCCTGGTCATCGGCACTGGCGCCGTCGTGCACGTGCTCCGGGGCCATCAGCAGGATGTCCCCAGCCCCGGCCAACTGGCGCGTGCCGCCAGCGGCGTAGCGCTGCTGGCCGGTGACGATCAGGCCGATGTGGTACTCCAGGTGAAAATGCCGGGGAAAGGCAAATTGCTGGTAACGGGCATCGATCAGGCGTACGCCTGGATGCCCGGGAGCCTGATGGACGACGCTATCCAACTAGCAGGCCGCGCGCCATTGGCGGATCTGGTCGAGAGTTGCGGTGACGCCACCACACACGATCACCAGCACCTTCTGGTGCTGCTTGAGCTCGGCCGTGGGCGCGTACGCCAGGGCCAGGGCTGCACCGCAGGCGGGCTCGACCAGGATGCGCTGGTCGAGCAGGAACTGCTCGCAGGCCTCCAGCGCCGCCTGGTCACTGACCACATGGCTGACCACCGGCCGCTCCTGGCTCCACTCGAAGGCGCGCTGGCACACTTGCTTGGCCGCCAGCGAAGTGGCCACGGTGTTGACCCCGTCCAGCGCCACCAGCTGCTTTTGCGCCATGGCCGCGGCCAGCGATGCGGCGCCGCTGGTTTCTACGGCAAACACCGGCACCTGGCCCCAGCCGTTGCGCGCCAGGCCTTCACAGACCCCCGACAACAAACCACCGCCGCCGACCGCGACCACTACCGCATCGGGCTTGAAGCGGGTAGCGGCGACCTCGTCGATCATGCTCGCGTGGCCTTGCCACAGCAGCGGGTCGTCGAAGGGGTGGATATAGGCGTCATCCTCGCCCATCAGCGACAGCGCCAGGGCATTGGCCTCGTGCCAGGCCTTGCCATGCACGATCACCTCGGCCTGTTCCTGGCGAATCAGTTGCTTGGCCCGCTCGGTGGTGGTTTCCGGCACCACCACGGTCACCGCCAGGCCGAGAATGCGCCCGGCCACGGCCACGGCGATGCCGGCATTACCGCCCGAGGACGACACGAAGCGGCGCTTGCCCTGCTGGGCATAGGCTTCACAGGCAGCGCCGATGCCGCGCAGCTTGAACGAGCCGGAGGGCTGCAGCGCGTCGAGCTTCAGCCAGACCTCCAGGCCACTGGCCAGGCTCAACGGACGCGAGGCGATCAACGGGGTTTCGATGTGCAGGCTCATACGCTTCTCCATGTACAGAACACTACTACCTTACGCATGCGGCACCGGACAATCTTGTATGAAATTGCGCGCCTGCGGGTCAACCCCGGCGCCGCGCGCGCAATTGCTGCTTGATCTTGTGCATGGGCGGTGCATACAGGAACCCGAACGAGACATTGTTATCCCGCCCCTTCAGCGCATGGTGGAGCATATGCGCGCGGTACAAGCGCTTGAGGTAACGGTTGCGCGGCCGTGGCGCAAACGGCCAGTGGCGGTGGACGATGCCGTCATGGACGAACACGTAGATCACCCCGAACGCCGCCACGCCCGCCCCCACCCACTGCAACGGCGCATGCCCGGCGCGGCCGATGGCCACCAGGGCCAAGGCGATCAGGGCCAGGGCCAGCAGATAGACGTCGTTGGTTTCCAGCGCCCCCAGGTGCGGCTCATGGTGCGAGCGATGCAGGAACCAGCCCCAGCCGTGCATGATGTAGCGATGCGCCAGGTAGCCGATGCCCTCCATGGCCGTCAGGGTGCAGAGAAATACAGCGAGGTTGAGGATCATGCGTCGAGCTTCGCGTGGCTGGGCAGAAACGCCGCAAAGCCTACCACCTCGACCCTATTCGCGCACCGTCACCGTCGCCGTGGTACCGGCCCGCAGGTCGGCTTTGCCGGCAAAGCCTGGGTCGATGTCGATGCGCACCGGCACCCGCTGGGCCAGCTTCACCCAGGTGTAACTGGGGTTGATGTTGGCCAGCAGGCGGTTGCCAGGGGCGTTCTCGCGGTCGGTGATGGCGTAGGCGATGCTCTGCACCGTGCCCTGGAAGCGTTCGCCGCTCATCAGGGCGATGTCGACCTTGCTGCCCGGGTGGATGCGCGGCAGCTTGGTTTCCTCGAAATAGCCGCTGATATGGAACGAGCCGCTGTCGACCAGCGCCAGTAAAGGTCCGCCGGCCGTGGCGTAGTCGCCCTGGCGGGTCAGCAGGTTGGTCACATAACCGCTGACCGGGGCAACAATCTGTGTGCGTTGCAGGTCAAGCTCGGCCTGGGTCAAGGCGGCAGTGGCCAGTTGCACGTTGGCGGTGGCCAGGCTCAGGTTGGCCTGGCCGCGCATCAGTTCGGCCTGGGCCACGGCCACGTCGGTGCTGGATTTCTCCCATTCTTCACCGGAGATGGCAAAGCCCTGCTTGAGGGTGCGGCGCCGTTGTTCTTCGCTCTGGCGCTGCTTGAGCAGGGCCTGGCTTGAGATGATCGCCGCCTGGGCCAGGCCTTCGCTGGCCCGCGCCACTTCGATGGCGCGGCGCGCATGTTCGACCGCCAGGGCATAGCGCTCGGGGTCGATTTGCAACAGCAACTGGCCTTGGTCGACGTGCTGGTTATCCGCCACCTTGAGGCTGATGATACGCCCGGCGACATCCGCCGACAGCGTCACCACGTCGGCGCGCACCCGCGCATCGCGGGTCCAGGGCGCGCGGGTGTAGTGCTCCCAGGCAAACCAGCCAAGCACCAGCGCCAGCACCACCACAACCAGGGTCGAAACCTGGGCCACAAGTTTGTTCAAGGTTCAGCTCCCCATGTACAGGATGATCAAGGCGCACAGGCAGGCGTACAGCGCGCCTTCAAACAATGCCGGGTGCCAGACCCGCTGCATCACCCCAAGCTTTTGCAGCAGCCAGAGCACGGCGATCAACAGCGGTATGGCCAGCAGCAGGGCCTGGGCGATCGGCGGCAGGTAGACACCGCCAATCTCGAAATCAATGGGCAAGGGCCGGGGCTCCTTCGGCAGCGGGTTCAAGGTAGGGGCTGTAGTGACGCAAAAAGCCTGCGATCACCAGCAACGCCACACGAATGCGAAACAACGAGCGCAACTGCTCGGCCGGCGCCTGCAGTTGTTCGCCGTGCAGATTGTCCAGGTGCTCGCCCAACGCCTGCAGGGTCTGCAGCAAGTCTGGCAGCACCAGCGCGGTGCGCCCGGCGATATAGCGGCCGGTGTTGCGCAATACCTGCTCAAGCTGCGCGCGCAGGGCCTCGGGCAGCAACGGGTTGGCCCTGCCCTGCTCCTGCAACTGGCGCAAGGCCACGCCCAGGGCCATGCATGCCAGGTTGACCTCGAACAGCCCCCGCGAGCGCTCATCACGGGTCGCTGGCAGCAGGCCGATAATCAGGGTCAGGCGGTCGAGCATGCGGCTCTCAAAAGCGAACTGGCGCGCGTCCGAGGCCGGGCCCTTGAGCAAGGCATACACCTGTTCGCGGGTTTCACGAAACAGCCGTTCGATGCGCAATTGCGGGTTGAACGGGAAAATCCACGCATACACCATCAGCGACAACGCCGCGCCACACACGTAGGCACCGGCGAATTCGAACCATTGCATCGCCGTGTTCTGCCAGGCGCCGATGTTCTGCGGGCCGAACAGCAAGAAGCTCGACAAGCCCAGGCCCATGCCGATGCCGGCGGTCATCGGCCCCGACAGCCCCACCGCCACTACATAGAGCAAGGGCAACAGCAGCAGCGCGAGCATTTCGAAATCGACCACCTGCGGGATCAGCCAGAACTGGTACAGCGCCGATACCAGCAGCGCCAGGCCCAGGCCGCGGGCGTAGTTCTGCGCCGCCATCAGCGGGCGCGGAAAGGTCGCCATCAACGAGCAGAGGATGCCCACCAGAATCATCCCGGCGCGGGCGCCGTCCCAGGCGGTTTCGATCCAGATCAGCCCGGCCGCGACCAGGGCAATAAAGGCGCGGCTGGCGTTCATCGCCGCCAGGCGCCAGTCCAGGTGCAAGGGATTGCTGCGGCCCTGGCGGTACAGGCAGTCGCCGGCACGGCCTTCCTGGATGGCATCGCTGAGTTCGAGCATTTCGCCGAGCTGTTCGAGCAGGCGCGCCTGCTCCCAGCGCAAGGCCCAGGCCAATGAGCGAAGCGGCGTTGGCAGGTCGCTTTGCAGCTGCTCGGCCTGTAGCGCGGCCTGGTCGAAACGCCGCTGCAAGGCGCTGAAATGCTCGCGTGCCTCGGCTGGCAAGGCCCGGCCCTGCCGCGCCAGCTGGTCGAGAAAAGCCAGCTCGTCGGCCAGCAAGCGGCTGATGAACTCCGGGTAACTGCCCTGCCAGCGCTCGGCGATCATCAGCTTCTGGTTACGCAGCACCGTCAGCCGCGAGCTGAGCAGCACCAACTGGTTGCCGAGCAGTTGCACCAGGCCGTTGGCCCCGCGCAAATGCGGGGCGTCGAAATACAGGTGGCGGCGCAGGCCTTCCAGGGCGCTGATCTCGCCAAGGATCTGCATCTGCCGCTTGCTGAACTCGGCCGCGCTCTCTTCACCGCGAATCGCCGCCGCAGCGTGGCTGGCCATCAGCTTGATGAGGTTGTCGACCTTGGCAAAATAGCCCGTGGCCACTGCCTGCGGCCGTGCACTGAGCAGGCTCACCGCACACACGCAGGCCACCGCCAGCAGGGTTTCGGTGACCCGGGTAATGGCCAGCATCAGGGTGTTGTCCTGCTCGGGGATTGCCAGCATCGCCACCACCACGGCGGTAAAGCCGCTGAGCACGAAGGCATGCGAGCTGGTGTAGCGCAGCAAGGTGCCGCCGGCGGTACACAGGGCCAGCCACAGGGCCAGGGTGATAATGAACGGCAATGGCGCCTGCGCGAATACCGCCATGATCAGCACCGCCACCGCCGCGCCGAGGGTGGTGCCGAGCACCTGGGCGAAGCTGCGTTGCAGGGTCATGCCGCCCAGCGGCTGGCTGACGATGAACACCGCCATCACCGACCACTTCGGTTGGTCGAGGTCGAAGATGAACGCCAGGTACAGGGTCAACAGGCAGGCAACGATGGTCCGCAAGGCGAAGCGCAGGGTATCCGCACCGGGATGCAGCACCAGCCGCCAGTAATTGATCAAAGGTTGCACACAGGTCTCTCGAAAGTCCTTTCAGGGAACAGTAGCTTTTGAAGCGCACCTGGGAAAGACAACACGATGACCCACAGCGTTGCATATCTGCAACGATCCGCTGCCAATGCAACAATTGTCATGTTTTTACCCTTGACCCTGCGCTGCCCGAGGGTTAGTTTCTCGCCCGCATTTTTGCATGCCTACACAGGAGTCCTGCATTGGACAGTAGCCCTAGTCGATTGCGACAGGTCCACACGGCGCGCTAGTTCAGCAGGTTCCCCCTGTCACTGGCACGCCGAACATGGCGGTCAGTGGCGATTCGCATCCCTTGTGGATGACAAATCCTCATTCTCCTTCCCGCACACCTTGCACCTTCACCGGTGTTGAAGGCCCGTGGCCCTGCGCATTCTCTTTGTTCACGTACATCGCCCACTGGCGATGACAACGCGGCGTATTGCCGTGGATTCGAGGTTTGCTATGGATTGGAAAGTATTTCTGCTGCGCGTCACCGTCGCGCTGGTACTCGGGGCGCTGATTGGCGCCGAACGTCAACTGCGTCAGCGCCTGACCGGCCTGCGCACCAATGCCCTGGTCAGCACCGGCGCCTGCCTGTTCGTGCTGATGACCCAGGCAGTGCCGGGCATGGCCGCCACCGACGCTTCACGGGTTGCCGCCTATGTGGTCTCGGGCATCGGCTTTCTGGGCGGTGGTGTGATCATGCGCGACGGCCTCAACGTACGCGGGCTGAACACCGCTGCGACGCTCTGGTGCACCGCCGCCATTGGCGTGCTGTGCAGCCTGGGGCTGTTGCTGGAGGCGGCGCTGGGCAGCTGCGTGGTGCTCTGCGCCAATATCCTGCTGCGCGACATCGCCCAGCGTCTGAATCATCAGGACGTGCTGCCGGCCAACGAAGCCGAGCAGCGCTTCGAGGTGCGCATCACCTGCCGCGCCGAAGATGAAATCCAGGTGCGCAGCCTGATGCTGCACAGCTTCGGCAACGGCGGCCTGCGCCTGCAGTCGCTGCACAGTGAAGACCTGGCCAACCCGGCCAAGCTGGAAGTACGCGCCGAGCTGATGGGCAGCCCCGATGCGCCCACCCAGCTGGAACGCCTGGTCAGCCGGGTGAGCCTGGAGAAAGGCGTCAGCTCGGTGCGCTGGCAAGTGCACGAGCTGAGCGCCGATTAGCGGCGTTCGTCCGACAGCGGGGTCGGCTGGTCGGGTTCGGGCAGGCGATCGTCCAGGGGCTGGTCGTCGGGCACCCGCTCGACGTCCTCCGGCTGGTCGCGCCGCTGCGGGTCAGAGACATTCGGGTCGCTGAGCGGATCGTGCTCGCGTTGCGGGTTGTTCAGCGGATCTTTCCACAGGGGTTCATCGTCGGGACGTGGCTGGCTCATGGCAGTTACCTCGCAAGAGCGGCGCAAGAAATGCGCGCCGTACAGGTTCGAGGCTGTGCGCGGGTCCGCAGTGCCACCCAGGCGATCAACGGCAGGCCCGGGTAAATATGCTCAATGGCCAGCAAAATCCGCTGCAGCACCGGGCCGTCCTGGGGGTATCGTGTAGCAAAATAATCAGCCAGAGGTGCACTGTGGCGTCCTATACCTTGCGTCAACTGAAGTATTTCGTCACCACCGTTGAAAGCGGCAGCGTCGCCGAGGCGTCGCGCAAGCTGTACATCGCCCAGCCGTCGATTTCCACGGCGGTCAAGGGCCTGGAAGACAGCTTCGGCGTGCAGCTGTTCATCCGCCATCACGCCCAGGGCGTGTCGCTGACCCCGGGTGGCGCACGCTTCTACCGCAAGGCCCAGGAACTGCTGCGCATGGCCCGCGAGTTCGAGCAGAACGCCCTGGCCGACAACGACGTGGTCTGTGGCCAGATCGACATCGGCTGCTTCGAGACCGTCGCCCCGCTCTACCTGCCGCGCTTGATCGCAGGCTTTCGCCAGCGTTTTCCGGGGGTGGAGATCCGCCTGCAGGACGGCGAGCAGCAGGAATTGGTGCAAGGCCTGACCGGCGGGCGCTTCGACCTGGCGATCTTCTACGAACATGACCTGGACAGCACCATTGAAACCGAAGCCCTGACCGCGCCCCAGCGCCCCTATGCGCTAGTGCCGGCGGGCCATCGCTTTGCCGGGCAGAAGCAGGTCTCGATCAGGGACCTGGCGCTGGAACCGATGATCCTCCTCGACGTGCAGCCCAGCCGCACTTACTTCGTGAGTATTTTCGAAGAACTGCAGCTGAGCCCGAACATCGTCTTCAGCTCGCCGTCGATCGAGATGGTCCGCGGCATGGTCGGCCAGGGCTTTGGCTTTGCCCTGCTGGTGACCAAGCCCCATGGCCACAGCACCTATGATGGACAGGAAGTGGTCTGTGTGGAGATTGCCGAAGATGTCACAGGCTCCGCGCTGGTGGCCGGCTGGCTCAAGCGTGCGCAGCTGACCAAGCCTGCGCAGTTGTTTGTCGATTACTGCAAGGAGCAGTTTGCTGCCTGGCTGGCCTAACGGTTCAACAGCATCGCGGGGCAAGTCGGGTCGCCGCACCGCCGCTCCCACAGATTGGACTGCCCCTGTGGGGCTTGACCCGCGATGAATTCAGCGCGCCGCCCAGGCGTTGAAGCGCTGCTCCAGCTCCTCGCCATGGTCCACCCAGAACCCGGCATCCACCGCCCGCGCCCCGGCCAGGTTGGCCTCGGCGGTCGGCAACTGTTGCTGGACATTAGCCGGCAGCAGCTTCAGCGCCTCGCGGTGCACCGGCCCGTAGGGAATCTCCTCGGAAAACACCTTCTGGGTTTGTGGCTGGCTGGCAAAGGCAATGAAGTCCTCGGCCAGGGCCTTGTTCGGCGTGCCCTTGACCACCGCCCAGTATTCCGGGTCGTACAGGCTTTGCGGCCAGACGATACTGAGCTTCATGCCCTCTTTCTGCGCCGAGGCGATCCGGCCGTTGTAGGCCGCGCTCATGACCACGTCACCGGCAATCAGCCACTGCGCCGGTTGCGCGCCGGCTTCCCACCACTGGATATTGCCCTTGATCTGGTCCAGTTTGGCAAAGGCGCGGCTCACCCCTTGCGGCGTACCGAGCACTTCATACAGCTGCTCGGGCTTGACCCCGTCGGCGAGCAAGGCGATCTCCAGGGTGTACTTGGCACCCTTGCGCAAGCCGCGCTTGCCGGGGAAGTCGGCAACGTTCCAGAAGTCGGCCCAGGAACTCGGCGCCTTGGCCAGCTTGCCGTTGTCGTAGGCCATGACCATCGACCAGACGTAGGTGGCCACCCCGCATTCGCTCAGGGTGCCCGGGACGAACTGCGCCGGGTCGCCGAAGCGCGCCGGATCGAGACGCTCGAACAGGCCTTCGTCACAGCCGCGCAACAGCTCCGGGCTCTCGACCTCGACCACGTCCCAGCTGGTATGGCCGACATCGACCATGGCCTTGATTTTCGACAGCTCACCGTTGTACTCGCCGGCAACCACGCGTCCTGCGCCGCTGGCGTTGAAAGGTTGGAAGTAGGCCTTGTCCTGGGCCTGCTTGGTGGCGCCGCCAAAGGAGATGACGGTGAGGTTCTGCGGCGCAGCCGACACCGCGCTGCACAGCACAACCAGGGCAAAGGGAACACAGCAACGCAAGGATCTGGACATGAAGCGGTTCCTCTAATAGGCCGGCACGCCCGCGCGCGCCGGCCACTTTTGGGTTTACAGGCGACCGAATTCGCGGGCGGTACGGTCTACAGCGGTACGGGTCTTGTCGACCAGTTCATCGATGTCGGCGTGGCTGGCCACCAGGGCCGGGGCCATGATCATCCGGCCCAGGGTCGAGCGAATGATCAGGCCCTCTTCAAAGCCGAGGGTGCGGCAACGCCAGGCCATGTCGTTTTCGTTGGCAAAGCGCTTGCGGCTGGCCTTGTCTTCGGCGAACTGCAAGGCCGCAACCAGGCCTGCGCCCTGCACCTCGCCAATCAGCGGGTGGTTGCCGAACACTTCGCGCAGGCAACGCTGCAGGTAGGGGCCGGTCTCGTGCTTGACGCGGCTGACGATGCCTTCGTCGCGCAGCGCCTTGAGGTTGGCAATTGCTACCGCTGCCGCCACCGGGTGACCGGAATAGGTCAGGCCGTGGGCGAATACCCCGCCCTGCTCCACCAGCACCTCGGCCATGCGCTTGGACAGAATCAGGCCGCCCATGGGGATGTAGCCGCTGGTCAGGCCCTTGGCGATCGACAGGGTGTCGGGCTCGAAACCAAAATGCTGGTGGGCGAACCACTCGCCGGTGCGGCCAAAGCCGCCGATGACTTCATCGGCGCACAGCAGCACGTCGTACTGCCGGCAGATGCGCTGAATTTCTGGCCAGTAGCTTTCTGGCGGGAAGATCATGCCGCCGGCGCCCTGGAAGGGTTCGGCAACAAACGCGGCGACGTTGTCGGCGCCAAGTTCGAGGATCTTCTCTTCCAGTTGGCGCGCCGCGCGCAGGCCGAATTCGGCCGGGGTCAGGTCGCCCTCGTGGGCAAACCAGTACGGCTCGTCAATGTGCGCAACATCGGGGATCACCCCGCCCATGTCGTGCATGAACTTCATCCCGCCCAGCGCCGTGGCGCCCAGGGTCGAGCCGTGGTAGCCGTTCCAGCGGCCGATCATGATCTTCTTCTGCGCCTTGCCGAGGATCTGCCAGTAGCGGCGCACGGTACGGATCAGCACCTCGTTGGCTTCAGAGCCGGAGTTGGTGTAGATCGCGTGGCTGTAGTGCGCCGGCAGCAGGCTGAACAGCAGCTCCGAGAGCTCGACCACCGCCGGGTGGGTGGTGTGGAAGAACATGTTGTAGTACGGCAGTTGCTCCAGCTGCTGGCTGGCGGCTGCGGCCAGGTCCTTGCGGCCATAGCCGAGGTTGGTGCACCACAGCCCCGACATGCCGTCCAGGTAGCGCTTGCCATCGTTGTCCCACAATGCCAGGCCTTCGCCACGGACGATCACCCGCGGGCCTTCGGCGTTCAGCGCCTTCTGGTCGAGAAAGGCATGAATGTGGTGCGCGGCATCCGCTGCCTGGTAATCGCCGGTGCTACGGGCAGGTTTGACGTGAGCGGTCATTGCGAATCTCCTTGCGGGTCTTTATCGGTTTGAGTGCCCAGCACGCTTGCCAGCGGCTCGGGCTTGAACAGTGGCTTGCCCATCACGCCCTTGATCCACAGCACGGCGATGATCGAGACGATCAGCAGCACCAGGCCTGCGTAGGCAAAAATCGAAAAGGTCATGTCCGGGCTGGGCGAGACGTTCCAGATCGCAAACAGCATGCCGGCGATGCCAAACAGCTGCGGCAGCGGGTAGAACGGCGTGCGGAACGGCCGCGCCACGTGCGGGTAGCGCCGGCGCAGGGCAATGACGTTGACGTGGGTGATGATGTAGGCCAGCAGCCAGGCCAGGGCGGCCGACAACAGCAGCTGATTGATGGCATCGGCATGGTCGTGCATCAGCAGCAATGGCAGGCCGGTGACCGCGGCAATGAACAGCACCGCCACCCAGGGCGCGCCGGTGCGCTTGCCCTGGCGCTTGAACACGCCGAAGGCCTGGCCGTTGCGGGCCATGCCATAAAGCATGCGCGGGATCGCCGCCAGCGAACTGTTGAGGGTGCTGCAGGTGGCGGTGATCGCGGCGGTAACCAAAAACACTTTGCCGGCCTCCCCGAACACCGTGGTGGCGAACAGGTAATGCGGCAGGCCGTTGCTGGCCAGCTCCGCCTGCGGCACGGTGAGCAAGGCGCCCAGGCCGTACAGGCAGATGATCACGAAGATGATGGTCAGGCCGAGCATCATCGAGCCCGGGATGTTGCGCTCCGGGCGGCGGGTTTCTTCTACCAGCGGGCAGACGAACTCGGCGCCGACAAAGCCCCACACCGCCATCGCGGTCAGGGCGATCACCCCCAGGCCCAACGGGTTCCAGTGGGCGCTGTCGAACAGCGCCGGGTTGGGCGCGACGATGTCGCTGTTCATCGCGCTCAGGCCCATCACCAGCAGCACCACGGTCATCACCATCGCCAGCACGGTTTGCAGGCGGGCGAAGATGTCGATGTTGAACAGGTTGAGCACAGTGAACAGCGCCAGTACACCCAGGGCCACGGTAAGCGGTGGCATCGAGTGTGGGTAGACCTTGTCGATGATGAACTCCATCAGCAACAGCTCGGCCGACAGCGCGAACATCGCCACCACGATATAGCCGGAAAAGGTCGCGAGGATCGCCGGGAACTGGCCGATGGCGACTTCGGTGTAGCTGCTCAGGCTGCCGGCGCGGGGGATCATCAGCGCCAGTTCCGAGAACGAACAGGCGTAACTCAGGGCCAGCAGGTAAGCCAGACCCAGCGGCACGATAAAGCCCAGGCCGGCGATGCCGACGCCTTGCAGCATCAGCACCATGACGCCCTGGGACACCACCAGGCCGATGGCCACCGCCAGCAGCGCGGTAAGGCCGAGTTTCTTGCGACTTGCAGGCGGCGCCAGGGCGCCGGTTTGCACGCTTGCATTGCTGTTCATCGGGTGCTCCGAATTGTTGTTATTAGGTGTTGCCTGTGCTGGCCTCATCGCGGGTCAAGCCCGCTCCCACAGGCCATCAGCCGCGTAGCTGAATCCAGGTCGTTTTCAACTGCGTGTACTTATCGAACGAATGCAACGACAGGTCGCGGCCAAAGCCCGACTGCTTGCCGCCGCCAAAGGGCACGCAGACGTCCAGGGCATCGACGGTATTGACCGACACCGTGCCGGCATTCAGCCGCCGTGCGACGCGGTGGGCGCGGTTGAGGTCGTCGGTCCACAGCGACGCCGCCAGGCCATAGATGTGATCGTTGGCCATGGCCACCGCCTGGTCTTCGTCATCGAACACGCTGACCGCCAGCACCGGGCCGAACACTTCTTCGCGGGCCAGGGTCATGTCGGCGGTGACGCCGGTAAAAATCGTCGGCTCGATGAAGTTGCTCGAACCGTCGAAACTCAGCTGTCGACCACCACACACCAGTTGCGCGCCTTCAGCCTGGGCCTGCTCGATGTAGTGCATGATCCGCTGCGCCTGGCGGCTGTCGACAATGGCCCCGGCGCGGCTTGCCGGGTTCAGCGGGTTGCCCGGCAGCCACTGGCGCGCCTTGACGATCAGCCGCTCGATGAACGCGTCGGCGATCGAACGTTGCAGCAGCAGGCGCGAGTTGGCCGAGCAGACTTCGCCCTGGTTGAAGAAGATGCCGAACGCGGCTTTCTCGGCCGCCAGGTCCAGGTCCTGGCAATCGGCGAACACCAGGTTCGGGCTCTTGCCGCCGCATTCCAGCCACACCTGCTTGAGGTTCGACTGCGCGGCGTATTGCATGAAGTACTTGCCGACTTCGGTGGAGCCGGTAAACACCAGGGCATCGACGTCCATGTGCAGGCCCAGGGCGCGACCGGCCTCCTCGCCCAGCCCCGGCACCACGTTGAGCACGCCCTTGGGCAGGCCCGCTTCAATCGCAAGCTCTGCCAGGCGCAGCGCCGAGAACGGCGACTGCTCGGCGGGCTTGAGCACCACGCTGTTACCGGCGGCCAACGCCGGGGCGAGTTTCCAGGCGGCCATGTCCAGCGGGAAATTCCACGGCACCACCGCCCCGATCACCCCCAGCGGCACGCGGGTGATGGTCGCCAGGGCATTGCTGGCGGTCGGCGCCACCTGGTCATAGAGCTTGTCGAGGCTTTCGCCGTACCAGGCGAACACATGCGCCGCGCCGGGCACGTCGATGTTCCAGGCATCCATCACCGGCTTGCCCATGCTCAGCGAGTCGAGCAAGGCCAGTTCGGCGCGGTGCTCGAGCATCAACTGCGCCAGGCGCAATAGCACGGCCTTGCGCTCGCCGGGCGCCATCTTTGCCCAGGGGCCTTGTTCGAAGGCCTGGCGGGCGCTGCGCACGGCCAGGTCAACCTCGGCCTGGCCGCAAGCGGCGACCTTGGCCAGCAATGTGCCGGTGGCCGGGTTGATCACCTCGAATCGCGCCCCACTTGCGGCCTGACAGGCCCCGCCTTGAATAAATGCGCTGTCGATCAGGCGCTGCTGTTGCGCCAGGCTGGTCCACTGGTTGAAATCGTTCACTGCAGACTCCTTGTTGTTATCCGTTGTTGGAGAGGTATTCGGCCAGGCGATCCATCAGGCGGTCACAGGCCGCCATCTGCTCGACGCTGACAAATTCATCCGGCTTGTGACCCTGCTCCATGCTGCCCGGCCCGCACACCACCGCCGGGATTCCAGCCTCATCGAACAGGCCGCCTTCAGTGCCAAAGGCCACGGTGCTGAAGGCATCGCTGCCGCACAGTTGCGCCACCAGTTGCGCTGCGGCGCTTTGCGGTGCGGTGGCCAGGCCCGGGTAGGCCGAGATCGCTTCGAAGCGGATCGCCGTGTCAGCCTTGACCGCCTGCATGGCCGGCAGCAGGGTGTGCTGCGCGTAGGTGTGCAGCTCGTCCACCACCGCCTGCGGTTCGAACGCCGGCAAGGCACGCACCTCAAAGTCGAAGCGGCAATCGGCCGGGACGATGTTCAGCGCCGTACCGCCCTGGATCAGCCCGACCTGCACGGTGGAAAACGCCGGGTCAAAGCGTTGATCGTGATGCTGCGGCGCGGCCAGGCGCTGGCCGATCTCGCCCAGGCGAGCGATCAGCCGCGCCGCCTGCTCGATGGCGTTGACGCCATACGGCGCATAGGCCGAATGGCACGGCGCGCCGTGTACATGGCAACGCATGGCCAGCTTGCCCTTGTGGCCAAGCACCGGTTTGAGCTCGGTCGGCTCGCCAATCAGGCACAAGGCCGGTTGCGCGATGCGCTGGGGCAGCACCTCGAGCAGGCTGCGTACGCCCAGGCAGCCGACCTCCTCGTCATACGAGAACGCCAGGTGCACCGGCCGGCGCAGCGGGCTTTTAAGAAACACCGGCACCGCCGCCAGTACCGAAGCCAGGTAGCCTTTCATGTCGGCGGCGCCGCGGCCGTACAGCTTGCCGTCGCGCTCGGTGAGGCTGAACGGCTCGACTGTCCACGCCTGGCCGTCCACCGGCACCACATCGGTATGGCCCGACAGCACCACACCGCCCGCCACTGCCGGGCCAATGCTGGCCAGCAGGTTGGCCTTGGTCCGCTGCGTGTTGTAGATCAGCTCGCAGCTCACACCCAGGCCGTGCAGGTAGTCGCGGACGAACTCGATCAAGGCCAGGTTCGAATCGCGGCTGACCGTGGCAAAGCCGATCAGCCTGGCCAACAATGCACGGCTGCGCAGCTCACTCATCGCCCGGCACTCCGTAGCTTGGCGCCAGGGTCGGGTTGAGGGCGCGGGTCAGGTAGTCCTGCAACTGCGGCTCATAGGCGTTCCAGAGCTTGCCCAATTCGCCGATGGGGTTGTCCTCAGCCCAGTCGACGCGCAGGTCAACGATCGGCCAGACCAGCTCGCCGACCACCGACAGCGCCGCCGAATGCACCGCCCCGGCTTCGCCGCCGGCGTCCTGGCCGGCCTGCAGAGCGGTCAGCAAACGCGCGGCCAGGCAGCCTTCGCTGCGCTCGAAGGCCTCAACCATGCGCTCGATCACCGCGCTGTTGGCCAGCAGGTTGCCGGCGGCCACGCATTGTTCGCCGGCCACGGCATGGTTAATGCCCAGCGCATGATTGCCGCTGAACACCGCGGTGCGGCCCTGGGCATCGACCACTGCCACCTGGCGGTACTGGCTGTAGCCGTTGCGGGTCAAGGCGCGGTCCAGGGCCTGGTGCGGCGCCAGGCCTTCGTCCAGGCCATCGAGGATCTGCGGGCCGAGGGCCGGCAAGGTGATGTTCTGGCTCGACACCGCACCGACGCCTGTGCGCAGCCACGGGCAGCGAGCACCGACGGCGATGCTTGAAGAGCTGATGGCAATGCCCAGCTGGCCGGTTTCGGCGCAGCGGCCAACGATGGAGAAGGTCATGGCACGCTCCTTATTCGGGGATGACCGCGATCACGTCGATTTCCATCAGCCACTGCGGCTGGCCGAGGGCGCTGACCACCAGGCCGGTGGAGATCGGGAACACACCCTTGAGCCATTTACCGACTTCCTGGTACACCGGCTCGCGATAGCGCGGGTCGATCAGGTAGGTGGTGGTCTTGACGATATGGCTGAGGTCGCTGCCGGCCTCCTCCAGCAGTTGCTTGACGTTGCGCATGGCCTGCTCGGCTTGCGCCCGCGGGTCACCCAGGCCGACCAGCTGGCCATTGAAGTCGGTACCCACCTGGCCGCGCACATACACGGTGTTGCCGGCACGCACGGCCTGGCACAGGTCGTTGTCCAGGGTCTGGTTGGGGTAGGTGTCTTTGGTGTTGAACATGCGAATACGGGTATGAGTAGGCATCAACGGGCTCCCATGAGGCTGGCTGGTTGGCTGGACGCTTGCTGTTCGGCCTGGCGCTGCGAAGCGTCGCGGTAATTGAGGTAGGTGCGCTGTTTGGCGATGTGATCGGCGATGTGCTTGGCGTCGTGCCACACCCCCCAGATAAACGCCGAGCCGCGCCGCGACAGCCAAGGCAGGCCGACGAAGTACACCCCCGGCTCGCTGGACACGCCGCGCTGGTGCCGGGGCTTGCCGTTGTCCTTGAAGGCGTCGACCTGCAGCCAGCTGTAGTCCACCGAATAGCCGGTGGCCCAGATGATGGTGCCGACCCCGGCCTTGGCCAGGTCGAGTTCGAGGATGGGCTGGGTCAGGCACTGCGGATCAGGGAGAATTTCCCGCGCTTGCGGCTCTTGCGGCAGGTCCAGGCCATTGCGGGCAATGTAGGCGTCGGCGGCATCGAGCAGCGCCAGGTAGTTCTCGTCGCCGCGGGCGATGTTTTCGGCCAGGTTGGCTTCAAAGCTGACCACGCCGTTATCAAAGCCCTTGGTCAGGCCGACCAGGGTCATGCCTTGTTGGGCCAGGCGGCGAAAATCCACGGTGTGGCCGCCACGGGCACCGCTGACGGCGATGGTCACGTGCTCCTTGCCCGGCTGCATGGTCTCGGCATCCCACTCGCCGAGCACCCCCAGCCACCAGCAGAAGTCACGGTTGCGGTAGGCCCGCGGCGGCCGGTCGTGGGCGCCGACCGAGAGGTACACCTGCTTGCCGGCACGCTGCAGTTCATCGGCGATCTGCACCCCCGATGAGCCGGCGCCAACCACCAGCACCGCGCCTTCAGGCAACTGCTGCGGGTTGCGGTAGGCGGCCGAGTGCATCTGCAATACGTTCGACTGCTTCGGCGCAATCGGCGGGATCACCGGGCGCTGGAACGGGCCGGTGGCAACCACCACCTGCTGGGCCTCGATCACGCCATCGCTGGTGTGCACGGTGAACCCCGGACGATCGCTGTTGCGCAGCACCTGGGTAACTTCGACGCCAGTGCGGATCGGTGCGTTGAATTTGCGCGCGTAGGCTTCGAAGTAATCGGCCACCTGGTCTTTACCAGCGAAGGCGTCCGGGTCGAGGCCGTCGAACTCCAGGCCCGGGAAGCGGTCGTGCCAGGCCGGCCCATTGGCCACCAGCGAATCCCAGCGACCGGTGCGCCAGGCTTCGGCGATACGGTTGCGCTCCAGCACCAGGTGCGGCACGCCCAGGCGGCTCAGGTGTTCACTCATGGCCACGCCGGCTTGCCCGGCGCCCACTACGAGCGTATCGATCTTGGTTTTATTGGTTGTCATGTCTGCGCCCTACTGAGTTGTCCCACGCGGGTGGCCGTGGGAGGGTGTAGGTCGCATTCTGGGAGAGCGCGAAGAAAGGCGAAATTATGATTTTTGTGGTTGTTGGAGAGTAAAAAACTAAGGGCTGCGTTGCAGCCCTTCGCCGGCAAGGCCGGTTCCCACAGGAACCAGCTAGCTAGGTTCTGTACGAACAGAGATGTCGCAAACACCGCATGGAACAAGCCAGCGAGACCATAGCGACGTAGTGCTTCGGCGTCGTAGCCCTTGTCGGCAAGCAACCATTTACAGCGCTTACGCGGGCGGCCACGTTGGTTCGATGGAATGCTGACCTCGTCCAATAGGGAAACCGTTGATACACCGTTGACCAAGGGCCAAAGCGCTCCGGCATATCTCGCCACGCAGCACCTGAGCAGAGCACCCAGAGCACGCCATCGAGCATCAGGCGGTCGCTCAGGCGGGGCCGCCCCCGGCCATGGGTTTCGGTGAAGAGATCAGCAACCACGGTCCAAGCCTCATCCGAGAGTTCGTAACGCTTTGCCATCACAGAATTTCTTTCCGTAGATGGCTGGAAACTCTACAAAATTTCAGCCTACGAGGGACGCCGATTGGGTTTCTCGGGATTTCGTACAGAGCCTAATGATGGGCGTTTTGACTTCAACTTGTGCCCGATGGCATGCCTGCAAAACAACTAAAAACGGTTTTTAAAAAAAACACACACGCAAGAAAACGTTATAAAAAACTAGTAGTTTTATCAGTAGCGCCACCCCCGAAAAAGCTTAATTATTTCTACGCCCAAGGAAGAAAAACTTGAGCAAGAGACGTCCCGTCCAAAGGAGCACACCATGGCCAAGTCATTTATTGCCCGCTTATACGGCAAGGTTGATAGCAACCACCATAGCCGCATCCCCGTTACACTTTCAAAGTTTGTACGAGAGGTGGATTTTTACAACAACGTGAAATACAAGGTGGTCAATGATGACTGGCTAAATCTAAACTATCGGGACACCACCCCTGTCGAACTTAGATTTGAACATCAATACACTAACAACAAGTACAGAATCATCATTGACTCAGGTGCCTTCGAAGGCTACACAATGGGCGTGGGTGAAAGCGGCCCCACTCTAGACATGGTCGGGGCCTGGAACAAAGTTTCATCCACTGACCCAACCACATTCTTTGAGATATCATACGATGGAAATATCGTAACCGGCGATCAACTCCCGGATACCGCTGGCTCCATTAAAATCCTGAACAACAACCGGAATGCATTGAAGTGGCGGCGACGCCCAGATGAAAATCCGAATGACTTTGAATATCCTAACTTCAATTATCAAATCGTGGATGGGGGTGACAATAACTTAGTACTTGAATTCTACCTTGAAATAACCAAGCGATTCGGCTAGGCACTGTACGAAAAGTAATGTCGTAGACATCGCTGCCAGCAGGCCAATGTGACCATCGCCGCATAGCTTTTCGCGAGCTTGCAGTAGCGTGTCGCCAGGCGGCGATGTTCCTTCAACCAGCCGAACAGCCGTTCGGTAAACTGGGTTTCGGATCGCTGGCTTGTCCGCCAGAAAGGATGAAGTGCAGTGGTACACCTCGAGCGTCGCAGACCATGTGAATTTTCGTTGTCAGCCCACCCCGGCTTCTCCCGAGTGCGTGGTCCGCTGGTTCTTCCGCTCCCCTTTTTGGCCTGCTCCAGATGAGGCCCGGGTCGCTTTGACTGCCGTCGAGTCAATGCACCAGGTGTCCAGATTGATCAGGCCTTGAGCGTTGAGTTTGACGTGCAGGCGCTTGAGCATCTTGTTGAAGGTGCCCTGGGTACGCCAGTCTCGAAAGCGGTGATAAACCGAGGACCAGGGGCCGAATCGCTCAGGCATGTCTCGCCATGCTGCGCCGGAGCAAAGTACCCACAACACACCATTGAGCATCAAGCGATCATTAGCTCTTGGGCGCCCAGTGCGCCGATGTGCAGTAAAAAGATCAGCGACTATTTCCCAATCAGCATCGGAAAGTTCGTATCGCTTGGGCATGGCAGAATCCTTCGCCTAAAAGGCGAGAACTCTACGGAAAATCAGGCCCCCAGAGGCCTCTACGACATTTCAAAGGTTTTCATACAGAGCCTAGTAAAGGCGCGCTTTGACCAGCGGCCTGATCAGATAATTGAGCACTGTGCGCTTGCCGCTGAGGATATCCACCTCGGCAACCATGCCGGGGATGATCGGCAGCACCTCATCGCCCTTCTTCAGCTGGCTGCCGTCGGTTTTGATCAGCACCTGGTAGTACGACTCTTTGCCGCGCGGGGTGTCTTCCTCGATGGTGTCGGCGCTGATCTGCTCCAGGGTGCCCTTGAGGTCGCCATAGATGGAGAAGTCGTAGGCGGTGATCTTGACCTTGGCCGGCATGCCCGGCACCAGGAAGGCCACGTCCCGCGGCTTGATTCGCGCCTCGACCAGCAGGCGCTCTTCTACCGGGATCACCTCCATGATCGCCTCGCCCGGCTGGATCACCCCGCCGCGGGTGTTGATCAGCACGGTGTTGACCCGCCCGCGCACCGGCGACAGGATCTCGGTGCGGCGCAACTGGTCCTGGCGTTGCTGGATGATCGGCTCCAGGGCGCTGAGGTCGGCCTTGCGCTGCGAGCGCTCGGTGTAGGCGTCCTGGAAGTAGGTGTTCTTCAGCTCGGTGAGCTTGCCGTTGAGGGTGGCGATGTCCTGGCTGAGTTTCAATGCCTCCATCTGGCTGACCGCGCGCTTGGCCACCAGCGGGCGCACCAGGTCGAGCTGGCTCTGGGCCAGGCGGATCTGCGCCTGGATCGAGCGGGTGTTTTCCAGCAACTTGCCGCGCCGCGACTTGAACAGCTCGCGCTCGGAGCGCGCCAACGGGCTGTCGGGGTCGACCCCGGGGCCGAACTCGATGCGTTCCTTGCCCAGCACCTCGGCATCCAGACGGGCGATCGCCGCGCGCAGGCCGTCGGCCTGGTTGGTCGACTCCTGGACGTTGGTCAGAAAGCGCGTTTCATCCAGGCGCACCAGCGGCTGGCCAACCTCCACCAGGTCGCCCTCCTTGACCAGCAGGCGGTCGAGGATGCCGCCTTCCAGGCTCTGGATCTTCTGGATGCGGCTGTACGGCACCACCCGACCATCGCCACGGGTGACCTCGTCGAGCTCGGCCCAGGCCGCCCAGGCGATAGCGATGAGGATGCAGGCCAGCAACAGCCACAACAGCGGCCGGTACACCGGGTGGGTCACCGCCAGCAGCGGGTCGGCCAGCTCGCGGCGCAGTTTCGCCGCCTTGCGCTCAGAGTCCATGTGCACCTCCTGCGGCCTGTGGGGCCTGTACCTGACTGCCCTGCACCACCTGGTCCAGCGGCCCATCCATGATCACCCGGCCCTGGCGCAGCACCACCGCACGCTCGACCAGGGCAAGCATGCTTTTTTTGTGCGTGGTGATGATCAGGGTGCGTTTGCCCAGCCATTGCTGCAGGTAGTCGATCACCTGTTTTTCGCTGCTCTGGTCGAAGGCTGCGGTGGGTTCGTCGAGCAGCAGTATTGGCGGGTCCTGCAGCAGTACCCGGGCCAGGCCCACGGCCTGGCGCTGGCCGCCAGACAAACTGGCGTTGCCCTGCAGCGGCATGTCCAGGCCCAGCGAATGGCTGCGCACGAAAGCGCCGAGGCCGACGCCGTCGAGGGTTTCCAGCAGTTCGTCATCGCTCAGGGCGGCGCTTTCGAGGTTGAGGTTGTCGCGCAGGCTGCCCTGGAACAACGCCACCTCCTGGGGCAGGTAGCCAATACCGCGCTGGCGGTCGGCCGGGTCGATCTGGCTGAGGGCGACGTCATCGAGCAGCAGGCGCCCGGCCTGGGCATCGAGCAAGCCGCTGAGCAGGCGCAGCAGGGTCGACTTGCCGGCGCCGTTGCCGCCCAGCAGCGCTACCCGCTCGCCGGCCTGGATGGTCAGTGCCTGAATGTCCACCACCGGTGGGCTGTCACCGTGGCTCAGGCGCACGCCTTCAAGGCGAAAGTGCCCGTGCAGGTGCGGCTTGTGCACGAAGCGCTTGCCCTGGGGCCGCTCCTGCTCGGCGGCCATCAACTGGTCGAGGCCTTCCATGGCCACCTTGGTGTGCTGCCAGCGCCCGAGAATGCCAGCCGCCTGGGACAGCGGCGCGATGGCTCGCGAGGCGAGGATCGAACAGGCCACCAGGGCACCGACGGTCATCGCCCCTTCGCTGATGCGGTAGACACCGAACACCACCACGCCGACATAGCACAATTGCTGGACGATGCTCGAGGCGTAGCTCAGGCTCGAGGCCAGGGCGTGGGTTTTCATTGCCGTGCTTGAAAGCTCGCCGGTCAGGGTTTCCCACTGCTGCAGGCAACGGCCTTCGGCGCGGGTGGCCTTGACCGTTTCCAGGTGCTCGAAGGCTTCCAGCAGCACGCCGTTTTTCATCGCCCCTTCGCGCAGGTTCTGCCGCGACAGATTACCCAGCAGGCGCTGGGTCAGCAGCCCCGGCAGTACCATCAGCACACAGGCGACGATCGGAACCCAGACCACCTGGCCGCCGATCAGGGCAATGATCAACAAAAAGATCAGCACGAACGGCAAGTCGCTGATCAGCGCGGCGCTGGATGAGGTAAAGAACTCGCGCACCGACTCGAACTCGCGCACCTGGGTGCTGAAGGCGCCCATGGACGCAGGCTTGGCGGCGATCCGCGTGCTCAGCACCCGCGAGAACAACAGGCTGGAGAGCTGCAGGTCGAGGCGCTTGCCCAGCACGTTGAGCAAATGCCCGCGCATGATCCGCAGCACGCCGTCGAGGACAATCGCCAGGGCCACGCCGCTGGCCAGAATCCACAGGGTGTCGAAGGCGGCGTTGGGCACCACGCGGTCATATACCTGCATGGCGAACAGCGCCGAGGCAATCGCCAGGACGTTGGCCACCAGGGCGGCGGCGGCCACTTCGGCGTAAGAACGCCAGAGCTTTTTCAGCGGGCCGAAAAACCAGTGCTCGGGCACCGCCCTGGCGTAATCCCCTACCCGCTCGTCGGCGCGAAACCGGCACTTGGCGAACACCGCCGTGCCGCTGTACAGCGCCCCCAGTTCAGCCAGGGGCAAACGCTCGCCGCCGCCATCGCTCTGCGGTACCAGCACCTGAGCGTGCTCAGCGTCGAGCTTGACCAGCACCAGGCTGCGCCCGTCGTTGAGCAGCAACAGCGCGGGCAGCAGGTAGTTGTCCATCTGCGCCAGCGGCAGTTGATCGACCCGCGCGGTGATATCGGCGCGGCGCAAAGCCCGGGCGACCATGCGCAGCGGCAGGCGGCCGTACTCCAACGGCAAGCCGTCGACCAGCTCGGCATCGCCCAGCGGCCGCCCCAATTGCCGGCACAGCAACAGCAAGCCCTCGCGCAGCGGATCGTTGAGAGGGTCGTGGTTGAGCACCACGACGTTGTCGGCAATCCTGTTGTCAGCTTCCATTCAAGCGATTCTCCACCAGTGGGCCCAACAAGCCGACCTGTGCGGCCGCCCGGTACTCGATGCGTTTGCGTTCGATGTGCAGGTTGATCAGTTGCCGCTCGGCCTCGAAGCGTTCACGCTGGACGTTGAGCAGGTCGATCACATCGCGCCGGCCCACCTCGAACTGCTCGCGGTACAGCTCGCTGACCTGCGCCGACTCGGTGACCTGCTGCTGCAGCGACTTCTCCCGCCAACCCAGGGTTTCGCTGTTGTCGAACAAGGTCTGCAATTGGCGGCGGATGTCGCGCTGCATGGCATCGGCGGTAAAGCGCGCCGACTCCAGGCGTTGCTGCGCGGCGGTCGGGCGGCGGAAGTTGGACAGGCCCTGGAAGGTGTCCATGCGCAAGCGCAGGGCCACCACCGAGTCGCTTTCCGGATGCCCGCCGACTTCCCGGCGCAAGGCTGTGGCTTCGATATTCAGTTGCGGCAGCAACGACGCCTTGGCCTCGCGAACCTGGGCTTCGGCAACGTTGGCGTCTTCCAGCGCCTTGCGTTGCAAGGGCGCGTCGTGGATCACCCGGGTCAGGTCGCTTGAGGCCAGGTAGCGCTTGAGCGACAGCGGCTCGGGGTCGCTGAGGGCATCGGGTTCCTGGCCAACCAGGAGGGCGTACTGGTTGCGGGCATCCTGCAGGTTGCCCTTCTCCAGCGCCAGTTGCTCCTGGGCCCGTGCCAGTTCAAGGTTGGCGCGGTCCAGCTCGCTGCGGTCGGCATAGCCGTCGCCGCCACGGTCTTCGGTCATCTGGCGGATGCCACCGAGGCGCTGCAGGTGCTCGCGCACCGCCTCGACCCGGCGCTCGGCCGCCAGTACATCCAGGTAGGTCTCGACGATATCCAGCGCGGCATCGTCGCGGGCCACCAGTAACGCCTCCGACAGTTTGCGCTGGGTGGCGCTGGCGCTGTCGACCTTGCTGTTGACCCGGCCCCAGTCATAGAGCATCTGCGAGGCGGTCAGGTCGTAGACCACGTCGCCAAAATCGAACTCCTGCGGCCCGCCAGACACCGACACCGACGGGTAGTAGCCGCCTTTGGCAATCTCCACTTCTGTTCCGGCGCGATCGGCTTCGGCCATCGCCGAGCGCACCTCAGGGTGAATCGCCAGCCCTGCCCGGACCGCCTGGTCCAGTGGCATGGCTGGCGCAACCATCGGCAGGCCCAGCGCCAGCAGCCACAGAGCCACTTGCGCTTGCCGCCGTCCCTTGCGCGCGTACTGCATGCGCGCTGCCATCACACGACAACCTGAACCGTATTGTCCTCGACCAGCAAGATGTTGGCGCCAAAGGTGTAGACGTCGTAGTTGACGCCGTTGATCGCCTGGCTGGTCCCGGTGTTCACCGCCCCGACCACGTTCAGGGTGTCGTTGCTTTCACCGGTGATCTGCAGGGTGTTGTTGGCATCGGTAATGGCGTTGACCTCCGCTGCGGTCAGGGTCAGCACGCTGCCCGAATCGCCCTTGCCCAGGTCGATACGCTCGATATTGCTCAGCGTGCCGACCCCCACCGAGTTGTAGTCCAGGTCGATGCCGTTGGCGAACAACAGGGTATCGAAGCCCGCCCCGCCGTCGATGCTGACAAAGTTGGTGGCGGTGATCTGGATGGTGTCGTTGCCGTCACCCGCCACCACATGATCGCCGGTGCCGACGTTGAAGATCAGGTCGCTGCCGGCCCCGCCATTGATATGCTCGGAGCTGCCGTTGGCCCCCGCCATCACGTCGTCGCCGGCGGTGCCGTTGACGTCGATCTGGCCAATGTTCAGCGACAGGCCGTTGGGCACCAGGGTGATGCCATAGGCGGCGCTGTCGTTGCCCTGACCATCGGTTGAGACAACGTTGAAGGAGATCTGCGAGCCAAGGTTGAGGATGTCGGTAATGTTCAGCCCCAACTGGGTGAGGACGCTCGGGCTCAGCAGATTCAGAGCAAAGTGCCCAGTGCCATCGGCGTTGATTGGCAGCAGTTCGACGTTCAGCACCGGGGTGATGACGCGAATCACCAGGCTGGAACCGGCCTCGGTGGTACCGCTGAAGCCAAACCTGGGGTTCAGCGGGTTGAGGCTGACATCAACCCCGAAGCCGCCGATGGTCACCGGCTGTTCGATGCTGGCGCCAATGCCGATGCTGGCGACGTTGCTCGGGTTGCCGGCCGGGTCGCGGCCGACCACCGAGACCTGGGCACTGAGCAGTTGGTCCCAGCTGAAGTCGATGTCAAGGTCAGTGAGCAGGTTCAGCGACGCCAGCCCGCTGTTGTCGGCGGTTACCGTTACCGTGGCGACTACCCCGCCGACGGTCAGGTTGACGGTCAGCTCAGTGCCAGGTTCGGCAGAGATGGTCAGCAGGTTGCCGACCAGCGACAGCACCGGGGTGGCCGGCGGCACGGTGTCGATGGTGAACGGTGCCGGCGTCGAGGCGGCGCCGCCGTTGATGTCGGCAGTGACGGTCGAGGCGCCCTGCGGGAACGGCCCCTGTCCGCCTGGCGGGGTCAGGGTCAGGGTCACGCTGCCAGCGCTGATATCACCGGCCGTCAGGGTATGGCTGACCTCGGCTTCATAGCCGTTCTGGCCGGCGAACTTGACGGTGACCACCTGGCCGGCCTGCATGGTCGGCCGCACGCTCACGTTGACCTGGATGCCATCGCTGATTTCGGCGGCGTTGATCCAGGTATCGGCGGCTTCCGGCACGCTGATGGTTGGCGGCGCCAGGTCCGGGGCAATGACGCTGCCCGGGCCGCTGACGTTGCCGGCCGCATCCACCGCCACCGCCGACAGCAGCTCGCCGGTAATCAGTGGTGGTGCGAACGGCAGGCTGAAGTTGCCGCTGCCATCGACGTTGACCGTGATCGGGTTGGCGCTGTCGCCGTTGACCACGATGCGCACCTGGCTGTTGGCCTCGGCGGTACCGGTGAGCAACGCGCCGTCGGCACTGATGCTCAGCACCGGCGCGCCCGGTGCCACGCTGTCGACCGTAGTGGTTGCCGGCCCGCTGTCATTGCCGGCGGCGTCCTCGGCCACGGCATTGACCACGGTGCCGTTGGCCAGCGGGCTGGCCGGGGTGAAGCTCCAGTTGCCGCTGCCATCGGCGGTGGTCTCACCAATCGGGTTGCCGCTGCCATCGGTAAGGATGACCTTGGCGCCGATTTCGGCAGTACCGCTGATGACCGCGCCGTTGCTCGGGTTGATCACCGGTGCGGCAGGCGCCACGGAATCCACTGTGGTGCTAGCCGGGCCGCTGTTGTTGCCGGCGGCGTCCTGGGCCACGGCATTGACCACCGCGCCGTTGGCAAGTGGCGCGCCGGGGGTGAAGCTCCAGTTGCCGCTGCCATCAGCAGTGGTTTGACCGATCGGGTTGCCGCTGCCGTCAGTAAGGATGACCTTGGTACCGATCTCGGCGGTACCGCTGATGATCGCGCCATTGCTCGGGTTGATCACCGGTGCGCCAGGCGCCACCGCGTCAATGGTAGTGCTGACCGGCCCGCTGCTGTTGCCAGCGGCATCCTGGGCCAGCGCATTGATCACGGTGCCGTTGGCAAGTGGCACGCCTGGGGTGAAGCTCCAGTTGCCGCTGCCATCAGCAGTGGTTTGACCGATCGGGTTGCCGCTGCCGTCGGTGAGAATGACCTTGGCGCCGGCTTCGGCGGTACCGACAATGATCGCGCCGTTGCTCGGCTCGATTACCGGTGCGGCCGGCGCCACGGCGTCAACCGTGGTACTGACCGGGCCGCTATTGTTGCCGGCAGCATCCTGGGCCACGGCATTGATTACCGTCCCATTGGCCAATGGCGAGCCCGGAACAAAGCTCCAGTTGCCGCTGCCATCAGCGGTGGTTTGACCAATCGGATTGCCGCTGCCATCGGTAAGAATGACCTTGGCGCCGATTTCCGCGGTGCCGGTGATCACCGCACCATTGCTCGGGTTGATCACCGGCGCGGCAGGCGCCACGGCATCCACCGTGGTGCTGGCCGGGCCGCTGCCGTTGCCGGCAGCGTCCTGGGCCACGGCATTGACCACGGTGCCATTGGGCAACGGGCTGGCCGGGGTGAAGCTCCAGTTACCACTGCCATCGGCAGTGGTTTGACCAATCGGGCTGCCGCTGCCGTCGGTAAGGATGACCTTGGCACCCGCTTCGGCGGTGCCGCTGATCGCTGTACCATTGCTCGGATTGACCACCGGCGCGCCGGGCGCCACGGCATCAACCACCGTACTGGCCGGGCCGCTGTTGTTGCCGGCGGCGTCCTGGGCGACGGCGTTGACCACCGTGCCATTGGCCAACGGCGGCAGTGGTGTGTAGCTCCAGTTGCCGCTGCCATCGGCGCTGGTCTGACCGATCGGGTTGCCGCTGCCATCGGTGAGGATCACCGTGGCATTGGCTTCGGCAGTACCGACAACAACTGCCCCGTTGCTGGCATTGATCACCGGTGTTGCCGGTGCCACGGCATCCACCGTGGTGCTGGCCGGGCCGCTGCTGTTGCCTGCGGCGTCCTCGGCCACGGCGTTGACCACGGTGCCATCGGGCAGCGGCGTGCCTGGCACGAAGCTCCAGTTACCGCTGCCATCGGCGGTGGTTTCACCAATCGGGTTGCCACTGCCATCGGTCAGAACGACCTTGGCGCCGATTTCGGCGCTGCCGCTGATGACCACGCCGTTACTGACGTTGACCACCGGCACCGCAGGCGCCACGGCATCCACCGTGGTACTGCCCGGGCCACTGCTGTTGCCGGCAGCATCCTGGGCCACGGCATTGACCACAGTGCCATTGGGCAGCGGGCTGGCCGGGGTGAAGCTCCAGCTACCACTGCCATCGGCTGTAACCTGGCCAATCGGGTTGCCGCCGCCGTCAGTAAGGATGACCGTGGCACCCGCCTCGGCGGTTCCGCTGATGACTGCACCATTGCTCGGGTTGACGACCGGTGCGCCGGGGGCCACGGCGTCGACCGTGGTGCTGCCTTGCAGACTGGTGTTGCCGGCAGCGTCCTGGGCTACGGCATTGACCACCGTGCCGTTGGCAAGTGGCGAGCCCGGGGTGTAGCTCCAGTTGCCGCTGCCATCGGCCGTCACCTGGCCAATCGGGTTGCCGCTGCCGTCGGTGAGGATAACCTTGGCACCGGCTTCAGCAGTGCCGACGATGACCGCGCCGTTACTCGGGTCGATCACCGGCGCAGCCGGGGCCACCGCGTCAATGGTAGTGCTGACCGGGCTGCTGGTGTTGCCGGCCGCGTCCTGGGCCACGGCATTGATTACCGTGCCATTGGGCAAGGGGCTGCCTGGGGTGAACGTCCAGTTGCCGCTGCCGTCGGCCGTTACCTGGCCAATCGGATTGCCGCTGCCATCGGTAAGGATGACCTTGGCGCCAATTTCGGCGGTACCGCTGATGACCGCGCCATTGCTCGGGTTGATCACCGGCGCGGCAGGCGCCCCGGCATCCACCGTGGTGCTGCCCGGGCCACTGCTGTTGCCGGCAGCATCCTGGGCCACGGCGTTGATCACCGTGCCGTTGGGCAACGGGCTGGCCGGGGTGAAGCTCCAGTTGCCACTGCCATCGGCGCTGGTCTGGCCAATCGGGTTGCCGCCGCCATCGGTGAGCAGGATGGTCGCGCCGGCTTCGGCAGTACCGCTGATCTCGGCGCCGTTGCTCGGCTCGACCAGCGGCGCCGCGGGCGCAACGCCATCAATCGTGGCAACCGCCGCCGCACTGTCGACCCCGCTGGGGTTGCGCGCCACGACATTGATCACGGTGCCGTCCGGCAGCGGCACACCGGGGGTGAAGCTCCAGTTGCCGCTGCCGTCGGCCGTCACCTGGCCGATCGGGTTGCCGTTGCCGTCGGTGATGATGAGGGTGTTGCCGGCATCGGCGCTGCCGCTGATGACCGAACCGTTGCTGGGGTCGATCTGCGGGATCGACGGCAACGAGGTATCCACGATAGTGCTAGCGGGCGCGCCGGTGTTGCCGGCCGCGTCGGTGGCGGTGACATTGACCACGGTGCCGTTGGGCAGTTGCGCACCGGGGGTGAACGTCCAGTTGCCGCTGCCATCGGCGGTGGTCTGGCCGATCGGGTTGCCGCTGCCGTCGGTCAGGGTAACGGTGCTGTTGGCCTCGGCGGTGCCGTTGAGGGTATTACCGTTGCTTGGGTTGACCGCCGGCGCTGGCGGCGGCACGGCATCCACCGTGGTGGTGCCCGGGCCGCTGGTATTGCCGGCCGGGTCCTGGGCCACGGCATTGATCACCACGCCGTTGACCAATGGCGCAGCAGGCGTGAACGTCCAGTTGCCGCTGCCGTCGGCGGTGGTCTGGCCGATCGGATTGCCACCACCATCGGTGATGATGATCCTGGCCCCCGCTTCGGCAGTGCCGCTGATGGTGCTGCCATTGCTCGGATTGATGACCGGTGCGTCCGGGGCAACGCTGTCCACGGTGGTGGCGGCCTGCAGGCCCGTGTTGCCAGTCGGATCGGTGGCGGTGGCAATCACCACGGTACCGTTGGCCAGCGGGCTGCCCGGGGTGAAGCTCCAGTTGCCGCTGCCATCGGCGGTCACCTGGCCAATCGGGTTGCCGCTGCCATCCTTGAGGACAACCGTGGCACCGGCTTCGGCGGTGCCGCTGATGGTGGCGCCATTGCTCGGGTTGATGACCGGGGCCGCAGGCGCCGAGCTGTCGACGGTGACGCTGGCCGGTGCGCTGAGGTTGCCGGCAGCATCCTGGGCGACAACGTTGACCACGGTGCCATCGGCCAGCGCCGAACCCGGGGTGTAGGTCCAGTTGCCGCTGCCGTCGGCAAAGACTTCGGCGATCGGGTTGCCGCTGCCGTCGGTGAGAATGACTTTGCTGTTGGCTTCGGCGGTGCCGCTCAGGCTGTTGCCGTTGCTCAGGTTGACCGTCGGGGCCGGCGGCGCGACGGCATCCACTACGGCAGAAGCCGGTGCGCCGGTGTTACCGGCCGGGTCGGTGGCCACCGCATTGACCACGGTGCCGTTGGGCAGCGGGCTGCCCGGGGTAAAGCTCCAGTTGCCGCTGCCGTCGGCGGTCACCTGGCCAATCGGGTTGCCGCTGCCATCGGTCAGGGTGACGGTGGCGCCGGCTTCGGCGGTACCACTGATGACGCTGCCATTGCTCGGGTTGAGTAGCGGCGCGCCCGGAGCGACGCTGTCTACCGTGGTCGCCGCTGGAGCACCGGTGTTGCCGGTCGGGTCGGTGGCCGTGGCCACCACTACCGTACCGTTGGGCAACGGGCTGCCCGGGGTGAAGCTCCAGTTGCCGCTGCCGTCGGCCGTGACCTGGCCGATCGGGTTGCCGCTGCCATCCTTGAGCAGCACCGTGGCGCCGGCTTCGGCGGTGCCGCTGATGACGCTACCATTGCTCGGGTTGAGTACCGGCGCCGCAGGTGCCGAGCTGTCGACGCTTACGCTCGCCGGCGGGCTACTGTTACCTGCCGCGTCCTGGGCGAGCACATTGATTACCGTGCCATCGGCGATTGGCGTGCCCGGGGTGTAACTCCAGTTACCGCTGCCATCGGCGGTCACCTCGGCAATCGGGTTGCCGTTGCCATCGCTGATGATCACCTTGCTGTTGGCTTCGGCGGTGCCACTGAGGCTGCTGCCATTGCTCGGATTGATGGTCGGCGCCAGTGGCGCGACTGCATCGACAGTGACGCTGGCCGGGCCGCTGCTGTTGCCGGCGGCGTCCTGGGCCACGGCATTGATCACGGTGCCATCGGGCAACGGCGTGGCCGGGGTAAAACTCCAGTTGCCGTTGGCATCGGCAGTGGCCTGGCCGATCGGGTTGCCGCTGCCGTCGGTCAGGGTGATGGTCGCCCCGGCTTCGGCGCTACCGCTGATCTCGCTACCGTTGCTCGGGTTGATCTGCGGCGCAGCCGGCGCCACGCCGTCGACGGTGATCGACGCCGGCGGGCTGCTGTGGCCGCTGGCATCCTGGGCCACCACAGTGACCACGGTGCCATCGGCCAGCGCCGTGCCTGGCGTAAAGCTCCAGTTGCCATTGCCGTCGGCGACCGTCTGGCCGATCGGGTTGCCATTACCGTCGGTGATCACCAGGGTTACGCCGGGCTCGGCAGTACCCGACAGCTCGCTGCCATTGCTGGCATTGACCTGGGGTGCATCCGGGTAATCGGGGGCCTGGACGTTGACGCCCGGGCTGCTGTTGCCGGCAGGGTCAGTGACCACCACGGTGACGGTCTGGCCATCGGTCAGCGGTGGATCAAGCGGCACCTGGAAGCTGCCATCGCTGCCGATCACCGCCGTGACATCCGGCTGGCCATCGCCATTGGTGTCGACACCAACGCTGGCACCGGGCTCGCCATTGCCGCTGACGCTGCTGCCGTCGGGCGCCACTTCGACATCCGTGGGCGCCGCCGGGGCGGTGGTGTCCGGTGCGCTGGCCTGGGCTGGCGGGCTGCTGTTGCCGGCCGGGTCGGTGATCACCACGGTCACCGTCTGGCCATTGCTCAGCGGTGGGTTAAGCGGCACCTGGAAGCTGCCGTCAGGGCCGATGATCACCGTGATGTCGGGATGGCCGTCGCCATCGGTGTCGATGCCCGCCGTGGCTCCCGGCTCACCCTTGCCACTGACCAGGGTACCATCGGGGGAGACTTGCAGATCGCTTGCCGGCGCCGGTGCGGTGGTGTCCGGTGCGGTGATCTGGGTCGGCGGGCTGCTGTTGCCGGACGGGTCGGTGACCACCACGGTCACCGTTTCACCGTTGGTCAGTGGCGGGTTCAACGGTACCTGGAAGCTGCCATCGGCGCCGACCACCACGGTTGCATCAGGCTTGCCGTCGCCGTTAGTGTCGATGCCGACGGTAGCGCCCGGCTCGGCCTTGCCGCTCACCGAACTGCCATCGGTGGCCACCTGCAACCCCGTCGCTGCACCCGGCGCGGTGGTATCCACCGGTGGGGTTTCACTGCCGCCGCCACCACCGCCGCCGCCACCGCCACTGTTCGACACCGCAACGCCCGCACCAATCACCGCCGCGCCCGCCAGCAGCATCCCCCCTACCCCCAGGCCGCCTGCGGTCGCACCGGCACCGGCGCCCCCGGCAGCGGTCAGCGAGTCAAAGCCTGCAGCGCTTTCCTGGGCGACATAGGTGGCCGCCAGGATGCCCTCTGCGGCAACCGGCGGCAGGCTAACCGCCACCAGCTTGCCTTCATGGACCAGGAACAGCTCACTGGGTGGCTGGCCTTCGGCATAGAAATTGGCAATACGGACGCTCTCGCCGTTCTTGAGCTGCACCACCAGGTCGGCATCGCTTTTCGAATAGCTGGCAACCGCCTCGGGATCGATGTCGAGGGCGATTTCGCTGCTTTCGGTAAGTTTGAGGATGCCGTTGGTAGGGATTTCAGTGACAGCGGCGGACGAGACATTTTGATTGAGGGGGAAACCTGCGCCTGGATCGACATGCTAGACAGTCCTTTTGCCCATAGATGACCGAAGGGGTCACACTGCTGCCTGAAGAAATAGCAGTTCTGGGAAAAAAAACGATTCTGGCTTTAGGCTTAATACCTAAGCGCACTTAAACGTTTTTGGCGTTAGTCCAAAAGGCTTGCAGCGCCCTTGCAGTTGCGAAAAAAACGGCGATTGACGACACTGCAAAGCCACCTTCAATAGCCTTCGCCATGTCAGTTACCCTGCGCCTTGCCCGCGTCGAAGACGCGCAACTGCTACCCGCCGTCGAACGTTCTGCCGCCCGGGTTTTTGCCGATCAGCCAGGTCTTGAGTGGATTGCCACGGGGCCGGTGATGAGCAGCGACGAGCACCGCCAGTTCATCGACCAGGGCCATGAGTGGGTGCTGGCCGACGCCGACGACGTGCCGCAGGGGTTCCTCTGCGCGCAACCCGCAGGCCGCGACCTGTTCATTCATGAACTCTCGGTTGCGCAATCTGCGCAAGGTCAGGGCCATGGCCGCCGGTTGATCGGCGCCGCCGGTGACTGGGCCCGCGAACACGGCTTCGAAGCCCTGAGCCTGACCACCTTTGCCTGCGTTCCCTGGAACGCGCCCTTCTATGCCCGCCTGGGCTTCGAGACACTCGCTGAACAGCAACTGAGCCAGGCTTTGCGCCAACAGTTGAACCGCGAACAACTGCAGGGACTGATCGGCCGCTGCGCCATGCGCATGAAACTTCAGCCGTTGTCCTGAGGCTGTTCGCGGGCACGCTCGGCCTGGCGCAACTGTGCTTCCTGCTTGCCGATCAGCTGCAGCTGGCGGCGCAATTCCGACACCCGTTCGGCCAGGCTCAAGGCCAGGTCCTGGTTCTGCTTCTCCAGCTCATCGCGTGAACCGCTGAGCTGCGCAAGCTTGACCTCCAGGCCGTGAATTTTCGCCTGCTGGCGATCGCCCTGGGTCTTGAGGCCGCGCTGGGCTTCCTTGAGGGTGCGAACCTGCACCAGCAGGCCTTCGTTGTCGCGGTTAAGGCGGGTCAGTTCGTCTTGCTTGACGATCAGGCTCTGCTGCAACTGGCGCACTTCCACCTGCAGCAACTGTACCTGCGCCTCGTGCCGGCGTTGATCCTGGTCGCGCTGTTCGCGGCTGGCGTTGCGGTAATGCTCAAGGGCATCGCGGGCGTGCTGGTGCTTGTCTTCCAGCGAGCGGACCTGCTCGTCCTTATCGGCCAGGCGCAGGTTCAGTTCGCCCACCGCCTGGTTGAGGGTGGCGTTGCGGGTCTGCTCGCTTTGCAAGCTGGTGCGGGCGGTGGCCAGGGCCTCTGACTCGCTGGCCAGCGCCGCCGCCTGGATTTCATATTGCTGTTGCAAGGCGGCCTGCGCCTGCTGGCTGATCTGCACCTGCGCCAGCAGGGTCTGGCGCTCTTGTTCAAAGGCACTACGGGCAAGGTCGATACGCGCCTCAGCCTCCTCCTGCAGCTGCGCGGCCAGTTGCTCGACCACTGCCGCCAGCGCATCGCTGAGGTTTGCCGTGCTGGCGGGTGCCGCCGGTTGCAGGCTTTCCAGCTCTTTGAGGTAACGATGAATGGTGGTTTTCGAGCCGGTATTACCCAGCTCGATACGTACGGCATCGATACTCGGATGCTCGCCCCGGGCCAGCAGCGCCTGCCGCGCCTTGTGCACTAACGCCTTGTTGATACCGCCACGGGCCATGTCAGCTCCTACTATTTCGTACTGTGATACGTACCATGTATTTACATACTATCCTATTGATCTTCTTCACGCTCAAACAATCAAGTCCTGAGATAAAATAATCACGGCTTATCGCATGTGAGGCGCTAGAATGGCAGGTAAATGTGCCCAGAGCGGTACGCCTGGCGGGAACGAGGCAATGAACACGATCGAGCGCTACCTGCAGGCCGCAGTGCGCGATAACACCCGGCGCAGTTACCAGGCTGCGGTCGAGCACTTCGAAGTGAGCTGGGGAGGCTTTCTGCCGGCCACCGCCGACAGCATCGCCCGCTACCTGGCCGAGCATGCGCACAGCCACTCGATCAGCACCCTCAAGCAGCGCCTGGCAGCGCTAGGGCAATGGCATGTCAGCCAGGGCTTTCCCGACCCGACCAAGGCACCGATGGTGCGCCAGTTGCTCAAGGGCATCCGCACCCTGCACCCGGCCGAACCAAAACAGGCGGCGCCGCTGTTGATCCAGCACCTGCAAACTGCCGTTGGCGTACTTGAGCAAGAAGCCGCTCAGGCCCGCGCCGGGCACGATTTGCCGGCACTGTTGCGCGCCAGCCGCGACAAGGCCTTGCTGTTGATCGGGTTCTGGCGCGGATTTCGCGGCGATGAACTGGCGCGCCTGCAGGTCGAGCATATCCAGGCCCAGGCGGGTATCGGCCTGTCGATCTACCTGCCGCGCAGCAAGGGCGACCGCCAGGCGCTGGGCGTGCGCCATCGGGCGCCGGCACTCAAAGTGTTGTGCCCGGTCCAGGCTTACCTGCAATGGCTTGAAGTGGCAGGCATTGCCCGCGGCCCGGTGTTTCGCAAACTCGACCGCTGGGGCAACCTCGGCGAACAGCCGCTCAACAGCAACAGCCTGATCGGCTTGTTGCGGCGCATCCTCGAACGCGCAGGCGTACCGGCAGCGTTATATACCGGGCACTCGCTGCGCCGCGGCTTTGCCACCTGGGCCACCAGCAATGGCTGGGAGCTCAAGGCGTTGATGAGCCATGTCGGCTGGAAAGACGCCAAGTCGGCGCTGCGCTATATCGATGCGTCGGTGTCGTTTGGCGAGCTGGCGCTGCTCGACGGCAGCGCCCCGGGGCAATTGACGGATCAGTCCTGAAGCGGGCGCTGCATCTTGACGATCTCGATCACCACGCGGCTGTTGCCGCGACTGAAGGTGCCGTTGCCGATCGGCACAAAGCCGTTGGCTTGATAAAAGCCCTGAGCGTTGCGCGTGGCTTCCAGGTAAACGCTGCTGGCCTTCGTCGCGCGGATGCGCTCGATCGCCAGGTTCAGCAGCCGCCCACCGATGCCCTGCCCGGCACCCGCACCGCAGACAAACAGCTTGCTGAGTTCAAAGCCGTCGATCTCGACGAAGCCGAGAATGCTCCCGGCTTGCGCGACCCACAGGTTGCCCTGCTCGATGGCCGGCAGATAAGTCGCCGGTGAGCGGCCATCGAGCCACATGTGAATCTGCTCGACGCTGTAATGCTCGCCACACTGAGAATCGACCGAGTCCTTGTGCACGTTGAAAATGGCCTGCGCATCGGCGGCCCTGGCCTGGCGAAGTACAATCGCGCTCATCTACCCGCTCCCTGCTTTTATGTGGACTGCCTGGCGTATCAGTTACGCGTCTTGCACAGTGTGCCAGGCTTGAGGTGGGCAACGAAGTTGCACGGGCGATGGCGAGCATCCAGTTGCTCGGCGAGGATACCTTCCCAGGCAGTGCGGCAGGCGCCGGTAGAGCCCGGCAGGCAGCAAACCAGGGTGCCATTGGCAAGGCCGGCCAGGGCACGGGTCTGCACGGTGGAAGTGCCGATATCGAGGATCGACAAGGCGCGGAACAACTCGCCAAAGCCATCGATGTGCTTGTCGAACAGGCAGGCCACCGCTTCGGGGGTGCTGTCGCGCCCGGTAAAGCCGGTGCCGCCGGTGATCAGCACCACCTGCACGTCGTCCTCGGCAATCCAGCCGGCGACCTGGGCGCGAATCTTGTACAGGTCATCCTTGAGCAGCACCCGCTCGACCAGGCGGTGGCCCATCTCCACCGCGCGGCTGGCCAGCAGCTCGCCGGAGGTGTCGGTGTCGAAGCTGCGGGTGTCGCTGACAGTCAGCACGGCGATGTTCAGCGGCACGAACACCGCGTCCAGTTTGATACTCATGCACAGCCCCTTGGCAGCAGTCAGGAAGTTGCGGCCAACGCTAGAGGCAAACACCATTAGCGTCCAATCGATAGATCCGACCGGCTTATCGAGGTGGTCTATCGTCTATTGATCAAGCGCCTCTATCAGCCGGTCACTAATGCCCATTGGACGGCCCGGGGGCATTGCTTTACCGTTTTGCCACCCGCCCTACTGACTTGCCAGGCTGCGCCATGGATATCAAACAACTGAAGTTTCTGCTCGCCCTGGACCAGACCCGCCACTTCGGCCAGGCCGCCGCGCTGTGCCATATCACCCAGCCGACCCTGTCGATGCGCCTGCGTAACCTTGAGGACGAACTGAACCTGGTGCTGGTAACCCGTGGCCAGCGTTTCGAAGGCTTTACCGAGGCCGGCGAGCGCATCCTGGCCTGGGCTCGCACCCTGCTGGCCGCCTATGACGGCCTGCAGGCTGAAGCCGCCAGTTGCCGCGGGCAGATCGTCGGCAGCCTGCGCCTGGGCATGGTGCCGCTGTCGAGCTTCAACCCCATGCAGTTTCTCCAGCCCCTGGCCCAGCGCTATCCGGAGCTGCAGTTCCAGCTGTCGTCCTTGAGCTCCGAACAGATCACCGATGGCCTGAGCCGTAACCAGCTGGACCTGGGTATCTGCTACCTGGACCAGATCAACAGCGCCTATTTCGAAGTGATCGAACTGGGCACCACGCGCATGGGCCTGCTGTATGACGTGCGCCATTTTCAGTTCGAACAGGCTGAACTGCCCTGGGAAGCGGTCAGCGCCGTGCCGCTGGGGCTGTTGAGCAAGGGCATGCACTATCGCCAGTCGGTCGATCTGAGCTTTCGCAGCCGCGGCCTGCAGCCCCATGCGGTGCTCGAAAGCGACTCCAGCTACCAGTTGATCCAGGCCGTTTGCGCCGGGATGTGCTGCGCGATCATGCCGCTCGATTACGGCCTCGAAGGCCTCAGCGAGCACCTGCGTATCGTGCCGATCAGTGCTGCCAGCGTGCATGCACCGATCGGCTTGCTGCTGCGGCGTACCGAGCCGCGTTCGGCCATCGCCGAGAAGTGTTTTGCCGAAGTTCGATCACTGCTCGACAGTGAATTGAAACCGGCATGAGCACTAGCCCGGGGTGCGCTCGGCCAGGTCTTCGAGCAGCTCGGCCGACGGCACGAAGAACAGGCCGCCGGTGACCGCGTTGCTGAAGTCCAGCAAGCGGTCGTAATTGCCTGCCGGGCGACCGACGAACATGTTCTCGAGCATCTGCTCGATCGGCGCCGGCGAGCGCGCATAACCAATGAAGTAAGTGCCGAACTCACCGGCGCCGGGGCGGCCGAACGGCATGTTGTCGCGCAGGATCTTCAGCTCTTCGCCGTTCGCGTCGGTGATGGTGGTCAGTGCGCTGTGGGAGTTGCTGGGTTTGGCTTCGTCACCCAGCTCGATGTCCGACAGCTTGGTGCGGCCGATCACCCGCTCCTGCGCCTCGACCGGCAGCGCGTTCCAGGCGCTCATGTTGTGCAGGTACTTTTGCACCAGCACGTAGCTGCCGCCGCTGAAGCCCGGGTCTTCGTCGCCGACCAGGGTGAATTTGGGCACCTGGCGGCCGACCGGGTTCTCGGTACCATCGACGAAGCCGATGATGCTGCGCATGTCGAAGTACCGAAAACCCTGCACTTCGTCCACCACCTTGACTGCATCGCCCAGGGCCGTGATCAGTTGGGTGGCCAGTTCGAAGCACAGGTCCATCTGCTCGGCGCGGATGTGCAAGAGGATATCGCCGGGGGTTGCCGGCGCGCGGCGCCCTTCGACGCCAAACTCGCGGAACGGGTGCAAGGCCTGTGGCCGTGGCCCGCCGAACAGCTGATCCCAGGCATTGGAGGCAAAGCCGCAGACGCACGACAGGTTGCCGGCCGGCACGCGCTTGCCGACCGAGCGGGTCAGGCCGGCGATATCGGCGCACCACTCACGCACGGTTTGCAGTGCCTCACTGCCTGGGGCCAGGGTGGCGACCATGAAAATCGCGCTGCTGGTGATCGGACTGCCCACCGCCTGGGGTTCGGGAATATCGTTGTTCATGGCTGCCTGCACACGGGTCAAAGCCTGCAGCCTAGCAGATCGGCAGCGGCTATGGCGTGACCTGGTAACCCTTGTTCTGCAGGCAACTGGTATAGGCCGAAGCGCTGGTCGCCTCATTGCTGCGTCGGTCCTGCCGACGCTCCTGGCGCTGGCGGGCACCACCGACAACCGCGCCGGCAGCGGCGGTTTCACCGGCACGGTTCTGCCGGTATTGCTGTTTGACGTCATCATCGACACGGTCGTAGACCTCATCATGCTGGCGTCCCCGTACCTCGGCGCCCGCGGCGCCGGCGGCCGCACCCACGGCAGCTCCGCGCACCCGGCCACCGACATGGGCATCGCTGCTGGCGGAACTCGCGGCGACGTTATGGCAATCGTTGATATCGACCTGCACCTGCTGGGCGCTCTGGCCCTTGAGCGGCACCACGGTTTCGGCCCAGCCCTGCGCACATACAGTCGATAACGCCAAGCACAGGCCAATGGAGGACAACCTGTTCATGATGGACTCCGGGATCGGACAGTAGCAACAGTGTAGCTGGCCAGTAGACGCTGGCTTGCCAGCGATGAGGCCAGCACATCAGGTCACACCGGTTCCTCGACCTTGAGTACCTCGCCGCGCTCTTCCAGCAGTTGCACGAAGGTCCTCAAGCTGCGCGATACCGTGCCGCGCCGCCACACCAGCCAGGTGCGCAGGTAGCGAAAGCGCTGGGACAGCGGCCAGACACTGACCGTGCTGCAGCCGGGCATGCTTTCGAGCATGCTGCGCGGCATCAGCGCCAGGCCGGCGCCGGCGCTGACGCAGGCAAGCATGCCGTGGTACGACTCCATCTCAATGATCTTGCCCGGCACCGCCTGGTCCTGGGCAAACCAGTTCTCGAAGTGATGACGGTATGAGCAGTTGGCGCGAAAGGCGTAGATGGTCATGCCGTTGACCTCGCCAGCGCGGGTGATCGGCGTGTGGTTGAGCGGTGCGATCAGCACCATCTCTTCGACGAACACCGGCACCCCCTCGAGCGCCGGGTGCAACACCGGGCCGTCGACGAAGGCGGCGCTCAGGCGCCCGGCCAGCACGCCGTCGATCATCGCCCCGGACGGCCCGGTGGTGAGGTCCAGTTCGACCTTGGCATAGGCCTGGTTGTAAGCCGCCAGCAGCGTCGGAATGCGCACCGCGGCGGTGCTTTCCAGCGAGCCGAGGGCGAAGGCGCCTTGCGGCTCGTCACCCGCCACGGTCAGCCGCGCCTCGGCCACCAGGTCGAGAATACGCCGGGCATAGTCGAGAAAATTCCAGCCCGCCGGCGACAGGCGCAAACGGCTTTTTTCGCGGATGAACAGCTCGGCACCCAGCTCCTGCTCCAGCTGCTTGATCCGCGTGGTCAGGTTCGACGGCACCCGATGGATGTGCTGGGCCGCGGCACTGATGCTGCCCTGCTCGGCCACCGCCTTGAACATCTCCAGTTGCACCAGATCCATAGTCATTCTCTCTGCGTGAATGTTTTGCTCAGTATTATTCAGTTTAAGGCAAAGACACAACGCAGTAGTCTGAAACCGTTCCCCTCCCCTCAGGACCGCCGTGATGACCGCGATCAACTTGCACACCCACGCCTTGTCGATCAACCCCGCCAATGGCGAGCAGATCGGCCACTATGCCTACGAAAGCGACGCTGTCCTCGACGCCGCCCTGAGTCGCGCCGCCCAGGGCTTTGCTGCCTGGCGCCGCACGCCGGTAGCGGCACGCACCGCATTGCTGCTGGCCCTGGCCGGCGCCCTGCGCAACAACGCCGAGGCCATGGCGCGGATGATCACCGACGAAATGGGCAAGCCGGTGGCCCAGGCCAGGGGTGAAATCGAGAAATGCGCGCAGCTCTGCGAATGGTACGCGGCCAACGGCCCGGCCATGCTCGAGGCTGAAGCGGCCCCGGTGCCCGTCGGCAAGGCGCGCATCGAATACCGTCCACTCGGCCCGCTGCTGGCAGTGATGCCGTGGAACTTCCCGATCTGGCAGGTGCTGCGCGGCGCGGTGCCGGCGTTGCTGGCCGGCAATACCTATGTACTCAAGCACGCGCCGAACGTGATGGGCAGCGCCTACCTGCTGCTCGAAGCGTTCCAGCGCGCAGGTTTCCCCGAGGGCGTGTTCGAGGTGATCAACGTCACCCCAGAGGGCGTGTCCAAGGCCATCGCCGACCCGCGCATTGCCGCCGTGACCCTGACTGGCAGCGTACGCGCCGGTACCGCCATCGGCGCCCAGGCCGGCGCCGCGCTGAAAAAGTGCGTGCTGGAGCTGGGCGGCTCGGACCCGTTCATTGTCCTCAACGATGCCGACCTTGATGAAGCGGTCAAGGCCGCCGTCATCGGCCGTTACCAGAACACCGGCCAGGTCTGCGCCGCAGCCAAGCGCCTGATCGTCGAGCAAGGCGTGGTCGAGGCCTTCACCCGCAAATTCGTCGAGGCCACCCAGGCGCTGGTCATGGGCGATCCGCATGCCAGCGAGACCTACATCGGCCCGATGGCCCGCTTCGACCTGCGCGATGAGCTCGACCAGCAAGTCCAGGCAACCCTGGCCGAGGGCGCGACCCTGCTGCTTGGCGGTGGCAAGGTGCAAGGCAACGGCAACTACTACCAGCCCACCGTGCTGGCCGACGTCACCGATCAGATGACTTCGTTCAAGCAGGAGTTGTTCGGCCCGGTGGCCTCGATCATCACCGCCCGCGATGCACGCCATGCCCTGCAACTGGCCAACGACAGCGAATTCGGCCTGGCCTCGACTATCTACACTGCCAATGCTGCGTTGGCCGAGCAACTGGCCGATGAGCTGGACACCGGCGGCGTGTTCATCAACGGCTACTGCGCCAGCGACCCGCGGGTGACCTTCGGCGGCGTGAAGAAGAGCGGCTTTGGCCGTGAGTTGTCGCACTTCGGCGTACGCGAGTTCTGCAATGCGCAGACTGTGTGGGTGGACCGCAACTGACAGCCGCCACGGCTAAAGGCCCATCGCCAGGCGTAACTGCCTGGCCAGCGCAACGGCTTGTTCGCGGCTGGTGACATTGGTAAAGCCGATCAACAACCCGCGCCGTTGCCCGGGTTGTCGGTACCAGCCTGAAAGCGGCTCGATCGCCAGGCCAAGCACCCGCGCGCGGCGGGCAATCGCACAATCGTCGAAGCCGCCGCGCACATCTGCCACCAGGTGCATGCCGCCTGCCTGATTGTCCAGTTGCAGATACTCACCGAGTTCGGCCTGCAAGGCCTCGACCAGTTGCTGGCGCCGCTGGGCATAGAGGCTGCGCATCTTGCGCAAGTGCCGGGCAAAATGGCCTTCTTCGATAAATGCGCTCACCGTCGCTTGCAACAACTGCGGGCAGTGGTTGTGCATGTCCCGGGCCACGCTGGCGAAGCGCTCTACCTGGGCCTGAGGAACCACCAGATAGGCCAGGCGTATGCCCGGCGCCAGTACTTTGCTGAAGGTCGCGCAGTACAGCACCCGCCCCTCGCTGTCGAGGCTCTTGAGTGCCGGCACCGGCCGGCCGCGGTAACGGTACTCGCTGTCGTAGTCGTCCTCGATGATCCAGCTGCCCTGGCTACTGGCCCAGTCCAGCAGGCGCTGGCGCCGCGGCAGCGACAGCGTGACGCCAAGAGGGCTCTGGTGATGGGGCGTGACCAGGGCAAAGCGCGCATCAGCAGCCCGAGCGATAGCGGCGTCGACATCAAGGCCGTCGCCATCCACCGGCACCGGCACCAACTGCACCCGGGCTTGCTCAAGAAAACGCCTGGCCTGGAAGTAACCCGGGTCTTCGAACCAGCAGCGGTCACCGTCCTCCAGCAGGCTGGAGCAGATCAGGTCGAGACAGGCACGGTAGCCTGCGCAGATGAAAACCTGTTGCGCAGTACAGCTGATGCCCCGCGACACCGCCAGGTAACCCGCCAATGCATGGCGCAGGGCAAGCTGCCCTTGAGGGTCCGGGTACGCCAGGCCCTCCACCCCGCTTTGGCGCAAGGTACGCCCCACCAGGCGCGTCCACAGCTTGCGCGGAAAGGCGTCCAGCGCCGGCAAGCCGATCTGCAAGGGCATTGGCAAATACGTTTGCGGCTCCGGGGCCAGCGCTGGCCCCGGCACATCGACATCTACTGCCCTGGTACTGAGCGACGGGGCGACCACCGTGCCTGCCGTGCCCCTGGATTGCACATAGCCTTCACCGCCGAGCATCTGGTAAGCCGCCTCGACCGTGCCGCGCGCCAGGTTGAGTTCCGCCGCCAGGGCCCGCACCGAAGGCAGGCGCTCACCCGGCTGCAAGCGCCCGGTACTGATGGCGTCGCGAAAACGCAAGTAGATCTGTCGATAGAGGGGCGTCATCGTCGGTGGGCTGGAGGCTGGCATGTCCTAGTCATTTGTGCATTTTTTGGACCTATAAGGTAGTCCGTTGCCGCCGTAAAGTAACGGCTCAAATTGATCTGGGAGAAACCCGTGGGCGAACAGGCAACCATCCGCTACCTGCAAGAAGGCACCGAGCAACGCGATGCCTTCGAGCTAATGCGCGAACTTCGGCCGCACCTGGTGGATGCCGACGCGTTCGCGCAGCAAGTCAGGCGCCAGGCGCTGCAGGGCTACCGCTTGCTCGGGGCTTTCTACGGCAAGCAACTGCTGGGGCTGGCAGGGGTAAGGAGCAGCGAAAACCTGCTCTATGGACGCTTTACCTACGTCGACGACCTGGTGGTGTCCCCGGCCATGCGCGGCCTGCGGGTCGGCGCCGCATTGCTCGATGCCGCACGCGCCGATGGCCTGCGCAACGGCCATGCCTACCTGGTGCTCGATACCGGGCTGCATATGCCATTGGCCCAGCGCTTCTATTACCGCGAAGGACTTTTGGCCAAAGGCATGCATTTTGTTCAGGCACTGCCCGCCGCCGAGGCACAGCGCCATGGATAACCTGCTCCTGGTCAATGCCAGCATGCGCGGCAGCGCCTCGATCGGCTTGCGCCTGGCCGACGAAATGGTCGCTTGCATCCGCCACCAGTACCCACACCTCAAGGTGACCCTGCGGGACCTGGCGGCCACGCCACTGGCGCCGTTGAGTGCCGGCTACGCGACAGCGCTGACCGGCTTTGTACCGCCGCACGACCCGGTATTTGCAAGCTCCGAGGCACTGATCAGCGAGCTCGAAGGCTGTGACCTGCTGCTGATTGCCACGCCCATGCACAACTTCACCGTGCCGGCAGCGCTCAAGCTCTGGATCGACCATGTGCTGCGCATCCACCGCACCTTCATTGCCGGCCCTGAAGGCAAGGTCGGCCTGCTCAAAGACCGGCCGGTGTACCTGATCGTCAGTTCAGGCGGCTACCACCGCGGGGCACGGGCCCGCCAGCCGGACTTTCTCAGCGCTTACCTGCGCCACGTGCTCGGCACGTTGGGCCTGCAGAATGTGCACTTCGTCTACCTCGAAGGCATGGCCGTCAGTGATCAGGCGCGGCTTGCCAGCGTCACTCAAGCCAGGCTCGAACTCGCCCGGCAGCGCTGGTTTGGCGAATTGACCCTGGCCGACTGAGTGCGACAGTACGCCCCGCTCACAAGGTGCGGCGTTACTTCATCTTCGCTTCGATTTCCTTGTCGACCTCTTCGCGAATCTGATCGATGCTGAAACTCGCCGGGCGCTGGCTGGGCGGGTACTCGACGAAGGTCTTGAGGAATGCCGCAGCCTTGCGCGTGCCCTGGAACACCAGGTAGTCGTTCTTGGTCAGCCAGTCGTAATACTGGTCAGAGACCACGTCGGCGCGCTCATAGGGGTCCATGCGCAGATTGAACAGCTTCGGCACCCGCAGGCAGGTGAAGGGCTCGCTCCACACCGTCAGCCCGCCCGGGGCGCGCTGCTCGCAAAACACCAGCTTCCAGTCGCCGAAGCGCATCGACACCAGTTCACCGTCGTCGTTGAAGTAGTAGAACTCGTCGCGCGCGCTTTTCGCCGCCTTGCCGGTCAGGTAGTCGAGCTGGTTGAAGCCATCCAGGTGCACCTTGAAGTTCTTGCCACCGACATCGGCGCCCTTGAGCAGGCGGTCCTTGATACCGCTGTCGCCGGCTGCCGCGAGCAAGGTCGGGAACCAGTCCAGGCCCGAGAACATCTGCCGCGAGACCTTGCCGGCCTCGACCTTGCCCGGCCAGCGGATCATCGCCGGCACCCGGTAGGCGCCTTCCCAGTTGGAGTTTTTCTCGTTACGGAACGGCGTGGTCGCCGCATCCGGCCAGGACCACTGGTTGGGGCCGTTGTCGGTGGTGTAGATGACGATGGTGTTATCGGTGATCTTCAGGTCATCCAGCGATTTGAGCAGCTTGCCGACATCGCCGTCGTGCTCGAGCATGCCGTCTGCGTAGTCATTGCCGGGCATGCCGCTCTGGCCCTTCATGGCGTCACGCACGTGGGTGAAGGCGTGCATGCGGGTGGTGTTCATCCAGACGAAAAATGGCTTGTCGGCCTTGGCCTGTTTCTCGATGAAGCTGATGGCCGCCTGGGTGGTTTCATCGTCGATGGTTTCCATACGCTTGCTGGTCAGCGCCCCAGTGTCCTCGATCTTGCCGTCGGCGCTGGCCTTGATCACCCCGCGAGGCGAAGCAGCCTTGAGGAACTCCTGGTCATCCTTGGGCCAGTACGGGCGCTCGGGCTCTTCTTCGGCGTTGAGATGATAAAGGTTGCCGAAGAACTCGTCGAAACCGTGGTTGGTCGGCAGGTATTCGTCGCGGTCGCCCAGGTGGTTCTTGCCGAACTGGCCGGTGGCGTAGCCCTGGGCCTTGAGCGCCTGAGCTATGGTTACATCGCGGGCCTGCAGGCCCACCGCCACCCCCGGCATGCCGACTTTGGACAAACCGGTGCGCAGCGGCGACTGGCCGGTAATGAATGATGAGCGGCCGGCGGTGCAGCTGTTTTCGGCATAGTAGTCGGTGAAGATCATGCCCTCCTTGGCGATGCGGTCGATGTTCGGCGTCTCATAGCCGACCACACCCATGGCGTAGGCGCTGATGTTGGTCTGGCCGATATCGTCGCCGAAGATTACCAGGATGTTCGGTTTGTCTGCGGCAGCGGCAGCCGCCGCGCCGAAGGTCGCCGACGCGGCAAGCGCCAGCGTCGATAGCCACTTGTTGTTGCGCTTCATAAGGCCTTGCTCCGTCTCACGTTACCGGCGTTTGCCACGCCACGTGCACGAGATGCCGACTGCCTTGCTGGAACCCGGTGCGCCTATGGTACGGGTGTGCAATGTGATCGATCGATCAACTCGGTCCGGCGCTGCGTCCAAGCCCTGCGGGCGCGCCATGAACGGGCTGCAGAGAGTCTAGTAATGCGTTGCATTTCGCGAGGTGCAGTTCGTCGCCTGGCAAGTTCCCCTACAGCTTGGGCGGCGCTTCTGTTAAAACGCGTCTTTGTATTCAGACGAACGATTTACCATGGCCTTTTTCTCGCTCAAACACCCTCGCCGCTGGCTCTACGGGCTGGCCCTGACCAGCGTAGTGGTCGGCCTGCCGGTGGGTTGCGCGGTGCTCGAGCACAAGGAGCGCGAGTTGCTGTTTCGCATCGAGCCGGGCAATGCCAGCTGGTACCGGGGCATGCCCGCAGGCGTCCAGGAGCTTGAGTTACGGCCCGAGACCTTCAAGGCCGGGCAGAACATCCACGCCTGGTGGTGGCCAGCAAAAAGGCCGGATGCACCGGCCATCCTCTACCTGCACGGGGTGCGCTGGAACCTCACCGGCCAGCTGTTTCGCATCCAGCAACTGCATAACCTTGGCTATTCGGTGCTGGCGATCGACTACCGCGGTTTTGGCCAGAGCCGTGGCGGCCTGCCCTCCGAGGCGAGCGTCTACGAGGACGCGCAGGTGGCCTGGGAACGCTTGCAGGCGTTGCAGCCCGACCCGCGCAAACGGCTGATCTACGGGCACTCGCTGGGCGGTGCGGTGGCGGTCGAGCTGGCCGCGCAGTTGGGCCAGCAAGCGCACAAGGACCAGCGTCCGGTGCCGGCGCGCGGCTTGATCATCGAATCGACCTTCACCTCCCTGGGCGATGCCGCCACGGCAGTGGCCAAGACCTCGCTGCCAGTGCGCTGGCTGCTGTCGCAGAAGTTCGATTCAATCGACAAGATTGCCGCCATCGGCATGCCGCTGCTGGTGGTTCACGGCCTGGACGACCGATTTGTGCCGCCGCGTTTCAGCGAGCAACTGTTCGCTGCGGCGCAGCCGCCGAAAAACCTGCTGCTGGTGCCGGGGGCTACCCATAACAACAGCATGAGCCTGGCGGGGCAGCGTTACCGGCAGGCGATCGAGGCGCTTTGAGGTGGACCTGTAGCGGCCTCATCGCGGGTCAAGCCCGCTCCCACAGTGGGCCTGTTTACACCGAACCGGTGGGAGCTGGCCTTGCCTGCGATCGAGCGCGCAGCGGTCGTAATCCAGGCGCCGCCTGCTGCATTGACTTCACCGGCCTCATCGCCAGCACTGGTGATTACTGCCCGGCGCCGAACTGCTCTTGCAGCAAGATCGCCCGGGCCAGCTCTTCGTCGCTGGCTTTGAGGTCGGGGTTCTGCGCGCGGATGCTCTGCAGCATCGACTCCAGGTACACGCCGCGGATCGCACCGTCACTGGCAATGAACGACGAGGCGTCGTCACGGGCGGGGATGATGCGTTTGTCGTCCTTGAAGGTCGAGTACAGCGAAGCGGATACCCCGGCCGAGGTGGCAACATCACCGGCGTCGACTTTGGCCAGGGCCAAGCCGAAGGGCAGACAGAGCACAAGCGAGGAAACGAGCAGTAAACGGCGCATGGTGATGCCTCCGGATAAAGAGTACCTACATCAACTAGGATTGCCGTAAGTACCTTGAGTTCCCCGGCCTATTGCACCGGCAGGAAGTTCATCAGCAGCAGGCTTTGCGCGTAGTTAAGGCCAATACGCCGATAGCGCTCGTCGAGCATCTGCGCCAGCAGGTCCAGGCGCGCGACGATCTTGCCGAATTCCACGGCAAAGCTCAGGTTGCTGCCCTCCTCCGATATTTCATTGGAAAACAGCAGCAGCACGCCATTGGCGTCCTGGCGCTGGCTGAGCAGCCAGGTGGCCTTTTCGATGTTGCGCGCGGCATTGCTGACGAACTGCGGGTCGATGGTGTCGGTCATGAAAAATTCGGTGCGCCCGCCATGGGCGGTGACCAGCATGCTGCCAATGGCATAGATGAAGGCGCCGACCCGATCGCCGCGAAACTCCGGGCTAAGCGCATAGCTGAGCGCAGCCAGGTCGCGGCGCTCGCCCAGTTGCGCCAACGGCTGGCGTTGCTCGATGGCCTGGCGGATCTGCCGCTCGGCGGTGCTGGCATCGACATAGCCGGACTGGCGCCACTGGTTGGGGTTGCGCTGGTACAGCTTGTTCATCAGCAGGTAAAGGCTGCGCAGGTTGTCGCGCATCGACAGCGTGGCCATGCGGTCGACGCTGGTCTGCAACAGCTCTTGAGGGCGGCCTTGGCTGAACTGGCTGACGATGTCGCGGCCTTGTTGCTGGCTGCAGGCGCTGAGGCTGGCAAGCAAGGCGCCCGCCATCACCGGCAGGCGCAGGTGTCGCAGGAAAACGAGAAACGGATCAACCATCGGCACCGGTCGGTAATCAGCGGCGACGCTGGGAGTCAGCGTCGCCTGGCCATGAATAGAGCCGACAAATCGGAAAAAGTGCGATGGTGGGCGCGATTGCCTCAGCGACTCGAGTACAGCGTCAGAGGTGCGCTGATGGAATCAGGTTGTCGGCGCTGGCTTTCTCGAGCTTGATGGCGATGAATTTCGAGGTCGGTGTGAAGGTGCGCTCACCGTAGCTTTCCAGCGGCACCAGCGGGTTGGTCTCCGGGTAGTAGGCCGCGGCCTGGCCTGGCGGAATGTCGTAGGCGACCAGGGTAAAGCCACTGACCCGTCGCTCGCGGCCGTCTTCCCACAGCGAGACCATATCGACCTTGTCGTTGGGCTTGAAGCCCAGGCGGCGGATGTCCTGCTCGTTGGCGAAGACCACCTCACGCAGGCCGAATACGCCGCGGTAGCGATCGTCGAGGCCGTACAGGGTGGTGTTGTACTGGTCGTGGGAGCGCAGGGTCTGCAGGATCAGGTCCGGGGTGTCGCCACGGGCCAGAACTTCTTCGTTGACCAGCTGCGCCGGCAGCACGCTGGCAGTGAACTGCGCCTTGCCGCTTTCGGTGTGCCAATCGCGCTGCGCCGCGGTGTTGCCCAGGTGGAAGCCACCTGGGTGCTGCAGGCGCGCATTGAAGTCCTCGAAACCCGGGATAACGTCGGCAATCAGGTCGCGAATGCGGCTGTAGTCGGCAACCGTCCACTGCCAGTCGATCGGCCGGTCACCGAGGGTGGCCTTGGCGATACCGGCGACGATCGCAGGCTCCGAGCGCAGCAGCGGCGAGCAGGGTTTGAGCTGGCCGTGGGAGATATGCACCATGCTGAAGGTGTCTTCGACGGTGATGCCTTGCGGCCCTTCGGCCTGCAGGTCGATTTCGGTACGGCCCAGGCACGGCAGGATCAGGGCGTCACGGCCGGTGACCAGGTGCGAGCGGTTGAGCTTGGTGGCGATGTGCGCGGTCAGCGCGCAGTTGCGCAAGGCGTCGTGGGTGCGCGGGGTATCGGGGGTGGCCTGGGCGAAGTTGCCGCCCAGGGCGATGAACACCTTGGCGCGCTGCTCTTCCATGGCCTGGATCGCCAGCACCGCGTTGTGCCCGTGCAGGCGCGGGGCCTTGAAGGCGAAGCGCGCTTCCAGGGCATCGAGCAGGCGCGCCGGTGGCTGCTCGTCGATGCCCATGGTGCGGTCGCCTTGCACGTTACTGTGGCCGCGTACCGGCGACAGCCCGGCGCCCGGCTTGCCGACGTTGCCGCGCAGCAGCTGCAGGTTGATGATTTCCTGCACGGTCGGCACTGAGTGACGGTGCTGGGTCACGCCCATGGCCCAGCACATGATCACCCGTTCGGCGCGCCGGTACATGCGGGCAGCCAGCTCAAGCTCAGCCAGGCTCAGGCCCGACTGCTCGACAATATGCGCCCAACGGGTGGCATCGACTTCGGCCAGATAAGCGTCGAGCCCCGAGGTGTGCTCGGCGATAAAGACGTGGTCGAACACTGCCGGCTCGCCCTTGGCCTGGGCCTCGCGTTCCCATTGCAGCAAAAACTTGGCAATGCCGCGCATCACCGCCATGTCGCCGCCCAGGGCCGGACGAAAGTACGCGGTGTTGGTCGGCTCGGAGCCGTTGCTGAGCATCTCGAACGGGTGCTGCGGATGCTGGAAACGCTCCAGGCCACGCTCCTTGAGCGGGTTCAGGCAGATCACCTGAGCCCCGCGCTTGACTGCCTCGCGCAGCGGTTCGAGCATGCGCGGGTGGTTGGTGCCGGGGTTCTGGCCGATAACGAAGATTGCGTCGGCGTGCTCCAGGTCGTCGAACACCACCGTGCCCTTGCCGACCCCGAGGGTTTCCGACATGCCGACACCGCTGGCCTCATGGCACATGTTCGAGCAATCAGGGAAGTTGTTGGTGCCGTAGGCGCGCACGAACAGCTGGTAAAGGAACGCCGCCTCGTTGCTGGCCCGGCCGGAGGTGTAGAACTCGGCCTGGTCAGGAGATTCGAGGCTGTTGAGGTGCTGGGCGATCAGCGCAAAGGCGTCCTCCCAGCTGGTTTCGACGTAGTGGTCGGTGGCGGCGTCATAGCGCATCGGATGGGTCAGGCGGCCCTGATATTCAAGCCAGTAGTCGCTCTGGCGGGCCAGCTCGGTGACGCTGTAGCGGGCGAAGAAATCCGCATCGACCAGGCGCCCGGTGGACTCCCAGTTGACCGCCTTGGCGCCGTTCTCGCAGAACTTGACCATGCCGCTTTCCGGCGACTCGCCCCAGGCGCAACCGGGACAGTCGAAACCGCCGCTCTGGTTGGTCTTGAGCATAACGCGCAGGTTCTTGAAGGCGTTTTCACTGCCCAGCCAGCTCTTGGTCACGCTTTTCAGCGCGCCCCAACCGGCGGCGGGGGCGTCATAGTTTTTTATATGTTCATCTTGGCTCATCGCGGCTTCCTCGCTTGGCTCGCAGGGCATCTTTAACGTTTCACCGATTAACAACTTGTTATTGACAGGTTGATTAATGGCGAACTTCGTTTTCTACCCTTTCAGGCTATTGAGCGTGGACTCAGGCGTCTAATCAAAACAAATGACGAACCGATCAAGACCCTCTATCACGACGCTGAAACCCTCGTAATACGGGGGCTGCAAGCTACCGATAGATGAGCCTTATCAGTTGGTCATTAATAGTAATTTGACCGACATGGACGATTTAAATAGCCTCGACCATCATCAAAGAACTAGTGCGCAAACGCATCCCAGACGCGCGATAAGAGGCCCTGTCCTGCATGAGTGCAAACGGCAAACAACTGGTCGACGGCTACAATCGTAAAATCGATTACCTGCGCATGTCGGTCACCGATCGCTGCGACTTTCGCTGCGTCTATTGCATGGCCGAAGACATGCAGTTCCTGCCGCGCCAGCGCATCCTCACCCTCGAGGAGCTGTACCAGCTGGCCGAGCGTTTCGTCGCCATGGGCACCCGCAAGATCCGCCTGACCGGTGGCGAGCCGCTGGTGCGCGCTGGCATCGTCGAGCTGTGCGCACGCATCGCCGCCCTGCCCGGCCTGCGCGAACTGTGCATGACCAGCAACGGCTCGCAACTCACCCGCCTGGCCCAGCCGCTGTTCGATGCCGGCCTTTCGCGCCTGAACATCAGCCTCGACAGCCTCGATGCCGAGCGTTTCAAGGCTTTGACCCGCACCGGCGATCTGGCCCAGGTGGTTGCCGGCATCGACGCCGCCCATGCCGCCGGCTTTCGCCGCACCAAGCTCAACTGCGTGGTGCTCAAGGGCCGCAACGATGATGAAGTGGTCGATCTGGTGCGCTTTGCCATCGATCGCCAGCTGGATATTTCCTTTATTGAAGAAATGCCCCTGGGGGTGATCAGCGAGCACCAGCGCAGCGAGTCCTATTGTTCAAGTGACGAAGTGCGCGCGCGTATCGCCGAGCACTTCAGCCTGATCGAGTCGGCCGAATCAACCCAGGGCCCCTCGCGTTACTGGCGTCTGGCTGAGGCGCCGGATATCCGCATCGGCTTCATCTCGCCGCACAGCCACAACTTTTGCGCCAGCTGCAACCGCGTGCGGCTGACCGTCGAAGGCCGTCTGCTGCTGTGCCTGGGCAATGAGCACGCCGCCGACCTCAAGCAGGTGCTGCGTGCCCACCCGGGTGACAGCGAACGCCTGGACAAGGCCATCCGCCAGGCCATGACCCTCAAGCCCTACAGCCATAACTTCGATATCAATGGCGAGGTGCAGATTTTGCGTTTCATGAACATGACGGGGGGCTAGCGGCGATGACGCCGGCCCGTCAGCCGGCGGGCAACGCTCGGGCGCGGCACCACAGGCGGGCGATGTCGCCGGCGCGGGCCTGGAGCAAGGCTGGCGCATTGGCACAGGCCGCCTCGAGGGTCATCGGCCCGCTGGTCAGGGCAAACGCGGCGTCGATGCCATGGGCATACAGCTGTTGGTAACCCTCGCCCAAGGTGCCAGCAATCACCACCACCGGCACCCCATGGCGCTGTGCTACCCGGGCCACGCCGAACGGCGTCTTGCCGCGCAGGGTCTGCGCATCAAAACGGCCCTCGCCGGTAATCACCAGGTCTGCCCCCTGCACCGCCGCTTCAAGCCCGGCAAGCTCGGCCACCACTTCGATCCCCGGGCGAAAGGCCGCCTGCATGAAGGCCTTGGCGGCAAAGCCCATGCCGCCAGCGGCGCCGCTGCCAGGGAAGTCACGCACATCAGTGCCCAGCAGTTGCCCGCAGTGGTCGGCAAAGTGTCCCAAGGCCTGGTCCAGGGCCCGGACCTGCTCGGGGCTTGCGCCCTTTTGCGGGCCAAAGATCGCTGAAGCGCCATTGCTGCCGCACAGCGGGTTGTCGACATCCGCGGCAACTTCCAGCTGCACCTCGCGCAAACGCCGGTCCAACGCGCTGGCATCGATGCGGGCAAGCTGGGCCAGGGCCAGGCCGCCTTCAGCGAGCGGCTGATTCTCGGCGTCGAACAATTGCAGGCCCAGCGCCCGCAACATGCCGCTGCCGGCATCATTGGTGGCACTGCCGCCGATGGCCAGGATAATCCGCCGGGCGCCGGCATCCAGCGCCGCAGCAATCAGTTGGCCGGTGCCAAAGGTGCTGCTGCGACAGGCATCGCGCTGCGCCAGGGTGAGCAGTTGCAGGCCACTGGCGGTGGCCATTTCGATGATCGCCGTGTGGCTGTCGGCCAGCCAGCCCCAACCGGCGTCGACCGGCTCACCCAGCGGTCCGCGCACGCGCAGGCTGCGCAGCTCGCCGGCACAGGCAGCGACGATGGCCGCCATGGTACCTTCGCCGCCGTCGGCCATCGGGCACTTGACCCGTTGCGCCTGCGGCAACACCAGGGCAATACCGGCAGCAATGGCGTCGGCGACGCCTTCGGCGCTGAGGCTGTCCTTGAACGAGTCGGGGGCGATGACGATTTTCATGGGGATTCTCCTGATCCAGATGCCTGCATGCTGACAGTTGGGCTGCAAGAGTGCGTCGGTCGGATGCACAAAAACCGCCCGCGCTTGTTTGGCACTTGGCCAAAACTGCCTCAGTTGCCGGCTGGCAGCAACTGCAAGCCCAGGTACAGGCTGAGCATCCCTTCCAGGCGCAACGGGTCGACTTCGCTCAGTTCGGCGATGCGCTCCAGGCGATAGCGCAGGCTGTTGCGGTGAATGCCCAGGGCATCGGCGCAGGCCTGGCTCTGGCCATCGTGGGCACACCAGGCGCGCAGGGTCGCCAGCAGCTGGCCGCTGTTGTCCTTGGCACGAATGCGCTGCAGCGGTTCGAGCAGCTCGTCGAGGGCGTCATCATTGCGATGGCGCCACAGCAACGCCGGCAGCCGGTAGCGGCTCAAGGTCAGCAGGCGCTCGGCCGGCAGCACTTCGCGGCCATAGGCCAGCAAGTCGCGCACCCGCCGATAACCCCGGCGCAGTTGCTCCAGGCTTTGCGCCGGCGAACCTGCGGCCAGGCGCTGCACCTGCCAGCCATGGCGTTGCAAACGCTCCAGCAGTTTCGGCTCATCCAGCACCACGGTGGCGGGCCGGCACCAGAGCAGCGACTGGCGCGCGGGGCTTACGCACCAGCTGTCCGGGTAGCGGCTCATCAACCAGCTGGCCAACGCCTCGGCCGCAGGCCCGGCGTCCAGCTCAAACAGGCAGGGAATGCGCGGCAGTTGCGGCTTGAGGCCCAGCTGGCGAGCCTCATCGACCAGCCGCGGCGAATCGCCAGAGCCGCCCAGCAGCAATGCCAGCAGGTCGTCGCAGCGCTGGCGCCGCCACTGCTGCTCGACCTGCAGGTGACGCTGGGCCAAAAGCATTTCGGCGGTCATCCGTACCAGCTCGCCATAGGTGCGCAACTGCTGCGGATCACCGGTCAGGCCCAGCACACCGATCAAGCGCCCGTCGAGCAGCAGCGGCAGGTTGACCCCGGGCTGCACACCCTTGAGGCACTTGGCCGCTTCGACGTCGAGCTCGACGATTCGACCGTTGGCCAGCACCAGCTGCGCACCTTCGTGACGGGTGTTGATGCGCTCGGGCTCGCCACTGCCGAGGATCAGGCCCTGGCTGTCCATGACGTTGACGTTGCACGGCAGAATCGCCATCGCCCGCTCGACGATGTCTTGCGCCAGGTCATGGTCCAGTTCGAACATGGGAGGATCCTTGTTGTCGCAATGATTGGTCCGGGGCACAGCAGGCCGCACGAATTGCTGTGCAAAAGCACAAAGACAGCCACGGTCCGCTCACCGAGACTCGTCGCAGCAGCCGCCTCGATGCAGGCTGCGGCGATAAACATAACAACAGAGAGAGAATCATGTCATACAGCCCTGCCCCTGACCAAGGCCAAGACGTCACCCGCAATGCGCTGTATCGGCGCATCACCTTGCGGCTGATTCCGTTCATCTTCATCTGCTACCTGTTCAACTACCTGGACCGGGTCAACGTCGGCTTTGCCAAGTTGCAGATGCTCGATGCGCTCAAGTTCAGCGAAACCATCTACGGCCTGGGTGCCGGGATTTTCTTCATCGGCTATGTGCTGTGCGGGCTGCCCAGCAACCTGGCGCTCAACCGCTTCGGCCCGCGACGCTGGATCGCGCTGATGATGATCGCCTGGGGCACGCTGTCGACCTGCCTGCTGTTCGTCACCACGCCCATGGAGTTCTACGTCCTGCGCCTGTTCACCGGCGCCGCCGAAGCGGGCTTCTTCCCCGGCATCGTGCTGTACCTTTCGCGCTGGTTCCCGGCCACCCGTCGCGGGCGGATCATGGCCCTGTTCATGTCGGCGATCCCGGTGTCGGGCTTGCTCGGCGGGCCATTCTCGGGCTGGATTCTCAATCATTTCGCCGCCGGCCAGCATGGCCTGGCCGGCTGGCAGTGGATGTTCCTGATCCAGGGCCTGCCGACCGTGCTGCTGGGCTTTCTGGCGATCTTCCTGCTCAGTGATGGTTACGCCAAGGCCAAATGGCTAAGCCCGGCCGAACGCCAGATCATCGAAACCGACCTCAAGGCCGATGCCGCCAGCAAGCCGGTGACCAGCAGCGACAGCCTGCTGTCGGTGTTTGCCAACCCGCTGATCTGGACCTTCGGTTTCGTCTACTTCTGCATCCAGAGCGGGGTCTATGCGATCAACTTCTGGCTGCCGTCGATCATCAAGAACCTGGGTTTCAGCGACGCCCTGCTGATCGGTTGGCTGAGCGCCATCCCCTACCTGCTGGCCGGGGTGTTCATGCTGCTGGTCGGGCGCTCGGCAGACCTGCGCAACGAGCGCCGCTGGCATCTTGTCGTGCCGATGCTGATGGGTGCCCTGGGCCTGCTGATCGCGGTGAACTTCGGCCACAGCCCGGTGATTGCGATTATCGGTTTGAGCATTGCCACCATGGGCGCCCTCACCGGCCTGCCGATGTTCTGGCCGATGCCCACCGCACTGCTCAGCGCCGGTACCGCAGTGGCGGGCCTGGCGATCATCAACTCGGTCGGGCAGATGGCCGGCTTTCTCAGCCCCTACCTGGTCGGTTTCATCAAGGACCAGACCGGCTCGACCGATGCCGCGCTGTATTCGCTGGCGGGCTTGATTGTGTTTGGTAGTTTGGTGGCGCTGCGGGTTTCGCGGGTGCGGGCTGCCGGGGCGGCGGCCGAACCGGCGAACTGAGGCAAGCCCGCTCCTACATAATGTAGGAGCGGGCGTGCCCCGCGATGCTTTAAATCAGAGGTGGAACTGTGTAAAACAGATCGAATTCCAATCGCCAAAGGCCTTTCGATCATGATTTACCGTCCACTGGGCCAAAGCGGCCTGCAGGTGTCGGCACTGACCCTGGGCAGCATGATGTTCGGCGAGCCGACCAGCACCGAAGACTCGCTGCGCATCATCGCCAAGGCCTGGGACCAGGGCATCAATTTCATCGACACCGCCGACGTCTACAACGCCGGGCGCAGCGAGGAAATCGTCGGCGAGGCCATTGCCCGCCACCGCCACGACTGGATCCTCGCCTCCAAGGTCGGCTTCGGCCCTGCCGAGGGCCGGCCCAACCGTAGCGGCTTAAGCCGCAAGCACATCTTCAATGCCATCGAAGCCAGCCTGACCCGCCTGGGCACCGATTACCTGGACATCTACTACCTGCACCGCGAAGACCACAACACCCCGCTTGAGGTCACCGTCAGCGCCATCGGCGACCTGCTGCGCCAGGGCAAGATTCGCCACTGGGGTGTGTCCAACTTCCGCGGCTGGCGCATCGCCGAGCTGTGCAACCTGGCCGAGCGCCTGGGCGTGCCCAAGCCGGTGGCCAGCCAGCCGCTGTACAACATCGTCAACCGCCAGGCCGAACCCGAGCAGTTCAGCGCCGCCGCCCATCACGGCCTGGGCATCGTGCCCTACAGCCCGCTGGCGCGCGGCGTGCTCAGCGGCAAGTACGCGCCCAATGCCAGCCCCGATGCCAACAGCCGCGCCGGACGCCAGGACAAGCGCATCCTGGAAACCGAATGGCGCCCAGAATCGCTGCAGATCGCCCAGCAGATCCACGCCTACCTGCAGCCCAGGGGCATCGGCATGGTCGAGTTCGCCATCGCCTGGGTGCTCAACAACCGCGCGGTCAGCTCGGCGATCGTCGGCCCGCGCACCGAAGCCCAGTGGGACACCTACAGCGGCGCGCTGGCGGTGCAGATCAGCGCTGAAGACGAAGCCTTCATCGATTCGCTGGTGACCCCGGGCCACGCCTCGACTCACGGCTACAACGACAGCGCGCACTACGTCAGTGGTCGCGTGGCGCGCTAAGTTCGGCGCCAAGCAGGTGGCTGATGGCGGCCTTGAGCTTCATCGGCCGCACCGGCTTGTGCATCAACGTATGGCCGCGCTCGCGCACCTGTTGTTTTAGCTCGTTGCTGTAGTTGGCGGTGATCATCAAGGCCGCCAGCGGTACAGGCCGCTGGGCATTGATCGCCGCCACCGCATCGACGCCGTTGCGGCCGTTGTCCAGGTGGTAATCGGCGATCAGCAGGTCGGCTTCGGCGCTGTTGCAGGCCACCTGGCGCGCCAGGTCCTGCTCACTCAAGGCCGTCACCACCTCGCAGCCCCACTGCTCGAGCAAGGTGCGCATGCCGGCGCAGATCGCCGCGTCGTTATCCAGCACCCAGATACGCGCGCCTTCCAGGCGTTCGCGCAGCGGCTCGCTGAGGTCGGGTTCGGCCAGCCGCCTGGGTGCCTGGAGGCTGCAGGGTACTTCGACGGTAAACACCGAGCCCTTGCCCGGCACTGAACGCAATTGCAGGCGGTGGCCGAGAATCCCGGCGATCTTGTCGACGATGGCCAAGCCCAGGCCCAGGCCGCGGTCCTGGTCCGGGCGCTGCGCATCACCACGACGAAACTCCTCAAACACCTCTTCGCGGCGCTCTTGGGCAATGCCGATGCCGGTGTCCCAGACCTCGATCGACAACGCCTTGGCGCGCCGCCGGCAGCCGAGCAGCACGCGGCCGCGCGGGGTGTAGCGGATGGCATTGCTGAGCAGGTTGCGCAGTATCCGCGCCAGCAACTGGATATCGCTGTGCACGCTCAGCCCACAGGGCACATAGGCCATGCGCAGGCCCGCGCTGGCGGCGGCATGAGCAAATTCGGCGGCGAGGTTGTCGAGCAGGTCGCTGACGGCGAAGCTGGCAAGGTCGGCCTTGATCACCCCGGCGTCGAGCTTGGAGATATCCACCAGGGTGCCGAGCAGGTTCTCGACGTCATCCAGCGAGTTGCTGACATTGCGCACCAGCGCAGGGTTAGCGCTGCTCTGTTCGAGCAAGGCACTGGTGAACAGCCGCGCCGCGTTCAAGGGTTGCAGCAAGTCATGGCTGACGGCGGCGAGGAACTTGGTCTTCGACAGGTTGGCCTGCTCGGCTTGCTGCTTGGCCTTGCTCAGTTCGGCGGTGCGTTCGCGTACCCGCACTTCGAGGTTCTGATAGGCCTGGTGCAGGGCCTCGGCACTGCGCCGGCGTTCGGTGATGTCGCGAATCAGCACGAAAATCCCAACCACCTCGCCACTGGCCAGGCGGTTGGGCACGTAGGAGCGCAGCATGTAGCGTTCCTGGCCGTTGACGTGGGTCTCGGCGCATTCGAACGTCACGCTCTCGCCGGCCAGCGCCCGCTCGATGTAACCCTCCAGGCGCTGGTAGTGCCCGGGGCTGTGCACCTCGCGCAGGTTCTGCCCGAGCATCACCCCCGGCGGCCAGCAGTACCACTGCTCGTAGACCTTGTTGGTGAACTCGTAGACCAGCTCGGCATTGAGGTAGGCAATCAGCGCCGGCACATGGTCGGTGATCAGCCGAATCCAGCGCTCGCTTTCGCTCAGGGCTTGCGCGTGCTGGTAGCGTTCGGTGATGTCGGTGAAAGTGTTGACGAAACCGCCGGTGGGCAACGGATGGGTACGGATTTCCAGCATGCGTCCGTCGAACAGGCGCTGTTCCAGTTCATGCACACAGCGGCCATTGCCGTCGCGGCTGGCCGGGGTCAGCAAGGCCAGTTCGCTGTCGGCGATCACTTCGGTAAAGGATCGGTGGGCGGCGATCGGCGCCAGGCCGCTGAGTTCGAGAAAACGCCGGTTCCACAGTTCCAGCACGCCGTCGGCATTGACCATGGCCACGCCCTGGGACAGGTTGTCGACCGCCCGTTGCAGCAAGTAGGACTTTTGCGCCACCGCCTGCTCGCGGCGCCGGGTTTCGCTGTGCTTGACCTCGGTGATGTCGGTGAACAGCATCACCCGCCCGCCGTCCTGGGTTGGCCGCTCGCTGACCTGCAGCCAGCGCCCGTTGTGCAGACGGTACAGCAGGTGTTCGTCGCTGACACCGCGCAGTTCTTCGCGCAACAGGCCGCTGCTGTGCATCAGGCGCTTGACCTCGGCCAGGCGCATGCCGCTGATGATGCGCAAGCGGCTGCCGGCCCAGAAGGCTTTGAAACGGCTGTTGAAGAGGACGATGCGCAAGTCCGGGTCGAACAGCACAAAGGCGTCGGAGATGCTTTCGATGGCATCGACCAGGTGCTGGTGGGCGGTTTCCGCGCGCAGCCGGGCCTCGCTGAGCAGGTGGTTGCTGGCCTTGAGCTCGACCAGGGTCTGGTTCAGGGCATCGGTGCGCTCGCGTACCTGTTCGGCCAGCACCACCGAATGCTGGAACGCCGCATAGGAATCGTCCGGGCGCGCCGCCCCCGACTCCAGGCGCTCGATCAGCGCGGCGTTGATGCGCAGCAGCTTGTGGTTGGCCCGTTGCAGCTCGGCCAGGCGCGGGTCACTGTTCACACTGGCCTCGGGGCCGGCCGATGGCAACGCCGGTGAAGGTCTGGTTGATGTGCATGCCATTGAACTGTTCCCCATAGGAGTTGAAACCCAGCACCCGCTGTCTGCGCAGAAAACGGCCGACCTCGGCCAGGCTGTCGCTGCCTTCGAGCTCCAGGCGGCGCAGGAAGCAATCGCAACCGATGGTCAGCAGCAAGGGCCCGAGGCGTTGTTGCAGGCCGCTAAACAGGTGCTGCAGATTCGGCAACAGCGGCCCCGGACGCATGGCGGTGAGGACGATGCCGTTCTCCACCGCGCAGTAGAAACTCAGGCTCAGGTCCTCGTGCACCTGCTGGATGGCGCGCACGTAATAACGCTCGTTGATGCGCACCGCCAGCGGGTGGGCGGCGAAGGTGCGGTGATTGATCTGGCTGACCGGCACGCCGATCAACTGCGCGTATTCAAGCGCTGCCGGTTCGGCGTTGAGCTCGTAGACCCGGCGCAACTGGCGATCGGCGCGGGTGATTACCAGTTTTTCACTGCGCGGCTCGATGTGATGGGTGGTGAACACCTCGAACTCAAGCCCGGTGTTGACCAGCAGCACCACCGCAGCGCCACTGCGAAAGGCGCCGTCGAAGTACACATGGGTGTGGTGCAGATGATTGTCGTCACCGGCCGAGCCACCGAAATGCGGGATATCGCCCAACGCCGCACTGAGTGCCGCCAGCACGGTTTCTTCACGGCTGGACAGGCCGTCGAGCAGGGTCAGGGCAAAGCTGTGGCCCTTGATCGGCGCCAGGGTATTGCTACGACACTCGCCCACCAGGCGCTCGACCGTGGCCTGGGCCTGGATCAGGCTGAACGCCGGCATGGCGTCGATCAGTTCGGCGGCGATGGAAAACTGCCGGTGATCAAAACCCAGGGCGGTGATGCAGCCACGGCCGTAACCGTCGGGGGTAAGTTCGCCGGCACTGGTGCAACCGGCCAGGCGAATGCCGCCGAAGCTCTGTTGCAGGGCCTGGGCCAGGGCCGGCAGGTCGTACTCGGCGGAGCAGAAGAACAACACGAAACCCAGGTGCGGGTGCAGCAGCTGGCTGGCCAGTTCCTGGGCGGCAAGCTCAGCGGCGCTGGCCCGCGACACGGCACTGATCACGCCCTCGGCCGGGAACTGCTGCATGGGTGCCTCCTGGGTGGGCATTGATCGATGCAGGCAGTTTAGGCAGGCGCGGTAGCGCGCCGAATGCTACTTGGGTACTGGGTATGGGTGGCATTGGTTGTAGAGCGGGTAGCCTCATCGCGGGGCGAGCCCGCTCCTACCGGTCAATGCGTTTACCAGGTCAGTACCGCGCCCACGGCGAAGGTATCGGTGTCTTCATTCTGCGCATCGCCTTCATGGCCGTCGATCTCGAACTGGTTGTACTCGGCGACCAGCTTGAGGTTGTCGTTGATGTCATGAAACAGCGCTATGCCACGGGTTTCATAGTCGGCGCCGGTGTTCACCGCGCCATTGCCGTCATCCCTGGTCTTGCCATACGACAGCGCCAGACGGTTCTTGCCGAGCTTGTACGAGCCCTGAAGCAGATAACCCTTGCTGTCGACCTCACGCAAGGTCGCCTCGCCGGCGTTGTTGGTGAAGAACGGGTTGATGCCCTTGGCGGTAAAACCTGAGCCGGTCAGCGACAACCCGCCGATCTTCGCCTGCACGCCATAGCCGAGGCCCTTGGAAGTCACCGAATCGACGCTGCTGTCGGTGTTGTCCGAGGTCTGGTAGGTGCCGTTGAGCCAGCTGTAAATCTGCGCGCCGCCGAGGTCGAACTGGTAGGTGATCTCGCTCTCGGTGCGCGGGTTTTCCTGGTAGGCCTTGCCCACCGCGCTGTCGTCGTTGGTGTCCACCGGGTCGAGGATCCCCACGGCAATGCGCAAGCCGTCCAACACCGGCGTGCGGTAGGTGATCTGCGAGGTCGGGAACGGGTACGGGTAGCCGCTGCCGATGTTGCCGAACGACACCCCGCCGCCATCGACCAGGCCCAAGGTGTCGCTGACCTGGCCGTAGCCGGCGAGCAACTCGTCGAGGAGGATGTTGGAGCGGGCGAACAGGCCAAAGTCCTTGCCGATCAACACCTCGCCCCATTCGGGGTTGGCCACGGTGCCGTAGAACTGGCGCACGTCGATGGCGGTGTCGGTGCCGTTGGTTTCGCTGTCGTTGATGGTCACCCAGAACGACGCCCGGCCGCCGAGCTTGAGGTCATCGACCTGGCGGGTCATGTTGAAGCCCAGGTAATTGGGCAGAAAGCCCATCTTCACCCGCGATTGGCGACGGTCGTATTGCTCCCCGGCGCGGTCGACGTCGCTGTTGACGTAGAAGGCGTTGATGTAGCCGTCGGTGGAAAAGGTCGTCTGCTCCTTGTCGTAGAGCATGATCTCGGCGCCGGCCAGCGGGCTCAGGCCCAGGGCGGCAAGGCTTGTCAGCAACGGCAGGAAACGGCGATTGGCATTGTTATTGTTGTGCATGGCGCTCTCCGCAAAACGGGGGGACAGATGTCGGAGGCGATTATCGAAAGGCCCGGCAAGCGGCCATACCCTGCCTTGGCGGCGCTCCCGTGCTGCTTTGGCGCAACCGGCCCGGCTGCCCGCAGGCGGAACTAATCCCTTGCCCGTCAGTGTCACAAGGCTAAAGTGGCAAGACCCGGTGCGTTAGGCGCGCCCACCCATGCAAAAATGCAGACTGAGCCTGCAGATTTACGGATTGTATTGGGCAAATTTGCACTGATACGATCCTTCGATCCTCTAGCGCCTATCCAGACCGTGTTAAAACACGTGGAAAATCAATAACAAAGCAGGGAGAAAGCGATGACCGCGCACGCTCAAGCGCCAACCGACGTCCATGTACTGGCCGAGGTTCGCAACCATATCGGTCACTTGACCCTCAACCGCCCCTCCGGCCTCAACGCCCTGACCCTGGACATGGTCCGCCGCCTGCAGCGCCAACTTGACGCCTGGGCCACGGACTCACAGGTGCATGCCGTGACCCTGCGCGGCGAAGGCCCGAAAGGTTTCTGCGCCGGCGGCGACATCCGTTCGCTGTACGACAGCTACAAGGCCGGTGACAGCCTGCACCGGGATTTTTTCGTCGAGGAATACGCCCTCGACCTGTGCATCCACCATTACCCCAAGCCGGTGCTGGCACTGATGGACGGCTTCACCCTCGGCGGCGGCATGGGCCTGGCCCAGGGCGCCGACCTGCGGGTGGTCACCGAGCGCAGCCGCCTGGCCATGCCGGAAACCGCCATCGGTTATTTCCCGGATGTTGGCGGCAGTTATTTCCTCTCGCGCATTCCCGGCGAACTGGGCATCTACCTGGGGGTCAGCGGCGTCCAGGTGCAGGCGGCCGATGCGCTGTACTGTGGCCTGGCCGACTGGTACCTGGACAGCAGCAAACTGGCCAGCCTCGATGAGCGCCTCGACACCCTGAGCTTTGGCGAACACCCGCTCAAGGACCTGCAAGGGGTGCTGGCCAAACTCGGCACTCAGGTGCTTGAAGACGCACCGCTGGCCAGGCTGCGCCCGGCCATCGATCACTTCTTCGCCCTGCCCGACGTTGCCAGTATCGTCGAGCAACTGCGCGCCGTGACCGTGGCCGACAGCCATGAATGGGCACTGAAAGCCGCCGATCTGCTCGACAGCCGCTCGCCGCTGGCCATGGCCGTGACCCTGGAGATGCTTCGTCGCGGCCGTCACCTGAGTCTTGAAGACTGCTTCAAGATGGAGCTGCACCTGGACCGCCAGTGGTTCGAGCATGGCGACCTGATCGAAGGCGTACGCGCACTGATCATCGACAAGGACAAGCAGCCACGCTGGAACCCCGCCACCCTCGCCGGCCTCGACCGCCAGCGCGTGGATCAATTCTTCGAAGGCCTCTGAGGCCTGGAGTACGCAGATGCAAGACCTGGAACTGACTGAAGAACAGATCATGATCCGCGACATGGCCCGGGACTTCGCCCGTGGCGAGATCGCCCCCCATGCCCAGGCCTGGGAAAAGGCCGGCTGGATCGACGATGGCGTGGTGCAGAAGATGGGCGAGCTGGGCCTGCTGGGCATGGTCGTGCCCGAGCAATGGGGCGGCAGTTACACCGACTATGTCGCCTACGCCCTGGCGGTCGAAGAGATCGCCGCCGGCGATGGTGCCACCGGTGCGCTGATGAGCATTCACAATTCGGTGGGCTGCGGCCCGCTGCTCGCCTACGGCAGCGCCGAACAGCAACAGACCTGGCTTGAGCGCCTGGCCAGCGGCCAGGTGATCGGCTGCTTCTGCCTGACCGAGCCGCAAGCGGGCTCCGAGGCCCACAACCTGCGCACCCGCGCCGAGCTTAAGGACGATCACTGGGTGATCAATGGCGCCAAGCAGTTCGTCAGCAATGCCCGCCGTGCAGGGCTGGCGATCGTCTTCGCGGTCACTGACCCGGAGCTGGGCAAAAAAGGTATTTCGGCGTTCCTGGTGCCCACCGACAACGAAGGCTTCGTGGTCGATCGCAGCGAGCACAAGATGGGCATCCGCGCCTCCGACACCTGCGCGGTGACCCTCAACAACTGCCGTATCCCGGCAGCCAACATGCTCGGCGAGCGCGGCAAGGGCCTGGCCATTGCCCTGTCCAACCTCGAAGGCGGGCGTATCGGCATCGCCGCCCAGGCCCTGGGCATTGCCCGCGCGGCGTTCGAGGCGGCGCTGGTGTATTCGCGTGACCGTATTCAGTTCGGCAAGCCGATCAACGAGCACCAGAGCATCGCCAACCTGCTGGCCGACATGCAGGTGCAGATCAACGCCGCACGGCTGTTGATTCTCCACGCCGCACGCCTGCGCAGCGCCGGCAAGCCATGCCTGAGCGAAGCCTCACAGGCCAAGCTGTTCGCCTCGGAAATGGCCGAGCGGGTGTGCTCCAAAGCGATCCAGGTGCATGGCGGGTATGGCTATCTGGAAGATTACCCGGTCGAGCGTTACTACCGCGATGCGCGCATTACCCAGATCTACGAAGGCTCCAGCGAAATCCAGCGCATGCTGATTGCCCGGGAGTTGAAGCACTACACCTTGTAAACACGGCCTACTGTAGGAGCGGGCTTGACCCGCGATGCGATATCACTGTTGAGTCGCTATCGCGGGTCAAGCCCGCTCCTACAGTCACTCCTCGACATGCACGCTGTCGAGGTAACTGCGCACCGCCCATAAGGCTTCCTGGCTGAGGTAGTCAGCCATCTTCGGCATGTACACCCGGCCATCGCGTACTGCGCCATTGCGCACCCGCTCGACAAACCATTCATCACCGGCAGCGCCTTCGTCGAGCAAGCGCAGGTCCGGGGCGATGCCGCCGGACTTGGCTTCAAGGCCGTGGCAGGCGGCGCAGTTCTGGTTGTAGGCCGAAGCACCGATGGACACCGCCTCGTCGTGGTCCTTGCTGTTGCGGTAGGGGTTTTCTGCGCGCCACTGCTCACCGAGCTTTTCCAGGTTGCCGGTGTTGACCGCGGTCGGCGTCACGTTGCCATGGGCAAAAGCCCCGGCGCTGCTCATCAGGCTGGCGCTGACGATCAGGCTCAACCAGGCGTTTTTTGCTGTTTTCATTGTTCTGCCCTCGACTGCTGTTTGCACGCAAAAACCTCTCGGCTGAAAGGTTGTGCCGGCATCTTAGAAACGTGCTGGCGAGGCCCCCATGCTGCTTTGGTGGCCGCAGCCTCCTCCCTTGGTAGTAGCGCTTGTGGGGCAGTGCCAAATCATGCCCGGCCTGGGAAATTTTCCCGTAAAGACCGGGAGATTTTCCGTATCGATCGCGCCCTTGGCGTTCCAGGCTATGCAGGCCAAAACCTTCATTGGGAACTCCAACCATGACAATAAGATCGTTACCCGCCGCACTTTCCCCGCTGACTGCTGCCGTGCATACCGTCCTCCTGCTGGGCAGCCTGGCCCTGGCCCCGCATGCCCTGGCGAAACCTGTGAGCTGGGAAGACATCGCCGACGACCACAAGAGCACCGGCAACGTGCTGCAGTACGGCATGGGCACCAATGCCCAGCGCTGGAGCCCGCTGGCCCAGGTCAACGACCACAACGTGTTCAAGCTGACCCCGGCCTGGTCGTACTCTTTTGGTGACGAGAAGCAGCGCGGCCAGGAGTCCCAGGCCATCGTCAACGACGGCGTGATCTACGTCACCGGCTCGTACTCGCGGGTGTTTGCCCTCGATGCCAAGACCGGCAAACGCCTGTGGACCTACAACCATCGCCTGCCGGACAACATTCGCCCGTGCTGCGACGTGGTCAACCGCGGCGCCGCCATCTATGGCGACAAGATCTACTTCGGCACTCTCAACGCCCAGGTCATCGCCCTGAACAAGGACACCGGCAAGGTGGTGTGGAAGAAAAAGTTCGGCGACCACAGCGCCGGCTACACCATGACCGGCGCCCCGACCCTGATCAAGGACCAGAAGAGCGGCAAAGTGTTGCTGATTCACGGCAGCTCCGGCGATGAATTCGGCGTGGTCGGCCAGCTGTATGCCCGCGACCCGGAAACCGGCGACGAGGTGTGGATGCGGCCCTTCGTCGAGGGCCACATGGGCCGCCTGAACGGCAAGGACAGCACCCCCACCGGTGACGTCAAGGCGCCGTCCTGGCCGGATGATCCGAACACCGAGACCGGCAAGGTCGAAGCCTGGAGCCATGGCGGCGGCGCGCCGTGGCAGAGCGCAAGCTTCGATGCCGAGACCAATACCATCATCGTCGGCGCCGGCAACCCGGGGCCGTGGAACACCTGGGCGCGTACCTCCAAGGATGGCAACCCGCACGACTTCGACAGCCTCTACACCTCGGGCCAGGTCGGTGTCGACCCCTCGACCGGCGAAGTGAAGTGGTTCTACCAGCACACGCCTAACGACGCCTGGGACTTTTCCGGCAACAACGAGTTGGTGCTGTTCGACTACAAGGACAAGGACGGCAAGCAGTACAAGGCCACCGCCCATGCTGACCGTAACGGCTTCTTCTACGTGGTCGACCGCACCAACGGCAAACTCAAGAACGCCTTCCCGTTCGCCGACAACATCACCTGGGCCAGCCACATCGACCTCAAGACCGGCCGCCCGGTGGAAAACCCCGGCCAGCGTCCGGCCAAGCCCGAACCTGGGCAAACCAAGGGCAAGCCGGTAGAAGTCTCGCCACCGTTTTTGGGCGGCAAGAACTGGAACCCGATGGCCTACAGCCAGGACACCGGCCTGTTCTATGTGCCGTCGAACCAGTGGAAAGAGGAGTACTGGACCGAGGAAGTCAACTACAAGAAAGGCTCGGCCTACCTGGGCATGGGTTTCAGGATCAAGCGCATGTACGAGGACCACGTCGGTTCGCTGCGGGCCATGGACCCGACCACCGGCAAGATGGTCTGGGAGCACAAGGAGCGCCTGCCGCTGTGGGCCGGGGTACTGGCGACCAAGGGCAACCTGGTGTTCACCGGTACCGGTGATGGCTACTTCAAGGCCTTCAACGCCAAGACCGGCGAAGAACTGTGGAAATTCCAGACTGGCAGCGGCATCGTCTCGCCGCCGATCACTTGGGAACAGGACGGTGAGCAGTACATCGGCGTGACCGTCGGCTACGGCGGCGCGGTGCCGCTGTGGGGCGGCGACATGGCCGAGCTGACCAAGCCGGTGGCCCAGGGTGGCTCGTTCTGGGTGTTCAAGATCCCGGCCTGGGATACCAAGACGGCCCAGCGCTAAGCCCATCGTCGGCCAAGCCCGCTCCGTGTTGGAGCGGGCTTGGCCGGCGATAGCCATCTCACAGCCCAGGAGATCCCCATGAAATACCTCCCGCTCTTGCTCACCCTCGCCTGCACCGCCGCCCTCGCCGACGACGACGCGCCATTGACCATCAACGGCTGCACCATCGCCCAGGAGAGCCAGTGCCCCAACGCCAACCTGCGCAACGCCGACCTCAGCAACCAGGACCTGCGCAAAATGAACCTGGCCGGTGCCGACCTGCGCGGGGCGAATTTGCGCCACGCGCGCCTGGACCTGGCCAACCTGGAAAAAGCCCGACTGCAAGGCGCCAACCTCACCCGCGCCAGCCTGCAGCAAAGCAACCTGCGCCTGGCCGACCTGCGCGATGCCAGGCTGATTGCGGTACAGGCCTGGGGCATGTTCGCCCAGGGCGCCAACTTCGAAAATGCCGACTTGAGCGCCGCCTACCTGGAGTTCGCCCGCCTGTCCGGGGCCAAACTGCACAACAGCAAACTGCAGGCCGCCGACCTGGAAATGACCTGGTTGAGCAAGGCCGACCTCAAGGGCGCCAACCTTGCCGATGCCAATCTGCAAGAAGCCAAGTTCGGCGAAAGCAACCTGGAGCAGGCCGACCTGCGCGGCAGCCGCCAGCATTACGCCAACTTCCAGGACAGCAACATGCAAGGCTGCCAGGGCTGCCCCACCACCTGGGACTAGGCAACCACCCGCAGCAAGCCGGCCTCGATCGCCAGGCGCACCATCTGCGCCTGGGAGGCCACCTGCAATTTGCTTTTGAGCAGGGTCAGGTAGTTGCTCACGGTCTTGCTGCTGATGCACAACTGCTCGGCGATCAGCCGGGTCGGCGTGCCCTTGGCCAGCATCAGAAAGATTTCCGTTTCACGTTGGGTCAGGCCGTGAATGCCAGTATCGCCTGGCTGACAGACAAGCTCGGTGGCCAGTGCCTGTTCGATGTAGGCATGCCCGCAAAGCACCCGGCGCACCGCTTCAAGCAGCACGGCAGGCTCCGCCGCCTTGGACAGGTAACCACAGGCGCCGGCCGCCATGGCCTGGCGCACCAGGCCAAGGTCGGTGTGCTCGCTGAAAAACAGCACGCGCAGTTGCGGCAGGCGCTGGCGCAGGCGTCGGGTGGTTTCCACGCCGCTGATACCCGGCAAGTCAACGTCCATGATCACCAGCCCCGGCAACTGCTCGCCGACCTTGGCCAGCGCCTCTTCGCCACTGGCCGCCTCGATCACCGTCATGCCCTCCAGGCCCTGTTGCAGCGCCGCGACCAGGCCCAGACGCAGCATCGGGTGATCATCCACCAGCAATATCGCCATCTTCGCAGCTCCCGCAGGTTTGCCCCATGCTAGAACGCACGCCTGGGCGCCCGCCTACTACTTTGGTACTGTTTTGCTTGTCGATGGTCGCATTCCCAAAGCGTTGCACCTGGCCTGTAATGAAGGGGTGCAGCACAACCACAACAATAAGGTGCAAAGCCATGTACAAGATTCTGATCGCCGACGACCATCCGTTGTTTCGCGAGGCCATCCACAATGTCATCAGCGACGGCTTTCCCGGCAGCGAGGTGATGGAAACCGCCGACCTCGACAGCGCCCTGGCGATCACTGGCGATCATGACGACCTCGACCTGATCCTGCTCGACCTGAACATGCCCGGTATGCACGGCCTGGGCGGTTTGATCAACCTGCGCAACGAGGCGCCGACCATCCCGGTGGTGATCGTCTCGGCCGAACAGGACAAGCAAGTCGTGCTGCAGGCCATTACCTACGGCGCCGTCGGCTTTATCACCAAATCCTCGCCACGCTCACAGATGACCGAGGCCATCGAGCAGATTCTCAACGGCAATGTCTACTTGCCGCCGGACATCATCCGCACGCAAAAGAGCAGCAGCCGGCGCAACCAGGGTGACCATCAGGGCTTTGCCCCCGAGCTGCTGCAAGCCCTGACCCGCAAGCAGTTGCTGGTGCTCGAACGCATGACCAAGGGCGAATCGAACAAGCAGATCGCCTACAACCTCGACATCGCCGAAACCACGGTCAAGGCTCACGTCTCGGCGATTTTGCGCAAGCTCAACGTGCACAACCGGGTGCAGGCGATCCTCAGTGCCGGCGACATCGACTTCACCGCTTACCTGCGGCGATAGTCACGCTCCATGACAATCATGCAAATTAGCCATTGAAACCTGGGCAAGGCCTGAAGTAAGCTCGGGCACATCAACTGGAGAGTCACATGTCGCACACCACCCTCACTCACGCTTGCAGCACTGGTCGCCTGTCGCGCCCCGTGGCCGCTGCCGAGTGCGCGACTGTCTCCCCGGCAGCGTTTTATTTTGGGTATTGGTTTAGCCACAGGCGCCGCTGATACCCTCACCGGCGCCCACTTTCAAGGGGCCGCCGAACACGAGAATACTCAACCCCCGGTCGGCCCCCCGACCGGGGGTTTTGCGTTTCAAGGCCCCGGCAATCAACGAATTACATTGAGGAACAGAACATGAACTACGCCACTTACCGTTACCAAAGCTTCAACTTCTGGCGATTTAGCCAATCCCGTTCGGGCCAGCCTGCCGCCTCCGATCGGTCACTTGTTGGTGGCACACATACACATGACGCCAATCCGGCCAACTGTCGAACACCTCGATAGGGCCGAGCGCGCGGGCCAGACCCCGCCAGCCGCCCAGGGAATTCACACCATGCAATCGTCCAACCTCGCTCTGCCACTGTCCGAACCCAGCGCTGCCAACAGCGCCGTCAGCCAACGCCTGCCGAGCCCGATGTTGCTCAAGCAGCAAATGCCGCTTTCCCCCGCCCTCGCCGCCCAGGTCGAAGCCCATCGCCAGGCCGTGCGCGCCATCCTCGATGGCCACGACCAGCGCCTGCTGCTGATCGTCGGCCCGTGCTCGCTGCACGACCCGCGCTCGGCCCGCGAATACGCCCAACGCCTGGCCCGCCTGGCCTCGGAGGTCAGCGACAAGATGCTCCTGGTGATGCGCGCCTACGTCGAAAAGCCGCGCACCACCGTCGGCTGGAAGGGCCTGGCCTACGATCCGCACCTGGATGGCAGCGACGACATGCACGGCGGCATCGCGCTGTCGCGCGGGCTCATGCTGGCCATGCTCGAATGCGGCCTGCCGGTGGCCACCGAGCTGCTGCAACCGATGGCGGCCGGCTACTTCGATGACCTGCTGAGCTGGGCGGCGATTGGCGCGCGCACCACCGAGTCGCAGATTCACCGCGAAATGGTCAGCGGCCTGGGTTTGCCGGTAGGCTTCAAGAACGGCACCGACGGCGGTGTTGGCATTGCCTGCGACGCGATCCGCAGCGCCGCCCACGGCCACCGGCATTTCGGCATGGACGTGCAAGGCTACCCGGCAATTGTCGAGACCCTGGGCAACGCCGACACCCACCTGGTGCTGCGCGGCGGCAGCAAGGGCCCGAACTACGACCGCCAGAGCATCGCCCTGGCCCGCCAGGGCCTGGCCAAAGCCGGCGTCGCGGCACGGATCATGGTCGATTGCAGCCACGCCAACAGCGCCAAGGACCCCCTGCGCCAGCCGGCGGTGTTCAACGAGGTGCTCGAGCAGCGCCTGCAGGGCGATACCTCGCTGATCGGCATGATGATCGAGGGCCACCTGCTCGACGGTTGCCAGACACTGGGCACGCAGCCGCTCAAATACGGCGTGTCGATCACCGACGGTTGCCTGGGCTGGGATTCGACCGAGCGCTTGCTGCGTGAGGCGGCTGGACGGTTGTGACGCCTTTCAAATAGAGCGGCACGGTTCTGGCTGTTTCGTACCTATCCTGGCAAGTAAAAAAGCCGCCCCTAGCGGGCGGCCTATCAAGAACACACAAGCCTTGATTCAAGTGAATCGAATGGTTCGAGTTATCAAGGACCCCCGCACAAGGAAGCTAACGATGAGTTCGAACGTTAATACAACTGGTTCAGCTCTTGAATGAACTACGTCGATTACAACGTATCCCTCTCGCACCGAACCGACGGGGTAGTACTGCATTCTGATGGTTACGGCGGCCCCCGGATGCCCCACTACCTGCGCGCCCCCGGAAAGGGTTACCTTGCACCATTGATTGCCATCGAAGTTATGCGTCCTATAGACGATTCGGTTCACGCTTCGCCCATCGGCTCGTGCTCCCGTTGCCGCCATCGCCCAGATGTAACGGCCGCCTAAACTAAGGTAGCTAGAATTGTGTCTGAAGTTCACCTCAGTAGTCACTGGACTGCCGCCATGAGGAGAAACAACCACGCTTATGCTGTAGGCATTGGCGCCCACCCATTCACGCCACTCCCCCCGCTGGTCAAGTGTTACGTCTTTCTGTATTCCTCCATGGTCAAAGTAACCGTTGCCAACCACTCGCAAGGTCGCAACTTGCCCCGGATTGCCCGTCACCAATAATTGGTTGCCCATCGTCGTTTGTGGCGGTATCTTGAGCGAGCCTTCAGCGGTAACCATCACAGCCACCGGGCTCAGCACCCGCATCTCATAAGCAATCACCGGCGCAACGATGTCCTCCACCCTTAAATGAATACTCAGGCGCGAACGGTCAGCCAGGCCTTCAAGGGCCGAGCGCATGATCGAACGTGTGATGCCCCCGCTCACTTCATCCGCAGACACCGGATGCGCCACCAGTAGCGGCAGCGTCCAGCTCCCACCGCTTTTGAGCGTGCCCCGCAGGTCGACCCATACCCGTTGATCCCGGGCAATCCCCTGCCACCTGTCAATCCGCAGGGTGGCGTTGCCGGAAAAGGCTGCCAGTTCCAGCACATTGCTGTCGCGTGCCTCGAGGATCCGCGGATCGGTCAGGCTGATCTGCACCTGCAGGATCTGATACTCACGCACCGGAAACCTGATTGCCTGTGACTCTTCGGCATCCAGACGCAGCGCTACCGCCATTTCCAGAGTTATCCGGCTTTGGTGGGCAAATGCCTGCAAATCCGTCCTGTCCAGGGTAGCGCGTACCCCCCGATTGACTTCACCCGCCGACACCTGCTGCCCTTCCCCCAGACGGATAGTCTTGGGATTACCTTGTACATCGGTGCCATGGCAACGGAACCAGTAGCGCTGGCGCTCATTGATTCCGTTCCACGTCGCCACGGTTGCCAGCGCATTGCCGGGAAAACTCAGCAAATTGAGTGTATCGCCATTGGCCTCCTCGATCCGCGGCCGCGGCGGATTGCTCAACACCGGGCCGATTCCCAGGCGCAGGTAGTCCGAATAGCGCCGACGTTGGCCCAGCTCGCTGACGTGGTAGCGGATGCGTACCTCATGCCCCAGGCTGCGTACCATGTCTCGCTCATACACGGGAAAGCCGATGTCACCGATAAACTGCACATCATAAAAATCGATGATGTTCGCCCCGGCCACCGGGCTCAGCCACTCCATGGTCACCCTTTGCTCTTCCAGCATGCCGTCGTACACCGGAGCCTCGACGTTAGCCACCACAAGGCCGACCGGGTCGAGGGTATCGTTCTCCGCCTCGGGCACGTTCGGGGTGACCAGATCGGGGGCGGTTTCACCGACCCACAGTTTCAGTACTGGCGACTCCCGTGGCTCGCTGCTGCCGTAGAACACCCAGTAGGACAACTCCAGGTACCCGCCCGACAACGCGACGATATGCTCGGGCGGCACGATAAGCGCCACCTCTTTGCCCACCCCAAGTTCAGTCACATACCAATCGCGAAAATAAGAATAGGCGTGACCGTTGGCCTGCTTGCCTTGCCAGACCAGGCGTGCCTGCTGGTTGCGGTACATGCCCACCCACGGCGGAACGATCACCTCGGCACGCGACAGGGTGTCAGGGAGGTAATCCTCCTGGCTATCGTAAACCCTCGGCGGCAGCAACTCGGCCGCCTTGCCCCGCACCCCCACGGCAGTGGTTCGCGAAGCAAACTCCTGGCCTTCGCGGGTGACCTTATAGGAGACATAGGCCAGCCCCCCCGCGATCGACTCGGCGATGCTGTTGGGCACCTCGTGGACAATGGGCCGCGGAGGCGGAATGATGCCTACCGGGTACGGGAGGGATTCATGCGGCGGGATCGCCACCACCTCTTCGGTGAATCCACGAAAGATGAACACCACCTGGTCGCCGACCCTGAAGTCGGGCCGGTCGGCAATCACCGAGACCTCAACATCGGCCCCGTGCAGTTCCCCCAGGTCGAGGAAGCCTTCCTCGTCGAGCCCGGCCACCGCCGGCCGTGGCAGCAACACCAGGCTGACCTCGACAAAGGCGTAACTGGGCAACGAGGCGCCATCGGATTCGTTGCCCACCTCGTCTTCGAGCCAGTACAGCACCAGCAGGCGTTCATCATCGCCTCCGGCCTCGATGGTGGCAAAGTCGACGAACACCGGTATGGTCTTGCCCACTTCGCCTTGCTGGACAACATGGGTGACCTTGGCCCCACCCCAGCTCAAGCTGAGAACATCACCGGCCTCCATGATGCGCCAGCGGTTGACGTACACCGTGATGCCGTCCTGGGCCATTTCCCAGTCGATCAGGCCGAAGGGCACATCTGGCGACATCAGGGCGGCATTATGAGGGCTGCCGGGGATGGGATTGGGCCCGCCGGGCAAGGTGACCTTGACCTTGACCCGCAAACGCGCCGACGCGCGCTTATTGCCGCTCAGCGGCTCGACCGTGAACCATACCTCACTGACGCCTTTGGGAATGCGGGCAGCGGGAACGTACAGGGTGACTAGTTCGTTCACCTCTTCAGGCAGTACCACCACCGGAATCGGCGTGGCCGGCACCTGTTCGTCGCCAAAATGCACATGAACCTTATCGCCAGCGGCCATTTGCAGGTACGGCTCGACCAGAACCAGCAGCCCATCGGCGTGAGCTTCCAGGGCCCGCACACCAATGCCACCATCAAGGCCTGCGGGATGATCGATGAACTCTTTCCATTGCGGGATGCGCACATGGCTGGTTTCGACGCTGGTGATCTGGTTGACACGCATGAACCAGGGGCTGCCGTCGGCGGCGACGCCGCGGGTCGCATAGCGCGAGGCCAGGCCGGTGAAGTACAGGGTCTGGCTGAAGCGGGTCCAGCTACCACCCTGGGGCAGTTGAAACGTCACTGTCACTTCTTCGGCGACGCTGTCGACCACGTCGAACTGGCAATCACCGCTCAGCGCCGTCAACGGCAGGCTGACCACCTGGCCAGGGTGGCCGACAATCCGCGCACTGCCGCTGAGCTCAACCTGCACATAGGTGGCGTTGGCAAAGCCATCGGCATCGAAACACACCCGATTGGCCGACCGGCCGTTGGCCAGCGCGCCGCTCGCCGCACGGGCGCGCACACGCTGCTCATCTTGCTGCTGGGCGTACGGGAACACATCAACGAATTTCACCGGCACGTGCTGGGCTTGTGCGCCGCCGATCTGCGCGCTGACCAGCACCGTCTCGGCGTACGGATCACCCAGCCAGGCGATAAACTCGCCCTGGGCATCGAGAGTGAAGTCCAGTTGCTGGCTGTCGTTGTCGAACTGCGCCGAGCCATTGACGCTGAGACTGCCTTGCGCGCCGGGCCGGCCGGCCAGGGTCACCGCGCAGGTCTGGGTGGGCAGCGTCCAGTCCGCCGGCAAGACCGAGCTGGCCAGGCCGGCATCGGAGATGCCTATGTGCAATTGCCCCTGGCGCACGGTGTAGCTGCGCACCGGACACTCTAGCGCCGCAGCGCCACCGTAGCTGACGCTCAGGTGCAGCGACAACGGGCTGCCATCCTCCAGCGGTTCGAGAAAATCGCGCGGCAACGCCACGCTCAATTCCGCCACCTGCTCGACCGGGCTGTCCTCCCACAGCGCGAGCGTGGCGGTGGCGCTGCGCACTTCCAGCCACACCCGCTGGCCCACGGCCATAAACGGCCAGGCTCTGACGCTGACCTGGGCATCGCCTTCGAACAGGTCCAGGTCCAGCTCGTTGCCGATCGCCTCATCGATCCTCGGGTGCGCCAAGTCGTGATCATTCGGCACGCCGATTTGCACCGCCTGCCTGGGCGATTCGATCGCCGCCAGCTCGTTGCGCAGCACTTCATAATAAAACTGCACCGGGCCGTTGAAGTTCGCCGCCACCGCAGCCGCCGGCACGCTGATGGTGATGCTGCCGCTGTCACTGCCCGCACGCTCCGGGAGGGTGGGAGTGCCGGCGCCCGCCGATCCTTTCCAGTACAGGACGATGCGATCGCTTTCACGCATGCCCGGGTAGCTGATCAGCACCTGGGCGCAATGCAGACCGAGCATCGGGTCGTAACTGCCGTCCTGGGCGCCAATCAGCAGCGGCCGCTCAGGCACCGGCGCCACCGAGCGCAACGCCAGCGCCCGCGCTTGGGACTGTCGCGGCCGCCCGCCCAGCGCCGGCTCGACCACGTAGCTCATCATCACCGTGCTGCCCACCCCGGCCTGGGCGATGGCCTGGGGCACGCGAAAGCTGGGTGCGGCGCCACTGCTGTCGACAAGCTTGGCTTCGCTGTAGCTATGCCCCGGATCCTCAGCTTGCCAGGTAAAGGTGACCTTGTCCCCGGCGCGCTTGCTCGGGTAGTTGATGTTCACCTGCACCCCGAACGGGTAAAAATACGGATCGAGCTCATTGACCGGGTCGTCCAGCTCCGGCGCCGGCAGCAAGCCGGCAGCACTGATGCGCAGCTCCAGCACCGCCGATTGGCGAAAACCGACGCTGCGCGTGCTCAGCATGCGCACCTGGTAGAACACCCTGACCGAGCCCGACTCCAGCAGGTTGATGTGCGCCTTATCGACACTGAACGCCATCTCATCGTCACCTGCCCCCTCGTTATGGGAGACTGCCCGGCTGACCTGGTACAACGTCGGCCGGCCATCACTTTGAGTCCCCTGCCATACCACGGTCACCTGGTGGCCTTGTGTGCGCCCCTGGTACTTGGGGATCATTACCGTGGCCCGGGCAACATCATAGGCCAGCACACCCTCCGGCGCCTGATGGACCCGAGGCACGGTCAGCGCCTTGGGCTGACCTACAAAACCGATGCTCAGGCGCTGCGACTGCTGCTGGCCGCCAGCATTCACCAGCGTGTAGCCCACCACCGCCAGACCACTGGCCAGGGCCCAGGCTTTGTCATTGGGAATGGTGAACGTCAGGGTCTGCGGCAAGGTCCCGCGGATGGTCTGGTCCAGCTCGGTTACGGTCGGCACGCCCGAGTCGATGTAACCGGTAAAGCGTAGCCTGACCGTGTCACCGGTAGCGAATGCCGGCGCGCTGGCCTGCACATGAATCTGCAAGTCGTCGCTGCCCAGCACCTCGAGGTTGATATAGCCCTCGTTATCGAGCCCCGTGACCGAAACGGCCGGCAACTGCGCATGACCGGTGTCGACCACCACCGATACATGCGGCGCCCAGGTCTGGCTGGTGTTGTGGACAATATCGTGCACTTCCCAGGTCACCACCAGGTTGGGGCTGTCACCGGCCTGGAGGATGACGCTGCCGGGCACAGTGAACACCACCGGCTGGTTGAGGTCTGCCTCGACCAGGGTATAACTCAGCATGACCCCGCCCCAGCTCAGGCGGATCACGTCGCCGACCGCGCGGTTCTCATAGAAGTAGACCTGCACCTGAACGCCGTTTTCCAGGTGTTCGGCGGTCACCGGGTTGACACCGACATCCGCCGCCACCAGGCCCTGGTGCCCAGGCTCGGAACCGCCCGGGCGGTCCAGCTTGACCAGGATCGCGAGATCGCGGGAAGGCCCATACTCCACATTGTTGCGGCTGAAGGCATAGCGCACTGTATGTGCACCCGGGGTAAACCGCTCGCTCGGCAGGAACAGGGTCAGCGGCCGGCCGAGGTCGTATCCCTCAAGCACCAGCGGCGCAACGACCGGCGTGCTGTCGGCATCCATGTACACCCGCAACTCATCACCGGCGACCACATCAACGAACGGCGGCACGGTCGCCAGTACGCCACGCGGATCGATGCTCAGAGTATACAGGTTGACACCCGCGTCATGGCCGCTGACCGGTGCTACCGCATCGAACAGGGACAAGACGGGCAGTTCGCTGGTGGTGGTTGCGTCGACGGTATCGCTTTGCAATTCATTCATGGCAGACATGCCTCGGTGCAGGGGAAACGCGTTGTGGCCCCGCATGCTTACCGCCATGAATAAGGGCCGACCTGGGTAAAGTCGACCCTTATTCAATACCTCGTTATCGAGGCCAACAACTGACAAAAATACTAGGTGGCGGGTTCAAGCCCCATGAAATTTGTCCAGCTATACAGCGCGAAGTGCTCGTAATCCAGGCAGCAGCAAATTCACCGACCCTTGCTCGATGCCAACTATCAGCCACCCCGCATTTACGTTAGGCTTTACGTTTTACCCCAAGGAGCCACTCCCATGGCCAAAGCCACTGCCCGTCACATCCTGGTTGCCACCGAAGACAAGTGCAACGAACTCAAAGCCCAGATCGAAGCCGGCGCCGATTTCGCCGAAGTCGCCAAAGCCAACTCCACCTGCCCATCGAGCCGCCAGGGCGGCGACCTGGGCTCGTTCGGCCCGGGCCAGATGGTCAAGGAGTTCGACACCGTGGTGTTCAGCGCGCCGGTCAACACCGTGCAAGGCCCGGTGAAGACCCAGTTCGGTTATCACCTGCTGGAAGTGACCAGCCGTCAGGACTGATCGCTACTCTGCAAGCCGGCCTCCAGGGCCGGTTTGCTCGCGCAAGTGACCTGCTAAGCTTCAGCCACAGTCGTGGTTCAGGTGGTCAGGCGCTTGCGAATTGCTCCCTTCCCCTTCTTGTTGTTCGTCTTCGGCCTGGCCCTTGCCTGGTCATGCGCTGCCACGCCAGCGCCGGTTCACGCCCTGACGGTATACGGCGAAGCACCGCGCTATCCGTCCAGCTTCCAGCACTTGCGCTACGCCAACCCCGATGCGCCCAAAGGCGGCAGCCTGCGCCGCTCGGCCATCGAAATCGGCCAGTTCGACCACATCATTCCCTACATCGACAAGGGCATCGGCGTTGCCGAGGTCGATGGCTGGCTGTATTCGCCGCTGGCGGTGCGCTCCCAGGATGAACCCTACACCGTGTACGGGCTGGTGGCGCAAAAGCTTGAGCGCGATCCGCAGGGGCTGTGGCTGCGCTTCTATCTTGACCCGCGTGCGCGCTTTGCCGATGGCCAGCCGATCCGCGCCGAGGATGTGCGCTACACCTTCGCGCTGTTGATGCGCGCCGGTAGTCTCAAGTACCGCACCCAGTTCGCCGATGTCTCTGAGGTAAAGGTCGAGAACCCGCGCCAGATCATCTTTTACTTCAAGAACAACCAGAACCGCACCTTGCCTCTGGACCTGGCGACCCTGCCGGTGCTGCCCGAACACTGGTGGAAAGACCGCGATTTCGCCAATGGCGCAGGCTTCGAGGCGCCGCTGGGCAGCGGCCCGTACAGCGTCGGGCGGGTCGACAACGGTCGCAGTATCACCTTCGAGCGTAACAAGAGCTGGTGGGGGCGCGACCTGCCGGTCAACCGTGGCCGTTACAACTTCGACCAGGTGCGCATCGAGTACTTTGGCGACACCGAAGTGGCGCGCCAGGTGCTGCGCGGCGGCGGCTTCGACTACAACCGCGAGTTCTCGGCCACCGCCTATACCCTCGGTTACGCCAGCCCGGCGCTGGACGATGGCCGCCTGCAGCGCGCGCACCTGGCCAAGGACGCCCCGCAAACCGCCCAGGGCTTTGTCTTCAACCTGCAACGCCCGGTGTTCAAGGACCGCCGGGTGCGCCAGGCGCTGGGCCTGCTGTGGGACTTCGAGTGGAGCAACCGGCAGATGATGCGCAACCTGTACATTCGCCAGCAGAGCTTTTTCGCCAATACCGAACTGGCCGCGCGCAACCTGCCCGACGCCCAGGAGCTCAAGCTGCTGGAACCGTTGCGCGGGCAGATACCCGACGAGGTCTTCAGCCAGGTGTTCGAAGCGCCGCGCAGCGACGGCTCGGGGCTGATCCGTGACCAGCAGCTACAAGCCCTCGAACTGCTCGAAGCGGCAGGCTGGCAGCCGCGCGGTGATCAACTGGTCAATGCCCAGGGTGAACCGCTGAGCTTTACCTTCCTCAACGGCCAGGCCGGTTTCGAACGCTTGCTGCTGCCGTGGAAGCGCAACCTGGCGCAGATCGGCATCACCCTGGAGATCCGCCGCATCGACGCCTCGCAATACGTCAACCGGCTGATGGCCCGCGACTACGACCTGATCGTCACCGGCTACCCGGTGTCGCCGTCGCCCGGGCTTGAGCTGTACAACTATTTTGGTTCGGCGGCGGCCAGCGACCCCGGCTCGAACAACTACATGGTGCTCCAGGACCCGGCCGTGGACCGCTTGCTCGACGGCCTGGTCAAGGCCGAAACCAAGGCCGACATGCTGCGCCATGCCCATGCCCTGGACCGTGTGCTGAGCTGGAACTACTACTGGATTCCCAACTATTACCCACCCGGCTCATCTACCGTGTGGTGGAACCGCTTCGGCCTGCCCAAGGTGCAGCCGAGCAACGACGAAGGCCTGGACAGCTGGTGGCAAGTCAGCCCGACACCGCTGACCAACGCGCAGATGGCCGAGCGCCTGGGGAGCCGGCCATGATCGGCTACATCCTGCGCCGTCTGCTGCTGATCATCCCGACCTTGCTGATTATCCTGCTGGTCAATTTCGTCATCGTCCAGGCTGCCCCCGGCGGCCCGGTGGAACAAGCGGTAGCGCGCCTGCAGGGGATCGGCGGCGGTGCGCCGGGGGCCAGCAGCGAAACCCTGCACGCAAGTTCCAGGGCCAGCCGTGGCCTGGACCCCAAGCTGCTGGAGGACATCAAGCGCCAGTACGGTTTCGACAAGTCGGCGCCCGAGCGCCTGTGGCTGATGCTCAGCCAGTACGCCCGGCTGGACTTCGGCTCAAGCTTTTTTCGCGGCGCCAAGGTCACCGACCTGATCCTTGAGAAGATGCCGGTGACCTTGTCGCTGGGTTTCTGGGCCACACTGATCACCTACTTGGTGTCGATCCCGTTGGGAATCCGCAAGGCGGTGCGCCACGGCACCGCGTTCGATGCCTGGAGCAGCAGCCTGATTGTCATTGGCTACGCCCTGCCCTCGTTCCTGTTCGCCCTGCTGCTGATCGTGCTGTTTGCCGGCGGCACCTCGCTGAACTGGTTTCCGGTGCGCGGGCTGGTCTCGGAAGACTTCGACCAGCTCAGCCTGTTGGGCAAGATCGCTGATTACTTCTGGCACCTGGTGCTGCCGGTGGGCGCGCTGGTAATTGGCGGCTTTGCCACCCTGACCCTGCTGACCAAGAATGCCTTTCTCAACGAGATCACCCGCCAGTACGTGATCACCGCCCGGGCCAAGGGCCTGAGCGAGCAGCGGGTGCTGTACGGGCATGTGTTTCGCAACGCCATCCTGCTGGTGGTGGCCGGCATTCCCCAGGCGTTGATCAGCGTGTTCTTTGCCGGCTCGCTGCTGATCGAGGTGATCTTCTCCCTCGACGGCCTGGGGCGCATGAGCTACGAGGCGGCGGTGGCGCGGGATTATCCGGTGGTGTTCGGCTCGCTGTTCATCTTTACCCTGTTCGGCCTGCTGGTGCGCCTGATCGGTGACCTGTGCTACACCCTGGTCGACCCGCGCATCGACTTTGCCACGAGGGCCCACTGATGTTCAGCCTGTCGCCGGTATCGCGCAGGCGCCTGCAGCGCTTTCGGCGCAACCGCCGTGGCTGGATTTCGCTGTGGCTGTTTGCCTTGTTGCTGCTGGTGAGCCTGGGCGCGGAGCTGGTGGCCAACGACAAGCCATTGCTGTTGAGCTACCAGGGCCAGTTGTATTACCCGGCATTCAAACGTTACAGCGAGCAGCAGTTTGGCGGGCAGCTGCCATTCCAGCCGGACTACCGCAGCCAGTACGTACGCCAGCTGATCGAGGGCCAGGGCGGCTGGATGCTGTTTGCACCGGTGCCGTTCAGCGCCGACACCCCGAACTACGATTTGCTGGTGCCCGCCCCCAGCCCGCCGTCGGCGGTCAACTGGCTGGGTACCGACGACCAGGCCCGTGATGTACTGGCGCGGGTGCTGTATGGCACTCGGGTGTCGATTCTGTTTGCCCTGGCGCTGACGCTGATCAGCACCCTGATCGGCATCGCCGCCGGCGCCTTGCAGGGCTACCACGGTGGTTGGGTCGACCTGATCGGCCAGCGCTTGCTGGAGGTCTGGTCGGGGCTGCCAGTGTTGTACCTGCTGATCATCCTCAGCGGCTTTGTCGAGCCGAACTTCTGGTGGTTGCTGGGGATCATGGCGCTGTTTTCCTGGCTGGCGCTGGTGGACGTGGTGCGCGCCGAGTTCCTGCGTGGGCGCAACCTCGAGTACGTGCTGGCCGCCCGTGCCCTGGGCCTGCCTGACCGCTGGGTGATCCTGCGGCACATTTTGCCCAACGCCATGAACGCCACCCTGACCTACCTGCCGTTTATTCTCACCGGCGCCATCACCACCCTCACCGCCCTGGATTTTCTCGGTTTCGGCATGCCCGCCGGCAGCGCTTCGCTGGGCGAGTTGGTGACCCAGGGCAAGCAGCATTTGCAGGCACCGTGGCTGGGCTTTACCGCGTTCTTTGCCCTGGCATTGATATTGTCGCTGTTGGTGTTCATTGGCGATGCCTTGCGCGAAGCCTTCGATCCACGGGCATAATCGCAGCCTTTACCCCGGCGGAGCGGCCCATGCAGGACAGTGACAGCCTCAAGGACTATCAGCAGGTGCGCCTGCTGGCGATTCGTTCGCTGTTCGAGATCATCGAGCAGTCCAGCGAAGGCACGATCATCGTCGACCGCGATGCGCGCATTGTCTGGATGAACCAGCGCTACGCCCGGCGCTTTGGCCTTGAAGACGCCAGCAGCGCCATCGGCCAACCGTGCGAGAGCATTATTCCCGGCAGCCTGATGCGCGAGGTGCTGAGCAATGGCCGGCCGATCCTGCTGGACATGCTCGACACCCCCAAGGAGCCGCTGGTGGTCATGCGCCTGCCGGTGCACGACGCCGCCGGCACGCTGATCGGCGCTATCGGTTTTGCCCTGTTCGACGAGCTGCGCAGCCTCTCGCCGCTGCTCAAGCGCTACGCCAGCATGCAGCAGGAACTGGCCTCGACCCGTTCGTTGCTGCGCGCCCGCCAGGCCAAGTACAGCTTCGCTCAGTTCATCGGCACCAGCGCCGCCAGCCTTGAAGTCAAGCGCCGCGCCCGGCGTGGCGCCAGCAGTGACTCACCGGTGTTGCTGCTGGGCGAAACCGGCACCGGCAAAGAGCTACTGGCCCATGCCATTCATGCCGCTTCGCCGCGGGCGCACAAGGCCTTTGTCAGCATCAACAGCGCCGCAATCCCGGAGACGCTGCTCGAAGCCGAGTTCTTCGGCACCGCCCCGGGCGCCTTTACCGGCGCCGAGCGCAAGGGCCGCCCGGGCAAACTGCAGATTGCCGAGGGTGGCACGCTGTTTCTCGATGAAATCGGTGACATGCCCTTCCCGCTGCAAAGCAAGCTGCTGCGCGTCTTGCAAGAGAAGGAATACGAGCCGGTCGGCTCCAACCAGATGATCCACAGCGATGTGCGGATCATTGCCGCCACCTCCACCGACCTGCAGGCGGCCATGGCCCGTGGCGAGTTTCGTGCCGACCTGTACTACCGCTTGAACGTGCTGCCGATCCAGGTGCCGCCGCTGCGTGAACGCCTGGAGGATTTGCCAGCGTTGAGCGAGGCGATTCTTGAAGAGCTGGGCAGCCAGCACGAGCTGGACGATGAGGCCCAGGCGCTGCTGGCCCGGCATGCCTGGCCGGGCAATATCCGCGAGCTGCGCAATGTGCTGGAACGGGCGACCTTGCTGGCCGATCAAGCGCGCCTGGGGCTGGGCGATGTTCAGGCGGCGCTGGGCGACCTGGCGCCGCTGCCGGTTGAAGCCGCCACGTTGAGCTATAAACAGGCGTGTGCCGATTTTGAGCGGCAGTTACTCGAAAACACCCTGGCGCGCTGTGCCGGGAATGTACCGGAAGCGGCGCGGCAGCTGGGGTTGGGGCGCTCGACGCTGTACAAGAAACTGGTGGCGCTGGGGATCAAGTCTCAATAAAGAGATATGTGTTTCTTTTTTGAGACTGTTATCGCGGGGCAAGCCCGCTCCCACCGGGAAGATGTCCGACGGCAGGAGCGGGCTTGCCCCGCGAACCGTTCAATCTCAATTCAGAGACTTTCATCTCAAAAAAACAAACTATATCTATATAAATCAACAGCTTAAAGAGTTGGCACGATTCCCGCTATCGCCTCCTGACCCACAAAAACAAGATGCACCCAAGGAGACACTCGATGAGTGTGATCATCGCCCTGGCAGCCCTGGCGCTGCTAATGCTGGCTGCCTACCGTGGTTATAGCGTTATCCTCTTCGCCCCCATCGCCGCCCTCGGCGCGGTGCTGTTGACCGACCCTTCGGCAGTCGCCCCGGCCTTTACCGGGGTGTTCATGGAAAAAATGGTCGGTTTTATCAAGCTGTACTTTCCGGTGTTCTTGCTCGGTGCGGTGTTCGGCAAGCTGATCGAGCTGTCGGGTTTTTCGCGCTCGATCGTCGCCGCCGCCATCCGCCTGCTTGGCACCCGCCAGGCCATGCTGGTGATCGTGCTGGTCTGCGCCCTGCTCACCTACGGCGGCGTGTCGCTGTTTGTGGTGGTGTTTGCGGTGTACCCGTTTGCCGCCGAGATGTTCCGCCAGAGCAACATCCCCAAGCGCCTGATCCCGGCAACCATTGCCCTGGGCGCGTTTTCGTTCACCATGGATGCGCTGCCCGGCACCCCGCAGATCCAGAACATCATCCCCAGTACCTTCTTCAACACCACCGCCTGGGCCGCGCCCTGGCTGGGCCTGATCGGTACGCTGTTCGTGTTCTGCACCGGCATGCTCTACCTGCAGCGCCAGCGCAACAAGGCCCAGCGCGCCGGTGAAGGCTACGGCAGCGAGCTGCGCAACGAGCCGGAAACCGCCGCCGACCTCAAGCTGCCCAACCCGCTGCTGGCACTGTCGCCACTGCTGCTGGTAGGGGTGATGAACCTGCTGTTCACCCACTGGATTCCGGCCTGGTACGGCAAGACCCACACCTTGAGCCTGGCGGGCATGAGCGCGCCGGTGCAAACCGACATCGCCAAACTCACGGCGATCTGGGCGGTGGAAGCGGCCTTGCTGCTGGGCATCCTGCTGGTGCTGGTGGCAGGCTTTGGCGCGATCAAGAGCCGCCTGGCCGAGGGCAGCAAAAGCGCGGTCAGCGGCGCCTTGCTGGCGGCGATGAACACCGCGTCCGAATATGGCTTTGGTGCGGTGATTGCCTCGCTGCCGGGCTTTCTGGTGCTGGCCGACGCGCTCAAGGCGATCCCCAATCCGCTGGTCAATGAAGCGATTACCGTGACCTTGCTGGCCGGTATCACCGGCTCCGCGTCCGGTGGTATGAGCATCGCCCTGGCAGCGATGTCCGACAGCTTCATCGCCGCCGCCAATGCGGCCAACATCCCCCTTGAAGTGCTTCACCGGGTCGCGGCCATGGCCAGCGGCGGCATGGACACCCTGCCGCACAACGGCGCGGTAATTACCCTGCTGGCGGTCACCGGCCTGACCCACCGCGAGGCCTACAAGGATATTTTCGGCATTACCCTGATCAAGACCCTGGCAGTGTTCGTGGTGATTGCTACGTTCTATGCCACCGGTATCGTCTAAGGAGCACCTCATGAGTCTCAATGGCAAGACAGCAGTCGTCACCGGCTCCACCAGCGGCATCGGCCTGGGCATTGCCCAGGTACTGGCCAAGGCCGGGGCCAATTTGATCCTCAATGGCTTTGGCGATGCCCGCGCGGCGATTGCCGAGGTCGCCCGCCACGGCACCCGGGTCGGCCATCACCCAGCCGACCTTAGCGATGTGGCGCAGATCGAAGACCTGTTCGCCTATGCGGAACGCGAGTTCGGCGGCGTCGATATCCTCGTCAACAATGCCGGCATCCAGCATGTGGCAGCGGTCGAAGACTTCCCGGTGGAACGCTGGGATTCGATCATCGCCGTCAACCTCTCGGCAGTGTTCCACGGCACCCGCCTGGTGCTGCCGGGCATGCGTGCGCGCAACTGGGGACGGATCGTCAACATCGCCTCGGTGCACGGCCAGGTCGGCTCCACCGGCAAGGCCGCTTATGTCGCCGCCAAGCACGGGGTGGTCGGCCTGACCAAGGTGGTCGGGCTGGAAACCGCCACCAGCAACATCACCTGCAACGCCATTTGCCCCGGCTGGGTACTGACGCCGCTGGTGCAGAAACAGATCGATGATCGCACCGCCAGCGGAGTCGATCCGCAGCAGGCCCAGCACGACTTGCTGGCCGAGAAGCAGCCGTCGTTGGCCTTTGTCACTCCCGAACACCTGGGTGAGCTGGTATTGTTCCTCTGTAGCGAGGCTGGCAGTCAGGTTCGTGGCGCTGCCTGGAACATCGATGGCGGCTGGCTGGCCCAATGACGGGCAGCCTTGCACCCTGGCTGCGGCATCGTGTTTTTTTATCTGCAAGGAGGCCTTATGCGCCCACGCTCCCTCACCGCGTTGTTCACCCTGACCCTGGCGGCCGCTACTTCGGTACAAGCTGCCAGCCTCAAGGATGTAGCGCCCTACCCCGAGGCCGAAAAAGGCTTTAGCCGCCAGGTGATCCACCTGCCAAAACAGGCTGACGAGTCGGCCTACAAGCTCGAAGTGCTGGCTGGCAAACAGCTGGAAGTCGACTGCAACCGCCAGCACCTGGGCGGCAACCTCGAAGAACAAACCCTGCAAGGCTGGGGCTACAACTACTACCGCCTGGAAAAAGTCTCGGGCCCGGCCTCGACCCTGATGGCCTGCCCGGACGGCAAGAAGAAACAGGCGTTCGTGCCGGTGGTTGGCGACGGTTTCCTGCTGCGCTACAACAGCAAGCTGCCGGTGGTGGTGTATGTGCCGGAAGGTGTTGAAGTGCGCTACCGCGTGTGGTCGGCTTCGAACAAAGTGAAAAAAGCTACAGTGGAATAAAGCGCTGCTGCTTGAATAACAGCCCTGTGGGAGCGGCGGTGCGGTGCAAACAGGTACTGTATGCCTTTCGCCGGCACCGACGCCCTGGCCACCCCCGAAGCCCTTGAGCAATTTCGCGACCGCCAAGGGCTGCGCGATCAGGCATAATGCGCGGTTTTTACCCGTTGCGAAGGTAGGTTCAGATGAAAGCACAGGCCCGGCACATTCTGGTCAAGACCGCTGAAGAGGCCGAACAGCTCAAGCAACGAATCGCCAAGGGCGAGGCGTTCGATGTGCTGGCCAAGAAGTACTCCACCTGCCCGTCCGGCAAGCGCGGTGGCGACCTGGGCGAAGTGCGCCCGGGGCAGATGGTCGGCGCCATCGACCAGGTGATTTTCAAAAAGCCACTGCGCACCGTGCACGGCCCGATCAAGAGCAAGTTCGGCTATCACCTGGTGCAGGTGTTCTACCGCGATTAAAGGCTGTCGCGACGCCGTTGCAAGCGTTGACTGCGCTGGTCTTCAAGGTCATTGCGCAGGCCGACGATCAGGTTCGAAATCGCCCGGCTGCTGGTCAGTTGCTCGGCACTGATGCCGGTCACCAGCAAGTCGACCCGCTCACAGCTGCGGTCGAACACCCGCACGGTCAACGAGCGGTCGGCAGCCAGGGTGCATTGGCAGCGGGTGGGTAAAAAACTGCTTTCTATGATGTTGCGCAACTCCAGGGTCGAGAGCATCGGTACATCTCCTTGGCAGGTGGCGGACAGCGGTTCCGTGTTGCCCGGTCCAGCCCCAAGACTAGGCCATATTTCCCAGGCGAATCAGACCCTTTCACTATAAGCACCTGGCGCTTTTACCGACCGGCGGACGGTAGCGGCCATTCGCCACCTAGCATTTTTGTCAGTTGCCGATATTGCGGATTGCTCTATACCTGCAAAGCAAGACCCGTCCGGTACTAACAAGGTGGCTGGACAGCCAGTGGGCCAAAGCCTGGAAGATATGGAGCCTGCCTGATGCGAATTTCGCTTATCGCGGTACTCAGCGCCCTACCTTTTGCTGCCCTGGCCCAGAACCTGGTGGTCGGGCCCGGCGATACCCTCGGTGTGGTCGTGCAGACACCCTTGGTCGATGACTTCCTGATGACCGGCGGCACCCTGCAATCCCTTGCCCAGGGCGATGGCCGCGATACCTTCAACATGTCACTGGGGCAGATCATCGGTGCCTTCGAAGACGGCGACATCGCATTCTTCTCTGGCGGCAGCATCGGCCGGGTCGACATGAAGCTGGACAACAACATTTTCAGCATGTCCGGCGGCACCATCGTCGGCAACCTGGTTACCGGCTTTGGCAATGACCAGATCTTCCTCAACGCCGGGTTCATCGGCGGCAACATCAGCACCAGTGGCGGCACCGATGTCTTCGTGATTACCGGCGGCACGCTTCAAGGCAACCTGCTGGCGAGCTTTGGCAATGACTCGCTCAAATGGCAAGGCGGCATCATTCGCGGCAGCGTCGACATGGGCGGTGACGATGATGTAGCCGCGCTCGAAGGCCTGGGCAGCACGCTGCTGAACATCACCGTCAACGGTGGGGCCGGCATCGACAGCCTGACCTTCAACAACAGCCAGCCGGTGGGGGGCGACCGTTATATCAATTGGGAGTCGGTCAGCCTTATCAACGCCAGCCTGTTCAAACTGGATAACACCCTGACCCTGGGCGATGCCAGTGCCGTTGCCGCGCCCACCCGCCTTGACATCGACGCCAGCAGTTCGCTGGTCTCGCGTACCGGGGTGATCAGCCCCTTCACCGCTGGCCAGCCGCTGACGGTTAACAACAGCGGGCTAATCGACCTGAGCAGCGGCGGCGATGCCCAAGGGCGGTTGACCATCAACGGCAACTACACCGGCAACGGCGGCACCCTCAAGCTCAACAGCGTACTGGCCGGCGATGGTGCGCCGTCTGATCGGCTGGTGGTCAGCAGGGGGACGATCTCCGGTAGCACCAACTTGCAAATCACCAACTTCGGCGGCGCCGGTGCGGTGACCAGCCAGAATGGCATCCAGGTAGTTGAAGCCATCAACGGAGCGACCAGCAGCAACACCGCCTTCGTCCAGACCCAGGTGTTGTCGGCCGGGGCGTTTGACTATCGCCTGTTCAAAGGCGGGGTGACTGCTGATAGCGTGAACAGCTGGTACCTGCGTTCCACCGTCGTGGTGCCCACCCCGTTGCCGGAGCCCGGTAACCCGGACCCTGGTACGCCGGTTGATCCTGGAACACCGGTTGATCCTGGTACTCCAGTCGAACCCGGCACACCGGTTGTGGTGGTGCCGCCGCCAATCCCTGGCCCTGCTCCCGGCCAGCCTGACTTGCCACCACCGCCGGCGCCTGGCGAAAGCATTCCGCTGTACCGTCCGGAGGTGGCCACCTACGCCGCCGCGCCTCGAGCTGCGGCGTTGATTGCCCGCGCGGCGCTGGGCACCTTTCATCAACGCCAGGGTGACCAGAGCCTGCTGAACCAGGATGGCGCGTTATCGGCCAGCTGGGGCCAGGCCTATGGCGACAGTTTCCACCAGCGCTGGTCGGGCACTGTCAGCCCAAGCCTGGATGGTAGCCTGTACGGCTTCAAGGTTGGCCAGGACCTGTATGCCTGGCTCAACGATGATGGCATGCGCCAGCACGTCGGCATGTATGTCGGTCACAGTCGCCTGAGCGGCGATGTAAAGGGCTTCGCCCTGGGCTTTGAAGACAACAAGGTTGGCGATCTGACACTCGACAGCGACAGCGTTGGCGCCTACTGGACCCTGATCGGCTCGCAGCAATGGTATGTCGATGCCGTGGTGCAGTACTCCGACCTCGACGGCCGGGCCAAATCCGATCGCGGCGACAAGCTCGACCTCAACGGTCACGCCTGGACAGCGTCATTGGAGGCCGGCTACCCATTTGCCCTGTCGTCGTACTGGACCCTGGAGCCGCAGGCACAACTCATCGCCCAGAAAGTCTCGCTGGACAGCGCCAACGACAGCGTCAGCTACGTTAGCTTCGACACCCAGACCGAGGTGAGTGCGCGCCTGGGCATGCGTCTGGAAGGCAAGTTCAAATCCGCCGGAGTGCACTTGCAGCCTTATGTAACCACGGATTTCTGGAGTGGCAACGGAGGCCGCGACACGCAGACGTACGATCATGTCGACAAGGTCAAGACCGATTACAACTACACTTCCCTGAATGTCGGCACCGGCCTGGTTGCGCAACTGAACAAGAACCTCAGCGTGCATGCGGGTATCGACTACACCGCCAACCTGGACAGTCGTCAGCAGAAGCACGTCGGCGCCAACCTGGGGTTGCGTCTGAGTTACTGAAAGCGCTTTGTTGCCAGTCACCAAGGGAGCGGGTCTGATGCGAGTGCCACTGTTCTTGACCTTGGGAGTCCTTCCCTGGATGACGTTTGCCCTGGATGCCGAGGCCGAAGATCGCGTCGTGGTCGACGGCGACGTTTTCGGCGACATCGTGCAGACCCCGCAGGCCGATACCCTGACCATGAGCGGCGGTACGGTACAGTCGCTGGATCAGGGCGACGGGCGGGACCTTTTGATCATGACCGGCGGCCACATCGTCGGCACTTTTGCCAACGGTAATAGCGTTGCCCTGCGGGGCGGGCGTATCGGCCGCATAGAGTTGCAGCCCGGCAACGGTGATGTAGCGCTCACCAGCGGGTCCATCGACGGCGATCTGATCACCGGTGATGGCCATGATTTTTTGGTGTTTCGCGGCACTGTGCTCGGCGGCAACCTGATCACCGGCAAGGGTATCGACCTGATTTCCTTCGAAGGTGGCGAGATTCACGGCAACGTTTCCACCGGCCCCGAGAACGATCACTTCAACTGGAAAGGCGGCCAACTGTACGGCAGCGTCGACATGGGCGACACCACCGACCAGGTGCTGATGGTCAACCTGCGGGCCGAGCAGTTGTTCGTGCCCTTCAATGGCGGTGCTGCACGCGATGAGTTGCATTTCCAGAACAGCTTTCCCACAAACGGAGCGTTGTACACCAACTGGGAGAGCATCAGCCTTGGCTTCGTAAGCCACTACACACTCAACGACACCTTGGTTCTCGGCGACGGCGGAGGCCCGATCGATGTTGCCACCGGCACGGGCGATCTATTCATCGGCAGAGAAAGCACGCTGTTCTCAAGCACCGGTGTGATCCGGCCCTTTGCTGCCGGCCTGAACGCGCGCCTGGGCAACACCGGCCTGGTTGACCTGCGCAACAGCGGCGATGGCCAGGGGCGCCTGACCGTCATCGGCAATTATTTCGGCAACGAAGGCAGGCTGGCGGTGAACACCGTACTAGGCACTGACGACTCGCCTTCCGACCGCCTGGTTATCAGCCAAGGGGCGATTTCTGGCGATACCGCCCTGCTGGTTACCAATCTTCATGGCCCGGGCGGGCTGACCCGCCAGGACGGCATCCTGGTGGTCGAGGCCGCCAATGGTGCAACCAGTACCGATACCGCCTTTACCCAGACCCAGCGCCTGTCGGCCGGGGCTTTCGACTATCGCCTGTTCAAAGGAGGGATAACGCCCGGCAGCGAGAACAATTGGTACCTGAGTTCGGCGCTGGTCGCGCCTGCTGACGGCCGCCCGCCGCCCTTGGCCGCACCGGCCCCGGGACTCGCCGAACTGCCCCGGGCGATCCCCGGCCAGGTCATCCCGCTGTACCGATCGCAGGCCTCACTGTATGCCGCTGCGCCTCGCGCCGCGGCGTTGATCGGACAATTCAACCTCGGTACTTTCCATCAACGCCAGGGCGACCAGCGCCTGCTCACTGAACAGGGCGCCTTGGCCGCCAGTTGGGCGCAAGCCCATGGCTACAGCTTTCATCAAAGCTGGTCCGGCTCGGTGAACCCCAGCCTGGATGGCAATCTTTATGGCTACAAGGCAGGCCAGGACCTGTTTGCCTCGCCCAGCGCCGCAGACTACCGCCAGCACATTGGTGTTTATGTCGGCCACAGCCGTTTGAACGGTGATGTCAAAGGCTATGCGCAGGGATTTGCGGATCGCCCGGTCGGTGACCTCAGGCTCGATGGCGACAGCGCCGGGGTGTACTGGACGCTGATCGGACCGCAACACGGTTACCTCGATATGGTCGTGCAGTACACCGACCTGGACGGCCGCGCGCGCTCGGAGGACGGCGAAAAAATCGACCTCGACGGCCATGCCTGGGGTAGCTCGCTGGAGGTGGGCCGGCCGTTTGCCTTGTCCAACCAATGGAGCCTGGAGCCCCAGGCACAAGTGCTGGTGCAGAAGGTCAGCCTGGACAAGGTGCAAGATGGTGTATCGACGGTCAGCTTCGATACCCGGACCGAAGTGAGCAGCCGCCTGGGGCTGCGTCTTGAGGGTAACCTGCGAGCAGGCACGACGCCCCTGCAGGCTTACCTGCAAACCAACATCTGGCACGCCGATGGCGGGCACGACTCGCTGGTCTTCGCCGGTGTCGACCAGGTCCGGACCGATTATCGCTCAACGTCCCTTGAAGTCGGCACCGGACTGGTGGCGCAGTTGCATAAGCAGTTCAGTGTGCATCTGGGCATCGACCACGCCAGCAACCTCGACAGCCGCCAGCAGGAGCGCGTCGGTGCCAACCTGGGAATACGCATCAGCTACTAGGCACGCCGCGCTGCCAGCAAGCCGATGCCGGCGCAACCCAGCAGCGTGGCACTGACCCGGTTGAACAGCCGGCGTGGCCCGGGCTGGCTGAACCAGCGCTGCAGGTAGGCACCCAGCCAGGCGTAGATGGCGATGGCCAGCCACTCCAGCAGCAGGAACAGCCCGCCCAGCCAGGCGAACTGCTCGGCCACCGGCACCGGGCTGGCGACGCTGACAAACTGCGGCAGGAAGGCGGTGAAAATCAGGATCGCCTTCGGGTTGCCCGCCGCCACCCAGAACTCCTGGCGCGCCAGGCGCAAGGCACCGCGGCGTTGGCCGTCAGCCGCCAGCGCCTCGCCCACTGGCGCGCGCCACAGCTGCCAGGCGATGTAGAACAGGTAGGCTGCGCCCAGCACCTTGACCAGCAAAAACAGGTACTCGCTGGTGTGCAGCACCACTGCCAGGCCCATGGCTGCCAGCACGATCATCCCGGCAAAGGCCAGCAACCGGCCGATGCCTGCCACACAGGCAATGCGCAGGCCGTAACGGCTGGCGTTGTTCAGTGACAGCAGGTTGTTCGGGCCAGGGGCCATGTTCAGGGCAAAACAGGCCGGGATGAACAGCGCGAGGGTGGACAGGTCCATGGGGGCTCTCCGGTGACAGGAGCGACAAGATTCCCGCGCACACAGTTGCCGGGTCAAGGTACAGCTGAGGGAAAAAACTGTGTGCCTGGCAATGCACCCTGCCCCTTTGGCAACAAGCACTTGGCTTGAGGCTAAAGCGATTCGCTTGAACCCGCGCCACCACTGATAGCAAAACAATATCAGTACTCACCTTCGGCTTGGCTATACCTCCCTCTGGCACATGAGTGCCCGGGTGCACGGAGGCTGCACACAGGAACGCAGCGCACCGTCACCTGCCCTGTCAACGCTAGGAAAAGGACATTTCCATGGAAAGCATCGGTGTACTCGCCACCCAGACCAACTGGAACGGTGGCCAACGTCTTACCCTCAATGCCGGCGATACCGCCACCTGCACCACCCTGAGCCCGGGGCAGTTGTACGGGATCTTCATCTACAACTCGGCGCAGAACCAGACCAGCGCCACGGTCAATGTGAACTGGAGCAACAGCCAGCCGCCTTGCCCGATCACCGTGCCTGGCACCACCGCCAACGCCGGCCTTGCCTCAATAGGGTTTGTCTCGGGTACGGATACCCAGACAGTCTCGGTGTCGATTGCCCCCAACAGCGGCCTGGCCCAGGTGGATATCTGGCTCGGTAGCGTCAGCATGCCGATCAACACCGCCGGCTTGAACAACCAGGCGTTGCAGGCCAATGGCGAGCTCTACCCGTTCAGCAAGTACAGCCGCTACTACGCAGTGCCACCGTCAAAATGGATGAGCCTGACGATTGCCAGCAAGATCACTCAGTTCGTCTCCTGCCAGTTCCGCGAGGAAAAGGCCGTCGTCTACGTGATCAATGAAACCTCCAACGGCTTGTTGTCGGGCCAGATCACCTCCATCGGGCCAACCGCCAAGACCGCTGGCGTCGTGACCATCCTGCCAACCAGCTTGCAGAGCATCACCAATACCCTGCAGGGCGATGGCAGCCAATGGGTGTGGATGGATGCCGATAGTGCGCAAGACTCGCAATCGGCCAGCATCGCCTTGCAGTCCATGTAATTTCGCCTGAGCTTGCGCAAACGCCCCTCCCGGCAACGTGAGGGGCGTTTGTTTTAGCCGGTGGATTGCGGATAAGCTGCAGGCTTCGCCCCTTTGAGGCTTACGTGATGCTGCGGGCAACCGGCAAAAACCCTACCCTGTTCTGGCGTGACCCGGCCCTGCCCTTTGTCGAGAGCCGCCGCGCCTGCGACAGCCGTGCCTGCTACAAGGCGCACAGCCATCCAACGTTCTCGATTGGCGCGGTCGATCAGGGCTGCAGTGTGTTCACCGGCGCAAGCAAAGGGCAAACGCGCCTGTTGCCCGGCACCCTGGTGTTCGTCCCGGCGCACTGCGTGCATGCCTGCAACCCTGAACCCGGGCTGAGCTGGAGCTACCAGATGCTCCACCTGGACGCCGGCTGGCTGCAAGCCTTGCGCCTGGAGTCGGCCCTGGCCCCGCAGGTTCAAGCAAGGCCTGCGAAGATCACCCGCAATCCTTCTACCTATGAGCGCTTTACCCGGCTCAACGACTTGCTGTTCTCCGAGGCCTGCGCCGGTGTGAAAGAGGCCGCGCTGATCGAGTTCATCGGTGATCATGATGATCATGATGATCAGGCGCCAGCCACCACAGCTCAGGCGCTTGACCGCAGCCTCGAACCCTTGCTCGAGCGCCTTGCCCAGGAAGACGCCAGCAACCTGTCGCTGGGCGAACTGGCGAGCAGCGCCGGCATGGGCCGTTACCAACTGATCCGGGCGTTTCGCGCCGCCACCGGCCTCACTCCCCATGCCTGGCAGTTGAACCTGCGCATCAACCGTGCCCGCCAGTGGCTGCGCAAGGGCCAGGACATGGCCGACATTGCCTACCGCCTGGGTTTTGCCGACCAGAGCCACTTCCAGCGGGTGTTCAAGGCCCATACCGGGGTGACGCCCGGCCTGTACCGCAGCTGAGCGCGCAATTTTCTTCAATACAGGCGCTGCAGCCGCTACGGACAATCAGCAACCCTCTTGCTGAAGAAGTCCGAAACCGATGGAGCAGTTTTTACTCATTGCCGCCGCGCACTTTCTTGCCTTGCTGTCACCCGGCCCGGATTTTTTCCTGGTCGCACGCACCTCCATGAGCGCCGGCTGGCTGAAGGCAACCGGCGCCTGCCTGGGCATTGCCCTGGCCAATGGCGCGTTCATCGTCGCGGCCTTTGCCGGAGTGTCGGCGCTGCGCCCGGACAGCACGCTGTTTGTCCTCATCCAGTTGGCCGGTTGCGCCTATTTGCTGTACCTGGGCGTGCTGTTCCTGCGCCATGCCGGTGCCAGCGCCCTGACTCCGGTGGGCGATGCCCCTGTACTGCTAAAGAACCCGTGGTTCCAGGGCCTGGTGATGGGCTTTGTGTCGGGGATTCTCAACCCGAAGAACGCGCTGTTCTATGTCAGCCTGGCCAGCATGGTCGCGGCCAGCCAGGCCAGTGCTGGCTGGAAATGGCTGTATGGCCTGTGGATGTTCAGCGCAGTGCTGCTGTGGGATGTGCTGGTGGCCGCGGCCATTGGCAACCTGCGGGTACGCCGGCGCTTTGCCCGGCTGCTGCCCTGGCTTGAGCGGGTGTCGGGGGTGGTGCTGATGTTGCTGGCGCTGGGGGTAATCATTCACCTGGCCTGGCGTTGAGCACGGTGAGGCTGGCGAGATCGAGCAGGCTGAACTGGCCGCTGGCCCAGCCGCCGGTGTCGATATGCCAGATATTACCCAGCACCCGCACCTCACGCTGCGGGGTGTGCCCGACCACCAGCGCCCGCAGCCCCTCAACGGGCGTCTCATCGCCAGCAGCCAGGCGCTTGCGCGACCATTGGCAAACTTCCTGGACCTCGCTCGGTGGCGTGCTCACCAGCAGCTCGCGTAATTGCGACCAGTGGCGGAACGGGCAATCGGCATGCAGCAGGGCGATCAGCCCGTCTGCGGTTTCCACCTCAAGGGCCAGCGGCAGGCGCCGAAAGCGCTCGGCAAAGCGCGCCTGTTCATCGCTGTCCAGGGCCAGGAACCAGCCGCCACCGGCGGCGCGGTACTGGCTGTAGTCGAGGGTGCCGCCATCAACGTGGGTCATCGCCAAGGCTTCATGGTTGCCCTGCACCGCGTGGAACCACGGCTTGGCCAGCCACTCCAGGGCCTGCGGGCACTCAGGGCCGCGGTCGACCAGGTCGCCAACGCTGAACAGGCGGTCTACCGTCGGATCGAAGCCAATAACTGCCAGCCGCTCCTGCAGGCGTGAAAAATGCCCATGGATATCGCCCACGGCAACGTCCCGCCCGCGCCTGTTGGCTGTAAACCGCTCGATCCTGCGCACTGCCGACTCCTCTGTTTTCAATCCGTACAGGCGTACAATGAAGCCTGTGCAGCACACTGCGCAAGGCTGCACCTGGAGGTGAATCATGCGCCCTGCCCTGACCCTGGCCACCTTGAGCCTTTTGGCCTGCAACAGCCTGGCGCAACCGGCGGCCACGCCCAACGTCGAAGTCACCTTCGACAAACCCGAACACTTTCGCGACGCCAGCCTCGACAGCAACGGCTACCCACGCGGTGCCGATGCCTATGTGATGAAGGAGCTGAGCGCCTACCTGGTCAAGCTCGGCCAGCGTTACCTGGCGCCCGGCCAGAGCCTGCGCATCGACATCCGCGATATCGACCTGGCGGGCCAGTATGAACCCTGGCGGGCCAATGCCTATTCAGTGCGGATCATGCGTGACGTCACCTGGCCCAGTATCGACCTGCACTATGCCCTGTCGCAACCCGGCCAGGTTGTCAGCCAGGCCGATGCCCATGTGAGCGACAAGTTCTACCTGCAGCGCCCGGGCCGGCGCGCCGACAGCGACCGCCTGTATGCCGAAAAGGCCATGCTCCAGGAGTGGTTTCGCAAGCAGTTCAGCGTGCAGCACCAGACTTCGGGCTTTTAGCCATCAGCTGTTATGCTGGCGGTTTTCCAGCCGTCAGAGGACGGCCCGCAAGCAAGGACGCTTATGCGCAAACACTCTCGCCCGTGGGATAGCAACGACCTGGGAGTACTGGCCCTGGCCGTCGCCGCGCTGACCGGCGCCTTATGGCTGACCCTGTCGTACTGGATAGACCAGGAACGCGGCTGGGTCCGCATGCCCCGGGGTGGTCGCACGGGCTCCGGCTACATCACCTACTACGCCGACCTGCAGCCAGAAGAATTCCACCGGGCCCTGTTGTTCAACCTGTGGTTTGCCGGCGCCTTGCTGATCGCCGGCCTGCTGCTGTGCTGGGCGGTGACAAAAATGCGCCGCTATCCGTCATACAACCGTCACACAGTTTCACGCAACACCCCTCTCAAGTAACGGAGCGGCATTAACATGGACGTGGGCAAGATTGCAGCACTGCTGGTGGTGCTGGGGCTGGCAACGCCGGCCTGGGCCGGTGAACCGATCGAGAACCCGATCGAACGCAGCACCATGGTGGTGGCAATTGGCGTCAGCGTCGTTGTGGCCAGCCCGTTTATTACCACCACCGGTGCGCCGGCGCTGTTCAAGTCGGCCAAAGATGACGCCACCGCGTTCGTCGGCTCCGACGGCGCCATACGTGGCGTCGCCTTCGAACGGGCGGTGCAGGAATACCGGGCCGGCAGCGGCCCACGGCCGATGAGCGACATGCAACTGGCCCTGGCCATCGTCACCCTCTAGCGGCGCCGAACCTGACCCTGCCCAAGCGGTCCAACCCTTAGAGCCTGTTGTTGAGCAACAGTGCCGAGGAGGATCCCCATGGTCACTCACTTCAAGACCGCCGGCCACCTGGCCTGCGGACACCACGGTAAAAACCTGGTCGCCAGCAGCGAACTCAATCGGGTCAAATGCCGTAGCTGCCGCAACACCGATGCGTTCAAGACCGCACGCAAAGACCAGCGCAATGCCGCCCGACGCGCACGCAGGGCCAGCACCCAGCACGCCGCCAGCGACTGGCGCAGTGCCTGGGTCGAGCGCCTGAGCGCCCTGCCCGGTCGCCAGCGCTTGCCCCGCGGCTTTGCCGATCAGGGTTTTGTCTGAGCGCAAGCGCTTAGCTGGCGTTGACCAGGCGCCTGAGGGCAATGGGTGCGATAAAGCGGTGAAACGGCGCGACCGGCAACATGTACAAGCGGCCGAGACGATTGTGCGTGTGCACCACGGTGGACACCACGATCTCGCGGCGCTTCTCGGCGCCCAGGGGCAGGCGCAGCAACGAGATGTAAACGTCCAGGTGCTTGTCGCGATCGACCAGCAGCACTTCATCCGGGCTATTGCTGACCAGGGTGAAGATACCAATGCGCTCATCGACCCGGTAAGACCCTTCTTCGCGATCAAGGTCGATCCTCGACAAGCGCCCCAGGTCTTTCAGGCCACACAGGCGAACCAGGCGATTGCGCAGCACCATCAGGTTGTCGATCCAGCCCGGCATGCTGCTCATCAACCGCAAGAAATGGCCCAGCGCCGTGCGCTCGGCGTTTGCCACCTGCGCCCGCTGCGCATCGACGAAATCGGCGCCGGCCAGTTGCAGGTGGATGCGTGCATTACCCGGAACCGCACAGGCTTTGATGGGCTTGTTCATCGGCGTGTTTCCTTATGGGCAGGGGCGAAAGCCGAGGTCCTGGAAGAAGCGCAGCAAATAGCCATCCGGGTCCTGAATAAGGAAATTGCGCTGGCCGGCCTCACGCTCATCACTGCGGTACCAATGATCTTCCACCGCCCGCCGCAGCGGGTAACCGCCGGCCTCGAATGTGCCGGCCAGTACCGTGGCATCTTCACAGCGGATCTGCAGGTTCAGGCCTCGGCCAAAAGGCGCCTCAAGCGGGCCGACGCGCCAGGGCGATTCGCTGTGCCAGTCCTGCTCGAGCATGATCTGGCTGTTGCCCAGCGACAGGAAGGCGAACTTGTCCTCGGGGCGTTGGTACTCCAGCGCAAAGCCGCCAACCTCGCAGTAAAACCCAAGGCTGCGCTGCAGGTCGCTGACAATCAGTTCCGGCACCAGTGCGTTCATCTTGAACATCGGCATATCCATAAAGGGAAGAAAAGCTAACCACGGTGCTCGCTGCTGAGCACACGGGCATCCTGGTCGATATAAAAGCGCCAGCGGTTGCGGCATTCAACGAAGGTCACGATGGTTGCCGGTGGCTGGCTCATGGTCTCGGTGAGGGCCAGAAACGTGACCTGGTCACAGGCCGGCTGGCGGGCGATAGCGTATAGCGCCTGGCGCTGGGCGCGGCTGATGCGTTGCACGCCCTCTTCACCCCAGCGTGCGTAGGTATTGGTGTGCAATTGCGGGCTATACACCGGTAGCAACGACGCGTCGATGACCGGCGCCTGCTGCGTGCTGCAGCCGGTCATTAGTGCAAGTGCACTCCAGCTAAGATAGCGAAACACCGCTGCGCCTCCCTGGCAAAGCGCCGAGTCTACAACAGCGCTGCGGCCTACTTGTAGAAAATATCCAGGGTCGCGCCGGCATTGAACTCACCAAAAGTCGGCGTTGCGGTCATCCATTTAAGGCGTGCCAGGAAGTTATGGGTGTTGGTGGTCGAAGTGGTCTTGGGGGTGAGCAAGAACTCTTTCTTGAAAAACAACGCGCGTTGATCGTCTTCGTTGATCAGGCTGATGCCCACCGATTTGTTGTCGGTCGGGACCAGCGTGTCCTGGGCCGTGTTCAACGTCGCGGTCAACGGCTCCAGATATCCGCCCAGGCCATAGGCGGCATTGCAGGTGCGCTGTTCGGTGATGGTGAACGGCACCTCCTTGATCGTTGCTCCGACCTTGGCCCCTGAGGTACGGATCGCACCGAAATTGATGACACTCGGCTGAATGTTGATCGACGACTCGCAAGGCAGGTAGCGAAATTTGTTCAAGCCGTTGACGGTGACGTTGTAGCTCTCGCCGGGCCGCACACCGCCAACCCCGTCGAACTGGAACGCCCGGTAGTTGGCAAGTGAAGTGATCGGTCCTTCCTTGTTATCGCCTGCTGGCGACTTCTTGACGAAGAACAACGAGTAGGTCATGGCTTTGCTTTCTTTTTGCCAGCCGCACGTATCGCCTTTTGGACAGCCGGCCACAGTCCAACCGATGTCCAGCTTTCCACCGGTTAAGGATGAATACAAATAGTCTTTGCCTTGGTAAGTGACGCCGATTTCTATGTCCTTGCCAAGATCGACCCTGTTCGGGTTCATGTAAAAGTAAATATTTTCACTAGGGCTGCCCGCAAAGTCCACCCAACACTCAACCCTGATGGATTGCGTGGGTTGTCGCCAGAGAATGGTGCCGGCAGGCAACGAGTTGGGAATGGCGGTGGTATCGGTAATGGTGGTCGTATCATTGATTAGCGCCGAAGCGCTCTTCTGGCATTTCAACGCATAGCTGTCAGGAATGCTCAGAAAAAACAAAACACCAATAAAAAGTAACTGTCTGCTCAACATGGCAACGCCTTCCGGAATAATCACAACTGCAGCTCGCTGCGACGCGCATGGGCCAGCCCGGCGTCGCTGATATAGGCGTAGGCCACCTGGTCGACGGGCCGGTCGCAGTCGCTTACGGGCAATGAATAGGTCGAAAACGGCGCAATCATCAGATGATCAATGACCTTGCCGCAGGCGGCGCCTGAATGGTCAAGCAAACCGACTTCGGTCAGGGTCAGGTAATAGGGCGAATCGTTGCGCGCTTCATAGCTGCCGGCTGCGCTTGCAGACCAGCGCAGCTGCTCCACAGCCTCCTTGACCGAGCCAGGCAATCGCGGCCGGTAGAACAGCTTGAGGTTGTGCTGCAGGGCAATCGCCATGGCGTTGCTGTCGGCAGTCTTTTTCGGAATCTGCAGCACTTTCAGCATCAGCAACGACTCGCGGTCATCAGGCAGGCCTTGCCCTTGATAGAGAATGTCGGTCGATGCCTTGCTGTTGGCGGGTATCAGCAACAAGGGTTTCGACACCGCCATGGGCAACTCGCGGCTGTCCTGCTTGTCGCCCCAGCCGAGCTTGACCTGCACCAGCGCCGGCTCATTGCCCTGATTGACGATAATCAGCGGCAACTGCTTCTGCGTGCCCTCGAAAACGAACCGGGTAAAGCCGTCGAAGGTAATGTCGGCCCGTGCGCAGGCGCAGGCCAAGGCCAGGAGGAAACCAATTGAGGCGATAAACCTGCGGGGTACTGGCGAGACGCTGCGTTCGAATTTCATCCGCCGATGATGGCGTGGCCCAGGCCCGGCCTGTATCAGACGATTCTGAAAGGCTGATACTCACGGCAGAGTGGCAGCGCCCTGGCGTCGTGTCAGAAGCCCCTTGCCAATACTGCAGCCATGTCCTGCGCCTGCAGCCTCAGTACCTCGCAAAATCGCTCCACCACGGTTGAGGCCGGCCGATAATCCGGGCGTATCAACATCACCTTATACGGCACAGAAACACTCAGGCGGCGAATCGGCAGCCCACTTTGCGCCGCCTCCAGCCCACTCAACGGGTTGATGATCGCCACCCCCAGGCCTTGCCTGACCATGGCGCACACCGATGCTGCACTGGTGGTCTCGATGATCGTGCGCCGATTGACTGCAATCGCTCTGAAATGCTGGTCCAACTGCTGCCGGTAGGTATCCAGACTTGCCAGGTTGATAAAGTCCACCTCATGAAAATCGCTCAGCGCAAGTTCGGACTTCGCCAGTAACGGATGCTGGTCGGGCAATACGCAGACCATGCTGGCACTGAAAATCAACTCCCCGTAGGCACCTCGCGGAATCTGCTCGACTTCGGTCAGGCCGAGATCGTGTTGCTGGGCGACCAGCGACTCTTCCAGTAACGGCGATTCTTGCGCCGTGATGCTCACGCTGACGCCGCGGTGCTGCTGGTGGAATCGCTGGCAGGCCTTGGGCAACAAGGTCTGGGAGAACAGCGGCAGGCAGGTGATGGCCAATCGGCCCTGTTCGAAGTTGCGTATGGCCTGAGCAAAGCGATCGATACGCTCAAGCCCGACATAGGCACGCTCGACCTCCTCTATCAGCAGCAGCGCCTGGGCCGTCGCCACCAGGCGCCCACCTTCACGCTCGAACAGGCGCAAACCGCTAAGGTGCTCCAGGCGCGCCAGTTCCCGGCTGACGGTCGGCTGCGAGGTGAACAGCAGGCGAGCCGCACCGGTAACGCTGCCCGCGTTCATGATGGCGCGAAATACTTCGATATGGCGAACGGTCAGCTTCACGACAACACTCAACGGGAGGTGATTGACATATCAGATATGAATAGCCTTGAGAAAACTAGCTATTTTTCTGGATCACCTGAATGACTCATCCTCGGGGCTTCCTTGCCTATGAGTAACGCCATCATGACCGCTCCCTTAACATTACTGGCCGACGCCGTGCGCCGCCACGGTTCGCCGCTGTGGATCTACGATGCCAACACCATCGGTGAGCGGATCGAGCAACTGCAAGGCTTCGACACGGTCCGCTACGCGCAGAAAGCCAATCCGAACCTGCATATTCTGCGCCTGATGCGCGAGCGCGGCCTGGTGCTCGACGCCGTATCGCTGGGTGAAATGGAACGGGCCTTCGCGGCGGGTGCGTCGGTGGCGGGAGATCCTGCCGGGGTGGTACTGACCTGCGACGTGCTGGATCAGCCCACCCTGGCGCGGGTCATCGAAACGAAGATCGAAGTGAATGCCGGCTCGATCGACATGCTTCGCCAGCTGGGCCAGCACTCCCCCGGGCACCGCGTGTGGATCCGGATCAACCCGGGGTTCGGCCACGGTCACAGTCGCAAGACCAACACTGGCGGTGAGCACAGCAAGCACGGCATCTGGCACGCGCAATTGCTCGAAGCGCTCGACTGCGTGAGGTCCCATGGCCTGCACCTGGTAGGCGTGCACATGCATATCGGCTCGGGCGTGGACTACCAGCATCTGCAGCGGGTTGCCCGCTCGATGGTCGATCTGGTTGGCCGGTTGGGTATGGACATCGAAGCCTTTTCGATCGGTGGAGGGCTGTCACACCCTACCAACGCGGCGACAAGCCGGTCGACCTTGAATGCTACGCCCGCACCTGGGCAGCGGCCCGGCTGGAGATCGAGGCAATACTCGGTCATGGGGTGCGCATGGAGATCGAGCCGGGGCGGTTTCTGGTGGCGCAAGCGGGCTGCCTGGTGACCGAAGTCCGTGCAGTGAAACAGGTGGGCCGTAATCTCTTCATCCTGGTCGATGCCGGCTTCAACGACTTGATGCGCCCGGCGCTGTACGGAGCCTATCACCGCATGACCCTGCTCGACGCCCAGGGGATGCCGGTAGATCGCCCGCTGCAGCCCAGCCTGGTGGCCGGGCCGCTGTGCGAGTCAGGTGATGTGTTTACCCAGGACGAACTGGCGCTGGCCCCTCAGCACCTGCCACAGGCTCAAGTCGGTGATCTTCTGGTGATCCACGACACAGGCGCCTACGGTGCATCCATGTCTTCGAATTACAACAGCCGCCCGTTGCTACCTGAGTTGCTGATCGAAGACGGTGCCTTGCGGATGATCAGGCGCCGACAGACCATACAGGAGCTCATGGCACTGGAAATGGAGGTGTAGGTTTCCCCTTCGCCAGCGTCCCGCCCTTTTGGAAATGACCTGTGAAGGCCGTTATGATGAGGCGCTTCGTCATGCGTAAACGCAGGGACGCGAAAATACGGATAGCACGGCTAAGCCGGGCACTTGAAGATGGGTATACGGCATGACTGACCGGGAATTACTGGAACTGGCAGCCCAGGCTGCCGGCTATGAACTCATCGAATGGACGGATGCATGGCAAGGCCATACGGGGCACCCGAGGGACGGTGAAGCGGGTTTTCTGCTGCGCGTCGACACACGGCACCTGCTGTGGAACCCGCTACTGGATGATGGCGACGCCCTGCGCCTGGCGGTGCAGCTGGGTATTCACATCGATTGCGCATTTCTCTGCGCGATGCCCAAAGACCTCTACGGAAAAAATCCGGACGACTGGACTGAAGGCTCAGATATCGACTCGGACGATGAGTGCGAGTTGATGCGCCGCGCCATTGTGCATACCGTGGCCCGTATCGGTAAACGCCAGCATCAGATCAACGGTGAGTCCGCATCCACTCATCCGCCACGTCGCCCATCGTCAGAGGTTCCGCCGTTTTAACCCAGGCCATGAAGGGTCGGTCGAACTTGAATGACGCCCCACACTGGCCAATCAGAAACCGCCGGACCTCCTGGGTATTGCGATAATTCTTGTCCAGCGGCGTGCTGCGGGTAATCGGCCCTGCGTGCCAGTCGAAGCTCATTTCCTGTTCCCTGGATGGTATGGTTCGCCCAAAGCCTAGCACTGCCCAGGCCACAAAACACCCGCAGGGTGACCCGCACCGTTCAAGGCAGTGGATAGATCTGCTAGTACCCGCTACCTTGAGGCTTCACGCAAGGAGTTCGAACATGGCCGATAAATATGTTGGAAAGCTCATGGGTGTCGGCACGGACAACGTGCAGTACGTGATCAACATTTATCAGGACGAGACCGTTGAACGCTCATCTCACGGCATGGTTCGCCATGAGGGCCGCAAGCATTTCGAGATGCAGTTCGGCGGTGAGGTGAACCAGATTTCCGAAACGGAGTACGAGATTGTGGCCACGGGCATCAGGGTCACTGTGCGCGGTGACCAACGCTAGCCTCACCCTTTGCCTTTATTCCTGTTCCTGGCCCCGCCCTGGCGTGCTTTGAATTTCGGATTTATCCCGCCAGATCGATTCGCCCGAATCGCCTTCACCTGATACGCATCGAAGCCGATGTCTTGCCCCCTGCATGCGCGCCAGCATTGACACTGTTACGGCAGGTTGATGTTAATATTCGGCGCGGCCACGCCGCACTGCGCAACAGGAGCAGCATGCATACCTTGTAGGTATGCTGATTTTTGATAAGGACTATTTCTCATGCGTTTTCAACGTTCGGGCATCGCCGCCCTTCTCGCCACGTTAACCTGCACGGCTGTTCTGGCCGCAGATGACATTTCCGGCGTCGCCCTTGGATCCTCGTTGGCTGTCGCCAAAGAAGCCATTGCAGAGGCAAACCCAAACTTCAAGCTTTCGCCATTGATGCTGCGTGACGGCAAGGAAGCCGGCGTTACAGCAGTTACAGCAGACCGACTCAAAGGAACCGGCCTCAGCAATCCGGGGGGGCCTTCTGACGAGTTTGCAGCGCTTCAGAATGATGCTGGGAAAGTGTGGTTCATTGCGCGTGTTCAACGCTTCGAAGACGGGTCGCGCATCAAGACAGAGGCACTTAAAGCTGCCTTGACTGAAAAGTTCGGTAAACCGTCGAACATTACCCAGATGATGTCGCTCGGCCTTGTCTGGCAGTACGACCGCGACGGGAAACAGTACTTTGGCCCCAGCTCAGAGGGTCCATGCAAGGGCGTGCGCAGCGCCAACAGCAACATTCCCGGTGTGTCGTTTCCGGCGCCGCAATCGTTTAGCCCAACCTGCGGGAAAATCATCCAGGTTGGCGCTTCGGAACAACCAGACGAAATGGTGCCTCACTACACAGTGTCCATCATCGACGTCAAATCGATGTTTGACGAGCTGGCTGCGCGTGATGCTAACGCCGAAGCCGATCGAAACAAGAAACTGTCTGATGAGCAAGCGAAGAACGTAAAACCCAAAATCTGACAGGAAGGAAAAGGCCGTTGGTAAAACAACGGCCTTTGATCTTCAGGTCAAGGCTTGGCTTCATCACCACCGTGCATAACGACCTATCCTGCCTGCCAAACGCATCTGCCTAATGAGTCTTGCAATAGTAATGCAAATAGGGGTAGATCGCTTCAACGCGTTAATTCATCACACGTCTCGAAGTCAGGCCAAATTATGCCGTTAAGCTTTCATAAAATGCACGCCAATGGTGATGATTTCGTCATCGTAGACTCGCGAAATTCACTCAGTCCGGTTACCAGCAATATGGCTCGGCGAATGGGCGATCGGAACCGAGGAGTCGGTTTCAATCAACTTGCGGTGATGCTCGATTGCGATGACGCAGATGCGCGTTTGAAATTCTGGAATGCGGATGGCTCACCGCTGGACGTTTGTGGCAGCGCAACGCGCGGTGCCGCGGATATGTTGATGCGTAGCGCCCAAAAGACTTCAGTAATACTGCGAACCAAGCGTGGCTTGCTAACGTGCAAGCGAACCTCAACCGGCGGCGTTTCTGTAGACATGGGAAAGCCGCTTTTGGGCTGGTCAGATGTTCCTCTGGCTATGGAAATGGATACTTTGCTGTTGCCACTGCCGGGGAGCCCAACAGCCTGTGGCATGGGTAATCCGCACTGCACCTATTTTGTCGATGATCTGACAGCCGTTGAGGTTGCGTCGATTGGGCCGACAATTGAAACCACGTCCTTGTTTGCGCTCAGGACGAACGTGCATTTCGTGCAGGTCATTGACCGAAAGCACATCCGGTTGCGAATTTGGGAGCGCGGGGGTGGTATACCGCTGGGTTCAGGCTCCTGCGCTTGTGGCGCCGCGGTGAACGGCATTCGTCGTGGCTTGTTAGACAATTGCGTTGAAGTTGAATGTGACGGTGGAGCCGTGACGGTTCAATGGGACGGCGTGGGATCAGTCTTTCTCTGCGGGCCGGTAGAGACGACTTTTTCCGGAACAATCGCGGATGCTTTGTTAAAAGCCTGATTTTCAGGCAGGCCGCTCGATTCATGCCGCGTTCTACGAGTTCGAATTTTTCACTGGCATGAGGTTATCTGCACCACCAATGACGGACAATCCTCAAGGAATTGGGGATCGGCTACCGGCGGCCATACAACTGCTGTCACACCTATGCGACAATATGCTTAATGTCTGGCCTCAACCCCGCATTTATCGCCCAACAGCTCGGGCATAGCGTGCAGATGCTCTTATCGACGTATGCACGCTGGATAAACTCGTCCAATGACTGGCAGGCGCTGGAAAAGCTCCAGATTGGTCCGAAATTGGTCCGCAGCTGCGAAGACGTCACATAAGCTATTGATAGGTAAGCCCTTTGATCTCCACCGCTAACATCACCATGCAGTCCTGCATGGGTGTTAGCGGGTGCCAATGCGTTGATTTCATTGGGCGAAATCCCCCATCAGCACCCACCCAAGCGCACCCATTGGTATCAAAATTGGTATCAGCATCACCCCTCCTCTGGCGTTCTTGCGCAGCCCTGCAACTGCCCACGTCGGCACCCCGTCATCTGGCGCGTGGCAAGGCACCTGAACCGGCACTTCGACGCGCACGAAGCGGGCCTCCGGTTGAGCCTGCGCAACACAGCCGCCCAGATCCAGCAAGATCAGCAGCCCGCTCCTACGAAAAGCGCCAGTAAATACGGGGCTGCGGTTCGGACAAGGCCATTCCCGCCCCCACAAGAAGTGTCGTAGACCAGCGGGCTGTAGACCAAGCTCCTTCGTGCGAATTTGGTTGACAGCCCGCAAGAGAAAAATAGCGGCCCTTACTATTAGCACAGTGCATCTCTTATAAAAAATAGAAGCTCATAAAAAATATCGTCACCCTTAAATCTATCGAGAAACACAGGCGATTTCGCTCACCACACTATCCCCATTAAAGCAGAAATTAAAATTCCCCCTTTCAACGAACAAGAAATAAATTGTAACAAAGGCCTCTTGAAATACTCTAAACACCAAGAAAACAACATTTATTGACGAAGAATGAGAAGCCTTGCCTTCTATAGCTGGATGGAAACCCAGTTCATTAAAACCCCACCCAATGGTAACGTATGCTTTCGCATTGCTCAGAACAAGAAGTAGCACGAGCAAACTTGTTGGTTGAATAAAGGATTAACGAATGACTATCGAGCGAGAGATTTTCTCGGCCCTTATCGCGCAGAACGCATTACAAGGTGAAAAGCCAAGCGTACAAAGCTACGCCCAGCTAGCCGTCGACAAGGGGTTTAGAGCGCTTTCGTCAAAGCAACAGGCAGTGGTAAGCCCCTTCCTGCAAAAAAAATGCGAGGGAACGAAAAAACCAAATGAAAAACATAACAACTGCCAAAATACTATAGGCGGTCGTGAATTGGTTACAGCCCTTGAGAAGTCAGAGCTTTATAAAGGATGGCGCTGCGGGAGCTGCCGAGGCGCATCTGAATAATAACACAGCGACCTAAAGAGAGTAGTAACCTAAAAACCTATAAGAACAACCAGGAAAACCACTATTACTCTCGCCACTCCTGAGCGATATTGCAGCAGGCCACCACAGGCCTGCTCGCAGTTATTTTCGATAGCCCCCGTCAAATCGCCGCCCACTCGTCACGCACTTGAGCGCTTCGGAAAAATTCTGTACGACGCTGCCAAATCCTTCTGCGTGTCTAATTTTTTAAGGAGAAAATAGTGCCTATATATCAAATAGCACTGCTGGTCGTTTTCGGTATTGCCACACTCTGGTGGGGTTACCGATTGGATAAGAGGAACCGTCAAAAAGAGCTGGCCGCAAAAAGACAAAGCGAAACCCGAGCCTCCTAGGGTCGCTGGCAGACTCCCTGATATACGTCTGCGCCGCCCTCAAGGCTGCTTTGTCGACGATGAGGTCTCTGCGTAAATTGAGAACAGCTTGTCCAGTTTCTCGACTGAGTTCGATGGTTCCTGCATCACCCACGCTGCCCTGCCAACTGGGGTGCAATGCCGCCGCAGGGTTAGCGCTTAGTGCAGCGTGCGCGCAGGTCCGCCAAGCGACCGCAGCTGGTATTCGGTGACCGCCTGGTACAGCGACTCAGCCTCCAGCCGCAGGCGCTCGATTTCCTCTCCTGGCTGGCCAGCGTCCACAGCTGCTTGGTAGCGACGCTGCGCATCAATGGCCTGTTGTATCAGTGGCTCACCAGCCTCGATAATTCCTGCCAGGGTCTTCTTCACGCTGCTGCTCCGGCTATTTGATCAGAGCAGTATAGGTCAACGGCCATTCGGGCTTCGCTACGGATCAACCAGATCAGCGATGACCACCAGTGTCACCTTCCGGCCAAAAGCGGACATCGAGGAAAAGATATGGAGCCAATCCGTCATTTTGGCTCTACCTCGTTACTCGCAACGCTTCGAGCACCAGGGCGAAGGCAGGCGATGGTTGTCTACGGCTGGGATAGTAGAGGTGATAGCCGGAAAACGGCTCGCACCAGTCCTCTAGCACACTAATCAACCGGCCCTCTTCAAGGTGGGGGGCGAACTCGTCTTCGGGTAGATAGGCGATTCCCAGGCCGCCGACGGCTGCGTCCGCAATATGGGTCGTGGTGTTGAACACCAGTTGCCCTTCGACCCTCACCCTCAGCTTTTTGCCTTTGCGCTCGAACTCCCAGGCATCCACTCCACCATAGGTTGGAAAACGGATATCGATGCAGCGATGCGCAGCCAGATCATTGGGGTGCGTGGGGATGGGGTGCTGGGCGAAATAGCTGGGGGCCGCCACTACTGCCATGCGCAGATCGCCGCCGATGCGTACAGCGATCATGTCCTGAGCAACCGTCCCGCTGAAGCGCACACCAGCATCGAAGCGCTCAGCCACGATGTCACGGAAGCCGTAGTTGATATCGAATTCGAGCTTGATATCCGGATAGGCCTCCAGTACGGGTATCAGCTTGGGCAGCAAGGTCGTCTTGATGATGTTGTCACCACAGGTGATACGTACCGTGCCCGCCGGTTTGTCGCGCAGCTCGGTCAAGGCATCCAGCTCGGCTTCGATTTCATCGAAGCGGTAGCCGATAGCTTCCATTAACCGTTCACCAGCAGCCGTCAGCGAAACACTGCGGGTGGTGCGTGTGAGCAGGCGAATCTGTAACCGTGCCTCCAGCCCTGACACCACCTGACTGACGGCCGACTGGGTAACGCCCAGGTGCGCTGCTGCACGCGTGAAGCTACCTTCGCGAGCCACGGTCACGAAAGCCTGGAGGTCGTTGAAGTTATGCCGAGGCATGTGCCCATCCTCTGATTAAGTAGCAGAAGTTATAGCGGCTTTAAGCATTAATTAGCTAATCAAGGCCTATTTATTTTACGACAATGCCTCCTGTCCCCTTGCGCCTTTTCCCGCGAGCGGGCCCATGCAATCGCCAGAGCCCGCTCGGCGATTGATCTTCAACCCGTGAAGAGGACGCCCCCATGAACAGACTTCTTGCAGCCCTGGGCCTTCTGCTCAGCTCATTCACAGCTTTAGGAGCCGACATGTCCAACGGTGCAGACAATTTCTTCCAGAGCGACAAGGTGACCATGGAGAAGGTCAGCTTCAACAACCAGTACCAGATGAGGGTGGTGGGCAACCTGTTCACCCCTAAGAGCTTAGGTAAGTCCGCACCCAGCCCGGCTATCATCGTGGGCCATCCCATGGGCGCGGTGAAGGAGCAGAGTTCCAACCTGTATGCCCAGAAACTGGCGGAGCAAGGCTTCGTTACCCTGGCGCTGGACTTGTCATTCTGGGGCGAGAGCGAGGGCCGCCCGCGCAACGCCGTTCTCCCCGACATGTACGCGGAGGACTTCGGTGCGGCTGTCGATTATCTCGGCACCCAGGCGTTCGTGGATCGGCAGCGCATCGGTGTGCTGGGCATCTGTGGCAGCGGCAGCTTCGTGATCAGCGCGGCCAAGATCGACCCGCGCATGAAGGCGATTGCAACGGTCAGCATGTATGACATGGGTGCCGCCAATCGCAACGGCCTCAAGCATTCGCAAACCCTGGAGCAGCGTAAGCAGGCAATCGCCGCCGCAGCCGAGCAGCGCTACGTGGAGTTCACTGGCGGCAAGACGCAGTACACCAGCGGCACCGTGCATGAGCTGACAGACGATACCCACCCGATCCAGCGTGAGTTCTTCGATTTCTATCGCACTGCGCGAGGCGAGTTCACCCCGGCGGGCTCCAGCCCAGAGCTGACCACCCACCCGACGCTGACCAGCAATATTAAGTTCATGAACTTCTATCCGTTCGCGGATATCGAGACGATCTCCCCGCGCCCGATGCTCTTTATCGCTGGCGAAAACGCTCACTCGCGCGAGTTCAGTGAAGAAGCCTTCCGCTTGGCGGGCGAACCCAAGGAGCTTTACATCGTCCCCAACGCCGGGCACGTCGACCTGTATGACCGGGTGAATCTGATTCCTTTCGACAAGCTCACCCAGTTCTTCCAGAACGGCCTGAAGCGATCCGCGAGGCAGGCACCATGACTAGCAAACTTGCCGCCCAGCCAGGCGCCTTCGCCACTGACCAGCCGCTGTCCTGCCCCAGTCACTGGGGTGGGGTCTTGGCGATGACGCTCTGCGTCTTTGCCCTGATCGCCTCGGAGTTCATGCCCGTCAGTCTGCTGACGCCACTGGCAACGGATCTCCAGGTCAGCGAAGGCGTTGCGGGGCAAGGAATCGCCATCTCCGGTGCGTTCGCCGTGCTGACCAGCCTGTCGATCACCTGGCTGGCCGGGAGCATGGATCGCAAGACGCTTCTGCTCATCCTGACGGGCCTGATGGCGGTCTCCGGCGCGGTGGTAGCGCTCGCGCCGAGCTTCACCCTCTACATGCTGGGACGAGCGTTGCTAGGCGTGGTCATCGGCGGTTTCTGGTCAATGTCGGCGGCCACGGCCATGCGCCTGGTGCCCGATGATCAGGTGCCCAAGGCGCTAGCCATCTTCAACGGTGGCAACGCCCTGGCTACGGTGATCGCGGCGCCGCTGGGCAGCTACCTGGGCGCGGTAATCGGTTGGCGTGGGGCATTCCTCTGCCTGGTGCCGGTGGCGCTCGTCGCACTGGTCTGGCAGTGGCTCAGCCTGCCGAGCATGAAGGCCCAGCAGCGAAAGAGTCCCGCCCCCAGTGTTTTCAGGCTGCTCGGCACTCGCTCGATAGCGTTCGGCATGGCGGCTTGCGGAGCCTTCTTCATGGGGCAGTTTGCGCTGTTCACCTACCTGCGGCCCTTCCTCGAAACGGTGACCTTGGTCGATGCCACTACGCTGTCATTGATCCTGCTGGTTATCGGTGTAGCCGGTTTGGGTGGAACGCTGTTGATCGGCTCACTGCTGAAAAAGTACCTGTATCGCACGTTGATTGCCATTCCAGTGCTGATGGCTGTGATTGCCCTCGCGCTGATCCCTGCCGGTAGCTGGGTCGTTCCGGTGGTGATACTACTGGGCCTGTGGGGGCTGATGGCCACGGCAGCGCCTGTTGGCTGGTGGAGCTGGATTGCACAAGCGATGCCCAATAATGCCGAGGCAGGTGGAGGGCTTATGGTGGCAGTGGTGCAGTTTGCCATTGCATCGGGTTCAACACTGGGCGGCTGGTTGTTCGACCACAGCGGCTACCAGAGCACCTTTACTGCAAGTGCAGCCATTCTGTTGCTTGGCGCGGCCCTTACCGTTCTGGCCATGCGTGCGCAGCCGGGTCAGCCAAGGTGAGGTGGGAGTCTTCAAGATGTATAAGCTCAGCCAACATTTCTGCCTTTCGGGCATCCGGCTATGCCTGCTGTTCATGCTGAGTGACTGCGCATTCGCGGAGACAACTCTGAAGGAGGATCGTATGTGGATGACCGTTGGCGAACAGCGCTTCACAATCACCCTGGACGATAGCGAGACCTCACGAGCACTTACACAGCTATTACCACTTACCCTCGACATGAGCGAACTCAATGCCGACGAGAAATACGCGAGCCTGCCGCAGCGGCTGCCAGCCCGCGCAGTAAGGCCCGGTACGATCCGCACTGGCGATCTGATGCTGTACGGCGCGGATACGCTGGTGATTTTCTACCGGACGTTCGAGTCGACCTACTCCTACACCCGAATTGGTCGTGTCGATAGCCCCGAGGAGCTAGCCGAAGCGTTAGGCCGGAATGATGTGAACATTCACTTCTCGGTGAAGTAGGAGGGGCGCGAAGCCTGCCCCGTGAGTGTATGCTTTTGGCCGACTGTAGCCGGTCGCGAGCGGCAGCTATCGGCCAAAAGCGGTCAGTCATGACCGGCTGCTTTCGACCCATAGCTGCCGGTCGCGAAGTGCAGAAATCGGCCGGAAGCGGACTGATTCGCAGCAGGCCAGTCTCCTGCATTGAGGTTCGCAGGTACCTACCTTTTCAGGGGCAATTCAATCGCCTCGCTTAACGCGCCATTGGCGCCGAAAGCGGCAAGCCCACTGCTAGTCTCGAAAGGCTCCCGGAGGGCGGTCGAACCAGCGCTTGAAGGCACGGTGGAAAGTGCTGGTATCCCTGAACCCCAGCCGCTCGCTGACCGTCGCCACGGGCAGCCCCTGGCGAATCAGCTCCGCAGACAACTCGCGACGTACCTCCGCCACCAGCGCGCTGAAACTGGTGCCCTCTTCCTTCAAGCGTCGGTAGAGCGTGGTGCGACTGACGTGCAACGCCTGGCAGGTTGGCTTGATGCTCACGCCTTCTGGCAGGCTTGCGAGAATCAAGCGACGCACCGTGCCGGCAAGCGTATCTGCGTCTTGCAGCTGCGCGAGTGTCGCCCTTGCACGAGACTCCAGCATCTGTCGCAGGTAGTCGCTGGCGCCGAGAATGGAATGCTGCAGGAAGTCGCGCGGCAGGTGGAGGCTGTTTCTCTCGCTGTCGAAGCGCAGCTCGCTGCCGAACAGCTCGACATAGTGCGCATGGTAGGCCGGGGATGGGAAAGCGAACTCGCACGCCAGAGGCCGCAGCGCTACGCCGGTCATCTCCCGGCTCCAGCGCAGCACTGCACTCATGCTGCGTTCGATGGCGGCCTGCGGGTAGGTTTTGCCGGGGGCAAAGGTGATCTCCAGCACCAGAGCATCTGCCGTTTCACTGTACTGCCAGCTCTCCGAAGGGTTCATCAGCGCGATATGCCGCTGGAACACTTCCAGCACCTCGCTCACCCGACTGCATTGGCGCAACCAACTAGCCAGCACGCCATGCGTGGCGGGGTTGAAGGTCTGCCCGATCAGCAGGCCGATATGCGGCAATTGCGTGTTGTTCGCGGCGAACTGCCACAGCGCCAGTAACTGGGTCTCGTCGACACGCTGCTCCTGGATCGGCGATGCCGCAGCCCCCTGGTCGAGAAGTTTGGCACCCTCCACCCCGGCCTCCCGCAACTGGGTTGCAGTGACCACGCCGAGATTCAGCAACTGGTCGTGCAGATCCAGCACTGCGACGGCCGATACGGTGGTACTTCTGACCATCGGACTTGCTCTTGGTAGTTGCTTGGGTAACGACTCTAACGCACGGTGCAGAGCGGCGGCCAGCCGTCGGCCATGCAAGTGCAGGTTGCAACCAAAAGCCATACAGGTTGAACCGCAGAGCCATGGCCAGCCGTCATCGGACTGCCTAGCATCGACGACACGACCATGGCACAGGAAGACCTGCTATGCCCGAGCACAGAATCGAATCGTTAAGCGCCTTGCGCGCACTGATTCCGCCACCACCGGCGATGATGCACAAACGACTGCAGCGCAAGTTGGATGAGCACTGCCTGCTGATGATCCGCCAAGCGACGGTTTGCGCCGTCGGCTTCGCCGACCCGCGGTTAGATATCGAGTACCTCGATTTGCGCCACCATCCAGTGTTACGGGCCGAGGGCCAGGACATCTTGCTGCCCTGGCCGGCAGACAAAGCGATCTCACAGCAGCCGATAGAGGAAATGGCCTGCAGTCTGTATTTCATCCTGCCCGGCGTGGGGTTCAGCCTGCGCGCCAATGGCCGGGGCTCTCTGCGGGCCGGAAAGCTGTTGGAGTTTCGCGCCGAGGCGCTGTTCCTGCACTGTTCGCGAGCCAAGGTACGCGCCGATTTCTGGCGGGCCAGAGAGTACACCACGCCCTTTTTAGCTGACACAGGGCAGGCCTTGTCCGAGCCAGCGCAGGCCTTTATCGCCGCCTCGCCGTACCTGCTGATGCTTACGCAGCGCCAGGTCGACGCCACCGAGATGTCGCCACGAGGTGACCCGGCTGGTTTCGTACAGGTACTGGATCGCCACACTCTGCTGGTACCGGAACGCCCTGGCAACAAGGTTGCCTGCAGCCTGAGCAATATTCTCGTCGATGGCGCCTTGCGCCTGTCCTTCCTTCAGCCCGGCGCCGACACGGTTTTATCCGTGGCCGGGCGCGCCTGGTTGAACAACGACTCGAACTTGCTCGCCCCACTGGCAATCAACGGCAAGCCACCTCGGGTCGCTACCGTCGTGAACGTCGAGCGCTATCGCTTCCAGCACTGCCCAGCACTGCTGGCCGCGGGCTTGTGGGATCGCGCAACACACCTGGACGAAAGGCAGATTCCAGCCTTTTCCAAGATGCTGTCCGAGCACATGAACGGTACGGGCCTGTTGGGCAAGGCCACCAGCCTGGTGGTCGATGCGGTGGTCAAGCATGACTTGCGCCATCTCTACTGAGGTGACGGGGTAGGCGACGGCTTAAATGCCCTTCTGTACCTTGCCCAGCTGGATGCTTATTGCTGTCCGTCAGCATCCGAATCCACTGCGCTTTCTAGCGAGGTTCTGCTCTAGCCGGTCATGTAAGCATGCGACTGGCTGGTATTGGCCGGTTTAGGTCATCCACGAACGGCCGCAAAGGGTCGAAAGCAGCCGTCTGGGCTTGGTTTTTTCCAGATCACTGCTCGATGCCTTGGACGTAGGCCTGGCACGCCCGCAAGGCAATCAATCCTTGGTCACCGGCATCGGTGATGGCGACAATTCGTTGAGCAGCCGCAGGGTCAAGTTCGCCTCGCGGGGCTCCATGAACCATGCCGCCGGCGCTGGAGACGGCTGGCACCCCACAGCCACTACCCTGGGCTGGGGCGGCGAGTAGGACTGACAGCCGGAGATCAGAAGTAGCGAGGCGATCGCGCAGGCGAGCTTGGGTTGCTTGGGCATTGGTCAGCTCCTGGTAGTGGGTTTTGTCGTTGGCCTGCAGTTGATCTTCAAGGGCTCGGCGCCGGGCCTGCTCTGCGCCCTGCCAGTTGATCACCGCCACAGCAGCGGCCTCTCGTTCAGCCTTGAATTCATTGGCCTGCTTTTCGCTCTTGGCCTGCCACTCGGCATCCATGGTCGAGCGGCCGTGCTCGTAGGTGCCCCAGAACGCCCAGAGCACCAGCGCCAGCGATGCCGCTGCACCTATCGTGCGCCAGCTGATCACGCCAGCACCTTCAGCGCGCGGTCATACAGGGCCTTTCGCTCAGCGGCGCCGTGCGGTATCCGGCCAGGCTTGCCGGTGTTGATCACGCTGCCGATGTCCTGAAAGCGGCCGGCGTCTGCCAGCTCGTTCAGGCCGTGGATCGACCACCACCAGGCGGCGGACATGGCGGCGTTCTCAGGCTGCTCGAGCAGCTCGGGGTTGTCCTCCAGCGGCAGGCCCAGGCCGGCGCCGGCGGCGACATAGTTCGACCGGCCGGTGAGCTGGATCAGGCCACGTCCACGGTACCGCCAGCCGTCCCCGGGGCGAGTGTTGCCCATGCGCCCGCTGTAAACGATGTTGGCGATCTTCTCCGGCTGCCGCGCGCAGACTGCCGCTGAAGTTGCGGTAAACCGGCCGGGCCAGGTGCGCACCAGCGCCTCGGCGCTGTAGTTCAGGTTCTCCACCAGGTTGCGCAGCTGACCCGACTCATGCCCGGTCTGGGCCAGGAATGCCGCCACGCGCACCGGGCTGTCGACCTTGTAGCGCGCCATGGCCCGGTTCAGCGCAGGCAAAAAAATGCCCGCGACTGGGCGGGCGTTCGGGAGGATCTGCAGCAACTGCTGCTCGGTCAAAGGGGGCATGCGTTTCTCCTAGTTGAACCAGCGGCCGATGGCGTGGCAGTGCACGGTGGCCACGGACGTGCTGATGAAGCTGTTGGTGCCGCCGGCGGTGCGCCACAGGCGCGGCACACACTGGACGGTGTTGATAGAGGCCGCCATCGCGGGACCAAACTCGGCGAACGTCACCGGGGCCGAATCGGCCGACAGTCCCTGAATCGGCGTGACGGTTACCTTCGGCGGCGCCGAAAAGGCCGCAGGAAAGGGCCAGAGTTTCAGCAGGGTCAGGGGCACGCTGAACTCGAGCACAACCGCCGCCGTGCAGATGAGGGTGCCGTTGGCAAACTTCACGTACTCGCCGTTCGCGTTGGTGCCTGACTCGATGATCGCGCCGGTGGGCACACCCGAGGCCTGCGAGACGGTACCGACGATATCCGCCACCGCCGCTGTCTTCAGGCCGAGGCCATTCCGAGCAGCTGCCTGCGTCGTTCCGCCCGTCCCGCCCTTGGCCACCGGCACCACGTTCTCCGTCGACACGGCGCCCAGCGAGGAAAGCGCCACGCCCCACTGGTCAATGATCTGGTGCATCCGATCGGCTGCAGCCTTTGGCCACCCCTGAATCGGCACCAGGGCGTAGGCGCCTGCGGAAACAGTCGAACCCAGATACCCGGGCTCGATGCTCAGCGACGTCGGGCTGATGATGTTCGTGACCTCGTACTGCCGGCCGTCCGGCCCGACCCAGGCGTCACCGACCCGGCCATTCAAGGTGAACGCCGTGCCGGTACCGGTGACCGTCTTCTGGCCAGCCGTTACGGCCACTGTTCCTGCTCTGCTCCAGGGCATGCTTTTCTCCAGGCAAAAATAAACCCGCTCGATGGCGGGTGCGCTGACGCTCTGACCGTTATTGCGGGAGCGGATAGCGTTCCTTGATGGCGGCGACCGCGGCGATCCAGGCGCTGTAATCGGGCTCAGTGCCGGCAGCCAGCGCGTCATACTCGGCCTCGAACTTCAGGCGATCGCTCTCGGCGGCATAGGCCGCACGCCGGGACGCCAGCGCCGCCTCGCGCTCTGCCTGGCGGGCCTCATTGGCTTTCTGCTCTGCTGTTTTGACCTTGCTGAAGTCGATCATGCGTCGGTCTCCTCTGTTGCTTCCGCTACGGTTGGCTTGGGGTCTTGGTCAGTCGGTAGCGCAATCGGACCGTCCGGGGCGCCGACAATGTCCGCGGGGAAGCGCGATCGCTCCCCGGCTTCGGCGCCGTGCGGCATGGTGATCGGAATGACCAGCACGCCACTGATGCGCTCCACCGGCTGGTTGATCCACGGGCAGCTAATGGCCTCGGCCGGGAGCGTGGCGCCATCTGGCAGCGGACCGAAGTCATACGGCAAGCCATTGATGGTCAGCACGTCACCCAGCTTGTGAATGGCCAGGGTGGCGTCGGAGCGGATCGGGGTCAGTTTCAGTCTCATGCGTACCACCTGCCTTGGGCTGTCATTACAAAGTCTGCTGTGATGGTCCTAGAAGTCATGGACATGACCAGGCCCTGATAGGTTGTCGCGGTCACCGCATTGGGCTGGGTGGAAACCGTCTGCGCCCGCGCGCTGAATGTGAACTGAGGCGGCGCGATGAAGGCCGCCGGGAAGCCGAACGTCGGCGTGGCCCCGATGAATAGCCCGTCCTGGGCGAAGGTGACCGCCTGGGAGAAGTTCAGCGTTGCCGAACAGATCATCGTGCCGTCGGCGAATTTCGTGTAGCGGCCCGAGGCGTTGGAACCGCGCTCGATGATCGCGCCCGTCGATACCCCGCCCGATTGGGAAACCGTGCCCACGGCATTTGCCGTGGCGGCCGTTCCCAGCCCCAACCCGGCGCGGCCAGCTGCAGCTGTGTTGCCGCCGGTGCCGCCCTGGGCAACGCTGAGCGCGGTGGTCAGGCCCAGGAGCGCCGTGATGTCGGAGTTCTGGCCCCGGGTCGCAGCAGCAATGTTTGCCCTTAGTGTCGCCGCATCAGCAGCACCACCAAACAGAACCAGCGTTGCGCCGTACTGCTCGACGACCTGGCGCAGCCGATCAGCTGATTCCTTCACGTACCCCTGCATCGGTGTGATTGAGTAGGTGCCACCGGTTACGGTGGCGCCCTGGTAAGCCGGGAGAATGCTCAGTACTGTTCCGCTGGCGATGTTAGTCACCTCGTACTGCCGGCCGTCCGGGCCAACCCAGGCGTCACCGACCCGGGCATTCAAGGTGAACGTCGTGCCGGTACCGGTCACCGTGTTCTGGCCGGCCGTGATGGCGACCGTGCCTGTTCTGTACCATGGCATAGGGTTTTCCTTTAGATCGGTTTCATCGGCCGAGCTGCAAACAGCGTCCGGCCATTGGCGGTAAGTGGGTTGATGCCTGAGCCGTTATCGACATACATCTGGAGCATTCCTCTGTTACCGGGCCAAAAGCCCCCGAAGTTCGCTCGTATCGGCTGAGTGGTTTGCACGATGTTCGTGCAGGAGAACAGGGCATTGGCCAACACGTAGTCGTCATAGCTGCCGGTCCAGGGCATCTGCTGGCTTGGCGAGTAGCTGCCGGAGCCGCTGATGGGGTCGCCCGCCTGTACAAACATGTTGGTGGCCGGCTGGCTGTTCAGCGAAGTGATGTTTGCCGACGTGACGAACAGTCGAACGCCGTTGGCGTCGCGTATCGAAGCCCCGTATGGATCGAGTGGTGAGGCGTCAACCATATAGCTCGAGCAGAACCACTTGATGGTCATGAACTGCTGCCAGGCGCTGCCATGCAACGGGTGGGGCCAGGCCTTCAGCCTGAACCCCGTCCAGTTCCCAGGGCCGCCCTTTACCGAGAAATTGCCCACCATCATGTAGTCGGCCGCATTCAAGAAGACCAACGGCCTCTCGGACGTGGTGATCGGCACCGGGAAGTTGATGTCCGCCCACTGGATGAACTGCGCTTGCTGGCCCGGAATCACCTGCTGGCCAAACTGGAAGCTGCCACTGTGGCGAACAGTCAGCACGCGGTTCACCGAGTCAATCTGGGTGCGAATGTTGTTGTTTCTGGTCCTAATGCCGTATGTGTCATTTGCGCTGAACGGCTCCCCGCCCTGCGACAAGATCATCACCTGCCAGGTATTGGTGAGCGGCTGCCTCAGCTGAAGGATGCCGGCCGAGTACCAGGCGGCAGGGGAATAGGTGTATTCCCCTTGGTCCTCCAGTGTGTCGACAACGACGAACGACTGCGCCTGAATCTCGGGAATCGAGATGTACTGATCGAAACTGCCATCACCGGTGACCGTCATCATCTTCAGCGAGCGAATAGGTGTGATGGATGTATCGAGCGTCACCTTGCCCGACGCGTCCCTGGTTCGAAGCCCGTAAAGATCCATTAAATCACTCCCACATTCCGGTGCTGGTGATGTAGTTCAAGTTGTAAACGTATGGAGCAGTCAATCTCCCCACTGCTGTACGCTCAGTGCCTGCAGCGTCGTAGACGTAGAGGCCGCCGTTGTTCAGCAGCGTCGAGCCGTTGGCATCCTGCCCGCGAAGCACCAATGTGCCTGCCGGAATGTTGATTTCCAGCAGCGGGAGCCCCTGTGAGTTGACCGCGGCAGAGCGCAGCGTCGACCCCAGAATCACTTCTTTGATGAAGGCCTGGCTGATAAACGCCTGATTGATGAACACCTGGCCGTTCTGCACCACGAACGGCACAGAGATCTGACCAGAAACCTCATCGACCACCGCAAAGCGCTGTGCGAATGCAAGGATCTCCGAAGTTTCCTCATTGCTGCCCACTGCCAATCCGGCAACTACGGTTCTGCCGCCGGATGTGGTTTGCGCCTTGATGGTCACCTGGGCGCTCACTTTCCCATCCAGGTTCACCACGGCCTGGCTGACCTGCTGAACCGAAGCGCTGGTCTCGCCGATCGAAGCTTCGAGCGTCTCCGTCTTCCGGGCCAGGGCCTGATCGGCATCCGCCAGGATGCGAACATCGCTAGCGAACTTGGCCTGCGACTTCTGGGCGTCCAATGCGCTCAACAAGTCGCCCTCCCCCGTATCATCCCGGCCGGCGGTGTAAACCGCCTCGACAGAGGTTCGTATCGAAGCCACGGCCTGGTCGGTTGTCACCTGCGCCTCGGACACCTCCTGAATGTCCGCCGCGTTGTCGTCGACCTCGGCCTTCAGTTGATCCAGGCGCGTGGCCGTGGCCTCGCTCTGGGTGGCCACCGCCTTTTCCAGGGTGGAAAGCCCGGCGGCGTTCTGCCCGACCTTGGCGTCAATCGCGATGAAGCGCTCAGCGGATGCCTGCTGCTCAGTTGCAAACACCTTGCGCTGTTCACTGATACCGGCCTGGGCGTCCCAGGCTGCGTTGGCGTCGGACATGCCGCCATCGTCGTCGACGTCAGCGCGCCAAGCTGCCTGCAGCGATTGCAGGCTTGTTGCCTGGGCGGTGACCACGCCACCCAGATCGGACAGGCCGGCAGTATTCTCCTGCACCTGCGCAGCAAGGCCATTGGCGCTCTGCACCACCTGCCCGATATCCAGCCAGTACAGCGGGTTCGGTGGCGCATTCGCTCCAGAGGGATCTGCCGGGACCGGTTGCTTGGCCTGGTACAGGCGCTGGCCCAGGCGAACAGCGTCATCCTTCAAGTACGGTTGCTCTGGGTTGTACTCCAGCGCGTCAACCAGGCTGCCGATCTGCTCCTGCAGCTGCTCATTGAGCTCTTCCAGGCGGTCATTCACAGAGCCAGGGCCATCGCCGGAAATCTTCTCGATCTCCTTCAACAACTCCTGTCCCAGCTCGCTCTCGGTAATCTTGCCAGCCAAGGCCTGCAAGTAGGCGCTAACGTCGTTCGACGTTGATGCAGGGACAAACAGGAACGGGCTCTTCCCATAGGCATTGGTTGAGCGGATGTAATAGAAGTAGTTCGTGAAGAACGCGAGGCCAGTATGAGTGAAGCTCAGACCCTGCCCGAGGTAGACCGCGTCGCTGGAAGGTGCATTCGGGTTGGTCGTGAAGAAGTACTCATAGGTGCCCCCGTTCAAACCTGCTGACGGGTTGCTCGGTATCAGCGTGATCGACTCAAGCGCGGACTGCACAGAGCAAAATTCCGGGATAGGAGGACCATTTACGCTGACATTGATGGTCGCCTCGCCTGAGCGGGCCATAGGCCCTATTGCCGCAACGCTCATCGTGTAGTTGCCAGATGGCAGCCCGCTGATCTGACAGCGATTACTCGCTGATTGGATGGTGTGTGACTGCACAACATTCACGCCCTGGCGGACGATCACGGCGTATTCCGACACGATTCCGCCGCTTGGCGCCCAGGTCAGTACGCCCTGAACGACCTCGGCACCCGTTTCTTGAACCCAGGCCAGTCCCGTTGGCGACCCCAGCCCTCCAGAAGGCAGATTGATGAAACCAATCGGGTTGTACGGCTCGCCCACGGCGTCGTCGAAGATCGCCGCTTCATACTGCTGCACCTGGACGTTGCAACCCTCTTCGTCCCCCATGGACCAGTTGGTCACGATGAACTCACCGAGGATGTTCAGCGACGGCAGGTTCACGCGCACCACGCGCCCGGGGCGGCAGTTGTAGCCGGCGAAGTTCATCGGAATGGTGATCACCCCGCCAGCACGGCGCCGGCGGAGCTCGATGTTCGCCAGGCGCTGGGCCAGGTAGGGGTCTGTCACATAGGAGAAGGTAAGCGTTTCCGCCGCCTCGCCGCCGTCCTGCGCCACCCACTCCGCGATGCTCACCTCTGGGTAATCCGTCTCGGTCCACGACTGAGTAGGATCAATGAAGGTGCCGCGCACAGTGTTGATGGCAGCGTCGTTTGACGGCTCAGTACTGCCGCCGATGGTGCCGATCACCATGTCCTCGGTGATCTCGAAGTCGTAAGGGCCGTAGTAGGCCCCAGCCTGGAGCATCCACCGACCGCCGACGCGGATCAGCTTCCCGGCGCAGGCCGCCTCAAGCTTCTGCAGCACGCCGGATTTCTGCTCGTCGGCACCGATGACGCAGGCAGTTCTGTACCGCGCACTTACCGAGCCGTCAGCATTGCCAACAGACTCATCGCACACGTTCGCAGCACTGGCGAAGGTCTCGAAGACGATCTCATCGTCAGGCACATTGCACCGGGCCCGCAGATACCACAGCAGGTGCAGAGCAGTGTTGGCCGAGTAGCCGCTCATGCCGGTGCGCGGGTCGTACAGATCGTTTCGACCGCGAACCACAAAGCGCGCATCAGGAATGCCGGACGGAAATTTCTCGGCGCTGTATTGCAGAGAAAGCCTGACGTAGGAAAGGCCGCGCCCAATCTGGCTGTCTTTCCAGTCGGGGCAGTTGGCCTTGAGGAAGGCATTGACCTGAGTAGGGTTCACCACCAATTCATAGCTGGCGAACGGGCCATACGAGGCGATAGGCTCCTCGCCCAAGTAGATCTCCTCCAGCGCATCCACTGAGCCTTCGCACAGCACATACACCAGGTGCAGCCATTCCCCTTCGGTCTGGGTGCCGGACTGCTCCTGGGCCCACACCAGCACACCACCGGTGGCAACTCGGCCAAGGATGAAACGGACCGGGGCCTTAGAGGAGCGGACGGTCTGCGCGGATGGCTCGTTGTCCCGCAGCGGGGACTTGGTGTTCAGCTTTTCCTGCTGCTCGGCAGCGTAGAAAGCCAGGCCGGCACCGATTACTGCTCCGACAACGTTACCCTGGACAAACCCGATTACAGCCCCGACCACTACTTGGGCGAGCTTCTTGACCCCACCGCTCATTCAACCCTCCACGCGGCCAGAGGCTCGCACTCAATGCGGAAGACGCCGTCTTCGGTCGTCGACCAGTAATCCCCGGCCCAGAACACAGCCATGCTTCGTCCACCTGGTGCGTCGTACAGCACAACGTCACCGCGCTGGATAAACGCCAGCGATACCCTGGAGAAGCAGGCATCCCAGGCGGCCTCAAGGCTCCCGTGCTGCTTCTTCAGCTGACGCTTGGCGCCGGTCTCCGTCTTGTACTTGCCGCGGTACTGCTCGGCCGGATCGACACCACAAACGGCTGCAGCGCAGTCGGCCGCAAACAGGCAGCAGTCAAATTCGCCCCATGAAAAAGGCCGCCCTTGGGCAGCCTTGATCACGTCGTTCAGACGGGTAGTCCAGTCTCGATGTCGCATCGCTAATTCCCGTAGGTAAACGCCGGCGCGTCCTTGCTGGAGCCCCAGTAGATTGGCCATTCGGACATTTGCGCAATGGCATAGAAGAACCGGTCATCCTGGTGACGGGCCCGGTGGTTTTCATCGGTGAAGCGCTCGGTACCGGTTCGGCTCCACTCGGCCATCCGGTCGACGACAGGGACCGTGATGCTGTTTCCGTCCTGGCCGTTACCGGCGAACGAGAACTTGGCGGCATCCATGCGGCCCGAGAAGAGGATGTCCGCGGCGTAGTTGCCGGCCTCATCGAAGACGATGAACAGGACCTTGGCCGCCCTGCCCCGGCACCCGCGAATATTGGTTTCCGACAGGATGTAGGCATCCAGGCCGCTCAAGGTCAGCTCCACGGACATCGGCGAGCCCGAGTTGTCGCTCTCCTGCGACTGGCTTACCTGGCCGAAGTTGCCCACGCCCTCATAGGTCACGCCGTCAACAACCAGCTGACCGGTACCGGTATGCGCAAACACCATCCCATCGACGAAATCCAGCTGTACGGCATACACCGGCATGAACTTGCCAGTGGCGATGATGTTCACCACGCTCTGGCTGAAGGGGAATGCGGATGGCATCAGAAGGCCTCCCTGAATTGATAGGAACCGTTGGCGATGATCGGGCGTACCGACATCGACCAGGTATCCGAGGTCATGCGCATCTCGGAATATGGGTTGAGGTATTCGACAGCGGCGCCGGCGGTCAGCGATTTTCGAATGCGCTTGTTCAGCATCAAAGTTGCCTGGCCCTGGGCATTCGACGACGCAGCATCGGTCACCTCGAACATCTCCCCTGCAATCGTGATGTAGTCACCAGCGCTGAAAATGGCGGAACTTGGCGCAGCCCCGGCGACCACCATGCTGCGAGCCTGGGCGTTGCCCGACATCACCGTCAGCGCGCCAATGCTGACCGTGCGCCTCCTGGTGAACGCCGGCATGTTGAACGTCCCAAACATCCCGTCCAGGCGCCCCAGGAACGACGACAGTTCGCGCTCCTGGGCCCTGGTCAGCAAGCCGAACGTCAAAGTGCACTGCCAGTACGCCCCCGGGTAGCCCACGATCTGCTGAGCGTACGACAGCGTTGAAGTAAACGCCCGGCTGTTGTTGACGATGCCCCATGTCATTTCTGACGGGCACAGCGAAGCCGGCCACGTGAGAGCCATGAAGTAACTCCTTGGTAAAGCCGGGGGCTTATGTCCTGTGGATTTTGCTCAACGAACCGCCAGGCCCAAGAACCTCAGAAAACGATTTCTCATAGCCGGCCTGCATATTGCGAGTACAGAGCTCAATGAGATCGTGGATCTCCGGCCCAACCTCATCACCGCACTGCAAGACAGCTGTGATTCGGCCTATGATCTCGGCATTCAGTTTCACTCGTTCGCGCCAAAGATGAGGTGCCGTGTTCTGGTCGAGCCCTTTGAACAGCACGGGCGAAATAGCCTGGGTGATGACATCCAGTAGTTCGATAACATCCAGGTCGGAAATTTTCAACGGTTTCTCCTAATCAATTGCATTGCTGGTCCGTTCTGTTTGAGGTCACGCAACATCATCTCGTAAGCCCCTTTCATGCCGCGATTAGCACCATCATCCGCCGCCTGTTTGAGCTGTTGGGCTGTGCTCTCATCAGGATTGCCTTGGAAATAGAAATGCTGCTCGATAGATGGAAGACTCATCGATGCCGAAGACCTGGCCACCCTTGAAGTTGCAGCTCCGCCAACAAAGCCACCGTCAGCATAGCCCTTCGTGTTCGAGTTCATGCGTTCGAGAAACTCTCGAGCGCCTGGCTGGCTGACCACGTCCTTTCGCACCACGAACTCACCACCATGCACCACACCCTTAGGCTCAAACTTACCGCCATCGCCGGTATAGCCGCCATCAGAAAAGCCGAACTTCGGGCTGTAACCAGCAGCTGAGGCGCCGAGGCTCGAGGATGTCGCGGCGGCCGACCCAGCAGCGAAACCGTTACTTGCAGCGGATGCACCGGCCAGCCCGGTGAATAGCGTGCCGAAGATGCCCACCGCCGCCTGACGCACCTGAATGCGGATCAGGTCGGCAATGATGCCGTCCGCCAGATCCTTGAACGATAGCTTCCCGGTCTTCACGAATTGGATGATGCCGTCTTCCATGTTGCTGAAGGCGCTGGTGAACAGGTTGCGGGTCTGGCCGGCGACGTCGCGCGCCTGCTCGGAGTAGGTCTGAAACGCCGAAGAGGCGCCGAGCGACCAGTCCGATTGGGCTTTGTCTACGTCCGAGTAATACTGCTGCTGCATCGCGAGTCGAGTTTGCAGCGCCGAACGCAGAGCTTCCGTCTCCTGGTTGTACAGGTTGTCGCTGATCCGTCCCTCGTTGTGCTGCTGCTCCAGTGCGTCCATTTGAGACTGGTACTGCTGCTGGATGCTGAGCTGCTCCTGCAGGCGCTGTCGCTGCTGATCCCCCATACCCATGCCGGCCAAATTGTTGTCTAGCCCGGTTTGGGCCTTCGCCAACTGGCTTGCGAGGTTGGTCTGGAATGCTGCGAGCTTCTGCACCTCTTCTGTCGCAATCTTCCGTAACTCGTTTTCCTTCTCAAGAGCGGCGTTCTGCTTCTGCTGTGCAAGGTTTAAATCCGCCATTGCCAGCAGCTGCTTTTGCGTAGCAGTAAGAGTCTTTTTGTCCTTGAGGTCGGCAATCTGCTGCTCCAACTCCAACAGCTTTTTTGCTTCGGCGCCTAAGGACCTCGTTCCGTCGGCCTGCAGGCCAATCAAAGAGCTCTGCTGTTGAAGCACTGCATAGCGCTGGCGCGCCTCGTCAAGCAGTCGCTGGCCGGCGTTCTCCGTGTAAGCCTTTGGTTTTGGGTCTGCAAACTGCTTCGCGGCGGCATCCCGAAGCTGCTTGATTTCTGTCTCTGAATAAGCAGTTCCGCGTCGACTGGCGGACGCGATCTGCTTGTCGATCTCTGCGTAACGAGCCTTCAACTTATCGGCGTTCGAAGCTGAGTTTTTCAGAGCCTCGCTAAGCTTCTCTTGGTTTGCGATCGATTCCTTGTCCAGCCTCAGAAGCTCTGCTTTGGCGGCCGCTCGCCTATCGTCTTCGGCTTTCTGAACATACAAATCAGTGATAGCCGACTGCGCGCCGCTCTCTCCGCTGGCAAGCTCGCCAAGGTTTGGATTGTCATCGAAGATGGTCGGTATCTTCGCGTTTCGCACACGATTGAGGCGGTCCTCAAGCTTTACCAGCTTCTGCTCAAAAGTGTCCTCGCGGCCAATATCCAACACCGCATCCCAAGCCCCCTTGGCGGCAGACTTCACGCCATCCCAAGCTGTCTCGACAAGCCCTAGCTTGCTTCTAATTAGTTCAGCCCGCGAGTCAACGGCCTCGGCGTAGGCTTTCTCAGCAAGGTTTGCTGCCGCTTGTTGATCGCCTTGCTTCGACAAAGCCTCAATCTGCGCGTAAGTGGAGGCAATCAAATAGCCGTACTGCTCGTTGAGCTCTTTCGAATACTTCACCGGATCTTTCGCCAGCTTCTCGAATTCGGCCACGGTTTGGCTCGCCGCCTTCCCAGTGGCTTGCTCCATCTTCAGTGCGGCCGTCGCGATCATCTCGAAAGAGGATGCGGGAATTTTCGACGACGCTGCAAGCTGAGCCAACACCTCCGATGCAGCTCCAATGGTTCCCACAGACTTGCTCACGTTCGCGGCCATCGAGCCAATAGCTCCAGCACTAGTGCCCGCAGCGTTGCCAGTGAGAATCAGGGCATTGCGATAGGCGTCAGCCTCTTTCGAGCCTTGGAAATAAGCAAGTCCGAGTACTCCGACTGCAGCAGCCGCAACAGAGAATGGATTTACCAAGCCGAGGACGTATCCCCCCAAAGCCTTCGCGGCAGGACCGACACCGCCAAACATGTCTTTTAGTTGACCGCCCTGCTGAAGAAGAACCGTCAGAGGCGCCTGCCCACCCTGAAGCGACACTGCAATGTCGGTGAACTGAGCAGGCACGCCACGCAGCGCGGCAGCAGTTTGTTTTGCGGTGTTGCCGGTACGCGTCAGAGAATCGTTGAACCTGGTGAGGTCAGATCTGGTTGTGCGAATCTTTGCCTGGTAATCATTGAACGTATCCAGGTCTATGGTGCCGGCCTTTCTATGCCTGGCAAGCTCTTGTTCTTGCCGGTCAAGCTCACCAAGTTTTTTAGTGAGTGGATCGATTCGACCGAGTAGGGACTCAATTTCATCTCGCTCAGAAGCTAATGACTTTGTAGCCTTTTCGGCACTTTTGCCGGCGCCTTCCATTCCAGCACCAGCCTTGTCCATCGCCGGTTTCACGCGAAGGCCGGCGCCCTCCAAGGCCTCAAGGGCTTTTCTTGTGTCAGCGGCCTTCTGCTCGGCGTCCCGGCTGTCGATCTCCAGGACCAACCGCGATGTTTGTGCCATAACTTTTCTCCGGGCAATAAAAAAGCCACCAATTGGTGGCTCGCTTAGCTGACAGCTTCAGAACTTCGTATTGCTTGGCGCCTTGATGATTGAGCAGGGCGATTTTTCGATATACAAGGTGCCTGACATTCCGCTTGTAGTTTCTCTTTTCAACTCCAAGCTAGTCCGATCAATGGAAAATTTTTGCGGATAGCTGCTGGATTGATTTCGCCAGGTCACCTCTTTTGGCCCAAACGCCGCTGGCGAGGTGAAGTTGAGACCGGAACCACTTTTACTGGTTTGAAGGGATGCAGTGCCATTTGCCTGATCCAATGTCACCACCAGATCATCAGCCTTTTTATCAAGGGCTGGGCACGCAAAATACAAAACATTTCCAGCAGCCAGAGAAGCCTGGGATGCCGAGCCAACTATCAATGCCAACAACAAATTCCGCATCACAAAGTCCTCCCTGAGTAATGGCAGCAATCTACCACCATCCTCGGGAAGCGCCAAAACCCCGCATGGGCGGGGCGTTTCAGCTCAAGGTGTTTAGGCTGCGTCGAGGGTCAGCGTCAACTGCAGTTGTTCCCGCCAGTACTCAACACGCCCTTCCAACACAGGCCTTTGCCAGCGCCAAGCCGCAAGACCCTTGCCTTGAAGGCTTGCAAGATCTTTTCTCTGGTCAAAAACCCTACAGGCGTTCTCAAATTGCTGCTTGGCCCCCAGATCGCCATGCAAGATCGAATCAATCTGCATGTCGCACCAAACAGCGAATCTGATATCCAGCCATTGCGCGAACCGGACGCCAAGCTTCGGGTGCAACCAAGTGCCGCCGTGATACCTGCCGCGACGCGTTTCTAAAAGTGACTCAGGATCACAATTAAGAACTTCGCCCAGTATCCTCAGGTACTCGCGGGTTTCGTCCTGCTTGAGCCAGTCAATAGGGCGCTTCCCGAAAGGCCGTGCGATTTCGGTTGCGTTGATCCAGCCGTCAGTGTTGAAACTGATTTCATTGCCATCATAGTCAAACGGGATGATCGTCGAGTTCATGCGGCACCCCGGCCTTCGGTCACCTCTACGGCATAACGAGTCGGCTGCTGCATAGCATTGCCCAACCCAGTCAGGAATGAATTCAGCTGGTGCAACCTGTTGCGCAGACTACGAACTTCGAACCAGGCTCCGTCAATCTCGTAACCGGCATCACGTAGCTCGCACAGAATCTTCTCGCACAGCGAAAGTTCCTGGGGGCGCGAGCAGATGTCGCCCATGCTCACGTCCAGCCAAGCCTGACCCATGCCGCAATGCTCAAGCATTCCTGGGCGGCGTTGAGTCAGCGCTTCAACTGGATGGTGAATATCTAACCGTGGTTTGGCTTGTTCTGGGCCGAGATATTCGCCCTCAATCGCGTAGCTCGCGATGAAGTTGGCGGCGGCCTGGAATTGGCCAGCGGGGATCAGCTCAACTCGTGGCACCCCGAAGCAGGCGTGCAGCGCGGAGGCGAGCTTCGCCGTAGCGCTGCGCTGATATTCGGCATCCATCTTGGCAACTCGGCAGCGTATGACATTACTAAGTCGCAGAGCGCCAGCCTTGCCTAGCAGGTCCTCCACCATCGGCGTCATCATACCCCTGACATCTTCGTAGCGTCCGTGCTTGCGGATCGCTGGCAGCACCTCAGAGGTCACCCACTTACGGAAAGCGTGTGGCTTACTGCCCTTTTTCACTGCTTCGCGGCAGCGAAGAATCAGGGTAAAAAGTCCTGACTCATTGAGGACGTTGGCCTGGCCCTGACGACCTATGTTGAACATAGACCGTTCGTCCTCATCCAAAGCTTGCACGGCCTGGGTGGTGTTACTCACATCCAGTACGCGGCACACGTCGGACGCTACGAACCACGGCTCGCCATTGATAGTGACCACCCGGACACTATGGCCGTGGAAGTCGAACGGGATGACACTGGATACAGCTGTGCTATTATTCGCCATGACGATTTCTTCTCCGAAGTTGATCTCGTTTCTCGAAGCCCTGATCGCTGCAACGATCGGGGCTTTTTCATGCCCGCTGTTTTTGCTCATCCTGCATCTCCTGCTCAAGCGACTTCCTCAATCGGAACACGATCTCCCCGCTTAGGCTCCGACCATTTTCTTCAGCCTTGCCCACCAGCGCTTCGCGCATCATGTCCACCAGACGAACCCCTACGACCTTCTTCTCTTTTGCCGTGCTCACGCTTAAACCCCTACTCATGTTTAGTTTGTGTAGTTTTGTTCACTTTGTGTTGTTTGTCAACAACACTGTTTCGTTTGTTGCCTTATTTGCCTTTAGAGGCATACGCTTGGTACGGGGATAACGCACCCCCGTACAAATTCAGGGCAGACATGAACGCAACATTCGCTGAAAAACTTGCTCAACTTAGAGCTCAAAAGGGCCTTACTCAGCGCGAGCTCGGCGCAGCTGCTGGAGTCGCATGGTCGATGATCTCCAAGTATGAGTCCGGCCAATCTATGCCTCGCCTGAAAGTTCTCATGCGTCTTGGGGGTGCGCTTGGTGTCCCCGTGAAAGAACTTCTAGGGGAGGAATCAGGGCGCCCGAGCGTTGAGCTGTACGACGGTTTTTCGTCCCGTCTTCTCGATCTTCGCTGCAGAAAAAAAATCAGTCTTCGGTTGTTGTCTAAGAGGACAGGTATTGAAACCTCGGTACTGGCCGAATTTGAGCAGGGCGAGCTCTCACCAAGCACCGATGATCTCTATAGCCTCGCGGATGCCCTAGGGGTGAGCGTCACGGAGCTGGCTGGCGAGAAGCATGATGCCGAAACTGTTCGCATCAAGCTGTCATTTGACGACAGTCCAGAAGACCCTGTGACCTTTCCTGTGACCCCGGCCTCGTACCAATCACTCATCGAAGCGGCAGAAAGGCTTGGACTCACCCCAGGAGAGGTTTTGGCACGACTCATTGAGACGGCTGCTGATGCCGCACGCGACCCTGATAATGCCTCAGAAACAGCTCTGAACTTGCTGGAGTCGATGAAGCTCAAGTAAACAGAAGGCTGAAGAACTCCCATTCCTGGCTGCGGGGCTATGACAAGCCACTTCCAGCCGCGCTAGTTGCGCCCCTCTTTGAGAGGGTCACAAATCACTCATCGCTGCCATCTGCCAGGCAGGCCGAATCCAGCGCGAATATCACGTCGTCGACTTCTTCCCTGGTCAGAGGCGATGGGTGTGACTCCAGCCAGTCGGAGATCTCCCGGGCAGCCAGCGGCAGCGGGAAAGCTCCAGCCATGCTGGAGACGAACCGACGCCCGCGGCAGATATTACGGAAGAGGTTCAGCAGGTAGGCCGTGATGGGGTCGTTCGGCGGCTCGTCGGGCACTTGAAGCTTCAGCCTTTGGTAGACCGTGCGCCTTTTTTCCGAGTCGCCGCCCCACTCGCGCTCCCAGCAGAAGCGGTCGACGGCTTTCCCACTGTCTCGGCCCGCTCTTGAGCTGTATCAGTCGCGGCCGCAGCGCCTTCACGCAGGACAAACACGAAGAACTTGATGTTGGTCTCAAGCAGCTCGGCAGCTACCGCAGGGCTGTATTTGATCGGGTCACCCTGGGCGTCCAGCACGCCGGACCAGTCCTTCACGATGAAGTGGCTCAGCAGCATGGCGTGGTTCTGGTGCTCGGTCAGTTCGCCGGCCACCACTCCGACCTGGCCCTCTTCGAACCGAGCGTCATTCCGCGCGATCCGGCGGCGCATACGCTCCAGGCCCACCTGGTACTCGGCATTGTCGATGCCGGCCAGCAGGATCTTGGTGTCCTTGTCGAATTCAACCCAGCGCTCGCCAACAGCGGGCTGGTTTTTTGCGGTCAGTTGCAAAGCCATGGTTGTTCCTCAACGCCGCGCCAATAAAAGGGCCGCCCCCGGCCGGCGTGAATGCCGGGGAGGCCAAAGGTGATGCAGGGTTAGGCGGTAACCGTAATCGCCGCTGTGCCGGTCTTGGCGGGGTCGTAGACACTGGTTGCGGTAATGGTCGCGGAACCAGCGGAGACGCCCGTGACCAAGCCGGAAGCACTGACAGTCGCCACACTAGGCGCCGAGCTGGCCCAGGTGACGTTCTGCGCAGCTTCAGCCGGCAAGGCTGACGCCGACAGCTGGCGGGTAGCTGCCACCGCCACGGAAGCAGTCGAAGGACTCACCGACACGCTGACCACCGGCACGAACGGAACGCGGGTAATGGTCGGGCTGAGCTTGGCCACCGTGTAGTTGAGGGTCACCTCGATCAACTCACGCTTTCCGCCGTTCGGAAGCTCGCCATCCACCTCAACCGCTGGGAAGCTGAAGGTGTACTTGTTGCCCAGGCTGTCGGTGATGGGGAAGACCACCGCAATCGGCGCGCGGGTGAAGGTGTTCTTCCAGATCTCCCAGGCCCGTTTGGACCAGGCCAGGGTGATGCTGCCAGTGATCGCGGCCTCGGTGGCGATGTGCGCACCTGGGCCCAGACGATCAGACCCAAGGCAACGCTGCGTTTGCAGGCTGTTGTCCAGGTTCACGGTCATCGCCGATACGCAGGCCACGCCCTCCAGCGACTGGCCATTGACCAGGATCGTGCCGACGTTGTTGTTCGACAGGAATGGGGTGGTGGTCGGGTCATTCGGCGAGACGACGATCGAGGTTTCGCTATCCTCGTAGTCCAGGCACGCCATGTTGAAGGTGGCGGTGATCTTTCCGTCGGACGGGATGTCGAGGGCGAAGGTAGAGACATGCGCACCCTTGAACACGCCGTAGACGCCAACGTCTTCGTAGCCCTTGGCGATGCTGAAGGTCCGGCGGGTATCGCCTACGGACAGCACGTCGCTGGCCCAGGTGCCGTAGAAAGCAGCCTCCAGCAGTTGATCGAAAGAGCCGAACGAGAGCTCTGCCGTCAAGTCGCCGCCGATATCGATGCTGGTGGCCACCGAGCCCTGGCTTAGCCGGGTATCGGTGATCTCGTCGCTGGCCTGGGTGTTGACGGTTGGGGTCAGCGCGTTGCCGGTCAGGCGAAGCGTGTCCCAGGTGCCGGCCGGGGTCACGCCGGGCGTCACCTCGGCGATGATGTGTGAAACAACTTTTGCGCCAGAGCTCATTGGAGCCTCCTATCGCGGGCATAAAAAAACCCGCTCATGGCGGGGTTGACTGGATCGATGGGCTGGTTACTTCTGTCTGAATCCGACAGGTCCACCGCCGCACATGCACTTAATGAAGTACTTGTCAGCGCTGACCAAAAACTGCGAGTCGATACCCAGCCCAATGCCTGCGGCGACATACTGCCCGCCCTCCGTGACGTGCATCTTCACCGACCAGTTCGTGGCGATCTTGTCGCCGATCGTGGCGTCCTTTATGAGCGCCTCGTTCATGTAGATCACGCCATCAACTACCACGAAGGGCTGAGGCTTTTCGTCCTTTTGCAGATCGCCGATCTGAACGCTCAGTGCGCCATCGTGCGAGACGCTGAGCACACCACCAGCCAGACTGATCCGCATTCCGGCCGCCTTCGCCTTCTGAAGGCGGGCCTTGGTCTCTTCCTGAGTTTCCTCGCGAACGTAGGTCAGCGTGGTGCGGTAGTCCGAGCCGTCACGATCAAACGAGAAGTCCTCGGTCTTGAACTCAGCACTGTCGCGAAACTCTGCGGGGATCTTCGCTAGCTCAGCACCGATGAAGGCATAGCGCTCGATAGCATTGACCGGAAGATCGTAGTCAGGCCACTCGCCGGCGGTGATGGTGATCGGCTGCGGATCAGAAGGCAGGCTGCCCGCGACAATGTTCGAGCAGTTGATCTCAAATTCACCGGTGAGTCTGTGGAGCTTCCAGCCGGAAACTCCTGGCACATAGTCGACACTTTGCATTAAACCCTCTCAGCCGGCGCGAAACCGGATGTTGACGTTGATCTGGTAGAAACCTTCGAACTCGCCTGCGTCGACCTGTGTTGCTTCCATGCACTCAAGCTGGCCGTTCATCCAGTACGCAAAGTGCGCTTCCAGGTCGTCAGCCATCAGGTTGAGTGCTTTCAATCCCGTCCTGGCCCGGGCGAAGCACTGGATGCTGATCTGCCCAGGCTTGCGCGTGCGCGGTCGATCGGCCATGCCGGCCATGAACGCCGTGGCGTACTGCAGGTTCAGGCGACACCAAAGCCCGGCCACTGGAGGCTTGAACGCGCCGGATGTGTCGATGTTTTCCGGCGGATACGGCGCATTCGGGTAGAAGATGCGCTTCTGCTCGATGCCACCAAACGACGCCATGCGCCCGATGATGGCCTCGCGAATTTCCTCGAAGGTCATTTGTAGGCCTCGCTTACTCCGATGAAGGCCAGGCCGTAAACCCCGTCCGGGGCCTGGGTTGAATGTCCATTTTCCAGTGCCTCGGCGTACGGGAGGTTCGTCTGGATGTAGATCACCGGAAAACGGCCAGCGGACTGGATCACACTGGTACCCTCTGAAATGGTAGACAACCCTTCTGCGTCGACGCGCTCGGTGACGGTGAAGTCCGGCGCGCCAACGGAGACAATGTGGCTCCCGCGAAACCTGCCGCCCACATAGCCCTGACCGGCGGCTTTCGCATCCACGAAGAAGTTCTCTTTGCGCTCGCGCTGGGTGAGCTTCTTGAACTTCTTGCCGGGGTTGCTGGCGTTTCGCGCATCGACGTTTGCGTCGTAGGCATCAGCCAGCGCTACGTTCCTTGCGGTCAGCTTGATGTTGGCCTGCCATAGGCCTGGGTTGCCTACCGGCGACTTCAGCACCACCTCCTCCAGCATCTTCTGGGCGATCACTCGGGCCATCTGACTGATGTCAGCTTCCGCCTGGTCCACGAACTCTGTCAGGTTGGTGCTCCAGCCATTGGTAGCCATCAGACCTCCCTGAGCTGGATCTCGTAGTGGGCACCGGCGGGATCGGATTGCACGTTGATCACGTCGAAGCCATTGATCTGGTGGCCGACCTGCGGAACGCCGGTGGTCTCGTTGGTGAGAGCAATGAGCAACTGATCCGTGGCTTTGATACTCATGCCGTCGATCAGCGCGATCTTGAAGAAATCGAACACCCCGCGGCCGGAGTAGCTGATCACCACCGGGTCGCCACCGGTCTCGGTGACTGGATCCCAGGTGCCTGGTAGCGTTATGCCTCCAGTGAACGGCTGCACCGCGTCTGCCAGGTCGGTATCGAAGGCCTCGGCCATATCGGCCTGTATCTCTTCTCGCAGCCCCATGACTACCCCCTTTTTACGGCGAAGGCGAACGGGTTGCTACGCCAGGGTGTCAGCAGCGCCAGGGCCAGTTGCACGCAGGAAGGCTGCGCGGCGGCACTGGTGCGGTCGATAGATCCGTAGGTCTTGCTGGTCGAGACCGAGCCAGCCTTGACCGTCTTGGCTTCAAGCGAGCCCTCGGTCTGCTGCTGGTATAGCTTGCCCTGGGAGGCACACTTGGCCAGGCGGGCGCCGGCCTGCTTCACGTCGTCGGGGATGTCGTCCGTGTCGATGCCCGCCAGGTTGAGCGCAGTCAGGTAGGCATTTGCCTCGAACACCGCCTCGTCCTTGGCCTCAGCAGGCGCCCATCCAGCCCCGAGGATGCTATCCACGTCGGCCACAGTGATGTAGGTAGCCATCAGGCCTCCGCTTGAATGAGTGGGGCCGCAGCCCCGTTTTTACTTGGGCAGGTCGTCGACCAGTTTCTGGAGCAACTCTTTCGAGGCGTTGGCGCGATAGGTAATGCCGACAGCGTCGAGACGCGCCTTCAGATCAGCAACTTCATTGGCTTCGCGGCCTTCATCGGTTTCTGCGTCGTGCTTAGAGGCCCGGGCCAGCAAGTCGTCCACTTGCTTCTGCAGCAGGCTGACCTTCTCAACTTCACCGTCACGCTCGCGCTGCAGGCTCGATACGCCGGCATTGACCGCTTCGAGCACTAGAAACAGGCGGGACGCGGTTTCGCCCAGCTCGCCCTCTGGACGCTCCAGGCTCTGCTCAGCGAACGACTCGACAATAACGCCGATGGATGCCAGCTCGTAGGCCAGACGCTTGAGCTCCGCAGAGTCCGAGACATCGACGATAGCCACGCGCGTCGGCATATCGATGACGGATACGTCGGCGCCCGCCTTTTCATAGGAGTTGACCACCTTCGGCCAGTCCCCGATCACCACGACCGACTCGACACCAGGCTCGGCTTGGTCAAAATGTCGTGGATTACGATAATTCCGGCCAGGCTCGAAGTCGTCACGCTGGGTTGTGTAAATCAATTCCATGGATTGCCTCCAAGGCAGGCCTACTTGACCCGCCTTTGCAGTTGCCGATTAAGGCGCGGACAGGTCGATGAGGACGCCGGCAGTAGCCTTGTCGCTTGTCGCATGCTTGCGCCAGTTCGCACCGGCCCCCAGGGCCGCGAGATTCGGGTTAACGCCCGCAGTGTCCTTCCAGGAATACCCCATGATGTCGACGTTGAAAGCGCCTTCCGCGCGATAGCCGATCGCCAAGTTTTCCTGATTGTTTACTGGATAAGAGCGCACACCCGGAGCCTGGGACTCAGTTACCGAAACTGCACCCACCTGCAGACCAAAGATGCGCTCTTCGGTAACTTTGTCGGAGACGAGGACCGGTTTGCCCATGGTGCCAGGCGAGCCGCCGTAGATGACCACGCCCGCCTCTTCGTAGATTTTCTGGTCAATGGCGTCGTCGACCAGGTCGAAGTAGGTAGCGGAGTCCATGGCAAAGAGCGCGATGCGGTTGAAGCGATCACCGAACTTGCGCATGCCCTTGGTCAGCACTTTCTTGTGATCGACTGCGAAGGACCCGCTGGCAACCATATTGGCGTTTGCGCCAATAGCAGCGCCGAGGGATGCGAAGGCAGTCTGAATGTAGTAGTCCAAGGCTGCGTCGGCCATGTCTTGACCAACCAGCATTGAGAACTCTTCCGGGCTTCGAGCACGACGCTTGAACGCTTCCTCTGAAGTTTCGTACGGGCCGTACTTCCATGGGGTTTTTACGCCGACCGCTTCATCAGCACCAATCTTGATGCCGGCGACAACGGCGTCGGAGTTGACGTTACGGTGACCCAACGTGCCACCGATCTTGTAGAGCGAACGCTTACGCAGATCGCCCTCGATCATTTCGTTGCGCAGAATTAATGCACCGCCCGACGAGGCGTTGAACACTTCCAGTACGTCCTGCAGACGCTCCAGATAAGCGGTTTGGGCAAGATCGTTGTAAATGATCATGTCCGAGTTGACGGTAGTTGGCATGGGTTACTCCATTATTTGGGCAATTTCAGGTAGGCGTCCTGCCCATGCGCATCAATAAACTCGCGCTTCTGGACAGAGCTCATTTCGGAACGTTTAAGTGCGGCCCCGCCGCCCTTTCCAGCACCACCGGCCCCGCCGCCTGATGCCTTGCTGCCAGCGATCAGCGGGCCAAAGGCCGGATCGTTGGTGAATTCTGCTTTCAGCTCGTCAAGCGTTGCCGCCGAGAGCTTGCCGGCCGCGTCCAGCACGACAACGGTGGGTTTACCGTCGCGCTGCTCGACGCTCAGCCGGCGTTCGATGTGGGGAAGCAATGCCTTGGCGCTGCCTGGGATGGCCAGCGTGGTCGCGATCTCGGTAGCGGTGCGGCCCACGGTCAGATCCCGGATCTGGCCTTGCAGGGTGCTGTTGGTGCTCTCGAGTTGGCTGGTCAGCTCTGCTTCGCGACGTGCGTACTTCTCGGACCAAGACTTTTCGAGCTCCTCGACGTTGCCCGACTTGCGAGCAGCTTCTTCGCGCTCGAGCCGAGCGGTTTCTTCGGCCTCTTTGCGTGCCTTCTCGGCCGCCTTCTTCTCGCCGAGCAGCTCGTCCACCTTGGCTTTCAGGCCGGTGACGTCTTCCTGTTGCGGGAGCCCGTCGATGCCAAGCACGAACTTGCCGTCCTTCTCGACGTAGAGGGCCTGGATGGATTCGTCGACGCCTTCGAGGCTGTCCAATTGGAATTTCAAGGTCATTGCTGTCTCCCAGAGACGTTGGGCAGGCCCTGCCTGCATATGTGATTTGGAATTTAGGGCGCGGCATGTTGCTTTGAGTCGTGGATCAGGGATGATCACGCTCAAATTCTGAACGGAGGGTGAGTAATGACAGCAGGAGACTATGCAAACTTCATCGCGGCATTTTCGGGCTCAGCCGCCGCAGTTGCTGCATTTGTCACAATCAGAACAAGCGCGCTCGAAAGATCAGATGAACGAATGGCGGCCTATGCAGTTCGCACATTGGAACGGGCTTATCAGGCGCTTGTTGGGCCTGAGGGCACGGCCAACAAAGCCCCAGTGGCCGATCGTCTGGCGTGGCTGACTTCCGCACGATTGATTGAACAGTACAAAGACGCCAAGCAGAAAATTAAGAACCCGGTTGTTCTTCACGAGTGCGAAGGTCACGAAGAACACTGGCGCCACCAGTTTTACTTAGCACTGTCCCCCTTAGAAAATGTCTCTCCAGGGTATTACTCGGATCGAAAAGGTAATGGTCCTATCCACGACGTGTCGGCAGTCATAATCCATGCGTTTGCCTCATGGCCTGACGACAAAGAGGACCCGGTCGATAAGTACAAAACTAGCGACGCCGCAATATCCAAACTAGGCGTGAGCAATTTTTGGATAACCTTACGCAGACACCTGAACATACTTTGACTATCAATACTTGGCCTCGGCGCGCTCAAAAGCCAGAGGCTCACGCTCGCGCAGTTCTTTGAGGGTCAGGGTCCGGCCGACGTCATCGACGAAGCGGTCGATGGTCAGCTCGCCCTTGCTGAACAGGTCGTAGCGGGCCGGGCCGAGCACATCACGCTGGAACGAAGCAGGTTGCCGTGCCAGCCATTCGCCGTAGCTGGTCTTGCCGCTGACCTGCTCGACGCCATCCGGACCGATCGAAGGCCGAGTCGAGCCTGGGATCTCCCGGGCGAACTCGTCTTTCAGTACTGGAATGATCGTGGTCCGGCACCGCCAGTGATAGGGCGGCTTCGGCCCATCCAGCGGGATGACCGTCTGGTCGATGCTCATGCAGAACAGCGTGGTTCGGCTGTCCAGGGTGGCAACCCGGCGCATCCCCTTGAGGATGTCGTCGTTGTCCTTGAGCACCTCCACGCGCGCTGTGCTGGCGATATGGTTGGTCATGGTGTTGACCAGGGCCTGAGCCTGATCGCGCTGCTGGACGCCCAGTGACGTCAGCCGGCGACTGATCTGCCCGGACGTCTCGCCCAGTGCCGATCCCATGCGAATCTCGCTGATGATCTCGGCGCTCTTCTTGGTACCGTACTGGTCGAGCGCACCATTGATGCTGATGTGCTGCCGGCCCTTGCCTACCTCCAGATCGAGGGGATCGGCTAGCGCTGCGGCTGCGACCTGCTCGATGCTGGGCCTGTTAAGTTGGATGACCGCCTTCACGACCTTGCCCAACAGGGTCATGTTGAACTCAGCCTCGTAGCCGCCGAATTCGGTCAGGTCGAGCACAGCCTGCTGCTTCATCTCGCCGTACACGCCCGCCAACTCGCCCTGTAGCTCTTGGATCTGCTTCTCGTACCGTTGGGTGCCGTAGCGGCTCAATCCATCTGATACGCGCGATTTGGCGGTGCTGATGGCCTTTGTGATGAACTTGGCCAGCCGCTTGAGGCTTCCCCCGGCGTAGCGCTGCACGTGCACCTGGTGGCGAGTCGCTGCGTCAGACAGGTAGCCGTCACTACTCATTGCCGCCATCTCCGGTGTCGTTGCCGGTCACCGGCGGCTGCTGGGCCAGCTCCTCGTCGATCAGCTCGTCAGTGCGGTCGGCCTCCAGCACGCCACCCTGGCGCAGGTTAGTGCGCAAGTCGGATTTGGCGATCAAGCCCTGCTGCCAAAGTTGGACCTGAGCCAGGATGTCCTGCGCTGTCATCGACTCATCGAAGAACGACTGGTTGAGCCAGAAGACAGTACCCTCCTCGTCCGGCTCGCCCATCATGAAGCGCTCGGCATCGAGGATGGCCCGCTTCAGGGCCTCGGACACGTTGCCAGCGATGGTGCCCAGCACGCTGTTGTCCGAGCTGTAGCGGATTCGCACCGCCTCAGCCGTCTCGGCGCCGCCCGCCTTCTGGACGATGCGGGCGCCGATCATCAGCATCTGCTCTTCCTTGTCCTTCAGCAGCGTGCGAGCCAGCTGGCTCTCCGTCGCCTGGACCAGGGTGGCGGTACCAGACTTGCCGAGGTTGTAGCCCCGCGTCGAGCCGATATGCATGCCGCTCGGGTTCACCTTGGCGAACTCGTCGGCCGTGATATCGGTCGTGATGAACAGCGTCGGTTGACTGCTGATGAACCCGCTCTCCTCCACCGTGGCGCTGTTGCCGTAATGCAGGATGTTCACGTCGGCCAGATCCTCAAGCGGTGACCGGTCGACGCTGGCGTCGTTGTTCTGGGCGCCGTAGAAGCTGAACAGAATGTGATCGAAGGGTCGGCCGTTCTTGTCGAGCGGCGCGACCTCACTGTAGTTGTTGCCGTCTTCGGCGTAGACGCGCTGGACGTAGCGGCCATCAACCAGCAGCAGCACACGATATTGGGTGCTCGTTGTGCGCTCCAGGCTGTCCGGGCTGAACACGGACACGCACTCCAGCAAGCAGACATAGACCAGGCGCTTCACGCCATCAACAACCTGCTCATCCCAGTCGATGATCGACTCGGCGCCATAGTGGTGAATCAGCGCGCTACGGCCCTGCATGTCAGCCATCGAGGACACGCCCTCAACCGCCGGGAAGTCCACTAGGAACCCGCCCCGACCGGCGTCCAGGCATTCGCCCACGGCATCCTTGGAAAGCTGCTCGAGGCTCGTGCCGTCGCCGCTGGCGTTTTCCTTCAGGTACTCGACGCCGGTGGGCAGCTGCAGCTCAGCAGTCTTGCGGAACACCGCACCCAGCAGGCCGGTGCGTGTGCGCCCGGTGATGTTCAGGAACATCGCCCGCTTCTTGTACTGCTTGTACCGAGCCTGGTTCTCGGGAGATTTGTTCTCGGGATCAGGCATCGGTAGGTAGATATCGTGCTTGCGCACCTCGCGGGCGCCTGCCACGCAGCGCTTGACCAGCTGCCAGCCGGGCAAGGCCTCCGAGTACTCTGCCCGGGGTTGGAAGTTCGGCATGTGAGGCCTCAGAAAGTGAACGAGATTGGAACGTGCTTGACCACGGAGCGCTTGGTCTTGGACACAGCGAAGTAGCGGAAGGCGTCGGCCGGGTGGGAAGACCAGTCGTGCAGGGGCTTGTCCTTCCAGCACCCGCGCTTGTCGTCCCACTCCTTGCGGTAGCTCTCCAGGGCGGTGATCCCTTCCTCGCACTTGGCTTCGTCAAAGGCGCAGTTGGGCAGAATCTCTCGGGCCTGCTCGATCCCTTCGTCAATCCCAAGCTTTGGCACCACCTGGAAGGTCATCCGATACACCTGGCCGTCGATCTCGTAGCCCTCTCGTGCGAGTTCTCGCCGAGTCTTGCCATCGCTACCAAATTCCCGGTTGTCGATGTCGTGCGGCCCCCAGTGCTCGCCGTACTCGTAGCCGCGGTCCTTGAGCACCTTCATGTAGTGCCGCAGGCCTTCGCCGCTGTTCTGGTAGAAGTCGACTACGTGATATTCCTCGCCAACGATCCGGACAAACCAGATCGCGGTCGAGTCGCCCACGCCGATGTCCCAGAAGGTGTGCACCGGCAGGTGGCTGTTGTCTGGCAGCTTGCCGATGCGCTGGGCAGCGTAGAGCTTGGTGAACTGCTTGGCGTAGTAGGCGCCCTCGATCGTCTGCTGGAATGCTTCAGCAGGGATCGACGGGTACTCACGCTTCATGTCGTCGCCGAGGGTCTTTTCCTTGGCGCTGTACCAGGCGCGCTGGCCTGGGTTGGTGACGATGCCGTGCTTGGCGCTCAGTTCGTCGAAATACTTGGTCAGGCGATCTGGGATCGTGACGTCGGTGGGGTCAAGCCAGTACAGAGGGTTGCGCCACCAGCTGAAGAAGAAGAACTTCCAGTCCAGCAAGCCTAGGGGCACGCCGGCCAGCTGCTGCTTCTCGGCAGACTGGCTGTAATCGAAGAAGTACCCGGCCCGACCTTCAGCCGTTGATTCGATGGTGACGAAGCATTCAGCGGCCACGGCCTCAAACGCACCGGTGACGATCTCCCGCGCCTTGTGCGGAAACTTGGCGCAGATCTTCCCGAACTCGGAAACATGCAGGTAACGCAGCGTGCCGCCCCGGAACGAAGTGGAGACGTAGAGCGATCCGCCCTTGCTGAACACCAATTCGCCCGCGGCGTCGTTGCGTGCCGGGTTGGCCGCCTTGATCTCCTTGGGCAGGTGGTCATAGGCGTACTTAACCTTCTCCCGGAACAGGCGCTTGGCGTCGTTCAAGGTGTGGGCGATCAGCGCGCACTTTGCCGCCTCGAACAGCGCTGCATCCAACTGGACGATGCAGACCAGGGTAGTGAACCCAAGCTGACGGGCCTTCAGGATGATGTTGCGAGTGTGCATCCCCTGGAAGTAATCGACCTGCTCCTGCGTCATGCGGAAGCGGACCTTCTTCCCCTGCTTGTCGGTGATGAAGTACAGGTTGTTCAGCCGCCAGAACCGGTCCCGGAGCAGTTTCAGGTGCTCGGGCTTCATGGGTCAGGCTTCCTTCGATAGTTCATCCATTAGCTTGGACAGTTCGTCCGCTTCGTCCGTCTTCTCCTTCTCATCCAGGCCGAATGCCTGGCGCTCGAGCACCTGGAGGTTCTTCATTGCAGCTGACAGCTGAAACAGGGTCTTGGAGTTACTTGGGAGGGCCACCGCGGCAAGCATCGAGGCGCGGCGCATGCCGTTGCTGTCCTCGGCGGTCTCTTCGTCGATTGCCTCCTCAATTTCCTCCCGGCGCTGGATGGTGGTCAGCAGATCATCCATCAGCAGGTTCGCAAGGTTGGTGGCCTTGCGGATGTCGCGGCGATGGCTGCGAACTACCTGCGCGCCCTCCTCTGCGGCCTCTTCGATGATTTCGGTATCGAGTTCGCGGTTCGCGCCTTGATCGTTGCGAACCTCGCCGCGAACCAGCTTGCTGCGAACCTCTTTACGCACCTGGTCGGAAAGGTCACGAACCCAGTCCAGGGCCTTGGCCTTCTTCCTGATTGCGGTGTCGCTCACGCCCTGGCGCTCAGCGATGGTTCTGATGGAAAGCGCCCCAGCCCGGTAGGCTCGTTCGATCGCCTCCCAGTCGGGTTGCTTACTTGTCATGGTCACTCTCTGAGTCTTGAAATAGTGGCGGGTTGCCGGTATTGATGGGACTTACCCCAACGGAAGGAGAGTTGCATGTCTGACATCAGCAAAAACATCGTCGAAGCGTCTTTCGGTAGAAACGCCAAGGAAGTTCATCGCAAATATGCCGTTGCTGCGGCGTTGGAAGTGATCGCCGCCCGCGCACCGGCTATGGCCGCTAATGGACAGCTTGAATCCGAAATGCGAAAGCTTTCTGAGTACGCTGACTTGATCGAGGCGGCACTCGCGGTAGAGTAAGCACTTAGTGCCGCACTCACCTGCGGCACACTTACCCGCCGTACCCCAATCAATTATCAGCGTGCTTGTCACACCATCAATGCAGGCCTTATCGACTCTACGAAGTCTTCAGCGTCCCGAAAGTAATTTCGGAACGCGTCAGCGATAGCGCCAGTGGATTGTGCCGTCACATATACGACGTCATCGACTGGATATTGTTTTTCAATACCGTCGCGATAAGCCATGGCTTTCGGGCCGCTCGCAAACCCCTGAGCAAGCAATTCTCCCTCATGGAAGTGGAGAACCACATGCTTTCTCTGAGGGATCTCTGTTGCGCTTCTGCGCGCCATGTCGAGAGTGTGAATGACCCCCAATTCCCCCTCCAATTCCCGCATCTCTCTGCAGAGATCTGCATCGTTGACATCGGGGAAGGCACCTTTTTGATTCTCCCTCGTTCTCGCCAAGTATTCGCTCGCCAGAACGAACAGACGCTCCCTCCTCGGGTTTGCATTTTGATCAAACTTAATTCTTGCCCCGTCCAGAAGATCGCTAATTTCCACTGCGGTTGCCCATGCGTGCTGAGTTCGGGTCCTGTATTGAATTTCGATCTTCAATCCGCTGTATATCTGTCCACCGATAGATTGACTCGCATACTTATAGACCTCATGGATACCACGATAGCCAGTCGTCTTGGGGCGCGCTATGTAATCGTATCTGTCCTGGTCATCACGCACATGCCTAGCTCTTGTCTTGTGAAATGATGCTCTAAACTCTTGAATTTCTTCAATTGAATCAAAAATCAGCCTGCACCCTGCCAAGTCGTGCATGGTGGCAAGATCATTCGCGCGACCGGTCGAAAGCTTGTCCAGAATTGTGTTCAACCGCTTTAAGCGCTGCGCGAATGTGATGTTCATGCCTCCGTGGCGCCTCATATAATCGCGCAGATTAGCCTGGAAGGTGTTTAGGATGTATGCGTGAGAGTTTCGCCAATTGTTGACGATCTCTCGGTCTTCTGCGGTGCCTTGCCCCTTTGACAAGGTAGCTCCCGCCCTACTGACCGCACCTTTGCTATATTTTTTTGGATCCCCATATGCAGCCATCCGCAATCCATCCTTTGATATCGTCGTAATGGCCACTTTAACCTCCTAGCATTTAATCCTCAAACCAACAATTATCCTGGCGAACGCGCTGTTAAAAACGGTCGGCACTCGTTGATGCCCTGATTCATCGAGAGCGCGCGAAGCGGAGCGGGTGACATTTACTCACGCAAGCACCACTCGGAAATGCGAGAAACCCCATATCAGCGCCTCGATCACCGCCCGCCCGGCTCTAGCACACGCCAAGCCGAACATAACGAAGGCGCCAGTCTGTCAGGAAGCTGACCCATATGCGCATCTCCATGATCGCGCCACGAAACGGCGCACCTTGAATTTGTGGCGCGGATCAGCCGAACACATGGCCGCGCCGGGCCCAGGCGTAGGCAACCACTCCAGCGTGGAGCATCGCGCCGAAGGGGTTTACCCAGTGCCCCTGCAGGGCGGTGACGAATGCGCCGAACCCACCGATGGCCACCAGGTAGAAAGCGATACTCAGCAGCGGCTGGTCAGCCGGGCGAACCTTGCGCAGGTAGTCACAGGCGGCAACCACAACCAGAACGCACAGAAACACGTCCAGGGCGGTCAGCGCTGAAACCAGGATGCTGTTCATATCAGGCACCTCGCGCCGCGACGAACGACCCCATGGCAGCCTTGATAGCCGGGATGATGTTCATGGCTGTAAGGCCCAGCACAAAAGCCACGCCGCACAGCAGGTCATCGGTCACCGCAAGCTCAAGCTTGGGGGCAAGCCAGGCAGTGACAGGCTGGGTCAGGTAAACCGAGAAGCCGAAGCCAGTTGCAACAGCAGTTGCCGCCTGGAAGCGGGTCAGGTCCTTCAGGAAGCCAAGCGAGAGAATCGAGCCGATGAATGCAGCCATCACCACCCCGTACTTGCCCAGCACTACGCTCGCGGCGGCGCTTGTTGGCTCGGCCATAGGTGGTGCTCCATGTGAAAAATAGACCCGCTCAAGGCGGGTACGGTGCAGCAGGGTTAGCGGGAGTGCAGCATGCCGCCTGGTCGCAGTTCTTCGCGGATGACTTGGCGGGCGGCGCAGGCCAGGCCGTCATCCGCGCTGATGCTCTCGATGTTCTTGCGCATCTCTTCGTACAGCTGGGACTTACTGATCAGGCCAGCCATAACCTCAAGGCCGTTGCTCAAAGTTTCAGTCCTGATGGTGTACCCGGCAGTGAGCTTGCCAGCGTCGACTTCGGCCTGGTTGATGAACATTTGGCCGTCGATGATGAAGAAGGGCTTGCCGGGCTCGCCGCCGGGCTTGACCACCTTCAGCTCACCAGCGCCATGGACTTCCAGCATCGACTGTAAATCGCGCAGGTTGCGGGCCAGCTCACCGTAGAGCGTGACCCCGCCAAGGCACAACGGCTCGACGGCAGACTCGGCATCGATTCGGGCAACAACGTCGCCCCTCTCCAGGTCGCCGATGACCGTGTTTCCGGACGGGCCCTTGATAGTGAATGCACCTGTCTTGAGGTCAATATCGACCTGGCCGGAGGTACTCGAAAGCTTGCCTGCAGTCAGAAACCGCGACCGGTCACTCATCGTTATGCTCCTGGAAAGAAAAGCCCAGCTCAAGAACTGGGTTCGGAATACGCACCACAAAAACGTTGTAATACCACAAATTCGTAGTATACTGGATTCATCCAAACAACGAGGCGAGGTGATGAAGTACAGCGAGTTCAGACGATGGTTGAAGGCCCAAGGGGTGACCTTCGAAGCAGGCAAAGGAAGCCACTTCAAAGTCACCGCCCCAAACGGCAAGCAAACAGTCTTTGCGGACCACGGCTCAAAGGAAATGAAAGAGCCAACCCGCAAAGGAATCATCAAACAGCTGGGGCTTGAATGAGCCCCAGCTCACTCGCATTCATCACCCGCAAACATTCAACAGAGAGCCGCCGAGTGGAGGGCTAGAAATGTTTGATTACCCCGTGACTATTCACGAAGACGAAAACCCAGGTGTCGCTGTTACTTGTGACGACCTGCCAGAGCTCAACAGTGCCGGCGACGATATTGCTGATGCGCTGCGGGAGGCCGTGGACGGGATTGAAACCGCGTTGTCGCTCTACGTGGATCAACGTCGCGCCATTCCTGCCGCGTCCGAGCCAGCACCTGGTCAGTACGTCGTGCGACTGCCAGCGGTGACTGTGGCGAAGATCGTGCTGTGGAATGAGATGATGGCCCGCGATATGCGCAAGGCCGATCTGTGCCGTCTGCTGGGCCTAGCCCAGACCCAGGGCGATCGACTGGTCGACTTCCTGCACACATCGAAGATGGAGGCAATCGAGAAGGCTTTGGCTGCCCTCGGCAAACGCCTTTCGGTTTCTGTCGAGGCCTTGCCCGAATACATCGATTACGAGGTTCGCTACCTCTTGGATGGAAAGCCAAACGTTCTCCACTTCAAGTGGAACGTTAATGCATCTGCCGATATTGCATGGAGCGCGATACAGAGTCAGCGAAAACTGACCATTCCAGACGACCTGGATAATCCAGACCATGAGACCGTGTGCCGTGCCCATGGAATAACTGATGCCACCCTTCGGGCGATCTAGCGAAAAGATACAGCCCAGGTCTATGCCTGGGCTTTGGAATAATTTGCGTGTCTTCCCACGCCGCCCACCAAAGACGATCAGCGAGACCGACGCCCTTATGCATCGGTCTCGCTGATCCGGTCTCGCGCCACCCAAGAAGCGTACACGGCATGGGTGCGCGGGCTGCCGGTGTTATTCCGTAGCACTGTACTACCGGCTTATCAGTGTCCAGGCCTTCCCGAAGGCTGCCCTGGCTGCAGTGAATTTAAGTGGCTGGTGAGATATCGAAGTAGTAGTCCTTCCCTTCCTCGAAATGCTCGGCGCGATCAGCGGCCACGTTCACGACGTATTCGCCGTACGGGGTGTACTTTCCGTAGATCGCGTCTTCTTCAGCTGGATTGGCAGACCACACGGCACCGAAGTGCAGGCGCGTCAGTGATTCCGACGAGCCCTGAACAGGCCCTTTGGAGCGGAGTGTCATTTTGCAGCGGGTGGTATGCGACATCGTTAGATCCTCTTGTTTCGAATGAGCAGGAGGTTCTTTCCGGTCTTTCGCCTGCATTTGGACAGCCCTGGAAAAGTTGCAGCGCACACACGCTACAATCCAGAGAAAATTAAACTGAGGTAGATGACCATGCAGCCGACCCCTAACTCCGTGTGCAGATCCTGCAGGCAGCCGAGCTCTAGATATCCAAATGATGATTGCTTAGCGGATATTGGCAGCGGCAAGCGCTGCAGGGCCGCACTTCACACCATAGGCCCGGATGATCTCCACCGGTGCACGCGATGCTGTGGAACGGGTCGCGAGGGGAAACTAATCTGCCCTGCATGCGCAGGATTCGGCGAAGAATACCGATATTGAATGCAAAAACCCGGCTCAATGGCCGGGTTCTTTTAGCGATCTTCGCCAAAGGCGAAATTATCACGATGGGGAAACTATGCCACCAGCCGCACGGGAACGCAATAGGCCCTCAAGCGGCACTCTTCATTTCGTAAATTGCGGCCGCTATTGGACTCAATGCCATCTTGTCCACATCCTCGCAGCAGCCGAACGCTAGGCGCACGAACCCACCCCAGTCGCGCTCCCAATTAGCCGACTCCAGCTTTACGCCGTAGTGGGCATCCAACCAAGCCCGAAACCCCTCCGGCGACGCCAGCGGATCGTCATTGGCCGACTGACCGCCTTGGTGCATGTACCGGTACCGGGTCATTACGCCCTTCACCACATACTCGAGCTTTTCGCGCTTGGCGGCGGTCATGCGCGGCGACTTGCTCTGCACCAGGTTGAAGATCACCTCTTCGGCTGTCTCCCGGGTGTCATCGTCCAGACGCGGGTTGTACATGAAGTTGCCAAAGGCACGGACCTGGCCGTGCAGCTTGCCGATCGCCGACTGCACCCGACCGGCCAGCGCCTGGTGCACTGCATGGCTCGCGCTGCGCTGCTTGTCAGTGGTCTGCACCATGGCGCCCAGTAGGCCCAGTTGTTCGATGAAGGAGCCCTGGCTATCCCAGGCCGTGTACAGGCAGTCGTGCCATGCTTGGCGAGCGCTGTTCAGCTGCATGGGCCGCCCTCCTCGCGCTTGCGCTTCATTGCGATCAACTGGCCGCGCCCGAGGCACCAGGTGGATGCAATAACCATAACCAGCAGCAACATGCCGGCCGTATCAATGATTGTCCATGTCATGCTGCAGCCTCCTTCAGCTGTTTGATCTTTGCCCGGTACTCGGCCTTGATGGCCTTCAGGTCGTCGATGGTGTGCTTGCAGGCCTGATGAGGCCCTTCCAACCAGGCCACCCGGTCGGCACCGATGCGCTGTACCAATCGGATGCGGTACTCGACTGCGTTGCCGGACAGGTTGCGATTGCACTTCACGCATTGGCGGTGCACGTTGAGCGGCTCGAAGCGCAGCTCCGGGCAGGCGCCCACAGATCGGTAGTGGCCGGCGTCCCAGCGGCTGCCGGTGATCAGGTCGTGATCGCTGGGCAGCGAGTCGCAGCTGATGCACGGCAGGTGCTGGTCGCGCAGGCGGATGTAAGTGTTGAACTCGGCCTGGGCCTCGCGCATGTAGTCGCCGCGGGTCTTGAGCTTCTCCTTGCGAACCTTGATCTCGCGGCGCTTGCGCTGGTTGATAGCCTTGTGGGCCTTTTCCCGATGACGCGGGGCATCAAGTGCCGCACAGGCCGGACTGCATACAGCCTGCCCCATGCGTGAAGGGACGAATGAGACCCCACACGATGCGACACAGCATTTTTTCGGCTTGGGCAGCTTCCTTTCGATCGTCATGCGGCCTCCTGGCTCAGCAGGTCGTCGAAGACCACACCATGGGCGGTGAAGTCAGCAACGATACGGTTGGTGTAGGCGATGCCCTGGGCGCGATTGAAGAGACTGGTTACCGGAAAACCGTCCGGCCCCAGCAGCTTGCAGTCGCCCATCAGGCCAAGCTTCTCTTCGTAGTTGAGGTGCTTAGTGGTTCGGTACCAGGCCGCTCGGTAGTCCTCATCCTCGTTGATTAGGATCTGTACGCCGTGGTGTAGCTTGCAGTACTTGCGAGCCTCCGATGCGTCACCGATCTGGGTCATCTCGGCAATGCGCTTGTAGAAAGCGAACCACAGGGCGTTCTGGTCCAACGTGCGGTCCTTGCCCGGGCGCAGGCTCACTACCACGAACTTCTTGTCGCGGTACATGGTGGTCAGGCAGGTGATGGCCTCCGAGAGCTTGGCCTGGCAGTTGACGCTGATACGGTCAGCCATGGGCCACCTCCAGGTGAAGTTTCTCTGCTGCGCGCACCCTGTCAGTAAGCTGGCCGATCTCTTCGATCAGGCCGAGCGCCGCCTCCTCCACAGTCAGCTCACCGAGAAACTCGTCCAGAGCATCAAGGCGCAGGTGCAGATCCTGGTCGCCGGCCTTCCAGGCGCCTACCACTGCCCACAGCAGGGGCTGGAGCTTTGCTTTGTCGATATTCATCAGAATCCTTCCTTCGATTGCGCCGCGGCGATTGCCTCGCGGGCCTTACGCTTGCGCAGATACGTATTGACCCGATCGGCTTGAGCCTTCTTGCGCTTCTCGCGGTCCTGCCGGGCCTTAGCGGCCTCAACGATTGAGCGGACTTCAGCGAGCTTCTCGCGCAGCTTCGGGGATGCCTGGACGGTGCTGCCGGTGAGCAGCCCGGCGATGGCCTGGCCGTCTTCGGTGATTGGTGCGATGCGCAGATCGGCCAGGTACTTGGCGCCCGACTCTTGGGTGATCAGTTGCATACGCACAGCCGATTCGATGGCTGTCACTCGGCGAACCGGGTCGAAACCGAGGGAAACACTCCAGGCAGCTGGTTTCGCTTCAGCCCGCGCCCCGGCAACCATCCGTTCGTAAGCGCTCATGAACGCCATCCGGGCGCCGACCTTGTCGCCCAGCGCAAGCACCGGTTGCGCCGCGGCCATGGCCTGCTGAATCTCGGCAGTCATCACCACGGTCTCGCTTTCATCGCTGGCAGTCAGGGCAATGGACCACGCCTCATCCTTGCCAGGGCGACCGTCAGCGGCCTGCACTCGTTGCAGGATGTCCGCCATGGCGAGTTTTCCCTTCACCTCAAGCCGGCAGGCCTTCAGGGCGCCGCGGACGGTAGCCACTGGGTAAGCGCAGAGGTCCTCGGCCATCATCGCGGCAGTGCCTGGGTTCATTTCTTGCCCCATGGCCTCTGCCGTCGCGCAAATGGCAGCGGCCAACCCTGCTACTTGGGCATCGTTCATCTCACAGGTACTCATTGCGCTCCCCTGCCTGGCGCTTGGCCAGAACCAGTTGAGCCGCCTGTTCCGCTGCGGACAGGTTTGCCTCGGTGCGCTCCATCTGGCGCGCGGTTGTCCCGTTGACGCGCTGACCGGTCACCCATTGGGTGTGATAGCTCTCGGCATTCGCCAGCAGCTCGTTGAGGCTGTGGCACTTGCGCAGAACTGCCGCATCGCTGGTTTTCAGGTAGTGGGCGGCGACGTGGTGGGCGACGTCAGTACCGAGACGGTCGACCAGTTGGCCGAGCTGGCCACCGACCTTGGCGTTCCACACCGGCCAAGTGCTGTAGCGCTTGCGGTAGGCCATGGCGTAGTTCGCCCAGACTTTGAAAGTTTTGCAGGTCTGGTCTTTGGGGCCCGGCATGTCGGCAGGGATTACAACCCGGGGGGCATCGGTGCGATCAACAACCAGCACCAAGCCGCGGGACTGGTTCGGCTTGTCCGAGCCGTCCTGCAAGCTGTGACTGGTATCCTGATTGGTAACCTGATTATTGGTATCCTGATTTGTCGGAGATTTTTCCGACCCTGGCTCGGATTTTTTTCCGACCTTGCTCGGAGATTTTTCCGAGGTAGATCGGATTTTTTTCCGACCATTGGTTTGTGGTGGGGTCGGATATTTTTCCGACCCATCCTGCTTCTTGTTCCACTCAGCTGCCTTGTCGGTCAGGCGGAAAAGGGTGATGTTCGAAGTGCTGGAAAGCTCGATCAAACCGGCTTCTTCCAAGGCCTTCAGCATCCGATAGGCCGTGTCGGGCTTGTCGGTCAGCAAAGGCAACTCTTCCACGATCTTGGCCTTGCTCAGTGCAAAGAAGATCCCGTCATCCGTCTTCAACGCTTTTGCCCAGCTCGGGCAGCCGTAGACGAACGCGAACAGCAGCGCTTGCTGGGAGTTGAGCCCCCATTCGAGCGCCTTTGCCTGGTTGATCGTCACGGTGAACTGCATGTCAGATCCCGCCCAATCGGGACATCGCATACAGCGACAAAGTGCGCGCCACGTTTTCGCGGTTCGCATTTCGTGGCGCGAGATTCTGGGTATTGCTTGAAGCGATCTGGCTCTGCATAATCGGGCCTCTCTAGTTTTGCAAATGAGCCGACCTCGTACGTCGGCTTTTTTGTGCCTGCAAAAAGCCCCAAAGAGGGCCTCCCGCTTCCCACAATCAGCCCACATCGAGGGCCTTTTTGTGTCCCACCAGAGACAGGACTTGTGCTGGCCTTTTCATCCGCTCCATTTGGAGCTGGATTGCCAGCGACTGTCCTGCCCGGAGGTATTCCTGTGCGGTGTGTTCGAGACTCCATCCGAGCTCGGCACTCAACTGCCGGACTTCATCTTTCGCCTCGTCCTCCAACGCATCGAAAATTGATTCGTGCATTGGGCCTCCAAAGGCCCGTTAGGCCGACTTATCCTGTTCACCCAAGCCGTTCATCTCGCGAATGAGTTCAGCTGCGCCCAGGCGGCGAGCCATGAGCGAAAGGTCATGGATGTAGGTAGCCAATTGCATGCCCGCGCGCTTCGCCTCCATGCGCAGATAACGCAAGTCCTCAGGCTTGTAGCGGAGCTTGCAAACTTCACTGCGCTTATGGGCGGGGTTGTCGTAGGCCATACAGGTGTTGCTCCTTGCGGTTGGAATGAGGTTGTGCGGATCGGTGGGGCGTATGACTAAGCCGCTTCGTCTTGCAGGTTGGCTTTCAAGGCGCCCTTGGTGATTCGCTCAATTTGGTACTGGCGCAACTCCGGCACCATTTCCCACTGACGGACAGCCTCGTACGTAACGCCGAGGGCCTTGGCCAGCGAGGAAATGGAGCCGAAATGCTTGATTGCTTGCGACTTGGTCATACCGACCTCCTTTGCTCATACACATATTCAAGCATGCTTGTATTTTTAAAACAAGCATGCTTGACAAGCACTCTTGTAGATTGCCCTCATGAAAATCACTGATCGAATTACGAAACTCGTAGTCGCGAGGAAGCCCGCTATTGGGGTTCGGAGCGTTAAACGAGACATAGCCACCACTTGCGGCATCAGCTATGAGGCTGTGCGTCAGTGGTTTGCCGGCGACACCGAGAACATCAAGAACGAAAACCTGGTCGCGCTTGCGGACGGCTATGACACGACAGTCGATTGGTTGCTATCCGGGAAGGGAGAGCCGCCGCGTCGTAAAGAAGCACCGAACCTAGAATCGGAAGACCAAGAGACGAAGTCATCCGCAGATCTCGTTCAACAGATGCTTGCCAAGCATGGAAAGAATCTTTCTGAAGACGCGCGCCGAATGATCGCAAGCGCGGTTGAGGAAACAGCGGCCGAGCTGAAGGCCGGGAACGTTGTCACTGTCGACTTTTCACGGCCTGGGCTTGTCGGGGATGAGGTGTGGATTGCCCACTATGATGTGAGTGGCGCCATGGGTGATGGCGAGGTGACTCACGACTTTCCGGAGATGCTGCAAGACATTCGGGTTAGCCCTAGGCACCTACGAGAACTGGGCGTCGAGTTCAAAGAGCATTATCACCTCAAGCTGATCACAGGCCGGGGGCAGTCGATGGCCCCTACCATCAAAAACCGTGACCCCTTAATCGTGGATGTGAGCATCCGTGAATTTGAGGGTGATGGGATCTACTTTTTCTCGCACCAGGGGCACCAGTACATCAAGCGCCTGCAGAAGAAAGGTCGCGACTATTTCAAGATGGTTTCGGACAACACCAATCATCCGCCCGAAAACATCCGCGTCGATGAGACCTACATTCAGGCCCGGGTACTGTTGGTCTGGAACGCTCATCTGGTGTAGCCATGCCCCTGACCAAGCCCAACCAAGAGCTGCACCGCGATCTGAAAGAAGCAGCTGCTGCCCTCAAGTGGTCGGGCGTGGATCTGTTCGTTTTTGCCAAGAAATTGCTTGCTGCCGGCGATGAAGACGGAACAAACGAGCTGATGCAGATTGCTCTGCGCTTCCAGGATGTCGAGGACAAGCTGGAGGGGTATGCCGAAGAGGTGAAGGCGGGCCGAGTGAAAAGGACAAAGGAATGAGCCCGGGCAAGCCCAACCAAGAGCTGCGCCGAGACCTCCAGCATACTCTGACTGCCCTCAGAATAAAGCCCGCCTCGGCGGGCTTTTTCATGCCTGATTGCGAGCGCTTGAAGGCGGGATGACTGTAGTGGTCTCGCTTGGAAAGATCGAGACTCGCCTTGATCGCATCGAGAAAAACATGGTGCCCAAGGGCCAGATAGCGCTGCGGGTGCTTTCGGCCTAGTGGAGGTAGTCGGCTCGACGGTGGGCGGCACCTGGTGCATGGTTCATGCAATATCTCGCCCCAATCCTAAGATCTCTTCCCAGCTAAAACAAAAGAACCCTTATACAGCCCGGCCCAGCGCCGGGATTGCTGTTTCTGCTGATCCCCTGCTCTGCTATCGTGTCGCCCTCAGATCGCAATGGAAGCATCAAGGAATGGAATCATGGAAGACCCTAGCGATTGTCTTTATGGCATCGATCAGCGCTGGCGCTGTAGCGTTTGAAGTCAAGAACCCCGTAGAGAGAACCCTGACAGTCACCACCATGGTTCCAACGATGATCCTCGGTGGAACCACAGCATTCACAGTCTACGGCCCCTCGATGATGATAAAGGCGAAGGACGACGCCCTCGCATTCATTGGCTCAGAAGGTGAAATTCGCGGCGCTCAGTTTGAGCAGGCAGTTCGGTACTATCATTCAGCCTACAGTCCGCCACATATGACTGATGACCAATTAGCCCTAGCAATCGTCACAACTTTCTGAATCTTCCCCTTCGTATTTACATACAAGCCAGGCTCAGTCTGGGCTTCTAACTGATGCTCTCTCTTAACCTGGACGGCTAACCCCATAACTGACTACTCCAGTCATGAGAGCTCGCGTCGGCGAGCTTTTTACTGCCTGCTACGCTTTCCTCAGCACCTTAGAGGAATCAACATGGCCGCACTTCCAGATGATCCGACACCTGCCCTGCTCAGCCGGCTGAATCAAAACATCAATGCTTTGGGCGCAGCTATTGAAGAAATCGGGATTTGGATCGACCAGCGAGGCTCCACTGAGACATACCATCGTGTCAGTGAGCACCTTGAAGTGCTATCAGAAAACAGCGATGCCATTGCCGAATTGCTGGTCGACTTGATCGCCAGGTGGAGTCCGGAAGAATCTGGGGATCCAGAGGATTGAGAAAGCTGGCGAACTGATATCGCTTGGCTACACTAAAATCAGCTGACGGATCAGCACCCCGTGTGGAAAAGCAGCCCGCCTTGTGCGGGCTCTTTCATACCTTCACGAAATTTTCACCCCGGCGCAGGCATGGTGAATTCTCATCCGTGGAACACTTAGCCCGCCCTCCCCCAGGCGGGCTTTTCTTTGCCTGCGTTATGGCTCAGGTCCGTAAACGTCCGGCGAACTCACCTATTTGAAGGACGCTCTGACTCGTTTGCCAACACATCGTGCGACTGATATAAGCCTGCTTCTGCCGCACTGCTGGACGCCGGATTTAGCTTCCTAACCAAGCTAATGTTTTGCCTTTGTGATGGATAACTTAAAGGAAGGAATATGACGTTGCATCAGGATTTTAAAGTTTTGCTGTTTTCTTATGGCACCTTGCAGGACAAGGCCGTTCAGGTAGCCAACTTTGGCCGAGAGCTAGTTGGGCAGCCTGATCGCATGGCCGGCTACAAAGAGTCCTACGTTGAAATTACTGATCCAGAGGTGCTTGCCACTAGCGGGAAAACACACCATCCGATTGTCATCCCTAGTGCAAACCCTGAGGAAACTGTTTCAGGCATGGTCTTCCAGATCACCCCACAAGAGCTACGTGCAGCGGATGCCTACGAGGTTTCCGACTACAAGCGTGTTGCAGTGGGGCTTGTCTCCGGGTTGACAGCATGGGTGTATGTAAAAGCCTAACAAATTCAAGAAATTCGTTGGCGCATAGTGAGTCCAGCATTCCCGGTGAACTCGACCGCTTAAGCAGTCGGCACCTAACACCGGAATGCTGGGATTTGCAATTTGTTGTCTCGGAACGCTTACGTAGAGCGGGCCTTTCTTCGCTTGCGTGATGGCGCTGGGCCGGGGTGGTTGGATGGGCGACCCGATAAGGAGATCAAAATTGGAACCTTCCGAGAAGCAATGCCCCTACTGTGCCGAGACGATCAAGGCTGAAGCCATTCGCTGCAAACATTGCCAAGCAGATCTGAGCCAGAAGATCGTCCTCCCGCCTGGCTTCGTTGACAAGCCAAAAGGAATGGGCGTCCTGGCCAAGATCTCAATTACGGCTGTCGCGCTGCTTGTGGCGTTCCTGGGATTCGGTGCCTACGTTGGCAGCACCCCCGAAGGCAAGGCAAAGTCCGAGGCGCGAGCTGCGATTGATCTTTGCCGCGACCGGGAATCTTCCTATTCGGGACCTGCCAATGCGCGCAGCATAATTAGTGGAGCATGTCAGATGCTTGAAGATGACTTCCGTCGCAAATTCGGACACGCGCCGTAAGCCTCTCAACTAAGACAGAAGCCCGCCATTGAGCGGGCCTTTTTGTTGGCTGTCAGAAAGGCGCCGCCTCCTCCACTTCTTCTTCCCAATCCTTCGAAATCACCAGGTCATCACGATCCTCGGAGTTCTGCTTCTCCCACTTGACTGTCACGCTTCCGTCGTCATTGAAGGTTAGGTCCAACTCTGGCGTTTCGGAAAGCAGCCCCATCACCTCCTCCCATTCTAAATCCCCATCTGTGTCGAGCCGATGGATCGTCACCCAGCGCTGCAACTGCGCGATCGGGTGATTGATCATTGACGACACTCTCAGGCCCAGCCGCTCCAAGCCGGTCATCTCCTGTCGAGCCTGTAGTGCTTCCTTCTTCTGCTGCTTGGCCATTTTCTCCCTCTCTGCGGACACTGGATAAGCATACAGTACAAAAAAGAAACACAAGCTTGCTTGCATTCAATAAGCAACCATGCTTTTATTTGTGCAAGCCGACTTGCATTAGAAACACAAGCAGCCGGCAGAGGGCCTCAAGCGGCCCTGCTCTTTAGCGACACACCTTGCCGGATCGACACCGGCCCAGATTCAAAGGCAGCGATGGACAGGCCTTAACAGTCCAGAGGGGTGGCAACTGCCCCGGGCGTGCAGCGTAAAGCGCCAAGAACAGTTATCCGGCGGACCAGGGTCGCGGTCGGAGGAACAACGAGCGATGTAAGTCCAGGCTGCCGCCAGTAGCGAGCCTGGACACTGACCAATCAGTCGCCTCATGCACGAGGTGATGGAAAGCGTCACTAAATCTGTTGGAAAGGGACATAAACAGTCTCCTTTCCCGCAAGCGTGACCGATTTCACTGGCTGGCCTTGGCGACAGGGCCAGACGGGAAATCAACCCGGAGCCACAAGCATGGAAATCTCATTGACCCACTACCAGCTCAAGGCCTTGCTCGAGATGAGCGAGTCCAGCGGCGACCCGGAATGCTACGACACGATCGTCATCAAGATGGGCGAGGACAAGGCACATAGCGGTCCCGGCCTGTATGCCTGGTTCCAAGAGTGCCCCGAAGAAGGCGCCAGCTTCCTCGGCGAGGACGAGGAAGACGACGCACGAGCCGCCAAGATCGCCGACGAACGCGAAGCCGCCGCCGGAGAGTAGGACAACCAGCGCCACGTCAGCCTGACGTTAACTGCCCGATGCCCTGCTCCCCATCGCAGGCTGCATCGGTGATGTGACTTGGAGTTTGTCTCGGTGGATCAGGGGTGCCCTGCGTGCGGGGTGCGGCCAGTTAGGTAGCGCTGCCGAAGCTGGCGTAAGTCTTTGGGGTTCGAATCCCCGCCAAGTCACATCACCGATGCACCTTTCTTCATCCGCGTTCGGCTTGAATCGGAACCCAGTAGCAGTGATGCCAGGCCCCGCTACCGGCTGCAAGGCTGGTCAGGCGATTCTACGGAAGCGCGGGTATCAGGCTTAGCCATAGGCGCTGGCAGGTGTCAGCAAGCCGAATCATCGATGCAGATCGCATCACCGCAGGCGAATCCGGGGCCTTCCCGGTCAGACCAGATGCTTCCCGGGCAGCGCCGGGCGCCTGCATCCCCTTCCCTTCACTTACGACCGCATCGGCAGGTGCCAGGCCAGTCTCAAGGCTGGGTTTGGTCACCCGCGCCTGGTTCCTGACCAATGCGGCCGCACAATCCAACTGGAGACGACCATGGGCGCACTTCGCAAAGCTCAATTTGAGTACGACAACCGGCAGGCGCCTCCAGTGGTTGATGCCCGCGACTCTGCCCGCCAAACATGGCTTGAAGAAGCCGGCGAGCAACTGGCCCGGGGTAGCGATATCAAGGTGCAGCGCCGCATGCGTGTACCGCGCATTGTTACCTTCGCCGAGTTCAAGACCCACATTCAGCTGCTCTTGCTGAAGCGCTGGGAGGATGGCGAGGATAAAGGCGACTGGCTGGCAGAGATCGTCATTCAGGCGGCCTTTGGTGAGCCTTGCAGGACCACGGCAGCGAGCCTGCTGGGCGACGACAAGCCGGATCAGCACCTGATTGACCTGGCCGCAGAGTTCCTCGAGCCGCTGGCTGATGACGCGCTGATCGCCCAGGCCGAGGACGCTGAGTTATGAGCCCGCATATCGCCATAGACCGTGCCCTGGACGACCTTGAGCAATCGGGGTCGAGGCTGCAGGAAACCCTCACCGAATCCCTGATCGTCCGCCACTTCACTGCTGGCGGCATCGACGCCGACGAGTTCAAACACTACTGCGAGCGCGTTCGCCGGGTTGCCGAGCGGCGCAAGGAGGTTGCATGAGCACTGCACCGGTTAAATCGCTCATCGATGAGCAGGTTGAGGAAGTCATGGCTGCGCAAGTCCGCGGAACCGTTCGGTTCCCAGTCGGCATGCGCGTTGCGGATCTGCCCTACCCGATCAAGGCTGACTGGCTGAAGCGCCGGCCGATTGCCAGGCCGAGGTCATGCCCATGACCTGCTACCAGCGCGCCAAGCGCATCGCCTTCTGGCGTGGGTCTGCTCTCACCCTCTTCCTTTGCACCGCCTGGATGCTTGCAAGCGCATTCGCCGGGAAGGTCACTCAGTAACTCTTCAAACCTACAGCGCTGCTCAAAGCTGCGCATGGAGCTATCAATGTCCAGTACCAACATGCGCATCTGGGACCAGGTCGACACCACCGACCCCAGCGCCACAAAGAACTTCACGGGCATGGGCGGCTTCAAGGGCACCGCCATCAAACCAACCTACCTGATGCGCAAGGCGACCGAAGTGTTCGGTCCTTGTGGTGAAGGCTGGGGCTGGACGGTACTTGAGGATCGGTTCGACGAAGGTGGTCCACTCCAGGCTCCGACAAAAGAGTGGCCGGATGCCCCTCGCATTAACGCCAAGCTGCACACTTTGAAGATTGAGCTCTGGTATCTGGGCAAGGACGGCCAGAAGTGCACGGTGCAGCATTACGGGCACACACCTTTCGTACTGCTTCAACAAGGCAAAATCATCACCGATTGGGAGGCGGCGAAAAAGTCCCTCACTGACGCCATCGGCAAATGCCTCCAACCCCTCGGATTTGCCGCCGATATTCATATGGGCATGTTTGATGACGCCGCATATGTCGAAACGGTTCGTAGCGAGGTTGCTATCGAGAAGGCTGAAGACAAGGCCGCCGAGGAAGAGCGTCAGAAGCAAGAAAGGCTGGAATGGCTCAAAACTGCCGTTGAAACCATGAGCGGCGCAGTATCCATGCATGAGCTAAAAACGCTCAACACACGATACGTCAAAAGCGCAGTGGCTCGTAATGAAACGGCATTCTTGCGGCGCCTTGCCGAAGCTTTCGATGAGCGCAAGGCCATTCTGGAAGCGAACCTCGCCAGCAAGGGAGCCGCAGCATGAGCACCCTTTACGAATTGACCGGCCAGTTCCAGGAGCTTGCCGTTCTGATGGATGGCGCCGACGAAGATATGGCGATAGCTGTTCGCGACACCATGGGCGCGATCGAAGCCGAGTTCAACGACAAGGCGTTGGCAGTAAGCCGGATCATCCTGAACATGGATGGAGACATCGAAGCTGTTGATGCGGAAATCAATCGTCTTCAAGAGCGCAAACGGATCATGTCTAACCGCAAGGGCCAGATCATTGACTTCCTGCGCGAGAACATGGAGGCGGCAAACATAACGAAGATCAGTTGCCCTCTTTTCACTATCACCCTGGCCAAAGGTCGCGAGTCGGTAATCATCGACGATGAAAAAGCTCTTCCCGATGACTTGGTTGACTCAAGGGTGACGACTGTCCCCGACAAGAAAGCCATTTCCGACCGCATTAAATCTGGGCAGGTCGTGAAAGGCGCTCACATCGAGCGAGGCAAGTCCTCGATCCGCATCAAATAAGAGATAGCTCATGCCAACACTTACCGATATCGGCCGCCTGGGCCGCGACGCTGAACTGCGCTACACGCCTGAAGGGAATGCCGTCTGCAACCTGGCCCTGGCCTGCGAATATGGCCGCAAAGGCCAAGATGGCAAGCGCCCCACTCAGTGGGTCGACGCCACGCTCTGGGGCAAGCAGGCCGAAGCCATGGCGCCCTACCTGCTCAAGGGCCAGCAACTGCACTTCACCATCGACGACGCCCACGTCGAGACCTACACCAAGGCCGACCACTCCCAGGGAGTGAAGCTCACCGGCCGAGTGATCATCATCAAGTTCGCCGGTAGCCCACCTCAACAGGCGCAGCAGGGAACCCAGCAGCAACAGCCTCGGCCCCAGCAGCAGCGCCAGCAGAGCCGCCCGCAGGCCCAGCCGCAGAACCAGCAAGGCGCCCCGGGCCCGGACTACGACAGCTTCGACGACGACATCCCCTTCGCCCCGCTGCATCACCTGTCTGGGGCGTAGCCATGAAGGCTCGACGGTTCCGCCTCATCTACCCCACGGCCTACTACCAGGGCCGGGCCTGCCGCCAAGACGGAAAGTGCCGCCTCTCCCAGCCCTACGGAAACATGACCGTAGACGGCGGGTGGTGGCTTGCAGGCTGGCACGACGCCGATATGGAACTCACGCATGAAACTCAAACGAATGGCCCTGCAGCGCCACCAGCACCGGGCACAAGCTCACTTGCCGCCTAGCGGATTGAAGGAGGTGGTGTATGGCGATGACGCCGCAGGAGCGCGACGAGAAGCGCAAGAAGAAGGAGGCCAAGGCCGGTATCGAAGATCTGCGGATGAAAGCCGGACGAGGCACCCGCCAGGCCCTGGCTGAAATCATGGAATGGGCCGAAGTTGAGGAAAACGGCGAGGCCATGACCCTGCTGATCCACCGTATCCATGAATTAGGGCCTGAAGCGGCCCGCCACTTCCTCAGTGCTCCGCGCCACGAAATCACGCTTTCCAGTTCCGTGGTGCGCAGGCTCGACCAGTTCCGCCTGAGCCGCGAACTTCGCGCGCCCGGCCTGGAACTCGGCGACGACCCGGACGACACAGGCCTGCTGTTGCTCGCCGACCTGGCCTGACTACAGCGCAAACAATCAATTCACCATGCCGCATCCGGCCACGGAGGGCGGCGAATGCATGGAGTACCGCAATGCAAGTCGAGACCTCGACAGTCACCAAGCTGCTGATCACAGGCGTCGATGGACTGGACCCGATCAGCGTCTACCTGGAAGACTTTGCGCCCTGCAAGGGCAAGATCACCGTCAGCTGCTTCGACAAGACCTGGCACGCCCAATGGGGAGGCATGTGGGATGGCCTGACGGTAGGCCAGTTCTTCTGCAAGCTGAACGAGGCCTACATCATCGGCTACTTCGACCGCTCGCTGAAGTCACGCCGATTCAGCGCAGAGGCTTTGGCCAGCAAGGCACGCAAGATCATCCTGCAGATGCGTCGTGACCGCGACCTGGATGCCGAGGATGCGCGAGACCTGTTCGACGAAGCCGAGGACTTAAGCCACACCTCATCCCTGGACGAATGCGGCGGTGCACACCGCGAGTTTATGCGCCAGGTGTTTGGTGATGAGTGGTGGATTCTGCCGGCTGATGCCGAAGAGCCGAACCCAGACTGGGCCCACCTCTGCCGCATCATCGCGGCAGTGCAGCAGGCGCTGACCAAGCAATTCCCCATCCCGGCCTGATCAAGGAGCGATCCATGAGCAACTACAACTGCGACTACATTCGCCGCCACTACGACGTGCCAGCCGAGATCGGGCGCCGTGTAATCGCGAACGGCGAGCCCGGCGTGATCATCGCCGACCGCGGCCATTACATCGGCGTAATCCTCGACAGCGACCCGAAGAAGCGCATCCGCAATTACCACCCAACCTGGGAAATGCAGTACGGCGAGATGGCCGAGAAGCTGCCGCTGAAGCAGTTCGAGGTGCTCACCAACGGCATGTATGACTGGGATGACGTGAAGTACATGCTTGGCGACGCGCGCCATTACGTTCGGCGCGTATGGGCGGCCACTCGCAGCCAGGCCAAGTATCGGGCATACCAAGAGCTAGACGAGTGCTTCGAAGACGCCGCGGCAATGCTGACCTTCAAAGTCCGCACTGCCTGACCTTCCTGCGCTGCCAGCCAGCCAACGAAAATCAGATTTGATGATCCGGTAACGCGTAGTCAAATTTGTATGAGTGCTGCCCATCGGTGATCGTGATGACCATGCTACCAGTTAGCCCGGAAAGCTCGTCAGTACCGGAATCAGGTACGACGGTGATGGACTGAACGGGTGTCCCACGATTCATAGTCGAACTGTGTTGAAGTACGAAGCTACCGCTGCGACCGTGCAAGGTTCCATGCACAGTTTCCATAGCAACGTAGCCGGCAGAACCTTGAACACTGCTGCGGAAGGACAGCATCTCACCTTGACTGGTGGCTTCAAGCTCACCATGAAATCGCTTGTCTAGAGACATTCGGCCAAGGCCAGTTCCTTTAGCGGTGCTGCTTAAGAGCTCCGGATTGAGTGTGATTTCAAACGGCCCGTTGGCTGTGTGATTCATTTCAAGTTCCTTTTGATCCAGCCCCATGCCGGTCCCCCGTAATACCCCATCCCAACCCTAATTTCCACCATGCCGCATCCAGCCATGGAGGGCGGCGCATGCATGGAGAAAGCCATGAACGATGAACAACGCCACCAGGAATGGATTGCTCAGCGCAAAGCCGAAGAGGCCAAGCGCCGTGAGCGCGCTGCCGAGTGCCTGAAGGACCACCAGTACACCGTCCTGGCCGACACAGATCAGTTGAAGGCCTGGCGCTGCAAAGCTCCCGGCACCACCTGTTACGCCTTCGACATCCTCATCACCCGCTTCGGCATCGCCACTGTCGGCGACATCGACGGCCTGACTTTCAACGTTGGCCTTTCCTACGGCATCGAGTTCCTGGCCGGTGACGACATCGGCTACTACATCCACTCGAAGCTTGAAGGGCACTGCCGCGAGCGCGAGTTTGATGAAGACGCCTTCCGCGCGGCGCTGGTGACTGGCGTATGCAACCAGGTCTGCGAGCACATCGACGAGGACCAGTACAGCGACCTGCCCGAGTGGATGCGCAACGATGGCGGACGCCACGAGGCTGGGCGTTGGGACGAGCTTCGGAAGCTGGTCACAGAGCATCTCGCAGCCATCGAATATGGCGAGGACGGCCGCGACTTCTGGGACTCGCTGAATGATCGCCTGAGCGAGGCCGACGACATCAGCTACGTCGAGCAAGCCAGCATGTTCATGAGCGAGCACCACGAAGAACTTGGCCTGGGCTGCGACTACTGGGAAATCACCATCGACAAGCCGCGCGATAGCCTGATTAACCGGCTGTACCTGATCAACCATGCCGCCAAGGCGATCGTCGCCCAGCAGGCCGAAGCGAAAGCCGCCTGACCCTCCCGCGCTGCCCGCCAGCCCTTAAACGAAAACGCCGCCTGATGAGGCGGCGCTGACTGAAACGGACGTTACCAGGTCTTCGGCTCTGACTTCTTGTACGAGCCACCGGTCATGCACTTCTCAACCAGGTCTTCGCGAGCCTTATTGTCTGGGAGCGTTTTCAGGTAGTCAGGCTGACAGTGTTCGGTAGTCGGCTCGTAGGCGGCGGTGTCGACGGCGTCTTCTTTGCAGCCAGCCGAAATGGCTGCAGAGGCTGCTACGAGGGAAATAAAGAGGAGGGTTTTCAGAGACATGAGCTCATTCCGTTGAAGTGGCCGGGATTTATAGCAAACCTCGGCCCGCGTCGCAAAGACCACTCAGCGCTGCCCGCCAGCGCCCACAGGTCAGTTCAACTCCTCAATTACTTCCGCTCATACTTGAACTTGCCAAGCTCGATTTTGGTACCGGGCTGAGTGAGTCGGTAAATTCCATAGCCCACGGTCGCGGCCGCAGCGACAGACGCTGTGATCTTCGGGTTGGCAACAGCCACTCCAATCACGGCAGAGCCCGCTGCTGCAATAGCTTCTTTGTTCTGAATCGCCAGAGTTATCAGCGTAGCGGTACCGGCGCCTGCCGCTACAACGTCGGCGTCGATTGTTCGGCCTGACTTGTGATCAATGGTATCCGTCATCTGCTTTTCTCCTGGGCATTAGATTGCCAGCACATAAAACACTAGTCGGTGGATGCTGACTAGCGGCCCCACTATCTTTTTTGAATAAGCCACCCCGGCGAGGGCGGCGCATGCATGGAGAAAGCCATGAGCCAGTTCTACCTGCAGGACAGCCGCAGCCATGTCGGCGACGGCATGATGTTCTGGGCGAAGGAAGGCCGCGGCTACGTGACCAACCTGGATCATGCCGAGCTGTTCACCTTTGAGGAGGCATGCCGACACCGCGACACCGATATCCCTTGGCCGAAGGAGTACATCGATGCCAGGGCGCACTACGGCGTCGACTGCCAGCTGATGGATGACGATCGGCGCGTCGCTGGGCTCCAAGCCGGCACCAATGTCTACGTGCACGTGCCAGGCGACTGGAACGGGAACGATGTCTACTGGGTTAGCGAGCAACGCGGCAAGGTGACCGAGAACCTGCAGCAGGCTCTCAGCATGGATCTGGAAAACGCCCAGTTCACGTATGCCAACCACGCCGGCAAGGGCACACGAGTTTTCTGGCCTGCAGCCTACATCGAGGAGATCAGGCGGCGACTGGTGCATCGCCAGAACGTCGACCACAAGCTAGCCCTGCGCGTGGCAGGCATAAAGATGCCCAGGCCGCCCAAGGTCGCCAAGCGCCGCCAGCCGGCGCTCAATTGCCAGGGCTGCGGACGCTTCATCAGCTGGGATGGCCGGTTCCTGAATGACTGCCGCAACTGCGGCGCGAACAACTGCCCCTGACCCTCCGGCGCTGCCCGCCAGCGCCTCAGGAGCCTTCGCTTTTCACCTGGCAAATCCCATTGGCCCGGTTTTTCCCGGTATATGAGACATCAGGCGAGCCATCAGGGTTGATCGACAGCGAGATGGTCACACCGCTGCCCTTGGCTTCGAAGTAGTTCTCGTTGAACTTCTTCAGCTTGCCTTCCTTGCCATTGATGTAGATCGGGCCACCCTTGTCGGCGTGCACCTCGATGTTTCCTGGGCATGTGGCGTTCACCAGCGGAATACCAGCTTGGGCCGCGCCCGACGCCGCCAGCAAAGCACCTATCAGTAGTCGCTTCATCTCACACTCCTTAGTGGATTGACCTAGAGGGAAGCAATAACCCATTTCGGCGCTGCCCGCCAGCGCCTCCCCACTTCAACGAATCACGCCACCCCGGCGAGGCCGGTGGCTGCCTGGAGAACACCATGAGCACATTCGCAGTCTTCGGCATGACCGCCGACGTAGCGCTGGCCGAGGCCAGGAGAACTACCAAGACGACAAGGCCAGGCGGGAAAGCTGGCTGCCCCCCCCCTGGAAATGACGATCACCGAATGGAATGAAGCCGTCGACAAGCAGGTGGACAAAATCATGCGCGGCAAGAAGGTACGCCAGCTCAGCCCGGCGTTCGATGCGCCGCAGTTCGCCGAGCAGTTCGCCGAGCTGGCCCGCAAGACTGGCAACTGCCGAGACCTTCGGGTCAGGGCGAAATGCACCCTCACCGACGCCGAGGGGCAACCAGTCATCAACAAGAAAACGAAGGCTCCTCGAGTTGGCTGGGTGGACTACCAGCCAGAGATGACGCCGAAAGTCGCGTAGCCGAGGACCACTTATGCCCATCACCTACGGAAGCGTCTGCAGCGGCATTGAAGCTGCGACCGTGGCCTGGCACCCGCTGGGCTGGCAAGCAGCGTGGTACGCCGAAATCGAGCCATTCCCCTGCGCGGTACTGGCTCACCACTACCCGAACACGCCGAATCACGGCGACATGACCCGACTGGCCGCCATGGTGCTGGCCGGCAAGATCCCAGCGCCTGACGCCCTGGTCGGCGGAACTCCCTGCCAGGCCTTCAGTGTGGCCGGTATGCGCGAAGGTCTTGCCGATCCCCGCGGCGCCCTAACCATCAAATACGTGGAGCTCCTTGATGCAATTGACCATGTTCGAACCCTGCGAGGTGAGCCAGAGGCCGTCTGCGTCTGGGAAAACGTCCCCGGTGTCCTCTCCGACAAAGGTAACGCGTTTGGCTGCTTCCTCGGCGCCCTGGTGGGCGAATCCGAAGAACTCCAACCGCCAGGGGGTAAATGGAAGGACGCTGGTTGTGTGTATGGACCCACGCGAACAGTCGCATGGCGGATTCTGGATGCCCAATATTTCGGCCTGGCCCAACGACGCCGCCGTGTGTTCGTTGTCGCAAGTGCTCGAGCAGGGTTTGATCCCCTCGAAGTACTTTTTGAGCGCGAAGGCGTGCGCCGGGATACTCCGCCGCGCCGAAGCGAGGGGCAAGGACCTGCCTCAACAATTACGCGAAGCTTTAGCGGGAATGGCGGCATTCCAGCTGGAAACGACTGCCAGCCTCGCAACCTGATTTTTGGGGGCGGTGCCAACTGCCGGCAGACTGATGTGGCCACCGCTCTCAGCGCCCACCCTGGTGGTACACGGATGGATGCAGAAACCGAGACCTTTGTAGTTGCGGGCACCCTAAGCTCTAGGACCACTGCCGGTGGAGGGCTGGGCACAGACTTCGAGACCGCTGGCGGCCTTCAAGTGGTGACAGGGACACTACAAGCCAACGGCAAAGCTGCAGGCAGTGCTACCCAACAAGATGCCGAGAGCGGGATGCTGGTTATTCACGGCACCCAAGATCCCTGCACCCTAAGGGACCAGGCTCATACTTTGGGTAGAAACAGTGGGCGAGAAAATGCGGTGTTCGACCCAAACCAGATCACCAGCCCCGCAAACCGCAGCATTCCGGAGCCTGGTCTTTGCCATACCCTGCCGGCGGCGAGCAAAGCGCCTATCGCCTTCAGTTGCAAGGACCATGGCGCAGACGCTGGCCAGATCGCTCCAACCCTTAGGGCCATGGGCCATGGCGGCAGCCACCCCAACGCCGGTGGCCAGGTCGCGGTATGCATCACTGGCGAGATCACACACACGCTGAAGGCCGAGGGCTTCGACGCAAGCGAAGACGGCACTGGCCGTGGCCAGCCAATGGTCCAGGGGGGGCAGGTGTTCGCCGCCTGACACCACGCGAATGCGAATGGCTCCAGGGCTTCCCCGGCGACCACACGCTGATCCCTTATCGCGGCAAACCCGCCGACGAATGCCCAGACGGGCCACGCTACAAGGCGATCGGCAACAGCAAGGCGGTGTTTGTCGTCCGCTGGATTGGTCGGCGCATTCAGCAACAGCTTGATCACCTGCACCAATGAAACTATGTGGAGGATGAGTTGAACAATCGCATCCGCCAATTTGGTTAGTTGGACTAATTCTTCCATCTAGAGGCCTCCCGAGTAAGTCCAGAGAAACTATTTCCTCTGTTTCAGTGAGGGTTTCTGTTTGGAGTACATTTGCACCCCACCCCACTTAACCCCTCTCCCCTCTATTGAACAGCCGCGATATGGCGGCCAAGGAACACTCGTGTCCGAAAAAATTGAGTTGGACCTCGACGCGATCGAGGCCGCGGCCAAGGCTGCAACCCCGCAGAACTTCGACAGCGCCCAGGTCGCCGATACCGAAGAAGGCTGGATCGAATGCCCCGGGTGCGGCGGCGAGGGCTCCGTCGAGCTGACTGCCGACTACCTGAACTACGACGGCCAGGCGCTGGGCGTTCAGTTCTACGGGATCGGCGATCCACACGTCCATGCTGAGGCTCACTACCGGGAAGCCCGACCTGCCGTCGTGGTCGCGATGGTCGAAGAAATCCGCAATCTGCGCCGTGCGCTCGGCGGCATGCTGTTCGCTTTCGACGACGGCGTGGGCGAAGACTGGTCGCAGGGCGTGCTCGATTACGCCCGTCAGGTCACCCCGGCAGTCGAGTTCAAGCCATGACCCGCCTCGCCCTCTGTCTCCTGCTGCTGGCCACCGGCGCCAGCGCGGAACAACTGCCGCGAGCGGTCAGCGTATTCCACGATGACGAGCGCGGTGCCACCTGCTGGATCGCCAGCGCCGGCACGGGTATCGGCATCAGTTGCATCCCCGACAGCCAACTGCAGGCCGGCAACGAGCGCCAGCTCACCCCGCACGAAACACAACCCGAACCTACACCCGCTCTGGCGCCTGGGCGCTGGATTGATGAGGGGTATCATCTGTGAAATTGGAAAGCTATTTCTTGGGCTGAACTGGTGCTATGGCGGCAAGCAAGAGGCCGTTGTCGCTAGCTGGGCGCTGAAATGTGGCTACTGGCGCTGGGCAGTCTGGTGGCGTAAGCCAAAGAAGGCGCTGTGCCTCCCAGCCTTCGGCCCCTCTATGGCGGCTGGCACCAAGTACTACGTCGGCCATGGCCACTTCGGCGCATGGGCGAGGCTCCCGCTGCTTGGCTCCCTCTCCATTTCCACCCAACCACCCTATCCAGGTGAGATGGAGCCATGACCGACTTGATCGAAGTGAAGACAGCTGACTTGGTTGGCGAGCAACTGAACTGGTCGCTGGCAATTGCCACGGGCTTGAACCCGTCAGTGGCGCCAGCGCAGTACGGCGTCCCTGCTCGGGTGTTCATCCAGCAAGAAGGGATGTTCCCGGCGCGCTACAAACCAGCTGTTGATTGGCTGGTAGGCGGTCCACTGATCGAGAAGCACAACATCAGCCTGCATTGCCCGCAGAGCGTTGGCGACGTGTGGGCAGCCTGGATCACCGGTGGCGGCAGCGATATTGCCCAGGCTGGCGATTCAGCCCTACAGGCCGCGTGCCGCACCATCGTCGCCGCCAAAGTTGGACTGCTTGTCCAGGTGCCGAAGGAGCTGCAGCCATGATCCTCCTACCCATCGCCGCCCCGCTCTACATGGCCTACCTGATCTGGAAGGGGCCAAGGCCATGATCCCGCGCCAGGGCTTTCTCCGGCGCCAATTGGAATCTGCGCTGATCCTGCTGGCCGCCTGGATACTGGGTGGCCGCAACGTCACAAGGTCGCCAGTCGTCTCGCGCAAAGACAACAACGAGATGTTCGAGATGGACTTCGAGCTCCGCGCCATCGCCCGCCGCATCCGCAAGCAGTACCCCGAATAACCCCTCCCCACCTCTGCCGCCATGCGCGGCGTGGAGACAATCATGACCACCGAAACAGACGGTGACTTCGACAAGGTCACCGAACAGCGCATGGCCGATCTACTGGGATGCACAAAGCGAACCCTGGAGGGTCGGCGCCTGCGCGGAGTATTCCCCGAGGGCGTCTGGATGAAGCACCAGGGCCGAATCATCTATAGCAAGAAGAGGTATGACGAATGGCTGGAAAGCCAATGGATTTACCCCGAGGGGTCGAAGTCTTCCGCAACTCCCTCCGAATTCGTTTCACATGGGACGGTATCCGTCGATGCGAAACGCTCCCTTACCCCCCGACACAAAAAGGCATCAAGGCTGCATCCCAGCTTCGCGATCAGGTAGTTAGCTTTAACAAGCTTGGCCTTCTGGACCAGGACAAGTACGCAGAGCTTTTCCCGGGCTCGCAAACTGTCGCGGGTAGCAAGCCGACGTTTGGTGAGTACGCCCAGCTCTGGCTCGACAGCCGGGAGATTACGCCCGGCACTTACAACAACTACAAAAGCGCGCTGAACAATTACTGGATGCTCCACTTCGCGATGGTTCGTGTGGACCTGATCACCACCACCCAGGTTCGCAAGGTGGTGAGTTCAATCACCTGGAGATCGCCGGGGGTAAAGCGCAACGCCCTGGTGAAGCTGTCAACGATTCTGCGCTCAGCGGTGATCGACGGATTGATCAGCAGAAACCCTGCAGAGGCCCTGCAACTGCCCAAGCGCACCAAGAAAGAGATCGACCCGTTCACTTTAGAGGAGGCGAACCAGATTACTACTAGGCTCTACGAGCACCCGCACTGGCCAAGCCAGATCTACGCGGCGTTCTTCGAGTTCGTGTTCTTCAGCGGCGTACGCCTGTCGGAGGGCCTGGCGCTGCGCTGGGATGCTGTCGACTTGGAGAAGAAGGTTGCCCATGTGAAGCGCACTGTAGCGCTGGGAGAGGTAGTAGAGCGCACCAAAACCGGCAAAGATCGGTTCGTGCTACTCAACGAGAGGGCCTTGCATGCGCTCGAGTTTGCCAGGGAGTATGCCGAGCGACGCAGGAAAGGAAAGGGGCGGGTCACGGAGTCACCGTTCATTTTCCCGCCATCGAAGAACGCAGAGTACGTCCAGCAGACCTCCGATCTGCATCATCAGTGGCGGCCGGTGCTTAAAGAACTGGGGATTCGTTACCGTCCGCCATACAACTGTCGTCACACCTATGCGACAATATGCTTAATGTCTGGCCTCAACCCCGCATTTATCTCCCAACAGCTCGGCCACAGCGTGCAAATGCTGCTGTCGACGTATGCGCGTTGGATTAACTCAAGCTCCGACTGGAGCGAGCTGGAAAAGCTGCAAATTGGTATCAAATCGGTATCAGCCGCAATGCCAGCGACGTAAGCTATTGATAGGTAAGCCCTTTGATCTCCACCGCTAACATCACCATGCAGTTCGGCGCCAAGCCCTTGTTCGAGAACGTCTCGGTCAAGTTCAACAACGGCAACCGCTACGGCCTGATCGGCGCCAACGGCTGCGGCAAGTCGACCTTCATGAAAATCCTCGGCAACGATCTGGAGCCGTCCGCCGGCCAGGTCATGCTCGAGCCGAACGTGCGCCTGGGTAAATTGCGCCAGGATCAGTTCGCCTACGAAGAGTTCACCGTGATCGACACCGTGATCATGGGCCATGAAGAGCTGTGGAAGGTCAAGGCCGAGCGCGATCGTATCTATTCGCTGCCGGAAATGACCGAAGAAGACGGCATGGCCGTCGCCGAGCTGGAAACCGAGTTCGCCGAGATGGACGGCTACACCGCCGAATCCCGCGCCGGTGAGCTGCTGCTGGGCCTGGGTATCCCGCTGGAACAGCATTTCGGCCCGATGACCGAAGTCGCGCCAGGCTGGAAACTGCGTGTATTGCTGGCCCAGGCGCTGTTCTCGGACCCGGAAGTGTTGCTGCTCGACGAGCCAACCAACCACCTGGACATCAACACCATCCGCTGGCTGGAAAACATTCTCACGGCGCGTAACAGCACCATGATCATCATTTCCCACGACCGCCACTTCCTCAACAGCGTCTGCACCCACATGGCCGACCTGGACTACGGCGAACTGCGCCTGTTCCCGGGCAACTACGACGAGTACATGACCGCCGCGACCCAGTCGCGCGAGCAGCTGCTGTCGGACAACGCCAAGAAGAAGGCCCAGATCGCCGAACTGCAGACCTTCGTCAGCCGCTTCTCGGCCAACGCCTCGAAAGCCAAGCAGGCCACCTCGCGCGCCAAACAGATCGACAAGATCCAGCTGGCCGAGGTCAAGCCATCGAGCCGGGTCAGCCCGTTCATCCGCTTCGAGCAGACCAAAAAGCTGCACCGCCAGGCCGTGACCATCGAGAAGATGTCCAAGGGCTTCGACGGCAAGACCCTGTTCGAAAACTTCAGCTTCACCGTCGAAGCCGGCGAACGCGTAGCGATCATCGGCCCCAACGGTATCGGCAAGACTACCCTGCTGCGTACCCTGGTCGGTGAACTGAGCCCGGATGCCGGCGCGGTAAAGTGGACCGAAAGCGCGGAACTGGGCTACTACGCCCAGGACCACGCCCACGACTTCGAAGAGGACCTGAGCCTGTTCGACTGGATGGGCCAGTGGACTCAAGGCGAGCAGGTAATCCGTGGCACCCTGGGGCGCATGCTGTTCTCCAACGACGAGATCCTCAAGTCGGTCAAGGTGATCTCCGGTGGTGAGCAAGGCCGCATGCTGTTCGGCAAGCTGATCCTGCAAAAGCCCAACGTACTGGTGATGGACGAACCGACCAACCACCTGGACATGGAATCGATCGAGGCGCTCAACCTGGCGCTGGAGAACTACCCGGGCACGCTGATCTTCGTCAGCCACGACCGTGAGTTCGTATCGTCGCTGGCCACCCGCATCATCGAGCTGAGCCCGAGCGGTGTGGTGGACTTCAGCGGCACCTACGATGACTACCTGCGCAGCCAGGGTGTGGTGATCTGATCCAGATCTGATCGCGGGGCAAGCCCGCTCCTATAATCCTGTAGGAGCGGGCTTGCCCCGCGATGCTGGAAAATCCGTTAGCCTGCTTCCTTTTCTCTTCGCACCCGGCGATCATGGGCCCTCTCCCACCGCCCGCCAGCGAACGAGCTCATGTCCGCGCAAGCACCCGCCCCCGTCGATACCGGGTCGATCACCCGGCAAATCCTTTCGATTGTCTTTTATACCTTTATCGCCTTCCTCTGCATCGGTTTGCCGATCGCGGTGCTGCCCAGCTATGTGCATGACCAGTTAGGCTTCAGTGCGGTGATCGCCGGTATCACCATCGGCCTGCAATACCTGGCCACCCTGCTCAGCCGGCCGCTGGCCGGACGCGCGGCAGACAGCCTGGGTACCAAGCGGGCAATCATTTACGGCTTGATCGGTATTGCCGCCAGCGGTGTGCTGACCTTTGCTTCAGCGCTGACAGTCGATGTGCCGTTGCTGAGCCTGCTGGCGCTGCTGGGCGGGCGCGTGCTGCTGGGCATCGCCCAGGGTCTGATCGGCGTCGGCACCTTGAGCTGGGGCATCGGTGCGGTGGGCGCCGAGCACACCGCGCGGGTGATTTCCTGGAACGGCATTGCCTCCTACGGGGCCATCGCCATCGGTGCGCCGCTGGGCGTGGCACTGGTCGACCGAGTCAATTTCGCCACCCTGGGCCTGGCCTTGAGCGTCCTGGCAGTGCTGGCCCTGCTGGTAATCCGCAACAAACCGTCGACGCCGGTGGTACGTGGTGAGCGCCTGCCGTTCTGGGCCGCATTCGGCCGGGTTGCGCCGTGCGGGGTCAGCCTGACTCTGGCGTCGATCGGCTACGGCACCCTGACCACTTTCGTCACCCTGTTCTACCTCGAGCAGGGCTGGAGCGGCGCAGCCTGGTGCCTCAGCGCATTCGGCGTGTGTTTCATCCTCTCACGGCTATTGTTCGTCAACGCAGTCAACCGCTTTGGCGGCTATCCCGTGGCGATGGCCTGCATGGCCACCGAAGCCCTGGGCCTGGCCTTATTGTGGCTGGCACCCAGCCCGGTGCTGGCATTGATTGGCGCAGGCTTTGCCGGTTTCGGCCTGTCGCTGGTGTATCCGGCGTTGGGTGTCGAGGCGATCAAACAGGTGCCCAGTTCCAGCCGCGGTGCAGGCCTGGGCGCCTATGCGGTGTTCTTCGACCTGGCCCTGGCGATTGCCGGGCCATTGATGGGTGCGGTGGCCCTGCACCTGGGCTATGCCTGGATTTTTTGCCTGGCTGCTTTGCTTTCGCTGCTTGGCGTCGGCCTCACCCTCCTGCTGTCACGGCGCGCCGGCAACTACTGATCGGCCATGTGCAGGCCGGCCTGATGGCGGTCAGCCAGGGTGTGGTTGAAAAACCGCGCAGCCTCAGCCTGCAACGTCAGGTGAATATCCTCACGGTCGACGCCGTCCGGGTCGTTGCACAAGGCGGCCATTTTCTGGCGCTGCTCGTCGTCGCACGGCGCCATGAACACGAAGTGCCCGGCACCGGCCAACAGCTTGTAGTTGGGCGTGACCGGCAGCTTGCGCGCCAGGGCCTGGGCATTCTTGTCGATGGCCAGCAACTGGTCCTTGTCGCCGCTGTAGATCAACGCCGGGACCTTGACCTCGGCCAACGCGTGACGGCCGAACATCAGGCTCAGCGGCGCCATCAACATCAGCGCCTTGACCCGCGGATCGGGCGCGGCACGCAGGTCGGCGCGGTCGGCGATCAGCACGCCCTTGGTTTTGCAGGCATCGGCATCCAGCGGCCGCTCCTGGCAGTAGCGCTGCAAACGCTCCAGGTCCGGTTGCGCCCCGGACAGGATCAAGGCGGTCTCACCGCCAGCCGAATAGCCGATCACGCCCACCTGCGGGCCATTGATGTACGGGGCCAGAAAGCTATCGCCGAGGCTGGCGGTGATCGCTGCGCTGATCTGCAACGGCCGCCCGTAAAGGTTGCTCAAGGTGCCCAGGCGGCTGTGGTCGCGGGCATTATCGCCCGGGTGGGTGACGGCAACGACGATAAAGCCGCGCCGCGCCAGGGCGGTGGCCAGATCGTGCAAGGCCAGCGGCGTGCCGGTATTGCCGTGGGACAGCATCAACAGCGGATAACGGCCGATAACCATCGGCGCACCTTCCCAAGCCTGGACCCGGTAGCCGTCGATGCGGCTGCTGCGCTCAACTGCACTGGAAGGATAGAACGCCAGGGCCTGCACCGGCTGCGCATCGAGCGGGTCGGCGAAACTGAGGCGATGCACGCCGACACTCCAGTGCGCAGCCGGCTCGGCCTGCACCATCAGCGGGCTGCCCAACAGGACTAACAGGAGTAATGCGCCAAGACGCCGCATCGTTTTGCACCCTAAGCAACGCTATCGATCAATGCTGATAGTGCGCAGCATAGAACGGGCCAGCCCGGCGCAGATGAAACCTCAATGAAAAAACCGACTGCAGGCGCTGCCGGCAGTCGGTTTGATTACTGGCCCAGAGATCAGGCGGCGACGAACAGGTCGGTGCTGATCTGCACTTGCGCGGCGTTCAGGGCCTTGGCCCGGTGCTCATCGCCATAGGCCAGGCCGTGGGCACGGACGATTTCCAGGTCGGTGATGCCGATGAAACCAAGGAACACCTTGAGGAACTCTTCATGGCCGACCGCGGTAGGCTGGCCGGCGTGCAGGCCGCCTGCGGTCGATACCAGGATCACCTTCTTGTTGCCGCACAGGCCTTCAGGGCCGGCTTCGGTGTAGCGGAAGGTCTTGCCGGCCACTGCGACCCGGTCAATCCAGGCCTTGAGCTGGGTCGGCACGGTGAAGTTGTACATCGGCGCGGCCAGTACCACGGCGTCGGCGTCGAGAAACTCCTGCAGGGTTTCGGCGCTGAGTTTGGCTTCATGCTGCTGGGCGGCGTCGCGCAGTTCTTCCGGGGTGCCGGCGGCGACCAGGGTTGCGGCCGAGAAGTGGCTGATGGCGTCGCCGGCCAGGTCACGGTAAGTCACTTGCAGCGACGGCTCGGCGGCTTTCCAGGCTTCAACCACGCTGCGGCTCAGCTGACGGGAGGCGGAATTATCGCCCAGGATGCTCGAATCGATATGCAACAGTTTCATGGGACTCTCCTGAATGAAGACCGCGAGTGGGCGATCACGATGGGGAGAATCCTACTTGGGTGGCGAATAGCTGATAAGTCAGCAAAAATGCGTTAGTTTGTCCTACTGGCAGGACAATGGTGACGCACATGCAAGACCTCAATGATCTGTTCTATTTCGCCCGGGTGGTCGAAGCTGGTGGTTTTGCCGCCGCTGGCCGTGTGCTCGGGATTCCCAAATCACGCCTGTCGCGACGTATCGCCGAACTCGAAGAGCGCCTGGGCACGCGCCTGCTGCAACGCACCACACGCCAGTTGAAGCTGACGGCCGTGGGTGAACGTTATTTGCGCCACTGCCAGGCCATGCTGCTGGAGGCGGAAATGGCCGACGAAGCGGTGGCGAGCATGACCAGCGAACCGCGCGGGCGCTTGCGGGTGTCGTGCCCGGTGGGCCTGGCCCATGAATTTTTACCGAACGTGATCAGCCGCTTCCTGCAGCAATACCCGCAGGTGCAACTGGACATGATCCTCCTCAACCGTCGCGTCGACCTGATCACCGAAGGTGTCGACGTTGCCCTGCGAGTGCGCGACCTGGGCGATGAAGACCCGGCGCTGGTCACCCGGCGCCTGCGTCAGGCGCAGATGCTGCTGGTGGCCGCCCCGCAGTTTGCCGCCGCGCAGGCGCTCGACCACCCGCAAGACCTGGCCAGCCTGCCGGTACTCGGTGCGGTGGATGCCGACCGCCTGGTGCATCTGCGCCTGCTCGATGGCCAGGGCCACAAGCACGAACTGGCCCTGGAGGCACGCCTGGCGATCGACGACTTTGTCGTGCGCAAAGCCGCCGCTGTCGCCGGCCTTGGCTTTACCACGCTGCCGATCATGCACTGCGAAGAAGAACTCGAACGTGGCGAGCTGGTGCGCCTGCTGCCAGACTGGTCGCTGCCCGGCGGTTATCTGCAGGCGGTCTACCCCCATCGGCGCGGGCTGCTGCCGGCGGTGCGGGTATGGATCGATCACCTGGTCGCGGAATTTGCCCAATGCGGGGAGCGTTATGTCTGACAAGAAAATCAGCGAAGAGCAGGTCGCAGCGTTCTGCCTGAGCCTGCCGGGTGCGCGCGAAGACTACAAATGGGGCGGTATCCGGGTGTTCTCGGTGGCCGGCAACAAGATGTTTGCCGTGCTTGACCTGGGCGGCGCCGGGTTGTCGTTCAAGGTCGATAGCGAGCTGTTTCTCGGCTACGTCGACCGCCCCGGCGTGCGCCCGGCGCCCTACCTTGCGCGGGCGCACTGGGTCAGCATGGCACCGCCCTACCCCATGGGCCGCGCCGAGCTGACCGAACTGCTGCAACGCTCCCATCAACTGGTGGTCCGGCGCCTGCCCAAGCGCCTGCAGCCAGGCTTGCTTATCTGAGGATTGGCGCCAGGGCAGCGCCAAGCCAGCGGCCGCCGAGCAGCAGGTGGTCGATCCAGAACAACTGATGCACGCCGACAATGGCCCAGAAACTGAGCTGAAACGACAGTTTGCGGGTCTTGTGCCGAAAGCGTTGCTGGGCCAGCAAGGCGCCCGGCCAGCCGCCGCACAGCTCACTGGCGTGGAGGACTTTCTCTGGCGTGCGCCAGGCCTGATTGCGGGCCTGCTGCTTGTCGCGCCAATACAGCACGAAACTCACCAGGCTGGCCAACGGGTAGGCCACGGCCGGTAGCCAGGATTGCCCGCTCAAAAGCATCTGCAAAGCGCCGCCCACCGGCAGCAGGCACAAGCCGACAAAGGCCAGCAATTTGCTGCGGGGGTTTTGCAGGGCGCCGCTGGTTTGGGCTGCGCGGCGTGGCTGGCTTGGGCTACGGCTCATCTCAACCGTGCGCCGTGGTCCAGTCAACCCAGCCGAACAACCAGGTGCCGAGGATGATCAAACCGAACACGATACGGTACCAGGCAAAGGCCGCGTAACTGTGGTTGGCGATGAACTTGAGCAGGCCGCGTACCGCGATCATGGCGAAGATGAACGAGACCACAAAGCCGATGGCAAATACCGGGAAGTCGTCTGGCTGGAACAGATCGCGGTACTTGTAGCCCGAATACACCGCCGCACCGACCATGGTCGGCATGGCCAGGAAGAACGAGAACTCGGTGGCTGCTTTGCGCGACAGGCCGAACAGCAGGCCGCCAATGATGGTCGAGCCGGAGCGCGAAGTACCCGGGATCATCGCCAGGCACTGAGCGCAACCAATCTTCAGGGCGTCGGACCAGCGCATGTCGTCGACCTGGTCAACGCGGATCACATGCTCGCGGCGCTCGGCCCAGAGCATGATCACGCCACCAACCACCAGGGCGGCGGCCACGGTGATGGGGTTGAACAGGTACTCATGGATCAGGTCGGCAAACAGCACCCCCAGCACCACCGCCGGCATGAAGGCGATCAGCAGATTGACCGTAAAGCGCTGGGCCTCACGCTGACGCGGCAGCCCCACCACCACCTCGAAGATCTTGCGGCGAAATTCCCAGACCACCGCCAGGATCGCGCCCAGCTGGATGATGATGTTGAAGGCCATGGCCCGCTCACCACCGAAATTGATCAGGTCGGCCACGACAATCTGGTGGCCGGTACTGGAGATCGGCAAGAACTCCGTCAAGCCTTCGACAATACCTAGAATGACAGCCTGCAGGCCGGTCCAAAGATCCATGCTTCCCCCGTGGGGCAATGCCTGTGGCATGCCCCTTTATAGTCTTTTAGTTGCCAATGGCTGTTCAGCGCCTGGCCGTTTTACAGCGACAGTTGGTCGCAAAGCCAGCAGAAAAGTTCACGCGGCCTTCAGGTTTATCCCGTCGAGGCCGAAATCCTATCAGACCTCTCGGATAAACGCTGCTGGGACGACGCAACAGACCTCAACGAATCAAGCACTTAGTCCTTGGTCGAGTAGGTGGCGGGAGGCAAAGCATGCTTGGATGTGGGCAACAATAAAAAAGAACTCGAGGTAAGCATTCCATGAAGACTCTTCGCAGTATGTCGATCAGCCGGCGTTTGTGGCTGATCCTGGTAGTGGCAGTGGTGATGCTGGTAACCCTCGGTTTGCTGATGCTGCGCCAGATTCATGGCGACCTGTACCAGGCCAAGGCGGAAAAAACCCGCCATGTGGTAGAAACCGCCGCTGGCGTGCTGGCGTATTACCAAGGGCTGGAAGCAGCCGGCACATTGAGCCGCGACGCGGCCCAGCAACAGGCCCTGAGCGCGGTGCGCGGCCTGCGTTACGATCAGAATGACTATTTCTGGATCAACGACCTGGGGCCGAAGATGATCATGCATCCGACCAACCCCAAGCTCGACGGCCAGGACCTTTCGGCAATCCGCGACCCGGACGGCTTTGCCCTGTTCAACGAAATGGCCGCCCTGGCCAAGGCCAAGGGCGCCGGCAGCATCGACTACCGCTGGCCCAAGCCCGGCGCCAGCGAGCCGGTGAAAAAGACCTCCTACGTGCAGCTGTTCAAGCCCTGGGGCTGGGTGATCGGTTCGGGCGTTTACATCGATGACATGCAGGACGAGTTTTTGCGCCAGTTGCGCGATGCCTCGATCCTCGGCCTGGGCATCGCCCTGGTCATGACCCTGCTGGTGGTGCTGATTGCCCGCAGTATCGCCCGGCCGCTGCAGGAAGCGGTCGATGCCATGGCCACCATTGCCAGTGGCGAGAGCGACCTGACCCGGCGCCTGGATACCCACGGCAACGATGAAGTCACCCAGCTGGGCATCCACTTCAACAGCTTTACCGGCAAGTTGCAGGGCGTGATCAGCCAGTTGCAGGGCGCGGTGCATGCCCTGGCGCAATCGGCCAGCGATGTGGGCAACAACGCCGGCCAGGCCCAGCAGCGCAGCGAACAGCAATCCCAGCAAATGGAGCAGGTGGCCACGGCCATCAACGAAGTGACCTACGCCGTGCAGGATGTGGCGAAGAATGCCGAACAGGCGTCCAGCGAAATGCATGACGCCCAGTTGCGCGCCGAACAGGGGCAACACAGCATCCACGGCAGCCTGCAGCGCATCGACCAACTATCGACGACCATCGATGAAGCGGTGCAGGTGATCCGCGCCCTGGCCGGTCAGAGCACGCGCATCGGCAGCGTACTGGAAGTGATCCGCTCGATTGCCGAACAGACCAACCTGCTGGCCTTGAACGCCGCCATCGAAGCGGCGCGGGCCGGTGAACAGGGCCGCGGTTTTGCCGTGGTGGCCGACGAAGTGCGCCTGCTGGCCCAGCGCACCCAACAGTCCACCGCCGAAATCCAGAGCATGATCGAACACCTGCAAGGCCAGTCCGAGGCGGCCGTGAAAGCCATCGACGCCAGCAGCGAAGCCTCGCGCCAGACCGTCGAACAAGCCAGCGAAGCCGGAGTCAGCCTGGACGCCATCAGCCAGGCGCTGCACAACCTGACCGCGCTCAATGCCTCGATTGCCAGCGCTACCCTGCAGCAGTCCCATGTGGTCGAGGAGATCAACCGTAACGTTACCGAGACGGCCGACCTGTCGCGTCAGACGGCAACGGCCGCACAGCAGTCGAGCAGTGCCGGCGTGGCCTTGAACCGCCTGAGCGAGCAACTGGATCGAACCCTCAGTCAGTTCCGGGTCTGACGGTTGGGCCCCGGGGAGCGTACCTGCGGCTACTTCGCCAGCGCACTAGTGGCGCTTGGCGTGCCACAAGGTACAATCCCCGCCCTACCCTCGAATCCTCCAAGGAACGCCGATGTCCGGCCTCGAACTGTTCGCCGCCGTGCTCGGCGTTATCGCCGTGTGGCTCACGACCAAACAGAACCCCTGGTGCTGGCCGATCGGCCTGGTGATGGTGTTGCTGTACACCTGGGTTTTCTATGACGTGAAGCTGTATTCGGACATGCTCCTGCAACTGGTGTATGCCGTGCTGCAACTTTATGGCTGGTGGCAATGGACGCGGCCGGGCAGCACGCGCGAAGCTCGCCAGGTCAGCCTGTTGCCGGCGCATTCGGTTGCCTTTGGCCTGGGCATTGGCTTGCTCGGCAGCCTCGGCCTGGGCGCGGCCATGGCCACCTGGACAGACGCCGCCCACCCCTGGCTGGACGCCGCGCTGACCGGTTTCAGCCTGGTGGCGCAATGGTGGATGGCGCAAAAGCGCCTGCAGTGCTGGCCGCTGTGGGTGGTGCTTGATGTTATTTTCGTCGGCCTGTTCCTGTCCAAGGCCATGTACCTGACCGCCGCGCTCTATGCCCTGTTCACCTTGATCGCGGTACAGGGCTGGCGCGACTGGCGACGCGATCCGGCGTTGACCTACGCATGAAGGTAGTGGTACTCACCGGCCCTGAATCCAGCGGTAAAAGCTGGCTCAGCTCCGAAATCCAGGCGCACTTCGGTGGCGAACGGGTGGGCGAGTACGTGCGCCACTTCATTGACGAGCAGGCGCGTGACACCTGCTATGCCGACATCCCGGCCATTGCCCGCGGGCAGTTGGCCTGGGAAGACGCCGCACGTGCGCGGCAACCGGCGCTGCTGATCCTCGACACCCACCTGCTGAGCAACATGCTCTGGAGCCGCACGCTGTTCGGCGATTGCCCGGCGTGGCTGGAACAGGCGCTGCTGGCCCGTCACTACGACCTGCACTTGCTGCTCAGCCCCGAGGCCGTTGCCTGGCACGACGATGGCCAGCGTTGCCAGCCGCTGCTGGCCGAACGTATGGCGTTTTTCAATGCCACGGGCGAGTGGCTGGCGCAGCACCAGCAAGCGTTCCAGGTCGTGCAAGGCGACTGGGCGCAGCGCCGGCGCGCAGCCTTTGCCGCAGTTGCGCAGTTGCTCAAGACCTGAGCAGCTGCGCGCTGCACAGTGTCCATTCCTGAAACACTCTCACCTGCGCAAAGCCGCGAGCTAAAGCGGCCAGCCCGTGCCCGGAGAAAAGTGTTAAGCCGCTGAAACAATCCCCGGGCATGCCTGTTGCCGGGCCGTGGCGCCCGCAGTATCAGGTGCTGAACAGCGCCGGTGTCTCAGCGGCGTTACAACATTTTTTTGACCCTGGCCAAGCATAAAACCAAGCCATTGTTTTCGCTTGATAAATAAAAACCGGCACACCTTCTGCTCTCTTCTTCGCAACGCTGAACAGGGCCAGCGCACCATAAGAAGGAATTGCCATCGTGGGAAAGATTGATAAAGGCATCTACCGCCTCCTGCTGCTTGCCTGTGCAGTGAGTTCAAGCCTGAGCTTGAGCCTGCCGGCCCAGGCCGAAAACGGCATCGTCGTCATCACCCGCGATGTGCAGCCGCGCAACGCCATGCGCCCACCGCTGGCGCCCGACCCTTATCCGACCACGGTCAACACCAACCCGTCGGCGCAGATCCTCAAGCAAACCAACGAGCTGAGCGACGGCGATTTTGCCTCGATCACCAGCGGCTCGGGAATCGGCGCCATGGTCACCCAGCAGACCAATAACCTGGGCAGCAACATCAATAACCAGACGCAACTGCCGAACCTGGCCGGTGGACGTTCCGGCAACTCCGGCAACGGCATCTCCAACATGGTCAATTCCAGCGTGCAGAAAGGCCTCGCGCCCCTGCAGATCCTCACCGGAGGCAAGTGAGATGAAGCACTCGTTGCTGATTCTGGCCATGTTCTGCAGTGTACCGGCCTTCGCCCAGCCCCCCGTCGTCAATAACGCCAACATCGACAATTCCGGTGCCCAGTACCAGGGCAACCTCACGGTCAACCAGGCTGCCGGCGATCAGCAGCAACAGGCCAACGCCCGGGCCATCGCGGTGGGCCATGGCGCCAGCGCCAGCACCCAGATCCGCCAGCGCCTGCGCACAACGGTAGACCCAAGCATCGATGCCCAGTCGAACATCCAGGGCAACTCTTTCAGCCACGGCAGCGGCGCCCTGGGCGTCAACCAGAGTGCCGGGGCCAGCAACCAGCAAGCCAACGCCATGCGGATCAGCATCAGTTCCGGTCCGCAAAGTATCGACGACAGCGTCCTCATGCAACAGAACGTGGCGCTGCTCAACAACTCCGACTCAGCTGACTCCGCACCCGGCTTTCGCCAGGTCACTACCAGTGACCAGGCCTTCACCGGTAGCCGTGGGGTGATTCAGCTGAATCAGAGTGCCGGGGTGGGAAACCGAACGGCCAACACCCTGAGCATCCGGGTCGCGGACTGACCCAAATAGTTAGGAACAACACTTAACCTAAAATAAAGTACGGAGAATCACCATGAAACCTTCGATGGCACTCAAGCCTCTGGTTTTCGCAATTGCTGCGGTCATGGCTGTTGCTGTACAAGCTGGGCAGAACGAACCACGTGGCCATGGCCATAACGGTCATCACAACAATGGCCACCACACCCCTCCTCCTCCCACCAAAATCTCGATCAACGCGACCGCCAACGCGTGGGACAAGCAAAGCAGCACCAACAACCGCATCCGCAACGAAGGCACTGTGAACGAAGCCGAAATGAGCAGCTCGGCCACCGGCACCAGCGGTAACGTCGGCGTCAACGTGGCTGCCGGTGCCGGCAACCAGCAAGACAACGCCGCCGCCATCGCCAACGCCGCCACCGACAACTCGGAAATCGACAACACCTTCGTGTTCGGCAACGCAACGGCGACCGCCAAGGTCTCGCAATACAGCAACAACAACCGGGTCGACAACTACGGCAGCACCAACTCGGCGGTCATGGGCGGTTCGGGCAACAACGGCAGCGGCAACATGGGCATCAACATTGCCGGTGGCGACCTGAACCAACAGAAAAACACCATGGCAATTGCCAATACCAACGCTGCACTGGGTAACGCAACCGCCACCGCCTCCGCCGAGCAAAGCGGCCCTGGCCTGACCGTCAACAACAACGCTGACCGTACCTATCGTGTCGATACCCTGACGGTGACGAAAACCGCCAGTGGCAGCGCTTCCTACGACAAGTCCATGGAAGCCAGCGGCAGCAAGAGCAACTCTTCGAGCTTCGAGCTCGCCGGCGCCAACAGCTTCAATGCCAGCGGCTCGCACAACTCCGAAGCTAGCGGTTCTAAAAACCATGAAGCCAGCGGCTCGAGCAGTGCTTCTCTGACCGCTTCGCTGGATGCATCGGTTGAAGCCAGCAGAAACTCGTCCTATGACTATGGCCGTCATCACAGCGGCAGCAGCTCGCAGTCGGCCGATGCTTCGCTGACTGCCTCGCTGGATGTTGATATCGACAAGTCGTGGAACAAAGAGTCCAGCTCTTCGTACGATAAGTCCAAGAGCTCTTCGTTCGAAAAAGCCTTCGATTCTTCGTTCGAAAAATCGGGCAGCAAATCCTCCGAGTCTGAGTACAACAAAGCGAAAAGCTACAGTGAAAGCAGCTCTTATGATTTGAGCAATACTTTCTCTTATCAAGTGCTGACTCCAACCGGCTGGGCCAACCCTGTAACCAACACTGCAACCCTGAGCGGTTCGGTGAACGGCGGCAGCGGCAACCTGGGCGTCAACGTAGCAGCCGGTGTGGGCAACCAGCAAAGCAACTCGCTGGCCATCTCCAACACCTCGATGTAAATGCTGTGATCTGGAGGCCCCCTTCGGGGGGCCTTTTTCAACACCATCAGGGGGGCGTCGGACATGCGCGTTATCGCCTTGGCATTTTTGCTCTGCCTGAGCAGCATCAGCGAAGCGGCGCAATTGCCGCTTTCGGTATTACCGGGTGGTGCGGTGGTGTTCAAGCCCATCCAGAGCGTGCGTGAACGCAAATTCGCCGACCTGGTGCAACAGAAAACCGATTTCAGCTGTGGCGCCGCGGCATTGGCGACCATCTTGCGCCAGGCCTACTGGCTGGACGTCAGCGAAGAACAGATCATCGAAGGCATGCTCGCCCACTCCGACCATGATGTGGTGCGGGTCCAGGGCTTTTCCATGCTCGACATGAAGCGCTACGTCGAAAGCCTCGGGATGCGCGCCCGCGGTTACCGGGTACAACTGGACGCCTTGCAGAGCGTGCGCATTCCGGTGGTGGTGCTGATGGACGTGCGCGGCTACAAGCACTTCGTGGTCATGCAGAAAGTCCACAACGGCTGGGTGTACATCGGCGACCCGGTGCTCGGCCATAAACGCTACAAGATCGAAGACTTCGTCAAAGGCTGGAACGGCATTCTCTTCGCCGTCATCGGCCGGGGCTACGACAAGGCCAACGCCTTGCTCGACCCACCACTACCGCTCACGGCCAAGAACCGCATCAATACCTTCACCCCGGTGCAAGACGCTGAGTTGATGGATTTCGGCTTCATCCAAAGCGACTTCTTCTAATGACAAGGGAGCATGAGGCTCCGGGAGCATCCCATGAAGACTTCTATCTGGCTCGCCGTGCTTTGCCTGGCCGCCAGCCTGCCAACCCAGGCCCAGACGCTCAAGCCCATTGAACTGAAGGATCAGGAACTGGCCAACCTGCGCGGCCGCTTTGTCATGCCCGGGCGGATCATCAGCTTTGGCATTGTCATGAGCAGCACCTGGCAAAACGCCAATGGCGAAGTGATTGGCGCCAGGTCTTCGATGCAAATCCAGCAAACGACGATCAAGCCGCAGTTCTACGTGTCGATGATCGACGAAAAAGGCAGCGGCGCGGCGCGCTCGCAGAGTGTCGGCAGCGGTAGCGTCACCGGTGGCAGTGGCCTCAACAGCACCGAGGGCGTGACCCAGGTGGTGCGCGCCGCCGGCGACAACAACAGCGCCTACAACAACGTCGATATCAACGTCACCAAGGCCAACCAGGCGCCCGCAGCAGCCACGCAGCCACAGGGCGAGGCCCTGGCCGCAGGTTCCACCCTGGTCGGCGCCAACGGCGCGGGTTCGCTGAGTGTGTCCTCGACCGGCAGCGGCGTGCAATTCAACATCATCGCCAACAACAACCAGGGCAGCACCGTGCAGCGCCTGGCCCAGGGTGGGCTGATGCAGAACACCACCTTGCTCGGCGCTGGCAACAAGGTCAGCAACCTCACCTCCCTGAACGTCGTGCTGCGTGACAACGTGCCGAGCGCCGGGGCGCTGAACGGTAACCTGGACCAGCTCAAAGGCCTTCGCACTCTCGGTTTCTGATCTACGCTCTGTCTCATCACTTGTAGTCAGAAGGGACGGCTAACCCATGCACCGATCGTTAACCTTCAGAGCTATTGTCTGTTTGAGTAGCCTGACCCCGGCCACATTGCTCTACGCAGCAGCCGACCCCCAGGTCGAAGCACTAAAACAAGAACTCATGGAGTTGAAACAACGCTACGAAGCCCAGCAGAACGCGTTGATGGTCCTTGAACAGCGCGTTCGCCAGGTCGAAACAGCACCGGCAGCACCCGCGCCCAGACGCCTGACCAAATCCCCCGCCGAAACCGTCAAGGGCGGCCAGACCGTGGCCACCGGTGCGCCGGGAACCACCGGCAGCTCTTATGGGCAGTCGCTCAAAGACGACTCGGAACCGGCGCAAAGCGTTTCCAACCTGTATGACGAAGCCAGCGGCTTTTTTGGTGGCGGCAGGTTCAGCGTCGAAACCGGCCTGACCTACACCCACTACGACACCCGCGCCCTGGTCCTCAACGGTTTTCTGGCGCTGGACTCGATCTTCCTCGGCAACATCAACCTCGACCGCATCAAGGCCGACAACTGGACCCTGGACCTGACCGCCCGCTACAACCTCGATCAGCGTTGGCAGTTCGATATCAACGTCCCGGTGATCTACCGTGAATCCACCTATTCCTCCGGCGGTGCCGGCGGTGCCGGCCCGGTTACTTCCGATGCGACCGTCAGGCGCGATCCAACCATTGGCGATGTCAACGTCGGCATTGCCTACAAGTTCCTCGATGAGTCGGAAAACTGGCCCGACGCGGTCGCCACCCTGCGGGTCAAGGCCCCCACCGGCAAAGACCCCTACGGCATCAAGCTGGTCAACGACCCGACCAACGACAACCTCTCGGTGCCTGAGAGCTTGCCCACCGGCAACGGCGTCTGGGCGATTACACCGGGTATCTCGCTGGTCAAGACCTTCGACCCGGCGGTGCTGTTCGGCAGCCTGTCGTATACCTACAACATGCAGGACTCGTTCAGCGACATCAGCCCGACCATCAACACCAAGGTCGCAGGTGACGTGAAACTGGGCGACTCCTGGCAGATTGGCGCCGGTATCGCCTTTGCCCTTAACGAGAAGATGAGTATGTCGTTCTCGTTCACTGACCAGTTTGCCAGCAAGAGCAAGATCAAACCCGATGGCGGTGACTGGCAATCGGTGCCCAGCAGCGACTACAACGCGGCCAACTTCAACATCGGCATGACCCTGGCCGCCACCGACAACCTGACCATCGTCCCCAACCTGTCCATTGGCCTGACCGACGACTCGCCGGATTTCTCCTTCAGTCTGAAATTCCCTTACTACTTCTAAGGTTCACAGCCATGAAAAAGCCCGCTTCAGCGGGCTTTTTCATGCGCATTGGTCACGACTCAACGAATCTGATGCTTGTGCAGCAGCCGGTAAAAGGTCGGCCGGGAAACCCCCAGCACCTTGGCTGCGATGCTCAGGTTGTCGCTGTGGCGGTTGAGCACGTCGCACAAGGCCTGGCGCTCGGCCCGGTGCTTGTAGTCTTCAAGGGTGCCCATGCTCGGGGCGAACTCGTGCTGGCCCAGCAAGCCCAGATCCTGTGCCTCGATCTGCCGGCCTTCGGCCAGAACCAGGCCGCGGCGCACGCGGTTGGCCAGCTCACGGACGTTGCCGGGCCAGTCGTGCTTGCCCATGGCCACCAGGGCGTCTTCGCTGAAGGAGCGGGGCCGGCGGCCGGTTTCCAGGCTGTAGAAGTGCGAGAAATGACTGGCCAGCATCGACAGGTCACCATGGCGGTCGCGCAGCGGCGCGGTGACCACCTGCAGGACATTCAGGCGGTAATACAGGTCTTCGCGAAAGCGCCCGCTGTCGATGGCTTTTTCCAGGTCGACGTGGGTCGCTGCCAGTACCCGCACATCGACGGCTATCGGCTGGCTGCCGCCGACCCGCTCGATGTGTTTTTCCTGCAAAAAGCGCAGCAGATTGGCCTGCAGCTCCAGCGGCAGGTCACCAATTTCATCGAGAAACAGCGTGCCACCGTGGGCGGCTTCGATACGGCCGATCTTGCGTTGATGGGCACCGGTGAAGGCGCCTTTCTCGTGGCCGAACAACTCGGACTGGATCAGGTGCTCGGGGATGGCGCCGCAGTTGATCGGCACGAAGGGTTTGTCACGGCGCTGAGACTGGCGATGCAAGGTGCGCGCCACCAGCTCCTTGCCGGTGCCGCTCTCGCCGCGAATCAGCACCGGCGACTCGGTGGGCGCCAGCTTGCTCAGCAGCTTGCGCAGTTCGCGAATCGGCCGGCTGTCACCGAGCAGTTCGTGCTCCGGTTCATCGACATGCACATAGCCCTTGCCGCGCAGGCGCGCCATGCCGAACGCGCGGCCAAGGGTGACCTGTACCCGCGAGACATCAAAGGGCAAGGTATGAAAGTCAAAAAACCATTCGCAGACAAAATCGCCGACATTCTGCGCCCGCAGCTCCTGCGGACTGAGTACGGCGATCCATTCGGTGTTGCTGCGGCTGATCAAATCCTTGACCGCATCCGGGTGCTGCAGGTGCGAGGCCTGCAAACGCAGCAACCCGACGTCGCAGGGATGTTCCAGGGCCGAGTTCAAGGTACAGCTGTGCACATCCCAGCCCACACTGCGCAAGCCAGGCAATAGACGATGGCAGTCATCGCAAGGATCGACGATCAGCAGGCGGCGGTTGGATGCAGGCTCTAGCATGACCTATTCCTTGGCGCCAATAGTTGGAATTTTAAATAGAAACAGTGTGTTGGCAGGCCCGTTTTAACAGTAGCAACGATGCGTCAATCGCCCACTACCGTCTGTCTGCTGGAAGGGAGTATTTGTCGAGCAATTGCGGTCAAAGGCGGCGCCGCAACGAGCTGGATACCGGGTCGGTACCCCTGCGGCAACCTTGAAATTTTGCTGACGCTAGAACGCCTGGATCCTCAGTATTCAGCGTACCAGCTGGCGGCGTTCGGGCAAGCCCGGGTCGAGCTGGCCGGTGGCGGGTTGAGCGGCACTCGGGCAACTGCTGGCCGTCACGCATCGCTGGGTCGACGGGGAATAGAAGCTGCCGGCCGGGCAGCTGTAGGCAAAGCGATACCACTGCCCACTTATTAGCTGACACCTGAAATAGCTCGTGCAATCGCTGGGGTCTGGATGATAACCCGCCCCGACCGCCGCACAGTTAACCTGAACCTCTTCGTTGCTGACGCCTCCGGATGAGCTGCAGCCTGCTAACAAGGTGAATGCTGATGCGACTACCAGACGCCCCAAGGTACGACGTGAACGGTATGACATGATGCACCTCTTTGCTTGGTGGAGAATCGTTTTAATGCCCCATACCAGAGTCAGTTGGCGGGCCTTGTGTTTGTCAGAAACCAACCGCCCGCATTGGTAGTGCGGGAATTACAGCGAAACGTGTTAGCCGAGCCCACTTCATAGACGCGCTCGGCTCCGGGGCATTGACCGTTGGTAAACATGAAGAAGTAACGCCGCATCAGCGATGGGAATGGCTGCGCATAGTGAGCCAGCAGCAGCGCTTCATCGGCCGCCTGCACCGGGCTTCCCCCGCGGCTCTGCATCAGCTGAAAACCGGTAGCATAAGACGTTGAGTGCTCGTCGACGTTGAGCCAGCGTATGTTCGATACCTGTACCGAGTATTGGACACTGCGCTGGTTAGTATCGCGAACCGTGATGGTGGTTGTACCGTTGCCCATACCGGTAACCTTGCCCTGCTGACTTACGGTAGCGATCGCCGGATTGGCAACGGCATAGGTATACGGCGGTTGGCCGCCAGTGGCCTGGCGCTGCGCTGTATTGGCAGGAAAATCCCTGATCTGCTGCCAGTTTTTTGTCACGCGGATCGCCGGCCCGTCCAGCACGAGGGCCCCCGGGGCGATGCTAAGGCCCGTACGCAGGGTCAGGCGAAGCAAGGGGAAGGTAACCGCGTCGGTTTCTTGCTGCGTGCGCGCGAAGCTGACTTTGAATTCCACCCGTAGTTCGGAGTTATCCCGCAGAAGCTGCAGACGGTCGCGCGCGATCGCCCTGCTCAGGCCATTTGCGGCTTCGGCTTCATTCACCTCGGCGGCGCTGCCCAACTCGATGATATCGGCATCACCGTTAAGCTTGGTGCCATGACAACGCAGCCACACGCGTTGCCCTGCGCGGGCGAAATTCCACCGCACTATCGATACCAGGGATTGCCGGTTACTCGATCAAGGTCCAGTGTCGTTCCAATCACATCGGCGACGGCGGGCTGCGCCAGCCCTGCCAGGGGCCGTATGCCCAGACTCAACAGCGGCGACCGCTGTGCCCCGCCGCCCACGCGCTCGACGTCATAGCGGACCTGTACCGTACGCAAGCCGGGCCCTATGTTTGCGCCCACAAGCTCAGGGGCAAGGGTAAATTCGACTTCACCGCGAGGATCTCCCCTGAGCGGTTCACTAACGGTCGATCCCGTGGCCGAGCCGGTCCAGTGCAAGATAATGTTTTCCTGCACGGTCATGTGCGGGTAACCAACCTTGATGTTTACCCCGGATAACGCTTGCAAAGGATCAAGCTGTCCCGCAGCGGCCTGAGAAACGCAGGGCAGCTGTAGTTCCAGGGTCTGGAGCCTGATCCATAACGACAGCAACCGCGAGTGCCGGGTTCGTACACCTGGCTCCACCACCCAGTATTGGAAGAGGATATTCTGGCTGATGGCCGGAATAATGAATTCGACCGGCAGTTCAAAGGTCAGGTCCGTCAAGGCAGTCACCTCGATTTCCCCGAGATAGCTGCCCCCGCCACCTGTGCGAAGGCACTCCAGATAAACCTTTTGCCCAACCTGCATGCCATCGTAGATTGCCACGCGCACGGTAGCGGTTGTCAGACCGACTGGATCAAGCCTGCCCTCCTTGGCTTCGTCTACCCAAGGAGGAGGCAGCACCAGGTCTGTGCGCCCGACTTCCAGATCCAGCTGGTCAGATTCGTGCCAGTCGGTTTCAAAATCAAATACACGATACCGCACCATCAATAGGCCCTTGTTGAGCGGGGCGATATGTTCGGCCAGCACGAGGAAATCGATAGGCTCTCCCACCCTGTCGGCGTCAACGATCCGATCCTCGGTATGCAAATAGTGCTGATTGTTTTCCCGCCGCCCATCCCAGATCATTCGCACCAGCTGGTTGGCGGCCATTTGCGCATACACCGGGATTTGTACCGTCGCACGCTCAAGGGTATCGACGAGGTTGTTGCCAACGGCTTCAAGTACGACCGGCGCCGGCAAAAGTTGCTGGGTTACTACACCTTGGCGCATCCCATCCTCCCGTCATTGGCGCATAAGCGCTGTGGCTGGCCCTATTCAACGCCGCTCCTGACATGGCCGCTACTGACAAAAATGCCAGGTGCCCCGTCATCAACCGATGAGCGGTATTCAACTATTTTTAAAAGAAGTGTGACTTACCCCCGGTCGGGTGCATCAGTACAAGTAACTCACCGCTGCGCAAACAGGCGCGCGGGTTTATTCCATGTTTGGGCCCACAGAGAGACCGAACCCATGAACGCCCCGCTGCGTATCAACGATGCCCTGCTGATTGCCGACCACGCCTTTGAACCTTTCCAGTGTGTTGCCTGGGATGTACCCAACGGTACCGGTGAGTTGAGCCTGGCAGTCATCGACCGGACCAGCACCCGAATTGGCAGCAAGCAAGTCCCTTGCAGCACCTACTCCGACCCTGCGCAACTGGCTAATTTGATTGAAGAAGTTCGCGCCGAGTTGAGCGAGAAAGGTTATGCGTTGCAGCCTTGGTCGATGCCCAAGTAATAGCGGTTAATTGCCAAAGGCGCTGTATTCGCGCACGCCTTTGGCAACTTTGCTATAACTCGCTGGACAAACTGCGACACTTGGCCGCAGTTGTTTTTATTGATACCAGGTTATCCGCCGAGCAGTGCCAGTGTCTCCAGGTGCTGGTAATCGGCATGCAGTTGTTGCGCAAGTAACTGTGCCCTTCCCAGCTTGACCGGCGAACTTTCGATATCCACCAACAGCGATTGGCAAGGCAGCGGCTGCAGCGCCTGCCAAGCCTTGAGCCGGCCATCGGTCACGATCAGGCATCGCTGCAGTTCTGCCGGATAGCGTCGTTGACGCTCCTGCAGCCAACTCCGTGCCTGCTCCAGTGCCGCCAGCAATGGCGTACCGCCCCCCGCCCCCAACGCCTCCAGCCACGGCTGCAAGCTCGCCGAGGCTTTTAGCCCGTGACGTTGCCAGCGCGGCGCATTGCCGCTGGCGGTGAGAAGGGTCAGTCGCGCGCGGTTGCGGTAGGCCTGATCGAAAAACCCCGCCAGCATGCCCTTGGCCCGGCTCAGGGCCTGGTGACGGCGGGTTGACGCCGAAGCATCGACAATCACCAGCCACAGCTCTTGGGCGCTGGCCGTGCGCTGCTGCCAGCGCAGGTCGTTGCGCGTGCGCGGGCGGCCCTTGAGCAAGGTGGCCGGCCACGCCACCGCGCCAGATGCCGCCTGTTTGCTGCGCCCACGCGGGCCTGCGGCAAGTGCTCCGGGCCGGGGTCTGGCATCCGCGCTGCTGCGGCGGCGGATGCTCAGGGCTTTTTTGCCCAGCTCGGCACCTCGCGCCGGGCGCCGCTCGGTGTGGCTTGCGGCGGTAATTCGCCCCATTGGCCCTGGCCTTGCTGCCCGGCCGCAGGCGGCAGCGCGGCACCGTTATCTGGCGCTTGCGGTTGTGGCGCTGGCGCTTCGCGACGCCGATGGCGCAAGGCGAACTCGGCCACGGCGTCGATATCCTCAGCCTCGATTACCTGAGCACCGCGCCAGGCTGCATGGGCGCGGGCGGCGCGCAGCCAGACCAGGTCGGCGCGCAAGCCATCAACGCCCGCAGCAAAACAGCGCTGGGTAATCTGCGCCAGGGCCTGGTCGTCCAGGGCAATCTGCGCCAAGCACTCGCGAGCGCCATGGCAACGCTCGCGCAGGGCCGCCTGGGCTGGCGCCCACTGGGCGCAAAAGGCCTCGGGATCACTGTCGAAATCCAGCCGGCGGCGAATGATCTGGCCACGGGCTTCGGGCAACGGCTGGCCCTCGAGCAGCACATTGAGGCCGAAGCGGTCGAGCAATTGCGGGCGCAACTCGCCTTCCTCCGGGTTCATGGTGCCAATCAACACGAAACGCGCGCTATGGCGGTGGGAAATTCCGTCGCGCTCGACCCGGTTGGTGCCACTGGCAGCCACGTCCAGCAACAGGTCGACCAGATGATCCGCCAGAAGATTGACTTCATCCACATAGAGCACGCCGCCGTCGGCCTTGGCCAGCACCCCCGGGAAAACTGCGCCTTGCCCTGGCCCAGCGCCGCATCCAGGTCGAGGGTGCCGACCAGGCGCTCTTCACTGGCACCCAGCGGCAGGGTCACGAACGGCCCTTCGCCGAGCAAATCAGCCAGGCCCCGGGCCAGGGTGCTCTTAGCCATGCCGCGCGGGCCTTCGATCAGCACGCCGCCGATCTTCGGGTCGATGGCGGTCAGGCACAGCGCCAGTTTCAGCTCGTCGGCGCCGACCACGGCGGCCAGGGGAAAATGTGCAGGTTCGCTCATCTCAATTCTCTTCTTCGCCGTCCAGCAGCTGTTCTTCCAGGGCTTCACGGTAATCACCCGGCTCCTGCCAGAGCCCGCGCTGCTGGGCTTCGAGCAGGCGCTCAGTGATGTCGCGCAAGGCCTCGGGGTTGTGCTGGCGGATAAAGTCGCGGGTCGCATCGTCGAGCACGTAGGCGTCGGCCAGCGACTGGTAATGGTGGTCGTCGATCAGCTGCGTGGTGGCATCGAAAGCGAACAGGTTGTCGACGGTGGCCGCCAGCTCGAAGGCACCTTTATAGCCGTGACGCTTGACCCCGTCGATCCACTTGGGGTTCAGCGCCCGGGCGCGGATCACCCGGTTCAGCTCTTCTTTCAGGGTGCGGATGCGCGGCCGGTCCGGCTGGCTGTGGTCGCCGTGATAACTGGCCACCCTGCTGCCGCCCAGGCTCTCCACGGCGGCGAGCATGCCGCCCTGGAACTGGTAGTAGTCATTGGAATCGAGCAGGTCGTGCTCGTGGTTGTCCTGATTTTGCACCACCGCCTGCACCTGGCTCAGGCGCCGGGCAAAATCGGCGCGCGCCGGCGTGCCGTCATCGGCGGTGCCGTAGGCATAGCCACCGTGATTCAAGTAGACCTCGGCGAGGTCCTGGCGGTCATTCCACAACCGTCCGTCAATAGCATTCTGCACGCCTGCGCCATAGGCGCCCGGTTTGGCCCCGAACACCCGCCAGCCGGCCTGGCGAGCGGCCTGTTCGGCGTCCAGGCCCTGGGCCAGAAGTTCTGCGCGCTCGCTACGGACCTTGGCCGCCAGCGGATTGAGCTCATCCGGCTCATCCAGCGCCGCCACCGCTTGCACCGCCACATCGAACAGCTTGATCAGGTTGCCAAAAGCATCGCGGAAGAACCCCGAGACGCGCAAGGTGACATCCACCCGTGGCCGGTCGAGCAGGCTCAAGGGCAGGATTTCGAAGTCGTCGACGCGCTGGCTGCCGCTGGCCCACACCGGCCGCACGCCAAGCAGGGCCATGGCCTGGGCGATATCGTCGCCGCCGGTGCGCATGGTCGCCGTGCCCCACACCGACAGGCCGAGCTGGCGCAGGTGATCGCCATGGTCTTGCAAATGGCGTTCGAGGATCAGGTTGGCCGAGGCAAAACCGATGCGCCAGGCGGTGGTGGTCGGCAGGTTGCGCACATCGACGGTATAGAAGTTGCGCCCGGTCGGCAGTACGTCCAGGCGCCCGCGGCTTGGCGCGCCACTGGGGCCGGCAGGCACGAAGCGACCGTCGAGGGCAGCCAGCAAGCCGTGCATTTCTGCCGGGCCGCAGCTGTCCAGTTGCGGCGCGACCTGCTGCGCCAGCGCGTCGAGAATCGCCTGTACCTGTGCCCATTCAGGGCCGCCGACCAGCTGCACGCTGCCATCGAGGGTCTGCTCGATCAGTTGGCTGGCGTACAGCTCAAGGCGCTCGCGGGTATCGCCGGCGGTGCGCCAGGCTTCGTCCAATGTCGCCAAGAGTGCGGGCCGAGGGCCTTGCCAGGGCTGGCCGAGGTCGCAATCGAGCGGGTCGAAGCCCAGGTTCAGCGCCTTGGCCAGGGCCCGCAACAAACTGCCGTTGGCCCCGCGCCCATCACCGCGTTCCACCCGCAATAGCGCCAGCAAGGTGTCGATACGCAGGCGCCCGGCCGGCGACTCGCCGAACACGTGCAGGCCATCGCGGATCTGCGATTCCTTGAGGTCGCACAGGTAGGTGTCCAGGCGTGGCAGCCAGATCGCGGCATCGTCCAGGGCGCCTTCGATCTGCAGTTCGCGATCGATATGGTTGTCGCGCACCAGCGCCAGGATGTCGCGCTGCAGCTCGCGGGCCCGGCGCGGATCGAGCAACTGCGCCTCGTAGTACTCGTCGGCGAGCAGCTCCAGGTGGCGCAACGGCCCGTAGGTTTCGGCGCGGGTCAGCGGCGGCATCAGGTGGTCGATGATCACCGCCTGGGTGCGGCGCTTGGCCTGGGCGCCCTCGCCCGGGTCGTTGACGATAAACGGATAAATGTTCGGCAGCGGCCCGAGCAAGGCGTCCGGCCAGCAGCTATCGGACAGCCCGACACCCTTGCCCGGCAGCCATTCCAGGTTGCCATGCTTGCCGACATGGATCAGCGCATCGGCGGCAAAGCCATGGCGCAGCCAGAAGTAGAACGCCAGGTAGCCATGCGGCGGCACCAGGTCCGGGTCGTGATAGACCGCGCTCTGGTCCAGCTGGTAACCCCGTGCCGGCTGGATGCCGACAAAAGTCAGGCCGTAGCGCAGGCCGGCGATCATCATCCGCCCGCTGCGCCACATCGGGTCCTGGCTCGGTTCGCCCCAGCGCTCGCGCACAGCGAGCTGATTGGCCTCGGGCAAGGTAGCAAAGGCCGCCAGGTAGTCCTCCAGGGCCATGCTCTGCATGCACGGGCGCAGGTCGAGGCTGTCCAGGTCGTTGCTGACGCCACCGAGCAAAGCCTGGATCAGCGCCGTGCCGCTGTCGGGCAAGGGCGCCAGCGGATAGCCCTGGGCCTGCAGGGTGCGCAGGATGTTCAGCGCCGCTGCCGGCGTATCGAGGCCCACGCCATTGCCGATGCGACCATCGCGGGTCGGGTAGTTGGCGAGGATCAGCGCCACGCGCTTCTGCCCGTTGGGTATTTGCGCCAGCGCACACCAGCGCCGCGCCAGCTCGGCGACAAAGTCCATGCGTTCGGGCTGGGCGCGGTAGCAGACCACATCGGACTGGCTGCGCTCGCTGCGCCAGGCCAGGTCCTTGAAGCTGACCGGGCGGGTGATGATGCGCCCGTCCAGCTCCGGCAAGGCGATGTGCATGGCCAGGTCACGGGCACCCAGGCCCTGCTCGCTGGCCTGCCAGGCCGGTTCGTTGTCCTGGGCGCAGATCGCTTGTAACACCGGGATGTCGCGGCGAAACGGGCGCAGGTGCGGCTGCTCGGGGCTGGACTGGGCAAAGCCTGTGGTGTTGATGATCAGCGCAGCGTCGACCTGGTCCAGCCAGTCTTCGACCTGCTGCAGGCACGCAGCCTCCTTGAGGCTGGCCACGGCAATCGGCAAGGGGTTGAGCCCGGCCAGCTGCAAACGCTCGCAAAAGGTGTCGATAAAGGCCGTGTTGGCCGCCTGCAGGTGCGAGCGGTAGAACAGAATCGGCACCACCGGTTGCTCGACCTGCCATTCGCCGAACCAGTCCTGCAGCACCGCAGCGGCCTTGCGCGGGTGGTACACCGCGGTGCGCGGCAATTGCTGCGGCGCGCTCCACGGATAGTCGCGCTGCAGGTACTGGCTGGCCAGGCAGTTGAACAGGTTCAGGGCATTGGCCTTGCCGCCCTGGCGCAAAAAGTGCCAGAGCCGTTCGGCCTGCTCGGCCGCCACCGTGCTCAGGCGGGTCAGCTCCGGGTCAGGGCGGTCGTCGCCGGGCACCAGGATCAGCTGCACGCCGCGGGCGGCCAGTTCCAGCAGTTGCTCCACGCCATAGCGCCAGTAACCGACGCCGCCATGCAGCGACACCAGGATGACCTTGGCATGGCGCAGCACCTGGTCGACATACAGGTCGACCGAGGCATGATTCTGTACCTGCATGGGGTTGGCCAGACGCAGGCTGGGGAAATCCTCGGGCAGCTGCTGGGCGGTTTCGGCCAGCAGCGCCAGGTGCGAGTCACCGCTGCAGAGGATTACCAGCTCGGCCGGGGTCTGGCCGAGGTCGGCAATGCTGTCGTCCGGTACAAAACCACCGGGCTGGGTCCGCAGCAGGTGCATGGGTCAAGCGCCCAGGGCGGCGCGCAGGCTCGCTTGCAGCTGCGGCGCATCCAGCTCCTGGCCGATCAGCACCAGGCGCGTGGTGCGCGGCTCTTCGCTGCGCCAGGCGCGGTCGAAGTGCTTGTCGAAACGGGTGCCTACGCCCTGGATCAGCAGGCGCATCGGCTTGCCCGGGATCGCCGCAAAACCTTTGACCCGCAGGATGCCATGTTGCACCACCAGTTGGGTCAGGGCGTCGAGCAGCAGGCTTTCGTCGGCTTGCGGCAGCTCGATGGAGATCGAGTCGAAGGCGTCGTGGTCATGGTCGTCGTGATCGTCACCGTCGTGGTGCGAGTCGTGGTGGGTGCGGCGGCCATCGATGTGCGCCTCGGATTCGGCACCCAGGCCCAGCAACACTTCCAGCGGCAGGCGGCCGCTGCTGGCTTCGATCACCTTGACCGCCGGCGGCAGCTCTTCTTCGACTTCGGCGCGAACCTTGGCCAGATCGTCGGCGGCGATCAGGTCGGCCTTGTTCAGCACCACCAGGTCGGCGCTGGCCAGCTGGTCGGCGAACAGCTCGTGCAGTGGCGATTCGTGGTCAAGGTTGGGGTCGAGCTTGCGCTGCGCATCGACCTGCTCCGGGTAGGCGGCAAAGGTGCCGGCGGCAACAGCCGGGCTGTCGACCACGGTGATCACTGCATCAACGGTGCAGGCGTTACGGATTTCTGGCCACTGAAAGGCTTGTACCAGGGGCTTGGGCAGGGCCAGGCCGCTGGTTTCGATGAGGATGTGGTCGAGGTCGCCGCGACGCGCCACCAGCTCGCGCATCACCGGGAAGAACTCTTCCTGCACGGTGCAGCACAGGCAGCCGTTGGCCAGCTCATAGACGCGGCCGCTGGCCTCTTCTTCAGTGCAGCCGATGCTGCATTGCTTGAGGATTTCGCCGTCGATGCCCAGCTCGCCAAACTCGTTGACGATCACCGCGATGCGCCGCCCCTGGGCGTTGTCGAGCATGTGCCGCAGCAGCGTGGTCTTGCCCGAGCCGAGGAAGCCGGTAACGATGGTGACGGGGAGTTTGGCCAGTGTTTTCATTTCGATGCCCTTGGCAGGATGGCGGGCATGCGGGACGAGCGCCAAAGGTGTTGTGCACCTGGCCTGTTCGCCACCGGATCACCCCGCCCGGTTGAATGTCGGAAACTGTTCGAGGCAGGTCTCCTGGCTTGCATTGCACCGGCGCCGTGGCCAGTCGAACGACGCCTTCCCGCACGTGCTGCAGTGGCTGTGTCGAACCCTTCAATGCTTACAGTTGCGGGGGCAGCCGCGGCTTGAACCGCGTTCCCTTCTTAGCTTCGGCCAGCGCCGAAGAACCTCGAAGCGGCTAGGCTACGCAGTGCCCGGTGAGCGGTCAACTGCTGTCACGATTGACGCCTGCCCGCGCCCGTGATTTGCTAACGCCATTCGTTTGGGTGCCCCTTGAGGGTGAAACTGGGAAACCGGTGCGTCGTACGCTTCTTTATAAGGTGTATGGCAAGTCCGGTGCTGCCCCCGCAACGGTAAGTGAGAAAAGCGTCAGAGCCACTGTGCCCGCTGTCTGGCATGGGAAGGTGACGCCTGTGGTGTGGCCAGCGGCCAACCCTCACCAGCCCGGAGACCGGCCCAACGCTTGACCGAACAAACCCGCGGTGGGCGGGCGCTGTTACAACCCCTGGGCGAACGCCGCGCAGGGGTTCGCTGCGCTTGCCTGTTGCCGACAACACCAAGAGGAAAGCGCCATGCGTACCAGTACCGCCATTAACCAAGCCGTTACCCCGTCAAGCCTCAGCCAGCGCCTGCTGGTTGCTGTCGGCGCCTCGCTGCTGGGCCTGTGCCTGGTGTACTTCGCCGGTTTCTCGCACATCGAAGCGGTGCACAACGCTGCCCACGATACCCGCCACAGCGCCGCCTTCCCTTGCCACTGAGTGCTGCCCCGATGATCAAGCGTATTGCCAGTACCGCAGGCTTTACCGGCCTGCTGGCCGCCCTGCTGCTGACCCTGCTGCAAAGCTTCTGGGTCGCGCCGCTGATTCTCCAGGCGGAAACCTATGAAAGCGCCGCGCCTGCGCTCGAAGCGCCCCATGAACATGCCGCCGGCACCGCCGAGCATCATCACGACAGCGAAGCCTGGTCGCCGCAAGACGGCTGGCAGCGTGTGCTGTCGACCACCGGTGGCAATCTGGTGGTGGCGGTCGGTTTCGCCCTGATCCTCGCCGCGCTCTACACCCTGCGCGCACCGAAAACCGTGATCAGCGGCGCGCTCTGGGGCCTGGGCGGCTTTGCCGTGTTCTGCCTGGCGCCGACCCTGGGCCTGCCACCGGAACTGCCGGGTACCGCTGCCGCCGACCTGGCCCAGCGCCAGGCCTGGTGGGTTGGCACCGCTGCCGCCACCGCCGTGGGCCTGGCCTTGATCGTGTTTGCCCACAACTGGCTGCTGAAGGTAGTCGGCGCAGTCTTGCTGGTAGTGCCGCATGTGATTGGCGCGCCACAGCCGGAGGTGCACCAGATGCTTGCGCCAGAAGCCCTGGAAGCCGAGTTCAAGGTCGCCTCGCTGCTGACCAACGCCGCATTCTGGCTGGCCCTGGGGCTGATCAGCGCCTGGCTGTACCGCCGTTCGAGCCAGGCCTGAACTATGCAGCTGTACCTCGGCCTGGGTTGCCGTCGCGGCTGCCCGGCCGATGCCCTGAGCGAGCTGCTCACCCGCACCCTGCTCGCCCATGACCTGCCGCCCGGCGCGGTCATGGGCCTTGCCAGCATCGACCTCAAGCACGACGAAACCGGCCTGCATGAACTGGCCCGGCGCCTGGGCGTGCCGCTGCGGTTCTACAGTGCGGCGCAGCTGGCCGCTTTCGAATCACAGCTGAGCCATCGCTCTGCGGTAGCCTTCCAGCACAGCGGCTGTTATGGCGTGGCCGAGAGCGCCGCCCTGGCCCTGGCCGAGCAGCTCGGCGGCCCGGCCCGGCTGCTGGTCACTCGCACCTTGCAGGCCGACGCCAGCCTGGCATTGGCCTGCACCAGCGGTTTTCGCTGATAATCAGCCCTTTACCCGCAAGGACACCCCATGACCGTCTATTTCATCGGCGCCGGCCCCGGCGATCCGCAGCTGATCACCGTCAAGGGCCAGCGCCTGATCCAGCGCTGCCCGGTGATCATCTACGCCGGCTCCCTGGTGCCGCCCGCAGTGCTGGAAGGTCACCGCGCCGAAATCCTGATCAACAGCGCCGAACTGCACCTGGCGCAGATCATCGAAGCCATCAAAAGCGCCCACGACAATGGCCAGGACGTCGCCCGGGTGCACAGTGGCGACCCCAGCCTGTATGGCGCCATCGGCGAGCAGATCCGCTACCTGCGCGAGCTGGGCATCCCCTACGAGATTGTCCCCGGCGTCACCGCCGTGGCGGCCAGCGCCGCCCTGCTCGGCTGCGAGCTGACCCTGCCGGACATCGCCCAAAGTGTGATCCTCACCCGCTACGCCGACAAATCACCCATGCCGGCCGGCGAGCAACTGGCCGACCTGGCCCGCCACCAGACCACCCTGGCAGTGCACCTGGGGGTCAAGCACCTGGCTAAAATCGTCGAAGAGCTGCGCCCGCACTATGGCGGCGACTGCCCAATTGCCGTGGTGCACCGCGCAACCTGGCCGGACCAGGACTGGGTGCTGGGCACCCTGGAGACGATTGTCGAGCTGGCGGCAGCCAAGGATTTTCGCCGTACCGCGCTGATTCTGGTAGGCCGGGTGCTGGGCAACGACAGCTTCAGCGAGTCGGCGCTGTACCGCGCTGGCCACGCCCACCTGTATCGGCCCTGAGCGTATACACTGACGACTCCGTTCCGCCTGTGAGGACCTGACCATGCTCGAATTGCGCCCCAACTGTGAATGCTGTGGCAGCGACCTGCCCGGAGATAGCGCGGATGCGTTGATCTGCTCGTTCGAATGCACCTTTTGCCGTGACTGCAACGAACGTCAGCTCAAGGGCCAGTGCCCCAATTGCGGCGGTGAGCTGGTCAAACGCCCGGCACGCTCGGCGGCCAAGCTGGTCAACAACCCGGCCTCGACCCAGCGGATCGTCAAGGAACAGGGCTGCCCCAGCCACTGACACACTCACTCAGGGCTCTGGTACTGGCTCAGGTATTTGTCCAGTACCGCCTTGTCGCCGCTGCCATCCCCCGCCACCTGCCACAGGCGCCGTTCAATGCCCTGGGCCAGCAAGTGCCCCACCGCCGCCTCGATCGCCGACAGCACGCACAGCTGCGCCGGCTCGTTGGTGGTGTAGCCGACCTCGGCTTCCAGGAGCTTCTTGAATTCGATGAACTTGAACACCCCGGCGCTGCGCCCGACCGAGTAGATGGTCTTGCTGGTCATGACGTTGGCCAGCACCTGGCCGCTGCGCACGTCCACCGCCCGCAGGTTGACCGAGACCTGGTCGACCCGGTACTCGCGCGACAGGTCGATACCCAGGTAGCGCGCGCCCTCGCCGCCGCTGCGCACGTTGGTGTCGTAGGCGATGATGCCGCCTTCGAGCATCAGGTTGGCCGCCTGCAGCGGCGGCAGCTCGCCCTGAATATTCACCGGGGTGTCGGGCTTTTTCTGCGAGGCGCGAATGATCTTGCGTTCGGTCAGCAGGTTCTGCAGCCCTTCGCGCTCAAGCACCACGAACCAGCCGCTGGCCTGCAGGGCATCCATCAGCATGCTCGCCGCGCCCTGGGTGACGCTGGTGGAAAACGAGCTGGCCGGGGTCGGCTTGTATTGCCCGGTCTGGTCGCGAAAACCATACACCACCGCCATCAGCCGGCCCTTGGGCCGCGGCATGTTGAGCAGGTCGTAGTAGGTCGAGGCCCGTGGCGTCAGGGTCGGGCTTTCGCTGTCCTGTTCGGCCGGCATCGGTTCGCGCAGGCTGCAGCCTTGCAAGGCGGCCAGGATCAGCAGTGTGCTCAGAATTCGTTTCATCGCTGTTTCTCCCCGTTGTCCTGGCCCTTCAAGGGTTCAGACCGTTGACCTGAATTTCCGAGATTTCCCCGGTTACCCGGTCGGTCACCTGAATGCTCAGGGCCCCCGAGTCGTCGATGACGTTGATGATGAAGGCGTCGGTCTGCAGGCTGCCGGTGTTGCCGTTGTTGATGTTGGTCAGCAGTTGCGAGAGCAGGCGCGACTCCAGCTGGCTGGTGAAACGCTCCAGTGCCGAGGTGCTGGCAAAGGCCGAGGTGCGGTCCTTGATGGCCGGGTCTTCGTGATCGTTCTGCGCCTGGGCGTTGTTGAGCAGCCAGGTGCCGTTCAGCGGGTTGCCGCCAAACGCCGGGTTGACCGGGGTGTAGACCAGTTCCGTGGCGCTGGCTGCACTGGCGAGGCTCGCCAGCAATACCAGCGAGGCCAGGCTGCAGGTTTTGTTGTTGTTCATAGCTCGTCCCTCTCCAGATCAGTGGTGTCCTGCAGCAGCATCTGCAGCTTGCGCTGGATGATCTGCGCCTTGACCAGGTCCGCAGCCTCGTAGGCGGCGTCCTTAAGCTCAGTGGTGTTGGGTGGCAGAAAACGCCGGTACAGCACGCGTTGCTCGTACTCGACCGTCACCAGGCTGCCCCAGCGCGGGTCGGGTCGTTCACGTACCACCAGGTTGAAATCCAGGCGACTGGTGGCACGCAGCCGCTCGGCAAAGCTGTAATAGAAGTCGTGGCCGATGTGCGAGATGGTATTGTCGACGATAAAGCCCATCATCTCGTCCTCGGCGCCGCCCCGGGCGGTGCCGGCCAGCAGCACCAGGGCCAGGGCCAGGGCACTGAGGCGGCGGTTCATTGCCCGGCTCCCTGGGCCAGGCCCTTGCGTGCGCCGGCAGCGCTTTCGTTGAAGGCCTTTTCGGCGACGAACTGCCAGTCGCTGTAGTGCTCCAGGCCGTCGAACTCCGACCATTGCCCGGCAAAGCCGGTGCGTTTGAGCGGCAGGGCCTGGGAGCGGCTGTAGACGCCGGTGATGCGCCCGTCGATCGAGCGCAGCAGGCCCCAGTCATCGCTGGCGGTGATCGGGTCCGGGTACAACTTGCGCAGGTGCCGCTTGGGGTTGGGGTAACGGCTATCCTCCAGCAGCTCCTCAAGGCTCTGCGGGTATTGGGCCAGGCCAGGTGAGGCGCGAAAGTAGCTGCGCAGGGCCTGGGCATACTGGCCGCCGACCCACAGCAGCTCGCGTTCGCGCTCGCGCTGGGCGACGGTCGACCACAGCGTGCCGGTGGCCGCCAGGGCCATGCCGGTGACGGCGATCAGCAACAGCACGCCCAGGTAGGTGAAGCCTGCCTGCCCGGCATTACCACTCGGCATAAAGGCTGCCATCACGGGCCCTCCCGGTTGAACCGCTTTTGATGTCGGCAACGGCGCCGGCGACGCCTTCAGGCGGTGCCACCAGCAGCCAGCCGTCACGGCGTTCGGTGATCGGGTCCAGCGGCGCGCCGCGCAGGTAGCGCTGCTCGACCAACTGTTCCAGCGACTCGGGGTAGCGGCCGGTGTCGCCGTAGTAGTGGTCCAGCGCCTCGCGCATCACCGCCAGGCTCTGGCGCAGGGTGGCCTCGCGCGAGGTCTCGAGGCTGTTGAAGTAGCGCGGCATGGCGATGGTCATCAGCGTGGCGATGATCGCCATCACCACCAGCAATTCGATCAAGGTAAAGCCCTGGTTACGTTTCATGCTGCTCACCACTGCCCGTAGGCGATGCCGTTGAGGCCCTTGCCGCGGGCCCGGGAGTACACATCAAAAACGTCTTCACCATCACGCGGGCTCTGCGCCGGGCTGTCGTAGGCGCGCAGGCCCCACCCGCCCTGCTCGTCGTCCTTGCGCGCGGCCAGCAGCGGGTCCTGGGGAATGCGCCGCAGAAAGTAGAACTTGGCGCCCTTGGCACTGCGCACATCGCGCACGCCATCGACCAGCACCTGCAGGTTCGGCGGGTAGCCGCTGGCGTCGAGGGACTTCTCGATATAGCCGGCGTCGAAGGCGCGCTTGTAGGCGTCGATGGCATCGCGCAGTTGGTACAGCGCGGTGCGCAGCTCCTGCTCCTTGTTGCGCCGCACCAGGGTTTCGGTCAGCGGCGCGGCAATCGAGGCGAGCAACCCGAGCAGTGCCAGGGTCAGCATCACTTCGATCAGGCTGAAACCGGCCATCGGGCGTTTCATGATTTACGGCCTCACCGCGGTCGGTACCGCCGCAATGGGTTGCTCGTCGTCGACCTCGATGCTGCGGTTGAGGTTGCGGATCTGCATGCTGGTTTCGGTGCCGGTGGCAAACTCCATGTCCGACGGGCTCTGGTACGGCAGGTTGCGGATGATCCGCGGGGTGATCGACAGCACCAGCTCCGACTGGCTGTTGTCGCTGCGGTTGCTGCCGAACAGCCGGCCCAGGCCGGGAATGTCGCCAAGCCCCGGGATCTTGTTGCCGCTGCCACCCTGGTCGTTGCGCATCAACCCGGCCAGCACCTGGGTTTCGCCGTCGTGCAGGCGCAGGCTGGTCTGGGCGTTGCGGGTGTCGACCTGAACCGGGATGGTGCCCTGGCGGGTCGGCTCCAGCGGCTTGGCGTTGCTGACTTCCAGGGCCACCTTGATCGCCACCTCGTTGTTCAGGTGCACCACCGGGGTCACTTCGAGCTTGAGGCCGACGTCCAGGTAGGTGACGCTTTCGGTGATCACCGGGCCCTGGGTCGAGGGCACCGAGGTGGCGCTGATGATCGGCACCCGCTGGCCAATGTGGATGCGTGCCTGCTCTCGGTTGCTGACGCGGATCACCGGGCTTGCCAGGGTGTTGATGTCGTTGTCCTGGGCGTTGATCTTGGCTTGCGGTGCCGGGGCGATGCTGATGCGCGAGGAGTTGATGCCGCGCAACTGGTCGAGGGTGCCCACCGGGTTGCCATCGGCGTTGAGGATGCCAAAGGTGTTGGGCCACTGCAGGCCGAGTTCGAGGATCCGCGAACGGGCAACCTCCATCACTTCCACCTCCAGCACCACTTCCGGGTTGGACTGGTCCTGGGACTGCAGCAGTTTCTCGGCCATGCGCACGGCGTCGGGGGTGTCGCGCATGGTCAGGGTGTTGAGGCGCTCGTCGACGAACACGTCGCGGGTCTTGAGCATGGTCTTGACCATGTTCAGCGCGGTGTTGGCGTCGATGCTGGTCAGGTAGAAGGTGCGCATCACCAGTTCCTGGTAATCCTTGATCTTCTGCGGCGAGTCCGGGTAAATCAGCAGCGTGTTGTCGTTCACCACCTTCTGGTGCAGCTGGTTCTGTTCCAGCAGCAGGGCCACGGCGTCTTCGATGCGCACGTCACGCACGAAGATGGTCGCCTTCATGTCCGGGCGCAGGTCCTTGTCGAAGATGAAGTTCAGCCCCGCCACCTGCGACAGCACCTCGAAGATGGTCTTCAGGTTGGCGTCGCGAAACTCCAGGGTCACCGGCCGTTCGAGCTTGCTGCGCAGTTGCGGGTTGGGCTGGGCGGTGCGGCTTTGCACCAGCTCGATGTCCTTGCGCAGGGCCAGGCCGCCTTCGTTCTGCGGGTCGAGCAGCAGCACTTCGCGCATGTGCCGCTCGGCGCCGAACAGGTCGCCGCTGCGCAACGCCGCCTGGCCCAGGGCAATGCGCTCGCCGAGGTTGCGCATCTGCTCGATCTGGCGCACCGCATCCAGGGCCCGGCGGTTGTTCGGCTCCAGGGTCAGCACCCGCCCGTAACCTGTGCGCGCACCGCCGAAGTCATGGCGGCTGCGGTCGCTGTCGGCCTGGGTCAGCAGCGCCTCCACCGCCTGGCGCCGGCCCTGGATCAAGGCGATGTTCAGTTCGGTGTCGCGCGGGTGTTCCTTGAGCGCGTCTTCAAGCTGGGCGATTCCGGCCTCGTACTGGCCCTCACCGATCAGGGCCTGGGCGTCCTTGCGCACACCCGAAGTGCCGCATCCGGCCAGGGCGACACACAGGGCAAGCATCAGGTACGGCGCTTTGTGGCTGAGCCTTGGCGAATTCATGGTGCGCTCCCTACAGACAAGGTCTGGGACAGGTGCAATGGCAGGTAGACCAGGCTCAGCTCCGTAGCGGAGATCTGCTCGATCCGGTAGGTGTCATCGATCACGTCGCCGCGGCGCACGACGTAGAGTTTTTCGCCGCTTTGCAGGAACACCTGCTGGTCGTCGCGATCATCCAGGCGGCCAACGAACTGGAATGGCAGTGCCGGGGCGACAGGCGCCACGGCCACCGGAGCGATGACCACCGGTTGTTCGGTGACGGTGGTGACCTGCACCGCAGGCTTCCAGCTCTTGCTCGGGAACAGGTCGCGCGGCTGCAGGGCTGCCGGCCTTGCCGCCGTCTGCGCGGTCGGCGTCAGCGGTGCAGAAGCCTTGCCGGCGACCTCAACAGCCGCCTCGGCGTCTTCAGCTACGTCGTCGAAGAAATACCCCGGCGCCCAGGCCAGCACCGCGGCGGTGCCGAGAAAAGCCAGCCAGGCCAGGCTGCGTTGAGTGTTCATCATGACCTCGACAGGTAAAGGGTCATACGGATGCGCCCGGTCAGCTCGCGGTCGCCGATCTTCTTGCGCTGCAGGTCGATGTCTTCGAGCACCAGTGCCGGCAACTGGCCGAGCAAGGCATGCACGTAGCGGCGGATTTGCGGGTAGCTGCCGCGCACCGGCAGGAGGATCTGGTAACGCGCCAGCTGAGTCTTGGGATCGACCCCCAGGGCGTACTCGCCGCGGGCCAGGGTGATCTGCTCGGCCTTGGCCAGGGCGTAGATGCGGTCGATGGCCACAGTGGCCTGAGGCTGGGCCGGCAGCTGTTTGTGAAAGTCTTCCAGTTCGTGCCTGGGCACCTGCGCCAGCTTCAGCGTGCCCTGCTTGAACTGCGCGACCTGGGCCAGGGCCTGATCACGCTGCTGCTCCAGCTGTTGCAACTGCTGCCATTGGCCGAGCAAGGCAGTAACGCCATACAGCAGGGCCAGGGCCAGCAACCCGGCACCGGCCAGGCCCACTACGCCGAGCTGGCGGGCGCGTTCATGGAGGATCAGGCTAGGGATGCGCATTGCCGTTCTCCCAGGTGGCCGACAGGTTGAACTGCACCGGATGCTCGGCCTGCTTGGCGATGATTTCGTGGTTGAGCAGCGACACATCGCGCAGCTCGTCGCTGGCTTCCAGGCGCTTGTGGAAGGCCAGCATGGCCTCCAGGTCGCGGGCCTCGGCGCTGATGCGCAGTTGGCCCTTGCGCGCATCGGGGGTCAGGGTGAGCAAGGAAACGTCGTCTTGCGGCAGCCCTTCAAGCATGTTGAACAGGCGCTCCCACGGCCGTTGCAGTTGCTGCGAGACGCTGCGCATCTGTGCCAGTTTCTCGGCCTGCTCGCGGCTTTGCGCGGCATTGAGCGCTGGCTCGGCCTGGGGCCGTTTGCCCAGTTGCCGGTCGAGCTGTTCAAGTTGCTGTTCAAGCCCGGCCTGTTGTTGATCGAAGCCCTGCTGCAGCAGCGCAGTGCCGAGTAGCAGGCTCAGTGCGCATGCCAGCAGCGCCCAGGCGGTCCAACCTGTGCGGGCGGGCTGCAGGTCCAGCATCAGGCGGCGCATTTCAGGCCACCGCCCGTGACATGCTGCACAGCACGTCGCGTACCGCCAGCGGCGCTGGCGCCAGCTCGCACAGTTGCACGCCCGCCAGCGCCGGTACTGGCTCAAGGCGCCCGGGCGCATGCAGGTACACCGGCAGTTGCCCCTCGCCCTGGTGCAACTCGCTGTGGCGGGCGATCAAGGCTTGCAGGGCCTGGTCACTGTCGCTGCAGCCCTGGGCACTGACGTGCTGCCAGGCGCCGTATTGCGCCAGCAGGCAGACGCTGCGTTGCGGCTCGGCCAGGACGAAAAGAAAGTCGCCCTGCCCCAGTTGCTCGGCAAAGTGGTTGTAGGCCGCCATCAGGTAAGGCCGCGTCGAGCGCAGGCGTAGCCCGAGATTGCGGCACAGGGCCTCAAGCTGATCGAGCAAGGCCTGCGGCGTGGCGCTGGCGATGCGCGGGCAACCGCCGGCTTCGGGGGATACGACAATGCGCCAGCCTTCCAGGCTCTGCCCGTAATGCGCCTCGAAACAGGCGCGGGCGTACTGCTGCAACTCGTCCGGGCGGCTGATGGCGGCGCTCCAGGGCACCAGGCAGAAGCGGCTGTACTGGGCCGAGAGCAACACCTGCAACTGCGCACCCTTGCCGGCATGTTCAACCAGCAGGTGCTGCAGCGACTCCAGGGCCACGGCCCAGGCCAGGCTGCGCTCGGCGATAAAGTCCAGGCTTGAGAGCCAGCGTTGCTGTTGACCCTGGCGTTGGCACAGGCCCACACCCTGGGCGCCGAGCACGGCGATAAAGCGATCAGGCGATAAAAGTGACACGATTGATCTCCTCCAGGGTGGTCCGGCCATCACGCACCAGCTCCAGCGCCGAGCTGCGCAGCAGGCGCAGGCCGCGTTGGCAGGCCAGGGTCTTGATTTGCGCCAGGGGCTTGCGCTCGACGATCATCTGGCGCAGGTCGTCATCCAGGTGCAGCAGCTCGGCAATCGCCGTGCGTCCGCGATAACCGCTGCCCCGGCACTGGCCGCAGCCACTGCCGTGAACGAAGCGGTAATGGCCGACCTGGCCGGGCTCCAGGCCCGAGGCGACGAGTTCTTCATCACTGGGTTGCTGGGCAGCGGCGCAGTGCGGGCAAACCAGGCGAATCAGGCGCTGGGCCAGCACGGCGTTGAGCGCCGAGACAAAGCTGTAGGGGTCGACCTGCATCTGGCTGAAGCGGCCGATCACATCGAAGACGTTGTTGGCGTGGATGGTGGTGAACACCAGGTGCCCGGTGAGTGCCGACTGCACGGCGATTTGCGCGGTGTCCGGGTCGCGGATTTCGCCGACCATGATTTTGTCCGGGTCGTGGCGCAGGATCGAGCGCAGGCCGCGGGCGAAGGTCAGGCCTTTCTTTTCATTGACCGGTATCTGCAGCACCCCCGGCAACTGGTACTCCACCGGGTCTTCGATGGTGATGATCTTGTCTACGCCGTGGTTGATCTCGCTGATCATGGCGTAAAGGGTGGTGGTCTTGCCGCTGCCGGTGGGGCCGGTGACCAGGATCATCCCGTAGGGTTCGCTGGCCAGCCGGCGCAGGCTGCGCAGGGTCTGCTGTTCAAAGCCCAGGGCCTGCAACTGCACGCCGCTGACGCGATCGGCCAGGTCCTGTTTGTCGAGCACCCGCAACACCGCGTCTTCGCCGAAAATGCTCGGCATGATCGAGACTCGGAAATCGATCTGCCGGGCGCTGATGCCGATCTTGAAGCGGCCGTCCTGGGGCACGCGTTTCTCGCCGATGTCAAGCTCAGCCATGACCTTGATCCGCGAGATCACCTGGTCGGCGAACTCGCTGCCACTGACCTTGCTGATGCTGTTGAGTACGCCGTCGATGCGGTACTTGATCACCAGGCCGCTGCCGGTCACGCCCAGGTGAATGTCGCTGGCGTGCATCTTCAGGGCATCGTAGAGGGTCGAGTTGACCAGCTTGACCACCCGGCTCTGGTCTTCGCTGATGCTGGCCAATGACAGGCTCTGCAGGCTGTCGAGCTCGTTGGCGGTTTCGTTCTCGGTGTCCAGCGAATCGACCGCGTGGAAGCTCTCTTCGTGGCGGGCCAGAAAGCCCGTGAGCTCGGCGGCTTGCACCAGGTACAGCGGTGCGCCTTGCAGGCAGTCGTCGATCCAGGCCAGACGGGCGTCGTCGAAGGGGTCGGCGAACACCCCGAGGGTCTGGCCGTCATGCTGGAGGAGGATGAATTCGCGTTTCAGGCACTGGGCCAGGCTGACCCGCTCGAACAGCGGCGTGGCGGCGAACAGCGCCGGGCCGTCGAGCAGCGGGTAATGCAGGGTGGCGCCCAGGCACTGGACAAACGCTGCCGGCTCAAGGCCGCTGAGCGATTGCAGGGTATCGAGCAGGCGCTCGCCGCTGAGTTCGGCACTGGCCCTGGCCTGGGCCAGCAGCGCGCGGCCAAGGGGCGCCGGGGTGCTGGCTAGAACGGGAGGAACGAGCGACAACGGTTCCATGGCATGCTCTCCGACGCGGGGCGCGGAGAGCCTGGTTCAGCCCTGCTCGCGCGTTATTCCCCGGTGAGCAGCTGGTCGTCGTCGGGCCCCGGCGGCCGTGCGCCATTACGTCGGCGATCGGCCAGGACCCAGCTACCGTCGAACAACTGCAGGGGGAAACTCTCACTCCTGCTCTGGCGTCGTTCGACGAACCCTGTGTCCTTGTCGGCTGCGCGCCGGCTTTCTCGCTTGATGCCCATCAGGTCGAGGACTGCGCGGGCCAGTTCCGCCAGCGGAAAAGGCTTGAACAGGATATGGCTGACACCCAGTTGGCTGGCCCGCTCACGGACCTCGGCGGTCGGGTGGGCGGTGATCAGCACGAAATGACAGCGCGTACCTTGTTGGCGCACAGTCTCCAGAACCTGAAACCCCTCCATATCGGGCAAGCGATAATCCAGCACTACCACTTCGGGCCGGGTGCGTTCGGCAGCGCCGATGGCACTGGCTCCGTCGTGGGCAACATGGACGTCGAGGCCTTGCAGAACCAGGTAATCCTGGATATTGCCGGCAAGGGTCTGTTCGTCATCGACTACCAATACTCTGTTCACCAAGGTCCACTCCCTGAAGCATCGCTGGCCCGGTTTCCCGGCCCGGCACGAGTGCGGCCTTGTAGAGGCTTACGCATGCTTCGTGCCAGACGTGATACGGCGCAAATCAATGTGCTATGTCGTTGATTCTGTAAGCATAGACGCAAACGGGTGCTAGCCCCTTCCCCAATCCCGGGGGACAGATGGCGTTTTGCCCCTAGTGCTGCCCCCAATAGTGGGGGCGGCGCTGCGCTCAGTCGATACGCTGCAGTTGACCGCTGTCGCGCAAGCGTTGCAACAACGCCTGACGCGCCTGCGTCTGCAGTTGATCGATAAGAAGGGTTTTAGCCATTGCAAGTCCTTGCTCCCGTTGGACAGGGTCGCCCTGGCTTTGGTTCTGCCCACCCGCAAAGGTTTTCGCGTTGGCTTGATAGAACGCCGACACCTGCGCCGCGCTTGGCTCCGGCACGCGGCTGGCAGCCACGAACACCTGCTGCGCGGCCATCTCCTGACGGGTGTAAGCGGCAAAGCTCTGGGGGTCGAAACCGGCATCGGCCATGCGCCGCTCGAACACTTCATTGCTGCCGAATGCCTGGCGCAGGTGGCCGATGCGCGCCTCGACCTCGGCATCACTGACCGCCACGCCCTGGCGCTGGGCCTCCTGCCACAGCAGCTCGCGGTCGATCAGGTCGTTCAGCGCCTGTTCGCGCAGGCGCTTGTACACGCTGGGGTTGCGGATACTGGTCAGCGCCCTGCCCTGGTCCTCAAGATACTCGGCAAAATAGCGCTCCAGGCGCATCTGGCTGATCTCCACGCCGTTGACCCGCGCCGCCGGCGGCCCGTCCGCGGCGTGCAGCGATACAGCCAACAGGCACAGCAGCAACGGCATCAGGCGGTTCATGGCGACCTCGTCTCAAGGACACTCTGGTAGGCGGCAACCGGATAGAACACCGGGCCGGGCATTTCAACGGTGACCACATGCGCACCGTTCAGGCCCTGGCGCCGGCCCGGGCCAAAGCCCAGGGCCGGGGTCAGGCCGGTGTGCACGTCGTGCAGGCCTTCGAGGGCCTGGGTGAGTTTCTCGCGGCTGGCATCACGTCCGGCGCGCTTGAGCGCTTCTTCAAGCAATTGCATGGCGCACCAGGTACTGACCTGCAACAAGCCTTGGCGGCCATCCAGGCCCTGGCGCTGGCGCAGGGCGGTGAGCGCCTCGCGGCCCTGGGCGGTCCAGTCGCTGGGGATGAACGGATAGGCCAGGAACACCCGCCGCGACCACGCTTGTGGTACCAGCAGCAGCTCGCTGGCGACCTGGCTTGAGGCGGCGAACAGGTAAGGCGTGCGCCCGGCCTGCTGCAAGGCTTCGGTCAGGCGGCTGAAAGCCGAGGCCTTGCCGAGATAGAACAGTGCCTGCCCGGTCGGCGCCTGCTGCTCGAAGGCCTCGACCTTGACCTGGCTCCAGCCGCGCGCCAGCAAGGCCTCGCGTAAACTGGCCGCCAGCGCGGCCTGGTTGGCCTCGGCATAAACGATAGTCACCTGGGCCTGCTGCAACGACAGGCTGCCCTGGGCGTAGTCGGCCAGGCTCAGCAGCTGCTCACGCAACCCGGGCAAGGGGTCGAACACCTGGCGGCTGCCGGCCAGCTGCGGGGCGGCGCCGATCAACGGCAGGCGCGCCTGCTCCAGGCGCGCGGCCAGCGTGGTATCAAGGGCCGGCGCCATCGGCGCGACCAGGGCGAATACCCGCTGCTGGTCGATCAGTTGCGCCAGCGCCTGCTCGGCACTGGCCTGGTCGGGGCCGGGGTCGAGGTTGACCAGCTGCAAGCTGCGGCCATGAATGCCGCCCTGGCGGTTGATCTGCTCGATACGGTCAGCCAACACCGCCGCCACCACCCGCGCAGGCGCGGCCAGGGCGCCCTGGGTCGGCAGCAAAGTGCCCAGGCGCAGGGTCTGTTCTTCCAGCCCCGGGTCGCGGTCATCGGCCAGGCGCTTGAGGTAGGCACTGAGGTTGCGCTGGTCGGCCATGCTCAGGACAAAGCGCGGCATCGCCGGGTCCAGACGGTTGCCGGCCGGGTCGCGGCCCTCCTGAATGGCGCGGGCCAGGCTCGCCTCGGTGTAGACCGGATAGCGGCGGCCATTGACCTCGCGCATGCCCTGCCCGCCGGCCAGGCGCTGCCAGTTCAGCGACGGCGGACGCACTCCGCCCTCGGCCCGGCCCAGGCCATCGCTGCCGTGGCAGCTGGCACAGGGTACGACGCTGGCCGGCACCAGCATGTCGGCGGCACCAACCCGCGCCGACACCTGGGCATCGCTGCTCGACAGGCCTTCGCGGTACAGGCGCTTGCCCGCCAGCTCCTGCGGGCTGAGCTCGAGGGCGCTGGCCAGCGGGCTGACCAGCAGCACGCTCAGCAGCACGCCGATAGCCAGGCGCGCGGCCATGGCTCAGCGCCCCGCCAAGGGTTGCGACAGCAGTTGCAGACGCTGGGCGATGGCTTGCGCCGGCGCGTCCGGGCGGATCTTGCTCCAGCGCTTGTTGGCCACGTCGCCGGCAATCAACTGGGTCGAATGCTGCTCGGGGCTTGGAATCAGGTGGCCCAGGCGCGCCAAGACTAGGTCCATCTGCGCCTTGTCACCGGTGAGGAACAGCCAGTTGGCGCTGTCCACCCCCTGTTTTTCGGCAAAGGCCTTGAGCACCGCCGGGGTGTCGTTCTGCGGGTCGCTGCTCAGGGAAATGAAGGTGACCTTGCTGGCTGCGTCTTCGCCCAGGGCTTCGCGCACCTCGCGCAGCTTGCGGGTAATCAGCGGGCAGGCGTCATTGCAGTGGGTGAAGATCACATTGAGCAGCACCACGCGGTCTTTCAGGACGTCTTGGTAAAAGCGCAGGTTGCGACCATTCTGGTCCTGCAGCACGGTGTCGGTGAAGTACGTGCGGGCGTCGCGGGTCCCGCCCTCGGCCGTCGCCGGGGTGGCGTTGGGCGGTGGTGCGCCATGGCCTTCATGGGCCAGGGCCACTGCGCTGAGGATCCACAGGCACAGCGCCAGGGCCAGCCAGTCGGTGCTGCGCATGCCACGGCTGACGGCGCTCATGGTTGCACCTCCTGGGCAATGGCGGTGTGCTTGGCGTGCACCCGGCGGGCGCTGAGGCGGTCGATCTCGCTGATCAGCAGCTGTGGGTCGGTAAAGCCGTAATAGCGCGTCCAGTGGCCGCTGTGGCCGTCACCGACAAGGATCAGCGGCGGATGCTGGCCAAGGTCGGCGCTGAAGCTGCCCAGGCCCTTGAGGGTTTCGTTGATGGCATACGGGGTGCCGGTCAGCCAGCTCCAGCCCGGGCCGTTCTGGAACGCCTGGGCGTAGCCGAGCAGGCGCTTGGGATCATCGCGCTGCGGATCGACGCTGATCGACACCAGTTGCACCTCGGTGCCGACCCGGCCGCCCAGCTGCTTCTGCACCTTGGCCATGATCGAGGAAACCACCGGGCACACCGTGGTGCAACTGGTGTAGATAAAGCCCATGACCACCAGGTGATCGGCCACCAGGTCCTTTTCCAGGCGCACCGGCATGCCGTTCTGGTCGAGCAACGAGACATCGGCAAAGCGCACCGAGGTCTTTTCCTGGTGGGCGGCGGGCGCGCCATGGCCGCTGTGGTCGACACCGTTGTGGGCCTGGGCGATACCGCAACTGGCGGCGAGCAGGCAGAGGCTGAACAGTCTGCAGCGATCGAGCAGTTTCATTGCACACTCCTTGGTCCGGCGTCGGATGCTTGCTGTGCGCCGGCGGGCATTACCCGCAGGCTGGTGTAGTTGTACTCGGCAAAGCGCTTGCCCAGCGACGGCGCCTGCACGTGCAGGTACCAGGCACCGGCTTCAAGTTGTTCCAGCGGCGCCTCGTAGATGCCCTCGCCCACTTCGCGGACCACGCTGGTCCGGGCTCGCGAGGTGGGCGCGAGAAAGTAGCGCAGGCTCAGGTCCTTGATTCCGGTGCGCGGCGTGCCGTTGCCCTCGCTGATGCGAAAGCGCGCGATCAGCGGCCGGCCCTGGTCGACCACCGAGGGGCCGATAAGGAACTCCACCCGTGGCGTCTGCCGGTGCGGAGCGCTGCTGGAAGCCGCCACTTCGGTACTGAAGCAGTGAATGATCTGCGGCTGGTTGAGCAAAAAGGCGACATCGAAGGTACCGGCGGCCGGCAGCTTGATGGTCGAGCTGTACACCCCCGGCGCCACCTCGCGCAGGCTGCGGTCGATGACCAGCGCGGCGCGGGCGCTGTGGCCACGGTTGGCGTAGCCGGACATCGGCGCGTTCATGCCTTCGGCGTAGAAGTAGGTGGTGTTGTCCACCGGGTTGACCACAAACACCGAGTTCTCGTCGCGGGCCACAGTCAGGCCCTGGGCCAGCGGCAGGTCACCGGCCTGGCGCGGCGCCGCGGGCCCGGCTTCGAAGCCCTGGACGATCGGCTGGCGGCCTTCGCCGAGGCTGCTGAGGTTGATCATGCTGACCTTGGGCGAGGCCAGGCCGCGGACATAGGCATAGGCCTGGGTGAAGGTCAGCTGGTAGGGTTCGGCGGCCACCGGCAGGCTGTGGATCAGCCGGTCGCTGCTGGCATCGATGACCATGGCCTGGCTTTGCAGGGTGTTGAGGACGATGCCGAAGCGCCCGTCATTGCTGAAGCGCATCGGCCCCAGGCCCTGCTTGCCTTCGATCAGGTGGCGCTGAGTGTGGCTGCGGGCATCGATGACGCTGATGCTGCCGTCGCGGCCATCGGCCACGTACACCGCCTGGGACAGCGGCGAATAAGCCACCGACAAAGGGTGCGAGCCGACCTTGAGGGTTTTCACCAGGCGCATCTCACTGGCGTCGATCACGCTCAGGGTGCCGCTGTCGCGGTTGCTGACAAAGGCGTAGCGCGAATCGCTGCTAAAGGCGATTTCGTGGTGACCGGCGCCGGTGGCGAAAAACTTCAGAGTCTTGCGGCTGGGCACGTCGATCACTGTCACCCCGCTGCTCTGGGCGTCGCGGGCATTGTTGCCGACCCACAGCAGGCGCTGGTCTGGCTGCATCGCCAGGCGCAGCGGCTGCTTGCCGGCCGGCAGGTTGGCGACGCGCTGGAAGGTCTCGGTGTCGATAAGCGCCACTTCGCCGCGCTCCGGCATCGACACGTAGACCTGCTTGTCATCCTTGCTCGCCACCCAGTCCATCGGTGTGCCCGGCAGTTCGATGCGCGCCAGGGTGCTGGTGACCCCGCCCACCGACACCGACGGATCAATCACCGTGAGGCTGGCGTCCTTGTTCAGCACCAGCAGGAAGTAGCTGTTCAAATCGAGCAAGGGCCGTGCGCCGATGCTGCTTTTGAGAAACAGCGCCACCCGTGCCTTGCAACTGGTGCTGCGGTCCTTGGCCGCTTCGCCGGTCAGCGCCGGGTCCAGCCAGGCGCCGGGGGATACCCCCGACAATGGCTGGCCGCTGTTCTGGTCGGTGATCTTGAAGCGTACATTGGCGAAGCTGCCTTCGGTCAAGGTCCCGCCGCTGCCCAGCGGCCGCGCTTCGAACTCGACGCTGACGCCGTCGCGGCTGAAGCTATGCAGGCCCTGGGGGTCACCTTCGACCTGCTCGCTGCGCGGGTCGCACCACAGGCTTTCGTAACTCACCCCCAGGCCGATCAGGGTCAGGCCCACCAGCAGGCCCAGGTACAGCGGTCGATTCTTGTTGTTCATGACCTTCCCCTCACTCACTGTGCTGGCGGCGTGGCCGGTGGTGTTTCGTTGGTCACCCGCAGGATCCCCCACAACCCGGAGGCGTTGCCGTAGGCGGCGTAGTCGCGGAACAGGTAGTCACCCGGCACCGCGTTGCTGCCGCCGGCGCTAGGCAGCATGAAACTGAAGTGCGCGGCCGGCAGCACGCTCTCCTGGGCGCCGATGTACATGGCCTGCGGGTTGTAGCCAAAGCGCACCGAACCGATACCGGGCTGGTACATCGGGTAGCCACCGGGGTCGGCCTTCTCCGGCTGGTAGGCGTGCAGCGGCCACAGGTGCCCGTCGAGCTGGTAGGTAATGCCGCGGCTGCCGCCGGTGGGCATCAGCACGTGGTTGCGCAGTGGCTGGCCAGGCTTGGCCCAGAGCACCGGGGTTTGCGGATCGCCGCCGACCAGGGCGTTGCTGTAGGCCATGTGGGCATTGGCTACATCGGCCCAGCCATTGCCATCGGCATGGCCGAACGGCGCATCCGGGGCCAGGCCGAAGCGGAACCACAACGGCTCGGTCTTGTAGTTGATGGCCATGTTCGAGTTGTCCTTCGGATCGCCCGGCACGCCGTTGCCTTCAGTGGCAATGCCCTCCACCGGCCGGCCATCGGCCCAGCGCATGTTCAGCGAGCGCTGCCAGAGGGTGGCGAAGTCGCGGTAGGCGGTTTGCCCCGGCACCTGCACGGTGGCCGAGGCGCGGCTGGCCGTGTCTTCGCTCCAGGTGGCACCCAGCGGCAGGATGCTCATGGCGCCGATCAAGCCCTTTTGCCCCTGCTTGATGACATCGGCCGGGGTGATGTTCAGGCCGCCGAACTCGATGGCGGTGGTGTTGATGTTGTCCACCGCACGGCCCATCTGCAGCACCGGCTTGCCTTCGCGCTCCAAGTGCCCGGCGTAGTACTGGTAGACTTTGCTCGGGTAGGCGCCGCTGTTGCCGGCCCGTGGCGGCACGGTCTGCACCGGGTTCTGGCCGACGTTGGCGCCGTCCGACTTGGTGATGTCGTAGGCCAGCAACTGGGCATGCAGGCCGACATGGCTGGAGGGCCGCATGAGGTTGTTGTTGAAGGCGGTGGAGCCTTCACTGCCATTGCGGTCGCGCTTGACCACGTTCTGCATCACGGCGGTACTCGGCAGGTCGGGCATGACCAGCGGCAGGCGGTTCTCCAGGGTGACCTTCAGGCACTCGCCGGCAGCGGCGCGCAGCACCAGCGGCTCGATCGGCACACCGGGCTTGAGCTTGCCGGTGCCCGGGTCGAGGTCGGCCTTGCGCACATAGAGGATTGCCGTCGGGTCGTGCAGCGGGCCGCTGTGGCCGCCGATGGTGAACGTCTCGCCATCTTCGGGGTCGGTCACCGTCACCTGCGGGATGCTGGTGCGCCGGCTGTTGTACACCAGGGTGCCGCCGTTGGCCTTGAGCGGGCCGCCGACGTGCTGGCCGGCGCCGGCCGGGTCGGTGATGCTCACACCCAGCGAGTTGCCGAGGATATCGTTGGCCAAGGCGGCGACGACTTCATAGCTGCGCTGCACCGTTGGCCGGGTGCCGATGCCATTGGTGTTGGCGGTAAAGCGCGGGCAGATGCCGTCAAATGCCACGGTATTGCGCGCCGCCATCGGCAACGGGTTGTTGGGCAGGGCAAACAGGTCGTTGCGGCTGTTGCTGTAGTTGCGCATAACGCCCCAGATGCCATTCCAGTAGCCTTCGTGGGCGGCGTCCAGCGAATACAGGTAGTCACCGTTGGGCGCCGACGCGCTGGAGATCATCGACACCGGTGCCATGAAGCCCAGTTGCTCGGAGATCCCGACCATCTGCGAGGCCTTCCAGCCGGAGTTCGAGCTGTTGCCGAAGCCCGAGCCATTCTGCAGCCATTTGACGCCATGCAGGGTCACGTTGTGTTCCTCTTCATGGCCACCGGCATGCATGCGCAGGCGCACGTTGTCGCCAGAGTAGGTGCGCAGCATCGGCGTGAACGGGTCGCCCGGCTCGGCCCCGGCGGCGTTGATGTGCGGCGGGAACAAGGTGGTGCCGCCGGTTGGCCCCACGGCTGAGGTAACAGCCGCCGGCGACAGGTTCATCGCCGGGATGGCGCGGTCGGTGCGGCTCTGCATGGCATAGGCGAGATCGCCGGCCAGGCCGTCGGCCTGCATGCCGCGCTTGCCGTCGGGGGCGACCTTGTTGGGGTCGTAGACGCGCAGGGCCAGCGGCTCGTTGCGGTAGTTGACGACGAACATCCCCGGGTCATCCACCGAGATTGCCTGCGGGCAAGGCCGGCTCGGGCAGCCCGGGTTGAGCCCGCCGCGCGACTCGACCACCGATTCCAGCAGGTTCGAAGCCTTCTGCCGCACCGGCGGGTTGATCGCATAGCGGAAGCTGTCGGCGCTGGCCGGGTAAGCCTGGGCATTGGGGATGCCGTCCGGGCCGGCACCCACGTAAACGCCGGCCTCATAGGCGTGCTGGAAGTCGCTGTACTCGAGGAAAAACTCGCGGTAGCTGTCGTTGCGCCCGTCACCGTCAAGGTCGCCGGTTTTCACCACCGCCTGCCACGAGGTCGGCCCGCCGTCTTCGCGCAGGGCACTGTTGTACAGCAGCTCGCCGGTTTCGGCGTGGTACCAGGTAGAGCCGGCAGGCTCGGCCAGCACGGTGGCGTACAGGCCCAGTTGCTGGTGGGTCGATGGGCCGAGGTGGTCGTGGGTAAAGATGGTGCCCAGGCCACGGTCGACGTTATGCACGTTGACCACCGGGTCGACGAACCAGCGCTGCATGGCCGTGCGTGCGCCCAGCCAGTCGGCGCGCCCGTAGCGGCCGAAGAACGGGTGCGCCTTGGCCACCGGGCACTCGGCCGTGCCTTCGCGCGGGTCGCCGGCGCGGCACTCGTTGAACTCGCGAATCGCGTGGATACGCTCGACCACGGTGCCAGGGGAAAGGATACCGTCCTCGTAGTTCCAGCCGTTGGCCGAACCATCGGCGGCGGTCAGGTCCCATTTTGGCAGGTGGATGTGCTGGCCGATAACGTCGGTTGGCGTACGCACCTGGTAGTCGTCCATTTCATAGTACGAGGGGATCAGGTTGGTGTGCTGGTACATCACGCAGTCGAAGGTGTTCATGCGCATCACCAGCGGCTCCGGAGGGCGCTGCTTGTTGATCACCGCCCAGGCGTCTTCCCAGAGGCTGATGATCCGCGCCTGCGGAAAGTGGTAGCCGACCTTGTTGTACACCGCGTCGAACTGGATGTTGGCGCCCTTGTAGATGCGCGGGCGGTCGGCGGTGAAAGTCGAGCTGCCGGTAAAGCTCATGCCGTCCAGGCGCTCGCCGCTGTTGAACTCACCGGCGCCGGACAGTTGGGTCAGGCGCTTGGCGCGATCATCCATGCACGGCTCGTAGTACGGCGCACCGGCGGTGGGTGCGGCGCCGTTGGTGCGAAAGTTGCGCGCCACGGTCTGCTTGCCAGGCAGCACGGCATAGCTTGGGTGCTCCAGTTTGGAATGGAAGCTCATCGCCGCCTGTTCGACGTCGGTACCCTCCTCGGGCAAAAACACCGCCTTGGCCTTGGTGATGGCCTTGGTGAAGTCCAGCGCAGTGGTGGTCACCAGCGCCTCGCCGCCGGCCGACAGGCCGTCCAGGGCATGGCGTGGCAGGCCGCCGTCCCAGCCACCGACCTGGGCCGGGTCGAGGTTGGCCCACAGGGCGTTGCCGGAGTTTTTCAACTGTTGCGCCTTGGCCGGGTCGAGCATGTCCAGCGGCGGGGTTGGCGGGCGCTGGCCGACGGTGTTTTCCATGCCGCCGATCCAGAACGGGAAGCCCGGGTTCTTCAGGCTGCCGTCGGCGTTGCGGTTGGCCTCGCTGCGATCGACCAGGGCCAGCGAGCCGACTGCGCGCGGCGCGGCGTCGTCATGGCCAGCGTCATCATCGCCCTCTTCTTGCTCATCGTCGTCATGGTTTGCGGCAACCAGGGTTTGCGCCAGCTTGGGAATCACCGCGACCTTGCCGGGCATCGGCGCCATGGCCTTGCCGGGCAACGGCACGATGGCCGGGATTGGCGTACCGGCGATGATCTCGCCGTCCGGCAAGGCCCGGGCGCCCGCGGCCGGCTTGCCGCTGCGCAAGGCGAACGGCACGCTGTGATAGCCGTTTTCGCTCTGCCCGGAGACTTCCAGGCGGGTGCCTTCTTCGAACACATCGTGGACCCGCCACATGCTCCACATACCCTGGGCAAAGTGCGGGTAGAAGTGGCAGTGATAGATCGCATCGCCGGCCACGCGGTTACGGTTGCCCGAGCCGCCGTTGGCGATTTCGTAGGTGTAGCCGACACCCGGGCCGATGCCCTGGGCGTCGACATAGTCGGAGTTGTCGTCATTGGGGTTGAACAGCCACTGGTGGCCGTGCAGGTGAAAGATGTGCTGCTCGTGGCCGTTGTGGGTGTTGCGGAACTTGACCATGTCACCGATGTAGCTGTGGTTGACGTTGGCCGGTTCCGCCGGGTACAGGGCCATGGTCGCCTTGACCCCGACCTGCTCGGCGCTCGGGGTCTGGCCCGGGCGGATGTTCTCTAGGCCGACGTTAGCCGGTACGTCCACCAGCATCGCCACGTCGCCGACGGTGTGCGAACTCAAGAAGAACTCTTCATAGGCGCATGACAGGCAGTCATGCATCGGCCCCACGCCCAGGCGGTTGGCCACAACCTCGGCGCCCATGCCGCCGGAGCCATAGTTGATCATGAACGAGTCGCGGGTCGGCTCCAGCACATGGCCCATTACCGGGTCTGCCCAGTAACCGGGAAAAGCCTGGGTCGAGGCGGCTTCGTCGGTGAACTGCGCGGCGAAATCACGGAACGGCTCCAGACGGTTGGGGATCGCCGGGTTGCGTTTGCCGATGCTTTCCAGCGGGTAGGTCGAGGCCGGGAAACTGCCATCGGCGTTGGGGCCCATGACAATTGCGTCGGATTCGCTGGAGATGATCTCGTTGCCATCGGTCATGGCAATGATCGGCGAACCGGCCTTGCCTTCGCGGATCCACGGCTCCTGCTGCGGGTAGCGCGCCTGGTAGTCGACGATCGGCTGGCCGGTGGGGGTGCGGCCGCTGCTGCTCAGGCGCATCTCTTCTTCGGTCAGGGTATTACGGAAGGTGCGCCCACCTTTGGGCACCACCACCACCTGGCCGAACAGGCCATTGGCGACGTTGCCGGCACCGCCCTCGCCGCCAAAGGTCGCGCCCTGGCTGGTGGCGGCAAACGCGCCTTCACGCTCGGCGTAAAGGGTGTAGGAACGGCTGGCGCCGGGGGCGATCAGGAAGTTGCCGTTGCGCCCGGTATTGGCGGCGATGTCACCGATACTGTTGACCGCCTGCATGCCGTTAACCTGAAAACCGACATGACGGTCGCTGACCTGCTCGTCGGCGACAAAATGCTCGCCGCCCTGTTCGTTGCCCTCGCCCGCTTCGTTCTCAGCGCCTTCGTTTTCCTCGCCTTCGACCTCGTTCTCTTGCTCGTGGTCGATGCCGTGCTTGTTCGGGTTGGCCTGGTAGGCCAGCAGGTTTTGCAGGTTGATGGTCAGGCAGTCGCCCGCCGCCACCCGCAGCACGATCGGCCGCGGGCGTTTGTCCGGGCGCAAGCTGACTTTGCCCGGTACCGCGGCGCCGCCAGTGGCCAGCGACACCTGGTGCTCGTCGACCACGTCGCGGCGCAGGGCGAACATCATGCCGTTGGCGTTCTGCGCACCGAGGCGGTTGAACATCAGTGGCTGATCGAGCGCCACCACATTGGCCACCAGGTTGCGCTCGCAGCGCACGGCAGCTTCGCTGAGCGGTTGCCAGGCAAGGCTGGCGGCCGCAAGCAGCAGTGAAGTCAGGACTGAGCCTTTGATTGGAGTCATCATGGCGTGCCTCGGTGGTGCAAGGGGACTCTGGAGGGGCCGGAGCAAGGCCCATGCCAAATTTTTTATTGTTGTTTTTCAGTAGCTTATAAAGCTGAATGAATCTTGATTGGGGGTGATTCCCCGGTATTCCCCACTAATCGGGGGTTGCCTCATCGCGGGGCAAGCCCGCTCCCACAGGTTTTGCGATTACAAAGGCGCATCCACCGCCAGGCCCTGCAGCCGCCGGTACTGGCGCAGCACCTTGGGCACGTAGCGCTGGGTTTCGGCAAACGGCGGTACTACCCGACCGCGACGCAGCACCGCATCTGGCCCGGCGTTGTAGGCGGCCACGGCCAGGGTGATGTCGTTGTCGAACAGGGTCAGCATGCGCTTGAGGTAGCGCGCCCCGCCCTGCACGTTGGCGGCCGGGTCGAGGACATTCTTCACGCCCATTTCCTTGGCGGTGTCGGGCATCAGCTGCATCAGCCCGGCCGCGCCGCTGGTCGAGCGGGCGTTGGGGTCGTAGCGCGATTCGGCCTGGATCACTGCGTGCAGCAAGGCCGCCGGCAGGTCGTTGGCCTGCGCCGCTGCCGCCACCACTTCGGCGTAGGGCATGCCGGTGATCAGTTGCGGGCCGTTGCTGGCCAGGCTCACGGCCTCGCTGATGACCCGCTGGTAGGTTCGCCCCGGCCGGTGGACGTTGCTCAACACATAACTGCCATCGGCCTTGATCGAGATGTACACATCGGCCTGAGCCGGATTGCCTGTGGCCAGCCAGGCCAGGATTGCCGCAGTGAGCCAGCGCATCGTGCCACCCTCCCCGTTGCGTCCCCCAGAAAGTGGGGCATATGCCCCGATTGCCAGGGCGTTACCCTTCTGACGCAAGCACTGTGCCGCCTTGCCAGGCCCGTGCGGCAAAGGCCCGGCGCAGACGCGCACGGCAATTGCATAAGGCCTTGCAGCGCACCTGTGGAGGGCCTGGCTATGAACAACAACCATCGCGCGCAACGCGGCTTCACCCTGCTCGAACTGCTGGTAGTCCTGGTAGTGCTGGGCCTCTTGGCCGGCATCGTTGCCCCCAAGTACTTCAGCCAGTTGGGGCGCTCGGAGGCCAAGGTCGCCCGGGCGCAGATCGAAGGCCTGAGCAAGGCCCTGGACCTGTACCGGCTGGAAGTGGGGCATTACCCCAATTCCGAGCAAGGCCTGCAGGCACTGGTGGCGGCACCCAGCGACGAAACCCGCTGGTCGGGCCCGTACCTGCAGAAAAAGGTCCCGCAAGACCCCTGGGGGCGTAACTACATCTACCGCCAGCCCGGTGAAAACGGTGAGTACGACCTGCTGTCGATGGGCAAGGACGGCCAGCCCGGCGGCGATGGCGAAAATGCCGAGATCACCAGTTGGCAATAACCGGAGGGCTTGCGCATGCGCTATGAACTCAAGGCCCTGGGCAAGGCCGGGGTGGTCTTGCTCCAGGTCGACGCCCAGGACCCGGGCCAGGCCCGCGAGCAGGTCGAGCAGCAAGGCTTGCGGGTGGTCAGCGTGCGCAGTTGCCAGCGCCTGGCCGGTCTGCGCTGGCGGCGTGGCGAGGTGTTCAACCTGGTGCTGTTCAGCCAGGAGCTGACCACCCTGCTCAATGCTGGCCTGCCGCTGATCGACGCCCTCGAGAGCCTGGCCGAAAAAGAGACCGCGCCCCAGGCACGCAAGACCCTCGGCGAACTGGTGCGCCTGCTGTATGAAGGCAAGTCGTTCTCCCAGGCCCTGGCGCAGTTGCCCAGCGTGTTCCCGCCGCTGTACGTGGCACTGGTGCAATCGAGCGAAAAGACCGGCGCCCTGGGCGATGCCCTCGGCCGCTATGTTGCCTACCGCCAGCGCATGGACGAAGTGCGCCAGAAGATCATCAGCGCCTCGATCTACCCGCTGCTGCTGTTGCTGGTCGGCGGCGGCGTGGTGCTGTTTCTGCTCGGCTATGTGGTACCGCGCTTCAGCCTGGTGTTCGAAGGCCTGGGCACCGAGCTGCCGTGGATGTCGCGCTGGCTGATGCAGGCCGGGATGTTCCTGCACGCGCATCAGCTGGCCATGGCCAGCAGCTTTGGGCTACTCATGGCGCTGCTGTTCATGCTGCGTCGCGAGCCGCGGGTGCGGCGCTGGCTGAACCGCCAGCTGGAACGCCTGCCGGCCCTGCACAAACGCCTGGTGATGTATGAGCTGGCGCGGTTCTACCGCTCGCTGGGGATCCTCCTGCAGGGCGGCATCCCGATCCTCACCGCCATGGCCATGGCCCGCGGCCTGCTCGGCGCGGCCAGTGGCCTGCGGCTGGAGCAGGCCTGTGAACGGGTCAAGGAAGGCCAGTCGCTGTCGGCGGCGCTGGAGGCCGGGCACCTGGTGACGCCAGTGTCGTTGCGCCTGCTGCGCGCTGGCGAGCAGTCGGGCAACCTCGGGCAGATGATGGAGCGCAGCGCCGACTTCTACGACGAGGAGATCAGCCGCTGGATCGAGTGGTTCGTGCGCCTGTTCGAGCCGCTGCTGATGACCTTCATCGGCCTGCTGATCGGCCTGATCGTGATCCTCATGTACATGCCGATCTTCGAGCTGGCCTCGAGCATCCACTAGCGCAACGCGTGACAATCCAGGGCCCTTGCTGTATAGATTCGGCCACCAAGGGGAGCCCGGCAACGGGCTGAGAAACCGCTGGCATGTGCAGCGCGGTGACCCTTCGAACCTGATCCGGATCATGCCGGCGAAGGGATGGGTATTGTGCACCTGCCTTTTTGCCGGCCTCACTGCGGGGCCGACCATGCCAGCCATCACCGGCCCCGCTGTCGTCACGATAAAAAGGACAACAGCATGACCGCGCGCTTCACCGACAGCCTTCGCCAGCAAAGCGAGCCGAGCTGGACCCAGTGCATCGAACACCGCTTCGTCAATGAACTGCTCGACGGCAGCCTGGCCGACCCTGTGCTGGTCAACTACCTGGTCCAGGATCACCGTTTCATCGATGCGTTCCTGACCCTGCTCGGCGCCGCCATCGCCAGCGCCGATACCTTCGAGGCGCGGATTCGCCTGGGGCGCTTTACCGGGGTGATCGCCGGTGAAGAGAACACCTACTTCCTGCGCGCTTTCGAAGCCCTGGGCGTCAGCGAGGCGCAGCGCCTTGAGGCACCGGACTCAGCGCCGACCGCAGGCTTCAAGGCGATCATGCGCGAAGCCGCGGCCACCCGCTCCTACGCCGCCGCCCTGGCGGTGCTCAACGTCGCCGAGGGCCTGTACCTGGACTGGGCGCTGCGGGCCAACAAGCAACTGCCGCCGCGCTTCGAGCACGCCGAGTGGATCACCCTGCACGACAACCCGGCGTTCCAGGACTTTGTCGCCTTTCTGCGCGCCGAGCTGGACCGCGTCGGGCCTGCACACGCACAGGTCAGCCGCGACTTCTTCCTGCGCAGCGTGGCGCTGGAACAGGCGTTTTTCGACGCCGCCTACGACATTGAGGGCTAAGCCATGGATATCTTCGAGCGCCTGAAACAGGCCGCCAGCGCCGACTGGCACAGCTACGTCGAGCACGACTTCGTTCGCCAGATGGGCGCCGGCACCCTGGCGCAACCGGCGTTTCGCAAGTACCTGGTACAGGACTACCTGTTCTTGATCCAGTTCGCCCGCTCCTGGGCCCTGGCCGCCTACAAGAGCCGCACCCTCGCCGACATTCGCGCCGCCCAGGCGGGGCTGGCGGCGATTCTCGACGAAACCGAGCTGCACGTGCGCCTGTGCGAGCGTTGGGGGCTGTCGGCCGACGACCTCGCGGCGACACCGGAGCACCAGGCCACTGTCGCCTACACCCGCTTCGTGCTGGACTGCGGCGCCGCCGGCGACCTGCTGGACCTGCACGTGGCCCTGGCGCCGTGCGTGATCGGCTACGCCGAAATCGGCCGCAACCTGACCCCCGACGGCGTTCAGGCACTGGGCGATCATCCTTACCGCGAGTGGATTGGCGAATACGCAGGCGCCGGCTACCAGGGCGTGGCCACCGCTGCGCGTGCGCACCTGGATGACCTGGCCGCGCGAACCATGACCGAGCGCCGCTTCGAGGAACTGGTCAAGGTCTTCGCCCAGGCCTCGCGGCTGGAAGCCGACTTCTGGCAGATGGGGCTGGATGCGGCTGGACAGTAAGGGTTAAAGATTCCACAGGTCAGTAATCGTAGCGATCCACCGCCCGCCGCCGCTCGTTGTCATCGCGCATGTCGTAGTTGGCGGTGGTCTGGATGTTGGTGTGGTGGGCCAGCTTTTGCGCGATCGACAGGTCATGCTCTTCGATCACCCGGGTGATGAACGAGCGGCGAAAATCGTGGGGCATGATCTTTACCCCTACTTGAGTGCCGCGCTGGCGGGCGATGTAGTAGATCGCGTGCTTGGTGATGCGCTCGCGGGTGATGTGGCTGCCACGGCGGATGCGGTTGAACAGGAACTCGTCGTCGGCCTGCCCTTCAGGCAACTGCTCGCGGCGAAACGCCAGCCAGGCGTTGAGCTTTGCAAACGCCCAGGGCGGCGCGTACTTGATCAGTTGCTTGTTGCCCTTGCCCAGTACCTGCAGGCTGCGTTCGCTGAAGTCGACCTGGCTGAGGGTCAGGTTGACCGACTCGGACTTGCGCATGCCGGTGCCGTACAGCAAGGCGATCACCGCCGCATCGCGCAACCCCTGCGGGCGCGGGTCGGCAGCGCAGGCGTCCATCAGCTCGCGAATCAGGCTGCGCTTGAGGTTGCGCCCGGCCTGCAGGCGCGTGCCCTGGGTCGGCTTGACCGTGCGGATCTTGAGCAACTGCTCCTGGCTGATCAGGCTCAGGCGCCAGGCCTCGTTCATTACCCCGCGCACCGCGTTGACGTACAGCGACGAGGTGTTCGGCGCATAGCCGTCGGCGCGCAAGGCCGCCACCAGGGCGGTGACATGCCCGGGCTCGAGCTGGTGCCAGGGCACCTCGGCGATGTCGCAATCCTCGAAGCCCAGGCGGTCGGCAGCATCCTGGAGGATGTACTTCATGGTCAGCTGGCTGGACGGCGCCAGGCGGGCGAGGTATTGCAGCAAGGGGTTTTGCAGTGAATCGGACAAACCGGGAATCCTGTAGAGCGCAGCTGAGGTCAGGGGCCTGCAACGGGCCAGTCTGACTCGTGACAACACCGTGGCCACTGACCTGCATCACAATCAGGTCATTGATTGGCAAGTCTTTTTAGCCACGGCAAGAATCCCGATAGTACCTCATCGTCGCCCCCGGAATCGATTGAGGGCATTTTCATGGCACCGAGTCATCCAGGTACAGCTTCACGGTTTCGCGGGTCAGCGACATGACTTCATGGGTCAAACCGTTGAAATCCGTCTCGCCATGCTCCAGGTAGCCGTCACTGCGCTTGACCACATAGGCCACGTAGCCGCGTGGGCGGCCGGTGTCGTTATCGATGATTTGCAGGCGGTCGCTGTACAGCGGCAACGGCTCGATCCGCGGCACCAGGGGCGAACGACCGATGACAATCGGCTCGGGCTGCCACTGCACCAGGCGCTCGCGGTGCCGGGCCACTTCGGTGAGCACCTGGTCGACCGGCAACTGCAGGGTTTTCGAATAGTAGGCATCGTAAAGAAACGCGGTAATGCTCAGTTTGCAGGGGATATGCGCCTTGTCCGCCAGCAGGCGCTGGATCGCCGGCTTGAGCAGTTCGGTCTGCGTGCTGCGGTCCGGGGTGGTCTTGTAGAAATGCGCGTTGACCACGTAGTTGTAGCCCTTGATTTCGGAGATGCCCTCGAAATCGACACCGCCAACCAGGCTGTAGATCATCGCATGGCCAACGGTGAAATCCTGGTCATCGTCCAGGGCGCAGGTAAACCACTCGCCGATCTGCCCGTCGCCGGTATGCCGTTCGAACAGGCTGATAATCTCTTCGTCGCTGCGAAAGCGCAGGGAGTAAGAGCCATCGTGATAGGTGAACGAGGTGAATTCCAGCGGCATCGACTCGATACCGTGGCTGCAACCGCCAAGCGCTAGCGCAGCGCCCAGGGCGCACGCGGCGAGGCGTAAAGAGGGGGCGAACAAAGGGGCGTCATCCATGAGCAAGCGAGGCGCGCAAGAATGCCCAAGGCCGCGCCCGCCAGCAAGCATTTCCGCGCCCGCAGGCGGCAACGATGGGCTACAGTTGCCGAGGAACCCCCTGCCCCGAGGCCCCATGGCTTTCCATCGACTGACCCGCACCCACCCGCGCCTGAGTTTTTCTGCCGTTGCCGGCTGCCTGGGCGGCTGGCTGATTCCCGCCGACAATCTGGTGCAGCACATCCTCACTGGCTGGAACATCGGCGTCTGGCTGTACCTGCTGCTGGTGCTGTGGCTGACCCTGCGCGCAAGCCCCGAGAAGGTACGCGAAGTGGCCTGTGTCGAAGATGAAAACGCCGGCCTGGTGCTGCTCACCGTCAGCATCGCAGCGATCGCCAGCCTTGCCGCAGTGACCCTGCAACTGGCCGCCAGCCGCGGCCTTGCCGGTGGCCCGCAACTGCTGCACTACGCCTACACCGGCTTTACCATTGCCGGCTCCTGGCTGATGATCGGCACCATCTTCAGCCTGCACTACGCCAGGCTGTTCTACACCGCCGGCAGCAAGGAGCCTTTGCTGCGCTTTGCCGATGGCGAGCTGAACCCCGACTACTGGGACTTCCACTACTTTTCGTTCACCCTCAACGTCGCCGTGCAGACCTCGGACGTGGGCGTTGCCGACCGGCAGATGCGCCGTATCGTCCTCGCCCACTCATTGGTGGGTTTCGTGTTCAACACCGCGATTCTGGGCTTTACCATCAACATCGCCGCCGGCCTGTTGAACTGACGGCACGCCTTCAAGCACCTGCATGGCGCAACGGGCGATGCGCTGGCAGGCCTGCTCCAAACGGTCGCTGTCGAGCACCAGGCCAAAACGCAGGTGGCCGGCGGCGCTGGGGCCGAAGGCGTCGCCAGCGAGCACCGACACCCCATGCTCCTCCAGCAGACGCTCGGCAAAGGCCTGGGCGCCAATGCCGGTCTCGCGGATATCGATCATCACGAACATGCCGCCATCGGGCTTGTGCACGCGGATGCCCGGGCAGCCGTCAAGGCTTGCGCAAACCCGGTCGCGCCGCTCGCGGTAGCGCTCGCGCATCTGCCGCACCTGGGGCAGGTCTTGCTCCAGGGCCACCTGGGCGGCGTCCTGGATAAAATCCGGCAGGCCGTACAGCATGCACAGCGCCAGGTTGCTCAAGTGCTCGGTCAACTGCTGCGGGCCGATCACCCAGCCGACCCGCCAGCCCGACATGGCATGGGACTTGGACAGACTATTGATGGTCGCGCTGCGTTCGGCCATGCCCGGCAGGCTGGCCGGGCTGAAATGCTCGCCCTCGTACAACAACTCGCTGTAGACCTCATCGGAAATCAGCCACAGGTCGTGGTCGATGCACAGTTGCGCCAAGCGCTGCCAGGTAGCCTTGGGCAGGCTGGCGCCAGAGGGGTTGTGCGGGCTGTTGAGCAGCAAGGCGCGGGTGCGCGGGGTAATACGCCGGGCGATGTCGTCAGGGTCGACCCTGAAGCCCTGCTCGGGGCGTACCGGCACCGGCACCAGACTTGCGGCGCAGGCACCGAACACCGCTTCGTAGGTGACATACATGGGCTCGGCGACGATCACCTCGTCGCCCGGGTCGAACAGGCACTGGGCCACGCCATACAGCGCGCATTGCGCCCCGGCCAGCACCACCACTTCCAGCGGGTCGACCGGCTGGCCGCTGTGGCGGGTGTGATGGGCGGCGATGGCGCGGCGCAGGGCCTCGCTGCCGCGCACATCGGAATAGTGGGTGTGGCCACCGCGCAGGCTGTCGATGGCGGCGTCGACTATTGGTTGCGGGGTGTCGAAGTCCGGGTCGCCAATCGACAACAGGATGATATCCCGGCCCTGGCCTTGCAGTTCGACGGCGCGGTAGTGGATGTTCCAGGCAGCAGCACCGTCACCGGCGATACGTTGGGTGAGCGCGGAATAACGCATGGACGGTCTCCTTGACTGAACCTGGACGCGCCATTGGTCTGAAACTCCCAGGCAAGCATCCCAGCCGACTGTCGGTAAAAATAGCAGAGCGGCGCCATAGCAGGCGGGGAAATATTGCCAGCAAACGTTTGCCGCCAACACCAAAGTGGTCGCCGCGCCTGCCGGGGAACGTGAGCTGGGTCAAACTCTCGACAAACCGTCATCATCCTGGGCCGACACTGGCGCCATCAATGCTATGTTTAGGTTTCCCGCCGGGTCGCACCGACCCGCCCATTCTTGCGTGAGGTTCACCGTACAAGGAGGCCGGCATGAACAAGCTGACGTTCCCCAACGCCTGCCAGATGATGCGCTGGCATTTTCATCCGCTGGGCTTCGAGGCCAGCATGGACGCCCCGCGCAGCATGGTGGCGCGCCTGTTCGACCGGGCCACCGGCGAAACCCTGCTGGCGATTGCCGGCATTCCCTGCGCCACGCTGATGCACGCGGCGGACGTCGAGCGCATCATCGAAGCGGTTGAGGCCGAACTCGACGCCTTCGAACCGTCCTGCAACCTGCGTGCGGTCGGCTGATCAGCTGACAACCCGGGGCTCGCGCCCGCGCTCGATATCGGCAATGAAGCGCTCGGCCGGCTGTGGCTGGCCGAGCAGATAACCTTGCAACGAGTCACATCCCAGGCGGGTCAGGAAGCTCTGCTGGCGGTCGGTCTCGACCCCTTCGGCGACAATCCGCAAGCCCAGGGCCTGGCCCAGCGCGACGATGGCCGAAACGATGGCAGCGTCGTCGCTGTCCTGCTCCAGGTCTCGCACGAAGCCGCGGTCAATCTTCAATTCGTTGGCCGGCAGGCGCTTCAAGTACATCAGGCTCGAATAGCCGGTACCGAAGTCATCGATAGACAGGTCCACACCCATGTCCGAAAGCCGCTGCAGCACCTGCATGCTGGCGTCGGCATCGCGCATGGCGGTGGTTTCGGTGATTTCCAGGGTCAGGCTGTTGGCCGGCAACTGATGACGCGCCAGCACCCTGGCAACGCTCTCGACCAGCCCGGTGTGGCAGAACTGGATGGCCGACAGGTTAACGGCGATGCGCCAGTTGCTGTGGCCCCGGTCGATCCAGATGCGCATCTGCCGGCACGCCTCGTCCAGCACCCACTCGCCGATGGGGATGATCAGGCCGGTTTTTTCCGCCTGGATGATGAACCGGTCGGGCAGCAGCAGGCCATGTTGCGGGTGTTCCCAGCGCAGCAAGGCCTCGGCGCCGATCGGCTGGCACTCGAGGGCGTCGAACTTGGGCTGGTAGTACAGGCGGAACTGGCCCTGCTCCAGGGCCACGCGCAAATCCTGCAGCAGTTGCAGTTGCAGGCGGGCGTTGCTGTTCATCGACACGTCGAAGAAGCTGTAGCCGTTCTTGCCGGCGCTCTTGGCGTGGTACATGGCCGCATCGGCGTTGCGCAGCAGTTCGTGCTGGTCGATGCCATTGCCCGGGTAGAGGACGATGCCGATACTCGCCGAGATCTGCAGGTTCTGTTCAGCAACGCGAAAGCTGCGCGAGATCAGGTTGACCTGCTTGGCCGCCACGCCCACGGCGTCGTCGGCTTCCTGCAGCTCGACCAGCAGCACGAACTCATCGCCGCCGATCCGCGCCAGGGTGTCCTGGCTGTGCAGGTGGCCGCGCAGGCGCAGGGCGACTTCCTTGAGCAACTGGTCGCCCATGTGGTGGCCGAAGGCATCGTTGACCGGCTTGAAGCCGTCCAGGTCGATGAACATCAGCGCAAAACAACCGCCCTGCTCGGCCACCTTGCTGATCGCCTGGTCGATACGGTCGGCCAGCAGCGTACGGTTGGGCAGGCTGGTGAGGGTGTCGTGCAGGGCCAGTTGGGTCAGTTCCTGGTTGGCCAGGGTCAGCGAGCGGGCAAGCTCGGCGGTGCGCGCTTCCAGGCGCGCATCCAGCACCGAGGTCAGCAAGGCTGCGGCCAGCACCGCCAGGGTGGTGATAAGCACCAGGTAATCCAGGCCGTTGCCGCTCAGGCCGCCGCCCAGTGCGCCGCAGTAACTGCCTTCGGGGAAGTTCGCCGCGGCCATGCCGGTGTAATGCATGCCGACGATCGCCACGCCCATGATGATCGCCGCGCCGCCACGCAAGTGGCGCACGTACAGGGTTTGCTGGCGCAGGCGGAAGGCGATCCACAACGCCGCTGCTGAAGCGCCGACAGCGATCAGCAACGAGGCGCTGAACAGCGCGGGGTCGTAGTCGATGCCCGGGGTCATGCGCAGCGCGGCCATGCCGGTGTAGTGCATGCTGCTGATGCCGGTGCCCATGATCAACGCGCCAGCGCCCAGTTGCAGCCACGGCAAGGTCGGCTGGCTGACCAGCCACAGGGCGAAACCCGACGACAGCCCGGCGATCAGCAGCGACAGCAGGGTCAGGGTAATGTCATAACCGAGCTCGATCGGCAGGTTCAGGGCGAGCATGCCGATAAAGTGCATCGACCAGATCCCGATGCCCATGGCCAGCGCCCCGCCACCGATCCACAGGTACACCGCACGGCCCTTGGCGGTGTTGATCCGGCCGGCGAGGTCGAGGGCGGTATACGAAGCAAGGATGGCCACACACAGCGAAATCAATACCAGCGACGAAGAGTAACTACCGATCAGCATGAGGCCTTCCACAACCCGTAGACCGGGCACTGGCGAGGCCCGGATAAAAGCCGATGATTGTACTCAACCTTTGGCGAAACGCACGGAGTTTTCGGTGGAAGATGGCAATGATGAATCACTGCCATCTCAAGTGATTTCTAGCAGAAAAATACTTTATAAATCAATAAGATATATAACTTTATTAATGTGAAAAGCAAGAAAACAGTGCAGCTTGCACCACAAGCTAACCTACCGAACAAACAACATTAATAAATCAACTTATACCTTTGATTTATATTGATTAATTAACACTATCCTGCTCGGCAAACACCGCCTGCGCCTCCCAGCCCCCACCCAGCGCCGCGATCAACTGCACGCTGGCCACCAGCCGCCCCTGCAGCAGGTTGAGCACGCTGCGCTCGTTGCTCAGGGCGGTGGTCTGCACGTTGACCACATCCAGGTAGGCGATCAGCCCGGCCTTGTACTGTTTGTTGGTCAGGCGCAGGGAGTCGCGGGCCGAAGCCAGGGCTTCGCTGCGCAGCCGCGCTTCGTCTTCATAGACCTTGAGCTGTACCAGGTAGTTTTCCACTTCCTTGAAGCCGTCGAGCACGGTCTGCCGGTACTGGGCCACGGTCTGGTCGTAGACCGCTTCGCTGCGGTCGACTTCTGCCGCGCGCTGGCCGGCGTCGAACAGGGTCATGGCCAGTTGCGGGCCGACCGACCAAAAGCGGTTCGGCAGGCTGATCCAGTCGCTGAAGCTGCTACTGCTGTAGCCGCCGCTCATGCTCAGGGTCAGGTCCGGGAAGTAGGCGGCGCGGGCCACGCCGATGCTGGCATTGGCCGACATCACGTTGCGCTCGGCCTTGGCGATGTCCGGGCGGCGCTCCAGCAGTTGCGAAGGCAAGGCCAGCGGCACTTGCGGCAGTGCCGGGATGTCCTTGCTGTCGGCCAGGGCGAACTCGGCGGGGGCCTTGCCGAGCAGCACGGCAATGGCGTTTTCCAGCTGCGCGCGCTGCCACACCAGGTCGATCAGGTCGGCCTGGGTGCTCTTCAGCTGGGTCTGCGCCTGGGCCACCGCTTCCCTGCCGGAAATCCCCGCTCGGTACTGGTTATCGATCATTTTCAGCGAACGCTCATAGGCCTCGACGGTGGCCTCGAGCAGGCGCTTCTGCTCGTCGATCACCCGCAGTTGCAGGTAGTTCTGCACCAGTTCCGACTGCAGGCTCAGGCGGATCGCCGCCATGTCGGCGAGGCTGGCTTCAGCGCTGGCCTGGTTGGCGGCCAGGCCGTCACGCAGCTTGCCCCACAGGTCGGCCTCCCAGCTCACCCCCAGCTGGGTGTTGTAGGTGTTGCGGATGCCGCTGCTGTTGTTGCTCAGGCTCGAACTCGAGCTGCCGGTGCCCTGGCTGGAGCGGGTTTTGCCGGCCGACAGGTCGAGGCTTGGGAACAGTGCACCACGGGCACTGCGCACCAGGGCCTGGGCCTGGCGGTACTGGGCTTCGTACTGGGCGACGGTCTGGTTGCCGGCGTTGAGCTGCTCGACCAGGCCGTTGAGCTGGGCGTCGCCGTACAGCTCCCACCAGGCGCCGCGGGCGATGGCGTCCGAGGGGTTGGCCTGGGTCCAGCCTTCGGCGTGCTTGAAGGCCACCGGCGCCGGGGTTTCGGGGCGGTGGTAGTCCGGGCTCAGGGTACAGGCGCTGAGCATTCCCAGGCACAGGGCCGAGGCCAGCAGGCGCGAGCCGCGGGCAGCCAGCAACGGCTGCAGCGAACGGTCGGAAAGAAGCGGACGTCGGGTCATAGCGGGGTTTCCAAAGCAGCGTCGGTACGCACGCCGCGCCAGCGGTTGAAGCGATGGCGCAGGCGGTCCAGATAGAGGTAGACCACCGGGGTGGTGTAAAGCGTGAGGATCTGGCTGAAGACCAGCCCGCCGATGATGGTCAGGCCCAGCGGCTGGCGCATCTCGGCGCCTTCGGCGTGGCTGAGCAGCAGCGGCAAGGCGCCGAGGATGGCCGCCAGGGTGGTCATCAGGATCGGCCGCAGGCGCAGCAGGCAGGCACGGCGGATCGACTCCTCCGGGCTCAGGTGCTCGTGGCGCTCCAGCTGCAGGGCCAGGTCGATCATCATGATGGCGTTCTTCTTCACCACGCCAATCAGCAGGAACAGGCCCAGCAGGGAGATCAGGCTGAACTCGCTGCCGACCACATACAAGGTCAGCAAGGCCCCTACCCCGGCCGATGGCAGGGTCGAGAGGATGGTCAGCGGGTGAATGTAGCTTTCGTAGAGAATGCCCAGCACCAGGTACACCGCCAGCAAGGCGCCGAGGATCATGAACGGCTGGCCCTTCTGGCTTTCGGCGAAGGCATCGCCGGTACCGCCGAGCTTGGCGATCACGTCCTCGGGCAGGCCGACCTTGGCCACTGCCCGCTCCACAGCGGCCAAAGCCTGGTCCTGGCTGTAGCCTTCGGCAATGTCGAAGTTGATGCTCTCGGAGGCAAACTGGCCTTCGTGGCTGACGCGGTCGTCGGCCAGGCTGTTCTGGTAATGGGCGAAGGTGGACAGCGGTACCCGCGCGCCATCGGCGGTGATCACCTGGACCTGCTCGAGGGTGCGCGGGTCCTGGGCATATTTGGGGTTGATCTCCATCACCACCTGGTACTGGTTGAGGCTGTCGTAGATGGTCGAGATCTGCCGCTGGCTGTAGGCGTTGTTAAGCACCGAGGTGACCATGCTCATGTCGATGCCCAGGCGCTTGGCCTGTTCGCGGTCGACCACCAGGGTGATCTGCTGGGTACCGCCGCCTTCGCGGGCGTCGATGGCGGTCAGTTCCGGCAGGCTCTTGAGCGCCGCGACCACCTTCGGATACCACTCGCGCAGGGCCGACAGCTCGCTGCTTTGCAGGGTGTAGAGGAACTGCGAGCTGCTCTGGTCGCGACCGCCGCCGAACTGCAAGTCCTGGTCGGCCATCAGGAACAGCCGCCCGCCGGGCACCTTGGGCATCTCTTTGCGCAGGCGCTCGATGATCTTCTGCGCCGAGACCTTGCGCTCGCTGATCGGTTTGAGGCGCACCAGTACCATGGCGTTGTTGGTGCCGCTGTTGCCACCGATGAAACCGGCAACGCTTTCCACTGCCGGGTCGGCCAGCAAGGCGCGGCGGAAGATCTCCATCTTCGGCTGCATGACCTGGAACGACAGACCGTCGTCGCCGCGGACAAAGCCCATCAGCTGGCCGGTGTCCTGCTGCGGCAAAAAGGTCTTGGGCACCACCACGTACAGGGCGATGTTGACCGCGATGGTCACCAGCAGGCTCAACAGGGTCAGGCGCCGGTGGCGCATGACCCAGTCAAGGCTGCGCCCGTAGCCGGCCATCATGCGCTGGTTGAGCTGCTCGCTCCAGCGTTGCAGGCGGGTCTGTTGCCCCTCGGCGTGGGGCTTGAGCCAACGTGCGCAGAGCATCGGCGTCAGCGTCAGCGACACCAGCAGGGAGACCAGGATCGCCACTGCCAGGGTGATCGAGAACTCGCGAAACAGCGAGCCGACGATGCCGCCCATGAACAGGATCGAGACGAACACCACCACCAGCGACAGGTTCATCGACAGCAAGGTGAAGCCCACCTCCTTGGAACCCATGTACGCCGCGCGCATCGGCGGTACGCCTTCGTCGATATGCCGGGAGATGTTCTCCAGCACCACGATGGCGTCATCCACCACCAGGCCGGTGGCAAGAATCAGCGCCATCAGCGACAGGTTGTTCAGAGAAAAGCCGCACAGGTACATGGCCGCGAAGGTGCCGACCAGCGACACCGGCACCGCCAGGGTCGGGATCAGCGAGGCGCGCAGGTTGCCGAGAAACAGGAACACCACCAGCACCACCAGCACCACGGCGATGATCAGGGTGTGCTCGGCTTCCTTGAGGGTCGCCTTGATCACCGGCGAGCGATCCATGGCCACGTCCAGCTTGACGCTGGCCGGCATCAGCGACTCCAGGGCCGGCAACTGCTCCTTGATTTTGTTCACGGTCTCGATGATGTTGGCGCCGGTCTGGCGGTTGATCACCAGCAGCACCGCGTCCTGGTCATTGAAGAAACCACTGTTGTAGCGGTTCTCCACCGCGTCGCTGACCTTGGCCACATGGCTCAGGCGCAGCACCGCGCCATCCTGGTAGCGAATCACCAGCGGCTCGTAGTCCTTGGCTTTCTCCAGCTGGTCGTTGGCCTGCACCTGCCAGTTGCGCTGGCTGTCTTCGACAAAGCCCTTGGGCCGGCGCTGGTTGGCGTTGGCGATGGTCTGGCGCACGTCGTCCAGGGACACGCCGTACTGGTTGAGCAAGTGCGGCTCGAGCTCGACCCGCACCGCCGGCAGCGAACTGCCGCCGATCTGCACTTCGCCGACCCCCGGCACCTGCGACAGGCTCTGGGACAGGATGGTCGAGGCCAGGTCGTACAACTGGCCCTTCTGCAGCACGCTTGAGGTCAGCGCCAGGACCATGATCGGCGCCTGGGACGGGTTGTATTTCTTGTAGGTGGGCATGCTGCGCATGCCGCTGGGCAGCAAGTTGCGCGAGGCATTGATCGCCGCCTGCACCTCGCGCGCGGCGGCGTCGATGTCGCGGCCCTGGTCGAAACCGAGGATCACCCGCGTCGAGCCCTGGCTCGAGCTGCTGGTAAGGGTGGTCACCCCGGAGATCGCGCCCATCGAGCGCTCCAGCGGCGTGGCCACGGTCGAGGCCATGACCTCGGGGCTGGCGCCCGGCAGGTTGGCCTGGACCACGATCACCGGGAACTCGATCTGCGGCAGCGGCGCCACCGGCAACAGGCCGAAGCTGACACCGCCAAGCAGCATGATCGCCAGGCTCAGCAGCATGGTCGCCACTGGGCGGGCGATGAACGGAGCTGAGAGGTTCATGGGCGGCTCCAGTTGCAAGCTGCAAGCTGCAAGCTGCAAGCAACTTGAGGTGACCTTCGATCCACAGATCGAACACCGGACCGCTTGCAGCTTGTAGCTTGCAGCTTGTAGCTGGCCCCGATCACACCAAGTCTCCAGTCAGGCCACGGGAGCGAAGGCGCCTCGACAACCGATCAAAGTACAAATAGATGACAGGCGTAGTGAACAGCGTCAGCACCTGGCTGACCAGCAGCCCGCCAACCATCACCAGGCCCAGGGGCTGGCGCAGCTCGGCGCCGGAGCCGCTGGCGAGCATCAGCGGGATGGCGCCGAACAGTGCCGCCAACGTGGTCATCAGGATCGGCCGGAAGCGCAGCAGCGCGGCCTGGTAGATGGCCGCTTCCGGGGCCATGCCCTGGTTGCGCTCGGCCTCCAGGGCGAAGTCGATCATCATGATCGCGTTCTTCTTGACGATACCGATGAGCAAAATGATGCCGATGATGGCGATCATGCCCAGGTCGTTACCGGAGAGGATCAACGCCAGCAAGGCGCCCACCGCCGCCGACGGCAGGGTCGAGAGGATGGTCACCGGGTGGATGTAGCTCTCGTAGAGCACGCCAAGCACGATATACATGGTCACCACCGCCGCCAGGATCAGCAGCAAGGTGCTCGACAGCGAGGCCTGGAAGGCTTCGGCCGCGCCCTGGAAGCGGGTTTGCACGCCCACCGGCATGCCGATGTCCTGCTGCACCTGCTCGATGACCTTGACCGCCTCGCCGAGGGCGACGCCGTCACCGAGGTTGAACGACATCATCACCGCCGGGAACTGGCCGATATGGGCAATCGCCAGTTGCGCCTGGCGCTGCTCGATGCGCGCCAGGCTCGACAGCCGCACCTGGCCGCCGTCGGCAGCCTTGACGTGAATCTGCTCGAGCACCTGCGGGCCGATGCTCGACGCCGCCTCGGCCTGCAGCACCACGCGGTACTGGCTGGCCTGGGTGTAGATGGTCGAGATCTGCCGCTGACCGAAGGCATCGTAGAGGGCGTTGGTGATGTCGGCGACGTTGATGCCCAGGCGGCTGGCGGCGTCGCGGTCGATCACCAGGAATACCTGCAGGCCCTTGTCCTGCAGGTCGCTGGCGACATCGGTGAGTTCCGGGCGTTGCTGCAGGGCATCGACCAGCTTGGCGCTCCACTGCGCCAGCAGCTCGGCATCCGGCGAGGACAGGCTGAACTGGTACTGAGTGCGGCTGACCCGGTCTTCGATGCTCAAATCCTGCACCGGCTGCATGAACAGGCGGATGCCGACCAGCTTGTCGACCTCCGGTTGCAGGCGGGCAATCACCTGGGCTGCGGTGAGGTCACGCTCGCCATGGGGCTTGAGGTTGATCAGCAGGCGACCACTGTTAAGCGTGGCGTTGTCGCCATCGACGCCGATGTACGACGACAGGCTCTGCACCGCCGGGTCCTTGAGGATCACCGCGCTGAGCTGCTGCTGGCGCTGGCTCATGGCGCTGAACGACACCGACTGCGGCGCCTCGGAAATACCCTGGATCACCCCGGTGTCCTGCACCGGGAAGAAGCCCTTGGGCACCACCAGGTACAGCAGCACGGTCAGGCCCAGGGTCGCCACGGCCACCAGCAGGGTCAGCGGCTGGTGGCGGAGCACCCACTGCAGGCCACGGCCGTAGTAGTCGATCATCCAGTCGATCCAGGCGCCGCTGGCACGGTAGAAACGCCCCTGCTCTTCCTCCTTCGGTTCGCGCTTGAGCAAGCGCGCGCACATCATCGGCGTCAGGGTCAGCGACACCACCAGGGAAATCAGGATCGCCACCGCCAGGGTGATGGCGAATTCGCGAAACAGCCGGCCGACCACATCGGCCATGAACAGCAGCGGGATCAGTACCGCAATCAGCGAGAAGGTCAGCGAAACCAGGGTGAAGCCGATCTGCCGCGCGCCTTTGAGCGCCGCCTGCATCGGCGTCTCGCCCTCTTCGATATGCCGCGAGATGTTCTCCAGCATGACGATGGCATCGTCGACCACAAAGCCGGTGGCGATGGTCAGGGCCATCAGGGTCAGGTTGTTGATCGAGAACCCGGCCAGGTGCATGACCGCAAAGGTGCCGATCAGCGACAGCGGCACAGCCACCGAGGGGATGATGGTGGCGCTGAAGCGGCGCAAAAAGATGAAGGTGACCATGACCACCAGGGCGATGGCGATCAGCAGCTCGTGCTGCACGTCCTTGACCGAGGCGCGGATGGTCTGGGTGCGGTCGGTGAGCACGCTGACATCCAGGCCCGCCGGCAGGTTGTCGGTGATCGACGGCAGCATCGCCTTGATCCGGTCGACCACCTCGATGACGTTGGCCCCGGGCTGGCGCTGGATGTTCAGCAGCACCGCCTGGTTCTGGTTGGCCCAGGCCGCCAGGCGCTCGTTTTCGGCGCCGTCGACGATCTCGGCGACATCCTTGAGGCGCAGCGGCGCGCCGTTGTTGTAGGCGAGAATCAGGTTGGCGTATTCCTCGGGCGAACGCAGCTGGTCGTTGGCGTCGAGCATCGACACCCGCGTCGGGCCATCGAAGTTGCCTTTGGGCTGGTTGACGTTGGAAGCGCCGATCAAGGTGCGCACGTCGGCCAGGTTGAGCCCGGCCGAGGCCAGGGCGTCGGGGTTGACCTTGATCCGCACCGCCTGGCGTTGGCCGCCGGCGATGCTGACCATGCCGACGCCGCCGATCTGGGCGATTTTTTGCGCCACGCGGGTGTCGACCAGGTCGTTGAGCTTGGGCAGCGGCATGGTTTTCGACGAAATCGCCAGGGTCAGCACCGGCGTGTCGGCCGGGTTGACCTTGTTGTACACCGGTGGCGCCGGCAGGTCGCTGGGCAGCAGGTTGCTGGCTGCGTTGATCGCCGCCTGCACCTGTTGCTCGGCAACGTCCATGTTCATGTCCAGGCTGAAGCGCAGGGTCAGCACCGAGGCGCCACCGGAGCTGGTCGAGGCCATCTGGGTCAGCCCGGGCATCTGCCCGAACTGGCGCTCAAGCGGCGCAGTGACCGCGCTGGTCATCACCTGGGGGCTGGCGCCGGGGTACAGGGTCATCACCCGGATGGTCGGGTAATCGACCTGGGGCAGCGCCGCCACCGGCAGCATCTTGTAGGCGATCAGGCCGGCCAGGACGATGGCCAGCATGCTCAGGGTGGTCGCCACCGGGCGCAGGATGAACAGCCGCGAGAGGTTCATGCGCCGGCCTTGCCCTGTGCGCTGTCAGCGGCGGAGGCTTCTTTCTTGTCCTGGCCCTGCAGGTGCTGGCCAGGGGTGACCGGCACTTCGGCGCTGTCGTTGACTACTTCGACCTCGCTGCCATCACGCAAGCGGTCGGTGCCTTCGAGCACCACCCGCTCGCCCTTGGCCAGGCCTTCGTTGACCACGGTGAGATCACCATCGCTGGCGCCCAGCGTGAGCTTGCGGATGCGTACCTTGTTGTCGCCTTCCATGACATAGACGAACGAGCCGTCGGTGCCGAACTGGATCGCCGCCGACGGCGCCATCACCACACCCTTGAGGGTATCGGCGAGCAGGCGCACGTTGACGAACTGGTTGGGGAACAGCGCTTCGTCCTGGTTTTCGAAGAAGGCCTTGAACTTCAGGGTGCCGGTGGTGGTGTCGATCTGGTTGTCGAGGCTGCGCAGCACGCCGGCCGCCTGTTGCTTGCTGTCGCTGCGGTCCCAGGCCTCGACCGGCAACTGCGCGCCGCTGCGGTAGCGCGCCAGCACCGTGTTCAGCTCTGTTTCCGGCAAGGTGAAGGCCACGGTGATTGGCTGGGTCTGGGTGATGACCACCAGCGCGGTGGTGTCGTTGGCCGCCACCAGGTTGCCGACGTCCAGCTGGCGCAGGCCCAGACGGCCGCTGATCGGCGCGCGGATGCGGGTGAAGTCGAGGTTGAGCTTGGCGTCGCCTACCGCCGCCTGGTTGGTCTTGATCGTGCCCTGGTACTGGCCGACCAGTGCCTCCTGGGTATCGAGGGTCTGCTTGGCGATGCTGTCTTCGGCGAACAGGCCTTTATAACGCTGCAGGTCGATCTGGGCGTTTTTCAGTTGCGCCTGGTTCTGCGCCAGGGTGCCTTCGGCCTGTTGCAGGGCGATCTGGTAGCTGCGCGGGTCGATCTCGGCCAGCAGGTCGCCGGCCTTGACCTTCTGGCCTTCCTGGAAGTTGACCTTGACCAGTTCGCCGCCGACCCGGCTGCGCACATTCACCGTGTTGGTCGCGGTCACCGTGCCCAGGGCCTTGAGGTATACCGGGAAGTCGCCAACCGTGGCCGGCTCGACCCGTACCGGTACCGGCCCGCCGAACGCGCCAAAACCCGGCCGCCCGCCCTTGCCGCCCGGCGCGGCACCTGCCTTGTGCGCCGCCGGCGACGGCCACAGCCACCAGCACAGGCCGGCGACCAGCAGCAGGATCAGCAGGCCGACAAGCCAGCGACGGGAGGAACGGGAACGAGAAAGCATCGGTTGATCGACCATTGTGCGGGAAAGAATTCTTTTCAGGAGGCTGAACGATAAGCACTGCAGACAGATAAGCAAAGCGCCTTTACCGGCACTTTACCTTGAGCTTACGTAGCTAACGTAATGAACTATAAATAAAAACGGCCTGGACGAGGGCCAGGCCGTTACATCTCTTCGCAATTCTTCGCGGGGCAAGCCCGCTCCTACAGGGATGGTGTAGGAGCGGGCTTGCCCCGCGATCGGCTGTCACTGTTACTTCAGAACAGCCAGGGCAGCCTCATAATTCGGCTCTTCGGCGATTTCGCCAACCAGCTCGCTGTGCAGCACCTTGTCGTTCTCGTCCAGCACTACCACGGCGCGGGCAGTCAGGCCGGCCAGCGGGCCGTCGGCGATTTCAACACCGTAGTTGCCGAAGAACTCACGGCCGCGCAGCAGCGACAGGTTCTGCACGTTCTCCAGGCCTTCAGCACCGCAGAAGCGCGCTTGAGCGAACGGCAGGTCGGCGGAGATGCACAGGACGACGGTGTTGTTCAGCTCGTTGGCCTGGGCGTTGAACTTGCGAACCGAAGTGGCGCAGGTCGGGGTGTCGACGCTTGGAAAGATGTTCAGCACTTTGCGCTTGCCGGCCAGGGAAGCCAGGGTCACGTCGGCAAGGCCTGCACCAACCAGAGAAAACGCAGGTGCCTGGGCGCCGACTTTCGGCAGTTCGCCTTTGACCTGAACCGGGTTGCCTTTAAGAGTCACTTTAGCCATGAACGAAGTCCTTATGCGGGGGTGATTAAAGGACCAGAGTTAACCATGAAAGTGCCCGTCTACCTATGGGCGAATGTTAAATTGTTGAATTGCCAGACAACTTTTGTGGACAATCTTTAGTTGTCCGGGAGCCGATTGCCGGCTCCCGAATCAGGCATTTCAGCTCAGCAGCGAGTACACCAGCGCCGAGATGGCCACCAGGCCCACGGCGACGACGAAGACGTTGGACATCTGCCCGCGGTACTTGCTCATCGCCGGCACCTTGCGGATGGCGTACATCGGCATCAGGAACAGGATCGCGGCGATCACCGGGCCGCCGAGGGTCTCGATCATGCCGAGGATGCTCGGGTTGAGGGTGGCGACGATCCAGCAGATGATCAGCATGAAGGCTGCGGTCATGCGGTCCAGGGCCTTGGCGCCCGGGCGCTTGCCGGTCTTCAGCACCAGGCCTTTGAGGCCTTCGCTGGCACCGATGTAGTGGCCCAGGAACGACTTGGCGATGGCGATGAAGGCAATCAGCGGCGCGGCGAAGGCGATGGTCGGGTTGCTGAAATGGTTGGCCAGGTACGACAGGATCGACAGGTTCTGCGCCTTGGCTTCGGCCAGTTGCGCCGGGGTCAGGGTCAGTACGCAACTGAACACGAAGAACATCACCATGGCCACCATCAGCAGGTGGGCGCGGCACAGGATCTGCCCGCTGCGCTCATCGGCATGCGCGCCATAACGGCGCTTCTGGTCAACGGCAAAGGCCGAGATGATCGGCGAATGGTTGAACGAGAAGACCATCACCGGAATCGCCAGCCACAGGGTATGCAGGAACGCCGAGCCCGAAGGCATTTCAGTGGCGGTGCTGAGGATACCGCCGCTCCAGTGCGGAATCAGGAACACCGCGAGGAACGCCAGGGCGACGATGAACGGATAGACCAGCCAGCTCATGACCTTGACCGTGGCCTGCTCGCCGCAGCGCACGATGGCCAGCAGGCCGAGGATCAGCACGAACGACAGCAGCGCGCGCGGTGGCGGCTCGATGTGCAGCTGGTGCTCCATGAAGCTGCCGACGGTGTTGGTCAGGGCCACACTGTAGATCAGCAGGATCGGGAAGATGGCGAAAAAGTACAGCAAGGTGATCAGGGCACCGGCACTCAGGCCGAAATGCTCTTCGACCACGTCGGTGATGTCGGCGCCGTCGCGCCCGGAGAGCACGAAGCGGGTCAGGCCGCGGTGGGCGTAGAAGGTCATCGGGAACGCCAGCAGCGCCAGGATCAGCAGCGGCCAGAAGCCGCCGAGGCCGGCGTTGATCGGCAGGAACAGGGTCCCGGCGCCGATCGCCGTGCCAAACAGGCCCAGCATCCAGGTGGTGTCCTGACGGGCCCAGCTGCCGAGGGCGGCGGGGGTCGATTCGAAGCGTTGTTCAACGCTTGGGGCCTGCTCATTCATCCGGGTGCAACTCCACTCGCAAGACTGCAACAGGGCCAGGAGTGGCTAAACAGACGCTTCGCCCCTCTTGACCATACAAAGAGGGGCGCGATTGTGCGCCGATTGGTTGCACTTGCAAAGCCCTGGCCGAGGAGTGGTTGCACCGAAGCTGCAAGCTATCAGCTTCAAGCTGCAAGAAAGGTTGTACCCACTCGCAGCTTGAAGCTGGAAGTGCCAGTTACCTTTGAACTGCAGCGAACGCCTTGGCCACCTGCTGCAGGTTGTCCGGACGCAGGCCGGCCATGCACACCCGGCCGCTGTCGATCAGGTACACAGCGAACTCGTCACGCAGGCGACGCACCTGCTCGACGCTAAAGCCGGTGTAGCTGAACATGCCGCGCTGGCGCAGGAAGAACTGGAAGTCCTGGCCCGGCAGCAAGTCACCCAGGGTATCGACCAGGGCCTGGCGCATGTCGAGGATACGCAGGCGCATCTTCTCCACTTCCGCCTCCCACTGGGCATTGAGCTCAGCATCACCGAGCACCGCGGCCACCAGCTGGGCACCAAAGCTTGGCGGACTGGAGTAGTTGCGGCGCACGGTGGCCTTGAGCTGGCCGAGCACGCTTTGTGCAGTATCGCTGTCGTCACAGACCACCGACAGGCCGCCAACCCGCTCGCCATACAGCGAGAAGATTTTCGAGAACGAGTTGCTCACCAGGCACGGCACGCCGGCGCGGGCCACTTCACGGATGGCGTAGGCGTCTGCGTCCAGGCCTTCGCCAAAGCCCTGGTAGGCGATGTCGAGGAACGGGATCAGGTTGCGCGCCTTGAGCACTTCGATCACTTGCTGCCACTGCGCTTGGCTCAGGTCGACGCCGGTGGGGTTGTGGCAGCACGGGTGGAGCAGGACGATGCTGTTGGCCGGCAGGCCGTTGAGGCTGCCAAGCATGCCGTCGAAGTCGACGCCGCGGCTGGCCGGGTCGAAGTACGGGTAGGTGTTGACCTTGAAACCTGCGCCTTCAAAGATCGCCCGGTGGTTGTCCCAGGTCGGATCACTGACCCACACCTGCGACTCGGGGAAGTAGCGCTTGAGGAAGTCGGCACCGACTTTCAGCGCGCCGGAGCCGCCGACGGTCTGTACGGTGGCCACACGACCGGCCTCGACCGCCGGGTGGCCGGCACCGAACAACAGCGCCTGGATCGCCTGGCGGTAGCTGTTCAGGCCTTCCATCGGCAGGTACATCGAGGCTTCGTGAGGCTGGGCGGCAAAGCGCTGCTCGGCTTCGCGCACCGCGGCCAGCTGTGGCACCACGCCTGCGGCATCATAATACAGGCCGATGCTCAGGTTGACCTTGGCGCCGCGCGGATCGGCCTTGAAGGTCTCCATCAGGGAGAGAATCGGATCGCCGGCATAGGCATCGACATGTTTGAACACAGCGCACAGCTCCTTGGGTCAGGACAGTTCGGACTAAAAGCTGTGTCGAGGATACCTGTACTGGCGGCCGAGGAACATTACCCTTGGTGCAACTGATTTGTGCATGTATGCACGGTAATCGGCTGGCTGCCCTACCCCGCCAGGCCCTGTAGCTGCTCAAGCTCCGCCACTGTCAGGGTCACGCCCTCCTTCGCCGACTGCTCGCGCTCGCGAAAACGCCGCTCACCCGGCATGCGCTGCAGGCCCACCGCCTGCATCTGCCGCACCAGCTCGCGGCTGCGTTCAGCAAAACGGTTACCTACTGAGCGGGCCGGGTCGATGACGATGATCAACTGCCCGGTCCAGGGCGTTTTCGCGCCTGGGTGCTGCGACCAGTCGAACTCGAACGAGAAGTTGCCGCCGGTCAGCGCCGCCGCCAGCAGTTCGACCATCATCGACAGCGCCGAGCCCTTGTGCCCGCCAAACGGCAGCAGCGCGCCGCCATCGAGAATCGCCTGCGGGTCGCAGGTCGGTTCGCCTTTATTGTCGACGCCCATGCCTTCGGGCAGCCGTTCACCCTTGCGCGCGGCGATCTGCACGTCGCCATGGGCCATGGCGCTGGTGGCCATGTCGAAGACGATCGGGTCGCTGCCGGCGCACGGCGCGGCAAAGGCAATCGGGTTGGTGCCAAACAGCGGTTGCCGGGCGCCATGGGGCACCACGCAGGTCATGCTGTTGACCACGCTCAGGGCCACCAGGCCTTCATCGGCAAAAGGTTCGACATCCGGCCAGAGGGCGGCGAAATGGTGCGAATTATGGATCGCCAGCACGGCAATGCCGGCGCTGCGGGCCTTGGCCACCAATAGCTCGCGAGCCGCGGCCAGCGCCGGCTGAGCAAAGCCGCCCTTGGCATCGACGCGCACATAACCGCTGGCGAGGTCTTCGACAGCGGGTACGGCCTGGCCATCGACCCAACCACTTTCCAGGGTCGAGACATAACCGGGAATACGGAACACACCGTGGCTGTGAGCGCCATCGCGCTGGGCGCTGGCGCAGTTGAAGGCCAGGGCCTGGGCGACCGCTGCGCTGCAACCATGGCGGACGAAAATACGCTGCAACAAGGCCTGCAGGTCGGCAAAGGCGATCTGCGCGACAGCAGTGTCGGGACGTGCGGACATCTGAAGCTCCCTTATTGGATTTGGAATGGGCGACAGCGATGGGCAATGGCCAGACTTTCCTCCAGTGACAGCAAACTGTCAAATGTTGACTTGATGACAGAAAACATTCATTTTCTGTTTCCACGTGCCACCGCCTTCGAGTATCGCCCTGTGAGCCAACCGATCAAACAGCGCCTGGAACACAGCCTGCACAACGCAGCGGCGTCGGGGCGCAAGATCGCCAGCTACATGCTCGCCCACCTCACCGACCTGCCGTTCGAAACCTCCGCAAGCCTGGCGGCGAAAATCGGCGTCAGCGAGTCGAGTGTCGGGCGTTTCTGCCGCTCGCTGGGTTACGAGCACCTCAAGGCCCTCAAGCACGATCTTAAGGACGACCTCGGCGAAGGCCCGTGGCTGGTCGGTGATCGCCTGCAAGAATTTCGCCAACGCCATGGCCAGGATGCCGCCGGCCTGGCACGCAGCCTGGAGCAGGAGGTTGGCGCCCTGGTGCGGGTTTACGAATACAGCCGCACCCCGGCCTGGAATACCGTCAGCCAGCGCCTGGCGCAGCGGCGCAAGGTGTTTATCGCCGGTTTTCAGACCGAGCGCGGCATCGCCCAGTGCATGGCGCACTTGCTGCAATACCTGCGCGACGGCGTGCAGGTGGTCGATGGCAGTGCCGGGCATTTTGGCGAAGTGCTGCTCAGTGACCCGGCCGACTGCGCCCTGGTGGTGTTCGAGGCCCGCCGCTATTCCCGCCATGCCCTGAACCTGTGCCGCAAGGCGCATGCCGCGGGCATTGCCGTCACCCTGGTGACCGACACTTTTTGTGACTGGGCCGATGCCAACGCCAGTGAGGTGTTTCGCATCCCCACCGAATTCAATCTGTTCTGGGAGTCCACCGCGACGATGCTGTCGTGGGTACACCTGATGGTCAACGAGGTCTGCAAGAAGCTAGGACCGGATGTTGAAAAACGCTTGGAAGCAACTGCAGCTCTACACAACGAATTCGTTGGCTACACGTCAACGAGCAAACAATAGCAAGAGTGCAAACAACAACAGATCGAGGTGTGTCATGAAACCTGTTATCCGCTTCGCAGGGGCTTGCGCCCTGCTGCTCGCCGGCTCGACCCTGGCCCAGGCCGAAACCCTGAAGATCGCTACCGAAGGCGCTTACCCACCGTTCAACTACGTTGATTCGGATAACAAACTGCATGGCTTCGACGTCGACATCAGCCACGCCCTGTGCGAACAGATGAAGGTCGAATGCACCCTGGTGGCCCAGGACTGGGAAGGCATCATCCCGGCCCTGATGGCCAAGAAGTACGACGCCGTGGTGGCGTCGATGATCGATACCGAAGAGCGGCGCAAGAAGATCGCCTTCACCAACCACTACTACAAGACCCCGTTGTCGGTGGCCGTGGCCAAGGACAGCGACATCACCGACGCACAGACCACCTTCAAAGGCTACACCGTCGGCGCGCAATCCTCCTCGACCCAGGCCATCTACGCCGAAGACGTCTATGGCAAGGCCGGCGCCGACGTCAAACTCTACCCGACCCTTGATGAAGCCAACGCCGACCTCGCCGCCGGGCGCCTGGACGGGGTGATTGCCGACAAGTTCCCGCTGACCGAATGGCTGGGCAAGGCCGGCAAGGACTGCTGCAAGATCCTTGGCGACGTCAACGGCACCAAGGCCGACGCCTCGATTGCCGTGCGCAAGGAAGACCAAGCGCTGCGCGAACGCCTGAACAAGGCCCTGGACGAAATCGTCGCCAACGGCACCTACCAGAAGATCGCCAGTCGCTACTTCGACTTCGATATCTATCAGTGACTGATCGCGGGCCCAGTCGAAGCGTCGCACCGCCGCTCCCACAAATACCCTGTGGGAGCGGCGGTGCGGCGTCCCGACTGGACCCGCGAAGAAGCCCTCCAAAGCACCATCACTCTTGAACCGAGAGGGTTCGCCCATGCTCGAACAACTGTCACTGCTTTCCTTCGCCAGCGGCGGCTGGGGCCAGGCTTTGCTGGCCGGCGCCCTGGTGACCATTTCCCTGGCCCTGGCCTGCCTGCCCATCGGCCTGCCGCTGGGCCTGGGCGTGGCCCTCGCCGCCCGCTCCTCCAGGCGCTTCCCGCGTGCTGCGGCGACGGTGTTCTCTACTGTGTTTCGTGGCCTGCCGGAGCTGCTCACGCTGCTGATCATCTACTACGGCTGCCAGATTGCCGCGCAGAAAATCCTCCTGGCCATGGGCTATGAAGGCGAAGTGCTGATCAACACCTTCCTGGCGGCGATGATCGCCTTCAGCCTGGTGTTCGCCGCGTTCTCCAGCGAAATCTGGCTGGCCGCGTTCAAGACCGTCGCCAAGGGCCAGTACGAAGCCTCGGCGGCGCTGGGCCTGAGCAAGGCCACCACCTTTCGCAAGGTGGTCTTCCCGCAACTGGTGCGCATTGCCCTGCCGGGCCTGTCGAACAACTGGCTGTCGCTGCTCAAGGACACCTCGCTGGTATCGACCATCTCCCTGGTCGACCTGATGCGCCAGACTAACCTTGCGGTCAGCGTGACCAAGGAGCCGATGTTCTTCTACGGCGTCGCCTGCCTGGGCTACCTGTTGTTCTCGGCGCTGTCGGGACGGGTGTTCAGCTTCATCGAACAGTATTTCAGCCGCCATTTGCGGGGGGCACGGACATGAGCTTCGAACAACTGCTGGCGCTGGTACTCGACCCCGACCTGCTGGAACGCTACGGCCCGCGTTTTATCGACGGCCTGCTGGTCACCGGCAAGCTGGTGGCACTGTCGTTTACCCTCGGCGCCCTGCTCGGCATGCTCCTGGCCCTGGCCCGGCTGTCGGACAAGCTGGTGCTGCAACGCCTGAGCGCCGGCTACATCTACTTCTTCCGTGGCTCGCCGCTGCTGGCCCAGCTGTTCTTGCTGTACTACGGCCTGGGGTCGCTCAAGGGCTTCTGGCAGGAGGTTGGCCTGTGGTGGTTCTTCCGCGATGCCTGGTACTGCACCGTGCTGGCCTTCACCCTCAACACCGCCGCCTACCAGGCGGAGATCTTCCGGGGCAGCCTGCTGGCAGTCGCCCCCGGCCAGTACGAAGCCGCCAAGGCCCTGAGCCTGAAGCGCTCGACCACCTTCTTCAAAGTGATCCTGCCGCAGTCATTGATCGTTGCCATCGGCCCGCTGGGCAACGAACTGATCCTGATGATCAAGGCCAGCGCGATTGCCTCGCTGGTGACCATCTACGACCTGATGGGCGTGACCAAGCTTGCGTTCTCGCGCAGTTTCGACTTCCAGATCTACCTGTGGGCTGCCGTGCTCTACCTGCTGATCGTCGAGATCGTGCGGCGCAGCCTGAAACACATCGAAGCCCGCCTGGGCCGCCACCTGCGCTGATCGCCTGTTTGTGAGGACCGCTCCAATGCATTGTCAAACCATCGTTCTGGGCGCCGGCATCGTCGGCGTGTCCACGGCCCTGCACCTGCAGGCACGCGGGCGCAAGGTGATCCTGATCGACCGTGAAGAGCCGGGCAGCGGCACCAGCCATGGCAACGCCGGGCTGATCGAGCGCTCCAGCGTCATCCCCTATGCCTTCCCCCACGAGCTGTCGAGCCTGTTGCGCTATGGCCTGAACCGCCAACCCGACGTGCGCTACAGCTTCACCCACCTGCCCAGGATCGCCCCATGGCTGTTCAAGTACTGGAAGAACTCCTCGCCCGCCGGCCTTGCCGTGGCCACCCAGGCCATGCTGCCGCTGGTGCAGCGCTGTGTCGAGGAACACGACGCGCTGATCGATGCCGCAGGCCTCGGCGAGCTGGTCAGGGCCAGCGGCTGGATCGAGGTGTACCGCAATGAAGAGGCCTACCGCAAAGCCGTGGCCGACGCCCATGCCCTGAAAGCCTATGGCTTGAAGTACGAAATTCTCGACCGCCAGCAACTGCACGCGCGCGAAGTGGACCTTAGCGACAAGGTGGTCGGCGGTATTCACTGGCTCGACCCCAAGACCGTCAGCAACCCCGGCGGCCTGACCCGCGGCTATGCGGCGCTGTTCGTCCAGCGTGGCGGCCAGTTCATCCACGGCGATGCCCGCACCCTGCGCCAGATCGGCAGCGACTGGCAGGTCGACAGCCGCCAGGGGCCGATCAGCGCGCCGGAAGTGGTGATCGCCCTCGGTCCGCAGTCGGCCGAGCTGTTCAAGCCGCTGGGTTATCGCATTCCGCTGGAAATCAAGCGCGGCTACCACATGCACTATCGTGCCCGTGACGGCGCCGAGCTCAAGCATTCGATCTGCGATGCCCAGGGCGGTTACGTGCTGGCGCCGATGGCCATGGGCATCCGCCTGACCACCGGCATCGAGTTCGCCGCCAGCAGCGATGCCGCCAACCAGATCCAGTTGCAGCGCTGCGAAGCGTTGGCGCGCAAGGTCTTCCCGCTGGGCGAGCGGATCGATGCCGAACCCTGGCTGGGCCGCCGCCCGTGCCTGCCGGACATGCGCCCGGTGATCGGCCCAGCCGCGCGCCACAAGGGCCTGTGGTTCAACTTCGGCCATGCCCACCACGGCCTGACCCTGGGCCCGGTGACCGGCCGCCTGCTGGCGCAAATGATCACCGGCGAAACACCCTTTACCGACCCTGCGCCGTACCGCGCGGACCGCTTCAACTGATCGCGGGAGAATAACAACATGACCGCTTCACTGAGCCTTGCTACCCCAACCCCTGCCCTTGCCGCCGACCCGCGCAAGGTCGTGGTGACCATCGAGGGCCTGAACAAGCACTACGGCGCCTTCCATGTGCTGCGCGACATCAACCTGCAGGTGCGTGAGGGCGAGCGTATCGTCTTGTGCGGCCCTTCCGGTTCGGGCAAATCGACGTTGATCCGCTGCATCAACCGCCTGGAAATCGCCGAACAGGGCAACATCCGCGTCAACGACACCGATCTTGCCCTGACCACCCGCCAGGCCGCCGAGGTGCGCAGCGAAATCGGCATGGTGTTCCAGCATTTCAACCTGTTCCCGCACATGAGCGTGCTCGACAACTGCACCCTGGCGCCGATGAGCGTGCGCGGCCTGTCGCGCAAGGAGGCCGAAGACCGCGCGCGCTTCTACCTGAACAAGGTCGGAATCGAAAGTCAGGCCGGCAAATACCCCAGCCAGTTGTCTGGCGGCCAGCAACAACGGGTGGCGATCGCCCGGGCGCTGTGCATGAAGCCGAAGATCATGCTGTTCGACGAACCGACCTCGGCGCTGGACCCGGAGATGGTCGCCGAAGTGCTGGATGTGCTGGTGAAACTGGCCGATACCGGCATGACCATGCTCTGCGTTACCCATGAAATGGGCTTCGCCCGCCAGGTGGCCGAGCGGGTGCTGTTTCTCGATGGCGGGCAGATCATTGAAGACGCAGCGCCCGAGGCGTTCTTCAATAACCCGCAGAGTGCGCGGGCCAAGGGCTTTCTGGCGCAGATACTGCACTGAGGCCTTTGGGCAAGGCTTCGCCTTGCATCGCTGGCAAAGCCAGCTCCCACAGAGATCTCTGCAACACTGAGGACCTGTGGGAGCCGGCCTTGCCGGCGATGGGCTGCGTAGCAGCCCTGGTTTGCTTGCGAGAAATACTAGTTATGTTATAACGCATCACCCAATCACTCAGCGACCGCCACCTCACCCATGCCACCCGCCACCCACCGCCTGCTTTGCATCGACGCCCTGCGCGGCCTGGTCATTGTCTTCATGCTCCTTGACCATGTACGCGAAACCTTCTTTCTGCACCGCCAGGTCAGCGACCCGATGGATGTCGCCAGCACCGACCCCTGGCTGTTCCTCAGCCGTACCCTCGCCCACCTGTGCGCGCCGGTGTTTGTCCTGCTGACCGGTTTGTCGGCTTACCTGTATGGCGAAAAGCACCAGGGCAAGGCTGCGGTTTCGGCCTTCCTGTTCAAGCGTGGCCTGGTCCTGGTGCTGCTGGAGTTCACCCTGGTCAGCCTGGCCTGGACCCTGGAACTGCCGCCCAAGGTGATCTACCTGCAGGTGATCTGGGCCATTGGCTTGAGCATGATCGCCCTGGCCGGCCTGGTGTGGCTGCCGCGCCCGCTGCTGGTGGTAATCGGCGTGCTGATCGTCGCCGGGCACAACCTGCTCGACCCGCTGCACTTCGCTGCGGGCTCGGCGCTGCATGTCCCTTGGGCGATCCTGCATGACCGTGGCTGGATCGAGGTAGCCGACAACTTGCGCCTGCGTACCTCGTACCCGTTGCTGCCATGGATCGGCGTAATTGCCCTGGGCTATGCCATGGGCCCCTGGTTTGCCCAAGGTGCGGATGCGCAGGCACGTCAGCGCAAGTTGCTGCTGACCGGCCTCGGTGCCCTCGCCGGCTTCCTGCTGCTGCGATTGCTCAACGGTTACGGCGAAGCCCGGTGGCAGGTTGGCGAAACCACGTTGCGCACGCTGATGAGCTTTTTCAACATCACCAAATACCCGCCATCGCTGCTGTTCCTGGCCCTGACCCTGGGCGTCGGCCTGTTGCTGCTGCGCAGGTTCGAGCACCTGCAAGGCAGCCACGCGATCCGGGTGCTGAGCGTATTCGGTGCCGCGCCGATGTTCTTCTACCTGCTGCACCTGTACGCACTGAAAGTGCTGTACCTGATCGGCGTCGCCTGCTTTGGCCTGAACCAGGGCAGCTACTTTGGTTTCGACGGGGTCTGGTCGGTATGGCTGACGGCGATGGTCTTGAGCGTTGTGCTCTATCCGCCGGTGCGCTGGTTCGCCGTCCTCAAGGCCCGGCGCCGCGATATCGGTTGGCTGAAGTACTTCTGAACAGGCCCGCCCCTGCAATCAGGGGCAGGCCTGGCAAGGCTTACTGCGGGTGCATTTTTGATTTGATCAGGCCGGCGATGAAGGTGAGCACCGCGCCCCCTGCACCGCCGCCGACAATACTGCTGATCAGTGCCGGCAGGTCCAGCGAACCGCCCGCTGCCACCGCCGCACCGGGTTCACCGGTAAAGGCTGCGAGTATCTGCCCGACAATCACCCCACCCACTCCACCGAAGATCGAGTTGAGTAGCGGGCCCATGCTTTGTTTACTCATACCGGCTGCGTTGCCGCCCACCACACCGGCAACAATCTGAATAATCAGACTGACAATATCCATGATCCAACCCCTTTGTAGCGTTATCAATTGACGACTCGCGTCCTGCTACTTCAGAAAGTCACGACCACGGGAACAGAGACGCCGCGCTCCGGTCAACGACGGCACACTGTTGCGGATAGGCACAGTATAGGTAGCCAGCGGCCAGTGCGCCAAAACGGCGCTCAGGGCTTGATGTTCTTCAGGCAGTTGAGCAGGCCCAGCAGCTCGTGCAGTTTGTCTTCGCCGAATTGCTCAAGGATGCGCTGGTAGTTGTGTTCCATGTCTTCGCTCATGTCGACGAAGCATTGCTGGCCCTGTTCGGTCAGGCCGACGAACACCCGGCGCTGGTCCTGGGTCGACTTCTTGCGCCGCACCAGGCCGTCACGCTCCAGGCGCGCCAGCACGCCGGTCATGCTCGGCTTGAGGATGCAGGCCTGCTCGGCCAGTTGGTGGCTTTCCAGTTCGCCTTGCTGGCGCAGGATGCGGATCACCCGCCACTGTTGTTCGGTCAGGCCATGGGCGTTGAGCGAGGGGCGGAAGAAGGCCATGGCGGCTTCGCGGGCTTGCAACAGGGTCAGGGTCAGGGACGGTCTTGGAGTGGGCATGGTTCAGGCTGGTAGTCATCGGTGACAGCCAGCTTAAGAGAAACCGCGCGATGCAGCAAAGCCGCGCAGGCGCTGGTTCGGCCATACACCGGACGCTTGTTAAATATAATGAACTGGCCGCAACAGGCGCCTTACCGGTTATCGGGGGCTGCAGACCGATAATTGCATCCAGGCAATCTCAAGCTTCGCCCGTGCAATCTGAAGTCGTTTGACATATTAAACGGCTCTGGCAAGCTATATGACAGGTTTCGACCGGATACAGCCCCTTGCTTGGCGTACCGGCAGTGCTCGAAACCTCAGGCAGCGCAAAGGTTCCAGCTGCGCGCCTGCACAATAATGACAGGCTGCGCCTGTCCCAAGGTGACATATGCCCAACAGCAACATTGGCAATAAGAATCAAACCCTTCGCAAACCCGTCGTGCTGATGACCATGGGCTCCCAGGAGCGCAAAGGCCACGACTATCAGGTAATGACCCACAAATACATCGTCCCGCTGGTAGAACACGCCGGTTGCGTACCGGTGCTGGTGCCAACCTGCTGCGGTACAGACGACCTCGAAGCCTACCTGGATATGGCCGACGGTGTTTACCTGACCGGCGCCGGCAGCAACATCGACCCGGCCCTGTACGGCCAGGAGAACGAAACCCCGGGCAAGGCCCAGGACCGCGACCGCGACCTGTTCGACCTGCCGCTGGTGCAACTGGCTATCGCCCGTGGCCTGCCGATCTTCGGCATCTGCCGTGGCATGCAGGAAATCAACGTGGCCCTGGGTGGCGACATCTACCAGAAGGTCTACGCCGAGCCAGGCTTCAACGACCACCGGGAAAACCCGGACGATCCGGTCGATGTCCAGTACAGTGCGGTTCACAGCGTCAAACTGGAGCAAGGCAGCTGGCTGCAAAAGTTGCTGCAGAGCGATGAAATCCGCGTCAACTCGCTGCACGGCCAGGGCCTGAAAAACCTCGGCGAAGGCATCGAACCCCTGGCCCGTGCCGAAGACGGCCTGGTCGAAGCCATCCACGCCCCGAGCCTGTCGCCGTTCCTCTTCGCGGTGCAATGGCACCCGGAATGGCAAGCGGCGAAAAACCCCGACTCGGTGAAGATGTTCCAGGCCTTCGGTGAAGCCTGCCGCAAGCAGGCTGCCAAGGGTCAGGTGGTGAAGAAGCTGGGTACGGCTGCCTGATTGTTGATTGAACTGGTTCCTTCGAGATTCGTTGGAGCCAGTTTGGTTTACTGGCGAAGCATGTTTTTCATTGCCGGCAAGGCCACGAGCAGCGCTAACAATAACCAGACAAACGATATGACTGTCGCAACGGTCATGTTGATCGACTGTTTATATACAACTACAGCCAGTACGAACTGAGTAGTCGGTAAAAGAAACTGGAATGTACTCATTGTCGTCAACGCCAAGCGTCTGGCCGAAAACGCGATCAGCAGTAACGGCACCACCGATACCAGCCCGGCAAACAGCAGGACAATCGACATTGACGTGGGCATCGTCACGGGCAACGCCATCTCCCATGAAGTAAAAAGCAGTGCTACCAGGCAAACCAGCGATAACAGCAAAGTTTCCAGTGTAGTTGCGCATAAGGCATCAATCGTCGATACCTTCTTCAAACACACATACCCGCCCCACGTAAGCGCTATCGCCAGATAGATGCCATGATTCAGCCCCTGTGCGTACACCGCCAAATAGGCCAGTGCGATGCCAATCAGAACGAAAGCGACTGTGTGCAGGCTGCTCAAACGCTCACTCAGCATCAGCACGCTGGCTGCGACCGTGATGCAAGGAGCAATCAAATACCCCAGACCAGACTCCAGGACAAAACCCTGAATAGAGGCGTAAATAAATAAGCCCCAGTTCGTCGCCAGGAGCAATGCAGCCACCCCGTGAACGACTACGCTGTTCAGCGTTAAATTCCGGTAGAGCGCACCCAGCTTACCCAGCAGCACCAGCGCCAGCATCAACACAGCCAGCGAGAGCAACACCCGGTAAGCAACGAGCACCGAGGGTGAAACCTCCCGCAGCGCCTTCCAGTACAGCGCCGAGCCCCCTAACCAAATATTGGCGCCCATCCCAGCGATGATTGCCAGCGTATTGCTCCTGCCTGTTGTTTGGTCAGGTTTGCGGGTCACGGTCTCTGAAGGCGACATGGAAGGACCAACCTGGGTCGATGGCAAGGGCTATCGATCCTAGTCGTAATTGCGACCGTCAGAGTTGAGATTACTCTGACATTGAGGAAGGATTGATCCTGTTTCTTCGGCTCAGGCTAGACCTGTAAACCGTGTCCCCGGTTTGCAATGTTTCTCACCCCTGCACTTCGACGCCAGGCCCCTGCAAACGCGGCGCCCAGTCCTCGACTTCGGCCTTTTCCAAACGTCGTGACAGGGTCCGGCGCCAGGAAGCCGCCAGCGGTAGTTCCAGGCACTGGCGAATCACCTCGAGGTCGACCTGCCTGTCGAACAGTACCGACGACAAGCGCGCTACCGACCACTGCGGATGCGGCCGTTCGATCAGCTCGATGTTCATGCCGGCAGCCAATATGCCTTCTTCCAGCACCCGGTAGTACCAGCCGGTACGGCCGCTTTGCTGGACCCGCAACGACATGTCTTTTACCCCGAAGCGGTCATTGAGTTTCCAGCACGGCATGCGCCCCTGGGAAATCTCCAGCAGCGCGCTGCCAGCGCGAAAGCGATCGCCCAGGCATACGGTCTGCTCGGTCCAGCCGCAGGTGCTTAAGTTTTCGCCGAAGGCGCCCGGAGCCTGCAGCAGCGGATGCTCGCCCAGCTCTGCAACCCAGGCGGCATAGTGTTCGCGGGGGTAATGGTGGATGGCCTTTTCGACCCCGCCATGCACACGTAAGTCGCCCTGCTCATCGCCAACCAGGCCCAGTTCGGTGACCGCGACCTCGCCGTCACGCGGCATCTTGGCGATGGCACTGGATGAGCCCGGACGGGTGAAAGGCACGGCGCGCCCGGTCAATACGCTTTGCAGTTGCAGTTGTTGCGCCAGCATGGGCGACTCGCTCCTGGTGAAGTTCGGCGAAGTGTAAGGGTATCACTGAGCGCCGCCCGCACCAGTGCTCAATAGCTATCTGCCAGGCATGGGCAAAAGTCCTCGAGCCTCGCTATGCTGCAAGGCATGAACGCCACCCTGCCCACCCGCACCCCCTGCCCGCCCGGCGCTTGCGACTGCGGCCGCGAGACGCTGCAGGACCCGCGCATCCTGCTGCTGACGCGCCAGGAAGAAAGGCGCCTGCTCGAACGCCTGGAAAACCTGCAGAGCCTGGACGACCTGGAGCACATGCAGCGGCGCTTGTATGAGCAGTTGGGGATTCGGCTGCAGATCACCCCGAGCTTCAACGAGGTGCGGACCATGCGCGGTATCAGCATCCAGATCGAAGACCTGCCGGGCTTGTGCCGCAAGACCCGGCAGAACATTCCGGCGGCGATCAGGCGGGCGCTGGAGAAGCAGCCGGAGATTGCCTACCGGCTGCTGGATGCCCATGACTTGTTGCGCGATACCTGAAGGCTTACCAGTTGTAGGTCAGGTCGGTGGTGATGGTCCGCCCTTCGCCGTAGTAGCAGTCCACGTCACTGGTGCAGCGGCTGACGTAGGTCTTGTCTTCGAGGTTCTGCAGGTTCATCTGCACCTTCACGCCCTTCAGGCGCAACGGCGATTGCTGCAGGTCGTAGGAGAGCATGGCGTCGTACACGGTGTAGGACGGGATACTGAAATGCCCGTCGGCAAAGTCGCTGCCGTCGCTACCGCGCACGTAACGTGCACCCAGGCCCATGCCGAGGCCGGCGACCGGCGTGTCGCCGGTGAAGTGGTAATCCAGCCACAGTGCTGCGGTCATCGGCGGCGTGCCGGACGGATGACGGCCTTCGCGGCCGTCGTTGTCCTTGGTGTAGACCACGTCGTTGCGCGACACCGAGGCGATCAGGCCGAGGTTGTCGCTGAGGCTGGCCTTGCCCTCAAGCTCAACACCGCGTGAACGCAGCTCGCCGACCTGGCTGTTGAAGCCGGGGTTGCCGACATCGGCGGTGAGGATGTTCTGCTGCTTGATCTCGTACACCGAGAGCTGGATGAAGCTGTCCTGGCCAGGCGGCTGGTACTTGATACCGGCCTCGACCTGCTTGCCGGTGGACGGCTCGAACGCTTTGCCGGCGTAGTCGGCGCCGGCAAGCGGCAGGAATGATTCGGAGTAGCTGAGGTAAGGCGTGACGCCATTGTCGAAGGCGTAGCCCAGGCCGGCGCGGCCGGTGAATTTCTCGTCCTTGACAGTGGTATGGGTGCCAGCGAGCGGCTCCTTGTTATCGGCCTCGGCCCAGTCATAGCGACCACCGAGGGTCAGGAACCAGTTATCCCATTTGAGCTGATCCTGCACGTACAGGCCGGTCTGGTTGATGGTGCGGTCCCATTTGAACGGCTGGCCGAAGTTCATGGGCTTGCCGTACACCGGGTTGTAGAGGTCGATGATCGGCGGATTGCGGTCATACAGGCCGAGGAATCGGGAGTTGGAGTGGTAGTAATCGACGCCGATCAACAGGGTGTGGGCGAGGTCGAAGGTATTGAACTTGGTCTGGGCCATGTTATCGATGCCGAACACCTTGTTGCGCTGGGCCCAGTCGACGCCAAAGCGGGTCATGGCGCTCTGGTCGTCGGCGCCGGTGACCGGGTTTGGCACGAAAGCGTAGCCGTGCAATGGCGCCCGAAACTTGTCATCGACGTAGGCGTAGCGGGTGTTCTGCTTGAGGGTCCAGACATCGTCCAGCTCATGGCTGACTTCGTAGCCGAAGGTGTACTGCTCGCGATCGTAGGCGTTGCCCCCCGGTTCACCGATGAAGCGGCTGCGCTTGATCCGTCCGTTGGCGCTGGCGAACACCGTGCCCACCGCCGGCAAGCCCTGGGCTTCGGGTACGCCGTTGTCGCGCTGGTAATGGCCGTAGACGGTCAGGCGGGTCTGCTCGTTGGGGCTCCAGGTCAGGCTCGGGGCGATCATGTAGCGCTGCTGTTCGACGTAGTCGATTTCGCCGTTCTTATCCAGGCCCATGCCGGTGACCCGGTACTGGTACTCGCCCTGGTCATCCACCGGGCCGGCGAAGTCGAAGGCGCCATAGCGGCGGTCCTGGCTACCGCCACCGATCTTGACCTCATGCAGCGGCGTCGCGGTCGGGCGCTTGGAGACCATGTTGACCAGCCCGCCTGGCTGGTTCTGGCCGTAGAGCACCGAGGTCGGGCCCTTCATCACCTCGATGCGCTCCAGCGCGTAGGGGTCGATCTGCAGGGCGCCACCGGTACTGCCACCGCCATACGGCAGGTGCAGGCCGTCCAGGTACAGCGGCGTCGGGCTGAAGCCGCGGGAGGTCGGTTCGTCGAAAATCCCCACCCGGTCGGAGAAGCCGCCACCGGTAATGCCCGGGGTGTAGCGCAGGGCCTGGGTAACGGTCTGCGAACCCAGCGCCGAGATTTCATCCTGGGTGATGACGTTGATGGTCTGCGGCACTTCCAGCACCGAGGTGTCGGTTTTGGTCGCGGTACCGGTGCGTTTGGCCACATAGCCCTGCACCGGGCCCCAGGCGTCTTCACTGGCGTTGGAGACGATCTGGGTCAGGCCCAGCTCCAGCGCCCCGCTGTGCTCGGCCGGCACCAGGCTCCAGGTGCCGCCGGCGGTGATATTGAGGTTGAGGCCGCTGCCATTGAGGGCCTGGCTGGCCGCTTGCTCGGGCGTGAACTGGCCGCTGACCGCCGCCGAGCGCTTGCCTTGCAGCAGCGCCGGCTTGACCGACAGCACCCGCCCAGACTGACGGGCGATGCGGCTCAGGGCTTCGCCCAGGTCGCCGGCCGGGATATCGAAGCGCTGGCTGGCGCTGACGCTGTTGTCGGTTTGCGCCACGGCGTACAACGGCGCGCCGCTGCCCAGGGCGATGGCAAGGGCCAGCAGGCTGGGACGGATCATGGAGTCGGGCATGGAGGGGTTGGCTCGTTCAAAGTTGTTGTCGATAACGAGGACACGCCACGCAACAAACCCCCTCAAGGAAATCGCAATTATTTTTATTTAGATCACATCGATGCGAGTCAGCCAGCCACCAAAACTGTCGACCCGGATCGGCAAGGTCTCGGCCAGGGAGCGCAAGGTGCGTTCGCTGTCATCCAGCGGAAAGCTGCCATAGACCCGCACCTGCGCGGCCTGCGGGCTGATGCGCAGCAGCCCGGCGCGGTACGGGCGCAAGGCTTCGATCAGCTCGCCCAGGGGTTCGTCGCGCACATCCACGCGGCCCTCGGTCCAGCTCGCCCGGGTACGCAGCGACGCGGCCAGCGGCTGGCTGGCGTGGCCATCAAAACGAAAGGCCTGGCCCTCCTCCACACGCAAGGCGGGCGCACTGCCGCTTCTGAGCAGCACGCTGTGCTGCTGCACCGAGACCAGGCTCTGCTGTTGTTCCTGGCGCACGCTGAAGCGCGTGCCCAGGGCCTGCACCTGGCCTTCGCGGGTGGCGACGACAAAGGGCCGGCCCGGCTCTGCAGCAACCTCGGCTTGCAGCTCGCCGTCGCGCAGCAGCACCAGCCGCTGCCCGGCGCTGAAGCGCACATCCACCGCGCTGCGCGCATTCAGGCGCAGCCGCGAACCATCGGCCAGGGTGAAGGTGCGCCGCTCGCCGGTGCCGGTGCGCAGGTCGGCGAGCAGGTCGCCCAGTGGCGTCATGCGATTGCCGAGCGCGCCGGCGCCCAAACCCAGCAACAGCATCGCCAGGCCGCCGCCCAGGGCCTTGCGCCGCGACGGCGACGGCAAGGCGCGCAGGCTGCGGCTGGCCATGGCCAACTGGCCGGGGCTACGCTGCTCGGCCTGCTGCAGGTCGGCCAGGGGTTCGTCGAGCAAGGCGTTGACCCGCTGCCAGGCGGCCTGATGGCCGGGCGATTGCTTGAGCCAGGTGTTGAAGGCCAGCAGCAAAGGGCTGCCGGCCGGGGCATTCTCCAGCTTGAGCAGCCAGTCCACCGCTTCGTGGGTAGCGCGGTCCAGTGGTGTGCTGCTCATTCTGGCCTGGCGCTCAGGCAATGCAGGAAGGCCCGGCGCAGGTCACGCTCGACCGTCGCCAGCGACACCCCCAGGTGCTCGGCGATGGCCGGCTGGCTCAGGCCTTCGAGACGATGCAGGATGAACCCATGGCGCACCCGCGTCGGCAGGCCGTCAAGCAGGCGATCGATTTCAGCCAGGGCTTCACGCACCAGCAGCACGTCTTCAGCCGAAGGCATGCACTGCTCGGGCAGGCTCGCCAGCTCGTCGAGGTAGGCCTGCTCCAGCGCCCGGCGGCGGAACAGATTGCTCAGCAGGCGGCGGGCGACAGTGGCGAGAAACGCCCGCGGCTGGTCAAGGGCGGGCAAGGCGCTGCTGGTCATGGCCCGCACAAAGGTGTCCTGGGCCAGGTCCGCGGCATCGTCCGGGCAGTTCAGCCGCCGGTACAGCCAGGCACGCAGCCAGCGGTGATGGTCACTGTAGAGGTGGGCGACGATAGCCTTGGAGTCGACAGAGCTCGGCACGAGGGTGATCACACATTAATGGTAATTACTCTCATTATCATGATGCTGGAGTGATTGCACAATCCCCTTTCGCGGGGCAAGCGGACTTGCCCCGCGCGGCGGGCTCAGCGCAAACGCGCCCTGATCCGGTGGCAAACATCCAGCACCTGCTCCACCTCACCCTCGCCCAGGTCGATCTTGCAGGCCATGTTGCTGAACACCTGCGCCGCCTCGGCCTTGAGCTCACGGCCCTTGTCGGTCAGCAACAGGTTGCGCCGGCGACGGTCGTTGGGGTCGAGGTACACGGTGATGAAGCCGTTGTCGGCCAGGCGTTTGACGATCGGCGTCAGGGTGCCAAGGTCGAACAGGGTCAGCTCGCTCAGGGCGCTGATCGAGACATCGTCCTGGCCCCACAGGCCGGCCATCACCAGCAGTTGCGGGTAGGTCACGCCGCGCTTTTTCAGCGGCTCGGCGTAGTCGCGAACCATGGCGTTGGCCGTCGAGTACAGCGAGAAGCACAGCATCCGGTCGAAGTCGAAGGTCGGGTCAAGCATAGGCACCTCCGCGCACACGGCTCAGTTCATGCACGGCATTGACCAGCGTGGCCACCGCCTCGGGCGAGGTCGCCGGGGAAATCCCGTGGCCCAGGTTGAACACATGGCCAAAGCCCGCAGCGGGCGGCCCGAAGGCCTGCAGGGTACGCTGCACTTCATGGCGGATACAGGCCTCATCACCCAGCAACACGCTGGGGTCGAGGTTGCCCTGCAGGGCAACACTGTTACCCACCAGTTGCCGGGCCATGCCCAGGTCGCAGGTCCAGTCCAGGCTCAGGGCATCGGCGCCGCTGTCGGCCATCTCCGCCAGCCACGGGCTGCCGCCCTTGGTGTAGATGATCGACGGTACGCGCTGGCCGTGGTGGGTCTTGTGCAGGCGCGCCAGCACCTCGCGCATGTAGAACAGCGAAAACCGCTGGTAGGCGCCGTCGGCCAGCACCCCGCCCCAGGTGTCGAAGATCATCAGCGCCTGGGCACCGGATTCGATCTGCGCATTGAGGCTGGCCGCCACCGCCTGGCTGGTGACCTGGAGAATGCGCTGGAGCAGCTCCGGGCGGCGGTAGAGCATCTTCTTGATCAGCTGGAAATCGCCCGGCGGGCCGCCTTCGACCATGTAGCAGGCCAGGGTCCAGGGGCTGCCGGCAAAGCCGAGCAGTGCCACCTTGGGGTCAAGCTCGCGGCGGCTCTGGGCCACCGCCTGGTACAGGTAGTCCAGCGCTTCGGGCTCTGGCACGCGCAGGCGCTTGATGGCCTGCTCGTCACGCAGCGGATGGCGAAAGCGCGGGCCTTCGCCATGGCCGAAATACAGGCCCAGGCCCATGGCATCGGGCACGCTGAGGATGTCGGAAAAGACGATGGCTGCATCCAGGTTGAAACGCCGCAAGGGTTGCAAGGTGGCTTCGGTGGCGTAGTCCGGGGTTTTCACCAGGCTCAGGAACGACCCGGCCCGGCCCCGCAGCTCGCGGTACTCGGGCAGGTAGCGCCCGGCCTGGCGCATCAGCCAGACCGGCGTATGCGTTGTCGGCTGACGCAGCAAGGCCTTGATTAGGGTTGTAGTGTGCAAGGACAGGTAACTCGTACTGGATTCGCGAGAATCGTTGGAAAGACCGCCTATCAGTGGCGGTTGGGCAAAGCGTGGGCAATCTCGCGGCGCAAGGCCTCGATGCTGGCGCGGTAATCGCCCTGGGCGAAAATCGCCGTGCCGGCCACGAACATGTCGGCGCCGGCGGCGGCCACCTGGCCGATGGTGTCAAGGTTGACGCCGCCGTCCACCTCCAGACGGATCGCCCGGCCACTGTCGTCGATAAGCTTGCGCGCTGCGGCAATCTTGGGCAATACCGCAGGGATGAACTTCTGTCCGCCAAAGCCCGGGTTGACCGACATCAGCAGTATCAGGTCGAGCTTGTCGAGCACGTATTGCGCGGCGTCCAGGCCGCTGGCCGGGTTGAACACCAGGCCCGCCTTGCAGCCCAGGTCCTTGATCAGTTGCAGCGAGCGGTCCAGGTGCAGGGTCGCCTCGGGGTGAATCGAGATGTAGTCGGCGCCGGCTTCGGCAAAGGCCTGGATCATCGCATCCACCGGCGTCACCATCAGGTGCACGTCAATCGGCGCGGTGATCCCGTGGCTGCGCAGGGCCTTGCAGAACTGCGGGCCCATGGTCAGGTTGGGCACATAGTGGTTATCCATCACATCGATATGGATGACATCGGCACCGGCGGCCAGTACCTGCTCGGCTTCAGCGCCGAGGCGGGCGAAATCGGCCGCCAGAATCGACGGTGCAATCCAGAACTCTTTCACGGGTGTACTCCATTACTCATTGACTAATCGTTGCCGCGGCCCGGGTTCACGCTGAAGCAGCGCGGCGTTGATCTGCGCGATCAAGGCCGTGCCGGGTTCCTCCAGGTGAAAATGATGGCCGCCCTCATGCCAGTGCACCTGGGTGGCCCAGGGCAAGGCGTTTTTTCTTTTATCGAACTGGGCACCGGCAAACAGCCCCTGGCGCCCGAGCAACAGGTGCAGCGGGCAGCTGATCTGGCGCAAAAAGTCGCAGGCCTGGCGCTCGGTCAGTTGCATAGGCTCAGGCAGCACCAGGCGTGGGTCGTGGCGCCAGCGGTAACCGTCGCCGACACTGAGCAGGTCGCGCATGGCCAGCAGCCGCGCGCCCTCGGCGCACAGGGTGCCGTCGATGCTGTTGCGCCGCTCGCCGATGGCCGCTTCAAGGCTGCCAAACTGTGCCGATTGCGGCGCTGAAAACCCATGCAAGCGGGTACGCAAGGCCAGGCGCAGCAGGCGCTGGGATTTTTTCAGGTGCTCGACGGTGTCTTCTTCGGCAATGGTAAAGGGCGCGCCCATGCCGTCGATGAACACCATGCTGTCGATCGACTTGTTCATCGCCGCCAGAATCGATGCAACCCCGGTGCCCATGGAGTGCCCCAGGACCGAAAAACGCTTCCAGCCCAGGCACTCGATCAGGGCGTTCATGTCGTCGGCGTGTTCCCACAGGTAATAGCCGCTGTCACCCCGACGGTGCTCGGAGCGGCCGTGGCCGGCCAGGTCCGGGGCGACCACGAAGCAGTCCTCGAGCAGCGGCGCGATCCGTTCGAACGACGCTGCGTTGTCCAGCCAGCCATGCACGGCGAGCACCGGGTGGCCGCGCTCATTGCCCCAGATGCGCAAGGCGAAATGGTTGCCGTTGACGTCCAGCGATTGCTCGCGACCTCTGTTGCCCAGACTCATATCCGCACATCCTGTATGCCTGAATCACCGATAAAAAAGCGCCACTCAACCGGCCACGGCCAGTTGCGCATGGCGCGCTGTCTGTTGCAGTTGCTGCAAGTCGAACTTGCCATTGGCGGTGCGCGGCAGGTTGCCCTCGATGCTGATCGACAGCGGCACCTTGTGCGCTTCAAGGCCATGGCGGCAACGTTCGAGCAAGTGCTCGGCACTCAGGCTGACACCTTGGCCCAAGGTGACGAACGCCCATAGCCCCTCGCCGACCGAGGCATGTTCGATACCGACCACCGCCGCCGCTTCGACACCGTCGATGGCATACAGAAAGCTCTCGACCTCGCTGGGGCTGACCTTCATGCCGCGCGACTTGATCATATGGTCCATGCGCCCCTGGAAGTACAGGTAGCCATCCTGGTCGAGGCTGCAATAGTCGCCGGTGTACAGCACGCTTTCCCCCGGGTACGGCCCCGGCTTGAGTTTTTGCGCGGTGGCCTGGGGGTTGCGCCAATAGCCGGCCATCACCGTGGCGCCGCGAATCACCAGCTGGCCGACCTGATGCGGCGTGTCGATGCGCCGGCCCTCATCGTCCACCAGCCACAGCTCGGTGTTGGGGATGGCGATGCCGACACTGCCCGGCTTGTCGTCGATGTCCTCGGGCGGCAGGTAGGTGCAGCGCTTGCACTCGGTCAGGCCGTACATCGAGAAGATCAGCGCCTGGGGGAACAGGCCCTTCATCTGCGCAATATGGTTGGCCTTCAAGGCCGCGCCGGTGTTGGTGACCATGCGTACCTGCGGGAAGGTCGCCTCGCGCTTGTGCGCATACTCGTGCAGGAGCATGAGCATGGTCGGCACGAACGGGATCACCGTGACCTGGTACTGGCGGATCTTCTTGATCAGGAAGATCGGCCAGGTGAACTCCTTCTCCAGCACCAGCGTGGCCCCGGCGCTCAGGGCCATGATCATCTGGTACAGGCCGTAGTCGAACGACAGCGGTAGCGAGCACAGCACATTGTCGCTGGCCTGGTAGCCCAGGTAGGTGTGCAACGAGTTGAGCGCCGCGAGCATATTGCGGTGGGTGAGCATCACGCCCTTGGGCGCGCCGGTGGAGCCGGAGGTGTAGATGATCGCCGCCAGGTCCAGGTCAAGGTTGCCGCACGGCAGCGGAATGCCGGCGCCCTGCCCCAGCAGGCTTTCAAGCGTGTGGGTATCGGCTGCGTCGGCTTCGCCGTCGAGCAATACAATGGCCTTGAGGTAGCTCAGCCCGGCGGTGCCGGGCGCCAGGCTGGCGAATTTCTCCGAGGTGGTGATCAGCACCGAGGCCTCGGCATCGCGAATGATGTAGTCGAGGCTGTCGGCCGGGGTTTCCAGGCCGACGTTGACCATCACCCCGCCGGCCCGCAGCACGCCCCAGAAGGCACAAACGGTTTCGACCCGGTTGCCCAGGCACACCACCACGCGTTCCTGGCGCAGCAGGCCATTGACCTGCAGGCCGGCGGCCAGGCGCCCGCTGGCTTCATCGAGCTGGGCGTAGGTGTAGGTTTCATCGGCGTAGATGATCGCCGCTTTGTCCGGGTGCAGGCCGTTGGGGGTTTCCAGCACCTGCTGCAGGAGGACGTCAGACGCCTTCATGCTGCACCTCGGTACGCGACCGGCGCGCGACCGCCGGTTGACGATGAGCGTCGATGTAGCCCGCCAGGGTCGCCACGGTGTTGAAGTGGCCCGGGGCGATGGTGTCGGGATTGACGAAGAAGCCTTCGATGTCGTCTTCGAGGTTGACCAGCAGCTCCATCGAGGTCAGCGAGTCCAGGCCGAGGTCGTCGCGCAGGTGCGAGTCGGCGCTGATCACGGTGTTTTCCGGCAGCTTCAGCACCACCCGCAGGATCTCGCCAAGCTGGCGCTGGGTCGCGGCCTGGGCGATCGGCGTCGGCTCGCCGGGTGCCGGTGCCGGTGCCGGTGCCGGTGCCGGTGCCGGTGCGGCGCCGAGCATGGCCGACAGTGGTACGTCGGCATGGCTGTCGCGAATGTCCAGGGCGGTTTGCCGGGCGCGGGCGAGGAACAGCTGGCCGTTGCTGACGATCACCTCGGCCGGGTGGCCATGGCTGTGGAACAGGGTGGGCGATGCGGACGGGCCATAGGCGCCGGAAGCGGTGACAGCGAGGATGTCGCCCTCGTGCAGGGTTTCGATCTGCAGGTCGCGGGCCAGCAGGTCGTCGGGGCTACAGAGCGGCCCGGAGATATGGTATTCGCGCAGCGGTGCGCCGGTGCTGCCGGTGGCATGGACGATACGAAAGTTGCGCTTGAGCACCTGGCCGCTGCCGGCGGCGGCGCCATGGCAGTTGGTACCGCCATCGGTGACGGCAAAGGTCTTGCCGTGGTTTTCCTTGATGTTGTCGACCGTCACCAGCAAGGCGCCGCACTTGCCGGCGATAAAACGCCCGGACTCGACGATGATGCGGGTCTGCGGGAACTGCTGGTTGAAGGCTTCGAACAGCGGCGCCAGCAGTTGCTTGAGCTGGCGGGTGTCGAGTTCGTTCTCGTTCTCGTAGTACTTGATGCCCAGGCCGCCACCGACATCGACCATGCTCATGTCCAGGTTGTAGCGCCGGGTCAGGCTGCGGAACAGGCCGAGGATGTACTTGGCGTTGTCGTACACCGATTGCGCATCGAGGATCTTGGTGCCGTTGTAAACGTGAATGCCCTTGATCTTCAGGTTGGGCAATGCTGCGTAGTCACCGAAATTGGCCACCGCGGTGTCTTCTTCGATACCGAAGTGGGTCGGCCGCCCGCCCATCTTCCACGGCGAGCCGGAGGCGGAGAAATTCGGGTTGATGCGGATCGCCACCGGCGCCACGCAGTTCAGCTCGCCGGCCAGGACCGAGAGCTTGCGCAGCTCGGTCTCGGACTCGACGACGATGGCGAACACCCCGACCTCCAGGGCGCGCCGGTGTTCTTCAGGCTTTTTATAGGGCCCGAGGAAAATGATGTCCTGGGGGTCGACCCCGGCCTTGAGGGCAATTTCCAGCTCGCCCAGCGAGCAGACTTCGGTGTTACCGCCGTAGGAGCGGATCAGTTTTACCAGGGACAGGTTCGGGTTGACCTTCAACGCATAGAAGATGTCCACACAGTCCGGCAATGCATCGCGCAACTCGTTGAAACTGTTGCGCAGCACGGCTTCATCGTAGAGGTAGGTCGGTGTCCCGAACGTTGCTTTTGCCTGGACGACCAGTTCCTTGGAAAGCTTCATCTGTTGCTCCCTTCGTTCTTATAGTGTGCCGCCGCTGCGCGCGTACCCCGTCCCGGCTCGAAAGCACCGTTACAGGGGCGAATAGCGGGATGGCGTCAAGGTTGGTTGCGCACCACTGCCGGACGTGTGCTGGCGTCCGGCATAAAACTTTGCGCGCAAAGTTTGTGAAATTCTGCGGCCGCATTTGCGGTGATGTCAAGATAATTCCACGGGGTTTTGGCTGCGACACAGCGACACGCATTTACCGGCACGATCAATGCAGAACAGCAGTAATTCACTACAGCTTGCCCATAACAGGTGCCATATTGGCCAATGAATACGGGGGTTTGATCTGATCCGGTGTTAACACAGGTTTCTGAGTCTGTTTTGTATGTCGGCAGCTTCCTAGAGTCTGCGCCTGTGCCCCTGCCCCACGGCAGGGCGAGCCATACAGGAACTGTGGAAACTAGCCATGAGCACACATCAACAGGCGCAGGCCTATAACTACAAGGTGGTCCGGCAATTCGTCATCATGACGGTGGTCTGGGGTATCGTCGGCATGGCCATGGGCGTCTGGATCGCCTCGCAACTGGTCTGGCCGGAACTTAACCTCGACTTGCCCTGGACCTCGTTCGGCCGCCTGCGCCCCTTGCACACCAGCCTGGTCATTTTCGGCTTTGCCGGTAGCGCGCAATTTGCCGCCAGTTACTACGCCGTGCAGCGCACCTGCCAGGTGCGGCTGTTCAGCGACAAACTTGCCGCCTTCACCTTCTGGGGCTGGCAGGCGACCATCGTGATCATGCTGGTAAGCCTGCCCCTGGGCCTGACCACCACCAAGGAATACGCCGAGATCGAATTCACCGGCGCGGTGTGGATGGCCATCGTCTGGGTCGCCTACGGCATCGTCTTCTTCGCCACCCTGATGCGCCGCAAGGCCAAGCACATCTACGTCGGCAACTGGTTCTTCGGCGCCTTCATCGTGGTCATCGCCATGCTTCACGTGGTCAACCACCTGTCGATCCCGGTCAGCTGGTTCAAGTCGTACCCGGTGTACGCCGGGGCCACCGACGCCATGGTCCAGTGGTGGTACGGCCACAACGCCGTGGGCTTCTTCCTGACCACCGGCTTTCTCGGCATGATGTATTACTTCGTGCCCAAGCAGGTCGGTCGCCCGGTGTACAGCTATCGCCTGTCGATCGTGCACTTCTGGGCGCTGATCACCCTGTACATCTGGGCCGGCCCACACCACTTGCACTACACCGCCCTGCCCGACTGGGCGCAATCGCTGGGCATGGCCATGTCGCTGATCCTCCTGGCACCCAGCTGGGGCGGCATGATCAACGGCATGATGACCCTCTCCGGCGCCTGGCATAAGCTGCGCAGCGACCCGATCCTGCGCTTTCTGGTGCTGTCGCTGGCGTTCTACGGCATGTCGACCTTCGAAGGCCCGATGATGGCGATCAAGACCGTCAACGCCCTCTCGCACTACACCGACTGGACCATCGGCCACGTACACGCCGGTGCCCTGGGCTGGGTGGCGATGATCACCTTCGGTTCGCTATACCACATGATCCCGAAAGTGTTCGGCCGCGAGCAGATGTACAGCGTCGGCCTGATCAACCTGCACTTCTGGCTGGCCACCATCGGCACTGTGCTGTACATCGCCTCGATGTGGGTCAACGGCATTGCCCAGGGCCTGATGTGGCGCGCCACCAACGACGACGGCACCCTCACCTACTCGTTCGTCGAGGCGCTGGTGGCCAGCCACCCGGGCTTTATCGTGCGCTTTGTCGGCGGCGTGTGCTTCTTGAGCGGCATGCTGCTGATGGCCTACAACACCTGGCGCACCGTGCGTGTGGCCGATGAAAAACTGGCGCTGAACAACGCCAGCCTGGCCTAGGAGGCCCGACCATGGATGACTGGCTGTATGCACTGTATTGCCTGAGCGGCGTACTGTTCTTCTACCTGGTCACCAGCGCCTGCCTGCAGCGTCACAGCGGCGAAGTGGACGATCAGGCCAGCCTGATACCCTTCGCCGATGACCCGGCGGTGGCCCGCCGGGTCGAGGCCGCCACCGGCAAGCCGGTGCCGGCAGTGGCGCCGGATGCGGCCCTCAAGGCCTGAACCGCGCCGGGCTCAGAAGGCGCCCAGGTAGCCCTGCCCGCGCAGCACTGCCACCAGCTGCGCGACGCAGGCGTCGACATCCTGGCTTTCGGTGTCCAGCAGCAGCTCCGGCTGCTGCGGCGCCTCATAGGGTGAGTCGATCCCGGTGAAGTTCTTGATCTGCCCGGCCCGGGCCTTCTTGTACAAGCCCTTCACATCGCGCTGCTCGCAAGTGGCCACACTGGCCTTGACGTAGACCTCGACAAACTCGTCGCCCTTGACCAGCTCGCGCACCAGCTGGCGATCGGCGCAAAACGGCGAGATGAACGAGCACAGCACAATCACCCCGGCATCGACAAACAAGCGCGAGACCTCACCCACGCGGCGGATGTTCTCGATGCGGTCGGCTTCGCTGAAGCCCAGGTCCTTGTTCAGCCCGTGGCGGACGTTGTCGCCATCGAGCAAGTAGGTATGGAAGCCCTGGTCGATCAAAAACTGATCCAGTGCATTGGCGATGGTCGACTTGCCTGCCCCGCTCAACCCAGTGAGCCAGATAATGCACGGCTTTTGCCGCTTGAGCCTGGCCCGTGCCTGCTTCTCGACCGCTTGTGGATGCCAGACGATATTGGTTCCGACTTTTCCCATGTCCATCGACCTCATGCAATAACGGTTGAAGTTCCACTTCACGCTGTGTCATCGGCTGCCCGGCGGTTCAAACCGGCGGGAACGGCAGCACCCGGTCGATGACATAGGTAGACAGTTTTTGCGGTAACAACTTCTGCACCAGAATCAGCAGCTTCACGTCACTGGACAGGTTGATGCGAAACTGGCGCCTGAAGCAGCCCTTGAGAATCGCCGCGGCCGCCTGGCCTGCGGGCATCGGCTTGCCACGGCCCATCTTGGCCTTGATCCAGGCCGGCATATGCTCAAGCTCACCGGCGTACATCGGCGTGTCCAGGTCGCCCAGGCAGGCCAGGTGCACGTGCACCTGGCGCGGTAACAGCTCGCGGCGGATGGCATCGGCAAAGTTGTTCAGGCCGCCCTTGGAGGCGGCGTACAACGAATAACCGGCCGCGCCCACCAGGCCAAAGCCCGATGAGATGAACAGCACATGGGCGCCGCGGCGCAGCAAGGGGATGCCCAGGTAGGTGGACGACACCGCGCCGAGCAGGTTGATCTTCAGGTTGCGGTTGACCTCCTGCAGGCTCTTGTAATCGCCCAGCAGGTCGATGGTGGCAATCGCCGCGTTGACGATCAGAAAGTCGATGGCCTCAAAGCGCCGGCTGATCGTGGCAAAGGTGCTGCACATGGCCTGTTCGTCGGCAACATCACAGACGAAGGTGTGCACGTTGATCCGGCTGTTCAGCGCCTCAAGGCTGGCCTTGGCCGCCTGCAGCCGGCCCTCGTCGCGGGCCAGCAGCAGCACGTCATAGCCTTTTCTGGCCAGTTGCCCGGCCAGCTCCAGGCCCAGGCCGGATGAGCCGCCGGTAATCAATGCGATCTTGTTCATCGGCTTCACTGCCCCTGTATGCGGACGATCGGCGCCACCCGGTACTGGCCCGAGAGCAAGGCTGGCCCCGGGTTGTAGCAGCGCAGGTTGAGGTTGAAGTAGCCGCTGTGCGAAGGCAGCCAGTTCCCCGCGAACGGCGGCGCAACCGGCGCCTTGCCAATGAACACCGAGGTCGAGCCATCGGCATTGGCCTGCAACTGGTGATACAGCGAATTGACCGTGTACTTGTCCTGCGGGTTGTCGGTCAGGCGGCCCTGGTCGTCGTAGTAGCTGATCGACCAGAAGGCTTCAACCGGCGGCAACTGCCCGGCTTCAAAGCGGATTTCATACTGGTTGTCGCCATGCAGCAGGTTGCCTTCGCAATCCGTCCAGGCCATGAAGTACAGGCTTTCTTCCGCTACGTTGGCCCAGATGCCGTGCAACGACACCAGCGCCCGCAGGATGTAGTCATGGCCGTAGTTACCGATCGCCCCCGGCAACTTCCAGCCGTTGTTCAGCTCGCCGCGCTCGAACACCTTGCCTTGCAGGATCGCCGTGGCTTGCACCACCGCGCGCGCCAGGCCTTCGCGCACTGCAGGTGCCAGGCTCTGGTGGGCGAAGCCGTTTTCAACGCTGATACCGACGTCTGCCATCAGCCCGAGCAACATGCCTTCGCTGGCGCTGGGCGGGACGAACTTGAGCACCGCGCCCAGCTCTTCGAAGAACGCCAGCTCCGCCGGGCAACTGGAATCGCCCGCGCGCAGCGGCGCACAAGACCCCGGGGTAACCTGCGCGAGGTCAAAGCCCGGGTGGTCGGCGCCATGCAGCGGTGTCAGGCGCAGGCCGTCCTGCAGGGCGTTAACCGCGCTCAGGTCTTCATGATCGCCTGCGGCAATGCGCCCGACCACATACAGAAAGTCGCTGTCGCTGTAGATCACCGTGGCCTGCGCCGGCACCCGATGCTGATCGCGACGGTTGGCAATCACCACGCTGGGCAGTTGTCGGCCATAGGTGCGGGTGCCGAGGTTGGCCAGGGTCTCCATGTACGGATCGAGCACCTGCAGGCCATACCAGCGCTCCTGGAAATCTGGCGCCGTGAGTACCAGCGGGCCCTGGTGCAAATCCAGTACCGCGGTTGAATAGAGAAAATCGGTGGCCGAGTTGACGAACTTGCTCGACGCCCGGGTCGACAGGCTACGCATATGCTGGAAGGCGTTGATCGCCTGCCCCTGCGCTTGCGCGCCGTGGCCGACCACCTTGCCCAGGCGATACTTCCAGCACTCGACGATCGGCAGCCCCCAGACCACCAGTTGCACACCGACACTGAACGCCCAGTCCTGCTGACCCTGGGCAACCGTTTGGTGGATATCTTCAGCCATGCTCATGAACACACTTCCTGCGCTATAGAGGGGTGAGCCTGTGGCCCACGCGGACATTGACGGGTGAACCAGGGCACTCAGTAGTTCATGTCGCAGGACCAGTCGCGGCTGTTATCGACGACGATGTCGGGCGGCAGGCTGTATTTCATTTTTTCCAGGGCAAAGCCCCAGTTGGCCTCGATGGCCCGGGCCTGCTGCTCGCTGTAGGTGTATTTGTTCTTCTTGTAGCCGGCGATCGATGCCAGGTAGGCCTCGATGTCCTTGAGCACGGCAGGCTCGAGCGGCAGGTCGAGGGTCTGGTAGATGCGCTTGACTTCGTTGAGCGGGTCTTCGTCGAAGTCCTCGTAACTCACCTCGACCAGGTTGCCCGGCGGCACCAGGTCGCGCGCATCCCAATAGGCATTCATGATCTTCCCGTACAGGCTGTAGCAGAGCTCGGAAAAGTCCTCGTTGGTGAACTCTTGCAAGGCCATTTCCTCGGCTTCCTTGACGAAGTCATGCAGCGCCGAGACATAGATGTTGTAGGGGTTGCGCGAAATATGAATGAACTTGGCATTGGGATAGAGCTTGAGCAGCGTCGGAATCCGTGCGGTGTTGTAGGGGTTCTTCAGCACCAGGCGCTTGCCGTTGGCCAGGAACGAGGCCTTCTTGATCACCTGCTGGTAGACCTTTTCCCAGTTCGCCACCTCGTCGGGGCTGGTCTGGAACAGCACGTACTTGTCGAAACTTTCGCGGATGGTGCGCGGAAAGTGGTTGCAGTGGTGCGAGGTGGTCATCAGGCACGACAGGCTGAATTCTTCTTCCTGGGGCAGGTCGACGCCGATCTTCATGTTGTCCATCATCCGCTGCGCCGGCAGCAGGCTGGCAACCATGCGTTTGAGCAGCTTGTGGCGGCTGAGGATCACCGCGCAGGTAGGGAAAATTGCCTGCAGGGTGGTCAGGTAGCCCAGGCGCTTGTCCTGGCTGATGACGTTGTGCAAATGGGTGGTGCCGCTGCGCCAGTGGCCGAGGATGAAGATCGGGTCTTCCTGCAGGCGGCTGCGCTCGATGGCCTTGTTGAACCGCAGGGTTTCCACCAGGCGCAGCGGCAAGGTCAGCGCCGTGCCGCACAGTGTCAGGGTGAAGGTCGCCAGCTTGTCGCGGCTGACGCCGCCATGCTTGATGACATTGCGGATCAGGTTGCTGGCACTGCCGCCGATGTACGGATGCACCGACAGCTTGCCTTGTTTCTTATCGCTCATGATGACTCCCTTGTTTTTATAGTTATGCGCAGACACGCTCAGCCTTCGCGCTGTTGCGCGCTGGCCTGCGGTGCATCGAGCAGGTCCATTTCCATCAGGGTTTGCAGGGTGGCGGCGACCGCCTTGTCCAGCTCCGCGGCGCTGAGCTGGGAGTGGATCGAATAGCGCACCACACCCATGCCCGCCGGGATTGCCGGCTGCAGGAACACCGAGGTCAACACCCCGCGCTGCTGCAACTTGCCGTAGAACACGCAGGCTTGCTGTTCGTCGTCGAAAAACAGCGAGACGATCTGGCACTGGCTGTCGCCCACCGCCACCCCGGCCTCCTGCAACTGGCGGCGAAACTCGCTGGCGTTGTCCAGGCAGCGCCGGGCGCGCTCGGGTTGGTGCATGATGATGTTCAGCGCAGCCAGGTGCCCCGCCGCCGAGACGCTGGAGGTGGCAGAGCTGAAAATCACCGAGCGACAGCCAGCGCGCACCAGCTGCATGGCTTGGGCATTGCCGGCAATCAGCCCGCCGTGCCCGCCCAGCGCCTTGTTCAGGCTCACCGTGCGAAAGTGCACGCGTTCGGCCAGGCCCAGTTCCACCGCCAGCCCGCCGCCATTGCCGAACATGCCGAAGGAATGCGCCTCGTCGAGCACCAGCAGGCACTCGTGGGCTTCGCAGATTTCCAGGTAGCGGCGGATGTCGCCGATCGAGCCGTCGGTGCTGTACACCGCATCGATGACGACGATGCCCGGGCCGTTCTTCTCCAGCCGGCGCAGCAGATCGTCGGTGTCGTTGTGTTCGATGACGATCTTCTTGCCCAGCGACAACTTGATGCCGTCATACAGCGACGCATGGGCATGCCTGTCGATGTACACCGGCTTGAACAGCGGCGTGATCGCCTCGAGCAGGCCGACGTTGGCGGCCCAGCCGGAGGTGGTCAGAATCGCGTCGTCGGCGCGCATGCAGCGGGCCATCTGCGCGCGGAACGCCTCGCACTCATCGGCGCTGCCGCCAAAGATGCTCGACATGAACGACTCGTCGCGCAACTGGGCATTGGCCCCGGCGCGGGCGGCACTCACGGCCGGGTGATTGCCCAGGCGCAGGTAGTCGTTCTGGTGCAAGGCGATGTAGCCGCTCAGGTCGCTCGGCTGGCAGAACGGGAACGGGTCGAGGCTGGCGACGAACTCGCAAGCCGGGCGCATGTGCTCGACGTACCAGTCAGGCACGCGCGCCGGGTTAGAAGTGTGCAGGGGTGCGTTCATGGTCAGGCCATCCCGATCATTTTCTTCAGGAACCAGCGTGAACTGCTGGTATAGGGCGCGCGCACCGCATCGAGGAAGTTGATGCGCGACTGGCGGAACACCGGCTTGAAATGGCTGAAGGCCTGGAACCCGCGTTCGCCGTGATAGGCACCGAAGCCGCTGTTGCCGACGCCGCCGAACGGCAGCGATTCCTGGGTGTAGTGCAGCAGCGTGTCATTGATGGTCACGCCACCGGCCACTGTGCTTTTGAGCACGTAGTCCTCGACGTTATGGTCGTCGGTGAACACATACAGGGCCAGTGGCCGCGGGCGCTGGTTGATGTAGCCAACGGCGCTGGAAAGCTGCTCGTAAGGCACGACAATCAGCAGCGGGCCGAAGATCTCGTCCTGCATGATCCGCGCATCCTCGGGCGGGTCGATCAGCAGCGTCGGCAACAACCTGCGGCTCTGCGCGCAAGACAGCTGCTGCGGGTACACCGGGTGCTGCTGCGCCCCACGGCCAATGGCATCGTCGCAGTAACCCTGCAGGCGCTCGAAGTGGCGGCTGTTGATGATGCTGGTGTAATCCGGGCTGTGCAGCGGGTCGGGGTACATGTGCCGGACCTGCGCGCTGAACGCCTCGACGAACTCGGCCTGGCGCGCCTTGGGCACCAACACGTAGTCCGGTGCGGTACAGGTTTGCCCGGCATTGAGCAGCTTGCCGGTCACGATCGACTTGACTGCGCGCCGCATGTCGAAGTGCTCGTCGATGATCACCGGCGACTTGCCGCCCAGCTCCAGGGTCAGCGGCGTGAGGTTGGCCGCCGCGGCCGCCATCACCTGCTTGCCGACCGAAGTGCTGCCGGTAAACAGCAGGTGGTTGAAGGCAAGTTCAGTAAACTGCCGGGCCAGTTGCTGGTCGCCTTCGACCACGCACACGTGCGACGGCTTGAAGGCCTTGGCCAGCATCACCTGCAGCAGGCGGCCGACTGCCGGGGCCATTTCGCTGGGCTTGATCATTACCCGGTTGCCGGCGGCCAATGCGGCGATCAGCGGCTTGATCACCAGGCCAAACGGGTAGTTCCACGGCGACATGACTCCCACTACCCCCAGCGGCTGCGGCATCACCCAGGCGCGGGCGGGCTTGAAGTTGATGTCCACCGCGCAGCGCCGGCGTTTCATCCAGCGCTTCAGATGACGCTTGGCGTAGGTGCAGGCCTTGAGGCTGCCGACGATCTCGGCCATCAGCGTTTCTTCTTCGCAGCGGTGGCCGAAGTCCTTGTCCAGCGCCGCCTGGATCTGCGGGATGTGGCTGCGCACCAGTTGCTCGAGGTCGTCCAGCGCGCGCAGGCGCTCCTCAAGGCTGGGCATCGGCTGTTCGAGAAAGGCTGCCGTCTGTTGCTCGAAAATCGCCTGCAGCGCCGAGGCTGGCGCCTGTGGCTGATCACTCAAGGACACAGGGCGCACCTGGGCCGGGTCGGCAACACTGGAAATCGAATGGTTCATGTCCATCACCTGCCTTCAGTTACTCAGCCAGAGAAAGGGGTTGCTTGATCGGTGCCAGCCGGTGCCCGGGCACCAGTGCCGGCGCCTGGGCTTCATGGCGGGTCTTTCTCGACAGCCAGACTTTCTTGTAGCGATAGAACGGCGCGCCGGGGTACAGGTGGTGCGACAGGTGATAGTTCTGGCCGACGAACAACGGGAAGAACAGCCAGTCCATGCCGACCCGGTTGTTGGTCGCCTGGTACTTGTTGTCGTGCGCCTTGGTGGCGTGGGGAAAGTGCGGCAGGTAGTCGAAGGTGATCGCCAGGAAGAACTGCGCGACCCGGGTCGGCAGCAGGTACAGCACCAGGAACGGTACGATCCAGCCCATCAGGCAGACGGTCACCACCACCGCCACGGCAAATAGCCAGGCCAGCCAGAACTCGACCTTCTCGGCGGTCGGCCGGGACTGATAAGAGCCGTTGCGAAAGTAGGTGGTGATGTAGGCACTGTCCATCATCAGCCAGCGCAGCGGCAGGGTCCAGGCGCGGCCGCCACCGCAGGAATAATCCGGGTCCAGGCGCGGATCATTGGTGTGATGGTGGTGGGCCATGTGCAGGAAGCGGTAAGTGCGCAAGAACGGCGTCAGGGTCACCAGCAGGAACCCCAGGCGGCCAATGACGTCATTGGCAAAGCGGTTGGCGCAGATCAGCCCGTGGGACGCTTCGTGCAACACGGTGTAGGCCAGGTACGAACACAAGGTGTTGATGACGAATGCCCAGCCCATGGCCAGGCGGTCGCTGACCGCCAGCGCCGTGGACAGGATGAAGGCCAGCATGATCACCACGAACAGGATGATGGTCGGCCAGGCGAAGCGCGGGCGGGTCATCAGGCGGCGAAACTCGTCCTCGCAATCGACGCGCGCGCCGTGCTGCGGTACTGGGTTCATGGTTCAGCCCTCGTGAGCGTGGAAAGGTGGTTGCTGAGTTCGTCGATCGACGGGTAGTCGTAGACCAGGGCAGGATCGAGCTCGCGCTCAAGCCATTCACCGAGCTCACCGATCATGCCCACGGCATCGCGCGAGGCGACGCCGTACTCATCGAACGCCAGGGCGCTGTCGACCTGCGCCAGGTCGAGCTTGAGCAGGCTTGCCAGGTGTTCGCGCAGCCATTGGGCGATCTGTTGCTGGCTCATGACGTCACCTCCCTGGTGCCCTGGTGGTTGAGCTCGAACGGCGAGACCACCGCCTGCAACTGCCCGTCCAGGTACAGGCTGCGGCACTGCGCGCGCTGCAACTTGCCACTGGAGGTCAAGGGCAAGCGGCTGCTGACGAACAACAGCTCATCCAGGGCCACACCATGGGCACGCGACACTGCCGCGCTGATCGCCCGGCTGGTCTGCTCGACCGAGAAGATCTGCGCCTGGCTCTTGTGCAGCGAGATCACCACCACCAGTTGCTCGCGCTCGTCGCGATCGACGGAAAACGCCGCGATGGAAAAGGCATTGGCGATGCTGATGCTCAGCTCGGCGAGGGTGCTTTCGATGGTCTGTTCAAGGTCGTGGGGGTAGTGATTTTTGCCATCGATGATGATCAGATCCTTGCGCCGGCCGGTGACGAACAGCTCGCCCTGGTGCATGAAGCCCAGGTCGCCGGTGCGCAGGAAGCGCCGCTGCGGCTCGCCTTCAAGGGTTGCCTGCAGCACCTCCTGGGACAGTTGCGGGCGGTTGCGATAGCCGCCACTGACGCTCGGGCTGCTGACCCAGATTTCACCGACCAGATCGTCCGCAAGTGCCACGCAGCGCTGCGGGTCGACCACGCGTACCTGGCAGCTTTGCGCCGGTACCCCGGAGCTGACGAAGTGAATGCTCTGTGGCCCGGCGTGCTGTGCGTCGACCAGCACCGCGCGGTCGAGGTTGAGCTGCGCTTTGTCCAGGGTCAGGGTCAGCGGCGTGACGCCTTGCGGCACGCCGGTGACGAACAGCGTGCTTTCGGCCATGCCATAGCAGGGGCAATACGCCTGCGCCCGGAAGCCACTGTCGGCAAAGGCTTCGGCAAAGCGCTCGAGGGTGCCCTTGCGCACCGGTTCGGCGCCGCTGTAGGCGACCGTCCAGTTGCTCAGGTCCAACTGCTGGCGTTGCTCTGGCGTGGTGCGCTGCAGGCACAGGTCGTAGGCGAAGTTCGGTGCGCCACTGGTGGTTGCGCGGTAGCGGGAGATCGCCTCCAGCCAGCGCAACGGGTTGGCGACAAAAGCCAGCGGCGACATAAGGATGCAGCGCACGCCCAGGTAGAACGCCTGCAGCAGGCCGATCAGGCCCAGGTCGTGGAACACCGGCAGCCAGCTGACATACACGGTGTTGTGGTCGTGATTGAGCGACTCGGCAATCATCTGCTCGTTGCTCATCAGGTTGGCGTGAGTGACCACCACGCCCTTGGGAATGCCGGTGGAGCCCGAGGTGTACTGGATGAAGGCAACTGAGTCTGCATCGATGGCCGGCGCCTGCCATTGCCCGGCAAGCGCGGGGTCGGCCTGGTCGACGTCGACCACCTGCACCAGGCCGGTGATGACCTCATGCGCGAGCAGCGCCGCCAGCGACAGCCGGTCAGTGATCAGCAACTGCGCCCCGGCATCGCTGATGACCCGGCACAAGCGTTCACTGCTTTCATTTTTTTTCTGCGGGTAGACCGGCACTGCGGCAATGCCGGCATACAGGCAGGCGAAAAACGCCAATACAAACTGCGGCCCGGGTTGCGTGGCGATGATCGCCGCCGGTGGTTGCCGCTCGGCGCCGGCCTTCAGGGCCAGTTGCTGTTGAAGTTCGACCGCCAGTGCCCTGGCGGCGTAATCCAACTCGGCGAAGGTATAGGTCTTGCCCTCTTCGCGGCCCTTGTCGAGCCACAACAAGTACTGTTTATCGGGTTGTACCCGGGCATGATGACGGGCGAGATCCACCAGCGTTGCAACTACCGATGCAGCGGCCGACGGTTTCACCAGCGAGGTGCTCCGCTCAACGTTCATATTCATGATTAACGGCTCTGGTTCGTTATTATTTTTATACAGCGCACAGCCCTAACTCGCGCGCACTCGCGCGCGACCGACGTGTTATTGAAACAGTGTTATTAGCTGTGACGTGCGAGACTCAACTGCTTAATATCAAACGCTGCGCTTCATTGCGTTCAAGTTTCACGCAATAAAGAACAAAGTAGGGTGTCCCGACAATAATATTGAGCATGATGGTTTTGAGAATTTCCGGCGTACCGACCAATCGATGCGCAGCGGCATAGGTCAGCAGGGTCAAGCCATAGGGGACAAATGCAGCAATTGGAAAGCGCCAGGGTTTGGGCGTGACGCTAAAGGCAAACTCTACCAGGCCGGCAACCAGGTAGCCGCCAATAAAGCTGCCCAGCGCCTGTACCATGGCCGAGGCCATGGCAGTTTCCAGCCCGGCGTTTACATAATAGGCCCAGCCGCCGTAGAGGATGGCCGACAACACCCCGGTTATAAACATTCGCCTGCTTTTACTGCCACGCGCTGTTGTTGTTATTGTTGTGCTCATCTCGAACGGTCTCCGGTGATTGCCAGTAGTCGCCGCGGTCTATCATTAGAAACAAACAAACGTACTGTCAGAGGATCAGAAAGCCCAGGCGCACGCACATCGCCAGGAGCACCAGCCAGCTCAGCATGAACAGCTTGGAGCGTGGCCCGACCTTGTTGTTGGTGACGTGCACCAGGCTCTGCAGCACCCGGCAGGCGACGTAGGCCCAGGCCAGGCCGATGAACACCCAGTCAACCTTGGCCAGGCTGATCAGGGCGACACACAGGAAGTAGAACGGTGGCGTCGACTCCAACAGGTTGTGAAAGCAGCGCTCGGTCTGGCGTACTGCCCGCGGCAGCTTCTCGCCGGTGTCATAGGTCTTGAAGTAAGCGGCACTCAGCGCTCCGGACTTCACGGCACTTTGCCGTCCACGAAACATCAGATACAGCACCACGACGGTCAGCAGGATCATTGCCAGCGCCGGATAAAACATCAGACCTTGATTCATTGCACACACCTTCTTATTGTTGGTTTTCTACAACTTTCCGATGCCCAGCCGCTCGCCCGCCACTACACCGGCGCGCAGGCTGAACAGTTGGCCCTGGGTTCAAGGCCAAATCGACGATAACAGACCGACTACTTTACGGTGGCGTAATACAGCGTAAGAAACATCCCAAACAGTTGTGACTATTCAGGCTACTTCGGCAGCATTGACAGCGATTGCCCGAGACCGTGTCTACTGCATGTAGCAGCAGCGGTTACGCCAGCAATCTGAGCAGGACCGAGACGACAAAAGCCGTGTGGTGATGGGTTTAACTGCAACCCGAATGACGTGGTCGACTCCGTTCGACATATTCGCGCTCCTCGCTTAACTGTTTCCAAAAGTTGCACGGTTCTTTTCGAGCGTCAAGCGAAAAAAAACACCGCTCATCGCTTTTGGATCCCTTCGCCGGGCACTTGCGCTGTTTACCTGTAAAGAAGTTGTCACACTGGCGTCGAGTAACAAGTCTAGACCGGGCATCACGCCGTAAAGAGGGATTGGCGATAACGGCTATTCAAATGAGTTGATATTTTTTAATAAATAACTATCGGTCTTACAGTGACCAAACGGTCACGCTATTTTCCCGTTGAAATTGCAGTTTCAGCGTTGCCCGGATTTACATTTCATTACTGGACGCTTGGGGGTAGCAGACCTAGGATCTTTTCGCTGCCCATAACAATTACAACGCCCAGGGAAGGTTTATCCGCATGCACAGCCCCGTGTTGTCTATGGTATTGCCTGTCAGCCTCATTGCCCTGCTCGCGGCCTGTGACGCCCCTGCCCCGCCTTCGCCCCCTCCCCTCGCGGTGCTGATTGTCCATCCGCAGGCGGCGACCGACCTGGCCGATGCCTACCCGGGGGAAGTGCGCGCACGCTTCGAGCCGGAGCTGGCCTTTCGCATCGATGGCAAGGTCAGCAAGCGCCTGGTCGAGGTTGGCCAGAAGGTTCGCGAGGGCCAGCCACTGGCGCAACTCGACCCGCAAGACCTGCATTTTCAGCTCGACGCCCGCCGCGCCCAGGTGGCCGCCGCCCAGGCCAACCTGCGCCTGGTGCAGGCCGAGCGTGATCGCTACCAGCGGCTGTTGCAGCGCAATATGGTCAGCCATTCGCAATTCGAGAATGTCGACAACGCCTACCGCGCAGGCGAAGCCCAGCTCAGGCAGGCCACCGCGCAATTCAACAGTGCCCGCAACCAGGCCGACTATGCCGTGCTGCGCGCCACCCAAAGCGGGGTGATTGCCCGGCGCATGCTCGAAGTCGGGCAGGTGGTCAGCGCCGGGCGCACGGTGTTCAGCCTGGCCGCCGACGGCGAGCGTGAAGTGCTGATCAACTTGCCGGAGCAAGCCTTCGAGCGTTTTCGCATTGGCCAGCCGGTATCGATCGAGCTGTGGTCGCAACCACAACGGCGCTTCAACGGCCAGATCCGCGAGATGTCACCGTCGGCCGACCCCCGCTCACGGACCTTTGCCGCCCGGGTGACCTTCACCGACAACGCAGTGCCGGTGGAGCTGGGGCAAAGCGCGCGAGTGTTCATCGCCCATGAAGCCAGCGCGACCCTGGCAGTGCCGCTGTCGGCGCTCAGCGCTGAAGCCAACCGGCCGTTTGTGTGGGTGGTCGACCCGCAGCAATCGACCCTGCGCCGTGCCTTCGTCAGCATCGGCAGCTTTGGCGAACAGCAGGTCGCGGTGCTGCAGGGGCTGGCGCCGGACGACTGGGTGGTCAGCGCCGGGGTTCAGGTGCTGCGCGAGGGGCAGAAGGTCCAGCCGGTCGATAACCAGAACCGTCAGGTTGCCTTGGCCGGCAAGGAGTAGCCCGGATGAATTTCAACCTGTCTGCCTGGGCGCTGCGCAATCGCCAGATCGTCCTCTATGTGATGTTGCTGATGGCCGTGACCGGCGCCCTGGCCTACACCAAGCTGGGCCAGAGCGAAGACCCGCCCTTCACCTTCAAGGCCATGGTCATCCGTACCCTGTGGCCCGGGGCGAGCGCCGAAGAGGTGGCGCGCCAGGTCACCGAACGGATCGAAAAGAAGCTGATGGAAACCGGCGAGTATGAACGCATCACCTCGTTCTCGCGCCCGGGGGAATCGCAGGTGATCTTCACTGCCAGCCAGACCCTGAACTCGGCGAAACTGCCCGAGCTGTGGTACCAGGTCCGCAAGAAGGTCAGCGATATCCGCCACACCCTGCCCCAGGGCACGCTCGGGCCGTTCTTCAACGATGAATTCGGCACCACCTTCGGCAACATCTATGCCTTGACCGGCCAGGGCTACGACTATGCCGTGCTCAAAGACTACGCCGACCGCATCCAGTTGCAGCTGCAACGGGTCAAGGACGTCGGCAAGGTCGAGCTGCTGGGCCTGCAGGATGAAAAGATCTGGATCGAGCTGTTGAACACCAAGCTGGTCAACCTCGGCCTGAGCCTCGGCGCGGTGCGCCAGGCCCTTGAGGAACAGAACGCGGTGGCCGCCAGCGGTTTCGTCGAGACCCCGACCGACCGCGTGCAATTGCGGGTCAGCGGGCGCTTCGAGACCGTCGAGCAGATCCGTAACTTCCCCCTGCAGGTGGCCGGCAATACCTTTCGCCTGGGTGACGTTGCCGAGGTCAAGCGCGGCTTCAACGACCCGCCGGCGCCGCGCATGCGCTTCATGGGCGAACCGGCGATCGGTCTTGCCGTGTCGATGAAGGCCGGCGGCGACATCCTGGTCCTCGGCCAGGCTCTGCAAGGCGAGTTTGCCCGCCTGCAGCAGCACTTGCCGGCGGGCATGCAACTGCACAAGGTCTCTGACCAGCCGGCGGCGGTAAAGACCGGCGTCGGCGAGTTTGTCCGGGTGCTGAGCGAAGCCCTGGTGATCGTGCTGGTGGTCAGCTTCCTGTCGCTGGGGCTGCGCACCGGCCTGGTCGTGGCCCTGTCGATCCCGCTGGTGCTGGCCATGACCTTTACCGCCATGTACTACCTGGGCATCGGCCTGCACAAGATCTCCCTGGGGGCACTGGTGCTGGCGCTGGGATTGATGGTCGACGACGCGATCATTGCCGTGGAAATGATGGCGATCAAGATGGAGCAAGGCCTCGACCGATTGGCCGCGGCCAGTTACGCCTGGACCAGCACGGCCTTTCCGATGCTCACCGGCACCCTGATCACCGCCGCAGGTTTTCTGCCGATTGCCACCGCGCAGTCGGACACCGGCGAATACACCCGCTCGATCTTCCAGGTGGTGACCCTGGCACTGTTGATGTCGTGGATCGCCGCGGTGGTGTTCGTCCCCTACCTGGGCGCACGGCTGCTGCCACAGCGCAGCCACACCGGCGCGCAAGCCCAGGCGCACGGCGCCCAGGCCACTTACGACACGCCCTTCTACCGCCGGGTGCGGGCACTGGTGGCCTGGTGCGTGGACCATCGCAAAACCGTGATCGCCCTGACCCTGGGGTTGTTCGTCGCCTCGATCCTGCTGTTTCGCTTCGTCCCGCAGCAGTTCTTTCCGGCCTCGGGGCGCCTGGAGCTGATGGTAGATATCAAGCTGGCCGAGGGTGCATCGCTGACCGCGACCGAACAACAGGTCCATCGCCTGGAGCGCCTGCTGGCCGAGCATGACGGCATCGACAACTACGTGGCCTATGTCGGCACCGGTTCGCCGCGCTTCTATCTGCCCCTGGACCAGCAACTGGCGGCGGCAAGCTTTGCCCAGTTCGTGGTGCTGGCGAAAACCATCGAAGACCGCGAAGCGCTGCGCCAGTGGCTGGTCGCGACCCTCAATGAACAATTCCCGGCCCTGCGCACACGGGTCTCACGCCTGGAGAACGGGCCGCCGGTGGGCTACCCGGTGCAGTTTCGGGTATCGGGTGAACACATTCAGGAGGTCCGCGCCCTGGCCCGCCAGGTGGCCGACAAAATTCGCGAGAACCCCCATGTGCTCAACGTCCACCTCGACTGGGAAGAGCCAAGCAAGGTGGTGCGCTTGAACATCGACCAGGACCGCGCCCGGGCGCTGGGGGCCAGCACCGCCGACCTGTCGCGGTTCCTCCAGGGCTCGCTGACCGGCGCTGCGGTCAGCCAGTACCGCGAAGACAACGAACTGATCGAGATTCTTGTGCGCGGCAGCGAGCAGGAGCGCCAGCAACTGTCGCAACTGTCCAGCCTGTCGATGCCGACCGCCCAGGGCCATAGCGTCAGCCTGGCGCAGATCGCGATTCTTGAATACGGCTTTGAAGAGGGGGTGATCTGGCACCGCAACCGCCTGCCGACAGTGACCATTCGCGCCGATATCCAGGGCGACCAGCAACCGGTGAGCCTGGTCAAGCAGATCCAGCCGACCCTGGAGCCGATCCGCGCCAGCCTGCCTGACGGCTACCTGCTGGAAGTCGGCGGCACGGTAGAGAACTCGGCGCGCGGCCAGCAGTCGGTGAAGGCTGGCCTGCCGCTGTTCGTCGTGGTGGTGCTGACCCTGTTGATGGTCCAGTTGCGCAGTTTCTCGCGCTCGATCATGGTGTTCCTCACCGCCCCGCTGGGGCTGATCGGCGTCACCCTGTTTCTGCTGATGTTCCAGCAGCCGTTCGGCTTTGTCGCGCTGCTGGGCACCATCGCCCTGTCGGGCATGATCATGCGCAACTCGGTGATCCTGGTCGATCAGATCGAACAGGACATCAAGGCCGGCATGGACCGCTGGCAGGCGATCATCGAGGCCACGGTACGGCGCTTTCGGCCCATCGTGCTGACCGCCCTGGCGGCGGTGCTGGCGATGATTCCGCTGTCGCGCAGCATTTTCTTCGGGCCCATGGCGGTGGCCATCATGGGCGGCCTGATCGTCGCCACCGCCCTCACCCTGTTGTTTCTGCCGGCGCTGTACGCCGCCTGGTGCCGGGTCAAGCGGCCCTAGCCAGGCACGCGCTCGTCGGCAAAAAAGGCCTTGCGCCCATCCACCTGGCTGGAGGCGCGAGGCAGGTTGGCCGCCTCTGCCGTGGGCTTCTCGACATACCAGTAGCAGTGTTTCGCCGCGCGGGTAATGGCCACGTAGGCCAGGCGCAGGACTTCGTCCTTTTGCGCGTTGTCGAACGCCTGGGCATCGCCGCTGCGGCCCAGGCCCGCCTGACGATAGACCTGGTTCTTGTACGGCGAATGGGTCAGGTGCTGGCAGTCTCCGAGCATGAACACCGCGTCGGCCTGCAGGCCCTTGGCGCTGTGATAGGTCAGCTGGCGCAGGCGCCGTTGCGCCGCCGGCAAACCGGCTTCGTGGTTGACCAGTGCCTGCAGGTGCTCGGCAATCGCCGCCTTGTCGCTGCTCTTGCGGTACAGCAGCATGACCGATTCGCCGTTGCGGTAGTGCTCCAGCAGGGTTTCGGCCAGGCTCGCCTCGTCGCGCTCGAGCACCTTGACCGGCAGCGGCGTCTCGGCCGCCGGGCCGCAAGCCCTGGCCTTCTTGCCGCTGATGGCCGGCGCCGATTTGACGATATGCTCGGCCGCATCGATGATGTGCTGGTGGCTGCGGTAGTTGTCGGCGAGCATCACCCGCGTGCTGCTCGGCGCCGGGAACTCCTTGGCAAACTCCATGAAGTACTTGGGCGAACTGCCACGCCAGCCGTAGATCGACTGCCAGTCATCACCCACGCACAAGAGCGACGAATGCTGCGCCACCCGCCCGACCTGCATGGCCGGGCCACGGCGGCGGATTTCGCGCAGGCAGGCGCGCAGCCAGGACACGATCTGCGGCGAGACGTCCTGGAACTCGTCGATCATCAGGTGTGCCAACGGCCGCAACAGCGGGTCGGGCAACAGTTGCAGGTTCTGCGGGTTGTTCTCGCCGAACAGGGCGAACATGCGGTTGTAGCTCATGATCGGCGGCGACTGGCCCAGCAGGTGCGCCTCCAGGGCTTTCCAGTACAGGCCCAGGGCTTCAAAGAACAGGGCGTCGGTGTCGCCGGCCGGGAAGCTCATGGCACCGACCGCCTTGTTGACCTCAAGCCCGAGGTTCTCGATAAAGCCGGCAGCGCCAACAAAGGCATCCAGCAGCGGCGCTGCGCCCAGCTCGCCCTTGACCTTGTAATCAAAGCCCGGCCCGGCCACGGCATCACCGGCCAGGGACGATGTCAGGCGCTTGGCCGCAGCGTAGTTTTCCAGCCAAATCACTGGCTTATCGCAGAAAGCTTGAAACAGGGTGCGCTTGATCACCCACTCCGCCCACACCGGCAGCTTGGCCCCGGGGCGCTTGTACTGCTGGTTTTCTCCGGGGTCGAAACCGAGCACTACGTAAGCGTCCAACTCGGCGATATGGCCATGGAAATGAAAGCGGCTACCGTTGATTTCGACGGTTTCGCGGCTCGGCTCGATGCCCTTGATCGGCCAGGCACCGGCAGCAAACCACAGGTCTTCAAGGGTGTCGCACAGCTCTTCGTCGCGGCTGGCCGACAGCTGGGTCACCGCCACACGCTTTTGCACATCGGGGTGATCGCGGTCCAGCGCCTTGAGCTGCAGAGCCTCGCGGCGCAGGCCGGCGATCAGCTCGGCAAAGCGCGGGCTGCTGCCCAGCAGGTCGCGGTAACAGAGGTTGAGTTGCTGGCGTTGGGCATCGTTGATACGCAGGTCGAACGGATTGCTGTCAGCATTGGCTTCGCTGCCGCCGGGCATTTCGCTGCCCAGGGTCTCGAACGCGCGCACCTGGCTGAAACCCGGCAGGCTGCGTACCAGCGGCAGGATACGCGAATGGAAGGTGCGCACCAGCTCGCGCGCCTGCACCTGGCTGAGTTCCAGTTGCCACAGGGCAAAGACCTGGACCAGGCGGTTGATGAAGTCCTTGCGCGATTCGCGGGTGAAGGTCACCACGGTCATGGCGTCCAGCTCGTAGCCCAGGTAATGGCGCAACAGCAGGATGCGCAGTACCAGCGAAGTCGACTTGCCGGCGCCGGCACCGGCGATAACGCAGGTCGACGGCGTGTCGCTGAAGATCATCTTCCACTGCGCCGCGCTCGGCTGGGCGTGGGCTGGCAGGCGCTGGGCGACGTCGGCCTTGAAGCGCTTCTTGAGCTCGGCAGTCAGCGCCAGGCGCCAGTCGTCGAACAGGGCGTCGTCGAGCCCGGGCACGCCATGGCCGTCGGGGCGGGTGTCACGGATCACCAAAACCTGGCGCCCGGCTTCGTAGCCATCAATCCGCCCTTCTTCGTAGCCTTCGCGCAAGCCATCGGCGTGACCGGTGCGCTGACCATTGGCATGGCCCTGGAACCAGGAGTCGCGGTGCTGCGCCTGCAAACGGCTCAGGCCTCGACCCAGCAGGCGCGCAGCGAGGCGCCGCAGCCAAGGCAACTGCGCCGGCGCAATCAACTCCAGGGGTAGCTTGGGACGCTCTTCAGACACACCGACTCCAACAGAATGAAAACCAGCGGCCATGTTCGCTCCATCGGGCAAAAATCACCAGCCGATTACTTGTAGATCAGTGAATTAGGCGATGAAGCGTACAAATTACCGCAGCTCTATATATCGACAAACATGATTATTATCAGTCGAAATTTACGCTTATTTTCGATCATTGATTGATGGATCATTTGTCCCATCCACTCACTTCGAGGACAACCATCATGCTGCAACTGCGCCCGTTCAAGAGCCTTGGCCATGCCAACCATGGTTGGCTCGACGCCCATCATCACTTCTCGTTCGCCGAATACCATGACCCGGCGCGCATGCACTGGGGTACCCTGCGGGTCTGGAACGACGACCTGATCGCCGCCGGCAGCGGCTTCCCGCCGCACCCGCACCGCGACATGGAAATCATCACTTATGTACGTGAAGGCGCCATCAGCCACCAGGACAACCTGGGCAATAAGGGCCGTACCGAAGCCGGTGACGTGCAGGTGATGAGTGCCGGCACCGGCATCACCCACAGCGAGTACAACCTGGAGCAGGTCGATGCGCGCATCTTCCAGATCTGGATCATCCCGCAGCGCGTCGGCCAGGCGCCGTCCTGGGGCACCCGGCCGTTCCCCAAAGGCGAGCGCGGCGAAGGCTTCGTGACCCTGGCCAGCGGCCGTGAAGGCGATGAGCAGGCGCTGCAGATTCGTGCCGATGCACGCCTGGTGGCGGCGACCTTGCGCGCCGGGGAAAGCGCCGAATACCGCTTCGAAGCCGGGCGTCGAGGCTACCTGGTGCCGGCCAAGGGCCTGGTTGAAGTCAACGGCGTGAGCGTCGAAGCCCGTGACGGGCTGGCGATCGAGGATGAGCAGGTGCTCAGGGTGATGGCGGTGCAGGACAGCGAGATAGTGCTGGTTGATATCGCGTGAGGGCCATCGCGGGTCAAGTCGGATCGCCGCACCGCCGCTCCTACACCCATCTGTAGGAGCGGCGGTGCGGCGATCCGACTTGACCCGCGATGCTGTTAGCGGTCAGGCAATCGCCGCATCCACCAGTTCCTGGGCTTCGGCCACCAGGCGCTGCAGGTGCGCTTGATCGATGAAGCTTTCGGCGTAGATCTTGTAGATGTCCTCGGTACCCGACGGCCGCGCGGCGAACCAGCCGTTGGCAGTCATCACCTTGAGGCCACCAATGGCCTGGTTGTTGCCCGACGCATGGCTGAGGATCTGCTCGATCGGCTCACCGGCGAGCATGGTCGACTTGACCTGCTCCGGTGCCAGTTTGCTCAGCAGGGCCTTTTGCTGCGGGTTGGCCTTGGCCTCGACGCGGGTGGCAAACGGCTCGCCCAGCGTAGCGGTAAGCTCGGCATAGGCCTGGCTCGGGTCGCGGCCGGTGCGCGCGGTGATTTCCGCCGCCAGCAAGGCCGGGATCAGGCCGTCCTTGTCGGTGGTCCAGACGCTGCCGTCCTTGCGCAGGAACGAGGCGCCAGCGCTCTCCTCGCCACCAAAGCCCAGGGAGCCATCGAACAGGCCGTCGGCAAAGAACTTGAAGCCCACCGGCACCTCGAACAGGCGGCGGCCCAGGCGCGCGGTGACGCGGTCAATCAGGCCGCTGCTGACCACGGTCTTGCCCACGGCGGCGTCGCTGCGCCACTGGGGACGGTGCTGGAACAGGTAGTCGATGGCCACCGCCAGGTAGTTGTTCGGGGCGAGCAGGCCATTTTTGGTAACGATGCCGTGGCGGTCGTGGTCCGGGTCGCAGGCAAAGGCCACGTCGAAGCGCTCGCGCAGGCCGATCAGGCCTTGCATGGCGTACGGCGAGGATGGGTCCATGCGGATCTGCCCGTCCCAGTCGACCGACATGAAGCGGAAAGTCGGGTCGACCTCGGTGTTGACCACTTCCAGGTTGAGCTTGTAGTGCTCGGCAATCGCCGACCAGTAGCGCACCCCTGCCCCGCCCAGCGGGTCGACGCCCAGGCGCAGGTTGGCGCCGCGGATCACGTCGAAGTCGATGACGTTTTCCAGGTCGGCGACGTAGCTGGCGACATAGTCATGACGGTGGGTGGTGCTGGCCGCCAGCGCCTGCTCATGGGCCATGCGCTTGACGCCGTCGAGGCCCGCTGCCAGCAGGTCGTTGGCCTTGGCCTCGATCCACTTGGTGACATCGCTGTCGGCCGGGCCGCCGTTGGGCGGGTTGTACTTGAAGCCACCGCTTTGCGGCGGGTTGTGCGACGGGGTGATGACGATGCCGTCGGCAAGGCCGCTACTGCGCCCGCGGTTGTAGCAGATGATGGCGTGGGACACCGCCGGGGTCGGGGTGTACTCGTCGTCCTTGGACAACATCACCTCAACGCCGTTGGCCGCCAGTACCTGCAGGGCGCTGGCTGCTGCCGGGGTCGACAGCGCATGGGTGTCGGCGCCGATGAACAGCGGACCGTCGATGCCCTTGGCCTGACGGTACAGGCAAATGGCCTGACTGATGGCCAGCACGTGGTTTTCGTTGAAGCTCAGGTCCAGGGAGCTGCCACGGTGCCCGGAGGTGCCGAAGGCCACGCGCTGGGTAGCGATGCTGGCATCGGGCTGGCCGGTGTAGTAGGCGGTCAACAGTTGCGGGATATCCACCAGCACGGAGGCCGGGGCCGGTTTGCCCGCCAAAGGACTGAGCTTCATGCAAAACCTCAAGAAAGGATGTTCAGGGTGATGAAAACACGCAGTTTACTGGCAGTTTGACCAGCAAGCGACCGTGACTATCCCCGCGCCGGCGATTATTTCTGCTCAGGCGCCCACCAGGCCGGAAACATGCGCTGTACGCGGGCTTCGGCGAAGCGGTCATCGATCAGCAACAGCGTGCCACGGTCGTCGTTGCCGCGAATCACCCGGCCCGCCGCCTGGATGACCTTCTGCACTCCGGGGTACAGGTAGGTGTAGTCGAAGCCTGCGCTGAACAGCCGGGCCATGCGCTGCTTGATCTGTTCGTTGACCGGGTTGACCTGGGGCAGCCCGAGGGTGGCGACAAAGGCGCCAATCAGGCGCGTGCCCGGCAGGTCGACGCCTTCGGCAAAGGCGCCGCCGAGCACGGCAAAGCCGACGCCCTGGCCCTGGGGAACAAAACGCTCAAGAAAACCCTGGCGCTGCTGCTCGTCCATGCCCGGCGCCTGGCTCCATTGGCTGATGGCCGGGTAGCGCGCGGCCAACAGGCTCGAGACCTGCTGCAGGTAGTCGAAACTGCTGAAGAACGCCAGGTAGTTGCCCGGCGCCTGGGCATACTGCTCGGCGATCAGCTCGACGATTGGCGCCAGCGACGCCTCCCGGTGCTGGTAACGGGTCGAGACGCTGCTGATCACCCGCACCTGCAGTTGCTCGGCGGCAAACGGTGAGGCGACCTCGAGCCAGGCGCAATCGGCCGGCATGCCGAGCAGGTCGGCGTAGTAATGGCGCGGGCTCAAGGTGGCGGAAAACAGGGTGGCACTGCGCGCTGCAGTCAGCCGCGGGCCAATCAGCGTCGCCGGCACCACGTTGCGCAGGCACAGGGTCGACAAGGCGCGCTTGCCCGGGCCCGGGCGCTTGCTGATATCGAACAGGAAGTGCTCGTCGAACAACTCGCTGACGCGGCTGAACTGCAGCGCCTGAAAGAAGAACTGTAACACCGCAGGGTCAATACCGGTCGGCGTCTGGTTGAGTTGCTCCTGGATCAGCCCGATGCACTGTTGCAAGGCCTTGAGCAGGGCGTCGGGCAGGCCGTCGACCACCCGGTAAGGCGCCAGCTGCGCCTTGTGCAGGGCATTCCACTGGCGATTGAGGCGCTCCAGGGCGCTGCCCAGCCCGGCCGGCTTAAGCTTGCGCAGGGCCAGCAACTGGCCCTGGTCGAGGCTTGCGCTGTACATCTGCCGGGCCCGCTCGACCAGGTTGTGCGCCTCGTCCACCAGCAGCGCCAGACGCCATTGGTTGGCCTGGGCCAGGCCGAACAACAAGGCGCTCTGGTCAAAGTAATAGTTGTAGTCGGCCACCAGCACATCGACCCAGCGGGCCATCTCCTGGCCCAGGTAATAGGGGCACACCTGATGGGCCAGGGCCACCTCACGCAGGGCGGCCTTGTCCAGCACCGCCACGGCCTGGGCGGCCTGGCGCGCCGCTGGCAGGCGGTCGTAGAAGCCCTTGGCCAACGGGCAGGCATCACCATGGCAAGCCGTGCCGGGGTATTCGCAGGACTTGTCGCGGGCCACCAGCTCCAGGCTGCGCAGGGCCGGCTGGGTGCCGCTGGCCATTACCTGGCGCAGCGCCTCCAGCCCCAGGGCGCGGCCGGGGGTCTTGGCGCTGAGGAACAGGATTTTGTCCAGTTGCTGCGGGACCATGGCCTTGAGCAGCGGAAACAGCGTGCCCAAGGTCTTGCCGATGCCGGTGGTGGCCTGGGCCATCAGGCAGCGGCCGGTGCTGACCGCCTTGTAAACGGTTTCGGCCAGTTCACGCTGGCCATGGCGAAACTGCCCGTGGGGGAATGCCAGGGCCTGCAGGCCCTGATTGCGCAAGGCCTGGCGCTGCAGCTGCTGCTCGGCCCAGTGCAGGAAGATCGCACACTGGGCGTTGAAGAACTGTTCAAGCTCCTGGGCACTGCGCTGCTCTTCGACCAGGGTCTGTTCATCGTTGTCGACATTCAGGTACACCAGCGCCAGGCGCAATGCCGGCAACTGGCGCTGCTGGCACAACAACCAGCCGTAGACCCGGGCCTGAGCCCAGTGCAACTGGCGATGGTTGTCGGGCTGGCGCGTCAGGTCGCCGCGATAGGTCTTGATTTCTTCGAGGCGGTTGAGCCGCGGGTCGTAGCCGTCGGCGCGGCCGCGCACCTGCAAGGCCGCATACTGGCCTTCGAGGCTGACCTCGGCCTCGTAGCCCTCGCCGCGCCCGGCCACCACCCGCCGGTGGCCGCTGATGCCCTCCTGGGCCGTGGGTGACGGGGTGAAGCGCAGGTCGAGGTCGCCGACCTTGGCGGTAAACTCGCACAACGCCCGCACCGCCACGCTGTAGCTCATGGCGCCCAGTGCACGTGACAGACTTCCACTGGCAGGCCGTGCCCGGCGCAGAATTCGATCCAGCGCAGCTGGCTGTCCTGCAGGCGGTCACCCGGGCCCTTGACCTCGACCATGCGGTAGCGTTGCTGCTCGGGCCAGAACTGGATCAAATCAGGCATGCCCGAACGGTTGGCCTGGATGTCTTCGAGCAGGCGCTCGAAACAGCTTTTCAGGTGTGCCGGGGGCAGGCAGATCAGCGCCTGTTCGAGCAACTCTTCGCTGAGCACCTGCCAATAGACAAAAGGCGATTGCAGCCCCTGCTTGCTGACAAAATGACGGCGAATGGTCTGCCGGTAACTGCCGTCGTCCAGTTGCCCCAGGCAGCGGGCGAACAGCTCGCTGCGCCGGCCATGGAACTCGGCGTCGTGCAAGTCCTGCGGGGCGCTCTGGAACGGGTGGAAGAACGCCCCCGGCAACGGCGCGAAGATCGCCTCCCAGCACAACAGGCCGAACAGGCTGTTGAACAGGCTGTTCTCGACGTAATGCACCTGCCCGCCGCCCTGCCCCAGGTGCAACTGCACGGCCTGCTCGACGCCCAGCGCCGCCAGTTCGGCCGGCAGTTGCAGCTCGACCAGGCTGACCTGGGGCTTGGCCCGCCGTGGCTGCGGCGGCCCGCCCAGCTTGCGCTGCAAACGCGGCAGCATCCGCGCCAGGGCCTGGACCTCAAGGCTGTTGGCCGGTTGCCGGGCGATCTGCGCGGCCAGTTCGAACGCCTGCGCCCACTGCTCGCTACGCTCCAGTACCCGCACATGACGGATGCGCGCCTGCGGATGCTGGCTGCGCGGGTAGATGCGCAGGGCCAGCGGCCAGTCACCGAGGCGCTCGCTGTGCTGGCCAAGCTGGTACAGCAGTCGCGAGCGACGGCGCAGCAGCCAGGGGTTGTCGCTGTCCAGGCACTCGATGTGCCCGACCACCTGCTCAAGCGACACGCCCTGCTCCAGCAGCTCGGCGCACTGGTGCAAGGCCAGCGCCACATCGATGTCGCTGCGCTGGCGCAAGGCCCGCGAGTCGGCGCTGAAGGCCACCTGCTCGTAGCGCAGCAGGCCCAAGTCGGCCAGCACGAACTCCGACCAGTCCTGGTACAGGTTGCCGAAGAACAGCAGGCGCAGACGGTCGCACAAGGCCTGCAGGCGTAGCTCGATGATCGGCTCGGCAAAGCCCGGCAGCCATTGCTGCAACGGCTGCGGCGGCAGCTCAAGGGCCTGCAACTGGGCCAGCAGTTCGCCCTTGGCCGCCCGTGGCCGTTCGAGCCGGTCGGCAAAGCCCTGGGCCAACTCGTCCTTGCGCAGCAGCTGGAACAGCTGCTCAAGGCTCAGCACGCCGTCATCGACTACCCAGCCCAGGGCCAGCAATGGCGCCAGGGCAGCCTGGGTCGAGCCGATCTCGGCGTAGTCGAGCTTGCTCGGGCGAAACAGCTGACCCTTGCGCATCACCATGCGCACCAGCAAGGCCTGGGCCGCCTGCGGCTGCTGGCGGAACTGGCTGATGAAGGCGTGCTCCTGGTCGTCGAGCAGGTCGGCATAGCGCAGCTCGATCCAGTCGAGCACTTGCTGGAAGTTGTGCAGGTAGTAGAACGGGTCGTCGACGGAATGGGCGATCACGGCGCGGTACGGGCTGGCGGCTGGAGTACTGGTTATACATACAGACGCCGCCCTCTGGCAACCCGCGGGCGACCAACGCGCTGCCTAGGGCATCAGAAGTCCACCGTCGCCGACAGCTGCAGGGTTCGCGGATAGCCCGGCGAGATGGCGCCATAAGAGGCTACCCCCGACCAGTACTCACGGTCGAAGACGTTCTGCAGCGTGGCCCGGAAGGTGGTCGGGCGCCCGTCGATGCGGGTGCTGTAGCGGGCACCGGCATCAACGCGGGTCCAGGCGTCCAGCTCCTGGGTATTGGCCTGGTTGATGTACTGGCTGGCGGTGTAGATCGCTCCACCGGTCAGGGTGAAGCCCTCGGCCCAGGGGGTGTCCCACTCGGCCCAGAGGTTGGCCTGGACATCCGGCACCCCCACCGGCTCATTGCCCCGGTTGGCAGCGGTGGCCGAGTCGGTCAGCTCGCCGTCGAGCAGCGTCACCCCGCCGAGCAAGCGGGTGCCAGGCGCAACTTCACCGAACATGCTCAGCTCGATCCCGCGGTTGCGCTGCTCTGCCTGCACCGCGAAGACATTGCCGCTTGCCAGTTCGCCACTGGGTTTCTCGATCTGGAACAGCGCCAGGGTGGTCATGAAAGTGCCGTGCTCGTACTTGACCCCCAGTTCATGCTGCTTTGACTCGTAGGGCGCAAAGGCCTCACCGGCGTTGGCCGCCGTGGCCGGGGCGATATCGCCCTTGCTCAGGCCTTCGACGTAGTTGTAGTAGAACGAGACGTCGTCCCAGGGCTTGACCACCAGGCCGACCACCGGCGTGGTGGCGCTGTCCTTGTAGCGTGAGCTCACTACCCCGGTGGCGCTGTAGTTGCGCGACTCGATTTCCTGGCGACGCACACCCAGGGTCAGTTGCAGGCGGTCTTCGAGCACCGACAAGGTGTCGGTCAACGCCACGCCGGAGAGTTCCGACTCGGAGATGCGCAGCACCTTCGGCGCACTGATGTACTGCTTGGGCACATCGATCGGGTGGTAGATGTTGGAGAGGATTTCGCTGCCGTTGTTGATGCCCCGGGACAATTCGTCCTGATAACGGGTCGCCATCAGCGTGGCCGTATGGGTGACCGGGCCGGTGTCGAACAGCGCGCGCATGCCCACGTCCGCCGTCGAACGGTCGACGTTGAACTTGTAGTAGCCGGGAATGTTGCTGGTGTCGCCCGCCTCGTTGAGGATTCGCGGTACCTGGTCAGACATCCGCTTGACGTCCGCCTTGCCGCCGCCTGCGTGGGCAAACACCGTGACGGCATCGTTCAGGTCATACTCGCCGCCGAGCAGTGCCGATTGCTCGCGGGTATTGGACCAGCCCCAGTCCTGCGGCAGGTTGCTGCGCCCGTTCGGCGCCGACGGTACGTCGATGCCTGGAGCCACGGTAAAGGGTCGCGAGGAGGCGTCCCATTTTTCTTTCTGGCTGATGAAGTCAAGGTTCAGGCGCAAGCGCTCGCCCTGGTAATCCAGGGCAATGGCGCCGATATCCAGGGCGCGTTGCTGATCGTCAATGGCCGTATCGCCCTGGGCGACACTGCCGTTGAAACGCACGCCCCACGCTTTCTCGCTACCGAAGCGGCGGCTGATGTCCAGGTGCCCGCCTACCTGGGTGTCGGAACTGTAGCTGGCGGTAAAACGGGTCAGGTCTTCGGCCAGCGGGCGCTTGGGCACGATGTTGATCACCCCGCCGACGCCGCTATTGGGGGAAATGCCATACATCAGCGCCCCGGGCCCCTTGAGTACCTCGACCCGTTCGGCGTATTCGGTGAACACCCGGTAGTTGGGCGCCACGCCATACACGCCGTCGAAGGCCAGCTCACCCAGGTTGCCTTCGCCCACAGCAAAGCCGCGAATGAAGAACGAGTCGACGATCCCGCCGGTCTGCCCGGTCGAGCGCACCGACGGGTCGCGTTCCAGGGCATCGGCGACGGTGACCGTCTGCAGGTCGGCCAGGGTCTTGGCGGTGTAGCTGGTGACGCTGAACGGCGTGTCCATCACGTCCTTGTTGCCGAGCATGCCCACGCGCCCGCCACGGGCCACCTGGCCACCGGCATAGGCCTCGGGCAGGCCGCCGGCACGGGTACTGGTGGCCTCGATGGTGGTGGCGTCCAGGGTCAGGCCGTCGGCGCCGGCAGGCAGCCTGGCGAGGGTGAAACTGCCGTCGGCACGCTCAAGCAATTGCAGGCCGCTGCCGGCCAACAGCCGCGCCGCGCCGTCGTGCGCTGTGTAGCTGCCGCGCAGGCCCTGGCTGTGCTGCCCTTCGGTCAGTGCCGGTTCGAACGACAAGGCCATACCAGAGGCCATGGCAAAGCTCGACAGCACGCGCCCCAGCGGCCCTGGCGCAATGTCGTAGGCCTGGGCGGCGACGGCATCCAGTGGCTGCGCGGCGGCAAGCCACGAGGCGCCACTGCCTGCGACCAGGGTAAGACCGAGCATGGCGCTACGCACGGCCAGGGCCAGGGGACGTTGAGCGCGAGGGCGACTTGCAACAGACATGACTGAGGGATCCTTTGGACTGGATAAATGAGGGGTGCACTCCCATTGCCAGTCGAAACGCAAAAAAGTATCAGCGCCAGCCAGGTTTATTTTCCTGCGCCTGACTTAGGCCGGCGTGAGCAACAGCCAATAGCCGTTCAGGTGCGCCTTGACCGCCAGCGGGTAGGTCGCTGCCAGCATGTTCAAGCTGCGCTGGCTGTCGTTGAGCGGGAACGCGCCCGATACGCGCAGGTCGGCGATCTGCGGGTCGCAGCGGATGAAACCGCGCCGATAACGGCCAAGCTCAGCGGCAAAATCTTCCAGGCGCATGCGGTCGGCAAGCAGCATGCCGTGGGTCCAGGCGCTGATGCTGGCGTCGACCGCCTGTGGTGCACGGCTGCTGTGGGCATCGAAGTCGGTCTTTTCTCCGGCGCGGACAACCTGCACCGCGCCAGGGGGTGCATTGGCCGGTTCGATGCGGACGGCCCCTTCGAGCACCGCCAGGTAAGTCCGCCCGCCCTGCTCGCGCACGCAAAACCGCGTGCCCAGCGCTTGCATGCGGCCTTCGCGGGTGCCAACCCGCAACGGCCGTGGCGGCTGCTGGCGGTCGGTGGCGGTGTGCACGAGGATTTCGCCACGCCGCAACTGGATGAAGCGCTGCTGCGCGTCATAGCGCACATCGATGGCCGAGTCGGTGTTGAGGAACACCCGGGTGCCGTCGGCCAGGGTCAACTCGCGGCACTCGCCCAGCGCAGAGCGGTAGTCGGCCATCCACGCTTGCTCGTCGCTGACCTTCCAGCCGGCCCAGGCGGCTGGCACTGCCGCGAGCATCAACGCCAGGCGGGCGATGGCGGCGCGCCGGCGCGGGTCTGCCGGGCGATCGAGCGCCGACATGGCCAGCGCCGGCGGCAAGCCGCCGAGTTTGCCCAGCAACAATTCGGCGCGCTGCCAGGCGCGCTCTCGTTCGACGCTGCTGGTGCGCCAGGCCGCCCACGCCGCCTGCTCAGCCTCAGAGGCCTCGCCTTCGCTCAGGCACATCAGCCATTGCGCCGCTTCATCTAGCGCTTGCGGGTCAATCGCGGTTGACGTCATCACTCCACCAGCGTCAGGCACTGCAAGAAGGCCTGTTTCATGTAGCGTTTGACGCTGATCAGCGAAACGCCGAGCTGTTCGGCAATCTCGGCGTACTTCATGCCGTTCAGTTGCGACAGCAAAAAGGTGCGCCGGACCACCGCCGGCAGGGCATCGAGCATGGCATCGATTTCGTGCAGGGTCTCGAGCACCAGCAGGCGCTGCTCAGGGGACGGCGCCTCGGGCACCGGCAGTTGCGCCAGCGCCGTCAGGTAGGCGCGCTCCAGCGATTTGCGCTGGCACCAGTTGGCGAGAATGCCGCCAGCGACGCAATTCAGATACGCCCGCGGGTTGTCGAACACCGCCACCTTCGAAGCGAGGATGCGGGTGAAGGTATCCTGCGCCAGGTCTGCCGCATCCAGCGCATTGCCCAGGCGCTTGCGCAGCCTGGCGTACAGCCAGCCGTGATGGCCACTGTACAGCGCCTCGACAGTACGCAGGTGGGAGTCGGCAGAAGGCAGCGCATCGCTCATGGGGTGGCGGTTTTTTGTAATTGATAACGATTTTCAATACTAATTTAAACCGTTGCTGCGCCGCAACTCATCACTGAGCACACTCAAGCCGTAGGGCAAGTCCCCTTGCGGCCCGGCTGGCCAGCCCAGGCGCAGGTGCTGGCGAAAATCGCCCTGCAGGCTGAACAGCTCGCCCGGGGCAATCACCAGGCCCTGCTGCAGCAGGCGATGGAACAACGGCCGGGTCTCTACCGGGGCGCATACCCGGGCCCAGATGCAGCCACCGCCGGCGGGCATCTGGAACTCCAGCTGCGAGCCCAGGTACAGCTGCATCTGCCGGTACAGGAGGCCCAGGCGCTCGTGCAGACGCGCCCGCAGTTGCTCCAGGTGCACATCGACACGGCCCTTGCTGTACAGCCTGGCCACGGCTTGCTGGCGCAACGGCGGCAGGCGAAACCCGCGCAGCAGGAACTGGCGCAGCAAGGGCCCGTGCCACTGGCGCGACAGCAGGAAGGCGTAAGGCGCTTCGGCGCCAACGCTGCGCTCCAGCGACGAGAACACCAGCAGGCGCTGCGGGTCGACCAGTTCGCGCAGGTCAGCGCCAGAGCCTGGGCTGAGGCACAGTTCGCTGTCCAGGTCGTTTTCCAGCAGCCACACGCCGTGCTGGTTGAGCAACCTGGCCACGGCCTGGCGCGCGGCCTCGGGCATGATGCTGCCATGGGGCAGGCTCAGGCGCGAGGCCAGCATCGCCAGGCGCACCGGCTCCTCGCGCAGCAGCCGGGCAAAGCGCTCGAGATCAAGGCCGCCGTCGGCCTGCAAGGGCACTTCAAGCACCCGTATCCGCGCCGCCTGAAACACCCGCAGCAAACGCCAGGAACAGGGCGTGGTCACCACCACGGCGCTGTTGTGCAGCTCAAGGGCGGCCAGGGTGGTCTCCAGCAACGAGCGCAGGTCCAGCGCCAGGTAGACATCCTCGGCGCTCCAGTACAACTGCGCCGAGCGGGTATAGCGCGCCGCCAGGGCGGTGCGCAGTTCCAGCTCGCCACAGGGCTGGGGGGCGCCGCCCAGGCGCGGGTACTGGCGCAGCAACTGGCGCTCGATGCCCAGCAAGGTTGCCTCCAGTGACTGCGGCGCCTGCTCCTGGCCGCCGCTGAGCACCAGCATGCGCGCCGAGTTGGCGTGCTGCTGCAAATCCTGGAGCAGATCGCCAGCGCTGGGCCGTGCCGGCTCAAGGGCCGGCCCCCTGGCGTAGTAGCCCGACTTGGGCACCGGCTGCACCCGCCCTTCGTGCTCAAGCAGCGAATAGGCGTACTGGACCGTCGAAATCGACACGTTCAGGCGCTGGGCCAGGTCGCGCAACGACGGCATCCGGCTATAGCTGCCCGGCGCCATCTGCTCGATCAGCTCAACCAGGTAGCGATACACCGCCCGGTAGGCGAACTCGCTACTGTGCGGGGCTTTCATCAGTACCGGCCTGGCTGCTCTGCCTTGAGCCAGGCCCAGGACGGCGGCTGCACCCGCAGGTGGCGCAGGTCGGCGCCGCGGCCCTGGATTCGCGCCAGCAACGAACGCGGACGGGCCCAGCTTTCCGGTTCACGCAGATAGAGCATCTGCAGCAGTGGCAAGTCCAGGCCACTGATGTCGACCATCCACTGCACCACCGGCTCCGGCGCCGGCAATCGTTGCAGGGCCTTGTGCAGGTAAGGCAAGGCCACCAGCATGCCGGGGTGACAGCGGCGCAAAAACACCTCAAGGCGCAGGCCCCGGGAAACAAACGGCGCAAACAACTGGCAGACCAGCTGCGCTTCGCTCAAGCCGTAGGCCTGCAAGGCGAAGTCGCTGGCCTGGCTACGGCGTTGCTGTAACTGCTCGGCGTGCTGCCAGCGGCCCAGCAGGCGCACCTGCAACGTGCGCGGCAGGCCCTTGCGCTGCATGCGCTGGCGCGCCTGGCTCAGGTAGGCATCGACGCCTTCGCGGTAGTCGCTGTCTTCGATGAACTGCCCGTGCAGCCCGCTCAGGTGCGCCAGCAACAGCGGGTTGGCGGTGCCCGCCTGCGCGCAGGCAAAGTACTGCTCGTCGAAGCGACAGCCCAGAAAGCGGTTCAGGCGCTCGTCATACGGCAAGTCGGGGTCATGCACCAGGTCATCGATGATGATGAAACGCATCGCCGGCGCACAGTAATCGCCGTTGGGCCCGATGGCCATGGGCCGGGCCTGGCCGTACAGCTGCTGCAGGTAACGCTGGCGCAACTCGCTCATGCCCTCGCACAGCGACGTGGCACAACTGTGTATCGGCCGGATGCACAGCAGGTCTTCCTCGCGCAGGGCGCGGCGGCTCCAGGCCAGCAGGCGCCTGCGCTCGGGCAGCGGCTGGGCGGTGATGATGGCATCGACACCGCCGCGCCAGCCGATGGCCTGACGGCACAGCTCGGCAAGGCGCAGGGTGCCATGGCTACCGAAACCGGCCCGTGGCCCGCCAGCGAGCAAATGCCCGAACAACAGCAATTCGTGACGCTCGGCCAGTTGCTGGCTCTGGGAAATAGCGTGGCGGCGGTCGAATGGCAGCAACTGCTGGTCATCGAGCATCAGCAGCTCGACCCGCGGATCATCGTGCAGAAACAGCGCCGAGAAGCCCTGCTCGATATTGTTCAAGGCCGTAATACTCATGCCGGCCTGGCGCACCACGGCGATACGCAGCTCGAAGGTGCCCGGCGAGCGCGCGGCAATGCTCAGTTGCGCCGCGCGCAGGCAGGCCAGGGCATGGCTGGCATTCTGGCTGCCATCATGGGCGAACATCAGCCTGAAGCCGTTGATGCGCTCGGCGCCGCCCGCCGCGACAATCAAGCGTTGAATCAATAACTGCAAAGAGGCCCGCTGGGCCTGGGACAAATGCTCCAGCAAGCGCGCCAATACTTGCTGGTAGATATACTGCATGGCTTGATCGTGAATGCTGCTCATAACGCCTACCCGATTTCAATAAACGGCCACCTGAAAGAAAAAGATTCCATCGAAGAACTTTCAATCAGCAAAGAAGGATAAATAAGCTTATCCTCAGAAACTTCCTACAACTTCCTACGGAAATAACTTCAGAAGCTCTTGCTCACCATCGTTCTTCCCTCCCCCAGCCCGGCAGCACAGCGCCTTTAACCCCTGGCTTACGACCCATCATGCCTCGCTCCGTGAGACGACTATTGAAGAACTATTATCGGGCGTTGCCCCGCGAATAAAAGATACAGATCACGGTAAAAAAACCATTCAGATTCATCTTCGACAATACCGACAATCAGACAGGCTGCCTGTGCTTTTTCCTATTGCACAAACATAGCGCAAGCAGGCAAGCGTCAGCAGGCAAAGTTACCTCGGAAATATCCTAAACAACCCTGGGAAATACCCACAAAAAAGGTTCTTCACGGATTTCCGGGTTTAGGGTCCTTGGGATCGGATGTTGAGGCTACGGCTGCGGGCATATCCATTCGATGTGGCGCCGCTGCCGGCCCCTTCCAGACACCTACGTTCAGCCTCCTGAAGTCGCGAAGTTACGGGCGGAGCCTGCACTGACGTATCTGCGAAAGCAGATTCTGGCGCGGTCATACTGAAGCCAAAGCTAGGAACGACTTGCTTGGTTTTGGTTTTGGTCTTGATCTTCATGCACGTACTTCCAGGCGCCGCGAAAGGCGACTTCAGGAGGCCGAGCGTAGGTGCCTGTAGGGGCGGTGCGCAGCACCTTCGGCGGCAGCCGAAGACGCGAGATGTAGACTTGCGAAGCAAGTCGTAGGCCGCGATGCCCCGGAAGGTGCCGTAGCGAGGGGACCCGAAGCGCAGCGTAGGGCCGTATGCAGGAGCAGGCGGTTTTGCCTACCTTTTCCCAAGAGAAAAGTAGGCCGCCGTAAAGGCGGAAGGGGCCAGCAGCAGCGCCACAACGAATGGACAAACTCGCGCCCAAACCCAGGAGTGCGTGAAAAACCACAAAAAAGCCCGAGTCAATGCTCGGGCTTGTTCAGGCCAAGTGTCGCGCAGATTTTACTCCGCCTGCGACAAGTCCAGCACCAGCCGGCCACCGCAAGGGCATTCGTCCATGTAGCGGTGCGCCTCGACCACCTTCTCGAACGGGTAGGTCTTGATGATCAGCGGCGTCAGCAGCTTGTCGGCGGTGAACTGGTTGATATCGCGCAGGGCACGCTGCAGCGCCACCTGGTCCTGGCTGATGCCAAGCTCCGGCTTGCCGGTGAAGTTGCCGATGCAATGCACGAAGAACTGGATGTTCTTCTGGAACGCCGCACAGGCCGGGAACGGCGTCTGGTTGCCGCCTTGCAGGCCATACAGCACCAGGCTGCCACGCGGTGCCAGGGCATCACCGAGCAAGGCCATCTGCGGCCCGCCAAGGCCGTCGAGGACCATATCGACACCGCGGTTGTCGGTGTACTTGTTGATCTGCATGAGCAGGTCCTGCTCTTCGGTGACGATCACCTTGTCGGCACCGAGCTTGATCAGGTAGTCGCGCTGCTCGGCCTCTTTGGTCGCGGCAAACACCTTAAGGCCCAGGGCCTTGCCCAGTTGCACGAAGGCCGGGCCGGCGCAGTGGCTGGCGTCGGTGATCAGCGCGGTTTGCCCGGCCTTGGCCCGCGCCAGGTCGACGAAGGCAAAGTAGGCGATCAGCAGTGGCGTGTAGTGCACGCTGGCCTCGACCGGCGAGAGAATCTCGGGATAACGGGTCAGGGCATTGCGCGGCATGACGATGACTTCGCCGTACACCGGATGCTCGTTGGCACTGCTGGCCGGAAAGCTGGCAACCTTGTCGCCGACCGCCAGGTCATCGACACCTTCGCCCACGGCTGTAACCACACCCGCCATCTCGTGTCCGATACCGGCAGGCAGGCGCGCCTGGGACGGCGCCAGGTTCTGCCGCCAGAGCACGTCGTACCAGCTGATGCCGATCGCTTCAACGCGAATCTGCACCTCGCCAGCCGCCGGTTGCACCGGGGCCTGCTCTTCGATCTTGAGCACCTCGGCCGGGCCGAACTTGTGGAAACGGATCATGCGGGACATCGCAAACCTCGCCAATTGAACCTCTAATGCCCTGAACTCTATCCGGGCTTTGACGGTTAGACCATCAGTGGCCATTAATAGTCAACATGCTTGTCATTGATTGATGGTAATGCAGCGTCCATCAAATTATGCGGTGCAGGGTAGCAGCCTTTACCCGTAAGATTCACCCCTGCCCCATCCGCCTTGTGAAGCCGAGCCGATGAACCGTAACGACTTGCGCCGCGTCGACCTGAACCTGCTGATCGTCTTCGAGACCCTGATGCACGAGCGTAGCGTGACCCGCGCGGCGGAAAAACTCTTCCTCGGCCAGCCGGCCATCAGCGCCGCCCTGTCGCGCCTGCGCAACCTGTTCGACGACCCGTTGTTCGTGCGCACCGGGCGCAGCATGGAACCCTCGGCGCGGGCGGTGGAGATCTTCGCCCTGCTGTCGCCGGCGCTGGACTCGATCTCCACCGCAGTCAGCCGCGCAGCGGATTTTGACCCGGCGACCAGCACCGCGGTGTTTCGCATCGGCCTGTCGGACGATGCCGAATTCGCCCTGCTGCCGCAACTGCTCAAGCGCGTACGCGCCGAAGCCCCGGGCATCGTCCTGGTGGTGCGCCGGGTCAACTACCTGCTGATGCCGGCATTGCTGGCCTCGGGGGAAATCTCGGTCGGCGTGAGCTGGACCAACGACCTGCCGGCCAACGCCAAGCGCAAGGTGCTGCGGCGCAGCAAGCCCAAGGTCCTGCGTGCCGACAGCATGCCCGGGAGCCTGAGCCTGGACGACTTCTGCGCCCGCCCCCACGCCCTGGTGTCGTTTGCCGGCGACCTGGGCGGGTTCATGGACGAAACCCTGGAAAAGGTCGGGCGCAAGCGCCACGTAGTCCTTGCCGTACCGCAATTCAACGGCCTGGGCAGCCTGCTGACCGGCACCGACATCATCGCCACCGTCCCCGACTACACCGCCGAAGTGCTGACCGCCGCCGGCGGCCTGCGCGCCGAAGACCCGCCGCTCGAGGTGCAGACCTTCGAACTGCACATGGCCTGGCGCGGGTCGCAGGATAATGATCCGGGGGAGCGGTGGTTGCGGTCGCGGATTCAGATGTTTTTTGGCGATCCGGACAGTCTCTGAAAGCACTTCAGAACCTGCGCCAACTGTTCAACGCACTCGCAACCCGAGTGAGTACAAGGCCAAGCCTTGCCTGAACGACGCCCTCATCAATCACACTGATGATTACTATCGAGTACCCCAGCTGTCTGCTTGCCACAACCACCCCCTATAATCGCCTGCAGATTTCCCCCGCTCCCCTCGCCTGCCCCAGGCGATATCCCCCCTTGGAACCCCGCACCATGCCAAGCGCAAGCCAAGGCCGTCACGGCCTTCCCGAACATAATCAACAGAGCGTCAAGCAGCAGTGGCTGGCGATTCTCTCGGTCGCCGTGGGTGCCTTCGCCCTGGTAACCAGTGAGTTTCTGCCGGTGGGCGTGCTCAACGATGTCGCCAGCGACCTGGGCATCAGTGCCGGCCAGGCCGGGCTGATGGTTACCCTGCCCGGCATAATGGCCGCCCTCGCCGCGCCCTTGCTGTCGGTGGGCATTGGCGCGCTGGACCGGCGTTATCTGCTGATCGGCCTGACGCTGATCATGATCATCGCCAACGCTGTGGTGGCCTACGCCAGCGACTTCAGTCTGCTGCTGTTCGGCCGCGTTCTGCTAGGCGTGAGTATCGGCGGTTTCTGGGCGACGGCCATTGCCCTCAGCGGCCGCCTGGCGCCCAAGGGCGTGGGCGTGGCCCAGGCCACTTCGATCATCATGGTCGGTGTGACCCTGGCCACCGTGCTGGGCGTGCCCGTCGGCACCTGGCTGAGTGGCTTGATGGGGTGGCGCATGACCTTCCTGGTCACTGCGCTGGTCGGCGTGCCGGTGCTGCTGGCGCAGGTCTTCCTGCTGCCGCGGCTCAATCCCGACAAGGCCATTCGCATCAGTGACCTGCCGGCCCTGTTTATCAATCCACAGGCCCGGGTTGGCTTGATTGCGGTATTGCTGATTGGCCTGGCGCATTTTGCCGCCTACACCTACGTCGCACCGTTCTTCAAACAGAGTGCCGGCTTCGATGGACCGACCATTGGCTCACTGTTGCTGCTGTATGGTGTGGCCGGGGTGGCGGGCAATATCTTTGCCGGTTTCGCCGCCAACCGCAGCGTGCGTCACACCCTGATGCTGGTCGCCCTGATGATCGCCATCAGCACCGCGCTGTTCCCCTACTTCGCCACCGGCATGACCGGCGCAGCGCTGCTGATCGCGCTCTGGGGCTTCGCCTTCGGCGCCTTCCCGGCCTGTGCCAGCATCTGGATGTTTGTGGTCGCACCCAAGGATGTCGAACGCGGCATGCCCCTGTTTGTCGCCATGTTCCAGGTGATCATCGCGCTGGGCTCGTTCTTCGGCGGGCAGATCGTCGACCAGCTGGGCAGCTCGGTGCTGCTGAGCCTGGCCACGGCCCTGGTGGGCTGCGGTTTCGTCACGGTGCTGGTGCTGGGGCGTAACGTCAGCAATCGCCTGGCAGCCCAACCCGCCTAGCCGCTGGACAGACCCGTGGCCAATAGCTAGACCTTCTGTACTGAATCTATTCTCACTGTCGCGTTCAAACGCGACAGTGAGTGGACAGGAAGGCGTGGCAATGACAACAATCGCTGCTAAATCCCACTTCAAAGCAAAGCTTCTGCGCCCGGCAAAGCCTGGCGACGATGCCTCGTGGGCGTTCGTCATCCTGCCAAGAGAGGCAAGCGAACAGCTTCCCCGGCGCGGCCGGACCAGCGTTGACGGCACCATCAACGGGCAGCCTTTCCAGGCAACACTTGAGCCCGATGGCCAACTGAGCCATTGGCTGCAGGTAAAGAGCGCCTTGCTCGAAGCCGCAGGCGCGGCCGTGGGGGATGTCGTTACACTGGAGCTGACCCCGGTGAAGAAGGAGCCCGAGCCCGACATCCCGGCCGACTTTCAGCAGGCCCTGGCCAGCGCTGGCGAGGCGCGTGAAGTCTGGAACAGTACGACAACCCTCGCACGCGTCGACTGGATCCACTGGATCACGTCAGCCAAGCAACTCAAGACCCGGGCAAAACGCATAAGCGATGCCTGCGATATGCTTGCATCCGGCAAGAAGCAGGTGTGCTGTTTCGATTCATCCGGCTACTACAGCAAGGCGTTGCGTGCGCCCGAGGCAGACAGCGCATAGTGCGTGGTCAATCATTTTGCAGAGCGTGTTTTCGCAATCCAGTCGAGATGCGCAGCTACAGGCGTATAAACCCCCGGCGACTCGCGTCCACACACATTGCCGTAGCTGACAATTCCAATCTGGACTGACTGCCCATCTTCAGCCCGCTTGAAAAGTGGCCCACCACTGTCCCACGAGCACGCATCTTTACCCTGTTCTCCCGCACAAATAGCATTTGCCGGTAATGTAGCGTTGTAATGCTTGCTGCAATCACTAAAGCCTACAACCGGCACCTCAACTTCCAACAGCAGATTTGATTTAACGCCAGCCTCGGTCAAGCCCCAGCCGGTGGTCGTTAGGCGCGTCCCCGGCTTGATCAGGGCCGTCGCCTCTGCCTGACTGGGCAAGCGCATAAATCCTCGCACCGGTATGGGTGTGTCCAAGCGAACTAATGCCACATCAAATTCTTTCCCCCTGGGATCATACTTCTCATTCACCACCACTCTCTTTATCTTGACCTTCGCAACAGCTTTTGTAAGGTCGTCAGCGTTGTACCCCACATAAAACTTCGAATCCGGCTTTCTACTTTTTGTGGTCGGATCGAAAAAGCAGTGTGCAGCTGTTAATACCCAAACCGAATCAATCGACACCCCACCACAGACGACTGCAGACCTGGTATCGGCTGCACCAAACTGCAGCAGCGCAACCTGCCAGGGCGAAAACTCAATTTTGACCGGCTTACCGTTATAGATCGTCGGCTCAGCGTATTTTTCTATCCAGGCTTTTAATTCGTCGCTGATCTGTTTCAACGCTTCTGCCGATGTGTTGCCATAGCCAACCGTCGCCAGTGCGACAACGGCAATCACGGCCCACGCTCGAACGCAGTTCATTAGCGCAGACCTACACGCCAGGTATCAACGGAAATGGAACACTGGTTCCCGCTTTGCGATGTGCTTCGTTAGCAGCAATCTTGGCCTTCAGCAACGCAATTCGAGCCGACGTAACGTCCACCGCCACAGGGGTTTCGGGAAGCAACGCATCAGCCAGGGCTTCCTCTGCCTTCTGCACTTCGAGGTCGGCAAGCAAAGCATCTTCGCGCGCCGCTCGCCGGGATGCTTTATCCGCATCTTTAGCGTCTGCAGATTTAGGTATATAGCCTTTAAGCACCGTACTTACCTCTTCCTTTGAAGAGGATAGGGCATTGCCCAGATACAACGCGAACTTGCTTCCCTCACTGGTCTCACTTAACGTTAGCTGCGTTACAAAGTAGGTGAAGACCTTGTCTTCAAGATCAACGTCTTCGCCCATGCTTTCACACGTAGCGGGTTTTTTATCGGCTGTGCGCGCGGGTCTATAATCACACACCGTTCCAGCCCACTTTTTGCGGTGTTTATTTGAGTTGGCAGCCTCAATGGCGTTGTCCAGGCGTTCACGATCAGCCGTCAATGAGTAATTGCATCGATCATCATGCAACTGATGGTCTTTACCCAGCTTGAGGTTCTGGGCGCTCATGGCCGCACAGTACGTATCGACCGCCGCGACAACACGTTTGTCCAGGTAGACACTTTCCGGCTGAGAAGGTGTTGGGTCCTTGGGGTTTAGAATATCGAGCGCCAACAAATAGCGAGCCACCCTGGCTTCCTGTTTTTCCTTAGCCTTAGTGGCATCTGCGGACGCTGGTGGGAATGCAATGGGAAGCGTCGACGCTGAGCTCAGGCGCCAATCGCCTGCCTTTATTTTCTCGCCCCGACGAATGTCCTTGAACGTCATCTCAGCGGAACCAAACGGCGCAGCGCCCCCAGGAACGGTCAAGGTAACGGCGACGATGAAGTCGCGTTTCCTGGTACCAAATAATCGCCAATGGTCAAACTCGGTTACCTCCAGATAGTTTGGCGTCAGCTGAAAGTACTGCAGTCCTCTCAGGCGATTAAGTTTTGCTTCGTAGTAAAAATGTAATTTCGTTAAGCCGTGGAACGCCTCGACTTTGGCTGCAAACTCATGCCGGGTTATCGACTTCGGCTCAAATTCACCACGAACAACCACTAGGCAGTTTGTTCGGCTGAGTATGTCAGCCTCTTGGCTGACTTTATAAAAATAGTCCGCGGATTTCGCTGTCGATGCCGTAGTCTTTGTTTGACCAGCAGCCTTCAATGCCTCGGCAGCCATATCAACTGCCCCCTCTATCAGCTTCGGGGCCATAGCTGCAGCAATCAGGGCGATCACTCCGGACCGATCACTGTCTTTCACGATGGGAGGGGGAGGGTCACTGGGGCACGTTGACTGCCAGACTACACGGGTCTGCAGCGATCCCTCGGCAGCGTAAGCTGGGCTGATCGCCAGAACACAACATGCCATGCTTATGGCGATTCCCCCGCCTTTAACGAAAAACGATAGGGGAATCTGATGAAGCATGAGTGCTCTGGCCATGACTCGCTCCTAGCAGGCTTTAACAACTAATAGCAGTTGGCCATGAACCCTGCAAATTAGTGGCTGCCCACGTGGTTCGCGAGAAACTGATTTTAAGCAGTAAACGGATCGATAACCCGCTCAGACTAAAACAGGCACCCCCTCCTCCTTGCCAACCGCATGCCCACCCGCGACAAAATCCTCTGTGCGCAACACCACCAACGCCAGCAGCGACGCCACCCCGGTGCCCACATAGAAATACCAGGGCGCAGTGATGTCGCCAGTCAGCTTGATCAGCCAGGTAGAAATCAGCGGCGCACTGCCGCCGAACACCGCCACCGGAATGTTGTAGGCCACGGCGATGCCGGTGGAGCGGATGCGGGTGGGCAGCAACTCGCTCATCAAGGCGTAGGTCGAGGACGCGTACAAACCGAACAAAATCGCCACGGCCATCAGCGGCCAGAACAGGGTCGCAGGCGTGGCGCCCGGCGCGGTCTTGAAGAACCAGTACATGGCCAGGGTTGCCAGGGTGCCGATCACCAGCAAGAACGGCTTGCGCCCGTAACGGTCGGTGAAGGCGCCGCCCAGCGGCATCACCAGCGCCGCCGAGAGGCTGGCGACGAAGACGTAGAGCAAGGTGGTGCCGCTGTCGAACTTGAGGGTGTTGGACATGTAGGTCGAGGCGAAGGTCAGCACCAGGTAGAAGATCGAGCTGTGCAGGGTGATGATGAAGAACACCAGGGCGATCGCCCGCTTCCACAGCCAGACCTCGCGCAGTGGCGCCTTGGAGGTCTGCCCGGCCTCGACCAGGGCGAGGAACTCCGGGCTGTCTTCAAGCTTGAGGCGGATGTACATCGAGATGAAGCCCAGTGGGCCGGCCACCAGGAACGGAATGCGCCAGCCCCACTCCTGCATCAGCTCGGCGCCCAGGGCCCAGGTCATGCCATTGGCCACGGCGCCGCCCAGCAGCAGGCCGAGCACCGCGGTAACCATCAACCAGCAGGTGGCAAAGCCGCGGCGGCCGGGGCCGGCGTATTCGGAAATGAAGCTGGTGATGGTGCCGATCTCGCCACCGGCCGAGAAGCCCTGCACGCAGCGGATCAACACGAGAATTATCGGCGCGGCGATGCCGATGCTGGCGTAGGTCGGCAACAGCCCGAGCAGGAAGGTCGAGCCGGCCATCATCACCAGCACGGTGATCAGGGTTTTGCGCCGGCCGATCTTGTCGGCCAGAGGGCCGAAGAACAGCCCGCCCAGGGGCCGGATGAAGAAGCTCAGGGCAAAGGCGGCAAAGCTTGCCAGCAAGCTGCTGGTAGGGTCGTCAGAAACAAAAAACGCCTTGCCGATGTACACGGCGAGAAAGCCGTAGACGCCATAGTCGTACCACTCGATCAAGTGGCCGGAGGTGGCGCCGATAAAGGCCCGGCGCCGCTGGCGCAGGGGGTTGGAAGCTGGCACACCCATAGTGGGGACTCCTGTCGTAGTGCTATCCATGAAATACCGCGCGTCAGAGGTTGATCAGAGGCTGCGAAGGCTCCTGTAACCACTGACGCAAGCGGGTCTTGAGAATCTTGCCATAGCTGTTCTTCGGCAGCTCGGGGCAAAAGACGAACTTTTTCGGTTTTTTGAACGAGGCCATACGCGCCAGAAACCACTGGTTGAGGGCCTGCGCATCGAGGCTATCGGGTGAACGCAAAGCAACGAAGGCTACCACCGATTCGCCCCATTCGGCATCGGCCTCGCCGACCACACACACCTCGAACACTTCGGGGTGCTGCATCAGCACTTCCTCGACTTCGCGTGGGTAGATGTTGCTGCCGCCGGAGATGATCACATCCTTGCAGCGATCGGTGAGGGTCAGGTAGCCCTGCTGGTTGAAAAAGCCAATGTCGCCGGTCAGCAGCCAGCCGTTTACCAGGGCCTCTTGGGTGGCTTGCGGGTTGTCCCAGTAGCCCTGCATCACTACCGGCCCGCGCACCACGATCTGCCCCGGCTCGCCCGCGGCCACCGGCTGGCCTTGGGCATCCACCACGTGCACCTCGACGCAGGCGTGGGCACGCCCCACCGAGGCGGCGATCTGCGCCCAGTCGGCGTGTCCGCGATCGGCGATGGCCTGGCGCGACAGCGCGCTGATGGTCATCGGGCATTCGCCCTGGCCGTAGATCTGCACCAGACGCGGGCCAAAGGTGTCCAGGGCCTGGGCAAGATCGGCCAGGTACATTGGCCCGCCACCGTAGACGATGGTCTTGATGCCTTCGCCGGCATACCCCTGCAGGCGCGCCTGGTCGACCATGCGCTTGACCATGGTCGGCGCGGCAAACAGGCTGACCTGGCCCAGTTGCTGCGCAAGCTCAAACAGCTCCGCCGCCTGGAAGCCGCGCGAGGCCGGCACCACATGGCGGGCGCCACAGCGCACATGAATGAAGTTGTACAGGCCGGCGCCATGGGACATCGGCGCGGCGTACACCACCGCGTCACCAGCGGCCACCGCATCGACGTCCAGTGGATAGCACAGGGACATGGCGATCAAATTGCCATGGGACAGCATCACACCCTTGGAGCGCCCGGTGGTGCCGGAGGTGTAGAACAGCCAGGCCAGGTCGCTGTCCTGGCGCGGGTACGGCTCGGGCAGTTGCTCATCCGCCAAGGGGCCTTGCGGGCTCGGCGTGTGCGCCGCCAGTTCTTGGCAGCCGCTCGGCAACGCGCCGCTGGCGAACACCTGGCCGTCATCTGTGTAGACCAGCCGGGCGCCGGCATTGGCGGCAATCCAGGCGGCTTCCAGGGCGTGCAGCTTGCTGTTGATCGGCACCGCCACCGCGCCGCTCCACCAGATGGCGTACAGCAGTTCGAGATAGCGGCAGCTGTTCTTCATCAACAGCGCCACCCGCTCGCCGGGCGCAATGCCGTACTGCTCGCGCAGTTGCACGGCGCGGGCCCGGGCCTGGGCGGCGAACGCCTGGTAGTCGGCAACCTGGCGCTGCCCCTCGAACAACGCCGGGCGCTGCGGCCAGCGCTGGGCCGCATCGCGCAGCCAATGGGCGATGTTCATCCTCAGGCCTTGACCGCTTGCAGGACACTGGCGTAGTTGGCCACGGCCATGCCGCCCATGTTGAACAGCAAGCCGAACTCAGCACCGGGTACGCCCAGGCCGATGGGTTCGCCGGTCAGCTGGGCAAAGCCCAGGGCATGCATCGAAACCCCGGTGGCGCCCACTGGATGGCCCTTGGCCTTGAGCCCACCCGACAGATTGACCGGCAGGCGCCCGCCCTGGCGCACGATACCGTCGTCGAGGGCGCGATGGCCTTCACCGCGGGGGACCAGGCCCATGGCTTCGTAAATCAACAACTCGGCGATGGTGAAGCAGTCGTGGACCTCGGCAAAGTTCAGGTCGCCAAGGGTCACCCCGGCTTCGCGCAAGGCACCCTGAATCGCCCGCTGCGGCCCCTCGAAGGCCAGCACATCGCGGCGCGACAGCGGCAGGAAGTCGTTGACCTGGACCATGGCACGAATCGCCACCTGGCGGCGCATCGAACGTGCACGCTGCGGCGAGGCGAGGATGATCGCCGCCGCGCCGTCACTGATCAGCGAGCAGTCGGTCAGGCGCAGGGGCGGTGCGATCAGCGGGTTGCCCGAGGAAACATTGTTGCAGTGTTCGAAATCCATCAGCCGGTGCATCTGCGCCAACGGGTTGGCCATGGCATTGGCGTGGTTCTTTACCGCAATCGCGGCCATCGAGGCCAACGGGCTGTGGTAGCGCTCGGCATACTGCTGGGCCACCTGGCCAAACAGCTGGGCGAAGCTCAGGCCGGCCTCCTGCATGGCGTTCTGGTAGCCGGCACCGGCCAGGGCGCGGGTGACTTCGACGGTGCTGTTGCCGGTCATTTTCTCGGCGCCGACCACCAGCACCAGGTCGGCGGCGCCGCTGCGAATCGCGTTGATGCCGGCCTGGATCGCCGCCGAGCCCGAGGCGCAGGCGTTCTCGCAGCGGGTGGCGGGCTTGAAGCGCAGTTGCGGGTCGGCCTGAAGCATCAGCGAGGCAGGAAAGCCATCGGCCACCAGGCCTGAGTTGAAGTGCCCGAGAAACAGCGCGTCGATCTCGCCGGCGTCGATCTCGGCGTCTGCCAGGGCTTCGCGGGTGACCTTGACGATCAGGTCTTCGAGGTTGAGGCCATCCAGGCGACCAAAAGGGCTGTGGGCAGCCGCGACGATGGATACGGAATCGTGTGTCATGGTGATTTTCTTCTGTCCTTGAAGCGCGTATTCCATACAATGATTCAGCGCCCGAATCCCACGCTAGTTGGGGCAACTACTTACGCCAGTAAGTAGTGCCCGCCAACCCGGTGCACACCGACAAACCCGAGGCAGGACGCCCGATGATCGAAGACGCCCCGCACTTCCAGGACCTTGAGCGCCTGGCCTTCCAGGTTTCCCCCGCGCCGCAGATGATCACCGGCCATCGGCGCATGCTCGACTGCAACCAGGCCTTTGAGCGCCTGTTCGGCTACGAGCGCGAGCATTTGCAAGGCAACCTGACCCTGTTGCTGTACCCCTCCCACGCCGACTACCAGAGCATCGGCGAACGCAGCGAGCACTGGCTGCGCAACGGCCCCGGCGCCTTTTACTCCGACGAGCGCTTCATGCAGCATCGTAATGGCGAGGTCTTCTGGGCCCGGGCCCACGGCTTTTCGCTGACGGTCGAGGACCCGTTCAAACTGATGGTCTGGCATTTCGAGCGCCTGGACCGCCAGCCGGCGCCGACCATCCAGCTGACCCCGCGCGAACGCGAGATCTCGCTGCATATCGTCAACGGCCTGACCTGCAAGGAGGTGGCGCGCAAGCTGGGTATCTCCCACCGCACCGTGGAAGTCCACCGCGCCCGGCTGATGAAGAAGCTTCAGGCCAAGAACAGCGCAGAGCTGGTGTCGAAGATCATCTTCATCAGTTGAGCGGCGTCAGGCGTTTCCCTTGGCCTGCTGTTCCAGGTGCACCTGCAAGGCCGGATCGATCTGCAGCGCGCCGGCCAGTTCGTCAAGGTAGGCCCGCTCTGCGTCCTGCTGGTCATCCACCAGCATTACGCTGGCCAGGTACATTTCCGCGGCCATGCCTGGGTCCTGGGCCGACTGTGCCACCTCGCCAGCATCCAGTGGCTTGCTGACTTCCTCATCCAGCCATTGCTGCAGTTGCGGGTCGTTGGTGTGACGTTTGATTTCAGCGTAAATCAACGCTTGTTCTTGCTCATCAATACGACCGTCAGCCTTGGCTGCCGCAATCAGCGCGCGCAAGATTGCATGACTGTGGCCCTCGGCCTCGGCGCCGGACAATTGATCGACCGTACGCAGCGCCTGTTGCGGGGCCGCCGCCTGGCTGCGCTGCCAGCTTTGATAGGCCTGGAACGCCATCATGCCCAACGACGCCAGGGCGGCGTAATTGGTGCCACCGCCAGAGCGGCCCTGGGTAGAGCCACCCGCGTTGCCCCCCAACAGCCCGCCCAGTAGACCACCCAGGCCAGCACCGCCCGCCGATGCACTGCCGCCGCCAAGCAGCCCGCCCAGCAAGCCGCCCAGACCGCCCAGCCCGTCTTGCGCTGACCTGCCGCTGCTCCCTTGTTGCGCTTGCGAGCCCTGCCCGGCGCGAAGCAGCTGTTCGAGTAGATCACTGGTGTTCATAGCACCGCCCTCGGTCGGTAGTTGCTGTTTAGACAAGCAACGATAGCCCCCGCAAGGCGATCTGCCATGACCGTCTGGCCGACGGCAAAGCCGGGGCTTACCGAGCATGCAGGTTTATGTGAGCATATCCACCCCGCCCTGCCCCGCGTCCCACGAGAGACTGTATGACGATTTTCCACAAAACCGCCCTGACGCTGACCCTGGCCGTTGTCGGCCTGTTGGCACTACCGAATCTGCATGCCGCGAGCAAAGCCGGCAGCCAGGCGAAAGCTGAAGTAAAGGTCGCGGTGCTCGGCGGCAAGTTCAGCTTCACCCTGCCGGCAGGCTTCATCGCCAGCCCCTTGAGCGCCGACGAACAGAGCAGCGAAGGCGCCGGCGCCGTGGGCACCCTGTATGCCAATTCGCAGGAAAAGCGCGTGGTCATGGTGATTGAAAAACCGCTCCCCGAAGCATCGCGCCCCGGCGACAACGACGACGCCTTCCTCGACGGCGCCGTCAGCGGTTTCGTCGAACGCCAGAGTGCCGGGCTGCCAGACTTTCGACAAACCGGCGAAGCGCGCCTGAACCGCAACGGCCTTGGCGTGCGACAAATCGACAGCACGGCGACCCTGGGCGGCGGCAAAACCTTGAACAGCACCTTTATCGCAGGCTCCGGCGAGCGCATGGCGGTCATCCAGGTCATTTCCCGCAGCGACCAAGCCAGCAGTCATGCGGCGCTGGTCAAGCGCATCGTGGGGCAATCCTCGGTGCCGGTTGCGCAATCTGGCAACAAACAGGGTAAATAGCATGCAAGCGCCCCCCCGCTTGCGAGGGGTAATCCATCAGAACAAATTATCTATTCCTGCGGACCGTTCCATCTCAGGTCGCAAAACCTCAAGCACCAGCCTTTCAGTTATTTGCTTGACAACGTTAAGGCCCTGCATGAATTCGCCTTCCGGTATATCTTTTTCACACAGCAGGATCTTCTCATAGAGAAAATTAAAGCTACCTTCTTTATTCCCGGCCTTCTGGTTAGCCATCAGGATAAACATGCTCACCAGCGCATCCTTGACCACCTCGTCATTCATCAAGCCCGACAGTTCCTGCATTCGATCCTTGTTACCCTCAAGCAAAAAGACAAAGGGCGCAAGGAAAACCTGGTTCAGCCCAGACGCTTGCAACAGCTTGCGGGTCGCCAGGGTGTAAAGATAAAAATCAAGATGGGCAGTGAAGACAAACCAATACGCAGATTCGTTCATCTGGTATTTTCTGGAATAGCCATTCACCACTGACAAAAAGGCGTCCATGAAATCCGACGCAGGTTCGCCCTTGACGGCGAACACATTGATAAATGAGCATACCCTTGAAGCCTTGACTGCTGTTTGTGCTTCGGCCTTTGCTTTACTTCTTGCAAGATCTTCCGTGCGCTGCAGTTCCAGCTCCCGGGCTTCGGCCCGCGCCAAATCTTCTTTGTAATAGTTCAACTCATCATAGAAAAATGACGAATAGTATTTGAACGCCATGTAAAAGAAATCGGTGGTTTTTGCGAGCACATCGCCCTCCAGCCCCGAACACCCTACCAGGGCCGATGACAGCGCCTTCAAGTTATCATCATGCACAATGAACTCGCGAATATGCTCCTTGCCCTTGAAGTTATGCTCACCTATAAGCGCTACAATCTTCTCTTTATTTTGATTTGCCTTAACAAAAAGGAAAAAACCTACCACCTCATCTTTCAGCGAAATATTGCTGAGAATTCCTCTTCCGCCAACATGATTACGCACATCAATGAGGGATGCATCATTCCTTTTCAGCGAGGCATACACCACCCTGAAAACATCAAAAACCAATCCCAGGGGGATTTTCCTGAAGGTCAACGCGAGCGATGCGTTTATGACCACATCCGAACCCACGAATTCGATAGTTGAAATACTGCAAAGCGGCATATGCCCGCGCTCGCCCAGCAGGTTATACACCAGATAATTTTTTGTAAAAAGAACCCCCTCGCCCCACAACCCTAAAAAACTATCATCGAGAAAAACCAGACAGTCATCCTCCGCCATGATCTTCAGATCAACGCGGGTCAAGAAATTATTCAGCTTGAGCTTTTCAATTTTCCCGTCAACAAAAACTCTTTTCAATGAGCTGAACTCATCAAAATCGCCGACTCTTAACATAGACCTTTCGCCTTAACAAAAAACCGGCTGTCCCAGCAGCGCGTGAGAGGGGGTTCCCAGCGCTCCAACATAGCAGCAATCTGCCAGCACCATCAACGAAACAGCCCATCTTCAGAACCGAAGATGTCCAACGAACCCAGCTTCACCGAAAGAGCGTGCTCGAGCGCACGCCCCCCCCTACTGCGCAATAACCCGATACCGCGCCAAATTCAGCGCCACCAGCAGCGCCACCACCGCCATCAGCGCCCCGGTGAGGAACCCGCCGCTGTAACCGACCTGCGCGGTCAGTCCCAGCAACAGCGAGGACGACAGCATTTCGCCAAGGTCGCGGGTGCTTTGCACGGCGGTCATGTCGGTGCCGGCCTGGTCGCTTTGCCCGGCAAACGCCATCGAGGCGGTCATGATTGCCACTGAGGTCGCGCCGGTGGCAAACGAGCCCAGCCCCACCGCCAGCCAGATCAACTCGACCCGGGGCGCCACTGGCCCGCTTGCCTGCAGCAGCCAGACCAGCGCCGCCACCCCGGCCATGGCCACCGCCAGCATGAACGCCGGCCACAAGCCCAGCACACGGATCAGCCAGGCACCGCCGCCGCAACCGAGCACGATGGTCACCACGCCGCCGCTCATGCCCAGTTGGCCGATGGCCTGCAACGACCAGCCAGCATCGTTGAGGAACAGTTTCGACAGGCCGAAGCCAGACACCGCGGTCATCGCCGAGAGCAATGCCAGCACCACCAGCGACAGCGCCCCGGGCCGTTTGATAAAGCGCAGCAGGCTGGCGTGGGCGACGTCGGGTTGTTTCTCTTTAGCCGGTGCCACGTGCAGCCAGGCTACGCAGCACAGGCTCGCCAAGGGCACCAGGGCCAACAGGCCGAAGGCCGTGGTTTGCCCGAAGTGGCCACTGAGCAGCAGCGCCCCGGCGCCGCCGACGAAGAAGCCGAACATGGTGCCGCCGACCTGGATGGCGTTGATCCGCGCAAGCATGTTGTCGCTGAAATACTCGGCGGCCATGCCGTCGGTGGCGATGTCCTGGGTGGCGCTGGCGAACGAAGCGAGGATCAGCAGGCCCACGGCCCAGCCGGCGGTATCGACACTCAGGCCGATGCTCGCCAGGGTCACCAGGCACAGCAGCACAAGGATCTGCATCGGGATGATCCAGCTGCGCCGCCGCCCCAGGCGCGGGCTCCAGTGGTTGTCGACCTGCGGCGCCCAGATGAATTTCACCACCCACGGCAGGCCCACCAATGGCAGGAAGGCCAGGGCATCGAGGGCCGCGCCATCGTGGCGCAACAGGGTTGGCAAGGCGTCCATGGCGATGCCGAAGCAAATGCCCTGGGACAGGTACAACAGGGCGAAGGTCAGCACCATGCGCCAGTGTTTCAACAGATCCAGCATGCGAGTCTCCAATCAGATAGCGTTGGCGTCGGCAGCCCGTGCCGTGCGCGAAAAAACAGTCAGGCGGCGCACCGCCCACAGGGCACTGGCACCGGCGAGCAACAGCACCAGGTCGATCGGCCATAGGCCCAGGTTGGCGTGCACCAGGCTGCCAGCCAGGTGCAAGGCACCAGCACTCAGGAAGGCCAGGCCGGCCACGCTCAACAGCAGGCGTAGCGGTTGGCGCTGCGGCGGCATCAGCGCGGCCAGCAGCAGGCTGGCGATCCAGCAGCCCCAGAACCACGCCGTCAGTGAACCGCGCGGCAACAGCCCGAGGTTGGCCAGCGCCCCGGCGCACAGCAGCACGGCGCTGGCCGCCAGCAGCCCGCCGCCGACCCCGACCACCAGGCGCAGCAGCACTTGCCAGCCTGCCCCGCCCTTCAGCCGCCGGCGCTCCAGCCACAGGTACAGGCCGCTGAGCACCAGCACTGCGGCGCCCAGGGCCATGCTGAAATGCACGACGCGCAACAGCGGCCCGGCGTGGGGTAGCCAGCGATAATCGGCAAAGTGCAGCGGCTGCACCGCGATAAACGCCTGCAGCCAGAAGCCTCGGCCACTGGCACTGCTGGTGGCTAGCGGCTGGCCGTCATCGCCGCGGTAGGCATGGCGTTCGAACACTGCGGTGCTGGGCAGGCCGGACTCGATGCCGGCCACTTCCAGCCAGGCTCCGGGCTCGCCCCAGTGATGCAGGGTGACGCTCTGGGCGGTGAAGCCCGGGTGCACCGCCGCGTCGTTGCTCAGCAGTTGATCGAGATCGAAGGGCTGGGCCGGCGCCGCCTGCGGATCGACCTGCGGTGGTGCGCCCAGCAGCTGCATGAACGCCTGTTGCGGGGCCCCGGGAAACGCCTGCCCGGCCAGGGTCAGGGTACCCAGGGCGCCAAGGCCGGACATCGCCCCGGTAACCCCGAACAACAGCAGCCACGGCCCGGCCCAGCGGCCGATCAGGCTGTGCAGGTCGTGGGCCAGCAGCCGCGGGCCACGGTCACGGCGCAAGCGCGTGAGGTCCTGCAAGCGGCCACTGTGCAGCACGCTGCCGGCCCAGATCATCAGCAACAGCACCACCCCCAGCAGGCTGATCAGCACCCGCCCGGGGAAGCCGGCAAACAGGCTTTTGTGCAGGTTGAAGAGGATATCGGCGGCGTTCTCTGCCGCCAGCTCCCGGCCAGTGGCCGGGTCCAGGGCCAGGTTGCACGGCTTGGCAGGCGCGCACAGCTCGACCACCGCGCGCTCGCCGTCGGGCAGGCGAATCTGCAACGCCTCGGGCGCCAGGCCGTGGCGGCTGGCCACCGGCAGCCATTGCGCCAAGGGCAACAGCGGCCCTGGCGCCAAGGCTGCCGGGCCGCGAAACCAGCTGCGCAGGTCCTCATGGGCCATGCTCCAGGCGCCGCTGAGCAGAATCACCAACAGCAGCACGCCGAACACGCCGCCGGCACCGGCATGCACGCGCTGCACCAGCGCCCGCGGTGCGCCCATCATGACCCGGCTCCTGCCCATGCCAGGCAAGGGCTGAACAGCAGCAACCAGGCGCTGGAGCGGTAGACCACGCGCTTGCAGTCCGGCGCCAGCAGCGCCCACAACAGCACCGTGACGAGAAACCCCAGGCCGAGAAAGATCGCCGCATAAAGCCGCTCAAGCCCGTCGCCCAAGGGGTAGTGGCGGGCCAGCAGCACCGCCAGTTGCAGGCTGCTGAGCACGCTGCCGGCCAGCGCCAGGCTGATGCGCAGCCACCATGGCCCAAGGCCCGGGGCTGCCATCAGAACGTGCCTCGCAGGGTCATGTTGAGGCTGCGCGGCTCCCCGTAGCGGTTGTTCCAGTTGGGGTTGGAAAGGCTCTGGTAATACTTGCGGTCGGCCAGGTTGTTGCCGTTGAGCGAGGCCGTCCAGTGCTCGTCAATGCGATAGGCAACCCGTGCATTGAGCAACGCATAGCCGCCCTGCTGCATCGATACGGCGCCCGACTGCGCAGAGAAATCACTCTGCGCCTGCACCCCGGCACCGACGCTCCAGCGCCGCTCCTGCCAAGGCAGCTCGTACTGGCTCCACAACCGCAGCATGTGCCGCGGGGTGAACTCGGCATAGCGCTCGCCGGAGTTGCTGCGGGTGTCCTTGAGGTATTCGGTGGTGGTGTAGGTGTAGCCGGCGAACAGGCTCCAGTCCGGGGTGATATAGCCGGTGCTTTCCAGCTCGAAGCCCTGGCTGCGCACCTTGCCGCCGCTGATGTAGTAGGTGTTGGGGCCGGCGCCGGGGTGTTCCGGGTCGACCTGCGGATTGTTCTCCAGGTCGATGCGGAACGCCGCCAGCGACACGTTCAGGCGGCCCTCCAGCAACTCGCCCTTGACCCCGGTCTCGTAGGTCTTGCCTTCCACCGGCTTGAGCAGGTCGCCGCTCCAGGTCTGCCCGGTCTGCGGCTGGAACACCTCGGCGTAACTGGCGTACCACGACCAGTCCTGGGCGAAGTCCCAGATCAGCCCGCCGTACGGGGTGATCTCGCGCCCGGGCTTGAAGTGATCGCTCGGTGCATCCTGGTCCCACCAGCTGGCCCGGGCACCGACCACCAGGGTCAGCGGATCGAGCAGCTTGAAGCGGGTCAGCGCGTAGACACCCTTGGAGGTGGTGGTGGTCGAACCCGGCGATGTGTAGGCGCCGATACCCGGCTTGGGCACGCTGTGCGGGTCCCAGCGATAGACGTTGACCGGCACGTTCAACGACGTGGTGAAGTCCGCCGTGCGCTGCTCGGTTTCACCCTGGCTGTAGTTGCTGCCCAGCAGCAGTTCATGGCTGCGGCCGAACAGTGAGAACGGCCCGTTGACCGAGGCATCGACGCTCTTCTGGGTGCTTTCGAACTTGTACGCCGCGCCCATCAGACGGCCGCCGTCACCGGTGACGGGGTCAATCGCACCGTAGGCGCCGGCATAACGCAGGCTGGAGTCGGCGTCCTGGTATTCGGCGGCGACCTTGGCTTTCCAGCCGTAGTCCAGTTGCTGCTCGAGCGAGCCGAACACCCGGCGCGTGGTCCACTTGAAGCGGTCCCAGTCGACATCCAGGTAAGTGGAGCGCGGCAGGTTCAGGCTCGAGCCGTCCTTGGCCATCGGCACACCAGCCATGTTGGTCACCGAGTCGATGGTCTGGTACTGCGCGCCCAGGGTCAGCAGGGTGTCCGGGCTCAGGTCGAACTCGCTGATGCCGTACAGCAGCTGAGTGTCTTGCTTGCCGATGTCGTAGAAATAGTCGCGGTCCTCGTAGGCGGCGACCATGCGCCCGCGCACATTGCCAGACTCGGTCAACGGCCCGCCGACATCGACCTCGCCGCGGTAACGGTCCCAACTGCCACCGCTCAAGGTGGTGCTGGCGGCAAACTCTTTTTGCGGGCGTTTGCGCACCAGGTTGACCGTGGCTGCCGGGTTGCCACTGCCGTGCAGCAAGCCATTGGAGCCCCGCAGGATCTCGACCCGTTCGTACACCGCCATGTCCTGCGGTGAGCTGGCGGTGTCGCCGAGCAAGGCCGGCACGCCGTCGAGTTCGAACGAGTTGACCTTGAAGCCACGTACGTAATAAGCGGTGGTCAGCAGCTGGAACGGCTGCACGGTGACGCCAGTGGCTTGCTGCATCACCTCATCGAGACTGAACAGGTTCTGCTGCTCGATGCGCTCGTGGTCGATCACGCTCACCGACTGCGGCGTCTCGCGCAGCTTGAGCGGCATCTTGCCGATGGTGGTGACCCCGGGTGCGGTCACGCTGCTGGCGCTGTCCTTGCCGGTGATCTCGATGTTGCCCAGTTGCAGCGTGCCGTTGCCGTTCTCTGCAGCAATCGCCAGCGCCAACGGATTCAGGCCCAGTACCAGGACCATCGCCAAGTGCGCCCGGCTGCGTTGCCCACTCCGTCCTGCCTTTTTGACTCCCTGATGTAACATTGCCCCGCCCCAATTTCGATAATAATTCTCATTAGTATCCTTCAAACGAGTGGGCGAACTTTTCGATTTAGGGACTTTTTCAATTGATGCCCGGCACCGGTGCATTCAATCGACGACACCGTGCTGCTCGACGAACTGCGCATACCACGGGTGGGTGGCCAGCAGTTGCTCATGACTGCCGCTGCCGCTCAGGCGCCCGGCCTCCAGCACCAGGATCTGATCGGCGTCGCGCACCAGCGCCGGGTTGTGCGACACCAACACCAGCGTGCGCCGGCCGCGCAATGCCCGCAGGCTGCGATTGACCCGCGCCTCGCTGCGCGCATCGAGGCTGGCAGTGGGCTCGTCGAGCAACAGGATCGGCGCCGGCGACAGCAGCGCTCGCGCCAGCCCTACGCGCTGGCGCTGGCCACCGGAGAGCAAGGCGCCGCCCGGGCCGACCTCGCTGTGCCAGCCCTCGGCCAGGCTGGCGATCACCTCATCCAGCGCCGCTGCTTCAGCGGCCTGCTGCAATTGCCCAGGCGTTGCCTGTGGCCGCGCCATGCTGACATTCCATAGCAGGCTGCCGGCGAACAGGCCGCTGTCCTGGAACACCTGGGTCAAGTGCGCGGCAAGGGTTTGCTCGCTCAACTGGCGGATGTCCACCTGGCCCAGACGCACTTCGCCGGCCTGGGCATCCATGCCCCGCCCCAGCAACGCCAGCAGCGTACTTTTACCGGCGCCCGACGGCCCGACAATGGCCGTGAAGGTACCAGACGCGCAGTACAGGTCGAGGTCCTTGAGCAGGTGCTCGCCATGTTCGCCGTAGCTACTCAGGCCCTGGCCCTGCAGGCTGGCGTCCAGGGGTTGCAAGCCGGGTTGCGGGCTGTGCAGGATCGGTTGCGCCAATACCCCCAGCACCTGTGCCAAGGCCTGCCAGGCCATGCGCAGGGCCTGGTCCAGTTGCGCCAGTTGTGACAGCGGCTCGACAAAGCGCACCAGCAATACCAGCACCGCCACCAGCAGCGCCCCCGGCAAATGCCCGGCGGCGACCGCCAGCACGCCGCCGACCAGCAGCGCCGAAAACACCAGTTGCACTGCGCTGGCAAAGCCCAGGCTGGCGGGCAATGCCTGGCGGTTGAGCGAACGGGTCGCCTGATGTTGCTGCTGCAGGGCCTCGCGCAGGGCCACCTGGCCCTGGCTGGCAACGGCGCTGCTACGCATCAGCGCCTGTTGTTCGGCGAAAGTTTGCAGCAGTTGCCCGGCATGCCGATCAACCGTCTGGCGCTGTTGCTCAAGGTCCAGGCTGCGCCGCCCGGCCCAGCGCAGCAGGCCGAACAACGGCAGGTAGGCCACGGCCAACGCCAGCGCCACGGATGGCGCCAGGGCGAACAGGCCAAGGACCACCACCGTTGGCGTCACCAACGCGGTAATCAACGGCGCCAACAGGTGCGCCGGGATACTCATGCTGCTGAACACCGGCCCGCGCACCAGGTCGTCGAGATGGCGCTGGCGGCCCCGCGCCAGCCGTGGCAAATGCTCCAGCAAGCGCGACACCAGCCCCGCTGCCAGCCCTGCCCCAGCGAGGTAACCACGCCGCTGGGCGATGTAGCTGACCAGGGCCTGCAGCAGCGTCAGGCCCAGCAGCAGCCCCACCGGCTGCAGCACATCGGCGCCTGCGCGGTCGAACCAGGCCAGCACCAGCGGCACCAGTGCCAGCCCCGCCAGACCATCAAGCACCGCGGCCAGCACCATCCATATCAGCGCCGCGCGCAGGGCTTGCCAGGTGCGCTGCGGCAACTGGCGCAAGGACGAAAAAACACTCATGACACAGGCTCCATTTGCTCGGCATCGGACATTTGTTCACGCCACAACTGACGGTAAAGGCCGTCCATGGCCAGCAACTGCTGATGACTGCCACGCTGAACGATCCGGCCCTGGTTCAACACCAGGATCTGCTCGGCATGGCAGATGCTCTGCAAGCGGTGGGCAACGATCAACCGCGTACGCCCGGCCGCGCCCTCGTGCAGGGCCATGCGCAAGGCCCGCTCGGTGTGCGGATCGGTGGCCGAGGTCGGCTCATCGAGGAGCATGATCGGCGCACTCGAAAGCAGCGCCCGGGCAATGGCCAGGCGCTGCAGTTCGCCGCCCGACAACTGCACATCGTCACCGGCTATGCTCGCGTAGCCCTTGGCCAGCGCCATGATCCGGCTGTCGAGGCAGGCCGCCCGTGCAGCCTCGCGAATCTGCTCGAGGCTGGCGTCGGGCTGGTACAGGGCGATGTTCTGCGCCAGCGACAGGCGCAGCACTCCGGCGTGCTGGAACACCAGCGCCAGATGCCGTTGCAGTTGTGCGCTGGCGATCTGCCGAACATCCACCCCGCCGACCAGCACCTGGCCGCTGTCGACGTCCATGAACCGCGCAATCAAACCGGCCAGGGTACTTTTGCCCGCCCCCGACGGCCCCACCAGGGCCGTGGTGGTGCCTGGCTCCAGGCGCAGGTTGATCGCTGACAATACCGGCACCTCGCCATGGGCGAAGGACACCTCGCGCATTTCCACGCTGGCGTCCCTGGGCGCTTGCGGCGCGTCGGGCTCGGCCAGCGGCGGCGTGCTCAACACTGCCTGCAAGCGCTGCGCACTGACCCGCGCGCTATTGAGGGCATCGAGGCCGTGCCCCATGGCCAGCACCGGCGCGGCCATGGCCCGGACCAGCAACAGAAAGGCGCACAACTGCGCCGCGCCGACCTCGCTGAGCCCCGGCAGCAACGCGCCAAGCACCACCCAGGCCAGCAGCCAGGGCGCACTGAGCAGCACCTGGACCAACGCCGCCAGTTGACCGGCGCGGCTCACCCAGTGGCTGAAACGCTGATCAAAACGCTGCAGCGCCTGTTGCAGGCTGCGCTGCACGCCGGCCCCCGGGAACTGGCGCACCAGGCGCAAGTTGGCGGCGAACTGGCTGTAGTCGCTGAACAACTGCTGCACCGCCGCATTGCGCTGCTCGACATCTTCACGGTAGTGCGCCGAGCCCAGCCGCCAATACCCCAGCACCCCCAGTGCCAATGGCAGCAGGCACCACAGCGCCAGGGCGCTGTCGCTCCACAGCAGGTAGCCGAAGGTGGCCAGGGGGATCAGCAGCAGGTTGACCAGATCGGTCGGCGCATGGCCGACCAACTGGTGCAATGCACGTACGTCCTGCTCGGCATAGCGGGTCACGCCCTCGGGCCCGAGCCGGGCGAACCAGCCCAGCGGCAAGCGTTGCAGATGCTCGGCCAGGCGCACGCGCAAACGCTCGCACAGGTCGGCATCGACACCGTGGGTGAGGTGCAGGGCCAGGGTCTGGCCACACAGCCACAGGGCCGAGCCGAGCACCGCCAGCAGCACCCAGTTCATCACCCCGGGCGCCAGCGGCGGCGCCTGTTGCAGGCTGTCGGCCAGGTGCGCCAGGGCAATCAGCGGCAACAGCGAGCTGACCCCGGATATGGCCTGCACCACCACCGCCAGGCACAAACGCACCCGGAACGGGCGCAGCAGTGCCTGCAGTTCAGGCCCCAACAGGTTCATTGGCACCCCTCCAGCGCCTGCGCCAGGGTGGCTGCCGGCAAGGCCTGTGCGGGCGTTTGCGGAAAACCGATGGCGGCTGTCACCTGCTGCCACAGCGCGACCACTTCCAGGCTGCGCTGTTGCCGGCGCACCAACCCTGCACCGTCGAGCAACGGCTCCAAGGCCCTGGCCGCAGCCTGTGGCCAGAGCTGCCGATAGACCTGGCCCCAGTCCGTGGCGGCGTCCATCAGCACTTCGGCACACGGCAAGGCGCCGCCGCTCAGCACAAACAGGCCGTCCTCGTCCTCGCGCGGCGCGCGCACCGCTGGCATCCACAGCAGCGGCCCGTGCGGTGAGGCCAGCAGCAAGGTGCCGCTGTCGGTGGCCAGGCTGATGCGCTGGAGCATCTGCATGCGCCCGTCATCGGCCGCCGCCAGTTCATTGAGCACCCGTAACGACACCGGCACCTCGGCCATCACCAGGCTGACATCGCGCCACGGCGACAGCGCCGGTGCCAGGTTGTCCAGCGACCACGGCCCCACCGACTCCAACAACGCCGCCAGGATGTCGAGGGTGGCGTAGCTGACCTGCACCGCACAACTGGCCTCGATATGGCGGATGCCCTGCTGACGATGCAACTGCCGGCCCAGCTCGATGAAGCGCGCCACCCACGGCAACTGCGGGTAAAAACTGTTGAGCAGGCAACGGCGCTGCAAGCGTGCCGCGCAGCGCAACAGCTCGTGCAGCTCCTGAGGCAACAGCGGGTGTTCGATCAACACATCGATACCGCGCGCCATCAACGCTTGCGCCAGAGCCGGGCCCTGCTCGCCGCGCGCCGCGCCGCCCACCGCCACGCAGGCCAGGCGGGTGTCGTCGGGCAGCTGTTCGAGGGCCGCGAAACACGGTACACGAAGATGCCGGGCCAGGGCCTGTGAACGGCGACTGCCCTGGCCCAGCACGCCGACCAGCTGCAGGTGCTCGGCAGCGGCGACACCGGCGGCGTAGAACTGGCCGAATCGGGAACCCACTACCAGGGTTTTGACGGGAGTGTTCATGGGCGCTGTTCCTCCAGCAAGTAACGACTGAGCCCGGCGTTCAGGCAATCGAAGTGATTGCCGCGCAGGGTCTGCACACTGAGCGGCGCCAGCGACGCGGCCTGCCACCAGGCCTGCAGGCTGGCCTGGTGATTGGCGATCAAGGGGTTGCCGACACTGGGCACGAACAGGCGCACGGCACCGATGTACGGCGCACTGTCGCTGTAGTGGCTGGCCCGTACCGAATGGGCAAACACCCGGTACAGCTGTTCATCGGCGATGCCGCTGGCGGCGCTCAGCACCCGGGCCTTGAGCTGGGCAACGTCGAAGGCCGGCAAGGCTGCGCTCAAGCTGCCCGCCGGCAGGTGTTGCACGGATGCCTGCAGCAGCGGCGCCAGGGCCGCCTGTAACTGTTCGGCCGACGGCAAGCCGAGCGCCTGCGGGTCCAGGCCGAGGGTGGCGGCAAAGCTGTAGAGGATCAGCAACTCGTCATCCAGCCGATACGGGATGCGGTAGCTTGAGACAATGTCCACCCGGCGCACCTCGGCGCCCAGTTGCAGCAGCGCCTTGGCCAGTTCCAGGGTCACCAGCCCGCCGGAGCAGTAGCCCAGCAGGTCGAAGCTGCGCCGGCCGCTGTCCCACAGAGCCTGGGCATAACGCTTGCCGAGGGTGGCATTGACATGCTGCGGCGCCAGGCGCAGGTAGGCCTCGCTGTCGTGCACCGCCAGCCCCAGCAGCGGGCCGCTGCCGGCAAGCTCGGCAATCAGCCGGCGATACGGCAACAGCGTGCCGAGGCCTTCATGCACCAGCACCCGGGCGATGCCCTCGCCTGCGGCCAGCTCGCTCAAGGCGTCGACCCGTACGCGCCCGGCCAGCGGCGCGCGGGTGGCTTGCAAAACAGGCGTTGCCGGCTGTTCAGCGGCGGGCGCCTCAGCCCCTGACTCACTACGCAAACGCTGGGCCAGGCCGGCCGGGGTCGGCTGGCTGAGGGCCCAGCGCAACAGGCGATCGAAGGGGTGTGCACGGGCCAGCGCTTCCTGCTCGCGCAGGCCGGCGATCAACTGGGCGATCAGCAGCGAGTCGCCACCGGCGGCGAAGAAGTCCTGATCGGCCGACAGCTCGTTGCAGTCGAGCACCCGCTGCCAGTGCCCGACCAGGCGCTGGACCAACTCATCGCTGACCTCGCTGCGCGCCTGGCGCACCGGCTCCAGCTGGCGCTGCTGGGCCTGATGGCTCAGGGCGCGGCGGTCGATCTTGCCGTTAGCGGTCACCGGCAGCGCGTCCAGCACCCGCACCTGGGCCGGCACCATGTAGCGCGGCACGCGCTCGGCGATAAACGCCAGCAGGTCGTTGCTGGCGTGCACGGGCCGGTCGGTTTTCATCCGTGCCACCAGCAGGTCATAGCCCAGCAACGACAATACGCTGTCCGCTGACCCCAGGGCCTGGGCATGGTCGCCGGCCTGCGCGTTGAGCCAGTCCAGCCACTGCTGGCGGTGCACGAACAATTGCCCGGTGCTCGCCCGCAGGTCTTGCGGTGCTTCCATCATCAGGCTCTGGCTGATGCTGATTTCCCGGTGCTCGCGGGTCAGCTCCTGGATCACCAGCCAGGCATCGGCCTGCAACAGCTGGCGCAGGCCGGCCAGCAAGCACGGGGTGTCGAGGGCATTGTTCAAGGCCCCGGAACTGAGCAGCAGGTCCACCGAGCCTGGCTGCAGGCCCTGCTCGCAGGCGGGTTTGTTCATGTCGAAATGCATGAAGCGCACCCACGGGTACTCGGCAAAGCGCTCCCGGGCAGCATTGAGGAAGTAGCTGGAGACATCCGAGAACAGGTAGTCGATCTGCACCCCGGCTGCCGCCAAAGGCGCCAGCGCGGCAATGACCGAGGCACTGGCGGCAGCGGTGCCGGCGCCGACTTCAAGAATGCGCCAGTTGCGCTGGCCTTCACGGGCAACAATCGCCCTGACCGCCTCGGCCATGGCCTTGTGCAGCACCTGGGCATGCAGGCCACGGCTGTACATGGCCTCGGCAATATGCGCCGAGCCCTCGGGGAACATCAGGCTGGCCGGGCTCAGCCGCCCATCCAGTTGCTCGGCCAGGCGCATGGCGCTGCCACGCAGGTAATCCACCAGTTCCACCGGCCACAACGGCGCCGGGGCCAATTGGGCGAAATGCGCCCAGGCCTGGGCCTGATCGAACGCGCCGGGGTCTACCAGGCAGCGCCAGCCTGCACCCGCACGTTGCAGATAACCGCTGTCGGTCAACAGCATCAGCCAATGCTGCAGCAGCCGCTGCTGACCGGTTTCAAGCTTGAGCGCCTGGCACAGCGGGGCAAAAGCCACCTCCTCGCCCGCTGCGAGCAGGCCGCTGCTGGCCAGCCAGTGCAGCAGCGAGGCATCGGCCGCCCGGTCCAGCGCCGCCAGGGCGGCCTGAATCTCTTCACGCGGGCCGAAATCGGCCTGTTCCAGGGTGTCACGCGCCTTGGCCATAACCTCGGCCAATTCCTCGCCAACCCGTTGTGGATCGTTAGCCGAAGTTTGTGCAGTGACAAAGCTGCACAGCGAACGCTCGTGACGCTCGCCCACCAGTACCGTGGTGCTGGCAGCGATCTGTGGGTGAGCGAGCCAGGCAGCGTCGATCTCCGCAAGCTCGATGCGATGGCCGCGGATTTTCACCTGATCGTCCTGGCGCCCGAGGAACTCGATCAGGCCGTCCTCGTCCAGGTAGCGGCCGAGGTCGCCGGTGCGGTACAAGCGCCGGCCGCTGGCATGGGTGATGAAGCGCTCGGCGGTACGTTGCGGGTCTTCGGCGTAGCCCAATGCCAGGCCCAGGCCGCCGATATGAATCTCGCCGCGAACCCCCGGCGGGCATTGCCTGCCGAGGCTGTCGAGCACTTCCAGGGTCTGGCCGTTGAGGGCGAGGCCGTAGGGGATGCTCGGCAAGGCCGTGTCGGCGGGGCGAATCGGGTGCTCCACCGACCAGATCGCCGCCTCGGTCGCACCGCCGAGGCTGAACAGCTGGCTGTCGGGCCAGCGCTGCCACCAGCGGGTTGGCAAGGTGGTGGGAATCCAGTCGCCAGACCACATCACGCAACGCGGCCCGGGAATGGCTGCCGGTTCGCTTTCCAGGTAATCGATCAGCATCTGCCCCTGGGCCGGCACCGAGTTCCACAGGGTCACACCGTACTCGGCCATCAGTTGCGCCCAGTGCGAAGGATCGGCGCCACGCTCGGGGTCTGGCAGTACCACCTGCGCGCCCACAGCCGTTGCGCCGAAAAAGTCGTACACCGACAGGTCGAAACTCAGCTCCGCCAGCCCCAGCACCCGGTCCCGGGCATTGACGCCGTAGCGCTGGTTGATGTCGTCGAGGGTGTTGACCACCGCGCCATGGCTGAGCATCACGCCCTTGGGCGTGCCGGTGGAGCCGGAGGTGTAGATGATGTAGGCCAGGTCGCCAGCCTGCACCGCCAGCGGTTCGCGCGGCGGCCAGTGGCTGGCGGCGGTGAGGCTGTCGATGGCAATGCGCGGCAGCGCAAGGCCTGCAGGCAAGGCTTCGGTTTCCAGGCAGATGAGCGCAGCAATTCCGGCATCGCGCAAAATGGCTTCGCGGCGCAGAGCCGGTTGGCGGATGTCGATGGGCACATAGGCTGCGCCCATCTGGTTGATGCCGAGCACGGCCATCAGTTGCCAGGCGCTCTTGGGCAGCATCACCGCCACCCGCGCCCCGGGGGCAACATCAAGGGCCTCCAGCGCCGCGCGCACGGCGTCGGCGTGCCGGGCGACCTGGCGATAGCTGTAAACGCCGTCGCGATCGCTGATCACCGGCGCATCCGGGCTGCGCAACGCCTGACCGGCAAAGCCGCTGGCGATGTTGCGGTCCTCGGCTTTCACCGCCGACAGATGCGCGACCCGCTGCTGCGCCAGGACGATATCGCCGCGCTGCTGCCAAAGCTGTGCATCCGCAGACAGGCGCTGCAGCAACGCGACATAGGCCTCGAACATCTGCGCCGCCATGCCGTCTGGCAGGACGCCGACGCGCACGTCCCAGCCGATCTGCAAGCCGCCATATTGGTCGCTGACCTGGCAATCGATCCACACCTGAGGGGTCTGGCTGATCATGTAGCTTGGCGGCTGCAACAAGCGCCCGCTATCCCCCAGCAGGCGCTCGACGCTGCCGATGCCGCTGGTGAACACCACCGGCATCAGGTCGGCGCCACGGCCCTGGACCCGTGCCAGTTCGCGCAACACCTCGACCCCGGTAAAGCGGCTGTGGTCGAGGTCGTCGAACAACTGCGCGCCGATGCGCCGTGCCCGCTGGACGAAGTTGGCGCCACTGGCGCCATTGACCTGCAACAGGCTCAAAGCGGTGAAGTCGCCCAGCACCTGGCCCAGTTGCGGGTGCAGGTCCGGGCGGTTGAGGACGGTGAGGTTGAGGCAAAAGTCAGCGCTCTGGCTCCAGCGCCCGATGACCTCGGCGAACGCCGCCAGGGTCACCCCCGCCGCACTCAAACCCTGGGCGCTGGCCAGGGCACAGAGCGCATTCCACTGGGCCACGCTCAAGCTGGCATGGTGGTGCTGGAAGCGCCGCGAGGTGATCCCGGCGTCATCGCTCAAGGGCAGGTCCGGACGCCCCGGCAGGCTCTCCAGGCGCGCCAGCCACCAGGCCTTGTCGCTCTGCCAGGCGGCGCTTTCACGGCTCTGTTGTTCATGCTGCAGGTAGTCGCGAAAGGTCGCCTCCAGCACCGGCCAGTGCCGGTTTGGCTCCAGGTAGCGCTGGCTCAGTTCTACCAGCAGCAGTTGCAAGCTGGCGTAGTCGATCAGGGTGAAATCCACCGAGCAATGCAGAACCGCGCGATCGGCGCCCAGGCTCAGTTCCGGCAGCAGGACCGGCCACTGGTCGAGGGCATGACAGGCATGATCGAGGCGCTCGCGTACCTGCTGCAGGTGCGCATCGAAGGCTTGCGCCGAAGCCTGGCGCAGGTCATGCAACGGCAGGCATTGCCAAGGCACCTGGGCCTGCACGCACTGACGGCTGTTGTCTTGCACCACCGCGCGCAGCATCGGGTGGCGCTGCACCAGGGCGTTCCAGGCCTGGTTCAGTTGCTCGCTGTCGACAGTGGCCGGCCAGGGGTATTCAACATACAGGTGGCAGGCATTGCCGCCATAGTCGAAGGCCGGATTGCGCCCCAGCACGTAGGCGCCCTGCACCGCGCTCAGGGCAAAGGGCTGCAGCGCCTGTTCGGGCTGCGAGCGCCACTGCGAACGCGGCAACAGATGGTCCATCAGCGCCTCGCGCTGGGCGCGGATACGTTCGGCCAGGGCCGGGTCCAGCGCCCCTTGCGGCGCACGAAAATGCAACTGGCCTTCAGTAGCCCAGAGTTCGATCTGGCGCTCACGGCAGATGTGCAACAGGTCATTCAGGCTCATAGCACGCCCTCCTCTACTGCGGCACTGCTGGCCAGCAGCGCGGCCATGCCGGCCAAGGTTGGCTGCAGGTAGAAGTCACTCATGCGCAGGCTCACGCCCAGTTGCTCGCGCACGCTGGCCAGCAGCCGGGTCGCCAGCAGGCTGTCGCCGCCGAGGCTGAAAAAACTGCCCTGGGCGCTGCGCACCGGGCGTCCGAGCACCGCCTCCCAGCACCCGGCCAGGGGTTGCAGTGCAGGATTGAGCTCGCCCTCCTCGCTGCTGGCCGGTTGTTGACGCTGCAACGCTTGCGTCATGCAGGCTTGCAGGCGCTTGCGGTCGATCTTGGCATTGGCATTGAGCACCAGGCGCGGCAGATACCACAGGTGTTCAGGGCGCATCGCTTGCGGCAGGCGTTGTTGCAGCCAGTGCTGCAGACTGTCGGCGCTCAGGGCATCGGCCGTGGCGCTGGCGCTGAGCAACAGCATCGCCGGGTTCTGCCACAGGCTGTGCAGCTCGGCAAAGCCACTGCGGCCAAGCAGCTGGGCGATCTGCGCAGGGTCAGGCAGCACTGGCCTGCGGCTGTCGAGCAGTGCTGCGCTGACCAGCCTCAGCGGCGAGTCACGCAACAGCTCGGCGAGCAGCAGGCGCCCGCCCGGCTTGAGCAGCGCCTGGGCCAGGTTCAGGCAGTCAGCCGGCTGCGCATAGCTGTGCAAGGCGGCGAAGCTGATCACCAGGTCGTACTGCGCGCACTGCTCGACGGGCAGCAGGCCATCCACCAGCAGTTGGCTGGCAACGCCCGGGCGCTTGCCGGCAGAGGCGGCCAAGAGGCCGGGGCTGGTGTCGAACAGGGTCAATTGCAGCTCGCGCTGGCCGAGGTGGTCGAGCCATTGATCCAGCAACTGGCCACCGCGCACGTCCAGCACCGCGACCCTCAACGGCCCGACCTGGGCGCTGCACACCTGCTGCAGCGCCTGGCTCATGGCATCGAGCAACTGGCGCCCGGCCGGCAGGTTAAGGGCCATGGCCTGGGGCGCCAGCAGCGGATCGAACAGCACCTGGGCAGCGCCACCCTCGACCGCCAACAGCGACTGCAGCGAAGCGACCATGGCCTGCAGGTCGGCCTCGCGCCAGCCCAGTTGCGCCAGGGCATCACCGAGGCTCATGGCTTGGCTGGGTTGTTCGCCCAACCACTGGCGCCAGGTGTCCAGCAGCGCCGGCGCCGGCAACGCTTGGCCATTGAGCAGGCGTTGCAGCAGCTCGGCGCTAACCCGTGCTTCAGCTTGCAGGGTGTCGTCCAGCATTGAGCCGCCTTGCAGGGCATCCGTGGCCACAGTCACCGGCGCCGGGCTGCTCACCAGCACCGCGCCAAGGCTGGCCACCGTGCCTGGCAGCACCGTCGCGCAGGCGTTGTCGATCAAAGGATGGGCACTCAGCGCCGCCTCGATCTCGCCCAGTTCGATGCGTTGCCCACGCACCTTGACCTGCTGGTCGATACGGCCGAGAAACTCAATGGTGCCGTCGCCCCAGAAACGCCCGCGATCGCCGGTGTGGTACCAACGCCCGCGCTCGTCGCTGCGAAAACGCTGGGCAGTCAATTGCGGGTCGTTGCGATAACCACGGGCAAGGCTGGCGCCGCCGATCAGCAATTGCCCGACCACCTGCTCGGGCACATCGCGGCCGCTGTCGTCGACCACCCGATAGGCCTGGCCGGCCAGAGGTTTGCCATAGGGGATCGAGGTCCAATGACCCGGCACCTCGTCGATGCTGTGCAGGTTCGACCAGATCCCGGCCTCGGTGGCCCCGCCCAGGCCATACACCCGGCACTGCGCCGTGGCATGCCGGCGCAGGCGCGCGGCAAGGTCCAGGGCGATCCAGTCGCCGGACAGCAACACCGCCCGCAGGCTCTGGTAGTGGCAGTCGCTGGCGGCAATGCCCAGGGCCATTTCCAGCAACGCCGGCGCCGAGTTCCACAGGCTCACCCGGTGCTCGGCAATCAACTGCGCCCAGCGCGCCGCATCGCGGGTTTCTTCGGGCTCCAGCAACACCAGGCGCGCGCCCTGCCCCAGCACCCCGAACAGGTCGAACACCGACAGGTCGAAATCCAGCGCCGACACTGCCAGCAGGCAGTCGTCGCGGTCGATGCCAAGTTCGGCCTGCAGCGCGTCGATGGTATTGATCGCCGCGCCATGGCTGACCTCGACGCCCTTGGGCACGCCGGTGGAGCCGGAGGTGTAGATCACATAGGCACTGGCCTGCGCCGCCACCGCCCGCGGCGCTGCCAATGCTGCGCACTGTTCCAGCTGCGCCAGGTTGAGCCGGCGCAATGACGGGCTATGCGCCGTGGGCGTTGGTGCTTGCTCCGCAATCACCAGGCTGATGCCCGCCGCCGATTCGATCAGGCTACGGCGCGCCGGCGGTTGCGCAGTGTCGACCGGTACATAGCAGCCGCCTGCCGCGAGCACGCCGAACACCGCGACGATCTGCCCAAGCCCGCGCGGCAGGCAGACTTCCACCGCCTCGCCCTGGCGCATGCCGGCCTCCAGCAAGCCGGCAGCCACCCGCAGCGCGCGCGTGGCCAGTTCGCCGTAGCTGCAACGCTGGGCGCCACAGATCAGCGCCAGGTCATCCGGGCGCTGGCTGGCGTGGCGGAAAAAGTCGTCCAGCAGGCCGCGCCCCGGGGCCAGCGCCGGTACGCTGTTCTGGCGCTCGCGCCGGGCCTGTTGCGCCAGCGGCAGGAGCACCGGTTGCGGCAGGCTCCAGTCACTGTCGGCAAGGCGCTGCAGCAATTCGATGTAGGCCTGGAACATCGCCGCCAGCACACCCTCGGCGAACAGTTCGCTGATGCTGTCCCAGGCCAGCAACAGGCCGTCGTCAACCCGGTACAGCTGGTGGTCGAGCCATACCTGCGGGGTTTGCGAAAGCATGTCGTCGAGGTCGCCAAACACCTGGCGAAAGCTTGCCGGAACAAACCCCGTCTCGTTGAGGTTGCTGGAAAACACCACCGGCGCTGAGCGCGGATGGCCCTGGCGACGGCCTTCGCGCAACACTTCCAGGGCCGCAAAGGCCGAACGGTCGATGGCGCCGTGCAGGCTGCGCTGAAACTCGCGCACCGCCTCGGCGAAGGGCAACTGCGGCGCGTCCTGGCATTCCACCAGCAGCAAGGTGGTGAAGTCGGCGATCGCCCGGTCGATGTCCGGATGGTCATCATGGCGGTCGAACAACGGCACGTTGAGCAAGAACTTCGACTGCCCGCTCCAGCGCGCCAGCACTGCGTTGAAAGCAGTGGCGAACACACAGGACAAGGTCAGGCCATGGTCGCTGGCCTGGCGCTGCAAACGCTCGGCTTCAGCGGCGCTTAAGACAAACGCCTGGCGACTGAAACGCGGTTCGCGGATTGACTCGGGGGCGCAGGCCAGCGCCAGCGCCGGGCCATCGGGCAATTGCGCCAGGCGCTGGCACCAGTACTCGCGGTCGCGGCCGTAAGCCTCGGCGCGCCGTTGCTGGCGGCGGCTCAGGTAGTCGGCAAAGTGCAGGGCCGGCGGCGCCGGCAGCAACGCCGGCGTTTGGTAAGCCTGGCCCAGTTCGGCCATCAGCAGGCGCAGGCTTTCTACGTCGGCGGCCAGCAGGTCGACACTCAGCCAGACCCGGTCGCGGCCACCCGGCAGTTGCACCAGGCCCACCAGCATCACCTGCCCCGCCTCCACCGCCAGGCACTGGTGCGAGCGCCAGCGGCGCAGTTCAGCCCAGGCCTGCTGCGCGTCATGGGGCGACTGCTGACGCCAGTCCTGGTGGTCGAAGACCTGCGCGGTCGGCGCCGCCAGGATCTGTTGCTGGCCGTCGTTGAAACGGGCGCGCAGCATCGGGTGGCGACGTTGCACCAGGTTCACCGCCGCTTCGAGGCGCTGCGGGTCGATGCTCTGGCAGTCGAACTCGAGCCAGGCGTGACAACTGATATTACCCAGCACTTCGGCGGCGCCCCGGCCCAGCCAATAGGCTTGCTGCACGGCGCTGAGCTCGAAGTGCTGCTCGCCAACTGATGCCGGTGCAACGCCAGGCGCCAGCGCAGGTTGCAAGGTTTGCCCGTGCAGCAGCGCCAGCCAGGCGGCCACGCTCGGTTCAGCGCTCAGCTGGGCAAACTCGACCTGCAGGCCGTGGCTGCGCAGGCGCTCTTGCAGGTACATCAGGCGGATCGAATCAAGCCCGCAGCCGAGCAGGTTCTGCTCGTCGCCCAGGCTGTCGATTTCAGCCACCGAGGCGCCCAGCAACTGGGCGAGGTGTTCGATCAGCCAGAAGCGCAGCGGGTTGGCCGAGGGGGTGTCTGCTGTTGTCAGCTCGCGCATGAAAAGCTTCCTGTAGCCCGTAAGAATAAAGTCTGTGTGGCTCACCAAGATGCAAGCCATTATCAAATGAGACTTTATCGCAGGCGGGTTTTCAGGAAGCGCTCAAGGCTTTAGATGCACAGGCCTTTTTATTCGATTCAGAGTCAGCGCGCGTCAGCGGATCTCGCTGGGCGATACGCCATAGCGTTTGCGAAAGGCAATGGAAAAATGCGCCGGGCTGTAGCCCACGCCATAGGCGACGGTCGAAACGTTGCTCTCTTCATCGCTGAGCATGCGGTGCGCTTCGCTCAGGCGATGCTCGTGCAGGTAGCCGAACACACTGGTGCCAAACACTTTGCGAAAGCCTGCGGTGAGCTTGCGCGGGCTCATGCCGACATGGGCGGCCAGGGCATTGAGGCTCGGCGGCTCGAGCAGCGAGCGCACCAGCAGGTCACGGGCGGCGTGCACGCGCTCGACATCCGAGGCGGTGATGCGCAGTTTCTGCTCTGGCTGGGCGCGTTCATCCAGTAAAAACTGGGCACTGAGCGCGGTCAGCTCGAGGGCCTTGCCACCCAGGTACAGCGAGCGGCTCGGGCCCTGCATCGGGCAGGTGGCGATCTGCGTGGCCAGGGCCTGCATTGCCCGCGGCGCCGGGCGCACCATCATGTAGGGGTCGCCGCCCCTGGCCGCCAGCAGCTTGCGCGGGGCCATGCCCAGGTGGCGGTCGAGCGACTCCAGGTCGAGCTGGACGATGGTGTAGCGCAACGGCGTCGAGGTGCCGTAGATCTGCGACGAGGTGAACTCGCCGTCATTGACGATGGTGCACAGGCTCGGGCCGCGGATCGATTGCTCGGCGTGCCCCGGAATCCGGCAGGACAACTCGCCGCTCTGCACCAGGATCAGCTTCAGACCGCGCTCCAGCGGGTCCTCGACCCAGGCCTCGCTCTCGGACCAGAGGGTGCCGGTAACCAGGGTCATGTGCGGTTCCAGGTAGACCGTCCCGGGCTGGTTGCCCTTGGGGTCGGCCTGCTTCTCTGGGTGAGTGGGGGCGATGATCGTAATAGTCATTGGGTTTTCCCTTTTCCTGAGGCCATTACGTAGGGCCTGACCTGAAATAACGGGAGGTTTGTAAACCCTCAACCTCCCTGTTTGAAGCCACTGCGTATTTCATCTAATGAAAAAGTCGCGGCACCGAAAGCCTTGGCGTTGAGAAGCGCTCGGCGAAGGATAATGATAATAGATCTCATTAAGCCATTTGTAGCCAATTATTTCTACAAATAGGAGATTTCATGTCCTTGAACACTTCGCCCCCCCTGCCAGATGCCGTAGGCGACGCTCCCGACTGGCCGCCGGCCTTTGCCCGGCGCTATCGCCAGGCCGGCTACTGGCAAGCGCAGACCTTTGCCCAGGCCCTCGACACCGCCGCGGCCCGCAACCCGGCAGCGATCGCCATCAGCGACGGCGCCCTGCATTTGAGCTACGCCAGCCTGGCAGAACGCTGCCAGCGCCTGGCCGGCGGCTTGCGTGCCCTTGGCCTCAACGCCGGTGACAACGTGGTGGTGCACCTGCCCAATGGCAGCGCCTTTGTCGAAGTGTGCTTTGCCCTGTTTCGCCTCGGCGCGCGGCCGATCCTGGCCCTGCCCGCTCATCGTCAGCACGAGATCGGCGGCTTATGCAGCTTCGCCCAGGCCACGGCCTACATCGGCTGCGATCAGCTCGAAGGTTTCGACTGCCGGCAGATGGCGCGCCAGTTGCGCACTGCCAACCCGCACCTGCGGCATGTGCTGATCGACGGTGACGCCGAAGAATTCATTGCCCTCGGCACGCTGTACGGCGGCGAAGCAATGGAGCAGGACGCCGGCGATCCCGAGGCGGTGGCGTGCTTCCAGTTGTCGGGGGGGACCACCGGCACGCCCAAGCTGATTCCGCGCCGGCACGCCGAATATCTCTACAACGTGCGCGCCAGCAGCGCGGTCTGCGGGCTCGACGCGCAGACCGTGTACCTTGCCGCGCTGCCCATGGCGCACAACTTCACCCTCTGCTGCCCCGGGGTGATCGGCACCTTGCTCGCCGGTGGCCGGGTGGTGTGCAGCCGCCGCCCCGACCCGGACACCTGCTTCGCCTTGATCAGCGCCGAGCGGGTCACCGTCACCGCCCTGGTGCCGCCGCTGGCCATGCTCTGGCTCGACGCCCAGGCCCAGCGCCAGGCCGATCTGTCGAGCTTGCGACTGCTCCAGGTCGGCGGCGCGAAGCTGCTCAGCACTGCTGCGGCGCGGGTCAAACCGGTGCTCGGCTGCACCTTGCAACAAGTGCTGGGCATGGCCGAGGGGCTGCTCTGCTACACCCGCCTGGACGATCGCGAGGAATTGCTTCTGCACACCCAGGGCCGGCCACTGTGCGCCGATGACGAGCTGCGCATCGTCGACGAACAGGGCCAGCCAGTACCCGACGGTGTAGTCGGCGAGCTGCAAGTGCGCGGCCCCTACACCATTCGCGGCTACTACCGGCTGCCCGAACACAACGCCAAGGCCTTCACTGCTGATGGTTTCTATTGCAGCGGCGACCGCGTGCGGCGCACCGCCGAGGGTTACCTGGTGGTCGAGGGGCGGGACAAGGACCAGATCAACCGCGGCGGCGAAAAGGTCGCCGCCGAAGAAGTGGAAAACCTGCTGATCAACCATCCCCAGGTGCATGACGCGGCGCTGGTGGCGATGCCCGACGCGGTGCTGGGCGAGTCCACCTGCGCCTTTATCGTCGCCCGCGATCCGGCGCCCTCGGCGTTTGGCCTCAAGCAGCACCTGCGCAGCCAGGGCCTGGCCGCGTTCAAGGTGCCAGACCGCATCGAGTTCGTGGCGCAGTTCCCGCAGACCGGGGTCGGCAAGGTCAGCCGCAAGGACCTGCGCGCAACCCTGCGCCAGGCCTGGCTCGATGCCAACTGTGGGAGCGTCGCCTCGTGATGGCCGGACTGTTGTCCCAGGGCGAGCGCTGGGTGCGCCCCTATCGATTGACGCCGATGCCGCGCTGGCGCCTGGTGTGCTTTGCCCATGCCGGCGGCAGTGCGAGTTTTTTCCGCGACTGGGCCAGCGCCCTGCCCGCCGATATCGACCTGTTGGCCATCCAGTACCCGGGCCGTGAAGACCGCTTCGGCGAAGCCTGCCTGAGCGACATGCCCAGCCTGGCCGAGGCCGCGAGCGTTGCGCTGCGTGGCTATGCCGACCGGCCGCTGGCGCTGTTCGGCCACAGCCTCGGCGCGGTGGTCGCCTATGAAGTGGCGGTGCGCCTGGCGCAGCAGACAATCGCCGTCGAGCAGTTGTTCGTCTCCGCCCACCCGGCGCCGCAGTGCCAGCGTGGCGGGCAGTTGCACAGCGGCCCCGACCAGGCCCTGCTCGACGATGTGCGGCGGCTGTCGAGCCGGCCCAACCCGCTGCTCGAAGACCCGGCCCTGTGCCAGATGTTCCTGCCCAGCCTGCGCCATGACTACCAGATCGTCGAAACCTACAGCCGCGCCGCGCCGCAGCCGCTCAACAGCCGCATCACCGTGTTCTACCCCGAGCAGGACCCGGAGATCGACCTTGACGAAGCCCTGGCCTGGCAAGCCGCCAGCCTCCAGCCACTGCACCTGCAGCGCTGGCAGGGCGAGCACTTCTACCTCATCGAGCAGCGCCAGGCGCTGCTCGATGCCCTGGCGGCCAGCCTGCTCGGCCGTCGCCCGCTGACATCACCTGCCCTTGAGGAAGCCCTCTGATGAAATCCCCTGACGCTTGTGAAGGCCTGCCGGACATCCGGATCGCCATCGATTCACTGGACCACCAGATCATCGAACTCATGCGCCAACGCATGGCTTACGTCAAAGCCGCCGCCCGCTTCAAACCGACCGAAAACAGCATCGCCGCGCCCGAGCGCGTCGCCCAGATGCTCCCGCAACGGCGCCAGTGGGCCGAGGACGCCGGGCTCGATGCACACTTTGTCGAAACCCTGTTTGCCCAGATCATTCATTGGTACATCGCCCAGCAAGTCGTGCACTGGCGCAGCATGAGGGTGCCGGCATGAAAGCCCTGACCCGACTGGAAGAGCACCTCGGCGAGCTGACCCAGGTGTTCGAGCAGGCCCGCCAGCGCGCGGTGCTGCAAGCTGAGCCGGTGCTGGCCAGTTACGCCCTGGCGATCGATGCGGTGGACCTGCTGGAGCTGTTTTGCCGGGTCGACCAGCCCTGCGCCGAGGCCGTGTTCTGGCGCGCCGCCGATGGCGGCAGGAGCCTGTTCGGCTGGGGCGTGGCTGCAGAGCTGAGCGGTGCTGGCGAGCAGCGTTTCGCCAGCGTTGACCAGCAGTGGCAGCACTGGCTGCGCAGCGCGGTGATCCACGGCCCGCAGCCGCCGCTGCTGTGCGGGGGGTTTCGCTTCGACCACCAGGTCCAGGCCAGCAGCGCCTGGCAGGGTTTTGGCGACGCCTCGATGCGACTGATGACCTTGCTGCTGATACGCGACGCCGACGCCTGCTGGCTGCTGTGCCAGCAGTTGGTCGGCCCTGCGGACACTGCCCAAAACCGCTGCGAGCAGGTGCTCAATGAGTGGCACGGGCTGATGGATCGCTACCTGTCGGCGCCGGTTGTCACGCCGCCCGCGCAGCACCGCCGCGACCAGAGCCTGCCGCGCGCCTGCTGGGAGAGCAAAATCGTCCAGGCCCTGGACGCGCTGCGCGATACCTCGATGAAAAAGGTGGTGCTGGCGCGCGAAGTGCTCAGCGAGTTTTCCCGGGCCGTCAGCCCGGGACGCACCCTGGCGCGCCTGGCCAGCAACGATCCGGCGGCCTACCTGTTCGCCTTTCGCCGCCAGCAAAGCTGCTTTATCGGCGCCTCGCCGGAACGCCTGGTCAAGCTCGACGGCGGCCGCCTGCAGACCCTGGCGCTGGCCGGCACCAGCCGCCGCGACCCCGACCCGCAACAAGACGCGCAACTGGCACAGGCGCTGCTGGACTGCGAGAAAAACCGCCACGAACATGCACTGGTGGTGCAGATCATCGAAAGCGGCCTGGCGCCATGGGCAAGCCAGTTGCAGGTACCGGCGACCCCGTCGGTGCAACGCCTGAGTCGGGTCCAGCACCTGAGTACAGTGATCGAAGGTCGCCTGCGCCCGCAAACAAGCCTGCTGCAAGTGGTCGAAGCCCTGCACCCGACACCCGCCGTCGGCGGCCACGAGCGCCAGCAGGCCATGGCGCATATTCGCCACTGCGAAGGTTTTGACCGCGGCTGGTACGCCGCGCCCCTGGGCTGGCTGGACGCGCGGGGCAACGGCGAATTCATCGTCGGCCTGCGCTCGGCGCTGTTGAACGGCGAGCAGGCCCGTCTGTTCGCCGGTTGCGGCATCGTGCCTTGCTCGGACCCGGCCAGTGAATACGAGGAGACCTGCATCAAGCTTGCGGGGATGCAGTTGGCGTTGCAGGCGTGAGTGCGGTTGGGGTTGGGATAAGCCCGCTGCCCCAACGTCCAAACCCAAGGATCAATTTCCCCGGTTTGCGCCAAGAACCTATAATTGAGTTGACCGGTAGCCAACCCGGGCACAGCCCCCTTCGGCGATCCGGACTGCCTCTGACATGAACACTACCCTCTTCACCACCTGCCTGCTCGCCCTCTGCCTGGCACTCACGGCCGGTTGCTCGAGCAAACCCAAGGCCAAATACCTGGCCGCCAATGCCGGTTCCAACTGCCACGCCAAAGCCGTGCCCACAGCCGGCGAAGGTGGCCTGGCGTGGGGCCCGACCTTGCAGATCGCCCGGCAGAAATCCATGAACAACTGCATCCGCTACGCCGGGCGCTCCGGCGGCCAGCCCAGGACCTGCAAGGTGGTGCTGGCCGAATGCAAACGCTGATCCGCATGTAAGCCATACGCTATATAAATTCTTATATAGCGTTGTCAATTTGCTCGCCTGGCTCTAGTATCGGCGGCGTTCTGCCGTTGCGCGTACCCGCTTGATCGATGCGATCAGACGGCTCCGGGGAGGGAGCTGTCGGTCGTTTTGCGCCACGCGCTATATAAAATAATATATAACGATACCGACCAAGGAGCGTCATGACCCCGTTCGCCCCCCGTACCCTGCTGCTCGCCCTGGCCGCCATCAGCGCCGAGGCTGCCGTGGCCGAGCAGAAGAAAACCTTCAGCCTCGGTGAAATCCAGATTTGGGCCCCGCAGGATGAGGCGCTCGCCACCGGCAGCAGCGTCGTCGAGCTCGAAGACATGCGCCTGCATGACCGCGAGACCGTCGACCGCGCCCTGGCCCTGGCGCCTGGGGTGAACCTCGCCTACATGGGCGGGCGCGCCGAGCAGGTGGTGTACGTGCGCGGTTTTGACCGCCTGCAGGTGCCGGTGTATATCGACGGCATTCCCACCTATGTGCCCTATGACGGCAACATCGACCTGGGACGTTTCACCACCTACGACCTGTCGCGCATCGAAGTGGCCAAGGGTTTCGCCTCGCTGCTGTACGGCCCCAATACCCTGGGCGGGGCGATCAACCTGATCACCCGGCGGCCCACCGAAACCTTCGAAGGTGAAGTCGGTGGCGGCCTGGAGCTGACCGACCACGGCAACGTCAACGCCTATCGCAGCTACGCCAACCTGGGTTCCAACCAGGGCAACTGGTGGATGCAGGGTGGCGTATCGTATGTCGACTATGACTACACGATGCTGCCCGACGACTTCGAGCCAACCAACAACCAGCAAGGCAAGGGCCGTCGGGAAAACAGTAACAAGCGCGACGGCAAGTTCAGCTTCAAGCTCGGCTTCACCCCCAACGATACCGACGAGTACGTGCTCGGTTATGTCCAGCAGGAAGGCCGCAAGGGCCAGCCGCCCTACGCCGGCGACCTGCCCGCCAGCGGCCAGCGCAAGCGCTGGTGGGAGTGGCCGCAGTGGGACAAGACCAGCCTGTTCCTGGCCACCAACACCCGCTTCGGCGAGCACGGCCTGAAGACCCGGGTGTTCCGCGACACCTTCAAGAACTCGCTGGAAAGCTTTGTCTACAACAACGGTATCCATGGCGCGATGCAGCCGGGGTTCCCGAGCAAATACGATGACGAGTCCACCGGTTTCTCGGTCGAGGGCGACCTGGCCCTGAGCACCGGCAACCGCCTGGGCATCGCTTATCACTTCAAGGAAGATGTGCACCGCTCGCGCGATGGCAGCGACCCGCAAACCCACTTTCGCGACCAGACCCAGTCCATCGCCCTGGAAGATACCCTGCGCCTGAACGACATCTTCAGCGTGGTCGGCGGGGTGTCGTACAACTACCGCAAGAGCCTTGAGGCCGAAAACTTCGGTACCAGCGCCGCCTCGCCCCGGGTCAAGACCCTGTATGACGAGCCGACCGGCAGCGACGATGCGGTCAACAGCCAGTTGGGCCTGTTCATCAACACAGGCCCCTTGCTGGGCATCGACCACAACGGCCAGGTGCGCCTGACCGTGGCGCGCAAGAGCCGCTTTGCAACCATCAAGGACCGCTACTCGACCCGCTTTGGCACGGTGATCCCCAGCCCCGATCTGAAGTCCGAACGCGCCACCCACTACGAGCTGGGCTACAGCGGCGCGATCAGCCGCCAATGGACCCTCGACACGGCGCTGTTCGTCAGCAACATCGAAGACTCCATCCAGCAGGTCACCGTCGCCCCGGTCGCCGGTTGCGCAGCGCCGTGCGGCCAATACCAGAACATCGCCAAGGCGCGTAACCAGGGTGTCGAACTGGGCCTGCGCGGCGATCTGGGCAACTGGGAATTCAACACCAGCTACACCTACCTCGATCGTGAAAACCGCAGCAATCCCGAGCTGCGCCCGATCGATACACCGCGCCACAACCTGTTCGCCTCGGCCAACCTGAACCTCGACGCCTGGCGCCACACCGCCAGCGTCGAAGCCGCTTCGCGGCGTTACAACATGTCCGATGGCAGCCAGATGAGCGGCGGCTATGCGCTGTACAACCTCAAAAGCGGCTATCGCTTGAGCAATGACGTGCGCATCGAAGCGGGCATCCGCAACCTGTTCGATCGCCTTTATGAATACAGCGAGGGGTACCCGGAAATTGGCCGCAGCTACTTCGTACAGTTCAATGTGCCGCTCTAAGGCCTGGCTGCTGGCGCTGCTGCTGGGCGCAGCCAGTGCCCGGGCGGGCGCGCCGCAGCCGGTGGTGGTGTTGACCAGCTACCCCGAGGAGATGATGACGCGCTTCGAAGAGGCCTTCGAGCGCGCCAACCCCGATTACCGCCTGCAGATCCTCTGGCGCCAGGGCTTCGATGCCCTGCCCTATCTGCGCCAGGCCGACCAGGGCGGGGTCGATGTCTACTGGGCGCCGTCACCGGGCAACTTCAAGCGTCTGGCCCAGGACGCCGGCTGGCAGCCGCTAGGGGTCGAGCTGGACGGTTTGCCGCCGCGCATTGGCGGCATCGCCCTGCGCGATCGCGCGGCGCGCTACCAGGCCACGGAGCTTGCCGGTTATGGCTTTGCCATTAACCCGGAAGAACTGGCCAAGCTGAACATGCCTGCCCCGCAAGACTGGCCGGACCTGCTCGATGCCCGCCTGCGCGGGCGCGTCGCCTTGCCCGACCCTGCGCGCGTCGGCTTTGCCCCAGTGCTGCTGGATATCGTTTTGCAGGCCTACGGCTGGGATCAAGGCTGGGCGCTGTGGAGCGAGCTCGCCGGGCAATCGCGGCTGGTCAGTCGCGGCGGCACCCTGGTCAGTGACGAGGTCGCCAGCGGGCGTTCGGCAGTGGGTGTGTCGATCGACTTTTTCGTGGCTTCGGCGGTGAGTAACGGCGAAGCGGTCGAGTTTGTCTACCCGGCCCACGGCGGGCTCAACCCGGCGCATATCGCCATCCCTCGCCAGGCCAGGCAGGTCGAGGGAGCGCGGGCCTTCGTGCGCTTCGTGTTGTCGCCTGAAGGGCAACGCCTGCTGGCCGACCCGGACATTCGCAAGTTGCCGGTGCGCCCCAGCATTTATGCCGACTTGCCGGCGGGCTATCACGACCCCTTCGCCGCCGCCCGCCAGGGCGCCTATGCCTACACCGACGACAGCTCGCGCGAACGCCTGGCGCTGATCACCTCGCTGTTCGAGCAATGGCTCGGCCAACCCCATGAACGCCTCGCCGTGTTGTGGGCGCGGGTGCATGCCGGTGAAGCCCAGGGCCGCGACCTGACCGCGGTGCGCGAGTTTCTCAGCGTGCCGCCGATCGACGAAGAGCAAGCGGCGTCGGCGCCGTTGCTGGCACTGTTTGCCCAGCGCCAGGACCATGGCATGCAGCGCCAGCCCGCGAGCGACCAGGATGCCCTCGGCCGCGAGGAAATCGCCTGGCAGTTCCATAGCGCCCGGCAACAGGCGCAAGCCGAGCGCCTGCTATCGGCCATGGGCCTGTGAAGCGCGCTATCTGCTTGCTGCTCGCCACGCTGCTGAGCACACCCGCCAGCGCCGCCGTCAGCCGTGAAGCCTTCGCCCAGCCCTTGCCGGGGCTGGACGATGCGCAGCAACTGGAGCGTTTCTTTCACGGCCGCAGCCTGTTCCGCCAGGCCTGGGTGGTGGCGCCTTCGCGGGACGAAGCGGTCGATGGCCTGGGGCCGCTGTACAACCGCATCAGCTGCATTGCCTGCCACCCCAAGAATGGTCGCGGGCAGGCACCTGCCAGTGAACAGCAACCGCTGCGCACGATGCTGGTGCGCCTGTCGCTACCCGGGCACGATGCCCACGGCGGACCGCTGGCGCATCCGGTCTATGGTGATCAGCTCAGCGAATCGGCTGTTCCCGGCGTGGCCGCTGAAGGTCGGGCGCAAGTGCGCTGGCAAGAGCAATGGGTCACCCTGACCGATGGCGAACGCATCGGCCTGCGTTCGCCGCGCCTGAGCTTCAGCGAACTGGCCTACGGCCCGTTGGGTAACGTGCGCACCTCGATGCGGGTCGGCTCGCCGGTGTTCGGCCTGGGCCTGCTCGAAGCCATCGAGGCCAGCACCCTGCAGGCACTGGCCGACGCGCCCAAGCCCGATGGCGTCAAGGGCCGCGTCAACCAGGTATGGAGCGTCGAACGCCAGCGCCTTGAGCCCGGGCGCTTTGGCCTCAAAGCCAACCAGCCGGACCTGCGTCAGCAGATTGCCGGCGCCATGCACGGTGACCTGGGGATCACTTCGCCACTGTATCCCCAACAAAACTGCACGCCGTTGCAAGCGGCCTGTCGCCAGGCTGCCAGCGGCGGCGAACCGGAGCTCGATGCCGTGCAACTGGGCGACCTGCACTTCTACCTGGCCCACCTGGCGCCACCGCCGCGCCGCGACCGGAGCAAGCCCGAGGTGCAGCGTGGCGAACAGTTGTTCAGCCAGGCTGGCTGCGCCCAATGCCACCGCCCGCGCCTGAGCACGGGGCAGCATCCGCTCTACCCGCTGTTGTCAGCGCGGCAGATCGAGCCTTACAGCGACCTGTTGCTGCATGACATGGGCCCGGACCTGGCCGATGGCCGTGACGATTACCTGGCCACCGGCCGCGAGTGGCGCACCCCGCCACTGTGGGGCCTGGGGTTGCTCGAACGGATCAACCCCGGTGCCGGGTACCTGCATGATGGCCGGGCGCGTACGCTTGAGGAGGCGGTGTTGTGGCATGGCGGGGAAGCGCAAGTGGCGCGCGAGCGCTTCAAGGCGCTGGTGGCCGATGACCGCCGGGCGTTGCGGGCGTTTTTGCGGTCGCTGTAATTTCAATCGCGGGCCAGATGCCCTCATATCATTCCCAATGATAATAACCTTCGCCCCATTCGATTCGTCGTTGATAGTTTCAAATCGCAGAATCCGCCCACTATCAATAAATTGGCGGACTCCCCATGGAACAGTCACTCAAACCTTTGCGTTACCCCCTTGCTCTATTGGCTGTATTGGTGATGAGTGCCTGCGGTCGCACCCCGGAGGCCGTGCAGGCGCCGGCGGCGGCCAAGGTCAGCGTGGCCAAGGTGCTGGAACAACCAATCAACGAATGGGACGAGTTCACCGGCCGCCTGGAGGCGCCGGAAACCGTCGAGGTGCGTCCGCGCGTCTCCGGGCAGATCGACCAGGTGGCCTTCACCGAAGGCGCCCAGGTGAAAAAAGGCGATCTGCTGTTCCAGATCGACCCGCGTCCGTTCCAGGCTGAGGTCCGCCGCCTCGAAGCCCAACTGCAACAAGCCCGCGCCACCGCCATCCGCAGCGAAAACGAAGCCCAGCGCGGCGAGCGCCTGCGCAGCAGCAACGCGATTTCCGCCGAGCTTGCCGAGTCGCGCACCAGTGCCGCTGCCGAAGCCCGCGCCGGTGTCGCCGCGATCCAGGCGCAACTGGACCTGGCGCGCCTGAACTTAAGCTTCACCCGCGTCACCGCGCCGATCAGCGGCCGGGTCAGCCGCGCGCAGTTCACCGCCGGCAACATCGTCACGGCTGACGTCACGCCGCTGACCAGCGTGGTCTCCACCGACAAGGTCTACGCCTATTTCGACGCCGACGAGCGCGTGTACCTCAAGTACACCCAGCTGGCGCGCGACGGCCAGCGCGGCCAGAGCACCCCGGTGTACCTGGGCCTGTCCAACGAAAACGGCAACCCGCACCTGGGCCAGATGAACTTCGTCGACAACCAGGTCAACCCCAAGACCGGCACCATCCGTGGCCGCGCGGTGTTCGACAACCGCGACGGGCAGTTCACCCCGGGCCTGTACGCACGCCTGAAACTGGTCGGCAGCGCCACCTACTCGGCGGTGCTGATCAACGACGAAGCGGTCGGTACCGACCTTGGCAAGAAGTTCGTGCTGGTCATGGACAAAGACAACAAGGCCGCCTACCGCGCCGTCGAGCTGGGGCCGAAACTCGAAGGCCTGCGCATCGTGCGCAACGGCCTGAGCAAGGATGACCGCATTGTCGTCAAGGGCCTGCAACGGGTACGCCCGGGCTCGCCAGTCGACCCGCAGGACACGCCAATGGCCAGTGACGCGACCATCGCCGCCCTCGCCCAACAACGTCAGGCGCTCGAAGCCAGTATCCAGGGCAAAACAGTGGCCACCCCCAGCGTAAAACTCGCCAGTGCCTCGGCACCGCGCGGTTAAGGGATCAGTCCGATGAATTTTTCCAAGTTTTTTATCACCCGGCCGATCTTCGCCGCGGTGCTGTCGCTGCTGATTCTGATCGCCGGCAGCATCTCGCTGTTCCAGCTGCCGATCAGCGAATACCCGGAAGTGGTACCGCCCACCGTGGTGGTGCGTGCCAACTTCCCTGGCGCCAACCCGAAAGTGATCGGCGAAACCGTCGCCGCGCCGCTTGAGCAGGCGATTACCGGGGTCGAGAACATGCTCTACATGTCCTCGCAGTCCACCGCCGACGGCAAGGTCACCCTGACCGTCACCTTCGCCCTCGGTACCGACCTGGACAACGCCCAGGTTCAGGTGCAGAACCGCGTGACCCGCACCCAGCCCAAGCTGCCCGAGGAAGTCACGCGTATCGGTATTACCGTCGACAAGGCTTCGCCCGACCTGACCATGGTTGTGCACCTGACCTCGCCGGACAACCGTTACGACATGCTCTACCTGTCCAACTACGCCATCCTCAACATCAAGGATGAGCTGGCGCGCCTGGGCGGTGTCGGTGACGTGCAACTGTTCGGCATGGGCGACTACTCGCTGCGGGTCTGGCTCGACCCGAACAAGACCGCTTCGCGCAACCTCACCGCCAGCGACGTGGTCGCCGCCATTCGCGAGCAGAACCGTCAGGTAGCCGCCGGTCAACTTGGCGCGCCACCCGCACCCGGGGCCACCAGCTTCCAGCTGTCGGTCAACACCCAGGGCCGCCTGGTCAGTGAAGAAGAGTTCGAGAACATCATCATCCGCTCCGGCGCCGATGGTGAGATCACCCGCCTGAAGGACATCGCCCGCGTTGAGCTCGGCTCCAGCCAGTACGCCCTGCGCTCGCTGCTGAACAACCAGCCGGCCGTGGCCATCCCGATCTTCCAGCGCCCAGGCTCCAACGCCATCGAGATCTCCGACGAGGTCCGAGCGAAAATGGCCGAGCTGAAGAAGGACTTCCCTGAAGGCATGGACTACAGCATTGTCTATGACCCAACGGTATTCGTTCGCGGTTCGATCGAGGCGGTGGTCCACACCCTGTTCGAAGCGCTGATCCTGGTGGTGCTGGTGGTCATCCTGTTCCTGCAGACCTGGCGCGCCTCGATCATCCCGCTGGTGGCGGTTCCGGTTTCCTTGATCGGTACCTTCGCGGTAATGCACCTGTTCGGCTTCTCGCTCAACGCCCTGTCGCTGTTCGGCCTGGTGCTGGCCATCGGTATCGTGGTGGACGACGCCATCGTCGTGGTGGAAAACGTCGAGCGTAACATCGGCCTGGGCCTCAAGCCCCTGGAAGCCACACAAAAGGCCATGGGCGAAGTGACCGGGCCGATCATCGCCACGGCGCTGGTGCTGTGCGCGGTGTTCGTGCCGGCGGCGTTCATTTCCGGCCTTACCGGGCAGTTCTACAAGCAGTTCGCGCTGACCATCGCCATCTCCACGGTGATCTCGGCCTTCAACTCCCTGACCCTGTCGCCGGCCCTGGCCGCGGTACTGCTCAAGGAGCACCACGCACCCAAAGACCGCTTCTCGAAAGTGCTCGAACGCCTGCTCGGTGGCTGGCTGTTCGGCCCGTTCAACCGCTTCTTCGACCGTGCCAGCCATGGCTATGTCGGCGCTGTCGGCCGGGTCATCCGCAGCAGCGGCATCGCCCTGTTCGTCTATGGCGGCCTGATCATCATGACCTGGCTGGGCTTCTCGTCGACGCCTACCGGCTTTGTACCGGCGCAAGACAAGCAGTACCTGGTCGCCTTCGCGCAGCTGCCGGATGCCGCCAGCCTTGACCGCACCGAGGCGGTGATCAAGAAGATGAGCGAGATCGCCCTCAAGCAACCGGGCGTGGCTGACTCGGTGGCCTTCCCGGGCCTGTCGATCAACGGCTTCACCAACAGCCCGAACAGCGGCATCGTCTTCACCCCGCTCAAGCCCTTCGACGAGCGCAAGGACCCGAGCCAGTCGGCCGCCGCGATTGCTGCCGCGCTGAACGCGCAGTTCGCCGATATCGAAGACGCCTACATCGCGATCTTCCCGCCGCCGCCGGTACAGGGACTGGGCACCATCGGTGGTTTCCGCCTGCAGATCGAAGACCGTGGCAACCTGGGTTATGAAGCGCTGTACAAGGAAACCCAGAACATCATCGCCAAGAGCCACAACGTGCCGGAGCTGGCCGGGCTGTTCACCAGCTACCAGGTCAACGTGCCGCAGGTCGATGCTGCCATCGACCGCGAGAAGGCCAAGACCCACGGTGTAGCGATCAGCGATATCTTCGACACCCTGCAGATCTACCTGGGTTCGTTGTACGCCAACGACTTCAACCGCTTTGGCCGCACCTACCAGGTCAACGTCCAGGCCGAGCAGCAGTTCCGCCTTGAAGCCGAGCAGATCGGCCAGCTCAAGGTGCGCAACAACCAGGGCGAGATGATCCCGCTGGCGACCTTCATCAAGGTCAGCGACACCTCGGGGCCGGACCGCGTCATGCACTACAACGGCTTCATCACCGCCGAGATCAACGGTGCCGCAGCACCGGGCTACAGCTCCGGGCAAGCGGAAAAGGCCATCGAGAAACTGCTCAAGGAAGAACTGCCCAACGGCATGACTTTCGAATGGACCGAGCTGACCTACCAGCAGATCCTCGCCGGTAACACCGCGCTGTTCGTCTTCCCGCTCTGCGTACTGCTGGCCTTCCTGGTGCTGGCCGCCCAGTACGAAAGCTGGAGCCTGCCGCTGGCGGTGATCCTGATCGTGCCGATGACCCTGCTGTCGGCGATTACCGGGGTGATTCTGTCCGGTGGCGACAACAACATCTTCACCCAGATCGGCTTGATCGTACTGGTGGGGCTGGCGTGCAAGAACGCCATCCTGATCGTCGAGTTCGCCAAGGACAAACAGGCCGAAGGCCTCGACCCGCTGGCCGCGGTACTGGAAGCCTGCCGCCTGCGCCTGCGGCCGATCCTGATGACCTCGATCGCCTTCATCATGGGTGTGGTGCCGCTGGTGTTCTCCTCCGGCGCCGGTGCTGAAATGCGTCATGCCATGGGTGTGGCGGTGTTCTCCGGGATGATCGGGGTGACCTTCTTCGGTCTGCTGCTGACGCCGGTGTTCTTTGTCCTGATCCGCCGTTACGTGGAACGCAGCCAGGCCCGCAAAGCGGCGCGTGCGCTGAAGCTGGAGACTCATGCATGAACCGCAGTGTGAAATTCTTTATGCCCAGCCTGCTGGTGCTGGCCCTGGCCGCTTGTGCGGTGGGCCCGGACTACAAGGCCCCGGACACCGCGGCGGCGCAATTGAGCGCGGCCAACGAACCGAGCGCCAAGGCCGCCTTCGACCGCAGCCGTTTTGAAAGCATCTGGTGGAAGCAGTTCGACGACCCGGTGCTGAACAAACTGGTCAGCCAGTCGCTGGACGGCAACCGCGAACTGCGCGTGGCCTTCGCCCGCCTGAAAGCGGCGCGGGCGATTCGCGACGATGTCAGCAACGACGCCCTGCCCACCGTCACCAGCCGCGCCAGCGCCGACCTGGGCAAGGGCCAGGTGCCTGGCCAGAGCGAAGATCGGGTCAACAGCGAACGCTATGACCTGGGCCTGGACATGGCCTGGGAGCTGGACCTGTTCGGCCGCATCCAGCGTCAACTTGAAGCCAGCGAAGCCGAGCAGGACGCCGCCCAGGCCGACCTGCAGCAACTGCAGGTGAGCCTGATCGCCGAACTGGTCGATGCCTATGGCCAGCTGCGCGGTGCGCAATTGCGCGAGAAGATCGCCCTGGCCAACCTCAAGACCCAGCAGGATTCGCGGGGTATCACCGAAACCTTGCGTGACGCCGGGGTCGGTAACGACCTTGATGTGGTGCGGGCCGATGCCCGCCTGGCGGCGGTCGAGGCCAGTGTGCCGCAACTGCAGGCCGAACAGGTACGGGCGCGCAACCGCATCGCCACTCTGCTCGGCCAGCGCCCGGACGCCCTGGCGGTTGACCTGTCGCCGGCGCAACTGCCGGCCATCGCCAAGGCGCTGCCGGTGGGCGACCCCGGCGAGCTGCTCAAGCGCCGCCCGGATATCCGCAGCGCCGAGCGCCAGTTGGCAGCGGCAACCGCCAACATCGGCGTGGCCACCGCCGACCTGTTCCCCCGGGTCAGCCTCAGCGGCTTTCTCGGCTTTACCGCCGGGCGCGGCTCGCAACTGGGCTCCTCGGCCGCCAAGGCCTGGGCCCTGGGCCCGAGCATTACCTGGGCGGCCTTCGACCTGGGCAGCGTGCGCGCCCGCCTGCGCGGCGCCAACGCCGATGCCGAGGGCGCCCTGGCCAACTATGAGCAGCAGGTATTGCTGGCCCTGGAAGAGTCGGAAAACGCCTTCAGCGACTACAGCAAACGCCAGCAACGGCTGCTGGCCCTGCTGCGCCAGAGCGAAGCCAGTCGCAAGGCGGCCGATCTCGCCTCGATTCGCTACCGCGAAGGCACGGTCGACTACCTGGTGCTGCTCGACGCCGAACGCGAACGCCTGAGCGCCGAAGATGCCCAGGCCCAGGGCGAAGTCGACCTGTACCGCGGCATCGTCGCCATCTACAAGGCCCTCGGTGGCGGCTGGCAGGCCGAAAGCGTGGCTGCGGCGAACTGATTCAACGGCTCCTTTGGTTGGTTTCTGACCGGCCTTTTGCCCCGCTTGCGGGGCTTTTTTATGGCCAATCGCGGGGCAAGCCCGCGCCTACAGGTTTGGCATCGCTGCGATATCTGTAGGCGCGGGCTTGCCCCGCGATAGGGACCCACCCCCCTTTTACATTTGACGTCACCGGCCCTCGTGACCCAAGCTCAAGCCTTTGCAGCCGCGACACGCTTCGGATTCACCATGTCGAAACAGCGCCAGTACACGCTTATCAGCCTGACCCTGCTCATCATCCTCGGCCTGGGTGGCTATTTCTGGCGTGACGACAGCCCGGCGCCGACGCCTGCCCTCAAGCACAGCTACACCAAGGCCCTGACCATGGCCCATGACGGCCAGCCCGGCGCCGCCCGGGTGCTCTACCAGCAACTGGGGCGCAATGACCTGTCGCCGATCCGCCGCGCCAGCCTGTACGCCGAACTGCCCAACTACCCCTCGCCGCTGGCATTGAAACTGGCCAGCCGCGACCTGCAGCATGACGAGCCGCTGGTGCGTCGCGCGGCCATCGCCAGTATCCAGACGATGCTGCCCGGCGCCCAGCGCAGCCTGGTGCTCGGGCCGTTGCTCGATGATGAGGAGCAAAGCGTACGCTTTGCCGTGGTCGATGCCCTGCTGGGGCTCAGCGCCGATGACATCGGCCTGTACTTCGGCCCGCTGCAAGAGGTGCTGGAGCAGTATCAGCAGGTGCTGGCGCAGCGCGACGACGATGCCAGCGCGCAGTTGCACCTGGCGCAGCTGTACCTGCATGAAAACAGCTACCAGGAGGCCGCGCAGGCGCTTGAGCGCACCTTGCAGCTGGCGCCGGATAACCTCGAAGCACTGGCCGCGCAGGTGCAGTTGCTGGAGCGCCAGAACCAGACCGACGCCTCGCGCCAGGTGCTGGCCAAGGCCCTGCAACAACGTCCCGACTCGGCCTTTCTACAACATGAACTGGGCCGCTGGCTGCTGCGCCACGGCCAGGACGAATACGCCCTGCTGGCCTTTGCCCGGGCCCTGGAGCTGGAGTCAGACAACAATGACTACCGCTACACCCTGGCCACCAGCCTGCATCAGTTGGAGCAGGTCGACGCCGCGCAAAAGCAACTGGAAACCATCCTTGCCCGGCAACCGGCCAACCGCAAGGCCCGGGTGCTGCTGATCGAGTATTGGAAAGAGACCGGCCAGTTGCAGAATGTGCAGGTGCTGCTGGCCCAGCTGGAGCAGCAGAATCCCGACGATCCGTTGGTGCAGCAAGGCCTGTAGGCTTGCAAACGACCGTCTGACAACCCGGTTGAACCCCTCAACCCAGCCTGTGGTCCAGAGATAGTGCGAACACGGCAGGCACCGGCGGTGCTTGCCTGAGCGTTATCAAAGGAGAACACCCGTGGGCGACGCGTTAGCCAATGCCGAACGAGCGCTGATCCTGGCCCCGGCCCAGCTTAGCCAGCTGGCCCAGCGCCTGCTCGACCAGGCCGGCATCCAGGCGCTGCAAGCGGCCAGCATGGAAGACCTGGGCCTTGCCCTGGAGCAAGGCGTGGGCCTGGCGATCATTGCCGACACTTGCCTGGACGGCAGCGTACGCTCGCCTTTGCACCTTTACCTTGGCAAGCAGCCGGTTTGGTCGGACTTGCCGGTGGTGCTGCTGACGGGCCCGCCAGTCCAGGGCCAGAGCCCGCCGCAAAGCCAGCACGCCGCGCTCGGCAACCTGTTCCTGCTGCAGTATCCATTCGAACCCGACAACCTGCTGGCCCTGACCCATTCCTCGTTGCGCGCGCGGCGGCGCCAGTACCAGGCACGCAACCAGGGCCAGGAACTGGAGCGCCAGAGCCAACGGGTCGAAGAGCAATTGCGCCAGTTGCGCGAAGAAGAACAGTACCTGCGCCAGGCGCAGAAAATGGAAGCCATCGGTCAGCTCGCAGGCGGCGTCGCTCATGACTTCAACAACCTGCTGACTGGCATCGGCGGCAGCCTGGAAATGATCGGCAAACGCCTGCAGCAGGGTCGCCACGACGCCCTGCCCGCCCTGCTCAGCCTCAGCCAGGCGGCGGTCAAACGCGCCGCCAGCATGACCCACCGCCTGCTGGCGTTTTCCAGCCGGCAATCGCTCGATGCCCAGCCCGTGGAAGTTGCCACCCTGCTCACGGCCGAGCGCCTGCAGCCGTTGCTTGACCCGCAGATCAAGCTGCAACTGCATATCGAGGCGGATCTGTGGGCCGTGGAAGCCGACCCGGCGCAGCTGCAGGAAGCCCTCGGCAACTTGCTCAGCAACGCCCACGACGCCATGCCCAACGGCGGGCGCCTGACCGTCAGCGCCAGCAATCAGCGCCAGGACGGCAGCCTGTTCGGTGGCCACTCGCTGGCCGCTGGCGACTATGTGCTGATCAGCTTCAACGATAATGGCTGTGGCATGCCGCAAAGTACCCTGGACCGCGCTTTCGACCCGTTCTTCACCACCAAGCCAATCGGCCAGGGAACGGGCCTGGGGCTGTCGATGGTGTATGGCTTCAGCAAGCAGTCCCAGGGCCATGTGGCGCTGCAAAGCCGCATCGGCCACGGCACCCGGGTCGATGTCTACCTGCCGCGCCACGCCGCACCCAACCGTGAAAGCGAAGAGCCAGCAACGCCGGCGCCACCTTGCGGCAACAGCCACACGGTGCTGATTGTCGAGGACGACCCCGCTGTGCGCCAGTTGGTGCATCAGGTGCTGAGTGACCAGGGTTACCCGTGCAAGGTGGCCGAGGATGCCAATGTCGCCCTGGCCATTCTGCAGGCCGGAGAAGCGGTCGACCTGCTGGTCAGCGACGTCGGGCTGCCAGGCATGAACGGTCGGCAACTGGCGGAAATCGGCCGGCAACTGCGCCCGCAACTCAAGGTGCTGTTCATCACCGGTTATGCCGAAACCGCGGTGGCCCGCGGCGGCTTTCTTGACCCCGGCATGCAGATGATCTGCAAACCCTTCGAGTTCGCCCAGTTGACCGCCAAGGTCGCGCAGATGCTCGGCAAGGGCAGCACCTCATGAGCCAGGTGCAACCCAGCGCCGCCCTGGCGGCGGCGCCGGCCGTGCAGCGGGTGCGGGTGCTGACGGTCAATGCGCACAAGGGCTTCAGCGCGCTTAACCGTTACTACGTGCTGCCAGAACTGCGTGAGGCGGTACGCAGCGAAAACGCCGACCTGGTGTTCCTCCAGGAAGTGCTCGGCAACCACCGCCAGCACGCTCTGCGCCACCGCAACTGGTCGGATGTGCCGCAATATGAGTTTCTTGCCGACAGCCTCTGGCCAGAATTCGCCTACGGCCGCAATGCGGTGTATCCGGACGGCGAACACGGCAATGCCCTGCTGTCGAAATACCCGATCCGGCGCCACGCCAACCTCGATGTCAGCGTCCATGGCACCGAGCAGCGCGGCTTGCTGCATTCGGTACTGGCCTTGCCCGCCGAGTGCGAGCTGCATACCGTCTGTGTGCACCTGGGCCTGGACGAGCGCCAGCGCCAGCAGCAGTTGCACCTGCTCTGCGAATTACTGCACAGCCTGCCGAACGACGCGCCGGTGATCGTCGCCGGCGACTTCAATGACTGGCGCCAGCGCGCCGATGCAGTGCTGGCCGAATGCGGCCTGAATGAAGTGTTCAGCCAGGCCCATGGTCGCCCGGCACGCAGTTTTCCGGCGCGCTGGCCGCTGTTGCGCCTGGACCGCATCTACCTGCGCAATGCCCGCGCACAGGCGCCCAAGGTCATGGCGCGCAAGCCCTGGACCCACCTGTCCGATCACCTGCCATTGGCAGTGGAGGTGCTCTTGTGAACAGCCAATGGCGACCTGACAACCAGGTGCAACTGCTGATCAACGGCGAGGACTATTTCGCCAGCGCCTTTGCCGCGATCGAGCAGGCCCGGGCGGAAATCCTCCTGGAAACCTTCATCATCTTTGAAGACAAGGTCGGCAAGCAGTTGCAGCAACTGTTGATCGCCGCCGCCCGGCGCGGGGTAAAGGTCGAGATGCTGGTCGACGGTTATGGCACCGCAGACCTGAGCCTTGACTACCTGCGCGAGCTCAGCGACGCCGGCGTGCATTTGCAGGCCTTCGACCCGAGCCCGAAACGCCTGGGCATGCGCACCAATCTGTTTCGCCGCCTGCACCGCAAGATCCTGGTGGTCGATGGCGAGGTCGGTTTTGTTGGCGGCATCAATTATTGCGCCGATCACCTGGCCGATTTCGGACCGATGGCCAAGCAGGACTACGCGGTACAAGTGCGCGGGCCGATCGTCGCCGACCTGCAGCGCGCCACCTTGACCCTGCTGGAGCAACAGAGCGCGCTCAAGCCCGGAACCCGGCGCTGGTGGCAACGCCGGGTGCCGATCGCCGCCGACAGCGAACAGGCAAGCATGACCCTGTGCATCCGCGATAACCAGGATCACCCCAACGACATCGAACAGCACTACTTGCGGGCGCTGAACGGCGCCCGCGAGCGGATCACCATTGCCAATGCCTACTTCTTTCCCGGCTACCGCCTGCTGCGGGCGATCCGCAATGCCGCGCGCCGGGGCGTGAAGGTTACCCTGGTGCTGCAGGGGATGCCCGACATGCCCTGGGTGCGTTTGTGCTCGCGCTTGCTGTACAACTACCTGATCCGCGACGGCGTGCGCATTTTCGAGTACTGCGAACGGCCCTTGCACGGCAAGGTGGCACTGGTGGACCGGCACTGGTCGACGGTCGGCTCAAGCAATCTCGACCCTTTGAGCCTGGCCCTGAACCTTGAGGCCAACCTGGTCATCCGCGACCAGACCTTCAACAGCCGCCTGCATGAACACCTGCAGGAGCTTACCGCCCACCGCTGCAAACCGGTAAGCCTGCAGCGGGCACTGCGTGGCTACTGGTGGCGGGCGCCGCTGATCTTTTTGACCTTTCACTTCATCCGCCGATTCCCGGCCGTGATCGGCTGGCTGCCGGCCCATGTACCACGGCTCAAGCCGCTGTATGACGGCGAGCAACCTGCGGGCAAGCCGACATGAGCAAGCAGCACAAGCACTGGCGCCGTGCCCGCCAGGCGCTGACCCTGGCGTTCTTCATCCTGGTGCCGGTGCTGCTGTTCAGCGTGCTGAAAAACCTCGACTGGCAAGAGGTGTACCAAGCCCTGGCCTCCTATCGCTGGCGCACCCTGGCAATGGCTGCAGGCGTAACCCTGTGCAGCTTTGCCCTGTTCAGCAGCTTCGACCTGCTCGGGCGCTACTACACCGGGCATCATTTGCCGGCGCGCCAGGTGTTGCCGCTGGCTTTCGTGTGCTACGCCTTCAACCTCAACCTCAGCGCCTGGGTCGGCGGCATCGCCCTGCGCTACCGTTTGTACAGCCGCCTCGGCCTCAAGGTCGCGACCATCACCCGGATCCTCAGCCTGGGGCTGTTGACCAACTGGGCAGGCTATTTCGCGGTGGCCGGTAGCTTGTTCGTCTGCGGGCTGCCGAAGTTGCCAGCGGGCATGGAGATCGGCAATACCGGCCTGCGCCTGATCGGTGCAGCGTTGTTATTGGTGGTCATCGCTTACCTGCTGGCCTGCGCCTTCGCGACTCGCCGCACCTGGCACTTTCGCAAGCAGCAGATCACCCTGCCAGGCATCCGCCTGGCAGCGTTGCAAGTGGTGATGGGCGCTCTGAACTGGTCGTTGATGGCGCTGGTGGTGTTCATCCTGCTGGCCAAGGGGGCTAGCTACCCGACCGTGCTGGCGGTACTGATGATCAGCAGCATTGCCGGGGTCATTACTCATATTCCGGCCGGGCTTGGGGTACTCGAGACGGTGTTTTTGACCCTGCTGCAAGACACCTACGGCAAGGGCACGCTGCTCGCGGCGCTGATTGGCTACCGGGCGGTCTACTTTCTGTTGCCGTTGCTGGTAGCCACGCTGACCTACCTGATGCTCGAGCGCCTGGCCAGTCAGCGCGCCAGCGGGGAAAGTTCGCAAACCACCGGCTGAACCGGTTCGAGCATCTCGTGTACCTGATGCACCAGGTCTTGCAGGGCGAAGGGCTTGGTCATCAGGGCCATGCCGGGCTCCAGCACCTCCTGGTCGGTCACTTCCTGTTCGGCGAAGCCGGTGATCAACAGCACCTTCTGCTGCGCCTGCAGCATGCGCAGGGCATTGGCCACCTGACGGCCACTGAAGCCGCCTGGCAGACCGATATCGGTGATCACCAGGTCAACCGTGCCCAACTGGCGATACTGCTGCAGCGCGCTGTTGGCGTCAGCGGCGGTAAACACCTCGAAGCCCTCCTCCTCCAGCGCCTCCTTGATCAGCAAGCGCAAGGTACTCTCGTCGTCGACCAGCAGGATGCGTTCGCCATTGGCGCGTGGGTAGCGCTTGCGCCCCGGCTGGCCGGCCAGCGGCTGCGGCAGCTCGCCCACATAGCGCGGCAGCAGGACCTTCACCCGGGTACCCTGGCCAGGGCTCGAATCGATCCACACCCGGCCCCCTGACTGACGGACAAAGCCATAGACCATCGACAAGCCAAGCCCGGTGCCCTGGCCGACCGGCTTGGTGGTAAAGAACGGGTCAAAGGCCCGTGCGACGATATCGGCGTTCATGCCGTGGCCGTTGTCCTGCACCTGCAAGGCAAAGTAATCACCCGGGCCCAGGCTGTCTTCGCCCTCCAGGGCCAGCTCGTGACGTTCGTTAGCGGTGGTGATGCGCAGGCAGCCACCGGCGCCCATGGCATCGCGGGCATTGATGCACAGGTTGATCAGGGCATTTTCCAGCTGGTTGGCATCAATCAGTACCCACCAGGGCGCCGGCTCCACCTGGACCTGCAGATCGATATGGCTACCCACGGTCTGCTGGACCAACTGCTCGATATCCTGCACCAGTTGGTTGACACAGGCAGGCTTGGGGTCGAGCGCCTGGCGCCGGGAAAAGGCCAGCAAGCGGTGGGTGAGCGTGGCGGCGCGCTTGGCCGCACCCCGAGCGGCATCAAGGTAGACCTGCAGGTTGTCCAGATTACCCTGGGCAATGCGTCGTTCGAGCAACTCCAGGCTGCCGCTGATGCCGGTCAACAGGTTGTTGAAGTCATGGGCCATGCCGCCGGACAGTTGGCCGATGGCTTCCATCTTCTGGCTCTGGCGCAACAGTTCTTCAGCATGGCGCAGCGCCTCTTCGCGCTCGCGCTCCTGGCTGATGTCGGTGCCCACGGCGGTAAAACCAAGCTCCGAGGGTACCGCTGCCCAGTTGAACCAGCGGTAGTGCCCGTCCTTGTGGCGCAAGCGGCTGATGGTGTTCTCGGTGCGCTGGCCGGCGCGCAGGCGCTCGACCAGCGAGGCGACTTGCGGTTGGTCGTCGGCATGCAGTAAGTCCATGATCGAGGTGTCCAGCACCTCGTCTGCTGCCCAGCCAAGGATCTGGCTCCAGGCCGGGTTGACCGCACTGATGCGCAAATCCGGCAGGACAATCACCATGATGTCGCCGGACAAGTCCCAGAAATGGTTTCGATCAGAGGTGCGTTCCTGCACCTGGCGCTCGAAGGTATTGGCCAGGTGACGCCACTGCTGCGCCGACTCGACGCTGGCGGTGGTTTCGATCACCGTGTCGAGAAAGCCGGCCACCGCCCCGCGCTCGTCTCGAATGGGGCTGTAGCAGAAAGTGAAATAGGCCTGTTCGAGGCTGCCGTTGCGATTGATCATCAACGGGAAGTTCTCGATGAAGATCGCCTCCCCCGACAGGGTACGGAAGACCAGCGCGCCGATGTTCTCCCAGGCCTCGCTCCACACCTCGTCAAAGCCGCGTCCCAGTGCCTCGGGCTTGGCCCCGAGGATCGGCTTGAAGGCATCGTTGTAAATGGTCACCAACTGCGGCCCCCAGACCAGGCAACCGGGGAATTTTGACGCCAGCAGCATGTCCACGGCAATGCGCAAGGGCGCCGGCCACAGGTGCAAAGGCCCAAGGGCGGTACTGGCCCAGTCGTGGTTACGCACCTTTACACTCATTGATCCTGACATGGGCAAACTCGGCTGACGGTGGGGGCCTGAACAATCGGACCTAAACGCCGATATCTTCGTTCCAGAGTTCGGGGCTGTCCTGGATAAAATCGCGCATCATCTTGACGCAGTTATCATTGTGCAGCACTTGCACATCGACGCCGCGCGCCTTGAGCAGCGCTTCCTCACCCAGGAAGGTCTGGTTTTCACCAACGATCACGCGCTTGATGCCATACAGCAGGATCGCCCCGCTGCACATCGGACATGGCGACAAAGTGGTGTACAGGGTCGCCTCGCGATATACCCTGGCCGGCTGGCGGCCGGCGTTTTCCAGAGCGTCCATTTCGCCGTGCAGGATCGCGCTGCCCTTCTGTACCCGGCGGTTGTGGCCACGGCCGATGATCTGGTTATTGTGTACCAGCACCGAACCGATCGGTATGCCGCCTTCTTCGCGGCCCAGTTGGGCCTCATCGATAGCAGCCTGCATGAACGCATCTACGTCTTGGTTCAACGTGCTCATCGGTTGGTCGACTCCCTGTTGCAAAGCGGTTTTCTTCGCAGGCTAGCATACCGCCAGCAAGGAATGGCATCCATGCCAGTCACTACTATGCTGAACAGGTTTCTCCTCTGCGACCTGGGCAGTCCGGGTCCGTTCCAGTATAGGGAGCGTTGCGATGAGCAAGAAAATACTGGTGGTGCTGACCAATACGGCCAAATACCCGACGCTGAAGCGCGCCACCGGATTGTGGCTGGGCGAGGCGGTGCACTTTGTCGACAAGGTCGAAAAGGCCGGTTACAAGGTCGATTACCTCAGCCCCAGCGGCGGTTACGTGCCGATTGACCCGCACAGCCTGCAGATGGCCGCGGATATCGACTGGCAGTGGTACCAGGACAAGGCGTTCATGAACCGCCTGGGCAAAACCCTGAGCCCCGGCGAGGTCAAGGCCCAGGACTACAGCGCCATTTATTATGCCGGCGGTCATGGGGTGATCTGGGACTTCCCCGACAGCAGCGAGCTGCAGGACCTGGCCCGGCGCATCTTCGAGGCCGGCGGCGTGGTGGCCTCGGTGTGCCATGGCGCGGTCGGCCTGCTCAATATCAAGCTCAGTGACAACACCTTGCTGGTCAAGGATCGCGAGGTCACCGGCTTTTCCGATACTGAAGAGAAACTGGCCGAACTGGACAAAGTGGTGCCTTACCTCACCGAAACCGAGCTCAAGGCCCGCGGCGGTTTGTACCGCAAGGCAGAAGAGCCGTGGCAGGCCTTCGCCATCGCCGACCAGAAAGACGGACGCTTGATTACCGGACAGAATCCCGCCTCCGGGGGCGCGGTGGCTGACCTGGTAGTGGCCGCACTGAAAAAGCGCTGAGGCGCCTACCCAGATTGCCGATGGGTACTGCACCCAGGTTAAACACGGCCTACATCCGCCGCTGATTGCGCTCTTTATGCTGACGAGTGTCACCCGACCAGGAAGGTCGGGCTCTTGTTCAGCATAGAGGTGCACTCATGGCTCCAACCCGTCTTGCCGGCCGCAGCCTGCTCGAGTTTCTGATAACCCTGCTGATCGGCCTGGCGCCCGTGGCCTGTGGCCTTCTGGTGTTGGCCCTGCAGGTCGAGCGCAAGCAGGAAGAAACCGCCGAGGTGTCTGTGGTCGAGGCTATCTATGCTATCGACCGGGTCTTCGATGCCATGCACGGCTCCAGCAATACTGTGCTCGGGTTGGTCGGGCAACCCTGCGAGAAAATCCTCCCGACTCTGCGCCAGGAAGCGCTGAGGCAGCCAAGCGTGCGCTCGCTGGTGCTGACCCGGGAAAACCGTGCCTACTGCAGCACCCTGCTCGGCAGCATCGACACGGCAATCGACCCGGGCAGCTACTTCAACCAGCGCCTGCGCCTGGACTCGCGCAACGAAATCACCCCGGACATGCCGGTGCTGCACTACCGCCTGCAGGAATATCCCATGGGCGTCATCGCCATCAGCGATGCGCGCTCCCTGCAAACAGAACTGCAGGGCTTCAAGAACGCCATTGTCCTGGCCCTGCAGTTCGGCAGCGATTTTGTCTGGGCAACCGGCAGTGGCAGCGCCGAGCAGGTACCCAACCATGAAGAAGACAGCCAGCGCATGGTCTCGGAGAAGTACGGCTACACCGTCCACGCCGGCTACCCCGATGGCCACACCCGCAAGATGCTCAGCCAGGCCATGGCCTCCACAGCGCCTTCCCTGCTTCTGGTCGGCATTATCACCTGCGCCGTGGCCTACTGGGGGCTGTTCAGGCAACGACGAAAAACAGCGTGAGCTCCACCATGAAAAAAGGCCATTGAGCGTTTGCTCAATGGCCTTTTTCAGTGACGGTCCGGATCAGTCGGTACTGAGTACGCCACGACGGACCTGGTCACGCTCGATCGACTCGAACAGGGCCTTGAAGTTGCCTTCGCCGAAGCCATCGTCACCCTTGCGCTGGATGAACTCGAAGAACACCGGGCCCATCAGGGTTTCGGAGAAGATCTGCAGCAGCAGACGCTTGTCACCGGCCGCGGAGGAGCCATCGAGCAGGATGCCACGGGCCTGCAGTTCGCCGACCGGCTCGCCATGGCCCGGCAGACGCCCTTCGAGCATCTCGTAGTAGGTTTCTGGCGGCGCGGTCATGAAGCGCATGCCGAGCTTTTTCAGGGCATCCCAGCTCTCGAGCAGGTTGTCGCTGAGGAAGGCCACATGCTGGATGCCCTCGCCGTTGAACTGCATGAGGAACTCTTCGATCTGCCCGGCGCCCTTGGACGACTCTTCGTTCAGCGGGATGCGGATCATGCCATCCGGCGCGGTCATGGCCTTGGAGGTCAGGCCGGTGTATTCGCCCTTGATGTCGAAGTAACGGATTTCGCGGAAGTTGAACAGCTTCTCGTAGAAACCGGCCCAGTAGGCCATGCGCCCGCGATAAACGTTATGGGTCAGGTGATCGATGATCTTCAGGCCCGCACCGACCGGGTGACGATCGACACCTTCGATGAAGTTGAAGTCGATGTCATAGATCGAACTGCCTTCCTCGAAACGGTCGATCAGGTACAGCGGCGCACCGCCAATGCCCTTGATCGCCGGCAGACGCAGCTCCATCGGCCCGGTTTCGATCTCGACCGGCTGGGCACCCAGCTCCAGGGCGCGGGCGTAGGCTTCGTGGGCGTTACGCACACGGAAGGCCATGCCACACACCGACGGACCATGCTCGGCGGCAAAGTACGAGGCGACGCTTTTCGGTTCGTTGTTCAGGATCAGGTTGATACCGCCCTGGCGGTACAGATGCACGTCCTTGGAACGGTGGGTAGCCACCTTGGTGAAGCCCATGATCTGGAAGATCGGTTCCAGGGCGCCCGGGGTCGGCGATGCGAACTCGATGAATTCAAAGCCCATCAGGCCCATCGGGTTTTCAAAGATATCAGCCATGCTCGTTTCCTCATCATCAAAGCGGGTAAATAACGGTCGTTAATTGCTATCGATGTCGAGCAGGCGTGGTGGCGCGCAAGAGATGCCCCTCACACTTCTGGCGAGGTAGTCACCATAGATCAGCTTGAACCCATGACACTTCATATGGACCCATTCTCGGCGGGTTGATTCCCCGAAGGTGGAGAACCTTATTATTGTATGCGTAACGGGATTCTACAGTGCGTAAACCGTTTTGTCCGCACTTTAGTTGACGCCCGAGCGGCGACGAACGGCTATCCTAGGCACACAGCCGTTTTCATTCCCCCGCTTGTACAGGTTAGCCGCCATGCCGCTCACGGTAAAACGCCCCGGACGCTGGACCCTGCGTGCCCTGCTGCCCTGGGCGGTTGGCGCCCTACCGGTGCTGTGCGGGCTGCTGATCATGCACCTGCAGGCCCAGCGTGAGCTGGACGCCCGCAGCCGCGCCACGGCGCAGCAGGTGGTGGCCCAGGTAGAGCTGATCCTCGACAACATTTCTGGCGCAGCCAGGTCGTTGCTGCCCTTGGCCGGAATGCCGTGCGTGGAAGAGAAACTGGCCCTGCGCGACCAGGTCACCCGCCGCTCGTTCGTACGCTCGACCAACCTGGTGTACCGCAACGAGCTGTATTGCAGCTCGCTGTTCGGCCCCTACAGCGAACCGGTCAATGCCAGCGACTATGTCGACGGCAAGCTCTGGCTGATGAACGGCAACTCGGTGACTCCTGGCCACCCATTGCTGGTGTATCGGGTCTATGAAGGCGAGCGCGGCGCCATCACTACCGTCGATGGTGACCACCTGCTGACCGCCCTGCGCCTGATCGGCCCGCAGACCCAGTTGCTGCTACAGGTGGGCCGTTACTGGATGGGCAAGGACGGCCTGGTCCATGAAGGGATCGCCCCCGCCGCTGAGGTTGCGCCAGTGCGCCTGACCTCCAGCCACTACCCGTTCTCGATCCACAGCGGTTATGCGCCAGGCAAGGTCGGCCAGGTAATGCGCGATGAATATCCTGCCCTGTTCGGCCTGCTGGTGTTTCTCGGGGTGATTGCCGGTACCGTATGCCGCTGGATGCTGCGCCGTGCCAGCTCCCCACGGGCCGAGCTGCAGCGGGCCATGGAAGCCAACGAGTTCTTGCCGTACTTCCAGCCGGTGGTGCGCAAGGGCGACTACCGCTGGGCCGGCGCCGAAGTGCTGATGCGCTGGCAGCACCCGCGCGACGGTCTGGTGCGCCCCGACCTGTTCATTCCCTACGCCGAGCACAGCGGCCAGATCGTACCGATGACGCGCATGCTCATGCAGCGCACTGCGCAATTGCTGGCGCCGCATGCCGCATTGATGGGCGAGGGTTTTCATGTCGGCATCAACATCACCGCCGATCATTGCCAGGACCTGGCCCTGTACGACGACTGCCGGGCCTTTCTCGGCGCCTTCCCGCCTGGCCGGGTATTGCTGACCCTGGAGCTGACCGAACGCAAGCTTATTGCCCCCAGCGAAGTTACCCAGACGCTGTTCGGCAAACTCCACGAACTGGGGGTGATGATCGCCATCGACGACTTTGGCACCGGCCAGTCCAGCCTCAGCTACTTGCGCCAGTTCAAGGTCGATTACCTGAAGATTGACCAAAGCTTCGTCGCCCTGATCGGGGTCGATGCGTTGTCGCTGCACATTCTCGACAGCATTATCGAACTGTCGGCCAAGCTTGAGCTGGGCATCGTCGCCGAAGGCGTCGAGAACGAAACCCAGCGCGATTACCTGGCGCGCCACAATGTCGATTTCCAGCAGGGTTACCTGTTTGCCCGGCCGATGCCGATCGAGGACTTTGTCGCCGCCCTGGCAGCCCAGGCCGAAACCGCGCCGCAGGTCGCGAAGGTTGCCGGTTAGGCCTGCGCCCTGAGATCATGGCGGGTTCCCCGCTCTGTTTTCTTCTGTAACCGAGGCATTTGTGTCAAAAGGCATCATTACATCGGTCACGGCCTCGTTCCTGTTTGCCGTGATGTACTACTACACCTCGCTGCTCACCCCGCTCGATGGCGAGGAGGTGTTCGGCTGGCGCATGCTCCTGACCTTGCCCTGCGTTACCCTGTTCATGCTGTTTACCCGCGACTGGCCGCTGGTCACCGGCTTGCTCGCGCGGGTTAGGCGCACGCCGCTGCTGTTGCTCGGCCTGCTGGGTACTTCATCATTGATGGGCGTGCAGCTCTGGCTGTTCCTCTGGGCGCCGTTGCACGGACGCAGCCTGGAAGTGTCGCTGGGCTACTTCCTGTTGCCGCTGACCATGGTCCTGACCGGCCGCCTGGTGTATGGCGAACAATTGTCGCGGCTGCAGAAACTCGCGGTAGCCTGTGCGATGACCGGTGTCGGCCATGAGCTCTACCAACACGGCAGCTTTGCCTGGGAGACCTTGCTGGTCGCCGCAGGCTACCCGCTGTACTTCGTGCTGCGGCGCAAATGCGCGACCGATCACCTTGGCGGTTTGTGGGCCGACATGTGCCTGCTGCTGCCGGCGGCGCTGTACTTTGTCATCCAGGGGCCGCTGTCAGCCGAGGACCTGGCCGCGCATCCGGGGCTGTACGGCCTGATCCCGCTGCTTGGGGTGATCAGCGCCCTGGCGCTGATCTGCTATGTGCTGGCCAGCCGCCTGCTGGCCTTCAGCCTGTTCGGCCTGCTCAGCTATGTCGAGCCGGTGCTGCTGGTGGCCGTGGCCCTGCTGCTGGGCGAGACCATCGGCCCCGACCAGTGGCTGACCTACCTGCCGATCTGGCTGGCGGTGCTGGTATTGATCGCCGAAGGCGTCAGGCACCTGCTGCGTCAACGGCGGCGTTCGGTGTAAGGCGCACCTGGCGCACGCGGCGCTCCTCCACCGCGACCACGGTCATTTGCCAGTTGTTCCACACCAGGCTGTCGCCGACCATCGGCAAGCGATCGAGCAGGCTCATGACCAGGCCGGCGAGGGTCTGGTAGTCCTCGGTGGGCTTGGCGGCAAAACCGGTGCGTGCCTGGATCTGGCTGAGGTTAAGGGCGCCGCTGACGACAAAGCCGTGGCCGTCCTCGACGATGCCCGGGCCTTCCACCTCACTGGCATCGGGCAGTTCACCGGCGATGGACTCAAGGATGTCGGTCATGGTCAGCACCCCGGTGAAATCACCGAACTCGTTGACCACGAAGGCAATGTGCGTCGACTGGTTGCGCATCTGCTCCAGGGCGTTGAGGATGCTGAAACTCTCCAGCAGGTTCACCGGCGCCCGGGCCAGGCTCTCGAGGTCAGGCTGATTACCGGCCAGCAGTTCCTTGAGCAGCTCCTTCTTGTGCACGAAGCCCAGCGGTTCTTCGATACGCCCGTCACGAATCAACGGCAGGCGCGAGTAGGACGAATGCATCAGTGCGGTACGAATCGCCTCGGCCGGCTGCGCCAGGTCGATGGCATCGACCTCGGCGCGCACCGTCATCACCGTCTTGATCGGCCGTTCGGCCAGGTTCAGCACGCCGCTGATCATCACCCGTTCGCGGCGGTCGAACAGCACCTGTTCTTCGCCACCTTCGACCAGGTCGGCAATCTCCTCGCCGACATCATCAGCCTCGACCCGGCGCCCGCCCAAAAGGCGCAGGACCGCGTGGGCGGTGCGCTCACGCAGCGGCCGGTGTTGCTGCAGGCTGCGCTTGCGCCGCGCCCGGGCCAGCTGGTTGAACAGCTCGATCAGAATCGAGAAGCCAATGGCCGCGTACAGGTAGCCTTTCGGAATATGAAAGCCCAGGCCCTCGGCGGTGAGGCTGAAGCCGATCATCATCAAGAAGCCCAGGCACAGCATGATCACCGTCGGGTGATTGTTGACGAAGCGGGTCAACGGCTTGCTGGCAACGATCATGATGCCGATGGAGAAGATCACCGCGATCATCATGATCGACAACTCTTCGACCATGCCCACGGCGGTGATCACCGCGTCGAGGGAGAACACTGCATCGAGCACCACGATCTGCGCGACGATCGGCCAGAACGCGGCATGGCGCACACTGCCGGTGTTCTGCGCAACGTGGCCTTCGAGGCGCTCGTGCAACTCCATGGTGGCCTTGAACAACAGGAACACACCACCGAAGAGCATGATCAGATCGCGCCCGGAGAAGCTCTTGCCGAACACCTCGAACAGCGGCGCGGTAAGGGTCACCATCCACGAGATACTGGCCAGCAGGCCCAGGCGCATGATCAGCGCCAGCGACAGGCCGATCACCCGCGCGCGGTCGCGCTGATGGGGCGGCAGTTTGTCGGCGAGGATGGCGATGAACACCAGGTTGTCGATACCCAGTACCAGTTCCAGCACAATCAGCGTGGCAAGGCCCAGCCAGGCCGTGGGGTCGGCTAGCCATTCCATGGGCGATTACTCATGTGCGAGAACGGGCGGGAAACGTCGCAAGGACGGGAGAATGGCCGGGACGGCCGGGTACTGGGAGGCTCCGAGAACGAAGTCATATCAACCTGAAATCAATTGGGGATGTGATCCTACAATTGCAGCAGGCTTTTCTCACAGCGCGAAACTATTTCAAATTCTGTACCCGCCCGTTCCCACAACTGCCTAAATCAACCCACCACCATCGATATCAATGACGCTGGCGGTCATGAAGCCGTTCTCCATGGCCAGCAGATACCCGGCCGCCACTTCATCCGCCGCCCCCACCCGTCCGACCGGCAGGCCCGCGCCGGCGCGGGCGAACATCGCCTGCCGCGACTCGCCGTCCATCCCGGCGTAGGCTTCGGTTTCGGTCAGCCCCGGGCTGACAACGTTGACCCGGCGTGGCGCCAGCTCCTTGGCCAGTTGCCTGGCCAGGGCTTCGAGCGCCGCATTGAGGGTGGTCTTGATCATCTGCCCGGCGACGAACTTGCGTGACAGCAACCCCGAGGTCAGGCTGATGCTGGCGTGCGCAGAAAGGTGCGGCAACGCCAGCTGGATCGCCTGCAAGGCGCCCCAGAACTTCACCTCGAAAGCCTCGCGCGCCAGTTGCAGGTCGCTCTGCGCCAGGGGCCTGGCCTGCACGGCGGGGCCAGCGCTGATCACCAGATGATCGACGGTGCCAACGCCGGCAAACAGCGCCTGCAGCGCCCGGATATCGGTGATATCGGCAACACATGCCTCGATCCCCTCACCCGGGCTTACCGCCTGGCGGCTGGCAACGATGACCCGTGCACCACGTGCCCTGGCCTGGCGCGCTACCGCCGCGCCGATACCGCTGGCGCCGCCGAGCACCAGCACGGTCTGGTGCAACAAGGATTGATGAGCGTTGTACATGATGATCACTGCCTGTGCTTGAAAGTGATTACATCTTGCTCTGCGAGCAATCAGGGAAAAACCAGGCTGTACGCCAAGCACCTGTAACCATTGCTTGAAGATATCCAGGGTAATTTTCTTCAATACCCGGCCATTCGCCGCGCCTTAGGCTGTGTCGGTCTTCCACTGCTGGATACCCCTCATGAGCCTGATGTTATCAATGGCCGCCTTCGCCCTGGCCGCCTCAATCTCTCCCGGCCCGGTCAATATCGTCGCCCTGAGCGCCGGCGCCCGCCACGGCTTTCGCGCCAGCTTGCGGCATGTCAGCGGCGCAACCCTCGGCTTTATTCTGCTGCTGGTGCTGATCGGCCTTGGCTTGCACGAGTTGTTGCGCCATTGGCCGGCCATGACCCAAGTGTTGCACTGGGCCGGCGTGGTGTTCTTGCTGTACATGGCCTGGAAACTGGCCAGCGACAACGGCGAACTGGGCGCTGGCGGCGCTACGAGCGCACCCTCGGTGCTCGCCGGTGCCACCCTGCAATGGCTCAACCCCAAGGCCTGGCTGGCCTGCGTGGCCGGCATCGGCGCCTATGTCGGCGAGGGCGATAGCCGCCGGTTGTGGCAGTTCAGCGCGATCTACCTGGTAATCTGTTTTCTGTCGATTGCCAGCTGGGCCTGGGCCGGCAGTGCAATCAGCCACTCCCTGAGCAATGCCCAGCGTATGCGCCGGTTCAACCGCTGCCTGGCGCTGCTGTTGCTGGCCAGCGCGCTGTACCTGCTAGTGGGCTGAACGATAGTGCCCAGGCGTCGCCGCCAGGTGGCGCTTGAAGGCTCGCTGCAAGTGCGCCTGGTCGGCGAAACCTGCCTCCAGTGCCACCTCGGCGATCAACCGCCCGCGGCGCAACTGGGCACGGGCATACTGCACCCGTTGATCGAGCAGGTAGCCATGGGGCGTCAAGCCGAACTGCTGCTTGAACGCACGGATCAGGTAGGACGCGGACAAGCCGGCAGCGCGGCTGATGTCTTCAAGGCGCAAAGGCTCGGTGCAGTGCGCGCGGATGAATTCGGCTGCGGCCAGCAGGCGCGGGTCGCCCTGGCCCAGCGCGCTTGCGCTTTCGCCCAGGCGCAGGCGCAGTGCGCTGCAAAACACTCGCAGTGCCGCCTCTTTGCCAACTGGCAGCTGCTGCTCATCCAGCAGCACGGCAAACAGCTGCAGCAAATCATCGAACAGCCCCGCCTCGGTGCTGCTGACAGCCGCCAGCGGCGAGAAACCCAGGCCCTGCAACCAGGCCCAGTCGATGAACAGCATCAAGTAGGACCAGGGCTCGCCCGCGATAGGGTTGCAGGTGTGCACCACTCCGGGGTTCATCAGCACCACGGTGCCGGCAGCCACTTGCTGCTGGCGATCGCCACTGATGTAGGTGCTGCGCCCTGCGGTAATCGCACCAATCGAGAAACTCTCGTGCGAATGCGCCGCGTAACAGACCTTGCGACCATCGGCGACGCTGCGCACTTCAACGAAGGGCAGCGCCGGGTCACGCCAGAATCGCGAATTTGCGTGCATAGGCTTCAGCCCTCGGCGTCGTGCACCACCACCAGCAACTGGGCCTGCACCGGCCCCAACGAACGCAGGCGGTGCGGGGTCTGGGCGTTGAAATACAGGGCATCGCCACGCTCGAGGATCACCCGCTCGTTCATGAAGTCGACCTCGACCTGGCCTTCATGGACGAACAGAAACTCCTCGCCAAGGTGCTCCTTGAACGAGGCATCGCTGAACTCCGGCGGCGGGCTGATGATGAACGGCAGCAGGCTGCGGCTGCCGATCTGCTTGGCCAGCACCGAATAACCCGGCCCCTGCCCCGACACCGCCTGGCGTTCATGGCTGCGCACCAGGCTGTAACGGGCCTGGCCTGGCTGGTCTTCGGCAAACAGCTCCTCGACATTGACGTTCAAGGCACGCGCCAGCTTCAACGCTGCAGCGATGGAGGGCGTATTCAAGCCGCGCTCGACCTTGGACAGGTAACTCTTGGTCATGCCAGCCGTATCAGCCAGCGCCTCCAGGGTAATACCCAGTTTTTTTCTCAACAGTTTCAATCGGATAGACATGTGACGCGATTTTCCCAATGCCATGGGCAAGTATTTTCTTGCTAATGACACCTTGTGTCATATAGCCTTGATTGTGTCATTCAGTTGACCACCCCGTCACCTTCCAAGCAACCGGGGTGGGCCAGCCGTGACACTCCATCACGCCACCGAGGATAGCCCCATGGCCAAGACAATGGCACTCCCCAAGGACCAACTGATCCAGCAGGCCCTTAAGCAGATGCAAGGCTCGCTTGCCGATAATACGTGGACTGTGCGCGAAAAGCTGGCACTGACCTGCCGGATTCTGTTCGACAACGGCCACGACTCCGGCCTGGCCGGGCAGATCAGCGCCCGCGGCCCGCAGCCAGGCACCTTCTACACCCAGCAACTGGGCCTGGGTTTCGACGAAATCACCGCCAGCAACCTGTTGCTGGTCAACGAAGACCTGGACGTGCTCGAAGGCCAGGGCATGCCCAACCCGGCCAACCGCTTCCACAGCTGGGTGTACCGTGCCCGCCCGGATGTGCACTGCATCATCCACACCCACCCGACCCACGTCGCCGCCCTGTCGATGCTGGAAGTGCCACTTGAGGTCTCGCACATGGACCTCTGCCCGCTGTACGACGATTGCGCGTTCCTCGAGGCCTGGCCCGGCGTGCCGGTGGGCAACGAAGAAGGCGAGATCATCAGCGCCGCACTGGGCGACAAGCGCGCCATCCTGCTGTCGCACCACGGCCAGTTGTCGACCGGTGCCAGCATCGAGGAAGCCTGCGTGATCGCCCAGTTGATCGAGCGCGCCGCCAAGCTGCAACTGCTGGCCATGGCCGCCGGCAGCATCAAACCGATTGCCCCGCAACTGGGCCGCGAAGCCCATGACTGGATCTCCCGGCCCAAGCGCCACAGCGCCGCCTTCAACTACTATGCGCGCCAATGCCTGCGGGTACATGGCGACTGCCTGAACTGAACCAAGCCTGTCACTGACCTTGCGGAGTAGATTTCATGTCCAAGACTTTTCACGGCATCATCGGCTACACCATCACCCCGTTCAGCGCCGACGGCGAACAGCTTGACCTCGAGGCCCTGGGCCGCTCGATCGAGCGCCTGATCGAGGGTGGCGTTCACGCCATTGCGCCACTGGGCAGCACCGGCGAAGGCGCCTACCTGAGCGATCTGGAATGGCAGCAGGTAGCCGCCTTCAGCCTGCGCCAGATCGCCGGGCGAGTACCGACCATCGTCAGCGTCTCCGACCTGACCACCACCGGTGCCATTCGCCGCGCGCGCTTTGCCCAGGAACACGGCGCCGACGCGGTGATGGTGCTGCCGGCCGCCTACTGGAAGCTCACCGAGGAGGAGATACTCGAGCACTACCGGGCCATCGGCGCCAGCATCGAGCTGCCGATCATGCTCTACAACAACCCGGCCACCAGCGGTACCGACATGTCGGTGGAGCTGATCCTGCGCATCGTGCGCGAGGTCGAAAACGTCACCATGGTCAAGGAGAGCACCGGCGACATCCAGCGCATGCACAAGCTGCAGCTACTGGGTGAAGGCAAGGTGCCGTTCTACAACGGCTGCAACCCGCTGGCCCTGGAAGCCTTCGTGGCCGGCGCCAGCGGCTGGTGCACCGCCGCTGCGAACCTGATCCCGGCCCTCAATCAGCAGCTTTACCAGGCCGTCCAGGCCAACGACCTGGGCACAGCCAAGGCGGTGTTCTACCGTCAATTGCCGCTGCTGGAGTTCATCCTCAAAGGTGGCCTGCCGGCAACCATCAAGGCCGGTCTGGGCATGACCGGTTTGCCGGTGGGTGAGCCGCGGCGGCCGGTATTTGCCCTCGACAACGCAGGTCAGGCGCACTTGCAACAACTGCTCAAACAAATGCTGTAGGACGACCGTAACAACCCGGCACTGCAACAGTGCCGGGGACCGGTGCAGAGTCACCCAGCAGTTCCGGAGAAGTCCGACACTGCTTGAAGAAAGCCCATCTGGGGCTGTTGTCCTGCCGTTTCTATCATCGGCTGCTCTAACCCATGACAGGACAGTCACCATGAGCACCCGACGTTTTTCAGGCTTTACGCTGGGCGTACTCGCCTCGGCCGTATTGATTGCCAGCACGGCATTCGCCGCCCCGCTAACTCGCGACAATGGCGCCCCGGTGGGCGACAACCAGAACTCGCAGACCGCTGGCAGTACCGGCCCCACCCTGCTGCAGGACGTGCAGTTGATCCAGAAGCTGCAGCGTTTTGATCGCGAGCGGGTGCCCGAGCGTGTGGTGCATGCCCGCGGTACCGGTGCCCATGGCGAGTTCACCGCCAGCGCCGATATTTCCGCACTGACCCAGGCCAAGGTATTCACCCCGGGGGAGCGAACCCCGGTGTTCGTGCGCTTCTCCTCGGTGGTGCACGGCCTTCATTCCCCGGAAACCCTGCGCGACCCGCGCGGCTTTGCCACACGTTTCTACACCACTGATGGCAACTGGGACCTGGTCGGCAATAACTTCCCGACCTTCTTCATTCGTGATGCCATCAAGTTCCCGGACATGGTTCACGCCTTCAAGCCCGACCCGCGCACCAACCTTGGCAACGACGCGCGCCGCTTCGACCTGCTCTCGCACATGCCCGAAGCCACCCGCACCCTGACGTTGCTCTACTCCAACGAAGGCACGCCGCTGAGCTACCGGCACATGGATGGCAACAGCGTGCATGCCTACAAGTTCGTCAACCGCGATGGCGAAATCACCTACGTGAAGTTTCGCTGGAAAACCCTACAAGGTCAGAAAAACCTGAGCCCTGGCGAAGTGGCCAAGATTCAGGGGCATGACTTCAGCCACATGACCAACGACCTGGTCAATTCGATCAATCGTGGTGATCATCCGAAGTGGGACCTGTATATCCAGACGCTCAAGCCCGAGCAGCTCGCCGGTTTTGACTTCGACCCACTGGACCCGACCAAGATCTGGCCAGATGTGCCTGAACAAAAAGTCGGGCAGATGGTACTCAACCGCAATGTCGGCAACTTCTTCCAGGAAACCGAGCAGGTGGCCCTGGCGCCCTCCAACCTGGTGCCGGGCATCGAGCCTTCGGAAGACCGCCTGCTGCAAGGCCGGCTGTTCTCCTATGCCGACACCCAGATGTACCGGGTCGGCGCCAATGCCGCCGGTTTGCCAATCAATCAGCCCAGGGTCAGGATCAATAACGCCAATCAGGATGGTGCCCTTAACAGCGCGCGTAGTGTCAGCGGGGTCAACTACGAGCCCAGCCGCCTGATGCCACGCCCCCCGACTGAGTCGGCACGTTACAGCCAGCAACCCTTGAGCGGCAGCACCCAGCAGCAAGGCATCGAGCGTCAGCAGAACTTCAAACAGGCCGGCGAGCTGTTCCGCTCCTATAGCGCCAACGACCGCCGCGACCTGATCAATAGCTTCGGTGGCTCATTGGCCAGCAGCGACGACGAAAGCAAGCACCTCATCCTCGCGTACCTGTACAAGGCCGACCCTGCCTATGGCAAGGGCGTGGCCAAGGTTGCCGGTGGCGACCTGGTAAGGGTCAAGCAACTGGCAGCGCAGCTGCGGGACTGAGCATGCGCTGGCGGTAACTGCCGGGGCTCTCGCCGGTCCATTTCTTGAACGCCCGGTGGAACGCACTGGGCTCCTGGAAGCCGGTGTGCTCGGCGACTTCGGCAATACTCAGGTGCGTCTGGCGCAGGCACTCAAAGGCCATGGCCCGACGCACTTCATCCTTGATCTGCTGGTACGAACGGCCCTCGCGCTCCAGCTGGCGGCGAAAGCTGCTGGGGCTCAGGCCCTGGCGTTCGGCCATGGCCAGCAGGGTCGGCCACTGGCCATACCGGCGGGCACGCAGATAACGGTACACCTGAGCCACCTGGCCATTCTGGTTGCGGTAGCGAATCACCAGCCACTGCGGTGCGCTGCGCAGGAAGGTCTTCAGCGCCGCCAGGTCCTGGACCACCGGCAGGCGCAGGTAATCGGCGGCAAACTCGATCTCGGTACGGCCACCGCCCATCTGCACGTTGGCGCCCCACAGCAACGGGTCATCGTCCTGGGCCGGGCGTGTGTCGGCCAGTGCCGTTCGATCGATGACCACGCGTCGCCCGACCAGCCAGCACGCCAGGCTGATCACCAGGGCGAGAAAGGTTTCCTCGGCGTAGACCCGGGTCAGCGGATCTTCGATGCCAGTGCGCAGGCTGATCACCGCGCGCCCACCCTTGATCGTCAACTGCCCGCGGATATCGCGCAGGAACAACGCAAAGTTGTTCAGGCACTGGCGCAGCGCCCTTTCCAGGTTCGGCTCCTGGATCAGCCCGCGGCAGATCAGGGCAAAGCTGCCCAACGGCATGCCATGGCTGTCGAGGTTGAAGAATTCGTCGTCAAGGGTCTCGATCAGCAGCAACCACAGGCGTGCAAACGCAGACGCTGGCACCCGTGCGCCAGGCGCTTGGAGCACCGCCGGGTCGATTCCGGCTTCGACCAGCAGCGCCGCCGCCCGCGCCGGTTGCGCGCGCAGGGCATGGAGCATGGTATGGACGAAATAGACGGCGACTGTATCGTTTTCCCGCATGGCGGATTCCGCAAGGGTGTGGCAAAAAATACCAGTGTCACTGGACAGTTATGGCATAGGCCCGTACGCAGGCTTTGCCTAGACTCGAAGCCACCCTGAAGGTGGCTGCGGGCAGCATTCTGGCAGACGCCGGGCCTGCCCCGCCACGCTTTCGCACACTGGAGTCGATCATGAGTACCCCGGACATCTATGTAGTCAGCGCTGTACGCTCGGCCATCGGCAGCTTCGGCGGCGCCCTCAAGGACCTGCCCCTGGCGGACCTGGCCAGCAGCGTGACCCGTGCCGCCATCGAACGTGCAGGCGTTGCCCCCGAGCAGATCGGCCATGTGGTCATGGGCAACGTGATTCCGACCGAGGCGCGCGACGCCTACCTGGCGCGGGTAGCGGCCATGAACGCCGGCATTCCCAAGGAAACCCCGGCGTTCAACGTCAACCGCCTGTGTGGCTCGGGCCTGCAGGCCATTGTCTCGGCGGCGCAAAGCCTGCTGCTGGGCGACGCTGAAGCAGTGGTCGCCGCTGGCGCCGAATCCATGAGCCGCGGCCCTTACCTGCTCCCGCAAGCCCGCTGGGGCGCACGCATGGGTGACCTGCAGGGCATCGACTATATGCTCGGCATCCTTCACGACCCGTTCGCCGGCTTTCATATGGGTATCACCGCGGAAAACGTCGCCGAACGCAATGGCATCACCCGCCAGATGCAGGACGAACTGGCCCTGACCAGCCAGCGCCGCGCCGCCCGCGCCATCGCCGAGGGCCGCTTCGCCAGCCAGATCGTGCCGATCGAGATCCCCAGCCGCAAAGGCCCGGTGCGTTTCGAGGTGGATGAACATGTGCGCGGCGAAGTCACCGCAGAGCAACTGGCCGGCATGAAGGCGGTGTTCAAGAAGGACGGTACGGTCACCGCCGGTAATGCCAGCGGCCTGAACGACGGCGCCGGCGCCCTGGTGCTGGCCACAGGTGACTTCGTCAAGCGCCACAACCTGCAGCCGCTGGCACGCCTGGTGGCCTACGCACACGCCGGCGTCGAACCTGAGCTGATGGGCCTGGGCCCGGTACCGGCGACTCGCAAGGTGCTCGACAAGGCCGGCCTGAGCGTTGCCGACCTCGACGTGATCGAATCCAACGAAGCCTTTGCCGCCCAGGCCTGCGCGGTTGCCGGTGAACTGGGCTTCGACCCGGAAAAGGTCAACCCCAACGGCTCGGGCATCTCCCTCGGCCATCCGGTCGGCGCCACCGGGGCGATCATCGCCACCAAGGCCATTCATGAACTGCAGCGCATCCAGGGCCGCTACGCCTTGGCAACCATGTGCATCGGCGGCGGCCAGGGTATCGCCATCGTCTTCGAACGCGTCTGAGCAAGGATTTAAAAGTGAGTATTCAGAACATTGCAGTAATCGGCGCCGGCACCATGGGCAATGGCATTGCCCAGGTCTGTGCGGTTGCCGGTTACCAGGTCACCTTGATCGACGTTTCCGACGCCGCCCTGGAGCGCGGCCTGGCCACCCTGCGCAAGAACCTCGAGCGCCAGGTCAGCAAGCAGACCCTGGCCGCAGAAGATGCCGAAGCCGCCGTGGCACGCATCCGCACCAGCACCGACTACGCGCAACTGCAACAGGCCGAACTGGTGATCGAGGCGGCCACCGAGAACCTCGAGCTCAAGCTGCGCATCCTCAAGCAGATCGCCGCCAGCGTCAGCGACCAGTGCGTGATCGCCACCAACACCTCGTCGCTGTCGATCACCCAGTTGGGCGCGGCGGTCAGCCAGCCGGAGCGCTTTGTTGGCGTGCACTTCTTCAACCCGGTGCCGATGATGGCCCTGGTCGAGATCATCCGCGGCCTGCAAACCAGTGACGCCACCTACGCCAAGGCCCTGGCCCTGACCGAAAAGGTCGGCAAGACCCCGATCAGCGCCGGCAATCGCCCGGGCTTTGTGGTCAACCGCATCCTGGTGCCGATGATCAACGAGGCGATCTTCGTGCTCCAGGAAGGTCTGGCCAGCGCCGAAGACATCGACACCGGCATGCGCCTTGGCTGCAACCAGCCGATCGGCCCGCTGGCCCTGGCCGACCTGATCGGCCTCGACACCCTGCTGGCAATCATCGAAGCCTTCCACGAAGGTTACAACGACAGCAAGTACCGCCCTGCTCCGCTGCTCAAGGAAATGGTTGCCGCCGGCTACCTGGGGCGTAAAAGCGGTCGCGGCTTTTTCACCTACTAGGGAGCCCTGCCATGGACGCCGCTTTGCGTTGTGCGAACTTTGAAGAGCGGCGTGACAAGGCCCTGGAGCTGTTCGCCGAGAAGGGTTTCGGCCAGGTCAGCATGCGCGAACTGGCCGCCCACCTGGGCCTGACTGCAGGCTCCTTGTACCACCACTTCCCGAGCAAGCAGCACTTGCTGTTCGACCTCATCGAGGAGTTGTTCGAGGAGCTACTGGCCACCCTTAACCCGGGGCGGCGCAGCCAGCAGCAGACCCTCGGCGAGGTGATTGCCGCGCACTGGAGCCTGCATGCCGAGCGGCCGCTGCAGTTTCGCCTGGCCGAGCGTGACCTGTGCTGTTTGAGTGTCGAGCAGCAAGCGCGCATCGGCCAACTGCGTCAACAGTATGAAAGCGCCCTGCTGCGCCTGCTGGCGCCCAAGGCAACTCTGCACGGCAAGGCACTGCAAGCCACCGCCCATGTCATCGCCAACCTGCTCAACAGCCTGCCCGGCTGGCTGCAAGCCTCGCAACTGCCCCAGGCCCAGGGCCTGGCGCTGATGGAAAGCATGCTGCTGGGCGGAATCGAGCGGACCCTGCGCGGTGAAAGCCTGAACTCGATGGCCTGACTTACCAGGCGCCATAGGGGATACCGTGGGCGTCGATGTAGGCTTGGGATTCGGGTTCCAGGGGTAGGTAGCCAACGCTGGAGCGCCCCAGGTCCGGTCCCAGTGGCACTATGCGACCGACCGTTCGAGTCACCTTGATGCGCCCAAGGCAAACTCCACGCAGCCAGGTTTGGGCGACACCGCCAGGGGCCAGGCCGATGGTCACGTATGTACGGTAGTTATCGATGACTCGATCATTCAAACGACAATAGGCGCGCTCAGGTTTCAACATGCTGTGGCGCGTTGCCTCAGGAATCTCAATGACTACTTCGTAGGTCTGTGCTTCGGCCAATGATTGCCAGCGAACATAAATCAACTTGGGCAGATCACTGCCCGATACATATTTTCCCGACCCCACTCCCGTGCGCGTTGACCAACCATCCTCAGGCTTGAATGTAAAATCCATTCTGGCGTTCCCGCCCATGACTCGTCTGAACCCGCGGTCCTTGATGTCCAGCACATCGGCAGTCTCAATCCACACGGCCATGTGGGTAGGCGCCACAAAACCCAAATACCATGGGCCAGCAGGCAGCCGAATACTGTCTTGACCTGCACACCCTGCAAGCAGCAAAGCAGTGAGCAGCAGCACGACTCGCCAGGTACTACTCATTGGGTAATGCCGTGCGTTGACCGTTTGCATTCGGCCTATGGATAAACACCACTTCTGTGCTGTCGCGTACTAGATAACCCAGGGGGTTCCAATGGCTGGACAGATGAATGTATCGAGTACGCAATAATGTCTCTTCATCAGGGGTGAGCCCAGTACTGGCCCGATCGCCTAGCGCATAAGCGGTCAGTTTCGCTGCAATCCCCTGAAGCTCATCGGGCAAGTCCGGTTGATCACCAATTTCATGGAACGGCACACCACTTCGTATGCCAAGTTCGCGCATAATGCGCAAATAGACCCACGATAAATCGGCAAACACATCGCGCTCACATCGAATAAAGGCAAATACACGCTTGTACGGGTGTGCGTCTCGATTGGGAATAAAGGGCAGGTCCACCGACCATGTAACTATGTTCATTTGCAACTTCAGGCGTTCCCACTTCGAGCGATTGCGCAAGTAATCTTCCTGTACTTTTAGATAGGACTGGCTCCGTTCGTTGGCCAGGCTACGTAGCTCGACACTGCTACGCGGCCTGGACAGCAAGACTTTTTCTCGCATACGTGGCAGGTAACCTCCACCGACATCAGAGTGCGCACCAGGCACCTCGATATCATTATCGGTTCGGGTCAGAGGGAAATTTTTGCGCCGCTCATCCCTTGCCACCAGTTGTACGACCTTATGGGCAACACCTGCCTTGAGGCCCATTTCCACACCAGAGTAGTTAGCGTTCGCCGGACTGAAGTTACCGCGAAGAACCGCAACAATCGCTGCAACAGAATCAAACAGGCCAATAAACTGAATGCTCAAATGACGTTTTGAGTTCCAGTCGAAGTCATCAGAAAGTTTGACGCGCACCGGCCAGCGTGCAGCCAGACCGCCGCGCTTGCCCCTGTGAAGACTGTTAGCAAAGTGCCTCGCCGCGGCAGCGCCTCGACTGAAGCCAAACAGGTCAAATTGCAGTTCGGATACTTTTGCCTGAGGATTTTCATCAAACCAAATGTTGACCTGATTCAAGACCTCGGCGTGTGCCTGTTCTGCCCGAGCAATCACCCCTGTCCCGTATCGACCGGTTGCCTGAGAAAGAGCGGAATCCTTGCCCCCGCTCGTAGTGCCGACCCCTTCGATATAGACCTTGAGCACCACCTGGCGCCTGCCCTGCTGTTCATCACCCCACACCCGATCCTGATACAACTCATACAACCGCGCGACATTGGTCATGTCATTGCCGTAGCTGTCATCCGGCACACTCCCCTGGCCGTCATAGCCATACCTGGCGCAATGGCGACGCACTTCCTCGGCCTCCTCTGCCAGCTCTACATCGCGGGCAAAACACTGGGCGACGGTGGCGCTGTTGGCGAGGTTGTTACCCGTGCCATCAAAGAACACGCCAATACGCAGGGTGACGCCATTGTCTGCCTCGACCTCTTCCTCCTCTTCTTCGAGGGCAATAGCGGGCGGTAGCGTTCGCCCGGTGGTGGTCAGGCCCATGCGTGCGCGCCGCTGGCTGGCAATCAGCGCGTGGCTGCCATAAGGGCAGGCGCAACGCACCAGGTGACCTTCGCCGGCCACCGCCTGGCCGCTTACCCGGTAGGCCGGGTTGCCCTGGGCAATTTCGCCGGTACGCTGGCAGCGAGGGCAATACACCGGGTCGCCCATGCGGGCGATGGGCCGACCGCCAAGCGGGTGCTTTGCGCAGCCATTGCGTACTTCACCACCGGTGCTGGTGGCGTCTCCCTGGCGAACGATAAAGCGCATGCGCCGACTCCCTGTGGCGACTCACAAGGATGCTATCGGACGCTTTTTACTCGGCGGGGAATATCAGCCAGCCATGCTGGATGGCGTGGGAAGAGTCAGCAGGCTCCTAGCGCAATTGCTCCTGAATCTGCTCGCGCAAGCTGTTCAGGTCGAACGGCTTGGCCAGGATCGGCGCCTTGAAGGCGATCGGGCTGCCTGATTCGCGAATTTCCGCCGGGTAGCCACTGATGAAGATCACCTTCAGGTCCGGGCGCATCTTCACCGCAGGTTCGGCGATCTGCACCCCGGTGATTCCTCCCGGCAAACGAAAATCGGTGACGATCAGGTCCAGGTGCGGCTTGCTCGCGAGAATCTTGAAAGCTTGCTCACCGTTCTCCGCCACCAGCACGTGGTAACCCTCGCCCTTGAGGTAGTCCTCGAGAATCATGCGAATCACTGGCTCGTCTTCGACCACCAGTACTACGTCTTGCGCATCTTCACTCATGCCAATGCCTTGTTCGATAAAATATTCAGCTGTTTGGCTATACGACCCCGGCCTCAGGCAGAGGTTGCCTGGTGCCGGTCATTTTCCCGCAGCGATTGCGGCAGCGGCAGACGCACGGTAAAGGTCGCGCCCGCACCCTCAATGCTGTGCACGCTGATGCTGCCGCCATGGGCCAGCACAATCTGCTCGGAGATATACAGGCCAAGGCCCAGGCCGGCGCTGCTCTGGCTGGAGGCAACCCGCTCGAACTGCTGGAAAATCCGCTGCTGGTTGTGCTCGCTGATGCCGATGCCGTGGTCGCGCACTTCGACGCAGGCCATGCCGCCTTCCTCGAAGGTGCGCACCTGCACCGGGCTTTTCGCCCCATAGCGCAGGGCGTTGGTCAGCAGATTGGCGACCACCTGCTCGATGCGAAACTCGTCCCATACGCCGGCCAGCGGCACGCCGGCGTTGAACTCGATATGCGACTCGGCAGCTGCGGCCTGGGCCTGGAAGTTCTCGATCAAGCCGCCGACCAGTTGCCCGAGGTCGAACTGGCTTGGGCGGATCGACAGCTTGCCGGTGCGGATCCGCGACACGTCGAGCATGTCTTCGATCAAGCGGATCAGGCTGTTGATCTGCCGCTCGTCGCGCTCGACCATGGCGCGCATCTTGTCCAGGGTAAAGGCATCGGCGTTGTCCTTGGCCAAGTGCAGCTTGCGCAACTGGGTTTCCAGAATCAGGCCGTTGAGCGGCGTGCGCACCTCATGGGAGACGATCGACATGAAGTCATCGCGCATGCGCACCGCGTGCTCAAGCTCCCGGCGGGTCACCTGCAACTGGGCCAGCAGCAGTTCCTGCTCTTCGCGGCTGCGCTCCAGGGCTTCCAGTTGCTGGCCGAGGGCCTTGCGCTGGCGGAACAGGTCGACGAACACCGCCACCTTGCTTTTCACCGCCAGGCTGTCCAGCGGCTTGTGCAGGAAGTCCACCGCGCCGCTTTCATAACCCTTGAAGGCATAGTTCATTTCGCGCCCGGCGGCGCTGACGAAGACGATGGGGATGTTCTTGGTCTTCTCGGTGCCGCGCATCAGTTCGGCCAGCTCGAAGCCGTTCATGCCGGGCATCTGCACGTCAAGAATGGCCAGGGCGAATTCGTGCTCGAGCAGCAGCGCCAGCGCCTGGTCGGCGGACTGGGCCTGGTGCACCTCGCGGTCTTCGCCTTTGATCAACGCCTCCAGGGCCAGGAGGTTCTCCGGCAGGTCGTCGACGATCAGCAGTTTTGCTTGTATGTGCCTTAGCATTCTGGGGCTTCCAGGCTGGCGAGCAGTTGCCCGATGCCATTCAAAGGGAGTATGTAGTCGGGCCGATGCAGGGCCAGCGCCGCACGCGGCATGGTCGACACTTGCGCTTCAAGCGGGTCCTGGACAATGGTCCGGCCGCCTTGGCGCTTGATGCAGGCAAGGCCGCGGGCACCGTCCTCGTTGGCACCGGTCAGCAGCACGCCAAGCAGGCTCGCGCCGTAGGCATCGGCGGCCGACTCGAAAAGGAAATCGATTGAAGGCCGGGAAAAATGCACGCGCTCTTCCTGGCTCAACGACAGGCTGTGGTCGCGCTCCACCGACAGGTGATAACCGGGCCCGGCCACATAAATGGTGCCGGGGGCGATGTCTTCCTTGTCGCGCGCTTCGCGCACCGGGCGCTTGAGCCTGCGGGCAAGGACCTCGGCCAGGTGGCTGCGCCGGTCATCCGGCAAGTGCAGCACGCACAGCAGCGGAATGCGAAACGCCGGCGGCAAGGCATGAAACACCGTGAGCAAGGCGCTGACGCCGCCCGCCGAAGCGCCCAGGGTAATCGCCTGAACGCCGTTCATGATTTGCGGTAGATCCGTTCGGGCTTGACCAGCGCCTCGAACTTGTCGGCATAGGCCGAAAAGTCCAGGGTTTCCTTGCTGCCCAGCACCAGGAAGCCGCGATGGCACAATGACTCGTGAAACAGGCCAAACGCGCGATCCTGCAGGGTCTTGTTGAAGTAGATCAGCACGTTGCGGCAGGAGATCAACTGGGTTTCGGAGAACACGCTGTCGGTGGCCAGGCTGTGGTCGGCGAAGGTCACATTGTCGCGCAGGCTGCTGTCGACGATGGCGTTGCCATAGGCCGAGGTGTAGTAGTCGCTGAGCTCGCCGCGCCCGCCGGCCTTGCGGTAGTTGTCACCATACAGGCGCATGTTGTGCATGCTGTAGATGCCCTGCTTGGCCTTCTCCAGGGAGCTGGGGTTGATGTCGGTGGCATAGATGATGGTGCGCTCCAGCAAGCCTTCTTCACGCAGCAGGATGGCCATCGAATAGACCTCCTCGCCGGTGCTGCAACCGGCGATCCAGATCTTGATCGACGGCCAGGTACGCAGCAGCGGCACCACTTCCTGGCGCACTGCAAGGAAGTGCTCGGGGTCGCGGAACATCTCGCTGACCGGGATGGTCAGGAACTGCAGCAACTGCATGAACATGCCCGGGTCGTGCAGCACCCGCTCCTGCAGGGCCGAGACGGTCTTGCAGTCGAACTGGCGCAATGCGTGCTGGATCCGGCGCTTGATCGAGGCGCCGGAGTAATCGCGAAAGTCATAGCTGTACTTGAGGTAGATCGCCTCGATCAGCAGCCGTATTTCAATGTCGGTGTTGCGTTCGATACTCAAATTCGCTCCAGTTGCGGCAGCCAGACACGGATCAGCGAGAACAACCGGTCAAGGTCGATGGGCTTGGCCAGGTAGTCATTGGCCCCGGCCTGCAGGCAACGCTCCTGGTCATCCTTCATCGCCTTGGCGGTGACGGCGATGATCGGCAGTTTGCGCCAGCGCGGGTCCTTGCGGATCAGGCGGGTGGCTTCGTAGCCGTCCATCTCCGGCATCATCACGTCCATCAGCACCAGGTCGATGTCCTCGTGCTGCTCCAGGCGCTCGATGGCTTCGCGGCCATTGCGCCCGATCTCGACAATCGCGCCCTTGTGTTCCAGGGCACTGGTCAGGGCAAAGATATTGCGCACATCGTCATCCACCAGCAGCAGCTTGCGGCCCTCGAAGACCTTGTCGCGGCTGCGCGCGGTCTTGAGCATGCGCTGTCTTTCATGGGACAGCTTGGATTCGACTTTGTGCAGAAAAAGCGTCACTTCATCGAGCAGGCGCTCGGGCGAGCGCGCGCCCTTGATGATGATCGAGCGCGAGTACTTGAGCAGGTCGGCTTCTTCTTCGCGGGTCAGGTTGCGCCCGGTGTAGACGATCACCGGCGGGAACGCGCGGATGTCGTCGTCGGACATGCGCTTGAGCAGCTCGTTGCCGAGCATGTCCGGTAGCTTGAGGTCGATGATCATGCAGTCGTAGATATTCTCGCGCAGCAGGTCCAGGGCCTGCTGAGCCATGCCCACCGCGGTGATCTCGATGTCTTCGTCGCCGATCAGGCGGGCAATGCTTTCGCGCTGCAGGTCATCGTCCTCGACCAGCAGGATGTGCTTGAGCTTCTGGGTCAGCTTGGCTTCCAGGCGCGCGAACACCTGCTTGAGCTCTTCGCGGGTGGCAGGTTTGACCGCGTAGCCGATGGCGCCCATGTGCAGCGCCGCCTCGACCCGGTCCTCGACCGAGATCACATGCACCGGAATGTGCCGGGTGCTGGCCTGCTCTTTAAGGCGCTGCAGCACGGTGAGACCGGAATGGTCCGGCAGGCGCATGTCCAGCAACACCGCATCGGGAATGAAGCTCGCCGCCAGTTCAAAGCCCTCGTCGGCAGCCTGGGCCACCAGGCAGCTGTAGCCCAGTTCGTGGGCCAGGTCGAAGAGGATACGGGCGAAATTCGGCTCGTCTTCGATCACCAGGATCAAGCGGTTGCTGAACGGCGCCTTGTCGCGGTCGTCGGCAAAGCTCGGCGCCGGGCGTGCTAGCGGCGCAGGCGCAACGGGTGCCGGCAACGGCGCGCTGACCAGGCGCGCTGGCTGATGAACGATCTGCACCGGGCTCTGGTCGACAATCGGCTCGTAGCGCTCCGGCAGGACCAGGCTGAACACACTGCCCTGGCCCAGACTGCTGTCGACACTGATCTGCCCGCCCAGCAACTGCGCCAGGTCACGCGAGATCGACAGGCCCAGGCCGGTGCCGCCATACCGGCGATTGGTGGTGCCATCGGCCTGGTGGAAGGCTTCGAAGATGCTCTGCTGCTGGTCGGCGGCGATGCCGATGCCGCTGTCGCGCACCGAGAAGACAATCCCGGCGCCGGGCTGCCAGCCGATAGTGAGGCTGACTTCGCCGCGTTCGGTGAACTTCACCGCGTTGGACAACAGGTTCTTGAGGATCTGCTCCAGGCGCTGGCGATCGGTGTACAGGGTCGCCGGCACCTGCGGCTCGACCGACACCGTAAAGCGCAGCTGCTTCTCGCTGGCCAGCGGCTCGAACAAGTTGCGCAGGCCTTCGCTCAGGCGCGCCACGTGGGTGGTTTCCGGGCGCACTTCAAGCTTGCCGGCCTCGACCTTGGCAATGTCGAGAATATCGTTGATCAGGTTGAGCAGGTCGTTGCCCGCCGAGTAGATCGACTCGGCAAACTTGACCTGCTCGCCGGTGAGGTTCTCTTCGCCGTTCTCGGCCAACAGCTTGGCCAGGATCAGCGAACTGTTGAGCGGTGTGCGCAGCTCGTGGGACATGTTGGCGAGGAACTCGGACTTGTACTTGCTCGAGCGCTGCAGCTCTTCGGCGCGCTCCTGCAGTTCGACCTGAGCCTGGTTCAGCTCGCCGTTCTTGCGGTCCAGCACGTCGCGCTGCTCGGCCAGGGCTTCGGTGCGCTCGGCCAGTTGCTCGTTGGTCTGCTCAAGCTCGGCCTGCTGGGTTTCCAGGTGCGCCTGGGACTCCTTGAGCACCCGCGATTGCTCTTCGAGCTCTTCGTTGGCGGTTTTCAGCTCTTCCTGCTGCACCTGCAGCTCTTCGTTGAGCTGCTGGGTTTCGGCCAGCACTTCCTGCAGGCGCTGGCGGTAGCGGGCGCTCTCGATCGAAGTGCCCATGTTGCCGGCCACCAGCTCGAGGAATTCGATGTCGCGTTCATCCAGGCTGCGCAAGAAGCCCAGTTCGACCACGCCGTTGATCTGCCCGTCGTTGCTGGTCGGCATCACCAGCACGCTGCGCGGCAGGCCCTGGCCCAGGCCGCTGCTGACCTTGAAGTAGTCAGCCGGCAACTCGTCCAGGCGCAACAGGCGCTCCTGCATCACCGCCTGGGCCAGAATGCCTTCGTGGCTGCCGACCAGCTGCTCTTGCCCGGCCTGCTCGGCCGACATACCGTAAGTGGCCACCCGGCGCAGGCCGCCGTGCTCGTCACGGGCGTACATGGCGCCGACAGCACTGCCCAGGTACCCGGCAAAAAAGCGCAGGATGTTGTTGCCGAGCATCGGCAGTGTCAGTTGCCCCAATACCTGGCTGGCCAGCTCGGTCTGCCCGGTACGCAGCCAGGCCTGGCGTTCCAGGCGCTGGTTGGCCCGTTGCTGCGACTCAAGGCTGCTGGCGTAGCTGCCCGACAGCGCCAGCAGGTCGCGGCGCCCCAGGTAGGCCAGCAGGCCACTGAGCAGGATGACAAACACCAGGTATGCCGAAATCGACACGATGGTGGTGGTATTCACCGTGTCGTTGCGGGCCACCCGCAGCTGATGCTCCATGGCAATGAACGCGTCGAACTCCTTGCGGATCTCGTCGGTCAGGCGCTTGCCCCGTCCGGAGCCGACGGCCTCGCGGAAATTACCGTTGTCGCGGCGCAGGCTGATCATGTTTGCGGCGAAGGTGTTCCACTCATCCTGCAGGCCCAGCAGGCGCTGCAGGCGGTCAACCTGCTGCGGGTTGTCGGCCACCAGTTGTTCCAGGCCCTTGATGCCGGCAATCACCTGCGGCTTGGCCACCTCATAGGGGTCGAGAAAGCGCTCCTCGCCGGTGATCAGGAAGCCGCGCATGCCGGTTTCCATGTCGATCGACAGTTTCACCGTCTCGTTGGCGTTGTTGATCACCCGGTCGGTGTGCTCGACCCATTGAATGGCCGACAGCAGGTAGCTGATGATCGTCACGAACACCACCGCACTGAGCAGCCCTACCCCCAGGGGCAGGCCGATGTTGCGGGTCAGCAGCTTGCGAAAGCTGCGCTGATCGATTGAGGCTGGTTGAATCATCTCAAGACGCCCGAGCAAAGGAAGCAAACGAAAGAGTGTGGCGGAATTTTCGAGTAATCGTTCTATTTTCCGCGGGAACGGCCATTCTGCCAGCCCTTCCTACTCCGAGTCTAAACGCCTTTGGCCATTCTGGCAGGGCATTTAGCCAGCATTTGAGAGGTGTCGCGCGCAAACGTTCCCTGCTTTTTCAATGACCGCTATGCTGTTCATTCGGGAGGCTTTTTTCAGCGCAGAGGGAACTTCAGGGCGTGCCCGGCTTACAGATAATGAACAGACTTTTGTACAGGAATACCGCCATGCCGCAGACATCCCCGCCCCTGCTCGTCGTTGAAGATGACGATATCGTGCGCATGCTGACGGTCGAGGTGCTTGAAGAGCTGGGCTATCAGGTGCTGGAAGCGGCTGATGCGCACACGGCGCTGGTGGTTTTGCAAAACACGCAACAATCCCTGGCCTTGATGCTCACCGATGTCGGCCTGCCGGACATGAACGGCAAGGACCTGGCCGTCAAAGCCCGGGAACTGCGGCCGGAGCTGCCGGTGCTGTTTGCCAGCGGCTATGGCGACGTTGACATACCGCTCGGCATGCACCAGATAACCAAGCCGTTCAGCATCGACCAGTTGCGTGACAAGGTGCAGGGTATTCTCCAGGCCATTTAGTGCACCTACCGGCCCGCCCGGAATCTGCTTTAATACGCACTTTTTGCCAAGGTCCCCGATGCCCATGCCCGCCCCTGCCCTCAACGTCCTGGTCATCGGTTACGTGTGGCCCGAACCGCGCTCTTCGGCCGCCGGCTCGCACATGATGCAGATCCTTGAAAGCTTCGTGCAGCGCGGTTGGCGCGTCACCTTCAGCAGCCCCGCAGCCATTGGCGAGCACAAGGCCGACCTGGCGAGCCTGGGCATCGGCGAACAGGCCATTGCCCTCAACGACAGCAGCTTCGACGCGTTTGTCAGCGAACTGGCCCCGGACGTGGTGCTGTTCGACCGCTTCATGATGGAAGAGCAGTTCGGCTGGCGCGTCGAAAAACATTGCCCCAACGCCCTGCGCGTGCTGGAAACCTCCGACCTGCAAAGCCTGCGCGATGCCCGCCAGCAACTGCTGCGCCGGCGCCTGATCGAAGGCCTGGACCCGAATGACTTTCGCGCGCTGTTCAACACCTCCGGCCCCGACCTCTATCGGCAGATGGCCAGCGCCGACCTGACCCTGCGCGAACTCGCCGCCATTTACCGCAGCGACCTGAGCCTGATGATTTCCGATGTCGAGATCGACCTGCTGATCAACGGCTTCGGCGTGCCCGAGCACTTGCTGCACTGGTGCCCGCTGATGCTCGACGCCCCCAGCGAGCCGTTCAAGCCATTTGCCGAGCGCGCGCATTTTCTCAGCATCGGCAACTTTCGCCATGCGCCTAACTGGGACGCGGTGCTGTGGATGAAGAACAGCCTGTGGCCGATGATCCGCCGGCGCCTGCCCCAGGCGCAGCTGCACATCTACGGCGCCTACACCCCGCCCAAGGCCACGGCGCTGCACAAACCCGCCGAGGGTTTTCACATCATGAACTGGGCTGAAGACGCCCTGGAGGTGATGAGCAACGCGCGCATTTGCCTGGCGCCGCTGCGCTTTGGCGCCGGGATCAAGGGCAAGCTCACCGACGCCATGCAGTGCGGTACCCCCAGCGTCACCACTCCCATCGGCGCCGAAGCCATGCACGGCGCCCTGCCCTGGCCCGGGGCAATCGCCGAAACCGCCGAAGGCCTGGCCGAAGCCGCCGCCGCCCTGTACAGCGATGAAGCACGCTGGAACCGCGCCCAGCAGGACGCGCTGCGCTTGCTCGGCGCACGCTACGACCGGCGCCAGCACGCCAGCGCCCTGGTCGAGCGTATCGAGTACGCCCTGGCCGACCTCGACCAGCACCGGCTGTTCAACTTCACCGGCGCCATGCTCCGTCACCACCAGCACAAAAGTACCCAGTACATGTCGCAGTGGATCGAGGCCAAGAACCGCCTGGCTACAGCGGCCGACGCAGCAGATAAGTGTCCATGATCCAGCCCTTGCGCGCCCGTGCCTGTTCACGGGCGGCGAGGATCTGCGCCTTGACCTCCAGTAGCGGCCCGGCGATCAGGACCTGATCGGCGCTACCCAGGTAAGCGCCCCAGTAGATATGCAACTGCGGATCGTCCAGCGCGGCAAAGGCGCACTGGCCGTCGAGCATCACCACCAGGTTGTCGATGCACGGCTGTTCAGCCAGGCGCCGGCCAGGCAGCACGGTCAGCGGCTCGCCGATACGGTTCAAGGGAATACGGTGAGCGGCGGCCAGGGCCTGGACGCTGCTGATGCCGGGGATCACCTCAAGCGACAGGGCCACGCCACGGGCCTGGACCAGGTCGAGAATACGCAGGGTGCTGTCGTACAGGGTCGGCTCGCCCCAGAGCAGGAAAGCGCCGCATTCGCCGTCAGCCAGTTCGTTTTCGATCAGGTTGGCGTACAACGCCGCACGCTGCTGGTGCCAGTCCTCGACGGCGCCAACGTAATCGCTGGCAGCGCCATCGCGCAGGGGGTCTTCGACCTGAACCAGGCGATAGCCGGGCTTATCGATGTAACGCTCGAGAATGTTCTTGCGCAGTTGCAGCAATTCGTCCTTGACCGCACCCTTGTCGAGCACGAAGAACACCTGGGCCCGGTTCAGCCCGTCGATGGCTTGCAGGGTGATCTGGCGCGGATTGCCCGGCCCGATACCAATCAACAGCAGTTGTTTCATTGCGCGTCGCTTCCATGATTCGGCCAGCCTTCATAGTCGGCTGGCCGAAGCACAATGGCAACGTACTGCGCTTTAGAAAATCGAGAAGTTGTAGCTGACGATCACCCGGGTTTCGTCCATGTCGCGGGCATACTTCTCATAGTTGCTGCGGTAGGTGGAGTTACGCAGGCGCACGCTGACATCCTTGAAGGTACCGCTCTGGACCTGGTACTTGAGTTCGCTGTCGCGCTCCCACTCCTTGCCCTCGGCCAGGCTGCCCGGGACCTTGATATGGTCGCCGTTGATGTAGCGGGTAAAGAAGCTCAGGCCCGGCACACCCATGGCCTTGAAGTCGTAGTCGTAGCGCAGCTGCCAGGAACGCTCCTGGGCCGCCGCGAAGTCGTTGACCTGGGCGTAGTTGACCAGGTACGGGTTGCTGCCATCCAGGTACGGCATGGCGTTCTCGCCATACATGCGCTGCCAGCCGGCGCTGACCTTGTGACCACCAAGGCTGTAGCCGAGCATACCGCTGAAGGCGCGGTGATCGATGTCACCGGCGCGGGCACGGCCAATGTCATCGCTTTTTATCAGGCGCAGGTCGGCCGACAGGCTGCCGACGCTCAGCGGCTGGCTGGCCACCAGGCCGAAAAAGTGCTGGCGGTAGATGTTTTCAAGTTTGCCTACCTGGTATTGCGCACTGAGGCGGTCATTGAACTTGTAGTCGATCCCGGCCATGTCGAAATGATCGGCCGTGGTACCACAGGCGTAGCGCTTGTTCTTGCAGTGAACGCGAATGTCCTCGCGGTCGGTCGAGTCCCGCGCGGTGTACTTGTCCAGGCGCGCCACGGTGAACTTCAGGTCCTTGAATTCTTCGGAACTCAGCATCGCGCCCTGGAACATCGTCGGCAACAGGCGGCCGTCGTTGTACTTGAGCAGCGGCATGTCCGGCATCATCGAACCGACCTTGAGCACAGTCTGCGAATAACGCATCTTGCCGGCTACACCCATCTTCGCGTACTGGTCTACCGAACCACGCGGATCATGTCCGCTGGAGGGCAACAGACCACTGTTGCTATCGGCCGGACTGGAGTCGAGTTTGAAGCCGAGCATGCCGATGGCATCTACACCAAATCCTACAGTGCCTTCGGTATAACCAGACTGCACATTGAGAATAAAGCCCTGGGCCCACTCTTCGCGTTTCGACGCGCCCTGGTCGGAACTGGTATGACCATCGCGAAAGTCACGATTGAAGTAGACGTTGCGTGCTTCGACTTTGGCGCTGCTGTCTTGAAGAAAACCAGCGGCCTGTGTCGAGACAGCAGCAAACATCGCGAGCAGGCCGACAAGGCTGCGCCCGGGCGCGAGAGGGTATGGGGCAAACATGAGAAGCGAAATCCGAAAGAAAGGCAAAAAACAACCGGCGCCGATCCCGGCGCCGACAATGCTCCCAGCGTCGATGGCAGTCGACGGTGACCGATCATGATCTCGCAACCGCTCTATTCCGGGCCATTGGACCATGGTCTAAGGCCGCTGGCGGAATATTGACTAGTTCTTTGGTCAAGGTCCGGTGGCAATTAAGAAAGTTCCATAACACACAATATAAAAGTTTAATGTTTACCCACTGCGCGACGACTACTACACTCTTTATTAGTGCGATGTTGTGCCCAACCCGGTGGCGGCTGCGTTATACAGAATGTTGCTATCTACACGCATGCCGGGCCACTGCAGACTTAAAGGAGTGATGACAGTGTCCAGACTTGCAGAGTTCCGCGCCGCCGAAAAGGCCCTTCAGGAACAAATGGCGCAATTGGAGGCGCTGAAAAAGGACGCCGGCCTGAAGCGTGAAATCGAGTTCGAGAAGAAACTTGTCGACCTGATGAAACACTACGACAAGGGCCTGCGCGATATTGTCGCGATCCTCGACCCGAAGGCTACCCACAAAGCCCCGCCCAGTGCACCGAAACAACGCCGTGCGCGGGTGGTAAAGGTTTATGAAAACCCGCACACCGGCGAGTTGATCGAAACCAAGGGTGGCAACCACCGCGGCCTCAAGGCCTGGAAGGAGCAGTACGGGGCCAAGACTGTCGACAGCTGGTTGCGCAGGTGAAAAAACCCTTCACACTTTTTTCACATCGACTGGCTCAGGATGAAGACTGCTAACGGACTAGCGCCCCATACGCCCGCTTCGGCGGGCTTCTAATTCTTGCGCCCTGCCCCACAAAGGCGGGGCGCAAATCGTTTGCGCAATCGCTTCAGTTCCGTATCATGACGCCCTGACTGTTTTGCTGGCAGCGCTGTTGCCAGCCTCAAATGCGGAGAGCCCATGAGCCTGAACCATCTCGACACCCTCCCTGGTGTCACCGCGCAACCGGATGCCGCGACCCACAAATTCGTTTTCAACCACACCATGCTGCGGGTCAAGGACGTTGCCAAGTCCCTGGACTTCTACACCCGCGTGCTGGGCTTCAGCCTGGTCGAGAAGCGCGACTTCCCCGAGGCCGAGTTCAGCCTGTACTTCCTCGCCCTGGTCGACAAGGCGCAGATCCCGGCCGATGCTGCCCAGCGCACCGAGTGGATGAAATCGATCCCGGGCATTCTCGAGCTGACCCACAACCACGGCACCGAAAACGACGCCGGGTTTGCCTACCACAACGGCAACACCGACCCGCGTGGCTTCGGTCATATCTGCATCTCGGTGCCGGACATCCGTGCTGCCTGCGAGCGTTTCGAGCAACTGGGCGTCACCTTCCAGAAGCGCCTGAGCGACGGCCGCATGAAGCACCTGGCATTTATCAAGGACCCGGATGACTACTGGGTCGAGATCATCCAGCCGACCGAGTTCTGATCCTTCTCGCCGGTTCCCACGGTGTGCGCCAGAGCTGTGGGAGCCGGGCTTGCCGGCGATCGAGCGCGCAGCGCTCGCAGCCAACTATTACACCTGCAAATCACGTATTACGGTCTAGCTTCCGAGGATCACGCCCCATCAACGAAGTGCTGCCAGCGTTTCGCTGAAGCTGACGTTCGTCGGCCCGGATCCAACCGCGCCGCTGCTGTGGTATACCCGAAAAAGCACCCTGACTGAGGCGCTTTCGATACCACAGCAGCGAGGTAAGGACGATGAAAACCCTTCAATGCGAGCATCGCAACCACACCATCACCGCCAGCGTCGAAACCCACCCCGGCATCCCCACGCCCTATAACGCCGGCTGCCTGATCACCGATCCCGAAGGCCACACCAGCCGGCGCTTGTCATTGCCAGTGAAGATGGCCTACCTGGCCGACCTGGAAAACGCCCAGCATGCGGCGCTGGCCCACGGCAAGTGGCTGGTCGATCAGCAACTGGACAGGCGCCAGCAGCTGTTCTGAGGCACCTTCACGGTTCGGCCGCCTGGGCCACGAAGGCGGCCCACGCCTCCTCGGTCAAACGCAACGCCAGGTTCGCTTCGGCTTGCTCGCGGGCACTGGCCAATGCCCGCATGCGCTGAAGATAATCGTCATCGCGCAGCTCGCCCTGGCTGTCCATGATCGCCTCCAGCTGGTTGCGATAAGGCAGGTCGAGGGTGTCGAACTGCGCCTTGTGTTGCTCCTTGAGGTAGTCGAGCCAGAAGTCCCGGCTACCGATGAAGCGCTGCAACGCCTGCGTCTGTTCAAGGCCCTCGATGCGCTGGCGGGCGCTGGCGATCTCGCCCTCATCCAGCGGCGCCAGGGCCGGGAACAACATGCTCTGTGGCTTGCTCGGCAAGTCCAGCGCCTCGCCCAGGGCAATGCGGTAGGCCAGGTTCAGCTCGACGACATCGACAACTGCCGCCGCGTTTGTTGGCGCCTGCGCCTGCTCGGCAACCAGCAGGTCCAGTTGCTCCTGGCGAAACAGCCGCCGACCCAGGCTCAATAGCCGCTGTGCCAGAGGCTGATCGGTCGCCAGGTGCGAGGCGATGTACACCAACGCGCGGATTTCCAGGGTGGCAAAATTGAGGGTGACGCTGTCACCGCAGGTGATTGGTGAGGCCGCAAGCTCGAACAGCGACTCGCGCAGTTCGGGCGCTTTGCTGGCGGCATCGAGCAAAGCCCATACTCGGCCCCCCAGGTCAGCAGGCGTGCGCTGAAACTCGGCAGTCGCGCTGAGGTCGGCCAGCAGCTGGAACAAACCTGTCGCCTGCGGCTCGTCGGCCAATGCCTGCCAGGTAGTCAGCGCCTGGGCGCTGTCGCCGGCCGGCGCCGCTTGCAGCCACAGGCGCCGCGCCTTGCTCACTGGCGACTGATGACTACGGCGGCTGGCCAGGCGAATACCGGTGCGCTGCTGGTACTGCTCAAGCTGTTCAAAGGTTGCCTGCGACAGCGGGTTGTCATGCAGCGCCAGCCCGCGGTTGATCCAGCCCGGGGCGTCAAGCACCGCTTGCGGCAGGCTGTCGATCTGGTTGTTGCGCAGGTCCAGGCGGTAGCCGTGATAGCGGTTCAACAGCCCGTGCGGCCAGGCTTGCAGCCCGGTGTTGCGCAGTTGCACCTCCTCCAGGCGCGACAAACGTTCAAGGTCCAGCAAGGGCCCCACAGGATTGTCATTGAGGTTGAGGATGCGCAGTTGCGACAGCCCGGCCAGTTGCCGGGCCGCCTGCTGGTCGAGTTCGATGTGATTACCCGGCGCCAACAAGCGCGTCAGCGCCGGCATAGCACTCAGGGCGTCGGGCAAACGGGTCAGGGCGTTGTTGCCCAGATTCAGCTCGCGCAAGCGCTTGAAGGGCAGCAGGAAAGCCGCCGAGGCGTCGCCCAGGCCCATGTTGTGCAACTGTAGATCGACCACATGGTCAAAATTGACCTCGGCCGGCCAGCCAGGCAAGTCGCCGGTGTACAGCCCTTCAAGGCTCAGGCTGTAACCGATGACGCTGTGGTTGGACCAACGTTTGGGCGACAGCTTGCGCCAGGCACGGCGGATCAGCAGCGCCGCCTGCTGACGGCTGCGGCGCAGGGCCTGGCCCGCTTCATCGGCGGCTACTGACTGGCTCCAGGCCCGCAAGGTGCCGTCGAGCAACTGGTATTCACGCTGATAGGCTGTGATGCGCGCCGCGACGTCGACACCATTGCGCTGCAGTGCGTCGACAAAGGCATCGGCGTCGGTATCCGAGAGCCCCGGGTACAGCTGGCGGATATCCCGCACCTGGGCCGCGCGGCGCCCACCGAACAGGCCGCGACCACTCAAGGGATAGCCGATACGCCCATCGGCCAAGCGCTGTGGCGGGTTGAACCAGGGGCGTTGCCTGGGCGTCGGTTGCAGCCACTGCCCAACCTTGCCGCGGTGCAGGTGCAACAGCTCGCCAAGGCGGCTGCGCAGCGGCGTGTCCAGCGCCGCCTGTTCCGAGGCAGACAGCGCGTTGCTCAAGGCACTGAACAGATCAAGGTAAAACTCGCCCGCGTGCTCCCCAGCCTGGCGATACAGCTGGTATCCCGACTCCAGCCTGACGATCTGTACGCGACGGCTGCCGGTCGCTGCCGCGGCCGGGACGAGTCTGGGCCCTGACAGGCTGCCTTCGAACACCTCGATAGCCAACGCCTGCGGCCAGCCGGGCAGTTGCCCAAGCAGGGCCAGGATCAACCTGTCGCTGTCGCGGCTGCGCACCGATTGCAGGTACAGCCCTTCGACGGCGCGGCTGATCCGTACATCGTGCAACGGCGCCCGTATGCGGTTGGCCATCGCCAGAGGCACCCGCCATTGCTCCACCAGGCGTCCTAGCTCAACGTCACTGGCCGCCTCGAGCAGATCACCGACGAGGCTGCTGGGCAGCTCGGGAAAATCCACCTGGACCACGGACTCGGCAATGCCCGCCAGGCGCGTACGCAGGCCATAGCAATGGCTGAACAGCGCCTGGCGCAGCATGCTTGCGTGCCGGGCCAGCACCCCGGGCGCAGGGCTGCCGGTAGTGTCAGCGGGCAGGCGTGACACCAGGTAGTCACGCATCTGCGCCTCTGTGGTGTTCAGCGGTGCCCCAGCCGCAAGCTGTTCGATAAAACGCTCGATGTCCTGATCCAGACGCCAGCGCAACAGGCAGTCGCGCAGCAGGCCCGGAGACGCCAGGTTGTCCAGGTGCAAGCGGCGTAACTGCCCGCCATCAAGGCCGCTTATGGTCAGAATCTGTTCTTGCGCAGGCTCCGCCAACGTTGCCAGCTCAGGTAGCAGGCGCTTGAGCATGAACCGCGTGTCTTGCCACTGCAGCGGGTTCTCCCCGCCATGGCGCCACCCTCCCCGAGCGTTACCCTGCAGGAGCGGCGAATAGCGTTCGCCCCCCTCGGGATGGACGATGCGCCATTGCCCCAGCGCGCTGTCGTGCTGCACTGCGTAAACCCGGTCGTCCAGGGTGAGATAAGGGCCCGGGTCGCCGCCAATGAACCCTTGGACATCAGCCGTACCCGGTTCGATCCGGGCCTGGTAACCCGCCAGGTCGGGCTTCCACAAACGCGCCTGGCCTTGCCGGTTACTGACCGGTACCAGCGCCTCGATGAAGGCTGCGTGGCGCAGGGCTTTACTCACCAGGTGCACGCCGGCGCCGGCGACCGCAAGCAACGCCAGGTTCTCGACCACGTCGGTCAGGTGTTCGAGCGCCTTGTCGCTGTCGCCCTGAAGCCAGTCCTCAAAGCCTTCGAACAACTGCGAGGCCAATTGCGCAGCAGCCACGCCGAGCACTGCCGCACCCAGTACCGGCACAAACAAACCGGCAACATTGAGAAACAACAGGCCGGCGTTCTCGTAGGCATGCAGGCGTTCCACCCGCTGTTTTTCATCTTCGTCATCGGTAGGCACGGCCAGGGTGCGCGCATCGTTGCGGATCTTCGCCAACTGTTGGCTGGCAAGGGTACTGAACAACGGCCCGGCGAAGGCCGACAAGCCCATGCTTATTGCCAGCGGCGCGCCCGGCGCAGCGCGCTGGCGTTGTTCACCCAGGCTCGCGGCAAATGCCAGTTGCTCGGCCTGGGGCACGAAGCGCGTGAACCAGCGCGCGTAGCCGGGCGATTTCAAGCGCCCCCCCAGCTCACCCAGCATATCCTCCCGGGCACTGAACTGAACCAACGGACGTTGGGGGTCACCGGGGATGTACAATAGCCAGTTCAGTTGGCCAAGGCGCACCACGCCCGGCGATGTATCGAAGGCCGACTCCGGCAGTAGCTCGAAGACCACCATGCCTTTGAGCCTCACCCCACCCAAACGCACCTGCAGGGGGCGGATGACCGGGTCATCGCCCGGCTGCAGAAAATCTGCATGAATATGCTGCAGGAGTGCCGTGAAGCCGTACTCATCGAGCGCGCCACTGAGTACCGCGAGCAACGCGGCGACTTCCAGGTCGTGGTAGTGGCTGCGCCGCAGCATTTGCGTGAACTCGTCCGTCAGCACCTGATCCAGATGCAGCTGGTAGCGGCCACCCAGGTCGAGTGTGCGGCACAAGCCGGCGAAGGATTCGGGGGTCAATTGCGCCGAAGTTGCCAGCGGTCGCGCGAACTGCAGCCGGGCCTTGCCCGCAAGCCCGCCACTGGCCGCCTCGGCCGCGCTGAAGTTCTGTAGCGCCGCTTGTAACAGGCTGTGGCTGGAGACCACGGCGGTTGAACCCTGGCGCGGCAGCGACAGCAAGGTCGAGGTCCGGCTCAGGTGCCGGGTGTGGACCAGCTGGTTGTGCTCGACGTCAAGGTCCGCGCCGGTTTGCCTGCGCAATTGTTGCCGCAGCAAGGTGCGGGCGAAACCGTCGAGTGGTTGAATGTTCGACAGTACGCCAGCGACCCGGGTACGTTGCTGCTGGCTCAACTGCATTGCGCGGCTCAGGGCCAGCAGGCGCCCGGCCGGCGCCTGCAGCAACCATTGAGGCAGGTAGTCGTGGACCTGGCTGTCGTTCACTGGCACCAGCGCCTGCGGGCCTGGCATGTTCATAGCCCCTCCTCGCTCATGACGCCGGCGCTGGCCGCGGGGTGGAGCCCAAGGGCAAGGGTGGTCAACTGCAGGACCAGTTCGCCACGCGCCGCTTCCCGGGCGGCACCGATGCCATTGCTGCGCTGCAGGTACTGCTGGTCGGTAAGCTCGGCCTGCATCGCCTGCAGCGATTCCAGTTGCTGGAAGAACGCCTGGTCGAGCGCATCGAACGCCGCCTGCTGATGCGCCTCGATAAACCTGACCCAGAATCCCCGGGCCGCCACCGATGCCGCCAGGCGTGGCGTGCGCTCGGCCATGCGGACCTGGTCGCGCATGGTGTTCAAGGCATGCCGATCGACGCCGGCGACAAAGCGGTAGGCCATGTTCCGCGGCTGCCCGACCAGCTCCAGCTCGTCGGCAAGCCCGGTGCGAAAAGCCAGCAGGACTTCGATTTCGTCCGGGGCCATGCCCATCGCGCGGCGCAGCTGGATTTCCTCGGCGCTCAGGCGGTCCACTTCATCCAGGCGAAACAGCGAACGGGCCAGGTTCAGCAACGGTTGCTGGCGACTGGCTCCGCTAAGGCCACGGGTCGCGGTGAGTTCATGGGCGCGCACCTCCAGGGCGCTGAAGTTCAGGGCGACGCTGTCCGAGCAGCTTCGCGGCGCGCGGGCCAGGGCGAACAGTGCTCTGCGCAAGCGGGTATCGTCATAACAGCCCTCAAGCACCTCCCAGACACGGCGCGTGAGGTCCTGGCGCCGACGCCTGAAGTCAGCCGTCTCACGCAGGTCACCGAGCAGGCGAAACAGGTCAGCCGAGCCTTCCTCGCCCTGCAGTACCCGCCATTGCTCGGCGCGCTGCACGCGTACCTCATCTTGCGACCCAGACAGCCACTCCTCCTGCAGGTTGTCGAAGCGCGCGTGACTGAAGCCGGCGACCGCCGGCAGCAACCCGGCGCGTTCGAACGCCAGCAAGCGTTCACGGCTCTCGGCGTTGAGCGGGTTGTCGTGGAAGTTGATGCGTTCGAGGATGCGCCGCGGGGCGTTGAACAAGCCCTCCTGCAACACCACGATGGGGTTTTCGCGCAGGTCGGCGCTCTCCAGCGCCGGGCGGCTGAGCAAGCCGGCCGGGACCGTGGTGATGGCGGTACTGCGCAGGCGCAACAAGCGCAAGCGCGACAGCGCGGTCACATCCGGCGGGGACGCCAGCGGATTGTGATCCAGGTCGAGCACCTCCAGGCGGCCCAGCGATGCCAGCAGTTGATTGTCGGCCGGGGTCCAGGCAATCCGGTTGTGACTGAGGTTCAGCCAGGTCAGATGATTCAACCCGTCAATGCCTTCAGGCACTCGGGCGAGATCACCGTGCACCACATCAAGCCAGCGCAATGCGCTAAAGCGCTGGAGAAAGCCTGGCGGCAAATCGGTGATCTGCAAGTCATTGAGGGTAATCTCCGCCACATGAGCGAAGCTGATGCTCTCGGGAAGCTGCGGCAATGCACCTATCGGCTCGTGCTCGAGCAGCAGGCGATAGTCGGCGCCGCGATTGCGCACCCGCGCCGTCTGCCGGCGCCAGCAGCGACGCAAGCGCGCGGCGACCCGTTCACGGGCAGCGCCGCGGATCGGGTCGGCCGCTTGCCAGCTGTAGAGGGTTTCGTTGAGGGTCGCCAGCTCCTGATGCAGCGCCTGCAAGCCGCTCCACAACTCGCGGCCAGACACCCGCAACTCGGTGAGGAATTCGCCAATCTCGGCGTCGCTGAACGTGGGGTACAACTCACGCACGGCGCGATTGACTGCCTGCCGCCCGCCCACCCCACGCCCGCTCAAGGGGTAACCAATGCGCCCGTCGGCCAGGCGCTGCGGCGGGTGAAACCACTGCCCCGGCTCGCTCAGGCCGATAATGCCAGCCACCTCCTCGCGTTGCGCACCGCTCAGGGCCGCCAGCGTAGCGCTGCTGACCCGGCCCGGGCTCTGCAGGTGGACAGCTTCCAGGGCGCGATTGATGCGCACTTCGCGCATCAACAGGCGAGCCTCTTCCAGCATCGCCAAGGGCACTTTCGAGGTGTCCAGCAGGCTCTGCAGGTGATCGGCCCGGGCGTGGCTGCAGATCTCTTCAGCGACCACCAGCGGCAGCCCGGGAAAGTTGCGCTGGAGGATCTGCGCCCCGGCGCTCGGCTCCTGGCGCGAATGGGCATAGAGGAAGTCGAAGGCCTCGGCACGGCGCTGTTCAAGGTGCCTGGACAAGCGCGCGAGCAGTTGCTGGCGCTCGCTCAGGCCCTCGCCCGGGCTTGTCAGCAACGCCAGCTTGTCGGTCTCCTCCAGCGCCAGCAGAACCTGGTCCAGCCAGTCGCCACTGGCCGAAGGCACAGGGCTCAATTCGATGGTGCGCGGCAACGTCTGCGTTGCCTGGCCGAAGCGCTCCTCGCCCAGGGTCACCAGCACCTGTTCAGGCCAGCCTTCCAGGGCGGTCAACGCCCGCAGCAGCACAGGCGCCGGCTGGCCGACGTTACCCACGCTCAGGCTACTGAGCGTTGAAGCAAGCTGATGATCGAGCCGAACTCGCTCAAGGGCATCGACCAACGTCGCCGGTGGCGCTTCACCGTGCACCTGCCACTGCCTGATCTGTGCTTGCTGGGTGCCGGTGATTGCCAGCACGCGCTGCAGTTGCGCGTCCGAGGCCTGCTGCCATTGCCCGCCGAAGCGCTTGAGCATTGCCTCACTGCCCTGCCAGTGCTGCGGGCTGTCCCAGGCCGGGCGCCAGCCCGTGGCGCCGACCGTCTCCAGGCGATGGGCGAAGGCATTGTCCCGGTACGTCTGCAGGTCGGGGTTCCACAGGCGCTGACGCTGGTCAGCCAGTTCGACCGGCACCAGGCCATCGACAAAACCCGACCGCTGCAGCGCCTTGGCCAGCACCTTGCCGCCCGCCAGCAGCAAGGCGTTGGCCGCGAGGTTTTCCGCCACCCCGAGCATGTGGTTCATGGCGCCTTCACGGTCGCCCTGCTGCCAGTCTTCATAGCCGTGATAAACCTCGCCCAGCAGCTGCGCGACGGCTACCCCGAGCATCACTTCCCCGAGCCCGGGGACAAAAAAGCCTGCCAGGTTGGCCAGGGTCAGGCCAATCTCCTGGTACTCCTGCAGGCGCTGGCTGCGCTCTGTGCGGTCTTCATCATCGGTGGGCACTGCCAATACCCGGGCGTCATCCTCGATCTTGGCGATGCGCGCAGCAGACAGCGTGGCCAGCAGTGGCCCGGCAAAGGCAAAGTGACGACCATCAAGCTCGATCGCCGAGCCCGTTGAGCCTTGCGTGAGCAGCCGCCTCAGGGTCGTCAAGAAGGCACCGCGATCACGCTCACTGACAAAGCGGTGAAAGAAGCGTGCATAGCCGGCCTGAGCAAAGCGTGCAGCGAGCGCCGAATAGGCCGCGTCCCACGAGGTGTATTGCTTGAGCGGCTTGAGCGGGTCATCGGGTATGTACAACACCACGCTCAACACATCGGAGTAACCGTTGGGTTCGAACAACTGCTCGCGCAACTCGAAAGCCACCACGCCGACCAGGCGCTTACCCAGCAGGTTGAGGTGATGGGCAAAGCTGCTCAGGGTGGCATTGGGCACCAGCGGCCTGAGCGCCAGGGTGCGCAACAGGCATTGGTGGCTGGCGTCATCGAGATCGCCCTTGATCCAGGCCTGATTGAGCGCCACGGCCAGACCACTGCGCCAGCTCTGTTCGAGGGTCTTGTTGACCTGCCGGGCGCCCTCGGCGGCCGGGTTGAACACCGATTTAATGTGGGCCTGGTACTTGCCGCCCACATCCAGCTCCCGGCACAGGCGGGCGAAAGCCGCCACCGACAGCGGCTGGACCGTGCCGTGCTCGTCGATGATCGCGGTCTGTTGATCATGACTGCCTTCGACGGCTTCTTCAGCGGAAAAGTTGTGCAGCGCGGCATGCAACAGGCTCTGGTAGCGGGTCTGCACGCGAAAAACCGGCGGCAGTGACGCTTGCGGCAGGCCGTCGATAATGCGCCGCACCAGGCGCAAGCGCCAGGTGCGCACATTTACCCGCTGGGCAAAGCGCGCACTCAGCGCTGCGCTCAACAGTGGCGCGGCAAAATCTTCAGGAGACTGCAGCGAGTCCAGCAATGCCTGCATCGGCACCTGGGCGCGCTGACTATCGCCCATGCTCTGCTGCAAGGCTTGCACCGCGGCCAACGGCGCATCCCGTAACCAGCCTGGCAGGCGCTGGGCGATAAAGCTGTCGATCGAGGCATCGTCGTGGTCGTTCATGCTGACTTCCTGGTGTTGGAAAAGTCAGCAGCAGACCCTGGCCAAGGTCTGCGCGGGTGCTATTTAAGTAGTGTGGCCCGCTGCGCTGCGCCTTCGTTGTCGGCCGGCGACGCCAACCCGTAGTCACCCTGCTCGTTCCAGTCGTCACCGAACATCTCTGCCGGGTGCATGGTACGGTCGGCGCCGTTGCCGCAAGCCAGGGCGTTGGCCGCGCAGTAGCGATCGCAGCCCCAGCAGATGCGCTCGGGGTGCTTGGGGCTGACAGGAAAGGGCTTGGCCATGAAGTGCCTCAGGCGGCAATGGGCGAGCGTTCACGCTAGCGCCCAGTGCCGGGCTTGCCCTTGATACAGATCAAGGGCGCTGATCCAGACGGGCATCAAACCTTGAAGCGCGCCACGGTCTGGCTCAGGCTGCCGGCCATCTGCGCCAGGTCCTGGCCGGCGCTGTCGGTGTGTTGCGCCCCCAGCAGCACCTGTTCGGAGAGGTTGCGAATGCCCACCAGGTTGCGGTCCACCTCGCGGGCTACCAGGGCCTGCTCTTCGGTGGCGCTGGCGATCATCAGGTTGCGCTCGTTGATCTGCGAAATCGACCGGGTGATCGCCTCCAGCGCTTCGCCGGCACGCTGGGCCACATCCAGGGTGGTGTGCACCAACTCGCTGCTGCTGAGCATGGCGGTCACCGCTTCGCTGGTGTCCTGCCGGATGTTGCCTATCATCTGCTCGATCTCCTGGGTCGACACCTGGGTACGATGGGCCAGGGCCCGCACCTCGTCGGCGACCACGGCAAAGCCGCGCCCGGCATCACCGGCGCGGGCTGCTTCGATGGCGGCGTTGAGCGCCAGCAGGTTGGTCTGTTCGGCGATGCTGCGGATCACATCCAGCACCGTGCTGATGTCCTGCACACGCCCGGCCAGTTGCTGGATGCGCGCGGAGGTATCGCTGACGCCGTCGGCCAGGGTGCTGATCGAGGCGACCGTCTCGCGCACCTGTTCACGGCCACGCTGGGCGGTTTGTTCGGAGACCTTCGAGGCTTCGCTGGTACTCACCGCATTGCGCGCTACTTCGTCCACCGCGGCGGTCATCTCGTTGACCGCGGCTGCTGCCTGTTCGATTTCCAGGCCCTGCAGCTGCAGGCTGCTGCTGGTCTGGCTGCTGACCGCGCTGAGTTCCTCGGAAGAACTGGCGACCCGCTCCACCGAAGCTGCGATGTGCTTGACCATGCTGTTCAGGCTCTGCTGCATCTGCTGCATGTTGAGCATCACGCTGCCGTCGGCACTGCCATGGGTCGGCACGGCGATGGTCAGGTCGCCCTCGGCGATCCGGCTGAGCACCCGCGCGGCGGTATCCGGCTCGCCGCCCAGCGGCCGGGTGACGCTGCGGGTCACCAGCAGCGCAGCGGCGATCACCGCCAGCAGGCACAGCACGACCAGGCCGAGCATGTTCAGCCGGGCGTCGTTGTACAGGGCCTGGGCGGCCTGTTCGCGCTCGACGAAGATCTGCCCCTGCAAGGCCATCAGGCTTTCCAGGTGCTGGTATACCTCGTGCTCGGCGGGTACTACGTTTTGCTTGAGCTGGGTCATTGCCGCCTGCGCGTCACCCTGGCGGATCAGTGTCTGTACCTGGGTAAACGCCGCGACATAGGTTTCGCGGCTGGCTTTCAGCGCAGCGTAGGCGGCCTTGCCCTCGGGCAGGTGGAACAGCGGCTCAAGCGTTGCCAGGGCCTGGCTGATGCGCTGCTTGGTGGTGTCGATGGCCTGCTGCACCTGCAGGTTGTCCTTGTCGAGCAACAGATCGCGGGTGTTGCGTGCGTTGTCGCGCACCCCGGTGGCGATGACCATGATCGGTTCGATCTTCGGCCAGTCCTGTTTGACGATCACCACCGCCTGCTCTTTGAGCGTGGCCAGGTCATGCAATGCATAAAAGGCCAGGCCCAGAAGCGCCAGGGGCGCGATGGCAAAACCAATGAGGATACGTTGTGCTGTGGTCAATCTGGTCATTTCAAAGCCTTACTAGTCGCGTACTTCAAACGCGGGAAACAGCGTGTGGAGGGTGTCCCACAGCTCGGGTAGCAATCTGTGTGCCGAAGCACCGGGCAGCTGCGGGTCGAGCATGCGTGCCGTGCGTACCCGCTGCACGACGAAGCGTTGGACCCCAAGCGCATTCAAGCGCCGGGCCAGGGTGAGGAGTCGCGGTGGATCGATCAGGTGCCAGTGCACCGTGGTGCGGCATTCGTAGTCGACGCCGCTGGCCAGCAGGTATTCAAGACTGCGCCAGTTGGCCTGGCCACTGCCGCGCACGCCGGTAACCAACTGGCAATCTTCGGCCAGCGCCTTGACGTCAAAGCCGACCCAGTCGGCCCCAGGCAATGCCCGGGCAAACGCCTCGGGCTTGATCCCGGCACTGTGCAGGCCGATGGCAAAGCCCATGGCCCGCACCTGGGCCATGGCCTCTGGCAGACTGTCCTGCAGGGTTGCCTCACCGCCGCTGAACACCACGGCATCGAGCAGGCCGCGGCGACGCTGCAAAAACGCCAGCACCTGCGCCCAGGGCAGTTCATCACGGCCCCGGGGCGGGATCAGTTGCGGGTTGTGGCAGTAACGGCAGCGCCAGGCGCAGCCCTGGCAGAACAGCACACAGGCGAGCTTGCCGGGGTAATCGAGGGTGGTCAGGGGCACCATGCCCCCGACCCGCAGCGCTCGGCTCATGGATGCCCGGCCGTTGCCGCGCCCTCATTGAAGTGCAGCCGCTCGTGGTGCTCGGACTGTTTGCCGGGGTTGAACGCCGACACCGGGCGGTGATAACCCATGACCCGGGTCCAGACTTCGCACCGTTGGCGTTGCGCCGTCGGCAGGGTTTGCTGTGCAGTCATGATGAAGCTCCTTGCTGTTGAGGGTAAAACGGGTCAATGCACGCTGCCCTGCTGCTGGGCCAGCAGCAGCGCTTCGTCGCATTTGGGGCAGAACTCATGTTCGCCATCCAGGTAGCCATGCACCGGGCAGATGGAAAACGTCGGGGTGATGGTCAGGTACGGCAGCCGGAAGCGCTCCAGGGCCCTGCGCACCAGTTGCTTGCAGGCCTGGGCCGAGGAGATCCGCTCAGCCATGTACAGGTGCAGCACGGTGCCGCCGGTGTACTTGCATTGCAGCTCGTCCTGCAGTTCCAGGGCCTCGAACGGATCGTCGGTATAGCCCACCGGCAGTTGCGAGGAGTTGGTGTAGTACGGCGCCTGGCTGCAGCCGGCCTGGAGGATGTCGGGGAAGCGCTTGAGGTCTTCCTTGGCGAAGCGGTAGGTGGTGCCCTCGGCCGGGGTGGCTTCGAGGTTGTACAGGTGGCCGGTTTCTTCCTGAAAGCGCACCAGGGTGGCGCGCACATGGTCCAGCAGGTTCAGGGCGAAGCGCCGGCCCTGGGCGGTGTGCAGGCCCATCTGCTCGTCGCTGAAGTTGCGCAGCATCTCATGCAGGCCGTTGACGCCGATGGTCGAGAAGTGATTGCGCAGGGTGCCCAGGTAGCGCTTGGTATAGGGGTACAAGCCCGCATCCATGTGGTGCTGGATCACCTTACGCTTGACCTCCAGGCTCTCCATGGCCAGCTCCATCAGCGCATCCAGACGCTGCAACAGGCCGCTGATGTCGCCCTTGTACAGGTAGCCCAGGCGCGCGCAGTTGATGGTCACCACCCCCAGCGAGCCGGTCTGCTCGGCCGAGCCGAACAGGCCGCCGCCACGTTTGAGCAGTTCGCGCACATCCAGTTGCAGGCGACAGCACATCGAGCGCACCTGGTTGGGCTGCATGTCCGAGTTGAGGAAGTTCTGGAAGTACGGCAGGCCATAGCGCGCGGTCATGGCGAACAGGCGCTCGGCGTTGTCGCTGTCCCAGGGAAAGTCGTGGGTGATGTTGTAGGTCGGGATCGGGAAAGTGAATACCCGGCCCTTGGCGTCGCCGGCCTGCATCACTTCGATGTAGGCACGGTTGAGCAGGTCCATCTCCGCTTGCAGCTCGCCGTAGGCAAAGGGCATTTCTTCACCGCCGATCACCGGGATCTGCTCGCGCAGGTCCTGCGGGCAGACCCAGTCGAAGGTCAGGTTGGTAAACGGCGTTTGCGTGCCCCAGCGCGACGGCACATTGAGGTTGTAGATGAACTCCTGGAGGGCCTGGCGCACCTCTTCATAGCTCAGCCGGTCCTTGCGCACGTAGGGCGCCAGGTAAGTGTCGAAGGAGCTGAAGGCCTGGGCCCCGGCCCACTCGTTCTGCAGGGTGCCGAGAAAGTTGACCATCTGCCCCAGGGCGCTGCTCAGGTGTTGGGGCGGGCCGGCCTCGACCCGCCCGGGCACGCCATTGAGGCCCTCGTGCAGCAGGCTGCGCAGCGACCAGCCGGCGCAGTAGCCGGCGAGCATGTCGAGGTCGTGGATATGCAGGTCGGCCTCGCGATGGGCGCGGCCGATGGCTTCGCTGTAGACCTCGTCGAGCCAGTAGTTGGCAGTGACCTTGCCGGAAACGTTGAGCACCAGGCCGCCAAGGGAGTAACCCTGGTTGGCGTTGGCCTGCACCCGCCAGTCTTCGCGGTTGAGGTATTCGTTCATCGAGGTGGCGACTTCGACCAGGGTCTTGCGGTCACGGCGCAGGCGTCCGTGCTGTTCGCGGTAGACGATATAGGCGCGTAGCGAAAGGAAATGCCCGGCGTCCATCAGCACCCGTTCGACCCGGTCCTGGATCTGCTCGACGTGCAGCTTGGAGTAGCCCTCAAGGTGGGCAAGGACTGCTTCAAGCAAACCGTCTGCCTCGGCTTCGGCATATTCGCCAGTGGCCTTGCCGGCGGCGATCAACGCCTGGCGGATCTTGTCGGCGTCAAAGGCCACCAGGCTGCCATCGCGCTTGTGCAACCGGTTGTGCCCTACCCTGATCAGCGTGCTGTGCATTTGCCCTCCTGACACTACATATAGACGTTTATTGATTTGGAAACACAATATGCAGTGCAGGCTACGGGTAAAGCGGGTGAAAGAAATTGATCGATATCAAGACTGGCGGGATCCTGTAGGAGCGGGCTTGACCCGCGATGAGGCCGGTGCAGCCACCAACAAAGAAGGCACTGAAAATGCGAGTGCTGTGCACTCGATCGCGGGTCAAGCCCGCTCCCACAGAGTTTTAGCCGCCGCTCATGTTCATGAACCGCAAGATCTGCACCTCCCCCTGCGGGTTGAAATCATGGCGCAACGGCTTGCGGCGCAACGCCTGTTGCAGAGCGCTGATGATCGGTTGGTCATCCAGCGGATAGCGCCGCAACAAGCCGCGCAAATCCAGCGAATCCTCTTGCCCCAGGCACAGCAGCAAGCGCCCTTCCACGGTCATCCGCACCCGGTTGCAGCTGGCGCAGAAGTTGTGGCTGTTGGGCGAGATAAAACCGATGCGCGTTGCCGGGTGCCGGGCCAGGCGCACATAGCGCGCCGGCCCGCCGCTGTGCTCGGCGCTATCGAGCAAAGCGTGGCGGCTGGCAATCAGCGCCCGTACCTCGTCGCTGGCGCAAAACGACTCAGCGCGCGCACGGCCGACCTCGCCCAAGGGCATTTCCTCGATGAAGGTGATGTCGATGCGCTGGTCGATGGCGTACTGCAGCAGCGCCAACACCTCATCGAAGTTGCGCCCCTTCATCACCACGCAATTGAGCTTGATGCCTTCGAAACCGGCCTCGCGCGCCGCCTCGATGCCGCGCAGCACCTGATCCAGATCGCCCGTGCGGGTAATTGCCCGAAAGCGCTGGCCATCGAGGCTGTCGAGGCTGATGTTGATGCGCTTGACCCCGGCCTCTACCAGCGGCCGGGCCAGGCGCTGCAGCTGCGAGCCATTGCTGGTCATCACCAGTTCACGCAGGCCGGGCAAGGCGGCAATGTCACGGCACAGCTCGACGATACCCGGGCGAATCAGCGGCTCGCCGCCGGTCAGGCGGATCTTGCCCACGCCCTGGCCGACGAACAGCGTGGCCAGGCGCCGCAACTCTTCGAGGGTCAGCACCTGCTGGCGCGGCAAGAAGGTCATGTGTTTGGCCATGCAGTACACACAGCGAAAATCACAACGATCGGTCACTGACATGCGCAGGTAATCGATCTGCCGCCCGAAGCTGTCCTGCATCACAGTGCTCATCAGCGTCCCCTTATTGCACCAGCGGTGAATCGGCGCCCTGCAGGCGGATGCCACGAATATCGGCGGCGCCGATCAGGGTTTGCAGGTACTGCACCAGCGCCTTTTGCCACACGCCCTGCTGCAACTGGGTGCGGATCGCCGTGGCCACTGCCTCGTAGGGCAAGGCCTGGCCTTCGATGCGCTGGTCGACACTGACCAGGTGCCAGCCGTAGCGGCTTTCCAGCGGCTTGAGCGCGAGCCCCGGCGCCAGGGTGAACAGCTGGCGCTCAAGCTCCGGCACGGTCTGGCCCTTGCTGATCTGCCCCAGCTCACCCCCCTGGGCCTTCGACGGGCAGGCCGAGTACTTTTGCGCAAGCTCGGCGAACTGCTCGGGGAACTGCAACAGCCGCTCGTGGAGGATCTCGGCCTGCACCAGGGCCAGGCTGCGCGCCTCGGCATCGTCCGGCGCGCATTCGAGCAGGATGTGCCGTACCGCGAGCAGCGGCGCGCTGTGAAAGCGCCCGCGGTTGCTGTGGTAGTAGCGCAGGCAGGTGGCCTCGTCACAGCTTGGCACCTGCACTTCGCGCTCCAGCAGCAACCGCGTGGCCGCTTCCTCCGGGTTCTCGCCGGCGCCCACCTGCAGCGCCAGCCCCAGTTCGGCGATGCGTTGCTGCATCAGCTCGCGGATCACCAGGGCGCGGGCGGCCATGTACACGGCCTCCTCGCGATCGCTGGCCGGGTGGTATTGCAGCTCCTGGGCCAGGGCCTGCTGGCTGATGACCACGTCATTGACACTGATGACCGGCCACTGCTGTTCGCTGCTGGCAATCAGGTGCGCTTCGCTTGCGTGCGTCATGGCGACCTCCTCAGGCTTTCTGCCGGACAATTTGATAGCGCCGGCCCAGGTACCACACCGGCGCGCTGACGATGTGCACCAGGCGGGTGAAGGGGAACAGCACGAACAGGGTCAGGCCCAGCAGCACGTGCAGCTTGTACACCAGGCTCACCGGGGCGATTGCCGCCGCCGCATCCACCGGGCGCAGCAGCACGGTGTTCTGCGCCCAGTCGGCGAGCATGACCATCACCGAGCCGTCCATATGGCCGGTGGAGGCGACGATGGTCAGCAGGCCGAGTACCAGTTGCGCGAGCAATACCAGCAAGATGAGAATGTCCGAGGTGCTGGAAGTCGCCCGCACCCGTGGCTCGGTCAGGCGCCGGTGCAGCAGCATGATCAGGCCGATCAGGCACAGCAGGCCGAAGAAACCACCAGAAACCATCGCCAGCAGCTGCTTGTGCTCGGTGCTAAGCACATGGTGATAGACCGACGCCGGGGTCAGCAGGCCGACGAAGTGCCCGGCCAACACGAACAGCACGCCGACATGGAACAGGTTGCTCGCCACGCGCATGCCGCGCTTGTCGAGCATCTGGCTGGAGCCGGCCTTCCAGCTGTACTGCGAAAGGTCAAACCGTGCCCAACTGCCGAGCAAGCAGATCGCCAGGGCGACATAGGGATAGACCCCGAACATCAACAGGTTCCACTTAGACATTACCCACCTCCCCGGCCGGCGCAGCGGCCTGGCCTTGATGCTGAAAATCGACCCAGTGCAGCGGTACCGCGCTTTCTTCCCGGGCCTTGCCCGGCGCGCTTGGCAGTGAGCTGCAACGCTCCTGCTGCTCGGCCTTGAGAAAGTCCACTGCCTCCTCTTCCCAGATCTTGTCCAGGGCTTCGAGAGAATCATCGCGTTGCTCGGCGGCGACTTGCTCGCGCAAATCAGCCACCGCCTGGTGCGGCTCGGCGCCGGCAATCTGCAGCAACGCCCGGAAGCAACTGGCGTAGGCGCTCTCACGCTCCTCCAGGCGTGCAGCAAGCAGCGCCAGCAGGTGCGCGACATCGGCCAGGCCCTCGCGGGCCTCGAGGTCTTCGCGGGTCGAGAGGTATTCCAGGTACAGCGGGATGTAGTCCGGCAGCTCCTTGACGCCAATGGCAAAGCCCGCCGCTTGGTACTGGGCGAGCATGTCGACCATGGCCTGGCCGCGGTCGCGGGACTCGCCATGCACATGCTCGAACAACAGCAGCGACAACGAACGGCCACGGCCAAACAACGCGCCGTAATGCTCCTGGCCATCCATCAGGTCGTTGTTGCAGATCAGCTCCAGCAGCTCGAACAGCGCGCCGCGCTGGCGCGGGCTGATTTCCCGCGCCTGGATGATCGCCTGCTCCAGCTCGTCGCGGCCGGCCACCAGGGCTTCGTTCGGGTAATCGAGCAGCAGCGAAATCACTTTCAGGATGCGCATGCTCATTCCTCCCACAGCTGTACGGTTTTGAGGATCTCGCGGCGGTTGGCCTTCTTCGCCCCGAACAGGTTGGTGTCGGAGCTGCCGCTGCAGCCGCTGCCGAAGCTGAAGCCGCAACCGGAGCGCTCGGCGAAGGCATCGCTCATGGCCTCTTCGCGGTGGGCACTCGGTACCACGTAACGGTCTTCGTAGTTGGCGATGGCCAGGTAGCGGTACATCTCCTCGACCTGGTTGACGCTCAAGCCGACGTCCTCCAGCACCTTGAGGTCCTGCACGCCCTCGACCTGCTCGGCGCGCTTGTAAGCGCGCATGGCCAGCAGGCGCTTGAGGGCGCGTTTGACCGGCTTTTCGTCACCGGCGGTGAGCAGGTTGGCCAGGTAGCGCAATGGGATACGCAGGCTGTCGACGTCCGGGATTACCCCGTTCATGCCCACGGTGCCGGCAGCTGCGGCGTTCTGGATCGGCGACAGCGGCGGTACGTACCAGACCATCGGCAAGGTGCGGTATTCCGGGTGCAGCGGCAGCGCCAGCTGCCAGTCGACGGCCATCTTGTACACCGGCGAGCGTTGCGCGGCGTCCATCACCGACTGCGGTACGCCGTCCTCCAGGGCCTGGCGGATCACCGCCGGGTCGTTGGGGTCGAGGAAGATTTCCAGCTGCTTCTCGTACAGGTCGTGCTCGTTGGCGGTGCTGGCCACCTCGGCAATGCGGTCGGCGTCATACAGCAGCACGCCGAGGTAGCGGATGCGCCCGACGCAGGTTTCGGCGCACACGGTAGGCATGCCGGCTTCGATGCGCGGGTAGCAGAAGATGCACTTCTCGGATTTGCCGCTCTTCCAGTTGAAGTAGATCTTCTTGTACGGGCAGCCGCTGATGCACATGCGCCAGCCGCGGCATTTTTCCTGGTCGATAAGGACGATGCCGTCCTCTTCGCGCTTGTAGATCGCCCCGCTCGGGCAGGACGCCGCGCACGCAGGATTGAGGCAGTGCTCGCACAGGCGCGGCAGGTACATCATGAAGGTGTTTTCGTACTCACCGTAGATGTCGGCCTGGATCTGGTCGAAGTTCTTGTCCTTGCGCCGCTTGGCGAACTCGGTGCCGAGGATCTCCTCCCAGTTCGGCCCCCATTCGATCTTTTCCATGCGCTTGCCGGACACCACCGAGCGCGGCCGCGCGGTCGGCTGGTGCTCGCCCAGGGGCGCGGTGTGCAGGTGCTGGTAGTCGAAGTCGAACGGCTCGTAGTAGTCGTCCAGGCTCGGCAGATCGGGGTTGGCGAAGATGTTCGCCAGCACCCGGAACTTGCCGCCGATGCGCGGGTTGATCGAGCCGTTGGCGTTGCGCAGCCAGCCGCCCTTCCACTTGTCCTGGTTTTCCCACTCTTTCGGGTAGCCGACCCCGGGCTTGGATTCAACGTTGTTGAACCAGGCGTATTCCATGCCTTCGCGGCTGGTCCAGACGTTCTTGCAGGTGATCGAACAGGTGTGGCAGCCGATGCATTTGTCCAGGTTGAGGACCATGCCGATTTGTGAACGGATCTTCATGACAGTGCTCCTTATTCCATCTCGGTCGGCAGCGGACGGGGCAGCTCATCGCCGCGCGAACCGTCGAGCCAGTCGACCTTGGCCATCTTGCGCACCACGACGAATTCGTCGCGGTTGCAGCCGACCGTGCCGTAATAGTTGAAGCCATAGGCCTGTTGCGCGTAGCCGCCGATCATGTGGGTCGGCTTGAGCACCACGCGAGTGACCGAGTTGTGGTGGCCGCCGCGGGTTTTGGTGGTCTCGGCGCCAGGCACGTTCACGATCCGTTCCTGGGCGTGGTACATCATCACCATGCCCTCCTTGACCCGTTGGCTGACCACCGCCCGCGCAGTCAGCGCGCCGTTGGCGTTGAAGCACTCGATCCAGTCGTTGTCCTCGATGCCGGCCTTCTTCGCATCAATCTCCGAGAGCCAGACGATCGGCCCGCCACGGCTCAGGGTGAGCATCAGCAGGTTGTCGCTGTAGGTGCTGTGGATGCCCCACTTCTGGTGCGGGGTGATCCAGTTCAGGACGATCTCGGTCTCGCCGTTGCTGCGCTTGTCTTTTACCCCGGCGATGGTGCGGGTGTTGACCGGTGGCCGGTAGCTCATCAACTGCTCGCCGAACGCCTGCATCCACGGGTGATCCTGGTAGAACTGCTGGCGGCCGGTGATGGTCCGCCACGGGATGTTCTCGTGGACGTTGGTGTAGCCGGCGTTGTAGCTGACGTGATCGTCCTCGAGCCCCGACCAGGTCGGGCTGGAGATGATTTTGCGCGGCTGCGCCTGAATGTCGCGAAAGCGGATCGCTTCGTGGGCCTTGGACAGCGCCAGGTGGCTGTGGTCGATGCCGGTGAATTGCGACAGCGCCGCCCAGGCCTTGACCGCCACGTGGCCATTGGTTTCCGGGGCCAACGAGAGGATGACTTCCGCCGCATCGATCGCGGTATCGATCTTCGGCCGGCCCTGGCTGATGCCCGCCTCGACTTCGCGGTAGTTCAGCTCACCGAGAAACTTCACTTCTTCATCGGTGTTCCAGTTGATGCCCTTGCCGCCATTGCCGAGTTTTTCCAGCAGCGGGCCAAGCGAGGTGAACTGCTTGTAGATGTTCGGATAGTCGCGCTCGACCACCTGCAGGTTCGGTGCGTTCTTGCCCGGCTGCGGGGCGACGCCGGCGGTTTTCCAGTCGGTGCCGCCAAACGGCTGGGCCAGCTCGCCGACGCTGTCATGCATCAGCGGCACGGTGACCAGGTCCTGCTCGATACCCAGGTGCCCTTGGGCCATGGCCGAGAAGGCCTTGGCGATGCCCTTGTAGATCTCCCAGTCCGAGCGCGATTCCCAGGCCGGGTCAATGGCTGCCGACAACGGGTGGATGAACGGGTGCATGTCCGAGGTGTTCATGTCGTCCTTCTCGTACCAGGTCGCGGTCGGCAGGACGATGTCGGAATACACGCAGGTCGAGGACATGCGGAAATCCAGGGTAGTCACCAGGTCGAGCTTGCCGATGGCGCCGTCGTCGACCCATTCGGCCTCTTGCGGCTTGCAGTCGCCAACCTGGCCGATGTCTTCGTTCATCACCCCGTTGCGGGTGCCGAGCAGGTACTTGAGCATGTACTCGTGGCCCTTGCCCGACGAGCCGAGCAAGTTGGAACGCCAGATGAACATGTTGCGCGGGAAGTTGACCGGGTTGTCCGGCTGCTCGCAGGCAAAGCGCAGGCTGCCTTCGTGCAGGCCCTTGACCACGTAGTCCTTGGGCGCCATGCCGGCCGCGGCGGCGTCACGGCAGATGTGCAGCGGGTTGGTGTTGAGCTGCGGCGCACTGGGCAGCCAGCCGGCGCGTTCGGCGCGGATGTTGTAGTCCAGGGCGTGTTCGGGGAACTCGCGCTTGTCGGCCAGCGGCGAGAGCACGTCGTGCATGCTCATCTTCTCATGACGCCATTGCGAGCTGTGGGCGTAGAAGAAGCTGGTGCCGTTCATCTGCCGTGGCGGCCGGCTCCAGTCCAGGCCGAAGGCCAGCGGCAGCCAGCCACACTGCGGGCGCAGTTTTTCCTGGCCGACGTAGTGGGCCCAGCCGCCGCCGGTCTGGCCGACGCAACCGCAGAGCATGAGCATGTTGATCAGCCCGCGGTAGTTCATGTCCATGTGGTACCAGTGGTTCATCGCCGCGCCGACGATAATCATCGAGCGGCCACGGGTCTTGTCGGCGTTGTCGGCAAACTCGCGGGCGATCTGGATGGCTTTCTCGCGGCTGACGCCGGTGATCTGCTCCTGCCAGGCCGGGGTGCCGGGCACGCTGGCGTCGTCGTAGTCGCGGGCCACATTGGCGCCGCCCAGGCCACGGTCGATGGCAAGGTTGGCCGCCGACAGGTCGAACACCGTGGCCACCTTGACCTGGCTACCGTCGGCCAGGGTCAAGCTGCGCACCGGCACGCGGCGGTACTGCACGGCGTCGCCGGCGACATGCTGGAAGTGCTCGTGGCTCTCGCCGGCAAAGTACGGGAAGGCCACTTCGGCGACGTCGCCACCGATCAGGCTCAGGGTCAGGTCGATCTCGCGGCCTTCGCCGCCTTCACGGGCAAGGATGTTCCACTTGCCCTGCTCGCCCCAGCGGTAGCCAATCGAACCCTGGGGCGAGACCAGCTCGCCGTCGGCATCCAGGGCAATGGTTTTCCACTCGGGGTTGTTGTCCTGGCCAAGGTTGTTTGCCAGATCCGAAGCGCGCAGGAAGCGGTCCGGCTGATAGCCGTTGCCCGGCGCGGTGCCGAGCATCGGCTTGAGCAGCACCAGCACCGGCAGGTCGGTGTAGCGCTTGGCGTACTCGGTAAAGTAGGCGCTGGGCCGGTCGAGGTGAAATTCCTTGAAGATCACATGGTTGAAGGCCTGGGCCAGGGCGGCGTCGGTACCCTGCTTGGGGTTGAGCCACAGGTCGGTGAGCTTGGCCACTTCCGAATAGTCGGGGGTGATGGCCACGGTCTTGGTGCCCTTGTAGCGCACCTCGGTGAAAAAGTGCGCATCCGGGGTGCGGGTCTGCGGAACGTTGGAGCCCCAGGCGATGATGTAGTTGGAGTTGTACCAGTCGGCCGATTCCGGCACGTCGGTCTGCTCGCCCCAGACCATCGGCGAGGCCGGCGGCAGGTCGCAGTACCAGTCGTAGAAGCTCAGGCAGGTGCCGCCCAGCAGCGACAGGTAGCGGGCACCGGCGGCGTAGCTGACCATCGACATCGCCGGGATCGGCGAGAAGCCCACCACCCGGTCGGGGCCGTATTGCTTGATGGTGTAGACGTTGGCGGCGGCGATGATCTCGGTGACTTCATCCCAGCTGGAACGAATGAAGCCGCCCATGCCGCGCTTGCTCTTGTAGCTGTCGGCCTTGGCCTGGTTCTCGACGATGCTGGCCCAGGCTTCGACCGGCGCCAGGTTCTGGCGCGCCTCACGCCACAGTTTGAGCAGCGGCTTGCGGATCTTCGGGTACTTCAGGCGGTTGGCACTGTAGATGTACCAGCTGTAGCTGGCCCCCCGCGGGCAACCGCGCGGCTCGTGGTTGGGCAGGTCGTTGCGGGTACGCGGGTAGTCGGTCTGCTGGGTTTCCCAGGTGATCAGGCCGTTCTTCACGTAGATCTTCCACGAGCAGGAGCCGGTGCAGTTGACCCCGTGGGTGGAGCGCACGATCTTGTCGTACTGCCAGCGCGAACGGTAGACGTTCTCCCAGTCGCGCGACTCTTTGCGGGTTTCGCCATGACCGTCGGCGAACTCGCCCTGCTTGCGATTGAAGAACCGCAGTTGATCCAGTAAATGACTCATGGTGCTTTCCTCTCAGGCTTGCGGCTGCGGGGTTCTGCGCCCCGCCCGGGCAAGGTGTGAATTCGGGGTTCTGTCAGCAGGGGGTCGCAGCGCCTTTGCGTGCGTACCACCACCAGGTCACGACGATGCAGCTCAGGTAAAAGCCGACGAACAGGTAGAAGGCCATCTGCGGGCCACCGGTCAGGGCCATGGAAGTACCGAAGGTCTTGGGGATGAAGAACGCGCCGAAGGCGCCCATCGCCGAGCTGAAGCCCAGCACTGCGGCCGATTCCTTGCCGGCGTTCTTCAGCGCCTGTTCGCGGGCGGCGGCGCCTTTGCCGCTGGCGGCCTGTTCGTGCAGGGTGCGAAAGATCACCGGGATCATGCGGAAGGTCGAACCGTTGCCGATGCCGGTGGTGATGAACAGCAGCATGAACATGCCAAGAAAGCCGTAGAAGTTGCCGCTCTCGCCCTGGGCGGGGATGAACGCCAGCACGCCGAAGACCATGACGATCATCAGCACGAAGTTCCACAGGGTGACCCGCGCGCCGCCGAGCTTGTCGGCCAGCCAGCCACCGAGCGGGCGTACCAGGGCGCCGACCAGCGGGCCGAGGAAGGCGAAGGTCAGGGCATTGACCTGCGGGAAGGCGGTCTTGATCAGCAGCGGAAAGGCCGCGGAAAAACCGATGAACGAGCCGAAGGTGGCCAGGTACAGCCAGCACATCAGCCAGTTGTGCTTGCGCTTGAAGATTACCGCCTGCTCGCTGAACGAAGCCTTGGCGCTGGACAGGTCGTTCATGCCGAACCAGGCCAGCACCGTGACCAGGACAATGAACGGCACCCAGATGAAACCGGCGTTCTGCAGCCACAGCTGGCCGCCGTCGGCGAGTGCCTGCGGCTGGCCACCGAGGGCGCCGAACAGGCCGAAGGTGATCACCAGCGGCACACAGAACTGCATCACCGAAACGCCGAGGTTACCCAGCCCGGCGTTCAGGCCCAGGGCGGTGCCCTGCTGCGACTTGGGGTAGAAAAAGCTGATATTGGACATGCTCGAAGCGAAGTTGCCGCCGCCAAAGCCGCACAGCAGCGCGATGATCACGAACACGCTGTAGGGGGTGTTCGGGTCTTGCACGGCAAAGCCCATCCACAGCGACGGTGCCAGCAGCGAGGCGGTGCTCAGGGCAGTCCAGCGCCGGCCGCCGAAGATCGGCACCATGAACGAGTAGAACACCCGCAAGGTCGCCCCCGAGAGCCCGGGCAAGGCGGCCAGCCAGAACAACTGGTCGGTGCTGAAGCTGAAGCCGATGGCATTCAGGCGCACGATCACCGTGCTCCACACCATCCACACGGCAAAGGCCAGCAGCAGTGCGGGGATCGAGATCCACAGGTTGCGGGTGGCGGTCTGCTTGCCGCTTTGCCCCCAGAATGCGGGGTCTTCCGGGCGCCAGTCGTGAATCACCGGGCCTTGGTCAGGCTGTTTAAGAACCGACATGGTCTTCTCCTTGGGCAATGCTGGAAAACGGGGGCGTTACGGCTGCAGGCTGTCTGCCCAGCAGCGGGCGCTTGCGGATTTCGCTGAGGTACATCCAGGTGAGCGAGACCCAGACCACGCCGTACATCAACATGAAGCAGGAGGAGCGCACGCCGGTGAGGTCGACCAGCGCGCCGAACAGGATCGGCAGAATGAAGCCGCCCAGGCCGCCGGCCAGGCCGACAATGCCGGACACCGCGCCCATGTTCTGCGGGTAGTCGTTGGCGATGTACTTGAACACCGAGGCCTTGCCGAAGGCGAAGGCGATGCCCATGACGAACAGCAGCACGGTGAACAGCGCAGGGTTCAGGCCGATGTGAAAGTCCAGCGGGCCGTTGATGGTCTGCACCTGCAGCTGGGTTTGCGGGTACGAGAGCAGGAACAGGCAGATCCAGCTGACCCACAGCACCCACCAGGTCACGCTCTGTGCGCCCCAACGGTCCGACATCCAGCCGCCGACGGCGCGCAGCACGCCACCCGGCAGTGAGAAGCAGGCGGCCAGCAGCGCCGCGCTTTGCAGGCTGAAGCCGTATTCCTGGACGTAGTACTTGGTCATCCACAGCGCCAGGGCCACGTAGCCGCCGAAGACGATCGAGTAGTACTGGCAGTAGCGCCACACCGCAGGCTCGGCCAGGGCCTTGAGCTGCTCGCCAAGGCTCGCACCGCTGGCGCTGCGATGGGCCTTGTTGTCGGTACTGAGCAACCAGAACAGCAGCGCGGTAATGAACAGGATGGCGCTGAACACCTTCGGCACCAGCTGCCAGCTGCCGGCGGCAATCAGCGCCGGGGCGAGGAACTTGGTGACCGCGGCGCCTGCGTTGCCGGCACCGAAAATGCCCATGGCCAGGCCCTGGTTGTCTTGCTCGAACCACTTGGCAACATAGGCGATGCCCACCGAGAACGAGCCACCGGCCAGGCCGACGAACAAACCCAGGACCAGGAACTGCCAGTACGCCGTAGCGTGGCTGATCAGGTACAGCGGCAGCACGCAGGCGAGCATCAACAGGAAGAACACGCTGCGCCCGCCAAAGCGGTCGGTGAGCATGCCCAGCGGCAGGCGCACCAGCGAGCCGGTCAGTACCGGGGTGGCGGCCAGCAGGCCGAACTGGGTTTCGTTGAGCTGAAGCAGGTCCTTGATCGGCACGCCGAGCACGGCAAACATCATCCAGACCATGAAGCAGACGGTGAAGGCCAGCGTACTCATGCCCAATACCAGGCCTTGGCGTATTCGCGGTTGAGTCATCTCGGGTCTCCAGTCAGGTAGCCATGGCCGGCAGACTAGAGAGGCAAACCCCGATAAAACTTGACCCCGATCAAAGAAGCCCTGGCGCCCCTGGGCCTATGCTTGTACTGCCTACCTCCAACGAGGTAGCGCCGAAAAACCTCTAAACCCTTTGTTTATCAGGGCCTTGTCAAGTTTCTCAGCGCCATCGCAAGAAATATGACAGTTGCAAACTCTTTAGAGGTAGAGCGCCAGGGAAGGCTGCGAAACGATCAGCTGCAACACCCTGGAGGGCTCCATGTACCGCTTTACACTCATCGCCCCCGGCCGCCGTCCATGATCGGCTGGCTGCGCAGCTCGTTGCCCGCGCGCGCCGGCCTGGCGGTGATCCTGATTGCCGTGCTGGCCCTGGCCAGCTCGCTCAGCGCCGGCCTGATCGCCTGGTTCAGCCAGGGCGATGCGGCGGCGATCAATACCGCAGGCTCGGTGCGCATGGAGACCTACCACCTGAGCTGGAAGCTCGCCGCCGGTGCCGAGCCTGCCGAGCTTGAGCGCATCCGCGACAGCCTGCAGCAACGGCTCAACAGCCCGGCCCTGCAAGCGGTGCTCGAAGACGGCAAGAACCTTGAACTGCAGGCCAGCTACCAGCGCTTGCAGGACTACTGGCAGCACACCCTGTTGCCAGCCTTGCAGCGCGGCGACGCCGCCACGTTTCAGGCCAGCACCCTGCCCTTCGTCAACCAGCTCAACCAGTTTGTCAGCCTGCTGCAGCGCCAGAGCGAGCATAAGCAGGGCTGGCAGCAAGTGATCCAGGGCGCGGCGCTGTTCACCACCATGATCGTCCTGCTGTTCGGCCTGTACGAGCTGCAGTACAACGTCATCACGCCGCTCAAGGAATTGGTCGACGCCACCCAGCGCTTTCGCCGTGGCGAGTTCCAGGCGCGGGTCAATCATCAGTCGGCAGACGAACTCGGCGAATTGGCCACCCGCTTCAACGCCATGGCCGAAACCATCGAACACTCGCACCGCACGCTGCAAAGCCAGGTGCAGCAAAAAACCCTCAACCTGCAGCAGGCCAATGCCGCCCTTGAGCTGCTGTACCAGAGCAGCCGCAGCCTGGCCACGCGGCTGGCCAACGCCGAGGGCCTGGATGAGCTAATCCGGCGCTTTCAGCAGCGCTTGCCGGGCCTGCGCCTGTCGCTGTGCCTGCAAGGCCAGTTGCAGGCCCCGGCCCAGCAACTGCTGGCCCTGCATGGCGCCGCCAGCCGCAAGATCTGCGCCAGCAGCGACTGCGCCAGTTGCCAGCGCCACCAGCGCACCCTGCGCCATACCTTCAGCATCAGCAACCAGGGCAGCACCCTCGGTGAATTGAAGGCGCACTTTATCGACGGCCACGAGCCGCAAGCCTGGGAAACCGAGCTGATCCAGGCCCTGGCCAACCTGATCGGCACCTCGCTGTCGCTCAAGCGCCAGCGCGAACAGGACCATCGCCTGGTGCTGCTCGAAGAACGCGCGATCATCGCCCGCGAGCTGCACGATTCGCTGGCCCAGGCGCTGTCGTACATGAAGCTGCAGGTCAGCCGCATGCAAACCCTGATGCGCCGTGGCGAGCCGGTGGCAACCCTTGAGAACGTCACCGCCGAGCTGCGCGAAGGCCTGAACAACGCCTACCGGCAGTTGCGCGAACTGCTCACCACCTTTCGCCTGCAGATCCATGACGCAGGCCTGGTGCAGGAACTCAAGGACACCGCCGAGGAGTTCTCCCGCCGGGGCGAGTTCCAGGTGCACCTGCACGTCGACAGCCTGGCCTTCGAGCTGTCGGCCAGCGAACAGATCCACATTCTGCAGATCACCCGCGAGGCGCTGTCCAACTGCCTGCGCCATGCCCATGCGCAGAACGCCTGGCTGCAATTGCGCCAGCACGGCGAGCAGGTCTGCCTGTCGATCGAGGACGATGGCCGTGGTTTCAGCGCCACCCACGACCTGCGCGAACACCACGGCCTGAACATCATGGACGAGCGGGCGCGCAGCCTGCGCGGCCAATTGCAGATTGTTGGCCGGACGCCGCAAGGCACCCGGGTACAGATGGAATTTCGCCCGGAATTTCTCGGGCACTTGAACGAAGGTAACCCTGCATGAACCCCTCCCCGCGCTACCGGATACTGCTGGTCGACGACCACCCGATGATGCGCCATGGCATTCGCCAGATGCTTGAACTGGAAGACGACTTCGAGATCGTCGGCGAGGCCAGCCACGGCGAACAAGCCCTGGCCCTGATCGCGCCGCTGCAACCTGACCTGCTGCTGCTGGACAACAACATGCCGCAGATGAACGGCATCGAAACCCTGCGCCATCTGCGCAGCCAGGGCTTTGCCGGCAAGGTGCTGCTGTTTACCGTGTCCGATGCCGAAGACGATATCCGCGCTGCCCTGCGCCTGGACGCCGACGGCTACCTGCTCAAGGACATGGAGCCGGAGCTGTTGATCCAGTACATCCGCGATGCCATGAACGGCGCCCTGGTGATCAGCCCGGGGCTGACCCGGGTCATGGCCCAGGCCCTGCGCTCACCGCCGCGCCAGGCCGACGTCGAGCTCACCGAACGCGAACGCCAGGTGCTGAAAACCATCGCCAGCGGCTACAGCAACAAGGTCATCGGCCACAAGCTGGGGATCACCGAAGGCACGGTCAAGGTGCATGTGAAGAACCTGCTGCACAAGCTCGGCCTGCGCTCGCGGGTGGAGGCGGCGGTGTGGGCCCTTGAGCATCTGCGCCACAGTGCCTGAGCCGGCGACTGCCCCTTTGGAGGTAGACCGGCAGAGGCATAGGCCGCCGGCGCCACGGGTTCTACCATAGGCGCCAGCGGAGGTACGCCATGCTGACCCACCCTTCTAGCGTTCTGCTTTTACGTCGCCATCACCTGTTCAGCCAACTGCCGGAGAAAGTCTTCGAAGCCGTCTGCAGCCTGGCCATGCTCCGGCGCCTGGGCTGTCATGACACGCTCATGCACCAGGGCGACCCGGCCAAGCGCTTCTTCTTGCTGGTCAGCGGCCAGATCAAGCTGTACCGGCTCAGCGCCGAGGGCCAGGAACACCTGGTGGAGATCATCCAGCCGGGCCAGACCTTTGCCGAGGCGCTGCTGTTCAGCCAGGCGCGCAGCTACCCGGTGACGGCCACGGCGCTCAAGGATTGCCTGCTGATCAGCATCGACGGCGGCCACTACCGCAATGCCCTGGAAGACCAGCCGCAGGTGTGCCTGGCGATCCTGGCGAACATGAGCATCCACCTGCACCAGCGCCTCAAGGACATCGACACCCTGACCTCGGCCAGCGCCAGCCGGCGGGTGATCAACTTTTTGCTGCAGGAGTGCGACCCGGACAGCGGCCGGCTCGAGTTGCAGGTGTCCAAGCGCCTGGTGGCCTCCAAGCTGGGGATCCAGCCGGAGACCTTTTCGCGCACCCTGCACCGCCTGGTGGAACGCGGCCTGATCGCCATGGAGCGGCGCAGCATCCAGATCCTCAACACCGATGATCTGGCCGGCTACACGGGCTAGCCCGCGCGCCGGCGCTGCCCAGAGCTTGCCGCCAGGCCCTTGCCGGCGCGTTCCAGGTTGCGCCACAACCACACCGGCAGCACCTCGGGGTCGAGGCTGTCGATCAGGTTTTTAAGGGTCAGGCCCAGCTCGGTGTCGCCCTCGATCACCAGGCGGCGGCGAAAGAACAGGGTGTCCGGGTCTTCCTGCCGGCTGGCCAGCAACAGGAACTCGCGCCAATTGCCACGAATGGTCACATCGGCCCTGGCCCGCTCGGCGATCTGCAGGCCCTCGCGGTTGCGGGTCAGGTACCAGGTCAGGTCGAGGTCAGGGATGCGCAGGCACAGCCAGCGCCCGCGCAACAGGTCGAACTCGCCGTCGCGCAAGGGCTCGGCCAGGCAGCGGTTGAGCGCCTGCTGCAAGGCCGCGCGCTGGATCACAAAGGGCACCTTGCGCACCAACGGCAGGACCTTGTCGGCGCCTTTGAGCAGCCATTTCGTACGGTTCAGCACAGGCCCACCTCCTCGACCCGCAACATGCCCGCCTGGCCATGCCAGTAGCCGTTGCAGCCGTCGACACAGAGCGGCGGCGCCTCGCCCTGGCGCACCCGGGCAAAGGCCTCGATCACCTCGGCCATGCCCTGGGCGCGCGGGCTCAGGCGCAGCAGGTCGGCGCCGCAGGCTTGCAACCCGGCATAGTCGGCCAGCAGGTTGGTGACTTCGGCGGACATGGTCTGGATGCCGTTGAGGGTGAACAGCGCCTGGCCTTCCTGGCTGCTCAGGGCCAGGCCATCGGGGTAGTTGATGCAACAGAACTGGCAGTCATCCTTGGGCCGGTTTTCCGCCCGCGCGGTAAAGCAGCGCGCCGAGTAAGCCAGCGGCAGGTGGCCATAGGCAAAGACCTCGACCTCGGGCAGTTCACGGCCCAGTTCAACGGCCTGGTCGAGCACCGCGCGAATCAGCGCCGCCGAGCACTCCACCGGCGGCACCCAGCGGATCATCCCGCACTCGAGCAGCCTGGCCAGGGCGTGGCCGTTGTAAAGGTTCAGCGCCGGCCCGGCCACGAACGGCAGCTTGCGCTCGGCCAGGTACTGCACCGCGCCCATGTCGTTGGCCTCCACCAGCAACTCGCCGTTATCGCACAGGCGGCGCAGGCTGGAGAGCTCGGACGCAGCTTCGATCAGGGTCAGGCTCGACAGCACGATCTGCGCCGGGCTGCAGGCCTGTAGCTCGCGGCCCAGGCCCAGCCAGTGGTCGAGGTTCATCGCCCGGCGTTTCGAGCAGACGGTTTCCCCCAGGTAAATCACATCCAGGGGCAAAGCCGACATTTCGCTGTAGAAACGCCCCAATTGTTCCTTGTCCCAGTAGTACAACACGGGTCCCAGGCTGAGCTTCATGTGCAGTCCCTCATTGCCATGATCGATGGTAAGCACCCAGGGTGGTCTGGCTGCCTTCGGACAAACCGGCCAGCACCTGGCGCCACTGCGCCTTGACCGTGAAGCGTTGCGGCGCCAGGCGGTGGGCGTCGAGCGCGGCGCGCCAGACCTGGGTGACCTGCTCGACATACGCCGGGCTGCGCTGACGGCCTTCGATCTTGACCGCCTCGACGCCCATGGCGGCGAGCTCTGGCAGCAGGTCGAGGGTGTCGAGGCTGGTGGGCTCTTCCAGGGCGTGGAAGCGCTTGCCGCCGACCATAAAGCGGCCCTTGCACAAGGTCGGGTAGCCGGCGGGTTCGTCAGCTTGATAGCGGTCGATCAGCACCTCGCTCAGGCGCGCGCTGAGGCCATCGGCATCTTCGCTCCAGCGCACCGCCTTGGCCGGCGAACACACGCCGCACAGGTTCGGCGACTCGCCGGTGATGTACGAGGACAGGTGGCAGCGCCCTTCGGCCATGATGCACAGGCTGCCGAAGGCGAACACCTCGATCGGTACTGTGGTGCTGGCAGCGACCTGACGCACCTGGGCCAGCGACAGCACCCGCGGCAGTACGGCGCGGCGGATGTTGTAGTGCCGGGCGTAAAATGCCAGGGCACTGGCGTTGGTGGCCGAGCCCTGGACCGAGAGGTGCAGGTTCAGTTGCGGGTGGCGCTCGGCTGCGTAGCCGAGCACCCCCGGGTCGGCGGCAATCAGCGCATCGACGCCATGGTCGGCGGCGCGGTCTACCGCCCGCTGCCAGCGCTCCCAACCCAGCGGCTGCGGGTAGGTGTTGACTGCGACATAGAGCTTGCGATTGTGCTGGCGGATATGGCCGACGGCGGCGTCGAACTGCTTGTCGTCCATGTTCAGGCCGGCGAAATGGCGGGCGTTGGTGTCATCGCGAAAGCCGACATACACCGCATCGGCGCCTTGGCGCACCGCGGCTTTGAGCGCAGGCAGGTTGCCTGCCGGGCAGACCAGTTGCATGGGTTTTCCTCATCAAAGAAACCTATCTCCACTGGCCTGCGCGGTTGACACAGGCCCGGAGCACTGGAAAAAGCGCTGCCAGTCTAGCCAGCGCCTCCAGCAGAACCTTGACGGCAATCAAGGCCACTCACTGCATCAGCTCGGCAAATGACAAAAACTGTACGCTGTCGTGTTTGTGCACCTGTTGCTCGCACTCCACCAGCGCCAGGCCGTCGGCCCAGCAGGCGGCGCTGAGCATCGCCGAACTTTGCTGCGGGTGCAGTTGCACGCTGGACTGGCCGTTGGCCTCGGGCAACAAGCGCGCCCGCAGGTACTGGCGGCGCTTGTTACGCTGCAGCCAGTCAAAACCGGCCGGCAGCGCCACGGGCTGTGGCAGCACGTCACGCACGCCCTGGGCGCGCAGCAGCAAGGGCCTTACCACCACCAGCGCAGTGATCAGTGCTGCGGCCGGGTTGCCCGGCATGCCGATCCACGGCCGCCCCGCCACCTCGCCAAAGGCCAGGGGCTTGCCCGGCTGGATCGCCAGGCGCCAGAAGTCAACGCTGCCCAGGTCCTGGATGGCTTGCTTGAGGTGATCTTCCTCGCCCACTGACACGCCGCCAGAAGTCAGCAGCAAGTCGCACTCGGCCGCCGCCAGGTTCAGCACGTGCTTGCTGGCCGCCAGCTCATCAGCCATCACCCCGTAGTCATGCACCTCCACGCCCCAGCCTTGCAACAGGGCCGTCAGGCAATAGCGGTTGCTGTTGTAGATCTGCCCTGCTGCCAGTGGCTGGCCGGGTTCGCGCAGCTCGTCGCCGCTGCTCAGCAAAGCCACGCGCAAGGGCCGATGGACCTCGACCCAGGCCAGCCCCGAGGCGGCCAGCAGGCCCAGCTCCTGGGCGCGCAGGCGCTTGCCGGCCTGCAGCAGCAGATGACCTTCGCGCACCTCTTCGCCGGCCTTGCGCACATGCGCGCCAAGGCTTGCGGCCGGCAGCCAGACCTGCTCGCCGTCAACCCGGCACAGCTCTTGCGGGGCCACCGTGTCGGCGCCTGGCGGCAAGGGTGCGCCGGTAAAGATGCGCAGCGCCTGGCCTGGCTGCAATGCAGTACTGGCCTGCTGGCCGGCAGCGATGCGCCCGGCCAGGGTCAGGCAACCGCCCGCCGCAGGCAGGTCGGCGGCCCTGAAGGCAAAACCGTCCATGGCGCTGTTATCCCAGCCCGGCAGGCTGCGCGGGGCGTGGATATCGGCCGCCAGCACCCGGCCCAGGGCCTGCTCCAGCAAAACCATCTGCGCCGCCGGTGGTGGTGGCGCCTGTTCGAGCAAATGGCGGATCGCCTGGTCGACCGGGATCAACTTGCCGCTGTCGCACACGCGCCCGCTCATGGCCGCGTCCCACAGGCGTCGATGGCCTGCTCGGATTGAGCCTTGAGATGCGGGGCGAAATTGCACGGACCGGTGCGGCTGTCGAGCTGGCTGTCGAGAATCTGCGTCCAGGCCGTGCGACAGGCGCCGGGCGAGCCCGGCACGCAGCACACCAGCACGCCATTGCTCATGCCGGCCAGCGCGCGCGACTGCAGGCTGGACATGCCGATTTCGGCCAGCGACACCTGGCGGAACAACTCGCCAAAGCCCTCGACGTGTTTGTCCAGCAACGGCAGCACCGCCTGCGGGGTGTTGTCGCGGGCGGTAAAGCCGGTGCCGCCGGTAGTCAGTACCACCTGCACCTTGGGGTCGGCGATCCAGCGCGAGAGCGTGGCGCGGATCTGGTAGATATCGTCCTTGACCAGGTCGCGCTCAAGCAGCACATGCCCGGCCGCCTGCAGCAGGTCGACAAGGGTCTGCCCCGAGCTGTCGGTATCAAAGTTGCGCGTGTCGCTGATGGTCAGCACAGCGATGTTCAGGGGTTCAAACGTGCGTTGCGCCAGATGGGCCATGGCCTGGGCTCCGGTGAGATAGGGATGGGCCCAAGCCTGAACCTAAAGCCTGGGCGAACCTATTCCTCCTTGGAGGTATCTCTTCGGGTTCAGGGCGCCAGGCGCTGGCGCGTCCATTGCCCGCCCTGATGGCGGTAGTCGAGGCGGTCGTGCAAGCGGTCGGCACGGCCTTGCCAGAACTCCATGCGTTCAGGCCTCAGGCAGTAGCCGCCCCAGTGCTCGGGGCGGCGCAGGGGTTGTTCGACGAAGCGGCGAATGGTCTGCGCGAGCATTGCCTGCAGCGCGTCGCGGTCGGCCAGCGGCCGGCTTTGCGGCGACGCCCAGGCGCCCAGGCGGCTGGCTTCGGGGCGCGAATCGAAGTAGGCATCGGACAGCTGCGGGTCAAGCCGCGCCACCGGCCCTTCAATGCGAACCTGGCGCTCCAGCCCCGGCCAGAAGAAAGTCATCGCCGCATAGGGATTGGCTGCCAGTTCCTGGCCCTTGGCACTCTGGTAGTTGCCGAAGAAGGTAAAGCCCTGCTCGTCAACGCCCTTGAGCAGCAATACCCGGCAATGCGGGCGGCCAGTGGCGTCAACCGTGGCCAGGTGCATACTGTTGGCCTCCACCGGCTCGCGCTCGGTTTCGCGGGCCTGTTGCAGCCACTGGGCAAAGAGGCTCAGAGGCTCCAGCGGCGCTTCGGCTTCCTGCAGGCCACCGAGGGTGTAGTTGCGACGCATCTGGGCAAGGGACAACGGCATGGCGATGATCTCCTGGTTAAGTGTGCGCAGTCTGTAAGCAGCGCCCCGCCCGCACCTTGACCGCCATCAACGCCAGCGGCGTTACTTGAGGCGCAAGCGCCTGGCCAGTTTGTGCAGGTTGCTCGGGTCGAGCGCCAGCAGCCGCGCGGCGCTGGCCCAGTTGTCGCCGCTCAGGCGCAGGGCCTGGGCAATGGCCTGGCGCTGGCAGGCGTCGACGGCTTCGCTCAGAGAACTGAACGCCAGCGCCGGTGGTGCCCCCTGGTCTGCCACTGGCGCGGCTGCCGGCGCACTGTCGAGGTCGAGCACCTGCGGCTCCAGGGTAATGATCAGGTTGCGGCTGCCCTCGCGGCTCAGTTGCTTGAGCGCGGCGCGGCTGATTACATGCTCAAGCTCGCGCACATTGCCCGGCCAGTGGTAAGCCAGCAGCGCCCGCTCGGCCGCCGGCGACAGGCGCAAACCGCGCAGGCCCAGGCGGGTGCGGTTGAGCTCAAGGAACTGCCCGGCAATCATCAACACATCGTCGCCGCGCTCGCGCAGCGGCGGGATCGGCAGCGGATACACCGACAGGCGATGGTAGAGGTCGGCGCGAAACAGACCGTCGCGGATGCTGTCGGGCAAGTGCCGATTGGTCGCGGCGATGATGCGCACATCCACGTGCAGCGGCTTGTCGGCGCCCAGGCGCTGGATCTCGCCGTTCTGCAACGTGCGCAGCAGCTTGGCCTGCACGCTCAACGGCAGTTCGCCGACTTCATCAAGAAACAGCGTGCCACCGTTGGCCGCATCGAAGCGCCCGGCGCGGTCGCTGCTGGCGCCTGAAAACGCACCTTTGACATGGCCGAACAGCTCACTCTCGGCCAGGGACTCAGGCAAGGCCGCGCAGTTGACCTGGATCAGCGGCTTGTGGCGGCGCCGCGATAAACCATGCAAGCGGCGGGCGAACAGCTCCTTGCCGACCCCGGTCTCGCCCAGCAGCAACACTGGCAGTTCGGCGTCGGCGAGCAGTTCGATCTCGTTGAGCAACTGCTGCAGCACCGGGCTGTGGCCAAGAATCTCGCTCGCTTCCAGCGGCGCACGCAGGTCCTGGGGTTCGCTGCGCGACAGGCGCAGGCTGCGGTTTTCCTGCTCCAGGCGGGTCACCCGCAGGGCCGCTTCGATCTGCAAGGTGCAGCGTTTGAGTTCATCGCGGGCAGCGCTGTCGAAGGTCCCGGGGCGCAGTGCATCGAGGGTAATCGCGCCCCAGACCTGACCCTCGACATACAGGCTCACACCCATGCAGTCGTGCACGGCCAGGGGTTCGTGCACGGCGCTGTCGAGCAGGCCATCGTAAGGGTCCGGCAGGCGGCTGTCGGGTTCGAACCAGGTCGGCTCGCGCGAAGCCATGATCGCTGCCAGGCGCGGATGCCGGGCGATCACGAAGCGCCGGCCGAGGGCTTCGTGGACCAGCCCGACGCTGGCCTGCGGGCGCAGGCTGTCGCCCTCCAGGCGCAACAGCCCGACCGCGCCGCAGTTGAAGTACTCGCGCAGGGTTTGTACCAGGCGCTGCAAGCGCACGGCATTGGGCAGTTCGACGATCAGGTCGGCGGCCAGGCTTTCACGCAGCATGGTAGTTATTACCCTCTATGGTTATCGCTACCCGCAGGCAGGCGGGTAGATTTCACCACAAGCCCGGCGCCAGACCTTGATTTCGGGCAAGTAAAGCTGGCATGGGCGATGCAATCACCCTGGGACACTTTGCCAGCAGAGCAGGCCCCCTGATGAACCCGACCGAACTGATCGCCCATATCCTCACCCGCTACCACGATCGTCACCGTGAGCAACTGCCGGAACTGATCCGCCTGGCCCGACGCGTCGAGCAGGTCCATGGCGGCCACGCCCAGTGCCCCAACGGCCTGGCCGACCACCTGCAGGACATGCAGCAGGAACTTGAAGGGCACATGCTCAAGGAGGAACAGGTGCTGTTCCCCCTGCTACAACGGGGCATGGGTCGCCAGGCGGGTGCGCCGATCCAGGTGATGCGCATGGAGCACGACCAGCATGGTGAGGCGCTGGAGCGTTTGAGCTTGCTGACCGACGACATCAGCGCGCCGGAAGGTGCCTGCAACACATGGCGTACCCTGTACCGTGGGCTGGCGGAATTTCGCGAGGATTTGCTGCAGCATATTCATCTGGAGAACGATGTGCTGTTCGTTAAAGCCCTGGCTTGACGCACTGGCCTCATCGCGGGGCAAGCCCGCTCCTACAAATGGGTCTGTGTACGCCAAACCTGTGGGAGCGGGCTTGACCCGCGATCGAGCGCGCAGCAGTTGTAATCCAGGCAAGGGCCCGCCTGAGTACGGCGCAGGCTAATGCCAATAGAACATCGCCTTGGCCAGTACCACGATCACCAACATATGGCCAAGAATGCTGCAGCGAATCCAACGCGCACGCCCCTCGCTCAAGCGTCCGCGCTTGAGCCAGTACGCCAGCAACAGGTAATGGCCAATGATGCTCAGGGCCAGGACGATCTTCAGGCTCAGCAGGCTGGCAAAGCTGCTGGCCAGCGGCTGGCTCAGCGCCGCGCGGTGATGCCAGGCCAGGCCAAGCCCCGCGCCGTACAACAACAGCACCACACCATGCAGCACCTTGCGTGAACGCACCGACAGCGCCTGGTCTACCCCGGCCAGCGCCGCAGCCGGCACGTGGCGGCGCGCCGCCTGCCAGATGAGCAGTTCAAAAAACAGCGTGCCGATAAAGGCGATGGCTGCCAGTAGATGAACCACCAACAAATACGGATACAGCATCCTTCGCCTCCAGGCGCTTAACCAGGGTGCCCGTCGACCCGGGCGCGCAACAGCATCGGCGCATAGCGCCAGGCATACAAGGCAAACGCCAGCACCCAGCACACGCCCGCCAGCCACAAACCGCCCAGCGGCAGCCACAGTACCAGCAACACCCGGCTGACCCCGGCCAGATTGAGCAGGATGAACGCCAGGGTCATCCCCGCCGGCGGCTGCAACGCCCGCCCGGTATGGCCAAGGCTGACCCGGGCGATCATCGCCAGGATCAACCCAGCCATGGCGCCGATGGTCAGGCAATGCACCGCCAGGCTCGGATTCAGCGCCACGCCGAAATGCCACAGGGCCATGCCCAGGCAGGCCAGCACCAACCAGGCATAGGCCAGGTGCAGCGACCACAGCAGCGGCACCCGCCACAGCCCGTGGTCATACCAGCGCCACAGGCGTAGCCCGTGGCCGCACGCCAGGGCAGCAAACAGCGCGCCGATCCCGGTATTGGTGGTCAGCGCCGGCCCCGCCGCATACAACAGCGCCACCAGTGCCGAACCCGCCAGCAGCAGCCCGTCGAGCCACGGCCAGGGCACTACCGCCGCGGTGCGGCCCAAGCCGCGCTGGGTGAAGAACGGAATCACCCGCCCGCCAATCAGGCCCATCATCGCCCCGACCAGCCAGATGCCGCCGAGCACGCCCTGGCGCTGCCAACCGTCGTGCTCTTGCACCAGGCCATACACCGACAGGCCATCGACCGCCGTCAACAGCAGCAACACCATCACGATCGGGTAATTGCGTTTTTGCCGCACCTGCCACAGGGTGCGCCCCATCAGCACCGCCACCAACAGCGGGAAGCCCAGTTCCAGCAGCGCCAGCAACGGCCAGGGCGCATTCACCAACCATGCTACTCGCCCGGCCAGCCAGAGCAACGCCAGGCCGGCCAGCGGCTTGCCGCTCAGGCCCGGCTGGCCGGTCCAGGTCTGCACCGCCGTGAGCACAAAGCCGGCAATGATCGCCAGGCCAAAACCGAACACCAGTTCATGCCGGTGCCAGGCCAGCCAGCCGCCGGCCGGCTGCCAGTTGCCCAGGGTGCCGTTCAGGGCCGCCAGCCACAGCGGTATCGCCAGCACTGCCAGGACACAGCCCGCGAGGAACAACGGGCGGAACGCCAGGCGCAACAGCGGCGCGATGGCCAGCGCTTTACGCCGATCAAGTACTTGCATCAAGCCTCTCCTTACCTTGTTCCCGACAGCTCAGCGTGACCCGTCGGACTTGAGCAAGGTAGTGCAAGAGCCATGCCCCTCGCGGTTTGCGGGGCGCGGGCTCGGCCATGGGCTGAATTCGGGGTAACAATGACCCTGCCATGGTTGTTTCTACCCTTGTCATCCAGGGTATTTTCGACCCTCAAAAGAATAGTTGGCCAGGCTCAAAGACCGGCATCGTGATCGACCCATTGCTGCTGTTCGAACAGCTGGCAGATGGCATCCACGTTCACCCGCCCGGCGGGCAATATGCTGATGTGGCGCGCCGAGACCTCCACCAGCCCTGTCCGGCGCATGGCCTCCAGCTGGCGCCAGGCACTGGCGAAGTACTGGCGAAAATCCACGCCGTAGCGGGCCTCGATGGCCTCGATATCCAGCTCCAGGTCACAGGCCAGGCGCTCGCTGACGCCCTGGCGCAGTTGCTCATCGGCCTCGCAGCGCCAGCCGCGGCACGTAGGCAACTGATCGTTGCGCAACGGCTGAAGGTAGTGCGTCAGGGTCAGGGCGTTCTGCGCATAGAGCGCGTCGAACTGGCTGATCGCGCCCAGGCCCAGACCGACATGGTCGCAATAGCCGTGACGGGTAAACCCCTGGCAATTGCGCCGCAGGCGCCCGCGCTCCTGGGCGATCGCCAGGTCGTCGTCGGCGCGCACGAACTGGCCCAGGCCGATGTGTTGGTAACCTGCAGCCAGCAACTGGGCAAAGCACAGGCGCCGCATCAGCGCTTTGTGCTGCTCGCTGCAGGGTGCCTGCCGGGCACATTGGGCGTAGCGCGCCGGCGGCTGGCTGTAGTCGAAAACTTGCAGGCGGTCGGGCTCAAGCTCGATCAGGGTGGCAAGCTTGCGGGCAAAGCTGTCCGGGGTCTGCCAGGCATGGCCATAGCCGAGGTCGACACTCACTGAGCGAAAATCAAAGGTGCGCGCGGCATCGATCAGTGAATGGATCGGCGCCGGGTTCTGCCAGTCGGCAGCCGACAGCACACCGCCCTGGCCACAATCGGGCACACCGATACTGACCTGGTTGAAACCCAGGTCGCGCAACAGCCCCATGGTCGCCCACCGGGTGTGGTGCAAATCGACTTCAACAGCGTAGTCACCCAGTTCGTGTGGCAAAAAACTGAAGCGTTGGCGCAGTTGCTCCATCAACCGCTGCAACACCTCAAGGCCTGGAGTGGCACCGCTCAACCGGAACTGCTCGATGCTCTGGTCGGCCCCCAGGTGGCAGCCGACCAGGGCGATCTCCCGTTGCAGGCCGCGCAGGTAGGCGTCCTGCTCCAGCTCATCGAGCCCGGCCGCCAGTTGCACGCTTAGCGACAATGGCCGGTGCTGCTTGCGGCTCGCGCGCAAGGCGCGCAACACGTCCAGCGAACCGATGCCGGTGTGGAACCTGCGGGTATCGGCATGCCCGCCGGGCTCGCCCGGCCATTGCCCGTGCACGCTGACGGGCTGCGGGTGGCGATGGTGTAAATCAGGCATGGCGGGCTCCCAGGCGGGCTGCGGAGCCTCAGTGTCTGCCCTGAGCGGCGCACAGGCCTTGATTTGCATCAAGCGCGGCGCGGGGCGCACGGCTATGACTCATCATCGACCGCCAGGCCGCGGCGCGCCTCGAGCAAGGTCCTGGGCAAGGCAAACCCGGCGAAACTGCGCTGGGTCACCGGGTTGTTGGCCTTCTGTACCTCGACCCGGTAGCGCATCAGGCCATCGGCGACGGCAAAGGTCAGATCGACGCTGGTGTCGGTGCGGCCGTTGAGCTGGGCGCGGCTGAGCAGGCGAAACAGCGACCAGGGCCCACGATAGCTGAGGCTGGCGGTGTTACCGCTGCTGTTCACCAGCGTCAGCTGGCTGGCACTGGCACTGCCCAGGTCATTGGGCCAGACCAGCCCGGTGCGCTGCGGCGCGCCATGGCGGTACGGGACCAGTTGGCCATCGATGCTCAGCAGGCTGCTCAGGCGACTGCTGCTCAAGGCCAGGGGTTCGATGCTCAATTGCACTGCCAGGTGGCCGCGGTTGTTGAAGAAGGTGTCACGGATGCGTTCGGCATGCTGCAGTTGCTCCAGCACATCGCTGCGCACCAGGTAGCCACCCAGGGCATCGGAGTACAGGGCGTCGAGGTTGTCCTTGAGGAATACGCTCAGGTACTGGTCCTGAAACTGTTGCAAGCGCCCCTTGGGGCCGAAGAAGCTCTCGAAGTCTTCCAGCGAGGCATCCTCGCCAGCAGGCCTGAACGGGTAACGATTGGCCAGGCGCTCATGGTAGAAACTGTAGACCTCGCTGTCCCAGCGCTTTTCCAGCTCGCCCAGAGCGGCGATCATCAACACCTGCGCGGTCTGGTCGGCAAGCTTTCTGGCCTGCTGGTTGAGCGGTTCGGGCAAGCCGGCGGCGATCCGCTGCAGGTTGGCAATCGGGTCGGCGGCGCCCAGCGCGAAGCGCTGCAACACCGCTTTCAATGCCGCCTTGCCCGGGTCGGGGCTGTCGTGCACAGCCTTGGCGTAGTCGTACACCGCACTGACCGCACGCAGGGTTTCTTCATAGTAGGACGGCCGGTCAGCCTGGGCCGTGATCAACTCCGTCAGGCCGGAAAATGCCCGGCGGATCGCCACCGCCTGGGGCGGCCCATCCGTAGCCATTTGCGCACCGGCTAGCGGCTCAACTTCGGCCACCGGCAGCGATGCAAAGATCACCGTATTGTCGCGCAGGGTTTCCAGCAGGCGGCGCACCGGTGCGCCAGGCCCGGTCACCTGCTCCAGCACCGCCACGCCGTGGCCCAGGTCACGAAAATCGACGATCGAAACCTGGCTCAGTGCCCGGCGCCAGCTGTCCACATAGTCGGCGTGGTACAGGGCGCGAACGCGCTGGCCGAGCACCTCGCGGTCATGTTCGGAGTAATCCAGGCGCTGACGCTCGCCGAGTACCCATTGGTCGATCATTGCCAGCTCGATGAGGTTACGGCTACCCGACTCGAAGTAAGCCTTGTAGCCTTTGGCCGTGAGCAGCGGAGCCAGTAACAGGCTGTCGCCCTCACTGGCGGACGGCACCTGGTAGATGATGTCAAAGGCCGGGCCCACTTCGCTGCGCAGGTCCAGCGCCGGCTGCAGACGCGCCTGCGCCTGGCGCTTGAGAGCCAGATAAACCCGCTCGGCCATGGGCCGCTGACGCAAGGCCTGTTGCACCTGGGCGATTTTTTCGTGGTGCTGCGCCAGATCGGCGTCGGCGTACTTCAGCGCGTAGTCGAGGTGGCGCATCAGGTCGGCTTGCACCTGCCCCTGACCGGGGTAGGCGCGCTGCCATTGCCGAGCTGCCCACTGCTCGACAATGGCCGCCTGGCGATTGCCTCGATCTTCAATCATGCGGTACACGCGCAACGCCTGCAGTTGCTCGTCACTGCCGGTAGGCGCGGCGAAGACAGCTTCCAGGGCGCGGCTGGCGATGGCCGGCAAAAAGCGCTTGGACAGCAGCTTGAGGTAGGCTTCGTCCACCGTCGGGCCAATCTTCTTGCCCTGGTACAGGCCCATGTCGGACAGCAGCGGCCAGGCCTGACGATAGTCGCCGTACACCGACACCGCGTCACGAATCTGGTCCAGCGGCGCCAAAAGATTACGGCCAGTGGTGTCGACCTTGGCATCGATATCCCGTGCACTGAACTCCTGGCTTTTGGCCAGGACGCTGGCCGCCTTGTCACGGTTGACGCTGAAGTACAGCTGCCACAGCCCCACCGCCAGCAAGCAGCCCAATGAAGCGACGGCAAACCCGGCAAGCAACAGCCGGCGCTTGCTGCGGGCGACCTTGATGTTGTCGCCGGCCAGCCCCGCCTCCGGGTAGATGACGCGCTGGAACAGCTGCTGGGCGAAATAGACCACCTTGCCGCCGGCAGGCTTTACCTCGGCTGCCGGCGACGGCAGTTGATAGGATTTGCCGGCCTCGTCGACGAAGGCGTTGCTCAGCGTACCCTGCTGGTACACCGAGGAAAAGTACACCCCCCGTACCAGTGCCGGCGTGGTGAAGCGGTCGCTGCCGAGCATCTCGGCGAAAAAACCCAGCAGTGCCGGACGCAGGCCGGATAACTGGCGCACCAGCGCCACCAGCCGCTGACGCTCGCTCAACGAATGGGCCTGGGCGCAACTGTCGAATACCTGCGCCCCCAGAAGCTCGACAAACCTGTCGTAACGGCTGGCCAGCTCTTGCTGCCAGGCATCGAAGTCGTCCACTGCCGCCAGGCTGAAGGTGAAGCCCAGCAATGCTTCACGCCCGCTCGGCGAAAGCCGGGCAAAGCACTCTTCGAAACCTTCCAGCAGGTCGACCTTGCTCAGGGTCACGTACACCGGCAGGCGGGTGCCCAACTGCCGGGTCAGTTCATACAAGCGTGTGCGCAGCAGGTTCGCCTGGGCCTTGCGCTGCTCCGGCGCCTGGGTCAGCAAGCTTTGCAGGTCAATCACCAGCACCACGCCATTGAGGGCGCGACGGCTGCGGGTGCGGGCCAGCCAGTCGAGCAGGTGCAGCCACAGCCGCTGGTGAGTACCGACGGGGAGCCCCTGCTGAACGCTGTCTTCGCCCTCGGCACTGGCTTGGTGGGGCAATGGCCCTTCAGGCTGGCTGAGCAGTTCGCCCGGCGGGTCGAACAGCACTGCCTCGTCCCCTATCCACCAGTCGATCGGGTACGCCAGATCGGGATCCTGCTGGGCGCTGGCGCCCGCGCGGGTGACCTGAGACAGGGCGAAGCTCTGGTTGGAGCGGGTAATCAGGCTGGTCTTGCCGGCATTCTGCGCCCCGAGCACCAGGTACCAGGGCAGTTGGTACAGCGAGCGGCGGCGCTCCATGTTGTTGAGCAGGTGATCAAGGCTGCGCGCCAACGCCCGCTCCTGGGCCTGCACATGGGGCAGGCAGGGGTCGGCCTGGCGCGCCGCCTGCTGTTGGCGCTCGGCCTGAAACGCCTGGTATCGCCGGCGTACCCGCCAGGCCCAGGCCAGCAGCGGCGCTACCAGCACCACGACACTGGCCGCCACGCGCATGGGCAGTGGCGCCAGCGGTCGATGGTCATTCCAGACCAGTTGCGGGCCCAGCCACCAGATTGCGCCCAGCACCAGCAGCACGCCCAGCAGCACCAGCAACGTCAGTGACCGGTTGAACTGGCGCAGCATCGGCAGCCGCCAACGCTTGAGGTGACTCCAGACCCTATCCATATTTTCGCTACTCCTTGACTGCAGTGATCAGCGGGTCGGCGCCAGAGCGCTGTGCCACCTTCAGGTACAACTGTGGCTCCCAGCCCTGTGCGCTGGTCTCGCGCATCATCCGGGCAACGCCGGCATACAGATCGTCCGCCAGCCACGCCAGACCGCGGGCGGCCAACAGGTCGGCGGCAATCACCGTGGCATAGCAGCGCTGGCGTGGGGCCTGCTGCTCGGCTTGCAGTTCCTGCAAGCGCAACAGCACGACCTCGACGCCTTCACGATCAAGCTGGGTAATCAGTTCATCGCGCAGCCCGGCGAACTCCTGCACCGGGCTGTGCGCCGCCTCGGGCTGATCGGCGCCGCTGATCCAGGCCAGGGTCTGGGCATCGGCGAACGGCGTGCCGTCGCTGAAGCACAAGCTGGTCAAACCCGGTAATCGGCAGGCGAAGCGTTCGCAGGCCTGGCGAATGGCACCCGCCACTTCGTCCATGGCCAGGCGCGAAGCCACGCTGGCCGCCAAAAAGCTGCCGCGCAACCAGTAGGGTGAGGCGCCAACACTGCGCTCGATGCGCATCAGCAACGCGGGCTCGACGTTGTTGGCGGCCAGGGCGTCGTGGTAGCTGTCGACGATATCCCGGGGCACCGCGCTGAGTTCGCTGCGCCGCTCGCGGGTGACCGACGGCGCGGTGCGCACAGGGGTCCACAAGGCGAAGCGCCGCAACTGATAGCCCACCGGGTCGTAGGGGTCCTGCTGGTTGATCTGTTCAGCCATGTTCAGCAAGGCCCGGCGCTGTTCACGCTCATTGCCCACCGGCGCCGTGCTTGCGAAGAACGCCGGGCTCAGGCCGGCATCGGCAGCTACCGCGCGACCTGCCGGGGCCGGCAGGCAGCGTTCGCGGTACTTGCCCAGTTGCAATTGCAGCGCTTCGATCGCTGCGGGCTCGAGCCGCGTGGTTTCGATGCCGTCCAGCAAGCTGGCCAGGGCCTGTTCGGCGTCGGCCTGGTGAACCTCGGCAAAGCTGCTACGCTGCAGGCTCGGCAGGGCCTGGCCGAGCCCCTCGAGCAGGCGCAGCACCTGCTTGCGCTTGTTCAGGTAGCCGGTCGGCCCTGGCACCGGGTGAGCACTGTCCCAGTAATGCTCGACCATACCCGCCAGCAGCGTCAGGGCAGCGCTCCAGTGCCCCCACTCTGCGGTGCGCAGCCACACCACCTGCAGATGGCCGAGAATGCGCAGGTGCTTGCACTGAGTGGCAAGGTACTGACGCGAGGCTTCATCGATGTATGGCCAGTCGATAGTGTTCTCGCGCAGGCCGCCCAGCTTGACCATTTCCTGGTCGATGGCCTGGAAGGTTTCATCTTCCACATCAAAATAACCGGCGGGCCGGTCGGCCTCGATGGGCGCCAACAACTGCGTGAGAGCGCCGGCCGGGAGGTCGATCACCAGCGACATAGCTGGCGCTCCTGCTCGATCAGCTCACCCAAACCTTGCGCATCGAAAACCAGCCCGTCCAGTGCCGGGTAATCGCTTTTCACCCTCAGGCGCTGGCCGCCGCCCATGCGCCGCAGCAGGGCAATGGCTTGCAGCCCGCGCCCGGCGTCAACCACCAAACCGGCATCGTCGAGTACTTGCCACGGGTAGGCATCGGCCACCGGCTGGCCGTCCTTGAGCAGTTGCAGGCGGATACGGTTGGGCCCGGGCGGCTCATCCAGCACCAGTTGCACCCGGGAAATATTCGCCTCGCAGCTGATCGCAAGGTAAGGCCGCGGCGGCGCGACGCCCAGCGCCGGCGCGGAAATGATCATCCGCTGGCGGCTGTCATCATCGGCTTCGGGCCAGAGCGATGCGAGGAAGCGAAAGTCGTCCGCGGCGCGGCGCTGCTCATTGCGCTGCACCAGGTCGACGACAGCCGGTACCAGGCCTACCCGCGAAGCCGGGCTCGCCACCGGCGCCGGGCCCGGTGGCGTACCGGCGGCTTCGTCGAAACAGGCCAGGCGCTTGAGCGGCGAAACGATCGAGGTGCAGTCCGGCGCCGCCAGCGCACTGGCTGGCAGCAATACCGCTACGCACAGGCCCAGCCACCTGTATTGCCACTCCTTGCCCATAGCGCCCATCGCCACTCCTCAGTTGCAACTCATGCAAGTTTGCCGATAGTTGTTCAATCGAATAAAACGCATTTAAAGCATCACTCAATTAAAAAATGAAATGCAAGCTGCAACAGGTAAAAAATCAGCAAATCGCCAAATACAGGAAGAGCAAGTAAGAAATATAAACACAGTCTTAAACGCAAATCAGAACATTGGCGAATTGTCCTACGCATTAATCAGAACATTTTAGGAAACATCCGACATGACAAAGGGTATTGGATCCATTCCTAATATAAATGACCTACAGCCTGAAATGGATATTCCCATGTCTAAAATGCACGGTTCCGTCGCCCCCAAAGAGCGCATCAATATCAAATATGTGCCCGCTACCGGTGATCAGCAGGCAGAAGTCGAACTGCCGCTGAAACTGCTGGTCACCGGGGATTTCCTGGGCCGCGGCGATACCTCGAGCCTCGAGGAGCGCCGCCCGGTGCGCATTGACAAGGACAGCTTCAACGCCGTGCTGGCCGAGGCTGAGGTGGGTTTACAGATGGCAGTACCGTCAACACTGTGCGCCGACCGCGACAATGACTTGAACGTGCACCTGCACTTTCGCTCGATCAATGACTTCGGCCCGGATGCCATCGCCCGGCAAGTACCGGAGTTGAACAAATTGCTGCAACTTCGCGAAGCACTGGTCGCCCTTAAAGGGCCGATGGGTAATGTACCGGCCTTTCGCAAGCACTTGCAAAGCCTGCTCAGTGACGAAGCCACTCGCCAGCGCCTGGCCCAGGAACTCGACCTGGTCCTGGATGCAACAAATACGGTTACCGACGCATAACAACCGCGCAACTAACACTGACTCCCCCTACCCTGCATCCCAGTTATGAACGGAGAACCCACCATGCCCAAGGAAAGCGCTGCAGCCCAGGTCCTGACGACCGATGAACACGCCTCGCTGCTCGATCAACTACTGGCCAACACCACGATCCGCCCTGCCCAGGAAGGCTACGCCATCGCCCGCCAGGGGGTGGCCGCCTACATCAGCGAGATCCTGCAAAGCGGTGATCACCAGCAACCGGTGAACAAACACCGGGTCGACCAGATGATCAGCGAAATCGACCAGGCCTTGAGCCGGCAAATCGACCAGATCCTCCACCAGCCGCAGTTCCAGCAACTGGAATCGGCCTGGCGCGGTTTGAAGCTGCTGGTCGATCGCACGGATTTTCGCGAGAACATCAAGCTCGAGGTGTTGCATGTCACCAAGGAGGAGTTGCTCGACGACTTCGACAATGCCGGCGACATCACCCGCAGCGGCCTGTACAAGCACGTCTACAGCGCAGGCTTCGGCCAGTTCGGTGGCGAGCCGGTGGCAGCGATGATCGGCAACTACACCTTCGGCCCGTCGTCGCCGGATATCAAGTTGCTCGGCTACGTGGCAGCGGTTGGCGCCATGGCCCATGCGCCGTTCGTGATGGCCGCAGGGCCTGAGTTTTTCAACCTCAAGAGTTTCCAGGAGCTGGCCGCGGTCAAGGAAGTCAACGACATCTTCGAAGGCCCGGCGCATGCCAAATGGCGCGGTCTGCGGGACATGGAAGACGCCAAGTACCTGGCCGCGACCCTGCCGCGCTTTTTGTTGCGCTCGCCCTGGCACAGCACCGAGAACCCGATTCGCAGCTTCTGCTACGACGAGGGCATCGACGCCAATCACGATCACTACCTGTGGGGCAACACGGCGTTTTTAATGGCTTCGCGCATCACCGAAAGCTTTGCCCGCTACCGCTGGTGCCCGAACATCATCGGCCCACAATCAGGCGGTGCGGTCGATGACCTGCCGGTGCACCTGTTCGAAGCCATGGGCCAGTTGCAGGCCAAGATCCCCACCGAAGTGCTGATTTCCGATCGCAAGGAATTCGAGCTGTCCGAAGCCGGCTTCATCCCCCTGACCATGCGCAAGGACAGCGACAACGCGGCGTTCTTTTCGGCCAACTCGGTGCAAAAACCCAAGACCTTCCCCAAGACCCGCGAAGGCCAGCAAGCGCAGACCAATTACAAGCTGGGCACCCAGCTGCCCTACCTGTTCATCGTCAATCGCCTGGCCCATTACATCAAGGTGCTGCAACGCGAGCAGATCGGCAGCTGGAAGGAGCGCCAGGACGTCGAGCGCGAACTGACTACCTGGCTCAAGCAATACGTTGCCGACCAGGACAACCCGTCTGCCGACGTACGCAGCCGCCGGCCCTTGCGCGCCGCGCAGATCGAAGTCCAGGAGGTGGCCGGCAACCCGGGCTGGTACCAGGTCTCGCTGGCGGTGCGCCCGCACTTCAAGTACATGGGCGCCAACTTCGAGATCTCGCTGGTTGGCCGCCTGGACACCCAGTAGATGAGCGTCAACAGCCTGTTCGAACGCCTCGAGCCCGACGCCCCGCACTACCGCCCGGGCACGGCGCAGAGCCAGGCCCGGCAGGCGATCGAAGCGATCAAGCGGCACCTTGAACAGATGCTCAACGCCCGCCAGGGCTGCTCGCAAAGCAGCCCTGAACTGGGCCTGCGCGATTTCAACGGTGCCGCCCAGGGCAGCAACGACCTGCTGATCGCCATCAGCGCCGACATTCGCCGCTCGGTCGAGGCATTCGAGCCGCGGATCAAGGTCACCGGTGTGCGTTATCAGCCTGACCCGGACCTGCCGCTGGAGCTCAACTTTCGCCTCGACTGCCAGGTACGGCTCGAGCACAGGGAAGAACAGGTGCAACTGGAAGTGGCCATCCATGGCCACGACGGCTACACCCGGGTGAAGTGAGAAGACCATGAGCTTGAAACAACGCTTTGCCGATGAACTGCGTTACCTGCGCGAGCTGGGCCGCGAGTTTGCCGAAGACAACCCGCAGCTGGCGCAGTTTCTCGGCGATCAGGCCGGCGACCCGGACGTCGAGCGCCTGCTGGAAGGCTTCGCCTTTCTCACCGCCAAGCTGGGCATGAAGATCGACGACGACCTGCCCGAGCTGACCCATCCGTTGCTGCAGATGCTCTGGCCCAACTACCTGCGCCCACTGCCCAGCGCCACCATCGTGTGCTTCGAGCCGCGGCCTGACGCGATCACCCGGCGCAAAGTGCTGCCCAAGGGCACGCGGTTGTTCGCCAAGCCCGTGGATGGTGTGTCGTGCGAGTTTCGCACCTGTACCGAAGTCAGCCTGTTCCCCCTGGCCATGCAGGAGGTCAGCGATGCGCACAGCCGCGAGACCTCAATGCTGCGCATCGATCTCAAGGTGCTGACCCCGCAACCGCTCAACAGCCTGGAGTGCGAGCAACTGGATTTTCACCTCAGCGGTGACGACGCCACGGCCCAGACCCTGTACCTGTGGATTGCCCACTACCTGAAACGCCTGACCCTGCATATCGATGGCAACACCTACGGGCTGTCGGCCGAGAACATCGGCTTTCCCGGGTTCAGCGCCGAAGAGGCGCTGCTGCCCTACCCGCGCAATGTCTTCGACGGCTACCGGATACTGCAGGAGTACTTCGTCTTCCCCCAGCGTTTTCACTTCTTCAGCCTCACTGGCCTTGCCCGGGTATGGCCGGCGCTGAGCTGCGGGCAGATTCGCTTCGAGTTCGAATTCTCCCGGCCCATGCCGGCCAACATGCGCCTGTGCACCCGCGACCTGCAGCTGTACTGCGCACCGGCGGTCAACCTGTTCAGCCACGATGCCGAGCCCATTGCCCTCGACGGACGCCAGCTGGAGCGGCGCATCCGGCCTGCGGGCAAGCACCCTGAAGCGTATGAGGTGTTCAGTGTCGACCGGGTGGCCGGCTGGGATGCCAGCGACAAGGAACGCCAGGGCGAGCCACTGCGCACTTTCACCCCTTTCGAGTCGTTCCAGCACGAGATCGAACTCGCCCGCGGGCGCACCGCCCTGTACTTTCGCACCCACATCGAAGAATCCCATGGCCGTGATGGCCTGATCCATCGCATCGCCTTTGTCCGCGGCGACGAGAGCCTGTACATCGGCGAGCGCGAAACCGCCTCGATCGAGCTGACCTGCAGCAACCGCGACCTGCCCCAGGCCCTGGGGGTCGGCGATCTGTCGTTGTCGACCGAGGCGACACCTTCGTTCGCCACCTATACCAACCTGATCGCGCCGACCCGCGCCTACCGGCCGGTACTCGACAGCAGCCTGCACTGGACGCTGATTTCCAACCTGTCGCTCAACTACCTGTCGCTGCTGTCGGCCGAGCCGCTCAAGGCGGTGATTCGCGCCTACGACTTTGCCGCCCTGCATGACCTGCAGCAGGCCCGGGCCACACGCAAGCGCCTCAATGGCATTGGAAAGGCCCAGACCTGCGCGGTCGACTGGCTGATGAAGGGCCTGCCGGTGCGCGGCCTGCAGACCTGCCTGCACCTGGACCAGCAGGCCTTTCTCTGCGAGGGCGACCTGTACCTGTTCGCCAGCGTGTTGTCACGCTTCTTTGCCCTCTACGCCAGCATCAATTCCTTCCATCGCCTGGAAGTGATCAACACCACCAACAACGAGCACTATGAATGGCCACTGTTGACCGGCAGGCAACCCCTGATCTAGCCCAAGCGCTGCTGGCCGACGCCCGCAACTATTCGTTCCATCGCCTGCTCGAGCACCTGCACGCCCTGCACGGCGACGACCTCGAAGCGCTGCCTGCGGCCCTGGCCACGCGCCGCCGGGTTCGCCTGCAGAGCCAGGCCAGCCTCGGCTTTCCGGCGTCCGACGTAACCCAGGCGGGCGTGCTGGCCGACGACGGCAGCGGCAACCAGCGTTATCGGGTACAGACCAGCTTCTTCGGCCTGCAGGGCAGCGACTCGCCCCTGCCCGCCTACTACCTCGACCGCCTGGCTTACGAGCAGGCCCAGGAGCGCGGGATTCGCCCGGCATTCCTGGACTTTTTCAATCATCGCCTGCTGACCCTGCTGCACCAGAGCTGGCGCAAGTACCGCTACTACATCCGCTTCCAGCCCGGGGCCCGCGACCGTTTTTCGCGTTATGTGTTTTCTCTGATCGGCCTGAACGACAACGACCTGCGGGGTGCTACGCCCTTGCCCTGGGGCCGCCTGCTGAGCTTTGCCGGGCTGATCGCCAGCCGCAGCCGGCCGCCGTCGATGGTGTCCGGCATCGTCGAGCATTGCTTCGATGTACAGGGCGTCTACCTACGTGAGTTCGAACGGCGCACCGTGCCCGTGCCCTCGCGCCAGCGCCTGGTGCTGGGCGAGCGCAACGGCCAGCTGGGCAACAGCTTCGTGCTCGGCGAGCGCACCCGGACCCGCGCCAGCAAGTTCACCCTGGTGATCCCCAACCTGTCCCAGGCGCGCTTTCGCCAGTTTCTGCCCAGTGGTACGCAGTTCGCCCGCCTGCGCCAGTTGCTGGAGTTTCTGCTGCGCGACGTGACCGCCTACGATCTGGAGCTGCACCTGTGCGCAGAGGACGTACCGCCGTTCAACCTGCAGCGCCAGGGCGGTACCCACCTGGGCTGGACCAGCTTCATCGAGAACCAGCAACAGCGCCACCCTGCCGTGGTACGGATCAGGGGGCGCGCATGAAGCTGACCCTGGTGATCGGCAATCCGGCGCAGCTGCTGCATGGCTGCCTGCCCAGCCGGGGCATGGATTACCGCGGCGGCCTGATCGGCAGCCACGGCTGCGACTGGCTGCTGCGTGACCGCTCTGGCCGCGTGCGCCCGCAGCACTGCCGGATCCACTGGCATGAAGGCCGCTTCTGTGTCACCGACCTGTGCGACGGCACTTACCTCAATGGCCATGACCTGCCCCTGGGCCGCGGCGCCACCGTTCGCCTGAACGAAGGCGACTGGCTTAAGGTCGGTGTCTACCGGATCGTCGTGCACCTGCACAGCGCTGCCTGTACCGACGATGACCCACGCCACCTGAGCCAGCGTTCGCTGGCCGAGCTGCTCAGCGGGCACGAGGACGGCCTGGAGGACTGGCACGCCAATACCCGCCCGCTGCAGCCAGCGCCTGTGCCTGCCCCGGCCTTGTGCGCGGATTTCGATCGCCTGTGCCGGCCACTGGATCCGCGCGAACAGCACGACCCGTTGCTGGGCCTGGGCGCACCGCCGTCGATACCGCTGGCAACAGCCCATCGCCAGCCCGCACCCAACCACCGCCACCCGCCTGTTGCGCGTGGCAGGAAACACCCGGCAGCGACCAGCTCACTGCGCCTGGGACTGTTGCTGCTGGCAGCCCTGACCCTCGGCGGCTGCACACTGCTGGGCAAGCTCGGCCAGGTGATCGTCGACCCTTCGACGCCGGTGGGCGGGCCCGGTGATCAACCCAGCTACTACTCGCTGAGCCTGCACGCCAGCGATGACGTCAACCGCCGCCTGGTCAACCCCGGCAACGCGCCAATGGCCGCCGAACACCCCGCCGAGGCGCCCTACCGCCTGGACATCAAGGCCAGCAGCCCCCAGGCCCTGGCAGACAAGCTGCAAGCGGTGCTCGAGCATCTGTACGAAAACGCCCCGGCGCAATCACCCGTGCGTGAAGAACCTGCGCCTGAACCCCAGGCGTCCTGGGTCGAGGAGTCACCCCTGGGCGATTACCAGGCTGCCGGCGTCCACCTGGCTACCTCGGCACAGCACCTTGCCCCGCAACTGATTGCCACGCCGGTGGCGTTCAGGGTCCTGCAACTGAGCGACGACTCGTTGCTGATCAGCGCCAGTGCCCAAGCCCTGGCGCTCGACCTGAAACACGCCCTGGGCAGCACCTATATCCGCGTCGACGACTACCTGTTGCGGCCCGGCCAGTTCAAGTTCATCGACCCACAGCCCCTTGATGAGCAGACGCGCTTCGTCGCGGTGATCGCCGACTACCACAACGAGGAGGTCAGCCAGTGGAAGCAGCTGCTGCGCGTCGAACCCAAGGGCCGGCGCTACGCGCTGCTGGTCGAGCTTGGCCAGGCGCAAGTCGAGCTCAAGGGTGAAACCCGATGACGCCAGCTTGCGCCCCTTACCTTCAGAGAGCCCGACAATGAGTTCACGCAACCCGGTCATTTGGCACGAGGGTTTGTTCGTCAAACCCCAGCACTTCCAGCAACAGGCACGCGCTATGGAGGCCGCCGCGCAACAGCGGGTCGAGAGCCTCAACCCGGCGCCGTACGGCTTCAGCGAGCTGGAGCTGAACAACGAGTTCCTCAATTTTGCCAAGGTGGCGATCAATCGTGCGCGGGGCATCCTGCCTGACGGCAGCGTCTTCGACATCCCCGGCGACCTGGCCCCGCCGGCGCCACTGGAAATCAGCGACAGCGGCCTGGTCAACCAGGTGGTCTACCTGACACTCCCGCTCAAATCCTCCGCAGGCCTGGAGGTGCGCTGGCCCGAGCAGTACGCCAACAGCCGCTACATCGCCCAGCGCAAGCCTGTGCATGACATCCACAGCGAAAGCGGCGACCAGGTGGAAATGAACCTGGCGGTCCCCAACCTGCAACTGATGCTCGAACGCGATGACCGCAGCGCCTTCACCAGCATTGCCGTGGGCAGGATCCACGACAAGCGCCCCGACGGCAGCCTGGTGATGGACGAGCAGTTCTATCCCACCAGCCTGTCATTGCAGGCGGTGCCGGCGCTGCAGCGCTACCTGGGCGAAATCACCGGGCTGATGCGTGAACGGGCGCGCAACCTGGCCGAACGCATCGGCTCGCCCGGGCAGTCCGGGGTGGCCGACGTCACCGACTTCAACCTGCTGCAAACCCTCAACCGCTGGTACCCGCTGTTCCAGCACCTGAACCGGCAACGCCACATCCACCCCGAACGCCTGTACATCACCTTTGCCCAGGCCTGCGGCGAGCTGGTGACCTTCACCGATGAGAGCCACCTGCCCGAGGAATGCCCGGCCTATCAGCACGACAGCCTGCACCAGTGCTTCAAGCCCCTGGAACTTACCCTGCGCCGGGCCCTGGGCACGGTGCTGCAACCACGGGCGGTATCGCTACCGATCGAAACCCTGGAGTACGGCGTCATGAGCGCCGCACTGGGCGACAAGCGCCTGCTGGACAACGCCGAGTTCATTCTGGCGGTACGCGCCAACCTGCCGCTGGAGACCTTGCGCCAGCAGTTGCCGCGGCAGATCAAGATCAGTTCCAGCGAAACCCTGGGCCGGCTGATCAGCCTGCAACTGCCGGGCATCCCCTTGATCCCCCTGCCGGTGGCGCCACGCCACCTGCCGTTCCACGCCGGCTTCAGCTACTTCGAACTCGACCGCCACGACCCGGCCTGGCAAAGCCTGCACAGCGCCAGCGGCTTTGGCTTACACATCGCCGGTGACTTCCCTGAGCTTGAGCTGCAGCTGTGGGCCATCAGGAGTGAAAAAGATGCGTGATGCCAGCCAGGAGCCGAGCAATCAAGAGCTCCACTTTGACGCGGTGCCGCACAAAACCGGCAACCCCGCCGGCGCTCCCGGGCCGCTGCGCTGCGACCCGCAGTTCGACTTGCGCGGGCTGTCGTGGAACCCCCTCTGTGATGCCGCCATGCCGCTGATCGGGCTGGTCCTGCGCCTGCATAGCCTGGACGCGCACGATGAGGTGCTGGCCTTGCGCCAGAGCATTCACAACCAGATCGTCACGGTAATGGAAGAAGTCGCCCAGCTCGACTACCAACCCAGCACCCTCAAGGCCTACTCCTACAGCCTCTGCCTGCTGGTGGATGAAGTGGTCATGAGCAGCGCCTGGGGCTTTCATGGCGAGTGGCGACAGCAGCCGTTGCTCAGTGCCTTGCACCATGAATCCTGGGGCGGCGAAAAGTTCTTCACCCTGCTGGCGCGCATGTCCAGCGAAGCGGCCAAGTACCAGCACGTCCTGGAGTTCATGTACCTGTGCCTGTGCGTGGGCCTCAAGGGCAAGTACGGCAAGCAGGCCAACGGTGAGGTCGAGGTGCAGAAGATCATCACCCAGTTGCACGGCGTGCTGCGCCCGCTCAGGGGCGAAACGCCCACGCAGTTGACCGAGCCGCTGCGCAACATTGCCCCACGCAATTACCGGCTCAAGCGCAGCTTGCCGCTGTGGACACCCTGGGCCCTGGCCGCCGTGGTCCTGGTGGGCGCCTACAGCGCCTACGCCCTGCGCCTGAACAGCATCAGCGAACAGGTGCTGGTGTCGCTGGAACGGATTCTCAGCCTTTGAACGATTTTCAGCGCGCCACCGGGCGCCTGCAAAGCCTGGCCCATCGGGCCAACACACTCACCGTCATGGCGACGGTGGCGACCTGCGGGTCGTTCAATCGAACGCGACACGGAGCATGTCATGCCAACACCTGCCTACATCAGCATCCACGGCCAGAACCAGGGCCACATCACCAAGGGCGCCTTCACCGCCGACTCGGTCGGCAACGTCTATGTCGAAGGCCATGAGGACGAGATCCTCGCCCAGGAAATCGATCACCAGATCACCACCCCGACCGACCCGCAGAGCGGCCAGCCGTCAGGCCAGCGGGTGCACAAGCCACTGATCTTCACCAGCGCCCTGAGCAAGGCCTCGCCGATGCTCTACCAGGCCCTGGCCACCGGCGAAATGCTGCCGACCGTCGAGGTGAAGTGGTTTCGGACCTCGGTAGACGGCAAGCAGGAGCACTTCTTCACCACCAAGCTGGAAGACGCCACCGTGGTCGACATCCACACCGTGCTGCCCCATGCCCAGGACAGCGACAACGCCAACTACACCCAGCTGATCAAGACCAGCCTGGCCTACCGCAAGGTCAGCTGGAGCCATGAAGTGGCCGGCACCGAGGCCTCTGACGACTGGCGCAAACCGGCCTAACCGCTGCGCCCGTACCGTTGCGCCACGGCTCGCCTGTGGCGCACCCCTTTCCTGCTGCACCGATCAGGAGGCGATATGCCTGCCATCGTACTGCTTGGCCACAACCATCACTGCCCCACCTGCGGCCCGACCACGGTCGACAGTGGCGCCGACAGCTTCACCGTCAACGGCCGCGCCATTGCCCGGGTTGGCGACACCCTCGGCTGCGGCGCCAGCATCACCAGCGGCTCGTCGTCGATGACCATTGGCGGCCATTCTGTGGCCCGGGTCGGCGATACCACCGACCACGGCGGCACCCTGGAAAACGGCGACGCCAGCTGGCTGGTCGACTGACCCTACAAGGAGCCCCCCATGCCCCGCCAAAGCGACCTGCGCTTCACCTTCGAGCCCCTGCAGGGCGACGCCTTCGAGGTGGTCGAGTTCCGCCTCGAGGAAGGCCTGTCCCAGCCCTTTCGCCTGAGCCTGGAGCTGGCCAGCCACGATCCGGCCGTCGACTTCAACCGCGTGCTCGACCTGGCCGCGCTGTTCACCCTGTGGCGGGGCGACACCCCGGTGCGCTACGTGCACGGCCTGGTCAGCCTGTTCAGCCAGGGCGACACCGGCTTTCGCCGCACCCGCTACCGCGCCGTGCTCGAACCCAGCCTGGCACGCGCCGGCCTGCGCTCGAACTGGCGCATGTTCCAGGGCCAGAGCGTGCCCGAGATCATCCTCGCGGTGCTCGAGGCCCAGCGCCTGAGCGAGGTCAAAACCTACCTGTGCTTCGACCATCCGCCGCGCGAGTACTGCGTCCAGGCCGGCGAAAGCGACCTCGACTTCATCGCCCGCCTGGCCGCCGAAGAGGGCCTGCTGTACAGCTTCGAGCACCGTGCCGACGGCCATACCCTGTGGCTCACCGACCGCGTCGGCGGCCTGGGCACCATCGGCACCCACGAGCACTGCCCGGTGCTCTACCAGCCGCTGGCCGGCGGCGACAGCGCCGAGCCGGCCCTGCAGCGCTTTCACTACACCGAACAGGTGCGCAGCGCGCGCCAGGTGCAGCGCGACTACACCTTCACTCACCCCTACTACAACCTGCAGCACAACGCCGTCGGCGCCAGCGACCTCGACCACCAGCACAGCGACTACGAACGCTACGACTACCCCGGCCGCTACAAGCGCGACGCCAGCGGCAAGCCCTTCACCAAAACCCGCCTGACCGCGTTGCGCAGCGACGCCCGCCTGGCCCACATGGAAGGCGATGACGCGCGTCTGCAGCCGGGCCTGGCCTTCGACCTCAACGACCACCCGCGCGAAGACTTCAACGACCGCTGGCGCACCATCGCCATCGAGCACCACGGCACGCAGCACAGCAGCCTGCTCGAAGAGGCCTTCGGCAGCGACAGCGGCACCGCCTACCGGCTCAGCGCCAGCGCCATCCGCTGGGACGCCGACTGGAAAGCGCCGCTACGGCCCAAGCCGCGCATCGACGGCCCGCAGATCGCCAGCGTGGTCGGCCCGCCGGGCGAAGAGATCTACTGCGACGAATGGGGCCGGGTCAAAGTCAGCTTCCCCTGGGACCGCGACAGCCACCAGGACGACCACAGCTCCTGCTGGATCCGCGTCGCCCAGGGCTGGGCCGGCGCCACCTGGGGCGCCATGGCCATCCCCCGGGTCGGCCAGGAACTGATCATCAGCTACCTGGACGGCGACCCCGACCAGCCCATCGCCACCGGCCGCGCCTACCGCGAAACCAACCTGCCGCCGTATCAACTGCCCAAGCACAAAACGCGCATGACCATCAAAAGCCGCAGCCACAAGGGCCAGGGCTTCAACGAGCTGCGCTTTGAGGATGAGCTGGGGCAGGAAGAGGTGTTCATCCATGCCCAGAAGGACAAGAACGTTCATATCAAACACAACAATGGGGTGTTTGTTGGCAATGATCGCAGTGAGAAGGTCGAGCGCGATGAGCAGATCGAGATCGGCCACGACCGCAGCGAACGGGTCGGTAACGATGAGCGGGTTGAGGTTGGGCAGGATCAGTATTTGCAGGTGGGGCGTGATCGCTTTCAGACCATTGGCCGCAACCACTCGCTCAACATCGGTGGCGATCGTATCGAGGAGGTAGCCAACAATCGATTAGAGAAGATTGCCGCTGACTATCACTCCGAAGTTGGAGGCAACGCCCAACATTCGGTGAGAAACGCCTATCAGCTGTCTGCCCGCCACAGTATCGAGCAAAAGACTACCCGCTTCGAAGTTGCCGCAGGCGAGCGAATCGAGCTCAAGGCCGCTGGCGGGAGTATCACCATCGATTCCAGGGGCATCACCCTCGACGGATTGACCATCCATTTCAAGGGAACGGTGACCAGCGATGCAAACGGATCGGGTAATTCGTTTACCCATGCACCTCCCTCTCCCGCTCCACTCGGCAATTTCTTGGGCCGCTACACGCTGGTGAAGAACGATCAACGCGCCTTCTCAGGTTACCGGTACCGCATCAGCACTGGCGCGAGCGTACTCGCCGAAGGCTTGACCCGCACTTCAGGCGAAACCGATTGGGTGACAACCGAGAACGTCCAAGCCGTGCAGGTCCATAAGGCCGTCATGCGTGAAGACCAACGGATCACCGAGGACTGGCAGTCAAAAGTGGCTGCGATCGACTGGCAAGCTGCTGAGTACAGTGCCGATGAATTGTTTCCGGACGCATTGATTGACTATTACATGGGAGTAGATGACTGATGCCAGCCCCCGCCGCTATTGCGCGTGTAATCGAGGCCGCCTATCGCGCCTACAGGGCGCATCAGGTTTCTGAGGCAGTAAAGAGCGCAGCAGATCTGGCCGAATTCGCGCACGAGATTACTGAACGCAGAAACAAGATCAAGCAAGTTCTTCAAACCACCATAGAGAAGATGGCGCAGGAAGTTGACACTAAGAGTTCAACCTTTGCTCAAGTCGACCACGGTGGCAATAGCACCGTCTCCAGAAGAGGCAATGAAAATATAACGTTCAAGGAGTTCATTGAGCGCAAGGTTCCCTTTCGCCCTGCCATTAGCCAGGTGTGTACCACTGCGTTGCAAATCCCCATCAAAACACCTCGACGGATTCGCAAGAAGATGGGTGATGAATTGGTCAACAGCACAATCGAGATCGCACTCAAGCAACTCACTGCCTCATTGTTTTTCGAAGCCATTGACGAAGCGCTGGACTGGCACAGCCCACTCAAGGCTGAACCCAATTACAACCGTGCTAGCAGCAAAGCTCTGCTAGGTGAACCACCGACACGGCCCAAGCGCTTTGGCAAGGTGACGTCATTCTGGCCGCGACCTCGGGGAAGCCTTGCACCGGACTTGGTGGTAGTCGAGTACCGACAAGAACCCTTTGAAATCGAAAACGTTTTTGCGGCAGTCGAAATCAAGTTCCCCAGGGATTGGGCCAAGGCGATACAGATAAAGGAATACGTCGACCTCATGACGCCAAAATCCGGGGTGAATCGAGAGAAGATCGGCAAAGAAAAAGTAGCACTGCTGCGGGTTCCGGAAGATTGCACTGGCTTCGAAGCGGAAGAAAAGAAAAAAACTGTACAGAAAGGCAAAGGTGGAAGGAGCTAGCCATGAGCACTACGCACGAACTATTTGATGACGAAGAGCGCCGCGACTTTATTGATTTACTCAAGGAGTGGCCAAATTCATATTGGGGGACAGATGAGGCTCGGCACAGTATCAGCCCATTTATAACCTTCTATTTCTTACCCAAAGAAGAAGAAAACAAAGAAATTTCAGCACTGTTAGTTGATATTCACGAGGAGTTTGAACAGCTGGCCGGGTACCCCTATAGCATCTTCATGCACGGCGCCGCTGCACGCCCTCGTCGCTATGATGCATTGCACCGCCCTGACCTTAGAAAACTGGCCAGCAAGACTGAGCCGTACGAATACTTTGTCTTCGAGTTCACCGATGAAGAAAACCATGCCTCTTCACCGACGACGGCCGGCTACTTTTGGCGCAGCAAGTTCAAAGCGGCCGACTGGAAAACAGCCTATTCATCGATTGTCTTTTACTACCGCTGGCAATGGTGGCTGGACAACCGCGAGGCGTGGCGCATATTTGTGCTCAAGACCATCGACCGGCTCAAAGCCGACCAGGTCTATAGCGGCTTTGCCATGGCCAACCCGCTGGAGTTCGGCACACGTGCCGCCGTCACCACCTGGGAGCGCGCCTTGACACCTGCGTTCTACGGCTTGGATATCGATTACCCGTACGGGATGGACAACGAGTTACTCGACGGCATTCGCCCGCCCACGTGGGCCTTTTTGCTCGCCGACCGCTGGCGCGAGAAACTTGACCTGACGCGTGAGCAAGTGCACAACGCCCTGGCGCATCCGCGCATCAGTATCACCGAATTGCAATGCGGCCTATGGATCGAACTGGGCGAACAACCGGAGCTCTATCCCGCCGAGTATGGCGTGCCTGAGTTGCCAATGCTGTTGAACAAATTGTTAAAGCCCATTCGCTACGACGACTTGGGCTTATTGGGATTTGGTCAATGGGACGGCGATCCCAACGAGCGCTTCACCGACGCGGACGGCCGTCGCTGGATGGGCCGCTTTGATGCCGACAGCGACTGGCCTACACCCTTCATGCGCGTTGGCGCGCTGCCGACGAAGACGTGCACTCTACCCCCTGCACCGGCATGCGCCGTCGCCGGTATGCCATGCCTCCAAGCCGGGGTTTGGCGCATGGTCGGCCAGGCGGACAGCCGCCGAGTGTTTGAACAGGGGGACATCCTGCCCCACTTGAGCAATGAGTCGGATGACGGCTTTGTTATCTGGCAGCGCGACCCCGACCAGACCCCGCCGGAACCGGCTCGTTACGCCAACAGCCATGAGCCAGCTCCTCGTGCAGGGCGCTGGGAACTTGAGAGCGACCCGTGCGTGTCATGCGAACTGCGCGTGAATGATCTGCTCCCGCTTCATGCAGATCAGATTGTGCGCTGGCGCTGGCTTGGCTTCGGGCTTCGTGTACTCAGTGGGTCACTGTGTCCATATCCTGGAACATGGGTATGTGAGTACAAAACTGGCAGCAAGCGCTTTTTCGAATACGAGGCCCCTATGCCGACCATCGACGGCGAAAAAGTCGTCTGGTTTTGGTTGACCATATCGCCCCTGTGAGACTTGCTACTTGGTGATCATTGACTGCAACAACCACTCGCTACAGCCCAAGCAGAACGTACAAGCCGCGACCAAAACGCCATAGAGAGCACGTTCCAATGTACATATTCGACGACGCTATGAAATATAGTCCACCCTTTCTCGACAACCCCGCTCCAGGGCGCAAGTACGACCTGCCACGTCCGAACCAGCCACCAACTATGGAGCCTTCCCCTCTATTGCTGGCGAATTCGCCAAATCACGTAAATGACATATATCTGGAACTTGCCAGCTCCACGGCGTGGATTCGTGGAATCGGGCTTTGGTGTGCAGCGAGTATGGCTGCAACAACAATTGCACAGGCTTATTTTTTTGTCCTTATCAGCTTTAGTGCCCCACCGCCCTACCTCCAATTTTATATATATCAGAACTAGGAATTACGCTCATTGGATTGTGGCTAGTCGCTTATATCTGGAGAATGGACACCGAAGCCCCCCGAGACGAACCTATTCGGTTCAACCGCCTCCGTCGCAAAGTCTATGTATACCGTTTTTTCCATAATGGTCTTCTTCCTTTTAGCCGAGTTGCCTGGGGGGTACTCCCGGTAGCATACGATTGGGATGACCTCCACGCAGAAGCCTGTAGAGGCTATGTTCCTGGAACAGCCAGAGTAGAGAACATAACAATTAGTGTTCTTAAGCCAGGTACAAACGAGGTATTAGATCGCTTCCCGTTTTCCTGTGACATTCTACAAGGCGAAATGTACTGGGCCATGGCCCAACTATTCATGCAGCAGGGACCGCAGGCGCTCCCTGCCTTCCCTCGCCCGCCCCGGGACTGGAACAACGAAAAGGTCACCTTCAATCTCGCCCGGCGCCTCGCGCCCAAGGTGAAATGGCCGGAAGATCTGGACCTGGAATCACGGACGGCCCCTTGATGCCCGTAAAAGAAACAGCCCCTAGTCAACAAAATCCAGATCTCATCCGACATATCTGACAGACAAAGGCAAAGAGCTATGTAGGACGTGTCTGATTTCCATCTCGTCTCTTGAGGCACCAAGCCCCACCCACCTAGATTCCCCTGACGCGTCCCCTGCAGCCTCAGGCTCAGGCTCAGGGCGCTACCCCAATCAACGGCAAGGATGTCGACATCAATTCAAGGACCCACGATGGAATTTCACAACCAGACGCCCTTTGCCGCGCTGTGTTTCAGCGCACTCGACCCGCGGGGCAACGAACATCCCGTGGTGGCCATCAAGGTTGGTTATCGCCTGCTGCCGATTGCCGGCCAGCCGGGGCACTGCAGTGCCGAAGTGATGGCTGAGGAACCGGCCCTGCTCTGCGCCGCCGATCGCTACTTCGGTGAACAAGGCCGCAGCAGTGTCTATGAAGAAAGCGACCTGGCGCCGTTCAAACCGCGCTGCGATGTGATCGTCAACGGCCATGCCCACGCCCCCGGCGGCGAACCGGCAACGTCCTGGACCGCCGGCATCCGCTTGAGTGCGCCCCAGGGCGAAACCGCGGGCGAAATCCTGCTCGACAAACAGCTGCGTTTCAGCGGCCCGCGCTACTTTGAACACGGTCTGTTCAGCGGCTGGCGCCTGTCTGCCGCGGAACCGGCCACCTGTGTGCCGCTGCGTTGGGAGTATGCCTTTGGCGGCAGCAGCGTGTTGGCCAACCCCGGCTACCCGGGCACCAGCGCCGAGCCCTACCTGCTCCATCAGGTCTGCTACAGCAACCCCCTGGGCCGGGGCTGGATCGAAAAGCGTCACGAAAAACACGCCTGGTCCCTGCAAACGCCACTGCAACGCCTGGCAGCCCCGCAAATCGAAGCACTCGAGCGGCCGGTGACCCACCTGCACATCACTCACCACCCGGACGGCGACATCAGTGCGGCCGACATGGCCCAGTTGTCGGCCACCTACGGTTACTGCCCGGCAGGCTTCGGGGTGGTGGGCCGGGACTGGGCACCACGCCTGGCCCTGGCCGGTACCTATAACAAAGCCTGGCAGGCAAAGCCCTGGCCCGGGCTACCCGCCGACTTCGACTTTGCCTACTGGAACGCCGCCCCTATCGACCAGCAAATCGACTTTCTTCCCGCCAGGCTGCGCATCGAACTGTTCAACCTCACGGCTCCAGCCCTGGGCCACAACGGCCAACTCTGCGTCGAACTGCCCGCGCACCGGCCCTTCGTGCTGATGCACCTGCGCAGTGGCGAAGTCCTGGCGCTGCCCCTGTTCACCGACACCCTGCACATCGATACCGATGCCATGACCCTGTCGTTGACGCACCGGATCAGCCTGCCCCGCCCGGATGACATCGAGGCACTGGAGGCCTGCTTCGATGCCGAGCCGTGCGCGGCTGACTGAAAACTCCACGCCATTCCCTCCCGACGCTTTTTCGTTTCTGCGTCGCTTTTACGTTTCTGTGCGACACATCCCACTTCAGGCACTCCCGTACCAGGCCCTCATGGTGGTAGCTTGGAAATGTTTTGTTGCACCCATCCTTTCTCATTATTTGCCTGCAAAGGAATGCCCCCCGCAATGAATTTCGCCCTGAAAAAACTGGCTGCGGCCACCTTGATGCTGGCTGGCCTGGCGTCAATCACCACGCCTGCCTATGCCAACCTCACCCCACAGCAACGCGCGGCCATTCTCAAGAGCTTCAGCGACACTTCGGTCAAGGACTTCCGCCAGTTCCTCGCCAGCCTGGCGAAAAGCGAACTCGGCAAGGCCGACAAACTCGATCAGAGCATCGCCGCCTTCCTCGCCAACCAGCAGCTGACGGCTGAACAACAGAACGAAATCCATCGCCTGCTGGGCATCTATGCGCGGGTCAAGTACGGCGATGCGGCCACCCAGACCCTGCGTGAGCTGGTGGCCATCCCGACCTTCCGGGTCGACGGCGTCGAGCAGCACGACAACCCCGAGTTCATCAAGATCGCCGAGAAGATCAAAGGTCTGGCCAAGGCTTTCAACCTGAACTTTCGTAACATCGACAACCGTGTCTATGAGATTTCCCTTGAAGGCAAAGGCGATGAAGTGGTCGGCATCCACGCCCACGCCGACGTAGTACCGGTGACGCCAGAGAACTGGGTACTCAAGGACGGCACCCGCCTTGACCCGTTCAAGGTCACCCTGATTGGCGATCGCATGTACGGCCGCGGCACCGAAGACGACAAAAACGGCATCGTCGTGGCGATGTACGCGATGAAGATCATCAAGGAAGAAAAGCTGCCACTGGCGCGCAACTTCAAGCTGCTGGTCGACACCACCGAAGAGACCACCGGCGACGCCATCCCCTACTACTTCGAACGCAACCCCACGCCCAACTACAACCTGGCGCTGGACGGTGGCTACCCGGTGGTGATCGCCGAGAAAGGCTACGGCACGGTCATGGCCAGCTTTGCCCGCCGCGCAGGCGAAGGCAACGGCGCTGAAATCACCACCCTGAGCGGTGGCCTGGCCACCAACCAGATCCCTTCGACTTCGGTGGCGACCCTGGTGACCGACAAGCCCGCCGAACTGGCAGCCAGCCTGCAAAAAGCCGGCGCTGAGTACGTCAAGGCCAATGGCGGCAATTTCGAGGTCAGCGCCAAGGTCGACGGCAAGGATGTAAAGCTGACCGTCACTGGCGTCTCGGCGCACTCCTCTGAACCTGAGTCCGGGGTCAACCCGGTGGCGCGGATGCTCGGCTTCATCAACGGCCTTGATGGCAAGGTTGCGCTCAAACACAACCACATCACCGACGCCGCTCGCTACGCCGCCGACAACTGGGGCCTGGACTACCTGGGCGGCAAACTGGGCGTGGGTTTCTCCGACAGTTTCATGGGCCCGCTGACCACCTCGCTGACCTACGTTGGCCTCGATGACAAAGCCTTGAAACTGGCGGTCAACCTGCGGGTGCCAAAGGGCAAAAGCCCGCAAACCCTGAAGAGCGAAATCGCCGGCAAGCTGGATGCATGGAGCAAGCAGAGCCACATCAGCCCGACCTTCGACTACTCGATCGCCGAGCCGATGTACCGCAACCCCGAGGGCGAGTGGGTCAAGGCGCTGCTGGCGGTTGCCAGCGAGAACCTGGGCATGAAGCACGAATTCGGCACCTCCGCAGGCGCCACCTCGGTGCATGAACTGCCCAACGGCGTGCAGTTCGGCCTGGCCATGCCCGACGTCAAGTACACCGGGCATAACGACAACGAGTTCAAGACGGTGGAGCAGTTCCTTCTGGACCTGCAGGTGGTGACGGAAATGATGGGGCGTGTCGGGCAACTGCCCAAGCTCTGACCCATGCAGCAGGCCCGCTGTTGTGGCGGGCCTGCCTTGCGCAGTTTGTTAGACGCTATCGCACCACTTGCAGGTTATGATCCACCAACGTCCCTCCATGGAATGGATAAAACATGCACAAGCCCCCACCCAGGTCACGATTGCTCAGGGCCGCAGTGTCTGCACTGGCCATCGCCAGCATCAGTGGCTGCCTGACCAGCAAGTTGTACGAGCCGCGAGCCAGCGATGAAGTCTATACCGAGCAGGTTGGCCAGCTCTATGTGACGGCAGACCAAAAGAGCTTTGTGGTGCTGGGCAAAAAGTACCATTACTTCATCCTCGTCGAACCCGCGCTGTTGCAGGCGATTCGCTCAGGGTTGCATGCCAGGATGCAGGCCGAGTTTCTGCCGGTTCACGTCAGCATGTATGAAACCCTGGACGGCGAGTTCGAGCTCAGGATTCCCGGGCTTGCGCAACTCCAGGCACATGAGATCAACGAGGCAAAAGCGCTGGGCTTTGTGGTCTCAACGCAACAGGACGCCCTGGTGCGTCGCTACAAAATTCAAGGCAGCCGATTCGAGGCGAGAAAGGACATCAGCGCCCTGGAGGGCAACACGCTGAACAGCACCTACACCCTTCAGGTTTCGGCCTACAGAGAAAAGAGCAAGGTCACCCAGGTGCTGCTGACACCGGTCACTGTCACTGCGGATGGCGTGTTGATGATCCTCGCCGTGCCGCTGCTGCCGGTGGCGTTCATGGCGGCGCAACCGTTCCGGGTCAAATAGCACTTGTATAGCCAAATGATATCATTTTGACGTCAACTAATTTACCATCGCCGCGCTCTTCTGCGTGGCCCTGTCTTTTTGTCAGCGCAAGGTCCAGCCCCGCACGGAAGCGAAGCACTTAAAACGCCGCTAAAGGAATGAACCGTGACCCCCGTGATGTTCCGCAAAACCCTGCTCGCCCTGGCCGTAACCGCCACCGCCCTGCCCGCCCTCGCTGAAACCGTGCAACTGACCAACGCCGGCTTCAAAAGCGAGCACCAGCGCTACAGCGGCAACCTCGAGATCAACGGCGCCTACAGCGGCGGCAGCGACGAAGATGCCATCGAGCTCAATGGCTCGAGCATCGAGAAAGACCTGATTCTCAACGCCACCATCAACAGCACCGGCGACTTCGCCGGCGGCGTCGATATGGACGTGTGGGAAGGTACGCAGCCGTGGGTGGCCAACAGCGTTGGCGGCGACGTGATCAACAAGGGCAGTATTTCTGCCATCGGCGGTGGCGCCAACGCGCTGATGATCGACCCGGCCAAGATCGGCGGTAGCGTCATCAACGAAGGTTTGCTGTACGCCGAAGGTGCGCCGTTGAGCGACGACGGCGGCCGTGATGTTGCCCGCGCCGTGGATTTCTCCGGCTCGTCGGTGATCAAGGGCGACCTGCTCAACGCCGCCAGCGGCAAGATCATCGCCAAGGGCGAAGATGCCAAAGGCATCAACCTTGAAGGCGGCGAGATCGTCGGCAAGGTCATCAACCGCGGCCTGATCGAGGTCACCGGCGCCGGCGCCACCGGCATCGACGCCACCACCAGCGGCTCGGGCATGTACACCGACATGGTCGACCTGGCCGGCATCGAGAACCACGGCACCATCATTGCCAATGGCGACGACGCCGAGGGCATCCGCATCGACGGCGCCAGTTTCACCGGCATGAACAACCACCTGGTCAACACCGGCACCATCCGCGCCGAAGACGCCGCCATCGCCATCGGCTTCAGCGACTTCGACAGCCCGGGTGCCCAGCCCTGGTACAAAGCCGAAGGCGACTTCAACATCTTCAACAGCGGTTCGATCATCTCTGCCGACGAGGCCATCGACGCCTCGCAAAGCAACCGCCCGGTCGAGCTGATCCTGCGCAAAGGCAGCGTCATCGTCGGCAACCTGATCGACCTGAGCAACATCGAGATCGAAGGCGACACCTCCTTCACCGGTACCGACAGCCGCGCTGACGGCGCCAACATCCGCATGAAAGACGGCGGCTGGATCGATGTCGGCAGCCTCAGCGACGACCTGAAAACCACCCTGACCTTCGAAGCCCCGCACACCAGCATCGACGGTAACCTGTACGTCGCCGGCAACTCGGCCCTGGGCCTGAACCTGAGCAGCGCCACCGACGCCAACCGCGCCGTGCTCAAGGTCAGCGGCACCACTCAGTTCGGCCAGGGCGCCCAGTTGCAACTGGCGGCCAAGGGCGAAGACTTCAACGCCAATGGCAGCCGCTACACCCTGCTCCAAGCCGGCCAGATCGAACTGCTGGGCGCCGACGGCGAAACAGTCGACCCGAATGGCAAACTCAACCTGGTCAGCAGCTCGGCGCTGCTCAAGGTTGACAGCTTCACCGTCGACAACAACCAGGTGGTGGCCGTGGTCACCGGCAAGGGCAAGGAAGAAGTCGAACAGATCATCACCAACCAGGGTGGCTCGGCCAACAGCCAGAAAGCCCTGGGCAGCCTGACCGCCGACGGCATGATCGCCAAGCTGGCCAACAACGACCCGTTCAAGCAGGCGCTGCTCAACGCCGACGAAGCCCAGGTCGCCAAGCTGGCCTCCGAGCTGACCCCGGAAACCAACGGCGGCGCGACCCAGGCGGCCACCACCAGCCAGAACCTGGTCAGCAACGTCACTGGCAGCCGCACCAGCTCGCTGCGCGGCGCCTCCTCGGGTGAAGGCTTCAAGGAAGCTGGCGTCTGGGTGCAGTCGCTGTACAGCGATGCCAGCCAGGACCTGCGTGACGGCGTGGCCGGCTACAACGCTTACAGCCGCGGTATCGCCGTCGGTGCCGATGGCAAGCTCAACGACAACCTGACCCTGGGCCTGGCGTACAGCTTCATCAACACCGACGTCAACGGCAAGAGCGGCAACCAGACCGAAGTCGACAGCCATGCTTTCACCCTCTACGGCGGTTTCGAGCACGGCAACTACTTCGTCGATGCCAGCCTGACCTACGGCTTCAACGACAACCAGAGCAAGCGCAGCATTGCCGGCACCCAAGCCAAGGCCGACTATGACAGCGACCTGCTGGGCCTGAACCTGGTCGGTGGCTACACCTATCACATCAACCCGCAAGTGCTGGTCGAACCGCGCCTGGCGGCCCGCTACAGCCTGGTCAACATCGACGGCTACCGTGAAAAAGGCTCTTCGGCAGCGCTCAAAGTCGAAGACCAGCGCTATGAAGCCATCGAGCTCGGTGCTGGCCTGCGCGTGGCCGGCAGCGTCGCCCTGGGCGCCGGTACCCTGGAGCCGCAAGCCAAGCTGATGGCGTATCACGACTTCGCCGCTGACGAAGCAAAAAGCACCTCGACCTTCCTGCTCGGCAGCACGCCGTTCGTGACCAGCGGTGCCAAGGCGGCGCGTGACAGCTATGAAGCCGGCGTGGGCGCCGACTACAAGCTGGGCGCGGTAACCCTGGGCGTCAACTACGACTACATCGGCAAGTCGGGCTTCGATGCCGACGTGTTCTCGGCGAAAGTCCGTTACGACTTCTGATGAGTCAACACCTTGCCGGCCCACACCCGTGGGCCGGCGTCGGTCGAACCTTGGGGGCGCTGCTGGTCAGCGCCCTTCTTGGTGCCTGCCAATCCCCCTTTCAAGCGCTGCAGGAGCTGGCTGAACAGCACGGTCGCCACGTACAAATCGTGCCGGGCCAGGCATTCCCGCTGGTCCTCTTGCCGCCGTCTGAGCAACGCCCCACCGAGCGCCTGCGGGTGTACCTGGAGGGCGACGGCCATGCCTGGGCCACGGCTAGCCAGCCGAGCCTCGACCCCAGCCCGCGCAACCTGCTGGTGGCGCGCCTGGCGATCAATGATCCAGCCCCCAACGCCTACCTTGCCCGGCCCTGCCAGTTTGTCTCGGCTGCAGGCTGCACGGCGGCGCTGTGGACCGATCGGCGTTTTTCCCAGGAGGTGGTGACCAGCCTCAGCCAGGCCCTGGACCGGCTCAAGCAGCGCGTTGGCAATCGCCAGTTCGAGTTGGTGGGCTATTCAGGTGGTGCGGCATTGGCCGTGCTGCTGGCCGCGCAACGGGACGATGTCGCGCAGATCCAGACCCTTGCCGGCAATCTTGATCCAGGCTTATGGGTACAGCTCAAAGGCTTGTCGCCCCTGAACGGTTCGCTCGACCCGATGGTCTATCGCCAACGCCTTGTAGCATTGCCCCAGCGCCATCTGCTGGGCGGCCGCGACCAGGTGATCAGCGCCGAGATCAGCGCCAGTTTTCGCGGCACGCAGGCATCCAGCCGGTGCAATCAACGGGTGATCATCCCGGCTGCAACCCACGAGCAGGGTTGGGAGACAGCCTGGGCGCTTTGGCAAGGCCAGGCGATCGGACCCTGCCCCTGAACCCAGGCATCGCCTCACTGTGCCCAGCGCGCCTCGCTGTTTTGTAGCGCCGAGGCAATGGTCGCCAACTTGCCGTCCGGCAGGGTGTCCGGCAACAGGTCGGTACCGGAGCTGACGTACAACTGCGCATAGGCATTACGCAATTCGGCATACGACAGGTCGCGCTTCAACTGTGTCTGCAGGTTGTTCAGCTCGCCCTGGATCAGCTCCAGCTCACCAATGTTCTGGGTCTGGTAGCGGTTGCGCAGTTGCTCGGCGATCTGCCCGTCCAGTGCCGCCAGCTCTTCGCTGGTGCGAAACTGCCGCGCGGCCTCGTTGTAGTTGGCGTTGGCCACGTACAACTGTGCCAGCACCGCCATCGACATCGCCTGGCGGCGCGCCGCCGCGACGTCTTCGCCGGCCTTGGCGACCTTGATGGCCGCCGGGGCCGAAAGCACGTTGAACAGGTTCCAGGTCACCTTGACGCCGTAATCCGCCCAGCTCTGGTTGACCAGGAAGGAGTTGCTGTCGTAGTGCCCGCCGGCCGAGAACTCCAGCCCCGGCAGCAGGCGCAGCATGGCCTTGCGGGTTTCGGCGGCACTGATCCGCGCCTGGTAGTCCTGCTCGCGCAGTTCCGGGCGGCTGGCCAGGGCCTGTTGCTCCAGGCGCGTGAAGTCGCCCTTGAACTGCGGCACCGTGTAGCCCTCTTCCGGCGCCAGGCTGAAGTCGGTGTTCAGCGGCAGGTTGATCAGCGCCGCCAGTTCCGTCTTGGCCAGCGACAGCGCGCGGCGCTGCTCTTCGAGCTGGCGGGTCGCCTCGATCAACGCACGCTGGTAGCTGAGCGACTGCACCGGGTCGCCAATGCGCTGCCTGCTCATGTGCTGGCTGTTGTCCCGGGCCTGGGCCACGCGGCCCATCAGGCTGTCGATCTGGGTCAGCAGGCGCTGCGCCGCGACCGCCCGCCAATAGGCCGAGCGCACGTCCTGGGTGATGGTGTGGATGACCTTGCGGCGCCGTTCCTGGAGGATCAGGCGCTGGTCGGCCTGCTGCTTGGCACTGACGTAGCTGACACCGAAGTCCAGTACGTTCCAGACCATGGTCAGGTCCGCCACTTCACGGTCGCGGTCCTGGGAGGTCGACGGCTCCAGGGACTGGGTACCGGTCTGCACGCTCTGGCTGCTCGAAGCGCTGACATTGTTGCGCCCGGCGTAGCCGGCTTCCATGGCCATGCGTGGCAGCATGTCGAAGCGCGCCAGGTCGACCTGGCGCTTGGCCAGGGCTTCTTCCATGACCTTAAGGCGTGATTCGAGGTTGTACTTGACCGCCCGGGCCATGGCCTGGTGCAGGGTCAGCGGGCCGTTGAGCGGCTCCTGGTCCTTGAACATACTGACCAGGTCGGTGCGCGCGCGCTCCTCGCTGATGCTGCGCTCGATCGGTTCGCTGGTAACCGCACATCCGCTGATTGCCAGCGCCAGCAAGCTGGCGCTGAACAGTTTCTGACTTTTTTTCATCCTTGGGCCGCCCCCTGGTACGGCTCGATCATCTCTGAATAAGTGCTGGCGTTTCAGGTCCGGTTGCCGATCTGTGTCGGCTGTGCCAGAGCCATGGCCAATTCGCGTACGGGACGCTGTTCGGCGTCCTTGATGTCCTGCAACTGCTGCTCCAGCGAGGCGGCGCCAAACACTGCGCGCAAGCCTTGGGCAGGGTCGGTGGTGCGCCACTGCTTGCCGTCGAAAACCCGCATCGACTCGCCCTCCGGCGCCGCCTCGCGGGCAAACAGGGCGGCAAAGGTACTGGTGCCGAACACGCCCCCATCACCGCCGCCAAAACCGAGAAAGCCCTGCCCCGATCCGTCGCCGCTGCCATCGCTGCTGGCAAATACCTGGGCGATGAAGCTCGGCGCGCTGAGACCGTAGTGAATGAAAATGCTGCCCAGGGTGTCGATGCCACTGCCCAGCGTGCGCTCCTCGAACAGCGGCGCGGGCAGCATCGGCGACGTGCTGGCAACCGACGGCAACTGCGGAACTTGTGGCTGCAGCAGCGGTACGCTCACCGCCGGGTTGCTGACGGGCGGATTGACCCGGAATTCGAGATCGCCGACATCCTGGTTCGGCAACTGATACAGCGGGCTGCTCATCGACACCGCCAGGGCATTGCCGGCGCCGTCGCGGATGCCGCTGTTCAGCGCGTTGAGGCTCAGCCCCAGGCCGCCCTGGCCGCTGATACTGCCCAGGGTTACCCGGTAGGTACGCGCATCCAGTTGCTGCACCGACTGCACCACCCCCGTGGCGCTGCCGCTGGACAGCACGCTGAAGTCAGCGGCATCGACGCCGCTGACCGCCTCGTCAAAGCTCAAGGTGTAGCTCAGCGTCCGCTCGCCGGGCGTTGCCGGAGTTTGCACGGCGATCTCGGCAGGCCGCGGTGCCCGGGCATCGACGAGGATGCCGGCGGTGCTGGCGACGTTGCTCAGGCCGGTGCCGGCATCGTTGCCGCGTGCATCACGCACGGTGCTGCCATTAAGGTCCAGGCTCGGCGCCACGCTCAGGCCATTGCTGGCCTGCAGGCCCGGGCTGATGGTCAGGCGGAACACCAGGGTGTTGCTGCCGGAGCCGCAAACGTAATCGGCATACACCACCCGGCCATTGTCCAGGGTGACCGCCAGGCGCGGCGCGCCATCGGCGGTATCGACCAGCACCGCTTCGTCCAGCTGCACGCTGAACTCCAGCCCCTGCCCGGCGACATAACTGCCCGCCGCCGGCACCGCCACCGCAGTCACGCTTGGCGCCACGCGGTCGATACTGTAGCTGCTGCCTTGCAGGCCCCCTGCAAGGGCGTTGCCGGCCGCATCGGTGATGCCGGTGCCGGTCGGATTCAGGTCCAGGCGCAGGGTGCCGACACCGCTGAGGTTGTCGACCAGGACGCTGTAGGTGCGCCCGTCAAGCTGCGTCACGCTGCTGATCCGCCCGCTGGCGCTGGCGCTGAACGCCAGGCTGAAGTCGGCCAGGTCAACGCCGCTGACGCTCTCGTCGAAGCTCACGGTGTAGCGCAGCGAACCGCTGTTGCTCGGGCTGACATCGACGCGAACGATATCCGCCACTTGTGGCGCTGCGGTATCGATACGCACCCCTGTGGTGCTGGCGAGCCCGTTCAGGCCCAGGTTAAGGGGGTTGCCTGCCGCATCGCGCACTGTGCCACCGTTCAGATCCAGGGTGCTGCCGACCTGGATGCCATCGGCATCGTTGTTACCGGCTTGCACGCTGTACTGGAACACCAACTGGCCGCTACCAGAGCCGGACACATAGCTGGCATAGCGGGTCAGCCCGCCAATAGTCAGCTGCAGGCGCGGCGTGCCGGCAGAGGTATCGACGATCAGCGCTTCACTGGCGTTGACCGTGAAGCTCAGCACGTCGCCAGCGTTGTAGCTGCCTGCTGCCGGTACCGACACGCTGGCCACCGTCGGCAGCACAGCGTCGACCAGTACGCCACTGGTGCTGGCGACGTTGTTGAGGCTGATCAGCGCGTCATTGCCAGCGCTGTCGCGCAGTGCACCGCCATTGAGCACCAGGCCGCTGCCCAGGCTGATGCCGGTGCTGTCGAGCTGGCCGGTGCTGACCGTCAGGCGGAACACCAGCGCGCCAGTGCCAGAGCCGGACAGATAATCAGCAAACACTGTGCCGCCAGTGTCCAGGGTGATTTGCAGGCGCGGTGTACCGGTGACCATCACCGCCTCGCTGAGGTTGACGGTAAAGTCCAGGTGCTGGCCAGCGACATAGTTGCCGTCGGCCGGCACCGTAACGCTGTTGACCGTCGGTGCCACCCGGTCGATCTGGTAGCTGGCGCCGCTCTGCCCATTGCTCAGGCTGTTGCCGGCCGCGTCGCTGATGCCGGTGGCGCTGCTGTTGAGGTCCAGGCGCAGGCTGCCAACGCCGCTCAGGCCGGACACCAGTACGCTGTAGGTGCGCCCGTCCAGCGAGGTGACGCTGCTGATGCTGCCGTTGGCCGTGCCACTGAACACCAGGCTGAAGTCGCTGGCATCGACACCGCTGACCGCTTCGCTGAAGGTCACGTTGTAGCGCACGCTGCCGGCATTGCTCGGGCTGGCATCGATGGCCAGCAGCGCTCCAGCGCTGGGTGCCAGGGTATCGACCAGCACGCCGGCGGTACTGCCCAGGCCGTTGAGGGCCAGCACCAGGCCGTTGCCGGCGGCATCGCGCAGCGTACCACCGTTGAGGTCCAGGGTGCTGCCGAGCTGAATACCATCGGCATCGTTGACGCCGGCATCGACACTGTACTGGAACAGCAACTGGCCGCTACCGGAGCCGGACACATAGCTGGCATAGCGGCTCAGCCCGCCAATGGTCAGTTGCAGGCGCGGCGTACCGGTGGAGGTATCGACGATCAGCGCTTCGCTGGCGTTGACGGTGAAGCTCAGCACGTCGCCGGCCTTGTAGCTGCCCGCAGCCGGTACCGCGACGCTGCCGATAACCGGCGCCACGGCATCGACATTGACGCCCGTGGTGCTGCCGACGTTGTTGAGTGTCGCGCCTGCCAGATTGCCCGCCTGGTCGCGAACCGATCCGCCGTTGAGCACCAGGTTGCTGCCCAGGGTGATGCCGTTGCTATCGAGCTGACCGCTGCTGACCGTCAGGCGGAATACCAGCGCGCCGGTCCCGGAGCCGGACAGGTAATCGGCGAACACGGTGCCGCCAGTGTCCAGGGTGATCTGCAGGCGCGGTGTACCGGTCACCGTCACTGCCTCGCTGAGGTTGACGGTGAAGTCCAGCTGCTGGCCGGCGACGTAGGTGCCATTGGCCGGCACGCTGACACTGGTAACCTGCGGCGCGATGCCGTCGATGACCAGGTTGTGGTTGGCCCCCAGCGAATGGGCGGAGCCCGGCGTTGGCAAGGTCAAAACGGCATTGTCGAAGGTGGCGTTGCGAATCACTGCACCATTGAGGGCCAGGGCGGCGCTGCCGGCGTAGTCGAGGTCGGCGCTGGTATCACCGGCCTGCACGGTGTACTGGAACGTCAGGGTGTTAGTGCCCGAGCCGGCCACATAGGTGGCATAGCGATCGATAAGGCCGGTTTCCAGCAGCAAGGCCGGGATGCCGCCAGTGGTGTCGACGCTGACCATCTGGTCGAAGGTCAGGGTCAGGGTAATGCTGTCGCCGGTCTTGTAGCTGCCATTGGCGCTCTGCGCCGAGACATCGGTAACCCGCGGGTTCAACGAGGCGACGTTGATGCTAACGGTGTCGGTGTCGGTCTGCGCCCCGCCGCTGCCGCTGCCGCCCAGGTCGCTGGTGGTGATCTGCAGGCTGGCCGAACCGTGGTAGCCGGCCACCGGGGAGAACACCAGGCCGTTGAGCGCGGCATTGATATCGCTTTGCGAGCCGGTGAAGGTCATGCTCGCATCGCCCGCGCCGCTGCCGACGGTAAACACCAGGCCGCTGAGGCTCGACAGCGTCAGCAGGCCGTTGCTGGCGGTCAAGGTCACCTGCAGGGCGGCGCCGCCGACGTCAACATCGCTGATACTGATCAGGTTGCCGTTGCCATTGTTGAAGGTCAGCGAGCCGTCCTGAAGGACGTTCTGGCTGCTCGGTACCTGGTTGACCGGCGCATCGTTGACCGCACCAATGGCCAGCGTTACCACCCGCTGAGTGAGCTGCACCCCGCCGCTGCCCGTGTTGCCGCCATCGTTGTAGGTCACCGTCAGGTTGACGTTGCCGTTACCGTTGGCGGCGCCGATGTAGGAGACCCCGTTGGCGGCGATAAAGGCGTTGATGTCCGATACCGAGCCGACCAGTATCAGACCGCTGCCCAGCGTGTTGACCGTGACGCCGGCGCCACTGTTGGCGCGCAGTTGGCCCAGCGCCACGCTCAGGGTCAGGGTGACCTGCCCGCTGCCGGCATCGGCATCGCTGATGGAAATGCCCGACACCGTGCCAGAAGCATCTTCATTGAAGTTCAGGCTGCTCGGTACGCTGAGGATCCCGGCGTCGTTGACGGCCTGGATGTTGACGGCCTTGCTGGCGACGGCGCTGTCGCTGTTGCCGTCATTGACCGAGAACGACACGGTGCGCGTCGAGGTGTCGGGGTTGTCGGAAACGTTGCGATAGCCCACCGATTGCAGGGCGACCTGCCACTGCCAAAGGGTCGCGGTGGCCCCCGCCGACGTCAGGGTCAGGACGCCGGTCGCGGCGTTGTAACTGGCGTTGATGTTGCCCGTGGTCGGCGAACCGGGGCTGAACTCCAGTACATCCTGGCCGGCGCGAAAGTTGCCGGTGATGCTGATGGTAGCGCTGGCCAGGGTGTTGCTGTCGATGTCGCTGAGCGTCAGCCCGCTGTCGATTGCCACGGGCCCTGCGTTCTCGAAGTAGGTTTCGCTGCCGCCGCTGGTGGCGATCACCGGCGTATCGTCTACTGTCGCCACGGTCAAGGTGCGGGTTGCGGCCGGGCTGTCCAGGGTGCCGTCGTTGACCACGAAACTCAGGGTCCGGGTGGCCGTGCTGGGCGATTCGCTCTGGTTGCTGAAGGTCACCGAGGCCAATGCCGCCTGCCACTGCGCAAGGGTGGCAGCGGCGCCTGCGGAGGTCAGGGTCAGCACGCCGGTGGAAACGTCGTAGCTGGCGCTGATGTTGCCCATGGTTGCCGGGTTGTTGGTAAATGCCAGCACGTCGAAACCGCCCTGGAAATTACCGATAATGCTGACCCTGGCGCTGGCCAGGGTGCTGTTGTCGGAATCGCTCAGGGTCAGGCCGCTGTCGATGACTACCGGGGTCGAGGGGCCGTTGTTGCCCTCGACGAAGTGCGCGCTGCCAGCGCTGGTGCTCAGGTTCGGCGCGTCATTGACCGCCGTGACGGAGATGCTGGCAGTGTCGCTGGCGATGGAAAACGCCGTGCTGGCGCCGCTGGCCGTGGTGTCGACCTTGCTGCCCTGCTGCCCTGCCGAGGCGCCAGTCTGGTCCCAGGCCTTGTAGGTCAGGGTTGCCACCATGGCGCTGGCGCCGTCGGGCACCAGGCGCAGCTTGTCGCTACCGCGCAGCAGCAAGGCACTGTTGCCGGCCACGGCGCCGATATCGCTCCAGGTGCTGCCATCGGTGCTGTACTGCCAGGTGCCGGTGCCGCTGTTCAGGCCGGTGATGGCGATACCGACAAGGGCGCCGGTGTCGACATCGGTTACGCCACTGAGGAAGCTGGCAACGGTTTGCCCGGGGTTGTTCAGCTGGCCATCAGTGATGCCGATGAGCACCGGTGCAGTCGGGGTCAGCAGCGGCGCGTCGTTGACCGCGCTGATTGTGATCTGCGCCTGCGCGGTGCCGACCGAGAAGCTGCTGCTGCCGCCGTTAATGGTGGTGTCGCCAGTGTGGCGTACTGAGCTGCTGGAGGCCGTGCCGCTGGTCTGGTCCCAGGCCCGCAAGGTCAGGCTGGCGCTACCGGCATTGGTGCCATCGGGGACGAAACGCACTTGCGTGGTGCTCGACAGCAGCAGGCCGGCGCTGCTGGAGACCGCGCCGATGTCGGCCCAACTGAATCCGTCGCTGGAGTACTGCCAGAAGCCATTACCGCTGCTGCCGATCACGGCGACGCCGCTCAGCGAACCGGCGCCGTCGACATCGCCATGGCTCAGCCCGGCAAGAATGCTTGCAATCAGCTGGCCGCTGGAGCTGCTGTCTTCATCGGTGCCCGGCAGCACGAACGGCCCGCCCGAGAGGCTGGGCGCATCGTTGCTGGCCTGCACCGTGACCGTTGCGCTGATGGCCAGCGAAGTGCTGTCGGCACCGCCATTGCCGGTGCCGCCGGTGTCCGCCACGCCGCTCAAGGTGATCACCCGGGTGCCGATGGTCGGCGCATGGCTGAGGTTGCTGTATTGCACGCCATCGATCAGCGTCTGGGTCAGGCCGCTGCTGATGCCGGCGGCCTTGGTCAGGGTCACCGTCGCGGTCGCGCCGCTGAGCGTCACCGAATAGCTGAAGCCGTTGATGGCCGTGGTGCCCGAGGCGCCGTTGACCAGGTCGATGTTGCTGCCGTCGAGGGTCAGGCGCTCGTTGCCGGGATCACTGACATTGCTGACGGTGAAGGTCAGCTGCTTGATGCCCTGCCCGGCCTCGACGGTAGACACCACCACCGCGCTGAACAGGTCGACCGGCGCGCCACCTTCGGTGAAGGTCGGGGTGCCGCCGCTGGCGGTTACCGTCGGTGCATCGTTGACCGCGCTGACATTGACGCTGACCAGGGCGCTGGCGTCGCTGGCGCTGTCGCCATCGTTGATGCTGACCTGCACCGTACGCGCCGCGGTTGAGATATCGCCATTGTTGCTGTTGCTGTAGGTCAGGTTGCGCACCAGCGCCTGCACCGCAGCGGCGGTCGCGTTGCTGTTGAGCGAGATCACCAGGTTGCTGCTGGCGCTGCCGCCGGCAAAGCTGCCGATGATCACCCCGGCATAAGTCACGTTGCTGCCCGAGACACCGATCTGCCCGGCCCCGCTGCCCTGGTTGAAGATCCCCAGCAGGTCTTCGCCGCTGACCCGGTTGGCGGTGATCGCCACGGTGACGTTGCCGCCGTTGAAGTCCGCCGAGTCCAGGTCGGTGAGCAGCGCATTGCCGCCGGCATCGAGCAGCACCGGCGCCCCACCCTCGATAAAGGTGTTGCTGTCGCCATTAAGGTTGCTCAGCACCGGCGGGTCATTGGACTTGGTGGTGAAGTTCAGCGTGGTGTTGTTCTTCACCCCCTTGAAGATCGCGCCATCGCCATCGACGAAGGTCTTGGCGTCCAGGCGGATGGCATAGCCGGTGCCCAGTGCCAGGGGGACCGGCAGGGCGATGGTCCAGGTGGTGCCGGAGCCGCTGATCTGCGCACTGCCAATGGCGATGGTCTGGACCACGACATTGTCGAAGGTGCGCACGATGTAGATGTTGCCGCTGCTACCCTTGCTCACCGCTTCGTTGAAGGTCAGCACGATGTTGGCGTTGGTGTCGACGTTGCTGGCGTTGTCGCTGGGCGTCGAGCTGACCACGATCGGTGGGCGGTCGTTCTGTACATACAGGTTGCCGGCGGTGCCGTTGAACCCACCATACAGGTCGATATCGCCGTCGCCGTCGAAGTCGGCGGCGCGATAGGTGGTGCCGGTATGATCGACCAGGCTCAGGCCGGCCAGCGGCGACTGGGCCAGGGTCTGCAGGGTGAAGGTGCCGTCGCCGTTGCTGCGCGCATAGGCGAAGGCTGTGCCGTTGCCGCCAGTCTGGTAGAGGATGTCGGCATCGCCATCGCTGTCGAAGTCGGCCAGCACCATGCGGCCGAACGCTGCCGGGGCCGGGAACGAGGCGGTTGACTGGCTGCTGAAGGAGGCGCCGTCATTGCGCAGGTAGACCCCGGTGGTGGCGTTACTGCCGGCCAGTACGTCGATGTCACCGTCGCCGTCGATGTCGGCGGCGTAGTAGTTGCTGCCGTTGTGGTCCGGCAGCGTCAACCCGGCAAAGGGTGATTGCGCCAGGGTCAACAAGGTAAAGGTGCCGTTGCCGTTGCTGCGCGCATAGGCGAAGCCGGTGCCGTTGGCGCCGGTCTGGTACAGCAGGTCGGCGTCGCCGTCGTTGTCGAAGTCAGCGGCGAGCATCCGTGAGCCGGCCGCTGGCGCCGGGAAGCTTGCCGTCGACTGGCTGCTGAAACTGCCGCCGTCGTTGCGCAGGTAGGTGCCGGTAGTGCCGTTGACCCCGGCCAGCACATCGAGGTCGCCGTCGCCATCGAAGTCGGCAACGTGGTAGTTGGAGCCGGTATGGTCCGGCAGCGACAACCCGGCAAAGGGCGACTGCGCCAGGCTTTGCAGGGTGAAGCTGCCGTTGCCGTTGCTGCGCGCGAATGCCCAGAGCGAACCATTGCCCCCGGTCTGGTAGAGGATGTCGGCGTCGCCGTCGTTGTCGAAATCGCCCACCACCACCCGGCTGCCGGCGGCGATGGTGGTGCCGCTCAGCGGCGCGCTGCCGGTACTCCAGGAGGTGGCCAGCAGCCCCTGGTAATCGTTGAGCGCCAGGGCCGTGGTTGCCAGCGGGCCGCTGCTGCGCTCCAGGGTCCAGTTGCCGCCCAGCGCACCGCTACCGGTGTCGTCGCTGGAGGCGCCGATGTCGGCACCGGTCAGGCTTGCCAGCTGGCTGACAAAGGCCTGGCCAGCATCGTCCTTGCCGACCTGGCAGCCATACAGCATCAGGTCGCCGTCGGCCTTGAGCGACTGGCCGATGGACTGCAGCGTCTCGCCGTGATCGGCAAGGTTGCTGCTGCTCAGCCAGACATTGCCCAACTGCACGGTACCCGACGCACCGTGGGAAAATACATGGATGGCATCCAGGTCGCTGCGGCCCTTGAGGTAGTCGGCCATTTGCTGCAGGCCGTCCTTGCCCGGGTCGAGCACCACCACTTCACTGCCCGCCGGCAGGCCCTTGAGGGCTTCCTGCGGGTTGCTGATCTGGCCATCGACAAACACCACTTCATGGCGTTCGCTGGCACTGGCGCCACGCGTATCGGCCGTGGCCAGCGCGGCCTTGTCGGCCTGCGCGGTATCGCTTGCGCTGTCTTTGCCGGTGTCCTTGGCGGCCTCGGCAGTTGCCTCCTGGGCAACCACCGCAACCGAGGCGTCGAACATGATCCGCGGTTCCAGGGCAAACAACAGCGGTGCCTGACCGGCAGGGGTGGGCACTGGCCGGCCCTGGCGTTTGAATCGGTCGATGAACTTCATGTTGCACCTCAGGCTGTACGGGTTGTTGCCCTAAAACTGCTATGGAACGGCTATGGCAGCGGTGGCGCGCATCACGCGCCACCGCGCCGGTTTCATCAACCGCGCGAAGGGAAGATGCCTTCGGTGGCGATGATCATGCTCAGGCCCAGGTACGGGCTGAGGTTGTTGAAGGGCTGATTGCCACCGGCAACGCCACAGCTTTGCGCTGCCAGGTTGGTCAGCGCCGTGGGGTTGCCATAGATGTTGACCGTGCCCAGGTTGGCATCGCCGCTCTGCGCCAGAACCAGGCTTGCCGTGCCTTTGTCGGCGCCGGCAGCTTCCGTCGAGACCATTAGCGGATGGCTGTGCATCGGCATTTGCTGCACGGTCAGCGTGGTGTTCTGGCTACCTCCCGTTTCACCGAGATCGACTTCACCCAGGCCCGGGCCCTGGCCCCAACCGACGGGCGAGCGGCCGCGCAGGTCGGGCAAGCCGAAGGTGACCCGGCCGTCGCCGCCATAGATCGTGCCGAGGATCGAAAACAGCGCGGCGTTTTGCGATATCGCCATCAATTGCCCACTGCACATTGCATAACCACGGGGCGCAAAGTTGCCACCGAACATCTTGATCTCACCGAGGAAGGGATCACTCATCTGGCATTACCTGTTTTTGGGTTGTGGGTGTGAACAGATCAGTTCAGGGCGCTCAGGCCTGCGGCTCCCGCTCACGGTGCAGCACCGCCTGCAGCACATGGCGGCCATCGGGCTCGGGCTGCACCGGGGTCATCAGCAGCAACCATTCCTGCTGCTGCGGACCGATAACGCGGTACACGCCCTGCTGCGGCAGCAGGCCGGCGGGCAAGGCGAAAAACACCAGGAAGCATTCGTGGCGGGCGCTCATGGCCACGCCCTCACTCAGTTGCACGCGTTCGACGGCTACGCGCTGCTCCGGCCCCAGCCAGAGCGCAAAGGCATGGCGGTCGGCCGCTTGCAGCTCGGCGAAGGTGGGCATGGGGAACTGGCCGGCGGCGCTCATGAGGCCTGCGCCATCAGGCAGCCAGGCACCGGCTCACGGCGCAGGCGGCGGTAGACCCCCGACTCGCCGACCGGGATAAAACCAAGCCTTGCATACAGCCGTTGCGCCGGATTGTAGTGCTCGACACACAGCTCGCAGGCCAGCCCGCGCTGGTCGGCGCGGCGCAGCAAGTCGTCGAGAATGGCGCTGCCAGTGCCGTGGCCAATGCAGGCGGGCAACAAGGCGATATCGATGAGGTTGAGTGCAGTCTGCCCCCAGAACAGGTACAGGCGGCCGATGGCCTGGCCCTGGCGTTCGACCAGGAGGAACTCACCGTCCGGGTAATGGGCCTGGTAATACTGGTGCTGGGCATTGAATTGCTGGCGCAGAAACTGCGCAATCTGCTCGGCCGACCAGCCGCTGTGGCGCATTTCGCCGGCGCGGGTGGTGGCGTACAAATGCTCAAGGAAAGGCAGGTCGCCTTGGCCGATGGGGCGGAAACTCAAACCGAGTGGGTTCATCGTGTGTAGCGTCCCTGCGAGATGCTGAGCATTGATCCGTCCGCCCCAATGCCCCACGCCTGGCGTGAGATCATTGTGATGGCATTTTATTCTAATTGTCTGACAATCGCACTATCAAAATCCGCTTTCTCTTACCCCCAGCGCAGCCATTCGTCGCCATGCCGATGCCAGCAACGATTGACCCTTGCCTTCGAGCACCACCAGCCCGCGAACCGGGCGTTGGAGGCCCCCAGGCGGGCTGTTTTCGAGGGCAAAGCGTACGCCGTATTGCCCCTGCAGCGGCTGCGCCCGGCGGTTCTCGTCGCGGCGGATGGCGATGGGGCCCTGGTGCTCGGAAACCAGCGCCTCCTGATCGATGGCGCTGACCCCGGTGGTGTCGATATCGCTGAGGCTGACCCGCAGCGAATCGCGCAGCGGATCATCGGCAACAAAATGCCCGGGCGCGCCGGCCTCGACCCGCCACAAGTCCGCTTCGGCCAGGTAACCACGCAGGCGCAGGCCCTCCTCGACCACTGCAGCCAGCGGCAACTGCGCGGCAATCCAGCGGCCCGGTGCCAGGCCCACGGCCAGGTCGCGTATCACCCCGGCGTGCGGCGCGCGCAGGTTCAGGCGCTCGCGCTGGGCGGCCAGGCCACGGTATTCGGCCACCGCCTCGGCCAGGCGCTGCTCAAGGATGCCGCTGTCGGCAGCGGTTTCACTGCGCCCGGCCTGGCGACGCAATTGCAGCTGCAGGATCTGGATTTCGCGCCGTACGATCTGCAGGCGCGATTCCAGGTCCGGTGACTCCAGCACCACCAGTAACTGATCGCGGGCCACGCGCTGGCCGTCCTGCACATGCACCTCGCGGATACGCGCTGCGGTCGGTGCATGCAGGGCACTGACCCGCGACGCTTCGAGCAGCGCCGGCACCTCGACATCGCTGCGCCACGGCAACACCAGCACCAGCAGCACCGCCAGCAGGCCGAGGCCCAGGCCCAGCACCTTGCGCGGTTGCGCCCGCTGGCGTTGCTGCCACCAGTGCTGGCCCTCCTTATAGACCGGCAAGGCGATGAACCAGGTCAGCTCGACCAGCATCAAAAAGATGCCCAGCGCCTTGAAAAACAAGTGATACACCGCCAGGGCGATGCCGAAAAACAGCACTGCGCGCCACAGCCAGGCGGCGTAACCCCAGCTCAACAAGCGCCGGCGCATGGCCGCAGACCACGGTTCGGGCGCCGCCTCGCCATAACCGAACAGCGCCTCGCGCAAGCGCCAGCGGCACAGGGCGAAGGCCCGGCCCTGGAGGTTGTCGACCGCCCACAGATCGCTGAGCAGAAAGTAGCCGTCAAAGCGCATCAACGGGTTGAGGTTGATCGCCAGGGTGGTGATCCAAGTGGCGCTGGCCAGCATGAACGCCGCCGTGCGCCCTGCCCCGTCCGGCAACAACGACCAGGCCAGCAGGGCCAGGCAGGCCAGCAGCAACTCGGCGAGCACCCCGCCGGCGCCGATCAACAGGCGGGTGCGGCGGTCCTGCACGCGCCAGGCATCGCTGACATCGGTGTAGAGCATCGGCAACAGCACCATGAACGCCAGGCCCATGCTCGGCACCCGGCAGCCGGCGCGTTTGGCCATGTAGGCGTGGCCGAATTCGTGGCACAACTTGGCAAAGCCCAGGGCGATGGCAAAGGCTGCAGCACCGCCGAGGCTCAACAGGTGGGGAAAGGTTGCGAGAAAACGCTGCCAGTCGCGCATGACCAGAAACAGCCCCAGGCACAGTACCGTGGGCAGGCCGTAGCGCAACAGGTTCGGGCCGAACCGCGCCAGCCACGGCCAGGTACGGTTGAGAAAGGCATCCGGGCGCCACAATGGAATACGAAAGAACAGGTACTTGTGCAGCAACTGGGTCCACAGCCCCTGGCGCTGGCGGGCGGCCTTGTCGGCGTAGCTGGCCCGTTGCTCGTCATCACTGGCGGTGACCAGGTCATGGCCACGCAAAAAGCGCAACAGCTCCTCAATGGCCGTGCCCGGCAGCGGCATGCCCGGTTCGCGATTGGCTGCGGCCAGCACCCGCGCCGGATCGCCCAGCGCCCAGTGCCGCAACAGGCGCATGGCGGGCGCGCCGAGCTTGAAATAGCGCCCGCGCAGCGGGTCGGCCAGGGTCCATTGCGCAGCGCCGTCCAGCCCTGGCGCGGCGGGCGACAGTTGCAGGTCCGGGCGCAGTGCCGGCAGCATCAAAGGCCCACCGTCTGGCGCAGGGCCGCCAACGGCCGGCGCAGCAGGTACAGCGCCAGCGGTGCACGCTGGCCAAACAGCTTGGCGGTGCCACGCAGGCCGATGCGCGGCGGCGCGTCGGTAAAGCGTGCGTCCAGGCGATAAGCCAGTTGCCCGGCCGGAGTGTTCTGCGCTTCGTAGGCGGCGCGTTCGAGCTCGGCGCCATGGCGGTGCAGCGGGTCGCTGTCAAGAAACAGCGCCACTTCGGCGCCGGGCTCAAGGCTCAAGGCATCGGCCACCGGCAGCTCGATGCGCAGCTCGGCCTGGGCCGGGTCGGCGATTTCCAGCAGACGCTCGCCGGTCTGCAGTGGCTTGCCGGTCAGGCGCTGGGCGTCGGCGAACACGGCAATACCGGCACGCTCGGCACGCACATCGGCGCGCGCCAGCAGCTCGCGGGCATAATCGCGCTCGGCGCGCTTTTGCTCGACACGGGCGGCCAGCAGGTCAAGCCGGGCGCTGGATTCAGCATCGGAAAAGGCTCGCTGGGTGTTAGCCTTGAGCTCGGCCTCGGCGACCCCGAGGGTGCGCTCGGCAACATCGGCCTGGGCCTTGAGGCTGGTGGCGTCGAAGCGCACCAGCACCTGCCCGGCCTGCACCGCCTGGTTGGGCTTGATCAGGAACTCGGCGATCACCCCATCCAGCGGTGCGGCCACCACCTGGCCGTTGCGTGGCACTACTTCGGCCGGCGCCAACACCGACTGGCGCACCGGCACCAACAGCACCAGCAGGGCTGCGGCGCCGATCGCCCAGCGGCTGCGTGCCGGCCAGCGCAGGCGCCATGGTTTGCCCGGCTGCAAGGCCAGCCAGGCATGGCTGTAACACTCGCCCAGGTGGTTGAGCAAGCTGTGCTCGGCCTCGACCCAAGGGTTGTCGCGGGCCAGCCACAAACCGCCAAAAACCACACCCTGGCGGTCCTTGAGCGGCAGCCAGAAGGCGTGGGCAGCTGACAACGACTGCCAGTCATCGCGGCTGGCCTGATCGAAACTGTCCGGGTTCAGCGGCCCGCTGGTGTCCAGGCGGGCGCTTTTACCCAACTGCGCGCCAGCATGCTCGATGAAAGCCACGAACGGCGCGTTCGCCTCGACCACGCTGATCGCGGTAAGCGCCCGCACCTTGCCAGCGATCAGCAGCGCGGCGTGGCGAAAGGCGAACAGCGGCTGGGGATCGTTGACCATGCTGAAGGCCAGCGCCTCGACCGTGGTCGCGGCGCGGGCCTGATGCTCCAGGCGCAGGTAATGCGCCAGCAGCTGCTCCATGCCATTGGCTACTGGCGCGTTCATGGCTGGCCAGCGAAGTGCGCGGTGCCGCTCATGCCGGCCAGCAGGCCGCGGCTGTCGGCCGGCAGCGTGCCGATCAGCAGCAGGGTCTGGCTGCCTTCATCGATGCGCGCGCCCAGGCGCTTGACCACCGCCTGCAGCGGCGCGCCGGTTTCATCGGGGACGAAGCTGAAGGTCTGTTCCGGCTTGAGCTTGCCCAGCCAGCGCGAAGGCACCAGCAGGTGCACCTCCAGCGAACGGTTGTCGACGATTTCCAGCAACGGCGCGCCGCTGGCCACGCTTTCGTGGGCCTGGACCTTACGGGCAACCACCTGGCCGTCGAACGGGGCCTTGACCTGGCAGCGCTGCACCTGCACCTGATAAACCTGCGCCTCGGCCTGGGCCTGCGCCTGGCGCGCTTCGGCCAGGGTCACTTCGAAGCGCCCGACCGAATTGAGCGCCGCCAGTTGCTGCTTGTTGCGCAGCTCTTCACGGGCCGCACGCACGGCAGCGCCGGCGGCATTCTGCTGGGCCTGGTAAGCGCTGCAATCAAAACGCACCAATACATCGCCCTTGCTGAACGACTGGCCTTCGGCGAACGGCATGTCCACCACCCGCCCGGCCAGCTCGCTGGCCAGCACCGCCTGCGAGCGCGCGCGCAGCACGCCGCGCACTTCGCTGACGCTCGAGGTCGCGCCCTCGAGCAGCGGATCGCTGTCGGCAGCCGCCTGCGCCAGGCTTGCGACCATCACCAACGCCAGGCACCAGGCTCCGTGCTTCATCTCGCTGCATCCTTTCATTATTGGTTGTATGCGTTGTGTATCGGTTGCAGTGGCGCGAACCTGATTACCGTTGGTCAGCAGCCGCTGGCTGGCAACCCAGGCACCGCCCTACGTGCCAGGCACAGGTGGCATGGCAAGTGTAGTAGCGGGGAACATGCGCGATGAAATGCGCGAACTGCAATCAAGGTAAGTGGCAGGATGCTATCAGTGTTTTTCGAGGCGCGGTAGCGGGTGCGAGGGGGTAAACACTATATTTTTTTGGCCCGGCGAGCTGGCCTTCGTCAGCGATGAGAACGATGCTGCTTTTGCGCACGGTTCTCTACCAGCAGCACGCTCAAACACGTCTGAATACATACTCCATAAAATACGAACTTACATCTTGTCAAAACATTTGCATTGACGCTTCAGCCCCTCTGGCGAAAACAATAAACCCAGACCGAGCGATACACAGAAGTTTGAAAAGCAAACATTAAAGATGCTTCCTACAAACAATAAAAAACATTAAACAACTTCCCCCAATACGTTGAAAGCAAACGTTCACGCAGGGCCGCACATGTCATTAAAAAGTCGCTATATGGAAGAACGCCGGCGCCTGCGCGAACTGGCCGACGAATTTGCCGAAGACGATCCGCGCCTGGCGCACTTTCTCGGCAGCGAAGCCTCTGACCCCGACGTCGAGCGATTGATGGAAGGCTTTGCATTCCTGACTGCAAAGCTTGCGATGAAGATCGACGACCACCTGCCGGAAATCACCCAGCCGCTGCTGCAACTGGTCTACCCCAATTTCCTTCGGCCCTTGCCCAGCGTCACCCTGGTGCGCTTCGACCCGATCGATCATGCGCTGAGCGAAAGCCAGCTGATCCCCAAGGGTACCGCGCTGTTCTCCAGGCCGGTCGACGGCGTGAACTGTACCTTTCGCACCTGTACCGACGTGACCCTCTACCCCTTGGTCATCGATGAGATCTGCCACATCGACAGTGCCGACAAATCCATCGTCCACATCGACCTTGGCGCGCTGTCCGAGCAACCGCTGCGCCAGCTCGACTGCGACCGGTTGAGCTTTCATCTGGGAGGCGCTGCAAGCAACGCCCTGACGCTCTACCAATGGCTGTCACAGCACCTGCACAAGGTGGTTTTGCACATCAACGACCATCGCTATTCCCTCCCGCCCGCGACCTTGACCTTTGCCGGTTTCGAACCCGGCGAGGCACTCCTGCCAAGCCCGGGCGAGCACCTGGATGGCTACCGCCTGATACAGGAGTACTTTTACTTCCCGCAGCGCTTTCACGGCTTCAACCTGACCGAACTGCGCCGCTACTGGCCGGACGCCGCAGCCGAGCATATCCGCCTGGAACTGCGTTTTGACGCGCCCTTCCCCAACGGTTTCCAGCTCGACCGCGACAGCTTTTCACTGTACTGCACGCCGGCCATCAACCTCTTCGACCACCCAGCCAGGCCCATCCCGCTTGACGGGCAGGCCGTCTGCGAAGCCGTGCAACCCAGCGGGCGGCGAGCGCAGGCCTATGAGATTTTCAGCGTTGACAAGGTCGCTACCCGACGCCGGGACACGCAGACCTCGCAGGATCAACAAAGCCTGGAGTTTGCGCCCTACGAAGCGCTGCCCCGGCGTGTCGAACGCGCCGAAGAGCGTAGCGCACACTATTACAGCGTGACGCTCGAACAAGACCTGATCAAAGAGCGGGCGCGCCATGTCATCCGCCTGCTGCACGGTGATCAACGCCCCTACCGGGGCCAGCAGCAGACCCTGAACATCGACCTCACCTGCTGCAATGGCAACCTGCCCCTGCAACTGGACATCGGCGATATCAACCTCACCACCCAGGCCACGCCCTCGTTTGCCACCTACCGCAACCTGACCCGCCCGACCCGCTGTTACCCACCGGCGCTGGATGACGACCTGCACGGGGATGTGCAGTGGGTACTGCTTTCCAACCTGGCCCTGAATGACCTGTCGCTGTCCTGCGCCGACGCGCTCAAGGCGGTGCTGCAAGTCTATGACTTCGTGGCGCCCTATGACCTGCAGCACAAGCGCGCCACCCAGCGCCGCCTGAACGCTATCGAACACGCCAGCACGGCGCCGACTGACTGGTTGATCAAGGGCCTGCCCGTGCGCGGCATGCTCACCACCCTCAGGGTCAACCCCAACGCCTTCGACAATGAGGGCGACCTGCAGCTGTTTGGCAGCGTGCTCTCGCACTTCATGGCGCTGTATGCCAGCAGCAACTCCTTTCACCAGCTGGAAATCATCAACAGCGTGCGTAACACCAGCTTCGTCTGGCCCGCACGCACCGGCCAGCAGCCGGTGATGTGAACCCGGCAGGCCGCCACTACCTGAGTATGAGCCGGGAAAAACTACGCGTGCGATGCGCTGAGTTGCGTTCAATAACGTGCACTTAAACCGCTCTGTAATCAGCAGAGCAAACTACTACGCCTGCAAAAAACACCCCAAAAACAACAAGTGACTTTTCCCACAAGCATTTAGGAAGCCCAACAAAGACAAGGCAGTAAGTTACCTCTTACTGTCTCCCCCCTCTGTAAGAACAAATCTTGTTGGACGTTCCATCCACGTCCATTCGACCTGCCCGACGCAATGAACAGCAGGAGTTGCCATGCCCGGCCAGCGCGATGTGCGTTTTACCTTCAGCTCGACGGCTGACATTGACTTTGATGTGGTGTCTTTTGAACTGAACGAGGGTATTTCCCAACTCTATCGTTTGACCATCGAGCTGGTCAGTGCAACCGCCGACGCCGACTTTGCCACCCTGCTCGACCAGCCTGCGGCTCTGACCCTCTGGCAGGGCAACCAGGCCGTTCGCCATGTGCATGGCCTGATCAGTCGTTTCGAACAGGGCCAGACCGGCTTTCGCCGCACCCGCTACCGCGCCGAGATCGAACCGCAGCTGGCCCGCGCGCAACTGCGCTCCGACTGGCGCATCTTCCAGAAACGCAGCGTGCCGCAGATCCTTGAACAACTGTGCAAGGAGCGTCAATGGGGCCAGGCCCGCCAGCACCTGAGCGAAACCCACCTGCCCCGCGAGTACTGCGTGCAGGCGGGCGAACTGGACCTGGACTTCTACCTGCGCCTGGCGGCCGAGGAAGGCTTGCTGTCGAGCTTCGAGCACAGCGAAGCCGGCCATCGGCTGATCCAGGCCGACCATATCGCGACCTTCGGCGCCATCGAGGGCGGGCCGGTGGTGTATGAGGCCAATCCGGGGGGCGAAGCCTGGCAACCGTCCCTGCGCCAGTTCACCTACCGCGAACAGGTACGGACCAGCTGCCAGACCCAGCGTGACTACACCTTCAGCCATCCGCGCTACAACCTGGAGCAAAACGTGCTGGCCGCCGAGATGGGCAGCCAGACCGTCGACTACGAGCGCTACGACTACCCCGGTCGCTACAAGCACGACGACGCCGGCAAACCCTTCACCCAGACCCGCCTCAAGGCCCTGCGCGGTGATGCGCGCACCGCCGAGGTCGAAGGCGACGATGCGCGTCTGCTGCCGGGCAAGGCCTTCACCCTCAGTGGCCATCCCCGCGAAGACCTCAACAGCGGCTGGCGGCCAATCCAGATCAAGCACCAAGGCCGCCAGCACACCGCCCTGGAAGAAGAGTCTGCCGAAAGCGAACACGGCACCTGGTACAGCCTGACCGCCACCTTGATCCCCGATACCGTTGAATGGCATGCCCCGGCGCGCCCCAAGCCATGCATCGAAGGGCCACAGATCGCCATGGTGGTCGGCCCGGCCAAAGAGGAAATCTACTGCGACGAGCATGGCCGCGTGCGCGTGCAGTTTCCCTGGGACCGCGAAGGCTGCGAAGACGATCGCAGCTCGTGCTGGGTGCGCGTCGCCCAGACCTGGGCCGGGGCGGGCTGGGGGCATGTGGCCCTGCCGCGGATCGGCCAGGAAGTGGTGGTGGGCTTTCTCCACGGCGATCCGGACCAGCCAATGATCATGGGCCGCAGCTATCACGCGATCAACCGCCCACCGTACCGCTTGCCCGAGTTCAAGGCACTGAGCCCGCTGCGCAGCAAAGAGCACCACGGCCAGCGCCACAACGAACTGCGCCTGGACGACACCAGCGGGCAGATCAGCGCCACCTTGATGAGCGATCACGCCGCCAGTGCCTTGAACCTGGGCTACCTGACCCATCCCCGGCCCGGTGGCGGGCAGCCCCGGGTGAAGGCTTCGAACTGCGCACCGACGCCCACGGCGTGGTGCGTGCCGGCGGCGGCCTGCTGCTGACCAGCGAACTGCGCGCCCGCGCCGCCTCCCACCACACCGACCTGCCGCAAACCGCCGAACGCCTGAAGACCGCCCAGCAATACCACGCCACTTTCGCCAGCGAAGCCCGCGACCACCTGGCCCAGGAAAGCGGCGACCAGGACGAAGTCGCCGATGCGCTTCAGGCCCAGCACGACGGCATACGCGGCCGCGGTACCGGCAACCCCAATGCCAATCAATACCCCGAGTTCAGTGAACCCTTCCTGGTCCTCGACAGCCCGGCCGGGATCGCCAGCAGCACGCCGCAATCCACCCACCTGGCCAGCGGCGAACACCTGGGCCTGAGCAGTGGCGGGCACACCAGCCTGGCCGTCGGCAAGCGCCTGCTGATCAGTGTCAGCCGAGGCCTGCGCACCTTCGTGCAAAGCCTCGGCTGGCGCCTGGTCGCAGCCTCCGGCGATATCGACATCCGCGCCTTGAAAGACAGCATCAACCTGCTGGCCAAACTCAAGGTCACCGTCAGCGCCGAACGCATCATCCTCAGCGCCAAGGAGGAGCTGGTGATCCAGGCGGCGGGCAGCAGCACCACCTACAACGCCGGCGGCATCAGCCACGCCACCAGCGGCGTGTACACAACCCACGCCACAGACTTTCTCTACAAAGGCGCAAAGAGCCAGGCGGCGGCCTTTCCTGAAGGGCCAAAAGCCGGCAAAGGCAATCTTGAGCTGTTCCAGCACTACGCCAATGGTTTTGCGTTCAAGGGCTCGGAGTATCAGGTCGAGGATGCACTCGGGCAGGTTTTCAAGGGCACGCTGGATGACAACGGGTTTGCGGCGGTGGCAGGCCTGGCGCCAGGACCGGTCAAGGTGCTGTTCGGCACAGACAAGACTCGCGCCGCCTCGGCAGCGCCATTTGCAGAGCAAGCAGCACGATCAGCAGCGACACCCGGCGCCATGACTACCTTGCGGCCGTCGCAGGTCATCCAGCAGACGTTGGACCGCCTCTTCGCAATGGAGTCCGCTGATAAAGGACTGCCCCTCTCCCTTCCCGCTATTCCCGCAAATCGAACCAGTAACGGAGGCGGCCCGAATGGCTCGATGTGAAGGTGCGGTCGCGCCCAAGAATACTTTTACCGAAGAGGATGTAAGGGCTGGCACCGACAAACTGGCGCAGTGGCTGACCGTGCTCACCGGTGATGCCGTCAACTGGCGCACTGTTATTACTGTCGGTGAAATGCTACCCGTCGCGGGCTCGATCTTCGCTGCGGCCGATGCGATCGGCGACATCATTGAGCTGGCCCAGGGCGACGCCACCTACAGGGCCGATCTCTACAATTGGGTCGGCCTGGGGATCAACCTGTTCGGCCTGGTTCCTCTTCCTGGAGTCGGAGCAGCCCGAGCGGTCATGCGCCCTTCACTGAAGACCCTCAGAACCACCAAAGGCGACATCAGCCAGGCGCTGCTGACTACCATAGAAAGCGCGCTGGCCGATGTCTGCCCCGGCGATCTCGAGGCATTCATCAAGGAGGTTGAAGCCACCCTGCACAGCATCCTCAAGGCCTTTGCACAAAAGGTCATCGAGGTTTGTAAATTCCTTGCTGACCTCATCCGCTCGGTGGCAAGCGGCGTTGTACAGGACGTGGCACTGACCGTGCTCTTTCCCGGAATCAGCCTGGTAGTTGAAGCGGCCGATGCCTTCAAGAGACGCACCGGATTCGGCTTTGGAAAAGACGATATCGGCTTAGGCGACAGACAAAAGCAACAGTTGCAGAAAACCCTTGAGCCCGTTGCGGCGAGCATCGAGCAGATTGGCAATATCGCCAGCGACAAGATCATCCAGACAGGCAGTGAAACCAATCCGGACAGCCTTCTTAGCATCATCAGGGCGCTTTCCAGTGCCTTGCAGCGACGCAAGAATGCCCCACGCCAGGCGAATATGGCGCCTGGCAGAACCAACGAAGCCAGAAGGCCACAGCCGCAAAATGGCACTCAAGCCAGTCCGGCCCAGCGCTCTGCCCGTGCTGACGGTAACTGCCAAAAGCAGGGAAGCAAAGCTGGCACCCAGTGCAGCATCAGCTTCGCCATGGGCAGCGAAACAATTGTCCATACCGACTTCGAGCTTCCCGGCACCTTCCCCCTGGTGTGGAACAGGACTTACCGTTCCTCACTCTCAGCCTTTGACAACAACCCGTTCGGTGCCCGCTGGATCACGCCGTTCTCCAGCCGCTTGGATCTGAGCGAAGATCAACTCACCTACCATGCGACCGATGGGCGTAGCCACCACTACCCGCTTCCCGACGTTCACCATCACCATCTCGACCCGATTGAAAACCTGGTCATTGCGCGCACCAGCAAAAACAGATTGGTACTGCTTCGGGGGCATGACAGCCAGGAGCACTACGAACGGGTAAGCAATCAGTTCCGCCTGACAGCCATCAGCCTGCGCGGCGGTGCCCGCATTGCCTTGCACTACGAGCACCAACACGCTGAACACAGCGTGCTCTCGGATTTGCTCACCTACCAGAACGACACCCCGCACCAGCACATCCATACCCAGATCGACGACCAGGGCCGAATCAAGGCACTTTGGCTCATGCATGACGGCCAAGCGCTTCGACAGTTGGCACGTTATGAGTTCGACCACCAGGGTGACCTGCGCGCCGCCCGCGACGAGCACGATGCTCAATGGAACTATGACTACCAGCACCATCTGCTAACCCGCTACACCGACCGCACCGGTCGCGGCATGAACCTGCAATGGCAAGGCAACGGGCCGGATGCCAAAGCGGTTCGAGAATGGGCCGACGATGGCAGCCAGGACACCCGCCTGAGCTGGGACCCGAACATCCGCCTGACACGCCTGCTCGACGCCAACGGTCAAGAGACGCTGTATTACTACGATGTCCTCGGCTACACCTACCGCATCATCCATCCCGATAGCAACGAGGAGTGGTTCTACCGCGACGACGCCAAGAACCTCACCCAGCACATCCACACCGACGGCAGTGTCGACAGCTACGCCTACGATGACCGCGGCAACCTGGTCCAGCACACCCGCCCCGACGGCACCAGCGTCCACCATGCCTACGACGACCAGGACCTGCGCTTCAAGACCCGCGATGCCGAGGGCGGGCTGTGGAAGTACGACTACGACCCGCGCGGCAACATCATCGAAACCCTCGATCCGCTGGAGCACAAGACCCAGTACAGATACAACAGCGACAACCTGCCCGTTGCCATCATCGACGCCAACGGCGCAGAGAAAAAACTCGCCTACAACGCCGACGGCCAGCTGATCCGCTACACCGACTGTTCCGGCAAAACCAGCCAATGGCGATACAACGCGCTGGGGCAACTGTCCCAAGTCACCGACGCCGCGGGCATGGTCACCAGCTACCATTACCAGGCAGGTCAGCTCAGCCGTATTGTTCACCCGGACAAGACCGAGGAGCGTTTCGAGCGCGATGCCGAAGGCCGTCTTCTCGACCACATCGACGCCCTGCAGCGCCGCACCGTCTGGCAATACAACGAAGCAGGGCTGATCCAGCAACGCCAGAACGCCGATGGCAGCATCCTCAACTACCGCTGGGACCGGCTTGGCCAGCTTGTCGAGCTGCGCAACGAGAACAACAGCACGGCTACCTTCAAGTACGACCCGGTTGGCCGCCTGCTGAAGGAAACCGGTTTCGACCAGCAAACCACCCACTACCTCTACGACAACGGCAGCAACCAACCTACCCGCCGCCTTGATGGCGATCGCGTCACCTGTTTCGAATACGACCCCCTGGGCCGACTGCTAATGCGCCAGGCAGGCCAGAGGACGGCGCAGCAATGGCAAACCGAAACGTTCGCCTACGACGGTAACGGCAACCTGCTGCTCGCCGAGAACGACGCCTGCAAGCTGCAATGGTTCTACGATGCCGCCGGCAACAACACGCGCGAACACCAGTACCTGCGCTACCTGAAAAAGCCCCATGTTGCCATCTGGCGGCACGAGTATGACGCGCTGAACCAGCGGGTTGCCACGGTCCGTCCCGATGGCCATCGGGTCAGTTGGTTGACCTATGGCAGCGGCCACCTGCTGGCGCTGAAGCTGGACGATCGGGAACTGCTGAATTATCAGCGTGACGACCTGCACCGAGAGATTGGCCGCGAGCAAGGCAACGGCCTGCAACAACGCCAGAGCTGGACACCGAACGGTCACTTGCAGGAACAGACCGTCGCTCGACGCGGTGAGTCGAGCCGCTTGTCAGTGCGCAACTACCGTTACGACGTTGCCGGTCAGCTCACCAACATCCAGGACCTGCGCCGTGGCGCCATCAACTACCGCTACGATCCTGTTGGCCGCCTGCTCGAAGCAGGCAGTTTGGCAAATAGCGAACATTTCGCCTTCGACCCGGCCAGCAACCTCCTCGACCCGCAGGCACCCCAGGAGCGCAACAGCTACCCGCGCAGCAAACTGCTCGACAACCTGCTACGCGACTACTGTGGCAAGCACTACCTCTACGACGAACGCGGCAACCTCAAGGAGCGCATCGAGAACGGCAAGAAAGCCACCTTCAGCTGGGACCTCTACGACCGCTTGACTCACTACGAGGATGATCGGCTGACTGTCTACTATGCCTATGACGCCCTCGGCCGGCGCCTGTGCAAGCGCTCCCGCGCCAAGTACCAGCACCGCCGCGAGGCCGGTCCCGCATGGAACCAGAACGAACAGCGCAAGCTCGATCAGCAGTACGGCTGCGGCAACACCCTCTACGGCTGGGATGGCGACACCCTGGCCTTCGAAAACCGCACCCATGACCTTGGCGGCCGCCTGACCCACTACGTGTACGAGCCCGGCACCTTCGTGCCCGTTGCTCAAGCGGTGGAACACCGCTCCATCAAGTTGCTGCTCGAGCCTGTCTACGACTTCCCCTACGACATCGAGCGTGATCCCGTCTGGCAGCACAAGCCCGCGCCAACGCCCTTCGATGCGTTTGCCTGGTACCAGTGCGACCACCTGGGCACGCCCATGGAGCTTACCGACGAACAGGGCGAAGTGGCCTGGAGCGGCACCTACAAGGCCTGGGGCGCGGCACAGGAGAAACGCAGCGACACCGCCAAGCACGCGGGCATCCACAATCCGTTGCGCTTTCAGGGGCAGTACTTCGATGTCGAGACAGGGCTGCATTACAACCGGTATCGGTACTATGATCCGGGGGTCGGGCGGTTTGTTGGGAAGGATCCGATCGGGTTTGCGGGTGGGTTGAATGTTTATGCCTATGCGCCGAATCCGGTTGAGTGGGTTGACCCGATGGGGCTCGCTAAGCGGGGCCCCGTACCAGGAGGAAAAGGTCCGCATAACGAAGCTATTGCTCAGTGGGGACAAGAAGTAGTAGATGCTAACGGAACCGTGCATGCTGGTGGCGGAAGGAAACCAGAGAGGCTCATACCTACACCTGGCGGACATAAGCAAGGACGCAGACCGGATATAATATTCGAGGAAAAGGATGGGAAAATCATCTACGGCAATGTAGGAAGACAAAAAGCAGATGGCACTCCGGTATCTCGGGAAGTCGGCGCAATAAATGATCTAAAAACAAAAACAACAGGAAACGACACACCTGCCGAAGTTCAATTCAGACCATACTGCCCCTGCAAAACCAAAGGACAACATTAAGTGGACATAAATATATTCATGACATTCGATGAATTCATTGAAATAGTTACGAAATTAACATCAAGCACCCAGCTAAATCTATATGCATCCGATGACTATTCCAAACCGTACACACCAATCGAAACCACCACGCTACCTACTAGACATCATCAAACTTCCTTCCTTGTTGGTCCCAAGGACAAAGACGAAAATATACTGGGGCCTGAGCAAAAAAACCTAACCAGGGAGAATAAGGTTGGATTTGTAACAGCTACATTTGGCGGAGAGGACGAGTTCGCCATTGGCGCTTCGCACTTTGGGGCTGACTCTTCTCAAACCGCAACATTAATTAATCGCGAGCTAAGAAAGCTACTCAAAACTCTCGCACACAAAAATCTAATTGACGCTAACGGCAACACAGTTCGCAACCACTACTGGACGGACTCCGCCCTCGCTAGCGGAAAGAACTGGCATCGCTTCTTACGTAAAGGTGAGCAAAAGCGACACAACTTGAACTTAGGGTACCGCCCCGGACCAACCTAGTCCTACAAACAGTATATATTCTATTGTTGAGCACTGAATGAGATCCATAATAAGAATTGACGATATAACGGACCACGGCGGTTCAGTTATTAGCTCTATCCCTCACACCAGCCTTGGCGGTCGCTCGATGGCCGGCAAAGGCAACCTAGTCTCCTGCCCGCTCTGCAAAGGCATCTTTCCCATCATCGAAGGCAGTAGCACCTACAGCATCAACGGTATCCCGGTCGCGCTCGACGGCATGAAAACCGCCTGCGGTGCCAGCCTGATTGCCAGCGCCTCTCACGGCAGCGTGCATCGATAACCCGAAACTAAAGAGCACTTTGTTCGCACGGATTGCGACCACACCTCAGCGTCAACGGAGGATGAGGCCATGGGCCAACTGAAAACCCGAATTGCCGAGCTGAAGCACACCCTGCAACAGCTTGTCGAGCACAACGTCCACAACCCGGACGACGATGACCACTGGAGCGGCGTGCTGTTCTTTTGCGCTACTGACGAACGCACCCGCACTCTGGTTGAACAGGTTGAAACCCTCGCCAGCGAGCTGTTCTTCGACCCTCAAGGCAGGGCCCTGCGCCACCGCATGCGCACCGCCTGCATTGACGGCGTCATCATCCAGGAGTCAATGCCCTCCCGCGGCGATGAAACGGTTATCTGCATCGAGTTATTACAAGCAGGTCGTATCACCGTGAGTGCTGCCAGGGAGTAAGGGCTACCGCTTGAATCCTTGGCCTTCGACCCGGCCAGCAACCGCGCCAAGTACCAGCACCGCCGCGAGGCCGGTGCCGCATGGAACCAGAACGAACAGCGCAAGCTCAATCAGCAGTACGGTTGCGGCAACATCCTCTACGGCTGGGATGGCGACACCCTGGCCTTCGAAAACCGCACCCATGACCTTGGCGCCCGCCTGACCCACTACGTGTACGAGCCCGGCACCTTCGTGCCCGTTGCTCAAGCGCTGGAGCACCGCTCCATCAAGTTGCTGCTCGAGCCCGTCTACGACTTCCCCTACGACATCGAGCGGGATCCCGTCTGGCAGCACAAGCCCGCGCCAACACCCTTCGATGCGTTTGCCTGGTACCAGTGCTACCACCTGGGCACGCCCATGGAGCTTACCGACGAACAGGGCGAAGTGGCCTGGAGCGGCACCTACAAGGCCTGGGGCGCGGCACAGGAGAAACGCAGCGACACCGCCAAACGCGCGGGCATCCACAATCCGCTGCGCTTTCAGGGGCAGTACTTCGATGTCGAGACAGGGCTGCATTACAACCGGTATCGGTACTATGATCCGGGGGTCGGGCGGTTTGTTGGCAAGGATCCGATCGGGTTTGCGGGTGGGTTGAATGTATTTGCTTATGTGCCGAATCCAACCCATTGGACAGACCCATTAGGATTAAAGGCAAAGATCAACTGCCCAATATGTTGTGATGGATCACACGGAAGATCAAATAAGCAGGAGCGGCTTCTAGAGCTTGCAAACGACCCTAATCAGCCCAGACATGTTCGCGGATGGATACGCAATGAAATTCGTCACATTGAAACAGGGAACCGCACATCAATTCGCCTCCCTGGGAATTCGAGGAACTCCAGAGCTCCTGGCCGAGAGCTCGCCCATGGACGCAACACTACCGCGAAAACAGGACACTGCTATCGTCACTCAGCTCTCCAGGACGCCGACTTGCACAAAACACAACACAAAATAGGAGGTTATTAAGTGCAACACCACCCCAAAAAAATCAGCAACATCGTATCTCTATCAAAGAAAGAGCGATACGAGTATTTCCTTCGAAAAGTCACTGACTCCATGAAACTATGGGGACTATTCGATGCTGGATGGGCAACCCTCCAAGCCGAGAATTCGACTATAGTTCCTCTCTGGCCCGAGGAGTGCTTTGCCAAAATTTGCGCCACCAATGAATGGAGTAACCTAGAACCCCAACACATTGATCTGCAAAGTTTTATAGACAAGTGGATTCCAGGACTAGAAGGTGATAACCATTTGTGCTTAATATTCCCTACCCCTAGCGATCAAGGAATGATAATCACTGCCCACTCTCTACATCACGACTTGAAGAGGGAACTTTCCCAATATGAATAACCCGACACTACGATCATGGGTAGTTTGTTGTTGAAACGCAAACTGTTGAGAATCGCTCCATCAGCAGTACCACCCGGACGACGATGACCACTGGAGCGGCGTGCTGTTCTTCTGCGCCACGGACGAACGTACCCGTACATTGGTCGAGCAAGTTGAAATCCTCGCCAGCGAGCTATTCTTCGATCCACAAGGCAGGGCCCTGCGCCACCGCATGCGCACCGCCTGCATTGACGGCGTCATCATCCAGGAGTCAATGCCCTCCCGCGGCGATAAAACGGTTATCCGCATCGAGGTGTTACAAGCAGGTCGTATCACCGTGAGTGCTGCCAGAGCGTGACGGCTACCCGCGCAGCAAACTGCTCGATAACCGGCTGCGCGACTATTGCGGCAAATATTACGTCTACGACGAACGCGGCAACCCCGGGTGACCACTCAACCAATTTGCAAGACAATGTGTCCAGGCGACCGGTCAGTCGAGTGTATGAAATGTCGTTGAGGCGCGTACCAGAGCCTTGGCTGAAAGCATTAAGCAAAAGCGCCATGCTTCGCGCCCTGGCCACTTGAGATTTCACCCCATCCCGCCGCTTGCCCTGTGCACGCTCCTTGCCCGAAGATCCAGCCTGGCGATAGCAGATCGTCGAAACAACTCAGGCAAAGGACTTACCGTGAACAACAAGAAATCGCCAAACTCAGGCGACAGCCTCTCACCGCCCTGGACCACCCATATGCCGCGCGCACTGCACCAGCTGGAGCAGTTTCGCCGCGAGTACACTCGCAACTGGCGGGTCAATGCCAACAGCCACCGCAACCAGGGACACTATGCCTGGATGACCGCTCAGGTTGAGGGCTACCTGCGCATCCTGGAGATTGGTTGCGGCGTCGGCCATTCCACCCTGGCGCTGCTGAAGAATGGTCACAGCGTGGTCTGCGTGGAAGAGAACCCCCACTGCATTGCAGCCACTCAGGCCCTGCTCTCAGAACACGGCTACTCGGTCGCGGTCATTGCACGCGAATCTGCCCAAAGCCTGGACGACAACGCCTACCGACTCGACTACTGCGCGCCGGGTGATGCGCCCAAGGCCGACTGCCTGCTGATCGAAGGCGATGCCCTGGGTGACCCGCAGCTCGAGCAGTGGCTCAAGGCCCAGCCTCGATTCGACGCGGTGGCCTGCTGGCTGCTCGGCACCCACAACGCCCGAGGCCACAACGTCGCGGTGGACACTCGCCTGATGCCAACCGCCTTCGAGCACCGAATTTTCGTGCAGAACAGCGTCTATGAACTGGCCGATGAAGTGCTGCGTCCCGGCGGATTGTTGAGCGTGATCGACCGTGGGCAAACACCCGACACGGACGTTCTCAAGCACGCCGTCCTTGGCGGTCACCGTGATCAGGCCAGTGTCACCTCATTGCAGGTCGAGAAGCTGGAGCACACGCCCTACATGCACACCCGCGAGGAAGGTGCGATGGGGATGCAACTGACAGCCCCCGTAGCCTCTGCCGTACCGACCGGTCCCGTGACGCTGTCGCTGACGGCGGTTACTTCGCGCAAACCCTGAAGCGGCTGCCCCGCCCTGCGTGGGCGGGCACTGCCACTTCACAGACCGTCAATGGAGAGCCAATGGACAACCCGCACCGAAACCTCAAGGCCGCTGCCGATATCCGCCAAACCCTGAAGGCCCTGCAAGAAAGCCTGCCACTTTTGGTAGCCAAAGGCTTTGCCAAGGAAGCGCATCGAATTGGCGAAATCGTCAAAGACACGCAGAAGACGATGGACCGCATTGCCGTAGACACGGATGGTGAATTCACCTCAAGGCACTGATGGTTCAGCGATGCGTCAGAGCCCTGGACCAGACACCTGCCCAGCACCGAACAGCAGAAACGAAAAAAGGCCCCGAAGGGCCTTTTTTCTATCACCACAGCACTCTGCTGAATGCTGTAGCGCCATATTTGGAGCGGGAAACGAGACTCGAACTCGCGACCCCGACCTTGGCAAGGTCGTGCTCTACCAACTGAGCTATTCCCGCGTCGTGATGGGGGCTATTGTAACGATTCAATAAATCTCGTCAAGCCCTTGATTCAAAAAAGCTTTATTTCTGCTCCGAGCCTTCGCGCAGGTGCGGCCAGGCGGCGCGCAGGTAGTGCACCATCGACCACAGGGTCAGGCCGGCAGAAATCATCAGCAAGGCGTAGCCAAGAATCACCCAGAAGGTCAGCACCGGCGGGTTGGCCAGCAGGATCACCAGGGCGAGCATTTGCGCTGCGGTCTTCCACTTGCCCAGGTTCGACACCGCCACGTGCGCCCTCGCCCCAAGCTCGGCCATCCACTCGCGCAGCGCCGAGACCACGATCTCGCGGCCGATGATCACCGCCGCCGGCAGGGTCAGCCAGAAGTTGGCGTGCACTTGCACCAGCAATACCAGGGCCACCGCCACCATCAGCTTGTCGGCCACCGGGTCCAGGAAGGCACCGAACGGCGTGCTCTGCTGCAGGCGACGGGCCAGGTAACCGTCCAGCCAGTCAGTGGCCGCGGCGATGGCGAAGACACTGCTCGCTGCGATATAGCTCCAGTGATACGGAACATAGAACAGCAAAATGAAGATCGGAATGAGCAGGACGCGAAGAACGGTAAGCAGATTTGGAATATTCATCGGCACAACTGGCTGCAAAGTGAGCGGGCATTCTACTCGCTATGCAGGTTGGCATAAATCGACTCGGCAAGCTTTTTACTGATTCCCGGTGCTTTGGCGATTTCTTCGACGCTGGCGCGGGTCAGCTCCTGCAAGCCACCGAAGTGCTTGAGCAGGTCGCGGCGGCGTTTCGGGCCGACCCCGGCGACGCCTTCAAGGGTCGAGGTGCGGCGGGTCTTGCCGCGGCGGGCGCGGTGGCCGGTGATGGCGAAGCGGTGGGCTTCGTCGCGAATCTGCTGGATCAGGTGCAGCGCTGGCGAGTCGCCCTTGAGGGTGAACTCGTGGGCCACGTCGTTCAGGTACAGGGTTTCGAAACCGGCCTTGCGCGTGGTGCCCTTGGCCACCCCGAGCAAAATCAGGTCGGGCACCGCCAGTTCCTGCAGCACTTCACGGGCCATGTTCAGCTGGCCCTTGCCGCCGTCCACCAGCAGCACGTCGGGCAGCTTGCCCTCACCGTCCTTGAGCCGGCCAAAGCGCCGGGTCAGGGCCTGGTGCATGGCCGCATAGTCATCGCCCGGGGTTACGCCTTCGATGTTGTAGCGGCGGTAATCGGACTTGAGCGGCCCTTCCGGGCCAAACACCACGCACGAGGCGACGGTGGCTTCGCCGCTGGAATGGCTGATGTCGTAGCACTCCAGGCGCTGCGGGGTTTCGTCCAGGGCCAGCACCTGGGCCAGGGCCTCGAAGCGCGAGGCCATGTGCTGGCGGTTAGCCAGGCGCGCGCCCAGTGCCTGCTCGGCATTGGTCACCGCCAGTTGCTGCCAGCGCGCACGGGTGCCGCGCACCCGGTGGCTGATGGTCAGCTCGCGGCCGCGCAGGGTTTCGATCGCGGCGGTGATGGCGGCAAAATCCTCGTGGACAACGTTGACGATCAGCTCGCCCGGCAGTTCGCGCTCGGCGTTGCCCACGTAATACTGCGAGAGGAATGCGGCCATGACCTCGGCCACCTCCTCCTCGATGCCCACTTGCGGGAAGAAGTTCTTGCTGCCCAGCACCCGCCCGCCGCGCACGCTGATCAGGTGCACGCAAGCACCGCCGGGGTTGACGAAGGCGGCGACGACATCGACGTCGCCGCTGCCGCCTTCCATGCTCTGCTGGTCCTGCACGCGGCGCAGCAAGGCGATCTGGTCGCGCAGCTCGGCGGCCCTCTCGAACTCCAGGGCCATGGCCGCCTGTTCCATCTCGGCGTTCAGCTCGTTGGTCAGCTGGTGGCTACGGCCTTCAAGGAACATCACCGAGTGGCGCACATCCACCGCGTATTCTTCGGGTTCGACCAGGCCGACACAAGGCGCCTTGCAGCGCTTGATCTGGTACTGCAGGCACGGCCGGGTGCGGTTGCTGTAGTAGCTGTCTTCACACTGGCGGACGAAAAAGGTCTTTTGCAGCAGGCTCAGGCTTTCGCGGATGGCGCCAGCACTGGGGTACGGGCCGAAGTATTTGCCCTTTTGCTTCTTCGCCCCACGGTGGATGCCCAGGCGCGGGTAGTCGCCGTCGGAAAGAAACACATAAGGATAGGATTTGTCGTCGCGCAGCAGGATGTTGTACGGCGGCCGCCATTCCTTGATCAGGGTCTGCTCGAGCAGCAGCGCCTCGGTCTCGTTGGCGGTGATGGTGGTTTCGACCTGGGCGATGCGCGCCACCAGGGCAGCCGTCTTCGGCGCCAGGCCAGCTTTGCGAAAGTAACTGGCGAGGCGCTTCTTGAGGTTCTTGGCCTTGCCCACATACAGCAGCCGGGCCTCAGCGTCGAACATCCGGTAGACGCCCGGGCGACCGCTACAGGTCGCCAGGAATGCGCTTGAATCGAACACAGGTGTCATGAATGCGCTCAGAGACTGGCGTCAACCATGCCGTGGCGGACCGCCAGCAGCGTCAGCTCGACGTCGCTGGTGACCGAGAGTTTTTCGAAGATCCGGTAACGGTAAGTATTGACCGTTTTCGGTGACAGGCACAGCTTGTCGGAGATGATCTGCACCTTCTGGCAACCGACGATCATCAGTGCGATCTGGATTTCCCGCTCCGACAACGCATCGAACGGCGAGCCTTGCGGCTGGAACGACTTGAGCGCCAGTTGCTGGGCAATCTGCGGGCTGATGTAGCGCTGGCCGGCAAACACCAGGCGAATGGCCTGGACCATTTCGTCCAGCCCGGCGCCCTTGGTCAGATAGCCGGCGGCGCCAGCCTGCAACAGGCGGGTGGGGAACGGGTCTTCTTCGCAGACGGTCACCGCCACCACTTTCACGTCCGGGTGGCTGCGCAGCAGTTTGCGCGTTGCCTCCAGGCCGCCGATACCGGGCATTTTCACATCCATCAGGACCACGTCGGGCTTGAGCTCGCGCGCAACCTTCAGCGATGCCTCGCCAGAGTCGGCCTCGCCCACCACCTGCAAGCCATCGATATCGGCCAGCATGCGCGTGATGCCCGTACGCACCAGATCGTGGTCATCGACCACCAGCACCCTAATCAAGCAGACACCTCGCACTGCGGCGGTAATTGGATCCCGCCACCTTAGCAAAAAATACAGCCGTAGACCTAACGGAAGACGTCATTTACCTGACGTCATTTTTTCATTTACCCGACAGTCGCCCGTACATCCCGCGCTCATAGCCGCCCGCTCTCGCCGGCGGCATCTGGGCACGCTCGGCCAGGCTGCCGAGCAACTGCCGGACGGCAGCCTGGTCGGCCTCTTGCAGCAGGCGAAAACTATTGAGCAACTGTTCTTCCTGGGTGTTCAGGCTGCTGTGTTCGACCGGCGTGTGCACTCCGCTCAATACATACAACGCGTCGACCCCGCGCGCCGCCACTGCCGCCAGGTAGTCGGCCTTGGGCGTGCGCTCGCCGCTTTCATACTTGCCCTGGGCGTTGGGCTCTACCCCGCCAATGTCGCCAAAGGCGCGCTGGGTCAGGCCCAGCCGTTCTCTTTCTTCCCTGATACGCGAACCGATTCCGTTCATTTGCTTGGCGTCCTTTATCCAGCATCCGGATGGATGAGCACACAGCCGTCAATGGCGTGCCTCGAACGAAGCCCGAACTATGCCGCGATCAGCCGCGCGGCACAAGTCAAAGCCCGCCCTACCTGTCCGGGGTTGTCTGGACAACCTGCAACTGGGCCCCACACTTGTTACTCAAGGCGCTAATAAGCCAACAACTTTGCTTAATAGCTAAAGTGCCATCACCGACGAATCAACCGCCACTAATACAACAGCGCGGGGAGAATAAAGAAGTTCCATAGCGCATGCAAAAGCCCCGTCAAAAAAACCGTGAAAATCGTCAAAAGCCACAGATGCAACGGCTTTCTGGCGCCATTTTCTCGGCAAAATGCCGATATCGTATTTTTGACGCCGAACTAACCACAAACTTTATCTTATTGATTTTTAAGTGTTTTTAAACTTTAACAGAGCAGATTTAAACTTTATCCAAGCAAGAGTTAGAGACTGCTTGCCGAAGTTAAAAAAACTCCCTTAGGATGTAATAAGACAACGAAAAACGCTTGCATCGCCTCCTTTTAGCGCGCTGCTTTTTCTTGCGCGTCTGCCGCGTCGACCATGCCGTTTAACTGAGTATCTCGGTCAGCTTTCGCTGCACCTTGGGAGAGGGAACTATGAATATCAGTATTTTTGGATTGGGTTATGTAGGCGCTGTCTGTGCCGGTTGTTTGTCTGCACGGGGCCATCAGGTGCTGGGCGTGGATATCTCGCCGGCCAAGATCGACATGATCAACCAGGGCAAGTCGCCCATTGTCGAGCCGGGCCTTGAGCAACTGCTGCTCGATGGCGTGCGCCATGGCCGCCTGCGCGGCACCACGGATGTCCAGGCTGCGGTACTGGCTACAGAGATGTCGCTGTTGTGCGTGGGTACCCCAAGCAAGAAAAACGGCGACCTGGACCTGGTCTACATGGAAGCGGTGTGCCGCGAAATCGGCACCGCCATGCGCGACAAGGCCAGCCGTCATACCGTCGTGGTGCGCAGCACCGTGCTGCCCGGCACGGCCAAGAACGTGGTGATTCCGATCCTCGAGAAGTACTCCGGCAAGCGCGCCGGCATCGACTTCGGCGTGGCGGTCAACCCCGAGTTCCTGCGCGAAAGCACCGCGATCCAGGACTACGATTTTCCGGCCATGACTGTGATCGGCGAACTGGACGCGCAATCGGGCGACCTGCTGCAGTCGCTGTACCAGGGCCTGGACGCCCCGGTGATCCGCAAGTCGATCGAAGTCGCCGAGATGATCAAGTACACCTGCAACGTCTGGCACGCGACCAAGGTCAGTTTTGCCAACGAGATCGGCAACATCGCCAAGGCCTCCGGCGTCGATGGCCGCGAGGTGATGGATGTGGTCTGCCAGGACTACAAGCTCAACCTGTCGCGCTACTACCTGCGCCCGGGCTTCGCCTTCGGTGGCTCGTGCCTGCCCAAGGACGTGCGCGCCCTCACCTACCGCGCCGGCCAGTTGGACGTCGAGCACCCGCTGCTGGCCTCAATCATGGCCAGCAACCGCAACCAGGTGAAGAACGCCTTCGAGCTGATCACTCGCCAGGACAAGCGCCGCATCGGCCTGCTGGGCCTGAGTTTCAAGGCCGGCAGCGACGACCTGCGCGAAAGCCCGCTGGTGGAGCTGGCGGAAATGCTCATCGGCAAAGGCTACGAGCTCACCATCTACGACGCCAACGTCGAGTACGCGCGGGTGTTCGGTGCCAACCGCGAATACATCGAATCGAAGATCCCCCACGTTTCGTCGCTGCTGTGCAACGACCTGCAGCAGGTGATCCGCGACGCCGAGGTGGTGGTGCTGGGCAACAACGATGACCGTTTTGCGCAGGCCCTGGATGCCAGCGATGGCAAGCAGATCATCGACCTGGTCGGCTTCATGGCCCACGGCAGCGATGCCCGGCGTGAAGGTATCTGCTGGTAAGGCCCCGTACTCCAGCAGAGAGCACTCCAGCCAGAAAGTACTCCATCCAGAGAGTACCCGGCGATTGACCCAGGCGCCCCGCCTGACTGACTGCCCACCTGCCTCCTGCCCGGCCGGCCTTGTCCTGGCCAGGCGCGAACAGTGCGCATGTCATTCAGCCGGGTGCGGCCCGAACACAGGAGCAACGACTACATGGAACGACAGCAACAGCCGCCCTCGGGCCGGCCGGACTACCTGCAGGCAGGCGCGCGGTTTTGCGCCTGGGCCTGCCTGTTCGGCCTGATTGCGCTGGCGTCGGAGATGGTCGCGCCGCAGTATCTCGACCCTGCGCACCATAAGTTCATCTTCATCATCGGTGCACTGGGCATGTGGCGCTATGGCAACGCCATCGTCCATTACCTGCGCGGCATGTACTTTCTGCACTGGAAGTTCCCGCGCATGCGCAAGGCGGTCGAGCGCATGGGCGATGCGGCGCTGCCGGCGCACATGTTCATGGTAGTGACCAGTTTTCGCATCCCCACCCACACCACCTTCAAGGTTTACCAGTCGGTGTTCCAGGAGGTGCAGCGGCTGAAGGTGCCGTGCACGGTGATTGCCTCGATCGTCGAGAAAGGCGACGAGCAGTTCATCAAAGAGATCATGCGCAACGAGGTCAAGGACCGCGACGACATCAAGCTGGTCATCGTCCGCGCCCGTGGCACCGGCAAGCGTGACGGCCTGGCCCATGCCTTTCGCGCCCTGTCACGGCAGATGCCGCTGGAAGACTCGGTGGTCGGCGTGGTCGATGGCGACACCATGATGCTGCCCGGCTGCGTCGAGCGTGCAGTCAAGCTGTTTGCCTACCTGCCCAACGTCGGCGGCCTGACCACCAACGAGTTCTGCGAAGTCGAAGGCAGCAGCCTGATGCGCCAGTGGCACTCGATGCGCTTCGTCCAGCGGCACATCAACATGTGCTCGATGGCCTTGTCGCACCGGGTGCTGACCCTGACCGGACGGCTGTCGTTCTTTCGCGCCAGCGTCATGACCGACCCGGACTTCATCCGCGACGTCGAGGCGGATTTTCTCCAGCACTGGCGCCTGGGGCGCTTTCAGTTTTTGACCGGGGACGACAAGTCGTCGTGGCTGAGCCTGATGCGCGCCGGCTGGGACACTTTCTACGTGCCCGACAGCAACACCCTGACCGTCGAGCATCCACCAGACAACAGCTTCTGGCGCGCCACCCGCCAGTTGATGTTCCGCTGGTACGGCAACTCGCTGCGCCAGAACTTTCGTGCCACCGCCCTGCTCGGCCGCGCTCGCCTGGGCCTGTTCACCCTGTATGTGCTGCTCGATCAGCGGGTGTCGATGTGGACCTGCCTGATGGGCCTGACCGCCTCGGTGGTCGCCGGCATCGTCTTCGGCATCCAGTACCTGCTGGTGTACCTGTTCTGGGTGCTGCTGTCGCGCAGCATCGTCACCGTGCTGTTTCTGTTCGCCGGCCACCCGGTCAGCCCGGTGTACCCGTTCGTTCTTTATTACAACCAGATCATCGGCTCGCTGATGAAAGTCTACGCCCTGTTCCACATGGACCAGCAGAGCTGGACCCGGCAAAAAACCACATTAAGCAACGGCGCCGTCAACTTCGATGCCGCCCTGAACCGCTGGTCCTCGAAGGCGATGCTGTTTTCATCCATCGCGATTTTCTTCGGGGTCATCTCGGTTCTTCTCGAACTCACGCAACGTTAAGGAAAGGCGCCTGCCATGAGTAGCTCAAGCACACCCGCAGTACCGGCCAACGTAGTCCACGAAGCCATCGACGAACGCCAGTACGTGCGCACCAAACTCAATGCCCGGGTCAAGCTCAGCGCGGCCGGCCAGCCGCCGTTCGACAGCACCCTGCAGGACATCTCCCTGGGCGGCATCGGCCTGGTCCACCCCGAGCCGCTGAAGATCGGCAGCCTGTACCACGCCTCGATCCAGCTGCGCCTGAACCAGGTCGACCTGAACATCGACAGCCAGATCAAGATCGTCTCCCAGCGCGGCCAGGAAGTCGGCGCCCAGTTCGTCGAGCTCGATTCGCAAAAGCGCGACATCCTGCGCTACATCATCAGCGCCTACCTGTCGGGCGAAATCGCCGACATCAATGGCCTGTTCAACGTGATGCAGCGGGAAAACTACATCAAGGAACGCAAGCACAAGTACGCCAGTGCGCGCAGCTCCAGCGAGCGCCTCAAGGCCACCCTCGGCACCCTGCTGTATGCCGCCGCCGGCCTCGCCGCGCTGGGCTTTGTCGCCTACAAGTGCTACCTGCTGTTCTTCCGTATCCCGGCAGTACAGGCCCAGGTCTCGGCCAATGCCCAGGTCATCAGCATGCCCGACAACGGCTATGTGAAGTTCCTCCTGGCGCCGGGGCAGACCGAGGTCAAGGCTGGCGCGCCGGTGGCGAGCATTTCCACCCAGCTGGCCACCAGTTTCACCAGCCCGGCCGACATGAAGGCGGTGGCCGACCTCTCGCCCGGCGACCTGCAGACCCTGCTCGGGCGCGCCACCATCGAAACCGTGATCAACAGCCCGTGCGACTGCGAGCTGTACTTCCCGAGCAAGCCCCTCGACGGCTTTGGCTACAAGCAGGCGCCACTGGTGCATCTGCTGCCCAGGGATGAAGGCCTGTTCGTCACCGCCAACGTGCCGTTCGACAAGCTCGCCGACATCGGCCGGGTGACCTCGGTGGACCTCAAGGTGTTCGGCCTGGATGAGACCTTCAGCGGCAAGGTCATCGACTCTCGCGTCGATGAAGCCAACAAGAACCTGGCCCTGACCATCGCCCCCGACAGCCCGCTGCCACGCGCTGCGTACCAGAAGCCGGTGGCGGTGGACCTGTACCTGGGCCTGCCGTTCACGGCGTCGCGCTAAGCACCCCCAAGGAAGGAATAGGCAATGAATGCGAAGACGCCCTCCCGCCTGCTGCTGGCAGGCTTTGGCCTGGCCTGTGCCGGTAATGCCCTGGCCGGGCAAAGCCTGGAGCAGATCCGCTACGCGCTGTACAAGGACCCGAGCGCCAATGTCAGTGCCGACCTGCGCATCCTGGCCGAGCGCGGTGACCTGGCGTCCAAGCTGTTGCTCGGTGATGTGCTGGCCAACAGCGATGGCGCCAGCCGCGCAGACGTCATCGCCCTGTACCAGGAGGCGTTTGCCGACGGCCGCGGCCAGGTGCCGGCGCTGGCCTCGCTGGCGCGCCTGCTGGACCGCACCCCGAGCCTGCAAAAGGGCCAACAGCAGTGGATGGCCCAGGCCCTGACGCGTTACCCGGCGACCCTCGACCCGCGCAATGCCAGTACCACCCTGGAGGTGTTCCTGGTGTACCCGCAGCTGGTCTCCAGCGAACAGGCGGCGCAGTTGCTGGCGCTGTACCAACAGTCGTGCCTGCTCAACTGCCGTCCCGAGCTGTACCAGGCGGTGCTGGCCGAGCGCCAGGGCGACCGCGCCGGCGCCGAGCGCTGGTACCAGCAGGCAGTGCGTGTCGATGTGCGGGCGATCGACCGCTACTACCGCTTTCTCGGCGACGACCAGGACCGCACCTTCCCGGCCTTTGCCCGCAGCCTCGAAGCGCTGCGCCCGACCCTGGCGGTTGAAATCGTGCACCGCATCGGCTCGCTGCTCGACAGCATCAACAGCGTGCAGCGCGCCGAGCAGGAAGCCGACCGCTACCAGCGCCAGGCCAGTGCCATGGGCCCGGCGCGGGTGCAGCCGGACGCCGCGCAACTGGCCCTGGAGAAACAGCGCAGCGATGCCCTGGACCTCGCCCGCGGCGAAGCCCATCGCTGGCGTGACAACGCCGTCGAGCGCGGCTTCGTGCCGGCGATGGTGTCCAAGGCCAACTTTATGATTTCCAACCCCACCGAGCACAACGCCGAAGAGACCCAGGCGCTGATCGACCAGGTGCGGACCCGCGAAGCGACCCGGGCCAAGGCGCTGCAGGCCTCGTTCTACATGGTCAACAACTGGCTGACCCTGGACCCGGACAAGGCCCGCGCGCTGATCGACGAGCTGGTTGCCAGCCGCTACCCCGACGCCGAGCTGCTGCTGGCCGAGTACTACAGCAAGGGCGTGGCCGACCAGCCCGACCAGGACAAGGCCCTGCAGATTTTCCAGGCCCAGGCCCGGGCCGGCTCCACCGCCGCCTGGTACCGCATGGCCACCCTGCACGCTTACGGCCGTGCCATCTGCCATGACCCGGTCAAGGCCTACACCTATGCCCAGGTGGCCGTGGCGCTGGGCGAGAACGGTGCCCGCAGCCTGGTCACGCGCCTGGAAAAGACCCTGAAAAAGGATGACATCGCGCGCGCCCTGGCGGCACGCAACGATCTGTTGAAGGAGGCAACCCTGTGAAAGCCCACCACACCCTGTTCGGCGCCCTGCTGGCCCTGGCACCGCTGTACCCGGCGCACGCCCTGGAAGAAGTCACCGGCCCCGAGGCCGACAGCAGCGAGCCGGTGCGGGTCGCCGATGGCAGCGAGCCGGTGATCACCTCGGAGTTTTTCAACAAGCTCACCGTACAAACCGGCTACGGCCCGGAAAACGCCGAAGTCGGCCGCAGCCGCGAGATGTTCTACAGCTTGCGCTACGAGCCGTCGTTCGCCTGGTACTCGCCGGAAAAACGCTGGGCCAAGTGGATGGTCTATGGCCGCCTGTGGCTTAACTACGACTCCAGCGAGTCGGCCAGCGTGCAGAACGAAAACGCCAACAACCTCGACCGCGAACAGCCCGAAGGCTGGTACGCCGAACTGCGCGAGCTGTATGTGAAACGCAACCTGCTCGGCGACGACCCGCGTTTTTCGCTGTCGGCCGGGCGCCAGCGCTATTTCGACGATTACGGCATCTGGTGGGACGACAGCATCGAGTCGCTGCGTTTCAACTACAACGACACCTTCTCCCGTGGCTTTGTCGCCGTGGCGCAGAAGTTCTACAACTACAACAGCGACGTCAATCGCCTGGCCGACAGCGAGGAGCGCACCACCTACCTGATGGGCGAGTACGCCTACCGCTGGAGCGAGCACAACTGGGCCGGCGTGCGCCTGATGCACGAGAATGACCACAGCGGCCACGACGCCGAAGACCGCTACGACTTCAAGGGCATGCGCTACGGGCTGTTCTTCAAGGCTGACGATCTTGACCTGACGCCGCTGTTCAGCGACTACCACCTGGAACTCGCGGGCCTGGACGGCAAGGTCGACAACACCGATGTCAACGGCCTCACCAGCAGCGGCCACAACGCCAGCGGCTGGGCGGCCCTGGGCGAAATCGGCAAGCGCTTCCACGACCTGCCATGGACACCACGGGTGGCCCTGCGCGGCGGCCTGACCGACAAGCCGAGCAACGACAACGACGGCTTTCGCCTGAATGCCATCCAGTCCGACCGCATCACCCGCCAGGGCAGCTACAGCACGCGCCTGGCCAGCTCTTTCGTCAGCCTCGACCTGCGCAATCTGAGCTACTACGGCATCGCCCTGGAAACCAACCCGACACCGCGCAGCGCCCTGGATTTTCGCCTCACCGAACTGAAGCTGCGCGATGCCAACGGCACCCTGCCGATTCGCCTTGAAGGCGACCAGCGCAGCGAGCGCAACCGCGCCATTGCCCAGGGCAACCACGGCGGCGGCAAGGACGTCGGGCAGATGCTCGACCTCAACTACTACTGGAAGATGTTTCCGGTGGCCATCGACGGCAAGCACCTGGACGTCAACGCCCTGGTCAGCGCCAGCTACCTCAACGCCGGCAACGCCCTGGACAGTGGTGATGACTACCAGCTGACCTTCGGCGTCGTGGTCAGCTACTAAGGACGGAACCCGAGATGATCTTCGCCTCCAACGTCTTCCTGTTCCTCTACCTGCCGTTGTTCCTGGCCGTGTACTTCCTCGCCCGGGCGCCGTGGCGTTCGACGGTGATCGTCGCCGCCAGCTACATCTTCTATGCCTGGTGGAGGCCGGACTTTTTGCTGCTGTTCGTCGCCATCACCTACTGGAACTACTGGTTCGGCCTGCGCATCAAGGCGCGCCTGGATGCCGGCGACAAGCGCTGGGCGTTCCGCCTGCTATGGATCGGCATCATCGGCAACCTGTCGACCCTGGGCTACTTCAAGTACGCCAACTTCGGCGCCGAGGTGCTGGCCGCCCTGCTCGCGCCGCTGGGCATCAACACCTTCACCCTGGAGACGATCTTCCTGCCGCTGGGTATCTCCTTCTATGTGTTCCATGCCCTGAGCTACATCGTCGACATCTACCGCAAGGACGCCACGCCGACCAACAACTTCATCGACTTCGCCGCCTTCGTCGCGCTGTTCCCGCACCTGGTGGCCGGCCCGATCCTGCGCTACAGCCAGCTGGCACCGCAGCTGCGCCAGCGCACCCATTCGCTGGAGCTGTTCTCGCTGGGCGTGTGCCGGTTCATGCTCGGCTTCATCATGAAGGTGCTGATCGCCGACCAGCTGGCGCCGATCAACGTGCTGTTCATCAGCGAAGGCACCCTGCAATTGAGCGATGCCTGGTTCGGCCTGGTGGTCTCTACCCTGCAGCTGTACTTCGACTTCGCCGGCTACAGCCACATGGCCCTGGGCCTGGCCTTGATGATGGGTTTCCGTTTTCCGGAAAACTTCAACCAGCCGTATGTGTCGCAGAGCATCACCGAGTTCTGGGCGCGCTGGCACATGACCCTGGCGCACTTTCTGCGCGACTACGTGTACATGCCGCTGGTGCGCAAGCGCATCGCCGGGGCGCTGCCGGCGCTGGTCTACACCATGCTGCTGTCAGGGCTGTGGCACGGCGCCAGTTTTGCCTTTATCTGCTGGGGGCTGTTCTTCGGCTTGGGCATGGTCATCGAGCGCAAATACAACCTGGCGACCAAGATCACCACGCCCTATCACCTGGGCCGCAACCTGCGCACCTTCGTGCTGATCATCCTGAGCATGCCGCTGTTCTTCACCAACGACCTGCGCCACAGCATCGACATCTACCAGGCGCTGTTCGGCCTCAACGGCCTCGGTTCGCTGGACCTGTACGTGCTTGGCGCCTCGAAGATGGCCATGTCGTTCGCCGCCATCGCCCTGTGCTGGCTGGTGCTGGCCGGCAGCAACAACGTGCGCTTCTACGCCGGCAACAAGGAGCAGTACTTCATGCGCCATGTCGGCGGCCTCAAGGCCCTGCTGCTGTGGGCCGGCTTTGCCCTGGCGCTGAGCAGCCTGGCGGCGCATTCGTTCTCGCCCTTTCTGTACTTTCAGTTCTAGGAGACCGCCATGTACCCGGTCATGAATTCGGCCAGCAAGGTCAACGGCATTGCCTTCGGCGTCCTGCTGGCGGGCATGTTCGTCTACTCGCTGCCCCCGGTGTTCAGTTTTGCCCGCAACCAGACCGACGCCTGGAACCTGTTCGTCGACGGCAAACTGCTGCGCAAATTCGAGCAGGTCTACGACAAGCGCTTCTTCCTCCGTGAGCCGTCGGTCGAGCTGTGGGCCAACGCCCAGTACCGGCTGTTCGACGAAGGCACCAAGGGCGTGGTGCTGGGCAAGGACGGCTGGCTCTACACCAACCAGGAATACCGCGTGCCGAACAACCTTGAGGCCAACCTCGACGGCCAGCTCAAGCGGATCGCCGAGGTCGAGCAGCAGCTCAAGGCCCACAACAAGCGCCTGATCGTGCTGCCGCTGCCGATGAAGGTCGACGTGTATGCCGCGCACACCGAGCGCGCCGTCGACCCACGGGCGATCAGCCTCTACGACCGTTTCGTCGAGCGCCTGCAGGCGCAGGAGATTGCCGTCACGCCGTTGCGCTCGGCATTTCTGGCCAACCTTGCCGGCCCCGAGCTGTTCCTCAAGTCCGACACCCACTGGAGCCCGCAAGGCGCGCGCCTGAGTGCCTACGAGCTGGCCCGCCAGCACCCGGAACTGCTCGGTGACCAGCGTTACCTGTCGCACAAAGTCGCCGACAAGACGGTCAAGGGCGACCTGATGAACTACATCCAGTTCAACCACGCGCAACTGGCGCCGCAGTTCGGCCCCAACCAGATCGCCCTGTACGAAACCCTCAAGGCCGAGCAAAGCGCCAGCGACCTGTTCGCCAGCGAAAACCAGAGCCTGATGCTGGTGGGTACCAGCTACAGCAAGATCGATGACTGGAACTTCGTCGGCTTTCTCAAGGAGGCGCTCAACCGCGACCTGCTGAGCGTGTCGGTGGAAGCCCGCGGGCCGTTCGAGGCCATGAGCCAGTTCCTTGCCAGCGACCAGCTGAGCAACCCCGAGATCGACACCGTGGTCTGGGAATTCCCCCTGCGCACCCTGCTCGCCCACCGCCTCGGCTCGCTGAGCCGCCCCGGCCAGACCCAACATTTCTAAGGAGAGACTGATGAACACTGCACTGCAACGCCTGCTCGCCACTTCCGCCCTGCTGCTGGGCAGCGCCGCCGTTCATGCCGCCGAAGGCAACGCCGACCTCTATGACGCCGTAGCCCCGGCCGACTCGGCCTTCGTGCGCGTGCTCAACCTGTCCGGCGGCAACATCGATGTGACCCTGAGCGGCAAGATTACCGCGCAACGGGTCGCCGCCGGCCAGCTCAGCGGTTACCGCTTCACCCCGGCCGGCGCGCACAAGATCGCCGTCGGCGGCACCGCCATCGAGCCGCAGCTCAAGGCCAACGCCGCCAGCACTGTAGTCTTTGATGGCAGCAAGCTGACCCTGATCGCCGACAAGTACGTCAACGAGCCGAAGAAGGCCCAGGTCGCCTTCTACAACCTGACCCCGGCCCAGGCAGCGCTGAAAACCGTCGATGGCAAGCACGTGATCGTCGACCCGCTGGGCAAGGACCAGACCGGCAGCCGCATGGTCAACGAGATCAAGATCGGCTTTGCCGCCTACGTCGATGAGCAGAACGTTGCCCAGTTCGACGAACTGTTCCTGAAAAAGGGCCGCTCCTACAGCTATGTGCTGCTGCCCAAGGGCGCCGGCTACCAGAGCATGAGCCTGGCCAACAGCATCGACCCGAGCGAGTGATCATGAAGCGCATTCTTCCCCTTGGCCTGGCGGCGCTGCTGGGCCCTCTGCTGAGCGCCCCGAGCGTGGCCGCAGAGCCCGCCAAGGCCAGTTGCACGAGCCTTGAGTGCATGGTCTGCCCGGGACTGAGCAACCCGCAGAATTACGCCGAAGGGCGCATGAAGCTGATGCGCGAAATCGTTCCGGCCAAGGACCGCTGGCTGTTCCGCTCGGCGGTCGACCTGACCAACGACTTCGGCATCCCGGCGCCCATGCGCCCGGAGTTTGCGCGCTTGATGGCCGCCTTTCGCCAACAGGGCATCCATGTGGCCATGGCGGTGCAACCGACCCGTGGCCTGATGCACCGCGACAAGCTTTACGCCGACAAGCTGCATGGCTTCGACTTTGCCCGCGCCAGCGGCAACCTGGAAAATTACCTGCAGCAATTGCGCGCCGGTGGCGCGGTGGTGCCGCCGTTGATGCAACTGGTGCACACCCCGCCCAAGGGCGAGTTCTTCTTTCGCCGTGACCACCACTGGACCCCGGCCGGTGCCCAAGCTACGGCGCGGCTGGTTGCCGAAGAAATCCGTCGCCAGCCGTTCTACGCCGACCTGAGCAAAAAAAGCTACCGCACCGAACCCGGGGTCATGGTGCCCAAGGACGGCACCCTGAACCTGGCGCTGAGCTATATCTGCGGCAACAACTACGGTTTCCAGTACGTGCGCGGCTACCAGACCATCCCCGAGGCCGCTGGTGCCGATGCGCTGTTCGACGACGCGCCGGACCCAGAGGTGATCCTGGTTGGCGACAGTAACGCCGCCGCCCGTGAAGACGAGAGCAAGCAGTTCAACTTCGACGGCTACCTCAAGCAGTACCTTGAGGTCGACATCCTCAACTACGCCCTGCCCGGCGTCGGCCAGGACGGCTCGCTGCTCGAATACCTGCTGTCAGAGAACTACAAGCCCAAGGCACCGCCGAAGCTGATCATCTGGGAGCTGCCGGCCAACTACCAGCTGGAATCCGAGCAGATGTACCGCCAGCTGATCCCGGCGATCAAAGGCGGTTGCCCGGTGTCGACCGAAGTCCTGGCCAACCGGGTAGAGCGCCCGCCGCTGCGGGTCAATGAGCGCATCGAACTGCTCAGCAACGCAGGCGAAAACCGCAAGCACCTCGGCAACGGCCAGGGCTTTCTCGATATCCGCATCAGCGACAAGAACGTCAAGGATTTCTACGTGATCGTCTATTACGACAACGGCGCCCGCGACAAGGTCTGGTTTCGCCGCGAGGCGGTGGTTAGCGGCGGCCAGTACTACCTTGAATTGAGCCGGGCCAAGGAATTTGCCGGGGCCAACCTGCTGTCGGTGTTCATGGAGCCGACTAAGCCCGGCACCGCCGCCACCCAAGTGGAAACCCGCGTATGCCTGTAAAGACCTGGACCGCGCTGGGCCTGGGCCTGTGCGCCAGCCTGCAGTTGGCCGACAGCCTGGCGGCCAGCTCGATCTGGCCACCGCGGGCCACCGCGCAATCGGCGATGATCGCCGACTACCGCACCTTGAGCTGCAGCAAACAAGCACCGCCGCCCTACACCGGCAGCCTGCAGCTACAAAGCAAGTACGACCAGCGCGACGCCAGCAAGTCGACCCTGCGCAGCAGCCCGGACGCCAACAGCGAACAGATCGGCAAGCAGGTCAAACAGTTCATCGGCGGCCTGATCTACGCCAGCAAGCGCTTCCAGCGGGCGAAGAATCCGCAGGAGGCGAACATGGCCCTGGCTTGCCAGGACCAGTGGCTGGAACGCTGGGCCGAGGCCGGTGCGCTGCTCAACCCCGACGCCAGCAGCACCGGCATGGCCGCGCGCAAATGGGCGGTGGCGGCCATGGCCTCGACCCTGCTGATGACCCAGGCCGCCAGTGACGCCAAGCTGCAACTGTCACCGGCGCAGCAGGCCTGGTTCAACCAGTTGGGCGAGCGCATCATCGCCGAGTACCAGCCGCGCCGCACCCCGGGCTTTACCTGGTTCAACAACCACGACTACTGGGCGGCCTGGGCGGTGGCGGCGACCGGCATGCTGGTGCAGCGCGACGACTTCATCCAGTGGGCCGACGGCAACCTGCGCCGCGGCCTGCAGCAGGCGGTGAAGTCCGCTGACGGCAGCTACGCCTACCTGCCGCTGGAAGTGGCGCGCAGCAAACTGGCCGCCACCTACAGCCAGTACGCCCTGGTGCCGCTGGTGTTGCTGGCCGAGTCGGCGCGGGCCAACGACCTGCCGTGGAGCAGCGACGATCAGCAGACCCTGGAGCTGCTGGCCAACTTCGCCGCCCGCAGCATCCTCGACCCCGACGGCCTGCCCGAGCTCAAGGGCAAATCGCAGAGCGACGTCGCCCCGTACAAACTGGCCTGGCTGATCCCCTTCCTGCAGCGCGCCCCGGGTAACCGCCTGGCCCGCCAGCTGTATGACAGCGAGGATGGCGAGGTCGACAACTACAGCCAGATCGGCGGCCCGCTCAAGCCGTTCTATCCCACACTGCCGTAACCCAAGGACGAACCGTCATGGCCATGCTTGCCCGCCCGCTTACCCTTTCCTGCCTGGCGCTGCTGTTCAGCGCCCTGACCCAGGCTGCCAGCCAGAGCTTGCCGCTGCAGCAAACACTGAGCGCGGTAGACAGCGCCGAACACCAGCGCGACCTGCAGCAGTTGCAGCAACAGGTCAGCCAGGCCGTGCAACTGCAGGTCAGCGAACGCCCGCGCCCGGCCGGCCGCGCCAGTGTCAGCCTGCAACCGATGTTCTCGTCACAGGCCGGCAGCTGGCCGTTCGAGCCGTTCGTCAACAACGGCCTGTTCCGCGCCATCGCCGGCTACCAGGCGCATCACCCGCAAGCAGTGCTGGTGCGCGGCGGCAGCGTCAGCCTGGCGCAGTTGCACGAGGCCCTTAACGACCCGAAGATCATCAAGCGCTACAAGGACGGCTACCTGCTCAGCTACCCGCTGGTGATCGCCAGCGACGGCGGCCTGTTGCTCGAAGGCACCAGCCTGTACCTGTACAGCTACTCCGGCACGGCGCTGATCAACCAGGGCTGGCTGGGCCTGAACCAATCGCGCCTGGAGAGCGTCGCCGGCGACAAGCCCGGCAGCACCGAGCGCGCCTGGCGGCCGTTCGTGGTGGCCTGGGCCGGTAGCCACACCCAGGTGATCGGCTCGACCCTCAACCGCCTGGGCTACAACGCCAACCTCTCGCGCGGCCTGAGCACCGCCCTGAGCAGCCAGCAGGGAGCCTCTACCCGCCCGGCCACGCTGATCATCCGCGACAGCCAGTTCAATGAACTGTCCAGCGCGGTAGAGCTGCAACACAGCCAGGCGCAGATCGACAACAGCCAGTTCGGCCAGTCCCAGCAGTACGCCATTGACGTGCGCGACAGCCAGGTCGTGGTACGCAATAACCAGCTACGCGGCATCGACAACAACAGCGGCATCCGCCTGCGCGGCCAGACCCGCGCACGTATCGAGCACAACCTGATCCTTGGCGCGCACAAGGCGGCCATCGAAGTCAGCGAGCAACAGGGTGCCCTGCTACTGAGCGGCAACTTGATTGGCGATAGCCGGGGCAACGGCATCCAGCTGCGCAACCTGACGCCGAGCGCAGCCGCACCGTTGCTGATCAGCGACAACCTGATCGGCAACAGCCAGGGCAGCGCCGTGGATGCCAGCGAGGTCGGCGCCGTCAGCCTGATCGGCAACCGCATCGGCAACAGCCCGGAGTACGCCGTCAGCCTGCGCAATGCCACGCCGCTGGCCGGCCCCCTGACCTTGAGCGGCAACACCCTGGGCAAGGTCGGCAAGGCGGTGGTGCGGGTCGAGGGTGTGCAGCAGGTGGTGCTGGGGCCGAACACCTTCGAGGGCAAGCCGATTTTGCAGAACCTGCTGATTGGCGACCTGTTACCGGTGCAGAGCCTGCTGCTTGAGGCGACCCAACGCCAGGGCTGCGTAGTACGGGTCGAGCTAAGTGATCGCCCGCTGCATGCGCAAAAAGCACTCGTCTTCGCCGACGCAGACAAAGCCCTCGCGCAGGTACAGCAAGCGTGCCGGGTTGCTCCTGAACACCATCAGACGCAGCAGCGGCAAGTGCCGTTGGCCGGTCCAGACGGCCAGTTGCGTTAATACCCAGCTGCCGATGCCGCGGCCGCGAAAACCTTCGAGCAGGTGCAGTTCACGGATGAACAGGGCCTGGCGGTCCTGGCTGAGGCTGAAGTAACCCAGCGGCTGTTCGGCGTCGCTGATCAGCCATTGCTCGCGCCACCCCCAGGCCTGGTCGAAGGCTTCTTCCTGCCAGAGCAGGTCGAACTCGCAGTAATAGGGCAGCATGGCCCGCCGGGTGAGGTCGCGGGCGAAGGTGCGGTGCTGGTCGGTGGCGGGGGTCAGTTGCACAGTCATAGTGGTTCTCTTCGCGGGTCAAGCCCGCTCCCACAGGGATTGCATTGATCCTGGCCACTGTGGGAGCGGCGGTGCGACGACTCGACTTGACCCGCGATGCTTTTCAAGATTTGAACTCGTCGGCATAACACACCGGCGAACTCCCCGGCCCCTGGCGCTCCAGCTCATCCTCAAGCCATTGCGCCAGCACCGTGGCATTGTTGTGCCCGGTGTCCTTGCCGGCATACAGCAAGGTCAGATCGCCCTGCCCGGCCATGCCCAGCAGTTTCCACCAGTGTGCCGGCTGCGCCGCCAGCTCCTGGCGATAACGCTGGGCAAAGCCGGCAAAGTCCACTTCACCCTGATGAAACGCCTGGCGCAACGCCGTTGACGGCGCCACCTGCGGCAGCCACAGGGCCTGCAGCTGGTCCTTGCGCGTGTTGCGCGGCCACAGGCGGTCGACCAGCACCCGCTGGCCATCGGCAGCGTCCTGCGGGTCATAAACGCGTTTGCAACGGATCATCGTTACCCTCCATCGGCAGGTCCCTTGATCCTAGGACTTTCCTTGACCGAGGTCACGGTGCTGTCACCGATTGTTTTTATCATGGCCGGGCAAGGCTAGACCCTTTCTGGTAACCCGGACCCGTCATCATGACCACCCCGACCCTGGCTGGCAGCCCATCGCTGGCCAACCACGATCCACGCCCACGTCTGGATCACAAACCCGGCCGTACCACCCTGACCCTGTTTTTCGGCCTGCTGGTGGCCGGCCTTGTATATACCGCCTGGAGCGTGTTGCGCGACATCGACGCCACCGGCACCGTCGTCACCACCTGGACCCCCTTCCTGCTGCTCGGCCTGGCGTTGCTGATTGCCCTGGGCTTCGAGTTCGTCAACGGTTTTCACGACACCGCCAACGCCGTCGCCACGGTGATCTACACCCATTCGTTGCCGCCGTCGGTGGCCGTGGTGTGGTCTGGCTGTTTCAATTTTCTTGGCGTGCTGCTGTCCAGCGGCGCGGTGGCCTTCGGCATCATCGCCTTGCTGCCGGTGGAGCTGATTTTGCAGGTTGGCTCTTCGGCCGGCTTCTCGATGGTGTTCGCCCTGCTGCTGTCGGCGATCATCTGGAACCTGGGCACCTGGTGGCTGGGCCTGCCGGCTTCGTCCTCGCATACCTTGATCGGCTCGATCATCGGCGTTGGTATCGCCAACGCACTGATGCACGGGCGCGACGGCACCAGCGGCGTGGACTGGGCCCAGGCCAGCAAGGTCGGCTATTCGCTGCTGCTCTCGCCGCTGGTGGGCTTTACCTGCGCGGCGCTGTTGCTGCTGGCCCTGCGCATGCTGGTCAAGCGCCGCGAGCTGTACCAGGCGCCGGTCGGCAACACGCCGCCGCCCTGGTGGATTCGCGGGCTGTTGATCCTCACCTGCACCGGGGTGTCGTTCGCCCATGGCTCCAACGACGGGCAAAAAGGCATGGGCCTGATCATGCTGATCCTGGTCGGCACCCTGCCCATGGCCTATGCCCTGAACCGGACCATGCCGGCCGACCAGTCGCTGCAGTTCGCCGCCGTCGCCGAGGTCACCCAGCAGGCTTTGCAGCGCAGCGCCCCGCAAGCAGCGCCGGCGGACCCACGACAGACCCTCAGCGCCTTCATCCGCCAGCCACAGGCCAGCGACGAACTGCTGCCGGCCCTGGCGGCGCTGGCCGGGATGATCGGCAGCGAAGTCAAAGGCTACGGTTCGCTCAACCGGGTGCCCGCTGAGGCCATGGCCAACGTGCGCAACGACATGTACCTGACCTCCGAGGCCATCCGCCTGATCGACAAGCACCAGCTGGCGCGGTTCGATGCCGATACCCGGGCCAAGGTGCAGCTGTTCAAGCAACAGATCGACAGCGCCACCCGCTACATTCCGTTGTGGGTGAAGATCGCCGTGGCCATCGCCCTGGGGCTGGGGACCATGGTCGGCTGGCGGCGCATCGTGGTGACCGTCGGCGAGAAGATCGGCAAGACCCACCTGACCTACGCCCAGGGCGCCTCGGCGGAGCTGGTGGCGATGTGCACCATTGGCGCGGCGGACATGTACGGGCTGCCGGTGTCGACCACCCACGTGCTGTCGTCCGGGGTGGCCGGGAGCATGGTTGCCAATGGCTCGGGCTTGCAGATGCGCACCCTGTTCAACCTGCTGATGGCCTGGGTGCTGACCTTGCCGGCGGCGATTGTGCTGGCCGGGGGGTTGTACTGGGTGTTTCGGCAGGTGTTTTAGTCATCGCGGGGCAAGCCTGCTCCCACAGGTATGTGCGAGCGGGCTTGCCCCGCGATTGGGCGCTAAGCAGGGATCTTCAACCCCCGCTCCACCGCCGGCCGCGCGGCAAACGCCGCGAGCACGCGCTTGACGTTGGCAAAATCGTCAAAGCCCACCAGCTCGCCCGCCTCATAAAAACCGATCAGGTTGCGCACCCAGGGCACAACGGCGATGTCGGCAATACTGTACTCGTCCATCACCCAGTCGCGCCCTTCAAGACGCTTGTCGAGCACCCCGAGCAAACGCCGCGACTCGGCCACATAGCGGTCACGCGGGCGCTTGTCTTCATAGTCCTTGCCGGCGAACTTGTTGAAGAACCCTAGCTGGCCGAACATCGGCCCGATGCCGCCCATCTGGAACATCAGCCACTGCAGGGTCTGGTAGCGTTTGGCCGGGTCGGCCGGCAGCAGCTTGCCGGTTTTTTCCGCCAGGTAGATGAGGATCGCCCCGGACTCGAACAGCGGTAGCGGCTGGCCGCCTGGGCCGTTGGGGTCGAGGATCGCCGGGATCTTGTTGTTGGCGCTCAGGGAGATGAATTCGGGGGTGAGCTGGTCATTGCTCTCGAAGCTGACCTTGTGCACCTCGTAGGCCAGGCCGATCTCCTCGAGCATGATCGACACCTTGACGCCGTTGGGCGTGGGCAGCGAATACAGCTGCAGCAGCTCGGGCTGTTTGGCCGGCCATTTGCGGGTGATCGGGAATGCGCTGAGATCAGTCATGAACACAACCTTGAGCAATAAGAGGTGAACGACACTTTAACCAGTTTTATCCACGCCGCGCGACCATCACCCAGTCACGATGACGCTCCGGCCCGCATTCGAACACGGCCTCGCCGACCTTGTTAAAGCCATTGCGCTGGTAGAAGCGGATCGCCCGGGCGTTTTGTTCGTTGACGGTCAGGCGAATGGCGCCGCTCACCTGCGCCAGGGTGTCGTCGAGCAGCCGCTGGGCGCCGCCGTGGCCATGGTGCTCGGGTAGCACGTAGCAGCGGCTGAGCTCCGGCAAGCCGTCCGCTTCAGCAATTCCCAATACCTCGGGTGTGCTGTCGACCAGGCTGTAGCCCACCACCGCGCCCAAGTGCTCGAGCACGCGCAGGCGCTTGCGCCGATTGAGCAGGTGCAAGACAAAGTGCTCGGGCTGCAACTGCGTGTCGATGTACGCCTGCAATGCCGGGGCGGCAGCGTCTGGCGGGCTGGCCAGGGCAAAGGTCTGGCCAGCGATGATGCTCAGCGCCTCGGCATCACTGGGCCGGGCAACGCGGGTAGTGAATGGCATGCAGCAACATCCTGTCGAACGGGCGATCCGGCATGGTAGCCCGAACCCGGCGACGGCGTCAGCGTCGACGAAACAGCGGCCGTGGTTCGATCACCGAACGCCCGTACAGCACGCTCATGCCGGCCAGGCCCTTGAGGGCATCCTCGGCACACTTGTCTTGGCGCACGGCATAGCTGTCGAAACCGCACTGGCGCATATGGCTGAGCTGGTCACGCAGCACGTCGCCCACCGCGCGCAGCTCGCCATGCCAGCCCAGGCGGCTGCGCAGCAGGTAGGCCTGGCTGTAGCCACGACCGTCGCGAAAGCTCGGGAAATCCACGGCAATCAGTGGCACCTGGGGCAGCCACGGGCGCAGCGGCTCGAGCTCGTCGTCCGGGCCCAGCAACACGCCATCACGGCCGAAGGGCCGCTGGGTACGGCGGGCAATCCAGCTGGCCAGGGGCAAGATCACCAGGCCGTCAGGCAGCAGCTCGCCGGGTTCGCGCAACAGCTGCCAGGGATCGTCCTCGATCAACTGCGCTTCACCGTTGCGCAGGCCAATCACATTACGCATATCAGCTCCTCCGGGCGCTTGGCATAGACACGTTCCTTGAAAGGCTCCAGGCCGACCCGGCGCACGGTGTCGACAAAGGGTTCGTCCAGTTCGCGATAAGCGCAGTAGGTGGCGATGATCTGCTCGATCACCTGGGGGATCTCGGCGGCACTGAACGACGGGCCGATGACCTTGCCCAAGGTGCTGTGCTTGCCCTGGGCGCCACCGAGGGTCACCTGGTACCACTCGCTGCCGTTTTTATCGACGCCGAGGATGCCGATGTTGCCGATGTGGTGGTGGCCGCAGGCGTTGATGCAGCCGGAGATATTCAGGCTCAGCTCACCCAGGTCGTGCAGGTAGTCAAGATCATCGAAGCGGCGCTGGATCGACTGCGCAATCGGGATCGAGGTGGCGTTGGCCAGGGCGCAGAAGTCGCCGCCCGGGCAGGCGATGATGTCGGTCAGCAGGCCAATGTTGGCGGTGCCCAGGCCGCGCTCGCAGGCCAGGCGCCACAGCGCGTGCAGGTCGCGCTTGCGCACGTCGGGAAGGATCAGGTTCTGCTCGTGGGCAATACGGATCTCGCCGAAACCGAACTGCTCCGACCAGTCGGCCACCGCATCCATCTGCGCATCGGTCAGGTCGCCCGGTGGCGAGGCATCGCCCGGTTTGGTCGAGAGCACCACGCTGGCATAACCCGGGACCTTGTGCGCCTTGACGCAGCAGGCCACCCAGCGGGCGAAGGCGTGATCCTGGGCCAGGTGGGTGTCGTAGGCCAGCTCATCATCGATGACGCTGTCGTAGGCCGGTGGTTCGAAGGCGGCGGCGACACGCTGGAATTCGTCCTCGGTCAGTTGCGCCGGGCCGTCCTTGATGTGTTGCCACTCCTCCTCCACCTCGCGGGAGAACGCCTCGATGCCCAGCGCCTTGACCAGGATCTTGATCCGCGCCTTGTACTTGTTGTCGCGCCGGCCATGGCGGTTGTACACGCGCAAGATGGCTTCGACGTAGGACAACAGGTGTTGCCACGCCAGCCCTTCGCGAATCTGCAAACCGAGGATCGGCGTGCGCCCCAGGCCGCCGCCGACCATCACCCGCAGGCACATCTGGCCGCGGCCGTCGCGGTAAAGATAAAGGCCGATGTCATGCATCATGATTGCTGCGCGGTCTTCGATGGCCGAGCAGATGGCGATCTTGAACTTGCGCGGCAAGAACAGGAATTCGGGGTTGATGGTCGACCACTGGCGCAGGATCTCGGCCAGCGGCCGCGGGTCGAGCAACTCGTCGGCGGCCACCCCGGCGAAGGCCTCGGTGGTGATATTGCGCACGCAGTTGCCGGAGGTCTGGATCGCATGCATCTCGACCTCGGCCAGGCGCTGGAGGATGTCCGGCACCTGGGCCAGTTCGATCCAGTTGAACTGGATGTTCTGGCGCGTGGTGAAGTGGCCGTAGCCACGGTCGTACTCGCGCGCGATCTGCGCCAGGGTGCGCAGCTGCCGGGCACCCAAGGTGCCGTAGGGAATGGCCACGCGCAGCATGTAGGCATGCTTTTGCAGGTACAGGCCGTTTTGCAGGCGCAGGGGCAGGAACTCTTCTTCACTCAGTTCGCCAGCGATGAACCGGCGCACCTGATCGCGAAATTGCGCCACGCGCTCGAACACCAGCGCACGGTCATACTCGTCATACTGATACATGGTTCGGACCTCATCAGGGAGGCCGTTACTATGGCTTTTGGGTGTACTGAGTTACAGATTCAGGTTGGCGGTAATTATACGGATCAGATGGACTTTAAGCATCGCGGCGACCCGACTTGCCCCGCGATGAGGCCCTAAAGGGCGACACCGTCCGTGCGCTTCAACTCACCAATTTTCTCCAGCCGCGCGCGCACGATGTTGCGGCTGATATTCAGCAAGCGCCCGGTCTGCAACTGGTTGCCATGGCAGAAGCGGTACGCGCTGCGAAACACCGTCTGCTCGATATGCTCGTACAAGTCCGGGATGTTCTGCTCGAACAGCGCCGTCAGCGCCGCTTCAAGGCTTGGCGGCTCGCTGGCAATGCGCAGCGGCTGGCTGTGTTCTTCCTGGCGGATGCCCACCGAGCGCATGTCCACCAGGTGCAGGTCGGCCGGCTGCACCACTTGTTGCCGGCACACCAGCAGCGCATGGTGAATGGCGTTTTCCAGCTCGCGGATGTTGCCCGGCCAGCTGTGCGAGAGCAGCTTGCGTTCGCTTTCCAGGCTCAGGCTGGCGCGGCTGTAACCCAGGCGCTGGCAGTGCTCTTCAAGGAAAAACTCAGCCAGCGGCAGGATATCCCCAGGCCGTTCGCGCAGCGGCGGCAGGCGGATGGTTGCCACGTGCAGGCGGTAGAACAGGTCTTCACGGAAATGCCCGGCCACCACCGCATCGGCGAGGTTGACGTTGGTCGCCGCCACCAGGCGCACGTTGATCGGGATCGGTGTGCGCGAACCGAGGCGCACCACTTCGCGCTCCTGCAGCACGCGCAGTAATTTCACCTGCATGTTCAACGGCAGGTCGCCGATTTCATCGAGGAACAGCGTGCCGCCATTGGCCGCTTCGAACCAACCGGCCTTGCTGTTGGTGGCACCGGTAAAGGCGCCCTTCTCGTGGCCGAACAGTTCGCTCTCGACCAGGGTTTCGGCGAAGGCGCCGCAGTTGACCGCCACGAACGGCTCGCGCCCGCGGCGGCTGAGTTGATGGATATGGCGGGCGACCAGCTCCTTGCCGGTGCCGGTCTCGCCGATGATCAGGGTGTTGGCTTCACTCGGCGCCAGGCGTTCGATGCGGCTGAGCAGTTCCTGGGATCGCGGGTCCTTGAACACCAGAACGGTGGCGCGTACGGATTTGGTCAGTTCCCGGGCATGGGGATGGGTTATCAGCGACATGGTGCATTCCTGGCAGTGAAAGCGCAGGGCCATAGTGCCCGAAACAAATTAGAACAAATAATTATTAATTAGTATTTATATATTCCAATTAGAGATATGCACTTGACGCTGCTGCCACAGCAGCAGTCGCCCAGCAACCCGTGGCTGCCAGCCAGCATCGACGCGCCGCCAGGATTGCCCTTGAAGGCATTTCGGCCCCGCAAAACCGGGCCCTGCAGCGCCCTGGCACGCATTTCGCTCAAGCCTGGCAAACGCACCGTGCAAGGACCTCTCGATGAAACTGGAAAAAACTTTCGCCTTTGGCCTGAGCCTTTTGGCCCTGTCGCTCAGCGCCGTGGCCGCAGAAACCTTCGCGCCAAAGCCCGACGCGCTGCAAGGCGATGGCCGGGTCTCGGCGTTCTACAGCTGGAGCCAGGCGATCCCTGGCAAACCGGGCAAACTGCTGCGCAGCGAACCGCTGGAAAAGACCCTGAGCCTGCCTGGCACCGCCTCGCAACTGCGCATTCTCTACAGCTCTACCGACGGCATCGACGGCAAGACCCCGGTGGCGGTCTCCGGCGCGCTGTTCATCCCCAAAGGCCAGGCGCCGGCAGGCGGCTGGCCAGTAGTGACCTGGGGCCATGGCACGGTAGGCGTGGCGGATGTCTGCGCGCCGTCCTGGGCCGGGCGCTCGTACCGCGACGTGCAGTACCTGACGCGCTGGCTCAACGAGGGCTACGCCATCGTCGCCACCGACTACCAGGGCCTGGGCGTGCCCGGCGGCCATCCGCTGCTGAACAACCGCATGGCCGCCTACGGCATCCTCGATGCCGCCCGCGCGGTGATCGCCGGGGTGCCGGGGCTGGCCAACAAGGTGCTGGTGGTCGGCCAGTCCCAGGGCGGCGCCGGTGCCTTCGCCTCGGCCGCCTATGCGCCCACCTATGCCCCGGACCTGGGCCTGAAGGGCAGCGTCGGCACCGGGGTGATCTACACCGTCGGCGCCAAGAACGTCGGCGAACAGGACCAGGACAAGGTCGACGCCTCGCTGGCCTACGGTTTCTACACCCTGCTGGCGGCGCAGCAGTACGACCCGAGCATCGACCCACGCGACTTCTACACCGACAAGGCCCTGCCGCTGTTCGAACAAGCGCGCAGCACTTGCCTGTCGTCGCTGGTGGCCGATGTGCTCGGCACCGGCCTGACCCCGGCCAACACCCGCAAGGCCAACAACGGCGAGCAGCTCAAGCCGTGGCTGGCGCAAGTCTCCTACCCGACCCTGAAACTCGCCCAGCCGATCTTCATCGGCACCGGCGCCGAAGACAAGACCCCGGCGGCTGCCACCCAGGTGGCGCTGATGCAGGACGCCTGCAAGACCGGCTCGATCGTCGAAGGCCACCTGTACAAGGGTCTGGGCCACAGCGAGACGGTCAACGCCTCGCTCAAGGACTCGCTGCCGTTTGCCCGCAAGGTGTTCAACGACCAGCCCATCGCCCCCCTCTGCAACCCCACCGTGCAATAAGGACGCTGACCGTGAGCATTGAATTCTTCACCCGCCTGCCCTTGCACGGCGAAACCCAGTTCCTCCCCGGCGACCCGCGCAACCGCGGCGACTGGCATGCCGGCGGCGACAGCACCGGCGCCGTGTCGAACTTTGCCGTAGGTGATCACTTCACCTACATCGACTACCTCGGGCAGATCGCCCGCGCCGCCGAAATCAACGGCTTCGGTGGCGCGCTGATGGTCAACGCGCCGTCCGGCGAAGAGCCCTGGACAGTGTGCTCGCTGCTGGCCCGCGAAACCCGCACGTTGAGCTACGTCACCGCCTTCCAGCCCTACCACTACACGCCCTGGATCGCGGTGCAGCAAGCGGCGACCTACCAGCGCGCCAGCGGCAACCGCCTGGTGTGGAACATCATCAATGGCGGCTCGGATAGCGTGCAGCGCCAGGTTGGCGACTTCAGCGACCACGATGAACGTTACGAGCGCGCCACCGAGTTCATGGACGTGGTCAAGGGTTACTGGCACTCGGAGAACTTCCACTACCAGGGGCGCTTCTACAAGGCCGAAGGTGGCGGCCTGCGCGGCCCGCAGAAAAAGGCCGAGTTGCCGCTGATCTGCACCGCCGGCTCGTCGATCGCCGCGCGGGAATTCGCCGCCCGCCACGCCGACTTCTACCTGATGCGCGCCGAGCACCCGGACGAGATCCGCACGCTGATAGCCGACATTCGCGAGCGCGCGCTCAAGCATGGCCGCAGCAATATCCGCTTCGGCCTGTCGATCGATGTGATTACCCGCGAGACCGAAGCCCAGGCATTGGCCGAGGCCAGGCGCTTCTTCGACGAAGGCGTGGCCAAAGGTGCGGTCAAGGCTGTGGCCGCCCATGCCGGGCTGCGCACCGCGCGCAAGCTCAGCTACGAAAACGAGTACGCGGCCAAGGACGAAACCCGGCCGTTCGACGACTTTTTCATCTACCCCAACGTCTGGGCCGGTTTTGGTTACATCGGCATTCCGCCGGGCCTGGCGCTGGTCGGCAGCTACGCCAACGTGGTGGCGCGGATTCGCGAGTACAACGCGCTGGGCATCGACCTGTTCTTCCTCGCCGGCTACCCGCACCTGGAAGAAGCCTACCGCCTGGGCGAGCACATCCTCCCGCACTTTCGCGGCGAACGGGCGCCGCTCAAGCGCATCGACACCCAGGCGCCAGCCCTGCGTGCAGCAGGAGCCTGAGGCCATGGACCTTTTCGATCAGCAGCGCCGACGCTTTCTCGGCTACAGCCTGGCGCTGGGCGGCGGCCTGCTACTCAGCGGCTGCGGCCCTGACGCACCGGCCGCCAGCAGCCCGGCCAGCGACCAGCCGCGCCACGGCGGGAGCCTGCGCCTGGGCGTGCTGGCCGGCGGTCAGGTCGGCAACCTCGATGCCCACAAACCGATCGGCAGCGGCATCGTCCGCGGCTTTGCCCTGTACAGCAAGCTGTGGGAATGGGACGAGCAGATGCAGCCGCGCCTGGCCCTGGCTGAAGAAGCCGAAGCCAGCGCCGACGCCAGCAGCTGGACCGTGCGCCTGCGTCAGGGCCTTGAGTTTCACAACGGCAAGAGCATCGATGCCGACGACCTGATCTTTTCCATTCGCCGCCTGACCGACCCGCAACTGGCGTCGCCTTACGCCGCGCTGCTGCACTGGGTCGATCGCGACAACCTGGAGAAACTCGACGCACGCACCGTGCGCATCCGCTTCAAGGACGGGCGCAGCTACCTGCCGCTGGCCGAAACCTGGGTCAACTTCGGCGGCATCGTCCCGGTCGATTACCACCCGGTGACCAACCCGGTGGGTGCCGGGCCGTACAAGCTGAAAAGCTTTAGCCCCGGCCAGCGCTCGGTGTTCAGCCGCTTCGAGAACTACTACAAGGACGGCAAACCCTACGCCGACGAACTGGAGATCATCGACTTCAAAGACCAGGTCTCGCGCCTGGCGGCCTTGCGCGCCGGGCAGATCGACATGGCCAACGGCCTGCCCAGCGAGCAGCTGCAGATCATCGAACGCGACCCGCGCCTGCAACTGGTGACTTCGGTCAGCGGCAACTGGCTTTCGTTCGAAATGAACACCAGCAAACCGCCGTTCGACAACCCCAAGGTGCGCGAAGCCTTTCGCCTCCTCGCCGACCGCCCGGAGCTGGTGCGCCGTGCCTTGAACGGCCAGGGCCGGGTGGCCAACGACCTGTACGCACCTGATGACCCGACCTTCAACCACAGCCTCGGCCCGCGCCCCCATGACCCGCAACGGGCGGCGCAATTGCTGCGCGAAGCCGGCTACGAGCAGTTGCAAGTCGAGCTGGTGACCACCAGCGGCCCGGCCCTGGCCTCGGCGCTGGTGTTCGCCGAACAGGCCAAGGCCATCGGTGTGAACCTCAAGGTGCGCCAGGTCGACCAGGCCACCTTCGACGGCCCGCAGCACGACCAGTGGCAACTGAGCACTGGCGGCACCATCGGCGCACCGTTTCTGGCCAGCGCCATGCACATCGACGCGCCCTTCGCCGTGGCCAACAAGACCCACTTCAACGACCCGCAGTTCAGCGAACTGTTCCTCCAGGCCATGGCCCAGCCGGACCTGGCCAAGCGCAGCGCGCTGGTGCACCAGGCCCAGCAGATTCAGTATGAGCGCGGCGGCTTGCTGATCTGGGGCTATGTGAATCTGCTCGATGCGTTTTCGCGCCAGGTCGGCGGCGCCGCAGCCGAGCAGACACTGTTCAGCACCTGGCGTTTCGACAACCTCTGGCTGCGCGGCCAGGCCTAGCGCAATCCAGCCTGACGCTGACGGTACTCCCCCGGCGTCAGCTGCGCATAGCGCAAAAAGAACCGGCTGAAGTACGCCGGGTCTTTGAAGCCCAGGCGGTAGCAAATCTCGTTGGCCGAGCTGCCGGTGTACAGCAGCAGGCGCCGTGCTTCCTGCATCAGGCGTTCGAGAATCAGGCGCTTGGACGGCAGGTCGGCGATGCGCCGGCACACTTCGTTGAGCCGCGCTTCGGTGACGCCGATGCCCTGGGCATAGCGCGCCAGCGGCCAGTGCTCAAGGTAGTGGGCCTCGATCAGTTCATTGAAACGATGAAACACCTGCAAGTCTTCATGACGGGTTTGCCGCGCCGGCAGCGAGCGCGCGCACAGGCGCAGCAGGCTGGTCATGATCAGCCGCGTCAGGCTTTCCAGCGCCGCCCCGCGCCCGGCGGCGCTGGCGTTGATTTCACTGTGCAGCTCATCGAACAGCAGCGCCAGGCGCCGCGCCTCGGCGGCGTAGCTTGGTTCCAGGCCGCTCAAGGCCACGCAGGCCGGCGCCACTTGCGGCCCCGGCGCCAACCCGGGATCGGCTTCAAGTAGCTGCCAGACCAGTTGCTGGCGCACGGTCAGCACATGGCCGTCGGCATCGGGTTCGGTTACGAAGGAATGCGGGATGGTCGGTGGCGTAAGGAAAAACATCGGCCCCGATTCGACGTACTGCTGGTCGTCCAGGTACACCCGCACCGTGCCGCTTTTGACGTAATGCATCTGGAAAAACCGGTCATGGCGGTGCACCGGCATATTGCGGCCGAAAAACCCGGCGAGGTTGCCGAGCTTGTCGTAGTGCACCTCGGCATCGCTGTAGCGCTGATCGTAGACCTGGCCGATGTTGATGTTGGGGATTGGTTGTTGCTCGCGCATGGCCCTGCTCACGCTTGTTGTTATGCGGCCAGCTTACTCCTGCTGCAAGCCGCTTGCATTTCGTTAACATCTTAATTATAACGTTAACACATTAACAATTATTCGAGCAGGGACCCTGCCCCTGCCCCAGCCAGGAGAACTCCATGAGCCGTGCCTTGCACGATGCTGCCAGCGGTACCTTGTTCGGCGTTGCGCTGAACTACCAGGGCCTGCTTGACCAGCGTCTCGCCGAATTCGAACAGCCGCCCTATCAAAAGCCACCGGTCAAGCCGGTGCTGTTCATCAAGACCCCCAACACCCGCAATGGCCATGGCCAGCCGGTGGTCTACCCGCAAGGCATCGAGCACCTGCAACCGGGCCCGGCCCTGGGTGTGGTGATCGGCAAGCGTGCCACCCGGGTCAGCGTCGACGAGGCCCTCAGCCATGTCGCCGGCTACACCATCGTCAACGAATTCAGCCTGCCCGAAGACAGCTACTACCGCCCGGCGGTCAAGGCCAAGTGCCGCGACGGTTTCTGCGCCCTGGGCCCTGAACTGGTGCCGGCCGCGCAGGTCGCCGACCCGCAGCAACTGAGCATCAAGCTGTTCGTCAACGGCGCCCTGCGCCAGCACAACAGCACCGCCAACATGGTTCGCAGCGTCGCCCAGCTGATCGCCGAGATCAGCGAATTCATGACCCTGCACGAAGGCGATGTGCTGATTACCGGCACTCCCGAAGGCCGCGTCGATGTATTGCCCGGGGACCAGGTTGAAGTCGAGATCAGCGGCCTCGGGCGCCTGACCAACAGCATCGTTGCCGCGCAGGAGAAGCGCTGATGAAACACGCACGTATCCGTTACCAGGGCGAAGTCCACGCCGTCACCGTCGAGGCCGACAACGCCGTGCGCCTGGCCGATGGCCGCTTGCTCGCCGAGCAGCAGGTCGAGTGGCTGCCACCGGCCACCGGCAATATGTTCGCCCTGGGCCTGAACTACGCCGACCACGCCGCCGAGCTTGCCTTCACACCGCCCACCGAACCGCTGGCGTTCGTCAAGTCGGTGGGTACCTACACCGGCCACAACCAGGTCAGCTGGCGCCCGGACAACGTCGCCTACATGCACTATGAGTGCGAGCTGGTGGCAGTGATCGGCAAGCCTGCGCGCAACGTCAAGCGCGAGGATGCGCTGGAGTACCTGGCCGGCTACACGGTGTGCAACGACTACGCGATTCGCGATTACCTGGAGAACTACTACCGGCCCAACCTGCGGGTGAAGAACCGCGACGCCACCACCCCGGTCGGGCCGTGGATCGTCGATGTCGCCGATGTGCCGGATGCTTCCAACCTGACCTTGCGCACCTGGATCAACGGTGAGCTCAAGCAGCAAGGCAGCACCAAGGACATGATTTTCGACATCCCCTACCTGATCGAATACCTGTCCAGCTTCATGACCCTGCAGCCGGGCGACATGATCGCCACCGGCACCCCCGAAGGCCTGGCCGACGTGGTGCCGGGCGATGAAGTGGTGGTCGAAGTCGAAGGCGTCGGGCGCCTGGTCAACCGTATTGTCAGCGAAGCCGAGTTCTTCGCCCTCAACCGCCAAGAGGCATGAGCAGCATGATCAAACACTGGATCAACGGCCGTGAGGTCGAAAGCAAAGACGTGTTCGTCAACTACAACCCGGCCACCGGCGAGGCCATTGGCGAAGTCGCCAGCGGCGGCGCCGAAGAAGTGGCCCAGGCGGTAGCGGCAGCGAAAGAGGCGTTCCCGAAATGGGCCAACACCCCGGCCAAGGAGCGCGCGCGGCTGATGCGCAAGCTCGGCGAGCTGATCGAGCAGAACGTGCCGCACCTGGCTGAGCTTGAAACCCTCGACACCGGTTTGCCGATCCACCAGACCAAGAACGTGCTGATCCCGCGGGCCTCGCATAACTTCGACTTTTTCGCCGAAGTCTGCACACGCATGGACGGCCATACCTACCCGGTCGACGACCAGATGCTCAACTACACCCTGTACCAGCCGGTGGGCGTGTGCGGGCTGGTGTCGCCGTGGAACGTGCCATTCATGACCGCCACCTGGAAGACCGCGCCGTGCCTGGCCCTGGGCAACACCGCAGTGCTGAAGATGAGCGAACTGTCGCCGCTGACCGCCAACGAACTGGGGCGCCTGGTGGTGGAAGCCGGCATCCCCAACGGTGTGCTCAACGTCATCCAGGGCTACGGCGCCACCGCTGGCGACGCCCTGGTGCGCCACCCGGACGTGCGTGCCATCTCCTTCACCGGCGGCACCGCCACCGGCAAGAAGATCATGCAGACCGCGGGCCTGAAAAAGTACTCCATGGAGCTGGGCGGCAAGTCGCCGGTGCTGATTTTTGAAGACGCCGACCTTGAGCGCGCCCTGGATGCGGCGCTGTTCACCATCTTCTCGCTCAATGGCGAGCGCTGCACCGCCGGCAGCCGTATCTTCATCCAGCAGAGCGTCTACCCGCAGTTCGTCGCCGAGTTTGCCGCGCGGGCCAAGCGCCTGATCGTCGGCGACCCGCAAGACCCGCAAACCCAGGTAGGCTCGATGATCACTCAGGCCCACTATGACAAGGTCACCGGTTACATCAAGATCGGCATCGAAGAAGGCGCGACCCTGCTCGCTGGCGGCCTTGAGCGCCCGGCCAACCTGCCGGCGCACCTGGCCCGCGGGCAGTTCATTCAGCCGACGGTGTTTGCCGACGTGAACAACAACATGCGCATCGCCCAGGAAGAAATCTTCGGCCCGGTGGTGTGTTTGATCCCCTTCAAGGACGAAGCCGAGGCGCTGCGACTGGCCAACGACACCGAGTATGGCCTGGCCTCGTACATCTGGACGCAGGACATCGGCAAGGCGCATCGTCTGGCCCGCGGCATCGAGGCCGGCATGGTGTTCATCAACAGCCAGAACGTGCGCGACCTGCGCCAGCCGTTCGGCGGGGTCAAGGGTTCAGGCACCGGCCGTGAGGGCGGGCAGTACAGCTTCGAGGTGTTTGCCGAGATCAAGAACGTGTGTATCTCGATGGGCAGTCACCATATTCCGCGCTGGGGCGTCTGACAGCATCGCGGGGCAAGCCCGCTCCCACAGGTTTTGAGGCTGCCTTGTGGGAGCGGGCTTGACCCGCGATGGGGCGCAACCGATCGCACACAAGAACAACAATTTCCAGGAGTTCCATCATGGGCGAAGTCGTCCTGGCAGCCAAAGTCTGCCACGTACCCTCGATGTACCTGTCCGAACTGCCCGGCAAGCATCATGGCTGCCGCGAGGCGGCGATTGCCGGGCACAAGGAAATCGGCCGCCGCGCCCGCGAACTGGGCGCCGACACCGCCGTGGTGTTCGACGTCCACTGGCTGGTCAACAGCGGCTACCACATCAACTGTGGCGAACACTTCAAGGGCACCTACACCAGCAACGAGCTGCCGCACTTCATCAAGAACATGGACTTCGAGTACCCCGGCTGCCCGCAACTGGGCGAGCTGATCGGCCTTGAAGCCAACGCCGCCGACGTGCGCACCCTGGCCCACAACATCCCAAGCCTTGAGCTTGAATACGGCACCCTGGTGCCGATGCGCTACATGCACATGGACGTGCCCGACGCGCACAAGTTCAAGGTCGTGTCGATTGCCGCCTGGTGCGCCTGGCACCGCCTGGAAGACAGCTTCGCCTTCGGCGCCGCGGTGCGCCGGGCCATCGAAAAGAGCGACCGCAAAGTGCTGGTGCTGGCCTCCGGTTCGCTGTCGCACCGTTTTTCCGATGACCGCAACGCCGAAGCCAACATCCACAACTGGACCCGCGAATTCGACAAGCAGATGGACCTGCGCGTGGTCGAGCTGTGGAAGCAGGGCCGCTTCAAGGAGTTCTGCGCGATGCTCCCGGACTACGCCAACCACTGCTACGGCGAAGGCGGCATGCACGACACGGCGATGCTCCTGGGCCTGCTTGGCGGTGCCGGCTACAACAAGCCGGTCGAGGTCCTGACCGAGCCGTTCGGCAGCTCCGGCACCGGGCAAATCAACGCCATCTTCCCGCTGTAGCGCGAAGGCAGCAGCCACAAGCTTCAAGCCACAAGCTGCAAGCGAAGAGCACGCGTTCTTGCCGCTTGTAGCTTGCCGCTTGCCGCCGTTCAAACGGAGATCTTCATGCCGCATTTCATCATTGAGTACACCGACAACATCGAGCAACAGGCCGACCTGCCCGGCCTGTTCGCCAAGGTCCACGCCAGCCTGGGCGCCAGCGGCGTGTTCCCCCTGGGCGGCATCCGCAGCCGTGGCGTGCGCCTGGACAGCTGGCGCATGGCCGATGGCAAGCACGACTACGCCTTCGTCCACATGACCCTCAAGGTCGGCCACGGCCGCGATCTGCAAACCCGCACCGAGGTCGCCGAGGCGCTGTTCGCGGTGATCACCGCGCACTTTGCCGAGCTGCAAAGCCAACGCCTGCTGGCGCTGTCGTTCGAGATGATCGAGCTGCACCCGCAGCTGAACTTCAAACAGAACAACGTTCACGCCTTTTTGCAAAACCAGGCGGGCTGAACCACAGCCACCCGCCCTCCCCAACGGCCCTCTGACAAAAAGTACAAGATCATGAGCACAGCCAATACTGCCCAACACGCTGCCCTTGCCCAACATGACTCGACCCACAGCAAGATCACCTGGCGGCTGATGCCGCTGCTGCTGATTTGCTACCTGTTCGCTCACCTGGACCGCATCAACATTGGTTTTGCCAAGATGCAGATGAGCAGCGACCTGCACTTCAGCGACACGGTCTACGGCTTTGGTGCCGGGCTGTTCTTCATTGCCTACGCGCTGTTCGGCGTACCCAGCAACATGGCCCTGGACCGCGTCGGCCCACGGCGCTGGATCGCCACCCTGATGGTGGTCTGGGGCACGCTGTCGACCAGCATGCTCTGGGTTGAATCGGCCTCGGGCTTCTATGTCCTGCGCTTTTTGCTCGGCGTCGCTGAAGCCGGCTTCTTCCCCGGCATCCTGGTTTACCTCAACCGCTGGTACCCGGCCCGCCGTCGTGGGCAGATCACCGCGCTGTTCGCCATCGCCGTGCCCATGGCCGGGGTGGTCGGCGGGCCGCTGTCGGGCGGCATCCTCGAGCTGTTCCACGACGCCGCCGGCCTGCGTGGCTGGCAGTGGATGTTCCTGATCGAAGGCGCGCCGGTGGTGTTGCTCGGCCTGGTGGTGCTCAAGTGCCTGCCCGACAGCTTCGAGAGTGTCAGCTGGCTGAACGGCACTGAAAAGCAGCAACTGCGCGAAAAACTGAACCAGGAAGAGCAGCGCAAATCCATCACCTCGTTTGCCGGCATCCTGCGTGACAGCCAGGTCTGGCTGCTGGTGGCGGTGTACTTTGCGGTGATGCTGGCGGTCAACACCCTGGCATTCTGGATGCCGACCCTGATCCACGGCGCCGGCATCGGCAGCGATGGCCGCGTCGGGCTGTTGAGCGCCGTGCCGTACCTGGCCGGGTGCTTCTTCATGATCGCCTGTGGCCGTTCCTCCGACCGTCAGCGTGAACGCCGCTGGCACCTGTGCGTGCCGCTGCTGATGTCGGCCACCGGCATCGCCGTGGCCGGCCTGGCACCCGGCAACCCGGTGATGGTGCTGGGCGGCCTGATCATCGCCGGCATGGGCGCCAGCGCTGCCTTGCCGATGTTCTGGCAACTGCCGCCGGCATTCCTGTCGAACACCACCCAGGCCGCCGGTATCGCCCTGATCAGCTCGTTCGGCAGCATCGCCTCGTTCCTCGCCCCGTACCTGATCGGCTGGATGCGCGACACCACCCAGAGCGCCAGCCTGGCCCTGTACGTACTGGCGCTGTTCATCACCCTCGGCGGCTTGCTGGTGCTGCGCACCAAGGCTGCCATCGTCAACCCTCAGTAAGAGATTTCGCCATGCTTGACCACAGCCAGATCCTGCACGCCGCCGCCCAGCTCGAGCGCGCCGAACGCAGCCGCGAACAGGTGCGGCAGTTCTCCCTGGAGCACCCGGGCATCAGCATCGAAGACGCCTACGCCATCCAGCGCGCCTGGGTCGCACAAAAAATCGAGGGCGGGCGCAAGCTGGTCGGCCACAAGATCGGCCTGACCTCACGGGCCATGCAGGTGTCGTCGAACATCACCGAACCGGACTACGGCGCGCTGCTCGATGACATGTTCTTCGACGAAGGCAGCGACATCCCCTTCGAGCGCTTTATCGTGCCGCGGGTCGAGGTGGAGCTGGCGTTCGTCCTCGGCAAGCCGCTCAAGGGCCCGAACGTGACCCTGTTCGACGTACTCGACGCCACTGAATGGGTAATCCCGGCGCTGGAGATCATCGATGCGCGCATCCAGCAGATCGACCCGCAGACCCAGGCCACCCGCAAGGTCTTCGACACCATCTCCGACAACGCCGCCAACGCCGGCGTGGTCATGGGCGGGCGCGCGGTGCGTCCGGGCGATATCGACCTGCGCAAGGTGCCGGCGGTGCTCTACCGCAACGGCGTGATCGAAGAGTCCGGGGTTTCGGCGGCGGTGCTCAACCACCCGGCCAAGGGCGTCGCCTGGCTGGCCAACAAGCTGGCGCCGTACGACGTCACCCTTGAAGCCGGGCAGATCATTCTCGGTGGCTCCTTCACCCGCCCGGTGGCGGCCAACCCCGGCGATACCTTCCATGTCGACTACGACATGCTCGGTTCGATTGCCTGCCGTTTCGTTTGAGGAATTGCCCATGGACATGCCCGTCAACCGCTTCAAACAACGCCTGCAACGCGGCGAGGCGCAAATCGGCCTGTGGCTTGGCCTGGCCGAGCCGTACTGTGCCGAGCTTGCCGCCAACGCCGGTTTCGACTGGCTGCTGATCGACGGCGAACACGCGCCCAACGACCTGCGCGGCATGCTCGGCCAGTTGCAGGCCATCGCCCCCTACCCGGCCCAGGCGATCATCCGCCCGGTGATCGGCGACACCGCGCTGATCAAGCAGGTGCTGGATATCGGCGCACAAACCCTGCTGGTGCCGATGGTCGAAAGCGCCGGGCAGGCCGGCGAACTGGTGCGCGCCATGCACTACCCGCCCAAGGGCATGCGCGGTGTCGGCAGCGCCCTGGCGCGGGCCTCGCGCTGGAACAGCATCCCCGGCTACCTCGACCAGGCCGATGAGCAGATGTGCCTGCTGGTGCAGATCGAAAGCCTTGAAGGGCTGCGCAACCTTGAGGCGATTGCAGCGGTCGAGGGCGTTGACGGGGTGTTCATCGGCCCGGCGGACTTGAGTGCCTCCATGGGCTATCGCGGCAACCCCGGGCACCCCGAGGTGCAGGCGGCGATTGAACAGGCGATCGTGCAGATTCAGAAGGCCGGCAAGGCGGCGGGGATTCTCAGTGCCGATGAAGCCTTGGCACGGCGCTACCTGGAGCTGGGCGCAGGCTTCGTCGCGGTGGGGGTCGATACCACGGTGTTGATGAAGGGCTTGCAGGGGTTGGCGGGTAAGTTCAAGGGGGATGTGGTAGTGGGCTCGTCTGGGCCTTCTGTGTATTGACTGTACTGGCCTCATCGCGGGTCAAGCCCGCTCCTGCACATCCCGTAGGAGCGGGCTTGCCCCGCGATGCGGTCACCGCCCCACCTGCTTCAACTCCTCCAGCAAGCCCAGCAACGCCTGCAGCTTCTGCTCGCCGAACTGCTCCTGAATGCGCCGGTAATTGCTCTCCATGCATTGGCTCATCGAGGCAAAAATCTCCTCGCCCTTTTGCGCCAGGTTGACCAGCACCCGGCGCTGGTCCTGTTCGGCCTTGCGCCGGCTGACCAGGCCGGCCGCCTCCATGCGTACCAGCACCCCGGTCATGCTCGGCTTGAGGATGCAGGCCAGTTCCGCCAGGCGGTAGATCTCCATTTCGCCCTGTTGGCGCAGGATACGGATCACCCGCCACTGCTGCTCGGTGAGCCCGTGCTGGTTGAGCGAGGGGCGAAAAAAACGCATGGCCGCTTCGCGGGCTTGCAACAAGGTCAGGGTCAACGACGGGCGCGGCTGGGGCATGGGATGGCTAATCATCAGGCTATTTTGTTAACACTTTAACAAAATCAACGCCTTGCCACAGCCCTGGCACCGGCAGTCAAGCTCGGCGGCACGCAGGGTCAAGACGCAGGCGCCGGGCAAGGCCTTAATAGAGCCCATCAGTACTTCACTTTTCAGGCTGCGCCATGATCAACATCGAAACGCCGACCTACTACACCGCCACCAAAAAATACAACCTGAGCTTCCCGACCCTGGAACAGGACGTGGACGCCGACGTGGTCATCATCGGCGGCGGCTTTTCCGGGATCAACACGGCCCTGGAGCTGGCGGAAAAAGGCATCACCAACATCGTCGTGCTCGAAGCCCGCTACCTGGGCTTTGGTGGCACCGGGCGCAATGGCGGGCAGATCATGGCCGGCATCGGCCATGACCTGGAGAAGATCAAGCAGCACGTCGGCGACGATGGCCTGCGGCAGATCTTCGAGATCAGCGACTTGGGCGCCGACATCATCAAGAACCGCATCGCCAAGTACGCCATCGACGCCGACTTCTGTCACGGCTATGGCTACATGGGCTTCAACGCCCGCCAGGAAAAAACCCTGCGCGCCTGGGAAAAGGACTTCAAGTCGGTCAACTCCCAGCATGAGATCCGATTTCTCGGTGGCAGCGAGGTCAAGCAGATCATCGGCTCCGACGCCTACAGCAGCGCCTTGCTGCACATGGGCGGTGGCCATGTGCACTCGCTGAACCTGTTGCTCGGTGAAGCCAAGGCGCTCAGCGAACACGGCGTGCGCATCTTCGAGAACAGCCCGGCGCTGCAGGTGCAGTACGGCGAGCGCATCCGCGTGCGCACCGGGCGCGGTTCGGTGACCGCCAGCAAGCTGCTGTGGGCTTGCGACAGTTTCCTCAACAAGCTGGAGCCGGAGCTGCACCGCTCGACCATCAACACCTACGCCTTCCAGATGATGACCGAGCCATTGCCGGACGAGCTGATCCAGCGCATCAGCCCGATTCGCGGGGCCTACAGCGACATCCGCCCGGTGATCGATTACTACCGGGTGACCAACGAGAACCGCCTGCTGTTTGGTGCCGCCACGCCGCTGGTCGAACACATCCCGGGCGATCTCAAGGCCTGGAACCGCAACCTGATGCTGAAGATTTTCCCCTACCTCAAGGACGTGAAAATCGACCTGGCCTGGGGCGGGCCGATGGCCTGCAGCCCCAACCTGTTCCCGCAGATCGGCACCCTGCCCGGTCGGCGCAACGCTTTCTACGTGCAAGGTTATTCCGGTTTTGGCGTCACCCCCAGCCACATCATCTGCAAGGTCCTGGCCGAAGGCATGAGCGAAGGCTCGGCGCGCTATGACCTGATCAGCTCGGTGCCACGCCCGACCATTCCGGCCAAGGATCAACTGCGCTCGGTGCTGCTGACCGCCGGCAAATCCTGGCACCAGCTGTCCGGCTACTGGAATGGCCGGCGCTAAGCCCCAACTCTTTCAACCCTCAAGGAACACTGCCATGACCCTGACTGCCGTCACCCCGAACCTCCAGCTCAGCCAACTCGACGCCTGGGGCACCGTTGCCGACCTGGGCTCGGAGATACTCGAAGGCGAAGTACGCGCCTTCGGCAAAATGACCTTCGGTGCACCGACCGACCCGGTCAGCAGCGCCTACTTTGGCACCACCACCGGCAAGTTCCGCATGGTCTACCCGTTCAACGAACAAGCCGTGGTAGTCACCGGCCAGGTGCGCTTGACCGACGAAGCCACGGGTGTGAGCCGCACCTACAACGTGGGTGACAGCTGGTTCGTGACCAAGGGCACGCCGGTGCTCTGGGAGATTCTCAGCGAGAGCTTTGTGAAGCATTACTTTGCGGTGGTCTGACTAGACGCATCGCGGGTCAAGCCCGCTCCCACAGAGCCACTCTGTAGGAGCGGGCTTGACCCGCGATGAGGCCCTAGAGCCTGGCCAACGACATCCCGAACATCCACCAAAGCGCCGCCAACCGCCGCTCGAACGCCTCCGCCCCCGCATAGATCAACTCGACATTCAAACTGTCGACGATCCCCAGGTAGGCATCGCCATACAAGCGCTGCTGCCCCTCCTCCAGCCCCGGCGCGAACGTGCGCAACGCCTGGGCAAACAACTCGCCCAACCTCGCCAGGTAGGCCTCGAAGCCGGCACAGATCACCGGCCGCAGTTCACTGGGCGGGAAGAACGCCGTGCGCAGCATGAAGCGCAAATGCGCCGAGGCCTGGTAGCGCGCGTTCAAGCGCTCGGCAAAACGTTGCCCCGGCAGCTCGCCGGTCGGCACCTGCTCGGCAAAGCACGCCTCCAGGTACTCGTGCTCGGCGTGCAGGGCCCGGGCATAGACCACCTGGAACAGGTCGTCCTTGCCGGCAAAATGCGCATACAACGACGGCTTGCGCATGCCCGCCGCCGCGGCGATATCGTTGAGCGACGAGGCGTCATAACCCAGCTCGGCAAACTGCTCGACGGCAATCGCGCAGATCTTTTCCGCCGACGGCGTCAGGCTTCTCATAGCGGTGTCTCCCCCAACAAATACGGATCAATGCCCAGCCAGGCTGTGCACCTGCGGCTCGGCATGGCGGGTGCTGATGTGCACCAGCAGCGCCACGCACAGCGCCGAAAGGCCGAGCAACAACGCCCAGTGCGCCGCGCCCAAAGGCGCCATGATGCCCGACAATGGCGTGGCGAACGACGAAATGATCAACTGGAAGGCACCGAGCAACGCAGCAGTCGAGCCCAGCGCGGTGCTCTGCGAAGACATCACCAGCGACATCAGCGTGGCCTCGGCAATGCCCAGGCCGAACATGGCAACCGCCATGCCGGCAACGATACCCACCAGCCCCGCCGCACTCAGCGCACCGGCCAGCACCAGCACGGCGCCGACCAGCATGCACGCCGCGCCCCAGCGGGCCAGGCGCACCAAGCCCTTGCGCGCCACCAGGCGGCCCGCGGTGATGGCGCCGAGCAGAATGGCCACGCCGGTGGCGCCGAACAGGGTGCCGAACGCCTCGACCGACAGCCCGAAGTGATGCTGGTAAACGAAAGCGGCCCCGCCGATGTAGGCAAACAGAAAGAAGAACACCGCCGACAAGGCCAGGGCCGGGCGCAGGAACTGGCGGTCACGGGCGATCCGTACGTAAGTGCGCAAGAACTCCCGAGGCTGCCAGGCCATGCGCTTGTCCTCGGGCAAGGTTTCCTTGAGCATCAGCGCCGAGTTGATCAGCACCAGCACGCCCAATGCCGCCAGCACCAGCATGATCGCCCGCCAGCCAAAGTGCGCACCGACAAAGCCGCCCAATGCCGGGGCGATCACCGGCGCCAGGCCTTCGATGGTCATCAGCAAGGCGAAGATCTGCGCCGCCCGCGCGCCTTCGGCAACGTCGCGGACCATGCTCATGATCACCACCAGGGTCAGGGCGCTACCCAGGCCCTGGATGAAACGCGCCAGCAGCAGGCTGTTGAGGTCGGGCGCGGCAGCGGCGGCCAGCGAGCTCAAGACAAACACCAGCAAACCGGCAAGCAACGGCCGGCGCCGACCGAGGGTGTCGACCAACGGCCCGAACAACAACTGCCCGGCGCCCATGGCCAGGAGGAACACGGTCAGGGTCAGTTGCACCCCGGCATAGGAGGTGGCGAACTCGCTGGCGATGCTTGGCATGCTGGCCAGGTACATGTCGACCGCCGAGGGCCCGAGGGCGCCGATCAGGGCCAGGGAAATGGCGAAGCCGACCCGGGCGGTCGGCGTGGAGGCTGCACTGTGCATAGGCTTGATTCCAGATAAAAACGGGACCTGGCTGGCGCTTGGCGCTCAACCTACCTATCGGTAGGTAGCCAGGTCGGACGAGCCTATACAGACCGCATCCTGCGGTCAAGCCAGCAACGATCAAACGCTGATCAGGCCAGGCTGCTGGCGCGGTAGTCCTTGGGCGACTGCTCGAACTGCTTCTTGAACGAGCGGCTGAAGTGCGCCGAGTCGGTGAAGCCCCATTTGTAGGCAATGGTGGTAATCGACTCGCGCTTGAGCACCGGGTTGGCGAGGTCGGCGGCGCTGCGTTTGAGGCGCGCGCGCTGGATGTAGCGGCAGACGCTGTCGCCCTGCTCTTCGAACAGGCGGTAGAGGTGGCGCACGGAAATGTTCAGGCGGTTGGCGAGGTTGACCGGGGTCAGGTTGGCCTGGCCGAGGGAGTCATCGATGACTTTTTGCACATAACTGCGCAGGTTGGCGCCCTGTATTGAGGCCGGCAACGCGCAGAGGTCGTCGCTGCCTTCAAGGGCCGAACCGAGCAGCGACAGGAAGGCGCTGTGCAGCGCCTGACCTTCGCTCTGCTCGTCTTCGCCGGCGCTTTGCTCTTTGCACAGCTGGTCCATCAGCAGGTGCAGCATGCGCCCGCAGGCGCGGGTCTGGGAGATCTTGCCGAAGGTGCGGCTGTCGCTGCCCAACTGCTTGCACACCTCGGCCCGCGACAACGACAGCGAAGCGTGCTCGATCAGGCCGAAGGGCATGATTTCGCAGGCACCGGCTGCGTCCATCAGGAGCATTTCGCCGGGCGCCAGCTGGATGCTGACGCCGTTCTGGGTGATCTGCGAGAAGCCGGTGCGCTGGCTGACCAGAAAGCAATGCTGGTCGTTGTCGCGGTCGCTGTTCAGGCCCTTGCGGCGGATCAGCCCGGCGTTGGTACGCAGGTTGGCCAGGGCCAGGCCGCCGCGCGACCAGGTGGAAATCTCGCCGATGAACAGCGAGGGGTTGAACGCCAGTTCCGTCTCGTACACCCCGCAGATGTTCTGCATCGTTGCGTTCCAGCGTTCCAGCGCAGGGCTGCTGGCGTGATGGATACTCATGGGTACCTCCACAATGGCATCTTGTTTTTGTTGGGCAATAGTTAACATGTTATCTATGTGCGCGCAACTTGCGTGAAGCAGCCAGAGTGGAAGCAGGTTTGATGCCAGATGGCCGGCTCAGAGCCCGGCCAACAGCCCCGGCACGCCTTGCAGCGCGGCCAGCAGGTGCTGGCATTGTTCGGGGCTCAGGCGAATGTAGCGACGAAAGGCCGGCAGGCGGTTGACCACCTCGCTGGCGCCGATGTGCTCGAGGGTCAGGGTCCATTGGCCGTCGCTTCTGTGCAGGCGCAGGCGCTTGAAGTCCAGGGGCATCAGTGCCTGCAGCAACGCACTATCGGCCAGCAGGCGCCGTTGCAGTTCGGCCTGCAACGCCGGCTCGCCCTGACGCAGCTGAACCCGCAGGCCGCTGCGGCGCAATGACCCGCTGTGGTGCAGTTCAAGGTGGGCGCTGCCCTGCCCTGTGGCAGGCAGGCTCAGGCTGAATTCGCTCAGCACCAGGTGCATGAGCAACTGCGCTTCGCAGCGCTCGCGCACCTGCACCGCCTGCCCGGCCCAGTTGAAGCGACCAAGGCCCGGGCCGAGCACCTCGAAGCTGTCCAGGCCAAGGTTGCGTTGCAGCTTTTCAAGGGTCAGCCCCGGCCGATAGCCGGCCGGCGCCCGATCAGACAGCCTTTGCCACAGTTGGCGCAGGGCAATAGCCATGTGCAGTCCCCGGTTGATGAGCGAATTCGCGCGCCAGCACCTCTTCCACCGAAGCCGGCTTGAACGGGTTGACCTTCTGCACCAGTAGCGTCCAGAACAGCGCATACACCGCGGTGCCGGCCAGCATCAGGCCAAAGGGCACGTAGATGTCGGCCGGGTCCATGCCCGGCGGGGTGATGAACCACATGCCCAGGACAATACCGACGCTCGAGAGGATTTGCGGCAGCGGGAACCACGGCGAGCGATAGGCCCGTGGCAGGTCCGGGCGACGGATGCGCAGGATCACCACCGACAGCGTTACCAGCAGGTACGCGGTGCTCCAGGCGCACACCGCCGCCAGCACCAGGTGCATGATGCGGTCGGTGTTGCCGCCCAGCCACAGGGCATGCAGGCACGGAATCAGGGCGGCAACGAGGATGCACAGCAGCGGCGTTTTAAAGCGCGGGTGCAGGTAGGTGAAGACCTTGGGCAAGGCGCCGTCCACGGCCATGCCGTAGAGGATTCGCGGCACCCCGGCCATCAGCGTGTTGATGGTCGCCGCACCGGCGAACAGAAAGCCGATGCCCAGCCACAGCGGGCCGATATCGCCCATCACCTGTTCGGCAAAGCGCGGGATGGCCATGGGCGTGTCGAGCAAGTGCACGCCGCTGGCGGCATCGAGCAGCACGTTGTCGACCTGGCGCTTCATCGCCGCGCCATAGATGAACATGCACGTCGCCACCCCCAGCAGACCCAGGGCCATGGCCCGCGGCATGCTTTTCGCCGACTGGCGCAAATCCGGCGCCAGCGGCGTAACGAACTCGCAGCCGACGAACATGAACATGGCCATGCCCACCAGCGAGAGGATGGTCACCAGGTCCGTGCCGACCAGCGACACGCCGAACCAGCCCTCCAGCTCCACCGCCGGCGCGGCCATCAGGCCGAGCACGCCGAAGACCATCAGCGTGGTCCACATGCCGAAGGTAAGGATGATCTCGGCCTTGCCGAAGGCGCTGACGCCAAAGGCATTGAGGATGGCGAAGATGATCACGAAGCCGACACCCAGCAGCCACGAACCACCGGCCGATTCGGCCAGGGTGTTGAGGTGCTCGAAGTTCACCAGGGCCATGACCCCGGCCAGCATGGTCTCGGCGGTGCCGGCAAAGACGTGGACGATCAGGTAGGCCGAGAGCGTGCCGGTGATGGCGAAAAAGCGCCCCATGCCGCAGTTGATGTAGTCGTACACCGCGCCGGTGGTCGGCAGGATCGACGCCGCCTCGGCAAAGGTGGTCGCCTGCGCCAGCATCATCACCACCGCGATCAGCATGGCCACGGCGAAGGCACTGCCGCCGATACCGAAGCCCATGGTCGCGGTGAGGATCACCGGGCTTGCCATGATCAGGCCGATGGTACTGGCAAGGGCGGTGGGAAAGCCGACCGTGCCGCGATTCAGGTGCGCACTGAGCGTGTCGTTGAGCGACATGGCAAAAGACCTCGAGCAGAAGGATGACAGTGGTCCTACTCTGCGCGCGCTGGCAATGGCCGTCTTGCCCGTGGCTGCCGTGAAGGTTGTAGCTGGCTGCCAGGCTCAGCCCCGGGCCGGCAGGCGCACGCAGTCGTGCGGGCCGAGCAGGCGGCCGTCGGCGGCGCGCAACTGCAGGGCCTTGACCGGTTTGCCGTGCTCGCGGTCGACCAGTTGCGAATGGGCCTCGCCCTCAGCGAAGTAGAACGCCTCGCCCCACTGGCGCAAGCCGACGATCAACGGGAACAGGCCCAGGCCTTTCTCGGTGAGCACGTATTCCTGGTAGGCGCTGCCCTCGGACACCGGCACCAGCTCGAAGATCTGGTGCTCGACCAGTTGCCGCAGGCGGGTGCTGAGGATGTTCTTGGCCATGCCCAGGTTGCGCTGGAACTCACTGAAGCGCTTCAGGCCATCGAAGGCATCACGCACGATCAGCAGCGACCACCAGTCACCAATGGCATCGAGGGAACGCGCCACCGGGCATTCGGCGTCTTGCAGGCGGGTACGTTGGACCATGGGAAATCTCGCCAGTGAAAGTGGTTGCAATATAAAACCAGTTTCTCTAGCGTACAACTGGTTTCATTATGCAACCAGAAGGATCGAGCCCATGCAGCCCCAACACCGAATGTCATCCGCCGTCATCTTGCTGTTCTCCGTGGCCTGCGCCCTGGCGGTGGGCAATGTCTACTACGCGCAACCCTTGCTCGAAGCCATGGCCCGGGAATTTGCCATCGACCCCGGCCTGGTCGGCCTGGTGGTGACCCTGACCCAGGTCGGCTATGGCCTGGGCCTGTTGTTGCTGGTGCCGTTGGGCGATCGCCTCAACCGCCGGCGGCTGATCGTCGGCCAGTCGCTACTGTCGGCCCTGGCCCTGGTGCTGATTGCCTGGGCACCGAGCACGCCCTGGCTGCTGCTGGGCATGGGCCTGACCGGCTTGCTGGCGGTAGTCACCCAGGTGCTGGTGGCCTACGCCGCGACGCTGTCGGCGGCCAGCGAGCGCGGTCATGTCGTGGGGGTGATCACCAGCGGCATCGTCATCGGCATCCTGCTGGCGCGTACCTTGTCCGGGGCCATGGCTGACCTCGCCGGCTGGCGCTCGATCTACTGGCTGTCGGCGGACTTGACCCTGGTGATTGCCGCCCTGCTCTGGCGCGTGCTGCCTCGGCAACAACCGGTGCAGGCGGCGGGCAGTTACCGCGAGCTGCTGCATTCACTGGCGTTGCTGCTGCGCGATGAACCGCTGCTGCGCCGGCGCTCAGTGCTGGCCCTGCTCAGCTTCGCCTCGGCGATGGTGCTGTGGACGCCGCTGGTGTTGCCCCTGAGCGCCCCGCCGCTGTCGTTGTCGACCAGCGAAGTGGGCCTGTTCGGCCTGGCGGGCGCGGCGGGCGCACTGGCGGCGGCGCGGGCCGGGGCGCTGGTGGATCGCGGCCTGGGCCAGTGGGTCAGTGGCGGCTCGCTGTTATTGATGCTGGCGTCCTGGGCGGCCATCGCCCTGACTGAATATTCGCTGTGGGCGCTGCTGCTCGGCGTGGTGGTCTTCGACCTGGGCCTGCAGGCCGTGCACGTCGCCAGCCAGAGCCTGATCTACCGCCTGCCTGAAGCCACCCACAGCCGGCTGACCGCTGCCTACATGCTGTTCTACTCGGTGGGCAGTGCCTTCGGCGCGCTGACCTCGACCCTGGCCTATGCCTGGGGCGGCTGGCTGCTGGTGTGTGCCTATGGCGCGCTGCTCAATGCCGTGGCCCTGGGTTACTGGTGGCTGAGCGAAGGCGCACGGGCTCAGAACTGCACGTCGAGTATTACGTTGTCCAGGTAAGTGCCGGCGGGCGGTGTGGCCTGGTCGGTGTAGACCTTGGCGTTGTAGTTGAAGATCTGGCTGCCGGTGCCGGTGCCCACACCGGGGTTGATATCGGCGTCGCTGCTGGCCCGCCGGGCCGTGGTGACGCTGCCCCAACGCACGCTGCCAGCGCTCTTGAAGATGTCATAGGCCATATAGTTGTTGGCCGCCGACTTCATCCGCCGGCGCCCGGCGGAGACATTCTGGCCATCGTCCAGGCCCACGGTGTAGTTGCTGCCCTTGGTGCAGGAGACATTGACGTTGCTGTTGACCGTGCTGAAGCCGCCGACCACCGGCGCGCTACCGAAGCTGATGTTGGGGCTGGTGATCTGGCAGTCATTGGTCACTGTCAGGCTCACGGTCAGGCTGGTGGTGCCGGTGAGGTTCTGCCGGCCCAGGCAGATACTGCCGACGCCAATGCCCCAGCAGTAGCTGATGTTCCAGTACACCGTCAGGACTTCCTGATAAAGGCCGGCGGCGACGTTGCTGCCGCTCAGGCTCTTGAGGTAGAGCGGCACCGACTTGGGCGTGGTGCCGTTGAGCAGGCCCAAGGCATCGAGGATGCCGTTGCGGGCAAAGTCGTAAGGCAGGCTGCGGGCGATCGGGTAGTTGGTGGTGTTGTTGGCGTACAGGGTGTAGCCGATCACATCGCCCGTGGGGCCGAGCAGGCCGGTACTGCCGGCCGGTGGGGTGAAAGTGGCGTAGAAGTGATCGTCGCTGGCCAGCAGGCTGACCAGCGAGCCGGTGCATTGCAGCCCGCCATTGAGGGTCGAGGCCGACTGCACGGTGGTGCGCACCAGGGTCGAGCTGACACTGCCAAAGCTTGCCGGCGCGGTATCGATCACCGAGCACAACGCGTGCACCTGGGGGCTGGCGAGCAAGGCCAGGAGCATCAGCAGGCGCTTCATTGGCACACCAGCGGGCCGATCAGCGGCACCTGGTCCTGCTCGGGCGCCAGCTTGAACTGCACCCGGCAACTGCCGCCGTTGGCGATCTGCACCTGCAGGCTGTTGTCCGCGGCCAGCCCTTCCAGGTACACCAGCCCGTCCCAGCCGACCACCGCCAGCGCCCCGCTCTGCTCATGGCGCACCTGGCTGCCCAGCGGCAGTTCCTTATGGTTGCCATCGACCAGGACGATGCTCGCCGCCACCACCCGTTGCAGCGGGAATTCCAGCAGGTAGCCGCTGTCCCGGCGCACCGCCACCCGCTGCTCGACCTGCGGGCTCTGGACGTTGGCCGGCAGTTCCATGGGGTCGATCTCGTACTTGGCGCGGTAGTAGGCGCTACTCCAGGGCACCAGCAGGTGGCCGTTCTTGTCGGTGCGCCCGACCAGCTGGTTTTCGTAGCGTACCGGCACTTGGGCAAAACCCTCGGTGCTGACCACCACGAAGGCATCGTCGATACGGTTGGCGGCGAACAGCCCGGCGTCCATCCACACCAGCGAACCGCTGGCATCGGCCCAGCGGGTCATGCTGTCGCTGCTGCCATAGGCACCGGCCTGCAGTTGCACCGACTGCAGGCGCCAGGTGACGTCGGCCTGACGGTAAGCCTCACGGTCGCCGTCGGCGTAACCGAGGTTGAAGCCCAAGCCACCTTCGCTGGGCACCGCGCGGCTGTAGTTGACCCGTTGCTGGTTCTGGCCCTCCTTGTTGCGCTCAACGCTAAAGCTCAGGGTGCCGCGCAGGTCGAACGGAATCACCAGTTGCGCCTGCACCGCCCACTGGCTGTCGCCGATTTCGCGGTTGGCCGACAGGTACAGGCTGCTGTTGCGCCACAACGGCTTGCTCCAGCTGAGGTTGAGCAAACGGGTGCGCGAGTTGTCACCGGCGCGCACATCGAAGTAACCGGCGCCGAGGCTGCCGTAGCGTTCGAGGTTGACGCTTATGGTCACCTGTTCGCTGCGCTGGCTCAGGCGCGTGTAGGGGCTGTCGACCAGCGACAGGTCGGCATAGTCGCCGCGCCGTTGCAGGCGCTGGTAATTGAAGCCCAGGCGCTGGCTGTTGTACTGGTAGCCGACGCTCAGTTGCTGGCCGCTGCGGCTGTCGAAGCTGCTCTGGCTCAGCGCCGCATTGACCACGCCCCAGTTGCCCACCTGCCAGTTGCCGCCCAGCCCGCCAAGGGCCAGGGACTCGGCCGCCTCGGCGTGGCTTTCGAGGGTGAAGCTGTCGCTCAGGCCGTAGCGCAAACTGGCGGCGGCCCCCCCCGGGCCATAGGCAAAGTCGCGAAGCGCGTAGTCCCGGCGCAGGCTGCCGGCGGCCAGCGAGAAATCCGCCAGGCCTTTTTGCAACAAGCTGCTGGTGACATAGAACGGCAAGGTGGTCGACACCTGCCGGCCGAGGGCATCGGTGGTCACCACCACCGCCTCGCCGGCGCCGTTGATGAACGGCACGTTGGTCAGGGTGTAGGGGCCTGGCTGCAAATCGGCGCTGGAGCTTTTGTAGCCGTTGATGAACAGATCCACCGAGGACGGCACCGCCGCTTCCCCGGCAAAGGCCGGCAATGGGTAGGTGACCAGGTCCGGGCGCACGGCAAAGTCGCGCGACAGTTGCAGGCCGCCCAGGCGCACCGAACTGGTCCAGGGCAAGGCGCCGCTGAGCACGTCGCCGACTTCCAGGGTCAGCAGGCGCGCCTCGTCGGTGTAGCGCCAGGTGGTGTCGTAGCGGCGAAAGCCTTCCTGGCTGTCGGCGTAGTCGTTGCCGCCCAAGGACTGGCGCCACTGGCCGGTGGTCGACAGCGTGCCCCAGCTGTCGAACAGGCGCAGCTCGTTCCAGGCCGCCAGGTAGCGGCCACCGTCGTCGGTATCGTTGAAGTACAGGTCATAGTTGAGCAAGGCGCCAAAACTGCTGCGCGCTTCGCTGGCCGGGTACAACTGGCGGCTGCCGATGCGCTGGGTCGGCAACCAGGCCGGTGGCACCTGCAGCACCAGGCGCTGGCCCTGGCTGTCGTAGTCGGTGTGCAGGCCGGGGATGCTGTCCAGCGCCACTTCGTCACCGTATTCGCCGGGCAGCTCGATGCCAGCCGCCTGCAGGTCGGCGGTGGCCATGTACAGGCGCCCGGCGCGCTGCTGCACCGCCACCAGTTCAGGGCTGCTCATCTGGTTGACCAGCAGTTCCAGGAACAACGGCGCATCGGCGACCGCCTCGAGGCTGGCCGGGGGCGGCGGCAGTTCGCCAGCCAGCAGCGATCCACAGCCCAGCACGGTCAGGCCACAGGCCCGCAGCGCCGAAGAGATGCTCACACACAGTATCCGACCATTACCGGGTCCTCCCTGGCCCCTGTAGTGCTGCTAGCTGTTGTTCATTGCCCCTGGCTCAGGGTTTGCGCAGGCTCCTGGCCATTGACCCGGCCCTTGAGCACTGAAGCGGCGCCCAATGGCTGCGGCGCCGGCCAGCGCATGCTGGCGCCGGGTAGCACGTAGCCGAGCAGACCCTCCACCAGCGGCCGGCTCTGGCTGCCCTGCTGCAGCACCACGTCAGTCAGGCGCGCATGCACCGGGCCGCTGTTGCGGATTTCCACATAGGGCTTGCCTTGTACAGAGACCTGACGCCAGTTCAGCAACGGCTTGCCCACCGCACTGTCACCGCGCTGGCCACTGGGGTCAGGCTTGCCCCACAAACCTTCACCGTAGACGAACAGCGGCACCGAATAGCGCATCTGGAAGCGGATCGCCGCCTGGGCCTTGTCGGCGCTGGCCGCAGCCGGCAAGGCCGGGGGAATTTCATCGATGATGATCCGGTAGGCCTGCTCCTGGCCCACCGGCGAGCTGCCGGTGCGGGTCAGGCGAATCAGCTGCTTTTGCCCCGGGGCGATATTGGCCACTGGCGGGCTGCCGATAATCTCGCGCTGGGCCTGGTACTGGTCGTCGAACTCGCCCTGGCGCCAGGCGAACACCCGCACCTGCAGGTTGGCCGGCGCATCGCCACGGTTCTCCAGCCACAGCGCGCCGGCTTTCTGATTGGCCTCCAGCACCGGATCGATCGGCCAGATCAGTACCGAGGTGGCGGCCTGCAACGGCGCACTGCACAACAGCGCCAGGGCACAGCTCAACAGGGTGTAGCTCAAGCGCGAACTGCCGGCGCCTACTTCCATGCACACTCTCCTTATTGTCATATTCATCCGGCGGCGCCGTTCAAAAGGTCAGCACCACCTGCACCACATCGGTGTAACTGCCGGCCGGCAGGTTGCCGGTCAACTGGGCCCGGGCGTAAACCGGCAACTTGATCGTGCTCGGATCGCTGTAGCTCACCGCCACGCTCTGGTTGATGCCCAGGCTCTGGCTGAAGCCGGCGTCGCGAAACAATTGGTAGGCCACCAGCGAGGTGCCGCTGCTGCGCTTGAGGTTGCGCGTGCCGCTGGCGCTGTTCAGCCCGGCATCGACGCTCATGCTCAAGCTCACTCCTGGCGTGCATTGCAGGGTCACCGTGGTGCCGCCCAGGGCGGTGGTGACGCTGCTGGTCGACAGCGCCGAATAGCTGCCGAAATTGAGGTTGCCGTAGTTGCTCACGCCGCCCACCACCAGGCAGCCGGCCGCCACCGTGGCGCTGACCTGGAAAGTGCTGGTGGTGACCGCCGCCAACGGCAGCGGCAGGCTGCAGGCAACCATGGCCAGCAGCCCGGGCCAGGCGCGGTTCACGGTTCAGAAACTCAGCTCGACCGCCACTGTGTCGGTGTACACCCCGGCCGGCAGGCCGGCCTTACCCTTGGCCTGGCCATACAGGTTGACCGACTGGGCCACGCCGGTACTGGTCGGCAAGGTGATGGTGCCGTCGATGGCCAGCAGCTGGGTGTGCCCTGAATCGGTGTAGAAGTCATACGGCACGTAGTTGGCGACGCCATCGTAGAGCGCACGGCTGCCACCGGGCGACTGGCTGTCGTGGGCGCCGGCACGCACCTTGATCACCGGCACTGTGCCGCTGGAACAGAGGATGCTCATGGCGCCACCGCCGCCGCCCAGCACCTGCCCGCCGGCAGTGGTGAACAGCGCTTCCTGGGTACCGAAGTTCAGCGTACCGAAGTTCAGGCCGCTGGCACCGCCGCCCCCGTTGACCTGGCAACTGGCGATCAGCGTCAGGGTGGCGGTGATGTTGCCGGTTACCGTGGCCGCCTGGGCCTGGGTGGCGAGCGCCAGGCCTAGGCCTGCGAAAATCAAGCGTGAGAGGTTCGGGTGCATGAGTCACTCCTTGCGTATTACCAGTCCAGGGTCACCATCAGGGTGTCGCGGTAAATGCCGGCCGGTAGCGCCTTGGGATGGGCGACTACTGCACCGTAGATTGGAATCGGAATCTGCGCGGCGCTGCTGACCGAAAAATTGCGGGTCTGGCCGATGTTGTAACGGGCCCGGCCCGACGGGTCGGCGGACAGCTCATAGGGGATCAGCTCGCGGCCATTGCTCAGGCGCCGGGTGGCGCCATCACCGTTGGCACCGCCGTTGATGCTCACGGTAAAGGCGCGCACCGCCGGGTTGCAGCGCACCTGCAGGCTGCCGTCACCGGTGGCCTCTTCGATGCCGGAACGCAGCGGGTTGGTCCAACTCGGGCCCTGGCTGCCAAAATCCAGCACACCGCCGCCGGGGGTTTCCAGGGTGCCCGGCCCGCCGCTGATCTGGCAGGCGCTGCTGATCACCAGGCGCGCCTGGATATGCCCGCTCATGGCCGCGAAAGCATCGGGGCTGAGCAACAGCAGCGGGCCAAGCGTCAACAGCATTATCCCTTTCATACTGCCAGTTCCTTTAGCAGGCGCCGCCCCGGTTACCAGGTGACGGTGACTTTGAGCAGGTCCGAATAACGCCCCACCGCCGGCACTTCGGCCAGGCGCTCGATACGCGCATACAACGGCAGCGCCACCGAGCCCGAATCGGGCACCCGCGCATGCTGGGCAACATTGACCGGCAGCGGCAGGCGCCAGGCCGGGTCCTGGTACAAACGGTAGGGTATGGGTTTCGCCGCAGGCTGGTTGCTGGCCAGGTAACGCACCTCGCCGATACCGCCGTGCTGGCCGCCATCGACCTGCACCTGGTAAGCGGTGTCGGGGTTGCACTCCAGGCGTGGCGGGCGTAGCGCGAGCAACTGGCTGCTGAGCGGGCCGGCCGGGTCGTCCAGCCGCGCCGTGCGGCCGAAATCGAGCACACCCAAGGCCTGGGCGCCGGCATCGCGGGGCTGGTGGATGAGCAGGCAGCCGCGCTCCACTTGCACTTTGACTTCAACCATGAAATCGGCGGCGCCTGCCGTGCTGGCCATGCTCAGCCCGAGCAGCGTCGCCAAAGAGCGTCCCTTCACCTTGTCATCCTTCAACGCAGGAGTGATCTGACCTTGAGGGTAGCAGTGAAGGAAAAACCTGCCAGTTTGCAGGGAAATGTATAAGCCCCGTACAAGATCTATCTGTAGGATCGGGCTTGCCCCGCGATAGAAGCCATCACTTATCCCGCTCAGAGATCGCTGGCCGGCCTTATTCATATTGGTTAAATTAGCCGCCCTCGCTCAAGCTGGCCCTTGAGTGCCGTTGCCCCGAGGAGCCCGGTTTGCCTGCCCTGCCCCCTTCCTGGATACGTTCGCCGTTGCGCGCCTGGCGTCGCTTACGCACGCCGGTGGCCGAAGACAACAGCGTGGCGGCGACCGTTCGTCAGCATTTTGCCGCCAAGGCCCAAGCCCGCGGCTACACCCTGAGCGCCGGCCAGTTACACGTCATCGAACATATGGCGGCCCAGGCAGCGCAAATTGAGAGCGGCCAGGCGCGCAGCCTTTACCTGTACGGCGCGGTCGGGCGCGGCAAAAGCTGGCTGCTCGACGGTTTCTTCCAGGCCCTGCCCCAGGCGCGCAAGCGCCGCCTGCACTTTCATGACTTTTTCGCCCGCCTGCACCAGGGCATGTTTGATCATCGCCAGCAGGACGACGCCCTGGCCTGCACCCTGAATGAGTTGCTCGACGACTGCCAGGTGCTGTGTTTCGACGAGTTCCACGTGCATGACATCGGCGACGCCATGCTCATCACCCGGCTGTTCCAGGCCTTGTTCGAGCGGCGGATTTTTCTCCTGGTAACCTCCAACTACGCGCCGCAAGGCTTGCTGCCCAACCCGCTGTATCACCAGCGTTTCGAGCCGGTGATCCGCCTGATCAACAGCCGCATGCAGGTGCTGGAAGTCGGCGGTGAGCAAGACTTTCGCAGCCTGCCCGGCGCGGCTGGCCAGCAGCGCTTTACCCAGGGCCATTACCTGTGGCCGGGCAGCCGCGAACAGCGCCAGGCCCTGCAGTTGCCCGAGCCGGGTGACGCGCCGGTTTTACTGGAGGTAGGCAAGCGCACCCTGCGCGCCCGCCTGAGCGAGCAGCGCACCGTGGGGTTTGATTTTGTCGAGCTGTGCGAGCAACCCACCGCGGTGATCGACTACCTGGAGCTGGCGCGGCGTTTTGACCACTGGATCATCGACTGCCTGCCGAACCTTGAAGACTGCTCGATTGCCGCCCAGCAGCGCTTCGTCAACCTGGTGGACGTGCTCTACGACCAGGACAAGCACCTGGTGCTGATCGGCAGCCTGCCGCTGGCCGCAAGCCTGGGCGGCAGCGCCAGCGACCTGGCCCGCACCCGTAGTCGGTTGGGGCAGTTGCGCCAGGCTGCTGGTTAAAACTGCCCAGCTTTTGGGGGGCAGTCCAGGATTGGCAGTGATCTTGAGGTTGGTGCAGGTCCTGTGAAAGCGGCGGTGCGACGCCTCGACTTGACCCGCGATGAAAGCCCTACCCAACCCGCGCCAGGCTCGCCAACACCGCTTCAATCTCCACCAACACCGCCGGATCATCCAGGGTCGAAGGCGGTGTATACGGCTGCTGGTCGGCAATCTTGCGCAGCACTGCGCGCAGGATCTTGCCCGAGCGGGTCTTGGGCAGGCGCTTGACCACCCGCACCTGGTTGAAACAGGCCAGCGCACCAATCTGCTCGCGCACGCTGGCCACCAGCTCGCTCTGCAACTGCGCCTGGGCAATGTCCTGGCCGTCCTTGAGCACCACCAGCGCCAGCGGCACCTGGCCCTTGATCTCGTCGTGCACGCCGATCACCGCGCATTCGGCCACCGCCGGATGGCGGGCCACCAGGTCTTCCATCTCGCCGGTAGACAGGCGATGGCCGGAGACGTTGATGACGTCGTCGGTGCGGCCCATGATGTAGACGAAACCGTCTTCATCCAGATAGCCGCCGTCGCCGGTGTGGTAATAGCCGGGGTAGGTCTTCAGGTAGGCATCCAGGTAGCGCTGGTGGTCGCCCCACAAGGTCTGGCTGCAGCCAGGCGGCAGCGGCAAGGCAATGACGATCGAGCCTTGCTGGTTGGCGCCGAGCAGATGCCCGTCATCATCCAGCACCTGTACGTTGTAGCCCGGCACCGCCCGGTTGCTCGAGCCCGGCCGCGCTGCACTGCCCTCCATACCCACGCACGGTGCGGTCACCGGCCAGCCGGTTTCGGTCTGCCACCAGTGGTCGTGGACGGTCTTGCCGCTGGTCGCCTCCAGCCATTGATGGGTGCTGGAATCGAGTTTCTCGCCGGCCAGAAACAGCTGGCGCAGGGAGCTCAGGTCATAGCGGCGCAGCAGTTTGCCGTCGGGGTCTTCCTTGCGTATCGCGCGCATGGCGGTGGGCGCGCAGAACAGGCCGTTGACCCGGTACTGCTCGACCACCCGCCAGTAGGCGCCGGCATCCGGGGTGCGGATCGGCTTGCCTTCGTAGAACACCGTGGTGCAGCCATTCATCAGCGGCCCGTAGACGATCAGCGAATGGCCAACCACCCAGCCAACGTCGGAAATCCCCCACCACACGTCGCCCGCCTGCATGCCATAGATGTGGCGCATGGCAAAACTCAGGGCCACGGCGTTGCCGCCGTTTTCGCGCACGATCCCCTTGGGTTTGCCGGTGGTGCCCGAGGTATACATGATGTACAGCGGGTCGGCGGCGGCCAGTTCCACCGGCGCCACTGCTCTGGCCGTGGCCACCGCTTCGAGCCAGTCGAGGTCGCGGCCTTCGACCAGGGTTGCGGTGGCTTGCGGGCGTTGCAGCACCAGCACCTGGCGCGGCTGGTGCCTGGCCAGTTGCAAGGCGCGATCCACCAGCGGTTTGTAGTCGACGACCCGGTCGAATTCCAGCCCGCACGAAGCAGTCAGCAGCAGGGTGGGCCGGGCATCGTCGATGCGCAGCGCCAGCTCGTTGGCGGCAAAGCCGCCAAACACCACCGAATGCACCGCGCCGATACGCGCGCAGGCGAGCATGGCCATGGCCGCCTGGGGCACCATGGGCATGTAGATGATCACCCCGTCGCCCTTCTCGACCCCAAGCTCGCGCAGCAAGCCGGCCAGGCGCGCCACTTCATCGCGCAGCTGGTTGTAGCTGAACTGCTGCTGGCTGCCGGTTACCGGCGAGTCATAGATCAGCGCGGTCTGCTCGCCACGGCCCTGTTCGATCTGATGGTCGAGGGCCAGGTAGCAGCTGTTGAGACGGCCGTCGGCGAACCACTGGTGGCTGCCATCGGCATTTTCAACAAGGGTTTGCAGGGGCTTGCGGTACCAGGCCAGGTGATCGGCCTGTTCGGCCCAGAAGGCGGCAGGATCGGCGATGGAGCGGGTGTAGCTGTGCTGGTATGTCATCGAATGTAGAACCCTGAACTTGTTGTTATTAATAAAGGGCGAGCTTCGAGTATGGACCGCAATTGTCAGTCTGCCATGGGACTTAAGTCGCATCTTGCCGGTATGATGACCGGCGTTTATTTACGAGCCTGCCGCCAACCCCATGCATACCCTTGAAGACCTCAAAGCCGGCCGTCTGGCGGGCATTACCCGCCTCGACCTGGCCTGCGGGCTGGAACACTTCCCCCGGGAAATTTTCGACCTGGCCGACAGCCTGCAGGTACTCAACCTGACCGGTAACAACCTAAGCGACCTGCCTGGGGACCTGGGCCGGCTGCACCAGCTCAAGGTGCTGTTCTGCTCGCAAAACCGCTTTCGCCACCTGCCCGAAGGCATCGGCCAGTGCCCGATGCTGGAAATGGTCGGTTTCAAGAGCAACCAGATCGAGCAGGTCAGCGGCGCGGCGCTGCCACCACGGCTGCGGGCCCTGGTGCTGACCGACAACCGCATCGAAACCCTGCCCGAAGCCCTGGGCGATTGCCCGCACCTGCAAAAGCTGATGCTTGCCGGCAACCGCCTGCGCGAACTGCCGGCAAGCCTTGCGCGCTGCACCAGGCTTGAACTGCTGCGCCTGTCGGCCAACCGGCTGCCGGCCCTGCCCGACTGGTTGCTGCAGATGCCGCGCCTGGCCTGGCTGGCCTACGCCGGTAACCCCATGACGGCGGGCTACTGCACACCGCAAGATCCTGGCCATTGCCAGGTGATTGACTGGCAGCAGATCGACCTTGAACAGGTATTGGGCCAGGGCGCGTCCGGGGTCATTCACCAGGCCCGCTGGCAGCAGCAGAGCGCACCGGTAGCGGTCAAGCTGTACAAGGGCGAGATCACCAGCGACGGCTTGCCGCTCAACGAAATGAGTGCCTGCATTGCCGCCGGCGATCACCCGCAACTGGTGCGCCTGGCCGGGCGCATCGACAACCACCCGCAGCAACTGCCGGCGCTGGTGATGCAGTTGATCGAGCCGAGCTGGTTCAACCTGGCCGGGCCGCCGAGCCTGGATTCATGCACCCGCGACTGTTATCCGCGCGAGCGGCGTTTGCACCTGGCCAGCGTGCGGCGCCTGGCCGCTGCCATTGCAGCGGTAGGCGCGCATTTGCACGGGCACGGCATCACCCATGGCGACCTGTATGCGCACAACGTGCTGTGTGACGAGCATGGCGACTGCTTGCTGGGGGACTTTGGCGCGGCGTCGTTCCATCCGCTGGATGGCAGCGTGGCGACTGAAGCGCTGCAGCGGATCGAGGTGCTGGCGTTTGGGGTGTTGCTGGGGGAATTGCTGGCGTGTTGCGAGGGCGATTGCGAGGTGTTGCGGGGGGTGCAGCGCGAGTGTGTACGGGATGAGGTGATGCTGCGGCCGGGGTTTGCCGAGGTTTGTCAGCGGCTTCGCGGCGTCTGAATCGCGGGTCAAGTCGAGTCGTCGCACCGACTTGACCCGCGATGAGGCCCTTACGGTTTACATCAACCCGCCAGACCTACATAGACGTTCTGCACGTCATCGTTATCGTCGATGGCTTCCAGGAAGGCTTCAACCTCTGCCATCTGCTCATCGCTCAGGGTGCTGACCGGGTTTTTCGGGGTGTAGCCGATTTTTGCCGAGACCACGGTGAAGCCTTGACCCGGCAGGGCTTTCTGCACGGCGTCGAGGTCGGTGGTGTCGGTGATGAACAGGGTCGCGCCCTCTTCTTCGCCTTCGGCAAAATCCTGGGCGCCGGCTTCGATGGCGGCCATTTCCGGGTCAGCGTCAGGGCTGGCCGGCGTGGCTTCGATCAGGCCGACATGGTTGAAGTCCCAGGCCACCGAACCGGAAGCGCCCAGCTGGCCCTTGCGGAACAGTACGCGGATTTGCGCCACGGTGCGGTTGACGTTGTCGGTCAGGCACTCGACGATCAGCGGCACCTGGTGCGGGGCAAAGCCTTCGTAGGTGACGGCGGTGTACTGCACCGCGTCGCCGTCCAGGCCGGCACCCTTGCGAATGGCACGCTCAAGGGTCTCGCGGGTCATCGAAGCCTTTTTGGCTTGCTCGATGGCCAGGCGCAGGCGCGGGTTCATGTCCGGGTCGGCGCCGGACTTGGCCGCGATCTGGATCTCTTTGGACAGCTTGCCCATGATCTTGCCTTTGGCGTTGGCTGCGACTTCTCTATGCTTGGCTTTCCACTGTGCGCCCATCTCGACTCTCTTGTTTCAGGTGCCGGTTCAGGTAGCGACCGGCCAAAGTGGCAAGCAGTTTATACGCTCCGCAGGCCATCGACAAAAAAACCCTTCAGCCCTTGTCGGCCTTGCCCGCAGCAGCGGCAAAACGCGCCAGGCGCACGTCAAGGTGGCGCGGGCGGCGGCCGTTGTCTTCGGCCTGCTCCTTGCGACGGATGGCATTGCGCACCATCAGCGAGCCCAGGTAGCGGATCGGCTCCGGCGGGAAGTAGCCCAGCGGGCCGTTGACCAGCGGCGAGCGGGTCCATGGGTTGTCCAGGCCCAGGGCCAGCGACGAAAGGATCTGCCCGCCCATGTGGCAGGGGCCGACGCCGCTGCCCGAGTAGCCAAAGCCGTAAAACACGTTGCCCTGGCCATTGAGCCGGCCAAAAAACGGCAAGCCGGTCACCGAACGGTCCGACGGCCCGTTCCAGGTCGCGGCAATCGGCACCTGGGCCAGGGCCGGGAAGAACTCGCCAAGGCTGCGGCGCAGCAACGGCTCATAGGGCGAAGGCTGGTCGAACACCGGCAGCATCCGCCCGCCATAGGCGAAGGTATTGCCGCCCTTGCCGAGCATCAGCCGGCCATCGCTGGTGTTGTGGTAGTAATGCACGAAGATCCGCGAATCGAGCACGCTGATGCCGCTGGTCAGGCCGATCTGTTCGAGCAACTGCGGTTGCGGCTCGGTGATGATCATGTCGCTGGAGACGATCGCCACGCTGCGCTCGAACTGCGGGAAGGCCCGCGCCATCCAGGCGTTGAGGGCCAGCACCACGCGACCGGCGCGGATATTGCCACGGGCGGTTTCGACCAGCGCCTGCGGCCCTTGCTGCAAACCGCTCATGGCCGTGCCCTCATATATGCGCACGCCCTTTTGCAAAGCGATCCGGCGCAGGCCGCGCACCAGTTTGCCCGGCTGTACCGTGGCAGCGGCCGGCGAGAACCAGCCTTCCAGGTGCTTGGCCGAGCCTGCCAGACGCTGCACCTGCGCAACCGCCAGGCGCCGGAACGAGTTGATGCCCTGGCGCTCAAGCGCTGCAATCACGCCATCGGTGGCGCCGACCTGGGCGCGGTTGGTAGCCGTGTACAAGGTGCCGTCCAGGCGGTAGTCGGCGTTGATGCCATGGGCCTGGCAGAACTCGCCGATGGCGTAGATGCTCTGCTCCGAAGCCTTGACCAGGCGCACCGCCTCCTGCGCCCCGAACAGGCGTTCGAGGGTGAAGTACTTGGCCGACCACGACAGCGCGCAGCCGCCGTTGCGCCCACTGGCGCCGGCGCCGCAGATGTCGGCCTCGATCAGCACCACATCCAGCGCCGGGTTGTGCTCCTTGAGCATGAGCGCCGTCCACAGGCCGGTGTAGCCGCCCCCGACGATGCACACCTGGCAGTCGGTATCAGCCGCCAGCGGCGGGCACGCGGGTGCAACTTCCTGGTCCAGCGCCTGTTGCAGCCAGAACGGTCTCATGTCGGTTTCCTTATAGGTTCAAGTACGCAGCGGTTTGATCGCCATGGCCGTGTTGGGGGCAACGGCCGGGGTGTGCTCGGGGCTGGCCGGGCGGCTGTTCCAGTGCGGCAGCAGCACCAGGGCGGAAAACAGCGCGCAGCCGGCGAAGACAATGAACACCGTGACGCTGTCGAAGTAACCCGGCAGCAGGCCGCCGAGAATCGCCCCGACCGAACCGCAGCCGTTGACGAAGCCTGCGGCAGTGGCGCCGGCCTTGGCGGTGCCGAAGTCGATGGCGGCAGCGCCGCTGATCATCGAGTCTGGCCCGTACAGGGTCAGGCCCATGACAAACAGCAAAGCCACCACCAGCAACACGCTGCCAGTATGCAGGGCGGCCATGAACAGCCCGAGCACCACGGTCAGCACCACCAGGCTGATCACGCAGGCCGGCATGCGCCGGGCGCCGAAAAGTTTGTCCGAAGCCAGGCCAATCATGATCGGGCCGAGCAAGCCGGCCAGCTCGAAGGCGGTGGGGATGATTGCCGCACCAACCTTGCCCACCGACGGCATCTGTTCGAAGACGATCACCGGGCCCCAGAGCAGAATCGCGTAGCGCGCAGGTTTTAACAGAAAGTACGCCAGCCCCAGGGTCAGCACCGTGCGGTTGCGCAGGATCTCGCGCAACGGCGCCCAGATGCTGCAAATCGTCGAGCCCGGCACCATGCTTTCGGGCTCGGGCTCCACCGCCGGCAAACCGACGTCTTCAGGCTTGTTGCGCTGGAAGATGAAGAACAGCACCGCTACCAGCGCCACCACCGCCGCGCTGGAGATGAACGCCGCATGCCAGCTGCCGATCAGGGTGTAGGCCCACCAGCCAGCAAACGGCGAGGCCACCAGGCCGCCGAAGGCATAGCACGAGCTCCACAACCCCAGCACCCGCCCACGCTGGGACGAGGGAAAGAAGCTGCCGATGTTCTTGCACAGCCCGGCCCAGCCGGTAGATTGCGCCAGGCCCTGGACCAGCATGCAGGTAGCAAAGATCGGGAAGGTCGCGTAACTGCCCATCACCACGGCAGCGGCGGCAGAAATCACCAGGCCGCCGAGCACCACCACCCGCGGGCCGAAGCGGTCGGCGAGCATGCCCCAGGTAAATTGCCCGAATGCGTAGGCGGTCAGGTAGATGGCGTCGAGGTTGGCCATGGCCATTTTGTCGAGAGTAAAGCTTGGGTCTTCGGCGATGCCGAGCTTGGCCACCGAAAAGGCTTTGCGGGTGAAGTAGAACGCGGCGTAGGCCAGCCAGGTGATGGCAAAAATCTGCACGCGCCAACGTTTGATATCTGCAACGTGTTTGTTCATGGTGGGATCTGACCTCGAGAGCTGAGTGTGCCGGCAGAATTTGAAAAAAAACGCCTGTCTTGTTGTTGTGTTGCGCACTGCGTGACGGCCGGTCGAACCCGTCACCTGCTCAGATAGAAACAATTACTGACTGATAAATAAAATCGATTTATCGTATTTCACAAATAAGCTCAGCTTGTAACAGGTGCTGCGATGTCGGTGTCCCACGCTCAGTTAAAGGCTTTTCACGCAGTTGCCCTGCACGGCAGCTTCACCCGCGCCGCCGAACGGTTGTTCCTGACCCAGCCGGCGATCTCCGACCAGGTGCGTAAACTCGAAGAACGTTTCGGGGTTTTGCTGTTTCACCGCAACAAGCGTTCGGTGCAACTGACCGATCTGGGCGAGCGTTTACTGGCGATCACCCAGCGCTTGTTCGTCTGCGAGGCCGAAGCCCATGAGCTGCTGCAGGATTCGCGCGCCTTGCAGACCGGCACCCTGGTGCTGGCGGTGGATGCGCCGGTGCACGTGCTGCCGCAGATTGCGCGCTTCTGCCAGCAGTACCCGGGGATCAGCGTCAAGGTCGAGACCGGCAATACCGACGAGTCGCTGCTGCGGCTGTTCAACTACCAGGCCGACCTGGCCCTGCTCGGCCGCGACGTTGATGATGACCGGCTGCTGTGCGTGCCGCTGCGCAGCGACCCGATGGTGGCCTTCGTTTCGCACAACCACCCCTGGGCCAGCCGTGGTTCGATCAGCTTGGCCGACCTTGACGACACGCCAATCGTGCTGCGTGAACCGGGTTCGGTCACCCGCCAGACCCTGGAAGAAGAAATGGCCCGCGCCGGCCTGCGCATCCGCGCGGCGATCCAGGTCGAAGGCCGCGAAGCTGCGCGCGAGGCGGTGGTGGTGGGGATTGGTGTGGGCGTGGTGTCGGCCGCCGAGTTCGGCGCCGATGCGCGGGTGTGTGCCTTGCCGATTGTCGATTGCCAGCGGCGTTTGACCGAGACCCTGGTGTGCTTGCGCGAGCAGAGCTCACGGCGGCTGGTGGCGACGTTTTTGCAGATGGTGCAGGACAGCCTTTAGCCCCATCGCGGGTCAAGCCCGCTCCTACAGTAGGAGCGGGCTTGCCCCGCGATCAGGGCCTAAGCCGCCTCCCTGCCCCGCGCCAGCGCCTGGGCCGCGGCCAGCATCGAGCGCAACAGCACCGCGCAGCCATCGGCCAGGTCTTGCGGCGCGGCATTCTCGATTTCGTTGTGGCTGATGCCGCCCTCGCAGGGGACGAAGATCATCCCCGCCGGGCCCAGTTCGGCGACGAAGATCGCATCATGCCCGGCGCCACTGACGATATCCATGTGCGACAACCCCAGGCCCTGGGCTGCGCTGCGCACCGCCTGCACGCAACCCTCATCGAAGTACAGCGGTGGAAAGTCTGCGGTCGGCGTCAGGCTGTAGGTCAGCCCATGCTGCTGGCAGGTGCTGCTGATCACATCCTTGACCTGGGCGATCATCGAGTCGAGCCGCGCCGGCTCCAGATGCCGGAAATCCAGGGTCATGCGCACCTCGCCAGGAATGACGTTGCGCGAGCCGGGATAAGCCTGCAGGCAACCGACCGTGCCGCAGGCATGGGGCTGGTGCTCCAGGGCCACGCGGTTGACCGCCGCCACCACCGCGCTGGCGCCGACCAGGGCGTCCTTGCGCAGGTGCATCGGCGTTGGCCCGGCGTGGGCCTCGACGCCGCGCAGGGTCAGGTCGAACCACTTCTGCCCGAGCGCGCCAAGCACCACGCCGATGGTCTTGTGCTGGTCTTCAAGAATCGGCCCCTGCTCGATATGCGCTTCGAAATAGGCGCCCACCGGATGACCACTGACCGCCCGCGGCCCGGCATAACCAATGGCGTTAAGCGCCTCGCCGACGCTGATGCCTTCGGCGTCGGTCTTGGCCAGGGTCTGGGCCAGGGTGAATTTTTCGGCAAACACCCCCGAACCCATCATGCACGGAGCAAAGCGCGAGCCCTCTTCGTTGGTCCACACCACCACTTCCAGCGGCGCTTCGGTTTCGACCTTGAGGTCGTTGAGGGTGCGCAGCACTTCCAGCCCGGCCAGCACGCCAAAGCAGCCATCGAACTTGCCACCGGTGGGCTGGGTATCGATATGGCTGCCGGTCATCACCGGCGGCAATTGCGGGTTGCGCCCCGGGCGGCGGGCGAAGATGTTGCCGACGCCATCAATGCTGACGGTGCAGCCGGCCTCTTCGGTCCATTTGACGAACAGGTCGCGGGCCTGGCGATCGAGGTCGGTCAAAGCCAGCCGGCAAACGCCACCCTTGACCGTGGCGCCAAGCCGGGCCAGCTCCATCAGCGACTGCCACAGGCGTTCGCCGTTGATATGCCGTTGGGTCGATTGCAGAACATCCTGAGCGGTTTGCATGTGCGTCTCCTGCATCACGTGCCTGGCCTCTGCGGGCCATGGGCTTACACGGTGGGTTTGAGGTTGGCCGTGCGGGCGGCCCTGAAGCTGCCGAGGGCGTAGTAGATCAGCCCGCCCAGGGCAGAACCGGTGAACCAGCCAAAGTCGTAGAACCAGCTGAAGGCGCTGCTGTGCAGCGACAGCAGGGTCAGCGCCACCGGCACGCCGAAGGCAATGAAACCAGCGGCGTTCCAGGCCGGGTAGACGTCGTCGCGGTACAGGCCGGCGAGGTCCAGGGTCTGTTTGCGGGTGATGAAGTAGTCGACCACCATAATCCCGGCAATCGGCCCGAGCAGGCTCGAATAGCCCAGCAGCCAGTTGGAATAGACGCTCTCCAGGCTGACGTCGCTGACGATCCAGCCGAGCTTTTTCAGCAGCTCATGGCCCATCAGCAGCAAGCCCACCAGGCCGGTGAGCAGCACGGCGGTGGTGCGGCCGATCCATTTGGGCGCCAGGTTCTGGAAGTCATTGGTCGGCGAGACGATATTGGCTGCGGTGTTGGTCGACAGCGTGGCGATGATGATCAGGGCCATGGCCAGCGCCACCCACATCGGGCTCTGGATGTGGCCGATGAGGCTGACCGGGTCGGACACGGTTTCGCCCACCAGCGAGGCAGAGGCTGCGGTCAGCACCACGCCGAGGGCGGCGAAGAGGAACATGGTCAGTGGCAGGCCGAAGATCTGCCCGAGGATCTGGTCCTTCTGGCTTTTGGCGTAACGGCTGAAATCGGGGATGTTCAGCGACAGGGTGGCCCAGAAACCGACCATCGCAGTGAGCCCGGCAAAGAAGTAGCCGTAGACGCTGGCGCCCTCGGGGCGCTTGGGCGGCTGGGCCATCAACTCGCTGATCGAAACGTTGGGCAAGGCCCACACCAGCAGGCCCGCTCCCACCAGTACCAGCAGCGGCGCCGACAAGGTTTCCAGCCATTTGATCGACTCGGCGCCGCGCAGCACCACCCACAGGTTCAGGCACCAGAACAGCATGAAGCCGATCACCTCGCCGGTGCCGCCGAGGGCTTTCCAGTCCGCCGACAGCGAGCCGAGAAACAGGTGAATGGCCAGGCCGCCGAACATGGTCTGGATGCCGAACCAGCCGCAAGCCACCAGGGCGCGGATCAGGCACGGTACGTTGGAGCCGATGATGCCGAAGGACGAACGCAGCAGCACCGGAAAGGGAATGCCGTACTTGGTACCGGGAAAAGCGTTCAAGGTCAGCGGGATCAATACCACGGTGTTGGCCAGCAAAATCGCCAGCAGCGCCTCGCCCACGCTCAGGCCAAAATAGGCGGTGAGCACGCCGCCCAGGGTGTAGGTCGGCACGCAGATCGACATGCCGACCCACAGCGCGGTGATGTGCCATTTGTTCCAGGTGCGCTCGTGCACCTTGGTCGGGGCGATGTCGTGGTTGTACCTGGGGCTGTCGAGGACGTCGCTGCCGGCGTCGAGTTCGAACAAGCCGTCGCGTTCGCTCACCTGCGATCTGGTCTGCTGCATGGCCGCTCCACTGTTGTTGTGTTTTTGGGAGTTGGTTGCATTGCACGGGCATGTGGGCAATCACGGCTGCCCATGAGAAATCTTGACCATTTCTACAACCTGTCAAGAACGACAGGACCACTGGTCGTTTTCCCTCAGCACCGTTCAAATCATATAACTCTTATAAATCAGCAACTTAACATTGTTATATGCATATAAATTAAATATTTGCCCTATCTGAAATCGCCGACTAGATTCATTTCCTGACAGCGATGACAGGTTTTCGCCTACGCTGAAAAAAGTACAAAACCTAGAACCGGTAACAACCGGTCAAGCCTGCGAGGAGCATCTGATGACGCTTATGATTCGTGGCGCCACCCTTATTACCCATGAAGAAAGCTACCGCGCCGATGTCTTGTGTGCCGACGGCGTGATCAAGGCCATCGGCCCTGACCTTGAAGTGCCGGCCGGCTGTGAAGTGCTCGACGGCAGCGGCCAGTACCTGATGCCCGGCGGCATCGACCCGCACACCCACATGCAACTGCCCTTCATGGGCACCGTGGCCAGCGAGGACTTCTACAGCGGCACCGCCGCGGGCCTGGCCGGCGGCACCACCTCGATCATCGACTTCGTGATTCCCAACCCGCAGCAGTCCTTGCTCGAAGCCTTCCACCAGTGGCGCGGTTGGGCCGAGAAGTCGGCCAGCGACTACGGCTTTCACGTCGCCGTGACCTGGTGGAGCGAGCAGGTGCGCGAGGAGATGGGCGAGCTGGTGCGCCTGCACGGGGTCAACAGCTTCAAGCACTTCATGGCCTACAAGAACGCGATCATGGCCGCCGACGACACCCTGGTCGCCAGCTTCGAGCGCTGCCTGGAGCTCGGCGCGGTGCCCACTGTGCATGCCGAGAACGGCGAGCTGGTCTATCACCTGCAGCGCAAGCTGATGGCCCAGGGCATTACCGGGCCGGAAGCGCACCCGCTATCAAGGCCCTCGCAGGTCGAAGGCGAAGCCGCCAGCCGCGCCATTCGCATCGCCGAAACCCTCGGCACGCCGCTGTACCTGGTGCACGTCTCGACCCGCGAAGCCCTGGATGAAATTACCTACGCGCGCAACAAGGGCCTGCAGGTCTACGGCGAAGTGCTGGCCGGGCACCTGCTGCTGGACGACAGCGTCTACCGCCACCCCGACTGGCAAACCGCCGCCGGTTACGTCATGAGCCCGCCGTTTCGCCCGCGCCAGGACGGCCACCAGGAGGCGCTGTGGCACGGCCTGCAATCGGGCAACCTGCACACCACTGCCACCGACCATTGCTGCTTTTGCGCCGAACAGAAAGCCGCCGGGCGCGACGACTTCAGCCGCATCCCCAACGGTACTGCCGGCATCGAGGACCGCATGGCAGTGCTGTGGGACGAAGGGGTCAACAGCGGCAAGTTGTCGATGCAGGACTTCGTCGCCCTGACTTCGACCAACACCGCGAAGATCTTCAACCTGTTCCCGCGCAAGGGCGCCCTGCGCGTCGGTGCCGACGCCGACCTGGTGCTCTGGGACCCGCAAGGCACACGGACCATCTCGGCGGCCACGCACCATCAGCAGGTGGACTTCAACATCTTCGAAGGCAAGACCGTGCGCGGCATCCCCAGCCACACCATCAGCCAGGGCAAGCTGGTCTGGGCCAACGGCGACCTGCGCGCCGAGCGCGGCGCCGGGCGCTACATCGAACGGCCAGCGTACCCGGCGGTGTTCGACCTGCTCAGCAAGCGGGCCGAGCATTCCCGGCCGGTCGCCGTTAAGCGCTGAAGAGCATCGCGGGTCAAGCCCGCTCCCACATGTGGGAGCGGCGGTGCGGCGCCCCGACTTGACCCGCGATGGAAGGCAAAGCCTTCGCCAAAAAAATAAAAAAATGAGGAACCCACCGTGATCGATTCCCTCAACCACCTCCCCCGACCGTCCGAGAACAACGCCACCCTCGCCGAACACTTCAGCGACCTGGCGCCAGCGTTGAACGCCCGCCAGGCCGCGCTTGAAGCCTCACGCTGCCTGTATTGCTACGACGCGCCTTGCGTCAACGCCTGCCCCAGCGAGATCGACATCCCCTCGTTCATCCGCAACATCCACCAGGAGAACGTCCAGGGCGCGGCGCAGAAGATTCTCTCGGCCAACATCCTCGGCGGCAGTTGCGCGCGGGTGTGCCCCACCGAGATCCTCTGCCAGCAGGCCTGCGTGCGCAACAACCACCAGGAGTGCGCGCCGGTGCTGATCGGCCTGTTGCAGCGCTATGCGGTGGACCACGCCGAGTTTGCCCAGCACCCGTTCCAGCGCGCCGCCAGCACCGGCAAGCGCATTGCCGTGGTCGGCGCCGGCCCGGCGGGGCTGTCGTGCGCTCACCGCCTGGCCTGGCACGGCCATGACGTGGTGATCTTCGAAGCCCGGGACAAAGCCGGCGGCCTCAATGAATACGGGATCGCCAAGTACAAGCTGGTCGACGATTTCGCCCAGCGCGAGCTGGACTTTGTCCTGCAGATCGGCGGCATCGAGATTCGTCACGGCCAGGTGCTGGGCGACAATCTCAGCCTGGCCGAGTTGCAACAGCAGTTCGACGCGGTGTTCCTCGGCCTGGGCCTGAATGCCGTACGCCAGCTGGGCCTGGCCAACGAGGCAGCGCCGGGCATGCTCGCCGCCACCGAGTTCATCCGCGAACTGCGCCAGGCCGATGACCTAACCTCCCTGCCGGTGGCCGACCGCTGCATCGTCCTCGGCGCCGGCAATACCGCCATCGACATGGCCGTGCAAATGGCCCGCCTCGGTGCCCGCGACGTCAACCTGGTGTATCGCCGTGGCGTCGAGGACATGGGCGCCACCGCGCACGAGCAACACATCGCCAAGGACAACCAGGTACGCCTGCTGACCTGGGCCCAGCCCGAACAAGTGCTGCTCGACGATCAGGGCCGGGTGCGCGGCATGCGCTTTGCCCGCACGCAGTTAAGCGATGGCCGCCTGCAGCCAACCGGCGAGACCTTCGAACTGGCGGCCGACGCGATCTTCAAAGCCATCGGCCAGGCCTTCGATGCCAGCGCCTTGAGCGACAGCAGCGGCCAGCAGCTGGCCCGCGAGGGCGAGCGCATTCGCGTCGACGAGCAGCTGCGCACCAGCCTGCCCGGCGTCTATGCCGGCGGCGACTGCACCCAGCTCGGCCAGGACCTTACCGTCCAGGCCGTTCAGCACGGCAAGCTGGCCGCCGAGGCCATGCATGCGCACCTGATGCTCAATGTGGAGGCTGCATAATGGCTGACCTGTCGATCGAATTCGCTGGCATCAAGGCGCCCAACCCGTTCTGGCTGGCCTCCGCACCGCCCACCGACAAGGCTTACAACGTGGTCCGTGCCTACCAGGCCGGCTGGGGTGGCGTGGTCTGGAAAACCCTGGGCGAAGACCCCGCCGCAGTCAACGTCTCGTCGCGTTACTCGGCGCATTACGGGGCCAACCGCGAGGTCATGGGCATCAACAACATCGAGCTGATCACCGACCGTTCGCTGGAAATCAACCTGCGCGAAATCACCCAGGTGAAGAAGGACTGGCCAGACCGCGCACTGATCGTCTCGCTGATGGTGCCCTGCGTCGAAGAATCCTGGAAAGCCATTTTGCCGCTGGTCGAAGCCACTGGCGCCGACGGCATCGAGCTCAACTTCGGCTGCCCCCACGGCATGCCCGAACGCGGCATGGGCGCGGCGGTCGGCCAGGTGCCGGAGTACGTCGAACAGGTCACCCGCTGGTGCAAGACGTACTGCTCGCTGCCGGTGATCGTCAAGCTGACACCGAACATCACCGACATCCGCCAGTCGGCCCGCGCCGCCCATCGTGGTGGCGCCGACGCGGTGTCGCTGATCAACACCATCAACTCGATCACCAGCGTCGACCTCGAACGCATGGTTGCCCACCCCATTGTCGGCGACATGAGCACCCATGGCGGCTACTGCGGCTCGGCGGTCAAGCCGATCGCCTTGAACATGGTTGCCGAAATCGCCCGCGACCCGACCACCCACGGCCTGCCGATCTGCGGTATTGGCGGCATCGGCAGCTGGCGTGACGCCGCCGAGTTCGTCGCCCTCGGCTGCGGCGCGGTGCAGGTGTGCACGGCGGCGATGCTGCATGGCTTTCGCATCGTCGACGAGATGAAGGACGGCCTCTCGCGCTGGATGGACAGCCAGGGCTACCGCAGCCTCAAGGAGTTCCAGGGCCGCGCCGTGGGCCACACCACCGACTGGAAGTACCTGGACATCAACTACCAGGTGGTGGCCAGGATCGACCAGGCGGCATGCATCGGTTGCGGGCGCTGCCACATCGCCTGCGAAGACACCTCGCACCAGGCCATCGCCAACCTCAAGCAGACCGACGGCAGCCACCGCTACGAGGTGATCGACGCCGAATGCGTGGGCTGCAACCTGTGCCAGATCACCTGCCCGGTACAGGACTGCATCGAGATGGTCCCGCAGGACACTGGCAAGCCGTTCCTCGACTGGCTGCATGACCCGCGCAACCCCTATCGCGAAGCGTCCTGAGGCATAAGGTTACGACCTTGGCGCTGCAAAGCGCCAAGGTCGCCTTGCTCACAAGGCTACTCGGGCTCGAACTCAAACAACGTAGGCTTGCCGTTGATCAGCTCAATTCGGCCAACCTGCCACCGGTTGGCTTCGAGCTGAACAGGCTTGGGATAAAACGTGTGTACATTCGTGCCCAGTGTGACTGTGCAGCAGACATGTTCGGCGGTGAGCTCGCCAACCTTGGAATAGTTGGTTACCACGATATCGTAGCGCCTGTAGTACCAATAAGAGATATCGATGACCTCCATTCCCGGGCCCGTCATTACATCCTGGACAAGACGGGCGTAAGGCGACCTTTCCAGATCGCCCCTGTTTGCGTAACTCACGCTTGGCTGTTCATTGAGCGACGCCTGCGGCATGTTCAGGGCGACATCCAGATCTCCGAGTGCGGCGCTCCAGCTCAGGCATACTTTTCCTGCCCGGCCGCTTGTAAGTTGAGGGCCAGTGTCTTTTGTTAGTGTTTGTGCAGCAACGTCAAGCGTTTCAACGAATAGTGCGTTTTCGATCTGGGTGGCCAGCTTCGGCTGTAGACGCTCCATTTCTGCAGTCGCTTCGCCGATGTAACGAATGCGGCTGACTGCCAGGACTTCATTGGCCGCCACAAGAGCGGCGTGATCTGCCGGACCGTGATTGACCACGAACACATCCGCCTGCGGACAACTGCGCGCATAGTCATCGGCGGCAACGGTAAAGTTGCCGCGGCTGGCGTTCAGGTAATGTTTGCACTCAAGGACAAAACGGGTGTTGCTGTTACGGTCGCCGGCAGAATCGACGCGCAGGATGCGAAAGTCCGGTTGAATACCGACTTTGCGTTTTTTACTGGTCCCTATCAGGTCGGAGCGCAACTCTGCCCAGACATCATACTGCTCACCCTGCCACTGGTAAGACGCCAGCCGGCTACCCCCAAACGCGAAAGACAAGACCCCATTTGCATCGGGATGGAATTGCAGGCTTTCGGTACGCCGCGCTGCAGTTTGCAGCAGAACGCTGCCAACCCATACGGAATAGAGCTCGTGGCGCTTGCGCCATAACGGCAGGTTGAGCAGGTCAAGCAACTCCTTGCGGGTGCGATCGACCCATTGCTCGCGTGTTGTCAGTGCGTCGAGTGTTGGTGTGACGCTCGCCACAATATCCTGGGGGGCGAGCCTGCCCTGGCGGACTCCCTCGACAATCGACCTGAGGTAGAACTCGATTCCGGCATCTACCTGATCGTGGGTTGCCGAGATCCGTGCACGATCCACTTCTGACAAGCTGGGCAACCGAGAGGCCATTAGACCATCCCTGCTTGAAGCCATGCTCCCACACCAGCTTCTAAGATCATTCAGCAATTGCGCAAGACGCAGCACTACATGATCAAATTCAGCATGCTGAGTAGCCGGCATAGGCAGCACCTGGGGAAACCCCTCGCATTTCGTGCTGCCGACCCCCGGCACAAACGATTTCAAGCTATTCCTTAATTCCCAGAGCTGAACGGCCGAAGCTAACTCATACCGCGAAACCAATACCCTTTCCAGCCGCTCAACACTCTGACGAAATGCCTCCAGCGTCGACTTGATAGGATTGCTCACATTCTTGAAGCGAAAAGACACGCTCAGCGGCTGCTGCCCCTGCGCCTCAGCCAGGGCCAAGGTCTGCAGGATATCCTTCATCATCACACCGAAATCGCGCTGGGAGGTCAGTACGGCCACCAGCAAGGTCTCGACGCTGACCTGAGCCAAACCACTGCGCGCATCTGCCTTCAACAGGGCCTCCACCGATGGGTGAGCAACCAGTGAAGGTACCGACGCCAGCAGCGCCTGCTGTACCTGATGGTCAAACTGTACATCACGCCCCGGACGCCGCTTCAGCTTCAGTTCAATACCTGCGCCACTGAGCAGCTCGCGCCACAACGCCTGAGCGCTCACTACCGTGAGTCCATTCATGGTGGTTCCTGTAGATTCGGTTCAAGTGGGGTACCGCGGTTTCAGCGTAGATCACTGCGCCGGTACAGGCTCAAGCCCACTGCCAGCGCCGCCAGCATGCCGGCGCAACTGCGGTTGATCCACTGCATGGTGCGCGCCGAAAAGCGCCGCATGGCGTGCCGCCCGCCATAGGCGTAGACGGCCATCATCAGCCCGTCGATCGCCGCGCTGGTGATCGCCAGCACTAGGTACTGCTCGGCCACCGGTTGCTCGGGGCGAATGAACTGCGGCAGGAACGCCGAGAAGAACAGCAAGCCCTTGGGGTTGGACAAGCCGACGAACAAGGCCCGCAAGAAGGCCGAACGCCCCGTGGCGCCAGCGCTCACCGTACTACGTTGCAAGGCCCCGCTCGGCGCCCGCCAGAGCACCCAGGCCAGGTACAGCAGGTACACCGCGCCCACCCACTTGACCACGCTGAACAGCTGCTCCGAAGCCTGCAGCAACGCCCCCAGGCCACAGCCCACCGCCGCAATCAACACCAGGTCGGAGAGCATCGCCCCGGCCATGCCGAAACCGGCCACGCGCATGCCGTGGGAAGCGCCATTGTTAAGGGCCAGCAGCATCGCCGGGCCGGGGGTGATCATCACCGCGCTGGCGGCGATAACGTAGAGCAGCAGGGTCGAGGCTTCCATGGCGGGCTCCGCGGGCAGAAAGGCCCAAGCATGCCTCGGCCAGACTGATCATGGCAATCGTGCCATCCCGCGAATGCCTATATCATGACGGTTACAGGAATATCCCCGCGAGGAAGGAATCGTCATGCTTTACCGCCTGGGCGCCGATGGTCTGGTGCTGTTTCACTTGTTGTTCATTGTCTTCGTGCTGTTTGGCGGTTTGCTGGTGCTCAAATGGCGCGGTGCGATGTGGTGGCATCTGCCGGCGATGAGCTGGGGCATGGCCGTGGAGTTCTTGCACCTCACCTGCCCGCTCACCGAGTGGGAAAACCGCCTGCGCCAGGCCTCGGGCCTGGCCGGTTATGAAGGCGGTTTCATCGAGCACTACATTTGGCCGATCATCTACCCGGCGGGGCTGACGCCTGGCATCCAGCTGGTGCTCGGCTCGGTGGTGGTGCTGGTCAACGGCCTGGTCTACCTGCGCGTAATGCGCCAGTGGCAGGCGCGGCGTCAGCAGCGCATTGCCTAGCGTGTAGCAACGATAAACAGGCGCGGAAACGGCAACAGCACCGTGCCATCGGCGGCAGGCGGATACGCCTGCTCCATCGCCTGCAGGTAATACTGCAGAAAATCTGCCTGCTCCTGGGCATCCAGCGCCGCCAGATACGGCCGCAATGCCGAGCCCTTGAACCACTCCACTACCGCCGGCGCGCCGCCTGCCAGCGGGTGGTAATAAGTGGTGCGCCAGACGTCCACGCGCCGGCAATGGGGGCTGAGCACATCGTAGTAATAGGCCGCAGTGTGCCGTGGCGGCAGTTTCAGGTCACCGACCTTGCTGGCCCAGCTGCCCAGTTTGGCGATCTCGCGAAGCTGGCGGTGGGCCGGTTCGTCGAGGTTGTCCGGGGTCTGGATCGCCAGGCTGCCACCGGCCCTCAGTTGACGTACCAGCTGCGGGTACAGCAGCGCGTGGTCGGGCAGCCATTGCAGCGAGGCGTTGGCGAGGATCACATCGACACCCTCATCGACGCTCCAGCTAGCGATATCAGCCACTTCGAAGGCCAGCTGCGGCAAACGCTGGCGGGCGGCGGCGATCATGTCTTCGCTGCTGTCCAGGCCGGTCACCTGCGCCTCGGGATAGCGGCTGGCGAGCACTTGCGTGGAGTTGCCCGGGCCGCAGCCCAGGTCCACGGCGCTGGCGACTGTGTGGTTGGGCAGCGCCGCCACCAGGTCGCGCACCGGGCGCGTGCGTTCGTTCTCGAAGGTGCTGTATTGCGCAGCTGACCAGGTCATCGCAGGTTCCTTTAGTGGCCTTGGGAAATCGAGCGTGTCCTAGCATGCCGGTTACCCGCCGATTAAGAAACCTCGCGCAGCAATGCCGCCAGTTTGCGCCCGGCAAAACGCAGCTGCGCATCGCTCAGGGCGGTGAAGCCGATCATCACCGCAGGCCGCAGTTGCACCTGCTGGCAGAAGCTGCCGATCGGTTGCAGTTGCAGGCCCTGGTCGGCGGCGCGCTGGCAAAAATCCTGCTCATCCGCCCCTACCGGCAACCACAGGACAAAGTGCAAACCGGCTTGCTGGCCGCTGACCTCATAACAGCCCGGCGCATGCTCGGCCAGGCAGGCGAGCAGCAGGTCGCGGCGCTGCTGATAGGCCTGGCGCGCCTGCCTCAGGTAGCGTACGAAGCTGCCATTGGCCAGGTACTCGGCCAGGCCCAGTTGCTCGGTAACCCCGACCGCGCCGCCGGTGCCCTGCAGGGTCGAAAGCAACGGTGCGCGCAGGCTCGCCGGCACCAGCATGAAACCCACGCGCAGGCCGGCGAACAGGGTCTTGTTGAAACTGCCGCAGTAGATCACCCGGTCGCCGTGATCCAGGGCCTTGAGCGCCGGCAGCGGTGCGTTGTTGTAGTTGAATTCACTGTCGTAGTCGTCTTCGACGATCCACGCCTCGGCACGCTTGGCCCAGTCCAGCAGCATCAGCCGCCGCGACACCGACAGGGTCACGCCCAACGGCGACTGGTGCGCCGGGGTCACGCAGGCCAGGCGGGCATCCAGGTGACGCTCAAGCGCTTGCGCGTCGATGCCCTCGGCGGTTACCGGCACCGCCACCACCTGCGCCCCGGCCCGCGCAAACAGCGACCTGGCAGTGCGGTAGCCGGGGTCTTCGACGCAGGCCTTGTCGCCCGGGCGGATCACACTGCGCGCCAACAGGTCGATGCACTGGCGAATGCCGCTGGTGACGATCAAGTCCTGGGCAGTGCAGCGGATGCCGCGATAGCGGCGCAGGTAGTCGGCGATCTGCTCGCGCAGGGCCGGCAGCCCGGCCGCATCCGGCGAGCTGAGCAAGGCTGCCGGCGCTGTCGCCAGGGCCTTGGCCAGCGCCTGGGACCAGGCCTTGAGCGGGAACAGCGCCGGGTCGGCCAGGCGCGCGACAAACGGCACACCCACCTGCACACCGGCGCCGCTGGCCGTGCTCGGTGCGCTGAGCGGCTGGCACGCCGGCGCCGCTGCCGGCTCACTGCCAGCAGCGATAAAGGCGTCAGGCACCACTGCACACACCCGGGTACCGGAGCCGGCCACCCGGTTGACATAGCCCTCATCGCGCAGACGCTCGAACACCAGCTCCAGGGTGCCCCGCGACAGCTGCCAACGCTCGGCCAGGGTGCGCGTCGAGGGCAAGCGGCTGCCGGCCGCCAGGCGCTTGTCGAGGATCGCATCGCGCAGGGCGGCATAGGCGCCTTGCTGCTTGCCCTGGGCCAATGCCGTGGGCAGCGGGAGATCGAGGGCGATGGCGGCTTTGCCTGTGCGCATAGTGGTCCAATCAGGTTTGTTCTTAATGGCGCTGCCGATTAAACCACATTGGCCGCTAAGGTCTGCGCATCGATCACAAGGAACCGTTCAATGCCCACCCCCTCCTCGCCCGGCCCGCGAACCTGGCTTCTATTGCTGCTGATGATTGTCTGCCTGCCGCGGGTGGCCCTGGACATCTACCTGCCCGCCCTGCCCGACATCGCCATCGCCCTGCACGCCAGTGATGCCCAGTTGCACCTGACCCTGACCCTGTACATGCTCGGCTACGCCCTGAGCATGCTGATCAGCGGCCCGCTGTGCGACCGTTTTGGCCGCCGCCCGCTGTTGCTGCTCGGCGGCACGATCTACCTGCTGGCAAGCCTTGCCTGCAGCCTGGCCAACAGTGTCGAGGTGATGATTGCCGCGCGCCTGTTCCAGGCCCTGGGCGGTTGCTGCGGGGCGGTGATTGGCCGGGTGATGGTGCGTGATCACTTCGACCGCCAGCAGCAGGGCCAGTTGCTCGGCTACCTGTCGATGGGTATGGCGCTGTCGCCGATGATCGCGCCCGTGCTGGGCAGCCTGATCGAAACCGGCCTGGGCTGGCGCTGGATCTTCCTGCTGCTGACCTTGAGCGCTGCCCTGAGCCTGCTGCTGATCGCCCTGCGCCTGCCGGAAACCCGCCCGCCGCAAGTGGACGGGCAGCGTCAGCAACCGGTGCTGAAGGTCTACCTGCGCCTGCTCGGTGACGGCTACTTCATGCGCTATTCACTGGCGATTGCCTGCGTTTACTGCACCTACTTCCCGTTCATCGCCGAGTCCTCGACCCTGCTGCAACGCCGCCTGGGCCTGAGTTCGGCGCAGTACGCCGCGGTGTTCGCCGTCACCGTCGGTGGCTACCTGGTAGGCTCGCAGCTGTTTCGCCGGCGCAGTGGCCGCTACAGCGCCGATGCCTTGCTCGGCCAGGCCCTGGTGCTCAACCTGGCTGGCGCGCTGCTGCTGATGCTCGCCACCCGGCTGTGGCCCGACGCGCTGCTGGCGATCGTCCTGCCGATGCTGCTGATCATGCTCTCGGTGGGCCTGGCCATTCCGGCCTGCCAGTGGGCGGTGCTGCAGCCTTATGCGGCCATCGCCGGCAGCGCCTCGGGGTTGTTCTTTTTCATCCAGATGGCCTTCACTGCACTGTGCAGCCTGGTCATCGGCCAGCTCTCCGATGGCAGCGCCGGGCCCCTGGCCGGCATGACTGCGCTGGCCAGCCTGGCCTTTGCCCTGGTGCTCAAATGGCTGCGCAGCGAAGCGATGACGCTCAAGGCCGGTTCCGGCTAACATGGGCGATTACCTCACCCGCCGGAAGCCTGCCATGAGCCTGACCATCCGCCCCGCGCGGCGCGAAGACGCCGCCCAGATCCTCGCCTTCATCACCGAGCTTGCCGACTACGAGCGCGCCGTCCACGAAGTAATCGCCTCCCGGGCCGACATCGAACGCACCTTGTTCGACGACGGCGCCAAGGCCCTGAGCCTGATTTGCGAGCGCGACGGCCAGGCCATTGGATATGCGGTGTACTTCTACAGCTACTCGACCTGGCTGGGGCGCAACGGCATTTACCTCGAAGACCTGTACATCACCCCCGAGCAACGCGGTGGCGGTGCCGGCAAGCAGTTGCTGCGTCATATCGCCGTCGAAGCCCTGGCCAACGGCTGCGGGCGCCTGGAGTGGAGCGTGCTCGACTGGAACGAGCCGGCCATCCAGTTCTATAAATCCCTGGGCGCCCTGCCCCAGGATGAATGGGTGCGCTACCGCCTCGAAGGCGCCGGCCTTGAGGCTTTCGCCCGCGGTTGAATGGCTGGGCAAGTGCGGCGCGATCGGCTAAGGTGCGCGCCTTGCCCTTACCTCGCCTTGCCAAGGAATGCACTGAATTGAAGGCCCTCTTTCGCTCCCTCCCGTTACTGTGCCTGGGCGCTGCCCTGGCGGCCTGCAGCGCCACCCCCGCCGACCCGGTCAGTTTCAAGGAAAATGACCTGTATGGCCTTAAAGACCCCAGCGGCAAGGTCATCGTTGCGCCGTCCATCGAGCTGCAACCGGTTTACCACGAAGGCATGGCAGCCGTTCGCATCAACAACAAATGGGGCTACATGGACCGCAAGGGGCAGTTGCTCATCCCGACCCTCTACAAGCGCCCCGGGCCGTTCAGCGATGGCCTGGCAGGCGTCTGCCTGACGTATTCCGAGTGTGGCTACATCGATACCCGGGGCCGCACCGTGGTGCCGTTCGAGTATGACTGGGTAGAGGGTTTCGACGACGCCAAGGATGGCCTGGCGGTAGTCGCCAAAGGCAACCTGTTCGGCATGATCAACCGCAAGGGCGAGCAGGTGATCCCCCTGCGCTTCAGCTCGCGGCCCATTACCGAGAAGGGCTATGTGCTGCTGAACGACAGCGCCAGCAAAAAAAGCGGCCTGATGAACACATCCGGCAAAGTGGTGCTGCCTTTCGAATACGACGGCTTCGCCTACAATACCTGGGGCGGACGGCTGATCAACGACAATCTGCTGAGCGCGGCAAAAGAAGGCAAATGGGGCTTTATCGACCTTAAGGGCAAGGTGGTCCTGCCCTATATCTATGACAGACCCGGTTTTTTTCGCGACGGCCAGGCCATCGTACAACGCGATGGCAAGCACTACCGGATCGACCGCAAGGGCAACGAAACGCCCTTGGAATACGAGCCATTGAAGCTACCCTGAGAGTATTTCCAATGATGTAAGCCTGGTGCACAGGAGTGCTGCCCATGGTCGTCAAAGCCAATAGCCAGACCTTCACCATCCTCGCCCAGGACCCGGCGGTGCGTGATGCCCGCGGCCAGTTGCTGTTCGCCCGGGTCAGCGTGCCGCTGGAAACCCTCGGCCTGGGCCCCACCGGCTACCGCCTGAAGGTGGTCGACTTCGACGCCTCGCGCAACCAGCTGTACCACGCCCACTCCTACCAGCAGGACGCCACCAGCGGCGCGATGATCGACCCCTTCGATCAGCCCGGCGAGGCGCTGCTGGGCAATCCGGCGTTCCACTGCCAGCACGTCTACGCGGTGGTCATGCGCACCCTGGCGCGCTTCGAGATGGCCCTGGGGCGCCGGGTCGGCTGGGGCTTCGAGGGCCACCAGTTGCATGTGGTGCCGCATGCTTTCGTCGAGGCCAATGCCTTCTACTCGCGGGCCGACCGCGCCTTGATGTTCGGCTATTTCAAGGGCCTCGACGGCCAGCACGTGTTCACCTGCCTGTCCCACGACATCGTTGCCCACGAGGCCACCCACGCGATTCTCGACGGCCTGCGCGGCGGCTTCATGAATGCCTCGGGGCCCGATCAGGCAGCCTTCCACGAAGGCTTTGCCGACGTGGTGGCGCTGCTGTCGGTGTTTTCCCTGCGCGAAATCATCGAGTACGCCCTGACCAATGGCGGGCGTATCGAGCTCACCGTACAGGGCGATCGCCGGCTGCTCAACGGCGACCAGCTGAGCCCGCAGAACCTTGCCGAGTCGCTGCTGTTCGGTATCGGCGAAGAGTTCGGCCAGCAACTCGAAGGCCTGCGCGCCAATGCCCTGCGCCGCTCGGTGATGCTGCCGCCGTCGGCGGATTACCTGAGCGACGAGCAGTTCGCCGAAGCCCACAACCGTGGCGAAGTTTTCGCCGCCGCCATGCTTCGGAGCATGCTCGCCCTGTGGGTGGCGCGCCTGGGCGAGCTGGGCAATTTTGGCGACAACCTGTACAACCTGCGCGAAGTGGTTGAAGAAGGCGCCAAGGCCGCCGACCAGTTGCTGACCATCGCCATCCGCGCCCTGGACTACTGCCCGCCGCTGGACCTGGAGTTCGGCGACTACCTGGCCGCCCTGCTCACCGTCGATGCCCAGGTGGCCCCGGACGATTCGCGCTACGACTACCGGTTGATCATCCGCACCACCTTCGAAGCCTTCGGCATCAATCCGCCACCAGCGCGCACCGACAGCGACGGCTGCTGGCACGGCTTTGCCGACAACGGCCAGGTGCAATACCGCAACAGCCACTTCGACTCGATGCTGCGCGACGACGAAGAGGTGTTCCGTTTTCTCTGGGAGAACCGTGCGGTGCTGGGCATCGACGAGCGCGCCTACACCGAGGTGGTGTCGGTGCGCCCGAGCATCCGCCTGGGCACCGACGGCCTGCTGCTGCGCGAGAGCGTGTGCGAATACATCATGAAGGCCAACATCTTTGGCGCCGAGCTCAAGAGCGTGTGCAACATCAGCCCGCGCCCGGCCTGGATCAAGACCACCGACGCGCTCACCGTCTACGGCGCCGGCACGCTGATTTTCGACCAGTACGGGCGCATCAAGTATCACGTCCAGCGCCCGCTCAACGACGGCCAGTGGCAATTGCGGCGCTTGAGCTACCTGGCAGGTCTCGATACCAGCGAGCTGGACCTGCGCAACCCGTTGGCGCAACTGCACCGCCAGCGCGCCTGGCAGGTCGGCCCATTGCGCGAGGAGCAAGCATGAACCCGACCAGCCTGACCCTCTATGCCTACCAGGTCGGTTTTGGCGACTGCTTTTTGCTGCGTTTCAACTACCCCGGTGACGTACGCCGCCATGTGCTGATCGACTTCGGCTCCATGGGCATGCCCAAGGGCGTTGCACAGGGCCAGCGCCTGCTGGCAATCGCCGAAGACATCAAGGCCAAGTGCGCGGGCAAGCTCGATGCGGTGGTCGCCACCCACCGGCACGCCGACCATATCAGCGGCTTTGCCAGCAATCGCGCCGGCACGGCCAGTGGCGATGTTATTCGCAGCCTGGCGCCGGAGCTGGTGCTGCAACCCTGGACCGAACAGCTGGAGCTGGCCGAAGACGCCATTGCCCCCGAGCAACCGGGCCTGCGCGGCGCGCGCAGCATGGCCCAGACCCTCAAGAGCATGAATGCCCTGGCCAGCGCCGTGGTCAAGCTGCTCGACCAGGGCAAGCATGGGTTGTCCGCAGAGCTGGCCAGGCGCCTGGGGTTTATCGGCGAAGACAACATCTCCAACGCCAGCGCGGTGAACAACCTGGCGAGCATGGGCAAGCGCAACGCCTATGCCTTTTTTGGCAGCGAAGATGCCCTGGCCGAACTGTTGCCCGGTGTGCGTACCCATGTTCTCGGCCCGCCCACGGTCGAGCAGAGCGCCTCGATCCGCAAGCAGCGCAGCCGTGACCCGGCCGAGTTCTGGCACCTGCACCGGCAACTGGTCGATGCCCAGGTCACTGCGCCGGACGACGACCCCGGGCCCTTTGCCGACTACCCGGCGACCCGTGGCAGCAAGCTGCCGATGAGCACCCGCTGGATCGCCCGGCGGGTGCGCGAAGCCCGTGGCGAGCAGTTGCTGCAGATCGTCACTGCGCTGGACAAGCAAATGAACAACACCAGCCTGATCCTGCTGTTCGAGGTGGCGGGCAAGAAGCTGCTGTTCCCGGGCGATGCGCAGATCGAGAACTGGAGTTACGCACTGAGCCAGCCGGACATTCGCGCGTTGCTGGCAGACGTCGACCTGTACAAGGTCGGCCACCACGGCAGCCTCAATGCCACGCCAAAAAGCCTCTGGGGCGGCTTCAACAAACGCGGCAAGGCTGGCATGCCACAACGCTTGACCAGCGTACTGTCGACCATGCCCGGCAAGCACGGCAACCCCGAGGCCGGCACCGAAGTGCCAAGGCGGCCGTTGCTGGAGGCGCTGGGCAAGGAGAGCGAGTTGCACAGCACCGATGGCTTGGAGCCGGGAAGCTTGTACGAGGAGATCGAGTTCAGCTTTTGACGATCAGGGCCCTATCGCTAGCTTGCCAGCGATGCTTTTAATCAGGGCTCAAGCCCGATCCCCCTGAGGATCACACTGGTCACCGTCTGTACCGCCCGTTCGAACTGCAGCTCCGTCAGCGGTTGGTGATCGTTGAGCAGCCCGACCTGGTGGCTGAAGTCAGCGTAGTGCTGGGTCGAGGCCCAGATCATGTACAGCAGGCCCGAGGGCTCCACCGCCAGGATCCGCCCGTCTTCGATCCACTGGCGGATCTTCGCTTCTTTCATTTTCGCCCAGTCGTACAGTGGGTCGTCCAGCGCCGCGCCGAGGTTCGGCGCACCATGGATGATCTCGTTGGCCCAGACTTTGGAGCCATGGGGCCGGGTGCGCGAATGGTTCATCTTGGCGCGGATGTAGCTGCTCAGCACGATGCGCGGATCGTCATACAGTTCAAAACACAGGGCATCCTGCTTCCACACATCGAGCAGGCCGAACAGCACCGCCTGGTACAGCTCGGCCTTGGTGCTGAAGTAATAGTGCACGTTGCTGCGTGGAAGCTGCGCGGCCTCGGCGATGTCGGCCATGGCGGTGCCGGCGAAGCCTTTTTCGGCAAAGACCTTTTCCGCTGCCAGAAGGATGTTGTCAACGTTGCGTTGACGAATGCTGAGCTTGTGCTGGGCCATGGCCGAATCCGTTGCGACTGACCCTGCAAGGCTACCACTGCCGGAGCATTCGTGCGCTGCAAGCAAAAAGCTTGTGCGGCAACGGGCATTTTTCTGCGCGGGCACAGTCGCAATACTGCACGTCTTGTTTATCAACGCTCGCACCGGAGGAACCCGCTCATGACTATTCCCGCCCTTGGCCTTGGCACCTTCCGCCTCAAGGACCAGGTAGTGATCGATTCGCTGGCCACCGCCCTCGAACTCGGTTACCGCGCCATCGACACCGCGCAGATCTACGGCAACGAAGCCGAGGTCGGCCAGGCCGTGGCCGCCAGCGGCATCGACCGTGACGAGCTGTTCATCACCAGCAAGATCTGGACCGAGAACCTGGCCGCCGACAAGCTGATCCCCAGCCTCAAGGACAGCCTGCACAAGCTGCGCAGCGACTACCTCGACCTGACCCTGATCCACTGGCCATCGCCCCAGGGCGCAGTGCCGGTCAGCGAGTTCATGGGCGCCCTGGCCGAAGCGCAAAAGCAGGGCCTGACCCGGCAGATCGGCGTGTCCAACTTCACCATCGACCTGCTGCGCCAAGCCATCGAGGTGGTCGGAAAGGACGCCATCGCCACCAACCAGATCGAGCTGCACCCGTACCTGCAGAACCGCAGGCTGGTGGACTTCATGCACCGCCAGGGGATTGCCGTGACCTCGTACATGACCCTGGGCTACGGCAAGGTCCTGCACGACCCGGTGATCAAGCAGATCGCCGCGCAGCACGGCGCCACCCCGGCGCAGGTGACCCTGGCCTGGGCCCTGCAGCTGGGTTATGCGGTGATCCCGTCCTCGACCCGGCGCGAGAACCTGGCCGGCAACCTCAAGGCCCGCGAACTCAAGCTCAGCGCTGACGACATGGGCAGGATCGCCGCCCTCGACAGCGGCCTACGCCTGACCAGCCCCGAGAGCCTGGCGCCAGCCTGGGACTAACCGCGGTCGGTGCAGACCCGGGCCAGTTTCAGGTACTGCAGGCTGTGTTGCCGGCCCGCGGAGTCGACATAGACCATGCTGGCCAGCACCACCTCGCAGGTGTCGCTGGCCGGTTCGCTCAGCTGCAGCACCCGGGCGACATCCACGGGCATGCCATAGTGATAGACCGGCACCGGTGTGGCGGCCTGGGCCGTCGCCGCCAGCAACAGGCTCAAACCCGGCAGATAACGCAGGCTCATGGTGATTCTCCTGTGCACGCAAGCGGTTCGCCGCAGTGCCGGCGAACCTCGACCTGTTGAGTGTGGCGCGCTGCGGGCATAGGCGTTGCACCAGGGGATCAACGGCAGCGAATCAGGTAACCTGAACGCCAGACAAACGCCTGCGGATACGCCCCTCACCATGGAACTCCACATCAGCCTGCAAGGCCGCAAGGGCCTGGCCGAGCAGCTTTACCAGCAGTTGCGCGACGGCATTGACAGCGGCCGCCTGGCGGCCGGCACGCAACTGCCCCCCAGCCGCCTGCTGGCCGAGCAACTGGGGGTGTCGCGCAAGACCGTGGCCGAAGCCTATTCGCGCCTGACCTACGACAACCTGCTCAGCGGCCAGGTCGGCAAAGGCAGCTTTATCACCCCTGCCGCCACCCGCAACCCACCACCCAGTACCAGCATCCCCCTGGCCAGCGCCGCCACCCTGGCCAAATGGCAGGCCCGGGCCAACCCGCTGGCTGACCTCAAACTGCCGATGTTGCGCTACGACTTTATCGGCGGCGCCTCGAGCAAGGTGCAGTTCCCCTTCGATGACTGGCGCCGCTGCAGCCAATACGCCCTGCGCCAGATCCGCCACAGCAGCGCCCGCTACAGCGCCCACCAGGGCCTGCCGGAGTTGCGCGAGGCGATCGCCCGGCATATCGCCTTCGCCCGCGGCGTGCGTTGCAGCAGCCAGGACGTGGTGGTCTGCAACGGCGCCCAGCAAGCCCTGGACCTGATCACCCGGGTGCTGGTCGAACCCGGTTGCCAGGTGGCCATGGAAGACCCCGGCTACACCCCGGCGCGCCAGTTGTTCCTGGCCCAGGGCGCCGAGCTGCAATGCGTGCCGGTCGACGCCGAGGGCATGTGCGTCGAGCAGATCGCCGAGGGTACACGGCTGATCTACGTCACCCCGTCGCACCAGTTCCCGCTGGGCATGCCGATGAGCCCGGCGCGCCGCCAGGCCTTGCTCGAACGTGCCGCAGCGCTGGGCGCGATCATCATCGAGGACGACTACGACAGCGAGTTTCGCTATGAAGGGCGGCCCACCGACTCGTTGCAAAGCCTCGACCGCCACGGCCTGGTGGCCTATGTCGGGACCTTCTCCAAAACACTGTTGCCGGAGCTGCGCCTGGGTTACTGCATCGTCCCCGAAGCGCTGCGCGAGGCGATCTGCATCGCCAAGCAACTGACCGACTGGCACACCCCGACCCTCAACCAGTGGGCACTGGCGCAGTTCATCAGCGAAGGCTCGCTGCAAAAGCACATCCGCCGCGTGCATGAAGTCTATGCCGCGCGCCGCGAATGCATCCTGGCCCGCCTGCAGGGTGATCTTGCGCCCTGGTTCGAGGTAGTGCCGGCCACTGCCGGTTATCACCTGAGCGCCCTGGCCCGGGGCGAGCTGGATGTCGAGTTTCTGATCAGCATGGCGCGCAAGGTCGAGGTCGGCCTGTATTCACTGGCGCCCTTCCATGCCCGCGTGCCGGTGCGCCAGGGCCTGCTGCTGGGCTTTGGCGCCATCGAACGGCTGGACATCGACCCGGCCCTGGACCGCCTGCGCGACGTGCTCCAGGCCCTTGACTGATTGGCCTCCTGACAAAGGGCAAAATTGGCTATTCGAGTACGCCGTACCTGGCGCTAAGGTAGCGCCATCGCCGCCTGTGGCGGACCTTAGCGGAGAGCAGCAATGAGCAATCGTATCGAATGGGCCAAACACTCGCCTGAAGCCTACAAAGCCATGGTCGGCCTGGAAATGGCCCTGGGTAAATCGGGGCTTGAGAATTCGCTGCTGGAGCTGGTGCGCCTGCGTGCTTCGCAAATCAATGGCTGCGCCTACTGCGTCAACCTGCACGCCAACGATGCACGCAAAAGCGGCGAAAGCGAAGCGCGCCTGCAGACCCTGAGCGTCTGGGACGAAACCGAATTCTTCAGCCCGCGCGAGCGGGCGGCACTGGCCTGGGTCGAAAGCCTGACCCGCCTGCCCGACCAGCGCGCCCCGGAGCACCAGTACCGCGCGCTGCTCGAACACTTCAGCGAAGCCGAAGTGGTCAACCTGACCCTGGCCATTGCCACCATCAACGCCTGGAACCGCTTCGGTGTCGGCTTTGCGATGATTCCTGGCTGATCTGTGTTTGGACACAGACTGTGGGAGCGGGCCTTGCAGTGTTTCAATCAGCCCGCCGGGGTCGGCATCACCGGCGGCGTGTACTGCAAGGTGGTGCCGAGGATCCACAGCAGGAACAGCACCAGCGGCACGTGCACCAGCAACTGCACGAACGAGAAGCCGATCAGGTCGCGCGCCTTCAGGCCCAGCACGCCCAGCAGCGGCAGCATATAGAAAGGGTTGATCAGGTTCGGCAGCGCCTCAGCGGCGTTGTAGATCTGCACCGCCCAGCCCAGGTGGTACTGCAGGTCGTTGGCCACCAGCATCACGTACGGTGCTTCGATGATCCACTTGCCGCCGCCCGAGGGGATGAAGAAGCCCAGCACCGCCGAGTACACGCCCATCAGCAAGGCATAGGTGTCGTGGGTGGCGATCTGTACGAAGAAGGTCGAGATGTGGTGCGCCAGGCTCTGCGCATCGGCGCCCTGGACCTGGGTCAGGATCGCCGCGATCGAGCCGTACAGCGGGAACTGGATCAGCACCCCGGTGGTGGTCGGTACCGCACGGGCCACGGCATCGAGGAAGCTGCGCGGGCGCCAGTGCAGCAAGGCACCGGCCATGATGAACAGCAGGTTGTAGGTGTTCAGCCCGGAAATCGCGGTGATCGCAGGTTTGGTCGAAAACTCGTTGTACAGCCAGCCAGCGGCCAGGGCCACCAGCAGCAGGATCAGGATCGGGCTGTACTCCAGCCACTCGCCCGGGCGGGTGCGCTGCGGTGTTGGCGGTGCCGAGAAGCTTGGGTCGACGCCGCAGGCTTCGGCGCTGCGGGCGCTGTTGGGGCCCGGCGCAGTGGCATAGGCCACGACCAGCGAAACCACCACCAGCGCGGCGAGCATCACCCCCGACTGCCAGAGGAAGATGGTCTCGGTGAACGGGATCACCCCGGTGATCGCCAGGATCGACGGCGGCAGGCTGGCCGGGTTGGCCTGCAGTTGCGCGGCCGAAGACGACAGGCCCAGGGCCCACACCGCACCCAGGCCCAGGTAGGCGGCGGCACCGGCGGCGCGGTAGTCCATTTTAAGGTCGGTGCGCCGGGCCAGGGCGCGCACCAGCAAACCGCCGAACACCAGCGACAGGCCCCAGTTGAGCAACGAGGCGACCATCGAGATCAACGCCACCCAGCACACCGCCGAACGACCGTTGTTGGGGAGGCGCGCCAGGCGGTCGATCAACTTGACCGCAGGTGGCGAGCTGGCCACCACGTAACCGCCGATGACCACGAAAGCCATCTGCATGGTGAACGGGATCAGGCTCCAGAAACCGTCACCGAAGGCCTTGGCGGTATCGGTGGGTTTGCCGCCCATGGCGAGGGCAGCGACCGACACCAGCACCACCGCCAGGGCGGCGAACACCCAGGAGTCAGGGAACCAGCGTTCGGCCCAGTTCGAGCAACGCAGGGCAAAACGGGCGGAGCGGCTGTCTTGGATATCAGCGGCCACGGGATTTTCCTTTTATCGTTATTTTTCTGGAACAGCCAAAAGCCCCATCGCGGGGCAAGTCGGATCGCCGCACCGCCGCTCCCACAAATACCTGTAGGAGCGAGCTTGACCCGCGATGGGGCCCGAAAGCACGACTCAGAAGGTCATTTCTTTAACATCATCCGCCACAATCAGCTTGCCCGCGGTCTTTTCGATGATCTCTTCAACCGTCACCCCCGGCGCAGTCTCGCGCAGGATGAAGGCGCCGTTCTCGATCTCAAGGTATGCCAGGTCGGTGAGCACCTTGCGGATGCAGCCGGCGCCGGTCAGCGGCAGGCTGCAACGCGGCAGCAGCTTGGACTCGCCGTCCTTCGAGGCGTGGGTCATGGTGACGATGATGTTGTCGGCACCGGCCACCAGGTCCATCGCCCCGCCCATGCCCTTGACCAGCTTGCCGGGGATCATCCACGAGGCGATGTTGCCTTGCACGTCCACTTCAAAGGCGCCGAGCACGGTGAGGTCGACGTGACCGCCGCGGATCATGGCGAAGGATTCGGCCGAGTTGAAGATCGAGGCGCCGGTGCGGGCGGTGACGGTCTGCTTGCCGGCGTTGATCATGTCGGCGTCCAGCTGCGCTTCGGTGGGGAATTCCCCCATGCCCAGCAGGCCGTTTTCCGATTGCAGCATTACGTCCATATCGGCCGGGACGTAGTTGGCCACCAGGGTCGGGATGCCGATGCCGAGGTTGACGTAGTAGCCATCCTTGAGTTCACGGGCTACACGTTGGGCCATTTGTTCGCGGGTAAGTGCCATGGTCAGGATCTCTTTATTGTTCTGGGGTCGGGTCAGGCTTTGACGGTGCGTTTTTCGATACGCTTCTCGAAGGTGCCGACGATGACCCGGTCGACATAGATGCCCGGGGTATGGATTTCGCTCGGCAGCAGCACGCCCGGCTCGACGATCTCTTCGACCTCGACCACGGTGATCTTGCCGGCGGTGGCGGCCAGCGGGTTGAAGTTCTGCGCGGTGTTGCGGTACACAACGTTGCCGTAGTGGTCGGCCTTCCAGCCCTTGACGATGGCGAAGTCGCCGGTGATGGACTCTTCAAGGATGTACTTGCGGCCGTTGAATTCGCGCACCTCTTTGCCTTCGGCGACCGGGGTGCCGTAGCCGGTGGCGGTGAAGAAGGCCGGGATGCCGGCGCCGCCAGCGCGCATTTTCTCGGCCAGGGTGCCTTGCGGGGTGAGTTCCACTTCAAGTTCGCCGCTGAGCAGCTGGCGCTCGAACTCGGCGTTTTCGCCCACGTAGGAGGCAACCATCTTGCGGATCTGGTGCTCTTCAAGCAGCACGCCCAGGCCAAAGCCGTCGACGCCGCAGTTGTTGGAAACCACGGTCAGGCCCTTGACGCCACGGCGCTTGATTTCGGCAATGAGGTTTTCCGGGATGCCGCACAGGCCGAAACCACCGGCCAGTACCGTCATGTTGTCGGTCAGGCCTTCAAGGGCCTGTTCATAGGTTGCTACGCGCTTGTCCAGTCCGGCCATGCTGATCCGCCTTTTGTAGTTGTTGATCCGACAGGGGTGTCGGCGAGCGTTTGAACCATCTTCACCCCTGAGCACTTATTTGTTAATTTTGTTTTTATGATCGATTGATTAACTTTTCAAAAGAATAGCCTAGCCCGATGAACGTCAAACAGCTGCGCGCCTTCGTCACCGTCGCCAAATACCAGAGCTTTGCCCAGGCTGGCGAACACCTGCACCTGTCGCAGCCTGCCCTGAGCCTGACCATCAAGGCCCTGGAGGACAACCTCGGCGGCGCCCTGCTCAGCCGCACCACCCGCAGCGTCAGCCTGACGCCGGAGGGCGAAGTGCTGCTGCCGCTGGCCCGGCAACTGCTGGCCGACTGGGACAACACTGAAGAATTGCTGCGCCAGCGCTTTACCCTGCAGCTTGGGCGGGTGTCGATCGCCGCCATGCCGGCCTTTGCCGGCAACTTGCTGCCGGCGGCGCTGAAGGTGTTCCGCCAGCGCTACCCGCGGGTCAACGTCACGGTGCACGACGTCATCAACGAACAAGTGCTGGAACTGGTGCGCCACCGCCGCGTCGAACTGGGCATCGGCTTCGAACCCGAAGCCAGCGAGCCGCTGCGTTTCACGCCGCTGTACCTGGACCGCTTCGTCGCCGTGGTGCCGGCCGACTCGCCGCTGGCGCAACAGCCAAAGGTGAGCTGGCGTGAACTGCTGGGCGAAGACTTCATTGCCCTGCAACGCCCTTCGGCGGTGCGCCTGCTGCTGGAGCAGCACCTGGCCGCCGAACACGGCAAGCTGGCGGTAGCCTTTGAAAGCCATCAGCTGTCGACCATCGGCCGCATGGTTGCCAACGGCCTGGGCGTCAGTGCCGTGCCGGCGCTGTGCATCGGCCAGATGCAAGAGCTGGGTGCGCGTTGCGTGCCGCTGGTAGAACCGAGTATAGAACGGCGTATTGGCGTGACCCTGCTGGCCGACCACAAGCTTTCGGCAGCGGCGCAGGCGCTGCTGGAGGTGCTGCAGGAGTGCAACGCCGGTAATCTGCTATGAACTGCCGACTCACTCAAGGCAGATCGGCGACATAGGTCACTTGCGTCACACCATTGACGATGCTTGCCGACGCATAACCGCCTGCCTTGATTCGTGCATCAACCGATTCATGCACCAGCAATGCGTTGGGCAATACCCGCGGGTAAGGCTGGCGTAATGGCGGCATGGCGCCAATGACCAGTTTGCGCCTGCCCTTGCTCCATACCAGCCGCGGGACCCATTCGGCAATTCGCCAGGCACGGTTCATCGAGTCATGGGATTGCGCCAGAGGGTCCGGGGCTACGCCGGCCAACGGGTTCAATTGTGCCTGGCAGGCCTGGGCGTCCAGGGCCAAACCTGCGGCACCGGCCTGGGCGAACATCCAGCGCAGGGCCACCAGGGCCAACTGCGACTCGGCAACCGCATAACCGCCACCGACATCACAGTGCACGCCGCGAAAAAACACCTCTTTGACATCGGTCGGATCTGTCGGCTTGGCCCGCCACAAGTGCTGGCGAAAGAAGCAACGACGCTCATCAAGCGACACGGCATGACGCACCTTCGCCACACTTGGGTTGCTGGCGGTAAAGGGAATACTGACCGGGTCATAGATCCAGCCCAGGGATTTCACCGTGTCGAACAGGCCAAGAAAGCTGATCTCCAGGTCGCGGCCAAACGTCTCCTTGAACTGGCGCTGTAGAGCAAAATCAGGGGTCTTGTCCTGGTCTCGGGCCAGCAGCATGGACCAGGCATAATCGAAAAGATGAGTCTGATGGGCCGGCACCAACCCCAGCCCATGCACCAGGGCGGCGAGCACCCTGGCCGCGTAAGCGCCGCGCGAGAAGCCGAAAACAAACACCTGGTCGCCCGGCTGATACTGCTCGGCAAGAAAACGATACGCCCCTTCAACATTGCGCTTGAGCCCCCAGCCGAAGGCCAGGCCAAAGATCCGCGCCGGCAGTTTCTGCCATTCGAACAGGGTTTCCTTGAGGCCGAAGGTACCGACGCCCTGATCATAGTAAGACAGGACTTGCTGCGGGTCAGGATTGAGTGCCCGCACAAGGCGCAGTATATGCGTCGGTTGCTGACTGAAACGGTTGTTGGTGCCGTCCAGGCATATCACCAGTTGCCGCGCCATGTGCAGAGCCTCCTGTGCTGACGCTTTGACTATAGGTCAATGATGCTTTATCGCCATCAGCTGCGTTGCAACAGCTATAGTCAGCACATCACGCGCAGTCGCAACCCCCTCTTCACTGGAGTCTAACCCGATGATCAGGATCGAACGCGGGCCAATGCCAGAGGTGTTTTCCTCCGCGGCGTTTACCCGGCTACGCAGTGAAGCCGAGGCGTTCTATCGCCAGCCTGCGGCGAAACGTGCCCAGGCGCGTTTTGGCTTCCAACGCATCGCCGCACGCTTGCACCCGGATATTCGTCTGCTCTGGAGTGAACGCCAGGTCAATAAGTGTGCCTATTGCGAGCAGTTGGTCAGCCGCCCGGAAATCGAACTGTTCAGACCTCGCTACGGCAGCACCGACTTCAGCGGTGGCGTCTCCGATGACCACTATTGGTGGTTGACGTTCGAATGGAGCAACTACCTGCCCAGCTGCGCCGAATGCAATGCACTCAAGGGGCCGCGCTTTCCGGTGCAAGGGCCACGGGCCAAAATGGGGACCACCGGGGAAGCCCTGCGCCAGGAAAAAAACCTGCTGCTTGATCCCGCTGAAGATAATCTTGATGGGGTATTCCTGTTTCTCAGCGACGGCAAGATCACCAGCGCAACCGAACGCGGCCAGGCCACCATCGATGTGCTGGGCCTGAACCGCAGCAACCTGATCAAGGCCCGGTCGGATGACCTGCGCAATCTCGAACATCTGCAAGCGCTGATGAAAAACAAGCGTCCCGACACAAAGAGCCTGGAATACCTGGCGCAAATGGTCAGGCCGCAGAGCCCGTTCTGCGCCATGCGCCGCCAGTTTGTCCGGGCCTGGGCGGAACAAGTGGTCGCGCAGTTCCCCAGCAGCCACAAGCGCATGACGGATTTCCTCAATTTCAACACCGCGCTGGGTGCCTCGAGCAGCGCGAGTAACAGCAAGGCGCTGCGCGATGCGTCCAGAGACCTGACACAACGAACCAAGGCGCTTGAGTCATTCTCGATCGAGCAATCGCAGCCGCCCGAACAACTGTATCGGATGTCTCAGTACATTGAGCGCATGGAATTCAGGCATATCCGCGCGGTTGACCACCTTCAACTCGAACCCTCGTTCAGCGATGGCAAGATCGGCTCCTGGTACATGCTGCTCGGTGAGAACGGCACGGGCAAGAGCACCTTGCTCCAGGCACTGGCGTGCGCGCTGATTGGCCAGAGTGGCGTTGAACGGTTGGGCGTGCAGGCCACCGACCTGCTGCAAAAAGGCGCAGCCCGCGGCGAAGTCAGGGTCGAGCTGTCTGGCATGTCGGAACCTATCGTCATGACCCTGACCCGGCGCGGCAACAAAATCAGCATCAAGCCAGCGGAGCCGAAAGTCATGGTACTGGCTTATGGCGCGACTCGTTTAATGGGTAAACCGCAGCCAGCCGACCCGTCAGCTGCGGCCAGAAGCAAAGTGGAAAACCTGTTCGACCCGACACGCTTCCTCGACAACGGAGTCCCCTGGCTGAACACCGCAAGTTCGGCAGAATTCAATCGCTTCGCCCGCTCTCTGACCTCGTTGCTGCCCAGCGCCGACGGCGTCCAACTGGTTCGGCGCAATCATCAGATCATCGTCAAGAGCCCCTCCGGGCAAGATACCCTGACAGCCGTCAGCAGTGGCTACCAGGCCGTGCTGGCATTGGCCATGGATATCATGAGCATCATGCGCCTGGGCTGGCAGGATATGTCCTCGGCGGAAGGCATTGTGCTGATCGACGAAGTCGACGCCCATCTGCATCCGCGCTGGCGAATGCGTATCGTGCAGCGCCTGCGCGAAGTGTTTCCGCGAGTACAGTTCATTGCCACCAGCCATGAACCCCTCACCCTCAGGGGGCTGGACAGCAGTGAAATCGCCGTACTGACCCGCATTCTCGATGGCCCGGTCACGGCCATGACCACCAAGAACACTGAACTGCCCTCCCCACGCTTCATGCGCGTCGATCAACTGCTGGCGTCAGAATACTTCGGCTTGCATTCGACCGAGGACGTGGAGATCGATCGCCTGTTCGAGGAGTACTACCGCCTGCTGGCCATGGAGCAACGCAGCCCTGGCCAGCAGGATCGCCTGCAGACCATCAGCGAGCAGTTGCGGGGCAACAACAAGATGGGCCTGACGCCTCGGGAGCACATGGTTTTTGAAGCGGCCGACAAGTTCCTGGCCGAGCGCATGGCCAGTGCCCGCGAGCTGCCGGCGGAGGATGAGCATGATGCGCTCATCGAACTCAAGAGCCTGTGGGAGGAAATCCAGCTTGAACCGGCCCAGCCTGTGGCGCACGACGGGAAAGGGCCTGAATCATGATCAAGGTACAACGCAGCGCCGCTCCGGCCGTGCTCGATGGGGCGCAGTCTGCCGGCCAGGACGAGACCCGGCGCGCGATCGCGCATATCGTCAATGCCACGCCTGCCACCCCGCCTCCGCCCTTTGAGTTCAGCGTGTACAAAGACCCGGAAATCGTCGAGGCCCTGCGCGTGCTGTTCCACAAGAAATGTGCCTACTGCGAATTCAATTACGCCGCCGGTGGCCCGGAAGACATCGAGCACTTTCGCCCCAAAGGCGCTGTGGTGATCAATGGCAAAATGAGCAAACCCGGCTATTACTGGCTCGCTGCCGACTGGGACAACCTGCTACCGTCGTGTATCGATTGCAACCGCAAACGCGGCAAGACCTTTGCCGATGACAGCACCGGCATGTCCGGCAAAGCCAATCTGTTCCCTGTGGTCAATGAAACGCTGCGCTGGCGCGACCACGCCGCGCAAAAAAATGAAATTGAGTTGCTGCTCAATCCTTGCGTGGACGACCCCGAGCAGCACCTGGAGTTTCTTGCCAAGGGCCTGGTCCGCCCCAGGACAATCCAGATAGCTGCCAACCTGGTGCCCAGCCCGAAGGGGCAAGTCTCCATTGAAGTGTACGGTTTATTGCGTCGCGACCTCGTCGAACAGCGCCAGCTCAAGGAAAAGCGCGTCAAGGCGGCGCTGGAACGAGCGCTCAAAGCCATTGAAATGATGCGCCAGGCTACCCATCCGGCGCTCAAGCAAGATCTCAGGGATCACGCCCGGCAATTACTCGAAGATGCCAGAAGCCACCTGGCACCAAACGAGCCTTTTCTGGCCGTTGCCCGCACCATTTTCAAGAACTACGGACTCGATTGCTGATGACTGACACGAAGGCCCCCCTCACACGATTGCAAACAACCTCCCACAAGCTTTCCAGGATTGGCCAGGGCACCTGGTACATGGGCGAAGACCCGGCCCGCCAGCACGCCGAAGTCGCCGCCTTGCAGCACGGTATCGAGCTGGGCCTGAACCTCATCGATACGGCCGAAATGTACGCCGAAGGCGGCGCGGAAACCGTTGTAGGCAAGGCCATTGCCGGGCGTCGCGAGCAGGTGTTCCTGGTCAGCAAGGTGTACCCGCACAACGCCAGCCTCAAAGGTATTCCCGCGGCCTGCGAACGCAGCCTCAAGCGCCTGGGCACCGAACACATCGACCTGTACCTGCTGCACTGGCGCGGCCAGTACCCGCTGGCGGAAACCGTCGAAGCCTTCGAGCGCTTGCGCGTCGAGGGCAAGATCGGCCGTTGGGGCGTGTCCAACTTCGATGTCGACGACCTGCGCGAGCTGTATCAGCTGAGCGGTGATTGCGCGGTCAACCAGGTGCTCTACAACCCCTCCCAGCGCGGCATCGAATACGACCTGCTGCCCTGGAGCCACAAGCGTAACCTGCCGACCATGGCCTACTGCCCGCTGGCCCAGGCCGGGCGCTTGCTCAAGCACCCGACCCTGGCCGAGATTGCCGAGCGCCATGGTGCGACGCCGGCGCAGGTGAGCCTGGCCTGGGTGATTCGCCAGGACGGCGTGATTGCCATTCCCAAGGCGGCGGACCTTGAGCATGTGCGCCTGAACGCGGCGGCGGCCAACCTGGTGCTCAGCAGTGAAGATTTGCGCGCGATTGACCGGGCCTTTGCGCCGCCGACACGCAAGCAGCATCTGTCGATGGTATGAGGGCCGCGATGCTGTTCAGTGAAAATCCCGACTGCGCACATCCAGCCCCTGCAACAGCGGGCTCAGATCCTCCAGGCGCTGGGCAATCAGGTGACGCACCCCGCTCTCGCACTCCAGCTTTCCGCTCACCCGCAGCAGTTGCGCGCCCACCAGCACCCGCCGCTGGCGCTCGGCCAGGTCGCGCCAGACCACCACGTTGACGTTGCCGAACTCGTCTTCAAGGGTGACGAAGGTCACCCCGCTGGCGGTCCCCGGTCGTTGGCGCCCGGTCACCAGCCCCGCCACGCTGACCCGATCGTTGTGTTCGGCCTGCTCCAGCGCTTGCGAACTGCGGCACCCCAGGGCATTCAGGCGGCGGCGCAGCAAGGTCAGCGGGTGCGGGCCGAGGGTGGTGCCGACACTGGCGTAGTCGGCGAACATGTCCTCGCTCAGCGACGGTTGCGGTAAATCCACCGGTGCTTCCACTGGCGCCTCGATGCCAGCGAACAACGGCAGTTGCGCCTGCACCGCGGCCACGCTCCAGCGCGCCCGGTAACGGTCGCTGGCCAACCCGCGCAAGGCCCCGGCATCGGCCAGCAGCTCACGCGCACGGGCATCGAGCTGCGCCCGCAGGCACAGGTCACTGACATCGCGCCAGCCGCACTCGGCCCGCGCCTGTTCGATGCGCAAGGCGTCCTGCTGGCGAAAGCCGCGCACCTGGCGCAGGCCCAGGCGAATGGCCAGGGCGTCCCCTGCCCCCGGCTCCAGGCTGCAGTCCCAGTCGCTGTGGCAGACATCCACCGGGCGGATCTCGAGGTGATGACGGCGGGCGTCCTGCAGGATCTGGTCGGGGCTGTAGAAGCCCATGGGCCAGCTGTTGATCAGCGCACAGGCAAAGATTGCCGGCTCGTGGCACTTGAGCCAGCAACTGGCGTAGGTCAGCAAGGCGAAGCTGGCGGCGTGGGACTCGGGGAAGCCATAGCTGCCAAAGCCCTTGATCTGCTCGAAGATGCGCTCGGCAAATTCTGCGCTGTAGCCGTTGTCGAGCATGCCCTGGGTCAGCCGTTGGCGGTGCGGCTCCAGGCCGCCGTGGCGCTTCCAGGCGGCCATGGCCCGGCGCAGCTGGTCGGCCTCGCCGGCCGAATAACCGCCGGCGACCATCGCCAGTTCCATCACCTGCTCCTGGAACAACGGCACGCCGAGGGTGCGTTCGAACACCTGCTTCAGCGCATCCGACGGATAGCTCACCGGCTCAAGCCCCTGGCGCCGGCGCAGGAACGGGTGAACCATGTCGCCCTGGATCGGCCCGGGGCGAACGATAGCCACCTCGATCACCAGGTCGTAGAAGTTCTTCGGCTTGAGCCGCGGCAGCATGGCCATTTGTGCCCGCGACTCGATCTGGAACACACCGACGGTGTCGGCGCGGCCGATCATCGCGTAGGTCGCCGCGCAGTCGGCTGGCACGCTGGCCAGGGTCAACCGGCGGCCACGGTGGCGATACAGCAGGTCGAAACAGCGGCGCAAGGCGCTGAGCATGCCCAGGGCAAGAATATCGACCTTGAGCAGGCCGACCAGGTCGAGGTCGTCCTTGTCCCACTGGATCACCGTGCGCTCGTCCATGGCGGCGTTTTCCACCGGCACCAGGCTGTCCAGCGGCTGCTCGGAAATCACGAAACCGCCCGGGTGCTGGGACAGGTGGCGGGGAAAGCCGATCAGCTCGCCGGTCAACGCCAGCACCCGGCGCAGCAACGGGCTGTCGGGGTCGAAACCGGCTTCGCGCAGTTGCTCGGGCGGCGGCAGGCGGTCGCTCCAGCGCCCGCAGCAATCGGCCAGGGCGTTGATCTGCTGCACCGGCAAGCCCAGCACCCGGGCGATATCGCGCACTGCACCGGCAGCGTGGTAGGTGCTGGCCACGGCGGTGAGCGCCGCGCGATGGCGACCGTAGCGGCGGAACACGTACTGCAGGACTTCTTCGCGGCGGTCGTGTTCGAAGTCGACGTCGATGTCCGGCGGCTCGTCGCGCTCGCGGGACAAAAAGCGCTCGAACAGCAGGTGGCTTTTCATCGGGTCGAGCTCGGTGATGCCGAGCACGAAACACACCACCGAGTTGGCCGCCGAGCCGCGCCCCTGGCAGAGAATGCCCTGGCCCCGGGCGAAGTTGACGATGTCGTGGACGGTAAGAAAGTAGCTTTCGTAGTTGAGCTCGGCGATCAGCTGCAGCTCGTGTTCCAGGGACTGGCGCGCCTTGTCGCCAATGCCCCCGGGCCAGCGCTCACGGTGGCCGCGCTCGCACAGATGGCGCAGCCAGGCGCTGGCCGTCTGGCCTTCGGGCACCAGTTCGCGAGGGTATTGATAGCGCAACTGGCCCAGGTCGAACTGGCAACGCGCAGCAATGCGCAGGCTTTCTTCGAGCAATGCCGGCGGGTACAGCTCGGCCAGTTGCGCCAGCGGGCGCAGGTGCCGTTCGCCATTGGCGAACAGGCGCTGGCCGGCCTCGGCCACGCTGCAGTGATGGCGGATGGCGGTCATGCTGTCCTGCAGGGCACGACGACCACGGGCATGCATGTGCACATCACCGCTGGCCACGGCCGGAATATCGAGGCGCTCGGCCAGGGCCAGCAACTGTTGCAGGCGCCGCGGGTCATCGGCGCCACGGTGCAGCTCGACCGCCAGCCACAGCCGCTCGGCGAACACCTCGCGCAACCAGTGGCCGCTGGCCTGGTCAGCCTCACTGCCGTCCGGCACCCATAGCGCCAGCAGGCCATCCAGGGGCGTGGCGAAGTCTTCGCGCAGCAGTTGGTACTCGCCCTTCTTCGCCCGTCGCCGGCCCAGGGTGATGAGCTTGCACAGGTGCTGGTAGCCGCCAAGGTTCTCGGCCAGCAGCACCAGCTTGGGGCCGTCGTGCAGGCGCACTTCGCTGCCGACGATCAGCGCCAGGCCCGCCGCCCTGGCTGCCTGCCAGGCACGGACGATACCGGCCAGGGTGCACTCGTCGGTGATTGCCAGGGCCTGGTAGCCCTGCTGGCGGGCACGCTGGAACAGCTCCTGGGCACTGGAAGCGCCGCGCTGGAAGCTGAAGTTGGACAGGCAGTGCAGCTCGGCGTAGCCCGGGGTGTTCATGCGAACCAGCCCTGTAGCCACAAGCGGCCGTCTTCACCGAGGGTGCGGTAGGCCCAGCCGTACAGACCGCTGGCGGTACGCACCCGGTAGTAATCGCGGCGCACATCGCCGCCGTCCCACCAGCCGGACTCGATGCGCTCGGCGCCGGTCAGCAACTGCACGCCGACGCCGGGCAAGGCCTGGGGCTCGGCCAACAGCCAGCCCGGGCGTGGCGCACCTGGTAGCGCCAGCGCCTGCCGCGACCCGTCGCCCGCCTGCCAGGCGCACTCGGGGCGGTGATCGGCCTGGGCCGCAAGCCCCCGTACCGCTTCGTCGCCCAGCCGCGCGCGCAGGCGTTCGCGCAGTTGCTCCCAGGGCTGGTTCTGCTGCGGGCGCGGGTCGAACAGTTCGGCGCGCTGCGGCACGAAGGCCGGCAGGTCTTCGGCCAGCAGGCGCAGGTTGCGCACCGGCGCGGCAATTTGCAGTTGCTCAAGGCGGCCACGGGCCAGCTCGAACAGCAGCGACGGATCACGCTCGGCCGCCAGCAGGCCGACCGGCACGCAGGTGTCGGGCCCTTCGCCGTGCTCCAGGTGCAGGGCAAAGCGCTGCACGCCGCTGTCGCGCCCGGCGAGGAAGGCGGCAAGGTCGTTGATCAGCCGGCGCAGGGGGAACAGCAGGGCTTGATGGGATTCGACATCGAAGTTCAGCTCCAGGCGCGCATCGAAGCGGTCCGGTGGCAAATAGAATTCCAGGGCCATGGGCCGGCGCCCGAGCAGGCGGTCCAGGTGCAGTTGCACCGCTGCGGCAAAGCGCCGGGCCAGGGCATCACGGGGCAAGGCCAGGACCTGGCCGAGCTGGCGCAGGCCCATGCGCGCCAAGGCGTTGGCGGCCTCGGCGGGCAGGCCGACGCGGTCGATGGGCATCTGCTCCAGCGCCGCGCGGGTTTGCTGCGGGCACTCAAGGGCCAGGCCGTCGTGGGCATTGGCGAGCATGCGCGCCGCCACCGGGTTGCTGGCCAGGACGATGCGGTGACGAAAACCCAGCGCCTTGAGCTCTGCGCGCAGCCGCGCTTCAAAGGCCGGCCAGGGCCCGAACAGGCCGAGGCTGGACTCGACTTCAAGCAACAGCACCCGTGGGTAATGCAGGCTGACCTGGGAGCTGAAGCGATAGGCCCAGGCGGCCAGAAACTGCTGCAATTGCTCGATAGCTGCCGGGTCGTGCTCGACGCAGGTAAAACTGCCGGCCAGGGCCTGGGCGGTGGTCAGCGCCTGCCCGGCGCGCAGGCCCAGGGCAGCGGCTGGCGGGTTGACCGCCTGCAAGACCCGGCGCTGGGCCGGGCCGCTAAGCAACACCAATGGCGTGTCGGCGTCGTCGCGGGCGCGCAGCACGGCGTCGAGTGCCAGCTGCGGCAGCAGGATACAGGCCCAGAGCATGATCCATCAGCCTCGCCCGGGGCAGGCAATGGGCGTGGCCGGAGCCAGGCCGCCGCGGCACTTGAGCACCCGCCACTGGGCCGGCTGGGCATCGACGGCAATGCGCAGCGCCGCCGGTGACGGGTTGAGCGCAGCCTGTTGCGGGCGACAGGCAAAGGCCAGGGTCTGGCCGCTTTCGGCGGCAACCTGCAAGCGGCGCAAGGCGCGATCATCGGCCTTGTGCGGCCAGCACAGTACGGCGCCGCAACTGCCCGAGCGCAAACACTGCTCGGCGGCCCAGAGTACTTCGCTGGCAGTGGCCTGGACCACTGCCAGCCACTGCAGGTCGACCCCGGCCGCCTGCCAGGCCGGCGGGTAGGGAATGAACGGCGGCGCAATCAGCACCACCCGCTCGCCGGCCTGGGTCAGGCGCGCCAGGCTCGGCCACAACAATTGCAGCTCGCCACAGCCTTCGGCCGCCAGCAGCAGCTCGGTCAGCGCCCCGGGCGGCCAGCCGCCACCGGGCAGTGCCGCATCCAGGGCGGCATGACCGCTGGGCTGCAGGCCCTGGGGCAAGGCCTGCGGGCGGCCCTTCCAGAGCCGTTGCTGGTCGAGCAGGCCGTCGAGGCTGACCACCGCGCCCATCAGCCGCGCCTCACCAGGCCGCAGAACACCCCTTCGATGACGAAGTCGTGCTCCGGGCCGACCTCGATGGGGGCATAGGCCGGGTTGCGCGGCAGCAGGCGGTAATGCCCGCCGGCGCGTTCGAAGCGCTTGATGGTCACCTCGCCGTCCAGGCGCGCGACGATGATCTGCCCGTCACGGGCCTCGGCCTGCTGCTTGATGCCGACCAGGTCGCCATCGAGGATGCCGGCGTCGATCATCGAGTCGCCGCGCACCTTGAGCAGGTAGTCCGGCGAGCGGCTGAACAGGTGCGAATCGAGCATCAGTTGTTCGTGGATATCCACGTCCGGGCCGATCGGCCGGCCGGCGGCGACCTGGCCGAGCACCGGGATCTCCAGCACCTCGGGGCGGCGCAAGGCACCGGCCAGGCGGATGCCACGGGCCTGGTTGGGGGTGACCTCGATGAAACCGGCCTCGGTCAGCGCCTGAATGTGCTTGCGCGCGACACTGCGCGAGGCAAAACCGAAGGCCGTGGCGATGTCGGCCAGGCTTGGCGGCTGGGCCTGATCGGCGATGCGCTGGCGAATGAAATCGAGAATAGCGCGGCGTTTGGGCGATAGTTTATTCATGGAGTACATTTGTACTCTTTTCCTACGCATCTGACCAGCCCCGCTGATCCGGTTATCATGGCCGGCCACCGCAGCGGAAGCCGACCATGCTTGATGCCCTGTTGTTCGACCTCGACGGTACCCTGACCGATACCGACAAACTCCACCTGCTGGCCATGCAACAGCTGTTGCTCGAAGAAGGCCGGGTGTTCACCGAAGCCGAGTTCGATGCCCACGTCAGCGGCCGGGCCAATGCCGACCTGTGCCGTTACCTGTTCCCCGACCGCCCGGTGAGCGAGCACCAGCTGTTCGCCGAGCGCAAGGAGGCGCGCTTTCGCGCCCTGTCGCCAACCTTGCAGCCCACCGCCGGCCTGCTGCATTTGCTCGAACATGCCGAACGCCAGCGCATCGGTGTTGCCGTGGTCACCAACGCGCCACGGGCCAACGCCGTGCACATGCTCGCCGCCATGGGCCTGGAGCAACGCTTCGAGCATGTGCTGGTGGCCGAAGAACTGGCCCGGGCCAAGCCCGACCCGCTGCCCTACCTCACCGGCCTTGAACGCCTGCAGGCGCGGGCGGCGCATTCGCTGGCGTTCGAGGATTCGCTGCCGGGGGTGAAGGCGGCCAGCGGCGCGGGGATCTTTACCGTCGGGCTATCGACCAGCCAGCGGCCTGAAGCCTTGCTGGAGGCTGGTGCGCAGTTGGTGGTGGAGGATTTCGACGATGAGCGCTTGTGGGCGTTGATCGGGCGGATGTCCGGCTGAAAGTGAAACCTGATCGCGGGGCAAGCCCGCTCCTACAAGTCTGTGGGAGCGGGCTTGACCCGCGATGAATTCACCACCGTTCATCAGCCCTGCACTCACCTCTGTCGAATCCCCCACCCGACAATCGACCATGAGTACATCCCCCCAGCGGAGCCGTACCCATGGACAACCATCAAAACCCCCAGGTGGTCTCGCGCAGCGAATGGCTCAGCGCCCGCCGCCAATTGTTGCTGCATGAAAAGGCCCTGACCCACCAGCGCGACGAACTGAGCAAGGCCCGTCGCGCCCTGCCCTGGGTGCGGGTCGACCAGGACTACCGCTTCGAAGGCCCCGAGGGCCGCCTGAGCCTTGGCGACCTGTTTGCCGGCCGCAGCCAGCTGCTGGTCTATCACTTCATGTTCGGCGAAGGCTGGGATGAAGGCTGCCCGGGCTGTTCGTTCCTGGCCGATCATTTCGACGGCGCCAACCTGCACCTGGCCCACCACGATGTGTCGCTGGTGGCGGTGTCGCGCGCGCCCTACGTCCAGTTCCAGGCGTTCAAACAACGCATGGGCTGGAAGTTTCCCTGGGTCTCGTCGCATGCCAGCAGCTTCAACCAGGACTTCGGCGTCGGCGCCAAGGGCAGCGACCAGTACAACTATGAGCCGTACTCGGGCGAGGAAACCGAGCTGCCAGGCCTCAGCGTGTTCTACCGCGACGCCGACGGCACGCTGTTCCACACCTACTCAAGCTACGCCCGCGGCCTGGACATGCTGGTCGGTACCTACAACTTTCTCGACCTGATGCCCAAAGGCCGCAACGAGGAAGGCACCATGGACTGGGTGCGCCATCATGACCGTTACCAAGACCTCGCCCAACCACCCCACTGCTGCCATGAATAGCCGCGCTACCTGGTATTTTTGCCAGTAGCCAGCACGCCCTGGCGGTGCTCGAATGCACCGAGGCCTGTCGACCGACAGGCCCCACCCCGGAGGCAGGGCGTATGGAACTGTTCATTGATCACACCGATTTCGAACCCGGCAATGACCCATGGAATGCTTGGCAGAAAGGCCCCAATGGCCAGGCGCTGGCGCTGACCTGCGACGGAGGCAACCACTTGGCGCACTTCGAAGGCTTTGCGGGCAACCTGCTGGGCAGGGTGATGCGCAAGGAACTGGCAGGCCTGACACCCGGCACCGACTATCGCCTGTCGATGCGGGTAAAACGCAACGGCAACAGCTCCAAGACCCCTCACCTGTCATTCGAGCTCGATGGCACCCGACTCGAGGGCGAGTTTGCCGTCACCGCGCCTGAATGGCAGACCTTGCGTTGGCAGTTCCGTGCCCGTGAACATTCCCACGCTATCGAACTGATCGGGCGTGACGATACTGGCAACGGCAGTGATAACGGTGCTGACTTCAGCTTTGACGATATCCGCATTCACCCCACCACCATCACGGAAAAATTCGACGGCCGGGCAAATCAACTGATCGACCCAGGGCAAAGCATTCAACTGCCGACCATGACCATTAGCCTGCTCGAAGGTCCTGCTGGCATCAAGGCCGGTATCGAGCGCTACGCCTATCCAGAGGCAGGTTTGCTGGAGGGTGAAGCGATCGTCCTGCAACGCGGCGTGAGTAACCCTGCTTCAGCTCAACAGCTGCGGATCGCCCCCATTGTACCGTGCGATAGAATCAAGTTCGCCTGGACCTGGAGACAACGTCCGGGCGAAGTCGAGTTCTACGATGAGCAAGGCCAGCTGCTTGAAACATTGAGCTTTGACGGGGAGCCCAAACACCATTGGGTGGAGTATCAAGCGCCAGCCAATCGCCCGATCGCCTCGCTGGTGATTACCTCGCGCGACCACGCCTTCCTCGATTTTTTCACTTTCTCTCAACTACCCGACGAGGCCGCGACAACACTCAACACTGTGTTCATCGATCACACCGATTTCGAACCCGGCAATGACCCGTGGAATGGTTGGCAGAAAGGCCCCAATGGCCAGGCGCTGGCGCTGACCTCCGATGGCAGCAACCACTGGGCGTACTTCGAAGGCTTTGCGGGCAACCTGCTGGGCAGGGTGATGCGCAAGGAACTGGCAGGCCTGACACCCGGCACCGACTATCGCCTGTCGATGCGGGTAAAACGCAACGGCAACAGCTCCAAGACCCCTCACCTGTCATTTGAGCTCGATGGCACCCTACTCGAAGGCGAGTTTGCCGTCACCGCGCCTGAATGGCAGACCTTGCGTTGGCAGTTCCGCGCCCAGGAGCACTCTCACACCCTCGAGCTGATCGGGCGTGACGATACCGGCAACGGCAGTGATAACGGTGCTGATTTCAGCTTCGATGATATCCGCATCCAGCCCGCCATCGTTCACGAGGATTTCAATGGCCACCCGCAAACAATCATAACGGCCGGCCAACATATCGACCTGAGCACCTTGCGAGTGACGCTTTTGCCCGGTTCTACAGGAGAAGCCGCCATTCAAAAACATACCGGCGAAGTGCCCGGCCTGCAGGAAAAGGAAGGCTTGGCAATATGCCGCAACCAGGGTATTCAGCAACCACAAGTACTACGATTTGACTTGGTCGGTATCTATGCATCCTTGAAGTTTGCCTGGACCTGGCATGACCACCCTGGCCAAGTCGCGTTCTTCAACGCCAAAGGTGAATTGCTTGAACGACGTGACGTCCAGCCACCCGCTGGCCGCCACTTGTGGATAGAGTTCACTGCCCCGACAGACAACCCAGTTGCCAGCCTCGAAGTCAAAAGCCAGGACTTTGCCTACCTGGACTTCTTCACCTTCACCAGCGCTTGACCCCATCAGACTGTATCCCGGTCCGGCTTTGCCCTACAGTAACGCGCGTCAATACTCGCGTTACTGTACAGGGCCTGCCTTGATGATCATCCAGCCACAAAAACCCTCCATCCGCGTCCTGCTGTTTTCGCTCAAGGGCTCGATCATCCCGGCGATCTGGCGCAAGGTGCTGTACACGGTGCTGATCAGCTCTGCAGTGGTAGCCACCCATGGCACCCTGTTCGAGTACAAGGTGATCCTCACCGCCACGCCCTTTACCCTCTGGGGCCTGACCCTGGCGATTTTCCTCGGCTTTCGCAACACCGTGGCCTACCAGCGTTTCTGGGAAGCGCGCACGCTATGGGGCGAGTTGCTGATCGTCAGCCGCAACCTGACCCGCCAGACCCTGAGCCTGCTGCCCGACCTCGACGCCAGCCAGCGCCGAGCCCTGCTCGACCCCTTGATTGCTTTCGCCTACGTGCTGCGTGACCAGTTGCGCGGCACCCCGGCCTGCGCCGACCGCCAACGCCTGCTCGACACGCCGACGCGCACCACCCTGGCCAGCAGCGATGCGCCTGCCAGCCGCCTGCTCGGCCAGCTCGGCCAGCGCTTCATGGCCCAGGCCCGCGATGCCGGCGCCGGCGAGGTGATCCAGGCCAACCTCGACCAGCAGCTCAACCGGCTGTCGTACGTGCTGGGTGGCTGCGAGCGGATCAAAAACACCCCCATCCCCTACCCCTACATCCTCATGCTGCACCGCATCGTCCACGTCTACTGCTTCCTGCTACCGTTCTGCCTGGTCGACAGCATCGGCTGGTTCACGCCGTTTGCCGTGTGCGTGCTGGCCTATACCTTCTTCGGCCTGGATGCCCTGGGTGACCAGATCGCCGACCCGTTCGACACCCAGCCCAACGACCTGGCCCTGGATGCCATGTGCCGCAACCTGGAAATCGCCGTGCGCGAGCTGGCCGATGAGGCGGCGCCGGCACCACTGCAACCGGTCAAAGGGGTTCTGTTGTAAGCGAGGGTTCTTCAGTACGCGCGGCATAGCGCTGGGCCAATACCGCGCAGACCATCAGCTGGATCTGGTGGAACAGCATCAGCGGCAGGATCATTGCACCGATACCGCCGCCGACGAACAGCACCTGGGCCATCGGCACGCCGGTGGCCATGCTTTTTTTCGAGCCGGCAAACAGAATGGTGATGCGGTCTTCGAGGTTGAAGCCCAGCCAGCGCCCAAGCGCGCCGGTCAGCCACAGCACCAGCGCCAGCAGCAGGCAGCAGACCAGCGCCAGGCCCAGCAGGCGCGACGCAGGTACTGCATGCCACAGGCCGCTGACCACCGCATCGCTGAAGGCGGTATAAACCACCAGCAGGATCGAACCCTGGTCGACGCTCTTCAACCAGCGGGCATTGCGCGCCACCCAGGCGCCGATCCAGCGCCGCGCCAGTTGCCCGGCCACGAACGGCACCAGCAGTTGCACAACGATTTTCAGCACGGCATCGAGGCTCGAGCCGCTGTCACCCTCGACGCCCATCAGCAGCACCACCAGCAACGGCGTCAAGACGATGCCGAGCAAACTCGACGCCGCCGCGCTGCAGATCGCCGCCGGTACGTTGCCACGGGCCAGCGAGGTAAAGGCGATGGCCGACTGCACCGTGGCCGGCAAGGCGCACAGGTACAGCACGCCCAGGTACAGTTCATCGCCCACCAGCGGCAGCAACAGCGGCTTGAGCAGCATGCCCAGCAGCGGAAACATCACAAAGGTGCAGGCAAACACCAGCAGGTGCAGGCGCCAGTGCCCGGCACCGGCGGCGACCGCCTCACGCGACAGCTTGGCGCCATGCAAAAAGAACAGCAGGCCGATGGCAAGGTTGGTCAACCAGCCGAACAGCACGGCGCCACTGCCTTCGCAGGGCAGCAGCGTGGCAATGAGGATAACCCCGAGCAGCGCCAGGGTGAAATTGTCGAACAGCATCCGCAGGTACTTCATGGCCGCTCCCGGCTTGTTATTGTGGCGCCGCAGACGTTAAGGTCTTTGCCCGATCTTGACTAACGCCAGCGCCCCGCCAGTGTCGCCAAAAGGACAACCGCCCGCCTTCACCCCGCAGTCACTGGAGCAGCTGACGGCACTGCCGCGCCCGGTGTATGGCCATGTGCAGGCGCTGCCCAACGTGGTGCTCGGCTACCGCCATAGCCATCCGTGGGGGCAGTTGTCCTATGCCATTCGCGGCGTGCTGGAGGTGCACACCGACCAGGGTTTCTACCTGGTGCCGCCGCAGCGCGCAGTGTGGCTGCCGGCGCACGTGCCGCACCGGGTCAGTTGCGCCGACGACACCTGCCTGCGCAGCCTGTACCTGGAGCAAGCACCGGCAAGCTGGCGCGAGCCGCAATGCCGGGTAGTCGCGGTCAAGCCGCTGTTGCGCGAGCTGATCCGCAGCTTCAGCGAACTGCCGGTGGAATACGACAGCGAGGGCCCCGACGGGCGCCTGGTGCAGGTGCTGCTCGACCAGTTGGACAATGCAGAACAACAGCAATTGATGCTGCCGCTGCCACTGGACTCTGAGTTGCGCGCCCTGTGCAGCCACCTGCAGGCACAACCCGATTCGCCGACCGGGCTGGCCGACTGGGCGCGGCAAGCCGGCGTGTCGGAGAAAACCCTGAGCCGGCGTTTTCAACGCGAAACCGGCCTGAGCTTTCGCCTCTGGCGCCAGCGCATGCGCCTGCTTTGCGCCCTGCCGGCCCTTGAGCGCGGCGAGCGGGTCACCGACGTGGCCCTGGCCTGCGGCTACGAATCCCTGTCGGCGTTTATCGCCGCCTTCGGCAAGCAGTTCGGCCTGCCGCCGGGGGAGTTCTTTCGCGCACGCAACGGCAGTGATGGTTGAGCGCCTGCACGTCGAAATCCGCCGACCAGCCTGATACTCTTGCGCCCATTCGTTTTGCCTCTTGCCAGAAAAGGAGTTCCCATGGCAACGCTCACCGTCCGCGACGAGTCGGTTTCGGGCGAAGTCTTCGACGATTTCGCCCTGCACTTTGCCACCGACACCATCACCGTGCGCCAACTGATCCGCGAACGGGTCCATCAGGAAGTCCTGCAGCGCAGCACTGAAACCGGCCACAGTCGGCGCCAGCGCCTGGTCAACCCCGAACCGCTGGAAGCTGCGCTCAATGGCGAGCCTGTCATCGAGCGCCAGACCATCGATTGGCGCAAGCAGGTCGACATCGCCTGTGAGGCCTTCGAGCGCAATGGCTTTTTCATCCTGCTCGACGAGCGTCAGGCCGAAAGCCTCGACGAAGTCCTGACCATCCGCCACGACAGCGTGGTCAATTTCATCAAACTGACCCCGCTGGTAGGAGGCTGAACCTCATGGCACTGGAACAACTTCAGGCGTTTCGCCACGACCGCGCGCAAACCGAACTGGGCCCGGTCGAGCACATCGGCCCGGACGGCTACCCGCAGCTGGCCGGCTCCGAACTGCGCCACGAGCATGAGCTGATCGGCGAACTGCTGCCGCTGCTGCAAAAAATTCACGGCCGCCCCGACGCCATGGTCTTCGCCCTGGGCAAATTGCCGGCGGTGATGGCCCTGAGCCCTGACCCGGCGCTGCGCACGCGCCTGGTGCTGGCGCTGATCGAACGGGTGGTGGCCTACAACGGTGAGCTGAGCACCGCCAGTGCCGGGCATGCCTTCTCGCACATTTTCGACTACGGCGTACTGCCGGCGCTGATGACCTGGCTGATGGAAAACGGCGCCGACGTCGGCCAGCTGGCCGAGCCTGTGCTGCAGTGGTTCACCAGCTACCGCTTCGCCTATTACGGCACCCTGCCGACCCTGACGGTGACCGACTGGGTCATCGCGCAACACTTCAGCACAGTGCCAACCGACCTGCGTGACCTGCTGATCATGCTGCGCAGCCAGTGCGCCGACCTGGGCCACTACGGCAACTTCGGCGAACAACTGCTGGCCAAGCTCGACCCGCTGCTGGGCAGCGGCGCCTGGCAGGTGTTGGCGCCGTGCGAACACTGGACCCAACTGGCCCTGGAAGACCTCGAACAACTGAGCCCCGAGGTGCGCGAAGACTGGCTGGCGCTGTTGCGTCAGGCCGCTGCGGCAACTTCGGCGCGGCCCTCGGCGAAATGGCTGAAGAACGCCCAGGCGCTGTTGGCCAAGGTCGGTGAAGCACCGCTGCGGGCGGCACTGCTGCGCTGGTTTGCGCGGGTCGATGCCGGGCGCTGCGGCGCGTTGCTCAACGTCGGCTGGGAAAGCACCGATGACCGCGCACGCATGCACGATGGCAACGCCACGGTGCTGCGCGGCCTGTTGTGGATGTGCGCGCCGCTGGCCGACAGCGAACTGACCCGGGCCATCGCCCGCCTGGCCCTGAGCGCCTACCGCAAGGTGCGCGGCATCGGCCCACGGGCGCCCAAGGTCGGCAACGCGGCGGTGTTCGCGCTGTCGTCGATCCCAACCAGCGAAGCGGTCGGGCAACTGGCCTTGCTCAAGGTGCGGGTCAAGTTCGGCACCGCGCAGAAGGAAATCGAAAAAGCCTTCACCAGCGCCGCCGAAGCACTGCAACTGCCCCGTGACCAGATCGAAGAACTCGGCGTGCCGACCTACGGTCTGGAGCAGGTCGGCCTGCGCCGCGAAAGTTTTGATGACGGCGCCTTTGTCGCCGAGCTCAAGGTCGATGGCAAGGCCGCTACCCTGAGCTGGTTTCGCGCCGACGGCACGCCGCAAAAATCGGTGCCGGCCAAGGTCAAGGCCGACTACAAGGACGAGCTCAAGGAGCTGCAAGGCGCGCTCAAGGACATCGGCGCCATGCTGCCGGCCCAGGCCGAGCGCCTGGACAGCCTGTTCCTGCTGGAAAAGCACTGGCCGTACGATCAATGGCAGGAGCGTTACCTCGACCACCCGCTGATCGGCACCCTGGCGCGGCGGTTGATCTGGGTGATCAGCGACGGCGGCCAGCAGCACGCCGTGGTGTTCAACGAAGGCTGCCTGCAAACCCTGGACGGTAAAACCATCAGCCCTTCCAGCGCGGCGCAAGTGCGCCTCTGGCACCCGATCGGCCGCCCGCTGGAGGAGGTCCTGGCCTGGCGCGAGCGCATTGAAGCGCTGCAGATCACCCAGCCATTCAAGCAGACCCACCGCGAGGTCTACCTGCTGACCGAAGCCGAGCGCAACACCGCCAGCTACTCCAACCGCTTCGCCGCGCACATTTTGCGCCAGCACCAGTTCCACGCCCTGGCCGCCGCCCGCGGCTGGCGCAACAAGCTGCGACTGATGGTCGATGACACCTACCCGCCGGCCAGCCGCGAACTGCCGGCCTGGGGCTTGCGTGCCGAGTTCTGGATCGAGGGCGTGGGCGACGACTATGGCGTCGATACCAACGAAGCCGGCGCCTTCCTGCGCCTGAGCAGCGACCAGGTACGCTTCTACCCCATCGACGCCGCCCAGCGCAGCGCCCATGCCGGTGGCGGCGGTTATGCCTTGAACCGCTGGGATAACGCCGTGGACGCTGCGCCCTTGCCGCTGGACCAGGTGCCGCCGTTGGTGCTCAGCGAAGTGATGCGCGATGTCGACCTGTTTGTCGGCGTCGCCTCGCTGGCCAACGACCCGCTGTGGGCCGACGGCGGGCCGGACGGCCGCTACCGCGATTACTGGCACAACCACTCGTTCGGCGAGCTGGGCGCCACCGCGCAAACGCGCAAGCAATTGCTGGAAAAACTGCTGCCGCGCATGACCCGCCTCAAAGACAAATGGACCCTGCACGGGCGCTTCCTGGAGGTCACCGGCAAGCTGCGCAGCTACAAGATCCACCTGGGCTCGGGCAACATCCTGATGCTGCCCAACGATCAGTACCTGTGCATCGTCCCCGACGCCAAGGCGCGGCAGAAAAACACCCCGCAGTACCTGCCGTTCGAGGGCGACGCGCTGCTGTCGATCATCCTCTCCAAGGCCTTGCTGCTGATTGACGACGACAAGATCAGCGACCCGACCATTACCCGGCAGTTGGCTTTGAAGTGAACGTACAAGAGGATCGCCCCGTGCCTGCCATGAGGCTGTTGCTGCTGAGTCTGTTGCTGGTCGGCACGGTTTGCGTAGCCGATGACGAGGACTACCCGGACCCGCTGTACGGCTTCGTGGTCGGCTCCTATGCGCTGATCGGGAAAGAACCCGACAACGGCGCCAGCTATGCCGGCCGGGCCACGCTGCGCTATGTGGACGGGCAACTGCAGCTGGCAACGACCCTCGACGGTCAGACCCGCACCGCCATCGGCCAGGTCGAGGTCGCGGCCATTGCCAAGGCCAAGGTGCTGCGTTTCACTTGGCCCGGTCACCGTTCGACCTGCCTGATCCACGGCGACCTGGACAACTACGCGCGCCTGACCTGCTACTGGCAACGCGACGGCGTCGAGCACAAGGAGCCGGGCATGGAAAGCTACTTCCCGACCGCCACCTGGCCGGAGAATCGCCAATGACAGCCGAGGCCGAGCGCCCGCACGTGGTGGTCATCGGCGCCGGTATCGTCGGTGCCTCGATTGCCTATCACCTGAGCAAGCACACCCAGGTGACAGTGATCGACAAGGGCCAGCCGGGCCTGGGGGTCACCTCGCGAGCCTTTGGCTGGATCAACACCACGGCGCCGCAGCCTGGCGAATTCGCCGCCTTGCGCAATCTGGCGATTGGCGAGTATCACCGCCTGCAAGACGAGCTGGGCACGGCGCCGATCAACTGGAGCGGCGCACTGTCGTTCAGTGCAGCGCCCTCGCCCGCCGCCGGCGTCGAGCCGATCGACCCGGCTCGCGTGCGAAAGCTTGAGCCGCAGTTCAAAGCGCCACTGCAACAGGCGCTATTTGCACCGCAGGAAGGCTCAATCGACCCGCTGGCGATGACCCGCTTGCTGCTGGAACGCGCCCAGGCCAACGGCGCCAGGGTGCTGAGCGACACGCAGGTGCTGGCGATTGAATGCCGGGACGGCGCCGTCGCCGCGCTTGTCAGCGCAGAGGGACGGATCAGCTGCGAGCGCCTGGTCGTAGCGGCAGGCACCGCGTGCAAGGCCTTGCTGCAGCCCTTGGGCGTCAGCTTGCCACTGCATCCGTCGCCGTCGATCCTGATCCGCCTGCGGGCGCAACGGCGGCTGGTGCACACCCTGATCGCCAGCAGCGAACTGGAAATCCGCCAACCGACGCCGGAGCTGATCCTGGCCGCCGAAGACTACCTCGACGCCGACGGCGAAGACGGTCCCGAGGGCATTGCCCAGCGGGCGCGCAATACCATCCGCAACAGTTTGCACGGCGGCCAGGGCCTTGAGCTAATCAGTACCGAGGTTGGCTTGCGACCCATGCCGGATGATCGCATCCCCATTATCGGTGCCTTGCCAACTGTCAGCGGCCTGTACCTGGCGGTGATGCATTCGGGCGTGACCCTGGCGGCCGTGGTCGGCCGACTGGTGGCGCAAGAGCTGATCGACAGCCGACTGGCGCCCGAACTGCAAGGCTGCCGGCCTTCGCGTTTCAGCCTGTAGCTGCCTTCAACAGCCAGGCTTTGAACGCCGCCATCGCCGGGCTTTCGGCCTTGGACTGCAGGCGCGTCAGCCAGTAGCTGCCGGTACTGATGCCCAGGGCAAATGGCTGGCGAATGGCATCGCTGGCCAGCAGGCGTTCGAACATAAGCGGTGGCGCCAGGGCCACACCGGCGCCTTGCAGGGCGGCGTCCATCATCCCCAGCGACGAATCGAAGACCATGGTCCGCGACGGCTGTACCACGCCCGGCAGGCCAGCGGCCTGGAACCATTCGGCCCACTCATCGCTGCGGTAGGAACGCAGCAGGGTGTGTTGCAGCAGGTCAGCCGGGCTGTGCAACTGCACGGCAATCGACGGCACGCACAACACCGACAGCGGCGCCTCCAGCAACGGCTGGGCATCGATGCCATGCCAGGCGCCGCTGCCAAAGCGGATGGCGTAGTCCAGGCCTTCGGCGGCGATATCGACGCGGTTGTTGTTGGTCGACAGGCGCAAATCGATAAACGGGTGCAGGGCCTGGAACTCGGGCAGGCGTGGCAGCAGCCAGCCGAGCGCAAAGGTGCCCACCGCGCCGACGGTGAGTACTTCGCGGTAGTGGCCGCCGTCGAAGCAGTCGAGGGTCTGGGCGATGCGGTCGAAGCATTCGCGCAATACCGGCAGCAAGGTTTCGCCTTCACGGGTGAGCATCAGCCCGCGCGGCAGGCGCTTGAACAGGGTGACCTTGAGCTGGGCCTCGAGGCTCTTGACCTGATGGCTGACCGCCGCCTGGGTCACGCACAGCTCGATGGCCGCGTGGGTAAAACTCAAGTGCCGGGCCGCAGCCTCGAAGGCACGCAGAGCATTCAGGGGCAGGTGTGGTCGGATCATGCAGACTCCCAAATTTTTCTAATGGCTGCTGCGAAATATCATCGTTTGTGCAACCTGGGCAAAGCGCCTAGATTGGCGCTCCCTGCTGCAGCCAGGCTCACAACAGTCCACTTAAGGAAAGGTTGCCGATCATGCACCAAAAAACCAACCTCAAGCCAGGGATTCTGGCTGCCTTTAGCCTTTGTCTGGTTGCCGGGCAAAGCCTTGCGCAGACGCCGCTGGAGTCAACGGTAAGCGCCGCCGTGCGCCCGCTGATGCAGCAACAGGCAATCCCCGGCATGGCCGTGGCCATCAGCGTCGATGGCCAGCAGCACTACTTTAACTACGGAGTGGCCTCGAAACAGAGCGGCCAGCCAGTCAATGCCGACACCCTGTTCGAGATCGGCTCGGTGAGCAAAACCTTCACCGCCACCCTGTCAGGCTTTGCCCAGGCCAGTGGCAAGCTGAGCCTTGGCGATACGGCCAGCAAGCACTGGCCCGCACTCAAAGGCACCGCGTTCGATGGCATCACCCTGCTCAACCTTGGTACTTACAGCGCGGGCGGCCTGCCCTTGCAGTTCCCTGACGCGGTCAAGGGCGAAGCCGACCTGGCCGGCTACTACGGCCACTGGAAAGCCGACTACGCGCCGGGCACTCAGCGCTTGTATTCCAACCCCAGCCTGGGCCTGTTCGGCTACCTCACGGCGAAAAGCCTGGGAACGCCGTTCGCCCAGTTGATGGAACAACAGCTGCTGCCGCAACTGGGCCTGCAGCACAGCTACCTGCAAGTGCCTGGCGCGCAGATGGGCAACTATGCCCAGGGATACAACAAGCAGGACCAAGCGGTGCGCGTCGGCCCCGGGCCGCTGGATGGCGAGGCCTATGGATTGAAAGTGACCGCCGTGGACCTGCTCCACTACCTGGACCTGAACATGCAGCCGCACAGCCTGAGCAAACCGCTGCAACGGGCCATCGCCACCACCCAGACCGGCTATTACCAGGTCGGTGCCATGACCCAGGGCCTGGGTTGGGAGCAGTATGCCTACCCGGTCAGCCTTGAGCAGTTGCAGGCCGGCAATGCGCCGTCGATGGTGCTGGAGCCGCAACCTGTGAGCTGGCTGAAACCGGCGCGGCCGCTGCCAGCCGACACCTTCTTGAACAAGACCGGCTCGACCGATGGTTTTGGTGCCTACGTGGCGTTCGTACCGTCAAAACGCATCGCCATTGTGTTGCTGGCGAACAAGAACTACCCGATTGCCGAGCGGGTGAAGGTGGCGCATCAGATCCTCACGGCTCTTGACCCGCAATGAGGCCAGTAGGCCTCACGGCAACCCGTTGCGCCCATGCAAGCGATAGCCTTCACGCACGTTCAGGCGCTCATAGTAAGCCTCGACCGCCGGCAACGCCGGGCGCTCCATGGGGGTCTGCAGCCAGCGGTTGACCGACAGGCCGATGGCGATGTCCGCCAGGGCAAAGTCCTGGCCACTGACATAGGCCCCGGTACGTTCCAGCTGACGTTCGAGGATGGTCATGTGCTTCGCCCAGTTGCGGCAACCCGCCGCCAGCGCTTGCGGGTCCTGGTGGGTCGGTGCCTTGCGCACCAGCGAGACAAAGGCGTAGCTCCACGAACCATTGAGGTCGGTGGCCTGCCAGTCCAGCCATTGATCAACCCGCGCCCGCGCCTTCGGTTCGGCCGGGTACAACGCCTGGCCGCCATACTGGGCGGCGAGGTAGCGGATGATGCTGTTGGACTCCCACAAGACAAAATCGCCGTCGACGATCACCGGCACCATGGCGTTGGGGTTCAGCGCCAGGAACGCCTCATCCTCGGTCGAGCGAAAGCCCGAGCCCCAGTCCTCGCGCTCGAACGGCAACTGCAATTCGGCGCAGGTCCACAGCACCTTGCGCACGTTGATCGATGAAGCCTTGCCGAGTATCCGTAGCATCATTCACTCCTGATGGTCATGTTGTCCCAGGTGTTGCAAAAACAGGCTGAACAGCTCCGATTGGGACGAGACCCCAAGCTTGCTGTAGAGGTTGCGCCGGTGCACCTTGACCGTCTCCTGGGAGATGTCCAGGCGCTTGGCGATGGCCTTGCTGGAGTTGCCGCGCAGCACCAGGCGGGCGGTTTCCAGCTCACGCGCCGACAGCGTGTCGCTGCCAAAATGCTCCAGCGCCCGCTCGACCGGGGTCGAATGCTCGGCAACCTGCCGGGGATGCTGCTGGTGCCAGTGCTGGCGCATCAAGGCCAGCAGCCACGGCGCCAGCAGGCTCAGCTGGCCTATGGTCGCGGTGTTGTAACGCTGGTTGGCGCCCAGCGAGATGGCCAGGACCTTGCCCGCATCGAGGTTGAGGATCAGTTGCAGCTCGTCCTCGCCGACCAGGGCACGAAAGTAGTTGTTGAAGTAGTCGCTCTTGCGAAACTCGTCCGGGGCGACCTCTTCCATGCGGTACACGCCATCGGCAAGGCCGTCGCGCATGGCCTGGATGAACGGGTCGAGCAGGTACAGACCGCCCAGGTACAGGGGCGCTGCCGCCGGCGCATCGCGAAAGCCGCGGTCGAATTCCTCCAGCACCTGCGGCGCGCCCTCGCGCTCCACCAGCAAGGCCAGGGCGGTGTCGCACGGCAGCAGTTGATCGAGCAGCACGATCAGCTGATGCCAGAACCCCGGCTTGCCCAACTGGTCGATGACCCGGGCCAGGCCATGGTGGTGGGCAGCGGCTTCGAATAGCAGGTTCACCGGTAACTCCTAGGGGGTAACGATTGGGGGGAATCGCCAGCGGCAGGTCGGGCTCCTAGACTCTGCACACCGGCACGCAGTATTGCCGTTGCTCAAGCACTTGTCATGCGCTGCGAACAACGGCCCTTGCGCGCCCCTCGAACCTTCCAACAGGAGCTGTGAATCAATGCGTGTACGTGATCTGGGCATTCGTATCGGCGTCGGCACCCCTGGCGCGTTCAACGCCATTACCGACGTGCCGGGCGTGCGTGTCGGCCATCACACCGTGCAGCGCGGCAGCGGCGACCACGCGGTCAATACCGGCGTCACGGTGATCGAACCACGGGCCCAGGCCGCCAGCCTGCAGCCGTGTTTTGCCGGTGTGCACGTGCTCAACGGCAACGGCGATGCCACCGGCCTTGAGTGGATTCGCGAAGCCGGCCTGCTGGCCACGCCGATTGCCTACACCAACACCCACAGCGTCGGCGTGGTCCGCGATGCGCTGGTGGCGGCCGAGCGCGAGATGGCCAAGGCCCGCACCTACTGGTGCATGCCGACGGTACTGGAAACCTACGACGGCGTGCTCAACGACATCTGGGGCCAGCACGTAACGGCCGAGCATGTCCACGCCGCACTGGCCGCGGCGCAATCGGGGCCGGTGGCCGAAGGGTGCGTCGGCGGCGGTACCGGGATGATCTGCCACGAGTTCAAGGGCGGTATCGGTACCTCGTCGCGGCTCCTGGACCGCGCGGCCGGCGGCTGGACCGTCGGCGTCCTGGTGCAGGCCAACTATGGCGTACGCGGCGCCCTGCGGGTGGCCGGCTACCCAGTCGGCCAGGTGCTGGGCGAGGTGCATTCGCCGTTCAGCGCGCCGCGCAATGTCGGCGAGCCGGGCATGGGCTCGATTGTCATCACCCTGGCCACCGACGCCCCGCTGCTGCCGCACCAATGCACGCGCCTGGCGCAACGGGCCAGCGTCGGCCTGGCACGGGTCGGCGGCGGCACCGAGGACTCCAGTGGCGACATCTTCATCGCCTTCTCTACCGGCAACAGCCTGCCGGCAGCCAACTTCGGCCACCCCGGCGCGCCGACCAGCACAGTTGAGATGGTCAACAACGACCATATCTCGGCGTTGTTCAGCGCAGCGGCGGACGCCGTCGAGGAAGCCATCGTCAATGCCCTGCTGGCTGCCACCGACCTCGAGGCCCATGGCAGCAAGGTCCTGGCGCTGCGCCCCGAGCGTTTGCTTGAGGCCCTGCAGGCGGTCGGCTGGAAGGCCTGACAGCGAAAGGCACTCGTTGCTGCGACAATTTGTCGGTATGGTGGTGTTCTGAAGATGGACGTTTACCCGCTCACAGGAAACCCAGAATGCCCCAACGTGAAGTTATCAATGCATCTGTCAGCCCAAAAGGCAGCCTGGAAACACTGTCTCAACGTGAAGTACAGCAACTGAGTGAAGCCGGTTCCGGCAGCCTGTACACCCTGTTCCGCCAGTGCGCGCTGGCAATCCTCAACACCGGCGCGCACGTCGACAACGCCAAGACCATCCTCGAAGCCTACAAGGACTTCGAGGTACGCATTCACCAGCAGGACCGCGGCGTGCGCCTGGAACTGCTGAACGCCCCGGCCGATGCCTTCGTCGACGGCGAAATGATCGCCAGCACCCGTGAAATGCTCTTCAGCGCCCTGCGCGACATCGTCTACACCGAAAGCGAACTGGCCAGCCAGCGCATCGACCTGGAAAGCTCCCAGGGCATCACCGACTACGTCTTCCACCTGCTGCGCAACGCCCGCACCCTGCGCCCTGGCGTGGAGCCGAAAATGGTCGTGTGCTGGGGCGGTCACTCGATCAGCACTGAGGAATACCAGTACACCAAGAAGGTCGGCCACGAGCTCGGCCTGCGCAAGCTGGACGTCTGCACCGGCTGCGGCCCAGGCGTGATGAAAGGCCCGATGAAGGGCGCGACCATCGCCCACGCCAAGCAGCGCATGAGCGGCAGCCGTTACCTGGGCCTGACCGAGCCTGGCATCATCGCCGCCGAAGCGCCGAACCCGATCGTCAACGAACTGGTGATCCTGCCGGACATCGAAAAGCGTCTTGAAGCCTTCGTGCGCGTCGGCCACGGCATCATCATTTTCCCCGGTGGCGCCGGTACCGCCGAAGAGTTCCTGTACCTGCTCGGCATTCTCATGCACCCGGACAACCGCGGCCTGCCGTTCCCGGTCATCCTCACCGGGCCCAAGAGCGCCGCACCGTACCTGCAGCAACTGCATGCCTTCGTGCGCGCGACCCTCGGCGACGAGGCCCAGGCGCACTACCAGATCATCATCGACGACCCGGCCGAAGTGGCCCGGCAGATGGTCGACGGGCTCAAGGAGGTCAAGCAGTTTCGCCGCGAGCGCAACGACGCCTTCCACTTCAACTGGCTGCTGAAGATTGAAGAAGGCTTCCAGCGCCCCTTCGACCCGACCCACGAGAACATGGCCGGGCTCAAGCTCAGCCGCGCGCTACCGCCTCACGAACTGGCCGCCAACCTGCGCCGGGCGTTTTCCGGGATTGTCGCCGGCAACGTCAAGGACAAGGGCATCCGCCTGATCGAAGAGAAAGGCCCGTACGAAATCAAAGGTGACAGCGCCGTGCTCGAACCCCTCGGCCACCTGCTGCAGTCGTTCGTCGACCAGCACCGGATGAAACTGCCGGGCGGTGCCGAATACGTGCCCTGCTACCGCGTCGTGAGCTGATTCAAGCCCCGCCCCCGCTTGCGGGCACAGCCTGTGCCCGCAACATTTGCTGCTATTTTCCTACCCCCTTCAGTGAACCTGCCCGCAGAAATATGGTCTTTCAGCAGGCGGCCTGCGCGCACGCCGACTGTTCACCGGCCCAGTCATCGGGCTTTTATTGTTTATTTCACGCGAAGACCATCATGCCTATCTCTCGTCCCGTTTCTGCGGCGCCCGCGCTGTTTTCCTCCTGCAACCCGGGCGCGCGCCGCCTGCTGACCGGCAGCCTGATAGGCGCCCTGCTGGTTTTGGCCAACCCGCTGCATGCCGAAGAGGCAGCGCCCAGCAGCGAGCGCTGGGTCAGCGATAGCTTGAGCACCTACGTGCGTAGCGGCCCTACCGACGGCCACCGCATTGTCGGCAACCTCAAGTCCGGGCAAAAGGTCACACTACTGACCACCCAGGGCAACTACAGCCAGGTGCGCGGCGAATCCGGCGACACCGTGTGGATCACCAGCAGCGACCTGCAGGCCGTGCCCGGCCAGGCCGAGCGCCTGCCGCAACTGACCGAGCAGGTGACCCAGCTCAGCGAACAGCTCAAGACCATCGACGACAGCTGGAAGACCCGCGTGCAAGGCATGCAAGAGACCCTCGACTCGCGCAAGGCGCTGATCGACGAGCTGCAAGCACGCAGCAAGGCGCTCAATGCCGAGCTGAGCGACACCCAGTCGGAACTGCGCAGCACCCAGGCGCGCCTGGGTGACGAGAACAAACAGGTGTTGATGCGCTACATGGTGTACGGCGGCGGCATCGCCGGTGCCGGTTTGCTGGCGGGCTTGATCTTGCCGGCCTTGAGCCGTGGGCGCAAAAAGAATGACCGCTGGTTCTGATGGCTGATTGCGGGGCTACTGCGTAGCCCATCGCCGGCAAGGGCGGCTCCCACAAGAGCGCTACTTAGCGGTGGTGATCCGCAGCATCCAGCCAAAGGTCATCCCCGCCGCCGCCAGCAATATCAAGCCGGAACCGGCCAGTTGCAGCGCACTCAGCGGATGTCCCAGGGCCAGCCAGTCGACCAGGATCGCCACCACCGGATAGATGAACGACAAGGCGCCGACCAGGCTGGTGGGGATTTTCTGGATGGCGCTGTACAGCAGGGTCGACATCAAGCCGGTGTGGACGATGCCGATCGTGGCCAGCAGTGCCCAGGTAGCGGGCGCCAGGGCCAACCCCGGCAGCTGCGCAAACGGCGCCAGCAGCAGCACCCCGACCAGCATCTGGATCAACACGATCAGGTGCGGCGCCACCCCCTGCAAACGCTTGGTGATAGCGGCAGCGACGGCATAGAAAAACGCCGCGCCCAGGGCCATCAGCACGCCCAGGCGGTAGTCTCCGGCAACGCTGTCAACGCTCGATCCGGCCATGACGATCAGCAGCATCCCGGCGAACGCCGCCAGCAACCAGCCGGCCTTGTTGACGGTCATCTTCTCGGCGAACAGCAGCATGCCCAAACCCACCAGCATGAACGGCTGGGTGTGATAAACCACGGTGGTAACGGCAATCGAAGCATGGGTATAGGCACTGAACAGCAACACCCAGTTCAGCACCAGCGCGACCCCGCCCAACACCGCCGCCAGCGCCTGGCGGCCGCTAATCACCCTGCGCCGGAGCAAGCCCAGGCCGGCACAGGCCAGCAGCAACGCCAGCGCGCCAAACAGGCAACGCCAGAACACCACAGCCGCTGCCGGCTGGTCTGCGGCCAGCACGAACCAGCCCACCGTGCCGGAGATCACCATGGCTGCAGTCATCTCCAGGGTGCCACGTGTTTTCAGGTGCATGCTGAATCGACTCCTGTCATATCGAACAAAGGTCCGTTATGCTGAACAGATGAACAGCGTTCGTCAAGGCGAACAAATGACCGGTATAGAGAACACATGATCGAAGCCCATTCCCCCATCCTGCTGCTGGCCAGCGCCATCCGCCGCGAGCGCGAGCGCCTGGGCCTGTCGGTGACCGAGCTGGGCAAGCGCGCGGGCCTGGCCAAGTCGACCCTGTCGCAACTGGAGTCCGGGGTCGGCAACCCCAGCCTGGAAACCCTCTGGGCCCTGGCCACTGCGTTGCAGGTGCCGGTCAGCCGGCTGATGGGCCAGCCGCGCCAGCACGTGCAGGTGATTCGCGCCGCTGAAGGCGCCGCCAGCCATAGCGAGCAGGCCCATTACGCCGCCACCCTGCTCGCCGCCTGCCCGGCCGGGGCGCAGCGCGATATCTACCGGCTGCGGGTGCAGCCGGGTGAACCGCGGCGGTCAAAACCGCATCCACCGGGTACCCTTGAGCACGTGATCCTCTGCAGCGGCCGCGCCCGGGTCGGCCCGCTCGAGCAAGCGGTGACCCTGGAGGCCGGTGACTACATGAGCTATTCGGCCGACGCCCCGCACGTGTTCGAGGCCCTGGCCGCCGACACCCTGGCGGTGATGCTGATCGAACACGGCTGAATCGAGGACTGCCCATGAGCGAACTGCTGCTGCGCCGCCTGCACCTGCCGGAGCCGATTGGCCAGGTGCTGATCGTCGGCGATGACCAACGGCTGTTGGCGCTGGAATTCGATGAGCCAGAAAAACGCCTGCTGCGGTTGCTGCGCACCCGTTTTGGCGCCGCTGTGCAATTACGCGAAACCGCTGGGCTGACGGCGCTTGCCGATGCTGTGCAGGCTTATTGCTCAGGCCAGTTGCAGGCGTTTGATGCGCTGGCAGTTGATGCCGGCGGCACGCCGTTCCAGCAACGGGTGTGGGCGGCGTTACGGGAAATTCCGCCAGGCACTACCCGCACCTACGGGCAGATTGCTGCACAGCTGGGTAACCCGGCAGCTGCACGGGCAGTGGGCTTGGCCAATGCGCTGAACCCGGTGAGCCTGGCCATTCCCTGCCATCGGCTGGTGGGCAGCAATGGCGCACTGACAGGTTATGGCGGCGGTATTGAACGCAAGCGCTGGTTGTTGCAACACGAACGCCACGCCTAGTTATATTATTTATAGATGTTATAATCGTCAGTTAATTGTTTTGGAGGGCAGTTTATGACTACATTTCAATTCATTGCCGGCATGGCCTTCTGCTTTGCAGCCCTTGCGCTAAAAGCCTACCTGATCCTGAAGCCGCCCGTAGAAGCCGGGCCTGACGCTCGATAAGCATATATAAGCCGGAATAACAGAACGCCCCCTTTTTTATAGATCAAGGGGGCGTTTTTTATTTAACCGATCAGAAATCCCAGCGCGTGGTCAGCATCAAATTGCGCGGGTCACCGTACGACATCGAGTTATAAAAACCGATGTTGGTGTAATAACGTTTATCGAACAGGTTATTGGCATTTACCGTGGCCGAAAAACGCTCGGTGAACTGGTAGCGGGCCATCAGGTCCACCAGCCAGAACGGGTCCTGGGCGAACTCCTCGTCGATGCCCTTGGGGCGGTTGCGCAGTACCTGCCAGCCCTTGCCCTGCCAGCGCGCGCCGCCGCCGACCGTCAAGCGATCAAGCGCGCCCTTGAGTTTGTAGCTGGTGTAGAAGCTGACCTGGTCTTGCGGCTCCCAGGTCGACACCTTCTGGCCATCGTCATCGCGAATCACTTTGTGGGTGTAACCGCCCTGCAGCTGCCAGCCCGGCGCCAGCTCACCCGAGACTTCAGCTTCGAAGCCCTTGGTCTTGGCTTTGACGCCCATCCAGGCGAAGCCCACCGCCGGGTTGGTCGGGTCGCCGTTGTACTGGTTGTCCTCGACGGTGCGGTTGCTCTGGTGGATCTCGAAATAGGCAAGGCTGGCGTTGACCCGGCCATCGAGGAACTCGCCCTTGATACCCACCTCGTAGTTCTGCCCTTCGTCCGGGTCCAGCAGGCGGTCGGTGCGGTCGCGGAACCAGCTGTCCTGAGGCATGAAGATGTCGGTGTAGCTGGCGTACAGCGAATAGGTGTCGTTGAGGTCATAGACCGCGCCTACGTAAGGGATCAGGCGGTCGTTTTCCTTGTTGTCGGCGTCGATGCCGTCGTAGCTGTAGTTGACCAGGCGCCCGCCGAGCAGCAGGGTCAGGTCGTCGATCGGGTGCAGGCGCGCGGTGAGGTAAGTGCCGTTCTGGCGAACCTTGTCGTCGGTGCGCGCCGACACCGGGCCCCAGTCAGGTTCGGCGATGTCGCCGTCCCAGTTGGGAAAGTCGAGGATGTTGTTATTGGCATGGGTAACGTCGCGGTAGTCGTTGCCCTTCCAGCGCGAGGCGGTATAGGAGTTGCCGATCACCAGTTCATGCTCGCGGCCGAACAGCTGGAACGGCCCGCTCAGGTACAGGTCGAGGGAGTCGCTCACGGTTTCGCCGGTGTACTTCTGCGCATAGATGCCGGCGGTGCCGTCCTTGCGTGGCTGGTAGCCCTGGATCGAGCCGAGCGGCGCGTGGTAGCCGTTGATCTTGTGATCGAACTGGGCCTTGGCCACCCAGCCGTTGTCCAGGTGATGCTCAAGGCTGGCGAACACGGTGCGGGTGTACTGCTCCCAGCTGCTCCATTTCGCTGCGTTGTTGAAGTGGTGCGAGACATTGTTGGTGTCGCCATTGCCATCGTATAGCGGCACGGTGCCCGACCAACTGGAGCCTTTGGGGTTGTTGTCCTGGTAGTCGGCGCCGACGGTCAGCAGGGTGTCGGGGTCGAGGTCGAACTCGAGGATGCCGTAGTAGACGCTGGTCTTGCGCTGGTAGTGGTCGAGGAACGAGTGCTTGTCCTGATAGGCCGCCACCGCCCGGCCACGCACGTTGGCGCTGTCGGTCAACGGGCCGCTGACGTCCAGTTCGCTGCGGTAGTTGTCCCAGCTGCCGGCGCCCAGATCAAAATGGCCCTTGAACTCGGCGGTGGGTTTCTTGCGCACCAGGTTGATGGTCGCGCCCAGCGAGCCTGCGCCGGTGAGCAAGCCGGTGGCGCCCTTGAGCACTTCGACGCGGTCGTAGATGGCCATGTCGCTGAGGCTGTTGCCAGCCGAGTAACCGACGTTGCGCGAAGTCGAGGGAATGCCGTCGTACTGGAAGTTGCTGATGGCAAAGCCGCGGGCGTAGTAGCTGTTGCGCTCGGTGTCATAGGCCGAGACGGTGATGCCCGGGGTGTGGCGCATCACATCGTCGATGTTGTTGAGGCCGAAGTCATCCATGTGCTGGCGGGTCACCACGGTGATCGACTGCGGCGTCTCGCGCGGGGTCAATACCAGGCGTGTGGCGGTGGCAATGGTGCCGGGGGTGTAGGAGCGGCTTTCTTCGGTGATGGTCCCCAGCTGGTTGCTGGTGACCTCGGTGGCGCTGAGGTTGATCGCACCCGCCTCGTTCACTTCGCGCACCAGGCTGTAGCGCCCGTCGGCTTCCTTGATCAGCGCCAGGCCCTTGCTGGCGAGCAAGGCGCGCAGGCCCTCCTCGACCCCGTACTGGCCGTGCAGGCCTTCGCTACGCTGGCCCCGGGTCAGCGCCGGGTCAAATGACAGCACCACGCCGGCCTGGGCGGCAAAACGGGTCAGCACCTGGCCAAGATCGTCCTGGGCCAGGTCGTAGCTGCGCGCGGCCGATTCGGCCTGGGCCATGCTCAAGGGCAACAACAGCGCGCAACAGCGCAGGGCGTGGTGAATCGGGCGGGTTCTCATTCGATGCGTTCTCTTCTGGTTGGCATTCAGGCAGTGGGCCTGCCTTCCATAAGTCGAACGACAAGACGAATTAATATCATTTGCATGAAAAATACTTTTATTTGCGTGCCTCTACCGTCACCCAATACGGCGTGCGCTGGCTGACCCGCACCGGCAACGTGCTTTCAAGGGCGCGGAAGATCTGTGCCTGGTCGTCGAGCCTGAAGGTGCCGCTGATGCGCAGCCCCACCACTTGCGGCGCGCAACGCAACCAGCCGCGGCGGTAGCGCGCCAGGTCAGCGATAAAGGCCCCCAGGTACTGCTCGTTGGCGATCAGCAGGCCCTTGCTCCAGGCATCCAGGTTGCCCTCCAGTGGCGAACTGAGCACCAGCGCCGGGTTGGCGAAGCGGCATTGCTCGCCCGCCTCCACCAGCGCACCGCCGCCCTGCTCGCCCGCCAGCACCTGTACGCGGCTTTCGAACACTGCCAGGCGTGTGGTGTTTTCGCCGGCCAGCAGCGAAAAGCGTGTGCCCAATGCCTGCACGGTGCCGTGGCGGGTTTGCACCAGGAAGGGCCGGTTGGCCGGGTCCTTGGCGGTGGTGATCAGCACCTCGCCATCGCGCAGCACCAGCAGGCGCTGTTGAAGGTCGAAGCGCACATCCAGGGCGCTGGCGGTGTTGAGCTGCACCTGGCTGCCGTCGTCCAGGGTCAGGTTCAGGCGTTCGCCGGTGCGGGTGTGATAATCAGCGAACCAGGGGCCCTGGCGCGCCTGCTGGTAACCGCCCCACCCCACAGCACCGGCTCCCGCCGCCAGCACCAGCCCCTTGAGCACATCGCGACGGCCCAGCGCCGGTTGCTGGCCGGCCAGTTCCAGGGTGCGCCCGGCCAGGCGCGTGGGCATTTGCTGCAGGCGTTGCTGCACCCGCTCGACCTGCTGCCAGGCCCAGCGGTGCTGCTCGTCGGCCTGCAGCCAGGCGTGCCAGGCGGCGTGTTCGGCGCTGCCGGCGCTTTCGTCACCGAGGCGCGCACGCCATGCGGCGGCCTGCTCAAGGGCAGCGAGCTGGCGCGAATCGAGGGCGGCCATCAGTCAGCCTCGTGTTGCAGGCTGTACAGCGTGCAATGGTGCAGGGCCTTGGCGATGTCACGATTGACCGTGACCACCGAGATGCCGAGGGTTTCGGCGATGGCCTTGTAGGTCATGCCGTCCAGTTGCGAGAGCAGAAAAGCCTTGCGCACCCGGGCGCCGAGGCCGGCGAGCATGGCATCCAGCTCGCACAGGGTTTCCAGCAGGATCGCCCGCGCTTCAGCGGAAATATCCAGGGCTTCAGGCTGCTCGGCCAGCGCCTGCAGCCAGGCGCGTTCGAGCCGCGCACGGCGAAAATGGTCGATCATCAAGCGCCGGGCGATGGTCGCCAGGTAGCCCCGCGGTTCGCGTACGGCGCGCAGGCGGTCGACGGCATCGTCGGCGCTGAGCACGCGGACAAACACGTCCTGCATCAGGTCGGCGGCCAGGTCATGGCACGCCACTCGCGGGCGCAGCCAGCCGGTCAGCCAGCGGTGATGAGCCTGGTACAGGTGGCTGACCTGCTGGCGCAGGGCGGGGTTGGAATCGCTCATGATGACTCGAAAAAGTAAATGAGAATTTCTATCATTCTATGCGAATGTAGGACGCCGGTGGAAGCGCGGCGTCAGGCTGATCACGGGCCAAGTCGAGTCGTCGCACCGCCGCGCCCATAGCACTGGCAATCCCGGTGAATTTCAGTCAGCCTGCCACACACCTCTGCGCTTTCAGGAAGGAACCGCCCCATGTCACTCGTCGAAACCTACCTCAGCGGCCTGCGCCAGGCGCTGCCAAGCGAAGAGCTTGAACAATTGAACCTCGCCCACGGCGCTTCGGCCGCAGACCTGCAAAAACTCAGCGCCCACTACCCGCTGTGCCCCGACAGCCTGCTGCGATTGCTCGGGCAGATCGACGGCACTCATTTTCGTGATTACCCGGGCGGCACGGTCATCGTCCTGGTGCTCGGTTCGGACGTGTTCGAATACCCCTATTACCTCAGCGCCAGCGAGCAGATCCTCGAAGACGCCCGGAGCTACACCGACAGCATTCGCGGCATGTACGGCGAGTACCTGGAGGAATACCCGGAAACCGTCGGCGCGGGCATCGACAGCGACCTGGCCATGAACCAGCGCCTGTGTTTCTCCCATTGCATGAACAACGGCGGCAGCTCGAAGCTGTACATCGACTTCAACCCCGCCGCCGGTGGCACTGTCGGCCAGGTGGTGCGCTACCTGCACGACCCGGACAGTTATGAAGTGATCGCCGACAGTTTCGATCAGTACCTGCAGCAACTGATCGACGATGACTTTGCCTTTGTCGAACGCGAGATCTGAGCGCCATTACCCATTCAGGGTTACTCCATCAACGTAATTAACGCCCACGCCGTCGCGCCGCATACTCGGTTCCAGCCCCCCGCAAGGAACCCCGATGAAGATCGAACTGATACAACTCGCCGGCCGCGACGGCGATACTGCCTACAACCTGCAACGCACCCTTGAAGCGATCGCCAGTTGTGCGGCCGACACCGACCTGCTGGTGTTCCCGGAAACCCAACTGATGGGTTTTGCCAGCGCCGAACAGCTGCCAAAGGTTGCCGAAACGGTGGACGGCCCCAGCGTCCAGGCGGTGTTGCAAGCGCTACGTGAACGTGACGTGGCGGTGGTGATCGGCCTGGCCGAAAAGGCCGATGGCCGCTTCTACAACACCTCGCTGCTGCTGACCCCCGAAGGCATCGCCCTGCGCTATCGCAAAACCCACCTGTGGCCCTCGGAGCGCGGCCTGTTCACCCCCGGTGATCGCTACGCCACCACCACCTTCAAAGGCCTGCGTATCGGCCTGCTGATCTGCTACGACATCGAGCTGCCGGAAAGCAGCCGCGCCCTGGCGCAACTGGGCGCCGAGCTGATCGTGGTCAGCAACGGTAACATGGACCCCTACGGCCCGGTGCACCGCACCGCGATCATGGCCCGCGCCCAGGAGAACCAGGCCTTCGCGCTGATGGTCAACCGCGTCGGTGCAGGCGATGACAACCTGGTGTTCGCCGGTGGCAGCGCCGTGGTCGACCCGCACGGGCGCCTGCTGTTCGAAGCCGGGCGCGAGCCCTGCCGGCAGCTCATCGAACTGGACCTTGGGCAACTCGAACTGGCTCGCTGCGACTACGACTACCTGGCCGACCGGCGCCTGCACCTGCCTGGCCAGCGCCTTGAACACGCCGATGGCCGCCGCGAACTGCTGATCCCCTGAGCGCTACCCTTATAACAAGAATCCGGAGTGCCCTTCATGAAGTCGATCCGTCGCCTGCCCCTGGCCCTGGCCGCGCTGCTAAACCTGGCCGCCGCCCAGGCCGCCGCGCCCAGCGTGCACATCTATAACTGGTATGACTACATCGCGCCGAACACCACCAAGGAGTTCCAGCAGGCCTCGGGCATCGCCCCGGTGTATGACGTGTTCGACAACAGCGATGTCATGCAGAGCAAGCTGATGGCCGGGCGCAGCGGCTATGACGTGGTGTTCGCCAGCGCCGACCTGCTGCCCAACCTGATCAAGGCCGGGGTGCTGGCCGAGCTCGACCGCAGCCAGTTGCCCAACCTGGCGCACCTGGACCCGCAGATCCTCGCCAAACTGCAGGGCAACGACCCCGGCAACCGCTTCGCCGCCCCCTACTTATGGGGCACCACGGGCCTGGGCTATGACGTCGACAAGGTCAAGGCGCGCCTGGGCAAGGATGCACCGCTCAACTCCTGGGACCTGATCTTCAAGGAAGAAAACCTCGCCAAGCTGGCCGACTGCGGCGTGGCCATGCTCGATGCACCCGGCGAGATCATCCCCATCGCCCTGCACTACCTGGGCCTGCCCTACAACAGCAAGAACCCCGAGGACTACCGCAAGGCCGAGGCGCTGCTGCTCAAGGTGCGCCCGCACATCGCCTACTTCGACTCCTCGCGGTTCATCTCCGACCTGGCCAACGGCAACGTGTGCGTGGTGCTCGGCTGGTCTGGCGGGGTGTTCGATGCCAAGCTTGCCGCCAACAACGCCAACAATGGCCGCGACATCCGCTACAGCATTCCGCACGAAGGCGCACCGTTCTGGCTCGAAAGCATGGTCCTGCTCAAGGACGCGCCCAACCCGCAGCAAGGCCTGGCCTTCATCGACTACATGCTGCGCCCCGAGGTAATCGCTGCCTCGACCAACTACCTCGGCTACCCCAACGCCAACAAGGATGCCGCGCCGCTGGTAGACGCAAAAATCCGCGACAACCCCTCGGTGTACCCGCCCCAGGCGGTGCTCGACACCCTGTTCGCCCTGGAGCCGCTGCCACTCAAGTACGAACGCATCCGCACCCGGGTGTGGAGCAAGGTCAAGACCGGCAGTTAGTTGCCCGAAGGGGGCTCGGCGACCGCTGAGCCTCAATCCTCCAGCGGCTTGGGTGGAGGCAGGGGCTTAGGAGGTTTCGCCGGTTTGGCCGGTTTGCCATCCTTGCCGGGCTTGGCGTCCTTGTCCTTCGTGGCGTCGGTTTTCAGGTCGGCAACGGTCGGCGGCACGATGGCTTTCTCTGCCGCTGGCAACTGGTCGACCGCATCGAAAATCGCCTTGGGCTCGAGGGTGCCGGTGTGTTCGATCCGGTGCTGTTCGCCGTCTTTGCCTACCAGTACCACCTGGGTGACCATCGTATCCCGGGCACTGAACTTGAACCGGCGGATCAGGGCCATGGTCTCCTGTTGATCCATGAACTTGTCATCGCGCTTGCCGATCATGCCGGCAACGCTGTACAGCACCAGCTTGCGCTCCTCGAATGCCGCCTTGCTGGCCGGGTCTTCCAGGGCCTTGTTCAATTCGCGCAGAGTCGGGTCGGCGGTGCTGGGGGCAAGGACTACCAAGGGACGGGCCTTGTTCAGATCCCGGGCCAGAGGGTCATCGCTATCGGCAGCGAGGGCAGGACCGGCAACAAAGGCCAGCAAGGCGGCGAGGGTCAGTGACCGAACAAGCATGCGCATCTCCTTTCAATTTCCATGCATCAAAGACTACAAATCGCGACGAAAGATCCGGGTTGCGAGCCTAAACTACAGGGCCAGATGAGTGGGCAAAGCAAAGGTAACTTCCGATTACCAAGTGCGACCTTGGATACCTACCGAAAGGTCTGTCATCCGATTCTGAGGATAGCTGAAGGCCGCCAGCCATGCCCGTCGACCACCCTGGAAAAAGGCCTGAACCATGAGCATTGCCGATACCCTGCTGTTGCTGCTGATCCTTGTTACCGCCCTGGGCTGTGGGTTGATGGGCGGGTTGTTCTTCGCCTTCTCAAACTTTGTCATGCAGGCCCTGGAGCGCATCCCGGCGCAGAGCGCGGTCACCGCCATGCAGTCGATCAACCAGGTGGTGCTCAACCGCCTGTTCCTCTCGCTGTTTCTCGGCACCGCCATCACCTGCGCGATCCTGCTGGCCTGGGCCTGGCTGCGCTGGCCACTGCCCGGCAGCTTGTGTATCGGCATCGGCAGCGGCCTGTACCTGCTCGGCAACGTACTGGTGACCCTGCTGTTCAACGTGCCGCGCAACCAGAGCCTGGCGCGCCTGGACCCGGCCAGCAGCGAAGCGGCCAGTGCCTGGCCTACCTATGCACGGGTGTGGAACCGCTGGAACCATGTGCGCACCATCACCGCCCTGGCGGCGACGGCGTGGTTGATGGTGGCCTTGCTGCGGGTGGTGTGGACTCAATAGCGGCTGCGACGCAGCCATCGCTGGCAAGCCAGCTTCCACAGTGTCGGTGCATGCAGGTCCGGCTAGAACAAGCCCATCTGCCGATCGATCAGCGCCGTGAAGTCATCCTCCACGAACGGCAGGATCGCATCCGCCACCGGCTGCAGTTGCCGGGTCAGGTAGTGGTCGTAATCGATCGCCGAATGCCGCGTCTCCAGCGGCTCCGGCCCCGCCACGGTTATCACGTAGCTGATCCAGCCGCCATTCTGATACTGCCGCGGCCGGCCCTGACGGTCATTGAAGTCATCGGCCATGCGCGCCGCCCGCACATGCGGCGGTACGTTGCGCTGGTAGTCAGCCAGCGGGCGGCGCAGGCGCTTGCGGTAGATCAACAGTTCATCCTGCTCACCGGCCAACGTCTTGCGCACATACTCACGCAGGTACTGCTGGTAAGGCTGGCGCTTGAAGATGCGCTCGTACAGCTCCTGCTGAAACTGCCGGGCCAGCGGCGACCAGTCGGTGCGCACGCTTTCCAGGCCCTTGTAGATCATCTCTTCAGTGCCCTGGCCACGTTGCACCAGGCCGGCATAGCGTTTCTTGCTGCCTTCTTCGGCGCCGCGAATGGTCGGCATCAAAAAGCGCTTGTAGTGGGTTTCGTACTGCAGCTCCAGGGCACTGTCCAGGCCATAGCTGTCGCGCAGGTGCTCACGCCACCACTGGTTGACCTGCTGCACCAGCTCGCGGCCGATCTGCGCCGCGTCCGCCTCGTCATGGGCACGCTTGAGCCAGACGAAGGTCGAGTCGGTGTCGCCATAGATCACAGTATAACCCTTGGCTTCGATCAACTCGCGGGTACGGCGCATGATCTCGTGGCCGCGCATGGTGATCGATGAAGCCAGGCGCGGGTCGAAGAAGCGGCAACCGCTGGAACCGAGTACGCCGTAGAAGGCGTTCATGATGATCTTCAGCGCCTGGGACAGCGGCGCATTGTGCTCGCGTTTGGCTGTCTCGCGGCCCTGCCAGACCCGCTCGACAATCGCCGGCAGGCAATGCCGGCTGCGGGAAAAACGCGCCCCGCGAAAGCCTGGCACCGAGGTCTCATCGCCCGGCTCGCGCAAGCCTTCGACCAGCCCCAGCGGGTCAATCAGAAACGTGCGGATGATCGACGGATACAGGCTCTTGTAGTCGAGCACCAGCACCGACTCGTACAAGCCCGGTCGCGAATCCATGACAAAACCGCCCGGGCTGGCCTCCTCCGGGCGCTCGCCCTGATTGGGCGCGACGAAGCCCTGGCGGTGCATCAAGGGCATATACAAATGACAGAACGCCGCCACCGAACCGCCGCTGCGATCAGCCGGCAAACCGGTGACCGTGGCCCGTTCGAGGAGGAAGGTCAACAGTTCGGTCCTGGCGAAGATCCGCGTCACCAGCTCGCAGTCCTTGAGGTTGTAGCGGGCCAGGGCCGGCTTGTCCTCGGCGAACATGCGGTTGATTTCGTCCATGCGCTGGTACGGGGTGTCGATCGCCTTGCCTTCGCCGAGCAGGGTCTGGGCGACGTTCTCCAGGCTGAACGAGGGGAAGCTCCAGGTCGCCGAACGCAGCCCTTCGATACCGTCGATGATCAGCCGCCCGGCCGCCCCGGCAAAAAAATGCGCGCGGCTGCCGTGCTCGCGCCAGTCCATTGCCTCACCGCCACGGCCCAGGCGCAGCGGCACCTTGAGCTGGGTGGCGTGCTGCTGCAGTACGCGCAGGTCAAACTGCACCAGGTTCCAGCCGATGATCGCATCGGGGTCGTGCACGGCCAGCCAGTCGTTGAGGCGTTCGAGCAATTGAGCGCGGCTGTCGCAGTATTGGAGGTCGAAATCCACGCCTGCGGCGTCGCCATTGGCCGGGCCGAGCATGTACACCTGGCGCTGGCCACAGCCTTCGAGGGCAATCGAATACAGCTCGCCGCGTTCGGTGGTTTCGATGTCCAGCGACACCAGCTTGAGCGTGGGACGGTAATCGGCGGCGGGCTTGAGCTGGGCGTCGATCAACACGCCGCTGGCATCCGCCGTGCCGCTGAAGCTGACCGGCGCGGTGATGAAGCGCTCCATCAGGTAGCGCTCCGGCGGGCGCACATCGGCTTCGTAGATTTGCACGCCGGCGGCGCGCAGGCGCTTTTCCAGCTGGATCAACTGGCGGTGCTGACGGCAGTACAAGCCCAGCACCGGCCGTTGTTCGAAATCGCGCAGGGCCAGCTCGCGCAACTCGACCTCGCGCTCGCCGCGCAACACCGCCTCGGCCTGGCGCCGCTGCTCGGCGGGGACGAACGCCACTGAAGTCTGCAGCGGCAGACGCAAGCGCCGTGGGCCCTGGTCGGTGGCCAGCCAGAACTCGACAACGGTACCGGCCGGGGTATCGCGCCAATGCCGGGTCAGGACAAAGCCCTGCTGTAACTCCACCGCTGCAACCTCGAAAACGCCTGTGTATGCGCCGATTCTACCCGTCTGCGCGGCGGCCTGGCGAACTTAGCTCGGCACCCGTGCGCCCGGGGCGAAACCGTGGCCATGGGCGCGACCGGCAATCAACAGGGCCAGGGCGATCAGCGCCAGCAACACCCAGGGGAAACTGCCCACGCCCCACTGGCTGAGCAACACACCGCCAAGCAGGCCACCGGCGGCAATGGCCGAGTTCCATACCGTGACGATCATCGACTGGGCGACATCGGCGCCCTCCCCGGCGGCATCGGCGCTGGCGGTTTGCAGCAGGGTTGGCGCGCCGCCGTAGGTCAGGCCCCAGAGCGCGACACTGACATACACCAGCGGCGCCGACTGGCTGACAAAACCAAGCACCAGCGCCACCACGGCAAAACCGAACAAACTCAGCAGGACCATGTTGCGCAGGTGCTTGTCGATCAGCGCACCGACCACGCCGATGCCGGCCAGGGCGGCAATGCCGAAGGTCAGCAGGACCATGCCGGTGCTCGCCGCCAGGCCCACCGAGGCCAGGTACGGCACGATGTAGGTGTACAGCACGTTGTGCGCCAGCACCCAGCTGAGGATCACCAGCAGCACCGCCAGCACCCCGGGTGTGCGCAGCACCTGAGCGATACCGGGGCGTTGGCCGGGGGCATGGCCGTCGAAATCCGGCACCTTGCACAGCACCCAGGCCACCAGCACCAGGGTCGCGCCGGACACCAGGGCAAAGGTCATGCGCCAGCCCAGCAACTCGCCCAGCCAGGTGCCGGCCGGCACCCCCAGCGACAAGGCCACTGGCGCACCAATCATCGCCACCGCCATGGCCCGGCCTTGCTGCTCGGGGCTGACCATGCGCCGTGCATGCCCGGCAATCACGCCCCAGGCCAGGCCCGCGGCAACACCGGTCATGAAGCGCGCGACCAGGGTCAGCCAGTACGAGCTCGACAACGCCGTCACCGTGTTGAACAGCAAGAAGCCGATAATCGCCAGCAACAGCACCGGCCGCCGGCGCCAACCCTGGGTCAGGGTCACCAGCGGGATGGCGGTCAAAAGCGAGCCCAGGGCATAGACGCTGACCATCTGCCCGGCCATCGCCTCACTGACCTGCATGCCGCTGGAGATCTGCCCAAGCAGCCCGGCCGGCAAGGTTTCGCTGAGGATGGCGATAAAGCCGGTCATGGCCAGGGCCAGCAGGCCGCTGACCGGCAAGGGCTGCTCCAGTGCGGCCGGCCCATCGGCGCTGCAGCTGATGTGGGTCATGGTGAAACTCCTGTAGGAAAGATGGGCGAACCTTAAGCCTGCGCGCACTGCGGAAAAAGCCGGGTACAATTCCGCTCATAACGGATACGGGTGTCCGCAATCGGGAAATGCAGATGGATAGCCTCAGCGGTTTCGTGGTGTTCGTGCGGGTGGCAGAAACCGGCAGTTTTGTCGGCGCTGCGCAGTCGCTGGGGGTCAGCGCCTCGGCCATTGGCAAGCGCGTGGCGCGCCTGGAGCGCCGCCTGGGCGTACGCCTGTTTCACCGCAGCACGCGCAGCATCACCCTCACCGCCGAGGGCAGTCAGTTTCTGGAGCGCAGCCGGCGCATCCTTGCCGAGATCGAGGCCACCGAGCTTGAGCTGTCCCAGGCCAGTGAAGTGCCGCGCGGGCGTTTGCGCATCAGCCTGCCGCAAGTCACTGCGCTGGTGATGCCGGCCTTGAGCGAGTTCATGGCGCAGTATCCGGAGATCGAGCTGGACCTGGATTTCGACGACCGCATGGTCGATATCATCGGCGAAGGTTTTGACGTGGTAATGCGCGGCGGCACGCCCAGCGACTCACGCCTGAGCGCGCGCTTTCTTGGCCATTTTCACCATGTACTGGTGGCCTCGCCGGCGTACCTGGCGCGCAATGGCAGCCCCGCGCACCCCGCCGAACTGGCCCGCCACACCTGCCTGCACTACCGCTTCCCGAGCACCGGCAAGCTCGAACAGTGGCCGCTGCGTCAGGAGCCCGCCGGCCACGCCTATGAGATCCCGGTGTCGATGGTCTGCAACCACGTCGACACGCGCATCTGCTTTGCCATGCGCGATCGCGGCATCACCTGCATTCCCGACTTCACCGTGCGCCAGCAGTTGCAGCGCGGTGACCTGGTGACCGTGCTCGATGACTACATGGAGCGCCGCGGCAGCTTCTACCTGCTGTGGCCCTCGGGGCGGCAAGTGCCGCCACGGCTGCGGGTGTTCATCGACTTCATGAGCACGCGCCTGCTGCCCGATGCTGGCGCGCCGCAGTATTAGTCATATAAATAATCAAAGCCTTGGGCAGGCAATTGTGGCACCTGCTGCACCAGGAACGCCCCCAGTTGTTGCACCTGGCGGGCCTTGGGGCTGGCCTGCAGCCAGGCCAGGTAATAGCCCTCGCCGGTGGCCACCGCCTGCGCAAACGGCGTGACCAGGCGCCCGGCGGCGAGCTCGGCGCTGGCCAGCAACAGGTCGACCACGGCCACACCCAGGCCTTGCTGAGCCGCCGAGATGCCCTGGTCAAGGGTGTCGAACAGCTGGCCGCGCTCAAGGCTGATGGCCGCAGCCCCGGTGCGCTGCAACCAGCGCCGCCAGTCGCGCCGGTCGGGAGATGGGTGCAGCAGCTCGCAATGGGCCAGGTCTGCCGGGTAACCGGGCTGGCACACCGGTACCAGCCATTCGTCAAACAGCTTGAGGCTGGCGATGCCGGCGCCGAAATGTCCGTCGCCCAACAGGATCGCGCAGTCGTAGGGCTCGCTGTAAAAATCCACCGTATCGATGTCCATCCACACGCTGCTCAGTTGCACCTGAGCGTGCTCTTCACAGTGCTTGAACAGCGCCAACTGGCCAAGCAACCAGCGCACGGTCAGGGTCGAGGGCGCCTTCAGGCGCAGTTGCTGGCGGTCCTGCCTGAGCAGGCCACAGGCGCTTTCGATGATCTTGAAGCCGATTTTCAGCTCCTGGGCCAGCAGCCGGCCCGCTTCGGTCAGCGCCACTTTCGGCCCGCGGCGCTCGAACAGGGCGCAGTCGAACAGACCTTCGAGGGTTTTGATGTGATGGCTGATGGCGCCCTGGGTCAGGGCCAGTTCTTCGCCGGCGCGGGTGAACGAACCGTAGCGCGCGGCCACCTCGAACGCCCTGAGCGCCTGCAATGCGGGAATGCGTTCGGTCATGGCCGCCTCTAGCATGAGTAAAACTAATAGAAGGCCACAGTAACAGGCGTTTTACAACCGGACCGGGCCTGCCGAGAATTGCGCTCCCGCCAAACGCCCTCGAGACCCGCCCGTGAACAGTGCCCTGCTTGCTACCTACGCCCTGACCGTTGTGCTGCTGATCGCCAGCCCCGGCCCGGTGGTGGCGCTGGTGGTCAACACCACCGCTCGCGCCGGGCGCAAACAGGCACTGCTGACCGCCCTGGGCACCAACGGCGCGTCACTGGTGCTGATCGCCCTGGCGGCGCTGCTGATCTTCAGCAGCGCCGCGATCAACCCGCTGCTGCTTAGCGCCTTGAGCGTGTTTGGCTGCCTGTTCATCGGCTTTCTGGGCCTCGGCGCGCTGGCCGAACTGCGCCGGCCCGCGCACGCCGCAGCGCCGCATGCGGTGCGCCAGGGCGGGCTATGGCAGGGGTTTGCCATTGGCCTGTCGAACCCCAAGGACATTCTGTTTTTCGTCGCCTTCTTCCCGCAGTTCATTCAGGTCACCGAGCAGTTCAGCCACAGCCTGATGCTGTTGGCGCTGGTCTGGCTGGTGCTCGACCTGGGCATTCTGGGCCTGTACATCCTGGTCATCGGCCGCCTGGCCGAGCGCCTCGACCGGCGCCTGATCAGCGCCATCAGCGCCGTGGTACTGCTGGCCATCGCCGCCGTCGGGCTGGCCTACAACATCCGGCAACTGTTGCCCTGACGGGCTACGCTTTCGGGCGCGGGCCCGGAGCGGTTAGAATGGCGCGCTATCACCCAGGCCAGCCACACTATGGACAGTCGGATTGAACCCTGAACAGCGCAGTCGTCTCCAAGCCAACATGCATACTCGCCCGGCCCCGAACTCCAGAGGCACTTCCTTGATCCGCTCGCCCCTTTTGCACGGCCTGCTCGCCGTCGTGCTGCCGACTTCGGTACTGGCTGCCGGCGTACAGATCGACCCGCATGCCGACCTGCTGTACCGCCAGGCCGTGAGTTTGCTGGAACAGGCCGATAACCAGAGCGCCAGCTTCACCCTCAAGACCAGCACCACCGACCAGGATCTTGCCCAGCAAGGCCAGGCCCTGGGCCGCACCCTGGCGCCTGCGGTGAGCCTGTTGAAAAAAGCCGTGGAGCTTGACCACCCGGCTGCCCAGTATCGCCTGGCGCTCTACTACATCACCTACCTGCCGGCAGCACAGATTTCCGCTGCCGCCTGCCCGCTGCTCGAAGCCAGCATGGGCCAGGGCTTTGCCCCGGCGGCCCTGGGCATCGAGAACTGGTGCCCCAACTACAGCCGTAGCGACTACCGCAACGCGCTCGAAAGCGTGCCAAACCTGGCCAGCCTGTACGCCCCCTACTACCCGCAACCGGCCGTGCGCCTGTTGTGCCATCGCGAGCAACCGCAGGGCCTGGCCATGCAGTGGGGCCGCCAGCGCGACTACCAGGCCGAGGTCTACCGCCTGCTGGCCAGCGCCGACCCGGCGCAGAGCAAGGCCTACTGGCAAAAAGCGGTGGACATCAATGGCTGCATCGCCGCGCAGCGCCGCCTGGCCAGCAACCACTACTGAGCGCCAAGCCCTCTGCCGCGCCGCTGACAGCAAGATCGTTCAAGTCAGCGGCGCCCGCCTCTGGCATGCTGTACAACCTTGTTCATTGGTTGTTGCTGCCGTCCATGTCCAGTCCGCCGTTCGCCCGCCAGGCCTTCATCCGTGGCGCCATCGCCATCCTGCCGTTGTCCCTCGCCGTCGCTCCCTGGGGGCTGCTGGCCGGTTCCATGGCCATCGAAGCCAACCTCAGCCCCTGGGAAGGCCAGGGCCTGTCGGCGATCGTCTTTGCCGGTGCCGCGCAACTGGTGGCAATCGGCATGCTCAAGGGCGGCGCCAACCTGTTCTCGATCCTGCTGACCACCCTGTTGCTGACTTCCCAGCATCTACTCTACGGGCTGTCGATGCGCCCGGTGCTGTCGGGCCTGCCGACCCGCTGGCGGCTGGGCCTGGGCTTTTTGCTCACTGACGAGTTCTTTGCCCTCACCAGCCAGTACGACCAACAGCAGTTCAATCGCTGGTATGCCCTGGGGGTCGGCCTGACGTTCTACATTGCCTGGAACCTGTTCACCCTGGCCGGGATCATCCTCGGTCAGAACATTCCGCACCTGGACCAACTGGGCCTGGATTTTTCCATCGTCGCCACTTTCGTTGCCCTGATCGCGCCGCTGGTGCGCAACCTGCCCACCGTGGTGTGCGTGGCGGTGTCGCTGTTCTGCTCGGTGCTGTTCAGCGCCTGGCACTGGGACATCGGCCTGGTGGCCGCCGGGTTGCTGGGCATGAGCGCCGGCTTTGTCTGCCAGAAATTCAGTGGAGCACGCGCATGATCTTCGCCCTGATTATCGGCATGGGCCTGCTGGTGTTCCTCAACCGCTATGCCTTCCTGGAACCGCGCCTGCCCTTGCGCCTGAGCTCCAATGCCCGGCAGTTCCTCGGCTTTGCCGTGCCGGGCATGCTCACCGCCATTTGCGGGCCGATTGTGTTCTTGCCCGGGCACCAGCTCGACCTGAGCCTGAGCAACCCGTACCTGGTCGGTTCGGTAGTGGCGGTGGTGCTGGTGCTGTTGACCCGCAGCACCTTGATCAGCATGCTGCTGAGCATGGCCTTCTTTTTTGTCTTTCGTTGGTGGTTGAACGGCAGCCCATGAACCCTGCACACAAGGAACAGACCCGCTTCTGGCAAGCCTCGGCGCTCGGTGATACCGAGATGCTGCACGCGCGTTATTTTCAGCAGCGCTTCGCTCCCCATGTGCACGAAGGCTACGTGATCACCATCATCGAGTCCGGTGCCCAGCGTTTCTGGCACCGCGGCAGCGAACACCTGGCGCCGGTGGGCAGCATGGTGCTGATCAACCCCGACGAGCTGCACACCGGTGCCAAGGCCAGCGAAGATGGCTGGCGCTATCGCGGTTTTTACCCCGACAGCGAGCGCATCACCGGCGTGCTCGACGAGCTGGAGCTCAAGCGCGACGGCCTGCCGCGCTTTGACGCCAGCGTGCTGCACGACCCGCAACTGGCCAAAGCCTTCAGCTGGCTGCACTGCTCGGCCGAACACGGCGCCAGTGCCCTGGAACAACAAACCGCCTGGCGCGAAGCGGTGCTGTTGCTGGTGCAACGCCATGCCCGCGCCGGCACCGCGCGCACGCCCGGCAACGAACCCTGCGCCGTGGCCCGGGCCAAGGAACTGATGGACAGCCGCCTGGCCTACCCGCCATCGCTGGAAGAACTGGCCACGGCAGTCAACCTCTCGCCCTTCCACTTTGCCCGGGTGTTCCGCCAGGCCACCGGCCTGCCGCCCCATGCCTGGCTCAAGCAACGGCGCTTGAGTCGCGCCCGCGAACTGCTGAAAAACGACTGCCTGCCGTTCAACGTCGCCTTCGCCCTGGGCTTTTCCGACCAGAGCCATTTGAACCGGCAGTTCAAGCAAGCCTATGGCGTAACGCCGGGCGAGTACCGGCGCGCCTGCATTCACTGACGGACCAACCCCATGCCCTACCCGCTTGCCTACCGCTGGTTCATCCACAAAGGCCTGACCGACTGGGAGCCGTGGTATTTCTGCGACACCCCGGCGTCACTGCAACAAGGCCCGGACCTGAGCAAAAACGCCTTCGCCGCCCGGGCCTTTGCCAAGGAGACCGGCGCGGACTTCGAGGTCTACCTGTTCGCCCGCCGCCAGGACCGGGAAGACTTTGCCTTCTTCGTGGTGCGCGACGGGGTGATCGAAGACAAGGTAATCACCGCGCACCTGTCGTTCGCCGACAAGCTGGAGCTACGCTCGCGGCTGAGCTATGAACAGGTGACCCGCAGTTTCAGTGAGTGGGTGGCCGAAGTGGCGCTGGCCGATGCCGTGGAGTGGATGAGCGAGGACGACCTGCAAGATTGAGCCTGGGCTGCTCTTCTGCTCAGCGGCAATACGCCCGCGGCGTGCTGCCGGTCATGCTTTTAAAGAAAGCGATGAACGCACTGTCGCTGGCAAAGCCCAGCTCCAGCGCCACGTGGGTCAGCGGCTGATGGATCGCCAACTGCTCCACCGCCCGCACCAGCCGCCACTGCTGGCGCCATTGCTGGTAGGACATGCCAGTGTCGCGGCGAATCAAGCGACCGATGGTTTTCTCGCTGGCGCCCACTGTGCGGGCCAGCTCTTGCAGCGGCGGCGGTAACTGCTCAAGGTTCTCGACCAGGCGCGCCAGGCGCCGGTCCCTGGGCAGCGGCAAGCGCATCGGCTGCTGCCCGGCAGCCTGCAGTTCGGCGATGCACAGGCCGGCCAGGTGCGCGGCGGCGCCTTGGCTCCAGTCGGTTTCGAACGGCGCCAGGGCGATGCGTTCGAGCAGTTCGCGCAGCAGCGGGTTGACGTCGAGGATCACCACTTCATCCGGCAAACGCGGCCAGTGGCGGGTGTCCAGGTACACCGAGCGATAGTCCACGGTCGCCCGCATTCGCGCCCGATGGGCTACGCCGGCGGGAATCCAGGCCGCGCGGGTCGGCGGCAGCAGGCAGAGCAGGTCCGGCGCCTGGGCATCGATGCGCACACAGCCCTGGCGGGTGAACAGCACCTGTCCCATACGGTGCTGATGGACGCCGGAATCGTGCTCGCCCAGGGCCGAGCAGATACCGACGATGGGCGCATCGACGTGCTCGGGGTTGAAGAGGGCGGTAGGTTCCAGCCAGGCCATGCAGGTTGTCCGATTTTCACTATTTCTAGACCAGACCGCGACAATACACCCATCGCCCGCCGCCTACCATGAGCGCCCTTTTACCCACGGGACCCTGCTCATGACCCAACGCACCTGGTTGCCCCTGGCCACGGCCCTGCTGATGTTCCCGCAGATCGGCGAAACCCTCTACAGCCCCGCCCTGGTGGATATCGGCCAGGGCTTTGGGGTAACGCCTGCACAGGCGGGGCAAACCCTGTCGCTGTATTTCGCCGCCTTTGCCGTCGGCGTGCTGGTCTGGGGCCGCCTGTGCGACCTCTGGGGCCGACGCCCGGCGTTGCTCGCAGGCTTGCTGCTGTACGGCCTGGCTTCGCTGGCGGCCCTGTTGGTCACACATTTCGCCGGCCTGCTTGGCGCGCGCATCGTCGCCGCGTTCGCCGCAGCGGTCGGTTCGGTGGTGACGCAAACCGCGCTACGCGATGCATATAGCGGTGCGCAACTGGCGCGGGTGTTTTCCCTGATCGGCATGTTCCTGGCCATCAGCCCGGCGATTGGCGTGCTCAGCGGCTCGCTGCTGACCCAGGCCTTGGGTTACCGTGGCGTGCTCGCCGCGCAGTTGCTGATGGCCCTGGCGTTATGGCTGTGGAGTTGGCAACTAATGCCGGAAACCCGCCCGCAAACGCCCCACCACGCCAGTGTGATCGGCACCTTGCGGCGCATGCTCGGTGATCGCCGGGTGCTGCTGGCGACGCTGCTGGTGGCGTTGTTCAACATCGGCGTGTTCAGTTGGTACAGCCTGGCACCGTTCATTTTCCAGCGTTTGCAGTTGCACAGCCTGTTTGGCTACAGCGGCGTACTGCTGGCGCTGGGCTCGCTGCTCGGCGCGCGCCTCAATGCGCGATTGCTGGCACGGGGTGTCAGCCAGGCAACCCTGCTCAACCTGGCATGCGCGGTGAACCTGCTGGCGGCGCTGGCGATCCTGCTGCTGGGCGAGCACTGGCTGATCGCGGTGGCCATGGCCTTCATGCTCGGCGCCTTCGCCATGGCGATTGCGTTGCTGCTGGGGTCGGCGCTGATCGAGTATGGCGATTGCCGGGGGACGGCGGGGGCGTTGTTCGGGTTGTTGTATTACGCGTTGATTGGCGCGGGCCTGGCGCTGGCCGGCTGGAGCCAGGCGCTGGGAGCAGCGCTGGTCTGCTGCTCCGTTTGCACCGCTGGCGCAGCCGCTTTCTACCGGCCACGGGCATGACTCAGCGGCGTCGTTGCCTGTCCAGCTCTGCCAGGTTTGCTGGCAGTTCAATCCAGCTTTTGTCGATGCCGGCATTGACTAGCGTGTCCCATTTACCGAGCAATTGCTGGGGGGAACGGTGGTACTCGCTACCCTTCATCGCCGCCGCCCAGGCAAAAGGTATCAGCGCCTGCAACCTTTGCACATCATGGCGCTCACCCTCAGCACTGTTATGGTTGTGAAGCGCCAATGCCACAAGGTAATCAAGCATGTTACTGGCGACGATGCCTTCGATCAGCCCGTCATCGGCAATACTTTCCAGCCGTGCCACCAGGCTGGCCTGAGCCGCCTCCTGGTAAAAGGGCGACTTGGCAGCAAGCAAGCGCCACTGTCGTTGAATGGCCGCTGGCGAAGAGTCCTTGAACAACCGTTCGACGCCATTTGCGGCCTCGAACACCGTCAACAAATCCGCTACAGCATCCTCTTTGAGCAAGCTGGCGATGTCGTTGAGCCGTGGTTTTTTGTGCATGTTCAACACGGACGCGATGCCGCCAGAAAGCAATTTTTCCATCGCCCAATCGTACAGCCGTACACGCTCACTGCAGGTAGTTGCCGCTGCTGTCACCAATGCAATTTCGCGCTGGTACTGCGCTTGCCCTGGCTGACCTTCATCGCGCTCGCGCAGCGACAACAAGCCGTCGATCAAGCTGCAGCACAAGCCGTAATGGTCTGCTACATCACGAAGCGCTGCGTGCGGTGTATCACCCCAGACTTTTTCAAGCAGTTTGAGCTGAACACCAAGGGACTGCAGTTGCTGGTCATAGACACGCTGATCAACCTGGGACGCCAGATCGCGCATGCCCTGGCAGTATGATTCGATCGTCAACCAGACCAGGTTCGAGGCAGCTTCGCGCACCTCGAACTGAGCGGCGTCCGCCCCTTCCTCAATGATCAAATCAATTCGCCGGTCGTCGAAGTCAGCAGCCCATTCATTCAAGAAACGCCGATGTTCCTGAAGGGTGATGCTCGGCTCCTGCGCCAACAACCCCATCTCGTACCGTACACGTGCGGGGTCAGTAAATTTTCGCAGATCATGAAGGGCTGAAAGCTGATTCTTCAGCCGCCTAAAAGCGGGCGCAAGATCAGGCACTGTTGATCCCAGCGAAAGTTGAATGGCTTCGCGTTCGAACGCCTCCCGCTCTTCTTCGGTTTCACCGCGCAGCGACCGCCCGCCGAGGCCCAGCAAGGACGGCTCCAGACGTTCGAGGGTTTTCGGGGCTTCATGCTTGATGATGGTCTGCAAAATGATTGCATCCCACGCGAGTTCGCCTTCGCCGTGGCGAACTGCAACCGTCTTCAACTGCCCCAGGTCACGGCTGATCGCTTTGACCAGACGAGGGTTGCCAGGAAACCACTGCGCAATTCGCGTGAACGCTGCCTCGGGAATAAACGGGCAACATTCGCGAAATGCCCGCCACGCCAAGCGCCTGGCCTGCTCTGGTGTAGGCTCCGGCAGGGTAATGGAGATATCAATGATCTTCTCGAGAAAGCGTTGGCCGTTCTCACCATAGGCGGCCGAGTACAGGCTCAGTGCTTTGCTCACAACATCCAGGTCGAAGGCCAGGACGAAGGCGAAGCTGGGCCAGTCGAGCAACTCGCGCAACGCCAGCATGGCCTTGGGGATTGCGGTCGGGTCGGCGCGGTCAAGGTCATCGATGAACACCACGATGCGCGTGCGCTCGAGTTCGGCACACAGCGCTTCGAGTTCTTTTCGGTTGAAGGCCAGCTTTGAACTCAGCAGCTGGCCCGTTTGCTCGGCAATCTGGGTGCCCTTGCTAACCATCATCCCGGATACAGGGTCCATGACTTGAACAACTGACTTGCCAATCTCGGCAACATTGCCCAGTAGCCTGGCAATTCCACGCCCCAGATCCTTGAATGACTTGCCCGACCAGGCGCCTTTTTCAAGTTGCTCCAACAACGCCTGATAAAATCGCTGGATCACCCCGTCACGGCCTTCGGCATCCCACGCCGAAAAGCGTACGACCACCCAGGTGATACCGTCCGGCTTGCTTTCATTGCGCATGCGCGCCTGCTCTTCAATGAAGTTCAGCACGCTGGTCTTGCCAGAACCCCACTTGCCATACAAGCCGATTCGGGTCGACCAGCTGTCTGGCGCCGACTCGATCGAGCGCAGCACCGAGCGGGCGATTGCCCAGCGCTGCAGGTCGTCATCCTGTTGCTGACTGATCGCCGCGTCATGGCCCTTGCCGCTACGCAGTGGGTTTGCTGGTGCTGTCATGGGGTGATCCTTCGACCGTGCAGTTGAACCAGTCGGGAAGTCTATCCAACTGAGTTCGGTGCTGCACCTGAGCTTTCAAAACTGCGCTGTCTGCATCGCGGGGCAAGCCCGCTCCTACCTCCACGATCAGGCATGCACCCAACGCCGATGCAGGCCACGGGCAATGGCATCGAGCATAAAGCCCAGCACGCCGATCAGCAGCACCATCGCCATCAGCTCCGAATACGCCAGCCGGTCACGGGTATCGAGGATGAAGTAGCCCAGCCCGGCACTGACTCCGAGCATCTCGCACGGCACCAGCACGATCCACAGAATACCGATGGCCAGGCGCACGCCGGTCAGTACATGGCCGAGCACGCCGGGGATGATCACCTTGCACAGGGTCTCCCAGCGTGTGGCGCTGAGGCTGCGGCTCAACTGCAGCCAGCGCGGGTCGAGCTGGCGCACCCCCGCAGCGGTGTTGAGCAGGATCGGCCACAGCGCGGCAAAGGCCAGGAGGAAGTAGATCGGCTGGTCGCCCACCCCCATCAGCATCACCACCACCGGCATCCACGACAGTGGTGAGATCATCCGCAAGAACTGGAACGCCGGGGTAGTCGCCGCCTCCAGGTGACGATAGCTGCCCACCAGCAAGCCCAGCGGCACGCCGATCAGCAAGGCCAGCAGCAAGCCGACAAGGATGCGCTTGAGGCTGACCCAGATGTGCTCGTACACCTCGCCCTGGCCCAGCAGCTCGATCAGGCTGCTGAGGGTCGCCTGCGGCGAAAAACGCGCCGACAGGCCATCGGCCTGGCCGAACACCTGCACGCCCAGCCACCACAGCAACAACAAGCCGAGCAGGCCGGCGACGCCCAGGGCGCCATGGATTGCATGCTTGCCCATCAGATCGAAAACTCCTCGCTACGCTCGAAGCTCTCGGGCAAACCGAAGGCCTTGAGCCCGCCAACAGCGGCGATGCTGTTACGCACGAAGCGGTCGTCGACCAGGTCGCGGGCGGTCTGTTGCGGGTCGAGGCCGGCAAGAAAGCCCTTGTCGCCCTCGATCAGGGTGTTCTGCAGGCGACGCACCAGTTCTTCGGTGTAGCTGGGGAACGGATAAGGCTGAAAATCGATGCGCTTTTCGTCCCACTGCGCATGCTGGATCGCACCGCTGGCGATGTAGGCGTCGCGGGCCGCGGCCGCCGGCGCCAGCACCTGGCTGAGCACCTGCGGGGTGTGCGGGGTGTATTTGTTCGGCCCGCTCTTGGACAGCAGCGCGGCGGCTTCGGCGCGGTGCTCGCGGGTCCACAGCTGGGCCTTGACGATGGCGTTGACCACCTTCTGCGACCACTCGGGGCGGTTGTTCAGGTCATGCTCGTGCATGAACACCACGCAGCAGGCATGGTTGCGCCAGATGTCGCCGGTAAAGCGTTGCACGCGGCCAACCTTGAGGTCTTCGGCCAGGGCGTTGAACGGCTCGGCGACGATGTAGCCGGCGATGCGCTTGCTGGCCAGGGCCGGCGGCATGTCTGACGGCGGCAACACCACCAGGTTGACCTCGTTGGCGGCCAGCTGGGCTGTGGCGGCCTTGGACACCGGGGTCAGGCCGTGGTCGCGAAACAGCTGCTGCACCACCACGTTGTGGATCGAATACCAGAACGGAATGGCCACGGTCTGCCCGCCCAGTTGCTTGACCTCGGTGATGCCCGGGGCCACGGTAAGGCCCGAGCCGCCGACATGGTTCCAGGCCACCACTTTGGCCGGCACCTTGCTGGCATAACGGGCCCAGACGGTCATCGGCGACAGCAGGTGAATGACATTGACCTGCCCGGAGATGAACGCCTCGATCACCTGCGCCCAACTGCGCAGCAGCACCGGCCGCTCGGCCTTGATGCCTTCGGCTTCGAACAGGCCATTGTTGTGCGCCACCAGCAACGGCGTGGCGTCGGTGATCGGCAGGTAGCCGATGCGTACCGGGGCGTCCGGGTCGCTCGCGGCGCGGGCCTGCAGGCTGCCGAGCAGCGGCATGGCGCCGCCGGCGGTGAGCAAGGCGCTGAGTTTGATGAAGTCACGACGAGTGTGGGTGAAGTCGTCCAGGCACATGGGCAGTCTCCGACGGCAGCGGCATAGGTTCAGAAGAAGGTTCGGGTGTGCGGCTGGCCCGCCGAAGGGTTTTGAGTATGTCTATGCGCAGCGCGCCCAGTTCCTCGACCCGCTGCTCGCGCGGTTGCGGCAGGTCGATGAGCCATTGGCCGAGGGTGCGCGCCGGGTGGTTGCCCAGTAGCAGCACGCGATCGGACAACAGCAGGGCTTCGTCGATATCGTGGGTAATGAGGATGGCCGCGGTGTTGTGCCGGGCTATCAGTTGCAGCAGCAGTTGCTGCATGTCGGCGCGGGTGACTTCATCCAGCGCGCCGAAGGGTTCATCGAGCAACAGCACTTGTGGCTGGCGCGCCAGGCAGCGGGCCAGCGCGGTGCGCTGGGCCATGCCGCCGGAGAGCTGCGCCGGGTACTGCTCGCGCGCATGCTGCAGGCCGACCGCCTCGATGGCATGGTCGATGCGCGCCCGTCGCTCACTGGCAGCGAGCTTGGGCTGGCGGGCGAAGTCCAGGCCGAAGGCAACGTTGCTTTCCAGGCTCAGCCAGGGCAGCAGGCTGGGGTCCTGGAAGGCCACCGCCAGGCGCGGGTGCGGGGCCTGCAACGGCTCGCCGAGCAGGCTGACGCTGCCGGCACGGGACTGCTGCAAACCGGCCAGCACCCGCAACAGACTGGATTTGCCAACGCCACTGGGGCCTAGGATGGTGATCACCTCGCCCGGCGCCAGTTGCAGGTCGAAATTTTCCAGCACGCTTTGCCAGCCTTGTTCACGCGGGTAGCCGAGGCTGATGCCACGCGCTTCGAGCAACACTTCGGTCATGCTGACGACGCCTGGCGCTGCAGCTCGGCGCGCAGTTGCACCAGGCTTGGGGTGACGATCGGCACGAACGCCGACTCGCGCCAGCGCCGGGCAAAACCTGCGCCGTAGGCGGTCAGGTAAGCCTTGCCGCCACTGGCTTGCAACTCAAGCTGCACGGCATCGGCAGCCGTTTCGGCAAGGGTGATGCGCAGCTTGAACAAGGCCGCCGGCTGGCTCAGGAAACGGCCGTCGAGCAAGCCCTTTTTCAGTTCGGCCACGGTGTTTTCCAGGCGCTCGCGCAGCACCTGCAGCGCCTCGCCAAGGAACGAGCGCATGCCCTGCAGATGCCCCTCCACCTCGCTCAACGAGCGCCGCGCCAGGCCGATGGCCATGCCGCATTGCAGGCCCAGGAACGACGGGCGCACGGCAGGCAGAAACTGCTTGGCGTTGTCGTGCAGCAGCCAGTCACGGCTGATCGACACCTGTTCGAAACTCAAGGCTGCGGTGTTGCTCGATTGCAGGCCCACTAACTCAAGGTCGTCAGAGCGGCTCAGCCCTGCAGCGTGATCGGGGATCGCCAGCACGAACGGCGAGGCGCCCTCCTCTTCAATCGCCGCCGCCACCACGAAACCGCCCTTGCGCAGGTTGGTGACCCAGTGCAGGCGCCCGGCCAGGGTCCAGCCCTGGTCGTCGCGCAGGCCCTTGACCTGCAGCGCTTCGATACCCGAGAGGTACTTCATGGCGTTGGACAGGCCGGTGGCGCCAGCCAGTTGGCCGCTTAGCAGCTCAGGCAGCAGGCGTTCACGCAGCCCGGCGTTGGGGCTGTGCAGCAGGTATTCGATAAAGGCGCGCTGGCCCCAGAACACGAAGGCTGCCGCCAGGGAATGGCTGGCAACCGTGGCCAGCGTCTCGACCGCGTCGGCGACCGTGCCGCCACTGCCGCCCAGGTTCTGGTCAATACCGACGCGCAGCACCTGCGCCGCCGCCAGTTGCCCCAGTACCGCCTGCGGGTCGCCGTGGCCCTGGTCGAGGGCTTCGGCCTGGGCATCCAGCCACGCGACCAATGCGGGATCGAGCATAGGGTTTACTCCTTTAACAATGCGCCAGCTTGCGCTGGCGCCGAGGGTCGTTATGCCGAAGGCTGCCAGCGGTACTTGCTCAGCTCGTCATTGAGCGGCGTCTGGGCGAACACATTAGCAAAGTTGCACAGGGTTGCCAGACTGACACCGAGGATCACCTCCAGGGCATTGCCTTCGCTGTAGCCGGCTTCGCGAAACGCACCGTAGCCGGCTTCGCTGACATTGCCGCGGGTGGCGATCACTTCGCGGGTGAACGCCGCCAGGGCTTCGAGCTTCTCTTCTGGCAGCTCGCCCTTGGCGCGCAGGGCGTCGACCACCTCCTGCGCCAGCTTGGCCTTGTTCAGTGCGACGGCGGTGTGGCCGGCCACGCAGAAGTCGCAGCCATGATTGGTGGCGGCCACCAGTTGCACCACCTCACGCTCGGCCAGGCTCAGCTCGGCCTTGCCGTTGAGTGCCGAGACGGTGACGTAGGTTTCCAGCGCCGCCGGGGCGCTGGCCAGCACGCCGAGCAGGTTGGGGATGAAGCCCGAAGCCTTCTGGGCGTTTTCCAGGTAAGGGCGGGCAGCCTCTGGGGCGCTTTGCAGAGTATGGACAGTGACGCGCGACATGGAGTGGACTCCTGCTGACTGAGGGTGTGCCACAAGTCTGTTGGTTATAAGAATTACCTGCCATATTCTGCAGTCGCTATTACTTGCTCCTGAGTCTTTTCATTAGATGATTTCATCCAGCCCAGTAGTCGATTGGTTATTAGAAAGCCTTGAGCTAGACGCCAGCCTGTTCCATGTCGGGCGTTACTGCGGTGGCTGGCACGCCAGCACCCATGGCCTGGCGCGGGCCAGTTTCCACCTGATCGTCCAGGGCCACTGCTGGCTGCATATCGATGGCCAGGCCGAGGCCATTCGCCTGCAAGCGGGCGATGCGGTGTTCCTGCTGCGCGACTTCAACTATCGGCTGTCCAACGCCGAGGAGTGCGAGCTGGCCCAGCAGCAACCGCGCCAGGTCATGCAGCCGCTGGACAGTACAGCCGCCGATGGCGTGGGCCTGGTGTGCGGCTTCTTTCATTTTCAGCCGGGCTTGTCGTCGCTGATCATCGAAGGCCTGGACGACTGGATCATCCTGCGCGCCGGCGACCCGGCGCTAAGCGCAGCGCGGGCGCTGTTCGAGCTGATCCTGGCCGAGTGCCAACGCCTGCCTGCGCCCTCCTCGGCCTTGCTCGAACGCTTGAGTCATTTGCTGTTCTTGTACGTGCTGCGCCAGCGGGTCAGTGACGACCAGGGCATCCGCGGCCTGGTCGCCCTGGCCCGCCACGGCAACTTTGCCAGCCTGCTCGAGCAGTTGATCGAACACCCCGAGCAGCCCTGGTCGCTGGAAAGCATGGCGGCCTGCACCGGGCTGTCGCGCTCGGCATTTTTCAAGCGTTTCAGCGAACTGGCCGGGCAATCGCCGGGGCAGGTATTGCTGGCCCTGCGCATGCGCCATGCCTGCCAGTTGCTCAAGGCCAACAACACCGTCGAGCAGGTGTGCGCGGCGGTGGGTTATCAGTCGATTGCCGCGTTTACCCGCGCCTTCAGCAAGGCCGTTGGCGTGCAGCCGGGGGCCTATCGGCGCCAACATGAGGGGCGCTGAGGCAAACAGCGTGCGGTAATCGAACACAAGCAGGCTAAGCGCCCTCAAGTCCGCCGCCGGCGACTCCGATAGCAGACCACCCACCGCCGTTGCCGCGGCAAAGCGTGGTGCTGATAACAACTCAAGGAGTACTGCCCGCATGTTCGCCGACCTGAAAATCCGCACCGGTATGTTCTGGGTGCTGTCGCTGTTCAGCCTGACCTTGCTGTTTTCCACCGTCAGCGCCTGGCGCGCGGCGGTGGGCAGCGACCAGCAGATCAGCGAACTGGACCAGACCGCGCACCAGTCGGATCGCCTGAACAACGCCTTGCTGATGGCGATCCGCGCCAGCGCCAATGTCTCTTCGGGCTTTATCGAACAGAGCGGCGGCCACAGCGACAGCGCCAACAAACGCTTGAAGCTCTCGCAAGAACTGCTGGGCAACAGCGCGCAACTGATCAGCGAGCTGGTCAGCAATGCCCAGGAGCCCACCTTTAAAGGCATCGCCGTCGAGCTGCAAACCACCTTCGGCGACTACGCCAAGGCCGTGGCCGGCCAGCGTGAAGCGACCGGCAACAACGACCTGCAGCATTACTTCAGGGTCAACACCGACGCTGGCAACGCCATGGGCCGCTTGCAGGCGCTGCGCCAGCAACTGGTGGCGGCGCTGAACGAGCGCAGCCAGCAGATCATGCTCGAATCCGATCGACGTCTGAGCAGCGCCCAGGTGCTGAGCGTGGCGCTGGGGCTGCTGACCTTGCTGCTTGCCGCACTGTGCTGGAGCTTTATCGCCCAGCGCGTGCTGCGCCCGCTGCAACAGGCCGGCCAGCACTTTCAGCGCATTGCCGGCGGTGACTTGAGCGTACCGGTGGCGGTGCACAGCAGCAACGAGATCGGTCAGTTGTTCAGCGAACTGCAGCGCATGCAGCACAGCCAGCGCGACACCCTGGGGCAGATCAGCAGTTGCGCCACGCAACTGGCCGAAGCTGCCGGTGCGCTCAACGGCATCACCGAACAGAGCTCGCACAGCCTGCGCCAGCAGGACCAGGAGCTGGAACAGGCTGCCACCGCCGTCACTGAAATGACCACCGCGGTGGAAGAAGTAGCGCGCAATGCCGTGTCCACCTCCCAGGCCGCCAGCGCCTCGAATGACCTGGCCGAACAGAGCCGCCGCCAGGTCAGCGACAACCTCGACGGCACCCAGGCCATGGCCCGTGAAGTGCAAACCAGCAGCGAGCACCTGGAGCAACTGGCCGGGCAGATTCGCGATATCGGCCAGGTGCTGGAAGTGATCCGCTCGGTGTCCGAGCAAACCAACCTGCTGGCGCTCAATGCCGCCATCGAAGCGGCCCGTGCCGGTGAAGCCGGGCGTGGCTTTGCGGTGGTCGCCGATGAAGTACGCACCCTCGCCTACCGCACTCAGCAATCGACCCAGGAAATCGAGCAGATGATCGGCCGCGTGCAGCACGGCACCGAAGCGGCGGTGGCCTCGATGCATGCCAGCACCCAGCGGGCGCAATCAACCCTGGGCATCACCCAGGCCTCGGGACAGGTGCTGGAGGGGATCTACAGCGCCATTGGCGAGATCAACGAGCGCAACCTGGTGATTGCCAGCGCTGCCGAGGAACAGGCGCAGGTGGCGCGGGAAGTGGATCGCAACCTGCTGAACATTCGCGACCTGTCGACCCGCTCGGCGGCCGGGGCGCAGGAAACCCGCGAAGCCAGCCAGGCGCTGGCGGGGTTGGCCGGGCAGCTGACGGCGCTGGTGGCGCGGTTCAGGGTTTAGCGGGGAGCCTATCGCGGGGCAAGCCCGCTCCTACAGTGGGAGCGGGCTTGCCCCGCGATACATCTAGACTTCCACCAGAATCCTGAACCCACCAAAAATCATTCGCATGCCATCAAACGGCATCGGATTCTTGTCAGGCTGCATGCGCGGGTCTTTCATCATCTTCTGCATCCCGGCATCGCGCACCTCGCGCGACGGCCAGAGGATCCAGGAAAACACCACCGTCTCATCGCCCTTGAGCTTCACGGCCATGGGGAACGAGGTGACCGTGCCATCCGGCACATCGTCGCCCCAGCATTCGATGACCTTCAAGGCACCGCACTCCTTGAACACTACGGCTGCTGCTTCGGCGTGCTTTTTAAACGTGTCGCGGTTGGCGGTGGGGACTGCGAGGACGAAACCGTCTACATAGGACATGGGGGCACTCCTGCACGTGGGGTATGTGCAGGATGGTCGATTGGGCCGGGGGTGGATCGACAGGCTTGCACGCAAGCCCGACCGATGGTCATCGCACCCTGTGGGAGCTGCTTGCCAGCGATGAGGCCGGCAGCCCCGGCTCAAAACCGCGTCGTCGCACTCACCCCGAAGGTACGCCGATCCCCGCGCGCATCCCAGGCAATATCAAACGGCAGCGGCACGCTGTCGGTCTTGTACTGCTTGTCGGTCAGGTTGTTCACGTAAGCAGTCAGGTCCAGGTCATAGCGCCCGCCCAGGTGATAGGTGGCACTGGCATTGCCCAAGGTATAGCCGCCCTGGGACACGCTGTGATCCTGCTGCGCCGTGGGCAGGAAGTAGATCCGGCTCTGGTAGCGCCAGTCCGTGCCCAGGCGCACTTCGTCACCATTTTCCAGCGGTATCCGGTAACTGCCGCCCACCGCCAAGGTTCGCGACGGCGAGCGGGCAATGCGGTTACCGGAGTAATCCACCCCGCCCGACTCGAAGTCCTGCAATTCGGTATGCAGCAAGCCGAGCGAGCCATGCAGCTCCAGGTTGCTGAACGGCAAGGCCTGCAGCTCGAACTCGGCGCCGCGAATCACCCCCTGGCCGCTGTTGGTCAGCAGCGACACCACCTGCCCGTCGCGCACCGACACGGCGTTGACCTGGATATCCGAGTAGTCGTAGTAAAAGACGTTGGCGTTGGCGATCAGGCGCTCATCGAACCACTCGCTCTTGACCCCCAGCTCATAGGCATCGACGTTCTCCGGCGCCACCACCGAGGCCTCGGCCTGCACCTGTGCACCGCCGCTGAAACCACCGGAGCGAAAGCCCTTGGCATAACGAAAATACACCCGCGCGTTGTCGTTGAGCTGGTACTCGGGAGTGAAGTCGTAGGTGAGCTTGTTCCAGGTGCGCTTTTCGTCCTGTTCAACGCGGGTCACCAGGTCGCCGCTGTAGTGCTTCCACCAGTCGCGTTCGCTGCTGTAGCTGACCCCGTCGGCATCCGGCGCGGCGACGCGGTGCAGGTCGATGTCCTTGGTTTCGCGGGTCCAGCGCAGGCCGGCGGTGAGGCTCAGGTTGTCAGTGGCCTGCCAGGTGCTGCTGCCGAAAATCGCGAAACTGTCGGTGCGCTGGTCGATATCGGTACGGCCATAATCGGCCACGCCAAAGGCCTGGTTGTAGGGCTTGGGCAACAGGCCGTTGTCGTTGCGGCTGTCGAGCTGCTCATGGAACAGATGGGTGCCGACGATCCAGCTGAGCGGCTGGTTTTTCGCCGAAGACAAGCGCAACTCCTGGGACACCTGCTTCCAGCGGTCATCGTTAAAACCGCGGCCGAACTCGTAGATGCTCATGTTCGGGCTTTCAGCTTTTTCGTGAATATCGTCGAAGGCGGTGATCGAATCCAGTTGCAGGTCGCCCAGGTCCCACTTCAACGCCAACTGCACACCGTTGTGCTCGATGCGGTCTTCGGCCTTGCCGGTAAATGCGGCCTCATCGGTATCCGGCTTGGGTGCCGGGCCAAACAGCGTGCTGCCGCCCGGCCCCGCCCCCCAGGCGCGGGTGGCAATGCCCTGGCCTGTGTAGTCGCGACCATGCAATTGCAGGGTGGCCTGCAGGTCGTCGTTGATCTGCGCCAGCAACTGCAGGCGCAGGGCCTGGTCGTGGATATCGCCGACGGTGTGGCCATCGACCTGGTTCTCCAGTTGGCCATCGGCGCTCTGGTCGACAAACGCCACCCGTGCGGCCAGCTTGTTGTCGATCAGCGTATCGCCATAGGCACCTTCGTACAGGCGCGAATTGTAGTTGCCCAGGTCGAGCTTGAAGTAACCGTTGGCTTTCTCGAAATCCGGCTTGCGCGAAACGAAGTTGATCGCCCCGCCGGTGGTGTTCTTGCCCCACAGCGTGCCCTGCGGCCCGCGCAGCACCTCGACGCGCTCCATGTCGTAGAGCGGAAAACCGGTGGCTACGTGAGGGTCGATATACACGTCATCGGTGTAGATGCCCACCGGGTAAACCGTGGTCGAGGCCATGTCCCCCGAGCCCATGCCACGAATGTACCAGCGCGGCCGCTGGTGCCCGGCGAACTCCGGGGCGATGGCGTTGGGCACGTTCTGCAGCGCCTTGCCGGCACTGAAGCCGCCACCGCTGTCGGCGATCTGCTTGGCGCTGACCACAGAGATGGCCGAGGGCACGTCCTGCACCGACTCTTCGCGCTTTTGCGCGGTGACGGTGACGGTGGGCAGGGCTTCGGGGGCTGGCTCGGCGGCGAAGCCGGGGAGCGTGGGTAAGGCTGCGGCGATGGCCAGCAACAGGGGCACGCGGGCGAAGGGAGCGGTCATGAACGTCAATGTTCCACAAGGGGGAAAGAGACGGGGGGCTTCGCAATGGTTGTGCCAGGTTGGAAGTGGGTTGATTTTTATGACTTTTCCCGACAGATAAAAAATAGGTGTTGCGTTACCAGCAGTGCTTCAACATTGGTTGCATGCGGATCAGCAACGTCTTACGACGATTGCCAACTGATTACCCATGAACAAACGCCACTTTCTTTTCGAGTCGACATGTGAAACCCGACAGATGGGACTAAATCCAGCTAAAAACTATCATTTTTACTAGTTTTCAAGCGCACAATTTAACTTAACCTAACAAATGCGCAGTGTGCGTTTTCAAATGCGAGGATGCCATTATGAGCACAGCAAAAAATATTAAAGAGATACTGAGCAGTTACACCCCCGATAAATTCCTACGAATTGATGCAAGTTTTGGAGGAAAGCTCCGGCATTACGAGGGTATTTTAAAAAAATATAATGCCGCCTCCATGAACAACTGGGACCCCAATGATGCCAATTTTCTTCTGTATCACCCCAATGGGGGCTGGGATACAATCCTTATAAGTGACGTAGTTACAATTGACGACAACGACAGCTATGACGAACGTATGGTTAGTTTTTTGTCGAAATGGCAGCGCTCTGAGGATGGCACTTTTAAAAGAGTAGCTCTTCGGGGTGGTTAGGATCTGCACAAGCAGAAATGCTGGCACAGCTCCGCTCCAAAAGAAGGCTCTTTTGTAGGTGGCGCCACTCGCAATACGAGCATTCACTAAACGAGCTAGATAGCAGAAAAGGCATCAGACCTGCCCTTGATTCCCACAGTCAACCTCGCTACCCTGCCCCCAGTCGCTGTAAATCCAGCGGCCGGGTTTGGTAGCCCGAGTACTCTAAGGCGTGCAGACGCCGCTCCCGATCAGCCGGCGTTTTTTTGTGCCTGCTGTTCGTGCTATGGCGGCTGTGCGTGGGGCGCATTCGTGCGCGCTGGGTTCCTAGAGTCCCGGTCTACCAACCTGCGTACAGCCGTCACCAATCGTTTGGTAGCGATTGATGCTGGCTCCACCACTCTAGGAGCACAACAATGACAAAGCCCGTCCCCGACCCACCCCTCGTCACCAAAACCGCCACCACCTTCGGCTCCTGCAACGGCAGCCACGCCCCTCTGTTCGCCGTGCGCACAGGCGCTTCAGCCGAAGACGCCCTGGTACATGCCACCGTTCTGCTCAAAAGCGCCTACCAGACCAACGCCCAGGCCTGTGAAAAGGTCGACCCTGACGTGCGCGGCCTGCTCTGGGCTACTCAGCACTCGCTGGAAATGAGCATTGCGCTGGTCGAAGCGTGCCTGGACGAAGTCGAGGCTCACGCCATGGCTGCAGCCTTGCAGCGGCGTGTTGCGCAGATGGATCAAGCGACGCTGAAGTGAAGACTGCAGGCTAACCCCGGGCCGCCGACGCGGCCCACCGAGCGCATGCTCATCCGCTGAAAATTCATCTTGAGCAAACCCGGCTAGGCGCAGCCACGCGGGTATAGTCGACTCTATGCCGACCGTACTTCCAAGAGCCTGAAGCCGTGCCCGACCTGCCGCCCAACGCCGCCTACACCCTGCGCTTCAGCGCTGTACTGGCCTACATCGACGCCAACCTCGACGGTGATCTGTCAGTAAAAACCCTGAGCCAGGTGGCGAACTTTTCGGTGTTTCACTTTCACCGCCAGTTCACGGCGTACGTCGGCGTGCCGGTCTCGCGTTATGTGCAGTTGATGCGCTTGCGCCAGGCGGCGCACCGGTTGGCGGCCAATGCAGATCTTTCGGTACTGGAGGCCGCCCTCGCGGCAGGTTTTGAAAGCCCCGAGGCATTCAGCCGGGCGTTTCGGCGGGCGCTGGGGATGTCGCCGAGTGGCTTTCGCCGGCAGCCGAACTGGCAGGCCTGGAATGCGGTGTTCGCTATCCCTCACTTTTCCAGGAGCGTCATCATGCAGGTACGTATTGTCGAGTTTGCGCAAACCCGGGTCGCGGCGCTGGAGCACTGCGGGCCGCCCGCGCAGGTCAGCCAGAGCGTGAACCGGTTCATCGCCTGGCGCATGGCCAGCGGGCAGTCGCCGGTGGCGTCGAGCCGTACTTTTGGCATCCCCTATGGCAACCCCGATACCACGCCGGCGGAGGATTTTCGTTTCGCCATTTGTGGCGAGATCGACGAGGCGGTGGCGGCGAATGAAGCCGGCGTGCACGAGCGGCTGATTGCTGGCGGGCGCTATGCCGTGGTGCGGCATGTGGGTTCGCCCGACCATATTGCTGAATCCATCTATCCGATCTATCGCGACTGGTTGCCGGACAGTGGTGAGGAGCTGCGCGATCAGCCGTTGTTTTTTCATTACCTGAGCGTGTATCCAGAGACGCCGCAGGCGCAGTGGCAGACGGATATCTACGTGCCGTTACGCTAGAGAGGTGTATTGGGGCCTGTGGGAGCGGGCCTTGCCCCGCGATCGAGCGCGAAGCGGTCGTAACTCAGGCGCCGCCTTATGTGCTGGCTGGGCTGGCCTGATCGCGGGGCAAGCCCGCTCCTGCAATGGATTTGCAAACCCCGGCTTACCAACCGCTGAGGTCGATCACAGTGCCCACATCCGCACCCGTGCAAACTCCAGGTCCACGCTCACGCACTCACGCCCATCCACCCATTCGTCCTCACGAAGACGGCGCCCGGTAGTGGTTTCCCGCTCACCATTAGCGATCACCAGCACAAACAACCGGGTCGGGCACTCGAACGAGCGCAACCGGTCGACATCAGCACGGACCGACCAATCGCCTTCCAGGCACTTGGCTTGCGATACATCGCCCAGGCATTTGATTTCAGCAACCATCGCCGGGGCGCCACTGGCATCCAGCGCGTACAGGTCCGCTTTACGCCGCTCGCCTATCGGCAGCTCTGTCCAGATTTCAATGTTCTGTTCAAACCAGGCGTGCAGGCTGATTTCGGCCTGTATCCAGTGTTCGCGGCAGCTGTTCAGTTGCACGACTTGCTCAAGTTTCTTTTCCATTTTGCGAAAAGCGTGCTCGAACAAGGCGAGCCATTGCGGTGTGTTCATTGAGTACTTCCTGTATCCGCCGACTGGATCGCGGGGCAAGCCCGCTCCTACATGAAAACTAGCGACTAGCTAGCCGCAACGCTGATTCGCGCTTACTATAAGCCCAACTCGTATTACCGCGGCTGCTGAACCCGGTACTCACGAGGAAATGATCATGCACAGAACCCGCGCCTGGAGACGCTCCCAGGCCCGCAAAAACGGCAAGAGCAAAGCGCCAGACCCGCTGCTGTTCAAGCCTGAAAAGAACTGGAAGCTGCTCTACACCCGTGGCGACAAGTTGCTACGGGCACGCCAGCTCGGCCTGAGCTATCCCGTTCGCTCCACCCGCCAACTGTTGGATCAAGAGTGACTAACCTCCTGTTCGTCTGCAGCCGCAACCAGTGGCGCAGCCCTACCGCAGAAGCGCTCTGGCGCCGCCGCCCAGGCTTCGATGCCCGGTCGGCGGGCACCAGCCCGAATGCGCGCAAACCCATCGGCCCGGCGGACATTCGCTGGGCCGATGTGATTTTCGTCATGGAACGCAAGCACCACAATCGTCTGCAGGCGCAGTACGCGCGGCTGCTTGAGCACAAGCGGCTCCATACCCTGGATATTCCCGACGATTTTCAGTACATGGACCCGGAGCTGGTGGCCTTGCTCGAAGACAGCGTCGGGGCTTTTCTAGCCGCCCAGGGTTGATGTACAAACGCTGGCAAGCGCAGTGTAACTGCACTAGCAATGCGGCGATCGCGCTACGATTCACCGACACCCACCGGACGTGCCAGCCTATGCCCGTTGACCTCCAAGCGCTGTACCCGAAACTGATCCACCTGATGCTGGACACGGTCTTCGTGGTCGACAGGGATCACCAGATTGTCTTTGTCAGTGATGCCTGCGAGGCGCTGCTGGGTTACCGCGCTGGCGAGCTGACCGGCACGCCGATCACCGACTACATTCATCCGCACGACCTTGCGGTTACAAAGGCCTCCATTGTCCGGGTCATGAACGGCCAATCCCACGTCGATTTTCGTAACCGCTACATCCGCAAGGATGGCGGCATCGTGCACATCCTCTGGGCGGCGTTCTGGTCCGAGGAGGTGGGTGCGCGCATCGGTGTGGCGCGGGACGTGACAGCGCTGCACGAGGCCGAAGCGGAGTTACGCTTTCTGGCCCATCATGATCCGTTGACGGCGCTGAGCAATCGCGCGCTGTTCAATGATCGGCTGGAGTCGGCCGTGCGCACGGCGCAGTGCCAGCAAAGCGCACTGGCGTTGCTGTTTCTCGACGTCAATGATTTCAAGGGGATCAATGATGTTCATGGGCATGCCATGGGTGACCGCATCCTCTGCATGATTGCCCGGCGCCTGGAAGACTGTGTGCGCGAGGCTGGCACGGTGGCGCGGATTGGTGGCGATGAATTCACCGTGCTGTTGCCGGGTATCGCGTCGCAGGAAGCCGTCTACGCCAAGGTGGGGCAGATTCTCGCGGCCATGGCCGAGCCGCTGGGTGCCGAGTTCGGCGCTGTATCGATGCCGTCGTGCAGTGTCGGCGTAGCCTTTTACCCTCAGGACGCGGAGAATGCCGATACCCTGCTCAGCCATGCCGATGGCGATATGTACCGGATCAAGAAGCACCGCGCCGCGCAGCGGGTAGCTCTCAAGCAATTACCAGTCGAGTGACAACGTGAACCGTCAAAAGAAAATCAAGCAGCTGTTAAAGGCCCACGCGAAAAAGGCCAGCGCCAAACTGGCGCCCAAGAGCAAGCCTAAATACATCAGCAAGGCTGACCGGTTGAAACTGGAAGCTGAGGCCAGCGAAACTGTCGTTTCGACTGCCGAGTGAATCGTCACCCGCTGGACTGCCATTCGATAATTGAAGTGGGGTCACCGGGCCGTTTGGGCAGCGCGGATAACGCGCGTTGTTGCCGGGTATGAAGAAATGGGCAGTGCGTGATTCAGGAACGTCGGGACTGCACATGTCAGGATGCTTCATTTAGCGAGCAAGTCGCCATTTCACCGGACTAGCAAAACAATGCAACAGCATCGCGAGCAACGACACCCAACCGACAACGGGATATTGCCCTTCCAGCGCTGAGTATTCTCCCAACAGCAACAAGTAGCCATTGTCTTGAAAGCGCAGATGGTAGGTCACAAAAAACAGGTTGAAGGCCAGGCAGCCAAGGAAGCGCCAACCGCTGAAGGCATCGCCCGACGATTTGTGTCTCAAAACAAAGGCTACAACTACTGCTGATATGGACAAGAGTACGAACAGCCCGGGAATCACTTCTGCGACTCTACGTACACTTGCTCACCGGTCATCATGTCGATGCCAACCTCAAAGACGAGCGGGCCAGAGCCCATGACCCGATGAGCCTGAGTTTTATCAGCGTCGATATAGCGGAACAGGCGCCAAGCATCAGGCTTAAGTACCATTCGCCACAACCCGTAAACTGATAAACCGATATCACTCAAGCCATAGGCCATGTTCCCGTGCACCACCCGCCCGCCCACTGACTGCGCCGTCATTTGATACGCTTTTCTGAGGGGACCTTGCGTATCTGTGCGACCTTGAATGATGTTCCGACCACTCTCATACGCGTTGTTCAATCCATGCAGCATCATGGGGGCACCTGCCAGGCCGCACAATACTCCAGCCGAACTGTAACACAGCATTGCCCCTGTACCGAACTGCAAGGCGCCAGCGCTCAAACCAGCAACCAGTTTTGCATATTCAGTGACCTGTTGCCTGAGAAACCGATATTCGTTGTTGATTTCCTCGAGCCCGTGCTCAACGGGCTTTCTTGCCTGCTCAACATCCTCAACGACCGACTTCCCAAAGGCAGTTACTTCTCGATTGAAGCGACTTCGCAATCCTCCGTCTTCAATGTGCTGAGCGCTGATGGTGCAAGCATATTGGCTCAATCTGACGGCAGCATCGTTAACCGCCCAGAATTCGTGCGGGGTCACCTTGTGGGGTTTGCTCACTCTATCCACGGAGAGTTCGTCCACGAGGCACTACCAGTGGTAGCGGCAATATGATGAGTCCAGTTGATGTCGGTGTAACTGATTGCCAACTGTTCCTGGGAATCTTGATCGTTAAACAGAACGGAATGGGGCATTTCCATTCTTTGATCAACAATCACACCACCCCAAAGTTGAATGCTGAAATATCGCTCCTGGTTGCCACTCCTGCTGGTGCGGTAGAAGTCGAATTCGCAGTTCACTCTCTCGCGACGAGCCAAGGCTTGCGCCAGCAATGGTGTTGCCTTGTCGACGTGCTTGATGAGGACGATGGGGCGGTGCGTCGCGTACTGGGTGTTATCTACATTGGATAGGTTGTGAGAGAAAGAAAGCACCAAGATCTTGTCAAGGTGAGCGGACTGGCATCTATTGCCAATGGAGTCCAAGGATGAACAACCTGCAGAGATCAACCCTTGATGCTTGCCAACAATTGACATGTAACCATGATGCGCCACTGTGCGTACTCCTTGTAAGTAGAGTACTTAGACTATGGAAAACATGACCCGCGCGTCTGTCGGACGTTTCCGAGCGTCACCTATCTGAATGCGCTAAAAGCGCTCTCTATCAAAATATCCCTCAAGCATCTGCCGCGAGGTCTCAAGCATCAAGCTCAGCAATCACCTCTGCCCGGGTCGTAACCTGACGAAAGTGATGCTTCCACAAACTGATGCCCAACTGCCCCGAGCGGTCCAGCGATGAGCCCACCGTAAGGTCGGTCACCAACGTCGGCGAGAGCCCGGCATCGAACAGCGCAAAGCCGGCGGCGAGCACGCAGGTTTCGGTCTGGATGCCGCACACCAGCACGCGCTCGACGCCGAGTTGCTTGATGTACTCGATGGTTTCAGCGGTCTGCCCGTAACCGTGCTTGATAAACACTTTATCGGCCTCGACCAGGCTTTCGTCTTCGGCCGCAGGGTGCCAGCCGAGTTGCTGTTCAAACGGCGTCACCTGCTCATCGTGCAACTCGATCGAGGCAATCGTCAGGATCCGTTCTGACAACGCCCGCACGCCATCGACCAGCCACTCGGGCGGGCTGAAGGTGGACTGGACATCTACGATAAGCAAAACCTGGCGCATAACGTTCTCTTGAGCATCAATCAATGGCGCGGAGTATATCGTCCTGCAACGGCTGTTCGCCTGCCCAATGACCGCGCGCTTTCAGGCTTGCCGATAAAAACTGCAGCGCGCGCTGAAAGACCGGATGGCAATCGGCAAGGGGCAAATGCTCGAGCGCAGCCCAGAAGAATTCGAACCTGTGGCCGTGGTCGTCAAGCGTCTGATGCGTCCATTGCTCCGGCAAAGGTCCGCTCGCCTGGCACAGGTGGAACGACCAGACCTGCCCCAGATGCCCGGCGTCCCAACAGCCAAGATCATCGGCAAGGGTCGCGGCATTGATGCCAGACTCTTCGGCCAGTTCCCGCAGCGCTGCCTGGCCCGCCGTTTCGCCTTGTTCAATCGTGCCCTTTACTAGCTGCACACCCGCCAGCGGATGACGAAACAAGAGGATTCTGGGGTTCGGGGTGGCGGCAACAACCACGGCGCAGGCCTTGTTGGGGAGCATGGCGATATCCTTGTCGGCAAAGAGGGCTGCGCATCATACGCCAGCGCTTTAGCCGCGCAGCCATAGAACTTTTCTCTGTTTACCGGTCTATTGGGATACGTTCAATCGTCATTCAGAGGTTGTCTTCGCTCATGAAACTCCATGCCCCACGGATGCTGCTCGCTGCCCTGTTCGCACTCGCGGCAGCGGGCTCGGCATCAGCCACTCAGATGAAGACGTCCACCCCGCTGCTGGCCCCCGAAGCCCGCGCTGTGCAACCTGCACCAAGCCCCTGGCCGAGCCTGGCGAGCATGACCGAGCAACAGCCTGGGCCATTGCTGGCCCATGACGACCGCTACCGCGATGACCACCGCTGGCACGACCGCAGGGATGATTGGCGCCGGGAAAACTGGCGCAGAGAACAATGGCGCAGGGAGCAAGCCCGACGCGAGGCCGAGCGCCATCGTTATTGGGAACGCCACCATGACCGGGCCATGCGTTACCGTTACGAGGACGACCGCCGCTACTATCGTCGCTAGGGTTGCTCGGCGACCTCGACGTAGCTCGACTCCCCGCCCCCGCTCGCCCCCGACAACCACCGTCAACCTGATAGTGGAACAGCAGTGCAGCATGCGCTGATCCTAACCCACTGCGCCGCAAAGTGCTGGTCTTGGCGCACGCCGACGGCAGCGCGTTGGTCGCATCCCGGGGCAGGCCGGCCCCTGCACACTAAAGCTTTGAAATCCACCGCCGATATCCCTGAACACGTATGGAAACCACGGGTACCGACCATGAACCCAATCAACGCAGGACTGCGCATTGCCCCTGCATACGCCGCCCCCCAGGCGACACCGGCCAACGCTGTCAGCAGTCGCACCGATCAGCTCGCGACGCCGCCCAGTACCTCCGTCAACCTGGGCCAAAGCCCTCGTAGCGAAGATGCAGCGACTTATTCGTCGCGCGGGACCCTCGCGGTGCCGTTGCGCTATGTGCTGGAAAACGACAACCTGAACAAGCTGAGCATGAACATGATGGTGGGTGTTCAGGCCAGCGCTATCGGTTCGCGCTTCCACGGGCTCGGCGCAGCCTTGGTAAATCAACTGGTAGCCAACGGCGGCCAGTCGTTTACGCAATCGGTGTTCGCCTTCGCCGACGGCGCCCAGCCAAGCGCCGAAGCACTCAAGGTGCAGAGCAACAACCTGCGCCAGCACCCGGCCAATGCGGTAAACCTGAGCTTGACCACCGCTTCCGGTGCCACCGTGAACCTGTCCCTGGCCAGCAATGAGCAAGGCCTGGCGGTCAGCGCCGAAGTACAGGGCGGCCAGCTCAGCAGCGATGAGCTCAAGGGCCTGGCGTCGCTGGCCGAAAGTTTCCAGGGCGCCATCAACGGCCTGAGCGAGCAACCACCACGCCTGCAACTGGGCAAGCTGGCCACGCTCGACTCGACCCTGTTCAGCGCGCTGCAGATGAACGCCAAGCTGGACACGGTAAATGGCCAGCAGCTGACGTTCGACCTGACCCTGGATGACAGCGCACGCAAGCTCAGCCTGCAGGGCCCGGCCGGTAACGTACAACTGAACCTCGATACCCGCGACACTTCGCTGCTGGGTAAAAGCGCCCAGCGCCAGGCGGCGATCAGTAATTACCTGAGCCAGTTCGATGCGGCGCAGAGCCGCGGCAAAGGCGACGAGAACCTGGTGGCCCTGCTCAAGGACGCCTTCGTCCAGCTCAACAGCGCCGACGATATCGCCAGGCCAGCGACCGGCAGCATCCCGCTGCTGGCCGCCAAAGACACCGCCCTGCTCAGTGGCCTGGCCGACTTCAGCGCCTCGATCAGCCAGACCAGCCAACAGCCCAACCCGCTGCGCCCCACCGAGCTGGATCGCTTCGACTACAAAGTGTCCCAGTCAACCACGATCAGGGGTGCGTCGCCGGCGAACCGCGCGGTGCAACAGGATCAGCAAGCGAACCTGTCGGCCGCCTACCACACCAGCCTCAACCCGCAGATGGCGCTGGTCGACGCCCTGGCGACGCAGAACTACCGTTACCACGAGGTCAGCGACCAATCGAGCACCAGCACGCGCTTGCGCTACGACAAAAACAGCCTGGTCGAAGCCAGCGTCAGCCAACAGGCCAGTCGCAATGAACGTGTGCGCTCTTACGCCGATGGCGTGCTGCAAAGCGACGTGAGCACTCCGGCGTCGGTCTCGGAATCACGCAACCTGCTTGGCTTGCTCACTGACCTGTTCGAACGCGAGCGCATCTCCCAGCGTGACCGCGGCGTATCGATCCTGGAGGCACAGCTGCAGTCGCAACGCAGCCAGTGGCAGTTGCAGTCCGATCCGGCGCTGATCCGCCCGCAGGATCCCCAGCAATAGCCGTGACATTACTGGCCTCATCGCCGGCAAAACCGGCTCCCACAATGGATCTGTGCACCCCGGACCAGTGGGAGCGGGCTCGACCCGCGATCGAGTGCACAGCGCTCGCCATACAGCCGGCACACGCTTTATCCTTGCGCCTCTTTGCCCAATGGCCTTCGGAGTTGCAATGTACATTGATGTACCCCGCCGCCTGGTGTTCTTCGATAAAAGCGACAGTATTCGCCCCGCCTGCCTGACCCAGTACGATCCGGACACCGGTGCATTGACCCACCCCGTCGGTACCCAGGCCGACGACAGGGTTTGCGACATCTCCCACGATGGCCGGCGCATGGCCCTGCAAGGCACCGATTGGCGGGTGGTGCGTGGCGCCAGTCGCTCGCGCCTGAGCTTTCTTGAAGATCGCACGGCGCTGCATGAAACCGACAGGTTCCTGGCGTACTGGTCGCACCTGGACCCCAGCGGCCGGTACGCGCTGGTCGGGGTCGGCAACGATAAAAAGCGCCCGGTGGTCATCGACCTGGACAGCGGCGAATGCAGCGAACCGATCGCCCGTAATGTCGATGCCCGGTTTGGTTGCATCGACCCCGTGCAAGGCAAACTCTGGGCACCCGATGAGCGGGCCAGCAACAGTGTGCTGACGGTTGATTGCGCCAGTGGCGAGATCAACAAGATCACCCTGGTGCTGGACGCCAAGGTCAGAAGCCTGCGCTTTTCCCGTGATGGTCAATACCTGTTTGTCACCGGTGAAAACAACCGCCTGCTGTGCTGCGATCGCAACGGCGCGACATTGTGGTCCAGGGACATCGACGAATATGGTCAGGTAGGCGCCGGGACAATCCTGTTCAATGAATCCGCTACTCACCTGTGCCTGCCGATCTCGGCGACGCAGCGTTCGAATTGGGGTGAAGACATCATCCTTGCGGCTGACAGCGGCCAGATCGAAACCACGGTTGTACGCCACAAAGGCCCACCCGGCCGGCTCACCGCTGACTGGTTTGGCGATCAGTTGCTGACCCACCGTCTGGAGGTCGTGGACTTTTTCAGCGGTGCGGTCGTCGATGTGCTTGATCTGACCAGCCCCCTCTCCCCGGATAGCCCCATTTGAGATTGCCCAGCATGCTTGTACTGCCAAAGGGAGAGCGCCACGGGATACGAGTATCCCCGCGCTGGCCGTCCTCTGAAGTAGCCATCGATGAAGAAACTTTCCATAAATTGATTGAGGCCCAATCAACGCTGCCACCCGACATTGAGCTGTTGCTGGTGCGTGGGTATGAAAACAAAAACAGCCATCTGGGTTCGTTCAGAACACTCTCACGCTGGCTGGGCATCAAGGTGTTCTGCGCCTGCTACCCCGGTCGCAAGGATGAAGTCGGCGAGATATTTGGCGCCAATGGACATGACGTGGATGGCTCACATGTCGATGTCTCCATTGTGTTAAAGGGAAAAAGGCTGCGCTTTCTGCCCTTTGGCGTCTTTACCTCGCTGACTCGCCAGCGCGCACGCGCAGCGCACTACCTGGTGGTTATCGACAGGGTCAAAGACGCATTGAAACAATGCGGCTTTGACATCCATCGAAACGAAACAGAGAGCATGCAGATCCATTGCGACTACAAACCTCAGAAGTCGTAACGCACATTCATCATCACATTGCGCGGCGGCCCGTAGTGCCCGTAGCTGCCAGAGAAGCCGGCGTAGTATTTCTCGTCCAGCAAGTTGTTGAGGTTGAGGGTGGTAGAAAGATGATCGCTGAGCCGGTAGCGCGCCATCAGGTTGAACACCGCGTAGTCATCCTGGCTGACGCGACTGTTGTAGCGGCTGAAGTACAGCGAGTTGCTGGAGTTCCAGCTGGCGCCGCCGCCGAGGGTCAGGCGCTGCCATTGGCCGGGTAACTGGTAGGTGGTCCACAACCGGAAAGTGTCCAGCGGCAGCTGGCTGGTCAGGCGCTGGCCTTCGGCGTCTTCGGTGCGCGAGTGGCTAAAGCCCGCTTGCAGCTCCCAGCCCGGGGCGAGCTCACCGGCCAGTTCCAGGTCAACGCCCTTGGTCTTGGCCCCGCTGACCGCGCGGTAGGCGTCCTGGTCGGTGCCCGGCACGGTGTAGCCGGCATCCAGCTCGGCGACGTTATCGCGCTTGATCACGTAGGCGGCGACGTTGGCGTTGAGGCGGCCGTCGTAGAACTCGCCCTTCCAGCCCAGTTCATAGTTTTTGCCGACCACCGGCTCCAGCACCTTGCCGCTGCGGTCCTGGCTCGACTGTGGCTTGAAGATATCGGTGTAGCTGACATAGATCGACTGCTCGGGCGTCAGGTCATAGACCACCCCGGCGTAGGGCGTGACTTCGCCGCGTTCGGTCATGCTGTAGTCCAGCACGTAACCGGAAGCCAGGCTCTTGGAATAGTAGTGATAGCGGTAGTTGCTGGCCCGGGCGCCGAGGATCAGGTGCAGGCTGTCGCTGAGGTTGAAGCGCCCGGCGACGAAGTAGCCGCTCTGGCGGGTGTCGACGTCGTAGTCCAGCGCCGGGGCGAAGCTGTCCTTGTCGGGCTTGGGCAGTTCGTTGTTCCAGGTATTGAAGTCGACGATGGCCGAACGCCCGCTGGTGGCGTAGTGGTGGTTGACGTAGTCGAGGTAGTTGGCGCCGACGATCAGTTCATGGGTTTGCCCGAACAGCTCGAATGGCCCCTGCAAGGTGGCATCGACGGCTTTCTGGTGCTGGGTGGCTTCGGACCAGCCCTGGCTGATGGTGGCATTGCCCTCGGGGATGATGTACGACATGCCGGTGGAGCTCTGGTAGGAGCCGCTACGGGTGTCGCGATCGACATCCATGAAGGTACCCGCGACCTTCAACTGCCAGTCGTTGGCCAGCTGCTGTTCGAGCGCCAGGCTGTAGTTGTTGGTGTCGAAGCGATCTGACGCCCAGCGCGCGCCGGAACTGGCATCACGGGAGAAATCCGTTGGCTGGCCGTTGCTGAACAGGATCGGCACCCCCTGGCCGCCGGTGGGCCGGTAGCGCTGGTGATCGATGCTCAGGCGCACCAGGGTGGTGTCGCTGAGGTCGGCTTCGAGCGCTGTGTAAAGAATGTCGCGGTCCTGCTGGTACCAGTCCATGAACGTGTCGTTGAGCTGCTTGGCCGCCACTATGCGCCCACGCAGGTTGCCGGTCGGGGTCAGCGGACCGGAGACGTCTGCTTCCAGGCGCTTGAAATCCCACGACCCGATGCCGCCTTGCACATAACCCTGAAACTCGCGGGTCGGGCGCTTGCGGATGACGTTGACCACGCCGCTGGGGTCGCCCGCCCCGGTCATCAGCCCGGTGGCACCGCGCACCACCTCTACCCGGTCGTAGATGGCCATGTCCAGCAGGGTGCTGGGCATGGTGCGGGTCTGGTTTTCCTGGTAGGTGGTGACGCCGTCGAACTGATAGGTGTTGATGGCACTGCCGCGCGAGTAGATGTTGAAGCGCTCGCCGCCGTCCTGGGACATGGTCACGCCGGGGGTCTGGTTGAGCACATCGGACATGTTGCGCAGCTGCTGGTCGTCCATGCGCTGGCGGGTAACGACACTGATCGATTGCGGTGTTTCGCGGATCGACAGGTTCATCTTGGTTGCCGTGCTGGTCGAGCCGCTGGTGTAGGAGCCCGTGCCTTCGGTGGTGGCGCCCAGGCCGGCGGCGCTGACACTGGTCGCTCCCAGCTCAAGGGCACCGGCATCCGCGGCGCGGGGTATCAACCGGTAACGTCCCTGGCCCATGACCACAGGTTGCAGGCCGGTGCCGGCCAGCACTTGCGCCAGTGCCTGGTCGACGGCGAACTGGCCGCGCAGCCCGGGGCTGTGCAGGCCGTTGGACACCTGCGAGTCCACCGCGACCATCACCCCGGCCTGCTGGCCAAACTGGCCGAGCACGCTGTCCAGGCTCCCCGGGGCGATGTCATAACTGCGCACACCGGCCTGCTCCGCGCTCGCCTGGGCAGCCATTACGGTTGGGTTGAAGGTGACCAGGGTAACACCCAGCATCAGGGCGCGAACGGCAGTGGCAAGGGGGGTAAGGCGACAACGCATCGAGACAGTCCTTGGAGAGCAGAGGTGGGCATGGCGCTGGCTGTTCAGCGCTTTCCCTTGTCTTGATGCGCGAAGCAAGAAAACCTGCCAACGCCAATGAACATTATTTCAGGCCGGGACAACGCTGGCCCAGTAACCCAGCAGCCGCTGCACGCGAACCGGCAACACCTGGGTGATCAGCTCAAGGCTGGCATCGGGTTGATCAAGGGAGAACGAGCCGCTGACCTGCAGCCCGGCAACCTGCGGATCGCAACGCAGCACGCCGGGGCGGTAGCGGTCGAGCTCGGCCAGCAGTTCGGCCAGCGGCATGCGCTGCGCCACCAGCAGGCCCTGGGTCCAGGCCTGCGCGCCCGCTGCCAGTGGCAGCAACGGCCCGGCCCGGGTGCTGCTGTAAAGCTGTTGCCAGCCGGCCTGCAGGGTCAAGCCTGAGTCCTGCCGATGCTCGACCTGCACGGTGCCCTTGAGCATCTGCACCAGCGTCGCGCTGGGTTGCCGGCTGACCACCAGGCGCGACAGTGCCGCTGGCCGTACCCGGGCCTCGCCCGTGCGCAGGCTGACGCTGATGCCCTGCCCCACCTCCAGCAATACCCGCCCACGGTTCAAAGTCAGCACCCGGACGCCATCGAGCAAATCACTGTCCAGGGCGCTACGGGTATCCAGTTGCAGCGCCAGCCCCGAGGCCAGGGTCCAGTTGCGGCGCTCGCCGGTGGCAGTGGCGTAATCGCTGAACAGGCCCGGCAGCACACTGCGCTGCTGTACCCCGTAGCCACTGGCGATCAGTACGCCACCGGCGACCAGGCTCTTGAGGACTGCCCTGCGCGAAGGCAGCGAACGCGCCTCAAGCAGGCTGCGCGCGCCCGCCGCCGACAAACCGCAGGTGCCTTCTCGCAGGCCTTGGCCGATACCACTGAGCCGCTGCCAGGCCAGTTCATGGGCCGCGCTTTCCTGGCGCCAGCGCTGGCAGGCGAGTTGCTCGGCATCGCAGCTCACCCCCGATTGCAGGCGCACCATCCACAGCATCGCCTGTTCCAGAACGTGCGGGTCAAGGCGCGGCTCGGCTGCGGGCATCGGCTTCATTCGCCGTGCACGGCAGCGTAGCAATGCCGATAGGCCTTGAGCATGGCCTTCTGCACGACATTGACGCTCAGGCCCAGGCGCTCGGCGATCTGCGGGTAGGTCAGGCCATCGAGCTGGGACAGCAAAAACACCTCCCGCACCCGGCTGGCCAGGCCATCGAGCACCTGGCCGACGGCGTCCAGCGCCTCGAGCACCAGCACCCGGGTTTCTTCCGACGGCTGATGCTGCGGCTCAAGCTGAGCCAGGCTTTGCAGGTAGGCACGTTCAAGCGCCTGGCGGCGAAAATGCTGCAGGCACAGGCGGCTGGCGATGGTGCCAAGGTACGCCCGCGGCTCGCGCAGCAGTGGCGGCACCTCGCTGCGCAGAAGCTTTACGAAGGTGTCCTGGGCCAGGTCCAGCGCCTGCTCGCGATTGCCCAGCTTGCGCCGCAGCATGGCCACCACCCAGCTGTGATGCTGCAGATACAGCGCGCCAACATCGTGAGGGCTGGACGGGGGCATGGACGGGATCTCCTGGCAGCTAAGGAAAGCCGTGCATGGTAATACTTCTCATTCATTTACTACTACTGGTTTTGCTTTGCTCGACCATGAAACAACACAACCGACCGTTTCGCGGGGCAAGGCCCGCTCCCACAGCTTGCGCGCAGGACCCGCGATGATTTCAGCGGCGGCTGATGACCACCTCAAGGTACTCGCTCGGCACCACCAGCGATGCACCTCCCGCCACGTTGTTGTCGTTCAGCAGTTGGGTCAAGTCGCTTTCCAGCGCGCGGGCCTGGTCGCTGTCGAGCGAGGCAAACGCCTTGTGCACCGGCCCGTACCAGGTTCTGAATACGTCGATGAAGTGCGCCGGCGAACGATAGCGAAAGTTGAAGTGTTCGCGGCTGACCTTGATCGCACCGATGTCGTCGCCGAACAAATTGTGCAACTGCTCTTCATCGCCCCAGCGCGACGGCGGTTGTGCACCGGCCGGTGGCGGCACGTGACGGCCGAGGGTCTTGAACATCTGCCCGATAAAACCTTGCGGGGTCCAGTTGGCCAGGCCGATGCGCCCGCCCGAACGACATACGCGACCCAGTTCCCTGGCCGCCTGCGCCTGGTCGGGGGCGAACATCACGCCAAAGGTCGAGACCACGGCGTCGAAGGCGCCATCGGCAAACGGCAAGGCTTCGACATCGGCCACTTGGAAGGCCACGTTGAGGTGCTCGGCCCGGGCGCGCTCCTCGCCGCGCTTGAGCAGTTCGGGCACGTAGTCGGTGGAGGTCACCTGACAGCCACGGCGGGCGGCGGCCAGGGTGACATTGCCGTTGCCGGCGGCGACATCCAGGACCTTTTCGTCCCAGCGCAGGTCGCAGGCTTCGGCCAGGCGCTCGCCAACCAGTTGCAAGGTGGTGCCAATCACCGCGTAGTCGCCGCTGGCCCACGCCGCCTGCTGGCGCGCCTTTAACGCATGCAAATCCAGGGGTGTGCTCATGGTCTGCACCTGATGAGGTTGTTCACACGAACGCTCAGCTAAACGCCAACCCCCGCCTGCGGCAAGCGCCAGCGTTTGAGCGGCAAGACCGGTTGGCTACATGGCTATAACCTGTGCGCATAAACCAAAACAGCACCCGAAGGTGCTGTTTTTGCTGGCGCCTTTTAGCGCGACAAATTGGCCACTTTGGCCCGCGCCGCGTGCAGTTTCTTGTAGCTGTCGATCAGACGCTGGTGACGGTCTAGGCCTTCGAGCTTCATGCTGGTCGGCGTCAGGCCATGAAAGCGCACGCTGCCGTCCACCGAGCCGAGCACCGCGTCCATGCGCGGGTTGCCAAACATACGGCGGAAGTTGGCTTCGTAATCGGCCAGCTCCAGCTCGTCGTCCATGGCCACTTCGAGCACCACGTTCACCGCCTGGTAGAACAGGCCGCGCTCGACGGTGTTGTCGTTGAACTGCAGGAAGGTTTCGACCAGCTCCTTGGCCGGCTCGAACTGCTGCAAGGCCAGGTGGATCAGCAGCTTCAGTTCGAGGATGGTCAGCTGGCCCCAGGCGGTGTTGTCGTCGAACTCGACGCCGATCAGGGTGGTGATGTCGGTGTAATCATCAAGCTCGCTTTCTTCCAGGCGCTCGACCAGCGACTGCAGTTGCTCGTCATCCAGGCGGTGCAGGTTGAGGATGTCCTCACGGAAGAACAGCGCCTTGTTGGTGTTGTCCCAGATCAGGTCGTCCACCGGGTAGATTTCCGAGTAATCCGGCACCAGGATGCGGCAGGCGGTGGCACCCAGGTGCTGGTACACCGCCATGTACACCTCTTTGCCCATGTCTTCGAGAATGCCGAACAGCGCCGCGGCTTCTTCGGCGTTGGCGTTTTCACCCTCGGCAGAGAAGTCCCATTCGACGAACTCGAAGTCGGCCTTGGCGCTGAAGAAGCGCCACGAGACCACACCGCTGGAGTCGATGAAGTGCTCGACAAAGTTGTTCGGCTCGGTCACCGCGTGGCTTTCGAAGGTGGGCTGCGGCAGGTCGTTGAGGCCTTCGAAACTGCGGCCCTGCAGCAGCTCGGTGAGGCTGCGCTCCAGCGCCACTTCAAAGCTTGGGTGGGCGCCGAACGAGGCGAACACGCCGCCAGTGCGCGGGTTCATCAAGGTCACGCACATCACCGGGAAGGCGCCGCCGAGCGAGGCGTCCTTGACCAGCACCGGGAAACCCTGCTCTTCCAGGCCCTGGATACCGGCGAGAATGCCCGGGTACTTGGCCAGCACCTCCTGCGGTACGTCCGGCAGGGCCAGCTCGCCTTCGAGGATTTCACGCTTGACCGCGCGCTCGAAGATCTCCGACAGGCATTGCACCTGGGCCTCGGCCAGGGTGTTGCCGGCGCTCATGCCGTTGCTCAGGTACAGGTTCTCGATCAGGTTGGAGGGGAAGTACACCACCTCGCCGTCGGACTGGCGCACAAACGGCAGCGAGCAGATACCACGCTCGATATTGCCCGAGTTGGTGTCGTACAGGTGCGAGCCGCACAGCTCGCCATCGGGGTTGTAGATTTCGCGGCAGTATTCGTCGAGAATCTCCGCCGGCAGCGCATCTTTACGGCCTGGCTTGAACCAGCGCTCGTCGGGGTAATGGACGAATTCGGCGTTGGCGATGTCTTCGCCCCAGAACTGATCGTTGTAGAAGAAGTTGCAGTTGAGCCGCTCGATGAACTCGCCCAGCGCCGAGGCCAGCGCACCCTCTTTGGTGGCGCCCTTGCCGTTGGTGAAGCACATCGGCGACTGCGCATCGCGAATGTGCAGCGACCAGACATTGGGCACGATGTTGCGCCACGAGGCGATCTCGATCTTCATCCCGAGGCCGGCGAGAATCCCCGACATGTTGGCGATGGTCTGCTCCAGTGGCAGGTCCTTGCCGGCGATGAAGGTGCTGGTGTCCGAGGACGGGTCGAGCATCAGCAGGGCCTGGGCGTTGGCGTCGAGGTTTTCCACTTCTTCGATGACGAAGTCGGGGCCGGTCTGCACAACCTTTTTCACCGTGCAGCGGTCAATGGAACGCAGGATGCCCTGGCGGTCTTTCTCGCTGATATCGGCCGGCAACTCGACCTGGATCTTGAAGATCTGCTTGTAGCGGTTCTCCGGGTCGACAATGTTGTTTTGCGACAGGCGGATGTTATCGGTGGGGATATCGCGGGTCTGGCAGTACAGCTTGACGAAGTACGCCGCGCACAGGGCCGACGAAGCCAGGAAGTAATCGAACGGCCCCGGTGCCGAGCCATCGCCCTTGTAGCGGATCGGTTGATCGGCCACCACCGTGAAGTCATCGAACTTGGCTTCAAGTCGAAGGTTGTCGAGAAAGTTAACCTTGATTTCCATGCGGGAATACCATACGAGCAAAACGATTTGGCCGCCATTATCCGGGTTTTCGCCGGGAAGTCTTGTGCCTGACGCAATTACTCGGGCAAACCCGCCACGAAGCACTCAAAGTCATCGCCCTGCTGAATCGGCAGCCATCGTCAGCGTTGTCGCCGATGCAGCCTTGTTTGGCAGCGCCTGGATGCAGTCGATAAGCAGCCCGGGCTACCGGGCTGCCCTCTTGTCACGCGCCTTTAGGCGCTTTCCAGCTGACCAATCGCCGCCTGCAGGCGGCTGCGGCTACGTTCGCTGACGTCCTTCTGGCTCTGGTGAGTCTCGGTCGGCGCCTGGCGTACGTTGGCATGCGCTACCACTTGCCAGCCGCCGCCATCCAGGCGCAGGTAGCGATAGCTGGCGGTGCCGCTGGCCCACTTGGCATCAAGGATTCCGTGCAGATGGAAAGTCTGCTCCAGGGTACTGAACGGGCCGCTGGGGCTGCCGGTGAGGTTGATAACAATATGGCCCTCACCTTTGAGGCCGAGCTTGAGGTCCGAGTAATCCCCCCAGACATCGGCATGGAAGTTCAGCGGCGGGTAGGTGGCAGCAAAGATGCTGGCCACGCCGGTGATCTTCTTGTGCACGGTGTTGACCAACAGATCGAGGGTCAGCACGGGGGCGCCGAGCAGGCCGGTGCGTACGTTGAGACGGGTGTGGAACAGTCCGATTGCGGGCATGGTACGACTCCTTGTCTGGTCAGGCGCGGCTGGACTTGCCGGCTTTGCCGGAAGCGCTCTTGGTCGAATCGATGGCGGTGTTCAGGGCTACGCCCGCATCACCGGCCGCCAGGGCCTTGAGGTGGGCGACATCGCCGGTAGCAATGGCCGCCTCCAGGGTCGCGGTGTGCAATAGCGCCTGGATGTCCTGATTACCGAAGGCCTTGATACGGGCGTCTTCGCGGTGCGCTGGCGCCTCGACCACGATCCATTGCCCCTGGTTATTCAGGTAGCGGTAACCGGCCTGGCCTTTCTGCCAGTCCGAGCCCACCGCCAGGTGCAGGCTGAAGATGATCGGCGAATTGGCCGTCGGGCCGCCGTGGTTACCTTGCAGGGTGATGAGGATATTGCTCGGGCTCGGCGGCAGGAACAGCTGGTAGCTGTAGGTGCCCCAGACGTCCAGGTTCAGGTCCAGTGGCGGGTTGGTGGCCTGGGTGAGCTGGGCGCTGCCGCGCAGGGTGCGGTCAGACGGATGCACCAGCAAATCGAGAACCAGGCGCTGGGCGCCGGGTGCATCGGTGCCGATGACGTAGGACAGGGGGAAGAGTCCTATTACAGGTGCTTGTAGTGAGTCAGTCATGGTGCCTCCATTGCAAACAATGAGTGGAAACAAGCGCGTGGCTGTTTCTGGCGGGCGACTTCCTTGGCGCACAGTTGGATGCAGGCGAACGGCGTTGCAACCTCCGCGCTGCGTCACGCGCAGATTGCCTGCGGCGAAGACGCTGCGGTCCGGTACGGCCATGCCCGATTGGGCACGGTTTACCGAGGTGCAACGGGTATGAAACCCTCCCTGGGCGCATAGCTGCCTGCCTGGCAGCCCAGATCAGTTAAGCAGGGAAATACGGGCTGGCCAGAGGGTGGTGGCAAAAGTGCATTATGTCCGACAAATGGTTGGCCAGCCTGGGTAAAGCACCCTGTTATCCCCCATATGGGTCACGCCGCTGTCACGTCCAGCTGCTAGCCTCTTGATGTTTTGCTGCCCCGAAACCTCTCGCACGCCAGGTGACCCCGAAGGTGTACTCAAGCATGACCCGCAAACAGATCATCCTGCGCTCAGACAGCATGCACAGCGACGACTTCGGCGCAGTGTTCAGCAGCCTGTTCGGCAACCTGTACGCCGATATCCCACCGCTGCCCGGTAACATCAACATCGGTGGCGTCTATGGCCGCCATGACGGCGTGAGTTTTCGACGCATGCATTACCGCGGTGACTTCACTTTCTGCTTTCCCGAGTCACAGGAAGAAATCACCTTCGTCATTCCCTCCTCCGGGACCCTGATCCTTAACCCCGATCGTGACGCGGCGGGTTTTCGGCACATGGGCCTGGCGATCGACAAGGCCGATGTACGCTCGATGCGCTTGATGGATGATCACGACCAGTGCGGTATCTCGATCCGCCGGGCGCTGTTTACCGAGCGGCTGGCAACGCTGCTGGGCAAGCCGATTCTCGGCAGGTTGTATTTTGAGCCTGTGGTGCCGCTGGCCCACCTGCAGGGCATCAGGGCCCTGGTGGAGCTGGCCACCGGCAGCCAGTTCGACCTGCTGCTGCACGCCGGGGCGCTGATGCCGGCGCGCCTGCAGGAAATGCTCGTCGATGCGCTGCTCGAAATCTGGCCGCACAACTTCAGCCAGGCCCTGCAGCGCCCGGCGCCGATGATCGCGCCGCGACATGTGAAGCTGGCCATCGAGTACCTTCAGGCCCATCCGCACAGCCAGGTGAGCGGCACCGAGCTTGCGCGAATGTGCAACGTCAGCCTGCGTGCCTTGCAGGACGGTTTTCGGCGTTTCATGGGGTTGTCGATCGTCGCCTACCAGCGCCAACTGCGCCTGGAACACGCGCACCATGCACTGCGCCAACGCGGCGCGGCGTCGGTCACCGAGGTGGCGCTGGCGTCTGGCTTCAGCAATGTCGGCAGGTTCTGTCAGTACTTTTACAGTGCCTTCGGCGTCAGCCCTGCCGAGGTGCGCAACGGCGCGGGCCAGCGGCGCAGGGCTGGCCCGGCTGGCAGTCAGAACAAGTAGCTGGCCTTGAGGCTGCCACTGGCGCCGTGGCTGTCACCGCCGCTGCTGGCGCCGGCTTCGGCAGCGAAGCTCAGCGCCCCCAGGCTGACCATCAGGTTGACCCCGGCAGTGAACTGGTCGCGGTTGTCGAAGGCGGCGCGCTGTTCGATGTCAAGGCCCAGCAAGTGGCCCTGGCTGTCGACCTGGTGATCGCCCAGCACATGCTCGTAGCCCAGCTGCACGCCCGGCACCAGTTGCCAGCCCGCCAGGTCAATGGCGCCGAGTGCAACATCGAGGTTGGCGAATGCGCTGCGCCGGGTTTGCTGGATGCCATCGACCTCAAGGGCCAGTTCGCTGCCTTTTTCGTTAAAGCCCGAGAGGTCCAGGTGACTGATGCGCAGGCCCAGGCTTGGCTCCAGCATGATGGCACTGGATGGCATGCGATAGCCCAGGGCCAGGCTGGCGCCGCTGAGGGTGCCATGGCTGTCGCCCTTGGCCGCGCCCAGCCCACCGCCAAGCTCGCGCTTGCTGGTGTAATCGAGCCAGCCGGCACTGAGGCCGGCATCGACGAACAGGCCACGCTCAAGCCCCGACGGAGCGTAGCGCGCACCGGCCTTGAACAAGGTCAGGTCGGTGTCCGCCTCACCGCCCGCGCCGCCGACATTGCCACGGCTGTAGCCAAAACCGGCGTGGCCGCTGAACTGCTCGGAAAAGCGCTGGGTCAGGCCGATCATCAGGCCCAGGCTGTGCTCGTTGCTGCTGGCGGCATGGCTTGAACCGTCGGTGCCCAGGTAGCTGGCCAGGGCAGTACTCCACAACCGGTACTGGCCAACCTTAAGCTCAATGCCGCGGCTGTAAGGCTCGGCGGCGCGGTCGATCAGCGCGCCTTGGCGCAACAGGTAGCTGGCGGCGTCGGCATGCACCTGGCCGCCGACGGTCGACTCGACGCCAGCCAGGTCACCGGCATCGATGGCCGACTGCAAGTAATAGTTGTAGGCACTGTAGGTGCCCGACAGGCTGCTGTCTTGCAACTGCTGCAACAGCTGCGCGCCGGCCGCGGCGTTGCCGAGCAAGCCCAACTGGCCGGGCAGGCTGTTGTAGGAAACCATCTTGGCCCGCAGTACGTAGAGGGTCTCCTGAGACAAGCCCAGGCCCTCCTTGAGGTAGTTGTCCATGCTGCCGTACTGCGCAATGACCTGGTCGAGGCCGGCTTGCAGATAGCTGGCGTCCACCGCCAGCAGCGGCGCATAGATCGCCGCCATGCCCGGCGGCATGTGCGCCAGGGTCGCCGCCACGCGTGCGGCGGTGTAGTCGTTGGTGGCCAGGTAGTTGTCCATGATCGTCGCGCTGTCGACCCCGGCAATGCTCAGCAATACTGCGGCGGTCCAACCGGTGCGGTCCTTGCCGGCGGTGCAGTGGAACAGCGCCGCACCATCGCCCGCCGCCAGCTCATTGAACAGCGTGGTGAACTGGCCACGCATGCCGGCATCGTTGACGAACGCGCGATTGGTCTCCTGCATCATGGCAATGGCATCGGCGGCACTGGTGAAGCTGACGCGGGTGATATCGGCGCCGGAGGTGTTGTTGCCGATGATGTCGATATTACGGTAGCGCGCGCCCTCGATCAGGGTGTCGGGGGTGGCGGCAATCTCGTCCGGGGTGCGCAGGTCGTAAATCGCCTTGATACCCAGGCCGTTGAGCGTGGCCAGGTCAGCTGGCGACGGCGTCAGGGCGTTGGAGCGGTAGAACACGCCGCTGCGCATCGTGCCGTCGTGGGCAGTGGAATAGGCATGGGTGGTGCCGGCGATATCGCGAAAGTTGTCGATACGCGCCAGGCGCGGGGTATCCAGCGGCACACTTTCTGCGGCCTGGGCGGCGGCGATGGACAGGCTCAAAACGGACAGCGAACACAACAGTCGTTGATACACGATGCAGCCTCATGGAAGTCACGTTGGGCTGGCTACTATTGCGGGCTGACCTGCGACTTAATATTGCAAAAAGCCCGGATTGGCGAATCGCTGCGCGATCTGTCCGGGGGCATGCGTTTTTTGTCCGTATTGCGTCGTACTTGCGGCGTTTTATCGCTGCAAACTGCCAGTTCTGGCACAATCGCCGGCCTGTCAGCGAACACTTACGGAAGAAAAGTGAACTACCTATGAAGCGGTATTACATTGTTACCCACGGACAGGCGCAACATCACATCGATAACCTTGTCGGCGGCTGGTTTGATTCCAGGCTAACGCCTAAAGGGATCGAACAGGCCAAGGCCCTGGCCAGTTTTTTTACGGCCCAGGGGTTTTCAAAAAGCCCGGCAATTTACTCTTCTGACCTGCTGCGTTGTAAAGAGACCGCAACAATAGTTGCCGATGCCCTGGGGCTTGAGCCGAACCTCGACGCACGGTTGCGCGAGATGTCGTTCGGCAGTCATGAGGGCATGGAGCAGGCGCTGCATGACAGCATCATGAAACCTTGCGCCGAGAAACCCGGCGAGCGCATGGACCATGCCATCTGCGACGGGGCTGAAACCCGTCGGCAATTCGCACGTCGAATTTACGACTTTGTCGCAACGCTGGATGCTGAGGTTGAATGCGCAATTATCGTAACCCACGGCTTTGCCGCCAGTTTCCTGATTAGCGCGTTACAACGCGTGCCGGTCGAGAGCATGGCGTTTATCTCGTTCAAAATGTCTGCAGGCGGTGTGTCGGAGTTGATAGAGGATGATCTGTTCAAGAACGTCACCCTGACAAAGTTGAATATGCAGGTTTAGTTGTTGGCCAGACATTTTCGTTGGCTTTAGGAGCTGGCTTGCCAGCGATCGAGCGCGCAGCGGTCGTAATCCTGAACATCGATCACTGGTAACCTGCAGCCCCTTTCCGGCCAGCCCGCAAGGCAGATTATGGACAATCCAGACTACTACCCCTTCCACCTCTTCGCCGCCACCTTCGAAAGCGAAACGCACGCCCGCCAGTTCGCTTTCGAGCAATGGCAACCCGAGCCGCCCGCCAGCGCGAGTGCTGCCGAATTCGCCGCCTGGGAGGATCGCAATCCGTCCTGGCAGCTTGCCCAGGAGCTTGAGTGGTTCATGGATTCGGACTTCGTCGAGCTGGATGAGTCGCTGGAATATGTGCAGAGCCTGATGGCCGACGAGGCGCAGAAAGCGCAATTGTGTTCCCGGTCTCTGGACGCTTTCAGTCACTTCATCATCGTCGGCGACAACGCCATTTACGGCGACCGCCGCTCAGCAGATCACTCCCATTCGCGCCAGCCACAAAGCACCGCCACGCTCACCTACCTGGGGCATTTCAATTGAGCCGGGTGCGGGTGGTAAGGATTGATCTGGGCCAGGTGACCAGCGCCAGGCAATTGCATCACCTGTTAAGGGACTCCCTCGGTTTTCCCGAATGGTATGGCTGTAACTGGGATGCCTTCTGGGATGCGATCAGCGGGCTTGTGCAGATGCCTCAACAGTTGCAGCTCAGTGGCTGGGAGGCTTTTGCCAGGCACTTGCCCAGAGACGCCGAACTGATGCAGAAGTGCCTGGCCACGCTGCAGGCCGAGTATCCGCAAATGGCCTCTGAAGTGCTGTTCGAGTGAGTGATCCCCACACTCGCTGATGCTGGCGAGTGGATATCCAGACAAACCTGATTATGCTTCAAGAAACCTTGCAGCAATGCGAGGCCGTCAGTCTGTGTTCATGATTTGCGCAATCCGATGACATCACCCTAAGGCCTGGGTGCGGCAAGGACAGTGGGAACTCCGGCCTACAAGCACAAGACGGAGAAGACTCATGGCGGCAATCGACAATACAACCACGGGCAGCGCGCCCAAACGCGGGATCACCAAGGAAGAGCGCAAGGTGATTTTCGCCTCCTCCCTGGGCACGGTGTTCGAGTGGTATGACTTCTACCTCTACGGCTCGCTCGCCGCGATCATCGCCAAGCACTTCTTCGCCGGGGTCAACGAGACCACGTCGTTCATCTTCGCCCTCCTCGCCTTCGCCGCAGGCTTTGCCGTACGGCCGTTCGGCGCGATTGTGTTCGGCCGGCTAGGGGACATGATCGGGCGCAAGTACACCTTTTTGATCACCATCGTGATCATGGGTATCTCCACCGCCGTGGTTGGTTTGCTGCCCGATTACGCCACCATCGGCGTGGCCGCGCCGGTCATCCTGATCACCCTGCGCCTGCTCCAGGGCCTGGCCCTGGGCGGTGAGTATGGCGGTGCGGCAACCTACGTCGCCGAGCATGCGCCCAAGGGCAAGCGCGGTTACTTCACCTCGTGGATTCAGACCACCGCCACCCTGGGGCTGTTTCTGTCGCTGCTGGTGATCCTCGCCTGCCGAACCATTCTCGGCACCGAGGCGTTCGAGGCCTGGGGCTGGCGGATCCCGTTTTTGCTGTCGATCCTGCTGCTGATCGTCTCGGTGTACATCCGCCTGCAACTGAGCGAGTCGCCGGTGTTCCAGAAGATGAAGGCCGAGGGCAAGGCCTCGAAGGCGCCGCTGACCGAGTCGTTCGCCCGCTGGGACAACCTCAAGATCGTCATCATGGCCCTACTCGGCGGCACCGCCGGCCAGGCGGTGGTGTGGTACACCGGGCAGTTCTACGCGCTGTTCTTCCTGTTGCAGATGCTCAAGATCGACCCGCAGACCGCCAACCTGCTGATTGCCGGCTCACTGCTGATCGGTACGCCGTTCTTCATCCTGTTCGGCAGCCTCTCGGACCGCATCGGCCGCAAGGGCATCATCATGGCCGGCTGCATCATCGCCGCGCTGACCTACTTCCCGATCTTCAAGGCGCTGACCGAATACGGTAACCCCGACGTGTTCATCGCCCAGGAGAAGAACCCGGTGACGGTGGTGGCCGACCCCAACCAGTGCTCGTTCCAGTTCGACCCGGTGGGCAAGGCCAAATTCACCAGCTCCTGCGACCTGGCCAAGAGCGTGCTGGCGAAAAAAGCCATCCCCTACGCCAACGTCAAGGCAGAGCCGGGCAGCGTCGCGCAGATCCATATCGGCGACAAGGTGCTGCAGAGCTTTGAAGGCACCGGCATGCCGGCCGCCGATTTCAAGGCGCAGAACGACGCCTTCATCGCCACCCTGGGCACGGCCCTGAAAGATGCCGGCTACCCGGAAAAAGCCGACCCGGCCAAGACCAACTACCCGATGGTGTTGCTGCTGCTGACCATCCTGGTGATCTACGTGACCATGGTCTACGGGCCGATCGCCGCCTGGCTGGTGGAGCTGTTCCCCACGCGCATCCGCTACACCTCGATGTCACTGCCCTACCACATCGGCAACGGCTGGTTCGGCGGCTTCCTGCCAACCGTGGCCTTTGCCATGGTCGCCGCCACCGGCGACATCTACTTCGGGCTTTGGTACCCGATCGTCATCGCGGTGATGACGGCGATTCTCGGCACCTTCTTCCTGCCGGAAACCAAGGACCGCGACATCACTGATACTTAAGTCTGATACCCGCCCTCTCCCCCAGCGGGAGAGGGCATTTGCCCTGATTTCAGCGCCAATGCAGCCCTTGCCGAATTATGTACTAACTTGTTAATTAGCTTGCTAAGGGTATAACATTCGGCCACTCCCCCCTTCGAGTTCTTTTCGATATGACGCACTCACCGCGCGCCAACGGCGCCTCAACATTCATCCTGGTTGGCCTGGGCGTGATCATCGCCCTGCTCGGCCTTGCGCTCGCCGCCGGTGGCGTGAAGCTGGTCAGCCTCGGTGGTTCCTGGTACTTCCTGCTCGGCGGCCTGCTGATGGCGCTTTCCGGGCTGCTGATCGCCCGCCGCAAGCTGGCCGGGGCCTGGCTGTTCGCCGCCTTTGTGCTCGGCACCGCGATCTGGGCCGTGGCCGATGTCGGCCTGGTGTTCTGGCCGCTGTTCTCGCGCCTGTTCATGTTCGCCGCGATGGGCCTGGCGGTGACGCTGGTGTACCCGCTGCTCAAGCGTGCCGCCGGCGCCACGCCAGGTCGTGGCGCCTATGGCCTGGCCGCAGTGCTGGCAATCGCCCTGGCGGTGGCGGCCGGCAATATGTTCGTCGCCCACCCAAGCGTTGCCCCCACCGGTGACGGCCCGGGCCTGACCGCGGTCGACCCGGCCAACGCGCAAAAAGACTGGGCCCACTACGGCAACAGCGAAGGCGGCAGCCGCTTCGCCGCCCTGGACCAGATCAACCGCAGCAACGTCGACAAGCTGAAAGTGGCCTGGACCTACCACACCGGTGACGTCGCCATCAGCGATGGCAACGGTGCCGAAGACCAGCTGACGCCGCTGCAGGTTGGCAACAAGGTGTTCATCTGCACCCCGCACAACAACCTGATCGCCCTCGATGCCGACACCGGCAAAGAGCTGTGGAAGAACCCGATCAACGCCAAGTCGGCAGTCTGGCAGCGTTGCCGCGGCATGGCCTATTTCGATGCCAGCGCGCCGATCGCCCAACCGACCCAGCCCAACAGCACCCCGATCATCGCCGCCAGCGTGCCGGCCGGTGCCAACTGCCAGCGCCGCCTGCTGACCAACACCATTGACGCCCGCCTGATCGCGGTCGACGCCGACACCGGTGAGTTCTGCCAGGGCTTTGGCAACAATGGCCAGGTCGACCTCAAGGCCGGCCTGGGCAATGTCCCGGACGCGTTCTACCAATTGTCCTCGGCGCCGCTGATGGCCGGCACCACGGTGGTGGTCGGTGGCCGGGTTGCCGACAACGTCCAGACCGACATGCCAGGCGGCGTGATCCGCGGCTTTGACGTGATCAGCGGGCAGATGCGCTGGGCCTTCGACCCGGGCAACCCGCAAGATCGCAATGCGCCGACTGGCGACAACACCTACGTGCGCAGCACCCCCAACAGCTGGGCACCGATGTCCTATGACCCGGCGATGAACACCCTGTTCCTGCCGATGGGCAGCTCGTCCACCGACATCTATGGCGTCGAGCGTACCGAGCTGAACCACAAGTACGGCGCTTCGGTGCTGGCCCTGGACGCGACCAGCGGCGAAGAGAAGTGGGTGTACCAGACCGTGCACAACGACCTCTGGGACTTCGACCTGCCGATGCAGCCAAGCCTGATCGACTTCACCACGGCCGACGGTCAGTCGGTGCCGGCGCTGGTCATCGGCACCAAGGCCGGGCAGATCTACGTGCTCGACCGCGCCAGCGGCAAGCCGCTGACCGAAGTAGTCGAGACCCCGGTCAAACCGGGCAACATCCCCGGCGAGCCGTACTCGCCGACCCAGCCTAAATCGGTGGGCATGCCGCAGATCGGCGCCCAGCAACTGACCGAGTCGGACATGTGGGGCGCCACCCCGTATGACCAGCTGCTGTGCCGCATCGACTTCAAGAAGATGCGCTACGACGGCCTGTACACCGCACCGGGCACCGACCTGTCGCTGAGCTTCCCGGGCTCGCTGGGCGGCATGAACTGGGGCAGCATCTCCACCGACCCGGTGCATGGTTTTATCTTCGTCAACGACATGCGCCTGGGCCTGTGGATTCAGATGATCCCGTCGCAGAACAAAGGCCAGGCCGCCTCCGGGGGTGAAGCGCTGAACACCGGCATGGGCGCGGTACCACTCAAGGGCACGCCGTATGCGGTGAACAAGAACCGCTTCCTGTCGGTGGCCGGCATTCCGTGCCAGGCGCCGCCCTTCGGCACCCTCACTGCCATCGACATGAAGACCCGCAAGGTTGCCTGGCAAGTGCCGGTCGGCACCGTCGAAGACACCGGCCCACTGGGCATCCGCATGCACCTGCCGATCAAGGTTGGCCTGCCGACCCTCGGCGGCACCCTGTCGACCCAGGGCGGCCTGGTGTTTATCGCCGGCACCCAGGACTTCTACCTGCGCGCGTTCAACAGCGCCAACGGTGAAGAAGTGTGGAAAGCCCGCCTGCCGGTCGGCAGCCAGGGCGGCCCGATGACCTATGTGTCGCCGAAAACCGGCAAGCAGTATGTGGTCATCACCGCCGGTGGTGCGCGTCAGTCGACGGACCGTGGCGACTATGTAATGGCCTACGCGCTGCCGTAAATCGCATCGCCCCCATCGCGGGTCAAGCCGGCTCCCACAGAAGCTGTGGGAGCCGGCTTGACCCGCGATGGGACTTTTACCGAACTCCCAGGAATACCCCGCAATGCCCCGCGCTTCTCGCATCACCCCTGCCCTGCTCCTGGCCCTGGCCAGCACCACGGCCCTGGCCGACGACCTGATGACCCGCAACACCCTGACCGGCGACTGGGGCGGCCTGCGCCATCAGCTCGACGAACAGGGCATCAAGTTCACTGGCGACTACAGCGGCGAAACCGCCTACAACGCCGATGGCGGCCTGCACCGCTCGACGCGTTACTCGCAGAACCTCAAGCTGGGCGTGCAGTTCGAACTGGGCAAGCTGTACGGCCTGGACAACGGCGGCAAAGTCCAGCTGACGATCAACGACCGCCGCGGCAACAGCGCCTCCGAAGACCTGGTGGGCAACCGCCTGCCGATCCAGGAAAACTACGGCGGCCTCTACACCCGCCTGACTGAACTGAGCTACGAGCGCACCCTGTTCACCCCGGCGCTGAACCTCAAGCTCGGCTACATGGCCATGGGCAACGACCTCGGCGGCCTCGACAGCGGCATCCTCTGCAACTTCATGAACGCCGGTTTCTGCGGCCATCCGCTGAACATGTCCGGCGGCAGCGGCTGGACCAACTACCCCAACGCGCACCTGGGCGTGCGGGTCAAATACGACCTGTCGCCGGCCTGGCAACTGCGCGTGGCGGCGTTCAACGTCGACCCCGAAAGCAACGGCAACTCCAGCCGCGCCTGGCACCTGGGCCCCAAGCACACCACCGGCACCGTGGTTCCGGTGGAGCTGGTGTACAAGCTGGCCGGCGAACTGCCGGGTGAGTACAAGCTCGGTTACTACTACGACAGCTCCGATGTGAAACGCATTGGCAGCGACAAAGAGGTGTCCGGCCGCAGCGGCCATTACCTGCTGGTGGACCAGGCCGTCTGGGCCTCGCAGAGCTCCGAGGGCCGCAGCCTGCATGCCTTCGGCCAGTACTCGGCCGCCAGCGCCGCCGCCTCGCCATTCAGCAAGTGGTATGGCGCAGGCGTGGTGCTGTACAAGCCGTTCGAAGGCCGCCCGCGTGACACGCTTGCCTTCGGCTATGGCCGCGCCGTGCCCAACCCGCGCAGCCGTGATGTGCAGCAAGACGCCGCCGTGGCCGCAGGGGTTGCCTACCCCAACCTGGACAGCGCCGAGCAGTTGGTTGAGCTGAGCTACGGCTACCAGGCCACCCCGTGGCTGACCCTGCGCCCGGATGTGCAATACATCATCGAGCCGGGGGCGTTTTCCGCTGAGAACATCGACAACGCGCTGGTGTTCGGCCTGCAGGTCAAAGCCACGTTCTGAGCCTTGCTGACACCGGTGAGCGCCGGTTGGTCTATACGCGCCCGGGCAATCCGGGCGATGATCGCGCTCCCGGTTTTCAAGGATTGAAGATGAATACGCTGCTTTCCATCTACGCGCTGTGCGTGGTCGTGCTGTTTGTGAAGATGCTGGCGATCTCCTGCTACCAGGGCTTCTATCGCATCAGCCGCCTGACCTTCAAGAACCCCGAAGACGCCGGCCTGGTCGGCCGCCCGCCGAGCGCCGAGGAACTGCCGCAGGTCGCCCGTGCGGCTCAGGCCTGGGCCAACGATCTGGAGAACATTCCGCTGTTTTTCGTGCTCGGCGCGCTGTGCCTGGTATTCAACCCACCGCTCATGCTCACGGCCGGGCTGATGCTGTTGTTCACCGTCGCCCGCCTGCTGCACACAGTGTGCTTTCTGGCCCGCTGGCAACCGTGGCGCACGATCGCCTACGCCGTGGCAATCGTCTGCCTGTTGGCGATGGCGGCGCTGGTCAGCATGGGCGCCCTGCGGCATTTCTGATCGGGCTTGCCAGGAAGTTCTTAAGTATTGGGAATTTGCAACGAGAAAATGGCAGGGGCGGCTGGATTCGAACCAACGCATGGCAGGATCAAAACCTGCTGCCTTACCGCTTGGCGACGCCCCTGTAATTGTAGCGATGAGTGCCTGGCACTCGCTTGCGATGATGCAGCGTGGTGCAACCTGGAAAGTTGCGGGCCTGCGCTGCCAGCCGGTGAAGGCCGTTGCAAGAATGGCCGGCAATTTAACAAACTTGATTGCATCTGGGAAGCCCCCAGGCAAACAAATTGTTGTTAAAACAGCCACTTACTCTGAATCGAGGCGCCAGGTCGGCGCCTCGACCGTTCACCGGCTACGCCCGACAAGGCGCAACCGGTGTTTTACCGCCGCAAGAAACTCAGTTCCACGGACGGTCGCCGTTCTCGTCTTTGACCCGAGTCGGCAGGCCCATCACATCCAGTGCCTTGAGGAACGGCTCGGCTGGCAGCTCCTCGACGTTGACCATGCGCTGCACGTCCCACTCGCCACGGGCAACCAGCAGCGCTGCTGCTACGGGTGGTACGCCTGCGGTGTAGGAAATACCCTGGCTGTCGGTTTCGGCGTAGGCCTCTTCGTGGTCCGCTACGTTGTAGATGAACACTTCACGCGGCTGGCCGTCCTTGGTGCCCTTGACCAGGTCGCCGATACAGGTCTTGCCGGTGTAACCCGGAGCCAGCGAGGCAGGATCCGGCAGCACGGCCTTGACCACTTTGAGCGGTACCACTTCAAGGCCTTCGGCGGTCTTGACTGGTTGCTCGCTGAGCAGGCCAAGGTTTTTCAGCACGGTGAAGACGTTGATGTAGTGCTCGCCGAAGCTCATCCAGAAACGCACGTTCGGCACGTCGAGGTTCTTCGACAGCGAGTGCACTTCGTCGTGGCCGGTCAGGTACAGGTTCTGCGAGCCGACTACCGGCAGGTCGTCGGTACGCTTGACTTCGAACATGGTGTTGCTGGTCCACTGGCTGTTCTGCCAGCTCCACACCTGCCCGGTGAACTCGCGGAAGTTGATTTCCGGGTCGAAGTTGGTGGCAAAGTACTTGCCATGGGATCCGGCATTGACGTCGAGGATGTCGATCGAATCAATGCTGTCGAAATACTGTTGCTTGGCCAGGGCGGCATAGGCGTTGACCACGCCCGGATCGAAGCCCACGCCAAGAATGGCGGTAACGTTCTTTTGTTGGCACTCTTCGAGGTGTTTCCACTCGTAGTTGCCATACCAGGGCGGCGTCTCGCAGATCTTGCCCGGTTCTTCGTGAATGGCGGTGTCCAGGTAGGCCACGCCAGTATCGATGCAGGCACGCAGCACCGACATGTTGAGGAAAGCGGAACCGACGTTGATGACGATTTGCGATTCGGTTTCGCGGATCAGCGCTTTGGTCGCTTCGACGTCCAGCGCATTCAGCGCGAAGGCCTTGATTTCTGCGGGCTGCTTGAGGCTACCCTTGGCCTTGACGCTGTCGATGATGGCCTGGCATTTGGAGATGTTGCGCGACGCGATAGCAATACGACCGAGTTCGTCGTTGTGCTGCGCGCACTTGTGGGCCACCACCTTGGCGACACCTCCTGCACCAATGATAAGAACGTTCTTCTTCAATTTCTCTTGCTCTCCTTTACTGCCAGCTTACGACAGGCTGGACAAGTAGTCTTCGAAACCAAACTCACGAACCAGCTCGACACTACCGTCGAGTTGTTTCACTACGATGGACGGCATTTTCAGGCCGTTGAACCAGTTTTTCTTGACCATGGTGTAACCCGCTGCGTCAACAAACGACAGCCGATCGCCGATGGCCAGCGGACGATCGAATTGGTATTCGCCGAAAATGTCACCGGCGAGGCAGGACTTGCCGCATACCATGTAGGTGTGTTCGCCCTCGCTTGGCGCCAGCTTGGCGTTCAGGCGGTAGATCAGCAGGTCGAGCATGTGCGCTTCGATCGAGCTGTCGACCACCGCCAGGTGCTTGCCGTTGTAGAGGGTGTCGAGCACGGTAACTTCCAGCGAGGCGCTCTGGGTGATCGCCGCTTCGCCCGGCTCCAAGTAAACCTGCACGCCGTACTTCTCGGAGAAGGCTTTCAGGCGCGCGCAGAAGGCGTCGATTGCATAGCCTTCGCCGGTGAAGTGGATACCGCCGCCAAGGCTGACCCACTCGACCTTGTGCAGCAGGTGACCGAAGCGCTCTTCGATGGTGCACAGCATCTGGTCGAACAGGCCGAAGTCGCCGTTCTCGCAGTTGTTGTGGAACATGAAACCGGAGATCTTCTCGATGACGGCCTCGACCTTCACCGGGTCCCACTCGCCCAGGCGGCTGAACGGGCGCGCCGGGTCGGCCAGCAGGTAGTCGGAGCTGCTCACCTGCGGGTTGACGCGCAGGCCGCGGACCTTGCCTTCAGACTGTTCGGCAAAACGCTCGAGCTGGCCGATGGAGTTGAAGATGATCTTGTCGCAGTTGTCGAGCATCTCTTCGATTTCATCGTCGGCCCAGGCCACGCTGTAGGCGTGGGCTTCGCCGGCGAACTTCTGGCGGCCGAGCTTGAGCTCGTACAGCGACGACGAGGTAGTGCCGTCCATGTACTGCTCCATCAGGTCGAACACCGACCAGGTGGCGAAGCACTTGAGTGCCAGCAGGGCCTTGGCCCCGGACTGCTCGCGCACGTAGGCGATCTTTTCCATGTTGCGCAGCAGCTTGGTTTTGTCGATGAGGTAGTACGGCGTTTTGATCATTTCGAGGCCCCCGGCCAGGCCGGCCAAAAAAAGGACACGCATTGTGCCTTCCCTTGTCTCAAGTCGAAAGAGCAAAAGCGCTTTTCCCTGGATCGGCGGTCAATTTCGGTGCATTCACCCGTGACCGAGCCATTGCTCGAGGAGCAAAACCGCAGCAATCACCACCATCGCCAGCCCCGACACCCGGCTGACCACCTGCGCCGCCGCTGGCCGCGCCTGCAATACCGCCTGGGAGCCAAAGCCCACCAGCAGGTAAACCACCGCACAACTGCCGGCATGCACCAGGCCCAGGGTGACGATCTGCACCGGCACGGGCCAGGCGGCCATGGCATCGGTGAACTGCGGCAGCAAGGCCAGAAACAGCAGGAACACCTTGGGGTTCAGACCACTGACGCAGACGCCCTTGAACGCCCAGCGTGCCCACGACGCCGACTGCTGCGCCAGCCCGGCCTGCGGCGCTGAAGGATGAACAAACATGTTGATGCCCAACCACAGCAAGTAACCGCAACCGGCCACAGTCAGCAGGGTCAGGGCCATGGGGTTGCTGGCCACCAGCCCCCCTACCCCGGCGGCGACAATCAGGGTTGCCAGCAGATGGCCGAGCAGCAACCCGGCCACTGCCGGCACCACCACCCGCCCACGCAACCCGGCGGAAATCGCGTAGGCCCAGTCCGCCCCCGGGGTAATCACCAACAATAACGACACCGCCCAGAACGCGGCCAGCATGTTCAAGGTCATGGCCACAGCTCCGGGTGCTGAATCTGGAATTTTCTTGCCTGCATGCTTGCCTCCGCTCGCTGATCTGACGTTGAGCGGGAGATTAGAGAAAAGCTGATAGGATTATCTTTCTAATATTCCAGAACTAACGGCCAGAACAGAAAGGTTCTTCCCCATGGACAGGATTGACCGCAAGATCCTTGCGCAGCTGCAAAACGACGGGCGCCTGTCGCTGACCGAACTGGCCGACCGGGTGGGCCTGAGCCTGTCGCCCTGTCACCGCCGGGTGCGCGCGCTGGAGCAATCCGGGGTGATTCAGGGCTACCGCGCGCAGTTGGCGCCGGGCGCCCTGGGGCTGAATTTTTCGGCCATGGTCTTCGTCACCTTGCGCGAAGGTGATCGCCAGGCGGTCAGCGTCTTCGAAGCGGCGCTGCAGGAGATTGCCCAGATCGTCGAAGCGCAGCGGCTGTTTGGTGATCCGGACTACCTGCTGCAGGTGGTCACCCGCGACCTGCCAGCCTTCCAGCAGTTGTATGACGAGCGACTGTCGGCCCTGCCCAATGTGCAGCGCCTGACCTCGACCCTGGTGATGAAACGGGTGATCGAGAACCGCTCGTTACCGATGTAAGCTGCGCGCACAATTGTTCTAAACCCCGCCGCACAAACGGGTTATGGTCGTGCATGCCTCACTGCCCGGAGCCCGCCGTGCCCAGCCACAACTGGATCGATCTCGCCCAGGACGCCGACACCGGCATCGAGTCGGTGCGCGCGCATTTCAAAGGCCACGCCTATGACCCGCACTGGCATGACAGTTACCTGATCGGGGTCACCGAGCAAGGCGTGCAGCAGTTTCATTGCCGCCAGTTGCAGCACTTCAGCACGCCGGGCAAGGTATTTATGCTCGAACCTGGGGAACTGCACGACGGCCATGCGCCAACCGCGGACGGCTTCACCTACTCGATGCTCTACCTCGACCCGCAGTGGCTGGAGCGCGAGCTGCAAGCATTGTTCGAGCAGGCGCCAGCGGCTAGTCAGCCCAGCTTTGCCGACACCTTGAGTGGCGACCCGCAGCTGTGCGGGGCCATTGCCCGGGCCTTCCAGGCGCTGCATGGGGGTGAGCTGAAAATGCTCCGGCAGACGGCAATGGACGAGCTGCTCGGCTGCATGACCCGCCATACCCTGTGGAGCAAACGCATCGACCCCGACCCACGCCTGCCGCAGGTGGCGCGCATGGCCCGCGAGTATCTGCACGCCCATTACACCGAGGACATTGGCCTGGTGGAGCTGGCCGAGGCCTGCCAGGTCGATCGCTTTCGCCTCAACCGTGCCTTCAAGAGCGCCTTTGGCCTGGCGCCCCATGCCTACCTGATCCAGCTGCGCCTGGCCAAGGCGCGCCGCTGGCTGGCCCGTGGCGACAGCCCGGCAGTGGTCGCCGCCGCCCTCGGCTTTGCCGACCAGAGCCACCTGGGTCGCTGGTTCCGCCGCGCCTATCGACTCACACCTGCCGATTACCGTCGCCGCTGCGCAAAGCTTCCAGACTGAAAGCCCACCAGCCGGGAACATGGGGCTCCCCTGCACTGGAGTCCGATCATGTTGCCCAACCTGCTGCCTTTCGCCCTGTTCGCTTTTGTCGCCAGTATCACGCCTGGGCCGACCAATATCCTGATCCTCGGCCATGGCGCGCGCTTCGGTTTGCGCGCGACCCTGCCGCTGATACTAGGCGCCTGCCTGGCCGCCGCGCTAGTGGTGCTGCTGGTCGGCCTGGGGCTGGGTGAAGTGCTGCTGGCCTACCCGCGAGTGCAGCAACTGATGACTTGGCTCGGCGTGGCCTGGTTGAGCTGGCTGGGCTGGCAATTGCTCAATGCTGGCGCAGCACCGCTGGCCAGCCCCGACAGCCCCCGAGACCTGCGGGCCCGGGACGCGGCACTGTTGCAGTTGATCAACCCCAAGGTGTGGTTGATGGCGGTCGCGGTGCTCGGGGTTTTCAGCAGCGCCAGCGCGAACCCGTTGCAGGACAGGCTGCAACTGGCGCTCTTGTTTCTGCTCATCGCCCTGCCGTGCATGACCAGTTGGGCGCTGATGGGCGTCGGTAGCGCACGCTTGCTGCGCTCGCCGCAAAAGGCCCGGCGCTTCAATCAGCTGTTGGCGCTGCTGCTGATTGCCTCGGCCTGGCTGGCGGTGCTGGGATAGCCACGGCGGGGCCTTGCGCCCCGCCTCGCACCCTCAGCTGAAGGCGTTGATGAACCAGGTAATCAGCGGCAAGGCGACGATGTCGATCAGCACCGCCCCGCACAGCGGCACGATGATGAAGGCCTTGTACGAGAACACCTTGTAGTGGTCGCAGATCGCGCCCATGTTGGCCACCGCGTTCGGCGTCGCGCCCAGGCCATGGCCCATGTAGCCGGCGCACAGTACCGCCGCGTCGTAGTTGCCGCCGAACAGGCGGAACAAGACGAAGATGCACAGCAGCACCATGATCAGCACTTGCACCACCAGGATCACCAGCAGCGGCAGGCCCAGTTGCTCCAGCTCCCAGAACTTCAGGCTCATCATCGCCATGGTCAGGAACATGCCCAGGCTGATGTCGCCCAGGGTGCTGACGGCATTGTCGGGAATCTCGATGACCCGTGCGCGATCGTTGAAGTTGCGCGCCAGGATGGCGACGAACATGGCGCCGACGTACACCGGCAGGACGATACCCAGGTGCGCCTTCAGCGCATCGCCGATCCAGAAGCCGAGCACCATGATCACCAACATGCAGGTCAGCAAGCGCAGCAGCACCGGCGTATCAATGCTGACAACGGGGGTTTCATTGGCTTTTTCCAGGGCTTGCAGGGCATCGACCTGGTCTGCCTGTACCACCAGTTTCTTGCGTTCGATCAGGTAACGCGCCACCGGGCTGCCGAGCAGGCCACCGGCAACCATGCCGAAGGTCGCCGAGGCCAGCGCGGCTGTAGTGGCGCCGACCGTGCCGAGGCTCTCGGCGATCGGGCCAAAGGCTGCGGCGGCGCCAAAGCCACCTTCCAGCGACACGGCGCCGGCCATGATCCCCAGCAGCGGGTCGATGCCCAAGGCCTTGGCCATGCCCACGCCGACCAGGTTCTGCAGCAGCGCCAGGCCCCAGCAGGCACCCAGGTAGATGAACAGGATCTTGCCGCCCTGGCGCAGCAGGCCAAGGCTGCCGCCCAGGCCGACGGTGGTGAAGAACGCCACCATCAGCGGCGTTTGCATGGCGGTGTCGAGCTTGATGTCCAGCCACTGCTGGTCACGCAGCAGCCACACCACCAGGGCAAAGCCAAAACCGCCGATGACCGGCGCCGGGACACAGAGCTGGCGCAGCCAGTAGCTGTGCTTCTTCAGTTGCGCACCCATCGCCAGCAGCAGGAGCGCCAGGGCGACGGTGGTCAGAGCATCGAGTTGCAGGGTCAGCATGGTTAACACTCTTCTTTTTATAGTTGGATAGGGGTTGTGGATTTCAGTCGACCAGGCTGGCCAGCAGCCGCGCAGCAATGCGCGCGGTGCGTTGGTCCTGGTCAAGACCGGGGTTGAGTTCGGCGATGTCGGCCATGCGCAACTTGCCGCTGGCCTTGGCACGCCGCGCCAGGTGCTCGACCACCATCAGCTCGACGCCATGGGCCGAGGGCGCACTGACGCCGGGCGCCTGGCTGGCCGGCAGGACGTCCAGGCAGAGGGTCAGGTACAGGTGGTCGATGCCGCTGAGAAAGTCATCGACGAAGGTCTCCAGCGCGGCGATATTCCACGGCTGCATCTGCCGGTCGAGGCGATAACGCACGTTCAGGCGCTGGGCCTGGTCGAACAAGGCCTGGGTGTTGTTCAGCTCGCTGACGCCCAGGCAGCAGTATTCAAAGGCCATGCCGGCCTGCTGGCAGTACTCGGCAATCTGCCGGAACGGCGTGCCGGAGCTGCTCTGGGCGCTGTGGCGCAGGTCGAAGTGGGCATCGAAATTGAGAATGCCGATGCGCGGCTGCGCCTCTTGCTGGCGTAAATGGCCAGCCAGGCCGAGAAAACTGGCATAAGCGATTTCGTGCCCGCCGCCCAGGCCCAACGGCAGATGCCCTTGCCCCAGCAGTTGCGTCACCCGCTTGGCATAGGCCTGCTGGGCACCTTCCAGGTCAGTACCGAGGCAGACGAAGTCGCCGCTGTCATAAACCGGGCGCTGGCCACGCCAGGCCAGGTTGGCCAAGGCCTTGCGCAGGGCCGGCGGCCCCTGGCGGGCGCCGCTGCGGCCCTGGTTGCGGATCACCCCTTCGTCACAGGCCAGGCCCACCAGGGCGTTGCCAGCCGGTTGGTCATCAGCCCAGGGCTGCACCCATTGGTGCCAGCGCAGGGCCGCCGTGCCTTCTGCGGCGTCGACGCGGCCCTGCCAGAGCGGCAGTGCGGTAGTGCTGTTCATGCGGGTACTCCAGTAGATTCAGTCCAGCCGCGCACCGATGCGCAGGGCCACGTCGCAGGTCCAGCGGGTCAGGCGCTCGCTGTTCTGCCGGGCGCGAATGGCCGGGGCCATCAGGCTGATTGCGCCATGCAGGCGGTTGCGGCTGTCGAGCACCGGGGCACTGACGCCCCAGATGCCGTCGTCGATTTCACCGAGGCTGATGGCATAGCCATGGTCACGGATCTGCACGAAGCTCTGGCGGTAACTGTCCAGTGCTTCGGCTTCCAGGCCCTGCTCTTCAAGAATCGCCAGGCTGCGCGCCGGCTCCATGTGCGCCAGCAACACCCGCGCCGACGCGCCGACCCGCAGCGGTTGCGCCAGGCCCTTCTGGTAACAGCAGCGCAGTGGCTGCGGGCTGTCGATCAGTTCGATGCAAATGGCCTGGCCGTTGCTCGGCACCATCAGTGCCACGCTTTCCTGGCTGAGTTCGGCCAGGCGCTTGAGCTCGGGCTTGGCCAGCGACACCAGCAGTGCTTCGCGGTCGAACTTCTTCGCCAGTTGCAGGCAGGCCGGGCCCGGCAGGTAGCGACCATGGCCGTTGTCTTCGGCCAGGCCCCAACGCAGCAGGGTCTTCAGGTGCCGATAGGTGCTGCTCAGGGGCTGGTCCAGTTGCAGGCTCAGCTCCTTGGCCGACACGGCCTCGTTGGCCTGGCCGAGGGCGACGAGGATCTGCAGCAGGCGATCGGTGGGCGTGGTGTAGGTCATATGTGCTCCTTGGCGCCATGGTGCACAGTCTTTCTCAATAGGTGAAACTCGATTCCCATTGAATGGGAAATATCCTACTTATAGCCCCTTGGCCGCCCACTGCAGGCAGCGTGTTTGCAAAAAGCCCTGCAACGCCTTGACCCGCTCGGTCACCTGCGCCCGGTGCGGGCACATCAGGTACACCGGGGCGTGCTCGCCCTGCCAGTCGCCGAACAAGCGCTGCAAACGCCCGGCCGCGACGTCCGCGGCCACGTCCAGCCAGGCCTTGTAGACCACGCCATGCCCGGCCAGGGCCCAGCGCCGGGCCACTTCACCGTCATCGCAGCGGTATTCGCCGTGCACCCGCACTTCGTTCACTTCACTGCCACGCGCAAAGCGCCACAGGTCATAGGGCCGGCCGTTGCGCTGGTAGATCACGCACTGATGGTCAGCCAGCTCCTGGGGCATCGAGGGCGTGCCGTGGCGCGCCAGGTACTCGGGGCTGGCGCAGGCCACGCGGTGGTGATCGAGCAGAATCGGCAAGGCGACCATGTCGGAATCGGCCGGCACGCCAAAACGCAGGGCGACGTCGACCGGTTCGCGGTACAGGTCGCTGGCCTGGTCGTTGAGCAGCAGTTGCAGCTGGACCCGCGGGTATTCGCGCTTGAACGCATCGAGCCAGGCCAGCAGCACGCTGCGGCCAAAGTCAGAGGGCGCCGCCAGTTGCAGCAGGCCGCCCATTTCCAGCGCCTGCTCGCGCAGGGCCTGCTCGCCTTCGGCCAGCGCGCCCAGGGCCAGGCGCACGCTGTCGAGGTAGCGCCGGCCTTCGTCGGTCAGCCGTTGCTGGCGGGTCGAACGGGCAAACAGGCGTACCTGCAGGCGCGTTTCCAGGCGCTTGAGCGCAAGGCTGGCGGCTGCCGGAGTGATATCGAGGCTACGCGCGGCGGCAGACAGGCTGCCCTCGTCGGCCACCCGCACGAACAGTTCCAGGTCGAAAAGCGTGCTCATCAGTCCTGCCCGAACACCGGGCGCAAGAACGAGCGCTCATAGCTGAGGATGCAACGGGTGTCCTGGGCGTACTGGAAGGCGGCCAGGCACTCGGGGTCGTTCATCGAGTCCTGGCGGTAGCGTTCGTACGCGGCAAGGTTTGGAAAGGTGAACATCGCCATGGCGATATTGTTGGCACCTTCCGAAGGCAGGAAGTAGCCGTGGTGCTGGCCGCCGAAGCGCTCCACCAGCGGGATCCAGAGTTTGCCGTAGTGTTCGAACTCGGCGAGTTTGTAAGGGTCGAGGACGTAGCGCAGGTAGCAGGTGATCATCGGTGGCTCTCGCTGAAGTTGCTCGGCAGCCGAGAATGCACGATTCCAGCGCTGCCCGCATCAGTCTTGAGGGCCGCCAATCTCATCCATGAAACCTTGCACAAACAGCTCAAGCCGCCGATGCCGCTCGGCCGCCAGACGTGCGCCCTCCCCGGTTTGAAAGCCCGAGGCCAGTTTCAGCAATTTGGTGTGAAAGTGCTCGAGGCTGAACTGGTGGTCCAGGTAGTCGCGGCCTGCCGCGCTGGGATTAGTGAAATCGTACAGGGCCGAGCCCATGCGCCCACCGACGTAGAAGCAGCGAGCCACACCGACCATACCGATGGCGTCCAGACGGTCACTGTCCTGAAGGATTTTTGCCTCGAGGGTTTCCGGCGCCAGGCCGGCTGAAAAACTGTGCGTAGCGACGGCATGAGCGACAGCGCTGATGCGCTCGCCGGGCCAGCCAAGATCGGCGAGTATCCGGGCAGCTTTTTCAGCGGACAGGGTCGAGGCCTGGGCGCGCAGCGGCGAGTTCTTTTCGACCGCGACGCAATCGTGCAGCAGCGTGGCGGCCAGCAGGATGGACAGATCGCCGCCCTCCCGGGCCTGAATCCGCCGGGCATTGCTCCAGACCCGGTGGATATGCGTCAGGTCGTGAGAGCCATCGCCGTTGTCCGCCGGCAGGTGCGGCAACAGCAGGTCAGCGAGGGCTTGGCAGGGATGGAAAGGTTGGGTAGTCATCAGCAGTGGCGCCTTGGAACAGGTCATTGAAAATACGCCAGCGATGCCCGTATTGCGACCGCTGCGCGCTCGATCGCCGGCAAGCCGGCTGCCACAGGGACCATAGGCGCCTTCAACCCTTGTGAGTTCCCTGCAATTCGCCCAGGGCCCGCTGGGTCACCGCCTTGAAGTAGCTCATGTCGTCATGGATCCGTGCCAATAGAATCGCCCCTTCGTAATCCGCTACCAATTGCCGCCCTCGGGCCTGCGCCTGTTCATCATCCAGCAGGCCCTGATAGAGCCGGGCAAACGCCTTAGCCCAGGCGGCAAAGAATTCGCGAATCGGCACCATCAGCTCATTCTTGCCGTAACTGGCATCGATGGCCACCACCGCCATCAGGCAGCCGATGGCATCGGCCTCAAACACCCGACCTGCCTTGCGGCCCATTTCCTCCAGACGTTGAACAGGGCTCAGGCTCAAGTCGTCGGCAATACTGAACAGGTGCTTCGCAAGCCCTTCGTGGGTCCAGGCCAGCACGTCGCGCAGCAGCGCTTCCTTGTTCGGGTAGTGATGATAGAAGGACGCCTTGGTCAGGCCGCAGGCCGCCGAAAGCATGTCCATGGTGGTGCCGTGATAGCCGTAGCGCTTGAAGGTGTTGGCGCAGCGCTGCAGCAGTTGGTCTCGGGGAATTTTCAGCGGTCGCACGGCCAGTCCTGCAGTCGATCAATGGCGCTGATTCTATGCCATAAGCCTGGCCAGCTCCACTTGATAGTTACCGAACGTTTGGTTAGCTTCATCAAACCGAACGATCGGTAAGTAACCCTTCTAACCTCTTTGCCGGAGTGCAAGTCGATGAGCGAAGCCAATAGCGGCCCCGATCGAGTCAGCCGCGAACAGCGTGGCCACCTATGGCTGGTGGGCCTGGACCGCGCCGCCAAGCGCAACGCCATGGACAGCGCGCTGCTGATGGACCTGGCGCTGGCCCTCGGTGAATACGAGGGCAATGACGAACTGCGCTGCATGGTGCTGTTTGCCCATGGCGAGCATTTCACCGCCGGGCTCGACCTTATGGAGTTGGCACCGAAGCTGGCCAGCGGTGGCTTGCACTACCCAGAGGGCAGCATCGACCCCTGGGGCACCCGCCTGCCTCGCCGGAGCAAGCCGGTAGTGGTCGCGGTCGAGGGCATCTGCTGGACCGCGGGCATCGAATTGCTGCTCAACGCCGATATCGCCATCGCTGCCAGCAATGCGCGCTTCGCTCACCTGGAGGTGCTGCGCGGCATCCCGCCATCAGGCGGCTCTACTGTGCGCTTCACCCAGGCCGCAGGCTGGGCCAACGCCATGCGCTACATGCTCACTGGCGATGAGTTCGATGCCGATCAAGCGCGGGCGATGAATCTGGTCAATGAGGTGGTAGCTCCAGGGCAAGCCCTGGCCCGCGCCATCGACTATGCCGAACGCATTGCCAGGGCTGCGCCGCTGGCGATCAAGGCTACTCTGCAATCGGCCTTCCTGGCCCGGGACGAAGGCGATGCTGCGGCATTGGCCAGGCTCGAGGAAACGTTGCTGGAGCTGATCGGCAGCGCCGATGTGCGTGAAGGGGTGATGGCGATGATGCAAAAGCGCGCCCCGCAGTTCACCGGGCGCTGACCACCATGACCCAGATGATCTCCCCGGCCCCGCCGCACGCCTTCACCTTGCATGCCCGTGACGGTTACCCGTTGTCGGCGTACCGCTACCCGGCTGTGGGCGAAGCCCGTGGCAACCTGATCCTGGCCGGCGCCACCGGCGTGCAGCAACGCTTCTACCGGCGCTTTGCCGAGCATGCGGCAGCTCAGGGTTTCAACGTGCTGACTGTCGATTACCGCGGCGTCGGCGAGTCGCGGCCGGCGTCGCTCAAAGGCTTTGAGATGTCCTACCTGGACTGGGCTTACCTGGACTTGGCCGCGGCCGTCGACCTGCTCGGCGCCGAGCCATTACCCTTGTACTGGGTCGGCCATTCCTTCGGCGGCCATGCCATTGGCCTGCTGCCCAATCATGCCTGTATCAGCGCCTGTTACAGCCTCGGCAGCGGCGCCGGCTGGGCCGGCTGGATGCCCTGGCCGGAGGCGCTGAAGGTGCGCCTTTTGTGGCGCTGGGTCCTGCCGCCGCTGGTAGCCCTCAAGGGTTACATGGCCTGGAGCCTGCTTGGCATGGGCGATGATCTGCCACGCGGGGTCTACCGTGACTGGAAGCGCTGGTGCGCCTACCCGCACTACTACTTCGACGACCCGCGCATGGCCCATCTGGCCGGGCAGTACGCCCAGGTACGCATGCCTTGCGTGTTCGCCACCTCGCTGGATGACCCCTGGGCGCCACCGCGCTCGCGGGATGCCTTCGTCAAGGCTTACTGCAATGCACCAATGACCCGCCGTGACCTGCAACCGGACAATGGTGCCATTGGCCACATGGGGTACTTCAAGGCTCAGGCACAACCGCTATGGGACGAGATACTGACCTGGCTCGGCCACTACCCTCGCCCATAAACCAGCAACTCGCCACCGGTGGCGATCACCAGGCTCAAACCGGTATAGGAAAACCCGAAGGCACGCACTTCGGTCTCGATTGCCAGGGTATGAAACCTGGCGGGCCGGTTGTAGCGCGCGCCATGCAGCCAGGAACCCGGCTCGACCAGCAGCAGGTGCTGCTCAGGCCAGGCCAGGGTGATGTTCTCCACCACCCAGCCATCGCTGGTGCTGATCGGCAGGCCGCCGCCCTGGATGCCCGACATGCGGATCACCCGCTCGTTGAGCGGGCCGATGCCGCGGGTTTCCAGATAATGGTCGCTGCCCAGGTTGTCGGTGCGGTCGCGGGCGATTTTCTCGCCGCTGCGACAGTCGATCACACTGCGGCCTGAACTCGAAGCCACCAGCAGCCGCTCGCTGTCACGGTCAAAGCCGATTTCCAGCAGGCCGGCGACGGTGAACTGGCCAGTCAACCGCCACGGCGCAGGTGCGGGTGCAACCGCTTGTTGGCGGATGACCTGGCGCAACGGGTCGAGGTGTCTGCTGCTGGTCATGGTGCCTTCCAGTGCGGATGCGTCAGCCGATACACCCGCACCGGCCGCTCGTGAAACTGCACAGTATCGAAGGCATTGAAGCCGGCTTTTTGCGCCACGCGCAAGGAGGCAATGTTGGCCGCTTCAATAATTGCAATCACCGCCGCCAGCCGGTGCTCGTTGAACGCATGCTCAAGCACGCCGCGCACCGCTTCGCTGGCCAGTCCCTGACCCCAATAGCGTGTAGCCAGACGATAGCCCAGGCTGGCCTGCTCTACCCCTTCGACCTGCTCCGGGCTGACGCCGCAAAAACCGACCAGCTCGCCGTTGACCTTTTCGACCAGCGCCCATTGGCCCATGCCGTAGCTGGCGTAGCACTGCATGCACCAGTCGATGAAGGCCCCGGTCATCTGTTCGTCGCAGACACCGCGCACCGAGAATTTCATCACCTCAGGGTCGCTGAGAATGGCGGTCAGGGCGGGCAGGTCTTGACGCGAGAGTTCGCGCACGAGCAGGCGTGGGGTTTCAAACAGCGGCATGAAGTGCTTCCTTGGGTCATGCAGGCGCGACGATGCGCCGTCGCCCCTACAATCCCTGTCGCCAGCCGCCGGGTCAACCCTCCCGCGAAATCGGCCCCCCCGCGCTGGCTTTCGGCCCGGCCACGGCCCAGGCAATCAGGCCCAGCACGGGTACAAAGACGATAAACACGATCCACAACATCTTGCGATCCGCCCGGCTCTTGCTGCCGATGATGCGTTTGATGGCCCAGAGTTCGACCAGGGTGAGCAATACGGCAAGGGTGATCCAGATATGACCGTTTTCCATGGGTAGCCTCCAGAGGGGTTCTGAAGGTTAGGTGTGCGCAGCCAGCCGGGGTTCATTCTGATTGCCATTGCGGGCCGGGCAATATCTGGCATCATCGCCTCAACCTGCCAGTTCGCGGAGCCGCGCCTTGCCCACCCCACGCCAGTTCAGCAAGAAATCCAGCACCAGTAACATGCTCAACCTCAAGCACCCCGAGGCTGCCTCGACCCCGGCGTACCAGGTGGGCTTTTTGCTGCTGGAGAACTTCTCCATGGCCAGCTTTACCGTGGCCATGGATGTACTGGTGACGGCCAACCTGCTCAAGAGCAACCTGTTCTTGAGCACGCCGTTTTCCCTGGGCAGCGAGCGGGTCACCAGTGACCTGGGCCTGGAGATTTATGCCGCGCACCTGGACCGCGCAGCGCTGGACAACCTCGACATGCTGATTGTTTGCGGCGGCCTGCGTACCCCACTCAAGTACCCGCAGCTGGACAAGCTGCTGTGCGATGCTGCCGCCCACCAACTGGCCCTCGGCGGCCTGTGGAACGGCGCCTGGTTTCTCGGCCGCGCCGGGGTGCTGGAGGGCTACAACTGCACCATCCACCCTGAACAACGGGCAAGCCTGGCCGAGCGCAGCCCGCAGTGCACCATCACCCCGGCAAGCTTTGTGCTCGACCGCGAACGCCTGACCGCCGCCAGCCCCAACGGCGCGCTAGAAATGATGCTGGCGCTGCTCAAGCTGCAACATGGCGAAGCGCTGGCCGAGGGCGTCGAGGAGATCCTGGCGTTTTCCAGCGCGCGCTTTCGCCGGGTCGACAGCAGCCAGAAGAAAACCATGAGCGCGCCACTGCGCACCATCGTCGAGCTGATGGAAAGCAACCTTGAAGAAACCCTCAGCCTCGATCAACTGGCGGCCTACAGCGGCCGTTCGCGCCGGCAGATCGACCGCCTGTTCCAGGCGCAACTGGGCACCTCGCCAAGCCGCTACTACATGGAACTGCGCATCACCAAAAGCCGGCGTCTGTTGCAGTATTCCGACCTGCCGCTGATGGACGTGGCGATTGCCTGCGGTTTTGTCTCGGTCTCGCACTTCAGCAAGTGCTACTGCGCCTACTTCGGCTACCCGCCTTCGCGCGAGCAGCGGTTGGGCGAGTAAGCGCGGCGGTTACCGTTGAGGCTCAAACCGCCCTCCACCACCAGCACCAACACCGCCAGCCAGATCGCAATATAGGTCGGCCATTGCGCCGGGGCGATGCTGTCGCCCAGCAGCACTGCGGCGACCACCAGCAGCACCGGCTCGACATAAATCAGCAGGCCAAACAGGGTCAGGTTCAGCCGTGGTGCCGACAGCGCCTGCAGGCCCAGGGCTGCGGCGCTGATCGCGCCGAGGCCGAGCACCAGCCAGGGCAAGCTTGAGGCTGCGCCGGCAAGGCCGAGCACTACCCCGCCCTTGAGCACGAAATACAGGCTCACCGGCAGGCTCAGGCTCATGTCGAACCACAACCCGCCCATGTTGTTGGTGTCGGTCACCCGGCGCAGCCAGAAGTACAGCGGATAGCCCAGCGACACCACCAGCACCGGCCAGGAAATCGCCTTGGCGATGGCGATCTGGTTAATGATGCCCAGCGCCGCCAAGGCACAGGCCAGCAGTTGCAGGCGGCTGATCGAATCCTTGAACGCCAGGCGGCCGACAATCACCATCACCAGCGGCATCAGGAAGTAGCCCAGCGACACGTCCAGGCCATAGCCGTTGATCGGTGCCCACATGAACAGCCACAACTGCGCGCCGAGCAACACCGCCGAAACCAGGCGAATCGCCCAGAACCAGCGCTCTTCGAACAGGCGCAGGAATATCCGCCGCACCTGCGGCCAGTGCCCGCTGGCGATCACCATCAGGGTCAGGCACGGCACGGTCAGAAGGATCCGCCAGCCATAGATTTCGGCGCCGTCCAGGGGCGCGAGCAGGCTGGTGTAGGCGTACATCACCGCGAACAGCACCGAGGCGAGAACATTGAGCACGACGCCCAACGTGGAGTTATGCGCGGTCATTGCAAATTCCTTAATGAGGACCAGCAGAGGGTGATAATTTATTCCGCAGCCACTGATAAGTGCCCTCGTTTTCACCCCTCAAGATGAGAAATTTTTGCATGGACCTGGATGAATTCGACCTTGCCCTGCTTGCCGCCCTGCAGCGCGATAACAGCCAGCCCCTGCGTGAGCTGGCCGAGCAGGTGCACTTGTCTAGCGCCTCGGTGCAGCGGCGGATCCAGCGCTTGAAAAAGACCGGGGTAATCCAGGCCAATGCCGCGGTGATCAACCCGGACAAAGTCGGCCAGGTGATTACCCTGATGGTCGAGGTGCACGCCGACCGCACCCAGTCGGCGGACCTGGAAGTCATGAAGCGTGCGTTCTCGGGACCTGAAATTCAGCAGTGCTACTACGTCACCGGCGACGCCGACTTTTTGCTGGTGCTGACGGTAGCGAGCATGACCGTGTTCCAGGACATCGCCCAGCGACTGTTTCATGACAACCCGAACGTGAAGTGGTTTCGTACCATCGTGGTGCTGGATCGAGTCAAGACGACCTTGCAGGTGCCGCTGTAAGATCTGCGCCTGCCTGCACTGCCCATGTGGGAGCAACTGTCTTAAGCAGCTTGCAAGTATTGGGGCAGCCAGGCTGTTTGAGCTGATCCATTTGATGATGAGGCGCTGCCGGCGCCTTCCGCCCTTACGGCGGGTCACTTTTGCTTGGCGGCAAAAGTAACCAAAAACGCCCTGTCCCTTCATCGGCCCTGCGCTGCGCTGCGGGTTCCCTCCTTCCACCCTTGCTCCCGTGGGGGCGCGCCGAAGGGCCGTCCCTGGCCCTGCGGCGCTCGCCGGCCATCCATGGCCGTCGCCCCACTACGCAAGGGTTCCACTCGGCCTTCTGCAAGGGACGATCGGTGGCGTCTGCAATTACATACATCTAGAAGCAGAGCGCTTTTTTGCTTTCGCTACTCGTGCATCGCCGGTCCATTCGCCGACAAGGCGCAAAGGTGAAGTGTGAGCAGCATCGCCAATGGATCAGCTCGCGCCTCTAAAGGCCTACGCTACCTGTGGGAGCGGCCGTGCGGCGACCCGACTTGCCCCGCGATGGGGTCAGTTCAGCCTCCCCATCAGGTGGCGTCTGGATTGCGACCGCTTCGCGCTCCATCGCGGGTCCAGCCCGCTCCCACAGCGTTGCGCTGCATTCAAATCCACTATGGCTGCGGCAACGCCTTGAGCGCTGTGGCCAACGCCTCGGCACTGGCATATTCCTTCTGCCCCGCCACAACCCCCTGCTCCAACTGAATCCACAGCACCTGGCCTTCAGCGCCCGGATAACGCGCAACCACCTTGCCGTCGCGGTCCAGCAGCACCCGGTAGTTGTAGTCACGCATGGCCGGGATGGCGAACAGTTTGCTGATCAGTGCCGGCATGCGCTGGATGTCGGCGACGAACACCGCATCGCGTGCTTGCAGGTAGCCCTTGGGCTGCTCACCGACGGCGGCCTGGACCAGCTTGGCACCGTCCATGTTGCGCGCCACCAGCAGCACGCGGGTCTGCGCGTTGAGGCTGTAGGGCTGGTCGTGCTGGTCAAGCAAGGTAAAGGGCGCCAGGCGTTCGCCGACTTCGGCGGCGCCAGCCAGCAACGGCATCAGGCTCAGTAGCAGGGCAATGGCGTATTTCACAGGTGACCTCATTGTCAGTGCAGGACTGCTGATCCTAGCGCGGATGCGAGGGCTGCAGTACCCTTTGCGCTCATTTCAAGGAGGACCCCGCGTGCCAAGGATGCTGACATTGTTGCTCTGCTGTGCCCTGTTCCCGACCACCGCCTGGTCGGCGCTGAGCCTTGGCGAGTTCACGCTGGGCATGCCGCGCGCGCAGGTCGTGGAGGTAATGGAGCGGCATTTCACCCGGGTCTGGCTGATCAACGGCGTGCACTACAACGTGCCCCGTCAGTACTACCAGGCTGTCGACCCGGTACCGGGCATCGAACCCTACAAACTCGGCGGTGTCGAGGTCAGCCGCATCGAAGCGGCCTTCGACAAGGATGACCGCCTGCGCCAGGTTTCGCTGTCACTGGAGACCACCGACGGCGAACGCGCCATGCAACTGGTGCCATTGATGCGCCAGGCCAAAGAAGCGCCGCACAGCAGTGGCCGCCACGACCTGCTGCTCGAAGACGGTGAACTGACCTACTGGACCAGCGCGTTCTGGGAGTGGACGGTAATCAACATCGCCGACAAGCCCACTTCGCTGGAGAACATCCCGGCACGGGCGCGCAGCGACGAGAATCAGCGCGCCAAGGCGGCCAAGCGCTGATCGCGGCCTTACCCCTCGCCATTGCTGGCACCGATCACCCCTGCCCGCTCCCGGCGCGGCAAGCGGCCATTGAGCACGGCATAAGCGCCCAGGCCGATCACCAGCCCCCAGAACGCCCCGCCGATACCGAGCAAACTGATATTGGCGGCCGCAGCCAGAAAGGTGATCAACGACGCTTCGCGGGTTTTCGCATCGGCCATGGCATTGGCCAGGCTGCTGCCAATGGTGCCCAGCAGCGCAAGCCCCGCCAGGGTGCTGATGAAAGTGGCCGGGAAGGCCATGAACAGTGCGGCCAGGGTTACCCCGAAGACGCCGACAAGAATGTAGAACACGCCCGCCGCCACCCCGGCGATCCAGCGCTTGGCAGGTTCTTCGTGGGCTTCCTTGCCGGTGCAGATCGCCGCGGTGATCGCGGCGATGTTGAAGGCGTGGGAGCCGAACGGCGCCATCAACAACGAGCCCAGCCCGGTAACGGCGACAATAGGGTTGGCACTGGCCTTGAAGCCGTCATTGCGCAGCACCAGCATGCCGGGCATGTACTGTCCGGTCAGGGTAATCAGGAACAGCGGCAGGGCCACGCTGAGCATGGCATTGAATGAAAACGCCGGCGCGGTGAAGACCGGCGTCGCCAGTTGCAAGCGCAGCCCTGACAGCTCGACCTGCCCGCGCATCAGCAAAAAGCCCAGCCCCAGCAGCAGGATGCCGACCACCGCATAGCGCGCACTGAAGCGCTTGAAGAGCAGATAGGCCACGATCAGCAGCGCGGCCAGCAACGGGTCGACGCTGAGCCCGGCAAAGGCACCGATGCCGAATTGCAGCAGGATCCCGGCCAGCAGCCCCGCCGCAATGCCCGGCGGGATCAGGCGGATGAGCTTGTCGAAACAGCCCGATAAGCCCAGCAGCACAAACGCGGCTGCCGAGATCAGGTAGGCGCCCACCGCTTCGGCGTAGGGCGTACTGGCCAGGGCCACCACCAGGAAGGCGGCGGCCGGTGTCGACCAGGCGGTGATGATCGGCTGGCGGCTGAGCCAACTGAGCAACAGCCCGGTAACCCCCACGCCGATGGATACCGACCATACCCAGGAAGCCGTGAGGGCCGGGCTCAAACCAGCGACCTTGGCCGCTTGGAAAACCAGGATGAAGGTTCCGCCATAATTGACGATAACCGAGATGAGACCGGCAATGAGCGGGGGCATGAGGTCGCCGGGGCGTAGTGCTGAAGTAGACATGGCGGCAGGGTTCCTTGCGAAGAGGCAGTGACGAGCGACCGAGTGTACGAATAGACTGGCCTGCCCGTTCAGGCCAGTTTCTTCACTTGCGGCAGACCACATGGCAACCACGTTCGAGCTTGAAACCCTGAAGATGCGCGTCAATGACGCCGAGTTCGCAGCGCTGGACCTGCACCAGCGCATCCAGCGTGCGCTGCGCGCGCTGATCCTTGAAGGGGCGCTGTCCGCTGGCGTCAAGCTGCCGGCCAGCCGTGCCCTGGCCAAATCGCTGGGCGTCGCCCGCGACACCGTCGAGAACGCCTACGTGCAGCTGCAGCGCGACGGCTATATCGTCCGCCGCGCAGGCTCGGGCAGTTATGTGCCGGACAACCTCGGCGCGCAACTGCGTGGCAGCGGGCAACGGCGCATCAAGGCCGGGGCGCAAAAACGCAGTGATCTCGAGCCCGGCCAGGGCTTGAGCCTGCGCGGACGGGCACTGTTCGACAACGGCGGCGTCAGCGACCAGCAGGTGATCAAGGCCTTTGCCACCGGCCTGCCAGAAACCCGCTCGTTCCCCCTTGCAGTCTGGGAACGCCTGCAGCGCCAGGCCGTGAAGGACCATCGCGGCAACGTCCTGCTGCACGGCGACCCGCAGGGCAGCGAAGCCCTGCGCAAGGCCATCGCCACCTACCTGAACCTCGAACGTGGCGCCAAGGTGATGCCCGAGCAGGTACTGGTGCTCAGCAGCACCCGCCAGGCACTGTTCCTGTGCGCACAAATGCTGGTGGATGCCGGCAAGCCGATCCTGCTGGAAAACCCCGGTTACTTCGGCGCGAAGAAGGCCTTTGAAGCGGCGCAGGCGCGGATCGTGCCGATCGACGTCGACGCCCACGGCATCCGCACCGACCTGCTGCGCGCCGACCGCAGCGGCGCCAGTTGCGTCTACGTCACGCCATCGCACCAGTACCCCACAGGCGCGACCCTGAGCCTTGCGCGACGCCTGGAGCTGATCGACTGGGCGGCGCAGAACGGCAAGTGGATCATCGAGGACGACTACGACAGCGAGTTCCACTACGACGGCCTGCCCACCGCCTGCGTGCAGGGCCTGGACAGCCAGCAGCGCACCCTCTACATCGGCACCTTCAGCAAGACCCTCTACCCCGGCCTGCGCATCGGCTACATGGTCTTGCCGCCGGAGCTGGTAGCGCCCTTCAGCGCGGCGCGCAGCATCATCGACGGGCACACCCCGCAGGTGCTGCAACTGACCCTGGCGCGCTTCATGGACGACGGCCACTACAACGCCCACATCCGCGCCATGCGCAAACTCTACGCCGGGCGCCGGGCCTGCCTGCTTGATGCGATTGGCAAGCACCTGGCGGGCGTCGTCACCGCCATGCGCCCGCCGGGAGGCCTGCAGATCCCCTGCGTGCTCGAGCCAGGCTGGACAGAGCAACACACCATGAATCTGGCCGCCCGCGCCGGTGTGCAGCTACCCGGGCTCAGCCGTTTGTATGCCGGTGAACATAAACAGCAGGGCTGGCTGCTGGGCTATTCATCGCTGACAGCCAGTGAAATCGAAACCGCAATCCGGCAACTGGCCAAGGTCCTCTGCAGGAGCGGGCTTGACCCGCGATGAGGCCAGCGCCACCCGAGCATCTTCACCCCGCCTGCCCGTCACGCTCCTTGAGCAGTTGCTGGATGACTTGCTCCTGGGTGTCGTAGGCGCCTTCGCCAAAGTGCACATAGCGCACCTGGCCGCTGCCATCGACGATGTAGTGCGCCGGCCAGAACTGGTTGCCGAAGGCGTTCCATATCGCATAGTCGTTGTCGATGGCCACCGGGTAGCCGATACCCAGTTTCGTCACTTGCGCACGCACATTGTCGACTACCCGCTCTTCAGGGTATTCCGGCGTATGCACGCCGATCACCACCAGGCCCTGGTCGGCGTAACGCTTGGCCCAGGTGTTGACGTGCGGCAGGCTGCGCCGGCAATTGATGCACTCGTAGGTCCAGAAGTCCACCAGCACCACCTTGCCCTTGAGCGCTGCGCGGTCCAGTGGTGGCGAGTTGAGCCACTGCACGGCGCCGGCCAGTTCCGGCATCGGCCCCAGTGTCTCAAGGCTTGCCGGCGTGCCGGCGAACAGGCGATTTCCCAGGCCCGCCAGCGCCAGCAGCACGGCCAGCAGTGCGGCGATGCCCAGGGCCCGACGGCGATTTGTGTTGAAATTGATGTTCATGGACGAACCTCCCTGATCGATGGCTTAACCGCCTTCATGGCAGTCACTGGCAAATTTCTGGTACTGCAGGCGGTGTTCCTTGCCCTGGGAATCAAGGTAGTCCATCTGAGCGTTGACCACGCCGCAGCCCATGCTGCTGTCCTCGTGCAAGGCCAGGACCTTGTGCACATCCAGTTGCTGGCCGTAACGATATTGCTGTACCACCACCGCTTCGCTAGCCTGGGCGGCAACGGTGCCGAGGCTGAACAGGGTCAACAGGCTCGCAGTGGCAAGGGTCTTGAGGTTCATGGCGGTACTCCCGAATCAGTTTGCACAGAGGTGGCGGCTGCCACCCGTTGCTGGCTATTTCAGGCCCGCCAGGTATCGCCAATGTGTCCGGATCGGCCCGCTTTGCCTCGCCAGGTATCTATGGCCGCAGCAGATACACTGCAATACAAAGCCCGGCAGGCAAGCCCTGCCCGGCTCTATACACTTGCCGCCACCACCACAGCGGGAGCCGGACGATGGAACATGTCGATCACATCCTGGTCGTCGACGACGATCGCGAGATCAGGGAGCTGGTAGGCAACTACCTGAAAAAGAACGGGCTGCGCACCACCATCGTCGCCGACGGCCGGCAGATGCGCGCCTTTCTCGAGTCCAATGTGGTCGACCTGATCGTGCTCGACATCATGATGCCCGGTGACGATGGCCTGCTGCTGTGCCGCGAGCTGCGCGCCGGCAAGCACAAGGCCACGCCGGTACTGATGCTGACCGCCCGCAACGATGAAACCGACCGCATCATCGGCCTGGAAATGGGCGCCGACGACTACCTGAGCAAGCCGTTCTCGGCCCGCGAGCTGCTGGCGCGGATCAACGCCGTGCTGCGCCGCACGCGCATGCTGCCGCCAAACCTGAGCATCAGCGAAAGCAGCCGCCTGCTCGGTTTCGGCCACTGGCGCCTGGACACCACCGCGCGCCACCTGCTCGACGCCAACGGCACCCTGGTGGCCCTGAGCGGCGCCGAGTACCGGCTGCTGCGGGTGTTCCTCGACCATCCGCAACGGGTGCTCAGCCGCGAGCAACTGCTCAACCTGACCCAGGGCCGCGAGGCGGATATCTTCGACCGCTCCATCGACCTTTTGGTCAGCCGCCTGCGCCAGCGCCTGCAGGATGACGCCCGCGAGCCGGCCTATATCAAGACGGTACGCAGCGAGGGCTACGTGTTCGCCTTGCCCGTGCAGCGGGTCGAGGCCTGAACATGGGCAGCCTGCTGCGTTGGCCGCGCACCCTCGCCTCGCGCCTGGCGCTGATCTTCTTCACCGGCCTGGTGTTGGCCTACGGTTTGTCGTTCAGCTTCCAGTTCTACGAGCGCTACCAGAGCTCGCGCTCGATGATGCTCAGTAACCTCGAGCAGGACGTCGCTACCTCGGTGGCCATTCTCGACCGCCTGCCGGCCGCCGAACGCGCCGCCTGGCTGCCGCGCCTGGAGCGGCGCACCTATCGCTACCGCCTGGATGCCGGCGAACCCGGCCAGCGGCTGAGCATGGATGACGCGCCCATGGCCGCACTGTCCATCGGCAAAGCCCTGGGCGGCCAGTACGCCCTGGACTACCAGAGCATCCCCGGGCCCACGCCGCACTTCCAGGTGCACCTGCGCCTGGCCGACGGCGCACCGTTGAGCGTCGACGTCACCCCGGCGCCGGTGCCGATGTCGAGCTGGCTGCCGGTGGTGCTGCTGATCCAGCTGGCGCTGCTGTTGCTGTGCACCTGGCTGGCGGTCAAAACCGCGATCCGCCCGCTGACCCGCCTGGCCGAAGCGGTCGACCAGCTCGACCCCAATGCCCCGGGGCCGCAACTGGACGAAAGCGGCCCGCGGGAAGTGGTGTATGCCGCAGTGGCCTTCAATACCTTGCAGGCACGTATCGGCGCCTACCTGAAAGAGCGCATGCAACTGCTGGCGGCGATCTCCCATGACCTGCAAACGCCGATCACGCGGATGAAGCTGCGGGTCGAGGCTATGGACAGCAGCAGTGATCGCGACAAGCTCTGGAGCGACCTGGAGGCCATGGAACACCTGGTGCGTGAAGGCGTCGCCTACGCCCGCAGCATCGATGGCAACAGCGAGGCACCGTGCCGGGTCAACCTCGATGCCTTGCTCGACAGCCTGGTGTTCGACTACCAGGACAGCGGCCAGCAGGTCGAGCTGCACGGCAAGACCGGCGCGCTGCTCGAAACCCGCCCGCAAGCCTTGCGCCGGGTGCTGGTGAACCTGATCGACAACGCCCTGAAGTTTGCCGGCGCGGCGCAGCTCGAGGTGCGCAGCGGCGCCAACAACGGCACGCTGATTCGCGTGCTCGACCAGGGCCCGGGGATACCCGCCGAAGAGCTCGACGCGGTGCTGCAACCGTTCTACCGGGTAGAGAACTCGCGCAACCGCAGCACCGGCGGTACCGGCCTGGGCCTGGCCATCGCCGCGCAGCTGACCCAGGCCATCGGCGGCCGCCTGACCTTGAGCAACCGCGACGGCGGCGGCCTTTGCGCGCAGATCGAGCTGCCCTGAGGCAAGCTCAGCCTTGATCACCTGCAGCGACGCTGCAACGACCCGGCGCCAGCACCGCAGTGATGCTGGCGAATGGAATGCAGCGGCATTCATCATCGCAGGCGAAGTACAGCTGCAACTGGTGGGTGCACCAGTCGATGCTGCGCACCACGCCTGACTGGGTTTCCATCACCCCGTACTCGGCGGCAAAACAGCCATACAGCACCACAGTGTCTCCAGGTTGATACAGGCGAAGGCGCTCTTTGTTGTTCTCGTCCATGTCGGTATGGCTCCAGCCTTTGAACCGGCATCATCACCAACCGCAAGGCAGCGCGCTACTGGTAAAAATGTCAGGCGACCAACAGCACGGCACCGCTCACACGGTTTTCTCGCGGGCCACCAGGGTCACCCAGTAGCGGCTGCGCGCCTGTACCGCTACCGGCAGGCTGGCCGCCAGCAGGGCCAGCACCCGATCGGTATCATCCAGGCGGAACGTGCCGGTGACGCGCAGCGTTTCCAGCGCCGGCTCCCAGTGCAGCCAGCCCGGTCGGTAACGCGACAGCTCACGCAAAAACTGCGCCAGCGGCTGGTTGTTGACACTCAGAACGCCATCGCGCCAGTCCGGCTGGTGGGGGTCGAAACGGTCCATGGCGCCACTGCCGTCGGCGGTGATAGTCAGCTGATCGCCGACCTGCAAGGCCAGCGCCGGGCCCTGGCGCGGCTGCACCTGCACTGCGCCCTGGAGCACGGCGATGCGACACTGCTCGGCGTCGCGCCGCAGGCACACCTGGGCCTGGCCGACGCTCACCCGGGCCATGCCAAGGTCAACGTGCAGCGCCTGGGCGCGGCTGACGCTCAGGGCGATTTCGCCCTCGACCAGGGTCAGGCGCTGGTGAGCAAGGTCAAGGTTGACGGCGGTTGCCGTGTTCAACTGCAACAAGCTGCCATCGGCCAGACGCACGCCACGGCGCTCGCCCACAGCGGTGCGCAGGTCGGCGCGCAGGGCCTGCAGCGGCACCTGCTGGCTGAGCAGCCAGCCGGCGGGCAACACCAGCGCCAAAGCCAGGCCACGCTTGAGCAGGGTTCGACGGTTGGCTTCGGGACGGTCGAGGCTGGCCATGGCCAGGGTTGGCGGCACATCCTGGAAACGCTGGCGCAAGCCCTCGGCGCGCTGCCAGATCTGCTCGTGCTGGGCATTGGCCGCGCGCCAGTGCTGCAGACGCTGCAAATCCTCGGCGCTGGCCTGCCCGGAATCGAGCAAGGCCAGCCAGTGCGCGGCGGTGCGCGCCAGTTGCCGGGCTTCGCGGCTGAAGGTGCGGTTCATAGTTCAACCAGCAGGCAATGCTCATAAGCCTGGGCCATGTAGCGTTTGACCGTACGTTCACTGACAGCCAGGCGCTCGGCGATCTGTGCGTAATTCAGGCCTTCAAGCTGCGACCAGAGAAACGCCCGACGCACCGCCGCCGGCAAACCGTCGAGCAGTTCGTCCAGGGCTTGCAGGGTTTCCAGCAGCAACCAACGCTGCTCTGGCGAAGGCATCAGGGCCTCGGGCAGGCTGGCCAGAGCCTCGAGGTAGGCACGCTCCAGGCTGCGGCGCTTGTGGAAGTTGACCAGCAAACGCTTGCCGACGGTCAGCAGATAGGCCCGTGGCTCGCGTAACTCGCTCAGCACCTGGGGGCTTGCCAGCACGCGCAGGAAAGTATCCTGGCTGAGGTCGGCGGCATCCCAGCGGTTGCCCAGGCGCTGGTACAGCCAGCGCTCCAGCCAACTGCGATGCTCTCGGTAGAGGCCCTGCAGGGTCTGCTCGGTGGGGCCCGCCGCTTCGCTCATGTCAACGCACCTGGATGGATTAGACTCAAATGAGATTGATTCTAATTAATACCCTGATGCAAACCAAGCGCTATTACATGGCTTTTATCATCTGCCAGCGTTGCCGCACCTCGCGCACGGTGCCGGCCGACACCCCGCGCAGCTCGCGTGGATAGTCCACCTGCGGGTTTTCCTCGAAGCGCGTGGCGCAGAACTGGCCGTTGCTGGCACGCAGGATGTAGCCGCTGTCCTGGCAGTCTGCCGAGGCCAGGTACAACACCCCGGGCACAACCCACTCGGGCTTGAGGTCTTCGGGCTCGCCCTGCTGACCCCACATGCGCGTGCGCGCCACCGGCGAAATCGCGTTGACGGCAATCCCGTGCTCGGCGCCCTCGGCGGCCAGGGCGTTCATGATCCCCAGTTGCGCCATCTTGCCGGCGGCGTAGGCACCCAGGCCGGTTTGCGCATGGCGCAGGTACATGGCCCGGTCCGAGGTCGTGAGCACGATGCGCCCGCTGCCAGACGCCTTGAGCGCCGGCCAGGCGTGCTTGCTCAACCACAGCGGCGCGTGCACGTTGATGGCCAGGGCGCGCTCGATGAATTCGCTGCTGCAGTCTTCGATGTTCTGGTAACCGACCCAGCCGGCGTTATGGATCAGCGCATCGAGGCCGCCGAAGGTGTCGAGCACCTTGCTGATCAACTGTCGGCACGCTTGCTCATCGCTAAGGTCGGCGCTGTGACCAATCACCTGGTGGCCTTCATTGCGCAACAGTTCGGCGGCGCCCTCGGCAATCGAAGCATCGTGGCCACAACCTTCGCGGTCGGTGCCAAGGTCGCTGATTACCACCTGCGCACCGGTTTGTGCCAGGGCGCGGGCATAGGCCAGGCCCAGGCCACGGGCGCCGCCGGTGATGAGTACGGTTCTGAATGGGGTCACAAGCAGTCTCCTGATGGCCGTTCAGCCTAGCCAGTGAGCGCTGCAAAGTTGAATACTATCGAACAGGGTCGCCGATATCCGTGGGATATCGGCGGCTCCCGGGCACTACTCGCTGCGGCGCGCCAGGCCGGAGACGATGGCAACCATCAGCAAGCTGATACCCCAGCCAATCAGAATTTCGAACCAGATCAGCAGGCGCACGAAATGCTTCCAGCCAAATGATGTGAACTCGTCCCAATACCCTTGCTTGGGTGTCGGCACCAGCGGCGCCCAGTCCGACTCCTGCTGCAGGTCGACCAGGGGCATCAGTACATCCAGGGAATAGGCCAGGGGGCTGAAGCCGGTGTATTCCTCACGCAGGGTTTGGCACAGGTACCAGTTGCCATTGCCATAATAGGTGGGCGGCGTCTCCAGCCCCGGATTGGCCTGCCGCCAGGCGTCGCCCCGGTCTGGTCGACAATCGAAGTAGGCGTCATGCTGGAACACCAGCGGGTTGCTCGGGCCGAACACACGTTGTTGCGAAGCAGCGTACCAATAGAAGCCAGCGCAGATTAACCAGATCGCCAGAAACCAGACCAGTAGTTGCATCGGGCGGTAGCCGAAACCGGTGAGTCGACCGTAGAGCCAGTGCAAGCCTCTGGCCGTGCTTGTGTATATCGGATGTGTCCATTTCCACCAGTTCTGTGGCGGCTGACCAATATGGCCGATGTCGCGCAGTTTCCGTTCAAATGCGACCCCCACTTCACGGGCCTCGGCGGTATGCCCCATGTTCTCGAACACGTGTTGCAGATGGCGCCAGGGTTGGGGGCGAAAGTCATCGCCAGGACTCGCAGGATGGCCTACCAGCGACAGTGCGGGGACCTGCTTGCCCAGCCACGCGACCCTGAACGCAGCGTTGACTGGTGCACTCGCCGCCAGGGACTGGTAGTCCAGGCCGTTGAGCACGATGTTGTCGCCCCAGGTGTCTTCGTCGTCGTCCAGCTCACCAACTCTTGCACCGGCGAACGTGGCGTTACTCAATGGATGATCCAGCGCCCTGAGAATCAACGGCCCCTCCAGATGCATTCCTTCCAGATCCAGTGACACCTTTTTCTCGTCGGCAAACCGGGCTCTGCTGCAATCGAAGCTGCCGGCTAGCCTGGCACCGTCGAAACTCACCGCTTTGTGCGCATGGAAACCATCACCTAGCCTGACCTGCCCCTTCACCTCCACCCTTGCCGCGGCCAGAGAGATATCTTCGTCGCCCTCCAATTCAGCTTTCCCACACATCAGGCCACCGTCGATCTGAGCCCCCATGAGACGAAACGCCCCCGTTGCCTTGAACCCCCGGTGAAGAAAAAGATCTCCTTGAAGAACCATGCCGTCAGCCGACAGCGCATCGCTACCCTGCCCATCGATCACACCGCCGTTAAAATTCAGCTGCCCATCGATCCGGGCCCGAACCAGACGTACCTCGCCCAGCGCGTGGAAACCCTTGCTGAAAAACACGCCTCCCGCAACACCAACACCATCGGCAAACAAGGCTACATTTTGTTGCCCTTCTATACGTCCCTCACAAACTAGTTGCCCATCAATACGGGCCCCTAATAGACGAATCTCACCTATGGCAGCAAAATCGCCTTTCATGCCCAGGTCCTGCCTGAGTTTCAAACCTTCAGCATCCAGAGCCGATTCGCCCATGCCGTTGAGGCTGGCGTCTTCAAGATTCAACTGGCCGTCGATCCGGGCGTTCTGACAACAAACCGATCCCTTTGCCGTGAAAGCGCTGTTCAAACAAACATTGCCTTTCACCCAGGCTTCGTTGAAGAACAGTGACTTCTCGCCCTTGCCGTCAAACATCGAATTACTGCAATCGAGTACCCCTTCGACTTTCATACCCAGGCAGACAACTACCCCCTTTGCCTTAAACTCATCTGAAAGGCGGACTGACGAATCAACCTGCGCATGGGCGAACAGTAGCGCGATAGCCCCTTTTCCATTGAGACGCGCCCCTCGGCCATTCACTTCACCTGATATACGGGCTTCCTGGAACGACACCATGCCCAAGCCAATCAGATCCGTCATCACCAGCGAACCTGCAATTTCGACGCGTGAAGCGAACAACGCAGCCTGTTTGCGCCCATTCAACCTGGCCCTGACCAAGTACAGGCTTCCACCCACTTGGGCATCGCGTAAGTTCATTGGACCGAAACAACGATACTCACTTAGATTCACCGCTCCCCGAACATCCAGCCGTTCAGCCTCGAGGCCCGGGCTTGAGCAGCCAGACATGACCAGTGAGCCGCAAACCTTTGAATCGGTAAAGTTAGGTGAATCACTGAACATACAGTCGCTCAGGGTCATCGAACGAGGTACTGCCGAGCTGCGCAAGTCCAACGTTCCGACGATGTAAGCCCCGGCCAGTTGCACACCACACTCATGAACCGGGGCAGAACGATCACCGCCTAGCAGCAAAAACGCAGAAAATCGGCTCGAATGCTGTTTTCGAACGTTGCCTGGGTCGGCCGCGATGAACCGAATCGAGCTAGCGTTCCGTGTTTGCAGTGCGCCTGCAAATGACTTTCCGCCGCCGTCAATGGCGTGAAATCGCTGCGCGACCTCCCTGTTGCGTTCATGGACTGTCCTCTGGCTCGGGCAAATCGGCAGATACTAGAGCGCATACAAAGTGCCATCAATCTGAGACGGCGATTTTTCGGTCATAATCAGGCTGCTTTTCTGATCCAAGGACGCCCCCCGTGATCGAAACCCGCCTGCTGCGCCAGTTCATCGCCGTGGCCGAGGAGTTGCACTTTCACCGCGCCGCCGAGCGCCTGCACATGGCCCAGCCGCCGCTGAGCCAGGCCATCGCCCGGCTTGAGCAGCGCCTGGGCTTTGCCCTGTTTACCCGACACTCCCGAGGCGTGGCGCTGACGGCCGCCGGCGCGAGCTTTGTGCATACCGCGCGGGCGACTCTGGCAGCCCTGGAGCACGGCATCGTCCAGGCACGCCACGTCGCCGAAGGCATCGCCGGCCAACTGCGTATCGGCAGCCTGGCGCTGGCGGGCTATCCGCTGCTGCTCAAGGCGCTCAAGCAGTTTCGCAGCGACTGGCCCAAGGTACAGCTGGAGCTGCAACAGGGGTCGTCGGCGCAGTTGGTCGAACAGTTGCTCGATGATCAACTGGATATTGCCGTGGTCCGCCAGTTGCCACTGATGAGCGAACGCCTGAGCAGCCGTTTGTTGCTGGAAGAAGAAATCTTGCTGGCACTGCCGAGTGAACATCCGCGCGCTGGCGAAGCGGCTGTCAGCCTGGCGGATTTTGCCGATGAAGATTTTGTCTTCACCCCACAAGCCCTGGGCGCAGGCTATCACCAGCAACTGCTCGACCTGTGCCAAAGCGCGGGTTTTTACCCGCGCATCAGCCAGCAGGCGGCGCAACTGCAAACGCTGATCAACCTGGTCGGTTGCGGCTTCAGCATCGCCCTGGTGCCGGCCGCAGCCGCCCAGGCCAATGCCCAGCCAGGGCTACGCTTTTGCCGCTTGCGCGAGGCCAGCCCGCGCCTGGGGCTGTACCTGATGTGGCGCAGCGACGATCCCTCGCCGCTGCCGGGGCGCTTTATCGCGTTGACTGAAAACGCGGGCACTGACCTTCGAGCCGATAACGCAGGGTAACCAGCTGGCCACTGGAGTCCTCGAAGGTCATCAGCATCGGCGCCGCTTCGCAGCCGCGGGCCATGGGCGTCTGTTCGATCAGACGGGCGACATCCACAGATTTGCCGTAGGTAAAGTCCTGGATAGTGGGGGCAGTCTTGCCGGTTCTTGCTGCATAGGCCTGCACTGCCTGCTCATGGGCAACCAGACGCGCATCCTTTACCTCTGGTGCCGAAGCCTGCGCGCTTTGGCCGGCCAGCAGAACCACTGCGGCCATTACCAAACCTTGCATGCGCTTCATTGGCGGATACCTCGAATGAAGTGAAATGACAACAGGAACAACGGTTTCGAGCTTACGCCGCTAATGGTATTCCAGCTACAAAGTGATACCGAGGGCCTGACGCAATTGCTCACCGCGGCTGTCAGACGCGGCGCTGACCAGGGCGTAGTTGTAGTCACCTCGCGACCAGTAGCGGGCCTGCAACTGGCCGTCGGTGCGCTCGCCACTGGGCATGCGCGCGTAATGCTCACCCGGCGAGCGCAAGAACAGGCTGACCCGCTGGCCCTGGGCGTCCTCGAACAGCAGCAGCGCCGCCGGCCCCTGCTCGTTGCTCAGCAGCCGCGCGCCCACCGGGGTGAAGCCGTAGGCCGAAAGGTCTGGCAGGTTGCCGACATGGGCAAAGTGCTGGCCCAGCCAGGCCTGCAGGCGCGCCGGGTCCTGGGCGCTGAGGTCGAGGGCCTTGGCGTCGGCGAACAACCGATGGGCCTGCACGGCATCAGCCATCGGCGGGTTACTGGCCAGCAGAATCGCCTCGCGCCCTTGCCAGCCGCCCAGGCCGCCGATGCCCAGGGTAACCAGCAGCACCGCAGCACTGGCCCAGCGCCGCTGGCGCCGACGGCGCAGCTCACGGCGTACGTTGGCCGGGTCCAGGCGCGGGTTGGGCGCCTGCCCGGCAAAGCCGGACAGCGCCGCGCGCAACTGGCGGGCATCGTTGCGCCAGGCTTCGACCCGCGCCGCCTGTTCGGGGTTGGCCGCCAGGTACAGCTCCACCGCCCGGCGCCGCTCGCTGTCCAGGCGCTCGTCAACATAGGCGTGTAATTCGTGATCAGACGGGATCAAGCTCATTTCAACCTCCGCAGCGCCGCGGGCGGGGTGTTGCCCTCGGCCAGTTCGCGCATGGCCGCACGGGCGCGCGACAAGCGTGACATCACCGTGCCAATCGGCACATCCAGGGCCAGCGCGGCCTCCTTGTAACTCAGGCCTTCGACGCTGACCAACAACAATAAGGCGCGCTGCTCGGTGGGCAACTGCGCAAACGCCGCCAGGCCCGACTGGGCAATAACGATGTCTTCGGTGTTGCTGCCCGCCTCCTCGCCACGGCCGAACCAGGCCAGCCAGCGCGCCTGGCGGCGTTCGCGGCGTTTGCCGTCGATAAACTGCCGGTACAGGATCGAGAACAACCAGGCGCGCAAGCTGCCCTCTTGCCGCTGTTGCCCGCGGCGGCTCAAGGCGCGCTCGAAGGTGGCCTGGACCAGGTCATCGGCGCTGCTGGCCTCGCGCGTCAGCCACAGGGCGAAGCGGCGCAGGCGCTGAAGCATTTCGCGCAATTGCTCGTCGTCTAGTTCGTTCATTGCCGCAGTCTTGGCCTGTAGGCGATCAGTGTACGAGGCAGACGCTGGCGGTGAAGAATTATTCCCGGGCGTTGGAATAAATTTCTGCGACCGGCGTCGTACCGGCTCATTCACTGACCCGGATCACCGCCATGAGCACTCCGTTACACGGCCGCCCCCGCGCCCTGCGCCTGGCTGCCATTGGCCTCGGGCTGGCGGCCCTGGCCGCTGGCTTTGCCTACACCGCAGGCTGGATCGGCGCCGAACGCCTGAGCCCCAAGCGCTTTATCGACACCTTCGAAGACCAGGCCGGGCACTATCCCGGCTACCGTAAGAATCACGCCAAGGGCCTGTGCGTCAGCGGCTACTTCCAGAGCAGCGGCGCGGCGGCCAAGCTGTCCACCGCGCGGGCATTCAGCCAGGCCCGGGTGCCGGTGATCGGCCGCTTCGCCATCGGCGGCGCCAACCCCCACAGCGCCGATGCCAGTGTGCCGACCCGTAGCCTGGCGCTGCAACTGAGCAGCGACGATGGCCAACTGTGGCGAACCGGCATGAATACCCCACCGGTGTTGGCGGTAGGCACGCCCGAAGCCTTCTACCAGCAGGTACTGGCCATGACCCCGGACCCGGCCACCGGCAAACCGGACCCAGCGCGCCTGCAGGCGTTTTTCGCCGCCCACCCGGAAAGCGCCGCCTTTCGCCAATGGGCCAAGGACTACAAAGCTTCGGACAGTTTCGCCAACTCAAGCTACAACAGCATCAATGCCTTTGCCCTGATCGACGCCGCTGGTAGTGCCCGCTTCGTGCGTTGGAGCCTGCTGCCGCAAACGCCGTTCGCCGCGTTGCCGGCCCAGGTCGATGATCGCGACTACCTGCAACACGACCTGCGCCAGCGCCTGGGCCAGGGCCCGCTGCGCTGGACCTTGCAACTGACCCTGGCCGAAGCCGGCGATGCCGTCGATGACCCCAGCCAGCCCTGGCCCGCGCAACGGCCCACGGTGAACGCCGGCACCCTGGTGATCGACCAGGTCGATGCCGCGGAGCAAGGCGCCTGTCGCGACCTGAACTTCGACCCGCTGATTCTGCCGAGCGGCATCCGGCCGTCCGCAGACCCGATCCTCGCAGCCCGCTCGGCGGCCTACTCGGAATCCTTCAACCGTCGCGCCCGTGAAGCCGCGCAGCTGGGAGCCCGCCCATGAAACCTGTTGCCTTCCACCCCCTGGCCCGCGCCGTGCACTGGCTGATGGCCGTGCTGATCCTGGCCATGCTGCTTGTGGGCGTGAGCATGGTCAGCGACCTGTCGCCGCGCCATACCTGGTTGATCAGCCTGCACAAGGCCATTGGCCTTGCGCTGTTGCTGCTGGTGATTGTGCGCATCGGCCTGCGCCTGAGCCTGCCGCACCCGCCGCTGCCCGCCGACGTGCCAGCACCGCAGCGCTGGGCGGCCAAGGCTTCGCACCTGTTGTTGTACGGGTTGATGCTGGCGATGCCGCTGCTGGGCTGGGGCATGCAGTCTGCCGGTGGCTACCCGCTGCCGTTGCAACTGCCGGCGCTGCTGCCGGCGCTGCTGCCCCACGACCTGCAGCTGTATGCCCTGCTGCGCCAGGCCCACGCTTGGCTGGCCTATGTGCTGTTTGCCACCGTGCTGGTGCACCTGGGCGCAGCGCTGGTGCACGGGCTGATCCGCCGTGATGGCGTGCTGCGCAGCATGTGGCCGGGGCCGTTACCCAAGGATTAATATCTTAATTATTTTTCATTCCTGGCCATTTCCACCCTAAAGAGGTCTATTCAAAAATAAAGATAATATGTTAACAATATAGGCAGAGACACCTGGCACCCGCCACACACAACAACAAGAAAGGTAGCCCTAATGCTTCTGCCCCGTTCGCTGACGGTGAGTGCCGGCCTGTGCGCCGCATTCACCCCCTACCTGGCCCAGGCCGAGTTCATCAAGGACAGCAAGGCCAGCCTTGAGACGCGCAACTTCTATTTCAGCCGCGACTTTCGCCAGAGCGGTGCGCCGCAGAGCCAGGCGCGGGAGTGGGCCCAGGGTTTTATCCTGAAAATGGAGTCGGGTTTTACCGAAGGCACCGTAGGCTTCGGCCTCGATGCCCTGGGTGAGCTGGGGGTCAAGCTCGACTCCAGCCGCGACCGCCGTGGCACCGGCCTGCTGCCCTTTGGCGCCAGCCAGGAGCCGGTCGACGACTACAGCGAGCTGGGCCTGACCGCCAAGCTGCGCGTCAGCAAGACCACCCTCAAGCTCGGCACCCTGCAACCGATGCTGCCGGTGGCGGCGATCAACGACGTACGCCTGCTGCCCTCGACCTACAGCGGCGGCCTGCTGACCTCGCAAGACATCGACGGCCTGACCTTGAACCTCGGTCGCCTGGAAAAGCAGAACCTGCGCGACTCCTCGAGCAACGACGAGATGAGCTATGCCGGGGTCGAAAGCAACCACCTGGACCTGGCCGGCGGCACCTACGCGATCAACCCGCGCCTGGCCGTCAGTTACTACTACGCACAAATGCAGGACATCTACCGCCAGCACTACGCCGGACTGGTCCACGACCTGCCCCTGGCCGAAGGCATCAACCTGCGCAGCGACCTGCGCTACTTCGACACCCGCGAACAGGGCAGCCACAACCTGCGCGCAACCTCACGGGTCGATGGTGGCAAGATCGACAACCGCTTCTTCAACGGCATGCTGACCTTGGGCGTGGGCGCGCACAAGTTCGGCCTCGGTTACCAGAATCTTTCTGGCGACGGCGATTTTGCCTACCCGGGCCTGGACCCTTATTCGGTCAACCTGGTCACCGTCAACGTCTTCACCAAGGCCGAGACCGATGCCTGGCAAGCGCGCTACGACTACAACTTCGCCGCCCTCGGCCTGCCGGGCCTGAGCTTCATGACCCGCTACGTCAACGGCAGCCATATCGAGACCGCCAGTGTCAGCGGCGGCAAGGAATGGGAGCGCGATACCGACATTGCCTACGTGGTGCAAAGCGGGCCGCTGAAGAATGTCAGTGTGCGCCTGCGCAATGCCACCTTCCGCTCCAGCGGCGGCTTGACCACCGATATCGACGAGAACCGCCTGATCGTCGGCTATACCCTGGCCCTCTGGTAAACACGGGTGGCGGCAGTGTGAAAACAACCCTTTATAAGTTTTTTGGGAATGCTTATCATCTGCATCATTTTTTCGGGATGCAGCCAGGATGAGCGCACCGCCGTCACCGCCCAATGCCGAGCTCGGCCAGCTCTACCAGCACCATCACGTGTGGCTGCAACACTGGTTGCGCCGGCGCCTGAGCTGCCCGCAGCGCGCCGCCGACCTGATGCAGGACACCTTCGTGCGCATCCTCGCTTCCTCCGAGGCGCTGGAACTGGTGCGCTTGCTGCGTGAGCCGCGCAATTACCTGGTAACTGTGGCGCGGCGGGTGATGATCGATCATTTCCGCCGTCAGCAACTGGAACGCGCCTACCTCGAAGCCCTGGCCGCGCAGCCGGAAGCCGAGCAGATCTCCACCGAAGAGCAGGTGTTGATTCTGGAAACCCTGCGGGAAATCGACCAACTGCTGGCAGGCTGTGGCGCCAAGGCGCGCAAGGCGTTTCTGATGGCCAACTGGCTGGGCATGACCTACGTGGAAATCGCCGCTGCCTTGGGCGTGTCGCTGACCACGGTGAAAAAATACCTGATCAAGACCACCGAGCGCTGCCTGCTCCTCGCCTTCGATGCCCAGCCATGACTGACCGCGAACGCCAACGCCAGGCCCTCAAAGCCGCCGCCCGCTGGCATGTGCAACTGGCCGCCGGCGATGCCCCGGCCGAACTGCAGCAGGCCTGGCAGGTGTGGCTGGCCAGCGCCGCCGAGCATCGCTGGGCCTGGGCACGGGTCGAGCAGTTGCAGGGGCGCCTGGCCAGTGTGCCGGGGGCGCTGGCCTTCGACACCTTGCAACGCAGTGAAGCCCAGGGCCTGCCCCGGCGCAGTGTGCTCAAAGGCCTGCTGCTGGCCAGCGGCCTTGGCCTCGGTGGCTGGGCCAGCTACCGCAGCCAGCCGGCGCAGCAGTGGCTGGCAGATGAGCACAGCGCCACCGGCGAAATCCGTCACCTGAACCTCGCCGACGGCAGCCAGCTGGTGCTCGATACCGCCAGCGCCGTGGACATCCGCTTCGATGATCAGCAACGCCTGATTCGCCTGCGCCACGGGCGGATTTTTCTTACTAGCGGCAAAGACGGCCGCCAGCGCCCGTTGCGGGTGGAAACCGCCGAGGGCCTGGTCGAAGCCCTGGGCACGCGCTTCAGCGTTGATCAGCGCGAGGCCGCCAGCCGGGTCGAAGTGTTCGAGCATGCGGTGCGCATCAACCCGCGCCAGGCCCCGGCACGACGCCTCGAGGCCGGCCAGCGTTGCCAGTTCGACAGCCATGCGGTGCAGGCCGCGCAGGCCGTCGCCAGCAGCGAAGCGGCCTGGACCGGTGGGCACCTGATCGTCGAGGACTGGCGCCTGGGCGAGTTGCTCGACGAACTCGGTCGCTACCGCCCTGGGCTGTTGTCCTACTCCAGCGAGCTTGAAGGGCTACGGGTTTCCGGGACGTTCTCGCTCACCGACAGCGATGCGGCGCTGTCGGCCCTGGCCACCTCGTTCAAGCTCAAGGTGCGTCGTTACAACCGCTTCTGGGTCAGTGTCGACCTGAGTTGAATTTTTTCAGCCAGGGGGGTGCCTGTTTTTTTTCGTTCGTCCGCCTCTGTAGGAAATAATCTCATTTGCGAACGAAGAGGATTTCCATGCAACCCCGCTTCCCCCGTGCCCCCCTTCCCCAGTTGATTGGCCGCCATCTGCTGGCTGCCGCCCTGGCCCTGCCCCTGCTGCCCATCACTGTTGCCCAGGCGGCAGAGAGCGACAGCGCCAGCAGCGGCCAGGTCTTTGCCATCGAAGCAGGTTCCCTGAGCCGGGTGCTGGGCAGCTTTGCCGCAGCCGCCGGGGTCAACCTGTCGTATGACGCGCAGTTGACTGCCAGCCTGCACAGCCCGGGCCTGCAGGGCCGCTTCGGGGTGCTCGAAGGCTTGAGCCGGATCCTCACCGGCAGCGGCCTGCAGGCTTACCGCCAGGCCGATGGCAGCTACTCGCTGCGCCCGCTGCCGGCCAGCAACGGTGCGCTGGAGCTGGGTGCAACCACCATTGGCGCCAGCACCTTGCAGGCGCCGATGGAAACCACCGATAGCTTCACCGCGCGCCAGGTCAGTTTCGCCAAGGGCGAGCATTCGCTGCGCGAAACGCCGCAATCGGTGACGGTCATCACCCGCAAGATGATGGATGAGCAGAACCTCACCACCCTCGAACAGGTGATGGAGAAAACCCCGGGGATCACCGTGCACGATTCGCCCATGGGCGGTAAATACTTCTACTCGCGCGGTTTCATGCTCGCCGGCCAGTACCAGTACGACGGTGTGCCGCTGGACCTGGGTGGCAACTACGTGCAGGCCAACAGCTTCGCCAGCGACATGGCCTACTACGACCGCGTCGAAGTGCTGCGCGGCGCCGCCGGCATGCTCAAGGGCTCGGGCAGTTCCGCCGGCGGGGTCAACTTCATTCGCAAACGCGGGCAGGAAAAGGCCGCCACCAGTGTCAGCCTTTCAGCCGGCTCCTGGGACAACTACCGCGCCCAGCTCGATACCGGCGGCCCGCTGAACGAATCCGGCAGCCTGCGCGGCCGCCTGGTGGTCGCCGGCCAGGACCGCCAGTACTTCTACGACATGGGCAAGCGCGACGACCAGGTGGTCTACGGCGCCCTCGACTACGACTTCAACGACGCCACCACCCTGGGCATCGGCGCCGCCTACGAGAAGCTCAATGCCACCCCCTGCTGGCAGGGCCTGCCACGCTACAGCGATGGTTCGGACCTGAAACTGTCGCGTTCCACCTGCCTGGGCGCGACCTGGAACAGCTGGGAAAGCCAGCGGGTCAACCTGTTCGCCGACCTTACCCACCACTTCAATGACCAGTGGCTGCTGAAAGTCGCCGCCATGCACAGCCACAACACCCAGGACATGCAGTACGCCATGACCCTGGGCAGCGTGCCGGTCGGCAGCACTTCGGCCAACAGCCAGCTGTACTCCGGCGTGTTCGACTACGACCAGCACGACTACGGCATGGATGCCTACCTGGACGGCAAATTCACCGCCTGGGGCCTGGAGCACGAGCTGATCGTCGGCGCCAACGCCAGCCGGGCCAAGGGCAGCGACAGCTACGCGCTGATCAACATGACCCAGCTGATGGGCGTGACCATGAACCCCTTCGCCCCCGACCGCGACATTCCCAAGCCGCCAGACAGCCTGTACCAGACGGCCTCCTACCGTGGCGGCCCGCTGCCGGTGGAAAGCGACACCCGGCAGATCGGCACCTATGCAACCTTGCGCCTGAAACTGGCCGAACCCCTGACCCTGGTGCTTGGCAGCCGGGTCAGCTGGTACCGCAGCCAGCGCGACTCCTACACCCAGGCCTGGGACTACTGGCAGCACGACCGCAGCCAGGAAAACGGCCAGGTCACACCGTTCGCCGCACTGATCTACGATCTGGACGAGACCTGGTCGGTGTACGGCAGCTACGCCGACATCTTCCAGCCCCAAGGCACTTACACCGATGCCCAGGGCAGCCCGCTGCAGCCCAAGACCGGCGCCAACTACGAGCTGGGGATCAAGGGCGAATGGCTCGATGGCGGCCTGAACGCGGCGTTCAACCTGTTCCGCACCATCGAGGCGCACCGCGCCGAAGCCGATTACGACTCGGTGTGCGCCGGCTCCTCCGACGGTTACTGCTACAGCGACAAGGGCAAGGTCCGCGCCCAGGGCTTCGAAGCCGAGCTCAGCGGCGAGCTGGCCGAACGCCTGCAGGTGCTGGCCGGCTACACCTACACCGAGCTTGAGTACCTCAAGACCAACAGCACCAGCCAGGACGCCACCTTCACCGCCAGCTACGTACCGCGCCATCTGCTGCGGGTCTGGGCCGACTACCAACTGGACGGCCCGCTGCAACGCTGGAGCCTGGGCGGCGGGGTCAATGCGCAAAGCGACAACCACTACCAGGACCGCGCGGCGAAAACCGAACAGCCCGGCTATGCGATCTGGAACGCGCGCGTGGGTTACAAACTGGACGACAACTGGAGCATTGCCGTCAACGGCAACAACCTGTTCGACAAGCACTACTATTCCAGCGTCGGCGCCCTGGCCTGGGGCAACTTTTATGGTGAGCCGCGCAACTTCATGGTGACCCTGAAGGGCGATTTCTAAAAAGGCAGTTAAACAGTCGGCGGCGATGAATCAAGCGCCCGTCGCCGACTACCGCTCACGCGAACTGATAGCGAAACGGTCGCAGACAATTGAGGAAATCAGGTCGGCATAGCGCGCACGAAAACTGCCCTCCACCCGTAGATACTGCGAATCGTCGCCTTTGTCGACAGTGACATTTAGCGTGCCGTAGGGCAGACGTAAAACGCCACTTTGAATTATCCGAATGTCGTCTACTTTCGCCAGATCAAAAGAGTACGATCCCGAGACCGGAATGCGACGGTGGGGAATGAATATCGAAACAGGCACCCGGGCCTGAAACACCAAGAACACACCTTCCAAGCCCATGGTCACTGAGAACGCATCGGCAACCAATGCTGTTTCGTTGTAACCCACCCGCCACGTGCCCTTGAACTCATTACCCGAGCGGCTGCCCGCAAGCGATGCGTTGGCCGGCGCGGCCTCGCGTTCTCGGCTGGTGAAGAGAAAATCAGGACATTCAAACGTTGATTTCCCATCGATCAACACGCTGGAAAAACGTCCAGCATAAAAACCAATCAATGCCTGGTCCGTCAACTTTACATCGACCGTCAACATGCCCTGCTCGATGGGCACTTGGGCGCCGCCCATCCAGATACTAACGTCCGAGCCTCGATGCAAATTGAACTGGTAATGTCCCGCGTTTGGAATACAGACAAACGGGATGCTGATCATGACCGTTTGCAATCCCCCCCCGGCGATCAAAAAGACCCCCTTGAAACCATAGAGAAACTCGAAGGTCTGGGCCCGAATTTCATATGTCTCATCCCAGATATGCAGTGAAGCCTGTAAATAGGAAGTACTCTGCGGAGCAGGAGGTTGCATCTCAAGTTCGGTTGCCGAAGCAATTGCTGCGTACTCTGAGTCTTTCATCACGTAATCCTCTGAGTGCCGGGCCAGGTGGCTGACAGCGTCAGGGTAGGTCTGGTGAAACTCATCAGTAAACTGGCAAAAATGCCAGGTCCATGGTTGTCGAAGCAAAAGTGCGAGAGCACATAACGAGCTGCAAATAATTATTATTTGCAGCCTTACTGTTTTGCCAAGGGCTTTCCTACGGCACAATACCCAGTATGTTCACCTGCCCTGGATAGCCCATGACCACCGCAACGGACCCTGCCGTGCTCGACCATAGCGAGCGCTCCCCCTTTGACCTGCGCCCGCTGCTGGCGGCGAACATGGCCTGCACCATGGCGATGATGGCGTTCGTCTCGTTGATCGGCCCGATTGCCCGCACTCTCGGCCTGGCCACCTGGCAAGCCGGCGCGGCGGTAACGGTTGCCGGGGTGATCTGGATGCTCCTGGCCCGCCCCTGGGGCCGTGCCAGTGATCGCCTGGGGCGGCGCAAGGTGTTGCTGCTCGGCACCGCGGGTTTCACCGTCGCCTACTGGGCGTTGTGCCTGTTCATCGATACCGCCTTGCACCTGCTGCCCAGCGCCGCCCTGGCCTTTGCCGGGCTGGTGCTGGGCCGCGGCCTGATCGGCGCCTTTTACGCGGCGTTGCCGGTCGGTGGCGCGGCGCTGATCGCCGACAATATCGAACCCCGGCACCGCGCCCGGGCCATGGCTTCGCTGGGGGCGGCCAACGCTTTCGGCCTGGTCATCGGCCCGGCCCTGGCGGCGGTGCTGGCGCGCTTCAGCCTGAGCCTGCCGTTCTATGTAATGGCGGTGCTGCCGATGCTGGCGTTTGTGCTGCTGCTCAAGCTCAAGCGCCAGGAACTGCACCTCAAACAGCCGCCACGCCCGGTGCGCCTGGCCGACCCGCGCCTGCGCCGGCCACTGCTGGTGGCCTTCGTGGCGATGCTCAGCGTGTCGGTGGCGCAGATCACCGTCGGTTTCTTCGCCCTCGACCGCCTGGGCATGGCCCCGGCCGATGCTGCGCAAACCGCTGGCGTCGCCCTGACCATGGTCGGCGTGGCGTTGATTCTGGCGCAGATCCTGGTGCGCAAGCTCGAATGGCCACCGCTGCGGATGATCCGCGTCGGCGCCAGCATCGCCGCCGCAGGCTTTGCCGCCAGCGCCCTGGCCACCAGCGCCGTGGGCCTGTGGGCGTGCTTCTTTTTCTCGGCCTGCGGCATGGGCTGGGTGTTCCCGGCGTTTTCGGCGCTGGCGGCCAACGCCATGGACGCCTCCGAGCAAGGCGCCACGGCCGGTTCCATCGGCGCCGTGCAGGGCCTGGGAGTGGTCATCGGGCCGCTGGCCGGGACCCTGATCTACGCCGTCGATCCGCGCCTGCCGTACCTGATTGTTGCGGCGCTGCTGCTGTTGGTCGGGCTGTGGCCGCAGCCGAAAAAGCCCGCCTAACAGGTGGGCCGCTAAAGCCGGTTCGAATGTGTTTTAATGCCTCGCCCAAAATTTTTGACACATAAGGCGGCTATGGACACGGGGACACGACTCAAACTGGTGCGTGAACGCAACAAACTCTCCCAACGGGAGCTGGCTCGGCGCAGTGGCCTGACCAACTCGACGATCTCGCAGATCGAGCAGAATCGCGTCAGCCCTTCGGTCAGTTCCCTGAAAAAGCTGCTTGAAGGCATTCCGATGTCGTTGGCGGAGTTCTTCAGTTTTGACGAGCCGATCCGCGAAGAACGCTTTGTGTTCCGCTCGACCGAACAGCCCGACCTGGGCAACAGCGGCCTGCGCATGCTGCTGGTCGGGGCCAGTGTCGAAGGCCGACAAATGCGCATGTTGCGCGAGCTGTACGCGCCGGGCGCCGACTCCGGCGAGCCGATCGTGCACGCCGAGGGCGAAGAGTGCGGCCTGGTGACCCGTGGCACCATCGAATTGCGGGTCGATGGCCAGGTCAGCATCCTCAACTCCGGTGACGGCTACTACTTCCCCACCACCCTGCCCCACAGCTTCAAGAATATCGGCCAGGATGAGGCCGAGATCATCAGCGCCAACACCCCGGCGAACTTCTGATGGTGCGATCGCGGGTCTTGCCCGCTCCTACAGGACCTGTGTAGGAGCGGGCTTGCCCCGCGATGAACCTTGCTGCTACATCCAGCCTAGCCACTGCCACCAGGTCGCGGCAAACACCAGCATCAGCCCATAACCGATCAGGGTGACGATGATCCCCACCCGGGCGAACTGTTTGGCGGTGAAGGTCTCGGTGCCCAGGCAGACCATGTTCTGCGGCGCGTTGATCGGCAAGATAAAGCCGTAGCTGACCACAAAGCCCAGGGCCATGGTCATGCCCAGGCGGCTGAAGTCCCCCGGCAAGGTCTGCAACACCGCAATCAAAATCGGCAGCAGCGCCGAGGTCAGGGCGGTGGCGCTGGCAAAGCCCAGGTGAATCAGAATCAAAAAGGCCGCAAGGATCGAGAACACCCCCAGGGTACCCAGTTGATCCAGCCCGGTATGGGCCACCACTTGCGCGCCCAGCCATTGCCCGGCCTGGGTGGTAAGCAAGGTAGTACCCAGGCTGATGCCCACCCCGAAGACAATCACCGTGCCCCAGGGAATGCGCGCCTGCACATCTTTCCAGGTCATCACCCCTACCCGTGGCAGCAGCAGGATCACCAGCCCGGCATAGGTGGTCGAAGTGGTGTCAAAGTGATGCAGCTTGCCCTCGGTGGCCCAGGCCAGCAGCAGCAACAGCGACACGCCCAACAGACGTTTCTGCGCGCCGCTCATCGGCCCGAGCTCGGCCAGGGTCTTGCTTACTGCCGCCTTGCCACCCGGAATCGCATCGCTTTCGGGCGGCAGCATTTTCAGCACCAGGACGATCAGCACCACCGACATGATCACTGCCCACGGCGCGCCAGCGATCAGCCAGTCGATCCACGACACCCGCGCACCGAGCATCTTGTCCATGAAGCCGACGGTCAGCAGGTTCTGCGCCGCGGCAGTCTGGATGCCGATGTTCCAGATGCTGGTGCCCTGAGCGACGATGATCATGATCCCGGCAGCGATGTTCGAGCGTTTGTCGACACCAAAGGCAGCGATCACCCCCATCATGATCGGCACCACGCAGGCACTGCGCGCGGTGGCGCTGGGCACCACCAGGCTGAGCAGCACGGTGACGGCCACCGCCCCCAGAAGGATGCGCCGGGTGCTGACGCCGATGCTCGACAAGGTCACCAGGGCGATACGCCGGTCCAGCCCGGTGTGGGTCATGGCCGCGGCGATGAACAAGGCACCGACTACCAGGGCCAGGGCACTGTTGGAAAAACCGGTCAGGGCCAGGGTGATGGCGGCCGAGGAGCCGTAGATCACCGAAGGGTCGGCCACCGTCGGCGCCGTGCCGAGCAAAAAGGCCATCAGCGAGGTAATCATGATCGCGCTGGCTTCGTACGACACCGCTTCGCTGATCCACACCACCACGGCAAAAGCCAGAATCGCCAGCACCCGGTGGCCGGCCACTGGCAGGTCGGCGGGCATCGGCAGCAACAGCACCCCGACCAGCGCTGCGATACCGACCAGCAGGCCAATCGGCACGCGGGCTCTGGCGGTTTGTGAGACAGGCACATTGGCCGGCGAATTCATCGGTAACTCCCTTTAGAACATGTGCGGCCATGATCGCGCAGATCGCTTTTGCGCAGACTGATACGCATCAATGCCCCGAATTCGAGGCATTGTCCGACAAGATGTAGTGCCTTGAAAAAAACACTACAAAACCTGTTGACGCCGTTCGTCGCCCCTTGCATGATGAGGTCGTCTCCCCGATCGGGGGTACTGGCAAGGGTGTTCCAGGCAGCTCGACAGATCCATGAGCTGTGTGCGGATGGGTACTGCCCAAAAGGCAGCGTGTAGAAGCCCCCAGTTGTGACGCTGCTGTAGCAGCTTTCATTTAACGCTACATGTTATGCGCCAAGTGCGAACAAACAACGAATGGTCAAGGGGGCTTTATGATGAATCTGAACAATCAACCGACTGTTGAAGAACTGGCCCGGCTGTTCGCCGCGCGCAAGGACACTCTCGACAGCCACATCCTCTGGGTTTGCAAAACCGGTGAAGTTCACCTGGACAGCCTGGAAACCATGAGCGACGAAGCCGAGTTCGAAGAACGCAAGCCGAACATGCGTGCCCGCCTGAAGATGTACCGTCGCGGCCAGGGCTACGTTGGCAAAAAGGCCGCCGCCGACACCCAGTATGTCGGTCGGGTTCTGCAGACCCTGCAAAGCGAGTGGGCTGCGCTGCAGAACAAGCCTGGCGTCGCGGTGATCGACCGTCTCTGCTAAGGGTCGCTGGGGTGCGGCACTGCCCCAGCCACGCTTGAGCCCAATCCACGCGGATTGGGCTTTTTTATTTATGGCGGTACAGGGCTAGAATGTCCCTCTTTGCGCCAAGAACCCGCTTATGACCCACCCCACTTTCGGAACCGACGATGCATCCTACCAGGCCGCCGGAGGCATCGACGGCCTGCGCCGCCTGGTCGATGACTTCTACCGCTTGATGGATGAAAACCCCGAGGCACGGACCGTGCGCCAGATGCACCCGCAAAGCCTGGAAGCTTCGCGCGACAAGCTGGCGTGTTTTCTCAGTGGCTGGCTCGGCGGCCCGCGGCTGTTCAGTGAGCGCTATGGCCCGATCGCCATCCCGGCCTTCCATGCCCAATGGCCGATCAATGAAAGCCACAGCGCTATCTGGTTGGGCTGTATGCAACAGGCGATTAACCTGCAGGAGTATTCTGCAGAATTTGCCGAGTACCTGTTGCGCCAACTGCGCGTGCCGGCCGAACGCATCGTCCAGGCCAGCCGCGCCCGTCACCCTCAGGCCTGACGGCGCAGCGGCGCCTTCTCCAGCGGCAAGGCACCGGTGGCCAGCGCCCTGGCGCGGTCAACGCCCCAGACCATGGCGCGGGTCATGGTCTCGCCGGGGCGATTGTCGTGGTACTCCTCGACCAGCGCCTTGCCCTGGCGCGTATAGATGCCGAGGAACAACTGAGTGGCGCCGGTGCGCGACAGCCTCACCTGAACGTCGATACTGGTGCCGTCGCTGAGCTGTTCGTCATGGCTGCGGCTGTGCAGTTGTGCGTCAGCCCAGTTCCAGTAGGTCTCTTCCCTGATACGCATCGAATGGCTCCTGTATTGATGGCGGCATTAGTAAGGCACACAACCCGGCATCAGGCGAGCGTCAGCCGCGCAACCTTTGCGCAAGGTCAAACAATGCAAAAAAAACCCCGCCGTTGGGCGGGGTGGTGGTCGATTCGTTTACTTCTTCGCTGGCAAGCGCGGGGTGAACTTACCCTTCTTGCTGCGCTGTAGCGCGTTCAGGCGCACCTGCGCATCATCCAGCGTCATGTTGGCAAAGCCCAGGCGATAGCCGCTCTGGCCACAGCGCACCACACTGTTGATGGGAAATTCGTCGCCCTGGTCCTCAATGTAGGATTCAATCATGCCCCAGTCTCCCTCCGATGGCGGACCAGTACCGGCAAGCAGATGATTGCCCAGAAAAGTACTGACCCTGGTGACTCTGAGACTAGCCGGTCATTTGTGGACCGCACGGGCAAGAACAAAAAAGCCCGACCAATGGCCGGGCTGTTTTTGTCGCACCCCTGGCGTTTACCTGAGCTTCACCGCGGTACCGGTAACGAACACCACGACCATGCCGCCACGGGCCGAGGGCATGCTGATTTCATAGTCCAGGCCGACCACCGCATCGGCCTGCAGGCTGCGCGCGCGGGCGCGGATTTCGTCGGTGGCCTGGATGCGCGCTTCTTTCAACGCACATTCCAGGGTTTGCGAACGGCCACCGAAAAAGTCGCGGAAACTGGCGAACATATCGCGAACCACGTTGATACCCTGAACCGACTCGGCGCTGACCACATCCAGATAGGCGGAAATTTCCCGGCCTTCGATGGTCCCTGTGGTGGTAATGATCATGCTGCTCTCCTTCGGCCTTGCCTGTCAGCCGCCCGCAATTGAGCGGGCGGAAAAAGCGCGATGGTAACAAAACCGTCGGCCGCTGCGTGGCCATTTATACAAGCAATTGGTTGTGTAATACATGCCAGCCACCTAGACTCCCCTTCCATTGCCGCCTTACTTGCGAAGGAGTCGCCGATGAACACCGCCCACCCTCAGCCCGCGTCATGGGCCGAACTGCTCCACGGGCGCAATGCCCTGCGCTCGATCGCCCTGGCCGGCGGCGTCGCCCTGCATGCAATCAACGTCTATATCGTCACCACCATCCTGCCCACAGTGATCGCGGATATCGGCGGCCTGGCCTTTTATGCCTGGAGCACCACGCTGTTTGTCGCCACCTCGATCATCGGCTCGACCCTCTCGGCGCAATTGATCGAGCGCCTGGGCGCGCGGGCGGCCTTTCTCCTGGCCCTGGCGGTGTTCAGCCTGGGCTCGGTGATCTGCGCCGCCGCGCCGAGCATGCCGGTGCTGCTGATCGGTCGCAGCGTCCAGGGCCTGGGCGGCGGTATCCTGTTCGCCCTGAGCTATGCCCTGATCCGCTTGATCTTCGATGAGCGCCTGTGGCCCCGGGCCATGGCCATGGTCTCGGGCATGTGGGGCGTGGCCACCCTGTGCGGGCCGGCGGTAGGCGGTATCTTTGCCCAGGGCGGCCACTGGCGCTGGGCGTTCTGGTCGCTGCTGCCAGTGGCGGCGCTGCTGGCGCTGATCGTCATCAACCAGTTGCACGGCAAGGTGGCTGCCAGCACCCGGGCCACTCGCCCACCCTATGGCCTGATTGCTTGCCTGGTCGCCTCGGTGCTGGCGATTTCTGCCGCCAGCCTGGCCCAGCAACTGCTGTGGAACCTGCTCGGGATTGGCGCGGGCCTGGCCATCGCAGTGCTCATCGCCCGCCTCGACCACCAGCCCGAGCGCCGCTTGCTGCCTTCTGGTGCTTATTCCCTGGGCACCTCACTGGGCAAGTTGTATGCGGTGATGTGCCTGTTGATTGCGGCAGTGACCACGGAAATTTTCGTCCCCTACTTCCTCCAGGCCATTCACGGCCTCAGCCCGCTGGCCGCCGGCTACATGACCGCGGCCATGGCGGCGGGCTGGACCCTGGCCGCGCTGTGCAGCGCCAGCCGCACCGGTGAGGCCGCCGAGCGCATGATCCGCGTCGGCCCGGGCATCGTCCTTGCGGCCCTGCTGGGGCTGGCGTTGATGACCGGCCAGCAGGCCTGGCTGGGCAGCACTGGCGGCCTGGCCGTGTATTGCCTGGCGCTGGCCGGCGTGGGCCTGGGGATCGGCCTGGGCTGGCCGCACCTGCTGACCAAGGTGCTCAGCGCCGCGCCACCCGGTGAAGAAAACCTGACCTCGGCATCGATCACCACCGTGCAGCTCTACGCCACGGCGCTGGCGGCAGCCCTGGCCGGGGTGGTCAGCAACAGTGCCGGGCTGGTCGAGCCGGGCGGCGTCGCTGGCGCGCAACAGGCCGCGACCTGGCTGTTCGCGGTGTTTGCCATCGCGCCACTGCTGACCTGGCTGTTGGTCTGGCGCCTGACTGGCACTGCACCCAAGGTCATGGCCCGATGAGCCTCAGCAACCTCGATAGCGCCTCAAGCGCCGAGCGCATCCTGTTCCTGCTCAAGACCCGCGGCGCGTTGAAAACCACCGACCTGGCCAGCCTGCTGCAGATCAGCTTCGAGGCCACGCGCCAGCACCTGCAGAAGCTGCAGGCCGCCGGGCAAATCAATGGCATCAGTGTCCCGAGCACTGGCGCCGGGCGGCCTTCGCAAAAGTGGATGTTGACCGACGCCGCCCAGCGGCGCTTTCCCGACACCCACAGTGTGCTGACCCTGCAACTGATCGACAGCGTCGAACAGGTGTTCGGCCCCGAGGGGGTCGACCAGCTCATCAGCCGCATGGAAGCCAGCAGCCGCGCCGAATACCAGCAGGCCTGCAACCAGGCCCAGGGGCTGGAAGACAAAGTGCGGGTGCTGGTGCAACTGCGTGAGCGGGCCGGCTACATGGCCCAGATGCAGGCCTGCGGCGACGGCTGGCTGATCATCGAAAACCACTGCCCGATCTGCGTGGCCGCCAGCCGCTGCCAGGGGTTTTGCCGCTCGGAGCTGCAGGTGTTCCAGGCCGCGCTCGGTGAGCAGGCGCAGGTGGAGCGCTGCGAACACCTGCTGAGCGGTGATCGGCGTTGTGTCTACCGGGTTATGCCGGCGTAATCACCCACGGCTAGGCCATCCGCGCCAGCAACAACTGGCGCAGGCGCGGGCCGAAGACGTTGATCAACAGCCCGGCCATCACCAGCAGCGCGCCCCAGCCTTGCAGCGGGGTCAGGCGCTCGTCCAGCAGCAAGGCCGAAGAGCTCAGGCCCACCACCGGCACCAGCAACGAAAACGGCGCCACCTTGCCGGCCGGGTAGCGCGACAGCAGATGGCTCCACAGGCTGTAGCCGAGCATGGTGGCGATAAACGCCAGATAGGCCAGCGCCAGCACCGAGCTCCAGCCGATGCCGCGCAGCGAGCTTTCGATCCGCTCGGGGCCTTCCAGCCACCACGACAGCGCCAGAAACGGCAGCGGCGGTACCAACCCGCCCCAGATCACCAGGGCCACCAGGTCGATATTGCCGAAACGCCGGGTGATGATATTGCCCATGGCCCACATCGCGGCGGCGCACAGGGTCAGCAGCAAGGCAAAAAACGGCACGCTGGCGCCGTTTTCGCTGCCGATCAGGGCCAGGCCGCCGGCGGCCACCAGCAGGCCCAGTACGCTGGCCGCGCGCAGCCGCTCGCCGAGGAAGATCGCGGCAAAAAACAGGGTGAAGAACGCCTGGGATTGCAGCACCAGCGACGCCAGCCCCGGCGGCATGCCATTGCCCATGGCCTCGAAGAGAAAGGCGAACTGGCCCAGGGAGATGGTCGCGCCGTAGGCAATCAGCCAGCGCCAGGGCAACTGCGGGCGCTTGACCAGCAGCACCGCCGGAAACGCCACCAGGGCAAAGCGCAAGGCGCCCAGCAACATCGGCGGCAAGCCATCGAGGCCGACCTTGATCACCACGAAATTGACGCCCCAGGCGACAATCACCACCAGCGCCAGCAGTAAATCCTTTAACGGCATGCTTCCCTCAACGGCTTTGTAATATTTCGCAACAGCATAACCTTATGCACGAAATCATCGCAGCATCCATCGCGACGGATGGACGCCGCAAAGCCGACACCTCCACTTGACTGTATTTGTATATACATGCTCATATCTGTTTCAGTCGCCCGCCTGCGTTCGGCTGGCGACCCGACCGCGACAACACAACAATAGGCGGAGATCCCGAGCAATGACCCAGGCCAATGCCTCGCGCAGCAAGCCCCTGATCGAGCGGCGCTCGATCGACTACATCCCGGAAAACGAACGACACGGACGCCTCTACAGCCAGTTCACCCTGTGGCTGGGTGCCAACCTGCAAATCACCGCAATCGTCACCGGGGCCCTGGCCGTGGTGCTCGGTGGCGATGTGTTCTGGTCGCTGATCGGCCTGCTGCTCGGGCAACTGGTCGGCGGCGCGGTCATGGCCCTGCACGCCGCCCAAGGGCCGAAACTCGGCCTGCCGCAGATGATCTCCAGCCGCGTGCAGTTCGGGGTGTACGGCGCGGCCATCCCGATTGCCCTGGTGTGCCTGATGTACCTGGGCTTCACCGCCACCGGCACGGTGCTCTCGGGCCAGGCCATCGGCCAGTTGCTGAGCGTCAGCGACAGCGCCGGCATTCTGATTTTCGCCGGGGTCATCGTCCTTGCCACGGTGTTCGGCTACCGCATGATCCACTGGATCGGCCGGGTGGCCAGCGTGCTGGGAATCATCGCCTTCGTCTACCTGTTCAGCCGCATCATGGTCATCAGCGACATCGGCCAGTTGCTGGAGAACCGCCACTTCACCTGGGCCTCGTTCCTGCTCGCGGTGTCGCTGTCGGCGTCCTGGCAGATCTCGTTCGGCCCTTATGTCGCGGATTATTCGCGCTACCTGCCGAGCAACACCTCATCGTTCAAGACCTTCCTCGCCGCAGGCCTGGGCTCGGTGGTCGGCGCCCAGGCGTCGATGGTCCTCGGGGTGTTTGCCGCGGCGATTGCCAACGGCCAGTTCTCCGGCCGTGAAGTGGCCTACATCGTCGGCCTGGGCGGTACCGGCGCCACCGCCGCGCTGCTGTACTTCAGCATCGCCTTCGGTAAGGTGACCATCTCGACCCTCAACTCCTACGGCAGCTTCATGTGCATCGCCACCATCATCAGTGGCTTTCGCGGGCACATCGAAGTCACCCGCCGTCAGCGGCTGTTCTTCGTCCTCGCCATCGTTGGCGCTTCGACGTTGATCGCCCTGCTCGGCCAGCATTCGTTCCTGGCCGCGTTCAAGTCGTTCATCCTGTTCCTGCTGACCTTCTTCGTGCCCTGGAGCGCGGTCAACCTGGTGGACTACTACTTCATCACCAAGGAGCGCTACGACGTGCCGGCGCTGGCAGACCCCAACGGCCGCTACGGGCGCTGGAACATGCCCGGCATCATCGTCTACACCATCGGCGTGCTGGTGCAGATGCCGTTCATTTCCACCAAGCTCTACACCGGCCCGATGGTTGCCCACCTGGGCGGCGTCGACCTGTCGTGGATCATCGGCCTGATCGTACCGAGTGTGCTGTATTACCTGGTGGCGCGGCGCAAGGCTGCCGATGCCCCGGCGCAAATGATCCTGCCGCAAACCAGCCAGTCCTGAAACAAAAAGGCCGAGCCCCGTCACCGGGGCTCGGCCTGTTTTTGTTCCTGCCCTTCATAGCTTGGCGATCGACACCTCGGTGGATTTGACGAAGGCAATCACTTCGCTGCCGACCCGCAGCTCCAGCTCGTGCACCGAGCGGGTGGTGATCACCGAGGTGACGATGCCGGCGGAGGTCTGTACGTCGATTTCCGATACCACCGGGCCTTCGATGATCTCCTTGACCGTGCCTTTGAACTGATTGCGTACGTTGATCGCCTTGATGGTCATGTGCTGCTTCCTCGTCCTGGGGTGCACTGCCGCGCAGTGCTTGAGGTGCAGATTGCGCTCGAGCGAATAAAATTAAAAAGAATAAATACTTACGAATATAGAACAAAACGAAATATACAAATCGACATATCGAAAGACCTACAAGTTATTTATTTTCAGTTTTTTAGATCCTTTAGCATCGGTACCACCCTCATCGAGCAAGTGAGCGCCACCTTTGCACCGCACTCCATCGACCCCTTTGCACATCGCCCGGGAACTGGCCAGCGAGTTCGCCCGCAGCGCCGTCGAGCGCGACCGCCAGGGCGGCACGCCCAAGGCTGAACGCGATGCCATCCGCAGCAGCGGCCTGCTGGCCTTGAGCATCCCCCGCGAGTTCGGTGGGCTGGGCGCCAGCTGGAGGCAAACCTTCGAGGTGGTTCGTGAATTCGCCCGGGTCGACAGTTCCCTGGCCCACGTGTTTGGTTTTCATCACCTGATGCTCGCCACCGTGCGCCTGTTTGCCACGCCCGCGCAGTGGCAGCCATGGTTTGAACTGACCGCGCGCAAGAGCTGGTTCTGGGGCAATGCCCTCAACCCGCTGGACACCCGCACGGTGGTCAAGGACCGTGGCAGCTTTCGCGAGTTCTCCGGTAAAAAAAGCTTCTGCTCCGGCGCCAGCGATTCAGAGATGCTCATCGCCTCGGCGGTGGACGAGAGCGCCGGCGGCAAGCTGCTGATTGCGGCGATCCCCAGCGGGCGCACCGGCATCACCCTGCACAACGACTGGCACAACATGGGCCAGCGCCAGACCGACAGCGGCAGCGCCAGCTTCGAACGGGTACGGGTGGAAGAAAGCGACCTGCTGCTCGACCCCGGTCCCTTGAGCACGCCGTTCGCCTGCCTGCGGCCGCTGATTGCCCAGCTGCATTTCGCCAATATCTTCCTCGGCATCGCCGAGGGCGCTTTCGAAGAGGCCCGGGATTATGCCCTGCGCGAGTCGCGGCCATGGTTCAAATCGCTCGCCGAACAGAGCAGCGCCGACCCGTATGTACTCAAGCATTTCGGCGACTTCTGGGTGCGCCTGCAGGGTGCGCGGCTGCTGGTTGACCAGGCCGCCCAGGAACTGGACCAGGCCTGGGCCAAAGGCGCGGCGCTGAGCGCCGAACAACGCGGGCGCCTGGCGGTGAGCATCGCTACCGCCAAGGTCGCCGCCAGCCGCGATGGCCTGGAGATTTGCAGCAAGGTGTTTGAAGTCACCGGCGCCCGCGCCACCCAGGCCTCGGTGGGCCTCGACCGGCACTGGCGCAACCTGCGCACCCAGAGCCTGCACGACCCGCTCGACTACAAGCTGCACGAACTCGGTGAATGGGCCCTGCGCGGGCAATTGCCGACTCCGACCTTCTACTCATAGTGTGACCGCCATGCAATTGTTGACCCTACCGCCCTCCCCGGCCCTGGCCACCTCGATCCGCGCCACCGCGCAGGTGTTCGAAGACCCCAAGTCACGGGCCTTGCTGGCGCACCTGCAGCGGGTCGCGCCGAGTGAAGCCAGCGTGCTGATCATCGGCGAGACCGGCACCGGCAAAGAGCTGGTCGCCCGGCACATCCACAACCTCAGCGGCCGGCGTGACAAGCCGTTCGTGGCAGTCAACTGCGGAGCGTTTTCCGAGTCGCTGGTCGAGGCCGAATTGTTCGGCCACGAAAAAGGCGCGTTCACCGGCGCCCTCAGTGCCAAGGCCGGCTGGTTCGAAGAAGCCAACGGCGGCACCTTGTTCCTCGACGAGATCGGCGACCTGCCGATGCCGATCCAGGTCAAGCTGTTGCGCGTGCTGCAGGAGCGCGAAGTGGTACGCCTGGGCTCGCGCAAGAGCATTGCCATCGATGTGCGGGTACTGGCCGCTACCAACGTGCAGCTGGAAAAAGCCATCAACGCCGGGCACTTTCGCGAAGACCTGTACTACCGCCTCGACGTCGTCAGCCTGGAACTTGTGCCACTGCGTGAACGCCCGGGCGACATCCTGCCGCTGACCCGCCACTTCATCCAGGCCTACAGCCAGCGCCTGGGCTATGGCCAGGTCAGCCTCAGCAGCGAGGCCGAAGCCAAGCTGCGCAGCTACGGCTGGCCGGGCAACATCCGCGAGCTGGAAAACGTCATCCATCACACCTTGCTGATCTGCCGTGACGGCGTGATCCGCCAGGAGGACCTGCGCCTGTCGAACATGCGCATCGAACGCGCCGACGACAGCCCCGGCAGCGATGATTCGGCGGAAGGCTTGCTGGCGCGGGCTTTCCAGAAACTCTTCGAACAACCTGGCGGCGCCTTGCACGAGAAGGTCGAGGACGCACTGTTGCGCGCGGCCTACCGCTTCAGTCATTACAACCAGGTGCACACCGCCAACTTGCTCGGCCTGAGCCGCAACGTCACCCGCACCCGGCTGATCAAGATGGGCGAACTGGCGGTGAATCGCCGGCAGCCCGGGGGCAGTACCCAGGGCGAGCGGGTGCTGAATTTGTCGATCTAATGGCCTTATCGCAGGCCCTGTACCCATCCTGTGGGAGCGGGCTCGACCCGCGATCGAGCGTGCAGCGGTCGCAGTCCAGTCGAGAAAAGCTCAGCGGTAGATCTCACTCCCCGCATCCGCCGCCAGCGTGCGAAACACCAGCGCCGAAGCCATGCACAGCAGCGCCCCGACGCCAATCACCAGGGCGATATCCGCCACCGCCACTTGCTGCTCACCTTTCAAGCTCATCAACACACTGAGCAGTGAAGCAGCCACCCCCACCGACAAGCTCATGGTCAACTGCACCGTCGCCGCCGACAGGCTGCTGGCGCGGCTGTGCAGTTCGGCGGGCACGTCGGCATAGGTCAGGCCACCCATGGCGCTGAACTGCAAGGAGCGGATCAGGCCGCTGGCGAACAGGATCAACACCACCAGCCAGTACGGCGTGTCGAGGTTGAAACTGGCGCAGGCGCCCAGGCTCAAACCGGTGAACAACGCATTGATACTCAAGGTGCGGCGAAAGCCAAAGCGGCGCACGATACGCACCGCCAGCAGCTTGACCACAAAGGCGCCGACACCCCCGGTGAAGGTCAGCAAACCGGCATGCAAAGGGCTTAAACCAAAGCACAGCTGGAACAACAACACCATCAAGAACGGCTGCGCCGCCGTGCCCAGGCGAAACAGATTGCCACCCCAGAAACTCACGGCAAAACTGCCTACGCGCAAAGGCGAAAAGTCCAGCAGCGGCTGGGCGCAACGCCGGGCATGGCGCACATAGAGCAGCGCTGTTATTAGCCCGATCAGCAGCAACAGCAGCACCCAGCGCCGCGCCAGCAAACCATGGCCGAGCGCCTCGAAGCCGAACACCAGTGACGCCAGGGCCACACTGGCCAGCAGCAAGCCGTGCAGGTCCAGGCGTTGCTGGCTGTCGCCGGGGTAATCGGGAATATGCCGCAGCACCAGGTACACCCCGAGCACGCCGATGGGCAGGTTGACCAGAAAAATCCATTGCCACGACAGCAGCGTCACCAGCAGACCGCCCAGCGGCGGCCCGAGCATCGGCCCCACCAGTGGCGGGATGGTCAGGTAGGACATGTTGCGCAGCAGTTGCTCGCGCGGCGACCAGCGCAGCAGGATCATCAAGCCCACCGGCACCATCATCGCCCCCGCCGCGCCCTGGCACAGGCGCGCCAGGCACAGTTGCAGCAACGACCCGGCCAGGGCGCAAGCCAGCGACGACAGGGTGAACAACACTATCGCCAGCACGAACACCCGCCGCGGCCCGTAGCGGTCCGCCGCCCAGCCGCTGACCGGCACTGCCAGGGCCGCGGCGAGCATGTACAGCGACACCACCAGGTTCATGCGCACACTCGGCGCGCCGAACTCGCTGGCCATCTGTGGCAATGCGGTCATGACCACGGTGGAGTCGATCAGCTCCATCAGCAACGCGCAGCCGATGATCATCGGTACCCGCCGCGATTGCCCGGTGCTGTGGGTCAACAGCGGCGCCTGCAAACTGCCCACCTCAGAACAAGCCCGACGTCGGCGGCGGCGTGCCGGTCAGTTGCCAGGCACCCACCGCTGCGGCCTTCCAGTGTCGCGGGTTGTGGTTGGCGACCGTGCGTGCGTTGCGCCAGTGGCGGTCGAGATTGTGGCTGCGGCCGGTGGTCGAGGCGCCGCCGACGTCGAACAGCAACTCGGCAGCCTTGAGCGCGGACTCGGCGGCAATGTACTGGGCCTGGGCGACGTCGATGGCGGCCTGGTCAACCTGATGTGGATCAAGCCCGCTGGCCCAGGCGCGGTCGATCGACGCCGCCGCGCGCAACACCACGGCTTCGGCGCTAAAGGCACGGGCGGCGATCTCGCCGACGCTGAGCTGCACGTAAGGGTCATCCACCGAACGCGCGGCGCTGCTGTGCTTGATCGGCCGCGCATGCTCGCGGGCAAAGCGGCTGGCGTCGTCCAGCGCATTGCGGGCGATGCCGGCCTGCACCGTGGCCAGAAACAACTGCAGGAACGGCGTGACGATGGTGCGCTTGCCCTCCTCCACGGTCCGCGTGCGGATCTCGTCGGCGTACACCACGACATCATTCAGGCGCGTGGTACCGCTGGCAGTCAGGCGCTGGCCCATGGCGTCGAAATCGTCGAGCAACTCCAGGCCCTGGCGCTCGCGCGGCAGCACGAACGACACCGGCTGATCGTTTTCATCCAGGGCCACGGCGCTGACCCAGTCGGCGTACAGGGAGCCGGTGCTGTAGTACTTGCTGCCGCTGGCGCGGTAATGCTCGCCGTCACGCACGATGCGCGCACTGATCGCGCCATTGGCGCCGCCCACTTCCCAGCCGGCATTGCCCAGCACCGCGCCTTGCAGGTAGCGGGCGAACCAGCGCTGGCGCTCGGCCTCGGCGCCGTCGGCGGTTGACGACAACAAGCCTTCGATAAAACCAAAGCCCGGGCGCAGCGCCTGGGCGACATTGGAGTCCACCGAAGCGATGCGCAGCAGCAGGCCGATCACATCGCTGACGCTGCCACCCGGGCCGCCGTATTGCTCGGGAATGCGGCAGGTGTAGAGCCCGGCCTGGGCAATCTGGCGTACCGCTTCATAGGGCAGCTGGCGCTCGCGTTCACGTTGCGCGGCGCCGGCGGCAATCAGCGCCAGCAGGTTTTCGGTATTGCCTTTGAGGTCGTCGAGGTTGCGACGCTCAATCGGGGGGACTGCGGATAAACCAGGCATGGACTTTCCTTGTGCAAATCAGGCGATCAGATCGCCAGGCGGAGAAATTCGAAACTGACCTTGCGACCGCTTTCCAGGTGTGGAATGGCGTCAAGCAAGGCACGGGTATAGGGGTGTTGCGGACGGTCGAAAACATCGCGCACGGCGCCGCTTTCCACCGCCACGCCGTCTTTCATCACCAGCACCTGGTCGCTGACGTGGTTGATCACCCCCAGGTCGTGGGAGATGAACAGGCAGGCCAGGCCCAGGCGCTGTTTTAGGTCGTCGAGCAGTTCGAGGATCTGCGCCTGCACCGACACATCCAGCGCCGACACCGGCTCGTCGCACACCAGGATCTGCGGCTGCGCGGCCAGGGCGCGGGCAATGGCGATGCGTTGCCGCTGGCCGCCCGACAGCTCGATCGGGCGCCGCTCCAGCAGGCTTTCGTCAAGGCGCACCAGGGTGAGCAACTCGACGGCCTGCGGGCACCACTGCGCGCGCAGGTGCCCGGCTACTTGCAGCGCCTCGTACAACACCCGCTGCACGGTGTAGCGCGGGTCGAAGGAGCTCAGCGGGTCCTGGAACACCACCTGGATGCTGCGGCGCAGCGCGCGTTTCTCCTGGTCATCGAGTTGCAGCCAGGGCCGGCCCTTGATCTGGATCGCGCCGCTGTCGGGGGTTTCCAGGCCGAGGATCATCCGGGTCAGGGTGGTCTTGCCCGAGCCCGACTCGCCGACAATGCCTAAGGTGCGGCCCTTGTGCAGCTGCAGCGAAACCTTGTCGACCACGGTGCGCAAGGCGCCGTCCGGGCCCTTGAAGGCCTTGCTCAGTTGCTGCACCTGCAACAGCGGCGCGCTGGTTTCCACCACCGGCGGCGCCACGGCCGCAAGTTTTGCTGCCTGCGGTCGGCGAAAATGCACGGCGGCACCGGCCTTGAGCAGGTACTGGGTGTAGGGGTGCTGCGGGTCTTGCAGCACCGCCTCGACACTGCCCTGCTCGACGATCACGCCGTTGTGCATCACTGCCACGCGGTTGGCCAGGCGCGAGACCACCGCCAGGTCGTGGCTGACAATCAGCATCGCCGTGCTGTCGCCGCGCAGGGATTCGAGCAGGCTCAAGACCTGGGCCTGCACCGTGGCATCCAGCGCCGTGGTCGGCTCGTCGGCAATCAGCAGGCGCGGGTTGCAGGCAATCGCCGAGGCGATCAGCGCCCGTTGGCGCAAGCCGCCGGAGAGCTGCCAGGGGTACTGGCGGGCGCGCAGCTCAGGTTCCGGCACGCCGACCGCGCGCAGCAGTTCCAGCACCCGCGCCTGACGCTGCTCGCGGTTCAGCGCGCTGTGCAGTTGCAGCGGCTCGGCAATCTCCTTGCCGACCGGGCGCAGGGGGTCGAGCGAGCCCAGGGCGTCTTGCATGACAAAGCCGATTTGTGCGCCGCGCACCCGGCGCCAGGCGCGCTCGTCGAACTGGCGCAGGTCCTGCCCGGCAAAGGCCAGGCGGCTGGCCTGCAACTGCGCATGGGCTCCGGTGAGCCCGGCCAGGGTGCGCGAAGTGACGCTCTTGCCCGAGCCGGATTCGCCCACCAGCGCCAGGCATTCGCCCTGCTGCACGGTGAAGCTGATGCCCTTGAGCACCGGCACGCCCTGGCCGAAGCGCACCTGCAAGTCGCTGACCTCGATCAGCGGCGCGGGGTGTTGAAGAACAGCGTTCATAGGCGTTTACCTTCGTTGCGGCGCAGCAGTTCGCGGCCGATGGCGGTGATCGAAACCACGGTGAGGGTGATGGCCAGGGCCGGCCAGGCCACCAGCCACCAGGCGTTGGCCAGGTAGTTGCGGCCGATGGCGAGCATGCCGCCCCATTCCGGCTGCGGCGGTGGCGCGCCAAAGCCAAGAAAGCTCAGGGCGGCGCCGGCAACGATGGTGCTGCCGATGCCGATGGTGGCGAGAATCAAAATCGGTTTGATCGCATTGGGCAGCACGTGCCGCCAGATCACCTGGCGTCGTGGCAGGCCCAGGGTCGTGGCCGCCTCGACGTAGCCGGCATTGCGTACCACCAGGGTTTGCGCGCGCACCAGGCGCGCATAGCGCGGCACGCTGGCGATGCCCACGGCGATGATGGTGTTGAGCGCGCCCTGGCCAAAAAAGGTGATGATCACCAGCGCCAGCAACAGGTCGGGAAAGGCCAGCAGCACATCGACCAGGCGCATCACCGCGCCGTCGACCAGCCGTGGGCCGAGGCCGGCCAGCAGCCCGAGCACGGTGCCCAGCAGCAATCCCAGCGCCGTGGCACTCAGGCCCAGTACCAGCGACGGGCGCACCGCGTAGACCAACCGCGCGAGGATGTCGCGGCCGTTCTCGTCAGTGCCCAGCCAGTGCAGGCTACCCGGTGGCTGGAACGCCTGGCGGGCGTTGGCATCAAGCGGGTCGGCGGCCACCAGCCAGCCTGGCTGCAGCGCCGCCAGCAGCAAAAAGACGACGAACAGCGCCGCCAGCACCAGCCCCGGGCGCACCGCCAGTGGCCGGCGCCTGGCAAAACGCGCCGGGGCCGGGATCAGGCCGCTGACCGGCAGCACCGCTGCCGTTGAATTGATCGGCGCCATCGGGCACCTCCATGAACTGAACGTTAGGGAGCCGGGTTAGGGATCTGCCGGTGGATCTGCTCGATGCGCACCAAGGCTTCGCTACCCAGCTTCACCTGCAATGCGCCGAGGTTGTCGGCCAGTTGCGCCAGGCTGGTCTGCCCGGTCAGTGCGCTGCTGACAAACGGCTTGTTGAGCACATAAGCCAGGGCCAGTTGCGCCGGGCTGATCGAAAGCTCCTGCGCCAGCGCCACATAGGCAGCGATGGCCTGATGGGCGCCGGGGCTGTCGTAGCGGTTGAAGGTGCGGTACACCGACGACAGCCGCGAGCCCTGCGGCAAGGCGCCGTTGAGGTACTTGCCGGTCAGGGCGCCGAAGGCCAGCGGCGAATAGGCCAGCAAGCCGATGTTGTCGCGCTGGCTGAACTCCGACAGGCCGCCCTCGTACAGGCGGTTGAGCAGGCTATAGGGGTTCTGGATGCTGACGATGCGCGGCAGGTTCTGCTCACGCGCCTGGCGCAAAAACTCGGCCACGCCCCACGGGGTTTCGTTGGACACGCCGATATGGCGGATCTTGCCGGCGGCGACCTGATCGGCCAGCACCTGCAAGGTCTCGGCGATGCTCACGGTTTCGCGGTCATCCTCGACATAGGGGTATTCGCGCTGGCCAAAAATATTGGTGGTGCGGTCCGGCCAGTGCAGTTGGTAGAGGTCCAGGTAATCGGTTTGCAGGCGCTTGAGGCTGCCGTCCAGGGCGGCGACGATATTGGCCCGGTCGTGGCGTGTAAGCCCCTCACGGATATGCGCGCCGGCCCCCGGCTGGCGTGCCGGGCCGATGATTTTGCTGGCCAGCACCACCTCGGCGCGCCGCCCGCTGTTCGCCAGCCAGCTGCCGATGAAGCGCTCGGTGCTGCCCCAGGTTTCGCCGTGGGTCGGCGTTGGGTACATCTCGGCGGTATCGATCAGGTTGATACCAGCGGCCAGCGCCGCGTCGAGCTGGCGGTGGGCATCGCTTTCGCTGTTCTGGTGGCCCCAGGTCATGCTGCCCAGCCCCAGCACGCTGACCTGAATGTCGCTGTGGCCCAATCTACGTTTGATCATGCTCGCTCCGTATCGAAAGTAAAAAGCTCAAACCGCTTCGGCGGCGCGCTGGTACTGGCTGGCCGGGTACGGCAGGCCGAGGTGCTCGCGCAAGGTGCTGCCCTGGTATTCACGGCGGAACACCCCGCGCTGTTGCAGCAGCGGCACCACCTGGTCGACGAATACCTCGACACCGGAGGGGAACATGTCCGGCATGATGTTGAAGCCATCGGCAGCGCCGGCACGGAACCAGTGCTCAAGGCTGTCGGCGACCTGTTCCGGGGTGCCGACGATCAGCCGGTGGCCGACCAGGATGCGCCGCGACAGTTCGCGGATGGTCAGGTTCTCGCGCCGCGCCAGGTTCAACTGAGCTTCGAGAAAACCGTGGGAGCCGCGCTCGAAATCCGCCACCGGGCCAATCCGCTCCCAGGGCAACGGCGCATCCAGCTGCAGCTCGCTGACCGCCAGGCCCACCCGCGCCGCCACCTGGTTGATCAGCCCTTCTTCGCCGTACCAGGCGTTGAGCTCGTCGAAACGCGCCTGGGCCTCGGCCTCGCTGCTGCCGATTACCGTTGACAGCCCCGGCATGATTTTCAGGTGCTCGGGGTTGCGCCCCCACTGGCGGGCGCGCTGTTTCATTTCCTGATAGAACGCCTGGCCGTCGACCAGGGTGGTCTGGGTGGTGAAGATCGCATCGGCATAGCGCGAGCCGAGGGCCTTGCCGCCTTCGGAAGACCCGGCCTGCACCAGCACCGGCCGGCCCTGGGGCGAGCGCGGCAAGTTGAGCGGGCCCTTGACCGAAAAGTGCTCGCCGACAAAGTCGATGGCATGCACCTTGGCCGGGTCGGCAAAACGCCCACGGCGGGCATCGCCGATCACCGCGTCATCTTCCCAGCTGTCCCACAATTTAAGGGTGACATCGATGAACTCATCGGCCCGGGCATAACGGTCGACGTGTCGCGGCGCACCGGCCAGGCCGAAGTTCTGCGCGGCGGCATCACCGGCATTGGTGACCACGTTCCAGGCCGCACGGCCGCCGCTGATATGGTCCAGCGAACTGAAGCGCCGGGCCAGGTTATACGGGTCGTTATAGCTGCTCGAAGCGGTGGCGATCACGCCGATATGGCGGGTAGCCAGGGCCACGGCGGTGAGCAGCACGGTAGGTTCCAGGCGCCCGGCCGGATGCTGGCCAACATCGCCGATCAGCGCCGGGCCGTCGGCGAGGAAGATCGCATCGAGCTTGCCGCGTTCGGCAATGCGCGCGATGTTGCTGTAGTACTGGTGATCGAGATAGGCATTGGCCGGCACCTCGGCCTGGCGCCAGGCACCGGAGTGGGCGCCGAAACCGAGGATGTTCATGCCGATGCTCATGTGTTTTGCAGGCTGGCTCATGGCAACTCCTTGAGTGGGGTCAGACCGCGCTGGCTTCATCGCGGGCGGCGTTGTCCTGGGCGTGCAACTGGCGCCAGGCGGCACCAGGGCTGATGCCGTTGAGGTAGTAATTGCCCAGCGCCCGCTCGCGGTAGATCGCCGGGTTGTGCGAGGCCAGGGTGCGGGCATTGCGCCAGTGCCGGTCGAGGCGCCGGGCCTGGCTGGTGGCCGAGGCGCCGCCGACTTCAAACAGCAAGGTGGTGGCTTCGAGCACCTGCTCGAGAACAATCTGCTGGGCCTGGTAGGTGCGAATGTCGGCCTCGACGTAGTGCTCCTCGCCAATAGAACCGTCGAGCTCGGCTTCATGCACGGTCTGCAGCACCTGGGCGACATCCAGCACCAGGGCCTGGGCGGCATAGGCCAGGCTCGACAGACGACCGATCACCCGCTGCACCAGCGGGTCGTCCTTGGGGCTGGACTGGCCCGGCACGCCAAAGGCGCGGGTGCGGCCCTGGACGAAGGCCACGGCATCGCGCTGCGCGGCGCGGGCGATACCGGCCAGGGTCGCCAGGTGGTACAGCTGGTAGAAGGCCGACAGGTAGGATTCGGCGCGCAGCTCGCCGGGCTTGAAGCGCCGCAGCACCTGCTGCGGCGGCACCGCGACATTGGCAAAACGGGTAGTGCCGCTGCCGCTCAGGCGCTGGCCGAAACCGTCCCAGTCATCTTCCAGGCTGACCCCTGGCGCCGTGGTCGGCACCACCACGCTGACAAAATCCTCATCGAGCATGGCCACCGCCGCCACCCAGTCGGCATAGATGGCGCCGGTGCAGTAGTACTTCTCGCCGTGCAGCAGCCAGCCGGCCTCGGGCGCCTGCGGGTCGGCAGCGCGCAGGCGCACCGAATTGCCGGTGGTGTCGGTGCGTTCGGCCATGGCCGCGCCCCACAACTGCCCCGTCGCCACCTTGGCCAGCCAGTGCTGTTGCGAAGCGGCATCGCCACTGGACAGCCGGCCTTCGACAAAACCGAAGTGGGCGCGAAAGATTTGCGGCAGGTTGGAGTCGGCTTCGGCCAGGTCGATCAGCAGGCGAAACAGCACCGGCAGGCTGGCCTGGGCGCCGTTCAATGCCTGGGGCACGCGCAGGGCGCCAAAGCCGGCTTCGCGCAGCCAGGCCACCGGCTCATGGGCCAGGGTGCGCTGCTGCTCGCGCTCGACCGCACCTTCGGCAATGCGGGCAAACACCGGGGCAAAGCGCGCCTGCAGGTTTACGTAGTCCTGGCCTGCGGGGTTCGCAGCCAGGGCTGTTGGCAGTTCATGGGCACTCATGGCTGGTCCTTGAGATTCGGGTTCATAGGCTTTTGCTGCGGGGGTCGACCCAGTGGTTGATCAGGTCGACGAGAAAGTTGACGAGCACATAAATCGCCGCCGCCAACAGGGTGATGCCCAGCAGCAAGGGCATGTCCTTGGTCACGGCGGCGTCGAGCATCAAGCGGCCGATGCCCTGGCGGGCGAAGAGCATTTCGATGATTACCGCACCGCCCAGCAAGCTGGCGAAAACAAAGCCCGACAACGTCACCAGCGGCACCAGGGCATGGCGCAAGGCATGCTTGAGGCGCACGCCGGTCTCGGACATGCCGCGGGCGCGGGCCATGGCGATAAACGGCTGTTCGAGGATGTCTTCCAGCTCCTGGCGCAGTACCTGGGTCAGCACCGCGGCAATCGGCAGGGCCAGGGCCAGGCTCGGCAGCATCAGCGCCTGCCAGCTGTTGGAACCGGATGGCGGCAGCAGGTGCCAGCCGAACGAAAACACCAGCAACAGCACGATGCCGATCACGAACGACGGCGCCGACGACAGCACCAGTTCAGTGCCGGACACCAGCGAGCGCACCCAGCGCGGCCGGTTGGCGGTGAGCACCGCGCAGCTCACCGCCAGCACAATCGACAGCAAGGCGGCGGCCAGCGACAGCTGCACGGTGGCGCCCAGCTGGCTGCCGATTACCTGCAGTACCGGGATGCGCAAACGGTATGACTCGCCCAGATCGCCCTGGGCCAGGCGCGCCAGGTACTGGCCGTACTGCACCCACAACGGCTGGTCGAGGCCGTATTCGGCGCGCACTTGGGCGATCAGCTCGGCGCTGGGCATGGCGTCGGGGCCGCCGAGAATCGCCAGGGCCGGGTCGCCGGCGCTGAGGTTGATGGCCAGGAAGGTCAGGGTCGCCGCGCCCCAAAGCACGCCGATGCCGGCCAGCAGGCGCCAGGCCAATCGTTGCAAGCTAGTCATTTGCCCTCCGGGTCGAGCCAGACACTGGTGAAAAACGGAGTGTTGTGCGAAGTGTCGAAAATCAGCCCCTTGACCTGCTTGCGGTAGGCCAGCAGCACATGGCTCTCGAACACCGGCACCGCCGGGATGGTCTGCGCCAGGCGCTGCTGGGCGATGCGATAGAGGTCGTTCAGCGCCACCGGGTCGGTAGTCCGCCGGGCCGCGCTGAGTACCCGGTCGAGCTCGGCATCGCGAAAGCGCCCGGCGTTCTGGCCGATCAGCTTGGCGGTGCTGATTGCCTGGCTGTGATAGAGGATGTACAGGCCATCGGGGGTGTTGGTGTGCCAGTAGCCGCCGCCGATCAGCTGAAAATCACTGGCGTAACGGCGCTGGGTGACCTGGGCCAGGGGCAGCAGGTCGATGTCGATCTTGAGGCCGATCTTCTTCAGGTCGGCCTGGATGGCCACGGCGATGCTGCTCGGGTAGGCCGCGGTTTCGTAGGTCAGCAGGTGCGCGGCCAGGCGCTGGCCGTTCTTGACCCGGTAACCCTCGGCGTCGCGCTCACTCCAGCCGGCCTGGTCGAGAATGCGGTTGGCCTCGGCGACGTCATAGGCCAGTACATCCTTGAATGCCGGGTCGTAGTAGCGGGTGTTGGCGGCAAGAAAATCACCCTTGGCCAGGTACTCGCCAAAACCGGTGATCCAGGCCAGGCCGTCGCGGTCGATGGCCTTGGCCACGGCGCGGCGCACCTGCACGTCGTCGAAGGGAAAGCGCTCGACGTTGAAGGTCAGGCTGCGAAACGGGTTGGCCTTGCGAATGCGGCTGCGCATCTGCAAGTCCGGGTTGTCACGGATAGCCCGGGCGTTCTGGGTCGGGGCGTCGACGGTGAAGTCCGACTGGCCGGCTTCCAGGGTACTGAAGCGGATCATCGGCTCGGGGACGATGCTCAGCTCCAGGCGGTCGAGGTAGGCCTCGCCCTGGTGGCGGGTGACTGCGGGCGCCCAGTTGTAGCCCTTGCGCTTGACGAAGTTGGCGCCCTGGTCGCGGGTATAGCTTTCCAGCACGAAGGGCCCGGAGCCGATCGGGTGCTCGGCGATGGTCTTCGGCGCTTCGAGGATCTGCCGGGGCGAGATCATGCTCAGCCACGACTGCGCCAGCACATCGAGGAACGGCGAATACGGCTCGCGCAAGTGCGCTTCGAAGGTGTACTCATCGACGATGCGCCCGTCGACATATGGGGCGATGTAGGCAGCGGCCAGCGGCGATTTGGTCGCCGGGTCGCGCATGTGTTCAAGGTTGACCTGCACGGCACGGGCGTTGAATTTCTCGCCATCGCTGAAGGTCACGTCGTCGCGCAGGTGAAAGGTGTAGGTCTTGCCGTCGTCGGAGATCTCCCAGGACTTGGCCAGCCACGGCGAGATATTGCCCTGCTCGTCCTGGTACAGCAGGCAGTCGAACAGAATGCGCCCCAGCCACTGCACATTGCCGTGGGAAATCGAATGCACGTCCAGCGTCATGGTGTCGGAGGCCGTCGACACCCGCAGGGTGCCACCGGGCTTGCCCGGAGCGGCCTCGTAATAGTCCTGCGCGCCATAGCTGAGGGTGCCGTTGTGCAGCGTGCCGTCGATGCCGCTGCTGCCCTGCTCCGGCGATTGCTCCACCGGCTTGCAGGCGCCCAGGGCCAGCAGCGCGCCAAGCACGGCGGGCGCGCCCAGCCTTGCGATTACTCTCATGCGGTTCTCCTGCAGGTGCCGCGCGAACGGCACCCGCCCCTGGCTCAAAAGTTGTAGGCAATCCCGGTGTAGGCGCCGAAGCCGTCACCCGGGTACAGCGAAGCGGTGTCCTGGCCCTTGGCGTCGTAGCTGGGCACCAGGGCGGTGACGTAGTCCTTGTCGGTGAGGTTCTTCAGGTCCAGGTACACCTGCCAGGTCTTGTTCGGCGCGTCGTAGCCCAGGCGTGCGCCCCACAGGGTGTAGGACGGCGCGTAGAAGCTGTTGGCGTAGTCCACCGCCGTGCTCGATGCCGAGCGCACGTTGATCCCGGCGTAAAAGCCGTTGGCGTACTGGTAGAACAGCTCGCCCTGGTAGATGTGCTTGGGCAGGCCCGGCAGCTCGTTCTTGCTGAACAGCGGGTCGTTGCGGTAGTGAAAGTCGTTGAGGGTGTAGGCCTGGCGCCAGCTCAGCACATCGCCGTTATCGCGTTGCCAGAGCTTGGTGGTCAGCCCCGCCTCGATGCCCTGGTGGATGGTCGGGCTGGCGTTGGAGGTCGAGACCACCGCGGCCGAAGTGTTGGTGGCCGGGAGGATTTCGACGTTGAGCAGCTCGTCCTTGATCCAGGATTTGTACAGGGTCAGGCTGCCGTCGAAAATCTCCGAACGCCCGCGAATCCCCAGTTCAACCGTGTTGGCGCTTTGTGGCACCAGGGTCTTGGCAAAGTTGGTGGTCACCCCCGAGCCGGAACTGGACCAGGAGCTGGGCGGGTCGATCGAGCGGCTGACGTTGCCGAACACCTGCACGTCCGGGGTCAGGTAGTAACGCAGGCCGAGCCGTGGCGCCAGTTTCCATTGCTGATAGCGATAGTGGCTGGGGATGCCGCTGGTGTTGGGCCGGTCGCTGAAATTGACATCGACATTGCGCTTGACCTCAATGGCCGAGAGGCCCGTGGACAGGTACAGGTTGTCGGTCAGGCCGAGGTCGTTGCCCAGCGAGAACACATGGTCGAACGAGCCGTCGTACTCGACCTGCTTCTGCAACCGGCCCAGGTCCTTGTCGCCGCTGTAGGTGCGCACCCCGGAGCGGATGTGCTGGGTGCTGCTCCAGCCGACCGTGGTGGTGCTCGGAAGGCCAAACAGCTGGTCGCTGCGGGTGTACTTGAGCGAATAGTTGATGTCGCGCCAGTCCCAGTAGTTGGGGTTGACCGTGCTCTTCTTGCTGAGGATCTGCGGGTAGTTGTGATAGACCAGCCCGGCCACCAGGGTCGAATCGTCATCGAAGGTGTAGGTGGTCTTGCTGCCGACCCAGGTCGAGCCTTCCTTGGTCGAGTCGCCGCGGGTGGCGCGGGTGCTGGGGTTGGTTTGCGAGGAGTTCTTCTTCAGTTGCGCCAGGGTCAGGGCCCCGGAGTTTTCGTGGTATTCCTCGCGGTAGCGGATATACAGGCGGGTTTCCAGCTTGGGGTTGAAGCGGTAGCCGAAGTTGCTCACCACGCCCTTGGCCTTGGTGAAGGTGAAGTCCTGGTAACCGTCGCGCTTGGAGTTGTCGACACTGATGAAGTAGTCGGCATTGCCAGCCACGCCACCGGTGCTGAGGGTCTGCTTCTGCCAGCCGAAACTGCCGCCTTCGACCTTGATGCGGTTGCCCGGCGCAGTGAGGCCGGAGTTGGTAACGAAGTTGATCGCCCCGCCCAGCGACAAGGCGCCGTATTCGAAGGCGTTGGCACCGCGCAGTACCTCGGTGTAGCTCAGGCCCTGGGTGTCGAGCAGCTCGTAGGGCGTGCCACCGGCGCCAGTCAGGGCCAGGCCGTCGAAGAGAAACTTGGTGCCTTCGCGAAAGTAGCCAGGCGATGTGTTGGCGCCCGAGCCGCGAATGGAAATTTTGATCGCATCGTTGCCGCCGGCCGCCTGCGCATACACCCCCGGCTGATAGGCCAGGGTGTCTTCGAGGGTGGCCGAGCGGCCCTTCTCCACCTCCGCCTGCTGGACCAGCCCGGTACCGCCGGGGATCTCGTCCAGTTGCGCCTGCGCCGCTTCTACCGGGGTGGCTTTGGCGGCCTGGACGGTAACCGTCTCCAGGCGTTTCTCAGTCTGTGTGGCGTCTTCGGCCTGGGCCAGCGGCGCCAGGCTCAACAGGGCGGCGCCGACGCTGGCCAGCTTCCAGTCCTTGCCTACTACTTTGGTCGAAGATTTGGATAAAACGGATGTTGCCCGAGGCACGAAATTCAAGGTCTTGCTCCCCACCTGATTAAAAAATAGGCGAGTTTCTATTGGTATAGTCAATCTCGAAGGGAGCTGTTGCAGCGTCCGTGCCAACCACAAAATCCCTGGAAATCCTTGGGTTTGAGCGGTTTCAAAGGTTTAAACAATTGTTCGAATTGCGGGTATCTGTCCAACTGCTGTTGCCTGGCGAACAGTTGATCATGGCCCAGGCCTTGATAGATCCTGTCGATAGACCTATCAACAAGGTCGATTAGTCCCACATTCCGTACGGGAATACACTAGCGCGCATACGTCCGCTTAAAACCCTGCGCCAGACAGGGACCTGCGACACACCGTGCTTCGACACCCCAGCCAACTGCGCTTGCGACGCCTTGTTGCCGGGCATGCCTATGCCCGCAGCTTTGTGCAGCCGATAAGAATGAGGAGATACCCATGGGACTTGGCAGACGACAGTTTTTCAAGCTGTGTACCGCCGGCGTCGCCACCGCCACCTGTGCAAGCCTGGGCTTTGCCCCGGGCGTGGCCCAGGCGACCCAGTCGCGCCAGTACAAGCTGCTGCGCGCCAAGGAAACCCGTAACAACTGCACCTATTGCTCGGTCGGTTGCGGGATTCTCATGTACAGCCTCGGCGACGGCGCCAAGAACGCCAAGGCTCGGATCTTCCATATCGAAGGCGACCCTGATCACCCGGTCAGCCGTGGCTCGCTGTGCCCTAAAGGCGCCGGCCTGGTCGACTATGTGCACAGCGAACAGCGCCTGCTCTACCCCGAATACCGCGCACCGGGCTCGGACAAATGGCAGCGCATCAGCTGGGACCACGCCATCGAACGCATCGCCCGGCTGATGAAAGACGACCGCGACGCCAACTTCATCGAGAAGAACGCCAAGGGCACCACGGTCAACCGCTGGCTCAGCACCGGCATGCTCTGCTCGTCGGCGGCCAGCAGCGAAACCGGCTCGCTCGACCAGCGCTTCACCCGTGCCCTGGGCATTCTCGGCACCGACAGCCAGGCGCGGGTCTGCCACGCGCCGACGGTTTCGGCCCTGGCGCCGACCTTTGGCCGTGGCGCCATGACCAACAACTGGGTCGACATCAAGAACGCCAACGTTGTGCTGATCATGGGCGGCAACCCCGCCGAGGCGCACCCGGTGGGCTTCAAGTGGGTGATCGAGGCGAAGATCCGCAACGGCGCCAAGGTCATCGTCGTCGACCCGCGCTTCAACCGCAGCGCCGCGGTGGCCGACATCTACTCGCCGATCCGCGCGGGCTCCGACGTGACCTTCCTGATGGGCGTGGTCAACTACCTGATCAGCCACGACAAGATCCAGCACGAATACGTACGCCACTACACCAACGCCAGCCTGATCGTGCGCGAGGACTACCATTTCGACGACGGCCTGTTCAGCGGCTACGACGCCAACAAGCGCAGCTACGACCGCAGCTCCTGGACCTACGAGCTCGACAGCAAGGGCTACGCCAAGCGCGACCTGACCCTGCAGCACCCGCGCTGCGTGTGGAACCTGCTCAAGGCCCACGTCAGCCGCTACACCCCGCAGATGGTCACTAACGTCTGCGGCACGCCGAAAGATGACTTCCTGAAGATCTGCGCGATCCTTGGCGAAACCAGCGCCCCGGACAAGACCGCGACCTTCCTCTACGCCCTGGGCTGGACCCACCACACCAACGGCGCGCAGATGATCCGCGGCTCGGGCATGATCCAGCTGCTTTTGGGCAACATCGGCATGGCCGGTGGTGGCGTCAACGCCCTGCGCGGCCACTCCAACATCCAGGGCTACACCGACCTGGGCCTGCTTTCGCTGCGCCTGCCTGGCTACATGAACCTGCCGTCCGACGAGCAGACCGACATGGCCACCTACCTCAAGCAGGTGACGCCAGTGGCGCTGCTGGAGGATCAGGTCAACTACTACAAACACACGCCGAAATTCTTCGTCAGCCTGATGAAAAGCCTTTGGGGCGACAAGGCCACCAAAGACAACGACTGGGGCTTCGACTGGCTGCCCAAGTGGGACGACAGCTACGACGTGCTCAACTTCAGCAACCGCATGTACGAAGGCAAGGTCAACGGCTACATCGCCCAGGGCTTCAACCCGGTGGCGGCCTTCCCCGACAAGAACAAGGCCCAGGCAGCGCTGGCCAAGCTCAAGTTCCTGGTGATCATCGACCCGCTGGCCACCGAGACCTCGAGCTTCTGGCAGAACCACGGCGAGCAGCATGACGTCGACACCGCGGCGATCCAGACCGAAGTGTTCCGCCTGCCCTCCTCGTGCTTTGCCGAGGAAGACGGCTCGATCGTCAACTCCGGGCGCTGGCTGCAGTGGCACTGGGCCGGCGCGGCGCCTCCGGGCGAGGCCTGGCACGATGGCAAGATCCTCGGCCACCTGTTCCTGAAGATCCGCGAGCTGTACGAAAAGGAAGGCGGCGCCAACCCGGCACCGATCCTCAACATGGCCTGGGACTACGCCGACCCGCTGGACCCCAAGCCCGAGGAAGTGGCCAAGGAGTCCAACGGCCGCGCCCTGGCCGACCTGCACGACGAGCAAGGCAAGCTGATTTTGCGCAAGGGCCAGTTGCTCAGCGACTTCTCGCAATTGCGCGACGACGGCACGACCCAGTGCTTCAACTGGATCTTCGCCGGCTCCTGGACCGAACAGGGCAACCAGATGGCCCGCCGCGACAACGCCGACAGCGGCCTGGGTTGCACCCCGGGCTGGGCCTGGGCCTGGCCGCAGAACCGGCGCATCCTCTACAACCGCGCCTCGGCCGACCCGCAGGGCAAGCCGTGGGATCCGAAACGCAAGCTGATCGGCTGGGACGGTGTGCGCTGGAGCGGCGTCGACGTGCCCGACTTCGCCGTCACCGCCGCCCCCGGTGGCAAGGTCAACCCGTTCATCATGCTGCCCGAAGGCCTGGGCCGGCTGTTCTCGGTCGGCGCCATGAACGACGGGCCGTTCCCCGAGCACTACGAGCCGACCGAAAGCCCGCTGGCGAGCAACCCGCTGCACCCGAACGTGACCTACAGCCCGACCGCGCGACTGTACGAAAGCGACCGCCAGCGCATGGGCAAGCGCGAAGAGTTCCCCTACGTGGCGACCACCTACTCGATCACCGAGCTGTTCCGCCACTGGACCAAGCACGCGCGGTTGAACGCCATCGTCCAGCCCGAGCAGTTCATCGAGATCGGCGAGAAACTCGCCGCCGACAAGGGCATCGTTCAGGGCGACCTGGTCAAGGTCAGCACCAAGCGTGGCTACATCAAGGCCAAGGCCGTGGTGACCAAGCGCATCCGCCGCCTGGCCGTCGATGGCCAGGATGTCGACACCATCGGCATTCCTTGCCACTGGGGTTACGAAGGCAGCACGCGCAAGGGCTTCCTGGCCAACACCCTGACCCCGGGCATCGGCGAGTCGAACACCCACACGCCGGAGTACAAGGCGTTTCTCGTGAACATTGAAAAGGTCTGAGGGCGAATACCATGTCCATGCAATCCCAAGACATCGTCCGCCGCTCAGCCACCAACGTGCTGACCCCGGCGCCGCACACCCGCGATCACCAGGCCGAAGTGGCCAAGCTGATCGACGTGAGCATCTGCATCGGCTGCAAAGCCTGCCAGGTGGCCTGCAACGAGTGGAACGACCTGCGTGACGAGGTCGGCCACAACGTTGGCGTGTACGACAACCCGGCCGACCTGTCGGCCGAAACCTGGACGCTGATGCGTTTTGATGAAGTCGAAGATGAAAGCGGCAAGCTCGAGTGGCTGATCCGCAAGGACGGCTGCATGCACTGCGCCGACCCCGGCTGCCTGAAAGCCTGCCCGCAACCGGGAGCGATCATCCAGTACGCCAACGGCATCGTCGATTTTCAGTCCGAGCACTGCATCGGCTGCGGCTACTGCATCGCCGGCTGCCCGTTCGATGTGCCGCGCATCAGCAAGAAGGACAACAAGGCCTACAAGTGCACGCTGTGCGTCGACCGCGTGTCGGTCGGCCAGGAGCCGGCCTGCGTCAAGACCTGCCCCACCGGGGCAATCAACTTCGGCAGCAAGCAAGACATGCTGCACCAGGCCAGCGAACGGGTCACCGAGCTGCAGGGCCGTGGCTTTGCCGGGGCCGGCATCTACGACCCGCAAGGCGTTGGCGGCACCCACGTGGTCTACGTACTGCAGCATGCCGACAAGCCGCAGCTGTACCACAAGCTGCCCACCGACCCGCGCATCAGCAACGCCATCCAGGGCTGGAAAGGCTGGATGAAACCGGTGGCCGCGGCGGCGTTCTTCGCCACCCTGGCCGGCACCCTGTTCCATTACATCGGCGTCGGCCCCAACGAGGTCGATGAACAGGACCAGAAGATCGAAGAGGATACCCACGCATGAACAAGGACAAACTGATCCTGCGGACGCGCTTCATCGAGCGCGCCAGCCACTGGTTCATGGTGATCTGCTTCTTCGCCGTGGCGCTGTCGGGGCTGTCGTGGTTCTTCCCCTCGCTCAACGGCCTCAACGCGGTGTTCGGCACCCCGCAGCTGGCGCGCATCCTCCACCCGTTTTTCGGCGTGGTGGTGTTTTTGCTGCTGATGTTTCTGTTCGTGCGCTTCGTGCGCTACAACCTGCCGGAACGCGAAGACCTGCAGTGGTTCAAGAACGTCAAGCAAGTGCTGGCCGGCAAGCATGAGCCGGCGCTGAACATCGGCAAGTACAACGCCGGGCAGAAGATCCTGTTCTGGGGCATCATGGCCCTGATCAGCCTGCTGCTGCTCAGTGGCGTGGTGATCTGGCGGCCGTATTTCGCGCCGCTGTTCAGTATCCCGACCATCCGCATCGGCTTGCTGGTGCATGCACTGGCCGGCATCAGCCTGATTCTGCTGATCATCGGCCATGCCTACCTGGCATTCTGGGTCAAGGGTTCGATCCGCGGCATGCTCACCGGCTACGTCAGCCGCAGCTGGGCCAAGACCCACCACGACCGCTGGTACCGCCAGCTGAACAGCAAGCAAGGCAAAGCCGGGAGCGACAAATGAGCAGCATCCAGATGACCCCGGTGCAGACGCCCAGCGGTGGCGTCAACGAGATCGTCGCGGTACTGCTGCCGTCGCTCAAGGACCGTTACTCAAAACGCGCGGCGCGCCTGCGCCAGCTGGCCGACGGCCACGCCATGGGCGATTACCTGGGGTTTTGTGCCGGTATCGCCGAGGCTCAGCAGCAACTGCTTGCCACCCTGCCACTGCCTGAAGCGCTGGCGGCCGGGTTGGCGGCGCGCCTGGACGCCGGCCGGGCGCCGCTGGCAAGCGCAGAGTACCCGCGCGACGCTTACTGGCAGCAACTGCTCGGCGCCTTGATCGAGGCACTGTACGGCGACGCCACGCCAGCGGTGCGCAGCACCCTCGACGCCTTGCGCGGCTACTCGCCAGCGCAACTGGAAGAGCGCGCCAGCGCCTTGCTGGCCGGTAGCTACGAGCAGGTCGACAGCGGCCAGGCGCTGTTCCTCTGGAGCGCGCTGTCGCTGTACTTCACCCAGCTGGCCAATGCCCTGCCGGCTTCGGCCAGGGCCTCGCTGGGCGAACAGCGCCAGCACTGCCCGGTGTGCGCCAGCGCGCCGGTGGCCAGCGTGATCATGAACGGCGCCCAGGCCGGCCTGCGTTACCTGCATTGCAGTTTGTGCGAGAGCCGCTGGCACATGGTTCGGGTAAAATGCAGCAACTGCGAAGCCACCGGCGCCCTCGACTACTGGTCGCTGGAGCGTCAGGATGCCGCGATCAAGGCCGAGAGCTGCAACGACTGCCACAGCTACCTGAAAGTGCTGTACCCGGAAAAGGACCGCGACCAGGAAGTGCTGGCCGATGACCTCGCTTCCCTGGCGCTGGACGCCGAAGTGGAGCGCGAGGGTTATGGGCGCAGTAGTGTCAGCCCGTTTTTGTTTCCTGGCTGATAAAGTTATCGCGGCGACCCGACTTGACCCGCGATTGCCCCCCCCTTTTCACCCCACACCCGGAACCCCTATGGGCATCAAGAAATCTTCCGCCGAACTCAAGCGCGACCTCAAGGCCGTCGCCGGCAACCTGGAACGCACCGCCGGTGAAATCAGCAAGCTGGCCGAGCGCATCGACGGCGTCGACGTGGTTGCCGTGCTGCACCTGATGAATCGCCTGTACAAAGACTCCGACAAGCTCAAGGCCTACGCCGACGAAATCAAGGTCGGGCGCATCGTGCGTGGCAAGGCCGAGTAGCCAGGCCATGCGCCGACGACTGACTAGCAAAAGCTGCCAGGGCTCTTACACTTGATCTGAACGGTTGACGTCTGTAGACATGCTTGCAGCCAACCTTGACGAGATGGAGCCTGTCGCGATGCCGAGCCTGGATTTTCTCATTACCTCATTGATCGTCGTGCTGATTCCCGGCAGCGGCGTGATCCTGACCATCTCCACCGCTCTGGTGGCCGGCAAGCGCGCCAGCCTCTACACCGCGCTGGGCTGTACGGCGGGGATCGTCCCGCACCTGCTGGCCTCGATCCTCGGCCTGTCGGCGATCCTGCACACCAGTGCCCTGGCCTTCCAGGGCCTGAAGTTCGCCGGCGTCGCCTACCTGCTGTACCTGGCCTACGCCACCTGGCGCGACCGCTCGGCCTTCGCCGTCGACAGCATCAGCGCGGTGGGTAGCGCTGGCAGCCTGATCCTGCGGGCCTGCCTGCTGAACATCCTCAACCCGAAACTGACGATTTTCTTCCTGGCGTTCCTGCCGCAGTTCATCAGCGCCGAGGCGGGCTCGGTGAGCGGGCAGATGCTCAGCCTGAGCGCAGTGTTCATGCTCATGACCTTCGTGGTGTTTGTGCTGTATGGCCTGCTGGCCAACCTGTTCCGTCGCGCGGTGATTGAATCGCCGCGGGTTCAGAACTGGCTGCGCCGCAGTTTTGCTGCCTCTTTTGCCGGCCTGGGCCTGAACCTGGCGTTCGCCCAGCGCTGAGGAGCGCCTGCGATGAACCGCTGTGACGTACTGATTATCGGCGCCGGCCCCACCGGGCTGGTGCTGGCGCTGTGGCTGAGCAAGCTGGGCATCAAGGTGCGGATCATCGACAGAACCAGCGGCCCCGGCACCACCTCCCGGGCCCTGGCGGTGCAGGCGCGGACCCTGGAGCTGTACCGCCAGCTGGACCTGACCGAGGCAGTCCTCGCCCAGGGCCACCAGGTGCCGGCGGCCAACCTGTGGGTCAAGGGCGAAACCGCCGCGCGGCTGCCGTTCAACAGCATTGGCGCCGAACTTACGCCCTACCCGTTCCTGCATATCTACCCGCAGGACCAGCACGAGCAACTGCTGATCGAGCGCCTGCAGCGCTTTGCGGTGGCCGTCGAACGGCAAACCGAGCTGCTCGGCTTCAGCCAGGACGCCGAAGGCGTCACCGCCCGCCTGCGCCATGCCGACGGCGTCGAGGAAGTCTGCCAAGCCGATTACATCGCCGGTTGCGACGGCGCCCGCTCGACGGTGCGCAAGGTCCTGGGCATCGGCTTTCCCGGCGGCACTTACGAGCAGGTGTTTTATGTCGCCGATGTCGATGGCGCGGGGCCGGCGTTCAACGGCGAGCTGCACGTCGACCTCGACGAGGCCGACTTTCTCGCCGTATTCCCACTGGCCGGCAGCGGCCGCGCACGGTTGATCGGCACGGTGCGCGACGCGCGTGCCGAACACCCCCGCGACCTGCGTTTCGAGGATGTCAGCCAGCGCGCCATGGAGCACCTGAAGGTCGAGATCCATCAGGTCAACTGGTTCTCTACCTACCGCGTGCACCACCGGGTGGCCGAGCAGTTTGGCCACGAGCGCGCCTTCCTGCTTGGCGACGCCGCCCACGTACACAGCCCGGCCGGTGGCCAGGGCATGAACACCGGCATCGGCGATGCCATCAACCTGGCGTGGAAACTGGCGGCGGTGTTGCAAGGCAGCGCCACCGAGGCCCTGCTCGAAACCTACGAAATCGAGCGCAGTGCTTTTGCCCAGCGGCTGGTGGCGACCACCGACCAGGTGTTCAACTTCATCACCGCCGACGGCCGCCTGGCCGCCCTGCTGCGCACCCGCCTGGCCCCCGTGCTGCTGCCGCGGGTGGCGGCGCTCAAAACTGCGCGGACGTTTTTGTTCCGCACCGTTTCGCAAATCACCCTGAACTACCGCGACATGCCCCTGAGCGTCGGCAGCGCCGGCCAGGTACATGGTGGCGAGCGCCTGCCGTGGGTCAGCGACGGCGCCCACGACAACTTTGCCGGGCTGGCGCGGATGCGCTGGCAGGTTCAGGTGTATGGTGCCGCCAGCGGCAGCCTGGTGGCCTGGTGCAGCGACCGCGGCATGCCGCTGGAAGTGTTCGAATGGTGCGACGCCCACGAGGCGGCCGGCTTGCAGCGGGACGGCGTGTACCTGCTGCGCCCGGACAGCTACGTCGCGCTGGCCCAGGTCGGCGCCGGGCCAGAGGTGCTCGAAGAGTACTTCAGTGCACGCGGGATGCGCGGATACTAGCGCTGTTGTGCGAGAATGCGCGCAGGTTTCGCCTCTCTATCTGCTAAGGAATGGCATCATCAGAATCCTCACCTCTTTGCTCCTGGCCTCGACCCTGCTCCTGGCCAGTTGCGGCACTTTTCTTGCGCGCGGCTCCAACAGCTACGGCAGCGGCGACTACTACAAAGGCACCCAGGCCAACGTCCAGTTACTGACCACGATTGGCGCCAGCGGCTACGAAGGTTATTCAACGATCTTCTGCTGGGTGACCATCGTCTGCCCGGTGGCTGCGATTGTCACCCTGCCGGCGGACATGGTGGTCGACACCGCCCTGCTGCCCTATGACTCGATGAACTGAAATGCCCCAGCTCGACTACCGCCGCGTGGCGTTTCTGAATATCTACATCAATGACTTCATCATCTATATCGGCGCGCCGCTGATGGTGCTGACCCTGTTCGACTGGATGCCGAAAAGCCTGGGCACCGCCATTATCCTGGTGGTTCTGGGCCTTGGCTGCCTGACCTTTCCGTTGTCGATGCTGGTACGCTGCCCACTGTGCAACGCAGCGATGATGCACTTGTACAAGGATGAGGTCGGCACCGCGCTGTCACGCCGGGTCGGCTTCAGCGAAGTGCGCAAGCTGAAAAAGGTGCGTTGCCTGGGCTGCGATGGGCTGCTGAAGATTCGCGATTGATCGCGGGGCAAGCCCGCTCCCACAGGTTTTGCGCAGTCCGTGTGGGAGCTGGCTTGCCGGCGATGGGCTGCAACGCAGCCCCTAGGCGCGGGCAAACCTGTAGGTCGTCACCCCGCACAACAGCAACCCCCCCAGGGCCACCGATCCGCCGACATAGCCGATGTTACCCAGGCCCATGTGCACGCTGACCAGGCTGCCGATCAGCGCCCCGGCACCAATGCCGATGTTATAAATGCCGGAGAACATGGCCATGGCCACGTCGGTGGCGTCCGAGGCGAGGATCAGCACCTTGGACTGCAACGCCAGGCTGAAGCACATGATCGACACGCCCCAGAACACGCTCAAGGTGCCCAGCAGGCGGAAGTCGGCGGCCAACGGCAGCAACAGCAGCAGACAGGTCGCCAGCATGGCGATCGCACCGATCAGAAAGCCCTGCGGGAATCGCTCGCTGTAGCGGCTGAACAGCACCGAACCGAACACCCCGGCGCCGCCAAACAGCAACAGCAGCACGGTGGTCAGTTCGCCGCCGATCTGCGCGACGTTCAGGGCAAACGGCTCGATGTAACTGTAGGCAGTGAACTGCGCGGCAATCACCAGCGCCACCAGCACATACACGGTGACCAGCGCCGGGCGCTTGAACAGCACCGGTACGCTGCGCAACGAGCCGGAGTTCTGGCTCGGCAGCAGCGGCAGCGATTTGACCAGGCACAGCAAGGTCGCCAAGGCCACCCCGGCAATCGCCAGGAAAGTGGTGCGCCAGCCCAGGGCCTCACCCACCACCCGCCCCAGCGGAATGCCCATGACCATCGCCAGGGTGGTGCCGGTTGCCAGCAGCCCCAGGGCCTTGGCCTGCTGCCCCGGTGGCGCCACGCGCACCGCCAGCGAGGCAGTAATGGCCCAGAACACCGCATGGGCCAGGGCGATGCCGATACGGCTGACCAGCAGCATGCCAAAGCTCTGCGCCACCCCCGAAAGCAAATGGCTGAGGATGAACAAGGCAAAGACGATGATCAGCAACTTGCGCCGCTCGATATTGCGGGTCAGCAGCATCATCGGCAGCGAGGCCAGGGCCACCACCCAGGCATAGATGGTCAGCATCAGGCCGACCTGGGCGGTGGACATGTCGAAGCTGCGGCCGATGTCGCTGAGCAGCGCCACCGGGACGAATTCAGTGGTGTTGAAAATGAAGGCCGCCAGGGCCAGGGCGATGACACTCAGCCAACTGCCGGTTCGCGCATCCACGGATGTATTCATGAGTAAAGCCTTGCTCCGAGTCGTTTGCGGTTGCCGGGAACGAAAACGCGCCCAGCGCCAGACACTCATGCCGGTCGGGCCTGAGTGAAGCGTGTGCGCTGAGGAATGATTTATAAGTATGCGGGGTATCGCTTGCTGGCAAGGATAGTACGTCAGCACCGAAGCTGTCACAACCGCGCAGGCGTGGAGTACCATGGCCCGATTCGTTCATGGAAGACTCCCCGCTATGTCGCAACCCTCCCAGGCTTTGGCCAACATCCTCGACAATGACAGCCTGATCGGCGCTATCGACCAGGGCCTGGCGCCGCAGTACCTGTACTTCTGGGGCCACCGGCAAAAGGTCGAGGGCAAGCCGGACAAAAGCTGCTTCAGCCAGTGGTTCGAGGCCGGCTTCAAAGAGCAAGGCCTCCACTACCCCAGCGCCGAGCACTACATGATGGCCGGCAAGGCGCGGCTGTTCGACGACCAGGCAACGTTGGCGAAAATTCTCGCCGCGCGCACGCCGGCCGAGGCCAAGAAGCTGGGCCGCGAAGTCGCCGGCTACGATGACGCCGCCTGGGTGGCCGAGCGCTCGGCGATCGTCGAGCAGGCCAACCTGCTCAAGTTCGAACAGAACCCGGGGCTGCGCACATTTCTACTCTCTACCGCCGGCCAGGTGCTGGTCGAGGCCAGCCCGGTGGACAGCATCTGGGGCATCGGCCTGGACGCCAAGGCCGCGCAAGCGGACGATCCACGCCAGTGGCAAGGGCTGAACCTGCTCGGCTATGCGCTGATGCGCGTGCGCGAGCGCCTGGCTGGCTGAGGGCCCAGCGCAGGATTTTTCTGCGCTGCTACACTTTATTCGCGCAGATGGAGGATTCCCTCATGTCCGATAAAGAGATCACCACAGCCCTTAACCTGATCAACCAACGCCAGGCCCGGCTCGCTTCGGCGTGCAAGGAGATTGCCGACTGGATCGACCGCCAGGGCGATGTGCCGGTGGCCGGCAAGATCCGCGACACCCTCAAGGCCGTCGAAGCCGATGATCAGCTGGTCAGAAAAACCCTCACCTCGCTGAGCGTCGAACGCCCGCTGCCGCGTTTCCGCTAGCCCGCAAAGGCGGGTGGCGGGTGCGCGACACGCGTGAGGTCAATCGCCCAAGAGCCTGGGTCGCCAGTGCCAGGTGCTGTTTATCGTCTACGATTTCCAGCAACTTCTGGCACATTCCGGTGACTGGCTGTCAATGAATATCCTTTACGACGAAAACGTCGATGGTGCCCTGCCCGCCGTCGACAAGCAGGCGCTGCTGCAGGCCTTGCAGGCACAACTGCCCGATCTCGATATCCTCCACGCCGAGGAAGACCTCAAGCCCTACGAATGCGATGGCCTCTCGGCCTACCGCACACTGCCGCTGCTGGTGTTGCTGCCGCATACCCTCGAGCAGGTGCAAGGCATTCTCAGGTTGTGTTTTGCCCGCAAGGTGCCGGTGGTCGCCCGTGGCGCCGGCACCGGCCTGTCGGGCGGCGCCCTGCCCCTGGAAAAAGGCGTGCTGCTGGTGATGGCGCGCTTCAACAAGATCCTCGCCATCGACCCCGCCGCGCGCACCGCGCGGGTGCAGCCGGGGGTGCGCAACCTGGCGATCTCCCAGGCCGCCGCGCCTTATGAGCTGTACTACGCACCCGACCCGTCGTCGCAGATCGCCTGCTCGATCGGTGGCAACGTCGCCGAAAATGCCGGCGGCGTGCACTGCCTGAAATATGGCCTGACCGTGCACAACCTGCTCAAGGTCGAGATCCTTACCGTTGAAGGCGAATGCCTGACCCTCGGCGCCGACAGCCTCGATGCCCCGGGCTTTGACCTGCTGGCGCTGTTCACCGGCTCCGAAGGCATGCTCGGGATCATCACCGAAGTAACGGTCAAGCTGCTGCCCAGGCCGCAGGTGGCCAAGGTGCTGCTGGCGGCTTTCGACTCGGTGGAAAAAGCCGGGCGCGCGGTTGGCGACATCATCGCTGCCGGGATCATTCCCGGTGGCCTGGAGATGATGGACAACCTGGCGATCCGCGCCGCTGAAGACTTCATTCATGCCGGCTACCCGGTCGACGCCGAGGCGATTCTGCTGTGCGAACTGGATGGCGTCGAAGCCGATGTGCACGACGATTGCGAGCGGGTACGTACCCTGTTCGAACAGGCCGGTGCCAGCGAAGTACGCCAGGCCCGTGACGAGGTGGAGCGGGTGAAGTTCTGGGCCGGGCGCAAGAACGCCTTTCCGGCGGTCGGGCGAATTTCAGCCGATTATTACTGCATGGACGGCACCATCCCACGCCGCGAGTTGCCCCATGTGCTGCAACGCATCGCCGTGCTATCGCATAAATACGATCTGCGGGTGGCCAACGTCTTTCATGCCGGCGACGGCAACATGCACCCGCTGATCCTCTTCGACGCCAACCAGCCCGGCGAGCTGGAGCGCGCCGAAGCCTTTGGCGGCGAGATTCTCGAACTGTGCGTGAGTGTCGGCGGCAGCATCACCGGCGAGCATGGCGTCGGCCGCGAGAAGATCAACCAGATGTGCGCGCAGTTCAGCAGCGACGAGCTGACCCTGTTTCACGCAGTCAAGGCGGCCTTCGACCCCCATCGCTTGCTCAACCCCGGCAAGAACATCCCGACCCTGCAGCGCTGCGCCGAGTTTGGCGCCATGCATGTGCACGCCGGGCAACTGCCCTTCCCCGAGCTGGAGCGCTTCTGATGCTGGCGCACAACAACGATGCCAGCCAGGCGCTGCTCGAACAGGTCAACCAGGCCCGCGCCGAGGGCACGCCCTTGCGCATTCGAGGCGGCACCAGCAAGGCTTATCTCGGCCGCCCGGTAGCCGGGATCGAGCTCGATACCCGCGAGCACCGCGGCATCGTCAACTACGACCCGACGGAGCTGGTGATCACCGCCCGCGCCGGCACGCCGCTGACGGAATTGACGGCGACGCTTGAGGCCGCCGGGCAGATGCTGCCCTGCGAGCCGCCGCACAGTGACGACGGCGCCACCCTCGGCGGCATGCTCGCTGCCGGGCTGTCGGGGCCGCGCCGGCCCTGGGCCGGCTCGGTTCGCGACTACGTGCTCGGCACCCGGGTGATCAGCGGCCTGGGCCTGCACCTGCGTTTTGGCGGCGAGGTGATGAAGAACGTCGCCGGCTACGACCTGTCGCGACTGATGGCCGGCAGCTTCGGCTGCCTGGGGTTGATCAGCGAGGTGTCACTGAAAGTACTGCCCAAGCCGCGCTGCGACGCGCACATCGCCCTGCAGCTCGACCCGCAGCAAGCCCTGCTGAAACTGGCGCAATGGGGCCAGCAACCGCTGCCGATCAGCGCCGCCTGCCATGACGGCAATGTGTTGCGCCTGCGCCTTGAAGGCGGTGAAGGTTCGGTCAAGGCCGCCCGCGACCGGCTCGGCGGCGAGCGCTTCAAGGCTTGCTGGTGGCAAGACCTGAACCACCAGCGCCTGGGGTTTTTCGCCGACCCGCGCCCGCTGTGGCGCATATCCTTGCCCAACCACAGCCCGCTGCTGGAGCTGCCCGGCGAGCAACTGCTGGACTGGGCCGGTGCCCAGCGCTGGCTCAAGTCCGAGGCCCCGGCCGAGGCCATTCGCGCGGCTGCAAGCCGACTGGGCGGCCATGCCACCTGCTACAGCGCCAGCGACAGCCCGTTCCAGCCGCTACCCGCGGCCTTGCTGCGCTATCACCAACAACTCAAGCAGCGCCTCGACCCGCAAGGGATCTTCAACCCCGGGCGGATGTACGCGGAGATCTGAGCCATGCAAACCACCCTGAGCGATGCCGCCAAACGTCTAGCCCGCGCCGAAGAGGCCGAGCGCATCCTGCGCAGTTGCGTGCACTGCGGCTTTTGCAACGCCACCTGCCCGACCTATCAGTTGCTCGGCGACGAACTGGACGGCCCGCGCGGGCGCATCTACCTGATCAAGCAGGTGCTCGAAGGCCAGCCGGCCAGCGCCAAGACCCAACTGCACCTGGACCGCTGCCTGTCGTGCCGCAACTGCGAAACCACCTGCCCGTCCGGGGTCGATTACCACAACCTGCTGGACATCGGCCGCGCCGTGGTCGACCAGGCGGTGGCCCGCCCGCCGCTGCAGCGGGCCTTGCGCAGCGGCCTGCGTAACCTGGCCAGCCACCCGACAGCGTTCAAGCGCCTGGTGCAACTGGGGCGCAGCGTCGACAGCCTGCTGCCGGCAGCGCTCAAGGCCAAGCTGCCGCGCTCGGCAGCCACGGCCCAGGCGCGCCCGCAAGCGCACCATGAGCGGCGGGTACTGCTGCTTGAAGGCTGCGTGCAACCGGGCCTGTCGCCCAACACCAACGCCGCCACGGCGCGGGTGCTCGATCGCCTGGGCATCAGCGTCACCGCCACGCCCCAAGCCGGCTGCTGTGGCGCTGTCGACTATCACCTCGATGCCCAAGCCCGTGGCCTTGAACGCGCCCGGCACAACATCGACGCCTGGTGGCCGGCCATCGAGGCCGGCGCCGAAGCCATCGTGCAAACCGCCAGCGGTTGCGGCGCCTTCGTCAAGGACTACGCCAAGCTGCTGCACGGCGATGCGCAGTACGCAAGCAAAGCCCGGCGGGTCAGCAAACTGGCCAGGGACCTGGTCGAGGTCGTCGCGGCCGAGCCCCTGGATAAACTGGCCTGCCACAGCGGCCAGCTGCTGGCAGTGCATTGCCCGTGCAGCCTGCAGCATGCGCAGAAGCTTGGCGGCAGCGTCGAGGCCCTGCTCAAGCGCCTGGGTTTCAACCTCAGCAATGTGCCCGACGGCCACCTGTGCTGCGGCTCGGCGGGCACCTATTCGCTGACCCAGCCGCAACTGGCCAGGCAACTGCGCGACAACAAGCTCGATGCCCTGGAAAGCGGCCGGCCGGATGTCATCGTCAGCGCCAATATCGGCTGCCAGACCCACCTCGATGGCGCCGGGCGCACCCCGGTGCGGCACTGGATCGAGCTGGTGGACGAGGCGCTAGCGAAGTCGCCAAGCCTGGCATAAGCTCAAACGGGCACCCCTGTTCGACAACCCGAGGACTCGTCATGCGTCATCTTCTGCTTGTCTCACTGCTGGTCATCAGCCCCGCCGTCCTGGCCAAGACCGAATGCAGCACTGCTGAAAAGAACCAATGGCAGGACCAGAACAACTTTCAGGAAGAACTGAAAAAACAGGGCTACGAGATCAAGAAGTTCAAGGTCACCGATGGCAATTGCTACGAGATCTACGGCAAGAACAAAGACGGTAAAAAAGTCGAGATCTACTTCGACCCGGTCACCGGTAAAAAGGTGAAAGAATAGATCGACTGAGGTGAGCGACGATAGCCTGCGCCTCTGGGACCCGCTGGTGCGCGTGTGCCACTGGTCGCTGGTGGTGGTGTTTGTCGGTGGCTATTTTCTCACCGAAGAAGGCGATGGCGGGCACCGCTGGCTGGGCTATTACGGCCTGACGATCGTACTGCTGCGCAGTGTCTGGGGCTTTGTCGGCAGCCCGGCGGCGCGCTGGGCGCACTTCTGGCCAACGCCCACGCGCTTGAAGTGGCACTTGCAGGCCCTGTTCCGCGGCCAAGACTACCACCGCCTCGGCCATTCGCCGTTGGGCGCGCTGGTGATGGTGCTGATGTTGCTGCTGATGGCCGGCCTTGGCGTCAGCGGCTTCATGATGGAAGAGATCTACTACTTCTGGGGCGACGACGGCCTGCGCGATATTCACGAGTTGATGGCCGATGCCCTGTTGGCGCTGGTGTGCCTGCACATTGCGGCGGCGCTGTTCGAGAGCTGGCGGCTGAAGGAGAACCTGCCGCTGTCGATGGTCACCGGCAGGCGCCGGCGGCGCTGAAACGATCGCGGGTCAAGCCAGCACCCACCGAACTGTGGAACTGGCTTGCCAGCGATGGGCTGCGCAGCAGCCCTCTATCAGTGCTGCATAGGCTGGTGATCATGCCCATGCATGGCTTGCGCATTCAACGCCCGCACCGGCGCGTTCACTTCAATGCGCTGCTTGACGCCCTTGGCATCCTCGACCACCAGGGTCAGCGGCACGTGCTCGCCTTCCTTGAGTTGCTGGTTGAGGTCCATGAGCATCACGTGATAACCGTTGGGGTCAAGGCTCACCGCCTTGCCGGCCGGCAGCGGCAGGCTGTCGACCTCGCCCATTTTCATCACGTCGTTTTCCATGGTCATCTGGTGCACCTGCACGGTCCTGGCCACCGGCGAGGCGACGCTGAGCAGCTTGCTGTCGGTGCTGGCGGTAAGGGTCATGAAAGCACCGCTGGACTTCTGGTTGGGCACGGTAGCACGCGCCCAGGCGTCGCTGACGGTGGTTTCGGCCATGGCCGGCAGGGCCAGGCCGATCAGGGCCAGCGCGGCCAGGGTACGTTTGACAGGGTTGTGAAGCATTAACACACCTCCATGACAGTGAGCAGGTCTTCTGCGCACTCTTTTGCATTGAGCGAATGGGACAGGCCCAGGCGCAGCTGGCCGCGGGAATCGAAGACGTAGCTGGTCGAGGTGTGCGAGATGGTATAGGTATCGCCGGCTGGCACCTTCTCGTAGAACACACCGAACTCGCGGGCGGCTGCCGCGGTTTCTTCGAGGGTGCCGGACAACGCCACGAACGAGGGGTCGAAGGCCTTGACGTAGGCGTCGAGCACCTCGGGGGTATCGCGCTCGGGGTCGAGGCTGATGAACACCACCTGCAAAAAGCCTGCATCGCGGCCCATCAGCTTCTTGATCTGCACCGCGCGCGCCAGGGTGGTCGGGCACACCGCCGGGCACTGGGTGAAACCGAAGAACACCATCGGCATCGAACCCCAGAAACTCGACAGGGTACGGACGTTGCCTTGGGTATCCTTGAGCTTGAACGAACGGCCGAGGATCTTGTTGCTCATGTCCTTGCCGTACTTGAAGTCCAGCGCGCCACCGGAACGGGGGTCGCAACCTGCAAGGGCGCCGAGGCCCAGCAGGCTGATCCCGGCAACAACCTGGCGCCGGGTCAGTAAATCAGTCATGTAACCATCCTTTCGGGAAGGTGCCAGCCCCTGGATAGAGGGCATGTCGAGAAACCTTCGCATTTTGTCATGGTGGCGGACGCAGGTTCCAGCGCGCAGCGCCCCGTACGTCTGTATCCCAGTAATTACGGGGTGCGGCCTGTTGTCGCAGGCAGTGACAAGAAACATCCGGCAACGTCTACGGTAGTAATGACGCATCCTGCTCGCCTCTCACTCGTGGAGCCCTCCCCATGCTCAGCAAGGCCGTACTGACCCAACACGAAGTCGCGCAACTGCTTGCCGCCGCCCGCGCCGAAGCCCAGGCCAACCAGTGGCCGGTGAGCATCGCCGTGGTCGATGACGGCGGCCACCCGCTGGCCCTCGAACGCCTGGACGGCTGCCCGCCGATCAGCGCCTACATCGCCCAGGAAAAAGCCCGCACCGCGGCTCTGGGGCGCAAGGACAGCAAGGTCTACGAAGACATCATCAACGGCGGGCGCACGGCCTTTCTCTCGGTGCCGGTGCTCAACGCCACCCTCGAAGGCGGCGTGCCGCTGCGGGTGGACGGCCAGGTGATCGGCGCGGTGGGTGTTTCCGGGGTCAGGTCGGAGCAGGATGCGCAGGTGGCCAAGGTGGCGATCGCCGCGTTGCTGGCGACCCTGGGCAGCTAAAACCCCCTCGATTTTTTCGCCACGGTCGCCTGACTGGGAAAGCCTGCGCCTATCGCTATATAATTTTGTATATTACGAAAATTGTACGCGATCAGCAGGCCGCAGATGGACCAGTCAAGTTACCCGGGCGCCCCTGACCCTTCGCACCTCGAGGTCTACGAGCCGGCCAGCCCGGCACCGATCAAGCCCAACAGTACCGGGCGGCGCAACCGTGCACGGATCCTGCGCGAGGCGGCCAGAAGCTTTGCCTGCAAGGGTTTCGCCGCCACCACCATTGGCGATGTGGCGCGCTCGAGCGGGCTGCCAAAGGCCAATATCAACTACTACTTCAGCTCCAAGCAGAACCTCTACCAGCAGGTGCTGGAGATGGTCGCCGTGCCCTACCTGCAGGCTTTCGCCCTGCTGCAGCCCGACAGCGAACCCGGCCCCGCCCTGGGCGGCATGATCCGCGCCAACCTGCGGCTGATCCGCAAGCAGCCCTGGGCGGCAAAAGTGCTGGCGGCTGAATTGCTGCACGGCGCGCGGCAGTTGCCTGGCAGCCATATCGAACATCTGCAGGGTGAGGTCGAGCGCAGCCTCGATTGCCTGCGCCAGTGGATTGCCCGTGGCCAGTTGGCGGCGCTCGACCCGCAGCACCTGCTGATCAGCCTGTGGGCAACCACCCTGGCCTACGCTAATTTCGGCTCGCAACTGATGGCCGGCGGTGTCGGCAAGATCAACGAGAGCGAGCTGGAAGCGGGCGCGCAGACCCTCACGCAACTGTTGCTGCGTGGAGTGATAAACGCCTAAAACCGGATAAATTTCCTACATCAGTCACAAAACGGTACACATCCTGCTTACTGCGAGGCGACGCATCCTATGATGCGCCTTTCGTAACGACACATAAGGAAAAGTGCCGTGTTCAAACCGTTAGCAGTCGCTGTAAGCCTGGGTTGTGCAATGTTGTCCTCCGGCGCCAGCGCCTATGAATATGGGCAATATGCCGGGCAGACCCTGGACCGTCTGATCAACGACTACCCCGGACGTTACCGCGGTACCGCCAGTTTCGAAGGTGCTACCGCCCTGATGCAAACACAACTGGGCTTCGGCTACCAGACCCGCCGCCAGGACTTCACCTGGGCCGGCAACCGCAGTTCGCAGAACGTCATCGCCTCCGCCGCGGGCCAGAACAGCACCTACGTGGTGCTCGGCGCCCACTACGACACCTACTTCGGCCGCCCAACCCTGCAAGGCCTGGACGACAACGCCTCGGGCGCCGCCGTGCTCACCGAGATCGCCCGCAACCTGGGCGGCGTGGCCCTGGAGAACGGCCTGGAAGTGGTCGGTTTTGGTGCCGAAGAAGAAGGCCTGCGCGGTTCGCGCGCCTATGTCGCGTCATTGAGCGACAGCCAGCGCGCCAACCTGTTGGGCATGATCAACCTCGACAGCCTGATCACCGGCGACAAGATGTACGCCCACGCCGCCAGCAACAGCATCGCCAACCCGGCCCTGGGCGCCTACCGCGACCAGTTGCTGCGCATCGCCCAGGAGATGAACATCGCGCTGTTCACCAACCCCGGCCTGAACCCCGAATACCCGGCCGGCACCGGCTGCTGCAGCGACGGCGAAAGCTTCAACAGCCTCAACGTGCCGGTGCTGTTCATCGAGGCCACCAATTGGGAGCTGGGTGAACTGGACGGCTACGAGCAGACCGACAACCCGGCGATCCCCGGCGGCTCGACCTGGCACGACCCGGCTGAAGACAACCAGCAAGTGCTGACCAACGCCTTCGGCCAGCAGCGCATCGACCAGCGCCTGAGCGACTTCTCGCGGTTGCTGACACGCCTGGTGCTGGAACTGACCAACGCCGACCTGCTCGCCTCTACCGCCTCCGGCGGCGCCATGGCGCGGCAGATGGAAGACCAGTTGCAACGCCAGCACCAGGCCCTGACCCGCCTGCATGACCGCCGCTGGCTGAGCCTGCTGGACGCCACACGGGCGGTCGGCAGCTTTGATGGTGAAGTGGGTGTCGAAGGCGAAGTTTCGCCAGACAGCGGTTTCGATGCGCCGGGCAACCCCGAGTCGAAACGCGTGGGCGTTTATGGCGTTGGCGATTACCGTCTCAATGACGCCCTGACTGTCGGTGCCAGCCTGAGCTTCCAGCGCAGCCGCGACGCCCTCGACCACGGCGGGCGCATCGAAGGCGACGCCTGGCAGGCCGGGCTGTTTGCCCTGCTCAACGACGGCGGCCCGCAATGGCTGGCCGGCGAGCTGAGCGCCGGGCATACAAGCTTTGATACCAAGCGCTCGGTGTACATCCAGGCCAGCAACGGCCCGATGCTGCTCGACCAGCGCCTGTCCGGCGACACCTCGGCGTGGTTCTGGGGCGCGCGGCTCGACGGCGGCTACGACTTCAGCTTCGGCGCCTTGAAGACCGGCCCGGTGGCGGGCCTGGACTACATGCACTATCGCATCGATGACTTCCACGAAGACCAGGCCCTGCGCACTGCCCTGGGCTACGAAAAGCAGAACTACGACGCCCTCGAAGCCAGCCTCGGCTGGCGCCTGCATGGCAGCGTTGGCCTGGGGGCGAACATGGCCCTGCAACCCTACGCCAGCGTGCGCTGGGTACGCGAACTGGCCGATGGCCGCCTGGACGAGATCGACCTCACCAGCAATGCCGACGGCCGTGTGCGGGTAGCGGACATGGGCAGCGTCGACAAGAACTTTGGTCGCGCGCAAGTGGGCGCACAGTTGATGTTCACCGAGCAGTTGGGGGTGTTTGCCGAGGTCAACAGCCGCTTTGCCCATAGCGAGGGTAATCAGGCTGGCTACTCGCTGGGCGTGCAATGGCAGTTTTAACCCTGTAGGAGCGGGCTTGCCCCGCGATAGCGGTCTGTCAGTCATATTGCAATCGCGGGGCAAGCCCGCTCCCACAGGAATAAAAGGATATAAAAATAACAAAACAATCTAACAATTTGGAATAAACAAATTGAAGGGCCTGCGCGGGCTCCTTATATTTTCGGGCATGCCTTGCCCTTGAATCCCAGGAGTCCGCCCATGTCGCACACCCCCCATTCCCCTCTGCGTCGCCTGCTCACCGGCGGCCTGTTTGCCGCCCTGGCGGCGCTGATCCTGCCCGCCCCGCTGGCCCATGCCGAAGCGAGCAAGACCTTGCGCATCGGCTACCAGAAGTTCAACAGCATCAACATCCTCAAAGGCAGCGGCGCCCTGGAAAAAGCCCTGGAGCCACAAGCGGTGAAAGTCAGCTGGTACGAATTCGCCGCCGGCCCGCAGCTGCTTGAAGCGCTGAGCACCGGCGCCATCGACCTTGGCCATGCCGCCGATGCACCCTCGGTATTTGCCCAGGCTGCCGGCAAGCCGGTGGTGTACCTGGCCGCCGAGCAGCCCTACCCCAAGGGCATCGGCCTGGTGGTGCGCGACCAGGACCATATCGCCAACGTCGCCGCCCTCAAGGGCCAGCGCGTGGCCACCGGTCGCGGCTGGAACGCCCAGTACCTGCTGGCCGTGGCCCTGCAGGATGCCGGCCTGAGCTACAAGGACATCACCCCGGCCTACGTCAACAATGCCGCCGACGCCGTGGCCGCACTGCAGTCCGGCAGCGTGCAGGCCGTGACCCTGTGGGACCCGTTCCTCGCCGCCGCCGAACAGCAACCGGGCCTGAAGAACCTGCGCGACGGCAGCGGGCTGTCCAACAACCGCACCTTCTACCTGTCCTCGGCGGCCTTTGCCGACGACAACCGCGCACTGCTGAAGACCTTCTTCAGCGAACTGGCCAAGGTCAGCAACTGGGCCAACCAGAAGCCCGACGAAGTCGCTGCCCTGCTGGCACCGCAACTGGGTATCGGCGCCGATGTGCTGCAGGTGGCCAGCGAGCGGCGCAACTACAACGCCGTGGCCATTGACGCAAAAATCACCGCCGAGCAGCAGAAGCTTGCCGACACCTTCCAGGGCCTGGGCCTGATCCCCAAAGCGCTGAAGGTGGCCGATGCGGTCTACCCGGTGTCGGTCCTGCCCTGAGTACAGACCATGTCCAAGACCATCCGCTTTAACGCTTTCAGCATGAACGCCGCCACCCACCAGTCCCCCGGGCTGTGGCGCCATCCGCGCAACACCAGCGTCGATTTCAATCGCCTGGGTTACTGGACCGACCTCGCCCGCCTGCTCGAACGCGGGCTGTTCGATGCGCTGTTCATTGCCGATGTGCTGGGTATCTATGACGTCTACCAGGGCAGCGCCGACGGCGCCCTGCGCGGCGGCGTGCAGGTACCGGTCAACGACCCGCTGCTGATCGTCCCGGCCATGGCCGGGGTCACCGAACACCTGGGCTTTGGCATCACCTTTTCGCTGACCTACGAGCACCCGTACCCCTTCGCCCGGCGCATGTCCACGCTCGATCACCTGAGCGCCGGGCGGGTGGGCTGGAACATCGTCACCGGTTACCTCGACAGCGCCGCACGCAACCTCGGCCTGGCGCGGCAACTGGGCCACGACGAGCGCTATGAGCTGGCCGAGGAATACCTGCAGGTGCTGTACAAGCTCTGGGAAAAAAGCTGGGACGACGATGCCGTGGTGCAGGACCGTGCCAGCGGCCAGTTCCTCGACCCGGCCCGGGTGCACCCGATCAACCACCAGGGCGCGCACTTCCAGGTGCCCGGCATTCACCTGAGCCAGCCTTCGCCGCAGCGCACGCCGGTGCTGTTCCAGGCCGGCGCCTCGCCGCGCGGCCTGCGCTTTGCCGCCGACCATGCCGAATGCGTGTTTATCAGCGCGCCGACCCAGGCGGCGCTGAGCGGCTATGTAGAAGGCATCCGCAAGGCCACCCGCGACGCCGGCCGGCCTGAACAGGACGTGCTGATCTACGCCCAGGCGCTGCTGATCGTCGCCGACAGTCGCCAGGCGGCCGAGGCCAGGCTGCAGGAGTACCGCCAGTACGTGGACGTCGATGCGGCGCTGACCCTGCTGTCGGGCTGGACCGGGATCGACTTCGCAGGGGTCGACCCCGACGCGTTGATCGAATACATCGACAACGACGCCGGCCGCACTGCCCTGGCGGTGTTCACCAAGGCCGACCCGAACCGGCGCTGGACCGTGCGCGAAGCGGCCGAGTTCGTCAGCCTCGGCGGCCGCGGCCCGGTGTTGCTCGGTTCAGCGTCAGAGATTGCCGATCAACTGGAAGACTGGCTCGACCACACCGGTATCGACGGTTTCAACCTCACCTATGCGGTAGTGCCCGACGACCTGCAAGCGGTGGTCGAGCAGGTGGTGCCCGAGCTGCAACGCCGTGGCCGTTATCGCACGGCATATGAAGACGGAACCTTGCGCCACAAGCTGTTCGGCCGCGGTGACCGTTTGCAAGCCGAACACAAGGGCCGGCTCGTCCAGATCTGATCCCAGGCACTATGCTCTGAACAGTCGCCCAACCGCTGGAGCCTGTTCATGCGCCTTCGCCTTGTCTTGTGCCTGTTGCTGGCCCTCAGCAGCGGCGCCAGCGCCACTGAACAGTGGCACCTGGCGCAGGATGAAGACGGCATCCAGGTGTACCTCAGCGAGGTGCCGGGTTCGCCCTACCAGCAGTTTCGCGGCGTGGCGTTGATCAAGGCCAGCGTGTCGACCTTGAGCGAGCTGCAGGAAAACCTGCGGGTTGCCTGCAAATGGCTGTACGGCTGCGCCGACATGCGCCTGCTCAAGGTCGAGGGCGACAGCACCTGGGTCTACCTGACCACCGCCCTGCCCTGGCCGGCCAGCACCCGCGACATGGTCATCCAGGTGCAGAGCGAGCGCCGCGACGACGGCAGCCTGGTACGGCGCATCAAGGCCGTGCCGGGCATGGTCAAGCATGTGCCGGGGCAGATCCGCGTGCGCCAGCTCCAGGGCCTGTGGACCTTCGTGCCCAAGGGCGAGCAACTCACCGAAGTGACCTACCAACTGCAGGCCGATCCGGCCGGCGACATTCCCTCGTGGCTGGCCAACCAGTTCGTCCTCGATGCCCCCAGCGTGTCCTTGCGCACCTTGCGCGCGGTGGCCGAGCGCCAGGGTGGCTCAGCGCCCTGAACAGCGCCCTGCATGGTTTTTGTCGTCCGCGGCTTGTTGGCGGCCCGCACCCGAGCCTTAGGCTCGAAAGGGTGTGCCATAACGACAAAAAATGGAGTTGCCATGCCCTTCCCAACCCTGCACCCACGTACCCGCCTGGCCTGCCTGATCACAGCGTGGTGCCTGAGCCAGCCCCTGCACGCCGCCCAGGCCCCGGCCAGCGCCAGCGAACCGACGCGCAGCAGCAATGCCGCTGTGCTGAGCCAACTGCCGTTTGCCGACCGCGCCGATTACCAGGCCGCTACCCGTGGCCTGGTTGCGCCGTTCACCGGCAAGATCAGCGATGCCGCCGGCAAGCCGGTATGGAGCCTTGAGGACTACAAATTTCTCGCCGCCCAAGACAGCCCCGACAGCGTCAACCCCAGCCTCTGGCGCCTGGCACAGCTCAACGCCCATGCCGGCTTGTTCGAGGTCGCGCCACGTTTGTACCAGGTGCGCGGCCTGGACCTGGCCAACATGACGATCATCGAAGGCGACGACGGGCTGATCATCATCGACCCGCTGACCACCGCCGAAACCGCCCGCGCCGCGCTGCAGCTGTACTACCAGAACCGCCCGCAAAAACCGGTGGTGGCGGTGATCTACAGCCACAGCCACACCGACCATTTTGGCGGCGTGCGCGGGGTCATCGACGAGGCCGACGTCAAGGCCGGCAAGGTCAAGGTGTTCGCCCCCAGCGGCTTCATGGAACACGTGATGAGCGAGAACGTCTATGCCGGCAACGCCATGAGCCGGCGCGCCCAGTACCAGTTCGGCCTGTACCTGCCGCGCGGGCCCCAGGGCCAGGTCGACACCGGGATCGGCAAGGGCTTGACCACCGGTGGCACCATCACCCTGATCGAACCCACCGAGCTGATCAGCAAGCCCTACGAGACCCGCACCGTGGCCGGTATCGAACTGGAGTTCCAGCTGACCCCAGGCACCGAAGCGCCAGCGGAAATGAACCTGTACCTGCCGCAGTTCAAGGCCCTGGGCATTGCCGAAAACGCGGTGCAGACCCTGCACAACATTCTCACCCCGCGCGGCGCCCAGGTACGTGACGCCAAGGCCTGGTCGCAGTACCTGGACGCCAGCCTGAGCCGTTACGGCGACAAGACCGAGGTGCTGTTCGGCCAGCACAACTGGCCGACCTGGGGCGCAGAGCAAGTGCGTACGCTGATCGCCGACCAGCGCGACATGTATGCCTTCCTCAACGACCGCACCTTGCACTTGCTCAACCAGGGCCTGACGCCGATGGAAATCGCGCAGAACATGCAGACCCTGCCCGGGGAGCTGGCGAACAAGTGGTACGCCCGTGGTTACTACGGCTCGCTGAGCTTCAACGCGCGGGCGGTGTACCAGCGCTACATGGGCTTTTACGACGGCAACCCGGCCAACCTCAACCCGCTGCCGCCGGTCGAGAGCGCCCGGCACTATGTCCAGGCCATGGGCGGCGGCGAGGCGGTGCTGGCCAAGGTGCATGCGGCGATGGACAAGGGCGAGTACCGCTGGGCGGTGCAACTGGGCAACCAGCTGCTGTTTGCCGAGCCCGACAACGCCCAGGCGCGCAGCACTCAGGCGCAAGCGCTGGAACAGCTCGGTTACCAGAGCGAGAACGCCACCTGGCGCAACATGTACCTGACCGGTGCCATGGAACTGCGCGATGGCCCGCCGAGCCAGGCGGGCAGTTCGGTGTCGGTGGACATGGTGCGGGCGCTGACCGCGGACATGTTCTTCGACTACATGGCGGTGCGCGTCGATGTCGACAAGGCGGTGGGCCATGACCTGAACCTGAACTGGAGCTTTACCGACCCGGACCAGGCCTACAACCTGACCTTGCGCAATGGCGTGCTGACCCACCGCGCGGGCCTGAACCCCAAGGCCGATGCCAGCTTGAGCATGAACAAGGCGACCCTTGAACAGATCAGCCTCAAGCAACTGGACTTCCCGACGGCGATGCAAAAAGGCCTGATCAAGGTCGAAGGCAACGGCAAGAAAATCGCCGAACTGCTGGGCACCCTCGACAGCTTCAGCCCGCAGTTCAATATCGTTACGCCTTGAGGGCCCTCATCGCTGGCAAGCCAGCTACCACAGGTCTGAGTACACCGCACCTGTGGAAGCCGGCCTGCCGGCGATAGAGCCCGCAGGGCTCGTGTGCTACTTGGCCCAGCGGCGCAATTGCGAAGGGGTGTAATCGTCAGTCCTGGCAGTAAACCCTACGCGCATCGGCGCCTTCTCTTCGTTGCTCAAGCCACCGGCGTAATAACGCCCGGAGATCAGGTCGTACGAAGTCTCCAGCACGTTGTAGGTAAAGTCGTGATCATAGTGCTGGATCGCATGCAGCTCCGAGCTGCGCCACAACTCGCCACGGCTGTCGTACTGATCCACCTGGGCGATCTGCCAGCTGTCTTCGTCCAGATAAAACCTGCGTTTGCTGTAGATATGCCGGGCACCGGGCTTGAGCGTGGCTTCGACCACCCAGACCCGATGCTTTTCATAGCGGGTATAGGCCGGGTTGATGTGGTTGGGCTTGACCAGTTCATCAAGCTTCACGGCGCGGCTGCCCAGGCGATAGCTGTTGTAGGGAATGTACAACTCCTGCTTGCCGATCAGCTTCCAGTCAAAGCGGTCCGGCGCGCCATTGAAGCCATCGATATTGTCGGCGGTGATCAGGCCGTTGCTGTAGCGCGCGCTGTTGTCATAAGCCAGCATCGGCGCCCGTCGCACTCGCCGTTGCGCCGGCAGGTATTGCCAGGCCGCACGCGGCTCGACGACCTGGTCGAGCGGTTCGTGCACCAGCACGGTCTCGCCGGCCAGGCGCGCCGGCTCCAGCACCCGGCTCTTGAACATGAACAGCACATTGGCGTTGGGCTCAAGGCCGGTGACCGCTTGGGCAAAACTTACCAGCGACTGCGCGCGGATATAGCTGACCGCACCGTTCTCACGCACCAGGGCAATACTGCTGAAGCGCTCAAAGCTGCCACCACGCCAGCGGGTCATGTGGTTCCACATCACCTCCATGCCTTCGGTCGGCAGCAGGAATGGAATACCGCGTGTGTAGTCGTGCAGGCCGTTGCCGCCATCGGCGAGAGTGGTCTTGCTGGCGTTGCTGCGGCTGTCGGCAAGTATCGCAGCGGGCAAGCGCGCACTGCGATGGGTCGGGTACACCGGCATCTGGTAGCTGCCCGGGTAGCGCTTGAACATCGCTATCTGGCCGGGGCTGAGCGCACTCTGGTACTGCCCGAGGTTTTGCGCGGTGATAGTGAACAGCGGCTTTTCACTGGCGAACGGGTCACTGTAGCCGCCGTTGCCATCGAGGCTGCCGGCGGTTTTGTCGAGGCCGCCGGTCCAGGCCGGGATGCTGCCGTCGGCATTGCCGGCGCGCTCCGAGCCCATGGGTGTGAGGGCCTTGTCCAACGGGCCGAGGTCTGTGCTCTTGGCCTGGGCCAGGGCGCTGACGCAGGTCAGGGCCAACAACAGGGGATGGATACGCATTTTTATTGTTCTCCTTAGAAATCGACCTTGAAGCTGACCGAGGCAAAATCACGGTCATCAAGGGTGCTGTAGTGGTTGGAACCGAAGAAGCTGTTGTAAGCCAGCTCCACGCTGTAATCGTTGAGGTAGTTGGCGGTAAGACTCAGGCCCAGGGCCTGCTGGCCTTCCTGGAACGGCCCGAGCGGGTCGTAGGAATAACCCTCGACGTCATGGCGCCAGTTGACCGCCGGAATCAGGTTCACGCCGGGCAACACATCGCTGTATTCAAGGCTGGCGCGCAGGCGATAGCCCCAGGACCAGTCGGTGGCAAAGCCCTTGTCGGTGCAGTAGCGGTTGGTCACTGCGGAGGCGACGCTGTTGCATGTGCTGCCGTTGCGCGGCGCGCTGCGGCCAAAGGCGGCATTGCGGCCCAGGCGCTCGTCACCGAGGCCGTCGATATGCACCACGCCGACTTCACCGAACAGGCTCAGGCGGGTGGCGCCGAGCACGTTGTCGATGGCCTGGGTCGCCGAGCTGGTCAGTTGCCACACGCCTTTGCGTTCCCAGCCATCCAGGCGATCGCCAGCGCGGATGTTGAAGCCCTCGGGCAACTGCACCCACGAGTTGCCGGCCGCTCCGGAGACCACCGCGGTGGTGACATCCGGGGCGTTGAAACTCAGCGGCATGTTCGGCCGATAACTGAGTTCGGCCGCCAGCGATATGCCGCTGTTGGGCTCGACGCCGTTGATGCTCAGCCCGTACAGGCGGATGTTCTCGGGGAAGGCCGCAGCGTACGAAGGCCCCTGCCCGCCCCCGGGAAAATTCCCTGGCAGCGCGGTGTTGCGCGCATCGAGGGTCAGGTACGGCAGGCGCGAGTGGTAGTTGATGAAGTACAGCGCCGCCTCGGCATCATTGAGCGCCGGCAGCATCTGGCGCAGGGCAAAACCGAACTGGCCGTTGTCGGACGGCGACTCGTTGCCACGCGCACTGGCGTACAGGCCGCTGGCCTGCATCTGCTGGTCAGTGAGCACCTGGCCCAGGTACAGCGGCCCGCAGCCCGGCTGGATGACATCGCTGCCGGCAAAGAAGGTGCCGCAGCCATCGAGCACGCTGGGGCGCCAGTTGTACTGGTAGAAACCTTCAAGGTTGAGAGTGTCAGATACGCCGAAGCTGAACGAGAGCATCTCCACCGGCAGCTGGCCTTCCTTGATCTCGACCCCGGGGCGGTTGAAGGCGGTGATGTCCAGCGGGTTGATGACGTTGATACCGTTCTGGATCAGCAGCGCCTCACCCCACGACAGCACCTGCTTGCCAAGCTTGAAACTCAGCGGATGACCGGCCAGCTCGAAGTCTTTCCACAGGTAGGCGTCGAGCACTTGCAGGCCCTGGAACCTGGCCAGGTCATCCCAGCCGCTGTCGTCGAAATCCTTGAAGTGGCCGTCGCCGGTTTCATAGGCATGGTCGTACCAGTACTTCAGGCGCACAAAGGCGCCCTGGCCCTGGCCGTCGAGGCTGAAATCGGTCAGGCCCTTGAAGGTTTGCGAGATCGGGTCGCCCTTCTTGAAGTTCAGGCGGTTGTCGTCGGCACTCACGCCCGTGCCATCGGCGTTCACGCCCTGGGCCTGCAGGGCATTGGCGCGGGTCATCAGGTGGCGGTCGGGGCTCTGGGTCGACCAGCTGCTGCCCAGGCTCAAGGTGCTGCGGGTGGTGAAACTCCAGTCTTCATTGATGTCGAAACTGGCGGCCTGTGCCGGTACTGCGCAGGCCGCCAACAAGGTCAGCAGCAAAGGTGATGGGGTTGAGCTTGTTGTTGTCATTATCGAGCTCCAATAGGGATCAAGCCCGATCAAGATGCCCAAGCGCCCGCCGCCACACGCAAGCGGCGCACGACAAAAAACGATCATCAAGGCGTTGCGAAAAATGCCCCTAGGCCGGTTGCAATCCGCTCAGGCGAAACTGCTTGGGCGTGACCCCGAACTGCTTGCGAAAGGCCCGGATGAAATTGCTCGGCTGGCGGTAGCCGAGGCGTTCGGCAATTCGCTCGATGGGCTGGTCGCCCGCCGCCAGCCAGTGGCGAGCCAGGTGCAGGCTGTCTTCGCGTACCTCGGCCAGGCCCGCGCCTTGCCACTGGCGCAGCATGCCCTGGTGCAGAAAAGCATTGGCACCGGGCAACGCCAGTTCGAGCGCGCCCGGCGCCAGTTGCAGGCTCAACCATGGGCCACTGACCACCGCCACGCCCCAGCCCTGCAACCAGCGTCCTGCCGCCTGCTGCGGTAGCACGCTGACCTGAGTGAACACCTGCGCCGGCGTGCGCCCGGCGCGTCGGGCGATGTTGCGCACCAGGCTCAGTACCACGGCGTCGAGCATGTAGTGATGGGGTTGCTGCTGATAGCGGCGCAGGTGCAGGCTCGACGCCTCCAGGCTGACCAGCAGGCAGTTGGTCACCAGTGGCAGGTAGCGGATAAAACACTCAAGGCTGTCGCCGACGGTGGCGGCCGAGTCGAGCAGGATGTTCAACCCCTGCAGCGAATGGGTGGCCATGCCCGGGACCAGCTCGCAACCGAACTCATGACCGGCGCCAGCGGCCTCGCATTCGCGCAACAGCTGCTCGACCTGCGCCGCCCCTATCCGGCTTTGCCCGTGCAACTGCGCAGGCTCCATGCCGGCCCGTTGCAACAGCAGGTTCACAGGCAGCCCGCAGCCCTGGGCATGAGCGACCAGGGTGCGGGTCAAGGCGGCGCAGACATAGGGCGAAGCAAGCATGGCAGGTCACGCAAAATGATCAGGCCCTGAGTTATGCCAGCGGCTACACTATCGATCAAATGCATAAAAAGTATCCGTAGCATGCAAGAGGCGCATGATGGACCTTAGACAACTTCGCCACTTCGTGGCCCTGGCCGATTATCGCGGGTTCGTGCGCGCTGCCGATGCCGTCAACCTTAGCCAGCCGGCCTTCAGCCGCAGCATCCAGACCCTGGAACGCGATCTGGATTGCGCCCTGGTCGAGCGTGGCAGCCGTGAATTTCGCCTGACCGGCCAGGGCCAACTGGTGCTGCAACACGCCCGGCGCCTGCTGGCCAGCAGCCAGAACCTGCACAACGAGCTGCTGCAATACAACGGCCTGGAAGGCGGCGAGCTGAGTTTCGGCAGCGGCCCCTACCCGGCCCAGTTGCTGGTGCCCGAGGCGCTGGCGCAGTTCATTCACGACCACCCGCTGGTGCGCGCGCGCTTTCACCAGGGCGACTGGGAGCAACTGGGCAGCTGGCTCAAGGAGCAGCAGATCGAGTTCCTGGTGGCCGACTCGCGCTACTTCAAGGACGACCCGCGCTACCAGGTGCAGGCGCTGCGGCCACGGCGCGGGCGGTTTTTCTGCCGGGCCGGGCACCCGCTGGCCGCGCGCGCCGGGCTCACCCTCAGGGCCCTGCTCGACTACCCGATCGCCGGCACGCGCATCCCGCCGATGATCCGCAAGATCCTCGCCCGCGCCCAGGGTACCCAAGACTTTGTCACCAGCGTCGAATGTGCGCAGTTCGATGCCATTCGCCGGGTGGTGATGCGCTCGGACGCCATTGGCCTGGCCACCGCCGAAGCCCTGCACGAACGGGTCGAGGCCGGTGAGATCCAGCTGCTGAGCTTCGTCGATGTGGATGCCAACGACCCTAACCTGCAGCTGCAGTACGGCATCGTCAGCCGCGCCGGCGACAGCCTGACGCCCGCGGCGCAGGCGATGATCGCGGCTATCCTCAGTGTCGATCAACAATTGCTGGTGAGCCGCTCATGAAGCCCGTGCCGCCCAATGCCTTCTACGCCCCGACCCTGCTGCCGGCCATCGAGGAACTGCAGCAACGCGGGGTGAGCCAAACGCTGATCGAGGCAGTGTTTCGCCGCAGCCTGTTCGAGTTGCGCACGCCGTTCCTGCGCGTGCCGCTGCTGCTGTCGCGGCGCTTCTGGACCCTGGCCCTGAGCGAAAGCCACGACCCCTTTATCGGCCTGGCCGCCGGCCGGCGTTTTGTTTCCACCGCCACCAACGGCCTGACCTACCTGTTCGATGTCGCCGCCTCGCTGGACAGCGCCTGCGCCTACTTTGTCGAGTACTTTCCGTTTTTCAACGGCCATTTCCGTGCCCGCATCGAGCGTAAAAATGGCCAGGTCAGCCTGCGCCTGCAGGACTGCGGCAGCCTCAAGGCCACAGCACCGATCACCGATTACATGCTCACCAGCCTGTGCAGCCTGCTGCGCCGCAAACTGCTGGCCAGCGGCCTGGAGCAGGACCCGATCATCGCCATCGAGCTGGCCCACCCGGCGCCGGCCGACACCCGCGTGCATCCGCACGCCTGGCGCACGGCGGTGAGCTGGGGCCACGCCGAACATAGCATCGGCCTTGACCCAGAGGTGTTCGAACAGGCGCTGACGCCGGGCAACCAGGCACTGGAACAGCTGCTGGTGGAGCTGCTGCAACAAACCCAGCGCAACAGCCAGCCGACCCTGCTGGAACTGGCCAGCGACCACCTGGCCGTGAGCCTTGCCGACAGCGAGCGCTGGGCGACATTCTGCAGCCACCAGCACCTGCTCGAACGCACCGCGGCCCGGCGCCTGAAAGCACTGGGCTGGAGTTATACCGAGCTATTGGACGAATACCGCCGCTACCGCGCCGAAGACCTGCTGCACGGCAGTGAGCTTGAGTTGGTGCAGATCGCCGACCAGCTCGGCTACAGCGACGTGCAGAGTTTTCACCGCGCCTGCCTGCGCTGGTTCGCCTGCGCGCCCGGGGCCTATCGCGGGCGCTGAGGGTTTCAGAGCACTTCGAACAAGCCGGCGGCGCCCATGCCGCCGCCCACGCACATACTCACCACCACGTACTTGACGCCACGGCGCCGGCCTTCGAGCAAGGCATGGCCGACCATGCGTGCGCCACTCATGCCGTAGGGGTGGCCGATGGCGATGGCGCCACCATTGACGTTGAGCCGCGCCGGGTCGATGCCCAGGGTCTGTGCGCAATACAGCACCTGGCAGGCGAAGGCTTCGTTGATTTCCCACAGGCCGATGTCATCGACGCGCAAACCGTGCTGACGCAGCAACTTGGGGATCGCCAGCACCGGGCCGATGCCCATCTCCTCGGGGGCCAGGCCGGCCACGGCGATGCCGCGATACAGGCCCAGCGGCCTGACCCCGCTACGCGCCGCCAGCGTCCCGCTCATCAACACGCTGGCACTGGCACCGTCAGACAACTGGCTGGCGTTGCCGGCGGTGATGCAGCCGCCTTCGCGCACCGGCGTCAGGTTTTGCAGGCCCGCCAAAGTGGTTTGCGGGCGGTTGCCTTCATCCTGGGTCAGCTGCACGTCCTGGTAGCTGATCGCCCCGCTGAGCTTGTCGACGACTTTCTTGCGCACGCTGACCGGCACGACCTCATCGGCAAACAGCCCCGCTGCCTGGGCTGCTGCCGTGCGCTGCTGGGATTGCAGGCTATAGGCATCCTGGGCTTCGCGGCTGATGCCGTAGCGCTTGGCGACGAGCTCGGCAGTGAGCAGCATGGGCATGTAGGCATGCTCGGCCATGCGCACTACGCTTGCGTCCTGCTCGGCCGCTGCGGCCTGCATATGGGCGTTCTGCACCAGGCTGATCTGCTCCTGGCCGGCGCCGATCACCACCTGCATGCCGTCGACCATGATCTCTTTGGCGGCAATCGAAATCGCCATCAGCCCCGAGGCGCACTGGCGGTCGATGGTCTGGCCGCTGACCGACAGCGGCAAGCCTGCCGCCAGCACCGACAGGCGCGCCAGGTTGGTCGCAGCGGTGCCGCTTTGCATGGCGGTGCCTAGCACCAGGTCGTCGATCTCGCCGGGCTCGATGGCGGCGCGTTCGACCGCCGCGCGAATGGCCACGGCGCTCATCGACGGTGCCTTGAAGTCATTGAAGGCGCCGCGAAAGGCCTTGGCTATCGGCGTACGCGCGGTTGAGACAATTACGGCGTCTTGCATGGCGATGTACTCCAGTCAGTCACAACGCAAACGGCCCAATGCCGCCCGCAGGGGTTCAGGGATGGTTAGCGGACGGTTGCTGGCGCGCTCGACAAATACGTGAACAAAGCGCCCCACTGCACTGGCCTGCTGCTGCCCGGCCTTGAAGATGCCCAGGCGGTAGTGCACCGAGCTGTTGCCCAGCTTGCTCACCGCCAGGCCGACCTCGATGCGCTCGGGAAAGGCGATCGAGGCGAAGTAGTCGCAGCTGGAATTGACCACCAAGGCAATCACTTCACCCTGGTGGATATCCAGCCCGCCGTGCTCGATCAGGTAGCTGTTCACCGCGCTGTCGAAAAAGCTGTAGTAAACGACGTTGTTGACGTGGCCATAGACGTCGTTGTCGTGCCAGCGCGTGGTGATCGGCTGGAAGTGACGAAAGGCCTCGCGCCCGAGCTGCTCCATCAGAACGCCTCCCGATAAATCGCCAGGGCATCGGCTTCACTGAGCTCGCGCGGGTTGTTGACCAGCAGGCGTTGCTGTTGCATGGCATCGCGCGCCAGCTGTTCGAGGCTGCCCTCAGGCACACCGGCATCGCGCAAACGGCTCGGCAGGCCGCAGCGCGGGCTCAGTTCCGCCAGCTCATCGATCAACTGCGCGGTGAGGCTGTGCACATCGCCGGCGCGCAGGCGCTCACCCAGCAGCAGCGGCGCCAGCTCGGCATACAGGGGCGCCGCCGCTTCAGCGTTGAAGCGCAGCACATGGGGCAGCACCAGGGCGTTGGACAGCCCGTGGGGGATATGAAAATGCCCGCCCAGCGGATAGGCCAGCGCATGCACCGCCGCCACCGGCGCGTTGGCAAACGCCTGACCGGCCAGGCACGCGCCCAGCAGCATGGACTGGCGCGCCTCGCGGTTGCTGGCGTTGTGCACCGCCTGGTCAAGATTGCCCGCCAGCAACTTCAACGCCTCGCGGGCCAGCAGGTTGGACAACGGGTTGCGCTTGAGCTTGCTGGTGTAGGCTTCGATGGCATGAACCATGGCGTCGATGCCGGTCGCAGCGGTAACGGCTGGCGGCAGGCCGAGGGTCAGGTCGGCGTCGAGCAGCGCAAGGTCGGGCAGCAACAGGTTGGAGACCACGCCCATCTTGCTGTGCTCGCCAGTGGTGACGATGGCAATCGGGGTGACTTCCGAACCGGTGCCGGCGGTGGTCGGTACCTGGATCAACGGCAAGCGCCGGCCACGGGCCTGGTCGACGCCATAGATATCGCTGAGCAGTTGCTGGCATTGCGGGTGCGCCAGCAGCGCCACCAGCTTGGCGACGTCCATGGAGCTGCCGCCGCCAAAGCCGACGATCAGGTCGGCGTGCATCGCCCGCGCCTGCAGCACCACCTCCAGCACACAGGCTTGCGGCGGGTCGGCCTGCACCTGGTCGAACACCTCTACGGCCAGGCCTTGCTGGGCAAAAGCGGGCAACAGTGGCTCGAGCAAACCCAGGCGGGCAATGCCCGGGTCGGTGACGATCAACACCGCCCGCGCCCCCCGCTCGCGGCACAGGCTGGCCAGGCGCAAGGCGGCGCCGGCTTCGCAGAGGATCTGCGCGGTGGTAGCAAAACTGAATGAGTGCATGCGGCGTCCCTCGTTGTTGTTGTGATGCCCGCAGGTAAATCAGAAAGCGAAATCGGCCTCCGGCAGGCTCATCAGGCAACCAGCACCGGCCAGCAAGGCTTCACGGTGGGCGCCAGCACGCGGCAAGACTCTGCGCAGGTAAAAGTCCGCCGCCTGCAGCTTGGCCTGGTAGAACGCCGCCTCGCTGCTGCCGGCCGCCACGGCCGCGCTGGCGCGCTCTGCCGCTTGCAGCCACAAGGCCGCCAACAACACATAGGCCGAGTAGGCGAGAAAATCCACCGACACCGCGCCGATCTCTTCCGGGTCGTGGCGGCAGGCCTGCAACACCGACTCGCCCAGCGCCCGCCACTGCTGCAGGCACTGCCCTACCCGCTCGGCCATCTGCGCCTGACGGCTAGCCTGGGCCACCTGCGTTGCCAACTCATCGATCAGTGCATTGAGCTCACTGCCGCCATCGCCGAGCAGCTTGCGCCGAACCAGGTCCAGGGCCTGGATGCCGTTGGTGCCCTCGTACAGCTGGGTGATGCGGCTGTCGCGCATCAACTGCTCCATGCCCCACTCGCGGATAAAGCCATGACCGCCGTAGAGCTGCACGCCAAGGCTGGCGACTTCCTGGCCGCAGTCGGTGAAGAAGGCTTTGACGATCGGGATCAGCAAGGCGGCGCGACGTTTTGCAGCACTGCAATGGTGTTCAAGATCGAGCTGGCGCGCGGTGTAGGCGGCGAGCATGCGGCAGCCTTCGCTGAGGGTCTTCTGGGTCAGCAGCATGCGCCGCACATCGGGGTGGACAATGATCGGGTCGGCGGCTTTGTTCGGCGCCCTGGCGCCGCTGATGGCCCGCGACTGCAAGCGCTCGCGGGCATACACCAGCCCCCCCTGGAACGCCGCCTCGGCAATGCCCAGGCCCTGCAGGCCGACCTGAAAACGCGCGTCGTTCATCATGGTGAACATGCAGGCCAGGCCCTGGTTGGCCTCGCCCACCAGCCAGCCGCTGGCGCCGTCGAAGTTCATCACACAGGTGGAAGCGCCCTTGATACCCATCTTGTGTTCCAGCGCGCCGCAACTCAAAGCGTTGCGCGCGCCGAGGGTGCCGTCGGCGTTGACCAGCCGCTTGGGCACCAGGAACAGGCTGATGCCCTTGACCCCGGGCGGTGCGTCGGGCAAACGCGCCAGCACCAGGTGGATGATGTTGGCGCTCAGGTCCTGCTCGCCGCCGCTGATGAAAATCTTGCTGCCACTGAGCTGGTAGCTGCCGTCGGCCTGGGGCATGGCGCGGGTGCGCAACAGGGCCAGGTCGGTGCCGGCCTGGGGCTCGGTAAGGCACATGGTGCCGGTCCATTCGCCGCTGACCAGTTGCGCCAGGTAGCGCTCCTTGAGCGCGGCGCTGCCATGGCGATCCAGCGCCAGCACCGTGCCTTCGGTGAGCCCGGAGTAGATGCGAAAAGACAGCGACGCGGCCATCAGCATCTCGTGAAAACTGGCCGAAACCATTTGTGGAAAACCCTGGCCGCCGAAATCCAGCGGCCCGGTCATGCTCGCCCAGCCCTGCTCGACGTAGCGTTTGTAGGCCTGGCGAAAGCCATCGGGCGTGGTCACCTGACCGTCGTGCAAACGACACCCCTGCTCGTCGCTGTTACGGTTCAGCGGTGCGACCACTTCGGCGGCAAAACGAGCGCCCTCCTCGAGTACGCCATCGATGGTCTCGCGGTCCAGGCCGTTGCCCAGTTGCTGGCAATGGCCACTGACATCGAACAGCTCGTGCAGCACGAACCGCATATCGCGCAGCGGTGCCTGATAGCTCATGCCCGGCCCTCCTGGACAACAGCAAAGTCTTTGCCGGCGGCGACCAAGCGGGCAATCAGCGGCGCTGGCCGCCAATGTTCACCCAGCATGCGCTGCAGGCGCTCCAGACGTTCCTGGATCGACGCCAGGCCCTGGCTGTCAGCCCAGTGCATCGGCCCGCCAACCGCGGCCGGGAAGCCGTAGCCATTGAGGTAGACCCGATCGATGTCGTGGCTGTTGGCGGCAATGTTCTCTTCGAGGATCTTCGCCCCTTCGTTGACCAGCGCCAGCAGGCTGCGCTCGACGATTTCCGGGGCGCTGATCAGCCGGCGGCGATAGCCCAGGCCGGCAGAAACACGCTCGATCAGGGCATCGACCTCTGGGTCGTGCTCGGCCTCGCGGCTGCCCTCGGCGTACTGGTAGTAACCACGACCGGCCTTCTGACCGAAGCGGCCGAGCTCGCACAGGGCGTTATCGACCTGCACCAGCGGGCTGTCCATCCCCTGCCCGGCCAATTGGCGCGCGCGCCATTCAAGGTCGACACCCACCACGTCGTACATGCGAAACGGGCCCATGGCAAAACCGAACGCCTGCAAGGCGCCATCGACCTGCTGGGGCAGCGCGCCTTCGAGGAGCATCTTGCGCGCCTCGTCGGCATAGGTTTTAAGCATGCGGTTGCCGATAAAGCCGCGGCAGTTGCCAGCCACCACGGCGATCTTGCCCAGGCGCTGGCCCAAGATTTTGGCCTGCTCGAGCACGGCCGCCGAGGTGTGCTGGCCGCGAACGATTTCCAGCAGCTTCATGATGTGCGCAGGGCTGAAAAAGTGCAGGCCCAGTACCTGCTGCGGGCGCTGGGTGACGGCGGCAATGGCGTCGATATCCAGCGCCGAGGTGTTGCTGGCGAGGATCGCGCCGGGCTTGAGGGTACGGTCCAGGGTGCGGAAGATTTCCTGCTTGAGCTCGAGGTTCTCGTACACCGCCTCGATCACCAGGTCGACATCGGCCAGCGCTGCGTAGTCGTCCACCGGCCGAATGCGCGCCAGGTTCTGTTCGGCCTGCGCCTGGCTGATACGGCCCTTGACCACCTGATGGGCCCAGGTGTCGGCAGCCATCTTCAGGCCGGCGCTGACCATCTGCGCGCTGGCATCGAGCCACAACACCGGAATGCCGGCACTGGCCAGGCTGATGACAATCCCCCGGCCCATGGTCCCCGCCCCTATCACTGCGGCCTGCTGCACATCGAAGTCGTTGCTCACACCGGCACCCCTAAGTCGAAAAGAAGGATTGCCGACACCCTAAGCAGCTGCCTACTATTTGAGAAATTTCATTTTCATATGTGTGATATTTGCAATATGAATATATCTACCTTCGACCTCAACCTGCTGCGCATCCTCGACGTGCTGCTGCGCGAGCAGAATGTCTCACGCGCCGCCGAGCGCCTGGCCCTCAGCCAGCCGACGGTGAGCAATGCCCTGGCGCGCCTGCGCGAACTGCTCGACGACCCGCTGCTGGTGCGCATCGGCCGGCGCATGCAACCGACGCCCAAGGCCCTGGCCCTGGAAGGCCCGATCCGCTCGGCGCTGCAGCAGATCGAGCAAACGCTGAATGTCGGTGAAAGCTTCGACCCGCACCTGAGCCGGCAGACCTTTCGCATTGCCATGACCGACTTCGTCGAACAGCTGTGCATGCCCGGCCTGCTGCGCCGCCTGCAGGAGCGCGCGCCGAACCTGCGCCTGGACATCGCCCCGCTGGCGCCAAGCCTGCCGGTGGATGCCCTCGACCGTGGCCAGCTGGACCTGGTGCTGGGGCGCTTCGACGAGATTCCGGCGCGCTTTGCCCGTCATCACTGGCGCAACGAGACCTTGCAGATTGCCCTGCGCCAGGATCATCCGCTGGTGAACGGCGCACTGGATCTGGACACCTTCCTGCGCCTGCGCCACCTCTGGGTGCATGGCGGGCAGACTCGCGGCATGGTCGATCAATGGCTGGGGGAACAAGGCCTGGCGCGGCAGATCGTCTACACCACGCCCAACTACCTGCAGGCGGCGCACCTGGTGGCGGCGTCGGACTTGTGCGTGGTGCTGCCGACGCAACTGGCACGTCACTTCGCCACGCTGCTGCCGTTGCAGCTGCATGACTTGCCGTTTGCGCTGGAGGCGTTCGAGCTTGAGCTGGTACACCTGGCCCAGCGCGGGCAGGACCGGGCGCTGGGCTGGTTGGTGGGGGAGATTTTGCGGGTAACTTGAGGGCCAAATCGCGGGTCAAGTCGGGTCGCCGCACCGCCGCTCCCACAGGAGGTTTGTATAACCTGTGGGAGCGGGCTTGACCCGCGATCGGGTGCTTCAGGACAGCGCTTTTTTCGCCGCCCGCACGTGCAATACCGCGCCCATCAGGGCCACGACAATCGCCGCCGCACCGGTGGAGAACACCAGCACCTGGTAGTCCGGGACAAAGGCCATGGTTACCAGGCAGCCGATGATGAACACGATCACCAGGTAGGTCAGCCACGGGAACAGCCACATTTTCAGGCGGATCGGCTTGCCCTCGGCTTCGAGCTTGCGGCGCATCTTCAGTTGCGAGAAGGCGATCACCAGGTACACCAGCAAGGCGATCATGCCGGTGGTGTTCATCAGCACGTCGAGCACATCTTTCGGGCGCAGGGTTTCGCTGAAGTTGATCAGGGCCACGAACACCGCCACCGAGCACGAGCCGATGATCGAGAACACCGGCACGCCGGTACCGGCACGGGTGATCTTGAAGAACGACGGTGCATCACCACGGGTCGACAGCGAGAACAGCATGCGCGAGGCGGTGTAGTGCGCCGAGATCAGGCAGCTGCTTACCGAAGTCAGCACCACGAAGTTCATCACAAATTCCGCACCCGGAATACCCAGCAGCTCCAGGGTACGACGGTACGAGCCGTAGCCCGAGGTGCCCATCAGCGGGTCGTTCCACGGCACCAGGGCGACGATCAGGAAGATCGAGCCGACGTAGAACAGGCACACCCGCCAGACCACCGAGTTGGTCGCCTTGACGATCTGCTCGGACGGGTTCTTCGACTCGGCGGCAGCAATGGTGACGATTTCGGCGCCGAGGAAGGCGAACATCACCCCGAGCATGGCCACCACCACCGCCTCCATGCCGTTGGGCATGAAGCCTTGGGCGGTGAGGTTGCTCAGGCCGTGGACTTCACCGGTGGGCCACAGGTTGACTACCGCCAACCCGCAGACCACCAGGAAACAGATGATCGCCACCACCTTTATCAAGGCGAACCAGAACTCGAACTCGCCGTAGTGCTTGACGTTGAAGAAGTTGACGCTGATCAGCACCAGGGTGGTGGCCAGGACGAACACGTTGACGCTGATCGACGGGAACCAGCCGTGCAGAATCTTGCCGGCGACGTAGGCTTCCCAGGCCATCAAAATCACCCAGAACCACCAGTACAACCAGCCGATGGTAAAGCCCGCCCAGCGGCCGATGGCGCGCTCGGCGTAGGTGGAGAACGAGCCGGTGTCGGGCGATGAAGTCGCCATTTCACCGAGCATGCGCATGATCAGCACCACCAGGATGCCGCCGGCCAGGTAGGCCAGGATGGCCGCGGGGCCGGCGCTGTGAATCACACTGCCGGAGCCGACGAACAATGCCCCGCCGATAACCCCGGCGATCGACATCATGGTCAGGTGGCGAGACTTGAGCGAAGCGCTGAGCTTGCTCTCGTGCTCCACCTTCGCTGTGGAAGTGGATGTGGATGTTGCGTCCATCAGTAGCTACCTCGTGTTCTTTTTATGCAAGGAAACTCGTGACACCGCCTGCTACAGCGGTCTCACCCATTCGAATCGGTAAAGGTGCGGGCAGCCGCAATCGCCCGGCCCAGGTCATGGGTCGGCGACGCTGCTCACAGGGCCAGCGGATTACCTCTGGTCGGATTGAACGGTGCAATGGCGCGATGGCGGGTCAGTGCCACCTGTGCGCAAGGAGCGGTTGGGCGGTGCCCAAGGGTGAAAGCATGTGTGTCATTGTGATTATTCATACTGCTTCAACGTGCTTTAGCTAGCGATAACAGACCCCTAATGTAAAAATGTCCGACACATAGAGCCATGCACAGCGCGATGAAAAATCCACTGCACTGTACAGGCCGCCGATGCAGTACACCGCGTTTTCCTGCAGGCGCCCGGCGTTACGCACACCTGAAGGCACAGCTTCCCCATGCTTGAATTACGACCCGACGCATCGCCCCCGCTGGTCAACCAGATCATCAACGGGCTGCGGGAGTTGATCGAGAACCAGACCCTCAAACCCGGTGCCAAGGTGCCCTCGATCCGGGCCTTCGCCGCCACCTATTCGGTCAGTACATTCACCGTGGTCGAAGCCTACGACCGCCTGGTCGCCCAGGGTTTGCTGGTCAGCCGCGGCAATGCCGGGTTCTTCGTCAACCGCTCGGCCGTGGAGCTGATCGAAAGCCAGGCCAGTGAGCCGGCGCCGGGCAAGCCGGAATTCAACTCCGAGTGGTACCTGCAGCAAATCTTCGAAAGCCGCCAGCTTGCGTTCAAGCCCGGCTGCGGCTGGCTGCCCAACGACTGGATGTTCGAAGACGGCCTGCGCCGGGGCATGCGCCAGGTCGCCAGCAGCGTGCTGGAACTGAGCGGCTACGGCGACCCCATGGGCCTGCTGGAACTGCGCACCCTCACCGCGCAGAACCTGCAGCAGGACCTGCGCATCGTCGCCAACCCCAACCAGCTGATGCTCACCCACGGCGCCAGCCAGGCCCTGGACCTGGCCGTGCGCACCCTGGTGCGCCCGGGCGACGTGGTGCTGGTGGACGACCCCGGCTACCCCAACCTGATGAGCATTTTGCGCTTTCAGGGCGCGACCCTTCTGGGCGTACCGCGCACGCCCAACGGCTACGACCTCGACCACCTCGAACGGCTGCTCGAACACCACCGGCCGACGGTGTTCTTCACCCAGCCGCACCTGCACAGCCCGACCGCCTCGCGCACGCCGCTGGCGCAACTGCACCGCCTGCTGCAACTGGCTGCGCGCCACGGCTTTCGCCTGGTGGAAAACAACCTCTACGCCGACATGATCAACGAGCCGCTGCCGTGCCTGACCAGCCTCGATCATCTACAGCAGGTGGTGTACGTCGGCAGCTACTCGAAGAGCATCTCGCCGAATGTGCGGGTCGGTTTCATGCTGGCCAACCCTGAACTGATGCAGCAACTGCTGCAACTGAAAATGCGTTCGGGCCTGACCACCTCGCAGGTGATGGAACGGGTGGTGTACGCGGCCATCACCGACGGCCGCTGGCGTAAGCACCTCAAACGCCTGCGCCAGCGCCTGGCCGATGCGCAGCAGCAGGTCAGCGAACAGCTCACGCGGCTGGGTTTCGAGCGCTTTATCGAAGGCGATGAAGGCATGTACCTGTGGACCCGCCACCCGGCCATCGCCGACAGCGCGGCGCTGGTCGACGACGCCCTGGAGCAAGGCATCATGCTCGGCCCCGGGCAGTTGTTCATGGTCGACTCACAAGCGACCGGGTGGATGCGCTTCAACGTGGCGTTCAGTACCGACGCGGCGTTGTGGGAGAAACTTGAGAAGTTGCTGGTCAAGCATGGGCGGCGTCAGTAGGAGCGGGCTTGCCCCGCGATGGCGACAAGGTAATCGATATAAATCGATTACTTTGAAAAACACAAAGCTCAGCGTCTATTTTATTCAACACGCACTCTTACCCATAAACCCCGCCATAGAGCCACACAGATCGCTTTTTCGAACCCCGCACCGTACCAACCAGAAATTTCTTGTAAAAATTTAATTGACACACCTCTGTCACTCTTCTTATTTTCCCTCCCTGCCTCACCTTCATAAAAATAATTTCAAACCCTACGGGCAAGCGCCATCCATGCCAGTCTCTTCGCGTGCAGCACACCAGCAGAACACAGGAACGGTTCTCGACTCCGCAGCGGACGCACACTTCAAAAAGACCCTGAAACTCTGGCAAGTGGTCATCATTGGCCTGGCCTACATCGCCCCGATGACCGTGTTCGATACCTTCGGCATCGTCTCCGGCATCACCAATGGGCATGTGCCCAGCGCCTACGTCCTGGCGCTGCTGGGCATCCTCTTCACCGCGGTCAGTTATGGCGTGCTGGTTCGGCGCTTTCCCGAGTCTGGTTCGGCCTATACCTACACGCGCCGGGCAATCAACCCGCACGTGGGCTTTCTGGTCGGCTGGTCGTCGCTGCTCGATTACCTGCTGCTGCCGATGGTCAACGCCCTGCTGGCCAAGCTCTACCTGTCGGTGATGTTCCCCGAGGTGCCGGCCTGGGTCTGGGTGGTGGGCTTCGTCACGGTGATGAGCCTGATCAACATGCGCAGCATCAACCTGGTGGCCAACTTCAATACCTTGTTCGTCGCCATCCAGGCGCTGATCATCGGCGTGTTCATCTACCTCACCATACGCGGCCTGCACAGCGGCGAAGGACTCGGCACTTCGTGGAGCCTGCTGCCGTTTGCCGATCAAGGCACGCACTTCAACGCCCTGGTCGCCGGCGCCACCATCCTCTGCTTCTCGTTCCTGGGTTTCGATGCGGTGACCACCCTGTCGGAAGAAACCGAGAACGCGCAGAAAGTCATCCCACGGGCGATCTTCCTGATTGCTTTGATCGGCGGCCTGGTGTTCATCGTCGTGTCCTACTACATCCAGGCGTTTTTCCCGACCATGGACCGGTTCCAGGACCACGAAGCGGCCCTGCCGGAAATCGCCCTGTATGTCGGCGGCAAGCTGTTCCAGTCGATCTTCATCTGCTGCACCTTCATCAACACCCTGGCCTCGGGCCTGGCTTCGCAAGCCAGTGTGTCGCGCCTGTTGTACGTCATGGGCCGCGACAACGTCATCCCGCGGCGCTACTTCGGCCGCCTGCACGGCAAATGGAAAACCCCGGTGATCAACATCGCCATCGTCGGGCTGATCTCGCTGTCGGCGATCTTCTTCGACCTGGTGACCGCCACCTCGGTGATCAACTTCGGCGCGCTGGTGGCCTTCAGCTTCGTCAACCTCTCGGTGATCGTGCACTGCTACCTGCGCGAAGGCTGCAACAAGACCTGGCTGGACAAGCTCAAGTACCTGGTGGTGCCGACCATCGGCTTTTGTATCATCGCCATCCTCTGGCTGGACCTGGACAGCCACTCGCTGCTGTTCGGCGGGGTGTGGGCGACGCTGGGGGTGTTGTACCTGGCGTACCTGACCAAAGCCTTCAGGGTCGCACCGCCCAGCTTCATTGCCGAGTAACTGCCCGTAGGAAACAGCCCGTCGATACTGACGGGCTTTGTGCATTCAACAACCCGACAGAACAAGGACGCCCTCATGCTGCTGCGCCGCCTGCTGATTCAATGGAAGATCACTTTGCTCGCCGGCCTGTGCCTGCTGGCCATCGTGGTGGTGCTGATGGCGGCCACGCTGATGCAGTCGAGCCGCAGCGCCGCGCTGGTCAACACTGCCAACACGCAGATGCTCGACCACAACGCACGGCTGCGCCTGCACACCTCGGCCCAGCTGCAGGCAGCGAATATCCAGCGTTACTTTCGCGATGCGTACCTGTATGGCGATGGCGTCGCGCAACTGGTGATGTTCTTGAAGGCCCAGGGCAACGACAACCTGCGCCACGACCTGACCGAACAGACCCGCAAGGCCTTGGGCAAGAACCCCGACCTGCTCGGCCTGTACCTGGTGTTCCTGCCCAACGCCCTGGACGGCAAGGACAGCGCCTTCAGCGATCAGGCCGCGGTCGGCAGCAACGAGAACGGACGCTTCTCGCTGTACTGGTCGCAGCCCAAGCCCGGCGAGCTGGAGTCTGAAGCCATGCCCGAGTCGATGCTTGCCGACACCAGCCTGTCGGCCAACGGCTCGGCCTACAACCGCTGGCTCACCTGCCCGCTGGAAACCGGTGAAGCCTGTGTAGTCGATCCGTACTTCGACAGCGTCGGCGACCGTACGCCATTGATGACCAGCATCGCCTTCCCGCTCAAGCAGGACGGCAAGATCGTCGGCGTCATGGGCCTGGACATCAGCCTCGACAACCTGCAGCAACTGAGCCTGGACGGGCGCAAGGAGCTGTTCGACGGCAACGGCCAGGTCAGCATCGTCAGCCCCGCCGGTTTGCTCGCCGGGCATAGCCGCGATGCCGCGCAGCTAAGCAAGAAATTCGAGCAAGTGTTCGGCCAGCAGGCCAGCGCCGTGGCCGCGCAGATGCGCGCCGGCAAGGCGGCTGAGTTCAGCGACAACGGCGTGCTGCAGGTCAGCCAGTCGTTCGCCCCGGTGCCCGGCGCACAACCGTGGAGCGTGCTGCTGGAAGTGCCCGAACAGGTGCTGCAAGCGCCGGCGATTGAACTCAACGCGCGCCTGGACGCGCACAACAGCAGCGCCAACCTCAGCAGCCTGCTGATGGCCCTGGCCGCGGCCTTGGTGGGCCTGGTGGTGATCTGGCTGACCGCCCGTGGCGTGACCCGGCCGATTTTAAGTGTGGCGGCGATGCTCAAAGATATCGCCAGCGGCGAAGGCGACCTGACCCGGCGCCTGGACTACGCCAACAAGGACGAACTCGGCGAATTGACCCACTGGTTCAACCGCTTCCTCGACAAGCTGCAACCGGTGATTGCCGACGTCAAAGCCTCGGTGCAGGATGCGCGCAGCACCGCCGACCAATCGGCGGCGATTGCCAGCCAGACCAGCGCCGGCATGCAGCAGCAATACCGCGAGGTCGACCAGGTAGCCACAGCCTCCCAGGAAATGAGCGCCACCGCCCAGGATGTCGCCCGCAACGCCGCGCAAGCCGCCGAAGCTGCGCGCGGCGCCGACCTTGCCAGCCGCGAAGGCCTGAGCATGATCCGCAACACCACCCAGGCGATCGAACGCCTGGCCAATGAAATGACCGCCGGCATGCAAGAAGTCCAGCAACTGGCCAGCCGCAGCGAGCAGATCGGCTCGGTGCTGGAAGTGATCCGCGCCATCGCCGAGCAGACCAACCTGCTGGCCCTCAACGCCGCCATCGAAGCGGCCCGCGCTGGCGAGGCCGGGCGCGGCTTTGCGGTAGTGGCCGATGAGGTGCGCAACCTGGCCAAACGCACCCAGGACTCGGTGGACGAAATCCGCGTGGTGATCGAAGGCCTGCAACAAGGCACCCGCGAAGTGGTCGACACCATGCACAGCAGCCACCGCCAGGCCCAGGACAGCGTCGCCCAGGCCGAACAGGCGCTACCGGCGCTGCAGCGAATTGGCGAAGCGGTGACGGTGATCACCGACATGAACCTGCAGATCGCCTCGGCGGCCGAAGAGCAAAGCGCGGTGGCCGAAGAAGTGAACCGCAACGTAGCGGGGATTCGCGACGTGACCGAGTCGCTGTCGGGGCAGGCGCAAGAATCGGCGCAGATCAGCCAGGCGCTGAACCGCCTGGCCAATCATCAGCAGGGGTTGATGCAGATGTTCCGGGTGTAGCGCTCCCCTGTGGGAGCGGCGGTGCGACGACTCGACTTGACCCGCGATGAGACCAGCAGCCAATGCACGATCTCACCGCCGCCGATAACTCTTCTTGCCACTGGGCGTCAGGCAGTACACCCCACCCCGCGGCCCCGTGCAGAAGCTCCCGGTCCCACAGCCACAGCCCTCACTTGCCCCGCGCAACGGCTGTAGCGCGGGCCGAGCCGCCCTGCCACCCATGGTCGCCGAGCAACTTTTCTTAGAAGCACTGATCGACCCGTCATTACACAAAAACAGATCGCCATCACATCCAGCAATCCCCCCCTTGCGCCCGGAGCAAGGCGTGTTGCCCGCCAACGCCGTGGACGCCGCCAACACCAGTACCAGGGCCAACCCTAGCCGCCCGTAAAAACAACGTGCCACAGCATTCCCTCCGTAGAATATGGCCGAATGCTATCAGCGTTGCCATAGCTCAGCAAAACCCGGCCATCCGTGCTCCCAGGGCAAAGCTGATTGTCCCCGTCGACTATCAACCCGGTGGCGATCCGCTAAAGGCGTAATGAGTAACGTTCACAGCAAAGTCCAGCGAAAAATCTCACCTTAATCGCTAACTGATTGATCTATATCAATATTTAACTAGTTAACTTATCAACAGATGCCCGCAACTGCCCGTTTAATGCCGAGAATGTCTACACCATTCACGGTGGAGAGTAGAGTTGAAGCGCATCAAGATAGTGTTGTGGTCGTTGTTCATCGGCTTGACCCTGCTATGGGCACTGGCAGATACCTTTGTGCCCACCCCACTGACTTACTTCTCGCTACGTTCAGTGCTGGTGCAATACACCGGCGTCATCGCCATCGCCGCCATGAGCGTGGCGATGATGCTGGCCGTGCGCCCGCGCCGCCCGGAACCGCTGCTGGGCGGGCTCGACAAGATGTACCGGCTGCACAAATGGCTCGGCATCAGCGCCCTGATATTCGCCAGCGTGCACTGGGTCTGGGCCAAGGGCACCAAGTGGGCGGTTGGCTGGGGTTGGCTGGTCAAGCCGGCCAAGGGCGGCGGCGCGGCGCCGGAACTCGGCGCGATCGAGCAGGCGCTGCGCAGCCAGCGCGGCCTGGCTGAAACCCTGGGGGAATGGGCGTTCTACGCCATCGGCGTGCTGATCATCCTGGCCCTGGTCAAGCGCTTCCCGTACCACTGGTTTGCCAAGACCCACACGGTGCTGGCTGCGCTCTATCTGGTGCTGGTGTTTCACACCGTGGTGCTGCTCAAGTTCGACTACTGGCTGCAACCCATCGGCATCGTCACCGCACTGCTGCTGGTCGGCGGCACGCTGGCGGCGCTCCAGGCACTGTTCAAGCGCATCGGCAAGCAGCGCAAGGTCCAGGGTCAGATCCAGACCCTGATCCACTACCCGCAGGCGAACCTGCTGGAAACCCATATTGCCCTGCAAGCGGGCTGGCCCGGGCACCAGGCTGGCCAGTTTGCTTTTGTGACCTCATCCGAGTCGGAGGGGCCGCACCCGTACACCATCGCCTCGGCCTGGGACCCGCAAGCGGCGCAACTGCGCTTTATCACCAAAGGCCTGGGCGACCACACCCGTAGGCTGCCAACGCGGCTGAAAGAAGGCGACCCGGTGACGGTAGAAGGCCCCTACGGCTGCTTCACCTTCGAAGACCAAAAGCCACGGCAGGTCTGGATCGGGGCCGGCATTGGCATCACGCCCTTCGTGGCCCGGCTCAAGCAACTGGCGCTGGAGCCGGACCGGCAACACAGTATCGACCTGTTCCACCCGTGCGGCGCGGATGCTGCCGACGCCATCGACAACCTGCGCGCCGACGCGGCCGCTGCCGGCGTGCGTTTGCACCTGTGTGTGTCTGGCCAAAATGGCCGGCTCAGTGGCGAACGCCTGCGCAAGGAAGTTGCCGACTGGCAGCAGGCGAGTTTCTGGTACTGCGGGCCTGCGGACTTTGGCCAGGCCCTGCGTGACGACCTGGTAGCCCATGGGCTGAAGCCGAAAGACTTCCACCAGGAGTTGTTCCAGATGCGCTGACGATCAGAGCACGTGGCGCGCCAGCAACCCGGGCACGGCCGCCACCAGCATCGCCACCCCGGACAGGGTCAACAGGCCCAGTACCAACCGGCGGAAGGTCACCTCGCTGATGCCGATGTACACCCGCGTACCGATCAGCGTCGGCAGCAGCATCGCCGGCGCCACCACCGCGAACATCGGCAGCATCGACGGGGTCACCAGGCCAGTGCCCAGGTACGTGAGCATGGTCACCATCAACATCGACAGATTGAAGTTCTGGATTACCGCTCGCTGCGCGTCGCGATCAAAGCCGCGCAGCGTGCACCACAGCGTCGGTACCGTACCGGTAAAACCACCGATGCCACCCAGCGCCCCGCCCGCCATCCCCACCACCCCGTCTGCCAGACGCCCGCCGCGCAACCGCGGCAAGCGCGGTGCGGCCAACATCAACGGGCACCAGAGCACCAGCAAGGTGCCGAACACCGCCTTGAACCAGAGCATATCCAGGTAAGGCAACACCCACACCCCCATGGGAATGCCCGCCAGCCCGCCCAGCACAAACGGCCACAACAATCCCCAGCGAAAGCCCCGGCGCATGCTGAACGCCGCAATCAACTGCCCGGTCAGCCCGCCGAACACCGTCAACACCGCCGCCACCTGCGGCTCCAGGCTCCAGGCCCAGAACGACATCGCGACCATGCCGAAGGCAAAGCCCGACAGGCCCTGGACAAAGCCGGCGACCATGGCGCCGAGGGCGATCAGGTAAAGAGGGTCCATGAGGAGTGGCGTCCTTTTCGTGATGACGGAGAATCAGAACTGGCACACATGCTATTACAGTGGGAGCGGTCTTGCCCCGCGATAAGGCCGCCAGATCACTTACCAGCCTTACGCAACCGCAACCGCCGCCGCACCGCAAAACGCTTACAAAACTGCCGATGGTGGTGACTGTTCAACAAAACCAGCGCCACCGTAGGCAGTGCAATCGATGTCGCGGAAAAAAACAGATGGATACCACCTCCCAAACTGGCGATGGCCATTAGCAGACTCGTCACCGCAACCGCAACGAGGCACCATACCCCCCAGGCAAAACCGTTAGCGATCAGACCAGCGCCTACGCCACACACCGCCACCCCGAGCAAAGTCACAATCAGCACATACCCCATGTTCTCGAGATGCCCGGCAAAGTAGGCGTACTCCAGCTGCACCGTTGCCAGCGCAATAGAGGCCATGGTCAAGAAAAACGCGGCGCAGGAGCGGCCCATGTAACGCCCCAAGAACGCCGCCATCCCCGGATACCGCAACACATCCACAGGCTCACCGGGCAAGCGCTTGGCGCGGGGAGCCTTGCTGATCTCGACGAACCTTGCATATATCCGCCGATAGCCCTGGCTGTTGAACACCAGCAGACCAGCCAGGGGACAGAAAAGCGCCAGGTAATAAACCAGCCCAGGTGGACGCTGGGCATACATCCCCAAAGCGACCAGCAAGCAACACACCAGCAGTGCCACCAACCACCAGATCAACCGCGTGCTCCCCCACACCAGCAAGAGGTGCAGCAGGGTCGGGATAACCACGCCGTTCTTCACGCCGCGCAAGATGTCGGATGAACTCATGGCGCTCAGAGAGTGTGCGCCGTTAATCACCAGCATCAGGCTCATGAGGGAAGCAACCGACAGCAACCAGCTCAAGGTCAGCAGCGGGAAATTGCGGCGTAGGCAGGCGTTGATTTGTTCTTGGTGATTCATCCGTGAACCTTTGAGGGGGAGGGTTCGATTTTATCGTTTGCCAGACACAGGCTTGAAGTGATTGCGCCGGATATCCGACAGGGTTTTGCTCATTTCTCGATAACGGCGGCTGTTATACGCCAACAGCGCCAACAAGGGGGCAATTACTGAAGCCACTGCCAGGAGTGCATCGTGAGCAAAGGGATAGGTCAGCACGCCGGCAACCAGACAAACGAGCAACAGCCCGACCACTGCACGGTTTCCGGATGAGTAGCCGCGTATTACAGCGAATTGGCCGATGCCGAGGGTGGATGAGCCTAAAATGAGCATGATAACGATGTAGATCGGCCGATTGGGATCACCTGCGAAATAGGTCTCTCCCAAGCGGATGAACGCAGCGGTGAAGGATATAACGGCCAGGAAAAATCCGGTCCATAGCACGGGGTAGTATCGACGTATGAAGGCCGGTAGTTCTTCAATGCTAATCATTCTTCAATCTCCCCCACCAAACTTAACGCAATACTGCGTACCCCATCGCTACCGGCAATACTCATAACGGCCCCGAGCGAATCCCTGATCGCAGCAGTAGTCGAATTCTTAATTTCAGTGGGCGTATAACGCTTTGGTAATGCGCCGAGCTTTTGCTGAAGTTTAATCTGCTTGGCTGTCAATGAAGGATGCTTGATAGATAGAACCTCTTTCATGAGCGCACGGCGCTGCTGCCGACTCAATGTCTTGCCAAGGTCAAACCAATCGCTTTTTGTGGCGGCTTTTCGCACTTGAAGGGACCTGAACACGGATGTCAAAGAGGCCGCAGCCCCTAGGAAGGAGATAGCATCCAGAAGTGGCATCAACACCTGGTACCAGAGCTGACGGTCAAGTAAGTCATTGCCTTCAGGACCTTGGTGCTCTTCATAAACTCTATACGAGCCGATTACACATTGAGTAACGCTAGCTGCCACAGCTGCTGCCCCAATTCTGGCGATTGTAACCCCCACCAACCCGGTGAAGGGCACAATCAAACCACCACTTACGATCGCGACAACGCCGAAAATCGCACTACCGCAGGCAAATCGCGCATTCGCGACTTCCTCCACCATCCGTGTTTGCCGAATATTGTGCTGCAATTCCAGAGCGTACTGCTCAGGCGTCAAATACCGCTTCACCTCCTGCAACACCACCCGCTTGGGCAACACACTACAAATCGGCCGAAACTCCCGCAACGTCACCACGTTGTAGTCCGCATCGATGTACACCACCCCTGCCCCAACGATCCCAGGATCGGCATCAATCGCTGCGAACAACCTCGGCACATTGACCAGGCTTTCAATCCGCTGGCGCGCAAAGTACTGCGACGGGCTCGCGCCAAGCCCGCTCATCCTTGAGTCGTTCATGGGGTCTCCTGAAACGTGAAAGCGCCTGCAAACCCGAGGTTGCAGGCGCTTGAGCGGCCTAGTTTTAGCAGCTAAGAATCAACGTTTCAGAAGTGTATTTTTGCCGGTTATGTCGTCCTACACACTCAAAACAGGAAGTACGCACGGGGTGCGTAGGACGCATCTTTTACCCTTGGGTGATCGCGCGCTCACATAATGCTGGTTGCCAGCCGACGCACAGCTTAAGTTGCACCACATTCATGCTAGCCAATTGATAAAAGTCCTGAGCGCTAATTTACTCAATGATGGTTTGCCCGATGCACTTATCGAACACCAATGCCATTAACCGGTAATCACAGACGACCGCCTCGATATTAGCACGTAGCCATTCTTGCTCGTTTACCGCCCACCAACTGACGGTATAGCCAGCATTGAGAATAAGATGTTCAAAGAGAATGCGTTGCGCACGGCCATTTCCCTCACGGAAGGGATGAAGCATGTTCAGGTCACCAAAATGCTCAGCACAGGCGGTGACCAAGTCGCCTCGGGTAAGATTTTCCAGCCAGTTTTCCTGGGCGAGACGTTTGAACAGTTTTACCGATTCGGGCTCGATTCGATTGACGGTGCAGAAATGCGTATCGCCCTTGGAGATGTCGACCGTACGCAACTCACCGGCCCAAGCGTAGAGGTCCTGGAACAATCGACGGTGAATATTCTGCAAATATGGGAGGTCGTAAGGAGGTAGGGCGAAATCAATTTCGCTGGCGGCGATACTGGAAAGATCGCGCTCAGCCTGGCTTAGCAGCGTGTCGTCCTGAAGGTCGAGAAGATTACGTAGAACCCCCGTACCGGCATAGCAGTATGGGTCCTGTCCTACCCCATACTTATCCAGGATCAGCCCCTGGCCTGTTGCCGATACGCTTTTAGGACGGCTTCACGGGTAGGTAGCTTGCGTTCAGCATCATCCGGCGTGACATCGAAGCCTTCAAGACGCAGGCTGGCCGAATAGTTGGACTGACGCGTCTTGGCGCAATGGGCTTTCTTGGCTTGCAAGCTTGGCGTTTTCAACGGCATGGCCTCATGGTTGAGCAGTGCTGACAGTATAACCCAAGCGCCGCCGAGCAACGGCAGCACTATCGACAATGTGCAATACGCTTGCGGCGGCTGCCATCAGCCATCCAGCCCGTCGCCATAATGAACCAACGCCCGGATGTGCACCTTTGGTCAGCACAGATCATTCACTTCGTATCAAATATCGCTGGGATGATATACACCACCCCTGCCCCGACGATCCCAGGATCGGCATCAATCGCTGCAAACAGCCTCGGCACATTGACCAGACTCTCAATCCGCTGGCGCGCAAAGTACTGCGACGGGCTCGCGCCAAGCCCGCTCATCCTTGAGTCGTTCATGGGGTCTCCTGAAACGTGAAAGCGCCTGCAAATTCGAAGGTTGCAGGCGCTTGAGCGGCCTAGTTTTAGCAGCTAAAAATCAACGTTTCAGAAGTGTATTTTTGCCAGGTATGTCGTCCTACTTTTCAAAAACCAGAAGAAAAACAATGACATGTAGGAATAGTCCTGCAAAGCGTGAGATAAAAATACTTTGCCCTACCCAGCCGGTTCTTCCTCGGGCTCAAGCACCCGCAACGCAACGTTGGAGCGCAGTTTGACCAGGCACAAAGTGTGCGAAGTACCCTCCGCGCCAAAGAACTTATCCGCCCTCTCGCCCGTCAGGTTTTCCTCGAATTTGAACGGCGTGGTGATCAGCCGTTTGATGTCCCGCGCGAAGCTCTCGGTGTTGGCATCGATCCACTTGACCGCCTTGCGTCGCTCATCGGCAGGCGCCTTGGGTTTACCTGAATTGCGGAGCATCACGGCAGGATAAACATCAAGGTCTTCGGTGTTGTAGCGCATAAACACATGGCACAGCTCTTTATCCTCGCGATCGATCACGGCCACGCGCAAGTTGTAATCGCCCTTCCTGGCCTTGCAGGCTTTGTCGCTCGCATCAATTGCCACCCCCCACTGCCCCTGACCCTTGATTTGACCTCTGTCAACGCCGATCCGATTCTCGATGAACGAATACACGGTCTTGTTCACCCTGACCCAGCCAAGCTTGCCGGCACCGGAGATACACAAATAGCGATGCTGGGGTTTGAGGTCGTGGGTTTTCTTGCCGATAGGCCAGGTCAGCAACTCTTCGCCTTTCAATGAGTGTTGAAGACGTGCGTATTTCTCATCAAAGCGAGAAACGATGCTGCACTTGCGGGGATTGGACTGCGGCCGTTTGGCGAGTTCCGAGCGAACCTCGGCATCGATTGCCCGTTCGCCGCGTTGCGCACCTGCGCGCGACTTTTCGGCAGCAATCAACTCGCGATCCAGTTTGTCGGCCTGCTCACGCAACGCCTTGTATTCGCCAGCCAGCGCCTGCGCAGCTTTATTCACCGACTCCAAAAAGCCTGGCGTCAGCAAGGTGGCCTGGCGCTCCATCTTCGCCACCAACGCCTGCACGCCCTTGCTGACCCCACGAACGCGAATGTTGGTTTCAAGGTTTGCAGTCGCACCCCGCTCGGTAAAATTCTGGCTACCCAACGTCACGAAGCGGTCTCGGGCCACAACCATCTTCGCGTGAAGTTTGGGCAATACGTAGACCGGGATCTCATTGTCCAATAGGGTTTTGATGGTGTCGCAATTCGAAGCGCCAGAGGCAAGCACCTGCACATTGACCAACGTATAAACCTTGGCGCTTTTACCCAGCTGGGCAATTTCCAGCGCGACCGAACCGGTCAGGTACGGCGAGAAAATCTTCAGATCAACCTTGTCGTTTTGCAGCTGTTCTTTTATCAGCGGCACGATATTGCTAGTGAACTTCAATCGTCGGCTTCCTTGTACGAATCTCTGCCGATAATACTACATTGCCACTATCAACCGATTAGCCCAAAATCCCGCCCCTCGCACGCCCAAGCCGCCCTACAAGGAAACCGCCATGGCCCAGCCCCTGCTCGATGCCTTCATTGCATGGATGAGCGCCAACCTGGACAACGCCACCCTCGCCCACGGCTACCAGAACCGCATGAGTGGCGAGCCCTGGCACTGCAGCAGCCTGTTCAACGCCTATGAAACCTACCACTGGCCGCACCCGGCGATTGCGCACCTGGACATCGACAAGGGCAGCGACATCACCAGTAACACCCGCGCACTGACGGCGCTTGAGCAGCAACTGCAACGCGCCCTGGCGCCCGCGCCTGATGACCTCGCCGCCAGCCGCGCAGCCATTGATGTGATGATCTGGGGTGGCGTACAAAACGGTAACGTCAGTTGGCTGAGCAACAATGCTGAGGGCTTGGCCCAACTGTTGATCGACACCCGCGACGCAATCGACAGCGGTGCTCTGAATCATCAACTGCTGCTTGACCCAGAGCTGCGCTTCAACGCCGGCATGACCAAGGTCTACTCGCTGATCTGCAAGCAGTTGGTGATTTACGACAGCCGCGTTGCTGCCGCGCTGGGCTGGGCGGTGGTGAAATTTTGCAAGCAGGTCGAGCCTGAACTTACCCAGGTTCCGCCCGAGCTGGCCTTCCCCTGGGCGTCGGCCAGGCCGAACAAGGGCATCTGCAAACAGCGCGATCCGTCCCAGGGCAACTTGCAGTTCCCGCCGCTGCAGGCCGGCACCCTGCACGCGCAGTGGAACATCCGCGCCAGCCAGATACTGGCGGCGGTGCTCGCCCATGACAATGCAAAGCACAGCGGCTTCAATCAGGACGACGGTACAGGCAGCAGCCCGTTGCGACGCCTGGAAGCGGCGTTGTTCATGATCGGCTACGACCTGGGCGGCGGTACGGTAACGAATTCGCAGCCAAAGGCTACCAGCCAGAGCGAGGTAATTGTGCAAACTCTGGGCTGGACTGAAGGCTGGACGCCCAAACAGCGCAAGGCTTTTCTCTATCGCCTGACCGAACAGGGCTTTGAAGCCCGCGGCACGAGTATCACCCGCTACCCGCTGCCGGTAATCAACGACACCCTTAACTACCTGTGGCAGCAGTTCGGTCGCGGGCCATTCCCCCTGGCCAATAGCGCCGACGGTGTGCCGGCCGGCACCAGCGAAGAAGGCATCGGCACCGCTTACTACCAGGCAATCAACCGGCAACAGCGGGTGCCGGAGTCGAGCCGCCTGGCTGCGATCCTTGAGGACCTCGGGGTGATTCAGCTAGTGAGCCGTGGGAAAAAACACTGGGTGTTGAACCTGGAGTTGCTGGACGCTACTGATAAAGGCACTTTGGATATCGAGCCGCTAGTGCTGCGTTTGCTTGAAGACGAGGCGCAGGACTAGCCCGCGCTGCCCGCCTGCAGTCATCGCCTCGGCCTCTTCGGCGAGCGCTGGTCCAACAGCTGCATCATTGCGGCCGGTCCAGCATGGCGTGAGCCACATCCTCCACCAGAGCTTTGGCCATGCCGCTAAGGTAATGCGCCGCCCAGGTCAGCTTGGGATCGTGCTCGATGCCGGCATGCAGGGTCAGCCGGTTTACGCAGCCCATCAGCAGCGACGACTGCTCCAGAGCGAACGCCGCACTGTGGCCGGGCTCGACGCGGAACAGCCTTTGTGTGGAGTGCCCACTTTCGCCTTCACCGAAGGCCGCGATGCCAGCGGTCTTCAAGGTACTGGCTGCCTTCAAATCCTCATCCATTGACAGGTCCTCCTGCTGAAATCGCTAGCCCGCGTTGCCAAGGGATTTCGTCAGCAACGCGGGCGTCTGCTGATTGGCAACTCAGTGGCGTGACTGCACCTTGCTCAAGGCCACTTCGACCAGAGCACGGGCGTGTTCGATTTCATGCAGGGTCGCCAAGGTGAGGACCTGGTCGGGAGCGTTGGGATGGAGCAGGACGGATTGTCGGGCGATGGTCTGGGCGCGGACCAGGTATTCGGAGGTCTGGACCAGGAGGTCTTCGAGGGACTGGTTGGGGTGGTGAGGTGGGTCGGGGACGATTTTTAACATTGCGAACTCCTTTGCTTTACGGAGCCGCCACACATTTGCTGTCAAACAAAAGGTGGCAGCCATACGTGGGTTGACAGACCGGCAAAGCAAAGGAAAACCCGGCGCACACGAAGGTGCCCCACGTACAGCCGCCATAACGCGTGCACATGCGGATTCACTTTGAATTCGGTCTGTCAAAACCGGTCGTTGAATTGGCAACGACTGGCGGAGACTAGAGCGCTCAAGGAACCACTGCAATGGCTTAACGGCGGCGGAAGTATGATTGGGAAATGGACTACAGGGAATCAGGAAATTCTGAAGAATTTGAGGGGCGGATGTTCATCGGCAAGGTCATCGAAAAGAACGGCAAAAGCCTGCCAGAGTGCGCAGGCTATTCGCCATTCACTAGCGTTTTGCCATAAAATGGCCGGTTGCCGAAAGAACCGTCATGGCCATAGCCATGAAGGGCTTTCATTCTTTCCAAATAACTGTGGTGAAGATGAACAAGCCTTTCATTTCGCTGTGCCCGGAAATTACTCGGGCACATGCACTGACGCTCATGGATTGGTTGGAAGATGAGCGCGTTACCTGCTACTTGAGCGATTCGCGTCATGTCTCCCGCTCCATCGAGCAAGTTATCGATCGGACCCAATTGCCGATCCTGACCCATCTATTCAACCGGGGCGGCCGATTCTTCATGGCCTACGACCGGCATGACGCCCCGGTGGGCTTTGTCCGCCTGATCAAGACCAGCTCCAATTGCGAAATCGTCCTGGTCATCGGAGACAGCGACAAATGGGGCCGAAACCTTGGCGCGCGCACAATCCGCGAAGGCATGAAACTGGCCTTCCTCGACATGCGCGCCGAGAAGCTCATCGCCAAGATCCACCCCGACAACACCCGCTCGCTGAAAGCCTTTGTGCGCAGCGGTTTTCTGCTTGAAAGCGAAACGCCGACATTGAAGTCATTTTCCATGACGGCCGCGCGCTATCTGCGGTTCTTGCGCGAAGGTGCCGTGGCCGACTCAACTGAGATCTACATCACCGAAATCGACAAGGCCAGGCTCGAGAGCCTGATCGCGCTCGAGCAAGGCCCGGCCGTTGTTGAGCTCGAACATGAGCTTGAGCGCGCCATTGTCGTCAAGCCGCAGCAGGTGGCGCGCAATGTCGTCACGATGAACTCCAGGGCCTTGCTGCAGCTGGACGACGAAGAGATCGAAGTGGCCCTGGTCTACCCTGAAGACGCCGACAGCAGCGCCGGAAAGTACTCCGTGTGCTCCGACATCGGCGCCGCCATCCTGGGCTATCAGGAGGGGGACGCCATCGACTGGCGAGTTTCTGACCGAACCCGCCGGATCGGGATCAGGAAAGTGCTTTACCAGCCGGAGGCTGCGGGCGATTTCCACCTGTAATTGAGCCTTTAGCTAAGTGCTCCATCAGGCACGAAGATCCCCAACGATTTCCGTGCCTGATGCAGACAGGGTGGACAAGGTCAGGACTTGGCCAGAGGGCCTCCTTCCTGCGCTCAATTTGGTAACAACAAGTAGGACCAATCCTTCATTTTCGTAGGATCTCGCGGTGTGGTTGCTGGCGATATGCCAGACCTGTAAGGACGCGAGATGCAATTTTTCTGGGTGAACTTAGGTACAACGCACAAAGAGGCCAGGGCCGGCAATTTTCTCTGGGCCCCGCTGAGCTCGCGAACACAAGCCGGCAAGGCCCACCTTTCGGTGAGCATCTTGAGTACTGCATATGGTACGGAACCAAGAATCGAACGATTTTTATGTATTTGATTCTTATAGATTTTATTTGAATATTTAAATCGAACTATCCATTTCAAGGTCCTTTCCCCGGACCTTGATCGAATCGGTCATCACACCTGATCTGCAGCTACTTCAAACCGTATTTGGATTACTCTCCAAAATGCAACCTGAGTTGTATTTCAAGGGATGAGCAACAGAAAGCGGTGGCGATGGCGGTTTTTCGGTGAGACGTGTGTCGACCCGAGCCTCAATAACATAGCTTTGATTTACCTCGTCTGGATGGCGATGGCTAACCAATGAACATTTGTGCAAAAAGAGGGCAGCGAGCCAAAAAATAATTCTGTCCCACACTTCTCTTTTAAATCAAAATGACATAAATTTCGTCTCTCGCCAAAGCAAAACATCATGAAAAACCCAATAGATCTCCTCCAAAAAACAATCGAAGATGAACGGTATCTATTAAGTGGCTACGAAAAACCTTCAGAATCTTTGACATTTGAGGCTCTTCGCGCTATTGACTTCGCGTTCTGTCGCGAACTAATCCCTGAATTGCAGCGCTTGGATGATTCAGAGCGACAGATGGAAAACGTTCGCAAACATGCGATCAACGCCGCCTTGCAACGAATTTTACCTACCGAACTGAAAACCGATGCGCCCAAGCTTTTCGCCTCTAACTCGAAGACCGCCGAACAAACAGACGAGTTCCTGTTGCGAATGGGCTACCTCACTATGGCCGAGAAGCAGCTGAGCTTGTTGCGCTCAGGTGCTCTAAAGGCTGAGATCGACCAGCGCAAGTTGAAAGGAATGACGCTACTCGTGCTGTCGATCAATGATACGACTGCCTACCGCGAGCAGATTGGGGCCGAAGGGCTGAACTGGCTCAGCGATATGACAGTTGCAGAAGATCGTCAGAAGGAAGAGGCCTTGGAGCTCCGCCATGTGGAGATACTCCCTCATTTGATTAAGTATCTACGCAGCAACACATCTCCTGAAGAGCTACCATTCAATGGCGTCGATGACTACTTCAGGGAGTGGGCGTCCCTGTATCTGCGAAGAATCTCATTTAGGGATATGTTGGATGACAATGATCAATTTGGCGGTCGTCCATATTCAGCGTACATAGCAGTCTTGGAAGCATTATCTGCGATGTCGCAGCAAAGGTTATGTTATGCCGGACTTCGCAACGAAGATGATCCTAGGATCGGCATAAGGAACCTAATTACTGGCAGCGCATTTCTTGAAGATCTTGTCGAGGGAGTGGCTAATTTTCTTCAAATAACGCGAGAGGATGTATCTGACATTCTCGATCATCTAACATTGAGTCCGGAAAACTCCAAGGATCATCTGAAACGTGGCATGCCGACGCTCGCACCTGTCGTTAGGACAAGTCAAGATTTCGTAGTGCTCCCAATGTATGGCCTAGAGCTCAACCCATTCTCGTTCCTTTGGACAGAGTTGCGCGGGCGGTACGAAAAAGAATGGTTTGAGGCGGCAAATCGGCGCGAGTCTCGATGGGTCTCTCAGCTTATAAAACAGTTTCCATCTCCTCGCTGGAGATGCTCGCATGGCGTCAATATAAAACGAGATGGTAAGGTGATCACGGATATTGATTTCGTTGCATATGATGCTGATTGCAACAGTGTCATCCTCTTCCAGCTCAAATGGCAGCAGCCATTCTTGAATGATGAAAAGTTGCGGCGGAACAATGCAAGTAGTCTAGTCCGTGACAGCAACAAATGGGTCTTGGCAGTATCGGACTGGATAGCATCCGTTGGCATCAATGGGGTGAAGGAGCGTCTCTCGATCAAATCTGATGAAGAACTTTCCATTCATCTCGTAGTTTTGGGACGTTACTATGCTCATTTCACTGCCGCTGAAGATTACGACACACGAGCAGTCTGGTGTGATTGGGGTAACTTCCTGCGTCAACGCACAAGTAACTCCAGAGCGTCAGCCATAGAGTTCGTTACACTCCTTCGCGAGTCTGTGGAGCAGGCAATCATGCAGGTGGAACCAGAGTCCTTCTTCTTCCCTCTGGGCAATATCATTTTGCTGGTCAATCCAAAACGAACGAAATCCACGAAATAACTCCCACAAGGAAAGGGGAAATCAATTAGTCGGCATTAAATCAAAGTTAAAATCCACTTTACCCTATAAGAAAGGGGAGAGATTTATCTGCGATTTGCTCACGCCGAGAAAATAAACCTGTCTCCTTTTCGATTTCTGCCAAAAGCGGACGGTGACACAGAAAACAAATCCATCTTGAAGAAAATCTGCCCTGCCTTATTTGACCATAAGGCAGGGCATGCGTGATCAGGTTATGTTCGACACGATGTCATCAATGATGGAAACACTCGGCGATGCATCCAAATACTCCTGATATGCTCTCCGCGCATTCACGATCATTCCCTCGTAAGTGAACGATTGCATTTGGTTTCCTCTGAGAATTTCCAGAACATCGCCGTCGCTGGTCCTAGGGAGTTCGCCGGTCACAAATACAACATCGATGGCTGGTCTGCGGCCATTCAGGCCTCCAATATCGCTATGCTTGCGGAGATATTCCGTAACCGCACCTCGATATTTCCGTCCTTGCTTCGTAAGGTCATCTACATCTATCGATTTTTTGTCAGGTTTCTTCAGCTCCACAATGACGTGGCGACCTGTCGAAGTTCTGTAGGCGATATCAATCCGTGCACCGGTAGGATTATCAGGCGCAATGTCTTTCAACTCTTTGGTGAGAGTCTGCTCCATAACCTTACTTTCACCTACCGGCCCCCATGTCGGGTCAAGTAGCCACAAGTGGTCGAACAAATAGTTTTGAGCAACCTTCTCAAGCGCATCTGTGTTAGCAATTTCTTTTTCGAATTTTTCAATCACCTGCAATCTGGAGCGGGTGATTTCGTGATAGTGGGTCGCTTCAACGTTATCGAGATTAAGAAACAGCCTCTGAAACTCGACGGACAACACATCGGTGACTTTTTCGAGCTTGTCCAGCTGCTTCCGGATTCGTAATTTTTCAAAGCCGACAATCGCACTACGTACCAAGTCTCGCTTGATGTCCTTGTTCTTGGTGTCATCATTCGAGTGCTCAGCCGACAGGATGGGAGTGATAAGTTTCTGAGCTAGCTTCCTATCTCGGCCGTCCGTCAAAGAGGCGTACCATTTTTCCAGCGCCAGCTTGGTGCGCTCATCGTCGCTATCGACATTCTGCTGGCGTCTCCAGTCATCCCACTGGTCCGCAATATCGTCAAGAGTATTCTTCAACCACGCGCGGACAGCGCTTACCAGAGGGTCTCCGGTTTTCACCGATTCCCTATTTGCCGTTGCCCGGTCAGTTCCATCCCTATCGAGAAAGTCCGCATGAATCTCACCAACGATGTAGCTGTTAAACACCTTGGCATTGCCGATGTCCTTCAGCATATCCTCTTGGAATACCCGGCCATTGGCAAACAGTGAGATCTGATTGATGTTGTCATCAGTCTTTTTCAGGCTCTTCGGCTTCGCGACAGTGGCGATGAAGCCTCGGAGGGTATAGGCATGGTTTTCGACGACTACGACGTTGTTTATGCGCTTTATACACTCCTGGCCATCTTCGTCGGTCGCAAGATTCTTGAGTAGAGGCTTTTGCTCGGATCTGGTTTCATCCTCCAAATCCCACCAGAACTGGACGTCTGCATGATACCCGCGATCTTGGGTCGTGATTTCATGCCCATCAATGATTACTTTAAATTTATGGATATCCCCCAGCACACTGAAACGCCTCGCTATGCGGGGACGGAGAAAGCTCTCCGTTTTATCCGTTCCCGCCGTTAGCTTCGAAAGAACGATGCGTGTTCCGGTCTTGTCTCCCCAGTCATATTCTGTGTCCAGCTTTTCGAGAGAATATTTCTTGGCTGACTGAATGTCTTTCCGGAGTTGTTCGACGTTGATTCGAGCGGAGACAGGAGGACCCCCGGCTTTTTTTGACCAAATGTCGATTTGGTCCGCTAGAGAGAACATGGCCAGTTTCCCGATTCCCTTTCGGCCCATCACCGGGCGGTCAAGAGTGTCGCTTTTATTGCCTTTCGGTTGGTCTCTGCGGGCATATCCGACGCGAAGGAATCGGGCCTGCAGCTCTCCGTGCCCCATCCCGTGGCCATCGTCTTGAACGATAATCTTGTCTTGCTGAATGTCTACCGTAACGGCATGGGCGTCGGCGTCCCATGCGTTGGCGACGATTTCGGTGACTACGGCGGGCGTGCTGCTGTATAGACCTATCCCCAGGTGATTCAACACGTTGAGGTCGATTTCCAAAAATAATTCCTGATCCTCAACCGCTTCGACTATTGCATCCATTGCTGTTTTTCCCTGTTGTGTTCGTTTGGCTTTGGCTGCATGGTTACACAAGTGGATCCGCAATTCAGCAGCGAAGAGCCACTATGAGCCAGTTCACGGCATCCGATCGGATGCGTTTGATCAAGCGGGAGCACACGCAGCCAGAATTGGTCGTGCGGCGCCTGCTCCATCGCATGGGGCTTCGATTCCGTCTGCATTCGAAGTTTCTGCCTGGCAGTCCAGACGTCGTCCTTCCTAAGCGAAGGACGGTGGTTTTCGTCCACGGATGTTATTGGCACCGGCATCCGGGGTGTCGTTACGCCTCGACGCCGAAAATACGCCAAGATTTCTGGCTACCGAAATTTGCATCGAATGTGGAGCGGGACAATAGGAAAGCCGAACAATTGCGCGACCTGGGCTGGCGAGTTGTCGTCGTTTGGGAGTGTGAGACCAAGGACTTGATGTCCTTGGATGCTCGACTCAGGAAGGTGTTTTTAGTCGCTCCAGCTCCTCAAGGTGACGCTGGATGCTCAGGCCAATGATTTCGCCCAACCTTACGGGAACCGTATTGCCAATCATGCGGCCTACGGACTTGAAAGTGATTTCTTCCGGTGGCATGAATCTGTAATCCTGGGGAAACGATTGCAGTGTGACCGCTTCCCTTAACGATATGGTGCCGCAGTTCAAGGAATGGACTGCACCTGACTGAGTCAGGCATGCCCCGGTCATCGCATTGCTGCTTGCACCTAGCTCAGGGTCTCGCGGCACTGGTCTCGTCAGCCAATGCAGCTTCCACCCGCCCACCGACAACGTTGCTCAGGAGGCCAGATCATGAGATGACCTGCTCCCGGAGGTAAGGAGCCGCCAGTCCCGCGTTAGAGGACATCCCCACAGGTACCAGGGGCCTTGATCCCTGATAACACTCAGCATTCTTGGCGGGATGACGTGGGGATTCAATGAGACTCAACTGCTAGAGGAGACAGATCATGTATGGCTGTTAAGCTGGGTTGCAGACATGCCACATTCGGCTTAGGCATCCAATCTTAAGTAATTACTGCGCTACCGACTGGTTATCGGGCATTCCCGAATGCGGGATAAAAATTGGTTTCGCTTGACCCGAAAATACCGACCTTCATGCTAGCAAAGGGCTTCCATTCACCGCCATTAATGGCAAAATGCCTTTCAGCGAAAAGATGGTTTTGCAGAGAATGCAGGCATTACGCGAAATCCCTCGGCGCCCCTTGCGAAGCATCCGGGGGGCAAGTTACCCGAGGAGCGAATGCTCAGCCCCCTCAAACCGTTTTATCGAACCCTATCAACTCATACACCGTCGGAAGGTGTAAGCTTAACCCAATGGTGGCAGCACAGACGGATAAAACCAAAAACCTCGCAACACCAATTAACAATTTGACCAACAATCAGCAGATAAGGAATTTTAATGGCGAAGCAGGGAGAAATGTTCGCACTTATTAGCGACGAACAAAAAATTGAAGCTGAAAAACAAATCATTGAGAGGCAAAAAGAAACAGACTTTGATATAAGAGAGTACCCTATCGAAGTAATTGTATCGAAATATGTAGACAAACTAGAGGAAACCGACAAAGCTGAGCTATTCATTCCAGATTATCAGCGCGAGCTAGTCTGGAGCGAGGAACAGCAAGGCAGATTTATTGAATCAATACTACTTAATTTACCAATACCATATTTATATGTCGCCGATGTACACACCGGCGAAAACGAAGGCCGCTTAGAAATAGTTGACGGATCGCAAAGAATAAGAACACTTGTACGTTTTTTAGGTAACGAGTTCAAGCTTGATGATTTGAAAATGTTACCAATGTTGAACGGATTTTATTTTAAAGATTTCCCAGTCTCACGCCAGCTTAGATTTAGACGCAAAACAATGCGAATGATCGAGTTAATGGAAGTTGATGAAGAGGCGCGCCGCCAGCTCTTCGATCGCCTTAACACTGGCGGGACAAAATTGAAGGACATGGAGCAACGATTCGGCTCACAGGATGGTCCGTTCACTGACTTTGTTCGAAACACTGCTGCCAACCTACGTTTCAGACAGCTCTGCCCTATCAGTGACGTAAGAATCAATCATCGCGACTATGAGGAGATGGTACTTAGATTTTACGCCTACCTACATAGATATGAAGCATTCAACAAGCGGGTCGATGAATTCCTAGACGAATATCTTGACCATATGAACAACCATGATTTCGACCGGGAGGAGCTCCTCACAACATTCGAAAACATGCTTGACTTCGTTCAAAGATTTTTCCCTCACGGATTCAAGAAAGCGCCCAATAATTCTTCGGTACCTCGAATTCGATTTGAGTCAATTTCAGTCGGTGTAGCCCTTGCTCAAAGAATAGCTCCAGGGTTAGTTCCCGCTTCAATGGCATGGCTGGCAAGTGATGAATTCAAGACGCTCACTCGCTCAGATGCAAGCAACTCCAGGCCAAAAGTGGTAAATCGAATCCACTTTGTCAGAGACAACCTACTGGGTCGAGAGGTCCAGTATGACCAACAGTGAAGTTCTTGTCGTCGAACTCTACGACCTATTCAGGCAAAGAAGCGCCGAGGTAAGCAGATACATTGATTTCATAGAGATAATTGCGAACAATCGTTCTGTTTCACTTGCCGGGGAAACTGACGGCGAAATCGCTCCAATTGCAGGAGCCGAGCTCTCGCGCGAGCTCACAAAAACATTACGCGCGAACACCTACTTGCTTCTTTACAATTTGGTGGAAGCGACTATGACAAATGCCATTGACGCAATTCACAAAGCTGTGGATGGCGACAACCTGGGTTTTGACCAATTAAGCGGAAACTTACAAAACATTGCACTTAGTCATTTTAAGCGCGCCATCAAAGACAATCATAGCTCAGCCTTGGATGGAAGAACGCACCCGATTGAAATTGCTATAACAAGACTTGGTTACGATAGAGAAAAAATATTCTCCGGAAATGTTGATTGCGCAGAGATAAAAACGACAGCTAAAAAGTACGGCTTCCAAACTGCAGACCCAAACTTAAACGGCCGTCAAACGCTGCGCCAACTACGAGACGTGAGAGATAAAAGAAATGCATTGGCTCATGGAAGGCTATCATTTGAACAGTGCGGGCAAGATACCTCACCAGAGTATCTTTCCAAGGTCCACTACCAAACTACGGTTTATCTAAGATCCGTGTTATGGTCGATTTCTTCATATCTGAGAAAGAAGAAATATGCAGCACCTACTGCACTACCAGCCTAATTTGGAGAACGACTGAACGAGACAGAAAAGCCACAAATACGCTTTAGGATTATGAAATCCGTAGGGCGCGCGCACATCCACCCTTAAATCGAGGCTAAACGCTTACTTCATCAAATGGGACTCCAATTCAGGCTACACAAAAAATCGCTTCCTGGAAGCCCGAATATAGTTCTACCGAAACATAGATCAATAATATTCGTGCAAGAGTGTTTTTGGCATCACCATCAGAAGTGCAAGTATGCAACTACCCCAAAGATTCGCCAAGACTACTGGATACCAAAGCTTAACGCTAACGTAGAAAGGGATGCTAGAAAGTCAGCCCAGCTTAGACGCTGGGCTGGCGAGTAATCATCGTCTGGGGGTGCGAAACGATAGATCCATGCTCACTTGAGCTGCGACTCAGAAGAGAATTTGCTCCTACTTCTGATCGGTAGCAAATTCTTCGAGGTGGCGCTGAATACTCAGCCCGATAATTTCACCTAGTCGGACAGGGACGGCGTTTCCTATCATGCGCCCGACTGCCTTGAACGTGATTTCCTGAGGCGGCATAAATTGATAAGTTTCAGGAAAGGATTGCAAAGTTGCAGCCTCTCTAAGAGAGATTGCGCGATGTTGCTTAATATCATAGTGACCGAACCGCCCGTTGCCAAATCCATAGCATAACGTCGTCATAGTCGGCCCGGGTTCATCATCGCGCATCCGACCATAAACACTCGGGTAAGTCTTGCCGCTACTCTTGCGATGACAAGGTGCGCGCAGCCACTCTGGCCAATCTTTCCATGTACCGCCTGGCGTTGATCGTTTGATGCGCTCAAGATTTGTTGGAGTTAAAGTGGCCGCACGGTGCAGAGGATCCTTCGGATCACACGCACCCGCTTCAAGCTTTGGAAAATGTCCAATTGCCTGTTCTACTGTCACCGGCTTACCTGCATGGGTCTTCGGAATCATAGTTATGGGACCAAATTTCGAAGCTAACAGTACGTGCCGGCGACGCTGCTGCGGAAGTCCGTAGTCAATGCAGTGGATGGTCCCTGCCCAAATATGGTAGCCCTCATCCTCCAGCCCCTTTACAAAGTCAAGATATACCTTGTGCTTGGTAACATCAGGGACGTTCTCCATGGTGACCAGCTCTGGCTTAATACCTTTTATGAGCTTTTCAAACGAATACAGAAGCGGCCACTTGCGATCAGTGCTGGTATCACGCCCCTGATTGTAGGTCGAGAAGGGCTGGCAGGGAGCGCATCCCGCCAAGAGCTTGACCCGACCGTCTCGATACCAAGCAGCAACATCGCTAACCTTTGCAGACTCAACGCTTTCGGCCACAAATTCAGCGCCGTTGTTCGTTTTATAGGCGTACTCGCAATTGCGATCGATATCGTAGCCAGCACGAACGTTGATACCGGTTTTGAGCAGACCTGCAGTCAGCCCTCCAGCACCACAAAAAAGGTCAACGGCGTCAATAGTATGCATGGGAAAGCCTCCTAACGGAGGTCATTCTAACCGGTTTGGCGCGAAAGATCGAGCACCAACACTGAAAATTTATACAGGGTTTGGCTAACCTCCTGAACCTGAGATGTGCAGAAGGCAGGGCTCGACGCTCCCCCAAGTCCTCAAAGCCCCTTCCCCACATATCTCCTGGGCTAAAAACCTCCGTTGAGCCCAGGATAGCCAATGAGATACAGCCCACAAAGCCTCCTGTAAAGTACATATAAATCAATGTATTAAACGGAAATTCGACTCCTGGTGCCGCGTCAATCAGGCCGGGCGCCGCGATCAGTCGCGATAAAGGTCTTCGACGAATCCTGCGCGTCGCCACGGCAGTCATCATCCTGTCGCCAATTGCCAGGCCAGAAACGACGGAGGATGTCGCCAGGCACTGGAAAATCCGCTTGTAGGCGGCCCACGTTCCCCCCCTCAAATGACATTGCGAATGCAGGCAAGCAATTCGGCTGGCAGATAGTGACCGAGAGAAAAACAAAAAGCCTGCGCCAATCGCGAAAGGTCTTACAATACGAAGCCCGATTTCCTACAGCTCTTTTGCTCCTCACTGACACCCAAGAGATAGCCCCGTGAGTGACTCAGACAGCTCATCCGCGCCACTGGTTGACGTAGTAAAGCTTGCCGCATCCCTTCAGCGTTTCGCAGATGATCGCGACTGGCAACAGTTCCACTCCCCCAAAAATCTCATCCTGGCTCTCACTGGCGAGGTAGGAGAGCTGTGCGAGATTTTCCAATGGATGAGCGATGCCGATTCGCTCTCCGCTGCAAAAAGCCCGGAAATGGGCCAAGCAGTCAAGGACGAATTGGCGGACGTACTGATGTACCTGGTTCGCCTGAGCAGCGTACTCGGCGTTGATCTCAACGAAGCGGTGACACGGAAACTCGCCTCGAACGGCCAGAAGTACCCCGTGGATAAAGCCAAAAGCAGCAGCAAAAAGTACGACCGACTCTGATCAACCCGAATCTAAGGACAACCCGTGATCGTTTACGCTGCGACCAAACAGCAATTTCTAAAAGACAACGATAACGATGACATCGAGGACGTGATCCTCAGGCATTTCAAGGAAGCCACCGGCAAGACCGTTGGCAGGTCGGAAATCAGGTCGTGGCAAGGATCGCTAACGTACATGGCCAAGGTCCTTCGGGATGAAGGCCTGCCGAGCGACGCGGGTCTGGCCATTGAGCTGCACATTCCGCAGTCGTCGAAGCGAATCGATTTTCTGCTCACCGGTCGCGACGAAAATCAGGCAAAAAAAGCCGTTTTGATCGAATTGAAGCAATGGAGCAAGGCCAACGCCACTACCAAGGATGCCATCGTCAAAACGGCATTGGGTGGCGGCCTCGTTGAGACCATTCACCCGTCCTATCAGGTATGGTCATACGCCTCGCTGCTGGAGGGTTTCAACGAGGCGGTGTATGACAAAAGCATCGAGATCCGTCCGTGTGCCTACCTTCATAACTACGTCAGCGACGGCATCATCGACTCAGCTCACTACGAGCCCCACATCAGCAAAGCCCCACTGTTCCTGAAAGGGCCGGACGAGCTCACTAAACTCAGAAGCTTCCTGAAAAAGCATATTGCTCACGGCGACAACAAAGAGGTTCTCTACGAACTGTCCGATGGGAAAATCCGCCCGTCCAAAGCGCTAGCCGAAGCCCTCGAAGGGCTGATGACAGGCAAGCCAGAGTTCGTGTTGATTGACGATCAAAAAGCAATTTTTGAATCGGCGCTTGCGGCATCAAGCGAAGCCTCGGACCAGGCACCAAAGGTGCTGATCATTGAGGGGGGACCGGGCACCGGGAAAACTGTTCTGGCTATCAATTTGCTGGTGAGGCTCACAGAATTGAGGCTGTTAAGCAAATATGTCTCGAAGAATGCCGCCCCACGCAAGGTCTACGAAAGCAAACTGGTTGGCACCATCAAACGCAGCCATTTCTCGAATTTCTTTTCAGGCTCTGGGGCGTTCATCGACACTGAGCCCAACACATTCGATGCGCTTATCGTGGACGAAGCTCACCGGCTGAATGAGAAAAGCGGGCTTTATGGGAACCTTGGCGAAAACCAGATCAAGGAGCTGATTGAATCAGCGAAATGCTCAATTTTCTTCATCGATGAAGACCAACGTGTGACCCTGAGCGACATAGGCAGCAAGCAGGCGATACGCGCCTTTGCCAAAGCCAAGGGGGCTGTGGTCGAGGAATATGTGCTGTCTTCACAGTTTCGCTGCAGTGGTTCTGACGGTTACATGGCATGGCTGGATGACGTGCTTGGCATTCGCTCGACAGCAAATCCGACGCTCGACACCTCGGAGTACGAGTTCAAGGTGTTCGACTCGCCTCAGGCGCTGCATGACGCCATCGACGAGAAAAACCATGGAAATAAGGCTCGCGTAGTCGCGGGCTACTGTTGGCCTTGGTTGAGCAAGAAAGACCCCAACGCTGCCGATATCGTCATCGGTGACTACACGCGACAATGGAACCTGGATCAGGATGGCAGCCTGTGGATCATCGCTGAGAACTCCATCGAGCAGGTTGGCTGTATTCATACCTGCCAAGGTCTGGAAGTCGACTATATCGGAGTCATTATCGGGCCAGACCTGGTCGTACGTGATGGCAATGTTATGACATCCCCGAATGAGCGCGACAAACACGATAAATCGATTCGCGGCTGGAAAAAAATGATGAAGGAGCAACCTGCTCTGGCGAAAAAAGAAACTGACCTGATCATCAAAAATACGTACCGAACCTTGATGACGCGCGGGATGAAGGGTTGCTACCTGTACTGCACTGACAAAGAGACTGCGCAATTCTTCAAGAGCCGACTTAGCCAACACAGCAGTCACTGACGGAATCGTTTGCTAGGAGCCTCTGAACCTACGAGTGGAGCATCGTACGCGCAGGGGCCATGATCATCAGCAGTTGGTCACCAGCCATAGCTAATGTTTACACGGCCATTTGCTTGATAGAGTCGATGCCGACTCATTAATGGCGTGGAGCTTAAAAAGCACCGTCCATCGGAATCCAGACCACGCAGCGTTCCAACTGGTATTCCAAGCAAGTTGACCAATAAATTATTAACCAAAAAAAACAGATAGATACCGACTTGTTTCAGATTACCCCGGCACATTGATGCCCAAGCACCTCAGGCCTTCCATTGAGGTTAATCTCAAGAACGGAAGCATCAGCAACCACTACTCGAATGCCGGGCTTACCAGTTGATAGAGTCGACAAATACGATGTAAGCCACTGCTTCACGAGGACCAGCACTAACCATTCTGAGCAGAAGATCGGAATATTGAACAAGGCCTATTCAACCAAAAGTCCCCTACCCCAAAAACAACAAAGCCACCCGAAGGTGGCTTAGTCGTTCTAAATAATGGTCGGGACGGAGTGATTCGAACACTCGACCCCTTGCACCCCATGCAAGTGCGCTACCGGGCTGCGCTACGCCCCGACTGGGCTTGAAGCATGTTCCCCTGGTTGCTGAGAACGTTGAAGAATGTACCCTAACCTTTTGAATTATGGAAGCATTTTTTCCAAAATTCCGGGCCCGACAGGGGTTACTTCTTCAGCACCACCAAGACGTCTTCCAACTCGGCAATCATCTGCCGGATCAGTTGTTTGTACTGGGTGGTGTCGTCCTTGGCTTCGTCGCCAGAGAGGCGCAGGCGCGCCCCGCCGATGGTGAAGCCTTGGTCGTAGAGCAGCGCGCGGATCTGGCGGATCATCAGCACGTCCTGGCGCTGATAGTACCGCCGGTTGCCGCGGCGCTTTACCGGGTTGAGTTGCGGGAATTCCTGCTCCCAGTAGCGGAGCACGTGCGGTTTTACCGCGCAAAGCTCGCTCACTTCACCAATGGTGAAGTAGCGTTTGCCTGGAATCGGCGGAAGCTCGTCGTTATGACTTGGTTCCAGCATAGGCCTCAACTCGGGCTTTCAACTTCTGCCCTGGACGAAAGGTGACGACCCGACGCGCCGTGATCGGGATCTCTTCCCCGGTCTTGGGGTTGCGGCCCGGCCGCTGGCGCTTGTCGCGCAGGTCGAAATTGCCGAATCCGGACAATTTGACCTGCTCGTTGTCTTCAAGAGCGTGCCTGATTTCCTCAAAGAACAGCTCGACCAATTCCTTGGCCTCGCGCTTGTTCAGGCCCAGCTCCTCGTACAGCCGTTCGGCCATCTCAGCTTTCGTCAGAGCACCCATACGCTATTTCCTTAACGTGGTGTTCAACCTTTGTTCGAGCGAGGTGAGGATGTTCTGGGTTGCAGTATTCACCTCTTCATCATTAAGAGTGCGCGATGGATGCTGCCAGGTCAAGCCGACGGCCAGGCTTTTTCTATCAGGATCAATGCCTTTACCCTGATAAACATCAAACAGCCTGAGGTCTGTGAGCCATTCGCCTGCATTGTCACGAATTACTTCAAGCACCGAGCTCGAAGCAACATCACGTCCTGCGACCAAGGCCAGGTCACGACGCACTTCCGGGAATTTCGACAGTTCGCTGAACTTCGGCAGGCGGCCTTCGGCCACTTCACCCAGCACCAGCTCGAAGACGTACACCGGACGATCCAGGCCCAGGGTCTTGGCCAGCTCCGGGTGGATGGCACCCAGGTAGCCGACTTCGCGACCGTCGCGCTCGATGCGTGCGGTTTGGCCCGGGTGCAGCGCCGGGTGTTTGCCCGCAACGAAGCTGAACTCGGCGAGCGAGCCGGAGAAGCCCAGTACCGCTTCAACGTCGGCTTTCACGTCGAAGAAGTCGATGCTGTCACGGCCGTTGGCCCAGCCTTCCGGCAGGCGGCTGCCGCAGACCACACCGGCGAGCATCGGCTGCTGCTTGAGGTCGCCCAGCTGGCCGACGAAGCGCAGGCCGCTTTCGAACATGCGCACGCGGTCTTGCTGGCGGTTGAGGTTGTGCTGCAGCGACTTGACCAGGCCCGGCCACAGCGAGGCACGCATGGCCGCCATGTCGTTGGAGATCGGGTTGGCCAGCAGCAGCGGCTCGACGCCCGGGCTGAACAGCTCGAACAGTTTCGGGTCGATGAAGCTGTAGGTGATGGCTTCCTGGTAACCACGGGCCACCAGCAGGCGGCGCAGGGCCGGCAATTCGCCACGGGCCTCGGCCTTGGCCTGCGGGGCCAGGCGCGCTTGCGGGTAACGCACTGGCAGGCGATTGTAGCCATACAGGCGCGCCAGTTCTTCGATCAGGTCGACTTCCAGGCTGATGTCGAAGCGATGGCTTGGTACTTCAACCTGCCACTGGCCTTCGCCGGCGGTGGTTTTCAGGCCCAGGCCGTTGAGCAGTTGCTCGACCTCGGCGCTGGCCATTTCCATGCCCAGCATCTGGGTCAGGCGCTCGGCACGCAGGGTGACCGGGGCCACCTTGGGCAGGTGCGCTTCGCTGGTGACGTCGATCACCGGACCCGCTTCGCCGCCGACGATCTCCAGCAGCAGGCCGGTAGCGCGCTCGATGGCTTCGCGGGCCAGTTGCGAGTCGACGCCGCGCTCGTAGCGGTGCGAGGCATCGGTGTGCAGGCCGTAGGAACGGGCCTTGCCAGCCACGGAAATCGGCTCGAAGAAGGCGCTCTCGAGGAAGATGTCGCGGGTGCCAGCAGCAACGCCGCTGTGCTCACCACCCATCACACCGGCGATGGCCAGGGCGCGGCTGTGGTCGGCGATGACCAGGGTGTCGGGGCGCAGGGTGACTTCCTGGCCGTCGAGCAGTACCAGCTTCTCGCCCTCTTCTGCCATGCGCACGCGGATGCCGCCGTTGATTTCGGCGAGATCGAAGGCGTGCATCGGCTGGCCGAGCTCGAGCATCACGTAGTTGGTAATGTCGACGGCAGCGTCGATGCTGCGCAGGTCGGAGCGACGCAGGCGCTCGACCATCCACAGCGGGGTCGGCCGGGTCAGGTCGACGTTACGGATAACGCGGCCCAGGTAGCGTGGGCAGGCAGCCGGTGCCAGCACTTCAACCGGGCGCACTTCGTCGTGAGTGGCGGCAACAGCCGGCACTTGCGGACGGGTCACCGGTACGTCGTACAGGGCGCCGACGTCGCGCGCCAGGCCGGCCAGCGACAGGCAGTCGCCACGGTTCGGGGTCAGGCCGATCTCGATGCTGGCGTCGTCCAGGTCCAGGTACACGCGAATGTCGGTGCCAACCGGGGCGTCAGCCGCCAGTTCCAGCAGGCCGTCGTTTTCTTCGCTGATCTGCAGCTCGGCCGCCGAGCAGAGCATGCCGTTGGATTCAACGCCACGCAGCTTGGCTTTCTTGATTTTGAAGTCGCCCGGCAGTTCGGCGCCGATCATCGCGAACGGGATCTTCAGGCCAGGGCGAACGTTGGGCGCGCCGCACACTACCTGGAAGGTCTCGCTGCCATTGCTGACCTGGCACACGCGCAGCTTGTCGGCATCGGGGTGCTGTTCGGTGCTCAGCACCTCACCGACGATGATACCGCTGAACTGGCCGGCGGCCGGGGTGACGCTGTCGACCTCAAGGCCGGCCATCGACAGACGGGCGACCAGATCGTCACGGGATACCTGCGGGTTGACCCAACCGCGCAGCCACTTTTCACTGAATTTCATCCTGCTCTCCTGAAAGATTCGTTACGGGTGCGCGACCTAGCGAAATTGCGCAAGGAACCGCAAATCGTTGTCGAAGAACAGGCGCAAATCGTTGACGCCGTAACGCAGCATGGCCAGGCGCTCGGCGCCCATGCCGAAGGCAAAGCCCTGGAACTCTTCCGGGTCGATGCCGGACATGCGCAGCACGTTCGGGTGAACCATGCCGCAGCCCATGACTTCCAGCCAGCCGGTCTGCTTGCACACCCGGCAACCTTTGCCGCTGCAGATCACGCACTGGATGTCGACTTCAGCCGAAGGCTCGGTGAAGGGGAAGAACGACGGACGGAAACGTACCGCCAGCTCTTTTTCGAAGAACACCCGCAGGAATTCTTCGATGGTGCCTTTGAGGTCGGCGAAATTGATGTCGCGATCGATCAACAGGCCTTCGACCTGGTGGAACATCGGCGAGTGGGTCAGGTCCGAGTCGCAGCGGTAAACGCGGCCCGGGCAGACAATGCGGATGGGCGGCTGAGTGGACTCCATGGTCCGCACCTGCACCGGCGAGGTGTGGGTACGCAGCAGCATGTTGGCATTGAAATAGAAGGTGTCGTGCATTGCCCGGGCCGGGTGGTGGCCGGGAATGTTGAGCGCTTCGAAGTTGTGGTAGTCGTCTTCGACCTCAGGGCCTTCGGCGATGCCGTAGCCAATGTGGGTGAAGAACTGCTCGATGCGTTCCAGGGTACGGGTGATCGGATGCAGACCACCGGAGGTCTGGCCACGGCCCGGCAAGGTTACATCAATGCACTCGGCGGCCAGTCGGGCGCTGAGCTCGGCCTCTTCAAACGCCGCTTTGCGCGCGTTGAGGACCTCGGTGACGCGTTCCTTGGCGTCGTTGATCAGCGCACCGACTTTCGGCCGCTCTTCGGCTGGCAGGTTGCCCAGGGTCTTCATCACCTGGGTCAGTTCGCCTTTCTTGCCAAGGAATTGCACCCGGATCTGTTCCAGGGCATTGATGTCTTCAGCGCGTTCCACGGCCTCCAGGGCTTGGGAGACCAGCGCGTCCAGGTTTTCCATGTACAGACTCCAGATACGAAATAGGGGAAGAGCGCAGGCTCTTCCCCTATTAAGACGTTTAACACCAGGCGCCGGAAATGACACCTGGTGATTGTCGGGGGTACTTAAGCCAGCGAGGCTTTAGCTTTCTCGACAATCGCAGCAAACGCCGCTTTTTCGTTCACTGCCAGATCGGCCAGAACCTTGCGGTCGATTTCGATCGACGCTTTTTTCAGGCCAGCGATCAGGCGGCTGTAGGACAGACCGTTGATACGCGCACCAGCGTTGATACGAGCGATCCACAGAGCGCGGAACTGACGTTTTTTCTGACGACGGTCGCGGTAGGCGTATTGGCCTGCCTTGATGACCGCTTGCTTGGCAACACGGAATACGCGCGAGCGAGCGCCGTAGTAGCCTTTAGCCAGTTTCAGAATTTTCTTGTGACGCTTACGAGCGATGACGCCACGCTTTACACGAGCCATGAGTAACTTCCTCTATCTAGAACCAAAAATTAACGAAGGCGCAGCATGCGCTCGACTTTTGCCACGTCCGACGGGTTCAGCAAGCTGCTACCACGAAGTTGACGCTTACGCTTGGTCGACATTTTGGTCAGGATGTGGCTCTTGAAAGCGTGTTTGTGCTTGATGCCGTTAGCCGTTTTCAAGAAACGCTTGGCCGCACCGCTTTTGGTTTTCATTTTTGGCATGTTCGGATACTCCGCATTCAGTTGATAAACATAACCGCAAGGCCTGCCGTGCCCTGGTGGTTATTTCTTTTTCTTGGGTGCGATGACCATGATCAGCTGGCGTCCTTCCATCTTAGGATGCTGTTCGACGGAACCGTATTCCAAAAGGTCAGTTTCGACCCGCTTCAACAGTTCCATACCCAGCTCCTGGTGGGCCATCTCACGACCGCGAAATCTCAAGGAAATCTTGGCCCTGTCCCCATCACTCAGGAAACGTACCAGGTTGCGTAGTTTTACCTGGTAATCCCCCTCCTCCGTCCCTGGACGAAACTTGATTTCTTTAATCTGGACCTGCTTCTGATTCTTCTTGGCCTCGTTAGCTTGCTTCTTCTTTTCGAAGAGGTGCTTGCCGTAGTCCATGACCTTGCAGACAGGCGGTACTGCGTCGGCAGAAATCTCTACCAGGTCCAGCTTCGCTTCTTCAGCGATACGAAGCGCTTCATCAATCGAGACGATGCCAATCTGCTCGCCGTCAGCGCCAATTAACCGAACCTCGCGTGCCGAGATATTCTCGTTGATCGGGGCCTTCGGTGCAGCTCGTTTATCGTTTCTCATTTCACGCTTAATAGTAATTACTCCGATTCTTGGCGACCACGCCGGGAAACCGCTTGAGCGAGGAATTCAGCGAATTGAGCGACGGGCATCGAGCCCAGGTCAGCGCCTTCACGAGTACGCACAGCGACGGTTTGCGTTTCGACTTCGCGATCCCCTATAACCAAAAGGTAAGGGACCTTGAGCAAAGTATGCTCGCGGATTTTAAAGCCGATTTTCTCATTTCTCAAGTCGGACTTGGCACGGAACCCGCTTTCATTGAGAGTTTTTTCAACATTCTGGGCGAATTCGGCCTGCTTGTCGGTGATATTCATGATCACCGCCTGGGTTGGCGCGAGCCAGGCCGGGAATGCACCTTCGTAATGCTCGATGAGAATTCCGACGAAACGCTCGAACGAACCGAGGATTGCACGGTGCAGCATCACCGGATGCTTGCGGCCGTTGTCTTCGGAGACGAATTCTGCGCCCAGACGGATCGGCAGGTTGAAGTCGAGCTGCAGGGTACCACACTGCCAGACGCGGCCAAGGCAATCCTTCAGCGAGAACTCGATCTTCGGCCCGTAGAAGGCCCCTTCGCCAGGCTGCAGGTCGTACGGCAGGCCGGCGCTGTCGAGGGCGGCGGCCAGTGCGGCTTCGGCGCGATCCCACAGCTCATCGGAACCGACGCGCTTTTCAGGGCGGGTCGAGAGCTTCATTTCGATGTCTTTGAAGCCGAAGTCGGCGTAGACATCCATGGTCAGCTTGATGAAGGCGGCGGATTCGGACTGCATCTGCTCTTCGGTGCAGAAGATGTGCGCGTCGTCCTGGGTAAAGCCACGCACGCGCATGATGCCGTGCAGCGCGCCCGACGGCTCGTTACGGTGGCAGGCACCGAACTCGGCCAGACGCAGCGGCAGCTCGCGGTAGCTCTTCAGGCCCTGGTTGAACACCTGCACGTGGCATGGGCAGTTCATCGGCTTGATGGCGTAGTCGCGGTTTTCCGACTGGGTGGTGAACATGTTGTCGGCGTAGTTGGCCCAGTGGCCAGACTTTTCCCACAGCGAACGGTCAACAACCTGCGGAGTCTTGATCTCCAGGTAGCCGTTGTCGCGCTGAACCTTGCGCATGTACTGCTCGAGTACCTGGTACAGGGTCCAGCCGTTCGGGTGCCAGAACACCATGCCCGGCGCTTCTTCCTGGAGGTGGAACAGGCCCAGGCGCTTGCCGATTTTACGGTGGTCGCGTTTTTCTGCTTCTTCGATGCGCTGAATATAAGCAGCCAGCTGCTTCTTGTCGGCCCAGGCGGTGCCGTAGACGCGCTGCAGCTGCTCGTTTTTAGCGTCGCCGCGCCAGTAGGCGCCGGACAGCTTGGTCAGCTTGAAGGATTTCAGGAAACGGGTGTTCGGCACGTGCGGGCCGCGGCACATGTCGACGTATTCTTCGTGGTAGTACAGGCCCATGGCCTGTTCATCCGGCATGTCCTCGACCAGGCGCAGCTTGTAGTCTTCGCCGCGGGCCTTGAACACTTCGATCACTTCGGCGCGCGGAGTGACTTTTTTGATGACGTCGTATTCGGTGTCGATCAGCTGCTGCATGCGCTGTTCGATCGCCGCCATGTCTTCGGGCGTGAAAGGACGCTCGTAGGCGATGTCGTAATAGAAGCCTTCATCGATGACCGGACCGATGACCATGCGCGCAGTCGGGTACAGCTGCTTGACCGCGTGGCCGACCAGGTGGGCGCACGAGTGACGGATGATCTCCAGCCCCTCTTCGTCCTTGGGCGTGATGATTTGCAGGCTGGCATCGTTCTCGATCAGGTCGCAGGCGTCGACCAGCTTGCCGTCGACCTTGCCGGCGACGGTGGCTTTGGCGAGGCCCGCACCAATGGATGCGGCGACTTCGGCAACCGAAACTGCCTTGTCGAATGAACGTTGACTGCCATCGGGAAGAGTAATAATGGGCATGGCGCCTCCTCTCCTAGTGGTGACCCCTACCAAAGGTCACGTGGGTTGGGATGAGCCAGTACGCGATCCGCCCCTGTCTTTGCACAAGCAAAGCCTGCCTCACAGTGGCAGAAGCCCGAAAGCCTGCCAGGGAACGAACCAGAGTGACTGGAATAGTAAAAAAACAGTTGGGAGCTGCAAGCTGCAAGCTGCAAGAAACAGCCGGCGGCGAGCTCAAGGCCAGCATGCTAGCACAAAGCTTTCGGGCGATTGCGGGCAGATTGACCGGCTGGGCAGAAATATTCGCAAATTGAGCTTTGGCGGTGAACTTGCGCGGATTTTTTCCGCTCAGAGTTTGTGAAGCGTCCTACTCTTGTGAGACTCGACCCCAAGGAGTGTTTGGTTATGCGACTTCAGTCTCTTCTGGCCCTGGCGGCTGCCTCTGCCCTGCTGCTGCCGTTGGGAGCCCATGCTGGCAAACTGCCCGGCAACTACCAGTCGACCTGCGTAGCGCAGGCGCAGAAGCAAGGCCTGGCAAAGGATAAAGCCGAACAGCACTGCAAATGCGCCGGAGACGTGCTCCAGAAAAATCTCAGCGACAAAGAGATGAAAGACCTGGATACCCTGGAGGATGGCGTTGATGCGGCAGTAATGGAGCGCGCGCAAAAAAATATTGCAGCGGTCTGCGGCCCGAAAAACCCGAAATAATAGGGCCTTTGGCCAGTTATCCATCGCTAATTTGCTCCAGATCAGCAATCTGCGAAGGTAAAAGGGGCTACAAGCCCATAATTAGACTATGATGGTCGGCGTGCACCCTGTTGGCCTCGGCAACACCGCACTACTGAAAATCATGTTTCCTGGAGATACACCCATGTCTAATCGCCAAACCGGCACCGTAAAATGGTTCAACGATGAGAAAGGCTTCGGCTTCATCACTCCACAAGGTGGCGGCGACGACCTGTTCGTTCACTTCAAGGCTATCGAAACCGACGGTTTCAAAAGCCTGAAGGAAGGCCAGACTGTCTCCTTCGTTGCCGAAAAAGGCCAGAAGGGCATGCAGGCTGCACAAGTTCGTCCAGAGTAAGATCTGACCGAATAAAAAAACCCGTCCTTGTGGCGGGTTTTTTTGTGCCTGGGATTTGGGAGCGGGCTTGCTCCGCGATAGAACCAGTAATGACCCTATCGCGGGTCAAGCCCGCTCCCACAGAGACCGTTTTAGCCGCAGTTTACGCGGGTGATCACGCCTTGTTCGTCGGCGTTGAGGTTCAGGCGCTCGGAGCGGTATTCCAGGGTCATGACGTCGTGAGGCTTGAGCACACGGGCCAGTTGCGAGCCGCTGGCTTTACGCGCCTGCTCGAGCAACTCGGGGGTGGCCGGCTTGCCGATGGCGAACTCGGCGCCGCTGGCCTGGCAACGGCCATCGGTGTTGGCAGCAGCCTGCGGGGCCTTCGACGAAGAGCCGCCAGTGCTGCTGCAACCTGCCAATACGGCGACAGCCAACAGGCTTACCAATGATGCACGCGTGCGGAACATGAATCCTCCTTAAATACTTGAATGCTGCCTATGTGACAGCACTCCTGGTTTTTCGTTGCAAAACCGGACCATTGTGCCCGAGCCAGAGCGCTCTAGGCCAAGGCTAATCGTGACCGGATTTTGCGCAAGCTCAATACAGGTCGATGTAATCGCTGGCAGGTTTGGGCCAGTTATTTTTCAGGGCGTTGTACACCTGGCGTATCCAGCGCTCGTCATCGGCCACCTGCGGGCCGACACAACCGGAGCCCGCCGCCCAGGTTTCCAGACGAAAGGCCAGGCCCTGCAGTTCGCGACCACCGGTGACCTGGGACAACCAGGCGATGCCCTTGTGATTGACCCGCAGCTGGTTGTGAACCGCACCATTGCCGGCCACCAGCAGGGCCCGGACGTTGTCGAGGGTAAAGTCGTTGGGGTTGTTGAGGTCGATCTGCACTGCGCTGTCCCGGCAAACTAAAACACCGATAGTTTGCCACGCCCCCTGCGCTTATGCCTAAGTCGCAGTGCGATGCAGGCGGCGGCCATGATTTACTGCAGCTATCGGCGGAGCGCAGGCCAGCCTCCCCTTCAAACGCCAGGGCCCGGCATTTGAACCGACAGCGCGCGCAGGTTTCATTCGAGAATGTTCATGACAAGCCACATCATCGATGCCGACATCAAGGTCAAATGGCCCGAGGGCCAGAGCGCCTACAGCCCGGCCAGCGCCGAAGAACTGCTGCTGATCGCCCTCGACTTGCTGGTCAAGGACCTAGGCCCGGACGACGCACGCAGCTACGTCGACCAGGTCTTTGAGCGTTACAGCCAGCCGGTTATGGCAGACGCGCCAGACGGGCACTGAGCAGATCAAAAAAGCCCTGGGCATCCCCCTCGGTAATCCAGGTGACGTTGCCCGGCTCTTTCAGGGTGCCATACCAGTCGGTAATGGTCTGGCCGAAGGTCGGGCCGTCGCGGCTGTCGACCTGCATGAACACCTGGCGGCCGCGGAACAGCTCGGGCTTGAGCAGGTAGGCAATCACCGTGGTGTCATGCACCGGGCCGCCAGGCATGCCGTAGTGCTTCATGTCCTGCTTGACGTAGGCATTGAGGATATCCACCACGCGCTTGCTCGCCCCATTGTTGAGGTCGGCAATCTGTTTGAGCCGCGCCTCGCTGGTCAGCACCTTGTGGGTGACGTCCAGCGGCAGGTAGGTGAGCTTGACCCCGCTATTGAGTACTACTTCGGCAGCGTGAGGGTCGGCGAACAGGTTGAACTCGGCCACCGGGGTGATATTGCCGCCATTGAAGTGGGCACCGCCCATGACGATCACTTCCTTGATGCCATTGACGATCTGCGGCGCTTCAATCAGCGCCAAAGCCAGGTTGGTCTGCGGGCCGAGCATGGCGATAGTGATGCTGTGCGGCTTGGCGCTGCTCAAGGTGTCGATCAGGTAACGCACCGCACTGCCGTTGGCCAGCCCCTTCTGCGGCTCGCTGACCGTTACCCCGGGCAAGCCTTCTTCGCCATGGATATCGGCGGCGTAGATCGGTGTACGCACCAGCGGTTTCGGCGCGCCGGCGTATACCGGAATGTCTTCGCGCCCGGCCCATTCGCGAGCCAGGCGGGCATTGCGCGAGGTCTTCTCGAGTCGCACGTTGCCGGCCACGGTGGTGATGGCGCGAATCTTCAGTTCATCTGGCGAAGCCATGGCCAGGAACAGCGCCACCACGTCGTCGGCACCGGGGTCAGTATCGATAATCAGGTCAATGGGCGCCGCCTGGGCACCCGCCGAAAGCACGGACATCAGCAACACTCCTTGGAGCAAACGTTTGGCACAGCTCAACATAAGACACGTCCTTATGATCAGATGGAACAGCTAGAAGGTCACCCCGGCAACCAAGGCAATGTTGCTGTAGGGCTGGCACTCGCCGGTGCGCACGATGGCGCGGGCACTGCGGCTCAACTGCTTGAACTCTTCGTGACTGAGCAAGCGTCGGGCGCCCAGTTCGCCCTTGGCGGTCAACTGCTCGACGGCGGTCAGGCCCGGCGGCTGATGCTGAAGGATTTCCTCCGCCAGCACGTGGCTTTCGACCTGCATTTCCGTCAGCACAATGCGCAGGGTGCTGGCGAAATCCGGAATACCCGGGGTCAGCGCCAGGTCGATCAGCTCCACCCCCGCCGGCACCGGCAAACCGGCATCGCCAATCAGCAGGATGTCGCCATGGCCGAGGGAGGCGATCAGGCGCGACAGGGCAATGTTCAGCAAGGGCGTCTTCTTCATGGCTGCAGCTCGCTCAAGTGCGGGATTGAAGGCTGCGCACCGGCGCGGGTAACCGACAGGGCCGCTGCACGCTGACCAAAGGCAATTGCCGCGCCCTGCGCTTCGCCACGTGCCAGGGCTGCAGCGAAACCGCCGACAAAGGTGTCGCCGGCCGCTGTGGTGTCCACAGGCTGCACCACTGGCGCCGGGAAATGCCTGAACACCTGGCCATCGGCAAACAGCGCGCCCTGGGCACCGAGGGTGACGATGACCTTGCCAACGCCCATGGCCAGCAAATGCGTGGCGGCCGCTTTGGCGCTGTCCAGGTCGTTGACCGGCAGCCCGCACAGGGCTTCGGCTTCGCTTTCGTTGGGGATCAGGTAGTCGATATGGGCAAACCATTCGGCCGGCAGCGGGCCGCTGGCCGGTGCCGGGTTGAGGATCACCGTCTTGCCCAGCGCCCTGCCCCGCTCAAGGGTGTAGGCGACGGTGGCCATCGGCACTTCCAGCTGGCAGATAATCACCTCGGCGTTTTGCAACAAGGCGTCGAAGCGCTGTACTGATTCGGGCAGCAACTGGCCATTGCCGCCAGCAACAATGACGATGGCGTTCTGGCTGGCGGCATCAACCACGATCAGCGCCACGCCACTGGACACCCCGGCAGCGATGCTCACTGCCTGGCAGTCGATCTGCTCATCGGCCAGGGCCTGGCGCAGTTGTTGGCCGTAAGCATCATCACCGACGCAGCCGACCATCGCCACCTGCGCGCCCAGGCGCGCCGCCGCTACCGCCTGGTTGGCGCCCTTGCCGCCCGGCACGGTGACGAAGCTTTCGCCCACCAGGGTTTCGCCGCCGCGCGGCAGACGCTGGGCACGCGTCACCAGGTCCATGTTCAGGCTACCTACCACTACTACATTGGCTTGCATGTGCGGGCTCGTTCTCAGCGGTAATCATTGAAAAGGTCGGGGCGCGGCGCGGTGGATTCGCGCAGGACGATGCTCGGCGCAACAATGCGCTGCTCTGGCGCGCCGCGCAGGGGTTCGGCGATGCGCCGCAGCAGCAGTTCGGCGGCGCTCTCGCCCAGCTCACGAATCGACTGGCCAACGGTGGTCAGCGCCGGGAATACGTACTGGCTGATCTGGATATCGTCGAAGCCGATCACCGACAGCTCGCTGGGCACGCAGATGTTGCGTTCGGCGGCAGCGCGCAATACGCCGATGCCGATCATGTCGTTGCCGGCAAAAATCGCCGTCGGCCGCTCGCCATCGAGCAGCGCCGCTGCCGCGCTATAGCCACCGATACTGGTGAATTCGCTACTCAGCAGCCACTCCTGGCGCGGGCTGACCCCGGCTTCGGCCAGCGCCCGGTGGAAACCGGCCAGGCGCAACTGGGCGACGCTGGTGGTCGCCGGGCCGCCGATGCAGGCGATGTCGCGATGTCCGAGTTCCAGCAAGTGGCGGGTCGCCAGATAAGCGCCTTGTTCGTGGTCAATACGTACCAGGTCGGCGGCCACGCCTTCCAGCGCGCGGTCGACGATGACCATCGGCGTGCGCACGCTGGCCAGGCTGTCGAGCAGGTCGTTGTCTTCACCGACCGAGGCGACGATCAGGCCGTCGATGCGTTTTTCCAGCAGCACGCGCAGGTAGCTGCGCTGCTTTTGCGGGTTGTCGTCGGAGTTGCAGAGGATCACGCAGTAGCCGTTGCGCTCGCAGCCGTCCTCGATGCCACGGGCCAGTTCGGCGAAGTACGGGTTGACGCTGTTGGGCACCAGCAGGCCGATGGTTGCGGTGCTGCGCGCCTTGAGCGAGCGGGCCACGGCGCTGGGCACGTAGTCGAGCTCAGCGATCGCCGCTTCGACCTTGAGGCGCACCGGTTCACTGACCGGGCGGGTCTTGTTCAGTACATGCGACACGGTGGTGTAGGAAATCCCCGCCAGTGCCGCGACATCTTTGATGGTTGCCATTGTTTCAGTTCCGCCTGCGCGCGCGCCGGCTGCGGTAGGTGTCGAGGACCACGGCGATGACGATCACCGCCCCGGTGATAATGCGTTTGGTTGGCTCCGAAGCGCCGATCTGCGCCAGGCCTGCGGCCAGCACCGAGATGATCAACACGCCAAAGAAGGTGCTGATCACCGAGCCGCGCCCGCCCATCAGGCTGGTGCCACCGATGACCACGGCGGCGATCACCTGCAGTTCAAGGCCGGAGCCGGCGTTGGGGTCGGCGGCTTCCAGGCGGGAAATCTGGAACAGCGCAGCCAGCCCTGCGAGCAGGCCCATCAGCGAGAACACCAGGATCTTGTACGGGCGCGGGTCGATGCCGGCCAGGCGCACCGCCTCTTCGTTGGTGCCGATGCCGATCAGGTAGCGGCCGAACACCGTGCGCGTCAGCACCAGCTGGGCGAGGATGATCACCAGCAAGGCGATCAGGAACGATGGCGAGATGCCAAAAGCCAGCGGGTTGGACAGCCAGGCAAAGGCATCGCCGATGTAAGCGGTGCGCGAATCGGTCAGCTGGTAGGCCATGCCCCGGGCCATTTCCAGCACGCCGAGCGAGACGATAAACGACGGAATGCGCCAGGCCACGGTGATCGAGCCGGTGATGCTGCCGGCCAGCGCCGCCACAGCCATGCCGAGCAAGGCCGCCGGCATCACGTTCCAGCCCCAGCCGAGCATCGCCACGCTGACTGCGGAACCGGCCAGGGCCAGCACCGAACCCACCGACAGGTCGATGCCGCCGATGATCAGCACGAAGGTCATGCCCACCGCCAGCACCATCAGGTCGGGGATCTGGTTGGCCAGGGTGCTGAAGGTGGCGTAAGACCAAAAGTGGCTGCTCAACAACGAGAACAGCACGATCATCGCCAGCAAGGCGCCGGCCAGGCCCAGGTAGGTGCCGAGGCCGTAGTAGCTGCCGCTGCGCTTGGCGCTGGGGGCAGCGGTGTCCAGTTGGGTGGTTTTCATGGGGTCGTCCTGGGCGCCGCTTCGTGCAGCAACGCATCACGTTTCTGATAGCCGGCAAAGGCTGCGGCCAGTAGTTGGTCCTGAGTCCAGCTGTCGCGCTCGAAGGTGTCGATCAGGCGCCCGGCACTGAGCACGCCGATGCGGTCGCAAATCAGCATCAGCTCGCGCAGGTCGCTCGACACCACCACCAGCGCCTTGCCCTGGCGCGCAAGCTCGGCCAGCAGGCCATAAATGTCGAACTTGGCGCCGACGTCGATACCGCGGGTAGGCTCATCGAACAGCAGCACTGAACAGTCGCGCTCCAGCCAGCGGCCGATCACCACCTTTTGCTGGTTGCCGCCCGACAACTCGCCGACCACCTGCTCGGGGCTGGAACTGCGGATGCGCATGGCGGCGATCTGCCGTTCGGCCAGTTCGCGCTCGGCGCCGCTGTTAACGATGCCGGCGCGGGAAATCGCCGGCAGGTTGCCCAGGGCGATATTGGCGCTGATCGACTGGCTCAGCAGCAGCCCTTCGCCCTTGCGGTCTTCAGTGATCAGGGCAATGCCCTGACGCACCGCCGCCACCGGCGAATCGACGCGCACTTCGCGCAAGGGATTGCCCAGCTCGATAGTGCCGCTGTCGGCGCTGTCGGCGCCATAAATCAGCCGCAGCAGCTCGGTACGCCCGGCGCCGATCAGGCCGGAGATGCCGAAGATCTCGCCGCTGCGCACCTCGAACGAGACGTCCTTGACCTTGTCGCTACGGCCGAGGCCGTTGACCTTGAGGATCGGCGCGCCGATGTTGCGCACGCCCAAATCGATATGCTCGCCCAGCTCGCGGCCGACCATCAGGTTGACCAGTTGCTCGCTGTTGTAGCGCTGCATCGGCTCGACGCACACCAGCTTGCCATCGCGCAGCACGGCAATGCGCTGGGCGATGCGCTTGAGTTCTTCGAGGCGATGGGAGATGTAGACGATGGCCACGCCGCGCTGCTGCAGGCGCTCGATCTGGGTAAACAGCAGCTCCACCTCGCGGGCGGTGAGCATCGCCGTCGGCTCATCGAAAATCAGCACATGGCAGTCGCCAATCAGGTTGCGGGCAATCTCGACCATCTGCTGATGGCCGATGCCCAGCTCGCCCACCGGGGTGTCCGGGTCGATGGCGTCCAGGCCGACCTGGGCCATGGCCGCCACCGCCAGTTGGCGCAGGCGTTTGCGGTTGATCCAGCCGGCGCGCCCGGGCAAGTTGTCGAGAAACAGGTTCTCGGCCACGGTCAGGGTCGGCAGCAGGTTGAGCTCCTGCATGACCATGCGCACGCCCAAGCGCTCGGCCGCGGCGCGGCTACCGGGCTGGTACGGCTGGCCCTGGTAAAGCATATGGCCGGTGGTGGGCCGTTCGAGGCCGCCGATGATCTTCGACAGGGTGCTCTTGCCCGCGCCGTTTTCACCGGTCAGGGCCAGCACTTCGCCCCGCCGCAGGCTCAGCTCGATATCACCGAGCACCGGCTGCGCGTAGGTCTTGCCGATGGCGCTGACTGAAAGTACGACATCCGCAGTCGCTGACATTGCCTGTTCTCCTGGCGCCCACCCCGTGGCAGGCGCGCACGCTGCGACTAGGGTTGGGTAACCAGCTCGACCGGGGTCTGGATGACGTTGTCGGCGTCGACATCGGTTTTCTCACCCTTGAGCATCTTCAGCGCCGCCTCGATGCCGAACACCGCTTGTTTGGCGGCGTACTGGTCGGCGGTGGCAAGCACGCGACCGTCCTTGAGCATCGGCTTGATGGCGTTGATGTTGTCGTAGCCGACCACCTGCACCTGGCCGGCCTTGCCTGCGGCGCGCACCGCCGATACAGCACCCAGGGCCATGCTGTCGTTGCCGGCCAGCAGAGCCTTGAGGTCGGGGTTGGCGTTGAGCAGGGAGGCGGCGACGGCATTGCCCTTGGCAATTTCCCAGTCGCCCGATTGCACCGAGACCACCTTGATCTGCGCCGCTTCCATTGCATCCTTGAAGCCGGCAGTGCGCTGCTGGGCGTTGGTGGTGGTCGAGACGCCTTCGATAATGGCCACCTGATCGCCTGCCTTGAGCTTCTGCTTGGCCAGGTATTCACCGACCAGCCGCGCGCCCTTGCGGTTGTCGGGGCCTACGAACGGCACGCTGAGGTGCTTGCTCTTGAGCACCTCGGGGTCGAGGCGGTTGTCGATGTTGATCACGGTGATGCCGGCATCCATGGCCTTTTTCACCACCGGCACCAGGGCCTTGGAGTCGGCCGGAGCGATGACCAGGGCGTTGACCCCGGAAACAATCATCTGCTCGACGATACGGATCTGGTTACTGGAGTCGGTCTCGTCCTTGATGCCGTTGGACACCAGGTCGAATTCATTGGCGTGGTCTTTCTGGTAGGCCTTGGCGCCGTCTTCCATGGTCAGGAAGAACTCATTGGCCAACGATTTCATCACCAGCGCGACTTTCGGCTTGGCGTCGTCGGCCAGGGCGTGGGAAACGGGTGTGGCGAGGGACAGTGAGGAAAGTACGGCGAGCGCCAGCAGGCGTCCAGCAAAGGGCAGCTTCATGGGTTTACTCCGGATCTTATGATTTTTATCGGGCCGCAAACGTTTGCGTTAACTCACTATGAAAACGTAACCAAATTTTGTCAAATCCGCTGCCGCAGACCATTTGGAAAGCGCACGTAGGAATTATCCTAAAAATAACCGGAAAACCGAACACCTCTTGTACACAATATTCGGAATTCCGAATAGGAAAATGCTTTACCGACGTTTTCCCGAGCGCTCTGAGCCCATGAAAATCAATAGATTGAAGATGAAAACCGACGAACGGCTGTTCTGGTACGGAATCTGCCTCTGTTAGCGCGTTACACAGCGAACTCCAGACACAAGAGAGATCAACGATGAAAGCTGCGCTTAATTCCTTCGTTCCGGGCGCTTTGGCCCTGCTGCTGTTACTGCCCGCAGGCGTCAACGCCAAGGAAGTCGAAAACCAACAGAAACTGGCCAACGTGGTGATCCTCGCCACCGGTGGCACCATCGCCGGCGCCGGCGCCAGCACCGCCAACAGCGCCACCTACCAGGCCGCCAAGGTCGGTGTCGACAAGCTGATCGCCGGCGTTCCGGAACTGGCCACACTGGCCAATGTGCGCGGCGAACAAGTGCTGCAGATCGCTTCCGAAAGCATCAGCAACGAAAACCTGCTGCAACTGGGCAAGCGCGTTGCCGAGCTTGCCGACAGCAAGGATGTCGACGGCATCGTCATCACCCACGGTACCGACACCCTGGAAGAGACCGCCTACTTCCTCAACCTGGTAGAAAAAACCGACAAGCCAATCGTCGTAGTCGGCTCCATGCGCCCAGGCACCGCCATGTCGGCTGACGGCATGCTCAACCTGTACAACGCCGTGGCTGTTGCCAGCAACAAGGACTCGCGCGGCAAGGGCGTGCTGGTCACCATGAACGACGAGATCCAGTCGGGTCGCGACGTCAGCAAATCGGTGAACATCAAGACCGAAGCCTTCAAGAGCCAATGGGGCCCGCTGGGCATGGTCGTCGAAGGCAAGTCCTACTGGTTCCGCCTGCCGGCCAAGCGTCACACCGTAGACTCGGAATTCGACATCAAGAAAATCAGCAGCCTGCCTGCGGTCGACATCGCCTACGGTTACGGCAACGTCACCGACACCGCCTACAAGGCCCTGGCACAAAATGGCGCCAAGGCGATCATCCACGCCGGTACCGGCAATGGCTCGGTGTCTTCTAAAGTAGCCCCGACCCTGATCGACCTGCGCAAGCAAGGCGTGCAGATCATTCGCTCGTCCCACGTCAATGCCGGCGGCTTCGTGCTGCGCAACGCCGAGCAGCCTGACGACAAGAACGACTTCGTCGTCGCCCACGACCTGAACCCGCAAAAAGCCCGGATCCTGGCCATGGTTGCAATGACCAAGACCCAGGACAGCAAAGAGCTGCAGCGGATCTTCTGGGAATACTGATCAAGTAGCCCCCAAGCGCTTGCCCGCCCTGTAGGACGGGCAAGTCTGCTTCCCCTACCCTGGCAAAAAATACTTTAAACAGACCGCAGCAAACCGCGCGGTTTGCGGTCACATGCGCTCTTTCACCGACGAGCTGTTGCGAAATTGCTTACAGTAAAATACTGTATGCGCATACAGCTAAAAAAGGAACGCTTTGTGGCCACCACTTCCGCCCCTGCCAGCAGCTACGAGCAACTGGGCACCCGCATCCAGAAAATCATCAATTCCCCCACCGCACAAAAAGCCCGGGCCGCGCTGATCTTCCGCCTGGAGCACGAAACGCCTGAAGACTGGGCCACCCTGCTCGACGAAATCGCCGAGAACGACAACGTCACCCTCGCCTACCGCGATGACGGTGGCGTGCAGATTTTCTGGGTTGTGCCGAAGGAAGATTGAAAGCGCATGAGATTTCCGGTTTTTGCAGTAGCTTGTTTGTTGTTCAGTGTCACCACCGCCCACGCCGATGCACCGCGCACCTTCAGCGAAGCCAAGAAGGTCGCCTGGCGTTTGTATGCGCCGCAGTCCACCGAGTTTTATTGCGGCTGCAAATACAACGGCAACAAGGTCGATTTGCAGGCCTGCGGGTATGTGCCGCGCAAAAATGCCAATCGCGCCTCGCGCATCGAGTGGGAGCATATCGTCCCGGCCTGGCAGATCGGCCACCAGCGCCAGTGCTGGCAAAGCGGCGGGCGCAAAAATTGTTCGCGCAATGACAAGGTCTACCAGCGCGCCGAGGCCGACCTGCACAACCTGGTGCCGAGCATTGGCGAGGTCAATGGCGATCGCAGCAACTTCAGTTTTGGCTGGCTGCCCGAGCAGCGCGGGCAATATGGCTCATGCCTGACCCAGGTGGACTTCAAAGCCAAGAAGGTCATGCCGCGGCCGTCCATTCGCGGCATGATTGCGCGCACCTACTTTTATATGAGCAAGCAGTACAGCCTCAAGCTGTCGAAACAGGACCGCCAGCTGTACGAAGCCTGGAACAAGACCTACCCGCCGCAGCCCTGGGAGCGCCAGCGCAACCAGCGGGTGGCTTGCGTGATGGGCCATGGCAACGAGTTCGTCGGCCCGGTCAACCTCAGCGCCTGCGGTTGAGGCTCAGGCCAGCGCCTGCAGGTAGGCGCTGGCCTGCTGGTAACGGGCCAGGCGGGCGATGTCATCGGGGCCGGGCATGGGGATGCGCGACAGGTCGCTGTTGTCGGCCAGATCAGCCAGCTTGACCACCCGCGCCAGCGGATCATCGCCGACCCGCACCACGAAGGCTTCGTAGCTTTCGTCATCGCGCCGGCTCAGCGCCTGCACGGCGGCCAGGATCTTCAGGGCGAAGCCTTCGCGGGCAAGGTCAGAGAGGGTCATCGGTGAATCCTCGAGCACGTCGTGCAGCACCGCGACAATGCGCTGCTCGGCCGTCGACACCCTCAGCATCACCCGCAACGGGTGGAGGATATAGGCCGTTCCGCCTTTATCGCGCTGCCCTTCATGTGCCCTCGCCGCAACCGCAATGGCCCGCTCCAGCGTAGACATATGGCCCTCCTGCTCAGCGCGGCTGGCGTCGTAGACGCGCCATGCTGTAGACATCGATCAACTCACCGTCACGCATAGCATAGTCAATCAGTTGAGAATGAATACGTCGCCCAACACCCGAACCAATTTGTTACAAACATTGGATCCAATAAACTTGTGAAGGGAAAGCTATCTCCTACGCTAACGACTGCACCTTAAATTGGGTGTCAATTCGCCATTATGGAGATCAAATATGTCTAAAGCACCAATTGGCACTACCGGGACCACTGGGCAAAATTGCCCCGAAAGCGGGGTGTGGAAAGTAGTAGGCACACCTACCACAAGCGCCCCAATTGCCAAAGGCAACCGGTTTCCGCCGTACGACGGTAAAGCTGTGACTTGGAAGCTGGCGCAGTACGCCTAACTCTAGGGGCGAGGTAGCACATTACCTCGCCCTCATAACTCTCGACCTTAATAAACTAGCGCGGGGCGTCGTGCTGGATGACGATCGAGTCGGTGCCCAGGCGTGCCATGACATCGGCTTGCTGCGCCTCGGCTTGCGCCTTGTCGGGATAAGGGCCGAGCAGCACCACCGGCTTGCCGTTGCGGTAGACCACCGAGGACGGGATCTGCTTTTCGATCAGGCGTGCGGTCATGTCGCTGAGGGCGCCCATGTTCGCACCCTGGACGATCTCGACATCCCAGCCTTGGGGCGCAGGTTTGTCTGCCGCAGCGTCGGCGGCGCGCTGCAGGTCGGCGCCACCGCATTTTTCGCGAATGGCCAGGTTGCTGCCCAGGTCGGCAATAATGAGCTGATAGTCGCCCGCGGCCTGCTTGATCGCCACGTAGCTGCGATACGGCACGAACACGCCGGCGTCGTCCTTGCCGCGCACCTGGCCGCAAATAATGCCTTGCTGGTCGAATCGCACGTTGGCGAACTTGGCTGTCTTGGGGTTCTGCAGGTGTTCGGCCACCTGCTTGTGCACGCCTTCGACTTCGTTTTCGCAACCGGCCAGAGCCAGCACCGCCATTACCACCGCCACTTTGCGCACGCGTCTATCTCCTGAATGCAAGCGGCGGATTTTAGCATTCTTGGCTGGCCTTTAGGGCCCTATCGCGGGGCAAGCCCGCTCCTACAGCTGAAATGCAAAAAGGGCGACCCTTGCGGATCGCCCTTTTTGTTACCACACAGCAGTGTGGATTTGTTTGGTAGGCACAATTGGATTCGAACCAACGACCCCCACCATGTCAAGGTGGTGCTCTAACCAACTGAGCTATGTGCCTGCTGTGGGGCGCATAATACGCAGGTCTTTAACCTTCGTAAAGCGAAATTTCATAAAAAAATCAGCAGCTTTGCTTTGCCGGCAAAAAATGCCCGCAAACAAAAAAGGCGACCCTCGCGGATCGCCTTTTTGTGTACCGCCAGCAGGGGCGGATTTGATTTGGTAGGCACAATTGGATTCGAACCAACGACCCCCACCATGTCAAGGTGGTGCTCTAACCAACTGAGCTATGTGCCTGCTGTGGGGCGCATTCTACCCAATCGCCGAAAGGTGTCAACTCTTTTTTTAACGCTAAGCCACTGAATATCAAAAGTATTTGCCAAAAGCCGGGGTAAAGGATTTTCAACACACGACTAGCGGGTGTTTATTATTATTGATAGCATCGGTACAGTCGTAAAAAATATAAAACAGAGGTTTCGCAGCATGGCCAATACCCCCTACCCTCAGTCCTACTACGCCGCATCGGCCAATCCGGTTCCGCCGCGCCCGGCGCTGCAGGAAGAGGTACAGACCGATGTCTGCGTGATCGGCGCCGGCTATACCGGCCTGTCCAGCGCCCTGTTCCTGCTGGAGAGCGGCTTCAAGGTCACCGTGCTGGAAGCTGCCAAGGTCGGCTTTGGCGCCTCGGGCCGCAATGGCGGCCAGATCGTCAACAGCTATAGCCGCGACATCGACGTCATTGAACGCACCGTCGGCCCCAAGCAGGCACAATTGCTGGGCCACATGGCCTTTGAAGGCGGGCGCATCATCCGTGAGCGCGTGGCCAAATACAACATCCAGTGCGACCTTAAAGACGGTGGCGTGTTCGCCGCCCTGACGCCCAAGCAGATGGGCCACCTGGAATCGCAAAAGCGCCTGTGGGAACGCTTCGGCCACACCCAGCTGGAGCTGATGGACCAGAAGCGCATCCGTGAAGTGGTCGATTGCGACCAGTACATCGGCGGCATGCTCGACATGAGCGGCGGCCACATCCACCCGCTGAACCTGGCCCTGGGAGAAGCTGCCGCGGTCGAGTCGCTGGGCGGCAAGATCTACGAGCAATCGCCGGCCATCCGCATCGAGCGCGGTGCCAACCCGGTGGTGCACACCCCACAAGGTAAAGTACGCGCCAAGTTCATCATCGTTGCCGGTAACGCCTACCTCGGCGGCCTGGTGCCGGAACTTGCCGCCAAGTCGATGCCGTGCGGCACCCAGGTGATCACCACCGAGCCGCTGGGCGAAGAGCTTGCGCGCAGCCTGCTGCCGCAAGACTACTGCGTCGAAGACTGCAACTACCTGCTCGACTACTACCGCCTGACCGGCGACAAGCGCCTGATCTTCGGCGGTGGCGTGGTGTACGGTGCGCGCGACCCGGCCAACATCGAAGCGATCATCCGCCCGAAAATGCTCAAGGCCTTCCCGCAGCTCAAGGACGTGAAGATCGACTACGCCTGGACCGGCAACTTCCTGCTGACCCTGTCGCGCCTGCCGCAAGTGGGCCGCCTGGGCGACAACATCTATTACTCCCAGGGTTGCAGTGGCCACGGCGTCACCTACACCCACCTGGCGGGCAAGGTGCTGGCCGAGGCTCTGCGTGGCCAAGCCGAGCGTTTCGATGCCTTCGCCGAGCTGCCGCACTACCCGTTCCCGGGTGGCCAACTGCTGCGTGTACCGTTCAGCGCGCTGGGCGCCTGGTACTACAGCCTGCGCGATCGTCTGGGCTTCTAAGCCCCCTGCCCGGCTCGCGCCGTCACTGCCCCAGGGCGCTGACGGCCTGCCGGGCCGCTTGTTCCTGGCCCGCCTGGGCCAGGTCATTGGCCGCTTTCAGCCAGCGCTGACGGTCAACCTGGGCCGGCAACTGGCCCGGCTGCTGCACCAGCACCGCCCAACTCCCCTGCTTTTGCCAGGCTGATTCGAAGTCATCGAACTCCATCAGCAGGCGCCGGTTCATCCCCGCCCGCAACAATACCCGCTGCTTGTAACGGTCATAGCCGACCAGCAAGGCATAGCGTGGCTCGCTCCAGAACGTCGAACCTTGCTGAAAGCGCAGCAACACCGGGTTGCCCGCCGCTACCTGCGCCAGCAAGGCGTCCAGGCGTGGTTCGAGCGGATACACGACCATGCCGTACTCGCGGCCCACCCGCGGGATCGCCTGCTCAAGCTGGTCGATGTGCTGTGGCAGGCCCAGCGATTTGTCGAGCAGCCCCGGAGTGATGCGCACCCCCTGTTGCGAGAGCAAGGCCGCCAGGGCCATCGAGGCGCTCTGGTTGGCTTCGCCACGGTAGAAAGGCACCGAGCCGATCTCGACCCGTTGCGGCAGGTTTTTCAGCTGGGATGGCGGCTGGCTGGCACAGCCGGCCAGGGCCAGGCCGAGCGCACAGGCCAGCAGCAGGCGGCGCGGGGTGAAGGCGGTTAGGGAAGTCGGTGCAGGCATGAACACTCGCTCGATGACGGCCGGCAGCCACTGCCCGGCCCTGAGCGCTGATCATAGGCTGGCGCGCGCCGTGGGTATAGCCCGTTGCAGGCTTAGAACAAAGCGGCCCAAGCCTCTAGACCATCGGTCAATAGCCTGCAACCTGCAACGGGCTAGACTGAAGACGTGTCCGCGTGGCGAGCCTCGTTGCCTTGGCGCGGATTTGAGGAGGCACACATGAGCCTGACAATGGCAATTTTGCTGCTGCTCGGCGCCTGGCTGAGCGTCGCTGCTGCCATGCTCTGGGGGGTGCTGCGCATCGCCCGGCGTCATCACCCGCACCATCGCATCCAGCCTGAAGGCAAAGACGCTGTACCGCTACGGCGCAGTCGCCGGCATGCCGGGGCGCATTAGAAATCTTTGAAAAGCATCGCGGGGCAAGCCCGCTCCCACAGTGACTGCAGGAGCGGGCTTGCCCCGCAATGGCTTTATCAGCCCTCAACCGCCTCGCGCTTCAAGCGTGCCCGGCGCGACATGATGTTGAGGATCTCGATCGCCGTCGAGAAGGCCATCGCCGCATACACATAACCCTTGGGTACATGAGCACCGAAACCTTCGGCGATCAGGGTCATGCCGATCATGATCAAGAAGCCCAGGGCCAGCATCACCACGGTCGGGTTGTCGTTGATGAAACGGGCCAGCGGGTCGGCGGCCACCAGCATCACGATCACGGCACTGATCACGGCAATGATCATGATCGGCAGGTGCTCGGTCATGCCCACGGCGGTGATGATGCTGTCGATCGAGAAGACGATGTCGAGCACCAGGATCTGACCAATCGCCGCAGCAAAGCCCAAGGTGATGGTCGAGGACGCCTTGGCTTCAGCCTGGGCGCGCGGGTCGACGCTCTCGTGGATTTCCTTGGTCGCTTTCCACAGCAGGAACAGGCCACCGGCGATGAGGATCATGTCCTTCCAGGAGAAGGTATGACCGAATACATCGACCACCGGCTCGGTCAGCTGGACGATCCAGGCCACGGTGCTGAGCAGGCCCAGGCGCATGATCAGGGCCATGCTGATACCAATGCGCCGCGCCTTGGAGCGGTACTCTTCAGGCAACTTGTTGGTCAGGATCGAGATGAAGATCAGGTTGTCGATACCGAGGACGATCTCCATGGCCACCAGGGTGGCCAGGGCGACCCAGGCGGTCGGGCTTGCAGCGAGTTCCAACAAGTATTCCATGAATCAAATCCTGCATCGGGGTAAGGGGTGGGTCAGATGTCCTGGGCGCTGGCGTCGCGCTCGGGTTTGCCTGCCTTGTCGCTGCCTTCGGAGCCGGTGGCTTCGCTCAGGGCCTGCTGGGCGGCTTCGTTGGTTTTGTCGATGGCCTCCTTGGCCGACTCCGCCGCCTGGTTGAGCATTTGCTGGGCGGACTTTTCCGCCTGCTCGCAACCGCTCATGGCCAGCAGGGCCAACAGCAACACCAGAGGTGTACCGATGGATTTGAAGTGAAGCATCTGTGGGTCTCCATGCAATTAAATCGGTGCGCATTCAGGGGCACCGTGATGGCAAGGGATTCTAAAGAGCCAGATACATCAGGAAAATTCGTATTTTCAGCGGTTATACTTCGGTTTTTACGAATCGGGAAATCGCCATGCTCAATTACCGCCAGTTGCATTACTTCTGGGTAGTGGCCAAGACCGGCAGCATCGTGCGTGCCTGCGAGCAACTGAACCTGACCCCGCAGACCATCAGCGGGCAGATCACCCTGCTTGAGCAAACCTACGGCATCGAGCTGTTTCGCCGGGTCGGGCGCCAGCTGGAGCTGACCGAGAGCGGCCGGCAGACCCTGACCTACGCCGAGCAGATGTTCCAGATTGGCGGCGAGCTCGAGGCGATGCTGCGGGCCCGGCCGGATGAACAGCAGATACTGTTCCGGGTCGGGGTGGCCGATGTGGTGCCCAAGTCCATCGTCTACCGCCTGCTGGCGCCGACCATGGACATGGAAGACGCCCTGCGCCTGAGCTGCCGCGAAGACAAGCTCGAACGGCTGCTGGCAGACCTGGCGATCCAGCGCCTGGACCTGGTGATTTCCGACAGCCCCATGCCCAGCCACCTGGACATCAAGGGCTACAGCCAGAAGCTGGGTGAATGCGGCATCAGCTTTTTTGCCACACAGGCGTTGGCTGAACAGTACGGGCGCAACTTCCCCGCCTGCCTGCAACACGCGCCGCTGTTGATTCCCGGCCAGGAAACCGTGGTGCGCAGCCGCCTGCTGCGCTGGTTCGCCGAACAGCAATTGCAGCCGCGGATTGTCGGTGAGTTCGACGACAGCGCCTTGATGCAGGCCTTCGGCCAATCGGGCAGCGGCATTTTCATTGCCCCCAGCGTGATCGCCGACGAGGTCTGCAAGCAGTATGGCGTCGAGCTGATCGGCCAGACCGACGCGGTCAACGAGTCGTTCTATGCCATTTCAGTGGAGCGCAAGGTCAAGCACCCGGGTATCGTCGCCATTACCGAAGGCGCCCGCCGCGAGCTGTTCAACTGGTAGCCGGCGCGGGTTCATCGCCGTTTGCAAAGGGCGCGCAGACTACACTTGCGTCCTACCGTCTGACGCAGCGCAAACACCAAATGTGCCCTGCTGTGCTAAAGTCGCGCCCTTTTTCTCGGCCCTGCCCCGCCAGGTGCCCCATGCTCCAGCGCCGTGGTTCGCCCACCGCGCCCTGAACAAGACAGAGAAACACCTGCCATGACCCCTGTTCTAAACCTGTTGAACCGCACCAGCCTGGTGGTCCAGATCATGATCGGCCTCGCTGCCGGCATTGCCCTGGCCGTGTTCGCCCCCACGACCGCCGCAAGCCTCGGCTTCGTCGGCAAGGTCTTCGTCTCCGCGCTCAAGGCGGTGGCGCCGATCCTGGTGTTCATCCTGGTCATGGCTTCGATCGCCAACCACCGTCACGGCACCGAAACCCATATCCGCCCGATCCTGGTGCTGTACCTGTTCGGTACCTTCGCCGCCGCCGTGGTCGCGGTGATTGCCAGCATGGCCTTCCCGTCCAACCTGGCGCTGAGCACCTCGGACGTTGCCTTGAGTGCTCCCGGTGGCATCACTGACGTGCTGCAAAGCCTGCTGCTGAGCGTGGTCGACAACCCGGTGAGCGCGCTGATGAACGCCAACTTCATCGGCATCTTGGCCTGGGCCATTGGCCTGGGTGTGGCCATTCGTCACGCCGGGGAGACCACGCGCACGGTGGTTGCCGACCTGTCCAACGGCGTGACTTTGATCGTACGCGTGGTGATTCGCTTTGCGCCGCTGGGGATTTTCGGCCTGGTCGCCTCGACCCTGGCGCAGTCCGGCCTGGACGCCCTGCTCGGTTACCTGCACCTGCTGGCCGTGCTGATCGGCTGCATGCTGTTCGTGGCGCTGGTGGTCAACCCGATCATCGTGTTCTGGAAGATTCGCCGCAACCCTTTCCCGCTGGTGCTGCTGTGCCTGCGTGAAAGCGGCATCACCGCCTTCTTCACCCGCAGCTCGGCGGCCAACATCCCGGTCAACATGGCCCTGAGCGAGAAACTCGGCCTGCACGAAGACACCTACTCGGTGTCGATCCCGCTGGGCGCGACCATCAACATGGCCGGCGCAGCGACCACCATCACCGTGCTGACCCTGGCTGCCGTGCACACCCTGGGCATCGCCGTCGACATCCCGACCGCGATCCTGCTCAGCGTTGTCGCCGCTGTCTGCGCCTGTGGCGCCTCGGGCGTGGCCGGCGGCTCGCTGCTGCTGATCCCGCTGGCGTGCAGCCTGTTCGGCATCCCCAGCGAGATCGCCATGCAGGTGGTGGCCGTCGGCTTCATCATCGGTGTGCTGCAGGACTCGGCGGAAACCGCGCTGAACTCCTCCACCGACGTACTGTTCACCGCCGCGGCCTGCCTGGCCAAAGAGCGCCAGGCCGCCTGAGCTTGACCTGCAGCCGGTGCGTCCTGCACCGGCTGCTTGTGTTTTACCCTGTTGCGCACCTAGGCTATAGGCCTTTCTTCGCATAGAGACAGGGCCATGTCCGCCGAACACGAAACCGCTTCCGACGCCCGCTTCACCAGCACCGAGATCCGCGTGCTCGGCTCGCTGATCGAAAAACAGGCCACCAGCCCGGAAACCTACCCGCTGACCCTCAACGCCCTGGTGCTGGCCTGCAACCAGAAGACCAGCCGTGAGCCGGTCACCAACCTCAGCCAGGGCCAGGTTGGCCAGGCCCTGCGCACGCTCGAAGGCCAGGGCCTGACCCGCCTGCAGATGGGCAGCCGCGCCGACCGCTGGGAGCAGCGCGTGGACAAGGCCCTGGAGCTGGTGCCGGCGCAGGTAACGCTGCTGGGGCTGATGTTCCTGCGCGGTCCGCAAACGGTTAACGAACTGCTGACCCGCAGCAGCCGCATGCATGAGTTCGAAGATGCCGAACAGGTGGTGCACCAGCTCGAGCGCCTGATCGCCCGCGGTTTTGCCCTGCACCTGCCGCGCCAGGCCGGGCAGCGTGAAGATCGCTACACCCATGCGCTGGGCGATCCGGCCGAAATCGAGGCGATCCTGGCGGCGCGCCAGCAAGGGCCGGAGCGTTCGGCCGGTGGCGCGGTGTCGCTGGAGCGGATCGAAGCGCTGGAAGCACGGATTGCGGCGCTGGAAGAGCGCCTGGCGCAGTTCGAGTAACAGCATCGCGGGGTTGTGTACCATCAGACCCACTGTGGGAGCGGCGGTGCGGCGACCCGACTTGCCCCGCGATAGGTTTTACCCTTCAGCCGCGGGCAAACGCCACTGCCCGCGCCACCTGCTCCGCCGTTGGCCGTACCCCGGTGTACAGCACGAACTGCTCCAGCGCCTGCAAGGCAATCACCTCCAGCCCGGTAATCACCGGTATGCCCAGACGCTGGGCTTCGACGATCAACGGCGTCAGCGCCGGCATCGCCACCACATCGAATACCCGCTGCGCCGCCGCTATCGCCTCGGGGGCGAAGGCCAACTGTTCGGCTTCAACCCCACCGGCCATGCCGATCGGCGTGACATTGACCAACATCGGCGGGCACAGGTCGCCCAGCTCTGCCTGCCAGCGATAGCCACAACTGTCGGCCAGTTGCCGCCCGGCTTGTTCATTGCGGGCAACGATGATGCCCTGGCTAAAGCCGGCATCGCGCAGGGCACTGGCCACCGCCTTGGCCATGCCGCCGCTGCCGCGCAGGGCAAACGCCGTCGACGGGTCCACCTGGTGACGCAGGAGCAAATGGCGCACGGCCAGGTAGTCAGTGTTATAGCCTTCCAGGTGGCCATTGGTATTGACGATGGTGTTGATCGACTCGATGACCGCCGCCGACGGGTCAATGCCGTCGACCAGGGCCAGGCAGGCTTCCTTGTAAGGCATCGACACGCCACAGCCGCGGATGCCCAAGGCACGGATACCGGCAACGGCTGCCGGCAGGTCATCGGTAGTCATGGCCTTGTAGTAGAAATCCAGATCCAGCTGCTGATACAGATGGTTGTGAAAGCGCACGCCAAAGGTGCCCGGACGCCCGGCCAACGAGATGCACAGCTGGGTGTCTTTGCCTGGAAATGTTGCCATTGAAATCTCCTCAGGAAACGGACTGGCACTGCGCCCTCGCCCGCCGCAGACCGCTGATCGGCCCTTACATAACCTTTACTCTGAACCTGTGTGATTTTTTCGGTTCCCGCAGTCTTATAAATATCCCCGACGTCGGCGTTGTGCTGTGAGGAGTGGCTATGAACTGTCGTGGCTGATGATCACTATCAAGCGCGTTGATTTCAACCACCCGGCCCTCGACGCTAAGGTAGGCCCATGACTCACGGGAGGAACCCCAATGGCCCCTATCAACATCATGTCCGTCATCGGCAGCGCCGTCCCCACCTCGCTCAGGGAGTTGGGCTTGCTGGCCTGCTGGTACCTGGTGCGCAATGGCGAAGCGATCTCCGGGCCATTGACCTCCTTGCCGGCCGCCCAGGCCCTCGCCGAGCGTCTCGAGGGCCCCGGCCTGCAAGCCTGAGGCCTGCCCACCGTTTTATCGTGCGTTGCTCCGCACAGCCCCTTGCCCCGCCCTTTGGCGGGGCTTTTTATGGGCCGCTGAAAGGCACTTGGATTAAGTTTTTTTCATCTGCACGATAGCGCTGTCCGGGCAATCGACAGCAACTAGGCCATACTCCTAAAATGCAGCGGTTTTTGGGGAAAACCCTTGCACAGCCAACGACATAACAACTTCTAGTGAGCCTCAACGTGAAAACTTCCCTTTCGATTCTAAGCCTGCTGCTGTTGCTCACAGGTACTGCGACTGTCACGTCGACCGCTGCTGCTCAACCCCCGGCCCAGCAACAACGCGATCCAGCGAAATTGCACCTGGCCTCCGGCAGCGCCCTGCTGATCGATCTGCAAACCAACAAGGTGCTCTACGCCAACAACCCTGACCGGGTGGTGCCGATCGCTTCGGTGACCAAGCTGATGACCGGCATGGTGGTGCTCGACGCCAAGCAGAACATGGACGAGATGCTCACGGTCACCATCGCCCAGAACAAGGAAATGAAAGGGGTGTATTCGCGGGTCAAGCTGGGCAGCCAGCTCAACCGCAAGGACATGCTGCTGATCACCCTGATGTCGTCGGAAAACCGCGCGGCCTCAACCCTGGCGCACAACTACCCGGGCGGTTACAACGCCTTCATCAAGGCGATGAACGCCAAGGCCAGGGCATTAGGCATGAGCCACACCCGTTATGTTGAGCCGACGGGGCTTTCGACCAGCAACGTGTCCACGGCCCGCGACCTCAGCAAGCTGCTGATGGCCGCGCGTAACTACCCGCTGCTGAGCCAGTTGAGCACCACCCGCGAGCAGACCGTGGCGTTCAAAAAACCCAACTACACCCTGGGCTTTCGCAACACCGACCACCTGGTCAACAAGAGCAACTGGGACATCAAGCTGACCAAGACCGGCTTCACCAACGATGCCGGCCACTGCCTGGTGCTGTTGACCAGGATGGACAACCGCCCGGTGGCCATGGTGATCCTCGATGCGTTCGGCAAGTACACCCACTTTGCCGACGCCAGCCGCATGCGCCAGTGGCTTGAGACCGGCAGCACCAAGCCGGCCCCGGCAGTGGCCATGCGCTACAAGTCAGAGCGCACGCAGAACCGTCAACTGGCTGACTGAAAACAAAAGGGCCTGTGCATGCACAGGCCCTTTTTCGTTTCAGGCGTTGGTGCTGACCAACGAGCCCGAGCTGCTGCCACCGGCTTCGGTCAGCGCCTTGAGCAGCGTTGCCGTGGCGCTGGCGATCGACGCCGTGGTCGCGCCCACCGCCGATTGCGCGGCAGCAACAGCGGAAGCCTTGAGGATCGGCTCCATGTCGCTGGCCAGGACTTCCTGCAAGCGTTTCTGCTGCTCGGCCAACTGCTTTTGCATTTTCTTGATCATCTCGCGCAATTGCTTGATGTGCGCCGGTTCTTCGCCGGCACTAGCCTCTTCCTTTTCCTTGGCCTCTTCGGCCTTGCCGCTATCACGCAGCTTGGACAGGTCGACGCTGACCGCGCCCGCCGCTTCCATCCCGGCCTGCCTTTCCTGGCCGGTGACGGTGATGCCGGTGTTGATGCCGCTGTTCAATGGGGTCCCGTTGATTGATACGGCGCTAAAACCTGCCATGTTTCTATCGTCCTGATGGTATTGGGGTTAACCCGGCTATCGGCCGCAGACGCTGAAACTTGAACCCGGCGCTCGCCCGGATAAATTTGCCCGCACGCCACTCGTCCCTCCTGATAACCAAGCTTTGCCCACGGCACGCCTGTGCACCGGGCAAACCGCTCCGATCAGCCTAACGTCGAGATGGCAATGACCACATCCCGTTCCCGCAAAGCCCTCTACATCGGCCTGCCCCTGGCCCTGGCAGTGGCCGCTGCCACCGCCGGCTACCTGTACTTCAAATCCCAGCACGGCTACCCGCGCCCGATCGTCGAACAGGCCAATGCCCTGCACGAGCACATGCTGTCGTTCGATAGCCATGTCACTGTGCCGCTGAACTTCGGTAGCGCCGGCAACGAGATCGACAAGGACGGCCACGGCCAGTTCGATCTGGTCAAGGCCGGGCAAGGGCGTTTGTCGGGTGCGGCGTTGACCATTTTCGGCTGGCCGGAGCTGTGGAACGGCGCCAATGCCCCGCACCGCCCGACCCCGGGCTTTGTCGACGAAGCCCGGCACCAGCAGGAGGTGCGCTACAAGATCATCAGCAACATGGTCCGCGACTTCCCCAACCAGGTCGGCATTGCCTATACCCCGGATGATTTCCGGCGCCTCAATGGCGAAGGTAAGTTCGCCGTGTTCATCAGCATGCTCAACGCCTACCCGCTGGGCCACGACCTGTCACAGCTGGACCTGTGGGCCAAGCGCGGCATGCGCATGTTCGGCTTCAGCTACACCGGTAACAACGATTGGGCCGACTCCTCGCGCCCGCTGCCGTTCTTCAACGACACCGCCGACGCCCTCGGCGGCTTGTCGCCACTGGGCGAGCAGGCGGTCAAGCGCCTCAACGCACTGGGGGTGATCATCGATGTGTCGCAAATGTCGACCCTGGCCCTGGAGGACGTCGCGCGCCTGAGCCAGGCGCCGTTCGTGGCCTCGCATTCGGCGCCGCGGGCGCTGGTGGATATTCCGCGCAACCTCAGCGACAAGGAAATGCAGCTGATCAAGGACAGCGGCGGCGTCATCCAGGTGGTCGGTTTCGGCCAGTACCTCAAACCGCTGAGCAAGCCGACCCTGGACAAGCTCGAAGCCCTGCGCGTGCGCTTCGACCTGCAACCGCTGCAAGGCCTGGCCAACGCCCTGATGCCCGGCGACGCGGTAATCGCCATCTGGCCCGAGGCACGCTTTGGCGAGTACGCCAGCAGCCTCTACGGCATCCTCGATCAAGAACCCAAAGCCACCCTCAAGGACTTTGTCGATGCCATCGACTACACGGTGAAGAAGGTCGGCATCGACCACGTTGGCATCAGCTCCGACTTCAACGACGGCGGCGGCCTGGAGGGTTTCAAGGATGTCAGCGAAATCCGCAACGTCACCGCCGAACTGCTCACCCGTGGTTACTCCGAGGCCGACATCGGCAAGCTGTGGGCCGGCAACTTCCTGCGGGTGTGGGCGCAGGTGCAAAAAACCGCCCAGCCCGTTGCCGCCACCGCCACCCCTTGAGCCGGAAGCCGCCCGCCATGACAGATCGCCGTACCTTTCTCAAGCAGGCCGGCCTGCTCGCCGCCAGCCTGCCGTTGCTACCCGAGGCGCTGGCCACCCCGACCGCGCCGCTGAGCGGCAGCGACAAATGGCGCAACCTGCGCCAGCTGTTCCCCCTGGATCCGGACTACGCCCACTTTGCCAATTTCCTGGTCACTGCCCACCCGCGCCCGGTGCAGGAAGCCATCGATTACTACCGCGCTGAAGTCGACCGCAACCCGGCCAGCCGCATGGACTGGGAGAGCCAGTACGAATGGCAGCGTGAAGGCGAGGTCCGCCAGTGGGCGGCGCGCTACCTGCAAGTCAGGCCCCGGCAGATCGCCCTGACCGGCAGCACCACCGAAGGCCTGGGGATGATTTACGGGCGCTTGCAGGTCAGCCCGCAGCAGGAAATCCTCACCACCGAACACGAGCACTATTCCACAAACCGCACCCTGGCCTTTCGCCAGCGCCACGAAGGCACCCAGGTGCGCAAGCTGCGCCTGTTCAGCCAGCCCTGGGAAATTTCCACCGACCAGGTGCTGAGCACGATCGACCAGGCCATCACCCCCAACACCCGGGTGCTGGGCATGACCTGGGTGCACTCGGGCAGCGGCGTAAAGCTGCCGGTCGGGCAGATCGGCGAACTGGTGCGCCGGCACAACCGTGACCGCGATGAAAACCAGCGGATTATTTACGTGGTCGACGGCGTGCATGGCTTCGGTGTCGAGAACAGCACCTTCGCCGACTTCAACTGCGACTACTTCATCGCTGGCACCCATAAATGGATGTTCGGCCCGCGTGGTACCGGTATCATCTGCGCCGCCTCGGAGAAGATGCAGCACCTGACCCCGACCTTCGCCACCTTCTCCGAGGACGAAGATTTCGCCACCATCATGACCCCCGGCGGCTACCACGCCTTCGAGCACCGCTGGGCACTGGGCAAGGCCTTCGAGCTGCACCTGCAACTGGGCAAGGCCGATGTCCAGGCGCGCATCCACCAGCTCAACGACCTGCTCAAGCAGCGGCTCAAAGAGCACAAGGCCATCGAACTGGTCACCCCGCTCAGCAGCGAACACTCGGCGGGCTTCACCTTCTTCAGGGTCAAGGAACGCAACGCCGATGCCATCGCCGCCTACCTGGTGCAGAACCGGGTAATGGTCGACGCCGTGTCGCGCGACGTCGGCCCGGTGATTCGCTTCGCTCCGGGCCTGCTCAACAACGAGCAGGAAATCGATCGGGCCATGGCCCTGCTGATCAAAAAACTCTGAAAAGGCCTTCGCATGTCTTCACCACTGCTCTACCCGCTATCCGTACTCGCGCTGCTGACCAGCATCGCCAGCGCCCAGGCCGCCGACGCGGTACAACCGGGCAAGGTCTTTCGCGACTGTAAAAGCAGCTGCCCGGAAATGGTCATGCTGCCGGCCGGCCGTTACACCATGGGCACCCCGGACGACGAAGTCGGCCGCCAGCCCGACGAAGGCCCGCAACACACCGTGACCTTCGCCAAGCCGTTCGCGGTCAGCCGCTACCAGGTAACTGCCGGTGAATGGGACGCCTACCTGCGCGAGTCCGGGGCCAAGATTGCCGACGGCGACACCCGCCCGGGCCGCGAGTGCAAGGCCAGCAAGCCGCGCTACCAGCAAGGCCCGCGACAACCGGCGGTGTGCATGAGCTATCACGATGCCCAGGCCTATGCCGACTGGCTGACGAAAAAGACCGGCAAGCACTACCAGTTGATCAGCGAAGCACAGCGCGAATACGCCGCCCGCGCCGGCAGCAACGGGCCGTTCCCGTTCGACATGGACCCGGACGGCGACTACCAGATCAGCCGCAACGCCAACGTCTACGGGCCCAGGGATGGCTTCAGTTTCAGCTCGCCGGTGGGCAGCTACCCGGCCAACGCCTTTGGTGTGTACGACATGCACGGCAACGTCTACGAATGGGTCGCCGACTGTTATCACGACAGCTACGAAGGCGCCCCGAACGACGGCAGTGCCTGGCAGCAGGCCGACTGCAAGGTGGTGGTGATTCGTGGCAACGACTGGGGCGAGGCGCCGATTTTCTCGCGCTCCGGCAACCGCAACGCCAACCTGCCAGGCAACCGCGGAGACTGGATTGGCGTACGCCTGGTCCGCGAACCGTGACGGGCCAACGGCGCTAAATTGTCCCGCAAGCCACTCGTCCTATCGTTGTAATCCCCAAGCCCCGGGGGCCGCCTTCGAGGCTATCGGCCCCGACACTGAAGGAACCGATAGCATGAGCCAGATCCATTTCCCCCAGAAGGTCCACGACCTCGTCGGCGTGGGCTTCGGCCCTTCCAATCTGGCCCTGGCCATTGCCCTGGAAGAGCTCGCGCAAACCAATGGTCACGCGCTGGATGCGCTGTTCATCGACAAGCAGCTGGACTACCGCTGGCACGGCAACACCCTGGCGACCCAGAGCGAACTGCAAATCTCCTTTCTCAAGGACCTGGTGTCGCTGCGCAACCCCACCAGCCCCTACAGCTTCGTCAATTACCTGCACCAGAAGCAGCGCCTGGTCGACTTCATCAACCTCGGCACCTTCTATCCCTGCCGCCTGGAGTACAACGACTACCTGCGCTGGGCCGCCGAGCACTTCGCCACGCAGGCCAGCTACGGCGAAGAAGTACTGCGCATTGAGCCGGTGCTCGACAGCGGCCGGATCCGCCACCTGAAGGTCATTTCGCGTGACGCACAGGGCCAGGAGCATGGCCGCCTGACCCGCTCGGTGGTCGTCGGCAGTGGCGGCACACCGAAAGTCCCCAGCATCTTTGCGGCCTTCAAGGACGACCCGCGAGTCTTCCACCATTCTCGCTACCTCAGCAGCCTGGCCGGCTTGCCCTGCACCGAAGGCAAAGCCATGCGCATTGCGATCATCGGCTCGGGGCAAAGCGCCGCGGAAGCCTTCATCGATCTCAACGACAGCTTTGCGTCGGTCAAGGTCGACATGATTGTGCGTGCCTCGGCGCTCAAGCCGGCCGACGATAGCCCCTTCGTCAACGAAGTCTTCGCCCCTGTGTACACCGACCTGGTGTTCAACCAGAGCAGCCCGGAGCGCAAGAAGCTGATTGACGAATATCACAACACCAACTATTCGGTCGTTGATATCGACCTGCTCGAACGCATCTACGGCATCCTCTATCGCCAGAAGGTCGCCCATCAGTTCCGTCACGCCGTGCTCTGCCGCCGCCAGGTGCAGGCGGCCACCGCCACCGCCGATGGCATCGAGCTGACCCTGGAAGACCTCTCGACCGGGCAACAGCAGACCCATCGTTACGATGCCGTGATCCTCGCCACCGGCTACGAGCGACGCTCGCACCGGGAACTGCTGGCACCGCTACAAGACTACCTGGAGGACTACAGCGTCGGCCGCGACTACCGCGCCCTGGCCAGTAGCGACCTGCAGGCCGCGGTGTACTTGCAGGGTTTCTGTGAAGCCACCCATGGCCTGAGCGACACCTTGCTCTCGGTGCTGCCGATTCGCGCGGCCGAAATTGGCCAGTCGCTGTACGACACCCTGGGCAAGCAGGCAGTACCTGCTTTTGCCACTTCCCATGCGCCGACTGCGCTGACCAGCGCCTGAGCCAGGAACCCTTCATGAGCAAGCAATACCGTGGCGCAATGCGCGAGCTGTTGGCGCTGTTGCGCCCTTTCTGGCCGCAGGTGGTCGTGTCGATTGTTCTGGGCATGATCGGTGGCTTGAGTGTCACCGCCTTGCTGGCGACCATCAACGATGGCCTGCACAGCCCGCAAGGCCTTGGCCCGTCGCTGATTGCCAGTTTCGCCGGGCTGTGTGTGGTGGCGTTACTGAGCTCGATTCTGTCCGATATTGGCAGCAACCGCATCGGTCAGAAGATCATCGCCAACCTGCGCAAGGAGCTGGGGGAAAAGGTCCTCAGCGCCCCGATCGGGCAGATCGAACGCTACCGCAGCCATCGCTTGATTCCGGTGCTGACCCACGACATCGATACCATCAGCTCGTTCGCCTTCGCCTTTGCGCCCCTGGCCATTTCCCTGACCGTGACCCTGGGCTGCCTGGGTTACCTGGCAATGCTGTCCTGGCCAATGTTTGTCATGATGCTGCTGGCAATCGGCATCGGCACGGTGATCCAGTACGTGGCCAGGGCTCGTGGCATCAAGGGCTTCATGGCCGCTCGCGAAGCCGAGGATGAACTGCAGAAACACTACAGTGCGATCGCCGAGGGCGCCAAGGAGCTGCGCATCCACCGCCCCCGGCGCCAGCGCATGTTCGTCGCGGGGATACAAAAGGTTGCCGAGCATATCTGCAATACCCAGATTCGCTCGATCAATACTTTCGTGATTGCCAAAAGCCTCGGCTCGATGCTGTTCTTCGTGGTCATCGGCCTGGCCCTGGCCCTGCAGTCGTTCTGGCCGAGCGCCGACAAAGCGGTAATGAGTGGCTTCGTGCTGGTGTTGCTGTACATGAAGGGGCCGCTGGAGCATCTGGTCAGCACCCTGCCCATAGTCAGCCGGGCGCAGATCGCCTTTCGCCGGATCGCCGAGTTGTCCGAGCAGTTTTCATCGCCCGAGCCGCACCTGCTGCTCAGCGACCAGGGCGCGCCGACAGTGAGCGTCGAGCGCCTGCAACTGCTTGATATCTGTCACAGCTACCCGACCCGGGACGGCTGCGCGCCCTTTCACCTGGGGCCGGTCAACCTGGATATCCGCCAGGGCGACATTGTCTTCATCGTCGGCGAAAACGGCTGCGGCAAGACCACGCTGATCAAGCTGTTACTGGGGCTCTACCCGCCACAGCAAGGCCAGATCCGCCTCAACGGCGAGGTCATCGACGATCGCGCCCGCGATGACTACCGGCAACTCTTCACCACCATTTTTGCTGACTATTACCTGTTCGACGACCTGGTCAATGACGGCCTGCAGGTACCTGCCCAAGCCTCGCAATACCTGGAACGCCTGGAGATCGCTCACAAAGTCAGTATCCGTGACGGCGCCTTCAGCACCACCGACCTGTCGACCGGGCAACGCAAGCGCCTGGCACTGGTCAATGCCTGGATCGAAGAGCGCCCGGTGCTGGTGTTCGATGAATGGGCCGCCGACCAGGACCCGACGTTCCGGCGCATTTTCTACACCGAGCTGTTGCCCGACCTCAAGCGCCTGGGCAAGACCATCATTGTCATTTCCCACGACGACCGTTACTTCGATATCGCCGATCAACTGATCCGGATGAAGAACGGACAAGTCGTGGCCGAACGTGCCATGGCTTGAAAAAGAAAAAAGTTTTCCGGATTTGGCCTGCTAGAGCGTCTTACAAAAAATACTAATCATTCTCACTTGTTTGCCTTCGCGCTGGAGCCTCCGTTGACCACTGCATACCGCTTGCCACCCTTCACCAGGGCTTTGCTGATTCGTCGGACTTTAACCAGGCCACTGGCACTGAGCAGCCTGGTCGGCCTCAGCGCCCTGGCTGTCACTGCCCAGGCCCATGCGCAGATGGTCGCGTTTGCAATTCCAGCGCAATCGCTGGCCAGCGCCCTGCAGGCGTTCGGCACCCAGGCCAACATCCAGATTCTCTACAGCCCCGACGACGTCGCCGGGCTTAGAAGCCGCGCACTGAACGGCACCAAGGAGCCTGCCCAGGCGATTGCCGAACTGCTCGGCGGGACCAGCGTGCGCTACAACCTGCAAGGCGATGTGCTGACCATCCATGGCAACAAGGGCGGCGCCGACCTGACCCTGGATGCCACCACGGTCAACAGCTCATCCCTGGGCCTTACCACTGAGGGCACCGGGTCCTACACCACCGGTGAAACCAGTACGGCGACCAAGATGAACCTGTCGCTGCGCAAGACCCCGCAGTCTGTCAGCGTAATCACCCGTCAGCAGATCGAAGACCAAGGGCTGTTGAGCATCGCCGATGTGCTCAACCAGACGCCCGGGGTGACGGTCAGCCAGGACAATACCGAGGTCAATACCTTTTATTCCCGGGGCTTCGAGATTTCCAACTTTCAGTTCGACGGCCTGCCCAGCCTCAGCACCAATGCCCCGTTGCGCGACAACTACGGTTTGATCGGCACCGCCATTTACGACCGTATCGAGATCCTGCGCGGCTCGGCCGGCTTGCTCAATGGCACCGGCTACCCGTCGGGCGTGGTCAACTTCGTGCGCAAAAAACCGACCGCGCAGTTCCAGGGGCATGTGACCGCCGGCGCGGGCAGCTGGGACCAGTACCGCACCGAAGTCGACCTGTCCGGCCCGTTGACCGACAGCAAGCATATTCGTGGCCGGATGGTGGCTGCCACTCAGGATGAAAAAAGCTACATCGACTACCTGCGTCGTGAAGACCACGTGTTCTACGGCATCATCGAGGCCGACCTGTCCGACAGCACCACCTTCGCTTTCGGCATGGACTATCAGAAAGGCAATGCCGACGGCTCGACCAACTCCAACCTGCCGGCGTTCTACACCAACGGCGCGACGGTCAAGCCGTCGCGTTCGACCAACTCCGGGGCAAAATGGTCGTACAGCAACACCGAAACCCAACGCTACTTCGCCAACATCGAACACCATTTTGAAAATGACTGGCTGCTCAAGGTCGAGACCAATTTCCGCCGCTATGACGTCGACAACCTCACCGCCACCGCCAACGGCCAGATCGACGCGGTCACCCACTCGGCCAACGCCTTTACCAGCAAGTACTACTCGACCTCCAAGGAAGTCGACGTAGCGGCTTATGCCACCGGCCCTTTCCAGCTGTTCGGGCGCACCCATGAAATGGTCATGGGCCTGAACTGGGCACGCAACGAAAACGAATCCGGTACCCATTCGTTCGGCAGTTACAAGATCGATGACTTTTTCAACTGGGACAACAATCCGGTCAAGCCCAGCAAACTGTTGTTCACCGTGCCTTACGACACCGTTGCCCGTGAGCGTGCCGGGTACTTTGCGACCATCCTCAAACCGACGGACCGGCTGAACGTGATTCTCGGTTCACGGGTGACCGACCACTACTGGAACCAGGATGGTTTCAACCCGTTGCTGCCCAACCCCAACACCCATTACAACTCCCGCGAAAGTGGCGTGGTCACCCCTTACGCGGGCATCACCTATGACCTGGACGACTACCACACCGTTTACGCAAGCTACGCCGATATCTTCAAACCGCAACCGTTCAACCCCGATCGCAACGGCACGCCGCTGGAGCCACTGACCGGTGAAAGCTACGAAGTGGGGATCAAGGGCGAATACTACGAGGGTCGCCTGAACGCCAGCCTCGCGCTGTTCACCTCCAAGCAGGACAACGTCGCCGAAGCCGACGGCCTGCGTGTGGACATTCCCAACGCCACGGCTTACAAGGCGGTGTCAGGCGCTACCACCAAAGGCTTTGAAATCGAAGTCTCGGGTGAACTGCTTCCCGACTGGAATGTTCATGGCGGCTACACCTACCGCACCTCCGAAGACAAGGACGGCAACAAGGTCAGCACCACCCAGCCTGAACAGATCGCCCGGTTCGCAACCACCTATCGCCTGCCCGGCCTGCTCAACCGCATGACAGTGGGCGGCAACGTCTCGTGGCAGAGCAATATCTACTACGACACCACCCTGGGCTTTGGCCCCGGCGCAATCCCCGCCCGCTTCGACCAGAAGGGCTACACCCTGGTCGGCCTGCTGGCCGGTTACGATTTCAGTGACAACCTGCGCGGCAACATCAACCTCAACAACCTGACCGACCGCAAGTACTTCAGCGGCATGGGCTCCTACGGTTCGACCTTCTACGGCGAGCCGCGCAATGTGATGGCCAGCCTCAAGTATTCGTTCTGATCCAGGGCACAGGAAAAAGGGGCACTGAACGTCGGTTCAGTGCCCCTTTTTCATGGCCAGGGTGAAACCTTTGCCTCAACGCTCGAACGCCTGGCGCAGGTCTGCGCATAACTGCGTGTAGATGTCCGTGACCTGGCCAACCACCGAGCCCAGGCGCAAAAAGTCATGGGTCAGGCCGGGGTATTCCCTGAGCGTTACAGGTACGCCCTGCTCCTGCAGCCGGTGTGCGTAGGCCCGGCCCTCATCAAGCAGCGGATCAAGCCCGGCCAGGGCAATGCAGGCGGGGGCAACGTTGCTCAGCTTATCTGTCAGCAACGGCGAAAAGCGCCAGTCACAGCGGTCTTGCGCAGCACTCTGGTAGTGCTGGTAGAACCACTCCAGCGTCTGGCTCTCGAGCAAGTAGCCTTCGGCGAACAGCTCCATGGAGGCGCTGCGCCGGGAGGCATCCGTCACCGGATAGCACAGGAGTTGCAAGCGCGGCTGCAGCGCCGCGTCCGGCCCTGCCTGGGCAGCCTGGGTCGCCAACACGGTGGCAATGGTCGCGCCGACACTGTCGCCGGCAAACGCGACGCGGGCAAGGTCCAGCTGCAGGGCCCGGGCCTGGCCGGGCAACCAGGCCAGGACATCCTCGCCATCGAGCAGCGGCTGCGGAAAACGGTGTTCGGGCGCCAACCGGTAGCCCACCGACAGCACCGCACATTGGCCGCCTGCGGCAAACTCGCGACAAACGCCATCGTGCGAATCCAGGCTGCCCACCACGTAGCCACCGCCGTGGAAGTACACCAGCAACGGCAAGGCCCCCTCGCATTGCCGGGCACGATACAGGCGCACCGGCACCGCGCCGCCATCGCGGCTGGTGACCGTCAGTTCCTGACAGTCGAGCCGCTGCTCGACGGGCCAGCGCAGTTGCTGGGTAGTCTGCTCGAACGCGGCCCGGGCCTGCTCCGGGGTTTGTTGATGAAAAGGCAGATCGAGCGGGCCGCGGCTTTCCTCGGCCAGGTCGAGGAAATCAGCAAGATCAGGGTGCAAAGACATTTGAGCTTCCTAAACGGTGTATCGAATCGTGCCGGCAAAGGTTTGCCGGCACACAGGTTGACGGCTCAGGCGGCCTGGGCCAGGCAATGGCTGATGATCGCCTGCAGCTCGCGCTGATAGTCGTCCATCAACTGGCGAATGGTTTCACGACGATAGCGCCGGGTACTGAACACACAACGCAAGGCCAGGCGGCCGTCGAACACCTGGCCGACAATCTCCAGCCAGTTGCCCAGCGGCGCTTGCAGGCTGTAGCACGCCCCCACGCTTTGCTCGGCCGGCACCAACAAGGCGCGCTCGTCAAAGCTCTGGTCGAACTGGCCCAGGTAGTTGAAGGTCACCCTGGCCTGGGCCAGCCCGGCAAACTGCTGCCTGAGGCTGTTGCCCGCCAGGTAGCGCAACACGCCGTAACCCAGCCCCTTGTCGGGGACTGCCGCCAACTGGCGCTGAACCCCGAGCAGGCTGGCGCGGACGTCATCCTCGGCACCGGGCACCAGGCGTACCGGGTACATGCTGGTGAACCAGCCCAGGCTACGGCTCAAATCCAGCTCGTCGAACAGGTCTTCACGACCGTGACCTTCAAGCTGGATCAACGCCGCATCCTGCCCGGTCCAGCGGCACAGCACGCGACTCAAGGCGCCCAGCAACAGGTCATTGATCTGCGTCTGGTAGACCGCCGGCACCTGGGTCAACAGTTCGCTGGTGCGCTGGGCGTCGAGTTCCATGCGCTCTACCGCATGGAAGCCGACCAGGTTCTTGCCGCGGGGGTTATCGCAAGGGAAAGGCTGCCCCGAGTCTTGCAGTTGTTCGAGCCAGTACCCCAGCTCGCGCTCCACCAGCAGCGGCGCTTGTTGTTCAAGACGGGTCGCCCAGGCCTGGTAGCTGCTGGTGCGAATCGGCAACGCTGGGCTGTTGCCCTGGCTGCAAGCCTCGTAGGCCTGTTGCAAATCCTGCAGCAAGATGCGCCAGGACACCGTATCAATCGCCAGGTGGTGAATAACCAGCAGCAAGCGCTGCTCGCCGGCAAAGGTGATATGCAGGGCGCGCATCAATGGCCCTTGCTGCAGGTCCAGGCTACGTTGCACCCGGGCGGTCAAGTCTTCCAGCGCCGCCTCATCGGCCACGCTCACCTGCTCCAGCAGCGGCTTGTCGGCCTGGGCCTGCTGTGGCCGATACGCCTGATACCAACGTTCGCCCTCCTTGGCAAAGCACAAGCGCAAGCCATCATGCTGCTGCACCACAGCCTGCAAAGCCTGCTCCAGCGCCTGCGGCTCGAGTGCCTGGCGCGAGCGCAGCATCAATGCCTGGTTGAAGTGGTGCGCCTCTGGCATGTTCTGGGCGAAGAACCATTCCTGGATCGGCAACAGACTGAACCGGCCATCGCTGACCCGGTGGCTCAGGTCCTCCTGCTGCGCAGCACCGGCAAAGACCTGCTGATCGAACAGGCCGGCGATGGTCTGGTAGCGCATCAGGTCGCGCAGCTTGAGGTTGATGTCCAGCTGCGGGTGATTACGCACGCGGGAAATGACCTGCAAGCTGAGAATCGAGTCGCCGCCCAGCTCGAAGAAGTTGTCACTGATGCCAACCCTGTCGACTTGCAGCACCTCGGCCCAGACCTGCGCCAGCAGGTGTTCCTGCTCGCTGCGCGGGGCCAGGTAGCTATCGGCGCTGAAATCCGGCTCTGGCAAGGCCTTGCGGTCGAGTTTGCCGTTGAGCGAGATGGGCAGTGCCGCGAGGCAGATTACCTGTGCCGGGACCATGTAGTCGGGCAGCACCGCGCGCAGACCGCTGAGCAGCGCCGGCCCCTGATCGATGCCGTGCGGGGTGACCGCGTAGGCAATCAAGCGCTTGCCGGCGGCAAAGTCACGGGCAATGACCAGCGCATCGCTGACCCCGGGTTGCTGGCGCAGGCAGGCCTCGACTTCGCCCAGCTCGATGCGAAAGCCGCGAATCTTTACCTGGTGATCGATGCGACCGACGTAGTCGATGATGCCGTCCTCACGCAGGCGCACCAGGTCACCACTGCGGTAGGCCCGGGTTCCTGGCTGGCCGAAAGGGTCCGGTACGAAGCGCTCGGCGGTCAGGCCCGGGCGACGATGGTAGCCTCGGGCGACCCCCTCGCCACCAATGTACAGCTCGCCGGCGAAGCCTGCAGGCAACGGGTTGAGGTCATCGTCCAGGACCTGCAAGGCGCGCAAGCCGACGGCGCGGCCGATCGGTGCATACGCAGCTTCACAGGTCGAATCGGCCGGCACTTTCCATAGCAGCGGGGTGACCACGGTCTCAGTCGGTCCGTAGCCATTGGTGAAGTACTGCGGGCGCAATGCTGCCTTGACCAGCTCGAAGGTCTGTTCGGGTACGGCGTCGCCGCCAAAGCAGTAGATGTTCACCGCAGGCGCAGGCTCGCCACACTGGCGGGCATACTCGGCAACCTGCTTGAGGTAGGCCGGTGGGAAGCAGGCGATGGTGATTGCCTGCTGTCCAAGGGCCTTGAACGTCTGCTCCGGTGTCCACAGTTCGGCGTCGCGAATGACCAGCGCCCCGCCGCTGCCGAGGACGCTCAACCAACGCTCATGGGCACCGTCGAAGGCAAACGACATAAAGTGCAGTTCGCGGGTGCTGGCGTTCATTTCGTAGCGTTCGATAATTGCCTGGCAGTGCATGCTCAAGGGCCCGCGGGTAACCGCCACGCCCTTGGGCTGACCGGTGGAACCGGAGGTGTAGATCAGGTACGCCAGGTTGCGATCATCGCCGCAGGCAAGCGCTGGCCCGACGCGCTGTTCATCGAGCGGCAGTCGATCCATCTCTACCCGTGGCAACAGCGCCGGCAGCGGCAGGCGCCCGAGCAGATCGCTGTGGGTAATGACCAGGGCCATGCCCGAGTCCTCGATCATGTAGGCCAGGCGCTCGCTCGGGTAATCGATGTCCAGCGGCACATACGCCGCGCCGCACTTGAGCACGGCCAGCAGTGCCACGATCATCTGCGGCGAACGCTCCAGGGCCACCCCGAGCAGAACTTCAGGGCCCGCGCCCTGCGCCATCAAGGTCGCGGCCAGAGCATTGCTCTGGCGCTGCAGGGCGGCATAGTCCAGGCGCTGCCCCGCACATTCCACCGCAATCGCCCCGGGCTGACGCCGGGCCTGTTCGTCAATCAGCTCGACCACCGACAGCGGACGGTACTGCCGCGCCGGCTGTGCCCCCCAGGCCTGCAGTTGCTGCCACTGCGCGGTATCCAGGCGTTGCAGGTTACCCACCCGCTGCAGCGGTGTCTCGAGCATGGCCGTCAGTAGCCCCTCCATGGCGTGACGGATGCCCTCGACGGCCTGCTCACTGAAGGCACTGCGCAAATGCAGGTATTCGATCGACAGGCTGTCGTTGAGGTGGACGGCCAGGTCCATCGGGAAGTTGGTGACATCGTGATTGCGTGACTCGCCAAAGTGCAGGCCGCTGTCCCGGGCCTCGCCAAGCCGCTCATCGATCGGGTAGTTCTCGAACACGATGATGCTGTCGAACAACGCCTGTCCGCCCATGCCTGCCCAACGCTGGATATCCGCCAGCGGCACATGGGAATGATCGCGCACGTCCAGGTTGTAGGCTTGCAGGTCGCGCAACCAGGCATCCAGCGCTTGTTCCGGCCTGATGCGGTGAATGACTGGCAAGGTATTGATAAACAGGCCCAGCAGGGTGTCGGCATTGGCCAGGCCCTCCGGTCGCCCGGCAACCGTGGCGCCGAACACCACGGTGTCCTGACGCGTGTAGCGTTGCAACAAGAGCAGCCAGGCGCCCTGAATCAGGGTGTTGGGGGTGATACGCAAGTCACGGCACACCTGTTGCAACCGTGCAGTGCGCGCTGCATCCCAGCGGGTGTACAGCGCCCGGTGACCGGGCTCGCTGCTGCTGTGCCGCGGATGCACCGCCTGGCTCAGCGAAGTCGGCTCGACCAAGGCCTGCAGGCGCTGCTTCCAGAACTGTTCGAGGCCCTTGGCGTCCTGCCCCTGCAGCCAGCCGATGAAGTCGCGAAAGCGCCCGCCTGGCGCCGCAACCTGCGCGCCACAGTAGTGCTGCAGCACTTCTGCGAGCAGACGTGAATTGCTCCAGCCATCCATCAGGATGTGGTGGCTGGTCCAGATCATCCGGTATTGCCCGGGGCCGGTACCAATCAGCAACAGGCGCAGCAACGGCGCGGCGCCGATATCAAAGCCGCGGGCCCGTTCCGCGCTGGCACATTGCGCGACACGCTGTTCATCCCAGGGTTGATCCTGCCAGTCGAGGGTCTGTACGTGCAGCTTGACCCGGCGCTGCACGACTTGCAGCGCCGGCGTCTGCCGATCGGGCCAATGAAAGCTGGTACGCAGGGCCTCGTGGCGGTCGATTGCCGCCTGCCAGGCCTGGCAGAATCGCTCGACATCCAGGCCCTGCACCGGCAACTGCACCTGGTTGATGTAAAGCGCCGACTCGTTGTCTTCCAGGGTGTGCAGGAGCATGCCCTGCTGCATCGGCGAGAGCGGGTAGATGTCTTCGATTTCGCCGGCGGCAATCGGCAGTTGGTCAAGCCAGGCCTGCGAAACCTGCGCCAGCGGAAAGTCCGAGGGGGTCACCGCGCCAACGCCCTGATCGCAGCAATGCTCGATCAGACGCTCGAGCTCCTCGCTGTACTGCGCGGCCAGGTGCGCGATCGTCGCCTCATCGAACATGCTGCGGCTGAAGGTCCAGCCTATGCTCAAGGCCGAGTCGTACACTTGGCCATTGAGGCTCAACCAGTTGCCCAGCGGCGCGTCCAGGCTGCGCTCAAGCCCTCGGTTTTCAGCGGCGGGAACGAACAGTGCCTGATCGCTGCTGAAACTGGCGTCGAACTGCCCAAGGTAGTTGAAGGTCACCCGCGGCACCGGCAATTGCGCCAGGCTTTCACGCGCCTGCTGATCACCCAGGTAACGCAGCACCCCGTAGCCGATGCCTTTGTCCGGCACCGCCCGCAGTTGCTCCTTGATCCCCTTGAGGGTGTCGCTCCACTGCTCGAAGGCCTGCAACTTGAGCGCAAACATGCTGGTGAACCAACCCAGGGTGCGGGTCAGGTCGACCTCATCGAACAGCTCTTCACGGCCATGGCCTTCAAGCTGGATCAGGCAATGATCGGCGCCGGTCCAGCGCTGCAACACCCTGGCCAGGGCTGCCAGCAGCAGGTCGTTGATCTGCGTGCGGTAAGCCGCGGGAGCCTGCTGCAACAGCTTGCGCGTCAGCTGCGGGCTCAACTGGCTGTACAGCGTCAGCGCATCGCGACTGCGCAGCGTACCGTCGGCGTGATCCTGGGGCAGCTCGGCGCATGCGCCCTGCAACTGCTGCTGCCAGTAGCCGAGCTGCGCCTGCAGGTTGTCGCCCCGCGCATAGGTTTGCAGACGTTCGGCCCAGGCTTTGACCGAAGTGGTCTTGGCCGGCAAGGCCACAGGCTGGCCTGCCGCCAACTGTGTGTAGGCCTGTTGCAGGTCTTCGAACAGGATGCGCCAGGACACACCATCCACGGCCAGGTGGTGGACCACCAGCAACAGCCGTTGCTGACCGTCGGCCAGGGTCGCCAACAGCGCCCGCAGCAACTGCCCTTGTGCCGGCTGCAGGCTGCGCTGGGCCTCGTCGCAGTCGACTGAAAGCGCGGCCAGGTCGACTGGCGCGGTTTGCCACAGCAGCGGCGCCTGCGCCCAGTGCGCAAGCAGGCGCTCGGGCTGCAGATAGCGCACCTGTTCGGCGCTGAAGCACGAACGCAAGACATCGTGGTGCATCACCAACGCTTGCAGCGCACGCTCCAGCAGGTCGGCCTGCAGCGGCTGCGATGGCTTGAGCAGCACCGACTGGTTCCACTGGTGACGCTGGGGGATGTCACTGGCAAAAAACGCCTGGTGGATCGGCAGCAGCAACGCCGCGCCACTGACCAGGCCCTGGTCCACTGCATCGACTTCGCCGACCTCGCGAGACCGGGCGACAGCCGCCAGGCTCTGCACCGTCTGGTGCTGGAACAGCTCTTTGGGGGTGAACACGATGCCCTGGCGCCGCGCGCGGCTGACCAGTTGAATGGACACGATGGAGTCGCCGCCGAGTTCGAAAAAGTTGTCGTTCAGACCCACCCGTTCAACCTTGAGCACCTCTTGCCAAAGCGCCGCCAGCGCCACTTCCACGGCACTGCCCGGGGCCACATAGGCCTGCTGCATCTGCTCTGCATCAGGCACCGGCAGCGCCCGGCGTTCCAGCTTGCCGTTAGGGCTCAACGGCAGGCTGTCGAGGAACATCAGTTGGCTGGGTACCATGTAGTCGGGCAAGGCCGCCAGCAAGCGCGACCGCAGCAGCTCGCGCGCCTGCGCCTGGCGCTGGCGGTCGTCGCCAGGCCAGTCGCGCCGGGCCGGCACCAGATACGCCACCAGTTGCTGGCCATTGCCAGTGGCAACGGCCAGAACAACCGCCTCGTGGATTTCATCCTGTTCCAGCAAGCGTGCCTCGATCTCGCCCAGCTCAATACGCAGTCCACGGATTTTTACCTGATGGTCGATCCGCCCGCGGTACTCGATCACCCCGTCACTGCGCTGACGCGCCAGGTCGCCGGTGCGGTACATACGCTCGCCGCTGGCGAACGGGCTGACGACAAACCGTTCGGCGCTCAGGCCCGGACGGCGATGATAGCCGCGCGCAAGCCCGATACCGGCCAGGTACAGCTCACCCGTTACCCCCACGGGCACCGGCGTCAGCTCGTCGTCCAGCACATAGGTGCCAAGGTTGGCAATCGGCTGGCCAATCGGCACGCTGTCGCGGCCTTCGTCGCGACAGGTCCAGTGGGTAACATCGATTGCCGCTTCGGTCGGTCCATACAAGTTGTACAAGCTGGCTTGCGGCAAGCGGCTCAGAACCTGTTGCTGGGCATCCGCCGGCAACGCCTCGCCACTGCAAATCACTCGGCTCAGCGAGGTGCACAGACCCGCCTGGTCATCGAGCATGAACACCTGCAGCATCGAGGGCACAAAGTGCAAGGTGGTTATCTGTTCACGGCGGATGACCTCGATCAGCCGCGCAGGATCCTTGTGATCACCCGGCGCCGCCAGCACCAGGCGTGCCCCCGTCATCAGCGGCCAGAAGAACTCCCACACCGAAACGTCGAAGCTGAACGGCGTCTTCTGCAAGACCCGGTCCTGTTCGCCCAGGCCATAGGCCTGTTGCATCCAGCACAGCCGGTTGGTCAGGGCCAGGTGGCGGTTGGCCGCGCCTTTTGGCTTGCCCGTGGAGCCGGAGGTGTAGATGACATAGGCCAGGTTCTGCGGGTGCGGGTAGCACGCCGGGTTGCTGACAGGCCAGCCATCCTGAGGTTGATCGAGCAGCAGGCATTCGACATCGGCCGGCACCGGCAAGCGCTCACGTACCGATTGTTGGGTCAGCAGCAGGCGCATGCCGCTGTCCTGCATCATGTAGGCCAGGCGCTCCGCGGGATAATCCGGGTCCAGCGGTACATAAGCGCCGCCAGCCTTGAGCACCGCCAGCAGGCCGATAACCATTTCCAGGCTGCGTTCGGCGGCAATACCCACCAGCACATCGGGCCCGACACCTGCGGCCAGCAAGCGGTGTGCCCACTGGTTGGCGACTTCATTGAGCTGGCGGTAACTGAGCTGCGCAGCGCCCAGGACCAGGGCTACCCGGTCGGGTGTGGCCTGCGCCTGTTGTTCGATCAACTGATGCACGCAGCACGCCAAGGGGTAGTCCATCGCCGTGTCGTTCCAGCGCACGACCTGTTGCTGCCACTGATCGCTGTCGAGCAGGGGCATGGCCGCGACGCGCTGATCGGGCTGTTGCACGATCGCCTGCAACAGGCCCAGCCAGTGCGCAGCCATGCGCTCGACGGTCGCGCGTTCAAACAGGTCGCTGGCGTAGGTCAGGCCGGCGGCAAGCCCGCTCGGGCTGTCATGGGTATCGAGCATCAGGTCGAACTGAGCGGTGTGCTTTTCCCACGCCAGCGCCTCGATCGTCAGGGGCCCGCCCTGCCCCGCCAGTTGGTGACGCGTGCGCGCGTCGCTCTGGTGGTTGTACATGACCTGGAACAGCGGGCTGTGGCTGAGGCTGCGCTCCGGGCGCAACGCCTCGACCAGTTGTTCGAACGGCAAATCCTGATGAGTCTGGGCATCGAGCACTGTCTGGTGCACGGCCTGCAGCAGCTGGCGGAAGGTCAGTTGATCGTCAAAGCAGGCCTTGATCACCTGGGTGTTGACGAAAAAACCGATCAGCCCCTCGGTCTCCACCCGGTTGCGGTTGGCCGAGGGTACCCCGACACGAATCTCGGCCTGGCCACTGTAGCGGTGCAGCAACAGCTCGAAGCTGCTCAGCAGCAGGGTAAACAGGGTGACATTCTCCTGCCCGGCGAAACGCTTGAGCGCATCGGCCAGGCCATCGGGCAGGCTCAGCGCCAGCCGCGCACCGCGATAACTCTGCTCAGCCGGACGCGGTCGGTCAGTGGGCAGTTCAAGCAAGGGATGCTCGCTACCCAGCTGCGCAGTCCAGTAGGCCAGTTGCCGCTCACGTTCACCTGCCTCCATCCACTGGCGCTGCCAGAGGGCGTAGTCAGCGTACTGGATCGGCAGCGGCGCAAGGTCCGGGGCCCGGCCCTGGGTGAACGCGCTGTAGTACTCGATGATCTCGCGCAGCAGGATCTCCATGGACCAACCGTCAGAGACAATATGGTGCTGGATGAGCAGCAATACGTGATCATCGACATCAAGGCGCAGCAGGCAGACGCGCAACAGCGGCCCCTGGCGTAAATCGAACAGCTGGCCGACCTGCTCCTCGACGAAGGCCTTCAGCCGCGCCTCAGAACGCGCCGACGCTGGCTCGTTCGACCAGTCCAGGCAGGTGAAGTCCGCAGTCATGGACGGGTGGACGACCTGCAGGGCCTGCAGGTCGTCGTCGACAAAGGTGGTGCGCAACGCTTCATGGCGCAGATGCAACGCCTCGACACTGCGCTGCAAGGCGCCAAGGTCGAGCTCGCCGCGCAGGCGCAGCGCGAGTGGAATATGGTAGTTGGCGCTGTCTGGCTCCATCTGCCAGAGAAACCACTGGCGCTCCTGCGCATAGGACAACAACAAGGGCTCGTCGGCTTTGCGCTTGAAAATCGGCGCGACATTGAAGAGGTTGATCCCTTTTTGCTTCAGCAGTATCGCCAAGGCTTTGCGTTCCTTCGACGAAAGCGCTCCAACTGCCCCGATCAGCTCTTGCACACCCAGACCCTCATTAGGAAATTAGCTTTTCAAGTTCATCTCCAGTTAAACGTTTGAGGGCCTGCAGAGATTTAGCCAATTCGTCTTCCAGCGGCGAGCTCTGCGCCTGAAGCGTTGCCACCAGCGTACAGAAAGCCTTGAAGTCGCGGGCCTGAAACAATTCACGCAACGGCACTTCGAGGTTCACCTGCTCACGGATGCGGACAATCACCTGGGTGGCCAGCAGCGAGTGCCCGCCAAGGCTGAAGAAGTCATCGTCGAGGCCAACCTGGGGCACCTGCAGTACCTCTTGCCAGACCGCTGCCAGTTGCAACTCGAGCGCGCTCTGCGGGGCGCGATAGCGGCGTGATCCCTGCAATTGGTCAGGCGTCGGCAGGGCCTTGCGATCAAGCTTGCCGTTGGCGGTCAACGGCCACGCCGCGAGGAAGACCATGTGGGTCGGCACCATGTACTCGGGCAGCGCCTGCAACAACAAGCCGCGCAAACGCTCCACGGCCTGAGCTTGATCCTCGGCGCTGGCCAGGGCGATGTCCGCGCGCGAAGCGATCAGGTAGGCCACCAGTTGTTGCCCGGCCACGCCCTGGTGCGCCAGGACCAGGGCCTGGTCGACCTCTGCCAGGGCTTGCAAACGCTCCTGGACCTCGCCCAGCTCAATGCGAAAACCACGGATCTTCACCTGGTGGTCGGCACGCCCGGCATACTCGACCGTGCCGCTGGCGGTGAAGCGCGCCAGGTCTCCAGTGCGATAGAGACGCCCGCCGGGGTTGCCGAACGGATCGGGAACAAAGCGGCTGGCACTCAAACCACCGCGATTCAAATAGCCACGGGCCAGCCCCGCGCGCCCGACATACAACTCACCCACACAGCCGTGAGGTACCGGGTTGAGGTCGCCATCGAGCACGTACCAGGACAAGTCGCCAATCGGTTCGCCAATGGGGCTGCCCTGGGCACTGCCCAGATCAGCCCTGGACAACGGTCGATAGGTCACGTGCACCGTGGTCTCGGTGATGCCATACATGTTGATCAGGCGCGGTGCCTCGTCACCAAAGCGCTCGAACCACGGCGCCAGGCTGCTGACCTCGAGGTTCTCGCCGCCAAACACCACATAGCGCAAGGCCAGGTCCAGCGTCCCGGCGGGCGCGGCGCAGGCAACCTGGGCCAGCACCTTGAACGCCGAGGGGGTCTGGTTGAGCACCGTGACCCGCTCGCGCTGCAGCAGCGCCAGGAACGCCTCGGGCGAGCGGGCAGTGTCCTGGTCGACCATGATCAGCCGGCCGCCGTGCAGCAAGGCACCAAAGATTTCCCACACCGAGAAATCGAAGGCGAATGAGTGAAACAGGCTCCACACATCGGCACTGTTGAAGGCGAACCACTGCTCGGTGGCCGCGAACAGACGCACGACGTTGGCATGCGCCAGCAAGGTGCCCTTCGGTAGCCCGGTCGAGCCCGAGGTGTAGATCACATAGGCCAGGTTGTCCGGGTCGAGCTTGAGCTGCGGGTTGCTGCAATCACCGTCATCCGCCACGTCCAGCAGCAGGGTTGGTACGCCTTCCGGCACCGGCAGCTGCGCCAGCAATTGCTCCTGCGCCAGCAACATCGACATGCCGCTGTCCTGCATCATGTAGGCCAGGCGGTCCTGCGGGTAGTTGGGGTCGAGCGGAACGTAGGCGCCACCGGCCTTGAGGATGGCCAGCAGGCCGACGATCATCGGCAGGTCGCGGGTCGCCGCCAGGCCCACCCGGACATCGGCCCCCACCCCCATGGCAATCAGCCGATGGGCCAGCTGGTTGGCGCTGTTGTTGAGCTGGCCGTAACTCAAGCACTGCTCACCGCGCGACACCGCCAGCGCATCCGGGTTGCGTTCGACCTGGGCTTCGAACAGTTCATGAATGCAGTGGCGCACAGGGAACTGTTGCGGCGCCGGGTTCCAGCAGCGCAGCGTTGACTGCTGTTGCGCCGGATCGAGCAACGCCAGCTGGCCCAGACGTGCCTGCGGGTCAGCGGCCACCGCCCGCAGCAGCGCTTGCCAATGCCCGAGCATCTGCTCGATGGTGGCCGCGTCGAACAGGTCCGTAGCGTAGTTGAGGCTGGCGCCAATGCCTTGCGCGGATTCATGGGTGGTCAGGGTGAGGTCGAACTGTGCATCCTGGCTGTCCTGGCCAACCGCCTCGACCTGCAGGGCCAGCGCGGCCTGAGGCGCCGCGCCCGGGGTGTCGCTGCGATGATTGAACATCACCTGGAACAACGGGCTATGGCTCAGGCTGCGCTCCGGGTGCAGGGCTTCGACCAGTTGTTCGAAGGGCAGGTCCTGGTGCGCCTGGGCGCCCAGCGCCCGCTCACGAACCTGGGCCAGCAGCTCGCTGAAACGCAGGTGCCCGTCAACCTCGGCACGCAGTACCTGGGTATTGACGAAAAAGCCGATCAAGCGCTCGGTTTCCGGGCGGTTGCGGTTGGCCACCGGTACTCCGACGCGAATATCCCGCTCGCCGCTATAGCGCGCCAGCAGCGCCTGGAACGACGCCAGTAACAGCATGAACAGCGTTGCACCCTGTTGCCGCGCCAGCCCTTGCAGTGCCTGGCTCAGGTCGCTGTCCAGCTGTATCTCCACACGTGCACCGCGAAAGCTCCTGCTGGCCGGGCGCGGCCGGTCGGTGGGCAGCGCCAGCACCGGCTGCTGATCGCCCAGTTGCTCAAGCCAGTAGGCCAGTTGGCGTTCGCGCTCACCAGCTTGCATCCAGTGGCGCTGCCAGATCGCATAGTCACTGTACTGCAGCGCCACTGCCGGCAGGCTGCAAGGCTGTCCTTGCAAGCGGGCGCTGTACAGGGCCACCAGCTCCTCGACCATGACCTGCATGGAGCGCGCATCCGAGACGATGTGATGCTGGGTCAGCACCAGCACGTGATCGTCGTTGCCCAGGGTCAGCAGCTTGATCCGCAACAAGGGCCCCTGGCGCAAGTCAAACAGCTGCGCGGTTTCGGCGCGGATGAACTGCCTGAGCGCCTGCTCGGCCGACTGCCCCGGCGGCACACTCAACGGCTGCACCGCAATGCGCAAATTGGCCTGGGCATCAATGACCTGGCAAGTGCCACCTTGGGCGTTCTGGACAAACCGCGTGCGCAATGTGGCATGCCGCGCGCCCAGCAGGTCGAAGGCCTGCTGCAGGCTGGCGATGTCCAGCGGGCCACGTAGACGCAGCGCGGTGGGGATGTGGTAGGCGGCGCTGTCAGGGTCCAGTTGCCAGAGAAACCACTGGCGCTCCTGGGCAAAAGACAGTGGCAGTTGTTCGAACTCATCGCTCACCCGCGGTATCGGCAGGTTGGCGGGCGAGATGCCCTCTGCCTGCATTTTTTCCAGGTACAGCCGGCGTTTTTCCAGCGGCAGAAGAATGAAACGCTGAGCAATCTTCAAGGCGACCTGCTGATCCATCAGATGGCCTCCATTTCGTCGAGCAACGCATCGAGCCTGCTGAGTTTTTCACTGTTCAGCGAAGACCCGCTCTGTTCCAGCTCGGCGACCAAGGCGCCGAGGACCGGGAATTGAAAAACCGTTTGCGCTGTCAGTTTCATACCAAGCTCAAGTTGAATTCGCGACACCACGCTCACCACCAGCAAGGAGTGACCGCCCATCTCGAAGAAGTTATCGTTCATGCCAATCCGCTCGACCTGCAGCACCTGCTGCCAGATCTGCGCCACCTGGCAGGCCAGCTCAGTGCCTGGCGCAATGAATTCGCTGCTGCCAACCTGGCTGTCGACTGCCGGCAGCGCCTTGCGGTCAAGTTTGCCGTTGGGGGTCAGCGGCAACTGTTCAAGGAACAGCACGTGGGCTGGAATCATGTAGTCGGGCAGGTCGGCTCGCAGCGCGTGCCTGATGGCTTCGCCGGCCTGGGCGTAGGCGCTTGGCGCGAGGTCGCCATCCACCACCAGGTAGGCCACCAGGTGTGCGCCCCGCGCCCCCTGCAGCGCCAGTACCGCAGCCTCGCGCACCTGGGCCAGGGCCTGCAGGCGTGCTTCGATTTCGCCCAGCTCGATGCGGAACCCGCGGACCTTGACCTGATGATCCAGGCGGCCGATGTACTCAAGCTCGCCGTCGTCGCGGTAGCGCACCAGGTCACCGCTGCGGTACAGGCGGGCGCCGGGCACACCGAAGGGATCCGGCACGAACTTCTCGGCGGTAAGACCCGGGCGCAACAGGTAGCCACGGGTAACCCCGTCGCCGGCCAGCAGCAACTCGCCGGCCACCCCAAGGGCGGTCGGCTGCAAGCGGCCATCGACGACGTAGGCGCGGGTGTTGGCCAACGGCCGGCCGATACTCGGTGTGCCGCCAGGGTGACGGCGCGTCCAGGTCGAGTAGGTGGTGTCTTCCGACGGTCCGTACAGGTCGTAGACGTGCTCGATGGTGCCGCTGGCATACAGCTGCTCCACCAGCGCCTGCCTGAGCGGCTCGCCGGCCAGGTTGACGATGCGCACGCCCGGCGGAATCTGCCCGGCACGCTGCAGGGCCGCGACTGCCGAGGGCACACTGTTGAGCAAACGTACCCGCTCGCGGGCCGCCAGCGTCGGCAGCTCCAGGGCATTGCGCGCCATGATCACCTGACCGCCATTGGCCAGGGTGACGAACAGCTCCCACACCGACAGGTCGAAGCAGATCGACGTCGACGCCAGCACACCCTGGATATCTTCCTGGCTGTAAACCTGCTGCGACCACTGAATCAGTGCGCCGACGTTGCGATGGGTAATCGCCACGCCCTTGGGTTTGCCGGTGGAGCCGGAGGTATAGATGACATACGCCAGGTTCTGCGCCGAGACCGCTGTCTGCGGGTTGCCAGGCGTCGTCGCCGCCTGCTCGCCATAGCCACGCTCCACCGGCACGACCTGAACGCTGGCGGGCACGCTGAGGTGCTCCAGCACCTGCTGCTGGCTAAGCAGGACACGGGCGCGACTGTCTTCAAGCATGTAGGCCACACGCTCGGCCGGGTAGTCGGGGTCCAGCGGCACATACGCACCACCTGCCTTGAGCACCGCCAGCAAGGCCACCAGCATTTCACTCGAGCGCGGCATCGCCACGCCGACCCGCACCTCGGGGCCCACGCCAAGCTCGATCAAGGCACAGGCCAGAAGATTGGCCCGCTGGTTCAACTGGGCATAACTGATGTGCGCCTGACCGTCGATCAATGCTGTTGCGTCAGCCCTGCGCGCGGCCTGCGCTTCGATATGCTGATGGATACAGCGCTGGTGAGCAAAGGCCAGGGTATTGCTGTTGCAGGTTTCGAGCAGCAGCCCGCGCTCGCTGCCGGTTAGCATGTCCAACTCGCCGAGGACCCGTTGCGGCGCCTGGCAGAGTTGCTCGAGCAGGTTGTCCAGGTGGGTGGCGATACGCTCGATCTGGGCATCGCTGAACAACGCACAGGCATAGTTGAACTGCAGCACCAGTTCCTCGCCCGTCGAAACCAGCAAGGTCAGCGGGTAGTGCGTTTGCTCGTGGCTGTTGAGCCGGCCGAAACGCAAGTCCTGGGTTGCGCCCTGCTCCAGGGCCTGCGACACCGGGTAGTTCTCGAACACCAGAATGTTGTCGAACAGCGATTCAGCGCTGTGTCCGGCCCAGCGTTGAATGTCGAACAGCGGGGTATGTTCATGCTCGCGCAGGCTCAGGTTTTTCGCCTGCAGCGCCTGCAGGAAGCTGCCGACGCTTTGCTCCGGGCGCGGCGTGGTGGCAACCGGCAGGGTATTGATGAACAACCCCATCTGCCGTTCGGCATCAGGCAGTTCGACCGGACGCCCGGCTACCGTGGCACCGAACACGACCGTTTGCTGGCCGCTATAACTCTGCAGCAAGAGTGACCAGGCGGCCTGAACCAGGGTGTTGAAGGTCACCTTCTGCTCGCGGGCAAACCCATGCAAGCGTTGGCTGCGCGAGCCTTCCAGCACGTGCCGGTACTCGCGCTGGTGGCGGTTGCCAGCGTCATGTGCCGTGCTTGCGGCCAGCCGGGTTGGGCCGACCAGGTCCTGCAGTTGCGCTTTCCAGAACGCTTCACTGGCCTGCTCGTCCTGAGCCTGCAGCCACTGGATATAGTCACGGTAACGGCCGTGCAGCGCAGCCGGTTGCTCGCCACGATAGCGTTGCAGCACCTCCCCCATCAGTTGTGAATTGCTCCAACCGTCCATAAGGATATGGTGGCTGGTGTAGATCAGCTGGTAGCGTTGCCCGTCGCAGTGCACCACATGCAGGCGCAGCAACGGCGCGCAGCCCAGGTCGAAACCGCGCTTGCGCTCACTGGCCGCCAGCGCGCCCAGCGCCTCGTCCAGGTCGGCACGCTGACGCCAGTCAAGAACGGTAAAGGGCACCTCCACCGATGCTTGCACTGCCTGCAAGGGACGTGCGCCAACGCCCTGCCAGATGAAACGGGTTCGCAGGATGTCGTGGGCCTGCACAGTGGCCTGCCAGGCGGCGGCAAAAGCCTCTACATCGAGGCCGAAAACCTCGACGCTCATCTGGTTGACGTAACTGCCCTGCTCGCGACCATCGAGGGCATGGAACAACATGCCCTGCTGCATCGGTGACAGCGGATAGAGGTCTTCGACTGCGCTCAGGTCCAACTGATCGAGCTGTGCCTGAGTCAGTTGCGCCAGGGCAAAGTCCGATGGCGTGGCGCCCTGGCTGCGTGGGTCACAGCAATGGGCGACCAGCGCTGCCAGTTCCTGCTCATAGTCATCGGCCAGGCGCTGCACCGTCGAGGCAGCGAACATTTGCGTGCTGAACGTCCAGCCGATACTCAGCTCGCCATCAAACACCCGGCCATTGAGCATCAACCAGTTGGCCAGTGGAACATCAGCGCCCTGCTCGGCCCCCCGCGCCTCGCCAGTCGGGGTGAACAGTGCCGCGTCGTCGGTGAAACTGCTGTCGAACTGGCCCAGGTAGTTGAACGTGATGCGCGGCACCGCCAGCCCTGTGAGCCGGGCGCGATCGCCTGGTTCAGCAAAATGGCCGAGCACGCCATAGCCCAGCCCCTTGTCGGGGATCGCGCGCAACTGCTCCTTGACGGTTTTCAGGGTCGTACCCAGGTCATCACGGGCACTCAGGCGCACCGGGAACAGGCTGGTGAACCAGCCAACCGACCGGGTCAGGTCAATGTCATCGAAGAGGTCTTCGCGGCCATGCCCTTCCAGCTGGATCAGCGTATCGGCCTGCCCGCTCCAGCGCGCGATGACCCGCGCCAGCGCCGCCAGGAGCACATCGTTGACCTGCGTCCGGTAAGCATTCGGCGCCACTTGCAGCAATTGCCGGGTGAGCCCGGCATTCAGGCGGGTGACCACGCTGTGGGCGTAACGGCTATGCAGGCTGGCGTCCGGATCGTCGCAGGGTAGCGCACTGCCCGACACCGACAATTGCGCCTGCCAGTAGTCGACCTGCCCGCGCACGGCCTCGCTTTGGGCATAGCGCTGCAAGCGTGCCGCCCAGGCCTGCACCGAACTGGTCTTGGCCGGCAGGTTGCCGGGCGTGCCCGCCAGGGCACTGGCGTAGGCTGCCTGCAGGTCCTCAAAGAGGATGCGCCAGGAAACCCCGTCCACCACCAGGTGGTGGATGACCAGCAGCAAGCGCTGCTGCTGGTCAGGCAGGTCGAGCAGCAACGCTCTGAGCAGCGGCCCCTGTGCAAGGTCGAGGCTGCACTGGGCCCGTTCACAGGCTGCGGCCAGTTCGCTTTGGTCGTGCACGCTTGCCTGCCACAGCAGCCCTTCGCGCCGCCAGTGCTGCGCCTGTTGTTGCAGGCTGCGGTAATCGGCCCGCCATTGCCCGTCTGCCGCGCTGAAGTTCAGGCGCAACGCGTCATGATGCTGCACCAGCGCTTGCAGGGCCTGCTCCAGTGCTGGCGCCTGCAGGCGTTCGGCGGGCTTGAGCAGCACCGACTGGTTCCAGTGCTGGCGTGTCTGCATGTCTTGTTCGAAGAACTGCGCCTGGATCGGCAGCAACTGCACCCGCCCGCTGGCTGGCCCCTGATCGATCTCAAGGGCCGCGGCGCCGGTTGCCGCAACCGCCGCCAGGCTTTGCACGGTCTGATGCTGGAACAGCTGTTTGGGAGTGAAATGGATACCCGCCTGACGCGCGCGGCTGACCACCTGGATGGAAATGATCGAGTCACCGCCCAGTTCGAAAAAGTTGTCGGTCAAACCGACGCGCTCGCACTTGAGCACGCTTTGCCAGATCTGGGCAATCTGCCGCTCCAGCTCCGCCACCGGTGCCACATACTGCTGGCTCGGTTCCAGGTCAGGTGCAGGCAGGGACTTGCGCTCCAGTTTGCCGTTGGGGCTGAGTGGCATCCGCTCGATCAACTGGATGCGAGCGGGCACCATGTAGTCGGGCAGGTTTGCCTTCAAGTGCTGGTCCAGCGCCTGGCGCCAGGCGCCTTGCTCGGCCTGGGCGCTGGCAAAGTCCGCGCTCGGTACCACATAGGCCACCAGGCGTTGGGCGGCGTTGTCGCCCACCGCCAGCACCGCGGCCTCGCGAACCGACGCGTGTTCGACCAGGCGTGCCTCGATTTCGCCCAGCTCGATACGCAGCCCGCGAATTTTTACCTGGTGGTCGATGCGACCGGCATATTCGATCACCCCATCGGCACGGTAGCGCGCCAGGTCACCGGTGCGGTACAGGCGCTGAGCAGCGTCGAACGGGCTGGCGACGAAACGCTCGGCGGTCAGTCCTGGACGCAAATGATATCCCCTGGCCAGGCCTTCGCCGCCAAGGTACAGCTCGCCTATCACCCCCGCCGGCAGCAATTGCAGGCTCGCATCGAGAATCCAGGTTTGCAGGTTGGCGATCGGCTCACCGATCGGCACGCTGTCCCCCGGCTCTTCCCGGCAGGTCCAGTGGGTGACGTCGATGGCCGCTTCAGTCGGCCCATACAGGTTGTAAAGCGCCGCACCGGGCAACTGGGCAAAAACTTGCGCCTGGGCATCCACCGGCAGTGCTTCGCCACTGCAGACTATCCGCTTGAGCGAGGTACAACAGGCCACCGCCTCGTCCTGCATGAACGCCTGCAACATGGACGGCACAAAATGCAGGGTGCTGACGCCCTGGTTGCGGATCAAAGCAACCAACCTTGCAGGATCCCGATGATCGCCGGGCTCGGCGATGACCAGGCGGGCACCGAACATCAGCGGCCAGAAGAACTCCCAGACCGAGACGTCGAAACTGAACGGGGTCTTCTGCAGCACGACATCGTCAGGTGTCAGGCCGTAAGCCTGTTGCATCCAGTTAAGGCGGTTGCTCAGGGCCACATGGCGGTTACCGGCGCCCTTGGGCTTGCCGGTCGAGCCTGAGGTATAGATCACGTAGGCCAGGTTCTGCGCATCAGGCGTGCACGGCACTGGCGCCATGCCCTGGGCGGGTGTCAGTGCCTCGGGCCGGTCCAGCAGCAAGGTCTGCAGACTGCCCGGCAGACTCAAGCGCTCGAGCAGTGCCGACTGGGTCAGCAACAGCCCGATACCGCTGTCCTCGATCATGTAGCTCAGGCGTTCGGCGGGGTAATCGGGGTCCAGCGGCACATAAGCGCCGCCGGCCTTGAGCACCGCCAGCAAGCCGACGACCATTTCCAGGCTGCGTTCGGCAGCGATGCCGACCAGCACCTCCGGGCCCACGCCTGCGCCAACCAGGCGCTGGGCCCATTGGTTGGCCTGCAGCTCCAGCGCCGCGTAGGACATGGCCTGACCGGCGAAGACCAGGGCAGTGGCCGCGGGCGTGCGCTGGGCCTGGTCGGCAATCACCTGGTGCACGCAGCGCGAGTCGGCATAGTGCTGCGCGGTATGGTTCCAGCCGTCGATAACCTGGCGTTGCGCGCATTCACCCAGCATCGGCAACTGGCCAAGCGGCTGATCGACCTGCTCGACAAAGCCTTGCAGCAGTTGGGTCAGATGGCCGCACAGGTTCGTCACCGCAGTGTCATCGCACAGCGCCCGGTCGTAGCTGAACTGCAAGGTCAGCACCTCGCCGAGCCCCACCGCAAGGGTCAGCGCAAAGTGCGTCTGCTCCTGCATCTGCACCTCGCCGAACTGCAGCCCTTCAGGCGCACCTTGTTGCAGCGCATCGGCAATAGGATAGTTCTCGAACACCAGGATGCTGTCGAACAGCGGCTCGCCCGCCCGTCCAGCCCACCGCTGAATATCGGCCAGCGGCACCTGCTCATGTTCACGCAGCGCCACGTTCTGCGCCTGGACCTGTTGCAGCCAGTGCCCGACGCTGAGCTCTGCAGCCGGGCTGGCAATGACCGGCAGGGTGTTGATGAACAGGCCAACCTGCTGTTCGATGCCGGCAAGCTCCGCCGGCCGCCCCGCCACCGTGGCACCCAATGCCACGGAAGGCTGGCCGGTATAGCGCTGCAGCAATACCAGCCAGGCTGCCTGTACCAGGGTATTGAGGGTGACTTTCTGTTGCCGGGCAAACTCGCTCAAGCGAGCGCTTTGCGCCGGCGTCAGGCTCGCCTGGTACTGGCCCTGACCGCTAGCGGCCTGCCCGTGCGCGCCAGCCAGGGCTGGTGCCAGCAGGGTCGGCGCGGCGAGGTCAGACAATTGCGCCTCCCAGAACACGCGGCTGCGCGCATCATCCTGCGCCTGCAACCAGCCGATGTAATCGGCATAACGCCCAGGCCGCGCTGGCACGGCGTGCCCTCGGTAACGCTGGAGCACTTCGCCCATCAGCAACGAGCTGCTCCAGCCGTCCATCAGGATGTGATGACTGGTGTGGATCAGGTGATAGTCATGCTCGCCGCTACGCACCAACAGCAAACGCAGCAATGGCGCGCAGCTCAGCTCGAAACCCCGTGCGCGCTCAGTGTCCGCCAGTTCCTGCAGGTCCTGGGCACTGCCCGGCCGCCCGCGCCAGTCAAGGACCTCAAACGGCAGCTCGACCTGTTTGAGCACCACTTGCACAGGTTTGTCGGCATCGTCAGGCCAGATAAAACCACTGCGCAGCACTTCATGGGCCTGCAGGCACGCCTGCCAGGCATCGCGGAAGCGCTGCAGATCCAGCCCGCGAATATCCACGCGCAACTGATTGATATAGTCACCCGACCCCTGCTCATAGAGGGAGTGGAAAAACATGCCCTGCTGCATCGGCGACAGTGGATAGAGGTCCTCGATATCCGCGCCATTGCACGCCAGCCGGTCCAGTTGCGCCTGGCTCAAGCGCGCCAGCGCGAAGTCGGACGGGGTAACCCCACGGTGGCGTGGATCACAGCAATGGCTGATCAGGCTGCGCAGCTCGTCGGCATACTCATCGGCCAGCGCCTGCATCTGCGCGCGGTCGAACATCTGCTCGCTGAAAGTCCATTCCAGGCTGAGCTCGCCCGCGTAGACCTGGCCGTTCAAGGTCAGCCAGTTGCTCAACAGTGCCTGCGGGCTGCGCTCCTCGCCCTTGTCCTCGGTACTGGGGACAAACAGGCCTTGCCCATCGGCAAAACTGGCATCGAACTGCCCCAGGTAGTTGAAGGTGATCCGCGGTTGCGCCAGGCCACGCAACTGCAGGCGCGTCGGCTCATCGGCCAGATAGCGCAGAAGACCGTAGCCGATGCCCTTGTCAGGCACCTGGCGCAGTTGCTCCTTGATCTGCTTGATCGATTGCCCAAGGTCGTCGCAAGCCGTCAGACGCAGCGCAAAGACGCTGGTAAACCAGCCCAGGGTCCGGCTCAGATCGATATCGTCAAACAGCGCTTCACGGCCGTGGCCTTCCAGGCGGATCAAGGTATGCCGGTCGCCGGTCCAACGGCTGATGACACGGGCCAGGGCCGTCAGCAGCAAGTCGTTGATCTGCGTACGGTAGGCAGCAGGCGCCTGTTGCAGCAACTGGCGCGTCGCGGTGCTGTCGAGCCGGGTCTGGACGCTGCGGGCGTGACTGGCCAACAGGCTCGCCTGCGGGTCACGGCATGGCAAGTCGTTGGCGCAGCTCAACTGCTCACGCCAGTAAGCCAGCTCGGTGTCCATGCGCCGCTCGCGGGCTCGCACCTGCAAACGCTCGCTCCAGGCCCTGAGCGAACTGGTCTTGTCCTGCAAGCGCAGCGCTTGGCCAGCCATCAGCTGCTGGTATGCCTGCTGGATATCCTCGAGCAACAGGCGCCACGACACACCATCGACCGCCAGGTGGTGAACCACCAGCAGCAGCCGCTGCGAGCCATCGGCCAAGGTTGCCAGCAACCCGCGCAGCAGCGGCCCGTGCTGCAAGTCCAGACTGCGCTGAACCTCGTTGCAGCGCGCGGTCAGGGCCTGCTCATCCGCCACGTCAGCCTGCCACAGCAATGCCGCTGGCAGGCGCGTCAACGCACCGTAGGTGGCCTGCCAGCTACCGTCGGCCTGGCGCTGGAAGTTCAAGCGCAGCGCATCGTGATGCACCACCAGCGCTTGCAGCACCTGCTCCAGCAGCTCGGCTTGCAAGGGCGCTCGCGGTTGCAGCAGGACCGATTGGTTCCAGTGCCCAGGGGCCTGCAGTGACTGCTCGAAAAACGCCTGGGCAATCGGCAGCAATGGCACCTCACCGACCACCGGCGCTTGTTCGAAGCGCTGCACACCACCCAGCCGGGCGACACTGGCCAGGCCCTGGACAGTCTGCTGCTGGAACAGATCGCGCGGGGTGAAATGAATGCCGGCCTGGCGTGCGCGGCTCACCACCTGAATGGAGATGATCGAGTCGCCACCGAGCTCGAAGAAGTTGTCCTGACGACCAATGGCCTGGCGCTTGAGCACCGCCTCCCAGATCGTTGCAATGCGCTGCTCCAGCTCATTGGCCGGTGCCTGATAATCTTCCTGCGCGCGCTCCAGGCCGGGCTGCGGCAAGGCCATGCGGTCGAGCTTGCCATTGGCCGTCACGGGCAGTTGGTCAAGCAGCACCACGTGCGCGGGCACCATGTAGTCCGGCAGCACTGCGTGCAATTGCTCGCGCAGCTGGCTTGGCGGGGTGCCAGCGTCGGCGACCACGTAGGCAACCAGCTGTTTGCCAAGGCTGGCGTCAACGGCCAGCACCACCGCTTCGCGCACCGGTGCCAGGGCCAGCAACTGCGACTCGATTTCCCCCAGTTCGACACGCATGCCGCGGATCTTCACCTGGTGATCGATACGGGTAACAAACTGCAATTCGCCGTCAGCCCCCCGCCGCACCAGGTCACCGCTGCGGTACAGGCGTGCGCCCGGGCTGCGGCCGAACGGATCGGGGACAAAGCGCTCGGCCGTCAGCCCAGGGCGGCGGTGATAACCACGCGCCAGCGCCGCGCCGCCGATGTACAGCTCACCGATGGCCGCCGGGGCCAGCACCTCAAGACCGCCACCGAGCACGTACAAGGCGGTATCAATCAGCGGCCGGCCAATGCCTACCCGTGTATCGCTGGCGGTTGCGCGTTGGCTGTGGCTGGCATTGATGGTCGCCTCCACGGGCCCGTAACGGTTGTACAAGGCTACGTGGGGCAGGCGTTGCAGCACCTTGTGCTGCAACTCACGGGACAACGCCTCGCCACCACTGAACAGATTGCGCAACGATGTACAGCCTTCAAGCCCAGGGGTTTCAATGAACGCCTGGAGCATCGAGGGAACAAAGTGCAAGGTACTGACCTGATGAGCCTGGATCAGCGCCAGCAGACGCTCCGGGTCTCGCTGGTCGCCCGGTTGCGCCAGCACCACCGGCGCACCACAGGTCAACGGCAGCAACAGCTCCCAGACCGAGACATCAAAACTGCTTGAGGTTTTCTGCAGCACCGCGTCTGCGGGGCTCATGGCATAGGTATCGCGCATCCATTGCAAGCGCCCGCTCAAGGCCCCATAGCGATTACCCGCCGCTTTCGGCCGGCCGGTGGAACCGGAGGTATAGATCAGGTAGGCGAGGTTCTCGGCCTGCTGCACAATCGGCAAAGGCTGGTCGCTGCACTGCTCCAGAGACGAATCATCAAGCAACTGCACAGGCAGCGGCAGGTCGGCGGGCAGGCGCGAGAGCACCGGCGCCTGGCTCAGCAGCAGGGCGATACTGCTGTCCTCGATCATGTAGGCCAGGCGCTCGCGCGGATACTCAGGGTCCAGCGGTACATAGGCGCCACCGGCCTTGAGCACGGCAAGCACGGCCACGACCAACGCCATCGAACGCTCGACGGCGATGCCCACCAGAACGTCCGGCCCAACCCCCGACGCCCGCAGGCGCTGGGCCAGCCGGTTGGCCTGGGCGTCGAGCTGCGCATAACTCAAGGTCGCCTCGGCAAACACCAGCGCGGTTGCCTGGGGCCGGGTTGCGACCTGCTCGGCGATCAGGCTCAGCAGGCAAGCCGGGACGCTGGCTTGCGGGTCATTGCAGGCGTCGAGCAACTGACGAGTCTGGGCATCGTCGAACAGCGACTGTTCCGCCAGGCGCTGGTGCGGCTCGGCAAGGCAGCGCTCAAGCAGGTAACGCCAGTGCTCGCCGAGCCGCTCGATGGTGGCTGGCTCGAACAGGTCACAGGCATAGGCCAGCGACGCCTTGAGTATCCCGCCCTGGTCCTCGGTGTTGAGGGTCAGATCGAAACGCACCGTGTCGCTGCCTCGATCGAGCGCCTCGACGGTCAATCCCGGCAGGCGCCACTGGTCAACCGCCGGTTGCGCCACCTGGTGGTTGAACATCACCTGGAACAGCGGGCTCTGGTTCAGGCTGCGCTGCGGCTGCAAGGCATCGACCAGGTGCTCGAACGGCAGGTCCTGATGGGCCTGGGCCTCGAGCACGCGCTGCTTGGCCTGCTGCACCAGCTCGACGAACGACATCTGCCCATCGACCTGTGCCCGCAGTACCTGGGTATTGACGAAGAAACCGATCAGCGGCTCGACCTCGGCCCGTGTCCTATTGGCGATCGGCGTGCCAATGCGGATATCCGATGCGCCGCTGTAGCGATGCAGCACCGCCTGAAACGATGCCAGCAGCACCATGAACGGCGTCGCGCCCATGCTCGCGGCGAATGCGCGCACCGCTTGCGAAACGCTCTCGGACAAGGCAATCGGCACCCGTGCGCCACGTGCACTGCGCGACGCCGGGCGTGGGTAATCGAGGGGCAGCTCGAGGTTGACCGCCTCCTCTCCAAGGTTGGCTTTCCAGTACGCCAGCTGCCGTTGCGCTTCACCGGCGTCCAGCCACAGGCGCTGCCAACGTGCATGGTCGGCATACTGCACGGCCAACGGCGCGGGTACGGCCTGCTCGGCGTCCGCGACCAGGCGCGCATAGCCGTGGGTCACTTCTTCGACCAGAATCGGCAGGGACCAGGCATCACAAACGATGTGATGGGTGCAGAACAACAGCACATGTTGCTCGGCATCCAGCCTGAGCAGCGTGGCCCGCAGCAACGGCCCCTGCTCCAGGTCGAAGGCTTGCCGGGCCTGGCGTTCAATCTCCTGATCCGCCAGTGCCTGGCCGTTCTCGCCGCTAAAGTCGAGCAGTTGCAGTTCAAAGCGCGCAACGGCCTCGACCTGCTGCAACACCTGGCCGTCCTGCAGCACAAAACGGGTGCGCAGGACTTCATGGCGGGTCACCAGCGCCTCGAAGCTTTGCCGCAGGCTTTCGACATTCAACTGTCCGCGCAAGCGCAGCACGGCCAGTTGGTTATAGGCCGTGGAGTCCGGCTCCAGTTGCCAGAGAAACCACATCCGTTGCTGGGCATGCGAGGCGGGCGTCGCCTCGCTGGGGTCTTCGCGCCGGGGAATCGGCAGGCTTTCCAGCGACAGGCCTTGCTCAAGCATGCGCGCCTGCAAGGCGCGCCGTTCAGCAGCGGAAAAACGGGTGAAGCGCTCAGCCAGCGCCAGCATTCGTTGCTCAAGCATGCTCATTGCTCCTGAGCCTCGGCAAACAGCGCTTCGAGCGCCTGGACCTTGTCTTCGCTGACCGCCTCGTCACGGTGCATCTCGATCTGCCGGGCCAGCAGCTCCACGGTTTCGCCCTCGAAGAACACCTTGAGCGGCAAGGTGACATTGAGCCGCGCCTGAACCTGAGAACGAATCCGCGTGGCCAGCAACGAATGCCCGCCCAGGGCAAAGAAGTTGTCGTTGATACCCACCCGCTCCAGTTGCAAAGCCTCCTGCCAGACCTCGGCCAACAATTGCTCGAGCTCATTGCCCGGCGCGACGTAGGCAACACCGTCCAATGCCCGCGCAGCCAGAGCGGTCCGGTCAAGCTTGCCATTGGGGGTACGGGGCAGGCTTTGCACCGCCTGCAACGTCGAGGGCACCATGTACTCAGGCAACTGCTCTCGCAACAGTCCCAGCAATTGCACGGTCCGCGGCTGCGCATCGGCCATGGCGGCCAACACCACATAAGCCACCAGTTGCTTGCCGGCGGCGGTGTCGCGGGCGATGGCCACGGCCTCGCGCACGCCCTCCTGCGAACCCAGCAGAGCTTCGATCTCACCCAGCTCGATGCGGTGGCCACGAATTTTCAATTGATGATCCAGCCGACCGAGGTAATCGACCAGGCCGTCGGCGCGCACACAGGCAAGGTCGCCGGTGCGATAACAGCGCTGGCCCGGCTCGCTGGCGAACGGATCCGGAACGAAGCGACTGGCCGTCAGCCCGGGCCTGTTGAGATATCCCCGGCTAAGCCCGGCACCGGCAACGTACAACTCACCCTCCTGGGCAACCCCCGCCCAGCGCTGTTGATCATCAAGAACATACAGGCGAGTGCCGGCAATGGGCTCACCGATGGCGACGCGCAGTTCGTGATCAACGCGATCCTCTGGCGCCACCTGGTAGGCGCAGCACCAGACAGTGCTCTCCGAGGGCCCGTATTCGTTGACCAGCGTTACCCCCGGCAGTGCCTGGCGGTGGCGGCGCAGCAGCTCGGGAGGACAAACCTCGCCGGCAACAATGGCGCAACGCAACGCGGGCGCCGCCTGCAGATGCTCAAGCACCTGGGCGTGCAGCGACGGCAGGGCGAGAAAGTGCGAGATGGCCTGGCGCTCTATCAGTTGGGCAATGGCTTGAGGGTCCTTGTGCGCCTGCTCAAGCGGCAGGCACAGGCTGCCGCCCTGCCCCAGGGACCAGAAAATCCCCGCCACGGAGCTGTCGAACGAGAACGACGAGAGCATCAGGAAGCGTTGCACCGGCTGCTGATAGAACTGCACCCGCGCCTGGGTCGAGGCCAGCGCATTGGCGTGGCTGACCATCACCCCCTTGGGTGTGCCGGTGGAGCCTGAGGTGTAGATCACGTACGCCAGGTCATCCGCCTCGCCGCAACTGGCCAGCGGGCTGTCATCGACCTGATCGAGCGCCTCGTCATCCAGGCTGAGCAGGGTTGTCGTCGCCGGCATGGCGATAGCCGGATCAAGCGCCTGCAAGGCAATCAGGCACTCTACCCCAGCGTCCTCGAGCATGAAGGACAGGCGCTGCGCCGGATACTGCGGGTCCAGCGGCAGGTACGCCGCTCCCGCCTTGAGGATAGCCAGCAACGCCACGACGATCTCCACCGAACGTGCGCCGTAGACGCCAACAATCGCCTCACGGCCGATTCCGCGCTGGTTCAGAACGCGGGCCAGCTGGTTGGCACGGCGCTCAAGCTGGGCATAACTGACCTGCTGCTCGCCGATCTGGATCGCTGTCCGTTCGGGATGCTGCTGCGCGTGGCGCTCGAACAACTGGTGCAACTGGCGGCTGGCGCTCTCGCCCAGCGACTGGCTGCGGTCCAGTGCCTGCTGCAACGGTCGGGCCTGGGCGGCATCCACCAGGGCAACCTTTTGTGCTGCTTGCCGGGGGTCAGCCACGGCTTGAGTGACGAACTCAGCAAACTGAGCCAGCCAGGCGCGGCCCAGTTCGGCCCTGAACGAGCCGGTCGGCGACAGCAGGCGCAACAGCAGATCATCACCGCTGGGAGCTACCTGCAGGTGGAGTTTTTCCAGGCTGGGGCGATCCAGCCGGGCCCCCTCAATCGGCTGATCAGCCCAGGAAAAACCGAAGTCCAGCCCCGCGCCCTGACCACCGAGCATGTCCAGTTCGTTAAAGCAGTCCTGCCAGGACTGGCTCAACTGCAGCTGCACGGCAAAGTGCTCGGCGTAGCCGTCCACGGACAGATCAGCCTGGCGACTGAAGGCAACCGGCAAACGCCAGGCCAGATGCCCCAGGGTAGAGTGCAACTGCTCGTTGCGCCCGCTCATTGCGCAGGCCACCAGCCAATGCTCGCGGCCACTCAGGCGACCGACGAACAGCCCCCACAGCAACAGCAGTGATGCTGCGTCCGAGTCCAGTCGCCATTGCTGGCGCAGGGTGCGCAGCGCCGGCACAACCGCTGGCAAATGCTGCTCGTGTTGCTGCAATGCCCCCATGAACGGGGTGAGCCGTTCATAAGGCAGACGCGAGTCGACCTGCATGTCGCGGTACAGATTGCGCCAGAACTCGCCCCCCTTGCGGCCGATGTCCTCCTGCGCAAGACCGGTCTGCCAATCGGCGTAGTCGGCGTATTGCAACCCGTCGAAGGGGGCCAGCGACTGCCCCTGGTAGAGCGCGCGCAATTGCTCCTCCAGCAAACCCAGGGCAACCTCATCCAGGCTCGCCAGGGGCGCAGCGACTCGTAAGCGGTGTGCATCCTCGCCACTGCCCAGGCCCAGCACCAGGCTGTGGCTTGCCAACTGCGCCAGGCACGCTGGACCCGCCTGTTCGAAGGTGCCCGGCGCCACCGACAGCAGGCACAGGCGCGGCTGGGCATGAATCACCTGAACCGGACGTTTCATCCCCGGCATGTTTCGGTACTCGGTGCGCAGGATCTCGTGCCGTTCACTCAGGTCAATCGCCGCCTGCTCGAGCCGCTGGCGATCGATGGGGGCATCGAACGTCATGATCAGCTGGGCGCCGAGGATCGTGCCGCGGGCTTGCTGGGCATCGAGAATGGACGCTTGCTGGGCGGAAACCTGGAAAACTTCGGAAGGGTCGACTGGAGCGTTCATGGGGAATCCTTAACCAATTGCCACATCGACGCTGTTCAGCGCGATAGCCATTGCAGTGAGTATTTTTCGCGGCCCGGTGTATTCGTTGCGCGCGTGAACCGTAAGAATGTTGTCGAGAATCACCACGTCGCCCTGCTGCCAGGGGAACTCGACCATGACCTCTCGATAGATTTGTTGCAGGTGGGTGATGTAGTGCTCGGGGATTGCCGAGCCGTCACCGAAGAAGGTGTTCTGCGGCAGGTCCATCGGCGCGAACTCGGCCAGCAGGCTGGTGCGGATACTGTCTGGCAGCGTCAGCGCATTGAAAAAGGTCGCGTGATTGAACCAGACCGTCTCGCCCGTACGCGGATGACGGACCATGGCCGGACCGCGCTGGCGCGTGCGCAGCCGGTTACCGGGCTTCCACTGCGGCTCGACGCCGATCTTGCGGCAGTAGGCTTCAACCGCCTCGCGGTCTTCGGTCTGGAACACGGTCTGCCACGGCAAGCCCATGCCATCCCCATAGTTGCGCACATACAGCACGCCTTTGCGGGCAAACGCTTCACGCACCTGAGGATCGATCCGATCGAGAATCAGCCGTGTATCACCCAAGGGCGTCTCGCCCCCGGTCTGTGACGCCAGGTCACAGTAAAAATACAGGTGCAAGGGAAAGACCGGCGAATAGGAGTGCTCGTTGTGCGGGAAGATCTTCTCCACCGCCGGGTAGTCTGTGGAGCTGTAGACATTCAACTTGCGGGTAATCTGGGTACGTGGCGAAGCCCGGAACAGGTACTCGAGCGCGCCGCCGGAGATCACATCGACACAGCGGTTGAAGGTTTCAATGTCCTGTACATCGAAACCACGAAAAAGAATCGCCGCGTGCTTGTCCAGCTGTTGCTCGATCAGTTCGCGGTTTTCGCTGGCCCATTGCACCAGGCCCACGCCGGGTACGGTCGGGCGACACAGCAAGGGCATAGAGCCGCCTTCCAGCAGCGGCGAAAACGCCACCAACTGCTGGGCGCTGGCACCAAGGCTCTTTCTTCTGCCTTTGGCCAGTGCCGGTATGACGTGAGACTGGAAATCCGACATTTAACACCTTCCATTCGCTGATTCGACATTGGCGGCAAAGCCAACCGATAGATCCGTCCGGGCGCTGCTTCAATTCACCTGGTTACTGCCTGCGCGCTGAGGCGAGCGCCGGCGAATCGGGTGCTGCTGCAGCAATTGCGTTCTGCGCGCTAGCGCCTGATCCTTGCCGGCCTGCTCCTGCACGGCCCGCGAGGCGTCGAGCAGAGCCTGGAGCGGTTGCTCTGGCGCCTGAATCATCTGTTCGAGTACCAAGGCCGTCTGCGCAAACAGACAGGCCATGTCATTGCTTTCGTACAGCCCGGCAATGCATTTGAAGCCAACCCCGATGGTCGTCGACGAGTTGACGAACTCGGCGATCAGGTCCAGCTCCGCCGCCGCCTGCCCCGCGGCCCAGGGCCTGATCTGCAGCCCATCGATAGCCACCGGCTGCGCCCCTTGTTCCTGGTAGATGAATTTGATCGCGAACAACGGCGACTTGCCTGAACGACGCGGCAACCGCAGCGCCTCCACCAGGCGATCGAACGGCAGGTCCTGATGGTCCGAAGCACCGATGACCGTGGTGCGGCAGGACGCCAGGAAACTGCCGATCGTCTGTTGTTGATCCACCGAGAGTTGCAGTACCAATTGATTGACGAAGAAGCCGACCATTTCTTCAACGCCGGCGTGATTTCGGTTGGCGACATCCGTCCCCAGGCGGACCCGGGCAGCGCCACAGCGCTGGCTGACGACCAGGGCAAAGCCGGCCAGCAGGAGCATGTACAGGGTCAGGCCCTGTGCCTTGGCAAACTGACGCAAGCGCTCGCTCAAGCCCTGCTCAAGGGCAAACTCGTACACCTCGCAGTCTTGCTGCTGATCGGCGGATGCGCCGCTGCCACTGGCCGGCAAGGTGGTGAAGAAATGCTCGCTGCCCAGTTGCTGCTGCCAGTACTGCAACTGCCGGTCATGCTCCCCAGCCGCCAGCCATTGACGCTGCCACACCGCAAAATCGAGGTACTGCAGGCCTGGCGCGCTCAAGCCAGGCGCCACACCGGTGGCAAATGCCTGGTAGAGCGCGCTGAACTCGCGGATCAAAATGGCAAACGACCAGTGGTCGGCGACGATGTGATGCAGCGTCACCAGCAACACGTGGCGCTCTGGCTCGGTGCACAGCAACTGCACCCGCAGCAGCGGCCCACGCTGCAGGTCGAAGGGGCGCAGGGCCTCTTGCTGCACCTGTTGCGCCAGCACCACCTGCCGGTTGGCGCTGTCCAGGGCCTGCAAGTCGACACTCTCGAACGGCACGGGCAAGTGCGCCTGGACCCGCTGCCAGCTTTCGCCCTGATCCTCGAAGAACGTCGTGCGCAGCACCGCGTGGCGCGCAACCAGGGCTTCGAAGGCCAGGCGCACGGCCTCGACCTGCAATGGCCCGAGCAACTCCAGCGCGCGCGGAATGTTGTACATCGAACTTTGCGGTTCAAGTTGCCAGAGGAACCACAAGCGCTGCTGAGCATAAGACAGCGGCTGCGGCTGCGAAGCATCGACCCCATGCAAGTCCGGCAGCACGCGTCGGCTTCCGGTTGCCGGTAACTGCTCGACGAATGCCTGTAGCGACGGGCTGTCGAACAGCGCGCGCAAAGGCAGGTCCAGCTGCAGTTCATGGCGCAGTCGACTGATCACCTGGGTCGCCAGCAATGAATGGCCGCCCAGCTCGAAGAACTGGTCGTCGAGCCCGACCCGCTCAAGCTTGAGGACCTCCTGCCAGACCTGGGCGACCTGCTGCTGCAGCGCGGTGCTGGCGGGCCGATAAGGCTTGCTGGCGACGCTGCTGTCGGCCAGCGCCAGCAAGGCCTTGCGGTCGAGCTTGCCGTTCGGGGTCAAGGGCAGATGGGCAATGACGCTCAGGCGTGTCGGCAGCATGTGCGCCGGCAGGTTCAAAGCCAGGGACTGGCGCAACTCGCTGCACAGTTGCTGGCCCTGCGCCGCGTCCTCGAACAGCTGCCGGTCGGCCCCCACCAGGTAGCCCACCAACTGCTGTACACCTTGCTCTTGCTGGGCCACAACCACCGCATCACGGACCCGCGCATCGGCCAGCAAATGACGCTCGATCTCACCGGTTTCGATACGAAAGCCACGGACCTTGACTTGATGATCGGCGCGCCCGGCATACTCGATCTGCCCATCTGCCGCGTAGCAGCCCAGATCGCCAGTGCGGTACAGGCGCCCGCCAGGTTGCGCGGCGAACGGGTCCGGCACAAAGCGTTCGGCCGTCAACCCGGGCCGCGCATGGTAACCCCGCGCCAGTGCATCGCCGGCAATGCACAACTCGCCAACCACGCCCGCAGGCACTGGCTGCAGGGCCGGCCCCAAAACCAGCAGCCGGACGTTATCGAGCGGCCGCCCGATCGGCACCATGACCCGTTCCAGCGCCCCGGTGAGCATGGCGAAGGTGACCTCGATGGTGGCTTCGGTCGGCCCGTAGAGGTTGACCAGCGTACCCGGCCAGCGCTGCAACAGCTGGTTGGCCAGGGTTGCACTCAAGGCCTCGCCCCCTGCCATCAGATAGCGCAAGCTGGCCATGTTCTGCGCCGTCGCCGCCGGCAGCACCGCCTGCAGCAACGAGGGCGCCGCCTGGACAATGGTGATGCCCAGCGCTTCGACCCGGGCCCAGAGCCTGGACATATCGGCTGACAAGCCCGGCTCGGCAATGACCAGTTGCGCCCCGCAGATCAATGGCAGCCAGCACTCCCAGACCGAAGCGTCGAAGCTCAGGGCGGTCTTTTGCAGAACCCGGTCGGCAGGCTCCAGTTGCAGGGTGCGCTGCATCCAGTGCATGTGATTGGCCAGCGCCCCGTGCCGCACCTGCACGCCTTTCGGGGTGCCGGTGGAGCCTGAGGTGTAGATCATGTAGGCCAGGTTGTCCGGGTGCAGGCAGGTGCTGACATCGGCGATTGGCGGCCCGGCGTAGGCTGCGCTGTCGAGCACCAGGCGGGTAACGCCCGCCGGCACGTCCAGCGCAAGGCCCGGCTGAACGAGCAACAAGCGCGCGGCGCTGTCGTCGAGCATGAAGCGGATGCGCGCCTGCGGATAACCGGGGTCCAGTGGCAGATAGGCGCCACCGGCCTTGAGGATCGCCAGCAAGCCAATGATCATCTCCAGGCTTCGCTCGACAGCAATGGCGACGACCACCTCGGCCCCTACCCCAGCCTCACGCAAACGGACTGCCAACTGGTTGGCTGCGCTGTTCAATTGCTCGTAGCTCAGGCGCTGGCCGGCATACTCGACGGCACAGGCCTGCGGTGTGCGCGCCGCCTGCTGGCGCACCCAGTCATGGATAGCCAACGGCGGCACGTCCACCGGCGGCTCAGGTTGAGCCCGCTGCAACACCGCCTCGCGTTCGGCCTGCGCCAACATCTGCAGTTCGCCCAGCGGCGTCGACAACGCGTGCGGCAATTGCTCGAGCACAGTGCGCAAATGCTCGGCCAGGCCCTGCAGCGCCTGCTCGCCGATGGCGTCGCAGGCATAGTCGTAATCGAGCTGCAGCTCATCGCCCACGCTCACCGCCACCGACAACGCGTAGTGGGTCTGCTCCTGGTTCGCCACCGCACCAAACCGAGGGCCCTGCTGTTGTTGCAACGCCTCGGCCAGCGGGTAGTTCTCGAACACCAGAATATGGTCGAACAACGCATGGGCCTGATGCCCCGCCCAGCGCTGGATTTCGAACAGCGGGGTTTGCTCGTGCTCGCGCACCGCAAGGTTGAGCGCCTGCACCCGCTCCAGCCACTGCGCCAGGGTCTGCTCGGGCCGCGGGCTGGCAATGATCGGCAGGGTGTTGATGAACAGGCCAATCTGCTGCTCGATCCCCGGCAGCGGCAGGCTGCGCCCGGCCACCGTGGTGCCCACCACCACGCTGCGGCGCCCGCTATAGTGCTGCAGCAACAGCAACCAGGCCGCCTGCACCAGGGTATTGAGGGTGATTTTCTGCTGACGGGCGAAGGCACTTAGCTGCGCGGTGTGCTGCGCGTCGAAGCGCTGGACCAGGCTTGCACGCAGGCCCTGGGCCTGTGCCCGGCCCGCTTCGGGCAGGTAGCGCGCCAGGTGCAGCGGCTCGTCCAGCGCCTGCAGCTGCGCAGTCCAGAACTGCTGGGCTGCCCGTCCATCAAGACCCTGCAAATGCTCGATGTAGTCGCGGTAGCGGCTTGCCGGCAAGGCGCCAGGCTGGTCGTTGTAACGCGCCAGCACTTCGCCGAGCAGCCTGGCATTACTCCAGCCATCCATCAGGATATGGTGGTGGGTGTAGATCAAGTGATGCCGCTGCTCACCGGTGCGCACCAGATCGAAGTTCAACAAGCCCGCGACCTGCAGGTCGAAGCCGTGTTGACGCCGGCTCAGGGCCAGGCCCTGGAGCCTGGATGCCAGCCCGGCATCGCCGCGCCAGTCATGCTCGCGCAGATCAAGCCGGACCTGCTTGCAGACAAACTGCAGCGGCTGTGCCAGGCCGCCGTCCCAGATAAAACCACTGCGCAGAATATCGTGGGCCTGCACCGTCGCCTCCCACGCCTGGCGAAAGCGTTCCGGCTCCAGGCCGTCGACGTCAACCCGTAACTGGTTGACGTACTCGGCACCGTTGTTGCTGTACAGGGCATGAAACAGCATGCCCTGCTGCATGGGCGACAGCGGGTAAAGCTCATCGACCTGGCCGAGCAGCGGCGCAAGCTGATCGAGTTGCGCCTGCCCAAGCCTGGCCAGGGGGAAATCCGATGGTGTCGCCTGCGCGCCTGGCAGCTGGCAGCAATGCCCGATCAAGCCTTGCAGCTCATCGAGGTAGGCATCGGCCAAGGCCTGGACGGTACTTGCCTGGAACATGGCTTGACTGAACGTCAGGCGCAGGCCCAGTTGCCCTGCATAGACTTGCCCCTCGATACTCAGCCAGTTGGCCAATGGCGCATCGCTGGCCTGCCCGGCGCCACCCGGCTCACTGGCCGGATACAGCAAGGCGCGCTCGTCGAACTGACTGTCAAAGCGCCCCAGGTAGTTGAAGGTGATCCGCGGTGCAAGCGCATCACCGCCCAGGCTTGCGCGCTGCTGCGCGCTCCCCAGGTAACGCAGCACGCCAAAGCCCAGGCCTCGATCAGGCACCGCCCGCAACTGCTCCTTGATCGATTTGATCGAAGCCCCAAGATCATCCTCGGGTACCAGCCGAAGCGGGAAAATACTGGTGAACCAACCCACGGTACGGGTCAGGTCCAGGTGTTCGAACAGATCTTCGCGGCCATGGCCCTCCAACTGCAGCAACGCACTGTCATGCCCCGTCCAGCGACACACCGCCCGCGCCAGGGCGGTCAGCAGCAGATCATTGACCTGGGTGCGGTAAGCGCCCACGGCGTCCTGCAACAATTGCCGGGTGTGCTGCACATCGAGGCGGATTTCAATGCTTGCCGCGTCGCGGTTGTACAGCGTGCCCTGGCGGTTGTCACAGGGCAGGTCCACAGCGTGCTCAAGCTGCGCTTGCCAATATGGCAGTTGCTCGCCGGCACGCTCGAGGTAATCCTGCAGCTGCACAGACCAGGCCTGATAGGCACTGGTCTTGGCGGGCAGTTGAACAGCTTGCCCGGCCTGCAACCGGGTATAGGCCGACTGCAGGTCTTCGAGCAGGATCCGCCAGGAAACCCCGTCGACCAGCAAGTGATGAACCACCAGCAACAGGCGTTGACTGCCATCGCCCATGTGCACCAACAGGGCCCGCAGCAACGGCCCCTGCTGCAGATCGAGGCTGCGCTGGGCGGCCTCGCACAGCTCAAGTAGCTGGGTCGGCGTATCGGCCTGACGCTGCCACAGCTCAAGGGCCGCTGGCGGGGCCTGGTGAAACTGGCGCCAGCTCGCGCCCAGCGGCTCAAAGCGCAAGCGCAGGGCATCATGGTGATCGACCAGCGCCTTGAGCGCCGCTTCCAGCAACGCAGGCTCCAGCGTTTGCCGCGCATTGAGCAGCAATGACTGGTTCCAGTGCGCCGGTTGCGTCAGTGACAGCTCAAAAAAGCCCTGTTGCACCGGGGTCAAGGCTACATCGCCATGCACCGGCCCCTGCTCGATTTCGCGCACCGTACCGGCTTGCGCCGCCTGCGCCAGGCTGCGCAACGTCTGGTACTGGAACAGATCGCGCGGCGCCAGCAGCAGGCCGGCCTGGCGCGCGCGGCTGACCACCTGGATGGCAATGATCGAGTCACCGCCCAGCTCAAAAAAGTTGTCATCCAGACCAATGCGCTCATGCCCCAGCAGGGTCTGCCAGATCTGCGCCAGGGCGCGTTCACGTTCACTGCCCGGGGCCTGGTAGGCGCCTTTGGGGGCAGCCTGGGGCGCAGGCAACGCCTTGCGGTCGAGCTTGCCGTTGGGTGTCAGCGGCAACGCCGGCAAGACCATCAGGTGATTGGGCAGCATGAATTCGGGCAGGCTCTGCAGCAGCCAGGCCTTGAGCCGGGCTTGCCAGTCGTCCGGCGCCTCACCTTCAAACACCAGGTACGCCACCAGTTGCTTGCCCTCCGGGGCCAGCACCACGGCCTCGCGCACCAGAGTATGCTGAACCAGGCGCGCCTCGATTTCGCCCAGTTCAATGCGCAGGCCGCGGATCTTGACCTGATGATCAAAGCGCCCCAGGTACTCGATAACCCCGTCGACCCGCTGTCGCACACGGTCGCCAGTGCGGTACAAGCGCTCGCCACTGCCAAACGGGTCAACCACAAAACGCTCGGCGGTCAACCCCGGGCGGCGGTGATAACCGCGGGCCAGGCCTTGCCCCCCGAGGTACAGCTCACCCGCAACACCGGGCGGTACGGGCGCGAGGCTAGCATCCAGCACCAGGGTACGCAGGTTGGCGATCGGCACCCCGATCGGTACGCTGTCGCGGCCCTCGTCCACACAGCTCCAGTGGGTAACATCGATGGCCGCTTCGGTAGGGCCGTAGAGGTTGTAAAGCCCGGCCTGCGGCAACTTGGCAAACACCTGTTGCTGGGCATCCACCGGCAGCGCCTCGCCACTGCAGACGATACGCTTGAGGCTGCGACAACCCTCGACACCCGGCTCATGAATAAATGCCTGGAGCATCGACGGAACAAAATGCAAGGTAGTGACCTGATAACGCTCGATCGTGGCAATCAGCCGCGCAGGCTCGCGGTGTTCGCCCGGCGCGGCCACCGCCAGGCGGGCACCGCTGAGCAGCGGCCAGAAGAACTCCCAGACCGACACGTCAAAGCTGAACGGGGTTTTTTGCAGTACCGTGTCGCCGGCCTCCAGGCCATAAGCCTGTTGCATCCAGCACAGCCGGTTGACCAGCGCCGCGTGGCTGTTGCCGGCGCCTTTGGGGCGGCCGGTGGAGCCCGAGGTGTAAATCACATAGGCCAGCTGCAGCGGGTCGACGACGATGTTCGGGTTGCTCGTGGCGTAGCCACCCAGCCAGGCACCGGCCTGGTCCAGCACCATCACCTGCACCGCCTGCAGCGGCAAGCGCTCGGTCAGCGCCGCCTGGGTCAGTACCAGGCGCACGCCGCTGTCCTCGATCATGTAGGCCAGCCGCTCGGCCGGGTAGTCGGGGTCGAACGGCACGTAGGCGGCGCCGGCCTTGAGGATCGCCAGCAGGCCGACAACCATCTGCAGCGAACGCTCGACAGCAATGCCGACCAGGCTGTCGGCACCGATGCCGGCTTCGATCAGGCAATGGGCAAGCTGGTTGGCGCGGGCGTTGAGCTCGGCATAGCTGAGCGTTTGATCGGCAAACAGCACCGCCGTGGCATGGGGGCTGCGCTCGACCTGGGCTTCGATCAGCCGGTGCAGCGGTTGCTGCAGTGGATAATCAACGGATGTCGCGTTCCAGTCGACGACGATACGCTGCAACTCTTGAACATCAAGCATGCGCAACTGCTCGACAGGCGCGTGCGGTGCGGCCAGCATCGAACCCAGCAGGTTCTGCCAATGCCGGCCCATACGCTCGATGGTTGGCGCCTCGAACAGGTCGCTGGCGTAGGTGATTACAGCCTGCAGACGCCCGCCCTGCTCAAAGGTATCCAGGCTCAGGTCAAACTGGGTGGTGCGGCTTTGCCAGTCGACCTGGCTCATCTGCAGCCCGCCCGCCAGGTGCAGCGTGGTGACGTCGGCGACCTGCGGCTGATGGTTGTACATCACCTGGAACAACGGCGTGTGGCTGAGGCTGCGCTCAAGGGCAAAGGCCTCCAGCAGTTGCTCGAACGGCAGGTCCTGGTGCGACTGGGCCCCCAACACCGTGTCCTTGACCGCCGCCAGCAGTTGGCTGACGGTCGTCTGCCCGTCGAGCCGGGTACGCAGTACCTGGGTGTTGACGAAGCAGCCGATCAGGCCTTCGATCTCACTGCGGTTGCGGTTGGCAATCGGCACGCCAACGCGCAGGTCACCCTGACCTGTGTAGCGGTACAGGAGAATGTTGAACGCACCGAGCAGCAGCATGAACAGGGTCACGCCCTGGCTGCGGGCAAACGCGCCCAGGGCCTCGGCCAGTTGCGGGTCCAGGCTCAAGCGCTGGCGTGCACCGCGATAGCTGGGCAACGCCGGGCGCGAATGATCCAGCGCCAGTTCCAGCGGCGGGTGCTCCTCGCCCAACTGCGCGCGCCAGTAGTCGAGCTGACGCTGCTTCTCGCCCGCTTCCAGCCAGCAGCGCTGCCACAGGGCGTAATCGCTGTACTGGATGGGTAGCGCGGCCAGGGCCGGCACCTGCTTGCCCAGGTGCGCGGCGTACAACTGGCTGAACTCTTCAATCAGGACGTTCATCGACCAACCGTCGGAAACGATATGGTGCAAGGTCATCAACAGCACATGCTCATCGGCCTTGAGCTTGAGCAGCAGCACCCGCAGCAACGGCCCCCGGGCCAGGTCGAAGGGCTGCAGCGACTGTTGCTCGGCCAGGTCCCGCACGCGCTGTTCACGTTCGGCGGCATCCAGCACACCGAGGTCCAGGTGCTCGACCTGCGGCCATTGCGCAGCCGGCATCAGCGCCAGGCGTTCATCGGCTTGCTGAACAAACACGCTGCGCAGGGTTTCGTGGCGCTGTACCAGGCTGGCAAACGCCTGTTCCAGCGCCTCGACATCCAGGTTGCCCTGCAGGCGCACGGCGCTGGGCAGGTTGTAGGCCGCGCTGCCAGGCTCCAGTTGCCACAACAGCCACATGCGCTGCTGGGCATAGGACAAGCCGCCCTGCCCGGCCACCGGCACCTGGGCCGGGATCGGGAACTGGGCAAAGTCGACCCCTTCACGGGCCAGCCCCTGAAGAAAGATGCGGCGCTTTTCCAACGGCAACTCTATGAATCGGCGGGCAAGCTTGCGGGCATCTTCGGCATTCATCGGCTTTCATCCATCCAGGGGAACAACGAGCCTGCAGGCCCGGTAATTCAAGAAAAACGGATGACCGCGAATGAAAATTAAGCGCATCGGGCTGATGACCCAGGAGCTTTGAAACATTTGCTTTCAACTAACCCTGCGGGTTTTACGATTCTCGTTCGTCTTATCTATTGCAGTCCCAAGGCTGAGCATTGGCTCGACCTCAATTTCTCTGAAAAGACACCTGCAATGTCCCAGAAAGCGAAAAAGTCCAAATCCAGGCTGTGGTTCCTGGTCCATAGCTGGCTCGCCCTGCCGATCTGGTTTTTCGTCCTGATCGTCTGCGTCACCGGCACCCTGGCGGTGGTCAGCCAGGAGATCGTCTGGCTGGCCAACCCTGATGTGCGCGCCAGCAAGCCTGACGGCGACGCCGAGCGGCTGAGCTTCCAGCAGGTGCTCGATGCCCTGCACAAGGCCGAGCCGGACATGGCCGTGCGCTTTATCAGCCAGCCGGACGGTTCGCACTTTGCCCTGACCGCGGCGGTCACCTTCCCCGACGGCAGCGCCCCGACCCTGTACGTCAACCCCTATACCGGGGCGATCCAGGGCAAGAGCCCGGCGTTCAACTTCGAGGGTTTCACCCGTGCCCTGCACGGCTGGTGGCTGGTGCCGTTCACCAATGGCTACAGCTGGGGCTGGTATCTGGTGTCGCTGCTCGGCCTGCCGATGCTGGCCTCGCTGGTTACCGGGCTGGTGGTCTATAAACGCTTCTGGAAGGGATTCTTTAAGCCGACGTTGCGTTTTAACCATGGCGCGCGGATCTTCTGGGGCGACTTCCACCGCCTCAGCGGCATCTGGTCGATCTGGTTCATTGCGGTGATTTCCATCACCGGCACCTGGTTCCTGATCCAGGCGATCCTCGGTGACAACCACATCACCATTTCCACCGAACCGGTGGTGCCGGTGATTGCCCGCGAAGACGTGCCGCGCACCGAATCCGGCGCACCGGCACCGCGCATCAGCCTGGATGACGCCACGCGCATCGCCAAAGAGCAGATCCCCGGCCTTGATGTGAGCTTCGTGTCGCTGCCCGGCAACGCCTACGCCCACGTCTACCTGGGCGGGCGCGGCTGGTACCCGCTGATGTTCCAGACCGTCAACGTCAACCCGTACAACAGCAAGATCGAGGCGCAGTTCCTGATCAACGACCGCTCGACCCTGGAGTTCGTCACCGAATCCATGCGCCCGCTGCACACCGGTGACTTCGGCGGCCTGGCGATCAAGCTGATCTGGGCGTTCTTCGGCCTGGTGCTGTCGATGATGGTCTTGAGCGGCCTGCTGATCTGGACCAAGCGCACCGCCCAGGCCACCGCTGCCGCCCTCAAGCGCGAGCAACGGCCGCGCAAGCAAACCGCCAGCGCTACCGACACCGCCACGGAGGCCAGCCTATGAGCAAGGCAGCAGTTGCGCCGCAAAGCCCGTTGAGCCGCTTCTGGCACAAGTGGCGCTTTCACCTGAACATCCTGCTGTTGCTGATCCCGCTCGGCTTCATGCCCAAGTACTTTGCCGATGCCGCGCTGTTTCGCGGTGACAGCGGTCTGGGCGAGCGCGAGCTGGGCGAGATCAAGGTCGGGCCGTGGAGCGTGCAGCTGGCCGAACTGCGCGATGAAGCACCGCGCGCCGATGGCCCTGCCGGTCACTTCAAGGCCTTTAACATTGCTCTGTGCCAGGCCTGCATTCCCGAGGTCAAGGCGGCTTACCTGCGCATCGGCAAGCCGCGCAGCCTGCGCGCCGCCGGGACGATTTTCTTCGGCACCCCGTACCGCATGAGCACCAGCCTGCCAGTGCCGGCCAAGACCCGCGCCGATGCCGAAATCTGGATCACCCTCGAAGGCTGGGACGGCAGCATGCAGCAGGCTGCCGTGCCGCTGAGCAAGGCCTCGCCGGCCACCGTCGCCTGGCTGAACAAACAAGGAGGCAAATGATGACGTTGCGCAAACTGCTGCTGCCGTTGCTGCTGCTTGGCGCAAGCGGCCAGGCCATGGCCCACAACCCGATGTGCGAATGCAAGCCGATCGATGGCGGGCAAATCGAATGCACCGGCGGCTTTTCCGACGGTAGCGGCGCGCCCGGGGTAACCCTCGACGTGATCGGCTACAACGAAGAGATCCTGGTGCCGGGCAAGCTGGGGGAAAACTCCAAGCTGACCTTCAAGCGCCCTGAAGGCGAGTTCTATGTGCTGTTCGACGCAGGCCCCGGCCACGTGGTGGAAATCGACTACGCAGATATCGAGCAATGAGCCGCGTGCAGGTGGTGCGCCCGGCCGGTGCCGGGCATGAAACCCTGTACGTGCTGCTGGTCAGTTTGTTGATCCTGGCGGTGGCCGCCGGCATCGTCGCCCTGCGCGGCGAACGGCATGACGAGGTCAGCATCGAGGCCCACCAACTGGATGCCCGCCGCGACCTGACGGCCGCCGAGCAAGGCGTGTATGCCGACCTGCGGGTGGCCTTCGACGAGATCCAGGCACGCCGCGAAGAAGCCCCACAGTTGCTGGCCGTCGAAGACCTGGCCGAAGAAGGCTTCCCGCCCTTCGTCGCCGATGCCAGCGCCGCCAGCCGCGGCCAGCACCACTGGCAACTGCTGCAGGAACGCGCCTACCTGGGCCTGAGCCAGGCCAGCACGGTGGCCGGCAGTTTCCTCTTGCTGGTGCCCGAAGCCGTGGACGGCACAGCCGACGTCTGGCTGCAGCGCAGCCCTTCCGCCAGCGCCCCTGCCGACTTCAGCCAGGCCGCGCTGATCGCCGCCGGCTGGCAACAGATCGCCGCCCACTACGACGCCGGCGTCACCCGCCAGCATCGTCACTGACACAAGGACGCCCCATGTTTCGCGCCACCCTCGCCCGTCGCCTTCTAAGTGTGTTCCTCGCCTGCGCCCTGCCCGCCCTGGCGGTGGCCGATAACGGCAAGCCGCTGCGTATCGGCATCACCCTGCACCCGTACTACAGCTACGTGAGCAATATCGTCGGTGACAAGGCCGAGGTGGTGCCGCTGATTCCGGCCGGCTTCAACCCCCATGCCTACGAGCCACGGGCCGAGGACATCAAGCGCATCGGTACCCTGGACGTGATCGTGCTCAACGGCGTCGGCCATGACGACTTTGCCGACCGGATGATCGCCGCCAGCGAAAAACCCGCCATCGCCACCATCGAATCGAACAGCAACGTACCGCTGCTGGCCGCCACCGGCGTGGCCGCGCGCGGCGCCGGCAAGGTGGTCAACCCGCATACCTTCCTGTCGATCAGCGCCAGCATCGCCCAGGTCAACAACATCGCCCGCGAACTGGGCAAGCTCGACCCGGACAACGCCAAGTACTACAGCCAGAACGCCCGCGCCTACGCCAAGCGCCTGCGCAAACTGCGCGCCGAAGCCCTGGCCCAGGTCACCGAAGCGCCGGGCGCCGAATTTCGCGTGGCGACCATCCACGCCGCCTACGATTACCTGGTGCGCGAGTTCGGCCTGGAGGTCACCGCCGTGGTGGAACCGGCCCATGGCATCGAACCCAGCCCGAGCCAGCTGAAAAAGACCATCGACCAGCTCAAGGCCCTGGATGTGAAGGTGATCTTCTCGGAGATGGACTTCCCTTCGGCCTATGTCGAAACCATCCAGCGTGAGTCAGGGGTGAAGATCTACCCGCTGACGCACATCTCCTACGGCGAATACAGCAAGGAGAAGTACGAAGTCGAGATGAAGCGCAACCTCGACACCGTGGTGCGGGCGATCAAGGAGTCCCAGGCATGACCGTGGCCCAGCCGCTGCTCAACCGCGCCTGCGGGCCGGACATTGCCTTCGCCGAGGTCGACCTGACCCTGGGCCGCACGCGCATCCTCGACAAAGTCAGCTTCAGCGTTGCCGCCGGCAGCGTGCATGCGCTGGTCGGGCCCAATGGCGGCGGCAAGAGCTCGCTGATCAAGACCCTGCTCGGGCAGATGCCGCACCAGGGCCAGTTGACCCTGACCTGGCCGGGCGACCAGCAGATCATCGGCTACGTACCCCAGGCCCTGGAATTCGACCGTGGCCTGCCAATGACCGTGGACGACTTCATGGCCGCCATGTGCCAGCGCCGCCCGGCCTTTCTCGGCCTGTCAGCCAAGGTGGCGCCGGCCATCGACGCGGCGCTGCAGCGGGTGGGCATGCTCGACAAGCGCAAGCGGCGCATGGGCGCCCTCTCCGGGGGCGAGCGCCAGCGCGTGCTGCTGGCCCAGGGGTTGATCCCGGCGCCGCAATTGCTGGTGCTCGATGAGCCGATGTCGGCGCTGGACGAGGCCGGTATCCAGGTGTTCGAGCGCCTGCTGCACGAGTGGCGCGCTGCCGGCACCACGGTGCTGTGGATCGAACACGACCTGGAAGCCGTGGCACGCCTGGCCGACCGCGTTACCGGCCTGAGTCGCCGGGTGCTGTTCGATGCGCCACCGAAACAGGCACTGACCCCGGACCGCCTGCTCAGCCTGTTCTCCATCCACCCGCGCAGCGAGAGCACTGCCTGATGAACTACGAAGAATTTCGCCTGCTGATCCAGGGCTGGGCCACTGCCGGTTACCTGCCCGAGGCCCTGGCCTACGGCTTTGTGGTCAATGCCCTGCTCGCCGGCCTGATGATCGGCCCGGTGCTCGGCGGCCTTGGCACCCTGGTGGTGGTCAAGCGCTTTGCCTTCTTCTCCGAAGCGGTCGGCCACGCGGCGCTGACCGGCGTTGCCATCGGCATCCTGCTTGGCGAACCCTACACCGGTCCCTATGGCAGCCTGTTCGGCTACTGCCTGCTGTTCGGCATCCTGCTGAACTTTCTGCGCAACCGCACCGGGCTCTCGCCCGACACCCTGATCGGCGTGTTCCTCTCGGTATCCTTGGCCCTGGGCGCCAGCCTGCTGCTGATGCTGGCCGGCAAGATCAACGTGCACATCCTCGAGAACGTGCTGTTCGGCTCGGTGCTGACCGTCAGCGGCCAGGACCTGCTGGTGCTCGGCATCGTCGCCAGCCTGGTGCTGGCCCTGGCCTTGCCGCTGTACAACCGCATCATGCTGGCCAGCTTCAACCCGCAACTGGCGGCGGTGCGCGGCGTTGCGGTGAAGAGCCTGGACTACCTGTTCGTGGTGCTGGTGACCCTGGTCACGGTGGCGGCGGTGAAAGTCATCGGTGCAATTCTGGTCGGCGCCTTGCTGGTGATTCCGGCAGCGGCGGCGCGCTTGATCAGCCAGTCGCTCAAGGGCTTTTTCTGGGCTTCGGTGCTGATCGCCACCCTGAGCACTTTGGTAGGCATCCTGCTGCCGATCGTCTTCGACCTGCCGGTGCCTTCGGGTGCGGCGATCATCCTCGTCGCCGGCTGCTGCTTCGCCCTCGCCGCCCTCGCCCGCGGCCTTGTTCCACGCCTGCAAGGAAACCCGGCATGACCTTCAAACTCCAGCACCTGTGCCTGGCCCTGGCCCTGGCCGGCCTGCCGACCCTGAGCCTGGCCCAGAGCGCCCCGGCGGCGGCCAAACAACAAGCGGCCGGGGTGACCGTCCTGGCCTCGCTGCCGGTGACCAACACCCTGGCCAGCGCCCTGCTCGACGGCACCTCGGTAAAACTGCAACGGGCAGCGCCGGCGAATATTCCGGCCTCGCGCCAGCCCTCGTACTTCAGCGGCCGCGGTGGTGCCAGCCTGCAAAAGGCTGCTGGCGGCGCCGATGCGGTGATCGGCCTGCGCTCGATCTGGAGCGACGACCCGTTGTACCCGGTGGCGCGGCGCAGCAATATCCGCATCGTCGAGATCGACGCCGCGCGCCCGGTCGATGGCGCCCTGCCGGGCATCGCCGTGCAGGGCAACAATGCCTTTGCCGGCTACCCGTGGCTGAACCCGAGCAACCTCGGGCGCATGGCCGATGTGCTGGCCAACGACCTGGGGCGCTTGAGCCCGGCCGACCAACCGAAAATCCAGAGCAACCTGGCGGCGCTCAAACGCCAGTTGCTCGAGCTCAGTGCCGGCAGCGAAGCGCGCCTGGCCGAAGCGGACAACCTCAGCGTGGTGAACCTGTCGGATCGCCTGGATTACCTGGTCAGCGGATTGAACCTGGACCTGATCGACCACCCGCAGGTGGCCGATGACCAGTGGGATGCGGCGGCGCTCAAGCGCCTGGGCGATGAGCTCAAGAACCAGGAGGTGGCGCTGGTGCTTCATCACAAGCAGCCGAGCAAGGAAGTCGCCGAGGTGATAGCAGCCTCCGGGGCCAAGCTGCTGGTGGTGGAGACCGATGCCCAGGATTCACTGGCGGGGTTGAAGGCCAGTGTCGAGCAGGTGGTGGGGGCGTTGGTCGCCGGCAATAGCTGAGGGCCTCATCGCAGGTCCCTGTGGGAGCGGCGGTGCGGCGACCCGACTTGACCCGCGATGCTCAACGTTTCATACAGCGCTGATAACGCTCATCAACGCGCTTGGCAAACCACGCCGTGGTCAGTTTGCGGGTGATCTTCGGGCTTTTCAGTTCGATCCCCGGTAGCTGCGCCCGCGCCACCGCCTTGCCCGCCGCACCGTCGGCCAGGGCATACACGCCCTTGTACAGGCGGGTGTCTTCGAATTCCAGGCTATCGCCCTTCTCCAGCTGGTTGCGGATGCTGACATTGCGCAAGTCCAGCTTCTGCCCCAGGCGCCTGGCCGCCTGCTCGGTGCTGCCGGGCATGATCGCCCCCGGCGCGATCAGGTCGCCGTCGAGCGCCAGCTTCACCCCGGTAGCGCGGCTCAGAGCACTCTGGAACGCCGCATTGCGGCTGGCGTACCAACCGGCATTGAAGTCGCCGAAGCGGTACAGCTGACGGTCATAGTGGGTGGGGTAACCGAGCAGGTGGGCGATGCCGAAATACATGCCGCCACGGCGGCTGAAGACCTCCTGGCGAATGGTTCCGGCATAGGTGTAGGGATAACCCTTGGCATGCTGCTCGGCAAAGTCGATGCTGACCTGCATCGGCCCGCCGGTACGCACCGGGTTCAAACCACCGAGCAGGGTCTTGCCCATGGGCAAGGCGCCGATCAGTTCGTCAAACAGGTCACTGAGCTGTTTTTCGCTGCGCACCGCATCAAGGCGCTGGCCGTAGGTTTTGCCACTTGCCGAGCGGGTCTGCAGGGTGGCGTCGATCAGCAGTTTGGGAATGTGCAGGCTGGCGGCGCGGCGGTCGATCTCTTGCCGGGCGATGCGACCCAGGCCCGGTACTTTCGGGTCGGCCTGGAAGGTTGATTCCTGCTCGGTGACCGCCAGTACCGCGCACAGGTTGCTCTTGCTGGCGCTGAGCTGCTGCGCGGCGAAGGCGCCCTGGATATCCCGCGCCCAACCTTCACGGTCGTTGGCGCTGGCCGGCAGCAGGCGCACGATCTGCGCGCGCACCTTGGCCGGGTCCTGCTCAGGGGCTTCACCCTGGGTGACGCAACCCTGAAGCGCCAGCAGCGCGCTGATCACAACCAGCCAACCAGTTACCTGCATAAGCCCTCCCGCCGCATCGGGCAATAGCTGCACAGTAGCGGCGCGCGGACACGACTGCAATCAGCAGCCTGGTTTGCTCAGTTGCGTGCCGATGGTCACCGCCGTGATCGCCACCGGCTTGAAGCTCTGCAGGGCAGCCGGATCGAAGCTGCGCTCGCAGTTGTATTGGTTTTCCATGACGAAGTCTTCGCCCTTGTGCTTCTTCATCTCGTCTGCCCACTTGCTCGAGGCGGCGATGGCTGCGTCGTCGGTGAGCATGACCTCGGCCAGGACCTGGGTGAAGCCCACCGCATGCGGCCCTTCCCACAAGGCATACACCGACGGGTCGGCGGCGTTGCCACACATCTCCAGGCAGTCGGCGTAGAACTCCAGCGGGCCACCGGTGGATTCATGCAGGGCGGCGATGGTCAGCGGCTGGTTGGCCGCTGGCGCGAAGGTGCCGATGAACGAGCTGAGGTCGGCCTTGCAGGTCGGCGACAGCTGCAGGCGCAGGTCGTTGATGCTGCCGCCGGCGGCGTCGGCAGTAATTTCGCAGCCCTGTACCTTATAGGTGTGCTTGTCACCGAAGCTGGTGCGGGCAATGCCCGCGACCGACTCGAAGTACTTGAGGTTGGTGCCGAGCATTTCACCATTGAAGACCTGGGCAACGGTGGCCTGGGCCTGGGCAAACAACGGTAGGCAGGCCAGGGCCAGGGTCGAGCCGATAGTCAGCAATGCACGCGGTTTCATCTGAACATCCTGTAAGTAATGAAGTGGCGCGCACTGTAATGCACAGCAGCGCGCAACACCACCACCTGCGGCTCAGGACAGGATGAGGTAGTCGCTGTACTGGGCCAAGGCTGCGTGCGGCCCCGGCTGCAGCGTCACATAGCGCCCGCCGACCTGGTCGACCGCCACGCAGTCGTCGACATCCAGCAACGCGTCGGTGTGCGGTTTGCTCCAGTGCCGGGCCATCTGCTGCTTGCCCTTGGCCTTGGCTTGCTCTTTGTTGCTGGCGACCACCAGCAGGTAGTGATGCGCCTCGCCAAAGCAGCCCGGCTCGTAACCGCCAAGGTTGATGAAGTACAGGCGCGGCTCGCCCGGCGCCGGTTGCAGGTCCGACCAGCCCAGCTTGAAGCTCTCTACCCCGTCGACCTCAAGCCAGGAGTCGATATGCAGGCCCTTGGCGCTGCCGAACCACTGCTCGCGCAACTGCGGGTAACAGGCCGCCAGCGACGGCCCGACGACAAAGGCCACATCGTGCACCTCGATCCTGGCCCGCGGGTGCTTGCCGCCGAGCATCACCACATACAGCATCGAAGGTGTAGCGCTCACGGCTGTTCGCCCACCATGTAGGTCTTGCTGATGTGGCGAAACTGTTCATGGGCCGAACTGCCCATCAATTCGAACACCACCATCTCGCGGGTGACGATCTGCGCCCCGGCGGCGCGCATGCGGGCAATGCCGGCGTCACGGTTGTGGGCACCGCGACAGTCGCAGGCATCCTCGACCACGAACACCTGCTTACCCAGCTCAAGCAGGCCGAGCACGCTTTGCAAGACGCAGATATGGGTTTCCATGCCGCAGACGATCACCTGCTCGCGGGCCAGCAGCGCTGCCGGCAGGCACTCGGCAGCCACGCAGGAAAAGTGCAGTTTCTCGACCACCGCAGCGCCGGGCGAAGCCTCCTTGAGCTGCGCCACGGTCGGCCCCAGGCCCTTGGGATACTGTTCGGAAAACACCGTCGGCAGGCCCAGGGTAGCGGTCGCCGCCAACAGCCAGCGGGTGCGTGCGAGGGTGCCGGCCGGGTCGCTGACCGCGCCAATGAGTTTTTCCTGAACATCGATGACCAGCAAGCTGGCCTGATTCGGCTTGATCAACATCCTCTGCCCCTGGGTTGCGGGTAAAGCCCAAGGCTCGCCCATCAGACCGCGCTGCGTCAATGCTCAAGCCGACAGCCGATGGGGCTCCAGGGCAGCGCTGAGCACGCCGAGCACGCGCGCTTCATGCTCGTGAATGAAGAAGTGGCCACCGGGGAAAATCTCCAGCGAGAAGTCGCCGACACTCTCCTGGCGCCAGGCCAGCAGTTGCTCTTCGCTGGCCTTGTCGTCTTCCCCGCCGAGCACATGCACGGGGCAACGCAGCGGCGGGCGCTGGCGATACACGTAGCGCCCGCACAAGAGGAAATCGGCACGCAGCACCGGCAGGGTCAGGCTCATCAGCTCCTGATTGGCCAGCACCTCTTCCGGCGTGCCTTGCAAGGTGCGCAACTCGTCGATCAATACTTCATCGCTCTTGGGCTCGCGCCACTTGCCGCCGTCGTAGTCTTCACGCCGGGTGGGCGCGGCCGTGCCGCAGGCGAACAGCGCCACCGGCGGCGGACAGCCCAGCGCCTGCAGCTCGTGGGCCAGCTCGAAGGCCAGCAAGGCGCCCAGGCTGTGGCCGAGCAAGGCATACGGCTGGCTGGCCGCCAGCCGTTGCTCGCTGGCCAGCTGGCGGGCCAGCACCTGCATGTCGGTCAACAGCGGCTCGCCCAGGCGCGCGCCGCGCCCGGGCAGCTCCACCGGGCGCACCTGCAACCAGGCCGGCAGCTTGCGCCGCCAGCGGCTGTAGACCATGGCACTGGCGCCGGAATACGGCAGGCACAGCAGGGTCAATGCAGACACGGCCGCCCCTTACTGCGCCGCAGCGGTTTCGGCCATCTTCTGGCGCAGGCTCAAAGGACGCATATCGGTCCAGACTTCGTCGATGTAGGCCAGGCATTCCTTCTTCAGGCCGCTTTTGCCCACGGTCCGCCAGCCCGCCGGGATCGCCTTGTAATCGGGCCAGATCGAATACTGCTCTTCGTGGTTGACCACCACCTGGAACACGATGTCTTCGCGGTCGAATACCGATGTCATTGCCTGTCTCCTCGATTGATTGGGCCCGTCACGCCAATGGCGTACGGTGGCTTTCAAGAGAACGAACGACAGGTGCAATAAATTAATCCGCGGTCACCAGCACACTGACCAGCTCACAACGCTGGAACGGTCCCGAAGCCTGGCTTTCGCCGCTGACCACTACCTGCACGCTGTAGGAGCCCGGCACCGGGGTGTCGAGCCAGGTACCGAGTTGACCGGCGCCGCTGCCCAGGTGCACCACCCGTTCCTGATGGGCGAGGATGTCCAGTTCCGGCAGCAAGGTATGACGCAGCGCAGCCAGGCGCGCCAGCGGTTCGGCGATGCCCTGGGCGCGGTCGAACGGCAGCGCCTGCACGGTGTAGAGCTGGTCGTCGTATTTGATCAGGGCGTCGGCCAGGCTGATGGTCGGCCCCTGCACGATGGCATGGGCGCGGACATTGCTGAGCACTTCGCCACCGGCCTCCAGGTGCACCGTCAGCGGCAGCGGCTGGCCGGCCGTGTGCCGCGCGGCCATCTCCACGCTCAGACGGATGTCGGCCAGGCCGCTGCGCACCGTTGCCCCGTGCTGCAACGCCCCGGCGGTGCAACTGATCGATTGCCCGCTGCCGGCGAACTCGACCTGCAGGTACCACTGCCCCGGTGCCGGCTGGGGAATATTGAAGATGACAAAACCGGCACCGATGATGCTCGGCGCCCGCGGGCTGACGGCGCCGCTGGGGTCGACCAGGCTTACTGAGAGCTGATTGCCGCGCGGGCTGGCGCTGGTGTAGCTGACTTCGCGGCGCGACCACACCAGCGACAACTGCGCAGCACCCGGGCGCTGGCCGATCACCACCGGAATCAACTGGTAGCCATGCTGGGCGATATCGCACAACTGGTTGTTCAGTAGCGCCGCCCTGGCACTGGAGGCGCGGATCTGGTTGTAGACCTTCATCAAGTCCACCGCCCGCGGCGCATAGAAGTAGCGACCACCGGTGCGTTGGGCAATCTGCTGCAACAGGTGTTGGTCTGCCTGCGGGCCGAGGGCGCAGGCCATCACCGGGTAGATCGGCAGCACCTCCAGCGGTGGAGGCCCGTCATTATGCTGACCGTCGCTGAGCAGCACGCAGGCGCGGGACAGCCGCGAGGCGTCGAGAAAACTGCGACTGTGCTGCAGGCCCAGGCCGATGGCGCTGGACAGCCCGTCAAAGGCCAGCCCGGCGACCGCAGTGGCGGCGCTGGCGGTGATGTTGAGCAACGGGTCGACCGTGGCCAGGCCGCCGTTGCCGGTGAACACTGTGCGCGCCTTGTGGTCACAGGCGACCACCGCGAGCTTGTCGCCGGCCTTGTGCAAGCGCAGGAACGCCTGGGTGTCGATCAGCGCCTGCTCGACGTGCCCATATTGGCTCATGCTTTCCGATATATCGATGATCGGCACAACTGAAACGGTGCTCATGCCCTGTGCTCCCTGCTCATGGGCTGTTTCTGGATCATAGCCACGGTGAATACCCTGTCAAACCGCTTAACTGACATAACGCCACCATTGGTCGCCTGAGGCTACGGCCGGCAAAAGTCGCCCGGGTAGCTATATTGAAGCGCTGAGCTTGCCCTCCGTCCGCAACCTTCAGAGGTGCCTATGTACACCATCGGATATGCAGCGCAACGGCCCGACGCGCCCCTCGCCCCCTTCCCGTTCGAACGCCGCGAACTGCGCGCCAACGATGTGGCCATGGAGATCCTCTACTGCGGGGTGTGCCACTCCGACCTGCACCAGGCCCGCAACGACTGGGGCATCAGCCGCTACCCGATCGTGCCCGGGCACGAGATCGTCGGCCGGGTCACGGCAATCGGCAGCGCAGTAAAACGCTACAAGGTCGGCGACGCCGTGGCGGTGGGGTGCATGGTCGACTCCTGCCAGCAGTGCGACCAATGCCGCAAGGGCGAAGAACAACTGTGCCGCGAGACCAACACCCAGACCTACAATGGCCTGGACCGCATCACCAGGGCGCCGACCTACGGCGGTTACTCCAAGCACCTTGTGGTGCGCGAGGAATTCGTCCTGCGCGTGCCCGAAGGCCTGGACCTGGCCAAGGCAGCGCCGCTGCTGTGCGCCGGGATCACCACCTACTCGCCGCTGCGCACCTGGAATGTCGGCCCCGGCAGCCGGGTGGCGGTGCTGGGCCTGGGCGGCCTGGGCCATATGGCGGTGAAACTGGCTGCTGGCATGGGCGCCGATGTCACCGTGGTCAGCCGCAGCGCCGACAAGCTCGCTGACGCCCTGGCCCTGGGTGCCGACCAGCTGCTGGTGTCTGCCGACGCCAAGGCCATGGCCAGCGCCCGTTCAAGCTTCGACCTGATCATCGACACCATCCCGGTGCGCCACGACGTTTCGCCCTACATGGCCTTGCTCGATATCGACGCCACCCTGGTGATCGTCGGCCAGGTCGGGCCGATCGACGAGCAACAGACCGTACCCTTGATCCTCGGCCGCCGGCGCCTGGCCGGCTCGCCGATTGGCGGGATTGCCCAGACTCAGGAAATGCTCGATTTCTGCGCCAAGAAGAACATCCTGCCCGACTGCGAAATGATCCGCATGGAGCAGATCAACGAGGCCTTCGAGCGCATGGAGCGCTCCGATGTGCGCTACCGCTTCGTCATCGACATGGCCTCATTGCAGGCGCCTGCCAAGACCTGACAGCGCCTCGGGGGCTCAGGTGTTGGACTTGAGCCTGGTCCACAGCCGTGTGCCCAGGCGGGCGATGGCCGGCGGCAGGTCTTCGACGGTGAAGAGTTTTTCCATCACGCGCTTGGGTGGGTAGATCGCCGCATCGTCCTTGACCGCCGGCGCCAGGAACGCATCCGCCGCGCTGTTAGGGTTGGCGTAGTGGATGCTGTTGCTGACGTTGGCGATCACCTGCGGGTCGAGCAGGTAGTTGAGGTAGGCGTAGGCGTTTTTCTCATGGGGCGCGCTCTTGGGGATGACCAGCATGTCCATCCACAGGGTCGAGCCCTCCTCCGGGATCGAATAGGCGATCTCGATGCCATTGTTGGCTTCCCTGGCGCTGGCCGCGGCCTGGACCACGTCACCGTTGAAGCCGATCACCGCGCAGATATTGCCGTTGGCCAGGTCACTGATGTACTTGGAGGCATGAAAGTACTGCACATAGGGGCGGATCTTCAGCAGCGCCTGTTCGGCCTGCTTGTAGTGCGCAGGCGTGTGGCTGTGGTGCGGCAGGGCCAGGTAGTTGAGGGTGATCGGCAGGATCTGCGTCGGGTTGTCGATGATCGCCACGCCGCACTGGCTGAGCTTCTTAATGTTCTCAACGTCAAACAACAGCTTCCACGAACGGGTGACGTCGGTACTGCCGAAGATCGCCTTGATCCTCTCGACGTTGTAGCCAATGCCGGCGGTGCCCCACATATAGGGGAATCCATACTGGTTGCCCGGGTCGTTGACCTCGAGCTTTTTCATCAGCAGCGGGTCGAGATTCTGCCAGTTGGGCAACTGGCTGCGGTCCAGCGGCTGGATCGCCCCGGCCTTGATCAGCCGCGACATGAAGTGGTTGGAGGGGCTGACCACGTCATAGCCGGTGTTGCCGGTCATCAGCTTGGACTCGAGCACCTCGTTGCTGTCATGAATGTCGTAGGTGGCCTTGATACCGGTCGCCTTGGTGAAGCTGGGCAAGGTGTCGTCGGCGATGTAGCCGTTCCAGTTGGAGATGTTCACTTCTTCCACGGCCTGGGCGGCAGTGGCACAGGTGGCGAGCAAGGCAACCAGGGGCAGGGTTTTGCATGACATGATCAATCACCTTTTGGCGAGCTTTGTTTTTGTTGGGCTAGGTGGGGTCAGATTTCAGTCCTGGCTCGCAGCGCTTCCACGCGCATACGCAGCATGGCACCGATGTCGAGCAGCGGCTTGGGCGGTAGCCAGCCGGGTTGCGCGCGGGCCATGACCGAGGTCAGCAGCGGTGAGCTTTGGCCGCTGGCAAGCTCTGCCAGCAAGCGCCCCCACAGGGTGCCGCGGGCGACACCCGAACCATTGCAGCCGGCCACGGCAAACACGCCCTCCTCGACCCGGGCGAAATACGCCTGGCCGGAGCGCGAGGCGCTGAGGTGGCCGCTCCAGGTGAACTGGATATCTTCGGCGCCAAACCACGGAAAGCGCCGCTGCAGGCCGCGCAGGTGGTGCCGCTGACGCTGGGCCAGTTCACTCGGGTTGAGGTCGCGGGCACGGTATTCGGCAGTGTTGCGGATCATCACCCGGCGGTCCGGGGTCAGGCGTACTGTGGCGCCCAGCGGCCGGGTCGAGAGCACGCCCCAGGGCTCGACGTTGCCGATGGCGCGGAACTCGGCGTCGGTCATCGGCCGGGTGAGGCTGGCGCTGAGCTCCATGGCAAAGGTGGCGCTGTGATCGATGCCGGCACGCGGGATAAAAGCGTTCAGGCACACCAGCACCTGCTTGGCTTCGATACTGCCATCGGCAGTATTGGCGCGAATCCCGCCCTGGCCGAGGCGCTCAAGGCCGCTGATATCGGTGTCTTCGTACAGCGTGACACTGGCTGGCAATGCATCGAGCAAGCCTTTCACGTACTTGGCCGGTTGCAGCAAGGCATTGCCGTTGCCGCACCAGATCGCAGCCTGGTAATGACCGCTACCAAGCCTGTGCTTGAGCGCCGCGCCTTGCAGGAACTGCGCCTCGGCACCCACGGCACGCAGGGTTGCCAGCTTGGCTTCGACCTGGCTGAGTTTGTCTGGGTCGTTGACCGCAAAAAAGTAGCCGTCGTCACGAAACTCGCAGTCGATGTTGTGGCGCGCGATGCGCTGGCGCACTTCGTTGCTGGCGGCCTGGCCGATCGTGGTGTCGATTTCGTAGTCGGCAAAGCCCGGGCGCCCCAGTAGTTCGCTGTCTGTCGGGTGCTCATGGGCGACGACAAAACCGGAATTGCGCGCCGACGCGCCTTGCGCAGCGCTCTGGCGATCGACCACGACAACCCGCGCCTGCGGGTGCATCTCGGCCAGGGCATGGGCGGCGCTGAGCCCGGTGATGCCGGCGCCGATCACCAGCCAGTCGGCTTTTTGTGCGCCGCTCAGCCGAGCGCGTGCCGGTGAACTGCCCGCCAGGGCAATCCAGCCACATTGGTTTTTCATGCATTACCTCTCGACCTGTATGCACACAGCGCATGGACGTTTTATGCTGGTGGCGGTTGCCATGGCCAGAATTTAAAAGGTCTGTGCCGATTCAACCAACGTTATAAATTCATCGGGGCATTCGAAAAACGCATGGATAAAGTTCGCCACCTGCCTTCACTGCAAGCCCTGCAGGCGCTGGTCGCCGTTGCCGATGCAGGCAGCTTCACCCAGGCCGCGCACCGCCTGTGCCTAACCCAGAGCGCGGTGAGCCGCAAGATTCAGTTGCTGGAGAGCCACTTTGGCGTGGCCATGTTCGTGCGCAGCAGCCGCAGCCTGCAGCTCACTGCCGAGGGCGAGCAGGTACTGGCCAGCGCGCGGAGCATTCTCGAGCAACTGCAAAGCCTTGAACAACGCCTGTCGCCGCAACAGCGCCCGTTCCGCATCCGCATGCATGTGTCGCTGGCGGTGCGCTGGCTGCTGCCGCGGCTCAACGAGTTCTATCGCTTGCACCCGGACATCTCGCTGGCGATCGAGACCGTGGCCACAGAGCTTGTCGAGCCGGGCAGTGAAAGCGATGCCTACATCGTTTACCTGCCGGCGCCATCCAGCGATCCTGCCTGCACGACGCTGTTCGAGGAAACCCTGGTGCCGGTGTGCAAACCCGGCCTGGGGCTGGGCTCAGAGGCCGGCCTGAGCCGCTTCGCCTTGCTCCATGGCTCCACCGACCAGCAGACCTGGAGCCAATGGCTGGCGGTGCGGGGTAACAAGGCGCTGGCGGATTACCGGCACCTGCCCTTCAACCTCGACGAACTGGCCCTGGATGCGGCAGCGCGTGGCCTGGGGGTGGCGATGACCGACCTGACTCTGGCGCAGGAGTCGATCGATCGTGGCGTGCTGGTCGTGCCGTTCGGCCAGCCGCTGAAAACCGGCGGGGTCTATTCGTTGTGCCTGCAGGCGGCAGGGGCCGGGCATCCGGCGTGTGCGCTGGTGATGCAGTGGTTTGCCGAGCAGAGCGGTGGCTGATCCTGTTACATTCTGTGCCTACTCCACCTTCTAGAGCCTGAAAATGGATCTTCACGCACTGCTTGCCTTCACCCTGGTTGCCGCGATTGCCATCGCCAGCCCTGGCCCCGCCACGCTGATGGCGATCAACAACAGCCTGGCCTATGGGCCGCGTTTCGCGGTGTGGTCTTCACTGGGCAATGCCAGCGGGCTGTTCTGCCTGTCAGCGGCGGCCATGCTCGGCCTCGGTGCCCTGCTGGCCAGCTCCGAATGGCTGTTCAACGCGGTGAAGATCCTCGGCGCCGGCTACCTGTTCTACCTCGGTGCCAAACAGCTGATGAAAAAGAGCCCGATGCTGGCGAGCGACGTTGCCGCAGGCCAGGAACAGGTCAAGCCATCGCGCTTGAAGCTGTACAAATCGGCGTTCCTCACCGCTGCCACCAACCCCAAGGCAACGATGTTCTTCACCGCGCTGTTCCCGCAGTTCATCGACCAGAGCGCCGCGCTGCTGCCGCAGTTCCTGATCCTCACGGCGATCTTCATGGCCTTGTCGCTGACCTCGCTAAGCCTGTACGCCGCCCTCGCCTCGCGGGCCAAGGGCGTCCTGACCCGGCCGGCGTTCTCACGCTGGGTCAGCCGGGTGGTGGGTTCGACGTTTATCTGCTTTGGCGCGGCGATCCTGACCATGCGCCGTCAGGGCGCTTGATCCGCAGAGCAGCGTAAACCTTGTGGGCGCTGGCCTTGCCAGCGATCGAACGGGTAGCGGTCGCAAATCGGGCAATAATTGATGTGTTGACTGAAACGGCCGCATCACACCACGCTGGCGCGCTGCAGGCTGCTGACATGCCCCACTCCGGCCGCCTGTAGGCGGCTGACCAGATCGGCACGAGCCGCGCCGCCGCCGGCGCGGATGTATTCAAGCTCCGCCGCGGTGATCAGCACCACCGGTACCAAGGTGACGGGCGATAGCGGCATGTCTTGAAGGCGGGTCGGGAAGTCTGGCGCCGGGCCGCCCAACAGTACACCGATGCTGTCGTCGTCGGTGACGAAGTGTTTGGGCACCTGACTGGCTATGTGGTGCGATTCACTGAACCCGGGCAGTTCCAGGGACAGCGCGCCGTAGCGCTCCAACTGCTGGGTGATGCCACCGGCATCGGCCACGGTCTTGGCGATGTTCTCGATCAGCTCGAAGGCCCAGCTGCCCTTGAACGGGTCGACTTCGCCCAACGGCCCACGGGCATGTTCGGGAATGTCCGGGGTTTCGACGAACAACTCCATCTCGAAACCATTGCCCTGCCCCTGGTCATCGTCGAAGGGGTCGGACAAGCCTTCGGTTGCCAGGATGATCGAGTCGCCACGGCGCACCACGCGGTAGGCCTGGCGGGTCGAGGGCCAGTGCGGGCCACCGGCAAAGCTGGGGCTGATGAGGTAGGCCAGGACATCGCGCTCCACTGTGCCGACACTGCTCCAGTGACGATCCAGGCAGGCTTCGCTGGCAAGCCTGGCGGCCTGGTTGTCGGCTTCAGCTTGCAGGATTGGCGGGGTTTCCTGGGACGCTGGCTGTTTAAATGCGTCGAGCAGTTTTTTGAAGATGTTCATCGGCGATCCTTGCGAAGTGGACAGCAATGCTAACCACTCACTAGCATCCGTACTACCCTTGGCCAACCAGCAAACCGATCTGATGCCTCCTTCGCTGAAAACCTGCTGGCCCTCAAGCTGGCGCAACGTGCCCGGCATTGACTACAGCGCACCGACCCTCGACCTGCAGGCCCTTGTGCCGAAAGCCGGCGACAAGACCTGGGCGCAGTTCGACCGGCACGATGCTGTGCAGGCTGGCGAGACCGTGCAACTGCTATGGTGCCCGCCGCTGTCCGCCGTCAATGGCTGGAGCGAACAGCCTTCGGAAATTGCCCAGAGCTACTTGCTTAAGGCAAAGGTGCTCTGCAGCAGGGGCGACAGCCATGAACTCGACATCCTTGGTAGCGAGCAACTACTGCCCATGCTCAGGTCGCTGCCACGCGAGCAGAGCGCCTGGTCGCTGGGGCAAATCGCTACTGAACAAGGGCCGATCATTGCCCTGGAGGAAGCCTGCTGGAGTGCCAGCGCGGTGGTCGGGGGGCTGACCTACCTGAGTGCCTGCACGCCGTTTGAAGCGCATATGGAACTGCTGCTCGAGGTGACAGGCGATGAGGTTTTCGGGCTGTTCTCGGCGCATGTCGACCCGGGCGGCGCTTTCTATTCGTTTGGCCGGCGCACGCTGGAAGGTCGGGAGCTCATGGCGGTTGAGCAGGCGCTGAAGGTTGCTCGGCCACTCAAAGACCTACACGACAACTACCTGCGAAGCTAGGGTTTGTACGAAAAGTCGCCGAGCGGCGATCAGGCAAGGCGAAAACAGGCGAGGAACGGCCGGGGTCGCGCACGACTTTACGAGTTGTAAATGAGCATTCCGAGCCTGTTTTCAACGCAGCATGATCGTCGCGCAGGCACTTTTCGTACAAAGCCTAAGGGCCTACTGGCCAAGCAACTCCCGCGACATCAACCACTGCGCCTTGCCCCACGCCTCGAACTGCTCGCGCACGCTCCAGCCGCGTTTGGCGTAGTACGCGCTCTGGTCATGGGTGTGCAGGTACAGGGTGGCCACGCCGCGCTCCCGGGCCTGCTGGCAGATTCCTTCAATCAGTTTTTCCGCCAGGCTTTGCCCGCGCGCTTGCGGTTCAACCAGCACACACGCAAGCCAGGGCCCAAGCTCCGGGCGCCCGGGCAAGTCGTCGCGAGCCAGCGCGGCACCGCCAAGCAAGCGGCCGTCTTGCAGCGCCACCAGGCATTGCCAGTCGCCATTGCGCTGGCCCTCGGCAAACTCGCGCTGCCATTGCTTGAGCGGGATACCGGCGTATTCGTAGCTGAATTGTCGGTACAGCCGCTCAGCGAAGGTGTCGCAGTGCTGCATGTGCTGTTCAAGCCATTCCAGGTTCGGCATGTGATGTCCTTTTTTGTATTTTGGCTCAGGCGCCAGAGCGCTCGGGCAACAGGCTACGGTCAAACACGAACGGCGTCTCGGCTTTTGGCGTGTGTTCGAACAGTTGCTGCGGCCGGCCCATTTTCGGGAAGTTCTTTTCGCCGGTGTCGCGAATCCAGCCTTCGTCCTTCATGCGCTCCAGGCGCTTGCGCAGGGAGGTGTTGTTGACCGGGTGACCCAGGCAAGCCTGCACCGCGTTCAAGGCATCGAGCACGGTGAATCGCTCCGGCGCCAGGTACAGCGGCAGGTTGGTGTACACCGCCTTGGAGGCCAGGCGCTCGCAGGCCAGTTGCACCAGCAGGTTGTGGTCGAACGGCAGTACCCGCTTGCGGCCGATGACGCTGGCGACGTCGACAAAGCACAGCTGCTCGCTGCCGGCCTCGACCTGCGGGCCCAGCAAGGCCAGGTAGTAGGTGCTCATCGACCAGCCGCGCGGGTCGCGAAAGGCGTTGCCTTCGGTGCCCACCTGTTCCAGGTGACGCGGCAAAATCCGCGCTTTTTCGCTCATCGCCCGGTCCGCCGCGGCCGCCAGGGTGTTGTCCGGGGTGCGGCCGTTGACGATCACCCCCGGCAGCGCCCATTCACCTTCGTGGGGCGCGCGCTCGCGCCGGTACAGCAACACTTGCAGCTGTTTGCTTTCGGGATGCAGGCGCAACGCGACGATGTCGACGCTGGCCAGTACTTCTGCAGCACTCACTGTGGACTCCTATACACCTCAAACTCGTCAACGATGTCGGCCAGGCACCAGGCCGCCGGCAGCGCCTGGCCACTGCGCAGGCCGGCGCGGATCGCCGAGCTGTGCACGCCCAGTTGCTCCTCGGCTACCAGCAGGCCGAAGTCCGCCAGCAGTTCCTGGCCTCGGTAAAAGCCCGCGACATTGGCCTGGTTATCCTCGCCGATGACCAGGGCGATATCAGCGCGGGCAATACCGCTGCGCTCGCTCAAGGCACAGAGCAAATCATAGCTGTACACCGCCCCGCCCTCGCCGCCCAGCTCTCGCTCCACCGCCGAGCAACTGACCCGCGGGTTATCCAGGCGCGCGATCAGCCGTTGCAACCAGCGCCAGCGCAGGTCGAAGTCGACCATGCGCTTGCCATGGGCATGCCGGTAACTGGGCACCACGAGCACCTGCTCGGCCCACTGCAGCGCCCGGGTGATCACGCTCAAATGCCCGGGGTGCGGCGGGTCAAAGGCCCCACCGTAGACCGCCAGGCGAAACCGCACCGGAGCCGACTCATATATTTCACTATGCATACTATATCCACCATGATTGCTTGTGAAAAAGAAAAAGCGGTTGACATACATATTACACCTAGTGAATTATGTGTCCACACCCAGCGCAGGAGGCACCGCATGAAAATCGCCAGCTTCGATGTCGACGCCCAGAACGGCTTCACCGACAACGCCCCCAATGAGTTACCGGTACCCGGCGGCGCCGAGATCGCCCCGGCCCTCAACGCCATGGCCGAACGCGCCAGCCTGCGCATCGGCAGCAAGGATGCGCACACGCCAAAAGCCGCCTGGGTGGTCGGCAGCCACGCCGAGATGCTGCAGCCGCTGGGCATGGCCAACGCCGACCTGACCTGGGTCAGCCACTGCGTACCGGGCACGCCGGGCTTCGAGCTGCTGGCCGGCCTGCCCGCGCCAATCGACTACGACTTTTTCGTGTGGAAAGGCATCGAGCCCGACCTGCACCCTTACGGCGCCTGCTACCACGACCTGGCCAACCGCCGCTCCACCGGAGTCATCGAATACCTCAAGGTGCACGGCGTGCAGGCGGTGATCGTCGGCGGCCTGGCCCTGGATTTCTGCGTCAAGAACACCGCCCTGCAATTGCAGGCTGCAGGCTTGCAGGTGTTCCTCTATCAACCGGCGTGCCGGGCGATTTGTGCCCTGGGCGGCGCCGAGGCCCTGGCCGAGATGACCGGGCACGGCGTGATCGCCTGCGCCGACCTCGCCAGCCTCGACCAGCAACTGAACGCATTCAAGGGAGCATGAACATGAGCGAGAGCGTCTTCGGCCCAAGCATCATCCAGAACCTGCTGGACACCGACTTCTACAAAATCACCATGATGCAGGCGGTACTGCACAACTACCCCAACGCCGAGGTGGAATGGGAGTTCCGCTGCCGCAACAGCGAAGACCTGACCCCGTACCTGGCCGAGATCCGCTACCAGATCGAGCAACTGGCCGAGGTCTCGATCACTCAGGATCAACTGGCGTACCTGGGGCGCATCCCCTTCATCAAGCCGGACTTCATCCGCTTTCTCAGCCTGTTCCGCTTCAACCTGCGCTACGTGCACGCTGGCATCGATGACGCCGGACAACTGGCAATCCGCCTGCGCGGACCCTGGCTGCACGTGATCCTCTACGAGATCCCGTTGCTGGCAATCGTCTCGGAGGTGCGCAACCGCTACCGCTACCGCGAAGTGGTGATGGAGCAGGTCGGCGAGCGCCTGTACCAGAAACTCGACTGGCTCAAGGCCGAAGCGTCGCCTGCGGAACTGGCCGGCCTGCAACTGGCTGATTTCGGCACCCGCCGGCGCTTTTCCTACCGGGTCCAGGAGCACGTGGTACACACCCTCAAGCAGGATTTCCCGGGGCGTTTTGTCGGCACCAGCAACGTGCACCTGGCCCGCGAGCTGGACATCAAGCCGATCGGCACCATGGCCCACGAATGGTTCATGGCCCACCAGCAACTGGGCCCGCGGCTGATCGACAGCCAGGTCGCCGCGCTGGAATGCTGGGTCAAGGAATACCGCGGGTTGCTGGGCATCGCCCTGACCGATTGCATCGGCATGGACGCCTTCCTCAAGGACTGCGACCTGTACTTTGCCAAGCTGTTCGACGGCCTGCGCCACGACTCCGGCGACCCGTTGCTCTGGGCCAACAAGGCCATCGCCCACTACGAAAAACTCGGTATCGACCCCAAGAGCAAGACCCTGGTGTTTTCCGATGGCCTGAACTTCGCCAAGACCCTGCACCTGTACCGCGAGCTCAGCCCGCGGATCAACGTCAGCTTCGGCATCGGCACCAACCTGACCTGCGACATTCCAGGTGTTGAGCCGATGAACATCGTGATCAAGATGACCGCCTGCAACGGCGCGCCGGTGGCGAAGATCTCCGACAGCCCGGGCAAGACCCAATGCCGCGACGAGAACTTCGTCAGCTACCTCAAGCACGTGTTCAAGGTCGAAGGCCAGTGAAGGAGCAGCACATGAACAGTCGTCAGATCGAGATTGCCCAGGCCCTGGGCGTGGTGGCGCCCTTCGCAGACGGTGCTGCAGTGGCGAGTGAGATCCGCCAGCGCATCGACTTCATCAAGCAGACCCTGCTCGAAGCGCGCCTGAAAGTGCTGGTGCTGGGCATCAGTGGCGGCGTCGACTCGTCCACCGCCGGGCGCCTGGCGCAGTTGGCGGTCGAGCAATTGCGCAGCGAACAGGCCGACAACGGCTACCGCTTCATCGCCATGCGCCTGCCGCACAACACCCAGCATGACGAGCCCGATGCCCAGGCGGCCCTGGCCTTTGTCGGCGCCGATGAGTGCGTGACGGTGAACATTGCCGATGGCGTTCAGGGCCTGGCCGGGCAACTTCCGCAACTGGCCACACTGGCTGACAGCCAGCGGGATTTTGTCCTCGGCAACGTCAAAGCACGCCTGCGCATGCTCGCTCAGTACACCCTGGCCAATGCCCGCCATGGCCTGGTAATCGGCACCGACCATGGCGCCGAAGCGGTGATGGGGTTTTTCACCAAGTTCGGTGACGGCGCCTGCGACCTGGCGCCGCTGAGCGGGCTGGGCAAAGGCCAGGTGCGGGCCATCGCCGCCGCCCTCGGTGCGCCTGAACACCTGGTACACAAGGTGCCGACCGCCGACCTTGAAGAGCTACGCCCGGGCCTGGCCGACGAGCAGGTCTACGGCGTCAGCTACGCGCAGATCGATGCCTTTTTGCACGGCGAAGAGGTCGATAACGCCGTGGCCACAACCATCATCAGTGCCTACGACAAGACCCGGCACAAGCGCGAATTGCCCAAGGCACCCAAGACAAGTTTCGCTACAATGCCGCCACCTTGAATGGACTCACCGGAGCTTGTTGTGCAACGTCTGATCATCACCACACTGGCAGCCGCGGCCCTCACGGGCTGCGCGACGCCTTCCAAGGACAGCCTCGACCAGTACATCGGCAACATGCTCGCCCAGCCGCTGTCGGCCAACAGTTTGTATCGCGAAGGCGATGTGCTGAGTTTCCAGATCAAGGTACCGGCCAACAACGGCCTGAGTGATCGCAGTTTCCAGCTCGAAGCCTCGTGCATCGAGCCGAACGTGGCGATCATGTACCTGGACGCCGACCAGCGTGCCTACTTCAAAAGCACCAGCGGCTATGCCCCACCGCAGCCGATGCCGGCTCGCTACCATGCCACCCTGCTGAATAACCCCAGCTTCGCCCAGGCCTGCAAGGCTCAAGCAAAGCCCGACTGGCGCAAGCTTAAAGGTGAAGAGGGCGAGCCATGGGTGCTGGTCGAGCGCAACAGCATCGCCAAAATCGGCGACGAGGTCAGCCTGTGGGCCGCCTTCGACCAGCCGAGCATCCTCCTCGACCTGCCGTACAACGCCCCCTACGCGCAAAAGCGTGAGCATCACCGCTTCAACTGCAGCACCGGCACCTACACCCTGCTGGCCGGCTACGATGTCGATGCCGACAACCGGGTCACCGACGGCATGGTCCCGTCACTGCCCAAGCCCGCGCCTGTGGCTGGCAGCAACGCCGATTACCAGGCGCTGTACGATCTGGCCTGCGCAACGCCGGACAAACTCGCGCAACTGGCGCTGTTCAGCCCGCGCTTCAAGGCACCGATCGTCACCGGGGTGATGCCGCCGGTCAGCCCGTCGGTGATGGTCGCCCTCGAGCGCCTGCAACTGCCCACGCCGGTGCAGCCGCTAACCTACCTGGAAACCGTCGGCACCTCGACCATGAAAGGCAAGACGTCGCCCATGCGCGAAGAGCACTTTCTCTCCGTCGATGCCAACAGCCGCCAGCAAGTGCTGATCCTGCGTGGCAAAGGCTATGAGGCGCAAAAGGTCACCTGGCGCGGATTGATCCCGCTGGTAAGCAAAAGCGACTTTACCGGCATGAGTGAAAGCAGCGCGCTGACCAGCCTGAGCTTCAAGGGTGACTGGAAGACCATGGCGGTGGGCAGCAAACTCAGCTATTCACAGCAAGGTGTGACCAACAACAGCGTGATTGGCCAGTACGACAAGGATCTGAAGATCACCGAGTGCACCGTGCAACAGCAACTGCCGGCCAACACCCTCAACGCCAGCTTGAGTGGCAATGCCAAGGCACTCGACTGCAGCGTAAAGGGTGACGAGTACAAACGCGTGAATCACCTGTTCTACCTGGAAGACTACGGCTACTTCTTCAATGCCAGCACCGACAAGAACGCCTTTTACTACAGCGACCTGCGTCTGCAGACGGTGAAGTGAACCCCTTGGGGCCCTCTCACCTCCAAGGCACGAGTTGATCACAACCCTGGCACAATGATTTGCACCGACGGCGATCCTTGTACAGAATCGCCGCCTTTGCCTCGAAAGGATGCGTGCAATGAAGTTCGAAGGGACTTTCCAATACATGGGCCAACACGGGATCGTCTTCAACGTCTCGCAGATCACCCTCACCGACAGCGAACGCGGGCGCCTGCGTGAGCTGCATTTTGGCGAAGCGAAAAGCGCTCACTATGAAGTGAACAGCAAGGTGGTCGAGGTCTACGACAAGATGCTCGCCAAGAACCTGCCGTGCACCATGATGATCGGCATCTCCAAGCCGTTGACCCGCCAGCAGGGCGACGTGCTCAATGCCCAGCGCACCAAGGTCGCCAACCTCGCCGCCTCGGCCTTCGCCGGCGCCGCCAGTTCCGTCGCCTCGCCCTATGTCGGCGTCCCGGTGGGTGCCGGTGTGCGCATGTACGCCAACGAAATCCTGCCCACCTACCATGCCGGCGACGTGCTGGTCAGCATTGAAGCGCGGGTCAACGGCGGCATCGGCCCGCAAAGCACCATTTCGACCCTGATCATCAAGACCTGAGTGGAGCCGCACATGTCCGAGATTACCCAGCTGGTTCTGGCCCTGGTGCTGTTCTTTTTGCTTGATCGCTTTCTCAAGCCCTACCCGCTGCGCAAGTGGCTGGGCCTGGCGCTGGTGGCCGCTGGCGCGGTCGGCTGCGTAGCGGCAAGCCAGGCCCGCCTGCTGGGGGCTGACCTGGGGCTGCTGTCGATCTTCGCCGTCGCCTTGGGTGTAGGGCTGTTCCTCAAACGTCGTCGGTTTGCGCCGGTTGGCTGAGCGTTTCCTGGGGCTGATCGCTAATTTGGGATCGGTCCTACCTTGATACCGGAGTAGTACGACATACGCCCGAAATTGATTTGGGCATCTTTCCCTGCACGTCGATGAGGCGCGCCTGGCGCGTCTGTATTACACAGGGAAGGTTGTTGTGCAGATCGAAAAAACCTATGAGTACGCCGGCAACTTCGGCATCGTTTTCCACGTCTCGCAAATTGTGGTCCTGCCGGAAGATCGCGCGAGGCTGCGCGAGTTGCATATCAGCGAGGCGAAGGGGGCGCACTACCAAGTCAACACAATGCTGGTGGCGCTATACGACAGAATGCAGGCCGGTAATCGTGTTTGTGAGATGAGAGTCGCTGTTTCTCGAGCGTTGAGCCGTCAGCAGGCGGATAGATTGAACAGTCAGCGCTTTGACGTAATCGCTGTCATCGGAGGTTACTTTGGGGGCGCCGCCACTCTGCTCCTAACGCCAGTTTTCGGATCCCTCGTTGGATCCGCCGCTGCCTCCCTCACCGAACCACACCTACCGATTTATCATTCCGGCGACATAATTGTCAGCATCCAGGCATCTGTCAGTGGGGGTATCGGCCCCCAACGATCAGCGTCCTCAATGATCATCAAGAATCAAGGTTGAAGACGCCATGGCAGAATTCAGCCAGCTATTCATCGCCTTCTTCATCTTTGTTGTGGTCGAGCGCCGGCTCAAACCCAGCACACTCCGAAAATGGTTAAGCCTGACGTTATTGCTCGGCGGCCTTATCGGTAGATTCACGTTGGAAGGCAGCTACTGGCTCGACGTCGACCTGCACCTTATTGCACTTTTTGCGATTCTCGGTGGCGTGGAGTTGTTCTTCAGACGTAATCGATTCGATGAGGACGCTTGAGTGCCACTCGTGTCTGACGTTACCCAACTGTGCTACGCACTGATCCTGATTTCATTTATGGATCATTGCCTTAAACCCTATTTACTCCGCAAATGGCTGGGCCTGGCGTTGATGATAGCCGCCGTTACATTGCAGTTTGTGCCGGGCGGCCTCTATTGGCATGAGTTGAATCTGAAACTGTTCCCTTTGTTCGTACTATTCGCGGGCATGACTCTGGTCAAGGGACGTCGAAAGTTTCAACGGGGCGAATGAGAGAGCCTCTTCGACAGACCGTCATCCGCTAATTTGGGATCGGTCCTACCTTCATGCCGGAGCAATACGGCAAACGCCCGAAATTGATATGGGCATCTTTCCCTGCACGTCAATGATGAGGTGCGCCTGGCACGTCTGTATTACACAGGGAGGGTTGTTGTGCAGATAGAAAAAACCTATGAGTACGCCGGTCCTCACGGAATAGTTTTCTATGTTTCCAAGTTCGTTGTTACGGAGGGTGATCGCGGAACCTGATCATAAGCATTGAGGCTCGTGTTGACGGGGGCATCGGCCCACAATTTTCAGCTGATTCGATAATCATACCGACCGCAGGTCTGGCCCCATGAATGAGTATCTTCAGTACACAATCCTCTTGATTCTATTTTACCTGCTGTACTTCTTAGTCAAACCTTATCGCCTACGAAAGCGCTGTGGCATCGTACTGTTTTTCGGCGGCACGATTGCCAGCTACCTGCTCCCTACCCGGGCAGGTTCATTGGACATCGAATTCATCGCCATCTGCATATCTGGAGCCGGCGGTGCGCTTTTCATGACACGACGCAAGTACCTAGAGCATGGCTGAGCAGAGCACACATCATGTCTGAAGTTACCCAGCTATGTTACGCGTTGATCCTCATCGCCTTTCTGGATCACTGCCTGAAGCCCTACCTGATTCGTAAATGGCTAGGGTTGTTCCTATGGGCTGCCGGTATTACTTTACTGTTCAAACCGGGTGGTAGCTATTGGGAGGCAATGGATCTGTTCCTAGTGCCTGTGCTCGTATTCTGCGCAGGTACGACGCTGATCATCGGACGCCGCAAGTTTCAACCTGACGAATGAGTGAGTATCTTCAATACACCGACTGAATAGCTCTTTACCCGCACCGCTCTGCGCCCTAAGCTGTCCCCTCACTCATCTCCCCGAGGTATTCGTCCAATGCGCAATTAATGCCGCCGTCTTTGCGACGGCCAGTCTTCAGCCCCTTTGCGGGGACGTCGCGGGCATTTCTTGGAGTTTTGCATGACGAATACGTCGATCCTGACGCTGGACAGCGTCACCCTGGCCTTGCCGGATGGCCGGCTTTTGTTTTCCGATCTTGTCGAGACCTTCGACCAGCGCCGCACCGGCCTGGTCGGTCGCAATGGCGTGGGCAAGTCGTTGCTGGCGCAAGTTTTGGCCGGGCGCTTGCCGCCCAGCGAAGGCCGCTGCCTGCGTCGTGGCCGGGTGCACTATGTGGGTCAGCATCTGGCCGATGCCGATGCCACGGTGGCGGACCTGGCTCAGGTACGCGAGGTGATCGATGCCTTGCTGCGCATCGAGGCCGGCAGCACCCAAGACGCGGACTTCGATTGCGTCGGCGAGCGCTGGGACATTCGCGAACGCCTGCAGGCGCAGCTTGATCTGCATGGCCTGGGGCAACTGAACTGGACGCACTGTGCAGCGGCGCTGAGCGGTGGCCAGGCGATGCGCGTGGCGCTGCTCGGGGCCTTTGTCAGTGATGCCGATTACCTGATCCTCGACGAACCCAGCAACCATCTGGACGCCACCAGCCGGGAGGCGCTGATGACCCTGCTCGAGGGCTGGAACAAGGGCCTGCTGGTGATCAGTCATGACCGCGCGCTGCTTGAGCGCATGGAACGCATCGTCGAACTCTCGCCCCTGGGCCTGAGCAGCTACGGCGGCAATTACAGCGTCTACGCCCAGTGCAAAAGCGCGCAGACCGAGCAGGCCGAACGCACCCTGGAACGCCTCAAGCTCGAACGCCAGCGCCAGGCCCGCGAGCTGCAGCAACAGCGCGAGCGCCTGCAGCGCCAGCAGTCACGCGCCAGCAAGGCTGCGCGTTCGGCCAACCAGGCGAAGATCCTTCTCGACCGCCAGCAGCAACGCAGCGAAACCACTGCCGGCAAGCAGCAGCGTGATCATCAAGCGGCGCGCCAGGCGCTTAACGCACAGGTGCGCGATGCGGCGCAGCAGGTTGAATCTGCCAGCCCGATCGTGATCCATGCGCCCACGTCGCTTCAACCGAGCGGCAGTCAGGTAGTCGTACTTCAAGACCTGCAATTGCCCTTCGCCCACCAAGGCCTGGTCGATCTCAGCCTGTATAGCGGCGAACGCCTGGGCCTGGTCGGCGCCAATGGCAGCGGTAAATCCACCTTGCTCAAGGTACTGGCCGGGCAATTGGCGCCGGCCGCGGGGACGTGTGAAGTACGCAGCGAAGTCGCCTTGCTCGACCAGCACTGCAGCCTGCTGCCCGCCGGGCAATCGGTGCTCGACTACCTGCGCAGCGCCAGCGCCAACCCGGACGAGAGCCTGCTGCGTACGCGCCTGGCGCAACTGGGCCTGGGCGCCGAGCGCATCAGTTTGCCCAGCGGCGTGCTCAGCGGCGGCGAACGGCTCAAGGCAAGCCTGGCCGGGGTGCTGTACCGCGACACCCCGGTGGGCCTGCTGTTGCTTGACGAGCCGAGCAACCACCTCGACCTGCCCTCCCTCGCTGCCCTTGAAGCGATGCTGCGCCAGTATCGTGGGACCTTGCTGGTTGCGTCCCACGACCGGGTGTTCATGCAGCAACTGGCGCTGGACGGCTACCTGCAACTGGGCGAGGGCTCAGAACTGCACATCCGCGCTTGATTGCAGGCGGGCAAAGGCGCCGCCCAGGGTCAGGTTGTGGTGGGCGATGATCGCCTCGGCGGGCAAGCCTGGGGTGTCCATGCAGGTGTGGGCATCACTGACCAGTACGACGTTGAAGCCAAGCTCGCGGGCAACCCGGCAGTTGGTGTCGACGCAGTACTGGGTCTTGAGGCCGACGATGACCAGTTCATCGATAGCGGCTTCACGCAGTTGATCGGCCAGCGTGGTAGCAAAGAAGGCACTGGGCCGGGTTTTATCGAAGACCGTGTCGCGTGCGGGATCAATCGCCAGGGCCGGCAACAACTGCCACGCGGGGCTGCCGGCGGCAATCGGCGAACCTTCGGGCCCGGTGTGGCGAACCGCAAAAACCGCTGCCTGGGCGTTATGCGCAGCGCCGATCAGGCTGTTGATCCGGTTGAGCACCTGCTCACCCTGCCAGGGTTGTTCGGGGCCGTGGAACAAACCCACTTGCATATCCAGGACCAGCAGTGCGCGTTTTGCTTGCATCTTCATCTCCGTGTGATTGGCCAGCCCGGACGGAGAAAAGACAAGGCCCCGTCCATTGCTGGCGGGGCCTTGGATTACCTGCTGCCTAAGGTTATGCAGCCGTACCCGCCCCGCGTATGGCGGTGGTAGTGGTACGCGACGAGGTCAGCAGGCAAATCTTCATAGCTCGATAATGCGCCCGGGCCAGGCAGCGGTCAACGCTTGTTTTCCTCGGCCAGGCCCAGGTGATCCAGCGGCAACGGCCCGTGCGCCTTGACGGTCTGGATGGCGAAGTTGCTGCGGATATCGCTGACGCCGGGCAATTTGAGCAAGGTGTCGATGAGAAAGCGCTCGTAGCTGCGCAGGTCCGGCACCACCACTTGCAAAAGGAAGTCCGACTCGCCGGACACCAGGTGCGCGGCAATTACCTGCGGTAGCGCCAGCACCGCCTGCTGAAAGGCCTGGGCGGCTGGCTCGTGGTGGCGCTCGACCTTGACCCCGACGAACACGGTCAGGCCCAGGCCGACTTCATCGCGGTCCAGTTGCGCGGCGTAGCCCTTGATCAGCCCCGCCTCTTCCAGCAGACGCACCCGGCGCAGGCACGGCGACGGCGACAGGCCAATGGCTTCAGCCAGCTCGACATTGCTCAGGCGGGCATTGCGCTGCAAAGCTTCGAGAATCTTGCGATCAAAAGCGTCGAGGGTGAGTTTTGGCATGATCTTAATTCTGAATGGTAGATCGTGGCAGTTTATAGCAATACAGCCAGGCAAACACGCAACAATCGCAAGCACCTGCCAGGCCTTTCGCGCTTAGAATTTTCTCGTCCCGTTATTTGCGCAGGAGCCCGTCATGTCTCAATACAGCCTGTTTTGCGCCGCCTTGCTGGTGGTCTACCTGGTGCCCGGCCCGGACATGTTCCTGCTGCTTAATACCGGCGCCAGCCAGGGCAAGCGCCAGGCCCTGGTGACCGCCTTGGGCCTGGCCCTGGCCCGCGCGGCGCACGTAAGCCTGGCGGCACTGGGCCTGGCCGCCCTGCTACGCAGCCACCCCTGGGCGTTTGACCTGCTGAGCATTGCCGGCGGTATTTACCTGGCCTGGCTCGGCTGGCAATTGCTCTGCGCCCCGGTTGCGCCGCTGCCGCCGCTGCCGCCGCGTCACAGCGGGGTGCAGCAGCGCGGGCACTGGCAGGCGGCATTGCGCCAGGGCCTGTTGACCAACCTGCTCAACCCCAAGGCGCTGCTGTTCTGCTCGGTGCTGTTGCCGCAGTTCATCGACCCGCACGGCGCTGCGGTCGGCCAGCAGTTTGCCGTGCTCGGCACGGTGCTGGTGGTAGTCGGCCTGGGTTTTGACGGGCTCTATGCCCTGAGTGGCGATCGCCTGGGGCGCTGGCTGGCCGCCAGCCCCTGGAAGCAGAAACTGCAGAACCGCGTGTTCGGCACCCTGCTGATCGGCTTCGGCATGCGTCTGGCACTGCTGCGCCAGCTCGGTGGCTGAAGATTTTCACTGCGACCAAGGTCCAATCTATGACTGGGCGTTCCCGATCTGCACGGGATGTATTATCGTGGCCGAGTGCGCAATAAGAACCGCCTGCCTGAGCAGGCATCTGCAACCGAATCGAGGGTGCCATGAGTAACGAAAGCATTAACTGGGACAAGCTGGGCTTCGACTACATCAAGACCGACAAGCGCTACCTGTCCTATTTCCGTAACGGCGAGTGGGACAAGGGCACCCTGACCGAAGACAACCAGCTGCACATCAGCGAAGGCTCGACCGCGCTGCATTATGGCCAGCAATGCTTCGAGGGGATGAAGGCCTACCGCTGCAAGGACGGCTCGATCAACCTGTTCCGCCCGGACCAGAACGCCCTGCGCATGCAGCGCAGCTGCGACCGCCTGCTGATGCCGCAGGTGCCGACCGAACAGTTCATCGACGCCTGCAAGCAAGTGGTCAAGGCCAACGAGCGTTTCATTCCGCCGTATGGCAAAGGTGCGCTGTACCTGCGTCCGTTCGTCATCGGCGTGGGCGACAACATCGGCGTGCGGACCGCGCCGGAGTTCATCTTCTCGATCTTCGCCATCCCGGTCGGCTCGTACTTCAAGGGCGGCATGACCCCGCACAAGTTCCTGATTTCCGACTACGACCGCGCCGCGCCACAAGGCACCGGCGCTGCCAAGGTCGGCGGCAACTACGCGGCCAGCCTGCAACCGGGCTACAAGGCCAAGCAAGCCGGCTTTGCCGACTGCATCTACCTTGACCCGCTGACCCACACCAAGATCGAGGAAGTCGGCTCGGCCAACTTCTTCGGCATCACCGCCAACAACGAGTTCATCACGCCGAAGTCAGCCTCCGTGCTGCCGGGCATTACCCGCCTGTCGCTGATGGAACTGGCGCAATCGCGCCTGGGCCTGAAGGTCATCGAAGGCGACGTGCTGATCAACAACCTGGACCGCTTCGTCGAAGCCGGCGCTTGCGGCACCGCTGCGGTGATCACCCCGATCGGCGGCATCCAGTATGGCGACAAGCTGCACGTGTTCTACAGCGAAACCGAGGTTGGCCCGGTTACCCAGAAGCTCTACAACGAGCTGACCGGTATCCAGAGCGGCGACATCGAAGGCCCGGCGGGCTGGATCGTCAAGGTCGCCTGATGCGCTGAACCGCCATCGCGGGCCAAAGCGGATCGCGGGTCAAGCCCGCTCCCACAGGTGATCGCAAATCCTGTGGGAGCGGCGGTGCGGCGATCCGACTTGACCCGCGATGCTCTCCTCCCTAGATGAATTTTTCTTTAACCCGGGCACCGCCTATTCTTTGGCACAATCAAGTCTCTACCCGCCGCCCAGGTAAAAGCATGCCCCGCGTACTGACTATCGAAGACGACGCTGTCACCGCCCAGGAGATCGTCGCCGAACTTTCCAGCCATGGCCTGGAAGTGGATTGGGCCGACAACGGCCGTGAAGGCCTGGCCAAGGCGATTGCCGGTGGCTACGACCTGATCACCCTGGACCGGATGCTGCCGGAAGTCGACGGCCTGACCATCGTCACCACCCTGCGCACCCTGAAGATCGCCACGCCGATCCTGATGATCAGCGCCCTTTCGGATGTCGACGAACGGGTCCGTGGCCTGCGCGCCGGCGGTGATGACTACCTGACCAAGCCGTTCGCCTCCGATGAAATGGCCGCCCGCGTCGAGGTGCTGTTGCGCCGCAACAGCGTGCCGCTGGCGCAGACCCGCCTGCAGGTTGCCGACCTTGAGCTGGATTTGATCAGCCACGAGGCCAAGCGCGGCGAGCAGACCCTCAACCTGCTGCCCACCGAGTACAAGCTGCTGGAATTTCTCATGCGTCACGCTGGCCAGGTGATTACCCGGATGATGATTTTCGAGGAAGTCTGGGGCTATCACTTCGACCCGGGCACCAACCTGATCGACGTGCACATCGGACGCTTGCGCAAGAAGATCGACGCCGCCGGCCAGACGCCGCTGATTCGCACCGTGCGGGGCTCGGGCTATGCCATTGCCGAACCCGTCTAAGGGCTGGAGCTCGTCCACCAGCCGCCTGCTGGCGCTGTACAGTTTTCTGTTCGTGGCCTGGAGCAGCATCCTCATGGGGGTGCTGTACTTCGAGGTATCAGGCTACCTGAACAAGCTCACCCGCCACTCCCTGCTGCAGCGCCAGCACCTGTTCGCGCACATGAGCGGCAAGCAGCTCGATGATGCGCTGATTGCCAGCCAGGCCTTCGAAGAGCGCAGTTTTGATGCCTATGGGCTGTTCGACGCGCAGTTCAATGCGCTCGGCGGGCAGGTTCGCCAGATCCCGCCCGAGCTCGGCCTGGACGGCAAGATCCATGAACTGAGCCGCTGCCTGGACGCCGACGACCCGCACCTGCCCCGTGACAGCTGCGATGCAGTGGCGATCAAGGTCCGCGATGGCCGCTGGCTGGTGCTGGTGCGCGACAACGGCTCGCTGTTCGTGGTCACCCGGATCATCCTCCACGCCCTGCTCTGGGGCCTGTCGCTGACCATCATTCCCGGCATCGCCGGCTGGTACCTGCTGCGGCGCAGGCCGCTCAAGCGTATCCGCGCGATCCAGGCCAGCGCCGAGCAGATTGTTTCCGGCGACCTGACCCGCCGCCTGCCGTTGTCGGCGCGGCGCGACGAGCTGGACATGCTGGCGGCCATCGTCAACGCCATGCTCGACCGCATCGAGCGCCTGATGCATGAAGTCAAAGGCGTCTGTGACAACATCGCCCACGACCTGCGCACCCCGCTGACCCGCCTGCGCGCCCAGCTCTACCGCATCCGCCAGCAGGCCGGCGATGATTCGCCGCAGGCCGAAGCACTGGAACAGGCGATTGGCGAAACCGACACGCTGATGGCGCGCTTTCGCGGGTTGCTGCGCATCAGCGAGCTGGAAGACCGCCAGCGCCGCGCCGGGTTTGTCGAGCTTGACCCGCACGGGCTGCTGCAGGAGCTGCACGACTTCTACCTGCCGCTGGCCGAAGACGGCGAGATTGGACTAACGCTGGAAATGCCCGAACAATTGCCGGCGCTGCACGGTGATCGCGAGTTGCTGTTCGAGGCGCTGGCCAACCTGGTCGGCAACGCGATCAAGTTCACCCCGGCCCAGGGCCAGGTGCTGATGCGCGCGTTGAGCGATGCCAAGGGCTTGCATATCGAGGTGCACGACAGCGGCCCGGGGATTCCCGTGGACGAGCGTGGGGCGGTGTTGAAGCGCTTTTATCGCAGTGAGGAAGGCCAGCGTCACCCGGGGTTCGGGCTGGGCCTGTCGATTGTGGCGGCGATCGTTGACCTGCATGGCTTTGAACTGGAGGTCGGCGAGAGTGAGCTGGGTGGGGCGAAACTGGTGTTGCACTGCAGGACGGGTGTAGTCAGTTAGGGCCTCATCGCGGGGCAAGCCCGCTCCTACAAGGAGCGGCTTGCCCCGCGATTGCTTAGTCAGCCAGGCGCCAGGTGGTGCCGCCCTTGCCGTCTTCCAGCACCACGCCCATGGCGGTCAGCTGGTCGCGGATGCGGTCGGATTCGGCCCAGTTCTTGTCGGCACGCGCTTGCAGGCGCGCCTGGATCAAGGCTTCAACCTCGGCAGCATCGACCTTGCCTTCGGCGCCGGCACGCAGGAAGTCATCGGCGTCCAGTTGCAGCACACCGAGCAGATCACCCAGTTCGCGCAGGCGACCGGCCAGGCCGGCAGCGGCCTGTGGATCGTTCTCGCGCAGGCGGTTGATCTCGCGCACCAGGTCGAACAGCACGGCGCAGGCTTCAGGGGTGCCGAAGTCGTCGTTCATCGCCGCGGTGAAGCGCTCGACGTACTCCTCGCCACCTGCAGCCGCCACCCGTGGCAAGCCGCGCAGGGCGTGGTAGAAGCGCTCGAGGGCACCCTTGGACTCGCGCAGGCTGTCTTCGGAGTAGTTGATCGAGCTGCGGTAGTGGCTCGACACCAGCAGGTAGCGCACCACCTCCGGGTGATACTTGTCGAGCACGTCGCGAATGGTGAAGAAGTTGTTCAAGGACTTGGACATCTTCTCGCCATTGATGCGAATCATGCCGCAGTGCATCCACGAATTGGCGTATTGCTTGCCGGTGGCGGCCTCGCTCTGGGCGATTTCGTTCTCGTGGTGCGGGAACTCCAGGTCGTTGCCACCACCGTGGATGTCGAAGCTCTCGCCCAGGCAGCAGGTGGACATCACCGAGCACTCGATGTGCCAGCCCGGACGGCCCGCGCCCCAGGGCGATTCCCAGCTCGGCTCGCCGGGCTTGACGCCCTTCCAGAGGACGAAGTCGAGCGGGTCCTGCTTGGCTTCGTCGACCTCGATGCGGGCGCCGATGCGCAGGTCTTCGATCTTCTTGCGCGACAGCTTGCCGTAGCCGACGAACTTGCCGACCCGGTAGTACACGTCGCCGTTGCCCGGCGCGTAGGCATAGCCCTTGTCGATCAGGGTCTGGATCATCGCGTGCATGCCGGCGATATGGTCGGTGGCACGCGGCTCCTGGTCCGGCGGCAGGATGTTCAGGCGGCGCTCGTCTTCGTGCATCGCGTCGATCATGCGGGCGGTCAGGGCGTCGAAGCTTTCGCCGTTTTCGTTGGCCCGGTTGATGATCTTGTCATCGATGTCGGTAATGTTGCGCACATAGGTCAGGTCGTAGCCGCTGTAACGCAGCCAGCGGGTCACCAGGTCGAAGGCGACCATGCTGCGCCCGTGGCCCAGGTGGCAGAAGTCGTAGACGGTCATGCCGCAGACGTACATCCGCACCTTGTTGCCTTCAAGCGGTTTGAAGACTTCCTTGGTCTTGCTGAGCGTGTTGTAGATGGTAAGCACGAGAGTTCCTTAGCTGCCCCACGAATCGCGCAGGGTCACGGTGCGGTTGAACACCGGGCGACCCGGCTGGGAGTCTTTCAGGTCGGCGCAGAAGTAGCCTTCGCGCTCGAACTGGAAGCGGTCTTCTGGCTGGGCCTGGCCCAGGGAAGGTTCCGCACGACAACCCGTCAGCACCTGCAGCGAATCAGGATTGATGTTGTCAAGGAAGTTGCCGCCATCTTCGGTCTTCTCGGGGTTGGCCGAGCGGAACAGGCGGTCGTACAGGCGTACTTCGCATTCGACGCTGGCCGCGGCCGGCACCCAGTGGATCACGCCCTTGACCTTGCGGCCTTCAGGGTTTTTGCCCAGGGTGTCGGGGTCGTACGAGCAGCGCAGCTCGACGATGTTGCCGTCAGCGTCCTTGATCGCCTCGTCGGCGCGGATCACGTAGCTGCCGCGCAGGCGCACTTCACCGGCCGGCTCCAGGCGCTTGTAGCCCTTGGGCGGCTCTTCCATGAAGTCGTCGCGGTCGATGTAGATTTCGCGGGCGAATGGCAGTGCGCGCACGCCCATGTCTTCTTTGGGGTGGCGCGGCAGTTCGAGGTTCTCGACCTGGCCTTCCCGGTAATTGGTAATGACCACTTTCAGCGGGCGCAGCACGCACATGGCGCGTGGCGCGGTGCGGTCAAGGTCGTCACGGATGCTGAATTCGAGCATCGACATGTCGACCACGCCGTCGGAGCGGTTGGTACCGACCATTTCGCAGAAGTTGCGGATCGACGCCGGGGTGTAGCCGCGACGGCGGAAACCCGACAGGGTCGACATGCGCGGGTCGTCCCAGCCGTTGACGTGCTGCTCATCGACCAGTTGCTTGAGCTTGCGCTTGCTGGTGATGGTGTAGTTCAGGTTCAGGCGGCTGAACTCGTACTGGCGCGGCTTGGCCGGCACCGGCAGGTTGTCGAGGAACCACTCGTAGAGCGGGCGATGGCCTTCGAACTCGAGGGTGCAGATCGAGTGGGTGATGCCTTCGATGGCATCCGACTGACCGTGGGTGAAGTCGTAGTTGGGGTAGATGCACCAGGCATCACCGGTCTGGTGGTGATGGGCATGACGAATGCGGTAGAGGATCGGGTCGCGCAGGTTCATGTTCGGCGAGGCCATGTCGATCTTGGCCCGCAGCACGCGCTCGCCATCCTTGAACTCACCGGCTTTCATGCGCGCGAACAGGTCGAGGTTGTCTGCAACCGAGCGCTCGCGGAACGGGCTGTTCTGGCCAGGGGTGGTCAGGTTGCCACGGTATTCCTTGGCCTGCTCCGGGGTCAGGTCGCAGACGTAGGCCTTGCCGGCCTTGATCAGCTCGACCGCCCAGTCGTGCAACTGGTCGAAATATTGCGAAGCGTAGCGCACCGGGCCGGTCCACTCGAAGCCCAGCCACTTGATGTCGCTCTGGATCGCGTCGATGTACTCCTGGTCCTCTTTGGCCGGGTTGGTGTCATCGAAACGCAGGTGACAGGCCCCACCGAATTCCTGGGCCAGGCCGAAGTTCACGCAGATCGACTTGGCATGGCCGATGTGCAGGTAACCGTTGGGCTCTGGCGGGAAACGGGTGACGATGCTGCTGTGCTTGCCCGAGTCCAGGTCTGCCTGCACGATCGGACGCAGGAAGTTCGCAGGGATGGCGGGAGCGCCTTTGGCAGCGGCGTTGGGAGCGGTGTCGGCAGTGGGCTTGCTCATAGGATCCTTGAATACGGGGTGCACGGCCTGGGTAGGCCGACTGAATCAAAGCGCTTATCATAGCCGAAGCGGTCGAGCTGCCGACAGGTCAAATAGCAGCTTCAAGCTACAAGCAACACGTTCCAAGACGAACGCAGTGCGCTTTTTCTTGCAGCTTGCCACTTGAAGCTTGAAGCTACACCACCGCAAAACCCCCGAACAGAGCGAGTTTCAAGCATGTCCAAAGTCAAACTGACTACCAACCACGGTGACATCGTCATCGAGCTGAACGCCGAGAAAGCCCCGATCACCGTGGCCAACTTCATCGAATACGTTAACGCTGGCCACTACAGCAACACCGTATTCCACCGTGTGATCAAGGGTTTCATGATCCAGGGCGGCGGTTTTGAGCCAGGCATGAACGAGAAGCGTGACAAGCGTGCCAGCATCCAGAACGAAGCTGACAACGGCCTGAAGAACGACAAGTACACCATCGCCATGGCTCGCACCATGGAGCCGCATTCGGCCTCGGCGCAGTTCTTCATCAACGCCTCGAACAACGACTTCCTCAACCACAGCGGCAAGAACGTGCAGGGCTGGGGTTACGCGGTATTCGGCAAAGTGACCGAAGGTACCGAGGTTGTCGACGCCATCGAGAAAGTCGCCACCGGTTCCAAGTCCGGTCACCAGGACGTGCCGAAGGACGACGTGATCATCGAGAAAGCCGAGATCATTGAGTGATACTGCTGATCTCTGATCTGCACCTGCAAGAAGAACGCCCGGACATTACCCGGGCGTTTGTTGATCTGCTCGACGGTCGTGCGCGGCACGCCGAGGCGCTGTACATCCTTGGCGATTTTTTCGAGGCATGGATCGGCGACGACGCCATGACGCCCTTCCAGACCTCGATCTGCCAGGCCCTGCGCGCCTTGAGCGACAGCGGCACGCAGGTCTTTGTGATGCACGGCAACCGCGACTTCCTGCTCGGCCAGGCCTTTTGCAAGGCCGCTGGCTGCACCCTGCTGGCCGACCCGAGCGTGGTCGAGATGGGCGGCGAGCCGGTGTTGCTGATGCACGGCGACAGCCTGTGCACCCGCGACCTGGCCTACATGAAGATGCGCCGTTACCTGCGCAACCCGTTGAGCCTGTGGATTCTTCGGCATCTGCCGCTGAGCACCCGGCAGAAGCTTGCACGCAAGCTGCGTAGCGAAAGCCGGGCACAGACGCGGATGAAGGCCAACGACATTGTCGACGTGACCGCCGAGGAAGTGCCGCGGATCATGCAGCAATACGGTGTGCGCACCCTGGTGCATGGCCACACCCATCGGCCGGCGATTCACAAGCTGGTGGTCGGCGATCAACCGGCGCGGCGTATCGTGCTGGGCGATTGGGACCGCCAAGGCTGGGCGCTGGAGGTGGACGAGCAAGGGTTTCAACTGCAGCCTTTTGCTTTTCCCTGAAGACTGATTGCGGGGCAAGCCCGCTCCTACATTCCTGGTAGGAGCGGGCTTGCCCCGCGATTATCAGTGCCCCGCCGACGCCGGCCCGGCCTTGGCCGCAAACGGCGGCTTGGCCAGCCACACCAGTAATATCAAGCCTGCGAAAATCCAGCCCATCAGGGTGAAGTAATCCACCGTCGACATCATGTACGCCTGACTGCTGAGCATCCGCTCCAGCTGCGCATACGACTGCCCGCTCGCCCCGCCCAGCTGGTTCAACGCCTCGCGGGTCGCAGGCTCGTAGTTGCTGATGCTCTCGCTCAGGTAGGCATGGTGCTGGTCTGCCCGGCGAATCCAGATCCAGGTGGTCAGCGACGCGGCAAAACTGCCGCCCAGGGTCCGCAGGAAGGTCGCCAGCCCCGAGCCGTCGGCGATCTGGTGCGGCGGCAGGTCGGAGAGCAGGATGCTCAAGGTCGGCATGAAGAACAGCGCCACGCCGATCCCCATGAACAATTGCACCAGGGCGATGTGCTGGAAGTCGACTTCGTTGGTAAAGCCGGCACGCATGAAGCAACTGGCGCCAATCGCCAGGAACGCCAGCCCCGCCAGCACCCGCAGGTCAAACTTGTGCGCGTACTTGCCGACAAACGGCGACATCAGCACCGGCAACAGGCCGATCGGCGCCACCGCCAGGCCTGCCCAGGTGGCGGTGTAGCCCATCTGCGTCTGCAGCCACTGCGGTAGGATCAGGTTGATGCCGAAGAAGCCGGCATAGCCGCCGACCAGCACGATGGTGCCGATGCGAAAGTTGCGGTGCACGAACAGCCGCAGGTTGACCACCGGGTGCTTGTCGGTCAGCTCCCAGATGATGAACACCGCCAGGAACACCACCGAGATCAGGCTGCCGATGACGATGAAATTCGACTCGAACCAATCCAGGTCATTGCCCTTGTCGAGCACGATCTGCAAGGCGCCGACGCCGATGATCAGGCTCAGCAGGCCAATGTAGTCCATCGGCTGGCGGCTGGTGCTGACCGGGCGCGTGCGCATCTGCTGGCGCACCACGGCGGCGGCGAACAGGCCGATCGGCACGTTGATGAAGAAGATCCACGGCCAGCTGTAGCTGTCGGTGATCCAGCCGCCGAGAATCGGCCCGGCAATCGGCGCCACCACCGTGACCATGGCCAATAACGCCAGGGCCATGCCGCGCTTGGCCGGCGGATAGACTGCGATCAGCAGGGTCTGGGTCATCGGATACAGCGGCCCGGCAACGATGCCCTGGAGCACGCGAAAGCCGACCAGCTCGGGCATCGACTGGGCAATGCCGCAAAGGAACGAAGCCAGCACGAACAGCAGCGTGGCCCAGATGAACAGCTTGACCTCACCGAAGCGCCGGCTCAGCCAGCCGGTCAGCGGCAAGGCAATGGCGTTGCTCACCGCAAACGAGGTAATGACCCAGGTGCCCTGCTCCGAACTGACGCCGAGGTTGCCGGAAATAGTCGGCAATGCCACGTTGGCGATGGTGGTGTCGAGCACCTGCATGAAGGTCGCCAGTGACAGGCCGATGGTGGTCAGCAACAGGCTTGGCGGGGTAAAGGAAGCCTGATTGGCGCTCATCGCTGCGCCGTCTTGCTGGAACCGGCACTGTTGTCATGGATCAGCCTGGTGATCAGGCGATCAGCCTCGACCAGTTGACGGTCGTACACCTGGGTGGCGAACGAGGCCTTCTGCGGCGGCTGCTGGGCCAGCACCGGGCCGCTCTGGTCATGCAGATCGACCTCGACCTGGGTCGACAGGCCGATCCGCAGCGGATGCTTGGCCAGTTGCTCGGCATTGATATGAATACGCACCGGCACCCGCTGGACGATCTTGATCCAGTTGCCGGTGGCGTTCTGCGCCGGCAACAGGGCAAAGGCGCTGCCAGTGCCGGCGCCGAGGCTGTCGATGGTGCCGCTGTACTTGACGTCGCTGCCGTACAGGTCGGCAACGATGTCGACCGGCTGGCCGATGCGCATGTTGCGCAGTTGGGTTTCCTTGAAGTTGGCGTCGATCCACAGCTGGTCGAGGGGGATCACCGCCATGGTCGCAGTGCCCGGTTGCAGGCGCTGGCCAAGCTGCACGGTGCGCTTGGCAACGTAGCCGGTGACCGGCGCCACCAGGGTGGTGCGGGCGTTGTTGAGGTAGGCCTGGCGCAGCTCGGCGGCCGCGGCCATCACCTCGGGGTGCGACGACACTACGGTGTCATCGACCAGCGCCGCTGTGGTGTTGAGCTGCTGTTTTGCATCATTCAAGGCGCTTTGCGCCGAAGACAGGTCGTCGCGGGCATGGGACAGCTCTTCTTTGGAGATCGCCCCACCGGCGGCCAGGGTTTGTCGCCGGTTGAAGTTCTCCTGCGCTTTTTTCAGCTCGGCCTGGCGCGAAGCCACCTGGGCCTTCTTGCCATCGACGTTGCTGTACAGGCCACGCACCTGGCGCACCGCACGCGCCAGATTGGCCTCGGCAGCCTGCAGGCCGACCTCGGCGTCGCTGGGGTCGAATTCGAGCAGCATCTGGCCTTCGTGGACCAGGTCGCCATCGTCCGCGCCGATGCTGACCACAGTGCCGGTGACCAGCGGGGTGATCTCCACTACGTTGCCGTTGACATAGGCATCGTCGGTCTCTTCGCTCCAGCGCCCGTAAAGCTCGTGCCAGGCCCAGACGCCAGCGCCGGCGACGACGATCAGCAACGCCAGGGCCAACAGCCAGGTCTTGCGCTTGCGCTGGTTGTTGAGGTCCTGCGTGGTGTCGTGCGCAGAAGAAGTAGTGGCCATTGCTAATACCTTGGCTGAGTGAATGGGTGAAATGGGCGCTTACTTGGCGCCCAGGCGCATGGCCGTCAGGGTGTCGCCGGCGGCCAGCAGCACCTTGCTCAGGATCGCTTCGAGGGTGGCCAGCTCACTGGGCTCGAGCACACCGACCAGCTCGTTCATCGCCGCAGCGCCGATCTGTGGCAGCAGGTCGGCGAGCTTCTGGCCTTCTTCGCTCAGACCCAGGCGAATCTGCCGACGGTCGTCCGGGCAACGGCGGCGGATGATCAGGTCTTTCTGTTCGAGGCGGTCGAGCATGCGCGTCATCGAACCGCTGTCAACCGACAGGTAGCGGCACAGCTCGGCCGGGGTGTCGACGCCGTATTGGGCGACGATGATCAGCACCTTGAACTGCGCGGCAGTCACGCCGTAAGGCTGCATGTGGCTGTCGATGATGCGGTCCTTGACCAGCGCGGTGCGGCCCAGAAGCATGCCGAGGGTGCAGTTCTGGAAGTTTTCCGGGGTGTAGTGCTGCATGGACACAGATACCTGCTTAGGCAGTAAGTTACATAATGTTACTGCTTAGGCAGCTAACGTCAAGGCATTAATTAGCTAGCTTATTATTTTGTCGATAGAAGGCAATCGCGGGGCAAGTCGGGTCGCCGCACCGCGATCAGGCATTCAAAAGAAGTGATTAATCAGACCGGCACGCCGCTATGAAAACGGAACTCTTCATCCGGGCTGCTGATCAGGTCGGCCTCGACCGCCCTGACCTTCTCCACCACCCGCTCGATATCTGCGCCATCGCCGTACTGATGGGCAAGCTTGAGGTAACCCTGATAATGCCGCGCTTCGCTGTTGAGCAGGCCGTGATAGAACTTGCCCAGCTCTTCATCCAGGTGCGGCACCAGGGCGGCAAAGCGCTCGCAACTGCGCGCCTCGATAAAGGCGCCGACCACCAGGGTGTCGACCAGCTTCACCGGCTCGTGGGTGCGCACCACCCGGCGCAGGCCCGAGGCATAGCGCCCGGCCGACAACGGCCGCAGGGCGATCTTGCGCCGCTTCATCAGGCGCAGTACCTGCTCATGGTGCACCAGCTCTTCGCGGGCCAGGCGCGACATCATGTTGATCAGGTCCAGGTGCGTGTTGTACTTGGCCATCAGGCTCAGGGCGGTGCTGGCGGCCTTGAACTCGCAGTTCTTGTGATCGATCAGCAGGGTTTCCTGGTCGGCGAGCGCCGCCTGGACCCAGGCATCAGGGGTACGGCAACCAAGGAAGGCTTCGATTTCAGGGATAAGGGACATAGGCTCACAAACAGGCAGGGCAAACGGCAAGACCGGCGATTATACCGGCAGCAGCGCCGATCACCAGTGAACTATGCTTGATACATATCAACGCCCGGTGCAGTTGGCGCCGACTATAGTCAGGCATTGGCCGCCATTTATGAAGGGAGTTCACGCTCATGCAAGAAGTACGCAGCATCCTGGTGGTACTGGATCCCGATCACGCTCACAGCCGGGCGCTGACCCGGGCCAAACTGATCGCCGGGGTCACCGGCGCGCGCCTGCACTTGCTGATGTGCGACAAGAAACACGACCACAGCGCCCTGCTCAGCCTGCTGGCCAGCCAGCTGCATGATGACGGCTACAACAACGTAACCCATGAGCAGGCCTGGCACGACACCTTGCACGAGTCGATCGTCAGTGTGCAGCAGGCCGAAGGCTGCGAGCTGGTGATCAAGGAGCATCGCCCGGACAACCCGCTCAAGCGCGCCCTGCTCACCCCCAGCGACTGGAAGCTGCTGCGCCAGTGCCCGTGCGCGGTGCTGATGGTCAAGAGCGAGCGGCCCTGGACCGGCGGGGTGATCCTCGCCGCGGTGGATGTCGGCAACCACGACGAGGCCCATCGCCTGCTGCACACCAGCATCATCGATCACGGCTACGCGATCGCAAGCCTGGCCAAGGGCGAGCTGCATGTAATCAGTGCCCACCCGTCGCCGATGCTGTCAGCGGCAGACCCGGTGTATCAGCTCAAAGACACCATCGAGCGCAAGTACCGCGAGGAATGCGCAGCGTTCCAGGCCGAGTTCGATATCAGCAATGAGCGCCTGCATGTTGCCGAAGGGCCGGCGGATGTGCTGATTCCCTATACGGCGAAAAAGTACGAAGCGGCGGTGACGGTGATTGGCACCGTGGCCCGTACCGGGATTTCCGGGGCGCTGATCGGCAACACCGCGGAAGTGGTGCTCGATGCGCTGGAGTGTGATGTGCTGGTGCTCAAGACCGAGGATGTGAAGGTGCAGCTGACGGAACTGGCCAGGGGCTGAGGGCCTCATCGCGGGTCAAGCCCGCTCCTACAGGAGCAGGCTTGACCACCTACCCCAAGGCATCCTTGAGAAAGCCTGGCGCGATATAGCGCTGGTAATGGGCCTCCGACAGCAGGAAGAATTCCCGATCAATGGCATCGCGCAGCTCGGGCAATTCCCAGTCGCGAAACTCCGGCAGCAGCACCATGCCGTAAGCCTCCAGCTCACGGATCACCCGTGCGCCGCGGGCAATCAGTTGATAAGCCCAGCAATATTCAGACTGATGCGCTACGAAGCGGACCTTGCGCAGCTCCAGTTGCTGGCGCAGGCGCGTGGCATCAAAGACTTCAAGTTTGGCCACCATGACCTGCACCAGCAATTGCTCCAGGCGCAGCCACACCGCACGCTTCTCATCTTCGTTGTAGCCGTTCCAGTTGATCACTTCATGGTGAAAACGCTTGCAGCCACGGCACACCAAGTCCCCGTAAACCGTGGAACAGAGGCCGACGCAAGGCGTTTTAATTGACTGATTGGACATGAAAAAACCGACAGCTTGGCGGTGGAACAGGCTGCCATGTTAGCCCTTTGTCTAACGAGGGTCACCCGCTAAAGTCATCCAGCGCGCCTTACCTTCATCGACTTTTTACCGTAGAATCATCCGGCCTTTTTAAGGCAGCAATGTCCGTTAGAAGCTGTTTTCAAAGCGTCACGAGCACAGTTCATCCGGTAGAACGGCGTTGGCCCGGGATATTCGCTTCGCGCATGTCCCGCGCCAGCCCTCATCAGCCTCCGTTCTACAGGCGTAAAACTTTGAAAGCAGCTTCTGTAAGGATTTCCTGCAACCCTGGCTACGCGGCCCAAGAAGCCGTATTGCGCATGGCTGCCGGAATTTCTGGATGAGCGTCCCGGACACCCATTTGGGACCACTGATGAGGGTAATAACTGTGCTTGAAGCCTACCGCAAACACATCGAAGAGCGTGCCGCCCAGGGTATCGTGCCCCAGCCGCTTAACGCCGAACAAACCGCAGGCCTGGTCGAGCTGCTGAAGAATCCCCCTGCTGGCGAAGAAGCAGTCCTCGTCGACCTGATCACCAATCGCGTTCCACCAGGAGTGGACGAAGCCGCCTACGTCAAGGCCGGTTTCCTTTCCGCCATCGCCAAAGGCGAAGCCACCTCGCCGCTGATCGACAAGAAGCGCGCCGTTGAGCTGCTGGGCACCATGCAGGGCGGCTACAACATCGCCACCATGGTCGAGCTGCTGGACAACGCCGAACTGGCCCCTGTGGCCGCCGAACAGCTCAAGCACACCCTGCTGATGTTCGATGCCTTCCACGACGTCGCCGAAAAAGCCAAGGCGGGCAATGCCCACGCCAAGGCCGTGCTGGAATCCTGGGCCGCCGGTGAGTGGTTCACCAGCAAGCCAGCCATCGCTGACAAGTACAGCCTGACCGTGTTCAAGGTCCCTGGCGAAACCAACACCGACGACCTGTCCCCTGCCCCGGACGCCTGGTCGCGCCCTGACATCCCGCTGCACGCCCTGGCCATGCTGAAAATGGCCCGTGACGGCATCGTGCCTGAGCAACAAGGCGCCATCGGCCCGCTCAAGCAGATCGAAGAAGTCAAAGCCAAAGGCTTCCCGGTTGCCTACGTCGGTGACGTGGTCGGTACCGGTTCCTCGCGTAAATCCGCCACCAACTCGGTGCTGTGGTTCTTCGGCGACGACATCCCGTACGTACCGAACAAACGCGCTGGCGGCTTCTGCTTCGGTTCGAAAATCGCCCCGATCTTCTACAACACCATGGAAGACGCCGGCGCCCTGCCGATCGAGTTCGACGTGTCGAACCTGAACATGGGCGACGTCATCGACGTCTACCCGCACGCTGGCAAAGTCTGCAAGCACGGCACCGAAGACGTCATCACCACCTTCGAACTGAAGACCCCGGTGCTGCTCGACGAAGTCCGCGCTGGCGGCCGTATCCCGCTGATCGTCGGCCGTGGCCTGACCGAGAAAGCCCGCGCCGAGCTGGGCCTGGGCCCAACCGACCTGTTCAAGCTGCCTGAAGCACCTGTCGACACCGGCAAGGGCTACACCCTGGCACAGAAGATGGTCGGTAAAGCCTGCGGCCTGCCGGAAGGCAAAGGCGTGCGTCCAGGCACCTACTGCGAACCGAAGATGACCACCGTCGGCTCCCAGGACACCACTGGCCCGATGACCCGTGACGAACTGAAAGACCTGGCGTGCCTGGGCTTCTCCGCCGACCTGGTCATGCAGTCGTTCTGCCACACCGCGGCCTATCCAAAGCCGATCGACGTCACCACCCACCACACCCTGCCGGATTTCATCCGCACCCGTGGTGGCGTGTCCCTGCGTCCAGGCGACGGCATCATCCACAGCTGGCTGAACCGCATGCTGCTGCCGGACACCGTCGGTACCGGTGGTGACTCGCACACCCGCTTCCCGATCGGCATCTCGTTCCCTGCAGGTTCCGGCCTGGTCGCCTTCGCCGCGGCCACCGGCGTCATGCCGCTGGACATGCCGGAGTCGGTACTGGTGCGCTTCAAGGGCAAGCTGCAGCCAGGCATCACCCTGCGTGACCTGGTCCATGCCATCCCTTACTACGGCATCCAGAAAGGCCTGCTGACCGTCGAGAAGAAAGGCAAGATCAACGCCTTCTCCGGCCGCATCCTGGAAATCGAAGGCCTGGACGAGCTGACCGTCGAGCAAGCGTTCGAACTGTCCGACGCCTCGGCCGAACGTTCGGCTGCCGGTTGCACCATCAAGCTGCCAGAAAAAGCCGTTGCCGAGTACCTGAAGTCGAACATCACCCTGCTGCGCTGGATGATCAGCGAAGGCTACGGCGATGCCCGCACCATGGAACGCCGCGCGCAAGCGATGGAAGCCTGGCTGGCCAACCCGCAACTGCTGGCTGCCGACAAGGACGCCGAATACGCCGAGATCATCGAGATCGACCTGGCCGACGTCAAAGAGCCTGTGCTCTGCGCCCCGAACGACCCGGACGACGCCCGTCTGCTGTCCTCGGTACAGGGCGAGAAGATCGACGAAGTGTTCATCGGTTCGTGCATGACCAACATCGGTCACTTCCGCGCTGCCGGCAAGCTGCTGGACAAGGTCAAAGGCTCGATCCCGACCCGTCTGTGGCTGTCGCCGCCCACCAAGATGGACGCTCACCAGCTGACCGAAGAAGGCTACTACGGCATCTACGGCAAGGCTGGCGCGCGCATGGAAATGCCGGGCTGCTCGCTGTGCATGGGTAACCAGGCACGCGTTGCGGCGAACTCGACCGTAGTGTCGACTTCGACCCGTAACTTCCCGAACCGTCTGGGTGATGGCGCCAACGTCTACCTGGCCTCTGCCGAGCTGGCCGCTGTTGCCTCGATCCTGGGCAAGCTGCCAACCGTCGAAGAGTACATGGAGTACGCGAAGAACATCGACAGCATGGCTGCCGACGTTTACCGCTACCTGAGCTTCGACCAGATCGCCGAGTTCCGTGAAGCCGCTGCGAACGCCAAGATCCCGGTTGTTCAAGCCTAAGCTGACTTAGCGTTAAAAAAACCCCGCCAATTGGCGGGGTTTTTTATGGGGCCCTGTAGGAGCGGGCTTGCCCCGCGATGAGGCCCTCAGATCACAAACAAATCCACAAACCGCTGCACTGCCGTCGCTTCAAGCGCCTGCTGGTCCTTGCACAGGGCAAATATCTGCGCCGAACGCTGCCCGGTAAACCGCGTCGCCAGGTTGGCCTTGAACTTCTCTTCCAGTAGCGGAATGCCCTCGGCCCGGCGCCGGCGATGGCCGATCGGGTACTCCACCACCACCTGCTCGGTACTCGAACCATCGTTGAAGAACACCTGCACGGCATTGGCGATCGAACGCTTGTCGGCCTCCAGGTACTCGCGGGTGAATCGCGGCTCTTCGACGATCTCCATCTTCTCGCGCAGACGGTCAATGATCGGGTGCGCAGCATGGAAATCATCTTCGTACTGCTCGGCCACCAGGTTACCGAAAATCAGCGGCACGGCGGTCATGTACTGGATGCAGTGATCACGGTCAGCGGCATTGGCCAGGGTGCCAACCTTGGAGATGATGCGGATCGCCGACTCATGGGTGGTAATGACGATACGCTCGATTTCATGCAGGCGGTTGCGCACCTGCGGGTGCAAGGTCACTGCCGCTTCGCAGGCAGTCTGGGCATGGAATTCGGCCGGGAAGCTGATCTTGAACAGCACGTTTTCCATCACGTAGCTTGCGTACTTCTGACTCAGGCTGAAAGCACGTTTGCCTTCGGGTTTGAGCGCCAGGTCCTTGTTGGTGTGGCTGAACAGCACGTCATAAAAGCCCCACTGCGGCGCCGTCAGTACCCCGGGGATGCCCATCTCGCCACGCAGGGCGATATCGGCCAGGCGCACGCCACGGCTGGAGGCATCGCCCGCCGCCCAGGACTTGCGCGAGCCGGCGTTCGGCGCATGGCGATAAGTACGCAACGCCTGCCCATCGACAAAGGCGTGGGACAACGCCGCCAGCAGCTGTTCGCGATTGGCGCCCATAAGCTTGGCGCACACCGCGGTCGAGGCGACCTTGACCAGCAGCACATGATCGAGGCCAACGCGGTTGAAGGAGTTTTCCAGGGCAATCACACCCTGGATCTCATGAGCCATGACCATCGCCTCAAGCACTACGCGCATGCTCAGCGGCGCTTCGCCATTGGCCACGCGTTTTTGCGAGAGGTGATCGGCGACGGCCAGGATACCGCCGAGGTTGTCCGAGGGGTGGCCCCATTCGGCAGCCAGCCAGGTGTCGTTGTAATCGAGCCAACGGACGATGCAACCGATGTCCCAGGCGGCCTTGACCGGGTCCAGGCGGTAGCGGGTACCTGGCACCCGCGCGCCGAACGGCACCACCGTGCCCTCCACCAGCGGCCCCAGGTGCTTGGTGCATTCCGGGAAGCGCAGGGCCAGCAGGCCGCAGCCCAGGGTGTCCATCAGGCAGTTGCGCGCGGTGTCCAGCGCCTCCTGCGACTCGACCTTGTAGCCGAGGACGTAATCGGCGATGTCCTGCAGCACCCGGTCGTAGTCGGGACGGTTATTCAGATCAACGTTGGCACTCATTTCACATCTCTCTGTTGACGTAGGTAACAGGGAGCCAAGCGCCGCTACTGGTTAGAAGGCATCACCGGGTACCCGTACCCAGCCCTCCATCAGTACGCGAGCGCTACGGCTCATGATTGCTTTGGTGACAGTCCACTCACCGTTCACCTGGCGGGCTTCAGCACCCACGCGCAGGGTGCCCGAGGGGTGACCGAAACGTACGGCCGTGCGCTCGCCACCACCGGCGGCGAGGTTGACCAGGGTGCCAGGCACTGCCGCGGCAGTACCAATGGCAACCGCAGCGGTGCCCATCATGGCGTGGTGCAGCTTGCCCATGGACAGCGCCCGTACCAATAGATCAACGTCGCCGGCGGCCACGGCTTTACCACTGGATGACTGATAAGCCGCCGCTGGCGCGACAAAGGCGACTTTCGGTGTGTGCTGGCGCTTGGCGGCCTCGTCGATATGCTCGATCAGGCCCATGCGCACCGCGCCATAGGCACGGATGGTTTCGAAACGGGCCAGGGCCTGCGAGTCGCTGTTGATCGCATCCTGCAGCTCGGTACCGGTGTAGCCGAGGGCCTCGGCCTGGATGAAGATGGTCGGGATGCCGGCATTGATCAGCGTGGCTTTCAGGGTGCCGACACCGGGCACCACCAGGTCATCGACCAGGTTGCCGGTGGGGAACATCGAGCCGCCCTCGCCGTCTTCGTCGGCGGCCGGGTCCATGAATTCGAGCTGCACTTCGGCGGCCGGGAAGGTCACGCCGTCCAGTTCGAAGTCGCCGGTTTCCTGCACTTCACCGTCAGTGATCGGCACGTGGGCAACGATGGTCTTGCCGATATTGGCCTGCCAGATGCGCACCACGACCACGCCGTTGTGCGGGATGCGGCTGCTGTCGACCAGGCCGGCGCTGATGGCGAACGAACCAACGGCTGCCGAGAGGTTGCCGCAGTTGCCGCTCCAGTCGACGAACGCGGTGTCGATCGAGACCTGGCCGAACAGGTAGTCGACATCATGCCCGGGCTTGATGCTGCGCGAGAGGATCACGGTCTTGCTGGTGCTCGACGTCGCGCCGCCCATGCCGTCGATCTGCTTGCCGTAGGGGTCGGGGCTGCCGATTATCCGCAGCAGCAGCGCGTCGCGGGCCGGGCCCGGGATCTGCGCGCTTTGCGGCAGGTCATCGAGGCGAAAGAATACGCCCTTGCTGGTGCCGCCACGAATGTAGGTGGCGGGGATTTTGATCTGGGGTACGTGAGCCATGGCTGAGTTGTCCTGTGAGTGCTTTGGGGGAGCTATCGCGGGTCAAGCCCGCTCCCACAGTTCAGTGGGAGCGGGCTTGACCCGCGATGAGGCCCTACCTCAAACCGCGACCGCCGATTCGAGGAAGTCCTGGGCAAAGCGCTGCAGCACCCCGCCCGCTTCGTAGATCGAGACTTCTTCGGCGGTATCCAGGCGGCAGGTCACCGGCACTTCGACACGCTCACCGTTGGCCCGGGTGATCACCAGGGTCAGGGTCGCCCGCGGGGTGCGCTCACCGAGCACGTCGAAGGTTTCAGTGCCGTCGATGCCCAGGGTCTTGCGGTTGACGCCCGCCTTGAACTCCAGCGGCAACACGCCCATGCCCACCAGGTTGGTACGGTGGATACGCTCGAAGCCTTCGGCGACGATGGCTTCGACACCGGCCAGGCGCACGCCCTTGGCCGCCCAGTCACGGGACGAGCCCTGGCCGTAGTCGGCACCGGCAACGATGATCAGCGGCTGTTTGCGCTGCATGTAGGTTTCGATCGCCTCCCACATGCGCGTGACCTTGCCTTCCGGCTCGAGGCGCGCCAGCGAACCCTGCTTGACCTTGCCGTTTTCCTGGACCATTTCGTTGAACAGTTTCGGGTTGGCAAAGGTTGCGCGCTGAGCGGTCAGGTGGTCACCACGGTGGGTGGCGTAGGAGTTGAAGTCTTCCTCCGGCAGGCCCATTTTCGCCAGGTATTCACCGGCGGCGCTGTCGAGCATGATGGCGTTGGACGGCGACAGGTGGTCGGTGGTGATGTTGTCCGGCAGCACCGCCAGCGGGCGCATGCCCTTGAGCGTGCGCTCGCCGGCCAGGGCGCCTTCCCAGTACGGCGGGCGGCGGATATAGGTGCTCATCGGGCGCCAGTCGTACAGCGGGGTGACCTTGGGCCCGGTGTCTTCCTGTACGGCGAACATCGGGATGTACACCTGGCGGAACTGCTCGGGCTTGACCGCGGCCTTGACCACCGCGTCGATCTCTTCGTCGCTTGGCCAGATGTCTTTCAGGCGGATTTCCTTGCCGTCGACCACGCCCAGCACGTCCTTCTCGATGTCGAAACGGATGGTGCCGGCAATCGCGTAGGCCACCACCAGCGGCGGCGACGCCAGGAACGCCTGCTTGGCGTATGGGTGAATCCGCCCGTCGAAGTTGCGGTTGCCCGAGAGCACGGCGGTGGCGTACAGGTCGCGGTCGATGATTTCCTGCTGTATCAGCGGATCCAGCGCGCCAGACATACCGTTACAGGTGGTGCAGGCAAAGGCGACGATGCCAAAACCGAGCTGCTCCAGCTCGTCATCCAGGCCCGCCTCTTTCAGGTACAGGGCAACCGTCTTGGAACCCGGTGCCAGCGAAGACTTGACCCACGGCTTGCGCACCAGGCCCAGCTTGTTGGCGTTGCGCGCAAGCAAACCGGCGGCAATCACGTTACGCGGGTTGCTGGTGTTGGTGCAACTGGTGATGGCAGCGATGATCACCGCGCCATCGGGCATTTGCCCCGGTACCTCCTCCCACTGGCCGGCGATGCCCTTGCTCGCCAGGTCGCTGGTGGCGACCCGGGCGTGCGGGTTGGACGGCCCGGCCATGTTGCGCACCACGCTGGACAGGTCAAAACGCAGCACTCGCTCGTACTCGGCGTTGGCCAGGCTGTCGGACCACAGGCCTGCGACCTTGGCGTAGGTTTCTACCAACTTGACCTGCTGGTCTTCACGACCGGTGAGCTTGAGGTAGTCGATGGTCTGCTGGTCGATGGAGAACATCGCCGCGGTGGCGCCGTATTCCGGGGCCATGTTGGAGATGGTCGCGCGGTCGCCCAGGGTCAGGGCGCGAGCGCCTTCGCCGTAGAATTCAAGGTAGGCGCCAACGACCTTTTCCTTGCGCAGGAATTCGGTCAGGGCCAGTACCACGTCGGTGGCGGTGATGCCCGCTTGCGGCTTGCCCGAAAGCTCGACGCCGACGATCTCCGGCAGGCGCATCCACGAGGCACGGCCGAGCATGACGTTTTCGGCCTCAAGGCCGCCGACGCCGATGGCGATCACGCCCAGGGCATCGACGTGCGGGGTGTGGCTGTCGGTGCCGACGCAGGTGTCCGGGTAGGCCACGCCGCGCTCGGCATGGATCACCGGCGACATTTTCTCCAGGTTGATCTGGTGCATGATGCCGTTGCCTGGCTGAATCACGTCGACGTTCTTGAACGCCTTTTTGGTCCAGTTGATGAAGTGGAAACGGTCTTCGTTGCGGCGGTCTTCAATGGCGCGGTTCTTCTCGAACGCCTGCGGGTCGAAACCACCGCATTCCACCGCCAGGGAGTGGTCGACGATCAGTTGCACCGGCACCACCGGGTTGACCTGGGCCGGGTCACCGCCGCCTTCGGCGATGGCGTCGCGCAGGCCGGCGAGGTCGACCAGCGCGGTCTGGCCAAGAATGTCGTGGCACACCACACGGGCCGGGAACCAGGGGAAGTCGAGGTCGCGCTTGCGCTCGATCAGCTGGCCCAGCGAAGCATTGAGGCTGGCCGGGTCGCAGCGGCGCACGAGGTTTTCCGCCAGCACCCGCGAGGTATAGGGAAGACGGTCATAGGCGCCGGGCTTGATCGCATCGACAGCCGCGCGGGCGTCGAAATAATCCAGGCCAGTGCCCGGCAGGTTCTTGCGAAATTCACTATTCATGGCACAGGGACTCAATCACGGTAAGGTCGAAAGCCAGCTACAAGCCCCAAGCCACTAGCGGCAAGCAAAGCAGATGAGTGGTGCGTCAGCATTTACTGCCGGGGCACATCCCTGCTGTTACTTGCAGCTTGGCGCTTCAAGCTTGCAGCTCGGCCTGGTCTCAGCGTTGTTCGATTGGCACGAACTTGCGCTGTTCGACGCCGGTGTACTCGGCGCTCGGGCGGATGATGCGGTTGTTGGCACGCTGTTCGAACACATGCGCCGCCCAGCCGGTCAGGCGCGAGCAGACGAAGATCGGGGTGAACAGCTTGGTCGGGATGCCCATGAAGTGGTACGCCGAGGCATGGTAGAAGTCGGCGTTGGGGAACAGTTTCTTCTGCTCCCACATGGTCTTGTCGATGGCTTCGGACACCGGGTACAGCACGGTATCGCCCATCTCGTCCGCCAGCTTCTTCGACCAGGCCTTGATCACTTCGTTACGCGGGTCGGACTCTTTGTAGATGGCATGGCCAAAGCCCATGATCTTGTCCTTGCGCGCGAGCATCTGCAGCAGCTCGGTGACCGCTTCCTGCGGGCTCTGGAAGCGCTCGATCAGCTCCATCGCCGCTTCGTTGGCGCCGCCATGCAACGGGCCGCGCAGCGAGCCGATGGCGGCGGTGACGCAGGAGTACAGGTCGGACAGGGTCGAGGCACAAACCCGCGCGGTGAAGGTCGAGGCGTTGAATTCGTGCTCGGCGTAAAGAATCAGCGAGACATTCATCACCTTGACGTGCAGCTCGCTCGGCTTCTTGCCGTGCAGCAGGTGCAGGAAGTGGCCGCCGAGGGTGTCTTCGTCGCTGGTGCAGTCGATGCGCACGCCATGGTGGCTGAAGCGGTACCAATAGCACATCACCGCCGGGAACAGCGCCAGCAAGCGGTCGGTCTTGTCGTGCTGCTGCGCAAAGGTCAGCTCCTGCTCCAGGGTGCCGAGCACCGAGCAACCGGTACGCATGACATCCATCGGGTGGGCGTTGGCCGGAATGCGCTCAAGCACTTCCTTGAGGGCCTGCGGCAGGTCGCGCAGGGTTTTCAGCTTTTGCTGGTACTCGGCCAGCTGCGCCTTGCTTGGCAGCTCGCCGTACAGCAGCAGGTAGGCGACTTCTTCAAACAGCGCGTGCTCGGCCAGGTCGCGCACGTCGTAACCACGGTAGGTCAGGCCGGCACCGGCCTGGCCCACGGTCGACAGTGCGGTTTGCCCGGCCACTTGACCACGCAGGCCGGCACCGCTGAGTACTTTTGCTTCGGCCATTGTCTTTCTCCACTTTTGAAATTGTTATGGAATCTTGGCTAATCGCGGGGCAAGCCCGCGCCTACAGGTTCGAGCATTCAGCCCTTTTTCTGGGCGAACAGGGCGTCGAGCTTCTGCTCGAACACGTGGTAGTTGATGGCGTCGTACAGTTCCATGCGAGTCTGCATGGTGTCGATGACGTTTTTCTGCGTGCCGTCGCGGCGCAGCGCGGTGTAGACGTTTTCCGCGGCCTTGTTCATGGCACGGAAGGCCGACAGCGGGTACAGCACCAGCGAGACATCGACCGAGGCCAGCTCTTCGGTGGTGTACAAAGGCGTCGCGCCGAACTCGGTGATGTTGGCGAGGATCGGGGCTTTGACCCGGTCAGCAAAGGTCTTGTACATCGAAAGCTCGGTGATGGCTTCCGGGAAGACCATGTCGGCGCCGGCTTCGATGCAGGCGGCAGCGCGGTCCAGGGCCGCTTCCAGGCCTTCGACGGCCAGGGCGTCGGTACGCGCCATGATCACGAAGCTGTCGTCGGTACGGGCATCAACAGCGGCCTTGATGCGGTCGACCATCTCCTGCTGGGTGACGATCTCCTTGTTCGGGCGGTGGCCGCAGCGCTTGGCGCCGACCTGGTCTTCGATATGAATGGCGGCAGCGCCGAACTTGATCATCGACTTGACCGTACGGGCGACGTTGAACGCCGAGGAGCCAAAACCGGTATCGACGTCGACCAGCAGCGGCAGGTCGCAGACGTCGGTGATGCGCCGTACGTCGGTCAGCACGTCGTCCAGGCCACTGATGCCCAGGTCAGGCAGGCCCAGGGAGCCTGCGGCAACACCGCCACCAGACAGGTAGATGGCCTTGAAACCGGCACGCTGGGCCAGCAGCGCGTGGTTGGCGTTGATCGCACCGACCACCTGCAACGGGTGTTCGGCGGCAACTGCATCGCGAAAGCGCTGGCCGGGACTGCTTTTCTGACTCATGACTCACCTCGTGGGCTGGTAGCGTCCAGATAGTGACGCTCGATGTTGCGTTTGGAGGCGCCGATGTGCCGGCGCATCAAGAGCTCGGCCAGTTCACCGTCACGGTCGGCGATGGCATCGAGAATCCGGTGGTGTTCGGCGAACGCCTGGCGTGGCCGGTTGGGCGTGGCGGAAAACTGGATGCGGTACATGCGCACCAGTTGATACAGCTCGCCGCAGAGCATCTGCACCAGGGTGCGGTTGCCGCTGCCCTGGATGATCCGGTAGTGGAAGTCGAAATCGCCTTCCTGCTGGTAATAGCCCAGGCCGGCCTGGAAGGTGGCGTCGCGCTCGTGGGTGTCGAGCACCCGGCGCAGCTCGTCGATCTCGGCTACGCTCATACGCTCGGCGGCCAGGCGGCAGGCCATGCCTTCGAGGGACTCGCGGATCTCGTACAGCTCGATCAGCTCGGCATGGCTGAGCGACACCACCCGCGCCCCGACATGCGGTACGCGCACCAGCAGGCGCTGGCCTTCCAGGCGGTGGATGGCCTCGCGCAGCGGCCCGCGGCTGATGCCGTAGGTGCGTGCCAGCTCAGGCTCGGAGATCTTGCTGCCGGGGGCGATCTCGCCTTTGACGATGGCCGCCTGGATACGCCGGAAGACGTTTTCCGAGAGGGTTTCGCTGTCGTCTGCCACTGTGCCGGGGGCTTGGGCTGTGTCCAGCATATTGTCGACACCTCATAAATCAATGAGGGCAAAACTAGCTAAATCGGCATGCGGAGTCAAAGACAAAATGAACATTGTCGACAATCGTCTAAGAACGAACTTCAAGGTGTCCGCTGTTGTCTGAGTCCAGCCGCTGGCGCCAGCACACCAGCGTGATAGAATGCCGCGCCTCCCGACGGGGCACGAATAGTGTGTCTGTCATCTGTTTATGCAGGTGCCAGGTAAACGAGGAAGCTTGCGCAGTACTGCCAGTGGCCTTGACCCGAACATCGCACAGCACCGCGCCAGGATTTATGAGACTTACGCCCCTCCCCCTGTTGTTCAGCCTCTGTCTGTTGCCGGCCCTGGGCCAGGCTGCGGAAAAGACCGTGTACGGCCTTAATGAATACGCCCGCCTGGCCGATATCGACCTGGAAGTGGCGGCCAAACTCGACACCGGGGCCAAGACCGCCTCGCTCAGTGCCCGCGACATCAAGCGCTTCAAGCGCAATGGTGAGTCATGGGTGCGCTTCTACCTGGCAATTGACGCTGCCCACTCGCATCCGATAGAACGACCACTGGCCCGCGTCAGCAAGATCAAGCGACGCGCCGGAGATTACGACCCGGACGAAGGCAAGGCCTATACCGCCCGCCCGGTGATTGCCATGAACATCTGCATGGGTACGGCCCTGCGCAGCATCGAAGTGAACCTGACCGACCGCAGCGCGTTCCAGTATCCGCTGCTGATCGGCTCCGAGGCCCTCAAGCACTTCGACGCGCTGGTCGATCCAAGCCTTAAATACGCTGCCGGCAAACCCGCCTGCGCCACTGACGCTCACACCGCAGAGTAATCCTGATGCGCTCTCTTACCCTCCATCTGAAAGTCCTGATTACCGTCCTGGTGCTACTGGGCATCCTGGTCACGGCCTATCAGATCTTCTTTCTCGGCATTCCGGTGACCGAGGACGAAACCGATGACCTGTGGAACATCGACGCCAAGGTCGAGTTCGTCGCCAGCCCCAAGGACCCGGTCAAGGTCCAGATGTTCGTGCCGCCGCTGAGCCGCGACTATGTGAGCCTCAACGAGAGTTTCATCTCCAACAACTACGGCGTCAGCGTCAACCGCGTCGACGGCAACCGCAAGGTGACCTGGTCGGCCCGTCGCGCCAGCGGCAACCAGACCCTCTACTACCGTCTGGTGCTGACCAAGCGCTACAGCACCGAAAAAGCCAAGATCAAAGGCCCGACCTTCCGCGACAGCCTGGCGGTAGAAGGCCCCGAGAAGATCGCCGCCGAAGCCCTGATGGCGCCTATTCGCCAGCACTCGGCCGACGTCGAAACCTTCGTTGGCGAGACCATCAAGCGGGTCAACAACCTCAACGACGACAACGTCAAGCTGCTGCTGGCCGGCGATACCTCGTCGCTGAACAAGGCCAAGGTCATCGACCTGCTGCTGTCGATTGCCCACGTGCCGGTGGAGAAGGTCCACACCATCCGCCTGGTCGCCGACCAACCGCAAACCCCTGAACTGTGGCTGCGCAGCTTCAACGGCAGCGACTGGCTGTACTTCAACCCGGACACCGGCGAGCAAGGCCTGCCGGCCGACCGCCTGCTGTGGTGGACCGGTGACGACAACCTGATCACCGTCGATGGCGGCAAGAAAGCCAACGTCAGCTTCAGCCTCAACAACAGCGAAATGAACGCCATTCGCCTGGCCAAGCTGACCGACGAGAACACCGACGCCGACTTCCTCGAATACTCGCTGTACGGCCTGCCGCTGCAGACCCAGCAGACCTTCATGATCATGGTGATGATCCCGATCGGCGTGCTGGTGATCCTGGTGCTGCGCAACCTGATCGGCATCCAGACCCTGGGTACCTTCACCCCGGTGCTGATCGCCCTGGCCTTCCGCGAAACCCAGCTGGGCTTCGGCATCATCCTGTTCACGGTGATTACCGCGCTCGGGCTGTCGCTACGCTCCTACCTTGAACACCTCAAGTTGCAGATGCTGCCGCGCCTGTCGGTGGTGCTGACCTTCGTCGTGGTATTGATCGCCGCCATCAGCCTGTTCAGCCACAAGCTGGGCCTGGAACGCGGCCTGTCGGTCGCGCTGTTCCCGATGGTGATCCTGACCATGACCATCGAACGCCTGTCGATCACCTGGGAAGAACGCGGCGGCGGCCATGCCATGAAAGTGGCGATCGGCACCCTGTTCGCTGCCTCCCTGGCGCATCTGCTGATGAGCGTGCCGGAGCTGGTGTACTTCGTCTTCACCTTCCCGGCGGTACTGCTGATTCTGGTGGGCTTCATGCTGGCGATGGGTCGCTACCGCGGCTACCGCCTGACGGAGCTGGTGCGTTTCAAGGCTTTCGTGAAGGCTGACGCCTGATGTTCGGTCTCTGGAAAACCTGGAAAGCCCTGGAGGCCCGGGGCATCATGGGTATCAACCGGCGCAATGCGGACTACGTCCTCAAGTACAACAAGCGCCATTTGTACCCGATCGTCGACGACAAGATCATCACCAAGGAGCGTGCGATCCAGGCCGGCATCCATGTGCCGGAAATGTACGGGATCATCTCCACCGAGAAAGAGATCGACAAGCTCGGCGAGATCATCGGCGGGCGCAGCGACTTCGTCGTCAAGCCTGCCCAGGGTGCCGGCGGCGACGGCATCCTGGTGGTTGCCGATCGCTTCGAAGACCGTTACCGCACGGTCTCGGGCAAGATCATCAGCCACGAGGAAATCGAGCACCAGATCTCCAGCATCCTCACCGGCCTGTACTCACTGGGCGGTCACCGCGACCGCGCCTTGATCGAGTACCGCGTTACCCCCGACCAGATCTTCAAGAGCATCAGCTACGAAGGCGTGCCGGACATCCGCATCATCGTGCTGATGGGCTACCCGGTGATGGCCATGCTGCGTTTGCCCACCCGCCAGTCCGGCGGCAAGGCCAACCTGCACCAGGGCGCCATCGGCGTCGGCGTCGACCTGGCCACCGGCGTGACCCTGCGCGGTACCTGGCTGAACAACATCATCAGCAAGCACCCGGACACCACCAACGCGGTGGACGGCGTGCAACTGCCGAACTGGGACGGCTTCATGAAGCTTGCCGCCGGCTGTTACGAGCTGTGCGGCCTGGGCTACATCGGTGTCGACATGGTGCTGGACCAGGACAAGGGCCCGTTGATCCTCGAACTCAACGCCCGCCCCGGCCTGAACATCCAGATCGCCAACGACTGCGGCCTGACCCTGCGTACCCACGCGGTGGAAGCGCACCTGGAGCAACTGGCCAAAGACGGCCGCCAGGAAAGCCCCGAAGAACGCGTACGCTTCGCCCAGGAGCTGTTCGGCCACGTGCCGAGCTGAGTCCACATCCTGTGCGCGCCAGCCTGCCCGGCTGGCGCGCCCTGGAGCCTCTATGTCGTAGTCAGCGCTAGGAGCATTTCCTACAGAGGACTACAATCGCCTCCCCGCATTCATAGCTGTTACTTGCATGCCGACCTGTACGCTCCACCCCCTGCCCTACCAGGCCGACCCTGCGGCCTACTTCGCGCGTATTCGCCAGGCGCCCGGCGCCGTGTTGCTCGACAGCGCCCGGCCTAGCGCCGAACGCGGCCGCTTTGACCTGCTCAGCGCCTGGCCGCTGCAAACCCTCGCGCCCGCGATGGATGAACGTGGTAGCGCCTACCTGCAACGGCTGCGTGAAAGCCTGGCGCAACTGGGCCAGGCGCAGGTACCGGATGGCATCGAGTTGCCGTTTGCCGGCGGCCTGATCGGTTACCTGAGCTACGACTTTGGCCGGCGCCTGGAGCAACTGCCAAGCATCGCTGTCGATGACCTGGGCCTGGCCGATGCCAGCCTTGGCCTGTATGCCTGGGCACTGATCAGCGATCACCAGCAAAAGTGCAGCCAGCTGCTGTTTCACCCAAGCCTGGCAGCAGCCGAACGTCAGCGCCTGATTGAACTGTTCGAGGCGCCACCCGCTATCGATACCGCCAGCTTCGCCCTGCAAGCACCGATGCGCGGCGATATCAGCGCACACAGCTACCGCCAGGCCTTCGACCGCGTGCAGCAGTACATCCATGCCGGCGACTGCTACCAGATCAACCTCACCCAACGCTTTCGCGCGCCCTGCCAGGGCGACCCCTGGCACGCCTACCAGGCCCTGCGCCAGGCCTGCCCGACGCCGTACTCGGGGTTCCAGTTGCTGGCCGACGGCAGCGCGCTGCTGAGCTTCTCGCCGGAGCGTTTCATCCAGGTCAGCAATGGCCAGGTCGAAACCCGGCCGATCAAGGGCACCCGCCCGCGCAGCAGCGATGCCGACGAAGATGCGCGCAACGCCGCCGAACTGCTGGGCAGCAGCAAGGATCGCGCAGAAAACCTGATGATCGTCGACCTGCTGCGCAACGACCTGGGGCGCACCTGCGAGATCGGTTCGGTGAAGGTCCCGGAGCTGTTCAGCCTGGAGAGCTACCCCAACGTCCATCACCTGGTCAGCAGCGTCACCGGGCGCCTGGCGGCCGGCAAGGATGCCCTGGACCTGATCGCTGACAGCTTCCCCGGTGGCTCGATCACCGGCGCACCGAAAATCCGCGCCATGCAGATCATCGACGAGCTGGAACCCAGCCGTCGGGCGCTGTACTGCGGGTCGTTGCTGTATGTGGATGTGCGCGGCGAGATGGACAGCTCGATCGCCATCCGCAGCCTGCTGGTCAAGGACGGTCAGGTGTGCTGCTGGGGGGGTGGCGCAGTGGTGGCGGATTCGGACTGGCAGGCGGAGTACGAAGAGTCGATCACCAAGGTCAAGGTGTTGCTCGAGACCTTGCAAGGCCTCTGAAAAGCATCGCGGGGCAAGTCGAGGCGGCGGTGCGACGCCTCGACTTGCCCCGCGATGAGGCCCTACAGGCTCAACGAGCGGTTCGAAGCCTTGATGAACTCTTTCTTCAGCGCCGCAAAATCATGCACCGCCGGGAACTGCGGAAACTCGCGGATCACGTTCTCCGGCGCATGGAACAGAATCCCTGCATCTGCCTCGCCGAGCATGGTGGTGTCATTGTACGAATCCCCCGCGGCAACCACCCGGTAGTACAGGCTCTTGAAGGCCAGCACCGACTGGCGCTTGGGGTCTTTCTGGCGCAGCTGGTAGCCGGTCACCCGGTCGTTTTCGTCGGTGATCAATCGATGGCAGAGCAGCGTCGGGAAGCCCAGCTGGCGCATCAGAGGCTGGGAGAACTCGTAGAAAGTGTCGGAAAGAATCACCACCTGGAAACGCTCACGCAGCCAGTCGACGAACTCGATGGCGCCGTCCAGTGGCTTGAGCGTGGCGATCACCGCCTGGATATCGGAAAGCTTCAGGCCGTGCTCATCGAGGATGCGCAGGCGCTGTTTCATCAGCACGTCGTAATCGGGAATGTCACGGGTGGTGGCCCGCAGCGATTCGATTCCGGTTTTTTCCGCGAAGGCGATCCAGATTTCCGGGACCAATACGCCTTCCAGGTCGAGACAGGCAATTTCCACAGCACACTCCTCGAACAACGCCAAAAATGGGAAGCCGCACTCTACATGCGCGGCGTCTACCCGGGCAATTTTTGTTAAGATCAGGGCATTACGAGCGCCAAGCGCCATTCAATGACCGGAAGCCGCCTGATGAGCCAACCCTTCGACGTCGCCGCCCTGGCCGCGACCTACGCCAACAAGTCGCCGCAAGACATCCTCAAGCTGGCCTTCGAGCACTTCGGCGATGACCTGTGGATTTCCTTCAGCGGCGCCGAGGACGTGGTGCTGGTGGACATGGCCTGGAAGCTCAACAAGAACCTCAAGGTGTTCAGCCTGGATACCGGCCGCCTGCACCCGGAAACCTACCGTTTCATCGACCAGGTGCGCGAACAGTACCAGCTGCCGATCGAGATCCTCTCCCCCGATCACAGCAAGCTCGAGCCCTTCGTCAAGGAAAAAGGCCTGTTCAGCTTCTACAAGGACGGCCATGGCGAGTGCTGCGGCATCCGCAAGATCGAGCCGCTGCGGCGCAAGCTGAGCACTGTCAGCGCCTGGGCCACCGGCCAGCGCCGCGACCAGAGCCCGGGCACCCGCAGCCAGGTGGCGGCGCTGGAAATCGACAGCGCCTTCTCGAGCCCCGAGCACACCCTGTACAAGTTCAACCCGCTGGCACAGATGAGCAGCGAGGAAGTCTGGGGTTACATCCGCATGCTCGAGCTGCCGTACAACAGCCTGCACGAGCGCGGCTTCATCAGTATCGGCTGCGAGCCCTGCACCCGCCCGGTGCTGCCGAACCAGCACGAGCGCGAAGGCCGCTGGTGGTGGGAAGAGTCGACCCAGAAGGAATGCGGGCTGCACGCCGGCAACCTGATCACCAAGGGTTGACTTCCTCGCGCTGGCAATAGCGCTCCAGGTGCTGCTCAAGGTCGATAATCGCCTGGCGCAGCATCTGCACCAGCTGGCTGATGCGGTGGGCCGGCGCCTGTGTACTGCAGGCCTGTTCCAGCTGTACACAAACTGCCAACACCTCATGAGCACGGATCATCCGCGCCCCGCCCTTGAGCCGATGCACCAGGTCGGCCAACGCCACCCGATCCTTACCATCGTGCAACCGGTCCAGACCGCGCAGGTCCTGGCGATTGCTGCTGACCAGATCGCCGAGCAGGGCCCGGACCTTGTCCTGATCACCGGCGGCCAGCACCAGCAGGCTGGAGATGTCCATGCCCGGTAGCACCGGCGCTGCCTGGGCCACCACCGGCACCGCGATACGGCCCGTCAGGCCCTCCAGCGCCTGCTGCAGATCGTCGATGCTCAAGGGCTTGAACAGGCAGGCATTCATTCCCGCCGCCAGGCAGCGGGCACGTTCCGACGCCTGGGCATTGGCGGTCACCGCCAGCACCCGGCAAGCCTCGCGGCCGGCGCGCCGCTCATGCTCGCGGATCGCCCTGGCCAGCCGATAGCCATCGAAGATCGGCATGTTGCAGTCGGCGATGACCACATCGAACGACTCGCGCAGCCAGCAGCGCAAGCCCTCGCCGCCGTGTTCGCAGACCCGCACGCGATGGCCCAGGTAACCGAGCTGGTGCATGAGCAGGATGCGATTGGCCGGGTAGTCATCCACCACCAGCACCTTCAGCGGCTTGCTCAGGCCTGCGCTCTCCCGGCGCCGGCCCGGAGCGTCGCTGGACGCCGCCGGTGGCAGGCAGGCCAGGTTCAACTGCACCTCGACACGGGTACCGACACCGATACTGCTGTCCAGCTGCATACGCCCGCCCATCAGCTCGCACAGCATCCGGCAGATGCTCAGCCCCAGCCCGGCACCATTGCGCCCGGCCTGGCGGTTGTTGCTGGCCTGGCAATAGGGCGTACCCAGGCGTGACAAATCGGCCATGGGAATGCCGACGCCGGTATCTTCCACCACCAGGCTCACCTCCACGCGGCGCAGCCGGCGCTGGGTGTGCAGGCGCACACGCACCGAGCCTTCACGGGTGAACTTGATGGCATTGCTGATCAGGTTGGAGAGAACCTGCTTGAAGCGCAGGGCGTCGAGCAGCACGTCGCTGTCCAGGGCGCCGGTAACCTCCAGGTGCAGGCGCAGGCCCTTGCCCAGGGCCTGCTGTTCAAACATGCGCACCACCCCTTCGACCTGCTGGCGCAGCTGGGTGCGGCGCGGTTCAAGGAGCAAATGGCCGGATTCGATGCGGGTGACATCCAGCACATCGCCGAGCAGTTCAAGCAGGCCACGCGCCGAGCTTGAGGCCACCTCGATAGCCAGCCGGTCGAGCACACCCTGATCGGCCTTTTCCTGGGCCAGTTCGAGCATGCCCAACAGGGCGTTCATCGGCGTGCGGATCTCGTGGCTCATGGTCGCCAGAAACGTCGTCTTGGCCTGGTTAGCCGCCTCTGCCTGTTCCTTGGCCGCTTGCAGTTCAGCATACATCTCGGTCAGGGCACGCTCGGCCCGTTCGCACTTGCGGATTGACTGGCGCAGGTAGTGAATCCACACCAGCGCCAGCGCCAGCAAGCTGCCGACCACGGCACAAGCCTGGGCAATCAGGCGCCCGTTTTCGTGCCAGAAACTGTCGACAATCGCCAGCGTGGGGTGTTGCGCCACCACCGCATGCGCTTGCGCCTCAAAGGCGTGCAGGCCGCGGATGGCATCCGGCCAGATGCCTGGCGCTACCTCTTCGGCCCCGGCCACTGTGGCCAGGCACTGCAGTACCAGCAACACCAGCGCCTGCAGCAAGCGAGCATGCACACAATTGGGCAACCTAAATGAGCAGGTTGCGCTTGGCGACATCCGCCAGGTCCACCAATGATTTGACCCTCAATTTCTCGATCAGACGGGTTTTGTACGTGCTGATGGTCTTGTTGCTCAACAGCATCGCATCGCCGATGGCCTTGTTGCTCAGGCCGCGGGCCAGTTGCTGCAGCACCAGCAGTTCACGGTTGGTCAGGCTGGCGATGCACTCGGCTTCCGAGGCGCGCACATCGACCCTGCTCACCGAGCTCAAGGCGACTTCAGGGAAGTAGGTGTAGCCGGACATGACCGCATGCACGGCCTTGCTCAGCTCGCATAAATCGTCGGTTTTCGATACATAGCCGACCGCGCCGGCCTTCATGCAGCGCAGGGAAAAATAATCAGCCTGCTGAGAGGTCAGGATCAGAATTTTCAGCGCAAGCTTCATTGCTTTGACCCGGGCAATCACCTCCAGGCCGTCCAGGCCCGGAATGCTGATATCGAGGATCATCAGGTCCGGGCTCAGCTCACGAGCCAGGCGCACGGCATCGATGCCGTTGTCGGTCTGGCCGACCACTTCGAAGCGCTCGCTGACCAGCAGCAGGTTGACGCTTGAGCGAATAAACGGGTGATCGTCCACGATCAGAACACTACTCATACCTTCCCTCATACCACGACGGTGACTCGGTCCGATTCACCCCTTGAAGGCAATTTCGCGACGTTGCTCGCCCTCGACCAGCTCAAAGCGATAGTGGCGCCCGGCCTGTTTCTCGAATGCACGGACCTTGCCCGGCAGCACATGGTGCTTGGTCGCCGGGGCGCAGTCCTTGTTGCCGGCGGCGCAATCATTGAAATGATCGAGGACGATGGTGGTGTTGCCCCGGTTGGGGACCAGGAAGCGCCCGGCCTCATGCTCGACCTCGACCTGGTAGCGGCTGGCCTGGGGCCGCACGAACAGGATCGAGCCGTAGCCGGCCAAAATGTTGACCCCGACCTTGAGGGCGTTTTCATAGCGCTCGGCTTCATCTTCGGTCACGGCAAAACCGTCGTTGACCTCAGGCAGCACCGGGATGAAACGCAGCCTGAAGTAACGCTCGTGTTCACGCTCGCCGCGATACAGCAGGCGCACCGCCTGCATGCCATTGGCGGGGATGATCAACCGCGCAGGACTGACCACCAGGCCACGCTGCAACGCCTCGCGGCCGTCCATCTCGACTTCGCGGGCCTGGCCCTGCTCATCGTAGACCAGCTCGGCGACGCTGACCTTGACGAAGGCGGTAGTGTCGCCGCCATTGCGCACGCGCTTGAGCAACGTGCTCTTTTCACCGTCGAGGTAATCGTAGAAGGTCCCGATGTTGAGCTCGGGCCCGGCGAGCGCAGCGCTCGCCACCAGTATCCATAGCAGCGGTACCGCCAGTATTCCTTTCATGTCGTTTAGCTCCCAGCTCAACTGGCCAATTAATATCATTCTCATCCACCCTGCCTGTCCGGGCAACCGGCAGGAGCTGTAGGAAATTTCCTTAACTGACAGCGAAACTTCCAATTGCCCCGTTCGGGGGTTGTTTAAAGCGCAGCATCCAGTACCAGCGTCACATCGCCCTGGAAGGTTTCGCCCGGGTACCCGAGCATCGAGGCGGTATCGGCCTGGGACACTTCGAACAGCAAGCGCGCCTGACGGTCGAGCGTGGCCTCGACGGTATCGATGGTCAGCGCGGCCGGCGCTCCGACCGGCAATACCAGGTTATCCACCGGCGCCCCTTGGTGCTTCATGCTGGACGGCAGGGTCAGGGCGACTTTCAACGGAACCTGGTGGCCGTCGCGGCCGCGAATGCCGCAGCGCCCACCCAGGTCGTATTCGCAGCGGGTGTGCACGCTGATCGCACCGGTGGTCCAGATCTGGAATGGCAGCACCCGGTACAGGCGCTGAGGTGGCGTGCCGCGATTGATCCAGCTTGCCCAGCCACCGGGCGGTTCGAGTACTGCGCGTTCGGAGCCAGGCGGAAACTCGAGCTTCAAGGGGTGTTTGACGGTGAACTCGAAATTGAAGGTGAGCATGTTGGTGCTGACACTGGTGAATCGATTACCCAGGTCAAAGTCCGCCCCACTGCCACCGACGCTCAATTGCAACTGGGCCCGGTAGACGCCATTTTTCAGTGAGAGCGGCGAAGGCAACTGCAGGTCAAAAGCAAGCCCCTCGATAGTGCTATCTATATTGATAACGGTCCCGGCACTGCCGCTGCGTCCGACCATGTAACAACCGGTTGAAATAGCTGTATCGATTCGCCCCAGATACACCGTAGCGTTTCTGTCCTCGGTCGCTGCAACCCGTTCACACGCGCCATGGGTAGGCCCCGCGACCAAGACCGTCAGGCCCGGCACCATCCTCAGGCCGATATGCGTCGCTCGGAACTGGGTACTGAACGAATCCCCTTGCTCATTAACCAGATTCAACGTCTTGCTTGGGGGAAGCCTGATGAAGTAATTGTCCCGCGGATGCGGTGCACGATGGATGAACGCCGTAGAAAAGCTCAACGGCAAATTGGCCGTAAACCGGTACTCGCTGCCGACGCAGGAGACCAATCCCGAACAAAAAGCCGCCCGCGGCGTGGTGTTGGTAAAGCCAGTAGGCGGCCTGCCGCTGTAACCCGGAATGTACTCGCCGGTAATGTCCACCACGCCGGCCTGGGCAACACCCGTGAAAGGTTCCGGACAGAACGCTGCGAACACCGAAAAGAGTGCCCCAAGGGTTGCGCACCGTGGTTGTTTCAGCCATCGCATCAAGCGTCCTCCTTCGATTGTTTCAGCTCAGCCCTGGCCACATTGGCCCCGGCGCAGGTCAGGTCGCCGACCAGCAGAATGTCGTTCTCGCGGGTGTACGTGCCCTGATCGAAGCTGAACAGGCACAAGGCATCAGCGCCCCGGCGAATTTCCAGGGTCGGCGTCGATTCGCTCATCTCGATGGCGAAGAAACCATCCGCCTCGCTCACGCTGCGGCTGGCGTGGTTGATTACCAGCGCGCCCCGCAGCGGCTGGCCTTTGCCATCGACCAGACGGCCGATCACGGTGACGGTCTGCATCACGCGTATCTGGTGATAATCGACCCCGCCGCGGTTGAGGTGGTACTCCACCGTAGCGGGCTGGATGACCGCGGCATGGGCGTCCCTGCCTTCGAAATCGAAATGCACCTGGCCGGCCTTGTAGGCGCTGACCGGAATGACATTGCGCCCCGGGCGCAGCACGGCGCTGTGGCCGTGATGGTCGTCGGCGCGCATGCGCAGCCCCTGCAGGTCCGACTCGACATCGATAATCAGGCCGGCCTCGTGGGGCAGGTACTGCCCGGACATCGCCACCTGGCCGGCGCCGATCGCCAGCACGCTGTCGAGGTTCAAACCGGCGGTCAGTTCGCCGTTGTACGACGAGCTCTGGGCATAGGCATCGCCATGCAGCAGCGGGCTCTCGAACAGGGCGCTGCCGCCAAAGCCGGTGCCGTAGCGGTCCAGCGAAACCGTGCCGGCCAGGCTCTGCAGTGCGCCGTAGTCGACATCTTGCTGATAGGTCAGCGAAGCGTTCTGATCGCGCCCGCCGTCGCGGGACGTGCGGCTGCCCAGGGTTGCCGAAATCCTGCGGCCCGGCCCGCCGAGGCTCATGCTCATGCTCAAGGTGACGCCGCGGTTGCGCGCATCACCCGAGCTGCTGGTGCCAGGGCGATCGAACACTGACAGCCGCCAGTGGGTATCGGAGTCCAGCAGCTTGCCAAAATAGCCCCAGCCGACATCGAAGCCGGTGCCGTTTGCACCGGTACCACTGCTATGGGAAACCCGTACGGTAGCGGTACTGTGGCGATCGACCCGGTGGTTCAGCGACAGAGCGCTCTGGCGCACCTCGCGCACGCTGAAGTCGCGCGGCGCGCCAGGCTGATCGTCTTCGAACCTGCGGCTGTCCAGCCAGGAGCGGCTCTGGCTGAACACCAGCGAGCCCGATGCATAGTTGTAGATGCCTTGCAGGTCGTAGCCGTTACCCTGATCTTCGGTGTGAAAAACGCTGCCATAGAGCTTGAACGGATCGAACACATCCCAGTCCAGCGAGCTGCCGTACTGCATGAGTTCATCGATGCGCTGGGCCGAGAGCCCGAGCACTGCCCGCGGGTGCAACAGGTAATTGGTAAAGACCCCGGCGGTCAGGCTGTTGTCATAGTCCTTATCCCAATTGCTCCACAAGGTGCTCTGCTGCCCGACATAAACGTTGTAGCGCCAGGGCGACTCGGCGTTGTTCCAGTTCGAGGGTTTGTAGATGAAGGCCTCGCTGCGCGAGGTTTCCTGGTTGTCTTCAATCAGGCGAACTTCTACTTCATAAATGCCTCCCGGCAGCACCCGGGTATCCAGCGCCTGCAAACCGGCCTGCACCGACTGGCTGTTGATCAGCACACCATCACGGTAGATTTCGGCGATAGCCGACCGGTTCGGGGTGACATAGATGGGCGTGGCGCTGGCCTGGCCATTATTGACCGCCAGGCTGTCGCTGCTGCCGAACATCAGGCCGCGGGTGGTATCGGGCAGGTTGCCGAGCAGGCGCGGCTGACGGGTCAGTCCCTGGGCGCCCGGGGTAAAGTAGCCCAGGCGAAAGAAATGCTGGTCGTGCACACGCTCGGCATAGAGCTGGTCGACACGGTGCCGGGTTTGCTCGGCGTAGTCGCTGTTGCGGTCGAACTGCGCCTCGCCAACGGCAGTCCAGTTGCCGACGCTGCCCTGCCCCTGCACGGCATAACGCCCGGTGGTTTCCAGGTCGCCACCGACCAGGTTCAACTGGTTGCGCAACAGCAAGCCGTGGCTGCCGCGTTCCGGCAAGGCGTGGTAAAGCGCCGGCTGGTCGCTGCGCTCCGCCGCCGTGGTGAGGATCGACAACTGTGAATTGACCAGGCTGTAGTGCAAGGCCACCAGCCCCAGCGGGCAACTGGAGAGGCAGTTGCCCAGCAACCTCGGCTCCTGCAACTGTTCGCGCCAGCGTGAACGCTCGCTGTCGGCGGCCTGACTCTCGAAGGTGTCGGTAAAGTCGAGCAGTTGCACCTGCTCATCGCGCGACAGCACCACCAGCGCATCGCCCAGGTAGCGACCATCGAGGTCGACGCGAACCGCCAGGGGCACATCAAAGAAGTGCTCGCCGAATTCTTGCGGCAAGCCTTGCGCCTGGCTCAACACCCCCAAGGGCCCGGCCGCTCCCCGGGCATCGGCCCAGGCACAGGCAGAACTGCAGAGCACAACCCAACCCAGGGCCAGTCGAACGGATGCAGCGAGAGACAAGTAATTGGCCATGTCCATTTTTTCACAGGCAATATTCACCCCGTACTCATCCAAACGAAGGAGCAACGGGGTGAATAGAAGGGGACAAAAAAACGCCGGCTGGCGACTTACGGCGAAACGGTCTCGAACAGCATGTTGACGATGCCCTGGTAGTTGCCTGGCACGTAGCCGCCAGCACCGGCCGACTGCGCGGCCACATCGAAGGCCACCAGGGTGCCGGCCGCCGCTGCGGCTGCCGGCACTACCGGCACCGAGGTGGTGGTCAGGTCGGTGCCGTTGACCGCGACGTCCAGACCGATGCTGTTGACGCCGCTGTTGATCACTGCCGGGCTGAGCAGACGGGCGGAAATCGCCCCGGTGGTGCTCTTGACCTGCAATTGCTTGCGGATCGGCTCAAGCGATTCGCGCAGGGCGTTCCAGGCCATGTTCTGCGGTTCGTTCATCCAGTTGCCGCCCACCGGCTCGACATAAAAGTTCTCGGTCGGAACGGTGGCGGTTACGGTGACTTGTTTCTCCAGTGGGTCGGCGGCAAATACATTACCAACGGCCAGCAAGGCGAGCGGCAGGGCCAGAAAAGTGCGCTTCATGAATTGATCTCCTCGAATTGACCTGTGCAATCGTCACAGGCGACGTGCCAACGGCGAATGCCGCACCGCACAGGGCGGTTGGCGAGGAGGATTATTCGGCAGATATCCGACGCAAAAAGTCGGACCACTCCCAGCAGAGTTGGGAAATTTCCCAAAGAGCATTAGCGTTCAATCGCACAAAAAAAAGGTTCTTCACGGAATCCCGGGGGCTATGATTCTTGGGTTGGGTTGCGGACTTATCCATTCGGTGTGGCGCCGCTGTTGGCCCCTTCCGCCCTTACGGCGGGTCCCTTTTGTTCTTGGCAAAAGGAACCAAAACCGCTCGCTCCAGCATTCGGCCCTACGCTGCGCTCCGGGTTCCTTCGCTACGGTGCCCTCCAGGGGCATCGCGGCCTACGACTTGCTTCGCCAAGTCTACGTCTTGCGACTTCGGCCTCGGCCGAAGGGTGCTACGCACCAGCCTCCTCCAGACACCTACGCTCAGCCTCCTGAAGTCGCGAAGTTACGGGCGGCGCCTGCACTGACGTATCTGCGAAAGCAGATGTTGGCGAAGCCATGCTGACGCAGGAGCGGGACAGCCCGCTGATAAAACGAGCACCAACTTGATCTTGATATTCATGCACGCACTTCCAGACGCCGCGAAAAGCGACTTCAGGAGGCCGAGCGTAGGTGCCTGTAGGGGCGGTGCGCAGCACCTTCGGCGGCAGCCGAAGACGCGAGATGTAGACTTGCGAAGCAAGTCGTAGGCCGCGATGCCCCGGAAGGTGCCGTAGCGAGGGGACCCGAAGCGCAGCGTAGGGCCGTATGCAGGAGCAAGCGGTTTTGCCTACTTCTTCCCAAGAGAAAAGTAGGCCGCCGTAAAGGCGGAAGGGGCCAGCAGCAGCCCCACACTGAATGGATAAACTCGCAGCCTCAACATCCCAACCCGGGATTCCGTGAAGAGCCAAAAAAAAGCGCCCCTTGAAGGGCGCTTTCTGCACATCAGCTATTGAAGACGCAAATCAGTGCACTGGCAACTCGACGCCTTCAAACAGCTCTTCAAGCTCCTGCTTGTTGTGGCAGGCGATCGCCTTGGCCATCACTTCGCGGGTCAGGTGCGGGGCGAACTTCTCGATGAAGTCGCACATGAAACCGCGCAGGAAAGTGCCACGACGGAAACCGATCTTGGTCACGCTGGACTCGAACAGCTCGCTGGCATCGAGCACCACCAGGTCATTGTCGAGCTTGGTGTCGACCGCCATCTTGGCGACGATACCGACGCCCAGGCCCAGGCGCACGTAAGTCTTGATCACGTCGGCGTCAGCGGCGGTGAACACCACTTTCGGGGTCAGGCCGCGGTGGCTGAAGGCTTCGTCGAGCTTGGAGCGGCCGGTGAAACCAAACACGTAGGTAACGATCGGGTATTCGGCCAGGGCTTCGAGGGTGAGCTTTGGCAGTTTGGTCAGCGGGTGGCCCTGAGGCACCACCACGCAGCGATTCCAGCGATAGCACGGCATCATCACCAGGTCGCCGAACAGCTCCAGGGCTTCAGTGGCGATGGCGAAATCGACGGTGCCGTCGGCGGCCATTTCGGCAATCTGCATCGGCGAGCCCTGGTGCATGTGCAGGGCCACTTCCGGGTACTGCTTGATGAAGCTGCTGATCACCGGCGGCAGGGCATAACGCGCCTGGGTGTGGGTGGTGGCGATCGACAGGGTGCCCTTCTTCTCGTTGGAGAATTCCTGGGCAATCTGCTTGATGCTCTCGACCTTGCGCAGGATCTCGCCGGCGGTGGTGATGATGCGCTCACCGGCCGGGGTCACGCGGGTCAGGTGCTTGCCGCTGCGGGCGAACACTTCGACGCCCAGCTCGTCCTCGAGCAGGCGGATCTGCTTACTGATGCCCGGCTGGGAGGTGTACAGGCTCTGCGCTGTCGCGGAGACGTTGAGGTCGTGGTGCGCCACTTCCCAGATGTAGCGCAATTGTTGAAGCTTCATAGGTATCCCTCAAATCAGCTGGGCGTCACCGGCAGCAGCGACGATTTATAACTATATTAGTGGTTTGAAGAATAAATCTAGAACTATTTTAGCAGTCTTCAAGGAACCCACCTACGTCACCCAGTTAAGACTTCCTACGACCGAGATGTTGCGCGAGCGGCACCATGTACACCGGCACCGGCGACAGCTGCAGCAAGCGCACAGCGGTGCGGCCAATCGGAATGTCAACGCCGGCGCCCTGGCTGTGGCTGCCGAAGATCAGCAGGTCGACACTCAGGCGCTGGGCCTGTTCGAGAATCACCTGCGCCGGGTCGCCCTGGCGCACGCGCACGGCCTTGATCAGGGCCAGGTCAGCCTCCTCGCCTAATTCGTCACGAAAGTTTTCCAGGACCCGCTGCTCGATGTTGGCCATCACCGTGGTGACGCCTTCGCTGTGCAGTTCATCGAGGGTCTGCTCGTCCAGGTAACTTTGCAGCAGTGATTCGGCGAACTGGCCCATGGGCTCGACTGCATGAATGACGTAGAGCTCTGCGTTGAAGGTCCGCGCCAGCGCCAGCGCGTGTTGCATGACAAAAGGCGCGTACACACCGAGGTCAGTGGCATACAGCATGGAACGGATCATTCGACCTCCTCGACTGCCACGACGGCAGAGCAAGCTTCAGCTTAGCAGCGCCAAGATCGGCCGCAGGGCCGTCCGGCGCCGAGGTTTGCCAGTCATCCCAGGGTCGGTTCGTTGCTGATCCCATGGGGCACATGGCCAGTGGCGACGACGCTGCGGGCCCGTTCGCAATGGCCGGCCTGATCGTCGAAGAACACATCGGCGGCGAAGGCTTCGAGGAACGCCGATTTGTCCAGGCCGCCAAGAAACAGCGATTCGTCCAGGCGAATATCCCATTCGCGCAAGGTGCGGATCACCCGCTCATGGGCCGGTGCCGAACGGGCGGTGACCAGCGCCGTGCGGATCGGGCAGGCGCCTTCCGGGAACTCCTTTTGCAAAAGGTTCAGCGCCGCCAGGAACGGCTTGAACGGCCCGCCACGCAACGGCTCACGCGCCGATTGACGCTCGCTGGCCTGAAACGCTTCGAGGCCGCCGAGCTGGTAGACCCGCTCGGACTCATCGGAGAACAGCACCGCGTCGCCGTCAAAAGCGATGCGCAGCTCGTCACTGGCCGCACGCTGGGCGCCACCGGAGAGAATAGTGGCGGCGGCAAAGCCAGCCTCCAGGGCGCTGCGTACGTCATCGGCATCGGTGGACAGAAACAGGTGACAACCAAACGCCGCCAGATACGGATAAGGACTACGACCGCCGACGAAGGCGGCGCGGTAAATACCCAGGCCGTGATGCTCGATCGAATTGAACACCCGCAAGCCGGTATCGGCGCTGTTGCGCGACACCAGCACCACCTCGACCCGCGCCTGGCCAAGATGGGCGTTCAGGCCCAGAAGCTTTTGCACCAGCGGGAAAGCGTCACCAGGTTCAAGCACTTCGTCTTCGTGTTCGATCTGGTACTGGCGATACGCCTCAACGCCCTCGGCCAGGTACAGCCGGTGGCTCTCGCTGAGGTCGAACAGCGCCCGGGAGGAGATGGCGACGACCAGTTTGTCACCGAGGTTCTTGCTCATATGCTGCTCCTATTGCGCTATTCTAGCGGGCCTCATCGCGGGTCAAGCCCGCTCCTGCAGGGGCGGTGCTGTTTGCCGGTCAATAAAAGCCAAGGCCTGATACAACACCTGCATCTTCGGCAACTCACAGCCCGCCGCCCGTGCCTGGGCCAACGGCTCGGCGTAGATCGCCGCCAGTTCCAGTGGCCGCTGCTGGGCGAAATCGTGGTACATGCTCGGCCAGTAGTCGGGCATCTTCTCGGTCACCGCAAACAGGTGCTCGGCATAGCCTTGCGGCAGTTCATGGCCACAGGCACGGGCACCCTGCACTACTTCGGCCATCAGCGCCTGGATCAATGCGCGGCTGTCGGCATCGGCCATCAGCGGCGTGGTACTGGCCTTGAGCAGCACAGACAACCCGTTGTAGGGCACATTCCACACCAACTTCTGCCAGCGCGCCTGGGCCAGGTTGCTCATGGCCTGGGAATCGATGCCGGCGCCATGGAACAGCGCCGCCCCGGCCTCGACAATCTGCTGGCGGCTGTCGTCATCGACCGCCGGGCCGCTGTGGTAGCCCAGGTTCACCGCGCCCAGCGACTGGTGGCGGATCACCCCCGGCGCTTCGCGGTTGACACAGATAAAGCACAAGCCGCCGAGCAGGTGCAGGTTGGCCGGCAGCAACGGTCGCAGCTGCTCTTCGACACCCAGGCCGTTCTGCAGCAGCACCACCTTGGCATCCGGCGCCGCCGCTTTGCCAATCAACGGCGCCAGTTCAGCGTTGCTGGTGGTCTTGGCGCCCACCAGCAGCCAGTCGCAGGGCGGCATGTCGGCGGCGTCGGCGTAGGCCGAAACCTTCATCTGCACGATGCCATGCACGGCGCTGTCGAGGCGCAAACCGTTGAGCTGAACGGCGTCGAACTCGCTGCGCAAGAGAAAGTGCACCTCGAACCCGGCACGCGCCAGCATCAGGCCATAGAAGCCACCAATGGCACCGGTGCCGATTACGCCGATACGCGGGCTGCTCGTGTTCATCCTGCTCTCCTCAAGCGTTCATTTTCTGTTCACATTTTTTACACGCAAATCATACGTTTTACGAACCTTCACTATACTGAGGCGAACAAGGTCAAAAAATCGACACGGAGTCGAGCATGCGTGGTTTCTTGCTGCACCCGGACGATGTTCCGGTGGAGCTGACCCTGCGTCAGTCGCCCAAACTGTTCCGCCAACGGCTGCACACTATCAGCCTGGGCGGAATCGCCTGCAATCACCCTCGGGCCTACCGACGCGGCATGGCGGTGGAAATGCTCATCCCCTCCCTCGGCGCCGAGGCGCGCTACCCAGGTTACGTGGCCTGGTGCCAGAAGCACCAGGACGGCTACCGGGTGGGTATTGCCTTTATCGACGAACAGGCGCTGTTTGGCGCACGCATGGGCGAACAGGTGTGCCAGATCCAGCACTTCTGTCAGGCCCGGGAACACGCCGCCAACCCCGATACCGATGTCGAAGCCCTCGCCCAGCAGTGGGTCAGCCTGCACGCCGGCGAGTTCTCCGAGGCCAGCCTTGAGGCAAGCCATACCCGGGAAATCCTCCTTCCGGGGTAAAAACCCCGTGGCTGTGGGCTTTTCCTTGCAGGAAAGCCGCCCTTGCCCATTGTCGAGCCACGGTGTAACGCGCTAAGGTTCGGCTCCCCGCTGCGTACAATTTTCGCTGCTCCGCCGCACGGGGATCGCTGGCGGCCGGCACCCGTGACCTGACGAGTAACACGATGGCTGATTTACCGATCGATGACCTAAACGTTGCCTCCAACGAGACCTTGATCACCCCCGATCAGCTCAAGAAGGAAATCCCCCTCAGCGCTACCGCCCTGCAGACCGTGACTGCCGGCCGCGAAGTGGTGCGCAATATCCTCGACGGCAAGGACCACCGCCTGTTCGTGGTGATCGGCCCCTGCTCGATCCACGACATCAAGGCTGCCCACGAGTATGCCGAGCGCCTCAAGGTGCTGGCGGCAGAGGTGTCCGACACCCTGTACCTGGTCATGCGCGTGTATTTCGAAAAGCCGCGTACCACCGTCGGCTGGAAGGGCCTGATCAACGACCCGTACCTGGACGACTCGTTCAAGATCCAGGACGGCCTGCATATTGGCCGCCAGCTGCTGCTGGACCTGGCGGAAATGGGCCTGCCGACCGCCACCGAAGCCCTCGACCCGATCTCGCCGCAGTACCTGCAGGACCTGATCAGCTGGTCGGCCATCGGCGCGCGCACCACCGAATCCCAGACCCACCGCGAAATGGCCTCGGGCCTGTCCTCCGCGGTCGGCTTCAAGAACGGCACCGACGGCGGCCTGACCGTTGCCATCAACGCCCTGCAGTCAGTGTCGAGCCCGCACCGCTTCCTTGGTATCAACCAGGAAGGCGGCGTGTCCATCGTCACCACCAAGGGCAACGCCTACGGCCACGTGGTGCTGCGTGGCGGCAACGGCAAGCCCAACTATGACTCGGTCAGCGTCGCCCTGTGCGAACAGGCCCTGGCCAAGGCCAGGATCAAGCCGAACATCATGGTCGACTGCAGCCACGCCAACTCCAACAAGGACCCGGCCCTGCAGCCGCTGGTGATGGAGAACGTCGCCAACCAGATCCTCGAAGGCAACCAGTCAATCATCGGCCTGATGGTCGAGAGCCACCTGAACTGGGGCTGCCAGGCAATCCCGAAAGACCTCAACGACCTGCAGTACGGTGTCTCGATCACCGACGCCTGCATCGACTGGGCGTCCACCGAGAAAACCCTGCGCAGCATGCACGCCAAGCTCAAGGACGTGTTGCCCAAACGCCAGCGCGGCTGACAGGCAGGTACAAAAACGCCGGGCAATTGCCCGGCGTTTTTGTTGGTGCGTTGAACAGCAGCGCAAAGGGCTGCCCTTCGTGATCTTCAGGCCTTGTTGGTGGCGTGCTTTTGCTGACGTTCCATGTAGCGCTCAACATAGGAGCACGACGGAATCACGGTATAGCCCATGTCTTCGGCGTACTTGAGCGCCTGCTCGGTGAGCGCCGCAGCAATACCCCGGCCACGCAACGCGTTGGGCACGAACGTGCGGTAGATATCCAGGGTCTGCTTACCCAGGTCCATGTAGGTCAGGTAAGCACGATGACCGTCCACATTGGTCTCGAACTGATGACCAGCCTGGTCATGGTGGATGGACAACGCCTCGCTCATCACTACTCCTCGCGGGTCTTGTGCTATGACCCTACCTTACCGATGTTTGTCCGGCGAAGGAACCTCTACGCCACCCCGTGCCCCATTGGACAACGAGAAGAGCATGGCTGTTCTCTGGCAAATGAGCACGTACAAATAGTAGGCGCCCGATGCCCGGATGCTCAAGGTGGCTGGTCGCAAATTTCACCCACTTGTGGCAAGCGGACACGGCGGCGAGCATCGGCCTGAACAGTTGCCGGATGTTGTAGTGCTATGACGAAGGATGACACTTTAAGTCACTTTTAGTTCAACAAATTACACACTTGCTACACTTGTTAGCACCCGCGCATGCGGCGCCTTCACAGTTTTTCTACATAAGGCTGTGGCGGACCCGGGACAGGCGCATTTTTTTGCAGTTCTTGCGCTCTGTCAGTTTACTTACTACAAGTAATGGGTACTATGTACGCCGGCCAGTTTCTCTTTCTTGAGAGATGGCTATTTAATAGAAAGTCCTTGAAGGGGAACACGATGAACAACGTTCTGAAATTTTCTGCTCTGGCTCTGGCCGCAGTCCTGGCTACCGGTTGCAGCAGCGTATCCAAAGAAACCGAAGCTCGTCTGACCGCTACCGAAGACGCAGCTGCTCGTGCACAAGCTCGTGCCGATGAAGCCTATCGCAAAGCTGACGACGCTCTGGCTGCTGCTCAAAAAGCACAACAGACCGCTGACGAAGCTAACGAGCGCGCTCTGCGTATGCTGGACAAAGCCAGCCGCAAGTAATAGTCCTTCGGGATTGTTATTGGAAGCCGACCCACTTGTGGGTCGGCTTTTTTATTGCCGCCGTGAAAGTGTAACAGCAGAAACGACGAGGCCTGCACGATGGCAGGCCTCAGGTACAGCAGGAATGGCTTACTGCATGTCGTAAGGCACGCTGGACACCATCGGCGCCGGGTTGCCAGCGCCATTGGGCACGGCGATCTCCACCGGCATGCCGTCTTCGGCGGCGACCACGTCACGAACCATGTCCCAGTTCATGCGCAGGTTGTTGGCCAGGTCTTCGCGCTTGAGCAGGGCGTTGATGACCGCGGTGTGCTTGTCGACCACCGACGGGTCGCCCTTGTCGTCCAGCGGCGTGTGCGCCTCGAGATAGACCTTGCCGGCACTGATACCGAACTTGTACGGCTCGTTGATGATGCGCACCGGCACACCGACCGGGGCCATCTTGGCCAGTTCCAGCACGTTGTTGTTGAACATGCGGAAGCAGCCGTGGCTGGTGCGCATGCCGATGCCGAATTTCTTGTTCGAACCGTGGATCAGATAGCCCGGCACGCCGAGGGTGAACTTGAACGGCCCCAGCGGGTTGTCCGGACCTGCCGGTACTACGGACGGGAGGATGTCGCCGTCTTCGGCGTGCTCCTTGCGGATCGAGGCTGGCGGCGTCCAGGTCGGGTTCGGGGTCTTGGCGGTGACCCTGGTGTTGGCGATCGGCGAACCCCAGCCTTCACGGCCGATGCCCAGCGGGTAGGTATGCACCACGTTCTGCCCTTTCGGGTAGTAGTACATGCGGTACTCGGCAAGGTTGATGACGATGCCTTCGCGCGGGCCCGGCGGCAGGATGAAACGGGTCGGCAGGATGATCTCGGTGCCGGCGCCCGGCAGCCACGGGTCGACGCCGGGGTTGGCGGCGATCATTTCCAGGTAGCCAAGGTCGTTGGCGGTGCCGATGTCGGCAAAGGTGTCTTCGTACTTGGCCTTGATCACCTGGACCTGGCCGATGACGTCTTCACCGGGAGGCGGCAGGGGGAACTCCAGCGCAGCAGCGGGACCTGCCGCCAGCAGGGCGGCCAGGGACAGGCAACGGGTGACGGCGGGAAAGCGCGGCAACATCCGGGAAATCCTTCGCTAATTCAATTGAGTCAAGCAATCGATTGTACACCGCCCCCGCGGAACAGGGAGATGTCCCGGGCGCAGTTGGCGGTGCAGGGGATGAAAGGTTATATCAGCGCGTTACAGCTCGGGCCACACTGGCCGCGTGCCACGGCGCTGGGCATCGAGGATTGCCCGGCACAGCGAGCACAGGCGGCGGTCACGGTAGATGCTGCGCTCGGCCTGCGACCAGCGCGGTTGCGCCGGCAACAGGGTGCCGCAGAGGGTGCGGTCGGCCGAGCCACCGAGCTCGAGCTGGCGGGCTACCAGGTGGACGCGGATCTCCTGGCAGGCGAACAGGTCAAGCTGTTCGTCAGGCTCGATCAATTGATAGGCATACAGGGACCAGGCGGGACGCGGCATCGGGGGCTCCAAATCGGGGGCGCAACATTAGCCGAAAGCCGGTCACTATAAAAGCGTCAAAGCAGCGGTTTTAGTTGCGGCCAGGCATTTTCCAGCAACCTGGCCTGGGCGCCCTGCGCCGGATGGATGCCATCGCCCTGCATCAGCTCGGGTACACCGCCCACCCCTTCGAGGAAAAACGGCACCAGCGGCACCTGTTTTTCCGTCGCCAGGTTTTCATACACCTGGGCAAAAGCCTCGTTGTAACGCTTGCCATAGTTGGGCGGCAGGCGCATGCCCAGCAACAACACCTTGGCGCCGGCAGCCCGCGAGCGGTCGATCATCGAGGCAAGATTTTGTTGCAATTGCGTTGGCAGCTGCCCGCGCAGGCCATCGTTGCCGCCCAATTCGAGCACCACCAGCTCCGGCTTGTGCTCTGCAAGCAGCGCCGGCAGCCGCGCCTGGCCGCCGGCACTGGTGTCGCCGCTGATCGAGGCATTGATCACTTTGGCGTCGAAACCCTCGCTCTTCAGGCGTTTTTCCAGCAAGGCAACCCACCCCTCGCGGGTATCCAGGCCGAAAGCGGCACTGATACTATCGCCGACAATCAGCACGGTCCCCGCGGCTGCGCCCTGGGCCAGGCACATCAAGGCCAGGCCAGCACTCAATAACCACACTCGCATCGGATTCTCCATGGGCCCCAGCATTCTCAGTGCGCGCAACCTTAGCAAAGTGGTCCCCAGCGCGGAAGGCGACCTGACCATCCTGCACGAACTCTCGCTGGAATTGAAACAAGGCGACAGCCTGGCCATCGTCGGCGCCTCGGGCTCGGGCAAATCGACCCTGCTCGGCCTGCTGGCCGGCCTCGACCTGCCTAGCGCAGGCTCCGTGACCCTGGCCGGCCACGACCTCGGCCCGCTGGATGAAGACCAGCGCGCACGGGTGCGGGCCGAGCATGTCGGCTTCGTGTTCCAGTCGTTCCAGTTGCTCGACAGCCTCAACGCCCTGGAAAACGTCATGCTGCCGCTGGAGCTGGACGGTCGCCGCGATGCCCGCGAGCACGCCCGCAGCCTGCTCGAACGGGTGGGCCTGGGCCAGCGCCTGAGCCACTCGCCGCGCCAGTTGTCCGGTGGCGAGCAACAACGGGTGGCCATCGCCCGCGCCTTTGCCGCCGAGCCTGCGGTGCTGTTTGCCGACGAGCCGACCGGCAACCTCGACAGCCACACCGGCGAGCGCATCAGCGACCTGTTGTTCGAACTGAACAAGGAGCGCGGCACCACCCTGGTACTGGTCACCCATGACGAACGCCTGGCCCAGCGCTGCCGTCGCCTGATCCGCCTGGACGCCGGCCACCTGGTCGCGCCGCTGGAGCCCTGATGAAACGCCTGCCGTTGTTCCCCCTGGCCCTGCGCCAGTTGCTGCGCGACGCCCGCGCCGGCGAGTTGCGCGTGCTGTTCTTCGCCCTGCTGGTGGCGGTGGCGGCCAGTACCGCGATCGGCTACTTCGGCGCCCGCCTCAATGGCGCCATGCTGCTGCGCGCCACCGAATTCCTCGGCGCCGACCTGGTGCTGCAGGGCAGCTCGCCGGCCGCCCCCGAGCAGATCAGCCGCGGCACCGCCCTGGGCCTGCAGCATGCCCAGGTGGTCGAGTTCTCCAGCGTGATCGCCACCGACAACGGCATCCAGCTGTCGAGCATCAAGGCGGCCAACGACCGTTATCCGCTGCGCGGTGAGCTGCGCAGCGCCGCCGAACCCTATGCCAGCGAAACCGCCGGTGGCGGCCCGGCACCGGGCGAGGCCTGGGTCGAGCCACGGCTGCTGGCAGCGCTGGAGCTGAAGATCGGCGACAGCATCGATGTCGGCATGAAAACCCTGCGCATGAGCCGGGTACTGACCTACGAGCCCGACCGCGCCGGCAACTTCTATAGCCTGACCCCACGGGTACTGATCAACCTTGCCGACCTTGAGGCCACCGGGGTGGTGCAACCGGGTAGCCGGGTCAGCTACCGCGAACTCTGGCGCGGCGAGCCCGAAGCCCTGGCCAGCTACCGTGACGCGGTGAGTAAAAACCTTGCCGCCAACCAGCGCCTGCAGGATTCGCGCGATGGCAACCAGCAAATCGGCGGCGCCCTGGGCAAGGCCGAACGCTACCTGAACATGGCCAGCCTGGTGGCAGTGCTGCTCGCTGGTGTCGCCGTGGCCCTGTCGGCCAGCCGCTTCGCTACCCGCCGTTTCGATGCCAGCGCCCTGCTGCGCTGCCTGGGCCTGTCGCGGCGCCAGGCGCTGAGCCTGTTCTGCCTGCAACTGGCGATTCTTGGCAGCATCGCTGCGCTGTGTGGCGCGGCGCTCGGCTGGCTGGCCCAACTGGGCCTGTTCCAGTTGCTGCAGGGGTTGATGCCGGCGCAGATCCCACCTGGCGGCATCGGCCCGGCCCTGGCCGGGATTGCCACCGGCCTGGTGGCCCTGGCCGGTTTCGCCCTGCCGCCGCTGGCCGCCCTGGGCCGGGTGCCGCCGCTGCGGGTATTGCGCCGCGACCTGCTGCCGGTACCGGCCAGCAGCTGGCTGGTGTATGGCGCCGCACTGTTCGCCCTCGGGCTGATCATGTGGCGGCTGAGCCTCGACCTGCTGCTGACCTTCGCCCTGCTCGGCGGTGGCCTGGTGGCCGCCTTGCTGCTGGGCGGCCTGCTGTTGCTCGGCCTGCGCAGCCTGCGCCGCCTGCTCGCCGGCAGCCCGCTGGCCTGGCGCCTGGGCCTTGGCCAGTTGCTGCGCCATCCGCTGGCGGCGGCCGGGCAATCGCTGGCCTTCGGCCTGATCCTGCTGGCCATGGCGCTGATTGCCCTGCTGCGCGCCGAGCTGCTCGACACCTGGCAGAACCAGCTGCCCAAGGACGCCCCCAACTACTTCGCCCTGAACATCCTGCCCGACGACAAGAACAGCTTCGCCCAGCGCCTGAGCGAGTTCTGCGCCGAAGCCGCGCCGCTGTACCCGGTCATCCCCGGACGCCTGACCGCAATCAACGGCGAGCCGGTGCAACAGATCGTCAGCAAGGAATCCACCGGCGACCGCGCGGTGCAGCGCGACCTGAGCCTGACCTGGGCTGCCGACCTGCCCCAGGGCAACACCCTGAGCGAAGGCCAGTGGTGGCAGGCCCAACCGCCGGCCGATGCCCTGCCCGGCGTCTCGGTGGAAGCCGAACTGGCCCTGAGCCTCAAGCTCAAACTCGGTGACCAGCTGACCTTCAGCATCGGCGGCCTGCAACGTCAGGTGCAGGTGAGCAGCCTGCGCACGGTCAACTGGGACAGTTTCCAGCCCAACTTCTACATGATCTTCCAGCCCCAGACCCTGCAGGACCTGCCGACCACCTACCTGACCAGCTTCTACCTGGCCCCCGGGCATGACCAGCAGGTGGTAGCGCTGTCGCGGGCGTTCCCGGCGGTGACCATCCTTCAGGTCGATGCGTTGCTGGAACAACTGCGCAGCATCCTCGCCCAGGTCACACTGGCGGTGGAGTACGTGCTGTTGTTCGTGCTGGCGGCGGGCCTGGCGGTGCTGTTCGCCGGTTTGCAGGCGACCCTCGACGAGCGTATTCGCCAGGGCGCCCTGCTGCGCGCCCTGGGCGCCGGGCGCGGTTTGCTGGTCAAGGCCCGACGCATCGAGTTCGGCTTGCTCGGGGCGGCCAGCGGCCTGCTGGCGGCGATTGGCTGCGAGCTGATCACCCTGGTGCTGTACCGCTACGCCTTCGACCTGCACTGGAGCCCGCACCCATGGCTGCTGTTGCTGCCGGTCCTCGGCGCCCTGCTGGTCGGCGGCGCCGGGGTCTACGGCACGCGCCGGGCGCTCAATGCCAGCCCGCTGGCGGTACTGCGCGAGGGCTGATCAGGGTTTGACGTAGTCGATGGCGTTGACCCACCAGCACATCTCGCCGGAAGGGGTCTGGACGATGACTTCATCGCCGACCTCTTTTTTCAGCAAGGCGCGGGCCATGGGCGAGTCGATCGAGATGTAGTCCATGCGCCCGTAGATCTCGTCGTAGCCAACGATGCGAAAGCGCTTGCTCTCGCCCTCCTCGTTCTCGATTTCGACCCAGGCGCCGAAAAACACCCGGCCTTCCTGCTCTGGCGAATAGTCGACCACGCGCATGTCTTCCAGGCGTTTGCGCAGGTAGCGCACGCGGCGGTCGATCTCGCGCAAGAGCTTCTTGTTGTACTGGTAATCGGCGTTCTCGCTGCGATCGCCCAGCGACGCTGCCCAGGTGACTTTCTGGGTGACATCGGGGCGGGTGACCCGCCACAACTGATCCAGCTCCTGCTTCAAGGCGTCGTAGCCGCCACGTGTGATGATCTTCGTGCTCAACAGTGTTCTCGCTCGGTGACCGCCAGCCAGCAGCCGGCATGTGCTCAGGCTGCAACTGTGCCTCAGAGCAGGCGAACTGCGCCAGCCAGACGGTGTAAATAGCGAAAACTTGACGTGAAGCACGCCACTGCCACTAGCGCGTTGAAACATCTGGCGATATAAATAGAAATCACCTACAGCAAAAAATCACAAGGAATGTGAAGTGCCAGGGTTCTGCCAGGCCTGATACAGGTCAGCACACAGTAGAACCGTCGTTGCAAACATAGGGACCTTTTCAGTGTCTGCCGGGCAGGTCACTGAAGGTGTTTGTTCTGCGTTGGCCTGCCCAAGCGAAGCAGGCCTGAGGTGATGAAATGGACAGGATGACCGGACCTGGCGTACAACCGCCTTTTTTCAAACCACAGCGCCGGGCCATGGCGCTGGAGCAGCGGATCCTGTTCGACGGCGCCGCTGCCGCAGCGGCCGACCAGCAGCACGCTGGCGACGACAACAGCGCGGGCAACAAGGACAGCGCCCTGGCCACCCCCGCCACTCACACCGAAGCTCGCAGCGATGCCCCGGCCCAACCCTCGGCCGCGCGCCACCTGCTGGTGCTCGACAGCCGCATTGAAGGCCGCGAACAACTGCTCGCCCAGTTGCCGGCAGATGTCCAGGTACTGGTGGTCGACAGTCAGCAAGATGGCCTGGCGGCGATTTCCGCAAGCCTGGCGCAACTGGGCCAGGTCGATTCGATCCAGATCCTCTCCCACGGCGCCGCCGGCCAGTTCACCCTCGGCAGCAGCACCCTCAGCGCCGACAATATCGAGCAGTTCGCCACGCCGCTGGGCCAGTGGCGCCAGGCGCTCAGCGAGGGTGCCGATATCCAGCTGTACGGCTGCAAGGTGGGCGAAGGCAGCGCCGGGCGTACCCTGGTCGATGAGCTGGCACGCTGGACCGGTGCCGACGTCGGCGCCTCGAGCAACGACAGCGGCAGCGCGCGGCTGGGCGGCGACTGGAACCTGGAGGTGCGCAACGGCAACATCGACCAGGCCATCGCCCTGTCTGCGACAGCCCTGAGCAGCTTCGACAGCCTGCTGGCCAATGCTAGCCCGACCCTGGGCATTTCGTCTGGCGGCTCGGACGTGCTGCTCGGCGGCGCATTCAGCTTTGACCTGACCTTCAGCAACCCCTCAAGCCAGGTCGGCTTCGCGCCCTATATCGACCTGTTCATGCCGGCCACCGGCAAGGATGGCGACGACGGCGTCAGCTTTGTCTCGGCCAGTTATCTTGGCCAGAACGTGCAATCGTATGTGCTTACCTTCGACGCCAATGGCAAGGCCAGCCACCCGCTGGCCAAGGACAGCAGCGGCAACGCACTGATTCTCGATGCCGCAAGCCTCGGATTGCGCGCCGGCGACCAGCTGGTGGTGCTGCAACTGCCGTACGCCAGTGTCTCCCAGGGGCAACCGGGCATCAGCGTGCAGATCAACGCACGCTTGAGCGAACTGGCCGATACCGACTTCTCCAACGGCTCGCCAGACCTGACCATTCGCGCGCGCAGCGGCTTCCAGTTCGGCAACGATGCCCTGGACAACCCGGCCAGTGACCCCAGCCTGGTGGAGGCCAGCCTGCAAAGCTTCGTGGTCCACCCCACGGTGCTGACCCAGACCCAGACCGTCACCACCCCGGAAGGCGAAACCGCGACCGGCCCCAACTACGAACGCACCCTGACCAGCACCGTCACCCCGGCGCCGGGCCAGACCCTGAGCAATGTCGTGGTGACCCAGCCGTTGCCGCCCAATGTCCAGGTCAACGCCATCACCCCCGGCCCCGGCGGCAGCCTGACCTCGATCACCCTGCACGATGGCCGGGTGATTACCGACCCCGCGCAGATCGCCACCCTGATCGCCGCCAGGGACGTGTTCATCGACGCCTACACCGTCACTTATGCCACCCTCAGCGCCGCTACCAGCACCGTGGTGGATTTCTATGTACCGGATGTCGATGCCAACGGCCAGCAGGTCATCGACCCCCTGACCGGCGACGAGCGCACCATCACCGTCGCCGGCGCCACCGTCAGTGGCAACTGGGTGCCGCTCGACCCGCGTGACGTCTCGCCCCCGGGTAACGACATCGACTTTACCGCCACCGGCCAGGACACCAACTTTGTTGCCAAGTCGATCACCCTGCTCAAGCAGGTCAGCCTGATCACCGACCTCGGCCAGGCCGGCATCACCCCCGGCGACACCCTGCACTACAGCCTGAACCTGGCGATTTCCGACTATTTTGCCTTCGGCCAGACCCTGTTCCAGCAAGGCCGCTTCGTGGTCGTCGACCAGGTCGGCGATGGCCTGAGCGTCTCCGGCCCGGCCACCCTGACCCTCGGCCGGTCGTACCCAGACCGTGGCGCTGGTGACCGGCACCACGCTCAATGTCGATGGCAGCACCACCTTGACTTTCGACATTGCCCAGTCGCTGCGCAATGCCAACGGCAGCCTCGGCGCCCTGCTGGGCGACCTGGCGTTCCAGGACCTGATCCGCGGCGCCACCACGGCGGTAATCGGCTACAACGCCGTGGTTGCCCAGAGCTACACCACGCCCTACCCGCCGCACAGCGAGATCAACGAAGGCGACAGCCTGGGCAACAATGCCCAGGTCAGTGCAACCCTGATCCAGGATGCCCTCAACCTGACCGGCTACGACCAGAGCGACCGCTCCACTACCACCAGTACCATCCCCACGCGCACCGTGGATATCGAACTGGTGACGGTCAACAACGGCGTGCCGCCGGCCAACGGCGAGCTGCGTCCCGGCGACCTGGTGACGTTCCGCCTGAGTTACGACCTGGTGACCGGCGACTACGAGCAGTTCAAGCTCACCGCCTACCTGCCCTTGCCACTGTTCGACCTGGGCGCCATCAACTGGAGCCAGGGCAACGGTGTCGGCCAGTGGTCGTTCGGTGCTGGCAACAGCAACCCGGACGGCGTCGACAGCGTCACCAGCGGCCCCGGCAACGCGGTAATCTTCGACTTTGGCGACTACACCACGGCGTTGACCAATGGCAGCCGGATCGAGGTGCAGTTCACCCTGCGGGTCGGCGACCAACCCTTCGCCGACCAACGTTCGCTCGACGTCCTGGCGCAATCCAGCCAGCTCACCACCATCGACAACCGGCCGCTGATTTCTTCCGATGTCGCACTGATTGCCTCGATCGCCGAGCCAGTGCTGGCCCTCACCCACGGCGTGGTGTCCAGCAGCCAGGGCAGCGTCACCGGCACCAGCGGCAGCTGGAAAGCACCGGGCACCAGCGGCGTGCCGTTCAGCGGCCAGATCACCAGCCTGAGCCAGATCGACGGCAACGTCAGCGGCATCGATGGCGGCGACACCCTGCGCCTGGCCACCGCCATCGAGAACACCGGCGGCGGCGGCGCCTTCGACGTGGTCACCGGCATCAGCCTGCCCAATGGCCTGGGCTTTGTCGGCGGCAGCCTGGGCGCCGCCAACCTGCAGGTCTATCGCGGCGATGGCAGCCTGCTGGTGCGTGGCGTTGACTACGAGGTCAACGGCAATCAGATCAGCTTCCTCGACGCCGGCGCCGTGGCCAGCCTGTTGCCCGGGCGCAGCGGGACCGCCGCCGACACCACTGGCGCCAACATCGTGGTCATCACCTACGACGTCCAGGTCGTCGCCAGCATCGAGGCCGGGCGTACCCTGCAGAGCACCGCGACTCTGAGCAACTATGCCAGCGTCAACGGCGGCAGCGACTTCACCCCCACCGACCTGCAAGACCTGGCCAACCAGCAAGTGGCCACCCCCGAGGTACGCAAGACCTTCGCCGGCGGCAGCCTCGACAACGGCGACTCCAGCGCCAGCCATACCAGCGGCAGCGACCTGGTGGTCGGCGAAAGCATGCTCTACGACATCAAGGTCACCCTGCCCGAAGGCGACACCCGCAACCTGCGCATCGACGACCTGATCCCGCCGGGCCTGCGCCTGGACACCAGCTTCAATGGCGGCCAGGGCTACCAGTTGATCACCACAGTGGCCGGCAGCGCGGCGCTGACCGCCGACTTCAATGGCAGCCTCGGCAGCCAGGCTATCTCAGCCATCGGCGGCAGCCTTGGCGGCGACGGCGTCAGCTTGCGCCTGGCCTTCAGCAATGCCGGCGCAACCGCCGACAACCGCGGCGACAACAACAGCTTTGTCATTCGCGTGCGCCTGACGGTCAGCAACGTCGACGGCAACCAGAGCAACCGTTCCCTGCAAAACAGTGCGCAAATCCACTTCAGCGACCCCGATGGCGATACCGCCAACGGCAGCAACGCCCTTGACCGTACCGTCGCCCTCAGCGGCGGACGGCCGACCGTCACCGTGCGCGAGCCGACCCTGGTGGTGGACATCGCGGCCGACTTCGGCCCGGGCCTGGGCGTCGATGAAGGCCAGCGGGTGCGCTACTTGATCGTCATCAGCAACGGTAGCAGTGCCAGCGACTTCGATGCCTTCGACATTCGCTTTCTCGACAACCTGCCCACGCAACTGAGCAACCTGCAACTGTTGTCGGTGAACTACAGCGGCGCCAGCAACAACGGCGGCGGCGATTTCGAACTGGTCGGCAACCAGTTGCGCAGCGTCAACGGTGCCAACATCGACATCGCCAAGGGCGGGCGAATCTTCATTACCGTGGTCGGCGACGTGAACGCCAGCGCCGCCAGCGTGGCCAGCTTCGACAACCTCGCCAGCGTGCAATGGAGCAGCCTCAATGGCACCGGCAACATCGGTTTCGACCCGGCCGGCGAGCGCACCGGGGCCGATGGCATGCTCAACAGCGGCGTGCTCAACGACTACCAGACCGCGTTCAGTGTTCGTGTGCCGGTCAACCAGGGCGTGGAGATATCCCGGGTCGGCGGCTTGAGCGATAGCGCCGCGCCGAACCCGACCAACAGCGAGCGCGAACAGGTCGCCATCGGCGAAATCATCCGTTACCGGGTGGTGGCGGTACTGGCCCAGGGCAGCACCAGCGACTACAGCCTGCAGGTCACCCTGCAAAACGGCCTGGGGTTTCTCAACGACGGCAACACCCGCATTGCGTTCATTTCCGACCAGGGCATCAGCAGCAGCATCGCCTCGTTGATCAACGGCGGGCAACTGAACATCAATGGCGCACAGAATGCCCAGGAAGCGCAGCCGATCAGCGCCGACCTGCTCGGCGCCGCACCCGGCGGCCTTCTCAATGGCGCACAAATCAGCGTCAGCACCGATGCCAACGGCAACACGGTCATCACCTTTCACCTGGGTGATGTGGTCAACCACGACAATGACCTGGACAAAGAGCTGGTGTCGCTGGAGTTCAACGTACGGGTGCTCAACCAGGCGTCCAACGTCGCCGGCCTGTCGCTGTCGGCGGTTGCCATCGACCAGTCGCGCGGGGTGCAGTTATCGCGCAGCCAGGCGGTTTACGAGGACCTGGTCGAACCGCGCTTCAACAGCCTGGACAAACGCGTGGTCGACTTCGACCCCAACCCCTCGGGCAGCAGTGGCACGGCCACCCTGGCCTTGTCCTTCACCCACACCGGCGGCATTGCCGCCTACGACGCGCAGCTACGCGACAGCTTCCCGACCGGCAGCAGCTACAGCCTGCTCGGCATCGAGCTCAACGGCACGCTGTACACGGCCAGCAACCTGCCGGCGGGGGTGACGTTCGGCACCAGCGGCGGGCTCGGTGTCGACTTTGCCAAGCTCAATGTCGGCGACCAGGTCAAGGTCACCTACCAGGTCACCTTGCCCAACCTGGCCGCAATCGCCAGCAGCAATGCCACTCTGACCTGGACCAGCCTGCCGGAGAGTTTCAACAGCTGGGGCGGCTCCAGCGTCGGCAGCGACGGCAGCGCCGAGGGCGAACGCACCGGCGCTGGCGCCAGCCCCAACACCTATATCCTCAGCGACGCTGCGGGCCTGGGACTTATCCAGGGCACACTCTGGGACGACACCGCCTCGGCCACGACCAGCGCCATCCCCGATGGCCCGGGCCTGGCCGGCCAGACCGTGACCCTGACCTGGGCCGGCCTGGACGGCAACCTCGACAGCAGCGCCGACAACAAGGTGTTTACCACCACCACCGACGCCAATGGCCGTTACCATTTTGGTGTGCTGCCCAGCGGCGTGTTCCGTATCGACGTGCCCAGCGGCACCGTCGCCTATCCGCAGCCGCTGGGCGAGCTGCGCGTACGCATCGACTCGGATGCCGGCAGCGCGCTGGGGCGCATCGACATCAACCTGGGCGAAGGCAGCAGCGCCAACGCCGACGCCGGCTTCGTGCAGCTCAACGATGCCCCGGTCAACCAATTGCCCGGCACCCAGAACGGCTTTGAAGACACGCCACTGGCCATCGGCGGCATTCGCGTCAGCGATGTCGATATCGGCAACGGCATCATGGACATCACCCTCAGTGTGCTGCACGGCACCTTGAGCCTGTCTGCCCTGCCCGCCGGGGTTTCGGTGGTGGGCAACGGCAGCGGTACCCTGAGCCTCTCCGGCAACCTCACAGCGCTCAACCAGGCCCTGGCCAATCTGGTCTACCTGGGCAATGCCAACTTCAACGGCATCGATACCCTCACGGTGCTCAGCAACGACCGCGGCGGCTTCGGCGATGGCGACGGCGACGGCCTGCCCGGGCAAAACCCGCAGGACGCGCGCACTGATCAGGACAGCCTGCAGATCATCCTCGCACCGGTCAACGATGCGCCACTGGCAGTTGACGATGCCATCGATGCGGTAGAAGCCGGGGGCACCAATAACCGCCTGCCGGGGGTCAACCCCAGCGGCAACCTGCTGCGCAACGACCAGGATGTCGATATCGCCACCAACGCCGACGTGCTGCGGGTCAGCGCCATCGGCCTCGAAGGCCAGCTGGCGCAGAACCTCGCCTCAGGCAGCGCGGTCGTGATCAGCGGTCGCTACGGCAGCCTGATCGTGTCCTCCAGCGGCGGATTTTTGTACCTGGTCGACAACAACAACGCCGAGGTCCAGGCCCTGCGCCTGGCCGGGCAGACCCTGGTCGAACGCTTCATCTATACCGCCACCGACCTGGCCGGCGCCAGCAGCAGCGCAGCGCTGACGGTTACCGTGCATGGCGCCAACGACACCCCGGTGGCAGTCAATGACGAAGGCATCGCGGTCGAGGCCGGTGGCGTTGCCAACGGCACTGCCGGCAGCGACGCCACCGGCAACGTGCTGAGCAACGACACCGACGTCGATAGCCAGGCCAATGGCGAAGTGCTGAGCGTCACCGGTATCCGTTCACTGCGCGAGAGTGCGGCCGGCACGATCACCCCGGTAGCCGCCGGTACCACCAGCAGCAACGGTACGCTGCTGGTCGGCAGCTACGGCACCCTGACCATCGGCGCCGATGGCAGTTACCGCTATGTCGTCGACAACAGCAACACGGCGGTGCAGCGCATGGTGCCCGGTGACAGCCTGTTCGAGTATTTCAGCTACCAGGTTACCGACGCCGGCGGCCTGAACGACATCGCCGAGCTGCGCATCACCATCCAGGGCGCCCAGGACAATCCGCTGGCCAGTGACGACCAGGCCGTGGCCCAGGCCGGCTCCGGCCCGAATGCCATCGGCGAGAGCAACCCTCGTGGCAACGTCATACTCTTCCCCAGCCGCCCGGGCCCGGCCGACCAGCCGGGAGGCAACGGCATCGACCTTGACGTCGACCGCACCGACCGGCCCAACAGCCTGCTGCAGGTCAATGGCATCCGCACCGGCAGCGAACTGGCTGGCGGTGCGCTGCTTGCGGTGGCCGGCGGCACCAGTTCGAACGACGGCACCGTGCTGCTCGGCAGCTACGGTGAACTGCGCATCGGCGCCGACGGTTCGTACTTCTACGACGTCGACAGCAGCAACGCGGCGGTGCAGGCCCTGCTTGCCGGCCAGACCCTGAGCGAAGTCTTCACCTATCAGGTGGTCGACAGCAGCGGCCTGACCGACCGGGCGCAACTGGTGATCACCATTCGCGGGGTCAACGACCCGCCCGTGGCCCAGAACCACTACACCGTCGCCATTGAAAGTGGCGGCGTGGCCAACACCAGCGCCGGCTTCAACCCTTCGGGCAATGCTCTGGCGCAGGACACCGACCCCGATGGCGACCCGATCCGGGTGGTTTCGCTGCGCCACGACCAGTTGGGTACCAGTGCCATTCTCGGCCAGGCCTTCCGTGGCCAGTACGGCACCCTGACGCTCAATGCCGACGGCAGCTACACCTACCTGCTGGACAACGACAACGCCCAGGTCCAGGGCCTGCGCGATGCCTCCGACAACCTCCTGGAACGCTTTACCTTCGCCGTCAGCGATGGCACCGCCACCCCGCAGGAAGCCCAGCTGGTGGTACTGATTTTCGGCCGCAACGACAACCCGGTGGCCACCGATGACCAGGCCGAAGCGATCGAGGCCGGAGGCAGCAACAACAGCCTGCCGGGGCGGGACCCAGTGGGCAACGTGCTGACCAACGACAACGATGTCGACAGCCGGCTCAACGGTGAAACCAAAGCCGTGTCCTCGGTGCGCACCGGCAGCAAAACCGTCACCGGCACCGATGGCGTGCTGGGCACCGAGCTGCGCGGCACCTACGGCTGGCTCACGCTCAACGCCGACGGCAGCTACAGCTACCGCCTGGACAACAGCATGGCGGCGGTGCAAGCCCTGCGCAGCAGCAGCGACACCCTCGAGGACAGCTTCAGCTACACGGTAATCGACACCGCCGGCGCCGAAGACCGCGCCACCTTGAGTATCACCATCCGTGGCGCCAACGACGCGCCGCTGGCGCGCAATGATCTGGCCATCGCCGTCGAGGCCGGCGGCCTGAACAACAGCAGCGCCGGGGTCAACCCGAGCGGCAATGTGCTGGACAACGACAGCGATGTCGACGCCTATGGCGAAACCTTGCAGGTCACCCAGCTCAGCCAGGACGGCCGCATCGCCAGCCTGGGCAGCGCCTTCAAAGGCCTGTACGGCACCCTGGTGCTCAACGCCGACGGCAGCTACCACTACGAGCTGGACAACAGCAACCCGCAGGTACAGGCCTTGCGCACCCCCGCCGACCGCCTGCTGGACACCTTCACCTACAGCATCCGCGACCTGGCCGGGGCCACCAGCAGCGCCGTACTGAGCATTCGCATTCATGGCAGCAACGACAACCCGCAGGCCAATGACGACAGCGCCATTGCCATCGAAGCCGGCGGTACGGCCAACGCCACCGCGGGCCTCAACCCGCAAGGCAATGTGCTGGCCAACGACAGCGATGTCGACGCCAATGACCTCAAGCGCGTCGATGGCCTGCGCCTGGGCAGCGAAGCCGCAGGCGGCAGCTTCAGCACCATCAATGGCAGCCTGAGCCTCGCCGGCCTGTACGGCACCCTGACGCTCAATGCCGATGGCAGCTATCAGTATGTGGTCAACAACAACCTGGCCGCCGTGCAAGCGCTCAAACCCGGCGAAAGCCTGGTGGAGGTGTTCACCTACCGCATGCATGACCGCGCCGGCGCCAGCGACACCGCACAGTTGCAAGTGCAGGTACGCGGTGCCTGGGACGCGCCGGTGGCCCGCGATGATGGCGCCCTGGCCGTCGCCGAAAGCGCCAGCAGCGCCGGCATCGACCCCAGCGGCAACCTGCTGCCCAACGACAGCGATGTCGATGGCGGCGACCGCCTGGTCGTTACCGGCATCCGCGCCGGCAGCGAAGCCGCCGGTGGCAGCCTGGATGCAGTCAGCGACGGCACCGACCTGAGCAACGGCACCTTGATCAACGGCCTCTACGGCCAGTTGATCGTCGGCGCCGACGGCAGCTACATCTATCGCCTGGATTCAAGCAACCCGGTGATCCGTGCGCTGGGGCCGAACCAGTTCATCACCGAGGTGTTCACCTACCAGGTCAGCGACCTGGGCGGGCTGAGCGACCAGGCCCAACTGACCATCCTCATTCGCGGTCGCAACGACGCACCCCAGGCCCGCGACGACAGCGCCGTGGCCATCGAGGCCGGCGGCTTGAACAACAACCAGCCGGGGCTGAACCCCAGCGGTAATCTGCTGAGCAACGATACCGACGTCGACCACGACATTCTCAGCGTTGCCGCCGTACGCACCGGCGGGCGCCTGGAAGGCGGCACCGCCGGTACCCTCGGCAGTGCCTTGCGCGGCCTTTACGGCGACCTGACGGTGAATGCCGACGGCAGCTGGAGCTATGTGGTGGACAACAGCCTCGCCGCCGTGCAGGCCTTGCGCACCGGCAGCCAGACCCTCAGGGAAGTCTTCACCTACACCGTGGTCGACCGCTTCGGCGGGCAAAGCCAGGCGCAGTTGATCGTTACCCTGCAAGGTCGCAACGACACACCGATTGCCCAGGATGACCACGGCGTGGCCATCGAGGCCGGCGGTGTCGACAACGCCACCCCGGGCCAACCGGCCAGCGGCAACGTGCTCGACAACGACAGCGATGTCGACGGCGTCGAGTACGGCGAAACCCGCCAGGTACTTGAGGTGCGCAACGAAGACGGTAGCGTGGCCCTGGCCGGGCAAGTGCTGCAAGGTCGCTACGGGCAACTGCTGCTGGCCAGCGACGGCAGCTATCGCTACCAGCTCGACGACAACAACCCACAGGTCCAGGCCCTGCGCACGGCCGGCGAGACCCTGCGCGAAGTGTTCACCTACCGCATGCGCGATACTGCCGGCGCGCAGTCCGAAGCGCGCCTGCACATCCTCATCCAGGGGGCCAACGACAACCCGGTCGCCCGTGACGACCATGCCGTCGCCAGCGACCAGACCGCCGCCCCGCAAGCCACCGGCAACGTATTGCCCAACGACTCCGACGTGGACGCCGCCGACCAGTTGCAGGTAGTCGGCATTCGCACCGGCAGCGAGGCCGCCACGGGCACCGGCGGCAGTGTTGGCCAGCCGCTGGCAGGGCGCTACGGCACCCTGGTGATCAATGCCGACGGCAGCTACCGCTACCAGATCGACCTGAGCAACCCCGAGGTGCTGGCCGCCGCGGGCCTGGGCCGGGTGTTGCAGGATGTCTTTACCTACACCGTCGGCGACCGGGCCGGGGCTACCGACCTGGCCCAGTTGGTCATCGACCTGGACATCGCCGCGCCGTTCATTCCGGCACCGGCTGGCCCGCACCTGGACAGCGCCGGCCGCGACCGCTTCGGGCGCCTGCCGCTGCCGACGCTGGAACCGGCGATCTTCGTCACGCCGGTGGTCGAGCAGGACGAACGGGACCTGGAGCTGTCCGGTTGGGCAGCCGATGGCAGCGACCTGAGCCTGGGGCGCACCCCCGAAATCCGCAGTGCCACGCTCAAGGCCAGGCTCGGCCTGGTGCCCGGCCAGTTCGTTGCCAGCAGCGTGGCGCAAAGCCGCAACGACAGCGAACAGGACCTGGCCTGGATGCTCGGCCGCCATGGCCGCCTGAACCTGAGTGCCGACGGCCTGCTGGCCGATCCCTCGGTGTTTGCCAGCAGCCGCGACAACCTAACCCGTGGCGACAGCCAGCTCGCCGCAGCGGCCGAAAACCGCACCGCCCCGGGCCTGCGCGCGCAATTGCGCGAGGCCGCGCAGCGCTTGCGCGCCAGCGCCGACCTACCGACCGAACACGCAAGGACCAAGGACTGACCATGCCAAAAGCCCCCCTGAACCTGTTGAGCACCGCCATTGGCTGTGCGTTGCTGCTGGGAGCCTGTTCGGCCATGAAGCCGCATGAGTACAGCAAGGACGAACAGCGTCAGCGAATCGTTGCCGACCAGGCGCAGATGTATGCCGAGCAGGAGCCGGTGACCACCCCCATCACCCTCTATGAAGCCGCCGCGCGCGCCCTCAAGTACAACCTGGATTACCGCCTGAAACTGATGGAAGGCGCGCTGGCCGCTGACCTGCGCGATGTTTCCAGCCACGAGATGTTGCCACGCCTGGTGGCCTCGGCAGGCTACGCCGGGCGCAACAACGACTCCGGCGGCACCTCGATCGGTATCGAAGACCGCGAAGAAAGCCTGCGCGCGTCGACCTCCGAAGAGCGCTACCGCGAACTCTATGGCCTGGGCCTGAGCTGGAGCCTGCTGGACTTCGGCGTCGCCTATTACCGCACCCAGCAGAAAAGCGACCAGATCCTGATGGCCGAGGAGCGTCGGCGCAAGGTGGCGCAAAACGTCCTTCAGGACGTGCGCAACGCCTACTGGCGCGCAGTCGGCGCCCAGCGCCTGATGCCCCAGGTCGACCGACTGCTGGTGCGCACGCACCAGGCCCTGCTCTCGGCACGCCAGGCCGAAGGCAAGGGCTTGCTGCCGCGCCAGGAGGTACTGGCCTATCAACGCGCCCTGCTCGACTCCATCTACCTGCTGACGGTGCGCCGCCAGGACCTGGAGTTCGCCCAGTCGGAACTGGCCGCGCTGATGTCGCTGCCACCGGGCTCGCGCCTGATTCTCGCCGACAGCAGCGAGCCGGCGCTGCCAGTGCTCGATACCGACATTGGCCGGCTGGAGCAGCTGTCGCTGGAAAACCGTCCGGAGATCATGGAAGAGTGGTACCGCAAGCGGGTCAACGAGAACGACCTGAAGATCGCCAAGGCGCAGCTGTGGCCCAACGTCGCCGTCGATGTCGGCTACCGCTACGACTCCAACAAGTACCTGTACAACAGCAACTGGACCGAGACCGGCCTGCAGGTGTCGCTGAACCTGTTGCGCCTGCTGCAGCTGCCGTCCATCAACCGCGCCGCCGAGTCCCAGGGCAAGACCGACGACATGCGCCGGGTGGCGCTGTCGATGGCGATCCTGACCCAGGTACGGGTCGGCACCCTTCGCTATCAGCTGGCGCGCCAGGAAGTGGAATTCGCCGACCAGAGCCTGCGGGTCGACCAGAGCCTGCTCGACTACGCCCAGGCCGCGCGCAACACCACCTACGGCTCGGAACTGGAGCTGATCCGCGCCGAAGGCCGCTACCTGCTTTCGCGTTACCAGCGCGAAGCCGCCTACTCCAGTGCCCAGGCGGCCTGGGGGCGGCTGTACAACTCGGTCGGCCTCAACGTGCTGCCTGAAGAGATCGACAAACACGACATCAAGAGCCTGTCGCAGGCGCTGCAAAAAACCCTGGACACCCAGGAACACCAAAGCCTGCTGCTTAGCCAACAAGGAACCGCCAATGTCGTACGTCGTTGAGCGCCCGCTGCTCGCCCTGCTGATGGCCTGCCTGATGGCGCCGGCCACGGCGCAAGTCAATGCCGGTGACGATGCCAGCGCCATTCGCGTGCTGCTCGCCGCTGACCTGGAAACCACCCTGTCGAGCCAGATGAACGGCACCCTGGGTGAGCTCAAGGCAAGCTTCGGCCAACCGGTTGGCAAGAGCAGCGTGCTGGCCCGCTTCGACTGCGCCGAACCCCAGGCCCGGGCCAAGGTTGCCGGCGCCGAACTGACCATGGCCCGGCAGAACCTCGACGCCAAGCGCAACCTGCGCAAACTCGAGGCGGTGGGCGATCTGGAAGTGGCCATGGCCAGCACCGAGGTTAAAAAAACCGAAGGCGCCCTGGCCCTGGCACAGGCGCAGAACGCCTACTGCCAGGTGCAGGCACCCTTTGCCGGACGGGTCGCCAAGGTGCATGTCAAACCGTTCCAGACCGTGGTGGCGGGTACACCGCTGTTTGACCTGGTCAGCGATGGCGCCCTCAAGGTGCGCCTCAACGTCCCGTCCAACCTGCTGCCCGGGCTCAAGACCGGCAACCCCTTGCAAGTCAGCATCCACGAAACCGGCAAGGCTTACCCGGCGCACCTGAGTGCCATCAATGCGCGGGTCGATGCGGTCGCGCAGACCGTGGAACTGGAAGCGCGCCTGGACGCCGAATACCCGGAACTGATTGCCGGCATGAGTGGCACTGCCACCTTAAGCCCGGCCCATGACTGAACGCCTGCCACCGGCACCGCTGTTGCTGAGCCTGAGCGCCCTGCGTGACCGGGCGCTGGCGGCCGACTCGCTCAACGCCCTGGCGTTCTCCATCGCCAACGACCCCTTCCCCCTCCTGCAGCACCGCCAGGCCCTGGTGTTTGCCCAGCGCGAGCAGACGCTGGAGCTGCTTTGCGTCTCGGGCCTGGCCAAGCCCGCCGAAGATTCGCCCTACCTGGTGTGGCTGCGCCGCGCCAGCCGCTGGCTGGCCGCCCAGGTCACCGATGGCCAGCCGCGCTGGCTGGCCCGTGAAGCCGTCGCGCCGGATGCCGACATTGCCCAGGGTTGGGCCGAGTGGTGGCCGGCCGGTGCCTGGTGCATCCCGCTGAACGACCGCCACGGCACGCGCCTGGGCCTGGTGGTGTACCTGCTGGACAGCCCGCCGACCGGCCTGGCGCCGTTGATGGAAGGTGTCTGGCAGACGTGGGCCCATTGCTGGGCAGGCTTCAGCCGCCAGCCACGGCTGCTGGGCTGGCGACCGAACAAGCGCCAGGTCGGCCTGGCCTTGCTGCTCGGCGCCGGCCTGCTGCTGGTGCCGGTGCGCCAGAGCGCCCTGGCACCGGCTGAGATCGTCTCGCGCCAGGCGCAGAACATCAGCTCGCCGATCGACGGCGTGATCCAGGCCATGCAGGTGCGCCCCAACCAGCCGGTGGAGCAGGATGCGCCCTTGTTCAGCCTGGATGAAACCACTCTGCGCAGCCGTGCCGAAGTACTGGGCAAAGAGCTGGCGGTGGCCGATGCCGAGCTCATGGCCGCCAGCCAGCGTGCCTTCGACAACCCGCAAAGCAAAGGCGAGTTGACCCTGCTCAACGGCCGCGTCCAGCAGCGCCGCGCCGAGCTGGCCGCGGTACAGGCGCAGCTGCAACGTACCCAGGTGCGCTCGCCGCGCGCTGGCGTTGCCGTGTTCAGCGACCCCAACGACTGGCTGGGCAAGCCAGTGGTCACCGGTGAGCGCATCCTGCAGGTCGCCGACCCCAGCCAGCCGGCGATGCGCATCCAGCTGCCGGTGGCCAATGCCATCGCCCTGGAGCCCGGCGCTGAAGTCACCCTGTTCCTCACCGCCTACCCCTTGTCGCCACTCAAGGGCCAGGTACTGGAGACCAGCTACCAGGCCCAGGCCAGTGACGATGGCGTGGTTGCCTATCGCCTGCTGGCGAGCATCGAGGAGGCGCCCGAGCATGCCCGCCTCGGCCTGCACGGCACGGCCAAGCTGTATGGCGAGCGGGTGGTCCTTGGCTATTACCTGCTGCGCCGGCCGATTGCCGCACTGCGGGCCTGGAGCGGCTTGTGATCGCGGCGGCGGCGAGCCTGCCGACCCCCGCCCTGCGCGACGACCTGCGCCTGCATGAAGTGGCACCGGGCAAGGACGGCGAACCGGCCTGGACCCTGCAGGACACGGTGACCAACCGCTTCTACCGGATCGGCTGGCTGGAGTTCGAATGCCTGCTGCGCTGGCAACAGAGCCCGGCACAGATCTGCCAGGACATCCATGCGCGGACCGCACTGCGCCCGGACGTCGAGCAGGTGCTGGAGTTCTGCCAGTTCCTCGACCAGCACCAACTGTTGCGCCCCGGCCCGGAAGCGGTCGGGCGCCTGGCCAGCCGTAGCCAGGGCAATGCCTGGCTGACCTGGCGCTGGTGGCTGCACCACTACCTGTTTTTTCGCGTGCCGCTGCTACATCCAGAGCGTTGGCTGCAACGCCTAGCCGGGCGCCTGGACTGGCTGTTCCAACCCCTGACCGCGGTACTGGTGGTGCTGCTCAGCCTGCTGGGGGTGCTGCTGGTAATCCAGCAGTGGGATACTTTCACCCACGCCCTGGTGGAGTCGTTCTCTACCGCCGGGCTGCTCAGCTTTGCCCTGGCGCTGATTCTGGCCAAGACCCTGCACGAGCTTGGCCATGCCCTGGTGGCAACCCGCCTGGGCCTGCGCGTCGGGCACATGGGCATCGCCTTCGTGGTGCTCTGGCCGATGCTCTACACCGACACCGGCGAGAGCTGGAAACTGCGCCATGCCCGGCAGCGCCTGGCCATCGCCGCCGCCGGCATCGTGACCGAACTGGGCCTGGCCGGCCTCGCCACCCTGGGCTGGGCGCTGTGCGACCCCGGCCCGCTGCGCAACGGCCTGCTGTACCTGGCCACCACCAGCTGGGTGCTGTCGCTGGCCCTCAACGCCAGCCCGTTCATGCGCTTTGACGGCTATTTCATCCTCTGCGACCTGCTCGACTTCCCCAACCTTCACGAACGCTCCTCGGCCCTGGCACGGGTAGCCTTGCGCCGCAGCGTGCTGGGCTTGCCGGAAGCCTGGCCGGAGCCCTTCGCCTCCGGCCCGCGGCGGGCCCTGATCGCCTTTGCCATCGCCACCTGGCTGTACCGCCTGGTGCTGTTTCTGGGGATCGCCGTGGCGGTCTACCTGCTGTTCTTCAAACTGCTCGGGATCATTTTGTTCATCGTGGAAATTTCCTGGTTCATCCTCATGCCGGTCGGGCGCGAAATGAAAGCCTGGTGGCAGCGTCGCAAGCTGGTCAGCAACGCCCGACGCTACAGCCTGTGGCTGCTGGCGGGGTTACTGCTGTTGCTGCTGGCGCTCCCCTGGCGCAGCCATGTCCAGGCGATCGGCGTCGCCCGCGCCGAACAGCAACTGCGCGTCTATGCCCCCTACCCGGCGCGCTTGCAAGCCGTGCACCCCAGTGGCGTGGTCGAAGCCGGCAGCACCCTGGTCAGCCTTGAGGAACCGGACATCAGCTCACGGATGAACAGCAGCGAAGCCAGCCTCAAAGGCTATCAGGCACGCCTGAACGGCCTGCTTGCCGACCCGGCCGGCCTCAGTGAAGACCTGGCCACCCGCCAGCGCCTCAACGTACAACTGGAAACCCGCCGCGCCGCCCGCCTGGAAATCGACCGCCTGCAACTGCAGGCGCCGTTTCGCGGGCGCTGGCTGGACCTTGACCCGGACTGGCGACCCGGCCAGTGGCTCAACAGCCGCCAGGCTATCGGCGTGCTGGTCGACCCCAGTCGCTGGCAGGTCGATGCCTATGTCGAGCAGGACGAGGTGCAGCGCCTGAGCCCAGGTGCTGCGGTGCGCTTCTACCCCGAAGGCGAGGCCAGCGCGATAGTCGGCAAGCTGGTGGCGATCGGCACTACCCGCGCCAGCCAGTTAGCCCATCCAATGCTCGCGGCGCGCTTTGGTGGCCCGCTGAACACCTCGGCAAAAAGCCAGGAGCTGATCCCGACCCCGGCGCTGTTCCATGTTCTGGTGCAACTTGAACAGGCGCCGCCACACCTGGCGCAAACCCGCGGGCGCCTGCAGATCGAAGCTGCCCGGCGCAGCCTTCTAGGCGAGGGGCTGATCCACCTGGCGGCGATTGCCCTGCGCGAAAGCGGCTTCTGAATCGGCGCCAACGTGACTCGTGCATGCCTGTTCCAGTCCCATGAGAGTGCCCTCATGGCACTGCAACAGCAGACAACCACAACAATACGGTCTGACCCGCATGCACGCCCAACGCACCGCCTTGCACAACGAGTTGCACGCCCGCCCGTCGCTGTATTTCGATGAGCCCGCGCATGTTTTCCACCTGGCGTTTCTCGGCGCCGATGCCGACTGCAATGCCCTGTTGCAGCGTTGCTGCCCGGGCGCCTTCGAGCCCGATGCCGCCCAGGGCATCACCACGCTGGACGGCCATCCGTTCAAATGGGAGCGCCATTCCGAGTTCTTCACCCTGACCCTGGTAGTGCCCGCCGCCAGCGCCGAGCTGCACTGGAGCACTTTGCCCGCCGCCCTGGCTGCAGGTGTGGAGCCCTACCGTGAGCAGATGATCAACTCGGTGCAGGTGCTGGTGCGCGATGAACACAACCTCGACCTCAGCCGTTACGGTTTCAAGGACCCCAGCGGCTCATGCGTGGGCGGTGGCGATGCCGTGGTGTGGAGTGATTTTCGCCTGACTGCCGATGGCACCAACCGCTTCCTGTTCATCAACCGCCGGCTCAATGCCTACCGCCAGGGGCGCATGATCCGCCGCCTGCTGGAGATCGAGACCTACCGGATGATGGCGTCTTTGTCGCTGACCGCCGCCAAGGCCCTGGGCCCGCAACTGGACGCCTATGACCGCAAACTGGTGAGCCTGTCGGAGCGTAACGTCAGCAGCGACGGCGGCAACGCCAAGGCGCTGCTGGCCGATATCGCCCAGTTGTCGCGCCAGGTGGTCGGCAGCACGGTCAAACACCGCCACCGCTTCAGCGCCACCCAGGCCTATGCGCAACTGGTGTTCGAGCGCCTGGGCGAGTTGCGCGAGAGCCATGTCGGCGATTGCCAGCGCCTGGGGGTGTTCATCGAGCGGCGCTTCAAGCCCACCGTGCGTTACTGCGCGGCCAGCGAGCAGCGTCTGGAGCACCTGGCCGAAAGCGTCGCCAACCTCGGCGACCTGTTGCAGGCGCGGGTGCAGGTGGAGATGGAAGAACAGAACGCCGAGATCCTGCGCAGCCTCAACGCCCGCGCCGACACCCAGATCAGAATCCAGCGGGCAGTCGAAGGCCTGTCGATCATCGCCATCAGCTACTACCTGCTGAGCCTGTTCAAGCTCTTTTATGCCGGCCTGCACACCCTCGGCGCACAGATCACTGCCCGCGAAGCGCTGCTGGGCATGGCGCCGGTGGTGATATTGACCCTGCTGGTGATTTTGCTACGGATCAGGAAAGCCAAGGCGCATTGACGCCCGGGCCCGGGCTGCTCAGGCCCGGGTGATCAAACCCTGGCGGGCGACGCGGGTCAGGTGGCCGATAACTTCGGCAGCGTCGTCGGCGCTGGGCGACTGGATCACGGCGAGATCGAAACGGTCGTTGGCAAACTGGCCAAGGGAATCGCGGCTGTCGGCGAACTGGATAAGGAAGGCAGTGTTGCGGCTGTTGCGACGCGGCCAGCCGTCAAGGTAGCGCAGGAGGGTTGGCTGATGGCTGCCGCCCAGAAGAATACGCGGCGTGCGCGTGCCCTGGCTGGCGGGCAACGGGGTCAGGCAAACACTGGAACGTGGACAACTCATGGGGTTAGATCTCCGCCTCGCAAAACCCGCTGGGCTGCGGTGGGAGGCGTCACCGAACCAGCGTTTTAGCGGTATTTGGTGAAACCCCCGAAGAGGTAACCCTGCGCCCCGCAAGTAGCTGTTTAAATCGGCGCAAGTCAGCATCCTAGAGGCGCTGCGGGTGGAATGTCAATATGTGCCCTGCGCAGTCGTCGTACCCACAAAGCAAGAGCGAAGCGAATTGTGCTCTTGATCTTGATCTGCTTTTGATCTTGATCCACCGGCCCCGTTAACCAGAAGGGCCGAGCGCAGGTGTTGCGAAGGGGCGAGTGCGCAGCACCTTCGGCGATAGCCGAAGTTGCGAAACGTAGAGTTGCTTGCAACTCGTAGTTCGCAATGCCCCGTAGCGACACCGGAGCGAGGGGACCCGAAGCGCAGCGCAGGGCCCCTGGTGGGGCAAGAATTTTTGCTTACTTTTTTTTCGACTGAAAAAAGTAAGGCGCCGTAAGGGCGCAAAGGTGACTCAGCATCCCCGCCCCATCCGGACCCTTAATGAGCCATTCCAAACACCCCATTACTAACGCCCATTACCCTTCCCCCCTTTGGGCTCCAGCGAAGCCCGCTCCCGATCAAACGCCAGGAAGTACTTGTTGACACTGTTCACATAGCTCACCGGCCCCATGCCCACCTGCTCCATGGCAATGCGCTCGGTCTGGAAAAACCACTGATTACCATTGAGCCCCCGCCGCCGGGCCTCGGCGCGCATCGCCTGGACCCGCTCCGGCCCCAGGTTGTAGGCCGCCAGAGTGAAGGCCATGCGCTCACGCTCGTTGAGCTGGTTACTGGCAAAGAACTTGCGCCGGATCAGCGCCATATAGCGGGCGCTGGCCTGAACATTGCCATCGACATTGGAAATATTGCTCACCCCGACCCGCTGGGCAGCGCTGGGGGTGATCTGCATCAGCCCATGAGCGCCACCGGCGCCGCGCGCGCTCGGGTCAAGGGAAGACTCCTTGAAGGCCACCGCTGCAAGGTTCAGCCAATCGATATTCTGTGCGCTGGCATGGCGCTGCAACACCGGCCGCAGGGCTTCCAGGCGCTTGCGGTCGCTACGCGCCAACGGGTTGTGCACCCGGTACAGGCGCCGGTAGATCCGCTCGAACGCTGCGTCCTGGTTGGCCGGCGCCTTGTAGCCCTGCAAAAAACGATCGACGCTGGCGTGCAGCATCACCGCATCCCGGCGCACGTACCAGCGCATGGCCTCGGGGCTGGCCAGGTGCAGTTTGCGCTCGACCCGCAGCTTGGGCATGACCTTGGCCCAGCGTTCGGCAATCGGCTGCTCGACCACGGTCAGGTGAAAGATCCCGGCCTGGACCATCTCCAGCACGTCTTCCACGGCCAGCGTCGGGTCGACCCACTCAACCTTGATCGGCGCAAGCTTACGCAGGGCCAGTTTCTGGTTAATCTCGTGCAGGGTGTCGCCGGCCGCGCTGGAGCTGGTCAGCGCCAGGGTACGCCCGGACAACTGCTCGACGCGCTGGACGCTGCGCTCGCCCTTGCGCCCGACCAGCACCAGCGGCACCTTGTCGACTACCGGGTCGCTGGCGCTGAGACCGCGGGTAGAGGTCGGGTCGACCAGCTCGCCAGGCGCCACCAGGTCGGCTTCGCCGCGCTGCAAGGCGGCCAGCAACTGGTCTTTGGCGCGAGGGATGATCTTCAGGCGGATTTCCTCGCCATCGCGGGCGCGGGCATTGAGGTAATGCTCGAACGCGCGCAGGCGGTGATACTCGACCCCCACCGGCTCGCCCTTGACTTCACCGGAGCTGTTGCGGCTCTGGTTGACCAGCACCTTCAGTACCCGGCTGCTGCGGATTTGCGCAAGGTCGCGCGCCGGGGTCTTGGGCACCGCCTGTTGCGGCCCGGCCAGACGCGCGCTGGCCGGCCCGGCAGGCAGCAGCGAGAAGCTCAGCACGATCAACAAAAACAGCGCTCGGGTCATCCGTTGCGAGGTCCGCGCGTGTGGGGTTGGCGCCATAGTTTGCAGTCGTTCCATGACAATTGACCGCAAAAGACCACGACAACTCGTTGAAGTTCTTGGCTTTATCGATTTCGGTCGAGCTTTGTTATGCTGGCCGGCTTCCGGCCTGAGGTAGCACCATGCAACTCATCGACATCGGCGTCAATCTGACCAACCCAAGTTTTGCCGACAAACACCAGGCAATTCTCGAACGCGCCCTGGCCGCCGGGGTGGTGCAGATGATGGTCACCGGCACCAGCCTTGAGGGCAGCGAACAGGCCCTGGAGCTGTGCCAGCAACTCGATGAAAGCGCCCAGCACCTGTTCAGCACCGCAGGCGTGCACCCCCATGACGCCAGCAGCTGGAGCAGTGCCAGCAGCCGTCAGCTGCGGGCCTTGCTTGAACAGCCGCGGGTGCAGGCGGTGGGTGAATGCGGGCTGGATTTCAACCGCGATTTTTCGCCGCGCCCGCAGCAGGAAAAGGCCCTGGAAGAACAGCTGGCCCTGGCGGTCGAGTTGCAGATGCCGGTGTTCCTCCACGAGCGCGACGCCAGCGAACGCCTGCTGGCGATCCTCAAGGACTTTCGCGACCGCCTGCCGGCAGCGGTAGTGCACTGCTTTACCGGCGAGCGCGCAGCGTTGTTCGGCTACCTGGACCTGGACCTGCACATCGGCATCACCGGCTGGATCTGCGACGAGCGCCGCGGCACCCACCTGCACCCGCTGGTCAGCAGCATCCCCCAAGGCCGCCTGATGCTCGAAAGCGATGCGCCCTACCTGCTGCCGCGCAGCCTGCGGCCCAAACCGAAAAGCGGGCGCAACGAACCGGCGTTCCTCACCGAAGTGCTGCGTGAAGTGGCCCTGCACCGTGGCGAAAGCGTCGAGCAACTGGCCGCCCACAGCACCGCCACGGCACGGGCCTTCTTTAACCTGCCCGCGATTATTTGACGCATATCAAAACGTCTTGATGATCGAGTCGGCACAATGATGGCACCTTGCCAACAATGTTTCCGCTCAATCAGAGAAGACCTACCATGGGTGCCTGGCTTAGCAATATCTCCCTGAAATACAAGTTCTGGGCCGTGAACGCGGTCGCCTTTGTCACTACGTTGTTCCTGGTGCTGTATGCCGTGCACCTGGAACAACAGGCGCGGGCCCAGACCGCCCAAAGCAAAGCTGAAGCCGAGGCGCAGTTGCTGGCCGCCTGGCCTGCCGGGCAAACTTTGCCGAGCAACGCCCTGTGGCTGACCTACAGCCCCGGCCAGGTACCGCAATTTGAAGGGCAAAGCCTCGATGCACTGGCCACTGCCCAAGGCTGGGTCGAACTCGAAGGCTTGCCGTTGCTGGGCGAGAACCCTTTGACCGGCGCCCAGGTGATCAGCCGCGGTGACCAGCAGATTGCCGTACTCGCCCCCTCCCCCAGCCTGATCCAGGTGTTCACCGACCGCTTCACCAACTACGCCGTGTGCGTACTGATCCTGATGCTGGCGATGCTCTGTGCCTCGCAATTGTTGATCCGCTTTCTGCTCAGCCAGCTCAACACCCTCAAGGATGTGATGCTGCACGTGGAAAAAACCGGCGACCTGTCGGCCCGCGTGCCGCTGGCCTGTGGCGATGAGGTCGGGCAGATGGCCAGCGCCTTCAATGCCATGCAGACCACCTACCACCGGGTGGTCAACACCGTCGCGCGCACTGCCGCGCAGCTGGATTCCGGCGCCGCGCGCCTGGCCGCGAGCATGAACGATGTGCGCCACGGCATGCTCGGCCAACAGAGCGAAACCGACCAGGCCGCCACCGCCATCAACGAAATGACCGCCACGGTCTACCACATTGCCCAGCACGCCGGCGCCACCCGCGACCTGTCGCAGAGCGCCGACTCCCTGGCCGGCAGTGGCCAGGAGGTGGTCAGCCGGGTGCAGACCTCGATTGCCGGGCTGTCCAGCGGCGTGCAGCAGACCGCCGAGATGATTCGCCAACTGGCCGACGACAGCCAGAAGATCAACGGCGTGGTCGGGGTGATCCACAGCATTGCCGAACAGACCAACCTTTTGGCCCTCAACGCTGCCATCGAGGCCGCCCGTGCCGGTGACCTGGGCCGCGGCTTTGCCGTGGTCGCCGACGAGGTGCGCAACCTGGCCAAGCGCGTACAGGCCTCCACCGACGAAATCACCACCATGGTCTCGGCACTGCAGGCCGGTACCCGCGACGCCGTGGACTTCATGCAGGAAAGCTCGTTCAAGGCTGACGACTGCGTGCAGCAGGCCCAGGAAGCCGGCGCTGCCCTGGCGGAAATCACCAGCGCGGTGGCACAGATGCGCGAAAGCAACACGCAAATTGCCGTGGCCGCCGAGCAGCAAAGCCAGGTGGCCGAAGAAATGAACCGGGCAGTGGTAAGCATCCGCGATGTGACCGAAGAGACCGTACAGCAGACTGTCGACTCGGCCACCACCAGCAGCGAGCTGGCGACCCTGGCCGGTGAGCTGAACAAGGCCATCGGTCAGCTCAAGCTATAGGCGTCATAGCCGCCATCGATTGGCCCCTTCACCGGGGCCGCACTATTCTTCAGGCAAGACCCTGAGGAACATTTCCATGAGCAAACGCCTGCCCAACCTGCCCGCCTGGCAATGGCGTGGCTACCACCACAACCACCGCAACCCGACCAACCTGGTGCTGCACCTGATTGCCGTGCCGCTGTTCATCCTCGGCGTGCTGCTGGTGCTGTCCGGTTTGTTCTCGCTGGACCTGGGGCAACTGGCGGTGGGTATCATCGCCCTGATCGCCGGGCTCGGCCTGCAACGCCAGGGGCATCGCCTGGAGGCCCAGCAACCCGAGCCGTTCGCCAACCGCCAGGACGCCATCGGCCGCCTGCTGGTGGAGCAGTTCATCACCTTCCCGCGCTTTGTGCTCAGCGGTGCCTGGTGGCGCGCCTGGCGCGACCGCCACCGGCATTGAGTGGCGTCAGCCGAACACTGTTACGGTCTGGCGGCTGAGCGCCAGCAACTCGCCCTTGTCGCTCCACAGCGCAGCCGCCGCATGCCCGTAACCATCGCGGGCATGTTCGGTTTCGACGTGATAGCGGCACCAGTCCAGGGTGGTCAGGCTCGCCACCGGCTGGATGAACTCGATGGTCCAGGTCAGGGTGCTGCCAGCCGCCGGCTTGTTCAGGTGTGACAGCAAGGTCGGCGGCCAGGCATCGACCAGCGCCAGCAAGTGCGCCTCGCTGATCGGCTCTTCCCGTTCGCTGTCGCGAAAACGCACCCAGCCGCCCATGTCGCGGGACTTGTTGTTGCTGAACGGAATGCCGCCGATGGCCCAGCGCAGTGACACATGGCGCATGAACTCGGGGGTCACGCCCTTGATGTACGGCAGCTCCGTGCTCGACTGCTCGAGCGGCTTCATGTCTACCGCCGGCAAGGCCGGAACATCGATAAGCGAATCGCGGCCGCTGCCAAAGCTGCCCTGCATCAGGGTAACCACCTGGCCGTTCTGCACGGCGCGGCCCAGCAGGGAACTGACCGCCTTGCCTTCGCGCAGCAGTTCCACTTCAAAACTGATCGGCATTTGCGGCTCGGCCGGGCCGACAAAGGTGATGGCCAGGGAACGCACCGGGCGCCCCGGCGAGGTCTTGGCCAGCATGGCCTCATACAGCAAGGCCGCCATCAGCCCGCCGAAACAGGCGCGGCCCTGGGCCCAGCTGGAATCAATAACTACCGACTGGGGATGCTGGCGGACCGCCGTGAGCAATTGTGAGAAGTTCATGCCGACCTCAGCGATCAGGAAAAAACTGATCTTAACCAGCCAGCAAGCGGTCTACAGCACGCATTTCGGCCATTTCAGCGGGCTATCGCTGCGCAAGCTGCGCCTGCAGGCGTTCGAGGGTGGCGTCGGCGCCTTGTTCGGCTTTGGCCAACTGCGCTTGCCAATGGCTGACGCACGGCGCCAGATCGCGTTGCTGCTCGGCCTGCAGCAGCCACTGCAACAGGTCGTGCCAACTGCCCAGGTCACTCTGGGCACGCTTGAGAGCCTTTTGCAGGCGCGGGTTGGAGTGCTGCAGTTGCGGGTAGGCTTCAGCCGCGTAGCGCACCCGTTTGATCAGCAGGCGCAGACGATGGCGGTCGTGGGCCGGGTCGTCGAGGGCCTGACGCAGTTGCTTCCACTGTTTTACCAGGCGTTTGTCGATGCGCTGTTGCAGCCGGCGGATCAAGCCCTGGCGCTGGGCGGCGCGCAGGAACACCGGGAAGGCGTCGATGATCGCCAGCAGGCGCGCCAGTTCGGCACTGGCGGCAACGCTGGCGAAGGTTTGCCGGCGCTGGGCCAGGCGTGCCTGCGCCGCGGCCACTTGCTGGCGCTCAAGCAGCTGCGCGGCCAGTACCTCACGGTCACGCAACGGCGTCGTCAAGCTGCCCAGGGCCTTGGCCGCAGCTTCCAGCTGATCGACACCGGGCAGTGCCCGTAACGGTCGCAACACACTGCGCAAGCGCCGCACGCCGATGCGCAGGTCGTGCAGCGCCTCGCTGTCGGTATCGGCAACCAGGCGCGCCTGGCAGGCCAAAAGGCGCACCTGCAGGCTCAGCACCTGGGCAATGACGTGGTCGAGCATGGCCGACGACATGGTCTACTCCTGTATCAGCGCCCGGCGCGAGATTCACGAATGTAGAAGCGAGCCTTCTCGGCCTTCTTGCTGCAGCCCTCGAACGCTTCGAACTGCTGCTGGGTCTTGGCCCCGGTCAACAACGACAGGGCTTTTGAATAACTGACAGTACCGGCGAAACCTTCGGCCTTGGCCAGGTCGAGCTCCTTCCAGGCCGAGTCCAGCTGATTGGCGCAGCTGTCGCGGTAGGCTGTCTTGCCAGCGCAACCGGTCAGAACCAGGGCAATCAGGGGCAGGCAAATCCAGGCTTTCATCGGCAATACCTCAAAAGAAAAAGTTCAGGGTGGCGACTTCGACGGTAAACAGCGAGAAAAGTGCCCTGTTCAGCGTAGCCCAGTGCCAGTGACGATTGAAGCACAGACACAATTGGGCGCATTGTTAGACCATGGAAGCAGAACACCGGGGAAGCATCATGAAAAAACGCGTCGCACTGGTTCTGGGTTCGGGCGGGGCCCGGGGCTATGCACACATCGGCGTGATCGAGGAAATCGAACGCCGTGGCTATGACATCGCCTGTATCGCCGGCTGCTCCATGGGTGCGGTGATTGGCGGAATTTATGCCGCCGGCAAGCTCGATGAATACCGCAACTGGATTGAAAGCCTGGACTACCTCGACGTCCTGCGCCTGGTGGACGTGAGCTTTCGCCTGGGGGCGATCCGTGGTGAGAAAGTCTTCGGCCAGATCCGCAAGATCGTCGGCGAGATCAACATCGAAGACCTGCGCATCCCCTACACGGCGGTGGCCACCGACCTTACCAACCAGCAGGAAATCTGGTTTCAGGAAGGCTGCCTGCACCAGGCCATGCGTGCCTCGGCGGCGATCCCCAGCCTGTTCACGCCCGTGGTGCAAGGCAACCGCATGCTGGTCGACGGCGGCATCCTCAACCCCTTGCCGATCATCCCGGTGGTGTCCAGCCACTGCGACCTGATCATCGCCGTGAACCTCAACTCGACCAACCAGAAGCAGTACCAGTTGCCAGTGATCGAACGCCCGGCGGCGTTCAAGCTGCGCTTTGACAACCTGATCAACTCGCTGGGTTCGCACTTGCCGTTCCGGCGCAAACCGGCCGAACAACTGATGCGTATCGAGCAGGGCCTGCAACCGGAGGCGGCGCAAATCCCCAACCCCTGGCTCAGCGATGCTGCCGACCCCGAAGCCCAGCAACCGGCGGCAGCGCCAGAAATTGAAGGCGCGCCGAAATCGGCGACCGGTTCGTTCATCATCGACAACGTCGGGCCGGCGTCATTGCTGGACTTGATCAACCAGAGTTTCGAGGTGATGCAAACGTCGCTTGCGCAGTACAAGATTGCCGGCTACCCGCCGGATGTACTGATCAACGTGCCCAAGCGGGTGTGCCGGTTTTTCGAGTTCTACAAGGCGCCGGAACTGATCGCCCTGGGGCGGGAGATTGCCCGGGACACGCTGGATAACTATGAAGCGGAGCGGCGTTGATGACTAACAGCATCGCGGGGCAAGCCCGCTCCTACACTTGCTGTGGGAGCGGGCTTGCCCCTACTCCGGTCCGATCAGCCTGTACCCCACCCCGGGCTCAGTCACGATGAACCGCGGCGCCGTCGGGTCATCGCCAAGCTTCTGGCGCACATGGGCGACGACGATGCGCAGGTAATGGCTGTCGTCGACATGAGTCGGCCCCCAGATGTCCTTGAGCAGTTGCTGCTGGGTAATCACCCGCCCGGGATGGCTGGCGAGCTGCGCCAGCAGTGCATATTCCTTGCGCGTCAGCGCCACCTCGACGCCGTCCAGGGTCACCTTGCGAAACGCCAGGTCGACGGTCAACGGCCCGAAGCTCAGCGCCGAGGCGCTGGCTGATGCCTGCGGCGCCTGGCGCAGCAAGGCGCGTACGCGAGCGAGGAATTCCTGAATGCCAAAGGGCTTGGTGACGTAGTCGTTGGCGCCGTTGTCCAGGGCTTCGACCTTCTGGACTTCACTGGCACGCACCGACAGCACCAGCACCGGCACCGCGCTCCACTCGCGCAATTCACGCAGCACCTGCTGGCCGTCCATGTCCGGCAGGCCCAGGTCAAGCACCACCAGGTCCGGGCGCGCCAGTGCCGCCTGGGTCAGGCCCTCGGCGCCGCTGCCGGCTTCCACTACCTTGTAGCCCTGGGAGCTCAGGCTGATACGCAGGAATTTACGGATTTGCGGTTCGTCATCGATGACCAGCAGGGTCGCGCTCTGGCTCATGGGGCTTCGCTTTCAGGCTCGGGTTGGGTCGGCAGCGGCAAGCATAGAGTGATGCAGGTGCCCTTGCCATCGATACCGTCAGCGACGCGGATGTGCCCACCGTGGGCGCCGATCATGCCCTGGCAGATCGCCAGGCCCAGCCCCGTGCCCTGCCCGCCTCGATCACCACGCGCGGCGGTATAGAACATGTCGAAAATCCGCTCGCGGTCGGCTTCGGGAATGCCCGGGCCTTCATCACTGACGGCACAGCACAGCAACTCGCCGTCGACGCTGACCTGCAGGTCCAGGCGGCCAGCCGCCGGCGAAAAGCGCGCGGCATTCTCCAGCACATTGATCAGCGCCTGCTCGATCAACGCCGCGTGCACGAACAACAGCGGCAGGTCGGCCGGCACTTCGGTGCGCAGCTGCAACGGCGCCAGCACCACCCGCAGGCGGTTCAGGGCGCTGCCGACGATGTCGCCGGGCGCCACCCAGTCGCGCGCAAGCTTGAGGCCGCCATGGCCCAGGCGGGTCATGTCGAGCAAGTTCTGGATATAGCGATCCAGGCGCTCGGCTTCATTGCGGGTGCCTTCAAGCAGTTCCTGGCGGTCGGCCTTGGGGATCGCCTCGCCGAGGGCCAGCAGGCTGTCGATGCTGCCGCGCATGGCGGTCAGCGGCGTGCGCAGGTCGTGGGACACCGAGGCCAGCAAGGCGCTGCGCAGTTGCTCGGTTTCGCCGTGCAAACGCGCCGATTCCAGCTGCTCGGCCAAGCGCGCCCGCGCCAGGGCCTGGGCCAGCGGCTGGCTCAGGGCCTTGAGCAGGCGCCGATGCTGAGCGGTGAGTTGCTCGCCCTTGTGCGGGCGCACGCCGAGCAGCGCCAGACGCGCATCGTCCACCGACAGCGGCCACCACCACCAACGACCGTTAGGCAGGGTATCGCTGCCCAGACCCGCGGCCTGGTCGTGCTGCCAGGCCCAGTCGGCGGCGGCACGCTCGTTGTCGCTGAACTGCAGGTTGCCGCCGCTGGCCACCTGCAGACGGCCTTCGGCGTCGCGCTCGAGCAGGCACACCTGCAGGTCCTGCCAGCCATCGAGGTGCTGGCCGGCGGCGGTGAATACCGCCTGGCGATCGGTGGCAGCGGTGAGCTTGCGCGACAGGTCGAGCAACTGGCTGGTCTGCTCCTGGGTTTCGCGCAAAGCCTGCAATTGCCGGCGCTGGCGCGCCGCCAGGTTGCCGGTAAGCGCCGCCATCAACAGGAAGAACAGCGAGGTCAGTACGTCTTCTTCACGCTGGATGCTGAAGGAGAAATTCGGCGGGATGAACAAAAAATCGTAGGCCAGGAACGACATCACTGCACAGGCCAATGCCGGGCCCAGGCTGCTGCGCACCGCCACCAGCAACACCGCCGCGAGGAACACCAGCGAAATGTTCGGCAGCGCCAGCACGCTGGCCACCGCCCAGGCCAGGCCGGTGGCCAGGACCGTGGCGGCGAAGGCCAACAGGTAATGACGCCAGACCCAGACCTTTTTCGCCGCTGCACTGGGCGGCTCGGGCTGAGTGTCGCGGTCGAGCACGTTGATTTCCAGGCCGTGGGCATCGCGCAGCAAGCGCGTCGCCACGCCAGCGCCGAACAACCGCCGGCGCAGGCGATCGCGCGACTGGCCGACCAGCACCAGGCTGGCGCGGCGTTCCAGGGCATGCTGGATCAGGGTCTTGGCCACCTCGCCGGCGCGCAGCAGCACCACTTCGCCGCCCAGCCGTTCGGCCAGTTGCTGGGCCGCCTGCAAGCGCTGGCGCGCGGTTTCGTCACGTAGCCGGCCGTTGTCGACGTGCACCAGGGTCCACGGCAGATGACGCCGCTGCGCCACCCGGCTGGCGTGACGCACCAGGCGTTCGGCCTGGGCATCGCCATCGACGCCAACCAGCAAACGCCCGCGCAAGGCCGGCGCATCCTGGCCAAGCTGGCGGTAACCGTGGGCCAGGTCGGCATCGACCTGGGCCGCAGCGGTTTGCATGGCCAGCTCGCGCAAGGCGGTAAGGTTGGTCTGGGTGAAGAATGCATCGATCGCCGCCCGTGCCTGCTCCGGCACGTAGACCTTGCCCTCGCGCAGGCGCTCGAGCAGTTCGCGCGGCGGCAGGTCGATCAGCACCAGCTCGAAGGCTTCCTGCAGCACCCAGTCGGGCAGGGTTTCGCGCACCTGCACACCGGTAATGCCACGCACCTGGTCGTTGAGGCTTTCCAGGTGCTGGACGTTGACCGTGGTGTAGACGTCGATGCCGGCGGCCAGCAGTTCCTGGACATCCTGCCAGCGCTTGGCATGGCGGCTGCCGGGGGCGTTGCTGTGGGCCAGCTCGTCGACCAGCACCAGTTGCGGACGGGCCTTGAGCAGGCCGTCGAGGTCCATTTCTTCCAGCAGCATGCCGCGGTATTCGCTGCGTAGCAGCGGCTGCTGGGGCAAGCCGCCGAGCAGCGCCTCGGTCTCGGCGCGGCCATGGGTTTCGACCACCGCCGCCAGCAGCGCCACGCCCTGGCGCAGCTGGGCATGGGCGGCCTGGAGCATGGCGTAGGTCTTGCCTACCCCCGGTGCCGCACCCAGAAATACCTTGAGCCGGCCGCGCCCTTCGCGCGGCAGCCCGGCCAACAACGCATCAGCGCGTTCGGAATTGCTCATGCTCACTGCCTGTCCTTATTTCGACGCCGGCGACAGCTGCTCAAGGGCGCTGTTCAGGGCCAGTACATTGACCACCGGCGGGCCGATCAAGGGGTGCAGGGTGGACTGCTCGACCAGTACTTGCAAGGCCTCGGGGGCAACCTTGCGCGCCGCCGCCACCCGCGGCAGCTGGTAAGCCACCGCCGCCGGCGACAGGTGCGGGTCCAGGCCGCTGCCGGAGGTGGTCAGCAAGGCCAGCGGCACCGGCCCCTGCGCTTCGATATACAACTGCGCGGCGCTGCTCTTGACCCGCTCGGCCAGCGCCGGGTTGCTCGGCGCCAGGTTGCTGGCGCTGCTCGATACCGTGGCGTAGTCACCGGCCGACGGCCGCGACTGGAACCAGGCGTCACCCTCGAAGCGTTGCGCGATCAACTGCGAGCCACGCACCTGGCCCTGGCCGTCGCGCAGCAGGCTGCCATTGGCCTGCTCGGGAAAGGCCAGCTGCGCCACCCCGGTGACCACCAGCGGGTACACCGCGCCGGTAATCAGGGTCATCAACAGGATCAGGCTCAGGGCCGGACGAATAGGGTTAGTCATGGTCATCTCCTTGGTTCAGACCAGCTTCAGGGCGGTGAGCAACAGGTCGATCAGCTTGATCCCGGCGAACGGCACGATCAGCCCGCCCAGGCCATAGATCAGCAGGTTGCGGCGCAGCAGGTGGGCGGCGCTGGCCGCCTGTACCCGCACCCCGCGCAGGGCCAGGGGGATCAGCACGACGATGATCAGGGCGTTGAAGACGATCGCCGAGAGGATCGCGCTTTGCGGGCTGCTCAGGTGCATCAGGTTGAGCACGCCCAGTTGCGGGTAGATCGCCGCGAACAGCGCCGGGAGGATGGCGAAGTACTTGACCACATCGTTGGCAATCGAGAAGGTGGTCAGCGCGCCGCGGGTCACCAGCAGCTCCTTGCCGACCTGGACCACATCCAGCAGCTTGGTCGGGTCGCTGTCGAGGTCGACCATGTTGGCCGCCTCGCGCGCGGCCTGGGTGCCGTCGTTCATGGCCATGCCGACATCGGCCTGGGCCAGCGCCGGGGCGTCGTTGGCGCCGTCGCCGCACATCGCCACCAGGCGGCCGTCGTTTTGCTCCTGGCGAATGCGCGCCAGTTTCTTCTCCGGGGTGGCTTCGGCGAGCACGTCATCGACCCCGGCTTCGGCGGCAATCGCGGCGGCGGTCAGCGGGTTGTCACCGGTGACCATCACCGTGCGAATACCCAGCTTGCGCAATTGGGCAAAGCGCTCGCGGATGCCCGGCTTGACCACGTCCTTGAGGTGAATCACCCCCAGCAGGCGCTTGTCGGCGCAGACCAGCAAGGGCGTGCCGCCGCTCTGGGCGATCTTGTCCACTTCGCGGGCCAAGGGCGCGGGCATTTCCAGGCGCTGCATGGCGACGAAGGCCAGCACCGAGTCCACCGCGCCCTTGCGGTAGCGACGCTGCTGGTAGTCGATGCCGGACAGCCGGGTTTCGGCGCTGAAGGCTACAGGCGTGAACTGTTCGGCGTTGGGTTCGTTGAAGTCATGCAACTGGCGCAGGTATTCGACAATCGATTTACCTTCGGCGGTGTCGTCGGCCAGCGACGCCAGCAAGGCGCCCTCGCCAAGCTCGCGGGCGGTGACGCCGGGCGCAGCATGCAGGGCGCTGCAGCGGCGGTTGCCGAAGGTGATGGTGCCGGTCTTGTCGAGCATCAGCACATGCACGTCGCCTGCCGCTTCTACCGCACGGCCGGAACGGGCGATGACGTTAAGGCGTACCAGGCGATCCATGCCGGCGATGCCGATGGCCGACAGCAGGCCGCCGATGGTGGTCGGGATCAGCGTGACCAGCAGCGCCACAAGGAACACCAGGGGGATGCTGCCCCCGGCGAAATGGGCGAACGGCTGCAGGGTCACCACAACCACCAGGAAGATCAGGGTCAGGCCGATCAGCAGAATATCCAGGGCGATTTCGTTGGGGGTCTTCTGCCGCTTGGCGCCTTCGACCAGGGCGATCATGCGGTCCAGGGTCGACTCGCCGGGGTTGCTGGTGATGCTGATCAGCAGCCAGTCGGAGACCAACCGGGTGTTGCCGGTCACCGCCGAACGATCACCGCCGGACTCGCGGATCACCGGCGCAGACTCACCGGTAATCGCCGCTTCGTTGACCGCGGCGATACCTTCGAGCACCTCGCCGTCGCCAGGGATCATCTCCCCGGCCGAGACCTTGACCACATCGCCCTTGCGCAGGCTGGTGGCCGGGACAATCTCGAAGCTGCCCGAGGCCGTCCGGCGGCGGGCACTGAGGCCCTGGCTGCCGGCCTTGAGGCTGTCGGCGCGGGCCTTGCCGCGGCCCTCGGCGAGGGCTTCGGCGAAGTTGGCAAACAGCACCGTGAACCACAGCCACAGGGCGATCTGCACCGCCACGGCGGTCGGCACGCGGCTGTCGGGCACGAAGCACAGCAAGGTGGTGAAGATTGCGGTCAGTTCCACCACCAGCATCACCGGCGAGCGCTTGAGCTGGCGCGGGTCGAGCTTGACGAAGGCCTGCACCAGCGCCGGGCGCCACAGGGCGGCAAAGGTAGTGTGCGCAGCCTCGGGGGCCTGCGCCTTTACTTCAGGAATCGGCATGTTCATCAGTTGTTCCTCACAAGCCCAGGCTCAGGTATTCGGTCACCGGCCCCAGGGCCAGGGCCGGCAGGAAGGTCAGGCCACCGACCAACAGGATGGTCACCACCAGCAAGGTGACGAACAGCGGGCCGTGGGTCGGGAAGCTGTTCTGCCCCACCGGTGCGGATTTTTTCAGTGCCAGGCTGCCAGCCAGGGCCAGCACCGGCAGGATGTAGCCGAAGCGGCCAATCAGCATGCCCAGGCCGATCATCAGGTTGTGGAAGGTGGTGTTGGCACCCAGGCCGGCAAAGGCCGAACCGTTGTTGGCGCTGGCCGAGGTGTAGGCGTACAGCAACTGGCTGAAGCCGTGGGCACCGGGGTTGCTGATCGCCGCCGCAGGGCCGGGCAAACTGGCCGCCAGGGCGCCGAGCACGAGCACGCCGACCGGCATTACCAGCAGGGTCGCCACCAGCAACTGCACTTCCCGCGCCTGCAGTTTCTTGCCCAGGTATTCCGGGGTGCGGCCGATCATCAGGCCGGCGAGGAACACTGCGATCAGCACGTTGAGCAGCATGCCGTAGAGCCCGGCGCCGACGCCGCCGAAGATCACCTCGCCGACCATCATGTTGACCAGCGCGACCATGCCGCTGAGCGGGTTGAGGCTGTCGTGCATGTTGTTCACCGAGCCGTTGGAAGCGGCGGTGGTGGTCACCGTCCAGAGCACGCTGGCGGTGGTGCCGAAACGGCTTTCCTTGCCTTCGAGCGGCGCGGTCTGTTCAACCAGCGGGCTGCTCAGGTTCGGGTTGGCCTGGTACTCGCTCCACAGCGCGGTGCCGCCGCCGATCAGGAACAGCGCGAGCATGCCGGCGATGATCGCCCGGCTCTGGCGCATGTCCTTGACGTAATGGCCGAAGGTAAACACCAGGGCCACCGGAATGAGAATGATCGAGGCCACCTCGAACAGGTTGCTCCAGGCCGTCGGGTTCTCGAACGGGTGCGCCGAGTTGACGCCGAAAAAGCCACCGCCGTTGGTGCCCAGTTGCTTGATCGCGATCTGGCTGGCAGCCGGGCCCAGCGGGATGGTCTGGTCGGCGCCTTGCAGGGTCAGGGCATGAACATAATCGGCGAAGGTCTGCGGCACGCCCTGCCACACCAGCAGCAAGGCCAGCACCAGGCACAGCGGCAGCAGGCCGTAGAGCGTGGCGCGGGTCATGTCGACCCAGAAGTTGCCCAGGGTCTGTGCCGAACGGCGGGCGATACCACGGCACAAGGCAACCAGCACGGCGAGGCCGGTGGCGGCGCTGACGAAGTTCTGCACGGTCAGGCCGAGCATCTGGCTCAGGTAACTGACCGAGGCTTCGCCGCTATAGGACTGCCAGTTGGTGTTGGTGACGAAGCTCACGGCGGTATTGAACGCCAGCGACCACTCCTGCCCCGCCAGGTGCTGCGGGTTGAGCGGCAGGTAGCCCTGCAACAGCAGTACGGCGAACACCAGCAAAAAGCCTGCGAGGTTGAAGGCCAGCAAGGCCAGGGTGTACTGCTGCCAGCTCTGCTCCTTGCTGGCATCGACCCCGGCGAGCCGGTAGCAGCCACGCTCGACCGGCCCCAGCAGCGGCGACAGCCAGGTGCGCTGCCCCTCCATCACCTTGAAATAGAAACGCCCGAGCAAGGGTGCCGGGAGCAGTACCAGCGCAAAGAACGCCAGCAGCAACGCGTAATCGTAACTGTGCATGGTCGCTCCTAACCCCGATCGGCGCGCAGCAGCGCGACCAGCAGGTAGATCATCAAGGCCACTGCCAGCAGCAGTGACACCCCGTCCAGAATGCTCATGAAAACTCTCCGTCCTTACGGCACGTGCCGCTGACGGTCATTGTCGGTAGAGAGGCTGTAAAGGGGCGAGATCGAGAGCCAGGGCCGGGCATAAAGAATGCGTAAATAACGCGATGCGGCGGGGCCTGGATAGCGAGCGCCACGCGCTCGATCGCGGGGCAAGGCCCGCTCCCACAGAAGGCCCGCCCCTACAGGACTTTCCACTGCGCTGGCTGCTGGTAACCGGCAACCCAGCCGATCACCTGCTCGGCCGGCATCGGCCTTGCGATGCAGTAGCCCTGGGCGATGTCGCAACCCAGGCCCATCAGCAGTTGGCCATGCTCTACCGTCTCCAGGCCTTCGGCGATTACCTGGCGGCCAAAGGCCCGGGCCAGGCCGATGACAGCGCGGGTCAGGGCCAGGTCGTCGTGGTCGTGGAGGATGTCGCGCACGAACGATTTGTCGATCTTGATGGTCCGCGTCGGCAGGCGCTTGAGGTAGCTGAGCGACGAATAGCCGGTGCCGAAATCATCCAGGGAGAACTGCACGCCCAAACGCTGGCAGGCCTCCAGGCACTGGCTGACGCGCTGGATGTTTTCGATCGCCACCGACTCGACGATCTCCAGGTCGAGCATCGCCGGCGCCACGTCCGGATGACGCCCGAGCAGCAACTGCAGGCGCTCGACAAAGTCGTCACGCTGCACATGGCGGGCAGCGATGTTGACGCTGACCGGCCACTGATGGTCCAGCGCCTGCCAGCTTTGCATCTGGCTCATGGCCTGGTCGATCACCCACTCGCCAATCTCGACGATCAAGTCGGTCTGTTCGACTTGCGGCAGAAAATCGCCGGGCAGCACCAGGCCCTTGCCCGGGTGCTGCCAGCGCAGCAGCGCCTCGAAGCCGATCACCACGCCACTGTGCATGTTGACCTTGGGTTGGTAATGCAGGCACAGCTCACCCTGGTGCAAGGCCTGGCGCAGGCGCGCCACGGTCTGGTGGGTGGCCTTGACCTCCTGGTCCAGCGACACGTCGAACAGGTGAAAGCGGTTGCGCCCGCTCTGCTTGGCCACGTACAGGGCCTGGTCGGCGTGGCGCACCAGGGTGTCGGTGTCTTCGTTGTCCTGGGGGAACAGGGTCACGCCGATGCTGGCGCTGACGCGAATCTCCTGCTCGCGAATCCGGTATGGCGCGGCGATCGCGGTCAGCACCCGGTCGAGCGCCGCCTGCAAGTGGGTGGGGTCTTGCACGTGGCGCAGAATCAGCACGAACTCGTCGCCCGACAAGCGCGCCACGGCATCGCCGCCACGCAGGATGCCCTTGAGCCGGGTGGCCACTTCGACCAGCAGCAGATCGCCGCTGGCATGCCCGTAGCCATCGTTGACCGCCTTGAAGCCGTCCAGGTCGAGCATGCACACCGCCAGCGGAATGTCCTCGTTGCGCGAGAACTCCAGGGCCTGGTTGAGCAGGTCGGACAGGTAGGCCCGATTGGGCAGGCCGGTGAGCACGTCGTGGCCGACCCGCCATTGCAGGGTATGCAGCAGCTGGCGTTTTTCGGTGACGTCAAAGCGGATCGAAACGTACTTGCGCACCTTGCCCGTGGCCGGGTCGATCAACGGCACCATGGTGCTGTCGACCCAGTACAGCGAACCGTCCTTGGCGCGGTTGCAGATCTCGCCCTTCCACACCCGCCCGGCAACCAGTGCGCGCCACATGCCGATGAAGAACTCCGGCCCGTGCAGGCCGGAGTTGAGGATCCGGTGGTTGGCGCCCAGCAGTTCCTCGCGGCTGTAGCCGGAGATGCTGCAGAACTGCTCGTTGACGTAGGTGATCCGGCCGCTCAGGTCGGTTTCGGAAAAGATCGCAGCGGCATCGACTGCCGCGCGGTAGTTATCGTCCATGAATTCCTCTGCACCCTGGTGGCTAGCGATTGAAACGCTCGACCAGGGCCCGCAGGCCCGAAGAAATGCTTTCCAGTTCGGCGCCGCGGCTGGCTGCAGCATTGGCGTTGAGCGCGGTGGCCTGCACGGTGCTGGCAACCTTGTTGATCTGCTCGGACACGTCTTCGGCCACCGAGGATTGCTCTTGCGAGGCGGCGGCCATCTGCTGGCTCATGTCGCTGATGCGTTCGACCGCGGCGCGAATACCCTGCAAGGCACGCTGCGCCTCCAGCACCTGGGCCACGCCCTGCTCGGCCTCGTTGATACCGAGGCTGGCGATGCTCACCGCCTCGTCGGCGCCGCTGCGCAGGTTCTCGATGATGCCCTGGATCTGCACGGTCGAGTGCCGGGTCTTGGCCGCCAAGGCGCGAACCTCATCGGCGACCACGGCAAAGCCACGGCCCTGCTCGCCGGCGCGGGCCGCTTCGATGGCGGCGTTGAGCGCCAGCAGGTTGGTCTGTTCGGCAATCGCGCGAATCACTTCAGCGGCGAGCATGATGTCCTGGGTCTGCCCGGCCAGGTGGGTGACCGCCTGGTTGATCTGGCTGACGGTAGTGGCCAGCAACTGGATGGCCTCGCGACTGGTGCCGGCGACCTGGCTGCCCTGCTCGGCCAACTGGTTGGCGGTCTGCGCCTGCACGGCGGTCTGCTGCACATGCTCGGCCACCTCGCCGATGGAGGCGGCCATTTCAGTCATGGCGGTGGCGGTCATGTCGGTTTCGCCGCGCTGCTCCAGCAGTGCCGTTTCAGTGTTGCGCGACAAACGGCTGGAGTCGCTGGCGGCTTCGGCCATTTGTGTGGCCAGGTCGCTCAGGCGGGTGAGCGCGGTTTTCAGCCGCGCTTCTTCGCTGATCAAAATCATCTGCAACTGCGCCGCCGGGCCCAGTAGGTCGCTGTAGGTCAGGGCGCTGATCTGGTCGGCAAAGGTGTGCGTCGAACACCCGACGATCTGCCCCAACTGACGACCCAGACGGCCATGCGCCCACAGGCCGAGCAGCGCGAACAGGCCCAGGGTGATCCCCTGGCCCGGCCAGCCCGGCAGCACCTGGTTGGCCGCCACCGCCAGCGCGCCTGCAGCCAGGGGCAGGCTCATCACCTGGCCGAGCTGAGCCAGCCGGCGCCCGCTCGCCACTGCCGGCTTGCCCTCGCGCAAGCGTGCATACAGTGCTTCGGCACGGCGCACCTGCTCGCGAGTGGGCTTGACCCGCACCGACTCATAGCCGACCAGGCGGCCGTCCTCGAGAATCGGCGTGACATAGGCGCTGACCCAATAGAAGTTGCCGTTCTTGCAGCGGTTCTTGACGATGCCCATCCAGCTCTGGCCGGCCTTGAGGTACTGCCACATCAGGGCAAACACCGCTGGCGGCATGTCCGGATGGCGCACCAGGTTGTGCGGGCTACCGATCAGCTCGGCCTGGCTGAACCCGCTCATGGCGGCGAATTCGGCGTTGCAGTAGGTAATATTGCTGGCAGTGTCGGTGGCGGAAATAAGCCGTTGATCCTCGCCGAAAGTCTGTTCGACCGAGGTAACCGGCATGTTGAGACGCACGATAAAACTCCATTTGCAGGGGTCTGCCAGGTTGTCCTGCGCAGCGCCCAAACCATTCGTCCGACACCGAGATCAGCCTTCTACCGGGGTGCTTTGCTGAATAGTCTCAGCTGGGTCAGCGCGGTTGAAACTCGATGGCTTTTGACCTGTCCAAACGATCAATTCTACGAATTACATCACATTATGCAAACAAAGGTGATGAATTGTGGCGTTGCCTCTTGCCGATAGATATCGTTAAGTTCTTGATTCTAAATGGGAATTAAGCGATGACAATTTCAAGTTTGGGTTCGGCCATCAGACGTTACCGCAAGGTAGCCGGGCTCACTCAGGCTGAACTTGGCGAGAAAACCGGTTTTGACCCCAAGACCATCAGTCGCTTCGAAACCGGCACCTACACTCCCAGCGTGGAAGCCCTGTCGAGCTTTTCCGAAGTGCTGGGGATCAAACTCAAAGCCTTCTTCGCCGAAGAGAACGACGAAGACGAGCAGCGTGCCTACCTCTTCGGCGTCATTCACAAAACGCCCTCCCAGGACCTGGGAAAGCTGATCGCAGCGGTAGACCTGGCCTTGTCCAAGCCTTAGTGGCGGCAACCCCGAAAAGCGGCAGGTCGACCCTGCCGCTTTTTTTTGCCTGGCTATTGCACCGCAACTGGTCAGACCGGTAAAGCCAATTCTTGCCCGCTCAGCCGAAAACCCCTTGCAAACCCAAAAAAATCGCGCCTACACTGCCCACGCACTGGACATACCGGTAAGACCACAATAATTAAGTCCTCCGCTCTTTCGCCCGCCGTGGCATCGAAGCAGGGACACCGACCAGAGATCCCTCCCATGCTCAAATGGTGCTCGCGTTCGATCTTCCTCCAAGTGGTGTTGGGCCTTGTGCTAGGCATAGCCTGCGGCCTGAGCTTTCCTGAAGTTTCCCTGCAACTCAAACCCCTCGGTGACGGCTTCATCAAGCTGATCAAGATGTTGATCGGGCTGATCGTGTTCTGCGTGGTGGTCAGCGGCATCTCCGGTGCTGGCGACCTGAAAAAGGTCGGGCGCATCGGCCTGAAATCGGTGATCTACTTCGAAATCCTGACCACCATCGCCCTGGTGATCGGCCTGGTGTTCGCCTTTACCTCGGGCATTGGCAGCGGCGCCAACATTCATCTGGACCAACTGGCCAGCAGCGAAGCCAGCAACCTGGCCGAACGCGGCCAGCACATCCATGGTACTGCAGCGTTCCTCATGGACCTGATCCCGACCTCGGTGGTCGGCGCCTTTGCCGACAACAACATCCTCCAGGTCCTGCTGTTTTCAGTGCTGTTCGGCAGCGCCCTGAACCTGGTCGGTGAAGCGGCCTCGGGCATTTCGCGGCTGATCAACGAACTGAGCCACATCATCTTCCGCATCATGGGCATGATCGTGCGCCTGGCGCCGATCGGCGTGTTCGGTGCCATCGCCTTCACCACCAGCAAATATGGCCTGGAATCGCTGCAGCACCTGGGCGGCCTGGTGGCCTTGTTCTACCTGACCTGCGCCGGTTTCGTGCTGTTGATCCTGGGCACCGTGATGCGCCTGTCGGGGCTGAAGATCCTGCCGTTCATCAAGTACCTGCGCGAAGAGCTGACCATCGTCCTCGGCACCGCTTCTTCCGACGCCGTGCTGCCACAGATCATGCGTAAGCTCGAGCACCTGGGCATCGGCAGCTCGACGGTGGGCCTGGTGATTCCTACCGGTTACTCGTTCAACCTCGACGGCTTCTCGATCTACCTGACCCTGGCCATCGTCTTCATTGCCAACGCCACCGGCACGCCGCTGGCGATGACCGACCTGCTGACCATCCTGCTGGTGTCGCTGATTACCTCCAAGGGCGCCCACGGCATTCCGGGTTCGGCGCTGGTGATCCTTGCCGCGACCCTCACCGCGATTCCGGCGATCCCGGTGGTCGGCCTGGTGCTGGTGCTGGCGGTGGACTGGTTCATGGGCATCGGCCGGGCGCTGACCAACCTGATCGGCAACTGCGTGGCCACCGTGGCCATCGGCCGCTGGGAAGGCGATATCGACATGGAACGGGCCAACAATGTGCTGTCGGGCAAACAGGGCTTCGGCTTTGCCCAGCGCAAACCCCCAACGCCCATCAACAAGAGTTCTGAGCAACAGGGCCGGCAGCAAAACTGCCGGCCACAGGAGCAAACCATGCAAGTGTTCTCATGGAGTGACCAATGATTACTTCATCAACCGTCGTCAACTCAGTGGTGGAAAAACTCCGCCAGGCCCTGGCCCGCGGCCAGTGGCGCTCCGGCGACATGCTGCCGGGCCAGCGCGAACTGGCCGAGCAACTGGGCATCAGCCGGCCAAGCCTGCGCGAAGCGGTGACCGTGCTGGAAACCCTCGGCCTGGTGCGCTCGATGCCGGGCAAGGGCGTGCTGGTACTGGACGCCGATGCGGCGCAAAGCACCTCGCCCCAGAGCGGTGTCGCCGAGGCCAGCCTCGAGGATGTGCTGCAACTGCGCTACACCCTCGAGCCGTTTATCGTCGGCCTGGTGGCGCAGTCGATCAGCAGCAAGGAAATCGGTCAGTTGCGCCTGACCCTGATGGACATGCGCGAAGCCCTCGAGGCCGAAGACAGCGAAGCCGGGGTCAACGCCTACATCGCCTTTCACGAAGAGCTGTTCACCCTGACCGCCAACCCGATCTTCCAGAGCGTGGTGCAGCAGACCAGCAACGCCCTCAAGCAAAGCGCCGCAGTGCTGCGCAACTCGCCCGAGCACCTGGCGGCGCGGCTTGAGGAAAACGAAGCGGTGGTGCGCGCCATCCGCAACAAGAACAGCGCCCAGGCCAGCGCGCAGATGCGCCACCATATCCTTCAGGAAGGCCGGCGCATGGGCATCGAACTGAACATCCCGGACGATCATCCGGGCAACTGACCCCAGGAGTGCGACCATGAACGCCAGCGCCCACGCCCATGACACCGCCCTGCCCTCGTTGCTTGCCCAGGGTGAGCGCAGGTTGTCGGCCGAGCAGATCTACCCACGGCTGTTCGATGCCATCCTCGAGCAGCGCCTGGCTCCTGGCAGCGCCCTGACCGAGCAAGCCCTGGGCGATGCTTTCGGGGTTAGCCGCACGGTGATCCGGCGGGTGCTCGGGCGTTTGTCGGACCAACAGGTGATCGTCCAGCGCCCGAGCCACACCGCACGCCTGGCCGCGCCTGACCCGCAGCATGCACGGCAGATCCTCAGCGCCCGGCGCCTGGCCGAAACCACCCTGATCAGCCTCGCGGCCAAGCGCGCACGGCCGGCCAAGATCCGCCAGTTGCGCGAACTGGTGGCCCGCGAGCGCCAGCACCATGAACAGGGCCAGCGCTGCACGGCGATCCGCCTGGGCGGCGAGTTTCACCTCAAACTTGCGGACATGGCCGACAACCTGCCGCTGGCGCGTTTTCTCAACGGCCTGGTACCGCAGACTTCGCTGATCATTGCCCAGTACGAAGCACGACCATGCAGCCATTGCGCCTGGCAGGAGCATGCGGCGATCATCGATGCGCTGGAGAACGGCGATGGCGAGGCGGCGTTGGCGTTGATGCATGAGCATCTGGACCATATCGAGGCCAAGCTCGACCTGGAGGGTTGAGCATTTTCGCCTGGGAGCGGGACTTGCCCCGCGATACGATGTGGCCGACAGGACGCTATCGCGGGTCAAGCCCGCTCCTAACAGATGGACCGATGACCGCCTTGGAGGGCACCCTGATGACACCTGCGCCGCACATGACACCGCAGCAGCGCCAGCAAGTGCGCGCAGCAATGTCCGATGCCTTCGTCGACACCCACGTCGAATACCTGTGGATCGCCCGCCACCTGGTGGGTTTTGACCGCGAGCTGCTCAAGGAAATCTTCTACAGCGAAGTCGCCCCCGCCTGCTACGGCAACATCATGACGCCGGTACCGCCGGTCTGGACCGGTTTCGACGAAACCTGGCTGCAGGAGGAGATCGAAGAAACCCTCCAGGCACGCCGCGACAGCTGGTGGCGGCGCCATATCGACCGCCTGTTGAACGCCACCTGGGTGTGGTTTTTCTGCAAGGAGATCTGGGCCGACATCCTCCTGGCCCTGGACGAGGCCGAGGCCGAACAGCAGCGCGAGTGACGGCACCTATACTCAGGTAACCACACCATTCGAGCTTGCCTGACCACAGGGGGGCTGCGCTTTGATTCCGCGTTCCCCGCTCATCGCCCTGCTGCTCGCCGTGCTCCTGGCGCTGGGCGGCTGCGGCTCACGGCAAAAGGTCAGCGAGCCGCCGCCCATCCCGGTCAATGCGGCGACCTGGCAACAGATCGACCGCGACATCATCGACGCTTCGCTGGCGGCCACCAGTTCGGTCAACGACTATGCCCGGCGCTCCATGCGGGTCTGGAAAGACCGCGTGCAGCAGTACACCGAAAGCGAGTTCATCCCCTGGTTCACCGGCTACTGGACCCAGCAATGGCTGACCATGAAAGTGGCCTGGTACAAAATGAACAGTGGCGACGGCAGCGAAACCCCGGAAAAGCGCCTGGCCCAGTACCTGCAGGAGCAGTACCACGAACGGGTGCTGGACCCGGTGGCCAAGGAGATCGACCCCGAGGCCATTCGCGACCGGGCCATGGAGCTGTATATCCAGCTGCTTGGCCAGCAACTGCAGCAGATTGCCCAGCGCTACCGGGCGCCGCCGGAGCAGTTCAACCTGCACCTGACGCGAATCGAGGCCATCGGCCTCGGCCCCCCGGCCAACAACAATGCCTCGCTCCATCAATTGCTGTTCAGCAAGCCGCTGGAACAGCAACCCGCCTACGCCGCACTGGTCAAACGCCTGCACAGCGCCGTGCGCGCCGGCACCCAGCGCGCCGACATCGGCCTGTCATCGGTCGCCCAGCAAGCCAGTGAAAAGCTCGGCGCCACCCTGGCGCCACGGGGCATCGCCAGCGCCGTGGCGGCAGCCGTCGGGCGTGCGGCGGGCACGGTGATTTCCCTGGCGGCCACCGGCATCGGGGTGATGACCCACAACCGCGAACAACCGGCGATGATCGAGCAACTGCGGGTGATCCTCAACGTCGCGCTGAACGAGGAATGGCGGGAATTGATGGAGAACCGCAAGACCGGCGCCATGGCCGGGGTCTACTACCTGTCGGGGGAGATAGAAGACAGCCTGCTGGCCGCCGAAGGCCCCGAGCGCGAGCCGCAGCCCGCAGCCCAGGTGATCACCCTGCCGGCCCAATAAACGCGCGGCTTATGCGGCGACGCGGTTGTCGGGCTGAGCCTGGGCCGAGGTCGGCAGGCCGAAGATGCGATCAAACAGCCAGTTGTAGATGAAGGTGTAGCACGGGATCAGGATGATGAACGCCAGGTCGACGACAAAGGCCTCCAGCAGGCTCATGTCCAGCCACCAGGCAATCAGCGGGATCAAGTACACCACCAGGGTCAGCTGAAAACCGATGGCATGCGCCAGCCGCCGGCCAACACTGCGCCCACGCTTGGCCTGGCGGCTTTCCCAGTACTCGAACAGGGTGTTGTAGATGAAGTTCCAGGCCATGGCGATGGTGGTGATCATCACCGCCAGCGGCCCGGTATTGCTCGGCGCGCTGTCGGCCAGGTAGGCCAGGCCCAGGGTCGACATGCACAGACCGATCAGTTCATAGGCGGTCACGTAGACCAGTTTGCGTTTGACACCTTGCACGTTGCTAACCTCGGTTTTGCCGTAAAACGCCGCCCTCTTGGGCAACTGAGGCGGGCAAGCATGCGTCAATCTTCTTGACAGCCAAAGTCAGCAGCTATCAGATTATCTGACAGGAGATTGCCATGAACTTTTCCAGCGACAACATCGAACTGTTTCTCGCCGTGCTCGACCGCGGCTCGTTTTCCGCTGCCGCCCGGGCTCTAGGACGGGTGCCTTCGGCAGTGAGCATGGCGATTGGCAACCTGGAAGCGGAACTGGGCTTCACCCTGTTCGAACGCACCCACCGGGAAACCCGCCCCACCGCCATGGCCCAGGCCCTGGAGCCGCACGCACGGATGATCGCCAACCAGCTGGGGCAATTGCAGGTGCATGCCCTGGAGCTGTCCCAGGGGCTGGAAAGCACCTTGAGCATCAGCGTGGTGCCGGACATCGACCACACCCGCCTGCTGGCGGCGATCAGAACCCTCAGCGAGCGCCACCCGTTGCTGAATGTCGAGGTGCTGAGCGCACCGCAGGAAGATGCCCTGCAACTGCTGCACGACGGCCGCGTCAGCCTGTGCCTGGCCTTCGCCGGGCTGTCGGTGGACGCCCGCCAGCGTTTTCAGAACATCGGCATGGAGTCGCTAGTGGCCTGTATCGGCCCGCAGCACCCGGCCCTGCAACAGCGCCCCCGGCAAATCGTTTACCTCGAAGACCTGGCCAACGTCCGGCAGATCCTGGTGGCCAGCCGCGACCTGCCCCTGAGCGACACCCGCGCGCTGATCGGCAAGGCGTACTGGCGCACCGACAGCCTGGCCATGGCCATCGAAATGGTCGAAGCCGGCCTTGGCTGGGGCGACTTTCCGTTGTCGCGGGTAGCACCGTTGCTCGGCGCCGGGCGCCTGGTGCGCCTGGACTTCAGCAACACCCGCAACGAGTTGCAGTTGCCGGTGCATGCCTTCTGGCGCCAGCACCAGCCACTGCAAAAAGCTGCCCAGGCGCTGGTGCGTTTATTGGGCGTGCAATAAAGCGCCCGGCTGAAACACGCATTCCAGAGCAGGCAGTAGGAAAATCCTGTCAGCCCCTGCGGCAAAAACTCCTATCAATTTTTCAGTTTTGCGGCCGATACCCGTCTGGATAGGTACGAGCACACGCCAAAAGCGCCGCTCGGCACTCCTCTTTACTGGCACAAGGTCTCGGAACATGAACCTGAAATTTCGCCACAAGATCCTGCTGTGCGCCTGCGGCGTCGTGGTTCTGGCATTTGCACTGTTCACCCTTTACAACGATTACCTGCAACGCAACACCATCAAACAGAACATCGACTCGTCGGTCAAACAGGCCGGGGCACTGGCTGCCAGCAGTGTGCAGAACTGGATGAGCGGGCGCATTCTGGTCCTGGAAAACCTCGCCCAGGACGTCGCCCAGCAAGGCGCCAACGCCGACCTGCCGGGCCTGGTCGACCAGCCTTCGTACACCAACAACTTCCAGTTCACCTACGTGGGCCAGGCCAACGGCGTGTTCACCCAGCGCCCGGACGCGAAGATGCCTGACGGCTACGACCCGCGCCAGCGCCCGTGGTACACCGCGGCCGTCGCTGCCAACCAGACCATGCTGACCCCGCCATACATGGCTGCGGTCGGCGGCCTGGTGGTCACCATCGGCATGCCGGTGAAAAGCAAAACCAGCGGCGAACTGCTCGGCGTGGTCGGTGGCGACCTGAGCCTGGCGACCCTGGTGGACATCATCAACGCCGTGGACTTCGGCGGTATCGGCCATGCATTTCTGGTCGACCGTAACGGCCAGGTGATCGTCAGCCCGGACAAAGACCAGGTGATGAAGAACCTCAAGGACATTTACCCGGGCAGCAACCTGCACATCGCCCCGGGCACCCACGAGGTCACCCTGAACAAACAGGAGCGGATCATCTCCTTCGCCCCGGTCAGCGGCCTGCCGACGGCTGACTGGTACATCGGCCTGTCGATCGATCGCGACAAAGCCTACGCCGGCCTGAGCCAGTTCCGTACCTCGGCCATTATCGCCATGCTCATTGCCGTGGCCGCCATCGCCGGCCTGCTGAGCCTGCTGATCCCGGTGCTGATGCGTCCGCTGACCACCATGGGCCGCGCCATGCAGGACATCGCCCAGGGCGAAGGCGACCTGACCCGCCGCCTGGTCGTCGAGAACAAGGACGAGTTCGGTGAACTGGCCGGTGCCTTCAACCAGTTCGTCGAGCGTATCCATGCCTCGATTGCCGAAGTGTCCTCGGCCACTCGCCAGGTCCACGACCTGTCCGAGCGCGTGATGAGCGCCTCCAACGCCTCGATCATCGGCTCCGAAGAGCAAAGCATGCGCACCAACAGCGTGGCCGCGGCGATCAACGAGCTGGGCGCTGCCACCCAGGAAATCGCCCGCAACGCCGCCGATGCCTCGCAACACGCCAGCGGCGCCAGCGAGCAGGCCAACGACGGTCGTCAGGTGGTGCAGGAAACCATTTCGGCGATGACCTCGCTGTCGCAGAAGATCAGCGAATCGTGCGAGCAGATCGAAACCCTCAACGCCAGCACCGACGACATCGGCCAGATCCTCGACGTGATCAAGGGCATCTCCCAGCAGACCAACCTGCTGGCGCTCAACGCCGCCATCGAAGCGGCCCGTGCCGGTGAAGCCGGGCGTGGTTTTGCCGTGGTGGCCGACGAGGTCCGCAACCTGGCCCACCGCACCCAGGAGTCGGCCGAAGAGATCCACAAGATGATCACCACCCTGCAGGTCGGTTCGCGCGAGGCGGTGCACAACATGAACGCCAGCCAGGTCTCCAGCGAAGAAAGCGTGATGGTTGCCAACCAGGCCGGCGAGCGCCTGAGCAGCGTGACCCAGCGCATCGGCGAGATCGACGGCATGAACCAGTCGGTGGCCGCCGCGACCGAAGAGCAGACCGCCGTGGTGGAAAGCCTGAACCTGGACATCACCCAGATCAACGTGCTCAACCAGCAAGGCGTGGCCAACCTCAATGACACCCTGCGTCATTGCGATGCCCTGGCCCAACAGGCCGGGCGCCTCAAGCAACTGGTCGACAGCTTCAAGATCTGACCGCTGTGAAAAACAAAAGGGGCCGCTTGCGGCCCCTTTTTTCATCCTCTCGCGCTACACCGCAAGCACCTGCTTGGCCCGCCCCAGGCGCAGCCAGCCGATCAAAACCGCCAGCATCAGCACAAAACCCAGGTAACCGAAGAACGGATAGACCTGGCCGACCAGGCTGATAAAGCCGATCAGGCTGCAGACAAACGCCGCCACCCCCGCCGCCACCGAACCCAGGCGAAAACTGCGGGTGCCGGCCGGCAACAGCCGCGCCAGAAACGAATACAGCGTGCCCACGGCGGTGTTGACGATCATGCCGAAGATGATCACGCACATGATCACGCCCAGTGCCGGGGAGATTTCGCTGGCAATCGACAGCATCGGCATCGGCAGCTCGGCCACGCTGTCCAGGCGCGACAACAGCCCGGCGCTCATCACCAGCATCAGCCCGCCCAACGCCGCGCCGCCAAGAATCCCGCCCCAGATCGCGGTTTTCTCCAGGCGCGCAGAACCTCCGAGAATCGCCAGGATCGGCGCTCCGGCAACGATGTTGTACGACACATACAGGAACGCACCGAGCAGCCAATGGCGGGTGCCCGCCTCTTGCTGGCTGGCCACCTGGTCAAGCTGGGCAAAGCTCAGCTCGCGGGTAAATACCGCGTACAAGGCAATCGCCGTGGCGACCAGGATCAGGAACGGCGTCACCGCACCGATCAGCAGTATCACCTTCTGCACATCCAGGCACACCACCGCCACCACCAGCACCGTCACCAGCACACTGCCGGCCAGCGCCGGAATGCCAAACTGCTGCTCGAGCAAGGCCCCACCGCCGGCAAGCATCACCACAGTGACGGCGAACATGAAAAAGGTGATCAGCAAATCGACGAACAAGCCCAGGTAACGCCCGCAGATGGCGTACACCACGTCCTTGTGCGAGGCCGCCTGCAAGCGATTGCCGAGCCTTGCCAGGGCCATGCCGAGAAAGGTGAACAACGCCGCACTGACCAGCGCCCCAAGCAGGCCCCAGAGGCCGAAGTCGACAAAGAACAGCAACAGCTCCCGCCCCGAGGCGAACCCTGCGCCGACGATCACGCCGATAAAGGCGCCTGCAATTTTCAGCTGCTCTTTCATTTTCAGCCCTCTGGTATCGATGGCCCTGCGGGGCCTTTGTTGTTGTTTTTACCCAGTGTTGCCGTGCTGACTCAGTCGTTGCCGAGCCAGGCCTGCACTTCGATCTCGACATCCACGCCCAGGGCCAGGCCGGCGCTGACAGTGGAACGCACCGGGTAGCCGTTGGCGAAGAAGCTTTTGTAGACCTCGTTGAAGCCGGCGAAATGAGCCATGTCGGACAGCCACACGGTGGCCTTCACCACCTGGTCGAAACCGACGCCGCACTCGGCCAGGGTTTCACCGATACGCTCAAGCGCCGCCCGGGTCTGGACCTGAATGTCGCCGCGCACCACTTCACCGTCGGCGTGCAGGGGGATCTGCCCGGAAAGAAACAGAAAACCGCCGACCTTGACCGCTTTGGAAAACGGATATGGCAGGTGACTGGGGATACGCTCGATAGTCGAACTCATGGGAAATCTCCTTCGGGAATTAACGAAAACGCGCCGGGGACAAGCGTTGCGGCTCGACCCCTTCGGCGCTCAGGGTTGCCGGTAACGGTTGCTCAAGCAACAGCGCACAGGCCAGTTGCGAAGCGCCAGCGGCGGACTGGATACCATAACCGCCTTGCGCCGCCAGCCAGAAAAACGCCGGGTTGTGCGGATCGCGGCCAATCACCAGGTCGCCATCGGCAACGAACGATCGCAGCCCGGCCCAGCTATGACTGGGGCGGCGAATCGCCAGGGTGGTGATGGCCTCGATGTTGTAGATACCGATGGCGACGTCGAGCTCTTCGGGCATCACGTCCTGGGGCTCGACCGGGTCGGCGTTGGCCGGTGAGCCGAGCAACTGCCCGGCATCGGGTTTGAAATAAAAGCTCTCATCGACGCCGATCACTGCCGGCCAGCGGCTGAAGGCCTGGTCTGGCGGGCCGTCGAAGGTAAAGGCAGAGCGCCGGCACGGCTGCAGGCCGACCGGCTGTACGCCGCAGACCGCCGCGATGTGATCGGCCCAGGCGCCAGCGGCGTTGACCAACTGGCGCGCCTGAATGCAGCTGCCGTCGGCCATCACGAGCTGCCAGTAACCTTCGTGGTAACTGCCCTCGACCACCTCGGCATTGCAGTGCAAGTGCCCGCCGGCCTGGCGGTAACCGCGCAAGAAGCCCTGGTGCAGCGCGTGTACATCCAGGTCCATGGCGCCGGGTTCGAGTACCGCGCCGGCCACCACCTCGGCGCGCAGGCTCGGCACCAGCGCCAGCGCCCCGTCGCGGTCGAGCAAGGTCACTTCGGTACCGTTGGCCTGGCTCTGTGCATAGGTGCTGGCGAGCAGCGCCTGTTGCTCCAGGGTCGCCACATACAGACAACCCCGCGGTTCGAGCAGTGCATGCTCGCAGAAGCCCGGCGGCGGCGACTCATAAAAGGCCCGGCTGGCGCGGGTCAGCGCCTGGATCTGCGGGGTGCCATAGGCCTCCATGAACATCGCCGCCGAGCGCCCGGTGGAGTGGTAGCCGGCCTGGGCTTCGCGTTCAAGCATCAGCACTTGGCGCCCTGGCGCCAGCCGATAGCCCAATGAAGCACCGGCAATACCGGCGCCGATGATCACGATGTCGAAGGTCTGTGTCATAGCCATGCAATCACCTGCGAGATGAAATTATCATTTGTGAGAATTCTAATATCTGAGAATTTCGGATTATGCAAGCGCTCACGGTAAGATGCGCATCCGTTTTACCTGACCGAGATGCTTGATGAGTGCCGACCGCTCCCCTGCCGACACCCGCCCTGGCGCGCTGCCGCTGATTGACCGCGCCGAAGTCGGCGCGCGCCTGCGCAGCGTGCGCAAGGCCCAGCAACTGACGCTCAAGCAACTCTCGGCGCTGTCCGGGGTACCGGTCTCGACCCTGTCGAAAATGGAACTGGCGCAGGTCTCGGTGAGCTACGAAAAACTCGCGGCGGCGGCGCGGGCGTTGCAGGTGGATATCGCCCAGCTGTTTCGCGCTTCAGGCGTAAGTGATGTGCCAGTGCCGACCACCGTAGTGGTCAACTCCCTGCCCAGCGCCCCCGGCTACAGCACCGGCACCTACGACTACCACCCGATTGCCGGCGAATTCCCGCAGCGCCTGATGACCCCGATGTACGCCCGGATCATCGCCCGCGAACGGCAACAGTTCGACGAATTCATCCGCCACCCCGGGCAGGAATTTGCCCTGGTGCTCAGCGGGCGTGTGCGCATCGTATTCGAGACCGGTGAGGCGGTGAGTATCGGCCCCCAGGAGACGGCCTACTTCAACAGCAATGTCGGGCATATCTATCTGTCGGAGACCGAAGATGGTGGGGATGCGCATGTGATGGTGGTGATGACGGATCGGTAACAGCGTTGTCTGTAACACCGCATCGCGGGTCAAGTCGAGACGTCGCACCGCCGCTCCCACAGCGCTACGCGCTCAACAAGAGCGAAGCGAATTGTGCTCTTGATCTTGATCTACCGGCCCCGTTAACCAGAAGGGCCGAGTGCAGGTGTTGCGAAGGGGCGAGTGCGCAGCACCTTCGGCGTTAGCCGAAGTTGCGAAACGTAGAGTTGCTTGCAACTCGTAGTTCGCAATGCCCCGTAGCGACGCCGGAGCGAGGGAACCCGAAGCGCAGCGCAGGGCCCACTGGTGGGGCGAGAATTTTTGCTTACTTTTTTTTCGACTGAAAAAAGTAAGCCGCCGTAAGGGCGGAAAGGTGACTAAGCCACACCCTGGCAAATGGATGGTGCAAACCCTCCCGAAGCTCGACCCAGTTATAACCTAATAACGAACAAGTCTATTTGGCTATAAAAAAACCTTTATGCTGGCTGCCATCCGATCACGGGCACGTTGGGCGTTTAGGTTACTTATGGATGTAGGTTCTTTCGGTTTCACCATTGCAGGCCTGGTAGTTGGATTCATCGTCGGCATGACCGGCGTCGGCGGCGGCTCGCTGATGACCCCGATCCTGCTGTGGTTCGGCATCAACCCCGCCACCGCCGTAGGTACCGACCTGCTCTACGCCGCCATCACCAAAGCCAGTGGCGTCTGGGTCCACGGCAAAAACAACAATATCGACTGGAAAATCACCGGCTGGCTGACCCTTGGCAGCGTCCCGGCCGCCGCCCTGACCCTGTGGTTCCTCGCCAGCCTCGATGCCGACACCCAGGCCGCCAACGCCATTATCAAGCAAGGCCTGGCCGTGGTCCTGGTGCTCACCGCCCTGGCCATCCTGTTCAAAAGCAAACTCCAGGCCTTCGCCAGCAAACACGCCGGCGACCGCTACCACCTGAGCGGCACCAGCCTCAACCTGCTGACCGTAGTCACCGGCGTGGTGCTCGGCGTCATGGTCTCGCTGACCTCGATCGGTGCCGGCGCCCTGGGCACCGTGGCGCTGTTTCTGCTCTATCCGTACCTGGTCACCCGCCGCCTGGTCGGCACCGAAATCGCCCACGCCGTGCCCCTGACCCTGGTCGCAGGTCTCGGCCATGCGAGCATGGGCAACATGGACTGGTCGCTGCTCGGCTACCTGCTGCTCGGCTCGCTGCCGGGCATCTACATGGGCAGCCACCTGACCGGGCGAATTTCCGACAGCATCCTGCGCCCGTGCCTGGCGGGCATGCTGCTGATGATTGGCTACAAGCTGGCGTTCTGATCAAGGCTTTCAGGCAACACCAATCCCTGTGGGGCCGGCCTTGCCGGCGATGGGCTACGCAGTAGCCCCAGGGTCAATCCTGCGTACGCCACAGCACCGGCCACTTGTCTGGCCAGTTCCCAGTGCAACTGCCCATGCGTGACAGCGAGCGCGGTCGCATGCGCTCCCCGTCAAAACGCCAGCTCTGTTCCATGCCGCAATCGCCAATGCCCCGCGCCAGGATGAAACTGCTGAGCACCCCGGTGTCCGGGTCATAGCCCACCGAACCGCCAAAATCGTCCCACTGCTCCTGCGCCGCAATCTTCTCCAGTTGCAGCGCCTTCGCCTGCTCGGGATGCGCCCGCGAAGTGGTGTACAGCGCGTACTCGCAGTTGTAGGCACCGCAGCCGAAACGAAAGCTCACCAGCGCCGTGTCCTTGCTCAAGGCATAGGCCTGGGCACTGTCCGGGGTCCAGTCCGCGTCGGGATCGCGCCAGTCGTTTGCGGTGGCAGTCATGACCACCTCGCTGATGCGCCTGGCCTCTGCTTCACCCATCGGCTCGGGGCGTACGAATGGCGCCAGCTTGGGCAGTACTGGCGCAGAAGGCACGGCGCTATCCGGCGCATCCCCTGTGCGCACCAAGGCGCTGCGATGCCCTGCCCGCCCCTGCACCGAATCGATCAGCAACAACGAAGCCGTCAGGCCGTTCAGAGAGCTACCGAGCTCACCATCATTGCTCTGCGAGGTCAGGCGCGCGCCGTTGCGCATGGCCTTGAGCAGGGCCATGGCCTGCTCGCCGCTGGCGTGCCAGAACACCACGCCGTCCTCCTGAGCCTCGCTCAAGGGTAGTGCCAGCGGCTGGCCATCGAGCTGCAACGGCGCCTCCAGCGAGCTGTTGCTGAAGATCGTCACCTGCAGTTGGCCATCGAGGCCGGCCCCGCGCATTACCTGGATGCCCAGCGGCATGTCCGCCCGGGTATCGGCCGCCAGCGCCGTGCACTGGCGGGTATTGTCACAGCCCACCACCCAGTCCTTGAGGGGCTGGTACAGCGGTACCGGTTCTGCCGCCGCAGCGTGGGCAGCACCGGGCAAGGCCAGCAAGGTGAGAAAAGCGGCGTGCAACGGTGCGCTCATGATGAATTCCGTTTCAGGTAAACGGCGCATTCTAACGCTGGGCATCCTGAAAGTACTGCTCCAGGGTAATGATGCTGAGTTCACCAGCGGCTGGCTGATTAGACAACCGGCTTGCCAAAAACATATGGAAATCCGTATATTCGAATTTCCACATGTAAAAGGCCGATTCGATGCTCAGCCCCACCGCCCTGTTCAAATGCCTCGCCGATGAAACCCGTGCCCGCGCCACGCTGCTAATCGCCCGCGAAGGTGAGCTGTGCGTCTGCGAGCTGATGTGCGCGCTCGACCACAGCCAGCCAAAGATCTCCCGCCACCTGGCGCAACTGCGCAGCTGCGGCCTGTTGCTCGACCGCCGCCAGGGCCAGTGGGTGTACTACCGGCTTAACCCGCAACTGCCGGCCTGGGTCAACCAGGTATTGCTGTTGACCCTTGAAGCCAACGGCCAGTGGCTCAGCGCCGACAGCACCCGCCTCGACGGCATGGGTGATCGCCCTGCCCGCGCAACCTGCTGCTAAGGAGTCCGCCCCATGCGAATCCTGTTCATGTGCACCGCCAACAGCTGCCGCAGCATTCTGTGCGAAGCGCTGTTCAACCACCTGGCCCCGGCCGGTTTCGAAGCGCTCAGTGCCGGCAGCTTCCCCAAGGGCCAGGTGCATCCTCGCAGCCTGTCGACCTTGCAACGCGCCGGCATCGGTATCAGCGGCCTGACCAGCAAAGGCAACGACACCTTCGTCGACAACCCACCGGACATCGTCATCACTGTCTGCGACAACGCCGCTGGCGAAGCCTGCCCGCTGTACTTCGGCCCGGCACTGAAGAGCCACTGGGGGCTGGCGGACCCGTCCGAAATCCACGGCACCGACACCCAGCTCGATGCCGCCTTCGACGCCACCCTGGCGCGTATCGCGCTGCGCTGCACAACCTTCCTCGCCCTGCCCTTCGAGCGCCTGAGCCGCGATCAGCTGCAGGCTGAAATCGACCGCATCGGCACCCTGTAAAAGGACTCTCCCATGAACGATCAACTGCCCAATCTCGACCTCGACCTGATCCCTGCCAACGCCGCCCATGACGGGCACAAGCCGCGCATCCTGCTGCTTTACGGCTCGACCCGCGAACGCTCGTTCAGCCGCCTGCTGACTGAGGAAGCTGCGCGCCTGCTGGACCACTTGGGCGCCGAAACCCGGATTTTCAACCCCAGCGGCCTGCCCCTGCCCGACGACGCGCCCGAGGACCATCCCAAGGTGGTCGAACTGCGCGACCTCATGCAATGGTCCGAAGGCCAGGTGTGGTGCTCGCCCGAGCGCCACGGCGCCATGTCGGCGGTGTTCAAGGCGCAGATCGACTGGGTGCCGCTGGCCATGGGCGCGGTGCGTCCGACCCAGGGTAAAACCCTGGCAGTGATGCAGGTGTGTGGTGGTTCGCAATCATTCAACGTGGTCAACCAGCTGCGGGTACTGGGGCGCTGGATGCGTATGTTCACCATCCCCAACCAGTCCTCGGTGCCCAAGGCCTGGCTGGAATTCGACGGTAACGACCGGATGAAACCTTCGGCCTACTACGACCGCGTGGTCGACGTCATGGAAGAGCTGGTCAAGTTCACCCTGCTGCTGCGCGGGCGCAGCGAGCATTTGGTCGATCGCTACTCCGAGCGCAAGGAGTCGGCCGAGGCCTTGTCACAGCGGGTCGGCCAGCGTTCGATCTGAGCGCCTGACGATAGCCAGCGAATAATCACACCGGCTGTCGTCATCCAGGCTTACCAGTTCCATGGCCAGTGCGAAGCGCTCGGTAATCCCCAGCTCATCCCCCAGCCCACGGAAAAACTCGCGCAGTACCGGCCACTGCAGCACGTCTTCGAAGCCCAGTTCACGGGCGATGCGGTGGTAGCGGTCGGCGCCGGTGATGCGTATAAACACCTGCTCGGCGCCGAATTCGAGGATGTGCAGGCGGTATTCCGGACTGGAGGTAAAGATCGCCGCCACCACCAACCGGCCGAGGCCACGGGCGTCGCGCTCCAGTTGCACCTGGCTGGCCATGTGCCGCGCTGCCATGCGCCGGCCGAGGCGATAGAACATGCGCTCGGACAGGCGATTGATGTGCTCGCGGCCAAACATTTCCCCGGCCTGCTCCAGCATCAGGCCATAGAAGGCTCCGGTGATGTTCGACAGCGACTGGGCCATGCCGACCACGCTGTCGGGGAAAAACGCATGGACCAGCGCCTGCCAGTCCATATCCTCGGGGTAGCGGTCGTGCTCGCGCAGGGCGGCGGCTTGCAGGAAGGTCTCGGGAAGTCCTTTTCCGGGCGAATTCATTGCCACTGATCTCCATGAAATGGCCCCATGCATCCATTGCACAGGCGACCGATGAGTGTAGGCAAGCCTTGCTGGCGCTACCTCACCAACCGACGTCCGGCATGCTCACGGCCCATGATGAACTGCAGCAACCTGTCCATCGGCAACGGCCGGCAGAACCAGAAGCCCTGGCCCAGGCTACAGCCCTGGGCCTTGAGGTAATCGAGCTGCTCGCGGGTTTCGATGCCCTCGGCCACCACCTGGAGATCCAGGCTCTCGGCCAGCATCAGGTAGCCATTGACGATAGCCTGGTCGATCGGGTTGCTCTGCACCTCGCTGATGAACACCCGGTCGATTTTGAGCTTCTCGAACGGCAAGGCGCGCAAGGTGCTGGGCGATGAATAGCCGGTACCGAAGTCGTCGATCGACACCTGCACGCCCATGCCTTGCAAGCGCAAAACGTTCTGCCGGGCCTGCTCGATATCCTTGAGCGCGGCGGTTTCGGTCACTTCGATTTCCAGGCGGTTGGCCGCCAGGCCGCTACGCTCGAGAACCGCCGCCAACTTGCTGACAAAATCGCACTGCATGAACGAGTAGCCGCTCATGTTCACCGCCACCGGCACATCCAGCAGGCCGGCTTCGATCAGCGCCCGGTTGTCGGCGCAGGCACGGGTCACCACCCAGACATTGAGCGCCGACATCAGCCCGTTCTGCTCGGCCAGGGGGATGAACACCTCGGGCGATACCGGGCCGTTGGCGCCGTCGTTCCAGCGCAGCAAAGCCTCAAGGCCGGTGATCCGTTGCGGGTCGGCCAGCTCGAACTGCGGCTGGTAATGCAGCTGCAATTGCTCGGTCTCGATCGCCTGGCGCAGACGCTCCAGGCGCTGCTGCTCGCGCTGCTGGGTGATGCGCATGGCCGGGTTGAAACAAGCGATGCGATTGCCGCCGGCCTTCTTCGCCTGGTACATGGCAAAGTCGGCATCGATGATCAGTTGATCCGGCGCCGGCGCTTGCCCTTCCCGGCAATTGGCGCAGGTACTGACGCCAAGGCTTGCGCGCACAGCCAAGGCCATGCCGTCGATCCGCAGCGGCGCCTGCAGGCACTCGAACAGCCGTGTGGCCAGGCCCATGCCACCCTGTTCGGCAAACGGCTGACGCATCACCACCACGAACTCATCGCCGCCAACCCGGGCCAGCAACCCCGCACCGGTCAGGCACTGGCGAAAGCGCTCGGCGACGCCAACTAGCACCCGATCACCGACGTAATGACCATGGTTGTCGTTGATGATTTTCAAGCCATCGAGGTCGATGAACACCAGCACCAGTTGCTGCACCTGCGCTTGCGCCAGGGCGATCTCCTGCTGCAGGCGCGTATGCAGGGCGCTGCGGTTCATGCAGTGGGTCAGGGTGTCATGGCTGGCCAGGTGGTTGATGCGCCGGTGCATCTGCAACTGTTCACTGATGTCATAGCACACCCCGATCAGCAGTTGCCGGCCACCCAGCAACAGCTCGCCGACACTTACGTGCAAATCGAACAAGGAGCCGTCCTTGCGCTTGCCGAGCAGCTCGCGTACCAGGCCGTTGAGCTTGCGCCCGCCGCCCGCACGGTAGGACGCCAGGCACTGATCATGGTGCTCGGCGTAGGCCCTGGGCATCAGCCGGGAAATATTCGCACCGGCAAGTTCGGCGAAGCTGTAGCCGAACAGCTTCTGCGCCGCGGCATTGATCGCCTGCACCCGCCCCCATTCATCGGTGATGACAATCGCATCGGCGGCGGCCTCGAAAATCGCGTAGGGAATGCTGGTCAGCTCACGCTCAGCGTTGGCCGCAAGCTTGTCGAAATCCTCTCGGGTCATGATCGCGGCCTAGCGGTTGAAGCGGTCCACCAGCGCATACATTTCATGCGCCGTGTGTTCAAGCTCACGGCCGATGCTGGCGGAACTGGCGGCTATGTCGACGTTCTGCTCGGACACCTGGGCGATGGTGGTGATCTGCCGGCTGATGTCTTCGGCGACATGGGCCTGCTGTTCGGAGGCGGCGGCCATCTGCTCGGTCATCTGGTGGATATGCTCGACCGCCACGCCGATGCCTTCCAGGGCGTTCTGGGTGGCGATCACCTGATCGACACCGGCATGGGCCTCGTCACTGCCCTGGCGGGCGATATCCACCGCCTGGTTGGCGGCGCTGTGCAGCGACTGGATGATGGTCTGAATGGTTTCGGTCGACTCCTGGGTCTTGAACGCCAGCGCCCGCACCTCATCGGCGACCACGGCAAAACCACGACCCTGCTCGCCGGCCCGCGCCGCTTCAATGGCGGCGTTGAGCGCCAGCAGGTTGGTCTGGTCGGCGATCTGGCGGATCATGTTCGAGGCGATCTGGATCGACTGGGTCTCGTCGGCAAAATTTTCCACCGACTGGCTGATCTGGTTCACCGTGTCCTGCAGTTTCTCGATCACCAGGCGAGTCTTGCCGGCTTCTTCGGAGCCGACCCGGGTCAGCTGGTTGACGTCGTCGGCCTCACGGGCGGTGTCGTGGATGTGGGTCGAAACCTCGGAGATAGACGCCGCCATCTGGGTCATGGCAGTAGCGGCCATGTCGGTCTCGTCGCGCTGGCGCTGCAACGACGACTCGGAGGCCTGAGCCAGCTTGCCGCTTTCGCCGGCCATGGTTTCGGTCTTCTGCGCGTAGTCGCCGGAACGGCTGAGGGCGGTGCGCACCTTGGCCTGTTCGCTGATCAGCGACATCATCAACTGCGCCACGGCGCCATGCTCGTCGGTGTAGGTGCGGGCAATCAGTTCGCTGTCGAAACTGTCGGCGGTGGCACGCCGGGCCAGGGCGAACTTGCGCTGCAGGTTCCAGTGCGCAGCCACCTGCATGCCGACAAAACCACAGGCCAGCACGGCCAGAGCCGCCCAGCTATCGAGGTACCACACGGCGGCAAGGCAAGGCACGCCAAGCGCCACCGGCGCCAGCGCCTGCTCTTTCACAGCCTTGGCCAGGTGCTTGAAGCTCCAGCTCTTTTTGCCCGTACGGATGCGCTGGTAAAGCGCGGCGGCACGCTCGATATCGGCACGCTGCGGCTTGACCCGCACCGACTCGTAGCCGACGACCGTCGCCCCCTCGAGGATCGGCGTGACATAGGCGCTGACCCAGTAGTGATCGCCGTTGCGGCAGCGGTTCTTGACGATGCCCATCCAGCTCTTGCCGGCCTTGAGGTACGACCACATGTGGGCGAACACCGCTTCGGGCATGTCCGGGTGGCGGACGATATTGTGCGGGCTGCCGATCAGCTCTTCACGGCTGAAGCCGCTGATGGCCACCAGCTCGTCGTTGCAGTAGGTCAGGTTGCCGTGCAGGTCGGTGGCAGAAATCAGCCGCTGTTGGTTCTGGAAGATGACTTCCTGCTGGGTGACCGGCAGATTGCTTCTCATGCGCTGGGTATCCGTTATTGCGAGATCAATCGGGTGTAATTACCCGCATTGTAGGTGTGGCAATTGGCCATACCTCATGAATAGAGCGGCTGTAGCTATAGCGATATGGAATACCTGGTTAACTTTGCTCGCCGGGCTGGTTGGCCAGGGTCAGGCATTCACGGAACAGCCGGCTGGCCGGGTCGAGGCTGCGATTGGCCGAGTAGAAGCAGCCGATGCTGCCAAAGCTCAGCGGCTTGCCAAGGTCGAAGGCCTTGAGCTTGCCGCCCTGGGCCAGTTGCTGGGTGGTTTGCAGGGGGAAGAAGCCGACGGTCTGTTGGTCCTGCATCAATTCGTAGTTGGTCAGGGCCGCGATCGACTCGATGACGTTGGCCGGCGGGCCCAGGTCCAGTTCCTCGAACAGGCGGTCGACGGTACGCCGCAACAGGCCGCTGCGCGGCGGCAGAATCCACGGGAACGGATGCAGCTCGGCCAGGCTCAGCGGCCCGCCGCTGGCGTGCAGTGGGTGCTCGGCACCGGCGACGATGCACAATCCCTCCTCGCACAGCACATCGACTTTGAGCCGCGGCTCGTGCTCGTGCCAGCGCCAGTCATCGGGAATGCGCCCGACGACAATATCCAGCTCACCGGCCAACAGGCTTGAGAACAGCTGGTCCATATGCCCGACCCGCACCGTCACCAGCACCCCTGGCGCGCTCTCCTTGAGCAGGCGCAGGGTATGCGGCAACAGCAAGGCCGATGACGAGGTCAGCGAGCCGACCATGACCTGGCCGGTGGTGCCGCTGTGGTAGGCATTGACCTCATCGGTGAGGCTGCGCAGTTCGGTGAGCATGGCATGGGCGCGGCGCACCACCACCCCGCCCAGCTCGGTGGCACGCACCCCGCGGTTGCCGCGCACCAGCAAGGCGGCGCCGAGGAAGGCTTCCATTTCGTGGATGATCTTGGTCACGGCCGGCTGGGTCAGGTTCAACGCCTGGGCCGCGCCCACCAGCGAGCCGCTACGCAGGACCTGGTCGAAGACCACCAATTGATAGAGTTTGAGTTTGCGCGCAACAGAGACAACGGTCGACTTCATGGGTAACACCGGATGATGATCGAGCGCCGTAAAAACAGCACTCAACCTAACGGGCGATTCCTTATTGTTTTATAAACTTTCACACCAGAACTTCGCAGCGTGGCGGGGAGAGTTGTTCATTCCTTTAAATTCAATATAGAGCCCGCAGGCGAGCAAAAAACTGATGTAGATCATCAATTTAGGCGAGAAAAACAGGTAGGGAGAGAGGGTGCGGCGGGGGTTATTTTCCGAGCATAACATACTTTCAGACATCGGCAAGGCAGCGGCTTCCTTGTTATTCCAAACAGCCTATAAAGCAGGCAGTCAAAGTTGAAATAAAAATAACGAACACAACTATAACAACTTGGAATACCTGGAAGATTTATTATTTCTGCTTGCCCGACAGACATGAAAAACCCCGCTCGGGGCGGGGTTTGCTCTGGCGGTGACGGTCAGAAGGATTCGACCGGCTTCTGCGCCGCAGCTTCGGCTTTTTCCATCTCCAGGTTAGGAAAGGAGAAGCGGATGTACAGCGCCGAGTCAGCCCCCTCACCGGTCAGCATCAGCTCGGCGCAGCGGATGTTATCTGCAGAGCCATTTAGCAAGGTGGGGACACTGGAGTATTTCTTCGAGGTATCGGCCCCCTCAAGGAAGGTGTAAGTGAAATCCCCCGCCGCGACGCCCACTTCTTCATAGCGGGTATACCGGGTCAAGTAGTCGTCGCGATTGCGCGCACTGCTCGCCAGCTCGATCAAGTCCAATTGCGTGTTGGCGTCCGACATCGAACTCAACATGAACGTCTTGTTCAGTGCTGTCATGGCGTTGTTGTAAATCTCCTGATCGAAGTCACTGATCAGCGAAACCGTGTTCAGTTTGCCGCCTGCAAACACCAGGGCCAGGGTAAATTTGTGGCCGATAAAGTCCACATCATCCTTGCACATGGCGGGAGCGAGAAGATCTTCCGAGCAGTCGTAATAGCCCTTGGCTTCAGTATAGGCTGACCGTGGCGAGTCAAAGGCAAAATCCTTGAACAGCTTTTCTTCGGCCATTGCCGACGAGCTGGCTCCGAGGGTCACGGCCAAGGCCAATCCGAGAGAACCCATTTTTTTCGACATCAGACATTCCCTTGCAGGTGAGCAAAATCTTCGTTAATGGCTCAATGCTATCGCATCCTGAGCACTAATGTCCCAGCGTTGCTCCTTGACGCCTCGCAAGCGTCCAGTTTTCTTGACACATCGAAAGAGACTCAGTAATTTTTCCGCCCCTCCTTTTCGGCTACCTCTGCCGTGCACTGCCCAGGCGTTAACTCGCGAAGCGGTCATACAGATGCCGACACTTCCCTGGCGTACCTCTACTCCGATATCAAGTGCACAAGGATGATTCCATGATCATTCGTCAGGCAAACGCTGCCGACTACCCGCAACTGCTCGACCTCTGGCTGCGCTCCGTGCGCGCCACCCACCACTTCCTGCAAGCATCCGACATAGACGCGCTGCTGCCGCAACTGCGCGACGTCTACCTACCCGCGGTTGAGTTATGGGTTGCAGTAGACACTGAAGACCGCCCGCTGGGCTTTATCGGGCTCAACGAAACCCACGTTGAGATGCTCTTCATTGATCCCGACCTGCGCGGGCAAGGCATTGGCCGAGCGCTACTGGATTACGCGCATGATTCGCGGGATACCCTGAGCGTTGACGTAAACGAGCAAAATCCCCAGGCGGTGGGGTTTTATCTGCATTACGGCTTTGTTCAGACTGGCCGTTCGCCGCTGGATGGCGAAGGCCGGCCGTTCCCGTTGCTGCACATGAGCTTGCCGGCTGCAACGGCCTGAAACGGTTCTGGGTTGCCAAGCAGGAATTGGGTCAGTGCGCCAGTGACGGTTGGGTAGCGACCGAGACGGTGAAGATCAAGACAAACAGCACAACGAGTACCCAGAACACCACCACGATTGTCAGCATGACAACCTTCAGGCTTTGATAAAGCCAGCGCAACCAATGACCTTCGGGTCTTGCTGCTGAGCGGGTTCTGAGTACGCCCTTCAAATAGAAACCGAGCAGGGCCAACAGTGCGCCATCAATCAACAGCGCGGGCAGCCCGGCTACGGGAAAAATGCTTTCCCACCGATAGAATGGCGAGCGGCTCAGGAACAGCACATAACAGGTGAGGCTGCCGTAGGGGATGGCTCGCCACCCTTTACCGGCCAGCGCCCCGACCATCAGGCACATAACCACCATGAACGGGTTGAGGAGAATATCGATCATCCATTCCAGTACGTTGGGGAAGTAGCCCGGGGAATGGATGCTGCGCCAGATGTGTTCGAACAATGTTCAGGCTCCTGCCTTTTATGGACTTTCCGCAGCACAGTATCGGCGTATTGTCGGGTTACATGAGCCCTGTTCAGGGGCTGTACGAAACGCCTCTCGTCGTAGACTGCTTACGAGCGAACGCTCGGTACTCTTGGTAGACTAGAGCACCTTTGTTTTTGATTAGCGCCGGCATGCTTTAGCAAACCACGCAAAGCAAAAACACCCCTGAATGGCTGCAAATGCGTCGTAGAACATGCCCCTAGAATCCGCCTCAACCCCAGTAAACCCGCGCCCTGAGCCGTCCCGCCGGTTCAGCGTTGCGCCTATGATGGATTGGACCAGCTTTCCCTAAATCCCTTTATTTACAGGGAAAACAGGCCTAAACCGCGAACCCGGTACCACTTTTTTACCATCACTATCTCTACAGACAACCGAGAAATGCTGGCACCGACAAGCTGCCCCCCCTCGGCGCCAGGTAAGAATTACACCGCGATTAATCGAGGATAGAACTGGGTAAGGCGCAGTAGGAAAATCAGGTGCTCCAGCACTTTGGAGTACCCGCCTACCCTGTAGGAAACTCCTCCATTGGAACAGAAATTGGTATGGACGCAAGCGCCTACTAATGTCGCCCGATGATGGATGGCCCCGATTTTCTACCCCACCTTGTAAGTCTAGCCTTCAAAGACAAATCCTTACCGCTGTACCACTTTTGGACCAAGCGCTCACTGCATAGTCGCTTTGAGTGGCCAGTCTTCAAGAGTGACGCCTCCGGACTGCTATCCCGTTTGCTCTATCACCCAGTCATTCCTGAGCGCTCCCAAAAGCACTACGAATCTCTTGAACTCGTGTGAATTCATCGGTAGCCTCCGAAGAGAAAGTAGGCACAGGGCAAGGTTTACTTGAATGCCATACGATGAGCTTGATGGAGAGCTCATAGGCATAACAGTCGAAGTACTACGAAAGGAGAGAACCATGACTTTGTTCGAAGGTGAAGAGTTAGAAATAGCACAAGAAGTCCAAAGCGTTATAAATTTCTCCGATGAAGAAATAAACAAAAAATACCGTGATGGTGAGATTCGAATTGTAACCGAACAAGCAAGATACCCGCTCAACACAATTTCTTCGATGGTTCACAGCAACCAGTACAAGCTAAACCCTGAATATCAGAGAAGGCATCGATGGAGCAACGAGAAGCGCTCAAAACTCATCGAATCCCTGATAATGAACGTCCCATTACCCCCGATCTTTTTATATGAGTTCGAATATTCAAATTACGAAGTCATGGATGGCTTACAACGCCTAACAGCAATATCCTCATTTTATGACGGCGATTTCGCACTTGAAGGCTTAACCAAGTGGCCAGAGCTCAACGGCAAAACATATAAAAACCTTCCAAAACTTGTTCAACAAGGCGTTGACAGACGTTATATATCTTCGATCATCCTGCTGCATGAGACCGCAAAAAGCAAGCAAGAAGCAGAAACTCTGAAGCAAATGGTTTTTGACCGAATCAATAGCGGCGGCGAACTGCTTACACCACAAGAAAAGCGGAACGCAAACTTTGATGGCAGGCTAAATCGGCTTTGCATTAGGCTTTCATCAAACAAACATTTATGCAGTACATGGGACATCCCGCAAAGCGAGGAAAATTTAGACCTTATACACTCCGAGCGCGCAGGAAACAAACTTTTTAAAACAATGGGTGACGTTGAGCTAGTACTAAGATTTTTCGCATACCGCCAACGACAGTCGCTACAAAGAGGTTCACTGGAGTCCTACCTGGATTTCTATCTAGAAAAAGGAAATGATTTCTCTGACGATGTATTAGCTAGACTGGAAACCCTGTTCTCAGATACGATAAAACTTATCCACGATATATTTGGCGATGCTGCATTCTATCTATATCGCCAGCGCAAGACAGGATGGGGGTGGTTTGAAAGACCAACTACAGCTATCTACGATCCGATGATGGTATCTCTAAGCAATCGAATTAATCACAAGGAAAAATTGATTGACAAAAAGAAGGAAATACAAGCCGAATTAATCAAATTCTACATGGATAACTACGATAAGTTTGAAGGAAGAAACACCAACCCTTCAGCCCTAGAGGATCGCGATAAGAAATTCAGCGAATTCTTTGACAGGTTTATCTAAATGCTTAGGTCCCTTGAAGATTTTCGCGCAAGTATTGAAAACCTTTTAACCCATCTCAAATACGAAAAATCAAGTAACTCGTTTTTTAGAGACGGACTGAAAAAATCCAATGGCGATACTGAATTTGAAGTCGAGTTTAGAGAGTTCGTAGAAACAATCGTAGGTGATGCCGTATCTAGGACTAAAATCTACTCTTACCAAAACGCCATTATATGTCTATATGGTTACCTAGAAAGATTTATAGAAGACATCATAGTTGAGTACTTGAAATGCGTCTCTGAGGTCTGCCAGGATTTCACCTCACTACCGAAGGCGATTCGAAAGAATCACCTGAGCCTCTCTATGGATTTTATAAATAAAATCCAGAGAGCAAAAGGATGGAGCCCACACGACACAAAAGCACGGCTGACAAAAGCCGTTAGGAACATGAACCATTTTCTCGCCGAGGAAGGCGAACCCAAAATCAACTATGAAGCATTTACAAGCCATACATCAAACTTCCGATATGACACTATTCACGAAATCTTTACAAAAATAGGCATTGACGCAGTATCAAAACAATGCCTTGACGACCCAGAATTAATAACCGCGCTTTGTGAAAAACATGGCTTGGACCTGGACACGGAACCGAAAATATTTATATCACTATTAACAGCTGAACTTGATGACTTAGCACAACGTAGAAACGAAATTGCTCACGGGGTGCGCATCGATGAGATTGACTCGATAGACCTTACCATCTCCCGGATTAATTTAATTCTTAGCTACGCAAATGCCATTGGCAAAGTAATAGAACTAAGCATTACCGAGCATCTTTTCTCAGTTTCAAATAAATTCCTCATTGGCAAACCAGATTGCATATTCCCTCGAATAAATGTAATCGGCTTCTCCGGAATCAAACAGCTAGCCCCCAACGGTTCTACAGGGACAATCACCGTAGGCGACACAATAATCGCTGTAAACCAAAATTCTTCGACAAAACATATTCATGGCAAAATAGTTTCACTCAAGCATAACGGAAATGATCGCCTTTCAGTTCCAATTCCTTGCGACGAAGATGTTTCCATGCAATTAAACTTTGAACCTTCAGGTCGTTTTCAAAACAGGTCTGTTTATCTTCTTTTCAAAGATCGTCCCGCAGCCGCTACCGTTAATTAAAGTGACTCAGCCTTTATTACGTGGCGAGTGCGCATCTGCGGCTTCACCAAAACGCACCCCGATTGTGGTGGAGTACTGACCAGGGAATGATTAGAGTCGTCATTTGACAGCAAGTCTTTACTGTATGGATAAACAGGTGTTAGGCTCGCCGCGCTTTGTGCACGGAGCAGGAGCCTCGGCTGGACTTGCAGGAAGGGTCAGCGGGTTCGGTGGGCCAGCTGGATGTTGACGCATCCTGCTGGCCCGCTCCTTTTCACTTCAGCGCGTGATAGCGCGCACGTAGGCCTGACAGGCCTTGAGGGCGATCAATCCTTTGTCGCCTCGATCGGTGATGCTGATAATTCGTTGAGCATGTCTTGGGTCAAGGTTGGCTCGAATGCCTCCATGAACCACGCCGACGGCGCCGGTGGTGGCTGGCACCCCACAGTCACCACCCTGGGCGGTGGCGTCGAGTAGGACTGACAACCGCAGATCAGCAGTAGCAAGGCGGTCACGCAAGCGAGCCTGAGTGTGTTGGGCATCGAGCAGCTCCTGATAACGGGTTTGATCATTCGCCTGCAGGCGATCCTCCAGCGCCCGGCGCTGGGTTTGTTCCTGGCCGAGCCGATTGATCGCGGCGGTCGCGGCGTCTTCTCGCTCCCTCTGATGGTCAGTGTTCTGCAGGGCCAGCGCCTTCTCGTAGCTGTTTGCCTGCCAGACCCAGGCAGCACCACCACCCAGGGCAAGCCCCAGCAGCAACGCGAGGGCCAGTAGTTGCCAATTCAGGCCCTTCACTGCAGCACCTTCAAGGCACGTTCATACAGCTCTTCGCGATCCTCCAGACCGTTAGTACCGCCGTTGATTTTTTTGGTGATGGCGAGAAACTCGCCCTTGTCGGCCAGGGAGTTGAGCCCAGCCCGCTGCCAGAACCAGCCCGCCGACATCGCGGCATAGACCGGCTGCTCGAGCAGCTCCGGCGTGTTGAGCAATCGGCTGTCGCCGAACAGGGCTTCGCTGCAGGCCTGGTAGTTGCCACGCCCGGTGACTTGAATCAGCCCTCGGCCGCGATACTTCTGGCCATCGCCATCAGCCTCTGGCGTGTTGCCCAGGCGCTGGGCCAGCCTGCCGGTGTCGTACTTCGCCAAGTAGGTGTCACCACCCAGCTCGCGGACATAACGCAGCTGGCCAGACTCGTGGCCGATCTGGGCAATGAACGCGGCCATGCGCAGGCGGGTGATGATGGCGTACTTGCCCATGGTGGCATTGAGCCCGGGAACAAAAACGCCGGCTTGTTTGCCGGCGTTAGGAAGGATCTGCAGCAGTTGCGGTGCGGTGATAGCCATTAGGAGATATCCTCGAATTACAGGAAAGAAAAAGCCCCGACAGTGCGGGGCTTATTGGGTGTGTTCCGCCTCTTGTGGCGGCGGCGCGGTAGCATCGTCGGGGCTTGGCGGCCAGTCGATTGACAAGGGGTAATCGGGCTGCTGGTCCAGGCGATTCAGGGCAATGCGATAGCGCTTCCAGGCCAGCAGCGCTTCCTGCTCATGCGCTGAGGCCTCGCCGAGGTCTACCGCATCCTGCAGGGGCGCGATGCGCGTCGAGGCATAAGCCAACTTCTCTTCGCGCAAGGCCAGCCCTTCGGCGCGGATACTCTCGTTCTGCGCCACGGTATCCAGTACCCAGGCGTCGCCGTCCCAGTAATAGAATTCGCCTGGGTATTCCTGGCGGGTCAGTTCGGGAGGCAGCTCGCCAAGGGCGCTGTGCTCCGTTGCATTGCCGGTAGCCACCTCGTAAACGGTGCCCCGGTTGTCCTCAACCAGGGCCCAGACGTTGCGGGCCAGATCACGAACCACGGCATGGCCGGGCACGGACCCAGGCGGCGTATCAAGGTAGGCATACGCCGGAATCAACCAGTGCTCGGCATCGAGCGGGTCCGGGTCTGCCACACCCTGGCCGATGTACTGCAGGGTTTCAGGGTGTGCGTTGTAAATGATTGGAGCGTCCATCAGAGGCCTCTTCAGTATTTGATGCAGGCAAGCAGTGCGATGTTGCGCGGACGCGCTTCGGTGCCGCCATCTGCGTGAATCGTTACGCCGTGAACGTGGTCGCCTACAGCGGCCGCAGTGCCGACAACGGGGTGCGCGTGGTTACCACCAGAAGAAGTGAAGTTTCTCCATGCAGTAACCCCGGCGGTGTTGCCCGCCAGGGATACAGCGGTTTCCCCCGGGGCGATACTGCCGAAACCGCCCACCCCTACCAGGTCAGCGGCGTTTGCGACGGCGGTGGCGGTACCGCTTACAGAGTGGGCATGCCCGCCGGCAGCGGAAACCGTACCGCCGTGCACGTGGTTCGCGTTCTGGCCCGCTTGAATAGAGCCAAGCGCCCGCCCAGGGTCAACGCCGCGCCCTTCATCAAAGCAACGGATAAACTCCCCGCGCAGGTCCGGTACGTTGAAGGTGCTGTAGCCATCGCCGGCACCGCCAAACGTCCCGATAGCCGCGAACAACGCCGCGTAAGTGGTCCGACTGATCATCGCACCGTTCGCCTTGAGGAACCCGGGCGGTGGGTTGGCGCCTGGGAAGTACACAATGGTTCCAGGTGGCGTGTTGTTGTCGAGCCGCGTCCAGGTGTTCCACTGCTCCCCGTAACAGCTACGGGCATAGACGGCATTGCCCTGGTTGTACTGGATGGCCAACTGAGAGCGGTTCGCTCCCGGGGCCATGTACCCGTAAAACGTCGTGGTGATATGCCAGTAGTACCTGTTATCCGGCGTGTTGGCGTGCTGAGTCAAAATGACTTGGTTCACGGCCAGGTTGGGGTCTTGATCTACCGGCCCCTGATTCATGCCACTGGCTGCTGTGAGTGCTGCGGCCAGGCCTGAGATGTCCGCCATGGCATGGGGGTGCGACGCTGCTGCAGCGCCCAGGGTACCCCGCGCTGTTGCAGTATCAGCGGCGCCGAGAAGCCCGCGCATCAGTGCCGACAGCGGCGCCATAGCGAACTGATCAACACCGGTGCTGAAAATGATCTGGTTTGCTGCAGTGCTCAGCGCTGCCAGAGCCGACAGGGTGTTATCCATCGGCTGCTTACTTGCCAGCGCATTGGTCATTGTCGTGGCAAAGTTTGGGTCGTTGCCCAGTGCGTTTGCCAGCTCGACCAGCGTGTCGAGCGCACCAGGGGCGGCGCCGACCAGGCCATTGATCACGCTCTTAACCCAGGCGGTGTTAGCAATCTGGGTGTCATTCGCCGCCGCTGCAGCGGTCGGCACTTTCGGTGCGCCGGTAAAGCTCGGGCTGTCGATCGGTGCCTTGCTGGCCAGCGCGGTATTGATCGCCTCCAGGTCAGCGATGGTCAGCGCCCGCGACCACTTCATTGACTCGGGGCCTCCCTGGGGCTTCGCGAACTCGCCAAACCAGACCCGGTGCCCGTATTCAAAAACGATAAAGTTCGTCATGTCGGCACGGGGCGTGCTGGCAATCACCCCCAGCAACACCGAGCCCGTTCCAGCCGGAGCGTTGGGCGTCGGCGCCGACGTCCCCGCACCGTTTGCCTGGTAGAAGCCACCCGGCACAATTGCCTTGAAGTCAGGCAGTGCCGGCGCTTTCGTCGCGTCCAAGCCCACTTGGCCAATTTTCAACGCATCGGTAATGCCCATGCCAGCGAGCGTGTCCGGGCTCGAAGCGCTCACCACACGGCCATCGGCGGCTACCTTGACCTTGGTGTACTCACCTGCAGCCACACCGGTGCGCCCCAGGGCCGGGGCGAAGTTCAGCGGGGTGCTGCCCAGCGTCGGCGGCACCAGGTTGGTCAGCTGCCAGGTTGTGCCGCCGTTGGCCGTGCCGCTCTGCACAGGCACCAGGTGGCCCGGGATACATTCAACGCTTTCGTTGGCGTCCTGAGCCCGCACCCAGGCCCCGGCAGCGGCGGTGTAGATCCAGTTCTGTGCCGCGTTGGCTTGGTTCTTCACCAACACCCGGTCCCCGGCCAGCACGCTCACGCCATCAATGTTCTGCAGGCCGCTCAGGGCGATAGGCCCCGTGGTCGCGCAGCGTACCGAACGCTTGGCATCGGTCGCGGTGATGGTTTGAATCGCCTTGAGCAGCTGGCTCAAGTCGCCTTCGGTCGGCGTCATGCCCGCCGAGAGGATCACGTTCAGGATTTCTTCCGTAACAGCGTTGCCCCAATGCGCCGGGATCAGCGAACCGATCTGGCCGAGGGTTGGGTTTTCGTCCACAAACTTGCCGTCCACCAGGCCAACGCCGGGCGTACTCTTGGGGTAGTCCATCAGGGTTTATCCGTATTGAATGAATTCGAGGGTGTGCGCCGGCGCCGAACGCCTGATCACACATTCCAGGGCGCCGCTTGGGTTCATCCCGAAGCGTTGCCCCCAGTAGCTCGCGCCAAAGCGGCGCCCGAGGCGCAGGCGCGGCCCGGTTTCTAGGGTCCACATAAACTGGGCGGTCCACGTCCCGAAGTGCGCGGCGCCAAAGCGCGACCGGCCAAAGCGTGGTGCGCGGCGCTCGACCACCCGGGCTTGCGTGTAGCCCAGGCTGAAAGCCAGCTCGACAAAGTACGCCGGCGTCTGCCCGCCGACCTCGACCAGCCGGCGACGCACCGCCAGTTGCCGGTCATCGAAGGGGGGCGACTCGCCCAGGCACGGGTCGGGCAGTTTCATGACCCGTTCCCAGTCCGGCACCAGCTCGCGCACGGTGTCCGGCTCGCTCTCGGTCAGTAGGTCCGCCACCCGCAAATCCTCGCGGGCCAGCTCCTGGGCGGCGGCAGCCAACAACGCGTCAACCTGCGGGTTAAGCTCACGGTCCCAGGCCGGGCCCGGGGGCAGTAGCGCGCGCAATTGCCCGTGGTAGTCCTCTGCCGTCCTTACAGCCACAGCACACCCCCATAGGTCAGCAGCTCATGGGCGGCGGCCGATACGTTGCCCACCGGCGCGATCAGGGTGTGGTCACGCTCGCCGGCGGCGCCGCTGATTGCCTCGCTGATATGCGTGGCCAGCAGCTCGGCGCCCAACTCCGACTCGCGGTTGTGCAGATCGATCAACGCCGCTTCGACCGCCCGCCGCACCGCGCTGCTGTCGGGGGTAACCTTGAGCTGGTACTGAACCGGCTTTTCCGCCGGCGGCAGCACGTACACTTCAGCCGTTACCGGCCGTTCTTTCTCGATGTAGGCCGCCACCTTCGCGCAGGCCTCGGCGTTTGGGATAATGTCGATATCGCCGTCACGCACAAAGAACACCCCCACCGTGCCCGGGCCCATCCAGCGGCGCACCACCCAGGCCCGCGTCACCCCGGCCACCTCAAGCGCCCAGGTGACGTAATCGTCCTTACTGCCGCCGTGCGGGATCACCTGATAAGAGCGGATCACCCGACCGCGCAGCGTCTCGATACTCTCCTGCTCGGTACCGCCCTGCAGGCCGGGTTCCTCAACGGTAAAGACCTCATTGAGCCCGAGCACCGGACTGATAAGCCGCAGCGTGGTACCGGCCGGGGTGTTGCCCAGCAGGCCGGCTTCCAGGGCTTCCAGCTTGGCCACGCCCTGGGCGGCGCTCAGCTTGACCGTGGCCACCACCCGAAAGCGTGCACCGTCATTGCGCTGCAGCAGCGTGCCGGCATCGAGCAGCGCCGAGACGGCACCGGTAAAGGTCGCGGTACCACTCGCCGCTACTGCCGCCAGGCGGTCGCGCTTAAGCCGCGCGCGGGCCATGCGGCGCAGCGTGTCTTCATCGGCCGTGTCGGGCAGGATCTGCGCGGCGATGTACTCTTGATGCCCATACCGGGCAAAAGAGGCGCCGCCCAGCACCCGGGCCAGCACCTCCGCGTCAGACCGTAGCAGCGCGCTGGAGCCCGCCAAGTCGGCCTGCGCCCGAGCGATCAGCCCGGGTAACGTCGGGGTTTCAAACGGCATTGATCACCTGCCAGAGATTGTCGAGTTTCAGGTCTATGGCGGTGCCGTCCTTCATCGACAGCACTACCAGCATGTTCAGCCGGTCAACCCCGCGCGCGGTCGTTACGCTAACGCTGGTTACCCGCCCGTCCTCCAGCATCCAGGCCAGCGCCTCCCGGGCGAAGGCCACCGCGTCGCGCTCGGTGTCGGCGGTCAGCGTGCGCCGGCGCAGTTGCCACAGGCGCGACCCAATGCGGTCATTGGCCAGGGTGGGGAAGCTGTCGCCCCACCACCCATACCGCTGGCTGTCGTCCAAGCGGTCGTCAGCCTCGGCGCGGCGCCAGGTCAAAAGGCTGATCACCGCCGCCCGGCGCCAGGCGCTTTCGCACGCGTCGTCATTGAGCAATGCCATATCAGCCCTCCGGTACCGGCTTTTTGTCCGAGCCTTCGTGAACGTGCAGGGACGTGCTCACGCCGGCGGCGATCTGGTCGCCGGCCGATTCGATACGCCCCGTGGTGCGAATGACCGGCGTGTCGAACTCGACCGCCGTTTCCGCCTTGACCTTGAGGGTCAGCGTGCTGATCTCGATCACGCGGTCACGCTTGAAGTGCAGGTAGTCGCCTTCATCGGTGTACAACGCCACCTCGCCGCTTTTGAGCCCCTGCAGACGAAAGCGCCGGTCGGACACACAAATCACTACCCCATGCGAGCGGTCGCCGTTCAGGAAGGCCGCCAGGGCCTCCGCGCCGGGGTGGGGATTCGAGGTCAGGCCGTAGGGCTCGAAGTGCTCCATGCCGTCTTTCACTTCATCAGCAGTCAGCCGCATTTGCAGGCCCTGCATCTTGCTGCCGGCGTTCACCAGCGACAGGACGCCCCGGGCCAGGAAGTTTTTAAATCCACTCATGTGCCAGGCTTCCAGTCAGCGGGGATCAGGTATTCGAAGTTGTCCGCCTTGCCGCCCTTCTTCAGCTTGCGGGCTTTGTGCGGGTCTTTCGGTTCGGGGTCGAACGCATCCGGCGGGCCTACGGTGATGTTGGCCACCGTGCCGTTCTCGTCCAGGCTGTATTCGATTTCGCTGATCAACATGTCGCGGTCGATGCCGATCAGGTCATCGACCACCCGCACGACCATGTTGGGCAGCCATAGCGCGCCGTTGGACTGCCGCCACCCCTGCACCTTGTATTGCAGGGTCAGCGCCTTGCCCATGCGGTTACCGCGCTCCCAGTTGGCCCGCGCCTCGGCGAGCGTCGGCGTCATCTGGCCGCTTTCGTGGATCAGCAGCACCCGCTTACGCGTGGCGCGCGGATCAGTGACCGACGCCCGCACCTCCGAGGCCTTTTCGCCGAATTCCTCATCGGTGCCCGAGCGCTGGCCGGTCACCCGGTATTCAGAGAACACCCCGGAAAAGTCCAGGGCGGCCGAGCCTGTCAGGATGTTTTGCCCCAGCTCCAGGCGGTCAACCGCACGGCCGGCGCTCCCCGGCCGGATGATCACCAAGCGGCCGCGGGCATCGTCGGTCGAGAGCAGCCGGGAAAGCGTCAACAGGCGGTCAATCGACTCGAACACCGTTTCTCCCGGCTCGATGCTGTGATCGGCCAACTTCGTGGTTTCGGCGGCCTGGCTCAGTACCTGCACCCCGTAGGGTTCGGCCAGGGCTTGGACGATCTTTTGCACGCTCTGCCCGCGCCATTGCCCGGGTTTGTTGATCGCCGAGCAGTCGACCAGATCAGACGTAACCGAGCGGCCGGCAATGGCCCGATTGACCGACTTGCTGTCGTAGCTAACCGGTGTGCTGTAGATCCAGCCCGATAGCACCAGGTCATCACCAATGCGCACTTGGCAGTAGTCGCCCTGGCGCACCGGTATTTCGGTGTCCTGGCCGGGCCAGCGCCAGGTTACGTCGAGCTTGAAGTCTCGGCTCTGCCGCTCGATCCCGGCGCTGATACTGACTTTCGTCCAGCCGCGATAATCCAGGCCGTTCACGCTCAGCGTGACAGCGTTCAGGTTGTCCATGGGTTTAATCCTGGGCGACGGTCAACACACCCGGCGGCAGGAAGCCCGGGTGTATGGCCTTGTTACGCGTAACGATTTCGCCGGCGCGCGTGGCGTCGCCGAAACACTGATAAGCCAGCACCAACGCCGGCAAACTTTCCTGCGTCGTCACCTCGGTCAGGCGAACGCCCGAACGGGCCACCTCGGTCAGGTGCCCGGTAACGTGCTTGCGCACGGCTTCCAGCACCTCAAAGTGATCATGCGATGCGGTCTGCGCCGCCTCCCACAGCGCGGCACCGATGGCGTCACGAATCAGCACCACCTCATCGGCTGCCGGCACCTCCGGGCGCTGGATCGGCGCCGCCACCTGCTGGGCCAGGGACGGGCTACCCGGCAGCGGCGCCGGCGCCGCGATCACCGGCATAACCGCCGCCGTGCGCGCGGCCAGCACCAGCAAGGCGTCGCGCACCAGCTCGCGGGCCGCCTTGACGACTGCGACCGTAGCCGCGCCGCCGGCGGTGTTGCTGATCGATTTGTCGGTAGCAGCCTCGGCGGCCAGCGCCCTGGCCGTTTCGACTTGGCCGGTGATATCCCGGGTTGCCGTCACGAAAGTGGTAAAGACCGGCTCAACCTCAGCCAGGCCGGCGACCGTGCGGGCAAACTCCGGGTCGACCTCGAGGCCGGCCGCCGCGCTGCCGCTGCCGCCCCCTCCACTGCCGCCGCTACCACCGCTCGATCCGCCACCGCCGCCACCCGTGCCGCCAGTGCCGCCGGCACCAGAGCCAGAAGCGCCACTACCAGCACCACCCGACGACCCACCGGCACCGCCCGAGCCACCCGACGACGGCGCCCAGCGGTAGCCCGAGGAACGCGAATGGCCGCCGATATCGGCAAACTGCGCCCGGATCATCGCGGCGAAGTTGCCCGGGGCGTTGATCAGCATGTCAGCCAGCGCCTCGACGGAACCGACCAGGGCGACCAGCTGGCCGAATTCCTGATAAATCGCCATCTGTATGCCGGCAATGCCGTTTTGCAGGGCCACCACCGCCAGGCGCGCCCGATTTACCACCGACATTGCTGCCTTGTATCGACTGATTGCCGACTCAAGCAGGGTTTCCGATGATTCCTCAAGCTGCCGCGCAGTGTTCGGCACCCCGGCCGGGAAACCCTTCTCCCCGGCTTCGATGAACACCAGGTCAAAGCGCGCCATGCCGCCTTCGCGCCGCTCGTGGGTGACCTCGCAATCCCCCGCCGTTACGTTCATGCGCCCAAACCAGGGGTGCACCAGCTCCCCCGGGCCCGGCTCATCCAGCGCTTTCAGCAGGTCATCCCGCTTTACCAGGTAGTCATCACCAATGACAAAGGCCGTTAGCTTGGTCGTCCGCGTGCGCCGGCCCATATCCTCGACTAGCGGCTTGTCCCGCTGGGGATATTCATGCAGCTGCGTGCGCCGGCCGACCGGCATGGCGTCGCTGTCCACATGAAACGGCACCCCGCGAAAGGATGCCGGGTGCAGCTCATCCCGCCACGTTTTTTCCATTGTCACCCCCTCAACGAGCGGTAACCGACTTGCGGGGTTACCGTCAGGCCGGGTTGATTGGTTTGAGGCTGGTCCACGCGCATACCCGCCGGGGCGTTCTCAAAGCGCACCAGCATGGAGCCTTCCAGATTGGTTTTCTGCGTGGCCGCCGTCTGCTGCACCAACGACCCGCGCGCGGCTGGCAAACTGGCCGCTGCCGCTAACTGCCCCGCCGATGCACCCGAGCGTGGCGGCTGGGCCAGCTGCTGGGCCGCCTGGGCGGCTTTGAGCATGTCCGCCGGGGTCACCCCCTTGGGTTGCTCAAGCTGCGGCACCTTCGGCATCGCTGGCAGCGGCGCCGGTGCAGGGTGTTGCGCCAGTTCCCGGGCCTTGGTTGGCACCACCTGCAGCACCGGGCTCGGAACTTTGGGCGGGGCCACCTGCAGCACTGGGGCCGGAACCTTGGGCGCCTCAGCCTTGGGCACCTGGGCAGCGCCCGGCCGCTGTTCGGCTTCCGGCAGCATGTCCTGCGGGCCCACTTTGGGCACCAGGGCAAGCCTTGGCGGCGCCGGTGCCGGCACTGCAGCAGCGGCGACCGCCGGCGGTGTTGCCGGTACCGGCGGTGCCGGCGGCCATTTGGCGGCATCTGTAAGCGCCGTAGCGGCCGCCGGCGATGCCGGCAGCGGTTGCGGTACCGGTTGCGGCTTCAGCAGCGGCAGCGGTGCTGCAGGCGCCTCAGCCCCTGGCGCACGCAACAAACTGGCCACGCTGGTTGCCGCCGGCATCAACTCCGGCGCCTGCGCAATCGGCTTGACCAGTTGCCCCGGCGCCGGGTGCTTGGCTGCGTTACGGGCCTTCTGTTCCTCGGCCCAGGCATTGACCTTGTCCGTCGCCGCGTTGACCACGCCGGAACCATCAGCACTATCAGACTCGAAGCCAAGGAACTTCATCATCGGTTCAATGATGGGCCGCAGCTTCTCCCATAGGCTGCGGAAAAATCCGGTGATCGGCTCCCAGTGCTTGATGATCAGGCCCAGCGGCGACCAGTCAAACACCGACTTCAGGAAGTCGAAGAACGGCACCGAGAAGGCTTTGACCAGCTCCCACAGGGCGCCGAAGAACCCGCTGATCGGCTCCCAGTTGGCGATAATCTGCCCCAGCGGCGACCAGGCAAAGGCCGTTTTCATCCAGCCCCATACCGCCATCGCAGGCCCCTGAATCCGCGACCAAATCGCCTCAAAATACGGCGCCAAGGTCGCCCAGTTGGCGATCACCAGGCCTGCAGCTACAGCGATGCCACGCACCACCAGGCCAATCGGGCTCATGCTGGCAACGCCATTCATCAGCGTCAGCGCAGCGGTTGCCCCTGCCGTGGCCAGGCGCAGCACGGTAAAGCCTACCGCCGCGCCGATAATGCCCTTGATCAACCACGGGTTGGCCCCGGCAAGCTCGGTCACCTTGCCAATGATCGGCCCCACGGTGGCCATGAACTCGTTAAACGGCGGCAGCAGCACACTGCCAACCGTGATGCCCAACCGGGTCACCCGGTTCTGCAGGAGCTGCATGGCGTTTTGCGTGGTCGCCGCGCGGGCCGTGTATTCCGCCTGCATCGATCCGGCGTATTCGCTTTCGTCGCCGACAGACTTAAAGTTCTTCTGCAGCGTGTTCAAGCTGGTCAGCAGCGGCGCAATGGCCCCTACCGATTCCTTGCCGAACAGGTTGGTAAGCACGGCCGCTTGCTTGCTTTTCTCGACCTTGGCCAGTGTCTGCAGCACGCGGTTAATCGTGCCCTCGCTGTCGGTCTGCATGCCCTTGGCGATTTCGTTCGCATCCAGGCGCAACGCCTTGTAGGCCTGGGCCTGCGACTTGGTCGCGGCAGTGCCTGCAGTGAGCGTTAGCATGAAGTTCTTGATGCCGGTGGCGGCCACGTCCTGGGCAATACCCACACCGGCCAGGGTCGAGCCCATCGCCGCCAACTGCGCAGCGCTGACCCCGGCCACCTCACCCAGCGGACCAATGGCCGTCAGGATCGCCGAGATTTGCCCCGTGCTGGCCGCGCCGGTGTTGCCCAGGTAGTTAATCTGGTCGGCCAGGGTGACGACCTCGGCCTGATTCATTTTGAAGGCCGTTCGCCACTTGGCCATCATGCTGCCCGACTGTTCGGCCGTCTGGTCGAACGCGACGCCCATTTTCACCGCGTCTTCAGCAAACTGATTCAGTTCTTCCCGGGCAATGCCCGACTGGCCACCGGCGGCGACAATCTGCGCGATGCCCTCGGCCGCCATCGGCAGGCGCTCGGACAGGCCCAACACGTCGTCGCTCATCGCCTTGAACTGCTCGGGCGATTCGAAGTTAACCACCTTCTTCACGTCCGCCATGGCGCTTTCAAAGCCCATGGCAGCCTGCACCCCCATGACAAACGGGGCCGCGATGGCCCCGCCCTGGATCGCATCCATGAAGGTGATTTTGCCAAGGCCCGAGCTGTTCAACTGCTTGCGCAAGTTGGCCGCGTTCTTGCGAACCCCGCTCAGCACCGGCGACAGCTTATCGACGCCGGTAATAAGCGCTTTGAGCTGGAACTTATCCGCCATTGCCGCCCCCTACTAACGCCAGAATTCGCCTGGCGTTTTCTTCACTCTCGAACAACACGTCGAGCGGCCAGGCCGTGACCTCACCCGGGCTGACTTTCCAGTACCAGGCCAGGTCGTAGGCCAGTTCGATCAGTCCGTCGATTGAGCTGAAGCGGGGGCCATGAAAAAACCAATGACCGTCCACGCCAGGGTGTTCAGGTCGGACAGGTCCAACTGGTTAACCGAGCTGGGCGGGATGCCGGCACAGACGGCGATGTACTTCGACGCGGTTTCAACATCTGCAATGGGGTAGCCGCTTTCGCCCATGGTGTACGGTAGGAGTTTGATGGCCCGAACCTCCTGCACTGTCGGACGGCGCAGGTTCAGTTCAGTGACTTCCTCGGCGTGGGCTTGAATGGGGGCGTTCAGCTTGTGGGTTACGGTGCTCATTACTGCCAGTCTCCTGCAATGCCTTCAAACTTCAGCGGGGCTTTCGCGTCATCGCCGGTCACTTTGGCTTCATCAACCAGATACGCGCCGCTCAGCACGTAGCTGCTACCGTCGGCCAACTCGGCGGTAATGGTCATGTTGGTGCCGTTGACCAACTTGGCCCGAGGGAAATTGCGCGTTTTAACCGCGTCGACGCTGATGTACGGAATCAGGTCTTCTTCCTTGTAGTGGCCCCGTACAATGGTTTCGCGCTTCACGTCGGAAAGCGGACATTCCACCGCACCCGTGATCGTGAGCTGTTCGCCGTCGACCTTGATGTAACAGGTGCCCGCGACTTTCTGACCCATGAAAGGATCTCCCATAAAAAAGCCCGCGCGTGGCGGGCTGGAGTTGAACGAAAAGGGTTACACCGCTTCGGGGTACTGCAGGCGGAACTGATACGCCAGGGCGAACACCCGCAGCTGATTGACCAGATCCGGCGGGAACAGAACGCTGACACGGTTGGGGTTACGCGGATCGCGCTCGACCACCAGGTACTCTTTGAACAGCTCGCTGTTTTCGACAATGCCGTCGCGTTCGAGCGCGCCATAGGCGGCGATCAGTTCGCCCCGGATCACAACCGGGGTGACGATTGCCTGGCCAGCACCGAAGCGGGTGCCGTCGTTGGCCAGCTTGCTGCGCCCGTACTTGCTGGTAATGATCCCGCGCAGGTAGCGAATCACGTGCGCCGACTGGTGCAGCGTCTCGCTGTCGAGGTAGGAGTCATCCGGCTGGCCCAGGTCGTTACGCTGGTAGGTCGTAACGGCGCGCTCGATGCGGTAGTTACCGCCGGTGTAACAGGCCGTGGCGATGCCGCTGGTCAGCAGCGATTGCCGCTCGGTCAGCATGAAGCGCTCACTCGACGGCGCCGGCTCGATGCCTGCCAGCGCACCGGTTTGCGTCGGGCGCGCCGGGTCGGCACTGATGAACACGGCAGTACGCGCGGCCCACTGCGCCGCGACTTCCCAGACTGGCTGGGGCACGCCCTTTTCACAGCCGTGAATGCTCACGTGCGGGTCATTGCGCAGGCGCCCCACCGCCACCAGCTGGCCCAGCGTGCCGCGCTTGGCGGTGTAGACGTGGCCATACAGCTGCTTTGCCCAGGACCAGCGCCCGGCGCTGTCATCCATGGCGACTTTCCAGGCATCGAGCGTCGCGGTGTCAGTCCAGGGCTGACAAATGAACTCGAATTCCTCATCACCCAGGGCCGCCAGGGCCTCGGCAATGTCCGGCGTACCGGCGCCGCCGGTCATGGCAGTGATGGTCAGCACCAGGCCGGCGGGGGTTACCTCGCCGTTATTGCGGCCCAGGCGATTGAGCTGCAGCTGAATGTCGTTGCCCAGCTCCCCCGAGAACTTGGCCACCAGCTTCACCGCCGTGGCCTCTGCCGTGGCCTTCACCGGCATGTCAGGCGCCGCGTTGATGCCCTCAGCCAGGGCGGCGGCCACCACGTCAGCGGTAGCGCCGGCAACGACAGGGACGCGCACGCGCTGCCCGGCAATGTACAGATTGACCAGGCCGGCCACAGTAACCGTGCCCGTTACGGTAACGTCAGCTTTCGCCGGCGTACCGACCGCCTTGAGCGGCAAACACCAGACCTCGCCGGCCGAATCAATGGCGCGGTGCTGCTTGTGCATGGCGGCCAGCATCGAGCCGTCACCCGCGATAGCGCGGGCCTCGGCGGTGCGGGCCACCAGCACCAGGCTACCGACTTCGGGGCCCTCCGCGTCGTCGTTGACCTGGCCGACCAGCAGCCGGCGCAGGGTCGAGGCGCCGCTATTGGCCTGCGAGTTGTCGACCTCGGCATAAAACAACGGCACGCGAATGTCGGTCGGGATAGTGCTGAAACCTACGCTCATTGCGCCTTACTCCCTCGGGCTGGCTTGGATTGAGTGACGGGCTCAGGCGCCGCCACAGGTTCGGGCTCTACGGCCGGGGTGGCTGCCGGCGCAACCTCGACGCGTACCGCGTCACCGTCGTTGATACGGCGCTGCCAGTACGCGTCGTGGGGCACCTTGTCGCCCGCCTCCGGCAGCAGCTGGCCGCCCTTTTCCGGCATAGGGCAGAATCGCCCCGGCACCGGTTTCACGTGAATCAGGTTCATGGGTTCAAGTCCTCTCGGGTTTCAAATTCGACCCGCCCGTCAGGCCCGCCGGGGGCCGCGTTCGGGTCCCTCAGCGGGTCGATAAAGTCGTATCGGGTATCGATGCCCTCCAGCGATGGGAGACCGTCAAGCTCGCGCTCGTGCCACGTCTCAGCCGGATCGCCATCGCGACTTCGGCCCAACTGGAACTCAGCGCTGAAGCTGTAGCGGTAGATCACCCGGGCTCGGTTGATGAAGATCAGCGCGCCCCCGCCATAGGTGATGGCGCCGTACTCGCTGCCAGGTTTCCACCCCACCAGTGCCCGCCAGATTTCCGCGCGCAGTTCGTGCAGATCCTGCGCGGCCTCCTGGCCACGTTCATCGCTGGTGTCCAACACAACAACCACGTCGAATCCATCTGAAATAACCTGGCGGACACCGGTCTGCAGGTCATTGGGTTCTGCCTGATCGTCGGAAGCGATCACATAGGCCGATGGGTGCTGCAGCTTGGAACTGCTCGCGACGGCATCCCAGTCGATACCGGCCGCAATCCGTGTGGAAAACGTCGGACAGTAGGCGCGCAAATGCGCGACGATCACATTTAGTCTCATCGTGGTTTCCGGTTTTTGAGGTCAGTTCAAGGCGGCCGCAAATGCAGCTGATAGCAGCGCCTGCACCGATGATCTGGAATCCTGCAAGGCATCAGCCATGTAGTTGTCGCGGGGGTAATACGCCACCCAGCGGCGGCACGGGCAGCAAGAGCCAGCGCCCTATCGCCCTTCGCCCGCCGGTTCGATTTGCCTTTACCCATGCCTGGTGCAAGCTTTCCGGGGCGGTTTCCTTTCTTGACCCCGTAATGCAGGTAGGCCGGATAGAACTCCTTCATGGAGCTGGTCTTGCGCGGTGCGATCCGCACGAGAAAGCCGGCCCGCGACACCTTGAAGTTGATCGATTCAAGGGTGGCGCCCGTGCGGTTGACCGGATAGCCGTCCTGGCCTTTACCAAGCGCTAGGTTCATCTGCGCTCGTTGCGTGACCAGGCGGCCGGCTTTACGCATCGCCGCGCGGATCTTGGACTTGTCGAAGGCGTCGCGCTCGAAACTGTCAAAGCCTTCAAAGTGCACATAACCTTCGACCGAAGAACGGCTAGGCATAAACGCCCCCTCCAGCGGTCACTCCGCCGATCATCTCCACTTCCAATACCGTGAAACGATGGGCTCCGTTCAGATCAGCCACGCGACGCACCCTGTAGATTTTGGCACCGTGCACCACCTCATGATCCTCTGAGATACCGTCCAGAAAGCGAAAGGTAACGCGGTGAGTGACCTTGGCATCCAGCTGAACACCAGCAGCGTAAGCAGCGGTACCAACAGGCAAAATGGATGCCCAGCGCCAAACCTCGCCACTGAAAGCCGAGTCCAAGCCGAAGTCTTTAGCCGGCTTATCGGTGCGTTGCCGAATCATGACTCGCCGGTTTAATTCGCCCGTTGCGGGCTCCCTGAGAGCCATGACTAAAATCTCGGCGGGACAGTGATGTCCGCTATCAGATGGTCGATAAAGCTCGACGGCAACTCGGTCAGCGACTGTCCAACGACCATCAGCCCACGATGAGTAAATGCGGTTTCGGCGGCCATCAGCAGCCAGCTCAAAACACCCGGGTGCGCCTTCAAGTCAACCCCGGCGCGATAGCGGATACGCAACCGACCCTCAGGTCGTCCGGCGGGGAAGATCAGATAGCTCTCCTTCCCTCCTTGGCGGACCTCTACCCTCCCTTCAAATGCCTTCTCCTGACCGGCATCGCTGACGGCCAGCACCGATTCAACAGCAACCACCTGGCCAACATCCAGCGAATGCCCCGATGGATACGACGCTGGCCAATCCTCCTCATAAACCGCTTCACGAATGGCCGCCCCGGTCCTCGACTCAGCCTGCGCGGTAACCCCGGGGATAATGATCAGGTTGATCAGTTCGGGCTGCAGGTCCTCTGGCTCGGCCCTGCACTGAAAGGCCACCTGCTCCAGCGTTAGCACGGGCGCCCCCGTGTAGGCGATGCGGCGAGCCATGATCAGGGCTTGTCTTCATCGTCTTCGGGATCGGTGTTGTCCGACACTTCATTCGGTGGCGGCTCCGTTGATGGGCCGGGCTGGGCGGGGCCTTTCGCTGCCGGCGCCGACTTGCCCTTACCGCCGCCGGGCTTGCCAGTTTTCTTGCCCTCATACAGCTCTGCACGACCGCCATCGATCAGCGACTGGGCTACGTCTTCCTCGAAACCCGCAACCTCGCCCTTGCCGTAGCCACGCCAGGAGCCGGTGAAAGTAATAATTACCTTTGCCATAAACATTCCATCCAGTTGAGCGGCCCCGGCTCATCCGGGGCCAGGGGTTACATGCCAGCGCCCCACTTCACAGCGACCGCCACCACGATGCTCTCGACGTGGCGCGGGCCGAAGTCGTGCTTCGCGATCACACGTAGCAAGGTCTGGTCACGCTGGAAGGCACTGACCATCTCGCCCTGGGCATCCTTGTAGGAAGCCTCGTTGCTGAAGCTCAGGGTTAGATCCATGTCTTCGCCGATCATGCAGTCCGCGAAGTTGACGAAATAGATCTCGGTTTCGTTGCCATCGGCGCCGAGGTTCACCGGGATCTGGTTGCTGAGGCCAACCGGATAACCCTTGAGCATACCGGCATCGATTTCCGGGTAAGCCTTGTTGCCGTTGCCGTCGCGCAGCGCCTGCAACCAACGCAACACACGCGGCGCCATCAGCCAGCCGCAAGACTTCATCATCACGTTCGCCGTTTCCAGGCGCAGCATCATCCCGCCCAGGAACAAATCGATTTTTTCCAGCGTGAGGCCATCCACCACAGGCGCGGTCAGGATGTTGAAAGGCAGCGCCCAGTGACGCATACCCTTGGGCAGCGAGCCGGTGCCGTCAGCACGGATGAAGTGCAGATCCTCCGACAGGCCCATGCTCACCGTCAGATCACTGAGCACCAGGCCATCGACGCGAGGGTTAACCCCGCTCATCGCCAGCAGATCGTTGGAGATCGGCACGATGGCGGCAGCCTTTTTCGCCGACAGCTTGGTGTCAGCGAACGTCATACCGGTGATCGGGATATCGGTATCGCTACCGATGTACGTCACTACGGTGTTGCCGGTAATACGTGGCTGGGTCAGGTTGCCGTTGTTCAGCGGCAGGCTGGTGACCCCCATTTTGCGAACAATGGATACCGGGCGAAGCGATTCAATGACTTCGGTGGCGAAGTTCTGCGGCACCAGCACACCGCCCGCACCAGGGGTTACGACGCTCAAAGCCATGTGGACATCAGCCGGGAAGCCGCCGTCCTTCGCCATCTGGGCGGCCGTCTGCTGGTTCCCCTGGGCAGAGGCCAGCAAGCGCGCCATCTGCGCCATACCAGTACCAGGCTTGGCCTTTTCGCTGAATGGGCCGGAAATACTGCCGTTCGGCGGGCTAGTAGCGCCCTGGGCCGACTCGTTCACCGGCACAGCGCTCGCGGCCGCTAAGCGCTCCGCTGATTCGGCGCGGCTGATTTTGGCGGTCAGGTCATTGATCTGCGATTCCAGATTAGTGAACTGCTGCAACTGCTCGGCACTCAAGCTACCGCCGCCGGCCTCGATCTTGGCCAGAGCTTGCACCTGGGTGACCAGGCCTGCGCGCTCATTACGCATTTGAAGTACAAGGGACATGCTGCCTCCTGGGCATAAAAAAACCCGCACTAAGCGGGTCTGGATTCAGTTGATACGGTTGATAGGGTCAGACGAACGATTGCATCGCCAACGCCGCGGCACGCACGCTGATGCGGCTGGACTGGCGCGTTGCACGGTTCTGCGCAACAGCACGCGACAGCTCATCGACGGTGTGCTGAGGGATCTGCATGCGGTCAGCCAAGCCTGCATTGATTGCATTCTGGCCGCGATATAACCCGGCCTCGGTGGCGATCACCTTGGCGACCGGCAAGCCGCGATACTCAGCCACAGCGCTCACAAACATCTGATAGCTCTCCTGCACCAGCTCGTTGAGGAAAGCCAACGACTGCTCCGTGATCGGCTCATGCGGGGATAGATCGTTTTTGTGTGCCCCGGCAAATACCGTGGTCACCTTGACGCCCATCCCCTCTTCCATTTTCGAGCGGTCCATGTGACTCGCGATCACACCGATGGAGCCAACGCCGCTAGTCCGACTTACAACCAGCTCGCTGCAGGCAGACCCGATCAGGTAACCGCCGCTGTACGCCATGTAATTGACCAGGCCGGTGATAGGCTTTTGAGCGGTCATTGCACGGATATCTTCGGCCAGCTCGAAGGCGCCGACAGCGGAACCGCCCGGGCTGTCGATATCCAACACAATGTGCTCGACCATCGGATCACCCACGGCGCGTTGCAGCTGGGAGCGCAGGCCCTCATAGCTGGTCATCGTCTCGCAGGCATTCAGATGGCTGCCTCGACTGACCAACACACCGCTTACGGGAATGACCTCGATCCCGGTCTGGGCAATGGCACTACGCCGTTGTTCGTCGGCGTACGCTACGCGGTCGATGGGATCGTCATCCTTCCAGATCTGGGCCGAGCTGCCTCCAATGTTGACGATGTTGAGGCTCATGGTCTGGTTGGCCCAGCGCACGCCCAGGTCGAGCATGTCCGGTGTGACCAGCAGAGGTTGATTGAACAGCAGGCTGGATGCCCGCAGATAGCGCTTACTCATTGGGCAAGAATCCTCCCGATCTCAGCGTGCTGCATTTCCAGCTGAGCACGCACTGCAGGGTTGTTTAAGTCGGGCTGCTTGCCAGCGTCGACCATGTTGAGGGGCTGCAGGTAGATATCGCCGCCTTGTACTGGCGGCATGTTTTCCAGGCGCCGGATGTCGTTAACGCTCAACCAACCCCACTGGCGGCCAATAGCGTAGGCCTCATAGCGGCTTTTCTGGTCGCCGCGCAGCAGGCCGGCCAAGTTGAACTCGATGAAGTAGTCTCGCCGGTCCTTCGGCAGCAGAAAATCGCGCATCATCGACTGTTCATGGCGCTTCACCCAGGGCAGCAGGGCGAACACCACGAACTGAATCATCAGCTGCTCCAGGGTGTTGTAGTTCGACTTCTCCAGATCGTTCACCATCGGCAGCGGGATCTTGTAGATCCGTGCGATGTCCAGTCCGGTCAGCTTCATGATTCCGACAATCTCGGCATCGACGTTGGTCATAGACACAGGCTTGAAGGTCATGCCCTCCTGCAAGAGCGCAACCTTCTTGGCATTGTCCATGCCTCCGAACTTCTGCCCCCACTGATCAACGATCTTGTCGATGATCCCCTGGTCTTTGATCGCGGGTGCCTCGCGGGGGCGCTCGATCACGCCGGACACGGCTACGCCATTGGCGAAACTTTTGCCGGTGTATTGGCGGACAGCCTGGGTCAATCCAATTGCATCAGCGTGCAACTCAATGGGCGAAAGCCCGACGTAGGGGTTCGTGCCGAACCAGCGCACGTGATGCACCATCCGCATCGGTACCGCCTCACCTACTCCAATCCGGTAGTACGGCAGCAGGTCAGCGCCCTTGAGCACCTGCACTTGTTCATTTTTGAGCGCCCAAAGGGCGGTGACGTTGCCGTCCTCCCGACGGTCGATGAAGCTGAAGGCGTTACCCCGCAGCCCCGCCGCGCCCTGATGTCGCTCCATGTACTCACAAGGTGTCTGGAATGGGTTGGGCTGGTAGCGCAGCACGTCGTACAAGGGGTGGTTGATCGCCGGTTCACGCTGCCCATTGGCCTTGCGCTGATACATCTCAAGCGGCAGCTGCGCCACCGTCTCAGCCAGCAAGGTCACGCAGTTCTGCAGGATAGGCAGGGCAAGCGCTGTGTCTGGCGTTACGGTCACGCCTGCAGAGCTTCGACCACGCCCGAGGAGGCCGCGCCAGAACCCATGATCCGGGTTGGTCAACGTAGCAGCACCGGTGTCACGCAAGCTGGAAAAGAACATGGTCAGCCCCCTCCTCCAGCCACCTGGCGCGCGGCCAGGCGCGCTGCCGCTTGGTCAGCAAGCCTTGACCAGGCCAACAGCCCGGCTCCGGCGACGATAAATGCGGCTGGCCGATGCACCATCCAGACGCCCCCAACCAGCAGTGCAAACCCCAGAAGGCCTGCCAGCCAGGACAAAATTGCCAACTTCATATACCTACCCCTTCGTCGTAAACCGACGTGCCGGATGCCTCGGAAATGTCACCACTGATGCCAACCGCCATCACGGCAGCAACAATGCCGTCGATGCGGCCCGTGGCTTTGGATTTGTCGACCTTCCGGTTGTTGGCCGGATCGAACACGATCACCGCGTTGCCCGCGTTCCAGGTCATCACCGGGTTGTCATCGTGCAGGAGCGTTTCGACTACCTCGGTGGAGGTGTGGACTTCAGACACAACTTCATAGTCGTCTGGGTCCAGCTCAATCACCGCCGACGGCTCTGCTTTGCGACCCAACAAACGCCGCTCGAATTCATCGACGGCCGGCCCCATGTCCTTGAAGCCTTGGCCGAAAGGCTTAAGCTCGGGCAACGTGATGCCGTTGTCGTTCATCAATGACAGCAGGTCCTCGATCCGCCACCGGTCGTAGGCGATCCGCCGCACGTCGAAGTAATCGCAGATAGTTTGCAGGCGCCGCAGCACATGCAGCTTGCTGATGGCTCGCCCCGGAGTGGTCTCCAGGTGGCGTTCCTTGATCCATTGCAGATACGGCACACGGTCGCGCTTCTCCCGGCCAGACAGGTCGTCGTCGGGGATCCAGAAGTACGACAGCGAGCGCCAGTGCGGATCGTGCGGCATCGGGCTGAACATCAGCACGAATGCGGTCAGGTCCGTGGTACTGGAAAGGTCCAGCCCGCCAACGCATGGTCGGTTGCGCAGGACGCGCATCGGCACCCGCTCAGCAGCACCGCGCCAGATCTCCCAGGACAGCCACGGCGATGTCGCCTGGGTCCACTCGCAGAAGTTCAAGCGCCTGACAACGGCCTCTTTCGCCGGTAGCCCCTTCGCTTCGGCCACCTGCTCCCGCAGGTACTTGCGGCCCGGGATGCCATCGGTCTGGCCCTCAAGAATGAAGTCCAGCGAGGGGTTCACCTTCGGCCAGCACGACTCATCTTTAAACGGGTCATCCCCCTTATCCAGCGAGCAGATGAAGGCAAAGAACGCATCGTTTTCCTCCTTGCCCTCGCAGATCCGCACGCCCAGGTCGTGATACTGACCGCACACCGAGCCCTTGTCGGAGCCGCTGTTGGTGATCATCACAATCAACGCGCGGCGCCTGAACTTGGTACCGGCCCGCATCATGTTCACGGCGCTGGCTGTCTTGTGCTCATGCAACTCATCGATCAGCGCGATATGTGGCCGAGGGCCGGACTGGCCTTCGTCGGAGCTGATCGGGCGGAAAAAGCTATGAGTGCCGGGATAGAACAGGTTCCAGACCTTCTCATCACGGCCCGATTGCACCAGGCGCGCCGAGAGGTGTGGCGCCATGTTCACCATGCTGACCGCGTCGCGGAATAGGATCTGCGCCTGGTCTTTTTTCGTTGCGGCAGCATAGATCTCGGCCCGCTGCTCACCGTCGGCGACCAGTCCGTACAACCCGATCCCGCCAACTAGGGGAGACTTGCCCGAGCCCTTGGCCGTTTCGATGTAAGCCTGGCGAAACCGACGATAGCCGTCATCGGTGTACCAGCCGAATAGGCTACCGATAATGAATGCCTGCCACGGCGCAAGGCGGAATGGCAGGCCCTCGAAGTCGCCGCCGTTCAGACACAGCACGTCTTCGAAAAAACCGATGGCCCGCAATGCCGCTTCGGCATTCCAGATCAGCCCGCGCTCACGTCCTTTTTCCAGATCCAGCAGATGGCGCCGCGCCGCGTTGCGAATGTCTGGGCCAGCGATGATCGAGCCCGCCAGCACTCTGTCAGCGAAGCTCTTTACCCGGCAGTCAGTTGAAATACTTTGCGGCAGCGTCTCGCTCTTCATTAGGGAACAAATCTCCTTGTGCCGCCGGTGCGGCTCTCATGTTCCGGCGCGCCAAGGGAGATAACCCGAACTGAGCGCCTGCAGCGTTGGCGCGTTTTTCGGCGTCGTTGGCCAGCTGCCGCAGAACGTGGGTCTGCTGCGCGCCGGTCTTGAAGGTCTGAACCTCACCACCCAGACCGTCAGCCGACTTTGCATTGCGCTCAGCGATCAACCGCTGGAATCGCAACCAGTCGCCGTAGGCCTGGCAGTACGTGGCGAGCGCCATCTGGTCCAACCGCGACACCCACCCAAGCGCCAGCAGCGCTCCGGTAATACGGCTCCATTCGGCTGCAGCGTCACCGCTAAGAAAATCAGGCATAGGCGGCACAGCAGCCGGCACCGCCGGATCCTTGATTTCGTTCAACAGCTCAGCCGGCGAACGCTTGCTGCGGTTGCCGTTGAGCAGATGCACCGACGCGGGCAGACCAGGCCGCCCGGAATTACCGTTTCCAGCCATAGGAAACCTCCATTTCTGATACCCCCCCTCCCTCATTTTTCCCGGTTTTGCACACAGAGGGGGGCATGCGGTCTAGAACAAGCTCCTGAAAAAGTTTTTCACCCCCCCCACCCTCCAGAACGAGGGCTTTTTGGCAGACCCGGGGATATGCGGAGACCAACCCTGCAACTTGGCAACCCGAGGCCGTAGGAAGCACAGCCGACCGGCATTCCAACGATCAGGATGAACAGCTAGCAAGTTGGCCTGGAGCAGTGGCTCGAGAAGCTTCATTGCTTGCTTTACCTCTTCGCTATACCCACAAACGTCATCAGGTCCCAACAGGCGTTTCCACTCGCCATGCCGCTTAAACTCAACGCCTTGATCTTTCATAATCATCCTCGATTCCAGTGATGTCCGGGGTCTATCGGACGGCCGTCAGCGTGGCATCCAGCAATCCGACCGCTGCGCTCAAGCCGCTGCTTGGTCGAGTCGTGACAGAGCTTGCATAGCGGCTGCCAGTTGCCCTGATCCCAAAACAACTTCCAGGCAGTCTTGATCCGCTCGGCGTCGCCGCTTTCCTTCGCCTCTTTCAATCGAGGCGGGATCTTGTGGTCAACCACCATTGCAGCGACCGGGCGGTAATCGGTGGAACACATTGAGCAGAACGGATGCCGAGCCAAGAATGCATCCCGGCTTAACCGCCACCGGTGACCATAACCACGGGAAGCACTGCTCCCGCGACGATCACTGCCCTTGTTCATTACTGGCAGGGCGCACATCACAGACACCCAGGCGTTTGGCTGCCCAGCGCTCATACAAACCAATCGCCACATCAGCACCGGCCATTGCGGTGAGGCAACCAACCGCCGCAGATGCCCAGATCGAAACACCCATTGAATACATGAGCATGATGGTCGACAGCCCACAAACGATGCAGGCACCGGAACGCAACGCAACACGCCGCGCCAAGCCCCAGCCGCGAACACCTGCTTTATCGGCGCGCCACATCTCGCCCGATACACCGCCCACCAAGGACAGTACTACCACCATCCAGATCGGCATTTCGATTAACGCTTGTTGCTCATTGGTCATGAGAGCCTCATAGGTCGAATACACGGCGCCGGAAAAAGAAAACCCCGCCAAATGGCAGGGTTCTCATTGCTCCGACGACTCGGGGCAGGCTTGCACAGCACAGTGCTTTGGGGAGCGCCTAAGCGCAGTTCGCATATCGTGGGGACTTTTTACCCGCCTCCGGAAAAACCGAAAAGAGGCAATTTTCGGTTATCAACTTCGACCAGACTTTGACACTACTTTGGCCCCACTTTGAGCCATTCCACTCCGACGAACGGTACGACCGTGGACGACGCCCTGACGCGCCATCAGAATTGTCATGACACGCAAATGCAACGCTTGCACCCAGTTTCGGTAGGTACGATCAGCGCCTTCCGCCAATCCGACTTCGCGCATCTGCTCACGAATGGGCGCGCCGTAGTGATACCGAAACCGGGCCAGCTTGGCCAATGCTTGGCCGCGCTCGTCGCGGCGCTCTAGCTCGGCGATGGCAGCATCTACTTCAGCCGCTGCGTAGTCCATCCCCGATCCGCCACCAATAAGTGGTCTAGTTCCTGGCGTGCCACGTGGCGCCCCTCCTTTCCAGTCAACGATTGAACCCATCTGGCTGCCCAGACTGGCCTCATGGCCGAACCGGGCCTGCTGCTCACCCCAATGCTTCATGAGGCTCTCGATATCCTCAATCATCCCTGAATCTCCCGCAAATCGCGCACCCGACACAAAACAGAGCTACCCGACACAAACCCAACACACTTAAAAGCCAGTGTTTTCAATAACTTCATAAGCCTTGTGTTTAGTGTGTTGGGTTTGTTGAGTTTTTTAGGGCTCGCATGGGGAGTGTTTTCCTCCTGTTTAAGCCCAATGAAAAATACGCGCCCACGCGTGCGCGAGGACAAACCCAACACACCCACTACAGCCCCAGTCAAACCCGCAGAATTTGCGGACTTTGCCTGTGTTGCCCCCGACACATAGACCCAACACCAACCCAACACACCCACCACACCGATAGCCGTATTCATGCTGCAAGCCCCTTCACATGGTCCCAGCCATCCACGTTCCAGCCCGCAAGCTTTGCCTTGGCACGCCACTCGGTGACCGCCACGCCCAGCTCGGCCGCCTTCAACGATGGGGGAAGGGAAGCATCAGAGTCATTTGGGAAGAAAAATGCCGCAAATCGTCTGTTGTTGCCGTCCGTCCAGGGAATGGGCCGCGTCTTCTCGACCTCAGAGCTAATGAACAGCGAGAACTTCGTTTGACTCATCGCATGCTCTCTATTGCGCTGGCACCACTCCAAGAACAGCGCATAGAGGTCCGACGACATGCAACAACCCCATAGGCCTCGCCCAAGATCACCGCACCGCCAAAGGTGCAGGAACGTCTGCCAGGCTGCGCGGCTGAGAGCTACAAGGCGCTGGCGCGCTTCAGTCTTGGGCGGGCGGGTCCGCTGGTTGAAGTCGCCCATATCAACGCTCAACAACCAGGCATACAAGGCCGCAATGCCACCGTTCTTCAACTCGTGCCCTATCGCACGCTGACGCTCTTCCGGAAGTGTCTCCATTGGCCACATCACCAACATCCGCCGGTCGCTATCGCTGATCGGCCACGGCAAGATCTCGTTACTCAGAAACACCGCGTTCATATGGTTGGCTTCCTCCCAACCGTTGATGAACTTGGACTCCATGCGCACCGTCTTGCCAGTGACCAGGTGCTTGATCTTGCCGACTTGGTTGTACCGCTGATCCCGGCTCACAACCTCTTCAAACACCGCCCAAAGCTTGCGGCTCTGCCAAGCGTTGAAAGACCCCTCCAACTGCGTCTGGCCTACTGTTGCGGCGTATTGGCCGTAGAGTTCGCCCATTGCATCGGCAAACAGCAGACTCTTGCCCGAGCCCTCCATGATGGAGTGCATCAGTACAGCAGTGTCCATTTTGGCGCCCATGTGCTGCAGAGGGTACGCCAACCAACGTGTTAGCCACTCAGTGGCGGGTAGGTCATGGTTGCAAAGGAATGAAATAAGCCAGCGCAGGTTTTCGCAGGCTTCGTCATTGCGCAAAGGCTCCAGGGGCAAGCCTTCGAAAGTGTTGATGTACTGATTGGGGTCTTTGGTCATGGTTGGGTCGAACACAATATGGTCGACATCAACGACACGCCGGTTTGGGCTGTTAAGCCAAACGGGATACATACCGCCGAGGGCCATCTTGACGGCCCCCTCAGCTATACGCCGCTTCTTCTCTCGGTCCCACACATCTTTAGTGCCATCGATGTACACATACCGGTCGATGGGCGACATCTGCAAAGCACCGCCCTTTTTGCTGTCCAACTGCCGTACCTGTTGAATTTCCTCAACCTGCTCAGCAGAAATCAGCTTTCGGCTGGCATCTGCCAACCATTCTTTCGCGAGCGGCTTGCCAATCAGCGCTTCAAATCCCGACTTCTTAATCAGCCTCGACTTGTCGAAATCCCAAACGTGAGTAGTTCCTTCCACCAAGGCGAATCGCCTCAGAATCTGCGCGATACCTAGGCCCTCATCCCCCCCAACCCCGATATTGGAGGAGCTGGCCGCGCTTTCCTCTGATGGGGTGCGGGGAAGGCCCTCAACCACCTGAGGCAGCGCCCCTGCAATCTCGCTCTCATTCGATGGGGCACGGGGAAGCGCACCGAGCGCTGGTGGCTGCGGTGGGCGACTCGCTGAGTCGATGCCCAATAACTGAGCTGCCGCCTTTGTCGCGACCTGTACATCGCCCCCATGCTCAAGGATGCAATACACATCAAAGGCATCGTTCTTGTGCCCATTCGCCAATGGGTCAGAGCTGTGATGCGAATACAGACGATCATCCGTGATAGTGATCCCAGGCAGCCCGCTACTACTTTGAGGGCAGAGCCATTTACCGCCGTGCTTGCTGTAACCATGAGCTGCCAGCAGCGCTTCGATGTCATGACAGCGATTGAACTCATCGATAACTTTCGGCAGTTGCTTACCTCCGACCAAAGCTCGCTTGGGCGCAGCCGGTGGAGCCTTAGCGAGCTTCGGGGCCCATGGGCAGACGGCTTCCGCTTCAGGCTTGAATGCGTCCCAGCCCTGCCAGATGGCTAACAACTCAGCCGGCAGATCTGGCAAACCTTCAGCCCTGGGAGGGTTGCGCCATACATAAGGTTTCTGCGTTCCCGGGTGGATCGAAGGCGGTAGCACGTCCTGCGTCAGGCCGGCGCGCAACTCAAATACGGTGAACTTCTTGTAGGGTTCAGCTGCAGCACGCGCAACGGCCTCGGCTTCCGCGTCTTCGGCCTCTTTCGCTGCCTTGGCCTGGGCCATGAACCCCCGGAATATCGAACCATCAGGATCGTTTTCGTTTGGCCAGGACAGCGAATGTCGACTCAGCTCAACGCCGTCAGGCACGCGAAACAACACGCGAAAACGCGCCGGGTTGCCTACCACTGTCGGATAGGCAACTGCCAACGCATCCAAATCGACCCCCAGCCGCTCCTGCAGGACGAAGCGCGTCCACTGGACATCATCCACGTCCAGGGAACAGACTCGACTGGGACCATGAACGACGCCCATGTTGTGCGATGGGTTCTTCTGCCAGAATGCCTCAGCGGCTTCCGCATCTACAAAGTACCCACCAGGCTGATTCCAGCCCTTACCTTTCGGGCCCTTTTCTCCCGGCTCGATTGGCACCAGTGCGAAGTTGAAAGTTTCGATATAGCGGCGGGCCCAGACAGCAATCGGCACTCCATTGCGCTCAGTCATCCCCAACGCTCCCGCAACCCCTGGCAACTGATGCAGGTCTCACAACCTGCAACGGCCCGCTGACGGGGCAGCGGGATCGGGTCTTCACAATCAACGCAGAACTGAGCGCTTGGCTTGAGCGACTGGCGTGGCCGGGACTGCAATGCGACCTGCAGGTGATACTCGACCTGCTCATTGGCCCGATCAATTTCATCAGCCATCGATACGGTCCTCCATCGCCTGCCGCGCACCGGCCATGATGCCCAACACTTCGCGGATAACGTCCATACCATGCTTCTCTAGGTCGAGAACCTCATGGAGTTCCCACTTTTTGTCGGCGGCACCGTCATGCATGCTGGACACAAACTCGCTGGCCTCTTCCAGCAACTTGCCCACGGCCTTCAGTGCTTCATGAGTTGCTGGGACCGGTACAGGGCGATACCAAACGGCACCAGCTGGGCGCACCAATGCATCCAGCAAACGAGGGTCAGCCGTCAACCCGATAACCTCTTCCAGCTCATCAGGCGTCAGCCAACGGCGCTCTTCGTCAAGCTTGAGCTTCTTTTGCAGTGCATCGTTGTCGAGCACCATTTCGTAGGCAAGGCGGGTGATACCACCCGGAAAATCGCGACCGGCGCGATAAAGCGCCTGCCGCAAAGAAAGGACCGGGCCTGCGCCTGGCAATAGATCTGTGCGACTCATAACCGTAAAACCCCCGTTTACGGTGTAGCCACAGGAACAGGTTCACCCTATCCTACGACCACGACCGATGTGCTGTGCTAAACGTGCTGTGCGGCACGGTGCTTCGATTGAGTCGTCCGGTATGACTTGTGGTGAGAAGGACCGGACGGCGGATTGCGTCGGCGCCATGCGCCGACATTGCTGAGCTGGGGAACTTCTTGTGGTGAGAGCCCCCAGCTCGGCGTTCCTATCAGGGCTTCGGCTTGCGCCGGCTCCCTATTGGGCGGATCTCAAAGGCGGAAAATCCTCCTTCGCCATTACTGCGCACACGTATGTCACGCGCAGAATTGAGCATCTGAGAGACTGCGCTTTGAGTGACACCGAGCAGTTCAGCCAATTCGGGCTGACTTCTATCCTTTGCGAACTCCCGCAAAGGCACTCCAAATTTTTCTTCCATCCCTTTCGTCCTCGACGGGTGCATGCGTGAATATTAGTGTTACTTCTTTTGAAGGGCAAGCAAAATATAAGCATCACTCTTTGAACGAGATAAGCGGCGCTAATATCTTGGTAGGCATGACTACTAAGCCCGCTTACATCGCCGAAGAAGCAGCCCGACTCAAGGCCATCTACAAAGCCCGTAAGTCAGCTGACCCGTCACTCAATCAAGAAAAGGTGGCTCATGACTGCGGCTGGGCAAGCCAAAGCGTTGTCAGCCAGTACATGACAGGGAAAATCCCCCTCAACATCGCCGCCCTACTAACGCTGAGCAGGGCCTTGAACTTCGCTCCAAATGAGGTCAGTCCGCGCTTAGCGGAAACCCTCGGGAGCCAGCCTGGCTCGGCCGGCGTGGAGAACGCCACAAACTTGGGGACTGCAGGTCGCCTGCTCCCGGTCGTGGGCTACGTCAAAGCAGGCGCGTTCTGTGAAGCCGTTGCCTTCCAGGCCAGCGATGCAGATGAATGGGTCGAAGCAGGCGGCCCAGCAGGGCCTCGCGCGTTCATTCTGAGGGTTGAAGGCTTCAGTATGGAGCCAGACTTCAAACCAGGGAAAAGGTTGTAATAGACCCCGACATGCAGTGGGAGACTGGCGACTTTGTGGTGGCCAAGCGTGTTAGGGATCAGGCAGTGACCTTAAAGCAATTGCGCCGAGAAGGGGGCGAGTTCTACCTATATGCAACCAACCCTGACTGGCCTGAAAGGATCATTCGAATGGATGAAGAGTGGTCAATATGTGGCCGAGCACGGAGAAAAATTGTCGACCTGTAAGGCTCCAAGCCCGCATCAAGCGGGCTTTTTCATGCCCTCAACCAGCATTTATTAGTATCACTGTTGACTTATTAAATCAGTAATACTAATTTTGTCTCGCACAAGCCCTCTCACCACAGAGACCGAGACATGCTAAACGCACAGCAATGCCAAGTATTTCTACACCCCACAGCCTGCAGCAGCCGCTCAGCAATTGATGCTATCCAGAGACGTACAGGGCGACTGATCATCGTTACGCAGAAAGGCAACGCCCAAGCTGTACAGGACGTGACCGCCCAACAGCTCGGGGTAACGCGGCATGAGCGCCTTCGTCATCCCTTTTGCAAAACAAGATCTACTACACCAAGTCCTCACGACTGGCGGTACAGCGATCTGCCCGCTTTATCTCCCTACGATTCAGCTCGACGCTGACATTGATGTCGAACTGAGCACAGGCCAGGCGCACGTTAAAGTAAAGTTTGGTGCGTTTTCGGGATCTCTGACACTCCCCCGCGGCGACCGGGCTAACCACCTGCACCTACGCGACTTCATCGAGGATGTCGCCAACGGCCGTACCACGACTGGCCGGACCAAACAGGCTATTGCCCTGATGGAAGCACTCGACCATATCAGCACCGCACTCCTAGAAGGCCAGGTTGCGTACATCGCACCTACGACCAATGCTGAATACCCGTTCGGCGCCGTGGTTACGAACGGACGCGGTGAGCTCTGCGCGGCAGCAATTGGCACCGACAAAGAGCACCTAGCGGATTTACTGCGGGACAAGCTGCGGCCCCATCCCGAGGGGAACGGGGAGAAGGCATGAGTGAAACGCTAGCCCAACTGCGCCGGCAGTGGACAACCCCCTGCCCAACCCTACGTGAAGTTCGGGAACACTATTTCCCGCACATCAAGACGGATCAGCATCTGCGCAAACTGATCAACAAAGGCCGCATCAAGCTCAAGCTGATTAAGCCAGATCACTCCGTACGCGCCGAGTACGTGGTCTATCTGCACGAACTCGCTGCTTATCTGGATGCACAAGCGCATTCCGCAGGCTAATTAAGGCGGCCCCGGCCTACAGGGGCATCTTTGCACTGCCGCTCTCACCACGGCTCACAATGGCGGCGGGCACATTCTGGAGCACAGCACATGCAACCACAGCAAATCATCCTTGCCCTGGCCACCCTCTGGCTCTTCACGCTAGTGGCCCTGCCATTCCTTTTCAGCAAGGCCCGCCGGCGAGCAAAAGAATGCGGCTTTGCCGCAGGGCTTGCTCAACGGGAAGCCGACCATGCCAAGCAGATCGCTGACTTAAATGCTGACATTGACGCCATCGCCCAGGAGCGCCTCAAAGAACAGCGGGCGCACCTTCTGGTTACAAGTCAGCGGCTGGCTCACATCGAAGAGCTTGAAGCCAGAATCATGTCCTACTCCGGGCTCGCCGTGACAAAGGTCGACTATGACCACCTAACACGCGCAGCCGAAACTCTGCGCCTTGCTCGAAATACATGGCAAAAACTGGAAGGCACTGAGCCATGGTGCAAACGCGCGTACGCCGAGTGCCAAGGTCTTCTGCGCCTAGCCAGCCGCGTCCATGCAGAATTGCGCTCCAGCGCCAGCTCGGCCACCCAGCAAGGAGACGCAGCATGAGCCTTGATCAGCAAGAACGAGAACGCATTATCCGCAAGATAAAGCACTGCCTCGCTCTCTCGGCCAGCTCCAACGAGCACGAGGCTGCAGCAGCAATGCGACAGGCTCAAAAGCTGATGCGTAAGTATCGCCTGACCGAGCTCGACGTACACATCAGCTCTGTGGGGAAAACCTATGGCGCTCAAGTGAAATGCCGTCGGCCGGCATGGGATCGGGACCTAATCAACGTCGTGGCTGAAGCCTTCAACTGCAAGGGATTCACTCACAGCAACTGGGATGCAGACTCAGGTGCCCGCCGAGAGCGAGCCCTGTTCGTTGGTGTTTCACCAGCACAGGAGATTGCCAAGTACGCCTACGACATTCTTTTACTGAAAGCGAGCGCCGCCAGAAAAGCCCATGTCGCCAAAATAAAGCGAGGAGAGATACCGCAGGCTCGATTCACCCCAGAGACTCGTGGCAATCACTTCGCTGAAGCGTGGGTCAGCGAAGTCCGTTACAAATTGCAAGAGCTGGTACCTGAAGCAGATGAATCCGACGAACTCGGGATCAGTGACGAGAAAGCTTTAACCATTGCCGAATCCAAAGAGCACGCCCTAATTAGTGCCTTTGTGCACCAACTTACCAAGGGCAAGGGGCCGACTACTGAGCGCGAACGAAAAATGCCAGACGCCAACCTCGAGGACCTGGTACTGGGGATGAAAGCCGGACGAAACGTTGAATTGAATCACGGGCTGGCAAACGCGGGAGACACCCCCACCCCCCTGACCTTCGACACGCGAGAGGTCGCATGAGATGAAAACGACCTTCGTACTGATGGCGCAATACAACGCACTTGCCGTCATCCCCTTGGAGCAGGTGTGCAATGATTACTTCACACACCTAACCGTAAAGATGTTGGAGCGTAAGGTCCTGGCTGGCCAGATCAAACTCCCCATAACTCGACTTGAGTCTAGCCAGAAGAGTGCCAAAGGGGTTCATATCACCGACTTGGCACTTTACCTGGACCAACAACGAGAAGCCGCATTAAAGGAATGCGCCCAGCTAAACGGATACAAGAAAGCCAGCTGACTTACGCCTTGATCCTGGCGCCCAATTCTACGGGCGCCTTTTTTATTTGCTCCAACCACCTCCAATCGCGGTAATTATCTCCCCGCCCTCGCAGATGCGTATAACGGCGCAGTGAATTCCAGTCCCTATGACCCGAAACACTCGCCACTCGCGGAATATCCCAGTCCATCTCAAACAAGCGACTGACCCCCTCATGCCGCAAGTCGTGGAAGTGCAGGTCCTCGATCTCTAGGAACTGGCAAGCCCTGGTCCATGCGGCCGAGATTGAATCACTGTTGTAAGGGAATATCTCATCGCACTCCCGAGGCATGCTGTGAACAATCGCCCAGGCCTCATCCGGCAAATGGCACCAGACATCGTTACCGATCTTCTGCCCCGGGTTCTTCATGTCCCGAACCTTCACAGCCTGCCGTTCTTCATCCAGATCAGCCCAGCGGATTCGCGTGATCTCCTCCTGACGGCGCGTCGAGAACAGGGCAAAAGCAAGCACCTTTGGCATGTTGATAGACGATGGCCGACGCTTCTGCATCTCGAAGAAGTGCTCAAGCAGCCTGTCCAGCTCAACCATCGCCGGCCGACGATCACGCTCACGGCTTTTCATGTTGTACCCGAGCTTCTTCAACACGGTACGGGCATCACTCATGGCGTGGGGTTCCACCTCATACCCCCAAGCAGGCCGAGCCACCGATAGCACCGATCCGAGGTGTGCGAGATCGTTGCCAGCCGTCTGAGGCTGTACAGCGCCACCTTCAGGGCTCATGCGCCACAAAGCGTAATCAACCAGGATCTGACTGTTGATAGCAGAGTCCACTACCTCTCCGAAGTGGCTCGCAGCAATGGCGAGCAACGTAGCCTTCTTGGTTTTCCCAAGCGGCCGGACCTTGGCGCCTTCGACCAGGTAGCGGTCAATCATCTCGCGAACGGTGTGCCCCTTGCGGTTTGCTCGCTCGATCGCACCAGGTTCAGCTAGCTCTGTCTCTCGTCGCTTTGCCCACGCCTGAGCAGCCTGCTTGCGGGCGAATGTCTGGCACTCTTGGTAGACTAGGACACCCTTGTTTTTAAGACGGATCTGGACGGTGTAGCTGACCGTTCCGTCGGCCTTTTTTCGTGCTCTGATCGTTGCCATAGATTCCGGTGGTACAAAGGAGATTGTCGGTGGTACATCGTACCACCGAGGTACAAAAAACGCCTTAAAACGCCCAAAAATGGTACAAAACACGTAATCGAAAATGCCCCTAGAATCCGCCTCAACCCCAGTAAACCCGCGCCCCGAGCCGTATCGCCGGTTCAGCGTTGCGCCTATGATGGACTGGACTGACCGCCACTGCCGGTTCTTCCTGCGCCTGCTGTCCAGCAACGCCCTGCTCTACACCGAAATGGTCACCACCGGCGCCTTGCTGCACGGTGATGCCGAGCGTTTCCTGCGTCATAGCGAGGCCGAGCATCCGCTGGCGCTGCAGTTGGGCGGCAGTGTGCCGGCTGATCTGGCCGCCTGCGCCAAGCTGGCCGAGGCCGCAGGCTATGACGAGGTCAACCTCAACGTTGGCTGCCCAAGCGATCGGGTGCAGAACAATATGATCGGCGCCTGCCTGATGGGCCATCCGGCGCTGGTTGGCGATTGCGTGAAGGCGATGCAGGATGCGGTGCAGATTCCGGTGACGGTCAAGCACCGCATCGGTATCAATGGCCGCGATAGCTACGCCGAGCTGTGTGATTTCGTCGGTCAGGTGCGTGATGCCGGTTGCCGCAGTTTTACCGTGCATGCGCGTATTGCGATTCTTGAAGGCTTGTCGCCGAAGGAGAACCGTGAGATTCCGCCGCTGCGGTATGACGTCGCCGCGCAGTTGAAGGCCGACTTCCCGGACCTTGAGCTGGTGCTCAACGGCGGGATCAAGACCCTGACGGAATGCCAGGAACACTTGAAGGTTTTCGACGGGGTGATGCTCGGACGCGAGGCTTATCACAATCCGTATCTGTTGGCCGAAGTTGACCAGCAGTTGTTCGGCAGCAGCGCGCCGGTGATCAGCCGCAGCGAAGCGCTGGCCAAATTGCGCCCTTACATTGCTGCGCACCTGGCCTGCGGCGGCGCCATGCATCACATCACCCGGCATATTCTCGGCCTTGGCCAGGGCTTCCCGGGGGCGCGCAAGTTCCGCCAGTTGCTGTCGGTGGATATCCACAAGAGCAAGGACCCACTGGCCCTGCTCGACCAGGCCGGCGAGCTGCTGCAGGGGCGTTAACCCCGGAACCTGTGCGCGCTTTGGCACTCGAAGGCTTATCCCCTTCGCCCCGCCTGCCAGCCAGCCCTTGAGCGGCTGGCAGCGCTCGGGTAATGTCGATCCATTGCACAGGACAGAGCACGCCCATGACTTCCAAGCTGGAACAACTCAAGCAGTTCACCACTGTGGTTGCCGACACCGGTGATATTGATGCCATCAGCCGCTTGAAACCGGTCGATGCCACCACCAACCCTTCGCTGCTGCTCAAGGCCGCGGCCATGCCTGGCTATGCCGAGCTGCTCCAGCAATCGGTCGCGCACAGCAAGGGCGATGTCGGCCTCGCCTGTGACGCCTTTGCCGTGGCCGTTGGCGCCGGCATTCTCAAGGTGATTCCGGGGCGTATCTCCACTGAGGTCGACGCCCGCCTGTCCTTCGACCAACCGGCGCTGCTGGCCAAAGCCCGGCAGTTGATCGAGCTGTACGACCAGGCCGGTATCGGCCGTGACCGGGTGCTGATCAAACTGGCCTCGACCTGGGAAGGCATCCGCGCCGCCGAGGTTCTGGAAAAGGAAGGCATCCAGACCAACCTGACCCTGCTGTTCTCCTTCGCCCAGGCCCAGGCTTGCGCCGACGCCGGGGTGTTCTTGATTTCGCCGTTCGTGGGGCGCATCTACGACTGGTACAAGAAGTCCACCGGCAAGGAGTATGTCGGCGCCGAAGACCCGGGCGTGCAGTCGGTGACGCGCATCTACGATTACTACAAGACCAATGACTACAAGACCGTGGTCATGGGCGCGAGCTTTCGCAATATCGGCCAGATCGAGCAACTGGCCGGCTGTGACCGCCTGACCATCAGCCCCGAGCTGCTGCAGCAATTGAGCGATGATCAGGGCGAGCTACCGCGCATCCTCAAGCCTGGCAAAACCGGCGAGGCGCGCCAGCAGTTGACGGAAAGCCAGTTCCGCTGGGCGTCGAACGAAGATGCCATGGCCACCGAGAAGCTGGCCGAGGGGATTCGCCAGTTTGCCCGGGATCAGGAGAAGCTTGAGGCGTTGTTGGCAAAGGCCTGATACAAATCTGGGTTTGCCAGTGAGGGGTGCAGCGTAGAGCATCTTATCGGCCTTCAGGGCCTCATCGCGGGTCAAGTCGAGTCGTCGCACCGCCGCTCCCACCCATCAAGTGGGAGCGGCGGTGCGACGACTCGACTTGACCCGCGATGCTTTCGACTTTGCTTTCAGAGATGTTGATGTCTGAATCTTCCGAATTACCCGCAGTACTGGCCGGGCCTTTACTGCGCCGCCTCGAACCCACCCGGATGGTGTTCTGGCTGGTAGCCTCCACGCCACTGCAGGCCGAGTTGCACCTGAGCTGCGCAGGCATTACTGCCGACATCCACTGCACGGTTGTGCCGATTGGCCGCCAGGCGTTTGTCCACCTGCTCGACATCAGCCTCGACAGCCCGCTGCCATGTGACGAACAGATCGACTACGACCTGATTGTCAACAACCAAGGTATCGCCGAGTACGCCCCGCACCTGCTTTACCCCGGCGCGCAACGGCCGAATTTCGTCCTGCGTTCACACCTGGAGCACCTGCTCCACGGCTCCTGCCGCAAACCCCACCACCCGGCGGCCGACGGGCTGCTGTGCGCCGATCGCCTGTTGCTGGAACACCCCACGCCATTGCAGCGCCCGGCCCTGCTGATGATGAGCGGTGACCAGGTGTATGCCGACGATGTCGCCGGGCCCATGCTGCGCGCCATACATGCGCTGATCGAGCGCCTGGGGCTGTTTGGCGAGCACCTGCAAGGCGCGGTGGTCGATGACAGCGCCGCGCTCTACCAGCACCCGGCCAGCTATTACCACCGCGCCGACCTGCTGCCGGCACTGGAGAGCAACGAAACCCTGCGCGAGCGCTTTTTCGGCGGCACGCGCAAGCCGATCTTCACCAGCAGCAACGCCGACAACCACCTGGTGACCTTCGCCGAAGTCATGGCCATGTACCTGCTGGTCTGGTCCCCGCTGCCCTGGGGCCTGATCGACGTGCAGATGCCACCCGGCCTCAATGCCGAGCGCCAGGCCCGCTACCGCCAGGAACAGCAACTGATCGACGGCTTTGCCAGCGGCCTTGGCGGGGTGGCGCGGGTATTGGCGCATTTGCCGAGCCTGATGATTTTCGATGACCACGACATCACCGATGACTGGAACCTGTCGGCGCAATGGGAAGAAACCGCCTACGGCCACCCGTTCTCCAAGCGCATCATCGGCAACGCCCTGCTCGGCTATATGCTGTGCCAGGGCTGGGGCAACAACCCGGATGCCTTTACCGGGCTGCTGGAGCATTGCCAGGCCTTCAGCCACAGTGCCGACGCCGATGACTACCTCGACACGCCGCTGCAGGATGCGCTGATCAACGAGGTGCTGCGCTTTCAGGGTTGGCAGTTCGTCCTGCCCAGCAGCCCGGCGCTGCTGGTGCTCGATACCCGCACCCGGCGCTGGCGCAGTGAAAGCAACTTCAACAAACCCTCGGGCCTGCTCGACTGGGAAGCCTTAAGCGAGCTGCAACAGGCGCTGCTCGACCATCCTTCGGCGATCATCGTCTCGCCGGCGCCGATCTTCGGCGTCAAGCTGATCGAGAGCGTGCAGCGGGTATTCAGCTGGCTGGGTTATCCGCTATTGGTCGATGCCGAGAACTGGATGGCCCATCGCGGCGCGGCGCAAGTGATCCTGAACATCTTCCGCCACTCGCGCACACCGGGGCACTACGTGATTCTTTCCGGTGACGTGCACTACTCGTTCGTCTATGAGGTGCTGATCCGCCACCGCCAGCGCGCCCCGCACCTGTGGCAGATCACCAGCAGCGGCATCAAGAACCAGTTCCCCAAGCGCCTGCTGGACACCTTCGATCGCCTAAACCGCTGGCTGTACTCGCCGCGCTCACCGCTCAACTGGTTTACCAAGCGCCGGCAGATGCAGGTGATGCCGCGCACACCCGCGCACAGCAAGGCCGGCGAGCGGCTGTGGAACAGCGCGGGCCTGGGCCAGGTATTTTTCAATGAACAGGGGCAGCCGGCGCGGATTTTCCAGCTCAACGCCGATGGCAGCGCGGCGACCGAGTTTCCACCGCGCGAAGCTGACTGTTAAGTGATTTTTGACCGGCGCCAGAACGGCGCCCGGTCGACGATCAGGTGCGCTCGAGAGCGTTGACCAGGTCGTGGAAGGCTTCGCGGTTGGAATCGTTCAGGCCCATGAGGATCTTGTGCGCCTCAAGCACCTTGGAGCGCACCACGTCTTCGTTCTGATCCTGCGACGGCAGGTCGGTCAGGCATTCGGGGCACGGGATCGGCCGGTCAACGATGTTGAACACCTGGTCGAAACCCATCGACTGCAACAGGCGGGTGATGTCGGCGTGGGTGGTGACCACCGTTGGCAACAGCCCGACCTTTTGCCGCGACAGGATCGAGAGCTTGGCCAGCAAGCCCAGGGTGGTGCTGTCGATGCTGTGGGTTTCTGTCAGATCGATGACGATCGCCGAGAAATTCAGCGCCGTGAAGATCTTTTCAATCGTCGCATCCAGCGCCGAACACAAGGTCAGGCGCACTTCACCGACAAACTTCAGCACGAAGGTGCCATTCTGCTCGGCGAACTGGATTCTACCCGTACTCATTGAAGGTTCCTGCTCAACACCAATAGGGCGATATCATCCGGCATCTCCCCAAGCGTAGCTAATCCGAATCGTTGGCGCAGCCCATCCAGACTACCGCCTGCGGCCTTGATGATTTCAGGCAGGGCCGCCTCTTTATCTTTGAGTGTGTCACCGGGCAAAAGGTCCAGAATGCCATCAGACAGCAGGGTCAGGCTGAACTGCGGCGGCAACTCCAGGACGTGGTCCTGGTAGGTAGCCTCCTCGAACAAGCCGACCGGCAATCCGCGGCCCTCCAGATAACGGCTCTGGCCCGGGGTGTACAGCACTGGCAACGGCAGGTGACCACCGATGCTGTAGGTCATGATACCGGTGTCTTCGTCGATCACGCCGCCGACCATGGTCACATGCTTGCCCAGCTTGCAGTTGATCAGGCCGCGGTTGATGTGTCCGAGTACTTCCGACGGTTTGAAGTCACGCAAGTTGCCGCCGCGCTTGAATTCGAACAGCAGGCGCGTGGTCATGAACTTCAGCAGCACGGTGACGAAGGCCGACGACGCGCCATGCCCGGAAACGTCTGCCAGGTAAAAGGCAATTCGCCGGTCATCGACACGGAAATAGTCGGCAAAGTCGCCCGACAGGTACAGCGACGGAATAATCTGGTGCTCGAACGACAGGTCGTCGGCCACCCAGGGGCTTTCCGGCAGCATGTTCATCTGCACCTGACGCCCGGCGGTCTGGTCCTCCTGCAGCAGGTGCAGGCTGGCCTCAAGCTCGCGGTTGGCGGTTTCGAGCTTTTCCCGGTAGCGCTGGTTTTCCAGCACCAGACGCGCGCGGTCCAGGGCCCGGCGTACCGAATGCTCGAGCACCGCGAGGTCTTCGAGGGGCTTGATCAGGTAGTCGGCCGCGCCCAGGCGCAGGGCCTCGACGGCGTCGTTCATCACCCCGGCGCCCGATACCACGATCACCGGCAGTTCCGGCGCGCGCTCGGTTACCTGGCGAATAAGCTCCAGGCCGCCCATTTGCGGCATGCGCAGATCGCAGATCACCAGATCAGGATGTTCCTGTTCGAAGACCTGCAGGCCCTGCTGGCCATTGGCTGCCTGCAGGACGCTGAAACCGCTGTCTTCCAGGTAGGCGGCAAGACTCGCACGTACGACGTCGTCGTCATCGATTATCAGCAGCGTTGCACTGGTTTTCTGCATGTGGGCAAACGGCGCCAGGAATAGGTTGGGCGTAGGTGAGCATCGGCCCACGTACTGGATTCACTTCGAGCTACTCTTCTATGAGTTGTAGGACATCAAAACCTGTCCGGCAAATAGCAGAGGTGCCTTGTAAGGCGCAGACGGTACTCCCATCCGCCGGGCGTTTCAAGGGCACACCGATGGTCGCCGATGCTCTTTACAGCCGAAAGCACCGGGAGTTATAAAAACCCCTCCAACCGCAACGCAATGAAAGGATGCCGAGATGAGCTCAGGGCCCATGGACTACAGCGAGAAGCGCGATTTCATTCGCATGCGGGTGGAAGCAGATATAAGCCTGATCCACCAGGGGCAGGTCATCGCCGCCGTCTGCCTCGACCTCTCCAGCAGTGGCATGCAGGTCCAGGCGCCGCAGCCGTTCACGGTTGGCGATCAACTCGAGGTGCGTATCGACTCCGACCATCCGGCACTCAAGGGCCTGGAAGCGAGCACAGAGGTGGTGTGGATTGCCGACCAGCAAGACGGCAAGCAGAAACTCGGGCTGCGCATCCTCAGCATGAAATAATTGCAGACACAAAAAAGGCGACCTGAAGGTCGCCTTTTGTTTACCCGCTCGGATCAGAAGTCGTCGACGACGGCGCCATCCTTGACCTTGAATTCGCGATTTTGCAGGTATGCATTGCGAATGAAGATGTATTTGTCGCCATTGATCAGCTTTTCAGCCGACAGCAGGCTCGCGCGGGTGTCGACCACATCGACGGCGGCGGCGGTGTTGCGGGTCGGCACGTGGTCGATGTAGCGGTAGGGTTCGGTGTAGGTGTCCGGGTACTTGCCGATGGCATCGCGCACGGTGCTCGGGCCGAGCAACGGCAGCATTACGTACGGGCCGCTGCTCACGCCCCAGTAGCCGAGGGTCTGGCCAAAGTCTTCGTCATTGCGCTGCAGGCCCATCTTGGTGCCGACATCGAAGAACCCGCCAATACCGAAGGTGGTGTTGACGATCAGCCGCGCAGTATCAACCCCGGCGGCGTGCGGCTTGAGCTGCAGCACGTTGTTGGCCAGGTTGGTGACGTCGCCCAGGTTGCGGAACATGTTGTGGATGCCGTCTTCGAGGAACTGCGGGGTGACCGCCTGGTACCCCTGTGCCAGCGGCTTGAGCGCGTAGGTGTCGAGCGTGTCGTTGAAGCGGAAGATCGGCCGGTTGATGCTTTCCCAGGGATCTTCTTCAGTGGCCGCCTGGGCCGCGACGACAGGCGCCAACAGTAGGCCGGCACAGACACAAGCCCGGGTCATCCGATCGATCAGGCCGATCCTACGCATAGTGTTACTCCTCGAACTAGGCAGACGCCGCGCGTCCTACGCCAAAAAATGAAGCAAGTATAAAGGCTCTGCTGCCGTTAAGCAGCTTGGCATAAACAACGTCGCAAAAATGTGAACAACTGTGTATCGGCAGCGTCACCAAAAAGTAACAACCCAAGCGTAGCCTGCAAAGTATTTCAGGGACGTTGCCATGCCAGACTCCCCCGCCATCACTGCCCTGCTGTTCGGCTTGCGCGGCTGCCTTGTCGAAGTGAACCCGGGCTCTGATGCCCAGGCACCCTGCCCCACTCCGGGCGCGCTGCCCACCCTTGACTGGCTGTATCAGCAAAAGGTTCCCTGTGCCTGGCTCGATGAGCTGCCGGCTGCAGACGGCAAACAAATGGCCAGCCCCTTGCCGGCCTGGCTCAATGCCTTCCCGGCCTGCAAGACCCCCTGGCCGGCACCGGATGCCTGCTGGCAGGCACTGATGAGCCTCAGGGCGGGCAAACTCGACGGTTGCGTGCTGGTCAGTGGCGAACCACGCCTGCTGCAGTCGGGCCTCAACGCCGGGTTGTGGACCATCGGCCTGGCCGCCTGCGGGCCCAGCAGCCAGTGGCAAGCCCTTGGCCCCAAAGAGCAGGAACGCCAGCGTGGCCAGGCCACCTTGCAGTTGTTTGCCCTGGGCGTGCACTCGGTGATCGACCACCTCGAAGCCCTGGCCGACTGCCTGGCAGACATCGGCCAGCGCCGGCGCAAAGGTGAAAAACCCTGAAACAGCACCTTTGATCAGGGTCATGCAAAGCGCTGGCCGGTGGATTACTCTAGTAGGCAGGGCATGGACCTTTCACCCGCTAACGGGGTCCATGACTGTGCCTATTCATAGAGGGAGAACACCCATGCCTGCCCGCGAACTGCAAGAGCAACTTGACGCCCTGCGCGAGCAACTGGAGCAAAATCCACCGCTCACCGAAGAAGAGCGAGCCGATCTGCATGTATTGATGCAACAAATTGAGGCGAAGATAGAACTGGAAGCCAAGACCCCGGACAACAACCTGGTCGATGGCGTCAACCTCGCCGTGGAGCGCTTTGAAGTCGAGCACCCGGGCCTGACCGCCACCTTGCGCAATATCGTTCAGAGCCTGCAAAGCATGGGCATCTAAGCCCGCCGGAATAAAAAAGCCCCGTCATCGAACGGGGCTTTTCGTTACTGGCGAACCAGTCGCAGGTTCTCCAGGGTCACCTGTGAAGTACTGCGGTACGGGTTGATGTCCAGGCCGCCGCGGCGCACGTAACGGGCATAAACCGTCAGGTGCTCGGGGTTGAGCAGGCGCTTGAGGTCAAGGTAGATGCGCTCGACGCACTGCTCATGGAAGTCGGCATGCTGGCGGAAGCTGATCAGGTAGGTCAGCAGGCTGGCATGCTCCAGCGCCGCGCCACGGTAGTGCACGGTGACACTGCCCCAGTCCGGCTGGCCGGTGACCGGGCAGTTGGACTTGAGCAAATGGCTGTGCAGGGTTTCTTCAACAATGTTGTCGCTGTCGCAGCGCAGCAACTCCGGCTGCGGTTGCTCGTAGTTGCTGATGCTGACATCCAGCTCGTCGATGCACACGCCCGGCAAGCCGACCACGCCCTGCCCTTCGACCTCGGCCAGGCTGCGGACCTGCACGCCCACCGGCTTGCCGGCGGCAGCCGAGAGGTCCTTGACCAGGCATGCCTGCAGGGCAGCGGGCGATTCGAACACGGTCTGGTTCAGCGAGTTGAGGTACAGCTTGAACGACTTCGACTCGATGATGTTCGGCGAGTCGGCCGGGATGGCGAACTCACCGATTGCCACCACCGGCTTGCCCGACGCCAGCAACCAGGACAGCTCGAAGCAGTTCCAGAAATCGACGCCCTGCCATGGCAGGGTCTGGGCGCTGACGCCCAGCTCGGCCCATTTTGCCGCCCGCGGGATCGGGAACAGCAGCGAGGGTGTGTAGGTGGAGACGTATTCGCTGGATTTACCCAGCGGAGAATGTTCGGCGGCAGGATGCATGGCTAAAACCTGTAGGAGCAAATGCGCCTAGTTTATCGGTTTTAGGCCATGCTTTGGGCAATCGGCTGTTATTGGCCGATGGTCAGCTTGCCGACCATGCCCGCTTGATAATGACCGGGCACGTTGCAGGCGAACTCGATTGGCGTCGACTGGCTAAAGGTCCAGGTCAGTTCAGCGCTTTTGCCAGGTTCGACCATCACCGTGTTCGGATCGTCGTGCTGCATGCTGGCGTGATTCATGTTGCCGTGGCCCATGGCCGAATGGTCCATCTGGCCCTGCATGGCGAGCATTTTTTTCTGGTGCCTGGCGTGCATCACAGCATCGCCGAGGCTGAACTCATGGACTACCGCGCCCTTGTTGATTAGCACGAAGCGCACGGTCTCCCCGGCCTTGACCTCAAGGCTGCGCGGCGCGTAATACATGTCGCCCATCACCACCTCGACGCTGCGGGTGGCCTTGCTCGCAGGCGCAGGCTGGCCGAAGGTGTAGGAATGCGCGGGCGACGCCAAGGCTGGAAGGCTGAACAGCGCCAGTGCGCCAATGATAAAAAGGTGTTTCATTTCAAGCCCACTCCAGGGTTGCGACGGTTCAGGCTTCACTGTAGAAAATCGCCGCTGGCAGTCACCTGACAAAAACATTACAACTTTGTCAGCTTGGCCACCCGCCACGCCCGCCGCGGTATAACCCTGCGGCAATCCACGTAAAAGAGCCAGCCGATGAAATTGTTGATCGTCGAAGACCAGACCAAGACCGGCCAGTACTTGTGCCAGGGCCTCAGTGAAGCGGGCTTTGCCACCGAGCTTGCCAGCGACGGCAATACCGGCCAGCACCTGGCCCTGACCGGCGACTATGACTTGCTGATCCTCGACGTCATGCTGCCGGGCCGCGATGGCTGGCAGATCCTTCAGGCGGTGCGCGCCGCCGGCCTGGAAATCCCGGTGCTGTTCCTCACCGCCCGCGACGCCGTCGAAGACCGCGTGCACGGCCTGGAACTGGGCGCCGACGATTACCTGGTCAAGCCGTTCGCCTTCTCTGAACTGCTGGCACGGGTGCGCAGCCTGCTGCGCCGCGGCAGCAGCCCGGCACAGGAAACCAGCCTGGGCCTGGCCGACTTGCGCCTGGACCTGATCCGCCGCCGGGTCGAACGCACAGGCCAGCGCATCGACTTGACCGCCAAGGAGTTCGCCCTGCTCGAACTGCTGCTGCGCCGCCAGGGCGAAGTGCTGCCCAAATCGCTGATCGCCTCGCAGGTGTGGGACATGAACTTTGACAGCGACACCAACGTCATTGAAGTGGCGATCCGCCGCCTGCGCCTGAAGATCGACGATGCCCACGACAACAAGCTGATCCATACCGTGCGCGGCATGGGTTATGTGCTTGAAGAGCGCAGCGCCTGATGCGCCGCCTGTCCCTCGGTAGTCGCCTGGCACTGCTGTTTGCCGCCTGCACGGCAGTGGTGTCGCTGACTGCCGGTATCCTTTTTAGCCGCGCCAGCGCCACCCACTTCATCGAGCTCGACCAGCAACTGCTCAACAGCCGCCTGTCACTGCTGCGCCAGATGCTCGAAGGCGTGGACGACCCGGCCAGCCTCGCCCCGCGCCTGCCTGCCCTGCAAACCGAACTCAGCCACCAGGCCGACCTTGCCGTGCGCATTCGCGGCCGGGACGGGCGCATCTGGTTCGACAGCCAGGCCGGCCTGCCCGAGTCGCCGCAAGTGCTCGGCCTGAGCACCCTGCACAGCAGCGGCGTCGACTTTCGCAGCCTGTGCATCAACCTCAACGGTGGCGACGCGCAGCTGACGCTGTTTCTCGACATCACCCACCATCAGCATTTCCTCCAGCGCATGCAGCAGCTGATCTGGCTGACTGTCGGCCTTTCGGCGCTGGCGACCGCGTTGCTCGGCGCCTGGGCCGCGCGCAGCGGGCTGCGGCCACTGCGGCAGATGGGCGAAGTGGCCTCCGGGGTGTCGGCACGCTCGCTGACCACACGCCTACCCGAAGGGCAAATGCCGGTGGAGCTGGCAGAACTGGCGCAGACCGTCAACGCCATGCTCGAACGCCTGGACGATGCCTTTCAGCGCCTCTCTGCGTTCTCTGCCGACATTGCCCACGAGCTGCGCACGCCGCTGTCCAACCTGCTGACCCACACCCAGGTAACCCTGACCCGGCCGCGCAGCCTGGATGAATACCGCGAGGCGCTGCACAGCAACCTCGAAGAGCTGCAATGGATGGCGCAACTGGTCAACGACATGCTCTACCTGGCCAAGGCTGACCACGGCTTGCTGATGCCCAGCCGCCAGCATCTGGCGCTGGAGGACGAGGCCGATGCCTTGCTCGAATACTACGCACCGCTGGCTGAAGATGCCGAGATAAGCCTGAGCCGTGAGGGCCAGGCGCCGCTTGCCGGCGACCGGCATATGCTGCGCCGGGCGCTGTCCAATTTGCTTGACAACGCCCTGCGCTTTACCGCGGCCGGCGGCGAGATACGTGTGACCATCGAGCGACACCAAGACGGAGTAAGGCTGCAGGTGGCCAACCGCGGTGAGCCGATTGACCCGGCCGTGCTGCCGAAGCTGTTTGATCGTTTCTACCGGGCAGACCCGGCACGGCGCGAAGGCAGCAGTGAGCATGCGGGGTTGGGACTGGCGATTACCCGCTCGATCGTACAGGCGCACGGCGGGCGTATTCGCGGGGAGTCGGCTGGGGGCTGGACGCGGTTCGTGATCGACTTGCCGACGGTGTGAATACCATCGCGGGGCAAGCCCGCTCCTACAGCCGGTGTAGGAGCGGGCTTGCCCCGCGATCAGCCATCACTCGTAACGCAAGGCGTACGCCGGCTCTACCTGCGAAGCCCGCCAGGCCGGGTACAGGGTGGCCAGGAAGCTCATGATCAGGCCGGCGCTACAGATCAGCGCCACGTCGCCCCATTGCAGTTCCGACGGCAAGGTACTGATGAAGTACACGTCCGAGGTGAAGATGTGCTGGCCGCTGACACGCTCCAGCCAGCCGACGATCTGGCTGACGTTGAGCGCGGCAATCACCCCCAGCACGCCGCCGATCAAGGTACCGACGATACCGATCAGGCTGCCCTGGACCATGAAGGTGCCCATGATCTGCGCCGGCGTTGCGCCGATGGTGCGCAGGATGGCGATGTCGGCGCCCTTGTCGTTGACCACCATGATCAGCGTGGCAATGATGTTGAACGCCGCCACGGCGATGATCAGCAGCAGCAACAGGCCGATCATGGTCTTTTCCATCTTCATGGCACTGAACAGGCTGCCCTGGGTGTGGGTCCAGTCATCGGCGCGGTATTGCTCGCCAAGGCTTGTGGTAATCGCCTTGGACACCTGCGGCGCCGCGTACAGGTCCTTGACCTTGAGGCGCACGCCCTGCACCTGGTTCGGCGCCCAGCGCTGCATCTGCGCGGCGTCGGCCATGTGCATCAGGCCCAGCGAGCCGTCGAGCTCGGCGCCAACCTTGAATACCCCGACCACGTTCAGGCGCTGCATGCGCGGGGTGATGCCACCCGGCGCGCTGCTGACTTCGGGCACGATCAGGGTCAGTTTGTCGCCGACATTGAGGCGAAAGCGGCGCGCGGTGATTTCACCGATGACCACGCCGAACTCACCCGGCTTGAGGTCTTCAAGGCTGCCCTGGACGATATGCTGGGCAACGATCGAGACCTTGCCCTCCTCGGCCGGGTCGATGCCGCTGACCTGGATCGGCTGCATCGAGCCCTTGTAAGAGAGCATGCCTTCCATCTCGGTCAGTGGTGCGGCGGCGATCACTTCAGGGTTTTTCAAGGCTTGCGCCGCCACCGGCCGCCAGTCGTCCAGCGGCTGGGCACCGAGCACGCTGGCGTGCGGCACCATGCCGAGGATGCGCGAGCTCATTTCGCGCTGGAAGCCGTTCATCACCGACAGCACCACGATCATCGCCAGCACGCCCAGGGACAGGCCGATCATCGAGGTCATGGAAATGAACGAGATGAAATGGTTGCGGCGCTTGGCGCGGGTGTAGCGCGCGCCGATGAAAATAGACAAGGGTCTGAACATGAACGAAAGCACCCGGGTAAAGAAAAGGAACCAGGTGCCCGCCTGACAGCGGCGGGCACGTTGCGCGGGCAATCAGATCGGTACCAGGTGCCCGTCTTCCAGGCGCAGTACGCGGTCCATCTGGCGCGCCAGGTTGAGATCGTGGGTCACCACCAGGAAGGCCGTCTGCGAAGAGCTGCTGAGCTCCTGCATCAAGTCCTGGATACCCTGGGCGGTGTGATGGTCGAGGTTGCCGGTAGGCTCGTCGAGCATCACCAGCCCCGGACGGTTGACCAGCGCCCGGGCGATGGCCACGCGCTGGCGTTCGCCACCGGACAGCTCGGCCGGCTTGTGGCTCAGGCGATGGCCCAGGCCGACGCGCTTGAGCAGCGCTTCGGCGCGCTCGCGGGCTTCGGGGATGGCGGTGCGACCGATCAGCAGCGGCATGCACACGTTCTCCAGCGCCGTGAACTCCGGCAGCAGGTGGTGGAACTGGTAGACGAAGCCCAGGGCGCGGTTGCGCAGCAGGCCACGGGCGCGTTCGCCCAATGCCGAGAGCTCTTCGCCGGCCAGCCAGACGCTGCCTTCGGTCGGGGTATCGAGGCCGCCGAGCAGGTTGAGCAAAGTACTCTTGCCTGAACCGGAGCTACCGACGATCGCCACCCGCTCGCCCGGGTGCAGCTCCAGCTGCAGGCCGGACAACACCTGGACTTTCTCCGGGCCTTCCTCGTAGGACTTGCCCAGGTTGCGGCAACTCAGCACTGCTTTATCACTCATGCCCAACTCACTCATAACGTAGCGCCTCCGCAGGCTGGGTGCGTGCCGCACGCCAGGCCGGATACAGGGTGGCGAGGAAACTCAGGACCAATGCCGCGCCGCAGACCATCCACACGTCCTCGGCCATGATCTGCGATGGCAGGTAGTCGATGAAGTAGACGTCGGCATTGAGGAACTTGTGCCCGATCAGGGTCTCGATGCCGGCAATCGCGGCGCTGACATTGAGCGCGGCGAAAATGCCCACCAGCGCGCCGATCAGGGTGCCGACCACGCCGATCACCGTGCCCTGGACCATGAAGATGGCCATGATCTGCCCCGGCGTCGAGCCCAGGGTGCGCAAGATGGCGATGTCGCCCTTCTTGTCGTTGACCACCATCACCAGGGTGGAAATGATGTTGAACGCGGCCACCGCGACAATCAGCAGCAACAGCAGGCCGATCATGGCTTTTTCCATGCGGATCGCCTGGTACAGGTTGCCGTGGCTACGGGTCCAGTCGCGGGCGTAGAACTCCTGCTCGCCCAGCTTCTGGGCGATGTCCCAGGCAACCCGGGGGGCCTGGAACAGGTCGTCGAACTTCAGGCGCAGGCCCTGCACCTGGTCGGCTTTCCAGCGGTGCAGGCGCGACAGGTCCGACAGGTTGGTCAGGCCCAGGTAGCCGTCGATTTCACCGGCGCCGACATGGAAGATGCCGACCACGGTAAAGCGCTTCATGCGCGGGAACATGCCGGCCGGAGTGACGGTGACCTCGGGGGCGACGAAGGTCAGTTTGTCACCGATGCCGACGCCCAGCTTGGCCGCCGCCTTGTCGCCGATCATGATGCCGAAGCCGCCAGGGGCCAGGTCATCGAGCTTACCCTCGCGGATAAAGTCGTCGATGATCGAGACCTTGCGCTCCTGGGCCGGGTCGATGCCGTTGAGCAGCACCTTCTGCACCTTGCCGTCATGGGTCAGCAGGCCCTGCATCTGGGTGAAGGGCGCCACCGCCAGAACCTGCGGGTTCTGCTTTACTTGACTGGCAAGGGCGGGCCAGTCGTTGATCGGCTGGCCGGTTTCCAGTGTGGCGTGGGGCACCATGCCCAACACCCGGGTGCGCATCTCGTGATCGAAGCCATTCATGACCGACAACACCACGATCATCACGACAACGCCCAGGGCGAGGCCGATCATCGAGGTCAGGGAAATGAACGAGACGAAGTGGTTGCGACGCTTGGCACGGGTATAACGCGTGCCGATGAATACGAAGAGAGGTCTGAACATGTCGGGGCTTGTTCGGATGAAAGAGGAACGTCCTTGTGGCGGGGCTTGATTAGCAGCTTTACACTCAGACCACCGCCGCTACCATGGGTTCGCCATGTCGACATTAGATGAAGAAGATCGCCGCGAATACTACCGTATCGAGGATCGGATCGCACTGGAAATTAGCCCGTTGAGCGCCGCCGAAGCGCTTGGCACAGACTTGTTGCAAGATACTTCACCGCTGTTCAACCTGCTCAGTGAACTGCACCTGAGCGAGTTCGAGTCCCAGCACCTGCTGCGCCAGCTCAGTGACAAGGACCGCACCCTGGCGGCCTTTCTCAAGGCCCAGAACAAACGCATCGACCTGCTCAGTGCCGTGGTTGCGCAGACCCTGCTCGGGCAATTGAGCGCGCCGCAGGCGGTAGTGCTGTCCGAGGGCGGCATCGAGTTCAACCGCGCCGAGCCGCTGGCGGCCGGCGAGCGCGTGGCCGTGAAGATGGTGCTGATGCCCCAGGCCCTGGGCCTGCTGCTGCGCGCCAAGGTCACCCATTGCGACCGCCAGGCCGACGGCCAGTACGAGATCGGCACCGAGTTCGTCGACACCACCGACGCCCAGCGCCAGCTGCTGGCCCGCTACATCCTGCAACGCCAAGCGCAACAACGACGCCAGGCCCTGGAGCAGAACGACCCAAGCGCCTCCTGAGTTTCACTTATTTGTTGAAGGAACAGACGTGACCACGATTTACGGCCACCGCGGCGCCAAGGGCGAAGCCCCCGAAAACACCCTCACCAGCTTCCAGCAGTGCCTCAAGCATGGCGTGCGCCGCTGCGAGCTCGACCTGCACCTGTCGGCTGACAACCAGCTGATGGTGATTCACGACCCCAGCCTCAAGCGCACCACCGGCCGGCGCGGCAAGGTGGTTGAACATAGCGCCGCCGACCTTGCCACCTACGACGCGCGCAAGGGTGGCCCGGGCTGGGTCTCGCCCTGCCCGATCCCGCGACTTGAGGAGCTGTTTGAAAAGTGCGATTTCGAGCACTGGCAGCTTGAGGTCAAGAGCGCCTCGCGCACCCGCGCCGCCACCACTGTGCTGGCGATCCGCGAAATGGCCCAGCAGTTCGGCCTGCTCGACAAGATCACCATCACCTCAAGCTCACGGGAAGTGCTGGGCGCAGCGCTGGAGCTGACTCCGGATATTTCCAGGGGACTGGTGGCCGAGTACGCCTGGCTCGACCCGCTGAAGGTCGCCCAGAACTACGGCTGCAACTTGCTGGCGTTGAACTGGACACTGTGCACCCCCGAGCGCCTGATCAAGGCCCAGCGCCAGGGTTTGCACGTGTCGGTGTGGACAGTCAACGAGCCGGCGCTGATGCGCAGGCTCGCCGACTTCGGCGTAGACAGCCTGATTACAGACTTTCCCGGTTTGGCCAGCGCCACCCTCGAGAATCGCTGAAATCGGTCTCCCCGGCCGGCTCAGGCCACCGGCCGGAGCCGCTCAAAAAAGCCGGTTGAGGCCGTCGTAAGCCGCTACCCGATAGGCTTCGGCCATGGTCGGGTAGTTGAAGGTGGTGTTGACGAAGTACTTCAGGGTATTGCGCTCACCCGGCTGGTCCATGATCGCCTGACCAATGTGAACGATCTCCGAGGCCTGGTAGCCGAAGCAGTGCACGCCGAGGATTTCCAGGGTTTCGCGGTGGAACAGGATCTTCAGCATGCCTTGTGGCTCACCGGCAATCTGCGCCCGGGCCATGCTCTTGAAGAAGGCCTTGCCCACTTCATAAGGCACCTTGGCCTGGGTCAGCTCCTGCTCGTTCTTGCCGATCGAGCTGATCTCCGGAATGGTGTAGATGCCGGTCGGCACATCGTTGACGAAGCGCCAGCTGCCATTGTCGACGATACTGCCGGCAGCCGAGCGGCCCTGGTCGTGGGCGGCACTGGCCAGGCTCGGCCAGCCGATCACGTCACCGGCACCGTAGATGTTCGCCACGTGGGTGCGGTAGTTTTCGTCGACTTCGATCTGGCCACGGCTATTGACCTTGATGCCGATGTTTTCCAGGCCCAGCTTGTCGGTGTTGCCGGTACGGCCGTTGCACCAGAGCAAGGCATCGGCCTTGATCTTCTTGCCGGATTTCAGGTGCAGGATCACCCCGTTGTCCAGGCCTTCGACACGCTCGTACTCTTCGTTGTGGCGCACGGTGATGTTGTTGTTGCTGAAGTGGTAGCTCAACGCCTGGGAGATTTCCGAGTCGAGGAAGCTCAGCAACTGGCCGCGGTTGTCTACCAGCTCTACCAGCACACCCAGGCCGCTGAAGATCGAGGCGTACTCGCAGCCGATCACGCCGGCGCCGTAGACGATCAGTTTGCGCGGGGTGTGGCCGAGGCTGAGGATGGTGTCGCTATCGTAGATTCGCGGGTGGTGGAAATCGATATCGGCCGGGCGATACGGGCGCGAACCGGTGGCGATGATGATGTGCTTGGCCACCAGCTTCTCGACCACGCCGTTGGCGCAGACCACTTCGATGGTCTGCTCGTCGGCGAAGCTGCCGGTGCCGAAGAACACGTCGACGCGGTTGCGGGCGTAGTAGCCGGTGCGCGAGGCCACCTGCTTGGAGATCACCTTCTCGGCGCTTTTCAGCACGTCGGGGAACGAGAACCAGCGCGGCTCACCAATGGCCCGGAACATCGGGTTGGTGTTGAACTGCATGATCTGGCGCACCGAGTGACGCAGGGCCTTGGACGGAATGGTACCCAGGTGGGTGCAGTTGCCGCCGACCTGGCGACGGCTATCGACCATCGCCACCTTGCGTCCTGCTTTGGCAGCATTCATTGCCGCCCCTTCTCCTGCGGGGCCGGAACCCAGCACCACTACGTCGTAGTTGTAGACAGCCATGCGTACTCCTTCAGAACAGGCCCACGCGCCACATCGGCGGGCGGGGCTACCTCATGTCGCCAGCGGCGCCATGCAAAAATTCGGGTGCAGTCTAATCAAGCTTGAACGCCGCGCACATTAACCCTTGGTCGCGTCGTAGGCTATTTTTCTCTGCACTACATGTATTCATTGTCAGTTCACCAGCACCTGGGCAAACGCCGGCGTGCTGCGGGAGACGAAACCATCGGCAACCCGGGTCACGAACACTGCGCCAATCCCGTGCCGAAGGGCAAACTCCCAGCCGCGCTCAGGCCCGAGAATCAGCAGCAAGGTCGAATAACCATCAGCCATCAGCGTCGAGCGGTCAAACACCGTCACCGAGGCCAGCTCGTGTTTCACGGGTTTTCCCTGGCGCGCATCGAAGGTGTGTGAATAGCGCTGGCCATTCTCCTCGAAATAATTGCGATAGTCACCGGAGGTCGATACACCAAACCCGTCCACGTCCAGCACTTGCTGGGCTATCTGGCGGTCAGCGCGGGGCAGTTCCAGCGCCACTTTCCACGGGCTGCCGTCGGCCTTGCGCCCGATCGCCTTGAGTTCACCTGTCGCCTCGACCAGCAAATCCGCGACCCCCAGGGCTTTTAACCGCTCCACCAGCAGGTCTACCGCATGCCCGGCGGCGATGCTGTTGAAGTCCACTTCCACCGGCGCATCCTTGCACAGCTGCTCGCCAACTATGCGCAAATGCCCATGCCCGACCCGCTGGCGAGTGGCAGCCAGGGCCTGGGCATCCGGTACTTTTTCCATCCGCGACTGCGGGCCAAAGCCCCACAGGTCGAGCAAGGGCTCCACGGTCAGGTCAAAAGCGCCGTCACTTTGCTGCGCCAGTTGCTCGCCGACCCGCACCAGTTGCAGTACATCGGCCGGCATCGACTGACAGCTATTGGCCGGCAGCCTGTTGAAAGCTTCGGTCAAAGAATCACTACGGTAGGTGGAAAAACGCCTGTCGACACCCTCGAGAATCCGCTCGACCTCGCGCTTGACCAGCTCCGGTGCCGGCCCCTGGGGCGTACGCACATACTGCACGGTGTAGCTGCTGCCCATGGTCGGGCCACTGATGCGCTCCAGGGTGTTGCCTTGCCCGCACCCGGCCAGGCCCAGCATCACACCGATCAACACTGCCTTGCGCATCCAGCCTCCTGGGAAAGTTCAGGCAAAAAAAACGGGAACCCTGAGGTTCCCGTCTTTCACGATCAAGCCAAGCTTAGCGTGGGAAAGCAGGCGGATTGACGCCAGCCATGTCTTCCATCACGCGCACTACCTGGCAGCTGTAACCAAATTCGTTGTCGTACCAGACGTACAGGACAACACGGTTATCGTTGCAGATGGTGGCTTCGGCATCGACCACACCGGCGTGGCGCGAACCGACGAAGTCGGTGGAGACCACTTCCTGGGAGCTCACGTAGTCGATCTGCTTGTGCAGGTCCGAGTGCATGGCCATCTGGCGCAGGTACTCGTTGATCTCTTCGCGATTGGTGGCTTTTTCCAGGTTCAGGTTGAGGATGGCCATCGACACGTTCGGCGTTGGTACGCGGATCGCATTGCCGGTCAGCTTGCCCTTGAGCACTGGCAGTGCCTTGGCGGCTGCAGTGGCGGCACCGGTCTCGGTGATAACCATGTTCAGCGGCGCGGCGCGGCCACGACGGCTGCCCTTGTGGAAGTTGTCGATCAGGTTCTGGTCGTTGGTGAACGAGTGAACGGTTTCAACGTGGCCGTTGACGATACCGAACTTGTCGTTGACCGCTTTGAGCACAGGAACGATGGCGTTGGTGGTGCAGGAAGCCGCGGAGATGATCTTGTCATCAGCGCTGATTTCGCCATGGTTGATGCCGTGCACGATGTTCTTCAGCGCGCCCTTGCCAGGTGCGGTGAGGATCACGCGGGCCGCGCCCGGGCAGGCCAGGTGCTGGCCCAGGCCGTCGGCGTCGCGCCATACACCGGTGTTGTCGACGATCAGGGCATTCTCGATGCCGTACTGGGTGTAGTCGACTTCGCTCGGGTTCTTGGCGTAGATAACCTGGATCAGGTTGCCGTTGGCGGTGATGGTGTTGTTGGCTTCGTCGATGGTGATGGTGCCATCGAACGGGCCGTGCACCGAGTCACGACGCAGCAGGCTGGCACGCTTGACCAGATCGTTCTCGGCGCCTTTGCGCACGACGATGGCGCGCAGACGCAGGCCGTCGCCACCACCGGTTTTCTCGATCAGGATGCGCGCCAGCAGGCGGCCGATACGACCGAAGCCGTACAGCACGACGTCGGTGCCTTTGCGTGCCGAAGCGTTTTGCTGGCCAACCACGTCAGCCATTTCTTCACGCACGAACTGCTCGGCAGTACGGCCGTTGCCTTCTTGCTTGAACTTGTTGGCCAGCTTGCCCAGGTCGACCGAGGCGGCGCCCAGTTTCAGCTCGCTCATGGCTTTGAGCAGCGGGAATGTCTCGTGTACAGACAGTTCGGTTTCGTCGGTCTGGCGATGACGGGCAAAGCGGTGTGCTTTGAGGATCGAGATCACCGAGCGGTTGATCAGGCTACGGCCATAGATCGAGCTCACCACATTGTTATTGCGGTAGAGCTGACCGATAAGCGGGATCATCGCTTCTGCAAGCGCTTCACGATCAATCCACTCACCAAGACACTGGTCGGGCTTCTGAGTCACGGGAACCTTCCACATGTAGGGACAGAAAAAAGGGGCTACATTATGACGCCCCGCAGCCCATCGGGCAATGAGCGCCTGTCGCCAGCATCGCACTACATGCTTTTAGCCTGCACAAACCTGACAGCGCGGGCCTGCGCCCGGTACAATTGGCGTCTTTGTCGCAACGCTTGGAGCTCGACCTCCCGTGCCTGTTCTGCGTCTACCGCACCTGCCGGCCACTGCCGGCAAACAAACCTGGGGCAACCTGCCGGGCGCCGCCCTGAGCCTGGCCATTGCCGAAGCGGCCAGCGCCGCCAAACGCTTCACCCTGCTGCTGACCGCCGACAGCCAGAGCGCTGACCGCCTCGAGCAGGAGCTGCGCTTTTTTGCGCCCGAGCTGCCGGTGCTGCCGTTCCCCGACTGGGAAACCCTGCCCTACGACCTGTTCTCGCCGCACCAGGACATCATCTCCCAGCGCATCTCCAGCCTGTACCGGCTGCCGGAGCTCGATCACGGCATTCTCGTGGTGCCGATCACCACCGCCCTGCACCGCCTGGCGCCGACGCGCTTCTTGCTCGGCAGCAGCCTGGTGCTGGACATCGGCCAGAAGCTCGATGTCGAGCAGATGCGCACGCGTCTTGAAGCCAGCGGCTACCGCTGTGTCGACACGGTCTACGAGCACGGCGAATTTGCCGTGCGCGGCGCCTTGATCGACCTGTTCCCGATGGGCAGCAAGCTGCCGTACCGCATCGACCTGTTCGATGACGAAATCGAGACCTTGCGCACCTTCGACCCGGAAACCCAGCGCTCGATCGACAAGGTCGAGTCGGTGCGACTGCTGCCGGCCCGCGAGTTCCCGCTGCAAAAAGATGCGGTGACGCGTTTCAAGGCGCGCTTTCGCGAGCGCTTCGACGTTGATTTTCGCCGCTGCCCGATCTTCCAGGACCTTTCCAGCGGCATCACTCCGGCCGGCATCGAGTACTACCTGCCGCTGTTCTTCGACGACACCTCGACCCTGTTCGACTACCTGCCCCAGGACACCCAGGTGTTCTCCCTGCCCGGTGTCGAGCAGGCCGCCGAACACTTCTGGAGCGATGTACGCAACCGTTATGAGGAGCGTCGCATCGACCCGGCGCGGCCGCTGCTGCCGCCGGCCGAGCTGTTCATGCCGGTGGAAGACTGCTTCGCCCGGCTCAAAAGCTGGCCGCGGGTGGTGGTCAGCCAGGATGACCTCGACAGCGGGGTCGGCCGCGAACGCTTCCCGGCCCAGGTCCTGCCCAACCTTGCCATCGAAGCCAAGGCCAACCAGCCATTGGCGGCGCTGTCGGGGTTTCTCGAGACGTTCCCTGGCCGCGTGCTGTTCACTGCCGAATCGGCGGGGCGCCGCGAAGTATTGCTGGAACTGCTCGAACGCCTGAAGCTGCGCCCGCAGACCGTCGACAGCTGGAGCGCTTTCGTCGCGGGCAAGGCGCGCCTGGCGATCACCATCGCCCCGCTGGACGAAGGCCTGCTGCTGGACGACCCGGCCATTGCCCTGGTCGCCGAGAGCCCGCTGTTCGGCCAGCGGGTGATGCAGCGCCGGCGCCGCGACAAGCGCAGCGACGCCAACAACGATGCGGTGATCAAAAACCTCACCGAGCTGCGCGAAGGCGCGCCGGTGGTGCATATCGACCATGGCGTGGGCCGCTACCTGGGCCTGGCGACCCTGGAAATCGACAACCAGGCCGCCGAGTTCCTCACCCTCGAATACGCCGAGGGCGCCAAGCTCTATGTGCCGGTAGCCAACCTGCACCTGATCGCCCGCTACACCGGCAGCGACGACGCCCTGGCGCCGCTGCACCGGCTCGGCTCCGAAGCCTGGCAGAAAGCCAAGCGCAAGGCTGCCGAACAGGTGCGCGACGTGGCCGCCGAACTGCTCGACATCTATGCCCGCCGCGCCGCGCGCAAGGGCTATGCCTTCGCCGACCCGTCGGTGGACTACGCCACCTTCAGCGCAGGCTTCCCCTTCGAGGAAACCCCCGACCAGCAGAGCGCTATCGAGGCGGTGCGCGAGGACATGCTCGCGGCCAAGCCGATGGACCGCCTGGTGTGCGGCGACGTCGGCTTCGGCAAGACCGAAGTGGCCATGCGCGCAGCCTTCATTGCCGTGCATGGCGGTCGCCAGGTGGCGATCCTGGTGCCCACCACCCTGCTCGCCCAGCAGCACTACAACAGTTTTCGCGACCGCTTTGCCGACTGGCCGGTAACGGTTGAAGTGATGAGCCGCTTCAAGTCGCCCAAGGAAGTCGCTGCCGCGGTGGCGGACCTGGCCGAAGGCAAGATCGACATCGTCATTGGCACCCACAAGCTGTTGCAGGACGACGTCAAGATCAAAGACCTGGGCCTGGTGATCATCGACGAAGAACACCGCTTCGGTGTGCGCCAGAAAGAACAGCTCAAGGCCCTGCGCAGCGAGGTGGACATCCTCACCCTGACCGCCACGCCAATCCCGCGCACCCTGAACATGGCCGTGGCCGGCATGCGCGACCTGTCGATCATCGCCACGCCGCCGGCACGCCGGCTGTCGGTGCGCACCTTTGTCATGGAGCAGAACAAGAGCACGGTCAAAGAGGCGTTGCTGCGTGAGCTGCTGCGCGGTGGCCAGGTGTACTACCTGCACAACGATGTGAAAAGCATCGAGAAATGCGCCGCCGACCTCGCCGAACTGGTGCCGGAGGCCCGCATCGGCATCGGCCACGGGCAGATGCGCGAACGCGAACTCGAACAGGTGATGAGCGACTTCTACCACAAGCGCTTCAACGTGCTGATCGCCTCGACCATCATCGAGACCGGCATCGACGTGCCGAGCGCCAACACCATCATCATCGAGCGCGCCGACAAGTTCGGCCTGGCCCAGTTGCACCAGTTGCGCGGCCGGGTCGGGCGCAGCCACCACCAGGCCTACGCCTACCTGCTCACCCCGCCGCGCCAGCAGATCACTCCGGACGCCGAGAAGCGCCTGGAAGCCATCGCCAACACCCAGGACCTGGGCGCAGGTTTCGTCCTGGCTACCAACGACCTGGAAATCCGCGGCGCCGGCGAGCTGCTCGGCGAAGGCCAGAGCGGGCAGATCCAGGCAGTCGGCTTCACCCTGTACATGGAAATGCTCGAGCGCGCGGTCAAGGCCATCCGCAAGGGCGCCCAGCCGAACCTCGACCAGCCGCTGGGCGGCGGCCCGGAAATCAACCTGCGCCTGCCGGCGCTGATTCCCGAGGACTACCTGCCGGATGTCCACGCGCGGCTGATCCTCTATAAGCGCATCGCCTCGGCGGTGGATGAAGACGGCCTCAAGGACCTGCAAGTGGAGATGATCGACCGCTTCGGCCTGCTGCCGGAGCCGACCAAGAACCTGGTGCGCCTGACCCTGCTCAAGCTGCAGGCGGAAAAACTCGGGATCAAGAAAGTCGATGCCGGGCCCAATGGCGGCAAGATCGAGTTCGAATCGGAAACCCCGGTCGATCCGCTGGTGCTGATCAAGCTGATCCAGAGCCAGCCAAAACGCTACAAGTTCGAAGGCGCCACCCAGTTCAAATTCCTGGTGCCGATGGAGCGTCCGGAAGAACGCTTCAACAACCTTGAGGCGCTGTTCGAGCGCCTGACCCCACAATCTGCGTGAAGGAAGTTCCATGCGTGTAATGCGTAGCCTGACCCTGCTGCTGGCGCTGATCGCCCCGGCAGCCTTTGCCGATGGCACTTTTCAGGTCGAAATGATCCTGGTACGGCAAAACGCCGTGCCGGCGATCACCATCAAGTCGGCTCCGGAAGACTGGCGCAACGGCGCCCAGGCCATCCAGGAAGGTGACCTGCGCCAACCGGCGCTCAATGACGAAGCGGCCAAGCTTGCCGCCGACCCGCAGTACACCGTGCTGCTGCACAAGGCCTGGAAACAGGACGCAGGCACAGTGGCGATCAGCGACGGCGAAGAACACTTCGGCCAGTTCCCCATCGCCGGCAACCTGAGCATCAAGGAAGAGCGCTTCATCGCCGCAGAAGCCAACTTCTGGGTCAACCAGTTCGACGGCAACGGCAGCGTGCTGCAGAGCGAAGCATTCAAGCAGAGCAACAGCAACATGAAAAATGGCGAGTTGACCTTCTTCGATGGCGGACACCTGGCCGTGCTGCTGAAAGTTACTACCCACCGCCCAGTCAGCGCCCCCGCTGCGCCTGCGGAGATGATGGAGCAGTAACCCGATGCCTAACGATGGTCTTGCCCCCACACCTCACCTGATCCTGGGCAGCCACGAGTTCAGCGCCTACGTGCCGCAAACCGGCCGGATGCAGCGCCAGCACCAGCACCGGGCGGCGCTGTCGTTCAACTATGACGGCATTCGTGCCAGCGGCAGGCAAGGCAAGGAAGCCGGCCGCCTGGACGTCAGCAGCCAGCGCATACAGCGCCACGCCGAAGCCGAAAGTCAGATCCGCCAAACCCTTCAACGCCTGGGCTTCAAGGTCGCCACCCGGCAAAGCAAAGCCTTGCCGGAGAGTGCCGGCGACCTGCTGGAGCTGGCTTCCGAAGCGGCCTGGCTGCGTTTCATGCTCAACGATCTGCCCAGCCTGCGCGAGCAAGGCTGGGAGATCGAGTACACCGAGGACTTCGCCTTCAACCTCGCCGAGGTTGACGACTGGTATGCGCACATCGACGAAGCCAGCGGCCGCGACTGGTTCGACCTGGAGCTGGGCATCGAGGTCAATGGCCAGCGCCTGAGCCTGCTGCCGATTCTGCTCAATGTGCTACGCAGCCACCCGGAGCTGCTCAACCCGGCGCAGCTATACAAACGCCGCGATGACGAGCAGTTGCTGGTGCAGATCCCCGCCCCCGCCGGTGAAGCACGGCGCAATCTGCAAGTGGCCTTGCCCTACGGCCGCCTCAAGCCGGTGCTGGCCACCCTGGGGGACTTTTACCTGCGCGAACCCGGCGAAACCAGCGTGCGCCTGCCAACCCTGGACGCCACCCGCCTCAACGACCTGGAAGACCTGCCGTTGAGCTGGCAAGGTGGCGAACAGGTGCGCAGCCTGGGCGAACGGCTGCGCGATATTCGCTTACAGCCGGCACAAACCCCGGATGGCCTGAACGCAACCCTGCGCCCCTATCAGCTCGAAGGCCTGAGCTGGATGCAGGCCCTGCGCGAGCTGCAGGTTGGCGGCATCCTCGCCGACGACATGGGCCTGGGCAAAACCCTGCAGACCCTCGCCCACCTGCTCTGCGAAAAGAACGCCGGACGCCTGACCCGCCCGGCGATGGTGGTGATGCCTACCAGCCTGATCCCCAACTGGCAGGACGAAGCTGCGCGCTTCGCCCCTGGCTTGCGCGTACTGGCCCTGCAGGGCATTGGCCGGCGCAAGCATTTCGACAACCTGCAGGACTACGACCTGCTGCTGACCACCTACGCCCTGCTGCCCAAGGACCTGGAGCACTTCAAGGGCCTGATGCTGGATGTGCTGATCCTCGACGAAGCGCAGTACATCAAGAGCCCGAACAGCAAGGCGGCCCAGGCGGCGCGCCAGCTCGACGCACGCCAGCGCCTGTGCCTGAGCGGCACGCCGCTGGAAAACCACCTGGGCGAGCTGTGGTCGCTGTTTCACTTCCTGCTACCTGGCTGGCTGGGCGATGCCAAGGCCTTCAATCGCGACTACCGCGTGCCGATAGAGCGCCAGGGCAACGATGAACGCCTGCAGTACCTGAATGCGCGAATCAAGCCCTTCCTGCTCAGGCGCACCAAGGAGCAGGTGGCCACCGAACTGCCGGCCAAGACCGAAATGATCCACTGGGTCGAGCTAAGCGATGCCCAGCGTGACGTGTACGAAACCATGCGCCTGGCCATGGACCAGAAAGTGCGCGCCGAAATCACCCGCAAGGGCGTGGCGCGCAGCCAGATCATCATTCTCGAAGCACTGCTCAAGTTGCGCCAGGTGTGCTGCGATTTGCGCCTGATCAACAGCGAAGCCTCGACCGCGCGCGGCGCCCACTCCGGCAAACTCACCAGCCTGATGGAAATGCTCGAAGAACTGCTGGCCGAAGGGCGACGCGTCCTGCTGTTCTCGCAGTTCACCAGCATGCTGCGGCTGATCGAGGCCGAACTGCAGCACCGCGGTATCGCCTATGCCCTGCTGACCGGCGAGACCCGCGATCGCCGCTCGCCGGTGCAGGACTTCCAGAGCGGGCAATTGCAGATCTTCCTGATCAGCCTCAAGGCCGGTGGTGTGGGCTTGAACCTGACCGCTGCGGACACCGTGATCCACTACGATCCGTGGTGGAACCCGGCCGCAGAAAACCAGGCCACCGACCGTGCCTATCGCATCGGCCAGGAGAAGCCGGTGTTCGTCTACAAGCTGATTACCCGGGGCACGGTGGAAGAAAAGATCCAGCAGTTGCAACTGGAGAAATCGGCGTTGGCGGCGGGTGTGCTGGATGGGCGTCAGGCGGGGGACTGGCGTTTGGCGGCGGAGGATATCGATGCGTTGTTTGCGCCGTTGCCGGGGAAGCGGCACGGCACAAGATCTGGTTGAATTCATCGCGGGTCAAGTCGGATCGCCGTACCGCCGCTCCCACCCTGTGGGAGCGGCGGTACGGCGATCCGACTTGACCCGCGATTGCCATCAATCGACCAGTTGCGCTTCCTTGAGCGCCCCCAGGGCCTCCAGCCAGCGCGGCTGCTGGCGATAGTCGGTACGGGCAAAGCCCTGCCCACGCATCTGCGCAATCCGCGGCGAAGGCTTGACCTTCAGGCGCTGGGCCGCGCTCAGGGCAAGTTCCGCCGCCGCACGGTCATTGCACACCAGGCCCATGTCGCAGCCGGCACTCAGCGCCGCTTCGATGCGGCTGGCCGCATCGCCGACCACGTGGGCGCCAGCCATGGACAGGTCATCACTGAAGATCACCCCGTTGAAACCCAGCTCGCCACGCAGGATGTCCTGCAACCAGCGGCGGGAGAAACCGGCCGGCTGGTTGTCGACCTGCGGGTAGATCACGTGGGCCGGCATTACTGCCGCCATTTGCCCGCTCAAGCGGGTGAACGGCACCAGGTCGGCTGCGCGGATCTGCTCCAGGCTGCGCTCGTCGGTAGGGATCGCCACATGGGAATCGGCCTCGGCCCAGCCATGACCGGGGAAATGCTTGCCGCAAGCGGCCATGCCCGCAGCGTTCATGCCGCGGATAAAAGCACCGGCAAGCAACGTGGCGCGCTGTGGATCGCCTTCAAAGGCACGGCTGCCGACCACCGCGCTGCGCTGGTGATCGAGGTCCAGCACTGGCGCAAAGCTCAGGTCCAGGCCCACCGCCAGCACCTCGGTGGCCATCAGCCAACCGCACTGTTCGGCCAAATAGTCTGCGTTGGCGTTGTCGGCAATCGCGCGCATCGCCGGCAGGCGCACAAAGCCCTGGCGCAGGCGCTGGACCCGACCGCCCTCCTGGTCCACCGCCAGGATCAGCTCCGGGCGAATGGCGCGAATCGAGGCACACAGCTCACGCACCTGGCGCGGGCTTTCAATGTTGCGGGCAAAGATGATCAGGCCGGCCACTTCGGGCTGGCGCAAAAGCTGGCGGTCCTCGGCGGTCAGCCAGGTACCGGCGATGTCGACCATCAGGGAGCCTTGCAGGCTGGCACTCATAATTGATCCTTCAGTTGACGCTGATGTGAGCCCATAGGGGGCACGCGGCTTCGTCGATCTGCACCGGGCAATGCACCGGCACCTGGTCGAACAGGCTCAGCAGGTCGGCGTTGCGCAAGCGCACGCAGCCATGGGACAACGGCACACCCATAGGTTCGCTATCGGGCGTGCCATGCAGGTAGATGTAACGACGAAAGGTGTCGACCGACCCCAGGCGATTGACGCCCGGCTCGCAACCGCTGAGCCAGAGAATGCGCGTAAGGATCCAGTCGCGACCGGGAAATTGTTCATGCAGCTCGGCCGACCAGGTCTCGCCAGTCCAGCGCCGCCCGCGCAGCACCGCGCCTTGCGGCAGGCCGGCGCCGATCTTGGCACGCACCTGGTGGCGCCCTCGCGGCGTGCAACCTGAACCATTGAGCTCGCCCGCGCCATTGCGCGCAGTGGAGATCTCGAGGCGCAGGCGCAACTGCCCCTGGGCGAACCCATAGAGGCATTGATCAGCGAGGGAAATATGCAGGAAATCGAGACTGGCCATGGGGCGCTAGCTTAGCCGATGCGGCCCGCCGCGCCCAGCCGTGGCATCAGGCCTTGGCGGCGACCGGAGCGCTGGAGGACTTGCTGCGCGGGCGCAGCTGCGCGGCAGCCATGGCCTCGTCGGTGACGCCGCTGTCGGCGCGCATGCCGGCGGCCAGGAACGGCACCATCAGGCGCATGACCTGCTCGATCGAGGTATTGATGCCGAAATCGGTTTCAGCAATGGCGCGCAGGGCCTTGATCCCGGACATGCTGAACGCCGCAGCGCCGAGCATGAAGTGCACGCGCCAGAACAGCTCGATTGGCGGAATGCGCGGCGCGGCTTCGTTGACCAGCAGCATGTAGCGGCGGAATACCTTGCCGTACATGTCTTCAAGGTAGCGGCGCAGGTGACCCTGGCTCTGGCTGAAAGCCAGGCCCAGCAGGCGCATGAAGATCGACAGGTCGTTGCCGCTGCGTGGCTGTACCACAAGCGCCTGTTCGACCAGCATCTCCAACAGCTCTTCAAGGGTGGGCTTTTGCTCGGGGCGGGCCTGGCGACGCTCCAGCTCGCGCTCAAGGCTTGCGCAGAACGGCCCGAGGAAACGCGAGAAAACCGCCTGGATCAGGGCCTTCTTCGAACCGAAATGGTAGTTCACCGCCGCCAGGTTGACGCCGGCCTTGCTGGTGATCAGCCGTAATGAGGTTTCGGCAAAACCTTTTTCCGCGAACAGCTGCTCGGCAGCATCGAGAATGCGCTCTACGGTTTCCGACTGGGCCATGACTTCTCCGCCTGACAAACACTTGTTTGAAACATACGTTTCAAAGTGGTGATTTGTCAAGTCCGCACAGCCGTTTTGCGGCCATATGGTCACGTATTAAACCATAGCTGCAAGCCACAAGCTGCAAGCGGCAAGAACGCCCCTGTGCCGTTTCTTGAAGCTTGGCGCTTGCAGCTTGCCACCCACTGTATATAATCCCAGTCACTGTATAAAAAGACAGAGCGATCGACATGCTAAAACTGACGCCACGCCAAGCTGAGATTCTGGCTTTTATCAAACGCTGCCTGGAAGACAACGGCTTCCCGCCGACCCGCGCAGAGATCGCCCAGGAGCTGGGCTTCAAATCGCCCAACGCCGCCGAGGAGCACCTCAAGGCCCTGGCCCGCAAGGGTGCGATCGAAATGACCCCCGGGGCGTCACGGGGCATTCGCATCCCAGGCTTCGAAGCCAAGCCCGACGACAGCGGCCTGCCGATCATCGGCCGGGTAGCAGCCGGTGCGCCGATCCTCGCCCAGCAACACATCGAGGAGTCCTGCAACATCAACCCGGGGTTCTTCCATCCGCGTGCCGACTACCTGCTGCGCGTTCACGGCATGAGCATGAAGGATGTCGGCATCGTCGACGGCGACCTGCTGGCGGTACACACCTGCCGCGAAGCCCGTAACGGCCAGATCGTCGTCGCCCGCATCGGCGATGAAGTCACGGTCAAGCGCTTCAAGCGCGAAGGCAGCAAGGTCTGGCTGATTGCCGAGAACCCCGAATTCGCCCCTATCGAAGTCAACCTGAAAGACCAGGAACTGGTGATCGAGGGCTTGAGTGTCGGCGTCATACGCCGGTAAAGGAGGCATCATGCAGTTCCCCCCTGCGTCACAGAACGTACCGCTGCAAGCACAATTGCCACTGTTCGAAGCATTCCTGGCCCAGCCGGTACTGCCCGGACTGAAAAACACCAGGCCTGCACCCCACCCCGGCGCGGCCCAGGTTTTCAGCGAGCTGTCCTTGCGTGGCGCACTGGGTAGCTGCCAGAGCCTGCTGGCACCGATGCTGCGTGAACTGAGCGAGTTGAGCGAAGAACATGACGCCCGCTGGCTGACCCTGATCGCTCCACCCGCCAGCCTGACCCAGGCCTGGCTGCGCGAGGCCGGGCTGAACCGCGAGCGCATCCTGCTGCTGCAACCGCGCGGCAACCAGAGCGCCTTGCAACTGGCCTGCGAAGCCCTGCGCCTGGGCCGCAGCCACACTGTGGTCAGCTGGCTCAATACCGTCAGCAGCAGCGCCCGTCAGCAACTGAGCAATGCCGCCCGTGCAGGAGACGCACAAAGCCTGAACATCCGCCTCGGCTGATATTCAGGTCTGTTTCAAATGTTGATTTCGCCAGGCTTCCTCAGGACGAGGAAGCCATGCAGGCGATCAGTGCAGAACCCGCGGCCCGTCGTCACGCTCGATCTCGCCTTCCACCAGCTTGCCAGCCATCTGCACGCCAACACTGAGCATGGCCTTGGCCACTTCGACGTGTTGACCCTGCAAAAAGGCTTTGGCGTCCTCGGAGAAATCCAGGGTTACCAACGAACCCTCGTCCTCGGCACGGCGCAGCTCGATCCGGCCATCAGGCAACTCGACAATTTCTAGAAAGGACGTTGGCATAAGGGGCTGTTCTCCACGAAAGGCCGGCATTGTACCAGCCGTTGCCCCAATCAGCACTCACTCAAACCCTCGCGAAAACGAACCGTAAGGCGCTTGAGATTTTGCCGCCAGCTTTCCAGCTCTTCGCGCGACAGCGCTGGCGCCTCGGGTTCGTCGAGGCTCACCGCCTGGATCAGCGGCTGGGTGACGTCGGTTTTTGCTGCTTTTTTCGCGACCGGCGGTCGGAACAAATCGGCATAAGCGTCAAGCAGTTGCGCCAGCCAGGTTTCGCGCTGCTCAGCCAGTTCGACCAGTTCGGCCATCTCTGGAATGGCAATGGCCTCAAGCACTTCGCGGGTCAGCAGCAGCTCGGCGCGGGGTGCGCCGGCCTGGGGCAAACGATAGAACCCGGCAATCTCGTGACACAAGCCCAGCAACGCGCCGTACAGGTGGAACAGCGCCGATTCGCGCTCGGCCTGGATCAGCGCCTGGGCGTTCATGGCCCGGCTCTCCTGCGCCTTGCCAAGGGCTTCGAGGGCCAGGCCTGCGAAGTAAATCTTCTGGTTGGTGCGGGTGTAGAGTTCCTGGGCCATCTGGGTGCCCTCCGAAAGGCTGCAAGGCGGTCTATCAATCTACACTAGTGCAGGCCTGAAAAGCATCGCGGGGCAAGCCCGCTCCTACAGACTGTAGGAGCGGGCTTGCCCCGCGATTTTTACCTGACCTGGCGATCAGCGCTTGTCTTCGACCTTCCAGGCATTGCCGTCGTAGAACGCACGCCAGCCAGTCGGCTTGCCGTCAACCTCGGTCTGCACGTACTGCTCCTTGGTCTTGCGGCTGTAGCGAATGACTGCCGGGCGACCGTCCGGGTCCTTCTTCGGCGCTTCGCAGAGGAAGTGGTACTTCGGATCGATCTCGTCCTTGTGCGGGATGATTTCGATCACCAGCGGTGCGCGGGTCTCGCGGTTTTTCGGGAACTGGCTGGCAGCCAGGAACAACCCCGAAGCGCCGTCACGCAGCACGTAGGTGTCGTTGACCTTCTCGCACTTGAGCTCCGGCATCTTCACCGCGTCCATCTTCGGCGGCGCCGCCTCGCCGCTCTTGAGCAGCTTGCGGGTGTTCTTGCATTCGGCGTTGGTGCAACCGAAGAACTTGCCGAAACGGCCGGTCTTGAGCTGCATCTCGCTGCCGCACTTGTCGCACTCAAGGCTCGGCCCTTCGTAGCCCTTGATGCGGTAGTTGCCTTCTTCGATTTCGTAGCCGGTGCAATCCGGGTTGTTACCGCAGATGTGCAGCTTGCGCTTCTCATCGAGCAGGTAGGCATCCATGGCAGTCGAGCAGATCGGGCAGCGGTGCTTGTTGAGCAGCACGCGCGACTCCGATTCACCCTCGTCATCGGCGGCGATCTCATCGCCAGGGACCAGGTTGACGGTGGCCTTGCAGCGCTCTTTCGGTGGCAGGCTGTAGCCCGAGCAGCCGAGGAACACGCCGGTGGAGGCGGTGCGGATCATCATTGGCCGGCCACATTCCTTGCAGGCAATGTTGGTCAGGGTCGGCTGGTTGGCACGCATGCCCTTCTCGCCGTCCTCGGCCAGCTTGAGCTTGTTGCTGAAGTCGCCGTAGAACTCGTCGAGCACGTTTTTCCAGTCGCGCTCGCCCTGGGCCACGTCATCGAGGTTCTCTTCCATGCCGGCGGTAAAGCCGTAGTCCATGAGGTTGGAGAAGCTCTCGGACAGGCGCTCGGTGACGATGTCGCCCATCTTCTCGGAGTAGAAGCGGCGGTTGTGCAGGGTCACGTAACCGCGATCCTGGATGGTCGAGATGATCGCCGCGTAGGTCGAAGGACGACCGATGCCGCGTTTTTCCATCTCCTTGACCAGGCTGGCTTCGGAGTAGCGCGCCGGCGGCTTGGTGAAGTGCTGGCTCGGGTCGAGCTGGATCAGCTTGAGCACTTCGCCCTGGTTCATTTCCGGCAGCACATCGTCATCGCCCGGCTTGCTCTGCTGCGGCAGTACCCGGGTGTAGCCGTCGAACTTGAGGATACGGCCCTTGGCGCGCAGTTCGAAGTTGCCGGCGGTGACGCTGACGGTGGTCGACAGGTACTGCGCAGGCGGCATCTGGCAGGCCAGGAACTGGCGCCAGATCAGCTCGTACAGACGCTCGGCGTCACGCTCCATGCCGCTGAGCTTGGTCGGATGGGTGTTAACGTCGGACGGACGAATCGCTTCGTGCGCCTCCTGGGCACCCTCTTTGCTGCCGTAGACGATCGGCGCTTCGGGCAGGTACTTCTTGCCGAACTCGCTTTCGATGTAGCTGCGGGCCATTTCCACCGCATCGACCGAAAGGTTGGTCGAGTCGGTACGCATGTAGGTGATGTAGCCGGCTTCGTACAGACGCTGGGCCATCATCATGGTTTTCTTCACGCCGAAGCCCAGGCGGTTGCTCGCGGCCTGCTGCAGGGTCGAGGTGATGAACGGCGCCGACGGCTTGCTGCTGGTCGGGCGGTCTTCACGCTTGGCCACGGTGTAGCTGGACGACTTGAGCTGCGCAAGCGCTGCCATGGCCTGGGCTTCGTTCAGCGGCTTGAAGGCTTCGCCGTTCTCGCGGGCCACTTCGAAGCGCACCTTGGCGTCCTTGGCGGTACCCAGGTCGGCGTGCACTTCCCAATATTCTTCAGGGATGAAGGCGCGGATTTCGCGCTCACGCTCGACCACCAGCTTCACCGCCACCGATTGCACCCGGCCGGCAGACAGGCCGCGGGCGATCTTGGCCCACAGCAGTGGCGAAACCATGTAGCCCACCACGCGGTCGAGGAAGCGCCGCGCCTGCTGGGCGTTGACCCGGTCGATATCCAGCTCGCCAGGCTGCGAGAACGCCTCCTGGATGGCTTTCTTGGTGATTTCGTTGAACACCACGCGCTTGTAGCGGCTGTCGTCCCCACCGATGGCTTCGCGCAGGTGCCAGGCGATGGCTTCCCCCTCGCGATCCAAGTCGGTTGCGAGATAGATGGTGTCGGCATCTTTGGCCAGGCGACGCAGCTCGTCGATGACCTTCTCCTTGCCCGGGAGAATCTCGTACTTGGCCTTCCAGCCGTGGTCAGGGTCGACGCCCATGCGCGCAACCAGCTGCTTGCGCGCCTTCTCTTTCGGCGACAGGGCCGGCGCTTCGCCCGCAGCGGCCTTGCCGCGCTTGGCGGCAGGCTCCTTGCTGGCGCTGGCCGAACCGCTGGTGGGCAGGTCTCGGATATGGCCGATACTCGACTTCACCACGTACTGGCTGCCCAGGTACTTGTTGATGGTCTTGGCCTTAGCCGGGGATTCCACAATGACCAGCGATTTGCCCATGGATCGGAAAATTCCTGAATACTGAAAATAAAAACACGGCAGGTACCTGACGCGGCACCGCTATATATAGTGGCAACAGAGTGAGGTCAAGCGCGGGGCTTTAGCCACCCTCGGCATCGGAGCGGGAAAACAGCTCGGTTTCAGCCTTGACCAAAGCAAAGCGCGGCACTTGCTCGCCGTCAACCTCGACCGACTCCAGAAACATCGAAAGCGGTCGCACCCACAGGCCGAATTCGCCGTACAGGGCTTGGTAGAACACCACCCACTCCTCGGTTTCGGAATGGCGCGCGGTGCCGAACACACGATACTCAGGCCCCTTGTAATGCCGGTATACGCCTGGTTGTATCTGCATGTTGCTCACCCTCTTGAAAAAAATTTGCTGCAAAAACAAAAACCGGGGCACCAGGCCCCGGTTTCCGTCCAGCGAAGCGTTAAACGCGTTCGAAGACGGTGGTGATGCCTTGGCCCAGGCCGACGCACATGGTCGAAACGCCGAAGGTCCCGCCATTCTGCTTCATGACGTTGAGCAGAGTGCCGGAAATCCGCGCACCGGAGCAACCGAAAGGATGGCCCAGGGCGATGGCGCCGCCGTGCAGGTTAACCTTCTCATCCATCTTGTCGAGCACTTTCAGATCCTTCAGCACTGGCAGGGCCTGTGCGGCGAAGGCTTCGTTGAGCTCGAAGAAGTCGATATCGGCGATCGACAGGCCCGCGCGCTTGAGCGCTTTCTGGGTTGCCGGAACCGGACCGTAGCCCATGATTGCCGGGTCGACACCGGCCACGGCCATGGAACGGATCACCGCCAGAGGCTGGATACCGAGGTCCTGGGCACGCTGGGCCGACATGACGATCATGCACGAGGCACCGTCGGTGATCTGCGACGAAGTACCGGCAGTCACGGTACCACCTTTGGGGTTGAAAGCCGGCTTGAGGGCCGCCAGGCTTTCCAGGGTGGTGTCCGGGCGAATGGTTTCGTCGTAGTCGAAGACCTTGAGGAAGCCGTTCTCGTCGTAGCCCTGCATCGGGATGATCTCATCCTTGAACTTGCCTTCGACCGTCGCCTTGTGGGCGAGCTGGTGCGAACGCAGGCCAAACAGGTCCTGCTGCTCACGGCTGATGCCGTGCATCTTGCCGAGCATTTCGGCGGTCAGGCCCATCATGCCCGAGGCCTTGGCGGCGTACAGCGACATGTGCGGGTTCGGGTCGACGCCGTGCATCATGCTGACGTGGCCCATGTGCTCGACACCACCGACGACGAAGACATCACCGTTGCCGGTCATGATCGCCTGGGCGGCGGTGTGCAGCGCGCTCATCGACGAGCCGCACAGGCGGCTGACGGTCTGGCCGGCAGCGGTGTGCGGGATCTGGGTCATCAGGGAGGCCATGCGGGCGATGTTCCAGCCCTGCTCCAGGGTCTGGTTGACGCAGCCCCAGATGACGTCTTCGACTTCGCTCGGATCGACCTTGGTGTTGCGCTCCAGCACCTTGCTGATCAGGTGCGCGGACATGTCTTCGGCGCGGGTATTGCGATGCATGCCACCCTTGGAGCGGCCCATCGGGGTGCGACCGAAGTCGACAATCACCACGTCTCTTGGATTCAGGCTCATATATTCACTCTCGCTCTATATCGTTGGGCGCTTAACCGAAGAAGCTCTGGCCGTTCTTGGCCATTTCACGCAGCTTCGCGGTGGGGTGATACAGCGGACCCAGATCGGCGTACTTGTCGGCCAGGGCAACGAATTCGGCTACACCGATCGAGTCGATGTAACGCAGCGCGCCGCCACGGAAGGGAGGGAAACCGATACCGTAGACCAGGCCCATGTCGGCCTCGGCCGCGGTGTCGACGATGCCGTCTTCCAGGCAGCGAACGGTTTCCAGGCACAGCGGGATCATCATCCAGTTGATGATGTCTTCGTCGCTGACTTCACGCTGCTCGTAGACGATCGGCTTGAGCACTTCGAGGACTGCCGCGTCAGCGACCTTCTTCGGCTTGCCGCGCTTGTCGGTCTCGTAGGCGTAGAAGCCCTTGCCGTTCTTCTGACCCAGGCGCTTGGCTTCGTAGAGCACATCGACGGCCGAACGACGGTCGTCCTTCATGCGGTCCGGGAAGCCCTCGGCCATGACGTCACGGCCGTGGTGGCCGGTGTCGATGCCGACCACGTCCATCAGGTAGGCCGGGCCCATCGGCCAGCCGAATTTTTCCATGATCTTGTCGATGCGCACGAAGTCGACACCGGCGCTGACCAGCTTGGCGAAGCCGCCAAAGTACGGGAACAGTACACGGTTGACCAAGAAGCCCGGGCAGTCGTTGACCACGATCGGGTTCTTGCCCATCTTCTTGGCGTAGGCCACGGTGGTGGCGACGGCCACTTCGCTGGACTTCTCGCCACGGATGACTTCGACCAGCGGCATCATGTGCACCGGGTTGAAGAAGTGCATGCCGACGAAGTTTTCCGGACGCTTGAGGGCCTTGGCCAGCAGGTTGATGGAGATGGTCGAGGTGTTGGACGCAAGGATCGCGTCTTCCTTGACCTGGCCTTCCACTTCAGCCAGTACGGCCTGCTTGACCTTGGGGTTCTCGACCACGGCTTCGACGACGATGTCGACGTTGCCGAAGTCGCCGTAGGACAGGGTCGGGCGAATCGCGTTCAGCGCTTCGGCCATTTTCGCCGGGGTCAGGCGGCCTTTTTCAACGCGCTTGCCGAGCAGCTTGGAGGCTTCGTTCAAGCCCAGCTGGATGGCGGCTTCGTTGATGTCCTTCATCAGGATCGGGGTGCCCTTGACCGCCGACTGGTAGGCGATGCCGCCGCCCATGATGCCGGCGCCGAGTACGGCGGCCTGCTTCACGTCGTGAGCGATTTCGTCGTGGGCCTTGGCTTTGCGCTTGAGCTCCTGGTCGTTGAGGAACAGGCCGATCAGGCTCTCGGCGACCGAGGTCTTGGCCAGTTTGACGAAACCTGCGGCTTCGACTTCCAGGGCCTTGTCACGACCGAAGTTGGCGGCCTTCTGGATGCTCTTGATCGCTTCGACCGGCGCCGGATAGTTCGGGCCAGCTTGACCGGCGACGAAACCCTTGGCGGTTTCGAACGACATCATCTGCTCGATGGCGTTGAGCTTGAGTTTTTCCAGTTTCGGCTGGCGCTTGGCCTTGTGGTCGAGCTCGCCGCTGATGGCGCGCTTGATCAGGTCCAGGGCCGCAGCCTGCAGCAGCTCAGGAACCACCACAGCATCGACGGCGCCGACCTTCAGCGCGTCTTCAGCACGGTTTTCCTTGCCGGCGGCAATCCACTCGATGGCGTTGTCGGCACCGATGATGCGCGGCAGGCGCACGGTACCGCCGAAGCCCGGGTAGATGCCCAGTTTGACTTCCGGCAGGCCGATCTTGGCGCTGCTGGCCATGACGCGGTAGTCCGCCGCCAGGCACATTTCCAGGCCGCCGCCCAGGGCGATGCCATTGATCGCGGCAACGGTCGGCACGGCCAGGTCTTCGAAATCGCTGAAAATCCGGTTGGCTTCCAGGTTGCCGGCGACCAGTTCGGCCTCGGGCAGCTTGAAGTTGTCGACAAACTCGGTGATGTCCGCGCCGACGATGAACACGTCCTTGCCACTGCTGACAATCACGCCCTTGATCGATGCGTCGGCTTTGATGGTGTCTACGGCCTGACGCAATTCGTTCAGGGTAAGACGGTTGAACTTGTTGACGGACTCACCCTTGAGGTCGAACTTCAGTTCGACGATGCCGCTTTCAAGAGCCTTAACCGTGATGGCTTTACCTTCGTAAATCATCAACTGATCTCCACGATATGGAAGCTGAACTGTACACGCCGATCGCTGGTGAAAGGCCCGGCCGGCCAATGGCCGTTGTTGCCGAACCCTTGCGCCAGGCACACCCGCCAGCGCGATAGTCGGGATTCTGTAAGAGCCGTCTGACAATACAAACGCTCAATTCATACGCCCGTTTGATTTGGGTATGCACACATTCAACGAAAAGATCGCCGTTGTCAAATACCCAAAAGCAGCGGCAAAACGCGACTTTCCGGTCATTTTCTGCTGAGCGCGGGTAAACCGCCGTGGCGGTGATGCTGAGCCATTCACTGGCGCGATAGTGTTCAACGGCTTACACGCCGTTACTATTGATCAACACGGAAAAAGTTGGGATTTGCAGCAGATAGCCGCGAGATGGCTACACTGGGAGAGATTGAACCTTAAGCCGGCCTGCCTGGCCTGTCCGCCCGATCTGTGAATCGGGCTTTTTATTGATGATGATCAGGCCAGCGCCTTGAGGACCTCGGCAATATCCTGCAATACAGCCGTTTCACCGCGCTCTCCCCAGTACAGGGCAACCATCTGCGGACCCGCCTCGACCTTGTAGACGCTTTCTGGCAAGCGTGCCAATTGACCGGCATGCACGGCATCGGTGCACGGCTCGCGCCACTGGTTGAGCCATACCCCAGGGGTGGTCTGCCAATAGCTCCAGCTGTCGCTGCGGCCCGGGCGCCGCGGTCGCAGGTACTGGGCACAGGGGCTTGGCGGCTCTTTGGGCAGCCAGTGTGGCCACTCCTGGGGCGCCAGTTGCATGGCCAGGCCCATGCGCCGGGCTTCCATGCGCAAGGCCATCTGGCCGCTCTGCTTGCGTGAAGGACGCAACCAGGCCAAAGGGCTGAGAATCAGCGCAAGGATTGACACCACTACCCAGACCGTCATATCTGTTGTTCCCATAAAGCTTTGCAAATGAGCTGGTTAGCCGTGGTTCGAAGCGATCAGCCTGAAACCGACCATACTTTAACTATCGCGACTGTCAGGAGAGCTTCTCATGCCCTACGAACACATACTGGTTGCCGTCGACCTGACCGAAGAATGCGACCCGGTCATCAAGCGCGCCATGAAGCTGGCTGAACCTACCCGCGCCAAGGTTTCCCTGGTGCATATCGTCGAACCCATGGCCATGGCCTTTGGCGGCGACGTGCCGATGGACCTGTCGCAGCTGCAACAGCAGCAGTTCGACCAGGCCAAGGAGCGCATGGAGCGCCTGTACAACAAGTACCCCGACATCAACCGCGGCGATTCGCACCTGACCTACGGCCAGCCGCGCCAAGAAATCCACCAGTTGGCCAAGGAGCAGAAATGCGACCTGATCGTGGTCGGCAGCCATGGCCGCCACGGCCTGGCCCTGCTGCTGGGCTCGACCGCCAATGACGTGCTGCATGGCGCACCGTGCGATGTGCTGGCGGTACGCCTGCAGAAAAAAGCCGAGTAAACCTCTGGCGGACCCGGCGCACTTTCAAGCGCCGGGCCCTGCCCCTCAGCTGTCGAGCTCAGCCCAGCGCTCGACCAGCACGTCCAGTTCGCCCTGCATCTTCTCCAGGCTTGCCAGTACGGCGCTGGTCTGCTCGATCGGGCGCTGGTAGAAGGCCGGGGCAGCAATTTCTTCCTGCACCGCAGCCATCTTCTGCTCCAGTGCGTCGATCTGGCCCGGCAGGGCTTCGAGCTCGCGCTGCAGCTTGTAGCTGAGCTTTTTCTTCGGCGCGTCAACCGCTGCTGGTGCTGCTACCGACGCAGGTGCCACGGCCTCGACCACTGCCGTGTTGAGCTCGGACTTGCCCGACTTGCTTTCGGTGACGCCGAGCAGCTTCGGCGAACCGCCCTGGCGGATCCAGTCCTGGTAGCCACCGACGTATTCGCGCACCTTGCCCTCGCCTTCGAACACCAGGGTGCTGGTGACCACGTTATCGAGGAAGGCCCGGTCGTGGCTGACCATCAGCACGGTGCCCTTGAACGCCGACAGCACTTCTTCGAGCAGCTCGAGGGTCTCGACGTCGAGGTCGTTGGTCGGTTCGTCGAGCACCAGCAGGTTGGCCGGCTTGCTGAACAGTTTGGCCAGCAGCAGGCGCGCACGCTCACCACCGGACAAGGCCTTGACCGGCGTGCGGGCACGCTGCGGGCTGAACAGGAAGTCGCCCAGGTAGCTCAGCACGTGACGGCTCTGGCCGTCGATGTCGATGAAATCGCGACCTTCGGCGAGGTTGTCGATCACGGTCTTTTCCAGGTCCAGCTGATGGCGCAGCTGGTCGAAATAGGCCACTTCCAGACGGGTGCCGGACTCGACCTTGCCGCTGGTGGGCTCAAGATCGCCGAGCATCAGCTTGAGCAGCGTAGTCTTGCCGGTGCCGTTGGCGCCGAGCAGGCCGATGCGGTCTTCGCGCTGCAGGACCATGGAGAAGTCCTTGACCAGCTGCGGGCCGTTGGGGTGGCTGAAGCTGACATTTTCCAGGACCATCACCTGCTTGCCGGATTTCTCCGCGACATCAAGCATGATGTTGGCCTTGCCCTGGCGCTCGCGGCGTTCGCTGCGCTCAACACGCAGGGCCTTGAGGGCGCGTACGCGACCTTCGTTGCGGGTACGCCGGGCCTTGATGCCCTGGCGGATCCACACTTCTTCCTGGGCCAGCTTCTTGTCGAACAGGGCGTTGGCGGTTTCTTCGGCCGCCAGCGCCGCCTCCTTGTGCACCAGGAAGCTTGCGTAGTCGCCGTTCCAGTCGATCAGGCCGCCGCGGTCCAGCTCGAGGATGCGCGTGGCCAGGTTCTGCAGGAAGGAACGGTCGTGGGTGATGAACAGCACGGCGCCGCCGAAACCACTGAGGGCATCTTCAAGCCAGGCAATGGCGCCGATGTCCAGGTGGTTGGTCGGTTCGTCGAGCAGCAGCAGGTCAGGCTCGGACACCAGCGCCTGGGCCAGCAGCACGCGGCGGCGCCAGCCACCGGAGAGCTCGGCCAGGGTCTTGTCGGCCGGCAATTGCAGGCGGCTCAGGGTGCTGTCAACCAGTTGCTGCAGGCGCCAGCCATCGCGCGACTCAAGGTCGTGCTGGACATGCATGAGCTTTTCCAGGTCGGCATCGCTATGGATGTTCTGGCTCAGGTGGTGGTATTCGGCCAGCAAGGCGCCGACGCCATCGAGACCTTCGGCTACCACGTCGAACACGGTACGGCCGTCAGCCACCGGCAACTCTTGCGGCAGCTCGCCGATCTTCAGGCCCGGGGCACGCCAGACGTCGCCTTCATCAGGCTTCTGATCGCCCTTGACCAGGCGCAGCATGCTCGACTTGCCAGTGCCGTTGCGGCCGATGATGCACACCCGCTCACCACGGGCGATCTGCCAGGACACCTTGTCCAACAACGGCGTGGCGCCGAACGCAAGGGACACATCGCTTAATTTGAGCAGGGTCATGATCTTCTCCAAAAACCGGGCGCGCATTCTACCCGACTTGGGCCGGCTTCACATTAAGCAGCGCGTCCTACTGTACCTTCCGACGACGGGCCGCTTCTTTACAACCAGATACAAGCACAATGCTTTCATCCGCCTGTTGCAACCGGCTAAGCTAAGGCAATGCAACTCCAACAGTGCTGGCTTCGCCGTCACTTTTCATGGTCAAACTGCCCGGAAGTCTCATGCGCAGCCGCCTGTTCTGCCTCGTATCCAGCCTGCTTCTCACTGCCTCGGCAGTGGGTGTCGCCCAGGCCACCGACATCACCCAGCAACGTCAATACTACGATGAAGCCAAACGCGCCCTGGCCAAGGGCGACAAGGGCCCGTACCTGCGTTACGCCGATGCCCTGCGCGATTATCCGTTGACGCCTTACCTGGCCTACGACGAACTCACCGCCCGGCTTAAAACTGCCAGCAACGACGAAATCGAGAAATTCCTCGCCGCCCACGGCGACCTGCCCCAGGCTAACTGGATGAAGCTGCGCTGGTTGCGCTGGCTGGCCGAGCGCGGCGACTGGGCGACCTTCACCAAGTACTACGATCCAAAGCTCAATTTCACCGAGCTGGACTGCCTCAACGGCCAGTACCAGCTCAGCCACGGCCTGCGCGCCGAAGGCTTCGCCAGCGCCGAGAAACTCTGGCTGGTCGGCAAGTCGCAACCGGCTGCCTGCGATGCCCTGTTCGAACGCTGGGCCGCCGAAGGCCAGTTGACCGAGCAAAAACGCTGGGAGCGCGCCAAGCTGGCGGCCCAAACCCGCAACTATGCGCTAGCCAACACCCTGGTCAAGAGCCTCAACACCCTGGCGCCGCAGGGCCGCCTGCTGATCGACGTGGCGCAAAAGCCCGAGTTGCTCAACCAGCCCGGGCGCTTCACTCCGGTCAACGAGGCGATGTCCGACGTGGTCAGCCTCGGCCTGCGCCGCCTGGCCCGCCAGGACCCGGAGCGGGCCATGAGCCTGCTCGACGACTACGCCAACCGCATGCATTTCTCCCGCGACGAAAAGGTCGCCATCGCCCGCGAAATCGGCCTGACCCTGGCGCGCCGCTACGACCCGCGGGCGCTGGATCTGATGACCCGCTACGACCCGGAGCTGCGTGACAACACCGTCACCGAATGGCGCCTGCGCCTGCTGCTGCGCCTGGGCCGCTGGGAAGATGCCTACGAGCTGACCAAGCGCCTGCCCCAGGACCTGGCCAGCAGCAACCGCTGGCGCTACTGGCAGGCGCGCAGCCTGGAGCTGGCGCAGCCGAAGAACCCGCAGATCCCGCTGCTGTACAAAACCGTGGCCCGTGAGCGCGACTTCTACGGCTTCCTCGCCGCCGACCGCGCGCAAACCCCCTACCAGTTGAACAACAAGCCGCTGGTACTCAGCCAGCAGCTCATCAACAAGGTACGCAACACTCCCGGGGTCAAACGTGCACTGGAGTTCCACGCCCGGGGGCAGATCGTCGACGGTCGCCGCGAGTGGTATCACGTCAGCCGGCACTTCAACCGTGACGAGATGGTCGCCCAGGCCAAGCTGGCCTATGACATGCGCTGGTACTTCCCGGCCATTCGCACCATCAGCCAGGCCAAGTACTGGGACGACCTGGACATCCGCTTCCCGATGGCCCACCGCGACACCCTGGTGCGCGAGGCCAAGGTGCGCGGCCTGCATTCGAGCTGGGTGTTTGCCATCACCCGCCAGGAAAGCGCGTTCATGGACGATGCCCGCTCAAGCGTTGGCGCCAGTGGCCTGATGCAACTGATGCCGGCCACCGCCAAAGAGACCGCGCGCAAGTTCAGCATCCCGCTGGCCTCGCCGGCGCAGGTGTTCAACCCGGACAAGAACATCCAGCTCGGCGCTGCCTACCTGAGCCAGGTGCACAGCCAGTTCAACGGCAACCGCGTGCTCGCCTCGGCCGCCTACAACGCCGGGCCAGGCCGGGTACGCCAGTGGCTGCGTGGCGCCGACCACCTGAGCTTTGACGTTTGGGTCGAGTCGATCCCGTTCGACGAGACACGCCAGTACGTGCAGAACGTGCTGTCGTATTCGGTGATCTACGGGCAAAAGCTCAATTCGCCGCAGCCGCTGGTGGACTGGCATGAGCGGTATTTTGACGATCAGTGATTGATGCCATCGCGGGGCAACGCCTCGACTTGCCCCGCGATAGAAGTCCACAGCCGAACTACTCCAGCACCGTCACTGCCATCCCCACCTCAAGCCTTCCTACCCCATCGGCCACCAGGTTCTGGCCAAACAGCACATCGCCTTCCTTCTGCCGGTAGGTTTGCAAGGTCGCCAGTGGTTCACGGTCCGGGCTGCGTTCGCCGGTCTGCGGGTCGATGGTGGTCATGATGCAGCGCTCGCAGGGCTTGAGCACCCGGAATTCGACCTCGCCGATACGGATGCGCTTCCAGCCATCCTCGGCAAAGGCAGCACTGCCCTCCACCACCAGGTTGGGACGAAAGCGCAGCATCTGCAGCGGCCGCCCGACCTTCGCTACCAGGTCATCCAGCGATGCCTGGCCAATCAGCAGCAAGGGAAAACCATCGGCGAACGCCACACGGTCGCTGTTCAGGCCATACCCACTGGGCAGGAAGCGTGCACGTTGATCGGGCACGTAAACCAGGCGCACGTCCTTGCCGATGAATGCACTAAGCCACTGCGCGGCCGCATCGCCGGCATCGGGTACGCGAAAGGTGTCGCGCCAGATAGTGATACCGCGCAGGTCGTTTTCGGGCTCGGGTACGGCCACGTGCAGCGTGGGATGGCCCGGCGCCTCAAGGGTGAGGCTGCCATCGGCGTTGTGCAGCGCGGCCAGCTGGGTCATCTGCGGGTACATGCGCTGGGTCAGGAAGCGCCCGTTGGCGCGCTCCACGAGCAGCCAGCGGCGGTCCCCGCTCAACCCCAGAAGGTCCAGCGAGGAAGTCTGCAGCGCCTCACCGCGCGCTGATTTGAGCGGGTATCGGTACAACGCACTGAGGCGCATCATGACCTGCCTTGTGTCGGTTAAAGCCCTAGCTTATACCGACTCAGGCCGTGGCTTCATCCAGCATCAGCCGCTGGCGCACGACATCGACCAGCTTGTCGGGCTGGAACTTGGAAAGGAAGTTGTCGCAGCCGACCTTCTTCACCATCGATTCGTTGAAGCTGCCCGACAGCGACGTGTGCAGCACCACGTACAACGAACGCAGGCGCGGGTCGTTGCGGATTTCAGTGGTCAGGCGGTAGCCGTCCATTTCCGGCATTTCGGCATCGGTGAAGACCATCAGCAGCTTCTCGCAAACATCCTCGCCGGCATCGGCCCAGCCCTTGAGCATGCGCAGCGCCTTGAGGCCATCGCTGGCCACATGCATTTTCACTCCCAGTTGCGACAAGGTGTCGCGCAACTGCGCCAGGGCCACGGTAGAGTCGTCGACCAGCAGTACTTCGCGGCCGCGGGCACGGGCCAGCACCGGGTCTTCGAGTTTGTCGCGCGAGACCTTGGCGCTGTACGGGACGATTTCCGCCAGAACCTTCTCGACGTCGATGATTTCCACCAGTTGCTCGTCGACCTTGCTGATCGCCGTCAGGTAGTGCTGGCGACCGGCGCTGGTCGGCGGCGGCATGATGGCTTCCCAGTTCATGTTGACGATACGGTCGACGCCGCCGACCAGGAAGGCCTGCACCGAGCGGTTGTATTCGGTGACGATGATGGTGCTGCCCGGGCCTGGCTCCAGCGGGCGCATGCCGATGGCCTGGGACAGGTCGATCACCGGCAGGGTCTGGCCGCGCAGGTTGACCACGCCGCAGACGTACGCATGGCGCTGCGGCATCAGGGTCAGCTTGGGCATCTGCAGCACTTCCTGGACCTTGAACACGTTGATCGCGAACAGTTGCCGGCCAGCCAGGCGGAACATCAGGATTTCCAGGCGGTTCTCGCCCACCAGCTGCGTTCTTTGGTCTACCGTGTCGAGAATGCCAGCCATCGAAGAGCCCCCAAGGTGTGTCGAAAATGATCCCAATGGCCCTGTATCGGCCGTTTGCCGCAGAGCTTGACCCTGTGAAGAAAATGCTCCGCAGCCCATTGATGTCATTTTACCATCATGCTTTACTGCGCTCACCTCTCCGCTGTCGCAAACACCCGCAAAGGGTCGTATCGAAAACACCGCATCAGGGAATCCCCTAGTGACAATCGGGTGAGACCTGATGTTCGCAATATCCATTAGCCATTAATGTGACGCCATTCTCATTGCATGAACGGAGTCAGGCTTTTGTCAGCGATCGCCTCATGGTGGCCAGCCCCTGCTCCAGCCTTACGCGCTGGAGCCAAATGATGGCTAACGACGCACTGCACAACAGCGCCCTGCAGGATTTCCTGATCGACGCCCAGGTGCTGCTGACCAAGGCAGAGGAATGCCTGCTGCACCTGCAACTGATCGACAACGATCCGGATGCCTGTCACTGCCTCAACGATACCCTGGCCACCCTGGTAGAACGCGCACAGGCCCTTGGCCTGGTCGAGGTCGCAAGCTACAGCCAACATCTGCAGGCACTGCTGGAACCCGCACAGGCGCAACCGGCATTGCAAGGTGAAGCCCTGCAAGCCCTGGAAAGCTGCCTGACCCTGCTGGCCTGGCAGCTGGAGTTGATCGATCCGCACACCGGCCGCCTGAGCCTGGATACCGAGGAACAGGTGCAGTTGCTCGACACCCTGGCCACCGCTCTGAGCCCGCAGGAGGCTCTGGCCTGCGACTCTTGCATCGAAACCCGGCACACTTGCGAACACCCCGCCCCTTCAATGGCTGCGCCCACCAGCGCGAACGCCACTGCACTTTCTTCGCCGACCAGGGGCAACTAAGGGACATAACAATACTGCCCCGGCGAGATTAACCAAGCCTGTGACGAGTGCACACTAAGACCCAACTTAGTGTATTTCCAGGTCTCTCTAATTATCTGCAACAAACATTTCGTTTAATTGATTTCGGGCAAAATCCCAGCCCCGCAAACTGATGGCAAAATGCTAGATTCGAAGACAATCGGAACCGTCGTACCAGCCCGTAAAATCTGGCTATTCAGTCAGTTATCAGAGTTCGCGACCAATTGTATTTGAAGTGATACCATGCGCGCTGATGGACACATGCACCTTACCCGGATCTCCCCAGACACCGCGTGCAGACTTTCATCGCGGTTACCCCGGCGCCGGCATTTAAACGTTATTGAAGGCAATTCGACAAACGCCTCTAGTTCGACCTTTGCAAGGCTTTCAACAGCGATATTTCAGTGGCTTCAATTTCTATGTTCTCAAGCCTCAAGACACTCAAGCGCTGGCACCCCGGAGCCTCTCTGTTGCGCTGGGCAACCGCCCTGCTGTGCCTGGCTTCGGTTGCCGTCAACCTGGCCTTGTACCTGCTTGAGCAACCGCTGCCAGGCATCGCCCTGGCCCTGCAACTGGTTGCCCTGTCGAGCATTGCCTGGCAACTGCGCCAGTGGGCGCGCTCGATTGCCCTGCGCCCGGCGGAACTGGCCGACCGCCTGCTCAAAGTGCAGGAAAGCGAACGCCAGCGCCTGAGCCGCGAACTGCACGACGATATCGGCCAGTTGCTGACCGCCGCCAAACTCCAGGCCGACTGGCTCGCGCGCCGCGCTCCGAGCGAGCTGCAGGAGCACTGCAAAACCTTGCGCAGCACCCTGGACGACACCCTGGCCAGCGTGCGCGATGTTTCGGCCATCCTCAACCCAAGACAACTGTCCAGCCTGGGCCTGGAAGCCAGCCTGCGCGCGCACCTGCTGCGCGCCCTGGAAAACACCGAGGTGCACTGGAGCCTGGAATGCCGCCAGCGCCTGGGCGGCCTCCCGGAAGATATGGCCATCGCCGCCTTTCGCATTACCCAAGAGGCGGTGACCAACATCCTGCGTCACGCCAAGGCAAAGAACCTGGTGGTGCGCATTCAGCGCCAGCCCGAAGGCCTGGCGTTGTCGATCAGCGATGACGGCCTGGGCTTTTCGCCGGCCAGCAGCCCAGCCGATGAAGGCCAGCGCGGCATGGCCGGAATGCTCGAGCGCGTCGGCCTGCTCAATGGCACACTGTCGGTCAACAGCCAGCCCGGCCTGGGCACCCAGATCGACGCCCTGTTCCCCTGGCCTGCGCGCACCCTCGAACGCGCCAAGACAAGTAACGTCCCATGACCTGTACATTGCTGTTGGTCGATGACCATTCACTGATTCGCGCAGGTGTGCGCGCGCTGGTGTCCGACATTCCCGGCTATGCCGTGATCGGCGAAGCCAACGACGGCAGCCAGGTGCCGGAACTGGTCATGCAACTGGACCCGGACATCGTCCTGCTGGATATCTCCATGCGCTGCACCAGCGGCCTGGATGCCCTGACCCGCCTGCGCGCCCTGGGCTGTCGCAGCAAGGTGCTGATCCTCTCCATGCACACCGACCCGGAGCTGATCATGCAGGCCCTGGAAAGCGGCGCCCATGGCTACCTGCTCAAAGACACCACCGCCACCGAGCTTGAACAGGCACTGGCAGCACTGCGCGGCAACGAGCGCTACCTGAGCCCGGCGATTGCCCACACGGTAATCAACCAGGCCCTGCTGCGCGCCCAGTCGGGCAAGCCGGAGACAGCGGAAAAGCACAACCTCACCGCCCGCCAACTGGAAATCCTGCGCCTGATCGTGCGCGGCAAGTCGACCCGGGAAATCGCCCAGGGCCTGGGCTTGAGCATCAAGACCGTGGAAACCCACCGCTCGCAGATCATGAAACGCCTGCAGATCTACGACGTCGCCGGCCTGGTGCTGTTTGCCGTGCGCGAGCAAATCATCAGCCTCGACGACTAAGCAGCGGCGAGTCGACCGGCAGGTGCACGCGCAAGGCCGCGGGCAGCACTTCAAAACGCAGGTTGTCGCCCTGCAGGGGCTCACCATCGAGGTTGATGTCCAGGCCTTGCGAGCTTCTGATCTCGACCCATGGCAAGCGCGCACGGACAAACATGCTGTCCAGCCCCAGGCCATCGCTGAGCAGGCCGCGCAAGGTGCCGACCACTTCCTGGGGTGCCGGCAGGATGCTGATGTCGAGCAAACCATCATCAACCTGCGCCTGGGGGCACAGCGCATGCCCGCCGCCGGCCTGCCGCCCGTTGCCGATGCCCAGCGCCAGCAACTCGCCCTGCCACTGGAAATCCGGGCCGTGCAGCGCCACCGAGGCTGCGCGCAGCTCACTAAAACGCGACAGGCCGGTGAACAGGTAGGCCGCCGCACCCAATACCTTTTTCAGGTCTTCGGAGGTGTTGGCGGTAACCTGGCTGCCGAAACCACCGGTGGCCATGTTCAGGAATACCTGCCCACCCACCTCGCCCAGGTCAATGGCCCGGGCCGGTACTTCCAGCAGCATCAGCGCCTGCGCCGGCTCCAGCGGCACGCCGGCAGCCTTGGCAAAATCGTTGGCGGTGCCCAGCGCCAGCAACACCAGGCTGGCGTCAGCGTCGGCACGCACCATGGCCTCGGCGACATCGCGCAGGGTGCCATCGCCACCCGCAGCCACCAAGTGCGGGTAGCCGGCGGCCAGCGCTTCTTCGACCAGGCGCTGGGCGTCGCCCCCCTCCCAGGTCAGGCGCACGTCCAACTGCCAGCCGCGCTCTCGCATGCCGGTCACCGCAGCACGCACCTCTTCGTTCATGGCCTGCTTGCCATGCAGGATCATCAATGCCTTTTGCTGCGCCATGTGTGCGTTCCCCGATGAATTGAGCGTCGAGTATCTCGACCGTTTCCGGCGTCCCTTTACTGCATTGCAGGTAACGTTTCAGCAGAGTTTCGCATGCCATTCACACAAATATCATTGAAAGCTTCGTCGCCGAGGGGCATCATTCGACAAATATTTGGCCTTCATGGACGATGCCAGTGGTAAAAGTCATTTTATTGACTCATTGCGCAAAAGCCTGCCAGGTTGCTCTGTTTACTTTTGCTGCACTGCCCAGGCAGTGCCCCTGACTCGAGGCTGTGAGATGAGTGTTCTGATCCCTTGCATCATCGCTGGCGGCGCCGGCACCCGCCTGTGGCCGGTATCGCGCGAAACCATGCCCAAGCCGTTCATGCGCCTGCCCGACGGCCAGAGCCTGCTGCAGAAGACCTTCGCCCGCGCCAGTTGCCTGGCCGATGTCGAACGGATCCTGACGGTGACCAACCGCGAGGTGTTCTTCCGCACCCAGGACGAATTCCGCCAGCTGAACAAGGCCAACCTGGCCCTGGACTACATCCTCGAACCCTTTGGCCGCAATACCGCCGCCGCCATTGCCGCTGCCGCCCTGCACTGCGCCCGGCTGTACGGTGAGGATGCGCAATTGCTGGTGCTGCCAGCCGATCACCTGATCAACGACCTCAGCGCCTTCGACCAGGCCGTCAGCCAGGCCCGCTTGCTGGCTGCCCAGGGCTGGCTGACCACCTTCGGCCTGCTGCCGACCCGTGCTGAAACCGGTTTTGGCTACATCGAAAAAGGCCAGGCCCTGGATGCCCACGGCTTCAGGGTTGCCCGCTTTGTCGAAAAGCCCGACGCCGACACCGCCCAGCAGTACCTCGATGGCGGCCAGCACCTGTGGAATGCCGGGATGTTCTGCATGCGTGTCGACGCCATCCTGCATGAACTGGAACAGCACGCCCCGCAACTGCTGGCGGCGGTCAATCACTGCCTGGCCCTGAGCCCGTGCAAGGAAGGCGCCCGTGAGTGCCAGGTGGAACTGGACCCGGACAGCTTCGCCCTGGTGCCGGACATTTCCATCGACTATGCCGTGATGGAGACCTCGCAACAGGTCGCGGTACTGCCCAGCCAGCTGGGCTGGAGCGATATCGGCAGCTGGGAGGCGGTGCGCGAGCTCAAGGCCGGTGATCATCAAGGCAATCGCTGCACCGGCGAAACCGTGCTGCACGATGTGCACAATTGCTATATCGACTCGCCAAGGCGCCTGGTCGGCGCGGTGGGCCTGGACAACCTGATTATCATCGACACCCCCGATGCCCTGCTGATTGCCGATGCCGCGCGCAGCCAGGAGGTCAAGGTGATTGCCCAGCAGCTCAAGCGCCAGGGCCACGACGCGTTCCGCCTGCACCGCACGGTCAACCGCCCGTGGGGCACCTACACGGTGCTCGAGGAAGGCCCGCGGTTCAAGATCAAGCGCATCATGGTCCGCCCCGAGGCTTCGCTGTCGCTGCAGATGCATCATCACCGCAGCGAGCACTGGATCGTGGTCAGCGGCATGGCCTGTGTGACCAATGGTGAAGAGGAATTTCTGCTCGATACCAACGAATCGACCTTCATCAAACCCGGCCGGGTACACCGCCTGACCAACCCGGGGGTGATCGATCTGGTAATGATTGAAGTACAAAGTGGCGAATACCTGGGCGAGGATGACATCGTGCGCTTTACTGATATCTATGGACGCGCCCCGGAGCCAGCCGCAAGCTGATTCCCCCGGCGCGTCCATTTTTATCTGCATGCCGTTACCCGCCTGAACACAGAGGAAAGGGGTCATGCGCGTACTCTGGACACTACCCTACCTGCCCTGGCCCACCACCAGCGGCGGTAAAACACGGCAATACCACCTGCTGCGCAGCCTGGCGCAGCGGGGTCACCGCATCACCCTGCTGGTGCAATCGAAAATCCCGCCCAGCGACGCGGCCCGACAGGCCTTGGAACCTTTGCTCGAACGCCTGATCGTGCTACCCAGGCGCCCCTTCCACAGCCCCCTGAACCTGCTGGCGGCGATCTACCCCAGCTATCCGATGCGCGCCAGCATCAATGGCCTGGCGCCGCACCTGCGCCACTGCTTCGAGCAATTGCTGGAAGAGCCCTGGGATGTCATCCAGATCGAGCACAGCTACAGCTTCCAGCCGTTCGAAAAGGCCCTGCAGGCTCGCGGGCTGCCGTTCGTGCTCAGCGAGCACAACATCGAATCGGTCAATGGCGCCGCTTGCCACGACCGCTTGCCACTGTGGCTGCGACCGTTCAATGCCTTTGATCGCTGGCGTTACCGGCGCTGGGAAAACCGCGTGCTCAGCCAGGCCCATGAAGTGGTAGCGGTCAGCCCAACCGACGCCGAACACATCAGCCAGGCGACCGGCGCTGCGGTGTCGGTGGTGATCAATGGCGTGGATTGCGCGCATTACCAGGATATCCAGCCGTCGCTGTGCAGCCAGCGCCTGCTGTTCGTCGGCAATTTCGAATACGGCGCCAACCTTGAAGCCATCGAATGGGCGCTGGAAGACATTCTGCCGCAAGTCTGGCTGAGCAACCCCGCAGTACGCCTGGCCGTGGTTGGCCACGCCTTGCCGCCCAGCTGGAAACTGCGCTGGAGCGACCCGCGAATCGAATGGATTGGCTACCTGCCTGACCTGCGCGAGCTGCAACGCAACTCGGCGATCTTCTTTGCGCCGCTACGTTATGGCGGCGGCTCGAAGATCAAGATACTGGAAGCCATGGCCGCCGGGCTGCCGGTGGTAACCACGGCCAAGGGCGTGTCAGGCCTGCAGGTGACCCATGGCGAGCACTACCTGGCCAGTGACGACGGCGACCAGCTGGCGTTGATGATTAACCAACTGCTCAATCAGCCCTGGCGCCTGCGCCAGCTGTCGCAAGCGGCGCGGGAGTTTGTCTGCAGCCGGCACGACTGGAGCATCGCCGCTGCCCAGCTGGAAAGCGTGCATGCGCGCCCCAGCCTGCGCGCGCCGAGCGGTGCCACCCTGGTGGGCGACACCCTGCTCAGCCGTTCAACCAAGTAGCTCGCTCAAGGGAATGAACTGCACGATATCGCCCTTGCCCGGGGTCTGGCCCTCACGGACTTCGACCAGGCCCTCGGCCCAGGCGGCGCTGCGCAGCACACCCGAGCTCTGGTTCTTGTAGATCAATGCGCTGCCCTGCTCCAGGCGCCCGCGCAGGTATTCGCGGCGAGTGCCAGCCTTGGGCCAGTCGAACCCGGCCGGCACCGCGAACTGCAGCGGCGTGACCTCGGTAACGCCCTGGCGGCGCAACAGGTAGGGGCGGGTCAGCAGGCCGAAGGTCACCAGGGTCGAAGCCGGATTACCCGGCAAGCCAATGACCGGGACGCCCTTGTAATGACCGAAGGTCAGCGGCTTGCCCGGCTTGATTGCCAGCTTCCACAGCGACAGTTCGCCCTCTTCACGCAGGGCGATGCCCAGGTAATCGGCCTCGCCCACCGAAACACCGCCAGTGGAAAGGATCAGGTCGACACCCTGCAGGGCAGCCAGGCAGTTGCGGGTTTTCTCCAGGTCATCGGCCAGAATGCCAGCGTCGATCACCTCACAGCCCAGACGTTGCAGCCAGCTGCCGAGCAGCCGCCGGTTGCTGTTGTAGATCTGCCCGGGCCCCAGGGGCAAGCCGGGCTCGACCAATTCGTCGCCGGTCGACAGCACAGCGACCTTGACCCGCCGCACGACGCTCAGCTCGGCGCACCCCAAGGAAGCCGCCAGGCCCAGCTCGATCGGCCCCAGGCGCGTACCCGCGGCCAAAACCGCCTCGCCAGCGCGGGTTTCCTGCCCTTGCGGGCGAATGTTCTGACCAACGCGCAGCGCCTCGGTAAAGCGCACGCGCTGATCGTCCAGGACGTCGGCGTTTTCCTGCATCTCAACGCAATCCGCCCCCACCGGCACCGGCGCCCCGGTAAAGATCCGCGCACAGGTACCCGGCTGCAACGGCTCGGGTGAATGCCCGGCGAATACCCGCTGGCTGACCGTCAAGGGCTCGCCCGTCCAGTCGGCCAGGCGCAGCGCGTAGCCGTCCATGGCGCTGTTGGGCCAGGGCGGCAGGTCGAGGCTCGAGACCAGCTCATGTGCCAGCACGCGGCCCTCGGCGTCGGCCAGGGCGACCTGCTCGGTAGCGGTGATAGGCGCGGCTTCGGCCAGCGCCAGCAGTTTTGCCAGGGCTTCTTCGACCGGCATCAGTTGAGTGTGCATGGGCGCCTCAACCACGGCTTTCGCAGGGCGCGGCCTGCTTGAGGTGGGTGACGAAGTTGCACGGGCGATGACGGGCGTCGAGCTGCTCGGCAAGGATGCCGTCCCAGCCGGTACGCACGGCGTTGGTCGAGCCCGGCAGGCAACACACCAGGGTGCCGTTGGCCAGCCCGGCCAGGGCCCGGGACTGCACGGTGGAGGTACCGATATCGGCCAGGGAGATATGCCGGAACAGCTCGCCAAAGCCATCGACTTGCTTGTCCAGCAGGCAGGCCACGGCTTCCGGGGTGCTATCGCGCCCGGTAAAGCCGGTACCGCCGGTGATCAGCACCACCTGCACCTGCTCATCGGCGATCCAGGTGGCGACCTGGGCGCGAATCTTGTACAGATCGTCCTTGAGCAGCACCCGCGCCGCCAGAGCGTGGCCGGCCTCGCTCAGGCGGTCGACGAACACCTGGCCGGAGGTGTCGGTTTCCAGGGTGCGGGTATCGCTGACCGTCAGGACGGCAATGTTCAGCGGCACGAAAGGTACATCTGCCTTGGCTTTCATGGGACCTTGAATCCATTGATAGGAACGAATGAGCGGTGTTATATCACAGCCCTGCCTGCCTCGCGCCCGCCAGCGGCCCAGGCATTGTTGCCGGTCAATAATGCTAGATTGCCGCTATGCTGAAATCTGCATGGAACTTGCGCAGGCGCCATGCGTCTCAAGAAACATTACGCACCATCCTTTACTGGAGAAACACAATGATTCAACGGACTCTTCCCGCTTTCCTGCTCGCCCTGGGTCTTGGCACTCTGGCTGGCTGCGCTTCGCCGACCGTCATTACCCTGAACGACGGCCGCGAAATCCAGGCGGTCGATACTCCGCAATACGACGAAGACTCGGGCTTCTACGAATTCGAACAACTGGACGGCAAACGCACCCGCATCAACAAGGACCAGGTCCGTACCGTCAAGGACCTGTGAGCTGATCGACAGGCCGCCTCTGGGGCTTGTCGAGGAGAAGATTTTGAGTAATATTTTCTCCATCGGAGTGTAGCGCAGCCAGGTAGCGCGTCTCGTTCGGGACGAGAAGGCCGCAGGTTCGAATCCTGTCTCTCCGACCACTTTACTCAGCAAAAAGCCCGCCCTCGCGCGGGCTTTTTCGTGCCTGGCAGACGAGCAGCAGTGGCCAGCATTGCGCGGCGGCGACGCTGCCAGCAGAATGCGCGCCTTTTTGAACATTAAGGTTGATTCACATGCGTAAGACTCTTGCCGCCCTGACCCTGGGCCTTTTGTGCGCACAAGGCGCCATGGCCGGTGATGGCCAGACCGCTGTAGGCGGTGGCCTGGGTGGTGTTCTGGGTAACGTGGTCGGGCAGAAGCTTGGCGGCAGCACCGGTGCGGCCATTGGTGCCGGCGTCGGCGGCGCGGCAGGCAGTGCCATGGGCGCGAAAAAAGGCAACAAGACCAAGGCGGCCATTGGTGGCGGCCTGGGTTCGGCCGGTGGCTCGCTGGTCGGCGGCAAGCTCGGTGGCAGCACCGGCTCGGCAATTGGCGCAGGCCTGGGCGGCGCGGCTGGTGGTGCGTTGGGTAACAACCTGGCGGACAGTCATCGCAAGAAACGCCACTGATCCGCAACCGAGTAGCCGGCGATATTTTTGCCAGGCCAGAAACAAACAAGCCCCTGAACAGGGGCTTGTTTGTTTCTGGCAAAGCGAAAGCTTACAGCGCAGGCTCAGCCTGTACCGCAGCTGCCTCTTCCGGCAGCACCGGAACGTACAGCAGGTTCAGACGCGAACTGCTCCACTCACGGGTCTTGTTGGTCAGCTCAAGGTTGTTGTTGAGCTTCTGGCCGTAGGTCGGCACGATTTCCTTCAGCTTGGCCTGCCACTCAGGGGTCTTGATGCGATCCTTGAAGGTCTTTTCCAGCACGCTCAGCATGATCGGCGCAGCGGTCGAAGCACCTGGCGAGGCGCCCAGCAGCGCGGCAATGGTGCCGTCCTGGGCAGCAACGACTTCGGTACCGAACTGCAGGATGCCGCCGTGCTCAGGGTCCTTCTTGATCACCTGGACGCGTTGACCGGCCTGCAGCAGTTTCCAGTCTTCGTTCTTGGCGTTCGGGAAGTACTCGCGCAGGGCCGCCATGCGGTCATCGAAGCTCAGCATCAACTGACCCATCAGGTAGGTGCTCAGGTCGATGTTGTCGATACCGGCGTGGGTCATCGGCATGATGTTGTGGGTGGTCAGCGCAGCGAACATGTCCAGCAGCGAGCCGTTCTTCAGGAACTTGGTCGAGAAGGTGGCGAACGGGCCGAACAGCAGCACTTCCTTGCCGTCGATCACGCGGGTGTCCAGGTGCGGAACCGACATTGGCGGCGCACCAACCGAAGCCTTGCCGTACAGCTTGGCCTTGTGGCGGGCAACGATGTCCTGGTTGTCGGTCATCAGGAACTGGCCACCGACCGGGAAGCCGGCATAGCCGTCAGCTTCAGGGATGCCCGATTTCTGCAGCAGCTTCAGCGCGCCACCACCGGCACCGATGAAGACGAACTTGGCCTTGATGCTGCTCTCGACGCCCTTGTTGGCCAGGTCAGCGACGACCACGGTCCAGGTGTTGTCGGCGTTACGGACGATGTCACGGACTTCGTGCTGGACGTGCAGCTTGACGTTGTCGTGCTTGGTCAGCGAGGCGAACAGCTGGCGGGTGATCTCGCCGAAGTTGACGTCGGTGCCGATCGGCATGCGGGTGGCGGCGATCTTCTGGTCGGCAGCGCGGCCTTCCATCACGATCGGTACCCACTTCTTGATCTGCTCGTGGTCTTCGGAGTACTCCATGCCACGGAACAGCGAGCTGTGCTGCAGGGCTTCATGACGCTTCTTGAGGAACTCGACGTTCTTGTCGCCCCAGACGAAGCTCATGTGCGGCACGTTATTGATGAACGAGGTCGGGTTGCTCAGCACTTTCTGCTCGACCTGGTAGGCCCAGAACTGCTTGGAGATCTCGAACTGCTCGTTGACGCCAACGGCCTTGCTGATGTCGATCTTGCCGTCGGCACCTTCGCTGGTGTAGTTCAGCTCGCAGAACGCGGAGTGACCGGTACCGGCGTTGTTCCAGGCGTTGGAGCTTTCTTCGGCGACCTTGTCCAGGCGCTCGTAGATGTCGATCGACCAACCGGGCTCCAGCTCATTGAGGTAGGTACCCAGGCTTGCACTCATGATGCCGCCGCCGATCAGCAGCACGTCTACGGTTTTCTCGGGCTCACTGGGCTTGGAGCAACCGATGACACTCAGGCACAGGAGCGTCAGCAGGATTTTTTTCATAGTTCAATCCAATTGAAGTGAAGTAATTGGCAATGACCGCAGGTCCCGTAGTGCACGCCCGGATTCTTGTTGTTGCTCGCGCAGTCCAAGGCTTAGCGTAGCTGGTGCTCGGGCAATCGGCCCGGACACCCGCGCACTGGATGGCGGCTGGGGTTGTTCGATGGATCGGGAACGGTCGTCACGCCAGACGCGGGGCATGGCCGCCGCTGTCAGGGTGGGTCGCCTTAAAGCAGGAAGCGGGCCAACTTTTACAAGACCAACGGCTAATAGCTAGGACGTGTCGTCGCACCCCAACTTTAACGGTTTAGCTGGCGACAATCCGCCACATTGCCAGGCCTTTACCGCTGGATGTGGCGGATTTCCCCCGCTTTTGCTCAAGCACTCAGGCGCGCAGTGACCTCCCCCAACTGCCCGGACAAGCCGTGCAAGTGCTGCCCGGCCTGCTCGGTCTGCTGCACCGCCTGCTGGTTGGTGGTGGCAATCCGGGTGATTTCCACCAGGTTGCGCGAGATGTCCTCGGCAACACTGGTCTGTTCTTCCGCCGCCGTGGCGATCTGCCGGTTCATGTCGCGGATAGCCTCGACGGCAACGGTGATGCGCTGCAGCATCTGCCCGGCCTGCTGCACCTGCTCGGCGCCCTCCTCGCTGCGCTGCTGGCCGCTCTCGATGGCTTTTACCGCCGCCACGGCGCCAGACTGCACGGCGCTGATGATCTGGTTGATCTCGGCAATCGACGCGGCCGTACGCTGGGCCAGGCTGCGCACCTCATCGGCGACCACGGCAAAGCCGCGTCCCGCCTCACCGGCCCGTGCCGCCTCGATGGCGGCGTTGAGCGCCAGCAGGTTGGTCTGCTCGGCAATCGCGCGGATCACTTCCAGCACCTTGCCGATGCGGTCGCTGTCGGCTTCCAGATGGCGAATCACCTTGGCGGTGTCGGCAATTTCCTGGTTGACCCCGGCAATGGTGGCAATGGTTGCCTGCATCACCTGCTCGCCGGCCTGAGCGCTGTGGTCGGCTTCATCGGCGGCGCGCGCGGCGTCGGCGGCATGGCGGGCGACTTCCTGGGCGGTCGCCGACATTTCATGCATGGCCGTAGCGACCTGGTCGGTACGCTGGAACTGGTCGTCGGTGCCGCGGGCCATGTTGCCGGCAATGCCGCGCAGCTCGCCGCTGGCGCTTTCCAGCTCACCGGCATTGCGCTGCAGGCGGCTGAAGGTGTCGGCAAGAAAGTCGCGCAGAGTATTGGCCGCCACCGCCAGCCGCCCCAGCTCATCCTGGCGATCGCTGGCGACCCGCGCGGCGAAGCGCCCCTGGCTCAACTGCGCGACATAATCGATCAAGCCACGGATCGGCTCGATCAGGCTGCGGTTGACCAGCCACAGACTGAACAGCCCGACCAGCAACGCCGAGCCGAACATCACCAGCAGCCCCAGCCAGACCGTACGCTCTGCCGACTGGTTGATGGTCTGGGCACGCGCCTGGGCATCGCTGCGCAACTGGCTGACCAACTCACTCATTTGCTCGCTGGCAGCGCGGTCAACACCTTTGACTGCCTGATCGCCTACAACAGGATCAGCGCCCGCCGCCAGAAACGCCTGACGCCCCTGTGCGTAAGCCTGACCCAACTGTCGGTGGCTGGCCTTGAGTTGCTCGGCACGGCCCTTGAGCGGCTGCTCGCTGCGGGCGATCAACTGGTCAAGGATGCCCTGCACCTGCTGCTCACGGGCCAGGAACTGCTGCCAGTACTTGTCCAGCTCAGCGGGCTGCTTGCCGCGCAGCAGCACGTTCTTCCACTCCTGGACCTGGACCTTGAACTGCAGGTTGGCTTCATCGATCAACTGCGACGCCTGCAATGGCCCGTCGATCAGCTGGCCGTAGCCGCGCACGCTGGAGGACAGCAACTGAAAGCACACCAGGGCGATCAGCAGGATCGCCGCCAGGCTGCCGCCGAGCAGGGCGAGAATTTGCACTCTGAGGGATTTACGCAACATCGAAAGAAGTCCCGGAACAAGGAATAAGGGAGCGGCGCCACTCGGCGCCAACCAGGCAAAGACGTCCCTGTCCTCGTTCGCTGGCCACTGACGGCAGGCCAAAAAAAAGCTGCCATCGATCGATAGCAGCCAGGTTCGAGCATTACGCAACAGCTGGAACAGATAGTCTCAAGGGATTGCTACAGAAATGTGACAGTCTGTAGGACGCTGTCACATTTCCGTCACGTTATTGAACTGCAACGCCGCCAGCCGCGCATACAAGGGGCTCTGGGCAATCAACTGGCGATGCGTGCCGATGGCCACCAGCCGGCCCTGATCAATCACCGCAATGCGGTCGGCATGCTGCACCGTGGCCAGGCGATGGGCGATCACCAGGGTGGTGCGCCCGCTCATCAGGGTCGGCAGCGCCTGCTGGATCAAATGCTCGCTCTGCGCGTCGAGGGCGCTGGTGGCTTCGTCCAGCAACAGAATCGGTGCATCCACCAGCAAGGCCCGGGCAATCGCCAGGCGCTGGCGTTGACCGCCCGAGAGGCCAAGGCCGGCGTCACCCAAGTGAGTCTGATAGCCCTTGGGCAACTGCAAGATGAACTCATGGGCATGGGCGCTGCGGGCAGCAGCCTCGACCTGTTCGGCCGTGGCATCGGCGCGCCCGTAGCGGATGTTGTCCTCCACCGTGCCAAAGAACAGCGCCGGGTTCTGCGCTACCAGGGCGAAGTGGCGGCGCAGGTCCTGCGGATCGAGGCACCTGATGTCCTGACCATCAAGCAGGATGCGCCCTTGCTGCGGGTCGTAAAAACGCAGTAACAGGTCGAACAGGGTCGACTTGCCCGCCCCCGACGGCCCGACCAGGGCCAGGGTTTCGCCGGGCTCGACGGTAAGCTTCAGGTCATCGATGGCCGGCGGTGTTGGCCGTGATGGATAAGCAAAACGGATGTCCTGCAACTCGACCCGGCCACTGACCCGCGGCGCCGAGCGCTGCAGGTCAGCAGGCGCGACTATCTCGCTGCGCGCTGCCAGCAGCTCGGCAATCCGCTCGCCGGCACCGGCAGCGCGCTGCAGCTCGCCAATCACTTCGCTGAGGGTGCCGAAGGCGCTGCCGACGATCAGGCTGTAGAACACGAAGGCGGCCAGCTCACCGCCGGAAATACGCCCGGCGATCACGTCCATGCCACCGACCCAGAGCATTACCCCGACCGCCCCGAGCACCAGCACGATCACCAGGGTGATCAGCCAGGCGCGCTGGAGGATGCGTTTGCGCGCCACCTCAAAGGCCGCCTCGACCGTGGCGCCGAAGCGCTGCTGGTCGCTGGACTGGTGGTTGTAGGCCTGCACGGTCTTGATCTGGCCGAGGGTCTCGGCCACATAGCTGCCGACGTCGGCGACCCGGTCCTGGCTCTGCCGCGACAGGTTGCGCACCCGGCGGCCGAAAATCAGGATCGGTGCCAGCACCAGCGGCAAGGCCAGCACCACGATGCTGGTGAGCTTGGGGTTGGTGACAAACAGCAGGACGATGCCGCCCAGCACCATCAGCGCGTTGCGCAGGAACAGCGACAGCGACGAGCCGATCACCGATTGCAACAAGGTTGTGTCGGCGGTCAGCCGCGACTGGATCTCCGAACTGCGGTTACTTTCGAAAAAACCCGGGTGCAGGTAGATCAGATGATCGAACACCTGCTGGCGGATATCGGCCACACAGCGTTCGCCAATCCACGACACCAGATAGAAGCGGCTGAAGGTACCGATCGCCAGGGCCATCACCAACAGCAGGAACAGGCCGATGGACTGGTTGAGCAGGTGCGGCGACTGGGTCATGAAGCCCTGGTCCACCAGCAGGCGAATACCCTGACCCATGGACAGGGTAATCGCTGCGGTAACGATGAGTGCCAGCAAGGCCAGCAGCGCCTGCGTGCGGTAAGGACGGATAAAACGCCAGCCCAGGCGCAGGGCCTGGCGCTGGCGTGAAGAAAACCGGTTGAGCATGGAGTACGCCGTTTGTCCGCTATTTACAGCAGCCTACACCGGACCGTTGATCAAGCGCCAAGGAACTGCGGGCAATGATTGGGCGTCGGAACCAGAACCTGGGCATATAAGACCCAGGCCACAGCCGGCTAGACCGTTTCGGTCTAAAGTACTACTGGAGGTTTACTCGGCTTTCTGATGGACTGGACACGTCGCACAGTGATAACCGAAGGAGCTGTCACAGGCCGGTCACGAGGCGATTCTAGTCTGAGCTTGCAACCTGATGAGGAGACAGGAAATGAGCTTGCAACATCAAGGCAACACCCAGGAAAAACCCGCGCCTAACCCGCAGGCATCGGTAGGCGGCACGATCATCGACAAGGATGGCAATGAGATCACCATCACCGAGGAGATGATCCAGCAGGCCTGCGAGAAGCTGGAAAAAAGCCGGGTAGAACTCGCCAAGAAAGACTGACCCACCCGAATTCTTCAACCCGGCGCACGCGCCGGGTTTTTATTGCCCGCTATTTACACCAGCACGCCGCCCAAGGCGCGGACCAGCTGTGCCAGTTGCGGCGCTTCACCGTGCAGGCGCACGGCCAGGCCTTCGATTTCACGGCGCGGTGGGTAGTGCTTGCGCAAGTTGTCGAAGGCGGCCTTCTGCTGCGCCGGGTCGCGGCTCAAGCTGCGGCGAAAATCGGCATCGTCACGGCGCGGGTCATACACCGCACGGCACAGGGTCGCGAGGGCCCAGGCCGGATCGGTCTCGGCCTGCAAGGCGATTTCGGCCAGCCACGGCTGTGGCAGCAGGTCGCTCAGTTGCACCTCGGCAGGTTCGCCACGCCAGGCGCAATACGCCTGGTAGATCTGCGCCGTACCGCGCTGCTTGCCGTCCAGGCTGTAGCCGGCAATATGCGGGGTGGCGATCACGCAGAGGTCGGCCAGGGCCAGGTCGACCTGGGGCTCGCCCTCCCAGACGTCGAGCACCGCCTGGATATCGTCGCGCTCACGCAGCAACTGGCGTAAAGCCTGATTGTCGACCACCGGGCCGCGGCTGGCATTGATCAGCCAGGCGCCGGGGCGCAGGCGGGCCAGTTGCGCCTGGCCCAGCAGGTGCCAGGTCGGCAGCTCGCCGCTACGGGTCAGCGGGGTGTGCAGGCTAATGACGTCGCACTGCTCGATGATCTGCTCCAGGCTCACATAATCGCCACCCTCGCGCGCCTGGCGCGGCGGGTCGCACACCAGCACCTGCCAGCCAAGGTCGCGCAGCACCTCGACCAGACGCCCACCAACTTCCCCGGCGCCGACCACCCCATAGGTGCGCGCAGGCAAGCTGGCGCCGTCGAGCTCGGCCAGGGTCAGCAGGCTGCCGAGCACATAGTCGACCACCCCGCGGGCGTTGCAGCCTGGCGCGCTGGACCAGTGAATACCAGCCTCGGCGAAATAATCCAGGGCCAGGTGATCGGTGCCGATGGTGCAGGTGCCGACAAACTTCACCTGACTGCCTTCGAGCAAAGTGCGATCGACCTTGGTCACTGAACGCACCAGCAGCACATCGGCATCCTTGACGCAGGCGGCATCGATCGCTCGCCCGGGGTAGCGGCGGATTTCGCCAAAACCGGCAAAGAAGGCATCGAGCAGCGGGATATTCTCGTCAGCAACAATCAGCATGGCGCTCTCCTATCGGGGTGCGCAGTGTAGGCCGATACGGGTGGGGCGATCCACAGGCAGGCGAGGTTCCTGACTGCCGCGTCAAGGCGTAGACTAGCCGGCTTTGCCGATCTTTCCTGTGGACGCCTGCCTTGTGACACCGATGACCGCCGAGACCCAAACCCCCGCCCTGTCGCGCCCGACGCGGATCCGCAGCGAGCTGCGCGGCCTGCTGATGCTGGCCACGCCAATCATCATTGCCCAGTTGGCGACCACCGCCATGGGTTTTGTCGATGCGGTGATGGCCGGCCGGGTCAGCCCCCGCGACCTGGCAGCCGTGGCGCTGGGTAACTCGATCTGGATTCCGGTGTACCTGCTGATGACCGGCATCCTGCTGGCGACCACGCCCAAGGTTGCCCAGCGCTATGGCGCCGGCCAGCATGCCGAGATCGGCCCGCTGGTGCGCCAGGCATTGTGGCTGGCACTGTGCGTCGGCCTGATCGCCAGTGGCCTGCTGCTCAGCGCCGAACCGATCTTGCAGGTGATGAAAGTCGACCCGCAACTGGTGGCGCCGAGCATGGGCTATTTGCAGGGCATTGCCTTCGGCTTCCCCGGTGTCGCCCTTTATTACGTGTTGCGCTGCTACAGCGATGCCCTGGGCCGGACCCGGCCGAGCATGGTTATCGGCTTGTCCGGGCTGCTGCTGAACATTCCACTCAACTACGTGCTGATCTATGGCCACTTCGGCATGCCGGCTCTGGGCGGCGTCGGTTGCGGCTGGGCCAGCGGCATCGTCATGTGGTTCATGGCCTTGAGCATGGCCGCCTGGACCCACTGGGCCCCGGCCTATGCCCGCCAGCGCGTGCTGGTGCGCCTGGACAAGCCGCAATGGCCGGTGATCAAGCGCCTGGTCGGCGTCGGCCTGCCGATCGGCATCGCGGTATTCGCCGAGTCGAGCATCTTCGCGGTGATTGCCCTGCTGATCGGCAGCCTCGGCCCGACCGTGGTGGCCGGGCACCAGATTGCCCTGAACATCAGCTCGCTGCTGTTCATGATTCCGTATTCGCTGGGGATGGCGGTGACCGTGCGGGTTGGCCAGGCGATCGGCGCCGGGCTACCGCGCCAGGCGCGCTTCGCCGCCCTGGTGGGCCTGGGTGCGGCGCTGGTGTTTGCCTGCTTCTCGGCCAGCCTGATCCTGCTGATGCGCGAGCCCGTCGCCTCGATCTACACCCCGGACACGGCGGTGATCCAGATTGCCGCGATGCTGATCGTGTATGCCGCGCTGTATCAGTTCTCCGACGCCATCCAGGTGATTGCCGCCGGCGCCCTGCGCGGTTACCAGGACACCCGGGTGACCATGATCCTGACCCTGTTCGCCTACTGGGGCATCGGCTTGCCGGTGGGTTACGTGCTCGGCCTGACCGACCTGTTCGGCCCCGCAAGCGGCCCTAACGGCCTGTGGGAAGGCCTGATTGCCGGCCTCACCTGCGCGGCGCTGATGCTGGCGATTCGCTTGGCGCGCAGCAGCGCCAAGCACATTCGCCGCGCTGAAAAGCGTTAACCGAGCTTCTTGCGGATCCAGTACAGGTAAGTGCCCGCCTCTTCCTGCTGCCGGACCAGTTCATGGTCGAGGAACACGCAGAACTTGGGGATATCGCGACGGGTCGAGGGATCGGTGGCGATCACCTTGAGCAGGCCGCCGGGGGCCAGGTCGCGAATGTACTGGTGCAGCATCATCACCGGCTCCGGGCAGTTCAGGCCGGTGGCGTCGAGGATGGCATCTGGGGTGAAGTCAGTCATGTAGAACTCCGGAAACAATCAGCTATTGTCGCTCAAGCCGCTCCCGCAGCCTCAGCGCGGTTTCAGATCCAGGCGCCGCAGGTGGCAGGTCACTTCCTCACGGTCGTGATACAGCTGCTTGCAGCCAATCGAGACCTTGACCTTGCGCGCCTTGAAGCCCTCTTCGATGCGCTCGAGCAGGCGCCGCACTTCGGCGTAACGCTGCTTCATCGGCAGCTTGAGGTTGACCACCGCCTCGCGGCACAAGCCCTCGCCGAGCCAGGTTTCCAGCAAGGCGGCACTGCGCGCCGGCTTCTCGACGATGTCACAGACCATCCAGTCCACGGTCTGCCTGGGCTTGTAGGTAAAGCCGTCGGCCATCAGGTGCTGGACCAGGCCAGTGTCCATCAGGCTCTCAGCCATCGGCCCGTTGTCGATGGCGGTCACCAGCATGCCGCGCTTGACCAGTTGGTAAGTCCAGCCGCCCGGCGCAGCGCCCAGGTCTACCCCGGTCATGTCGTCGGACAGGCGCGCATCCCACTGATCGCGAGGGATGAAGTGGTGCCAGGCCTCTTCCAGCTTGAGGGTCGAACGGCTCGGCGCTTCGCGGGGGAACTTCAGGCGCGGAATACCCATCGGCCACATCGCCGAGTTATCCGCCGCCGCCAGGCCGACAAACACCCGCCGGCCGCTGACGAAGGTCAGCAGCAATCGTGGTTTGTGCGCATCCTCAACCAGGCGCCCGGCCTTGCTCAGGGCCTTGCGCAACGGCACTTCGAACTTGCGACAGAAGGTCGACAGTTCTTTGCCATCGTTGGTGTCCATCACCTCCAGCCACAGGCTGCCACACTGCGGGTAATCGGCCAGGGCCTCGAGCAGAACGCTGATGCGGTCGGTTTCCGGCAGCTCGATGAACGCGCCGCGGGCCCATTGCCGGGGGAAGATCAGTTGGGCAAAACGCAGCTCGCGCATCAGTTGCTCGGCACCTTCGGCGTCGTTGCAGATGAACTCGGCGCAGGCGCTCTGCGGCTTGGCCTTGGCATAGCCGGCGACATTCAGGCGCGCGGCGTGCTCGGCGATTTCGGCACAGACTTCGCTCTCGAAACCGGGCCGGCAATGCATAAACAGGGTATTCATCTTCACTCCAGGACGGCTGACGGCCATTACCGCCAACCCTGACCGGGCGCAATACGCAGCGCCGGTAAATCGGCGAATGATAAAGGAAGATCGGAACCTGCGACACTTCCGGCCGGTCCAGTACATGGTCAGGTCCGCCAAACAGGGCTACCCTGACCGTTCAGCCAGGTCCGTGCCGTGCGGACTGTCACAGAGGCGGTGAACCGGCGACAGCAGGGAAGATTGCCGATCACCGGCGCAGAAGGAGTTGGTAATGCCCTCGCTCGATAGCCTGAAAACCCTCAAGACCCTGACGGTCGATGATCGTCTCTACCACTATTACAGCCTGCCCGACGCTGCCCACAGCCTCGGCGACCTGCAGCGCCTGCCGATGTCGCTGAAAGTGCTGCTGGAAAACCTGCTGCGCTGGGAAGACGGCAAGACCGTCACCAGCGGCGACCTTTCGGCGCTGGCCAACTGGCTCAAGGAGCGGCGTTCCGACCGCGAAATCCAGTACCGCCCGGCGCGGGTGCTGATGCAGGACTTTACCGGCGTACCGGCGGTGGTCGACCTAGCCGCCATGCGCGCGGCCATGGCCAAGGCCGGCGGCGACCCGCAGCGGATCAACCCGTTGTCGCCGGTGGACCTGGTCATCGATCACTCGGTGATGGTCGACCGCTACGCCAGCCAGCAGGCCTTTGCCCAGAACGTCGACATCGAAATGCAGCGCAACGGCGAACGCTACGCCTTCCTGCGCTGGGGCCAGAATGCTTTCGACAACTTCAGCGTGGTGCCGCCGGGCACCGGTATCTGCCACCAGGTCAACCTCGAGTACCTGGGGCGCACCGTCTGGACCCGTGAAGAAGACGGGCGCACCTACGCCTTCCCCGACACCCTGGTCGGCACCGACTCGCACACCACCATGATCAACGGCCTGGGCGTGCTCGGCTGGGGCGTCGGCGGTATCGAGGCGGAGGCTGCAATGCTCGGCCAGCCGGTGTCGATGCTGATCCCGGAAGTGATCGGTTTCAAGCTGACCGGCAAGCTGCGCGAAGGCATCACCGCCACCGACCTGGTGCTGACCGTCACGCAGATGCTGCGTAAAAAGGGCGTGGTCGGCAAATTCGTCGAGTTCTACGGCGACGGCCTGGCCGACCTGCCCCTGGCTGACCGCGCCACCATCGCCAATATGGCACCGGAGTATGGCGCCACCTGCGGCTTCTTCCCGGTCGACCAGATCACCCTCGATTACCTGCGCCTGTCGGGCCGTCCTGAAGCCACGGTGAAACTGGTCGAGGCTTACTGCAAAGTCCAGGGCCTGTGGCGCCTGCCCGGCCAGGAGCCGGTGTTCAGCGACGCCCTGGCCCTGGACATGAACGAAGTCGAAGCGAGCCTGGCCGGGCCCAAGCGCCCGCAAGACCGTGTCGCCCTGGGCAATGTCAGCCAGGCCTTCGATGACTTCATCGGCCTGCAACTCAAGCCCTCGAGCAAGGAAGAAGGTCGCCTTGAAAGCGAAGGCGGTGGCGGCGTGGCGGTGGGCAATGCCGACCAGGCCGGTGAAGTCAGCTATGAATACCAGGGCCAGCAACACCTGCTCAGAAACGGCGCGGTGGTGATCGCGGCGATCACCTCCTGCACCAACACCTCCAACCCCAGCGTGATGATGGCAGCCGGGCTGGTGGCGAAAAAGGCAGTGGAAAAAGGCCTGCAGCGCAAGCCCTGGGTCAAGAGCTCGCTGGCCCCCGGCTCCAAGGTGGTTACCGACTACTACAAGGCCGCCGGCCTGACCCAATACCTCGACGCCTTGGGCTTCGACCTGGTGGGCTATGGCTGCACCACCTGCATCGGCAACTCCGGCCCGCTGGACGACGCCATCGAAAAAGCCATCACCAGCGCCGACCTCACCGTCGCCTCGGTGCTCTCGGGCAACCGCAACTTCGAGGGCCGCGTGCACCCGCTGGTGAAAACCAACTGGCTGGCCTCGCCACCGCTGGTGGTCGCCTATGCCCTGGCCGGCAGCGTGCGCGTGGATATCAGCCGCGAACCGCTGGGCGTCGGCAAGGATGGCCAGCCGGTGTACCTGCGCGACATCTGGCCCAGCCAGAAAGAAATTGCCGACGCCGTGGCCAGCGTCGATACCGCGATGTTCCACAAGGAGTACGCCGAGGTGTTTGCCGGCGACGCCCAATGGCAAGCCATCGAAGTACCGCAGGCGGCCACCTATGTCTGGCAGGACGATTCCACCTACATCCAGCATCCGCCGTTCTTTGACGACATTACCGGGCCGCTGCCGGTCATCGAGGATATTCACGGCGCCAGGGTCCTGGCCCTGCTGGGCGATTCGGTGACCACCGACCACATTTCCCCGGCCGGCAACATCAAGGCAGACAGCCCGGCCGGACGTTACCTGCGGGAAAAAGGCGTCGAGCCGCGCGACTTCAACTCCTACGGCTCACGCCGGGGCAACCATGAAGTGATGATGCGCGGCACCTTCGCCAATATCCGCATTCGCAACGAGATGCTCGGCGGTGAAGAAGGCGGCAACACTCTCTATGTGCCCACCGGCGAGAAGATGGCGATCTACGACGCGGCCATGCGCTACCAGGCCGATCGCACGCCACTGGTGGTGATTGCCGGCCAGGAATACGGCACCGGCTCCAGCCGCGACTGGGCCGCCAAGGGCACCAACCTGCTGGGGGTCAAGGCGGTGCTGGCGGAGAGCTTCGAACGCATCCACCGCTCCAACCTGGTGGGCATGGGCGTGTTGCCGTTGCAATTCAAGCCCGGGCAGAACCGCAAGAGCCTGGCCCTGGACGGCCGCGAGCGTATCGACATTCTTGGCCTGAGCCATGCAAAGGTGCAGCCGCACATGACCCTGAACCTGAAGATCACCCGCGAGGACGGTCGCCAGGAGCAGATCGAAGTGCTGTGCCGCATCGATACCCTCAATGAAGTGGAGTACTTCAAGGCCGGCGGGATTCTTCACTATGTACTGCGGCAATTGATCGCAGCCTGAAGTAACGGCCCGGTCCCTGTGACCGGGCCTTTGCCTGATGGAGCAGACCACGTACGATAAGCAGTAATGGCCAAAGGATGGCCGAGTGGCGTGTCCTCGATTGTAAAAGCGCAGTCGAAGGTTTCACGTTTTGCTTTTCAAAGGATGTCTCATGCTTGCCCCGCAATGGATCGGCCTGGCGCTGCTCGGCCTCGGTTACCTCTTCGCCCTGCTCAAGGGCAACCTCGGCCTGCTGGACCTGCCCACCCTGATTGCCCTGCTGTGTGCAGGCTTGCTGGTACGCCGCGCGAGCCTCTGGCAAAAGCTGGTCGGCCATGCCCTGTTCGTGCTCCTGGCCTTTGCCCTGGCCCTGCACATGCTGCCCGGTTTCAGCGGCGCCAAGGTCATCGACAAGGTGCGTTTTAGCAGCGAAGCCCTGCCCTTCTCCATGTACCTGAACCTCGACAAGCCGCTGATCGGCTTCTGGCTGCTGCTGGCGTGCCCCTGGGTGCTGGCCCTGAAGAACAAGCGCCCACTGGCGAGCCTGGCCTGGACCTTGCCATTGGTCATCGCGGTCTGCCTGGGCGGCGCCTGGCTGCTGGCAATGATCGCCTGGGCGCCGAAGTGGCCTGAACAGGCGTGGATCTGGGCCATGAACAACCTGCTGCTGGTGTGCCTGACCGAAGAGCTGCTGTTTCGCGGCTACATCCAGGGCGGCCTGCAACGCCTGCTGAAAAACCAGAACCTGGCCCTGCTGCTGGCCGCCAGCCTGTTCGGCCTGGCCCATCTTGGTGGCGGCTGGCAATGGGTGCTGCTGGCTGGGCTTGCCGGTGTCGGCTACGGCCTGGCATACCGTCATGGCGGCATTTTCGCCGCAGTACTCTGCCATTTCGGCCTGAACCTGGCGCATTTCGCCGGTTTCAGTTACCCGATGCTGGCGCCGTTGTGAACTTGCGGTCATTAGCTGACTTTTGTGTCAAAAACATGAAAGAATGCAGCTAATTTGTTGAACTTTGCACGAGTGACTTAGCGCAGGTCAGATCAGGACTCATTGATCGAAATCAAGCCCTGCAAATATTCATTCAACAAAACCCCCGGCGTGCCGATACCTCTCGAAAGCCTTGCGGATTGAACAGCTAATGCGTAACAACCAGCCGATTACCCAGCGCGAACGGACTTTCCCAGCTCAGCAACGGTTGATTTCGACCACTGATGCCAAGGGCGTTATCACTTACTGCAACGACGCCTTCGTCGAAATCAGCGGCTTCTCCCGCGAGGAGCTGATGCGCGCACCGCACAACCTGGTCCGCCACCCGGATGTGCCGCCTGCTGTGTTTGCGCATATGTGGACCACGCTCAAGCAAGGCCTGCCATGGATGGGCATCGTCAAGAACCGCTGCAAGTCGGGTGACCATTACTGGGTCAACGCCTATGTTACGCCGGTGTTCGAGAGCAACCAGGTGGTGGGCTTCGAATCGGTGCGGGTCAAGCCCACCGCCGAACAGGTACGCCGCGCCGAAGCGCTGTACCAGCGCATCAACCAGGGCAAGCCGGCCATTCCGCGCCGCGACAAGTGGCTGCCGGTGGTGCAGGACTGGCTGCCGTTCATCCTCATCAGCCAGATCGGCTTCCTGATCGGCAACTGGCTCGGCCATTCCTGGGGCTTTGCCCTGGCCGCCGGCCTTTCGGTGCCGCTCGGCCTGCTTGGCCTGAGCTGGCAGCAACGCGGCCTCAAGCGCCTGCTGCGCCTGGCCGAACAAGCCACTTCCGACCCGCTGATCGCGCAGATGTACACCGACAGCCGCGGCGTGCAGGCGCGCCTGGAAATGGCCATGCTCAGCCAGGATGCGCGGATGAAAACCTGCCTGACCCGCCTGCAGGATACCGCCGAGCACCTCAACGAGCAGGCGCGCCAGTCCGACACCCTGGCCCACAACAGCTCCTCGGGCCTGGAACGCCAGCGCGTGGAAACCGAACAGGTTGCCGCCGCCGTCAACCAGATGGCCGCCACCACCCAGGAAGTGGCCAACCACGTCCAGCGCACGGCCGATGCCACTCAGGAAGCCAATCGCCTGACCGGGCGCGGCCGTGACATCGCCGGGGAAACCCGCGAAGCCATCCAGCGCCTGTCGGCTGCCGTCGGCGAGACCGGCCTGACCGTGACTCAGCTGGCTCGCGACAGCGACGAAATCGGTGGCGTGGTCGATGTGATCAAGGGCATTGCCGACCAGACCAACCTGCTGGCCCTGAACGCCGCCATCGAAGCGGCCCGGGCCGGTGAGATGGGCCGCGGCTTTGCCGTAGTGGCCGACGAAGTGCGCCAGCTGGCGCAACGCACCGCCGAATCCACCGGGCAGATCCACGGCCTGATCGCCAAACTGCAACAGACTGCCAACAGCGCCGTGCAGACCATGGAAAGCGGTCATCGCCAGGCTGAAGAAGGCGTTGCACGGGTGATGGAAGCCGACCAGGCATTGGTCGGCATCAGCGAAGCGGTAGCCAACATCACCGACATGGCCACGCAAATTGCTGCTGCCACTGAAGAGCAGACTGCGGTGGCCGACGAGATCAGCCGCAACATCAGCACCATCGCCCAGCTGGCCGACCAGACCTCGGAACAGGCCCAGCACTCGGCGCTGCTCAGCGAAGAACTGACCCGCACCGCCACCAGCCAGTACTCGCTGGTGGAACGCTTCAACCGCTAAGCCCGGCCGCGCATCGCCATTGGCGGTGCGCGGCTCCCCGCCTTACCAGTCGAGCGTCAGCCGGCTTTCAAAGTATCGCTCTGCACCGCTCAACGGGTCATTGAAACGCAGGCTGTGCGCCAGCAGCTTCAGTGGCTTGCTGTAGTCGTCCGGCCCCTGGACGATGTCCGGATAGAACGGATCGTTGCAAATGCTCGCGCCCAGGGCGGTCATGTGCACGCGCAGCTGGTGCGTCTTGCCGGTCACCGGCGACAGCCCGTAGCGCCACAGCTCGCCATTCTTCTCCAGCACCTGGGCGAGGGTTTCGCTGTTGCTCACCCCTTCCACTTCCTGCATGCGGAAGAACGGCTCGCCATTGACCAGGCGACTTTTGTGCACCAGTGGAAACTCACGCTCGGGCAAGGCGCGGGCGATGGCCTGGTAGCGCTTGTCGATCTGCCGGTTGGGAAACAGCGACTGATAGGCCGAACGGCTCTGCGGGTTGGCCGAGAACAGCACCAGCCCGGCGGTGTGCCGGTCGATGCGGTGCAAGGGCACCAGGTGGGGATTGTCCAGGCGGCGGATCAGCCGGCGCAGCAAGGTCTGCTCGACATACTCGCCGGTCGGGGTGACTGGCAGGAAATGCGGCTTGTCGGCAACCACCAGGTGCTCATCGATGTGCAGGATGGCCTCTTCGACCGGGATCGGTTTTTCGTTCGGCACTTCACGAAAGTAGTGAATGCGCAGGCCCGGACGGTAGGCAAGCGCGGCATTGATCGGCGCACCCTGGGCATCGAGCACCCGGCCGCGGGCGATACGATCGAGCCACTGCTCGCGACCGATGGCCTTGAAGTGCTCGCTCAGGCAATCGACCACCGTCGCCCAGTTGCCGGGCGGCAGGCAGACAGTACTGGCTTGATGCTGTGCCGGATCGAAGGGAGGCGTGGCCATGGGAACACTCAGGACGAAAGGACCGGGCATTATCGCCCATGCCCGCCCGCTCAGCCAGCTTCGGTGGCTGCAGCCTCGGTGAACTCCTTGAGCCAGCGCAGCACCTCGACCGCCTCCCAGCGGCCGGGGTCGTAAAGGGCGTACAACAACCCCTGGTAACCGACCACATCCAGCGGCCGGTGGTAACCCGCGCGCTGGAACAGCGCCTCGATCTCGGCGAAGCAGGTATTGAAATGCACTTTATTGAACGGCGTCTTGCCTTCCAGCACCAGGCCGTCAAGGCGCAACTCGAGCACCGCTTCACTCACGACCTCGACAGCCATGCGATTGACGGAGTATTTCAGTTGTTCGACATTGACCATTGATCCGGACCCTCGACGCAAGCGCCATCCCTTTACTGTATTTATATACAGCATATTCAGAGAAGTCGCCTGCGTCAATCAGACGACAGCTGTCAGACCAGACCCGGCAGGTAGCCACTACCGCGGCGAATGGTCAGCACCTGACGGCGTGGCACTTGCGTGCTGAGGCCAAAGTGCACCCACTGGTCGTATTCGAGGATCAACTGATCGAACATCACCTCACTGTCCTTGATTCGCCTGGCCAGTTCGCTCGGCGCCAGCCCGGTCACATTGATATCCACCGCCAGGCCGAGGGTATGCGCACTCCTGGGCGAGCCACCGATTGCCTTGTTGAGGGCCTGCGAACGGTAGCCGCTGCTGACTCTAATCGGCCGGCCGACCAGGCGGCGAACCTCTTCAAGCACAGTGCACAGTCGTTGCAGGTTACTGATGACCTGCGCTTCGGGGGTATTGTCGATACCACGACGAGCGGCAGTCTCCGAGGTAATCATCTCGGCGAGGGAAAAATGTGCGGACAGCTGCATGGGACCATTCCTTGGCGTTGTGTATTCACCAGGGATTGTCCTCGCACCATTGAATCAACGCACGACAGGAAGCCGCTCCCCGCGCCCCCTGCTTTACTGCAAGAAGGTCACCACCTGTTCAGGGTCAAACGGCCAGTTCAACTCTGCACCGGTATCACATCTACGCAGCACCGGAATGAGTAGGCCATAGGTGTCGATCATCCCCTCGTGCTCGGCGATATCGACCAGTTCGACCATCAGGCCATGCTCGACAAACGGCATCAGCAGCGCCTCGGCCACTTCGCACAGGTGACAACCCAAGGTGCCGAACAATTGGCATTCAGGAGGCATTTATGGGTACCAGCATCTGTAGGAACGGATCATTATTCTAGGTCTGCAATCGGGGCCAGTCGAGCGCCGCCCCTGAAGCCGGCCAACGGCAATGAAGTGCTGATGTACATCAACGGCCAAATCGCGTAAGTCGTTCAGACTTAATGGTTTTTTCGCTGTTTTCGCAAGGGAGTGTTTTGTGTTTGCCAACCTGTTGATCATCCTGGCCTCATCGCTGGTCGTCATCGCGTTCTTCCGGCGCCTGAAGTTGCCACCGGTACTTGGCTATTTGTGTGTCGGCCTGTTCGTCGGCCCTACCGCCCTGGACTGGGTCAACGAAAGCGAAGAGCTGCCGGACCTGGCTGAAATGGGTGTGGTGTTTTTGCTGTTTTCCCTGGGACTGGAATTTTCCCTGTCGAAAATGCTCGCCTTGCGCAAGGTGGTGTTTGGCCTCGGCAGCCTGCAGGTGATCTGCACCAGCATCCTCCTCGCCGGCCTGCTGGTGCTGCTCGGTATGCAACCCAACGTCGCCCTGATGCTCGGCGCAGGCCTGGCGCTGTCGTCGACGGCGATCGTCAGCAAGGAGCTGACCAGCCTTGGCGAAATCTTCAGCAGCCATGGCCAGAATGCCATCGGCGTGCTGCTGTTCCAGGACGTGGTGGCGGTGCTGCTGCTGACCCTGGTCCCGGTGTTTGCCGGTCAAGGCGGCCAGGCCTGGTACTGGGCTTTGCCGCTGACCCTGGGCAAGACCGTGATCCTCTTCTTCGGCCTGCTGCTGGCCAGCCGCTGGCTGCTGCCGCGGCTGTTCCATGAGGTGGCCAGCTCGCACTCAGCTGAGCTGTTCGTCTTGCTGGCGCTAGTGATCGTGCTGTTGACCGCCTGGCTGACCCACCTGCTGGGGTTGTCCCCGGCCCTGGGCGCGTTTCTCGCTGGCATGTTGCTGGGTGAAAGCAATTATCGCCATCAGATCGAAGCCGATATCCGCCCGTTCCGCGACATTCTGCTCGGGCTGTTCTTCGTCAGTATCGGCATGCTCATCGACCTGCAGTTGTTCGCCAGCCACGGCTGGCAACTGCTTGCCCTGACCCTCGCCCTGCTGCTGATCAAAGGTGTGGTGGTGGCCGCCCTGGTGCGCTTGCGCGGCAGTGATGCCGAGACCGCCTGGCGCAGCGGCCTGGCCCTGGCCCAGGGTGGCGAGTTCTGTTTCGCCCTGATGGCGCAGATGCAACAGACCCGCCTGCTGCCAGAAGAGCTGGGCAACCTGCTGCTGGCCGCGACCTTCTGCTCGATGCTGGTCACCCCGCTACTGCTGCGCGCAGCGCCGAGCATCGCCGCCCGCCTGCACCGCAAGCCCAACCAGGAGATCCACCTGGAAGAGATCGAAGCGCAAAGCGCGGCAATGAATGGCCACGTGCTGATCTGCGGCTACGGCCGCGTCGGCCAATCGATCGGGCGATTCCTGCGGCGCGAGAACATCGCCTTCATTGCCCTGGATGACGACCCGGTGCGCGTTCAGGAAGCTGCCGCCGGGGAAAACTGCGTGCATTACGGCGACTCGCGGCGCGGCGAACTGCTCACCGCCATCGGCCTTGAACGCGCGCGCCTGCTGGTGATTGCCGTGGACAAGACCGACATTGCCCTGAGCGTGTTGAAAGCCGCCCGCGAGCGGCACGCCCAGGTGCAGATCCTGGTGCGAACCCGTGATGACAGCCAGCGTGAAGAACTGCGCGCCGCCGGCGCCACGGCGGTGGTCCCGGAGCTGCTTGAATCCAGCCTGATGCTGGCCTCCCACGCCCTGGTCATGCTCGGCCTGCCGCAAGAGCAGGTGCAGCAGCGTGTCGATGAAGTACGCAAGACCCGCTACCGCTTGCTGCATGCCTTCTACCATGGCGCCCAGACCAGCCCGGTCGACAGCGAGGGCCTGCCCAAGGCGATGATGCACGCAGTCAACCTCGGCGCCGAAGCCTACGCCTGCGGCCGTCCCTTGAGCGAGCTGGGCCTGGAGCAACTGGGCGTTGAGTTGCAGGCGGTACAGCGCCAGGGCGAGGAGCTGAATGTCGACACCGGCACCTGCCTGCACGCCGGCGATGCCGTATTGGTCAGCGGCCCATTGAGCGCGGTAGAAGCCTGCGAGGCGCGCTTGCTCGCCGGGCGCTGAGCCGTTCAGTCCTGACTGGTGGCGCCGATCTTGTGAATCGACAGGTCGGCGCCGTAGTACTCCTGCTCCTGACTCAGGCGCAAGCCGTGCAGCAACTTGATGCTGCCATATACGGCAAAGCCACCGAGCAACGCCACCAGCACCCCGGCCAGGCTGCCGATCAGCTGGCTGGCCAGGCTCACCCCACCCAAACCACCCAGCGCGCTCTGACCGAAGATTCCACAGGCGATCCCGCCCCATACCCCGCACAAACCATGCAGCGGCCACACGCCCAGTACGTCGTCGATCTTCCAGGTGTTCTGCGCGGCAATAAAACACCAGACAAACAAGGCCCCGGCAATCGCCCCTGTGGCCAGCGCCCCCACCGGGTGCATCAGGTCAGAACCTGCGCACACCGCTACCAGCCCGGCCAGCGGGCCGTTATGCAGGAAGCCCGGGTCGTTACGCCCGACCAGCAAGGCGGCGACAGTACCGCCGACCATGGCCATCAAGGAATTGACCGCCACCAGGCCACTAACCCCTTGCAGGGTTTGCGCGCTCATGACGTTGAAGCCGAACCAGCCGACAATCAGAATCCACGAACCCAGGGCAAGAAACGGAATATTCGACGGCGCAAAGGCCACCAGCTTGCCGTCGCGATAGCGGCCGTTGCGCGGCCCCAGCAACAATACCGCCGCCAGCGCCAGCCAGCCGCCCATGGCATGCACCACCACGGAGCCGGCAAAGTCATGAAAGCCTGCGCCAAAGCGTGCCGTCAGCCAGGCTTGCAGGCCGAAGTTGCCATTCCAGACGATGCCTTCGAAAAACGGATAGACGAAGGCAACGATCAGCACCGTGGCGCACAATTGCGGGGCAAAGCGCGCCCGCTCGGCAATGCCACCGGAGATAATCGCCGGAATGGCTGCGGCAAAGGTCAACAGGAAGAAGAACTTCACCAGGCTATAGCCATGCTCCTGGCTCAATACCTGGGCCGGCTGGAGAAAACTCACGCCATAGGAAATCCAGTAGCCGACAAAAAAGTACGCCAGAGTCGAGACGGCAAAGTCGCTGAGAATCTTCGACAAGGCATTGACCTGGTTCTTGTGCCGCACCGTGCCCACCTCGAGGAAGGCGAAGCCTGCGTGCATGGCCAGGACCATCACCGCCCCCAGCAGGATGAACAGCGTGTTGGAACCGTGGACCAGGGTGTCCACCGCGCTTTGCAAATTTTCCATGGAGTCGGCAGGCCTGCAAAAAAAAAGCACCAAGACAGCCCAGAAGTACTCCTTGGTGCACCAGCCTGGATCGTTGTGACGGCCACCTCCCTGGCCGATCCGGGTGATACGGGAGTTTTTCCTTGGGTTTGTCGTGGATTGGGTTAAGGTTTACAGGTCCGGTAAGGGCCCGCGCCCACAATCGGCGCGGGCACCGGTCCTGGCGCACCAAGGCAAAGCAAAAGCTGTACCAGCCAATTGCACTTGAACCTTCGCCCGCGCCCACGACTCGAAATAGCCACACACACTGTTAGGGAGAGCCCCATGGCCAGCAAATCGGCAAAGACTGCTCAAGACATATTGATGGCTGACTTCCAGGCCCTGGTACGCGATACCGAGAAGCTGCTGGAACACACTGCAACCCTGGCCGGCGATCAGGCCGACGACCTGCGCGAGCAGATCCACGACAGCCTGCTGCGCGCCCGGGAAACCCTGCAACTGACCCAGGACTCGGTCCGCGAGCGCGGCCAGGCGGCCCTGAGCGCCACCGAAGACTACGTGCAGAGCAACCCCTGGCAGTCGATCGGCATTGCCGCCGGCGTAGGGTTTCTGATCGGCCTGTTGGCCACCCGCCGCTGAGGACCGAGCATGGAAAGCGAACCACTGGCCGGTGCCGGCCCCTCCAGCAAGCGCCTGGGCGCGGCAGTACTGGGCCTGTTGCATGGGCATGTCGAATTGTTCGGCATCGAACTGCAGGAGCAGAAAGCCCGAACCCTGAGCCTGCTGCTGTTCGCCGGGCTGGCCCTGGTGTTTGCCCTGCTGCTGTTGACCGCCCTCTCCGGCCTGGTGCTGGTGATGCTCTGGGACAGCTACCGCCTGGCCGGCATCATCGGCCTGTGCGTGTTTTACGGGCTTGCCGCAGTGTTTTGCGGCCTGCGCCTGAAGGCAGCGGTGTTCGATGAATCGTCGCCGTTCAGCTCGACCCTCGAAGAACTTGCCAAGGACCGGGAGCGCCTGTTGCCATGAGCCTGCCAGAACTGCCGCAAACCACCAACCGCCGCGAATTGCGCAAGGCCCTGGTACGCCTGCGTCTGGAGATGCACCGCCAGGAAATTCGCCACGAATCCGGGCAACTGCTCAACCCCCTGACCCGCTTGCGCGCCATGGGCGATTCGCTGCAAGGCGGCCTGGGTATCAAGCACGCGCCGCTGTGGGGTATTGGCGCCGTGGTGCTGCTGGGTTTCCTGACCGGCAAAGGCGCCCGCAGCGGCAGCGTCAGCCGCCTGGTGCGCCTGGGGACCAGCTTGATTCCATTGTTGAAGCTGGCCATGCAAGGGGCTGGTAGCAAGCGTTAAGTGCAGCGCCTGAACTACGACCGCTGCGCGCTCGATCGCGGGTCAAGCCCGCTCCCACAGAAGTACACGCTTAGCAAGAGCGAAGCGAATTGTGCTCTTGATCTTGATCTGCTTTTGATCTTGATCCACCGGCCCCGTTAACCAGAAGGGCCGAGTGCAGGTGTTGCGAAGGGGCGAGTGCGCAGCACCTTCGGCGTTAGCCGTAGTTGCGAAACGTAGAGTTGCTTGCAACTCGTAGTTCGCAATGCCCCGTAGCGACGCCGGAGCGAGGGAACCCGAAGCGCAGCGCAGGGCCCACTGGTGGGGCGAGAATTTTTGCTTACTTTTTTTTCGACTGAAAAAAGTAAGCCGCCGTAAGGGCGGAAGGGGCCCGCAGATCCCCCACCCCAAACGGATAAGCCCACCAAGCCACTTGCACCCCCAGCGCCAAACCCCGAAGCTACCCCCCTGCCCCCCGCACCGGAGAAATGGCCTTGGATTGGCACACCCTGCTCACCCGCGAACGCCTCGGCAAACCCCTGCACAGCCCCGAAGAACTCGGCCGCAGCCCGTTCCACAAAGACCACGACCGGATCATCTTCTCTGGCGCCTTCCGCCGCCTGGGGCGCAAAACCCAGGTTCATCCGGTGTCCAGCAACGACCACATCCACACCCGCCTGACCCACTCCCTGGAAGTCAGCTGCGTCGGCCGCTCATTGGGCATGCGCGTCGGCGAAACCCTGCGCGCCAGCCTGCCGCAATGGTGCGAACCCAGCGACCTGGGCATGGTCGTGCAGTCCGCCTGCCTGGCCCATGACATCGGCAACCCGCCGTTCGGCCACTCCGGCGAAGACGCCATCCGCCACTGGTTCCAGCAGGCCGCCGGGCGTGGCTGGCTCGACGCCATGAGCGAGGCCGAACGCGCCGACTTCCTCAACTTCGAAGGCAACGCCCAGGGCTTTCGCGTGCTTACCCAGCTCGAATACCACCAGTTCGACGGCGGCACCCGGCTGACCTATGCCACCCTCGGCACCTACCTCAAGTACCCCTGGACCGCCCGCCATGCCGACGCCCTGGGCTACAAGAAGCACAAGTTCGGTTGCTACCAGAGCGAACTGGCGCTGCTTGAACAGATCGCCCGCAAGCTCGGTCTGCCGCAGCTTGAAGAGCAACGCTGGGCGCGTCATCCGCTGGTGTACCTGATGGAGGCCGCCGATGACATCTGCTATGCGCTGATCGACCTCGAGGACGGCCTGGAAATGGACCTGCTCGACTATGCCGAGGTCGAGTCGCTGTTGCTCAGCCTGGTGGGCGACGACCTGCCGGAAACCTATCGCCAGCTGGGCCCCGACGATTCGCGCCGACGCAAGCTGGCGATCCTGCGTGGCAAGGCCATCGAACATCTGACCAACGCCGCCGCGCGCGCCTTTGTCGAGCAACAGGACGCCCTGCTGGCCGGCACCCTCGGCGGCGATCTGGTCGAACACATGCACGGCCCGGCCAAACGCTGCGTGCTGCAGGCCAAGGACATTGCGCGCAAGAAAATCTTCCAGGATAAACGCAAGACCCTGCACGAAATTGGCGCCTACACCACCCTGGAGATTTTGCTCAACTCGTTCTGTGGGGCGGCCCTTGAGCAACATGGCGGACGCACGCCGTCGTTCAAAAGCCGGCGCATCCTCGACCTGCTCGGCAAGAACGCACCCGACCCTGACGCCTCGCTGCACAGCTCGTTCCTGCGCATGATCGACTTCATCGCCGGGATGACCGACAGCTATGCCAGCGAAATGGCCCGCGAAATGACCGGCCGCTCAAGCCCGACCTGATCGCGACCACAGCGTACTGCCCGGCATTCGGGCAGTGCGATTTCGCCGATAAGACGTGAGAAACCACCTACACACTGCAAACAACAATAAACTTACCTTATCCTTCGCAACATCAACTTACTATCAACACTATTGACACTGCCACCATACAGAAACCCCTGTAATCCTACATTTCAAAACCAGTAGGACTTTTCCTATATATCATTTAACTCCCCTTGAGTTCATGTGCGACCTGTTCTATCTGCGCTAAGGTGCCGTTTCTCCCTCTGGCACCTTTATGGAAACTTCACCATGTACTCTGTATTCATCGTCGACGATCACCCGGTCATCCGCCTGGCGGTGCGCATGCTTCTGGAGAATGAGGGCTATCGCGTCGTCGGCGAATCGGACAACGGCGTAGACGCCATGCAAATGGTCCGCGAATGCCTGCCGGACCTGATCATCCTCGACATCAGCATCCCCCGGCTCGATGGGCTGGAAGTGCTCTCACGCTTTCACGCCATGGGCATCCCGCTGAAAATCCTGATATTGACCGCACAATCGCCGGCACTCTTTGCCATTCGCTGCATGCACTCCGGTGCTGCCGGCTATGTGTGCAAACAAGAAGATCTCAGTGAACTGCTCAGTGCGATAAAAGCGGTGCTTTCCGGTTATAACTACTTCCCCAGCCAAGCGATCAATCCGCCACGCAAACACGAAGATTGCGCCTCGGAACTGGACCTTTTCAAACAGGTCAATGACCGCGAGTTAATGGTGCTGCAACTATTTGCCCAAGGCCGAAGCAATAAGGAAATTGCCCAGGGCATGTTTCTCAGCAACAAAACTGTCAGCACCTACAAGAAACGGCTGATGCAAAAGCTCAAGGCCAGCTCGCTGGTCGAACTGATTGAAATGGCCAAACGCAATGCACTGGTGTGAGGCCACTCATGCTTAGGCAGCGCCTGACCCTGTTGTTGTGCGGCGTATTGGCCTGCCTGAGCCATGTCACGCAGGCAGACGAAGTCGCCGCCAGCCCGTTCACCCTGTTCAGCCGGGCCGGGCCGATTGCCATGCAACTGTCGCTGACCCCGGCCCAGCGCCTGTGGATCAAGGGCAAGGGCCAGCTGGTGCTGGGTACTTCAGCGCCGGACTACCCGCCGTTCGACATGACCGCCAGCGGCCGTGACTACGAAGGCCTGACCGCCGATTTCGCCGGGTTGATTGGCTCAGCCCTAGACCTGCCCATCCAGGTAAAGCGCTTCGCCACCCGCCAGGATGCAGTCAAGGCCCTGGCCCAAGGGCAGATCGACCTGCTGGGCAGCACCAACGGCTACGAGGCGGCAACTCCCGGCATTGCCCTGTCCAAGCCCTACGCGGTCGACCAGCCGGTGCTGGTCACTCGCGAGAACGAGGCGCGCCCGCTCGACATGGGCCTGGCCGGCCTGCGCCTGAGCATGGTCTATCACTACCTGCCGATGGACGAGGTACTGGCCAGTTACCCGGACGCCACCATCCAGTCCTACCCCTCCTACCAGAACGCCCTCAACGCCGTGGCCTTCGATCAGGCCGATGTGTTTCTCGGTGACACCATCTCGACCCATTACCTGATCAACCAGGGCCATTTGCAGAACATCAAGATGGCCAATTTCGGCAAGCACGAACCGGTCGGTTTCAGCTTTGCCGTGCAGCGCAACAACCAGCCTTTGCTGGAACTGATCAACGCCACCCTCGACAGCGTCTCCAGCAGCACCCGCGAAAGCATCTTCAAACGCTGGAGCGCCGGCAGCGACGTGCTGCTCACCGACCGCAAGCTGCAGCTGTCGCAACGCGAAGAGCGCTGGCTCAGCGGCCACCCGGTGGTGCGCGTGGTGGTCAACGAAACCGCCGCGCCGCTGACTTTTTTTGACAGCGCCGGCAATTTTCGCGGCATCGCCGCCGATCTGCTGGAGCTGATCCGCCTGCGCACCGGGTTGCGTTTCGAGGTACAACGGGCCAGCGGCATCAGTGACATGATCGACCGCCTCAACCATGACCAGGCCGATGTCATTGCGGCAATTTCCCCCAGCCCGCGGCGCGCGGGCACCCTGGCGATCAGCCGCCCCTACCTGGAAAACTCCTACGTCCTACTGACACGCAAAGGCAGCGACCAGCCGGACTCGCTGGAGCAGATGAACGGCCGGCGCCTGGCCCTGACCCGCGACAGCCCGCTGTTCGAAGACTTGCGCCAGCGTTTTCCCGGCATCCAGCTGATCGAAACGGAAAGCACCTTCTTCTCAACCTCGCTGCTGGCCAGCGGGCATGTCGATGCGGCCATCACCGCGCTGATTAACGCCAACTTCAGCCTGGCCTCCCAGCGCGACCTGACGATCCGCGCCTCGGTCGGCGCCGAGCCTGCGACCTTCGCCATGGCCACGGCGCGAGGCGCCCAGGAGCTGGCGTCAATCCTCGACAAGGCGTTGCTGAGCATCGCCCCGGAAGAGCTGGGCATCATCAACAGCCGCTGGCGTGGCTACAGTACCGAAACCGACGCCTATTGGCAGAAGTACCAGCGCCTGATCCTCCAGGTTGTACTGGGCACCAGCCTGCTGTTGCTGCTGTCGCTGGCCTGGAACGCCTGGATGCGCCGCCAGATCAAGCAGCGCGAGGCCGCCGAGCGCGCCCTCAACGACCAGCTCGAGTTCATGCGCGCACTGCTCAACGGTACCCCCCACCCGATGTACGTTCGCGATCGTGCCGGGTTGCTGCAAAGCTGCAACGACAGTTACCTGGAAGCGGTGCAGGCGCGCCTTGAGGACGTCCTCGGCAAGCGCATCCAGGACAGCACCCTGGGCGACAGCTGCTATGCCAGCCAGATCCAGGCCGATTACCAGAAGGTCATGCGCGAAGGCATTCCGCTGATCGTTGACCGGCCCCTGCTGCTCAGGGAACGGGAACTGACCATCTACCACTGGATCCTGCCTTACCGCGACTCGCTTGGCGAAGTACAGGGCATCATTGGCGGCTGGATCGACATCAGCGAGCGCCGCCAGCTGATCCAGGACCTGCGCCTGGCCAAGCAACGCGCCGACGATGCCAATCGCGCCAAAAGCGTGTTCCTGGCGACCATCAGCCACGAAATCCGCACGCCGATGAACGCCATCATCGGCATGCTCGAACTGACCCTCAAACGGGGCGACCAGGGGCATATCGACCGACCGGCCATCGAAGTGGCCTACAACTCGGCGAGAGAACTGCTGGCCTTGATCGGCGACATTCTCGACATGGCCCGTATCGAGTCCGGCCACCTGAGCCTGGCACCAGAGCCCGTTAACCTGGCCGAGCTGGTCGAGTCGGTCGGGCGCGTGTTCGATGGCGTGGCCCGCCAGAAAGACCTGCGCCTGAACCTGGACATCGCCACGCAAGCACGCTGCGAAGTATTGCTCGACCCGCTGCGGTTCAAGCAGATTCTTTCCAACCTGGTCAGCAATGCGATCAAGTTCACCGAACAGGGTCAGGTCACCGTGCACCTGGTTCTGGAGCCCGGCCCGCAAGCGGATCACCCGACCCTGAAGATAACGGTCGAGGACAGCGGCATCGGCATTCGCCCGCAAGACCAGCAGCGCCTGTTCCTGCCCTTCGCCCAGGCCGATCCGGACAGCAACCTGGCCCGCAGCGGCACCGGCCTGGGCCTGGCCATCAGCCGCGACCTGTGCCAGTCGATGGGCGGCAACCTGAGCTTGCACAGCGTGTTCGGCCAGGGCACCCGTGCGTGCATCAGCATGCCCCTGACCCTGCTGGCTGAAACGGCCAAGTCGGACTCCCCCGTAGCGGTGCCCTGTGCGGTGCTGCCAGCGCTGCGGATCCTGGTGATCGATGACCATACGGCAAACCTGCTGCTGATCGCCCAGCAGTTGAACTTTCTCGGGCTCGAACACGCCAGTGCCGACAATGGTTTCAGCGGCCTCAACGCCTGGCGTCAGGCGCACTTCGATGTGGTAATCGTCGACTGCAACATGCCGCAAATGAACGGCTACCAGTTCACCCAGGCGTTGCGCGACCACGAGCGACAGTACCAATGGTCACCCTGCACCATTCTCGGCTACACCGCCAATGCCCAGCCGGAAGTGCGCGAACGTTGTCGCCAGGTCGGCATGGATGATTGTTTGCTCAAGCCTATCAGCCTCAACGCCTTGGGCCAGCGCCTGGCCCGGGCGCCACTGATGAGCGCCCGGCCGGCGCCCCCTGCGCAGTTGCCGTTCGATCTGCAAGGGCTGGAGCCTGTGGTCGGCAACAGCATCAACGACCTGCGCCAGTTGCTTGAAGAACTGCTGCGCAGCTTCAAGCGCGACGGCGCCCAACTCAAGGCGCTCGACCCTGGCCGCGATGTAGCGCAAATGATGAGCCAGGCGCACAAGATTCTCGGCCCGGCGCGGATCATTCAGGCCAACGGCCTGATCCACGCCTGCGAACAGCTCGAGGCCGATTGCCAGGCCAACCTGGCGCCGGCCATGCTGGAGCGTCGGCAACGGCAGATCCTGCACATCCTCTCGGTGCTTGAGCAGGCATTACAGGGGTATTTGCACGAACACTTGCCGGAGCAGCGCTGTTCCAGCGGCACCACCTGAACAGGCGGCGGGGGAGCAGAAACGAAAACGGCGGCCACTGGGGCCGCCGTTTCAGCAGGATCAGGAAGCCGGGGTGACCGGTTTTTCCGGATACCAGGCGTCCAGCAACGGGCTGACTTCAATCTTGGTCAGTTCGCTGCGGCCCTTGAGCCAGGCTTCAACAGCAGCGCGCTGCTCTTCAGTGACCGAACCACGGCTGGCCTTGCAGACCAGACCGAAGTCGTCGCCGCCAACATAGTCCAGACCATTGGCATCCATGGCGTTAGCCAGGAATGCATCGAGGAAGGCGTCAATGGCTTCGTCGGACAGATCTTCCTTGAAATCCAGGTTCAGCTCAAAACCCAGCTCCTGGAATTCATCCACGCAGAGTTTTTTGCGCAGACGGCGGGAACGGTTAGTGGCCATGAAACAATCCTCTTGAGTATTAACGCGCGGCACTTTACCAGTTTCACCGCGCGATTGCCGGAATAAAAGCCGATAAGCTGTTGTTTGATCCTGTATTCACAGGCCCATGGGCGTTCTGCTTGGGGCATAATGCGCGCTATATTTTTCCGTATCGGGGCCTTCACCTTTTTTCGCTCCGTTTTTTTCACCCCTCGCTCGCAGGGTTTTATCGCACATGATCAGATCTCTTCGCCCTCTTCTGCTTGCCGGCCTGCTGATGCCCCTGGCGCTTTCCAGCCACGCCGCCGCGGTCAACACCACGCTTTCGCCAAAAGTGCAGCAGGCGCTGAAAACCAACAAATTGCAGGACTCGGCCCTGTCGCTGGTCATGCTGCCGCTCAACGGCCCGGGCACACCGACCGTGTTCAATGCCGATGTCTCGGTCAACCCGGCCTCGACCATGAAGCTGGTCACCACCTACGCCGCCCTGGAAATGCTCGGCCCCACCCACCAGTGGAAAACCGAGTTCTACAGCGACGGCCCGCTGCGCAACGGCGTGCTGCAGGGCAACCTGTACCTCAAGGGCGGCGGCGACCCGAAGCTGAACATGGAAAAGCTCTGGCTGCTGATGCGCGACCTGCGCGCCAATGGCGTACAGACCATCAGCGGTGACCTGGTGCTCGACCGCAGCCACTTCATCCAGCCACAACTGCCGCAGTTCAACGATGATGGTGGCGACGAAAACAAACCCTTCCTGGTCAAGCCCGACTCGCTGCTGATCAACCTCAAGGCGCTGCGCTTCGTCGCCCGCAACGACGGGGGCAAGGTGCTGGTGTCGGTCGAGCCGCCGATTGCCAACATCCGCATCGACAACCAGGTCAAGGCGGTCAACACCAAGCAGTGCAGCGGCGACGTGCGCTACAACCCGGTGGTGCAAGCTGACGGCGTCAGCGTCGTGGTCAGCGGCCAGCTGGGTGATGGCTGCAACTCGCAGACCTACCTGTCGCTGCTCGATCACCCGACCTACGCCGCCGGCGCCGTGCGCGCCATCTGGAACGAACTGGGGGGTAGCATCCAGGGCCGTGACCGGGTCGACAACGTGCCGAAAAGCGCGCGTCTGCTGGCCCGTGCCTACTCCCCGGACCTGGTGGAAATCATCCGCGACATTAACAAATACAGTAACAACACCATGGCCCAGCAGCTGTTCCTGAGCCTGGGCGCGCAGTTCCGTACCGACGCCGACGGCGACGACGCCCGCGCCGCCCAACGCGTGGTGCGCCAGTGGCTGGCGAAAAAGGGCATCACCGCGCCGCACCTGATCATGGAAAACGGCTCGGGCCTGTCCCGCGCCGAACGGGTCAGCACCCGGGAAATGGCCGCCCTGCTGCAAGCGGCCTGGAACAGCCCGTACGCTGCCGAGTTCATCAGCTCGATGCCGCTGGTGGGCATGGACGGCACCATGCGCAAGCGCCTCAAGCGCACCGCCATGACCGGTGAGGCGCACATCAAGACCGGCACCCTGAACACCGTGCGCGCCATCGCCGGCTTCAGCCGCGACAGCAACGGCAACACCTGGGCGGTCGCGGCAATCCTCAACGACCCCAAACCCTGGGGGGCTTCTGCCGTGCTCGACCAGGTCCTGCTCGACCTGTACCGCCAGCCGAAACTGGTCAACAGCACCGCCGCCGTTCAGCCCTGAGCCTGACTCAGGGCAGTTCGCCCTCGACCCGGTCGCGGCCAGCCTGCTTGGCCGCGTAGACCCCCGAGTCGGCGCGTAGCAGCAAGGCATCGGCGCCCTCCCCCGGGCGCCAGCCGGCCACGCCGAAACTCGCCGTGACCATCCCCACCCCGTCCACCGGCACGCTACGCAGGCCCTGCCAGAGCTCCATGGCCAGGCTGTAGGCCTGCTCGGCATTGCTGCCCGGGCACAACACCATGAATTCCTCGCCACCCAGGCGGCAGAACACATCGGTACGGCGCAGGCGGTGATTGATGCGCTGGCACAGGCTGCGCAGCACATGATCGCCCACGGCATGGCCGTACAAGTCGTTGATGCGCTTGAAGTGGTCGATATCGAGCATGATCACCGCCAGGTCCTGGCTGTCGCGCTGGGCCCGCTCAAGCTCGGCCTTGAGCCGCTCCTGAAAGTAGCGGCGGTTGTGAATGCCGGTCAGTGAGTCGGTTACCGACAACGCCCGCAGCTCCTCCTCGACGCGCTTCAGATCGGAGATATCAGTCAGGTAGCCGTGCCACAGAGTACCGCCCTGCTCGGCCGGCTCCGGCGTGGCTTCGCCGCGGATCCAGCGCATCCCGGCCACCGGCAGCAGCACCCGGTACTCTTCGCGCCAGGGCGTGAGGTGATCAGCGGAATAGCGGATCGAGGCGCGCACCCGTTCCAGGTCATCGGGGTGGATACGCTCGAACACGGCCGTGGCGTCCTCGCGCAGGCGCTGCGGTTCGATCTCGTAGATATCGCGCAAGCCCTCGCTGGCATAGCTGAAGCACGAGCTGCCGTCGGGGTCGAGGCGAAACTGGTAAATGCCGCCGGGCACCTCGGCGCTGAGCTTTTCCAGCAACCGGTCGCGGGCCGCCAGGGCCTCATGCACGCGCTTGCGCTCGGTAACGTCGATGCAGATGGCCAGGTGGCCGACCCACAGGCCGTGCTCATCGAGCACCGCGCTGACCATCATGTTGGCCAGCAGGTGGCTGCCATCCTTGCGCAACAGGGTCCACTCACCAGGCTCGCTCTCACCCTCCTGGACGGTCTCGGCGAACATCGCCTGGGCCGGGCTGACCTCGCGCCCATAACGCTGGCTCAAGGCGCGGGCCCGGGCCTGCAGCTCCTCTGGCGAGACCAGCTCTTCCAGGGTCAGGCGGCCGATGACTTCAGCGCTGTGGTAGCCGAGCATGCGTTCGGCGCCAGCGTTAAAGGTACTGATCACCCCGCGCAGGCTGGTGGCAATGATCGCCACCTGGGTGGCGGCATCGAGCACGCTGCGCAGCTGGTTGTGGGTATCGCGCAGCGACTGTTCGCTGACGCGCAACTCGGCGGTGCGCTGCTCGACCAGGGTCAGGGCACGCTGGCGCTGGCCGAACAGGCTGAACAGCAAGGCGCTGAGCAACAGGCTGAGCAGGCCGCCAAGCAGCACCACGGCAACGACCGCCGAGGAGCGATTGGCGTCCATGAAGGCAAGGCTGGGCTGGATATCCAGTTGATAGTCGTGATCGGCCAGGCGCAACAGATGGGTGGCGGTCAGATCGGTGTCGGCCCCCTGGTTGCCGGATTGGAACAACACCTCATGCTGGCCCTGCCCGGACAGGTCAAGAATGCGCACCACCAGGTTGTCCTCGCTCGGGTTGGGCAGCCCCTCGGCCATCAGCTGCTGCAGGCTGATCACCGCCAGTACGTAGCCATCTGGTGGGGCGGCGGCGCTGCCCGGGGCAAAAACGGGCGCCACCATCAATACCCCGCGGGCGAAGGCCGGGTCGACATGGGTCAGGTTCAAGGGTGCCGACACCGCCATGCTGCCGGGCTGGCGGGCACGGTCGAGGGCCGCCTGGCGCAGCGGCTGGGAGAGCATGTCCAGGCCCAGGGGCTGGACCTGGTGGCTGGAGGCCTGGGTGTACAACAGTGGGTAATAGAGCGCACGCTCAGCCGCTACCTGCAGGCTGCCGGCGTCATTCAGCTCGTGGATGGCATAGGGCTTGCCGAGGAGTTGCGCGGCGCTGCGCTCAAACGCTTGACGCTCATCGCCCCCCACCCGCGGCGCCCAGGCGTAGGCCTGGGTCCGGTACAACAGGGGCTTGGCGTAGCCGTTGAACTCGGCGAGAGTGACGCTTTCGGAGAACACGAAGAAGCGGCGCAGGCCATCGAGACGCTGCACCTGGTCCTCAAAACGCTCTTCGATACGGCTGTAACGCTCACTGGCGAGCAGTTCGAAGCGTTGACGCAACTGCTGGCGGTACAGGTCATGGGTGGCCAGCGCCAGCAGCGCAGTCAACAGGCCGCCGGCGACAAATGCCACGCCGGCCACCAGCCAGGCGGACACTTCCTCGCTGACAAAGCCGAGCATCTTCGGACGAGCGGCGTGCATCGACATAGAAAGCACTCAAAACGCCAGCGTCCAGCGGATCGCGGGCTCTGATTGAGTTATAGCCATTAGCCATTAACGTAGCAATCATCACCCGCGACAATCAGCCAATCAGCGCGCCTGAATTTTCCAGGCCCGGTGAATCTTGCTGTTACGGGCAAAGTCCGGGTCCAGGGTCTGGGCACTGATCTCTTCCACCGCATAGCGCTCAGCCAGGTTTTCGTCGAGCTGGAACTTGCGGAAGTTGTTCGAGAAGTACAGCACACCGCCCGGCGCCAGGCGCGCCACGGCCAGGTCAAGCAACTCGACATGATCGCGCTGCACGTCAAACACGCCTTCCATACGCTTGGAGTTGGAGAAGGTCGGCGGATCGATGAAGATCAGCTCGTATTCCTCGCGACAGGCTTGCAGCCAGGCCATGACATCGCCCTGCTCCAGGCGATTCTTGTCCGAGAAGCCATTGAGCGACAGGTTGCGCCGCGCCCAGTCCAGATAAGTCTTGGACAGGTCAACACTGGTGGTGCTGCGCGCGCCGCCCTTGGCCGCATGCACACTGGCGGTGGCGGTGTAGCAGAACAGGTTGAGGAAGCGCTTGCCGGCAGCCTCGCGCTGAATGCGCAGGCGCATCGGGCGGTGGTCGAGGAACAGCCCGGTGTCGAGGTAATCGGTGAGGTTGACCAGCAGCTTGACGCCGCCTTCCTGCACTTCGAGGAACTGCCCCTGGGCGCTCTGGCGCTCGTACTGGCGGGTACCGCTCTGACGCTCGCGACGCTTGACCACCACGCGGCTCTGGTCGATGCCCAGGGCCTGAGGGATCGCTGCCAGGGCGTCGAACAGACGCGCCTGGGCCTTTTCCGGGTCGATCGAGCGCGGGGCGGCGTATTCCTGCACGTGCACCCAGTCCTGGTACAGGTCGATGGCCAGGGCGTACTCGGGCATGTCGGCATCGTACAGGCGGTAGCAACTGACGTTCTCGCGCTTGGCCCACTTGCCCAGTTGCTTGAGGTTCTTCTGCAGGCGGTTGGCGAACATCTGCCCGCCCTCGCTCAGGCGTGCCGGCTCACTGGCCACGGCGGCCGGGGTACGCGGTTCGGCTGCTTCGCCATTGCGCTCGGGCTGACGGCGCTCGCCGGTGACGAACTGGTCGGGCTGAACCTTGATCAGCAGCAGCTTGCACGGCAAGGCGCCGTTCCAGAAGGCATATTGCTTGTGGCTGCGGATGCCCATGCGCTTGCCCAGGTCCGGGGCGCCGGTGAACACCGCCGCTTCCCAGTTCAGGCAGGCCTGACGCAGGCGCTCGCCGAGGTTCTGGTAGAGGTACAGCAGGCTCGCTTCGTCGCCCAGGCGCTCGCCGTACGGCGGGTTGCAGATCACCAGGCCTTTCTGGTTCTGGTCCGGGCGCGGCTCGAAACTGCCGACTTCGCCCTGGTAGATCTTCACCCAGTCGCTCAGACCAGCGCGCTCGACGTTGTTACGCCCCGGCTGGATCAGCCGCGGGTCGGCCTCATAGCCGCGAATCCACAGCGGCGGGCGGGCCAGGCCGGCTTCGGCACGGGCCAGCGCCTCATCATGGAGTTTGCGCCAGAGGGCCGGCACGTGGCCGAGCCAGGCGCTGAAGCCCCAACGCTCGCGGCGCAGGTTCGGTGCGATATCGGCGGCGATCATTGCGGCTTCGACCAGGAAAGTCCCCACACCACACATCGGGTCGGCCAGGGCGCCGCCCTCGGCAGCGATGCGTGGCCAGCCAGCGCGGATCAACACCGCGGCCGCGAGGTTTTCCTTGAGCGGCGCCGCACCTTGCTGCAGGCGGTAGCCGCGCTGGTGCAGGCTGTGGCCGGACAGGTCCAGGGACAGGATCGCCTCGCCACGCTCCAGGCGCAGGTGCACGCGCAGGTCCGGGTTGAGCTTGTCGACCGACGGGCGCTCGCCGCTGCTGGTCCGCAGTTTGTCGACGATCGCATCCTTGACCTTCAAGGCGCCGAAGTGGGTGTTGTCGATACCCGAGCCGTGGCCGCTGAATTCCACCGCCAGCGAGCCGCTGGCCTCCAGGTGATCCTGCCACTCGACTTCGTTGACGCCGTCGTAGAGGTCGTCGGCGTTCTTCATGTTGAAGCGCTTGAGCACCAGCAGTACGCGGTTGCCCAGGCGCGACCACAGGCACAGCCGGTAGGCGGTTTCCATGTCGGCCGTGCCGCGGATCGCCGAAGTGTGCTCGCGCACTTCTTCAAGGCCGAGGCCGCGGGCTTCTTCGGCAAGCAGGCCTTCAAGGCCTTTGGGACAGGTGAGGTAAAGTTCGAAACGGTCCGACATGGGGTATCCAGAGCCTTGAGCAATAAAGTGGAGAGGCAAGCGCATCGCCCTTCCGATGTTTAATCGAACGCCTTTCCACAGCGTTCGAGTGGCGCTTTATCTCGCGCCGGGCCGCCCGCCAATCCGACTTTTGCCGAGGGCTGAAAAGTCTTTGATTGGCGGGCAGAACGAAAAATTCAGGCAAAAAACCGGGAAAAATGACCCTTCGTCGTTTTGCCGCTGTTGTTACAAATTATCACACAGCGATGGCCAGATGACTTTGCAGCAGGTCAAACCCTGATCATAGCGGGCTTTGCGCCAGATCCTAATCAGACGCATTTATTTACTTATCCTGTGACCCTATGAAAGGTTACGTCCTTATGACAAAACGATCATTCACACTGTGTCCTGCATTGGTTAGAACTGGTCTCAGGTTGTCACCGCAACGGGGCAACACATCCGCTCGCGACGCCGGCAGCGAGCGCAAACCGGCAGAACGATTCTGCCCGACCTTCTAGAGGTCGACGGGACATTACAGTCAACAAGTGAGGGCAACACCCTATGAGAAGACTTAAGCGTGATCCGTTGGAACGAGCTTTTTCACGTGGCTACCAATATGGGGTCACCGGCAAATCCCGCGAGCTTTGCCCCTTTACTCTACCGTCTGTACGCCAGGCATGGATCAATGGCTGGCGCGAAGGACGCGGCGACAACTGGGACGGTATGACCGGCACTGCGGGTATCCATAGACTCAACGAACTTCACGCCGTTGGCTGAACGAGGAACTGAATCCGATTACCATGCGCGCCCTATCCGGGCGGCGGGCTGAGGCCCAGGGGCCCCTTGAGGGGGCCCTTTTTTATGCCTGCGGTTTCAGCGCCCCATGGCGGCGATGGCGTCCACTGCCTCGCGGATCAGGGCCGGGCCCTTGTAGATGAACCCCGAGTAGATCTGTACCAGGCTGGCACCGGCAGCAATCTTCTGCGCCGCATGCTTGCCTTCGGTAATCCCGCCTGCGGCGATGATCGGCAATTTGCCGCCCAGCTCGCCAGCCAGCACCTTGACGATGTGGGTGCTTTTTTCCAGCACCGGCGCGCCCGACAGGCCGCCTGCTTCGTCACCATGCTGCAGGCCTTCGACGCCTTCACGGCCGAGGGTGGTGTTGGTGGCGATCACCGCGTCCATACCCGACTCGACCAGGGCTGCGGCGACCAGCGCGGTTTCTTCGTCGCTCATGTCCGGGGCGATCTTGATCGCCAGCGGCACATGCTTGCCGCGTTCGGTCACCAGTTGCGAGCGGCGCTCGGCCAGGGCGTCGAGCAGTTGCTTGAGCGAATCGCCGAACTGCAGGCTGCGCAGGCCCGGGGTGTTCGGCGAGCTGACGTTGACGGTGATGTAGCTGGCCTGGTCGTAGACCTTGTCGAGGCAGATCAGGTAATCGTCGACCGCGCGCTCGACCGGAGTGTCGAAGTTCTTGCCGATATTGATGCCGAGGATGCCGCTGTATTTGGCGGCGCGCACACGGTTGAGCAGGTTGTCGACACCCAGGTTGTTGAAGCCCATGCGGTTGATGATCGCTTCGGCTTCCGGCAGGCGGAACAGGCGCGGCTTGGGGTTGCCCGGCTGTGGACGCGGGGTGACGGTGCCGATCTCGACAAAACCGAAACCGAGCTGGGCAAAACCGTCGATGGCCGCGCCGTTCTTGTCCAGACCCGCCGCCAGCCCGACCGGGTTGGCGAAGTTCAGGCCCATGACAGTGACCGGCAAGGAAGCCGGCGCCTTGGTCAGCAAGCCGTTGAGGCCCAGACGGCCACCGGCGCCGATCAGGTCCAGGGACAGGTCATGGGAGGTCTCCGGGGAGAGCTTGAACAGCAGCTGGCGGGCCAGGGTATACATGGGCGGGTTTAGCTCGACGTGAGTGAGGGGGCGATTATAGCGGTGGCGTCGCCCGGGGGACAGGGCCGCCTTGGCATATGCGTTGCTTGCACCCTGATCAAACGCCTGCCACGCGAGCGGTACGGCCTGACCTTCGACACAGGCGCAATGACGTGACCAACCCTATTCCCGCAACCTCGCTGGCCTGGGTCAACGGCAGCGATGCCCCGGAAAAGCCCTGCCTGAATCTCGGTTTCATGGCCCTGAGCGATTGTGCCTCGGTGGTGGTGGCCGCGACCCAGGGTTTCGCCCAAACCTACGGCCTGACCCTGAATTTGCAGCGCCAGAGCTCCTGGGCCGGCCTGCGCGACAAGCTGGCCAGCGGCGAGCTGGATGCCGCGCATAGCCTGTACGGCCTGATCTACGCGCTGCAACTGGGCATCGGCGGTAGTCCGGCCGCCGACATGGCGGTGCTGATGGGCCTGAACCAGAACGGCCAGGGCATCAATCTGTCCGCTGCGCTGCAACGTCAGGGCGTGACCAGTCCCGAGGCATTGGAGCGCTTCGTGCACCAAAGCAGGACAAAACTGACCTTTGCACAGACTTTTCCTACCGGCACCCATGCCATGTGGCTGTATTACTGGCTGGCCAGCCAGGGCATCCACCCCTTGCATGACGTCAACAGCGTGGTGGTGCCGCCAGGCCAGATGCTCGCACACCTGCAAGCCGGACGCATCGACGGATTTTGCGTCGGCGAACCCTGGTCGGCGGGCGCCATCGAACAGGGCCAGGGCTTCACCCTGGCCACCAGCCAATCAATCTGGCCGGATCACCCGGAAAAAGTCCTGGGTTGCACCCGGGCCTTTGTCGAACAGTATCCGAACAGTGCGCGGGCCCTGGTGATGGCGGTGCTGACCGCCAGCCGCTTTATCGAGCAGAGCCGCGAAAACCGCCGCAGCACCGCGCAACTGCTCAGCAGCAAGGCCTACCTGGATGCGCCGTTGTCGAGCATCGAGCCGCGCCTGCTCGGCCACTACCAGGACGGCCTGGGCAACCAGTGGCAGGATCGCCACGCCTTGCGCCTGTATGACCAGGGCCGGGCCAACTTGCCGTACCTGTCCGATGGCCTGTGGTTCATGACCCAATTCCGCCGCTGGGGCCTGCTGCGTGAAGACCCCGATTACCTCGCCGTAGCCCGCCAGGTGCAGCAACTGGCGCTGTACCGCGACGCCGCCACGGCGGTCGGCGTGCCCTGCGCAGGTTCCGACATGCGTAGCAGCCAGCTGATCGATGGCAGCCGCTGGGATGGCAGCGACCCGCACGGCTACGCCCGCAGCTTTCGTCTGCACGCGCTGGCCGAGCCGCCCGCCGCCCTCGCCCGACGCTGAACGGAGACGCTCTCATGCTGCGAATCCTGCTAATCGACGACACCGCGAAAAAAGTCGGTCGGCTAAAGGCTGCGCTGGTCCAGGCCGGCTTCGAGGTGATCGAAGAGTCGGGCCTGACCATCGACCTGCCGGCACGCGTCGAAACGGTGCATCCGGACGTGGTGCTGATCGATACCGAGTCACCGGGCCGTGATGTCATGGAGCAAGTGGTGCTGGTCAGCCGCGACCGGCCGCGACCGACCGTCATGTTCACCGACGAGCACGACCCCGGGGTGATGCGCCAGGCGATCCAGGCCGGGGTCAGCGCCTACATTGTCGAAGGCATCCAGGCTACGCGCTTGCAGCCGATCCTCGATGTGGCCATGGCCCGCTTTGAAAGCGACCAGGCGCTCAAGGCCCAACTGCAGGCCCGCGACCAGCAACTGGCGGAGCGCAAGCGCATCGAACTGGCCAAGGGCCTGTTGATGAAAATGAAGGACTGCAACGAAGAACAGGCCTACACCCTGATGCGCCGCCAGGCCATGAGCAAGCAGCAGAAGCTGATCCAGGTGGCCGAACAGATCATTGCCATGAGCGACCTGCTCGGCTGAAGCACTCTGGCCCGGCTCTTGCTATCACCACAGCACAGGTAGCCAACGGCGGTTGCCCCCTTCACGACAAAGACGTCGCACCCCCACTCGCGCCAGCGGGTCGGGTGGCGACGTCTTTTTCGTTTCCGTCCCTGTTCAACGAGGTGTTCGATGAAGACGAGTTTCTGGAAGTCCGGGCATGCCCCCACCCTGTTCGCCGCCTTTTTGTATTTCGACCTGAGCTTCATGGTCTGGTACCTGCTCGGCCCGCTGGCGGTGCAAATTGCCGCCGACTTGCAACTGACCACCCAGCAGCGCGGGCTGATGGTGGCCACGCCGATCCTGGCCGGGGCGATCCTGCGCTTTGTCATGGGCCTGCTGGTGGACCGCCTGTCGCCCAAGACCGCCGGGCTGATCGGCCAGGTAATTGTCATCGTCGCGCTGTTCTGCGCCTGGCGCCTGGGCATTCACAGTTATGAGCAAGCCTTGTTGCTCGGGGTGTTCCTCGGCGTTGCCGGCGCCTCGTTTGCCGTATCGCTGCCGCTGGCCTCGCAGTGGTACCCGGCGCAGCACCAGGGCAAGGCCATGGGCATCGCCGGTGCCGGCAACTCCGGCACGGTGTTCGCCGCCCTGCTGGCCCCGGCCCTGGCCGCAGGCTTTGGCTGGAACAACGTGTTCGGTTTTGCCGTGATCCCGCTGCTGCTGACCCTGGTGCTGTTCAGCCTGCTGGCGCGCAACGCCCCCGAACGGCCCAAACCGAAAGCTGCGGCCGACTACCTCAAGGCCCTGGGCGATCGCGACAGCTGGTGGTTCATGTTCTTCTATAGCGTCACCTTCGGTGGCTTTATCGGCCTGGCCAGTGCCCTGCCCGGCTACTTCAACGACCAGTACGGCCTGAGCCCGGTGACCGCTGGCTACTACACCGCCGCCTGCGTCTTTGCCGGCAGCCTGATGCGCCCGTTGGGCGGCGCCCTGGCCGATCGCTTCGGCGGCATCCGCACCCTGCTGGCGATGTACAGCGTTGCCGCCATCTGCATTGCCGCCGTCGGCTTCAACCTGCCCAGCGCAGTGGCTGCCCTGGCCCTGTTCGTCAGCGCCATGCTCGGCCTGGGTGCCGGCAACGGCGCGGTGTTCCAACTGGTGCCGCAACGCTTTCGCCAGGAAATCGGCGTGATGACCGGGCTGATCGGCATGGCCGGCGGCATCGGCGGCTTTCTGCTCGCTGCGGGCCTGGGGGCGATCAAACAGCACAGCGGCGACTATCAGCTGGGCCTGTGGCTGTTCGCCAGCCTGGGCATTCTTGCCTGGTTCGGCCTGCACGGCGTCAAGCAGCGCTGGCGCACCACCTGGGGCTCGGCAGCGGTGACTGCGGCGCGGGTTTGAGGATGACAACATGAGCCTGCAACTGAGCTTTGCCCAGGCCAGCGCCAGCGGCCCCCGGGAGGAAAACCAGGACGCCCTGCGCCTGGTCACCCCCAACCCGGAACTGGCCGCCAGCAAAGGCTACCTGTTCGCCCTCGCCGACGGCGTCAGCCAGTGCGCCGATGGCGGCCTGGCGGCGCGGGCCAGCCTGCAGGCGCTGGCCCTGGACTATTACGCCACGCCGGCCACCTGGGGCGTGGCCCAGGCCCTGGACCGCCTGCTACTGGCGCAGAACCGCTGGCTGCGTGCCAATGGCGGCGGCCAGCCGCTGCTGACCACGCTGAGCGCACTGGTGCTGCGTGGTCGGCGTTTTACCCTGGCGCATGTCGGTGATTGCCGGATCTACCGCTGGGCCGCCGGGCAACTGCAGCGCATCAGCGAAGACCACGTCTGGGACCAACCCGGCATGCAGCACGTGCTCAAGCGCGCCCTGGGCCTGGACCAGCACCTGCAGGTCGACTACCTGGAGGGCGAGCTGCAGGCCGGTGAGTGTTTCGTACTGCTCAGCGACGGCGTCTGGGCCAGCCTCAGCGAAGCGCAGATTCGCGCGGTGCTGCGCGAGCAGATCGACCTGCAGGACGCCGCCCAGACCCTGGTCAGCTCGGCTCACTACAGCGGCAGCCAGGACAATGCAAGCGCCCTGCTGGTGCGGGTCGAACAACTGGGTGCGAGCAACCTCGGTGATTCCCTGGCGCAATTGCAGCAATGGCCACTGCCGCCCGCCTTGCGCAGCGGGCAGACAATCGACGGCTGGCAGGTCGAGCGGGCGCTTGGCCACAGCCGCCAATCCTTGCTGTATCGCGTGCGCGACCCGCAGCAACAGGCATGGCTGCTGAAAACCCTGCCGGCCGAACGCAAAGATGAACCCGGCGCGCAGCAAGGCCTGCTGCTTGAAGAGTGGTTCCTGCGCCGGGTGGCCGGGCGCTACTTCCCCGAAGTGCACCCGGCCAGCCAGCGCCAGCACCTGTATTACCTGATGCGCGAGTACTCCGGGCAAACCCTGGCGCAACGGTTCGCCGCCAGCGGCCCCCTGCCGTTGGCGCAATGGCAGGCGCTGGCCCGGCAACTGTTGCAGGCGGTAGGCGCGCTGCACCGACGCAACATCCTCCATCGCGACATCAAGCCCGAGAACCTGCTCCTGGGCGATGACGGCCAGCTGCGCCTGCTGGATTTCGGCCTGGCGTTCTGCCCGGGGCTTTCCGAGGACCGCGCCCATGAACTGCCGGGCACGCCCTCGTTTATTGCGCCGGAAGCCTTCGACGCCGAGCCGCCCAGCCCGCAACAGGACCTCTACAGCGTGGCGGTAACGCTGTACTACCTGCTCACCGGACATTACCCCTATGGCGAAATCGAAGCCTTCCAGCGCCCGCGCTTCACCCAGGCGATCAGCGCCGCCCGCTATCGCCCGGACCTGCCCGAATGGCTCGAGCACAACCTCGCTCAGGCACTGCTCGCCGACCCACGGCAACGCTTTGAAACCGCCGAGCAATGGCTGTTGCTGCTTGAACAGGGCGACCGCCAGGCGCTCAGCGTGCGCCCGCGGCCGCTGCTTGAGCGCGAGCCGCTGAAAGTCTGGCGCACCCTGGCGCTGCTGTCCCTGCTGCTTAACCTGATCCTGCTGATCAGCCTGCTAAAAGGCTGACAGCCCCTATGCCGATGAGGAAAACCCGATGCATGCGAAAGTCTGGCTGATTGGTGCGGGCCCCGGTGATCCGGAGCTGCTGACCCTCAAGGCGGTACGCGCCCTGGGGAAGCCGAAGTGGTGCTGATCGACGACCTGGTCAACCCGCACATTCTTCAACACTGCCCGCAGGCGCGGGTGGTTGCCGTGGGTAAGCGCGGCGGATGCCGCTCCACGCCGCAAGCCTTCATTCAGCGCCTGATGCTGCGCTATGCCCGTCAGGGCCGCTGCGTGGCGCGGCTCAAGGGCGGTGACCCGTGCATCTTTGGCCGCGGCGGCGAAGAGGCGGCCTGGTTGCAGGCTCATGGCGTCGAAACCGAGCTGGTCAATGGCATTACCGCAGGCTTGGCCGGCGCGACCCAATGCGGTATCTCGCTGACCTTGCGCGGCGTCAGCCGTGGCGTGACCCTGGTCACCGCCCACACTCAGGACGACAGCCCGTTGAACTGGCAGGCGCTGGCCCAGGGCGGAACTACCCTGGTGGTGTACATGGGCGTGAGCAAGCTGGAGGACGTGCAGCAGGGCTTGCTGGCAGGTGGCCTGGCGGCGCAGACGCCGGTGGCCATGATCGAGAATGCCTCGCTGCCTCAGCAGCGCGAGCAACGCAGCACGCTGGCGCAGCTGTGCCAGGACGCCGCCCGCTTCAAGCTGTGCAGCCCGGCGATTGTGGTGATCGGCGAGGTGGCAGCAGCGCACAGCGCAGTGCTGCAGCAACTGACAGCCTGAATCGCAGGCAAAGAAAAGCCCGGCCTAGGCCGGGCTTTTCAGTAGCGCCTGGACCAATTACTTGGCTTGGGCTTCTACTTGTGCTTCTACGCGACGGTTAACAGCGCGACCAGCGTCGGTGGCGTTGTCAGCAACCGGACGGGTTTCACCGTAGCCAACCGACTCAACGCGGTTCGACTCAACACCGTACTGGTTGGTCAGAACTTGCTTAACGGCGTTTGCACGACGCTCAGACAGTTTCTGGTTGTAAGCGTCAGGACCGACGGAGTCAGTGTGACCTTCAACAGTGGTGGTGGTCTGTGGGTACTGCTTCATGAAGTCAGCCAGGTTCTTGATGTCGCCGTAGCTGTTTGGCTTGACGACCGACTTGTCGAAGTCGAACTTGACGTCCAGCTCAACACGGACGACTTCAGCAACAGCTGGGCAGCCATCAGCGTCAACGGTAACGTTGGCTGGGGTGTCAGGGCACTTGTCGACGTTGTCGCAGACGCCATCGTTGTCGCTGTCGGAGCAGACTTCAGCGACTGGAGCAGGAGCGGCTTCAACCTTGCCACCGCTACCACCGAAGTTCAGACCCAGACCAACGGTCGGACCCCACTCGGTGTTGCCGTTGTCGATGTTGTACATGGCTTCAACGCCAGCACGGGCGAAGAACATGTCGGTGATGTACCACTTGGCGCCAGCGCCAACGTTGGCGAAGGTGGAGTGGTCACGGCCGTTACGGGTAGCTTGACCCAGGCTTTCGTGAGCGAAACCAGCCGAAACGTATGGACGCAGAGCGTCGCCGACGGTACCGAAGTGGTAGGTAGCGTCCAGCTTGGCCTTGGAACCTTTGATGTCTTTGTTGAAGACTTCGCCACGAGCGTTGTGAGTCTCGTTGTAGCCCAGGTCCAGGGACAGGTCGTCGGTCAGGAAGTAACCGAGGCGAACACCAGGATTGGTGCCGTCGTTCTTGAAGTTACGTTCGCTGTCGTAGTACTGCTTGGTGACGTTGCCTTCAATTTCGACTGCGCCTTGGCCTTGTGCCAGAGCGCCGAAGGAAGTTGCGGCTACAAGAGAACCAATGGCCAAGCCCAAGGTGTTTTTCAATTTCATCCGTTAAATCCCCATCTGGTGATAGTTAAGCAGTCCCACCAACATCCGGGGGACAACTCGACGGCAAGTCTAGCAGAACTTGCCGGTACGTTAGAGATATTTGCGCGCTACTAAGTTTCAGCAAGGCCCGCAAATTTCTCACGTAGCTTGTCAAGCGCACGCTTGTACCGCATTTTCGTTGCGCTCAGGCCCATGTGCATGATATCGGCGATTTCCTGAAATTCCAGTTCTGCGACAAATCGAAGCACCAGAATCTCGCGGTCAATCGGATTGACATGCACTAGCCATTTGTCCAGCCCGCCTTTCTCTTCCGGTTTTGGCGCCTTCTCTTCCGAGGCCTCCTCGAGTGGATCAAGACTCAAGGCATCCATCAGTCGACGTTTGCGCCGCTCCTTGCGGTACTGGGTGATGCATTCGTTGTAGGTGATGCTGTAGAGCCATGTCTTGAACTTCGATTTGCCCTCGAAGTTCTTCAGCCCATAGAGCACCTTGAGCATCACCTCCTGACAGACATCGTCAGCATCCCGATCGTTCCCTAAATAACGTGCACAGACGTTAAAAAGGGTCCGTTGGTAGCGGCGCATGAGCTCCTCATACGCGCGAGTAACATGAAACAGCTCCTCATGCGAACGCGCCACCAACTCCTCATCAGTGAGCTCGCGGGGGTCGTAACGCATGGGCAGCGAGTGAACTTTATTCAAAACGGATCTGGCCGACAGTCAGGTCAATGTCGCCGCATACCCCTGCCTGGGGCATTTTTGCGGCGGCATACATTAGCAGGATTTGCCCGGTTAGCGGCTATTGACTCGCTGCTCAAGCAGAATCCGGTTGGACAACGACACTAGTTCGCCATCATCGGTCAGCAGGGTCGTCTTGACCGTGCCGATCTCTTCGATCTGCCCTTCGACCTCGCCAATCCGCACTTGTTGGCCCACTTGATATAGTTCACGCACGTAAATTCCGGCCAGGATCTGCCCGGCGATTTCCCGGCTGCCCAGGCCCATGGCCAGCGCTACGGCCAGACCAACGGTAATCAAACCGATGACGATCACATGGTTGAGCAGGTCGGTCTTGACCTCAAGCTGGCTGATTGCCACCGAGATACTGATGATAATCACCAGGCCCTGGGCGATGCGCCCGACGCCTGCGGCATATTCCAGGCCGATGCCTTCGGCGGCGCCGCGTACCAGGCCGTTGACCAGTTGCGCCAGCAACACACCGGCCAGCAGTACCAGCGCCGCACCGAACACCTTCGGCAGGTACAGGGCGAGCATGTCGAGGGTCGCCGAGACGCGCTCAAGGCCCAGGGATTCAGCGGCCGAAACCAGGAAAATCAGCAGTACGAACCAGTAGACGATCTTGCCGATCAGGGTCGAGATCGGCACCTGGATGCCGACCCGGCTGAGCATCTTGGTCAGGCCGGTGCCGCCCATCAGGCGATCCAGGCCGAGCTTGGCCAGCAGTTTCGACAATAGGGTGTCGAGCAGCTTGGCCACGACGAAACCGAGCAGCACCACAACCAGGGCGCCGAACAGGTTGGGAATGAAGTTCGCCACTTTGGTCCACAGCGCTGTCATCGCGGTGACCAGGCTCTGGGTCCAGAGATCAAGTTCCATATTCAATCGGCCTTATCAGCTTTACGGGCGGTAGCGTTACGGCGCACCGGCGCGACATGCGCCGAGCCATTGTTCACGGCAATCATCAGCGCCTGGCTCCAGCGGCCCAGCAGGCTGAACAGATCGCCCGCGCCAACCTGGCGGTTGGCGGTTTTCAGGACCCGGCCCAGGCAGGCGTCGTCGTCGCGGTCCTGACCGGACGGCGATGCCTTGAGCAGGTCTCGCAGGGATTCTTCAAACGGATCGTGCATAGGCACCTCGCGCAATATCTGTCAAAGACGAGGTCGCCAGACAACGGGTCACATGAACCGCCAAGGCAGTTTGTGACTGTATGTTCACAGATTTCATCTTCACACCCAGCGCAGGCGGCGGAACAGCCACCATTGCCCCAACGCCAGGGCCAGTACCAGCAGGCTGGCGAACAGAAAGCCGTAGGGGCTGTCGGAGCCGGGAATGCCGCCGACGTTGATGCCCAGAAGCCCGGTGACGAAACTCATGGGCAGGAAGATGCAGGTGATGATACCGAAGCGGTACATGGTCCGGTTCATCCGCTCGCTGCGGCGCCGGTCCTCGCTCTCGAGCACCAGGGCGGCGCGCTCACGGGTGAGATCCAGCTCTTCGAGGTAGCGGGTCAGGCTGTTGTTGAGCTCGTTCCAGTAGTCGGCATCGTCGGCGGCGAACCAGCTCCACTTGTTGCGCGCCAGTTGTGCGTAGATTTCCCGCTGCGGGTTGAGAAAGCGCCGCAGCCCCGCCGCACGCCGGCGGATCTGCTGCAGGCTGCCCTGGTCCGGGGCATAGCGCTTGTCGGCTTCAAGCTGCTCTTCTTCGCCGTCAACCACTTCCGAGAGGTCGCTGATCAGCGCCTGGACCTTTTCGGTCAGCAGTTGGGCCATGCTCAGCAGCAGTTCGGAGGCGGTCTTCGGCCCTCGATTTTCGGCCAGTTGCTGGAGCAGCTCGTCACTGGCGCGCAACGGCCGCAGGCGCAGCGAGATCACCCGCTGGGCCTCGGCGAAGATGCGCACCGAGACCATGTCTTCGGGTTCAGCGCCGGGGTTTAAGTTGACCCCGCGCAAAAACAGCAGCATCTGCGCATCCGGCAGGGGCAGCAGGCGTGGACGGGTGTTTTCTTCCAGCAACAGGTCGCAGGCAAACTCGTTCAGGCCGCTGTCGTGGCGCAACCAGGTGCGGGTCTGCGGGTGGCTGCGGTCCCAGTGCAGCCACAGGCTTTCCTGGGGCTGCAACGCAAGGGCGTCCAGTTCAGTTCGGGCGATCGCACGGGCACCGCCTTTTCCATCCAGCACCAGGGCATGCACCAGCCCCCATTGCGCGTTTTCTTCCTCGAACATCCCTACCCCACTGACCGGTTTCAGAGCTTTACTCAGGCATTTTCAACGGGCTTGGCGAGACGATCACGCCATTGTTGTCGGCGTAGATGTATTCGCCCGGACGGAAGGTCACGCCGGCAAAGGTCACGGGGATGTTGAGTTCGCCAACACCGCGGCGTACCGATTTGAGCGGGTGGCTGGCCAGGGCCTGGACGCCGACGTCGGTCTGCGCCAGGACATCGACATCACGCACGCATCCGTAGATCACCAGGCCTTGCCAGTGATTCTTCGCCGCCTTTTCGGCGAGCATGTCGCCGAGCAGGGCATGGCGCAGCGAACCGCCGCCATCGACCACCAGGACCTTGCCGGTGCCATCGAGCTCGACCTGCTCTTTTACCCGCGAGTTGTCCTCGAAGCACTTGATGGTGACGATCTCACCCCCAAAGGAGTCGCGGCCGCCGAAGTTGCTGAACATCGGCTCCAGCACCTGCACCAGTTCCGGGTAGGCGTCGCACAGATCGGGGGTGATGTAATGCATGGGAAACTCCTGTCGATTATCGAGACGATGAATGTCGCAGTTTCACTCAATGAACGAGGCCCGGCGATGCGGCTTTAGGCCCAAGGCTACACGTCACTGCCGTTGCGGTCACCTTGGGCAAGGAATCAGTGAACAGATGTTCGCTGAAAAACCCAAAAATGACCAAAACCTTCACAATCGTCATATCTTAACGGCATCAGCTCGCCGGCGAAACGGCCTGCGCCGCCTCCGGCAGCAACGCCGCCAGCGGATCCTGCAACCAACGCTCGACCAACGGCCAGACCTGCGCCTGCGCCGGCTTGCTGACCAGCATGTCGACATGACCAAAGTTGTCGAAGCCCTCCTCACGGCCCAGGCGGACAAACTGCTTGTGCTCGCTGCCCAGTTGCTCGAACAGCTTGCGACAGGCCCACACCGGGTCCTGGTGATCACCCGCGCCGGCCACCGCCAGCACTGGCACATCAACTTCGGCCAGCCCCGCCCACCAGTCGCGATCCTTGTCGCCAAAGCGGCCAAACAGACCGAACCAGCGCATGCTTTCCAGCGCCAGGCCAATCGGCTCGTCTTCCGGGCCGCGCTTGAGCCGCGAGCCGGAAATCTGCGCAAAGCGCTTGAGCAACAGGCGCCCGCCCCACTCCACCGGCGGCAGCTTCAGTGGCCAGTAGGTTCGGCTGACCTGGGTACCGAAGAACGCCACGCTGGCCACCTGCTCGGCGCCCAGGTACTGGCCACCGAGGGCCGCCGCCAGGGTGGTACCGCCCAGCGAGTGACCGATCCAGTGCGCAGGCCTGCCGGCCTGCTCGCAGACGAACGCGGCAATTACCGGCAGGTCATAACGGGCATAGTCAGCCACGCGGTTGTTGCGATAGCCATGGTTGCGCGGCGACAGGCCGTGGCCGCGCATCTCCGGGATCCACACATCGAAACCGGCGCGCGCCAGGTAGGCGCCCAGGCCAATGCCCCGGGGCGAATACCAGAAGCGCCGGTTGGAAAAGCTGCCGTGCAGCAGAATGACCGGGGTGCCACGCACCTCGGCTTGATCGGCCATGCCCAGGCGGGTGAGCGCCAGCTCGACGCTGCGATCCGGGCTGTTACCGGCTTTGATCCGGTACACGTCCTCGCTCAGGTCGCCACGGCGCTCGGCACTGAGCAAGGCCACGGGAAAAAGGGTACTGCTGCTTTGCATAGGGTTCTTGCACAAAAAAGGGCGAGATCCATCACTGGAACACGCCCTGGAATACGGTCGGAACCCTCACCGGCGTAACCGCCAGGTGAAGGCTCCGGTTCAGCGCATCAGTTCGCGGCCTGGCCTTCAGCCAGGAAGAACCAGGTCTCGAGGACCGAGTCCGGGTTCAGCGAGACGCTTTCGATGCCCTGTTCCATCAGCCATTTGGCCAGGTCCGGGTGGTCGGATGGGCCCTGGCCGCAGATGCCGATGTACTTGCCAGCCTTGTTACAGGCCTGGATGGCATTGGCCAGCAGCTTCTTGACAGCAGGGTTACGCTCGTCGAACAGGTGCGCAATGATCCCCGAGTCGCGGTCCAGGCCCAGGGTCAGCTGGGTCAGGTCGTTGGAGCCGATGGAGAAGCCATCGAAGTACTCGAGGAACTCTTCGGCGAGGATGGCGTTGGACGGCAGTTCGCACATCATGATCACGCGCAGGCCGTTGTCACCGCGGGCCAGGCCGTTTTCGGCAAGCAGGTCGACAACCTGGCTGGCCTCGCCCAGGGTGCGCACGAACGGCACCATGATCTCGACGTTGGTCAGGCCCATCTCGTTGCGCACGCGCTTGAGGGCGCGGCATTCGAGCTCGAAGCAGTCACGGAAGGTTTCACTGATGTAGCGCGAAGCACCGCGGAAACCCAGCATCGGGTTTTCTTCTTCCGGCTCGTAGAGCTTGCCGCCGATCAGGTTGGCGTATTCGTTGGACTTGAAGTCCGACAGGCGCACGATGACCTTCTTCGGCCAGAACGCCGCCGCCAGGGTGCTGATGCCCTCGACCAGTTTCTCGACGTAGAAGCCGACCGGGTCGTTGTAGCCGGCAATACGCTTGTCGACGCTCTCTTTGAGCTCGGCAGGCAGGCCTGCGTAGTTGAGCAGCGCCTTGGGGTGCACGCCGATCATGCGGTTGATGATGAATTCCAGGCGCGCCAGGCCGACACCGGCGTTGGGCAACTGGGCAAAATCAAAGGCGCGGTCCGGGTTGCCGACGTTCATCATGATCTTGAACGGCAGCTCCGGCATGGCGTCGACGGAGTTCTTGCGCACGTCAAAGCCCAGCTCACCTTCGAAGATGAAACCGGTATCGCCTTCGGCGCACGACACGGTCACGCCCTGGCCATCCTTGAGCAGCTGGGTGGCGTTGCCGCAACCAACCACCGCCGGAATACCCAGTTCACGGGCAATGATCGCCGCGTGGCAGGTACGCCCGCCACGGTTGGTGACGATGGCGCTGGCGCGCTTCATCACCGGTTCCCAGTCCGGGTCGGTCATGTCCGAAACCAGTACGTCGCCGGGCTGGACCTTGTCCATCTCCGAGACGTCCTTGATGATCCGTACCTTGCCGGCGCCGATGCGCTGGCCGATGGCGCGGCCTTCGACCAGCACGGTGCCGGTCTCTTTGAGCAGGTAACGCTCCATGACGTTGGCCTGGGCGCGGCTTTTCACGGTTTCAGGGCGGGCCTGAACGATGTACAGCTTGCCGTCGTCACCGTCCTTGGCCCATTCGATGTCCATCGGGCACTTGTAGTGCTTCTCGATGATCATCGCCTGCTTGGCCAGCTCGCTGACTTCGGCGTCGCTCAGGCAGAAACGGGTGCGGTCGGCCTTGTCGACATCGACGGTCTTGACCGAACGACCGGCCTTGGCTTCTTCGCCATAGACCATCTTGATCGCCTTGCTGCCCAGGTTGCGGCGCAGGATCGCCGGGCGGCCGGCTTCCAGGGTGCCTTTGTGCACGTAGAATTCGTCGGGGTTGACTGCACCCTGAACGACGGTTTCACCCAGGCCGTAGGCGCCGGTGATGAACACCACGTCACGAAAGCCCGACTCGGTGTCGAGGGTGAACATTACGCCGGCAGTGCCGGTTTCCGAGCGGACCATGCGCTGCACGCCGGCCGACAGGGCCACCAGCTTGTGGTCGAAGCCCTGGTGCACGCGGTAGGAAATGGCGCGGTCGTTGAACAGCGAGGCGAACACTTCCTTGGCGGCGCGGATGACGTTGTCGACGCCGCGGATGTTCAGGAAGGTTTCCTGCTGGCCGGCGAACGAGGCGTCCGGCAGGTCTTCGGCAGTGGCCGAGGAGCGCACGGCCACGGCCATGTTCGGGTTGCCCTGGGACATTTCGGCGAAGGCAGTGCGGATTTCGGCGTTCAGGCGCTCGGGGAACTCGGCCTCCATGATCCACTGGCGGATCTGCGCACCGGTTTTGGCCAGGGCGTTGACGTCGTCAACGTCCAGCGCGTCGAGGGCAGCGTGGATCTGGGCGTTCAGGCCGCTCTGCTCGAGAAAGTCACGATACGCCTGAGCCGTAGTGGCAAAGCCGCCGGGGACCGAGACACCGGCGCCCGCGAGGTTACTGATCATCTCGCCGAGGGATGCGTTCTTGCCCCCCACATGCTCTACATCATGGACGCCGAGCTTATCGAGGGAAACTACGTACTCTACCAAGGTGATCTCTCCACTAACTGTGTTGGAAAAGCTCAGGTCGCCCGCCTGCCAGCTCTGGCTTGGCCGGGCGCTTGTGGCCTGGACCTGGAAAATAAGTGAGAATGCCGAACGCAGTGTTCGGTAAACCGAACCTATCATATCCAAGATTCGTCACCAGCTTAAGGCCCAAGGCGCAAATGAAACGATCTGCTTTCTTTATCTCCGATGGCACCGGCATTACCGCCGAGACGCTGGGACAGAGTCTTCTAGCGCAGTTCGATACCATTCCGTTCAATAAATTCACGCGTCCGTACATCGACAGCGTAGAAAAAGCGCGGGTGATGGTACAACAAATCAATAGCGCCGCTGAGAAAGACGGTGTCCGTCCGATCATCTTCGACACCATCGTCAATCAGGATATCCGCGAGGTCCTCGCCACCTCCAACGGCTTCATGATCGACATCTTCTCGACCTTCCTGGCCCCGCTGGAACAGGAACTGACCGCCCATTCGTCCTATTCGGTGGGCAAATCCCACTCGATCGGCGGCAATTCCAACTATATGGAACGCATCGAGGCGGTCAACTTCGCTCTCGACAACGACGACGGCGCGCGCACCCACTACTACGACAAGGCCGACTTGATCCTGGTAGGCGTGTCGCGTTGCGGCAAGACCCCGACCTGCCTGTACATGGCCATGCAATTCGGCATCCGCGCGGCCAACTACCCGCTGACCGAAGATGACATGGAGCGCCTGCAACTGCCCCAGGCCCTGAAAAACCACCAGCACAAGCTGTTCGGCCTGACCATCGACCCCGACCGCCTGACCGCCATCCGCCACGAGCGCAAGCCCAACAGCCGCTACGCAAGCTTTGCCCAGTGCGAGTTCGAGGTACGTGAAGTGGAGAACCTGTTCCGCCGCGAGAACATTGCGCACATCAACTCCACGCATTTCTCCGTGGAAGAGATTGCGGCGAAGATTCTGGTCGAGAAAGGTGTAGAGCGAAGGTTCAAATAAAATTCACCGGCCTCATCGCGGGTCAAGCCCGCTCCCACAGGTACAGCACGATCCACCCTGTGGGAGCGGCGGTGCGGCGACCCGACTTGACCCGCGATGAGGCCGGGACAGGCACAAAAAAAACCCCGGCAAATGCCGGGGCTTTTTCATTTCAGCTCACGCTCAGGACGGCATCACCGTTGCCTGGCCACTCAGGGCCAGGTCCACCAGTTCGCGGTTGGCCACCGCGTACATGGCGTAGTCGGTGCCGGTAGCGGCACGCAGCTCGTCGAGCATGGCGCGCCAGCGCTCGACCATGACCCGGTGCTGATCCAGCCACAGGGCCACGCGGGCGTCCATGTCCTCGGGTGCGTCGATCATCTGCAGCACCGAGATGGTGATCGCCCGTTGCTGCAGGTCGATATCATCGCGGAAGGCTTCACGGGCCAGGGCCTGCCAGTTGTTTTCCACCGGCAGGTTGCTGATTTCCTGCAGGTACCAGGTCAGGTCCAGGGCGCTGCCAACGGCGAAGAAGGCCTTGGCCACTTCGGCCGGGTCCTGGCCGGTGACGTCGGAAGCCTCGATGATCGGCAACAGGGTGTACAGGTGCGTAGTGCCGGCCACCATGCGTGCCAGCAGCTCCGGCACGCCGGCTTCGACAAAGCCCTGGTAACGGGTCATCCAGCGCTCGCGGGTCGGCCCTTCCAGCAGTTCGTCAAGCTTGAGCCCCAAAGCAGCGATCTTCGGCCCGAAGTGCGCCACGTCACGCCCGGCATCCTGCTCGTTACGACGGCTGCGCAGGAACCAGCGGGTCGCACGGCGGCCCAGACGCATCAGCTCGTCCATCAGGGTCAACTGGATTTCAGCCGGGACCTGGTAGTCCAGCGCCTCGATCTGACGGAACCAGTGCGGCAGGTGGAAGATGTCGCGCACGATCACGTAGGCGCCAGCGACGTTCGCCGGGCTCATGCCGGTGGACTCTTTCAGGCGCTGAACGAAGGTGATGCCCATGTTGTTGACCAGATCGTTGGCGATCTGGGTGCTGACGATCTCGCGTTTCAGGCGATGGCGGCGCATGGCTTCGGCGAACTTGCTCACCAGCGACGGCGGGAACGCGGTTTCCATGTCGCGGGTCAGGTAGTCATCGTCCGGCACCAGCGACTTGAGCAACTGCTCCTTGAGGTCGATCTTGCTGTACGAGATCAGCACCGACAGCTCGGCACGGGTCAGGCCCTGGCCGGCGGCCAGGCGCTCGGCCAGTTGCTCTTCGGTCGGCAGGAACTCGATGGCGCGGTCCAGCTTGCCACGGCCTTCAAGGTCGGCCATCAGGCGCTTGTATTCAGCGATGCGCTCCTTGGCCCGACGCGCAGCCAGCGACAACGCCTGGGTCTGCTTGTAGTTGTTGCCCAGCACCAGGCCGGCCACTTCGTCGGTCATGCTGCCCAGCAGCTGGTTGCGCTGCTTCTCGGTCATGTCGCCAGCCTGCACCACTTCGTTGAGCAGGATCTTGATGTTGACCTCGTGGTCGGAGCAGTCCACGCCACCGGCGTTGTCGATGAAGTCGGTGTTGGTGGCGCCGCCGTTCAAGCCGAACTCGACCCGGCCCAACTGGGTCATGCCGAGGTTGCCGCCCTCGCCCACCACCTTGCAGCGCAGCTCGTTGCCGTCCACGCGCAGGGCGTCGTTGGCCTTGTCGCCGACGTCAGCGTGGCTTTCCTCACTGGACTTGACGTAGGTGCCGATACCGCCGCTCCACAGCAGGTCGACCGGCGCCTTGAGCAGTGCGTTGAGCAGCTCGGTCGGGGTCAGCTTGTCGGCTTCGATGGCGAAGCGCTCTTTCATCTGCGCGGTGATCGCGATGCTTTTCGCACTGCGCGGGAAGATCCCGCCGCCTTCGGACATGATGCTGGTGTCGTAGTCGCTCCAGGCCGAACGCGGCAGGTCGAACAGGCGCTGGCGCTCGGCGAAGCTGCTGGCCGGCTCCGGGTTCGGGTCGATGAAGATGTGCAGGTGGTTGAACGCCGCCACCAGTTGCAGCTTGTCGGACATCAGCAGGCCGTTGCCGAACACGTCACCGGCCATGTCGCCGACGCCGACCACGGTGATCGGGTCTTCCTGGACGTTGATGCCGCGCTCGCGGAAGTGACGCTGCACGCCAACCCAGGCGCCACGGGCGGTAATGCCCATTTTCTTGTGGTCGTAACCGGCCGAGCCACCGGAGGCGAACGCATCGCCGAGCCAGAAGCCGTAGTCGATGGCAATGCCGTTGGCGATATCGGAGAAGGTCGCGGTGCCTTTGTCGGCAGCCACCACCAGGTACGGGTCATCGTCGTCATGCCGGACGACGTTGGCCGGCGGCACCAGGGCGCCGTCCTTGAGGTTGTCGGTGATGTCCAGCAGGCCGGAAATGAAGATCCGGTAGCAGGCGATGCCTTCGGCCTGGATATCGTCGCGGCTGCCGCCCAGCGGCAGGCGACGCGGCAGGAAACCGCCCTTGGCGCCGACCGGCACGATCACCGAGTTCTTCACCTGCTGGGCTTTTACCAGGCCCAGCACTTCGGTGCGGAAGTCTTCTTCACGGTCCGACCAGCGCAGGCCGCCGCGGGCGACGTTGCCAAAGCGCAGGTGCACACCCTCGACCCGTGGCGAGTAGACGAAGATCTCGAACTTCGGCACCGGCTTGGGCAGCTCGGGGATCAGCTTGGGGTTGAACTTGAAGCTGAAGTACGACTTGTTATGGCCCTGGGCATCGGTCTGGTAGAAGTTGGTGCGCAGGGTGGCCTTGATCAAGTCCAGGTAGCGACGCAGGATGCGGTCTTCGTTGAGCACCTGGACGTCATCCAGGGCGGTGAGGATCGCCTGTTCCAGACGCTGCTGCTTGTCGTCGAGGTCTTCGCTGGTGAGCTTGCGCGCCAGGTAGAAGCGGGTCTTGAACAACCGGGTCAGCTCGCGGGCGATGTCGGTGTGGTTGTTCAGGGTGCTGGCGATGTAACCGAGGTCGAAGCCCAGGCGGATCTGCTTGAGGTAGCGGGCGTAGGCACGCAGCAGCGCCACGTCGCGCCATGGCAGGCCGGCGGTCAGCACCAGGCGGTTGAAGGCGTCGTTCTCGGCATCGCCATTGACGATGTGCACGAATGCATCCTGCAGGGTGTCGTTGAGCTGCTGGATGTCGAGGTTCAGGCCTTCGGCGGCGGTGAAGGCAAAGTCATGAATCCAGTACTCGCGGCCATTGGCGTGGCGCAGGCGGTAGGGGAACTCGCCGAGCACGCGCAGGCCGAGGTTTTCCAGGATCGGCAGCACATCTGAAAGCGCCAGCGGTGTATCGGCGTGGTACAGCTTGCAGTGCAGCTGCTGTTTGCCGGCCTGGGTCAGCGGCTGGTAGAAGCTCATGACCAGCGGCTTGCGCTCGGACAGGGTCAGCAGGTGCTGCATGTCGACCACCGCCGAATGGGCGGCGAAACGCTCGCGGTAACCGGCCGGGAAGCCTTTCGGGAAATCGGCCAGGACGTTGGTGCCCTGGGCTTCGCCGAAGCTTTCGACGGTCAGGCTGGCGTAGTCGTCCTGCCACGAACGGCAGGCCTGGATCACTTCGTTTTCCAGTTGCTGCGGGTCGATGTCGATGCGGTTTTTCGGGTCGACGCGCAGAATCAGCTGCACGCGGGCCAGTACCGACTCGGAGAAGAAGGTCCAGAACTCGCAGTCGCTGGCCTTGAGGCGCTCCATCAGCACCTGCTGGATCTTCTGCCGCACTTCGGTGGAGTAGATATCACGCGGCACGTAGGCCAGGCAGTAGCAGAAGCGGCCGTACGGGTCCTTGCGCAGGAACACGCGGATCTTGTTGCGCTCCTGGATCTGCACGATCGACATGACGGTGCTGAACAGCTCGTCGACCGGGGTCTGGAACAGGTCGTCGCGCGGCAGCACTTCCAGGACCTGCGCCAGCTCCTTGCCCAGGTGGGCCTTGGGGTCGAAGTGCGAGCGGCGCTCGACTTCGGCGACCTTGCCACGGATGTAGGGGATCGCGCGCACGCTCTCGCCATACACCGAGGAGGTGTACAGGCCCATGAAGCGGCATTCCTTGATGACCTTGCCGTCGGCGTCCAGCTGGCGGATCGACACGTAGTCCGGGTAGGCCGGACGGTGCACGCGGCTTGGGTGCGCGGCCTTGGCGAAGGACAGCAGCAGCGGCTCTTGCAGGTAATTGACGGCGTAGTCTTCGATGCGCAGGTCTTCGGCGGTGAGACCGACGCGCAGCATGCGGGTCAGGCCGAGGAACGACTGCTCGTCGTATTGCAGCTGGCCGCCCTGGGCGTCGCCATGGACAACGAACTCTTCGTAGCCGAGGAAGGTGAAGTGGTTGCCCAACAGCCACTCGAGGAACGCCTTGACCTCGGCCTTTTCATTTTGTGCCGGGGCGTAGGCGGTTTGTTCAACCAGCGCCACGACCTCGCGCAGCTTGGCTTTCATCGGCTCGAAATCGGCGACGGCGACACGCACTTCAGCCAGCACCTGCTCAAGCTCGCGGGTCAGCAGGTTGAGTTCGGCGGTGTTGGCGCAGCGGTCGATTTCCAGGTACATCAGCGATTCTTGCAGCACGCCTTCGCCCTGGGTGCCCTTGGGCAGGATTTCCAGCAGCTCGCCTTTCGGCCCGCGACGCACACTCAGTACGGTGGTCTGCAGGGTATGGATGCTGTAGCCGCGGCGGTTGAGCTCGGTGCGCACCGAGTCGACCAGAAACGGCAGGTCATGGTGCAGGACTTCGACCGCGGTGTGGGTCGACTGCCAGCCATGACGCTCGTAATCGGGGTTGTAGACGCGAACCTGAGGCTGGGAGTGATCGAAACGCTCGATGATGCGCCAGGCAGAGAGGGTGCAACCGGCCAGGTCCGACATACGGCGCTGGGTGAGTTCGTCCAGAGAGATGATGCCGAAGAACTGCTCGGCGAACAGCGCCACTTGTGGCAGTGCCTGTTCGCTGATGTGCTGCGCCAGGGCCGCTTGCAGTTGATGCTGGAAGTCGGCTTTGCTGGCTGCGGTGAAAAACGCCATCTGTGGTACTCCGCTTGGGCTTTATTATTGAGTGAAGCGTCGCGCGCGTCCGCCGTTTACGGATCAACGATAGCCAACCCGTAGCAGGAGGACGGTAAAACCATAGAAACAGGCGCTCAAGGTGACCCGCAAGTCACATCTTCCCGCTCCACGGATGGGCATCTGCAAAAACGACTGCCAGCGCGGCTGTGTCTTTACGGGTGTCCATCGACAGCGCAGCTTAACGAGTGCCCGCCCGCCCCTGCTTGCGGTGCTGCGACATATTCGGTCATTGAGGTGCAACCGTACGTTTATCCACAGGCCGAACACTGGCAGAATCGTGTTTCAACTTATTGATCGAGCCGCTCATGCAATTCAAGACCGCCCTGCTCTTCGCCACCCCCTGCGATGATGAAGAAGACAACATGGCCACCCTGTGCTGCCACAGCGACAAGGGCCAGATGTTCCTCATGACGCGCTATCCGGACGAAGACACGGTGGACATCACCCTGGATGACGAGCCAAGCACCCTCGACGGCCTCAAAGTGACCTTCAGTGCCAAACGCTTGATGATCGAAGTGGCAGCGGGCGATACCGATGCGCTCAATGGCGACGACTTTCTGGAAATCCTGCTTACCGCCGACGGCACCGACCTCGCCGAAGTCGAAGAAACCCTGCAGAACATCCTCAAGGGCACCGGTACCTACGTCAGCGAGCTGTAATCGCCCACGCGGTTTCTTGACAAGGAACCGCTGCAAAAGGCATTGTCTGACAACCTGATTAATGAGCCACCCTCATGCTTGAGCTTCAGCGCCCCGACACCCTGGTCGAACGGGTTGTCGGCGCCATCCGCGCAGAAATCGATTCCGGTCGCCTGGCGGCCGAATCGCGCCTGCCCACCGAACAGCAACTGGCCGAGCAATTGAACGTCAGCCGCTCGGTGGTACGCGAGGCAGTGGCCCAGCTCAAGGCGGACGGGGTGCTGATCGCCCGCCGCGGCCTGGGTTCGTACATTTCGCAAACCCCGACCGGCACGGTCTTCCGCTTCCCTGCTGCGCAAGGCCGCAGCCCGGACCTGGTGCAGATGTTCGAAGTGCGCCTGTGGATCGAGACCCAGGCCGCCTCGGTAGCCGCCCAGCGCCGCGACGCCGCTGACCTGGCGCGCATGGGCAAGGCCCTGCAGGAGATGCTCGACAAGCGCAGCGAGTTTGCGGTAGCTGCCGCCGCTGACGTGGAGTTCCACCGGGCCATCGCCGAGGCCAGCAAGAACGATTATTTCGTCGCTTTCCATGATTTTCTGCGTGGCCAGCTGGCCGCAGCCCGTCGCACCGCCTGGGAAAACTCGGCGGCGCATTCGGTCGGCGGTTCGGCCGATGCCCATCGCGAGCACCAGGCGCTGTACCAGGCCATCGCCGATGGCGACCGGCTTGGCGCCGCAGCCTGCGCCGAAGCGCACCTGCGGGCCTCGGCCAAACGCCTGAAACTGGACCTGCCGAGTATCGACTGAACACCCTATAGAACGGGCGCTGCGGCATGGCGCCCTTTTGTTTGACCTACTTAGTCTGACAACCTGATAAGCAGACTCTCTGATAAGAACAAGCCAAGGTGACACCTGCATGATCTACGACTACTGCATCATCGGCGGCGGCATCGTCGGCCTCGCCACCGCCATGGCGCTGCTGGAACGCCAACCGGGCGCCTCCTTGCTGATCCTGGAAAAGGAAAGCAGCCTGGCCAAGCACCAGACCGGGCATAACAGCGGCGTGATTCACGCAGGCATCTATTACGCGCCGGGCAGCCTCAAGGCCGACCTGTGCAAGCGCGGCGCCCAGGCCACCAAAGCGTTCTGCAGCGAGCACCAGATCAAGTTCGAAGTCTGCGGCAAGTTGCTGGTGGCCTCGACGCCGCTGGAAGTCGAGCGCATGCGTGCCCTGTACGAGCGCTCGCAGCAGAACGGCCTGAAGGTCGAACAGTTGGATGCCAAGGAGCTGCAACGCCGCGAGCCGAACATCGTCGGCCTCGGCGGCCTGTTCCTCGATGCCACCGGCATTGTCGACTACCAGCAGGTCTGCGAAGCCATGGCCCGGGTCATCCAGCGATTCGGCGGCGAAGTGCAGCTGCAAACCACCGTGCGCGCTATTGTCGAAACCGCCGACAAGGTCACCATCAGCAGCGACGACAAGGTCTGGAGCGCCCGCCAGCTGGTGGCCTGTGCTGGCCTGCAATCGGACCGCCTGGCAACCATGGCCGGGGTCAAGATCGACCACCAGATCATCCCCTTCCGCGGCGAATACTTCCGCCTGCCTGCGGCCAAGAACGACATCGTCAACCACCTGATCTACCCGATTCCCGACCCGGAGCTGCCGTTTCTTGGCGTGCACCTGACGCGGATGATCGACGGCAGCGTTACCGTCGGGCCGAACGCGGTACTGGGGCTGGGCCGGGAAAACTACCGCAAGTTCTCGGTGAACTGGCGCGACGTTGCCGAATACGCGCGTTTTCCGGGGTTCTGGAAAACCATCTGGAACAACCTTGGTTCCGGCACCGCCGAGATGAAGAACTCACTGTTCAAAGGCGGCTATCTGGAGCAATGCCGCAAATACTGCCCGTCGCTGAATGTCGAAGACCTGCTGCCCTATGAGGCCGGGATCCGCGCCCAGGCGGTGATGCGCGACGGCACCCTGGTGCACGACTTCCTGTTCGCCGAGACGCCGCGCATGGTGCACGTCTGCAACGCGCCCTCGCCGGCGGCCACCTCGGCCATCCCGATCGGCCAGATGATCGCCGAAAGGATCTTCAAGGCCCGCTGAATCCTGCTGCACACCTAACTACAAAGACAAAAAAGGAACACCCCACATGTCGGTACATGAGGCGGCTGCGGCCGCGAGCGAAACCCCGGAACAAAAACGCAAACGCCTGCGCAAGGTCGCCGCCGCGACCATCTTCGGCTCGATGCTGGAGTGGTACGACTTCTACCTGTACGCGACCATGGCGGCGATCGTCTTCTCGAAGATCTTCTTCGACCCGAGCAACCCGGCGGTGGCGTCGCTGCTGGCGTTCTCCACCTTCGCCATCGGCTTTATCGCCCGCCCCTTCGGCGGCGTGCTGTTCGGCTACCTGGGCGACCGCTTCGGGCGCAAGCAGGTACTGGTCATCACCTTCTGCATGATGGGCGTGTGCACTACCCTGATCGGCCTGATCCCCAGCTACGCCTCGATCGGTATCTGGGCGCCGATCATCCTCGTGCTGGTACGCATCATCCAGGGCCTGGGTGCCGGTGCCGAGTTGTCTGGCGCGGCGGTGACCTCTTATGAACACGCCAGCGAAGGCAAGCGCGGCAGCCAGGGCGCCTGGCCGGCGCTGGGCCTGAACCTGGGCCTGCTGCTGTCGTCGCTGACCGTCTACCTGCTGACCATGAACGGCAACGAGTTCCTGCTCGCCGGCGGCTGGCGCATCCCGTTCATCTGCAGCATCGTGCTGGTCGGCGTCGGCCTGTGGGTGCGTAAAAGCATCCCGGAAACCCCGGACTTCAAAGAGCTCGACAAAACCCCGGCCAAGGACCAGGTATCGCCGCTCAAACTGCTGTTTCGCAACGACCTCAAAGGCCTGGCCGTGGTGTTCTTCGTGGCCATCGGCTACAACGCCCTGAGCTACATCTTCAAGACCTTCTCGCTGGCCTACCTGACCCAGTACAAAGGCGTCGAAGCCCATGTCACCTCGCTGTCGGTGACCATCGCCAGCCTGGTGGCGATTATCGCCGTGCCGTTCTTCGGCTGGCTGTGCGACAAATGGAGCAGCAAGACCGTGCTAATGCTTGGCGGGCTGTTCTCGGTGCTGTTCGCCTACCCGTTCCTGAGCCTGCTCAACACCGGCGAGCCGATGATGATCTACCTGGCGATTGCCATCGGTACCGGCATCCTCGCACCGATGATGTTTGCCCCGCAGGGCTCGTTCCTCAGCCGCCAGTTCCCGACCCAGACCCGCTCTTCGGGCTTTGGCACCGGGCGCGAGATCGGCACCGCCGTGGCCGGCGGTCTGGCACCGCTGGGCGGCCTGGCGCTGGTGGCCAACTCGGCGACCCACTCCACCGACGGCGTGGCGCTGATTCTGGTGGTGGCGGCGGTGTTCGTGGTGGTGTTTGCCCTGTGCGACCAGGGCCGCAAGCATTCCAGCTTCAAGAACTGACACCCCGGCTCCCACAGGGTCAGCGCGATCCCTGTGGGAGTTGGCGTTGCCGACGATGGGCTGCACAGCAGCCCCGACTTCACGATTTGAACAATTTTCCCTGCTGCCGTTAGTCGCAAGCCCCCGGATGGATTAAAGTATCAGCCCCCGCCCGGGCGCTTTTACGCCGCACGCCCTGGCTTTTTTCCAGGAACCGTCAACGATGGAACACCGTGAGGCGCTGATCGCGCTGCGCACCTTTCTTTCAACCCAGATCCTGGGCCAGGAAAAACTCGTCGAGCGCTTGCTCATCGTGCTCCTCGCCGACGGCCACATGCTGGTCGAAGGCGCCCCGGGCCTGGCCAAGACCAAGGCCATCAAGGAACTGGCCGAAGGCGTCGAAGCCGAGTTCCATCGTATCCAGTTCACCCCCGACCTGCTCCCGGCCGACATCACCGGCACCGAGATCTATCGCCCGGAAACCGGCAGCTTCGTGTTCCAGCAGGGGCCGATCTTCCACAACCTGGTATTGGCCGACGAAATCAACCGCGCCCCGGCCAAGGTTCAGTCGGCGCTGCTCGAGGCCATGGCCGAACGCCAGGTCAGTGTCGGGCGCAGTACCTACGAGCTGTCGCCACTGTTCCTGGTGATGGCCACGCAGAACCCGATCGAGCAGGAAGGCACCTACCCGCTGCCCGAAGCCCAGCTCGACCGCTTCCTCATGCACGTCAAGATTGGTTTTCCCGATGCCGCCGTCGAACGGCGCATCCTCCAGCAGGCCCGGGGCGAGGCGCTCAACGGCGAGACCAAGCCGGAACGACGGGTCAGCCAGCAGGCGATCTTTGCCGCACGCAAGGAAATCCTCGGCCTGTACATGGCCGACGCGGTAGAGGAATACCTGGTGCAACTGGTGATGGCCACCCGCACCCCGGCCAAGTTCGACCTGGAGCTGGCCGACTGGATTGCCTACGGCGCCAGCCCGCGCGGCTCGATTGCCCTCGACCGCTGCGCGCGGGCTCATGCCTGGCTGGCCGGACGCGACTTCGTCAGCCCTGAAGACATCCAGGCGGTGCTGTTCGACGTACTGCGCCACCGCATCATTCTTTCCTTCGAGGCCGAGGCCGCCGGGATTGACCAGGACCGGGTGATCCAGCGCATCCTCGACGTCGTCGCCGTCGCCTGAACCCATGCCCAATCGCCTGCTGGCCGCGCCCGGAATCCGCATCAGCCTCGCCGAGCTGATCGAGATGCGCCATCGCGTGCGCGAAGTGCAGTTGTTCTCCCGGCCCGGCCAGCGCAGCCCGCTGGTCGGCCTGCACCACTCGAAACTGCGCGGACGCGGGGTCGACTTCGACCAGGTGCGGGTGTACCAGGCCGGCGACGATGTGCGCAACATCGACTGGCGGGTGACCGCGCGCACCCAGGAGCCGCATACCAAGCTGTTCCATGAGGAGCGGGAGCGGCCGATCTTCATCCTCGTCGAACAAAGCCAGCGTCTGTTCTTCGGTTCCGGGCTGATGTTCAAGTCGGTGCTCGCCGCCCAGGCCGCCGCCCTGATCGGCTGGGCTGCGCTGGGCCACAACGACCGCATTGGCGGCCTGGTGTTCGGCGACAACGAGCACTACGAAATCAAGCCACGGCGCAGCAAGCAGAGCCTGTTGCAGTTGCTCAACCGCCTGGCACGGGTCAACCAGTCGCTGCACACCGAAGCCGTGCCCCAGGCCGACAGCCTCGGTATCGCCCTGCGCCGCGCCCGCGAAGTGCTGCGCCCGGGCAGCCTGGCAATCATCATCTGCGACGAGCGGGCGCTGACGCCTGCGGTCGAGCAGCAATTGAGCCTGCTTTCGCGTCATTGCGACCTGCTGCTGTTGCCGCTGTCCGACCCGCTCGACCATGCCCTGCCGGCCGCCGGCCTGCTGCGCTTTGCCCAGCACGGTGCGCAACTGGAGCTCGACACCCTCGACCCGACCCTGCGCAAGAGCTACCGCCAGCAAAGCGAGGCGCGCATCGAACGCTGGGAGCTGCTGGCGCAAAAGCTGCGGGTGGTGCTGATGCCGCTGAGCACCCAGAGCGAGATGATCGAGCAACTGCGCGAGTACCTTAACGCGCAACGACCGGGGAAAACCTCGTGAACCCGCTCGATCAATTGCAGCCGCTGCTGGCCCCACCGCCGATCGGCTGGTGGCCGCTGGCGCCAGGCTGGTGGGCACTGCTGTTGCTGCTGCCGCTACTGGCTTGGGGCCTGTGGCGCCTGCGCCATTGGCGCCCGGGTAAAAAGCCCATCGTGCGCGCCGAACTGCCTCTGGACCCGGTACGCATCGAGGCCCTGGCCGAACTCGCGCGCCTGCCCAAACCCTACGACGGTGCCCCGGCCGGGGCCTGGCTGCAGCAGATCAACGCACTGCTCAAGCGCCTGTGCCGCAACCATTACCCGGGCAGCCACAGCCATACCCTCAACGGCCGCCAATGGCTGGCGTTTCTTGATAACCGCTGCCCGGCCGCCGGCCTGACCCGCTGGATGGTACTGGTCGAAGGCGCCTACAAGCCCGAATGCAAACTCGACGACAAAGCCATCAACGGCCTCAACCAGTCGGTCGAAACCTGGATCCGCAAACATGTTTGAACTGGCCTGGCCGTGGATCTTCGTGCTGCTGCCGCTGCCCTGGCTGGCGCGCCTGCTGCTGCCGGCCGCCGACAGCGGCGAGCCGGTGCTCAAGGTCAGTTTCCTCGATGAACTCGAAGGCCTGGCCGGGCGCCGCGCGCGCCTGAACCTGCCGACCTGGCGCCAGCAAGCGCCATTCGTGCTGGTCTGGCTGTTGCTGCTGTTTGCCGCCGCCCGCCCGCAGTGGCTGGGCGAACCGCTGCCGGTGGCCGCCAGTGGCCGCGACCTGCTGGTGGCGGTGGATGTTTCCGGCTCCATGGACTTTCCCGACATGCAGTGGCAAGGCGACGACGTCAGCCGCCTGACCCTGGTCAAGGCCCTGCTCGGCGACTTTCTCGAAGAGCGCCAGGGCGATCGCGTCGGCCTGATCCTGTTCGGCAGCCAGGCCTACCTGCAGGCACCGCTGACTTTCGACCGGCGCACCGTACGCACCTTCCTCGACGAAGCGCAGATCGGCATCGCCGGCAAGAACACTGCCATTGGCGATGCCATCGGCCTGGCGCTCAAGCGCCTGCGTCAGCGCCCGGCGCAGAGCCGGGTGCTGGTGCTGGTCACCGACGGCGCCAACAACGGCGGGCAGATCCACCCGCTGACCGCCGCGCGCCTGGCCGCCCAGGAAAACGTGCGCATCTACACCATCGGCATTGGTGCCGACCCGGAGCAGACCGGCACCGCCGGCTTGCTGGGCATCAACCCGAGCCTGGACCTGGACGAAGCCTCGCTCAAGGAAATCGCCGAACTGACCGGCGGCAGCTACTTCCGCGCCCACGACGGCGAAGAACTGCAAGCCATCGGCGACGCCCTCGACCGCCTGGAACCTGTGGCCCAGCAGCCGACCCAGGCGCGCACCGCCGAGCCGCTGTACAGCTGGCCGCTGGCCCTGGCGTTGGTGCTTAGCGTGCTGCTGGTGGTCGAACAGCAATGGCCCGACAACCTGTTGCAGCGCCTGCTGCGCCGCCCACGCTTTTTGCAGCCGCACCCGGAATGGCGCCAGCGCCTGCAACGGCTGCGCTTGAGGAGGCGGCGATGAACGAACTGTGGCCGCAATGGCTACGCCCGCTGTGGCTGGTCGTCCTGCCGCTGCTGGCCTGGTTGCTGTGGAAGCTCTGGCATCGGCAAAAACGCGCCGGGCGCTGGCAGATGATCCTGCCCGCGGCCTTCCATGCCGTGCTGCTCGGTGGCGGCAACGGTCGCGACAGCAAACTGCCGTGGATCGCGTTGGGCCTGGCCTGGCTGATCACCGTGCTGGCCCTGGTGGGCCCAAGCTGGCAGCGCCTGGAGGACACCCGCCAGCGCCCGGCCGACCCGCTGGTGGTGCTGCTTGAGCTGACCCCGCAGATGCTTGCCGACGACGCCGCGCCAAACCGCCTGGAACAGGCCCGACGCAAGATCCTCGACCTGCTCGAGCACCGCCGCGACAGCCAGACCGCGATCATCGTCTACGCGGGCAGCGCGCACACCCTGGTGCCGCTGTCCGACGACCTGGCCACCAGCCGCAACCTGCTCGAAGCCCTGGACCCGGCGATCATGCCGCAAGCCGGCCAGCGCGCGGATCTTGCCGTGCGCAAGGGCCTGGCCCTGCTCGCCCAGGCAGGCATCGGCCAGGGCCGGCTGCTGTTGATCGGCTCATCGCTCGATACCCAGGAGCGCCAGGGCATCGTCCAGGCGCTTGGCCGCCAGGGCCCGAGCCTGTTGATGCTCGGCGTCGGCAGCGCCGAGGGGGCGCCGGTCAGGCAGGCCAACGGCGAGTTCCTCAAGGACGATCAGGGCGGCATCCTCTTGCCGCGCCTCGACAGCGCCAGCCTCAAAGCCTTTATCACCAGTACCGGCGGGCGTTATCGCAGCGCCCGCATCGACGACCTCGACCTGCGCGGCCTGCGCCTGTTCGACAACCCGCGCAGCCTGCGAGACGATGGCCAGACCGTGCAGCTCGACAGCTGGGCCGACCAGGGCTTTTGGCTGTTGCTGCCACTGTTGCTGCTGGCCGCCTGCGCCGGCCGCCGTGGCTGGCTGTTCTGCCTGCCGTTGCTACTGGCCCTGCCGCAACCAAGCTACGCCTTCGAGTTCAACGACCTGTGGCTGCGCCCCGACCAGCAAGGCCAGCGCCTGCTTGAGCAGCAGCGCCCGGCCGAAGCTGCGCGACACTTCGAAGACCCGCAATGGAAAGGCCTGGCCTTGTATGAGGCCGGCGACTACAACGGCGCCGCGCGCCAGTTCGCCCAGGGCAACCGCGCCGCCGACCATTACAATCGCGGCAACGCCCTGGCCCGCAGCGGTGAACTGGAAGCCGCAGTGGATGCCTACGAGCAGGCTCTGGAGCGCCAGCCGGAACTGCAACCGGCGCTGGCCAACAAGGCCCTGGTCGAGCAATTGCTGCAACAACGCCAGGCCGAACAGACGCCTGAGCAGCCGCCCGAAGACAACCAGCAAAGCGACCCCAACAGCAGCAGCGACGCTGCCAGCAGCTCGCAGAACGCCCAGGACCAGGCCGCAGCAAAACCACCGCAAGAGGCCGATGAAGCGGGCAAACCTGCAGACAACGCCAACGAGCAGGCACAAAACCAGGCCAGCGGCGCGGACGACGAAGACACCACCCGCCCGCCCCAGCGCCCGACCGACAGCAGCCTTGATGCCGAACAGCGCCAGGCCCTGGAACAATGGCTGCGACAGATTCCGGACAACCCGGCCGAGCTGTTGCGGCGTAAATTCTGGTATGAACAGCAACAACATCAGGAAACCCATCGATGAGTCGCGTCTGCGTCCTGGTCTTCAGCCTCTTTATCGCCCTGCAGGTGCAGGCGGCGGCGCTGCTCGCCAGTGTCGACCGCACCCGCCTGAATGCCGGCGAAACCCTTGAGCTGACCCTCGAGACCCAGGATGTCACCCAATTCGGCAAGCCCGACCTGACGCCGCTCGCTGCCAGCTTCGAAGTGCGTGGCACCCGCCAGGTCAACAGCCTCAACAGCCTCGACGAAAACAGCGCCAACACCCGCTGGATCATCACCCTGTTGCCACGCCAGAGCGGCAGCGTGGAAATTCCCGCCCTGCAGCTGGGCGAGGTGCGCAGCCAGCCGATCAGCCTGCAGATCCAGGCCAACGAGGTCAGCAGCGAAAACCACGGCCCGGTGTTCATCGACGCCAGCCTCGACCAGCCCGAGGTTTACGTCCAGGCCCAGGCGGTGCTGACCCTGAGCATCTATCACTCGGTGCCGCTGTACGACGACAGCAGCCTCAGCCCGCTGCAGCTGGACAACGCCAGGGTCGAGCCGCTGGGTGAGTCGCGCACTTTCGAAAAAGTCATCGACGGTGTGCGCCACGGCGTGATCGAGATGCGCTATGCAATTTACCCGCAGCAAAGCGGCGACCTGAAAATCCCGGCCCTGACCTTCAGCGCCACCGCCGCGCAGAACGACGCCGAGCAGGAACTCAACACCCCGCGCGCCGGCAAGCAGGTGCAGGTCAGCTCGACGCCGCTGGTGTTGACGGTCGACCCGATCCCGGCCGATTACCCAGCCGATACACCGTGGCTGCCGGCCAACAGCCTGACCCTGGAAGAACACTGGAGCCCGGACCCGGCCCAGCAACAGACGCAAATCGGCGACTCGCTGACCCGCACCGTGATCCTCCAGGCCGAGGGTTTGTCCAGCGCCCAGTTGCCACCACTGCCCGGCACTGAAGTGAGCGGCCTGCGCCGCTACCCGGACCAGCCGCAACTGCGCAACCAGGTCAATGACCGCGGCCTGCTCGGGGTGCGTGAAGAGCGCGAAGCGCTGGTACCGACCCACGCCGGCAGGCTGGAACTGCCGAGCCAGGAAGTGGTCTGGTGGAACACCCGCGAAGATCATCTGGAGCGCAGCAATCTGCCGGCGCGCAGCCTGCAGATCGAGGACAACCCGGCGCTGAGCGCCGACAAGCCGGCCAGCGTCGACCCGGTCACGGTGCACACCTACCTGCTCTGGCCCTGGCAACTGAGTACCCTGGTGCTGGCCCTGACCACCCTGCTGGGCTTTGCCCTGTGGTGGCGGGCGCGCTCGCAACCGGCGGTGCTGCGCGCGGCGCAAAGCGGGCCGAGCCCGCGCACCCTGCTAGATGACCTCAAGCGCGCGTGCCAGGCCAACGACCCTCAAGCGACGCGCCAGGCCCTGGATGCCTGGGCGCGCCAGCAACCGGAAACCCTGGCCGAGATGGCCGCGCGTTTCGTGCCGCTGTCCGATGCCCTCGATGGCCTCAACGGCGCGCTGTACAGCGAAAGCGGGCAGTATTGGCAAGGCGAAGAATTATGGCGGGCCATCGGTACCATCCCGGCCGCCGAGCAGGTCCAGCCTGCACAAAGCGAGAACGGCAGCTTGCCGCCGCTGTACCCCAAATAACCTCAAGGCGTGACGCCCCGGGCGCCACGCCGGCACACTGCGGAACCCTTCATGCGTCTGTTTCACACCTCCGACTGGCACCTGGGTCAAACCCTGCACGGCCAGGAACGCGACTTCGAACACGCCTGCTTTCTCGAGTGGCTGCTCGGCCAGCTCAAGCTGCGCCAGCCCGATGCCCTGCTGATTGCCGGCGACATCTTCGACACCGTCAACCCGCCGGTCAAAGCCCAGGAACGGCTCTACGACTTCATCGTCCAGGCCCACGAACAGCAGCCCAAGCTGACCATCGTGATGATTGCCGGCAACCATGACTCCGGTTCGCGCATCGAGTTGCCGGCGCCGCTGATGCGCAGCCTGCGCACCCACGCCCTGGGCCGTGTGCAATGGCTGGATGAAGGCGAGCTGGACAGCGAGCGCCTGCTGATTCCGCTGACCAACGCCAAGGGCAAGGTCGCCGCCTGGTGCCTGGCGCTGCCGTTTTTGCGCCCCGCAGAAGTCACCGGTGCGCACCTGGGCGATGACTACCTGCGCGGCATCGCCCAGGTCCACGAAAAACTCATCGCCGCCGCCCTGCAACGACGCAAAAACGGCCAGGCGCTGATTGCCGTGAGCCATGCCCACATGGCCGGCGGCTCGATCTCGGAAGACTCCGAACGCAGCCTGATCATCGGCAACGCCGAAGCCTTGCCGGCGCGGCTGTTCGCCCCGGAGATCAGCTACGTCGCCCTCGGCCACCTGCACAAACCGCAGAAGGTCAACCGCGAAGAGCGCATCCGCTACAGCGGCTCGCCGATCCCGCTGTCGTTCTCGGAAATCGGCTATCAGCACCAGGTTCTGGAAATCGAACTGGACGGCGCCAAGCTTGCCAGCGTCGAATCGCGCCTGGTGCCGCGCGCCGTGCACCTGCAACGCCTGGGCCCGGCGCCGCTGGCCGAGGTGCTGGAGCAACTGGCCGAGCTGCCGGTGGTCGACCTGCTCGACGACCCGCAGCGCCAACCCTGGCTGGAGATCCGCGTACGCCTGGACGAACCCCTGCCCGACCTGCGCGCGCAACTTGAAAGCGCCCTGCACGGCAAGGCCGTGCGCCTGGTGCGCATCGCCGCCGAATATGCCGGCAACGGCCGCAGCGCAGACGACAGCAGCGCCGACCTGCTGGAACTCGGCCAACTGACCCCGCACGAGCTGTTCAGCCGCGCCTGGGAGCAGGCCTACGGCAACGCCGTCGATGAACAGACCCTGGCCGACTTTGCCCTGTTGCTGCAGGACGTCCAGCAGGAGCAAGAACAGCCATGAAGATTCTCGCCATCCGCCTGAAGAACCTGGCCTCCCTGGAAGGCCCGATCGAGATCGACTTCAGCGCCGAGCCGCTGGCCAGCGCCGGCCTGTTCGCCATTACCGGACCTACCGGCGCCGGCAAGAGCACCCTGCTCGACGCCCTGTGCCTGGCGCTGTTCGGCGCGGTGCCGCGGCTGAGCAACATCGGCCGCGAAACCAAGTTGCCGGAAGTCGACAGCGACATCCTTACCAGCGACCCGCGCACCCTGCTGCGTCGGGGTTCGGGCAGCGGCTTTGCCGAGGTGGATTTCGTCGGCATCGACAGTCGTCGCTACCGCGCCCGCTGGGAAACCAACCGCGCCCGCGACAAGGCCAACGGCAAGCTGCAAGGCAGCCGCCAGAGCCTGCATGACCTGGACAGCGAGCAACTGCTGAGCAACCAGAGCAAGGCCGAATACAAGCAACTGATCGAGTCGCGCCTGGGACTTAATTTCGAGCAGTTCACCCGTGCCGTGATGCTCGCCCAGAGCGAGTTCAGCGCCTTCCTCAAGGCCGATGACAAAGAGCGCAGCGAGCTGCTGGAAAAGCTCACCAACACGGCGATCTACAGCCAGTTGGGGCGCCGCGCCTACAGCAAGAGCAAAGAAGCCGAAGAGGCGCACAAAGCCCTGCAGGACCAGGCCAGCGGCGTGCTGCCCATGGCCGCCGAGGCTCGCGCCGAACTGGACCTGCACTACACCCAAGCGCTCGACGGGTTCAAGGCCGAACAGGCGCAACTGCGCCTGCTCGAACAGCAACGCAGCTGGCTCAGCGAGCTGCTGCAACTGCAAGAGCAAGTGCAGGCCAGCAGCGCGCAACTGCACAGCGCCCAACACCACCACGATAGCCTGCACGGTGAGCGGCTGAAGCTTGCGCGCCTGGAACAGTTGGCGCCGCAGCGTCACCAGTTCGCCCGCCAGCAGGCGCTCAATGCCCAGCTCAGCCCGCTGGCCGCGAGTATCGCCGCGCAGCGCCAGCAACATGAACAGTTGCATAGCCGTCAGCAGCAGCTGCAGGACGAACAGGCCAAGGCCCGCGAAGCCCTGGGCCTGGCCCTGGCACAACAAAGCGACAGCGCACCTGCGCTACGCCAGGCCTTTGCCGAACAAAACACCCTGACCCGTTTGCAGCAGGAGCTGACCAACAGCACAGGGCTCAAGCAGCAGGCCGAACAGGCCAGTGCCGAAGGCCAGCAACAGCTGCTGAGCCTCAATGAGCAGCAACGCCTGAGCGAACAACGCTTGCAGCAGATCGGCGCGCAGCTTGAGCAAAGCGTGGCGCTGGCTGGCTTGAGCGAAGCCTGGAATGCCTATCGCCACCGCCTGCAGCAACTGATGCAACTGGGCAACCGCCTCAACCAGGGCCGTGCCGAACTGCCGGGCCTGCAGCAACGCGCCAGCGAGGCGCACGCCCAGCTTGAAACGCAACGCGCCGCCCTGGCCCTGCTCTACCGCGAAGCCGAGGCCGAACCCGAGGCACTGGCCGAACAGATCGGCCTGCTTGGCGAGCTGTTGCAGAAAAACCGCCAGCAGCAACGCCAGGTCGAAGAACTGAGCCGGCTGTGGAGCAACCAGCAAGAGCTCGAACAGCGCCTGCAAGCCCTGCGCGAACGCCAGCAAGCTGCCCTGCAACAACGCGAACAGCTGATCAGCGAAGGCCTCAATGGCAAAAACCAGCTGACCGCCGCCGAACAGGCGCTGAACCTCACTCGCCAGTTGCTCGAACGCCAGCGCCTGGCCCGCAGCCAGAGCGTCGAAGAACTGCGCGCGCAATTGCAGGACGACCAGCCCTGCCCGGTCTGCGGTAGCCAGGAACACCCTTACCATCAGCCCGAAGCCCTGCTGCAAAGCCTCGGCCGCCACGACCAGAACGAAGAAGCCAATGCCCAGCAGGTGGTCGACGGGCTGAAGAAGCAACTCGATGAGCTGCGCACGCAACTGGGCGGGGTCAACGGCCAGATCAAGGAGTACCTGCACCAGCAGGAGCAACTGGGCAGCCAGCAACAGGCGCTGCTGCCCAGCCTCCAAGCGCACCCGCTGTACCCGTCGCTGGCCGCTCAGGACGCAAGCCAGCGCAGCACCTGGCTGGACTTGCAGGCACGCAACCTGAACCACGACATCGGTCGTGACGAGCAGCGCCAGAACGCCCTGCTGACCCTGCAAAAAGACGCCAGCCGCCTGCAACAGCAGCTGCAGGCAGCCCAAGAAGCCAGCCAGCAGGCCAGCCAGCACCTGAGCCAGCAGCAAACAGCGCTGGCCAGTGACGAAGAACGCCTGGAACAGGAACTGGGCAGCTTCGCCAGCCTGTTGCCCGCTGACATCCTCAACGACCTGCGCCAGGAGCCGGCCGCCGCCTTCATGCGCCTGGACCAGCAACTGGCCCTGCGCCTGGACCTTTTGCAACGGCAAAAGGACGAACAGCAGGAACATGCCGAGCGCCAGCAGAGCCTGGACAAAGCCCAGCTGCAGCAACAGGCGCGGGTACAAAAACACGAAGAGCTGCAACAACAGTGCACTGAGCTGGAACACCAGCATCAAAGTAGCCGCGACAGCCTCACCGCCCTGCTCGGCGAACAGGCCAGCGCCGAACACTGGCAGCAGCATCTGGAACAGGCCGTGGAGCACGCACGCCAGGCTGAAACCCAGGCGCTGCAACAACTGCAGCAAACCCAGGCGCAACTGATCGAACTGGCCGCCGAGCTCAAGGCCAAAGACGAACGCCTGAGCAACCTGGAACAGGAACACAACGAGGTTCGCGCGCAGATCGAACAATGGCGCCAGGGCCACCCGGAGCTGGACGACAGTGGCCTGGAGCAATTGTTGGCACTGGACGACAACGCCGTAGCGCAGCTGCGTCAGGGTCTGCAGGACGCCGAAAAAGCCATCGAACAGGCCCGCACCCTGCTGCAGGAGCGCCAGCAGCGCCTGGACCAGCATCAGGCCCAGGGCAACGCCGAGCTCACCCGCGAAGCCCTGGAGCAGGTAATCGACAGCCTGCAGCTACAGCTGGCGGCCAGCGAACAGACCTGCGCCGAACTGCGTGCCGCCCAGGCTGAAGACCAGCGCCGGCAACTGGCGCACCAGGCCCTGGCCGAACGGATCGCCAGCGCCTACGGCGAATGGCAGCGCTGGGCGCGGCTCAACGCCCTGATCGGCTCGGCCACCGGCGACACCTTCCGCAAGATCGCCCAGGGCTACAACCTCGACCTGCTGGTGCACCACGCCAACGCCCAATTGCGTCAGCTGGCCCGGCGCTACCGGCTCAAGCGCGGTGGCAGCCTGCTCGGTTTGCTGGTGCTGGACACGGAAATGGGCGACGAGCTGCGCTCGGTGCATTCGCTGTCGGGCGGTGAAACCTTCCTGGTCTCGCTGGCCCTGGCCCTGGGCCTGGCATCGATGGCCTCAAGCACCTTGCGCATCGAGTCGCTGTTCATCGACGAAGGCTTCGGCAGCCTTGATCCGGAGTCGCTGCAACTGGCCATGGACGCCCTCGACGGCCTGCAGGCCCAGGGCCGCAAGGTCGCGGTGATCTCCCACGTACAGGAAATGCACGAGCGTATCCCGGTGCAGATCCAGGTGCGTCGCCAGGGCAATGGCCTGAGCACGGTGGAGGTCAGCGGATGATCCTCTACTCGTTCCGCCGCTGCCCGTGGGCCATGCGTGCGCGCCTGGCGCTGCGCTATGCCGAGTGTCCGGTAGAAATTCGCGAAGTCAGCCTCAAGGCCAAACCTGCCGAGCTTCTGGCACTGTCGCCCAAGGGCACGGTACCGGTGTTGAGTGCAGACGGCCTGGTGCTGGAGGAAAGCCTGGAGATCATGCGCTGGGCCCTGGCCCGGCATGATCCGCAAGACTGGCAACTGGCGGCCGACCCGCAGGCGGCGCAGGCCGCCGAGGCGCTGATCGAGCGCAATGATCGCCAGTTCAAGGTGCAGGTCAATCTGTACAAGTACGCTGAACGCTACCCACAGCACTCGCGTGAGGAGTACCGGGCACAGGCTGAACCCTGGCTGGCCGAGCTGAATGAGCGACTGGCGCACCAGGCCTACCTGTTCGCTGACCATCCAAGCCTGGCGGATGCGGCGTTACTGCCATTGATGCGCCAGTTCGCCGGGGTCGAGCCTGAATGGTTTGCCCAGGCGCCCTACCCGCACTTGCGGGCGTGGCTGCAGGGTTGGCTGGAGTCGGCGCTGTTCAAGGCGATCATGGCGCGCTAGGCTTGTGGTCCAGCGCAGCGTAGAAGTTGGCGCTTTGTTGCAGGTACTTCTGGGTGTAGCTCTGGGTCGACGATTTGCGCTCGCTGAGCTCGACGTGGGCGTTGGCCGGCAGGACCACCGAAGCAGAAATGGCGGAAGCGGCGATGACCGGGAAAAGGTTGAAGTTCATGGCGCTGACCCTCGAAGTCTGTGGTTTGAAGTGGCCATCTGGGGCCGTGGTTCAAACTTACGCCGCTGGCGCGGCGCACAGAAATTCATTGCAGCAGTAGCAAACATCAGCGCAATTGATAGTCAGTTGACGAACTTCAGGTCCGAGGGCGCATCCTGGGCCAGCTTCTGCACGGTTTCACCGAGCAAGCCACTGCGCGGATCACGGCGGATCACCACGATCTGGTTACTCTTCTGATTGGCCACCAGCAGGAACTTGCCGCTCGGGTCGAGGGTGAATTCCCGAGGATGATCACCTTCGACACTGCGCCGCTGCACCTGCATCAGCTTGCCGGTCTTGTCATCGACGGCAAACACCAGCAGCTCGTTGGCCGTACCGCGGTTGCTGACATACAGAAAGCGCCCGTCAGCCGACAGGTGCAAGGCCCCCGCCGCGCGGGCCGAGGCATCCCCCTGGTCGGTCAAGGGCAGGCGCTGCAGTTCCAGCAGCTTGCCGTCCTGGTACTCGAACGCCACCACTTGCGCGCTCATTTCCAGGGTCAGGTAGGCATGCTTGCCGTCGCGGTCAAACAGCAAATGGCGCGGCCCGCTGCCCGGCGGCAGGCTTACCGGCTCCACCGCGCTCAGGGGCTGGGTGGGGCTGGCACCGTCGTAACGGTAGACAAACACCTTGTCGGCGCCAAGATCACTGGCGAACACGTACTTGCCGTCGTCCGAGGACACCACCGAATGCACGTGCGGCCCGGTCTGGCGCTCCGGGTTGACGCCGCTGGGCTTGTGCCGGTCTTGCTGCACCGAGGCCTGCAAACGGCCTTTACGGTTCACCGGCAACACACTGAGGCTGCCGCCCGGGGCGGGCAACACGCCGTAGTTGGCGACGAACAGGTAGCGCTGGTCATGGCTGAGGCTGGAATGGGTCGGCTCGTCGCCCAGGCTGGGCACCTGGTTCAGGGCCTTGAGGCTGCCGTCCTTGCCGATGGCAAAACTGCTGACCTGACCGTTGCCGGCGCCATTCTCGTTGACCGCGAACAGCAGGCGCTTGTCGACCGAGAGGGTCAGCCAGGACGGGTTTTCACTGTTGAGCACCTGCAGCGGCGTGGGGTCGATCTGGCCGCTGTCGCTGTTGAAGCGATAACGGTAGATGCCCTCGCTGCTGCCTGCGGTGTAGCTGCCGACCAGTAGCTCATGGGCCTGGGCGGTGAACATCAGGCTCATGCTACTGGCGATCAGCAGGTTCTTCAGCAGGCGCGTCATCGTCATCCTCTTCGCGGGCACTAAAGGCACTCATACAGACTAGCCGATGCTCGCCGGTGTCGGCCGTGATCAGCCAGTCGGTACCTTCGAGCCGGGCGGCGCCGATCTGCTCGGGGGAGAACGCGTATTTTTTCAAGGCGCGGCCGTCCATCAATTCGATGCACAGGCCGGTTTCGTCGAAGCGGAAGTCAAAAGCGTGCAGGCCGTCGACCAGGAGCATGTTGCAGGATTCGAGGGCTTGGGAGAGGGTTGTCATTGCAGGAATATCACTGGCGGGAAACCCCCATGATACCTGAAAGCATCGCGGGTCAAGTCGGATCGCCGCACCGCCGCTCCCACAGCCAGGGTGGGAGCGGCGGTGCGGCGATCCGACTTGCCCCGCGATTGCCGCATCAATGGGCGAAAATCGAACCGCCCTGCTTGCCCGCCATTTTTTCCGGCTTGATCAGGAACCGCGCCAGTGCCGGCAGCAGCCACAACGCGCCGAACATGTTCCACAGCAGCATGAAGGTCAGCATCAGGCCCATGTCGGCCTGGAACTTGATCGCCGAGAAGATCCAGGTGCACACGCCGATGGCCAGGCACAGGCCGGTGAACAGCACCGCCTTGCCGGTGGACTTGAGGGTCTGGTAGTAGGCTTCCTGCAGCGGCAGCCCGGCACGCAGGAAACTCTCCAGGCGGCTGTAGATGTAGATGCCGTAGTCCACGCCGATACCCACGCCCAGCGCCACCACCGGCAGGGTCGCGACCTTGACGCCGATGCCCATGAAGGCCATCAGGGCGTTGCCCAGCACCGAGGTCAGCACCAGCGGCAGGACAATGCACAAGGTTGCGGCAAACGAGCGGAAGGTGATCATGCACATCACCGCCACGCAGATGTACACCAGGATCAGGATGGTCAGCTCGGCCGACTTGATCACCTCGTTGGTGGCCGCCTCGATACCGGCGTTACCGGCCGCCAGGAGGAATTCCAGGCCTTCCTTGTTGTGGGTGTCGGCAAATTCCTGCACCGCCTTGACCGCGCGGTCGAGGGTCTCGGCCTTGTGGTCGTTGAGGAAGATCAGCACCGGCGCCAGCGAGCAGTCGGCGTTGTACAGGCCGTCGGCTCGGGAGATGGAGCTGTTGAGCACGTCCGGGTTGCGCGACAGGCTTTCCCATTTCAGGTTGCCCTCGTTCATGCCCTTGATCATCTGCTTGGACACGGTCACCAGGGAGATCGCCGATTGCACCCCCTGGGTGTTCTCCATCTTCCACATCAGCTCGTCGATCGGCGCCATGGTCGAGTGCACCGAGCAGCCTTCGGTCGGGGTCTTGACCATGACCACCAGCACGTCGGAGCTGGTCGAGTAGTTGTTGATGATGAAGGCGTTGTCCTGGTTGTAGCGCGAGTCCGGACGCAGCTCCGGCGCGCCCTGGTCGAGGTCGCCGATCTTCAGGTTCTGGCTGTACCAGAGGCCGCCACCGAAGGCCAGCAAGGCCAGGACGATGGACACCGGCGCGACCTTGGCGCTGGCAAAATTGGACAGCAGGCGCCAGAACGGATGCTCGCGGGTGGCGTCCTTCTTGCTGCGCTCGATGGCCTTCTTGCTGATGCCGACATAAGAGATGGCGACCGGCAGCAGGATCAGGTTGGTAAAGACGATTACCGCCACACCGATCGAGGCACCGATGGCCAGCTCGCGGATCACGCCGATGTCGATGATCAACAGGGTGATGAAGCCCACGGCGTCGGCCAGGATGGCGATCATCCCCGGCAGGAACAGCTGGCGGAAGGTGCGCCGGGCCGCGGTCAGGGCGTTGTCGGCATCACTGGACTGCAAGGCGATGCCGTTGATCTTTTGCACCCCGTGGGAGATGCCGATGGCGAAGATCAGGAACGGCACCAGCATCGAGTACGGGTCAAGACCGAAACCCACCGCATGCATCAGGCCCAATTGCCAGACCACCGCCACCAGGGTGGTGATCAGCACCGCGATGGTGCTGCGGATACACCAGGTGAACCAGTACAGCAGCACCCAGGTGATCACCAGGGCGATGCCGAAGAACATCGCCACCATCATCAGGCCGTCGATCAGGTCACCGACCTTCTTGGCGAAGCCGACGATGTGCACCTTCACGTTGGGGTTCTGGGCCTGGAACTTGTCGCGGATCTTCTCTTCGAGCTGATGGGAGAATTGCTGGTAGTCGAGCTTGATCAGCCTGCCCTGGTCCTGCGGGTCGGGGTAGGACTCCAGCAGCGGGATGTCGATGATGCTCGACTTGAAGTTGTTGGCCACCAGGCGCCCGACCTGCCCGGACTTGAGCACGTTGTTGCGCAACTGGTCGAGGCTGTCGGCCGAGCCGTCGTAGGTCTGCGGGATCACCTCGCCGCCGGCGAAGCCCTCTTCGGTCACTTCGGTCCAGCGCACGCTGGGGCTCCACAGCGACTTAAGCCCGGAGCGGTCGACGCCGGGAATGTAGAACACCTCGTCATGCACCTGACGCAGGGTTTCCATGTAGTCCTTGCTGAAGATGTCGCCGTCGGTGGCCTCCACCGAGATGCGCACGGTGTTGCCGAGGTTGGCCAGGTCGTTGCGGTGTTCGAGCATCTTCTCGATGAACGGATGCTCGAGCGGGATCATTTTTTCGAAGCTGGTGGACGGACGAATCTGCGTGGCCTGCCAGAACAGGAACACGCTGACCAGCAGGCAGATGAGGATCACCACCGGGCGGTTATTGAAGATCAGGCGCTCAAGCAAGGTCGCCTTGTCCTGATGGTGTTGCTGCTGGTTCATGTTGAACTGCTCCTGACGGGTCATGGCTGCACTCCTTCGGCGCCCTGGGCCGAAGCCAGGTGCACGCCACCCTGGCCCACCAGCACCAGGCGCCCTTCATTCAGCCCGCTGACGCCGGCCAGGGCAATGCGATCGGCCCGGTTGAACACGCTGAAGCTCTGACCGTCGTCGCTGCTGCGCAGCACGCTGCCGCCATTGCCCACGAGTACCAGGCTGCCATCATCGAGAAGCGTAGCGCTTGCCAGACCAAATTCGAGGTTGCCGCGCGCGGCTTTCAATTTGATCTGTTGCCAGGTGTCGCCAAAATCGCTGGAACGGTAGAGGTTGCCGCGCAAGCCGTAGGCCAGCAAGGTGCGTGGCTGGGCGGTGCCGGTGACGCCGAACAGCGAGCCTTCATAAGGGCCTTCGAGCTTTTCCCAGGTCTGGCCGTCGTCGCTGGAGCGGAACATGCTGCCCTGCTCACCAACGATGAACAGGCCGGCGTCTTTTACCGCGGCGATGCCGTTGAGGTGGAACTGGTCATCGTTATGCAGCCGATCGCCGACATCGTTCCAGTGCTTGCCACCGTCGGTGGTTTCCAGCAATGCGCCATAGGCGCCCACGGCGATGCCGTGCTGGGTGTCCTTGAACCAGACATCGAGCAGCGGCGCTTCACGCGCCAGGTCTTCGAATTGTTTGCTCCAGGTAGCGCCGCCGTCGGTGCTGGCGAGGATCTGCGCATCGTGGCCGACCGCCCAGCCGTGCTGGTCGTCGACAAAATAGACGGCGGTGAGCAGTTGCCGGGTCGGCACCTTGGCCTGGGTCCAGGACTTGCCCTGGTCATCGGAAAACAGGATATGGCCACGATCACCCACGGCGACCAGGCGTGCGCCGGCCTTGGTGACGTCCAGCAGCAAGCTTTTTACCGCCTTGGACGATTGGGTGGAGTAGTCATCGGTTTGCGCGGCTGCGGCTTCGGCCGTATTGGCCCACAGCCCGATTGCCAAGACCAGCAAGCCGCTGGCGGCCAATGCCCAAGGGCGATTGCCGGCTTTACGCGCAGCAGCGCCGAGACCCGCCATGACAGGCTCAGTCATAGATCTATCCCCCGTTTATTGTTATTTGGGTCAATCTATATGCAGGTACTGCAAAAACCGTGTTCCAGAGCCCCGCAATAGCTGAGAGCCATCCTATCGGGGTTTGCAAAGGGCTGACAACGAACGGGACGTTATCTTTTGTTAAGCGCAGGATTTGCGGGGAAGCAATCGCGGGTCAAGCCCGCTCCCACAGGGTCGGTGCATGCAGTTCCCTGTGGGAGCGGCGGTGCGACGCCTCGACTTGACCCGCGATAGGGTCTTCAGGCCAGACTTTTGCTCACAACCTCATACACATCGCTGGACAACGAACCCGACGCCAGAATCCGCTCCAGCTCGCCTTTCATCAACGCCTGACGGGCGCTGTCGTATTTGCGCCAGCGGGTCAGCGGCGCCAGTTGCCGCGAAGCGATCTGCGGGTTGAGGGCGTTGAGCTCGATCACCAGGTCCGCCAGGAAGCGATAGCCCGAACCATCGCCGGCATGGAAGTTGACCAGGTTCTGCCCGGCGAAGGCACCGATCAGGGCGCGGACCTTGTTCGGGTTCTTCATGGTGAAGGCCGGGTGCTGCATCAGCGCCTTGACCCGCGCCAGGCCGCCCGGCAGGGTGCTGGCCGCCTGTACGCTGAACCATTGGTCCATGACCAGGGGGTTGTCCTTGAAGTGCTCGGCAAAGCTTTCCAGGGCCTTGGCCCGCTGCGTCTCGAACGGCGAGTTGACCAGCACGGCCAGGGCGGTGAGGCGCTCGGTCATGTTGTCACAGGCGTCAAACTGCTCCAGGGTTGCAGCCAGCACTTCGGGCCGGGCGCTGAGCATCAGGTACGAGAGCACGATGTTCTGCAGGCTGCGACGGGCAAAGTGCTCGGCTTCGGCAACGTACTCGGTGCCACGCGATAGCGCGCGGTTGGCCTGGTAGCGTGCGTTGAGGGCATCGAACAGCTGCTCGGCGATCTGCTTGCGGGCGAACTCGCGGGCGGCGTGGATGGCATCGACGTCAGCCACTTCGCTGATTTCGGTGAGGTAGGCTTCGCTGGGCAGCGAGAGCATCTCGGCGACCATGGCCTGGTCCAGTTGCTCGTTGGCCAGCACCGTACCCAACGCGGTCACCAGGCGCTGATCCAGCATTAGCTTGGCGCCCTGCTGGTGCTGGGCGATCAGTTCCTGCAGCACCTGTACCGACAGTTGCTGGCCGGCTTCCCAGCGATTGAAACCATCGCTGTCGTGCTGCATGAGGAACATCAGCTGGTCACGGTCATACGGAAAGCTCAGCTTGACCGGGGCACTGAAGCCACGCAGCAAGGAGGGTAGCGGCTTGGCAGCGATGCCCTCGAAGGTGAAGGTCTGCTCGGCTTCGGTGACCGACAACACCCGCGAGGTGCCGTCTGCTGCCGCTTCACCTTGCAGGCGCAGGGCAATGTCGTTGCCCTGGGCATCGAGCAGGCCCAGTTCCACCGGGATCACGAATGGTTTTTTCTCGACCTTGTCCGGGGTGGCCGGGCAGCTCTGGCGGAACGTCAGGCTGTAAGTCTGCGTGGCGCTGTCGTAAGCCTCGCTGACTGCCAGGCGCGGCGTGCCGGCCTGGCTGTACCAACGCTTGAACTGGGTCAGGTCGACGCCGTTGGCGTCTTCCATGGCCTTGATGAAGTCATCGCAGGTCACGGCCTGGCCGTCATGACGCTCGAAGTACAGGTCGCTGCCTTTACGGAAACCCTCGGCGCCCAGCAGGGTGCGGACCATGCGCACCACTTCCGAGCCCTTCTCGTACACGGTCAGGGTGTAGAAGTTGGAGATCTCGATGAAGCTGTCGGGGCGCACGGCGTGGGCCATGGGCCCGGCGTCTTCGGCGAACTGGTGGGTGCGCAGGTAGGCGACGTCCTCGATACGCTTGACCGTGCGCGAGTTCATGTCGGCGCTGAACTCCGAGTCACGAAACACCGTGAAGCCTTCCTTGAGCGACAGCTGGAACCAGTCGCGGCAGGTCACGCGGTTGCCCGACCAGTTGTGGAAGTATTCGTGGGCGACCACCGCCTCGACCCGCTGGTGCGCAGCGTCGGTGGCGGTTTCGGCGCGGGCCAGCACGCAGCTGGAGTTGAAGATGTTCAGGCCCTTGTTTTCCATGGCGCCCATGTTGAAGTCGTTGACCGCGACGATCATGAAGATGTCCAGGTCGTACTCGCGGCCATAGACTTCCTCGTCCCAGCGCATGGACTTCTTCAGGCTGGTCATGGCGTGCTGGCACTTGTCGATGTTTTCCGGCTCGACATAAATGCGCAGGGTCACGTCACGGCCCGACTGGCGGGTGAATTTGTCTTCGACGCACCACAGGTCACCGGCGACCAGGGCGAACAGGTAGGCCGGTTTCATGAACGGGTCTTCCCAGGTTGCCCAATGCCGGCCATCTTCCTGCGGGCCAGTACCGACCGGGTTGCCGTTGGACAGCAGCACCGGGTAGCGATGCTGCTCGGCGATCACCGTGGTGGTGAACTTGCTCATCACGTCCGGGCGGTCGAGGTAGTAGGTGATCTTGCGAAAACCCTCGGCCTCGCACTGGGTGCAGAACATGCTGCCGGACTTGTACAGGCCTTCGAGGGCGGTGTTGCGCTCGGGGTGGATCTTCACGCTGGTGTCGAGGGTGAAGGTCGCAGCCTTGGGCTGTACGGTCAGGTGGCTGTCATCGAGCTGGTAGTCGCCGGCGGCCAGGGCCTGGTCGTCCAGGGCGACGCTGAGCAGCTCCAACTGCTGGCCGTCGAGCACCAGCGGCGGCAGGCCGGCACCACGGGCCGGATTGCGGCGCATGACCAGCTGCGCGTGGACCAGGCTGTGGTCCTCGAACAGTTCGAAGGTCAGGTGGGTCTCGTCGATCAGGTATTCGGGGGCCTGATAGTCCTTGAGGTAGATCACTTGCGGCTGTTCGGTACGCATGTGGCGGTCCTTTTTTACTGATGCACGGCGAGCTGGTACGCCGTGTATTTGCGAATATTGATCACGCCGGTGTCGAAGATCAGGTACTGGCCCTTGATGCCCAGCAGCGTGCCTTCAGCCACGGGATTCTTATCCAGGTTAAAGCTGACGATCTTGCTCGGGTAGGCCTCGACCGGGTAGCGGATTTCCAGCACTTCACCATCATTCAACGGCTGCACGGCCTGTAGGCCGAATCGTGCCTGCAGGGCAGTCAGGCCCTCGGCGCAGCTGTCGAACAGTTGCTGGCGCACGGCAAGCAGGTCGACCGCCTCGGCATCGCCCTTGAGCAAGGCGCGCCAGTTGGTGCGGTCGGCCACCTGGCTGCGGAACAGGTCTTCGACCAGCCCCGACTGCTGGCGGGTGGCAACCCGCACGATCGGCAGCGCCTGGCTGGCGCCCTGGTCTAGCCAGCGGGTGGGCAACTGGGTCGCCCGGGTAATGCCGACCTTGATGCCTGAGGAGTTGGCCAGGTACACCACATGATCGGTCATGCAGAACTGCTCGCCCCACGAAGGTTCGCGGCAGGTGCCCTGATCGTAGTGGCATTTTTCCGGGGCCATGATGCACACGTCGCACTGCGCAAGCTTGGTCATGCACGGGTAGCAATAACCCTGGCTGAAGCTGGTCTTGGTCTTGCGCCCGCAGTGGCTGCAATGGATGGCACCGAGGTATTCCAGGCGCAGGGTCTTGCCGATCAAGGGGTTGACCGGCACTTCCTGCTCGCCCAGACGAAAAGCGTACTGCACCACCGGCGCATCGAGACGCGCCGACATTTTACTGATGGAGCCGCGGCCGAGTTCGATCAATGGATCGCATCCGACTTGAACAGGATGTTCGGCACCGGTGCCGACTTCGAGGCGCATTCCTGCGGGCCCATGTAACCGGTACGCTGTTCTTCCGGCAGGTTCTGCAGCTCCCAGGCGATCACCGCCTGCAGCGACAGCTCTTTCTGCTCGGTGGTGAGCTTGCGCCCGTCTGCCCATTTGCCCAGCTCTACCGCCAGTTTCAGGCTCTGGTAGATTTCCGGGGTGATGTTTTCAATCATTTGCGCAAAAGTGGACATAAGGTCTCCCAAAATCAAGCGGTCAGTTTACGCCGGGCCAGCGCCCCGCCCAAGAGCCCGCTGAGGCAACCGACCAACAGCCCGCCGACATGGGCGGCGTTGGCAATCTGGCCGAAGCCGAGCAGGCTGATCAAACCGGACAGGCACAGCAGCAGCCACACCAGCATCATCACCAGCACGCCGCGCGGCATGCGATACACCGGGTTGGGCGCCAGCCACTGGTACAGCCAGACGTGCCCGAGCAAGCCGTAGAGCACCCCCGACAGGCCGCCGAACAGGCTCGGGCCGCCAAACAGGTACTGCGCAGCGTTGGACACCAGGCTGAACAGCAAGGTCAGGCCGAGCAGGTTCCATGGCCCCTGGCGCAGTTCGATGCGCCGGCCCAGTTCCCAGTACCAGAGGCCGTTCATGGCCAGGTGGAGGATGCCGAAATGCACCAGCATCGGCGTGAACAGGCGCCACCACTGGCCATCGGCAAGGCTGGCGGCCAAGGGGGTGAAGTACAGGTAGTCGCCCTGCACGCGAAAATCGAGGAAGGTCAGCCAGCTCAAGGTCGCGAAGTTGTCGCCAAGGCCAGTAAGGCCGGCGACGATCAGGCACAGCAGGAGGATCGCCGCCGTGGCCTTGCTGGCGCGCAACTGCTCGCCGATGCTCGGACGCGCCGGCGGCGCCAGGGCGGCATCGGCCGGCAGTTCGAACTCGGCATTGCCCTCGGGGAAACGCTGGTAAAGCTGGCGTACGTCTTCGGCGAGGTTCTCGGCCACCCACAACACCTGGTCACCGCCCTCCTCGCTGACCCGGTGCGGCACCTGCAGGCGCCGCAACAGGCCGACAAAGCCGCTGAGATCGGTACTCAACGGCATGCGTAATACCACCACTGCAGTCATTGGCTGGCCTCCGGCCGGTCGACATCAACCCAGACGAACTTGCGCGGGTCGATGCGGGTTTCAGCATCCAGGCGGTAAGCGACCAGTTTGCCGTACAGCACCGCACTGTAGTCCAGGCAGGCCAGGTTGGCGCGGATCGGCGCTGGTTTGCCGCTGCGCCAGTAATGGCCGACGAACAGCATCGGCTCGTCCTCGCTGTAGCGCAGCAAGGCGTTCTTCTGGCTGTGGCTGAGCGGCGCACTGGCCACCTGCTCGGGCAACGCATCGGGCTGGAAGACGATATCGCCGTAGGTCTGCGGGTCTTCTTCCCAGAACTTGGTGCGGAAAAACGCCCGGGTCAGGCCGTCGCCGCCAGTCAGGGTCAAACCGTCCGGCAGGCGCATGTCGGTGCCGCGCAACAGGCGGTTGCAGACTGTGGCGGCAAAGCTCTCAGGCACTGCCGAAGCCTGGATGAAATGCTCGTCGATGCGCCCGTCCGGGTACTGCTGGCGCAGGGGGTCGATCAGCCGCGCATCCCAGCAGGCATGGACAACGCGAAAACGCCCGGCGTCGATGAACAACGGCAGTTCGTAGAACCACTCGAGAAAGTCATGCCAGTCGCCTGGATGCTGTTCGAACTGGGTCAAGGTTTCGTAGATCAGCCGGCCGTGGCGCGGGGTGTGCTCGCGCACGTAGTGCTTGCCGCTCTCGGGCAACGCCGGGGTGTTCCAGCCCAGGGCGTTGTACTCGTGGTTGCCCATGATGCAGTGGGCCTGGCCGGCCTCGACCATGTCATGGACGATGTGCAGCGCTTCGCGAATCCGCGGGCCACGGTCGATGATGTCGCCAAGGAACACGGCCTGGCGCGACGGATGCCGCCAGACGCCACCCTGGCGCTTGTAGCCGAGGGCGTCGAGCAGGCGTTCGAGGGTATGTGCACAGCCGTGCACGTCACCGATCAGGTCGAAACTGCGAGCGGGATCGAGCATCACTCGCCTCCACCACCCAGGCGGCTGCCCCAGCCGAGCTTGGTCCGGCATACCTCGTAGTAATTGTGATCCAGCGGATGGATCAGGCGCAGCTTCTGCGGCTTCTTGTTGACCGTGATGGTATCGCCAGGCGCGCAGGTGAAATGGTTCTGGCCGTCGCAGGAAATCTGCGGGTAGATCTGCAGGTCCTTGGACACGACGATCTTGAGCTCACTGTTGCCGTCAACCACGATCGGCCGCCCCGACAGCGTGTGCGGGTACATCGGCACGATGACGATGGCGTCGAGCTTGGGGTGCATGATCGGCCCGCCCGCCGACAGCGCGTAGGCGGTCGAGCCGGTCGGCGTGGCGACGATCAGGCCGTCGGCCTTCTGGCTGCAGACGAACTGGCCATCGATGTAGATCTCGAACTCGATCATTCGCGTCGACTTGCCCGGGTGCAGCACCACATCGTTGAGGGCGTCGCCCTGGCCGATGGCTTCGGCGTGACGGCGCACTTCGGCCTGCAGCAGGAAGCGGTTTTCCACCAGGTAGTGGCCGTCGAGCACCTCGGCGACCTTGACCTCCAGCTCATCGGGGCGGATGTCGGTCAGAAAGCCCAGGCTGCCACGGTTGATGCCCAGTACCGGAATGTTGTGCCGGGCCAGGGCGCGGGCGGCGCCGAGCAGGCTGCCGTCGCCACCGACGACGATCACCAGGTCGCAGACCTCGCCCAGCAGCTTGCGGGTCGAAGTTTGCAGGCCGTGGCCGGGCAGGACTTCGGCGATGGTGTCCTCGAGGATCACGTGCAGATGCCGCGCCAGCAGGAATTTTTTCAGTCGGCGAATGGTATCGAGCACCTGGGAGCTGCCCAGACGTCCGATGATACCGATATTGCGAAATTGCTCCATGGGGCTCCAGGGCTCTGCGGCGGGTAAAGAGGCGATGCTCGCCAAAGAGTTCGATTATGGGCGAAAGCGCCGGGCAGCGGCAAACGCCGGAGAAATTCAGCAAGCGCGCAGGCTGAGCGGCTATGCTCGCAGAATGAACCCGTTTCCCAGCCTGACCGACCTGCCCCGCCAGTTGCGCCAGCCCCAGGTGCGCGACCTGGCCTGGGTGATCCTGGCGCCGCCGATGCTGCGCGACACGCCGTGGCCGCAGCGCCACCCGCTGGCGGCCAGCCGCTGGGTAGCCGAGCCTGAACAACTGCGCCAGTGGCTGCTGGCACAAGACCGCGACAGCCAGCCCCTGCTGCACTGGCTGGCCCAGGCCAGCACCCGGCGCCTGGGTTTGTACTACGAACGTCTATGGCAGTTCGTCCTCCAGCATGCTCCCGGCGTTACCCTGTTGGCTGCCAACCTGCCGATCCGCAATGGCGGGCACACCCTCGGCGAGCTGGACCTGTTGCTGCGCGACAGCGACGGTGTGCACCACCTGGAGCTGGCGATCAAGCTGTACCTGGGGCCGCAGAACGGCACGGGAGAGAACCCGGCGCAGTGGCTGGGGCCGGGTTGCCATGACCGCCTGGACCGCAAGCTTGCCCACCTGGCCGAACACCAGTTGCCGATTTCGGCGCGCGCGGAAAGCCGCGAAGCGCTGGCGGCGCTGGAGATCGAGCAGTTCAGTGCGCAATTGTGGCTGGGCGGTTACCTGCTCTACCCCTGGCCGGGGCAGGCGCAAGCGCCGCGTGGGGCCAACCCGCAGCATTTGCGCGGGCTCTGGTTGCATCAGCGGGACTGGGCGTCATTGCGGGCGCAAAGCGCGGCTGGTCGCTGGCAGCCGCTACCGCGCCATGCCTGGCTGGCGCCGGCCTGTTATCCGGCGCAGGACTGCTGGTCGGTGCAGCGCTTCGAAACCTGGCTGCAGGCCCTGGACCCGCTGGCACCGGCGCAATTGCTGGTAAGGCTGGTCGAGGGCGAGCGTGGCGAGTGGGAGGAAGCCGAGCGCTTGTTCCTGGTCTCTGACCTTTGGCCCAATCTTCCCGGGTAAATGGTTTTGTGGGAGCGGCGGTGCGACGCCTCGACTTGCCCCGCGATCAGGCCAGCCCTAAACCACCGTCAAGCGCAACGCCAGCGCCACCAGCGTCAGCAGCAACACCGGCAGCGTCAGCACAATCCCGACCTTGAAGTAATACCCCCAGCCAATCTTCACCCCCTTGCGCTCCAGCACATGCAACCACAACAGGGTCGCCAGGCTGCCGATCGGGGTAATTTTCGGCCCCAGGTCACTGCCGATCACGTTGGCGTAGATCATCGCTTCCTTGACCACCCCGGTGGCGGCACTGGCATCGATCGACAAGGCGCCGATCAGCACCGTCGGCAGGTTGTTCATGATCGACGACAGCACCGCGGTCAGCAGCCCGGTACCCAGCGCCGCACCCCACACCCCGCCGCTGGCGAATGCGTTGAGCCAACCGGCCAGGTAATCGGTCAGCCCGGCGTTGCGCAGGCCATAGACCACCAGGTACATCCCTAAGGAGAACACCACGATGTGCCAGGGCGCTTCTTTGAGCACCTTGCGCGTGGAAATCCTGTGCCCGCGTGCCGCCACCAGCAGCAACACCAGTGCACACACCGCCGAAATCGCGCTGATGGGGATGCCCAGCGGCTCAAGGGCAAAACAGCCGAGCAGCAGGATCGCCAGCACCAGCCAGCCGGCAACAAACGTCGCCGGGTCTTGCACCACGCTGCGCGGCGCATCCAGTTGCAGCGGGTCGTAGTCTGCCGGGATATCACGGCGGAAGTACCACAACAGCACCGCCAGGGTTGCCGCCACGGCAACCAGGTTGACCGGCACCATCACCGCCGCATAACGGTTGAAACCAATACCGAAGAAGTCGGCGGAGACGATGTTGACCAGGTTCGACACCACCAGCGGCAAGCTCGCGGTATCGGCTATAAAACCTGCGGCCATGACAAAAGCCAGGGTCGCCGCCGGGCTGAAGCGCAGGGCCAGGAGCATGGCCACCACGATCGGGGTGAGGATCAGCGCCGCGCCGTCGTTGGCAAACAACGCCGACACCAGTGCCCCCAGCAGTACGATGAAGCAGAACAGCCGCTGGCCACTGCCGCGCCCCCAACGCGCCACGTGCAGCGCCGCCCAGGCAAAAAAGCCAGCAGCATCGAGCAACAGGCTGATGATAATCAGGGCAATGAAGGTGCCGGTGGCGTTCCAGATGATCTGCCAGACCACCGGAATATCGCTCCACTGCACCACCCCGCAGAGCAACGCCAGCAGCGCCCCGCCCGTGGCACTCCAGCCAACGCCCAGGCCGCGGGGCTGCCAGATCACCAGGGTAATGGTCAGGAGGAATATCAGCGATGCCATCAGCATGAAGTACAAGCCTTGTAGAAATGGGGCACAAGCGCCGGATTCTAGCGACAGATCAAGGCCTGCGTGACCAATTTCTGCTGCAATGGCCGGGTAATCGGCTGGCAAGCGGTTACAGTTAGCTGACTGCGCCACAAGAGCGCGGACTTCGACCTGATGATGAGGAATACCCATGACGTTGAGCCAAAACCAGGCCCGCTATGGCGGTCTGTCGATTGCCCTGCACTGGCTGATGCTGGTGCTGCTGGCGGCGGTCTACGCCTTTATCGAACTGCGCGGCATGTTCCCCAAGGACAGCGCCGAGCGCGCGCTGATGAAAGACCTGCACTTCATGCTCGGCCTGACGGTATTCGTGCTGGTCTGGCTGCGCCTGGCCCTGCGCCTGGGCCGCCCGACCCCGCCGATCATTCCGGCGCCGCCGGCCTGGCAGACCGGCCTGGCGCACCTGATGCACCTGGCCCTGTACCTGCTGATGATCGGCCTGCCGCTGGCCGGCTGGCTGCTGCTCAGCGCTGCCAACAAGCCGATCCCGTTCTATGGCTTCGAGCTGCCGGCGCTTATAGCCCCGGACCCGGACCTGGCCAAGTTCATCAAGGGCTGGCACGAGCGCATCGGCACCTGGGGCTACTGGTTGATCGGCCTGCATGCTGTTGCCGGCCTGTTCCATCACTATGTGCAGCGCGACAACACCTTGCTGCGCATGTTGCCACGCAATAACTAGGCGAACCCGCGGCGGCCCTGCAGGCCGCCGCTGTGCAAAAAGATCAGCCGGGTGCCGGCGGCAAAAGCCCCCGCTTCGACTTCCCGGCGCAGCGCCAGCAAGGCCTTGGCGGTGTACAGCGGCTCCAGCGGCATGCCCGTTTCAGATTCGCAGTCGGCCATAAACGCCAGCAGCTCGTCATCGACCTTGGCAAAGCCGCCACGGCAGGCCTCATGCAGCCTGTAACCTGCCTTGCCAACCAGTGTTTCGACAGACTCGGGCACGCCGTGGTCCAGCGGTACGGCCAGGGCGCCATGCACCTCACGCCGGCCCGCCTCGGCCAACACCAACCCGGCCAGGGTGGTGCCGGTGCCGGCCGCCAGCCACCAGCCGTGGTAATCCGCCCAGCCCAGCGCCGCCAACTGCGCTTGCGCCTGCTCGACGATCAACGCACAACCCTTGGCGCCCAACGCCCCGCCACCGCCTTCAGCGACACACTGCCAACCCGGATAAAGCGCCTGCCACGGCTGCCAGAACCCCGGTTGATGACGCTCGCGATAACCGCCATACCCCAACCAGTGCAACTGCATGCCAAAGGCTTGCAGGTCGCGCACGGTCGGGGTGTCCTGGGCATGGCCACGCAACAGCCCGGCGGTAGCAAAGCCGAAGCGCTTGCCCGCCGCCGCCAGGGCATGCAGGTGATTGGAATGGGCGCCGCCAAGGCTGATCACCCCGGGCGCCCCTTGGGCCTGGGCGATTCGCAGGTGTTCGAGCAGCTTGAACCACTTGTTGCCACTGATCAGCGGGTCGATCAGGTCCAGGCGCAACACCGCGAGCTTCACGCCATGAGGGCGTAGCCAGTTCAACGGCAAGGGTTGCAGGGGGGCGAGCGGAAGGTCGTCGAAATTGCCAATCATGGGCGGGGCACAACAGGGTTGCCAGGGCAACGCAGTGTAACAGCGCGACGGGCCGGGCGGCCCACCGCGCTGCGCCGGTCAGAGCTCGGCGGCCAGACGCGAGCCCTGGTTGATGGCGCGCTTGGCGTCCAGCTCGGCAGCGACATCGGCGCCACCGATCAGGTGCACCGACTGCCCGGCGGCGAGCAAGCCGTCCTGCAGTTCGCGCAGCGGATCCTGGCCGGCGCAGATGACGATGTTATCCACAGGCAGCACCTGCGGCTCGCCCTCGGCGATACGGATGTGCAGGCCGGCATCGTCGATGTTCAGGTATTCGACGCTGTTGAGCATCTGCACCTGCTTGTTCTTCAAGCCCGTACGGTGAATCCAGCCGGTGGTCTTGCCCAGGCCGTCGCCTACCTTGGTTTTTTTCCGTTGCAGGAGGAACACCTGGCGCGCCGGCGCATGCGGCTCGGCCTTGATCCCGGCCACGCCGCCGCGGGCTTCAAGCCGGGTATCGATGCCCCACTCCTTCCAGAACGCTTCACGGTCCTGGCTGGTGGCCACGCCCTGGTGTACCAGGTACTCGGAGACGTCAAAGCCGATACCGCCAGCGCCGATCACGGCGACCTTCTGCCCTACCGGCTTGCGCTGCAGCAGCACGTCCAGGTAGCTCAACACTTTGGCGTGCTCGATGCCAGGGATGGCCGGCAGGCGCGGGGCGATACCGGTGGCGAGGATGATCTCGTCAAAGCCGCCCGTCGCCAGTTGCTCGGCATCGACGCGGGTGTTCAGGCACAGCTCGACACCGGTGGTCTGCAGCTTGCGCTTGAAGTAGCGCAGGGTTTCATAGAACTCCTCTTTGCCCGGCACGCGCTTGGCCACGTTGAACTGGCCGCCGATCTCGCTGGCCGAATCGAACAGGGTCACTTCATGGCCGCGCTCGGCCGCCACGGTGGCAGCCGCCAGGCCGGCGGGGCCGGCGCCGACCACGGCGATACGCTTGACCTGGGTTACCGGCAGGTAATTGAGCTCGGTTTCGTGGCAGGCGCGCGGGTTGACCAGGCAGCTGGTCAGCTTGCCGCCGAAGGTGTGGTCCAGGCAGGCCTGGTTGCAGCCGATGCAGGTGTTGATCTCGTCGCCACGCCCGGCGGCGGCCTTGTTGACGAACTCCGGGTCAGCCAGGAACGGCCGCGCCATCGAGACCATGTCGGCGTCGCCCTCGGCAAGGATCTGCTCGGCGACTTCCGGGGTGTTGATGCGGTTGGTAGTGATCAGCGGGATCTGCACCGCGCCGCGCAGCTTGGCGGTGACCTTGGTGAATGCCGCACGCGGTACCTTGGTGGCGATGGTCGGGATCCGCGCTTCGTGCCAGCCGATACCGGTGTTGATGAGGGTCGCGCCGGCCTGCTCCACGGCCTTGGCCAGTTGCACGATCTCTTCCCAGCTGCTGCCGCCCTCGACCAGGTCGAGCATCGACAGGCGGAAGATGATGATGAAGTTCGGCCCTACCGCTTCGCGCACCCGGCGCACGATCTCCACCGCCAGGCGCATGCGGTTCTCGTAGCTGCCACCCCAGCGGTCGGTGCGCTGGTTGGTGTGGGCGGCGAGGAACTGGTTGATGAAGTAGCCTTCCGACCCCATGATCTCGACGCCGTCGTACTCGGCGCTTTGCGCCAGCAGCGAGCAGGTGACGAAGTCCTGGATCTGCTTCTCGATGCCCTCTTCGTCCAGCTCACGCGGCTTGAACGGGTTGATCGGCGCCTGGATCGCGCTCGGCGCTACCGATTTGGGGCTGTAGGCATAGCGCCCGGCGTGAAGGATCTGCATGCAGATCTTGCCACCGGCTTCATGCACCGCTTTGGTGACGATGCGGTGTTTATCGGCTTCTTCCGGCGTGCTCAGCTTGGCGGCGCCGGAATACACCCCGCCCTCCACGTTCGGGCCGATGCCGCCGGTCACCATCAGGCCGACGCCGCCACGGGCACGCTCGGCAAAATAGGCCGCCATGCGCTCGAAACCGCCGGGCTTTTCTTCAAGGCCGGTGTGCATCGAGCCCATCAGGGTGCGGTTGCGCAAGGTGGTGAAACCCAGGTCCAGCGGGGCGAGCAAATGCGGGTATTGAGCGGCGGCCATAGTGAACTCCACAACAGGCGTAATCACGGAATGCGGGCGCCTCGCCAAGGCTGGCGGGGCCCGTCAGTTATCTGAGGCCGACATTAAAGAGCCAGCGGGCGCGGCTCAATGACCGAAAGTGACAAGTTATTGATCCTGCTGCACTCGGGGTCTACCCTAGGGGCCGAATCCCTTTTCGGCGCTGTCCCGTTTCATGCGAAAACTTCTGTTGAGCGCCCTGGCGCTGGTTGTCATTGCCGTCCTCAGTGGCTACGGCTTCTGGACCGAGCAGCGCCCGGCCGGGCACTACCTGTCGGACCTGCGCATCGAGCTGGCCCTGAGCGAAGGCGTGCCGGCCGATCACGGCAACCTGCTGGGCGTCGAGCCGCAGCTGTTCCCCGGTGACTACCAGAGCCTGCAGCGCCTGCACCGCAAGCTGGCCGCCTACCTTGAACACGCCCGCGCCCAGGGCCTGGTCAACGCCAAAACCATCGTCATCCTGCCCGAACACATCGGCACCTGGCTGTGGGCCCGAGGCGAGAAGAGCGAGCTGTACCAGGTCACCCAACGCCGCGAAGCCCTGCAATGGCTGGAACTGAGCAACCCGCTGCGCTACGGCCTGGCCCTGCTCGGCGCCGAGGGTGACGACCGCCGTGCCGACGCCCACCTGCGGATGAAAGCCGGGCAGATGGCCGAGGATTATCAGCAGCTGTTTGGCGGTCTGGCCAAGGAGTTCGGCGTGACCCTGGTGGCCGGCTCCATCGTCCTGCCTGAACCTTACGTCGAGCGCGGTACCCTGCGCATCGGCTCCGGCGCCCTGTACAACGCAAGCCTGGTGTTCGCCAGCGACGGCTCGGTGCTCGGCCAGCCGCAACGCCAGCAGCACCCGGACAGTGAAGTGCGGCGCTTTATCAGCAGCGGCACCGATCAACCGCCACAGGTGCTGCAAACCCCGGCCGGGCGCCTGGGCGTGTTGATCGGCAGCGACAGCTGGTACCCGAGCAACCAGCAGCAACTGGCCAACCAGTTTGCCCAGATCGTCGCCAACCCGGTGTTTCTCAGCGGCCATGACAGCTGGAACGCGCCGTGGCGCGGCAACCGGCATCAACCCCTGGCCTCGTCGCTGGCGCTAAAGCCCGGTGAGGTGAGCGAACACGAAGCCTGGCAACGCCTGACCCTGAACGCCAACGCCGCCAGGGTCAGCAGCATGAGTGTGTTCCTGCGCGGGCGCTTCTGGGACCTGGCCGCCGATGGCCAGGGCTTTGCCCAGCTCAACGGGGTGAACCTGGGCGGCACGTCCAGCCCCGGTGCGCGCCTGCTGAACCTCTGGTTGTAGGGCATGAACCGTCCCCGCGTGCGCCTGGGCGACCTGTCGGTCGGTTTTATCCAGCCGCTGAGCGAAACCCTGCAGCAACGCGGCATCGATCCTACGGCCCTGCTCGCCCGCTACGGCCTGGAGCCAGCGCGCCTGGCCGAAGCCGGCGCGCGCCTGTCGATCCCGCGCTATATGCACCTGGGCCATGCCGCCATCGAACTGACCGGCGACCCGGCCCTGGGCCTGCGCATGGGCCACATCAGCCGCCTGGGCCAGGCCGGCCTGGCCGGCGTCACTGCGGCACAAGCACCCACCGTGGGCGAAGCGGCGCGCACCTTGTTGCGCTTCGAGCCACTGTACGCGGCCAACTACCGCGGGCACTCAAGCTTTCATGAAGACAGCAGCGGCGCCTGGCTACGGTTCTATTCGATCAGCCCGTACAACGCCTATAACCGCTTCGTGGTGGATTCGCTGCTGGCCGGCTGGCTGGCGCAGCTGTCGAGCCTGGCGGGTACGATGCTGCTGGCCGAACGGGTCGAGATCGAGTTCGAGGCGCCCGCCTACGCCGCCCACTACCAGGCATTGAGCTGCAACCCGGTGCAGTTTGGCGCCGCCACCAATCAACTGCGCCTGAGCCGCGCCAACCTGGCCCTGCGCAACCCGGCGCACTGCCCAAGCACCTGGCAGCACTTGCTGCAGCTGTGTGAGGCCGAGCTTGAGCAACGCACGCGGATACGCAGCCTGGGCGAGCGCATCGCCCACCTGCTGGGGCCGCTATTGAATGGCGGACGGGAACCGGATCTGGAGGAAGTGGCCAGGCACCTGCAATTGCCGACCTGGACCCTGCGGCGCAAGCTGGCCGAGGAAGGCACGCAGTTTCGCGCCATCCTCAACGATACCCGGCGCGATCTGGCCATGACCTATATCCGTGACACGGAACTGGCCTTTGGCGAGATTGCCTACTTGCTCGGGTTTGCCTCGGCGGAGGCGTTTCAGCGTGCGTTCAAGCGCTGGAACGGCATCACCCCGGGCGAGTTTCGCCGCAGCCAGCGGCGTACCGGCTGATTACAGCTCGGTAGCGTCTTCGGCCGGCTCGACCGGGTCGAGCTCAATGGCGCGGTATTCGAGTAGTTCTTCTTGATAGTCGTCCATCGTCTGCTCCGTTGTTTCTCATTCATGTCATTGATTCATCAACGAGCCTAAAGTGCCGCGATGAAAGAAAAATGACAATGACGCTTATCAAAACAACGTAGCAGAGACGGGCGAATTTACAGCGGCGCCTGCTCGCTGCTGGCCGGTGCTACCGGGACGATGGTCGGGGTCGGCTCTACGGGTGCCGGTGTGCTGCTGTCCTGGACGCTGATTGGCGCAGCTTCGGCGGGCGGCGGCACCGGCTGCGAGCCACTGCTGTCATCCACCACCGGCGCGGCCGGCACTTCGGCAGCCGGGGCCGGCGACGGTTCGCTGACCGGTACGCCAGCCGCTGGTGCTTCAACCGGAGCCGGAGCCAGGGCGGCCGCTGGTGCTGCCGGCGCGGTCTCGGGCACACCCAGCTCCACCGCTGGCTTGGCTGCAGGCTTTGCCTCAGCCTTCTTCTTGGTTTCCTTGGGCAGGAAACTTTCCACCAGGGCGAAGTAACGCTCGTAGAACTTGGCCGAGGTCACGGTCTCGCTGGCAACCTTGACCATCGAATCGTCACTGGAGCCGATCGGCATCGACACCGAACCCAGCACGCCAACGCCGAGGCTGGCCGAGGTGTTGGATTTTTTCAGCGCATAGCGATCCTGCAGGGCGTTGGCGAACATGGTCGAGCGCTGCTCGTCGCCGCTGTCGCGGGCACAGACCACGTTGAAGCTGATCTGCAGGTGCGAATCGCCAGTCTGCTGGAAGCTCTTGTTGCCATTGACCTGGCCAGCGTCGCTGCTGGTGATGATATAGCCCTGGCTGAGCAAGGCACGGCGCGCCGCTTCGCAGGTACCGGCTTCACTCACCGCAAAGCTGCGCGAGAAGGTACCCGAGTCGTCGAAATTCTCGTGTTCGTAAATGGCAGCTTTCTTCGAAGAACAGCCGGAAACACCCGCCAGCACAAGGGCCAGCCCGAGCGCACCGCAGACGGTTGACTTTGACATTGCAAATCCTGAGGAAACGGTCGGCGCCTATTGTGCAACACATCGACGGAATGCTGAAACCACAGGCGGGCAATCACCGCAGAAAATTCATACAAGGGGCCAGTGATCGCCCCTGATGCCGGGGTTTGACCATTGGTCGATAAACCCACAAATCCTTCGCTCAAGCCCTACGAACAGATCGGACCCATCCGACTTTTGCCCTGCCCATTCTACGACTACGCTGGCAACTAGCCATCACCGCCTACCGGTCGACAGGAGTTATCTCGGTGAAAAACCTATCTGTGAAAATCAAGTTGCTGCTTGGCTTTGCGCCCATTCTGGTACTGATGGTGCTACTCGCCATTACCGCCATCAACAGCTTGAACACCCTGACCCAGCGCGCCGATCGCCTGGTGTCGGTCAACTACATCCTCGACAACCTCAATGAAATGCGCGCCGCCCAGCTGAGCTTAGAGCAACGCCGCGAAGGCAGCTTCGCCAGCCAGCTGGTACAGGCCCACCAGGAGGCCAGCCGCCTGGTCGAGGAAAACCTCGGCGCCCTGCCCGATGCCGACTCGCAGCGCCTGCTCAAGGCCACTGGCGATGATCTCAAGCAGTACCTGCAACAGTTCGAGCAACTCAAGGCGGCCAGCGGCGGCACCCTGCTGCAGAGCAAGCTGCATGACCAGTTGCTGCAGACCGTGCATCAGGGCCTGGAGGCGATCAACCAGTTGATCACCCTGCAGAACCAGAAGAGCACCGAGGAATCCAGCGACAGCCGCAGCCTGATGCTGGGCTTGCTGTTCGCAGCCCTGGTGCTGGGCGTGCTGATCAGTGCGCTGATCATCCGCCAGGTCACCCAGCCGCTGCGCCAGGCGGTGGAAATTGCCCGGCGCATTGGCCAAGGCGACCTGACCAACACTGCCAGCGAACCACGCCGCGACGAATTCGGCCAGCTGTTGCAGGCGCTGGCGCAAAGCGGCGAGAACCTGCGCGAGATGCTTGGCCAGGCCGGGCATGTCACCCGCCAGCTGTCGACCGCCGCCGAGGAGCTGTCGACCATCACTGAACAGACCAGCGCCGGCATCACCAGCCAGAAGGTCGAAACCGACCAGGTGGCCACGGCAATGAGCGAGATGGTTGCCACCGTCCAGGAAGTCGCGCGTAACGCAGAAGAAGCCAGCGAAGCCACGCACCAGGCCGACAGCCAGGCCAAACAGGGCAACCGCGTAGTGCAGCAGGCCCTGAGCCAGATCGGCCAGCTGGCCGACGACATCGGCAATTGCGCCAGTGCGGTCAGCCAATTGTCGGAAGAAAGCGAGCGCATCGGCACCGTGATGACGGTGATCAACGCCATTGCCGAACAGACCAACCTGCTGGCTCTCAACGCCGCCATCGAGGCGGCGCGCGCGGGTGAGGCCGGGCGCGGCTTTGCCGTGGTCGCCGATGAAGTGCGCGGGCTGGCCCAGCGCACACAGCAATCAACAGCGCAGATCGAGACGCTGATTCTGTCGTTGCAACAAGGCGCGCAGAAAGCCGCCGAAATGATGCAAGCCAACCAGCAACAGGTCGGCGGTACTGTGGAATTGGCCAACCAGGTCGGTATCGAGCTGCAGGCCATCACCCAGACCGTGACCGGCATCCAGACCATGAACCTGCAGATCGCCACCGCCGCCGAACAGCAGAGCAGCGTCGCCGAATCGATCAACCGCAGTGTGCTCAGCGTGCGCGACGTTGCCGAACAGTCGTCCACCGCGTCGCAGCAGACGGCGGCTTCGTCGGTGGAACTGGCGCGCCTGGGCAGTGAACTGCAACAGCTGGTGGCGCGCTTTCGGGTGTAACCGGTAAGTCAGCCGAACAGGCCGCCGTCGTCGCTGTCGATAACGATCGACGACAGGCTCACATGCCGCGGCCGGGTCACGGCAAACAGCACGGCCTCGACCACGTCACGGTTGGTGCCGCGCTCGCCCTTCTGGCGCTGGGCGGCGGCCTCCCAGGCCGGTTGCGTCGGGCAGATGTCGTCCAGGTACGGCGGGTGCACGCACAGCGAACGGATCGGCGTACCGGCCAGTTGCTGACGCAACCCCTCTGCCAGTGCACGCTGGGCCTGCTTGGCGGCGTAGAACGGCACTGAGACGCTGTGCAAGGCGGCATTGGGCAGCGCGCTGATCGAGCCTATGGTGACGATGTCCGGGCGCTGAGAGCGGCGCAGAGAGGCCAGCAAGCCCTGGGTGAAGAGGAAGGTACCGGTGACCGCAGCGTTGATCACGCCGTGGACCTCTTCAGGAGAATAACTTTCCTCGTTGTGCTCCAGCCACATGGCGCCGTTGTTGATCAGCAGATCGATAGTGGGGAAGCGCTGGCTGATGGCCTGCGTTGCGTGGGTAACGCTGGCGCTGTCGGCGAGATCGACCTGGACAGTCAATGGCAGTTGAGCGGTGCGGGTTTCGATCGTGGCAGCGACTTGGGCCAGGGCTGCTTCGTTGCGGCCACAGAGCACGACCTTGCAACCAGCGTCGGCCAGGGAGATGGCCAACGCGGCACCCAGGCCGCGTCCGGCACCGGTGATGACCGCGATCGAGTCTTGAAGATTGTTCATCCTGAACCTCAGTGGAAGACTTGAGGCGCTAGCATACCGGTTGTGCGGACTGGATGCAGACCAAGCAGGCCTGAAAAGCATCGCGGGGCAAGTCGAGGCGTCGTACCGCCGCTCCCACAGAGTGGGAGCCGGCCTTGCTGGTGATGAACGTACCACGGTGCCAAAATTTCGGCACAAAAAAAGCGACCCGAAGGTCGCTTTCTCTGGTACTGCAATATGGCGCAGCGGACGGGACTCGAACCCGCGACCCCCGGCGTGACAGGCCGGTATTCTAACCGACTGAACTACCGCTGCGTGTCGTGCTCACCCGGGCTGCGCAAAGGCTGCAAATCCCGGGCACAAAAAAAGCAACCTCAGGTCGCTCTCTTTGTTGCTTCGAGGAGTTCAAGGGCCTCGAAGCGAAGATGGCGCAGCGGACGGGACTCGAACCCGCGACCCCCGGCGTGACAGGCCGGTATTCTAACCGACTGAACTACCGCTGCGTATCGTACAGGCTTGCGCCCGCTTGAAACTGGGATCTGGCTACAAGGCTGTTTGGCCCTGGAACCTCAAACCGGTCGTTAAACCGATCTGGAGAAAAGTGGCGCAGCGGACGGGACTCGAACCCGCGACCCCCGGCGTGACAGGCCGGTATTCTAACCGACTGAACTACCGCTGCGCATATGGACTTGCGTCCGGTTCCTCTCTGGTAACACCTTCTTGCAAAAGTGTCGGGTCAGGAACATCTCAGGAAGTGGTGGGTGATGACGGGATCGAACCGCCGACCCTCTGCTTGTAAGGCAGATGCTCTCCCGGCTGAGCTAATCACCCGTGTGCTTCGCTGAGGTGGCGAAATTTACGCAGGTATCGAACCTAAGTCAATAGCCTGATTGAAGTTTTTTTCACAGGGGTGAAAAAAACAGCTTCAAGGTTCAAGCTGCAAGCTACAAGAAAAAGCAAAATCAAAAGCACAACGCGGACGTCTTGCAGCTTAAAGCCTGTCGCTTGCCGCTACCGATAAATCATCTTCTTGGTCATGCCGCCGTCGACCACGAATTCCTGGCCGGTGACGAAGCCGGCGTTGCGCGACAGCAACCAGGCCACCATCGCCGCCACGTCTTCTACCGTCCCTACCCTGCCCGCCGGATGCTGAGCATGGTCGGCTTCGGTCAGCGGCTCGGCACGGCGCTGGGCTGGATCACGGGCGTCGATCCAGCCGGGGCTGACGGCGTTGACGCGAATCTCCGGGCCCAGGCTCATGGCCAGGGCATGGGTCAGGGCCAGCAGCCCGCCCTTGCTCGCGGCATAGGCCTCGGTGTCGGGCTCCGATTGCCCGGCGCGCGTTGACGCCAGGTTGACGATCGCCCCGCAATGGGCGCGCAGGTACGGCGCACAGTGCTTGGCCAGCAGCATCGGGCCGCCGAGGTTGACCGCCAGCACCCGGTTCCAGTGGGCCAGGCTCAGGCTTTCGAGGGTGGTGTTGTGCGGGTCGGCAATCGCCGCGTTGCATACCAGGGCGTCGAGCCGGCCAAACTGGCCCAGCACTTCGGCCACGCCGGTCATTACCTGGGCTTCGTCGGCGACATCCATGCCGACGAACCAGGCGTTGTCACCCAGCACCTTGGCCACTTTCGCGCCACGGGCACGGTCGAGGTCGGTGAGCACCACCTGCCAGCCTTCGCTGATCAGCCAGGCGGCAATGCCCAGGCCGATGCCCCGCGCCGCGCCGGTGACCAGGGCGACGCGGCCGTTATGGCTGCTGTCGCCCACCGACCAGTCGATCACAGTGCCGCCAGCCCGCGGGCCAGGTCGGCCTTGAGGTCAGCGACGTCTTCCAGCCCCACGGCAACCCGGATCAGGCTGTCGCGAATGCCGGCGGCCTCACGCTCCTGCGGCGACAGGCGGCCGTGGGAGGTGGTGCCCGGGTGGGTGATGGTGGTCTTGCTGTCACCCAGGTTGGCGGTGATCGAAATCAGCCGGGTGGCATCGATGAAGCGCCAGGCGCCCTCTTTGCCGCCCTTGACCTCAAAGCTCACCACTGCACCGAAGCCGCTCATCTGCTGCTTGGCCAGCTCGTGCTGCGGATGGCTGTGCAGGCCCGCGTAGTGGACCTTGTCGATACCGTCCTGCTGCTCCAGCCATTCGGCCAGGGCCTGGGCATTGGCGCAGTGGGCGCGCATGCGCAGGTTGAGGGTCTCAAGGCCCTTGAGGAAGATCCAGGCGTTGAACGGGCTCAGGGACGGCCCGGCGGTGCGCAGAAAGCCCACCACTTCTTTCATCTGCTCGCTGCGCCCGGCAACCACGCCGCCCATACAACGGCCCTGGCCGTCGATGAACTTGGTCGCCGAATGCACGACGATGTCGGCGCCCAGCTTCAGCGGCTGCTGCAAGGCCGGGGTGCTGAAGCAGTTGTCGACCACCAGCTGCGCGCCCTTGGCATGGGCGATTTCAGCCAGGGCAGCAATATCCACAAGCTCCGCCAACGGGTTGGATGGTGACTCGACGAACAGCAGCTTGGTGTTGGCCTTGATCGCCTGGTCCCAGCCGGCCAGGTCGGTCAGCGGCACGTAGTCGACCTGCACGCCAAAGCGCTTGAAGTACTTCTCAAACAGGCTGATGGTCGAACCGAAGACGCTCTGCGACACCAGCACATGGTCGCCGGCGCTGCACAGGGCCATGACGGTCGAGAGAATCGCCGACATGCCGGTGGAGGTGGCAACCGCTTGCTCGGCGCCTTCAAGGGCGGCGATGCGCTCTTCGAACGCGCGTACGGTGGGGTTGGTGTAGCGTGAATAGACGTTGCCTGGAACCTCGCCGGCGAACCGCGCGGCGGCATCGGCCGCCGTACGGAACACGTAGCTGGAGGTGAAGAACAGCGGATCGCTGTGCTCACCTTCCGGCGTGCGATGCTGGCCGGCGCGTACCGCCAGCGTGTCGAAAGCGACCCCTTCGAGGTCGCTGTCCAGGCGCCCGGCATCCCATTCCTGTGTCATGCCGCTGCTCCTAACTTAGTTGTTGTAGAGGTCGATGATCGCGCTGACCGCCTGGTTCTTGACCTTGGAGGCGTCGTTGCGCGCCTGCTCGATCTTGTCCAGGTAGGCTTCGTCGATGTCGCCGGTGACGTACTTGCCGTCGAACACCGCGCAATCGAAATGCTCGATCTTGATCTTGCCACCGCCGACCGCTTCGATCAGGTCCGGCAGGTCCTGGTAGACCAGCCAGTCGGCACCGATCAGCTCGGCGACATCCTGGGTGCTGCGGTTGTGCGCGATCAGCTCGTGAGCGCTCGGCATGTCGATGCCGTAGACGTTAGGGAAGCGCACCGCCGGGGCGGCCGAGCAGAAGTAGACGTTTTTCGCGCCGGCTTCGCGGGCCATCTGGATGATCTGCTTGCAGGTGGTGCCGCGCACGATCGAGTCGTCGACCAGCATCACGTTCTTGCCGCGGAACTCCAGCTCGATGGCGTTGAGTTTCTGGCGTACCGATTTCTTGCGCGCGGCCTGGCCGGGCATGATGAAGGTACGGCCGATGTAGCGGTTCTTGACGAAGCCTTCACGGAACTTGACGCCCAGGTGGTTGGCCAGCTCCAGCGCTGCGGTGCGGCTGGTGTCGGGAATCGGGATGACCACGTCGATGTCGTGGTCAGGGCGCTCGCGCTGGATCTTCTCGGCCAGCTTCTCGCCCATGCGCAGGCGCGCCTTGTACACCGAGACGCCGTCGATGATCGAGTCAGGCCGGGCCAGGTAGACGTGTTCGAAGATGCACGGCGACAGTTGCGGGTTGGTCGCGCACTGACGGGTGTGCAGCTTGCCCTCTTCAGTGATGTACACCGCTTCGCCTGGCGCCAGGTCACGGATCAGGGTGAAGCCCAGCACGTCCAGAGAAACGCTTTCGGAAGCGATCATGTACTCGACGCCTTCGTCGGTGTGACGCTGGCCGAACACGATCGGACGGATGCCGTTGGGGTCGCGGAAACCGACGATGCCGTAGCCGGTGATCATCGCCACCACCGCGTAACCGCCAACGCAACGGTTGTGCACGTCGGTGACCGCGGCGAACACGTCTTCTTCGGTCGGTTGCAGCTTGCCACGCACCGCCAGCTCATGGGCGAAGACGTTGAGCAGCACTTCCGAGTCAGAGCTGGTGTTGACGTGGCGCAGGTCGGACTCGTAGATCTCCTTGGCCAGCTGTTCGACGTTGGTCAGGTTGCCGTTGTGCGCCAGGGTGATGCCGTAGGGCGAGTTGACGTAGAACGGCTGGGCCTCGGCCGAGGTCGAGCTGCCCGCGGTCGGGTAGCGCACGTGGCCGATACCCATGTGACCGACCAGGCGCTGCATATGGCGCTGCTGGAATACGTCACGGACCAGGCCGTTGTCCTTGCGCAGGAATAACCGGCCATCATGGCTGGTCACAATACCGGCAGCGTCCTGGCCGCGGTGCTGGAGGACGGTTAGCGCGTCATACAGCGCCTGATTGACGTTCGACTTACCGACGATACCGACGATGCCACACATGCGACGCAACCCCTACTTAATGAAACTGGATTGAAAAGCGCTCAAGGCGTTTTGGGCCCCAGCAGCTGTTCCTGGAACGGGAGATCAGCCGGTGCGCTGATCCCGCTGGCTAGCCACTGACTGGTGAACCCCAGAATGAGGTTTTTCGACCAGTCAGCCACCAATAGAAATTGTGGCAGGAGGCGAGACTCCTGCCACCACTGATCCTGTTGTACCGGCCCCAGGCTCAACAGCCCGACCGCCACGACCACCAGCAAGGCCCCGCGGGCGGCGCCGAAGGCCATGCCCAGGAAGCGATCGGTCCCGGACAGCCCGGTGACGCGAATCAGCTCGCCGATGAGAAAGTTGATCATGGCCCCCACCAGCAGGGTGGCGACGAAAAGAATGGCGCATCCGGCGATGACCCGGGCCGAAGGCGTCTGGATATAAGCTTCCAGGTACTGCGACAGCGAGCCACCGAACATCCAGGCCACGGCACCGGCGATGATCCAGGTAAGCAGCGACAAGGCCTCTTTGACAAAGCCGCGCTTGAGACTGATCAGCGAAGAAATGGCGATGATCGCGAGAATCGCCCAGTCGACCCAGGTAAATGCCACAGTGTTGCCTGCAAACGGATAAGGCGGCGCATTTTACCAGAGCAACGGGCTGTCGGTAAGCAGTGATTTACCGCCCGGTACGGGCCGGGCGGCAAGGGTTCAACTGCGCTCGGGCTGGAAGCGTACGACAAAGCCCTTGAGCTTCTGCTGGCGGTTGATCACATCGCGCAGGCGCTCGGCCTCGGCGCGCTCGATCAACGGTCCGACATACACCCGGTTCATGCCTTCGGCCGAACGGATATAAGCGTTGTAGCCCTGGCTGCGCAGGGTTTTCTGCAGGTTGTCGGCGCTGGCGCGGTTGGCCAGGCTGGCCATCTGAATCGACCAGCTGACCGGCAGGCCATTGGCGTCGATCTTGCCCGCAGCAGGCTTGGTCGCAGCGGCGACGGTGGCTGCCGGCTTGGCTTCTACCTTGGCGGGCGCCGGCGTCGCCGGTTTTGCCGCGACAGCCGGTGCGGCCGGGGCCGGTGTCGGCAGCGGCGTGGCGGCTGGCGCCGGGGCAATCGGCGTGCTTGGCGCCTGCACCGGTGCCGCAGGCTGCTCGACGATCAGCGACTCTTCAGGCACTACCTGCGGCTCGGGGACCTGCACCGGCTCTACCTGCACTTGCGGCAGGGTCGGCGCAGCCGGTGCCTCGGGGGCTTCGACGCGCACCTGGCGCATTTCGTCTTCGCGCGAGAACAGCATCGGCAGGAAGATCACCGCCAGCGCCACCAGCACCAGCGCCCCGACCATGCGTTGCTTGACCACTTTATCCAGCAATGCCATTTGCCCCGTCCTCCGTGGCCTGCCGGTCGAGCCACTGCAGGGCTTCGCCGACACAGAAAAATGATCCGAACAGCAGGATTTCGTCATCCGCCGTTGCCTGCGCGCACTGCCCTTCCAGGGCGGCGGCGACGCTGGGGTAAGACTGCACCGCAGCGCCAAGGTTCGTCAGCGCCGCCTGCAACTCGCCAGCCGGCCGGCTGCGGGCGGTGTCCAGCGGCGCCACGGCCCAGGCCTGAACCTGGTGCTGCAGCGGCTTGAGCACACCGTCGAGGTCCTTGTCGGCGAGCAAACCGAACACCGCCAGGCGCTTGCCCTGCGGCGGCCGGGTGGCCAGGCGCTGAGCCAGGTACTCGGCAGCATGCGGGTTGTGCCCGACATCCATGAGGATAGTCAAAGGTTTGCCTTGCCAGGTAAAGGCTCGCCGATCGAGGCGGCCGACCATGCGCGTGCTGCGCAGGGCCTCGGCAATCTGCCCGGCATCCCACGGCAGGTCGAGCAACAGGTAGGCCTGCAATGCCAACGCGGCGTTTTCCATCGGCAGGTCGAGCAGCGGCAAATCCTGCAGCTCAACCACCTCGCCACGGGCATTGACCCCACGCCACTGCCAGTACTGGTCAGTGCTGGCCAGGTCGAAATCGCGACCGCGCAAAAACAGCGGGCTGTTCAGGGCACGGGCCTTGTCCAGCAACGGCTGCGGCGGATTGAGGTCACCACACAGGGCCGGCTTGCCCTGGCGGAAGATCCCGGCCTTCTCGAAGGCCACCAACTCACGGGTGTCGCCCAGGTAGTCGACATGGTCAACGCCGATGCTGGTGACCAGCGCCAGGTCGGCATCGACGATGTTGACGGTATCCAGGCGTCCGCCCAGGCCGACTTCGAGCACCACGGCGTCGAGCGCCGCCTGCTTGAACAGCCAGAACGCCGCCAGGGTACCGGCTTCGAAGTAGGTCAGGGAGATGTCGCCACGGGCCGCTTCAACCGCGGCGAAGGCTTCGCACAGCTGCTCATCGCCGGCTTCAGCGCCGTTGATCTGCACCCGCTCGTTGTAGCGCAGCAGGTGCGGCGAGCTGTAGACGCCGACCTTGAGGCCCTGGGCGCGCAGCAACGCGGCAACGAAGGCGCAGGTCGAACCCTTGCCGTTGGTGCCGGTCACGGTGATTACCCGTGGCGCCGGCTGGCCCAGCCCGAGCCGCGCAGCGACCTGTTGCGAACGCTCCAGGCCCATGTCGATGGCCGACGGATGCAACTGCTCGAGGTAGGCGAGCCAGTCGCCAAGGGTACGTTGGGTCATACGGTGGCAGGCGCCGGCGGCACGACGATCGGCTCGATCACCGGGGCGACGAACGTGGGCGTCGGCAGGCCCATCATCTGGGCCAGCAGGTTGCCCAGGCGCTGACGCAGCTCCTGACGCGGGATGATCATGTCGATGGCGCCGTGCTCCAGAAGGAACTCGCTGCGCTGGAAGCCTTCTGGCAGCTTCTCGCGTACGGTCTGCTCGATCACCCGCGGGCCGGCAAAGCCGATCAGCGCCTTGGGCTCACCGACGATGACATCACCAAGCATCGCCAGGCTGGCAGAAACGCCGCCGTAGACCGGATCGGTCAGCACCGAGATGAACGGGATGCCTTCTTCGCGCAGGCGTGCCAGTACTGCGGAGGTCTTGGCCATCTGCATCAGCGAGATCAGCGCTTCCTGCATGCGCGCACCACCGGAGGCCGAGAAGCAGACCATCGGGCAGCGGTTTTCCAGGGCGTAGTTGGCGGCACGGACGAAACGCTCGCCGACGATGGCGCCCATCGAACCACCCATGAAGGAGAATTCGAAGGCGCTGACCACGATCGGCATGCCCAGCAGGGTACCGCTCATGGAGATCAGTGCGTCTTTCTCGCCGGTCTGCTTCTGGGCAGCAGTCAGGCGGTCCTTGTACTTCTTGCCATCGCGAAACTTCAGGCGGTCGACCGGTTCCAGGTCAGCGCCCAGCTCGGCGCGACCTTCGGCATCGAGGAAGATGTCGATACGGGCGCGGGCGCCGATACGCATGTGATGGTTGCACTTAGGGCAGACATCCAGGGTCTTTTCCAGCTCCGGACGATACAGCACGGCCTCGCAGGACGGGCACTTGTGCCACAGGCCTTCAGGGACCGAACTCTTCTTCACCTCGGAACGCATGATCGAAGGGATCAGTTTGTCTACTAACCAGTTGCTCATGCTTTCTTTCTCCAGTAGCGGCGACCGGCAGGCTATGGCTGCCGGCTCGCGCGTATGCCCTTGAGCTCAATTCGTGTATGACGCGATAAAGATGCGGCTCCGGCGCCCGCCTGCAGCGAGCCACCCCGATACCGCACCCTCGTCAACCTGTAAGGGCGACGCCCGTGGCGTCACCCGCTAATTTCGACCGGCCCATGGGCGCGATCCGGCAGCACCGGGCTGCGAAAGCTATGGACGATGGCGCGCGGCCAGCCGTCACATCCGCAGCACGCAGCGCTTTCACGCCTGCTTGACCGCGCGGATAAACGCCTCGATCCGCGCCGGGTCCTTGATGCCCTTGGCCTGCTCCACGCCGCCGCTGACATCCACCGCATAAGGCCGCACCTGCGCAATGGCCTGGGCGACGTTATCCGGCGACAGGCCGCCAGCGAGGATGATTGGCTTGCTCAGTTGCGCAGGCACCAGCGACCAGTCGAACGCCTCGCCGGTACCGCCGGGCACGCCGGCCACGTAGGTATCGAGAAGAATGCCGCTGGCACCGCTGTAGCGCTTGCAGCTGGCCTCCAGGTCGTCGCCCGGGCGCACCCGCAAGGCCTTGATCCATGGACGGTTGTGACCTGCGCAATCGGCCGGGGTTTCATCGCCATGGAACTGCAGCAGGTCGAGCGGCACCGCTTCGAGGATGTCCGTCAGCTCGCAACGGCTGGCGTTGACGAACAGGCCGACGGTGGTGACGAACGGCGGCAAGGCGGCGATGATCGCCCGCGCCTGCTGCACATCGACCGCCCGCGGGCTCTTGGCATAGAACACCAGGCCGATGGCATCGGCGCCCGCCTCGGCTGCGGCCAGCGCATCCTCGATGCGGGTAATGCCGCAGATTTTGCTGCGAACGGCGCTCATGACCTGTGAACCTCAGCAGAAAGCGGAAAGTCCCGGATGTTAGCAAATGGCTTGCGGGCCGTCAGCCCGTCAATGCCTCGTAGCCGGTAATGAAGTGTGGGCCGATGTAACGCTCGGGCAGTTCGAACTCGTCGTGGTACTCGACCTGCACCAGGTACAGCCCATACGGATGCGCGGTCACCCCACCGGCGCGCCGCTCGCGGCTTTGCAGTACTTCCAGGGCCCACTCCGGCGGGCGCTCGCCAGCGCCGATGGTCATCAGCACGCCGGCAATGTTGCGCACCATGTGGTGCAGGAAGGCGCTGGCGCGGATGTCGAGGACGATCATCTGGCCGTGGCGGCTAACACGCAGGTGATGGAGGTTCTTGACCGGCGACTTGGCCTGGCACTGGCCGGCGCGAAAGGCACTGAAATCGTGGGTGCCGACCAGGTACTCGGCGGCCAGGGCCATGCGCTCGGCGTCCAGCGGCCGGTGGTTCCAGGTCACCTCTTCGCCCAGGTGCGCCGGGCGGATCTGGTCGTTGTAGATCACGTAGCGGTAACGCCGGGCAATGGCCTTGAAGCGCGCATGGAAGTGCGCCGGCATCTGCTTGGCCCAGGACACGCTGATGTCGTGCGGCAGGTTGATGTTGGCGCCCATGGTCCAGCCCTTCATGCTGCGCACCGCCTGGGTGTCGAAATGCACCACCTGGCCGCAGGCATGCACGCCGGCATCGGTGCGCCCGGCACAGTGCAGGGTGACCGGCGAATCGGCCACCCGCGACAAGGCTTCTTCGAGGGTTTGCTGCACGCTTGCCACGCCACTGGCCTGGCGCTGCCAGCCGCGGTAGCGCGAACCTTTGTACTCAACGCCCAGGGCGATACGAAAGAAGCCTTCGGCGGCCACTTCGGCAGCCGCGTTATCAATGATTTCCAAGGGGATACAGCCTGTCGGTTTAGCAGATGGCGGCAATTATAACGACAACGGCAGCCACTTGGGCTGCCGTTGGTTTTACACAGGGTGAACTCAGACCAGGCGCGAGAGCAGCTCGTCGGCTTCCTGGCGCTGGGCATCGCTGCCGTCCTTGCGCACTTCGTCGAGAATGTCGCGGGCGCCGTCATGGTCGCCCATGTCGATATAGGCCCGGGCCAGGTCGAGCTTGGTGGCCACTTCGTCGGCGCCGCCGAGGTAGTCGAAATCATCGTCGAGGTCGTCGCTGATCGCGGCGTCCGCTTCGCTGAAGTGCGGCTCGATCGACGGCTGCTCCAGGCTTTGCGACAGCTTGTCGAGTTCGGCGTTGACGTCATCGAGCTCCGAGGCAAAGTTTTTATCCGCCTGCGAGTCCTCCAGCGACAGCGACAGGTCGAAGTCTTCCGGCAGGTCCAGCTCGCTCAGCGGGTCGAACTCGGGCATGGTTTCATCGAACGCCGCCAGCTCTGCGGCGATATCGACGGTCTCGCTGTTCGGCGCCAGCGCCGGCTCGTCGCCAGCGACGTCGAGGTCGAAATCGGCGAGGTCGTCCAGGGCCTGCTCAGGCTCGGCAAGATGCTCTGCGAGCAAGGCGTCGAAGTCCGGTTGCGCCGGGCTGGCTTCGCTCGCGACTGCTTCGGCTTGTGGCGCTTCAACAGCCAGCGAGGGCTCGTCGAGCAGTGGCGGCGCGTCCAGCTCCAGGCCTTGCAGGTCGTCATCCAGGCTCAGGTCGAAGGCACTGTCCAGGTCGTCTTCAGGAACAGGCTCACGCTCGGCCAGCGATTCTTCAACCACAGGTTCAGGTTCAGGTTCAGGCTCGGCCCCTGCTTCTGGCTCAACGGCTGGCTCGACGGCTGGTTCGGCTTCTGCCAGCGGTTCGGCTGGCGCCTCGTCCTGCAGCAGCTCCTGGACATACTGGGCATCCAGTTCAGCCGCCAGCGCCGCCGCGCTGACGCCCGCCGCCGCGACGGCGAGCATGGCCGGGAAGCGGTTTTTCAGGGCTTCGACATCGGCATGGTTCTGGCCGGTGGCAATCAGCTGCCGCTCGTGGCCGACAAAGGCATCGCGATCACCCTGGCGGGCATAGACTTCCATCAGCTTCAGGCGCAGGTCGCTGCGCTCAGGGGCTGCGGCAACCGCAGGCTCGAGCAGTTCGGCGGCGTGATTGAGGCGACCACGGGCTATGCTCAACGCTGCTTCGTCGAGCACAGCGTCGCCGGTCGGGGCTGCCGGGCTGGCCGCCGGAGCAACCAATGGCGCGGCAATCGGGCCTTGCACCGGCTTGCTCGGCGCTGGCTCCGCCACCACAGGCGCCGGCTCTTCGGCAGGCAAGGCGGCGGCTGTGGCGGCGGCGGCAGATGCCGCGACCACTGCCGGTGCCAGGGTCACGCTCGGCGGCGCGATGTCCAGGCCTTCAAAACTGCTTGGCGGCAGGTCCAGGTCTGGGGCGCGCTCGCCCTCTTCGGCCAGGGCGCGGGCCATGCGCAGGTGTTTTTCCGCTTCCTGGTCGGCCTTGCGCTTGCGGGCCAGCAACAGCAGCAGAAGCAACAGCACCAACAACGCGGAACCGGCGATCAGCGCCAGCAACAACGGGTTGCCGAGCAGATCGTCGAGCATCTTGTTCGAGTCGGCCGGTGCCTGGTCGGCAGCAGGCTGCGCCGGATCAGCCGGTGCGGTATCGACCGCAGCCGGTGCCGGGGTGACCACCGGTTCGGCAGGAGCCGGCTGCAACTCGGCGGCAATGGCCGGCGGCTGGGCCGCGGCAGCTTCAGGTGCTGGTGCGTCGACGGCGCCCTGGGCTTCAAGCTTGGCCAGTTGGTCGTTTTTCAGCGCGATCAGGCGCTGCAGTTTGTCCAGCTGGCTCTGCAGGTCGGCCATGCGACTTTTCAGTTCTTCGTTGTCACGACGGCTGGTGTCCAGGCTTTCCTGGGCCACAGCCAGCTTGTCGTTGAGACCTTTGCCGTCCGCAGCGCCCTTGCTGCCGGGGGCAACCAGCTTGAGGTTGTCCTGGTTGGCGATACGTGCCGGCGCCGCCTCGGTGCCGCTGCGCCGGGTGGCGTCCAGCTGGCGTGCGCGCGGGCCCAGGCGCCGGCCTTCGCGCCAGGCAGCATACTGCTCGGCCACTTCGGTAACGGCCTGGGCCTGGGGAATACTGGTGATCTGCTGTTGATCGGGCAGGCGCAAGACCTGGCCGGTTTTCAGCAGGTTGATGTTGCCGTTGATGAAGGCATCCGGGTTCAGCGCCTGAATGGCCAGCATGGTCTGCTGCACCGACCCGCCCTGACGGGCTTTCGAGGCGATTTCCCACAGGGTGTCGCGACGCACGGTGGTGTAGTTGGCCGCGGTTACCGCAGGCGCAACGCCGGCCGGCGCCGGTTGCCCGGCCGGAGCGTTGAACTTGGCCGCGTCAATCAGCACGCTGTAGTCGCGCAGCAGGCGACCGCTCGGCCACATGACCTGGACCAGGAACTTGACCATCGGCGCCGGCAGCGGCTGGCTCGAGGTCACCCGCAACACGCTCTTGCCGTTGGGGTTGATCACCGTGGTAAAGGTCAGGTCATTGAGAAACGCCTGGCGCTCGACACCGGCCTTGGCGAACTCTTCGGCCGGCGCCAGGCTCGGCGCTACTTCGGCCGCGGTCAGGTCGCGGACATCGAGCAGTTCGATCTCGGCATCCAGGGGCTGGTTCTGCGCTGACTTCAAGGTCAGCTCGCCCAACCCGAGGGCATGCGCCATACCGGACGACAGCGCCGACGCCGCGGCTATTGCTAAGACCAGTTTGCGAATTCGAAGCATGACCTCTTCCTTTGAATGAACCTTCCCCGGCAAGCGAGAACAAGTGGAGCAAATTGTCGGCAAGTATCTTTTACACAAGGCCTTTTATCAACAATTGCGCCAGCTGGACCGCGTTCAGGGCCGCACCTTTGCGCACATTGTCGGTGGTCAGCCAGAGGTTGAGCTGCTCAACCTCGTCAATTCCACCCCGTACCCGTCCAACATAGACCACGTCCTGGCCCACTGCGTCACCCACCGGCGTCGGATAATCACCCTCCTCCACCAGTTCGATGCTGTCAGCGGCTTCCAGTGCGGCGTTGACCGCCGCCAGGTCGACCGGCGTGCGGCTTTGCACGGACACACTGTAGCTATCGCCGAAAAACACCGGGACTTGAACGCAGGTCACCGAAATCTTCAGTGAAGGCAAGCCGAGCACTTCGCGCAACTCACTGACCAGGCGGCGTTCAAGGGCGCCATGGCCGTCAGCATCGCTGGCACCGACCTGGGCCAACAGGTTGAAGGCCATTTGCCGGTCGAAGAAGCGCGGCTCCAGCGGGCGGGCGTTGAGCAGCTCGGCGGTCTGCCGGGCCAGCTCGTTGACCGCCTCGCGACCCTGGGCCGAGACCGCCAGGCACGCGGTGACATTAATGCGCTGAAGCTCCAGCAAGCCCTTAAGGGGCGCCAGGGTTACCGCCAGGGCAATCGCTGCGGCGCTTGGGCTGCTCAGTTGCTGCGGCGCCTTGAGGCTGTCGAGCACTGCCGGGTTGGCTTCCGGCACCACCGCCGGCGCCTGCTCGGCCGGCAAGCCGCCGGACAGGTCGATGACTGCGCAACCAGCCGCCTGGGCCCGTGGCGCGAAGCTGCGGGTCACTGCCGGGCCGGCGGCGAAGAAGGCCAGCTTGACCTTGCTGAAGTCGAAGCTGTCGACCTCGCGCACGCGCAGGCTCTTGCTGCGAAACATCACGCCGCTGCCCGCCGATTCGTTGCTGGCCAGCAGGTGCAGGGTGCCGACCGGGAAATCGCACTCGTCAAGGATCTGCACGAGGGTTTCACCGACAGTACCGGTGGCACCGATAACGGCGATATCAATAGGCTGGCTCATGGAAAAATCCTCTGCTGAAACGGCGGGAGCGGCACTTTACTTGGATTCTCATGCGCGGAACACCTGAATCGCGGGTCAACCCCGCTCCCACAGCGTGGACCACCCACAAAAAAGCCCGTGCTGTTTCCAGCACGGGCTTGGGTTCAACACTGCCTGGCGATCAACGCTCCAGGAGGATGCGCAGCATGCGCCGCAGTGGCTCGGCCGCGCCCCACAGCAGCTGATCACCAACGGTGAAGGCGCCCAGGTACTGGGAACCCATGTTCAGCTTGCGCAGGCGACCCACCGGGATGTTCAGGGTACCGGTGACGTTGGTCGGGCTGAGCTCCTGCATGCTGATTTCACGCTGGTTCGGCACCAGTTTCACCCAAGGGTTGTGCTGGCTGATCATGCCTTCGATGTCGGCAATCGGCACGTCCTTGTTCAGCTTGATGGTCAGTGCCTGGCTGTGGCAACGCATGGCGCCGATGCGCACGCAGATGCCGTCGACCGGGATCGGGCTCTTGAAGCGGCCGAGGATCTTGTTGGTCTCGGCCTGGGCCTTCCACTCTTCACGGCTCTGGCCGTTAGGCAGCTCTTTGTCGATCCACGGGATCAGGCTGCCGGCCAGCGGCACGCCGAAGTTCTCGGTCGGGTAGGCGTCGCTGCGCATGGCCTCGGCAACCTTGCGGTCGATGTCGAGGATGGCGCTGGCCGGGTTGGCCAGGTCATCGGCGACCGCGGCGTGGGTCGCGCCCATCTGGCGAATCAGCTCGCGCATGTTCTGCGCACCGGCGCCGGAGGCTGCCTGGTAGGTCATGGCGCTCATCCACTCGACCAGGCCGGCTTCGAACAGGCCACCCAGGCCCATCAGCATCAGGCTGACGGTGCAGTTGCCGCCGATGTAGTTCTTGGTACCGGCGTCGAGCTGCTGGTCGATGACCTTGCGGTTGACCGGGTCGAGAACGATGACCGCATCATCCTGCATGCGCAGGCTGGAGGCGGCGTCGATCCAGTAGCCCTGCCAGCCGGCTTCGCGCAGCTTGGGGAAGACTTCATTGGTGTAGTCGCCGCCCTGACAGGTCAGGATCACATCGAGGGTCTTGAGCTCTTCAATGCTGTAAGCGTCCTTGAGCGGAGCAATATCCTTGCCCACTGCCGGACCCTGGCCACCGACGTTGGAGGTGGTGAAGAACACCGGCTCGATAAGATCAAAATCCTGCTCTTCCAGCATCCGCTGCATGAGCACGGAACCGACCATACCGCGCCAACCGATCAGACCTACACGTTTCATCGCAACTACACCTTTGCTAAAAAGTGGGCCGCTGCTTCACTAGGAAAAACAGCAGCGGGCCCGAGAGATTACAGATTCCGCAGCGCTGCGACTACTGCGTCGCCCATTTCCTGCGTACCTACCTTGCTGCAACCGTCCGACCAGATGTCGCCGGTACGCAGCCCCTGATCCAATACCAGGCTGACGGCCTTTTCAATGGACTCGGCTGCCGCCTGCTGGTTGAAGCTGTAACGCAGCATCATCGACACCGACAAGATGGTCGCCAGCGGGTTGGCGATGCCCTGGCCGGCGATGTCCGGTGCCGAGCCGTGGCAAGGCTCGTACATGCCCTTGTTGTCGGCATCCAGCGACGCTGATGGCAGCATGCCAATGGAGCCGGTGAGCATGGAAGCCTCATCCGACAGGATGTCGCCGAACATGTTGTCGGTGACCATCACGTCGAACTGCTTGGGCGCACGCACCAGTTGCATGGCGGCGTTGTCGACGTACATGTGGCTGAGTTCGACGTCCGGGTAGTCCTTGGCGACTTCCTCGACGATCTCGCGCCACAGCTGGCTGGAGGCCAGGACGTTAGCCTTGTCGACCGAGCAGAGTTTTTTACCGCGCACGCGGGCCATGTCGAAACCGACCCGGGCGATACGGCGGATTTCGCTCTCGCTGTATGGCAGGGTGTCGTAGGACTGACGCTCGCCGCCTTCCAGCTCGCGGGTGCCGCGGGGTGCGCCGAAATAGATGCCGCCGGTCAGCTCGCGAACGATGAGGATGTCCAGGCCGGCGACGATTTCTGGCTTGAGCGACGAAGCGTCGGCCAGTTGCGGGTAGAGAATCGCCGGACGCAGGTTGGCGAACAGGCCCAGTTGCGAGCGGATTTTCAGCAGGCCGCGTTCAGGGCGAATGTCGCGCTCGATCTTGTCCCACTTCGGCCCGCCAACGGCGCCGAGCAGCACGGCATCGGCCTTGCGAGCGCGCTCCAGGGTCTGGTCGGCCAGCGGCACGCCGTGCTTGTCGATGGCGGCGCCGCCGATGACGTCGTGCTCCAGGCTGAAACCGAGCTGGAACTTGTCGTTGGCCAGTTCCAGCACCTTGACCGCCTCGGCCATGATTTCCGGACCGATGCCATCACCTGGAAGAATCAGAATCTGCTTGCTCATGCTTTCCTCTATTCAATTCAAGCGGCACGCCCTGTTGGCCTGCCGGAAAAACCTAGCGTTCGGCCCAGAGCACCACGACATCGGTGCTGAACGAGCCGTCGGCTTCAATCTGGTAATACTGCCGTACTTCTTCGCCCATCGCCTGCTGCAATTGGCGGATGGCGCCACGCATCACTTCAGGGGTGCGCATGCGCTCGACCCACGAGCTGTACTCCAGGCGCAGGCGCTGGCGGCTGTGGCTGCGGGTGAACAGGCCGGCTTCGCTGACCTGCTGCAGCCATTCGCTGGCCGAATAATCGCGTACATGGCTGGTGTCGCGCAGCACCTCGACGCTCTGCAGGTAAGTGTCGAGCAACGGGCTGCCCGGCGACATGACGTCGATGAAGGCTGCCACGCCGCCGGGCTTGAGCACCCGTTTCACTTCCCGCAGCGCCAGGCCCAGGTCGCTCCAGTGGTGCGCCGAATAGCGGCTGAAGACGAATTCGAACGATGCGTCAGCGAACGGCAGGCGCTCGGCGGCGCCGCGTTCGGTGACGATGTTCTCGAAGCCACGTTCGCTGGCAGCGGCGGCGACCACATCCAGCATCTGCTGCGACAGGTCGTAGGCCACCACTTCACGCACCAGCGGGGCAACGTGGAAACTCACATGGCCGGCGCCACAGCCAAGGTCCAGCAGGCGTGCCCGGCCTTGGCCGGCAAGTTCGGCCTGCAACAGGGCGAACTCGCTGCCCTGGGCATGCACGGCGCTGCTCAGGTAGGCACTGGCCTGTTCGCCGAACTGGCGCTGGACGACGTCCTTATGGGTGGTGCTGGTCATCTGCATCTCCTGGGGCCTTATCGCGGGGCATGTGAGAGCGGGCTTGCCCCGCGATTGGCATCAATCAAGCGTCACGAAACAACCAGGGCTGGCTGGCCCGGTGCTTGGCTTCAAAGGCGGCAATCGCATCGCCATCCTGCAAGGTCAGGCCGATGTCATCCAGGCCGTTGAGCAGGCAGTGCTTGCGAAATGCATCGATCTCGAAGGTCAGCACCTTGCCGTCCGGGCGGGTCACGGTCTGAGCCTGCAAGTCGATGCTCAACTGGTAACCCGGATCGGCTTCAACCTGCTTGAACAGCTCGTCGACTTCCTCATCGCTGAGGATGATCGGCAGCAAGCCGTTCTTGAAGCTGTTGTTGAAGAAGATGTCGGCATAGCTCGGCGCGATGATGCTGCGAAAGCCGTACTCTTCCAGAGCCCACGGCGCATGTTCACGGCTTGAGCCACAACCGAAGTTCTCGCGGGCGAGCAACACGCTGGCACCTTGATAACGCGCGTGGTTGAGCACGAAATCCGGGTTCTGCGGGCGCTTGCTGTTGTCCTGGTACGGCTGGCCGACATCCAGGTAACGCCATTCATCGAACAGGTTGGGGCCAAAGCCGGTGCGCTTGATCGACTTCAGGAACTGCTTGGGAATGATCTGGTCGGTGTCGACGTTGGCACGGTCCAATGGCGCGACAAGGCCGGTGTGCTGGGTAAAGGCTTTCATGCTGCGCTCCCTTGGATCAACTCGCGTACATCGACAAAACGGCCGGTAACGGCGGCGGCGGCGGCCATGGCCGGGCTCACCAGGTGGGTACGGCCACCGGCGCCCTGACGCCCTTCAAAGTTGCGGTTGGAGGTCGAGGCGCAATGCTCGCCACTCTCCAGGCGGTCGGGGTTCATCGCCAGGCACATCGAGCAACCCGGTTCACGCCACTCAAAGCCCGCTTCGAGGAAAATCTTGTCCAGGCCTTCTTTCTCGGCCTGGGCCTTGACCAGGCCCGAGCCCGGCACCACGATCGCCTGCTTGATGGTCGCGGCCACCTTGCGGCCCTTGGCGATCTCGGCGGCGGCGCGCAGGTCTTCGATGCGCGAGTTGGTGCAAGAGCCGATAAACACCCGGTCGAGCTGGATGTCGGTGATCGCCTGGTTGGCATTCAAGCCCATGTACTTCAACGCCCGCTCGATCGAGCCACGCTTGACCAGATCGGCCTCGGCAGCCGGGTCCGGTACGCGCTGGTCGACGGCCAGGACCATCTCCGGCGAGGTGCCCCAGCTGACCTGCGGCTTGATCTGCGCAGCGTCCAGCTCGATCACCGTGTCAAACACCGCATCGGCGTCGGAGACCAGGTCTTTCCAGGCTTCGACCGCTTTCGCCCACTGCTCGCCCTTGGGTGCATAGGGGCGGCCCTTGACGTACTCGACGGTTTTTTCATCGGTGGCCACCAGACCTACCCGGGCGCCGGCTTCGATGGACATGTTGCAGATGGTCATGCGCCCTTCGACCGACAACTCGCGAATCGCGCTGCCGGCGAATTCCATGGCATGGCCGTTGCCGCCGGCGGTGCCGATCTTGCCGATCACGGCGAGGACGATGTCCTTGGCAGTGACGCCGAACGGCAATGTGCCTTCAACGCGCACCAGCATGTTCTTCATCTTTTTGGCCACCAGGCACTGGGTAGCGAGCACGTGCTCGACCTCGGACGTACCGATACCGTGGGCCAGGGCGCCGAAGGCACCGTGGGTCGAGGTGTGCGAGTCGCCGCAGACCACGGTCATGCCCGGCAAGGTCGCACCCTGCTCCGGGCCGATGACGTGGACGATGCCCTGACGCACGTCATTCATCTTGAATTCGACGATGCCATACTCGTCGCAGTTTTCATCGAGGGTCTGAACCTGCAAACGCGAGACCTGGTCGACAATGGCGTCGATACCGCCCTTGCGCTCCGGGGTGGTCGGCACGTTGTGATCAGGCGTGGCGATGTTGGCATCGATGCGCCAGGGTTTGCGATTGGCCAGACGCAGGCCTTCGAAGGCTTGCGGCGACGTCACTTCGTGAATGATGTGACGGTCGATGTAGATCAGCGCCGAACCATCGTCGCGCTGCTTGACCAAATGCGAATCCCAGAGCTTGTCGTAAAGCGTTTTGCCGGCCATCAGACTGTTCCTCATCAGCGTCTTTCTATGCCAATAACCCCTTGGCTTGTACGGACGATGCTATGCCGGTAGATTGAATAACTCAAATTCATAATTTTTATGCTTTGGATAACCAAAAGGAATTCGAGTAGTGGACCTGGCCAACCTCAATGCCTTTATCGCGATTGCCGAGACTGGCAGCTTCTCCGGGGCCGGCGAGCGCCTGCACCTGACCCAGCCGGCAATCAGCAAACGCATCGCCGGCCTTGAGCAGCAACTGGATGTGCGCCTGTTCGACCGCCTCGGCCGCGAGGTCAACCTGACCGAGGCCGGGCGCGCCCTGCTGCCGCGCGCCTACCAGATCCTCAATGTGCTGGACGACACCCGCCGGGCGCTGACCAACCTCACCGGGGAAGTCAGCGGGCGCCTGACCCTGGCCACCAGCCATCACATCGGCCTGCACCGCCTGCCGCCGCTGCTGCGAGCCTTTACCCGCCAGTACCCGGCGGTGGCGCTGGATATCCAGTTTCTCGATTCGGAAGTTGCCTACGAAGAAATCCTCCATGGCCGCGCAGAGATCGCCGTCATCACCCTGGCCCCGGAGCCGCACCATCTGGTGCGTGCCGTGCCGGTATGGGACGATCCGCTGGACTTCGTCGCCGCCCCAGAGCACCCGCTGGCACGCAAAGGCGCGGTCAGCCTGGCCGACATTGCCCACCATCCGGCGGTGTTCCCCGGTGGTAACACTTTCACACACCATATCGTCCAGCGCCTGTTCGAAGCCCAGGGCCTGACGCCGAACATCGCCATGAGCACCAACTATCTGGAAACCATCAAGATGATGGTCTCCATCGGTCTGGCATGGAGCGTGCTGCCGCGTACTATGCTCGACGAGCAGGTTGCGCCCATCGCCTTGCCGGGCATACAGCTGTCGCGCCAGCTAGGCTACATTCTGCACACCGAACGAACGTTATCGAATGCCGCCAGGGCCTTTATGGCATTGCTCGACAGCCATGCAAGCCCCTTGAACCACTGAGGTAGTACCCGGGCACACCTGCCCGCTCAAGGACGCGTTATCTGCCAAAGGTCTGGTATCGATGCCCAAATCAGCAAACCGTTTTCCGCGCATGCCCCGAATTCATGCAGCGGACCCCCAGGAATCGGAGCAAACCTGGGAAAACGCCCCGCAACTGTTGGCGGCGCTTAACGGTGCGCGCCTGGGTGCCTGGTTCTGGGATGTCGAGACCGGGCAGATCAGCTGGTCGCGCGGCACCCAGGCGCTGTTCGGCTTTGACCCGCACCAGCCGCTGCCCAATGACCTGGACTACCTGGAACTGGTGCCCATGGAAGACCGCGCCCGCGCCCTGCAGGCCTTTCATGCGGTGGTCAACGGCGAGCCGGCCGAGCAAGCCCTGCGCCATCGCATCCGCTGGCCCGACGGCAGCCTGCACTGGCTGGAAATCAACGGCAGCATGACCAAGGACCGCAACGGCCGGCGACAGATGGTCGGGGTGATTCGCGAAATTACCCGCCAGCGTGAACGGGAAGCGGCGCTGATCAACTCGGAAAAGCGCTTTGCCACGCTCTTCCACCTGAGCCCCAATGTCATCCTCCTGACCCGCCGCGCCGACGGCATGATCTACGAGGTCAACCAGCACTTCGAGAACATCCTCGGCTGGCCGGGCCACCAGATCATCAACAAAAGCACCCTCGAACTTGGCCTGTGGGTGCATCCACAGCAGCGCCTGCAGGTGCTGGCGGCGACCAGCGGCACCAGCGGCCCGGTGACCCTCGAAGTGCAGTTTCGCGGCAGCAGCGGCGAAGTCCACGACGGTCTGCTCTGTACCCAGAACATCGACCTGGAAGGCACCGCCTACCTGCTCAGCACCTTCGTCGACACCAGCGAGCGCAAACGCGCCGAACAAGCGCTCAAGGACAGCCAGGAACGCCTGGACCTGGCCCTGGACTCGGCACAACTGGGCACCTGGGACTGGCACATCCCCAGCGGCATGCTCTATGGCTCGGCGCGCGCCGCCGAACTGCACGGCCTTGAGCCGGTGCCGTTTCACGAATCCTTCGAGTCGTTTTTCGAAGGCGTGCCGGAAATGGAACGCAGCAGCATGCGCCAGGCCTACCGCAGCCTACGCGAAGGTCCGGCCGGCAATTACCAGATCACCTACCGCATCCAGATGGAAGACGGCAGCTCGCGCTTCATTGAAAGCCGCGCGCGCCTGTACCGCGATGAACAGGGCAACCCGCTGCGCATGGCCGGCACCTTGCTGGACATCACCGAACAAGTGGAGCGCGAGCAGCGCCTGACCAGTTCCGAAGAAAAGTTCGCCAGCCTGTTCCAGGCCAGCCCCGACCCGATCTGCGTGACCCGCCAGGACAGCGGCCAGTTCATCGAGATCAACCCGGCCTTTACCCAGGTGTTTGGCTGGAACGCCGAACAGGTACTGGGCAACACCGCCGAACAGATCGGCCTGTGGGCCGAGTCGGCCGAACGCGCCCGGCGCATCGAACGGGTGATCCGCGACCAGGCCTTGAACAACGTCGCCGTGGTGGTCAACCACAAGGACGGGCAGCCGCTGACCTGCGTGATTTCCAGCCGCCTGATCAAGGTCGACAACCAGCCCTGCAGCGTCACCACCCTGCGCGACATCACCCAGCAGCAGCGCGCCGAAGCGGCGCTCAAGGCCAGCGAAGAGAAATTCGCCAAGGCCTTCCATTCAAGCCCCGACGCCATCACCATCACCGAACGCGACAGCGGCCGCTACTTGGAGGTCAACGACGGTTTCTGCCGCCTGACCGGCTACAGCGCCGCTGAAGTGATCGGCCAGACAGTGCACGACATCGGCATCTGGGCCGACGACAAACAGCGCGCCGCGCTGCTCAACGAATTCCACGACAAAGGCCGCGTGCATCACCGGGAAATGCTCGGGCGCAACAAGCGTGGCGACATTCTCACCGTCGAGGTTTCGATCGAGCCGATCAACCTCAACGAAACCGAGTGCCTGCTGCTCACCGCCCGCGACGTCAGCCAGTTGAAGAATGCCCAGGCGCAGATCCGCCACCTGGCCTACCACGACCCGCTGACCAACCTGCCCAACCGCGCCCTGTTGATGGACCGCCTGAGCCAGCAGATCGCCCTGCTCAAGCGCCACAACCTGCGTGGCGCCCTGCTGTTTCTCGACCTCGACCACTTCAAGCACATCAACGATTCGCTTGGCCATCCGGTCGGCGACACGGTGCTGAAGATCATCACCGCGCGCCTGGAAGCCAGCGTGCGCCTGGAAGACACCGTCGCGCGCCTGGGCGGTGACGAGTTCGTGGTGCTGCTCAGCGGCCTTGAAGGCAGCCGCGAGGAAGTCACGGAAAAAGTCCGCGAACTGGCCGACACCCTGCGCGAACTGCTGGCCGAGCCAATGTCGCTGGACGGCCAGCGCCTGCAGGTGACGCCGAGCATCGGCGTGGCGCTGATCCCCGACCACGGCTCGACCCCGGCCGATTTGCTCAAGCGTGCGGACATCGCCCTGTACAGGGCCAAGGACTCCGGGCGCAACACCACGCAAATGTTCCACACCACCATGCAAAAGGCTGCCAGCGAACGCCTGCGCATGGAAAACGACCTGCGCCTGGCCCTGGCCCGCGGCGAACTGGCCCTGCACTTCCAGCCCCAGGTCGACGCCCGCGACAACCGCATCGTCGGCGCCGAAGTGCTGTTGCGCTGGCACCACCCGCAACTGGGCCAGCAGCCGCCGGCGCAGTTCATTCAGGTACTGGAAGAAAGCGGGCTGATCCTCGAAGTTGGCAGCTGGATCCTCGACGAAGCCTGCGACGCCTGCGCCGGTATGCTGCGCGACGGCCTGATCGACCCCGACGACTTCAGCCTGTGCGTGAACATCAGCCCGCGCCAGTTCCGCCAGAACGACTTCGTCGAACGGGTAATGCGCAGCCTTGACGACTACCGCCTGCCGCACAAGATCCTCAAGCTGGAAATCACCGAAGGCATCGTCATCCAGAACCTCGAAGACACCATCAGCAAAATGCGCGAGCTCAAGGCCTTTGGCGTGAGTTTTGCCATGGATGATTTCGGCACCGGCTACTCCTCGCTGACCTACCTCAAGCGCCTGCCGGTGGATGCCCTGAAGATCGACCAGTCCTTCGTCCGCGACGCCCCGATCGACCCCAACGACGCCGAAATCGTCCGCGCCATCGTCGCCATGGCCCGCAGCCTGGACCTGGCGGTGATTGCCGAAGGGGTGGAGCTGTCGGAGCAACTGGAGTTTCTTGAGCGGCTGGGCTGCCACTTGTACCAGGGCTATCTGCATAGCCGGCCGTTGCCGCTGGGGGAGTTTCGGGCGATGTTGCTTGAGGCGCCGGCGGACCATTGATTGACCGGTACATCCGAGGGGGAGAAATGAATCCAGCAGGCTCAGCCAACTGGACGCTGCATTGGCTCCAGGCAAGTGGTGACCTGAGCAACTGGCAATCAGCGATAACCGAACAAGCTGTCGAGGCCAAAAACGCCATCGAGCGTCTATTGCCTGCCCCCGCTCTGGACATTCTGGTTCAAGCTCTGCCGGGCCAGGTCATTCCCGAAATCGGTCTTGTGGGATATGCCTTTCGCCACAACCTGTTCTCTCTGACGGTCGACCCGCAGAATCGCAACTTTGCTGCCAGCCTGAACAACGGCACTTTGCTGCGCCAGATCATCCACGAAGCGCATCACTGCCTGCGCATGGCCGGACCGGGATATGGTCACACCTTAGGTGAAGCGCTGGTAAGCGAAGGCCTGGCGGGGCGTTTTGTAAGCTATCTGCTTGGCAGCGAGCCAGAGCCCTGGGAGCGCGCTATTGGCTTGCCGGACCTCCTTGCAGCGCCTCCAGACAACAGCCAGCTGGCAAGGCGTGATTATGATCACGCTGCATGGTTCTTTGGCACTAACAGCGATTTCCCGCGTTGGCTGGGGTACAGCCTTGGGTACCAACTGGCTGATCATTGGCTTGCGCAGTCACCTGCCGTAAGTGGCGAAGAATGGATTTCAGTTGCTGCGGATACAGTAATTGCCGCTGGCATTCGAGCAGGGTTGGTTATCAAACCGTAGGGTACGCGGGTCGACGACTCGACTTGCCCTGCAATCGCGTCCTGCCTGCCACATCGCATCGCGGGTCAAGCCCGCTCCCACAAAAGCAACTCGAATCGTGCTCTTGATCTGCTTTTGATCTTGATCCACCTGGCCCCGTCAACCAGAAGGGCCGAGTGCAGGTGTTGCGAAGGGGCTAGTGCGCAGCACCTTCGGCGTTAGCCGAAGTTGCGAAACGTAGAGTTGCTTGCAACTCGTAGTTCGCAATGCCCCGTAGCGACACCGGAGCGAGGGAACCCGAAGCGCAGCGTAGGGCCCACTGGTGGGGCGAGAATTTTTGCTTACTTTTTTTTCGACTGAAAAAAGTAAGCCGCCGTAAGGGCGGAAAGGTGACTCAGCACCACCAAAACAATCGGATCAACACCCAAATCTCAGAGCCAAAAAAGGGTGCCCGAAGGCACCCTTTCCTGAACAAACAACAATCAATTCAGAGCAGGCTTGCTCTCACCATTGATAGGAATCCGCTTGGCCTTGGCCTCTTCCGGCACAATCCTCAGCAGATCAATGCTCAGCAGCCCGTTCGCCAGACCAGCCGCCTTGACCTCGATATGGTCAGCCAACCGGAACGACAACTTGAACGCCCGTTGGGCGATGCCCTGATGCAGATAGGTAACGCTATCAGCGTTGCTGTCACGCTTGCCGCCAGTCACGGTCAAAACGCCTTTCTCCACCTGCAGGTCCAGATCCTGCTCCTGGAAACCGGCCGCAGCAACGACGATTCGATAATGGTCATCGCCATGTTTTTCAACGTTGTAGGGAGGGTAGCTGCTACCCGCCTCATTACGCGCCGCAGATTCGAACAGGTCATTGAAACGGTCGAAACCCACGGAATGGCGGAACAGTGGAGCCAGAGAAAAAGCAGTAGTCATGATGCATCTCCTGAAAATCAGCGAGGTTGTGTAGTAGCGCGACCCGACTTCGGCATCGCGTACTCCCTAGATAAGGACCCTCGCCTGCTTTTCAAGCAACCCTGCAAAAATTTTTTCAGGCCGCCTCGCTGACCGGTACACCAATCAACTGCCCGACCCGATCGCAGTCGGTTTCCCGACGCAATTCGGTGAACAGCGCCACCGCTTCGGGGTAGGTGCGGGTCAGCATTGCCACCCATTGCTTGAGTCGCCCCGGCGCCTGGCGCGGGGTCATCTGCGCGCGGGCCTGGCCCCAGAAGTCCTGGATCAGCGGCAGCAAGCTCTGCCAGTCCATGGGCACGAACTCGACGCCATCGCGTTCGGCGGCAATCTGCCGGGCCAGGTCCGGGCGCGAAACCAGGCCACGCCCCAGCATGATGTCTTCAACGCCACTGACTTCGCGGCAGCGCCGCCAGTCTTCCAGGGTCCAGACCTCGCCGTTGGCATACACCGGCACCTTGACCACCTCTTGCACCCGCGCCACCCACTCCCAATGGGCCGGCGGCTTGTAGCCGTCAACTTTGGTCCGCGCGTGCACCACCAACTGCTCGGCGCCGCCTTCGGCCAGGGCCCGGGCACAGTCCAGGGCGCCGTCGGGGCTGTCGAAACCCAGGCGCATCTTGGCCGTGACCGGGATATGCGCAGGCACCGCGCGACGCACTTCACGCAAGATCGCGTGCAGCAGTTCCGGCTCCTTGAGCAGCACCGCCCCGCCGCGCGACTTGTTGACGGTCTTGGCCGGGCAGCCAAAATTGAGGTCGATCACCGGCGCGCCCAGCTCACAGGCCAGCACTGCGTTGTCGGCCAGGCACACCGGGTCGGAACCGAGCAATTGCACCCGCAACGGCACCCCGGCCGCAGTGCGGGCGCCCTGGCTCAGCTCCGGCGCGAGCTTTTCGAAGGTCGCCGCCGGCAGCAGGCGGTCGCAGACCCGAATGAACTCGGTGACACACCAGTCGATGCCGCCCACCTGGGTCAGTACGTCGCGAAGAATATCGTCGACCAGCCCCTCCATCGGGGCCAGGGCAATTTGCATGGGTTGCATCTCGGCTGGAAAAGGCCGGCAGTCTAGCAAAATCCGCGGCTTACAGCGCTCCGGCCATCAGCGCCGGGCCATAGCCGTCGATAAACTCGGCCGGCATGCGCTTGGGTCGCCCTGTGGATAACTCGATGCAGACGAAGGTGGTTTGCGCACGCAGCAAGGTGGTGCCGTCGCTGGGGCGGACCAGCTGGAAGCGCCGGGTCATTTTCAGCCGCTGGTCCCAGTCGACGATCCAGGTTGCCAGTTGCAGCTCGTCGTCTTCGTAGGCAGCGGCCAGGTAGTCGATTTCGTGGCGGACCACCGCCATGGCCCGGTCCAGGCGCCGGTATTCGGCCAGGTCCAGCCCCAGGCGCTGGGAGTGGCGCCAGGCGCAGCGCTCGAGCCAGGTGACGTAGACCGCGTTGTTGGCGTGGCCGAGGCCGTCGATGTCGTCGGCAGCGACCCGCAGGTCGATGATGAACGGTGTTGCCAGGTCCCAACTCATGCCCGCTCCAGATCCGTGGTTAACGGGCAGAGTGTACCGGATGCTCAGGCCGATTGCCGGGCCGGTGAACTGCTGCGCTGCAGCAGCGCCAGCACCCCTTCGCGCACTTGTGGGTCAGCCAGCACCCGCAGGTGACCACCGTCGGGCAGGCGCAGCAGGCGGCTGTCGAACCAGGCGCGGTGGATGGCGTCGGACTCGTCTACCGGTACCAACTGGTCGTCCTCGGCATGCACGATCAAGCCGGGCAGCTCCAGTTGGTAGCCGCTGACATCCAGGCGAGAAATCTGCACGCCGACATCGCGCTCAATCTGGCGAATGAACGCCGCCCGCGCCCGCGCCGGCATGCCCAGGTGACGAGCGAAACCGCGGATCACGCCAAGCAACTGCGCCGGCGCGGCGATGCTCACCGCCACTTCGGCGCGCAGCCCCCACTGCAACGCCAGGAGCATGCTGGCGCCGCCCATGGAATGGCCAACCACGGCCTTGAGCGGCGGCAGTTCGGCGGCGGCTTCCAGCAAGGCACGGGCGAACAGCACCACGTTAGCTTCGTTGCCCGGCGAGCGGCCATGGGCCGGGCCTTCCAGGGCCACGGCGGTGTAACCGGCGTCGACCAGGCTGTCGATCAGGTGGGCGAACTGGGTCGGGCGCCCTTCCCAGCCGTGCATCAGCAGCACGGTCGGGCCCTGGCCCCAGCGCAGTGCCGAGAGGCCGAAACGCAAGGTGATGCGCTCGGCGCGGGCCAGCAGCGGCAGCTCCCAGTCTCGCGGCGGCCGGTTGCGCGGGGTCATGAAGGCACGGCGCATCTTGCGTGCGATATGTTCCGGCGCCAGATGCCCGAGGGTGCCGTTAACACTACGAATCCAGCTCAAGGTATTCATCGCTTCACTCCGGTGGATATCGCGTAGTTCAGACAACCGCCGACTTGGCGGCGCGCAGGATGCGGTCAGACAGCTCGTCAGTGCCCAGGGCCCGGGCCAGGGCCAGGCCACCAATCATCAGGGCCATGTCGGCGAGCACCTTGTCGGCCTCTTCCGGGCTGTCGGCGAGGTTGGCCATCATCAGTTCAATGTGTTCGGCCAGCACTTCGCGGAAGGCTTCCGGAAGGCGCGCCATTTCGCCCAGCGAGGTGGGCAGCGGGCAGGCACGCTCGGTGGCGTCGCGGTGCTTGCGCGACAGGTAGAAGGCGGCAACCAGAGCCCGGCGCTCCTCGCCGCTCATGTTCGGGTCTACTTCGGCGAGCAGCGCCCGACGCTCGCCCAGCAACTGGCGAAAGGCTTCGAGCATCAACGCGTCCTTGCTGTCGAAATGGGCGTAGAAGCCACCGACGGTCAGGCCGGCGGCGCCCATCACCTGATTGACGCTGGGCTCGGCGGGGCCATGCTGGATCAGCGCACTGCAGGCAGCATCGAGAATCCGTTCGCGGGTCTTGGCCTTTTTGTCGTTCATGCTCGCCTCCAAAATATTATGGTTAGAATATTATTCTCATCATATTTTTTAGCAAGCAGAAATTGCTGCCGCTGGTCGCGTCAGGCAAGAAAGGCGTGAGGAGAAGTTTTTTCAAGACAAAAACAAAAGGCTCATTCAATAATCGAATGAGCCTTGAAATCCCACAAAGTGGGTAAAATGGCGTCCCCTAGGGGACTCGAACCCCTGTTACCGCCGTGAAAGGGCGGTGTCCTAGGCCACTAGACGAAGGGGACTTGTAACCTTCGTGCAGATCCGTTTTCACGAATCCTGGCAAAATTGGTGGAGCTAAGCGGGATCGAACCGCTGACCTCCTGCATGCCATGCAGGCGCTCTCCCAGCTGAGCTATAGCCCCAGATTTCTAGCCTCGCGGCCCAGCGACTTCTTTCGATGTCGCTTGTGTAAAACTGGCGTCCCCTAGGGGACTCGAACCCCTGTTACCGCCGTGAAAGGGCGGTGTCCTAGGCCACTAGACGAAGGGGACGAACCTTCTTACCTTACCAACCCGGTCGCTGGAACCCGGTTGATTCCGCAGTCAGTCTAGCTGACTGCGAATCGGAATTTGGTGGAGCTAAGCGGGATCGAACCGCTGACCTCCTGCATGCCATGCAGGCGCTCTCCCAGCTGAGCTATAGCCCCACAATGTCGCTTTGAACTTGAATCGCTTGGCTGGGTGCTTCGCGTTTCGTTTTCGTTCATCGCTGTGGACGGGGCGCATATTAAGATCGGATGGCGAACCTGTCAAATATATTTTCAACAAAATTCAAAAAAAATTTCCGAGATAACAAACACTTACCGCCCGAGCGGATGAAACACCCCGGTTTTACAGGGGTTTACGGGCCTCTTCGCGGGGCAAGCCCGCGCCTACTGAACAGGTAGGAGCAGGCTTGCCCCGCGAAGTTTTACCAAGGTCAGACAATCAGGCGATGGTGCCCAGGAGCTTTTCCCACTCTTTGTTTTCTTTCTTCGACACACCACCGAGCAGGTCCAGAGCCTGGCGCAGGCGGTAGCGGGTCAGGTCCGGGCCGAGGATTTCCATGGCATCGAGCACCGAAACCGAGCTGGCCTGGCCGGTGATGGCGGCAAACATCAGCGGCATGGCATCACGCAGCTTCAGCTCCAGGGCTTCGACCACCGCCTGGATGCAAGCGGTGATCCGCTCTTTTTCCCACTGGCGCAGGCTTTCGAGCTTCCACAGGATCAGCTGGATCACCTGGCGTACCTGGTCGGCCGAGAGCTTTTTGCTTTCGAACAGCTTGGCGTCGAGCTTGAGCGCACCTTCAAAGAAGAAGCCGCCCAGCGGCACGACCTGGCTGAAGGTCTCTACCCTGCCCTGCACGTGCGGCGCGATCTGCATCATGTAGTCGCTGTTGAACGCCCATTTCTGCAGGCGCGCAGCGAATTCCTCTACCGGCAGTTCGCGCAGCCACTGGCCATTGAGCCACGACAGCTTCTCGATGTCGAAGATCGGCCCGCCGAGGGACACCCGCGACAGGTCGAAGTGCTCGACCATCTCGGCCAGGGAGAATTTCTCGCGCTCGTCCGGCATCGACCAGCCCATGCGGCCCAGGTAGTTGAGCATGGCTTCGGGCATGAAGCCCATGCGCTCGTAGAAGGTCACCGAGGTCGGGTTCTTGCGCTTGGACAGCTTGCTCTTGTCCGGGTTACGCAGCAGCGGCATGTAGCACAGGGTCGGTTGTTCCCAGCCGAAGTACTCGTACAGCTTGATCAGCTTGGGCGCCGACGGCAGCCATTCTTCGCCGCGCAGCACGTGGGTGATGCCCATCAGGTGGTCATCGACGACGTTGGCCAGGAAGTAGGTCGGCAGGCCGTCGGTCTTCATCAGCACCTGCATGTCCATGCGGTCCCACGGGATTTCGACGTCGCCACGGAGCATGTCCGGGACCACGCAGACGCCTTCGCTCGGCACCTTCATGCGGATCACGTGCGGCTCGCCAGCGGCCAGGCGGCGCTGCACTTCTTCAGCCGACAGCAGCAAGGCGCGACCGTCGTAGCGCGGGGTTTCGCCGCGGGCCATCTGCTCGGCACGCATCTGGTCGAGCTCTTCGGCGGTGCAGAAGCACGGGAAGGCGTGGCCAAGGTCGACCAGTTGCTGGGCGTACTGCTTGTAGATATCGCCCCGCTCGCTCTGCCGGTAAGGGCCATGCGGGCCGCCGACGTCCGGACCTTCGCTCCACTCGATGCCGAGCCAGCGCAGAGCGTCGAAGATTTGCTGTTCCGACTCGCGGGTCGAGCGCAACTGGTCGGTATCTTCGATACGCAGGATGAACTCGCCGCCGTGCTGCTTGGCAAAGCAGTAGTTGAACAGGGCGATGTAAGCGGTGCCGACGTGGGGATCGCCAGTAGGCGAAGGCGCGATACGCGTGCGAACGGTGGTCATGGACAGTCTCGAACTAGAGATGAAACAAAGGCTGGATGTTAACAGGGAGCGGGCACCGGGCTCCAGCAATGGGCGCGATCGGCACTTGTAAGCACGGCTGCAAACGCTGTTAAATTTGCTTACATTTTTACAACGATCGTACCCATGCCTGCCCAACTCAAGCGTCGCCTGCTGATTTTTCTTGCCCTTGTCCTGCTGATTGCCCTCGCCTTCCTGGCCCACTGGTACTTCAAGGGACGCTTCTATGAAAGCACCGACAACGCCTACGTGCAGGGCGAAATAACCCGGGTTTCCAGCCAGCTGAGCGCGCGCATCGATCAAGTGCTGGTACAGGACAACCAGCACGTGGCCAAGGGCGACCTGCTGGTGCGCCTTGAGCCCGAAGATTTTCGCCTGGCCGTTGAACGCGCCCGCGCCGCCCTCGATACCCGCGAAGCCGAACGCCTGCAGGCCGAAAGCCGGCTCACCCAACAAGCCAGCCTGATTGCCGCAGGAAAAGCGCAGGTTGCCGCTAACCAGGCCACCCTCGGCCGTGCGCAACTGGACCTGAACCGCGCCGAGGCCCTGCGCAAACCGGGCTTTGTCTCGGAAGAACGGGTCACCACACTGTCAGCCGAAAACCACGTCGCCCGCTCCCAGGTGAGCAAGGCCCAGGCCGACCTGCAAGGCCAGCGCCAGCAGGTCAACGCCCTGGCCGCCGAGATCAAGCGCCTCGATGCGCAGATCGTCAACGCCCGCGCCGACCTGGCCCAGGCCGAGCTGAACCTGACCCGCAGCGAAATCCACGCCCCGATCAGCGGCATCATCGGCCAGCGCGCCGCGCGCAATGGCCAGGTGGTCCAGGCCGGCGCCTACCTGCTGTCGATCGTCCCCGATGAAGACATCTGGATTCAGGCCAACTTCAAAGAAACCCAGATCGGCCACATGCAGCCCGGGCAAAAGGCTGAACTGCTGTTCGACAGCTACCCGGACACCCCGATCGAAGCGCGGGTCGACAGCCTGTTCGCCGCCTCCGGCGCGCAGTTCAGCCTGCTGCCGCCCGACAACGCCACCGGCAACTTCACCAAGGTGGTGCAGCGCATTCCGGTAAAACTGACCTTCGCCGCCAACAACCCGCTGCACGGCAAGATCCGCCCGGGCATGTCGGTAACCGCCACCGTTGATATCCGCGACAACGCCGACCATGGCCGGTGACCAGTTGATCCGTCCCGCCGGCGAACCCAGCCGGCGCGACTGGATCGCGGTAATGAGCGTGATGCTCGGCGCCTTCATGGCGGTGCTGGACATCCAGATCACCAATTCCTCGCTCAAGGACATCCAGGGCGCGCTGTCGGCAACCCTGGAGGAAGGCTCGTGGATTTCCACCTCCTACCTGGTGGCCGAGATCATCATGATCCCGCTCACCGCCTGGCTGGTGCAGCTGCTGTCGGCGCGGCGCCTGGCGGTGTGGGTGTCGCTGGGCTTTCTGGCCTCATCGCTGCTCTGCTCCATGGCCTGGAACCTGGAGAGCATGATCGTCTTCCGCGCCATGCAGGGCTTTACCGGCGGCGCGCTGATCCCCCTGGCCTTCACCCTGACCCTGATCAAGCTGCCCGAGCACCACCGGGCCAAGGGCATGGCCATGTTCGCCATGACCGCCACCTTCGCCCCCTCGATCGGCCCGACCCTGGGTGGCTGGCTGACCGAGAACTGGGGCTGGGAGTACATCTTCTACATCAACATCCCGCCGGGGCTGATCATGATCGGCGGCTTGCTGTACGGCCTGGAGAAGAAAGAAGCCCATTGGGAACTGCTGAAAAGCACTGACTATGCCGGTATCGTCACGCTGGGCGTCGGCCTTGGCTGCCTGCAGGTGTTTCTAGAGGAAGGCCACCGCAAGGACTGGCTGGAATCGAGCCTGATCGTCACCCTGGGCAGCATCGCCCTGCTCAGCCTGATCACCTTCGTGATCCTGCAGTTTTCCAAACCCAACCCGCTGATCAACCTGCGCATCCTTGGCAACCGCAACTTCGGCCTGTCGAGCATTGCCAGCCTGGGCATGGGCGTGGGTTTGTACGGTTCGATCTACCTGCTGCCGCTTTACCTGGCGCAGATCCAGAACTACAACGCCCTGCAGATCGGTGAAGTGATCATGTGGATGGGCATTCCGCAGCTGTTCCTGATTCCGCTGGTGCCGCAGCTGATGAAGGTGATTTCACCGAAGATCCTCTGCACCCTGGGTTTCGGCCTGTTCGGCCTGGCCAGTTTCGGCTCCGGGGTGCTCAACCCGGACTTTGCCGGCGAGCAGTTCAACCATATCCAGATCATCCGCGCCCTCGGCCAACCGATGATCATGGTGACCATCTCGCTGATTGCCACCGCGTACATCCAGCCACAGGACGCCGGCTCGGCCTCGAGCCTGTTCAACATCTTGCGCAACCTGGGTGGCGCCATCGGCATCGCCTTGCTGGCGACCTTGCTGGATGCACGTACCAAGGTGTATTTCGATTACCTGCGCGAGTCGATCGTGCCGAGCAACCCGCAAGTCGCGGAGCGTCTGGCGCAACTGGCAGAGCGACTGGGCAGCGATGCGGCGGCGCTGGGCAAGCTGAGTGAAATCACCCACCAGCAGGCGATGATCATGGCCTATAACGATGCCTTTCACTTTGTCGGCATCGGCTTGGCGATCAGCATGCTGGCGGTGGTGATGACGCGCAAATTGCCGCAGGGGTTGAAGGCTGGGGAAGCGCACTAATCGCGGCGCCTTATCGCGGGTCAAGTCGAGGCGTCGCACCGCCGCTCCCACAGGTAAGGCAATCATAGGGCCAGCGATAAGGCCCTCAGGTGGTGATCATCCGCTCGCGCAGCGCGGTAATCTCGTCGCGCAACTGCGCCGCCGCTTCGAACTCCAGGTCCCGCGCCAGCTGGTACATTTTCTCTTCCAGCTGCTTGATGCGCTTGGCGATCTCGCCCGGTGAGCGCAGTTCGGCTTCGTAACGGGCGCTCTCCTCTGCCGCCTTGGCCATGCCCTTGCGCTTCTTGCTGCGCGAGCCAGGCACGTTGGCGCCTTCCATGATGTCGGTGATGTCCTTGACCACGCCCTTGGGCACGATGCCGTTGGCGGCGTTGAAGGCGATCTGCTTGTCGCGGCGCCGCTCGGTCTCGCCAATCGCCCGCTGCATGGAGCCGGTCATGTTGTCGGCATAGAGGATCGCCCGGCCATTGAGGTTACGCGCCGCGCGGCCGATGGTCTGGATCAGCGAGCGCTCGGAACGCAGGAAACCTTCCTTGTCGGCATCGAGAATCGCCACCAGCGATACCTCCGGCATATCCAGGCCTTCACGCAGCAGGTTGATGCCCACCAGCACATCGAAGGTACCCAGGCGCAGGTCGCGGATGATCTCGACCCGCTCCACTGTATCGATGTCCGAGTGCAGGTAGCGCACGCGCACATCGTGGTCGGCCAGGTAGTCGGTGAGGTCCTCGGCCATGCGTTTGGTCAGGGTGGTGACCAGCACGCGCTCCTCCACGGCCACGCGCTTGCGGATCTCCGAGAGCAGGTCGTCGACCTGGGTGGTGGCCGGGCGCACTTCGACCTGCGGATCGACCAGGCCGGTTGGGCGTACTACCTGCTCGACCACCCGGCCAGCATGTTCGGCCTCGTAGTTGCCGGGGGTCGCAGAAACGAAGATGGTCTGCGGGCTGACGTTTTCCCACTCGTCAAAGCGCATCGGCCGGTTGTCCAGCGCCGAGGGCAGGCGAAAGCCGTACTCGACCAGGGTTTCCTTGCGCGAGCGGTCGCCCTTGTACATGGCGCCGACTTGCGGAACGCTGACGTGGGATTCGTCAATTACCAGCAGGGCATCGTCCGGCAGATAGTCGTAAAGAGTCGGTGGCGCTGCCCCGGCCGGGCGCCCGGAGAGGTAGCGCGAGTAGTTTTCGATGCCGTTGCAGTAACCCAGCTCGAGGATCATCTCCAGGTCAAAGCGGGTGCGCTGCTCCAGGCGCTGGGCCTCGACCAGCTTGTTGGCCTTGTGCAGGTATTCAAGGCGCTGGGCCAGTTCCTCCTTGATGCCGTCCACGGCCTCGAGCAGGGTCTCGCGCGGGGTCACGTAGTGGCTCTTGGGGTAGAAGGTGAAACGCGGCAGCTTGCGGATCACCTCGCCGGTCAGCGGATCGAAGGCGGCGATGTTCTCGACCTCGTCGTCGAACAGCTCGACGCGGATGGCTTCCAGGTCCGATTCGGCCGGGAAGATATCGATCACATCACCGCGCACGCGGAAGGTAGCGCGGGCAAAGTCCATTTCGTTGCGGGTGTACTGCAGGTCGGCCAGGCGGCGCAGCAGCGCACGCTGGTCGAGCTTGTCGCCGCGGTCCACGTGCAGGACCATCTTCAGGTAGGTTTCCGGGCTGCCCAGGCCATAGATGCAGGACACCGTGGTGACGATGATCGCATCACGGCGCTCCAGCAGCGCCTTGGTCGCCGACAGGCGCATCTGCTCGATATGGTCGTTGATCGAGGCGTCCTTCTCGATAAAGGTGTCCGAGGACGGCACGTAGGCTTCGGGCTGGTAGTAGTCGTAGTAGGAAACGAAGTACTCGACGGCGTTGTTCGGGAAGAATGACTTGAACTCGCCATACAGCTGCGCCGCCAGGGTCTTGTTCGGCGCCAGTACCAATGTCGGGCGCTGCACCTGGGCGATCACGTTGGCAATGCTGAAGGTCTTGCCTGAGCCTGTCACCCCGAGCAGGGTCTGGTGCGCAAGGCCCGCCTCGATTCCTTCGACCATCAGGCGAATGGCCTCGGGCTGGTCGCCGGCCGGCTGGAAACGGGTGACGAGCTGGAACTCGGACATGACAAACCTCTGTGTGATCGCGATGGTTTCATCGCTGGCGCGGGCAACTGTATTTATAGACAGTAGTTATACCGAATTAAGGGCCCATTGCGCCAGTTTCAACTGAGTAACCCGGGCATTTCTGAGTATGGACCGGTGAAATCGACTAACGGTCGAAAAATATTCGGTCAAACAGCAGGAAAAGCTGCGGCAGACTGTCGCCGTGACCGAGCGGTATCACTATACTGACTCCCCGTTTGTGCACCGCTCTAGTGCAAGCGACTGGAGCGTGCGACCTCTTCCACTCTCCATTCAGAGCCAAGGTAATAATGAGCCTGTTTTCCGCTGTCGAGCTGGCACCACGCGATCCCATTCTGGGCCTCAACGAAGCTTTCAACGCCGATACCCGTAGCAACAAGGTCAACCTGGGTGTAGGTGTTTACTGCAACGAAGAAGGGCGTATCCCACTGCTGCGTGCAGTGATCGAAGCCGAAACCCAGCGCGCTGCCCAGCACGCTTCCCGCGGTTACCTGCCGATCGACGGTATCGTCGCTTACGACCAGGCCGTACAGAAGCTGCTGTTCGGTGCCGAGTCGCCACTGCTGAGCGCCGGTCGCGTAATCACCACCCAGGCCGTCGGCGGTACCGGCGCCCTGAAGATCGGTGCCGACTTCCTCAAGCAGCTGTCGCCGAACGCCGTCGTCGCCATCAGCGACCCGAGCTGGGAAAACCACCGCGCCCTGTTCGAAACCGCTGGCTTCCCGGTCCAGAACTACCGCTACTACGACGCCGCCACCCACGACGTCAACCGCAGCGGCATGCTCGAAGACCTCAACGCCCTGCCGTCCGGCTCGATCATTGTGCTGCACGCCTGCTGCCACAACCCGACCGGTGTCGACCTGACGCCAGAAGACTGGAAAAACGTCCTCGAAGTGGTCAAGGCCAAAGGCCACGTGCCGTTCCTCGACATGGCCTACCAGGGCTTTGGCGCCGGCATCACTGAAGACGCCGCCGCGGTACGCCTGTTCGCCGAGTCGGGCCTGGACTTCTTCGTCTCCAGCTCGTTCTCCAAATCCTTCTCGCTGTACGGCGAGCGCGTTGGCGCCCTGTCGATCGTCACCGAGTCCAAGGAAGAGGCCACCCGCGTGCTGTCGCAAGTCAAGCGCGTGATCCGCACCAACTACTCCAACCCGCCGACCCACGGCGCGACCATCGTCGCCACCGTGCTCAACAGCCCAGAGCTGCGCAAGATGTGGGAAGACGAGCTGGCCGAGATGCGCCAGCGCATCCACGGCATGCGCAAGCAGATGGTCGAGCTGCTGGCCGAGTACGGCGCCAAGCAGGACTTCAGCTTCGTCGGTCGCCAGTGCGGCATGTTCTCCTACTCGGGCCTGACCGTTGAGCAGGTCGCGCGCCTGAAGAATGAGTTCGGTATCTATGCTCTGGATACCGGTCGCATCTGCGTCGCCTCGCTGAACCAAAGCAACATCCATGTGGTGACCAAGGCGATCGTCGAGGTCCTGTAATTTACTCAATTGCATAGGGGAGGCTTGACTTCCCCTTAGCAATCAGTAAGATACGCCACAGATTCCGCGATAGCTCAGTCGGTAGAGCAAATGACTGTTAATCATTGGGTCCCAGGTTCGAGTCCTGGTCGCGGAGCCAAACACCTGAAAAACCTCCAGTTGCCCTGAGCACTGGAGGTTTTTTCGTTTCTGGCAGATTAAATCGCACAGCCCGGTCACCCCTCAGGGAAAACCGGGCGGACGATCAGGTCCGGCCGATGGGGTAGAAACAGCCACTACTCCAGACGCCCAGCCACTGCTGGCCATCGATCTGCCTGGGCACCGCCAGTTCGACCAACTGGTAGAAGACATTGCGATGGATCAACGCTTCGAGGTTGCTACGCATGTGCACGTACGGCGAAGGCTCCTGGGTCTGCGCGTCGATTTCAAAGCGCAGCGGATGCTCGGGGCCGGCCTCGACCTGGTCGTCGACATTGCTGGTAAAGCGCAACAATTGCTGCTCACCCTCGCCATGCACCTCCAGGCTAACCGCAACAAAGGGCGCGTCATCGACCTTGATGCCGACCTTCTCCACTGGCGTCACCAGGAAGTAGTCGTCACCGTCGCGGCGGATGATGGTCGAGAACAGCCGCACCATCGGCTTGCGCCCGATCGGCGTACCCAGGTAGTACCAGGTGCCGTCACGGGCGATGCGCATGTCGATGTCGCCGCAAAAATCCGGGTTCCACAGGTGCACGGGCGGCAGGCCCTTTTCTGCCTTGGGAATCTGCGCCAGCAGATCATTGGCCTTGCCGGTGTCTTGCATCACCCTCTCCTTAACGACTCATGCCCAACAGACTGCGAGCGTAATCCTCGAGTGGCGGGCGGAGCAAATCTTCCGGCTTGTTGTCGTGGAACGTCAGCAAACCGCCGCGGCTTTTGATCCGCGCGGTGTCGATCAGGTAACGGGTGCTGGTTTCAATCAGCATCAGCTGCACCACTCCAGTATCGATACCCAGACGATCGACCGCCTGCTCGTCATACCACTCATCGCCATTGCCGATGCGATCGTCGGTGCGGGCAAAACGGGTGTACAGCAGGTAATGGGCGCCGACTTCACGCGCTTCGATCAGCGCTTGCTCAAGGCCCAGCGGCGCAGGGGCACGGCGAACCAGCGGGAAGTACTCGACAAAGCCCTTGAAGGCTTCTTCAGCCACGACGTTGGGCCGCGGGTACGGGCCCTTGCCTGATGGCACGAAAGCACCCTGGCCAATGTAAATGAATGAATCAGGCTGCAGGCGCACCGACAGCGAACGACGGGTGTCGCTGTGATCGAGCAGACCGGCATCGCTCATGTGATAAAGGGCACCCTCGCCCATATCGCTGACATTCATGCAGCCGCCCAGCGCCGTCAGCGCCAGCAGCAAAACCAGGCTACGCATCTATCCTCCAGTGGCCGGTGACGGAAAACCGGCGAACAGCTGGCAGATGCAGCTTTTGCGCCAGTCTTAGCCGCCGATGATTTTCATCACCGTCGCGCCGCCCGAAAACGCCACCGGCTGCTTGTCGCCAAGGGCTTTGACCAGCAAGCCCTGTAGCGCCGGCAAGGCCTGGTGGCGCGGCTTGTCGAGCAGGTCGCCGATATAGTGACGGTTGCTCGACGACAGGCAACCGTGCAGCCAGCCGGTGGAGGACAGGCGCAAACGCGAACAGGTACGGCAGAACGGCACGCTCTCGTTGGCGATCACGCCAAAATAACCCTGGCCCGGGATCTGGTAGCGCAAGGCGGTGGCATCCACCGGCGCGTTGGCCTGCAGGTACTCGTACTGCTCGCCGATCAATTGCAGCAAGTGCTCAAGGCTGACGAACTGCTGCAAAAAGGCATTGCTGTCGCGCGCCAGGTGCCCCATGCGCATCAGTTCGATGAAGCGCAGCTCGTAGCCGTGGGCCAGGCAGTACTCCAGCAGCGGCAGCACCTGGTCGAAGTTCTGCCCGCGCAACGGCACCATGTTGACCTTGATCTGCATGCCGGCGGCGCTGGCCTGGCTCATGCCGTCGAGCACAGTGGCCAGGTCGCCGCCACGGGCAATACGCCGGAAGGCATCCGGATCAAGGGTGTCGAGGGAAACGTTGAGGCGACGGATACCCGCCGCGCGCAGCAACGGCAGCTTGCGCGCCAGCAACTGGCCGTTGGTGGTCAGGCTGATTTCATCCAGGCCCAGATTGGCAATGGAGCTGAGGAAGGTTTCCAGCTTGGGGCTGACCAGCGGCTCGCCGCCGGTGACGCGCACCCGCTCGATACCGGCGGCCTCGACCAGATAAGCCACGCCGCGGGCCATGGCCTCGGCCGAGAGCTCGTCCTGGGCCGCGACCAGACGCTTGCCGTCGGGCACACAATAGGTACAGGCGTAGTTGCAGGCAGCCGTGAGGCTGACACGCAAATTGCGAAAACGCCTGCCTTGGCGGTCGACGATCATGGGTGACTCCGGCATGGGTGAATCGGGCCTGCAAAACCTGACTCAAAAATCAGGTTTTTGCAAGCCTCATACCTGAGTATATTCCTCGCCACCCAATCCCAGTAGCGCCATGGTTTGGCTGAATGTCTCAGCTACCGGCGGTATCCGGGTCGCGCTTGCGCTTGTTGCCCATGCGCACGCCAATGTCCATGAGGAACTGGAAGAAGCCTTCCTGATCTTCCAGGACGTTGCTCCAGAACGGCGAGTGGTAGAGCGCCACGGCCCCATGCACAAGGGCCCAGGCCGCGCAGTAGTGGAAGTACGGCGGTACGTCCTCAAGCTTGCCTTCGCTGATGCGACCCTTGATCAGCAGGGTCAGGCGGTCGAAGTTGGAGGCGCGGATCTTGTGCAACTCCTCGACCATCTCCGGCACCTGGTTGCCCTTGACCACCTTCTCTTCGAGACGGTCGAACAGGCGGTAGCGCTGCGGATCACGCATGCGGAATTCGAAGTAGGCGCGCGACAGGGCTTCCTTGTCGCGGTCGACGTCGGCAGAGTGCAGCAGTTCGTTCAAATCGCGCTCGTAGTCGAGCATCAGGCGCAGGTAGATCTCCGCCTTGGATTTGAAATGCTTGTAGATCGTGCCTTTGCCGATACCGACGGCATCAGCGATCATCTCGACGGTGACACTGTCTTCACCCTGTTCGAGAAACAGCTTGAGCGCGGTATCGAGAATTTCTTGCTCTCGGCGACGAAACTCACGGACCTTACGAGGTTCTTTCTGCATAAGAAGGACTGGATCAAAATCGAAGCCGGTTATTATGCCTAACTTGCGCCAAAATGCACGGATCATCCAACCATGTCTATGTTTCTTGATGAGTTTGAACAGGCCCCGGGGCTTCGTTATCTGAACCATGCCGCGGTCGCACCCTGGCCCAAACGCGCCAGCCAGGCGGTTTCGCGCTTCGCCAGCGAGAACGTTTTGCTCGGTGCAAGGGACTATCCGGACTGGATGGCCATGGAGCAGCGTTTACGTGAACGCCTGATGCGCCTGACGAATGCACCGTCGACGGATGACATCGCATTGGTCAAGAACACCTCCGAAGCGCTGTCTTTCGTCGCCTTCGGTATCGACTGGCAGGCCGGCGACCAGATCGTCATCAGCGACGAAGAATTCCCCTCCAACCGGATTGTCTGGGAAGCCCTGGCCGACAAAGGCGTCAGCGTCATCCAGGTAAGCCTCAAGGGCAGCGACCCGGAGGCGGCCTTGCTCGCGGCCTGCGGCCCCAAGGTGCGCCTGCTGGCAATCAGCGCCGTGCAGTTTGCCAGCGGCCTGCGCCTTGACCTGGTGCGTCTGGGCCAAGGCTGTCGTGAGCGTGAGGTGTTGTTCTGCATCGACGCCATCCAGCAATTGGGCGCCCTGCCCTTCGACGTCCAGGCCTATCAGTGCGACTTTGCCATGGCCGATGGGCACAAATGGATGCTCGGCCCGGAAGGCCTCGGGGTGTTCTATTGCCGCGCCGAGGTCCGCCCGCTGCTCAAGCTCAGCGAGTACGGCTGGCACATGCTCGAACACATGGGCGACTACAGCCGCAGCGAATGGCAGCCGGCCCACAGCGCCCGGCGCTTTGAATGCGGCAGCCCGAACATGCTTGGTGCAGCGGCGCTGGAGGCAAGCCTGGCGCTGCTCGAAGAAGTGGGCATGGATCAGGTGGCCACAGCGCTGCTGGAGCGGGTGCACTGGCTCAACGAAGGCCTGGCAGCGATCCCTGGGGTCCGCGTACACAGCCCGCAGGAGCCTGCGCGTCGCTCAGGGATCGTGTCCTTCAGCATTGAGGGCGTCGAGAACGCCCAGGTTTATCAGCGCCTCAAGCAGGAACAGGTGATCTGCATTCCGCGTGGCCCCGGGGTGCGATTTTCCCCGCACTTCTACACACCTAGGCAGATAATCGACGAAACTCTGGCCATTGTGCGCGAGATCGCAGAGCGATGAGTGCTCAGCAGCGGCAGGCGTATTCCAAATCTGTTTAAAAAACGACCAGCTGTGGCTGGCGGCGCGTCAATCCTGGCCAATACTTCAGGTGTTGGCGCAGCGCATCCCCCCATGTGGCGCGCCGATAAAGGTGCTCAGGGACCGCGTGCCTTTGTTTTACTCCTAATGGTCTTAACCCGGATTCACCCCCCAGAACCCGGGTTTTTTTTGCCTGCGGTTTTTACCGCCCGCGGGCTCAGGCCACCCGCGCCAACGGAAACAGGCGCTTGAAGTTGGCCGTGGTCTGTTCAGCCAGTTGCTCATAACTTTCACCGCGCACCATCGCCACGAACTCCGCCACTTCACGCACGTACTCTGGCAAGTTGGCCTTGCCGCGGTAGGGGATCGGCGCCAGGTACGGCGAGTCGGTCTCGACCAGTAGCCGATCGGCGGGCACCTGGCGGGCCACATCGCGCAACGCATCGGCATTACGGAAGGTGACGATGCCCGACAGCGAAATGTAGTAGCCCAGGTCCAGCGCCGCCCTGGCCATGTCCCAGTCTTCAGTGAAGCAATGCAGAACGCCGGCCTGCTTGAGGTCCGCTTCACGCAGCAAGGCCAGAGTGTCGGCGCGCGCCGCGCGGGTATGGATGATCACCGGCTTGCCGGTTACCCTGGCTGCCTCCAGGTGCAGGCGGAACGAGTCCTGCTGCACCTGAGCCGCGTCCGGCTCGTAGTGATAGTCCAGGCCGGTCTCGCCAATCGCCACCACATGCGGGTGCTCCAGCTCCTTGAGCAGCCAGTCCAGCGGCGGAGCGCCATCGGGGGTGAGGTCGAGCGGGTGGATGCCCACCGAGCAGTCGACATCACTGTAACGCTCGCTCAGGTCCTTGACCGCCTGGGCGTTGTCGGCGCTGATGCCGATGCACAGGAAGTGGCCGACGCCGCGCGCGCGGGCAGCGTCCAGGGCCGCATCCAGGGAGCCCTGGTGGGCGGTGAGGTCAAGACGGTCGAGGTGGCAATGGGAATCTACAAGCATGGGTACATGACAACGCTGAAAAGAAATGAAGGAACGGCACAGCTCAACGCTGGCCCGGCAACATCGCCCAGGACGCCAGCAGCGCCTCGAGCAACAGCACCCGATTGAGGTTGGCCTTGCCCAGGACCTTCTGGCGCTGGGCCAGAATCCAGTCCTGGATCTCCAGGACCCTGGCCTGGCTGCTCTTCTGCGCCAGGTACTGGACCACCTTGCGCATATCGCTCAAGCCTAAACCCTCCTCGTCCTGGGTCAACTGATAACGCAGGACCAGGCTGGACCAGTCGCAGAACCAGTCGAACAGTTGCAGCAAGGGAATAGCATTCCAGGCGTCGGCCAGCTGGCTAGGCGATTGCTGCTGCTTGAGCAGCTTCTTCACCCCATCGACCACCAGCGCGCGCTGCTCGCGCACACCCTGGGCCTGCAGACTGACGGCCGCCAACGGCGAGCCGGCGGCCAGGCTGAGCAACTCCAGGCGCTCTTGCTCGTCGCAGTCGGGCAAGGCCTGTTCGAGCCAGGCCAGGCTTTGCTCGCGGCTCGGCAGCGGGCAGGCCTGCTGCTGGCAGCGGCTCTTGATGGTTGGCAACAGGCGGCTGGGCTGATGACTGACCAGCAGCAGAACAGTATTGCCCGAGGGCTCTTCAAGGCTTTTGAGCAAGGCGTTGGCGGCGTTGACGTTCATCGCCTCGACCGGCTCGATCAAGATTACTTTGCGCCCACCCAACTGCGCAGTCTGCACCACGAAAGACACCAGCTCGCGGACCTGGTCGACCTTGATCGGCTTGTCGGCCTCTTCCGGCTCCAGCACGTAGTTGTCCGGGTGGCTGCCGGCTGCGAGCAACAGGCATGACTTGCACTGCCCACACGCCTGCAGCCCTTGCACACGCTGGCACAGCAGCAAGGCCATCAGGCGCTCGGCCAGGGCCCGCTTGCCAATGCCTTGCGGACCGTGCAGCAGATAGGCATGGGCATGCTGGGTGCGCCCGGCCAGTTGCTGCCACAGCGCCTGCTGCCAGGGAAAGGCCTCAGCCACGGCAACGCTCCAGAATCTGCGGCAGCAAGGCGTCCAGCGCCTGCTGTACCTGGGCCAGCGGCAAAGCGGCATCAATCAGCCGGTATTGCTGCGGCGAAGCCTGGGCGCGAGCCAGGTAGGCCTGGCGCACGGCCTCGAAGAAGGCCTGGCCTTCCTGTTCGAAACGGTCCAGGCGGCCGCGGGCGGCAGCGCGCGACAGACCGATCGCCACCGGCAGATCGAACACCAGGGTCAGGTCCGGGCGCAGATCGCCCTGGACGAAATTCTCCAGGGTGGCGATGCGCTCCAGCGACAGGCCGCGCCCGCCGCCCTGATAGGCGTAGGTGGCATCGGTAAAACGGTCGCACAACACCACCGCGCCACGGGCCAGGGCCGGGCGAATGACTTCGGCCAGGTGCTGGGCACGGGCGGCAAACACCAGCAGCAGCTCGGTGTCGGCATCCATCTTCTCTTCACTGGGGGCCAGCAGCAGTTCGCGGATTCGCTCGGCCAGCGGCGTGCCGCCCGGCTCGCGGGTCAGCACGACATCCAGGCCGGCGCCGCGCAGGTGCTCGGCGAGGTACTCGCGATTGGTGCTTTTGCCCGCGCCTTCAGGGCCTTCCAGGGTGATAAACAAGCCGCTCACAGGCAGTCCTTACAGTGGGTCATTGCGGGGAGGCCGCGTCGCTGGCCGGCGCCGCTTGCTCGGTCGCCGGCTCAGGGCTGACATCCGGCGATTGCGGCGCCGACGGCTGGGCCTCGGGTTCAGGTTCGGTAACCGGGGCCGGGCTCGAACGGTAGTCGGCACGGCGCTTGATCTGGTACTCGCGCACGGCCGAATTGTGCGCATCGAGGTCATCGGAGAACACATGGCTGCCATCGCCACGCGCCACGAAATACAGGCTGCTGCCCGGCGTCGGGTTCAACGCGGCATGAATGGCTTCGCGGCCAACCATGGCAATCGGCGTCGGCGGCAGGCCGGCGTTGGTGTAGGTGTTGTACGGCGTCGGCTCGCGCAGGTCGGCGCGGGTGATCTTGCCGTTGTAGCGTTCGCCCATGCCGTAGATCACCGTCGGGTCGGTCTGCAGCAGCATGCCGATGCGCATGCGCCGCACGAACACCCCGGCAATTTGCCCGCGCTCTTGCGGTACGCCGGTTTCCTTCTCGACCAGCGACGCCATGATCAGCGCCTGGTACGGATCGCGATACGGCACATCGCTGGAGCGCTCAGCCCATTCCTTGGCCAGCACTTCTTCCAGGCGCGCGTAGGCCTGCTGGAGGAACTCGACATCGCTCATGCCACGCACGAAGCGATAGGTATCGGGGAAGAACCGACCTTCAGGGAACACCCCCGGATGGCCGAGCTTGTCCATGACCTCGGCATCACTCAGGCCGTCGATGGTTTTCTTGATCTTCTCGTGCCTGGCCAGCGCCGCACGCACCTGGCGGAAGTTCCAGCCCTCGACCAGCGTCAGGGTGTACTGCACCACATCACCGCGACGCCAGACCTCGAACAGCTCGCGCACGGTCATGCCCGGGGTCATGCGGTACTCGCCGGTATGCAGCGGCACGCCAGCCATGTTGAAGCGCCAGTACAGGCGTAGCCAGAAGGCGTCTTCCAGCACCCCGTCGTTCTGCATGCGGTAGAACATGCGGTTGGGGGTGGTACCGGTGGGCACGTCGAGCAACTGCTCCTGGGACACGTGCAGGGTCTGCTCCAGCGCCGATTTTACCTTCCAGGCCGAATAGCCCAGCGTCAGGCCGGCCAGGATCAAGCCGATCTCCAGCAGCACCAAGAATTTACGTCTCACAAATCAGGCATCCAGTAGCGTACGGGCAATGGCCTGCAGTTTACGGGTGAGCGGCCCCGGCGGCCAGTTCAGCGATGTAAAAGCCTGTACCGGCCAGATGCCGTAGACGCTGTTGCAGACAAACACTTCGTCAGCTTGCTGCAGGTCCTGCAGGCTCAGGTCGGTAATCTGCACAGCGATTGCGGCGTCCCTGGCGTGATCGAGCAAGGCTGCGCGCATGACCCCGGCCACGCCGCAGCGGCTCAGGTCGGCAGTCTGCAGTTGGCCGTCGCGCACCAGGAACAGGTTGCTGTACACCCCCTCGATGATGCGCCCGGAAACATCGCGCATCAAACCTTCGGCGTGCGCGGCATCCTGCCACTCGGCACGGGCCAGCACCTGCTCGAGGCGATTGAGGTGTTTCAAGCCTGCCAGCAAGGGTTGCTCAGCCAGACGGGTCTGGCAATCGAACAAGCGAACGCCCTGTTCGGCATGCCCTGCGGGATAGGTGGGCAAGGGATTGCCCTGGAGAATTCGTCGTGGCGCCACGCCAGCGGCCGGCGCGTAGCCGCGCTGGCTGTCGCCGCGGGTAACAATGAGCTTGAGCACGCCGTCACCCAGCAAGCTGGCATAACGGCATAGCTCGTCGCGAATCAGGCCGTGATCGGCGCTGATCGCCAGGCGCTGGCAACCCAGCGCCAGGCGCTCGAGGTGGTACTCGAGCAACGATGGCCGACCGGCGCGCACGGCGATGGTCTCGAACAGACCATCGCCATAGGCCAGCCCCCGGCTTTGCAGGGTTAGTGCATCTGCCGGCAGGCCATCGACCCAGCTGTGCATCAGCCGGCGAACCGGCGGAACACCAGCGAGCCGTTGGTGCCACCAAAACCGAAGGAGTTGGACAGCACCACCTCGATCGGCATGTTGCGCGCCTGGTGCGGCACGAAGTCGAGGTCGCAACCTTCGCTCGGCTCGTCCAGGTTGATGGTCGGTGGCGCCACCTGGCTGTTGATCGACAGCACGCTGAAGATCGCCTCGACGGCACCGGCAGCGCCAAGCAGGTGCCCGGTCATCGACTTGGTCGAGCTGACGGCCAGCTTGTAGGCGTGATCGCCAAACACCGACTTGATCGCCGAGCTTTCTGCCAGGTCGCCGGCCGGCGTCGAGGTGCCGTGGGCGTTGATGTAATCGACTTCGCCGGGGTTCAGGCCGGCATCACGCAGGGCGTTGGCCATGCAGCGCGCGGCACCGCTGCCATCTTCTGGCGGCGAGGTCATGTGGTAGGCATCGCCACTCATGCCAAAGCCTACCAGCTCGGCATAGATGGTCGCGCCGCGGGCCTTGGCGTGCTCGAGCTCTTCGAGTACCAGCGCACCGGCACCGTCGGCGAGGACGAAGCCATCACGGCCCTTGTCCCACGGACGGCTGGCGCGGGTCGGGTCGTCGTTGCGGGTCGACAGCGCCCGCGACGCACCGAAACCACCCATGCCCAGGCCACAGGCGGCCATTTCCGCACCGCCGGCGATCATCACGTCGGCTTCACCGAAGGCGATGTTGCGCGCAGCCATGCCGATACAGTGGGTACCGGTGGTGCAGGCGGTGGAAATAGCGTAGTTAGGCCCCTGTACACCCAGGTGGATCGACAGGAAACCGGAAATCATGTTGATGATCGAACCCGGCACGAAGAACGGCGAAATACGCCGCGGGCCCTGGTCATGCAAGGTCCGGCTGGTTTCTTCGATGTTGGTCAGGCCACCGATACCCGAGCCCATGGCCACGCCAATGCGCTCGCGGTTGGCATCGGTCACTTCCAGGCCGGCGTTACGCACTGCCTGAAAACCGGCTGCCAGGCCGTACTGAATGAACAGATCGAGCTTGCGGGCTTCCTTGACCGACAGGTACTGCTCGACTTCAAAGCCCTTTACCGAGCCGCCAAAACGGGTGGAGTAGGCAGACAGGTCAGTATGCTCGATCAGACCTATGCCACTGCGGCCAGCCAGAATGCCCTGCCAACTGCTCGGCACATCCGTACCCAGTGGCGACAGCATACCCATACCGGTGACCACGACGCGTCTACGCGACACAGCACTCTCCTTATTCAATTGACTACATCTCTTGTAAAGAAAAAACCGCACGCCGGCGAAGGCAGTGCGGTTTTTCCATGACAAGAAGCGACGACTACAACGTCTTAGGCCTGGTGGCTGGTGACGTAGTCGATAGCAGCTTGAACAGTAGTGATCTTCTCGGCTTCTTCGTCAGGGATTTCGGTCTCGAATTCCTCTTCCAGAGCCATCACCAGCTCAACGGTGTCAAGGGAATCGGCACCCAGATCTTCGACGAAGGAAGCAGTGTTCACTACTTCTTCTTCTTTAACGCCCAGTTGCTCGGCGACGATTTTCTTGACGCGTTCTTCGATGGTGCTCATACCTTGTTTTCACTCCTAATGGACATATGTCAGGCAGCTGGCCGGTGTGTAAGTGTATAGAAAGACGTCTGCTTTTCAAGCGCAACACGCCTTGCAAGACCACACCTGCCAACCGACTAGAATCTGGTTGCAGCTTTATAACGGATTTTAGACAGCTCGTATGACATTTTTTTGATGCAATCCGTCACATTCAATTTTACATGTACATGCCGCCGTTGACCGGAATGGTCGCGCCGGTGACATAACCTGCACCTTCGGAGGCCAGGAAAGCCACCACATTGGCGATCTCCTGAGCCTGGCCCAGACGCCCCAGGGGGATCTGGGTCTGTAGCGCTTCACGCTGAGCTTCAGGCAGCTCGCGAGTCATGTCGGTGTCGATGAAGCCCGGGGTCACCGAGTTGACGGTGATCGCGCGGGAGCCGACTTCACGCGCCAGGGCGCGGCTGAAGCCCTCCAGGCCGGCCTTGGCGGCAGCGTAGTTGACCTGGCCGACGTTACCCATGGCACCGACCACCGAGCCGATGCTGATGATACGACCCCAGCGCGCCTTGGTCATGCCGCGCAGCACGCCCTTGGACAGACGGTAGAGGCTGTTCAGGTTGGTGTCGATGACGTCGAACCACTCGTCGTCCTTCATGCGCAGCATGAGGTTGTCGCGGGTGATGCCGGCGTTGTTGACCAGAATGGTCGGCGCACCGAACTGCTCCTGGATCTTGGCCAGGGTAGCGGTGACCGACTCGTCGCTGGTCACGTTCAGCTCAAGGCCAGTGCCGGTGATGCCGTGCTCCTTGAGGGTCGCGGCGATACGCTCGGCGCCCGAAGCGGAGGTGGCGGTACCGATCACGGTAGCGCCCAGACGGCCCAGCTCCAGGGCGATAGCCTGGCCGATACCACGGCTGGCGCCGGTAACCAGGGCAACTTTACCTTGCAGGCTCATGCAAGTTTCTCCTAAATCAGGCCAGCGCCGCACGAGTGGCGGCGACAGCATCTGGGGTATTGAGGTTGTAGGTGGTCACGCCATCGGCGCAACGCTTGTTCAGACCGGCCAGAACCTTGCCCGGGCCGCATTCGACCAGGTTGACCGCACCATTGGCGACCAGGGTCTGCACGCACTCGACCCAACGCACTGGCTTGTACAGCTGCTCCAGCAGATCGCGCTTGAGGGTGTCGAGGTCCGCGGCAACGGCAGCGCTGACGTTTTGCACCAGCGGGATTTGCGGGGCCTGCCAGTCGATGGCATTGACCGACTCGGCAAAGCGCTCGGCTGCCGGGCGCATCAGCTCACAGTGCGACGGCACGCTGACCGGCAGTGGCAGTGCGCGCTTGGCGCCAGCAGCCTTACAGGCTTCCATGGCACGCTCAACGGCGGCCTTGGCACCGGCGATGACTACCTGACCTGGCGAGTTGAAGTTCACCGCGCTGACCACTTCGCCCTGGGCTGCTTTTGCGCAGATATCCACGACAGCGGCATCGTCCAGACCCAGGATTGCCGCCATGGCGCCCTGCCCGGCCGGTACGGCCTCTTGCATGAGCTCGCCGCGGCGCTTGACCAGTTTAACGGCGTCACCCAGGCTCAGGCTGCCGGCGGCGACCAGGGCGCTGTACTCACCCAGGCTGTGACCGGAAACGAACGCCGGACGCGCGCCGCCCTCAGCCAGCCACAGGCGCCACAAGGCGATCGAGGCGGTAAGGATGGCCGGCTGGGTTTTGTCGGTTTGGTTGAGTTGCTCTTCCGGACCGTTCTGGGTCAGCGCCCAGAGGTCATAGCCCAGAGCCTCGGAGGCCTCACGGAAGGTATCAATGACCAGCGGATGCTGGCCGCCCAGCTCGGCGAGCATGCCGAGGGACTGCGAACCTTGACCGGGAAAGACGAATGCGAGGGATGCAGACATTGAACAAGCCCCTAGTAATCTTGTCGTCGGAAATTAAGCGCCCAGCACCAGGCTGAGCACAAGAAACTGAAGAGTTGGATGGTAGCGAGGACCAAGCGGTCACATTTAACCACTTCCTGAGGCATATGCCTAAAGCAACAGGTCTTCCAGGCGCCCGTGCAAACGTTGCGGCAGGTTCTCCTGGATCTCGATCAAAGCGCGCTGGATAGCGCTCTGCAAGCCCTGCACCCCGGCAGAGCCATGGCTCTTGATGACAATGCCCTGCAGGCCGAGAAAGCTTGCGCCATTATGTCGCGCCGGCGCCAGGTCAGCCTGCAGGCGGCGCAGCAGGGGCATGGCCACGGCGCCGGCCAGGCGCGCGCCGAGCCCGCCCTTGAACAACGCCTCGATGCGCGAGCCGATCATGGTCGCCAGGCCCTCGCTGGACTTGAGCAGGATATTGCCGACAAAACCGTCGCACACCACCACATCCGCCTCGCCACGGTACAAGCCGTCACCTTCGACGAAACCGATGTAGTTCAGGCCGCGGGCGTTCTGCAGCAGGCTGGCCGCAAGCTTGACCTGCTGGTTGCCCTTGATGTCTTCAGTGCCAACATTGAGCAAGGCTACGCGCGGGCGCGAGATACCCAGGGCCTGGGCGGCCACCGAGCCCATCACGGCAAACTGATAGAGGTTTTCTGCACTGCAGTCGACATTGGCGCCCAGGTCGAGCAGCTGGCAATAGCCGGTCTGGGTGGGAATGGCGGCAACCATGGCCGGGCGATCGATACCGGGCAGGGTTTTCAGCACATAGCGCGAAAGGGCCATCAGCGCACCGGTGTTGCCGGCACTGACGCAGGCCTGAACCTTGCCATCACGCAATAATTCGAGGGCCACGCGCATGGACGAATCGGGCTTGCTGCGCAGCGCCTGTGACGGCCGCTCGTCCATGCCGATCACTTCGCTGGCGGCCACGATCTGCAGGCGCGCGCGATCCGCTGCCGACTGGCCAGCGATCAGATCTTCAAGGAGGGAGGGTTGACCGACAAGGGTCAGGTGCAGCGAGGGGGTAGCCGACAGGCAAGCAATACTCGCCTGAACAATGCTGCGGGGACCGAAGTCCCCGCCCATTGCGTCAATCGCGATGATCTGAGCGGACAAGGATTACTCGTCAGCGCCCTTGTCGATCACTTTACGACCACGGTATACGCCTTCTGGCGATACGTGGTGACGCAGGTGCACTTCACCAGTGGTTTTCTCTACGGACAGAGCGTTTTCCGAGAGGGCGTCGTGCGAACGGCGCATGTCACGGGCAGAGCGGGATTTTTTGTTCTGCTGAACAGCCATAATTGATTAACTCCTAAACGTTTGGGTCACGCTTTAACTGCGCCAATACACTGAACGGGTTGGACCGTGTTACCTCGTCCTTGCTCGGTTCGGGCTCATCGGCGCCCGCCGGCTGCTGGCATTCTTCCGGATGATGAGCAGGCACGATAGGCAAGGCGAGCAGAAGCTCTTCCTCGACCAAGGCCTGCAGATCCAAAGGATCTTCGCCCAGTTCCAGCACGTCATAACCTTTCGGCAACGACTGGGTATTCGCACCCTCCTTCACCACGGCGTAAGTACATTCGCTGTGGATCGGCAGGGTGACCAGCTCAAGACAACGCTGGCAAACCATCTTGACCTCGACGCGCAGGTCGGTGTGGATAACCACAGCCTTCTGCTCGTCGCGCTCAAAATCGAATTTAGCCTGCACCGTACCGACAGTGTCGGAAAGCGGGTCGCAGAGTCTCTCCAAATCGGCGAGCTGCAGTGTTCCTTCGAGGGAAACACCACGATCGGCCAATTTGCGCGGGTCAACGTGAGGTGGAATCGGGTCATTCAACATAGGCGCAGCATTCTAGGGATGACCCCCGCCCCTGTCAAAGGAAATTCGGCTCCGTTCAGCATGTTAGAATCGTTTCACCTGTTCAGGAGTCTATCATGCTGCCTTTATTACTGGCTTCCAGCTCACCCTATCGGCGCGAAATGCTCGAACGCCTGCGCCTGCCATTCAGCTGGGCCTCGCCGGATATCGACGAACATCGGCTGGACGAAGAGCCCGCCCTTGAGCTGGTCAAGCGCCTGGCCCGGGAGAAAGCCCAGGCCCTGGCCGGCAGCCATCCCGGGCAACTGATCATCGGCTCCGACCAGGTCGCGGTGCTCGGCGAGCAGATCCTCGGCAAGCCGCACACTTTCGAGCGCGCCTGCGAGCAACTGCTGGCAGCCAGCGGCAACCATGTGACCTTTCTCACCGGCCTGGCGCTGCTCAACAGCGCCACCGGCCACTGCCAGGTCGACTGCGTGCCGTTCACGGTAAACATGCGCGAACTGGACCTGCCACGCATTGAGCGCTACCTGCGCGCCGAACAGCCCTACGACTGCGCCGGCAGCTTCAAGGCCGAAGGCCTGGGCGTCAGCCTGTTCCAGAGCACCCACGGCGTGGATGCCACCAGCCTGATCGGCCTGCCACTGATCCGCCTGGTAGACATGCTGCTGGCCGAAGGCGTCAGCCTGCCCTGACGCGCACAAAAAAGCCGACCTCGAAGGTCGGCTTTTTCAATGCACCAGGCAATCAACGCAGCGATGGCCCCTGAAAGCCCATCCACATCGCCAGGTGCTCGGCCACACTGGCCCCCAGGCGCTTGGAGAAGCGATCGAACGGCGACTCCTCGACGGTAAAGTCAACCAGCTCCTTCTCCCCTACCACCTCGCGCGCCACGTAACCGGCGCTGCCCAGGCCATCCACCAGGCCCAGGGAGAGGGCTTGCTCGCCCGACCAGATCAGACCACTGAACAGCTCAGGGTGCTCCTTGTCCTTGAGGCGCTCGCCACGACCCTGCTTGACACTGGCAATGAACTGCTTGTGGGTGGTTTCCAGCACGCCCTGCCAGAACGCCGTCTCTTCAGGCTTTTGCGGCTGGAACGGATCAAGGAAGGCCTTGTGCTCACCCGCGGTATAGGTACGACGCTCGACGCCGAGCTTTTCCATGGTGCCGACAAAACCGTAACCGGCCGCCGTTACACCGATGGAGCCCACCAGGCTGGCCTTGTCGGCGTAGATCTGATCAGCGGCACTGGCGATATAGTAAGCGCCGGAAGCGCCGAGATCGCTGATCACCGCATACAGCTTGATCGTCGGGTATTCGGCACGCAGGCGGCGGATTTCATCGTAGATGTAACCTGACTGCACCGGACTGCCGCCCGGGCTGTTGATACGCAGGATCACCGCCTTGGTTTTCGGGTCCTTGAACGCTTCGCGCAGGCCGCTGACGATATTGTCGGCACTGGCCGGCTCCTGGTCGGCGATCATGCCGCGCACCTCGACCAGCGCGGTATGGCTGACGCTGCGCGAGGCCGCCTTGTCCATGTTCATCAAAGGCGTGAACAGGGCAAAAATGCCGAACAGGTAAACAAAGGTCAGCAGCTTGAAAAAGATCCCCCAGCGCCGCGCCCGACGCTGCTCCTGAACACCGGCCAGGAGGGTTTTCTCCAGCAGCTTCCAGCTCTTCTGCTCTTCGTTGCTGTCGTTACTTTCGGCGCTGGGCGCCTTCCACTCGTCAGCCATGCTCACCTACCCTGGAATGTACTGCTGCAGGCGTGCAGCGAAGCCAGGCCTGCAACTGTGAAAAATGATCGATACACACCTGTGGCCCGAAGGCACTCAAGGCCTCAAGCGACATGGCGCCGTAACCCACCGCCACCGAATGCATGCCGGCATTGCTGGCCATCAACAGGTCGAAGGAAGAATCTCCGACCATCAATGCACGCTGCGGTTCGACCTGGCAATGGGCAAGAATCTCCTCAAGCATCTGCGGGTGCGGCTTGCCGCGGCTTTCGTCGGCTGCACGGGTGATATCGAAGTAATCTTCCCAACCATTGGCGCGTAACACCCGATCAAGCCCGCGCCGGGCCTTGCCGGTCGCCACCGCCAGGCGATAGCCCTCGGCCCGAAAGGCCTCCAGCGACTCGACCACGCCCTCGAACAGCGGCGAAGGCTGGTCATCCAGGGCCATGTAGACGTCGGCATAGTGCTGGCGAAACTGCACGATCTGCTCGGCATCCAGCTGCGGATACAACACGCTGATGGCCTCGGGCAACGCCAGGCCAATGATACCTTTGACCGCGTCATCCGCGCAGATGGCATAGCCGGCGCGACCGGCGGCCAGGTGCATGGCCTCGACGATACGGCCAATGGAGTCGGCGAGGGTACCGTCCCAGTCGAAGATCAGCAGGTCGTAATTACGCTGCACCCAGGCGCTCCACGGTCTTGGCCCACATTTCGTCTACCGGCGCTTCGAGCTTGAGCTCGCCACCATCGGGCAGCGGCACGGTCAGGGCGTAGGCATGCAGGAACAGGCGCTTGCCACCCAGATCACGGATCTCACGGGTGAAATCTTCATCGCCATACTTGCTGTCGCCAGCAATGCAATGCCCGGCATGCAGGGCATGTACGCGGATCTGGTGGGTACGACCGGTGATCGGCCGCGCCTCGACAATGGTGGCAAATTCGCCAAAACGGCGCAGCACGCGGAAGATCGTCAGCGCTTCCTTGCCTTCGTCATTGACCTCGACCATGCGCTCGCCGGAGCGCAGGTTGCTCTTGAGCAACGGCGCATTGACCTGCTTCTTGGCGGTGGCCCAATGACCGCGGACCAGGGCCATGTAGCGCTTGTCGACACCGTCGCCGCGAAGGGCAGCGTGCAAATGGCGCAACATGCTGCGTTTCTTGGCAATCATCAACAGGCCCGAGGTGTCGCGGTCCAGGCGATGGACCAGCTCCAGCTCCTTGGCGTCCGGGCGCATCTGACGAAAGGCTTCGATCACGCCGAAATTCAGGCCGCTGCCACCGTGTACGGCGATGCCGGCCGGCTTGTTGAGCACAATCAGGGCCTTGTCTTCATAGACAATCGCCGCCTCAAGGCGCTGAAGCAAGCCCTGAGCCACCGGTACCGGCTCGTCGCGCTCGGGCAGACGAACGGGCGGCACGCGCACGATGTCGCCCGCCTGCAGCTTGTACTCGGGCTTGATCCGGCCCTTGTTCACGCGCACTTCGCCTTTACGCAAAATGCGGTAAATCAAGGTCTTGGGAACACCCTTGAGCTTCGTTACGAGGAAATTATCGATTCGTTGGCCGGCAAGTTCCGGCGCGACCTCGATCAGCTGGACGCCGGAGGTCGGAGGGGCAGTAGTCGTCATTTGCCAATCATAACAATTTTTTATGGATTTGAAGCACTTAATGATTGCTGCTATAGTCGCGAACGCCGCCAAAAGCGGCTGGCCAGCGGACTCACGGCTTTCAGCCGGCCCTGACCGACGCAATTCTCGAGGACGCGAGGCCGTCCGACGGGGCTTTCGCCAGTTTACAGAAATGCCTGGAATCGCCACCAGCGCCGTGCAGAGAAGACCGATAAAAAACTACAAGAGCGGTATTTCACCCTCCCCCACGTTTTTTTCGCTGCCACTCTGTCAGTGCCGTCAATTTCACGCAGTCATGGCGACGGCTTCGGAAATACCAGCCTTGGACATAAAAGGCGCGGGCTCCCGTATGGAGCTGGCGAAAATGCAACCCGTTGCGGATTCAGCGCGCGGCAGCACCCGAATTATCAGGGATACGTGTAGGGTGGAGATGCACAACCGTCGGACCGTGTAGTACTGCGTCCAGTCCACCGGCCTATTGGCCAGGCGACCGGACCCGGTCTTGATCAAGATGCCCCACGGGCGTCCACGGCCGAAGGCTGATTCCTCCTCCTGACTGAGTGCATTTGACACCACAGCAAGCAGGACGCGTCGTCGCGACTTCGGCAGTACTGGGTGACCAGTCGGACTCGAAAGTTGCTGGACACGGGGGTGGCCCGCCACCCCTTGCGCACCTGACACCGACCGTGAGAAGTCGTGTGTGCCGAACGCCGTTTCCGGCAGCCCGGAAACCGACGGTATTACATGAAAAGAATGCTGATTAACGCGACTCAACCCGAAGAGTTGCGTGTAGCTCTGGTGGACGGCCAACGTCTCTACGACCTGGACATCGAGTCCGGCGCGCGTGAGCAGAAAAAGGCCAACATCTACAAAGGCCGGATCACCCGGATCGAACCTAGCCTGGAAGCCGCTTTCGTCGACTTCGGCTCCGAGCGTCACGGCTTCCTGCCGCTGAAGGAAATCTCCCGCGAATACTTCAAGAAGTCGCCAGAAGGCAGGGTGAACATCAAGGAAGTGCTCAGCGAAGGCCAGGAAGTCATCGTCCAGGTCGAGAAAGAAGAGCGCGGCAACAAGGGCGCCGCCCTGACCACCTTCATCAGCCTGGCCGGTCGCTACCTGGTGCTGATGCCGAACAACCCGCGTGCCGGCGGCATCTCCCGTCGTATCGAAGGCGAAGAGCGCAACGAACTGCGCGAAGCCCTCAACGGCCTGGTCGCCCCTGCCGACATGGGCCTGATCGTGCGCACTGCCGGCCTTGGCCGCAGCAGCGAAGAAATGCAGTGGGACCTCGACTACCTGCTGCAGCTGTGGACCGCGATCAAGGAAGCTTCCCAGGACCGCGCCGCGCCATTCCTGATCTACCAGGAAAGCAACGTCATCATCCGCGCCATCCGTGACTACCTGCGTCAGGACATCGGCGAAGTACTGATCGACAGCATCGACGCCCAGGAAGAAGCCCTGACCTTCATCCGCCAGGTCATGCCGCAGTACGCCAGCAAGATCAAGCTGTATGAAGACAGCGTGCCGCTGTTCAACCGCTTCCAGATCGAAAGCCAGATCGAGACCGCCTTCCAGCGCGTCGTCGACCTGCCGTCCGGCGGCTCGATCGTTATCGACCCGACCGAGGCCCTGGTCTCCATCGACATCAACTCGGCGCGCGCCACCAAAGGCAGCGACATCGAGGAAACCGCCCTGCAGACCAACCTGGAAGCGGCTGAGGAAATCGCCCGCCAGCTGCGCCTGCGTGATATCGGCGGCCTGATCGTGATCGACTTCATCGACATGACCCCGGCCAAGAACCAGCGCGCCGTGGAAGAAAAAGTCCGCGAATGCCTGGAAGCCGACCGTGCCCGCGTACAGGTTGGGCGCATCTCGCGCTTCGGCCTGCTGGAAATGTCCCGTCAGCGCCTGCGTCCTTCGCTGGGCGAAAGCAGCGGCATCGTCTGCCCACGCTGCAGCGGCACCGGCATCATCCGTGACGTCGAATCGCTGTCGCTGGCCATCCTGCGCCTGATCGAAGAAGAAGCCCTGAAAGACCGCACCGCCGAAGTCCGCGCGCAAGTGCCGATTCCGGTTGCCGCCTTCCTGCTCAACGAGAAACGCAATTCGATCACCAAGATCGAGCTGCGCACCCGGGCGCGTATCGTCATCCTGCCGAACGACCACCTGGAAACCCCGCATTTCGAAGTCCAGCGCCTGCGCGACGACAGCCCGGAAGCCCTGAGCAGCCAGTCCAGCTACGAAATCGCCGCCGCCGAGACCGAAGAAGTCCAGCCGACTGCCGCTACCCGCACCCTGGTGCGCCAGGAAGCTGCGGTCAAGACCGCTCCGGCCCGCGCCAATGCTCCAGTACCTGCCGAAGCTGCCGCGCCAGTGGCTGCTCCAGTCCACGCTCCTGAGCCAAGCCTGTTCAAAGGCCTGGTGAAGTCGCTGGTCAGCCTGTTCGCCGGCAAGGACGAGCCTGCCGCCGCCCCTGTGGTTGCCGAGAAGCCCGCCACCGAACGCCCGCAGCGCAACGAAGAGCGCCGCAACGGTCGCCAGCAGAGCCGCAACCGCAACGGACGTCGCGACGAAGACCGCAAGCCGCGTGAAGAGCGTGCCGAGCGCGCCCCGCGTGAAGAGCGTCAGCCTCGCGAAGCCCGCGAAGAAGCACCGGCCCGCGAAGAACGTGCACCACGCCAGCCGCGCGAAGAGCGTCAAGCTCGCGCCCCACGTGAAGAGCGCCGCTCCCGTGAAGAGCGTCCGGTCCGCGAACTGCGCGAGCCGCTGGACGCTGCTACCCCGGCGGTCCGTGAAGAACGCCCTGAGCGCGCCCCACGTGAAGAGCGCCAGCCTCGTGAAGAACGTGCTCCACGCGAAGAACGCGCCCCACGTGAAGAGCGCGCACCGCGCGAAGAACGTGCACCGCGTGAAGAGCGTGCCCCACGCGAAGAGCGCGCTCCGCGCCCACCGCGTGAAGAACGCCAGCCGCGCCCGGCCGAACAGGCTGCCGACGCTGCTGAAGAGCAACTGCCGAACGAAGAGCTGCTGCAGGATGACAACCAGGAAGGTACCGAAGGCGAACGCCCCCGCCGCCGCTCCCGTGGCCAGCGTCGTCGCAGCAACCGTCGTGAGCGTCAACGCGATGCCAACGGTAACCTGGTAGAAGGTTCGGAAGACGGCAGCGACGAGCAGCCTCAAGCCAGCGAACTGGGTGCTGAACTGGCCGCAGGCCTGGCCGTGACCGCCGCTGTTGCCACCAGCAACATCAGCGCCGCTGCCGAAGCCCAAGCCAACCAGCAGGCTGAACGCGCCACTGCTACTGTCGAAGAGCAGGCGGTTGTTGAAGTCGCTGCCAGCGAAACCGTCGTCGAAGCAACTCAGCCAGTAGTTGAAGCGGCTGAAGTCGCCGAAGTGGTTCAAGCAACTGAAACAACCGAAGTGGTAGAAGCTGCCCAGGTCGCTGAAGTCGCTGCCGCGCCGGTTGTCGAACAGCCCTTCACTGCCCCGGTCGAAGCAGCAGAAGCCGTAGAAACCAGCAGCGCGCCGGTTATCGAAGCCCCTGTTGCTGCCCCGGCTGAAGTGGTCGAGCCGGTTGCTGCGGTCGAGCCAGCGCCTGAAGTCCAGGCACCTGTAGTGGCCGAGCCGGTAGTCGTTGCTGAGGTGGTCGAAGCGCCTGCGCCAGTAGTTGCCGAGCCTGCAGCGGTTGAAGAGCCAGCGATTGAAGCTCCTGCCAGTGCTCTGACCAGCAACGGTCGCGCACCGAACGACCCACGTGAAGTACGCCGTCGCAAGCGTGAAGCCGAAGCTGCCGCAGCCGCTGCTGCAGTGGCCGCCGCCGAAGCCAGCGCTGCTGTAGTCGCTGAAGAGGCGCCTGCTGCACCGGCTGAAGAAGTGGTTGAAGAGAAAGAAGAGCACAAACCGCTCGTCTGATCTTCCAGGCTGAAAAAAAGCCCCGCCAGGTAACTGGCGGGGCTTTTTTATTGCCGTTGGGAGCGGTTAATAAAGGTTTGGCTCCATCTCCAGCTCAACCCCGAAACGCTCGAGGATATCGGCCTGGATCTTCTGCGCCAACTGATGCAACTGCACACCGGTGGCCTGGCCATAGTTGACCAGCACCAGCGACTGCAATCGGTGCACCCCGGCATCGCCTTCGCGATGGCCCTTCCAGCCCGCCTGTTCGATCAGCCAGCCGGCAGCCAGCTTGAACTGGCCATCAGCCTGTGGATAAGCCACCAGCCCCGGATACTGCAAACGGATCTTGTCGGCCAGCACAGCTGCCACCACCGGGTTCTTGAAGAAACTTCCGGCATTGCCCAGCTCGACCGGGTCAGGCAGTTTTTCCCGGCGGATGCTGCAAATCGCATCACTGACATTTTGCGCCGTCGGCTGGCTGATGCCTTGCTCGTTCAGGCGCTGGCGCACCGGACCGTAGTCCAGGTGGGCATGCATGAGCCGGCTCAAGGCAAAGCGCACCCGCAGGATCAACCAGCGCCCAGGATTGCGCTTGAACAGGCTGTCGCGGTAGGCGAAGGCGCACTCTTCCAGACTGAAGTCGCGCAGCTTGCCCGTCTGGCGATCCAGTGCGGTGAGCCCGGCGAACACGTCCTTGATCTCGACGCCATAGGCGCCAATGTTCTGCATCGGCGCGGCGCCGACCGTGCCCGGAATCAGGCTGAGGTTCTCAAGCCCGGCCAGGCCTTGGGCCAGACTCCATTGCACAAACGGGTGCCAGGGTTCGCCAGCTTCGGCCTCGACCACCACCCGCTCACCATCGTCAGACAAGATGCGCAGGCCACGGCTGGCCATGCGCAGCACCAGCGCCTGGATATCGGCAGTCAGCAACAAGTTGCTACCGCCTCCCACCACCAGCACCGGTAATCCCTGATCAGCCGCCTGGGCCAAGGCCTGACGAGCCTCTTCGTCGTTGTGGGCTTCAGTGAAAAACTGGGCCTTAACGTCGATACCGAAGGTGTTAAACGGCTTGAGCGAAACTTGTTGCTGCCACTGCCCGCTCATAGACGACCCTTGAGTTCGGTGACCAAACGGCTGCAGGCGATTTCGATCAGGTCGAGGACCTGTTCGAAATCCTCCTCGGCGCCGTAGTAAGGATCCGGCACCTCATCCAGCGCGCCGTCATAGCGGCGCAGGAACAGGTCCAGCTCGGCTTTGGCCGTGGCCGGGCGCATGCCCTGCAGATGGCCAAGATTGCTCTTGTCCATGGCCAGGATCAGGTCGTATTCAGCAAAATGCACGGCCTTGATTTGTTGCGCACGCTGCTGCGACAAGTCATAGCCACGAATGCGCGCGGTGCGGCAGGTGCGCGCATCAGGCTGCTTGCCGACATGCCAGTCGCCAGTGCCAGCCGACGCCACTTCGACCAGTTCGGCCAGGCCTTCGGCGCGCAATTGCTGACGCAGCACACCTTCGGCGGTAGGCGAGCGGCAGATATTGCCCAGGCACACGAACAAAACCCGCATCAGGCCTCCAGCAAGCGCCGTACACGCTCCAGGTCTTCAGGGGTATCGACGCCCACGGGCGGCGCATCGATGGCATCGGCAACGTGAATACGCACGCCATGCCAGAGCGCCCGCAGCTGCTCCAGCGATTCGGCCTTCTCCAGCCAGCACGGGCCCCAGGCGACGAAGTCCTGCAGGAAGCCGGCGCGATAGGCGTACATGCCGATGTGGCGACGGTACGGCACGCCTTGCGGCATCTGCTCACGGTTCTGGGCAAAGGCATCCCGCGCCCAGGGCAACGGTGCGCGGCTGAACGTCAGGGCCAGGCCATTGCAATCGCTGACCACCTTGACCGCATTGGGATTGAACAGCGCTTCGACGTCACTGATCGGCTCGGCCAGGGTGGCGATGCCGGCCTCCGGATGGGCCGCCAGGTTGGCCGCCACCTGATCGATGATCACCGGCGGAATCAGCGGCTCGTCACCCTGCACATTGACCACAATGGCATCGGCAGCCAGGCCCAGCTTGGCGGCGACTTCAGCCAGGCGGTCGGTACCGGAGTCATGGTCTTCGCGGGTCATCAGCACTTCAGCGCCAAAGGCCTCGCAGGCCTTGAAGATATCCGCGTCGTCGGTGGCGATTACCACACGGTTGGCGCTGCTTTTGCGAGCCTGTTCCCAGACGTGCTGGATCATCGGCTTGCCGGCAATCGGCAGCAACGGCTTGCCGGGCAAGCGCGTGGAGCGCAGCCGCGCCGGAATCACAACGGTAAAGGCCAGGCTCATTTGTCCAGACGCTCGTCATCGGTCAGCGTACGGGCTTCGCTTTCGAGCATCACCGGGATACCGTCGCGGATCGGATAGGCCAGACCCGCGCCCTTGCTGATCAGCTCGGTCTTGTCGGCGCTGAGCTTGAGCGGGCCCTTGCAGATCGGGCAGGCAAGGATATCGAGCAGTTTAGTGTCCATGGAAATTCCTCAGGCCAGTGGCCGGAAAAAGAAACGAATCAGGAGGGCCGCGACCCGGGCAGCAAGCGTGCAAGCTGTGTGTCGAACCAGGCCTTGAAGGCCGGCGAAGGCACAGCATCGACCGCAAGGTACCACCAGTCGTCGGCAGCGAAGGCGCGGCATTTGACCGCGTCCTTCTCGGTCATGACCAGGGGCAGCGCAGGGCTGAAGCTCAGGGCCTGGGCGCTGTACTGGGCATGATCGGCAAAAGGGTGTAGCACAGGTCGCCAGTTTAGCCCCTGCAAGGTATTGAAGAAACGTTGCGGGTTGCCAATGCCAGCCACCGCGTGCACGGCCTGGCCTGGCTCAAAGAAGTCGAGGCCACGGCGCTCGCCACTGCGCAGGTTGACCAGTGCAGTAGGTTGCAGTGCAAAGGCAAAACCGTCTTCGCGGTCGGTCGTGGCGCCGTTGTAAAGCACTGCGTCGACGTCCTGCAGGCGTTCCACCGGCTCGCGCAGGGGGCCGGCCGGCAGGCAGCGGCGGTTACCCAGGCCACGGGCGGCATCAATCAGTACCAGCTCCAGGTCGCGGGCCAGGCGGTAATGTTGCATGCCGTCGTCACACAGGATCAGGTCCAGCGGCTCGCTGGCCAGCAATGCCTGAACCGCACGCGAACGGTCCGGGTCGATCATCAGCGGCACGCCGCTGCGCTGGACGATCAGCAAAGGTTCATCACCCGCCTCAGCCGCGCTTTGCTCGGCACGCACGCGCCACGGCAACTGTGGCGGCCTGGCGCCATAGCCACGGCTGACCACGCCGACACGCAGGCCCTGCTGGCGGCAATGCTCGATCAACCAGAGGATCATCGGTGTCTTGCCGGTGCCGCCGACGGTGATGTTGCCCACCACGATGACCGGCACCGGCGCGCGGTAGCTGGGGCTCTCGCCACTGAGAAAGCGCGCGCGCTTGCCCAGCACCACGCGACGATAGAGGGCTTCGAGCGGACGCAGCAGCGCCAGGGCCGGATGCCCGGCGTACCAGGCATCGAGCAGACGATCGGCAAAGGCCATCAGGGCGTCCCCTGAGCCGCCTCGACCGTGGTCATGCGCAACTGGCTGAAACCGAGCTTGCCGGCCGCATCCATGGCAGTCACCACCGCCTGGTGCGGGGTCTTGCCGTCGGCGCTGATCGACAACGGCAGTTTGGTGTCCCCTGCGGATTCCTGCTGCAGGGCTTCAATGAGGGTCGCCAGGTCGCTCTTGGGCAACAGGTGGTTGTTCACCGAATAGACGCCGTCGGCGCTGATGGTGATGTCCAGTTGCTTGAGCTCCGAATCCGGTGCCGGCGCGCCGCTGACCGACTCCGGCAGCTCGACACGCAACTGGGTTTCGCGAGTGAAGGTGGTGGTGACCACGAAAAACAGCAGCAGGATGAACACCACGTCGATCAGCGAGGCCAGGTTGATGTCCACGGTCTCCCGTGGCTTGCGCCGGAATTTCACGCCTTGCCCTCGGCCAGGTCGACATCACGGTCGCCCTGCACCACTTCGACCAGCTTGATCGCTTCCTGCTCCATACCGACCACCAGCTCGTCGATACGACGCTGCAGGAAACGATGGAAGAACACCGACGGAATACCGACCATCAGGCCGGCCGCGGTGGTGATCAGTGCCTTGGAGATACCGCCGGCGAGCACTGCGGCATTGGTGGTCATGCCGGTACCCATGAAGGCGCTGAAGATGTCGATCATGCCCAGCACGGTGCCGAGCAAGCCCAGCAGCGGCGCCATGGCGGCGATGGTGCCCAAGGCGTTGATGTAGCGCTCCAGCTCGTGAATGACACGCGCTGCGGCCTCTTCGATGCATTCCTTCATGATTTCGCGGCCATGGCGCGAGTTGGCCAGGCCTGCGGCAAGGATCTCGCCCAGCGGCGAATCGGCGCGCAGGGCCTTGAGCTTGTCACTGGTGAGCTGTTTGTCCTTGATCCACATCCACACCTGGCCCAGCAGGTGCGGTGGCGTGACCCGGCTGGCGCGCAAGGTCCAGAGACGCTCGGCGACGATCGCCATGGCAGCGATGGAACTCAGAATGATCGGCAGCATCATCCAGCCACCGGACTTGACCAATTCCCACACAGTAAGCATCCCCTCGAAAAAGTCCGCCACTTTACCATAGGACCCCAGGGGGCTCATCTGCCGAAGGTCGTCATCTCGGTTCACGCCAGAAACGCCGCTGGGCACGCAACCCCTCAGGCTCGCCGAACACACCCAGGCGCAGGCGCAAGGCACCGTGGTCGACATTGTCATAGGCCTGGATACCATGCGTCCGATAGCGCGCCATGACCTCCGGGTGCGGATGCCCGAAGGCGTTGTAGCGCCCGCGCGAAATCAGCACGCCGCGCGGGGTAGTAGCCTTTAACAAGGCCTCGCTGGAGGAGCTGCGACTGCCGTGATGGGGCGATTGCAGCCAGTCGACCGTGGTCGCCTGCCAGCCCCGCGCCCAGGCCCGTTCGCCACGGGCATCGAGATCGCCGGTGAGCAGCAGTTTTTCGCCGTTTGCCTCGACCAGCAGCACACAGGAATCCTGGTTGCTGTCGCCAGCATCCTGCCACTGCCACAGTGAAAAATTCACCCCGTCCCACTGCCAGCGTTCGCCGCTGCTGCACGGCTGCGCTTGCAGCACTTCAGGCAAGGCCGCAGCCTCACCAGCCTGCACCCGCAGCACCGGCAACCCGCGCTGCACGGCGCGGGCGCCCCCGGCGTGATCGGCGTCGGCGTGGCTGAGCAACATCAGGTCGAGCTTGCTTACCCCCAGCTTGCGCAAGCTGGGAAGCACTACCCGCTCGCCCAGATCGAGATCGCCCATGGCCGGGCCGGCGTCATACAACATGGCGTGGTGCCGGGTGCGCAGCACAAAGGCCAGCCCCTGGCCGACATCCAGCTGCCAGACCTCTACCTGCCCCTGCGGAACGCGCTCCCGGGGCGCAAACACCGCCAACAGCAACAATGGCCAGCCCAGCACCCGCATCGGTATGCCACGCGGCAACAACACCAGCAATGCCCCCAGGCATACCAGCAACCAGGCCCAGAACGGCAATGGTTCTGGCATCCAGGCCGGTTGCCAAACCGCCACATGCGCCAGCAAGCGAAACAAACCGTCGAGCAGGCCGCCGGCAAGCCACAGCAAGCCTTCCCCCAGAACCGGCACCGGCAGCAACACAGTGCCGAGCAACGCCATTGGCAACACCGCAAGGCTGATCCACGGCACTGCCAGCAGATTGATCAGCGGCGCCGTCAGGCTCACCGGCAAACCTTGCGCCAGCAGCACCGGCAACAAGCCGATGGCGATCAACCACTGGGCGCGACTCCAGGCCAGCCAGGGGTTCCAGGCGCCAAGGCGACCGCTGAAGGTGAAGATCAGAATGGCCACGGCCATGAACGACAGCCAGAAGCCCGGCTGCAAGCTGGCCAATGGTTCCCACAGCAGCACTGCATCGAGCGCCAGCAACAACGGCAGCCCGACACCCAGGTGACGAAAGCGCAGGCGCCAGAGCAGCACCATGGCCAGCATCATGCAGGCGCGCTGCACCGGCACCTGAAACCCGGCCAGCAAGCCATAGGCCAGTGCTGCGGCAAAGGCCAGCGCACAGGCCCAAGGCAGCCAGGGTAGCCGTTGCGGCCACCAGCCCAGGCGCGCCAGCCCGGCAATCAAGGTGTATACCAGCCCGGCCAACAGGCCAATATGCTGGCCGGAAATCACCAGCAAGTGCACCGTGCCGGTGGCCTGCAGCGCTTGCCAGTCCTGGCGCGCCAAAGCGCCGCCATCGCCGAGTATCAAGGCCACCAGCGCCGCCTCCCGGCCCTGGGCATCAACGCTGAGCAAGCGCTGGCGCAGATCATCCCGCCAGGCCGCCGTTGCCGGCAGCAGCCGCTCGCCGGCCTTGACGCTGCCGGTGGCGCCGATGCGCCGGGCCAACAAACTGGCCTCCTGGTCCGGGCCGTGAGGATTGAGCAAGCCTGCGGGGCGCTTGAGGCTGACTGCCAAACGCCAGTACTCACCGCTATTGACCGCCGGGCCGCCAAACCAGCTGAGCTGCATGCGCCTTGGCAATTGCCCCCGGCGCGACTCGGCATCGCTCAACTCGAACCTCACCGAGCGCGCGCCCTGCTCCGGCAAGCCAGTAACCCGGCCTTCTATCCACAGGGTTCGCCCATCGAACTGCACAGCCAGGCGCTCATCCAACGCCCATTGCGCCGAGACGCAGGCCCAGCTCAAGCCCAGCAGAAACAGCCCGGCGGGCCACAGCCGCGTAGGCAGGCAGCAAAGCCCGGCAATTGCCAGCAGGACAAGTATCCAGACGGGCGGCAAAGCCGGCAGGAACCCGAGGCTGAGCAGCCCGAGTGCAAGCGCCAACATCCCTGTGCGCATAAGCGTGAAGCTCCAGAAGTAAACCACCCCCTGAGGCTTAGATCAGTGACGGCAACCGCTCGCTAAATAATTGTCACAAAGTCTGAATAAGGCACTTTTAGAATCCGTGCATACTGGCACCCTTCAGATTGCCGAGACCCCACATGCCGCGTCGTCTCTTCAAACGCTACATGCCCGATCCGACCAGCATCAGGGAACACAAATCCTTACGCTTTCTCGGCCGGCTGTTGCACGACCCCAACCTCTGGCACCTCAACCGGCATTCGGTTGCGCGCGCCATGGCTGTCGGCCTGTTCGCCGCTTTCATTCCGATTCCGATGCAAATGCTGCTGGCCGCAAGCCTGGCGATCATGGTCCGCGGCAACATGCCGATCGCGGTCAGCCTGGTGTGGCTGACCAACCCGATCACCATGCCGCCGGTGTTCTTCTGCACCTACCAGATGGGCGCCTGGCTGATGCAGATCCCACCACGCACCCTGCCTGAAGAACTGACCTTCGAGTGGATCACCGACCAGCTGTCGACCCTGTGGCAGCCGTTCCTGCTCGGCTCAGTGGTGTGTGGCGTGCTGCTCGGCGCCCTCGCCTACTGCCTGACCATGCTCTACTGGCGCTGGTGGGTCGGCAGGCAGTGGCGCCGGCGCAAGGTCAAACAATCAGGTGCGCATTCCTCGCCCACTGACCAGTAACCGCGCGCAGCCGATATACAGCACTGCCGTGGCGACCAGCATGAAGCTGATGGCGACGCCGATGCGGATGTCCGACACGCCGAGAATGCCGTAGCGGAACGAGTTGACCATGTGCAATACCGGGTTGGCCATCGACACGGTCTGCCAGAACGGCGGCAACAGGGTAATCGAGTAGAACACCCCGCCCAGGTAGGTCAGCGGCGTCAACACGAAGGTCGGGATGATCGAGATGTCATCGAAGTTGCGGGCGAACACGGCGTTGATGAAGCCCAGCAGCGAGAAGATTGTCGCCGTCAGTAGCACCACGACAATGGTCACGCCCAGGTGATGAACCTGCAGGTCGGTGAAGAACAGCGACAGCAAGGTGACGATCACCCCTACCGCCAGGCCGCGCAACACGCCGCCCAGGGTGTAGCCGACGAGGATGGTATGCGGCGACACCGGCGACACCATCAGTTCCTCGATCGAACGCTGGAACTTGCTGCCGAAGAAGCTCGAGACCACGTTGCCGTAGGAGTTGGTGATCACCGACATCATGATCAGCCCCGGGACGATGTACTCCATGTAGGTGAAGCCGCCCATGTCGCCGATCTGCCGGCCGATCAGGTTACCGAAAATCACGAAGTACAAAACCATGGTGATCGCCGGGGGCAGCAGGGTCTGCGGCCAGATCCGGGTAAAACGGCGTACTTCGCGGTAGACGATGGTATTGAGGGCGACCAGGTTGGCGCTCAGTTCCGAACTCATACCGCCACCTTTGCCAGGTTTTTCTCAACCAGGGACACGAACAGCTCCTCGAGACGATTGGTCTTGTTGCGCAGGCTCTGCACCTCGATGTTCTGCAGCGCCAGCTGGCCGAACAGCGCAGTAATGCCCACTTCCTTGTCAACTTGCACTTCCAGGGTGTGCGGGGTGATCAAGCGGCACGGATAGCCGACCAGGTTTGGCGCCTGGGGCAGGTCCTGCTTGAGGTCGAGCAGGAAGGTCTCGACATGCAGCTTGCTCAGCAAGGCGCGCATGCTGGTGTTCTCGACGATGGTGCCGTGGTCGATGATGCCGATGTGACGGCACAACTGCTCAGCCTCTTCCAGGTAATGGGTGGTGAGGATGATGGTGATGCCTTTCTGGTTGAGCTCGGTCAAAAAGCTCCACATCGACCGGCGCAGCTCGATATCCACACCCGCGGTCGGCTCGTCGAGGATCAGCAGGCGCGGCTCGTGGATCAGCGCGCGGGCGATCATCAGGCGGCGTTTCATGCCGCCCGACAGCGAGCGCGACGGCACATCGCGCTTGTCCCACAGGCCCAACTGGGTCAGGTACTGCTCGGCCCGCTCCTTGGCGACCTTGGCCGGGATACCGTAGTAACCGGCCTGGGTGACGACAATGTCGAAGGTCTTTTCAAACTGGTTGAAGTTGAACTCCTGCGGCACCACGCCGATGCAGCGCTTGAGCGCGGCGGGCTGGCGATCGAGGTCGTGACCAAAGATGTTGACGCTGCCGCTGGTCTTGTTGACCAGGGTCGAGAGGATGCCGATGGTGGTGGATTTGCCGGCGCCGTTGGGGCCGAGCAAGGCGAAGAAGTCACCTTCGGCGACATCCAGGTCAATGCCCTTGAGGGCCTGGAAACCGTTGCCGTAGGTTTTGGTTAGCTGCCTTATGGACAGAGCAGAACTCATAGCGGGTCGCGTACCAGTGTGGAAAGTTCTAGACGCGGCCGGGCGAGGCCAGCCGCAGTGAATAGGAGCATGGTGCTTGTACAGACCAGACAAGTACAGTCATGTGTATCGATATTAACTATCAGCTTGACCGCACTTTCCCGGTAACCGTCAATCAGGTCAGCGCCGTCATCACCGCCGCCTGATAGGCCGGACGCTCTTGCAGGCGCTCATACCAGGCGCGCAGGTGGCGCATCTCGGGGCGCCCGATGGGCATCTCGAACCAGGCGTAGGCAAAGCAGCCCAGGGGGATATCGCCCATGCCCAGCTTGTCGCCAGACAAATACGGCTGGTGCGCCAGGGCCTGGTCGGCAATCGACAGCAACTGCGCGCAGGTCTTGTGTGCGGCATTGATTGCCACCCAGTCCTGCTGATCGGCAGGCGTGCGCAGGATGCCCCAGAACAACGGCCGGAACGGCGTGGCCAGGGAGGAAGTAACCCAGTCCATCCACTTGTCGGCCTCGGCACGCTTGCGTGCGTCCTGCTCATACCAGCCCGACTCGCAGCCGTACTGCGCCGACAGGTAGCGCACAATGGCATTGGACTCCCACAGCACCAGGCCGTCGTCCTCGATCATCGGCACCAGGCCGTTGGGGTTCAGCGCCCGGTACTGCGGCTCGTTGACCAGGCCGAAGGCGCCACCGGCATCGATCGACTCATACTCAAGACCAAGCTCTGCGGCGCACCACAGTGCTTTCCTGACATTCGACGAATTCTTCCTGCCCCAGATCTTGAGCATGTCGTTTCCCTGATGATTTGGCTGGTCGCCCAGTCTACTCCAGGCGCTCGCGCTGGCAATCGTTTGGCGTGCAGGCGAACTCCTGAGGTCATGTCCTGTCACTGTTCAGACAAGCCGTTTAGCCGATGCGGTCTAAGCTTCGATGGATGGCGAAATGCCCCGATGTTTCACGGAGGAATTCCTATGTTGCTGTTGTGGTTAGTGGTCCTGGTGATCGGCGTGGCTTACCTGGCCCACCGTCGCATCGCCGCCTTGCCGGCGTTGGGCATCGTTGCCCTGTACCTGCTGGCGATGGGCATTTTCAGCCACGCCCCAGGCTGGCTGCTGACGATTTTCTGGCTGCTGCTGGCCGCCGTCGCCGCGCCCCTGCTGCTCCCCGACCTGCGCCGCAAAGTGCTCACCGCGCCCCTGTTTGGCTGGTTCCAGCGCACCTTGCCGCCAATGTCGCAGACCGAACGCGAAGCCATCGACGCCGGCACCGTGTGGTGGGACGGCGAGCTGTTCAGCGGCCGACCGGACTGGAACACCCTGCTCGGCTACTCCAAGGCCGAACTCACTGAAGAAGAACAAGCCTTTATCGACGGCCCCACCGAAGAACTCTGCGCCATGGTCAGCGACTGGCAAATTGGCCAGGACCTGGATTTGCCCCCCGCGGCCTGGGAGCACATCAAGAGCCACGGCTTCTTCGCCCTGATCATTCCCAAGGAGTACGGCGGCAAGGGCTTTTCGGCCTACGCCCACTCGCAGGTGGCAATGAAGCTGGCGACCCGCAGCGGCGACCTTGCTTCCACCGTGATGGTGCCCAACTCCCTCGGCCCGGCCGAACTGCTGCTGCACTACGGCACCGACGAGCAGCGCAATCACTACCTGCCGCGCCTGGCCCGCGGCGACGAAATCCCCTGCTTCGCCCTCACCGGTCCGCTGGCCGGCTCCGATGCTGGCGCCATGCCCGACACCGGGATCATCTGCAAAGGCCAGTGGCAAGGCGAGGAAGTCATCGGCCTGCGCCTGAATTGGGAAAAGCGCTACATCACCCTCGGACCGGTCGCGACCCTGCTTGGCCTTGCCTTCAAGGCCTACGACCCCGAACACCTGCTGGGCGATAAAGAAGAACTGGGCATTAGTCTCGCGCTGATTCCCACCGACACCCCCGGCGTCGAAATCGGCAAGCGTCACCTGCCCCTGGGCGCGGCGTTCATGAACGGCCCCAACAGCGGCAAGGATGTGTTCGTGCCGCTGGAGTTTCTCATCGGCGGCCAGGACATGCTCGGCAAGGGCTGGATGATGCTGATGAACTGCCTGTCGGTGGGCCGCTCGATTTCCTTGCCAGCCGTGGGCACTGGTGCAGCCAAGTACACCAGCCTGGTGACCGGCCAGTACGCGCAGATCCGTGAGCAGTTCAACGTGCCGCTGGCGGCCTTCGAAGGTATCCAGGAATCCCTCGCGCGCATTGGCGGCAACGCCTTCCTGATGGACAGTGCGCGACTGCTCACCGCCAAGGCCGTGGACCTGGGCGAAAAACCCTCGGTGCTGTCGGCGATTCTCAAGTACCACCTCACCGAGCGCGGGCGCGAATGCATCCAGCACGCCATGGACGTGCACGGCGGCAAGGGCATCATCATGGGCCCGAACAACTACCTGGGACGCAACTGGCAAGGCGCGCCGATCTTCATCACCGTCGAGGGCGCCAACATCCTCTCGCGCAACCTGATGATCTTCGGCCAGGGGGCGATTCGCTGCCATCCGTTCGTACTCAAGGAAATGGCCCTGGCCGGTCGCGAAGACCACGACCAGGCGCTCAAGGAGTTCGATCACCTGCTGATGCAGCATATTGGTTTTGCCGTCGGTAACGCCGCCAGTACCCTGGTGCTCGGCCTGGGCCTGGGCCATTTCGAGAAAGTCCCGGGCGACGCGTTAAGCCAAGGTTACTTCCGCGCCCTCAATCGCCAGGCGGCGGCGTTCGCCTTGCTCGCCGACCTGTGCATGATGCTCCTGGGCGGCGAGCTCAAGCGTCGCGAGCGTTTGTCGGCGCGCCTGGGCGATGTGCTCAGTCATTTGTACCTCAGCTCGGCGGCGCTCAAGCGTTACCACGACCTGAATTCGCCCGAGTACCTGCAACCGCTGCTGCGTTGGGCCCTGGAGGAGAGCCTTGGCCAAGCCGAAAAAGCCCTGGACCGCTTGCTCGACAACTTCCCCAACCGCTTGCTCGGTTGCGCCCTGCGCCTGGTGGTGTTCCCCTTCGGCCGCCGGCATACCGGGCCAAGCGACGAACTGGACGCGGAGATTGCCGAACTGATCGGCCGCGCCAAGGGTGACCCGGCGCTGGAGGAGCTGCTTGCCGGTTGTTATCGGCCGCAAACGGACGGCGATCCGGTTGCCGCCCTGCAACAGGCCTGCGATTTACTCAGCGCCGGCGCGCCGCTGCGTAAAAAACTGCACCAGGCCGTCAAGAGTGGCCAGGTTGACCCTGCGCCAGGCGAGTCGATTATCGACGCGGCGCTGCACGCTGGCGTGCTGCAAGCCAGTGAGGCGCAAAGCCTGCATACCGCTGAGTCGGCCCGCCGGCGGGTGATCGATGTCGATGCCTTCGACAAGGAGCAACTGCTACCGGCCGACGGCAAGATTCGCTAAGGGCCGGGACATCGGGCGCCGGGAGCCGTATACTCCCGCGCCCGTTTTTGCTCAAGAGGACTGCCTGCATGGCTACCGATCGCCTGGAATACCATCTCGCCCTGCTCACCCACCTGCGCACCATCCTGGTTGCCCTGGGCGAAGCCGAGCAGGTGCCGGAAGAAAGCCACGCGTTGTTTCTGGAGCGCTTCGACGATCTGATGCTGCAACTGCCCGTCGACCCGGAAAGCACCTATCTTGGCCAGGACCTGATGTGCCAGGTCATCCAGCGTTATCCACAGGTCGCGCACCTGGTACCGCGCGACCTGCTGTGGTTCTTTGGCGGCGACTGCCTGCACTTCATGCCGGAGAACGAACTGGACATGTACCAGGAACTGGAAGAGCGCCGCTTCGAGGCCGAGCAGAATGATGAACCCTTCGACTGGAACCAGGAAAAACAGCTGCTGAGCATGTCGGACGACGACAGCAAGCATTAAGCGATGAAGCTGCGCAGGGCTGACAACAGCCCTGCCGCACGCAGACAGCGGATAAAATCGAGACGAAAAAAAACGCCGTTCAAACGAACGGCGTTTCTTTATTTGGAGCGGGAAACGAGACTCGAACTCGCGACCCCGACCTTGGCAAGGTCGTGCTCTACCAACTGAGCTATTCCCGCAAATTTGTAGCGACCGGCCGGACCGGCAAGAACAAGCACTGACGCCCTTGTTCCATCACTACAGCGTTATCAAACGCTGGAGCACCATATTTGGAGCGGGAAACGAGACTCGAACTCGCGACCCCGACCTTGGCAAGGTCGTGCTCTACCAACTGAGCTATTCCCGCAAAAATGGCGTCCCCTAGGGGACTCGAACCCCTGTTACCGCCGTGAAAGGGCGGTGTCCTAGGCCACTAGACGAAGGGGACGACGCCCGAAACATGCAATGCATGCTTCAGTTACCAACTCAAACCATAAAGATCTGACGCTGGGTTTTTACAAGCCCTGCCGTTAAGCAAAGCCTTTGTAAACTGGAGCGGGAAACGAGACTCGAACTCGCGACCCCGACCTTGGCAAGGTCGTGCTCTACCAACTGAGCTATTCCCGCATTGGCGTCCCCTAGGGGACTCGAACCCCTGTTACCGCCGTGAAAGGGCGGTGTCCTAGGCCACTAGACGAAGGGGACACGCTACAACATTCACTCCCTGCCGCGTTCCGCTGTGTGCTTTACGCTGCAAGTGGCGCGCATTCTAGGGATGCTTTGATAAGCCGTCAACCCCTCTGTATAAATTTATTTAAATCAATGACTTCCCGGCGCTTTGCAGCCTTGCGCCAGGGCAACGCGCGCCTGAGGCTTGACGATTATTTTCTGACGCCCTACCCGCCTTCGGCCCAGCAGCCACGGCGATCTACCAGCAAAAGGCCATCAATCGCCCCCGGGCAACCGCCAAACAGCTCTATCCGGCTAAAAGCTTAGCCACTACACTCAAACAGTAAATCATCCTGTATGAGGCGTTAACGGTGACACCACTTCTGATCACCCTGCTTATAGTAGCGGGGATCGCGTTATTGATCGTGATCGGCTACCTGAACAACGTGGTCGAGAACAACAAGCTCGAGCGTGCCCGGCTGAAGATCGAGCTGGCCGAACGTTTGCGCCGTTGTGGCGAAATCACCGAAACCTTTCCTGGCCAGTTGATGACCCCGGCCCTCAAGTTGCTGTTGACCCGCCTGGAACTCAACCTCAACCAGCGCCAGTTGGCCCTGGACAAGCACAGCCGCGATATTCGCGCACGGATCGCCGAACTCGAAGGGCTGATTGCCAAAGGTGAAGCACTGCCGGTGAACAACCCGCCGATGCCGATCCAGACCGAAGCCCGGGCCAAGGATGTGCGTTTTTTGCTGGAAGGCATGCACAACCAGATCACCCGCGCCGCCCAGGAAGGCTTCCTGCCGACCAACGAGGCCAAGTACTGGGTCAAGGAAATTCGCCACATCCTGGTGCTGCTGCACATCGAGTTCTTCAACAACCTCGGCCAGCAGGCGCTGCAACAGAACCAGCCCGGGCACGCGCGCCTGGCCTTCGAGCGTGGCGTGCAATACCTGCGCAAGCAGCCTGACCCGGTGATTTACCGCGAACAACTGGAATACATGGAGAAGCTGCTGGCCCGCGCCAATGCCCAGGTGTTGAGCCAGCTGGAACCGGCCGAGGACGAAACCAACGCCCTGACCGAAGGCCTGAAGACCGATACCACCGAAGACTGGAAGAAAAAGGTCATCTACGACTGAGTTCTAATTGACCCAATCGCCGGCAAGGCCGGCTCCCACAAGGTTCGCTACATACAAGACCTGTGAGAGCTGGCCTTGCCAGCGATCGAGTGCAAAGCGCTCGTCAGCAATCGGTCAGTCGCAGGAAAATCCCCGCCAAACGCTCCAGCCCCGCCTGATCCACTTCACTGAAACGTGCAAGCTTAGGGCTGTCGAGGTCCAGCACGCCAATCAACCGGCCATCCTTTACCAGCGGAATCACCAGCTCGCTGTTCGATGCACTGTCGCAGGCAATGTGCCCGGGAAACGCGTGCACATCTTCCACCCGCTGGGTTTCCCGGCTGGCCGCAGCCGCGCCGCATACACCACGCCCGAACGGGATGCGCACGCAGGCCACCTGCCCCTGGAATGGCCCCAACAGCAGTTGCTCGTTGCGGTTGAGGTAGAAGCCGGCCCAGTTCAGGTCTTCGACCTGACTGTAGAGAAACGCCGAAAACTGCGCGGCGTTGGCGATGAAGTCACGCTCATCGGCCAGCAGGGCTTCCAGTTGTGCCGCCAGCAGACCGTAGCCTTCGAGGCCGGCGCCGGTAGCGTTGAGGTCGATCATGATTTTTGCTCCAACAGTTTCAGTCCCACCCAATAACGGGCGAACTGGTAGGCACAACGGCCGTTACGGTTGCCGCGACCGGTTGCCCAGCGCACGGCGAGAATGTCCAGTTCCTCGTCGCGGCGCCAGGCCAGGCCAGCGCTCTGCGCCAGCTGGGTGATCCAGTGCTCGACCACGTTGAGGAAATGCTCCTGGGTGAAGGGGTAGAACGACAGCCACAGGCCGAAGCGGTCAGACAGGGCAATTTTGTCCTCCACCGCTTCGTTGGGATGCAGCTCGCCGTCAACCATCTTCCAGTTTTCGTTGTCGCTCTGTTTTTCCGGCACCAGGTGGCGGCGGTTCGAGGTGGCATACAGCAGCACGTTATCCGGCGCCTGTTCGAGCGAGCCATCGAGTACGCTCTTGAGCACCCGGTAGTCGCCCTCCCCGGCTTCGAACGAGAGGTCATCGCAAAACAACACGAAGCGTTGCGGCAGTTTCTGCAGTTGCTCGACCACCCGCGGCAGGTCGGCCAGGTGATCGCGCTCGATTTCGATCAGGCGCAGGCCGGCTTCGGCATGCTCGGCCAGCAGTGCGCGCACCAGCGACGACTTGCCGGTACCGCGCGAGCCCCACAGCAATGCGTGGTTGGCCGGCATGCCATCGAGAAACTGGCGGGTGTTGCGCCCCAGTTGCTCGCGCTGCTGATCGACGCCGATCAGGTCGGACAGGCGCATGTCGAGGCTGACCTGCAGCGGCAGCAGGTAGCCGCTACGGCCATCGCGCTGCCAGCGCGCAGCCAGGCATTGCGACCAGTCGATGCTCGGGCGTGGCGCCGGCAACAGGGGCTCAAGGCGCGCAAGTACGGTTTCGGCGCGCTCCAGAAAAGCATTCAAACGTGAGTCCACAAGAATTCCTCAAGACAGATGCAAGGACAAAAGCACAGCTGAATGTGTGACAGGGCGTGCCAGCAGCCGGGACTGATCGGCTATGCTTGCGCAGCGCACGGAACGTGAAACTGGCTCGGGACTCATGGATATCAAGTTCACCAATCGCCTGTCCTACAAGCAAGCCCGGCTGACGGTCCTGGTCGGCTTCATCCTGGGTACATTGCTCAGTCTCATCCAGATCGGTATCGATTATGCCAGTGAAGACGCCTCCATCAACCGCGAGATGCAGGCGCTGCTGCAAATCAGCCATAACCCGGCTTCGCGCATCGCCTATAACATCGATGCCGAACTGGCCCAGGAACTGACCCGCGGCCTGCTGCAATCGCCGGCGATCACCCGCGCCTGGCTGATCGACAACAACGACACCGTCCTCGCCGATGTTCAGCGCCCACGCCAGGAAAGCAGCTACCGGCTGATCAGCGATTTCCTCTTCGGCGAATCGCGCCAGTTTCGCGACCAGCTGTTTCTCAGCCATATGCCCGACGAATACCTCGGCACCCTGTACCTGGACGTCGATACCTTTGCCTTTGGCAGCCGCTTTCTCAAGCGCGCCGAAGTCACCCTGCTCAATGGCTTTGTGCGCAGCCTGGTCCTGACCGGGATTCTTCTCGGCCTGTTCTACATCATGCTGACCCAGCCGCTGGTGCGGGTGATCAGCGCCCTGAGCAACAGTGATTCGCGCAACCCGGCGCAGTCCAAACTGTCGTTTCCACCCGGCCACGAGCAGGACGAAATCGGCGTGCTGGTCAAGGTCGCCAACCAGCAGTTCGTCAGCATGGCCACCGAGATCCAGCAGCGGCGCAACGCCGAAAACCGCCTGACCGACTACCTCAACGAGCTGGAGAACATCGTCTCGGCGCGCACCAACGAGCTCAAGGCCAGCAACACTCGCCTCAGCCAGTCCAACGAAGAACTCGAAGACGCCCGGCGCCGCGCCCTGGACATGGCCCAGGCACGCGCGGCCTTTCTGGCCAACATGAGCCACGAGATTCGCACCCCGCTCAATGGCCTGCTGGGGATGATCGCGCTGTCACTGGACAGCCCGCTCAATGCCGAGCAGCGCCAGCAGCTGTCGATTGCCCACGACTCGGGCAAGGTTCTGGTCGAGCTGCTCAACGATATTCTCGACCTGTCCAAGTTCGATGCCGGGCAACTGGAGCTTGAACGCATTCCCTTCGACCTCGGCGCGCTGGTCGAAGACACCGCCAACCTGCTGTCGCAGAACGCCGCGCCCAGTGTCGAGCTGACCTGCCTGATCGACCCGCAGTTTCCCTCGATGGTGCTCGGCGACCCGACACGGGTACGGCAGATTGTCAGCAACCTGCTGTCCAACGCCTTGAAGTTCACTCGCTTTGGTCGTGTCGATGTGCGCCTTTGCAGCTACGCCGGCGGCGTTCGCCTGGATGTCTGCGACACCGGCATCGGCATCCCCAGCGAAGCCCAGGTACGGATCTTTCAGCCCTTCACCCAGGCCGGCGCCGGTATCACCCGCCAATACGGCGGTACCGGCCTGGGCCTGGCGCTGACCAATAACCTCTGCGAAGCCATGCAAGGGCGCCTGAGCATCAGTTCTGAAGCCGGCTTCGGCAGCCAGTTCAGCGCCGAGCTGCCATTGCCCAGCCATACCGCGGCGGTGCCCGCGCAACCTTTGCATGGCAGCGTTGCGGCCATCAGCAATGCCAGCAGCGGCCTGGCCGAACTGCTGCAGACACTGCTGCCCGGCTGGGGCCTGGACTACCAGCGCTACGACACGCCAGAGCAACTCAAGGACGCGACCCCGGACCTGCTGATCACCGACGACCTGGATTGCCTGTTCAGTTTGCGTCCGCAGATCAGTGCGCCAATCCTGCTGGTTACCGCCTATGGCAATTTCCTGCCCGGCGAACAGGCCGCGCACCTGGCGCCCTTGCAGCAGCAGGCCCGACCGCTGGCCCGCAACGCCCTGTATCAGACACTGCGGCGCACCCTGCACGGCGCCGACCACATCAACCAGTCACCGCTTGGCGGCGCCTCGCACAGCGAACGCCGTGCACGCATCCTGCTGGTCGAGGACAACCCGGTGAACCAGTTGGTGGCCAAGGGTATGCTGGCCAAGCTCGGCTGTGAGGTCAGCGTCGCCGCCCATGGCGCCGACGCCCTCGAACAGCTGGAGCAGTCACCCTTCGACCTGGTGCTGATGGACTGCAACATGCCGGTGATGGACGGCTATGAAGCCAGTCGGCGGATCCGCCAGAGCGGGCGCTGGCCAGACCTGCCGATCGTCGCCCTGACCGCCAACGCCATGCCCGAAGAGCGCGAGCGCTGCCGGGCTGCGGGGATGAGCGACTACCTGGCCAAGCCGTTTCGCCGCGAGGAATTGCTGGCGCTGATCGATCACTGGGTGCCGTTGACGGCTACCTGAGCAGTTTCTCGATCGAACCGGCCAAGGCGTCCGGCTTGGTGCTCGGAGCATAGCGGGTGACCTTGCCGGTGGCCGGGTCGAGCAGGAACTTGGTGAAGTTCCACTTGATGCCTTCGGAGCCGAACAGCCCCGGGGCTCGCTTTTTCAGCTCGATAAACAGCGGATGGGCTCCGGCGCCGTTGACTTCAATTTTGCGAAACAACGGGAAGCTGACCCCAAACTTGAGCTCGCAGAACTGCGCAATCTCGCTCGCATCGCCCGGCTCCTGCTTGCCGAACTGGTTGCAGGGAAAGCCCAGCACCACCAGCCCCTGCTCGCGGTAACGTTGCCAGAGCTGCTCCAGGCCCTTGTATTGCGGGGTAAATCCGCACTGGCTGGCGGTGTTGACCACCAGTACTGCCTTGGCCGGGTAATCGGCCAGGGCTTTTTGCTCGCCGGTCAGGGTAATGCAGGGAATCTTCAGCATTGCGTCGGCCATGACCTTGCTCCTTTGTCAGCGTGGCACCAGGTCCAGGCAGACCGAGTTGATGCAGTAGCGTAGCCCGGTCGGCGGCGGACCGTCGGGAAATACGTGGCCCAGGTGGGCGTCGCACTTGGCGCAGGTGACTTCGGTACGAATCATGCCGTGGGAGGTATCGCGAATTTCGATCATCGCGCTGTCGGCAATCGGCTCATAGAAGCTAGGCCAGCCGCACCCGGAATCAAATTTGCTGCTCGAATCGAACAGCGGCTCGTTGCAGCAGATGCAATGGTAGACGCCGTCGGTCTTGGTGCCGTTGTATTTGCCGCTGAACGGCCGCTCGGTGCCCTTCAGGCGGCACACGTTGTACTGCTCGGGGTCGAGCATGGCGCGCCATTCTTCAAGGGTTTTCGCGAGTTTTTCCATCATCAGGCCTCATCTGTCCAAAAACCCCGCGCCATGGCTTTTCCACAGGGCGGGCGGCACGTATATTATTGCGCCTCATCAGACATCAGTCTGGCACCCGCGTCATACGCATTTCAAACGTTTTCACAGCGCAATGCGCGGCGATCTTTTCTAATCGGGATCACATCATGCAGGTCAGCAAATCGAACAAGCTCGCCAATGTCTGCTATGACATTCGCGGCCCGGTGCTCAAGCACGCCAAACGCCTGGAAGAGGAAGGCCATCGCATCCTCAAGCTGAACATCGGCAACCCGGCGCCCTTTGGTTTCGAGGCGCCGGACGAGATCCTCCAGGATGTGATCCGCAACCTGCCGACCGCCCAGGGTTACAGCGACTCCAAGGGCCTGTTCAGCGCGCGCAAGGCGGTGATGCAGTACTACCAGCAAAAACAGGTCGAAGGTGTCGGTATCGAAGACATCTACCTGGGCAACGGCGTCTCCGAGCTGATCGTGATGTCGATGCAGGCGCTGCTCAACAATGGCGACGAAGTGCTGATCCCGGCCCCGGACTACCCGCTGTGGACCGCCGCGGTGAGCCTGGCCGGCGGCAACCCGGTGCACTACCTGTGCGACGAGCAGGCCGACTGGTTCCCGGACCTGGACGACATCAAGGCCAAGATCACCTCCAACACCAAGGCCCTGGTGATCATCAACCCGAACAACCCGACCGGCGCGGTGTACTCGCGCGAACTGCTGCTGGGCATGCTCGAGCTGGCCCGCCAGCACAACCTGGTGGTGTTCTCCGACGAGATCTACGACAAGATCCTCTATGACGAAGCCGTGCACATCAGCACCGCCTCGCTGGCCCCGGACCTGCTCTGCCTGACCTTCAACGGCCTGTCCAAGTCCTACCGGGTGGCGGGCTTCCGCTCCGGCTGGCTGGCCATCTCCGGGCCCAAGCATCACGCCATGAGCTACATCGAAGGCATCGACATGCTGGCCAACATGCGCCTGTGTGCCAACGTGCCGAGCCAGCACGCGATCCAGACCGCCTTGGGCGGCTACCAGAGCATCAACGACCTGGTACTGCCACAAGGCCGCCTGCTTGAGCAGCGCAACCGCACCTGGGAGCTGCTCAACAGCATCCCCGGGGTCAGCTGCGTCAAGCCGATGGGCGCGCTGTATGCGTTCCCGCGCATCGACCCGAAAGTCTGCCCGATCCACAACGACGAGAAGTTCGTCCTCGACCTGCTGCTGTCGGAAAAGCTGCTGATCGTCCAGGGCACTGCCTTCAACTGGCCGTGGCCGGATCACTTCCGCGTCGTGACCCTGCCACGGGTCGACGACCTCGAGCAGGCCATTGGCCGCATCGGAAACTTCCTGAAGACATATCAGCAGTAACCTACTGCGCATATCGAAACGTCTGCGCCGCCCTCGGCGCAGACCTTTCAGACCCAGCATTCAGCCCTTACATCACCCGCCGCTCTGGCGTGCGGGTTGCTGGAATTCGTCTGTAATAAAGGCAAGTACACAGTTTGAAATAGTCGCCCGGTTGAATCACTGCAGCGCGCACCTTATATACCCCGCATACGTGACACTTTTATCCGTCAGGAGAACGTAACAACCATGATGCGCATCTTACTGTTTGTGGCCACCAACCTCGCGGTTGTGCTGATTGCCAGCATTACCCTGAGCCTGTTTGGCTTCAACGGGTTCATGGCGGCCAACGGGGTTGACCTCAAACTCGACCAGCTGCTGATTTTCTGCGCGGTGTTCGGTTTTGCCGGCTCGCTGATCTCGCTGTTCATCTCCAAGTGGATGGCGAAGATGAGCACCGGCACCCAGATCATCAGCCAACCGCGCACCCGCCACGAACAATGGCTGCTGCAGACCGTCGAGGAACTGTCCCGCGAAGCCGGCATCAAGATGCCCGAAGTGGGTATCTTTCCGGCCTACGAGGCCAACGCCTTCGCCACCGGCTGGAACCGCAACGACGCCCTGGTAGCGGTCAGCCAGGGCCTGCTCGAGCGCTTCTCGCCCGATGAAGTGCGCGCCGTACTGGCTCACGAGATCGGCCACGTGGCCAACGGCGACATGGTCACCCTTGCCCTGGTGCAAGGCGTGGTCAACACCTTCGTGATGTTCTTTGCCCGCATCATCGGCAACTTCGTCGACAAGGTGATCTTCAAGAACGAAGAAGGCCAGGGTATCGCCTACTACATCGCGACCATCGTCGCCGAACTGGTACTGGGCATCCTGGCCAGCATCATCGTCATGTGGTTCTCGCGCAAACGCGAGTTCCGCGCCGACGAAGCCGGCGCCCGCCTGGCCGGCACCAACGCGATGATCGGCGCCCTGCAGCGCCTGCGCTCGGAACAAGGTGTGCCGGTGCACATGCCCGACACCCTCAACGCCTTCGGCATCAACGGCGGCCTCAAGCAGGGCCTGGCCGGCCTGCTGATGAGCCACCCGCCGCTGGAAGAGCGCATCGAAGCCCTGCGCCGTCGCGGCTGATCGGTAGCAGCAATAAAAAAGGGCGACTTCGGTCGCCCTTTTGCATTTCAGCGCTGCAGGCGGTACACCCGCTCAAATAGCATCGGCACCCCGGCCTGAACGAACTTCGGGCTCTCGGCGAGAATATCCCGCGCCTCAAGCTCATGCGGCTGCCAGTCAGCGAACAGTTGCCGCACCTGGGCATCAACCACCGCAAAGGGCGGGCCCGGCAGCAGGGCCTGGTCGTAATCCATGGTGATCAACAGCCCCCGACACCCGGACCCCAGATAGCCACTGAGCAGCGCGGCATAGCGCTGGCGCAACGCAGGCGGCAAGGCAATCACTGCGGCCCGGTCATACAGCGCGGTGCAGTCGGCGATATCCTCGGCGCTCAGGGCGAAGAAATCACCACACCACAGCTGCAGGTTGCCACTGCGATAGGTCTTGAACGCGCCCCGCTGGCCGACTTCGGGCGTCAACCGCTGTTCGTTGAAGAAATCCTCCACCGCCCGCTGGGACAGCTCGATGCCGAGCACCTGATGGCCCTGCCCGGCCAGCCAGGCCAGGTCGAGGCTTTTGCCACACAACGGCACCAGCACCTTGCTGCCGGGCGCCAGGCCCAGGCTGGGCCAGTACTGTTGCAGGTCGCCGTTGACCTGGCGCTGGTGAAAGCCGATCTGGTTGTCTGCCCAACGCTTGTGCCAGAACTCTGCCTGCATGGCATACCTCGAATTATTCGATCAGATTATGCGAAAACTTATATTGGAATCAGATCAATGATCTGCCGGAAGATGGACCCATCTTAACCGCCAGGACCCTCTCCATGCTGCCCAGCCTGTTTATTTCTCACGGCTCGCCCATGCTCGCCCTCGAGCCCGGTGCCAGCGGCCCGGCCCTGACGCGCCTGGCCGCAGAGCTACCGCGGCCCAAAGCCATCGTGGTGGTCTCGGCGCACTGGGAGAGCCGCGAGCTGTGGGTCAGCAGCCACCCGCAACCAGAAACCTGGCATGACTTCGGTGGCTTTCCTGCCGCCCTGTATGCCGTTCAGTACCCCGCTCCTGGCGAGCCGGCACTGGCCGAGCGCTTGATCGGCCTGTTGGGCGATGCCGGGCTAGCCGCGCGCCTCGACCCCAAGCGCCCGTTTGATCATGGCGTGTGGGTGCCGCTGTCGTTGATGTACCCGGCAGCCGACATCCCCGTAGTACAGGTGTCTCTACCAAGTCAGATGGGCCCGCAGCTGCAGGAGCAGGTGGGCAAGGCGCTGGCGCAATTGCGCGAGGTCAACATCCTGCTGATTGGCTCGGGGAGCATTACCCACAACCTGCGCGAGCTCGACTGGCAGGCTGGACCGGAAAGCGTCGAGCCCTGGGCCCTGGCGTTTCGCGACTGGATAATCGACAAGCTGGCAGCCGATGACACCCCCGCCTTGCACGACTACCGCCAGCAGGCGCCGTTTGCCGTGCGCAATCATCCCAGTGATGAGCACCTGTTGCCGCTGTATTTCGCCCGGGGTGCGGGCGGGCGATTCGGGATTGCCCATCAGGGGTTTACGCTGGGGGCGCTGGGGATGGATATTTACCGGTTCGATTGATCCTGTCGCTGGATTGCGACCGATCGCGGGTCAAGCCAACACATCACCTCGTACAGGCAAAAAAAATCCCCGAACCAGTCGGGGATTTTTTTATCGCTCGCGGATCAGTCTTCGCGGTAGCGGCGCAGCTTCAGCTGCTTGCCGGCAACACGAGTGTCCTTGAGCTTGGTCAGCAGACGCTCCAGACCTTCCTCCGGCAGCTCGACCAGGCTGAAGCTGTCGCGCACCTGGATGCGGCCGATCGCTTCGCGGGCCAGGCCGCCTTCGTTGAGGATCGCGCCCAGCAGGTTCTTGGCAGCGATACCGTCACGCGCGCCCAGCGCGGTACGGCAACGCGCACGACCTTCGCCCAGCGGCATGGGTGCACGACGCTCACGCTCGCCACGCTCTGGACGATCGCCAGTGCGCTCACGCGGAGTGTAGGTCGGAACCAGCGGCTGCTCTTTCTCGACCGCTTCCAGGGTCAGGGCCTGACCGTTGGTAGCCTTGCGCAGCAGGGCAGCGGCCAGGGCACGCGGGCTGCAACCGATGTCGGCGGTCAGGCGGTCAAGCAGATCACCGTGGGTCGACTCAGCGTCAGCAACCAGCGGCGCCAGGCTGTTGGTCAGCTTCTTGATGCGGGCATCGAGAACGGCCTGGGCGTTCGGCAGGCGAACTTCAGCAACCTTCTGACCGGTAACACGCTCGATCACCTGCAGCATGCGACGCTCGCGCGGGGTAACCAGCAGCAGCGCACGGCCTTCGCGACCGGCACGGCCGGTACGGCCGATACGGTGAACGTAGGACTCCGGGTCGTACGGCATGTCGACGTTGAACACGTGAGTGATGCGCGGTACGTCCAGACCACGGGCAGCGACGTCGGTAGCGACGACGATGTCCAGGCGGCCATCTTTGAGCGAGTCGATGACGCGCTCACGCTGGTTCTGGGCAATGTCACCGTTCAGCGCAGCGGCTTTGTAGCCTTTGGCTTCGAGGGCGCTGGCCAGGTCCAGGGTGGCTTGCTTGGTACGCACGAAGGCGATCAGCGCGTCGAACTCTTCCACTTCCAGCAAACGCAGGACAGCAGAAACCTTCTGGTCGGCGTGGACCATCAGGTGGGCTTGTTCGATAGCGGTAACGGTCTGGGTCTTGCTCTGGATCTTGACGTGCTTCGGCTCGCGCAGGTGGCGCTCGGCGATGGCACGGATGGATGCAGGCAGGGTGGCCGAGAACAGTACGGTCTGACGGCTTTCCGGCATGGCCTTGAAGATCACTTCGAGGTCATCCATGAAGCCCAGCTTGAGCATTTCGTCGGCTTCGTCGAGCACCAGGTGGTTGACGGTTGCCAGGACTTTCTCGTCGCGACGCAGGTGGTCGCAGAGACGGCCCGGGGTAGCAACGACGATTTGCGCGCCGTTACGGATAGCTTTCAGTTGTGGGCCCATCGGGGCACCACCGTATACGGCCACCACGGTTACGCCCGGCATTTGCTTGGCGTAGGTTTCAAAAGCGGTGGCTACTTGCAGCGCCAACTCACGGGTTGGCGCCAGGATCAGGGCTTGCGGCTCGCGCTTGCTCGGGTCGATGCGGTGCAGGATTGGCAGAGCGAAGGCAGCGGTTTTACCGGTGCCGGTCTGCGCCTGACCGATCATGTCGTGACCAGCGAGAATAATCGGGATCGATTGCTGCTGAATGGCGGACGGCTCTTCGTAGCCGGTAGCCAGCACTGCAGCAACAATGCTCGGATGAAGTTCGAGAGCGGCGAAGCCGCCGGTTTCCTGGGTCATGGGTCTGCCTCTAAGTGCATCCGCAAAGACCCATGCTCCAAAGCTGCACATGCCTTGTAAGACCCGAAGGTCACCCTGGCAGCTTTGTCGGCGGGGATTTGCGAAAACGATTGAAGAAAAAAAGGAACGTCAAGGAGAGTCCGCAGTGCGGACGCGCAGCCGAAGCTGGCTTCGGGGAATTGCACACCTTAAACGAGGTCCGGTGAAAGACCGGCGCGTACTATACCTGAATTCGCCATTCACGGGAGATTTTTTTCATGAAACACGCCAGCGCCAGGCCACGTAACGGCGGGCCCGGAAAGTGGACGACACTGGCGGCTGAATCGATTTTCCGCCAGTGACACAGTGACGCGCCTCAGGACGCCGGGCGAATCGCACCGATCAGCGGTTGCAACGAGTAGCCCAGTTGCGGCGCCAGCGCCTCGGCCCGCGCGGTCAGGCCCGGCAGATCGAGCTGCTGGTCGAGGTCAGCCGGGACCATGAGGATCACATTGCCCTCCTTGACCGGCAATTCCCAGTAATGCCGATGATAAAGGCCGCGCAGCAGCGCCGCACCCAACGGCTTGCCGTCGTCGCTGGCCCACTGGTTGATCACCAGCCAGCCACCAGGGTTCAGGCGTTTCTGGCAGTTCTCCAGAAAACTCCAGGCCAGGTGCGCGACCCCCGGGCCGTGGTCGGTGTAGAGGTCGACGAATATCAGGTCGGCGGATTCGGCCGTCTCCAGCAGTTCCATGGCATCGCCGATACGAATGTACAGGCGCGGGTCGTCATCCAGGCCCATGTACTCGATGGCCAGGCGCGGCACATCCGGGCGCAACTCGATGGCTTCGACGTCTTCCAGCGGCAGGAACTTCAGGCAGGCCTGGGTCAGGGTGCCGGCACCGAGCCCCAGGAACAACGCGCTCTCGGGCTCGGCGTGAGCCAGCGCGCCGATCAGCATGGCACGGGTGTAGTCGTACTCCAGCCAGCTCGGGTCGGCGGTGAACACGCAACTCTGCTCGATCGCCTCGCCAAATTCGAGAAAGCGATAGTCGTCGACTTCCAGCACGCTGATGGTGCCGTACTGGTCCTGCACCTGGGCCAGCAGTCGCTCTACCCGTTCCACTGTCATGCTGTCTCCCGGCAGACGCCGCCGTATCGCGCAAAAAACCGCCATTGTCTGTCAATAGCGCCAGTGCAACAAGGCATGCGCCACCTGTTAACATGGCAGACAGCCCCTTTCCGAACAGATCGAGCCCGCAATGAACCACCCCTGGAGTCCTGACAGCTGGCGCGCCCTGCCGATCCAGCAGCAACCAAGCTACCCCGATGCTGCCCATCTGCTCAAGGTCGAGCAGACCCTGGCCAGCTATCCGCCGCTGGTGTTCGCCGGTGAAGCGCGGGAGCTGCGCCGCCAGTTTGCCGAAGTCACCCAGGGCCGGGCCTTCCTGCTCCAGGGCGGTGATTGCGCCGAAAGCTTCGCCGAGTTTTCCGCAGCCAAGATTCGCGACACTTTCAAGGTCCTGTTGCAAATGGCCATTGTCATGACCTTCGCCGCCGGCTGCCCGGTGGTCAAGATCGGGCGCATGGCCGGGCAATTCGCCAAGCCGCGCTCGGCGGGCGACGAGACCATTGGCGGCGTCACCCTGCCGGCCTACCGTGGCGACATCGTCAACGGCATCGGTTTCGACGAAGAAAGCCGGATCCCCGATCCGGAGCGCCTGCTGCAGGCCTACCACCAGTCCACCGCCAGCCTCAACCTGCTGCGCGCCTTTGCCCAGGGCGGCTTTGCCGACCTGCATCAGGTGCACAAGTGGAACCTGGACTTCATCGCCAACTCAGCGCTGGCAGAAAAATACAGCCAGCTGGCCGACCGCATCGACGAAACCCTGGCATTCATGCGCGCCTGCGGCCTGGACAGCTCGCCACAGCTGCGGGAAACCAGCTTCTTCACCGCTCACGAAGCGCTGCTGCTGAACTACGAAGAGGCCTTTGTACGCCGCGACAGCCTGACCAACGACTACTATGACTGCTCGGCGCACATGCTCTGGATCGGCGATCGCACCCGTCAGCTCGATGGCGCCCACGTCGAGTTCCTACGCGGGGTGAACAACCCGATCGGGGTCAAGGTCGGGCCAAGCATGAACACCGAAGAGCTGATCCGCCTGATCGACGTGCTCAACCCCAGCAACGACCCCGGCCGCCTCAACCTGATCGTGCGCATGGGCGCCGACAAGGTCGGCGAACACCTGCCGGCGCTGATTCGCAGCGTCGAGCGCGAAGGCCGCCAGGTGCTGTGGAGTTCCGACCCGATGCACGGCAACACCATCAAGGCCAGCAGCGGCTACAAGACCCGCGATTTCGCCCAGATCCTCAGCGAGGTCAAGCAGTTCTTCCAGGTGCACCAGGCCGAAGGCAGCCATGCCGGTGGTATCCATATCGAGATGACCGGGCAGAACGTCACCGAATGCATTGGCGGCGCACGCCCCATCACCGAAGACGCCCTCTGCGACCGCTACCACACCCATTGCGACCCGCGAATGAATGCCGATCAGTCGCTGGAGCTGGCGTTCCTGATCGCCGAAACCCTCAAGCAGGTGCGTCGCTAACGTGGCCAGCGGCCAGCGCCACGCGCAAGCGTGCGGCGCTGGCGCGCGGGCAGTGCAACTGCACCTCGGCCAGGCCCAGCCAACTGGCCATGCGCTGCAGGTTGTCGGCCAGGGCCTGCATGCCCGCGTCATCCAGCCCCGGCTGCTCTTCATGCACCGAGTGGATTGCCAGGCAGTCATTGGCACGCTCGGCGCGCAGGTCGACCCGCGCGGCAATGCGTTCGTTGTGCAAAAACGGCAACACGTAATAGCCGTACACGCGCTTGGGCGCCGGCGTGTAGATCTCCAGGCGGTAACGAAAGTCAAACAGCCGCTCGGTGCGCTCACGCGCCCAGACCAGCGAGTCAAAGGGTGAAAGCAAGGCGCTGCTGCTCACTTTGCGCGGCACCTTTGGCGCCTCCAGGCAATACGCCGCTTGCGTCCAGCCCTGTACCGCACAGGCTTGCAATTGCCCCTCCTCGACCAGTTCGGCCAGGCGTGCGCGGCTGTCGCCGGGGGCCAGGCGAAAGTAGTCGCGCAGGTCCTTCTCGGTGGCCACGCCCAGCGCCTGTGCGGCATGCAATAAAAGCCCACGCTGAGCGTCGGCCTCCGGCAGTGGTGGTTGCTCAAGCAATGCAGCCGGCAGTACCCGCTCGGGCAAATCATACAAGCGCTCGAACCCGCGCCTGCCGGCGACATTGACCAACCCTGCGGCAAACAGCCATTCCAGCGCGTGCTTCTCCGCACTCCAGTCCCACCAGGGCCCGGCGCGCTCCTGGCGGGTCGACAGGCTGCCAGCGCCGAGGGCGCCGTGCTCGGTCACCGCTGCCAGCACACGGGTAATGGTCGCTTGCTGCTCGCGGCCAAAACGCGCCAGCTGTTGATAGATCCCCTGCCCCTGGCGCGCACGCTCCATGCGCCAGCGCAGCAGTGGATACAGCTGCAGCGGCAACAGCGAGGCCTCATGCCCCCAGTATTCGAAGAGTTTGCGTTGACGGTTGCGCCCCCAGGCCAGCTGATCGAGCAGCGCCTGTGGATAACTGCCGAGGCGGGAAAACAGCGGAAGGTAGTGCGAACGCACCAAGGCATTGACCGAATCGATCTGCACCACACCCAGGCGTTCGATCATCCGGCTAAGTTGCGCGGCACCGAGCGACGGGCTCGCCTGCCGATTGTTGAAGCCTTGAGCCGACAACGCCAGGCGGCGCGCCTGGGCCAGGGAAAGCGACTGTGTGGTGGGCATGCCCGGCTCCTTGTGAACAAGCCCACTTACACTAGTCGTGGCACCGCCATGATGCGACTCATTTTTTCAGCGGATCATCCCAGAACGGGCGCTCCACCTCGCGCAGGATATCGGCGCGGCTCAAGCCGATATCGTCCAGCGCCGCGTCACTCAGGCGCGCCAGTTCGCGGCGCTCACGGCGCAGTTGGCGCCAACGCAGCAGTTGCTGGGCCGCCCCCTGGGTGAGCTGGTAGATCCAGCTGTGCTGGGACGTTGAGTACTGCAGAACAAGCGATTTCTGACCTTTCATCGTCTTACCCTCCTGTTGGGATGACGACAGTGTCAGCTCGGGCATAAGATCAATCCAACGAATGTTTCTTATGTAATACATCTAGGAGATTGATGCCTTGTCCCAGTACCAGAGTATCGATTCCGACGTGCTGCGCACCTTTGTCGCCATCGCCGAACACGGCGGCTTCACCCGTGCCGGCGAAGTGGTCAACCGTACCCAGTCGGCGGTGAGCATGCAGATGAAACGCCTGGAGGAGGACATCATCCAGCGCCAGCTGTTCGAGCGCGATGGCCGCCAGGTGCGTCTGACCGCCGAGGGCCAGGTGCTGCTGGGCTATGCCCGGCGGATCCTCAAGTTGCACGGCGAGGTGTTCAATACCCTGCGCATGCCGCACATGGTCGGGGTGGTGCGCATCGGCACCCCGGACGACTACGCCATGCGTTTTCTGCCAGGCATCCTCTCAAGTTTTGCCCAGGCCTATCCGTTGGTGCAGGTCGAGGTGCACTGCGAAAGTTCGCGGCAGCTGATGCAACGCCAGGATCTGGACCTGACCATCGTCACTCGCGAGCCTGGCAACGAAATCGGCCAGTTGCTGCGCCGCGAGCGCGCAGTGTGGGTGCAGGCCCAGGGCTTCTGCCCGCATGAGCACAACCCGCTGCCGCTGGCGATGTTCAACTGCGATTGTTACTGCCGGACCTGGGCCTGCAACGCCCTGGATGCCATCGAGAAGGAGTACCGGATCGCCTATACCAGCGCCAGCACCGCGGCGATCATGGCCGTGGTCAGCGCCGGCCTGGCGGTCACCGCGCAGCTGCAGAGCCTGATCACCAGCGACCTGCAGATCATCGGCGAGGCCGAAGGCCTGCCCCCACTGCCCACCGCCAGCATCATGCTGCTGCGCAATCGCACCACGCAGTCGGAAATGACCGACTGCCTGGCCGACTACATCATCGAGGGCTTCAGATCTTGAACGCGAGCATTACCGCGCACAGCACCAGAAAGCCGCAGAACAGCGAACGCAGGACTTTTTCCGGCAAGGCGTGAGCCAGTTTCACACCCCAACTGATGCTCAGCAGGCCACCGATCGCCAGCGGGATGCCCATGCTCCACTGCACGTGTTGATGCAGACCATAAGTCAGCAAAGTAACGGCCGTACTCGGGGCCGCCAACGCCAGCGACAAACCCTGGGCAACCACCTGGGTGGTGCCGAACACGCTGGTCAGCACCGGCGTTGCCACCACCGCCCCGCCGACCCCGAACAAGCCGCCCAGCACCCCGGCGCCGCTGCCCAGCACGCCCAGCCACGGCCAGGGCTGGCGCAGTTCACTGGATGGCTGCGCCGTGCGCATGAACATCCGCGCCAGGTTCCAGGCCGCCAGCGCCACCAGAAACAGCACGAAGCCAAAGCGCATGGCCTGGGCATCGACGCCCACCGCCCAGATCGAACCCAGCCAGGCAAACACAAAGCTGCTCGCCGCCAGCGGCAGCGCATGCCTGAGCTCAATGCGATTGCGCTGGTGATACCGCCACAGTGCCAGCAGCACGTTGGGCACCACCATCACCAACGCCGTGCCCTGGGCCAGTTGCTGGTCGAGGCCGAACAGCACCCCCAACGCCGGAATCGCGATCAGCCCGCCACCAATGCCGAACAACCCGCCTACGGTGCCCAGTGCCGCGCCCAGCGCTATGTATATCGCCCACTCGATCATTGCTGTCTCTCTTAAGTGCCAAGCGCTGCATGCTACCGAGCCGGCGCTAGCGGGGAAACGCACAGCAACGCACAATGGCTGTGCCATTTACGCAAAAGCAGATCTGCCGCCATGAACCCCGACGCCCTGACCGAACAACTCAGCCTGTTTCTCGATGTGCTGGAAACCGGCAGCTTCTCCGCTACTGCCAGGCGTCATCCGTTGACGCCTTCGGCGGTGGCACGGCGTATCGACAGCCTGGAAAGCGCAGTCGGCAGCCGCCTGTTCGTGCGCAGTACCCATGCGCTAAGGCCGACGCCGGCGGGCAATGCCTTTGCCGAGCGCGCCCGGCGAATTGTCGAAGAACTGCGCCTGGCCCGGGCTGAAGCGGTGTCGCTGAGCAATGCCCCGGAAGGCCTGATTCGCATCGACGCCCCGGCCGCCTTCGGCCGCCGCCACCTGGCCCCGGCCATCGCCGATTTCCTCGTCGCCTATCCCGGCCTGGACGTACAACTGCGCCTGATCGACAGCTTCGTCGACCTGCACGGCGCGCACCTGGGCGAAGTCGACCTGGTACTGCGCGCCGGCCCGCTGGCCGACACTCGCCTGGTGGCCACGCCGCTGGCTTATATGGTGCGCATTGCCTGCGCCAGCCCCGGCTATCTGGCCCAGCGCGGCATTCCCGCCAGCCCGGCCGAACTGCCTGAACACGATGGCCTGGACTGGGACGGCCTGGCCCCGCCCTTCGCCTGGCGCTTCGCGGTCGAGGGGCAGATGCGCCTGTACCGCCCGACGCGCATGCGCATGAGTGCCAACAATGCCGAAACCCTGCTGTTCGGCGCCCTCGCCGGCCTGGGCATCGCCCACCTGCCCACCTGGCTGATCAGCGAGTACCTGCTGCGCGGCGAATTGCTGCCGCTATTCTGTGACAACGGATTGCCCAGCGCCGAAAGCAGCGGCATCTATGCCCTGCGCCTGGAACATGAAACGAACTCTCGCAGCCGTTTGCTGCTCGAATTCCTCAAGAGCCGCTTCAGCCCGATCCCTCCATGGGACCTAGCGCTGCAAAGCGAGCTGCGCTGGCAGTAAGTGCGCTAATGACTTGCGTGCTAAATTTAAAGGACTCAACCCATGAAAGGATGTGCATGAACGCCGACCCGAAAGCGCCCGCTCCCTGCGACGAACTGCGCCTGGATAACCAGGTGTGCTTTGCTCTGCATTCGACTTCGCTGCTGATGACCAAGGTCTACAAGCCGCTGCTGCACAAGCTTGGGCTGACGTACCCACAATACCTGGCGATGTTGGTGCTGTGGGAACAGGACGGCCTGACCGTCGGCGAGATAAGCCAGCGCCTGCTCACCGATCCAGGCTCGCTCACTCCCTTGCTCAAGCGCCTGGAAGCCGAAGGCCTGCTCAAGCGTACCCGCAGCCGTGAAGATGAACGGGTCGTGCTGGTGCAGTTGAGCGACCAGGGCCGCGCCTTGCAAGCCCGGGCCAAGGATGTGCCGCACTGCATCCTCGCCGCCAGTGGCGAGAACCTCCAACGCCTGCAAAAGCTGCAGGCCGACTTGCTGGAACTGCGCGCCAACCTGCAAAAAAGCCTCTGAGGGCTATGCTGGTAGATGACCGTTCGTAGGTCAGTCGAAAAATTATCTTGCGCACTAAATAATTGCGCGCTAATTTAATTTCCGTACCCACTCAGCGCCGCGGCGCCACTCACAAGCGAGGCTCATCATGCAAAAAGTCACTCCGCTGTACATTGCCCAAGCCACATCCACCGGTGGCCGCGACGGTAAATCGAGCTCCAGCGACGGCAAGCTGGAAGTCAAACTGAGCACCCCCAAGGAACTGGGCGGCGCCGGTGGTGACGGCACCAACCCCGAACAGCTGTTTGCCGCCGGCTATTCGGCATGCTTTATCGGCGCCCTGAAGTTTGTCGCTGGCCAGCAGAAAAAGGCCCTGCCTGCTGACAGCTCGATCACTGCCAAGGTCGGCATCGGCCAGATTCCGGGTGGCTTCGGTCTGGATATCGACCTGAACATCAACCTGCCGGGCCTGGACCAGGCTGAGGCGCAAGCACTGGTCGACGCCGCTCACCAGGTCTGCCCGTACTCCAATGCCACCCGTGGCAACGTTGATGTACGCTTGCATGTCACTGTCTGAGTGATAAAACCCCAGGCATAAAAAAACCCGGCCAAGGCCGGGTTTTTCGATTGCGCAGGAATGCCAGGCTTAGACCTTGGCACGGCCCTTGTAGGAGCCGCCTTCGCGAGTGTCGATCTCGATCCAGTCGCCGATTTCGATGAAGTCAGCAACGCTCAGCTCGGTGCCGTTCTTCAGCTTGGCAGGCTTCATGACCTTGCCCGAAGTGTCGCCGCGAGCGGAACCTTCGGTGTAGTCAACCTGACGCACGATGGTGGTTGGCAGGTCAACCGAAACCAGGCGCTCTTCGAAGAACACGGCTTCGCAGACGTCTTCCATGCCTTCTTCGATGAACGGCAGAACGGCCTCGATGTCTTCGGCGTTCAGCTCGTACATGGTGTAGTCAGTGGTGTCCATGAAGGTGTAGGTATCGCCGTTGATGAACGACAGGGTCGCTTCTTTGCGATCCAGGATTACGTCGTCCAGCTTGTCGTCGGCCGAGTAGACGGTTTCAGTCTTGTAGCCGGTCAGCAGGTTCTTCAGCTTGGTTTTCATGATCGCGCTGTTACGGCCCGACTTGGTGAACTCAGCCTTCTGAACCAGCCATGGATCGTTGTCGATACGGATCACGGTACCGGGTTTCAGTTCTTTACCAGTTTTCATTGCGATATATCCGAATTTGGATGGATTTACAAAAATCGAGGCCGCATATCATAGCCAATTTCGGTAAAACTGTACCAGCGCCGTGGCAAGGTCCGGCTGAGCGGCCTGCGCGGCGCTCCAGCGGCGGGCGTGCTGGTGGAGTTCGTCCCAGTGCAGCAGCACCTGCTGCCAGGCCTGGCCCATGTCGCAGTCCATGTTCCAGGCGCGCCACAATTGTACCAGCGCGTCGCCTGACGCAGCGCTCAGGCCCTGGATGTACAGATCAAGAAACGCTTCGAGTTTTTCCCAGTGGGCATACTCTTCCTGCACATAAATATGCCAAAGCAGCGGTCGTGCCGCCCATTGCGCGCGAACGAAAGAGTCTTCACCGCGCACTGCATTGAAATCGCAGCTCCACAGCAGCCGGTCGTAATCGTCCTGGCTGACGAACGGCAGGATCTGCACGGTCAGTGCGCCGCGCCGGGCAACACTGCCGACGCACAGCGGCTCGCCGAGCCAGGCCTGAACATCGCCCAGCACCCGGCCTTCGGGCACCAGTAGATGATTGGCGCGGCTGTCGCCAGCCAGGGCCTCGAGCCAGCTGGCCACGCCGGGGTTTTCGTAGGCGAACAGCGAAATCAGGCGGGCGTTTGCCGCTGTCGTCACGCCCAGGCTCTGCAGAAACGCGGTGCGTGCGGCAGGGTCCTGCTGCAGCACGTCGCGTTGTGCCAACAGGTTCGCCTCACGCAGCAAGCCGCCGGTTTTGCGGGTGAAGCCCGGAAAGAAAAACACCTTGCGCAAGCCATTGGCCTGGGGCGACGGCAAACCATGGCAGCCTTCGACCCAGTCTTCGGCGCTGAGATAATCCAGGTTCAGCCACAATGGCGCACGTGGCTGATCGAGCATCGCCTGCACATAAGCGGGCGGCAACTGACAAGCGAACGCGCCAATCACCACCTGCGCTACCGCCGTGTCCTGCCACTCGCCAGGCCATTGGCGCACATCCACGCCCTGTTGCCATTGCTGGGCGGCATCGGCCCGGGCCTCGGGACAAATACGCACGAACGCCTTAAGGTCATCCACCCACAGGCGCACCGCCTGGCCCTGCTCGGCCACCAATTGCCGGGCCAGGCGCCAGGTCACGCCGATGTCGCCGTAGTTGTCGACGACACAACAGAAGATGTCCCAGTGCGCTTTCATCGCGGGCCCCTTGGAAAAAGCGCCGATTGTCCGGGTAAATCATCGCAGACAAAAGCATGGCAGGTAAAAAACCTGCTGCACCATGCGACAATGGCCACCCGTGTCCTGGCCAGGAGGCCATCATGCCCCGCCCTCGCGAACTGAAGATCACCCTCAAGCCGCTGCAACTGATCCTGTGCATTGCCCTGGGCCTGTGGCTTGGCGCCGTGGCCATCGCCCTGAGCCTGTGGCTGGCCGGGCGCCTGCTTCCCGCGACGGTGCCGCCGATCGGCCAGGTGCTTGCGCCGCCCGCCATCGCCCCGGCGCCCCCGCCGGCGGCAGACCCGCAACAGCAGATGTTCGAGCAGTACCAGCAGATCCTGCGCAACCAGCAGGTACAGCAGGCCGAAGAACAGGCACAAGGCAGCATGCGCAACCTGTCCAACCCCAAGTGCCAGTTCTGGCTGCAGCAAAACCGCAACCTGCCCACGGAAAAAAGTCGCGCCCATGTCCTGGAATTTTGCAACTGACACCATGAACAAAGCCGACCTGTTGCAACGCATCATCGATACCCTGACCTTCGACCTGGACGTCGCCCAGCGCGCGGCGCAAACCGCCTATGAAGCGGCCACCGCCGAAGAGAACATCGCCGAGAACAAGTACGACACCCTGGGCCTTGAGGCTTCGTACCTGGCCACCGGGCAAGCCCGGCGCATGGAAGAGATCCGCCAGGCGCGGGCGGCGTACCAGCAGTTGCTGCTGCGCGACTATGACCCGCAACGCGGCATCCAGGTCAGCAACCTGGTGACCCTCGAGGCCGAGAATGGCAGTTGCCAGCAGTTATTCCTCGGCCCCGAAGGCGCGGGCCTGAAGATTGGCCAGGGCGAGCACCTGGTCACGGTGATCACCCCGCGCTCGCCACTGGGTCAGGGACTGCTCGGCAAGGTCGAAGAGGATGAGGTCAGCCTGGTGCTTGGCGGGGTGTCCCAGCGTTACTGCATCCTCAAGGTTCTGTGATCAGGAAGGCTGCGCCTTCACAAAGATCCCAAGGCATCAAAGCGCTGCGCCAACCCCTGGCTGGCAAACTGCTCGATGATAAAATCGACAAAGGCCCGGGTCTTGCCCGGCAACAGTTTGTGTTCGGCGTAGTACAGCGAGATGTTGCCGTCGTCCACATACCAGCCCGGCAACACTCGCAGCAGCCGCCCGGCCTGCAGGTATGGCACGGCAAATGGCATGCTCACCAGCGCTACGCCCAGACCCTGCTCCGCTGCCGCGCAGGCGGCTTCCGAATCGCTCATGGTCATGCGCAGGCGCAGGCTCAACGGACTTTGTTCCCGCTCGCGGCTGGTCAGCGGCCAGGAGCGCACGCGCCCGGTTTGCGGCGAACGGATGAGGATGCCATCGAGTGCGTGCAAGTCGCCAGGCTGGGTGATCGGCGGATGCTGCTGCAGGTAGGCCGGCGCCGCTACCAGAATCCGGTGCGCCGGAGTCAGCTTGCGCGCCACCACGCCTTGCGGCAGATCGAAGCCGCCGCCAATGGCCGCATCGAAACCCTGGCCAATCAGGTCGACCTGGCGGTTATCAAAATGCCAATCAGGGCTGATGGCCGGGTAGCGCCGCAGGAACTCAGCCAGCAACGGCACAATGTACAGACGGCCGAACACCGTGCCCATGCTCACTTTCAGGGTACCGGCCGGCTGCCCTTCGGCACTGGCAAGGTTAGCCACGGCGTACTGGATGGTCTGGAAACTCGCCGCTACCTCACCGAGAAAACGCTGGCCGGCCTCGGTCAGGGTCAGGCGCCGAGTACTGCGCTGGAACAAGCGCACACCCAGACGTGCCTCCAGGCGGGCGACGTTCTTGCCCACTGCCGCCGGGGTCAGGCTCAGGCGCCGCGCGGCTTCGGCAAAGCTGCCGACCTCGGCGCTGCGGACAAAACACTCGATACTGCTGAACGACTCCATCGCGGCGATTCCATACTTTTGGTTTACACAGACTATAGCGATTACTGGCTACCGGCAGGGTAATCAGCGGCCGATACTGAGCACCATCCAAGGCATCCGGCCTTGTTCTTTCGGGAGCACAGCATGTCGACCCAATCCAGCCTCAACGGTAAAGTAGCCCTGATCCAGGGTGGCTCGCGCGGTATCGGCGCTGCCATCGTCAAACGCCTGGCCGCCGAAGGCGCCAGTGTCGCCTTCACCTACGCCAATGCCACGGCCCAGGCCGATGCCTTACAGCAGAGCATCATCGCCGCCGGCGGCAAGGCCCTGGCAATCAAGGCCGACAGCGCCGATGCCAGCGCCGTGCAGCAGGCTGTGGCAAGCACCGTCGAGGCCTTCGGTGGCCTGGATATCCTGGTCAACAACGCCGGGGTACTGGCCGTCGGGCCACTGGCGGATTTCAGCCTGGAAGACTTCGACCGTACCCTGGCGGTGAATGTGCGCAGCGTTTTCGTCGCCACCCAGGCCGCTGCCCGGCACATGGGCCAGGGCGGGCGGATCATCAACATCGGCAGCACCAATGCCGAGCGCATGCCCTTCGCCGGTGGCGGCCCCTATGCCATGAGCAAGTCGGCGCTGGTCGGCCTGACCCGCGGTCTGGCCCGTGACCTCGGCCCCCTGGGCATCACCATCAACAACGTCCAGCCGGGGCCGGTGGACACCGACATGAACCCGGCCCAGGGCGAGTTCGCTGAAAGCCTGATGGGCTTGATGGCGGTGGGTCGCTACGGCCACGTCGATGAGATCGCCAGCTTCGTCGCCTACCTGGTCGGCCCGGAGGCGGCGTACATCACTGGCGCAAGCCTGAGCATTGATGGCGGCTTCGCGGCCTGAGGCCAGTCAATGACCGTCCCTGTCGGCCAGGCGCTGTTCAATCAACTGGACAAAGGCCCTGGCGGCCGGGGTCGGGTGCGTCGACCAGATCGCATAAACGTGACGCACCGGCGCATCCTCAACCGCTACCGACGCCACGCCATTGAAGCCGTTGGCAATTCGCGCCGGCACCAGGCCGATCGCCAGGCCGCGCTTGGCGAATTTCTCCACCAGGCGGATGTTGGTCATTTCGAACTGCACCCGATGGCGCACTCCGGCGGCAGCAAAGGCTTCGTCAGTTTGCCGGCGCGCGCCGCTACCGGCGGGAAAATCCACCAGCGGCTGGGCTTCAAGATCGGCCAGAGACAAGCGAGTCTTGCCTGCCAAAGGGTGCTCGACAGCCATCACCGCCACCAATTCTTCTTCGGCCAGCAGGCGGTACTCGACGCCTTCCAGCCGCTCGCCCGGCCAGATTCCGATAAAACCCACGTCCAGGCGTCGCTCGCGCACGTCGGCGATCAGCAACTCGCTCTTGGCCATCAGCCAGCGGATGTCCACCCGTGGATGTTGGGCATGAAAATCAGCCAGCAGATCGACCAGGTCCAGCTCGGTCAGCGAGGTGATCTCGCCGATCGACAATTGCCCGCGCACTTCACCGCAGGCGGCGGCAACATCCTCGGCAATCCTTCGGGTCGCCTCCAGTGCTGGCCGCGCGCTTTGCACAAAAGCTTCCCCCGCAGGCGTCAGGCGCACGCGCCGCGAGCTACGCTCGAACAGGCTGACGCCGAGGGTTTCTTCCAGCCGGGCAATCTGATGGCTCAAGGCCGACTGCACCACATGGCAGCGCTCGGCGGCGCGGGTGAAGCTGCCGGTGTCGACTACCGCCAGGGCATATTCAATCTGCTTGAGATTCATGGATCGATCTATTTTCAAGATGGATAGAATGAAAACGATACATTGGCGTCATGCTAGCGCATTTCCCATACTGTCACCTCCAACTGCCACTGATTAGAGACGGTCCATGACCTCTGCCACCCACCCCCTGAGCCGCGGCCTGATTTTGCTGATGGCCACTGCCACAGGCCTCGCGGTCGCCAGCAACTACTACGCACAACCCTTGCTGCACAGCATCGCCGAGCATTTCGGCCTGACCACCGCCAGCGCCGGGGCCATCGTCATGGCCGCACAACTGAGCTACGGCGCCGGCCTGTTGCTGCTGGCACCGCTGGGCGACCTGTTCGAACAACGCAAGCTGATCGTCAGCATGATTGCCATCAGCACCCTGGGCCTGCTGATCAGCGCCTTTTCGCCAAGCCTGATATGGCTGCTGATCGGCACCACCCTCACCGGCCTGTTTTCGGTGGTCGCCCAAGTGCTGGTGCCGATGGCGGCAGGCCTGAGTGATCCGGCGCAACGCGGGCGGGTGGTCGGCACGCTGATGAGCGGGCTGCTGCTGGGCATCCTGCTGGCGCGCACGGCTGCCGGCTTCATGGCTGAACTGGGTAGCTGGCGCAGCATCTACCTGTTGGCGGCAGGATTGATGGGGCTGTCGGCGATCGCCCTGCTCCGCGCCCTGCCCGAGCGTCACCAGCACGCTGGGCTCAGTTATCCGGCGCTGCTCGGCTCGGTGTTCCGCCTGTTCGTCGACGAGCCGATCCTGCGTTTGCGCTCGCTGCTGGGGCTGTTGTCGTTCAGCCTGTTCGCCTTGTTCTGGACGCCGCTGGCCTTTCTGCTGTCGGCCGAGCCTTACCACTATTCCGACGCAGTGATCGGCCTGTTCGGCCTGGCCGGTGCCGCCGGGGCCCTGTCGGCCAACTGGGCCGGGCGCCTGGCCGACCGCGGCAAAGGCCCGCTGGGCACCACGGTGGGCTTGCTGGTACTGCTGCTTTCGTGGGTACCGCTGGCCTTTGCGCAGTCGTCGCTGGCGGCATTGCTGGTTGGCGTGCTGTTGCTCGACCTGGCGGTGCAACTGGTGCACGTGAGCAACCAGAACGCGGTGATTGTCCTGCGTCCGGAAGCGCGCAACCGCCTGAATGCCGGCTACATCACCTGCTACTTCATCGGCGGCGCCCTCGGCTCGCTGCTCGGCACGCAGCTGTTCCAGCGCTATGGCTGGGACGGCATCGTCATCGCCGGCCTGAGCATCGGCGCCCTGGCCCTGCTGGTCTGGGGCCTGGCTGAGCGCCAGCGCGCCGTGCGCCCGGGTATCGCCTAACGGCGCACAAAGGCTTCATCGACCCTCGCCAGGTGCTCCTCGCGCAGGGTCCCGGCGTAGTAGTGCAGCTTGATCCAGGCCAGCAAATAGTCGTAGCGGGCCTGGGCCAGGTCGCGGCGGGTGGTCGCCAGTTGCTGCTCGGCATTGAGCACATCGAGGTTGACCCGCTCGCCACCCAGCACACTCTGGCGGGTCGATTGCACCAGCGCCTCGGCCGAAGTCAGCGCGCGCTGATAGGCACGCAGGCGGCTGACGCCGGACTGGCAGGCGTTGTACTGGCGGCGCAGCTCGATCAGGGTGGTACGGGTATTGCCGTCCAGTTCATATTCGGCCTGCTCCAGGTTGCGGCTGGCCTGACGGGTGGCCGCCGACACCCCGCCCCCGGCAAACAACGGCAGGCTGACTTCGATGCCGATGGTGTTGGTGTCATAGCGCTGGTTATAGGTGTTGCCACTGTCGGACTGCATTTGCCGAGAAGTCGCGTAAGCCGTGACCTTGGGCAGGTGCCCGGCCCGGTTGCGCTCCACCTCGAATCCGGCCACTTGCAGGGCCTGGCGCTGGGACGCCAGTTGCGGGTTGTTGGCCAGGGCCAGCTCATGCCAGGCCTCGTAGGTCGCTGGCTGCAGCGCCAGCAGGGCAAAGCCGTCGTTGAGCGGCGCCAGCTCGTCGATGCGCGCCGAAGGCTCGCCAATCAGCGCCCCCAGCTCGCGCAGGGCGGCGTCCTGGTCGTTACGGGCCTGGATCTCCTCGGCGTCGGCCAGCTCATAGCGGGCCTGGGCTTCGAGGATGTCGGTACGGGTGCCCTCGCCCTGCTGGAACAGTTGCTGGTTCTGCTGGAACTGCTGTTGATAGGCCTGCTTGCTGGCGACACTGATACTGATCTGGTCGTCGGCAAACAGCGCCTGGGTATAACTGGTCATCACCCGCACCAGCAGCTCCTGGCTCTTGTCGCGAAATGCTTCATCGGCGAACAGCGCCTGGGCCACGCCCTTGCGGTAACTGGCGTAGGCCTCGTAGTCGAGCAACGGCTGCTGAAGGATGAAGGTCGAGCCGTAGCTGTTGTAGTGGCGGTCTTCATCTTCGCGCCGCGAATCGCCCAGGTAGCGGGCCTTGGAATCGTTGCGGCCCTTGTTGTAGTTGTACGAAAGGTTTGGCAGCAAGCCGGCGCGGCCGATGGCGCGGTTTTCCTGCCCGGCGTCGCGGGCCTTGAGCGCGCCGAGGAACACCGGGTCCTTGCGCAGCGCCTGTTCATACACCTGAAACGGCCCCATGGCCTGCGCGCCCGCCCCTGTTGTCAGGGCGAACGCCGCCAGCAGCCCGGTCATCAAGCTTTTCATCCACGGGCTTCCTTATTGTTCGGTCAACGCGGTGCCTGCCCGGTCGAGCAGGGGTTTGAACAGGTAATTGAGCATCGAGCGCTCGCCGGTACGCACGAACAGTTCGGCCGGCATGCCCGGCTTGATCACCAGCCCGTCCAGGCGTGCCAGGGCCTGCTCACTGACGGTGCTGCGCAGCACGTAATACGGTTGGCCGGTCTTGTCGTCGAGCAACTGGTCGGCGGAAATCAGCGCCACCTCGCCCGACACCCGCGGCGTGCTGCTCTGGTTGAAGGCGGTGAAGAGGATATCCACAGGCAGCTGCATCGCGACTTTATCCACAAGGTTGACCGGCAGGCGCCCTTCCACTTCCAGGGCGGTGCCCTGGGGCACCACCTCCAGCAAGGTTTCGCCGGCGCGCACCACCGCGCCCTCGGTATGCACGCCAAGGTTGACCGCAATGCCGTCGGCCGGGGCGAGGATCTCGCTGTGCTGCAGGTCGAAACCGGCCGAGGTCAGTTGCTGCTCAAGGGTCAGGCTTTTCAGTTGCGCTTCGGCCAACTGGCTGCGCACCTCTTTCTGATATTCCTCGCGCCGCTGCTGCAGGTTCAGCCGCGACTCGACAATGCCCTGCTCCAGCCGCGCGCTGTCGCCGCTGTTTTGCGCCAGATCGCGCTGGACCTGGGACAACTGACGCTGATACTCGAGCAAGCGGTTGCGCGGAATGTAGCCCTGAATTGCCAGCGGCTTGAGGTTCTCCAACTGCTCACGCAGCGAATCGGCCTGGGCCTGCAGGTCGCCACGGGCGCGGCGCATGCCGGCCAACTGAGCCACGGCGCCGTCGATACTGGCGGTCAGCCCGGCCTGCTCGCGGGCCTGGGCATCACGGCGGCTGCTGAACAGCTGGCGCTGGCTCTCGAGCACCAGGCTCAGCTGCGGGTCGGGGTTGCTGGCAAGCTGCGCTGGAAAGATGATTGCGCCGAGGTTGTCGCGCTCGCTCTGCCAGCGCGCCAGGCTGGCCCAGGCCAAGCGGTACTGGGCCTGCAGCGATTGCACATCGGCCTGGACCTGGGTCTGGTCGAGGCGAAACAACGGCTGACCCTGTTTAACCAACTGGCCTTCGCTGACCAGGATGCGGCTGACCACGCCACCGGCCAGAGATTGCACCGCCTTGCGCTTGCCCGAGACCACCACGGTGCCCTGCACGGCAATGCCTTGATCGAGCGGCGCCAGGGTTGCCCAGGCAATGAACCCGCCAAAACCGACCAGGGTCAGCAGCCAGCCCAGGCGCACGTAAAACCGGGCACTGCGGCTTTTATCGACCTGGCTCATGCGCCACCTCCGGTTGCCAGTGCGGCATTTGCGGGCTGGCGCTGGGCCTGCTCCTGAGCCCGGCTCAGGGCCTGCATGACTTCATGGGTCGGGCCAAAGGCCTGCATCCGGCCCTCGCTGAGCACCAGCAGTTTATCCGCCTGGGCGAGGGCGGCCGAGCGGTGCGTAACCAGCACCACGGTGCGGCCCTGGGCTTTCATCTGGGCGATGGCAGTGGCCAGCGCCGCTTCGCCGCTGGTGTCGAGGTTGGAATTGGGTTCATCGAGCACGATCAGGCTCGGCCCGCCGTACAGGGCCCGGGCCAGGGCGATGCGTTGCTTCTGCCCACCGGACAAGTCGCCGCCGTCTTCGCCCAGGCGTGTGTCATAGCCTTGCGGCAGGCGCAGAATCAGTTCGTGCACGCCGGCCTGGCGCGCGGCTTCGACCACCTTGAGGCCGTCGAGCTCGGCAAAGCGGGCAATGTTCTCGGCAATGCTGCCGCGCAGCAGTTCGATGTTCTGCGGCAGGTAGCCGATATGCGGGCCGAGGGCCTCGCGGTCCCAGCGGTGCAGGTCGGCGCCGTCCAGGCGCACGGTACCGGCCAGGGTCGGCCAGACGCCGACCAGCACCTTGGCCAGGGTCGACTTGCCCGAGCCGGAGGTGCCGAGCACGCCAAGTACTTCGCCGGCACCCAGGTTGAAACTGATCTGCTGCAAGGTGGCCACGCGCTTGCCAGGCGGTCCGGCGCTGACCTGTTCGAAGCCCAGGCGCCCGCTTGGCGCTGGCAAGGCCATCGGCGCCGGCGGCTCGGGAAACGCGCGCAGCAGGCCATCCAGGCGCTGATAGGCCATGTGCGCGCCACTCCACTGCTTCCACACGGCAATCAGCTGATCGATCGGGCTGAGCACCCGGCCCATGAGGATGGAACCGGCGATCATCATCCCCGGGGTCATCTGCCCCTCGATCACCAGCAGGGCGCCCAGCCCTAGCACCAGCGACTGCAGGCACAGGCGCAGCGACTTGCTCACCGCGGTGATCACCGCCGAGGTATCGCTGGCCTGGTTTTGCAGGTTCAGAAAGCGCGAATGCAAGGCAAACCAGCGCTGGCGCAAGGCGCCAAGCATGCCCATGGCCTGGATGCTCTCGGCATTGTGCAACTGGCTGCTGGCCAGGTGTGTGGACTGCTGCTGGAAACCGCTGGCCTCGACCAGCGGCTTGTGAGTCAGGCGTTCGTTGAGCACCGCCAGGGCGATCAGCAGCAGCGCCCCGGCGCAGGCCATGACACCCAGCCAGACGTTGAAGAGGAAAATCACTGCCAGATAAATCGGAAACCAGGGTGCATCAAAGAAGGCAAACAGTGCAGGACCGGTGACAAATTGCCTCACTTGCGTGAGGTCGTTAAGTGCTTGCCCGGCCTGCCCGTCGCCTTGGCGCAAGTTACGCTCAAAGGCCGCCCGGTACACGTTGAGGTTAAAGCCCTGCTCCAGCTGGTTGCCAACCCGGATAACAATAAAACTGCGGATCGCTTCCAGCGCGCCGATAAATACGAAGAAGCCGACTACCATCAACGTCAACATCCACAGGGTTGTTTCGTTTTGCGAAGACAGTACCCGATCATACACTTGCAGCATATAAATCGAGGGCACCAACATAAGCAGGTTAATCAACGCGGTAAAACAACCCACACTCAATAGCGTGGACTTGTGATCGGCCAGTGCTGCCCACAGGGGCGCCCCGGCTTTATGAGTCGGCTTGTTCATTGTCCGCCTTTCTATCCCTGAAAAATCGGCAATCGCCTACAAGGCTTTATTCTTTATTCTTACGTTCCAGCAAGAGTATCTTTCCAGATATGGAAGTCCATTTGAAGATATCTGGCTTATAACGGTTAAAGTGCACCATCGCGCTACCGCTGCCATCAAGCAAAGCCAGCGTATCAGTGGTCGGCAGCCAGCCGCTGGGGCGCTGCCCAATCAGCCCTGCTACGCATTCGAGATCGCCGCGCAAGGTTTGCGCTGCATCCAGGTGCATTTTACAACCCGCGGCCCGATCGTTTTCGGGGTAAAGCATCCAGTCACCGGCCAGTTGCGCGGGCGTGGGGAGTAGCAGGCTGCTTGCCATACCGACCTCGGTCATCAACATCAGGGGAATCGCGCCAAGCGCGATCATTCGCTTCAAAGCCATTATCTGCCCGCCTCGGAAAGAGCGGCGCATGTGCGCCGCCCTTTCAGGTTGCTATCAGACCACGATATCCGTGGCGACCGCCTGACCTACAGTGGTCACCAGGAAATCAGACAGGCTGTTGCCGGTGAAGTCGATCGACAGGCTACCGAGGTTGCTTGCCTGATCGAAGCTCAGCACCGCTTCGCCGGCATGGCCGGTGAAGGCATCAACGAACTGCAGCGGCAGCTTGTTGACGGCAAAGGCCGACATTGCCGACAGATCGATTTTGTCCTGACCGCTGACGAAATCCATGATGCGGTCGGGATTGCTCGGGGTCGAATCGCTGCTGGCAGCGAAGATGAAGGTGTCGGAACCGGCACCACCCCAGAGTTTGTCGGCACCGCCGCCGCCGTAGATGATGTCGTTGCCGGCACCACCCTTGAGCTCGTTGGCCACGGCGTTGCCGATCAGCAGGTCGTTGCCCGAGCCACCGATGGCGTTCTCGACAATGGCACCCTTGGCAATGGAAATATTGCCGATCATGCCGCCGACGTCGGAGAACGACGCGTCATTGAGGTTGATCTTCTGGTTCTGGGTAAAACCGGAGAAGTCCAGGGTGTCGTTGCCGCCACCGTCCCACACCGAGAAGACGATTTTCGACGAGGCCGAGGTGGCCGAGTAGAAGTCGCGGTCAGCGGTGGAGTTGAAGCCGTACACGGTGTCGCCGGAGCGGGTCGCGTAGTTGGCGCCATAGAGCTTCTGGATGGCGGCGATGTCATCCATCAGCGGTGCCGAGGAGTACACCTGCACACCGCCCTTGGTGAAGTTCTGGCTGGTATTGCTCTCGCCCCAGTAACTCATGACGCTGTAGCCACGGGTGTCCTGGCCGTAGCTAGCATCGGCATAGGTCGGGTAGCCTTCGCCGGCGTTGTAGTCGCCGGGGTGGGACAAGCCCAGGACGTGGCCGATTTCGTGGGTCAGGGTCTGACGGCCGTAGTTGCCGTTTTCCGGGTTGACGTTGGCCTGGTACTGATTGTTGATCAGGTACCAGGATTCGCCCTTGTGCGAGCCCGGACCGTCGAACGGCAGGTAGGCGAATGCCGCGCCGCCGGTGCTGCCATCGCTGTAGTTGCCGAAGGTCATGTGACCGTCGCCGCCCGAGGCGCCTTCCTTGAAGGTGACCTTGGCCACGTCCGCCCAGGACTGCATGGACAGTTTGGCCTGGGCTTTCTGCTGCGCGGAAAAGGCGCTGAACGAGCCCAGCCCCTGACCATAGAAGTCAGAAGGTGCCTTGGTCAGGAAGGTATAGGTCAGGCTGATGGTGCCGTCCTTGTTCAGGTCTTTCCAGGCAGCGCCGTCGCGCAGCAACTGGGTAGCGGCCTGGTCGACCGAGAACGAAGGTTTGCCATTGACTGTCGCACTGCCGCCGCGATCATATTGATGGCCGAAACTATTGATCAGGCTGTAAGCGGAACTTGCACCGTGCGGTTGCAATACAGAGCCAGCTGAAACAATAGCGCTTTCTTTGACTTTCGACATACAGACACTTCCTTGTTTACAAAAAAGCAGTTGTTGTCCGATAGGACGCTCCTGCGGCGAGATCGTCCTATCACTCGCCTGAATGAGGCGGGGAAAAACTGACACAGGTGGAATTGAACTGTCCAGCTTTTTTTGACGTCAATTTTCAATAAGACTAATTGTTTATTGTCCTACACGCGCAAACCCTTGATTTAGCCAATGCGTATACATTTGCGCAAACGACGATATATCGAGACTGACAAAAACCCCGGCCCTAGACGAAAACTGACCCGACAGTTTTAGTTGCATAATCGAAGTTTAATTATAAGAATGCGACATGCCGTTATAACCCGCTGATTCTGAGCCTTTACTTTTTTGTGACAACTAGCGGGTGACCCTCCGTCGGCTGGCCATTGACTTGTGACGGGCCCGGGCGCTGAGTAGGGATTGGTCAACAGCCCTTTCAACCTGGATGCCACTATGACAAGACTCACGGTTCAATCCGGCGATTTCTTGCAAGGTGAAGGCGAGTACCGCAATGGATCGCTCACACTCAAGACCGCCCGCAGCCCCTCACCTGGCGAGAAAATCGCCCTGACCCGCATTACCGATCTGATCGTCGCCAATCAGGAATCCAGCCGCAGCCTGAGCAGTGCGCTGGGCTGGGGCGTTGCCGGCGCCCTGGTGGCCGGCCCGGTCGGCCTGATCGCCGGCCTTTGGCTAGGCGGCAAGGAAGAAGAAGTGACCTTCCTGGCGACCTTCAAGGATGGTCGCAAGCTGATGGCCATCACCGACAAGAAGACCTGGTCGAAAATCGACGGCAATTGGCGACGCCACAGCCAGGCGGCAGCGAACGGCTGAATCCGCACAGCCCTCGTACGTTCATGGTCATGACAATCGATTGAAAACAGGGGCGCCGCCAACCGGTCGCCCCTGCTAAGATTGCGCCCCCGCCTGCCCGGCGCAATACCCGGCAGGCTTTCGCCACCCGGGCTCGCGCCCCTCATCGCCTATCGGGCAAATACGCCCTGCCGGACAGCAGCCGATCGATAACGGCGCGTTCGCGTTCGTTTTCAAGGAGCTCCTGCATGACCCTGCCTCGCCCTCGCCTGCCCTTGCGCCTGCTCGGCCTGAGCCTGGCCCTGCCGGCTACACACAGCCTGGCCGAGGACAGCATCACCCTGGCCCCGCTGCAGGTGTCGCAGGTCTATAGCGAGGGGTACCAGGCCCGCGAAGCCGCGGTCGGCGGTTTCCAGCCGGCGCCACTGCTCGATACGCCGGCCTCGATTGCAGTGTTCAACGAGCAACTGCTGGCCGACCGCCAGGTGCGCAAGCTCAGTGAAGTGCTGCAAAGCGATGCCTCGGTGGGTGAAAGCTATGCGCCGATCGGATACTACGAAAACTTCAACGTGCGCGGCTTCGAGCTCAACGCCGCCAGCAGCTACAAGATCAACGGCCAGACCATCGCCGGCGAGCAGAACGTGGCGCTGGAGAACAAGCAACAGGTCGAGTTGCTCAAGGGCCTGTCGGGCTTGCAAAGCGGCGTGTCGGAACCCGGTGGCCTGATCAACTACGTGACCAAGCGCCCGGAGGATGTGCGCTCGGTGACGGTTTCAAGCAACGAACAAGGCGAGCGCTACCTGGCCACCGACCTCGGCGGCTGGTTCGGCAGCGAGCGTCAGTTCGGCCTGCGCGCCAACCTGACGCATGAGGACATCCGCAGCTACGTCGACCACGCCGACGGCAAGCGCGACTTCGCCTCGCTGGCCTTCGACTGGCAGATCAACCCCGACGCCGTGCTGCAGCTGGATGCCGAATACCAGCAGCGCGAGCAGCGTTCGGTGCCGGGCTACCAGTTGCTCGGCGGCAACAGCCTGCCCCACGGCATCGACCCGCATGACCGCCTGGCCTATCAGCACTGGGCCAACCCGGTGAGCATCGACTCGCTGAACCTTGGCGGGCGCTTCGAATATCGCTTCAGTGACAACTGGACCGGCAGCGTCAGCGCCTCGCGCAGCAAGGTGGTGATCGATGACTACAGTTCGTTTGCCTGGGGGTCAGGAGGCGGCATGGCTGCCCACTTCAGCCCGGAAGGCGACTATGACGTCTATGATTTTCGCAGCCCCGACGACACGCGCCGCATCGACGAAGCACAGGTGGCGTTGAACGGTCGCTTTGAAATGACCGGGTTGAGCCACGAACTGACCGTCGGCAGCGGTGCACAGCGGCGCACCCTCGACCAGCGACCAACCTTCAACCAGCTCATCGGCAGCGCTAACATCTACCAGGCGACCCCTGCACTGGAGCCGTTCGATGGCGTGCCAGGGCACTCCGAACGGCGCCTGGACAGCCGTCAGTACGGTATTTTTGCCAGCGATCGCATCACCTTCAATGAGCACTGGCAAACCCAACTGGGTGCACGTGTAGTGCGCCTGGACGAAAAAGCCTTCGATGAAGCTGGCAACGACCGTCGGCACACTCGCCAGTACGAACTCCTGCCCAATGCCGCGTTGATCTACAAACCTCGGGCCGACATCTCACTGTATACCAGCTACAGCAAAGGCCTTTCAGCGGGCAGTGCGGCGCCATGGTTTGCCCAGAACAGCCAGGACATCCTCGCCCCGACCACCTCGCATCAGATCGAGCTGGGCATCAAGCGCGACTGGCAACGCCTGAGCCTGAGCGCCGCGCTGTTCCAGCTGCGCCAGGCCTATCAGTATTCACAACCTGACGGTGCCGGTGGTTTCACCTATGTGCAGCAAGGCCAGCAAAAAAACATCGGCCTGGAGCTGGGCGCCAGCGGCTGGCTGACCTCCAACCTGCAGATCAACGCCAGTGCTGCGGCAATTCGCGCGCGGGTCAAAAACAGCGGCACAGCTGACTACGAAGACCACCAGGCGCTCAACGTACCGAACTTGCGCGCTGCGGTGCAGGCCGACTACAGCCTGCCGATCCCGGGCCTGGCCCTGCTCGGCGGTGCGCGCTACAGCGCCAGCAAGTACGCCAATCAGGCTGGAACGGTAGAGGTCGGCAGCTATGCGGTGTTTGACCTGGGCAGCCGTTACAGCACCAGGATTGGTGGTTACGACACGGTGCTGCGGCTGATGGTGGATAACGTCTTCGACAAACGCTACTGGCGCGATGCCGGGGAGTACCTGGGGGATGGTTATCTGTTTCAGGGGGCGCCGCGCACTGCACGGGTTTCGGCGTCTGTGAGCTTCTGAGGGGCTCATCGCGGGTCGACTTGACCCGCGATGAAGACACCGCCGTCAGAACGGCTCGCTACCCTCGCGGATTTCTACTTCCAGCACTTTGCCCAACGCCACCAGCTGCGTCGCCACGTCCCTGGTGGTAATGAAACCGCTGTAGCAGTCACCATCGGTAGACCAGTTCCACAGCACCAGGCCCTGCTTGTGCAGTTCGTCGTGGGCGGTGACCATCAGTTCGGGCACCGTGGTGCCTTCGAGGAAGTCTTCATCTTCCGCGTCCTCAACGCCGAACGTAACGTCGGCATCCCGTGCCTCGGCCAGCTGCTGCACGCTCTGCACAAAAGACTCGGTGTCTTTCCAGTCGACAAAGAACACCGACTCCCAGTCTGCCACGTCCTTGACGATGTACATCAGTTGCTGCGGATCGTCCTCGAATTCCTCGATGTCGTCTTCATCCAGCTCGACCTCGCGCAGGGCCTGGACATGCTGGCTGGCCATTGCCGCCGACGGGCTGACCAAGGTCAGCAATTGTTCGGCGGCGAGGATCTGCGCCTTGGTAAAACATTCTTTGAGCATCTGAAACATCCTTTTTCATGGGCAAAACAAAAAGCCCCCGACCTTGTTCAGGTCGGGGGCTTTTCTAGATATGGCGGTGAAGAAGGGATTCGAACCCTTGATACAGTTTCCTGTATACACACTTTCCAGGCGTGCTCCTTCAGCCACTCGGACACTTCACCGTTTCTCTTCAAGCAGTTCAGCCTGTCGAGGCGCGCTAATGTAGTCGAAAGAGGTTCTGATGGCAAAGGTTTTTTTCAGAATATTCATGCGCTTAAGCCATTCAAGCAAAAAACCACGGTACACAGGGCAAAGCCGCCATTCTCTGGCGTGCTTTGACAGCGCCGATTCACCTACTCCCGTCAGCACGAGCGAACGGGCCGTCAAGCTGACCGGTCAGTCAGTCACAGCGCTTTACCTCGGGCACTTGCCTGAGTAACGTCTGCCCCACTCCCCTTTAAGGAACTCTGTCATGAGTGAGCTGATTACCTACCACCTCGAAGACGGCATTGCCACCCTGACCCTGAACAACGGCAAGGTCAACGCCATCTCGCCTGACGTCATCAAGGCCTTCAATGCCGCCCTCGACCAGGCCGTGCAGGACCGCGCGGTGGTAATCATCACCGGCCAGCCCGGCATTCTGTCCGGTGGCTATGACCTCAAAGTCATGACCGCAGGCCCTAAAGAAGCCGTCAGCCTGGTCACCGCAGGCTCGACCCTGGCCCGGCGCATGCTTTCGCACCCGTTCCCGATCATCGTCGCCTGCCCGGGCCACGCGGTGGCCAAGGGCGCTTTCCTGCTGCTCTCGGCCGACTACCGCATCGGTGTCGAAGGCCCGTTCAGCATTGGCCTTAATGAAGTGCAGATCGGCATGACCATGCACCACGCCGGTATTGAACTGGCCCGCGATCGACTGCGCCGTGCAGCATTCCACCGCTCGGTGATCAATGCCGAGATGTTCGACCCGGTCAGCGCCGTGGACGCCGGTTTCCTCGACAAGGTCGTGCCGGTCGAGCAACTTCAGGAAGCTGCGCTGACTGCCGCCCGGCAGTTGAAGAAGATCAACATGAACGCCCACAAGCACACCAAGCTCAAGGTGCGCAAAGCTCTGCTGGAGCTGCTCGACGACGCGATCATCCGTGACCAGGAACACCTCGGCTGACCCCCTACCAAGGCCTGATTGCAACTAATTGTGTAATCAGGCCTGTCCCGCCCAATGAGCGTTTGCCGATAGAAGTGCACACCCGTACACTGCGCCGCGTTTGCCTGGTGTGAGTCGTACGAATGCTTTTTATTATCCGCATGTTCCTGTTGGGGCTGCATTTTCTCCTGGCCGGTGTTCTTGGTGTGCTGGTCGGCCTGTGCCGACCGTTCAACCCGGACAACAGCCGAATTTGTGCACGCCTTTACGGCCTGCCCGCCACCTGGCTGATGCGCCTTGAGATCAAGGCCGAGGTCGGCCCGCTGTTCGACCAGCCGCCGGGCTGCGTGATCATCGCCAACCACCAGTCCAACTACGACTTGTTCGTGCTCGGCCATGTGGTGCCGCCGCGCACCGTGTGCATCGGCAAGAAGAGCCTGAAATGGATCCCGCTGTTCGGCCAGTTGTTCTGGCTGGGCGGCAACGTGCTGGTCGATCGCGGCAATGCCTACCAGGCGCGCCGGGCCATGCAGACCACCACCCGCACCCTGAGCGAAGACGACACCTCGATCTGGGTGTTCCCCGAAGGCACGCGCAATGCCGGCGAGCATCTGATCACCTTCAAAAAGGGTGCCTTCCACATGGCCGTGGAAGCCGGTGTGCCGATCGTGCCGGTGTGCGTCAGCCGCTATGCCAGCCGCCTGAAGCTCAACGGCTGGCGGCGCAGCAAGGTCATCATCCGTTCGCTGGCGCCGATCGCCACCAGCGGCCTGACCCAGCAGGATGTGCCGGCCCTGGCCGAACAGTGCCGCCTGCAGATGCAACACTGCATCGATCGCATGGAAAGTGAACTGACCCAGGCGTGAACGGTTGCCGAATCGTGCCGGTCATACCAAGCTACTGGCACGGTTAACAGAAGAAGCGGACAACCATGGGTCGAGTCGTTGCGGCGGCGGTGTACAGCGCCGGCAGAAAAGTCACCAATATCAGCCTCGATGAAGGCAGCCAGTGGGCAAGCAAACCCGGGCATTTTGTCTGGATCGGCCTGGAAGAGCCCAACGCCCAGGAACTGGCCAACCTGCAACGCCAGTTCAACCTCCATGAGCTGGCCATCGAGGACGCGCTGGAAAAGCACAGCCGGCCCAAGCTCGAGACCTTCGGCGATGCGCTGTTCATCGTCACTTATTCGCCAGTGCGCCATGAAGGCAAGCTGGAGTTCATCGAAACCCACATCTTTGCCGGCAACGGCTACATCATCACCGCCCGCAACGGCCACTCGAAATCCTACGCCCTGGTGCGCCAGCGCTGCGAGGCCCGGCCGCTGCTGCTCGAGCACGGCGAAGACTTCGTGCTCTACGCCCTGCTCGACTTCGTCACCGAGAACTACCAGCCGGTCAGCGAAGCCATTCATGGCGAGATCGAGGAGCTTGAGCGCAGCGTGCTCAGCGGCTCGCTCAAGGAAGAAGACATCCAGCGCATCCACAGCCTGCGCCGCGACATCCTGCGCCTGCGCCGCTATGTGGCGCCGATGGTCGAGGTCAGCGAAGAACTGCAGCGTCTGACCTTCCCGTTCATCGACAAGAACATGCGCCCGTACTTTCGTGACGTGCAGATCCACGTCACCCGGCAGATGGAGGACCTGGCAGGGATTCGCGACATCGCCAGCCAGACCATCGAAATCGGCATGCTGCTGGAGTCGTCACGCCAGAGCATCGTGCAGCGCAAGTTCGCCGCCTGGGCGGCGATCCTGGCCTTCCCCACCGCCGTGGCGGGGATCTACGGGATGAACTTTCAGAACATGCCGGAGCTGAGCTGGCACTACGGCTACTTTGCCGTGCTGGGCGGGATCGCCGTGGGCTGCACGGCGCTGTACGCCAGCTTCAAGCGCTCCGGCTGGCTGTAACGGCAGGCCTCAGGCCGAACTGCCCTGGGGCTTGTGCGCGACGAAGCGCATCATCCATTCAGCCACCGTGCTGCCCTGGTGCTGCTGCGCCAGGCTGTCGATGCCCTTGCGGTAGACCTCCTGGCCGAGGCTGTCCTGGCGCAGCTCGAGCAGCGCCCGCGAATAGTCGTGGATGAACTCCGGGTGGCCCTGAAAGCACAGCACCTGGTCGCCGATGTGATAAGCGGCGTTCGGGCAGAAGTCGCTGGAGGCAATCACCGTGGCGTTCTCCGGCAGGCGGGTGACCTGGTCCTGATGGCTGATCAGCAAGGTCAGCTCTTCGACCTGTGGGCTCATCCACGGCGCCTTGGCGTTCATCACATAGCGGTGGGTACCCACCCCCCAGCCTTGGTGCGCGCGCTCGCTCTTGCCGCCCAGCAGCAGCGCCAGCAGTTGATGACCAAAACACACGCCAAGCAGTTTGTCGCCACGCTGATAGCGCTCCAGCAGGAACGCCTTGAGCTTGTGAATCCACGGATCATCACCGAACGAGTCGGCCTTGCTGCCTGTAACCAGGTAGGCATCGAACACTTGGTCATCATCGGGGTATTCGTCGTTCAACACGTTGTAGACGCGAAACTCGGCGGCGATTGGCTGGCGGGTAAACAGCTGCTCGAACATCCGTCCGTAGCCCTGATACTGCTCGACCAGCTCCGGTCGCAGGACGTCGGTTTCCAGGATGCAGATGCGTAGCGACATAGAGATAGTCCTGAACGACAAAGGCGGGATTGCCCCGTAAAGCCTGCCCCGAATAAGGCGCGCAGGCAAGTATGATGCTCGGACGAACGGTCATGAGCTTGGGATCCACTTGCCGATGTGGCGCAGGCGTCTAGCAAGGGGAATGCTGGTGGATGGCCAAAGGCCTCATAGCGAAAAACATCTGAAGCGCAATAAGTACAGATTAAAGCGTTCTAAAACACGGGTGACGTTGACCCTAAGGTTAGCTGTATACCCATTAGCAACGGTTCGCGACTTAATGTTTCACCACGTTAAATGATGTTCGCCAGATCGACGACAAGGAAGCCTCTGGGCACTCAGGAATAACAACAAAAAGGCGGTCAGCCATGTTCAAACAACACAAAGTACGTCAAGCCGGGCTCATTCTCTTCGCCACTACGCTGCTGTTGATCCTGCCGAACCTTTCACGCCTGTTCGGCTGAGCGGCATGCCCTCTTCCCGCGGTTTGTGCCTGGCACAAGCCGGTTGTGTGCAGGTAATCTGCCGACCCTGATGGTTGGAGACTGCCCATGCGCCACTGTTTCAGCTTGTTGCTCGCCCTGCTGTGCCTGCCCCTGCAGGCGGCGCAGTTGACCCTCGACCTGGGCAACGGCAGCCGCCACTGGCAGAGCGCCGAGTTGCTGGCGCATCCGCTGGCGCAGGATATCCAGATTGAAAACGACGTTTCCTACAAGCGAACCATGCATTACCGCGCGGTACCACTGGCTGTGCTCCTACAGGGAGTGCAGGCCGATGATCACCTGCAAGCCATTGCCCTGGACGGTTTCGCCGCCGAGATGCCCGCCGCGCCTTTGCTCAAGGACGGCCCTGCGCGGGCCTGGCTGGCCATTGAAGACCCGGCCAGACCCTGGCCGGCACTGGCCAAGGGCAAGCCCGGTGCCGGGCCGTTTTACCTGGTCTGGACCGACCCGCAAGCCGGGCGCATCAGCCCTGAGCAATGGCCTTTCCAGGTCGCCAGCATTCGCCGCCTGGCGGCAGTGGCCGAACGCTTCCCGGCCATGCGCCCGGCGCCAGGCATTAACGCCGACAACCCGGTCAACCAGGGCTTTGCCGTGTTCCAGAAGAACTGCCTGGCCTGCCATCGCCTCAACGGCGCCGGGGACGCCCAGTTCGGCCCGGACCTGAACCTGCCGCACAACCCGACCGAGTACTTCCAGGCCGATTTCCTCCGGCGTTACATCCGTGACCCGCAAAGCCTGCGCCAGTGGCCCCAGGCAAAAATGCCCGGGTTTGCCGCAGCGGTCATCAGCGATAGCGAGCTGGATGCGCTGCTGGCGTACCTGGCCCACATGGCCACGCGCAAACCCTGAGGCTCACTGCTGCTGGGCGTTGAGGGTCGGGGTCACCAGCACCTTGGCGTGCATCTGCTCGAAACCACCACCGCGGCGCATGCCGCGCACCGGGCAGGCATCCAGGTAGTCCAGGCCCACCGCCAGTTTCAGGTGGCGTTCAGGCCGGGCCAGTTGGTTGGTGACATCGAAGCTGTACCAGGCATCCTCCAGCCAGGCTTCGGCCCAGGCGTGGCTGGCCATCTGCTGGCTGTCGCTGTCGAACAGGTAACCGGACACATAGCGCGCCGGGATGCCCAGGCTGCGCGCGCAGGCCAGGAAGGCATGGGTGTGGTCCTGACATACCCCGGCGCCGCCGGCAAACGCCTGGGCGGCGCTGGTATCCACGGCGGTGCTGCCGGGCCTGTAGGCCATGCGCTGGTTCAGGGCATTCATCAGTTCGATCAACGTCGAGCGGTCACGGCGCTTGCGGCATTGCTGGCTGGCGAAGGCACGCAAGGCTTCGTCAGCTTCGGTCAGGCGGGTGAAGCGCAGGAACGGCAGCGGCGATTGCAACTCGTGCTCGGCCTCACGGCTTTCATCAATATCGACCAGGCCACGGGCGCCGATGACCAGGTCAGAATGTGGCTCTTCCAGGCTCAGCACATGCAGGATGTTGCCGAACGGGTCCAGTTGCGCGCGCACCGGCCGCGGCAGGTCCAGTTGCCAACTGAGCACCTGTTGACGCTCGCTGTCGTGAGGAGTCAGACGCAGGTACTGGATGCTGGCACGCACCTGGTCTTCGTAGTGGTAGGCAGTTTCGTGGCTAATGGTCAGTCTCATACGGCCTCCAGGTAGGCGCTGTGAATGGCGTTGCCCAGTTCACGCACCAGCGGGATGTAATGGGTCAGCCAGGGGTGCAGCCCTTCGGCAAGGATTTCATCGATCGAGGTGTAGCGCAGGCGCGCGTCCACCTCGGCGGCCAGGCGCTGGGCCGGGCGGCCGTTGCCGCCGGGCAGGCTGGCGAGGATCAAGTCGATTTCCTCGGTGCAGGCACGCAGCGAGCGCGGCACGTCGGCGCGCAACAGCAGCAGCTCGGCGACATGGCGAGCGGCCGGTGCATCACGGTAGATTTCGGTGTAAGCCTCGAATGACGACAGCGCGCGCAGCAAGGCGCTCCATTGGTAGTAACCGCGCGCCGAGCTGTCGCTGACCGCCTCGGCCTCGTCGCCAAGCATCTCGTAGCGGGCATCGAGCAGGCGCAGGGTGTTGTCGGCGCGCTCGATGAAGGTGCCCAGGCGAATGAAGCGAAAGGCGTCGTTGCGCATGATGGTGCCGTAAGTGGCGCCACGGAACAGGTGCGAGCGTTCCTTGATCCACTCGCAGAAACGGCTCATGCCATAACGGCCCAGGCCTTGCTCGGCGATGCCACGAATTTCCAGCCAGGTGGCGTTGATGTTTTCCCACATGTCGGCGGTGATCCGCCCACGTACCGCATGGGCACTGGCCCGCGCGGCACCCAGGCAGCTGTAAATGCTCGCCGGGTTTTCCGGGTCGAGGGCGAAGAAGTGCAGCAGGCGTTCGGCATGCAGCTGGCCATGGCGCTCGAGGTAGTCGTCGAGGGTACCGGTGATCAGCAGCGGCATGGCCATTTCATCCAGGCCGTCGCCGCGCCCGTCTTGCGGCATCAGCGACAGCGAATAACTGACATCGAGCATCCGCGCGAGGTTTTCCGCCCGTTCCAGGTAACGCGACATCCAGTACAAATCAGAGGCAGTTCTACTCAGCATGACTTAATCCTCGACCACCCAGGTGTCCTTGGTGCCGCCGCCCTGGGACGAGTTGACCACCAGCGAGCCCTCGCGCAGCGCGACCCGGGTCAGGCCGCCTGGCACCACCCGGGTCTCGCGCCCGGACAGCACGAACGGGCGCAGGTCGATATGCCGCGGGGCGATGCCGTTTTCGACAAAGGTCGGGCAGGTCGACAGCGACAGCGTCGGCTGGGCGATATAGGCCGCTGGCCGGGCCTTGATCCGGGCGGCGAACGCCTCAATCTCGGCACGGCTGGCCGCCGGCCCGACCAGCATGCCGTAGCCGCCGGAACCCTGGGTTTCCTTGACCACCAGCTCCGGCAGGTGCGCCAGCACGTGGGACAGTTCTTCAGGCTTGCGGCACTGCCAGGTCGGCACGTTCTTGAGGATCGGCTCCTCGTCGAGGTAGAAGCGGATCATGTCGGTGACATAGGGGTAAATCGACTTGTCGTCGGCCACCCCGGTGCCAATGGCATTGGCCAGCACCACGTTGCCGCAGCGATAAGCCGCCAGCAGCCCGGGCACACCGAGCATCGAATCGGGGTTGAAGGCCAGTGGGTCGAGGAAGGCATCGTCCAGGCGCCGGTAGATTACATCGACCGCCTTGGGGCCGTCGGTGGTGCGCATGAATACCCGCTCGTCACGCACGAACAGGTCGGCGCCCTCGACAAGCTCGACGCCCATCTCGCGGGCGAGGAAGGCATGCTCGAAGAAGGCGCTGTTGAAACGCCCGGGCGTCAACACCACCACGCTGGGGTTGTCCAGCGGGCTTGAGCTCTTGAGGGTATCGAGCAACAGGTTGGGGTAATGATCGATCGGCGCGATGCGCTGGGCAGCGAACAGCTCGGGGAACAGGCGCATCATCATCTTGCGGTCTTCAAGCATGTAGCTGACGCCGCTGGGGGTGCGCAGGTTGTCTTCGAGCACGTAGTAACTGCCATCACTGTCGCGCACCAGGTCGACCCCGGAAATGTGCGAATAGATGTCGCGGTGCAGGTCCAGGCCCTGCATCGCCAGTTGGTACTGCTCGTTGGCCAGCACCTGCTCGGCCGGAATGATCCCGGCGCGAATGATGCGCTGGTCGTGGTACAGGTCGGCTAGAAACAGGTTCAGCGCCTTGACCCGCTGAATGCAGCCCCGTTCGACCACCCGCCATTCACTGGCCGGGATGCTGCGCGGGATGGTATCGAAGGGAATCAGGCGCTCGGTGCCCTGCTCGTCGCCATAGAGGGTGAAGGTGATGCCGGCGCGGTGGAACAGCAGGTCGGCTTCACGTCGACGCTGGGCCAGCAGCTCTGGCGGGGTTTCGGCCAGCCAGCGGGCGAATTCCCGGTAGTGCGGACGGACCTGGCCGTCAGCGGCGTACATTTCGTCATAAAAGGTGCGGATCATGCCGAACTCCTTGTCACCCGTGCACCGGAGCCATCGCAAGCCCCGTGCCAGCGGCACAATTCCTTGTTATTCAGTATGTTGCGTTTTAAACGAAGAACGGTCGCACCAGATCTGTGCAACCGCTGCGCTCGCTTTGACGGCGGCGCCTCATTGCGAAGCGCCGCGCTTGCTTGCCGGTCAAGCCAGTTGACGTTCCTGCTTGACGCCCCAGCCTTCTATTTCTCCGCCCAGCGGGGCGATCACCGCCTCGAAATCCTGTTCGAATTCGCCGATACCGCCATAGGTTGCAAACATCACCTTGCTCAGCTCCAGGTGCCAGGCGCCATCATCACGCTCGTGGACCTGGGCACTGAGTGATTCGCCGCGAAACTTACCTGCCGCTCGCCGCGCCCGTGCCTCGTCCGGAAAGACCGCATAAAACTCGATGGGATGAATCTGCGCGAAGTTGAACCCGCCTTCTTTCATCCGACGCAAGACCGTGCTGCTGATGTCCTCGTATTGGCTGCTCATGAATCGTCCTCCTCATTACCGATGGATAGACTTTCAGTGCAAAACGCACCTGCCCGCCACACAAGCCGTGCGGGGGCAATTCGAGCTGTTGCGTGACGTGGATCGGCAAGCCCGGACAATCAGAAAAAATCGCCCGACCTTGTCTGCAGCGTAGCGCCTGATTGCCCAGCGTGCCAGCCGGCATGCGGGTTCAAGGCCCTTCAGTGATGGCAGTAATCTCCACCCCGTTCTGCTCCTTCAGCCATTTGGCCGTTGGCGAGGTTTCGCGGTCCTGGAAATCATTGAGGTCCAGCTCGCCCAGGACCGGAAACAGATGGGAGCGAATCAGCCGCGCCGCCTCTTCGATACTCGGTTCCAGCTCTGCGCTGAGCGGCAGCGAGGTACGCTCGCCCTTCTGGTCAACGAAGGTAATGACCCATGCTTTCATTGGACTCTCCTCTGTACAGATGTTCAGGGTGAATCGGGCTTACCTTCCGTTGACCTCGATACAGCGGTGGTTGTTCAGTCTTCTTGCGGCTCGAAGCGATGAGCGCCTGGCAGCGCGCGTATGCTTTGCAGCGTGCGTAGAAAATCGTCCCTGGAAGGCTCGAACTGCAGCGGCGGCTCGGAGTGTTCATCGGTCACTCCCAGCACCACAGTGGGCTGGTCGCCGGAGCCCAAGGCGCCGGCGACCATCCTGAACGTTTCTGTGGCCGCCGGCTTCAAACTGTCAGGCTCATAGACGCGAAAGCGTGCACCGCCGAACCTGCCCTTGGCGGCGCCGATCCGCACGCTTGAGGGCCCGAACTTATCGACGCTGATCTGCAGCGGAAACGGGTTGGCAATCAGTCGATCCAGCAGCATCGGCACCATCTCGACGGCCTTGTCACTGTCACTGCTCATGCTCAGGCGGTGCAACAGGTTCGGGTTGTCTGCGGGGTTGAGGCCCAAGGTGATGGCATGGCGCGGCGTGCCATCATCGGCAATGAAGCCGAAGGGCACACAGAAGCCGTTGTCCTGGGGAATTTCGTATTGCTTGCGGATGCGGAACGCGGCCAGCACAGCGCGCGCCCTGGGCTCCAGCCGGGCCAGCGCCGCGGTGTCTGTCGCGGTATTGGCGCCACTGTAGAACTTGAATCGGTAGATGCGTTGATCGCGCCACAGGTAGGCAGTCAGATTGCCTTCATACCAGTTTGCAGAGGCGTCTGGCACACCCAGCTCGATAAAGCGCTCATGCTCGTACTCTACATCGGTCGGCCATTGCGCCTGCTCCTCGAAGAAGGCATCGCGCTCGACCTGCAGCTTCGCCACCGACCGCCCCTCGCCAGTAAATTGCTTGATCATGTCGTCAAGCACCACCAGTTGCGAAGTCACATAGCCTATGCGCTGGAGCTTTTCACGCAAGTCGTAGTACTGATCACTCAGGGCCCTGTAGCGCGTTTCGTCGTCACGGCTCGCAGAGATGGCGGCATCCAGCGCCTCCATCTGCGCCTTCACCACCCGCTCCTGCGCCGGGCCACGGGTGAGGCCCTGCACATAGCGGATCTGTTCGTAGAGTGCACGGGTGGTCAACGGGCTGACCTCAATGTCGACCAGAAAGGGCAGCTCGCCGGTCAATCCTTCGCCGTAGGCAATCTGCTTGTCCCCAGGGGTGATTGTGGGAGTGGGGAGCTCGAAATTGTAGTACTGCCAGTAGCCACTGGAAGTGTGCCAGGCAATGTCCTTGGGCACATCGAACTGCACCCGGCCCATGCATTCGGTACGCCAGCCGGGGGGCGTCTGGTAATCCGCCGGTGCAACATCGGCCAGCGCCAACAGTGAATGGCACAGGCCGGCAAACAATACGAACACGCGCACGCAAAAATCCTTTTTTGATGGGCGCCGTTGCAGCCCCCGCTTCCTCAAGCGCGCGATTTGAGCATCCATGGCCCAGAAAGCCAAGACCCCGGCAAGCCGGGGTCCTGTTTACAGCACCAGCAACGTCGTTATTCCGGGGTGCCGTGCACTACACCCGCGGTGTTATCCAGCAGGCTCTTGGTCGCGGTCTGGATGAACGACTCAAGCTTGTGGGTCAGCTCGGTCTGGTCCGGGGCTTCGATCAGCTCGGCCTTGAAGTTGGCGCCCAGCTCGTAGCGGTACATGCGTGGCGACATGTCCTTGGACTCGATCAGGATCCGGTCGCCCTTGACCAGCCCGACGATCTGCTCGCTGCCCGATGGCTTGATCATGCCGAAGCCCTGGTCACCGGCTGGCAGGTTGAGCAGGTCACGGCCCCAGCACTGGTGACGGGTTTCGCCGCCCAGGCGGCCCATGATGGTCGGCACGATGTCGATCTGGGTACCCACGGTGTGGTTGACCGCACCGAACTTCTCCTGGATACCCGGGGCGATCAGCAGCAGCGGCACGTTGAAGCGCCCGAGGTCGAGCTCGGTGACCTGCTGGTGGTTGCCGAAGCCATGGTCGCCGACGATGACGAACAGGGTTTCCTTGAAGTAAGGCTCCTTGCGCGCTTTCTCGAAGAACTGGCCCAGGGCCCAGTCGGAGTAGCGCATGGCAGTCAGGTGCTCGTCCAGGCGGCCCTGGCCGGTAACCTTCTCGACCGGCAGATCCTTGGGCAGCGCATACGGCGTGTGGTTGGACAGGGTCTGCAGCAGCGCGTAGATCGGCTTCTTGCCATCGTGCTTGGCCAGCTCTTCGTTACCACGGTCGAACATGTCCTGGTCGGACACACCCCAGGTCGGGTCGGAAAACACCGGATTGACGAAGTCGTTACGGCCGATGAAGGTGGTCATGCCCTGGTTGCCGAAGAAACCGGACTGGTTGTCCCAGGCAAAGTCACCGTTGTAGACGTAGACGTCATCGTAGTCACGAGCACTGAGCAGCGCCGGCAGGCCGGACAGCTTGTGGCCACCTTCCGGGGTTTGCATCAGGTATTCGAAGCCCGGCAGGTTCGGGTAGCAGGCCATGGTGGCGAACATGCCCTGGTGGGTATGGGTGCCGTTGGAGAAGAAGCGGTCGAACAGCAGGCCCTCTTTCGCCAGTTTGTCGAAGTACGGGGTGATGTTGTTCGGGCTGCCCAGGGCGCCAACCGAATGACCGGCGAAGCTCTCCATGAGGATCACCACGACGTTCTTGATTGGCAGGGTGTTGTCCGCCGGCGGGGTGAAGTCACGGCGCACGGCGGCGCTGTCGGCATCGACCAGCTTGTCGTTGGCGGTCAGCAGCATGTCGCGCACGGTCTGGGTCGCCAGGCCTTGCTCGATGGTCGACTTCCAGATGTTGGCGCGGTCTTCGCCGAAACGGCTCTTGGCCGCGTCGATCAGGGTCAGGGTGCCGTTCAGGCCCAGCTGGTTGACGAAGTTCGAGTCGGTGGTGAAGGCATCGCCCCAACGCATCGGCGGGCCCTGGCGCAGGGTACCGCGAGCGGCGATGACCGCTACCAGCAAGACCATGAAGAACACCACGCCGCGCACGTACCAGGGCGCAACGCTGCGCGTGCCGGCTACCTGGCTTTCATACCCGCCAGCAGGCCGGGTCAGGCGGTCGATGCCCTTGAACAACAGGCTCAGCAGCCAGGTGCCAAAAGCCCAGGCCAGCAGGTAGCGCACCACCGGGAAACCGTACCAGAGCATGCTCAGCACGGTTTTCGGGTCTTCCTTGACGTACTGGAACACCAGGCCGTTGAGGCGCTGATGGAACTCGCGATAGAAGTCCATCTCCATCAGGCCGAGGAACATGACAATGCTCGAGGCGATGGTCAGCCAGGCCCGGAACAGGCCGCGGGCAGCCATGGCGCGGGCACTGAGGATCGCCAGCAGCAGCGGGATGCTCAGGTACACCACAACCCGCAGGTCGAACCGCAGGCCATTGAGGAAACCCTCGGCTACGGTCGAGGTCGGCGTGTCGCCGATCATGTCGCTGTTGTAGACCAGCAACGCGAGGCGGACCAGGCTGAGCATCAGCATGATCACCAGCCCGCACAGCAGGGTGTAGGCCAGATGCGATTTCAGCGTCGGTTGCAACGGGCGCGACGCAGCCCGCTGTTGACTCAAGGCGTCCGTGTTAGCCATGAATTGGAAGATCCTAGGGTTCAGGTTCGAGGAAGGCGGTAAAACGAATCGGCAAATGTGCCCTAAACGCGAGCGCGTTGCACGGTCATTCGGCGAACGGATAATTGCGCGCGCAAATTGTCGGCAATCGTTTGTGAAAATTTCGTAATAGAATCAGGGTTATCCGCAGGGAGATCATTACCCCATGTTTTTTCGCTACCTACCAAGCCCGCTAGGCCCGCTGCTGCTGGCAGGCGATGAACAGGGCCTGCGCCTGCTGCACATGGACGCCGCCCAGCCCTGGGAGCTGGCCGCGGACTGGCTGCCGGCCAGCAACCAGCTGGACGACGTGGCGCGCCAACTGGACGAGTATTTCGCGCGCAAGCGCGAGACCTTCGAAGTGCGTGTGGCGCCCTGCGGCACACCGTTCCAGCGCGAGGTTTGGCAGGCCCTGCAGCGCATTCCCTACGGCACCACCTGCAGCTACGGCGAACTTGCCCAGGCCATCGGCAACCCCAGGTCGGTACGGGCAGTGGGCACCGCCAATGGCGCCAACCCGATTGCCATCATCATCCCCTGTCACCGGGTGATCGGCAGCAATGGCACCCTCACCGGCTTTGCCGGCGGGATCGAGCGCAAGCAGATCCTGTTGGAACTGGAGGGGACCTGGCTGATCTGAAGATTATCTCGGGCTACAGCCGCACATTGCCCCGCGGCCCGGCTATCGCCCAGATAATCAGGCCCAGCACCGGCAGCAGCAGAATCAGCAGGATCCAGAGAATCTTGGCGCCCCCGCTGGCACCGCTTTTGATCACATTGATGATCGCCCAGATGTCCAGGGCGAGGATGATCAGCCCAACCAGGCTATTGAAGGTAGAACCCATGGTATTGCTCCCTTGGTCGCGTCTGCCCTCAGGATAGCTGGCTATCAGGCCCATAGAGGCGAATCGTTCGCCGCGCCCAGGCAGCGCTGGTTACACTCGAGTGATTGAATTGCGCCAGAGAGGTTCCTATGCCACCCGCCCACAGTCACAGCAGCCCCGCTCCCGTCCCCTTGTGGAACGCCTGGATGCAACAGGCACAAAGCAGCCCGTGGCTCAGCGCAGGTTTGGGCCTGAGCTTGCTGGCGGTGCTCGGCCTGCTGATCGCCAGCGCGTGGAATGCTGTGCATGGCGACCACCAGCAAAACCTGCACATGGCCATGCTCGGCGGCCTCGCCGGATTTGCCGCCACCGCCCTTGGCGCAGTCATGGCAGTGGTGCTGCGCGAGGTCAGCGCGCGCACCCAGGACGTGATGCTCGGCTTTGCCGCCGGGATGATGCTCGCCGCCAGCTCCTTCTCGCTGATTCTGCCGGGCCTCGACGCCGCGCGGGAGATCACCGGCAACGGCCCGTACGCGGCACTGACGGTGGTGGTCGGCATGGGCCTGGGGGTCTTGCTGATGCTCGGCCTTGACCGCTTCACCCCGCATGAGCACGAAAGTACCGGCCCCTGCGGCCCACAGGCGGAGCGGATCAACCGGGTGTGGCTGTTCGTCCTGGCCATCACCCTGCACAACCTGCCCGAGGGCATGGCCATCGGCGTCAGCTTTGCCAACGGTGACCTTAATGTCGGCCTGCCGCTGACCAGCGCCATCGCCATCCAGGACATTCCCGAAGGTTTGGCCGTGGCGCTGGCACTGCGCGCCACCGGTCTCTCGACCTTCAAGGCGGCGCTGGTGGCCATCGGTTCTGGTTTGATGGAGCCCATTGGCGCAGTGATCGGCCTGGGTATTTCCACCGGCTTTGCCATTGCCTACCCGGTGAGCATGGGCCTGGCAGCCGGGGCGATGATTTTCGTGGTGTCCCACGAAGTGATTCCGGAAACCCACCGCAACGGCCACCAGACCTCGGCAACCCTGGGCCTGATGGGCGGTTTTGCGGTGATGATGTTCCTCGATACCGCCCTGGGTTAAACGTGCACGGCCACCCGCAGCGCTTCCAGGGCCGGCGCTGCGGCGATGCCGACTTCGGCACACAGCTCCAGCACCCGCGGCAGGTCATCGTTGCCGACCAGCACCATCTGCAGCTCGTCATCGAGCAACTGGCTGAAGTTCATCAGCACATAGCCGCCGGCTTCCTTGTTCATCGCCCCCATCTGCACCTGGATGCGGTTAAGCGCGGTCAGCGCCTCGACTTTGGCCAGTTGCTTGGGCTTGAGGTTGAACGGCACGCTCTTGTCGAAAGAGTCGGTGATCTGCTGTAACAGGTCCTGATAGCTATCAGCCTGGAACAACACGGTGTCGGGCAGGCTGCCGACGACAATCCACTCACCCAGCGGGATAGGGAAACTGTCGTCGTAGTTGATGTCCGGGTTGGCGGCGAGAAACGCCTGCGGGTCGGCATAGGCCTGGGCGGCTTCGTCGGCGATACGCGCGACTTCGTCCTCGCCCATGCAGCCAGCGCTGATTTTGCCGATGAGTTCGGCCAGTTGGAGTTTCATGAAGGGGCCCTGCGACGCTGAAAAAAGTCGCCAAGGATAGCCGCAAAAGGCCCCGTGGGGTTAGCCGAGCAGCTTGAGCAACTGCTCGGTGGTCTCGGGCGCGCCCATGGTTTGCGCCGCGCCCAGGGCATCGGTGCCACGGGCGTCGCGATGGCGCGGGTTGGCGCCCTGGGCCAGCAGGTAGTCGACAATCACCGTGCGGTTGAACATCGCCGCCATCATCAGCGCGGTGCGTCCATCGGCGGACGCGCCATCGACCTCGGCGCCCTTGTCCACCAGCAACTGGACCATCTCCAGGTTACCCTTGAAGGCCGCGCCGGCAATCGGCAACTGGCCCTTGTCATTGGCGATCTGCGGGTCGGCGCCGTGCTCGAGCAGTACCGCCACGGCATCCAGGTGCCCGTGGTAGCTGGCAAGCATCAGCAAGGTGTCGCCATTGCCATTGCGCAGGTTCACTGGCAAGCCGTTTTCCAGCAAGCGCCCGAGTATCACCGCGTCGCCCTTGCGCGCCCGGTCGAAGACCTCTTCGGCAAACGCTGCCGCCTCGTCGTCGTTCATCGGCGTTGGCCTGCGTTGGTCAGACATGGGGAACCTCCTGGCTATCGGAAAGGCCCAAGTCTTGAGCAGGGAGCGCGGCGGGTCAACGGTGGATAAGTCATGGCCATGACAGAAGAAATCTATTGGCCAAGGCGATACTGCAAAATGCACTGTGCAAAATGCACGACCATGCAGAATGCACGGCACACCTTTCCCAACCAAATCCTAAGCCATTGATTTATAAAGTTTTTCTAAAATCAAAAAGCTGGCACAGTCGCTGCACCTGTCACTCCATGTCTGCCACTAACAGTCAGGAGCTGATATGGACCTCATCCAGGAAAAATTCGCCTCGGTATTCTCCGCCTACGATGTCACCACCCAGGCGCGCCCCGATGGCGGAATTCTGCTGACCCTGCGGGCAGCCGACGGTACCCAGACCAAGCGCTCGATTTCTTATGCCCAGCTGCATAGCGCCGAACAACTGTCGTGGGCGATCAGTGCGATTCGCCGCGACCTGGCTGAACAGGCCAGTGAGCTGCCGGTGATTTCGATGCTGCAAAGCCAGCAGCGGTTTGCCTTGCCGACTTATCGGTAACTTCGCGGGGGCAAGCCCGCTCCTACCTGTAGGAGCGGGCTTGCCCCGTGATGGCGTTTATCAGTCGTCAAGCCGCGGGAACATCTTGGCAATCGAATCGCCAGTAAACCGTACAAGCCCGCCTTCCGGCCGGTTGAACACCCGGATCGCCACGAACCGCGGCTCCTCGCCCATGTCGAACCAGTGCCGAACCCCTGCCGGCACGCCGATCAAATCGCCCTTCTCGCACAACACCGCATAGATGTAGTCCTCGATACGCAGGCTGACCAGCCCGCGCCCGGCGGCAAAAAAGTGCAGTCGCTCTTCGGCACAGGTGTGCTCATCGCGCAGGCTGGTATCCGCTTCGCGGCTTACCTCGACACGGGCGTAACCGGTCTCGGCTTTTAGCGCATCGATACTGGCTTGATAAGCGCCGATCAGTTGCTGGTCGCTGGCGCCCGCCTGAATCGGCGCGCCAGCCTGCCAACGGGCAAAACGCACGCCCTGCTCTTGCAGGGTCGCGGCGATGTCCTCCAGGTGAGTCAGAACCTTGTTTGGGGTGTCCGGGGTGGACTGGTGATACACGCTAAGGCTGCTCATCGGGGCAACTATCCTCTTTCATTCGAAGCGCAATGATAACGGCTGCAGCCAGGGCTGCGATGCTGGCAATACTAAAGGTGGTAGCCGGCCCCAGCAGGTTCCAGCTGTAACCCGAATACAGGGCGCCCAAGGCGCCGCCAGTGCCGGCCAGTGCGGCATATAACGCCTGCCCCTGACCTTGCTGGCGGGCCGCGAAGCTGCGTTGCACGAAGGCGATGGCGGCCGCGTGAAAACTGCCAAAGGTGGCCGCATGCAAGAGCTGGGCGAGCAACAGTACGCCCAAATGTTCGGCAAAATTGCCGAGCAACGCCCAACGCACTGCCGCCAGGGCAAAGCTGGCCAGCAGCACCCGGCGCAGCGATACCCGCGCCAGAATCCAGCTCATGGCCAGGAACATCAGCACCTCGGCCACCACCCCCAGCGCCCAGAGCATGCCGATGGTGCCGCGGCTGTAGCCCAGGTGCTCAAGGTGCAGAGTCAGAAAGGTGTAGTACGGGCCGTGGCTCAGTTGCATCAGCGCCACGCACAGGTAAAACGCGGCAACCCCGGGGCTGGACAGTTGCTTGAGAAAGCCGCCGCCGCTGGCCCGCTCATTCTGCCCCGGCGGCTGGGCATTGGGCACCCAGAGGCTGGCCAGGACGATACCGGCCATGATAATCACCAGCGCCAGCGGGTAGATGTCCAGGCTCAGCCAGTCGAACAAGCGGCCAAGCCCGACTACGGTGAGGATGAAGCCGATCGACCCCCACAGGCGGATCTGGCTGTAACGCGCGGTCTGCCCCTGCAGATGGGCCAGGGTGATGACTTCAAACTGCGGTAATACCGCATGCCAGAAGAACGCATGCAGGGCCATTACCAGCGCCAGCCAGGCGTAGCTCTTGGCGAAGAAGATCAGCGAAAAGGTCGCCAGGGTCGACAACGCCCCCAGGCGCACGATCAGCAGGCGCTGGCCACTGCGGTCACCCAGCCAGCCCCACAGGTTGGGGGCCACGCAACGCATCAGCATGGGAATGGCGACCAGCTCGCCGATGCGCGCGCTGGAAAAACCCAGATGATCGAAATACAACGCCAGAAACGGCGCGGTCGAACCAAGCAAGGCGAAGTAGAACAGGTAGAAGCTGGACAGCCGCCAGTAGGGAATCGCCGCCACGGCTCAGCGAGCCGCAGCGCGATTGGCCGAGGCCGGCATTACAGCTGGCCCAGTACCGGGGTGTTCACGCGTACCTCGGCATTCTGCCCGCGATGGCGCAGCAGGTGGTCCATCAGCACGATGGCCATCATCGCTTCGGCGATCGGCGTGGCGCGGATACCCACGCACGGGTCGTGACGGCCCTTGGTGATGACCTCGACCGGGTTGCCATCGACGTCGATGGAGCGGCCCGGGGTGGTGATGCTCGACGTCGGCTTGAGGGCCAGGTGGGCAACGATCGGCTGGCCGGAGGAAATACCGCCAAGAATGCCGCCGGCGTTGTTGCTGAGAAAACCCTCTGGGGTCAGCTCGTCACGGTGTTCGGTGCCGCGCTGGGCGACGCTGGCAAAACCCGCGCCGATCTCCACGCCCTTGACTGCGTTGATGCTCATCAGCGCATGGGCAAGCTCGGCGTCCAGGCGATCGAAGATCGGCTCGCCCAGGCCCGGCATGACACCTTCGGCGACCACGGTGATCTTTGCCCCGACCGAATCCTGGTCACGGCGCAGCTGGTCCATGTAGGCCTCAAGCTCCGGGACTTTGTCCGGGTCGGGGCTGAAGAAGGCGTTCTGCTCCACCGAATCCCAGGTCTTGAAAGGGATTTCGATCGGACCGAGCTGGCTCATGTAGCCGCGAATGCGAATACCCTGGCTGGCCAGGTACTTCTTGGCGATGGCGCCGGCGGCCACGCGCATGGCGGTTTCGCGCGCCGAGCTGCGGCCACCGCCGCGGTAGTCGCGCTCACCGTACTTGTGGTGGTAGGTGTAGTCGGCGTGGGCCGGGCGGAACAGGTCCTTGATCGCCGAGTAGTCCTTGGACTTCTGGTCGGTGTTGCGAATCAGCAAGCCGATCGAGCAACCGGTGGTGCGGCCTTCGAACACACCCGAGAGGATTTCGACTTCGTCGGCTTCCTGGCGCTGGGTGGTGTGGCGGCTGGTGCCGGGCTTGCGCCGATCGAGGTCGTGCTGCAGGTCGGCCAGGGAAATTTCCAGGCCCGGCGGGCAGCCATCGACAATGGCGACCAACGCCGGACCATGGCTTTCGCCAGCGGTGGTGACAGTGAACAGCTTGCCGTAGGTATTGCCGGACATGCAGGACGCTCCGCGAATCAGCCAGATTTGAACAAGGCCGCCAGTATACGCAGGCTAACCATTCAGTTCATCCCTGACGGCGAACCTTCTGCGCTGGCCCCGGTCCAAACCGCACTCTCTAGATAGTGGCCTGATGATGTTGCGTATTGTTGCAGTTATCGCCCTGCTGTTCAGTGGTCTGGTCCAGGCTGCTGCCCCCGTCGTGTTCCAGCGCCCGCTCAGCCTCGATACCGGCAGCGGCGTGCTGCACGGCAGCCTGCTGTTGCCGCGCACCGAGCAGCCGCCACCGGTGGTGCTGATCATTGCTGGCTCCGGGCCGACCGATCGCGACGGTAACAACCCCTACGGCGGCAATACCGACAACCTCAAGCAACTGGCCCTGACCCTGGCGAAAAACAATATCGCCAGCGTGCGCTACGACAAGCGAGGCGTCGCCGCCAGCCTGGCTGCTACGCCGGATGAGCGTGACCTGACGGTGGAACGCTATGTTGCCGACGCGGTGGCCTGGAGCCAGAAAATCAAGGCCGACCCACGCTTCGGCCGCCTGGTCCTGCTCGGCCACAGCGAAGGTGCGCTGATCGCCAGCCTTGCCGCCGAGCACAGCGGCGCCAGCGCGGTGATCAGCATTGCCGGCAGCGGCTGGCCGATCGACAAGGCGCTGCGCGCGCAGATGTTTGACCGCATCCCCGGGCGCTACATGGCCAGTGCCCATGACATCCTTGACCGCTTGAAAAACGGCAAGACTTCTTCCCGCGTGCCGCTGCCACTGCAGGACGTCCTGCGCCCGAGCGTGCAGCCCTACCTGATTTCGCTGTTCCGCCAGGACCCGGCCGAGGCCTTCGCCAAGGTCAAGGTACCGGCATTGATCATCCAGGGCACCCATGACTTCCAGGTCGGTGTCGATAACGCCGAGATCCTCAAGGCGGCCAAGCCGGATGCCGAACTGGCGTTGATCAAGGGCATGAACCACATGCTGCGCATCGCCCCCGAAGAAATGAGCCAGCAACGCGACAGCTACCTTGACCCGCAACTGCCGCAAGCGGCCGAACTTGGCCAGCGCGTTGTCGACTTCATTCAGCGGTTGCCCGCCAGCTGAGGCCAATTCGCAGAAATTACGCCTCCAGTCCAGGCCAATCCTGCCGATAAAGCGGTGCTGGCATCGTCAATGCGACCAGCCCGCTGCGCACATGAGGATTGCCGTGATGACCGAAGCCGCCCCCCAGGACACCGCCGAGACGACTGCCGAGCAGGCAGCAGCGGAAGTTGCCCCCCTGCCCTGGGCCGATGTTACCCCCGAACATTTCCAGATGCTGCGCCTGGCGCCGTTGCCGACCGACCGCAACAGCGGTGCGCGGCCGCTGCGCTTTGTCCAGTACGGTTATGCCGAACGCCACAGCAAGCAGACCAGCCTGCTGCGCATGGCCATCCAGCTGCCGGCGCAAAAAGTGCGCAAGGAACAGAACCACCTCGATGTGTGGGTCGACCATGAAGAAAAGCATGTGACCTTCACGCCCGACACCGGCTTGCAGATCGAGCCGCTGAACCGCGGCCTGGGGCGCTTTCTGCTCAACCAGGCGGTGCAGTGGGCGCAGCGCAAGTGGCCGCACTACCGGGTCGAAGGTGCGGCCCTGCCAAGCAAGGATGCGCTCAACGAAGACACTCGCCTGCGCCGCGACCATGTGCTGCGCAGCCATGGCCTGGAGGTCGAGTACGCCGATGCCCAGCACCTGAAGGGGCGCTTCGTCGATGTCCAGGTTGGCGAGCTAAAAGGCGGCTGGAACACTGACAAGGTGCAGCGGGTCGAGATCCTCGATGCCGCGCAGATGCTGCAACAGGCCGAGCAGACCTTGCAGGAAAAAGAGGCGCAACTGCGCGAGCGTGACGAGCGGGTCAGCAAGTACCGCCGTGAAGACAGCGGGCTGCGTTTTACCATCACTTGCCTGGTGGCCTTTGCGGTGTTTCAGGCGGGGTTGTTGATCTGGATTGCGACTCACCGCTGAATCTATCGCGGGGCAAGCCCGCTCCTACAGGAGCGGGCTTGGTGCTTACACCTTCGAGGCAAACAGCCCCTGGTGCTGGCGGCACTGCTCAGCCGTGAGCATGAACACCCCGTGGCCGCCGCGCTCGAACTCCAGCCAGGCGAAATCCACCTCCGGATACAACGCCTCGACATGCACCTGGCTGTTGCCCACCTCGACAATCAGCAACCCTTTGTCGGTCAGGTGATCGGCCGCTTCAGCCAGCATCCGTCGCACCAGGTCCAGGCCGTCGTTACCGCAGGCCAGGCCCAGCTCCGGCTCGTGGTGATATTCCTCGGGCATGTCGGCAAAGTCTTCGGCATCGACGTACGGCGGGTTGGACAGGATCAGGTCGAAACGCTGACCCGGCAGGCCGGCAAAACCGTCGCCCTGCACGGTATACACACGCTCTTCCAGGCCATGGCGCTCGATGTTCTGGTTGGCGACTTCCAGTGCCTCGAACGACAGGTCGGCCAGCACCACTTCAGCCTCGGGGAACACTTCGGCGCTGACGATGCCGATGCAGCCGGAGCCGGTGCACAGGTCGAGGATGCGCGCAGGTTCGCTGGCCAGCCACGGTTCGAAGCGTTTTTCGATCAGTTCGCCGATCGGTGAGCGCGGAATCAGCACGCGCTCGTCGACGATGAACGACAAGCCGCAGAACCACGCCTCGCCCAGCAGGTAGGCGGTCGGCACGCGGTCTTCGATGCGGCGCTTGAGCATACGCTGCAGGTTGACCAGCTCGTCGTCTTCCAGCTGGCAGTCCAGGTAGGCATCGGCGACTTCCCAGGGCAGGTGCACCGAGCCCAGCACCAGCAGCCGCGCTTCATCCCAGGCGTTGTCGGCGCCATGACCGAAAAACAGGCCATGCTCGTGGAAACGGCTGACGGCCCAACGGATATGATCGCGCAGGGTGCGCAAGCGAGAAGTGATCACAACAGACTCCTTGAAAGACGACCTGCGATTCTAACAGCCCGGCAAAAGAAATGATCGGCAAAAACACCCTGTAAGGATATCGCCAGGGTGGCTGCAGGCCACTAACGACGCTGCTTGTACGCGAAGCGATTCACATAACTGCTCAGGCAGGGGACAATAGGGTAAAAGCCCTATCCAAAGGAGCCCTTGATGTCTGTTCCAACGACGATGTTCCACCTCAGCGGCCGAGGCTATCCGCCGGCCAAGCTGAACAACGCCAGCCTGGTGATTATCGATGCGCAAAAGGAGTACCTCAGCGGTCCCCTGGCGCTCTCGGGCATGGACGCGGCCGTGGCCAACATCGCTAAAATGCTCGAGGCGGCCCGCAAGGCCGGGCGCCCGATCATCCACGTGCGTCACCTGGGTACCGTCGGCGGCATGTTCGACCCGCAGGGCCCACGCGGCGAATTCATCCCGGGCCTGGAGCCTGTGGGCGATGAAGTGATCATCGAAAAGCGCATGCCCAATGCCTTCAAGAACACCACCCTGCACGAGACCCTGCAAAAGTACGGGCACCTGGACCTGATCGTCTGCGGCTTCATGAGCCACTCCAGCGTCAGTACCACCGTGCGCCGGGCCAAAGACTACGGCTACCGCTGCACCCTGATCGAGGATGCCTGCGCCACCCGCGACCTGCCGTTCAAGGACGGCGTGATTCCGGCGGCGCAGATCCAGCAGAGCGAGATGGCGATCATGGCCGACAACTTTGCCTGCGTGGCACCAACCACCAGCCTGATCTGAGCGACCGCCCGGCAGCCGGGCGGAACCACCTCAAGGCTTTTCGGTCCAACGCCGGATATCCATAGAGGAAATCGGAATGAAAATATCCGATGGTTTTGATGCCAAACGCTTGCGCCCACGCACGCCCCGTAACTGGGGCATGCGCCTGGCGGCGGCGTTTTCGGCGTTGCTGGCAACCGCCGGCGTGCTGCTGGCCATGGCCGGCGCCGCCAGCCTGCTGGGCCACCCCGCTGCTCTGGGCGAGCTCAACGCCAACCCGGCCGGCGCCAGCGTCCTGCTGGGCCTTGGCCTGTTGCTGCTGTACCTGGGTGTGTGGTTCTGGCGCCGCAGCCGCTTGCGCCTGCGCCGCAGCCGCGAGCTCAACCTGTCACCGCACCTGATGAAAAAACACGATTGACTGCACGCTTTGGGGGAGTCGCGTAAACTACGCCGCCCTGGCGGAGGCTTACATGCAAGACGACGATTTTTCCCTGTTCAAAAGCGAGATGCGCGGCGTCAAGCCGATCACCCATGATCGCGCCGAAGTCGGCAAACCCAAGGCCGACCGCAAGAAACTGGCAAGCCTGCGCCAGGCCGCGACGGTCCGTAGCGACCAGACCGTGGTCGATGGCCTGTCGGACCAGTTTGTGATTGATGTCGGCCCCGAAGACGATCTGCACTGGAGCCGTGACGGCGTCCAGGAAAGCCAGATGCGCAAGCTCAAGCTCGGCCAGATCGGCTTCGAAGGCAGCCTCGACCTGCACGGCATGACCGTCGAAAAGGCCCGGGAAACCCTGTGGGCCTTCCTTGCCGAAGCCACCCGCTTCGAAGTGCGCTGCGTGCGCGTCACCCACGGCAAGGCAGTGCGCCTGGATGGCAAGCGACCGATGATCAAGAGCCACGTCAACACCTGGCTGCGCCAGCACCCTCAAGTGCTCGGTTTTACCTCATGTCAGGCCCGCCATGGCGGTACTGGCGCGGTGTATGTCATGCTCAAGCGAACCATGCTCGAAGGCCGTGACGAGTAACGCCGTACTTGCAGCGCCGCCGTCGCCGCCGTACCCTTCGCGTTTGCGATAAATCCCACAGGTAGATCCATGTCCCTGGAACAGAACTACACCGCGATCCTTGGCCAGCTTGGCGAGGATGTCTCCCGCGAGGGCCTGCTCGACACGCCCAAGCGGGCTGCGAAGGCCATGCAGTACCTTTGCCGCGGTTATGAGCAAACCCTGGAAGAAGTGACTAACGGCGCCCTGTTCAGCTCCGATAACAGCGAAATGGTCCTGGTCAAGGACATCGAGCTGTACTCGCTGTGCGAACACCACATGCTGCCGTTCATCGGCAAGGCCCACGTGGCCTACATCCCTGACGGCAAGGTCCTGGGCCTGTCGAAGGTGGCGCGGATCGTCGACATGTACGCACGCCGCCTGCAGATTCAGGAAAACCTCAGCCGCCAGGTCGCCGAAGCGATCCAGCAGGTCACCGGCGCCCTGGGCGTTGCCGTGGTCATCGAGGCCAAACACATGTGCATGATGATGCGCGGTGTGGAAAAACAGAACTCGACCATGATCACTTCGGTGATGCTCGGCGAATTCCGCGAAAACGCCGCGACCCGCAGCGAGTTTCTCAGCCTGATCAAGTAATCGGGCCAGACTGCAAGCCGACCTTTCGTGGTCGGCTTTTTTTATCCTTTGGAGTTGCCATGATCGTCAAAGCACTGCGTGTGGGCCTCGGCCAGTTGATTGTGTTCGGTGACTGGATCAGCCGCCCGGCCAAGCTCAAGCGCGACCCGGCCGCCCAGGCCCTGGTCGAGCAACAGGCCAAGGGCCTGAGCCTGTACCAGTTTCATGCCTGCCCGTTCTGCGTGAAAACCCGCCGCACCCTGCACCGCCTGAACGTGCCGGTGGCACTGCGCGATGCCAAGAACAACCAACAGGATCGCCAGGCCCTGCTTGCCGAAGGCGGCAAGATCAAGGTGCCGTGCCTGCGTATCGAGGAAGACGGCAAGACCACCTGGATGTATGAATCCAAGGTGATCATCGACTACCTCAACAAGCGTTTTGCCGCCTGATCGCTCAACCGAGCATGGTCACATGACGGGGATGGCTGGCCACACGCTCCAGCCATGCCTGGATGCCAGGGTAGCCGTCGAGGTCAAAGCCGCCCTGGTGGGCGACATGGGTGTAGGCGTACAGCGCGACGTCGGCGATCGAATAGCGATCACCCACCAGGTAAGGCGTTAGCTGCAGTTGCTTCTCCATCACCCGCAGGGCCTTGTAGCCGCCTTTGTGCAGGGTCTTGTACTCCTCCAGCCGCTCTTGCGGCAGCCCCAGGTAAAACTGGATGAAGCGTGCCACGGCGATGTACGGCTCATGGCTGTACTGCTCGAAGAACTGCCACTGCAGCACCTGGGTGCGCAAGCGCGGTTCGGTGGGCAGGAACTCGCTACCATCGGCGAGGAAGTTGAGAATCGCGTTGGACTCCCACAGGTAGGTGCCATCCTCGAGTTCCAGCACCGGCACCTTGCCATTGGGGTTCATGGTCAGGAACTCAGGGGTTTCCGTCTCGCCCTTGAGGATATCCACCGAATGCCATTCATAAGGCAGGTCGAGCAGGTGCAACATGAGCTTGATCTTGTAGCAGTTGCCCGACTGGTAGTCGCCGTAAACCTTGTACATCGCTCCCCCTCTTCGTAATGCTGAATCGAACCCGCGCCCATAGTTGGCGACTGTACGGCTAATTGCAATGCCTGCTGTATGGCAAAGATCAACAGTACGCACGGTAGTCTGAAAAAACTGCTTACATCCAGAACAAGGAATGCCCCCATGCCCGACGCCACGTCCGCGCAATTGCGCCCTTTGGCCGACTCCTCGCCGTCTGCGGTGGTGGCCGGCTTCATCGCCATGCTCACCGGTTATACCAGCTCCCTGGTGCTGATGTTCCAGGCCGGCCAGGCTGCCGGCTTGACCACGGGGCAGATCTCATCGTGGATCTGGGCGCTGTCGATCGGCATGGCGGTGTGCAGTATCGGCCTGTCGCTGCGCTATCGCACCCCGATCACCGTCGCCTGGTCGACCCCCGGCGCGGCGCTGCTGATTACCAGCCTGGGCGGGGTCAGCTACGGCGAAGCGATCGGTGCCTATGTCACCTGCGCGGTGCTGGTGGTGATCTGCGGCATGACCGGCAGTTTCGAGCGCCTGGTCAAACGCATTCCGGCCTCGCTGGCCTCGGCATTGCTGGCCGGGATCCTGTTCAAGATCGGCAGCGAGATTTTCATTGCCGCCCAGCATCGGACCGCGCTGGTGCTGGGCATGTTCTTCAGCTACCTGTTGATCAAGCGCGTTTCGCCGCGCTACTCGGTATTGGCAGCGTTGGTGGTCGGCACGGTGCTGTCCGGGGCCATGGGCCTGCTGGATTTCAGCGGTTTCAGCCTGGAAGTGGCCACCCCGGTGTGGACCACGCCGAGTTTCTCTCTGGCGGCGACCATCAGCATCGGCATTCCGCTGTTCGTGGTGGCCATGACCTCGCAGAACATGCCCGGTGTCGCCGTGCTGCGCGCCGACGGCTACCAGGTGCCGGCCTCGCCGTTGATCACGGTGACCGGCCTGGCTTCATTGCTGCTGGCACCGTTCGGCTCCCACGGCGTCAACCTGGCCGCCATCAGTGCAGCGATCTGCACCGGCCCGCATGCCCATGAAGACCCCAGCAAACGCTACACCGCGGCCGTCTGGTGCGGGATTTTCTACGGCATCGCCGGGGTCTTCGGCGCCACCCTGGCGGCGCTGTTCGCCGCCCTGCCCAAGGAGCTGGTGCTGTCGATTGCCGCCCTGGCATTGTTCGGCTCGATCATGAATGGCCTGACCGTGGCGATGAACGAGGCCAGGGAGCGCGAGGCGGCGCTGATCACCTTCATGGTCACCGCCTCTGGCTTTACCCTGTTCTCGATCGGTTCGGCATTCTGGGGGATCGTCGCCGGGGTGCTGACCTTGATGATTCTCAACTGGCGTAAATAGTCGTAGGGACGCCGCTGCTACAGGCGAAAATGCCCGACCATCCCCTTCAAGTCATTGCCCAACTGCGCCAGCTCGATACTTGAGCTGGCGTTGCCCTGCATGGCCAGCGCCGACTGATCGGCGCTGCTGCGGATCTGGGTGACACTGCGGTTGATCTCTTCGGCCACCGAGCTTTGCTGCTGCGCCGCCGCGGCAATCTGCTGGTTCATCTGCTGGATCAACGATACCGCCGCGGCAATGCTGCCCAAGGCGCTTTCCGTGTGCAGGGCATCGCTGACGGCCAGCTTGACCAACTCGGCACTGCCCTGGATCTGCGCCACCGAGGCCTGGGCACCGCTGCGCAAGCTGCTGACCAGGCGCTCGATCTCCTCGGTCGATTGCTGGGTACGCCGGGCCAGTGCCCGCACCTCGTCGGCGACCACGGCAAAACCGCGGCCCTGCTCGCCGGCCCGCGCGGCCTCGATGGCGGCATTGAGCGCCAGCAGGTTGGTCTGTTCGGCGACGCTCTTGATCACTTCAAGTACCTGGCCGATGTTCTGCACTTCGCTGCTGAGGTTGTCGATGCTCTGGCTGGCTGATTCAGCAGAGCTTGCCAGTTGCTCGATACGCTGCATGCTCTGGCGTACCACCTGCTGACCGCTCTCGACCTTGTCGTCCGCCGTTTGCGCCGCCAGGGCAGCCTCTTCGGCGTTGCGCGCAACATCATGCACGGTAGCGGTCATCTGCTGCATGGCGGTAGCCACCTGCTCGGTCTCATCCTTTTGGCTGTTGACCTCGCGATTGGTTTGCTCGGTAACCGCCGACAGCGACTGAGCATTGCTCGCCAATTGCTCGATACCGTTTTGCAGGCCACTGACGATGGCGCTCAAGCCCGAGCCCATCTGCTGCATGGCCAGCATCAGCTGACCGACCTCATCACGCCGATCGATACTGATTTCACCACGCAGGTCACCGGCGGCTATCTGCTGGGCGCGGCCCATCACCTGGCGCAACGGCCCGACCACCGCACGGGTGATCAGCCAGGCCGCCAGCACCCCGACCAACAGCGCCAACAGCGCAGCGCCAAGGATCAGCACGGCATTGCGCTGCAGCTCGCCTTGCATGGCCTGGTCTTCAGCGAGCCGGGCCTGGTCGACCTGGCGGGTGACCTGTTCGGCACGCGCTTGCAATTGCTGCTTGAGCTGTTGCTCACGGCCAAGCAAGTCGGTGTATTCAGCAAGTTTTTCAGTGAAACTGGCGATGTGCGTGCTGACCTCGCCGAGCACGGTCTGATAGCCAGCGTCGGTCACCGCGGTTTTCAATTGCTCGACCAGTGCTGCTGCCTGCTCGGTCTGTTCGATGCGGCCCTGGCGGGCATCGTCGGCGCCCTTGCGATTCTGCTCAAGACGCACGCGCGCTTCGTCCATGGCCTGCAGCATCAGCCGTGCGACTTGTGCCACCTGCCCGGCTTGCTCGACGAACTCGGCGCCCTGCTGGCCCTGGGTGTCCTTCAGGGTATAGGTGCCGTCATCGGCGAGCCCGGACTGCAGCACATCCAGGTTGTTGGCCACGCTTGAGACCGACCAGCTGGCCATGTCCAGCGCCAGCTCCTTGGCCTGGGTCAGTTCGACGAACTGGTCAAAGGCCTGGCGGTAGTCGTTCAGCGCCTGTTCGACGCCGCTCAGTTGCACCAGCGTCCGGGCTTGCTCTTGCAGGGCGTCGAGGCGCTGGTGCACCGCGTCTACCGACTTGGGATCGGAGCGCAGGGCGAATGCCTGTTCCTGCAAGCGGGTATCGAGCAGCGCGGTATTGAGCGCCGCCATCTGCTTCAAGCCATCGAAGCGCTGCCCGACGCCGTGCAGGGCGGCAACCCCCGCTGCCGCCACCACCGCCGTCAGCAGTAGCACCAGGGCAAAGCCCAGCCCGAGTTTGCGGGCCATGCCCAGGTTGGCGAAAAAACCACGCTTGGCCGAACTCATCGCACTACCCCCTGCTGCCCGCAAATGCATCAAGCCTCAAGAGTGGCAATGGCACGGCCAGCGGCACAAGATCCCGGCGTCGGAATAATGGCAAAAAGCTACAGTTGCGTCGTTTTCAGGACTGCCGAGGTCGTCCGGCGCGCTGAAAGAACGCCTGCGCGCGCTGGTCCTGGGCATAGGCGACATTAATCCGCAGCCAGTCACAGGCAGCGCCCTGGGGATCAAAGGCACTGCCCGGCGCCAACAGCACCGAACAGGCCTGGGCCTCGCGGCTGAGCTCGGCAAAACTGCGTCCCGGGCAGCGCGCCCAGACAAACATGCCGCCATAGGGCTCGGTAAACACCTCCCAGCCATAGGCCTCCAGTTGGCCCAGCGCCTTGGCCATGTGCTGGGCCAGGCGCAGGCGCAGACGCGCCGTGCTTTTGCGGTAGCTGCCGTTGCCGAGCATTTGCGCCACCACCTGCTCGGTAAACCGCGAAGTCCCCAGGCCACTGACCATTTTCAATTCCGCCAGGCGCGCAACCAGTTCCGCCCTGGCCACCAGGTAGCCAACCCGCAGCGAACTGCTCAGGGTCTTGGAAAAGCTCGCCAGGTAAATCACCCGCTGTTCAGCGTCCAGGGTTGCCAGACGCGTCACCGCACCGTCCTGAAAGTCCGCGTAGATGTCGTCCTCGATGATCAGCAGGTCATGTTCGCGTGCCAGCTCCAGCAAGCGATAGGCGACCTTGGGCGACAGGCTGCTGCCGGTGGGGTTCTGGTACAGGCTGTTGATGTACAGGCAACGTGGCCGGTGCTGCTTGAGCAGCGCCTCGAGCACCTGCAGATCAGGCCCCTGCGGGGTACGCGGCACTTCGAGCATGTCGACGTGATGCTGGCGCAACAGGCTGTAGAGGTTGTAGTAGCCCGGGCTTTCCACCAGCACCTTGTCGCCGGGCTTGAGCAACGTGCGCACCAGCAAATCGAGGGCATGGCTGGCGCCCTGGGTGGTGAGGATCTGCTCGGGCGCGGCGTCGATGCCGATCTGCCCCAGGCCCTTGTGCAGCTGGGTACGCAGGCTGGCCAAGCCCAGCGGCGGGCAATAGTCGATCAAGTCCTCGACCGCGCCGCGGCTGACCTGGCGCAGCGCCTGGGCAATGGCTTCGGTAGCGCGCCAGCTGGAAGGTACCCAGCCACAGCAGAGCTTGAGCAACTCGCCGGGGTCATCGGTGAACTGCTGCCAGCGGCTGTCGAAGGCCTCGTCATGGATCGGCTGATCAACCAGCGGCGCCTGCAGGCGCTGTTCGGCGACGAAGAATCCGGCGCCATGGCGCGCCTGCAGCCAGCCCGCCGCCACCAACCGGTCGTAGGCTTCGATCACGCAGGACTGGCTGACACCCTGCTCGCGGGCCAGTTGGCGAATCGACGGCAAGCGGCTACCCGGGCGCAGGCGCTGGTGTTCGATCCAGGCCTGCAATTGCTCACTCAGTTGCTGCACGAGCGGGCGGGAGGAGTGGCGATCGAGGCTCAGGTGCATGGCAAAGTGTTCGCTGATTTTATCCGAACAGTTAACCACAAAACCCTCGCCAGTGTGCCTTGTGACGCCCAGGCGATCACCGGATAGTCGGCCCATCGACAAGGAGCCGAACCATGCCCACCCCGCGCCACCCAGCCCTCCTGGCCTTCGCCCTGTGCCTGATCACCTTTGCGGTCAACCTGCAGGCACCGCTGTACACCGCTTACGCCGAGCTTTCCGGTGAGGGCGCCGGGGCCACGGCCATGGCCTTCTGCGGGTATGTGCTGGGGGTAATCCCGGTACTGCTGTTGCTCGGTGGCCTGGCCGACCGGGTCGGGCGGCGGCCGCTGATCCTCATCGCCCTGGCCCTGTCGATGCTTGCCACCTTGCTCATGCTCTTGGCGCCGGGGCTAAAGACCCTGGGCCTGGCGCGCCTGCTGCTGGGCATCGGCACTGCGCTGGCGTCGGCCACCGGCACTGCCTACATGGGCGAACTGATGCACGGCGGCGACAACCGCCATGCCGCCACCTGGGTCACCGCCAGCACTTCGCTGGGCTTTGGCCTCGGCGCGGCGCTGACCAGCCTGTTCCTGCTCAGTGGCCCAAGCCTGACCCCGGGCAGCTTCCACCTGCACCTGGCGCTGGCCTGCCTGGCGATGCTGGCGGTATGGCAATTGCCCGACCGGCGCCTGGCCCCACCTGCCGCGCTGTTGCGCCTGCCCTGCTACCCGGCCGGCAGCCTGCCCTACGGTTTGGCAATTCTGCTGGCCTGGGCCTGTGTCGGCCTGGTGATTGCCTTGCTGCCGTCGATCCTCAAACAGCATGGCCTGGCCAACTGGTCGGGGTTCTCGACCTTTTGCGTGATCAGTTGCGGGTTGTTGTTCCAGCCCCTGGCCAAGCGCCTGGCGCCGGTGCGGGCCACGGCCATTGGCCTGGTGATCTTGCCCTGCAGCTACGCGCTGCTGGCCTGGGGCGCCGACAGCGGCGCGCTGGCGGCAGTGCTGCTGGGCACCATCGCCGCCAGCAGTGCCTGTTATGGCTTTATTTACCTGGGCGGGCTGTCAGCGGTGAACACCCTGGCGGGCGAGGAAAAAACCCGCGCCAGCGCAGGCTTCTTCCTGTTGGCCTACATGGGCTTCAGCCTGCCAGTCATCCTTACCGGGCTGCTGGTCGATCGCCTCGGCCCGGGTAATGCCCTGCTGGTGTTCGGCCTGGTGTTAGTGGTTGGCTGCCTGCTGGTGGGCCTGGCCCTGGCACGCAGCCACAAGGCGCTCGCTCTGCCTGCGCTGGCAGGCGTCAAATAGCCGTGGCGCCGCCATCGACTGCCAGGGCCTGGCCCGTTGTAAACGCCGCACCATCGCTGCACAGGTAAAGCACCGCACTGGCGATCTCCTCGACCTTGCCGATGCGCCCGACCGGGTGCATGGCGGCGGCGAACTCGGCCTTGCGCGGGTCGGCCTCATAGGCGCGGCGGAACATGTCGGTATCGATCACCGCCGGGCACACGGCGTTGACGCGAATCTTCTTCTTGGCGTACTCGATGGCCGCCGATTTGCTCAGGCCGATCACCGCATGCTTGGAAGCGCTGTAGATGCTCATCTTCGGCGCGGCGCCAAGGCCGGCCACCGATGCCGTATTGACGATGGCGCCGCCGCCCTGGGCGAGCATCAACGGCAACTGGTACTTCATGCACAACCACACACCCTTGACGTTGACGCCCATGATCGCGTCGAACTCGGCCTCGCTGCCTTCGGCCAGGCGGCCCTGCTCGATCTCGATGCCGGCGTTGTTAAAGGCGTAGTCCAGGCGCCCGTAAGCCTCGACCGTGCGCCCCATCAACTGCCGCACATCGGCCTCGCGGGTGACGTTGCAACTGACGAACAGCGCCTCGCCGCCGCTGTTGCGGATCAGCTCGACCGTGCCTTCGCCACCTACGGCATCAAGGTCGGCCACCACCACTTTCAACCCCTCGGCGGCAAACGCCAGCGCCGTCGCCCGGCCAATCCCCGCAGCACCACCGGTGACCAGGGCAACCTGGCCAGAAAAACGCATGCTCATCGCTAGCTCCTGCAACAAAGTGAGGTCAGTGATCAGGAGTCTAGGCAGCGATCAGCGCCATTGGGCAGCATCATCAGGGCGCCGGTTGGCGCACTATCGGCCTGGGTGATTGTCTTCCCCAGGATCGATCAGCGCAGTGGATTACCGTGCATTCGCCAGGCGGGTAAACCTTGCCGCCTGGCCAAACAAGGTCTATCAACAAGCATTGCCCTTCAATCGAGAGCCTTGCCATGACTGCCCAGACCAACCGCCGCTTCCTGCTCGCCAAACGCCCGACCGGCGCCGTGACCCGCGACGACTTCAGCTACGAACAGGTGCCGGTGGCCGAACCTGGCGAAGGCCAGATCCTGGTAAAAAACCTGTATCTATCCCTGGACCCGGCCATGCGCGGCTGGATGAACGAAGGCAAGTCGTATATCCCGCCAGTGGCCCTGGGCCAGGTGATGCGCGCCCTGGGCGTCGGCGAGGTGATTGCCTCGAAACACCCGGGCTACGCCGTCGGCGATCACGTCAACGGCGCCCTGGGTATCCAGGACTATTTTGTCGGCGAGCCCCAGGGCTTCTACAAGATCGATCCGAAACTGGCGCCGCTGCCGCGCTACCTGTCCGCGCTGGGCATGACCGGCATGACCGCCTACTTCGCCCTGCTCGACGTCGGCACCCCGAAAGAAGGCGATACCGTGGTGATTTCCGGTGCTGCGGGCGCGGTCGGCAGCATTGCCGGGCAGATCGCCAGGCTCAAGGGCTGTCGTGTAGTGGGTATCGCCGGCGGCAGCGAAAAGTGCCAGTACCTTAAAGATGAACTGGGCTTTGACGGGGTCATCGACTACAAGGCAGAGGACGTCCTGGAAGGCCTCAAGCGCGAATGCCCGAAAGGCGTCGATGTGTTTTTCGACAACGTCGGCGGCGAGATTCTCGATGCCGTGCTCAGCCGTCTGAACTTCAAGGCGCGAGTGATCATCTGTGGCGCCATCAGCCAGTACAACAACAAGCAGGCGGTCAAGGGCCCGGCCAACTACCTGTCACTGTTGGTCAACCGTGCACGCATGGAAGGCTTCGTGGTCATGGACCATGCCGCCAACTACGGTAAGGCGGCACAGGAGATCGCCGGCTGGCTGGCAACCGGCAAGGTGAAGAGCAAGGAGGATGTGGTCGAAGGCCTGGAAACCTTCCCCGAGACACTGTTGAAGCTGTTCAGCGGGGAAAATTTCGGCAAGCTGGTGCTTAAGCCCTGATCTCGGCGACCACTGCTGCCAGCGCCTGGGCAGGGTCGGCGGCCTGGCTGATCGGGCGACCGATCACCAGGTAGTCGGAGCCGGCATCCAGGGCCTGGCGCGGGGTCAGGATGCGGCGCTGGTCGTCCTGGGCGCTGCCGGCCGGGCGAATGCCCGGGGTCACCAGTTGCAGTGACGGGTGCGCAGCCTTCAGTGCCGGCGCTTCCAGCGCAGAGCACACCAGGCCGTCCATGCCGGCCTTCTCGGCCAGGGCCGCCAGGCGTAGCACCTGCTCCTGCGGCTCGATGTCCAGGCCAATACCGGCCAGGTCTTCGCGCTCCATGCTGGTCAGCACCGTCACGCCGATCAGCAGCGGCTGCGGGCCGCTGCGCTGGGCCAGCACCTCACGGCAGGCCGACATCATGCGCAGACCACCGGAGCAGTGCACGTTGACCATCCACACGCCCATCTCCGCGGCGGCCTTGACGGCCATGGCGGTGGTGTTGGGAATGTCGTGGAACTTCAGGTCGAGGAACACTTCGAAGCCCTTCTCGACCAGGGTTTCGACAATGCCCGATGCGCTGCTGGTGAACAGCTCCTTGCCGACCTTGACCCGGCACAGGGCAGGATCGAGCTGATCGGCCAGCTTCAGGGCGGCGTCACGGGTAGGGAAATCCAGGGCGACGATGATGGGCGTCTGGCAGGCGGACATGGGCGGGTCTCTTGGCAAGTCTTGAACGGCGCGCATTGTAAACGAAGCGGCGGCCCGTGGGGGGCCGATGATCGCGAAATGGCCGCGGCCCACCCCTGCCCCTATAATTGAACCAATGAATGATGCTTTGGCTCCAATTTAGTGAAGCAGTGTCATTTGCTGTTTAAAAGGAGAATTACATGCCCTGGTATGCCTGGTTGATTCTGGTGCTCGCAATCGGCTCCATCGTCGGTGGTCTGATGTTGCTGCGCGATACCGCAAAAAAGCTGCCCCTGACCGAGGAGCAGCTCAAACGTGTGCATGAGCGCAATGCCGAGATGGATGCCAAGGATGCGCAGGATCGCTGAGCCTTCTGCACGGCCCGGCAACGCACGGCGTTACTTGTAGCGCGCCGCCGCCGAACTGCGCGAAAGATTCGGCCCCAGCGCATCCCGCGCCTTGATATACGCCTGCCAATCCGCCGCTTGCGGCAATGAAGGAATGGTTACCAGCTCGTTCTGGTCCAGCCCGCTCAGTGCCGCGTCAACCATCTCCCCTACTTCCATCACCATCTGCGGGTCGATCTGGTTCACGTCAAGGCCTGAACGCTCGAAGATTTCCGTACGGGTCACCCCGGGCAGTACAGCCTGAACCTGTATCCCCTTGTCTTTCAACTCACCGCTCAGCGTCTGGGTCAGGCTCAGGACATAGGCCTTGCTCGCGCTATAGACGGCGTTGAACATTTCCGGCGCCAGGGCCACGACTGAAGCGATGTTGATGAGGGTCCCCCGGCCGGCGTTGGCGAACTGTGTCGCAGCAGCAGAAGCCAGGCGGGTGACAGCGACGATGTTGAGTGCGACCACTGCATCGATCTGTTGCGCGGTAACCTCCGCCAGGGTGCCATGCAGGGCGATGCCAGCATTGTTGACCACTACCGCAATGCGGTGGTCGTCACGCAGACGCTTCTCGACCCGGGCAAGGTCGGCGGCTTCGACAAGGTCCGCAGTCAGCACTTCGACACTTACGCCATGACGAGCCTGCAACTCATTCGCCAGCGCCTGCAGGCGTTGGCCGTCCCGTGCGACCAGAAGCAGGTCGTGCCCGCGTGCAGCCAGGCGCTCGGCGTAGACAGCACCGATTCCTGACGATGCACCGGTGACCAGTGCCGTAGTGGTTAATGAAGAATTCGACATGACAGTGATCTCCAAAGGCTCGACGAAAGAGAGGAACAAGTGCGCCAGATAAAAATATTATGATCATAATATTTTATCAACCCGAGCCGACCAAAGGCATCGCACAGCCAAGAAAAAGCCGGTCAATGACCGGCTCCTTCCCTGTGGGTGATCAATTGACCGTGAGCTTGTCCCGATTGCGATCCAGCAGTGCCTTGCCAATACCCTTGATTTCGAGCAGTTCATCCACCGAGGTGAAGGCGCCGTGCTCATCACGGTAGGCGACGATGGCTTCGGCTTTGGTTTTGCCAATGCCGGTCAGGGTGGTTTGCAGGGTTGTGGCATCGGCCTGGTTCAAATCGAGCTTGGCAACCGGCAAAGTGACCATGGCGGCCGTCGGCTCGACTTGTGGTTGCGCCGCCATTGCCGAAAGCGAGACGGCAGTAAACAGTGGCAGAAAGAGGTACGACAGGACGGTGTTGCGCATGGGGAAACTCCTTGGCTATGAATTTGCAGAGCAGCATTTCCTTGGCTGCTACCGAAACCTAGACCGGCAAGAGAGTCGGCGCAAATGTGTCCACAGCGGATTGTTTTACCAAACAAGTCTCAACAGTATTCGAGCGTAGCTGTAGCACAAACGCTTGTGCAAACGCGCCCCACTACAACAGATGTAGTAAACTCCCGCGCACTTTGTGAGGGGGAGTCAAATGCGTAGAAGGGAATTTATTGTTGGCCTGGGCGTGGTTGCCCTGGCAGGGATCGCCACGAAAGTTATTGTTTCGGGTTCGTCGAATGCACTTAAAACACCAACCGGCATGGACTGGCTGCCGTTTGACTTGCTGGCCCTGAATGCCGATGGAACCGTTACAGTAAGTAAAGACGCGGCCAAGATCATGGACAAGATTTCCATGCTGCCGTCGGCCGATGCCGAGTCGCTGGCAGCCGGCGCGCATGATCCTTTCCAGATCCGCATCGACAACGGCTCGGGTGCCAGTGCTCGCAGTTTCATTGGCGCCAGCAATCCAAACCAAGGCCCGTTTGACCTGAGCAAGCTGACCGTCATCCGCGCGCCGGGGCCTGAGCCCAAAGCGCTGGACTGGGCCCAGGGCGGCAAGTTTTATCGCGCGTTGATTCCGGCCGGCTCCGATCCACGGGCCGTTACTGTATCGAATGTGCTGGACGAATACTCCCGGCCAAAGCCGCTGCGCGAGTTCGCCGACCTGGAACAGGCTGGCGAGGAAGGCTGGTTCTTTGATCAGAAAGAACGCACGCTCTATGTCAGCAAAAAACTTGCAACTAATGTCAACGCACTGAAAGATATCCTCGGCATTGTGTATCGCCAGCCCGGCACTACTACAATGCGCGTACAAGGCGGTGAAGCCTATTTCGAAAACCTATTGTTCCTCGGTGTCCTGCCGTGGGTACTGAATGCCTCTGGCCTGGTGTCCAAGGCGGTCTTCAAGAACTGCGCGTTCTGGTATTCCCCGGGTTCAGGTATCGCCAACGAAGGCGGCTATGTTGTTCTCGACAACTGTGAAATCTATCGCAGTCGGGATCATGGCATCAGTTCCCGCAAGAAAGATGACGCGCAACCTAAACATATCGCCATCAACACTAAAGTACGTTATGCCGGGGATATCGACACCCATGGCAATCAGCGCAGTGGCAAAAATGGCATGTCGATGAGCGACGGCGGCCTGGCGGCAGTTCTTGGCTGCGACATTCGACAGTCGCTTGGCACGAACATCGCCGACGGCGGCAGTATCGCTAGCCAGGGGATCTCCTGGTGGTATGGCGTGCATTGCGAAGACAGCCTGAGTGAACACTCGATCAACTTTAGTGTTCAGGGCTCACGTACCGTCTGGATGGAACACTGCAGCGAAGACAATACCCGTGGCATTTCAGTACGGGTTACCGGTGAAGGCTCGGTACTTCGTCACGCCAACAATAGTGTTGGCAAGTACCTGACCGACAATGGCGGTCAAGCTTTACCCTTCAGTGACGCCTGAATACTGACGCCTTGAGACCTTGAAAAAAGTCGCCCATGGGCGACTTTTTTCATGTAGTGAAGGCATCAGCAACGAGGGCCGATCACTCTTTGCCTGTGCAACTTCCGCGGTTTTTTGCCCTGATCAGTAACGGCAAGCAGCACTGCCAATGGCAACCAGACTATGGTCCAGTAATCGCCCGGCCGGGTGAAGATCCTCTCGACATCCGTCAGCATGACGATCAGTGCATAACACAGCGCGGGCAATGTAAGGCAGATCAACGGATCACGGCGCATGCTCCAGGCTTTCTTAAATACACAGGCCAACCCCGCCAATAGCAGTCCCAGCGCGATCAGGCCGCTGTCATACACTTGCTGCAAATACAGACTGTGTGCATGAGGTGACACCGTCTTGCCATCTGGCCAATGATAGGCGAAGGGAGTACCAAGCCCGTGCCCGACTAACCAGGAGCCGGACATACTGGAGAAAAAATACTCCCAGATGGGACTACGCCCGGAGAGACGACGCGTCAACAATTCGTTGAGTACATGATCTTTCCAGATCACCGCGACGCCCAGGGACACTAGCAGACCAGCACCAAGAATCCACCACCCAAGTTTTGAACGCTGGAGCAAAATGGCCACCAGACAACTCGCCGCTAAACCGATCCACGCGCCACGCGCGTAGGTCAACAGCACATAAGCTGCAAGCACCAGAAACACCGCCATCCAGGCAACAGCCTTGCGCAACGAAGTTGTTTCTATCGACTGCAAGCGCAAACGCCCAGCTGGCTATAGCGCCATGAAACATGCCGGCAGCGACCGGATAGCGATAATTGGCAAAGTCGCCGATGCCCAGGCGATCCAGGCGAAAGGCTCGGTAGTGCAAGGGGCGGTCCAGCCAATAGAACTGAAAGAACAACGTAGCCAATGCCCCCAGGGCAACGACGATGACCGCAGCGTAGAGCGCCTTGCGAAAGACCTGGGGCGACCCATTGACGAGGATGTGAACCGCAGCCATGAACAAGGCTATGAACACACCGCGCTTGGCCAGCGCCAGAACATCACGCTCACTACCGGTTGCCCACAAACCGGATAAGGCGACCCACACCAGGTAGCTCGACCAGATCCAATAGCACAAACCAGGCATGCGCACTTTTCTGCTTGCGATGGCGGCTATTGCATACACCAGGGCCGGCAACAGCAAGAGGAAATACACCTGACTGTTACGCGCGCTCCCTGAGGTCAACCATACCTTGCCACTGATCAGCACAAACAAGCCCAGTGCCAACACCCAGCCTGTCAGGTACCGCCAACGATTGTCATCATTCCAGTAGCTACCCATGGTCAGCACTCACATCAAACCGCCTTCTAGAACGCATTTTTGTTGATGAACCCCTTGAACACGGTGCTGGCAATGATCTTCAGGTCCAGCCACAGCGACCAGTTATCGATGTACCAGAGATCATGCTCCACCCGCTTCTGCATCTTCTCGAGGGTGTCGGTTTCACCACGAAAACCGCTGACCTGAGCCCAACCGGTGATACCCGGCTTGACTTTGTGCCGCTGCATATAAGACTCGACCAGGTCCTTGTAATACTCGTTATGTACCAGTGCATGAGGACGTGGCCCGACCAGAGACATGCGCCCCTGAAGGACATTGAAGAACTGTGGCAGTTCGTCAAGGCTGGTGCGCCGCAAGAACGCGCCCACTTTGGTCACACGCATATCGTTGCGCGTCGCCTGGGTTACATCCTTGTCATCGTGGACGACCATCGAACGGAACTTGTACACCTTGAAGCGCACCCCATTGATCCCAGTGCGGTACTGCTTGAACAACATCGGGCCAGGCGAGCTGAGCTTGACCACAATGCCGATGACGGCACATACCGGCAGGATCATCAGACTGATCAGGCCGCCGACCACCAGATCTTCCAGGCGCTTGACGATCTGCGCCGGCCCGTCGATCGGACTGCAGCTCAAGTCCAGCGAATACAGCCCGGCAATGTAGCTGACACGATGATTGAGCAAGCGGATATCGCCCCACTCCGGAATGAAGCGTACTGCCACCGTGTGATGCCTCAAGGCGTACATTACCGCCTGAATACCGCCGCCCTCGCTAAGCGGCAAGCACAGCCAGACTTCATGAGCCCCATGCCTTTCAACTTGTTCGACCAGCTCGGCCAACCAGCTTTCGTCTGCCCGATAGTTGAAGGACGTCGCCACCTTGAAGCCAAACTCGTTCAACTTGCGTGTACGGTTCAGGCGCCGTGCCGTTTCGCCACCGGTGTCTACCAGCAAAACAGACTTCAGGTTCATCCCCGAAGATCGCAGCTGGCGCAGGACCAGATAAACGATCACGCGAAACGACAGGCTGAATACTGCGCCCAGAATCAAGGTCGAAGAAAACCATATCCGCGAGTAATTACCCGACACTTTCAAGAAGAATGACAGCGACAACAAGATTCCCGCAGCAAGACACCAGCACGCCAGAAGAATGCCCAGTTGCCGCCAGATGGATACGCCACGTTGCGATCCATAGCCGCCGCCAAAGGTGATACACAGGACAACAACCGCCGCGATCAGCAGTGTCGTGGTGTTGTAGCGGCCTGCCATGTCAAACGTTGCAAATCGATAATCGTGGGCAAGCAAGGAGGCCACAATAACAATCAACATATCCAGCAACGCTACAACGAACGGTACCGGATAGCGCTCTGAAAACGTGGGCTGATAACGATTGATCAGTTCCATACCCTACACATCCTCCCCCATTCCGGAGCCTGACGGCCTCTTGGCCGCGCCCCGGAAGTCCTATAAAAATGTTGCTTGTTATTGCCCTATGGCGCCTGGGTTCTTTGCCCATGATCGCCATCGATGCAGCCAACCCGAAGTTGACTGGCTGCTGGTCTGCTCCCGACAGCACCAGCTTTCATCACACGTTATTGATGGTGTCGCCAGCCAGCGAAAAACGTCTGGCACTTGTCATCGACAAAACGCTTGAACCTCTCTCGAAAAATCTCGGGAGCAAATTGTTCGGCATGCGCACGAATGCTTGCCGGATCAAAATCCCCAGCGCTTTCAAACTGGCTGATGGCGGCACAAATCGCAGCCTCGGTCTGCTCATAGAAAAACATCCCGGTTTTCCCCTCGACGACGGTTTCGAGGGCACCGCCCTTACCGAAGGCAATGACCGGCGTGCCGCAAGCCTGGGCTTCGACCGGGGTGATGCCAAAGTCCTCCTCGGCAGCGAACACAAATGCCCGACACCGCTGCATATGGTCACGCAGGACCTCGAAAGGCTGATACCCCAGCACCTGCACATTCGGTCCGGCAGCCTGCGTGACTTTATCGAACTGCGGCCCGTCGCCGATCACCACCAGTTTCTTGTCGGGCATGGCACTGAAGGCCCTGACAATCAGGTCCATTTTTTTATAGGGGACCATGCGCGAAGCGGTCAGGTAGAAGTCTTCCTTGTCAGGCGTGAAAGCAAAGTCCTGAACATCCACCCCCGGGTAGATGGTGGTCGCCTCACGTTTGTAGACCTTGCCGATACGGCGGCCGATGTAATTGCTGTTGGAGACGAAATGCTCGACGTTGTTGGCCGTGCGCGCGTCCCAGTTGCGAATTTTGAACAGCAGGTAACGGGCCAGCCAGCTCTTGAGCCCTTCACTCTTGTTGGACTCGATCAGGTACTGGTTCTGCAGGTCCCAGGCGTAGCGGATCGGTGAGTGGCAATAACAGATGTGCAACTGGTCAGGGCCGGTCATCACCCCTTTGGCCACCGCGTGGCTGCTGCTGATGATCAGGTCATAACCCGACAGGTCCAGTTGTTCAATCGCCAGTGGCATCAACGGCAAGTACAGTTGATAGCGCTTGCGGGCCTGTGGAAGACGCTGGATGAAGGTCGTCGTGGCAACTTTGCCACCGATCTTTTTACGCTCGGCGTCAGAAAAGAAATCCACCACAGAGAACAGATCTGCCTGAGGCCAGAGACTGATAATTTCAGCCAACACCTTCTCTGCACCTGCGAATGTCACCAGCCAATCATGAACAACCGCTACCCTGATATTCACTACATCACCATCGCAAATTTTCAAAAAATCAATGTGTTGCCGCGACTGCCTGTTACACCGCGTCAGACGCTTTGAACAACGTTGAATAGAACACGCGGAGTATCAATCCCAGGAGCACTGCGGCAATCATTGCGTACTGCCCGATACCACTGACAAACAGATTGACGACCAGAAAGAACGGCAAGAACGAACAAAAAATCAGGTACATCGGCAACCAGGCGATACCCTGACGGCTCACGGCCCTGGCTACCAGCCCCAGCACCACGGCAAAGATCAGACATGCCAGAGCCCCACCCCAGATGCCAAAGTCATAGACCACGGGCCCGAACAACGTGGTGTAGACACCCGGGCGAATGACACCGTCAATCAACACCTCCTCGATATCCCCTTTACCCAGGGCCGACATGATGATCTTGGCGGGAATGTAGAAGCTCTGCAGCCCATAGGTACTGGCGCCATCAACTAACGAGGCCAGATAGAAAAACTCGTACAACCCGTGGGTGATGTATTGAGAAAAGTGGGTCAGCGCATAAATCAGTCCAGCCAGACCCGAGCTGTCGTTCTGCCCCAGATACTCCACGACCTGAGCGCTGGCTGGGGCAAATCGGGCATAACCGGAAAGCTCCATTGACGCTACCGGATCCAGACCCATTTGCTGGGTACGGATCCAGAAGACCATGCCCCCCAGCCAGATAAAAGCAACGGCCAGTGCAAGGCCAAGCAACAGGTTGCGCAGGGAAAGCCTGACATATCCGGTCATCAGTGCAGCGGTCAACGAAGTCGCCATGAACACCACCAGTCCACTTCTTGAGCCCTGCAGGACCATGTCGAAAACGGCAAACAACAGGCAGCAGAACAACATCGGAAAGTGATACCAGCGGCGCGCGCCGGCCACCCGCATCATGCAGATGAAGATGGGTAAGAATAGAAAGAATGAAGACAACACCGCACCGACCAGCGCAATGCTGCCCGAGCCACCGGTGGCAATCAGCTCGCGGTTTTCCATAAAATCGGAACTGATATTGCCGCCGGCCCGGATAAAGATCCGTTCGATAACCCGAAGCACCAAACCGACGCTTCCAAGGCCATAAACAAGCCACACCAGGCGGCCAATGGAGCGCGCATCACATTCAAGCGTCAGAACTTTCGCCCGGGTCAAGCCAGCCGAAAAAAACAAGGCCAGGAAGAACAGGTAGACATAGGCCACGAGGATAAAGAGCGAAGACGGGCCAGCTTCATACAGGTAGTCAATCGGGGCAAAAAACCAGATCAACAGACAGCACAAGCCACCCCAGAGAAAAATCCGGTAGGGCGGAAACACCGCAAGCCTTATCAACAACGGCGTCATCGCAAACCCACTTTCAATATGTTCTCCAGCCTGAAGGTGAACAGTTCCAGTTTCACTGCCCAATACAGTTGCATGCCCACGATCATCAGAAATCCGGCGATCCAGGCCAGCGTGATCAACCCAGTGAAGCTGACAGTCGGCAACAGGTAACCAATGCCTACAAACAGCACAAATACACTGATCCCCGCGGCGACACACAGGGTTTGCAAGCCCGGTCGTGCCGCACTGGCCAAAACGCCTTCAAGGCTTGCGCTGGTCGCCCAGAGCACCATGACCAGCGCCATGCTACTTACCAACCAGCGATCTTGCGGCAACGGCCAGGGAAGGCCGAGTTCGGCCCCGGGAACAAACCAGAGCACTGTCGCTATAACGGCCGCAGCCAGGGCAACCAGCGTCACGCAAGCCATGATCGCTGTACTTCTGAATGCGACCACGCTGCCATAGACGCGCCGGAAGAACACAGTGTTGATAAATTGATGCACGACAATGGCAATGGACAGCCAGCGAAATACAATTGAAAACGCCGCAACGGTGGTTTCTGTGTCCAGTACCCCGAGCACTATTCGCGGGCCGCCCATGAACGCGCCCATCAACACCCCTCCCAGCAGGAACTTGTAGCTGTGGCGAAATACTCCACGCAACGCACCCAAACGCAGCGCCTCACGCCCGGGCAGTTGCGAGACCTTGAGCAATACCCCGATCATGAGCACGCCACAGAGCGCCATGACCTGCACATAGAAGGCCATGAAGTCCACACCCAGCCAATGTGAGGCCAAGCCAAAAAGCAGGGTGAGATACAGGGCACTCTCGAATATCGACGCCACCGCGCCTTTGCCCAACGCTTTAAGCCGGGCTGAGGTTGCCAGTTGCAGCACGACAAGTGCACTTTGCAAGCCGATAACCGCGGCAGCAGCCAGCGATGGCTCCGTGACCAGATGAAATGCCAGCCAACTCGCAGCCATGACCGTCGCGCAGGCGATAAGCACATACGCGGTGGCAGTTTGTACGCCACTGGCTAAAGGTCCACCCAAGGTGCCGTAGGCGATGACGCCATGCATGCCCAGTGCAAGCAACGGCCCCAGCGCCATCGACACTGATAGCCACCACTCAACCGCACCATACTGGGCATTGCTCAACGTCCAGGCAGCGAGAAACGGCGCGAACAACACTGCTGATTTCGATAACCCGAAAAGACCTGCCTGTACCAGCAGCCGCTTGGCATGGATGAGCAACGCTAAATCCCCGGCTTCTTGTTATAGACCCGCTCCACCAATCCCCGGACTTCGACTTTGGGATGGCGAACCATGGCCTGCTCATAATCCAGGGCGATCCAGCGCAGCGGCTGCGCGACATACAGCCCTGGCTTGAGCAACGATTTGGAAACGCAGGAAGCGGCCCCGACCGTAACCCCATCGCTGATCGACACTGCTGCATTGACCACTGTCATCGAGCCGATGTAGACGTTGTCACCGATACGCACGCTACCATCGACCCGAAAACGATCCAGCCCCGAAGGCGCATGCATGTATCCATGCGTCCAGATCTGGCTGCCCGATCCAGCGAGCGTTGAGTAATCGCCAAAGCGAACACTTCGGGTACAGTCGACGATGTGTTTCGAGGTGATTTTCGAGTAGACCCCAAGCCGCAACACTGCCCGACCCCAGGTAACGCCACGGCGTGCCCGGTACACTTTGTTCATGTTGCCAAGTGCCGCATTCGGCAACAGGAACACCCAGATGTCGCCCTTCACCAGGTTGAAGTGCTGAATGTAAGCCGCCGGCCGCATGACCAGGCATTTGCAGTCCAGGTAGTTACCGTGGCCAACCGAAACCCGTTCGCCGAGCATGACCGATTCGGCACGAATCCAGGAAAAACCGATTCGGCACCCGGCACCGATATGCCAGCCCAGGGCGCGCAGGATCATATTCTTCAGGGCACATGCTGGCAGGCATAACCCCAACAGCGACGCCAAGGTGCGTTTCATCTGTGTTGCTCCGCCACTCGAACCAGGTTGTTTGCAATTTGCCGGACATTGTCCTGGTCGAGCACTGCTGGCAACGATGCAGGGTCGGAGACCAGCCCGGCAAAGGTGGTGGTATACAGCTTGCGGACCAACTGGGTTCTGGCCGCATCGTCGGCAAGCGTGAATGTTCCGCTTTCCACGTCCTGAATAACCTGCGAAATCCCTTCGACATCACTCAACTGTACGTATCCTGGCTCGCCGGCAAGCACGCCTGGACCGAATTGAACCAGTGGCTTGCGCGACAAGACCGCCTCCACGGCAATAGTCCCGGTAACGGTACAGATCAGTTTGACGTGCTCGAGCAGGGAACCCATTGCGACTTCGTAGGGAACCGGGATGATATTGTCCACGGATACGATCTGTTCAAGCAGGGCATCGTCCAGTTCATATTTGGTCTTGGGGTTAAGTTTGACCAGCAGTTTCCAGTGGGCGGGAAGCGCTCGTGCCAACGCTGCAATCAACTCGGCCTGGTTACGGAAATCCTGTCCCCACAGGTCGAGGTTGGATTCGGGTTGCATCTGCATTGGGTACAGCAGGTAATGTTGATCGGCATCCAGGCTGAAGCGCTCGCCACTGAGTTGCGCCCAACGCGCCAGCCGCGCTTTTACCGCCCGGTCCAGCAACCACTTCTTTACCGGTGAAGGCGTATTGAACCGCTCCCCCCCCAGGTAGCTTTTGATCAACGTCAGCCGGTTGGGCCAGGAACCGTGCAACGGAAACACCCGCCCCGGATCCGAAGGCAGGGCGGGACGCATGTAGTCCGGAACCTTCTCGCGCTTGCGAATAGCTTCAGCCAGGGCAAAACAGTCCTCGTCCGCCGGGCAGTCCGCGGACGTACCAATAGCCTCCTTGCTGTCTGCGGCGTAGATGCTGTAGCGCCCTCCCGGATAGCCGGGCATGGAGGGATGAAAAAAGGCTACTCCGCGAGCCTTGCACCATTCTACCGCCAGCAGTTCATGAAACAGCGTGGCCTCGCCAATGACCAGGTCCGGCTTGGCGTCATCCAGCGCCTGCCAGATGGCCTGCCGGTAGTAGTGGTAGTGGGTAGGCTGACCGCCAAAATAATTGACGAAACGATCTGACTGACGTGTCCGGGTGAACAGATCGTCGCCACCCAGCGGGCTGAAGTCCTTCCCTCGGGGAAAGCCGATCAGCCTGGCCTGACCATGGGCCGGTGCAAAAAGCGGGTTCTGTACAATCCACTGGACATTATGGCCATCAGCAATGAAGCACTTGGCCAGCGCATCCCAGAAATAGGTCTTGTACCTATTTTCTATCAGTACAATATTCATAGGTCAGTAGCTTTCTTTCCGCTCGATAAACCTGAATCCCGATCCGACTACGATCGAGTTTTCCGGGACACTTTTGCTGACCACGACGCCGGCACCAATCACTGAGTTACGGCCAATGGTTACCCCGGCCAGTACGATGCAATGCGCGCCCAGCCAGACCCCGTCTTCGATACAGACCGGCTTCGAGACATGCTGATAGGGCAACGGACCATTGATATCCAGGGAGGCCGTTTCAATATGCACACCCTGGGAAAGGCGCACTTCATTACCCAGGTGCACAGGTGATTTTGCCCCGATAACGCAATCGGGACTGATCATGACCCGGCCATGAAACTTGATGTTCTCGGGGTACTTCAGGACGACACTCCAGTGACAGTTGCTACCGCGTGGAATATCGGCGACAGCCCTGATTTTGACAAAGGTCCAGAACCGTCCCAGCAGATCAACTACATGAATCATCGCGCGCACCAGCGCCCTGACCAACGACAGTCGGAAAAAGCTTTCGAACAAGCGCTTCAGCGTGCCTTTCATTTGACGTACAACCGATTGATATAATTATCCAGGGGCGCACCCAGCTCGACGCTTACCGGTGCATATTCGTAAATACCTATGGGATGCAGTGAATACTGCGCCTGAAACAGCAACCGTGGCTTATGCGTCGGCAGTTGCCCCTTGTGCAGGCCAAAGGTGTTTTCCAGGAAGGCACTGCCCTGCTCTCCGGTAAAGTACTTGATCCCGTCTTGACCAAAGGCCTCGATCACTTCTGAATCGCTGTAACGTCGGATCTTGTTGAAACCATCATGTTTGTGACTGCCCGGCACGAAGACGTGGGGACCGGCGCCTTCGTCGACATCTGAAAGGTAGATAAACAACTTGATGAAACGCAGGTCATCAACATCGCGGTGAAAGCACTCGGCCTCTTGTGGGGTGTCATGACCGGGGTAAGACCACCACACGCTGAGGTTCGACAATGTCGGTTTGGCGCCCAGCCAGTTCTCAACAATCGCCAGCACGCGACTGTCGTTGGCCCATTTCAACGCCCATGGCGACTGCGCGATATCGGAATTGAGGAATGGCGCGGTATGGCAATCTGCAGGCGGATGCGCGGGATCGAACAACCCCGACGCCGCATTCCAGCGGTCGAATGCCTGCTTGTCCTGGAAGTATTCCTTCATCTGGGCAACCTGGTCGGAGGTGACCAGGTCGTCGAGCATGACATAACCGTTGCGGCCCAGTTCGCCCAGTTCATGTTGCGGCAATGGGCTCGAAGAAGACTTGGCTGGAAGTCGCTTGCAGGCCACCTCGGAAAGCGCTTCGCGGTGACCAGGCCTGGTGATCAGGCGCTGGGTAAAAAAGGCCAGCCGACGAAACGGATAGACCCTTCCGACAATCTTCTTCAATGTACTCCCAGCCATTTTCAACTCCTTGAACTACGGGTTCGAGCCCAGCGTGCACCGGGTTATTCAGTCAACATCGAGAGAGGCAAAATCGACAGGTGTGTTTTCCAGCACCGCAGTCTTTACTCGCTTGCCAACAACGTCATCGAAGTATTTCGGCGCAACACCACGCCCTGGACGGACGCTGCGGATCGCATCGGCGGTAACCACATCACCTGCGGCCAGTGACTTGACGAAGTAGAGCGAGCGACGGAACTGCACATTGCCCTGCTCGCTGGATTTGCGCGCGTAGTTGACGTCACCCAGTGCCGCCCATGCGGTTTTGCTGTCCTGACACAGCGCCTTGAGCTCCAGTGGCTCCAGCGAGAAACTGTCGTCCGGTCCTCCACCCTTGCGATCCAGGGTGAAATGCTTCTCGACGATCGAAGCGCCCAAGGTAACGGCGGCAATCGCAGTGGTGTTGTCCAGGGTGTGATCGGAAAGCCCGGTGACCAAACCAAAACGGCGAACCATGTCGGGAATGGTGCGCAAGTTGTATTCCGCAGCCGGCGCCGGATAGCCGCTGACACAATGAAGAATTGCCAGCTCCTTGCAGCCGCCCTCACGCGCGGCCTCGATCGCTTCGCTGATCTCTTCGGCATCGGCCATGCCGGTAGAAATGATCATGGGTTTGCCAGTGCCAGCCACATATTTGATCAATGGCAGGTCGATTGCCTCGAAGGAGGCAATCTTGTAAGCCGGGGCATTCAGGCTTTCCAGCAAGTCGACGGCAGTAAAGTCAAAGGGCGAACTGAAAATGGTGATACCCAGTTTGCGGGCATGCTCGAACAACGGCTGGTGCCACTCCCAGGGCATCTGCGCCTCCAGATAAAGGTCGTACAGGGTACGGCCATCCCACAGCCCCCCGTGAATGCGGAACTCTTCAGCATCGCTGTTCAGCGTGATGGTATCTGCGGTGTAGGTTTGCAGCTTGACCGCATCGGCGCCGGCTTTCTTCGCTTCCTCGATGATCCTCATTGCTGTTTCGAGCTTGCCATTATGGTTGGCAGACAGCTCGGCAATGATGTAAGGCGCATGCGCGGCACCGATTGCCCGCCCTGCAATGGATATCATCGGATTCATCATTGGCCTCGAATTAATTTATTCAGTTTTTCTTGCATGACATCACGGTGCATATCCCACTCACGGGACAGCAGCGCCAGCCTGTATATATCGACGTACGCGTCGTCCACACGGTGCTGCTCGCGAAAAATACCTTCCACCTGGAAGGCGAACTTCTGGTGAAGCTTGATGACGGCACTGTTGAATGCCAGCACCTCGCAATTGAGCTTGTTCAGCTGCAGCACGTTGAACGCATGCTCCAGCGCGAGAAACTCCATACGGCTGCCAGTGCCCTTGGCGGCATCCGGGGCGGCATAGAACGCCCAGCTGGCATTGGCGCTGTGGGTGTCGATGTCGGTGAAGCCGACAATCCCCGCAGCCCCCCCCTGCCACTCGTACATGAAGTACTGCTGGTCCTGGCGCTGCTGCAGGCGTTGCCACCATGCCAGGTGTTCCTGCTCGCTGATTACATGCCGGGTGTACATGTTGGCCCGCACGGCGGGTGCGTTTCGCCACTCAAGCATCAGGCCGACTTCGTCAGCCTCGATATTTCGCAGTTTTCCAAATGCCTGCACGTGTTCAATCCTTTTCCGATTCAGCCATAACCTGCGCGACGACCCGGCAGCCGGAGCCGTCGACAATCTTTCGTGCCTGCTGGCTCATTTGTTCCAACATGGACGGATCCCCACTCGCCTGTTCCAGATACCGGGCAAGGTCGCGGCCCAAAGTCTCATCCAGCGCCAGCGTCAGCACGGCGCCGGTAGCTGCCAGTTGTCGGGCGGCAAATACCTGGTTTTCCGCCAGCACAACCATCAGCGTCGGCAAACCCAGGCAGCAACGCTCCCATGAGGTTGCACCGGCCGCACCGATAGCAAGGTCAGAGGCAGCCATCAGCTCTGCCATGTTGCTGACATTGGTCTTGACCTCGGTGCTGAATGGCAGGGTCCGGGCTTGGGCACGAACCTCTTCGAGCCAGGGCGCGGTAGCCCCCATCACTACGGTTACCCGGGAGATAGTGGCCAGGGAAAGCGTTTCCAGGACCGATAAAATGCGTCCCGTGACGTTGTCCTTATCGACGCCACCCATGGTGATCAACACGTTCCTGAGGGCAAATGCCGCCCGGCGCTGCAGGCTATCGCCCCGCAACGCGGAAAAATCCGGTCGCAGCAATGCATGCTGTACACCGCACAGTAACCTGCAGTGCGCAGGCACCCATCGGCAATAATCCTGAGGCGAACGTCCCAACGACTGATCAAGCAACAGGTCGCACTGATGGGCTCGATCGGCTAGGTCGTCTATGACCATCAACTTGCGGGACAACCCCGCAATACTGCCCTCCCATTGCTGGTCCAGAGCGTAATGATCAACAACCAGCCAGTCCGGCCTGATGCTTTCAAGCAGCGCAGCACACGCAGCCGCATCCTCTGCCTGGCTGGCCCCCAGCCAATAACCGTAGATTCCGCGGTCCGCCCCCGGATTGCCGGCAATGCCGGTCACCACTTGCAGCGGATGGACCTGATAGCCGCGGGACCTGATCTGCTCGATCAGATTCCCGGTATGCGCCCGGCAAATGAAGTGACAGTGCGCGCCCTGTGCGGTCAGCTCATCGGCCAGGGTCAGGCAGCGCATGACATGCCCGATGCCAATCTCGACGGAGGCGTCTGCACGGAACACAACTTTCAATCGATCCACCCGCCTACCTCAATGATCTTACGCAGCATCACAACAACCCTGGCAACTTACCCTGAAAGCCCTTTCGCGACTCCTGAGCCGGATCAAGGTTTACCGGTTCATTTCCCGGAACATCCATTCAGCCCGAACCCAATCTTCAAGCGTGTCGATATCCTGGACCCTGTGGCCTGGCAGCACTACCGGTACCGAGCCGGGCCCAAACACGGGCTTGCCCAACCGCCAGGCCTGCGTACGCCCCCAATAGAACTGGCCAGCGTCATGAAAGGTTTCCTGTAGATCTTGCGAGCGGGTATTGAATTGCTCCGGATAGATCATTTCAATCCGGCCCTGGGTGTTGATCCGTACTGCCCGCTGGACAGGAAATGCATAGCGGGTAACGGCAAAGGCAAAATCGCATTGTTCACGGATCAAGGCGTCGAGCCCTGCCTGCAAATCCTCGGGCCTTACAAAGGGTGCCGTTGCGTAAAGGCAGCACAGGTAATCGATCTGCTGCCCGTCCTGTTCGAACCACTCAATGGCATGCTGAATCACCGGCACTGTGCCGCTGTGATCGTCAGCCAGTAGCGCGGGACGGATAAATGGCACCTGTGCCCCGGACTGGCGGGCCACCTCGGCGATCTCCAGATCGTCGGTCGAGACGATCACCCGGTCAAAAACACCGCTATTGAGGGCGGCCTCGATCGACCAGGCGATCATCGGCTTGCCGCAGAACATCTTGATGTTCTTGCGCGCAATACGCTTGCTGCCGCCACGGGCGGGAATGACCGCCAGTTTCATGCCTGCAAGGCCTTGGTCAGTGCAGCGACGACCACGTCCTGCTGAGACTCGCTCATGGTCTGGAACATCGGGATGCTGATGGCGTCCCGGTAATAGGCTTCAGCTTCAGGGAAATCGCCGCGGGCAAACCCCATGGCGGTGTAGTAAGGCTGGGTATGTACCGGAATGTAGTGAAGATTGACTCCGATACCCTGCTCCCGCAACAACTCGAAAACCTGGCGATGGGTCTTGTCGATCTTGTCCAGTTGCAGGCGAATCACATACAGGTGCAATCCGGAATAACTGTCTGGATGCTGCCACGGCAGGGTCAGCGGTAATGCTGCCAGCAGTTCATTGTAGCGCGCCGCCAGTTCATGCCGGCGAGCGATGAACTGATCGAGGCGCTGCATCTGGCTCACACCCAAGGCCGCCTGCAGTTCGTTCATGCGGTAGTTGAAACCCAGATCGATCTGCTGGTAGTACCAGGGCCCATCAGCTTCATGGGTCATCTGTTGCGGGTCGCGGGTGATGCCATGGCTGCGCAGCAAGGCCATCTTTTGTGCCAATGCGTCGTCGTTGGTGACCGCCATACCGCCTTCGGCGGTGGTGATGATCTTCACCGGATGGAAGCTGAACACAGTAATGTCACTGTACTTGCCGTTACCGATGAACTCGCCCTGGTATTGGCCACCAATGGCATGCGAGGCATCTTCGATGACTTTGAATCCGTATCGCACGGCCAACGCATGGATCGCCTGCATGTCGCAGGGCTGACCACAAAGATGCACCGGGACCACAACCTTGGGCAGCGTCCCCGCTTGCTCCGCCAGCTCCAACTTGCGCGCCAGGGCTTGTGGGCAGAGGTTATAGGTGCGTGGGTCGATGTCCACGAAATCGACCTGCGCCCCACAGTACAAGGCGCAGTTTGCCGATGCGACAAAAGTAACCGGGGTAGTCCACAAACGATCACCAGGCCCCAGCCCCAGGGCCAGGCAGGCAACATGCAATGCCGACGTTGCACTATTGAGCGCAAGTGCGTGACGCGCGCCTACATGCTGTGCAACCCGCTGCTCGAACTCCGGCACCATTGGGCCCTGAGTGAGAAAGTCGGACTGCAGGACGCTGACGACAGCGTCGATATCAGCCTGGCTGATGTCCTGGCGACCATAAGGGATCATGGCTCAGATGCTCCCGATTTTTTCTTTGTTGATGGTGATCCACTCTTGCAGATCGGCATCACTCATCCACTCCGTGTTGTTGTCACTGGCGTAGACGAAACCTTCCGGCACTTTCTTGCCGTCCTTGATGCGCTTCTCGCAGTTGGCCCAGTCATTGATGACCGGCAGGATCTTGAAGTGCTCGGCATACTCGTAGGTGTAATAAGCGTCTTCAGCACTGATCATCTGTTCATGCAGTTTCTCGCCCGGGCGGATACCGACGACTTTCTGCCGAGCCTCGGGAGCGACAACCCGTGCCAGGTCGGTCACCTTCATGGACGGGATCTTCTTCACATAGATTTCGCCGCCTTCCATATCTTCGAAAGCATGCCAGACCAGTTCCACGCCCTCTTCCAGGGAGATCATGAAGCGCGTCATACGCTCATCGGTGATCGGCAACTCACCCTTGTCCTTGATCGACATGAAGAACGGGATGACCGAACCACGCGAGCCCATCACGTTGCCGTAACGGACCACCGACATGCGCGTGTCATGGCCGCCAGCGTAGGAGTTACCGGCAACAAACAGCTTGTCGGAAGCCAGTTTAGTGGCGCCGTACAGGTTAACCGGGCTGCTGGCCTTGTCGGTGGACAACGCCACGACCCGCTTCACGCCCTTGTCGATGCAGGCGTCGATCAGGTTCATTGCACCATTGATGTTGGTCTTGATGCATTCGAACGGGTTGTACTCCGCAGTCGGAACAATCTTCGTTGCCGCCGCGTGCACCACGTAATCGACGCCATCCAGCGCCCGGTACAGACGATCCTTGTCACGCACGTCACCAATGAAGAAGCGCACGCGGGAATCACCTTCGAATTTCTTCGCCATGTCCCACTGCTTCATTTCATCACGCGAGAAGATGATGATCTTCTTGGGGTTGTACTTGGCCAGTGTCATCGGCACGAACGTGTTGCCGAAGGAGCCGGTACCACCTGTGATGAGAATGGTCTTGTTAGTGAACATGTAACGCGTCCCTATGTAAAATCTGACCAGTTGGTCTTGATGAACTGAATAATGCTGGCCGCGGCCCTTCAAGAAAGCCGTCTGCCGTGCACATTAACTTGAGAAGTAACCATGCCCCTTTCACGGAGCCAGGCAGCGGACCTGCCCGCAGCCCGTACAAGGGCTGCGAACCTGTGTTGACTTACTGGGGATTGCCCAATGGCTCGCCGCCCTTTGCCACCTTCGTCATCCGCAAGACGACAAAGTAACGAATGATCGCCAGCAACACCCCCAACATCCCCCCCACGGCCAGGCCCGCTAGAATCATCAGCGACTTTTTCGGCCAGACGGGTTTGAGTGGCTCCAGCGCGTACTGGTCAATGGTGACCAGATTCAAGCGCATAACATCGATATCGAGCTTTTTCAAGCGGGCCATTTCAGAACGCAACGGTTCGATGTTCTGCAAGAACACATCTTCGTTCTCTCGCTGTTTCAATGATTCGATCCGGCGATTGTTCTTCAGCAGCATGAGTTCTTTGCCGATCTGCGCCACCCGCGGGTCGGTGAAGTCATCGGAAGTTCGCTGACGGAGGGCCTTGCGCTCGGCCTCCAGGGCATCGGTACCCATGAAGTACAGCGGGATCTGCTGGTTATTGACCTCAGTACGGATCACATTGCCACCAGACTCGCCTTCGCTGGCCATGGCCGAAGGGGTAGACGGCTTCTTCAAGCCCAGCGAACGGGCGATGCTGATGGCTTCATCCAGCTGGGCGATTCGGTCGGCACGGCGCGCCTTGAGCTGAACGCGCAGTGCCCGAAGTTCATCTTGCAGTTGCGCGCGCGTGAGATTGTCCTTCTCCAGCAGCGTGGCAATTTGTGACTCCTTGCCTGCTTCATATCCGGCACGGGCTGCGTCGAGCTTGCCATCCAGTTCATTCAAGCGGTTCTTGATAATGACCGACAAGTCCGAGGCCACTTGCTGGCGCTCGCTTTCAATGGCGTATTTAACGAAGCCGTTGAGGATCTCGTCACCGTCGACATTCTTTGGATAGCGCAACTCCATGCCAATGTAGGCGCTGAGCAGGTCAACCTTCTTTTTGGGGTCCGGCTGCACCAGCTTGATGGAATTGCGGTTGAACTCTTCGAAAGCTTGTTCGTCGGTCTGGCCAGGCATGCGCAAAGGAGCGAAAAGCTGAGGATTGGCGCGAAAGTAACCCAGGCGCACATCGTAGGAATCAAGCGCGGCGCCGACGCGGGTGAGCGCCTGCTCACGCGGCAGCGAGTAAACACCAGAGCGGTTCAGGGCATCCAGATCGTTGAGCGCAGCAGGGCGCAGCGTGGTGCTGACCTGATACTCGGGAGTGGTGAGGAAGGCATAGGCTCCCGCCGCCGCCCCAACTGCCAGAGTGACAGCAACGATCAGAAATTTCTGCTTCCAGAGGCTTTGAACCACGGCAAAAAAATCGATATCGCTACTTTGGCTTACGGGGGGTATACGGGAAATGCTGGTCACGCACATGCCTGCCTGGTCGAGTAACAATGGCTCCAACGACAAGCGAGGTGTCACCAAAATCCTGGTAAGCAGCGCTCCCTGCCCCATTGACTCGATCCCGGAGAAACTTCCCTGTCATCAGACGAGAAAGGCGCGCATTGTGACAGTTTATGCAAAGGCAAACCACTCTCTGGCCAATCTTTGTAGGAAAAGTTCCCGACCAAAAGGTCGCAAAGCCCAGCAAAATAGGCACTTTTTCGGGTTTGCCCGTCAGAAACAGACGAACGGCAGGCAAGGTATTCCAGCACAATTGATCGACAATATCCTGGCGCGCCAGGGCGGCGCGTTTTGACTCAGGGTGTTGACAGGTACTGCGTTTCCAACTCGAGCAGGCCCTTGTTGCGATTCTTGATTCGCTTGGCCGGGATTCCGAAATAGATACCCCAGGCTTCAGTGGATTTGGTCACCAGGGTCATCGCCCCGACAGAACAGCCATCCTCGACGTTGACTCCGGGCACTACGATCGAGGAGGTGCCGATGATCACGTGACGACCAAGTCGGACCGCGGCCTTGGTTTCGCCCTTGAACTGCGCGGGGACCGTGGGATTGGTCATGGTCTTGCCGGAATAGTCATCGGACTGGGCAAATACATGACAGCCATAGGCCAGGCCGGAAAAATCTTCCAGGGTGATACCTGGCTCGCCCCCGGCAACATTGCAGAAAACGGCGATATGCACATTGCGACCGATCGACACCTTACCGGAGACGACACAGAAATCGTCAATTCGGGAGTTATCGCCGATCTCGATCTGGTCGCAATTGTAAATAGAGGCCTTGTCACTGATCAGTACGTTGGAACCCAGTTTCTTGAACCCTTTTGACGCCAGTTCAGCAGGTGTAAGGAATGCCATTAACGCCTCACCGTTTTATACGCTTCACGAAGAACCACCCTATCAACACTCCCAGATGAAGACAAGGCAGCGCGCGGCTCACAATTTAATGGTACAGATCACGGATCCAGGCGGCGCTGCTGATAGATCCAGTCGACAATTTCACCGTCCGGCGTATAGCCACTAACGGTTTCACGCAGCAACTGGCGAACCCGCCCGTAGTCATCACCGGCAACCGCCGCCAGTAACCGGTGCAGACGCTCCTTGAGCGTCTCCCAAGGCAGATGATCTTCGGCAGCGCTCATGATCATCGGGTGTCGGGTAGCAACGACGTTGTCACCGATCAGCAATTCTTCATAGAGTTTCTCGCCTGGACGCAGCCCGGTGAACTCAATAGCAATATCGCCGTGCGGATTCTTTTCAGAACGCACGCTTAGCCCGGAAAGGTGGATCATTTTTTCCGCGAGTTCGGCAATGCGGACCGGCTCGCCCATGTCCAGCACGAACACATCCCCACCCTGCCCCATGGAGCCGGCCTGGATAACCAACTGGGCCGCCTCGGGGATGGTCATGAAGTAGCGAGTGATCTTCGGGTGGGTGACCGTCAGTGGCCCGCCCGCCTTGATCTGCTTGTGGAACAACGGAATCACCGAGCCTGACGAGCCCAGCACGTTGCCGAACCGCACCATGGTAAAACGCGTCTTGTTGACCTGAGAGACTTTGTCCGAGTCACCAAACAGAACCGGCGCGAGCTCCTGGCTGAGCGCCTGCAGGGTCATTTCCGCCAGACGCTTGGTACTGCCCATGATATTGGTGGGACGAACCGCCTTGTCCGTGGAGATAAGGACAAAGTTGGCAACTCCGGCCTGCAATGCGCTTTGCGCCGTATTGAGCGTGCCGATGACGTTGTTCAACACGCCTTCGGCGATATTGTGCTCAACCATGGGAACATGCTTGTAGGCTGCAGCGTGATACACCGTATCGACACTCCAGGTCTTCATGACATCCAGCAACTGCGCCTGATTACGGATGGAGCCAAGAATAGGCAAGACCCTTACCGGCAACGAAGACCTGCTGATGGTCTGCTCCAGCTCGCTGAGAATGGTGTAGAGGTTGAACTCACTGTGCTCGAACAACAGCAAGGTAGTAGGTTGCGACTTGAGGATCTGCCGGCACAGCTCCGAACCGATCGAACCACCGGCCCCGGTCACCATTACCGACTGCCCCTTGATGCAACGTTCGATCAGGTCATCCTGTGCCGGAACCGCGTCGCGGCCCAGCAGGTCGGCGATATCCACTTCCTGGATATCATCGACCTTGACCCGGCCACTGGCCAGATCCATGAAGCCGGGCACACTACGCACATGCAGCGGGAAGCCTTCCAGGTAACTGAGTATCTCCCGCCGGCGCGCGCGCGTGGCAGACGGAATGGCCAGGAGAATCTCCTGGGCGCCGGTCATATCGACCATGCGCTGGATATGCTTGGACTTGAAAACCTGCAGACCGGAAATCGTCCGGTCAGTGATGCTGGCGTCATCATCGATGAATGCAACCGGACGCATCACCTTGCCCATGCGCAACGCGGCCACAAGCTGGTTGCCCGCAGCCCCGGCACCGTAGATGGCTACCTTGGGCAAACCATCGTCACGGTTGGTAAAAGGTACATTCTGAATGCCCGCGAACCAGTCACCGAGAAAATACTGACGCATGGCCAGGCGCAAGCCTCCGACCATGATCAGACTCAGCCACCAATAGTTGAACACGATCGAACGGGGGATCACGACTTGATGGTTGCTGTACCAGTAAACCGCTACGCCCAGTATCAGCGAGGACAGGCTCACCGCCTTGATAATGGTCACCAGCGCATCGTTGCCGAAGTAGCGCATCACCGCACGGTACATGCCGAAACGGATAAACAGCGGAATGGCAATCAACGGCGCGGTAACAAATATCCACAGGTGCGTGGTGAAAGGGTTGATGGCTTCTTCAATACCCAGGCGAACGACAAACGCCATCCACAGCGCAATCCAGACCAGTACCACGTCTGCCGCGACTTGAATCAACCGTTTGTAACGGCGCGGCAATGAAACCAGCCAGAGCCGTAGCCTATCGTATTTCACCATCTTCAAACTCCACTACGCCTGAGCCGACACTGCCATTGCTGCAGCATTCCATGTTCATACACCCCGTTCCCGGCGCTCCAGCGGTGGCAACAATTCATCACCACCCTGTGATTTACCAGGGTAACGGCTACCTCATCGAGAAACGATCTTTGCAAGTGTGGCAAAAATGATCTTGATATCGGTCACCACACCATGTTGCTCGACATACTCCAGATAGTACTTCTGCTTGATTGGCAGAATTACATCAATATAGGCCTGCCGAGGATCCGGGTACTGGCCCAGGATCAAACTTTCATCAACCATCTCGATGGATGCCCGATCAGTGATCCCTGGGCGCACCGAGAGCACTTTGCGGCGCACCGATTCTTCATAGCAGTTCATGAATTCTGGTACTTCCGGGCGCGGTCCGACCAGGCTCATGTCCCCCAGCAACACGTCGATGAGCTGCGGCAGCTCATCGATCTTGGTGCGACGTAAAAAACGACCGGAGCGGGTAATACGCGAATCTTCGCCAATGGTCAGGCGCCCGGCACTTTCCGCGTGCAGCTTCATGGTCCGGAACTTATGAATCCTGAACAGATTACCGAAACGTCCGACACGCTCCTGTCGAAAGAATACCGGCCCGGGCGAATCCAGCTTGACCCACAGAAAAATCGCCAACAGCAACGGCGACAGCACCAGGAGACCCAGCGCAGCACAGACAATGTCAAAGAGCCGCTTAAGCATTGGCCAACACCGATCGCACCGCCGCAATCACACGTTCCTGATCGGCTTCGGTCATCTTGGTGTAGAGCGGGATCGAAACCTCCTGCTCGAACAGGCTCTGGGCTACCGGGAACTGCTCGGGACTCAGGGCACAGCTTTCACGCCAGTAGGGTTGCAGGTGCAGCGGAATGAAATGCACCGAGCAACCAATGCCCAGTTCGGCCATCTTGATGATGAAGTCGTCGCGCTTGATATTTGCCTCTGCGCGCAGACGCAGCGGGAACAGATGCCATGCATGCATGTCGCCAGCAGCGGCCACTGGCGGCAACACCAATGGCAGATCGCTCAGCGCCTCAAGGTAACGCTCGGCCATGGCCTGACGCTTGAGTTGGAAGCCTTCAAGACGACGCAACTGGTGAATGCCCATGGCGGCGGCGACGTCGCTCATGTTGTATTTGAAACCGGGAGCGACAATTTCGTAGAACCAGGCCGGCGTCTTCGACACATAACGATCGAAGGCATCGCGACTGATACCGTGCAGGCGCATGATCCGGCAGCGCTTGGCCAGTTCCGCATTGCGGGTCACCAGCATGCCGCCTTCACCGGTGGTCATGGTTTTGTTGGCGTAGAAACTGAACACTGTGATATCGGACTCGAGGGTACCGATCTTGCTGCCTTTCCAGGTGGTTGGCAGTGCATGCGCAGCATCTTCCACCACCTTCAGGCCATGGCGACGGGCAATCTGCAAAATCGCATCCATGTCACAGCTCAGTCCGGCGAAGTGCACAGGCATGATCGCACGGGTCTTGTCGGTAATCGCCGCCTCGATCGCCGCCGGATCGATATTGAAGGTCTCTTCCAGCACATCCACGATAACCGGCGTGCCGCCCAGATACCGGACAACCTCGGCAGTTGCCGTGAAGGTATAGGACGGCAGAATGACTTCATCGCCTGGGCCGATACCAATGGCTTCCAGCGCCAGGTGCAGCCCGGCGGTTGCCGAGTTCACGGCAATGCTTTCAACATCACCACCAAGAAAACTGGAAAAGTCCGCTTCGAATTGCTTGGCTTTTGGCCCGGTGGTCACCCAGCCGGAACGCAGGGTGTCGACAACTTCATTGATTTCCTCTTCACCCAGTTCAGGAAGAGCGAAGGGCAGGAACGGAGTATTCTGCATAGGTTCACCGCAAGCGTTTGATGTAACGGTTCATGATGCGATTGCCACTTTTCTTCAGCGTGGACTCCAGCACATAACCATTGCGTTGATAAAAACCGTTGACCTCGACATTGGCATCGCGATCAGTTGTCAGGTACACAAAAGCGGCGCCGGATTCGGCAGCCCACGCCTCTACTTCTTGCAGCAGTTGCCTGCCCACACCCTGCCCCTGCGCCTGCGGCGACACCGAAATGGTGCTCAGCAGCACCGCATTCTCGGTATCGAGACTCTCGACCTGATCGCCTCGATAAAACACCGCCGCCCATAATTTTTTGGCGACGAACAACGGGTTCTTCAGCAGGCTCGGCAAGGCGCGCAAGGCAAATGCCAGCCAATGCTTGGCAAACAGGTCCTTGTAGAACAGCGATGGCTGGCGAATGGCAACCGCCAACCCCTTGGGCGCCCGGCCTGCCGAATCATCAGAGGCAAGGATGCAGGCGCACTGTTCGGACTGCAGGTAATGGGTGTAGAGCAAGGCCAGAAACTTCGGCCCCAACTGACTGAGAAAAAAGCCTGGAAACGCCTGAACATGCAAGTCGGCAAATGCCTGGACCTGAGCACTGTCAACCAACCTAACCCGTTCAAGCTTCATAGACATCCTCAACAATTGCCTTCAGTTTGGGCACTGCTCGCTCAGCCGAGTAAAACTCCTGGGCGTATTCACGACCGTTGCTTCCCATTGCGGCCAGACGCTCAGATGAGGCATTGAGCAAATAGTTCATCCCCTCCAGCACTGCCGCATTGGTACGCACACCAATGGTATGGCCCGCATCCGATTTGCCCAGCTCGATTGCCGACTCGCTACGCTCATCGGCCAGCAACAGAATGGGCCGGCCAGCCAGCATATAGGTGATCAGCTTGGAAGGCACTGAGGCGAACTCCTGACCTGCGGCGGTTGGCAGCAACAAAGCATCTGCGGCACCGAACACTGCCGGAGTCAGTTCGAACGGCCAAGGCGAAAGGAAGTGGCAACGGGACTCCAGACCGCGGGCCTGTAGCAACCGCTTGAGCTCCGGCACCAGCGATCCGTCACCTGCAAACAGGAACACTGCCCGTGGATCGACGCCATCCAGATAACCCATGAACTCATCCAGGCCGGAAGCGACGCCCATATTGCCGCCATACACGAAAAGAAACTGCTCAGGCGCCAGGCGCAAGCCCATCACCTTCTCAAGCTCCCCTCGCGCCTGCTCCTTGGGTAAGGCCTGAATCTGACTGCCTTGAACCCAGTTTCGGACAAGCGTCACCTTCGATGGATCGATTTTTCGCGTCTCGGTATAAGCACGATGGAATCCATCGGAAATCACCACCAAGTGATCGCAGTTACGCGCGATGAGCGTATCAAGCTTGAGCAGGCCGCGATAAATGCCGCCGGTTTCCTCGATACGCTTTTGCACGGCCAAGGACTCCGGATACAGGTCCTGGACACTGGCGACCACCTTGATGCCCTTGAGCCTGGCCGCCATCAGCAGCAGGCCGAGGGAGAACAACGGCCACACGTTGGCGTAGATCACATCAACCTTGCGCTGACGCAAGATGAAGAAAAATACTGACAACCCGAAAGAGATGTTCTCCAGAAATCGTGAGACGAAGCTGGATTTTTTCGAAGAAAAGGCAAACAGGCGTGACACCGGAAACGGCATGTTCAAACCGGCGATCTTCTCATCCAGCCCTTCGGCGGCGACGTTGCGGGTTGGTGTCGGACATGCCACCAGCACCTCATGCCCTTGGGCATGCAGGTACTGGGCGACATCAGCACTGGTTCTGGCACTCACCACCGGCTCCGGCGGAAAAACACAACTCGCAACTAAGACTTTCAACCGCAACCCCTCGCTTACGCCCGCCCGTAGATATCTTCGAAACGAACAATGTCGTCTTCACCCAGATAGGAACCCGATTGCACCTCGATCAGCTCGAGGGGCACTTTTCCTGGGTTCTCCAGGGCATGCACCTGACCGATAGGAATATAGGTCGACTGGTTTTCGGTCACCAGATAGGTTTCCTTGCCATTGGTGACCTTCGCCGTACCGCTGACCACGATCCAGTGCTCGGCACGGTGATGATGCATCTGCACCGACAGCTTGGCGCCCGGCTTTACAGTGATACGCTTGACCTGGTAGCGATGCCCCTGGTCTATGGCCTCGTAGCTACCCCACGGGCGATACACTTCGCTGTTGCAATGAAACTCCTGGCGCTGCTGGGCCTTGAGGTTCTCAACGATTTTCTTGACCCCCTGGACCTTGTCCTTGTGCGCTACCAGCAGAGCATCCTTGGTCTCAACGATGATCAGGTCGCGGACCCCTACGGCAGCCACCAGGCGGCTGGTCGACTTGATGTAGCTGTGCTCCACTTCATCAGCCATGACATCGCCGCTGACGACGTTGCCACTTTCATCCTTCTGGCCAACATCCCACAAGGCGGACCAGGAACCGATATCGTTCCAGCCGGCATTCATTGGCACTACTACCGCATCGGCAGTCTTTTCCATGACGGCGTAGTCGATGGAGTCGCTCGGGCAGCGTGCAAAGGCCTCGGCACCGACGCGGGTGAAATGCAGATCACGGGAACTTTGCTCCAGGGCTTCGGCGCAACAAGCATGGATCTGCGGAGCAAACGCCTTGACCTCGTCAAGCAGACGGCTTGCCTTGAACAGAAACATACCGCTGTTCCACAGGAACTTCTTGCTGGCCAGATAGCGTTGGGCGGTGGCCAGGTCAGGCTTTTCGACAAACCGTGCAATCGCATACCCAGAACCCACGGCCGGCCCCTGTTCGATATAGCCGTAGCCGGTTTCCGGAGACAGCGGCTGGATGCCGAAGGTGACTAGCTTGCCTGCCTGAGCCAGCGGCAATGCGCTGCGAACGCACTTCTGGAAAACTTCGGCATCACTGATCAAATGATCTGCCGCCAGTACCAACAGGAGCGGATCCTGACCGTCCTGTACGGCCTTCAGGGCAGCAAGCGTAATAGCAGCGGCGGTGTTGCGCGCCACAGGCTCGAGAAGTAGCTCGCAATCATCGAAACCCAACTGGCGCATCTGTTCCGCGGCAACGAAACGATGGGCTTCGTTGCAGATGATTTGCGGCTTCAGATCGGTAAGACCGGACAGGCGCTCGACCGTCACCTGGAGCATGGTGTGCTCATCTGCCAATGACAGGAATTGCTTCGGGTTGAGCTCACGGGACATTGGCCACAAACGCGACCCGGAGCCGCCAGCCATCACAATAGGTAAAATCATAAGCCACCCAGGACCGAAGTATACGGTTGCACAAAGCCTAGGACTTGCAACACATAGATGATTTGGAATGTTGATACTGCGAGCATCCCTGCAGCGCCGACAACGCGACCAAACAGAATGGCGTACGCAAGCAGCGAGAATACCATGAAATGATTGAAAATATCCGATATCCGGTAGGCCACAACCTGGGCATCGTGCAACGCCAGCAAGATCAGCAAGCCACTTAGATGGAGGATCACCGAGTAAGCAATAAAGGGCTGTTGGCGCTGTATACGAGCAAACATAAAGACCAACGGCGATAACAGCGCAAAATGAAATATCGCCCGAAAAAAGTTGATCGAACCACCCTGACCACTAAGAATATTATTAATATAAAAGTCGAGCCTAGGGTTCTCCAGCAGCGACAAGAGCTGTAAAAACCCTTTAAGCACACTGATGTCCAGCAAGTAGAGTGCAAACAGCGCGCAGCAACACAAATATATATAAAATACCGTACGCACCCCGGCTGCGCGGAGCAACATAAAGGGCAGAAACAGAATGGCCGAATAATGAAATAACACGGCCCCACACAAGACCGCCAGACTTTTCGACCACTGCCCATTAAACACCAGGTAAGCTGAACACATTACCAAGCCGGTGGCCACACCGATACGAATCTGCGTGAAGTCCTGCAGCAAGAAGAAGTAAGACAGGTAAATTGCAACACTCAACCAACGATACGGTGTTGCCCGCTCCATCACATAAAATTTGCTACCGACGCCCAAAACCGCGTAAAAAACAAACAGCAGTATCGCTGAACCCGTCAGTAGCGAAGACAGCTTCGCCAGAACGAAAAAAGTTGGCTCGACAAAAAACGGCCCAAATTCACCAGAAACAATACCTGCATAATAATCAAGGTAGTTCCCGTGATCGTCCGATACCCCGGGCGCCTGGAAGGCACACATGGCAATCAGCAAGGCGGCCAAGCCCCAGTAGCAAAGCTTGCGCTTGCCACCCAGCAACGAGAGTAGCGCCGAAACCATGAAAGGCAGATAGTAGAAAAGCATACGACGCAACCCTAGACAGAACCCCGAGCGACCATGTGAAACAGAGCAACTGCCCGCTTCGCTTAACCCTCAGCCCTGATCGAAATAGTCCAAGACATGCTGATGCACGCGCAACGAAGTTGTGCGCACGTCGACCCAGCGATATTCAGCATGCTGTTCACGTGGCAGGCTTTCAAGTGCCGAATCTGCCAGTAACAGGGTATAGGCGAGTACCACATAGTGAGTGCCCGAATCGTGCTCATCTGCCGAAAAGTAACTATCGCGGTAGAAGTGTTCGTACACACCGCGAAACGTCGCGCTCGCCATTAACAGTTGCACCCCGAGCTCGGAGTGACTGATGCGGCGAAACGCCTGTTCCAGTGACTCGTTCTTGCGCACCCGCCCCCCGGGGGTAAACCAGTATCCCTGGGCGGGACGATTCAAACGCTCGCCCAGAAGCACTTGCCCGTGCTCATTCAACACGAGCAGGTCAATCGCTATCAGAGGCGTATGCATGACGACTGTGCGGAATGCATCCGCCTGCAGATAGCCGGCCATTAGCGTCTGGCCGAACTTTCGTGATCGACAAACCACTGATAGGCATCGACCAGGCCATCTTCGAGACTGATAGAGGCCTGCCAGCCGAGGTTCTTCAAACGAGAGACGTCCAGCAGCTTTCTTGGCGTGCCATCAGGCTTGCTGGCATCAAAGCCAAGACGCCCCTGATAACCGGTCACTCGACAAATGGTTTCAGCCAGCTCACGAATAGTGCAGTCGACGCCTGTCCCCACGTTAATGTGTGACAAGGTCGGCTGGGTATGCTGCTGATACACCTGCGACTCCATGTTCATGACATGCAGGCAGGCCGCCGCCATATCATCTACGTGCAGAAACTCGCGCATCGGTGTGCCGCTGCCCCAGATGACCACCTCCTGGTCACCCCGCACCTTGGCCTCATGAAAACGACGAATCAGCGCCGGAATCACATGGCTGTTTTGCGGATGATAGTTGTCATGAGGACCGTACAGGTTGGTCGGCATGACACTGCGGTAATCCACCCCATACTGGCGGTTGTAACTTTCACACAGCTTGATACCGGCAATCTTGGCGATGGCGTAAGGCTCGTTGGTAGGCTCCAGTACGCCAGTCAACAACGCTCGCTCTTCAATTGGTTGCTCAGCGAACTTTGGATAGATACACGAAGACCCGAGAAACAGCAGCTTTTTTACGCCGCTGGCGTACGCGCCCTGAATGATGTTGGCCTCAATCATCAGGTTTTCATAAATGAACTGAGCTGGGTATTCATTGTTGGCATGAATACCCCCTACCTTGGCCGCTGCCAGGTAAACCTGATCGATCTGCTGCTCGGCAAAGAACGCACTGACCTGGCGCTGATCCAGCAGGTCGAGCTCTTCCCGGGTTCGCGTAACGATGTTGGTGTAGCCCTGCTGCTTCAATGCACGCATCAATGCCGAGCCGACCATACCGCGGTCACCGGCAACGAAAACCGTTTCTTTGCTCACGATTAACGCTCCACCGCTACATGCACGTCATGACCATGGGACTTGAGCAGCGCGTGGCGCTGGGCCACCTTGAGATCTTCGCTGACCATTTCCGCACACATTTCCTGAACGGTAATTTCCGGCACCCAGCCCAGCTTCTCTTTTGCCTTGGCTGGATCGCCCAGCAAAGTTTCTACTTCCGCAGGACGGAAGTAGCGCGGGTCGACACGCACAATGACATCGCCAACCTTCAGCGCTGGCGCCTTGTCACCTTCGATGGCGGAAACGATCGCAACCTCATCAACACCCGTGCCTTCGAAGCGCAACGAGACACCCAACTCCGCTGCTGACCACTCGACGAACTGGCGAACCGAGTACTGCACACCCGTAGCAATGACGAAATCATCAGCAACTTCCTGCTGCAGCATCATCCACTGCATGCGAACGTAGTCCTTGGCATGCCCCCAGTCACGCAGCGCGTCCATGTTGCCCAGGTACAGGCAATCTTCCAGCCCCTGACTGATATTGGCCAAGGCACGGGTAATCTTGCGGGTCACGAAAGTCTCGCCGCGACGCGGCGACTCGTGGTTGAAGAGAATACCGTTACAGGCATACATACCGTAGGCTTCACGGTAGTTGACCGTGATCCAGTAGGCATACATCTTCGCCACCGCATAGGGCGAACGCGGATAGAACGGCGTGGTTTCACGCTGCGGCGTCTCTTGGACGAGGCCATACAGCTCAGAGGTCGACGCCTGATAGAAGCGGGTTTTCTTTTCCAGGCCGAGCAAGCGAATGGCTTCGAGAATCCGCAGGGTACCCAAGGCATCGACATCCGCGGTGTACTCAGGCGACTCAAAACTTACCGCAACATGAGACTGGGCGCCCAGGTTGTAGACTTCATCAGGCTGAACTTCCTTGATGATGCGGGTCAAGTTGGAAGCGTCGGAAAGATCACCGTAGTGCAAAACGAAATTTTGATTGGCAACATGTGGATCCTGATAGATATGGTCCACACGCTGGGTATTGAATGAAGAAGCCCGGCGCTTGATTCCGTGAACTTCGTAACCTTTTTCCAGCAACAATTCGGCGAGATAAGAACCGTCTTGCCCGGTAACGCCAGTAATTAAAGCTTTCTTTTTCATTTCAATTATCCAGTTCTATATTTCAGCCGAAATCAAATCAGAAACCCTGTCAGCCCAGTGCAGATGGCTGAACACACGCGCTGCGCGCTCGTGAATGACGCCGGGTTGCTCGAGATCAGGCGCTTGCGCCCGGTAAACACTGAGGATACGTGCTGCCATTTGCCGGACATCAAGCCGGTCGACGATAAAACCATTGCGACCTTCTTCCACGAGCTCCGTGGCGATGCCGACATCAAATGCCACTACGGGTACGCCACACATTAGCGCTTCCCCTACCATCATAGGGCCAGCATCTTCGATTGACGTACTGACAAACAGATCAGCCTTACGATAAAGCGCCGCCAACGCGGCATCGCCTTGACAGTAGTCGAATTGGATCACTTTAACACGCTCAAGACCCAGATGAGAGAAGCGATCCGGCGCCAGGCACAGGAGACCAATCTCCTCCCCCGCGAGCAACTGCTGCTCCAGACAGACGAGCACTTGGGAGAGGTATTCAAAACCCTTGCGCGGGTCGTCAGCATCATTGGCATTGGTAAGCATCCGGAACTGCACCGAACGCTCCGGAGCACGCTGCGCCAGTTCTGGCTTGAACAGGTCGGCGTCCAGCGGCAGCGACAACAGCTGATGGTCAGCATATTGAATGGCAGAGCGCTTTCCGGCCTCATGAATGCGCTGGCTACCCGACAATAATGTCGCCTTCATCTGCAGAATATTCACCGACTTGGCGCGCAACTGATAAGCCGCATAATTTTTCTGGCGCTGATCGAGCGCCGGACAATCAGAGCAATCGACCTGGAAACCCGTGCACTGCCAGTAGTAGTGGCAGCCACCGGTCAGGTGCGCCATGTCCATTGAGGTGTAATACACCTTGCAACCAGTTTTTCTCTGGATCTGCAGGACATCGAAGCTGTTGGCAAAGCCCGCAACCCAGTGCACAAAGAGCACATCTGCCGAGGTAATACGCTGAACCAGCTCGGGATTGATGCCTTGAACCGCGGACTCGCCGACAGAAAAGAACAGGTACTTTCTTTTTGCCGAAAATCGCTCGCGAGCGGCAAAGTGGGCCCGCACCCTGGAGAACACTTTTGATGGCAAGTGCTTCCTGGCAAACGCCTTGATACGGACCTTGAACAGTTCGCTCACCACCCGCGTTACCGCCGGCACGGTATGGGACGATCGGGATTCAGCCACAAACAATTGCGAGTCGTGCCCGGCTGCCAGCAAGGACGCGTGAAAGCGCAAAGCCGCACTGCCGGCACCACCAAAATCATTGGTAGACAAGTGAATGACCCTGGCACTGAACGCTTGCTGCGCCCGCTCGGACGCACCGGTTTCCTTGAGACTCAACGCTGCTTCCTCATATAAACCCGCAAACCGATCAAGCAAATAACGAAGTACAGGATATAAGTAACAACGTATGCTTGCATAACACTTTCAACGCCCACCTGAGCGCGACTCATCAGCCAGGCACCCAACAAAAACAAACCGCCCTGGAGCACCTCGGCAATAATATATAACTTCGTTGCCGCCTTCGCCACGGCGATAAAACCGATTACATAGGCCGATATTTTGAAAAAGTCCCCCAGCAACTGATAAATAATCAGGTCGGCCAGCGGGCTAAACTCTTCGGAAAAAATAAGCTTTATGAAGAACGTTCGCCCCAGGTACAGCGTCCCCGCACCAAGGACAAAAATAGCCTGAACCAGATACAGGTGCCGGAGTGTCATCTTCACCACGACAGTACTGTCCTGTTCAGGGGAAATCCGTGGCACAAAATAGAAGGCCAGGAACATGGTAAAGAAACCCAGGTACGCCGCAGAAAAGCGAATCGCCGCCTGCCAGATCCCCGCATCGTGATAGCCCACCTGGGAAATCAACATGCTGCGCACAGTGATTTCTACCAGCGGGAATGCCAGCGTGCTGACCACCAGCATTGTGGTATAGGCAAACAATTGCCGGAACGACAGCCCATCAATCTTGAATAGGCGAATCCGCCCCCAAAAAGGTGAGCGACGGTAAAAGTACAGTGCTGGTAGCGCGCACAAGGATGAAGCCAGAACGATGGAAACCCCGGCCCCATACTCCAGATAACGGGAGATACAGAACCATAACAAAGGGACCGCCAAGACGTTGCCAAGAATCTGGCTGTAGGCGAAAACGTGGGTTACACGCAAGCCATTGGTGACACCGAAAACAACATTTGCAAACGCCAGTGCCAACTGGGCAATGGCCAGCAGAATGATGATCGACTGATAGTCATCGACACCAAATACAAACAGTGAAAGCGGCCGTGAAAGCACTATCCCCGCAATACAAACCAACAGAGAGAATAACAGGGCATAGGTGACCGCAGCCGAAATGAAACGCAGCAGTTTCCTGGGCGTCTGGTGGTACTCAGAACAGTACTTGACCAACGCATTGATGATGCCGCCTCCGGAAAGAATCGTCAGCACACTGACAACACTCATCAGGTGCCCGAGCTTACCCACGCCCTCCGGACCAAGATAAACAGCCATGACCTTAAGAAGGATGAAGCCCATGAGCACTTTCGATGCATGGGCGCCACCCGTGAACAGGGCTGAACGGACAGCACTCATTGAATTGAACTCAGCCCCTCGAGCGCTGCATCAATGACGGTAGCCACCATGGCATCAGTCATGTTGAACCAGACCGGAAGGCGAACCAGTCGTTCACTGTCACGAGTCGTTACTACGTCGTCACCGACAAACCTGCCGAACTGCTGGCCTGCAGGGCTGGCATGCAGAGGGATATAGTGGAATGGCGTCAAGATTTCGCGCTGACGCATATGGCTGATGAACTTCGCACGCTGGTCGAGCGACTGGAGTTTCAGGTAGTACATATGGCCATTGTGCTCGCAGCCCTCCGGAACCTGGGGACGCTGAACCAGCCCATGCAATTCCGAAGCCGCAAAGGCCTGGTGATACATATCCCAGATTTGCAGTCGACGGGCATTGATCTCTTTCGATTTTTCCAACTGTGCATAGAGGTAAGCAGCCTGCAACTCACCCGGCAAGAAACTTGAGCCAATGTCACGCCACGTGTACTTGTCGACCTGCCCACGAAAGAACTGCGAGCGGTTCGTACCTTTCTCACGAATGACTTCTGCACGCAAAACAAAGCGCTCGTCATTAATCAGCAGCAAGCCCCCCTCACCACCGCTGGTATAGTTCTTGGTCTCGTGAAAGCTGTAAGCCGCCAAATGCCCAATGGTGCCCAGCGGCCGTCCTTTGTAGGTCGACATCATGCCTTGAGCCGCATCTTCGACAACGAACAGGCCGTGCTTCTCGGCAATGGCCATCAACGTGTCCATTTCGCAGGCAACACCGGCATAGTGCACAGGAACGATCGCTTTTGTTCGTTCGGTAATCGCCTGTTCAACCAAGGTTTCGTCGATATTCATGGTGTCAGCCCGAACATCAACAAAGACAATTTTGGCACCGCGCAAAACAAAGGCGTTGGCGGTACTGACAAAGGTATAGCTTGGCATGATGACTTCATCGCCAGGGCCAATATCCAGAAGCAGTGCTGCCATTTCGAGCGCCTGGGTACAGGACGGCGTTAACAACGTGCGCAAGCAAGCAAAGCTTGTCTCAAACCACTGTTGGCAGCGTTGACTAAACTCGCCATCTCCGGACATTTTATCGCTGCGCATCGCCGCAATAACGTACTGATCTTCCGCACCGGTGTAAGGTGGTTTGTTGAACGGAATCATGCTACACCCTCGAAAATTCGCTTTCAGGCCGCCTTGCTGCACGATAGCAAAGCGGGCCTCACGATAAAACAGAGCCTGCCCCGGAAACACCAAAAGCGGCGCCGCCGCTTTTGGAGTCATGACCGAGCACTTTAATTATTGCGGTCGAACCGGCCGCCGGCGCATCGCTGCCGCCAACAGGACATAGCCTACACCCAGGAGCAATCCAGCCAGCGCAGCCATGGCCAGCACCACAGATTTTCTTGGCTTGATCGGGGCGTCAGGCTGTTCTATAGGACCGTCGATGCGAAAAACCGCTACACTCTCAGGGTTGACTTCAACACTCATATAGAACGCATACCGGGCCTGCAGGTCACGCAAACGGGTAATGAACGGATCGTCAGACCTGCGCTGCTCGAGGTTCTGAATCTCCGCCTCCAGCGCCTTGGTACCACGCATGTAGCTCAAGTGCCCATCCATACCCGCAGACACTTCGGTAGACAAATTCCCACTGATAATCGGCGGCTCTTTCAAACCAATTGCACGCGCAACATTCAGCGCCTCGCGCAACTGAACAATAAGGTCCTCGCGCACCTTCTGCCCACCTTCGCGCAAACGATCAATCTGTTGAGCCAGATTCCTCGCGCGAACTTCTGCTTCGCGGGTGACGTTCTTTATCATCTCTTCACGAGCCGAATCACCGGCGCGCATAACGTAAGTCTTGGCCCAGGCGACCACACGCTGTGGATCCTCGCCTTGCACTGTCAACGAATAGCGATCAGGGGAGTCTTTTCCACTGGGTGAAATCACCAACTCACGAGAAAATTTTTCGTAAAGTCGAGTTTGCGAACCCGCACGCTCTGACTCGCTGAGCGATGGCAGATAAAACTCTTCAAAAAAACTACGGCGCAACGATTCCGCTTGAAGATCACGCAAAAAAACCTCGTACACATCCTTGACCGAGTACGGTTTCAGCTCAGCCTCGGCAGTACGACCGTAGTTGAAATCGGCGATACCATTCTGGGTCGGCGGAATGACAAAAACCCGGGCTTCATAAACAGGCTTGGCGATGAACAGATAAATCACAGCTGCCAGGACGGCGAGGAACATGACTGACAAGATAATCAGTTTTTTCGCCCAAAGGCTTCCAAGTAACTCAAGCACGTCCAACTCTGGATCTAACCGATTACTCTCGGGGGTGTTGCGCATTTATAATTCAGTCCTTATCAGGTTTCGCTGCGCTCTTATCGTTGAGCGTTTTTACATCTATAACAGCCACGCCCTTGCCATTGGCAATCGCCAAGCAGGCTACGAAAATCAAACTTTAGCTCGCCCCCGCCCTTCTTTGCCAAGCAATCGGCCGGCCAGCACCAACAAGGGGCCCACAGCCAGACCAGCCAGCAATGCGATAAGTACAAATACAGCCAACGGCAGGGAAGGCAGTGTCCAGGCCATGAAATGCAATGACGCCGGCTGCTGATTATCCAGCACAAAAATCAGCACCATCGCTGCTAGCAGCAAAAGAAATACGACCAAAATCAACCGCTTGAAGTTCCGCACGGAGGCTTCCTTTTATCCGATTAGTGTTCTTGGGACTCTTCCTCATTCACCCGATCCCGCAGCTCCTTCCCCGGCTTGAAGTGTGGCACAAACTTGCCATCCAGGCTGACGGACTGACCGGTTTTTGGGTTGCGACCTACGCGGGGGGCACGATAGTGCAGGGAGAAGCTGCCAAAGCCGCGGATTTCGATGCGGTCGCCAGTGGCCAGGCACTGGGACATTTGCTCAAGCATGGTCTTGATGGCCAGCTCGACATCCTTGGATGAGAGCAGCCCTTGATGGGTGACAATACGTTCGATCAGCTCCGACTTCGTCATATTTTTCCCTTCTTTATCAAGCAGCTAGATCATTGCTCCGTTGTTTTTAGCATGACCTGAGGGATTTGAACAGGGCGGTTCTTGACTTAATCGGATTTTGAAGAAATACGCCTTGGCGTAATGGATGATAGCTGTTTGCCATTGATTACGCCGAAGCTCACTGGCGTAAGGGTTTCAGCCGCAAGCAAGAATCGCAGGCATAAAAAAGGGCGACCGAAGTCGCCCTTTTTTAACACCAGCAGAACTTAGTTCTGTTTGGCCATTGCCTGACGCAGCAGCGCAGCCATGGTGGTGTCAGCAGCAGCTTCCGGAGCGGATTCTTTCAGGCTCTGGATAGCTTCTTTCTCTTCAGCGTCGTCTTTCGACTTGATCGACAGCTGGATGACGCGCGATTTGCGGTCAACGCTGATGATCTTCGCTTCGATCTCTTCGCCTTCCTTCAGGACGTTACGCGCGTCTTCAACGCGGTCACGGCTGATTTCGGAAGCTTTCAGAGTGGCTTCGATGTCGTCGGCCAGGGTGATGATGGCGCCTTTGGCGTCAACTTCTTTTACAACACCCTTGACGATTGCACCCTTGTCGTTGCTAGCAACGTACTCGGAGAACGGATCGCTTTCCAGTTGCTTGATACCCAGCGAGATGCGCTCGCGCTCTGGGTCAACCGACAGGATGACGGTGTCCAGCTCGTCGCCCTTCTTGAAGCGACGTACGGCTTCTTCGCCGACTTCGTTCCAGGAGATGTCCGACAGGTGAACCAGGCCGTCGATGCCGCCGTCCAGACCAATGAAGATACCGAAATCGGTGATCGACTTGATGGTGCCGGAGATCTTGTCGCCCTTGTTGAACTGGCCAGAGAAGTCTTCCCATGGGTTGGACTTGCACTGTTTGATGCCCAGGGAGATACGACGACGCTCTTCGTCGATGTCCAGAACCATGACTTCCACTTCGTCGCCGACTTGTACGACTTTCGAAGGATGGATGTTCTTGTTGGTCCAGTCCATTTCGGAAACGTGTACCAGGCCTTCCACGCCTTCTTCCAGCTCTGCGAAGCAGCCGTAGTCGGTCAGGTTGGTAACACGCGCCATGACGCGGGTGCTTTCTGGGTAACGAGCCTTGATAGCAACCCATGGGTCTTCACCCAGTTGCTTCAGACCCAGGGATACACGATTGCGCTCGCGATCGTACTTCAGAACCTTGACATCGATCTCGTCGCCAACGTTGACGATTTCCGATGGGTGCTTGATACGTTTCCAAGCCATGTCGGTGATGTGCAGCAGGCCATCAACGCCGCCCAGGTCAACGAATGCGCCGTAGTCGGTGAGGTTCTTGACGATACCTTTGACTTGCTGGCCTTCCTGCAGGGATTCCAGCAGAGCTTCGCGCTCGGCGCTGTTCTCGGCTTCCAGGACGCTGCGACGGGAAACGACAACGTTGTTGCGCTTCTGGTCCAGTTTGATGACCTTGAATTCCAGCTCTTTGCCTTCCAGGTGGGTGGTGTCGCGCACTGGGCGGACATCAACCAGGGAACCAGGCAGGAACGCACGGATACCGTTAACGTCGACAGTGAAGCCGCCTTTAACCTTACCGTTGATAACGCCCTTGACCACTTCTTCGGCGGCGAAAGCTGCTTCCAGAACAATCCAGCACTCGGCGCGCTTGGCTTTTTCACGGGACAGTTTGGTTTCGCCAAAGCCGTCTTCGACCGCGTCCAGCGCAACGTGAACTTCGTCACCGACCTTGATGGTCAGCTCGCCAGCTTCGTTGTAGAACTGCTCGAGCGGGATGACGCCCTCGGACTTCAGGCCAGCGTGTACGGTAACCCAGTCGCCGTCGATGTCGACAACGATACCGGTGATGATCGCACCCGGCTGAAGATTGAGGGTTTTCAGGCTTTCTTCAAAGAGTTCTGCAAAGCTTTCGCTCATTTTAATTCCTGTAGATTAGGGCGGGACATACGCCCATCAGCCACATTCCAGACAATGTGGGTTTCGTTCATATAAAGGAAAGCCGACAGGACGTTGACTGGTGCCCCTGCCTGCTCTCCTGGTCATCAGGCGATATCGCGCAGGGCGATCTCGCTCTTGATGCGTTGCAACACCTGCTCGATGGACAACTCCGTGGAATCCAGCTGGATCGCATCGGCCGCCGGCTTGAGCGGGGCCACTGCGCGCTGGGTGTCGCGCTCATCGCGCGCACGAATCTCATCTAGCAGACTCGACAGACTAACATCTTCGCCCTTGCCCTTCAACTGCAAGTAACGACGGCGGGCACGCTCCTCGGCGCTGGCGGTCAGAAAAACCTTCAGAGGCGCATTCGGGAACACCACGGTGCCCATGTCGCGGCCGTCGGCAATCAGCCCCGGCGCTTCCTGGAACGCCCGCTGGCGCTGCAGCAAGGCTTCACGCACCGCCGGCAGCGAGGCGACCATGGAAGCACCGGCACCCACGGTTTCGGTACGGATGACATTGCTGACATCCTCACCTTCGAGAATGATCTGCTGCAGCTTGCCCGGCTCGGCGGCGATGAACTGCACATCCAGATGTGCGGCCAAGGCCTTGAGCAATTCTTCGTTGGTCAGGTCGACACCGTGGTTGTTGGCGTTGAAGGCCAGCAAGCGGTACAGCGCGCCGGAATCCAGCAGCTTCCAGCCCAGCTCGCGGGCCAGCAGGCCGGCGACGGTGCCCTTGCCCGAGCCGCTTGGCCCGTCAATGGTGATGACCGGTGCGTTGGAATTCACGACTTGCCCTCTTCTGCCACACGGATGCCGACTTCGGCGCACAGGGCGAGGAAGTTCGGGAACGAGGTCGCGACGTTGGCACAATCATGGATGCGGATCGGCGCGGTGGCGCGCAACGAGGCCACACTGAAGGCCATGGAGATGCGATGGTCGCCATGACCGTGCACTTCGCCGCCGCCGATCACGCCGCCGTCGATGATAATGCCGTCCGGGGTTGGCTCGCACTTTACGCCCAGGGCCAGCAGGCCGTCGGCCATGACCTGGATGCGATCGGATTCCTTGACCCGCAGCTCTTCGGCACCGCGCAGCACGGTACGGCCTTGGGCGCAGGCCGCAGCGACGAACAGCACCGGGAACTCGTCGATGGCCAGCGGTACCAGGTGCTCGGGGATCTCGATACCTTTGAGTTTAGCCCCGCGTACGCGCAGGTCAGCCACCGGCTCACCGCCGACTTCACGCTGGTTTTCCAGGGTGATGTCGCCGCCCATCAGGCGCAGGATATCGATGACGCCGGTACGGGTCGGGTTGATGCCGACGTGCTCGAGCAGCAGTTCAGAGCCTTCGGCAATCGATGCAGCCACCAGGAAGAACGCCGCCGAGGAAATATCCGCCGGCACTTCGATATGAGTTGCCGTCAGCTTGCCGCCAGATTCCAGCGAAGCCGTAGGACCCTCAACGTCAACGCTGTAGCCAAAGCCACGGAGCATGCGCTCGGTGTGGTCGCGGGTTGGCGCAGGCTCGGTAACCGTGGTCTTGCCTTGGGCGTACAGGCCGGCCAGCAGCAGGCAGGATTTGACCTGGGCACTGGCCATCGGCAGCGTGTAGGTCAGGGCCTTGAGGGTGTGGCCACCACGGATGGTCATCGGCGGACGACCTTCGGCGGCAGTTTCGATCACCGCGCCCATTTCCCGCAGCGGGTTGGCCACGCGATTCATCGGCCGCTTGGACAGCGAGGCATCGCCGGTCAGTACGGTGTCGAACGGCTGCGCCGCCAGCAGGCCGGAGAGCAGACGCATGGAGGTACCGGAGTTACCCAGGTAGATCGGGCCCGGTGGCGGTTTCAGGCCATTGAGGCCGACACCATGGATAGTCACACGGCCATGGTGCGGGCCTTCAATGACCACACCCATGTCGCGGAAGGCCTGCAAGGTTGCCAGGGCGTCTTCGCCCTCGAGGAAACCTTCCACTTCGGTGGTGCCTTCGGCCAGGGAGCCGAGCATGATCGAGCGATGGGAAATCGATTTGTCACCTGGTACACGAATACGGCCAGACACGCGGCCACCAGGATTTGCCAGGAAAATCAGGTCGTTGGAGTTCATAGCGTCCACATAGGCCCGGCGGGCCAGGATTTTACTGAAATGCTCGCGGGCAACACGGGCGCGCGTGAAGACGCCCAGCAGTTGATGCCCATCCCCTGCATCGACCGCGTCGCGCAAGGCGTCGAGGTCGCTGCGAAATGTATCCAGCGTGCGCAGGACAGCCTCGCGATTGGCGAGAAAGATGTCGTGCCACATGACCGGGTCGCTTCCGGCGATTCTCGTGAAATCGCGGAAACCTCCGGCAGCGTAACGGAAGATATCGAGGTTTTCATTGCGCTTGGCCAGGGAATCGACCAGGCCGAAGGCCAGCAGGTGTGGCAAGTGGCTGGTCGCGGCCAGGACTTCGTCGTGACGCTCGACCTGCATGTGCTCGACATCGGCCTCAAGCGCACGCCAGAGCTGATCGACCAGCGCCAGCGCAGCCGGCTCGGTTTCAGCCAGCGGCGTGAGAATGACTTTGTGGCGGCGGAACAGCGAAGCATTGGAAGCCTCCACCCCGCTCTGCTCGGAGCCGGCAATCGGATGCCCGGGTACAAAACGCGGCAATCGCGCACCGAGGGCCTCGCGGGCGGCGCGCACGACATTACCCTTGGCACTGCCGACGTCGGTCAGCACCGCCTGGCCGAGATCCAGTTGAGCCAGGCGCGCGAGGAGCTTTTCCATGGCCAGGATCGGCACGGCCAGCTGAATGACATCAGCGCCGACGCAGGCGGCAGCGAGGTCTTCTTCGCAGCGGTCGACCACGCCCAGCTCCACCGCCAGCTTGCGCGACTGCGGATCGAGGTCGACACCGACCACTTCGCGGCACAGACCGCTTTCACGCAAGCCCTTGGCGAAGGACCCGCCAATCAGGCCCAACCCGACCACCACCAGCCGGCCGATGATCGGCCCAGGCTTGTTTACCACGACTTCAACCACGGAGCTGGACCCTGTTCAAACCTGCATGCACGCCATTCATACCTCAGAGTACCGCTTTAGGGTAGGAACCCAGCACCTTCAGGGCCACGGCTTCCTGACTGATCTGCTCGAGCACGGCCTTGATCAGCGGATCGCGGTGGTGGCCGACGAAATCGATGAAGAACACGTAGGTCCATTTGCCGCTGCGCGACGGACGGGTCTCGATACGAGTGAGGTCAATACCATTCTCGTGGAACGGCACCAACAGCTCGTGCAAGGCACCCGGCTTGTTGCTCATGGAGACGATGATCGAGGTCTTGTCGTCGCCGGTCGGCGGCACTTCCTGGTTACCAATCATCAGAAAGCGCGTGGAGTTGTCCGGACGGTCTTCGATCTTCTCGGCCAGGCGCGTAAGGCCGTACAGGCCAGCCGCCATGTCGCCGGCAATGGCCGCCGAGTTCCACTCACCCTTGACCCGCTTGGCCGCTTCGGCGTTGCTCGACACCGCCACGCGCTCGACATTCGGGTAATGGGCATCCAGCCACTTGCGGCACTGGGCCAGCGACTGGGCGTGGGAGTAGATGCGGCTGATGCTGTCGGTCTTGGTGTTCTCACCCACCAGCAGGTGGTGGTGAATACGCAGCTCGACTTCGCCGCAGATCACCATGTCGTGCTCGAGGAAGCTGTCGAGGGTGTGATTGACCGCACCCTCGGTGGAGTTCTCCACCGGCACCACGCCGAAGTTGACGGCGCCGGCCGCCACTTCGCGGAACACTTCGTCGATGGCTGCCATCGGCTTGCTGATCACCGCATGGCCGAAATGCTTCATCGCCGCGGCCTGGGTGAAGGTCCCCTCAGGGCCGAGGTAGGCGACCTTCAGCGGTTGCTCCAGGGCCAGGCACGAAGACATGATTTCGCGGAACAACCGCGCCATCTCTTCGTTGCCCAGTGGCCCCTGGTTGCGCTGCATGACGCGCTTGAGCACCTGCGCCTCACGCTCGGGACGGTAGAACACCGGCGTCTCGCCTTCGGCCAGGGTCGCGGTTTTGACCCGCGCCACTTCCTGCGCGCAGCGAGCACGGTCACTGATCAGCTCGAGGATCTTCTCGTCGAGGCTGTCAATGCGCACCCGCAGCGCCTTGAGTTCCTGCTCCGACATCAGCCGTGCTCCTTCTCGAATTCAGCCATGTAGCCAACCAGCGCTTCGACCGCGTCCAGGCCCAGGGCGTTGTAGATCGAGGCACGCATGCCGCCGACCGAACGGTGCCCCTTGAGGTTGAGCAGGCCACGGGCGTCGGCACCGGCGAGGAAAGCCTTGTCCAGGCGCTCGTCGGCCAGGCGGAACGGCACGTTCATCCACGAACGGGCGTTGACGCTGATCGGGTTGGTGTAGAAGTCGCTGTTGTCGATGAAGCCGTACAGGCGGTCTTTCTTGGCCCGGTTGCGCTGCTCCATGGCCTCGACGCCGCCCTGCTCTTTCAGCCACTCGAAGACCAGCCCCGACAGGTACCAGGAATAGGTTGCCGGGGTGTTGTACATCGAGCCGTTGTCGGCCGCGACCTTATAGTCGAGCATGGTCGGGCAACTGCTGCGGGCGCGGCCGAGCAGGTCTTCACGGACAATCACCACCACCAGGCCGCTCGGGCCGATGTTCTTCTGGGCGCCAGCGTAGATCAGGCCGAAGTTGGAGACGTCGATCGGACGCGAGAGAATGTCCGAAGACATGTCGACCACCAACGGCACGTCACCGGTCTGCGGCACCCAGTCGAACTCCAGACCACCGATGGTCTCGTTCGAGGCGTAGTGCACGTAGGCGGCGTTGTCGCTCAGGTTCCATTCGTTCTGGCCCGGGATAGCCAGGTAGTCGTAGACCTTGGCGCTGGAAGCAACGTTGATGTTGCCGTAGCGGCGGGCTTCTTCGATGGCTTTTTTCGACCAGATACCGGTTTCGATATAGTCGGCGGTGCCGTCTTCAGGCAGCAGGTTGAGCGGAATCTCGGCGAACTGCTGGCTCGCACCGCCCTGCAGGAACAGCACCTTGTAATTGGAAGGAATGGACATCAGGTCGCGCAGATCCTGCTCGGCCTTCTCGGCAATGGCCACGTAGTCGTCGCTACGGTGACTCATCTCCATCACCGACAGGCCTTTGCCACGCCAGTTCAGCATTTCAGCCTGGGCGCGCTGCAGTACAGCGTCAGGGAGCGCAGCAGGGCCTGCGCAGAAGTTAAAGGCTCGTTTGCTCACATCCACTCTCGCTCTGCTCTTGATGTCCGCAGGAGCCGGTCGGGCAGCGAGCCGTGCCCGACTGCCGCGACCTCCCCCACCAGGATTGCGCTACTAATAGGTTATTCCGGCTGTGCCTCTTCGTCGGCAGCGGCATCGGCCTGTGGAGCCGCATCGGCGTCCACTTCGGTGCCATCCACGTCGGCGTCGAAGTCCTCGTCACCTTCCTCTTCGGATGGCTCCTGGACCCGTTCCAGACCCACCAGGGTCTCGTCGCTGGCCAGTTTGATGAGGGTCACACCCTGGGTATTACGGCCCAGGCTGGAGACTTCACCGACACGGGTACGGACCAGGGTGCCCTGGTCGGAAATCAGCATGATTTCTTCGCCGTCGAGCACCTGCACAGCCCCGACCAGACGGCCGTTACGCTCGTTGCTGACCATGGCGATTACGCCCTGACCGCCACGCTTGTACTCCGGGAACTCGCTAATGGCAGTACGTTTGCCGTAGCCGCGCTCGGAGGCAGTGAGGATCTGGCTGCCTTCTTCCGGGATGATCATCGAGATCAGCTTCTGCCCTTCGGCCAGGCGCATGCCGCGTACACCGCGGGCAGTACGGCCCATGGCGCGAACGTCGGACTCCTTGAAGCGGGTCACCTTGCCGGCGTCGGAGAACAGCATGACCTCACGCTCGCCATCGGTGATGGCCGCGGAAATCAGTACGTCGCCTTCGTCCAGCTCCAGGGCGATCAGGCCGACACTGCGCTGGCGGCTGAAGGATTCCAGCGGGGTCTTCTTCACGGTGCCGTTGGCGGTGGCCATGAAGATGAAGTGACCTTCGGTGTATTCCTCGACCGGCAGCATGGTCGAAATGTACTCGCCCTCATCCAGCGGCAGCAGGTTGACCAGCGGTCGACCGCGCGCGGCACGGGAGGCTTCAGGGATTTCATAGGTCTTGAGCCAGTACACCTTGCCCTTGCTGGAGAACAGCAGCAGGGTGGTGTGGCTGTTGGCGACCAGCAGGTGCGAGATGTAGTCCTCGTCCTTGACGCCGGTAGCCGACTTGCCTTTACCACCGCGACGCTGGGCCTGGTAGGCGGCCAGTGGCTGGGTCTTGGCGTAGCCGCCATGGGAGATGGTCACGACCCGGTCTTCTTCCGGAATCATGTCACCCAGGGTCAGGTCCAGTCGCGCATCGAGGATCTCGGTACGGCGCACGTCGCCGTACTCGGCGCGGATCAGCTCCAGCTCTTCACGGATCACTTCCATCAGGCGCTCGGCGCTGTTGAGGATGCGGATCAGCTCGCCGATCTGGTTGAGGATCTCCTGGTATTCAGCCAGCAGCTTCTCGTGCTCCAGGCCGGTCAGGCGGTGCAGGCGCAGGTCGAGAATGGCCTGGGCCTGTTCCGGCGACAGGAAGTACTTGCCATCGCGCAGACCGAACTGCGGATCAAGGTTCTCCGGACGGCAGGAGTCGGCGCCGGCGCGCTCGACCATGACCTGCACGGCACTGGATTCCCACGGCGTGCTGATCAGCGCTTCCTTGGCCTCGGAAGGCGTTGGCGAAGCCTTGATCAGGGCGATCACCGGATCGATGTTGGACAGGGCAACCGCCTGGCCTTCAAGGATGTGCCCGCGCTCACGCGCCTTGCGCAGTTCGAACACGGTACGGCGGGTAACCACTTCGCGGCGGTGGCGAACGAAGGCCTCGAGCAGCTCCTTGAGGTTCAGCACCCGTGGACGGCCGTCGATCAGCGCTACCACGTTGATGCCGAAGACGCTCTGCAGCTGGGTCTGGGCGTAGAGATTGTTGAGGATCACCTCAGGCACTTCGCCACGACGCAGCTCGATGACGATACGCATACCGTCCTTGTCGGACTCGTCGCGCAGCTCGGTAATACCTTCGAGCTTCTTCTCCTTGACCAGCTCGGCGATCTTCTCGATCAGACGCGCCTTGTTCAGCTGGTACGGCAGCTCGGTGACGACGATCTGCTGGCGGCCACCGACCTTGTCGATGTCTTCGACCATCGAGCGGGCGCGCATGTAGATACGGCCACGGCCGGTGCGATAGGCCTCGATGATGCCCTGGCGACCGTTGATGATCGCCGCGGTCGGGAAGTCCGGGCCGGGGATAAACTGCATCAGTTCGTCGACAGTGATGTCGGCGTTGTCGATCAGCGCCAGGCAACCGTCGATGACTTCACCGAGGTTGTGCGGCGGAATGTTGGTCGCCATGCCCACGGCGATACCGCTGGAACCGTTGACCAGCAGGTTGGGGATCTTGGTCGGCATGACCGCCGGGATCTGCTCGGTACCGTCGTAGTTGGGTACCCAGTCGACCGTCTCTTTATGCAGGTCGGCCAGCAGCTCGTGGGCCAGCTTGGTCATGCGCACTTCGGTGTATCGCATGGCGGCGGCATTGTCGCCGTCGACCGAACCGAAGTTACCCTGGCCGTCGACCAGCAGGTAACGCAGCGAGAACGGCTGGGCCATACGTACGATGGTGTCGTAAACGGCGGTATCACCATGCGGGTGGTACTTACCGATCACGTCACCGACCACACGGGCGGATTTCTTGTACGGTTTGTTCCAGTCGTTACCCAGTTCGCTCATCGCATACAGAACGCGGCGATGCACGGGCTTCAAGCCATCACGCGCATCGGGCAGTGCACGCCCGACAATGACGCTCATCGCGTAGTCGAGGTAGGACTGTCTCAGCTCGTCTTCGATATTGACCGGGAGGATTTCTTTGGCCAGTTCGCCCATGAGAAGCCTGATTCCTTTTTCTGGTGAAACCTCGTCACATCCATATGGGACGAACGAAGCTCGCCGCTGCAAAGTGACTCCTTGCAACGACTTACGACAAATCAACGAGTTATGCCATGGATCTGCGCAGTAAAGACAGCCCCGCAGGGCGGCCTTGGAAACCGTCGGATGTTACCACAATCGCCCAGAGGGTGGGAGTAGCCTGCGGCACTACTACCCTACTGCTCGTCGATAACGCCCGTTAGCCGCTACAACAGGCCGCAGACGACGGCAAAGACTCAATGCAAACGCTTGCGACACATCAGTTGCGCCATCTTCACCGTGTCCGGGCGCTCGACGATGCCTTTCTCGGTGATGATCACGTCGATCAGGTCGGCCGGAGTTACATCAAAGACCGGATTGAACGCCTCGAAGTCGGCGCCTAGCGACTCGCCGCCGAGCTCCAGCAACTCGCTGGGGCTGCGCTCTTCAAGGAGGATGTCGTCGCCACTTTCAAGGTTCATGTCGATGCTCGAGCTCGGCGCCACGACCATGAAGCGCACGCCGTGGTGCATGGCATTGACCGCCAGCTGGTAGGTGCCGATCTTGCTCGCCACATCGCCATTGGCAGTAATGCGCTCGGCGCCGACGATCACCCAGGTGATGCCCTTGGTTTTCATCAGGTGGGCAGCCGCCGAGTCGGCAGTGATGGTAGCCGGGATACCCTCGCCGGCCAGCTCCCAGGCGCTCAGGCGCGAGCCCTGCAGCCACGGGCGGGTTTCATCGACATAGACGCGCTCGATCATGCCTTCCAGGTAAGCGCCGCGCACCACCCCGAGGGCGGTACCGAAGCCGCCGGTGGCCAGGGCCCCGGTGTTGCCATGGGTGAGAATGGCCTGTTCGTTGCCCTGGTGCTTGCGGATCAGGTCGACGCCCAGCTGGGCCATGGTCAGGTTGGCTTCACGGTCGCTTTCATGAATGGCCACGGCCTCAGCCGCCATGATGGCCTGCACGTCATCGCCATCCTTGAGCCGCAGCAGGCGCTCACGCATGCGGTTCAGGGCCCAGAACAGGTTGGCGGCGGTCGGCCGCGCGTGCACCAGCAGCTCGAAATCCTCTTCCAGGGCCATTTCCCAGTCACCGCCGGCGGCCAGGCGCTGGGCAATCGCCATGGCCAGGCCGTAGGCGGCGCTGATGCCAATGGCCGGGGCGCCGCGCACCACCATTGTGCGGATAGCCTCGGCCACTGCGGCGGCGTCCTTGCAGGCCAGCCAGACCTGCGCCGACGGCAACGCGCGCTGGTCGAGCAGATAGAGGGTGCCATCCCGCCAATCGATGGCTTTCACCTTCTCTGCTGCCATTAGTCGATCGCGCATGCCTCACCCCATCATTCGGACATCAAAAGCGGACGATTATAGCGAGCCCCAGGCGCGGACGCTCGGGTATACTTCGCCCTCACCTTCTATCGCCCAGGGAAACCTGACATGCCCAAACCCGCTTTGCCGCTCGACCTGCTGCTCCTGCCTGCCTGGCTGGTGCCGGTCGAGCCTGCCGGGGTGGTTTTGCAGGACCATGCCCTGGGCGTGCGCGACGGGCAGATCGTGTTCATCGGCCCGCGCAGCCAGGCCCAGGCGTTCATCGCGGCGCAAACCCGCGAGCTGCCGGGCTGCCTGCTCAGCCCGGGGCTGGTCAACGCCCACGGCCATGCGGCGATGACCCTGTTTCGCGGCCTGGCCGACGACCTGCCGTTGATGACCTGGCTGCAGGAGCAGATCTGGCCGGCCGAAGAGCGCTGGGTCGACGAAGATTTCGTCCGCGACGGCACCGACCTTGCCATCGCCGAGCAGGTAAAAGGCGGCATCACCTGCTTCAGCGACATGTACTTCTACCCCAAGGCAGCCAGCGAGCGCGTGCACCACAGCGGCATCCGCGCGCAAATCGCCGTGCCCCTGATGGATTTCCCGATCCCTGGTGCGCGCAGCACCGAAGAAGCCCTGCAGCTGGGCATCGAGCTGTTCGGCGACCTGCGCCACCACCCGCGCATCACCGTGGCCCTGGGCCCGCACGCGCCGTACACGGTCAGCGACGCCAACCTGGAAAAGATCCGCGTCATCGCCGAAGAGCTCGACGCGCCGATCCACATGCATATCCATGAAACCGCCCTGGAGGTCGAGCAATCGCTGCACACCCGCGGCGAGCGCCCGCTGGCCCGGCTGGCTCGCCTGGGCCTGCTCGGGCCGCGCCTGCAGGCGGTTCACATGACCCAGGTCAGCGACGAGGATCTGGCCCTGCTGGTAGAAAGCAACACCAGTGTGGTGCACTGCCCGGAGTCCAACCTCAAGCTGGCCAGCGGTTTCTGCCCGGTCGAGCGCTTGTGGCAGGCCGGCGTCAACGTCGCCGTCGGTACCGACGGGGCGGCCAGCAACAATGACCTCGACCTGCTCGGCGAAACCCGTACCGCGGCGCTGCTGGCCAAGGCCGTGGCCGGCTCGGCCAGCGCCCTGGATGCCCACCGGGCGTTGCGCATGGCCACCCTCAACGGCGCCCGGGCACTGGGCCTGGAGGCGATCACCGGTTCGCTGGAAGTGGGCAAGGCCGCCGACCTGGTCGCGTTTGACCTTTCCGGCCTGGCCCAGCAACCGCTGTATGACCCGGTGTCGCAATTGATCTACACCAGCGGCCGGGACTGCGTGAAGCATGTCTGGGTCGCCGGCAAGCCACTGCTTGACGACCGGCGCCTGACCCGCCTGGACGAACAGGCCCTGCACGCCACCGCCTGTGCCTGGGGCCAGCGGATCGGCGCGCGCAACGAATAAACGTCCGGCAGCCAGTGCTGGCGGGCAAAAGCAAATTATCCAAGTTTCAGAGGACTGTTCCATGAGCAACGTCGACCACGCCGAAATCGCCAAGTTCGAAGCCCTGGCCCACCGCTGGTGGGACCGCGAAAGCGAGTTCAAGCCACTGCACGACATCAACCCGCTGCGGGTCAACTGGATCGACGAGCGGGTCAAGCTGGCCGGCAAGAAGGTCCTCGACATCGGCTGTGGCGGCGGCATCCTCAGCGAAGCGATGGCCCTGCGCGGCGCCACTGTGACCGGTATCGACATGGGTGAGGCGCCGCTGGCCGTGGCCCAGCTGCATCAGCTCGAGTCCGGGGTCAACGTCGAGTACCGGCAGATCACTGCCGAGGCCCTGGCCGAAGAGATGCCCGAGCAGTTCGACGTGGTCACCTGCCTTGAAATGCTCGAGCACGTGCCAGACCCTTCCTCAGTAATTCGCGCGTGCTTCCGTATGGTCAAGCCCGGTGGCCAGGTGTTCCTCTCGACCATCAACCGCAACCCCAAGGCCTACCTGTTCGCCATCATCGGCGCCGAATACATCATGAAGCTGCTGCCGCGCGGCACCCATGACTTCAAGAAATTCATCCGCCCGTCCGAGCTCGGCGCCTGGAGCCGAGACGCCGGCCTGACCGTCAAGGACATCACCGGCCTGACCTACAACCCGCTGACCAAGCATTACAAGCTGGCCAACGACGTTGACGTCAACTACATGATCCAGACCCTGCGCGAGGAATAAGCATGCGTTTGCGAGCGGTACTTTTCGACATGGACGGCACCCTGCTCGACACGGCGCCGGACTTCATCGCCATCTGCCAGGCCATGCTCGCCGAGCGCGGCCTGCCGGCAATCGAAGACCAGAAAATTCGCGACGTGGTCTCGGGCGGTGCCAAGACCATGGTCTCGGTGACCTTCAACCTCGACCCCGAGGACGAAGGCTTCGAGGCCTTGCGCCTGGAATTCCTCGAGCGTTACCAGCAAGGTTGCGCGGTGCACAGCAAGCTCTACGACGGCATGGCCGAACTGCTGGCCGACATCGAGAAAGGCAAGCTGATCTGGGGCGTGGTCACCAACAAGCCGGTGCGCTTCGCCGAGCCAATCATGCAGCGACTGGGTCTGAGCGAGCGTTCGGCGCTGTTGATCTGCCCGGACCACGTGAAGAACAGCAAGCCAGACCCCGAGCCGCTGATCCTCGCCTGCAAGACCCTCAACCTGGACCCGGCCAGCGTGCTGTTCGTCGGCGACGACCTGCGCGACATCGAGTCGGGCCGCGATGCCGGCACCCGTACTGCTGCGGTGCGCTACGGCTATATTCATCCAGATGACAACCCCAACAACTGGGGTGCGGATGTGGTGGTCGACCATCCGCTGGAGCTGCGCAAGGTGCTCGACAACGCGCTTTGCGGCTGCTGATTTCAGACACGCATCGCGGGGCAAGCCCGCTCCCACAGCCCCGCGATGAAGTCACACCCATTTCCAGGAGGTAACCCCATGTTCGATTACTCTGCCCGCCCCGACCTGCTCAAGGGCCGGACCATCCTGGTCACCGGTGCCGGTCGCGGCATCGGTGCGGCCGCGGCCAAGAGCTATGCCGCCCATGGCGCCACCGTCTTGCTGCTGGGCAAGACCGAAGCCAACCTGAGCCAGGTCTACGACGAGATCGAAGCGGCCGGCCACCCCAAGCCTGCGGTCATCCCGTTCAACCTGGAAACCGCCCTGCCGCACCAGTACGACGAACTGGCGGCGATGATCGAAGCCGAGTTCGGGCATATCGACGGCCTGTTGCACAACGCCTCGATCATCGGCCCGCGCACGCCGCTGGAGCAGCTCTCGGGCGACAACTTCATGCGCGTGATGCAGATCAACGTCAATGCCATGTTCATGCTCACCAGCACCCTGCTGCCGCTGCTCAAGCTGTCGGCCGATGCCTCGGTGATCTTCACCTCCAGCAGCGTCGGGCGCAAAGGCCGGGCCTACTGGGGTGCCTATGGAGTGTCGAAGTTCGCCACCGAGGGTCTGATGCAGACCCTCGCCGACGAGCTTGAAGGGGTGGCGCCGGTGCGGGCCAACAGTGTCAACCCGGGCGCCACCCGCACCAGCATGCGCGCCCAGGCCTACCCTGCAGAAACACCGGAAAACAATCCGCTGCCAGAGCAGATCATGCCGGTTTACCTGTACCTGATGGGCCCGGACAGCACCGGCATCAACGGCCAGGCGTTCAACGCCCAGTAAGCTCAGCCCTCGGCCAGCTCCGCCCGGGCCCGGGCGGGCTGCTGGCGCTGTTCCTGTTCTTGTTGCATGCAGCGTTCAAGGAACAGGAACATATAGTCGTAGCTCTTGCAGACGGCCCGGCGCAGTTCGGTTTGCAGCGCCGCCGACGGGTTGTTGCCGGCCAGGGTGCAGACGATCTCCAAAGCCTCCCACGGGTGCGCGTCATCGTACTGGGCGTGCATCTTCAGCCATTTCATGGCGCGCTTGCGACCCTCTTCCGGGAAGCCCTGGGCATAGACACCGGTTGAGCACACCACCGCCGACCACTCGCCGGTTGCGCCTTCGATGGCGTAGTTGGTGGCGGCAATCGCCACTACCAGCGCATCGGTCGCACAGGTGTGCCAGCACCAGTCGCTGAGGGCATTGAGTTCGCTGGGAACTTCCTGCGCCTGCAACTCTTCGAGGCTGACGCCATGGGCCTGGGCCCAGAACCGCCAGTAATCGGCGTGGTTGAGTTCGACACGGATGTTGCGCATCAGCCAGCGCCGCGCCATGTCTTCACCAGGGTGGCGGGCGTACTGGGTCTTGGTGAGGTTCTTGGCCATGTACAGCGAGAACTGCTCGACCACCGGCCAGCCACCAATCAGGTACTGGCGCATGGTCCGGCCACTGAGGCGGCCATCGCGCATGCGTTGATAAAGCTCGTGCTCCACCACCCGACGCTTGCTCTCGCTGCAGTCCTTGATCAACTGCTGGGCCCAAAGCGGGTAACTGCTGGGGTCCATCAATGGACCAGTACGTATGAACGCGTCAATCACTGTCAGCTCCTTGTTCCTTGTGATTATCGGTGGATCTCAGCGAAAGGTCCCCGGCGCCTTGAACAACAGGGGCCTTGCAGCAATCCGTTTGCGCTGCAAGCTGTCACAGGTGAACACCTGTGGCCGCTCGATCAGGTATCCCTGGGCGTAGTCGACGCCAATTTCCTGCAGGGCCTGCTCGATCAACGGGGTTTCGACAAACTCGGCAATGGTGCGTTTGCCCATCACGTGACCGATGTGATTGATCACCTCGACCATGGCCCGGTTGATCGGGTCATCGAGCATGTCCTTGACAAAACTTCCGTCGATTTTCAGAAAGTCTACAGGCAAATGCTTCAAATAAGCGAACGACGACATACCGGCGCAAAAGTCATCCAGCGAGAACCGGCAACCTAGGCCCTTGAGCTCGTTGATAAAGCGAATGGCGCTGCCAAGGTTGGCGATGGCGCTGGTTTCGGTTATTTCGAAACAAATCATGTGCGGCGGGATGGCGAACTCGCTGAACAGCCGTTGCAGGTATTCAAGGAATTTGTCGTCACCAATACTGCTGCCCGACAGGTTGATCGCGCACATGGCCAACGGGCCTTCGCGCTGCTCGTCCAGGCACTGGCGGATGACCTTGAACACACTGCGCACCACCCAGCGGTCCAGCGCAGTCATCAGGCCATAGCGCTCGGCGGCGGGGATGAAGCTGTCGGGCAGAATAATGCGCCCGCTCTCGTCATGCAGGCGCAGCAGAATCTCGATATGCCCGGCGCCCTCATGGGGGCCGAGGGCGGCAATTTCCTGGGCATAGAGGCAGAAGCGGTTTTCCTCCAGGGCCACGTGCAGGCGCTGGATCCAGGCCATCTCGCCAAAGCGCATGGACAGCTCGCTGTCGTCGGCGTGGTACACCTGTACGCGGTTGCGGCCCTTCTCCTTGGCCATGTAGCAGGCCATGTCGGCGGCCCGCAGCGAAGCTTCGAGGGTGGTCGGGCCCTGGGCGATATGCACCAGGCCCAGGCTCACGGTGGTCATGAACGGTCGCCCTTTCCAGACGAAATGCAGGCTCTGCACGGCCTGGCGCAAGCTCTCGGCAATGCGCTCGGCCTGCTCCTGCGGGCAGTTTTCGAGGAGGATGCCGAACTCGTCGCCGCCCAGCCGCGCCAGGGTGTCGCCTTCGCGCAGGCCGGCCTGGAGCACCGCACAGATATGGCGCAGCAGTTCATCGCCAGCGGCATGGCCGCAGGTATCGTTGACCAGCTTGAACTGGTCCAGGTCGAGGAACATCAGTGAATGCCGTGCCGGCTTGCGCGCCATGGCGTTGAGCGCCAGCTCCAGGCGATATTCGAACTCGCGACGGTTGGCCAGGCCAGTCAGGGCGTCGTGAGTCGCCTGCCAAGACAGGTTGGCGATGTACTGGCGTTCCTGGGTCATGTCGTGCAGTACCAGGACAATACCGCTGACCTTGCCTTCGGCCAGGATCGGCGCGCCCACCAGCGTCACTGACACGGTGCTGCCGTCCAGGCGCTGGATCAGCTTGGTGTGTTCGCTGCCACCCTTGAGGCCACCTTCAAGCACGCGCTCGACCAGGGTCAGGCTGTCTTTTTCGGCGTTCTCGTCGAGCAGGCTGAACAGCGCCGCCAGCGGCAGGCCCTGGGCCTGGGCGGCATGCCAGTGGGTCAACTGCTCGGCGGCCGGGTTCATGTAGGCGATGCAGCCTTCGACATCGGTGGTGATCACGCCATCGCCGATCGATTCGAGGGTGATCTGCGCCCGCTCCTTCTCCACCTCAAGGGCATTGGCAAAGGCCTGGCGCTGGGCCAGCAGCTTGCTCGAGCGCATCCAGGCCAGGGCAATCAGAAACAATGCAGTAGCGAGGTTAGTGACCAGCAGCACCCGCAGCAACATCCGCGAGCCTTCGCCCAGGGCATCGCTGAACGCCCGCGCGGCCGGGGTCACGGCATCGTTGATCGCGGCAATCTGCGCCTTCCAGCCGGCAACGCTGCGGGCGTCGGCCTGGCCGGTGCGAAAACCGCTGTGCATCTGCTCGGCCACTTCGTCCAGCTGGCGCAGAAATCCGTCACCGACTGCCCACAGCTCGATGGCCTTTTGCATATAGCTGACCTGATGAAAGTTCAGGTACAGCCAGATCACGCTGGAAACGTCGTCGGGATGGTTGCCGCCCTGGAGGATGCCACGGCGCGCGGCGTCGATATCCGGGCTCGGCAAGTCGAGGGCTACACGCAGGTCATGGCCGCCCTGGGGCACGGCGATGGCCTTGCGATACTTCTTGAAGACCGCCTCGTCGCGGCTGTCAGCGTATTGATTGAGGTAATAGATGGCGTCTTTCTGGCCCTTGGACCACAGGCTCTCGCCCGCCACATAACCACGCACTGCCGACAGCGCGTACAGGCTGATGCTCCCGAGCAAGGCCTGAAACAGCACCACAGCAACAAATGGCCAGATAATGCCCAACAACTTTGGCGCTTCGAGAGTCCGTTTTCGCTTCATGAGGTCCCTTGCAACAGAGCCGGATGAATCCCACCTACCAAAGCACAGCCTAGGCTATTTGCCATTAATCCTGCAGAGCTTTTCTCACTTGCTAACCAATTTGCCCTAACTCTGTTGCAAATGGCCGTACAGCTTGGCGTACAAGCCACCTTCGGCGATCAATTGCTGGTGATCGCCGTCCTCGGCGACATGGCCGCCGTCAAACACCAGCACCCGGTCGGCCTGCTTCACCGCCGACAGGCGGTGGGCAATGATCAGCGTGGTGCGGGCGCTGAGAAAACGGGTCAGGGCCTGGTGCAGGTTGTATTCGGTGGCCGCATCCAGGGCCGAGGTGGCCTCGTCGAGAATCACCACCTTGGGCTCGGCCAGCACCATCCGCGCAATGGCCAGGCGCTGACGCTGGCCACCGGACAAACGCACCCCGGAGCGACCAACCACGCTGTCCAGGCCTTGCGGCAAGGCGGCGATGGTAGCGTCGAGCTGGGCGATGTTCAGCGCCTGCCAGCAGGCATCATCGCTGCAGTCGCGGCCCATGGTCAGGTTGGCGCGCACCGTGTCGTTGAACAGCGACGGGTGCTGGAGTACCACCGCAACATGCTCGCGCAGGGTTTCCAGGCCGATTTCCTGCAGGGTCGAGCCACCAAAGCGGATGGTCCCGGCCTGGGCGCTGTACAGGCCCAGCAGCAGTTGCACCAGGGTGCTCTTGCCACCGCCACTGGCGCCGACGATGGCGACCTTTTCGCCGGGGGCAATCGACAGGTTGAGCTGGTCGAGCACCGGCTCGTCGTTGTAGGCAAAGCGCAGGCCCTGCACCTCGATGCCGACAGTGTCGCGGCCCTTGAACGGGTCGATGCCACCGGGGTATTGCGGCTCGTCGGCCCGCGCCAGCAGCTCGTTGAGCCGGCTCAGGGCGCCGCCAGCGGCGTAGTAGGCGTATTGCAGGTTGAGCAGTTGCTCGACCGGGCCGATCATGAACCACAGGTAGCTGAACACCGCCAGCATCTGCCCGATCGAGAGGTCGGAGAACAGCACCGTGAGCATCGCCGCGGCGCGGAAAATGTCGATGCCGAACTGGAACAGCAAGCCGCTGGCACGCCCGCTCGCGTCGCTTTTCCACTGCGAGGCGACGGCGTAGTTGCGTACCTCCTGGGCGCGCAGGCCAAGGCGGCCGAGGAAATAGCCCTGGCGGTTGCTGGCACGGATTTCCTGGATCGCGTCGAGGGTCTCGGTCAGCGCCTGGGTGAAGCGCGAGGTGCTGTCGTTCTCAAGCTTCTTCAGGTGCTTGACCCGCTTGCCCAACTGCACCGTGGCGAAGATCACCAAGGGGTTGAACAGCAGGATCAGCAACGCCAGCTTCCAGTGCATCCACATAAGGATGGCGGCGGTGCCGGTCAGGGTCAGCATGGCCACCAGGAAGCGGCTGAGGGTTTCGCCGACGAACTTGTCGAGGGTGTCCAGGTCGGTGACCAGGTGGGTGGTCACGGTACCGCTGCCCAGACTTTCGTATTCACTCAGGGAAATGCGCTTGAGGCGCTCGATCAGGCGAATGCGCAAGCGGTAGACGATGTCTTTGGCAAGGCCGGCGAACAGCTTGGCCTGCACCACGTTGAAGGCCAGGGCGGCGCAGCGCAGGGTCAGGGTGAATACCAGCATCAGGCCGATGTAGCCACCAGCAACCTGCCAGTTGCCGGGCAGGAACTGGTTCATCCATTTGAGCGCGGCATCGCCATGGCCGAGCAGCACTTCGTCAACCAGCAACGGCAGCAGCAAGGGGATCGGCACACTGCACAACGCCGCCAGCACGGCCACGCCGTTGGCGATCCACAGGGCTTTTTTATGGCGCAGGGCCAGGCGGCGGATTTCTGCCCAGCTCAAGCGATCAGCATGCACAGGGCCTGGCCCTGGTACCGGGTCGGGTGAACCCGGCAGGTCAAGCACAGGCGGCCTGCTGCAGCCAGCGGCCGAGCAGCGGCTCAAGCGATTCGAGGGCTTGATAGCCATTGGTCAGCAAGGCCAGCTGGCCATTGCGTTCGGCCAGCAGGGTCGGGAAACCGGCAATGCCCAGGTCCTGGACCCAGGTGAAGTCCGCCGCCGTGGCCGCGCGCTGTTCGGCGCTGGTAAAGGCTTCGGCAAAGGCGGCGCGCTGGTAACCGGCCTGCTCGGCCAGTTCTACCAGCAAGGGCGCACGAGTGACGTCTTCGCCGCGCTGGTAGAAGGCTTGCTGGATCAGCTTGAGCAAGGCACCCACGTATTGCGGGTCAAGGCTACGGGCGGTGACCAGGGCCCGACAGGCAGGCTCGGTGTCGTAGACAAAACCGTCAGGCAGTGCGCCTTCGAATTGAAAATCCTGCCCGGTGGCGTCGTGTACCGCCTGCCAGTGATCAAGTATGTAGCCGCGGGTCGAGGCATCCAGCGCACGGCTGCCGGAACGCAGGCCGCCGAGCACCACCCGGGTCGGCACGCCCGCCGCCTGTGCCTGGGCGATCAGGGCCTCGGCGACCGGGGCAAAGCCCCAGCACCATGAGCACATCGGGTCCATCACATACAGCAGGCGTGCGGACATCAATCAGGCCTCGGCAGCTTTGCGGTAGTTGTGACCGATCGGGTGAGGCTGATTGCGCGCCTTGGCCAGTTCGATCTGCTTCTGCCGGTCAATGGCGCTGCGCCGGGTCTTTTCGCTCAGGCTGTCCCAGCAATGCGGGCAGCTGATGCCTGGCGAGTAGTGCTCGGACGCACGGTCTTCCACGCTGATCGGGGTGCGGCAGGCATGGCACTGGTCGTAATCGCCCTCGGTCAGGTCGTGACGCACGGTGACCCGGTTGTCGAACACGAAGCAGTCGCCCTGCCAGCGGCTTTGATCCTGTGGCACCTCTTCGAGGTATTTGAGGATCCCGCCCTTAAGATGATAGACCTCTTCGAAACCCTCGCCGAGCATATAGCTGGAGGCTTTCTCGCAACGAATGCCGCCGGTGCAGAACATCGCCACTTTCTTGTGCTTGGCCGGGTCGAAGTTGGCCTTGATGTACTCGGGGAACTCGCGGAAGGTGGTGGTCTTGGGGTCGATCGCGCCTTCGAAGGTGCCGATCGCCACTTCGTAGTCGTTGCGGGTGTCGATCAGCAGCACTTCAGGGTCGCTGATCAGCGCGTTCCAGTCCTGGGGCTCGACGTAGGTACCGACCTTGTAGTTCGGGTCAACGCCCGCCACGCCAAGGGTGACGATCTCTTTCTTGAGCTTGACCTTGGTGCGGTAGAACGGCTGTTCGTCGCAATAGGACTCTTTGTGGTCGATATCCACCAGGCGCGCATCGCTGCGCAGCCAGGCCAGCAGGCCGTCGATGCCTTCACGGGTACCGGAGACGGTGCCGTTGATACCTTCCTCGGCCAGCAACAAGGTGCCCTTGATGCCATTGGCCATCATGCTCTCGAGCAGCGGCTCGCGCAGCTCGAGGTAATCTTTCAGGGTGACGAATTTGTACAGCGCCGCAACGACGATAGCTTGGGACATGCAGTAACTTCTCCAGGTGGTCACCCTCGCAAAGGGCGGACCGGATGCCAAATAAAAACGCGCCGACAAGCGGCGCGTTGATCATTCTAGCAAAAACCTGACGAGGAAATCAGTGCTTGCTGCCACCGGCGCAGGTCGGCGACGCCGGGGCGACACCGATTTTCTGCCATTCCTGCGGCGTATAGGTGTGCAGCGCCAGGGCGTGAAACTCGCTCATCAGCTCACCGAGGGTGGCATACACTTTCTGGTGACGCTTGACGCTGTTCAGCCCCTCGAACTGCTCGCTCACCAGCACCGCCTTGTAATGGGTCTGCTGCCCACGGCTGTGCATGTGGCTTTCATCGAGCACCTGCAAGTGCGTGGGTGCCAGCGCTTGCAGGCGGTGCTCGATCTTTTGCTGCATGGTCATGTCGGGCTCCGCTGCTTACTTCTTGGCTGGCGCGGCGGCCTTGCCGGCGTTCGGGTCGAGTTCCTTGGTCATGTCAGCCAGCAGCTTGTTGACCACCGGTACCGCGCTTTCCAGTTTCTGCTGGGTCAGCTGCGCCGATTGCTGGGTCACCTGCGGCATCTTCTCGAGGACTTTCTTGCCCAGAGGCGACTGGTAGAAGGCGACCAGGTCTTTCAGTTCGCTTTCAGTGAAGGTGGTGGTGTAGAGCTTGACCATGTCCGGCTTGAGCTTGTTCCAGCCGATGGCCTGGTCCAGGGCGGCGTTGGCCTTGGCCTGGTAGCTGTCGAGCACGGATTTCTTCGAGGCTGGGGCCTTGGTCTGTTCGAAACGCTGGGCAAACATCTGCTGCACCTGCATGTAGACCGGAGTACCGAGCTTGTCGGCATGCGCCATCATGAGGAATTTTTCAGCACTGGCGTTGTGGCTGGCGGTATCTGCAAGCACCTGGCCGCTGGCGCAGACCAGCGCTACAGCAGTGCAGAGGGCGCGAAGACGGGTCATCGGAATTCCTTCAATAGACAGAGGAGGTAGTACCCCAGAGTAGAGCATTCTGCGCCGACAGTGGCACAGTGCTCAAGTGGGTCGACGCGCGATGGAACCGCTACGCCAAATAAGGACCTAAACTGCGAATTCAGACCACAAGGGAGTGAGCGCAGCATGAGCCGTATCGAAACTGACAGCCTGGGGCAGGTCGAAGTTCCTGACCAGGCCTACTGGGGTGCCCAGACGCAACGCTCGCTGATCAACTTTGCCATCGGCAAGGAACGCATGCCGCTGGCGGTGTTGCATGCCCTGGCACTGATCAAGAAAGCCGCGGCACGGGTCAACAACCGCAACGGAGACCTCGCGGCGGACATCGCCCGGCTGATCGAACAAGCCGCCGACGAAGTGCTCGACGGGCAACTGGACGACCAGTTTCCGCTCGTCGTCTGGCAGACCGGCAGTGGCACCCAGAGCAACATGAACGTCAACGAAGTGATCGCCGGTCGTGCCAACGAACTGGCCGGCAATGGCCGTGGCGGCAAAACGCCAGTACACCCCAACGATCACGTCAACCGCTCGCAAAGTTCCAACGACTGCTTCCCCACCGCCATGCACATCGCCGCCGCCCAGGCCGTGCAGCACAAGCTGCTGCCGGCGATCACCGAACTGTCGTCGGGGCTGGCGGAACTCTCGGCGCGCCACCAGCACCTGGTGAAAACCGGTCGCACCCATATGATGGACGCCACACCGATCACCTTCGGCCAGGAACTCTCGGCCTATGTCGCCCAGCTCGACTACGCCCAGCGGGCGATTCGTTCGGCCTTGCCGGCGGTGTGCGAGCTGGCCCAGGGCGGCACCGCCGTCGGCACCGGGCTGAACGCCCCGCACGGCTTTGCCGAAGCCATCGCCGCCGAGCTCGCCGCGCTTTCCGGCCTGCCGTTTGTTACCGCACCGAACAAGTTCGCCGCCCTGGCCGGGCATGAACCGCTGACCACCCTCGCCGGCGGCCTGAAAACCCTCGCCGTGGCCCTGATGAAACTGGCCAACGACCTGCGCCTGCTCGGCTCCGGGCCGCGCGGCGGGATTGCCGAAGTACGCCTGCCGGCCAACGAACCGGGCAGCTCGATCATGCCCGGCAAGGTCAACCCGACCCAGTGCGAGGCCCTGTCGATGCTGGCCTGCCAGGTGCTGGGCAACGACACCGCGATCGGCTTTGCGGCAAGCCAGGGGCACTTGCAGTTGAACGTGTTCAAGCCGGTGATCATCCACAACCTGCTGCAGTCCATCGAACTGCTGGCCGACGGTTGCAGCAACTTCCAGCAGCACTGCATTGCCGGGATCGAACCGGATCCCGAACAGATGGCCGCGCACCTGGAGCGCGGGCTGATGCTGGTGACCGCGCTCAACCCGCACATTGGCTACGACAAGGCGGCAGAAATCGCCAAGAAGGCCTACAGCGAAGGCACCACCCTGCGCGAGGCGGCGCTGAGCCTGGGTTACCTGAGCAACGAGCAGTTCGACCAGTGGGTGCGCCCGGAAAAAATGCTCGAACCGGGCGCCAAGGGCTGAATCACCGGGCCAGGCGAACGCGCCTGGCCCGCCAGCCGGCCATGATCGAGGGGCCCAGGGCGGTCAGCGCCGAGCCCAGCACCACCACCAGCGCACCGATGTAGCCCAGGGTGTTGATCTGCTCGGCGTGGACAAAGTCGGGCCAGAACCAGGCTGCCAGGGCCACCGCCACGAAGGTGATCAGCGGCGTCACCGCCAGGGTCGCACTGACCTTGGAGGCTTCCCAGTGCGCCAGGGCTTCGGCAAACGCGCCGTAGGCCACCAGGGTGTTCAAACAGCAGGCAAGCAGCAGCCAGCCTTGCAGCGGGCTCAATTGCAGCGCCTCCAACGGATGCACCCAAGGGGTCAGCAAGGCTGCGCAAAACAGGTAGATCACCATCATCACCTGCATCGAGTTCCATACCGTCAGCAGCTGCTTCTGGCTCAGGGCATAGAACACCCAGATAGAGGTCGCCAGGAGGATGGTCAGCACGCCGGTGGTGTAGACGCTCAGGGAGGTGAGCAGCTCATCCAGGCGTTGATTGAAGAACAGGCCAAAGCCCAGCAGCAGGATCACCAGGCCCATGCCCTGCCCCAGGCTAAAGCGTTCCTTGAACAGGAACACGCTGGCCACCAGCAACAGCACCGGGCCCATCTGCACCACCAGCTGGGCGGTGCCGGGGCTGAGCAGCTTGAGCCCGACCAGGTACAGCACATAGTTGCCCACCAGCCCGCAGGTAGCCAGCAGCACCAGGCCCCAGCCCTTGCGCCCGAGGCCATTGAACGAGGGCAGGCGCTTGCTTGCCGCCAGCCAGGCCAGCAACAGGCCGCCGGACACCAGCAGGCGAAACCAGGTCACGGTGATCGGGTCCATCACCTGCAGCACCTGTTTGAGCTTGATCGGCAGGATGCCCCAGAGCACGGCGGTCAGCAGCGACAAGGACAGACCGTAGACCCAGCGTCCGGAAGAAATATGCATAACCAGCCTCGATAGCCCTTTGGTGGGGGGAAACTGGATTCTACGGGCTGGGTTGGTGGCGAGACAGGCAAGAATGCGGAAAAGAATTCAGTACTTCATTCCCTGAGCTCCTGCTGGGGCTGCTTTCGCAGCCCCAGCTATCATTTCTTGTGCTTCTTGAACGCCGCCTCCAGCGCCTGGTTGATGGTGCGCAACACCTTGACCCGCGCCCAGCGCTTGTCATTGGCCTCGACCAGGGTCCAGGGCGCAATCTCGGTGCTGGTACGGTCGACCATGTCGCCCACAGCCTCCGCGTACTGCCCCCACTTCTCGCGGTTGCGCCAGTCTTCCTCGGTGATCTTGAAGCGCTTGAACGGGATCTGCTCGCGCTCCTGAAAGCGCTCGAGCTGGGTCTGTTCGTCAATCGACAGCCAGAACTTCACCACCACCACGCCAGCATTGCTCAGTTGTTCTTCGAAGTCGTTGATCTCGCCATAGGCGCGCATCCAGTCGGCCTGGCTGCAAAAGCCTTCGATCCGCTCGACCAGTACCCGGCCATACCAGGAACGGTCGAACACGGTGAACTTGCCACGCGCCGGAATGTGCCGCCAAAAGCGCCACAGGTACGGCTGCGCGCGCTCTTCTTCGGTGGGCGCGGCGATCGGCACGATGCGGTACTGGCGCGGGTCGAGGGCTGCCGCCACCCGGCGAATGGCACCGCCCTTGCCCGCCGCATCGTTGCCTTCGAACACGGCAATCAGGGCGTGGCGGCGCATGCGCTTGTCACGCAGCAGGCCGGCCAGGCGCGCCTGTTCGGTAATCAGTTGTTCCTGGTAGTCGTCCTTGTCCAGGCGCAGGCTCAGGTCGAGGCTGCCGAGCAGGCTGCGCTGGTCGATGCTTTCACCCAGCGGCGCGATGTTGGCCTGGTGGATCGGCCCGTGATCGGACTTGAGCGCGGCCTGCAGCCCTTCGAGCAGAATCTTGCCCACAGCCAGGCTGCGGTAATGCGGATCGACGCCCTCGATCACATGCCAGGGCGCGTAGTCGCGACTGGTCTGGCGCAGCACCCGCTCGCCAAAGCGCACGAAACGGTCGTAGGTTTCGGACTGCTGCCAGTCCAGCGGGCTGATCCGCCAGCTGTGCAGCGGATCGTCCTTGAGCGCCTTGAGGCGGGCTTTCATCTGCTTCTTGGACAGGTGAAACCAGAACTTGAAGATCAGCGCGCCTTCATCGCAGAGCATCTCTTCGAGGCGCTCGGCGCCGCGGATGGCCTGGTCGAGCACGGCATCCTTGAACTGGCCATGCACGCGGCCCTGGAGCATCTGGCTGTACCAGTTGCCAAAAAATACGCCCATCCGCCCCTTGGCCGGCAGTGCCCGCCAGTAGCGCCAGGCCGGTGGACGGGCGAGTTCTTCGTCGGTTTGCTGGTCGAAGGTGCGCACCTCGATCAGGCGCGGGTCCATCCATTCGTTGAGCAGCTTGACCGTCTCGCCCTTGCCGGCACCTTCGATGCCGTTGATCAGTACGATCACCGGGAAACGCGCCTGCTGCTTGAGCTCGAACTGCGCCTCCAGCAACGCTTCACGCAGCGCCGGGACCTCGGCGTCATAGGTGTCTTTGTCGATGGCGTGACCAATTTCAGCGGATTCGAACATACCAGGCTCCCTACTTGGATAAGCAAGACTAGCGGATTGTCGAAACCTTTGTCGGCACAAAACAAAGCCTGCCACAGGTCAAACAGCCTGGCGCCGATCAGCTAAAATGGCCCTCTTGCCAATGCTGAGCCGAACATGACCGAAGTAACCCAATACGCCCAGATCGACTGGGACGACCAGGGCCGACCGCACTCGCGCCAATACGACGACATCTATTTCTCCAAGGAGCAGAGCCTGGAGGAAACCCGTCACGTGTTCATCGACCAGAACGACTTGCGCCAGCGTTTCAGCGCAATGCAGCCGGGCCAGTGCCTGGTGATCGGCGAAACCGGCTTCGGCACCGGCCTGAACTTCTTCTGCGCCTGGCAGCTGTTTGCCGAGTGCGCCCCGGCTGATGCGCGGCTGCACTTCATCAGCGTCGAAAAATACCCCCTGACCCGCGCCGACCTCAGTCGCGCCCTGGCCCTGTGGCCGCAGCTGGCGCCGTTCAGCAGCCAGTTGCTGAGCCAGTACGTGGCAGTGCACGAAGGCTTCCAGCCGTTCGCGTTCGAGCAGGGCCGGGTGCGCCTGACCCTGATGATCGGCGACGTGCTGGAGCAACTGCCGCAGCTCGATGCACAGGTGGATGCCTGGTTCCTCGACGGCTTTGCCCCGGCCAAAAACCCGGAAATGTGGACCCCGGAGCTGTTCGCCGAGATCGGCCGGCTGTCAGCGCCCGGCACCACCCTCGGCACCTTCACCAGCACCGGCTGGGTGCGCCGCGGCCTGATCGCCGTAGGCTTTAGCATGAAGCGCATTCCCGGCATCGGCAAGAAATGGGAAGTGCTGCGCGGCACCTTCAATGGCTGGCCGGCCGAGCAGCCGCAACCGGCCGCCAGCGCGCCGTGGTTTGCCCGGCCGCCTGCCCTGCGCGGCCCACGCCAGGCGCTGGTGATCGGCGCTGGCCTTGCCGGGTGCGCCAGCGCCGCCAGCCTGGCCGCCCGCGGCTGGCAGGTAAAGGTGCTGGAGCGCCATGCGACGCCAGCAGCAGAAGCTTCGGGCAACCCGCAAGGGGTGCTGTACCTGAAGCTGTCTGCACACGGCACGGCGTTGTCGCGCCTGATCCTCAGCGGTTTCGGCTACACCCGGCGGCTGCTCGAACGCCTGCAGCGCGGCCAGGACTGGGATGGCTGCGGGGTGCTGCAGCTGGCCTTCGACGCCAAGGAAGACCAGCGCCAGCAGCAACTGGCCGCAGCCTTCAACCCGCAATTGCTGCAACGCCTGGACCGTGAGCAGGCTGAACAACTGGCCGGGGTTGCCCTGGACAGCGGCGGGCTGTTCTACCCTGAAGGCGGCTGGGTGCATCCGCCGGCGCTGTGCCAGGCGCAACTGCAGCACCCGAACATCACCCTGCTGACCCATCATCAGGTACTGCAACTGCGTAAGGTCGACGGCCTCTGGCAAGCCTGGGAAAGCGACAAACTGCTGGCCAGCGCGCCGCTGGTGGTGTTGGCGACCGCCGCCGAAATCCACAACTTCGAGCCTTGCGCCGGGTTGCCGCTCAAGCGCATTCGCGGGCAGGTCACCCGCCTGCCCGTGACAGCGCAAAGCCAGGCATTGACCACGGTGGTGTGCGCCGACGGCTATGTCGCGCCGCCGCGCAATGGCGAGCACACCCTCGGCGCCAGCTTCGACTTTCACAGCACCGACCTCACGCCCACCCCCGGCGAGCACGTCGGCAACCTTGGCCTGCTTGAGGCGATCTCCAGCGACCTGGCCCAGCGCCTGGGCGCCCACAGTCTCGACCCGCATACGCTGCAGGGCCGCGCCGCGTTTCGCTGCACCAGCCCCGACTACCTGCCGATTGTCGGCCCGCTGGCCGAACAGGCGCAGTTCAACCAGGACTACGCCGTGCTGGCCCGCGATGCCCGGCAAATTCCCGCCACCCCCTGCCCCTGGCTAGAAGGCCTGTTCATCAACAGCGGCCATGGCTCGCGGGGGCTGATCACCGCGCCACTGGCGGGCGAAATGATCGCCGCCTGGGCCGACAACGCACCGCTGCCGGTGCCCCGCGCCGTGGCCGAAGCCTGCCACCCGAATCGCTTCATGTTGCGTGAATTGATCAGGAATAAAAAAGCAGCGACAAGCGCCAAGCCACACACTAAAAGCTGATTGACCCGGCGTGCTCTTGCAGCTTGAAGCTTGTCGCTTGCAGCTACCGCTTATAACCGATTGATCTAAAACTCTCGCTATCCGCACCGGTCAGTTTCCATGTGCCCGGGTTTCGGGCACCTTCCCCAACGGCAAAACCGGTAAGGACATATGTGCGGATTAGCTGGAGAGTTTCGTTTCACCCCTGTTGCCCACCCACCACGCCCGGCGGACCTCGCCGCGGTCGAGCGGATCACCCATCACCTGGCACCTCGCGGCCCTGACGCCTGGGGTTTCCATAGCCAGGGGCCGATTGCCCTGGGCCATCGCCGGCTGAAAATCATGGACCTGTCCGACGGCTCGGCGCAGCCCATGGTCGATAACCAGTTGGGCCTGTCGCTGGCCTTCAACGGCGCCATCTACAACTTCCCCGAGCTGCGCAGCGAGCTGGAAAGCCTCGGCTATGCCTTCTACTCGGATGGCGACACCGAGGTGCTGCTCAAGGGCTATCACGCCTGGGGCGCCGACTTGCTGCCGCGCCTGAACGGCATGTTCGCCCTGGCGATCTGGGAACGTGACAGCCAGCAGCTGTTCCTCGCCCGCGACCGCCTCGGGGTCAAGCCGCTGTACCTGTCGCGCACCGGCGAACGCCTGCGCTTCGCTTCGAGCCTGCCGGCGCTGCTCAAGGGCGGCGACATCAACCCGGTGCTCGACCCAGTGGCGCTCAACCACTACCTGAACTTCCACGCCGTGGTGCCAGCGCCACGCACCCTGCTGGCCAATATCGAGAAACTGCCACCGGCCAGCTGGATGCGCATCGATGCCCAGGGCCGCTGCGAGCAGCAAGTCTGGTGGCACCTACACTATGGCCCGCGCACCGACGAACAGGACCTGAGCCTGGAAGACTGGCGCGACCGCGTCCTCGACAGCACCCGCGAGGCGGTGGCGATTCGTCAACGCGCTGCGGTGGATGTCGGTGTGTTGCTGTCCGGCGGTGTCGACTCGAGCCTGCTCGTCGGCCTGCTGCGCGAGGTCGGTGTCGATGACCTGTCGACCTTCTCCATCGGCTTCGAGGATGCCGGCGGCGAGCGCGGCGACGAGTTCCAGTACTCCGACCTGATCGCCCGCCACTACGGTACCCGCCATCATCAATTGCGCATCGATGAGCGGGAGATCATCGAGCAGTTGCCCGCGGCCTTTCGCGCCATGAGCGAGCCGATGGTCAGCCATGACTGCATTGCCTTCTACCTGCTGTCGCGGGAAGTGGCCAGGCACTGCAAGGTGGTGCAAAGCGGCCAGGGCGCCGACGAGCTGTTCGCCGGTTACCACTGGTACCCGCAGGTGGACGGCGCGCGCGATCCGTTCGCGGCCTACCGCGAGGCGTTCTTCGACCGCAGCTACGACGACTATGCCGCCACCGTGCAAGCGCCTTGGCTGCTCGATCACGACGCCGCCGGCGACTTTGTCCGCCAGCACTTCGCCCAGCCCGGCGCCAGCGATGCGGTGGATAAAGCCCTGCGCCTGGACAGCACGGTGATGCTGGTCGACGACCCGGTCAAACGGGTCGACAACATGACCATGGCCTGGGGCCTGGAAGCGCGCACGCCGTTCCTCGACTATCGCCTGGTCGAGCTCTCGGCGCGCATCCCGGCGCGCTTCAAGCTGCCCGACGGTGGCAAGCAGGTGCTCAAGGAAGCCGCGCGGCTGGTCATCCCCAGTGAAGTCATCGACCGCAAGAAGGGCTACTTCCCGGTACCGGGACTCAAGCACCTGCAGGGCGCAACCCTGGACTGGGTGCGTGAGTTGCTGCTTGACCCCAGCCAGGACCGCGGCCTGTTCAACCCCGCCGCCCTCGACCGCCTGCTCAGCGATCCCCACGGCCAGCTGACGCCGCTGCGCGGCTCCAAGCTCTGGCAACTGGCTGCCTTGAACCTGTGGCTCAGCGAACAAGGAATCTGATCGATGAAAGCCCATGCCTCACCTTACGGCCAGCGCCTGCTGCGCGGCCAGGTGCCGTCCTATGAGCGACTGCAGGCGCAACTGGCCGGCGATGGCAGCCAGCCCCACGACCAGCCGCGTTCGCTGCACTGCGGCTGGGGGCGGCTGCTGATCGGCCACACCTACCCCGACCCGGCCAGCCTGGCCAGCGCCCTGCTCGACGAACGCCCCGGCGAGCGCGACATTGCCCTGTACGTGGCGGCGCCGCAGCAGGTGCTGGCCCAGGCCCCGCAGCAATTGTTCCTCGACCCGTCCGACACCCTGCGCCTGTGGTTCAGCGACTACCGCCCGGCGCAACGGGTGTTTCGCGGTTTTCGTATCCGCCGGGCGCAGAGCGACAGCGACTGGCAGGCGATCAACGCCCTGTACCAGGCCCGCGGCATGCTGCCGATCGACCCCGAGTTGCTGACCCCGCGCCATCAGGGCGGGCCGGTGTACTGGCTGGCCGAAGACGAAGACAGCGGCGCGATCATCGGCAGCGTCATGGGCCTGAATCATCACAAGGCCTTTGCCGACCCGGAACACGGCAGCAGCCTCTGGTGCCTGGCGGTGGACCCACAGTGCACCCGCCCGGGTGTCGGCGAAGTGCTGGTGCGGCATTTGATCGAGCACTTCATGAGCCGCGGCCTGACCTGCCTCGACCTCTCGGTGCTGCACGACAACCGCCAGGCCAAACGCCTGTACGCCAAGCTGGGGTTTCGCAACCTGCCGACCTTCGCGGTCAAGCGCAAGAACGGCATCAACCAGCCGCTGTTCCTCGGCCCAGGCCCTGAAACCGGGCTCAACCCCTATGCGCGGATCATCGTCGAGGAGGCGTACCGGCGCGGTATCGAGGTGCAGGTCGACGATGCCGATGGCGGCCTGTTCACCCTTATCCATGGTGGTCGGCGGGTACGTTGCCGCGAGTCTCTGAGCGACCTGACCACGGCGGTGAGCATGACCCTGTGCCAGGACAAAAGCCTGACCCACAAGGTACTGAGCGCCGCAGGCTTGCAGGTGCCGGCGCAGCAACTGGCCGGCAATGCCGATGACAACCTGGCCTTCCTCGAAGACCACGGCGCGGTGGTGGTCAAGCCGCTGGACGGTGAGCAAGGCAACGGCGTGGCGGTCAACCTGAGCACCCTCGATGAAATCAGTGCAGCGGTAGAAAGCGCCCGGCGCTTCGACAGCCGCGTGCTGCTGGAAAGCTTTCATGCCGGCCTTGACCTGCGCATCGTGGTCATCGGTTTCGACGTGGTCGCCGCCGCCATCCGCCACCCGGCGCAGATTGTCGGCGACGGCCAGCACGCCGTCGGCGCCCTGATCGAAGCCCAGAGCCGTCGGCGTCAGGCGGCAACGGGCGGTGAAAGCCGCATCCCCCTGGACCACGAAACCCAGCGCACCCTGCACGCTGCCGGGGTCGATTACGACAGCGTACTGCCTGCCGGCCAGCGCCTGGCTGTGCGCGGCACCGCCAACCTGCACACCGGCGGCTGCCTGGAGGACGTCACCGAGCGCCTGCACCCGGTGCTGGTCGACGCTGCCATCCGCGCCGCCCGCGCCCTGGACATCCCGGTGGTGGGCCTGGACCTGATGGTCAAGGCCGCCGACCAGCCCGACTACGTGTTCATCGAAGCCAATGAACGCGTCGGCCTGGCCAACCATGAACCGCAACCGACTGCCGAGCGCTTCGTCGACCTGTTGTTCCCCCACAGTCGACCCGCGCCATGAGCACAGGAGTTCGCATGCCCCAACAGCTTCCCGAACCGGACCTCACGTACTTGCAGAAAGTCCTGCTGGAAATGCTCGCCATTCCCAGCCCCACCGGCTTTACCGACACCATCGTGCGCTATGTTGCCGAGCGCCTCGAGGAGCTCGGCATCCCCTTCGAACTGACCCGTCGCGGCACCATCCGCGCTACCCTCAAGGGCCGCAAGAGCTCGCCCGACCGGGCGGTGTCCGCCCATCTGGATACCATCGGCGCCAGCGTGCGGGCGATCCAGGACAACGGCCGGCTGTCGCTGGCGGCGGTGGGCTGCTGGTCCAGCCGCTTTGCCGAAGGCAGCCGCGTCAGCGTGTTCACCGACAGCGGCGTGCTGCGCGGCAGCGTGTTGCCGCTGATGGCCAGCGGCCACGCGTTCAACACCGCCATCGATCAGATGCCGGTCAGTTGGGAGCACATTGAGTTGCGCCTGGATGCCTACTGCACCACCCGCGCCGATTGCGAGTCGCTGGGCATCGGCATCGGTGACTTCGTCGCCTTCGACCCACTGCCCGAGTTCACCGAAAGCGGCCATATCAGCGCCCGCCACCTGGATGACAAAGCCGGTGTCGCGGCGCTGCTGGCGTCGCTCAAGGCCATTGTTGAAAGCGGCGCACAGCCGTTGATCGACTGTCACCCGCTGTTCACCATCACCGAAGAGACCGGCTCCGGCGCCGCTGCCGCCCTGCCCTGGGACGTCAGCGAGTTCGTCGGCATCGATATTGCCCCGGTCGCGCCCGGGCAACACTCAAGCGAACACGCGGTCAGCGTCGCCATGCAGGATTCGGCCGGCCCCTATGACTATCACCTGACGCGCCACTTGCTCAAACTTGCCCGCGAACACGAACTGCCGGCTCGCCGCGATGTGTTTCGCTACTACTTCAGCGACGCGCATTCGGCGATCACCGCCGGTCACGATATTCGCACCGCCCTACTGGCCTTCGGTTGCGACGCCACCCATGGCTACGAACGCACGCACATCGACAGCCTGGCGGCGCTGAGCCGCCTGCTGACCGCCTACCTGCTCAGCCCGCCGGTGTTTGCCAGCGACTCGCAAGCCACCGGCAGTTCGCTGGAAAGTTTCAGCCACCAGCTTGAGCACGATGCACAGATGGAAAGCGATACCCGGGTGCCGGCCGTCGACAGCCTGGTCGGCAACAAAAACTAGCGCCTACACAGCCAGGACAGGTTTGGCGTAGCATGGCGCTACCTTTTCGCCAGACCTGTCCTGTTCATGCTGATTCCCTACGACCAACTGGAAGCCGAAACCCTCACCCGCTTGATCGAGGATTTCGTCACCCGCGACGGCACCGACAACGGTGACGACACCCCGCTGGAAACCCGCGTGCTGCGGGTGCGCCAGGCGCTGGCAAAAAAACAGGCGTTCATTCTGTTCGACCTTGAAAGCCAGCAATGCCAGCTGCTGGCCAAGCACGACGTGCCCAAGGAACTGCTCGACTGATTCAACCGGCCTGCTTGGCCAGTTGCTCGACGATACGCTTGTAGATCTCCGCCCGGTGCACCTCGATGTGCCGCGGCGCGCTGATGCCGAAGCGCACGGTGTTGCCGTCCACCGACAACACCTTGATCTTGATGTCATCGTCGATGGCGATGATTTCGCCTATTTCGCGGCCTATTACCAACATGCTCCGATCCTCCACAAATCAGGGAATTCGGAGACTGCACGGGGTGCCGGACGCCTTCAATGCTCCGACGGCGAATTAGACCCATCCCACTTAGCTGGGCGATTTTGCCTACAGATTTCTTGAGTTTTCGACCCTTCAGGCACTCTGCAAACGTGGCCCGAGGACGATGATGCTGGCCCCCAGCACGCACAACAACGCGCCGATCCAGTCAGTGCCCAGCGGCCGCGCCCGCTCGACCAGCGCCAGCCACAACAGCGAAGTGACGATGTAGATACCGCCATAGGCGGCATAGGCGCGCCCGGCATACGCCGCTTCGACCCGGGTGAGGATCAGCGCGAACAGGGTCAGGCTGAGCAAGGCCGGGGCAATCCACCAGGCGCTCTTGCCCAGGCGCAGCCACATGTAGAAGGCATAGCAACCGCCGATCTCGAAGATCGCCGCGAGGAAAAACCACAGGTAATTGATCACACCAGGTACTCAAGGCTGTTCAAAGGATGGCCAAGAATACCTGATGGCGACGCTCAAGCCTGGGACGGCCGCGCCTTGGCGCGCATTTTCTCGGCCATGCTGGCCATCTCGTCGTAGAGCATCTGCGGGTTGCGCTGCTTGAGCTTCCAGGCTTCGCGGCCCTGCTCATGAGGCAGGATCAGGAACTCGCCGGCGGCCACTTGCTGGTGGATGTAGTCGGCGATATCGGCGGCGCTGATCGGCGAGCTTTCCAGCAGCTTGCCGACCTGGGCTTTCATCGCCGGGGTCGGGCCACGGAACGAGTCGAGCAGGTTGGTCTGGAAGAACGACGGGCACACCACGTGCACCGCGACCTCCTGCTGGCGCAGCTCGATCAGCAAGCTTTCCGACAGGGCCAGCACCCCGGCCTTGGCGACGTTGTAGTTGCTCATCGCCGGGCCTTGCATCAGGGCGGCCATCGAGGCGATGTTGATGATCCTGCCCTTGCTGCGCTCGAGCAGTGGCAGGAAAGCCTTGCAGCCCTTGACCACGCCCATCAGGTTGATTGCGATCTGCCAGTCCCAGTCCTCCAGCGACAGCTCGGCGAAAAACCCGCCCGAGGCCACCCCGGCGTTGTTGACGATCACATCGATGCCGCCGAACTTTTCTTCGCAGGCCTGGGCCAGGGCGGTGAGCTGACTGTAGTCACGCACATCGCAGCGCTGCACGAAACCGTCGGCGCCGGCCTCGCGTACCAGCGCCAGGGTTTGCTTGAGGCCGGCCTCGTTGACATCGGCCAGGGCCAGTTGCCAGCCCTCGCGCGCCCAGCGCAAGGCAATTTCGCGCCCAAGCCCCGAGCCGGCACCGGTAATCATCATGCGCTTTTGCATAGCAGCTGCCTTGTACTGTTCTGGAAAGTTCAGGCCAGTGTAGCGAAGCCAAGGCCGCCACCCACTCAGTATCAGGATGCTGAATAGCCGGGGCAAACAGCGGTGAACGTGACTAATAAAGATGGGATAAAACTTTTAGCCACTGGCGGCAGTCGGAATTAACAGGCGGGCATGAAACACATGACCGAAGAGATGGATTGCAGCGTAACGCCTACTTCTCAAGCCAAACAAGGAAACTGCCATGGGCACCATACTTATCATCATCCTGATTCTGCTGTTGATCGGTGGCTTACCCGTCTTTCCGCACTCCAGAAGTTGGGGCTATGGGCCATCCGGCATCATCGGTACGGTGCTGATCATCCTGCTGATCCTGTTGTTGCTCGGCAAGATATAGAAAAGCTGCAAGCCATAAGCAGCAAGCCGCAAGCCGCAAGTCAAAGCAGTACGCGTACGGCTTCAACTTGCGGCTTGTGACTTGGAGCTTGCAGCCAAAAAGGCAGCCAAAGGCTGCCTTTTTGCTTACTTAGTGAGACACCGCACCGCTGGCACCCAGGCCAGTCTGCGAGCGCACGAACTGCGGGAAGAACAGCGCACGTTCGTCATCGGCGGCCTTGGACTTGTCGGTGATCGAGAAGAACCAGATACCGGTAAAGGCAATGATCATCGAGAACAGCGCCGGGTACTCGTACGGGTAGATCGCCTTCTCGTGGCCGAGGATCTGCACCCAGATGGTCGGGCCGAGGATCATCAGCGCCACGGCACTGATCAGGCCCATCCAGCCACCGATCATGGCGCCACGGGTGGTCAGTTTCTTCCAGTACATCGACAGCAGCAGTACCGGGAAGTTACAGCTGGCAGCGATGGAGAACGCCAGGCCGACCATGAAGGCGATGTTCTGGCTTTCAAACAGGATGCCCAGGCCGATCGCCAACACGCCAAGGGCGACGGTGGTGATCTTCGACACGCGGATCTCATCCTTCTCGTTGGCTTTGCCCTTCTTGATCACGCTGGCATACAGGTCGTGGGACACTGCCGAGGCACCGGCCAGGGTCAGGCCGGCAACCACCGCCAGGATGGTGGCGAAGGCCACTGCCGAGATGAAACCGAGGAACACGCTGCCACCCACGGCATCGGCCAGGTGCACCGCCGCCATGTTGTTGCCGCCGATCAGGGCGCCGGCAGCGTCCTTGAACTCAGGGTTGGTGCTGACCAGCAGGATCGCGCCGAAGCCGATGATGAAGGTCAGGATGTAGAAGTAGCCGATGAAACCGGTGGCGTACAGCACGCTCTTGCGCGCTTCCTTGGCGTCGCTGACAGTGAAGAAGCGCATCAGGATGTGCGGCAGGCCAGCGGTACCGAACATCAGCGCCAGGCCCAGCGAAAACGCCGAGATCGGATCTTTGACCAGCCCGCCCGGGCTCATGATCGCTTCACCTTTGGGGTGAACCTTGATCGCTTCGGAGAACAGCGCGTTGAAGTCGAAGTTGACGTGCTTCATCACCATCAGCGCCATGAAGCTAGCACCGGAGAGCAGCAGCACGGCCTTGATGATCTGTACCCAGGTGGTCGCGAGCATGCCGCCGAACAGCACATACATGCACATCAGGATGCCCACCAGGATCACCGCGACGTGGTAGTCCAGGCCGAACAGCAGCTGAATCAGCTTGCCGGCACCGACCATCTGCGCGATCAGGTAGAAGGCCACCACCACCAGCGAGCCCGAGGCCGACAGGGTGCGGATTTCCTTCTGCCCGAGGCGATACGAGGCGACGTCGGCAAAGGTGTATTTACCCAGGTTGCGCAGGCGCTCGGCGATCAGGAAGAGAATGATCGGCCAGCCGACCAGGAAGCCGATCGAGTAGATCAGGCCATCGTAACCGGAGGTGAACACCAGGGCGGAAATACCCAGGAAGGATGCGGCCGACATATAGTCGCCGGCAATCGCCAGGCCGTTCTGGAAACCGGTGATGCGCCCGCCGGCGGCATAGTAGTCGGAAGCGGACTTGTTACGCTTGGACGCCCAGTAGGTGATGCACAGGGTGGCACCGACGAAGGCGACGAACATGACGATCGCCGAGACGTTCAAGGGTTGTTTCTGCACCGCGCCGGTGAGGGCGTCAGCGGCCCAGACGGCGGGTGCAAAAACGCCGAAGGCCAGGGTTGCCAGTAGACGCCGGATCATTGCTGAGCCTCCTTGAGGATCGCCTTGTTCATCTCGTCGAACTCGCCATTGGCGCGACGCACGTAGATGGCCGTGAGGATGAAAGCCGAGATGATCAGACCGACACCAAGGGGAATACCCCAGGTGATCGACGAGTCAGGGCTGAGCTTGGCACCGAGAATATGCGGGCCATAGGCAATCAACAGGATGAAGGCGGCGTAGAGACCGAGCATGATCGCCGAGAGAATCCAGGCGAAACGTTCGCGTTTTGAAACCAGCTCCTTGAACCGCGGGCTGTTTTGTATCGAGAGGTAAATGCTGTCGTTCATTGTTTTTGTCCTCGCAGCACAGATTAGGTAGTACCCACTCCACTTTATGCTGCCTTCGAACGCACTCCAGACGACCTTAGTCTTAGATGCAAAACTCTTTTACCGATTCGGTAACAGCCTGAAACGACAAGGGCCGCACCGGCGTTTCGCGGGTGCGGCCCTGGAAGGTGCCAGATAGAGGCTTTAAGCCATTATTTGCCGGTCCACTCGGCTACGCGTTCCGGGTGCTTGGCCACCCAGTCCTTGGCTGCGGCTTCAGGTTTTGCGCCCTCTTGAATGGCCAACATGACCTCACCGATTTCATCCTTGGACTGCCACTGGAATTTCTTCAGGAACGCCGCCACTTCCGGCGCCTTGCTGTCCAGTTCCTTGCTGCCGATGCTGTTGACGGTTTCGGCGGCGCCATACACGCCTTTGGGGTCTTCGAGGAACTTGAGCTTCCACTTGGCGAACATCCAGTGCGGCACCCAGCCGGTCACCGCGATCGATTGCTGCTTGGCATAGGCGCGGCCAAGCTCTGCGGTCATCGCCGCGCCAGAGCTTGCCTGCAGTTTGTAGCCGGTGAGGTCGTAGTCCTTGATGGCCTGGTCGGTCTTGAGCATGACCCCGGAGCCTGCGTCGATGCCGACGATTTTCTGTTTGAAGCTGTCATCGGTCTTGAGGTCGGCCACCGAGCTGGCCTTGACGTATTCGGGGACGATCAGGCCGATCTTGGCATCCTTGAAGTTGGGGCCGTAGTCGACCACGTTGTCCTTGTTCTTGGTCCAGTATTCGCCATGGGTTACCGGCAACCAGGCCGAGAGCATGGCGTCGAGCTTGCCGGTGGCCACCCCCTGCCACATGATGCCGGTGGCCACGGCCTGCAGTTTGACGTCATAGCCGAGCTTCTGCCTGATGACTTCGGCGGCGACGTTGGTGGTCGCCACACTGTCGGACCAGCCATCGACATAGCCGATGCTCACTTCCTTGGCCAGCGCTTGCCCCGCGCCAATGGCCAGTACCAGGGCGGTGCCCACCCCCAGGAGTCGTCGCATTTTCATCCAAGCATCCCCTCGTCACGTCACGGAAGCTGCATCATCAACCGCGCATGGTCGCTGACCTGCTCTGGTAGCGACCTCGGGACAACGAGAAACGACATCACATCGCCAGCCATTGAAATCGTTACATCAAGCAACACCCACCCTGACGATCTTTGTAGCCCAAGGCTTTGGCCGGCGCCATTTGCGGGTACTATTGACGGCTTTGTTTCCAGACGGTCTGTTCCATGTCCTCGACTGCGCGCTTCCCGCTATTACCCTACCTGTTCGCCTGCCTGCTGGGCCTGTTCGCCCTCGGAGGGCTGTGGTACGGCCTGGGCAAGCCGGTGGTGCTGCCGGATGCGGCCAGCGCGTCGCACAAGCTGCAGTGCGCCTCCTACACCCCGTTCGACAAGGACCAGTCGCCGTTCGACCAACCGTTCCAGCTGCGCCCGGCGCGCATGGACGCCGACCTGGCCTTGCTGGCCGAGCGTTTCGAGTGCATCCGCACCTACTCGATGACCGGCCTTGAGGCCATCCCCGACCTTGCCCGCAAGCATGGCCTGAAGGTGATGCTCGGCGCCTGGATCAACGCCAACCCGGTGGATTCGCAAAAAGAGGTCAAGGCCCTGATCGCCTCGGCCAATGCCAACCCGGATGTGGTCAAGGCGGTGATCGTCGGCAACGAAACCCTGCTGCGCAAGGAAGTCACCGGCCCGCAACTGGCGGCGCTGATCAACCAGGTGAAAAGCCAGGTCAGCGTGCCGGTGACCTACGCCGATGTCTGGGAGTTCTGGCTGCAACACCCCGAGATCGCTCCGGCGGTGGACTTCCTGACCATCCACCTGCTGCCCTACTGGGAAGATGACCCGAAGAGCATCGACGATGCCCTGGTGCACGTCGGCGAGATCCGCCAGGTGTTCGGCAACCGCTTCGCGCCCAAGGAGATCGTCATTGGCGAAACCGGCTGGCCGAGCGAAGGCCGCCAGCGCGAAACCGCCCTGCCCAGCCGGGTCAACGAGGCACGCTTCATTCGCGGCTTCGTCGCCATGGCCGAACAGCACGGCTGGCAGTACAACCTGATCGAAGCTTTCGACCAGCCCTGGAAACGTGCCAGCGAAGGCGCCGTGGGCGGCTACTGGGGCCTGTATGACGCCGACCGCCAGGACAAGGGCATCCTTGAAGGGCCGGTGAGCAACCTGGCGTTCTGGCCGCAGTGGCTGGGCGCAGGTGTCGTGCTGTTCGCCGCCACCCTGCTGCTGGCCGGGCGCGTACGCGGCACTCGCAGCGCTTTGCTGTTGCCACTGCTGGCGGCCCTGGCTGCGGCCAGCCTGGGCCTGTGGGGCGAACAGTTGCGCATCAACAGCCGCTTTGTCGGCGAGTGGGTCTGGGCGATTGTGCTGGAGGGCCTGAACCTGCTGGTGCTCGCCCATGCTGCGCTGGCCTTGTCGCAACGCCAGGGCTGGCGCCAGCGGGCCTTCGCCTGGCTCCAAGCGCGTGGCGGCTGGTGGTTGCTGGCGGCGGGTTTTGCCGCGGCGGTGAGCATGCTGGCGCTGGTGTTCGACCCGCGTTATCGCAGCTTCCCCAGCCCCGCCTTGCTGTTGCCGGCAGTGGTGTACCTGCTGCGGCCGGTGGCGGCACGCCGGGGCGAAGCGGCCTTGCTGGCGTTGATCATCGGCGCCGGCATCGCCCCGCAGCTGTACCGTGAAGGGCTGAGCAACCAGCAGGCGCTGGTCTGGGCCGGGGTGAGCGTGCTGATGGTGGCGGCGTTGTGGCGTAGCTTGCGGGTTCGGGTTCAGCAGTGAACCATCGCGGGGCAAGTCGGATCGCCGCACCGCCGCTCCCACAGAGATCACTGTAGGAGCGGCGGTGCGACGACTCGACTTGACCCGCGATAAGACAACTAACGCCGTACCAGCCGCAACCCCGCCAGCACCACGGCAAACACGGCAATGCTCGCGGTGTACAGCACCAATGCCGGCACCCCGCACACCAGTGCCGCCACCGCCAGGCGCCAACCCGCGCGCCCTGGCACCAGCATGGCCAGCAGTGCCAGGCCCAGGGCCGACCAGGCCACGATCCTGAAGTGAATCATCAACCCCATCAGCGAACGCGCCTGGCAGCCCCACAGTTGTGCCTGGTCGGTGCAGGTCGCCACCCAGTGGGCATCTTCCATCAGCACATAACGCAGCCCATAGCTTGCCGCCAGCCACAAGGGCAGAAACACCAGCAATGCGATCAGCGGTAAACGGCGGGACATGCGACACTCCAGAAACATGAAAATCGGCGCCCAGCATAATCGTCCGGGGCGTCTATGCAAGGCAAAAGCGCCAGCCTCAGCTACTTTGTCCTGTAGATAAATGGAACCAATTGTTGCGAATCCTCATTGGACGGCGGCAACATCTGGGACGATAAATGCCGGAGCGCCAGGCAACTTTGCCGGGGCCACCATGGTCCTAGCCTGCGTAACGCACTTTGCTGCTGCATTTTTGGGGATCCGTCATGCTTCGTTCTCTGCGCCTCGCTGCCCTGTTGGGTGGCTTTATCTCGAGTGCGTGCGCTTGGGCACAAACCATCGACGCGGCCAGTTACGGCTATCCGTTGACCAACCCGTTCGAGGCGACCATCGCCACGACGCCGCCGGAGCTACGCCCGGAGCTGCCTAGCGACGACGACATCACCCAGTCCGACTACAGCCTGAACATGCGCCCGGAACGGGCCTTCACCCTGCCCGACAATTTCTGGCCGGTGAAAAAGCTCAAGTATCGCCTGGCCCGCCAGGACCACGAGGCGCCGCTGATTTTCCTGATTGCCGGCACCGGCGCGCCCTACTCCAGCAGCATCAACGAGTACCTGAAAAAGCTCTACTACAAGGCTGGCTACCACGTGGTGCAGTTGTCATCGCCGACCAGCTTCGACTTCATCACCGCCGCCTCGCGCTACGCCACCCCAGGGGTGACCAAGGAAGACGCCGAAGACCTTTACCGGGTGATGCAGGGCGTGCGCGCTCAGCACCCGCGCCTGCCGGTCAGCGAGTACTACCTCAGCGGCTACAGCCTCGGCGCCCTGGATGCGGCGTTTGTCAGCCACCTGGATGAAACCCGGCGCAGCTTCAACTTCAAGCGCGTGCTGCTGCTCAACCCGCCGGTCAACCTCTACACCTCGATCAGCAACCTCGACAAGCTGGTGCAGACCGAGGTCAAGGGCGTCAACAACAGCACCACCTTCTATGAGCTGGTGCTCAACAAGCTGACCCGCTACTTCCAGCAGAAGGGCTACATCGACCTCAACGATGCGCTGCTGTACGACTTCCAGCAGTCACGCCAGCACCTGTCCAACGAGCAGATGGCAATGGTCATCGGCACCTCGTTCCGTTTCTCGGCGGCCGATATCGCCTTTACCTCCGACCTGATCAACCGCCGCGGCCTGATCATCCCGCCCAAGTACCCGATCACCGAAGGCAGTAGCCTCACGCCGTTCTTCAAGCGCGCGTTGCAATGCGACTTCGACTGCTACCTGACCGAGCAGGTGATCCCCATGTGGCGTGCCCGCACCGACGGCGGCAGCCTGTTGCAACTGGTCGACCAGGTCAGCCTCTACGCGCTCAAGGACTACCTGCAACAGAGCCCGAAAATCGCCGTGATGCACAACGCCGACGACGTCATCCTCGGCCCTGGCGACCTGGGCTTCCTGCGCAGCGCCTTCGGCGATCGCCTGACCCTGTACCCCCACGGCGGCCATTGCGGCAACCTCAATTATCGCGTCAACAGCGACGCCATGCTGGAGTTCTTCCGTGGTTAAACGCCTACTGATCATTAGCGCGCTGCTGGCCTGCGGCCTGGCCCAGGCGGCTGAAGAAACCGCACCGCGCGCCAGCGTCATCGAAGCCGATCCGGTCGATGCCGATGGCTTCACCGAACCGCTCAAGGCACTCAAGTTCAACCCCGGCCTGGACCAGCGCGAATTCGAACGCTCGACCCTGGCGGCGCTGAACGTCTACGACCCGCTGGAATCGATGAACCGGCGCATTTACCACTTCAACTACCGCTTCGACCAATGGGTGTTCCTGCCGGTGGTCAACGGCTACCGCTACATCACCCCGCACTTTGTGCGCAGCGGCGTGAGCAACTTCTTCAGTAACGTCGGCGATGTGCCGAACCTGCTCAACAGCCTGCTGCAGCTCAAGGGCAAGCGCTCGATGGAAATCACCGCGCGCCTGCTGCTCAACACCACCATCGGCGTCGCCGGCCTGTGGGACCCGGCAAGCAAAATGGGCCTGCCGCACCAGAGCGAGGATTTCGGCCAGACCCTGGGCTTCTACGGCGTGCCGGAAGGCCCATACCTGATGCTGCCGATCATCGGCCCGTCGAACCTGCGCGATACCGGTGGCCTGGCGGTGGACTATGGCGCCGAGAACTGGATCAACTTCCTCAACGTCGCCGAAGTCAGCAGCAACCATCCGGAAGTCTGGGTACTGCGCGCCGTCGACAAGCGCTACACCACCAGCTTCCGCTATGGCCAGCTCAACTCGCCGTTCGAGTACGAGAAGGTGCGCTACGTCTACACCGAGGCGCGCAAGCTGCAGATCGCCGAGTAAGCGCCCTCAGCTGGGCGCCGGCAGGCCAAGAAAGCCGCACAGCTCGCGGCGCTTGGCCAGGGCGTCGCGGCGCCCGAGTTCGATCAGCTCGCTGCAATAGCCGGCTTCGAACAGCAGGTAGCTGAGCACCCCGGCGCCGCTGGTTTTGGTCGCCCCCGGGCCGCGCAGAAACAGCCGCAGCGCCGCCGGCAATTCACGTCGGTGGCGGGCGGCGATCTCGTCCAGCGGCTGGCTGGGCGCAACCACCAGCACCTCGACCGGCGCCAGGCCCAGGCGCCGGCGTTCCAGGTGCTCGGGCATCAGGTGGCTAAGGTGGTTGAGCCGCTGCAGCAGCTCGATATCGTCTTCCAGGCTGTCAATGAAGGTGCTGTTGAGCATGTGCCCGCCGATCTGTGCCAGGCTCGGCTGCTGGCCGCTGAAGATGCGCTGGCGCATTTCGCCTTCATGGGGCCGCTGCGGGTTGCCGCTGACCCCGACCACCAGTACCCGGCTGGCGCCCAGGTGCAGGGCCGGGCTGATCGGCGCCGACTGGCGCACCGCGCCATCACCGAAGAATTCCTCACCGAGCTTGACCGGAGCGAACAGCAAGGGGATCGCCGAACTGGCCAGCAGGTGCTCGACGCTCAGGCGGGTCGGCAGGCCGATACGCCGGTGGCGCAGCCAGGGGTCGATGGCGCCCTTGCCCTGGTAGAAGGTCACCGCCTGGCCGGACTCGTAGCCAAAGGCCGTCACCGCCACCGCGCGCAGGTGCTGCTGCTCGATGGCGTGGCTGATGCCGTTGAGGTCCAGGTGCTGGCTGAGCAGTGTGCGCAACGGCGAGCTGTCGAGCAGCGCCACCGGAACCGGCGCGCCGAGACCAAGCAGGCTGTGGCCGACGAAGCGGCTGGCCTGGCGGATCACCCCGGGCCAGTCGCTGCGCAGCACCTGATGGCTGCGAAAGCCCTGCCAGAAACTGGTCAGGCGGCGGATCGCGTCAGCAAAATGAGTGGCGCCGCTGGCCAGGGTCACGGCATTGATGGCGCCGGCCGAGGTGCCGACGATCACCGGGAAGGGGTTGGCGGCACCGGGCGGCAGCAGGTCGGCAATGCCGGCCAGCACACCGACCTGGTAGGCGGCGCGGGCGCCGCCGCCGGAGAGGATCAAGCCGGTGATCGGTTCAGCCATTTTACCTTCCTGGATTTTTGGTGAATTCATCGCGGGTCAAGCCCGCTCCCACAGATAGTTGTGGGAGCGGCGGTGCGACGACTCGACTTGACCCGCGATAGCCTCAACGCCGTTTTTCGTAGAGCTTCGGCGCCCCCGGCGGACGCGACTTGAAGCGCCGATGCGCCCACAGGTACTGCTCCGGGCATTCGCGCAGCGCCGTTTCGATCCACTGGTTGATGCGCAGGCAGTCGGCCTCTTCGGTCTCACCAGGGAAGTCCGCAAGCGGCGGATGAATCACCAGCCGGTAACCGCTGCCATCGGCCAGGCGCTGCTGGGTGAAGGGGATCACCCGAGCCTTGCCCAGGCGGGCGAACTTGGTGGTGGCGGTGACGGTCGCCGCTTCGATGCCGAACAGCGGCACGAACAGGCTCTGCTTGGCGCCGTAGTCCTGGTCGGGTGCGTACCAGATGGCACGGCCGGCGCGCAGCAGCTTGAGCATGCCGCGCACGTCCTCGCGCTCTACCGCCAGCGAATCGAGGTTGTGCCGCTCGCGGCCACGGCGCTGGATGAAGTCGAACACCGGGTTGCCGTGCTCGCGGTACATGCCGTCGATGGTGTGTTCCTGCCCCAGCAGCGCGGCGCCGATCTCCAGGGTGGTGAAGTGCAGGGCCATGAGGATGGCACCCTGGCCATCACGCTGGGCGGCCTGCAGGTGCTCGAGCCCTTCGATGTGCGCCAGGCGCGCCAACCGGGCCTTTGGCCACCACCAGCTCATGGCCATTTCGAAGAAGGCGATGCCGGTGGAAGCGAAATTTTCCTTGAGCAGGCGCTGCCGTTCGACGGACGGTAGCTTGGGGAAACACAGTTCCAGGTTGCGCGCCGCGATGTAGCGGCGTTCGCCGGCCACCAGGTACATCAGCGCCCCCAGGGCACGGCCGATCACCAGCAAGGCCCGGTACGGCAGCTGCACGATCAGCCACAGCAGGCCCAGGCCCAGCCACAGCGGCCAGAAGCGCGGGTGCAGAAAGTAACGACGAAAACGCGGGCGATCCATTAAAGATTCCGGAAAGACAAGGGCCGGGCATTCTACAACGGTTCGGCACGGGTTGCGGCCAACCGGTGTTCTCGTTATAAGTCTGGGCACTTTTTCGTAACAAGCCGCCCTAATGCAGACCATGAGCCAAACCCAAACGCCAGACCAAGACCCCGTGTTCCAGCTCAAGGGCAGCATGCTCGCCATTACCGTGCTCGAGCTCGCCAGGAACAACCTCGAAGGCCTCGACCGGCAGTTGGCGGCCAAGGTCGCCCAGGCGCCGAATTTCTTCAGCAATACCCCGCTGGTACTGGCCCTGGACAAGCTCCCGGCCGGCGAAGGCGCGGTCGACTTGCCCGGGCTGATGCGCGTCTGCCGCCATCACGGCCTGCGCACCCTGGCCATCCGCGCCAGCCGTATCGAAGACATTGCCGCGGCGATCGCCATCGACCTGCCGGTGCTGCCGCCCTCCGGTGCCCGTGAGCGGCCGCTGGAGCCGGAGCCGGAAGTGAAGAAGCCCGAGCCTGCGCCCGCCCCCGTGGCGCCGCCGGAGCCGGCCATCCGCCCGACCAAGATCATCACCACCCCGGTACGCGGCGGCCAGCAGATCTACGCTCAGGGTGGCGATCTGGTAGTAGTGTCGTCGGTCAGCCCGGGCGCGGAACTTCTCGCCGATGGCAACATCCATGTGTACGGTGCAATGCGTGGGCGGGCACTGGCCGGGATCAAGGGCAATACCCGGGCGCGGATCTTCTGCCAGCAGCTGACCGCCGAGATGGTCTCGATCGCCGGGCAATACAAGGTCTCCGAAGACCTGCGCCGCGATCCGCTGTGGGGGGCCGGGGTACAGGTCAGCCTGTCCGGTGACGTGTTGAACATCACCCGTCTTTAACGGATACTTGCCGCCATTTTCTGCGCAACTTTTTTCGATGTTGCCGTTTTTTGTATTTTTTGGGACTCGACGTCCTTTTCTTTAGGGGTGAAACACCTTGGCCAAGATTCTCGTGGTTACATCCGGCAAGGGTGGTGTGGGTAAGACCACCACCAGCGCCGCTATTGGTACCGGCCTCGCACTGCGCGGCCACAAGACTGTCATCGTCGACTTCGACGTCGGCCTGCGTAACCTCGACCTGATCATGGGCTGCGAACGCCGCGTGGTGTACGACTTCGTCAACGTCGTCAACGGCGAAGCCAACCTGCAGCAAGCGCTGATCAAGGACAAGCGCCTTGAGAACCTCTACGTGCTGGCCGCCAGCCAGACCCGCGACAAGGACGCGCTGACCCAGGAAGGCGTGGAAAAAGTCCTGATGCAGCTCAAAGAGGACTTCGAATACGTGGTCTGCGACTCGCCGGCCGGTATCGAGAAAGGCGCCCACTTGGCCATGTACTTCGCTGACGAAGCGATCGTCGTGACCAACCCGGAAGTCTCCTCGGTACGTGACTCGGACCGTATGCTGGGCCTGCTGGCGAGCAAATCGCGCCGCGCCGAACGCAACGAAGACCCGATCAAGGAACACCTGCTGATCACCCGCTACCACCCGGAGCGCGTCAGCCAGGGCGAAATGCTCGGCGTCGAAGACGTCAAGGAAATCCTCTCGGTGGCCCTGCTGGGCGTGATCCCTGAATCCCAGGCGGTGCTCAAGGCATCCAACCAGGGCGTACCGGTCATCCTTGACGACCAGAGCGATGCTGGCCAGGCCTATAGCGATACCGTTGACCGCCTGCTGGGCAAAAACGTGGAACATCGGTTCCTTGATGTGAAGAAGAAGGGATTCTTCGAGCGCCTGTTTGGAGGCAACTAACCAATGAACCTTTTTGACTTCTTTCGTGCCAGCAAAAAAGTAAGCACCGCCTCGGTCGCGAAAGAGCGTCTACAGATCATCGTGGCGCACGAGCGCGGTCAGCGCAGTACTCCGGACTACCTGCCAGCCCTGCAGAAGGAACTGGTGGAAGTGATCCGCAAGTACGTCAACATCGGCTCCGATGATGTGCAGGTCGCTCTGGAGAACCAGGGCAGCTGCTCGATCCTCGAACTCAACATCACCCTGCCCGATCGCTGATAGCGTTTTCGGGCACCCTGTGGGAGCGGGCTTGACCCGCGATTGCGATCTGCCAGTCATATCGCGTCGCGGGTCAAGCCCGCTCCCACAGCTATTTTGGAACACGCAATGCCGCTGTCCAACGTACACATCCTGCATGAAGATGACGCCATCCTGGTGATCAACAAGCCGACCCTACTGCTGTCCGTACCGGGCCGGGCCGAAGACAACAAGGATTGCCTGATCACCCGCCTGCAGGAAAACGGCTACCCCGATGCCCTGATCGTCCACCGCCTGGACTGGGAAACCTCGGGGATCATCCTCCTGGCCCGCGACGCCGACAGTCATCGCGAACTGTCCCGGCAGTTCCACGACCGCGAAACCGAGAAGGCCTACACCGCACTGTGCTGGGGCCAGCCGCAGCTCGACAGCGGCAGCATCGACCTGCCGCTGCGCTACGACCCGCCGACCAAGCCACGGCACGTGGTCGACCATGAGCAGGGCAAGCATGCCCTGACCTTCTGGCGCATCGTCGAGCGCTGTGGCGATCATTGCCGGGTCGAGCTGACGCCGATCACCGGGCGCTCGCACCAGTTGCGCGTGCACATGCTGTCGATCGGTCATCCGTTGCTGGGTGATCGCCTGTATGCCTGCCCCGAGGCGCTGGCGGCCCATGAGCGGCTGTGCCTGCATGCAAGCATGCTGAGCTTTACCCACCCGGTGTCCGGGGAGCGGTTGCGCTTCGAGTGTCCGGCGCCGTTTTGACGGTGCCAGCGGCAAGCTTCAAGCTTCAAGCTTCAAGCAGTCACCCTGCATTGAGTTGCGCCGCCTCTTGCAGCTTGCAGCTCACCCGCTAAAATGCCGCCACTGCTGTCTGGAGTGACCTATGCGCGATGCACTGAATCAAGGCCTGATCGACTTCCTCAAGGCCTCCCCTACGCCGTTCCATGCCACCGCCGCCCTGGCCCAGCGCCTCGATGCCGCCGGTTACCAGCGCCTGGACGAGCGCGACAGCTGGGCCACCGTGGCCGGCGGTCGCTACTACCTGACCCGCAACGATTCCTCGATCATCGCCTTCAAGCTCGGCCGTCACTCGCCGCTGCTCGACGGCATCCGCCTGGTCGGCGCCCACACCGACAGCCCGTGCCTGCGGGTCAAGCCGCAGCCCGAACTGCAGCGCCAGGGCTTCTGGCAGCTGGGCGTGGAAGTCTACGGTGGCGCCCTGCTGGCGCCGTGGTTCGACCGTGACCTGTCGCTGGCCGGGCGGGTAACCTTCCGCCGTGACGGCAAGGTCGAAAGCCAGCTGGTCGATTTCAAGCTGCCGATCGCAGTGATCCCGAACCTGGCTATCCACCTCAATCGCACCGCCAACGAAGGCTGGGCGATCAACCCGCAGACCGAGCTGCCGCCGATCCTGGCCCAGGTGGCTGGTGACGAGCGCGTCGATTTTCGTGCCCTGCTTACCGACCAGCTGGCCCGCGAGCACGGCCTGAACGCCGATGTGGTGCTGGACTACGAACTGAGCTTCTACGACACCCAGAGCGCCGCCCTGATTGGCCTGCATGGCGAGTTCATCGCCGGCGCACGCCTGGACAACCTGCTGTCGTGCTATGCCGGCCTGCAGGCGCTGCTCAACGCCGACAGCGATGAAACCTGCGTGCTGGTGTGCAACGACCACGAAGAGGTGGGTTCCTGCTCGGCCTGTGGCGCCGACGGGCCGATGCTCGAACAGACCCTGCGCCGCCTGCTGCCCGACGGCGACGACTTCGTCCGCGCGATCCAGCGCTCGCTGCTGGTCTCGGCCGACAACGCCCACGGCGTGCACCCCAACTATGCCGAGAAGCACGACGGCAATCACGGGCCCAAGCTCAATGCCGGCCCGGTGATCAAGGTCAACAACAACCAGCGCTACGCCACCAACAGCGAAACCGCCGGCTTCTTCCGCCACCTGTGCATGGCCGAGGAAGTACCGGTGCAAAGCTTCGTGGTGCGCAGCGACATGGGTTGCGGCTCGACCATCGGCCCGATCACCGCCAGCCACCTGGGCGTGCGCACCGTCGACATCGGCCTGCCGACCTTCGCCATGCACTCGATCCGCGAGCTGTGCGGCAGCCAGGACCTGGCGCACCTGGTGAAAGTGCTGACGGCGTTCTATCGCAGTCGCGATTTGCCTTGATGAAAGCATCGCGGGTCAAGTCGACCCGCGATGAGGCCCGCCAGCCTGACCCCGATCAACCCCTCGCCGGCGAATCCCGCTATGCTTGAGCCATAACTCTCAAGTAAGGACCTTGCCGCATGTCAGCCTTTGCCTCCCTGTTCCTTCCGGTCATCGCCGGCCTGATCCTGCTGACCGTAGGCTTCAACCTGCGCGATCGCAATATCGGCGTGTTGATGATGTGGGTCGGCACCCTGGGCATGATCGGCATCATGTGCTGGAAGATCCTCGAGAAACTCAACTGACAAATACACTACACTCGGACGATTGATCGTTTTGAGGTTGATTGTCCGGTGCCTGTCTTTTTCCGCGTTTTTCTCCTGCTCCTGCCCTTGCTCTTCGTTGCGCCCGCGCACGCCGCCGGCCTGCCGGGCCTGCTCGGTGGCGGCAGCAAGGCCCAGCCCGAAGCTAGCGAACCCCTGGGCCAGTCACTGGACGAAGTCATCAAGAGCCTGGAGAACGACCAGCAGCGGGCCAAGCTGCTGGCCGACCTGAAAAAACTGCGCGACAGCACCAAACAGGCGCAACCCAGCGCCGAACAAGGCGTACTGGGCCTTATCGGCACGACCTTCGGCGAGCTGGAAAAACAGTTCAGCGGTGAGGCCAGCCCGTTCAACCGCTGGACCCGCGAGCTGGAGCTGGCGCAGATCGAGCTCGACGCCCGACTGGTGCCCTGGCACGAATGGCCACCGATCCTCTTTGGCTTTGCCGCGATCATCGCCCTGTGGAGCCTGCTGGCCTACGCCCTGAACTGGGTCGGCCACCAGGTCCGGCTGCGCTTTGGCCTGACCGAAGAACTGCCACAACACCCGCGCACCTGGGATCTGGTGCGCTTCGCCTTGCGCAAGCTCGGGCCCTGGCTGGTGGCGCTGGTGATCACCGTGTACCTGAGCTTTGCCCTGCCCTCGTCACTGGGCAAGTCGATGGCCATGGTCCTGGCCTACGCGCTGGTGGTCGGTACCTGCTTCTCGGCAATCTGCGTCATCGCCTTCTCCCTGCTTGACGGCCCGCACCGCCACCGCGCCCTGCACATCCTGCGCCACCAGGCGTTCCGCCCGCTGTGGCTGATTGGCAGCTTCGCCGCCTTCGGCGAGGCCATGAACGACCCGCGCATGGCCAGCGCCCTGGGCGATCACCTCTCGCACACCCTGGCGACCCTGGCCAACATCCTCGCCGGGCTGTCGACCGGGTTGTTCATCCTGCGCTTTCGCCGGCCCATCGCCCACCTGATCCGCAACCAGCCGCTGTCACGACGGCTGACCCGCCGGGCCTTGAGCGACACCATCGAAATCCTTGGCACTTTCTGGTACCTGCCGGCGCTGGTGCTGGTGGCGATTTCGCTGTTTGCCACGTTCATTTCCGCCGGCGACACCAGCACTGCCCTGCGCCAGTCACTGATGTGCACGGTGCTGCTGATCTTGTGCATGGTCATCAACGGCCTGGTCCGTCGCCACGGGCTCAAGCCGCAACGGGCCAACCGCCGCCAGGCGGTGTACTCGGAGCGCTTGCGCAGCTTTGGCTACACCCTGGTGCACCTGGGCATCTGGCTGGTGTTCATCGAACTTGGCTTGCGCGTCTGGGGCTTTTCGCTGATCACCTTCACCGAGGGCGAAGGCCATGAGGTGGCGGTGCGCCTGTTCGGCCTGGCCGGCACCCTGATCGCCGCCTGGCTGGTGTGGATTCTCGCCGACACCGCCGTGCACCACGCCCTCACCCGCTCGCGCAAAGGCCTGGCCAACGCTCGTGCGCAAACCATGATGCCGCTGATCCGCAACGTGCTGTTCGTGACGATCTTCATCATTGCGGTGATCGTCGCCCTGGCCAACATGGGCATGAACGTAACCCCGCTGCTGGCCGGTGCCGGTGTCATCGGCCTGGCCATCGGTTTTGGCGCGCAATCGCTGGTCGCCGACCTGATCACCGGGCTGTTCATCATCATCGAAGACTCCCTGGCCATCGATGATTACGTCGATGTCGGCGGCCACCTGGGCACGGTCGAGGGCCTGACCATCCGTACCGTGCGCCTGCGCGATATCGACGGCATCGTCCACACCATCCCGTTCAGCGAGATCAAGAGCATCAAGAACTACTCCCGCGAGTTCGGCTACGCGATCTTTCGCGTGGCCATCCCGCACAGCATGAACATCGACCAGGCAATCACCCTGATCCGCGATGTCGGGCAGAAGATGCGCAACGACCCGCTGATGCGCCGCAACATCTGGTCGCCGCTGGAGCTGCAAGGGGTGGAGAGCTTCGAGTCGGGTTCGGCGATCCTGCGTGCGCGCTTCAAGACCGCGCCGATCAAGCAGTGGGAAGTGTCGCGAGCCTTCAACCTGGCGCTCAAGCGCCAGCTCGACGAATCCGGCCTGGACCTGGCTACCCCGCGCCTGAGCGTGCAGGTGATCACCGCCGACGCCAGCACACCGTTCAGCGAAAGCCCGCCCAAGTCCTAACCGGCTTGAGCCTTGATGCGGATTGCGTCATGGCGCCAGTACTCAAGGTCACAGTCGATCAGCCGCCCGTGCTGGTCGCTGTTGACCCGGGTAATGTGCAGGCCGGGGCTACCGGCCGACACTTTAAGCGCCAGCGCTGCCGCTACCGGCAAGGCGGTCGGCAGGATCTCGAAGCGCACCCGTCCGTACTCGATGCCGTAGTGGCCGGCATACAACTCGGTCAGCGAGCGGCTCAGGTCGTGCTCAAGAATGCCCGGGAAGTATTCGGGGTTCAGGTAGTGCTCGGCATACAGCACCGCCCGGCCATCGATCCGGCGTAACCGGCAGATCTGGATCACGCTCGACAGCGGCGCCAGTTGCAGCCGCGCACACACCGCTGCCGCTGCTGGCTGCAGGCGCGCCGACAACAACTCGGTACGCGCCTCGCGGCCCTGCTCGCGGACCATGGCATGAAAGTGGCTGCGCTCAATCAGGTCGTAGGTCAGGCGCTCGGGCGCGACGAACCAGCCGCGGCGTTCCTCGCGGTAAATCAAACCCCGCGCCTCCAGTTGCACCAGCGCCTCACGCAGGGTGATGCGCGTGGTGTCGAACACCTCGCTGAGCTTGCGCTCGGCCGGCAGCTTGCAGCCGGGCGACAGGAGGCCATGCTCAATCTGCTCCTGCAGGGCATGACAGATGGCTGTTACTGCTCGCGGTGGCAGTGGCTGCATCAAAGGTTACCTATCTGGACTAGTCCAGCCCCGGTAGCGCCCCAATCTGGCGCCGTAGGGCTATGAGAATAGTGCAAGCCTAGGCACTGCAGATGAATGCCAGATGACAGTGAGGGTGGTCTACGCTTGATTTCCAGGGGCAAAAGCCCGGCCGGGGCAATGCCTGGACATCAAATTGTCATGCAACAGGCCTACCTTGGCTCAGGTATTGCTGACCTAGACCAACCGAACCGCAACAACGTCCAACAACACCTTTTGCGTGTTGTACGGCACCCATCAAGGAGCTTCGGATGAAAAAGCTTTTTCTGGCGTCACTGTTAGGCTCGAGTATCGCGATGTGCACAGCGGCCATGGCCGCCGACACTGACCTCAAGGCCCTCGAGGACGCCGCCCGCAAGGAAGGCGTAGTCAACAGCGTGGGCATGCCCGATGCCTGGGCCAACTGGAAAGGCACCTGGGACGACCTGGCGACAAAATACGGCCTCAAGCACATGGACACCGACATGAGCTCGGCCCAGGAAGTAGCCAAGTTCGACGCCGAAAAAGACAACGCCAGCGCCGACATCGGTGACGTCGGCGCCGCCTTCGGCCCGATCGCGGTGGCCAAGGGCGTGACCCAGCCGTACAAGCCAAGCACCTGGGAGCAGGTCCCGGACTGGGCCAAGGACAAAGACGGCCACTGGGCCCTGGCCTATACCGGCACCATTGCCTTCATCATCAACAAGCAACTGGTGAAGGAGGCAGACATTCCGAAAACCTGGCATGACCTGGAAAAGGGCAAGTACAAGGTCGCCATCGGTGACGTCGGCACCGCCGCCCAGGCTGCCAACGGTGTTCTGGCCGCTGCCATCGCCTATAAAGGCGACGAGAGCAACATCGAACCAGGCCTGCAGCTGTTCACCAAGCTGGCCCAGCAAAAACGCCTGTCGCTGGCCAACCCTACCATCCAGACCCTGGAGAAGGGCGAGATCGAAGTCGGCGTGGTCTGGGACTTCAACGGCCTGAGCTACCGCCAGCAGATCGACCCGAAACGCTTCGAGGTGCTGATCCCGTCTGACGGTTCGGTGATGTCCGGTTACACCACCATCATCAACAAGTACGCAAAAAACCCCAACGCCGCCAAGCTGACCCGCGAGTACATCTTCAGCGATGCCGGGCAGATCAACCTGGCCAAGGGGCATGCCCGGCCGATCCGTGCCGAGCACCTGAAACTGCCGGCTGAGGTACAGGCCAAACTGCTGCCCAACGAGCAGTACAGCGCCGCGCAGCCGATCAAGAATGCCGAAGCCTGGGAAGCGACCTCCAAGGCCCTGCCGCAGAAGTGGCAGGAGCAAGTGATCATCGAGATGGAGTGAACCCATCGCGGGTCAAGTCGGATCGTCGCACCGCCGCTCCCACGGAGATCCCTGTGGGAGCGGCGGTGCGACGACTCGACTTGACCCGCGATGCGGCCACCACATAACCCGGAGATACCATGAACCACAACGTCATCCTGGTCCTGCTCGATGGCCTCAACCATCAGGTCGCGCACCACGCCATGGGCCATCTGCATGCCTATGTCGAAGCCGACCGTGCAGCGCTTTACCGGGTCGAATGCGAGCTGCCGTCGTTGTCACGGCCGCTGTACGAATGCATCCTCACCGGGGTCGCGCCGATCGACAGCGGCATCGTCCACAACAACGTCAACCGCCTGTCCAACCAGCGCAGCGTGTTCCACTACGCCCGCGAAGCCGGCCTGGGCACGGCCGCGGCGGCCTATCACTGGATGAGCGAGCTGTACAACCGCTCGCCCTTCGACCCGCTGCGCGACCGCCACACCCACGCCCCCAAGCTGCCGATCCAGCACGGGCTGTTCTATTACGCCGACCACTACCCCGATTCGCACCTGTTCGCCGACGCCGAGTACCTGCGCCGCCGTCATGCACCGAATTTTCTCCTGGTGCACCCGATGAACATCGACGACGCCGGCCACCGCCACGGCCTGGACAGCAGCCAGTACCGCAACAGCGCGCGCAGCGCCGATATCCTTCTGGCCGATTACCTGCGCACCTGGCTCGAAGAGGGCTATCAGGTATTGGTGACCGCCGACCACGGCATGAACAACGACCGCTCGCACAACGGCCTGCTGGCCGAAGAGCGCGAAGTGCCGCTGTTCGTCTTTGGCCAGGCGTTCAGCCTCGACCCGGCGGCCAAGCCGCTGCAGACCGAACTGTGTGGCACCATTTGCGAGTTGCTCGGCGTGCCCCACGACAAGCCGGTGTGCCGGGAGCTGCTCAAGTGAATTCGATCAAGCGCGGCAAATGGCTGGCCCTGCTCTGCCTGGTGCCTTTCGCGGTGTTTTTCATCATCTTCCAGATCGCCCCGCTGGCCTGGGTCATGCTCCACAGCGTGCAGGTGGAATCAAGCTGGGGCCTGGACAATTTCAGCAAGATATTCAGTTCCAGGTTCTACCGCCAGGCGATCCAGCACAGCCTGGAGATCAGCTTCTGGTCAAGCCTGTTCGGCATCCTCATCGCCATCCTCGGCAGCTACTCGTTGCGCCGGGTCGACTCGCGCCTGCGCGATTTCGTCAACGCCTTCGCCAACATGACCAGCAACTTCTCCGGGGTGCCGCTGGCCTTCGCCTTCATCATCCTGCTCGGCTTCAACGGCGCGCTGACCATGCTGCTGAAGCAGGCCGGGATCATCGAAGACTTCAACCTCTACTCCAAGACCGGGCTGATCATCCTCTACACCTATTTCCAGATCCCCCTCGGCGTGCTGCTGCTCTACCCGGCCTTCGACGCCCTGCGCGAAGACTGGCGCGAGTCCGCCGAGCTGCTCGGCGCTGGCGCCTGGCAATACTGGCGGCACATCGGCCTGCCGGTGCTGACCCCGGCGCTGTTGGGCACCTTCGTGATCCTCCTGGCCAACGCCCTGGGCGCCTATGCCACGGTCTATGCGCTGACCACCGGCAACTTCAACGTGCTGCCGATCCGCATCGCCGCGCTGGTGGCCGGCGACATCTCGCTGGACCCGAACCTGGCCAGCGCCCTGGCGGTCATCCTGGTCGGGCTGATGACCCTGGTGACCTTCGTCCATCAATGGCTATTGAAGCGGAGCTACCATGTCGCGCGCTGAACCGGGCACCTCGTCGCTGTACCACCGCCTGGTGGTCTACCTGCTGTTCATCATCCTCTTGCTGCCGCTGGCCGGCACCCTGCTCTACTCGCTGGCCACCAGCTGGTCGGCGAGCCTGCTGCCCAGCGGCCTGACCTTCAAGTGGTACCTGGCGCTATGGAGCGACCCGCGCTTTCTCGCCGCCTTCGGCCAGTCGCTGCTGGTGTGTGTCGGCGCCCTGCTGTTGTCGGTGCTGTTGATATTGCCGCTGCTGTTCGTGGTGCATTACCACTTCCCGCGCCTCGATGCGCTGATGAACATCCTCATCCTGCTGCCCTTCGCGGTGCCGCCGGTGGTGTCGTCAGTGGGCCTGCTGCAGCTCTACGGCTCGGGGCCGATGGCCATGGTCGGCACGCCGTGGATCCTCATCGGTTGCTACTTCACCGTGGCCCTGCCGTTCATGTACCGGGCAATCACCAACAACCTGCAGGCGATCAACCTGCGCGACCTGATGGACGCCGCCCAGTTGCTGGGCGCCAGCACCTTCCAGGCGGCGTTCCTGGTGGTGCTGCCAAACCTGCGCAAGGGCCTGATGGTGGCCTTGCTGCTGTCGTTCTCGTTCCTGTTCGGCGAGTTCGTGTTCGCCAACCTGCTGGTCGGCACCCGCTACGAGACCCTGCAGGTGTACCTCAACAACATGCGCAACAGCAGCGGCCACTTCAACAGTGCCCTGGTGGTTTCCTATTTCCTCTTCGTGCTGGCGCTGACCTGGGCAGCCAACCGCCTGAACAAGGACAAGTCCTGATATGAGCTTTGTCAGCGTACAGAACCTGCAAAAAAGCTATGCCGGCAGCCCGGTGTTCAACGACATCAACTGCCAGATCGAACGCGGCGAATTCGTTACCCTGCTCGGCCCGTCCGGCTGCGGCAAGTCCACCCTGCTGCGCTGTATCGCCGGGCTGACCGCGGTGGACAGCGGGCGCATCTTGCTCGATGGCACCGACCTGGTGCCGCTCAGCCCGCAAAAACGCGGGATCGGCATGGTGTTCCAGAGCTATGCGCTGTTCCCCAACATGACCGTCGAACAGAACGTCGCCTTCGGCCTGCGCATGCAGAAGGTCAACAGCGACGACAGCCAGGCGCGGGTCCGCGAGGTACTGCAACTGGTCGAGCTGCAGGACTTCGCCCGGCGCTACCCGCACCAGTTGTCCGGCGGCCAGTGCCAGCGCGTGGCCCTGGCCCGCTCGCTGGTCACCCGCCCGCGCCTGCTGCTGCTCGACGAGCCGCTGTCGGCGCTGGATGCGCGGATTCGCAAGCACCTGCGCGAGCAGATCCGCGCGATCCAGCGCGAGCTGGGCCTGACCACCATCTTCGTCACCCACGACCAGGAAGAAGCGCTGACCATGTCCGATCGCATCTTCCTCATGAACCAGGGCCGCATCGTCCAGAGCGGCGATGCCGAAACCCTCTATACCGCGCCGGTGGACGTGTTCGCCGCAGGCTTTATCGGCAACTACAACCTGCTCGACGCCGACAGCGCCAGCCGCCTGCTGCAGCGCCCGGTGAACAGCCGCCTGGCAATTCGCCCGGAAGCCATCGCCCTGAGCCTGGACGGCGAGCGGGAGGGGCTGGTACGCAGCCACAGCCTGCTGGGCAACGTGATCCGCTACCGGGTTGAAGCGCGCGGGGTAGAATTGCTGGTCGATGTGCTCAACCGCTCGTCCGCCGACCTGCACCCGGACGGCCAGCGGGTATCCTTGTCGATCGATCCCACCGCCCTCTGCGAAGTCGCCTGAGGGTTGCACAGGAGTTTTTCTGAATATGGCACTCGCGATTTTCGATCTGGATGAAACCCTGATCCACGGTGACTGCGCCACGCTCTGGAGCGAGCAGATGGGCCGTCTGGGCTGGGTCGATCCAGCGTCTTTCATGCGCACCAACAACGAACTGATGGACGCCTACAGCCATGGCAAGCTGCGCATGGAAGACTACATGGCCTTCAGCCTGGAACCTTTGATCGGCCGCACCCCGGAAGAAGTCGAGCACCTTGTAGCGCCCTGGGTGGAAGATTTCATCGAACCGATCATCTTCAGCGACGCCACCAAGACCATCGCCGCCCACCGCAAGGCCGGCGACCGGATCCTGGTGATTTCGGCTTCCGGCACCCACCTGGTCAAGCCGATTGCCGAACGTCTGGGCATCGATGAGATTCTCGGCATTGAGCTGGAGGTTGAGCGCGGTGTTTACAACGGCAAGACCAAGGGCGTGCTGACCTACCGCGAAGGCAAGATCACCCGTTTGCTGGAATGGCTCGACCAGGAAGAAGAGAACCTTGAAGGCGCGAGTTTCTACTCGGATTCACGCAACGATTTGCCGTTGCTGCTGAAGGTGGATTTCCCGCATGTGGTCAATCCGGATCCGGTGTTGCGCGAGCAGGCCGAGACTCAAGGCTGGCCGATTCATAGCTGGAAATGATTGAAGCCATCGCGGGGCAAGCCGCTCCTGTGGGAGCGGCGGTGCGACGACTCGACTTGACCCGCGATCGGCGGACTACACCAGACTCTCGTCAATAACCAACACCAGCTTGCCCGACACCTGATTGCCGGCAAGCTCGGCAAACGCCGCCTCGGCATCCTTGATCGGGAAGGCCCTGGCCAGTTGCGGCTTGAGCCGGCCTTCGCTGAACAGCGGCCACACTTGCTGGCCGAGGTCGCTGAGCAGGTCTGCCTTGAACTGGTCATCGCGGGTGCGCAAGGTCGAACCCAGGACCTGTATGCGCTTGCCCAGCAGTTGCGCCAGGTCCAGCTCGGCTTTACGCCCGCCCATCAAGCCGATGATCACCCAGCGCCCGTCACGGGCCAGCAGCTTGAGGTTGAGCTCGGCATAGTTGGCGCCGACCGGGTCGAGAATCACGTTGAACGGGGCAAAGTCATTCAAAGCCTCGAGGTCTTCACCGCGAACCACGCCGCCGCTGGCCCCCAGGCCTTCGCAATAGGCCAGCCGCTCGGCCGAGCCGACGCTGACCCAGCACGGGCTGCCAAAGGCCTTGCACAGCTGGATCGCCGCCGAGCCGACACCGCTGGCCCCGGCATGCAGCAAGACTTTCTCACCGGGCTTGAGCGCGGCCAGCTGGAACACATTGAGCCAGGCCGTGGCATACACCTCGGGGATTGCCGCCGCTTCCTGCAGGCTCAAGCCCTCGGGCACCGGCAGTACGTGGCGGCCATCGACCACCACTTCCTCGGCCATGCCGCCACCGGCGAGCAAGGCACAGACCCGATCGCCGACCTGCCAGGAAGAACCGGCGCCCACTTCGCTGATCACCCCCGAGCACTCCAGGCCGAGAAATTCGCTGGCCCCCGGTGGTGGCGGGTAGAGCCCGGCACGCTGGAGCAGGTCGGCGCGATTGAGGCCGGCGGCGGCCACGCGAATTCGTACTTGACCGATATCGCAAGTTGGACTTGTCGTCGCAACCCACTCCACATGTCCGTCAACGCCTTGCAATGCCTTCACAGTGCCTCCATAGTTGAGTCATGACTGAGCCCGGGAGCTGTAGCCCCGGGCTTTTTGCATTATGCGTCCGGTTTTCATGGAACCGGCGAATTCAAAGACGGCCTAATATGCGTGATCAATTGTCCCTACGTCGAATCAGCATGAAGCATTTTCTGCCAAGCACCACCCTCGCCCTGTTGATCGGTCTGGGCAGTCTGCCATTGGCGGGCAGTGCATGGGCCGCCAACAGCTGGGATAAGCTCCAGCCCGACCGCGATGAAGTGGTCGCCAGCCTGAACGTGGTCGAGCTGCTCAAGCGCCACCACTACAGCAAGCCGCCGCTCAACGATGCGCGCTCGGTGATCATCTACGACAGCTACCTCAAACTCCTTGATCCTGCGCGCAGCTACTTCACTGCCAGCGACATCGCCGAGTTCGACAAGTGGAAGACCCAGTTCGACGATTTCCTCAAAAGCGGCAATCTCGACCCCGGCTTCACCATCTACAAGCGCTACCTGGACCGGGTCAAATCGCGCCTGGACTTCGCCCTCGCCGAGCTGAGCAAGGGCGTCGACAACTTCGACTTCACCACCCATGAGACCTTGCTGATCGATCGCAAGGACGCCCCGTGGATGAAGAACCAGGCCGAGCTCGACGACCTCTGGCGCAAACGCGTCAAGGATGAAGTGCTGCGCCTGAAGATTGCCGGCAAAGAACCCAAGGCAATCCAGGAACTGCTGACCAAGCGCTACAAGAACCAGCTCACGCGCCTGGACCAGACCCGCGCCGAAGACATCTTCCAGGCCTATATCAACACCTTCGCCCAGTCCTACGACCCGCACACCAACTACCTGTCGCCCGACAACGCGGAAAACTTCGATATCAACATGAGCCTGTCGCTCGAAGGTATCGGCGCCGTACTGCAAAGCGACAACGACCAGGTCAAGATCGTGCGCCTGGTGCCGGCCGGCCCTGCGGCCAAAACCAAATTGGTAGCTCCGGCCGACAAGATCATCGGCGTGGCCCAGGGCAACAAGGAAATGGTCGACGTGATCGGCTGGCGCCTGGACGAAGTGGTCAAGCTGATCCGCGGGCCGAAAGGTTCGGTGGTGCGCCTGGAAATCATCCCGGCCAGCAACGCCCCTAACGACCAGACCACCAAGATCGTGCCGATCACCCGTGAAGCGGTGAAACTCGAAGAGCAGGCGGCGAAAAAGTCGGTGCTCAAGCTCAAGCAGGACGGCCGTGACTACAAGCTCGGAATCATCGAGATTCCGGCCTTCTACCTCGACTTCAAGGCCTTCCGCGCCGGCGATCCGGAGTACAAGAGCACCACCCGCGACGTTAAAAAACTGCTGACCGAACTGCAGAAGGAAAAAGTTGACGGCGTGGTCATCGACCTGCGCAACAACGGCGGCGGCTCGCTGCAGGAAGCCACCGAGCTGACCAGCCTGTTCATCGACAAGGGCCCGACGGTGCTGGTGCGCAACAGCGACGGCCGCGTCGACGTGCTTGAAGACGAAAACAGCGGCGCCTTCTACAAAGGCCCGCTGGCACTGGTGGTCAACCGCCTGTCGGCCTCGGCCTCGGAGATTTTCGCCGGCGCCATGCAGGACTATCACCGCGCGCTGATCCTCGGCGGGCAGACCTTCGGCAAAGGCACGGTGCAAACCATCCAGCCGCTCAATCATGGCGAGCTGAAGCTGACCCTGGCCAAGTTCTACCGGGTTTCCGGGCAGAGCACCCAGCACCAGGGCGTGCTGCCGGACATCGACTACCCGTCGATCATCGACACCAAGGAAATCGGCGAAAGCGCCCTGCCCGAAGCCATGCCATGGGACACCATCCGCCCGGCGATCAAGCCTGCGGTCGACCCGTTCAAGCCGTTCCTGGCCCAGCTCAAGGCCCGTCACGACAGCCGTACGGCCAAGGATCCGGAGTTCGTCTACATCCGCGACCGCCTGGCCCTGACCCAGAAGCTGATGAACGAGAAAACCGTCAGCCTCAACGAGGCCGAACGCCGTGCCCAGCACGCCGATATCGAAAGCAAACAGCTGGCGCTGGAAAACACCCGACGCAAGGCCAAGGGCGAAGAACCGCTCAAGGAACTGAAGAAGGAAGACGAAGACGCGCTGCCGGTCGAGCCGGACGATACCAAGCCCGAAGACGACGCCTACCTGAAGGAGTCCGGATTGATCCTGCTGGACTACCTGGGGCTGAATTCGCAGGTGGCGCGCAACAACCCGTAAACCGGTGATGGCAAAATAATGTGACCGCGCTTCATTGCGTCATCAAATAGTCATCAGACTGTCGTGAAATAAGGGACTGAGCGCCGCGGGTGCTCAGTCCCTTTTTTCTAGGTAGGCCTGCCATGACCATCAACGAACAGCTCAGCGCGTTGAGCACCATCCTGGCTCAAAGCGGCTTGCACAGCCTGTTCCAACCCATTGTCTGCCTTTCCGAACGGCGCATCCTCGGCTACGAAGCGCTGAGCCGCGGCCCGTCCAACAGCCCGCTGCATTCGCCGATCAACCTGTTTGCCGTGGCCCGCCAGGCCGGGCGCCTGACCGAGCTGGAAGTGGCCTGCCGCGAGAGCGCCTGCCGGCGCTTCAGCCAGCAGAACCTTGAAGGCAAGCTGTTCCTCAACGTCTCACCCGAGTCCCTGCTCGAACCGCAGTACCAGTCCGGGCGCACCCTGAAGATGCTCCACGAGCTGGGCGTGCCGCCCAGCCGGGTAGTGATCGAGCTCACCGAACAGACCCCCACCGACGATTTCCAGCTGCTGTTCAACGCCCTGCACCACTACCGCGACATGGGCTTTTCCATCGCCCTGGATGATCTGGGGGCCGGCTATTCGAGCCTGCGCCTGTGGTCGGAGCTGCGCCCGGACTACGTCAAGATCGACCGCCACTTCATCGACGGTATTCACCTGGATGCGGTCAAGCGCGAGTTCGTCGGTTCGATCCTGCAGATCGCCCGGGCCTCGCGGGCCCAGGTGATTGCCGAAGGCATCGAGCTGGCCGAAGAGCTCAAGGTGCTCACCGAGATGGGCGTCGACCTGGTCCAGGGCTACCTGCTGGGCCGCCCGCAGGAACAGGCGGCGCGCGATGTGCAAAGCATGCTCGGGCAGCCGGTACAGGCGCTGCAGAGCCTCAATGAAGACAGCGGCAACCTCGCCGCGCTACTGATCGAACAACCGGCGGTGAACCGCGAGGCGCCCACCCCGCAGGTGCTGGAACTGTTTCGCAGCCAGGCCAACCTCAATTCCCTGGCGGTGCTCGACGCGCATGGGCAGCCGTGCGGCATCGTTCATCGCCATTCGCTCTCCGACGCGCTGCTCAAGCCGTTTGCCACCGACCTGTTCGCGCGCAAGCCGATCAGCCGCTTGATGAGCGATGACTTTCTCGCCGTGGATCTGGGCCAATCGCTGCAACAGGTCAGCCGCCTGCTCACCAGCCGCGCCCGCCAGCGCATCGAGGAAGATTTCATCATCACCCACAACGGCCGCTACCTGGGCCTGGGGCGGGTGATCGACGTGCTCAAGCTGATCACCGAGCAGAAGATCCAACAGGCCCGCTATGCCAACCCGCTGACCCTGCTGCCGGGCAACGTACCGATCCAGCAATGCCTGACTCGCCTGCTGCAACAGCAACGCGCAGCGGCGATCTGCTACGTCGATATCGACAGCTTCAAGCCGTTCAACGATATCTACGGGTATGCCCGTGGCGATGAGGTATTGCTGTGCCTGGCCCAGTGCCTGGGCGAACGGGTCGACCCCAGCCGCGATTTCGTCGGCCATATCGGCGGCGACGATTTCATGCTTGTGCTCGGCTCAGATGATTGGCAACAACGCTTGCAGTTGTTGCTGGAGGACTTTCACAAACAGTGCCGGCGCTTCTACCGGGCCGAGCACCTGCAGGCCGGGTGCTTCATCGCCACCGACCGCCAGGGCCGGCGCCAGGAATTTGCCCTGCTGTCGTTGTCGATCGGCGTGGTGCAGTTGCACCCGCAAGCCTGTGCCGGGCTCGATGCCGGGCAACTGGCGGAGTTGGCCTCACAGGCCAAGCACCAGGCCAAGGATGTGCCTGGGCACAGCCTGTACCTGATCGATACCGCCCCTGGCGCTCAGGCTTCTTCGTGTTCGGGGTAGCTGTACTCGAACACCCGCACCACTTCCGAGGCGTGCCAGGAGGCTGCGGCCATGCCATCGGACGGGCCGGAGAAGCGCCCCAGGCGCTCGACGCATTCGAAGAACCCGGTGCGCGGCAAGCGGCTCGCGCCCTGGCTGATCACCAGCGAGCTGCGCAGCGGCTGCTCGGCGCGGGCGTCGAGCGCGGCCAGGTGCTCCAGCGCCGCGGTCAGCGTTTGCATGGCCGGGCTGGGCAATTGCAGACGCTCGAGCAAGGCCCGGTAGGTCAGCAGGTGGCGCTGGCGGCGGGCGACATCCAGCTCGCCGAGCAGGCCTTCCCAGTGCTGGCGGCTGATGCGCACGCTCACGACGGCTCGCTCCAGCCAGCCACACCCAGCTCCCAGGCCAGGCTGCGGCGAATCGCGGCATCCGGCTGGCGTTCACCGCTTTCGATCAGCGCCAGGTACACCGGGCTGATACCGACGCTGCGCGCCAGTTGCTCCGGCGCCAGGCCCTTGCCCTCACGCAAACGCGCCAGCTCGCTGAAATTCGGCAAGCTGGCGCTGTCGGTGGCGCTTGAAGCTGTGTTTGCGCCGGCAAGTGGCTCGCCTTGCCCGGCTGCTTTAAGCAGTGCCTGGTACTGCTCCCAGGGAACAACCGCGTACTCGGGTTGACCGTCCCGGCTGATGACCTGAATACCCATTACAACCCCCTTGTAGGATTACGATATGTAATCGGTAGGCATAATCCTTATGCCAATTATATTACCAGCCAACAAGGGTGTGCAGGGTCGTGATGTGATCAGCTTTTTTCCTGTTCCAGGCGCAGGGCTTCGGGGGTGTCGGGCAGGCGCTCGACCACCCGCAGTTTTTCCGGTGCCTGGCGGTTGCGCCAGGCGCTGAACGCGGCCAGTTCATCAGACACCGCCTTCATCACCCAGGCCAGCACGACGATGTCGTCGAGCATGCCGACGCCCAGCAGCCAGTCGGGGATCGCATCCAGCGGGCTGACAAAATACAGCAGCCCCGCCACCACGGTGATCAGTGCCTTGGGGCTGATTGCCCGGTACTCGCCGCGCCACCAGGCCAGGCACAGCGCCTGCATCAGGCGCACGTCCTCGCGCAGTTTGCCCAGCCGCGGACCTTTGCGCGCCACGGCAAAAATCAACGCCGGCAAACGCCCGCGGCTGAGCAGGCGCTCGGCCAGGGGCAGAAATCGGGCGAAATTCCACGGTGCTTTCATACGGCCTCCAGGGCCAGTGCCAAGGAAGGTTATCCACAATAATTGTGGATAACCTTGTGAACAGAGCTCAGTTTCAGGCTCAAGGCGCCCGCCCGGCAAGGGTCCGGGTTAAATCGGGCGTTTTTTACACACCTGTTTCAATTGCGCAAACGTTTTGCCCGCTGCGCCCTGATTCATCAACAGTTGCAGTGACTAAGACCGTGCATGGCCCTATGGGTTCGGTAAAACCCAGAAACGACAACGCCCCGTCGAGACGGGGCGTTGCAGGTATCAGCTGGCCTTACTCGGCAGCTGGATCGGCAGGCTCTTCAGCCTTGGCCGGGTCCTTGATGGCGATCAGTTCCAGATCGAACACCAGCACCGAGTTGGCCGGAATGGTCGGGCTCGGGCTCTGCGCGCCGTAAGCGAGGTCGGACGGGATGTACAGCTTGTACTTCTCGCCGACGTGCATCAGTTGCAGGCCTTCGACCCAACCCGGGATCACGCCGCTGACCGGCAGGTCGATCGGGCTGCCACGCTCGACGGAGCTGTCGAAGACCTTGCCGTCGATCAGCTTGCCTTCGTAGTGGACGGTAACCACGTCAGTCGGCTTTGGCTGGGCGCCGTCGGCCTTCTTGATGACTTCGTACTGCAGGCCCGAAGCGGTGGTGACCACGCCAGCCTTCTTGCCGTTTTCTTCGAGGAATTTCTTGCCGGCGGCAGCCGACTCTTCGCTCATTTTCACCAGGCGCTCTTCAGCGCGCTTCTGCAAGGCCGAGAAGGCTTCAACCAGCTCTTCGTCCTTGATCTTCTGTTCTTTCTTGCCAACGGCGTCTTCGATACCTTGAGCGACAGCTTTCGAATCAAGGTCGTCCATGCCTTCCTGAGCCAGGCTTTTGCCCATGTTCAGGCCAATACCGTAGGAGGCTTTCTGTGCCGGAGTCTTCAGCTCGACGCTGGTCTGCGAATCGCAACCCGCCAGTACCAGGCTAACCAGGGCAACCGCAGCCGCCAACCGATGCTGTTTCATGCTATTTCCTTGTTCATGCGCCAATAGGGCAATCGAGTAAAGCCGCGAGCTTATCAGGCGGCCACGACCAATGGCTACCGGCATGAGAGCAAGAAAACCCGGATAAGTTCAGCCAGATTAAACCTTCTTCATCCTCGGCTGCAGCCAGTGGCCAGTATTGACGGGACCGGGCGGTTGGGCAAATCCGCCGATGAGGTTTTGTAGCAGTTTGTATCGACGCTCAGGGATAACCGCCGTCGCGGTACTGCGCCGCCACTTCGCGCAAAACTTCGCACAGCCACTGTGCCGGCAAGGCCAGCGGCAAGGCGGCATTGCTGCAGATGCCGACCGAGCCGCCCGGCTCGCTGACGCCCAGGTCCAGCTCGCACAATTCACCCCGGCTGAGGTCGACGCGCACCGCATCGCGTGGCGCCACCCAGACCGCATCGCTGCCCTGTACATAACGACGGCTGAGGGCCGGCGACAGGGTTTCCAGGCGCTGCACGGGTTGCTCGATGGCGCACTGCACGAACAGACTGTCGGCGTGCTTGCGGATGGTCGTGCCGGCCAGCGGCAACACCAGCGGGTAGCGCCCGACCTGGCTGCGCTCGAGCGGCTGGCGGCCAAGCAAAGGATGGCCAGGGCGCACCACCAGCGACATCGACTCGCTGTACAGGTGCTCGAACATCAGCCCCTGGATCTGCGGGCTGTCGGTCATGCGCCCGATCACCAGGTCCAGCTCACCGACGTGCAACTGCCCCAGCAGGTGCGCGCTGGGGCCGGTGGCGACGCTGACCACCAGCGCCTCATGGCGCTGGTGCAGACGGCACAGCACTTCGGGCATCAGCAGGCTTTCGACGGTCGACAGCACGCCGACCCGCACCTGCGGCGGCGCATGCTCTTCACCGCGCAAGGTGCTGACGCCTTCGCGCAGGGCCTGCACGCTGGGGCCGGCGTAGCGCATGAAACGCACCCCGGCCGGGGTCAGCTCGACGCCCTGCTTGCTGCGCTCGAACAGCCGCGTTTCAAGCAGCGCTTCAAGCTCCTTGAGGGTCTTGGAGATCGCTGGCTGACTGATCGCCATGGCGTCGGCGGCCTTGGCGAAACTGCCCTGGCGGGCGATTTCGAGAAAGCACAGCAGGTGGCGGAATTTGATCCGGGTGTCGAGGTTCATCCAGGGAGTTTATCGGGGCTCGGCCCGGACTGCGACCGCTTCGCGCTCGATCGCGGGGCAAGGCCCGCTCCTACAGGTCCGGTGCATGCAGGCCTATTGTGGGAGCAACTGTCTTAAGCAGCTTGCAAGTATTGGGGCAGCCAGGCTGTGTTTGAGCTGATCCATTTGATGATGAGGCGCTGCCGGCGCCTTCCGCCCTTACGGCGGGTCACTTTTGCTTGGCGGCAAAAGTAACCAAAAACGCCCTGTCCCTTCATCGGCCCTGCGCTGCGCTCCGGGTTCCACTCGGCCTTCTGCAAGGGACGATCGGTGGCGTCTGCAATTACGTACATCTAGAAGCAGAGCGCTTTTTTGCTTTCGCTTCTCGTGCATCGCCGGTCCATTCGCCGACAAGACGCAAAGGTGAAGTGTGAGCAGCATCGCCAATGGATCAGCTCGCGCCTCTAAAGGCCTACGCTACCTGTGGGAGCGGCGGTGCGGCGACCCGACTTGACCCGCGATGAGGCCATCAACAGCGGCCCAATTCCACCTGCTCGCCACTGATGCGCACCGGCCACACCTGCAACGCCTGCTGCGGATCCTCCAGGCAACGCCCATCGCGCAAACAAAAATGCTGCTTGTACAACGGCGCCGCCACCACCAGCTCGCCCTTGAGCTCGCCCACCAATCCACGACCAATCACATTGGCACCGGACTTGGGGTCATGGTTGTCGACGGCGAACACCGGCGTGGCCTGCCCGGGCAGGTAGAACAGCGCCACCTGGCGCCCCTCGAACCACACCACCACCCCCGACTGGGCGACCAGGTCGGCACGGCTGCAAACCCTCTGCCAGGGTTGCGCTTGAACACTTACTGCTGCATTGGACGGGCTCATCAAAGCACCTCCTCGGTGGTCGAGATCAAGTGAAGTTCGCCGGCGCCGATGGGCCGGCGCTGGCCGCGTTCGCGGACAAAGTGCACACCCGGGTCGGGGCGCTGGTCGTTGACGAAGGTGCGAAAGCGCTTGAGCTTTTCAGGGTCTTTCAGGGCGTTGGCCCACTCGCATTCGTAGCGCTCGACCACCAGCTGCATTTGCGCTTCGAGCTCTGCGCCAAGGCCCAGGCTGTCGTCGAGGATCACCTGCTTGAGGTAGTCCAGCCCGCCCTCCAGGCTCTCGCGCCACACCGAGGTGCGCTGCAGCTTGTCAGCGGTGCGGATGTAGAACATCAGCACGCGGTCGATGGTGCGGATCAGGCTGGCGTCGTCCAGGTCGGTGGCGAACAGTTCGGCATGGCGCGGGCGCATGCCGCCGTTGCCGCAGATGTACAGGTTCCAGCCCTTCTCGGTGGCGATCACGCCGATGTCCTTGCTCTGCGCCTCGGCGCATTCACGGGTGCAGCCGGACACCGCGAACTTGAGCTTGTGCGGCGAACGCAGGCCCTTGTAGCGGTCTTCCAGGGTCAGGGCCATCTGCACGCTGTCCTGCACGCCATAACGGCACCAGGTGCTGCCGACGCAGGATTTCACCGTACGCGTCGACTTGCCGTAGGCATGGCCGGTCTCGAAGCCTGCGCCAATCAGCTCGGCCCAGATCTCGGGCAATTCGTGCAGTTGGGCGCCGAACAGGTCGATGCGCTGGCCGCCGGTGATCTTGGTGTAGAGGTCGTACTTTTTCGCCACTTCGCCGATGACGATCAGCTTCTCGGGGGTGATCTCGCCGCCGGGAATCCGCGGCACCACCGAGTAGGTGCCGTTCTTCTGCATATTGGCCATGAAGGTGTCGTTGGTGTCCTGCAGCGGCACCAGCGACGGCTCCATGATCGGCTGGTTCCAGCACGAGGCGAGGATCGAGCCGACCGTGGGTTTGCAGATATCGCAGCCGACGTGCCCGCGTCCATGCTTGGCGAGCATCTCGTCGAAACTGACAATGCCTTCGACCCGCACCAGCGCGTAGAGCTCCTGGCGGGTGTAGGCGAAGTGTTCGCACAAGCTCTTGTCGACGCTGACGCCGCGGGCGATCAATTCATGCTCGAAGACCTGCTTGAGCAGCGCCGCACAACCACCACAACCGGTACAGGCCTTGGTCTGCTGCTTGAGCTGGCCAAGCTCGCCGCAGCCACTGTCGATGGCGGCGCAGATCGCGCCCTTGCTGACGTTATGGCAGGAGCAGATAGTCGCGCTGGCGGGCAAGGCATCAGCGCCCAGTGCCGGCGCGCCGACCGACTGCGGCAGGATCAGCGCGGCCGGATCGGCGGGCAGGGCAATGCTGTTCTGCACGAATTGCAGCAGGGTGTCGTAATAGCTGTTGTCGCCAACCAGCACCGCGCCGATCACCCGTTTGCCACTGGCATCGACCACCAGCCGGCGGTAGGCCGACGCCGCTTCGTCGATAAAGCGATAGCTGCGCGCACCCGGGGTCACGCCGTGGGCATCACCAATGGAGCCGACATCGACACCGAGCAGCTTGAGCTTGGTCGACATGTCGGCCCCGGTAAAACTGCCCGCGTCTTCACCGGCCAGCGTCGCCGCAACTGTACGCGCCATGCTGTAGCCCGGCGCCACCAGGCCGAACACGCTGCCGTTCCACGACGCGCATTCGCCGATGGCGAAGATCCGTGGGTCGCTGCTGCGGCACGCGCTGTCGATCACCACACCGCCGCGTTGGGCGATTTCCAGGCCACTGCTGCGGCCCAGGGCATCCTGCGGGCGGATACCGGCGGAGAACACGACAAGGTCAGTTTCAAGGAACTCGCCGCCCTCGAAGTTCATCCGGTAGCGATAGTCTTCACCGGCAACGATGGCCTGGGTCGCCCGCGACAGGTGCACGCCAACCCCCAGGGCTTCGATCTGCGCCCGCAAGGCCGCGCCGCCCTCGCCATCCAGTTGCACCGGCATCAGGCGCGGGGCGAACTCCACCACATGAGCTTCCAGGCCCAGCGACTTCAAGGCATTGGCCGCTTCCAGGCCGAGCAGGCCGCCACCGACCACCACCCCACGGCGAGCGCTGGCGGCCGCGGTGCGGATCGCATCGAGATCATCAAGGGTGCGATAGACCAGCCGCGCCGCCCCTTGCGAGCCTTCAATGGGCGGCACGAACGGATAGGAGCCGGTGGCCAGCACCAGTTGATCGTAAGGGTAGCGCCCGGCGCAGGTGACCACCTCGCAGCGTTCGCGGTCGATCTCCAGCACCGGCTCGCACAGGTGCAAGTCAATGCCGTGCCGGGTGTACAAGCCTGCCTCGCCCAGGGCCAGGGTTTCGGCATCGCTGCCACTGAAGTATTCCGACAGGTGCACGCGGTCGTAGGCGCGCTGGCGCTCTTCACCGAACACCCGCACCTGGAAACGGCCCAGGGCACCGCGTTCGATCAGTTGCTCGACGCAGTGATGACCGACCATGCCGTTGCCGACGATGATCAGCTGTTGCCGCGCTTCGATGCTGGTAAACCCATTCATACCCGTTCCTCACTCAAGGCCAATCACGCTGGCTTTGCTGCTGGGGGCCAACCCCGAAAAACAAAAAAAGGCGCCTGGAGCCGAAGCTCCAGGCGCCTTTGCCTGGTCGTTTTTTTGTAGTCCCGGTTGCGAATCGCCATTGACCCGCGAGGACGTTGTAAATCTGTAAAAGCAGGGAGCGTGCCAACTGCCAAAGCCTTTGAAACCGGGGCTTGCGCGCGATCCACTGGCGCCGTTATCGACCCAGGCTGGTGCAGCGCTCCCCCTTATGGGGCACTTCAGTACACGTCACGCAGGTAACGCTTGGCGCGATTCAGTTCGCCGACATAAGCCTCGGCCCGTTCCACACTCATGCCACCGTGCTGCTGCACCAGTTGCTTGAGCGCCGTATCAACATCGCGGGCCATGCGCCCGGCATCGCCACAGATATAGAAGTGCGCGCCCTCCTCTAGCCAGCGCCACAGCTCGGCACCCTGCTCAAGCATGCGCTGCTGCACGTAGATCTTCTGCGCCTGGTCGCGGGAGAAGGCGGTGTCCAGGCGGGTCAGGTGACCGTCGCGCTGCCAGGCCAGCAACTCGTCGCGGTAGTAGAAATCGGTGGCCGCCTGCTGCTCGCCGAACAGCAGCCAGTTGCGACCGTGGGCCCCTTCGGCCTGACGTTCCTGCAGGAACGCGCGAAACGGCGCCACACCGGTGCCGGGGCCGACCATGATCACCGGCGCCGTGCTGTCGCCAGGCAGGCGAAAGTGTGTGGTCGGCTGCGCGAATATCTCGACCCGGCCAGGCTCGCTGCGGTCGGCCAGGTAGGTCGAGCACACGCCCTTGCGCTGGCCGTAACGGACAGTGGAAACCGTCAGGTGCACTTGATCCGGATGCAGCTTCTGGCTTGAGCTGATCGAGTACAGCCGCGGCTGCATGGGTTTGAGCAGGTCGAGCCAAGCCTGCAGGCTCAGTTGGGGCTTGCACGCATGTACCAGGTCGATCAGTTGCTTGCCCCACAGCCAGTCCTTGAGCGCAGCCTTGTTGTGCGGCTCAAGCAATGCGCGCAGTTGCGCATCACCCGGGGCGAAAGCCTCAAGCAACTGCGGGGTAATGCGGGCGATCTCCAGGTGCTCAAGCAATGCCTCGGCCAAGGGCATGTCGGCCTGGCCCTTGAGGCTGACGCAGTGCCCGCCATCGAAGCGGGTGGCGGTCAGTAGCTCATCGACCAGCGCCGGACAGTTGCGCGGCCATACACCCAAGGCGTCGCCGGCGTGATAGGTGAACCCGCTGTCGCCCAGATCGAACACCAGTTGCCGGGTTTCCTTGACCGCGCCAGGGCCGTTAAGCAGGCGGTTGCCGACCAGGGTGGTTGGCAACGGTCGGGTCTTGCTGAAACCGCTGGCCGTTGGCGTTGGCGCTTCGAGCAGCAGTTCGCCGTGGCCCAGTTTGCCCAGCAGTGCCTGCAGCCATTGCCCCGTCGATTCATGCAAATCGCCCTCGCAATCGACCCGTTCCAGCAAGCGCTTGGCGCCCAGTTCGGCCAGGCGCTGATCGAGCTTGCGACCAAAGCCGCAGAACTGCTCGTAGCTGGAATCCCCCAGGGCCAGTACCGCATAAGGCACGCCGACGCAGCGTTGGGCATGCTCGCCATGCAGGCCGCGCCAGAACGCCGCGCCGCTGTCCGGCGCATCGCCGTCGCCGAAGGTACTGGCGATCAGCAGCAGGCTGGCGGGGCGGTCCAGTTGCTCCAGAGCCAGGTCTTGCATGCAACTCAACTGCACCGGCAAGCCGACCTGGCGCAGGCGTGCGGCGCACTGCTCGGCCAGGGCCTGACTGTTGCCGGTCTGCGAAGCCCAGAGCAGCAGGTGCTGGTCCTGCACTGCCATGGTTTGACGATCGATCTGGGTGGCGTTGATGCGCTCGCCGGCAACCCGGCTCAGGGCCACCGCGCAGTACTTGAAGGCCGGTTGCAGCGACAGCGGATCGACCGCGTCGCTGGTGACGGCATTGATCGCCAGGTTCTCGCCATAAACGTCGTTCCAGTGAAACGGCGCAAAGCAGTTGCCCGGCAGCACCCGAGCGGTAATCCGTGCCGGCAGCAGCGCCTGCCCGCGTCGGGAGCGGATCTGCACCTGATCCTTGTCAGCGATGCCCAGGCGCTCGGCATCATCCGGGTGAATCTCTACGAACGGCCCGGGGTCGAGCTTGTTCAGCGCCGCCACCTTGCCGGTCTTGGTCAGGGTGTGCCACTGGTGCTGGACCCGACCAGTGTTGAGCACCAGCGGAAATTCGGCGTCCGGCAGCTCGGCGGCGGGCAGCCAGGGCCGGGCGAAAAAGCGTGCCTTGCCGCTGCGAGTGGGGAAGGCAATGGCCGGTACTTCGCCTTGGCCGTCGTGGCGCAGGGCCTGGCTGACGCCGTCGTTGCGATAGCGCAACGGGCTGCGGTCATTGTTGCGCCCAGGCTCACACGGCCACTGCCGCGGCGCCTCACGCAAACCGGCGTAGCTGACGCCGCGCACATCGTAACCGGTGGCCGGGTTCCAGGCCTGGCGCAGCTCGTCGAACACCGCTTCGGCATTGGCGTAACTGAAGGCCTCGGCGTAACCCATGGCGCAAGCGATTCGGGCGATGATCTGCCAGTCGGGCAGGCTCTCGCCCGGCGCCTCGACGGCCTGGTTCATCAAGGTCAGGTTGCGCTCGGAATTGACCATAACCCCCTCGCCTTCGGCCCACAGCGCGGCGGGCAAGAGGATATCGGCGTAACGGTTGGTCTCGGTGTCGAGAAAGGCGTCCTGGGTGATCACCAGCTCAGCCGCCTGCAACCCTTCGATCACCTGCTGGCGATTGGCGACGCTGGCCACCGGGTTGCTGCAGATGATCCAGCAGGCCTTGACCTGCCCGGCGGCGAGGTTTTCGAACAGCGCCACCGTGCCGTCACCGGCTTCGCTGCGCAGGCTGCCAGCGGGGATCTGCCACAGTTGCTCGACAAAGGCGCGATCGCTATCGACCAATGCCGAACGCTGCCCCGGCAAGCCCGGGCCCATATAGCCCATTTCTCGCCCGCCCATGGCGTTGGGCTGGCCGGTCAGCGAGAACGGCCCGCTGCCCGGCCGACAGATAGCACCAGTGGCCAGGTGCAGGTTGCACAGGGCGTTGCTGTGCCAGGTGCCATGGATGCTCTGGTTCAGGCCCATGGTCCAGCAACTCATCCACTCCGGGGCCTGGCCGATCCACTTGGCGGCCTGGCGGATATCGGCCTCGCTCAGCCCGGTGAGGGCGGCAACTCGCTCAGGTGTGTAGTCCTGCAAAAAGGCCGGCATGTCCTCCCAGCCTTCGGTGTAGCGCTGGATGAACTCGGCGTCGCACTGGCCGTTTTCCAGCAGCAGGTAGAGCAGGCCGTTGAGCAGCGCCAGGTCGCTGCCCGGTTTGATCTGCAGGAACAAATCGGCCTTGTCGGCGGTGGCGCTGCGCCGCGGGTCAACGACGATCAACCGGGCCCCGGCCTTGAGCCGGTCGAGCAGGCGCAAAAACAGGATCGGGTGACAATCGGCCATGTTCGCGCCGATCACCAGGAACACCTCGGCGCGGTCGAAATCCTGGTAGCTGCCCGGCGGCCCGTCGGCGCCCAGCGACAGCTTGTAGCCGCTGCTGGCGCTGGCCATGCACAGGCGCGAGTTGGACTCGACATGGCGGCTGCGGACAAAGCCCTTGGCCAGTTTGTTGATCAGGTACTGGGCCTCCAGCGACATCTGCCCGGAGACATAAAAGCCCAGGGCGTCCGGGCCATACTTATCAATGATCGCCCGCAGGCGCCGGGCCGCCTGTTCTATAGCGGTGTCGATGGCGCGCTGCACCGGGTCGCGCTGGCGCTGCTCGCGCACATAGGCATGCGTCATGCGCCCGGACGCACTCAACGGTTGATGGGCGGTGAGGCCCTTGGTGCACAGGCGGCCAAAGTTGCTGGGGTGCTGTTTGTCGCCACTGATCTTGGTCACCCGCCCGCCTTCGACGTTCATGACGATGCCACAACCGACGCCACAATACGGGCACACGCTGCGCACGCTGGTGCTGCTCATCGGCCTACCTCCTGATTGCGCAAACAAAAAGGCGCCCTGCTGCCCCGGCCTGAATGAACAAGCGGGGGCAACACGGCGCCTTTGTCGTGAACGGGGCAATCTGCGTTGATTGCCGGATGCTCAGGCTGTAGCAAGGGTCGCGCCACAATTGGCAGCGCCTTGTGCGGCGCGGTTCAGGCGTTCAGGGCGCCTGCCCGGCCGCACTGCATTGGGCCGGCCTGCACCATCGGATGGCACAGCCAGCGGGCCAGGCCTTATCATGGGCAGACATTCCGAGAGATGAAAAACCTCCTCCCATGAACCAAGTGGTTTTGAAAAACGCCGAACAACTGGCCCTGATGCGCAATGCCGGGCAATTGCTCAGCCAGGTGTTCGCCCACCTCGACAGCTTCATTGCTCCCGGGGTCAGCACCCTGCAGATCAACGACCGGGCCGAGGCCTTTATCGTCGATGTGCTCAAGGCGCGCCCGGCGAGCAAGGGCCAGTACGGTTTTGCCTATTCGCTCAATACCTCGGTCGACCATGTGGTGTGCCACGGCGTGCCGCATGCCGATGAGGTGCTCAAGGCCGGCTCGATCGTCAACGTCGACATTACCCTGGAACAAGGCGGCTACATTGCCGACTCGTCGAAGATGTACTGCCTGGGGCAGATCGATGCAGCCGCCCAGCGACTGGTCGACACCACCTATGCCGCGCTCTGGCAAGGCATTCGCCAGGTGCGTCCGGGCGCGACCCTGGGCGATATCGGCCACGCCATCCAGCGCCATGCCGAGGCAGCGGGCTACAACGTGGTGCGCGAATACTGCGGCCACGGCATCGGCCGGCAGATGCACGAGGCGCCCGAGGTTCTGCATTACGGGCACAAGGGCAGCGGCCTGCAGCTCAAGCCGGGGATGGTGTTTACCATCGAACCGATGATCAACCAGGGCGGGCGCGGGGTGCGCACGCTCAAGGACGGCTGGACGGTGATCACCCGCGACCGCAGCCTGTCCGCGCAATGGGAGCACACCATCGCCGTCACCGCCGAAGGTTTCGAAGTGCTGACCCTGCGCGAAGAAGAGCGCGCCATGCTGGTCCACGCTTAAGTCAGTTTGCCGCGCACCGCGCGGCTCTCTACAATCCGCGCCATTACGGCCGGCACCCGCACATTTTCCTACCGGCCCCGGAGCTTTTTCATGGAAGAAATCGAGCAGCACTGGCTGTACGCCCTTTCCGCCCCCATGGCCGCCCTCAACGGCGCCAGCTACACCGCCGCGACCTACTTCGAGACTTACGACGAAGACGAGACCGACCTCAAGAAGTGGTGGGGCATCCACAATCGCCAGGAGCTGCTGAACATGCTCAGCATGGCCGACACCGGCCATGCCCTGGAGCTCAAGGACGCCTATTGGCAAGCCGCCCGCTGCCTGCCCAGCGAATGGCCGCAGGTGCTCGAAGCGCTGACCCCGCGCCAGCGCATCCAGTACGAATTCGCCCGGCGCACCCTCGGCGACTGCGGCCAGGGTGGTGTGCGCGCCTGGGACCTGGGACGCATGGGCTACCTGCTGCGTGCCGGGTTGCGCAAAGGCTACCTGAGCATTCATGAAAGCCACTATCTGCAAGGCCGCCTGGCCGTGCGCGCCCGCCACTACTACAACGGCTGGGACCGCTACCTGGCCGGCTACCTGTTCGGCAAGGCGCTGTGGAACTGCTCCAGCGCCAGCGACGAAGAACTGGCGCAATGCCTGGAGCGCCAGGGCAGCGAACACTGGAACCGCTGCATCATGATGAACCTGAGCCACGACGCCCTGGGCTTTTTCGCCAGCATCCCCTGGGACCTGCCGCTGAACCTGCCGGAACGCCCTGACACCCTGCAAGGAGGCTGGTCATGAGTTGCTGGATTCACCTGGGCATCGAGCCGACCAACGATCCCGATGTCATCCGCGGCGCCTACCGCGCACTGCTGCCGCAGCACCACCCGGAAACCGACCCGCAGGGTTTCCAGGCCTTGCGCGAGGCTTACGAGCACGCCCTGCGCCTGGCCCGCGACGAGCCGGATGAGGCCGCTGAGGATGCACAGCACGACGATTCGGCGCCGGTGCGCAATGCCCTGATCGAACAGACCATGAGCGACTTTTCCAAGTTGCTCGGCGACCCTGCCCGCCGCTTCGATCCCCCGGCCTGGCAGGCCTTCATCGATGGTTTCAGCGGCCTGACCCTGGGTGACCAGGAGCAGGTCAGCTGGCACTTGCTGTACCGGCTGATGGAAACCGGGCCGTTGTCGCACGCCTGCGTGCAACTGATGGCCCGGCACCTGGGCTGGGAAAACGAAGTGCTGCGCCTGGAAGATCCGCGCCAGGCTGACGAATTCCTCGAGCGCATCAGCGAACCGGACCCGTTCGACACCAGCTTGATGAAGCACTGGTCGATGCCAGTGCAAGTCGAAACCCTGTGGTATGCCCGGAACCTGGATTTCCTCTACCACACCCGGCCGCTGTTCGAGTTCGAAAGCTTCGTCAGCCTGCACACCTGCCAGCCGTTCCCGGATGACCCGGCCTATATCCAGCGCCTGCTGGTCAAGCTGTGCCAGGCCGGCATCGGCAGCAGCAGCTTCTTTGCCCTGATCGCCGAGCAGCAACGCCAGGCGCCGGACGATATCGACCTGCTGTACCTGCTCGCCTGCCAGGCCAGCGACACCGGCCAGGAAGAACTCGCCCGCCAGTGCTGGACCCGCCTGTGGCGCGAGCACCAGCATCCGGAAGCCGCACGCTGGCTGCTCAACCTGTGCGCCAAGCATCAACCGCAGCGCTTGGCGCTGTTGATCCAGGCCCTCGACCGCCTGGAGCCGGTGTATGAATGGCCGCAAGACCTCAACGATCCGGCACAGATCTGGGGCAGCCCGTCGCAGCGCCCGGAAACCCTGACGCGCTGGTTCGACGCCGCCCGTGACGAGCAGGAAGGTATCGCCGGCGAGTTCATCAAGTGGCGCCTGGACGGCAAGGACGAACTGCCGCTGCTGGCCTGGCTGCTCGACGACCAACTGGATCGCCAGCTGCAGCGCCTGTACCGCCACGCGTGGGCCCTGCACCGCGGTGACAGTGGCCTGCTGCGACAGATCATGGCCGAGCCGCTGGGCGACGATCCGCTCGACCAGCTGATTATCGAAGGCTTCAAGTACCAGGCCGAACAGCAGTTGCGCTGGCTCGAGCAGTCACCGCTGGCCCTGGCCCTGACCGCCTTTATCAACAGCCCGGCGGCGCAACCGCAACTGCCCGAGGTGCTGCAGGAAGGCCCATGCCAGACAGTCGCCCGCGACTGGCTGCGGCGCATGCGCAGCTACCCGGCCGCGACCCTACCGAAGCTGACCGCGCTGATCAAGCCGGCCAACCTGATGCCGACGCCTTTTGCCCTGCAGCTGCTGTCCGACCTCGCCGAAGCCGGCATCGAACTGCCACGCCCGCCTGCCGACGACGGCCTGTGGACCTGGCACCGGCAGAACCTGTTCATGCTTGCCCTGGTCGAACAGCCCGAGCGTTGGCTGGCGATGGTGCCGGCGCAGTTGCTGGCCAGCCTGCCCTACCCGGCGGAGCATCCGTTCGCCCGCCTGCAGCAACTGTTGCTGCGCCTGCAAAGCCAGCAAGGCAATGTCGATGGCCTGCTCGGCTGGCTGGATGACAACGATCCGCTGCAGTGCTTTATCGGCCAGCGCCTGTCGACGGTGCAACAAGCCCTGGACAGCGCCAAGCTGCCCAGCAACCTGAAACTCTACGCCTGCCTTGAGAACGACCCGCGCGCCTTTGATGAAGACGTGCTGGGCATGATGGTGCTATGCGCCGTCCTCTATCACGACCCGACCCTGAACGCCGAACAGCATGGCAGCCTGCTGCGACGCATCTCTACCTTGACCTGCCCGGATGACTGGTTCGAGCCGTTTCGCAACGGCCTGATCAAGGGCGAGCCGGTGCGCCCGCCACGCAAGGTGCTGGAAGAAGACGAACTGATCAACAGCACGCTGTTCTACAGCATGCTCGACAGCCTCAAGGACCTGGCCCGCTACGGCCGCGCCGGGGTACCGCGGGCCAAAGTGCTCAAAGAGCTGCAGCGCGGCAAGGATTACCCGGGCATGGACGCCGGCATTCGCGCAGCGATCACCGCCTTGCTGTCGTGGTCCGAACGCCTGCTGCTGGAAAACTCCGGCAGCCAGCCGGTACCGGCCTCGCACCTGTGGAAACTGGGCAGCCGCCTGGGCCGCAAGGGTTATGGTGTGCAGGTGGCCGTGAGTGTCCTTCTCGGGCCGATCCTGACCTTGATGGCCGGCAGCGCGATCGAGCAGATATTCTTCGGCCTGCTGTTCGTCGGTGTGCTTGGCAGCGCCACGCTGCGCCGCCTGCACGACATTGGCCGGGGCATCCCGATGATGATCATCTTCGTGATGCTGATCCCGTTCCTGCAGTTCTTGCCGCTGGTGCTGTTGCTGCTACCGGGCGAACCGCTGCCCAACCGCTACGGCGTGCCGCCCGGCAATCAGCCGCAGGACACCTTGGAGGGTGGCCTGCAGGCCGCCTTGCGGCGGCTCAACGGTCAGTAACGCATGTCGTCCAGCGCCTCGATCAGGCGCTGGCGGGCCCCGGCGATCTCGCTCGACTCCTGACCGGCCAGGATCGCGCTGAACTCTTTGAGCCAGTCGCCGATCGCATCGCGCTCAGGCCCCAGGCTCTGCGCCCAGGCCCGCTCCAGGCGGGCCAGCAAGGTGCGGTTGGGCAAGGCGTCGCGCGGGTGGATCTTCAGCCCGGCCAGGCGCTCATGGCTGGCCTGGCGCGCCTCGTCGTCAAGCCCGGTGGGGCTGCGATCGATCACGTGGCTGAATTGCTCGCGCGTCTGCGGCAAGGTCACATCGACTTCCAGCAGGCCGTTGATGTCATAGCTGAAGCGCACGTCCAGGCGCTGGATCTTGCCGTTGGGGGTCAGCGGGATCGTGAAGGCGTCGACAAAGATGTTGTCTTCGACCCACGGCCGTTCACCTTGGTAGACACGGATGCTGATGGCTTTTTGCTCAACATGGGTGCTGTAGAACGGCTTGATCCGTGAGGTCGGGATCACCGTATTGCGGTCGATGATCGGCGCAAAGATCTCGGTCTGGTAGTCGCCATCCATTGCCGCAATTCCCAGGGTGTAGGGGCAGACATCGGTGAGGATCAGCTCTTCGATCGCCGAATCGCGCGCCTTGCATGCCGCCTGGGTGGCAGCACCGAGGGCAACGATGGTGTCCGGGTCGAGGTGGCGGTAAGGCAGGCGGCCAAACAGGGTCGAGACCATCTGCTGGACCACCGGCATGCGCGTGGCGCCGCCGACCAGCACCAGGCTGTCGAGGTCACTGGCACGCAGCCGCGCATCGCGCAGGGCCTGCTCGATCGGCGCGCGAATCCGCGCCAGCAACGGCGCCCAGATCTTCTGCGCGCGGGCTTCATCCAGCAGCCACTGGCGGCTGACGCCATCACCGTTCCAGCTCAGGTGCTGCTCGCCTTCGCCCAGCTTGCACTTGAGCTGCTCGATGGCGTCGGCAAGGCTGGCCAGGGCCTGGGGCGCGAGCATCGTCGGCTTGAGCTGCCAGTCTTGCAGGCAGGCCTGAAGCAAAGCGCCGGTAAAGTCTTCGCCACCGAGGAAGTTGTCGCCGGTCGAGGCATGCACCTCGATCAACGGCAGCGCGTATTCCAGCACCGTGACGTCGAAGGTGCCGCCACCGAGGTCGAAAATCAGCGTGCGTTCGAACTTCTGCTCGTGCAGGCCGTAGGCCATGGCCGCGGCGGTCGGTTCGTTGATCAGGCGCTGGACTTTCAGCCCGGCAAGCTCGGCGGCAAAGCTGGTGCGCTTGCGCTGCTCGTCGCTGAAATAGGCCGGTACGGAAATCACCGCTTCGCTGATCGGGCAGCCGAGGAAGGCTTCGGCATCAGCCTTGAGCGCACCGAGCACCAGCGCCGAGAGCTCTTCCGGGCTGAAGGCCTGCTCACCGAGGCTGATCTTTTTTTCGCTGCCCATGAAACGCTTGAAGGCAGCAGCCGTGCGTTGCGGGTGGGTGGTCAGGCGTGAACGCGCGGCCTTGCCAACCAGGATGCTGCCGTCTTCGTCGAGGCTGACCACTGAAGGCGTGAGCACGTCGCCCAGGGCGTTGGGGATCAGTTGTGCCCGGCCGTCCTGCCAGACCGCCACCAGGCTGTTGGTGGTACCCAGGTCGATACCCAGCATTGGCGCCGGGGAGGTGCTTGCATCCTGCATGTGTGATCTCTTGCTCAGAAGTGGGGCTGGCACGGAGAAAAACAGTAGCGTCCCAGCGTACTGGTGGATTCTGGACGAATTCCAGAAACAAAAAAAGCGACCCTAAGGTCGCTTTCTTTGTGGCTTCAGGGTGTTCAGTGGGCCCTGAAGCTAAATATGGCGCAGCGGACGGGACTCGAACCCGCGACCCCCGGCGTGACAGGCCGGTATTCTAACCGACTGAACTACCGCTGCGCGATACACTGAGAAGTGGTGGGTGATGACGGGATCGAACCGCCGACCCTCTGCTTGTAAGGCAGATGCTCTCCCAGCTGAGCTAATCACCCTTCGTCTCGGTGTGGCGCGCATTCTACGGAGCACCGAACACTCTGGCAAGCACTTTTTTAAAAAAATTTTTCAGGCGTTCCAAAGACTTAGCGGTGCTTGGCCTGAAGCGCCCGCTCGGAGTTTAATGCCCTCCTTATGTGTTGAGGAGAGATTCACCCCATGTGGTTCAAAAACCTGCTGACCTACCGCCTGACCCAGGACATCCCGTTCGACCCCGAGGCACTGGAAACCGCTCTGGCCAGCAAGCCGGCTCGCCCCTGCGCCAGCCAGGAGTTGACCACGTACGGCTTCGTCGCCCCGTTCGGCAAAGGTGAAGACGCGCCCCTGGTGCATGTCAGCGGTGACTTCCTGCTGATCGCCGCGCGTAAAGAAGAACGCATTTTGCCCGGCAGCGTCGTGCGCGATGCGGTTAAAGAGAAGATCGACGAGATCGAAGCCGAGCAGATGCGCAAGGTCTATAAGAAGGAGCGTGACCAGATCAAGGACGAGATCATCCAGGCCTTCCTGCCGCGTGCCTTTATCCGCCGCTCGATGATCTTCGCCGCCATCGCCCCCAAGCAAGGCCTGATCCTGGTCAACTCGGCCAGCGCCAAGCGTGCCGAAGACCTGCTGTCGACCCTGCGTGAAGTGATCGGCTCGCTGCCGGTGCGCCCGGTGACCGTCAAGATCGCCCCGAGCGCGACCATGACCGACTGGGTCAAAACCCAGCAAGCGGCGCCGGACTTCTATGTACTGGACGAGTGCGAGCTGCGCGACACCCATGAAGACGGCGGCATCGTCCGCTGCAAGCGCCAGGACTTGACCAGCGACGAGATCCAGCTGCACCTGGGTACCGGCAAGGTGGTCACGCAACTGTCGCTGGCCTGGCAGGACAAACTGTCGTTCGTGCTCGACGACAAGATGGTCATCAAGCGCCTGCGCTTTGAAGAACTGCTGCAGGACCAGGCCGAAGAAGACGGCGGCGACGAGGCCCTGGGCCAGCTCGATGCCAGCTTCACCCTGATGATGCTGACCTTTGGCGAGTTCCTGCCGGCGCTGTTCGAGGCATTGGGCGGGGAAGAGATCCCACAGGGGATCTGACTTTAAGCTGCACGCTTCAAGCTTCAAGCTGCAAGAGAGAGCAACAGCCACCCGCGCTGCCTTTGCTTGCAGCTTGTCGCTTGCAGCTGATAGCTTATGCCCCCTGTGAGGACGGCCTCACGACGCACCGCGTGACCATTCCGGGGACGGCCCCATCACTTGATGGAGACTCTGCATGTCCTGGATCATCCTGTTTTTCGCCGGCCTGTTCGAAGTCGGCTGGGCTGTCGGCCTGAAATACACCGACGGCTTTTCCCGCCCGCTACCCACCGTACTCACCGTCGGCGCCATGGTCATCAGCCTCGGCCTGCTGGGCCTGGCCATGAAGGAATTGCCGCTGGGCACCGCCTATGCCATCTGGACCGGGGTCGGCGCCGTCGGCACGGTGATCGCCGGGATCATCCTGTTCGGCGAATCCATGGCCCTGGTGCGCCTGGTCAGCGTGGCGCTGATCATCTGTGGCCTGGTCGGGCTCAAGGTCAGCGCCAGCTGACCCCGCCCTGCCCTGTCAGCGTGAGTCGCCGCGCAAGGCGCTGACCCGCTCACGCAACAACGCCGGCTCTGCCGCTTCCACCGGGACGGCAGAACCGGCCACCAGGGTCACCCGCGACCACAAGCGGCGAAAGAAACCCTTGGCCGGATCGCGGCTGAAGAAACTCCCCCACAAGCCCTGCAATGCCATCGGGATCACCGGCACCGGCGTCTGCTCGATGATCCGCCGCAGGCCGCCCTTGAACTCGTCGATTTCACCGTCACTGGTCAGCTTGCCTTCAGGGAAGATACACACCAGCTCGCCATCGGCCAGGTACGCGGCAATCTGCTTGAAGGCCCGCTCGTAGGTCTCGGCATCTTCATTGCGCCCGGCAATCGGGATCGCCCCGGCGGTGCGGAAAATGAAGTTGAGTACCGGCAAGCGGTAGATCTTGTAGTACATGACGAAGCGGATCGGCCGGCGCACCGCGCCACCGATCAGCAACGCATCGACGAACGACACATGGTTGCACACCAGCAGCGCTGCACCCTGGTCCGGAATCTGCTGCAGGTCGCGGTGCTCGACGCGGTACATGGAATGGCTGAGCAGCCAGATCATGAAGCGCATGGTGAATTCGGGCACGATGCGGAAGATGTAGAAGTTCACCGCAATATTGAGCAGCGACACCACCAGGAACAACTGCGGGATGCTCAGCTTGAGGACACTCAGCAGCACCACGCTGAAGACCGCCGAGACCACCATGAACAGCGCGTTGAGGATGTTGTTGGCGGCAATCACCCGCGAGCGTTGATCCTCGGGGGTGCGCGACTGGATCAGCGCATACAGCGGCACGATATAGAAGCCACCGAACACACCCAGGCCGAGAATCGACCCCAGCACCCACCAGGCCTGGCCAATGCCCAGCACCGCCAGCCAGTCATACGGCGCGGCCGCCGGCTGGATCTCGCCGGAGTGCCACCACCAGAGCAGGCCGAACAGGCTCAGGCCAAAGGAGCCGAACGGCACCAGGCCGATTTCCACCTTGTGCCCGCTCATGCGCTCGCACAGCAGCGAGCCGACAGCGATGCCCACCGAGAACAGGGTCAGGATCAGGGTCACCACGGTCTCGTCGCCATGCAGCCATTGCTGGGCGTAACCGGGAATTTGCGTCAGGTACACCGCACCGACGAACCAGAACCACGAGTTGCCGACGATCGAGCGCGACACCGCTGGCGTCTGCTTGAGGCCCATGCGCAAGGTGGCGATCGTCTGGCTGGCGATGTTCCAGTTGATTTTCAGCGCCGGCGTGGACGCAGCGGCGCGCGGGATGGCGCGGCTGGACAGGTAGCCGAGCACCGCCACCAGCAGCACTGCCGACGACGCCCAGACGCCGTAATGGGCGCTGGACATCAGCACCCCGGCACAAATGGTGCCGGCCAGGATCGCCAGGAAGGTGCCCATTTCCACCAGGCCATTGCCGCCGACCAGCTCTTCTTCGCGCAAGGCCTGAGGCATGATCGAGTACTTCACCGGGCCAAACAGCGCCGAGTGGGTGCCCATGCCGAACAACGCCAGGAGCATCAGCCCCGGAATCTGCTTCATGATGCCGATGGCGCCGACCGCCATGATGGCGATCTCGGCCAGCTTGATCACGCGGATCAAAGCGTCCTTGGCGTACTTCTCGCCAAACTGCCCGGCCAGCGCCGAGAACAGGAAGAACGGCAGGATGAACATCAAGGCACAGGCATTGACCCAGATGGCAGTGTCCTGGCCATGGGAGCTGGCGATTTTGTAGAGAAACAGCAGGATGACCGACTGCTTGAACAGGTTGTCATTGAACGCACCCAGCGACTGGGTGACGAAGAACGGCAAGAAGCGCCGTTTGCCAAGCAGGCTGAATTGTGAAGATTGACTCATCGTCCGTGTACCTGAGTGGGGCTTTGTTATTGGATACGCGCAGGCCGCACAAAGCCACAAACACTCAGGTAAATGCAATCTACTTGTTCAGCCCAGCAATGCACGGCGATACAAACAGCTCACCGCGCCAGGCGCCACGCAGGGTCAGGGCCGTGACCAGCAACCACATTGCCGCCAGCGCCAGCACCAGCAGCATGCCCATGTGCAGGAAGAAACCGAGGCCCAGCCAGGCCGCCAGCTTCAGGGTGGCCAGGGTGTACACCCCGAGCGGGAAGGTAAAGCCCCACCAGCCGAGGTTGAACGGCATGCCATGGCGGATGTAGCGCAGGGTGATCAGCACGGCGGTCAGCAACCACCAGAGCCCGGCGCCCCACAGCACGATACCGGCGATCAGGCCCAGGCCACGGGCGATTTCACCCAGGCTGCCGAGGCCGTTGGCAGCGAAAATCGCCGGGGCATCGGCGCCCAGCAGCAGCATGCCCAGCGCACCGGTACCGATCGGCCCCAAGGCCAGCCAGCTCGATGCGGCCATGTTGGCATGCGGCAATTTGTGCAGGGCCATGCGCAGCATGAGGATGGTGAGGATGCTGAACGCCACCGGCAACGACACCGCCCACAGCACGTAGCTGGTGATCAGCACCTGGAACTGCGCATGGGCATCCACCAGGTGCGGCGCCAGCAGGCCGCCGCTGGCAGCGGCGACTTCCGCGGCCACCACCGGCAGCAACCACACCGCGGTCATCTGGTCGATGCTGTGTTCCTGGCGGGTGAACATCAGGTAGGGAATGGCCACCCCGCACAGCAGCGCCAGGCCGACGTCGAACCACCACAGCGCTTCGACCCACGGCAGGATCCCTTCGCCCCAGCGATTGATGCCGAACACCAGGCAGCCGTTGAGGATGGTCGCCAGGCCCATGGGGATGGTGCCGAAGAACATCGATACGGTGGAATGGGCGAAAATCCGCCGCGCTTCATCGAAGAACATGACCCAACGCGCGGTGTACAGCAGGGTAAACAGCACGAACAGGCCGATGGTCAACAACCACAGCGATTCGGCCAGGCCACGCAGGCCGGGTACATCGACCTGTGCCAGGGCCAGGGCGAGCACGCCGGTGCCCATGGTCGCGGCGAACCAGTTGGGGGTGAACTGACGGATCACTTCACGCGGGTGCGCCAGCTGGCTCAGCGGGCGTAACGGCGAGGTGCGGGTTTGGCTGCAAGACATGATGGATTCTCCTGTCCTCCGGTGAGGTTGTATCCATCTTAGGCCGGGAAAATATATCTATATAACGGGTATTTTCTCTATCTGTTATCGGTTTTACAGATATACAGATTTCACTGCCCGCGGCGTATGCTCGGCAGCGATAACAACAAGGACGTGGTCACTCAATGCTCACCGCTATCAAAGGTTACTCGGCGCAGGTACGCCTGCTGCTGGCAACTACCTTCATCCTCACCCTCGCCCGTGCAATCACCCTGCCCTACCTGGTGGTCTACCTGGCGCAGAACTTCGCCCTGGATATCAGCGGCATCGGCCTGATGATCGGCGGCGCGCTGATTGTCGCCTCGTTGCTGAGCCTGTATGGCGGCTACCTGATCGACACCCTGCGCAGCTACACGGTGATCATCGCCGCGACCCTGACCTTTACTTTGGCCTTTGTCGGTGCGGTGGTCAGCCGCGAACTGAGCCTGTTCTTCACCTGCCTGGTGCTGATCAACCTGGCCCTGGCGGTGGTGGACATCGCCGCCAAAGCCGGCTTCTGTGCACTGCTGCCGCTGGAAGAACGCAGCGAGGTGTTCTCGATCAAGTACACCCTGAGCAACGTCGCCTACGCGGTCGGGCCCTTTGTCGGCGTGGCGCTGGTGCTGCTGGACGATCACTTGCCGTTCCTGCTCTCGGCGCTGCTGGGCCTGGCCATGTGCCTGAGCTACCAGCGCTGGGGCGAGCGCGCGGCGCGGGCGCGGGTCGAAGGCGGCGAACAGGCCGGTTTCTTTAGCGTTGGCGGACAACTGGTCAAAGATCGCCGGCTGATCTGCTTCACCCTCGGTGGCGCCTTGAGCGCGGTGGTGTTCGGCCAGTTCACCGCCTACCTGTCGCAGTACCTGGTGGTAACCAGCAGCGCCAGCGAGGCGGCGCGCTACATCAGCTACCTGGTAGCCACCAACGCGGTCACGGTAATTGCCCTGCAGTACGTGATTGGCCGGCGCATCAGCAGCCGCCAGTTGATGCCCTGGCTGATGGCCGGCATGGCGCTGTTTCTGGTTGGCCTGCTGGGTTTCTCGCTGGCGCAAACGCTGCTGGCCTGGTGCCTGGCGATGCTGGTGTTCACCCTTGGCGAGATCATCGTCATCCCCGCCGAGTACATGTTCATCGACAGCATCGCCCCGGAACATCTGCGCGGCGTGTATTACGGCGCGCAAAACCTGTCCAACCTCGGCGCGGCGCTGGGCCCGGTGATCTGCGGCTTTGCCCTCGCGCACCTGGTGCCGGTGGCGACCTTTTACCTGCTGATTCTTTCGGTGTTGCTGGCGGCGCTGTTCTATTACCTGGGGGCCCGGCGAGCGCCGAATTAAAGCATCGCGGGGTCTACGATGAACCAGTGGGAGCGGCGGTGCGGCGACCCGACTTGCCCCGCGATGAGGCCAGTACAGTCAGCCGCGGGACAAAGCCCGCAGCGGCAAACTCAGAACCGCCGCAACGGCGCACAAAATGATCACCGCCAAGGCATACACCTCGCCGGTCGGCACCAGGCCGAAGCTGCGCACCATCCACCCGGCCAGCATGGCCGGCACGCAGAACGCCAGGTAGCTCAGCACATAGAACGTCGCCATCAGCCCGGCGCGTTCGTGGGCCTCGGCCAGCGGCATGATGCTACGCAACGCTCCAAGGAAGCTGGCGCCAAAGCCGATGCCGGTGACTACAGTGGCGAGGAAAAACAGCCCCAGCTCACCGCGATGCAACGCCAGCAGGATCAACAGCATCCCGACCGGCAACACCCCTGTGCCCAGACGCAGGATCTGCCCGGCCGGACGCAGCCGCAGGTGGTAGATCGCCACGGCGCCGGTCACCGTCAACGCCGCCACCAGGCCGCCGCCCACCAAATTCGAGGTTGCCCCGGTGGCCTCGCGCGCCAGTGATGGCGCCAGCGACAGGAAGAACCCACCCAGCGCCCAACCGGCGACGTTCACCGGCAGCATACGCAGCACTGCAGCCCGCGCCTGGGGCGGTACATGCAGGGCCGGACGCAAGGATGCCAGGGCGCCGGGCTGGCGGCTGACGCTCTCGGGCAGATGCCACACCAGCAACGCCAGCGTGACGAACAAGCCGAGCAACAGCCAGTAGGCCAAACGCAGCGGCCACGGCGCAAATTCCACCAGCAGGCTGGTACCCAGGGCGCCGCTGGCCATGCCGAGCAAGGGCGTCAGGCTGTTGACCAACGGCCCCTGCTCGCGATCGATATCCAGCAACGCAGCGCCCAGCACGCTGGTAGCCATGCCGGTGGCGAAGCCTTGCAGAATGCGCGCAGCAATCAACCAGCCGACACTGTCGGCCTGCAGGAACAACAGCATGGAGACGCTTTCCAGCACCAATGCAGTGAAGATCAGTGGCCGCCGCCCCAGGTAGTCCGACAGCGAACCGACTGTCAGCAGCGCCGCCAGCAAGCTGACGGCATACACCGCAAAAATCAGCGTCAGGGTTACCGCCGAGAACTGCCAGGCTTGCTGGTACAGGTGATACAAAGGCGTCGGGGTGCTCGAGGCGGCGAGAAAGCCGAGCAAGGCAAGTGCCAGGAACATCAGACGAAAACGCCGTGAGGCCGGGGCTTTGAACAACATGAACATGATCAGCACTCCGCTAAAGCAATTATTTAGCTTTTGCGCAGTCTGCTCGCCTTCATTCCTTAACGCAAACCCTTTGTGTTAAGGTCGACCGATGGCGATTAAAGAAGGTATCCGCACGGGTGGGCGCAGCGCCCGTGTGCAGGCATCGGTACATGCGGCGGTACGCGAACTGCTCAAGGAGCAGGACCGCGCGAGCCTGACCGTGCCGCAAATTGCCGCTCGCGCCGGCGTCACCCCGTCAACTATCTATAGGCGCTGGGGCGAATTGGCCGCCCTGCTCGCCGATGTCGCCGTCGAACGCGTGCTGCCTGACGTGGCGCCGCTGGACACCGGCGAGCTGCGTACCGACCTGCGCGCCTGGACCGAACAGTACCTCGACGAAATCACCTCCGAACCAGGCCGCAACCTGATGCGCGACGTGCTCAGCAGCGCCTGCCCGGGTTACTGCACCAACATCCTGCGCGGGCAACTGCAGGTCATCCTCGACCGCGCCCAGGCGCGCGGCGAGGCCCTGCCAGACATCGAACGCCTGCTGGATCTGCTGGTCGCACCGACCGTCTACCGCACCTTGTTCGCCGAAGCCCCGCCGACCCTGGAACAGCTCTACAGCCTGCTTGACCTGGCCTTGCCCGGCTAAGGCCCTGCGACGCTCTGCCACTGCGACCATCGTCGGCGCTGACGAAGCCTTTGCGGCGTGCCAGACTGATTGATCGAGGTTCGCTGTCAGGCTGAATCACCCTTTTGTTTCGGAGTTGTCATGTCGCTGTCCAGTGGGCTGATCGCCGTGGTCGCCCTGGCCTATATGGCCATCATGTTCGCCATCGCCTTTTACGGCGACCGCCGCAGCACACCGCTGCCGCCGCGCCTGCGTGCCTGGGTGTACAGCCTGTCGCTGGCGGTGTACTGCACCAGCTGGACCTTCTTCGGCGCCGTCGGCCAGGCCGCCGAACAACTCTGGGCGTTCCTGCCGATCTACCTGGGCCCTGTGCTACTGCTGCTGTTCGCGCCCTGGGTGCTGCAGAAGATGGTGCTGATCAGCAAACAGGAAAACATCACCTCGATCGCCGACTTCATCGCCGCCCGCTACGGTAAATCCCAGAGCCTGGCGGTGGTGGTGGCGCTTATCTGCCTGATCGGCGTGCTGCCGTACATCGCCTTGCAGCTCAAGGGCATCGTGCTTGGCGTCAACCTGCTGATCGGCGCAGGCGCCGATGCTACTGGCAGCCGTGTGCAGGACACCGCGCTGGTGGTGTCGCTGGTGCTGGCACTGTTTTCGATTGTCTTCGGTACCCGTAGCCTGGACGTCACCGAACACCACCGCGGCATGGTCCTGGCGATTGCCTTCGAATCGCTGGTCAAGCTGCTGGCGTTCCTCGCCGTCGGCGCCTTCGTCACCTTCGGCCTGTTCAACGGTTTCGAAGACCTGTTCAGCAAGGCGCAACTGGCGCCACGCCTGGAAGGCTTCTGGAACGAAACCATCAACTGGCCGTCGATGATCGTGCAGACCGGCGTGGCGATGATGGCGATCATCTGCCTGCCGCGCCAGTTCCACGTCACCGTGGTGGAGAACATCGAACCCCAGGACCTGCGCCTGGCGCGCTGGGTGTTCCCGATGTACCTGATCCTCGCCGCGCTGTTCGTGGTACCAATCGCTCTGGCCGGGCAGATGCTGCTGCCCGACTCGGTGCTGCCCGACTCCTTCGTGATCAGCCTGCCGCTTGCCGAGGCGCATCCGGCGCTGGCCCTGCTGGCCTTTATCGGCGGCGCGTCGGCGGCCACCGGCATGGTCATCGTCGAGGCCGTGGCGCTGTCGACCATGGTTTCCAACGACATGCTGCTGCCCTGGCTGCTGCGGCGCAACAACGCCGAGCGACCGTTCGAAGCCTTCCGCCACTGGATGCTCTCGGTACGCCGGGTGACCATCGTCGTCATCCTTTTGCTGGCCTATGTCAGCTACCGCCTGCTCGGCTCTACCGCAAGCCTTGCGACCATCGGCCAGGTGGCGTTTGCCGCCGTGACCCAGCTGACCCCGGCCATGCTTGGCGCCCTGTACTGGAAGCAGGCCAACCGCCGCGGGGTGTTCGCGGGCCTGGCCGCCGGGGTGTTCCTGTGGTTCTACACCCTGGTGCTGCCGATTGCCGCCCATAGCCTGGGCTGGTCGCTGGAGCTGTTCCCGGGCCTGGCCTGGCTGCATGGCAACCCGCTGAACCTGCCGATCACGCCGCTGACCCAAGGCGTGGTGCTGTCGCTGGCGGGTAACTTCACCCTGTTCGCCTGGGTGTCGATCCTCTCGCGCACACGGGTGTCCGAGCACTGGCAGGCCGGGCGTTTCATCGGCCAGCAGACCAGCGCCCGCCCCAGCAGCCGGTCGCTGCTGGCGGTGCAGATCGACGACCTGCTGCACCTGGCTGCGCGCTTTGTGGGTGAAGAGCGCGCGCGGCAGAGTTTCATCCGTTTTGCCTATCGCCAGGGCAAGGGTTTCAACCCCAACCAGAATGCCGACGGCGAATGGATCGAACACACCGAGCGCCTGCTCGCCGGCGTGCTCGGCACCTCCTCGACCCGCGCAGTGGTCAAGGCCGCGATCGAAGGCCGCGACATGCAGCTTGAGGACGTGGTGCGCATCGCTGACGAAGCCTCGGAAGTGCTGCAGTTCAACCGCGCCCTGCTGCAAGGGGCAATCGAGAACATCAGCCAGGGCATCAGCGTGGTCGACCAGTCGCTGCGCCTGGTGGCCTGGAACCGCCGCTACCTGGAGCTGTTCAACTACCCCGACGGGCTGATCAGCGTCGGCCGGCCGATTGCCGACATTATCCGCTACAACGCCGAGCGCGGCCTGTGCGGCCCGGGCGAGGCCCAGGTGCACGTGGCCAGGCGCCTGCACTGGATGCGCCAGGGCCGTGCGCATACCTCCGAGCGCTTGTTCCCCAACGGCCGGGTGATCGAACTGATCGGCAACCCGATGCCCGGCGGCGGCTTTGTCATGAGCTTTACCGACATCACCCCGTTCCGCGAAGCCGAACAGGCGCTCAAGGGCGCCAACGAAAGCCTTGAGCAACGGGTCGCCGAACGCACCCACGAGCTGTCGCAACTGAACCAGGCACTGAGCGAAGCCAAGAGCCACGCCGAGGCCGCCAACCAGTCCAAGACCCGCTTCCTCGCAGCGGTCAGCCACGACCTGATGCAGCCGCTGAACGCCGCGCGGCTGTTCTCGGCGGCGCTGTCGCATCAGGGCGATGGCTTGTCGGCCGATGCCCAGCAACTGGTCCAGCACATGGACAGCTCGCTGCGTTCGGCCGAAGAGCTGATCAGCGACCTGCTGGACATCTCGCGCCTGGAAAACGGCAAGATCACCCCGGACGTCAAACCCTTCGCCCTCAACGAACTGTTCGACACCCTCGGCGCTGAATTCAAGGTTCTGGCCCAGCAGCAAGGCCTGGATTTCCGCCTGCGCGGCAGCCGCCTGCGGGTGCAGAGCGACATGAAACTGCTGCGCCGGATTCTGCAGAACTTCCTCACCAACGCCTTCCGCTATGGCAAAAGCCCGATTCTGCTCGGCGTGCGCCGCCAGCAGGGGCGCTTGTGGCTGGAGGTCTGGGACCGTGGCAGCGGCATCGCCGACGACAAGCTGCAGGTGATCTTCGAGGAATTCAAACGCCTGGACAGCCACCAGACCCGCGCGGAAAAAGGCCTGGGCCTGGGCCTGGCGATCGCCGATGGCCTGTGCAAGGTGCTTGGCCATCCGCTTGAGGTGCAGTCGTGGCCGGGCAAGGGCAGCGTGTTCCGCGTCAGCGTGCCGCTGGCCACGGCGCCGGCGGCCCCGGTGGCCAGCCCTGCCGAACAGGCCGGGCAGCCATTGGCAGGCCTGCAGGTGCTGTGCGTCGACAACGAAGACAGCATCCTTATCGGCATGAACAGCCTGCTCAGCCGCTGGGGCTGCCAGGTATCCATCGCGCGCAATCGCGCCGAGTGTGAAGCCTTGCTGGCAAGCGGCCTGCGCCCGCACCTGGCGCTGGTGGACTACCACCTTGACGACGGCGAGGTCGGCACCGAGCTGATGGCCTGGTTACGCACACGCCTGGGCGAGCCGGTCCCCGGCGTGGTGATCAGCGCTGACGGGCGCAGCGAGATGGTCGCCCAGGTGCATGCCGCAGGGCTCGACTACCTGGCCAAGCCGGTCAAGCCGGCGGCCTTGCGCGCCCTGCTCAATCGGCATCTGAGCCTGGTCCAGTAAGGGCGCTGGCAGCCAGCGGGTCGCCTTCGCTCATGGCGCGCTCGAGCAGGTCGGCCGGCAGGCTCTTGCTGGCCCGGGCACCGAGCAGCTTGAGCTGTTCGCTGCGGCTGATCAGGTTGCCGCGCCCTTCGCAGAGCTTGTTGCGCGCCGCGCTATAGGCTTTGTCGACCTGCTGCAGGCGGCTGCCAAGCTCGTCCAGGTCCTGGATGAACAGCACGAACTTGTCGTACAGCCAACCGGCACGCTCGGCGATCTCCCGGGCGTTCTGGCTCTGGCGCTCCTGCTTCCAGAGGCTGTCGATAACCCGCAAGGTGGCCAGCAAGGTGGTCGGGCTGACGATCACGATCTGGCGGTCGAAGGCTTCCTGGAACAGGTTCGGCTCTGCCTGCAAGGCGGCCGAAAACGCCGCCTCGATAGGCACGAAGAGCAGGACGAAATCCAGGCTGTGCAGGCCTTCGAGGCGGTTGTAGTCCTTGCCGGACAAGCCTTTGACATGGTTGCGCAGCGACAGCACGTGCTGCTTGAGCGCGGCCTGGGCAATCTCGCTGTCGTCGGCGCCAACGTACTGCTGGTAGGCGGTGAGGCTGACCTTGGAGTCGACCACCACCTGTTTGTCGCCCGGCAGCATGATCAGCACGTCGGGCTGAAAGCGCTCGCCGTCGGCGCTCTTGAGGCTGACCTGGGTCTGGTACTCGCGGCCCTTCTCAAGCCCGGCGTGCTCCAGCACCCGCTCCAGAATCAGCTCGCCCCAGTTGCCCTGGGTCTTCTGGCCCTTGAGCGCCTGGGTCAGGTTGGTGGCCTCATCGCTCAGGCGCAGGTTGAGCTGCTGCAGGCGTTCAAGCTCCTTGGCCAGCGAGAAGCGCTCGCGGGCCTCTTGCTGATAGCTGTCTTCGACGCGCTTTTCAAAGGCCTGGATGCGCTCCTTGAGCGGGTCGAGCAACTGCCCCAGGTGCTGCTGGCTGGTCTGGGCGAAGCGCTGTTCGCGCTCATCGAAAATCTTCGTGGCCATTTCGGCGAACTGCGCCCGCAGCTCGTCACGCGAGCCTTGCAGGTCGTCGAGGCGTTGCTGATGGCTTTCCTGCTGTTCGCGCAGCTCGGCGCTCAGGGCTGCGCTCTGGGCGTCCAGGCGACGCAATTCGGCTTCGCGGCTGGCGCGTTCGAGCTGCCAGGCATGGGCGGCATCGCGCGCTTCGTCGCGATCGATCTGCAGCAATTCAAGCTCACGGGCCTGAGCGGCCAGCGTCGCCTGCTTGGCGGCATTGGCCTGGCTCAGGTCGCTGATTTCGTCGCGGCTGGCATCGAGCTGGGCGAGCAAGCCTTCCTGAGCCAGCTGCACACTGCTCAGGCGCTCCTCAAGCAAGGCCGCGTCGGCCTGGCGCGCACTCAGGCGCCGTTGCACCTGCAGCACCAGCGCCAGCGACGGCACGGCCGCCACCACAATACCCAGCACAATGCTGGTCAGATCCACTGCCATAGCCACCCCGATCTCCCTCGGCCAACGATCAACGGCTCAGCTTATCAGCCTTGGGCGCACGCGCCGCATTCAGGCTTCAGGCAATTGCCTGAGCAGGCGCAAGGCCTCCTGCGAACCCTGGGCAGCGGCCTGTTCGAGCCAGTAGCGGCCCTGGGCGGGTTCGTTCAGTTGCCCCAAGGCGCACAGCCGGCCGTACTCGAGCTGGGCCCGGCGATCACCGGCGCGCGCCGCCTGGCGCAGCAGTTCGTGGCCGATCCGGCGGTCGCGGGCATTGCCACAATCACGGCAGAGCATCTGCCCCAGGCGGCTCTGGGCCACCACCACGCCCTGGCGCGCTGGCTGCTTGAGCAAGCGCCCGGCAAAGTGCTTGACGTTGGGGTTGTCACCCAGGCGCGGGCTGTCGAGCAACCACAAGGCCACTTTCAAGGAGAAGCGCTTGGGCTCGGGCAGAGGCGACTGGGCAGTGGGGGCAACGAGGTTTTTGGAGCGAAACTTCATAAAAAACAGCGGAGGCAACTCGAGAGGCGCGCCACTCTACTCCATTTTTCTGACAATGGCCCGGTGCTTTTCTGCACTTTTTTCAAAATATTTCAGTGTTTTTTTCTTGACGTCAGGACGGGTATTTTGTCCCTGACGGAAGACTGTCGAAGGATTGTCGGACACCGGCCAAAAAGCTGGCACGCCCGTCCTAGAGCAAGCGCTCGGGACAATCCACAGAAGCTGTGGATAACTCGGTGGACAACCCCCTAAACCTCCCCGCAAACCCCTATGGAATGGGGCTTTCAGTCAAACTGTCGATTTTTTCACCAGCTAAAATAAGTGTTTTTTTTCATTGACTTAAGGCAACGGCCAAGTCATTGGCGGCCACTTGCCGCCTTGTTGCAGCGCTGTAACAAGGGCTGCCCCAAGTGTGCACAACCGCCCTTTAGCGAGGCATTTCCCTGCACGAAATTGGCACGTTCCCTGCCTTGTTGCACTGCAAAGCCGGCGAATTAGCCCTTCACAGACAGCCTGGAACGCGACATACTGATCGGCTCGCCAGACGAAACGCCAAAAAGCTTGCCAGCAACGAAAAACTGCGGTAGTCTTGCCGCCGTTAGTACCAAGCTGAAAGTCAATTCTGGCCAAAGCAGTCCTTACAGTGCCCTGCCCCCTCACATCGGACAGGCCTGTTGAAACCAGGACCGGCCCACTCGATGGTTCCCCAGGTAAATCACTTCTTACTCTGACCGAACCAACCTGCAGATTGATCAGGATCTTCACCCAGCGGCATTGAACCCGACCCTGGCTGTTGCCTGTCCTCTGACGTACCTACCAGTCAGCCCCAGCGCCACATGATAAATGCGCCCAAAACTGGCTGCCCTGTTCCAGTCAGGTTCTTCGCACCGGCTTAAATGCTCGCGTTACTGGAACGTTTTATATGTGCACGGATCGAAACCGTGTCTATTGCAGGAACATCTAATAACTATGAATCACTCTACTCATACTCAGGCTGCCATTCGCACCCTTTCCCAGGCATTTGCCCCTCTGAACTGCTTGATCCTGGCGTCGCGCAAAGGCGGCTTCAGCTTCACCCTGGTCAACGAGCACGGCATTGCCCGGCACAGCGAGCGCCTGTACCCGGAGCAATACTCCGAAGCCGAGCCGCTGCAGGCCGTTATCGAGCGCACCCGTCAGGCCCTGGTGGCCTGATCCGCACGACGCTGCAAACGCTCAAGCCCCGCCCTCTGGCGGGGCTTTTTTATGCCTGGCGCCCAGCAATCACTAATTGCCGCACGGCATATGATTTATAACTAAAAGCCGCAAATGTTTTAAAAACAGGCCTTTACAGCGCGAATATGACACTACACTTCAACTCAAGCGGCAAAGGCCGCTTCCGGCGGGCCTGACCGACTCTCCAGCTGCCAAGCTCCAGCGTCCGCCGGCCAATTTCAAGTTCGAGGGCATCATGGGTATCGCCGCGAGCGAGTTGAGCCAGTTTGTCATTCGTCCGACCCTGATCTACCTGGGTCGCCACTGCGCCAGCGCCGAAGCCCTGCTGCTCGGCGTCGCCGCCAGCCAGTCAGCACTCGGCTCAGCATTGCACGACCGCCGCGGCCACGGCCTGTACCGCATTGGCGAACTGCGCCACCAAAGCCTCTGGGACCAGTTCCTGGCCCGCGACCCGGATCTCGCCAGCCTGGTCCGTGGCCTTGCCAGCCAGCATGCCTTCCTCAGCGGCCCGCACCTGGAACTGACCGTAAACCTGCGCTATGCCACCGCCATCGCCTGGATGCTGATCGAAGAACAAGCCCCCGAACTGCCCGCCGCCGACGATCTGCTCGGGCTTGCACGTATCTGGCGACAAACCTTCCAGCCTCAGGGGCGCCTGCGCGATTTCACCTGCGCCTGGCAAACCTGCATCGCCCCTGTGACTCTTCAGGCCTGCTGAGAGTCACTGCTTTCCATAATCGGAAAATTCCCGCCATTTTGGTCGGATTGTCCTACAAAACCGCTCTATCTCCTGCGATACAGCCTATAGCGCTGCGGGCGAACTGATGGTAATTTTCGCCCCGGAGATCCCAAGGAGTTCTAATAATGAAAAAAGTAATGCTCAAAACCTCTCTCAGCCTCGCCGTCACTCTCGCCTCGACTCAACTGTTCGCCAGCGGCTTTGCCCTCAACGAACAAAGCGTCAGTGGCATGGGCACAGGTTTCGCGGGTCGTTCTTCTTCTGCCGATGATGCCAGCACCGTATTCGGCAACCCTGCCGGTATGTCGCGCCTGAAACGCGAGCAGATCACCGTTGGCGGCGCAGCCGTCATCGCCAAGTCCGATATTTCCGGCGGCGGGCGCCCAGGTGGCACCACCGACGGCGACATGGTGCCGTTCGTCGGCGTGCCCATGGGCTACTACGTCAAGCCTCTGGATGATCACTGGACCGTCGGTTTCGGTGTCTACGCGCCGTTCGGCCTGGTCACCGATTACGAGAGCACTGCCGCCAGCCGTTACTGGGGCAAGAAAAGCCACGTTGAAGTGGTCACCTTCCAGCCAACCATCAGCTACGCCTTCAACGACAAGGTGTCGATCGGTTTCGGCCCGACCATCAACAAGATCAAGGGTGAGCTCAGCGCCAACACCCTCAACCCGCGCACCCCGGGTTTCAACGATGGCGAAGTGAAAATCAAGGGTGACGACACTGCTGTCGGCTACAACATCGGCGTGCTGGTCCAGGCCACCGACAAGACCCGCCTGGGCCTGACCTACCACTCGATGGTCGACTACAAGCTCGAAGGCAACACCAAGATCAACAACGCCCTGATCGGCCCGTTCAGCGGCAGCAAGTTCGACGCTGAACTGAAGATCAAGACCCCTGAATCGGTCGACTTCTCGGTTACCCACGAGCTGGATGACCAGTGGACTATCTATGCTGGTAGCACCTGGACCCGCTGGAGCCGCCTGGAAGCCATCACCGTCACCAACAAGGTTCCTGCCCCGCTGGCCGGCCAGTTCGGCACCATCAGCGAAGAGCAGAACTGGCACGACACCTGGGCCCACGCCATCGGCGCGTCCTACAAGCTGAACAAGGAGTGGGTACTGCGTACCGGCTTCACCGTCGACCAGTCGCCGACCAACAACCACGACCGTTCGCCACGCATCCCGACTGGCGATCGCAAGATCTTCAGCCTGGGCGCCGGCTACAGCCCAACCGACGACATGACCATCGACGTGGCGTACTCCTACCTGTGGGAAGAAGACACCAAGGTCAACCTGGCCAGCCCGACCAAGGGTTCGTACAACGCCAAGTACGAAAACAGCGCTCACGGTATTGGCGCGTCGCTGACCTATCGCTTCTGATAACAGCGCCGCAACGAAAAACCGCCGTCATCGGCGGTTTTTTTATGCCTGAGCAATCGGCCAGGCGTGCCCGACTTCCAGCTGGAGGTACTCCATGAACGCCCGCACCTTGGGGCTCAAGGCGAAACGGTCGGCCACGCACAGGTAGACATCCATCGGTTCGGTCTGGGCGTAGGCCCGTGCCGGCTGCGAATACTCGAACAACGCCACCAGCTGGCCGCGCTCGAGCAAAGGGCGGGCGACGAACTCGGCCAGGCGAGCGATACCGCCATCGCGCACCGCCATCTGCGTCAGTACGTCGATGTCATCGCTGATCAGCACCTTGTCGAACTCGGCATCAAAACGCAGCCCCTCGCGGATAAAGCCCCAGCGCAAAAAGCGCCCGTCCACCGGGTAGCGGAACACCAGGCAGCGGTGTTCCTTGAGCTGCTCGGGCGATTGCGGCCAACCGGCCGCCGCCAGATAGCCCGGGGAAGCGCAACAAATGAACGGCACCCGGGCAATGTGCCGGGCCAGCAGGCCGTCTTCGAGTTGTGGCTGGATGCGGATACTGACATCAACGCCTTCCTGGGCGTGGTTGACCCGCCGATCATTCGTAACCAATTCAATTGAAAGCTGCGGGTAGCGTGCACTGAAGGCCGGAATCAGCGGCGCCAGTACATGGCGGCCAAAGGCCGACGACGAAGCGATGCACAAGCGCCCCTTGGGCTCGCAGTCCGGGGCGGTGACCGCCTGCTGGGCCTGCTCGAGGTCGCGCTCGATGTGCTTGACCTTGTCGTAATACAGGCTGCCACTGGGCGTCAGCACCATACTGCGCGTGGTACGCGCCAGCAGGCGCACCTGCAGGTGGGCTTCCAGGCGGGCGATATTCTGGCTCACTGCGGCGGCACTCAAGCCCAGGCTGCGAGCGCCACCGGCGATGCTGCCGGCCTCGACCACCTTGATGAAACTCTTGATCGAACCGAGCAGGTTCATGACAGCATCCAGGCATTCGTAAGATCTTCTTTATAAAGACCTAAGTCCAGCTCGTCTACCGCAGTCCAACGCCCCCTTGCTAGGCTGCCCCCTCACCCACCAGAAGGAGTCAGCATGACCTTCCAGACCAGCGCCCGCGGCCGGCGCAAACTCGGCGTTCGCGCCACCCCCTACGTGTTTGCCTTCTACATGTCGGCAATCATGGCCCTGTTGATGTGCTTCGTGATTACCGCCGCCAACGCAGGCATCAACGAGCAGTACCTGGGCAACGTGCTCAAAGCCTATCAACTGGCCATGCCAGTAGCCTTTGCCTGTGTGCTGGTGGTGCGCCCGATCGTGCTCAAGCTGGTGGCCTGGACCGTGCACCCGAGCCACTGACGCCGCTCAGGGCCGGGAAGCAATGGCCTTTTCAATCGCCGCCTTGAACGCCGGGTCGTCCGGCTTGGTCAGGCTGGTGAAATTGGCCACAACCTTGCCCTGGCGATCAACCACGTACTTGTAGAAATTCCACTTCGGCGCACTGCTCTGCGCGGCCAGTTCCTTGAACAGCGGCGTGGCATCGTCGCCACGCACGGGCCGGGCCTGGGTCATGGTGAAGGTCACGCCATAGTTGGCGTAGCAGACCTTGGCGGTTTTCTCGGCATCGGCGTCTTCCTGCTTGAAGTCGTTGGACGGCACCCCGAGCATTTCCAGGCCCTGTTCGTGGTACTCCTTGTAGACGCTTTCAAGCCCTTCGAACTGCGGGGCAAAGCCGCAATAGCTGGCGGTATTGACCACCACCAAAGGCTTGCCGGCAAAGCGCTGGCACAGGTCGATCTGCTCCTTGCCGCGCAGCTCCGGCAACGAGCCCTTGAGCAGCGCCGGGCAATCGGCGGCCAGGGCATTGGCCGCAGCGGCCAAGGTCAACAACGGAACCAACATCCAGCGTGCGCGCATCGTCTCTCTCCCTCGAACGTTCCCGAAGTATTCAGAGTACTCCTAGCACACGCCCATGCCCAACTGCATCAACGCCAGGCCGCCCTCATGCCAGCCCCACCAGGCCAGCGCCAGCAGCAATAGCGCGGCGAGGCCGAGCACGCTGCCAATGGCGACCCGTTTCATGCTGCCTGCGCCTGCAAGCGCGCTACCGGGCGTTCGCGTACTGGCCAGTTCAGCGCTGCGGCGAGCAGGCTGAGGAGGATGGAAATTTGCCAGACCAAATCGTAGTTGCCGGTGCGGTCATACACCACCCCGCCCAGCCAGCCGCCCAGAAATGCCCCCAACTGGTGGAACAGGAAGACGATACCGCCGAGCATCGACAAATTGCGCACACCAAACAGGGTGGCCACGGTGCCGTTGGTCAAGGGTACGGTCGACAGCCACAGCAGGCCCATGGCAATGCCGAACAGGTAGGCGCTGAACTGGCTGATTGGCGCCCACAGGAACAACACGATGACTACCGCGCGCAGCAGGTACAGCGCGGTCAGCAGCCGCGGCTTGGACATGCGCCCACCCAGCCAGCCGGCGGTGTAGGTGCCGACGATATTGAACAGCCCGACCAGCGCCAGCACTGTGGTGCCGATGGTCGCCGGCAGGTGCTGGTCGACCAGGTAGGCCGGCAGGTGCACGCCGATGAACACCACCTGGAAACCACAGACGAAAAAGCCCAGGGCCAGCAGCCAGAAACCGGAGTGCGAGCAGGCTTCGCGCAGGGCCTGGCCGAGGGTCTGGTCATTGCCCTGACTGGGCAGCGGACGATCACGCAGCAGCCCTACCAGCGGCACGATAAAGGCCACCAGCAAACCCAGCACCAGCAAGGCCGCCGACCAGCCCAGCCAGCCGATCAGGCCGAGCGTACCCGGCAGCATGGCGAACTGGCCGAAGGAGCCCGCGGCGCTGGCAATGCCCATGGCCATGCTGCGTTTTTCTGGCGGCACGGCACGGCCAACCACGCCGAGGATCACCGAAAACGAGGTGCCCGACAGGCCGATACCGATCAACAAACCGGCACTGAGCGACAGGGTCAGGGCCGAGTCGGACATGCCCATCAGCACAAGGCCGGCGGCATAAAGAATACCGCCGACCATCACCACCTTGGCAGCACCGAGGCGATCGGCCAGGGCTCCGGCAAACGGCTGGGCCAGGCCCCAGATCAGGTTCTGCAAGGCAATGGCAAAGGCAAACACGCCGCGCCCCCAGCCAAAGTCGGCGCTCATCGGCGCCAGGAACAGGCCAAAGCCGTGCCGCACGCCCAGCGACAAGGCCAGGATCAGCGCCGCGCCAAGCAGAATCCACCCACTGGTTCGCCATACTGATGTCATTTTTGTTGTCTCCAGTGCCGCAAGGTTATGCGGGTATATACCCGCTTATACTCGTAAAAAGCTCAGGCCAACAGCTCCAGCAGGCGCACCAGTTCGTCACGCTGACCTTCGCCGAGGGTCTCGATCAAGCCGCTTTGCGCTTGCTCCCAGGCCGGCTCCGCCGCTTGCAGGCGTGCCCGGCCCTGCTCGGTCAGCAACACGATACGGTTGCGCAAGTCCTGCCCTTCGGCCAGGGCCACCAGGCCCTCGGCTTCCAGTACCCGCAGGTTGCGCCCCAAGGTGCTGCGGTCCAGGCCCATGGCCTCGGCCAGCGTGGAAATACTCGGTTGATCCAGGCGGCGTAAATGACGCAACAGGGAAAACTGCGCGACATTGATCCCGAAGCCTTCGAGGGCCTCGTCGTAGTGTCGGCTCACCCCACGGGCGGCGCGACGCAGGTGGGTGCAGATGCATTCGCTGGTCAACATAATGCGTGTATATACCCGCACTTTGGCAACTGCAAGCTTTTATTCGCCGCTCACAGCACCAAAGCGAGCAATACCGCCAGCTCCAGCAGCTCGAGCAGGGCCCCGGCGGTATCACCGGTGGTGCCACCCAGACGGCGCACCATCACGTGGCGCAGCCAGGCGAAGACGATGGCGGCAACCAGCAGCCCCCCTATACCCTTGAACCCTGCCAGCAGCACACAGGCCAACGCACTGACGAGCATCACCAGCTGGCCCGCCCGACGCGGCAAATGATCGGCAAGCGCCTGGCCGAGCCCGCCGCTGCGCACATAGGGCGTGCACAGGAACAAGCCCAGTAACCCCGCGCGGCCGATCAGCGGTGCGAGCACCAGCAGCAGCCCGTCACCGCGCTCGATCAACGCCAGCAAGGCGCAGAACTTGAGCAGCAGCACCAGCACCAGGGTGACCACGGCAATCGGCCCGCTGCGCGGGTCTTTCATGATCAGCAAGGTACGTTCGCGGTCGCCGAAACCGCCGAGCCAGGCATCGGCGCTGTCGGCCAGGCCGTCCAGGTGCAAGGCGCCGCTGAGCAGCACCCAGGCGCTGAGCAGCAAGGCGGCGTGCAACAGCACCGGGCTACCGGCCAGCAGCGCGTTCAACCCCCAGAGCACCACCCCGAACAACAGCCCTACCAGCGGGTAAAACAGCAATGAGCGGCCCATTTGTTCCGGCGCCGGCATGCCCGGCAGGCGCACCGGCAAGCTGCTGAGAAACTGCAGGGCGATCCAGAACCCCAGCATCTCAGCACACCTCGCGCAGGCTGCCGTCGGCCAGCAGTTCCAGGCGGCACAAGGCACCATGGGCCACTTCGACCTGCAGCAGCTGTTCACGCGGCAGGCCACGGGCGCGGGCCAGCAACAGGCGCATGACGCCACCGTGGGTGACCAGCAGCAACTGCTGGCCGGCATGGGCCTGGTGCAAGATGCTGATGGCCTGCAACACCCGTACGGAGAAATCCGCCACCGGCTCGCCACCTGGCGGTGTGTAGGCATAAGGGTCAGCCCAGAACCGGCCGAGCTCGGCTTCATGGGTGAGCATCAGCGCTGCCGCGCTGCGCCCTTCCCACTCACCGAAATGCAGCTCTTGCAGCCCCGGCGCCAGCTGCAGCGGCAGGTTCAACTGCGCGCCCAGCTCCTGGGCAAAGCGTGCGCAGCGCTGCAATGGCGAGCTGACCAATGCATCCCAAGGGCCGGCATCACTCACCGCCGCGCGCATCTGCGCCCAGCCATTGTCAGTCAGGGCATCGTCGAGGCTACCGCGCAGGCCGCCGCCCAGTTCGGTTTCTCCGTGGCGCAGCAGGTCGATGATCATGCCGGGCGGTCCGCTACCGCAGCTTCGGCGAAGGTCGCCATCTGCCCGTGCAGGTCACAGGCCAGGCGCAACAGCGGCACCGCCAGTGCCGCACCACTGCCCTCGCCCAGGCGCAGGCCCAGCTCCAGCAGCGGCTCGGCGTCGAGTTCGGCGAGCACCCGGCGATGACCGGGCTCGGCGCCGCGATGACCGAACAGCAGCCAGTCGCGGCAACCCGGATTGATACGCGTCGCCACCAGCGCGGCAACGGTGCAGATAAACCCATCCACCAGCACCGCAACACCAGCCTGGGCGCAACCCAGGTAGGCGCCGACCAGCGCGGCGATCTCGAAACCACCAAAACACAACAGCCGCTGCAGCGGGTCGTCGCCAAGATTGGCATGCTGCAGCAAGGCGCGCTCGATGACCTCGGCCTTGTGCCGCACACCGGCGGCGTCCAGGCCGGTACCCGGACCACTGAGCTCGCTGGCCGGACAACCGAGCACGGCGCAGGCCAGGGCGCTGGCGGCGGTGGTGTTACCGATGCCCATCTCGCCGCCGATAAACAACCGGGCGCCGCTGGCGGCCGCGCGCAGGGCACTCTCGCGCCCGCCTTGCAGAGCCTGCAGGCCTTGTTCGTAGGTCATCGCCGGTACCCGAGCGAAGTTGGCCGTGCCCGGGCCGACGCGCAGGTGGCGCACGTCCGGCAGGTCCAGGGCCAGGTCGATGGTACCCAGGTCGATCACTTCCAGTTGAGCATTCAGCTGCCGCGCCAGCACGCTGATCGCAGCGCCGCCGCTGACGAAATTGAGCAGCATCTGCCCGGTCACCGCCTGCGGGTAAGCCGAGATACCTTCGGCGACCACACCGTGATCGCCGGCAAAAATCGCGATCCACACCTGCTCGACGCTCGGCTTGAGCTGGCCTTGCAAGCCGGCCAGTTGCACTGCCAGCTGCTCCAGGCGACCCAGCGAGCCTGCCGGCTTGGTCAGTTGCTGTTGCCGCGCCAGGGCCTGTTCGCGAACAATCGGGTCGACAGCTCGACAGGCTTCACGCCACCAGGTTTGACTCATAGTGCAGGTCCTTTCAGGGTAAGCGGCAAGCCGGCGACAGTCAGCACCACGCGCTGGCAGCGCTCGGCAATGGCCTGGTGCAGCGCGCCTGCTTCATCGACATAACGGCGGGTCAGCTCGCCCATGGGCACCACGCCCAGGCCGGTTTCGTTGCTGACCAGTATGATTTCGCCCGGCAACGCTGCCAGGCACTCGAGCAGCGCCGTGCGTTCGGCCGCCAGGCGCTCAGGGTTGTCGAGCATCAGCAGGTTGGTCAGCCACAGGGTCAGGCAATCGACCAGCAGGCAGCGCTCGGCACTGGCAGTGGCACGCAGCACCCGCGCCAACTCCAGCGGCTCTTCGATCAATCCCCACTCGGCCGGACGCCGCTCGCGGTGCAACTGCACCCGTGCATTCATCTCGCCGTCGAGCGGTTCGCTGGTGGCGATGTAGGTGACCGCCAGGCCGCTCTGCACCGCCAGTTGTTCGGCCAGGCGGCTCTTGCCCGAACGGGCGCCGCCAAGGATCAGGTTGAGCATTTCAGTTCTGTCCGCAGAGTTGGCGCAGGCGCGCGGTGTCCAGGTGCTGCTCGACCAGGTCGGCCAGGCGCTCGATGTCGCGTTCGCGCAGGGCGTGGTAGTCGATCTGCTCGACCTCCTGCAGCCCGGCCCAGCGCAACAGCGCGGCGCAGCAATGCGGCGCCTCGAACAGGCCATGCAGGTAGGTGGCGAGGATCTGCCCGTCGGCGCTGATGGCGCCATCGGCGCGGCCGCCGTCGAGCAACACTGCCGGGCGCTCCAGCGCCGGCCCCTGGGTTACCCCGGCATGAATCTCGTAGCCGCTGATGGCCGCCTGCTCCAGCTGCAGGGTGCCGGCGACATTGCGCAGCTGCTTTTCGGCTTCGAGCACGGTGACAAAATCCAGCAGACCGAGGCCATCGCTGGCTCCTGCTGGGCCTTCCAGGCCCAAGGGGTCTTCCACCCGCTGGCCGAGCATCTGCAGCCCGCCGCAAATGCCCAGGACCTTGCCGCCGTAACGCAGGTGGCGACTGATCGCCTGGTCCCAACCACGCTCACGCAATTGCGCCAGGTCGCCGCGCACGCTCTTGGAGCCAGGCAAAATGATCAGGTCAGCGGGCGGAATCGGCTGACCGGGGCCGATAAACTGCAGATCGACCTGCGGGTGCAGGCGCAGCGGGTCGAAATCGGTGTGGTTGCTGATGCGCGGCAGCACCGGCACGATCACCTTGAGCTGGCGCCCGGCCTTGAGGCCCTGGCGCTGGTCGATACCGTCTTCGGCTTCCAGGTGCAGGTCCAGCACATAGGGCAGCACGCCCAGCACTGGCTTGCCGGTACGTTCTTCAAGCCAGTCCAGACCCGGCTGGAGCAAGGCGATATCGCCACGAAAACGGTTGATGACAAAGCCTTTGACCCGCGCCTGTTCGCTCGTCGAGAGCAACTCCAGGGTACCGACCAGATGCGCAAACACCCCGCCCCGATTGATGTCGGCAATCAGGATCACCGGGCAGTCGACTGCCTCGGCAAAGCCCATGTTGGCAATGTCGCCGGCACGCAGGTTGATTTCAGCCGGCGAGCCGGCGCCTTCGACCATTACCACCGGATAGGCCGCGCTCAGGCGCTGGTGCGAAGCCAGCACGGCCTGCATGGCGATGGCCTTGTAGTCGTGATAGGCCACGGCGTTCATGCTGGTGACCGCGCGGCCATGGACGATCACCTGGGCGCCGGTGTCGCTGTTGGGCTTGAGCAGCACCGGGTTCATGTCGGTGTGGGGCGCCAGGCCCGCGGCCTGCGCCTGCACCGCCTGGGCGCGGCCGATCTCGCCGCCCTCGGCGGTCACGGCACTGTTGAGCGCCATGTTCTGCGGCTTGAACGGCACCACGGCAATGCCCTGGCGCAACAGCCAGCGGCACAGCGCGGTCACCAGGGTGCTTTTGCCGGCATCGGAGGTGGTGCCCTGCACCATCAGGGTGGTCATGCTTGTTCCTTGCGGTAATCGCTGAAAGCCTGGGCCAGGCGCTGAAAGTCCGGTTCACTGGCCGGCAGGCCGAAACGCAGGCTCGGCGGCTGGCTGAACAGGCGCAGGAGGATGCCGCGCCGGGCCATGAATTCATGCAGGCGCGGCGCCTGCTCGGTGACCAGGTACTGGAACAGGTCGCAGCTGCCGCTGGGGGCGAAACCTGCCGCACTGAGCACCTCGGCCAGGCGCTGGCTGGCAGCGGCGCAGCGGATGATCTGCTGCTGATGGGCGGCGCCGTCGAGCAGGCAGGCCTGGCCGAGGATCCGCGTCGGGCCGCTGATGGTCCAGGGCCCGAGCTGTTCGGCGAGCAGTTGCAACAACTGGCGCTCGGCCAGAACAAAGCCCAGGCGTACGCCGGCCAAGCCGAAGAACTTGCCGAACGAGCGCAGCACGATCAACCCGCTGCGCTCGGCATGGGCGCCAATGCTGTGTTGCGGGGTGTTGTCCATGAACGCTTCATCAACCAGCAGCCAGCCGCCACGGCGGGCCAGGCGACCATGCCATTCCAGCAGTTGCTCGGCAGCAATCAGCTGCCCGGTGGGGTTGTTGGGGTTGACCACCACCAGCACGTCGAGGCTGTCGAGGTAATAATCGACCTGGTCCAGCGGCAACTCGCGCACCCGGTGCCCAGCGCGGCGCCAGCCTTCGGCGTGTTCGGCGTAGCACGGCGACAGCACCCCGACCGTGCCGGGGCGACGCAGGCGTGGCAAAGCCTGGATCGCCGCCTGGGAGCCGGCCACTGGCAACAGTTGCTCGACCTGATAGTAATCACGGGCCGCCTGCTCGAGGCCGTCTTCGGTTTCGGGCAAGCGCGCCCAGGCCCGCAGCGGAATCTCAGGGATGGAATAAGACCACGGGGCGATGCCGCTGGACAGGTCCAGCCAGTCTTCGCGGGCGATGCCGTATTGCTGCACTGCGCGTTGCAGGCGACCACCGTGTTCAAGCATAGAATTCAGCCCCCAGGCACAACAGCAGCAACCACAACCACACGCCCTGGCAAACCAGGCGCCAACCGCGTTCGATGGCGTCGGCATCGGCCTGCGGGCCTTCGCCCAGTTGCGGGCGCTCGTGCAGCTCGCCGTGATACACCGCCGGCCCGCCCAGCTCGACGCCCAGGGCTCCGGCCCCGGCCGCCATCACCGGCCCGGCATTGGGGCTGTCCCACAACGGCGCCTGGCGCCGCCAGCAGCTCAGGGCCAGGCGGGTCTTGCCCAGCAGCGCGTAAGTCAGCGCCACCAAGCGTGCCGGAATATAGTTGAGCACATCGTCGATCTTCGCCGCGGCCCAGCCAAAACGCTCGAAGCGTTCATTACGATAGCCCCACATGGCGTCGAGGGTGTTGCTCAGACGATAGAGCACCACCCCCGGTACGCCGGCAACGACAAACCAGAACAGCGCGGCGAACACCGCATCGCTGCCGTTCTCCAGCACCGACTCGGTGGCGGCGCGGGCCACGGCGGTTTCGTCCAGCTCGCGGGTTTCGCGGCTGACCAGATAACCGACGCGCTGGCGGGCTTTTTCCAGGTCGCCCTGGCGCAGGGCTTCGGCCACCGGCGTTACGTGCTCGCCAAGGCTGCGCAGGCCGAGGGCGCAGTACAGCGCCAAAACTTCAATCAGCCAGCCAATGTACGGCAGCCAGGACAACAGCATGGCGATGAAGGTTAGCGGCACCACCGCCAGGAACCAGGCGCTGACGCCGTGGCTGCGCCAGCCTCGGCCGCCGGCATTCAAGCGCTGCTCCAGGCGCCCGGCCAGGCGCCCGAAGGCTACCAGCGGATGCCGGCGCTTGGGCTCGCCCAGCAGCGCATCCAGCGCCACCCCGGCCACTGTCAGCAACGCCACGCTCATCAAGACTCCCCCCACTGGTTTTCAAACAGCATGTCGTGCAGCGGCCGCGCTGTGGTCCAGCCTTCAAGCACCAGCATCGGCGCCGGGTAAAATTCGTGAACCGGGCCCAGGCAGAGGATTGCCAACGGCTTGGCACCGGCCGGCATGCCGAGCAGCTCGGCCAGGGCCCGGGGCTCGAACAGCGACACCCAGCCCATGCCCAGACCTTCGGCGCGGGCCGCCAGCCACAGGTTCTGGATCGCACAGGACAACGACGCCAGGTCCATCTCCGGCAAGGTCCGGCGGCCGAAAATGTGCGCTTCGCGCCCATCCATCAGCGCCGCCACCAGCAGCTCGGCGCAGTCGTTGATGCCTTCGACCTTGAGTTTCATGAAGTCATCGGAGCGCTCGCCGAGCGCCTGCGCTGTACGCAGGCGCTCCTCTTCCACCAGGGCCTGGATCCGCTGGCGCAGCTCGCGCTGGGTGATACGGATGAAACGCCAGGGCTGCATCAGCCCGACGCTGGGCGCCTGGTGCGCGGCCTCAAGCAGCCGCGCGAGCAACTCGGGGGCGACTTCGCCGCCACTGAAGTGACGCATGTCGCGACGCTCGCCGATGGCGCGGTAGACCGCCGCACGTTCGGCCTCGGTAAAAGCATGTTCAGTCATGGACACAGCAGCGCCGCCGACGCCTGGGGGTTGGAAGCAAAATAGAAATGCACGTAGGAGGCGGTCAAGCGCCCCTGGCGGTACACCGCCTCGGCACCACGACCACCGTTGGGGCTCTGGCCGCGGGCAACCGGCTCAAGCTCGGTATGGGTCAGCGAATGATGATAGGTGTGCCCGCGCAAGGTGCCTTCAGGCAGCTCTACGGCCTGCAGGGCCAAGGCGGCCAGGCGCTTTTGCATCACTGCCTCGCCTGCCAGCAGGCCGAGCAGTTCGGCACGCTCGCCGGCAACATCGGTGAGCGCATCGAGCAGGTAGAGCATGCCGCCGCATTCGGCGAGCAACGGCTTGCCGGCGTGGTGATGGGCGCGGATAGCCTCGAGCATCGGTGTGTTGGCCGCCAGCGCCTGGTGATGCAATTCGGGGTAACCGCCAGGCAGATACAAGCTGTCGGCTGGCGGCAAGCTTGTGTCATGCAGCGGCGAGAAGAACGCCAGCTGCGCGCCCATGGCCCGCAGCAGGTCGAGGTTGGCGCCATAGGTAAAGGCAAAGGCTTCGTCGCGGGCAACCGCAATGCGCACACCTTGCAGCAACGGCTCGATGGCAAACTCGGTCGGCGCGGCAAAGCGCACCGCTGGCGGCAACGCCGCATCGCAACTGGCGCCCAGGGCCGCTGCGGCAGCATCCAGCCGCGCATCAAGGTCGTTCAGTTCACTGGCTTGCACCAGCCCCAGGTGACGGCTCGGCAATTCGATGCCGGTTTCTCGCGACAGCCCACCGTACCAGCGCAACCCCTCGGTCAGGCTGCCTTCAAGCAACTGGGCATGGCGCAGGGTACCGACACGGTTGGCCAACACCCCGGCAAACGGCAGGTCCGGCTGATAGCGCGCCAGGCCCAGGGCCAGGGCGCCGAAGGTCTGGGCCATGGCGGTGCCATCGATCACCGCCAGCACCGGCACGCCAAAATGCCGGGCCAGGTCGGCGCTCGATGGCGTGCCGTCGAACAGGCCCATGACCCCTTCGATGAGGATCAGGTCGGCCTCGCCCGCCGCCTCCCACAATAGCCGGCGGCTTTCCTGCTCGCCGACCATCCACAGGTCGAGCTGATACACCGGCGCACCACTGGCGCGCTCGAGGATCATCGGGTCAAGAAAGTCCGGGCCGCACTTGAACACGCGGACCTTGCGCCCCTGGTTGCGATGCAGGCGCGCCAGTGCGGCGGTCACCGTGGTCTTGCCCTGGCCGGAGGCCGGGGCGGCGATCAATACCGCCGGGCAATGGCGCGCATCACTCATAGTTCGACGCCCTTCTGGGCGCGGATGCCGGCCTGGAAGGCGTGCTTGATCATGCCCATTTCGGTGACGGTGTCGGCCAGTTCGATCATTTCGTCTTTGGCCGCGCGACCGGTGACGATCACGTGCTGCATCGGCGGGCGCGCCTGCAGGTCGCTGAGCACCTGGTCGAGGTCGAGGTAGCCGTGCTTGAGGGCGATGTTCAGTTCATCAAGCACCACGAAGGCGATCGACGGGTCCTGGAGCATCTGCCGCGACACTGCCCAGGCAGCTTCGGCGGCGGCGATGTCGCGCTGGCGGTCCTGGGTTTCCCAGGTAAAGCCCTCGCCCATCACGTGGTAGCGCACCTGCTCGGGAAAGCGCCGGAAGAACAGCTCTTCGCCAGTGCTGTTGCGGCCCTTGATGAACTGCACCACGCCACACTGCATGCCGTGGCCCATGGCCCGGGCAAGCATGCCGAAGGCCGAACTGCTCTTGCCCTTGCCGTTGCCGGTAAGTACCAGCAGCAAGCCGCATTCGTTGGGCGAGTTGGCGATGCGCTCGTCGATCACGGCCTTTTTGCGCTGCATGCGCGCCAGGTGGCGTTCGTCGCGCTCGGTGGATTCAGTCATGAGGTTCTCCGCAAACCACTGTCGGCCGATCTGCAACGAACGCAGCAGCCGACGGCTGCTCAGCGTATCGAAGGAACGGGCGTGACAGATGAATGGATATGGCAGACGGAAAACGCGCAGGGCTGCGGCACAGGCCGGAGGAACCGCGCATCACCCTCCGTGATGCCGTTGGCTGTTACAGGCCGGTCTCCGGGCTTGTGAGCGGGGCCATCGACACCCGGGGCTACGCGCCTTCCCGGGCATGAATGCCCAGTGGCCCTGCACAGCCTTGACTCACCTACCGTTGCGGGGGCAGCGCCGGATTCGCGCGTTTTACGCGCCCACCGGCTTCCCTGTTTCACCCTGCCAGGCCATCGCCTGCAGAGCACCTGAAACAAGTCGCGAAGGTTAGAGGGTTGCACCCGGAGCGTCAATGAAAGGCGCTGCACTGGCCTGGATCAATGGCGCCTTTGTCATCTTGTGCAACACTGACTTCAGTGATATCAAATAGCCACACCTCGGCTGTACTCGATCACAACTATAAGGGAGAGCAGCATGCAAGGCCTGATCATCAATAATGCGCGCCTGGAGTTCCTGCGCCCGGCCCTGGAACGCTGGGTCGATTGCATCGACCGCTTCAACCAGACCCTCGGTGACGGTGAGGCGCCCTATTGGCACGGCGCCCAAGCCAACCTCGGGCTGCTCTCGGCCGCCGCCTGGCAGGCCGAGCTGGTGACCCTGCAGCAGCACCAGAGCAAGAAGCAGCGCGATGACGGCGATCGCGAAGGCCGCTGCGACCTGTACATCGCCAACCGCGAAGAGGCCGCCTACCTGCAGGCCAGCCAGCGCTGGCCACGCATCGCCAAGCTCGACCTGAATAACGCCCTGGGCGAAACCGTCCAGGCTGCTCGGCAAATTGCCGCGCCCAGCCAGCTTAAAGTCGCTGCGCTGTTCGCCAGCCCCTGGAAAGCCGGCCAGCACGCCAGCCCCGAAGAGCTGCAGGACCTGGTCGACGACCTGCAAAAGCATAACGCCTGCGCCATCGCCTGGTACTTTCCCTACGCCTACCGCAAGCTGCACAACGAAGCCGGCCAGTATCACCCCGGCATCGCCCTGTTGCTCAAGCAGGCCTGACCCGGGGAACCTCCCACGCCTGGCGTGCCTCTACTGGCAATAGCGGCCATCATTGCGAGGGAAACGACATGGGTATCAAGCCGATTGCACTGCTGCTGGCAGTGACTGCGGGGTTAAGCGGCTGCGGCGAGAACGCCCGCCTTGAGGTCAGCGACGGGGTCGGCCCGTCGCCGCAATTGCCCGAACCGAACAAGACCCTGATCCCCACCGTCAACATCGCCCCCGCCATTGGCTGGCCCCAGGGCATGACGCCCAAGGCTGCGCCCGGCACCCAGGTGGCGGCCTTCGCCGCAGGCCTGGACCACCCGCGCTGGCTCTATGCCCTGCCCAACGGCGACATCCTGGTAGCCGAAACCAATGCCCCGCCCAAGCCCGATGACGGCAAGGGTATTCGCGGCTGGGTGATGGGCAAAGTCATGGACCGCGCCGGCGCCGGCGTGCCCAGCGCCAACCGCATCAGCCTGCTACGCGACAGCGACCACGACGGCGTGGCGGAAACCCGTACGACCTTTGTCGAGAACCTCAATTCACCGTTCGGCATGGCCCTGGTCGGCAATGATTTCTACGTTGCCGACACCGATCGCCTGCTGCGCTTTCACTATGAACCCGGCGCGACTTCGATCAAGGGCCCGGGTACAGCCGTGGCCGAACTACCGGGCGGCACGCTGAACCATCACTGGACCAAGAACGTGATCGCCAGCCGTGACGGCAAGAAGCTCTACGTCACCGTCGGCTCCAATAGCAATGTCGGTGAGAACGGCATGGACCAGGAAAAAGGCCGCGCGGCGATCTGGGAAGTCGACCCGGCCAGCGGCCAGACGCGGATCTTCGCCTCAGGCCTGCGCAACCCCAACGGCCTGGCCTGGGAGCCGCACACCGGACAGCTGTGGACCGCAGTCAACGAGCGTGACGAGATCGGCAGCGACCTGGTGCCCGACTACATTACCTCGGTCAAGGATGGCGGCTTCTATGGCTGGCCCTACAGCTATTACGGCCAGCACATCGATCAGCGGGTCAACCCGTCTGATCCGAACCTGGTGGCCAGCGCCATTGCCCCGGACTATGCGGTGGGGCCGCACACGGCGTCGCTGGGCCTGACCTTCGCCGAAGCAGGGGTGCTGCCGGCACCGTTCGAGCAAGGCGCGTTCATTGGCCAGCATGGCTCGTGGAACCGCAAACCGCACAGTGGCTACAAGGTGATCTTCGTACCCTTCAGCACTGCCGGCAAACCTGCGGGCAAGCCGATCGACGTGCTCAGCGGGTTTCTCAATGATGAAGGCAAGGCCATGGGCCGGCCGGTCGGGGTGATCAACGATCAGCGCGGCGGGCTGCTGGTAGCCGATGATGTCGGGAACACGATCTGGCGGGTGAGCAAGGCCCGGTAAGCCGGGGGAGCTCAGCGTTTGCGGCAGAGGGTCAGGCCATCGCCAATCGGCAGCATCGACAGGTCCACCCGTGGGTCGTCCTTGAGCTTTAGGTTCAATGCCTGGATGGCGCGGGTATCTTCGCTGTCCGGCTTTTGCTCAAGCACCCGCCCGCTCCACAGGGTGTTGTCGAACAGCACCAGCCCGCCGACCCGCAGCAGGCGCAGGGCCTCTTCCAGATAGTGCGGGTAGTTGGCCTTGTCGGCATCGATGAAGATCAGGTCGTAGCGCGCTGATGGCAGTGTCGCCAGGGTCTGCAAGGCCGGCGCCAGGCGCAGCTCGATGTGCTCGGCGACTCCAGCCTCCTGCCAGTAGCGCCAGGCCACGGCGTTGTAGCTGCCCTCAAGGTCGCAACAAAGCAACTGCCCATGCTCCATGGCCTGAGCCATGCACAAAGCGCTGTAGCCGGTGAAAGTACCCACCTCGATCACCCGCTCGGCACCGATCAGGCGCACCAGCAGCGCCAGCAACTGGCCTTGCTCCGGTGCCACCTGCCAGCGTGCTTCGGCCAGGGCCTGGGTTTCTTCACGCAAACGGGCGAGCAACGGCGTCTCGCGCAGCGACACGCTTTGCAGGTAGTGGTAGAGGGGGTCGTCGAGGTAGAGCGTCTGGGCGGTCATCGTCTACCTCGCACAGGTCAGGGGTTGCGCGCCAGGTGCGCTGGCTGCAGCACCCGCTTGGCGTTCAGGTAGGTCTTTTGCCAATAGCTGTTGGACAGGTAGTCCAGGCGCACCGTTCCGCCGGTGGCCGGGGCATGGACGAAGCGCCCTTCGCCGACATAGATACCGGCATGGCTGACCTGCGAGCCACCATTGGTGGCAAAGAACACCAGGTCGCCGGACTGCAGGTCGTTGCGCTCGATGCTCGGTGCGCGGATGCCGATCATCTCCCGGGTCGAACGCGGCAACGAGATGCCCGCAGCATCACGATAGACGTAGCCAATCAGGCCGCTGCAGTCGAAACCCGAATCCGGGGTGTTGCCGCCCCAACGGTACGGCGTGCCGACCAGGCCGAGGGCGCGGAACAGCACGTCTTCGGCAACCGGGGAGAAATACACTTGCGGGGCCATGACTGCCGGCTCGACCACTTTACGCGGGGCCGGGGCATGACTTGAGCAGGCACCGAGCAGTGCTGCGAGGGAAAGTAGAGCGAAGCGCGCCATCATCGCCATGGTCAGAACATCCTGTCTGAAGCCGCTTCGGCCAAGAGCCGAAAAGAGTTGAGAATTTAGATTAGACGCTTTCTGTAAACACGCACGGCGACGAGCTTTTCAGCTACGTCGCCGTGGTCAAACCTGTCGAAGGATCAGTTGCGCGAGAGCGTGGTCGCGGCCGGAGCCATGGCCAGTGCACGCTTGGCTTCGATGAAGGTCTTGCTCCAGTAGCGATCACCGAGCTTGTCGATGCGCACGCCACCGCTGCGGCGGCTGCTGGAGTGGATGAACTGATCGTCGCCGAGGTAGATACCGGCGTGGCTGACGCGGCCGCGACCATTGGTGCTGAAGAACAGCAGGTCGCCTGGCTTGAGGTTGTTGCGAGCAACCAGCGGGGCCTTGACGTTGATCATTTCGCGGGTAGAGCGCGGCAGGTTGAGGCCGGCTTCTTCGCGGAACAGGTAGCCGATGAAGCCGCTGCAATCAAAGCCGGTGTTCTCGGAGGTACCACCGAAACGGTAGCGGGTACCGATCAGCGACATGCCGCGCTCGAGAATGTTGTCGGCCAGGGCTGGCAGCTGGTAAGGCTTGCTGCTGGAGAAATCTTGCAGCTCTTCTTCGGTGGCCAGCTCTTCCTCGAACGTCGCCTGGACGGAGGACTTGGTCGAAACCTGAGCGGAAACCGGTTGCTGCTGAACCTGCTGCTGCGATACGGGACCGGTGGTCGCGCAGCCAAAAAGCAGGGTCACGAGTGCGAGGGGCACGAGGGGTGCGAAGCGATTTAGCATGGGCACGACCGTGTCTGGAATTTAAAGAAGTCGAGACTATGCCTTCTATCGCATCGATTTGCAAATTCAATCGAAAAAAATGTGACTTTTATGTGCCGAGGCTCTAGCCCCTGCCTTACCAGCCCAAAGTTTCTTTCAAGAACGGGATGGTGAGCTTGCGTTGAGCCTGCAAAGAGGCCTGGTCGAGGCGCTCGAGCAGGTCGAACAGTGCGCTCATGCTACGGGTGCCACGGGTGAGGATGAAGTGCCCGACCTCGTCGGTCAGGTGCAGGCCGCGGCGCGAAGCACGCAATTGCAGGGCGCGCAGCTTGTCTTCGTCCGATAGCGCACGCATCTGGAAGATCAGCGCCAGGGTCAGGCGCGACTTGAGGTCGGCGAGCTTGATCGGCAGTTCGCGGGGCGAGCTGGAGGCAGCCAGCAACAGGCGCCGACCACTGTCGCGCAGGCGATTGAAGAGGTGGAACATGGCCTCTTCCCACTCCGGCTTGCCGGCAATGACATGCAGGTCGTCGAGGCAGACCAGTTCGTACTGTTCGAGGTTGTCGAGCAATTCGACGCCGCGATCGAGCAATTGCGCCAGGGGCAGGTACACCGCCGGTTCACCCAGTTGCTCGAAGCGCAGGCAGGCGGCCTGCAGCAGGTGGGTGCGGCCCACGCCCTGTTTGCCCCACAGGTAGATCAGGCTTTCGGTCCAGCCGGCGTCGGCTTCGCAGAGTCGCTCGACGTAGCCCAAAGCGGCGGCGTTGGCACCCGGATAGTAGTTGATGAAGGTGGCGTCATCACGCAGACGCACACCCAGGGGCAACTGGATCGGTTTCATGCTGGCTGGGCAGTTCCGGGGAACCGCAAGGGGCCTTTTGTGAAAAGTCTGCAAAGTTTATACCCGTGGAGCCCCTCGCACAATCGGCGCAGACCACAAGTAAAATCAAAGGCTTGCATTAGCGGGTAAAGGCCAATGCAAGCCAGGTGCTATCAAGCTAGAGATCCGGGTCGATTTCGCCCGCGTAGATATCCGACTCTTTATACAGGTCATGCACATGGCGCAGCAGCACCATGATCACCGCCGCCACCGGCAAGGCCAGCAACACCCCGGTAAAACCGAACATCTCGCCACCGGCCAGGATCGCGAAGATCACCGCCACCGGGTGCAGGCCAATGCGATCGCCCACCAGCAGCGGTGTCAGCACCATGCCTTCGAGCGCCTGGCCGACCATGAATACGGCTGCGATGCCGAGCAAAGGATAAGGGTCGCCGCCGAACTGGAACAGCCCGGCAATCATCGCCGCGCCGATACCAATAATGAAGCCCATGTACGGCACGATCGCCGCCAGGCCCGCCAGCAGGCCGATCAGCAAGCCCAGCTCCAGGCCCACCAGCATCAGCCCCGAGGCATAGATGATACCCAGGGCCAGCATCACCAGCAGCTGGCCACGGACGAAGGCGCCCAGCACTTCGTGACACTCACCAGCCAGGGCCACCACCCGTTCCTCGCGCTGGCGCGGCAGCAGGCTGCGGATCTTGGCCATCATCAGGTCCCAGTCGCGCAGCAGGTAGAAGCTCACCACCGGGATCAGCACCAGGTTGGCCAGCCAGCCAATCAGGGCCAGGCCCGAAGCCGTGGCCTGGGACAGGATGACCCCGACGATGTCGGTGGTCTGGCCCATGTGCTCGCTGATGGCGGCCTTGATCTTGTCGAACTTCCAGAAGCCGTCGGCCAGGCCCAGGCGCGTCTGCACCCAGGGCAGGGCCTGGTGCTGCAGCCAGTCGAGCATCTGCGGCGCCAGCTCATACAGGCGCACCAGCTGTTTGGCCAGCATCGGCACCAATACCAGCAGCAACAAGGTCAGCAGCAGGGTGAACAGGGCAAACACCACCACCACACCCCAGGTGCGCGACAGGCCGGCGCGCTCCAGACGGTCGACCAGCGGATCGGCCAGGTAGGCCAGCAAAATGCCGACCAGAAACGGCGAAAGAATCGGGTGCAGCCAATACAGCAAGGCCGCGCACAGCAGCGCCCCGCCTACCCATACCCAGCGACGTGTATCAGTCATGAACGGCTCCCGGCCAGGTCAGGGTTTACCAACGAAAACGCAGCCCGTTGAAGGGTTGCGGGGCGGCGGCCTGGGTTGCCCCGGGGTTGGCCGGATCGACGGCTGCAGGTGCCGCGGGCGCATCGGCCGGCAGCTCCTGCAACTTGGCCAGGCCCAGTTGCGCGCGCAACTGATCGCTGTTGCCGGTGACCTGATAGGTCAGGGTATCGCCCTGCACCACCTTGAGCCGCGCGCCGTAAGGCTCGAGCACCCGGCCCAGTTCGGCATAACGTTCCAGGGTCATGCCCTGGACCTGCACCTGCATTTCGCTGCTGGCCCCTGGACGGGCGACGAAGCGCGGCGCCAGGCGGTTGCTGACGGCGAGCATCACGGCATCGGCCAGGGCCGCCTGATCAGCGCCCTCGGCAGTGCCCTGCTCGCGCTGCTCGCCCAGCCACAGGCGCCACTTACCCTGCCATTTGCCATCGGCTTCGCTGGCGTGCACCGCCAGCAAGGCATCGGCGCCGTAGCGCTCGGAAGCCTCGCGCAGCGGCGCCGGGTCGGTGCCTTCAAGATTCTTGCCGGTTGCCACCAGTTGCTCCTGCAGATCGGCCAGCGGCAAGCGCAGCGGCAGGCCGCGGTGCTGGGCGGCGCGACGCAGCGGTTCGGCGCTGCCCTGGCCGTCACCAACCAGGTTCGAACCTTCGACGCTGTCGTTCAACCACCAGCCGAGGATCGCTGGCCGGTTATTGCCCCACAGGGCCAGGCCCGCCTGACGCAAGGCGCGCTCGGTGCTGCCCGGGTCGAAGTCGACCAGCACGGTTTCCGGCGGGCCGGCCTCGAAGCCGAACTGGCTGATGATTTGTTGCGGGTCTTTGCGCAGCGCAGCCAGGCCCGGGCTTTGCACAGCCTTGGCGTCGCCGGTCAGGCGCAACACCAGGGTTTCGAGGGCTTTTTCGGTGGCCTGGGTACGGGCTTCGGCGCCCTGGCCGGTGACCGGTTCGCGGACCTGATAAAGGCCGGAGAGGGTTTCGGCCTGAGCCGAGAGGCCGAACAGGGCCAGACAGCCGGCGGCCAGGTAATTACGCAAACGCATGGAGGATTCCTGTCCAGGTAATAAAGAAGCGTGGGCGACAAAAACGGACGCAGCTCAGACCGCAGCACCCGGTAAAACATTCAACCGCTGGCGGCAAATTGCGCCCATCGCCTTTGCTATACCTTATACAGCCTGCGCCGTGGCAACCAGTCGCGCACTGTTAAAGCGTATTTTTCGCAACATTTAAGGCCCTGCCCGTCGGCCTGAGGATGGCCGCTACCGGGCAACCCTGATAAAATCGCGCGCCTTCGCAGACCGGCGACGGTCAGGCAGCCGGATTCCCTCCGCCTTGCCTGGCAGGTCACGGTCGATTCCCCTGAATCCCTCCCCCCTAAAGGCCTGGATCATGAGCAAGCAACCCTCCCTGAGCTACAAGGACGCCGGTGTAGACATCGACGCCGGTGAAGCATTGGTCGAACGCATCAAAGGCGTTGCCAAGCGCACGGCGCGCCCGGAAGTCATGGGCGGCCTGGGCGGTTTTGGCGCCCTCTGCGAGATCCCGGCCGGCTACAAGCAGCCGGTTCTGGTCTCCGGCACCGACGGCGTCGGCACCAAGCTGCGCCTGGCACTGAACCTGAACAAGCACGACAGCATCGGCCAGGACCTGGTCGCCATGTGCGTCAACGACCTGGTGGTCTGCGGTGCCGAGCCGCTGTTCTTCCTCGACTACTACGCCACCGGCAAACTCAATGTCGACGTTGCCGCTACCGTGGTCACCGGTATCGGCGCTGGCTGCGAACTGGCTGGTTGCTCCCTGGTCGGCGGTGAAACCGCTGAAATGCCAGGCATGTACGAAGGCGAAGACTACGACCTGGCCGGCTTCTGCGTTGGCGTGGTAGAAAAAGCCGAAATCATCGACGGCTCCAAGGTTGCCACTGGCGACGCGCTGATCGCCCTGCCATCGTCCGGCCCGCACTCCAACGGCTACTCGCTGATCCGCAAGATCATCGAAGTTTCCGGTGCCGACATCGAAACCATCCAGCTCGACGGCAAGCCGCTGACCGAACTGCTGATGGCCCCGACGCGCATCTACGTAAAGCCGCTGCTCAAGCTGATCAAGGACACCGGCGCGGTCAAGGCCATGGCCCACATCACCGGTGGCGGCCTGCTCGACAACATCCCGCGCGTCCTGCCAAAAGGCGCCCAGGCTGTGGTTGACGTGGCCAGCTGGAATCGCCCGGTGGTGTTCGACTGGCTGCAACAGCAAGGCAACGTCGACGAGCACGAAATGCACCGCGTATTGAACTGCGGCGTCGGCATGGTCATCTGCGTCGCCCAGGACCAGGTCGACATCGCCCTGAAGGTCCTGCGTGAAGCCGGCGAGCAGCCATGGGTCATCGGCCAGATCGGCATCGCCGCCGAAGGCGCTGCCCAGGTTGAGCTGAAGAACGTCAAGGCACACTGATGCCGAGCAAGACCTGTGATGTCGTGGTGCTGTTGTCCGGCACCGGCAGCAACCTGCAAGCATTGATCGACAGCACCCGCACCGGCGACAGCCCGGTGCGGATCTGCGCGGTCATCTCCAACCGCGCCGACGCCTATGGCCTGCAGCGCGCCAAAGACGCCGGTATCGCCACCGCCGTGCTCGACCACAAGGCCTTCGACGGCCGCGAGGCATTCGACGCGGCACTGGTCGAACTGATCGATGGCTACCGCCCGCAACTGGTGGTGCTGGCCGGTTTCATGCGCATCCTCAGTGCCGGCTTTGTCCGTCACTACCAGGGCCGCCTGCTGAACATTCACCCTTCCCTACTGCCCAAGTACAAGGGCCTGCACACTCATCAACGAGCGCTGGAAGCCGGCGATGCCGAGCATGGCTGCAGCGTGCACTTCGTCACCGAGGAACTCGATGGCGGACCGCTGGTCGTACAGGCAGTGATACCGGTAGAGTTGGATGACACGCCAGAACGTCTGGCACAGCGGGTTCACAGCCAGGAACACCTGATCTATCCGCTGGCGGTGCGCTGGTTTGCCGAGGGCCGTTTGCGCCTGGGCGAGCACGGTGCTCTACTGGATGGCCAGCCTCTGGCGGCCAGCGGCCACTTGATTCGACCCTAGGAGAAATTATGCGTCGTGCCCTGCTCTTCGCTCTCGCCGTGCTCGCGCTGCCGTTGCAGGCAGCCGATCTGAAGCCATTCTCGGCCAGCTACACCGCCGACTGGAAGCAACTGCCCATGAGTGGCACTGCCGAGCGCAGCCTGGAAAAGAACGCCAACGGTACCTGGAACCTCAATTTCAAGGCGTCGATGATGATTGCCAGCCTGATTGAGCAAAGTACCCTGAAGCTGGACAAGGACACCCTGCTGCCCCAGACCTACCACTTCGAGCGTGGCGGCCTGGGCAAGGCCAAGAAGGTCGATCTGGATTTCGACTGGAGCAGCAAGAAGATCACCGGCACCGACCGCGGCGACGCGATCAACCTGCCGCTCAACCGCGGCGTACTGGACAAGTCCACCTATCAACTGGCCCTGCAGCATGACGTGGCAGCCGGCAAGAAGAGCGTGAGCTACCAGGTGGTCGATGGCGACGAGATCGACACCTACGACTTCCGCGTCCTGGGCAGCGAGAAAGTCACCACCAAGACCGGCCAGGTCGATGCCATCAAGGTCGAGCGCGTGCGCGACCCGAGCCAGAGCAAGCGCATCACCGAGCTGTGGTTCGCCAAGGACTGGGATTACCTGCTGGTGCAACTTCGCCAGGTCGAGACCGACGGCAAGGAGTACGTGATCGTCCTGCAGGACGGCACGGTCGACGGCAAGACAGTCAAGGGCAACTGATTGCCTGACTGCTGGTAACACCCCAAACCCCGCCAAGTGCGGGGTTTTTTTTACACCCTTGGTAGGAGCGGGCTTACCCCGCGATCGCAGGCTACCCGTCACATCGCATCGCGGGGCAAGCCAGGCCCCACAGGGACATGAAAGATGTTTCATGCGCCGTTTATTTACTTAGCCTGCTAACAAATTCTATAAAAGAGACCTGCGACACGGTGCCGCAGTTAACTGAAAGTGGAGTTTGCAGATGACTGTCAAAGTAACTGAGCGCGACGAAAGCAAAATGTCTCACGAAGGCCTGGCTGCAGGCGTGCGCATCTGGGATGTGCATCAGCAGGGTGAGCTGGTCGGCATGTTCCACAACGAGCATGAGGCCCACAGCTACCGCATCGAGCTGGAATACCTCGAGAACAGACGGCAACAGCAATAACCCCCTCCAGAAAAAACAAACCCCGCCGAAGCGGGGTTTGTCGTCTTTACCACATCAGATCGTCAGGGATCACGTAGGCCGCGTACGGATCGTCGGCATCCGGCTCTTCAACCTGGGTGTTGAGCAGGACAATACGCTGCGGGTCGCGCTCCTGGATCTTCAGCGCCGCTTCACGAGGGATCACTTCGTAACCACCGCCATGGGCCACGATGGCCAGCGAACCGCTGCTCAGCTTGCTGCGCATCAGGGCGTTGACCGACAGACGCTTGACCTTCTTGTCGTCGACGAAGTTGTAGTAGTCCTCGGTGGTCAGCTTGGGCAGGCGCGAGACTTCGATCAATTGCTTGACCTGGGCGGCGCGGGCCTTCTGCTCGGCCTTCTCCTGCTGCTGGCGGTTGAGCTCCTGGTCGCGCTTGGCTTTTTCCGCCATGGCTTCCTTGGCCAGCCGCTGCTGGGTATCGTCGACCTCGACCTGGCCTTTGTGCTCCAGGCGCTTTTGTTTCTTCTGATCTTTACTGACCTGCTTGACCTGTTTCTGGTTGACCAGACCGGCCTTGAGCAATTGGTCGCGAAGGGAAAGGCTCATCGTTCACTCACTTATGCAACAGCTCAGCCGCAGCTGGGCAGGTTCTTTTCCTGACGTTTGGCTTCGCCCCAGAGCGCATCCATGTCTTCGAGGGTGCAATCTTCAATCGGACGGCCTATGTCGCGCAATGCCTGTTCGATAAAACGGAAACGTCGCTCAAACTTTTTGTTCGCCCCGCGCAGGGCGTTTTCCGGGTCGACCTTCAGGTGCCGGGCCAGGTTGACCGCCGCGAACAGCAAATCGCCAAGCTCGTCGGCCAGGGCCACGCTGTCGTCGTCGGCCATGGCCTGCAGCACTTCGTCGAGTTCTTCGCGAACCTTGTCGAGCACCGGCAAGGCGTGTGGCCAGTCGAAACCGACCTGGGCGGCACGCTTTTGCAGTTTGGCCGCCCGCGACAAGGCCGGCAACGCGGCCGGCACGTCGTCGAGCAACGACAACTGCTCGGGCTCGCCCTTCTCGGCGCGCTCCTGGGCCTTGATCTGTTCCCAGCGCTGCTTGACCTGGGCTTCGTCGAGCTTGGGTGTGTCGAGGGCAGCGTAGAGTTCACCGCTTGGGAATACGTGCGGATGGCGGCGGATCAGCTTGCGGGTGATGCTGTCGACCACGCCATCGAACTCGAAACGGCCTTCTTCGCGTGCCAGCTGACTGTAGTAGACCACCTGGAACAGCAGGTCACCGAGTTCGCCCTGCAAGTGCTCGAAGTCGCTGCGCTCGATGGCGTCGGCCACTTCGTAGGCTTCTTCGAGGGTGTAGGGGACGATGGTCGCGTAGGTCTGCTTGAGGTCCCACGGGCAACCATGCTGCGGGTCGCGCAGGCGGGCCATGAGGTGGAGCAGGTCGTCTAGGGTATACATCTTGGGTTCCTTATCGCGGGTCAAGCCCGCTCCCACAGAGGATGCCTGCAGGAGCGGGCCTGGCCCGCGATAGCAGTCTTACGGCGTACGGTTACGCCGCGTCTCGATGATGTTCGGCAGTTGCGAAATCCGCCCCAGCAGGCGCCCGAGGGCATCCAGGCCAGGAATCTCGATGGTCAGCGACATCAGTGCGGTGTTGTCTTCCTTGTTCGAGCGGGTGTTGACCGCCAGCACGTTGATCCGCTCGTTGAGCAGGACCTGGGAAACGTCACGCAGCAAGCCCGGACGGTCGTAGGCACGGATGATGATATCCACCGGGTAGGTCTGTACCGGCACCGGCCCCCAGCTGACCTGGATGATCCGCTCCGGCTCGCGCCCGGCCAGTTGCAGCACCGAGGCGCAGTCCTGACGGTGGATGGTCACGCCACGGCCCTGGGTGATGTAGCCAACAATCGCATCGCCCGGCAGCGGCTGGCAGCAACCGGCCATTTGCGTGAGCAGGTTGCCGACGCCCTGGATCTGGATGTCGCCACGCTTGCCCGGCTTGTAGCCGGTGGCCTTGCGCGGCACCAGCTCGACATGATCGCTGCGCTCGGGCTCGACCAGTTGCTGCGCGGCGTTGACCAGGTGCGCCAGGCGCAGGTCCCCGGCGCCCAGCGAGGCGAACATGTCCTCGGCGGTACGCAGGTTGGCTTTTTCCGCCAGGCGTTCGAAGTCGACCTGCGGCAGGCCTAGGCGGTTGAGTTCGCGCTCGAGCAGGGTCTTGCCGGCGGCGACGTTCTGGTCGCGGGCCTGCAGCTTGAACCAGTGGACGATCTTCGCCCGCGCCCGCGAGGTGGTGACGTAGCCCAGGTTCGAGTTCAGCCAGTCGCGGCTGGGGTTGCCGTGCTTGCTGGTGATGATCTCGACCTGCTCGCCGGTCTGCAGGCTGTAGTTGAGCGGCACGATGCGGCCGTTGATCTTCGCCCCGCGGCAGTTGTGGCCGATCTCGGTGTGCACCCGGTAGGCAAAGTCCAGCGGCGTGGCGCCCTTGGGCAGGTCGATGGCGTGGCCATCGGGGGTGAATACGTAGACCCGGTCCGGTTCGATATCAACGCGCAGCTGTTCGGCCAGGCCACCGATGTCGCCCAGCTCCTCATGCCATTCCAGCACCTGGCGCAACCAGGAGATTTTCTCCTCGTAGTGGTTGGAGCTGGGTTTGACATCGGTGCCCTTGTAGCGCCAGTGCGCGCAGACGCCGAGCTCGGCCTCTTCGTGCATGGCATGGGTGCGGATCTGCACCTCGAGGACCTTGCCCTCAGGGCCGATCACCGCGGTGTGCAACGAGCGGTAGCCGTTTTCCTTGGGGTTGGCGATGTAGTCGTCGAACTCTTTGGGAATGTGCCGCCAGAGGGTGTGGACGATACCCAGCGCGGTGTAGCAGTCGCGCATTTCCGGGACCAGCACGCGCACTGCGCGCACGTCGTAGATCTGGCTGAATTCCAGGCCCTTGCGCTGCATTTTGCGCCAGATCGAATAGATGTGCTTGGCCCGGCCGCTGATGTCGGCGTTGACGCCGGTGGCCAGCAGTTCGTTCTGCAGCTGGTTCATCACGTCGCTGATGAAGCGCTCGCGGTCCAGCCGGCGCTCGTGCAAAAGCTTGGCGATCTGCTTGTACTGATCGGGTTCGAGGTAGCGGAAGGACAGGTCTTCCAGCTCCCACTTGATATGACCGATGCCCAGTCGGTGGGCCAGCGGTGCGTAGATATCGAAGACTTCGCGGGCGACGCGATTGCGTTTCTCGTCGTCGGCGCCTTTGACCGCGCGAATCGCGCAGGTCCGCTCGGCCAGCTTGATCAACGCCACGCGCACGTCGTCGACCATTGCCACGAGCATCTTGCGCAGGTTCTCGACCTGCGCCTGCGAGCCCAGCACCAGCGACTGGCGCGGGCTGAGACTGGCACTGATGGCTGCCATGCGCAGCACGCCGTCGATCAGTTTGGAGACCACCGGGCCAAAACGCTGGCCGACTTCAGCCAGGGTCACCTTGCCTTCGCGCACGGCGCGGTAGATGACCGCGGCGACCAGCGAGTCCTGGTCGAGCTTGAGGTCGGCCAGGATTTCAGCGATTTCCAGGCCGGCCTGGAAACTCGACGTACCATCGGCCCAGGAATGCTTGGCCGGGTTGCCCTTTTTTTCGATGTCCTGGGCGAACTCGCAAGCGGCCTTGAGGGCCTCCCGGTCCAGCGCCAGGTCGACGCTCACCACATGATCCAGCCATGCTTCGAGATTGATACTGCCGTCGGTGTTGACCGGCTGGTGCACTCTCACCTGTACCATCTTTGTTTACCTTTCCCTACAGCGCATTCGCGATGCGCTTGAAATCACTGGTGCTGCCCCTGCCGGACCCAAGGTGCAGCGCCGAACGCGTCAGCCTGGCTAACCCGCTTCGAATAACGCCATGGCTTCGACATGCGCCGTCTGAGGAAACATGTCGAGAATCCCGGCACTTTTTAACCGGTAACCCTGCCTGACCAGTTCAACGGTGTCGCGGGCCAGGGTCGCCGGATTGCACGATACATAAACAAGACGTTTCGCGCCGAGGTCTGCGATTTTTCGCACAACCTCAAATGCACCATCACGCGGTGGGTCCAAGAGTACCGCAGAAAAGCCTCCTGCGGCCCAGCCCGACGCCGCCAAAGGCTGCGATAAATCGGCCTGAAAAAACTGCGTGTTATGCAAATTGTTGCTACGGGCATTGGCGGCGGCCCGCTCGACCATCGCCTGCACCCCCTCCACCGCCACCACTTCCTTGGCCTGCCGGGCCAGCGGCAAGGCAAAGTTGCCCAGGCCACAGAACAGGTCGAGCACGCGCTCATCGGCCTGCGGCGCCAACCAGGCCAGGGCCTGCTCGATCATCGCGGTGTTGACCTGGGCGTTGACCTGGACGAAATCGCCCGGCCGGTACGCAAGCTCCAGGTTCCACGGTTCAAGGCGGAAACCGAGGCTCTGACCGGCGTCCAGCGGCAAAGGTTCACCCTCGCCTTGCAGCCACAGCTGCGCACCGGCCTCGGCGCAGAACGCCTGCAGGCGCGCCAGGTCGCCCTCACCCAATGGCCCGGTGTGGCGCAACAGCAGCGCCAGCGCGGTACCGCTGAACAGTTCGACGTGACCCACCACTTGCGGCTTGCTCAGGCTGCGTAACAGCGTAGGCAGGTGACGCATGATTGATTGCAAGGGTTGTACCAGCACCGGGCAGTCGTCGATGGGGACGATGTCCTGGCTGGCTTCGGCGCGAAAACCGACTTCAAGCTGTTTTGCCTTGTTGTCCCAACGCACCGCAACCCGCGCCCGGCGCCGGTAGCCGAATTCCGGACCGCTCAGCGGCGCGGCCCAATGCTCGGGCTGCACGCCGGCAACCCGCTGCAACTGCTCGGCCAGCAGGCGTTGCTTGAGCGCCAGTTGCTCGGCATGGGGCAGGTGCTGCAGGTTGCAGCCGCCACAGCGGTCGAAGTGCTTGCACGGGGCCTCGCGGCGCGCCGGGCTGGCACTGAACACCCGCTCAAGGCGCGCCTCGACCACCTTGCCGTGGGTGTTGAGCACCCGCGCTTCGACCTCTTCCTCGGCCAGCGCGCCACTGACGAACCAGGTACGACCGTCGAGAAAGGCGATGCCCCGGCCGTCACCGGCCAGGCGCTCGATGCTCAGGCGCTGCTTTTTACCGGTGGGGATCTGTGGCGCGCGGGTGCCACCGGCCGGCTGAAAGCGCAGGCCGCTGTTACGTTTGTTCTTGGACATCAGTTCACTGAATCGAAAATGCCGGTCGACAGGTAACGGTCGCCACGGTCGCAAATGATCGCCACCATCACGGCGTTTTCCAGCTCGCGGGACAGGCGCAGCATGGCTGCCACTGCACCACCGGAGGACACACCACAGAAAATGCCCTCTTCCCGGGCCAGGCGGCGGGTGGTTTCTTCGGCTTCGCTCTGGGCCATGTCGACCACACGGTCAACGCGCTCGGACTGGTAGATCTTCGGCAGGTATTCCTGCGGCCAGCGACGGATGCCGGGGATGGCCGAGCCTTCCATCGGCTGCAGGCCGACGATCTGCACCGCCGGGTTCTGCTCCTTGAGGTAGCGCGAGCAGCCCATGATGGTGCCGGTGGTGCCCATGGAGCTGACGAAGTGGGTAATGCTGCCCTGGGTCTGGCGCCAGATTTCCGGGCCGGTGCTCACGTAGTGGGCTTCAGGGTTGTCGCCATTGCCGAACTGGTCGAGCACCAGGCCACGGCCTTCAGCCTGCAGGCGGTCGGCCAGGTCGCGGGCGCCTTCCATGCCATCTTCCTTGCTGACCAGGATCAGCTCGGCGCCATAGGCGGTCATCGCCGCCTTGCGTTCGGCGCTGGAATTGTCGGGCATGATCAGGATCATCTTGTAACCCTTGATCGCCGCCGCCATGGCCAGAGCGATGCCGGTGTTGCCCGAGGTCGCTTCGATCAGGGTATCGCCCGGCTTGATCTGCCCACGCAGCTCGGCGCGGGTGATCATCGACAGCGCCGGCCGGTCCTTGACCGAGCCTGCCGGGTTGTTGCCTTCAAGCTTGAGCAGGAGGGTATTGCTGGTTTCGCCGGCAATGCGCTGCAGGCGGACCAGAGGCGTGTTGCCGACGCAATCGGCGATGGTTGGGTACTGCAAGGTCATGGCGTATTCGCAATCCAGACTGCGGGGGCGCCTATCATACCGGCAAACGGGATTTGCCCATATCACGCAATGTGTTGGGGTTATAGCTGCGAGCTATAAGCTGGGATTGCGGAGCCTGTTGCAGCCCTATCGGGGGTCAAGTCGGGTCGCCGCACCGCCGCTCCCAAAGGAGATCACACTGCTGGCAGCTGCATGTTCAGGCGCAAGCCCTGCCCGGTGTTCTGCGCCCACAAGCGCCCGCCCTGGCGGACCACGGCATTGCGGGCAATGCTCAGGCCCAGCCCGAAGCCGCCATCGCCGGTGCGCGATCCGTCCAGGCGGGTAAAGGGTGCGAAAATGCGCTCCAGCTCGCTTTCGGCGACGCCACCACCCTGGTCTTCCAGCCAGATCAGCCAGGTATCGCCCTGGCGCCGCCCGTCCAGACGGATCACCCCCGTGGCCGAGGAATGCCGAATGGCATTGCGCAGGATGTTCTCCAGGGCCTGGGCCAGGCTGTTGAGGTTGCCTTGCACCCAGCACGAGGCATCCAGCCCGCAGCGCAGTTGCGCGGCCGGCCAGGCGCTTTCGTAGCAGGCGTCTTCAGCGAGCATTTCCCACAGGGCCTGGACCTGAATCGGCTCTTTGCTCAAGGGCGCCCGCTCAGTGTCGAGCCAGGCCAGTTGCAAGGCATCTTCGACCAGATGCTGCATGCAGTCGATTTCGCGCCCCAGGCGTACGCGTAGCTGATTGGCATCCGCCTCGCTGTCGCAGGCCACGCGCAAGCGGCTCAAGGGCGTGCGCAGCTCGTGGGAAAGGTCGCGCAACAGCTGCTGTTGCAAGGCCACCGTGCCCTGCAGACGTTCGGCCATGTCATCGAAGGCACGGCCCAGTTCGCCCAACTCGTCCTGGCGGCTGGTGGTGCTGCTGGCGACCCGGGCCGATAGCTGGTCGGCACGCCAGGCATTGGCCTGCTCGCGCAACTGGATCAGCGGCACAACCAGCATGCGGTAGAGGCCGACGCATAGCAGCAAGGTAAACAGCCCGGGGATGATGCCGTTGGTCACCACCCGCCACAGCACCCGGTACTGCCCCGGCGCCAGGCGCTGCGGCAGCTCCATGACCAAGGTGCCCAAATGTGGCTGTTGCGGGAACGGCAGGCGCATCCACGGCATGCCGATCGCGCGCGGGCTTACTGGCCAGTCGATGCCGCGCAGAAAGGTCAGGCGCCGGCTTTCAGCCTCGTTGAGCGGCGTGCTGCTCAACGACTGCAGGTTCGGGCCGATCACCCCGACCCAGCCGCTTTCCTTTTCACCCACCGCCGCCAGCCAGGCGTCGATACCGGCCTGCCCGCCTTGCAGCCAGGCCTGCTCGGCTTCGCTGGCATAGCCTTGCAGGATGCTTTTGGCCTGTTCGGAAAGGAAGGCGTTCTGGGTGTCCATGTGCCGGCCCCAGGTCCAGCTCAGGCCGATCATCAGCAGGCAGAAGCCCACCAGCAGGATCGCCAGTTTCCAGAACACGGAATGACGATTGGGCACCTCAGTGCACCTCAACGCTACTGAGCACGTAGCCCTTGCCCCACACCGTGCGCACCTCGCGCTCCAGGTAGCCGATGGCCTTGAGCTTGCGGCGGATCTGGCTGACGTGCATGTCCAGGCTGCGATCGTGGCGAGCATAGCCGCGCTGCAACACCTGCTGATAAAGGAAGGCCTTGCTCAGCACCTCTTCATCGCTGCGCTGCAGGGTGTCGAGCAGGCGGTACTCGCTGAGGGTCAACCCCGCCCACTGCTGGCCATAACAGACATCGCTGGCCTCTTCGTCGAAGCGCAGTTCACCGGCCAGCATCGCAGCCGGTTGCTGGTGGCGCCGCTCCAGCGCTACCCGGCGCAGGATCGCTTCGATGCGAACCTGCAGCTCGACCATACTGAAGGGCTTGGGCAGGTAGTCATCGGCGCCACGCTTGAAACCGCTGATGCGGTCGGCCTCGGCGCCCAGCGCCGACATCAGGATCACCGGCGTCGAGCTGCTTTTGCGCAACTGCGCCAGTACATCCAGGCCGTTGAGGCCGGGCAGCAGGATATCCATCAGCACCACATCAAAGCGGCTGCTCTGCGCGACCTGCAGGCCCTCCTTGCCATTCTGGCACCAGGTGACCTTGAAGCCGCCGCGTTGCAGCTCTTCGCGCAGGTAGGCACCCAGGACCGGATCGTCCTCGATGGCAAGGATGTTGGAGGTACTAATAGATACAGGAGTCATTGGCCGATGCTAGCAATTCTCAATCACGCGATTATTCGGCATTCCCCCTGCACAGGCAACCGCAGCTCGACCAAAGCCCCGGTTATCCTTGGCAATCGACAAAAGCAGATACAAATGAGTGCATTACGCGAGTAGGCGCGGTACTTTTCCGACTGGTCCGTCAGCAGGAGCTGGCGGAGGCTTACAGCGCTTACCGGGCACAGGAGAGTGGCGTGCTGAATAGATTGGGGATCAGAAGCCGCGTGCTGTTGCTCGCCTTGTTGCCAGCCGGCCTGATGGCGCTGGTGCTGGGCGGCTACTTCACCTGGTTGCAGCAGAGCGAGCTGCAGACCCAACTGCTGCAACGCGGCAAGATGATTGCCGAGCAACTGGCCCCGCTGGTGGCGCCGGCCCTGGCACGGCACGACCCGGCGCAGCTGGAGCGCATTGCCGCCCAGGCCCTGGAGCAGTCCGATGTGCGTGCCGTGGCTTTTCTCGGCCCCGACCGCAACGCCCTGGCCCACGCCGGCCCGAGCATGCTCAACCAGGCACCCACCGGTGGCGGCACGCAGTTGCTGCAGCGCACCGGCAATGACGCCACCCGTTACTTGCTGCCGGTGTTCGGCCGCCACCGCGACCTGGCCGGCGAGCTGATTCCCGGCGAAGCCGATCGCCTGCTCGGCTGGGTGGAAATCGAGCTGTCCCACGACGGCACCCTGCTGCGCGGCTACCGCAGCCTGTTTACCAGCCTGCTGCTGATTTTCCTCGGCCTGGCCGCCACCGCCCTGCTGGCCCTGCGCATGAGCCGCACGATCAACGGCCCGATCGGCCAGATCAAATACGCAGTCACCCAGTTGAAAGACGGCAACCTCGAAGAACGCTTGCCGGCAATGGGCAGTTACGAGCTTGATGAACTGGCTGCGGGGATCAACCGTATGGCCGAAACCCTGCACAACGCCCACGAAGAGCTGCAGCACAGCATCGACCAGGCCACCGAAGATGTGCGCCAGAACCTGGAAACCATCGAGATCCAGAACATCGAGCTGGACATGGCGCGTAAGGAGGCCCTGGAGGCCAGCCGGATCAAGTCCGAGTTCCTCGCCAACATGAGCCATGAAATCCGTACGCCGCTGAACGGCATTCTTGGTTTCACTCATTTACTGCAAAAAAGCGAACTGACCCCGCGCCAGCTCGACTACCTGGGCACCATCGAAAAGTCCGCCGGCAGCCTCTTGGGCATCATCAACGAGATCCTCGATTTCTCCAAGATCGAGGCCGGCAAGCTGGTGCTCGACAGCATTCCGTTCAACCTGCGCGACCTGATCCAGGACACCCTGACCATCCTCGCCCCGGCGGCCCACGCCAAACAGCTGGAGCTGGTCAGCCTGGTGTACCGCGATACACCGCTGTCGCTGGTTGGCGACCCGCTGCGGCTCAAGCAGATCCTTACCAACCTGGTCAGCAACGCCATCAAGTTTACCCGCGAGGGCACCATCGTCGCCCGGGCCATGCTCGAGGACGAGCGCGAAGACAGCGTGCAGTTGCGCATCAGCGTTCAGGACACCGGCATCGGCTTGTCCAGCCAGGATGTGCGGGCACTGTTCCAGGCCTTCAGCCAGGCCGACAACTCGCTGTCGCGCCAACCCGGTGGCACAGGCCTGGGCCTGGTGATTTCCAAGCGCCTGATCGAACAGATGGGCGGTGAGATCGGCGTCGACAGTACGCCCGGCGAAGGCTCGCAGTTCTGGATCAGTCTGAGCCTGCCCAAGGCCCGCGACGACGCCGAAGACCTGCCAACGCAACCGCTGGTGGGCCGCCGCGTAGCAATTGTCGACAGCCACGAGCTGGCGCGCCAGGCCCTGGAGCATCAACTGGAAGACTGTGGCCTGAGCGTCAGCCTGTACACCACGGTCGAACAACTGCTGCACGCGGTCGAAGCCGCCAGCCTGGCCGGGCAACCCTTCGAGCTGGCGGTGCTTGGGGTCAACCTCGACAGCCTCTCGCCGGAGCGCCTCGGTCAGTACATCCAGCAACTGGAAAACCTCGCCTGCCAGGCCCTGGTGCTGTGCCCGACCACCGAACAGGCGCTGTACCACCCTTACCTGCCCAATGCTCACGGCCAGTTGCAGGCCAAGCCTGCCTGCACGCGCAAATTGCGCCGGGCCCTGGTCGAGATGGTCCAGCCGCGGCGCCCGGGCAGCGAGAGCAAGCCGGTGTCCGACCAGCCGTTGCCGAAGGTGCTGTGCGTCGACGACAACCCGGCCAACCTGCTGCTGGTGCAAACCCTGCTCGAAGACCTGGGTGCCGAAGTGCTGGCGGTCGACAGCGGCTATGCGGCGGTTCAGGCGGTGCAGGACGAGCGCTTCGACCTGGTGCTGATGGACGTGCAGATGCCCGGCATGGACGGGCGCGAATGCACCGAGCAGATCCGCCAGTGGGAAACCAGCCAGAGCGGCCCGGCGCTGCCAATCGTGGCACTGACCGCCCACGCCATGGCCAACGAAAAGCGCGCCCTGCTGCACAGCGGCATGGACGACTACCTGACCAAACCGATCAGCGAGCGCCAACTGGCCCAGGTGGTGCTCAAATGGACCGGCATGGCCCTCGGTGCGCCGCGCCCGGAACGCCCGCTGGAGCGCACGCCGGACAGCAGCGAACTGAAGGTGCTCGACCCCGAGGAAGGCCTGCGCCTGGCTGCCGGCAAGCCGGACCTGGCCGCCGACATGCTGGCGATGCTGCTGGCGTCGCTGGAGTCCGACCGCGAAGCGATTCGTGTCGCCCGCGAGGCAGCCGACCGCAATGGCATGATCGAGCGCGTGCACCGCCTCAATGGCGCCTCGCGCTACTGCGGGGTGCCGCAACTGCGCGCCGCCTGCCAACGCAGTGAAACCTTGCTCAAGCAGGATGACCCACAGGCGCCGCAAGCGCTGGACGAACTGGACCGGGCCATCACCCGGCTGACTGCCCAGGCGCGCATGAGCGCCTGAACCCTGGCTGACCTGGGGCAAGGCCCGATCCTTGCCCCTTGGTTAAACTTTCAGGCAAAGCCTTCAGGAACATCCCATGCGCGTATTGTTTTTCAGCAGCCAGACCTACGACCAGGACAGCTTCACCAGCGCGGCACCGGCGCCGGAGATTGAGCTGCACTTTCAACCGGCGCGCCTTACCGAAGACACCGCGCCGCTGGCGGCCGGCCACGAAGTGGTCTGCGCCTTCATCAATGACGACCTTGGCGCTGCGGTACTGGAGCGCCTGGCGGCCGCTGGCACGCGCCTGATCGCCCTGCGCTCGGCCGGCTACAACCACGTCGACCTGGCCGCCGCCAAACGCCTGGGCCTGGCCGTGGTACGGGTGCCGGCCTACTCACCACATGCCGTGGCCGAGCATGCGGTGGCGCTGATCCTGGCGCTCAACCGGCGCCTGCACCGGGCCTACAACCGCACCCGCGAAGGCGACTTCACCTTGCACGGCCTGACCGGCTTCGACCTGCACGGCAAGACCGTCGGCGTGGTCGGTACCGGGCAGATCGGCGCGGCCTTTGCGCGGATCATGGCCGGTTTCGGTTGCCAGTTGCTGGCCTACGACCCCTACCCCAACCCCGAACTGCTGGCGCTCGGTGCGCGCTACCTGAGCCTGCCGCAGCTGCTGCGCCAGGCCCAGGTCATCAGCCTGCACTGCCCGCTGACCGACGACACCCGCCACTTGATCAACGCCCAGAGCCTGGCCGACCTGCAACCCGGGGCCATGCTGATCAATACCGGCCGCGGCGCCCTGGTCGACACGCCGGCGCTGATCGAGGCACTGAAAAGCGGCCAGCTCGGCTACCTGGGCCTGGATGTCTATGAAGAGGAAGCCCAGCTGTTCTTCGAAGACCGCTCCGACCTGCCCTTGCAGGACGACGTGCTGGCGCGGCTGCTGACTTTCCCCAATGTCATCGTCACCGCCCACCAGGCCTTCCTCACCCGTGAAGCGCTGGCGGCCATCGCCGCCACCACCCTGGACAACATAAGCCGCTGGGCGGCAGGCAATCCGCAGAACTTGGTCGAGGGTTGATGCTAGGATACGCGGCAGATTTGGAGGACCCATGGTCGAACACGATTTCCGCTACACCCTGTTTAACCCGCAACACACCCTGATCGAGTGCCGCGCCCTGGTGCCAGGTCGCTATCAAGTGACCGGCAACGGCGGCTCGATCCAGAAGAACGACGTTCTGCTGGTGACCCTCAAGGGCAGCAAGGACTTGTCCATGCGACTGACCGTGGAGTCGGTGCGCCACTTGATCAACCCGACCGGCCAATGGGTCGCGGTAGCCAGCGGCCCGGTGTTCGGCGAACTGGCGATCCACACCTGGGAGGTCAACTGCGACAGCTGCCAGGCCGCCCTGAGCTTCGAATTCGCGGTCGACGCCAAACTGGGTAAAAAAGCCCAGCAACCGGCCGCCAGCGCACGCATCGCCGAGCTTGGCTGGATCAGCCGCGGCGACAAACACCTGTGCCCGAAATGCAAGGAGACGGCCCAGTGAAAACGCTGTTGCTCTCAGCCCTGATCGGCACTGCCCTGCTGGGTTGCGCCGCCGAGCCGATGAAGCTGGAACAGGAACGCAGCTACCTGCTGGAATGGATTGGCGAGCGTCCGCTGATGGACTACAGCCACCTGACCCTGACCCTCGCCGCCGACGGCCGCGCCTATGGCAACGGCGGCTGCAACCACTGGTTCGCGCCGTACCAGCTGGACGGCGACAAGCTGAGCTTCGGCAAGGTCGGCAGTACCCGCAAGCTGTGTGCACCGGCGCTGATGGAGCAGGAAAGACGCTTCCTGCAGGCGCTGGAAACCGTGCAGCGCTGGGATATCTCGCCGATCGAGCAAGTGCGCTTCTGGCCCGCCGAGGGCAAGCCGCTGCGTTTCTGGCCTGAGGAGGGGTGACTTAAGCGGCAAGCCACAAGCTTCAAGCCGCAAGTAAGAGCAGACTGTACGCGCTCTGGCTCTATCTTGCAGCTTGAGCCGTCAGGCGCCTTTCAGCGCCTTGATCTTCTGGTTCAGGCCCTCCAGCGTCTGCTCGCCCAGCAACTGCTCACGCACCTTGCCCTTGTCATCGATGATGTAGGTCACCGGCAAGGCTTCGCTGCGCGGCAATTGGTAACGCTCGGCCGGGTCGCTGGCCAGTACGGTGAAGCCGATACCCAGGGCTTCGCTGGCCTTTTTCAGGTCTTCACCCTGCAGGCCGTCGAAGTTCACCCCCACTACCTGCACGCCCTGCCCCTGCCATTGCTTGGCCGCGGCGTTGAGTTCGGGAATTTCGATACGGCACGGGCCGCACCATTCCGCCCAGTAATTGAGCACCAGCCAGTGCCCTTCAATCTGCTCGGCTTTCACTGCCTGGCCGTGCTGGTCCAGGCCGTAATCTGCACCGCAACCGCCGAGCAACAGGCTCGCGGTGATGGCCAGTGCTGCTGCCAAACGCCTTGTCATGGGTCAATCCTTCTCGAAGATTCAAGCAAAATGCGAAGTCGCTGCGGTTAGAATAGCCGCCACACCCTGCTGGATGCGACCCGAACATGACTGACCTGACCCTCTATCACAATCCGCGCTGCTCCAAATCCCGTGGCGCCCTGGAGCTGCTCGAAGCCCGCGGCCTGGCCCCGACCGTGGTGCGCTACCTGGAAACCCCGCCGACGGCCGGCGAGCTCAAGGCCCTGCTCGGCAAGCTTGGCATCAGTGCCCGCCAGCTTCTGCGCAGCGGTGAAGACGAATACAAGACGCTCAACCTGGCCGATGCCAGCCTCAGCGAGGCGAAGTTGATCGAGGCCATGGTCCAGCACCCGAAGCTGATCGAGCGGCCGATCCTGATTGCCGGCGATAAAGCCGCGATCGGCCGGCCACCAGAGAAGGTGCTGGAGATCCTGCCGTGAGCGCGCCATATATCCTGATCCTGTTCTACAGCCGCCACGGCTCGACCAGCGAGATGGCCCGGCAGATTGCCCGCGGCGTCGAGATGGCCGGCCTTGAGGCACGTATCCGCACGGTACCGGCGATTTCCACCGAGTGCGAAGCCGTCGCCCCGGACATCCCCGACACCGGCGCCCTGTATGCCAGCCTCGACGACCTGCGCCACTGCTCGGGCCTGGCCCTGGGCAGCCCGACGCGCTTTGGCAACATGGCCGCACCGCTCAAGTACTTCATCGACGGCACCAGCAGCCTGTGGCTGAGCGGCGGCCTGGTCGGCAAGCCAGCGGCGGCGTTCACCTCCACCGCCAGCCTGCACGGCGGCCAGGAATCGACCCTGCTGTCGATGCTATTGCCGCTGATGCACCACGGCATGCTGATCATGGGCCTGCCCTACAGCGAGTCGGCATTGCTGGAAACCCGGGGCGGCGGTACGCCTTATGGCGCCAGCCACCATGCTGGCGCCGACGGCAAGCGCGACCTGGATGCCGACGAAATCGCCCTGTGCCGCGCCCTGGGCCAGCGTCTGGCGTCTACCGCCAAACTACTGGAGAACGGCCGTGGCTAAAAAGCCCAAGGTATTGCCGTCGCTCGAATGGCTGGCGCCGCGCCTGCGCCTGACCCGGGCGCTGAGCCTGGCGAGCTTTTTCGGCCTGGTCGCCCTGCTGACCCTGAACAACCTGCTGTTCGCCGACCTTCATGGTGCGCGGGTCGGGGTGATCCTGGCGATCGAGCTGGTGCCGCTGGCCCTGCTGCTGCCAGGCATGCTGCTGGGCAACGCCCGCGCCCATGCCTGGACCTGCTTTGTGGTCAATCTGTACTTCATCAAGGGCGTGCTCGCCGCCTTCGACCCGGCGCGGGCGCTGTTCGGCTGGCTGGAAGTGGCGATCAGCCTGGCGCTGTTCGTCAGTGCCTTGCTGTATGTGCGCTGGCGCTTTCAGTATGAGCGGCGGTTGGCCGGAGAAGGTTCGCACTAGGCGGTGAGTTCATCGCGGGGCAAGTCGGGTCGCCGCACCGCCGCTCCCACAGGGTTTTGCGGGAGTTGGCTTGCCAGCGATGGCGGCACCAGCGATTTCAGTGATTGACGGTGTGCGCCAGCATCACCGACAGCTGGCACAGCGGCCGCCCGCTCTGCGCATGCCACTGGTTGAAGGCTTCCTGCACCAGGGCCAGGTCGCGCTGGCTGGTCGGCGGCTTGTCGATGATGTCCTGGGCGATCAGCGCCGCGGCCATGTCATTGGTGGGGATGAAGGTGTCCTTGCCGCACATGCGCAAGAAACGCGGCGCCGACAGCCCGCCCAGCTGGTTGCCATGCTTGGCCAGGTACTTCCACAGACCGACGATGTCGGTCACCGGCCAGTCGGCAATGAACGCGCCAAAGCTGCCGTGCTGCTTCTCGATGTCGAGGATCATCTGCGCATTGCGCGGCACGCTCTTGAGCTTGCCCAGGTGGCGGATGATGCGCGTGTCCTGCATCAGCCGCTCCAGGTGCTCGGCACCCATCAGCACGACCTTTTGCGGGTCGAAGCCGAAAAACACCTGCTCGAAGGCCGGCCACTTGGCGTCCACCAGGCTGTGCTTCAAGCCGGCGCGAAACACCCGCAGGGCCAGGGTCGACAGGTAGCGGTCGGCGCCGATCTCACGCAACTGCGCGGGGCTTTTCGCCTGAGGCAGGTGCGCTTCGAGGGCGGCGGCCGAGCCGAAGCGGTTCAGGCAATACTCATGCAGCCATTGGTAATCGCGCATGGCCGTCAGATGTTCAGCACGTCGACAAAGCGCGGGGTGGCGGTTTCGTCGATCTTCAGGCTGGTGAAGTCGAACAGGTTGCGGTCAGCCAGCTGCGACGGCACCACGTTCTGCAGGCCACGGAAGATGTTCTCGGTACGCCCCGGGGTCTTGCGCTCCCACTCCACCAGCATGTCCTTGACCACCTGGCGCTGCAGGTTTTCCTGGGAGCCGCAGAGGTTGCACGGGATGATCGGGAATTCCTTCATGTCCGAGTAGGCCTGGATGTCCTTCTCGCTGCAGTAGGCCAGCGGGCGGATTACCACGTTGCGCCCGTCGTCGGCACGCAGCTTGGGCGGCATGGCCTTGAGGGTGCCGTTGAAGAACATGTTGAGGAAGAAGGTCTCGACGATGTCGTCGCGGTGATGCCCCAGGGCCATCTTGGTCGCGCCGATTTCGTCGGCGAAGGTGTACAGGGTGCCACGGCGCAGGCGCGAGCACAGCGAGCAGGTGGTCTTGCCCTCCGGGATCAGTTCCTTGACCACCGAGTAGGTGTCTTTCTCGACGATGTGGTACTCGACACCGAGCGCCTCGAGGTAGGCCGGCAGCACGTGCTCGGGAAAGCCCGGCTGCTTCTGGTCCATGTTCACCGCGACGATGTCGAACTTGATCGGCGCCACTTTCTGCAGGTGCAGCAGAACATCGAGCATGGTGTAGCTGTCTTTGCCGCCGGACAGGCAGACCATGACCTTGTCACCGTCTTCGATCATGTTGAAGTCGGTGATGGCTTCGCCGGCGAGACGACGCAGGCGTTTTTGCAGTTTGTTCTGGTTGACCGAAAGGGTGCCCATAGCGCTTGGAATCCGCGAGGTGTGACAAAAGCCGAGCATTTTACCCTTAAACCGCCAGTGGGCGTAGGCCAATCCGATAAAGACTGCATCGTGATTAAGCACGGCCCTGACAGCGCGATTTGCTCTAAAAAGCCGGCTTTATGCGGCGAACGCCTTCCTATACTGCGACATAAGGCCACACAAAGGTGACCTCCAACCTCTGGCCCAGACTTGGGGCCGCAAGCGCTCCGCTGGGGGGCGATGGCAACAACGAAAGGAGTGACCGGCATGATCCATCACGTTGTTGGGCTATTTACCCATCCCGATCAGGAATGGAAAGAAATACGCGGTGAAGAAGAAAGCATAAGCCACATGTACCTGACCCACACGCTGATCCTCGCCGCGATCCCGGCGGTTTCGGCGTTTATCGGCACCACCCAGGTCGGCTGGGTCATCGGTGATCGCGCGCCGGTCATGCTGACCCAGGAAAGCGCGCTGTGGATGACCATCATGTCCTACCTGGCCATGCTCGGCGGCGTGGCGGTGATGGGCGCGTTCATCCACTGGATGGCCCGCACCTACGATGCCAACCCAAGCCTGGCGCGCTGCATCGCCTTTGCCACCTACACCGCGACGCCCCTGTTCGTCGGCGGCCTGGCGGCGCTGTACCCTCACCTGTGGCTGGGCATGATCGTCGGCACCGCAGCGGTGTGCTACACGGTGTACCTGCTGTATGTCGGCCTGCCGACCTTCATGAACATTCCTTCCGATGAGGGCTTTCTGTTCTCGAGTTCGGTACTGGCGGTAGGGCTGGTGGTGCTGGTCGCCATCATGGCCTTCACCGTGATTGTCTGGGGACTGGGCGTGGGGCCCGTCTACACCAACTGACCTGCATTATTAGAAACAGCAACATAGGTGCACTCACCATCAGGCCGCCGCAAGGCGGCCTGATACTGTGCGCTGACAGGTGGCTCGGCAGCGCCGCCGCGGTTGCGGCATAATTGTCGGCCAGGAGTGTTCCCCGATATGCCCGAACTGCTCAAATCCCGCGTCGAAACCTGTTACCAGCAAGCCGAAACCTTTTTCAAACGGCCCTTCCCGCGCCCCGAAGTCAGCTTCAAGCTGCGCGGCCAGAAGGCCGGCGTCGCGCACCTGCACGAGAACCTGCTGCGCTTCAACCTGCAGCTGTACCGCGAAAACAGCGAAGACTTCCTCAAGCAGACCGTACCCCACGAGGTCGCCCACCTGGTGGCCCACCAACTGTTTGGCGAGCGTATCCAGCCCCATGGCGAGGAATGGCAGCTGATCATGCGCGGCGTGTACGAGCTGCCGCCACACCGCTGCCACAACTACGCGGTCAAGCGCCGCACGGTCACCCGCTACATCTACCGCTGCCCGTGCGCTGGCAGCGACTTCCCGTTCTCGGCGCAACGCCACAGCCTGGTGCGCCAGGGGCGGCGCTACCTGTGCCGGCGCTGTCGCCATACCCTGGTGTATAGCGGCGAGACCCGGGTGGAATAAAGCATCGCGGGGCAAGTCCGCTCCCCCCCATCTGCAGGAGCGGGCTTGCCCCGTGATGAAGCCCCCGCAGACACAAAAAAGCCCATCCGAAGATGGGCTTTTTGCGCTACGCAGCCTGCCGGTTAGCGAGCAGGGCCTTCAGCCACACCGAGGTCATCCATCGGGCGGGTGTCGGTCAGCGGCGAGCCGCCGGACGCCAGCTCGGCGTGCAGCTTGTCTTCGTCCAGTTCCTTGACCCACTTGGCCACGACCACGGTGGCCACAGCGTTGCCGATCAGGTTGGTCAGGGCGCGGGCTTCGGACATGAAGCGGTCGATGCCAAGGATCAGCGCCAGGCCGGCAACCGGCAGGTGGCCAACGGCCGACAGGGTTGCGGCGAGGACGATGAAGCCACTACCGGTAACGCCGGCAGCACCTTTGGAAGCAACCAGCAGCACCAGCAGCAGGGTGATCTGGTGGGTGATGTCCATGGTGGTGTCGGTGGCCTGGGCGATGAACACCGCGGCCATGGTCAGGTAGATCGAGGTGCCGTCGAGGTTGAACGAGTAGCCGGTCGGGATCACCAGGCCAACCACGGATTTCTTCGCGCCCAGACGCTCCATCTTGGTCAGCATGCGTGGCAGCGCCGACTCCGAGGAGGAGGTACCGAGGACGATCATCAGCTCTTCACGGATGTAGCGGATCAGCTTGAGGATGCTGAAACCGTGGGCGCGGGCGATACCGCCGAGCACCACCAGGATGAACAGCACGCAGGTGACGTAGAAGCAGATCATCAGCTGGCCCAGTTGCACCAGCGAACCGACGCCGTACTGGCCGATGGTGAAGGCCATGGCACCGAATGCACCGACCGGCGCCAGCTTCATGATCATGTTGATGATGTTGAACATGACATGGGCGAAGCGGTCGATCAGGTCCAGCAGCGGCTTGCCGTAGGCACCCAGGCGATGCAGGGCGAAGCCGAAGATCACCGAGAACATCAGCACTTGCAGGATGTCGCCGTTGGCGAAGGCGCCGACCACGGTGTTGGGGATGATGTTGAGCAGGAAGCCGACGGTGGTCTGCTGCGCGCCGGCGGCGGCGTAAGCGGCCACGCTGCTGGCGTTGAGGGTGCTGACATCGATGTGCATGCCGGCGCCAGGCTTGACCACGTTGACCACCACCAGGCCGATGATCAGGGCGATGGTCGAGACAATTTCGAAGTAGAGCAGCGCGTAGCCACCGGTCTTGCCGACCGATTTCATGTTCTGCATGCCGGCGATGCCGCTGACCACGGTACAGAAGATGATCGGGGCGATGACCATTTTGATCAGTTTGACGAACCCGTCACCCAGTGGCTTCAGGGCCACGCCGGTTTCAGGGTAGTAATGGCCCAGCAGGATACCGATGGTGATCGCTACTAACACCTGGATATACAGCGATTTGTACAGTGGCTGACGCGTCGTCATGGCTAATTCCTCAAGGGTACCGGCTCATCCTTCCCAGGATGCGGGGTACCTAAAGCGCGAACCCTCCTGCACTGGAGGGATTTGTTGTGTCGAGCTGCCTGGCAGAACTCTGATGAGTCCATAGCAAGCCCGATGCCAAAATGCGCTTTAACGGTGCAAGCCCCGGTTTTACGGGGCTGCGATGCACAAAGAGGTTGCAGGTCGAGGGGCTGGGGTTGGCGGATTTCCGCACGCCACGCAAAGGTTTGTGACAATGATGGCGGTAATCCGCCTAGGTATTTCGCTCCAGCTCAAAACGGATGCGAAAGGCCGCACCGCCCAGCGGCGAGTCATCGAGGGTCAGGGTGGCGTCGTAGCTTTCGATGATGTCCTTGACCACCGCCAGGCCAATGCCCTGCCCCGGGTTCTGCCGGTCGAGGCGCTCGCCACGCTGGAGGATGCGTTCGCGCTGGTCGGGCGGCACGCCCGGGCCGTCGTCCTCGATGCACAGCACCACCTGTGCCTCATTGGCCTGCAGGCTGATGCGAACCTGGCCCAGGCACAGGCGGTAGGCGTTCTCCAGCAGGTTGCCGAGCAACTCGAGCAAGGCGCCCTGCTCCATGGGCACCATGGCGTTGGCCGGCACGTCCACGCTGATGTGCACATGTTTGTCGCGGTAGACCTTGGCCAGGGTGCTGCACAGGCTGTCGAGCAATGGTCGCAACTGCACCTGGTGGCGCACCAGGCCGCTCTTGCGCAGGCTGGCGCGCTGCAACTGGTAGTCGATCTGCTGGCTCATGCGCTCGATCTGGCTTTGCAGCACCCGCGCCTGCTCACGGTCTTCGCGGCGCTGGGCCATGCTCTCACTGACGCCCTGGAGCACGGTCAACGGGGTTTTCAGGCTGTGGGCCAGGTCGCCGAGCGAATCCCGATAGCGCCGGCGCTGCTCGCGTTCGCTGCGCAGCAGGCGGTTGAGCGAGTCGGTCAGGCGCAGCAACTCCCGCGGGTGCTCACCGCTCAGGCCTTCGCGGGCACCGGATTCGACATCATCAAGCTCGCGGCTCATCTGCCGCAGCGAACGCAGGCCCCAGGTCAGGCCGGCCCAGAGCAGCACCAGCAACGCCAGCAACGCCGCGCCAAAGCCCAGGTAGAGTTTTTCGCGCAGCCCGTCGAGGGTGTGCTGGTATTCACGCACCGGTTGCAGGGCGACGATGCTGAAGGCGGCGGTCTTGCCGCCAAGCAGCTTGACCTCGACGTCGTAGACGAAGAACTCCTCGCCGTTGTCCTGGCGAATCCGCGCAAATTCGTTGCCGCGCCCGTCGTAGCGCGGGGTGTAGTTGATGTTCTCATCCGCCGTGGCCCGTGAGCGCCACACCAGGTTGCCCTGGCGGTCGTAGATGTAGCCGAGCAGGCGGCTGTCGGGCAGGTTGAATTTCTCGTCGGGTAACAGCACCGGCATCTGCAGGTTGCCTTTCTCGATGCGCGCGGCGGAAATCAAGGTAGTGACGTCCGAGGCCAGGCGCTGCTCGATCGATTCCTGCAAGGCCAGGCTGAAGGCCTTCTGCAAGGCCGGCAGCAAGCCGAGCATGAACAGCAGCGCCAGCACCGCAGCCGCCAGCATCAAGCGCAGTCGTAACGAACGGATCATCGGCAACGCTCGGTGAACAGATAACCCAGGCCGCGGACGGTATCGATCGGCTTGAAGCCGTTGCTGCCCTCAAGCTTGCGCCGCAGGCGGCCGACCAGCACCTCTATGACATTCGGGTCGCGCTCATCATCGTCCGGGTACAGCTGCTCCATCAGGCGGTCCTTGGCCACCACCTGCTGGTGATGACGCATCAGGTACTCGAGGATGCGGTATTCATAAGCGGTCAGCGCCAGGGGTTGTTCGTCGAGGGTTGCCTGTTTGCGATTGAGGTCGAGCACCAGGGGACCGGCAGCGATGGTCGACTGGGTAAAGCCGCTGGAGCGGCGCAGCAAGGCGTTGAGACGGGCTTCGAGTTCTTCGAACTGAAAGGGTTTGACCACATAGTCGTCGGCGCCGGCGGCCAGGCCTTCGACCTTGTCCTGCCAGTTACCACGGGCGGTGAGGATCAGGATCGGGAAACTCTTGCCCTGGGAACGCAATTGGCGGATCAGGTCGAGCCCGCTCATGCCCGGCAGGCCCAGGTCGATCACCGCCAGGTCATGGTTGAACTGCTCGGCCTGGTACAGGGCCTCCTCGGCATCGGCCACCGCTTCGACCACATGCCCGCTTTCCGTCAAGCGGCTGTACAAGTGATGACGCAAGAGTGCCTCATCCTCGACCACCAGCAGTTTCATACGCTCCTCCAGACCCGTGCCGGCCTTCATTGGCCAGTCAATTTTGTAGACGAATGCAGAATAACAGCGAACCGGCCGTGCGCATGCAGGCCGGTTCGGACATCGCCAGGCGACTTAGAACGCGTAGTTGGCCGACAGGTAGGTCTGGGCGCTGCTGTTCAGGCGCAGGCTGCCGACTTTCGGACCGTCATGCTCGGACAACTCGGTGCTGGCGTTGCTGCGCAGGTAACGGTAGCCCAGTTCCACCGAGGCATTGTCGCTGACTTGCTGCAGCACGCCGGCTTGCAGGCCGATGGCGTAACCGGTGTCGGTGTCGCGGCTGTAGCCGGAGGATTCCATGCTCATCTTGGTCAGGCCGGCGCTGGCGCCACCGAACAGCTTGGTGGTGTTGCCCAGCGGGTAGAACATGTCGTAGCTGCCCAGGAGGTTTTCCTGGCGTACTTTCAGGCCGCTGTGGTCGTTGGAGACGTTGTCGTAGGTCAGGTAGTAGCGGCCCTGGTCGTTCATCTGGCCGACGCGGATGCCGTAGGTGCTGTCCTTGCTGATGATGCCGTCGGTGTTCAGGTGATCGGTGTTGCGGGTCAACAGGCCGGACTTTTTCATCTTGTCGCTGGTCTGACCATAAGTGACGCCGGCGAAGGTGGTGTCAGCGGCCTGGGCGGCGGCGCTGGCGCCAAGGAAAGCAACGGTGAGCAGCAGGGTGTTGAGCTTTTTCATCGTGTGGTACTCCAGGTGATGCACTGTGTTGGTGTGGAAGCTAGAGTAAGCAAGCCCTCCTGAACCGCCGCTGAACCCTGGCTGAACCTCGGCTGAACAGCTGCACTGAGAGCAAAACCGACTGCAATCAAGGAGTACGACCATGCGTTGTCTGCTCGCTCTGGCCCTGATCGGTGCCGCCAGCCTGGCCCAGGCGGCGGTGCAAACCCGTGAGATTCCCTACCAGGATGCCGATGGCAAGCGCCTGGTCGGCTATTACGCCTACGACGACGCCGCCGAGGGCAAACGCCCGGGCGTGGTGGTGGTGCATGAATGGTGGGGGCTCAACGACTATGCCAAGCGCCGCGCCCGCGACCTTGCCGGGCTTGGCTACAGCGCCCTGGCCATCGACATGTATGGCGACGGCAAGCACACCGAGCACCCGGCCGATGCCCAGGCGTTCATGGCTGCCGCGCTGAAAGACCCGAGCGCGGCAGCCGAGCGCTTCGATGCCGGGGTTGAACTGCTCAAGCTTCAGCCACAGACCGATAAAGAGCAGATCGCCGCCATCGGCTACTGTTTCGGCGGCAAGGTGGTGCTCGACGCCGCGCGCCGTGGTGAAGCGCTGGCCGGGGTGGCCAGCTTCCATGGTGCGCTGGTCACCAACACGCCGGCGACAGCGGGCAGCGTCAAGGCCAAAGTGCTGGTAGAGCATGGCGCCAGCGACAGCATGGTGACCGCGGAGCAGGTGGAGAAATTCAAGGAAGAAATGGACGCAGCCGGGGCGACCTATGAGTTCGTCAGCATTCCCGGGGCCAAGCACGGCTTTACCAACCCCGATGCCGACCGCCTCAGCCATGGCGAGCATGGCGGGCCGGATATTGGCTACAACAAGGCGGCGGATGAAAGCTCGTGGGCGGACTTGCAGGCGTTCTTCAAGAAGATCTTCACTAAAGGTTGACCCCCGGCAAGCCCGCGCCTATACCGTGACACGTTGGCAGCAGCCACGGCACAATACCGGCCATGAACCGACTGCCCACCTGCTGCGCCCCGCTCCTGCACCACTGGCCCCTGCCGCGTCCGGTCCCCGGCGCGATCCTGGTCAGTTGCCCGTTCGACCCCGCCCTGCTTGCCAGCGACGACTTCGCTCGCGCCGGTATCGAGCAAACCGCCAGCCTGCAACGCTCGGTGGCCAAGCGCCAGGCCGAGTACCTGGCCGGCCGGGTGTGTGCCCGCGCCGCCTTGATGCAGCTCGATGGCCGCGACTATGTCCCCGGCACCGATGAAGACCGCGCGCCGATCTGGCCGGCCGGCATCTGCGGCTCGATCACCCACGGCAAAGGCTGGGCCGCCGCCGTGGTGGCGCGCAGCAGCGATTGCCAGGGCCTGGGCCTGGACCAGGAATGCCTGCTCAGCGACGAGCGCGCCGAACGCCTGGCCCGGGAGATTCTCACTGACGCCGAACTGCAGCGTATGGACCCCAGCCAGGTGGGCCTGACCGTGACCCTGACCTTCTCGCTGAAAGAAAGCCTGTTCAAGGCGCTCTACCCGATCGTCAAGCAGCGCTTCTATTTCGAGCATGCCGAAGTGCTGGAGTGGTCCGCAGACGGCCATGCGCGCCTGCGCCTGCTGACCGACCTGTCGGCGCACTGGCACCACGGCCGGGAGCTTGAGGGGCAGTTCTGCCTGCAGGATGACCAGCTGTTGAGCCTGGTCAGCGTCTGAGTTTCAGGGCAGCAACGGGCAATGCTCGCAATGCCCGACCCAGTCGACCTTGTAACTCAGGCAGCAGGTGCGGCGCCGACGCCGTCCTCGAGCATCCTGGCTGACGGCGGCATACAAAGGGCTGCCGGGCGTTGACAGCAGCACCTGCAAGCCTGAGCTGTCGCCACTGCCTTGCAGCAGTTGATCCAGGCAATCACCGGCATTGCCCCACAACACCGCCGTTGCCAGCGCGCCCCGCTCGGCCAGGCGCGCAACCAGCGGTTGCAGATGCTCAGCCAGCAAGTCCTGGCAGGGGGCGCCGTCGGCGATCAGCGCAAGCGGCAAGCCGCGCTCATCCAGCAGCAGCGATGTCTGGCTGAAAGCCGCCAGGCTTGCACCCTCGCGCAACGTCCGCCAGAGCAGCGCGAAATAGTACTTGGACCACTGCGAGACCAGCACCGGCCGCTGCGCTGGCATCAGTTCGGGGCCATACAATGCCAGCAGCAAGGCATCGAAGCGGGTTTCGTCGAGCAACGCCTGCAGGGTGATCGGCGAACTCATGCGCCGTCCTGGTTGCGCGGCCAGTTGAGGCTGAAGCAGGCGCCGCCCAGGCGCTCGCTGCGCCCCACAGACGCCCGCCCGCCATGCCAGTAAATGATCCGCCGCACGATAGACAAGCCCAGGCCATGCCCGCCAGAGGCACGCGTGCGGCTGTCGTCGAGGCGGGTAAAGGGGGTGAAGATGCGCTCCCAGACGCTTTCCGGCACGCCGGGGCCATCGTCCTCGACATCGATCCGGCACCGTTGCAGGCCCAGCTGATAGCTGAGGCTGACCTGTGATTCGGCGTGGCGCATGGCATTGCTGACCAGGTTCTGCAGCGCCCGGTGCAGGTAGCGCGGCTCGGCCTCGACCCACGGCCCCTGCCCGTCCGGGCCCTTTTCGCCGCCCTGGCAGGGACCGCGCAGCACCCGCACCTCGCGGCGCAGCGGCGCCAGCTCGGCGATCACCTGGTCGAGCAAGGCATCCAGGTCGACGCGCTGGAAATGCAGGGCCGGCGCGCCCTGCTCCAGGCGCGCGTAGGTGAGCATCTCATCGACCAGCTTGTCGAGGTCCTGGATATCGCCGTCCATGCCGGTCAGGTACTTGTCCCGGGCCTGGTCACTACTGGCGCTGGCGATCATCTCCAGGCCAAAGCGCAAGCGCGCAACCGGCGTGCGCAGCTCGTGAGACACCGCCCGCACCAGCTCGCGCTGGATGGTCAGCGAGCGCTGCAGGTGTTCGGCCATGCCATTGAACGCTGCGGCCAGGCGCCCGACCGAGTCGGCGTCGTCGGCCGCCACGCGGGTTTCCAGGCTGCCCTGGGCGATCAGCGTTGCCGCGGCCTCAAGCCCCGACAGGCGCCGCTCCAGCTGGCGCACCAACAGGTAGACGATCAGGCCGATCAGGCACAGGCCCAGCACCGCAATCAGTACCAGCAACTGCGGCGGATAGGGGTTCATCTGGTACAGCGGGCCGATTTCCAGTACCCAGGGCGTGCCGACCAAGCCGGCGAACACGCGGATCGAGTCACCGTCCTTGCCCAGGGCCATCACCGTGTCGCCTTCATCGATGCGCCGGCGCTGGTCTTCGTCCATGTCGGTCTGATTGACCCGCTGCAGGCGCAGGTCGAAGCCAAAACCCTTGCTCTGCTTGAGGGCGGCCAGGCGCTGGGGCTGCTCGGCCACCGGGTAGCGCACCAGTTCATCGGCGAGCAGATAAATAGTGGCGCGGGCCAGTTGCTCGCTGATCTGCTGCACTTCACCGACCAGCAGCAAATCCTGATCACCGACCTGGCGCAGCACCTTGGCCGCGTGCGGGCCGGTCTTCTCGACCAGTACCTGCCCACGCTGCAAGCCGCTGCGCTGGCTACCGTCCAGCGCAGTACTGCTCAGCGCCTGCAACTCCAGGGGAATCCCCAGCAGGCGCTCCCAGATCAACAGCGCGCGCTTGCGCTCGACAGCATCCAGCGGCGCCAGGTTGTCAGCCATCAGGGTAAAGGTGCCGTGGGCCAGGCGTTCGCGGTACTGGCCGGCGCGCACCTCGTTGAGCAGGTGCAGGCTGAGCACGCCAAGCACCGCCACCAGCACCAGGGCGGCGAGCATGCCGCCATAGATGCGCAAAAAGATCGAGTTCATGGCACCTGGCCCATGGCTTGGGCCGCTTCACGAACGAACAGGTAGCCTTTGCTGCGGATGGTCTTGATCATCCGTGGGTGCTCCGGGTCGTCGCCTATTTTCGGGCGGATGCGCGAAATACGCACATCAATGGAGCGGTCCTGGCCGTCATAGCCGACGCCGCGCAGGGAGGTGAAGATCTCCTCGCGCGACAAGGTGCGCCCGGCGTTGCTTACCAGCAGCCATAAAAGGTCGAACTCGGCGCTGGTCAGTTCGATGCCGCTGTCGTACAGCCAGGCCTCGCGCAAGGTGTTATCGACCCGCAACGGGCCGAACTGCAAAGCTTGCGGTACTTGCGGCTCGGCCGCAGCCTCGCTGCGCCGCAGCAGGGCGTTGATACGCGCCAGCAGCAAGCGCGGGCGCACCGGTTTGCACACGTAGTCGTCGGCGCCCAGGTCCAGGCCCTGGACCTGGTCGAGGTCGTCGCTGCGCGCGGTGAGCATCAGGATCGGCCCGGGGTACTGCTTGCGCACCTTGCGGCAGATACTCAGGCCGTCCTCGCCAGGCAGCATCAGGTCGAGGATCACCAGGTCGGGCTGCTCGGCGATGATTCGCGCCGCCGCCCGGGCGCCATCGCCCTCCACGTCCACGACAAAGCCATTGGCCTGCAGGTATTCACGGGTCAGGTCAGCCAGCCGCTGGTCATCCTCGACGATCAATACCCGACTGCTCTGCTCCACGGCTCACCTCAACAGCTTGTTGTTATAAAGAGTGCCCAGATCACCAAAAGGCAACATTGGCCCCGGATACTACGTCGGGTACCGGCGCCTGCCAACCGCCGTTACCCGCAGTAAAAAACCAGTGGGCAAGGCGCTCGGACAAGCCGATTTTTTGTGATAGGGTTCGCGCCCGCAAAATCCGCCTGCGACCCTTTGCCCCGCGAAAAAATCGGTGACGGGCGGTCATTGCGCGCTAAGACGCGGCCTACAAGGGGTTGAGTGAAATCACTCACAAAATACGCACAAGTTATCCACAGACCGCGACCTTGCATTACCCCCAAGACCGCATTATCTTGTATCCCAAGCGAAACAAAACACTACATCTTGGGGTTTCCTGAAAATCCCAAGCACAAGTCAAGCAGAGAACTCAAGCCCTCAACGGCTAGATTTTTTGCTGGAACTTTAGAAGAGATCAGCAGCCAAACCGCTCCTGCGCAGGCTTCCGTTGCAAACCCTTGGAGGGTGTTGTTTCGGGTACGGGTGTTGCAAGCCATCGGCACACCCGACAGCAACAGTTTTGAGTCGTAGATTCAAGACCTTTGACTTCGGCCAGGGAGCGGCAAGCATTTGCCCTAATTCCTGAACTGTCCCGAAGTGAGTATGCCCGACCTGTGCGGCATGCCGGAACGCTCGTTCCTGCGCGCCCTCAAGGTCGGTTGTTGGGCTTTCGGACGGAACGGTTGGCGCTCACAAAGCGCCTAAACATACTTAGAGAACGTGGAGACACCCATGCAAACCGACACAACTCGCGAGAACCCGCAGGCTTTGGCGCCGCAGGCCGCTGATTCGAACCAGGATCTGGCTGCCACCGCTCCGGGCCAACTGCGCGTGATCAAGCGTAACGGCACTGTCGTCGCCTACACCGATGACAAGATCACCGTGGCCATCACCAAAGCGTTCCTCGCAGTTGAAGGCGGCACCGCCGCCGCCTCGTCGCGCATCCACGACACCGTTGCCCGCCTGACCGAACAAGTCACCGCGACCTTCAAGCGTCGCATGCCTTCGGGCGGCACCATCCACATCGAAGAAATCCAGGACCAGGTCGAACTGGCCCTGATGCGTGCCGGCGAACAGAAAGTCGCCCGTGACTACGTGATCTACCGCGACCAGCGTGCCAAGGAGCGTGCCACCCGTGGCCACGCCGAAGACGCCGGCGTGCAGCCGCACCCAAGCATCCGCATCACCCGCGCCGACGGCAGCCTGGCGCCACTGGACATGAACCGCCTGAACACCATCATCAGCGAAGCCTGCGAAGGCCTGGCCGAAGTCGATGGCGACCTGATCCAGCGCGAAACCCTGAAGAACCTCTACGACGGCGTGGCCCTCACCGACGTCAACACCGCCCTGGTGATGACCGCCCGTACCCTGGTCGAGCGCGAGCCGAACTACTCGTTCGTGACCGCCCGCCTGCTGATGGACACCCTGCGCGCCGAAGGCCTGGGCTTCCTCGAAGTCGCCGAGAGCGCCACCCACCACGAAATGGCCGAGCTGTACGCCAAGGCCCTGCCTGCCTACATCGCCAAGGGTGTCGAGTTCGAACTGCTCAACCCTGCCCTGGCCGACTTCGACCTGGAAAAACTGGGCAAGGCGATCAACCACGAGCGCGACCAGCAATTCACCTACCTGGGCCTGCAGACCCTGTACGACCGCTACTTCATCCACAAGGATGGCGTACGCTTCGAGCTGCCTCAGGTGTTCTTCATGCGCGTGGCCATGGGCCTGGCGCTGGAAGAGAAAGACAAAGAAGCCCGTGCCATCGAGTTCTACAACCTGTTGTCGTCCTTCGACTACATGGCCTCGACCCCGACCCTGTTCAACGCCGGTACCCTGCGCCCGCAGCTGTCGAGCTGCTACCTGACCACCGTGCCGGACGACCTGTCGGGCATCTACCACGCGATCCACGACAACGCCATGCTGTCGAAATTCGCCGGTGGCCTGGGCAACGACTGGACCCCTGTGCGTGCACTGGGCTCCTACATCAAGGGCACCAACGGTAAATCCCAGGGCGTCGTGCCGTTCCTGAAAGTGGTCAACGACACCGCCGTCGCCGTTAACCAGGGTGGCAAGCGCAAGGGCGCTGTCTGTGCCTACCTGGAAACCTGGCACCTGGACATCGAAGAATTCATCGAGCTGCGCAAGAACACCGGTGATGACCGTCGTCGTACCCACGACATGAACACCGCCAACTGGATCCCTGACCTGTTCATGAAGCGCGTCTTCGATGACGGCAAGTGGACCCTGTTCTCGCCATCGGAAGTGCCAGACCTGCACGACCTGACCGGCAAGGCCTTCGAAGAGCGCTACGAGTACTACGAAGCCCTGACCGAGTACAACAAGATCAAGGTGTTCAAGACCATCCAGGCCAAAGACCTGTGGCGCAAGATGCTCTCGATGCTGTTCGAGACCGGCCACCCATGGCTGACCTTCAAGGACCCGTGCAACCTGCGTTCGCCGCAGCAGCACGTGGGCGTGGTGCACAGCTCGAACCTGTGCACCGAGATCACCCTGAACACCAACAAGGACGAGATCGCGGTCTGCAACCTGGGCTCGATCAACCTGCCGAACCACATTGTCGATGGCAAGCTGGACACCACCAAGCTGCAGCGCACCGTCAACACCGCCGTGCGCATGCTCGACAACGTGATCGACATCAACTACTACTCGGTGCCGCAAGCGCGTAACTCGAACTTCAAGCACCGTCCGGTCGGCCTGGGCATCATGGGCTTCCAGGACGCGCTGTACCTGCAGCACATCCCTTACGGCTCCGACGCTGCCGTCGAGTTCGCCGACAAGTCGATGGAAGCGGTCAGCTACTTCGCCATCCAGGCGTCCTGCGACCTGGCCGACGAGCGTGGCGCCTACGAGACCTTCCAGGGCTCGCTGTGGTCCAAAGGCATCCTGCCGCTGGATTCGCAACAGATCCTGATCGAAGCCCGTGGCCAGAAGTACATCGACGTCGACCTGAACGAAACCCTGGACTGGGCACCGGTACGTGCCCGTGTACAAAAAGGTATTCGTAACTCGAACATCATGGCCATCGCGCCGACCGCGACCATCGCCAACATCACCGGCGTATCGCAGTCCATCGAGCCGACCTACCAGAACCTGTACGTGAAATCGAACCTCTCGGGCGAATTCACCGTGATCAACCCGTACCTGGTTCGCGACCTCAAGGCCCGCGGCCTGTGGGACTCGGTCATGATCAACGACCTGAAGTACTACGACGGTTCGGTGCAGCAGATCGAGCGCATTCCGCAAGAGCTCAAAGACCTCTACGCGACCGCCTTCGAAGTGGAAACCAAGTGGATCGTCGATGCCGCCTCCCGTCGCCAGAAGTGGATCGACCAGGCCCAGTCGCTGAACCTGTACATCGCCGGCGCTTCGGGCAAGAAGCTCGACGTGACCTACCGCATGGCCTGGTACCGTGGCCTGAAAACCACCTACTACCTCCGTGCCCTGGCCGCGACCAGCACCGAGAAGTCGACCATCAACACCGGCAAGCTCAACGCCGTCTCCAGCGGTGGCGACAGCGCCCCGGTACAGGCAGCGCCAGCCGGCCCTGCTCCGGTACCAAAGGCCTGCGCGATCGACGAGCCGGATTGCGAAGCCTGCCAATAAGCGCCTGAAGGCCCGCTCCCTGTAGGAGCGGGCTTGACCCGCGAAAGGGCCGGCCCTGCCGCCCCCTTTCCAAAGCGCCGAACAACAAGGTCGGGGCCACCCCGACCTCCCCCGAGGGCCTCAGCCCGGGGAAGCATTCCAAGTTTTTGCGTGCACCGCAGTACCCAACCGCAAGCACCGCAACCAAGATCCACCGGCCATACTGATATGGCCCTCAAGCAGGAGACCCACCATGCTGAGCTGGGACGAATTCGATAAAGACGAAGGCGAAGAAGCCGCCAAAGGCACTACCGCCACTCAAGCTGCTGCCGCAGGCATCGACAAGCTCGATAACGCTGGCGGTGTGGCTGCCCTGGAAGCGCGCGCCGTGACTGCCGACGACTCCGAAGCGGTCAAACGCGCCAAGGCGGCCCTGGACAAACTCGACATCGCCGAAGGCCTGGCTGAGCTGGAAGGTTCTGCTGCCCGCGTCGCGGTTGACGAAAAGCGCATGATCAACTGCCGCGCCGACCTCAACCAGCTGGTACCGTTCAAATACGACTGGGCCTGGCAGAAGTACCTGGACGGCTGCGCCAACCACTGGATGCCGCAAGAGGTCAACATGACCGCGGACATCGCCCTGTGGAAAAACCCGGAAGGCCTGACCGACGACGAGCGTCGCATCGTCATGCGCAACCTGGGCTTCTTCTCCACCGCCGACTCCCTGGTTGCCAACAACCTGGCCCTGGCCGTATACCGCCTGATCACCAACCCCGAGTGCCGCCAGTACATCCTGCGCCAGGCCTTCGAAGAGGCGATCCATACCCACGCCTACCAGTACTGCATCGAGTCGCTGGGCATGGATGAAGGCGAGATCTTCAACATGTACCACGAGATCCCGTCGGTCGCTAAAAAAGCCGCCTGGGGCCTTAGCTACACCCGCGCGATCTCCGACCCTGAGTTCAACACCGGCACCGTCGAGACCGACAAAGAGCTGCTGCGCAACCTGATCGCCTACTACTGCGTCCTGGAAGGCATCTTCTTCTACTGCGGCTTCACCCAGATCCTGTCCATGGGTCGTCGCAACAAGATGACTGGCGTTGCCGAACAGTTCCAGTACATCCTGCGTGACGAGTCCATGCACCTGAACTTCGGTATCGACGTGATCAACCAGATCAAGATCGAAAACCCGCACCTGTGGGATGCCGAAATGAAGGAAGAAGCCTCGCAGATGATTCTGCAGGGCACCCAGCTGGAAATCGAATACGCCCGCGACACCATGCCGCGCGGCGTGCTGGGCATGAACGCAGCGATGATGGAGGACTACCTCAAGTTCATCGCCAACCGTCGCCTGTCGCAGATCGGCCTGAAGGAAGAGTACCCAGGTACCACCAACCCGTTCCCATGGATGAGCGAGATCATGGACTTGAAGAAAGAGAAGAACTTCTTCGAGACTCGGGTTATCGAGTATCAGACTGGTGGGGCGTTGAGCTGGGATTGATTAGCTCTCAAAGACAAAAAAAGGACAGCTCCTAGCTGTCCTTTTTTTGCTCTATCAAAAACTTCGTCACAACCAGAAAGACCTTCTGATTGATAATGGCCTATAGCCATGGTAAATATTAGAAAACGTATCCCTGGTCATCAAAGTGCAAAGGATTTGTAATGGCAACTCAAAAAGCAAAGCTGCGAGACATCGTAAAAGATACAGAGCTTGTCCAAAAAATCACGCAATCTTTCTCAGATTTACGAGCGGACTTCGACCTAAGCCTTGAAGCCTCTGCTGAAAAAATCATTGAGTTATCCGAAACACATGTTGATATCAAGGATCATCTCAACAAGCTGATATCTCACACCGGATCATCTAGCGGCGTTCTTCAAGGTTTGCGCGGAACAGGTAAAACACATTTACTTTTGCTCGCAAGACATCGCATCAATCAGGACCTATTCAAGAATGGTCACTTAGCTGTATATCTAAACTCCAAAAAGCTCAACATCCCAATAGACTGCACTCAAGAAATATTTAATCGTATTTTTTCAAGCTTTTTGATAACGAGTATTACAGAGCACCTTCAGAAGACATTAACAACCTCAACCAAAAACGGTACATTTGAAAAGCTAAGATCTCTTATTATTCCAGACAAGCTAACTCAGCGAATCAGTGAAACCCTAGATGTTCTGCTTGAGGCACAAAAACCTCTGTTGGCTGGGACGCACACCATAAAAAACTATGAGGCGGGCCAACAGAAAATTAATAGCCAGCTAAAAGACTTGATCGAAGCAATTGAGGAGTTCTCCCTTAAGGCATCTCCAACAGGCGCCGATCTAAATCTCGCAAGTAAAATAAAGCAAGTAGAAGAAACTACAATCTCACAAGAAGAACACTCGAAATACCTAAGTTATCTCGACATCTCTCACATCTCAACAACTATAAAGAAAATCATAGAAAAGCTAAAAATAAAATCTATAACCTTTTACATTGACGAGTGGGAAAAACTTTACTACGAAGGGAATGCGCAAAAACTTCTAGCAACTTACATAAATAAAATTATCGATAACCCAATATATTTCTGGATCGCCTATGTACCATACCGGGGTACTCTTCACCCTCTTTCGATAGGTAATGACTTACAGCACCTCATTGACTTAGATGAATCGCTTATATACGAAACCGACCAAAGCTCGTGCATTAAATACTTCCAGGACTTCATCGACAAACGCTTGCAACATCACTTGCTCAGAACTGACATTTCCAACTCCGTACTCATCAATAATAAAACCAACTTTGAGTTACTTATTATGGGGTCAATGGGAAACCCTAGAGACTTCGGCACCATATTGGTTCACGCCTGGAACGAATTTGTAACTTATAGAAATAACCCCCTGAAACGAGGCGGAGCATTTCAATACGTCTCAGCATCAATGATAAAAAGCGCTATTAAATCTGACGGAGAGAAAAAACTACTAAATTTCGAAGCCAGCTCACACGCAATGTCTGCCTGGCGAGACCTTGAAGATTTTGCAATTAAAAACAAAACTAGCCACATTGCGGTAGAAGAAAGTCCCGAAAACCATGCCGCGCTAGCAGAGAATGATTTTTCCGAGCTAATTTACCAACGCTTACTGCACAAGAGAACGGACCGTGTAAGCGCTAAAGAAAGTCACATACCAAATAAGCTTTCAATATTCGCACTTAGCTATTCATGCACATACGACCACCATCAAAAAGATAAGAAATTTCAATTTATTACAAAATATGAAGACATTCACAACAGAGTAAGGCGATACATCTACAATCCTGTGGCAGTTATCAAGAGTAGAAAGCTCAAAGCAGGTGAAATTTTCCCTTGCCCTACTTGCAAATTTGAGATCACACAAATAATGAAATTTGCGTGGGAAAAAAACATGTGCCCTGGATGCGGTGGACAAATAGTTAAACCTTAAGAATTACTCAATGCTCGGGGGCATCGCTCTCCCGAGCAAAGCTTATGTATTTAGTTGTCCAAACAATTTTTCAAGCGGACATTCACACCGAACCTTCCAGGAAATCACTAACAAGAAAAGAGCGTTCTGCTTGAAAATAAAAATGCAGAAACTTCCTACGCCCTGCAGATTGACCCGTAATCCAAGGCACTTTACTTTCTACTTTCGCGCCTAAGAAGCGCTCACGCAGCGGCCAACCGCTCTCGACAGCAGCGGCTTTTCATTTCAAAGGAAAGCCGGATATGACTAAGCACTACGAAGCTACACTTTTCCTACGCCACAACCGCCCTCTCCACGCCCTTTGGCTCGAATCCCAAGCCTGGTTCTGCGCTCGTGAACTCGGCCGGCTGATTGGCCGTTACCTCGACGAACATATCGTGCGCAAGCTCGATGCCGATCAACGGCGAACCTTGCCGCTGCTGCGCTACGGCGAGTACCGTGACACGGTGATGATCAGTGAGTCCGGGGCCTACACGGTGCTGGCTCATCACTACATTCCGGAGAATCGCAGCCTGCGGCGCTGGCTGACTTATGAGGTGATCGCGGTACTGCGGGACAGGCAGGATCTGCCAGAGCAGGACGTGCCGAGGATAGGCCAGATGGATTGGGGCAGGCATTCGCTCAGCGTGCTGCAGTGGCAGCACGAACCGTGGATTCGCATGCGCGATGTGCCAGAGGTACTGTTTGAGCCAGGCTGTATGGCGCATAGAAGCACCATCAAAGCATCGCCACCCTGGCGGCAGGTGGTGGCGCGCTGGCTGAGGCGTTGAGTCAGGGGCTAATGAGCTGCGTGGCCGGTTTCCGGGCTGACCGCAAAGCGATCCAGCACCGCATCGATGAACCGTCGCAGTTTGGCGGTTCTCTGCCGGTTGGCGGTATAGAGCAAATGCATCTGCCGGCTCGGCGGCTGGTAGTCAGCCAGCACCCGCACCAGCTCGCCACTTTGCAGCGCCGGGCGCAGAAAGTCTTCCGGCCCCAGCACAATGCCGAAGCCATCCAGCGCCGCTGCCATCAGCGCCCTGCTCTCGTTGACCTGCAAACGGCTGGCGACCTGCACCTTGTGCAGCATATCGCCCTGGACGAATTGCCATTCACGGTCGGCTGGGCGCGACCAGTAGGCGTAGCCCAGGCATTCGTGCTGTTCGAGATCGGCTGGCGTTCGTGGGATACCGTGGGCGGTCAGGTAGCGCGGTGAAGCGCAGGTCACCAGGCGGTAAGGTGCCAGGGGCCTGGCGGTGAGGCTGGAAGTGCCCAGGGGGCCGATGCGAAATGCCACTTCGAAGCCCTCCTCGACCAGGTCGACGAAACGGTCGGTCAGGTGCAGGTCAATTTCGACCTGCGGGTACTGGCGTAGAAAGTCGGTAACCATTGGCATCAGGCTGTAGGAGCCAAAGGTAACTGGCGCACTGACCTTCAGTTTGCCCCGCGGCGTATCATTCATGATCTGCGCCAGGGAGTCGGCCGCCTGCGCCTCACTGAGGATATGCTTGCAGCGCTCGTAGTAGGCGCTGCCAAGCTCGGTCAGGCTTTGCCGTCGAGTTGTACGGTTGAGCAGGCGCGCGCCCAGGCGATGCTCCAGAGCGGCTACATGCTTGGCCACCATCTGCGGCGACATGCCCAAACGCTGCGCCGCACTGGCGTAGGACCCCTCTTCAGCGGCCATTACAAAGGCGCCCATGCTGGTCAGGCGATCCATCATTCAACACTCCTGGTAACGACACTCGATACAGCTTGGTAATTTATCTACTACTGGTTGCCAATCATCATAAACGCTCCTATCACGCAACGGAGCAAGGACATGCGCATTGGCATAATCGGGGCAGGTTTTATCGGGCGGGCAGTGGCGCAGCTGGCGCTGGCCGCCGGGCATAAGGTGATGCTCAGCAACTCACGGGGGCCGCAGACCATGAGCAGCGTGCGCAGCGGCATTCTCGGCTGCGAAGTGGGCAGTGCAGAAGAAGCTGCACGGTTTGCTGACGTGGTACTGCTGGCAATTCCCTTCGCGCACTACCACAGCGTGCCCGCGCAGTGGCTGCAGGGCAAAATCGTCATGGACGCCAACAACTACTACCCGGACCGCGATGGTCTGTTTCCTGCGCTGGACCGTTTCGAAACCACTACCAGTCGCCTGCTTGCCGAGCATCTGCCGGGTTCGCGGGTAGTGAAGGTATTCAATGCAATTCTTGCCCAGGATTTGGAGAAAGACGCCCGTGGTAGCGGCGCAGCAGATCGGCGCGCCCTGCCTGTTGCCAGCGATGATGATGAAGCGAAATCGGTGGTTAGCAGGCTGCTCGACGACCTGGGTTACGACGCGGTCGATGCCGGGGGCCTGGATGAAAGCTGGCGGTTCGAACGGGCCAAACCGGCTTATTGCATACCTTTTGATGCCGAGGGCTTGAAGCGCGCCCTGGCGCAAGCCGAGCGGGAGGTTGAAGTGCCTGAAGGTGCCTGGCGACGTTGAACAACAGCACTCCAGTTGATCTGATCCGCATTTTGCCGCGCCATCTGAATCTGTTTCGGTAACAGCGCCAGAGCGAAAATAGTCCTGCGCCCCGCTCTACCGGGCGCATTTCGCGACTGCAGCCTGGCGCTGCACCGCAAAACCTTCATCTGGAGCGCTCCATGGGTAAGCTTGCAATCTTCGTCGTGGGTTTTCTGGCGCTGGCCATTGCGATTGGCGCACTCGGTACCATTTCTCCCCTGTAAACAACGCCGTTCTTCAACCTTCTGACTCAAGCCTCCAGCATCGCGTTGACGATGGCGCCGCATCCGCCGCCAACCTGTGCGAAAATAGGGGGCTTTTGTTCATATGTTTGGAGATGTACAGCTTGGTAATGCACTACTCAACCAGCGGCGATGCAGTCGCTTGCGGTCGCGCCGGTAATAACCTCACCAGCACCTCCACCCCTGACCAGGTTTCCTGCAAATCGTGTCAGCGGTCCCTGGTCAAGACGGAGTCGCCTGCGTCGGCCAAGAAATCCACCCCGTCCCTGGCAGAGCTGCGTAAACAACGCATGGCCAAGGCCAGCCCTGCCCCGAGCACGTTCTGCTTCAAGGCCAACTGGCGTGCACGCCTGAGCGCCCTGCCTGGCAGCAGCCGCCTGCCGCGCGGCGTAGCACCTCAGCGATTCGTCTAAGCGCCCCTGCGAAGACACGTGGGGCCGACACGCGGCCCCACGTGACCTTCCCCTCATCGCGGCTGACGATACCCGGCCAGCCAGTGCTCCAGCTCGTCATCCATCCCGCAGCCGATCAGCACCCACAGCAGTACCCGGCATTTGCGCGGACACAAGAAACCCGCCATCAGTGCGCCTTTGCGTTGCAGGTCCATTTCGCCGCCGTCGAAGCCATAGGTGTGATTTGCCGTAGGCCCCGAACCGGTTCGCGAGGCAATAATCACCGGCATCCGGGTGGTGATGTAACCCAAGCACTTGGCCCAGGCTGCCGACACATGCCCGGCGCCGAACCCGGCGATCACCAGCCCTTCATACCCAAGCCCGGCGACTTGCTCGAGCAGCAGGGTATCGGCGGCAAAATAAGCCTCCAGCAGCACCACACGCTGATCCAGGCGCCAGGGTTCGGGTAACGGCTGACGCGGCCGGGCGGGTTTCAGGTAACAGACACGCCCCTCTATCAGCAGGCCTTCGCAGCCGAAGTGCGGTGAGCTGAAAGCCGCCATGGCCAGGCTCTCGGTTTTACGCACATGGGCCGCGGCATGGATCTGATCATTGATCACTACCAACGCACCACGACCGCGGCTCTGCGCATCCAGCGCCACCCGCACCGCTGCCAGCAGATTGGCAGGGCCGTCAGCGCCGGGCTCGCTGGCGGCACGCATGGCACCGGTGAGGATCAGGGGCGCATCGAAGGGCCAGAGCAGTTCGAGAAAGTACGCTACCTCCTCCAGGGTGTCAGTGCCCTGGCTCAGCACCACGGCGTGGGCGCCCTCTTCCACCTGGACCTTGGCCCAGTACAGGACATCGATCAGTTGAATGAACGACAACGAGGCACTGGGTAACAGCTGCAGGGTTTTCGCCGAGATGTGCGCAAGATCTGCAAGCCCGGGCGCGTCGGCGAGCATCTGCAAGCTGTCCAGGCCCGGCGTGACACCTTCGCCTGCCGCTGACTGGAGCATGCTCAGGGTACCGCCCAGGGTTCCTATGGCGAGTTTGGGCAGGGTCATACGCCAGCTCCTGTAACCAGATGGCAGGCGCGAGAGAGACTGATCGGGGCAGCATTTGCAGACATGGGCGTTGGCCTTCTTATCGTTATGGAGGGACGCCAGTTAAGCGGACACTCGGTTAGATAAGACAGTCAGGCGGGTCTGAAGCTGGGGCGGGAATGGTCTTGGGTTGGGGAAAGGGCAATCATGCTAGCGGGTGTTTCCAGCTAATCAGGCGTTGCCTGCATCGCCGGCAAGGCCGGCGCCCACAGGGATCGCAACTAGCAGTTGAATCGCCAGAAAGACAAAACCCCTACCTGCATGCGCAGATAGGGGTTTCGGAATTTAATCTTGACGATGACCTACTCTCACATGGGGAAACCCCACACTACCATCGGCGATGCATCGTTTCACTGCTGAGTTCGGGATGGGATCAGGTGGTTCCAATGCTCTATGGTCGTCAAGAAATTCTGTTGCCAGAAGGTCTTGTTCAGACACTCCAGCGAATCGGGTATGTGATGTTTGTGAGTTACAAATCTTCGGCTGTGCAGTCTTCACAACACCGCAATCTGGCTTTCGCTCAAATTGCTTGGGTGTTATATGGTCAAGCCTCACGGGCAATTAGTATTGGTTAGCTCAACGCCTCACAGCGCTTACACACCCAACCTATCAACGTCGTAGTCTTCGACGGCCCTTCAGGGAGCTCAAGGCTCCAGTGAGATCTCATCTTGAGGCAAGTTTCCCGCTTAGATGCTTTCAGCGGTTATCTCTTCCGAACATAGCTACCCGGCAATGCCACTGGCGTGACAACCGGAACACCAGAGGTTCGTCCACTCCGGTCCTCTCGTACTAGGAGCAGCCCCTCTCAAATCTCAAACGTCCACGGCAGATAGGGACCGAACTGTCTCACGACGTTCTAAACCCAGCTCGCGTACCACTTTAAATGGCGAACAGCCATACCCTTGGGACCGGCTTCAGCCCCAGGATGTGATGAGCCGACATCGAGGTGCCAAACACCGCCGTCGATATGAACTCTTGGGCGGTATCAGCCTGTTATCCCCGGAGTACCTTTTATCCGTTGAGCGATGGCCCTTCCATACAGAACCACCGGATCACTAAGACCTACTTTCGTACCTGCTCGACGTGTCTGTCTCGCAGTCAAGCGCGCTTTTGCCTTTATACTCTACGACCGATTTCCGACCGGTCTGAGCGCACCTTCGTACTCCTCCGTTACTCTTTAGGAGGAGACCGCCCCAGTCAAACTACCCACCATACACTGTCCTCGATCCGGATAACGGACCTGAGTTAGAACCTCAAAGTTGCCAGGGTGGTATTTCAAGGATGGCTCCACGCGAACTGGCGTCCACGCTTCAAAGCCTCCCACCTATCCTACACAAGCAAATTCAAAGTCCAGTGCAAAGCTATAGTAAAGGTTCACGGGGTCTTTCCGTCTAGCCGCGGATACACTGCATCTTCACAGCGATTTCAATTTCACTGAGTCTCGGGTGGAGACAGCGCCGCCATCGTTACGCCATTCGTGCAGGTCGGAACTTACCCGACAAGGAATTTCGCTACCTTAGGACCGTTATAGTTACGGCCGCCGTTTACCGGGGCTTCGATCAAGAGCTTCGCGTTAGCTAACCCCATCAATTAACCTTCCGGCACCGGGCAGGCGTCACACCCTATACGTCCACTTTCGTGTTTGCAGAGTGCTGTGTTTTTAATAAACAGTCGCAGCGGCCTGGTATCTTCGACCGGCATGGGCTTACGGAGCAAGTCCTTCACCCTCACCGGCGCACCTTCTCCCGAAGTTACGGTGCCATTTTGCCTAGTTCCTTCACCCGAGTTCTCTCAAGCGCCTTGGTATTCTCTACCCAACCACCTGTGTCGGTTTGGGGTACGGTTCCTGGTTATCTGAAGCTTAGAAGCTTTTCTTGGAAGCATGGCATCAACCACTTCGTCGCCTAATGGCAACTCGTCATCAGCTCTCGGCCTTAAGATCCCGGATTTACCTAAGATCTCAGCCTACCACCTTAAACTTGGACAACCAACGCCAAGCTGGCCTAGCCTTCTCCGTCCCTCCATCGCAATAACCAGAAGTACAGGAATATTAACCTGTTTTCCATCGACTACGCTTTTCAGCCTCGCCTTAGGGACCGACTAACCCTGCGTCGATTAACGTTGCGCAGGAAACCTTGGTCTTTCGGCGTGGGAGTTTTTCACTCCCATTGTCGTTACTCATGTCAGCATTCGCACTTCTGATACCTCCAGCAAGCTTCTCAACTCACCTTCACAGGCTTACAGAACGCTCCTCTACCGCATCACCTAAGTGATACCCGTAGCTTCGGTGTATGGTTTGAGCCCCGTTACATCTTCCGCGCAGGCCGACTCGACTAGTGAGCTATTACGCTTTCTTTAAAGGGTGGCTGCTTCTAAGCCAACCTCCTAGCTGTCTAAGCCTTCCCACATCGTTTCCCACTTAACCATAACTTTGGGACCTTAGCTGACGGTCTGGGTTGTTTCCCTTTTCACGACGGACGTTAGCACCCGCCGTGTGTCTCCCATGCTCGGCACTTGTAGGTATTCGGAGTTTGCATCGGTTTGGTAAGTCGGGATGACCCCCTAGCCGAAACAGTGCTCTACCCCCTACAGTGATACATGAGGCGCTACCTAAATAGCTTTCGAGGAGAACCAGCTATCTCCGAGCTTGATTAGCCTTTCACTCCGATCCACAGGTCATCCGCTAACTTTTCAACGGTAGTCGGTTCGGTCCTCCAGTCAGTGTTACCTAACCTTCAACCTGCCCATGGATAGATCGCCCGGTTTCGGGTCTATACCCAGCGACTAAACGCCCTATTAAGACTCGCTTTCGCTACGCCTCCCCTATTCGGTTAAGCTCGCCACTGAATATAAGTCGCTGACCCATTATACAAAAGGTACGCAGTCACCTAACAAGTAGGCTCCCACTGCTTGTACGCATACGGTTTCAGGATCTATTTCACTCCCCTCTCCGGGGTTCTTTTCGCCTTTCCCTCACGGTACTGGTTCACTATCGGTCAGTCAGTAGTATTTAGCCTTGGAGGATGGTCCCCCCATATTCAGACAAAGTTTCTCGTGCTCCGTCCTACTCGATTTCATGACTAAGAGATTTTCGCGTACAGGGCTATCACCCACTATGGCCGCACTTTCCAGAGCGTTCCGCTAATCTCAAAGCCACTTAAGGGCTAGTCCCCGTTCGCTCGCCACTACTAAGGGAATCTCGGTTGATTTCTTTTCCTCAGGGTACTTAGATGTTTCAGTTCCCCTGGTTCGCCTCTTGCACCTATGTATTCAGTACAAGATACTCAGCTTATGCTGAGTGGGTTCCCCCATTCAGAGATCTCCGGATCAAAGTCTGTTTGCCGACTCCCCGAAGCTTATCGCAGGCTACCACGTCTTTCATCGCCTCTGACTGCCAAGGCATCCACCGTATGCGCTTCTTCACTTGACCATATAACCCCAAGCAATCTGGTTATACTGTGAAGACAACATTCGCCGAAAACTTGTAATTACTCACAAATTTTACCTTAGCCTGAACACACACCAGTGAAAGTGCTGTCCAGTCTATCTTTCTATCACATACCCAAATTTTTAAAGAACGATTCTGAAAAAGTTCAGAAATCAATATTCGATACGAATATTCATTTCTAAGCTTTGACGTAAGGTGGTGGAGCCAAGCGGGATCGAACCGCTGACCTCCTGCGTGCAAGGCAGGCGCTCTCCCAGCTGAGCTATGGCCCCGTATTGCTACAGGCTGCACCACATGTAATTGGTGGGTCTGGGCAGATTCGAACTGCCGACCTCACCCTTATCAGGGGTGCGCTCTAACCAACTGAGCTACAGACCCAATCGTCTTCTTCAATGAATCAAGCAATTCGTGTGGGAGCTCATAAGACAGCTGATGTCTGTCGATTAAGGAGGTGATCCAGCCGCAGGTTCCCCTACGGCTACCTTGTTACGACTTCACCCCAGTCATGAATCACACCGTGGTAACCGTCCTCCCGAAGGTTAGACTAGCTACTTCTGGTGCAACCCACTCCCATGGTGTGACGGGCGGTGTGTACAAGGCCCGGGAACGTATTCACCGCGACATTCTGATTCGCGATTACTAGCGATTCCGACTTCACGCAGTCGAGTTGCAGACTGCGATCCGGACTACGATCGGTTTTGTGAGATTAGCTCCACCTCGCGGCTTGGCAACCCTCTGTACCGACCATTGTAGCACGTGTGTAGCCCAGGCCGTAAGGGCCATGATGACTTGACGTCATCCCCACCTTCCTCCGGTTTGTCACCGGCAGTCTCCTTAGAGTGCCCACCATAACGTGCTGGTAACTAAGGACAAGGGTTGCGCTCGTTACGGGACTTAACCCAACATCTCACGACACGAGCTGACGACAGCCATGCAGCACCTGTGTCAGAGTTCCCGAAGGCACCAATCCATCTCTGGAAAGTTCTCTGCATGTCAAGGCCTGGTAAGGTTCTTCGCGTTGCTTCGAATTAAACCACATGCTCCACCGCTTGTGCGGGCCCCCGTCAATTCATTTGAGTTTTAACCTTGCGGCCGTACTCCCCAGGCGGTCAACTTAATGCGTTAGCTGCGCCACTAAAATCTCAAGGATTCCAACGGCTAGTTGACATCGTTTACGGCGTGGACTACCAGGGTATCTAATCCTGTTTGCTCCCCACGCTTTCGCACCTCAGTGTCAGTATGAGCCCAGGTGGTCGCCTTCGCCACTGGTGTTCCTTCCTATATCTACGCATTTCACCGCTACACAGGAAATTCCACCACCCTCTGCCCTACTCTAGCTTGCCAGTTTTGGATGCAGTTCCCAGGTTGAGCCCGGGGATTTCACATCCAACTTAACAAACCACCTACGCGCGCTTTACGCCCAGTAATTCCGATTAACGCTTGCACCCTCTGTATTACCGCGGCTGCTGGCACAGAGTTAGCCGGTGCTTATTCTGTCGGTAACGTCAAAATACTCACGTATTAGGTAAGTACCCTTCCTCCCAACTTAAAGTGCTTTACAATCCGAAGACCTTCTTCACACACGCGGCATGGCTGGATCAGGCTTTCGCCCATTGTCCAATATTCCCCACTGCTGCCTCCCGTAGGAGTCTGGACCGTGTCTCAGTTCCAGTGTGACTGATCATCCTCTCAGACCAGTTACGGATCGTCGCCTTGGTGAGCCATTACCTCACCAACTAGCTAATCCGACCTAGGCTCATCTGATAGCGCAAGGCCCGAAGGTCCCCTGCTTTCTCCCGTAGGACGTATGCGGTATTAGCGTTCCTTTCGAAACGTTGCCCCCCACTACCAGGCAGATTCCTAGGTATTACTCACCCGTCCGCCGCTGAATCGAAGAGCAAGCTCTTCTCATCCGCTCGACTTGCATGTGTTAGGCCTGCCGCCAGCGTTCAATCTGAGCCATGATCAAACTCTTCAGTTCAATACTGCTTGGGTTTTGAGAAAACCCTAAACTTGGCTCAGCAATCTCAAATGACTTACTTTCAAATCTTTCGATTTTCGTGTAGCCACTTGTGATGCTGATAATCTTTTTGACTATCAGTCTGAGCTCACAAGCACCCACACGAATTGCTTGATTCAGTTGTTAAAGAGCGGTTGGTTAAGAGCTTTTTCGTCTCAACCGAGGCGCGCATTCTACGCTTTCCTCAGAGCCTGTCAAGCGTTTATTTTGAAGTTTTTCGTTTCGCTTCAAACACTTGACTCGCTGCGATCTCTCGTAGCGGGAGGCGAATTCTACAGCGTTTCAAACCGCTGTCAACTGCCTTTTTCACCGCTGCCAATCTTTCGATCGAAGCACCTCCGGATGACCCTGGAACCGCTAACTCTTTGAAACTCAAGGAGTTTTCAGTTCCGACTGCGCCGGAAGTGGGGCGAATTATAGACACATCCGCGGGGGCGTCAAGGACTTATTTCAACTTTGTTTCAGCGGGGGCGTTTTGGCTATAAGCCACAAGCTTCAAGCTGCAAGTAAAAGCGGCAGCACCGCGCTCAACTTGAAGCTTGAAGCTTGCAGCTACCATCCTTTAAAGCAACTATTCAAAGCCGCGTTGATCTGTAGATAAGGCACCCTACAAGATGAGCCACCGCCATGAGTGAAGCGCAAAGCGGCAAGACCCCGGGCCTGTCTGCAGACGAAGAGCAGGAAGTCAGCCACAACCAGCCGCCCCGCGCGGCGGTGCTACACGAGATCATTCGTTATCAGGGTGATCAGGAACTGGAGCGCACCATTGCCGCACTGTTTTGGTCGGCGCTGGCTGCCGGCCTGACCATGGGCCTGTCGCTGATGGCCATGGGGCTGTTCTATTCGCGCCTGCCGCAAGGCGACAGCAGCCAAGTGATTGCCAGCCTCGGCTACTCGGCCGGGTTTCTCGCGGTGATCCTCGCCCGCCAGCAACTGTTTACCGAAAACACCCTGACGGCGGTGTTGCCGGTAATGACCGAACCGACCGTGCGCAACTTCGGCCGCTTGCTGCGTTTATGGTCGGTGGTGCTGGTCGGTAACCTGGCCGGCACCATCCTGGTGTCTTACGTGATGCTCAACCTGCCGATCTTCGACAGCAAGACCGACGTCGCCTTTCTCGACGTTGGCCGCAAGGTGATGGAGAACGACCTGAACCAGATGTTCGCCAAGGGCATCATCTCGGGCTGGATGATCGCCACCATGGTGTGGATGATCCCGTCGATGGAGACTGCCAAGGTATGGATCATCCTGATGATCACCTACCTGATGGCCCTGGGTGATTTCACCCATATTGTTGTAGGCTCGGTGGAAGTTTCCTACCTGGTCTGGGCCGGAGAGGTAAGCTGGGCGGCCTTCTGGCTGGACTTCGCAGCACCGACGCTGATCGGCAACATCATAGGCGGCAGCTTTATATTCGCCCTGATCAGCCACGCCCAAGTGCGCAGCGATAGCGGCAAGCCACCCTCCGCCCTGCCCCGCCGTGAGCCGCACAAACAACCGTCGGCAGACAAGGAGCCCTAGGGCTCGCGCGCCGCCAGCGCCCGCTCACCGCCCTTGCGTAATTCCCGTTGTGGCTTGGGCTGCCACCAGGCCGGCCCGCTGTGTGGCTGCTCGATACTGACCCGCTCGCCGATCTGCGGCGTGCTCAAAGGTACCTGCGCCGCGTTGGCCAGGGCCAGGATACGGTCGAAGGGTTCATGCCAGCTGTGGGTGGAGAGGTCGAAGGTGCTGTTATGAATCGGCAACAGCCAGCGCCCGCGCAGGTCGAGGTGCGCCTGCAGGCTTTGCTCGGGCTGCATGTGTACATCAGGCCAATTGACGTTGTAGGCGCCGGTTTCGATCAGGGTCAGGTCGAAGGGACCGTACTGCCTGCCGATTTCCTTGAAGCCGGCGAAATAGCCGGTATCGCCACTGAAGAACACTTTCAGCTGGTCATCGATCATCACCCAGGAGGCCCACAGGGTGCTGTTGCTGTCGAACAGGCCGCGGCCAGAAAAATGCTGCGCCGGGGTGGCGACAAATCGCACACCTTCGACGCTGGTTTCCTGCCACCAATCCAGCTGCCTGACCTTGGCCGCCGGTACGCCCCAGCCGATCAGAATATCGCCCACCCCCAAAGGCGCAATAAAGTGCTCGGCGCTAACGGCCAGTTGGCGTATGGCCTGCTCGTCGAGGTGGTCAAAGTGGTCATGGGAGAGGATCACCGCGGTCAACGGCGGCAACTCCTCGAGTTTCAGCGGTGGCGGGTGAAAGCGCAGGGGCCCGGCCCATTGCACCGGCGAGGCGCGCTCGGCGAACACCGGGTCGGTAATGAAGAAGCGCTCGCGCAGTTTCAGCAATACCGTGGAATGCCCCAGGCGCCAGACGCTGTGGTCCGGGGCCTCGAGCAACTGCTGGCGGCTCAGTGGCTGCACGGCGATGCTGACACTGGGGCGGGTATCGGCGGGCTTTTTCAGGAACAGGTACTTGAGGCCGATACGCAGTTTTTTCATCACCCCGTCCTGGGGCAACTGCGCCTGGTTGCGATAACGCCCATCCTGGCGTTGCGCCGGTTCACCGGCCTGGGGAGTCAGCGGGGCCATGAGCAGAAACACTCCAAGGATGAAGGTAAGTTTCATGGTACCCCACAGTGATTGCATCAACCGTGAAATGGCTTGTAAGGCCATTTTTCAACAGCCTGCGATTGTTCAACAATATTGACAGCATTTATGCGATAAACGGCGCCCCGGAACAGACCAGCATCCATGATGGAAAAGAAAAACGGCAAGGGACTTTCATTTGTACAGCGGATCTACCTGCCGCGCATCATCGGCCTGGGGATCGGCATGCTCAGCGTTATGGCCGGGATTTCCAGCCTGCCGGTGCCCGCCTGGGTATGGGGCCTGCTGCTGTTCAACGGCCTGGTGTGGCCGCACCTGGCTTATCAGATTGCCTTGCGCGCCAAGGTTCCGTATCACGCCGAGTACCGCAACCTGCAACTGGACTCGCTGATGGGCGGGTTCTGGACCGCCACCCTGCAGTTCAATCCCCTGCCCAGCGTGACCATCCTGGCGATGATGGCCATGAACAACTTCGCTGCCGGTGGCCAGCGCCTGTTCATCAAGGGCCTGCTGATCCAGGGCCTGGGCATGCTGGTGTCGATGGCCCTGTTCGGCCCCGGGCTGCAATTGCATGCCAGCACCCTGCAGGTCTATGCCTGCCTGCCGATGCTGACCCTGTATCCCATGGCCGTTGGCTGGGTCTGCTACCGCCTGGCGATGAAGCTGTCTGAGCACAAGCGCCGGCTAAGCGCCCTGAGCCGTACCGACAGCCTCACCGGCCTGCTCAATCACGGCTCGTGGAAGGACCTGCTGCAGCTCAAGTTCCAGATCTGCCAGCAGCAAGGCCGCGAGGCGGTGATCGCGATCATCGATATTGACCATTTCAAGGCCATCAACGACACCTACGGCCATGTGGTCGGCGATTGCGTCCTGCACCAGTTGAGCAACGAGCTCAAACGCACCCTGCGCGAAGATGACCTGGCCGGACGCTACGGCGGTGACGAGTTCTGCGTGATTCTGCCGGATACCCGCATGGAACACGCCAGTCAGGCCATGGAACGCCTGCGCGAGCGGGTTGGCAGCTACCGCAACCCGCAACTGCCGGAGCTGCGCATCAGCCTCAGTATCGGCCTGGCCAGTTGCAGCGCGGCCCTGCCCGACCCTGAAGCCTGGCTCAACGAGGCCGACAAAGCCCTGTACTGCGCGAAGAAAGCCGGGCGTAACCAGGTCAATTTCGCCCATTCGGACCTCAGCGCGCTGAAGCTGGCCTATCCTGACTGAACGTTCGTCCTTGCGGTACGGCCGCAGGGATGCTGCTTCATTAAGGAACAGCTCGCGTATGGACAGGATTGCCGATGTTCCGCCAGCCAGCCAGCGCCCCAGCCTGCAGACGCGCAAGCTTATTGCCGCGATTGCCGCGTTGTTCGCCCTGGCCTGCCTGATCGCCCTGGGGGCATTGTTCAACATCGCCACCACGCTCAATGCCAACGAGCGGGAAAAAAGCAGTTTCTACGCCCATAAAGCCCTGGACCAGCGCCTGGAGTCGTCGCGCCAGTTTCTCTCCAGCTATGCGGTATGGAACGCCGCTTACGAGCACCTCAATGCCAGCCCCGACCTGCATTGGGCCTATGACGAGAAGAACGTCGGCGATTCGCTGTACACCGCCAGCGGCTACGAAGGGGTGTTCGTCGTCGATGACCAAACCACCAAATACGCCCTGTTCAAAGGCCAGTTGATCAAGGCGCCAGCGAGCACCTATATAGAGAACCCGTTGGGCCCGATTATCGCCAAGGCGCGCAAAGTTGCAGCCGAGCGCCAGCAGATCACCGAGCATGTGTTGTTCAACGGCTGGCCCGCCGTGCTGGTTGCCGCCGCCATTCGCCCGGACGACGAGGTGCTGAGCATCGACCCGCAAACCACCTCGGTCATGCTCTTCGTCGATCAGCTGACCCCGGAAAAACTCACCCGCCTGGGCACCGGTGTCGGCCTTGCCGGCATGCACATCGAAAAAGCCGACGCGCCGCTGGCGGACCAGCCCAGCCTGATGCTCGGCGACACCGGCTACCGGCTCGACTGGATCACCCCGCGCCCTGGCGACCAACTGCTCTGGGCCGTGTTGCCGCCGCTGCTTGGCGCCATGCTGGTGCTGGGCCTGCTGATGGTGTACTTCTTCCGCTATGCCCTGCGCACTTCACGGCAAATCGATGCCAACCTGCGCCGCCTGCAAGCCAGCAACCTGGCGTTGGAAGCCAGCGAGCAACGCTTTCGCGCCGTGGCCGAGGCGGCCTCGGACTGGATCTGGGAAACCGACCGCCATCACCGCCTCAGCTACCTGTCCCAGCGCTTCGTCGCCGTGACCGGTTTTCAGAGTGAAGACTGGCTGGGCCAGCCGCTCAATCAATTGCTCAGTTGCGAGACCACGCCGCTGATCCAGTGGCTCGACAACCAGGCCGATTCCGACTCGCAGCAGGTCGCCAACCTGCGCTGCGCCTACCGCGACCATACCGGCCAGGTGCGCTTCTGCCGGGTCTCGGCGCGCTCGATCGTGTTCGATGGCAAGCTGGTCGGCTATCGCGGCACCGCCAGCGACATTACCGATGAGGTGGCGGCCCATGCGCGCATCCAGCACCTGTCGATGCACGACGCGCTGACGGGCCTGGCCAACCGCAACAAGCTCTCACGCTTTCTTGATCAGGCATTGCTCAAGGGCCAGGACGCCACTCCATTGACCTTGCTGTTGCTTGACCTGGACAGCTTCAAGCCGATCAACGATTCCCTCGGCCACGCTGCCGGCGACGCCGTGTTGCTTGAGGTAGCCGCGCGCCTGCGCGAATCGACCCGTGACGGCGACCTGGTGGCGCGGCTGGGTGGCGACGAGTTCGTGCTGGTGATGAACGGCATGGACAGCCGCAACGAAATCGACCGCTTTTGCGCGCGCTTGATCGACAGCCTGCACCAGCCGATCTACTTCGAAGAACAGGCCCTGCACATCGGCGCCAGCCTCGGTGTGGCGCAAACGCGCCTGCAGGGCTTCGATGCCGGCGAGCTGATCCGCTGCGCCGACATCGCCCTGTACCAGGCCAAGGCCGAGGGCAAGAACACCTGGCGTTACTTCTCGCCAGAGATGAACGAGCAGATCCAGTACCGCCGTCAATTGGAAAACGACTTGCGCAAGGCGCTGAAAAACAACGAGTTCATCCTTCACTACCAGCCCCGCTACCGCCTCGAGACCCTCGAGATCGTCTCGGTCGAGGCCTTGGTGCGCTGGCAGCATCCAGTCGAGGGTCTATTAGGCCCGGACACCTTCATCCCCTTGGCCGAGCAGACCGACCTGATCGTGCCTCTGGGCCGCTGGGTGCTACGCGAAGCCTGTGAAACCGCGCGCAACTGGCCGGCCGGCCTGCTGGTTTCGGTCAACCTTTCGCCTGCGCAGTTCTCGCGCAGCGACGTGGTCAGGGATGTTCACCAGATTCTGGTCGAGACCGGCTTCCCAGCCCAGCGCCTGGAACTGGAGATCACCGAGAACGTGATGCTCAACGATATCGAAGGTGCGCTGGGCACCATGAACGCGCTCAAGGAACTGGGCGTGCGCCTGAACATGGATGACTTCGGCACCGGTTACTCGTCGCTGGGCTACCTGCGTACCTACCCGTTCGACAGCATCAAGATCGACAAGCGCTTCATCGCCGGGCTCAGCAGCGATGGCAACGACCGCGCCGTGGTGCAGGCGATCATCAACCTGGGCAAGGCCATGGGCCTGACCGTGACCGCCGAAGGGGTGGAGACCGAGCAGCAACTCAAGGCCCTGGGCAAGGAGCAATGCCACGAGGTGCAGGGCTACTACCTGAGCAAACCGATCGACAAACTGGCTTTCGAGGCGCTGCTGCAATCTGCCGACAACAACCGCGCCAGCGTCTCCTAGGCCGCAGGTAACCCCAACCGCGCCCGCACCAGCTTGAGCAGGTTCGGCCCGACCTGGTCGAAGCCCTTGTTCTGCGCAACGATCTGTACCCCCTCAAGCAGCAGCGTCAGTTCGAACGCTGCCTGCTGCGGTTCTACCATCCCTGCCTCTTTGCACAAGCGCACCAGGCGCGCCGCCTGACGACGCTTGTGCGCCTCGATCAACTCGCGTGCCGGGCTGTCACACACCGGCAACTCCGCCAGGGTGTTGGTATAGGCGCAGCCACGGTGCGAAGACAGTAGCGGTTCCTGGACCAGGAATTCGGCAAATCCGAGGATCTGTCGCGTCGGCTGGCCGTTGAACTGTTCGGCCAGGCGCGCCCATAGTTCATCGTATTCGGCCATCAACAGACGCAACCACTCCACTACCAGCACGTCCTTGGATTCGAAATGCCGGTACACGGTCATCTTGGTGGTTTCTGCCTTGGCAGCAATGGCATCGACGGTGACACGGCTGATGCCCTCGTTGAAAAACAGCTCGTGGGCGGCATCCAGGACCCGCTCGCGCGGGGGCAAGCGGGCGATTCGTTGCGAACGCATGGGCAGACTCCGGTTGACGACGATACTAATCAGTATCATTCTATACTCTTGAGTATCGCTCGATACCCATCGGTATTTTATCGTCAATTGCCCCGGGAGTGCGCAATGAAGGTGAGTGAATATGTGCAATTCGATGCCATTGGCCTGGCCGAGCTGATTGCTCGAAGGCAAGTCAGTGCCGTTGAAGTGCAGGCGGCGGCGCAACAGGCCATCGCCAACGTCGAACCCGGCTCAATGCGCTGGCTGAACATTGGCAGGACGAACCTCTGCCAAGCGCTGCTGAAGGTCCGTTGTATGGCGTGCCGTTTCTGATCAAGGACCTGGCGATCAGCATGCAGGGCCGTGCTCATGAGTTCGGCAGCCGCCTGGCCCAGGGCACCGGCAGCAGTGCCGACTCGTTCCTGATGCAGCGGTTTCGCCGCGCAGGATTGCTCACCCTGGGGCGCACTACCGTCCCGGAACTGGCGATCAGCACCACCACCGAATCGCGCCTGTGCGGCCCGACCCGCAACCCCTGGGACCTGAACCACAGCGCCGGTGGCTCCAGCGGCGGTTCGGCAGCAGCGGTAGCCAGCGCCATGGTGCCGGTGGCCCATGCCACCGATGGCGGCGGTTCGATCCGGGTGCCGGCTGCAGCCTGCGGCTTGTTTGGCTTGAAGCCCAGCCGCGGGTTGATTTCCATGGGGCCGTTCCTGGACGAGGCCTGGAACGGCCTGGCGGTACAGGGGGTGCTCAGCCGTTCGGTGCGTGACAGCGCCCTGCTGCTCGATTGCATGGCCGGGGCAGAACCCGGTGACCCGTTCCAGGTGGCGCCAGCACAGGGCAGTTACCTGAGTGCGCTCAAGCAAGCGCCTGGGCCGTTGAAAATTGCCGTGCAGTTGCATCCGCTCAATGGCCAGCGCAGCGATCCGCTGATGCTCGAGGCGCTACAGGGCCTGGTCCGCACCCTTGAAGGTCTTGGCCACCGGTGCGAGCAGGTAGACCTGGACATCGGCCTGTCGTGGGATGCTTTTGTCGAGATGAACGCGCGCTTCTGGGCCAGCAATACCGCAGCCTGGCTCGACGCATTGAGTGCCCAGACGGGTCGCCCGCTCGATGCTGACTGGCTGGAACCGGCAACCTTGGCGCTTCACCGTTACGGCCAGGCGCTGCCGGCTACCGACCTGCTGGCGGCGATGGACCAGCGCAATCAGGTCAGCCGGCAACTGGGCGGGTTCTTCAAGCGCTTTGACCTGTTGCTGAGCCCGACCCTGAGTCAGTTGCCGCCGGTGATCGGCGCCTACAACGCCGGCCAGGAACAGCTCGACGGGTTGGGCTGGATGCACCGGGTGTTCAACCACTCGCCTTTCACCGCCCTGGCCAACATCGGCGGTACGCCGTCGATGTCGCTGCCGCTGTATCAGGATCCGGCCAGCGGCTTGCCGGTGGGTATGCAGTTTACCGCCGGGGCTGCGGGGGAGCGCCTGCTGCTGAGCCTGGCCGGGCAACTGGAGCAGGCGTTGCCCTGGCGCGGGCGCACCCCGCCGGTCTGGGCGGCGCATAGTTGAAAAGCACCGCCGGCAACGCCGGCGATGTGGCCGCTCAGGCCCGCAGCCGTCGCTGCGCGGCGATCTCCGGCAAATCCTTGCGGCGCAGGTAAACCCGCAGCGGCTCGGTCACATTCAACCGTTCATCGACGTTCTGCGCCAGAAGAATCTCGATCAAGGCTCGGCTCAAGGTCATGACCTCGGCCTCGGCGGCCTGCCAGACGAATTCGTTGCTCGGGGTGATGCTATCGTCAGCCACGTCCATGCCGAACGAGTCTTCGCTGAAACGCACGATGTGCTTGCCAAGCTTGCGATGAAAGCCGACAAAGCCCTTGAGCTGGTCAGCAGCGGCGCAGATATCCTGGGATGTGATGTGCATGTCAAACCTCACTTGAAAAAGGGGATTGGCACGCTGGGCGATAGGGGTTGCGCTCTGGCGGGCAACTCGGGGATCAAGGTTAATGGAAATTCATCGCATTCGGTAAAGGATTTTTTTACCCAAGCGGCAGTTGCTCGCTAGACTTATCTTTCTCAACGCCTTCCAGTAGTCAGCGAACGTGGATGATTCATGAGCACCGCCGTCACTTCCGATATCGCCACGATCAGCCGAATCAACGCAGTACCGGCCATCCTGCAGGTGATCTGCGAGACCACCGGCTTGCGTTTCGCCGCCGTCGCCCGGGTCACCGACAGCAGCTGGACGGCCTGCGCGGTGCTCGACTCGCTGGGCTTTGGCCTGGAGGTCGGCGGCGAACTCGACCTGATCACCACCCTGTGTCACGAGATCCGCGCCAGCCACCAGACCATCGTGATCGACAAGGCCAGCGAAGACGAGCTGTACTGCAACCACCACACCCCGCGTATCTACAAGTTCGAAAGCTATATTTCGGTGCCGGTGTTTCGCACCGACGGCAGCTTCTTCGGCACCATCTGCGCCCTCGACCCATTGCCGGCCAATCTCAAGGGCAGCGCCATCCAGCCGATGATGGAGTCCTTCGCCCGCCTGCTGTCGATCCAGATCGAAAGCGAAGAGAACGCCCAGCAAACCGAACAGGCCCTGGAAGAAGAACGCGCCATCGCCGACTTGCGTGAACAGTTCATCGCCGTGCTCGGCCACGACCTGCGCAATCCGCTGTTCGCCATCACCGCCGGTGCCGAACTGCTCAGCCAGCGCCTGCAGGACGAAAAAAGCCGCGCCATCGCCCAGCACATCCTGACCTGTGGCCGGCGCGCCAACCAGCTGGTCCGCGATGTCCTGGATTTTGCCCGTGGCCGCCTGGGCAACGGCATCATGATCAACGTCCAACCCTGCCCGGATCTGGCCGACGCCCTCAGCCACGTGGCTTCGGAGCTGCAACGGGTGCATCCGCAGCGCTTGATTCGGCTGAACATCGGCGATCTCGGCGACATCCAATGCGACCGTGAACGGGTCACCCAACTGCTGTCCAACCTGATTGCCAACGCCCTCACCCACGGCGCCGCCGACAGCCCGGTAAATGTCATGGCCGATATCCGCGAGCGGGTGTTCGTCCTCGGTGTGCACAACCTCGGTGAACCGATTGCACCCCAGGTGATGGCGCAGTTGTTCCAGCCCTTTTCACGGCCACGCGATGATGCGCCGCAACCCGGTCTGGGCCTGGGCCTGTATATCGCCAACCAGATTGCCCTGGCCCACGGCGGGCGCATGGAGGTGGTGTCGAGCGCCGAAGCCGGTACGCTGTTTACCTTTCGCTTGCCGCTTGATCGAGTGGTGCCTGAAGCAACTGCGCCAGCCAGTCCATGAATGCCCGCACCCGTTGCGGCAGGTGCAGTTGCCCGGCGTAAAGCAATGACACCGGCATCGGCGGCGCATTGAAGGCCTGCAGCACCGGTACCAGCTCGCCGCGCTCGATGTACTCGCGCAAACCTGCGGCCGGTGCCTGAATCAGCCCCAGCCCGGCCAGGCAGGCGCTTTCGTAGGCTTCGCTGCTGTTGACGGTGATGACCCCGGGCATGGCCTGGTAACGCGTGGCGCCATCCTGTTGATATTCGAAGCCCGGGCTGCGGGCGCCCATTTGCCTCACATAGTGAATCAACTGGTGGTTGGCCAAGTCCGACAGGCGGGTGGGTGTACCAAAGCGCTGCAGGTAGGCGGGGCTCGCGCAATTGATCATGGGCAAGCTACCCAGGGGCCGGGCGACCAGGTTCAGGTCGCTCAACATGCCGATGCGCAGCACGCAGTCAAAACCCTCACGCAGCAGGTCGACCTGGCGATCAGTGCAACTGATTTCCAGGGTCAGGCCCGGGTGGCGGTCAACGAACTGCGGCAAGTTCGGCAAGATGATGCGCCGTGCCACCAAGGTCGGCAGATCGATGCGCAAGCGTCCGCTGAGGGCGGCGGCATCCGTGCGAAACAGCCCCTCCAGCTCATCCATGCGCCCCAGCAGGTCTTTGCTACGCTCGTACAGTTGCAGGCCATCCTGGGTCGCCTGCACCCGCCGCGTGGTGCGATTGAACAGGCGCGCGCCAAGCAGCGTTTCCAGGGCCTGAACCTGTTCGGAGACACTCGAGCGCGGCAACCCCAGGCTCTCGGCGGCCAAGGTAAAACTTGCCAGCTCGCTGACCCGGACAAAGGTGCGCAGCAGTTCCAGCTTGTTCATGAAGGAGCATCCAACTGTTCGGATTATCCGACCAGTATTTCCGATTTCGGTGGATTTATCAGCCCATGTGCGACCAATAAACTCCTCCCGACTTCAGCCACCGGTTCGACCACGAGGACCACACCATGACCCGCAAAATCGCATTGATCACCGGCGCCAGCCGCGGCCTGGGCAAGAACACCGCCCAGCACCTGGCTGCCCAGGGCATCGATATCATCGGCACCTACCACAGCAAGGCCGACGAAGCCCAGGCGCTGGTCAAAACCCTTGAGGCCAGCGGCGTTCGAGCGGCCATGCTGCAACTGGACGTGAGCAATAGCGCCAGCTTCGAGGCCTTTGCCCACCAGCTGAGCGCCACCCTGCAACAGGTGTTTGGCCGTCAGCAGCTGGACTTTCTGGTCAACAATGCCGGCATCGGTATCAATGCACCGTTCAGCGAAACCAGCGAAGCGCAGGTCGAGCAGCTGTTCAATATCCAGCTCAAAGGCCCGTTCTTCCTGACCCAACGCTTGCTGCCGCTGATTGCCGAGCAGGGCCGGATCGTCAATATTTCTACCGGCCTGACCCGCTTTGCCCTGCCCGGCTATGCCGCCTATGCGGCCATGAAAGGCGCCATGGAGGTGCTGACCCGCTATCAGGCCAAAGAGCTAGGGGCGCGTGGCATTCGCGTCAACATCCTCGCCCCGGGGGCGATCGAAACCGATTTCGGCGGCGGCGTGGTGCGTGACAACACCGAGGTCAATGACTTTATCGCCGGCAACACCGCCCTGGGCCGGGTCGGCCTGCCAGACGACATCGGCGCCGCAGTTGCCCTGTTGCTTGGCGATGGCGGCGGCTGGATTACCGGCCAGCGTCTGGAAGTCTCCGGCGGCATGTTTCTTTAAGCGCTCAGCGCTGCACTTGGTCCTCGCGCACCTGCACACTGGCGGTCATGCCGGCGCTGAGGTTGACCCCTTCAGGCACCTGATCAAGCTTGATCCGCACCGGAATGCGCTGGGCCAGGCGCACCCAGTTGAAGGTCGGTTCTACTTCGGCGAGCAACTGGCTGTCGGGGTTGGCGTTGCGGTCGGTGATGCCGCGGCTGATGCTCTCGACATGCCCCTGCATAGGCTCGCCAGCGCTCATCAGCCAGACCTTGACCGGGTCACCGACGCGGATGCGTGGCAGCTTGGTCTCTTCGAAGTAGGCCTGGACGTAGAAGGTCGAGTCGTCCACCAGGGCCATCACCGACTGCCCGGCATTGACGTAGTTGCCTTCGGCCAGGCGCAGGTTGGTGATATGCCCGCTGCGCGGCGCCTTGACCTGGCTGCGCGCCAGGTTGATGGCCGCGACCTTGACCTCAGCCAACGCTTCGCGCAATTCGCCACGGGCAACGGCGGCGTTGATCTGGGCATTTTCGCGCAGTTCCGCGCTGATCGCCTGAGGGCCGAGGGCGGCACGGCGCGAGGCTTCGTGTTCGCGCAGGCGCAGTTGTTGCTGGCGGGTTTCGGCCACGGCGTTGGCTTTGTCCAGGGCGGCCTCGAAGCGGTCACGGTCGATCGACATGAGCAACTCGCCGGCCTTGACCTGCTGGTTGTCACGCACCTTCAGCTCACGTACCCAGCCAGATACGTCCGGGGCAATGATCACCACGTCGGCGCGAATCTTCGCATCACGGGTCCAGGGCGTGAGCATGTAGTACTGCCAGAGCTTCCAGCCGGCAAAAATCGCCACCGCCACCAGGCACAGGGTTACTGCGATACGTACAGCAGCACGCATGGTCACACTCCTTATAACGGCCCCAGCACGTGGGCCACCAGGGTCAGAATACAAACGAACAGCGCGCAGTCGAACAACGCCTCATGCCAGACCCAGCGCCCCAACGGCGTGTAGCGCAACAACAGGCGCAACACCCCGGTCAGCAGCAAGGCCAACAACACATACAGCAGAAACGGACTGAGCAACACACCGCCCAGCGCCCATTCACGCAAGCCCATGGATTTCCTCCTGTCGACGGCACCACTTGCCCCAGCTCTTCTGCAATTGCAGCACAGCACCGATGGCCAGGCGCAGCGGGTCACTCGAAGGCACGCTCTGCAGTGCGTCGATGAACTGCTCGCTGGCCGCATCCAGGCGCTGGCCACGCCCCGGGGCCGGGCCGCTGGCCAATACTGATTCAAGTTGTTGCAGGTACTGGCGCTCGGCGGCGGCCACCGGCGCCTGGGCGACTGCCAGGCACATGCGCAGGTGCAGTAGCTCGTCGCCGATATCCAGGCCGTGCAGGCCATCGTCCCAACGCCCGCGCTCCTGTTCGGGCAAGGCGCCGTAGTGCCGGGCCAGTTGCAACAGGCGATCGGCCATGCGTCCACCAAACCAGCTGTCGGCGCCGCGCAGGTCGCGGCGGGTCAGGCGCACCAGATCGCTTTGGGTGGCAGCGCGCAGGCGCTTGCCATGCCAGGCCGGGTTGCGCAGCACCAGCAACTTGAACGCCAGCACTGCGGCGCCGACCCCCATGAGCATGGCCTGGGCGCTGTTGAAGAAGTTGGCGACATCGAAACTCATGACATTGAGCGGCGCCACCAGCACGATAAAGTGCAGGCAATAAGAAGTAGCGGTGGCGCCAATACGCGGATTGGCCATGCCCAGGGCGCCAAAGAACAGCGGCACGCCCATGGCCAGGCAGAGCATGGCAAAACCGCTGAGCTCCGGCAGGAGGATCTGCCCGACCACGAATGCCACCGGTATCGCCAACAGTATCCCGCGCAAAAAACTCATGCCGATCTGCGCGCCATTCTCGCGGCTGGCGAACAAGCTGCAGACCACGCAGGTCAGCACCAGGCCACCGGGGGCAGCCTGCCAGGCAGTGGCCAACCAGAAGCTGGCCATGGCCAGGAACGCCAGGGCGCTGCGCGAGCCGAACAGCAGCGCCAGCGATACATCGCGGTGAACCGCCAGGCTGTCGGGTACATCGACGGCCGGCTTGCCCTCCTCTACCCCACGCAGGGCTAGGGTCGCAGCCATGGCGTTGTCCAGCAGCAAGGTCAGGCGCGCCAGGCAGTAATGCTCGGCGGAGCTGATTTGCTCATCGTGGGCTGCATCCCAGACACGCTGGCGCAACAGCAACAGGCTGGCCTGGTCGGGGCTGGCCAGCAGCGCCTGAACCTCTTCCAGCCACGGCGCCAGGTGCTGCGCCTGCTGTTCATCCAGTTGCCGCCATTGCCGGCGCACCGAACGGGAAATGCGCAGCAGCACCAGCAGTTTCTGGCTCAGCCCGCGAATCGCCCGGGCGCGCTGACGGCCGAGGCTGCCTTCGAACCAGGCATGTTCACGCTGGGAATCCACCGCCACGATGCGCCCGAGAATCTCCAGCAGGCCCTTGCGCCCCTGTTCTTCACCACTCAAGGCGGCGCTGGCGGCCTGCAGCCCGCTTTGCCAGGCCTGGCGCGCCTGCCCGCTCAGCTGTTGCTCGACGCGCATCGGCCAGAGCAAGGCGCTGGTGGCCGTGGCGCAGACAATCCCCAGGCAAATTTCGGTACAGCGCGCCACCGCCTGGTCGAACACCAGCAGCGGATGGTTGATGGCCGGCAAAGCGATGATTGCCACGGTGTAACCGGCCAGCACGAACGAATAAGCCCAGGCACTGCGCAGCAAGGTCGAGCAGGCGGTGCACAGCGCCAGCCACAAGGCCAGGGCGAACAGGAACAGCCACGGGGTCTGGGCGAAGGCGCCAATGAACAGCACCGACATGACCGTGCCGACCAGGGTGCCGAGCAGGCGCGCCAGGCCCTTCTGCACCACCATCCCCGACAGCGGCTGGGCAACGATGAACGCGGTCATCAGTGCCCAGGCCGGCTGCTCAAGCCCCCAGCGCAGCGCCAGCCACAGGGCCAGGCCGCCACCGAGCAGGGTTTTGAGGGCAAATTGCACAGCGGTTTTGTTTGGCGCCAGCAGGGCCTGCAACGTGATGGGCACGGGACGCACCTTGAACGACGGTGTAGTAAAGATAGTCAGGATGAAGCGAGAAGTTCAGGACTTAATTATTAGCTAGCTAACTATTAATAGTCCAGAGGTGCTGAAAGGTTTTTTCACCAGACAAAAAAATGGGCGACCGAAGTCGCCCTAAATGCCTTGCGTGCTCGTGACTGGAAAGGATCAGCGCTCTTTGCGCTTGTTCGAGTCTTTCCAGATGAATATTCCGAATCCGACGAAGAACATCAGCATCAGACCGACCGTAATCACTCCAGCGATAACCACATTATCGAAGAACATGTCGGCCTCCATTCGCCTGAACCTGTCCGATGGGCTTAAGGTAGCGAATGGTTCGGGGGAGGAAATTGACCGAGGTCAATAGCGCCCGGAACCGGGCGCGCAAGGCGGGTGCAGGCTTGACCTGCATCAAGTTTTCAGCGCTTCTTGGGTTTGCCCTTGGGCTTTTTCTTCTTGGCCTTGCCCAGCGGCATGGCCTGCTCGAACGCCTGACGAACTTCGTTCAGACGCTTTTCATTGAGGTCGTGGACCCGGCGTGCACGTTCGGCACCGAGGTCGATCAGGTTGTTTTCTTGGCTCATGGCGGGCTCGGAAAGCTGACTGCAGTGCTGCAATCATGAAGGCTGCAGCCGGCGCTGACCAGTGGCGCTTGTATCTTCAGACTTCGATGTCCACCAGCAGCCCCTGGCGCGGCTGCTCACCCATCAAGGGTGCCACCGGCACGGTGTTGTCGGCGTTGACTTCATCGCCGGGCAACGCCTGGTACAGCTCTTCGTCCTGGCTCGACGGGCGTCGGCGCTGCTGACGGCGCTGCTCTTCGCGCAAGAGGATCGCGGCCTGCTCCGGGTCACGCTGCTTGAGGTCAATGGTACTGTCGCTGGAGCTCGGTTGCGCCGGGACCACGGGCTTGATGTCTGGCGTCGGCTTTACCGGGTCCAGTTGTTGTGTCACGGGTGCAGCACTGAGCGGGATGAGGGGCGGCAGCATGGGATGATCTCCTGTCGCCAGTGTGTCGGCTGATGGCCACGGGCCTTGAGCCAGTGCCGGCAAAATGTGCGGGGCGCTTCACAGTTGCCGGCTACTGTTCTTCGTCCTCGTCCGTCGGGGCGGGCTGGGCTTCGCTCCACGGCCGTTTGAGCACTTTGTTCCAGACGTCGTTCACGTGATCGCGCAACACTTGTGGTGCATCCTTGAGCGACGGGCTGTCTTCGCGCTCACCGCCATATGGCTGCTCGCCCTCGATAGCGATCAGCGACTGGCCATTGATAGCATAGCTGGCCTGGCCCTCACGCAACTCGACACGCAGTTCATGGGGGTCGACGCCGCCGCCACAAAAGGCGTGGCTGGCGACCGTCAGCTCGGCCAGGCCGTTGTTGTCGAGGTCACTGACGCCGCTGACGTCGGTATAAAAGCCGACATCCAGGTCGAGCCCGGAGCAGGTGGTCTCGTTCTCGATCTTCCAGCGCGGCTTGAAGCTGTCATCGCCCTGGCGCTCATACAGCGTTGCCGTGAGCACCACGCGATCGACGTCCTGATCGGTCTCTTCATCGCTGACCTGGTCGTCATTGCGGCTGAGCACCAGCAAACCTTCGCCCTCGCGGTCGTGGTAATGCACGCTCTGCACCGGCGATTGCACGCCCAGGGCCTCGAGTTGCGCAGCGGGAATCGGCGCCAGAATTTCGAAACCTTTGTTGTCACAGGCAGCCAGCAGAAGCACGCCCGCCACGGCCAGCGTTCGGATGAACCACGGGTTGGAGATCGGCATGGCTGTATCGGGCCCTCAATGGCGACAGCGGTTTTCGTCGATGAAGTTGCTAGACTCTTTGGTCTGCACAGAGCTATCCGTTAAGATAGTCGGCTTTTTCATGGCGGGAGTCAGGCAGTATGGCGCAGCAGTATCAACCGGGGCAACGCTGGATCAGCGACAGCGAAGCCGAGCTAGGTCTGGGGACCGTTCTGGCACAGGACGGCCGCTTGTTGACCGTGCTCTACCCGGCCACTGGCGACACCCGCCAGTACTCCCTGCGCAATGCGCCCCTGACCCGGGTGCGCTTCTCGCCTGGCGACCAGATCACCCATTTCGAAGGGTGGAAGCTGACCGTGCGCGAGGTCGAGGATGTCGACGGCCTGCTGGTCTATCACGGCCTCGACGCGCAGAACCAGGCGCGTACCCTGCCGGAAACCCAGCTGTCGAACTTCATCCAGTTCCGCCTGGCCAGTGACCGCCTGTTCGCCGGGCAGATCGACCCGCTGCCGTGGTTCTCGTTGCGCTACAACACCCTCGAGCACACCAGCCGTCAGTTGCAGTCGTCGCTCTGGGGCCTGGGCGGCACCCGCGCGCAACCGATTGCCCACCAGTTGCATATCGCCCGTGAAGTGGCCGACCGTATCGCCCCGCGGGTTCTGCTGGCCGACGAAGTAGGCCTGGGCAAGACCATCGAAGCCGGCCTGGTGATCCATCGCCAGTTGCTCTCGGGCCGCGCCAGCCGTGTGCTGATCCTGGTCCCGGAGAACCTGCAGCACCAGTGGCTGGTGGAAATGCGCCGGCGCTTCAACCTGCAGGTCGCGCTGTTCGATGCCGAGCGCTTTATCGAAAGCGACGCCAGCAACCCCTTCGAGGATGCCCAACTGGCGCTGGTTGCCCTGGAATGGCTGACTGAAGACGAAAAGGCCCAGGACGCGCTGTTTGCCGCCGGCTGGGACCTGCTGGTGGTCGACGAGGCGCACCACCTGGTCTGGCATGAAGACCAGGTCAGCCCCGAGTACGCCCTGGTCGAGCAACTGGCCGAGGTCATCCCCGGCGTGCTGCTGCTCACCGCGACCCCGGAGCAACTGGGCCAGGACAGCCACTTCGCGCGCCTGCGCCTGCTCGACCCGAACCGATTCCACGACCTGGCCGCGTTCCGCGCCGAAAGCGAGCACTATCGCCCGGTAGCCGAAGCGGTCCAGGAGCTGCTCGACGAAGGCCGCCTGTCGCCCAAGGCCCACGCCACCATCGAGGGTTTCCTCGGTGCCGAAGGCGAAGCCCTGCTGGCTGCGGTCAACGATGGCGATACCCAGGCCAGCGCCCGCCTGATTCGCGAGTTGCTCGACCGCCACGGCACCGGCCGCGTGCTGTTCCGTAACACCCGCGCGGCGGTCCAGGGTTTCCCTGAGCGCAACCTGCACCCCTACCCGCTGCCCAACCCCGACCAGTACATGGAGCTGCCGCTGGGCGAGCACGCCGAGCTGTACCCTGAGGTTGCTTTCCAGTCCCAGAGCGAAGGCAGCGAAGAAGAGCGCTGGTGGCGCTTCGACCCTCGGGTCGACTGGCTGATCGACACCCTGAAGATGCTCAAGCGGGTCAAGGTCCTGGTGATCTGCGCCCACGCCGAAACCGCCATGGACCTGGAAGACGCCCTGCGCGTGCGTTCCGGTATCCCCGCGACGGTGTTCCATGAAGGCATGAGCATTCTTGAGCGCGACCGCGCTGCGGCCTACTTCGCCGACGAAGAATTCGGCGCCCAGGTGCTGATCTGCTCGGAAATCGGCAGTGAAGGCCGCAACTTCCAGTTCGCCCACCACTTGGTGCTGTTCGACCTGCCAGCCCACCCGGACCTGCTCGAGCAGCGAATCGGCCGCCTGGACCGCATTGGCCAGAAGCACACCATCGAGCTGCACGTGCCGCACCTGCAGAACAGCCCGCAAGAGCGCCTGTTCCAGTGGTACAACCAGGCCCTGAACGCCTTCCTCAACACCTGCCCGACCGGCAACGCCCTGCAGCACCAGTTTGGCCCGCGCCTGCTGCCGCTGCTCGAAAGCGGCGATGACGATGAGTGGCAAGCGCTGGTCGACGAGGCCCATGCCGAACGCGAGCGCCTCGAAGCCGAGCTGCATAGCGGTCGCGACCGTTTGCTGGAGCTCAACTCCGGTGGCGCCGGTGAAGGCCAGGAGCTGGTCGAGGCGATCCTTGAGCAGGATGACCAGTTCGCCCTGCCGATCTACATGGAAACCCTGTTCGACGCGTTTGGCATCGACAGTGAAGACCACTCGGAAAACGCCCTGATCCTCAAGCCGAGCGAAAAAATGCTCGACGCCAGCTTCCCGCTGGGCGACGACGAAGGCGTGACCATCACCTACGACCGCAACCAGGCGCTGTCACGTGAAGACATGCAGTTCATCACCTGGGAGCACCCGATGGTCCAGGGCGGCATGGACCTGGTGCTGTCCGGTTCGATGGGCAACACTTCGGTGGCGCTGATCAAGAACAAGGCGCTCAAGCCCGGCACCGTGCTGCTGGAGCTGCTGTACGTCAGTGAAGTGGTGGCTCCGCGCGCCCTGCAGCTGGGCCGGTACTTGCCGCCGGCCGCGCTGCGCTGCCTGCTCGACGCCAACGGCAACGACCTGGCTTCGCGGGTGTCCTTCGAGACCCTCAACGACCAGCTCGAGAGCGTGCCCAAGGCCAGCGCCAACAAGTTCATCCAGGCCCAGCGCGACGTGCTGGCGCCGCGGATCAACGACGGCGAAGCCAAGATCATGCCGCGCCATGCCGAACGTGTCGCCGAAGCCCAACGCCGGCTGGCGGCGCAAACCGATGAAGAGCTGGCGCGCCTGATCGCCCTGCAAGCGGTCAACCCGACCGTTCGCGACAGCGAAATCGACGCCCTGCGCAAGCAGCGTGAACAAGGCCTGGCGATGCTTGATAAAGCGGCGCTGCGCCTGGAAGCGATTCGGGTGCTGGTCGCCGGATAATTTGCATCGGTTCAATCGCGGGTCAAGTCGAGTCGTCGCACCGCCGCTCCCACAGAGATATTGATGATTCTGTGGGAGCGGCGGTGCGACGACTCGACTTGACCCGCGATGCTTTTTCAAGCCACCACAGGCTTGGCGGCCATCATTTCGCTGTCAGCCACCATCCCCTCGCGCATCCTCTGCGCATCCCGGCTGAAGCACCGCGAGGCCAGCAGCAGGAACACCAGCGTCAACATCAACGCCACCGGTATCAGGTACATCGCCCCGTGCAGGCCTTCAGCCTTGAATGCCTCGCTCATCTGCACCGCCCCCGCTGCCTGCATGGCCGCCACGGCAAAATGGTCCGAAAGCGCCCCCACCACCACCGGCCCCAGGCCGCCACCGAGCAGATAAAGCCCGGCAAAGAACAGCGCCATGGCCGTGGCCCGCAGACGCGGCTGCACCACATCCTGAATCGCGGTGTAGACACAGGTATAGAAGTTGTAGGCAAACAACCAGCCGACACCGAACACCGCCACGAACACGCCGATCTCGATCCGCCCGGCATGCAGTGCCCAGGCGGTGGCCAGGGTGGCGATCAGCATGCTCAGGGCACCGAACAACAAGCGCCCGTTGGCAAAGCGCTGGTGTACCTTGTCGGCAATCCAGCCGCCAAGGGTCAGGCCAACCAGCCCGGTCAGGCCGACAATGACCCCGGTGGCCACCGCGGCCTGCTGCAGCGAGAGCAAAAAGTAACGCTGCAGCATCGGCACCATGAACGAGTTGCAGGCGTAGGTGGCGAAGTTGAAGGTAAGGCCCGCAAGCACCAGCCAGCAGAAGGTCGGCACACTCAGAACCCGGCGCAACGGCCGGTCCACGGGCGCCTGGGAGATCGCCACCGACTCCGCCGCGCCGCGCGCCGGCTCGCGGATCATGAACATGAACAGCGCCAGCAACAACCCGGGCACTGCGGCGATAAAGAACGGCGCCCGCCAGCTGTCAAAGGCCTGCACCATCGCGCCGATGGTGAAGAACGCCAGCAACAGGCCCAACGGCAGGCCGAGCATGAAGATGCCCATGGCCCGCGCGCGCTTCTCGGCGGGGAACAGGTCGCCGATCAGTGAGTTGGCGGCTGGCGCATAGCTGGCCTCACCGATGCCTACGCCCATGCGCACCAGCAAAAAGCTCCAGAAGCTGCCGACCATGCCATTGACCGCTGTCAACCCGCTCCAGGCCATCAGCCCCCACCCCATCAGTTTGCTGCGTGAACCGTTATCGGCCAGGCGCCCCAGCGGCAGGCCGGCAATGGCATAGACCAGGGTGAAGGCGGTACCGATCAAGCCGATCTGAAAGTCGCTCAGGTGCCATTCCAGGCGGATCGGCTCGATGATGATGGCGGGAATGGTGCGGTCGAAGAAGTTGAACAGGTTGGCCAGAAACAGCAGGAACAGGATTCGCCAGGCGTTGGCCGCTTGAGTGGAGCTCTGCATCGATCAGTCCCTCGTTATTATTGTTCGGGGCTTTCCAGCACGCCGAACTGAATCTAGAGGGCACTTGCCGATCTGTCTGCCACCATTGACCGGACTGATACCGGGTAATTGTAACCATTTGCAGTTTTAGAACCTGGCGCTATTGGTTCAATGACCAAATCGTAGGAATCAATATGCCATTATTCAGGATGGACTAATGCTGAGTTCCTATACTCCTGCACAACGGTCTCCAAGCGGGCTATAGGGGGACGAGTGCCAACTCGAAAAAGAGGCATGCTATGGAGTGGCTGGGGCTGCAAATGCTCGCCGAACTTCCGGCAACCGGACAGATCCTTCTCGATTGCAGGCACAACCCCTACCTGGTGCTGCTTGCCTTTCTGATCGCCTGTGCCGGCAGCTTCGCCACCCTCGACATGGCCGAGCGCCTGAGCCACGTCGAGCAACCCGCGGCCCAGCGGCAATGGCGCTTGCTCGGCGCCTGCTGTCTGGCTGGCGGCATCTGGGCCATGCACTTCATCAGCATGCTGGCCCTGCAAACGCCGCTGGAGGTTCACTACGACGTGGCCCTGACCGGGGTCTCGCTGCTGATCATGCTGCTGGCCGGCTGGATGGTCATGAATACCCTGAGCCGCCAGCAACTGCTGCCGCGCCACTACCTGCAAGCGGCGGTGTGCTTCGGCCTGGGGATCATTGCCATGCACTACACCGGCATGGCCGCCATGCGCTCCAGCGCCCAGCAGTTCTATCGCCCCGACCTGTTCGCCGCCTCGGTCGCTGCCGCCATCGCCACCAGCCTCGCGGCGCTGCTGTTCGCCCGTTATTTGCGCAATGGCAGCGGCACCCTCTTTCAACTGATGAAATACGGCGCCAGCCTGCTGATGGCCGGCGGCATTGTCGCGACCCATCTGCTGGGCATGGCCGCCTTGACCCTGGTACTACCCGCGGACACCGCGCTGTCGCTGCCGGTCAGCGACAACAGCCTGCAACTGAGCCTGACCATCGCCTTCATTACCCTGTTGATCAGCGCCAGCAGCATCAGCGCCGCGCTCTCGGACAAGAAGCTGCAAAGCAAGGAGCACGACCTGCGCCGGGTCAACGTGCTGCTCAGCCAGCTCGACCAGGCCCGGGTGTCCTTGCAGCAGGCCGCCCACTACGACGCCCTGACCAACCTGGTCAACCGCCGCGGCTTCAACCAGGTGTTCGCCGAGCGCCTGGCCGAGCAAACCGCCAATGACGGCATGCTGGCGGTGATGTTCCTCGACATCGATCACTTCAAGCGCATCAACGACAGCCTCGGCCATGATGCAGGCGACGAGTTGCTCAAGGTGATTGCCGCGCACATCAAGACCGCCACCCGCAGCCAGGACGTGGTCGCCCGTTTCGGTGGCGACGAGTTCTGCATCCTCACCGCCCTGCACAGCCGCGATGAGGCCCGGCACCTGGCCCAGCGCATCATGCAGAAGATGAAGGAGCCGATCGACCTGGCCGGTCGGCGCATGGTCATGACCACCAGCATTGGTATCAGCGTGTTCCCCGATGATGGCCGCAGTTGTGACGAGCTGTTGAAAAACGCCGACCTGGCCCTGTATCAATCCAAGGGTTGCGGGCGCAACAACCTGAACTTCTTCAACAGCAACCTGAAAACCCGCGCCACCCTCGAGCTGCAACTGGAAGAAGAACTGCGCATCGCCCTGCTCGAAGAACGTGGCCTGCGCATCCACTACCAACCGATTTTCGACCTTCACAGCGGCCAGGTGGCCAAGCTCGAGGCCCTGGTGCGCTGGCAACATCCACAGCACGGGCTGCTCAGCCCGGACCGCTTCATCGGCATTGCCGAAGCCAACGGCCTGATCGCCGAACTCGACCTATGGGTGTTGCGCCATGCCTGCGAAGACCTGGCCCAGCTCAACCGCCACGGTTACGACGGGCTCAAGGTGACCGTCAACTGCTCGGCGTTGACCCTGGCCCGCGAAGAACTGGCCCAGGAAGTCGAAGATGCCCTGCGTCAGGCCGGCATTCCGGCGCGCCAGCTGGAGCTGGAAGTCACCGAAAACGCGCTGATGGGCAACATTCACAACACCATCGCCCTGCTCAAGCGCATCCGCGCCCAGGGCGTGTCGCTGTCGATCGATGACTTTGGCACCGGCTACTCGTCACTGGCCTACCTCAAGCGCTTGCCGCTGGACACCCTGAAGATCGATCGCTCGTTCATTCAGGATGTACCGCGTTGCCGCCAGGACATGGAAATCGTCCAGGCCATCATCGTCATGGCCCACACCCTGCACCTGCAGGTGATCACCGAAGGCGTTGAAACCACCGAACAGTACCAGTTCCTCGCCCAGCAAGGCTGCGATTACCTCCAGGGCTACCTGCTCAGCCGGCCCGTGCCACTGGGTGAACTGCGGCCGATCCTGGGCGAACTCAACCAGCGCCATGAACAGGCGCTGAGCAGCATCAATCCTTACGCCGGTACAGATCAATCAGTGTCGCCGGATCTTTTTGCAGATAGCCCTGGCTACCATGCAAGCGCATCAGTTGGGCGGCCAGGCCGCTGATCGGGGTCGACGAACCCTGTTCGCGGGAAAATTTCACCGCGCTATCCAGATCCTTGAGCAAGGTGCGCACGTGCCACTTCACCGGCTCGAAGCGACTGGCGGCCATTTGCGGGGCCAGGATCTGCAGCGGCCTTGAATCGGCGAAACCACCCGCCAGGGCCTCGGCGATCAGGCTGGCGTCGACGCCTGATTGCTCGGCCAGCGCCACCACCTCGGCAATCACCAGCGCATTGCAGGCAACGATCATCTGGTTGCAGGCCTTGGTTACCTGCCCTGCCCCGACCGGCCCCATGTGGGTCACGCGTTGACCAAGGGTCAACAACAGCGGGCGCACGCGCTCAAGGTCGGCCGCCTCACCACCGGCCATGATCGCCAAAGTGCCGGCTTCGGAGCCTGGCGTGCCGCCGGAGACCGGGGTGTCGAGCCAGTGCATGCCGGTTTTCGCCGCCAGTTCGCTGGCCATCTCACGGGTAGCGGTCGGCTCGAGGCTGGAAAAATCCACCAGCAACTGGCCGGCCTTGCCTGCGCCAGCAATGCCCTGCTCACCAAACACCACCTCGCGCACCACCGCCGTGTCGGCCAGGCACAGCATCAGCACCTCGGCGTGCTGGCACAGCTCGGCCGGAGTCGCCACCTGGCGGGCACCGGCCTTGACCAGTTCGGCGCATTTGTCCGCCGAGCGGTTCCACACCGTCAGCGGATAACCTGCGGCCAGCAACCGCCGACACATGGGCAAGCCCATCAGCCCGATACCGGCAAACCCCAACGAAGGACGTGCAGTGCTCATGTACAGCTCCAGACAGATTAAAGAAGTTGACTGATCGGACGATTCAGTTTGCAGGCGTGGCAAGGAAAACTCCTACACAGGCATCGGGTTAACCCCTATCGCCCACGCCAAATGCGCACTGATACAGTCGCGAACCTCATCCAGTGATGGCTCTATGCTACCTACTAGAACAGCCACCCACCCCCAGGCAAATGGCGCAAAATGACCTCCAAGACTACTTCTGCCAACGCGGTTTCCGAGCTGACATCACCCACTCCCGCGTACAGCGCTCCCGGCTCGAGCTACTACAGCCCGCGGGCGCTCAACCCGCAGCAGTACCTGTACTTCACCGAAACGGATATCCAGCGCATCCTCGACAACCTCGATGGCCTGCGTGACCTGGTGTTCCCGCCCAGCGTGCATGTCGAAGACGACACCCAGCTGCGCCTGGACCAGCAGTTCCCCTCGGTGTGCCTGATTGGCCTGGGCCGTTGTGGCTCGAACATCGCCCTGGATGTCGCAGAACTTGTATACAACGCCAGGACCTTCTACCTCAACGAATTCAACAACGAAGACCGCGCCGGCAGCGAACCGAACTACAGCCCGGCGCGCTGGATTCGCAACAACCTGCGCCTGGTGCAGAACAAGGGCACCAAGCCGGTGTTCCTGGTAGAGCCGCTGGTGATGCTCGGCGACCTCGACAAGGACATCGCCGGACGCATCCGTTTTTCGCGCAAGGGTGAGAAGAGCGGTTTTATCCGCGACTACAGCAAGATGAAAATCATGGACCTGTCGGAAGTCCATGCCGGTGGCGCCGGTAACGCGCCGATCCTCGGCCAGTACCTGGCCAAGATCATCCTCAACAAGGAAACCCACCGCTTCTCCAGCGCCGACTGGAAGCTGATCCACTCGTACCTGATCGACTCCTGCGGGATCAAGGCCAACCAGTCACGCCTGTATTTCTACATCTTCAGCGCCGGTGGCGGTACCGGCTCGGGCATGGCTTCGGAGTTCGGCCTGGCCCAGCAATATTCGTACATGAACAAGACTTTCGACACCAAGCCGGCCGACGAAAACGATGGCAAGAGCGGTCATTCGTTCGTCTTCGAGCCGATCTTCACCAGCGGTATCTGCGTGCTGCCGAACATCTCCGATCATCGCAGCGAAATGTCCGAAGCCCTGCACATCAACGCCGGCCGGTTGTTGTGCAAGTACCTGTCCGAGGAATGGGATTTCTCGTACAACTTCGACAATGAAGACAGCAGCGAGGCCAGCGTCATGGGCCGCATCCGCCCCTGGAACGCCATGATGCTGATCTCCAACGACATCATGCGCTACGCCGAAGAGAACGATGACGGCAACATCCAGAACATCGACGTCAACGCCATGGAGAAGCACGCCAACCAGTACATCTCCCAGCAGATCTTCAACATCCTCACCGCCCAGGCAGTGACCACCGACTACGACCAGAACTACTTCCGTCGTGCCGGCATCGACATCGGCGAAACCATCCGCCTGGATGCCAACGACCTGTTCATGAGCCTGGCAGGCCCCGTGGCCATCGCCTACGCCGAATCGGTAGTGCCGGAACAGCCCTCGCCCAGCTCGGACAAATTCAAAGTGTTCGAGAAAGAGCAGCCGCGGCTGAACATCGACGACCTGTTCTTCCGCTCCATCGACCTGCCGCACTTCAACAAGGTGACCCAGGCGATCGAAGGCATCAGCCTGCTGCCGATTGAATCCCGCCGCTACCGCGCCGCCCTTGAGCAATACCAGGCCTCCGGCTACGACGCGGCGGCGCTGCACGACCTGCATTTTTTCAAGAACTGCTCGTCGGTGGTGTCGATCGTGTCGCTGCCCAAGGACTACAAGCTGTCGTACATGGACCTGAACCGGCTCAAGACTCACCTCAACAGCCTGTTCCCCAACACCACGCTCAAGCGCTATGCGCTGGTGATCGGTGCCTCGGCGAACCTGTCGCTGACCACCCTGATCGCCAAGAGCCCGTGCCTGTCGGACGACTTCCTGACCCTGATCGTGGCCTTTATCAAGCGCTGTTTTGCGCGTAACCCGTACCGCTTCGACGATACCCTGGACAATGCCATCCTTGAGTTCATCACCAGCGATGCCTTCGATGAAGACCGCATCGATGACCTGCTCAACGAGTTCGAGAACCCGGCGAAGATCCTCGATACCAACTGGTACGCGATCAAACCGATGTACGAAAAGAAATACCGCGAGCTGATCAACGACAAGAGCAAGTTCGTCTCGATCAATGACATCCGGCTGTCACGCGAATGCGTGAAGAAAGCGGTGAAATACCTGCGTGAAATCTACCGTCACCGCATCGGCAAGACCCGGGTGATCTCGTTGAACAGCCATACCGGCAAAGTGGATTACTGATTGAAAGCATCGCGGGGCAAGCCCGCTCCTACATCGGTAGGAGCAGGCTTGCCCCGCGATCAGACTGTTACCGCACTGCCTTGGCACACCCAACTGTTACCAACAGCCACCCCGGCTGAACAGTCCCGCGCACCAAAACCATCCCGCTGTGCATTTTCACGCACCATTTTGGCGCGTGATCAGCCGTTGGTCTTTTCCTGAATCACAATAAACGGCGAGACCACCACGGCCCAGATCTCTGGATCGCGGCTCTGAAGGTCTAGTGCCTGCTCTGCAGTGACCGCTCCGACAGTGCCAGCATTACGCCATGCAGCGACGCTTTCGCTACGGTTTTCGGCCATTGCCTGTGCAACATCGATCAGGTCCAGGGTCGGCTCGACCCAAATCAGGTCACCCTTGGCCCAAAAACGCTCCAGCGCTTTCCACTCGATTATTGCTGTCTCGCCGAGCAATTTGGCATAGAGGGTGCTTGGTTGATCTGTCATGGGTTCCTACCAGAAATAATTCGACCGCGATAAAGGTCGGTATTTTTGCAGAAAAACCCAGTTTCAAAATAAGTAATTGATCGACAAGGTGGTAAATGCCCGGGTTTGACCAGAGAAACTGGCAAAACAACGGCGTTTTTCTATAACTTTCTGTCGATTAGGCGACACCCCTGGTTTTTGCCCCGGCGGGCCTGCTTTTCAAGCGACAAAGCAGCGCTCTACACTGTACCGGTACAGTTGCCAGGGCCGTTCCGGGGGTTATCCGGGTCCGTGACGAGGCGTGGCCTCTCATGGAACCTGATCCGGTCCTCAAGCTCTGGCCGCCAGGACTATAAAAATTACAACAGAATGAGTGGAGCACTATGAGTAAGGCTACTAAGCAGATTTCCAAACTGTTTGCCGCAATGGTTCTGGCCGGGGTTGCCAGCCATTCGTTTGCAGCCGATACCATCAAGATCGGCATCGCCGGCCCGAAAACCGGCCCGGTCACTCAGTACGGCGACATGCAGTTCATCGGTGCAAAACAGGCCATCAAGGACATCAACGCCAAGGGCGGCGTCGACGGCAAGATGCTTGAAGCCAAGGAATACGATGACGCCTGCGACCCTAAACAGGCCGTGGCAGTCGCCAACAAAGTGGTCAACGACGGCGTCAAGTACGTGGTCGGCCACCTGTGCTCCAGCTCCACCCAGCCTGCGTCCGACATCTACGAAGACGAAGGCGTGATCATGATCACCCCGGCTGCCACCAGCCCGGAAATCACCTCCCGCGGCTACAAGCTGATCTTCCGCACCATCGGCCTGGACAGCGCCCAGGGCCCTGCGGCTGGCAACTACATCGCCGACCATGTGAAACCGAAAGTGGTTGCGGTACTGCACGACAAACAGCAGTACGGTGAAGGCATCGCCAGCGCGGTCAAAACCACCCTCGAAGGCAAAGGTGTCAAGGTTGCCGTGTTCGAAGGCCTGAACGCCGGCGACAAGGACTTCTCCTCGATCATCCAGAAGCTCAAGCAAGCCAATGTCGACTTCGTCTACTACGGCGGCTACCACCCGGAGCTGGGCCTGATCCTGCGTCAAGCCAAAGAGAAAGGCCTGAACGCCAAGTTCATGGGCCCTGAAGGTGTCGGTAACGACTCCATCTCGCAGATCGCCCAAGGCGCTTCCGAAGGCCTGCTGGTGACCCTGCCGAAATCCTTCGACGCCGACCCTGCGAACAAGGCCATCGCCGATGCCATCAAGGCTGACGGCAAAGACCCAAGCGGCCCGTTCGTGTTCCCGGCCTACTCGGCTGTCGAGCTGATCGCCGAAGGCATCAAGGCGGCCAAGTCCGAAGACACCGACAAAGTGGCTGCAGCCATCCATGCCGGCACCTTCAAGACCCCGACCGGCGACCTTTCGTACGACGCCAAAGGCGACCTGAAAGACTTCAAATTCGTGGTCTACGAATGGCATTTCGGCAAACCTAAAACCGAAGTTTCCCCTCAGTAATCCCGTCTGACTATATGACTACAAGCCCACTGTGCGAGCAGTGGGCTTTGTTTTACGAGGTTCATGGGCCTGATTCCCGCGATCCGGGAGCAGGTTCACCTGAAAATCTTAAAACCGTCACCAGCGGTTCGCTGGCAGTTGCCTGTGCCGAAGTGGCCAAGACCACAAGACCAGGCCGGGGGCATCCCCACCAGTGAAATGCGTATCAGGTTTTTAGGAGCGCTGTAATGCCTGAGATCTATCACTTCTTCCAACAGCTGGTTAATGGTCTGACCATTGGCAGCACCTATGCCTTGATAGCCATTGGCTACACAATGGTTTACGGCATCATTGGAATGATCAACTTCGCCCATGGCGAGGTGTACATGATCGGTTCCTACGTGGCCTTCATCGCCCTTGCGGGCCTGGCCATGATGGGGATCGATTCACTGCCGATATTGATGACCGTCGCCTTCGTCGCCACGATCTTCGTTACCAGTGCCTATGGCTACAGTATCGAACGGGTCGCCTACCGTCCGTTGCGTAACAGCAACCGGTTGATCCCGCTGATTTCTGCCATCGGTATGTCGATTTTCCTGCAAAACACCGTATTGCTATCCCAGGACTCCAAGGACAAGTCCATCCCCAACCTGATCCCTGGGAGTATCTCCTTCGGCCCGGGCGGCGCAGAGGAAGTGCTGATCTCCTACATGCAGATCCTGGTTTTCGTAGTCACCCTGGTGGCCATGACCGGTTTGACCCTGTTCATCTCCCGCTCGCGTCTGGGCCGGGCCTGCCGGGCCTGTGCCGAAGACATCAAGATGGCCAACCTGCTTGGCATCAACACCAACAACATCATCGCCCTGACCTTCGTCATCGGTGCCGCCCTGGCGGCCGTGGCGGCCGTGCTGCTGAGCATGCAGTACGGGGTGATCAACCCCAACGCCGGTTTCCTGGTGGGCCTGAAGGCCTTTACCGCGGCTGTGCTGGGCGGCATCGGCAGCATTCCGGGCGCCATGCTCGGCGGGCTGGTGCTGGGGGTGGCTGAAGCCTTTGGCGCCGATATCTTCGGTGACCAGTACAAGGACGTCGTGGCATTCGGCCTGTTGGTTCTGGTGCTGTTGTTCCGTCCGACCGGCATCCTCGGCCGTCCGGAGGTTGAAAAAGTATGAACAAAAATCTTAAACAGGCGTTCTTCAGCGCCTTGCTGGTCTGGGCTGTCGCCTTCCCGGTGCTGGGCCTGAAACTCAGCATCGACGGCATCAACCTGATCGTTCACAGCCAAGGGCCTTTCACCCTCACGGTCATCGCCGTGTGTTCGGTGCTGATGTTCTTGCGCGTGCTGTTCGACAAGCAATGGAGCGCGGCAACCAGCCGCCGTTCGGGCCGTAAGTTGATCTCGCCGGCCATGAGCAACTTCCTGACCCTGCCCAAGACCCAGCGCTGGATCATCATCGGCCTGATCATGGTTGCACTGGTGTGGCCGTTCTTCGGCTCACGCGGCGCGGTCGACATCGCCACCCTGATCCTGATCTACGTGTTGCTGGGCCTTGGCCTGAACATCGTGGTCGGCCTGGCTGGCCTGCTCGACCTGGGTTACGTCGGCTTCTATGCCGTCGGCGCCTACAGCTACGCCCTGCTGTCGCACTACTACGGCCTGAGCTTCTGGATCTGCCTGCCGATTGCCGGCCTGATGGCGGCGACCTTCGGCTTCCTGCTCGGCTTCCCGGTATTGCGTCTGCGCGGCGACTACCTGGCCATCGTGACCCTGGGTTTCGGTGAAATCATCCGCCTGTTCCTGCGAAACCTCACCGGTCTTACCGGCGGCCCCAACGGGATCAGCAACATCGAGAAACCAACCTTCTTCGGCCTGACCTTCGAACGCAAGGCCGCCGAGGGCATGCAGACCTTCCACGAGTTCTTCGGCCTGCAGTACAACTCGATCAACAAGGTGATCTTCCTCTACCTGGTGGCGCTGCTGCTGGCGTTGCTGGCGCTGTTCGTGATCAACCGCCTGCTGCGCATGCCGATCGGTCGCGCCTGGGAAGCCCTGCGTGAAGATGAAATCGCCTGTCGCGCACTGGGCCTGAACCCGACCATCATCAAGCTCTCGGCGTTCACCCTGGGTGCCTGCTTCGCCGGTTTCGCCGGCAGCTTCTTCGCCGCACGCCAGGGTCTGGTGACACCGGAGTCGTTCACCTTCATCGAATCGGCCATCATCCTCGCCATCGTCGTGCTCGGCGGCATGGGCTCGCAACTGGGCGTGATCCTTGCGGCCATCGTGATGATCCTGCTGCCTGAGCTGATGCGTGAATTCAGCGAATACCGCATGTTGATGTTCGGTGCGCTGATGGTGTTGATGATGATCTGGCGTCCGCAAGGCCTGCTGCCTATGCAACGTCCACATATGGAGCTGCGTCGATGAGCCGCGAAATTCTGCAAGTCAGCGGCCTGAGCATGCGCTTCGGCGGCTTGTTGGCGGTCAACGGCGTGGCCCTGACCGTCAAGGAAAAACAGGTAGTGGCGTTGATCGGCCCGAACGGCGCCGGCAAGACCACGGTGTTCAATTGCCTGACCGGTTTCTACAAGCCGAGCGCCGGCAGCATCCTGCTCGACGGCCAGCCGATCCAGGGCCTGGCCGGCCATCAGATCGCCCGCAAGGGTGTGGTGCGGACCTTCCAGAACGTGCGTCTGTTCAAAGAGATGACCGCCCTGGAAAACCTGCTGATCGCCCAGCACCGGCACCTGAACACCAACTTCTTTGCCGGCCTGCTCAAGACCCCGTCCTTCCGCCGCAGCGAGCTCGAAGCAAAAGAGTACGCACGGTACTGGCTGGAGAAGGTCGACCTGCTCGAGTTCGCCAACCGCCCCGCCGGTACGCTTGCCTACGGCCAGCAACGGCGCCTGGAAATCGCCCGCTGCATGATGACCCGTCCACGGATCATCATGCTCGACGAACCGGCGGCCGGCCTCAACCCGAAAGAGACCGAAGACCTCAAAGCGCTGATCAGCGTGCTGCGTGAAGAGCACAACGTCACCGTGCTGCTGATCGAGCACGACATGAAACTGGTCATGAGCATCTCCGACCACATCGTGGTGATCAACCAGGGCACGCCCCTGGCCGACGGTACGCCGGAACAGATCCGCGACAACCCTGAAGTGATCAAAGCCTACCTGGGGGAAGCGTAAATGCTGCAGTTCGAAAACGTTTCCACCTTCTACGGCAAGATCCAGGCACTGCACAGCGTCAACGTCGAGATCCGCCAGGGCGAGATCGTCACCCTGATCGGTGCCAACGGTGCCGGCAAATCGACCCTGCTGATGACCCTCTGCGGCTCGCCGCAAGCGAGCAGCGGCAGCATCCGCTACCTGGGTGAAGAGCTGGTCGGCCAGCCGTCCTCGCACATCATGCGCAAGAGCATCGCTGTGGTCCCTGAAGGCCGCCGCGTGTTCGCCCGCCTGACCGTGGAAGAAAACCTGGCCATGGGCGGTTTCTTCACCGACAAGGGCGATTACCAGGAGCAGATGGACAAGGTCCTGCAACTGTTCCCGCGCCTGAAGGAGCGCTTCAGCCAGCGTGGCGGCACCATGTCCGGCGGCGAGCAGCAGATGCTCGCCATCGGCCGGGCGCTGATGAGCAAACCCAAGCTGCTGCTGCTCGACGAGCCATCGCTGGGCCTGGCACCGATCATCATCCAGCAGATCTTCGACATCATCGAACAACTGCGCCGTGATGGCGTGACGGTGTTCCTGGTCGAACAGAACGCCAACCAGGCGCTGAAAGTCGCCGACCGTGCCTATGTGCTGGAAAACGGCCGGGTGGTGATGGAAGGCACCGGTGAAGCGCTGCTGACCGACCCGAAAGTCCGCGACGCCTACCTGGGCGGTTGATGCCAGACGCTTTATGCCACAAATGAAAAAAGGCCTTCGGGCCTTTTTTCTTGCCTGCTGTAACGCCTCCAGGGCACCGGACTCTAGTGCTGCAGGTGGGCCAGAAGCGCTGGCTCTAACCTCCCCTTACTACTGGAGCCTCATCATGACCAAGTCCCTCAGCGCCGCCGCACTTATCCTCTCCCTGGGCTCGAGCCTGGCCTTCCTGCCTGTTGTCCACGCCGCCGACGACATGAAAATGAGCAAGGAAGCAAGCATGGAGAAAGACATGAAAATGGACAAGAAAATGGCCGACGACAAGAAGATGGACATGAGCAACGACATGAAGATGGACAAGAAGATGGACAAGAACGACAAGATGATGAAAAACGAAATGCACGACGACAAGATGTAACCCCTACAGGGTCCGCAAGGCCTGGCTGCTGCGCCTGAACCAGGCCAGCAGGTAATCGGCCAGCACCTGGACCCGCTGCGGCATCCCGCCTTGATAGGGGTGCACCAGGAACAACGGCACGCTGCGCGTCTGATAGTCGCGCAGCAACCACTGCAAGCGGCCGTCAGCCAGTTCTGCATGGAGCATGTACGACGGCAGACGGGCGACCCCGGCGCCCAGCAGCGCCGCCTTCTTCAGCAAACTGTAATGATTGCTGGCAAAGCTGCCCGCCACCTGCACCCGCAACAGTTCGTGCTGCTGGTGATACAACCACTCTTCACGGCCGCTGTAATGGCTGTTGAGCAGGCAGCGATGGCTGCTCAGTTCGCCCGGCACCATCGGTTCGCCATAGCGCTGCAAGTAGGCCGGGCTGGCGCAGGTCAGCTCCTGCATGGCCAGCACCGGGCGGGCAACCAGTCGCGCGTCATCCTGGACATCGGTGCGAATCGCCAGGTCAAAGCCGTCGCCCAGCAAGTCGCGATAGCCGTTATTGAGCTCAAGCTCCACTTGCAGGTCCGGGTAGCGAGCGGCGAACTCCAGCAGCAATCCTTCAAAAAACGTCTCGCCCAACGACACCGGCACGGTGATACGCACCGGTCCCGCCAGTTCGTCCTTGAGCATGGCCAGGGTTTGCCGCGCCCCTTCCATTTGCCGCACCAGTGCCTGCGCCTGGGGCAGCAACATGGCGCCGGCAGCGGTCAGGCTCAGCCGCCGGGTAGTGCGGTGCAGCAACTTCACCGAATGGCTGGCTTCAAGGGCGCTGATGCGCTTGGACAGTTGCCCCTTGCTCCAGCCCAGTTGTTGCGCGGCCAAGGTAAAGCTGCCGGCATCCATCAGCACGGCAAAGGCCGCCAGATCATCGAGGTCGCTCATGGATTGTTTCCATATGAAAACCAAAGGTTGCCTATTAGCACGCTTATCTACAGAAAAATCCACCCTAGACTTGAGCCTTGTCTACACACCCTACGAGGAATGGCTCAATGAAAATCCTGTTGATCGGCGCCAGCGGTACCATCGGTTCGGCGGTTGCCAAAGAGCTGGAGCAACGTCATGAAGTGCTGCGCATCGGCCGCAGCAGCGGCGACTATCAGGTGGACATCAGCGACAGCGCCTCGATCCGGCGCCTGTTCGAGCAAACCGGCCGCTTCGATGCCCTGGTCTGCGCCGCCGGCAATGTCACCTTCGCCGCCCTCGATGAAATGAACGCGGAGCACTTCGCCCTGGGCCTGAACGACAAGCTCATGGGCCAAGTCAACCTGCTGCTGATCGGCCGCGAGTTCATCAATGATGGCGGCTCGTTCACCTTTACCAGCGGCATCCTCAACCGCGACCCGATTCGCACCGGGGCCTCGGCCGCGCTGGTTAACGGCGCCCTCGATGCGTTCGTCAAGGCTGCCGCCATCGAATTGCCCCGTGGCCTGCGGGTCAACACCATCAGCCCCACTGTACTGGTCGAAGCCATGCCGGCCTATGCGCCATATTTTCGCGGTTTCAAACCCGTTCCGGCCGCCGACGTGGCACTGGCCTATGCCAAGAGCGTCGAAGGTTTGCAAACCGGCCAGACCTACCAGGTGGGCTAAGGCCTTGTGATCGGCGACCAGCCTGCGTAACGTGGCGGCACCTTTTGCTCGAGATGCTGGAGTTTGCTTGATGCGTGCCGCCCCTTCGCTGTTGCTTGTCGCCTTGTTGCCGCTGTTCGCCGGCTGCCAGATGCTGGCTGAAAAGCCGCAAGCCGCCTCTACCGCCGGCCAGACCCGCATGCAGGGCGAACTGACGGCCCAGGGCGGACAACTGCTGTTCAAGCCCTGTGAAGAGACCCGCCGCTTTGCCGTGACCGACAGCGGCAACACCGGCCTGCTGCAGGAAGCCAGCGCGCTGGCGGCCACCCCCGGCACCCTGTTCGCCGACGTGCGCGGTACCTTGTCGGCCAGCGCAAAGGCCGGCAACGACGGCCAGTTGAACGTACAACGCCTGTACCGCATCGAACACTCCAGCAGCGCCTGCAGCGACCCCAACTTCAAGCGCCTGACCCTGCGCGCCAGTGGCCACGAGCCGGACTGGAACCTCAAGGCCGGCGGCAAGGGCATGGTCCTCGAACGCCTCGGCCAGCCAACACTGGCGGTCCCTTTCCTGGAAGAACAGCTGCCCGACGGGCGCTTCAGCCTCAACACCGAGGCCAACGGCCAGAAAGTCGAGCTCTGGGTCGCTCCGCAACGCTGCGTCGACAGCGCCACCGGCAGTGTCCAGCATCTGATCGCCGAGCTACGGGTGGACGGCCAGACCCTGCGCGGCTGCGCCTACTACGGTGGCTCACGCAACGACTGATCATCGGCGCCTGCGTTTAACCTGCCTGCAAAGGCGGCGAACAGCTTATACTTGGCGGTTTGTGTAAAGCCGCCGGCCGTCCATGGCCGGGATACTGGACCCTGCCATGTTACGAATCACCGAACTGAAGCTGCCGCTGGATCATCCTGATGAAGCCCTGCGCGAGGCCATCGTGCAACGCCTTGGGATCAGCGACGAGCAACTGCTGGACTTCACCCTGTTCAAGCGCAGCTACGATGCGCGCAAGAAGAACAGCGAGCTGCTGTTCATCTACACCATCGACCTGCAGGCGAGCAACGAAGCCGAACTGCTGCAAAAGTTCGCCGACGATCACAACGTCAACGTCGCCCCCGATGTCAGCTACAAAGTGGTTGGCCAGGCACCTGCCGACCTGCAGGAGCGGCCCATTGTGGTCGGCTTCGGCCCGTGCGGGATCTTCGCCGGCCTGCTGCTGGCGCAGATGGGCTTCAAGCCGATCATCCTCGAGCGCGGCAAGGAAGTTCGCCAGCGCACCAAGGACACCTGGGGCCTGTGGCGCAAAAGCGTGCTCAATCCCGAGTCGAACGTGCAGTTCGGCGAAGGCGGCGCCGGGACCTTCTCCGACGGCAAGCTGTACAGCCAGATCAAGGACCCGCAGCACCACGGCCGCAAGGTATTGCACGAGTTCGTCAGAGCCGGTGCACCGGACGAGATCCTCTACGTCAGCAAGCCGCACATCGGTACCTTCCGCCTGACCGGCATGGTCGAAAACATGCGTCAGGAAATTCAGGCGCTGGGCGGCGAAGTACGCTTCGAACAGAAGGTCACCGACCTGTTGATGGACGACGGCCAGCTCAATGGCGTAGTCCTGGAAAGTGGCGAACAGCTGCACTCGCGCCACGTCGTCCTGGCCCTGGGCCACAGTGCCCGTGACACCTTCCGCATGCTACACGCCCGTGGCGTGTTCATGGAAGCCAAGCCGTTCTCCATCGGTTTTCGGATCGAGCACCCGCAATCGCTGATCGACCAGGCGCGCCTGGGCAAGTATGCCGGCCACCCGAAACTCGGTGCAGCCGATTACAAGCTGGTGTACCACGCCAAGAACGGCCGTTCGGTCTACAGCTTCTGCATGTGCCCGGGCGGCACCGTGGTTGCCGCTACCAGCGAGCCGGGCCGGGTAGTCACCAACGGCATGAGCCAGTACTCGCGTAACGAGCGCAATGCCAACTCCGGTATTGTTGTCGGCATTACCCCCGAGCAGGACTACCCGGGTGGCCCGCTGGCCGGTATCGAGCTGCAGGAAAAACTCGAAGCCCACGCTTACGTGCTGGGCGGCAGCAACTACCAGGCACCTGCGCAGCTGGTCGGTGACTTCGTTGCCGGGCGGCCGTCCACCGCCATCGGCAGTGTCGAGCCGTCCTACAAACCGGGGGTGAACCTCGGCGACCTGGCGCCAAGCCTGCCGGATTTTGCCATCGAAGCCATTCGCGAAGCATTGCCAGCCTTCGATCGGCAGATCAAGGGCTACAACCTGCCAGACGCGGTGTTGACCGGGATCGAAACCCGCACCTCATCGCCGCTGCGCATCACCCGTGATGCCAGCATGCAGAGCCTGAACCTCAAGGGCCTGTTCCCGGCGGGTGAAGGTGCTGGTTATGCCGGCGGGATCCTTTCGGCAGGTGTCGACGGGATTCGCATTGCTGAAGCGGTGGCGCGCAGCATGCTCGGTCTGCAGGCCTAAGTAGCTATCGCGGGTCAAGTCGGGTCGCCGCACCGCCGCTCCCACAGAGATATCTGCAATCCTGTGGGAGCAGCGGTGCGACGACTCGACGTGATCCGCGATGGGCTGCAAGGCAGCCCGCCTTCAAACACCCTCGCGCAACACCGACTCCGGCAACGCCTCACCGCGCTCGACACACGCCGTCACCGCCGCGATCATCCCCTCCAGCTGATACCCCTGCCCGCTCAACCAGTCCTGGTCATAGTAGGTAGTGGCGTAGCGATCGCCGCCGTCGCAGAGGATCGCCACGATCGAGCCGGCCTCCCCCGCCGCGCGCATGTGTTGCGCCGCCGCCAGGGCGCCGATCAAGTTGGTGCCGCTGGAGCCGCCGACCCGCCGCCCCAGGCGCTGGGCCAGGTAATGCATGGCCGCCAGTGACAGGGCGTCCGGCACCTTGACCATGGCGTCGATCACCTGCGCCAGGAACGACGCCTCGACCCGCGGTCGGCCGATGCCTTCGATGCGCGAACCACAGTCCAGGCGCAGCGAGCGGTCACCGGTCTTGTAGCAGTCGAAAAATACCGAGCGCTCGGCATCGGCGCACAACACCCGGGTGGCGTGCTGGCGATAACGCACGTAACGGCCCAGGGTCGCGGTAGTGCCACCGGTACCGGGGCTGGAAATCAGCCAGCTCGGTTCGGGAAATTGCTCGAAGCGCATCTGGGCAAAGATCGACTCGGCGATGTTGTTGTTCGCCCGCCAGTCGGTGGCGCGCTCGGCATAGGTGAACTGGTCCATGAAGTGTCCGCCGCTTTCCCGGGCCAGACGCTCGGACTCGGCGTAGATCTGCGTCGGATCCTGCACCAGGTGGCTCTGGCCACCATAGAAGGCGATCTGGGCGATCTTTTCCTGCGAGGTACTGGCCGGTACCACGGCAATGAAGGGCAGCCCAAGCAAGCGCGCAAAGTAGGCTTCGGAAATCGCCGTCGAGCCGCTCGACGCCTCGATCACCGGCGCGCCCGGACGCAACCAGCCGTTACACAGGGCATAAAGAAACAACGAACGCGCGAGCCGGTGCTTGAGGCTGCCGGTGGGGTGGCTCGACTCATCCTTGAAATACAGCTCGACCTCAGGAAACCCAGGCAGCGGCAGCGGGATCAGGTGGGTATCGGCGCTGCGCTGGAAGTCCGCTTCGATGATGCGGATGGCTTCACGGGCCCACTGGCGGTGATCGGTCATAGTCGATTCTCGGGCAAAAAGTTCGAAGTTCAGCAGAACATGTTAGGAAAATTCTGATAATTGCTACAGATACAGCCACGGTGAATTATCGACTGCAACTGCTAGGCTGCATGGCGTGAGTTGGTTACAGCTTATAACAAAAAAGAATATAGTTTTTGTTTTAAAGAATATCACCACAGGGTAGGGTGTGCCCCTATCAGAACCTTCAGGATGGAGAGCGCCCTTGCCCCTGCGTAGCACTTTCACTCGTTTCTTTCAGTTGGAAGCTGCCAGCGGTCTATTACTGATTGCTGCAGCTGCCCTGGCCTTGATCATCAACAACTCGCCCTTGTCGTACCTGTACAACGGCTTGCTGGATGTTCCCGTAGTCGCCCAGATTGGCGCGCTGAAAATCGCCAAGCCCCTGTTGTTATGGATCAACGACGGGCTGATGGCCCTGTTCTTTCTGCTGATTGGCCTGGAGGTCAAGCGCGAGGTGGTCGACGGGCATCTGTCCAAGCCTTCGCAGATCGTCTTGCCCGGCGCAGCCGCTATCGGCGGCATGGTGGTACCGGCGCTGATCTACTGGTTCCTCAACAAGGACAACCCGGCTGCCGTGGCTGGCTGGGCAATCCCCATGGCCACCGACATCGCCTTCGCCCTCGGCGTGCTGGCCTTGCTCGGCAAGCGCGTACCGGTTTCACTCAAGCTGTTCCTGATGACCCTGGCGATCATCGACGACCTGGGGGCGATCATCGTTATCGCCCTGTTCTACTCGGGTACCCTGTCGAGCCTGTCGCTGGGCCTGGCGGCAGCTTGCCTGCTGGTACTGATCGCGATGAACCGCATGGGCGTGGTCAAGCTTGGCCCGTACATGGTGGTCGGCCTGATCCTCTGGGTCTGCGTGCTCAAGAGCGGTGTGCACGCCACCCTGGCCGGTGTCACCCTGGCGCTGTGCATTCCGCTGCGCACCAAGAACGCCGAGCCTTCGCCGCTGCTGAGCCTGGAGCATGCCCTGCACCCCTGGGTTGCCTATGGCATCCTGCCGCTGTTCGCCTTCGCCAACGCCGGTGTGTCACTGGCCGGGGTCAGCCTCGAAAGCTTCACCCATCACGTGCCGATGGGCATTGCCGTAGGTTTGCTGGTGGGCAAGACCCTCGGCGTGTTCGGCTTCGCCTGGGTGATGATCAAGGCAGGCATGGCCGCCTTGCCGGCGGGTGCCAACTGGGGCCAGGTGCTGGGTGTGGCGATTCTCTGCGGCATCGGCTTCACCATGAGCCTGTTTGTCGGCTCCCTGGCCTTCGTGCCGGGTAGCAGCGAATACGCCGGCATGGACCGCATGGGCATTCTCACCGGCTCCATTCTGGCCGCGCTGATCGGCTATGGCATCACCGCGCTGTCGAGTCGCAAGCCCGTCACGGCCTGAGTCTCAAGGCAATAAAAAACCCCGACCGGCTTTGCCGAGTCGGGGTTTTTAATGGGTGGTGCAAAACTCAGTGAGTGACGCGACTGGTGCCGTCGACGGTCATGATCCGCACACGCTCGCCGACGCGGAAGATCTCGTTCTGCTGCACGGCCTGCACGTAGGCACGCATGCTGCCGTCATCTTCACGCACGGTGATTTCCACGCCTTGGGTGCGGGTCAGGCCTTCTTCGGCGGCGGAGCCTGCCAGGCCACCGGCCACGGCGCCGATCACGGCGGCAACGATACTGCCGCGGCCACCACCTACCGCACTGCCGGCGACGCCACCGACGATGGCACCGGCGCCGCCGCCGATCGGGGTCTTGGTCCCTTCGATTTTTACCGGCCGCAGAGACTCGATGGTGCCCATGCGCACGGTCTGCACACGGCGCGCTTCATCACGGGAGTACGAATCGCCGGTCAGGCTCGAGGCACAACCACCAAGCAGCAGCGACATTGTGGTGAAGCTTGCCACCAGCAGAACAGATTTACGCATTGGATGATCTCCGTAAGACAGATGCTCATTAGACTCCGCGCATTGACGACTGTCACGACACATGCGGGGTAAAATTGCTTCCATTCAGCTTCCGTACAGCCTGTTGCTATCGGGGCAGCCTGTAGAAACTTCTAGCGCAAGGATAGACATGGATTACTTCATCGTCGTCATAACCACCGTGGCAGGCCTGTACTTCCACTGGTGGATCTACGTTCGCATCAAGCGCTGGATGGACCGTGACCTGGCCTTGTCGCTGGCAGGCCAGGACGAAGGCAAGAAAGCCTTCATGCTACAACGTCTTGACAGCGCCAAGGCGCAAAAGGTCAAACGCAGTGAACTGGCGGCCTGGCTGGAGCGCGAGGCCGCCGGTTACCAGGCCGATTAAGGCGCGAGGCGCTCACGCAGCCAGTTACCTTGCTGCAAGCGATAGTTGAGGCGGTCGTGCAGGCGGCTGGCGCGGCCCTGCCAGAACTCTATGCGCTCGGGTAGCAGGCGGTAGCCACCCCAGTGCTCCGGGCAGTGTGGCTGGTTGTCGCTAAAGCGCTGTTCGGTGGCCTTGACCAGGCCCTCGAGCTCGGCGCGGTTGGCGATCACCCGGCTCTGCGGTGAGGCCCAGGCGCCCAGGCGGCTGCCCAGCGGGCGCACCTGGTAATACTCGTCCGATTCTTGCGGGCTGACCTTGACCACCCGGCCCTCAATACGCACCTGACGCTCCAGCGCCGGCCAGAAGAAGGTCATGGCCGCGAACGGGTTGGCCAGCAGCTGCTGGCCCTTGGCGCTGTCGTAGTTGGTGAAGAAGGTAAAACCCTCCTCGTCCAGGCCCTTGAGCAGGACGATCCGGCAATGCGGGCGGCCTTCGCTATCCACCGTCGCCAGGGTCATGGCGTTGGCTTCCACCGGTGGCTGCTCGGTGTTCAGGGCATCATCGAACCATTGACGAAACAACGCGAACGGCTGCGCCGGAGCCTGGGCTTCGGTCAGGCCATCGCGGGTGTAATCGCGGCGCATATCGGCCAGGGACTGGGTCATTACTGCGTTCCTTGACGATCAGTTAGTCTTCGCAGGGCTGGTGTTGGCGGCGACTTTTTTCGCCACCGGTGCCGCCGCCTTCTTCGCCGCAGGCTTGGCGGCAGGCTTCTTGGCAGCGGCCTTGGCCGGCGCGGCTTTCTTGGCCACAGTGGCCTTTTTCGCTGGCGCCTTGGCTGCAGGCTTGGCAGCCGGTTTCGCTGCAGCCTTGGCCGGAGCCTTGGCATCCTGTACGGCAACCAGTTCGGCCGGGCTCGGGGTTGGCTGCTTGTACTTGGCCAGCAGGGCAACCATGGTGTTCTGCGGGGTCAGTACCAGTTCAACGCGACGATTCAAGGCGCGGCCTTCAACGCTGTCGTTGGCTGCACGCGGCATTTGCGAGCCCATGCCGCGCAGCATCAGGCGATCACGCTCCAGGCCGCTGAGGCGGAAGATCGCCGCCACGGAACCGGCGCGCTCCTGGCTGAGTTTGGTGTTGGTGGCGGCAACACCGCTGGTGTCGGCATGCCCCAGGACCAGCACGGCAGTCTGCTTGTCGGCCTCGACGGCTTTGGCTACGCGAGTGATCGGGCCGAGGGTGACCGGCAGCAGCATCGCTGGGCGATCCGGGTTGTAGGAGCTGTCGACCGGCACGGTCACGACCAATACGTCTTCACGGCGCTCGACTTCGAACTTGCTGTCCTTGATCGCTTCGCGCAGCTTTGGCTCGTAGCTGTCGAGCCAGGCCTGGGTGGCCTTGTGGTCGATTTTCGGTACGGCAGCGGTCTTGCCCTTGGCGTCGTCACCAAACGGCCACCACCAGCGGCTGGCGCTTTCCGACTTGGCGTCGGCCTTGGCGACTTTTTCGGTGACCACTTCCTTAACTTCCTTGTCGACGACCTGGTCCGAGCCAAACGGCCACCAGTTGAAGCCGGCATCTGCGGCGCCATCTTTCTGAGGATGCTGCGCGCAGCCGGTCACGGCCAGGCACAGGGCGAGAGCTAAGGATTTATGCGAAGACATCAGCGATACACCATGAAAATGAAAGAAATTTGGCCCAGCAATGCAGGGCTTTGGAATTCAGAATAGCCAAAGGGTTCAGGCCCCATGGGGGTTAACCGATCAAAGGCAGCTGGCCAATACCCGCACCAGCTTCTGCGCCCGAGGGTCCATAAGCACGTAAGGGCCCAGGGTATTGGTAACAAAACCAAAGGAAACATCGTGTTCCGGATCGGCAAAGCCCACCGAACCGCCCGCCCCCGGGTGACCGAAGGCGCGCGCGCCCAGACCAAAGGTCGCGTTGGCGACGCTCGGCTGGTCAAGCATGCAGCCAAGACCGAAACGGGTCGAGGTCAACAAGGTCCGATCCTGGCCAAGGCTGTGCTCGCGGGTCAGCTCATCGAGCAGCTCCGACTCCAGCAAACTGCCATCGAGCAGGCCTGCGTAGAAACCGGCGAGGCTGCGGGCGTTGCCGTGGCCGTTGGCCGCCGGTTGCTGCATGCGCCGCCACTCGGGTTTGTTGACGCTGGTAAGCATCCCCGGCGGGTTGGTAAAGGCCCGGGTCGACAGGGCTTGCGGCTCGCGCAGGGTGACCTGGAGCAGGCGCTGGGCCGCCTCGTCGCCCATGTTGCCTTTGCTGCGGGCGATATGCGCAACGCGGGGGAAGTCTTCTTCGCCAAGGCCGATATGAAAGTCCAGGCCCAGCGGCCTGGCCGTGCGGGCAACGATCGATTCGCCTGGCTCGCGGCCATCGGCACGGCGAATCAGTTCGCCGATCAACCAGCCAAAGGTAATGGCCGCATAGCCGTGGGCCGTACCCGGGGTCCACCACGGTGATTCGCCAGCCAGTGCCTGGACCATGGCGTGCCAGTCGTAGAGGGCTTCGGCCGGCATCAGCTCACGCAGGGCCGGCACACCGGCGCGATGGCTGAGCAGTTGCCGCAAGGTGATCGATTGCTTGTCGGCCTGGGCGAACTCCGGCCAGTACCGCGCCACCGGCGCATCCAGGGCCAGCTTGCCTTCGCCGACCAGCTGCAGGGCGGTTACGGCGGTGAACATCTTGGTGCAGGAGAACAGGTTGGCAATGGTATCGCTGTGCCAGGCCTCGGCGCCGTCTTTATCGGCGCTGCCGGCCCAGAGGTCGATGACGGTTTCGCCGCCAACCTGGATGCACAGCGCCGCGCCACGCTCCTGAGGATCGTCGAACAGCGCCGCAAAGGCTTCACGTACCGCTTCAAACTTAAGCTCGTAATGACCCTGAATCTGCACCCAGCAACTCCCGCGAAACCGGCTTATCAAATGGCTGTGCATTGTTTCAGCCTGCGCACGATTTGGGAACAGACAGAAGCCGGGCGGTGCATGCCCGGCAGCAGGTGTCAGGGAGTCTTCGGCGCTTTTTCCGGGGTCACCAGGGTTTTACCGAACTGTTCCTGGGTTTGCAGATTGCTCCTGCGCACGCCGTCGACAAAGCCCTGGAACGGTACATCGGTAATGCCGACCAGGCCGAAATGGCCGTTCTCGCCATCGAGCAGGCGCCCGCTGGCAGGTTGGTCGAGGTACTGGAACCAGTGCACACCGACGATTGACGGTTCATCCAGCGCGGCCTTGATGAAGCTGGCATAGGCCGGCGCCCTGCCCTCTTCCTTGGCCACCTCCATCGGCCCCGGCCAGAACGGGCCACGGTCGCGGGAACCGAACTGGAACTCGGAGACCAGCACCGGCTTGTCCAGCGCCTTGAGCTGGTTGAAGTCGTAGCCGTCCTGCGGTTTGGGCGTGTAGAAATTGAAGCTGATGACGTCGCAGTACTCGGCACAGGCGCCGACTGCTTCCGGGGTGCTCACGGCATAACGGCCGCCAAGCAACAGATGATTGGGCGCATGCCACTTCAGCGAGTCGGAAATGGTCTTGAAATAGGTTTCGGCGAAGACCTTCTGGAAGTATTTGAAGTCGGCCTCGATTTCCGGGTGCTCAGGGCTTGGCAGCGGCGGTTCGAACCCTGGGTCTTCCATCAGCTCCCAAGCGGGCAGATCGATGCCCCAGGCCTTGGACAGGCCGGCCTGGTTGCGGTACTTGTCGCGCAACTGCTTGAGGAAGGCACGCTTGGCCGGTACATCGGTGGTCAGGCGCAAGGTGCCGTAGGCCAGGGCGTAGCGGGCCTTGGGATCGTCACCGGGGGCGGCCCAGGCCAGCTCGTTGTCGGCAAAGTAGCCGATCAGCCAGGGGTCGTCGCGGTGATCGCGGGCGGCAATCGCCACCGCACGCTCGGTGGCCATGGCAAAGCGCGGGTCGAACGGGTCAGGCATGCCGCCCCACCAGTCCATGCCGGTGCTGATGCTGGTGTAGTCACCAACGATCGACAGCGGCAAGGTGTACGGCATGCGATTGGCCTGGCCAAGCGTCGGCTCGCTCCAGTTGCCCAGGGTATTGAAGCCCCAGGCTTGCAGGCGGTCGAGGGTGTGGCCCTGCCAGCGCTGCTTGTCGAAGCTGGCGGGTGGACAGTCCACCGCCGCGCCTTTGTCACTGGCCGCCACCGGCGTGCATGGGGTGGAGTGGCTGCGCTCGATGTTGGCGGCATAGAAGTCGAACCAGCGCCCCTGGTTGAAGTTGCGACCACGGGCCGAGCCATTGCCGTCGTTGTTGTTGCCTTCACCGTAGAACTGCGCCAGCGCCTCACCTGCTTGCGGCAGTGCGCTGAACATGCTCTCGCGCCCTGCCACATAGGTGCGGCCACCGTCGGCTGCCACGGTGTTGACGCCCAGGGAATAGAACGGATGGCCTTCGGGGGTCACCAGGTACCAGCGACCTTCGCGTTTCTCGGTGCGAAAGAAGCCCTTGGCCTCGAACGCCGGGCCTTCGCTGATGCCACCGAACTTGTCGAGCTTGAGCTTGCTGCGTTCGCCCAGCCAGCCTTTGAGCTGCAGCTGTTCGCGGCCGGCGGCGGCCTTGAGCTGGTCATCGCTGACGATCTTTTCCGGCCAGCGACCGCGGGTCGACTGGCCATAGCCGTCGATCAGGCCGGTGTACACGGCCTTTTGCAGTTGCTCGTCATCCTGGGTGCCGACGCGCTCGATGAGGATGCTCTGGGCGACGTTGGGCTTGTTCATCGACAAGGTCACCGACACCACCTGCTTGAGATCGACCTCGCCAGCGCTGCTGGTCAGCAGTACCCGCTGGCCCTCGTGCACCCAAGGCATCGGCGGCCCGGCGCGCATGCCCTGGCTCAGCGGCGAACTGGCCTTGAGCGGTACATAGACGGTTTGCGCCGGGCCCGCCGGCAGGTCGATGCGGCTGGTGAGGGTCTTGCCGTCGCTGCTTAGCACCGTGACATCGACGGTCAGCGCCCAGTCCATGGCGCTTTGCAGACGCAAGGTCAGGGCCGTGGCGCTGGACCAGTCCCAGGCCCCGGCCTGCGGAGTCAGGCGCAGCTTGGGCTGCGCCACCGGGTTGAACACCACGCGGCGCAGCACCTCGCCCTCGGCCGTCTGCTCTGCATTGTACTGCGGCAGGCTGGCATCTTCGGTCAGCACATTGACCACGGCGGCCGGGCGAACGAAGCTGAACAGCGTCTGTTGCCCAGCCAGCAACGGCGTGCTGAACAACAGTGCGAATACGGCAGGCAAGGTACGGCGAATCATAGGGCTGGAGCTCTCCTTGAGGGCCCATGGGGCCTTGAACTGAGTGATAGACAACGCCCGGAGCATTGCGCTCCGGGTTTTCAGGAAATTTCCCGGCGAAACGGTGGCAACGCATTGAGAATAGCCTTGCCGTAGCGCTGGGTGACCACCCGCCGGTCAAGCAGGGTGATGGTGCCGCGGTCCTCTTCGGTGCGCAGCAGCCGCCCGCAGGCCTGGATCAGCCGCAACGAGGCGTCCGGCACGGCAATTTCCATGAACGGGTTGCCACCACGGGCCTCGATCCATTCGGCCAGGGCGGCTTCGACCGGGTCATCCGGCACGGCGAAAGGAATCTTGGCGATCACCACGTGCTCGCAATATGCGCCCGGCAGGTCGACGCCTTCGGCGAAGCTGGCGAGGCCGAACAGCACGCTGGAATCACCGCCATCGACCCGCGCCTTGTGCTTGTTGAGGGTTTCCTGCTTGGACAGGTTGCCCTGGATGAACACCTGCTTGCGCCAGTCGCGGTCCAGGCCATCGAACACGTCCTGCATCTGCTTGCGCGAGGAAAACAGCACCAGCGAACCGCGCGAGCCTTCCACCAGCTCCGGCAGGTCGCGGATGATCGCCGCGGTGTGGGCGGCGGCATCGCGCGGGTCGGCACGCAGGTCTGGCACCCGCAGCACGCCGGCGTCAACGTGGTGGAAGGGGCTCGGCACAACACTGGTAACGGCGGTCTTGGGCAGCCCGGCACGCATGCGAAAACGATCGAACTTGCCCAGTGCCGTCAGAGTCGCCGAGGTCACCAGGGCGCCGTGGGCGACGTTCCACAGGTTGCGCCGAAGCATTTCGGCGGCAAGGATCGGGCTGGCATTGACCTCGATATCGAACAACGCGCCGCTTTCGGCCAGGGTCAGCCAGCGGGCCATGGGCGGGCTGTCTTCCGGGTCTTCGGCGGTGAAGGCGGTCCACAACTCCCAGTTGCCCTGGGCGCGCATCAGCAGGCTGCCGAACAGCGGGTACCACTCCTCGGCCTGATGGCTGGCGATGCCGATATTGACCTCGCCATCCATGCCTTCCTTGAGCAGCTCGGTCAGGCGGGTGAACAGGTCGCTGAGGCGCGAAAAGCCCTTTTTCAGCTCGATGCCCATCTCGCGCATGTGCTCAGGCACCACGCCGCCTTCGAAACGATGACGAGGCCGCTCACGGCCTTCCATGTCTTCGCCCGGGCGGAAATCGGCAACCTGCTCGCAGGCGCTGAACATGAACTGCTGCTGGGCCTTGATCTCACGGGCCAGCTCCGGCACCTGCTCGATAAATTTGCCCAGGTCGCCCGGCAGCGGATGCTGGGCCAGCAGCTTGGTCAGGTTCTTGGCGGTTTGCTCGAGCCAGTCGGCAGTCGAGCGCAAACGGGTGTAATGGGCGAAATGGCCGATGGCCTTGTCGGGCAGGTGGTGGCCTTCGTCGAATACATAGATGGTGTCGCGCGGGTCCGGCAGCACGGCGCCGCCGCCCAGGGCCAGGTCGGCGAGAACCATGTCGTGGTTGGTGACGATTACATCGACCTTGCCCATGCCTTCGCGGGCCTTGTAGAAGGTGCACTGGCCGAAGTTCGGGCAATGGCGCCCGGTGCACTGGCTGTGGTCGGTGGTCAGGCGCGCCCAGTCCTGGTCTTCCAGAGCCTGGGGCCAGCTGTCACGATCGCCATCCCAGCGGTTGCCGGCGAGCTTTTCGATCATGCTGGTAAAGAGCTTCTGGCTGGCCTCGTCGACCTCGATCCGGAAGCCTTCTTCCTCGAACAGCTGGGCAGTGGCCGATTGCGCCTGGCCTTCCTGCAGCAGCACGTCGAGTTTCGACAGGCACAAGTAGCGGCCACGGCCCTTGGCCAGGGCGAAGCTGAAATTGAGGCCGCTGTTGCGCATCAGGTCGGGCAGGTCCTTGAAGACGATCTGCTCCTGCAGGGCAACCGTGGCGGTGGCGATCACCAGGCGCTTGCCGGCCGCCTTGGCCGCCGGAATCGAGGCCAGGCTGTAGGCCACTGTCTTGCCAGTACCGGTGCCGGCCTCGACCGCGACCACCGCTGGTTCACCGACGCGCCGGCCTTCGTCGTCACAGTCGATATCGCCGAGCACCTTGGCCACTTCGGCAATCATCAGACGCTGGCCGTAGCGCGGCTTGAGGCTCTTGGCTTCGAGAAAACGCGAATAGGCGCCCTGAATCGTGGTTTTGAGTTCGTTGCTGATCATGGTGTCGGGCGCCCGAAGGGCTGGATAAATTTTCAGTGTTTCGATTGGGTCGCTATCATACCCCGCTATTGCCCTTTGCGCCGAATGGAGATCCCCATGCCCGTCTTTGCCCTGTCTTACAGCCTGCATGTTCTGGCCGCCCTGGTGTGGGTCGGGGGGATGTTCTTTGCCTGGCTGATCCTGCGCCCGGCGGCGGTTGCAGCCCTGGAAGGCCCCGCTCGCCTACGCCTGTGGGTAGAAGTGTTTCAGCGTTTTTTTGGCTGGGTATGGATCGCAATCGCGGTGCTGGCGATCAGCGGCATGTTAATGGTCAACACCCGTTTTGCCAGCTTCGAGACCACGCCACGGCATGTCCAGGTGATGATCGGCGGTGCAATTGCGATGTTTGCCGTGTTCTTTCGTGTCCAGTCGTTGCTGTACCCGGAACTGCGCCAGGCGGTGCAGGCTGAGGACTGGCCGGCGGGTGCGGCGGTGATGGCGAGGATTCGGCGGATGGTCGGGCTTAACCTGGTGCTGGGGATTGCGGTGGTGTTGTCGGGTGGGGTGCTGTGGTGAACCAGGTCAAGGGGCTGCTTTGCAGCCCGTCGCCGGCAAAGCCGGCTCCAACAGGGGCCGGCGCGTGCTTTTACAGGCGCTGCAAGATCAACTCTCCAACTGCACCCGCCGCTCCCGGCTGACCCGCAGCCCCAGGTTTGCCTGCCGCACCACCCGCAGTGCTGTACACCAGGCAGCCCTTGCTTGCGCCACCGGCCCCCGGCTTGCCGGCTGCACCCGCCACGCCTGGCGCACCGCCATCAAGCTGGACCACGATGCGCTCAGCAGGAAAACCTGCCGGCAACGCCAGCCGCACCCGGCCACCCGGCGCGCCGTCATGGCCATTGCCACCGTTGTCGCCATTGGCGCCGCGGCTGGCCTGGCCCCAGGTGCAGCCCCCCGGCTTGCCATTGGCGCCATCAAGGCCGACATAACCCGGCGCACCGGCGCCGCCACGGGCATCAATGGCCAGGGTCGAGGCTTTGAGCTCATGCAGTTGCAATTCCAGGTTGCGCCCGGCCTTTGCCGCTTTTTCGTAAGTGCCCGGGGCACCATGGGCAACGATCTGGCTGCCCTCGCCGAAGCTGGCCCGTTGCACTTCAAGCTGCAGGGTGGTTTCGGCCGGCACGATGGCAATTCGCGCCTCCTGGCCCAGGTGCAACTCATCGATCCTGAGATCGACCAGGCTGGCGGGCAGCACCAGGGTGGCGGAATCAGCAACCTCCAGGCGCTGCAAATGCACGACGCTGGCCTTGTTTGGCAGGCGCAGCACCGAATGGGCCGCCACGCTGATGGCGTCGGCCAGGGCCAGAGGGCTGAACAATGCAGCCAGAATGATCAATTTACGCATTAGCAGCTTCCTTGCGGGGTGCCGGAATTGAAAGAACATGAAAAATACCGACCAGCAGGATCTGCAAGCGATCGAACCAACGATGGCTGCGCTCACGCAGGCAACCATTGAACATCAATACTTCCAGCAAGTGCAGGCCAAGCAGGGCGGCACCGGCGGCATTGATCAGCAGGTGGAAGGGGTGCTCCAGCGGTATCAGCAAATTGACCAGTACCACCCACCAGAACACCACGGTCAGGGCCTTGGCCAGCCCCAGTAACCCTTGCATAGGCGCCCCCCGTTGTTATTTTTCGGTGGCGATGCCAGGGGTGCTGGCATCGCCTGCAACAGTAACGGCTGACACGCTCCTTGTGCCAGTCCTTGTGTCAGTGGCCCGATCAATTAAGGTGCAGTTCCACCCTGCGGTTCTGCGCCCGCCCGGCATCAGTGTCGTTATCGGCAACCGGCTGGCTTTCACCCTGGCCCTGGCTGGTGACCTTGGCGGGCGACAGGCCCTGGCTGATCAGGTACTCGGCAACACTGCTGGCTCGCCGTTCGGACAGCGCCTGGTTGTAGGCGTCCGAGCCCTGGCTGTCGGTATGGCCGACGACTTTGACGCTGGTTACATTGGCGCCATTGAGCTTGCTGGTCAGCGCCTGCAACTGCTGTTGGGCCGCGCTGGTCAACTGCGCCGAGTCAAAGGCGAACATCACCGCGCCCTGGTCGCTGAGGGTAATCACTTCCGAGGTCGGTGCAGGCTCCGGCGCTTTCTGGCTCGCTGGGTATTGCGGCAGCGGGCAACCGGTATGGCTGACCGGGGTGTTGGCCGGCGTGTCGGGGCAGAGGTCGCGACGGTCGAACACGCCGTCTTCATCCTCGTCACCGTCCTGGGCATAACAGATCAGGCCGCCGGCAATCGCGCCGGCAGCACCGGCACCGGCTGCCCAGGCGGAACTTTCGATGGCACCCAGACCGCCACCGACCAGACCGCCAAGCAGGCTGCAGATAGGCCAGGTCCTTTGATTGAGTGGGGCGCTGCCATCGCTGTGGGTCGCACAACCGGAGAGCAGGCTTGCGGCCAGAAGGACCGGCAGTGTGGCCTTGAAGAGAACACTCATGAGAATTGCTCCTGTGTCACCGGCCTCTACCGGTCACACAGGAGTAAAGACCGGCCTGCGGTACTTCTCAAGCCGCAGGCCGCTGGCGCTTCAGCGCTCGATGCGAATTTCCGTACGACGGTTCTGCGCCCGGCCATCGGCAGTGGCGTTGTCGGCAACCGGCTGGGTCTCACCGGCACCGCGCACCGAGACGAAGCTGGCACGTGGCACGCCGCTCTCGATCAGGTATTCGGTGACCGAATGCGCGCGGCGCTCCGAGAGTTTCTGGTTATAGGCATCGGAGCCTTTGCTGTCGGTGTGGCCAGTGACACTCAAGCGCGCGCTCGCCGCTTCGTTTTTCAGGCGCGTGGCAATGGTATTGAGGCGCTCCTTGTCGGTTGCGGTCAGCTTGGCCGAATCGAACTCGAAGTGAACATCGCGAATGACAATGACCTCTTCCTTGACCACGGCGACTTCTTCGACCACGGCGACAGGCTCCGGCGGGCATCCGTTGGCATCGACCTGCACGCCACGTGGCGTGCCCGGGCACTTGTCGCGGCTGTCCGGCACGCCATCGCCGTCTTCGTCGCCATCGCCGTGGGCCCAGCAGTAACCGGCGGCCATGCCCGCGCCAAGCAGCGCGCCCCAGCCTGCCCAGCTGGAGCTCTCGATAGCGCCCAGGGCTGCGCCGCCTACGCCCCCGACGGCAGCACACTTCGGCCAGTCGGTTTTTTGCAAACCTGCACAACCAGTCAACACGCTGGTTAGCAGAACCAGAGGTAATGCTGTGCGTACTATGCTCATTTTGTTGCATCTCCTAGGGGGAATCGGTGCAAAACCGATGCTCTGGGAGTAAAGACCGCCTCATTGATATCCGCCAGCAATAGGCCATGATGCGGCGCCGCGGCACTATGCCAAGTGGCGCCAGACCGTTAGTCTTGCCCCATCTGACCGAGGATTCCCGATGATGGACGGTTTTTCCCAGCGCACCCCGCAACAGGCCCTGGCCGCCCTGCTTGATCGCTATGCGCCACAACGCCTGCTATTGATAGGTGAGCGCTTTCCGGCTCTGGAGGCTTTCGCCCAGGCGCACCCGCAGGCGCAAATCGCCGTGGCCAGCCCTGGCGAGCTGCCGGCCGAGCTTGCGGCGCAACGCTTCGACCTGGCGCTGCTGGTCGATTGCCTCGAGCACCTGAGCAAACGCGATGGCCTGCAATTGCTCGGCGGCATCCGCAACCTCAATGCTAGCCGCGTGGCGGTGCTGGCCGACCTGAGCGCCTGCGATTGGCAAGAAACCGACTTCTTCGCCCTGGCCCTGCAAGCCAGTGAAAAATTCCAGCGCGATGCGCAGGTTTTGAACCTGTTCACCTATGATCTACGTGAATACAAACAGGTCCCGGACTGGCTCAACGCCAAGTTCTGGGCCAACCCGGAAAATTTTGGCAAGTACTGGTGGTGAAGCAATGAGTGTCTCGGTTTGTCCTTGCGGTAGCGGCGATCTGCTCGATACCTGCTGCGGGCATTATCACGCTGGGCTCCCCGCCCCCGACGCGCAGACCCTGATGCGTTCGCGCTACAGCGCCTACGTGCTGGGGCTGGTCGACTATCTGGTGACCACCACCCTGCCAGCGCAGCAAGCCGGGCTCGACCGCGAGGCGATCCGCAACTGGAGCCAGCAGAGCACCTGGCTGGGCCTTGAAGTCGAAGGCGCCGAGGTGTTCGGCGGCAAGCCCGAACATGCCTTTGTCACCTTTACCGCTCGCTGGCACGACAGCGATGGCGAGCATTGCCATCGCGAACGCTCGGCCTTTGTGCAGAACCACGGCCGCTGGTACTTCATTGACCCGACCGTCGGCCTCAAGGTCACGCGCAACGATCCCTGCCCATGCGAAAGCGGGCAGAAGTTCAAGAAGTGCTGCTCCAGTTACCTGGGTAGCTGAGCTGATGGCCCGCCTGCTGCTGATCAGCGCTCTGCTCCTGCAACTGGCGGGCTGCGCCAGCTGGCTGGACAGCGACTACCAGGACCCACAGGTGCATCTGCTCAAGGTTGAACCGCTGAAGATGCGCCTGCTGCAGCAGGAATTCGTACTGCATGTCCAGGTCGACAACCCCAACGACAGCCGCCTGTTCATCCGTTACCTGGGCTACAAGGTGCTGATCAACGACCTGCCGTTGACCGAAGGCGAGGCCAGCCTGTGGCGCAGTGTCGGCCCGCACGCGCGGCGCATCTTCAAGATCCCGGTGCGCACCAACCTCTGGCAGCAGGTCAAACCCCTGGCCAAACTGCTCAAAGGCAGCGAAGGCCCACTGCGCTATCGCCTGGAAGGTGAGATGAGCAGCGGATTATTCTTCGCCCGCGACCTGCACTTGTCGCGCAGTGGTGAGATAATTCCCGGCGATCTTATTCCGGAGTAACCCAAGATGACCCAGCAACCCCATGTCCATGGCCCTGACTGCAACCACGATCATGATCATCACGACCATGACCATGGCCATGTACACGGCCCGCACTGCAACCACGGCCACCAGGAGCCGGTGCGCAACGCCCTGAAGGACGTCGGCCGCAACGATCCGTGCCCATGCGGCAGCAGCAAGAAGTTCAAGAAGTGCCACGGCGCCTGATCGCGGCCTTTTGCTAGTGGTCGGCGCTTGCGCAGTACGCCGGCGCGACCGCTAGCTCCCCTGCCGGCCCGACGCCTCGTCAGCTGGTGAAAATAAAGGCTGCGCCCCGCTTGCATGGTGTGATCGCGCTCACTAACGTAGCGCCTTTTACCGCCACGCCCTGCAGGAGCCTGATCATGGCCGCGCCAGCCCTTCCCCCTTTTACCCCCCGGTTCGGCGTAGCCGCTGCGATGCTCGGGCTGCTCAGCCTGGGTGGCTGCCAGATGGCCGGCCAGCGCGACAGCGTGCTGCCTGCCACGGGCGTGCAACCGCTCAAAGGCCTGGCACAGAATGTGTCGGTGCGCCGCAACGCCCTGGGCATGCCGCTGATCGAATCGAACAACTTCCACGACGCGCTGTTCGCCCTGGGCTATATCCACGCCGGTGACCGCATCGGGCAGATGGTTGGCATGCGCCTGCTGGCTCAAGGCCGGCTGGCGGAAATGGCCGGTGCCGACGTGCTGGAAGTCGACCGCCTGATGCGCGCGGCCAACCTCAAGGCCAGCGCCAACCAGCTGTATGCCGATGCCTCGCCACGCCTCAAGCGTTTCTTCGAGGTGTATGCCCGTGGCGTCAACGCTTATATGTTCCGCTACCGCGACAAGCTGCCGGCACCATTGGCGCAAAGCGGCTACCGTCCGGAATACTGGAAGCCCGAGGACTCGGCGCTGATCTTCTGCCTGTACAACTTCAGCCAGTCGGTCAACCTGCAGGAAGAACTCGCAGCCCTGGGCCTGGCGCAAAAAGTCGGTACCGACAAACTGGCCTGGCTGCTGCCAAGCTACCCTGACGAACCGCTGGCGCTGAGCGAAACCGACAAGCTCAAAGGCCTGAACCTGAACACCCAGCTCGCGGGCCTGGCACCGTTGACCGCAGTCAGCGAGCAACTGGCCGCACTCAACCTGCTCGGCAGCGCCGGCTCGAGCAACTGGGCGATTGCCCCGCAGCGCAGCCGCAGCGGCAAGAGCCTGATGGCCAGCGATACCCTTGGTGCCTGGGCGATGAGCCCGGTGCAGATCCGTTCGCCCAAGTACCAGGCCGCTGGCGTATCCATCGCCGGCCTGCCGCTGGTGCTTTCAGGCTACAACGGCAAGCTGGCCTGGAGCGCCAGCGCGGTGATGGCCGACAACCAGGACCTGTTCCTGGAAAAACTGCGCAAGGAAGGCAGCCGCCTGATGTACCAGGCCGACGGTAAATGGCTGCCAGCCCAGGCCCGCAACGAAACCTTCTTCATCAAGGGCCAGCGCCCGCTGCGTGAAACCCTGTACGACACCCGCCACGGCACCCTGCTCGGCCAGCCGCAGAACGCCAGCCTGGGCCTGGCCCTGCGCATGCCCGAGCTCAAGGGCGACCAGAGCCTGGATGCGTTCTTCAACCTGTCGCGGGCGCAGAATGTCGAGCGCGCCTTCGACAACACCCGCGAGATTGGCGCTGCGGCGCTGAACTTCGTATTTGCCGACGCCAGCAATATCGGCTGGCAGGTCAGCGGGCGCTTCCCCAACCGCCGCGAGGGCCAGGGCCTGCTGCCGTCGCCGGGCTGGGACGGTCGCTACGACTGGGACGGCTACGCCGACCCGATGCTCCACCCCTACGACCAGGACCCGCCCCAAGGCTGGATCGGCAATGCCAACCAGCGCAGCGTGCCCAAAGGCTATGGCATGCAGCTGTCCAACAGCTGGTACTACCCCGAGCGTGCCGAGCGCCTGGCGCAACTGGCCGGCAACGGCAAGCACGACAGCCGCAGCCTGATGCTGATGCAAAGCGACCAGACCACGCTGTTTGCCGACAAGCTGAAGAAAATGTTCCAAGCCCCCGGCATGGCCCAACCGCTGAAGCAGGCAATCGACGCCCTGCCTGCCGAGCAACGGACCAAGGCACGCGAAGCCTACACCCGGTTGATGGCCTTCGACGGCCGACTGAGCACCACCTCGGCAGATGCCGCCCTGTACCAACTGTTCCTGCAGGAAAGCGCCAAGCTGACCTTCCTCGACGAGCTCGGCCCTGAATCCAGCCCGAGCTGGCAGGCTTTTGTCGGTAACGCCCGGCTGTCGTACTCGGCCCAGGCCGACCACTTGCTCGGCCGCGAAGACAGCCCGTTCTGGGACGATCAGAACACCGCGCAAAAAGAAGACAAGCCGGCCATTCTCGCCCGCAGCCTGGCAGCAGCAATCACTGCCGGCGAAGCGCAACTGGGCAATAATCAGCGCGCCTGGCAATGGGGCAAACTGCACCAGTACCGCTGGCCGGCGCCGACTTTTCATGGCCTGGGTGACGCGGTCAGTCGCGGCCCGCTGGCCACGGGCGGCGACCACAGCACCCTGAACCTTGCGCCCTACGCCTGGGGCAAGGACTTCAACGCACAACTGGCACCGTCGCTGCGCATGGTGGTGGACTTCGGCCAGATTGAACCGCTGCAACTGCAAAGCAGTAGCGGCCAGTCCGGCAACCCGGCCAGCCCGCACTTTGCCGATGGCCTGGATGCCTGGTTCAAGGGCCGCTACATGAGCCTGCCGCTGCAACCACAAAACTTCGACCGCGCCTACGGCAACAAGCGCCTGACCCTGGTACCGGGCAGGTAAAACCGCGCAATCCGCACGCGCAGCCGGTGCAATGCCGGCTGCGCTGATCCATATCAACAGCCCCCGCCGACAAATCCCTTACAACGAAACTGAGGCAGGTTTCGTTACCTGCCTCTGCCTGATGAACCATAAAAACGATTGCAGCCCTGCGCCCAGGGGACCACCCCAGGCCAGGTGACTAAAGGAATAATGCAATGGCATCTGCCTTCTCCCGTCTGGCCCTGGTGGCCACGACCGTGTTCTCGTTCTCCGTATTCGCCAGCGAACCGCCCCCGGCAGCGGCGGCCGACAGCGAACTGCTTGCCCGAGGCAAATACATCGCCCAGCTCGGCGACTGCATTGCTTGCCACACCGCACCGCAAGCACCGGAAATGGCCGGTGGCCTGCAGCTGAAAACGCCGATGGGCACCATCTACTCAAGCAACATCACCCCCGACCCGGACACTGGCATCGGCCGCTACAGCTTCGAGCAGTTCGACAAGGCCATGCGCGAAGGCGTGACCCCGGACGGCACCAACCTGTACCCGGCAATGCCCTACCCGTCCTACGCGAAAATGAGCGAAGCGGACATGCGCGCCCTGTACGCCTACCTGATGCAGGGCGTGACGCCGATCAGCCAGTCCAACCAGGAAGCGGACATGAGCTGGCCGTTCAACATGCGCTGGGGCCTGTCGCTGTGGAACTTCGCCTTCGTCGACAGCGAGCCCTTCGAGCCCGATCCCGCCAAGGACGAAGTGCTCAATCGGGGCGCCTACCTGGTGCAGGGCCTGGGCCATTGTGGTGCCTGCCATACCCCACGCGGCATCGCCTTCCAGGAAAAGGCCATGAGCGACGCCGGCCGCAGCGGCAAGCACTTCCTCGCCGGTGAAACCGTAGAGCACTGGCAGGCCCTGAGCCTGCGCAACCTGTGGACCGTGCAAGACACCGTGCAATTGCTCAAGACCGGGCAGAACCGCTTCGCCACGGTGTCGGGCAACATGGCCGACGTCATTCATCACAGTACCCAGCACTTCAGCGACGGCGACCTGGTGGCCATCGCCAGCTACCTGAAATCGCTGCCGCCGGGCAAGGATGACCTGCCGATGCCGGATATCCCGCTGGCCGCAGCCGTCGCCCCGGATGACCTGTTCAGCAGCCGCGGCGGCCTGGGCTACACCCAGTTCTGCAGCGATTGCCACCGCCCGGACGGGCGTGGGGTCCCGGGCCTGTTCCCGCCACTGGCCGGCAACCCGAGCATCGCCTCGACCAACCCGACCTCGCTGCTGCACATCACCCTCACCGGCTGGGAAACCGCGCAAACCGCCACCCATTCGCGGGTCTACACCATGCCCGGCTTCGCCCGCCTGGCCGATCAAGAGATCGCCGAGATCCTCACCTTCGTGCGCGGTCGCTGGGGCAACAACAGCTCGCCGATCACTGCCAAGCAGGTGAAAACCCTGCGTGACCAGCTCAACCCGCAGACCACCGACTCCAGCGCCTTTGAAACCCCGCGCCTGGCCAACCTGCTCGCCGCAGCCAACGCCGAGCAGGTGATCCGCGGCATGCGCTTGCACCTGCAAACCCGCGAGCTGTTGCCGGACAACGTCGGCAACGCGCTGAACTGCACCAGCTGTCACCTCAACGCCGGCACCGTGGCCGACGGCTCGCCGTTTGTCGGCGTCTCGGCGTTCTTCCCCAGCTACGCTCCGCGGGCGGGCAAGGAAGTCACCCTTGAAGAGCGCATCAACGGCTGCTTCCGGCGTTCGATGAACGGCAAGCCGATACCACCGCAATCGGCGGACATGCAGGCGATGGTGGCCTATTTCGACTGGATGAAGATGAACACCCAGCCGGGCGACAAGGTGGCCGGGCGCGGGGTCGGCAAGATCGACACGGCGATCAAGCCAGACCTGGACAACGGCAAGCAGGTGTATGCCGAGCAGTGCGCGGTGTGCCATGGCAGCAATGGCGAGGGCCTGGCCCGAGAAGACGGCAGCCTGGTGTACCCGCCGCTGTGGGGCGATCAGTCATTCAACATCGGCGCCGGCATGGCCCGCACCTATACCGCCGCAGCGTTCGTCAAACGCAACATGCCGATCGGCTTTCACGAGAAATTCCCCCTGGGCCAGGGCGGCTTGAGTGACCAGGAGGCAGTGGACGTCGCGGCCTGGTTCTCGCAACAGCCACGGCCGGACTTCCCGGACAAGGTCAAGGACTGGCCCAACGGCGGCAAGCCGGTGGATGCGCGATACTGAGGCTGTTCGGGGCCGCGCTGCGGCCCCTCGCAGGCAAGGCCAGTTCCCACTGAATGTGGGGCTGGCCTGGAATATGGTGTGAAACTTGCTATCACTGTGTTGTCTGGCATCGACCGGTAACGGCCCTTTGCCACCCCAACACTTTGCGAATCCAAGGACACACAATGAAAAAAGCATGGCTGACGCTTTCCGCACTCGCGTTGTGTCTGGCTGCGGGGAACACCCTGGCCAAGGAATACAAGGAGCTGCGCTTCGGCGTCGATCCGTCTTATGCACCGTTCGAATCGAAAGCCGCCAACGGTTCCCTGGTGGGCTTCGACATCGACCTGGGCAATGCCATCTGTGCTGAGCTCAAGGTCAAGTGCAAGTGGGTGGAAAGTGACTTTGACGGCATGATTCCGGGGCTCAAGGCCAACAAGTTCGACGGTGTGATCTCGTCGATGACCGTTACCCCGGCCCGGGAAAAAGTCATCGATTTCTCCAGCGAGCTGTTTTCCGGCCCTACCGCCCTGGTGTTCAAAAAAGGTGCAGGCCTGACCGCCGACCCGGCCTCGCTCAAGGGCAAGACTGTCGGCTACGAGCAAGGCACCATCCAGGAAGCCTACGCCAAGGCCGTGCTGGACAAGGCCGGGGTCAAGACCCAGGCCTACCAGAACCAGGACCAGGTCTATTCCGACCTGACCTCCGGACGCCTGGATGCCTCGATCCAGGACATGCTCCAGGCCGAACTGGGCTTTCTCAAGTCGCCACAAGGCGCCGACTATGAAGTCAGTGAGCCGGTCGACAGCGAATTGCTGCCGTCCAAGACCGCAGTCGGTATCAAAAAAGGTAACACTGAGCTCAAGGCACTCCTGGACAAAGGTATCAAAGCGTTACACGACGACGGCACCTACGCCACGATCCAGAAAAAGCACTTCGGTGACCTGAACCTCTACAGCGGCAAATAACCACTGCGGGAACCGGCAAACGCCGGTTCCCGCATGATCGCGTCCACTGGCATAGGTTCGCTTCATGTTCGAAGACCTGCTGCAGTTCCTGGGGCTCTCGGCATTCAGCTTGAAGGGCTTCGGCCCCTTGCTGCTGCTGGGCACCTGGATGACCCTCAAACTGTCCTTCATGTCGCTGCTGGTCAGCGTTGGCCTGGGCCTGCTCGGCGCCAGTGCCAAGCTCTCGCCGCTGCGCCCGCTACGCCTGATCGCCCAGGCCTACACCACGCTGATTCGCGGCGTGCCTGACCTGGTGCTGATGCTGCTGATTTTCTACAGCCTGCAAACCTGGCTGACCAGCCTCACCGACGCCATGGAGTGGGAATACATCGAGATCGACCCGTTCGCCGCCGGGGTCATCACCCTGGGCTTCATCTACGGCGCCTATTTCACCGAAACCTTTCGCGGCGCAATTCTCGCCGTGCCGCGCGGCCAGGTCGAAGCGGCCACTGCTTACGGCCTCAAGCGCCTGCAACGCTTTCGCTTCGTGGTCTTTCCGCAAATGATGCGCTTCGCCCTGCCCGGCATCGGCAACAACTGGATGGTGATGCTCAAGGCCACTGCTCTGGTGTCGATCATCGGCCTGGCCGACCTGGTCAAGGCCGCCCAGGACGCCGGCAAGAGCAGCTACCAGTTGTTCTACTTCCTGGTGGTCGCGGCGTTCATCTACCTGTTGATCACCAGCGCCTCCAACGTCGCCCTGCGCTGGCTGGAACGGCGCTATAACGTCGGCACCCGGGAGGCCATCCGATGATCGAGCTCTTGCAGGAATACTGGCGCGCCTTCCTCTACACCGACGGCACCCACATCACCGGCCTGGCCATGACCCTGTGGTTGCTCACCGCAGCCCTGGCGATTGGCTTCGTGGTTTCGATCCCGTTGTCGATTGCGCGGGTTTCGCCGCGTTTCTGGGTTCGCTGGCCCGTGCAGTTCTATACCTACCTGTTCCGCGGCACGCCGCTGTATATCCAGTTGCTGATCTGCTACACCGGGATCTACAGCCTGGAAGCGGTGCGCGCGCAGCCGCTGCTCGACAGCTTTTTTCGCGATGCGATGAACTGCACCATCCTCGCCTTTGCCCTCAACACCTGCGCCTACACCACGGAGATTTTCGCCGGGGCGATCCGCAGCATGAACCATGGTGAAGTCGAGGCCGCCAAGGCCTATGGCCTGCGCGGCTGGAAACTTTATGCTTATATCATCATGCCGTCGGCGCTGCGCCGCTCGCTGCCCTACTACAGCAACGAAGTGATCCTGATGCTGCACTCCACCACGGTGGCCTTCACCGCCACCGTGCCGGACATCCTCAAGGTCGCCCGCGACGCCAACTCGGCCACATTTCTGACCTTTCAGTCGTTCGGCATCGCCGCGCTGATCTACCTGTGCGTGACCTTCGCCCTGGTAGGGCTGTTTCGCATCGCCGAACGTCGCTGGCTGGCTTTTCTAGGACCGACACACTAGGACTGATATGCATCACTCGACTCATGACATTCTGGCACCGGTTCCCGGCATTGCCCGCCAGATCCACAGCTTTCACTTCGGCCCCCGCGGCGCCGGCAAAATCTACATCCAGGCCTCGCTGCATGCCGATGAACTGCCCGGCATGCTGGTGGCCTGGCACCTCAAGCAACGCCTGACCGAACTTGAGGCCCAGGGCCTGCTGCGCCGCGAAATCGTGCTGGTGCCGATCGCCAACCCGGTAGGCCTGGAACAGGTACTGATGGATGTGCCGCTGGGCCGTTACGAGCTGCAAAGCGGCGAGAACTTCAACCGCCATTTCGTTGACTTGAGCGACCAGATCGGCGACCAGATTGCCGATCACCTGACCCAGGACCCGCAGCACAACATTGCCCTGATCCGCGAAAGCCTGCGCCGCGCCCTGGATGCCCATGCTGCCCACACCCCGCTGCAATCCCAGCGCCTGACCCTGCAGCGCCTGGCCTGCGACGCCGAGATGGTGCTCGACCTGCATTGCGACTTCGAAGCCGTGGCGCACCTGTACACCACGCCCGAAGCCTGGCCGCAGGTCGAACCGCTGTCGCGCTACCTGGGCGCCCAGGCCAGCCTGCTGGCCACCGACTCGGGCGGGCAGTCCTTCGATGAATGTTTCACCTTGGTCTGGTGGCAATTGCAGCAGCGCTTCGCCAAGCAGTTCCCGATCCCCCAGGGCAGCTTTTCGGTGACCGTCGAATTGCGTGGCCAGGGCGATGTCAGCCATCCGTTGGCGGAACAGGACTGCACGGCGATTCTCGAGTACCTGACCCGTTACGGCGCCATTGAAGGCGAACCTGCCACCTTGCCCGCCCTCAGCTACCCGGCAACGCCGCTGGCCGGGGTGGAACCGGTGGCAACGCCGCTGGGCGGCCTGTTGGTGTTCCACGCCAAGCCGGGCCAGTACCTGCAGGCCGACCAACTGATCGCCGAAGTTATCGACCCGCTCAGCGACCGGGTCACCCCGGTGCGCAACAGCCAGCCCGGCCTGCTCTATGCCCGCTCGCTGCGGCGCATGGCCACCGCCGGCATGGTCATCGCCCATGTGGCAGGCAACCAGGCCTACCGCAGCGGCTACCTGCTGTCGCCTTGACCCCTTACCTTTAGAGCCTGCGCATGTACAAACTGACCATCGAAGACCTGCACAAACGCTACGGCGAGCACCATGTGCTCAAGGGCGTATCGCTCAAGGCCAGGACCGGCGACGTGATCTGCCTGATCGGCGCCAGCGGCTCGGGCAAGAGTACCTTCCTGCGCTGCATCAACTTCCTCGAGCAACCCAACGAAGGCAGCATGACCCTCGATGGCAAGCCGGTGCACATGACCCAGGACCATCATGGCCTGCACGTCACCGATCCGGACGAGCTGCAGCGCCTGCGCACGCGCCTGGCCATGGTGTTCCAGCACTTCAACCTGTGGAGCCACCTGAGCGTGCTGGACAACATCGCCATGGCGCCGCGACGGGTGCTGGGCGTGAGCAAGCACGAGGCCGAGGAGCGCGCCCGGCGCTACCTGGACAAAGTCGGCCTGGCACCGCGGGTGGCCGATCAATACCCGGCATTTCTCTCCGGCGGCCAGCAGCAACGGGTGGCTATCGCCCGGGCACTGGCCATGGAGCCGGAAGTCATGCTGTTCGACGAGCCGACCTCGGCGCTGGACCCGGAGCTGGTCGGCGAAGTGTTGCGGGTGATTCAGGGCCTGGCCGAAGAGGGCCGGACCATGATCATGGTGACCCACGAAATGGCCTTCGCACGCAAGGTGGCGAGCCAGGTGATGTTCCTCCACCAGGGGTTGGTGGAGGAGCAAGGGCCGCCGGACGAGGTACTGGGCAATCCAAAAAGCGAACGCCTGCGTCAGTTTCTCAGCGGCAACCTCAAGTAGCGGTCAGGCGACGGGGGCCGGTGGCGGCTCGTCAGGCAGAGTGGGCTCACCCGGCTCCATCGGCGGATTTTCCCCCGGTTGCGGTGAATCAGGGGTGTCTGGATCAGGCTGACCGGGCACGCCGCCCGCGTGGAGGATGTGCGGGTGCGGATGGGCCAGCAGCGACCAGGCCAACATCCCAACGCTGTTGGGCTGCAGCACGGCCAGCTTGGCACTGATGGTCGGGTCGAGTTTCATGGGCGGCTCCTGGTTGACGTCCGCCTGGCGTGTTGCCGGGCGGAACAGTTCAACTCATTGGAGTACGCCGCAGGCAAGGAATTCCCTCGCCTTGTCGCCTCAGGTGCGTGGCAGGGTAACGCCGCGCTGGCCCTGGTATTTACCGCCACGATCCTTATAGGACACTTCGCATTCTTCGTCGGATTCGAGGAAGAGCATCTGCGCCACGCCTTCGTTGGCGTAGATTTTCGCCGGCAGCGTGGTGGTGTTGGAGAACTCCAGGGTCACGTGACCTTCCCACTCGGGCTCAAGCGGGGTGACGTTGACGATGATGCCGCAGCGGGCGTAGGTGCTCTTGCCCAGGCAGATGGTCAGCACGTTGCGCGGGATACGGAAGTATTCGACGGTGCGGGCCAGCGCGAAGGAGTTCGGCGGGATGATGCAGACGTCGCTCTTGACGTCGACAAAGCTGCCGGCGTCGAAGTTTTTCGGATCGACGGTCGCCGAGTTGATGTTGGTGAACACCTTGAATTCGTCGGCGCAGCGCACGTCGTAGCCGTAGCTGGAGACGCCGAAGGAGATCAGCCGGTTGTCGCTCTCACCGCGCACCTGGCGCTCGACGAACGGCTCGATCATGCCGTGTTCCTGCGCCATGCGGCGAATCCACTTGTCCGATTTGATGCTCATGGCGGGGTGTCCTGAAATTGCGTGGTGAAAAAATTCTGTGGCGCATCTTACCGGGCCCGGCGCCGGGTTCAAAGTTCCATGCAGCATCAACCGTCGGATCCCCGTACCACGGGGCCTGCACGGGAGCGCGAGGCACCGTCAGTCATGAATTATGAGAAAGCGTCACAAGACCATTGGCACGTTCTGGAAAAAGGGTTAAGGTGACGCCACTGTGCTGCACGTGTCACTGAGAATATCTACCTGATGCAAGATTTCGATCAACCCATCTTCATGAATTTTCTGCCTCTTTGCACTCAGTCTCGGCCAGGGCGTTTCCTGAGTCGTAGTTAACTTTGTCCAAGGAGACAGACCATGTCCAATCGCCAAACCGGTACCGTTAAGTGGTTCAACGATGAAAAAGGCTTCGGCTTCATCACCCCACAATCCGGTGACGACCTGTTCGTACACTTCAAAGCCATCAAAGCTGACGGTTTCAAAAGCCTGAAAGAAGGCCAAGCGGTCTCTTTCATCGCTACCCGCGGTCAGAAAGGCATGCAGGCTGAAGAAGTAGAAGTTATCTAACTTCCGCTTTACAGCTTGAAGAAAGCCCCGCCCTTAACAGGTGGGGCTTTTTTTATGCCCTGGATTTTGACCTCATCGCGGGGCAAGCCCGCTCCTACGGTAGGAGCGGGCTTGCCCCGCGAAAATCACCTCAGTCCTCGCTGATAGTGATATTCGGCATCGCCGGCGCCGCCGCTTCCTGCAACACGATCCGTGCACCGACCTGACGGGCCAGCTCCTGGTAGACCATGGCGATCTGGCTTTCCGGCTCGGCAATCGCCGTCGGCTTGCCGCTGTCGGCCTGTTCGCGGATCAGCATCGACAGCGGCAACGAGGCCAGCAGTTCGACACCGTACTGCGCCGCCAGCTTCTCGCCACCGCCCTCACCGAACAGATGCTCGGCATGGCCGCAGTTCGAACAGATGTGCACGGCCATGTTCTCGACCACGCCCAGCACCGGGATATTGACCTTGCGGAACATCTCCACGCCCTTCTTGGCGTCAAGCAGCGCCAGGTCTTGCGGGGTGGTAACGATCACCGAGCCGGCCACCGGGACTTTCTGCGCCAGGGTCAGCTGGATGTCGCCGGTGCCAGGCGGCATGTCGATCACCAGATAGTCGAGATCGTCCCAGGCGGTCTGGGTCACCAGTTGCAGCAAGGCCCCGGAGACCATCGGACCGCGCCAGACCATCGGCGTGTTGTCGTCGGTCAGGAAAGCCATGGACATGACCTCGACACCGTGGGCCTTGAGCGGCACGAACCACTTTTGCTCGCGAATCTGCGGGCGGGTGCCTTCGGCGATACCGAACATCACGCCCTGGCTCGGGCCATAGATGTCGGCATCGAGAATGCCTACCCGCGCGCCTTCGCGAGCCAGGGCCAGGGCCAGGTTGGCGGCGGTGGTCGATTTGCCGACACCGCCCTTGCCGGAGGCCACGGCGATGATGTTCTTGACGTTGGCCAGGCCCGGGATCTGCGCCTGGGCCTTGTGTGCGGCGATCACGCAGTTGATTTCGACCCGCGCCGAGGTAACCCCGTCGAGACCTTCGACAGCCGTTTGCAGCACCTGCGCCCAGCCATTTTTGAACAGGCCGGCGGCATAGCCCAGTTGCAGCTGCACGCTGACGCGATCGCCCTGGATATCAATGGCCTGGACACAGCCGGCGCTGACCGGGTCCTGGTTCAGGTATGGGTCGGTGTACTGGCGAAGAACGGCTTCGACGGCTGCGCGAGTGACGGCACTCATGGAGACTCCCGTGATAAAGACTGAGCAAAACAGACCACTATGCTAACCCGTCATCCCTCTTCAGATACGTCCATGGGGTGAAATATATTTCCCGGCGTTTTATAGTGGCCGATCACCGTTTCATCTCAAGTAGCCGAAAAAAGTAGCCGAGCCCCCATGTCCGAGCCACGTCAGATTCTCGTCACCAGCGCCCTGCCCTATGCCAATGGTTCCATTCACCTTGGCCATATGCTCGAGTACATCCAGACAGACATGTGGGTGCGCTTCCAGAAGCTTCGCGGCAACCAGTGCATTTATGTCTGCGCTGACGACGCCCACGGCTCGGCCATCATGCTGCGCGCCGAGAAAGAAGGCATCACCCCCGAGCAACTGATTGCCGCCGTCCAGGCCGAGCACAGCGGGGATTTCGCCGACTTTCTGGTCGACTTCGACAACTTCCACTCGACCCACGCCGAAGAAAACCGCGAACTGTCGAGCCAGATCTACCTCAAGCTGCGTGACGCCGGGCACATCGCTACCCGCTCGATCACCCAGTATTTCGACCCGGACAAAAAAATGTTCCTGGCCGACCGCTTCATCAAGGGCACCTGCCCCAAGTGCGCGGCTGAAGACCAGTACGGCGACAACTGCGAAAAATGCGGCGCCACCTACGCACCAACCGAGCTGAAGAACCCCAAGTCGGCGATTTCCGGCGCCACCCCGGTGCTCAAGGATTCGCAACACTTCTTCTTCAAGCTGCCGGACTTCCAGGCCATGCTCCAGCAGTGGACCCGCAGCGGTACCCTGCAGGACGCGGTGGCCAACAAGATCGCCGAATGGCTGGATGCCGGCCTGCAGGAATGGGACATCTCCCGTGATGCGCCGTACTTCGGCTTCGAGATTCCCGACGAGCCGGGCAAGTATTTCTACGTCTGGCTGGACGCCCCGATCGGCTACATGGCCAGCTTCAAGAACCTGTGCGCCCGCCGCCCGGAGCTGGACTTCGACGCGTTCTGGAACAAGGATTCGAAAGCCGAGCTGTACCACTTCATCGGCAAGGACATCGTCAACTTCCACGCCCTGTTCTGGCCAGCCATGCTCGAAGGCGCCGGCTACCGCAAGCCGACCGGCATCAACGTGCACGGCTACCTGACCGTCAACGGTTCGAAGATGTCCAAGTCGCGCGGCACCTTCATCAAGGCCCGCACCTACCTGGATCACCTGGCGCCGGAATACCTGCGTTACTACTACGCCTCCAAACTGGGCCGCGGCGTCGACGACCTCGACCTGAACCTTGAAGACTTCATCCAGAAGGTCAACTCCGACCTGGTTGGCAAGGTAGTCAACATCGCCAGCCGCTGTGCAGGCTTCATCCACAAGGGTAACGACGGCGTCATGGTGGCCGGCGACGCCGCACCGGAACTGACCGAGGCCTTCCTCGCTGCCGCCCCGGGTATTGCCGAAGCCTACGAAGGCCGCGACTTTGCCCGTGCCATGCGCGAAATCATGGCCCTGGCCGACCGCGCCAACGCCTGGATCGCCGACAAGGCGCCGTGGTCGCTGGCCAAGCAGGAAGGCAAGCAGGACGAAGTCCAGGCGATCTGCGCCCAGGGCATTAACCTGTTCCGCCAGCTGGTAATCTTCCTCAAGCCGGTGCTGCCGGTGCTGGCCGCCGACGCCGAGGCGTTCCTCAATGTCGCGCCACTGACCTGGGCCGATCACCAGACCCGCCTGAGCAACCATCAGCTCAACCCGTTCAAGGCGCTGATGAGCCGCATCGACCCGGCCAAGGTCGAAGCCATGACCGCCGCTTCCAAGGAAGACCTGGCCGCCAGCCAGACCAGCGTTGTCACCGGCAATGGCGAACTGGCCAAGGATCCGCTGTCGGCCGAGATCGACTTCGACACCTTCGCCGCGGTCGACCTTCGGGTGGCCCTGATCCTCAAGGCCGAAGCCGTCGAGGGCGCCGACAAGCTGCTGCGCCTGACCCTGGACATCGGTGACGAGCAACGCAACGTGTTCTCCGGCATCAAGTCGGCGTACCCGGACCCGGCCAAGCTCGAAGGTCGCCTGACCATGATGATCGCCAACCTCAAGCCGCGCAAAATGCGTTTCGGCATCTCCGAAGGCATGGTCATGGCCGCAGGCCCCGGCGGTGAAGAAATTTACCTGCTCAGCCCTGACAGCGGCGCCAAGCCGGGCCAGCGCATCAAGTAAGGCTCACGCCCCGGCCGATTGCGGCCGGGGCGTTCTCATCTTCGCGTCATTGCCGGATAATGGCGGACAGCCTCAGCATTCGGCCCCCTCATGAGCGAATTCTTCCTGGCCCTGGTCAGCGCTGCGCTGATCAATAACCTGGTCCTGCACCAGGGGCTGGCCATCGACCCCTTGCTGCGCAGCGACACCGATCCGGATCGGCGCCAGGTGCATGCGTTGGGCCTGGCGACCCTGGTGTCGCTGGTAGTGGCGGTCGGGCTTGGGCAACTGATTTATCACCTGGCGTTGCTGCCCCTGCAGCTTGAATACCTGCGCCTGTTCGTGTTCCTGGCGCTGTGCGTGTTACCGATCAAGCCGCTGCTCGCAGTGCTGACACGCCTGCTGCCAACCCTGCCCTTCGACGGTTTGTTGCCCCTGATGGTGGGTAACCTGGCGCTGCTAGGCTTGAGCCTGCAAGCCAGTGAAGGCAGCTATGGGATTTTGCAAACCCTGGGCTGGAGCCTGGGCGGTGGCCTGGGTTTCTGGCTGGCCCTGGGCCTGTTCAGCGACCTGCGCCAGCGCAGCGACCACGATGACATCCCCCTGGCCTTTCGCGGCCTGCCGATCGAGCTGATCGGCGCCGGGATCATGGCCATGGCGTTTCTCGGATTCAACGGACTATTCAACCCATGAGCTTGATTCAACGCATCGACGCCCTGTTGCCGCAGACCCAATGCGGCAAATGTGGCCATCCTGGTTGCCGGCCTTACGCCGAAGGCCTGGCGGCGGGCGAAGCGATCAACAAATGCCCACCCGGAGGCGGCGAAACCATCGCAGCCTTGGCCAAGCTGTTGCACGTGCCGGTGATCGAACTCGACCACGAGCGCGGCCGTGCACCGGCGCAAGTCGCCTATATCCGTGAAGCCGAATGTATCGGCTGCACCAAATGCATCCAGGCCTGCCCGGTGGACGCCATCATCGGTGCCGCCAAGCTGATGCACACCGTGATCAGCGCCGAATGCACCGGCTGCGACCTGTGCGTGGCACCGTGCCCGGTGGACTGCATCGACCTGCTGCCATTGACCGCCAACAGCAACATCGTGCCGATTGTCGGTGGCCTGGCCGAAGACACCCAGACCCTCGAGGCCCGCAGCCACAAACGTAACCAGGCGCGGCGGCGCTTCGAGCAGCGCAACAACCGCCTGCAGCGCGAAGAAGCCCGCAAGCAGGCCGACCGCCTGGCCCGCAGCCAGCGTGCGGCCACTGCCACAATCACCACGCCGGGCGCCACTGTCGACGACCCGATCAAGGCCGCCATCGAACGGGTCAAGGCGCAGAAAGCCGCGGCCGCCGATGCAGCGCTGAAGCAGGCAAAAATCGCCGCCGCCATGAGCCGGGCGCAACTGAGCAAGGCCCGAAGCGCCTTTGGCGAGGCGCCGAACCAGGCCCAGCAAGCACAATTGGCTGAACTTGAGCACGAAGCGCAACAGGCCCAGGCTCGCCTGCAAGCACTGCAACCGGCGGCCGCCAATGGCCACGGCTGATAGCAGCGAGCGCCTGCGCAGCACCATGGCCATGGTGCTGCTGGCCAGCGCACCCGGGTTGCTGACCCTGCTGTGGCTGCATGGCTGGGGGCTGCTGCTGAACCTGCTGCTGTGCGCCGTTGCGGCGCTGGCGACTGAAGCGGCGCTGCTGCGACTGCAACAACGGCCAGGCCTGCCGGCGCTGAACGACGGCAGCGCCCTGGTGACTGCGGTGCTGCTGACAGCGGCACTGCCCGCCTACGCGCCCTGGTGGCTGCCAGCAATTGCCGCCAGCAGTGCCATTGCCCTGGGCAAGCAACTGTACGGCGGCGTCGGCAAGAACCTGTTCAACCCGGCGATGCTCGGCTATGCGCTGGTGTTGCTGTCGTTCCCGCAGCACATGACCCAGTGGCCGGTCACCCAGGTGCTGGGCCTGACCGACACGCTGCAGCAAGTGTTCGGCCTTGATTTGGGCAACCAGCCCGACGCCTGGGCGCAAGCCACGGTACTCGACGGCCTGCGCAACAACCGCAGCCTGACCATCGATGAATTGTTCGCCAGTCATCCAGGCTTCGGCCACCTTGGCGGTCGCGGCAGCGAATTCGTCAACCTGGCCTTTTTGCTCGGCGGCTTGCTTCTGGTGCAACGCAAGGTCATCAGTTGGCATGCGCCGCTCGGCCTGCTGGCCAGCCTGTTCGTGGCCAGCCTGCTGTGCTGGAACGGCTCGGGCTCGGACTCAAACGGCTCGCCGTTGCTGCACCTGCTGTCCGGTTCAACCATGCTGGTGGCGTTCTTCATTGTCACCGAGCCGGTTTCAGGAGCGAAAAGCCCGAAGGCCAAGCTGCTGTTTGGCGTCGGCGCGGGCTTGCTCATCTACCTGATCAGAACCTGGGGCAGCTACCCCGACGGCGCCGCCTTCGCGGTCCTGCTGATGAATCTTTGTGTTCCGTCCCTGGAGCGCTGGGCAGAACGCGGGCAAACATCATGAGCACCTCGTCGATTCGCACCACCGCCCTGCTACTGAGCCTTGCCGTGCTGGCCGTGGGTGGTACGGTGCTTTGGCAACAGTTCACCACCGCGCGCATCACTGCCGCCGAGCAGCAACTCAAGGCCCAACGCTGGCTGAGCGTGCTGGCGCAGCAGGCCTACGACAACCAACCGCTGCAACAGCCCCTGACTCTGGGCGCCACCAACCTGGACCACAGCCGGCTGCTCGCAGGCTATCTGGCAACCTTGAAAGGCCAGCCGAGCGCCGTTGTGCTGCACAGCCAGAGCCAGGGTTACGGCGGCCCGCTGGACCTGCTGATTGCCATTGATGAGGGGGGTCGCCTGATCGGCGTCAAGGTGCTGCAACAACAGGAGACGCCAGGCCTGGGCGGCAAGCTGATGGAACCCGGCAACACCTGGCTGCAAGGCTTTGTCGGCAACAGCCGGCAAAACACGCCTGATTCAGCCTGGGCGCTCAAGCGTGACAACGGCCAGTTCGATCAGTTGGCCGGTGCCACCGTCACCTCCCGCGCCGTCATTCAAGCCACCCACGATGCCCTGCGCTATTTCGACGAGCATCGCCAACAGTTGCTAAGCGCAGGTGCGGATGAATAGACAATGGCTCGCTGCAATAAGCCTGGCGCCCGTGCTGGGCGCCACCCAGACATTGCTGCAGGCCAGCACCATGGCGCTGCTAAGCCTGCTGGCCGTTGGCCTGCACCGTCTGTGCATGACACCCCTGCGCAAACAGCTGGACGCTGACGCCCGCCTGTTCGCAAGCGTGCTGATGGCCGCCCTGCTGGTCACCTGCCTTGAGCTAGGCTTGCGCGCCTGGGCCCTGCCGCTGGCACTGGAGCTGGGCCGCTATCCGGCATTGATCGCCGTACAATGCCTGCTGTTCGAGCTGGCCCTGGGTAACAGTGCCCGCTGGCGTACCGCAGCTACCACACTGGCAGCATTTGCTGCGCTGTGCATGGCCGCGGGGTTCACGCGCCAGCTGCTCAGTGAGTTTGCCAACCTGCGCCTGGCCGGCATGTTGCCCGGCGCCTTGATCCTTCTGGGCCTGATACTCGCCCTGTATAACCGGGTTTGCCAACGGCGAGCCCTTTCCCGTCGTCAAGGAACGCTTTGACCCCATGAATGCCGCCAAACGCCTGGAAATTTTTCGCAGGTTGCATGAAGACAACCCCGAGCCGAAAACCGAGCTGGCCTACACCAATCCTTTCGAACTGCTGATTGCGGTCATCCTCTCGGCACAGGCTACCGACGTCAGCGTGAACAAGGCCACGGCCAAACTGTACCCGGTCGCCAATACCCCGCAAGCCATCCATGCCCTGGGTGTTGACGGCCTGTCGGAGTACATCAAGACCATCGGCCTGTACAACAGCAAGGCGAAAAACGTCATCGAAACCTGTCGCCTGCTGATGGAGCAACATGGCAGCCAGGTACCAGAAACCCGAGAAGCGCTTGAAGCACTACCCGGGGTTGGCCGCAAGACCGCCAACGTGGTGCTCAACACCGCCTTTCGGCAACTGGCCATGGCCGTTGATACGCATATTTTCCGGGTCAGCAACCGCACCGGCATTGCCCCGGGCAAGACCGTTCTGGAAGTTGAAAAGGCCTTGATGAAGTTCGTGCCCAAGCCGTACCTGCTTGACGCCCACCATTGGTTGATCCTGCACGGGCGCTATGTGTGCCAGGCGCGCAAACCCCGTTGCGGTAGTTGCCGGATCGAAGATTTGTGCGAGTACAAGCAGAAAACTTCGGACGATTGAGCCGATAGTGAAAAGACAGCTTGGTCGATTGAAAAAATCTTTTTTACCCGGTCAAAATTTCTCGCTATAAGGTGCGCCAATGGCCCTCTTGGCTTGGAGTGACTTATGAGCACCGATAAAGAAGACCTGGTTGTAGATGATGACATCGTCACTGAAGACGCAGACGACGAGGTCCCGGTTGAAGTGGCAAAAACCAACCTGAGCAAACGCCGCACCATCGACAACCTGCTGGAAGAGCGTCGCTTGCAAAAACAGCTGGCCGATTACGACTTCGACCTCTGAAGGATCGATACCGACAGATCACAAAAGCCTCCTTGATGGAGGCTTTGTTGTTTCCGGGCATTTCAAACAAGCCCGTTGCGCTGGGCCAGTTCGATCAGGTCAACCAACGAGCGAGCATTGAGTTTGAGCAATAATCGCGTTTTGTAGGTACTCACCGTCTTGTTGCTGAGGAACATGCCATCGGCAATCTCCTTGTTGGTTTTTCCGCGGGCCAGTTGCTGCAGCACCATCATCTCCCGGCCTGACAAACGCTCGACCATGTCCGCCTCGCTGGCGCCGCCCAGGTTCGAGCGAACCGAATGCAGCGCCTGGTTGGGGAAGTAGCTATACCCGGAAAGCACTGCCTTGATAGCGCTAAGCAACTCGGTCAGGTCCTGCTGCTTGCAGACATAGCCCGCAGCCCCTGCCTGCATGCAGCGCATGGAAAAATGCCCGGGCGCCTGCGAGGTCAATACCAGCACTTTGATGCTGGCATTGTTGGCGGTCAGCCGGGCGATCACCTCAAGGCCGTCAAGTTTGGGGATGCCGATGTCCAGGATAACGATATCCGGACCATGCTCGCGTGCCAGCTGCAATGCGTCCACGCCGTTATCCGTCTCGGCAATGACTTCATAACCATGCCGCTCCATCAACATGCGTACAGCCAGGCGAATGACCGGATGATCATCCACGATCAGGACTTTATTCATGGGCAAAATCCAATTGTTCGCTGTTCTATTTTTTGAGCCAGCACAATAGCCTAGTTACACGACATATTGTATTGCGCCATTAACAAGCAAATGCACACAAGGACACAACCTACAACCATTAAAGAATTATCCTACAAGCGGGAAATACCAATAACTCTTTAAGGAATCAACACCTCGCTGGTAATTGCAGACCGTGTAAAGGCCGTACAAAACTTTCTCTATCACGGTAGCACCAGAGAATAAAATAACCTATAAAACCCAGCCTTATTACCTGAAGGAAATGTCCTATAGACTTGTTTGATAAAACCAATATTGCAATCTGTGTATAATCGTTACATATCCGTATTGGACACATTACCCAACCGAGAAACACAGCATGCTGCCTGGCATGGCGCAGCCCATGTAAACCTCGCAGCCACTGCGAACTTGCCCCGGTGGGCACATGGGAATCCTGGATGAGCAAAATCGAGCCGAAAAGCCCTTTGACGATCATTGCGATTTTCGCCGGCATCATCGAAGCCTCGGCGCTAGCCTCGCTGCCATTTCTGGGTGAAGACAGCCAGGGTATTTATACCTGGTTCCTGGTGGGCTTTCCGTTCTTCCTCACGGTATTGTTTTTCCTGACCCTTAACTTCAACTACAAATCCCTTTACTCACCTGAGTTGAACAAGCCGATACCTGGCGTTACTCCAACACCTGACACTGCCGACTCAAAAACTACTCTTGAGCCTCCAGTACCCGCCCTTGTTACTTCCAGTCCGGTTGATACTCCAGCCGACCGCCCCATAGAAACTCCGAAAGCAATCGAAACAGCGAATGCACCCGCCATTAATAGCGGATGCACTACCGTCACGATTGCGCTGCGCGGCCCGGCAGCGGCCGACTTGATAAGCTACTTCGCCTTGCACGCACTCAAATCCCCGCCCGCACCGGACAGCAAATGGATTTTGTGCAACCTCGATAGCAGCAGGCAAACCGTGTTGCTGACGCGGCCGTTGAATGGTCCGGCACACTAATGTTCAGGCAAAAAAAACCCCGGCACAGGCCGGGGTTCTTCTGCACAACAAGCCTCAGACCAGCTTGCGGCCCTTGTTCGCAGCAATACGCATGCGCAGGGCATTGAGCTTGATGAAGCCCGCTGCGTCGGCCTGGTTGTAGGCGCCGCCATCTTCTTCGAAGGTGGCGATGTTGGCGTCGAACAGCGAATCGTCGGACTTGCGGCCGGTGACGATGACGTTGCCTTTGTACAGCTTCAGGCGCACGACACCGTTCACGTTGACCTGCGAAGCGTCGATCATCTGTTGCAGCATCAGACGCTCAGGGCTCCACCAGTAGCCGGTATAGATCAGGCTGGCGTACTTGACCATCAGCTCATCTTTGAGGTGAGCGACTTCGCGGTCCAGGGTGATCGACTCGATCGCCCGGTGGGCGCGCAGCATGATGGTGCCGCCTGGAGTTTCGTAGCAGCCGCGGGACTTCATGCCGACGTAACGGTTTTCGACGATGTCCAGACGACCGATACCGTTCTCGCCGCCGATGCGGTTGAGGGTGGCCAGCACCGTGGCCGGCGACATTTCAACGCCGTCCAGGGCAACGATGTCGCCGTTGCGGTAGGTCAGTTCCAGGTAGGTCGGAACGTCCGGAGCGGTTTCTGGCGACTTGGTCCAGCGCCACATGTCTTCTTCGTGCTCGGTCCAGGTATCTTCCAGCACGCCGCCTTCATACGAGATGTGCAGCAGGTTGGCGTCCATCGAGTACGGCGACTTCTTCTTGCCGTGACGTTCGATCGGGATGCCGTGCTTCTCGGCGTAGTCCATCAGTTTTTCACGGGACAGCAGGTCCCATTCACGCCATGGCGCGATGACCTTGACGCCTGGCTTGAGGGCGTAGGCACCCAGTTCGAAACGGACCTGGTCGTTGCCTTTGCCGGTGGCACCATGGGAAATGGCATCGGCGCCGGTTTCGTTGGCGATTTCGATCAGGCGCTTGGCGATCAGCGGACGAGCGATGGAAGTACCCAGCAGGTACTCGCCCTCGTAGACGGTGTTGGCGCGGAACATCGGGAACACGAAGTCGCGTACGAACTCTTCGCGCAGGTCATCGATGTAGATTTCCTTGACGCCCATGGCCTGGGCCTTGGCGCGGGCCGGTTCGACCTCTTCGCCTTGTCCAAGATCAGCGGTGAAGGTCACCACTTCACAGTTGTAGGTATCCTGCAGCCACTTGAGAATCACCGAAGTATCAAGGCCGCCGGAATACGCCAGTACGACCTTTTTTACGTCCGCCATGCCATCACTCCACGGGGTTGTACGGAAAGCCGTCGATTCTACCGGCCTTGCGACAAAATTTACAGTGGGGCGACAGCTTGTGACGACAAAGCGACAGGAACTGTCGAGAGCGCGACGGACGGTCGCACCTCAGGACGTGGCGACGGGCTTCGCGGTACTGGCTGCGGCAGCAGGTGCGGCCGGTGGTTTGGCTGCAGGTTCAACGGGCTTTTCCAGGGGTTTTTCGACAGGCGTAACCCGATCAAGCTGAATATTCACCCGTCGGTTGCGCGCGCGGTTGGCTGCGCTGTTGTTGCGCGCCAGCGGATAACGCTCGCCATGGAAGCGCACGGTGATCTGCTCTTCGGGAATACCGTGGGCCTTGAGGTACTCCATCACCGCCAGTGCCCGGCGCCGCGACAGGTCGCGGTTGGTCAGGCGGTTGCCGCTGTTGTCGGAGTGCCCGTCGAGTTCGATATGGTTAACAGTGGGGTCGGCCTTGAGGAAGTCGAGGATCACGTCCAGGCGTGCCCGGGCATCGGCATCCAGGTCAATGCCGCCGCCCGGAAAGCCGACCCGCGCCTGACGCACCTGGTCATAATTCATCGGCAAAAGTTTTGCCGCGCAGGCCTGATAGTCGCCGTAGGCCTTGCTGAACTTGACCGGCAACACCCGCACTTCCATGGTTCGCCCGGCTTCACCGGCGTAGTTGCGCACCACGGTGCTACGGCCATCGAGCAGGCCGTTGATCAAGCGGCTGGCCTGGCCCTGGGAACTGGTAAAAAGCACGCCGCTGCGGGCCATGCGCACCGCGCCCAGGTTGATATCGCCACGTCCGGGCTGCCACGGCGCGGCCGCCGCCAGCAGGGTGGCGGAACCGGCACCAAGGACGTTACTGCTTGAGCGCAGCTGGAAAGTTGGCTGCTCGCCGGCCCGGCGAACGAACTCGCCGCTGCCGAAATCGGCAATGGGTTGAACCAGCCGACATTCGAACTGATCGCCTTCGACCTTCCACTCGACGTTCTCCAGACGGGTCTGGAAAGTGAGTGCCATGGCGGGCATGCTGGCAAACACACTGAGCAGGGCTAGATAACGCTGGCGCACGGGCGGCTCCACAGATTTTCACGGTATACCTGCACGCTATCGGTCGGTCGCGGCAAAACTTGATAGCGAGTGCTCGTAACCGGCTTTTCCGGTAGCATTCACCTTGAGTTCGACCCGCCTGGAATCCCCAATGTCCGACCGCCTGACCCTCCTGCGTCCCGACGACTGGCACATCCATCTTCGTGATGGCGCTGTATTGCCGCATACCGTCGGTGACGTTGCGCGCACCTTTGCCCGCGCAATCATCATGCCCAACCTGGTACCACCGGTGCGCAACGCCGCCCAAGCCGGTGCCTACCGTGAGCGCATCCTTGCCGCACGCCCTGCCGGCAGCCGTTTCGAGCCGCTGATGGTGCTGTACCTCACCGACCGCACCCAGCCCGAGGAAATCCGCGCGGCCAAGGCCACCGGTTTTGTCCATGCCGCCAAGATGTATCCAGCCGGCGCGACGACCAACTCCGATTCCGGCGTCACCAGTGTCGACAAGATCTTCCCGGTGCTCGAAGCCATGGCCGAGGTCGGCATGCCACTGCTGGTGCACGGTGAAGTAACGCGCCCCGAGATCGACGTGTTCGACCGCGAGAAGCTGTTCATCGACGAGCACCTGCGCCGTGTGGTCGAGCGCTTCCCGACCCTCAAGGTGGTGTTCGAACACATCACCACCAGCGAAGCCGTGCAGTTCGTCAACGAGGCCCCGGCCAACGTCGGCGCGACCATCACTGCCCAGCACCTGCTGTACAACCGCAACCACATGCTGGTGGGCGGCATTCGTCCGCACTTCTATTGCCTGCCGATCCTCAAGCGCAACACCCACCAGGTGGCTTTGCTGGACGCCGCCACCAGCGGCAGCAGCAAGTTCTTCCTCGGTACCGACTCGGCGCCCCATGCCCAGCACGCCAAGGAAGCCGCCTGTGGCTGTGCCGGCTGCTACACCGCCTATGCCGCGATCGAGCTGTACGCCGAGGCATTCGAGCAGCGTAACGCGCTGGACAAGCTCGAAGGCTTCGCCAGCCTGCACGGCCCAAGCTTCTATGGCCTACCGGCCAACACCGATACGATTACCCTGGTCCGCGACAGCTGGACCGCCCCAAGCAGCTTGCCGTTCGGCGAGCAGACCGTTATCCCGCTGCGCGCCGGTGAGCAACTGCGCTGGCGCCTGCTGGAGGAAACTGCGTGAGCGAAGATCAGTACGAAGACGACCAGGAAGGTCATGGCGGCGGTCCGCGCCACCCGATGGCTGAACGCTTTCGCGGTTACCTGCCGGTAGTGGTCGACGTCGAGACCGGCGGTTTCAACAGCGCCACCGACGCCCTGCTGGAAATCGCCGCAGTCACCATCGGCATGGACGAAAAGGGCTTCCTGTTCCCGGAACACACCTATTTCTTCCGCGTCGAGCCGTTCGAAGGCGCCAACATCGAGCAAGCGGCTCTGGAGTTCACCGGGATCAAGCTCGATCACCCGCTGCGCATGGCCGTCAGCGAAGAGTCGGCACTGACCGACATCTTCCGTGGCGTGCGCAAGGCGCTCAAGGCCAATGGCTGCAAACGGGCGATCCTGGTCGGCCACAACAGCAGCTTCGACCTGGGCTTCCTCAATGCCGCCGTGGCCCGCCACGACATGAAGCGCAACCCGTTTCATCCGTTCTCAAGCTTCGACACCGCCACCCTGGCCGGCCTTGCCTATGGCCAGACCGTGCTGGCGCGGGCCTGCCAGAGCGCCGACATCGACTTCGATGGCCGTGAGGCGCACTCGGCGCGTTACGACACCGAGAAGACTGCCGAGCTGTTCTGCGGCATCGTCAACCGCTGGAAGGAAATGGGCGGCTGGCAGGACTTCAACGACTGAAGCCTGTGCACCGCGCATAAAAAAACCGGCCATCAAGGCCGGTTTTTTTATGCCTGGCAAATTACAGCTTGCCAGCGTTCTCGCTCAGGTAAGCAGCAACGCCTTCTGGCGAAGCGGTCATGCCCTTGTCGCCTTTTTTCCAGTTGGCAGGGCAGACTTCGCCGTGCTCTTCGTGGAATTGCAGGGCGTCGACCAGACGCAGCAGTTCGTCCATGTTACGGCCCAGTGGCAGGTCGTTGACGATCTGCGAGCGGACAACGCCCTTGTCGTCGATCAGGAACGCGCCACGGAAAGCTACGCCGCCTTCGGACTCTACGTCGTAGGCCTTGGCGATGTCGTGCTTCATGTCGGCAGCCATGATGTACTGGACCTGACCGATGCCGCCGGCATTGATCGGGGTGTTGCGCCAGGCGTTGTGGGTGAAGTGCGAGTCGATCGACACGGCGATCACTTCAACGTTACGCGCCTTGAATTCGGCCATGCGGTGGTCCAGGGCGATCAGCTCGGACGGGCAGACGAAGGTGAAGTCCAGCGGGTAGAAGAACACCAGGCCGTACTTGCCCTTGATGGCCGAAGCCAGGTTGAAGCTGTCGACGATTTCGCCGTTGCCCAGAACAGCTGGAACGGTGAAGTCCGGGGCATTTTTGCCAACGAGTACGCTCATGCGATATCTCCTGATGGGGTGGAATCATCTTGCACAGGCCAGCATGCACTGGCCTGGCAGCGAAATGGCCGACCATCATACACCGCCCGGCGCCGCTCGCCGAATTTCAGTCCGAACGCTCGACAATCTGCCGTCGGTCGCTCTAGTTCGCCTATTACAGAAAGAGTTTTGACAAGCATTCTCATTAACATTAAGCTTCTTCGCATTGAGCCTTAACCAGCGATGGTCAGCCCTATGTATGTGTGTCTTTGTGTTGGTGTGACCGACGGACAGATCCGCGATGCGATCTATGAAGGATGCTGCAGCTACAAGGAAGTCAGAAGCGCCACCAACGTGGCCAGCCAGTGTGGCAAATGTGCCTGCCTGGCCAAGCAGGTGGTGCGCGAAACCCTCACCGAGCTTCAGGTCAGCCAGGCTGCCCTGCCCTATCCTGTAGAATTTACTGCAGCATAATTCAACGAATTCCAAGAACCGGACCCAGTGTCCGGTTTTTTTATGCCTGTAATTCAAGTAGTTAGGGGTTTAACGCGGAACACAAACATTCTTATTCCGATTAATTTTCATTTATTATTCAATAACTTAGGTTTGACAGTAGAAGTTGCGGGGCTCAGACTTGCCTTTATAGACACACTTACAGGGCAGGACCCCATCATGAAAGGCGACGTTAGCGTCATCCAGCATCTCAACAAGATCCTCGGAAACGAGCTGGTCGCAATCAACCAATACTTCCTGCATGCGCGCATGTACGAAGACTGGGGTCTGGAGAAACTCGGCAAGCACGAGTACAAAGAATCCATCGAAGAGATGAAACACGCTGACAAACTGATCAAGCGTATTCTGTTCCTCGAAGGCATCCCCAACGTCCAGGACCTGGGCAAGTTGCTGATTGGTGAACACACCAAGGAAATGCTCGAGTGCGACCTGAAGATCGAGCAAAAAGGCCTGGTCGACCTCAAGGCCGCCATCGCCCACTGTGAGACCGTCGGCGACTTCGGCAGCCGTGAGCTGCTCGAAGACATCCTCGAAGCCGAGGAAGAGCACATCGACTGGCTGGAAACCCAGCTGAGCCTGATCGACAAGGTCTCCCTGGAGAACTACCTGCAGTCGCAGATGGGCGAGTAAGTTCGCTGCCCTGCCCTACAGGCACAAAAAAGCCCCGCACTGCGGGGCTTTTTTTGACCAAACCTGGGGTCAGGCCTTGGCCGCCTCAGCCTTGGCTGCAGCGTCCTTGATCAGGGTCTGCAGTTCGCCGTTGGCAAACATCTCAGCCATGATGTCGGAACCGCCAACCAGCTCGCCGGCAACCCACAGCTGTGGGAAGGTAGGCCAGTTGGCGTATTTTGGCAGGTTGGCGCGGATTTCCGGATTCTGCAGGATATCCACGTAAGCGAATTTCTCGCCGCAACCCATCACGGCTTGCGCCGCCTTGGCCGAAAAACCGCACTGCGGGGCATTCGGCGAGCCTTTCATGTAAAGCAGAATGGTGTTGTTGGCAATCTGCTCTTTGATTGTTTCGATGATATCCATGAAGCACCTCGCGGCTGAACTTTCCGACCTGGTTGTCGGCACGGTGACGCATTGTATCGGAAAGCCGAGCAGGACGCTCGGCCTTGCCGATATCAGGCCGCAACCACCTGCACTGGCACGCCGTTAAGCGCCGCATTACCCGACACCGCATCGAGCTGGCGCTCATCGGTGAGGTCGTTGGCGCTGGCGCCGGGCTGGCCCTGGGCGATTTCCATGCGCACCCCGGCACGGGCATGGCCAAAGCCATGCGGCAGGCTGACCACCCCCGGCATCATGTCGCTGCTGGCCTGCACTTCGACCTCGATTTCGCCGACCCGCGAGCTGACACGCACACGCTGGCCATCCTGCAACTGGCGACCCGCCAGGTCGTCCGGGTGCATCAACAACTGATGACGGGGTTTGCCTTTCACCAGGCGATGATAGTTGTGCATCCATGAATTATTGCTGCGCACATGGCGGCGCCCGATCAGCAGCAGTTGACCCGCTGCCAGCGGCTGCTGCCCGGCAAAGCGCTGCAGGTCGCCGAGGATCTCCTGGGGTGCGGCCTGAATCCGTTGGTTAGCCGTCTTCAGGCGTGCTGCAAGGTTGGGCTGCAGCGGGCCCAGGTCGATACCATGGGGGTGCTGGTCGAGGGTCTCAAGCGACAGCTTGAACGCCGAGGCCTCGCCATAGCGGCCCTGGCGCAGGCCGATATCGATCATTTGTGCCGGCGGCAGGGTCGGTTTCAAAGGCTTGTCGCTAAGGGCGGCAAAGGCCTTGGCCAGGCCGACGAAGATTTCCCAGTCATGCAAGGCACCTTCGGGCTTGGGCAGGATGGCCCGATTGAAGCGGCTGACATTGCGCACCGCAAACAGGTTGAAGGTGGTGTCGTAGTGATCGTTCTCCAATGCCGAGGTGGACGGCAGGATCAGGTCGGCGTAACGGGTGGTCTCGTTGATGTACAGGTCGATGCTGAGCATGAACTCAAGACCGTCCAGGGCGCGTTCAAGCTGGCGGCCATTGGGCGTGGACAACACCGGGTTGCCCGCCACCGTCACCAGCGCGCGAACCTGCCCCTGGCCTTCAACCAGCATCTCTTCGGCCAGGGCCGCCACCGGTAATTCGCCGCCATACTCGGGCAGCCCCGAGACCCGGCTCTGCCAGGCATTGAAATGCCCGCCTGAAGTACTCGCCACCAGATCCACCGCAGGCTCGGTACACAGCGCGCCACCGACACGGTCGAGGTTGCCGCTGACCAGGTTGAGCAACTGCACCAGCCAGTGGCACAAGGTGCCGAAGGCCTGGGTCGAGACACCCATGCGCCCGTAGCAGACGGCCTTGTCGGCGCTGGCGAAATCCCGCGCCAACTGGCGTATCACCGTGGCGTCGACACCGCATAGGGCGCTCATGGCCTCGGCGGTGAACGGCGCAATGGCCGCTTGTACCCTGTCCAGGCCATCCACCGGCAAGGCCGAGGGGCGAGTCAGGCCTTCGCCAAACAGGGTGTTGAGCAGGCCACAGAGCAGCGCCGCGTCAGTGCCGGGGCGAATGAACACATGCTGGTCGGCCATCGCCGCAGTCTCGCTGCGGCGCGGGTCGACCACCACCAACTTGCCGCCACGGGCCTGGATCGCCTTAAGGCGTTTCTCGACGTCCGGCACGGTCATGATGCTGCCGTTGGAGGCCAGCGGGTTGCCGCCCATGATCAGCATGAACTCGGTGTGGTCGATGTCAGGGATCGGCAACAACAAGCCGTGGCCGTACATCAGGTAGCTGGTCAGGTGGTGCGGCAGCTGGTCCACCGAGGTGGCGGAGAAACGATTGCGGGTCTTGAGCAGGCCGAGGAAGTAGTTGCTGTGGGTCATCAACCCGTAGTTGTGCACGCTGGGGTTGCCCTGGTAGACCGCCACGGCGTTCTGCCCATGGGCCTGCTGGATGGCCCAGAGCTTTTGCGCAGCCAGTGCAAAGGCCTCCTCCCAGCTGATGGCTTGCCAGCTGTCACCGACACGCTTGTGCGGCGCGCGCAGTCGGTCAGGATCGTTCTGGATATCCTGCAGGGCCACCGCCTTGGGGCAGATGTGGCCGCGACTGAAGCTGTCTTCGGGGTCGCCCTTGATCGAGCTGATACGCAGTGGGGCGTCGGGCTCGTGGGTGATTTCCAGGGTCAAGCCGCAGATGGCTTCGCACAGATGACAGGCACGGTGATGCTGGGTCTTGTTCATGGCCACCTCTTGCTCGGGTGTCTGGGATCAACCGACTATGAGCCTGACCCGAACTTGCGGCCAGTGAGGTTCGTCGCGTGAATCTTCGTCCATCAGGCAAGGCGATTCAGCGCAGGCCCGCTACCGGGTTTGCCAAGGCGCTGGCAGGCAGTGTAAAACCCTTGTGCAGCGTATAAAAAAAGCTTCAGCCCAATGGGTTACGACACTGCCTGAAACATCGGCGACGAAACCCCCTCTTGGTATGACGCGACATTTAATTATAGTATTGCGTCTTCCCCTAATTCGTCGCCCCGTGCGGCTTTCGCCGCAGGTCACTTCCGTTGTTAAAAAAAACCGGTATGGCTGATCTGCGGTCTGTTGCAAAAAGGTAGTCAAACATGAGCGCTAGGCACTTTCTCTCCCTGATGGATTTCACACCCGAAGAACTGCTCAGTGTGATCCGTCGAGGTATCGAGCTGAAGGACCTGCGTAACCGCGGCGTACTGTTCGAACCGCTGAAAAATCGCGTGCTGGGGATGATCTTCGAGAAGTCCTCGACCCGCACCCGCCTGTCGTTCGAAGCCGGCATGATCCAGCTCGGCGGCCAGGCCATCTTCCTCTCGCCACGGGACACCCAGCTGGGCCGCGGCGAGCCGATCGGCGATTGCGCCATCGTCATGTCGCGCATGCTCGATGCGGTGATGATCCGCACCTTTGCCCACAGCACCCTGACCGAATTCGCCGCCAATTCGCGCGTACCGGTGATCAACGGCCTGTCCGACGATCTGCACCCGTGCCAGCTGCTGGCCGACATGCAGACCTTCCTCGAGCACCGCGGCGCCATCCAGGGCAAGACAGTGGCCTGGATCGGCGACGGCAACAACATGTGCAACAGCTATATAGAAGCGGCCATCCAGTTCGACTTCCAGCTGCGCATCGCCTGCCCGGCCGAATTCGAGCCCAATCCGCAGTTCCTGGCCCAGGCCGGTGACCGCGTGCAAATCTTCCGTGAACCCAAAGAAGCCCTGCAGGGCGCCCACCTGGTGAGCACCGATGTCTGGACTTCCATGGGTCAGGAAGAGGAAACTGCACGGCGCCTGGCCTTGTTCGCGCCTTACCAGGTAACCCGCGAACTGCTCGACCTGGCAGCACCCGATGCCCTGTTCATGCACTGCCTGCCCGCCCATCGCGGCGAGGAAATCAGCCTGGACCTGCTCGACGACCCCCGTTCGGTCGCCTGGGACCAGGCCGAAAACCGCTTGCATGCACAGAAGGCGCTTCTCGAATTTCTTGTTGAACCGGCCTATCACCACGCATGAGTCAACCTTTACTGCTTAACCTGCGCGAGCTCGCCTGTGGCTATGGCGAGCAGCGCATCGTCCAGAACCTCAACCTGCACCTGAACGCCGGCGACATCGGTTGTCTGCTGGGCTCATCCGGCTGCGGCAAGACCACCACCCTGCGCGCCATCGCCGGTTTCGAGCCGGTGCACGAGGGCGAAATCCAGCTGGGTGGCGAAGTCATCTCCAAAGCCGGGTTCACCCTGGCACCGGAGAAACGCCGGATTGGCATGGTGTTCCAGGACTACGCGCTGTTCCCGCACCTGACTGTGGCCGAGAACATCGCCTTCGGCATCGGCAAGCACCCGCAGCAGCGCCAGGTGGTCGACGAGATGCTCGAGCTGGTCAAGCTCGGCGGCCTGGGCAAACGCTACCCGCACGAGCTTTCCGGCGGCCAGCAGCAACGTGTGGCCCTGGCCCGCGCGCTGGCGCCCGAGCCACAACTGCTGCTGCTCGACGAGCCGTTTTCCAACCTCGATGTCGAGCTGCGCCGACGCCTGAGCCACGAGGTGCGCGACATCCTCAAAAGCCGCGGCACCAGCGCAATCCTGGTCACCCACGACCAGGAAGAAGCCTTTGCCGTCAGCGACCACGTCGGGGTGTTCAAGGAAGGTCGCCTGGAGCAGTGGGATACACCCTACAACCTCTACCACGAACCACTGACACCGTTCGTAGCCAGCTTCATCGGCCAGGGCTATTTCATTCGTGGCCAGCTGACCAGCCCGGAGTCGGTACGCACCGAGCTCGGCGAGCTGCACGGCAACCGCGCCTATACCCTGACGCCCGGCAGCGCCGTGGATGTGCTGCTGCGTCCGGACGACATCATTCATGCACCGGACAGCGAGCTCAAAGCGCTGATCGTCGGCAAGAGTTTCCTCGGCGCCTCGACCCTCTACCGCCTGCAACTGCCGACCGGCAGCCAGCTGGAAGCGATTTTCCCGAGCCACAATGACCATCAGGTCGGCAGCGAAGTGGGGATCGAAGTAGCGGCGGATCACCTGGTGGTGTTTGCCGTGCCTGGCAGTGTCGCAGCGCAGTTGCCGGTGCCGGAGAACGGCGTTCGTCGGTATAGCTCGGCGGTCTGACAGCGGGGCTGCGTTGCAGCCCATCGCCGGCAAAGCCGGCCCCCACAAGGTCTGCGTTCTACCCTGCGGGCGTAGGCCTTGTCAGTCCAGCGTCAAAACCCCGCTGGCCACACGTCTGGCGTACCCGCCAATCTTCACCCGTTCCCCCTCCAGCCGGCAGAACAATTCGCCGCCGCGACTCGAACACTGGAACGCCCGCAGCTGATTCTTGCCCAGGCGTTGCGCCCAGTACGGGATCAGGCTGCAATGGGTAGAGCCGGTCACCGGATCTTCAGGAATGCCGATACCCGGCGCAAAGTAGCGCGAAACAAAATCGTGTTCGATACCCGGCGCGGTAACGATCACCCCCAGCCCCGGCAATTGCGCCAGTGCCGTCATGTCCGGGGTACAGGCACGCAACACCTGCTCGGATTCGACCCGAACCAGCAGCTCACTGGTTTTCCACACTTCCAGCACCGGGCAGCCCAGTGCTTCGGCCACCGCTACCGCTTCATTCAACGGCTGTGGCTCGACCCGGGGGAAATCCAGTTGCAGGCGCGGACCGTCACGGCTGACGCTCAGCGGACCGGACTTGCTCTGGAACAACAAGCGCTCACCCGGCTCTTTATAGACCTCCCACAGCACATGAGCGCTGGCCAGGGTTGCATGGCCACACAGCGGCACTTCGGTGCTCGGGGTAAACCAGCGGATCTGCCAGCCTTCGGCATGGGGGACGACGAACGCGGTCTCGGCCAGATTGTGTTCGGCGGCAATCTGCTGCATCAGCTCATCGGCGAGCCAGCTGTCGAGGCGATAGACCATGGCCGGGTTGCCAGCGAAAGGACGGTCGCTGAAGGCATCGACCTGATGGAATTCAAGCGGCATGAGGTGAATCTCAGAGTGGCGGGCCGCAGAGCATGCCCGCCAGACAGCCTCGGCCGACAGAGACAGAATCAAGCGATTTTGAGCATACAGATGTCAGTCGCGGCCAATGGCGGCGAATTTACCCTGGGTATGCTCGGCCAGCACTGCCGCAGCTAGCTCGACTTCCAGGCCGCGGCGGCCAGCGCTGACGAAAATTGTTTCAAAGGTTTGAGCGGTTTCATCAATAAAAGTGCGCAGGCGCTTTTTCTGTCCCAAGGGGCTGATCCCGCCCAACAGGTAACCGGTCGAACGCTGCGCCGCCGCCGGATCGGCCATCTCGCACTTCTTCACCCCGGCCGCATGGGCCAGGCCTTTCAGATCCAGACTACCGACTACCGGCACTACCGCTACCAGCAACTCACCCTTTTCGCTGCAGGCGAGCAAGGTCTTGAACACCCGTGCGGGCTCTAGGTTGAGCTTTTCCGCCGCCTCCAGGCCGTAGGACGCAGCCTTGGGGTCATGTTCGTAACTGTGGATGTGGTGTTCGGCGCGAACCTTTTTCAGCAGATCCAGGGCGGGGGTCATGCAGGACTCCAAGCAGAAGGGTGAATGCCATTTCGCCGGTTACTTTAGGGCAAAAGCCCAGGCGCAACCAACGCCCATCAGCGCCACCAATAGTCAGATTGTGAACGGTGGTTCACTTTCGACCTTTGACATAAGCGTTTCTTGTCTATATTTTTTCGATTCTGAATATAGCTATGCCCCGATAAGGTGCATTTCCTGCCGCCGCCCGACCGAAATGGGGATTTCTGTCGGGTTTTTGTCGAGCGCTCACTGCGCCTCACAACAACAAGAACCGAGGTAACGAATGACGACTGCTCTGCGACAACCAACACTTTCAAGCCAGTGCATGGCCGAATTTCTCGGCACCGCGCTGCTGATCTTTTTCGGCACTGGCTGCGTTGCTGCGCTCAAGGTTGCGGGTGCCAGCTTCGGCCTGTGGGAAATCAGCATCATCTGGGGCGTCGGCGTGAGCATGGCGATTTACCTCACCGCCGGGGTGTCCGGCGCGCACCTGAACCCGGCCGTGAGCATCGCCCTGTGCCTGTTCGCCGGTTTCGAGAAGCACAAACTACCGTTCTACATCGTTGCCCAGATCGCCGGCGCCTTCTGTGGCGCGGCTTTGGTTTACACGCTGTACAGCAACCTGTTCTTCGATTTCGAACAGGCCCACGCAATGATCCGCGGCAGCCAGGCCAGCCTTGAGCTGGCCTCGGTGTTTTCCACCTACCCGCACCCGGCGCTGTCCACCAGCCAGGCCTTCCTGGTCGAAGTGATCATCACCGCCGTACTGATGGCGGTGATCATGGCCCTGACCGACGACAACAACGGCTTGCCGCGTGGCGCCATGGCACCCCTGCTGATTGGCCTGCTGATTGCCGTGATTGGCAGCGCCATGGGCCCGCTGACCGGCTTTGCGATGAACCCGGCGCGGGACTTCGGGCCCAAGCTGATGACTTTCCTCGCCGGCTGGGGCGAAGTCGCCTTTACTGGCGGTCGTGATATTCCCTATTTCCTGATTCCGATTTTTGCGCCGATCATAGGAGCGAGCCTTGGGGCCGCCCTGTACCGCGGCGTGATCGCCCGCAACCTGCCGGTTGCCGAGAGCGAAAACGCCCAGACCGACGCCAACCCTCAGGGCAAGACCCAGGCATCCTGATGCCTGCGGTGGCGAGCCAGGCTCGCCGCGCCCTGATCTCTACCCCATTTAGTGCAAGGCCAACGACATGACAGACACCCAGAACAAGAACTACATCATTGCCCTGGACCAGGGCACGACCAGTTCGCGGGCCATCATTTTCGACCGTGACGCCAACGTGGTTGGCACCTCGCAGCGCGAATTCGCACAACATTACCCTCAAGCCGGCTGGGTCGAGCACGACCCGATGGAAATCTTCGCCACCCAGAGCGCGACCATGGTCGAAGCCCTGGCCCAGGCTGGCCTGAGCCATGACCAGGTCGCCGCCATCGGTATCACCAACCAGCGTGAAACCACCGTGGTCTGGGACAAGGAGACCGGCCGCCCGGTGTACAACGCCATCGTCTGGCAATGCCGGCGCAGCACCGAGATCTGCGAGCAGCTCAAGCGTGACGGCCTGCAGGACTACATCCGCGAAACCACCGGCCTGGTCACCGACCCCTACTTCTCCGGCACCAAGCTCAAGTGGATTCTCGACAACGTTGAAGGCGCCCGCGAGCGCGCCGAGCGTGGCGACCTGCTGTTCGGCACCGTCGACAGCTGGCTGATCTGGAAATTCTCCGGCGGCAAAGTGCACGTCACTGACTACACCAACGCCTCGCGCACCATGCTCTTCAACATCCACACCCTGCAGTGGGACGAGAAGATGCTCGAGGTGCTGAACATCCCTCGGCAGATGCTGCCCGAGGTGCGCAGCTCCTCGGAAGTCTACGGCCGCACCAAGAGCGGTATCGCCATTGCCGGTATCGCTGGCGACCAGCAGGCCGCGCTGTTCGGCCAGATGTGCGTGGAGCCCGGCCAGGCCAAGAACACCTACGGCACCGGCTGTTTCCTGCTGATGAACACCGGCGACAAGGCAGTGACCTCCTCCCACGGCCTGCTCACCACCATCGCCTGCGGCCCGCGCGGCGAAGTGGCCTACGCCCTGGAAGGCGCGGTGTTCAACGGCGGCTCCACCGTGCAGTGGCTGCGTGACGAACTGAAGATCGTCAACGATGCCCACGACACCGAGTACTTCGCCAGCAAGGTCAAGGACAGCAACGGCGTATACCTAGTGCCGGCCTTCACCGGCCTCGGCGCACCGTACTGGGACCCGTACGCCCGCGGCGCGCTGTTCGGCCTGACCCGCGGGGTCAAGGTCGATCACATCATCCGCGCGGCGCTGGAGTCGATCGCCTACCAGACCCGCGACGTGCTCGACGCCATGCAGCAGGATTGCGGCCAGCGCCTGAGCGAACTGCGGGTTGACGGCGGCGCTGTCGCCAACAATTTCCTCATGCAGTTCCAGGCCGACATCCTCGGCACTTGTGTCGAGCGCCCGCAAATGCGCGAAACCACCGCCCTCGGCGCCGCCTACCTGGCGGGCCTGGCCTGCGGTTTCTGGAGCGGCCTGGATGAACTGCGCGGCAAGGCGATCATCGAGCGCGAGTTCACTCCGCAACTGGACGAAGTGGCCAAAGAGAAGCTGTATGCCGGCTGGCTGAAGGCCGTGGATCGCACCCGCGACTGGGAACCGCACGAAGAGTAGGCAGTAGACGCAAGCTGTAAGCTACAAGCTGCAAGTGCGTAAGACGCGAATCATCTTGTGGCTTGCAGCTTGTAGCTTGAGCTGTTTTCATGGCGCAATTTGCCCGGCTGCCCCAAAGGACCGCCCATGAATCTGCCCCCTCGCCAACAACAAATCCTCGAACTGGTCCGCGAACGCGGTTATGTCAGTATCGAAGAAATGGCGCAGCTGTTCGTCGTCACCCCGCAAACCATCCGCCGTGATATCAACCAGCTGGCGGAGGTCAATCTGCTGCGCCGCTACCACGGGGGCGCGGCCTACGATTCCAGCATCGAAAATACCGCCTATGCCATGCGCGCCGATCAGATGCGCGATGAAAAGCAGCGCATCGCCGAAGCGATTGCCGCGCAGATTCCCGACCACGCTTCGCTGTTCATCAACATCGGTACCACCACCGAATCCATCGCCCGCGCCCTGCTCAACCACAACCACCTGAAAATCATCACCAACAACCTGCACGTGGCGTCGATCCTCAGTGCCAAGGACGATTTCGAAGTGTTGCTGGCCGGCGGCAACGTGCGCCGTGACGGCGGCGTGGTCGGCCAGGCCAGTGTCGACTTCATCAACCAGTTCAAGGTCGATTTCGCCCTGGTCGGTATCAGCGGCATCGACGAGGACGGCAGCCTGCTGGATTTCGACTACCAGGAAGTGCGTGTCTCCCAGGCGATCATCGCCAATGCCCGCCAGGTGATCCTGGCCGCCGACTCGAGCAAGTTCGGCCGTAATGCCATGGTGCGCCTGGGCTCGATCAGCCTGATCGACTGCCTGGTGACCGACCAGGCGCCGGTCCCCGCCCTCAGCCAATTGCTCAACCAGTACAAGATCCGCCTCGAAGTGGTCTGAGCCGGCGCACGCTGCCACCGCAACGGTGGCAGCTCGAATGTTCGTTATTTTTCATTTATTTGTCATCTGATCAGTATTTTCTATGGGAAGTGACTGGCGAGCCGCATTCTGTTGCGCTAGTATTTTCGAAAATGAACATTAATGTTCAGATTCGATGTCGGAAAGACCTTCAGGAGGCCACCCGTGTCCCAATCCAGCTTGCCATCGCCCGCCCTTGCCGAAATCTATGACCTCGCTGTAATCGGCGGTGGCATCAACGGTGTGGGGATTGCCGCCGATGCAGCCGGACGCGGTCTTTCGGTGTTCCTTTGCGAAAAGGACGACCTGGCCAGCCATACCTCCTCGGCCAGCAGCAAGCTGATCCACGGCGGCCTGCGCTACCTCGAGCATTACGAATTCCGCCTGGTGCGTGAGGCTCTGGCCGAGCGCGAAGTGCTGTTGGCCAAGGCGCCGCACATCGTCAAGCCGATGCGCTTCGTGCTGCCGCACCGCCCACACCTGCGCCCGGCCTGGATGATCCGCGCCGGCCTGTTCCTCTACGACAACCTGGGCAAGCGCAAGCAGCTCGGTGCGTCGCGCAGCCTGCGTTTTGGCCCGGGCAACCCGCTCAAACCGGCGATTACCCGTGGCTTCGAATATGCCGACTGCGCCGTCGATGACGCCCGCCTGGTGGTGCTCAACGCCATGGCCGCCCGCGAAAAAGGCGCCGACATCCGGACCCGCACGCGCTGCATCAGCGCCCGCCGGGTCGATGGGGTGTGGAACGTGCAACTGGAAAACGCCGATGGCAGCCAGCAGTCGATCAAGGCCCGCGCGCTGGTCAATGCCGCAGGCCCTTGGGTGGCCAAGTTCATCGAGGACGACCTCAAGCTCGATGCACCGTACGGCATCCGCCTGATCCAGGGCAGCCACCTGATCGTGCCAAAACTGTACGACGGCGAACATGCCTACATTCTGCAGAACGAAGACCAGCGCATCGTCTTCGCCATTCCGTACCTCGAACGCTTCACCCTGATCGGCACCACCGACCGCGAGTACACCGGCGACCCGGCCAAGGTAGCTATCACCGAGGGCGAGACCGATTACCTGCTGAAAGTGGTCAACGAGCACTTCAACCACCAGCTCAGCCGCGCCGATATCCTCCACACTTATGCCGGTGTTCGCCCACTGTGCAACGACGAATCCGACAATCCGTCGGCCGTCACCCGCGACTACACCCTGGCGCTGTCGGCCAGCACCGGCGAAGCACCGCTGCTATCGGTGTTCGGCGGCAAGCTGACCACCTACCGCAAACTGGCCGAGTCGGCCATGAGCGAACTGGCGCCGTTCTTCACCCAGATGCGCGGCAGCTGGACCGCCACCGCTCCCCTGCCGGGCGGTGAAGACATGAGCACCCCGCAGGCGCTGGTGGATGCCATCCTGGCCCGCTGTGGCTGGTTGCCGGTGGAGATTGCCAAGCGCTGGGCACGCACCTACGGTAGCCGCGTCTGGCGCCTGCTCGAAGGCGTACAGGGCCCGCAAGACCTGGGTGAGGCGATTGGCGGCGGCTTGTTCACCCGCGAGGTGGATTACCTGTGCAGCGAGGAATGGGCGGTGAATGCCGACGACATCCTCTGGCGCCGGAGCAAGCTGGGGCTGTTCACTACCGCCGCCGAACAGCAGGCGTTGCAGGATTACCTGCAGCGCCTGGAACTGAACCGCGCGCGGGTTCAGGCGGCCTGATCGCTGAACATCATCGCGGGGCAAAGCCTCGCGATGAACTCATCCATTCGGATTTCCGAACACTAAACACCACCTCATTCGGCCATCCGGACGAATCCTACCTTCCGCAAACCGTCAAAAAAGATTAATCCCCCGATTTTTCATGGCGTTATGATCGAAATCAGGGCTTGGCACGAGTCATGCTCTACACTCAGTACCCGAATGCGCAAAACGCTTCACTGCAGTGTTCGCTGAACGAAAGAGCCGGCCAACGGCTCCATAAAAAAAACAACGTCGAGGAAATTTTGATGCGTATCGTTCCCCATCTGTTGGGCGCCGCTGTTGCGGCCGCTTTGATCAGCGCGCCAGCCTTCGCTGCCGAACTGACCGGCACCCTGAAAAAGATCAACGACTCGGGCACCATTACCCTGGGGCACCGCGACGCTTCCATTCCGTTCTCCTACATCGCCGACGCTTCGGGCAAACCCGTCGGTTATTCCCATGACATCCAGCTGGCAATCGTCGAGGCCCTGAAAAAGGACCTGAACAAGCCGGACCTGAGGGTCAAATACAACCTCGTCACCTCCCAGACCCGTATCCCGCTGGTCCAGAACGGCACCGTTGACGTCGAGTGCGGCTCGACCACCAACAACGTCGAGCGCCAGCAGCAGGTCGACTTCTCGGTCGGTATCTTCGAGGTGGGCACCCGCCTGCTGACCAAAGCAGAAGACGGCAAGCCGGAAAACGCCAAGTACAAAGACTTCGCGGACCTGGCCGGCAAGAACGTGGTTACCACCGCCGGTACCACTTCCGAGCGCATCCTCAAGGCCATGAACGCCGACAAGCAGATGAAGATGAACGTCATCTCGGCCAAAGATCATGGCGAGTCGTTCCAGATGCTTGAATCCGGCCGTGCCGTGGCTTTCATGATGGACGACGCACTGCTCGCCGGTGAAATGGCCAAGGCCAAGAACCCGAAGGGCTGGGCAATTGTCGGCACCCCGCAGTCCTATGAAATCTACGGCTGCATGGTCCGCAAGGACGATCCTGCGTTCAAGAAAGCCGTCGACGATGCCATCGTCGCCCTCTACAAGTCGGGCGAGATCAACAAGATCTACGACAAGTGGTTCAACCAGCCAGTGCCACCTAAAGGCCTGAACCTGCAGTTCCCGATGAGCGACGAACTCAAGAAGCTGATCGCCGAACCAACCGACAAAGCTGCAGACGAAAAGAAGTCCTGATCCCCAGCTAGTTAGTGTCTAACCTTTCATCCGAGGGTGCCTCGCGCACCCCCGGATGCTCGAAGGTGCCCGTGAAAAACTGATCTGAGGGGAGATCCCGATGAATTACAACTGGGACTGGGGCGTATTCTTCAAGTCCACTGGCGTGGGCAGCGAAACCTATCTGGACTGGTACATCACCGGCCTGGGCTGGACCATCGCCATTGCCATTGCCGCCTGGATCATTGCCTTGCTGCTGGGTTCGATACTCGGCGTCATGCGTACCGTGCCAAACCGTCTGGTGTCGGGCATTGCCACCGCCTACGTGGAACTCTTTCGTAACGTACCGCTGCTGGTGCAGCTGTTCATCTGGTACTTCCTGGTGCCCGACCTGCTGCCAGAGAACCTGCAGGAGTGGTACAAGCAGGACCTCAACCCGACCACCTCGGCGTTGATCAGCGTGATCGTCTGCCTGGGCCTGTTCACTGCCGCGCGTGTTTGCGAGCAGGTGCGTACCGGCATTCAGGCGCTGCCCCGCGGCCAGGAAGCCGCCGCCCGCGCCATGGGCTTCAGCCTGCCGCAGGTGTACTGGAACGTGCTGCTGCCGCAAGCCTACCGGATCATCATTCCGCCGCTGACCTCGGAATTTCTGAACGTGTTCAAGAACTCCTCGGTGGCCTCGCTGATCGGCCTGATGGAGCTGCTGGCGCAAACCAAACAGACCGCCGAGTTCTCGGCCAACCTGTTTGAAGCCTTCACCCTGGCGACCCTGATCTACTTCACCCTGAACATGGGCCTGATGTTGCTGATGCGCCTGGTCGAGAAGAAAGTCGCCGTGCCCGGCCTGATCTCCGTGGGGGGTAAATAATGGACTTCAGTGGAATCATTCCTGCCCTGCCGGGCCTGTGGAACGGCATGCTCATGACCCTGCAGCTGATGGTCATGGGCGTTGTCGGCGGTATCGTGCTGGGCACCATCCTGGCCCTGATGCGCCTGTCGTCGAACAAGCTGCTGTCGAACGTGGCCGGCGCCTACGTCAACTACTTTCGCTCCATCCCGCTGCTGCTGGTGATCACCTGGTTCTACCTGGCGGTACCGTTCGTGCTGCGCTGGATCACTGGCGAAGACACCCCGATCGGGGCGTTCACCTCCTGCGTCGTGGCGTTCATGATGTTCGAGGCGGCGTATTTCTGTGAAATCGTCCGCGCCGGCGTGCAGTCGATCGCCAAGGGCCAGATGGGCGCCGCCCAGGCCCTGGGTATGACCTACGGCCAGACCATGCGCTTGATCATCCTGCCCCAGGCGTTTCGCAAGATGACCCCGCTGCTGCTGCAGCAGAGCATCATCCTGTTCCAGGACACCTCGCTGGTCTACACCGTCGGCCTGGTCGACTTCCTCAACTCGGCACGGGCCAGTGGCGACATCATCGGGCGCTCCAACGAGTTCCTGGTGTTTGCCGGCGCCGTGTACTTCGTCATCAGCTTCTCCGCTTCCTTCCTGGTCAAGCGTCTGCAGAAAAGGATAACCGTATGATCTCCATCAAGAACGTCAACAAGTGGTACGGGGACTTCCAGGTTCTGACCGACTGCAACACCGAGGTCAAGAAAGGCGAGGTGGTTGTCGTCTGCGGTCCGTCGGGCTCGGGCAAATCGACCCTGATCAAGTGCGTCAACGCCCTGGAACCCTTCCAGAAGGGTGACATCGTGGTCGACGGCACCTCGATCGCCGACCCCAAGACCAACCTGCCCAAGCTGCGTTCGCGGGTCGGCATGGTGTTCCAGCACTTCGAGCTGTTCCCGCACCTGACCATCACCGAAAACCTGACCATTGCGCAGATCAAGGTGCTCGGCCGCAGCAAGGAAGAAGCCACCAAGAAGGGCCTGCAACTGCTTGAGCGGGTCGGCCTCTCGGCGCATGCCCACAAGCACCCGGGCCAGCTCTCCGGTGGTCAGCAACAGCGCGTGGCGATTGCCCGCGCCCTGGCCATGGACCCGATCGTCATGCTGTTCGACGAACCGACCTCGGCACTGGACCCGGAAATGGTCAGCGAAGTACTCGACGTCATGGTCCAGCTGGCCAACGAAGGCATGACCATGATGTGCGTGACCCATGAAATGGGCTTTGCCCGCAAGGTCGCCAACCGGGTGATCTTCATGGACAAGGGCAACATCATCGAAGACTGCACCAAGGAAGAGTTCTTTGGTGACCAGAGCGTGCGCGACGAGCGTACCCAGCACTTCCTCAGCAAGATCCTGCAACACTGAGGTGATCATCACGCTCTGTCCGGTGTACGCCGGCAGAGCGTGCTGGCCGTACCAAGGCTACTGTGATGAAATGCGACCCTACGCTCTTTCGCCCTGCCAAGCCTGCCCTTGCCGTGAAACCCCGTCTGATTCGCCAGCTGCTGTTACCGCCACTGATCATCCTGCTGATGATCGGCCTGGGCGTGGCCGGCTTCATGATCAGCGAACACAACGGCATCCGCACCTTGAGCGAAAACGGCGAGCGACAGCTCGAGCTGCACGCGCGCGCGGTCGAGAGCGAGATCAGCAAGTACACCTACCTGCCAAGCCTGCTGGAGCTTGAAAACAGCGTTTCCAGCCTGCTCACCGAAGCCGATGGCGAACACCGCCAGGCGGTCAACGAATACCTTGAAGGCCTGAACCGCCGCAGTCGCAGCCGGGCGATCTTCGTCCTCGACACCAGCGGCCGGGTCCAGGCCACCAGCAACTGGCGCGATGTCGATAGCTTCCTCGGCGAAGACCTGTCGTTCCGCGCCTATTTCCAGGACGCCGTGCGCGGCCAGCCGGGGCGCTTTTATGGCATCGGCAGCACCACCGGGGAGCCGGGTTATTTCCTCGCCCACGGCCTGGAAGAACACGGCAAGATCATCGGTGTGGCGGTGATCAAGGTGCGCCTTGAGGCCATGGAAGAGCGCTGGCAACGGGCTCGCCTGGAGGCGTTCGTCAGCGACGAGAACGGCATCATCATCCTTTCCAGCGACCCGGCACGGCGGCTCAAGTCGGTGCGCCCGCTGACCCCGGAAATCAAGGAACGCCTGGCGCGCAGCCTGCAGTACTACTGGTGGCCGCTGAATGAACTGGAGCCGCTGTCGCGGGAGAAAATCGCCGACGGCGTCGAGAAGCTGAGCTTCCCGGCCAATGCCGAACTCGGCGATGGCCGCCGCGAAGTGGCGTACCTGGCGCAAACCCGGCGCCTGAGCGACACCCCCTGGCACTTCACCCTGCTCACGCCGCTGCAGGATCTGCGCCGCGAATCCATGGTCCAGGGCATCCTGGTCGGCGTCGCCTTTGCCCTGCTGGCGATCCTGCTGATTGCCTGGAACGAACGGCGCAAGGTGATCGCCACGCGCCTGGCCGCCCGTGAAGCGCTGGAAGAAGCCAACAGCCAGCTGGAGCGCAAGATCGCCGAACGCACCGCCGACCTGCGCGCCAGCAATGAACGCCTCAAGGGCCAGATCCGCGAACGCCGGCATGCCGAGCAGACCCTGCGCCACGCCCAGGACGAGTTGGTCCAGGCCGGCAAGCTGGCCGCCATCGGCCAGATGTCGACCAGCATCGCCCACGAACTGAACCAGCCGCTGGCGGCCCTGCGCACTTTGTCGGGCAACAGCGTGCGCTTCCTCGAACGCGGCGCGCTGGAAACCGTCAGCACCAACCTGCGCACCATGAACGACCTGATTGACCGCATGGGCCGCATCACCGCCAGCCTGCGCTCCTTCGCCCGCCGTGGCGAAGACAGCGGCAAGGCCTCGCTGGGCAAGGCCGTCGAGGCCAGCCTGCAAGTGCTGGGCAACCGCATCGCCGGCTGTCACCTGCAGTTGCACAGCAACTACGAAGACCAGAAGCTGGCCATTGACCAGACCCGCCTGGAGCAGATTCTGGTCAACCTGATCGGCAACGCCCTCGATGCCATGGCCGCGCAACCGATGCCGCAGCTGTGGCTGGAAGGCGAGCTGCAGGGCGACAAGTACCGCCTGCGCGTACGCGACAACGGTCACGGTATCGATGACGAAGCACGCAAGCACCTGTTCGAACCGTTTTTCACCACCAAACCGGGAGAGCACGGCCTGGGCCTGGGCCTGACCCTGTCTGCCAGCCTCGCCGCCGCCGCCAAGGGCAGCCTCAGCGTCGAACACCCCGCCAGCGGCGGTACTGCGTTCGTGCTCGGCCTGCCGCTGGTCAATGCCCCCACAGAATCAGCCGAGTCCCTATGAACCAAGCGCCCCTAACTGTCCTGATCGTCGAAGACGACCCGCATGTGCTGCTCGGCTGCCAGCAGGCGCTGGCCCTGGAAGACATTGCCTGCGAAGGCGTTGGCAGCGCCGAAGAGGCCCTGCAGCGCATCGGCGATGACTTTGCCGGCATCGTTGTCAGCGACATCCGCCTGCCCGGCATCGATGGCCTGGAACTGCTCAGCCGCCTCAAGGCCCGCGACCGCAGCCTGCCGGTGGTGCTGATCACCGGCCACGGCGATATCGACATGGCGGTCGGCGCCATGCGCAACGGCGCCTACGACTTCATGGAAAAACCCTTCGCCCCGGAGCGCCTGGTCGAAGTGGTGCGCCGTGCCCTGGAGCAGCGCGGGCTGTCCCGCGAAGTGTTTGCCCTGCGCCGGCAACTGGCCGGGCAGAGTACCCTTGAAGGGCGAATCATCGGCCGCTCGCCGGCCATGCAGAACCTGCGTGAACTGATCGCCAACGTCGCCGATACCTCGGCCAACGTGTTGATCGAGGGCGAGACCGGCACCGGCAAGGAACTGGTCGCCCGTTGCCTGCATGATTTCAGCCGCCGCCAGGGCGCGCCGTTCGTGGCCCTGAACTGCGGCGGCCTGCCGGAGAACCTGTTCGAAAGCGAGATTTTCGGCCACGAAGCCAACGCCTTTACCGGCGCCGGCAAGCGCCGGATCGGCAAGATCGAGCACGCCAACGGTGGCACGCTGTTCCTCGACGAAGTCGAAAGCATGCCGCTGAACCTGCAGATCAAGCTGCTGCGCGTGCTGCAGGAGCGCACCCTGGAACGCCTGGGCTCGAACCAGAGCATCGCCGTCGATTGCCGGGTGATCGCCGCGACCAAGTCCGACCTCGACGCCCTGGGCCAGAGCGGGCAGTTTCGCAGCGACCTGTATTACCGCCTGAACGTGGTGACCCTGGAACTGCCGCCGCTGCGCGAACGCCGCGAAGACATCCTGCAGTTGTTCGAACACTTCCTGCAGCAGTCGTCATTGCGCTTCGACCGGGAAGTCCCGCAACTGGACAGCCAGACCCTGTCGCGGCTGATGGCCCACGACTGGCCAGGCAACGTGCGCGAACTGCGCAACGTCGCCGAGCGCTATGCCCTGGGTTTGCCGGCATTCAAAAAGGCCGGTGCCAGCGCCAACCAGGGCCTGGGCTTTGCCGAAGCGGTCGAGGCCTTCGAGCGCAACCTGCTCGGCGATGCCCTGCAACGTACCGGCGGCAACCTCAGCCAGGCCAGCCAGGAGCTGGGCATGGCCAAGACCACGCTGTTCGACAAAGTGAAAAAGTATGGCCTGGGCTGACCGGCCGCAGAAACGGAACAAAACGTGGACCTGATCCTCAAAGCCTGCCTGGGTGCGGCCGTGGTGGTGATCCTTGCCGCCCTGGCCAAGACCCGCAACTACTACATAGCCGGCCTGGTGCCGTTGTTCCCGACCTTCGCCCTGATCGCCCACTACATCGTCGGCAAGGGGCGTTCACTGGAGGACCTGAAGACCACCATCCTGTTCAGTGCGTGGTCGATCATCCCCTACTTCGTTTACCTGGCGACGCTGTACCTGCTGGTCGAGCGCCTGCGCCTGGAAACTTCGCTGGCCCTGGCGACCCTGGCCTGGCTGGTGGCGGCGACGGTGCTGGTGAGTGTCTGGGTCAGGTTGCATTGACCTGTTCAGGGCAGCAGCAGTATCAATACACCGCCACATGGGTATCGGCCAGGCGCTGCGTGTTCAGATACGGCAACACCGCACCCAGCAACGGCCCTTTGAACTGCTCCTGAAAGCGATGCGCCAGGCCTGGAATCAGGCGTAGCTGGCTGCCCTTGATGTGCGCGGCCAGGTGTACGCCATGCATCACCGGCAGCAGCGGGTCGGCGGTGCCATGCACCACCAGGGTCGGCAGGCGCAGGTTGTTGAGCAGCTCAACCCGGCTCTGTTCGGCGAGGATCGCCATGATCTGGCGCTTGACCCCTTCGGGGTTGAAGGCGCGGTCGTAGGCTATCGCGGCCTGCTCAAGCAGCGCCTGACGATCATCCTTGACCTCGGGGCTGCCTAAGGCGGCCAGCAAGTCGGCCTGCTGTTCAAGCGCCACCTCGCGATTCGGCGCACCGCGCCTGGCCAGCAACTGCACCAGCGCCGGGCTTGGTGCCGGCAGGCCCTGGGCACCGGAACTGGACATGATCAGGGTCAGGCTCTCGACCCGCTGCGGTGCCAGCGCCGCCAGATGCTGGGCGATCATGCCGCCCATGCTCACGCCCAGGACATGAAAGCGCTCGACCTGCAGGGCATCCATCAACCCCAGGCCGTCTTCGGCCATGTCGCTCAGGGTGTAAGGCGCGGCCACCGGCAAACCCAGCTTGTAGCGCAGTACTTCGAAGGTCAGGTTGGCGTCGTCTGGCGCCTGGTTCCAGCTGGACAGGCCGACATCGCGGTTATCGTAGCGGATCACCCGAAAGCCCTGCTGACACAGGGCCACCACCACTTCATCGGGCCAGTGGATCAGTTGCCCGCCCAGGCCCATGACCAGCAGCAAGACCGGGTCCGAATCACGCCCGATGCTCTGGTAAGCCAGGCTGACCTGCGCCAGCTCGACCCGTTCAGTGGGCACGTTGACGTCGCAACGCGCCGCTGCAAAAGAAGGAATGGCGCACATCAGCGCCAGAAAAAAAACCAAAGCCCGCATGAGCGAAACACCAGAATGCAAATCCCCAGTAGAGCGCGAGTCTGATGAAATTCGTTCAAGCGCGCTGCCACAGTTGCGTGACAGTTTGATGAATGTCGCCCGACGGTTATCCGCAGTACCTATGTACCGCATCTAGCGGCAACGCCTCGCGCCCAATGTGAACGCCATTTCCGGCCATAACTTCACGTTTGGGATACCGCCATGAGCGATTTGCCAGAAGTCCCCGCCCCTCACTCTCCTGTGGATTTCATTTCAGTCATAAACCACGACACTGCGTTGCTGGCAGATGCCAGCAAACGCTGGAAAGACCACCGCGATACTTTCACCACCTTGCTTGCACAAGCACCCGGCGTTTACCAGACACTACAGGACGTAGTACGCGAACAGCTGGGTGTCGATCCACTGAGCACTGCCCTGCGATTCCGTATCTCCGATGCACACGACAGCGATGTCAGCCTGGTCGCCCTGGCGCTACACACGCGCCAGTATCCCCAGCCGCCCGCTGATCTTGACCAGCACGCCCAGGTGACCGCTCAGGGCCCCGATCATCCGACCTTGCGCCTGACACCCACACAACTGCTCGCCAGGCTTGCGCAACTGGACCTTCCCGCAGCGGTCCGACGCCAGTGGGATCGCTACTGGCAAGCGCGGGCCGCCGATACCGTCGTCAGCCGCCGTACCCATGCCCAGCACCAGTACCTGGATATTTTCAAGGCCAGTTGGGATGTGGCGCTGGCAACCGGCAAATTCGATAGGCAACAGCAGCGCGCGGTCCAAGAGGTGCTCGACAACCCTGAATGGCAAAGCCAGCAAGGTATCGAGATCCAGACCGTCGCGATAGACGGACAGGCAATGCCAGGAGCGCTGCTGTTCAAAATCGAAGACGAACCACAGCTGATGCTGTATCGCCCCGACAGCGGCTTCAGTACCCACGCGTCCCAGGCGGACCTGGAGGCGGCCATTGGCGCCACGGTCTCCAGCGTCAGCTATGAAAGCCACGGCAGCCTTTCAGGCGGTTTCAGCCCGCTGTTCAACAGCCTGCTCAATGAGCGTTTGAGCGCGCTGGACTTCAAGCCCGGCGAAGATATTCGCCAGTTTGGCGAACTTGCGCTGTCGATGGTCCACTGGGTCGATACTCAGCAGCGCAGTTCAAGCATCTTCAGCCTGCCGCCTGCCCTTGAATCAACCGACAGCGAAGACGCCTCGCAGCGTTCGCTCTACGACTTTGGCAGCTTGAACCTCGACATCCCTTATTCCATCCGCCTGCAACAGATCAACACCCAGCGGGCACTGATGGCCAGCATTGCCGAAACCGATCTGCAAGCGCTCAAGGATCATCAGCAAACTCTTGGCGATGCCTGCCAACAAGCGGAACAGGCCATTGAGCAGCAACTGAAGGCCGACACCTGGCACCAGGAGCAATCCCCCGCCGCCAATGCTGCGCTGCTCCAGGCGCATTACCACGGCTTGCGCGCCCACGCGCGCTTTCAGAACCTGCTGGGGCAAATCGATAACGAAGAATTGAGGTGGCTCGAAAGCCTTCTCGATCAACCCGACACCTTCCCGCGCCTGGGCTCCAGTATTGTCGCGGCGCATCCAGTGCTCAACACAACGTCGATGGACAATGGCGTCCAAATCTCTACCAGCACCACCCTCAATGATTGCCTGGTCGTGACCCTGCAGGACGGTGACAACCCGCAGAGCCTGCTGCTGTACTGGCCGGGTGAAGCCGGCGGGCTGCTGCGCTGCGCCAACCAAGCGGAACTGACCCGCTGCTTCGCCATCAACGATCAGAGCGAGCAGTCACTGAGCCTGAGCCCGGTGACCGGCGATGTCCTGGCCGTGGTTCTGGCCCACCATTTAAGCCAGGCCAAGACTGCGCTGACCACCGAGGAGGCGCCCGCGGCGGTGAAAGAAGCACTGACCCGGCGCCTGCAGGTCCCCCGCCACGCCGCGCGCGAGTACGCGTTCAACCTGATCCAGGAACAGGAAACCAGTGCCACGTTGACGGGCGCTCCCCTGAACTGGCTGGACAAGTTGTCGGCCAGCGATCGCGCGATGCTCAAGGCCGGCACCCTCGGCTTCATCGCGGCCATGCACCGGGCCCAGGCCCTGGTCGCCCGCGACCTGCCCCACCGCGAACTGTTCTGCCGCCAGCTCATCAGCCAACGCCTGAAGCAGGACTTCCCTGGCTACGACGACAGCCCCATCACCCTCTACCTGCCAGAGAGCACCTCGTGGGTGCCCATTGTGGTTGACAGCACCAGCCCCCAGGGCATTGCCACCAAGCCGACGCTCAAGGCCAGCAACAAATGGGTCGACCTGACGCTGGATGCCTTGTTGCTGGACAACATCGACGAGGCCATGAAAGAGCGTCTGAGTTTTCTCAAGCTGAAGCTCAACACATCGAATCAGGCGCTTGTTCAACAGCTCAAGGACAGCATCGACAAAACCTACCTGAGCGGCTTGGCCACCGACCTTGACCTGGCCCAGCAATACGAAAACAAGATCACCGAGGCGTATCGGGGCACTCACGAAGGCGCTTTTTCCCGGGCCTATCGGCGTCAATGCCTGGGTGAACCTTTCCGCCAGATGCTCATCATGCATAGCGCCCAGGCCAGGGCCAAGGGCGAGCTGGACGACAGGGGCCAGACGATCTTCAATATCGCCATCGACGCCGACAGCAAAGCGGCCTACCAAGCCGACGGCCATGATATTGAACTGATTTCTGCCCGGCTGACCGCAGGCGGCGAAGACACCGACAGCTACGGCACTACGCTGTCCGGGGTCACCTTCATCAGCGATCAGAACAGCGGCATCACCGTACTCTACCGACCCGAGCATCCCACCCGCCTGGTACGCCAGTACAGCAGCCTGGAAGCGGCCCGTTCCGGGCTGTATGACCTGAGCAAGCAGAGCGGCGAAATCGACTACCTGGCCGGGCGCGCCTTGCTGGGCAACCCGGACGCACACCGATCGCGGATGCGCCAGGCCATCAAACATCGCTTCGACGGCATTATTGGCCTGGGCACGACATGGCCCTCGACCACCTCACTGGCCCAGCACCTACTCGACGCCCAGGGTGGCCGCATTCTCGAAGCCCATCGCGCCACCTCGCGCTCGAACCGCGACCTGTGGCTGGAAAACTTCGCCTACCAGAGCGGCATGATCTTTAACTACATCAAGATGGCGCTGGGCTTCATTCCGGTAATCGGGACCGTCGTCGCCGTCTACGACTTCTTTGAAGCCAGTGCCCGACTGGTCAGCGCATTGCGCCAGGATGAGGTGTACAAGGCGCTGGAGGCGCTGCAACAAGTGCTGCTGGCTTTCGTCGATGCTGCCATCGACCTCGCGCCCGGCCTGCCCCTCAAGGCCCTGAGCGCCCGTCAGCTGACCCGCCAGCGTCAGTTGCAACTGTTGCAAGCAGGCCCGGCGGCGGGCTTTGCGCCCGGCAGCGCCCAACGCCTGTCGCGCTTTGAAGGTTACGAATACCAGACGCCGTTGTCGCTGGCCGGGATCGAGCCGGGGCGCCACGGCAAGTACAAAGGCATCTACCAGCACGCCAAAGGCGACTTCATCCTGGTGGGCGACCGCCCCTGCCAGGTGCAATGGCTGGAGACGGAACACACCTGGCGTCTGCGTGGCACACAGTTCAAGACCTGGCGGAAAAATATCGCGCTGAATGAAAACGGCCAGTGGGACACCCATTTCGCGCTGTATGGCGTGCACCTGCGCGGCGGCGGTGCAGGCGGCGGCCAGGTACTGGGGCATCTGGCGGATGTATTGGCACCGTACTGGCCGGCGGCGATTCGCGAGCGGCTACCGATATCATGGACGGATGTACGTCAGCGCCAATACCAAAGGCTTTTAAACAAGTTAAGGTCAGACGGTGAAGCCTTTCAACTGCAAACACGCAGAGTCAATGACAAACACCGCCAAGGGCTCGCTGTCACAGAACAAGAGCTCGAAAAGGACATCAAGGACGCAATTGCGCTGTACACAACCTACGAAGACTTCCTGGCACTGGCAACCCGCTCCAATGCCCAGGCAACAAAAGATCAAATGAGCGTCACAGCGAAAATGCTGACCAGCCGTTACCACCTCAGATTGAACAACGCCATCACACGCATCGAGTCTATTAATACCGAAATAGCGAACATCGGCCTGGAGGTCAACAGACTGGTCCAGAGAATCCCGCAAACCCTGGCGGCGGACGGAACCGCAGGAGAGGCTTTTTACACCCTTGCCCGTCAAATGGCGCAGAAGAGAAATCAGGCTCTGCCCCTTCGCCGCAACATTCTTGAAGCGCTTGAACTGATGGCACGCCATCTCGACAACATGAGGATCTGGAAACTCAAAATCACCCAGGGCATTGACCGAAGGGACTTTATCAGCGACATCGATCGCGTGACCGATACCCTCACACCCGTGGTGCTCAACGGCCTGCGAATCGACCAGCTCAAAGAGTTGATCAGTAAACCGCTAAGCGGTTTCGACCTAGGCTGGGCCAATCTTCAGATAAAATTGTCAGCACCGCGCAATCGCCTTGACCGGATGCTCTATGCCCTGAGCCAGCTTGCTTCGGTCAGCCATAGCAGAGCGCAACGCAGTGCAATACTCAAACAAGGGGTCGATGAACTTCAAGCCTTCAAGAACAATCTGCGCTACTGGAGCATCAGCGATGATGAGTACTTCGACGCCGCTGTTGTAAAGGTACTAGAGAGTCGCCTCGACGACAGCATCAATTACTACAGCCGCTACTTGAATACACCCACCGAAAATCTTCCAACCGTGCCGAAAAACCAGCCCACAAGCGCTCGGGTGTTTCAGACCACTGACGACCTTTACCTTATTGGTACTCCCACACAACAGCGCAACACCTACACGCTCACGGGTATCAATGGCCGTGACGAAATCTACATTCAAGGCGCCGACGGTAAGTTCATCCTGCAAAACCCCGACACGTCCGCAGGTTCAGCCAGTCAACCGTCGCTTTCACAAAGCCGTTCCGAGGCACGCAAGTTTCTCGACGGATCCTCTGCGTTTCGCAACAAAGTAGATGGTTATGCCACTCAAAATCTGGAACCCGCCAGCCTTGAGGACTTGATGCTCAAACGGGCCGACGACCTGAATGCTGCCGCCAACACAATCGAACGCCTAAGCCCCACCGACGACTTGATCAACGAACTGCGCGAAGCCGCAAGACAGCTGGTGAACGATGGACGTCAACTGCGCGTCCAGCAAATTCTGCAAACCAAACAGCCTAACGGCGGCCACCTTGAGTACTTAGAGAATCAACGGGGTGTGGTGGAGATCGAAAAGGTTGGCGGCCTTGTGGAACTAAGAAAACGCCCCGATGGACGTCCGGACTTTCTGCAGGAGTACGTCATCTATGATCGCACCCAACAACCGCGACGTACCCTCTGGTATGCGCACTTCCATTACAACAAGCAGAAGCCGCGCTTTGCCGAGTTCGACAAAGCCCATTTGAAAATACCGGCCCAGCGCAAACTGGGCACAGAATGGCAAAGCAGCCAGATCGAAGAAGTGCAAATCTGGCGAGGTGACCTGGGCCGGCCATTGGCCGAACGTGTCTTCGCCAACCTCTTCTGAAACCACACCGGGCATCCTTGAACAGGATGCCCGGTTCGCGCTCTACGCCAGTTCGCTGCGCAATTGCCGCGCCGCCGCGACCATGTTGATAAGTGCCGCTTCAGTCTCCGGCCAGGCACGGGTCTTCAGGCCGCAGTCCGGATTGACCCACAGGCGTTCAGCCGGGATGCGCTTGACCGCCTTGCTCATCAACTTGACCATCTCGGCCGTGTCCGGCACCCGCGGTGAGTGGATGTCGTAGACGCCCGGGCCGATGTCGTTGGGGTAGTCGAAAGCTTCGAAGGCCTCCAGCAACTCCATGTCCGAACGTGAAGTCTCGATGGTGATGACGTCGGCGTCCATGGCCGCGATCGCTTCGATCACATCGTTGAACTCGCTGTAGCACATGTGGGTGTGGATCTGGGTTTCATCGCGCACGCCGCTTGAGCACAGGCGGAAGGCTTCCACCGCCCAACCCAGGTATTGCTGCCATTGCGCCCGGCGCAGCGGCAGACCTTCACGGAACGCGGCTTCGTCGATCTGCACGATCTTGATGCCGGCGGCTTCCAGGTCCTGCACTTCGTCACGAATGGCCAGCGCCAGTTGCTCGGCCTGGACCTTGCGCGACACGTCTTCGCGCGGGAACGACCACATCAGCATGGTCACCGGGCCCGTCAGCATGCCCTTCATGACCTTGCTGGTCAGGCGCTGGGCGTATTCGATCCAGGCCACGGTCATGGCCTGCGGACGGCTGAGGTCGCCGTAGATGATCGCAGGCTTTACGCAACGCGAACCGTAGCTCTGCACCCAGCCAAAGCGGGTGAAGGCATAGCCGTCCAGTTGCTCGGCAAAGTACTCGACCATGTCATTGCGCTCGGCTTCACCGTGCACCAGCACGTCCAGGCCCAGGCGCTCCTGGACCTGCACGGCATGGCGAATCTCGCTGTGCATGGCATCGGTGTAATCGTTGGCCGAGAGCTTGCCCTGCTTAAAGGCCTGACGCGCCAGGCGGATCGCCGAGGTCTGCGGGAAAGAACCGATGGTGGTGGTCGGGAACGCCGGCAATTGCAGGCGCTGACGCTGGGCTTCGATACGCTGGGCGAAGGCCGACTGACGCCGGCTATCGGCAGCGGTGACGGCGGCCAGGCGCGCCTGGACCTGCGGCTTGTGAATGCGTGGCGACTCGGCACGGCTTTTCTGTACCGCGCGGCTGTGGCTCAGGGCGTTTTGTACTGCTGGCAAGTGCGGGGTATCCAGGGCCTTGGCCAGCACGGCGATCTCTTCACACTTTTGCACGGCGAAGGCCAGCCAGCTTTTCAGCTCGGCATCGAGCTTGTCTTCACGGGACAGGTCCACGGGACTGTGCAGCAACGAGCAGGAACCGGCGACCCAGAGGTTGGCACCGAAGCGCTGCTGGGCCTGTTGCAGCTGCTCCAGGGCCTTGTCCAAGTCGCAGCGCCAGATGTTGCGGCCGTTGACCACACCCAGCGACAGTACCTTGTAGGTTGGCAGGCGATCGAGCACGGCCGGCAGTTGTTCCGGGGCGCGCACCAGGTCGATGTGCAGGCCATCCACCGGCAGGCCGACGGCCAGGCCGAGGTTGTCTTCCAGGCCACTGAAGTAGGTGGCGACCAGTTTCTTCAGGGGCGAGTACTGGAGGATGTGGTAGGCACGTTCGAAGGCGTTCTTCCATTCCTGCGGCAGGTCCAGGCCAAGGATCGGCTCGTCGATCTGCACCCACTCCACACCCTGGCGCGACAGGCGGCTGAGGATTTCACCGTACACCGGCAGCAGGCGCTCAAGCAGGTCGAGCTTGTCGAACTCGCCGCCTTTGGCCTTGCCCAGCCACAGGTAGGTCAGCGGGCCGATCAGCACCGGTTTCACCGCGTGGCCGAGGGCCTGGGCTTCGGCGACTTCTTCGAACAGTTGCTCCCAACTGAGCAGAAAGCGCTGGTCAGCACTGAATTCCGGGACCAGGTAGTGGTAGTTGGTGTCGAACCACTTGGTCAGCTCTTGCGCATATTGCGTCTGGCCGTGGCTGGCACCGCAGCAGGTGCTGGCGCCACGGGCCATGGCGAACAGGGTATCGAGGGTCGGCAGGCCGTTATCACCGGTAACCTGGGCGAAGCGCTCGGGAATTGCACCGAAGGTCAGCGAGTGAGTCAGCACCTGGTCGTACCAGGCAAAGTCGCCAACCGGCAGCAGCTCGATCCCGGCGTCTTTCTGCACCTGCCAGTGACGGGCACGCAGTTCGCGGCCAACGGCTTCAAGGCCGGCCTGATCGAGATCGCCTTTCCAGTAGGCTTCTTGTGCTTTTTTCAGTTCGCGGTCAGCGCCGATGCGCGGGAAACCAAGGTTGTGGGCCAGTGCCATGAGAAAACGTCCTCCCTGTAAAAGATGACGCTATTGTCGACAGTCAGACCAACATGAGACAAACTCAATAAATTCGTGTTCATCTCAAAGTTTACTCATGGAGCCCCTCGGTGCTGGAAATTCGCCACCTGAAAACCCTGCACGCCTTGCGCGAAGCCGACAGCCTGGTCGAGGCCGCTGAACGCCTGCACCTGACCCAGTCGGCACTGTCCCATCAGTTCAAGGAGCTCGAGGAGCGCCTGGGCATGCCGCTGTTCATGCGCAAGACCAAGCCGCTGCGTTTTACCAGCGCCGGCCTGCGCCTGCTGCAGCTGGCCGATGCCACCCTGCCATTGTTGCGCGGCGCCGAGCGTGACATCGCCCGCCTGGCCGGCGGCACTGCCGGGCGCCTGCACATGGCCATCGAATGCCATAGTTGCTTCCAGTGGCTGATGCCGACCATCGACCAGTTCCGCGATGCCTGGCCGGAGGTCGAACTGGACCTGGCCTCGGGCTTTGCCTTCGCCCCGCTGCCGGCGCTGGCCCGCGGCGACCTCGACCTGGTGGTGACCTCCGACCCGCTGGAGCTCAGCGGCATCACCTACGTGCCGCTGTTTACCTACGAAGCCATGCTTGCCGTGGCCAACCAGCACCCGTTGGCGCACAAGCCGTACATGGTGCCGGAAGACCTGGCCATGGAGACCCTGATCACCTACCCGGTAGAACGTGACCGCCTGGATATCTTCACCCGCTTCCTGGAGCCGGCCGACGTCGAGCCCGCGCAGGTGCGCACGGCCGAATTGACGGTGATGATGATGCAACTGGTGGCCAGCGGCCGCGGGGTCTGCGGCATGCCGCACTGGGCCTTGCACGAGTACAGTTCGCGCGGCTACGTGAAGGCCAAGCGCCTGGGCGAGAAAGGCCTGTTCGCCACACTCTACGCGGCGGTGCGCAGCGACATGCTCGATGCGCCGTACATGCGCGATTTTCTGCTGACCGCCAAGGACACCTCGTTCTCGACCCTCGATGGCGTCAGCGCGGTACGCTGAGCCTTACACGGCCCGGCGTTGCTCCTGCACCAGGCGCAACGCCAGGCCGGCCAGGACGAAACCCATCACGTAGCGCTGCAGCATCAGCCACAGCGGGTAGCGCACAAACCAACCGGCGATGCCGGCGGCGAACAATGCGATCAGCAGGTTGACCGAAAAGCTCACGGCGATCTGGGTCAGGCCCAGGGCCAGGCTCTGGAGCAGCACCGAGCCGTTTTCCGGCGAGACGAACTGCGGCAGCACCGAGAGGTAGAACACCGCCACCTTGGGGTTGAGCACGCTGGTCAGAAAACCCATCAACACCAGTTTGCGCGGTGAGTCCGGCGCCAGCTCGCGAGGCTCGAACGGCGAACGGGCACCCGGCTTGACCGCCTGCCAGGCCAGCCACAGCAGGTAGCCGGCACCGGCCCACTTGAGCAGGTCGTAGGCCAGCGGCACGGCCATGAACAAAGCAGTCAGGCCAATGGCTGCGGCCGTCATGTGCACCAGAAAGCCGCCGACCACCCCCAGCAGCGACGTCACCCCAGCCATGCGGCCCTGGCAGATCGAACGGGAAATCAGGTAGATCATGTTCGGCCCGGGGGTGAGCACCATCAGCAGCGCGGCGCCGATAAACAGCAGCCATTCATGGGTGGGGATCATCGGCATTCCTTTGCAAGTGAGATCAGGCAGGTGCTGTAGTTAACTGCCGGTACAGCGGCAGAATCAAGTCCCGGGTCAACGGCGCCAGCTCAAGGGTCAGTTGTTTGCGCGCCGAGACCCAGACCACCTCTTCGATTTCCGCGGCAGGCTCGACCGGCATGGCGGTGTGCACCTTGAAAATCTCGGCCTGGACGACAAAACCCGGCTCGTTGGCGGCCGGGGCACTGAACTGCCCCAGGTACTCGGCGTCCTCCGCCTCGATCGCCAGGCCCAGCTCCTCGAACAGCTCGCGGGCCAGGGCGCTGACCGGCTGCTCGTCGGCCTCGATCTTGCCGCCCGGCTGCATGAACGCCTGGGTACCGCGCTTGCGCACCAGCAGGGTACGGCCTTGCGGGTCAAGCAGGAGGGCGGCGGCGATGCGGATGGTTTTGCTCATGGGACGCTCGTGAACAGGAAAGCGCGCAAGGATCACATGTTGGCAGGTGCCTTTCAATCCTGGGCCGGTCTGACGAACGCCCCTTGCAAGCCCGCGCCATTGGCCGCATAAACAGGCCATGAATCTTCCCGCCTGCAAGCACCCGGAACTGGACGCCTTCCACCGCGCGGTCCGCACCTGGTTCGAGCGCCAGTTCCCGACGGTCACCGCCGCCCAGGCCCGAGCCTGGCCGTTGATCGGCAGCGGGCAATCGTTGTTGGTGGCAGCGCCTACCGGCTCGGGCAAAACCCTCACTGCCTTCCTGGCCATCCTCGACGAGCTGTTCGTGCAGGGCCTGGCCGCCGGCCAGTTGCCGGACCAGACCCAGGTGGTCTACGTCTCGCCACTCAAGGCGCTGTCCAACGATATCCAGATCAACCTGCAGGCGCCGCTGGCCGGGATCAACGCGGTACTGGCCGAGCAAGGCCTGGCGCCGCTGGAAATCCGCACGGCGGTGCGCAGCGGCGATACCCCGCAAAAAGAACGCACAGCCATGCGCCGCCAGGCGCCGCATATTCTGGTGACCACCCCCGAATCGCTGTATGTGTTGCTCGGCTCGGCCTCCGGGCGCCAGGGCCTGGCCAGCGTGCACACGGTGATCGTCGACGAAATCCACGCCCTGGCCGGCAACAAGCGCGGCAGCCATCTGGCCCTGAGCCTGGAACGCCTTGAAGCGCTGTGCGGGCGGCCACTGCGGCGCATCGGCCTGTCGGCCACGCAACGCCCGGTCGAGCGCGTGGCGCAGTTTCTGGTGGGCCAGGGGCGCGAGTGCGCGATTGTCGATATCGGCCATGCCCGCCCCCGCGACCTGGGCCTGGAAGTGCCGCCGGTGCCGCTTGGCGCGGTGATGGCCACAGATGTCTGGGGCCTGGTCTACGATCGCCTGGCGGCCTTGGCCCGCGAGCACCGCACCACCCTGGTGTTCGTCAACACCCGGCGCCTGGCTGAGCGCCTGACCCGCCATTTGAGTGAACGCCTGGGCCGCGACGCCGTGGCCGCGCACCACGGCAGCATGGCCAAGGAGTACCGCCTGGACGCCGAGCAACGGCTCAAGCGTGGTGAGCTGCAGGTCCTGGTAGCCACCGCCTCGCTGGAGCTGGGCATCGATATCGGTGAGGTCGAGCTGGTCTGCCAGATCGGCTCGCCCGGCTCGATTGCCGCGTTTTTGCAAAGAGTCGGGCGCTCCGGGCACCAGGTCGAAGGCACGCCCAAGGGCCGGCTGTTCCCGCTGTCGCGCGATGACCTGATCGAATGCGCAGCGTTGCTCGATTGCGTACGGCGCGGCGAGCTCGATCGCCTGCAGGTGCCGCAGGCACCGCTGGACGTATTGGCGCAACAGATCGTCGCCGAAGTCAGCAGCCAGGAATGGCATGAACAGGCGTTGTTCGACTGCCTGCGCCGGGCCATGCCCTACGCCGAGCTGGATCAAGGCCACTACCAGGCGCTGCTGCGCATGCTCGGCGAAGGCTTCAATGGTCGCCAGGGTATCCGCAGCGCCTATCTGCACCGCGATGCGGTCAACGGTACCCTGCGCGGGCGCCGTGGCGCGCAACTGACGGCGCTGACCAGCGGCGGCACCATCCCCGATAACGCCGACTACAGCGTGGTGCTCGAACCGCAGAGCTTGAACATCGGCACGGTCAACGAAGACTTCGCGGTGGAAAGCATCGCTGGCGATATCTTCCAGCTGGGCAACGCCTCTTACCGCATCCTGCGCGTGGAAAGCGGCCGGGTGCGGGTCGAGGACGCCAAGGGCCTGCCGCCGAGCATCCCGTTCTGGCTCGGTGAAGCGCCGGGGCGCAGTGACGAGTTGTCGGCAGGCGTGGCACGCTTGCAAGGCGAGATCGACCAGCGCCTGGGCGCTGCCGACGGCCAGTTGCAACCGCTGCTCGACTGGCTGACGACCGAGCTGAGCCTGGGCCTGGACAGCGCCGAGCAATTGCTTGAATACCTGGCCCATACTCGCCAGGTGCTCGGCGCCCTGCCCTCGCAGCAGACCCTGGTGATGGAGCGTTTTTTCGACGAGTCCGGCGGCACCCAGCTGATCATCCACTCACCGTTCGGCAGCCGCATCAATCGCGCCTGGGGCCTGGCCCTGCGCAAGCGCTTCTGCCGTACCTTCAACTTCGAGCTGCAGGCGGCGGCCAGCGAAGATGCGATTGTCCTGTCGCTGTCGGCCAGCCACAGCTTTGCCCTCGAAGAAGTCTGGCGTTACCTGCACAGCAACAGCGCCGAGGCGGTGCTGATCCAGGCCCTGCTCGATGCGCCGCTGTTCGGCGTGCGCTGGCGCTGGAATGCCGGCACCGCGCTGGCCCTGCCGCGCTTTGTCGGCGGGCGCAAGGTGGCGCCGCAAATCCAGCGGATGAAAAGCGAAGACCTGATAGCCGCAGTGTTCCCCGACCAGATTGCCTGCCTGGAAAACCTCGCCGGCGAGCGGCAGATTCCCGATCACCCACTGGTCGAGCAGACCCTCGACGACTGCCTGCACGAAGCCATGGACAGCGAAGGCTGGCTGGCGCTGCTGCGGCGTATCGAACACGGCCAGATCACGCTGATTGCCCGTGACCTGCCCGCGCCTTCGCCGCTGGCCTCGGCCATTCTCAACGCCCGGCCCTATACCTTCCTGGATGATGCGCCGCTAGAAGAACGACGCACCCAGGCCGTACTCAATCGCCGCTGGAACGAGGCGCAAAGCAGCGATGACCTCGGCGCGCTCGACCCGCAGGCCATCGCCGCCGTACAAAGCGAGGCGTGGCCGACGCCCACCCGCAGCGATGAAATGCATGAGGCTCTGATGAGCCTGGCCTGCATCAGCCAGGCCGAAGCCGAGGCCAATGACGGCTGGCAAGAGTGGCTGGCGGCGCTGGGCAATGAAGGCCGCGCCTGCCGCCTGCAACTGAGCGGTGGCCAAGCATTGTGGCTGGCCCGCGAACGCCTGATGCTGCTGCGCGCCCTGTACCCAAACGCGCCCCTGACACCCGACGTCAGCGCCCTGCCCGGCTTTGATCAGGCCATGGACGCCGAAGCCGCATTGGTCGAGCTGCTGCGCGCACGCCTGAGCGGCTTCGGCCCGCTGACGACCGAGGAGATTGCCGCGCCGCTGCAACTGCCGGTCAGCGCCATCGAGCAGGCCCTGGCCCGCCTGGAAGGCGAAGGCTACGTGATGCGCGGGTACTACTTTCAACCAAATCAGCAACCAAATCAGCAACCGAACCAGCAACCGGGCCAGCAAGCGCTGCAATGGTGCGAACGGCACCTGCTGGCGCGGATTCATCGCTACACCATCAAGCGCCTGCGCCGGGAAATCGAACCGGTCAGCCTGCAGGACTTCACCCGCTTTCTGTTCGACTGGCAGCACCTGGCACCCGGCTCGCGCCTGCAAGGCCAGGCCGCGCTGAGCGCCGTGCTCGATCAGTTCGAAGGTTACCCCGCAGCGGCGGCGGCCTGGGAAAGCGACCTGCTGCCCACCCGGCTCAAGGACTACAGCCCGCGCTGGCTCGACGAAGCCTGCCGCGCCGGCAAATATGCCTGGGCGCGCCTGGCCCCGAGCGCCGCGGCGAGCACCCTGCGCAGCACGCCGCTGGTGCTGTTGCCACGCCCCCGCCTGGGCTTGTGGCGGGCCCTGAGCCCGGCGCTGGACAGCAGCGAACTGGGCCTGCGTGCCCAACGCGTACACACGGTGTTGAGCGAACACGGCGCATTGTTCTTCGATGAGCTGGTGCACGACGCCCACCTGCTGCCCAGCGAACTGGAAAACGCCTTGCAAGAGCTGGTGGCCGCCGGTTTGATCAGCGCCGACAGCTTTGCCGGCCTGCGTGCACTGATTACCCCGGCGAGCAAACGCCAGGGCCGTAGCCATCGCCGCGGTCGCGGGCCGTTGTTCGGCGGTATGGAAGACGCCGGGCGCTGGGCGCTGTTGCGCAAACCCACTGCCAAGCGTGACGAGGACCTTGAACACATCGCCCGCACCTTGCTGCGCCGCTATGGCGTGATGTGCTGGCGCTTGCTGGATCGCGAGGCCGACTGGCTGCCCAGCTGGCGCGAGCTGCTGCGCTGCTACCACCGCCTGGAAGCCCGCGGCGAAATCCGTGGCGGGCGCTTTATCAGCGGCCTGGCCGGCGAGCAGTTCGCCCTGCCCGAGGCCGTGGCACTGCTACGCGAAGTGCGCCGGCGCCCGCTCGATGGCAGCCTGGTGGCGATCAGCGCCAGCGACCCGCTGAACCTGGTCGGCACCCTGCTGCCGGGCAGCAAGGTGCCTGCAGTCAGCGGCAATCGCCTGCTTTATCGCGATGGTGTGCCGGTGGCGACGCTGATTGCCGGCAAGCTCCAGTTCAATGCAGAAGATGAACTGGCGGCGCATGGCGAATGGCGCGAGCGCCTGATCCGCGATGCTGCTCTGGTCACTTGACCTGCGGCGCGGCGAACCCGGCAAAGCGCTTGTTGAATCCGGCCACCCGACCTTCGACCGTGGTCTTGCGTTGCTGGCCGGTATAGATCGGATGCGAAGCGCTGGAAACATCCAGGGCCACGTAGGGGTAGGTTTTGCCGTCGCTATGGGTGTGGCTGCGGTCAGTGTCGACGGTCGAGCCGATCAGGAAGTACACATCGGCGGCAGTGTCGTGGAACAGCACGGGGCGATAGTCGGGGTGAATGCCGGGTTTCATGGCCAAGCCTCTTGGGAAAATGAACGAACAAGAGCTGATACTATATAACATATCAATTGCTCGCAAATACAAATGATTTTCGATTCCAAGATGAAGCTTGCAGCCCTTGCGCGCTGCGGGCTGGCGCTGGAAACCCCAACCGGGCTAAGGTCGGGGTTTGTCCAGGCCCTGAGCCTGACCGTGCCATCGCAAGGAAACCGTATGAGCCTGTCACTTCTCAGCCGCTACGCCTTCTTCGCTGCCTGTGTGTTGTTCACCCTGGTCAGCCTGCCCTTCCTCCACCACGAATGGCTGTGGCCGTTCACCCTGGTGACCGCCGTGCTCAGCCTGATCGGCCTTGGCGACCTGCTGCAAAGCCGTCACGCGGTGCGCCGCAACTACCCGATCCTGGGCAATATCCGCTACCTGGTCGAAGGCATTCGCCCGGAAATCCGCCAGTACTTGCTTGAAGCCGACAGCGATGCCCTGCCGTTTTCCCGGGCGCAGCGCTCGCTGGTGTATGCGCGGGCCAAGAACGAAGCTTCGGACAAGCCTTTCGGCACCCTGATCGACGTGTACCAGTCCGGTTTCGAGTTCATCGGCCACTCCATGCGCCCGGCGCCGCTCAGCGACCCGTCGAGCTTTCGGGTAATCGTCGGCGGCCCGCAGTGCACGCAGCCCTACTCGGCGTCGGTGTTCAATATCTCGGCGATGAGCTTCGGCTCACTCAGCGCCAACGCCATCCGTGCCCTGAACCAGGGGGCCAAGCTGGGCAACTTCGCCCACGACACCGGTGAAGGCAGCATCAGCCCCTACCACCGCGAGCACGGTGGCGACCTGACCTGGGAACTGGGCAGCGGCTACTTTGGCTGCCGCACCTCGGACGGGCGCTTTGACCCCGAGCGCTTTGCCGAGCAGGCGCGCAACCCGCAAGTGCGGATGATCGAAATCAAGATGAGCCAGGGCGCCAAACCCGGCCACGGCGGCATCCTGCCCAAGCACAAGGTCACCCGCGAAATCGCCGAAACCCGCGGGGTAATGATGGGTGAAGACTGCATCTCGCCGTCACGCCACAGCGCGTTCTCTACCCCGATCGAGATGATGCAGTTCATCGCCCAATTGCGTGAACTGTCGGGTGGCAAACCGGTGGGCTTCAAGTTCTGCCTCGGCCACCCCTGGGAGTTCATGGGCATCGCCAAGGCCATGCTGGAAACCGGCATCCTGCCTGACTTCATCGTCGTCGACGGCAAGGAAGGCGGCACCGGCGCGGCGCCAGTGGAGTTTACCGACCATATCGGCGTGCCACTGCGCGAAGGCCTGCTGTTCGTCCACAACACCCTGGTGGGCCTGAACCTGCGCGACAAGATCAAGCTCGGCGCCAGCGGCAAGATCGTCAGCGCCTTCGACATCGCCAGCGTCCTGGCCATCGGCGCCGACTGGGCCAACTCGGCGCGCGGCTTCATGTTTGCCATCGGCTGCATCCAGTCGCAAAGCTGCCACACCAACAAGTGCCCGACTGGCGTTGCCACCCAGGACCCGCTGCGCCAGCGCGCCCTGGTAGTGCCCGACAAGGCCCAGCGGGTGCACAACTTTCACCACAACACCCTCAAGGCCCTGGCTGAAATGCTCGCCGCCGCCGGCCTCGATCACCCCTCGCAACTGCAAGCCAAGCACCTGGTGCGGCGCATCTCGGCCACCGAGATCAAGCTGTTCTCGCAGATGCATGTGTTCCTCAAGCCGGGTGAATTGCTCAACGGCGAGGTCAACGGCGAGTTCTATTCGCGGATGTGGCAGATGGCGCGGGCGGACAGCTTCGAGCCGCAAGAGGTGGCGGCGGCCTGAAGATCGGTAACGCTAGGGGACGCGGGGCCAGTTGTGATTGTAGTTTTCATCTTCCAGGATGGGCTTCATGACAATGAAGCCCTGCTCACCGGTGACGTAGATCGAATAGAACCGGTTGTCCACCAGCGGCGCGCCCACGCCCCCTGCCGCCACCAACCGCTCAAAGTCCGAGCGTTCACCGCCAATGACATTATTGATCCCCAGCCGGGGAAAAAACTGCGCATGCAACACCGAATTGGAGCCGCTGAGGATGTATCTCAGTAGCGGCATGTGGGTGATGGCGCCATGTCCTCTGGGCAACCAGTTACCGTCACCGGGTGCCCTCAGGTAGTTGTACCTGTTTACGTCGCGCAGCTCACTGCGTGATACCAGGTCATTGGCAATGTAGTGCGCCATGGCTGATTCAAGTTCTTTCTTGGCGATGATCACCTGGCCATAGGCATAGCTGAAGGCAAACATGAACAGCGTTGGCAAGATCAACAGCCAGCGCAATCCCGGCCAGACCCGCCCCAGCAACTCGTGACTGAACAACAACAGTAAAACCAGCACTGGCGAAAAGCCGATGAAGTTTCGAGCCTCAAGGTTGGGCTCGACAAGAAACAGCATCATGCCCGGCACACTCCAGACCAGGGCCACCGGGCTGAGCAGGTACAGCAGCGCAACGCCAAACCTGGCGGACGGCCGCCCGTGCATCTGGCGAATGTTTCCCATGAGCAATACAAAACCGGCACCTGCCCCCAATAGCAGGGCAAGCGTCAGCACATTGCCCGCAGAGGCCATCAGCAAGCCCAGCATCTGCATTGAGACGCACAACTTCTGCCACACCACACCGAGCCACTGCTGATCAACGGGCAGGTGGCTGCCGCGGGTATCGACAGCCAGTGGGTAGACGGTAAGAAAATACATGAGGCCACCGACTACCAGTTGCACAAGCCGCTCCACAAGCATCACCAGCACTGCCTGGAGCGCAACCTTGTCTCTTACCCCGCGGATGAACTCGACAATGCACAAGCCAATAAACAGGCTGATGCTCAGTTGATATAGGCTCAGCGTTACGGCAATCAACAGGGCCGCCAGCAGCGTGCGAATAGTGCGATGTTCAAGCCGGCAGGTTATTGCATAGATCACCGCGACCAGCGCCAGCACCATCCCCGGACCGTCGTATTGATAGGTCAGATTGCCGAGGAAAAACGGATTGCATAGCACTGGCAGGATCACCAGGCAGCTGGTAATCCCGGGGCGAGGAAACAGCCACAACGTCAGGCGCGCCATGGCCATGGCCAGGGCAACAATGCTGATCAGCAAGGGCATCGGGAAGATATTGATCGTTGCCTGGCTGAAGGTCAGTACCTTGTACAGCCACTCGAGCAGAATTCTGCCTTGATTGCGCCAGGCGTCCTGGGCCTGCAGCAACGCCCGCCAGTTGTCATCCACATAGGCGTAGTCGGCATGAACAATGGGAAACACGTAAGCCAGGGACAGAACAATAAAAAACAACAGCACCTGTTGGGGGCTTAACACCCGTTCACTCGCCAACACGCTTGGCCCCCTTTCGATAGCTCGTGCCATTGGCCCTGACGATCTCTTTGACCACATACCGGGGTCGATGCTTGGCCTCCATGTAGATACGGCCGATGTACTCCCCCAATATGCCGATACCGATCAGTTGCACCCCGCCCAGAAACAGTATCGCTGTCATCAATGACGGATATCCGGGCACCTCATTGCCGAACAGTAGCTTGTCCACTACCAGGTAACCGGCGTACAGCAACGCCAACAACGAGATACATGCGCCGACGTAGCTCCACAAGCGCAAAGGCCAGGTGCTGAACGAAGTTATGCCGTCCAGCGCCAGGTTCCACAGCCGCCAGGCGTTGAACTTGCTGCGCCCCACCGCCCTCGGCGCGCGGTCGTATTCGACGATGGCGACGTTGAACCCCGCCCACGACAGCACCCCCTTCATGAACAACTGCTGCTCGGGCAAGGTCTTGATCACGTCCACCACCTTGCGGTCCATCAGGCGGAAATCGCCGACGTTTTCTTCAATATGGGTGTAGGCAATACGGTTAAGCAGACGATAGAACAGCGAGGCGCTGCGACGCTTCAGGTAACCATCGCTGGAGCGATCCCGACGCTTGGCCAGGACCACGTCGGCACCGTCGCGCCACGCGTCGATCAACTGCGCAACCACCGCTACCGGGTCTTGCAGGTCAACATCCATGGGCACCACGGCGTCACCGCTGGCGTACTCCAGGCCGGCGAACAGTGCCGGTTCCTTACCGAAGTTGCGCGAGAAGTTGATCAGCACCACGTCCCTGTCCGCCAGCGCGAGCGAACGGGCGACTTCGGCGGTGCGGTCGCTGCTGCCGTCGTTGACGAAGACGATTTCAATGCAGTGTGCCTGCAACGAGGGTTCTTGACGCACAGCCTGGTAAAACAGTCTGAGCGCCTGTTCTTCGTTGAACACCGGCACGATCAGCGAGACGTTCATGACTCGGCCCCGCGAAACACCAGCCATTTGGCCAGCAGGAAGCCGCAGGTCAGGCTGATCAGGGAAAAACTCACTACCGTGATCATCCCGTGCAGCCGCCAGTGGTCGCCCAGCCAACCCACCGCCAGGCTGACCGTGCCCAGACACAGCATGAACAGCAGGTAGCGGCCGATCGAGGGCGGCACGGCGAAGGTGTAGAGCGCATTGACGTAGTAGGAAAGGCTCGCAGCAACACAAAACGCCAGCAGGTTGCTCAGGGCCTGGCTCAGGTCGAACTCGACCCGCAGGACGAAAAACAGCTGCCAATGAACCAGCGTATTGGCGATGCCAATTACGCTGTAGGTGGAAAATCCTTTCCATATGTTGGCCATTGCCTGTCACGCCTCGCTGACCGTTGCGCCTGGGCTCAGCAGGCCACGCCATTGGCGGTTCGTCTACTGATACTAATGACAGGAACGGACGATTTACGACCAACGGTCTGTTGCTCAAGGGACAATCGAGACATCCGGTAATACGCAACTTTTGCAATTCGCTGCCAATACCGCCACCCTGCCCCCCGCCCGACGTGCGGCGCGTGTTTTTGCCGGCGTCTGCCTGTCACTATTAAACCCACTGTTCAAGAGCCCGCTGCCATGCTTAACGGACGCGACCCGCGCATCGATTTCTTTCGAGGCCTGGCGTTGATCTTCATTTTCTGGGATCACGTCCCCCACAACCCTTTAGGCCAGATCACCCTGCGTAACATCGGCTTCAGCGATGCCGCCGAGGTTTTCGTCTTCCTTGCCGGCTACGCTGCAGTGCTGGCCTACGGCAAGGTGCTGCAGCGCGACGGTTATCTGATCGCCTGCGTGAAAATCCTGCGCCGCACCTGGGTGCTGTATGTGGTGCATATCTTCCTGCTGGCGATGCTGATGGGCATCGTGTTCTTTGCCAACAGCCATGTAGAAACTCGCGACCTGGTCCAGGAAATGGGTCTTACCCACTTCGTCACCAACCCTCAGCAAGCCCTGACCGACGAGCTGCTGTTGCGCTTCAAACCCAACCTGATGGACCCGCTGCCGCTGTACATCGTGCTACTGGCCGGCCTGGCGCTGGGGCTGGGGCTGCTGATGCGCAACACCCTGGCGGTGGTCGGTGTATCGATGGCGGTGTACCTGGCGGCCCCCGGCATGGGCTGGAACCTGGCGAATTTTTCCGATGGCGTGTGGTACTTCAACCCGGTCACCTGGCAGTTCCTGTTCGTGCTGGGCGGCGCCGCGGCGTTGTACGGGCAGCAGGCGCGGCCAGCACAAACCCGACCGTTGCGCCGCCAGCCACTGTTCCTGGCAGCTGCCGCCTATTCACTGACAGCCGGCATCATTACCCTGTCCTGGCGCTGGCCAGAGATTCACGATGCGTGGATGCCGGCCAGCCTCAACAACCTGCTGTACCCGATCAGCAAGACCGACCTGTCGCCGGTGCGCTTGCTGCACTTCCTGGCCCTGGCCTACGTCACCGCCAAGCTGCTGCCCGGCAGCGGCTGGACGCAGAACTGGCTGGCGCAGCAAACCGGGCGCATGGGCCGCTATTCGCTTGAAGTATTCTGCCTGGGGGTGCTGCTGGCGCCGCTGGCGGACATGATCAATGCCATGGCCGGCGATGCCTTTGCCATGCAGGTATTCACCGCCCTGGTGGGCGTCGCGATCATGGCCCTGCTCGGCGCCTGGCTGGACTTCAACAAGCGCCTGACCCAGCCGATGCGGGCGGTTGCTACCTGATTCGCGCAGGTAAAAAAAAGGTTCTTCACGGAATCCCGGGGGCTATGATTCTTGGGTTGGGTTGCGGGTTTATCCATTCGGTGTGGCGCCGCTGTTGGCCCCTTCCGCCCTTACGGCGGGTCCCTTTTGTTCTTGGCAAAAGTAACCAAAACCGCTCGCTCCAGCATACGGCCCTACGCTGCGCTCCGGGTTCCTTCGCTACGGTGCCTTCCAGGGGCATCGCGGCCTACGACTTGCTTCGCCAAGTCTACGTCTCGCGACTTCGGCATAGGCCGAAGGGTGCTACGCACCAGCCCCCTCCAGACACCTACGCTCAGCCTCCTGAAGTCGCGAAGTTACGGGCGGCGCCTGCACTGACGTATCTGCGAAAGCAGATGTTGGCGAAGCCATACTGACGCAGGAGCGGGACAGCCCGCTGATAAAACGAGCACCAACTTGATCTTGATATTCATGCACGCACTTCCAGACGCCGCGAAAAGCGACTTCAGGAGGCCGAGCGTAGGTGCCTGTAGGGGCGGTGCGCAGCACCTTCGGCGGCAGCCGAAGACGCGAGATGTAGACTTGCAAAGCAAGTCGTAGGCCGCGATGCCCCGGAAGGTGCCGTAGCGAGGGGACCCGAAGCGCAGCGTAGGGCCGTATGCAGGAGCAAGCGGTTTTGCCTACTTCTTCCCAAGAGAAAAGTAGGCCGCCGTAAAGGCGGAAGGGGCCAGCAGCAGCCCCACACTGAATGGATAAACTCGCAGCCTCAACATCCCAGCCCGGGATTCCGTGAAGAGCCAAAAAAAAGCCCGTATCCATGGATACGGGCTTTTTTATTTACGCAAGGATCAGGACGCCGAACTTGCCGCGCGCTGTTCCACGCTGTTTGGCGACAGCTTGAACACGTAGTACAGCACGGTCAGCATCACCAGGAACGCCGGGCCGATGTACAGGGCTACGCGGGTTTCCTCGAAGTAGGCCATCAAGCCGACCACCAGGATCAGGAACGCCAGCGCCAGGTAGGAGCTCAGCGGCCACAGCCACATGCGGTACTTCAAGGCAGCGCGCTCGGCGTTGCTCAGGCCGGCGCGGAACTTCAGCTGGGCCAGGAGGATCATCACCCAGGTCCAGATCGCGCCGAAGGTGGCAATGGCGGTTACCCAGACGAAGACTTTCTCCGGCACCAGATAGTTGGCCAGCACGCCCAGCAGCAAGGCTGCGATCGACAGCAGCAAGGCATTGCGCGGTACGCCGTTGCTCGAGGTGCGGGCAAAGGTGGCCGGCGCCTGGCCGTTCTGCGCCAGGCTGTAGAGCATGCGCCCGGTGCTGAAGATGCCGCCGTTGCACGACGACAGCGCGGCAGTGATCACCACGAAGTTGATGATACCGGCAGCAGTCTTGATGCCCAGCCGCTCGAAGGTCATCACGAACGGGCTGCCCTGGCTGCCGATTTCGTTCCACGGGTAGATCGACAGGATCACGAACAGGGCGCCGACGTAGAACAGCAGGATGCGCCAGAACACCGAGCCGATGGCCTGGGGAATGGTCTTTTGCGGGTTGCGCGCTTCACCGGCGGTCAGGCCGATCATCTCGACGCCCAGGTAGGCGAACATCACCATCTGCAGCGACATCAGCACGCCGGTCACGCCATTGGGCATGAAGCCGCCGTTGCTCCAGAGGTTGGAGATGCCCATGGCCACGCCATCGTTGCCGAAACCGAAGGCGATGATGCCGACGCCGCCCAGGACCATGGCGATGATGGTGACGATCTTGATCAGGGCGAACCAGAACTCGAACTCACCGAAGGCCTTGACCGCGATCAGGTTGATCGCGCCCATGCTGCCCAGAGCCGCCAGGGCCCAGATCCAGCGCGGCACTTCCGGGAACCAGATGCCCATATAGATGGCCACCGCGGTGATTTCCGCCACGCAGGTCACCAGCCACAGGAACCAGTAGTTCCAGCCGGTAAGAAAACCCGCCAGCGGGCCGAGGTAGTCTTGGGCGTAGCGGCTGAACGAGCCGGCTACCGGGTTGTGCACGGCCATCTCGCCAAGGGCGCGCATGATCACCAGGATCGCCAGACCGCCAATGATGTACGACAGCATGATGGCCGGACCGGCCATTTCGATGGCCTTGGCCGAACCGAGGAACAGGCCGACACCGATACAGGCGCCCAGCGCCATCAGGCGAATGTGGCGTTCGCCGAGTTCTCGCTTGAGTGGGCCGCCCTGGGCGGTCTCACCATGAGAAGGGTGGTTGCCGACTGGCATAGAAATACAACCTCATTTTGTTATTGGATATGACCATTCGTGCAGGCCTGGCACCGCCGATAGGCTGGATGCGCTGCCTCGCCGGGCACCACCTTGTGAGCGGACCCGTCTGCCGGGTGTGCAAAACCGGCAGAGCGAAAGGGGCGAGCAGTATAGAAAGGCCCCTGCAGGGCATTTCACTGTATAAAGCGCGATATTTGGCGAGAACTCTCGGCAAATATCGCTTCTACGGAGGGGCATTCCCCGTGCTAGAGCCTCTGCAGGAAACAGGGCGGCTAACATAGCACCAAAACGGGGCAATTCAAGCTCCACCAAAGGCGCATTTCTGACACGTTTTTAGGAAATGCCCGGCAACTGACTACAAATTTTTCACCAAACCCGGCCACCGTCTAAGCTTCAGGCAAGCAAGACGAAAATACGTAGCCGGGCTGAAGACTATGGGCGCATTGTGGCAATCGGAACCGAACAGTACGGAAGCTCCCTCTGAACACCTCGAACCTTCGCCATTGCCGAAAAGCCCACGCCAGCGCCGTCTTTGGTGGCGCCTTTTGTGGCTGGTGCTGCTGCTCGCCCTGATCGCCCTGGGCTATGCCGCCTCCGAAGAAATGCGCACTTCGCGCCTGCAGGCGCGAGAATTCAGCCAGTTCGCCGCGACCCTCAGTTATTCCATGCAACCCGGCCCCAGCGATGCCATTCGCTACCCTGGCGACGGCCCGTTCGACAAGCGCCTGGGCTACAGCTCGCTGGGGGAGTTCCTGCCGCGCCTGCTCAAGCGGGACTACGTCATCAATGAACAGACGCGTTTTTCGCCCGCATTGATGGACTACGTCGATCATGGCTTTTTCGTGCCTTATGCCGAGAAGATTCAGGCAGGCCTGTCGATTACCGACTGCAAGGGCGACGCCCTGTACCAGTTTCATTACCCCCAGCACCTGTACCCCGACTTCGCCTCGATCCCGCCGGTCATCGTCCACAGCCTGCTGTTCATCGAGAACCGCGACCTGCTCGACCCCGACGACCCACTGAACAACCCCGCCGTGGACTGGCCGCGCTTCGCCAAAGCGGCCTACACCCAGGTGGCCAAGTACCTGGCCCTGCCCGGCCAGTCGGCAGGCGGCAGTACCCTGGCGACCCAACTGGAAAAATACCGGCATTCACCCGACGGCCTGACCGCCTCGGGCAGCGAGAAGATTCGCCAGATGATTTCCGCCAGCGTGCGCGCTTATCAGGATGGCCCGCAGACCCTGGAAGCCCGCCAGCGCATCGTCCGTGATTACCTCAATAGCGTGCCGCTGTCGGCGGTTCCCGGGCATGGTGAAGTACATGGCATGGCCGAAGGCTTGCGGGTCTGGTACGGCGCCGACTTCGCCCAGGTCAACCAGGCCCTGTCGTCCACCGACACCGACCCGGCCAGCCTCGCCGCCCGTGGCCTGGCCCTGCGCCAGGTGCTGTCGCTGATGATCGCTCAACGCCGGCCCTCGCACTTTTTGTCCAAGGGCCGGGCGGAACTTGCGTTGCTGACCGACAGCCACATCCGCATCCTCGCGGCCAGCAACATCATCGACAAGCCGCTGGCGGACGCCGCCCTGGCCAGCAAGGCCATCTACCGCGACTGGGTGGCCCAGCCGACCATTCAGCCAATCGTCACCAACAAAGGCATCAGCGTTGCCCGCAGCCGGCTGTCTTCGGCCCTCGGCCGGCCACTGTACGACCTCGACCGTCTCGACCTGTCGGCCACCAGCACCCTGCAGTCGGATTTGCAGGGCCAGGTCAGCCAGTACCTCAAGGACCTCGCCGACCCGGCCTTTGCGGAAAAAATGGGCCTGTTCGGCGAACGCCTGCTGACCCCGACCAGTACCACCCAGGTGCGCTATAGCTTCACCCTGCTCGAACGCACCGCCGACGGCTCAAGGGTGCGGGTGCAGACCGACAGCACCGACCAGCCGTTCGACATCAACGAAGGCAGCAAGCTCGAGCTGGGCTCGACCGCCAAGCTGCGGGTGCTGACCAGCTACCTGGAAATCATCGGCGAACTGCACGACAAGTACGCCAACACCCCGGCTGCGGAGCTGAAAAAAGTCCCGGTGGCGGAACTGGACTTCATTACCCGCTGGGCCATCGACTACCTGATCCAGAACAAGGACCGCGACCTCAGCGCCATGCTCAACGCCGCCCTTGAGCGCAAGTATTCCGCCAGCCCCGGCGAAGCCTTCTTCACTGGCGGCGGCCTGCATGTGTTCAACAACTTTCGCAAGGAAGACAACGGCCGTATCCCTACCCTCAAAGACGCCTTGCGCGAGTCGATCAACCTGCCGTTCATTCGCCTGATGCGCGACCTGGTGCGCTACAGCACCTACCAGCAGCCGGGCAACAGCGCCAGCCTGCTCAAGGACGATGCCGAGCCACGCCGCCAGGAGTACCTGGCACGCTTTGCCGACAAGGAAGGCACCGATTACATGCGCAGGTTCTGGAAGAAGTACCAGCGCAAGACGTCGCAGCAGCGCCTGGACACCTTCCTCGACAGCCTGCGGGTCACCCCGATCCGCCTGGCCGCAGTGCACCGCTACCTGTTTCCCGAGGCTGACCAGGCGACTTTCAACGCGTTCGTCCAGGCGCACCTGAAAAAGGACCGGGTCGAGAACAAGACCCCGGCGACCAAGCAGAACACCGTCACCGAGAAACGCCTGCAAGAGCTGTACGAAGCCTACCGCCCGGGCGCCTACGACCTGCCCGACCAGGGCTTTATCGCCAAGGTCCATCCACTGGACCTGTGGCTGCTTGGCTACCTGCTCCAGCACCCCAGCGCCACCTTCCAGGAGGCGGCTGAGGCCGGTCACTTCGAGCGTCAGGAAGTCTATGGCTGGCTGTTCAAGAGCCGGCACAAGGGCGCACGCGACAGCCGTATCCGCACCCTGGTGGAAATCGAAGCCTTCCTCGATATTCATCAGCGCTGGAAACGTGTCGGCTACCCGTTCGACCACCTGGTGCCGTCGCTGGCCACCGCCATCGGCAGCTCCGGCGACCGTCCGGCAGCCCTGGCCGAGCTGATCGGGATCATCCAGAACGATGGCGTACGCCTGCCGGTGCTGCGCATCGACACCCTGCACTTCGCCGCCGACACCCCGTATGAAACCCGCCTGACCAGCGACCCCGACCTCGGCCAGCGGGTGCTCTCGGTGGAAGTTGCCCGGGCCCTGCGCGGCGCCCTCTCGCAAGTGGTCGACGCCGGTACTGCGCGGCGGGTGTCGGGCAGCTTCAAACTGGCCGACGGCACCCCGCTGGTGATGGGCGGCAAGACCGGTACCGGCGACAATCGCATCGAAAGCTTCGGTGCCGGCGGGCGGCTGATCGGCTCACGCTCGCTGAACCGCACCGCGACTTTCGTGTTCTACCTCGGCGAAAACCACTTCGGCACCCTCACCGCCTTCGTACCTGGCCGTGCGGCGGAATCCTTCCGCTTTACCTCGGCCTTGCCGGTGCAGGTGCTCAAGGGCATGGCGCCAATCCTGATGCCCTACCTGGAACCAGGCAGCCACACCCTGTGCAAGCCGCCACGGATGGTCCAGCGTTAGTGGAAGCGCTTGGCGGTCGTGTAGCTTTTGGCCCAGTAACTGTTGCTCAGCGAGTCGATACGAATGTTCTTGCCGGTCCGTGGGGCGTGGATGAAACGCCCTTCGCCGATGTACAGGCCGACGTGGCCGATCCGGCCCTGGCCATTACGGTTGAAGAACACCGCGTCGCCACGTTTTAGCTGGCTCTGCTTGATGGTCCGGGCACCGGACTTGAGCATCGCCGCGGTGGTACGCGGAATCCTGATATCGGCCTCGTGGCGAAACAGGTAGACCAGCAGGCCGCTGCAATCAAACCCGCCCTTGACCGACATGCCGCCCCAGCGGTACGGCACGCCGATCAACTCGTGTGCACGCTCGACCAGACGATCGAGGTTGGCTTCCAGCTCGTGCCGCACCGTGTGCTCGCGAGCGATTTGGGTAACGGAGAAATTGGCCTGGGCAAAAAACGACAGCCCCCAGAGCAGGCTGATGAAAAAAATTGAACGCGCCACGGTGAAATACTCACAGGTGAAGAAAACGTGGCGAATCTTAGGGGTGATTTCCGTGGGTGTAGATCAAGCCAATCTGAGGCGCTTGTAGGAAAAACCTTAAGCATTCCTACACAAATTCAGCCCGTCCTACGCTGATCATGAGAAATATTCTTATTCTCGCGCTTGCTTTAAGATATATCTTGAGTAATATCTGAAGATACATCTAACGCAAACGGAGATCCCCCATGCGTGACCATCATCCCCACCGCGAGCATGGCGACCGGCATGACGGCTTCGAACGCCGTCACGGCCGTGAACGCGGCGATCGCGGCCCCCGCGTGTTTGCCCCAGGCGACCTGAAACTGCTGTTGTTGTCGATGCTGGCCGAGCAGCCCTGCCACGGCTACGACCTGATCCGCCAGATCGAAAGCCTCTTCGATGGCAGCTACAGCCCCAGCCCCGGGGTGATCTACCCGACCTTGAATTTTCTTGAAGAAGCCGAGCTGATCAGCGGCCAGACCCAGGGCAGCAAGCGCCTCTACGGCATTACCGCAGCCGGGGAGAAGTCCCTGGCCGACCAGGCCATCGCCCTGGACGGGGTGCGCATGCGCATTGAAGTCAGCAAGCGTTCGCTGCGCGGCCACGACCGCCCGGCCGAGATCCACGAAGCGGTCCACAACCTGCGCCATGCCCTGCAGATGCACAGCGGGCGCTGGAACCCGGCAGAAATCGAGCGGGTCCGCACCCTGCTCAACGACACCGCCAAAGCCATCGTCGCAGGGCCCATTGCGACCTCAACGGAGCAAGCCGAATGACTGTTAGCGAAAACGCCACCATTCACCGCGTCAACCACGAGATCAAGCACCGCCGCCTGAACGTGCTGCGGGTCACCGAGCTGACCCCGCGCATGCGCCGCATCACCCTCGGCGGGCCAGAACTGCAGGGCTTTACCAGCGTTGGCAGCGACGATCACGTCAAACTGATGTTCGCCTGCTCGGCAGAAGAACAGGCCGTGCTCGACAACCTCGACTTCAGCCGCGACGGCCTGCGCCCGACCATGCGCGAGTACACGCCGCGGCGCATCGACCTGGCCGGCGGCGAGATGGACATCGACTTTGTCCTGCACGGCGACGGCCCTGCTTCGACCTGGGCGGCCCAGGCGCAAGTCGGCCAGGTGCTCAACATGGCCGGGCCACGGGCCTCGCTGGTGGTCCCGGATATCTTCGACAGCTACCTGCTGGTCGGTGACGAAACCGCGATCCCGGCCATCGCCCGGCGCCTGGAAGAACTGCCGGCCGGCCGCAAGGTGCTGGCAGTGATCGAGATCGAGAATGCCCAGGAGCAACAAGCACTGGCCAGCGCCGCGCAGGTCGAAGTGATCTGGGTTCTGCGCCAGCAGCAGGATCTGCTTGACGTAGTGAAGGATCTGTCCTTGCCAAGCGGTCAGTTGTATACCTGGGTAGCCTTGGAAAAATCGCTGATGCGTAAGGCCAAGCGCCTGCTGATCGATGACAAGGGCGTCAAGGAAGACCTGATCAAAGCCGCCTCGTACTGGCAGCTCGACCCGCACGACGAATGAACGGCTGCCTCAGGGTTGCGTCCTGGCCTTGGCCAGGCGCCCGCCCTGCCAATGATCGAGGCCGAGCAACAGCAGACTGATGGCGACAAACCCGGCGAGAATCGCCAGCGCATTAAGAAGCACCTGGCCATAGCCCAGTTCGGCCACATCGATGAACGGATAGGGATAGACACCTATCACATGCCCGCGCAGCAGTGCGTAGGCAAAATACCCCAGCGGATACAGCAGCCAGGCCAGCAGATGCCTGAATCGCAGGCTGCCCTTCTCCACACAGCACCACCAATAGACCACGAACAGCAGCGGCATGACATCGTGCAGCAGCTCGTCCGCCAGCCATTGCCAACCTTGCGGGTGCCACAGGTGCCGCAGCAACAGGCTGTAGGCCAGGCCCACGAGGATAATGCTCGCGGCAATCCCGGAACTGACCCAGGGCGCGAGGAAGAACCGTCGCAGCGCCGACTCGCGGCCGAATGCCGCGTGGCTCAGCACCACCGCGACCAGGGTGTTGCTGAGTACGGTGAAAAAACTGAACAAGGTCACCAGGCCGCCCAGCAGGCTCGCCTGCTCCTGCCAGCGCGCCAGCAACAGCAGGTACATCTGGATCGCCAGCGCGCTCCAGCCCAGGCACGCAGTCAGGGCAATCAACAGCCTGCGCCGGCTCACCGGCTCAGCGGCCGCGCTGCATTTTCAGGTACAGGCGCTCGACTTTCTCGCGGGCCCAGGGGGTCTTGCGCAAGAAGGTCAGGCTCGACTTGATGCTCGGGTCGCTCTTGAAGCAGCGGATATCAATGCGCTCAGCCAGGCCGTCCCATTGGTACTTCGCGACCAGCGCGGTAAGGATCTGCTCCAGGGTCACGCCATGCAGCGGGTTTTGATTAGCGGCGGTCATGCCTGTGCTCCAGCCAACGAAAGGTGCGCACCTTAGCCGAGGCACGGCTACAAGTCTTCAGACTTTTCGCATCCCAGGTGCTGCTAACAGACATTCTAGTGTGGGCAAAGGCTCTAGCCAGCGCTTGAGCGTTTTATCTTTAATGGTAATGTTATATTGTATCAACACTATAACACTGCCAAGGACCCCTTTCCTCCATGCGTCACTTACCCCTGCGCCTCTCTCCCCTTGCCGCTGCGCTCTGGCTCGCGTCCCCCGTGAGCCAGGCTGTCGAACTGCAACCCCAGGTGATCACCGCCAACCCGCTGGGCAACAGCGAGCTGGCTGCGCCCACCACTGTGCTCGATGGCGACGACCTGGCCCTGCAACAAAAAGGCAGTCTCGGCCAGACCCTCAACAACCAGCCCGGCGTCGCCTCGACCTGGTTCGGCCCCGGTGCCAGCCGCCCGGTGATCCGCGGCCTGGACGGCGACCGGATCCGCATCCTGCGCAACGGTGTTGGCGCCCTGGATGCCTCGTCGCTGTCCTATGACCACGCCGTGCCGCTGGACCCGGCCACCGTCGAGCGTATCGAAATCGTCCGCGGCCCGGCTGCCCTGCTCTACGGCGGCAACGCCATCGGCGGGGTGGTCAACAGCTTCGACAACCGCATTCCGACTTCGCCCATCGACGGCATTCACGGCGCCGGCGAGTTGCGCTATGGCGGCGCCGACACCACCCGCAGCAGCGCCGGCAAACTGGAGGCTGGTGATGGCCGCTTCGCCCTGCACCTGGACGCCAACAGCCGCCAGTTCAATGACCTGCGCATCCCAGGCTACGCCCGCAGCTCGAAAGTGCGCGACGCCGACGAACCGGGCAGCAAGCACCGCCTGGAAAACAGCGACGGTCGCCAGGACGGCGGTGCCGTTGGCGGTTCCTACCATTGGGATCACGGCTATGCCGGCCTTTCCTACAGCCGCTATGACTCCAACTACGGCTCGGTGGCCGAACCGGGCGTGCGCCTGGACATGCAGCAGGATCATTACGGCTTCGCCTCGGAGTTGCGCGACCTCGACGGCCCGTTCAGCTCGGTGAAGGTCGACCTTGGCTATACCGACTACCAGCACCGCGAGCTGGAAAGCGGCGAGGTGCACACCACCTTCAAGAACAAAGGCTACGAGGCGCGGGTCGAGGCGCGGCATCAGCCACTGGGGCCGGTCGAAGGGGTGATTGGCGCCCAGGTCAGCCGCAACGAGTTCTCCGCCCTCGGCGAAGAAGCCTTCGTGCCGCACACCGACACCAACAGCCTGGCGCTGTTCATGCTCGAGCAGTGGCAAGCCACCGAACGCCTGAACCTGAGCCTCGGCGGGCGCCTGGAGCACACCCGGGTCGAACCCGACAGCAAGGGCAGCGAACGTTTTGCCGAGGCTGAGCGTTCAAGCAGTTTCACCGCCGCCAGCCTGTCCTCCGGCGCGGTCTACGAGCTGACCCCGGTGTGGTCCCTGGCCGCGACCCTGGGCTACACCGAGCGTGCTCCGACCTTCTACGAGCTGTACGCCAACGGCGCCCACGTCGCCACCGGCACCTACGAGGTCGGTGACCCGAACCTGAGCAAGGAAAAAGCCATCTCCAGCGACCTGGCCCTGCGCTTCGACAACGGCACGCACAAGGGCAGCGTCGGTGTGTTCTACAGCCACTTTCGCAATTACATCGGCCTGCTAGCCAGCGGCAACCTGCGCGAAGGCCACGACCACGACCATGATCACGGCGATGAAGACCACGATCACGACCATGATCATGACCACGGCGGCGATGTACCGGAATACCTCTACCACGGGGTTCGCGCGCGCTTCTACGGCATCGAGGCCCAGGACCGCTGGCAACTGGCGCAGAACCGTTATGGCAGCTTTGCCCTGGAGCTGTCCGGCGACTACACCCGGGCCAAGAACCTCGACACTGGCGAAGACCTGCCACGCATCGCCCCGCTGCGCCTGAACAGCGGCCTGTTGTGGGAACTGGATCGCTGGCAGGCGCGGGTGGACGTGCAGCACGCCAGCGCCCAGCACAAGAAACCGGCCAACGAGACCAGCACCGACGGCTACACCACCCTCGGCGCCAGCGTCGGCTACCGCTTCGATATCGGCCAGAGCCAGTGGCTGGCCTTCGTCCGGGGCGAGAACCTGACCGACCAGACCGTGCGCTACTCAAGTTCGATCCTGCGTGACATCGCCCCGGCACCAGGGCGCAGTGTCGAAGTCGGCTTGCGTACCACCTTCTAAAGCAATAGCCCCCTGTGGGCGCCGGCCTTGCTGGCTCCCACAGCGGATCAGAGTCGCCTGCCTCAACCGCACTGTTACCAATCCGGCAACGGTGCCTCTTGCTGAATTGACTTTTTTTCTTACAAGTTCAGCTATATCCTCCCCGCCGCAAGCTGAACCGCTTCAGTCTATTTCCCTGCAGCTTTATCGCCGATGATCCTCGGAACTCGGTGGCCTTGCCGTTTTTTCAATAATCAAAAGATAGCGCTATCTCATGCCTCAGAACGATCGTTTCCGCTTTTCCCCCGCCACCCGGACACTGCTTTCGGGTCTGGCCATCGCCAGCCTCGCGCCTTGCGCCCAGGCCGCGGCGATGTTCGCCAGCGACTCGCCATGGATGCTTGGCGATTGGGGCGGCACCCGCACGGAGCTGGCTGAACGCGGCTACGACTTCACCCTCGGTTATACCGGCGAGATGGGCGCCAACCTGCACGGCGGCCATGACAACGACAAGACTGCGCGCTACAGCGACCAGTTCGCCCTCGGCACCCACCTGGACCTGCAGAAGATCCTTGGCTGGCATGATGCCGAGTTCCAGCTGACGGTCACCGAGCGTCACGGCAACAACATCAGTAATGACCGCATCAACGACCCGCGCGTTGGCGGCTTTACCTCGGCCCAGGAAGTCTGGGGACGTGGCCAGACCTGGCGGCTGACGCAGATGTGGATCAAGCAGAAATACTTCGACGGCGCGCTGGATGTGAAATTCGGCCGCTTCGGCCAGGGCGAGGACTTCAACAGCTTCCCGTGCGACTTCCAGAACCTGGCGTTCTGCGGCTCGCAGGTGGGCAACTGGGTCGGTGACATCTGGTACAACTGGCCGGTCAGCCAGTGGGCCCTGCGGGTCAAGTACAACCTGACTCCCGAGCTGTACGCGCAGATCGGCGCCTACGAACAGAACCCTTCCAACCTTGATCGCGGCAACGGCTTCAAGCTCAGCGGCAGCGGCACCCAGGGCGCGGTGATTCCGGTCGAACTGGTGTGGAGCCCGGCGGTCAATGGCCTGAAAGGGGAATATCGCGCCGGTTACTACTACAGTAATGCCAAGGCAAGCGATGTCTACAAGGACAGCAACGATCAACCGGCAGCACTGAGCGGCCAGGCTTACCGCAGCAGTTCGAGCAAGCACGGCTTCTGGCTCGGTGCCCAGCAACAGGTGACGTCGCTGGCATCTGACCATTCGCGTGGTTTGAGCGTATTCGCCAACGCCACGCTGCACGACAAGAAGACCAATGCCATCGACAACTATGTTCAGGCAGGTGTGGTGTACAAGGGGCCCTTCGATGCCCGCGCCAAGGACGACATCGGTTTCGCCCTGGCACGCGTGCACGTCAACCCTGCCTACCGCAAGAACGCCCAGGCCATCAACCAGGCCCGCGACGTCAGCGACTTCAACGACTCCCTGTTCCGTCCGATCCAGGACACCGAATACAGCGCCGAGCTGTACTACGGCATCCACCTGGCCGACTGGCTGACCGTGCGCCCGAACCTGCAATACATCCGCCACCCCGGTGGCGTGAGCCAGGTCGATGACGCGCTGATCGGCGGGATCAAGATCCAGAGCAGTTTCTAACCACCCTTTTCACCTAACGGAGAACACACGATGAGCACTGATGGTGCCTTGAGTAGAACCCGCTGGCTGCCGCGACTGATCGGTGTGCTGTTGTTGCTGATGGGCCTGGCCCTGCTGGCTGGCGGTATCAAACTGAGCCAGCTGGGCGGTTCGCTGTATTACCTGATCGCCGGCATCGGCTTTGCCCTGTCCGGCATCCTCTTGCTGGCCCTGCGCCGCAACGCCCTGGGCCTGTATGGCCTGGTGCTGCTCGGTAGCACGCTGTGGGCCTTGTGGGAAGTCGGCCTGGACTGGTGGCAGCTGGTGCCGCGCCTGGCCCTGTGGTTCGCCCTGGGTGTGGTGTTGCTGCTGCCGTGGGCACGCCGCCCGCTGCTGGGCAACCCGTCCAAGGTCAACAGCGGCCTGCTGAGCCTGGCCGTAGTGCTGTCGGGCGCTACTGCAGTGGCCAGCCAGTTCACCCACCCGGGAGAAATCAAGGGCGAGCTGGGCCGTGAAAGCGCCGAGATGAGCAGCACTGCGCCACAGATGCCGGATGGCGAGTGGCAGGCCTACGGCCGTACCGAATTCGGCGACCGCTACTCGCCGCTGCGCCAGATCACCCCGCAGAACGTGCACAAGCTGCAGGAAGCCTGGCGCATCCGCACTGGCGACCTGCCGACCGACAACGACCCGGTCGAGCTGACCAACCAGAACACCCCGCTGAAGGTCAACGGCAAGCTGTACGCCTGCACCGCCCACAGCAAGGTGCTGGCCCTGGACCCGGACACCGGTGCCGAAATCTGGCGTTTCGACCCGCAGATCAAGAGCCCGGTGGGCTTCAAGGGCTTCGCCCACATGACCTGCCGTGGTGTGTCGTATTACGACGAAAACAACTACGTCAACGTTGACGGCAGCCCGGCGCCGAAAATCAGCGATGCCGGCCAGGCCGTTGCCGTCGCCTGCCCGCGTCGCCTCTACCTGCCGACCGCCGACGCCCGTCTGATCGCCCTCAACGCCGACACCGGCAAGGTCTGTGAGGGTTTCGGCAACCAGGGCGTGATCGACCTGACCACCGGCATCGGCCCGTTCACCGCCGGCGGTTACTACTCCACCTCGCCTGCGGCGATCACCCGCGAACTGGTGATCATCGGCGGCCATGTCACCGACAACGAGTCGACCAACGAGCCGTCCGGGGTGATCCGCGCCTACGACGTGCACGATGGCCGCCTGGTATGGAACTGGGACAGCAACAACCCGGACGACACCGCACCATTGGCGCCGGGCAAGACCTACAGCCGCAACTCGGCGAACATGTGGTCGCTGGCCAGTGTCGACGAGAAACTGGGCATGGTCTTCCTCCCGCTGGGCAACCAGACCCCCGACCAGTGGGGCGCTGATCGCACCCCGGGCGCCGAGAAGTACAGCGCCGGTATCGTTGCGCTGGACCTTGCCAACGGCAAAGTCCGCTGGAACTACCAGTTCACCCACCACGACCTGTGGGACATGGACGTCGGCAGCCAGCCAACCCTGCTCGACCTGAAGACCGCAGACGGCGTCAAACCTGCGCTGATCGCCCCGACCAAGCAAGGCAGCCTGTACGTGCTCGACCGTCGCGACGGTACGCCGATCGTGCCGATCCGCGAAATCCCGGTACCGCAAGGTGCGGTCGAAGGCGATCATACCGCGCCGACCCAGGCCCGCTCGGACCTCAATCTGCTCGGCCCGGACCTGACCGAACAGGCCATGTGGGGCGCCAGCCCGTTCGACCAGATGCTTTGCCGCATCCAGTTCCGCGAACTGCGTTACGAAGGCCAGTACACCCCACCGTCGGTGCAGGGCAGCCTGGTCTACCCGGGTAACGTCGGCGTGTTCAACTGGGGCAGCGTCTCGGTCGACCCGGTCCGCCAGTTGCTGTTCACCAGCCCCAACTACATGGCCTTCGTTTCGAAAATGGTGCCGCGCGCCGAAGTCGCCGCCGGCAGCAAGCGCGAGAGCGAAACCAGCGGTGTGCAGCCGAACACCGGCGCACCCTATGCGGTGATCATGCACCCGTTCATGTCGCCACTGGGCGTACCGTGCCAGGCGCCAGCCTGGGGTTACGTGGCCGGTATCGACCTGACCACCAACCAGGTGGTGTGGAAGCATAAGAACGGCACCAGCCGCGACAGCTCGCCGATCCCGATCGGCCTGCCGATTGGCGTGCCAAGCATGGGCGGCTCGATCGTCACCGCCGGCGGCCTGGGCTTCCTCAGCGGCACCCTGGACCAGTACCTGCGTGCCTATGACAGCAACACCGGCAAAGAGCTGTGGAAATCGCGCCTGCCGGCCGGTGGCCAGGCCACGCCGATGACCTACACCGGCAAGGACGGCAAGCAGTACGTGCTGGTGACCGCCGGTGGTCACGGCTCGCTGGGTACCAAGATGGGCGATTACGTAATCGCTTACAAACTGGCTGAGTAGGCCTGAGCTGCCAGCTACAAGCTTCAAGCTGCAAGCACCGCGCTCCTCACGTGCGGCTTGTAGCTTGAAGCTTGAATCTTTGCTCCACCCGCCCCATCTAAGCACCATAGTCATTGAGCAGGTGCGCCATGAGCGATCAGCAGGATCTACCGGAACGTCCCGAGGAAAACGCCGAAGTCGAGCATCTCGAAGCCGCCGAAAACAGCGGCCATAACCTTGCTTTGCCGGGCCAACAGCTGCCGGACAAGGTCTATATCATCCCGATCCACAACCGCCCGTTCTTCCCCGCGCAAGTATTGCCGGTGATCGTCAACGAAGAACCCTGGGCCGAAACCCTGGACCTGGTCGCCAAGACCCCGCACCACTCCCTGGCTCTGTTCTTCATGGACACGCCGCCGGAAGACCACCGTCATTTCGACACCTCGGCCCTGCCGCTGTACGGCACCCTGGTCAAGGTTCACCACGCCAGCCGCGAGAACGGCAAGTTGCAGTTCGTCGCCCAGGGCCTGACCCGGGTGCGCATCCGTACCTGGCTCAAGCACCATCGCCCGCCTTACCTGGTCGAGGTCGAGTACCCGCATCAACCCAGCGAGCCGACCGACGAGGTCAAGGCCTACGGCATGGCCCTGATCAACGCGATCAAGGAGCTGCTGCCGCTCAACCCGCTTTACAGCGAAGAGCTGAAGAACTACCTCAACCGCTTCAGTCCCAACGATCCGTCGCCGCTGACCGACTTTGCCGCGGCGCTGACCTCGGCCACCGGCAATCAGCTGCAGGAAGTGCTCGACTGCGTACCGATGCTCAAGCGCATGGAAAAAGTCCTGCCGATGCTGCGTAAAGAGGTCGAAGTCGCGCACCTGCAGAACGAGATCTCCGCCGAGGTCAACCGGCAGATCGGCGAGCACCAGCGCGAGTTTTTCCTCAAGGAGCAGCTCAAGGTCATTCAGCAGGAGCTGGGCCTGACCAAAGACGACCGCAGTGCCGACCTCGAACAATTCGAGCAGCGCCTGCAAGGCAAGACCCTGCCCGCAGCCGCACAAAAGCGCATCGACGAAGAGCTGGGCAAGCTGTCGATCCTCGAGACCGGCTCGCCCGAGTACGCCGTCACCCGCAACTACCTGGACTGGGCCACCGCCCTGCCCTGGGGTGTCTACGGCAAGGACAAGCTCGACCTCAAGCACGCGCGCAAGGTGCTCGACCAGCATCACGCCGGCCTCGATGACATCAAGGAACGCATCCTCGAGTTCCTCGCCGTGGGTGCCTACAAAGGCGAGATCAGCGGCTCCATCGTGCTGTTGGTAGGCCCGCCGGGGGTTGGCAAGACCAGCATCGGCAAGTCGATTGCCGAATCCCTGGGCCGACCGTTCTACCGTTTCAGCGTCGGCGGTATGCGCGACGAGGCCGAGATCAAGGGCCATCGCCGCACCTACATCGGCGCCCAGCCGGGCAAACTGGTGCAGGCGCTGAAAGACGTCGAGGTGATGAACCCGGTGATCATGCTCGACGAAATCGACAAGATGGGCCAGAGCTACCAGGGCGACCCGGCCTCGGCGCTGCTGGAAACCCTCGACCCGGAGCAGAACGTCGACTTCCTCGACCATTACCTGGACCTGCGCCTGGACCTGTCCAAGGTGCTGTTCGTGTGCACCGCCAACACCCTCGACTCGATCCCCGGGCCGTTGCTCGACCGCATGGAAGTGATCCGCCTGTCCGGCTATATCACTGAAGAAAAACTGGCCATCGCCAAGCGCCACCTGTGGCCCAAGCAGTTGCAAAAGGCCGGGGTGGCCAAGACCAGCCTGAGCATCAGCGACAGCGCCTTGCGCACGGTGATCGAGGGTTATGCCCGCGAAGCCGGGGTACGCCAGCTGGAAAAACAGCTGGGCAAGCTGGTGCGCAAGGCCGTGGTGCAACTGCTCGAAGATCCCGAGAAAAAGATCAAGATCGGCCCCAAGGACCTCGAAACGTCACTGGGCATGCCGGTGTTTCGCAGCGAACAGGTGCTGACCGGCAAAGGCGTGATCACCGGCCTTGCCTGGACCAGCATGGGCGGCGCCACCCTGCCGATCGAGGCGACGCGCATCCACACCCTCAATCGTGGTTTCAAGCTCACCGGCCAGTTGGGTGAGGTGATGAAAGAGTCCGCTGAAATTGCCTACAGCTACGTCAGCGCCAACCTCAAGCAATATGGCGGTGATCCGAGCTTCTTCAACGAGGCCTTCATTCATCTGCACGTACCCGAAGGCGCCACGCCCAAGGACGGCCCCAGCGCCGGGGTGACCATGGCCAGTGCGCTGCTGTCGCTGGCGCGCGACCAGGCGCCGAAGAAAGGCGTGGCCATGACCGGCGAGCTGACCCTGACCGGCAAGGTCCTGCCGATTGGCGGGGTGCGCGAGAAGGTGATTGCGGCGCGGCGGCAGAAAATTTTCGAGCTGATCCTGCCGGAAGCCAACCGCGGTGATTTCGAAGAATTGCCGGATTACCTCAAGGAGGGTTTGAGCGTGCACTTTGCCAAGCGCTTCAGTGATGTGGCGAAGGTGCTGTTCTAACCCCGGACCATAGATGTGGGAGCGGGCTTGCCCCGCGATCGGGCGCGCAGCGGGCGCAATTCAGGCTTCACCTGGAGTGCTGGCTGTACCGGCCTCATCGCGGGTCAAGCCCGCTCCCACAGACGATGCAGGCCCTTGCCCTGCGATCATCTTCGGTTATGCTGCGCTATCGTCGCCTATCCGGAGCTTTCATGACTGCCGCCCGCCTGCTCGTTCCCCTGGGCCTTGCCCTGCTAGCTGCCTGCGCACAAAAACCTGTGCACAACGTCGAACTGGACAACCAGGCCGACTGCCCGCTGCAACTGCAAAACGGCCAGAACCTCACCCTGACCCTACCGAGCAACCCCAGCACCGGCTATCGCTGGCTGGTGCAGAACCCGGCCGCAGGCATCCTGCGTAGCCTCGGCCCCGAGGTCTACAGCCACCCGGAAGATGCCGGCATCGTCGGTAGCGCCGGGCAATCGGTGTGGCGTTTCCAGGCCCAGGGCGCCGGTGAAGGCCATCTGCTGTTGGTCTACCAGCAACCCTGGGCCCCGGAAGTGCGCCCGGTGCAGACCTTCGACTGCGCAATCACGGTCAAGTAGGCCGCGCTGGTCAGCGGGCCATGCATCCTGGCGCCAGTTTGGCTAAAATGCCGGCCTTTTACCGCCCAACGCCTGGATTGCCCCCGTGAGCAAAGAACCCGACCGCCTTTTCGCCCAGCCCCTTGGCCAGGTGCCCGACTTCGCCTTCAACGAAGACGTGGTGCGGGTGTTCCCGGACATGATCAAGCGTTCGGTGCCCGGTTACCCGACCATTGTCGAGAACCTCGGCGTGCTCGCCGCCCAGTTTGCCCAGCCCAACACCGCCCTGTATGACCTGGGCAGCTCGCTCGGCGCGGTGACCCAGGCGCTGCGCCGGCATGTGCGCAGCGATGGTTGCCGGGTGATTGCCATCGACAACTCGGCGGCCATGGTCGAGCGCTGCCGGCAGTACCTCAATGCCCAGGACTCGATGTTCCAGGAGCTGTTGCCGGTCGAGGTGATCGAAGGCGACATCCTTGCCCTCGAGTTCCAGCCGGCCTCGGTGGTGGCGATGAACTTCACCCTGCAGTTCATCGCCCCCGAACAACGCCTGGAGCTGCTCACACGTATTCGCCAGGCGCTGCTGCCGGGCGGTGCGCTGATCCTTTCGGAGAAGCTGCGCTTCGAAGACGCTGATGAACACGCGCTGCTCACTGACCTGCACGTGGCCTTCAAGCGCGCCAATGGCTACAGCGAACTGGAAATTGCCCAGAAGCGCAGCGCCATCGAGAACGTGATGAAGCCCGACAGCCTCGAAGAACACCGCCAGCGCCTGCTGGCGGCTGGTTTCTCCAAGGTTGTGCCCTGGTTCCAATGCCTTAACTTTGCCTCGTTGATTGCCCTGCCATGATTGATCTGTCCCCCCTGGTCCGCCGCTTGGCGGGCACCCCCCTGGCGCAATGGGCGCAAGGCCTGCAAGCGCAACTCGACGCCAAGATGGCAAAAGGTCATGGCGACCTGGAACGCTGGCAAGCGGCGCTGGATGCCTTGCCAGTGCTGGAACCCACGCGCATCGATCTGCAGAACGGCCTCAACCTCGATTGCGACTGCGACGACGACACCCGCGCGCGCATGCAGCAGGCACTGATGGGCCTGTCGCCGTGGCGCAAGGGGCCGTTCGACCTGTTCGGCGTGCACGTCGACACCGAATGGCGCTCGGACTGGAAGTGGTCGCGCGTCGCCCCGCACCTGGACCTCAAGGGCAAGCGGGTGCTGGATGTCGGTTGCGGTAATGGTTACTACCAGTGGCGCATGCTCGGCGCCGGAGCCGACAGCGTCATCGGCGTCGACCCCAACTGGCTGTTCTTCTGCCAGTTCCAGGCGGTGCAGCGCTACCTGCCGCAGCTGCCGGCCTGGCACCTGCCCTTCGCCCTGGAGGACCTGCCGGCCAACCTCGAAGGTTTCGACACGGTGTTCTCCATGGGCGTGTTCTACCATCGCCGCTCGCCCATCGAGCACCTGCTGGCGCTCAAGGACTGCCTGGTCAAGGGCGGTGAACTGGTGCTGGAAACCCTGGTGATCGAAGGTGACGAAAACCAGGTGCTGGTGCCGGAAGACCGCTACGCGCAAATGCGCAACGTCTGGTTCCTGCCATCGGTACCGGCCCTGGAGCGCTGGTTGCGCCGCGCCGGTTTCAGCGATGTGCGCTGCGTCGATGTCAGCACCACCAGCATCGAAGAACAACGCAGCACCGAGTGGATGCGCTATCAGTCGCTCAGCGACTTCCTCGACCCCGACGACCACAGCCGCACCATCGAAGGCCTGCCAGCGCCGCGCCGCGCCGTACTGGTGGCGCGCAAATAAAACAGGCGCCCGTAACGGGCGCCGAAGATTCACCTTTCCAAAGGAGCTGGGGAGCTTCCAAGGTGAACGGAGCTACTCTTTGGCGACCTGCTTCTGTTTGCTCTCACGCTCGGACTCCGCCACGGCCTGGTCCTTCTTGCCGTGAATCTGCTCCTGGCTGAGGCGGAAGTTTTCCCAGAACTGCCTGGAACGCTCCGCCCCGCCTTCGGCCAGTGCCGCGCTACTGCCCAGGGCCAATACGGCCATCAGCACATACTTGTTCAGGCTCATGTTGCTCACCTCGTGATTGAATTTCAGGACAGTTCAATCTTACGGGGGGCAAGCTAACGCCAAGGTGAGGCGGACATTACAGTGCTGCAAGATTCGCCTTACAGCACGCTCAGCGGATACTCGACAATCAGGCGCACCTCATCGAGGTCCGATTCGAATGCCGTGGCCCGGGTCGTGGCCTGGCGCACGCGCAGCGACAGGTCCTTGAGGCTGCCGGACTGCACCACATACTTCGCCTCGATATCGCGCTCCCAGCGCTTCTGCCCGGTCAGCGGGTTGCCCTCGGCATCGCGGCGCATGTACACGCCGTTGGCATCGGAGTAATCAATGCCGCTGCCGCGCCCGTAGCGGCTCATGAACGACAGGCCCGGCACGCCATAGGCGGCCATGTCGAGGTCGTAACGGAGCATCCACGAGCGCTCTTTCGGCGAGTTGAAGTCGCTGTACTGGATCGAGTTGTCGAGGTAGATCGAGTCGGACTGGCGCAGGTAGTCAAAATCGTTGTCACCCTGGTTGCGCTGGTGCGACAAGGCCAAGGTGTGGGCGCCGTAGCTGACACCGACGCGGGCGCTCCAGATGTCGTTGTCAAACGTGCCGAGCAGTTGCTGGCCCTCGTCCTTGGCCTTGTAGTAGTTGAAGCTGGTAAAGCCGGTGAGGTCGCGGGTGATCGGGTACTTGTAGCTGACTCCGGCGTAGTACTGGTCCCAGGCGTCCTTCAGGCGGCTGCTGTAGAGGCTCAGGCTGAGGTTGTCGGTGGCCTGGTAATCGCCGCCGAAATAGCCCAGCCAGGGCGAATCCACGGGGCCGGCGTAGAAAGTCACGAAACCGTCGCGGTTGTTGCTCGACAGCGGCTGGCTCATGGCATGCAGGCGCCCGCCCTGCACTTTCAGGCCAGCCAGGCTGGTGTTCTCCAGGGTCCAGCCGGTGAAGCTTTCCGGCAACAGCCGCGAGTCGCCGAAATGCACCACCGGGGTGGTCGGGAACACGTCGCCGAACTTGAGCTCGGTGTCGAACAAACGCGCCTTGATCGCGCCACCGAGCTTGCTGAAGTTGCTGGCGATATCGCCATTGCGGTCCACCGGCAGCATGTCGAACGAACTGCGCCCGCCGCTGCGGCCATCGCCGCTGTCGAGCTTGAGGGCGAGCATGGCGTGGGCATCCAGGCCAAAGCCGACCGTGCCCTCGGTGTAACCTGACTCAAAGCGGGCGATAAAGGCCTGGGCCCAGGCTTCGGCGTAACCGGCCTTGCCGGTAGGCGATTGCTCACCGTTACGGTAGTCGCGGTTGAAATAGAAGTTACGGCTGAGCACCGTCAGGCTGCTGTCTTCGACAAAGCCTCCGCCTGCGGGCTGGCTGACGGCATTGGCGGTCGCACAACTGGCCAGGGCCAGGGCGCCGGTAAAACAGGCTGTGGATTTGTTCCCCATCTTCAACTCCTGATTATTGGCAGAGATACGCAAGGCGCCCGCAATGCGGGCGCCTTGGGTATCCTGACAAGGGCTGAATAACCCGAAGATGAGCGGCGAATTACAGTTTCGTCACCTCGGATGCGACCTCCTGCTCTTCATCCTTGCGGTGCGCCCAGTAATACAACGCCGGCAGTACCAGCAGGGTCAGCGCCGTCGACGAGAGAATGCCGCCGATCACCACAGTGGCCAGCGGTCGCTGCACTTCAGCACCGGTGCCGGTGGCCAGGGCCATGGGAATAAAGCCCAGGGATGCCACCAGGGCAGTCATCAGCACCGGGCGCAAACGCGTCAGTGCGCCTTCGTCGATCGCCTGGTGCAGCGAACGACCTTGCTCGCGCAGGCCGCGGATAAAGGCAATCATCACCAGGCCGTTGAGCACCGCGACCCCAGACAGGGCAATAAAGCCCACGCCCGCCGAGATCGACAGGGGGATATCCCGCAGCCACAGGGCAACCACCCCGCCGGTCAGGGCAAACGGAATGCCGGTGAACACCAGCAGCCCGTCCTTGAGGTTGTTGAACATCATGAACAACAGGCCGAACACCAGCAGCAACGCCACCGGCACCACCACTTGCAGGCGCTGCGCCGCCGACTGCAACTGCTCGAACTGACCGCCCCAGCGGGTCCAGTAACCGGCCGGAATGCTCACCTGGCTGTCGATGCGCGCCGCCGCCTCGTCGACGAACGAGCCGATATCGCGACCGCGCACGTTGGCGCTGACCACCACCAGGCGCTTGCCATCTTCACGGCTGACCTGGTTGGGGCCTTGCACCAGCTCAAGGCTGGCGACATCGCCAAGGGTGATAAAGCCGATCTGGCCGCCACTGCCGCTGCTGGCCGGCACCGGTATCAACAACTGCGACAGGCCGTCGATATCGGTACGCAGGGTGTCGGACAAACGCACCACCATGTCGAAACGCCGATCGCCTTCATACAAGGTCCCGGCCTGGCGGCCGCCGACGGCCACGGCGATGGTGTCCTGCACATCGCCGACGTTGAGGCCATAGCGCGCGGCTTTGTCGCGGTCGACGTCGATGGTCAGCACCGGCAGCCCCGAGGTCTGCTCGACCTTCACTTCCGAGGCGCCCGGCACCGCCTGCAAGGTACTGGCGATCTTCGCCGCAGTGCTGTTGAGCACCGCCATGTCGTCGCCAAACACCTTCACCGCGACATCACTGCGCACCCCGGAAATCAGCTCGTTGAAGCGCAACTGGATCGGCTGCGACAGTTCATAGTTGCTGCCCGGCACCCGCGCGCTGGCACGCTGGATATCGGCGATCAGTTGCTCGCGGCTCTTGCCCGGATCGGGCCATTGCTCTTGTGGCTTGAGCATCACGTAACTATCGGAAATGTTCGGCGGCATCGGGTCCGAGGCGATTTCAGCGGTACCGGTGCGGGCGAACACCCGCTCTACCTCCGGCACCTGGCTGAGCACGCTTTGCTCCAGGCGCTGCTGCAACTGCACCGACTGGCTCAGGCTGGTGCCGGGCACGCGCAGGGCCTGCAGGGCAAAGTCGCCCTCGCTCAGGCTCGGCACGAACTCGCTGCCCATGCGGCTGGCCAGCACACCCGAAAGCAGCACGGTAATCGCGGCAAGGGAGAACGCCAGCGGGCGATGGCTCATGACCCATTTGAGCAGCGGCGCATAGCCACGCTTGGCGCTGCGCATCAGCAGGTTTTCGTCTTCCTTGACCTTGCCGGTGACGAACAGGGCGATGGCCGCCGGCACGAAGGTCACCGACAGCAGCATGGCGCCGAGCAAGGCGATGACCACGGTGAAGGCCATCGGGTGGAACATCTTGCCCTCGACCCCGCTCAGGGCAAAGATCGGCAAGTACACCACCATGATGATCAGCTGGCCGAAAATCAGCGGCCGGCGCGCTTCGCGGGCGGCATTGAAGACTTCGTGCAAGCGCTCGGAGCGGGTCAGCAGGCGGCCGTGATGCTGCTGGGCATGAGCCAGGCGCCTGATCGCGTTTTCAACGATCACCACTGCACCATCGACGATGATGCCGAAGTCCAGCGCGCCCAGGCTCATCAGGTTGGCACTGACCTTGTTGCTGAACATGCCGGTGAAGGTGAACAGCATCGACAACGGGATGACCATGGCGGTGATCAGCGCCGCACGGATGTTACCGAGGAACAGGAATAGAATGACGATGACCAGGATCGCGCCTTCGATGAGGTTCTTCTTCACCGTGGCAATGGCCTTGTCGACCAGGTTGGTGCGGTCGTAGACGGTGACCGCACTCACCCCTTGCGGCAGCGAGCGGTTGATCTCCACCAGCTTTTGCGCCACCGCCTGGGACACCGTGCGGCTGTTCTCGCCGATCAGCATGAACACCGTGCCGAGCACCACTTCGCGGCCGTTCTCGGTCGCCGCGCCGCTGCGCAGCTCACGGCCGATACCGACTTCGGCGACGTTGCGCACGCGGATCGGCGTGCCGTCGACGTTGGCCAGGACGATATTGGCAATGTCATCGAGACCGGCCAGTTGCCCCGGGGCGCGGATCAGCAACTGCTCGCCACGGCGCTCGATATAGCCGGCGCCGACGTTGGCGTTGTTGCGTTCAAGGGCGGTGAGCAGGTCGCCCAGGGTCAGCTTGTAGGACGCCAGCCGTTTTGGGTCTGGGGCAATCTGGTATTCCTTGGCGAAACCGCCGATGGTGTTGATCTCCGCCACCCCGCGCACGTTGCGCAGTTGCGGCTTGATGATCCAGTCCTGGATCTCGCGCAGGTCGGTCGGCGTGTACGGGCTGCCATCGGCCTTGCGCGCATCGTCAGCGGCTTCGACGGTCCACAGGAAAATCTCGCCAAGGCCGGTGGAGATCGGCCCCATGGCCGCTTCAACGCCTTCGGGCAATTGTTCACGTGCCTGCTGCAGACGCTCGTTGACCAGTTGCCGGGCAAAGAACAGGTCGGTGCCTTCTTCGAAAATCACCGTCACCTGCGACAGGCCCGAGCGCGACAGCGAACGGGTCTGTTCCAGCCCCGGCAAGCCGGCCATGGCGGTTTCGATGGCGAAGGTAATACGTTGCTCGGTTTCCAGCGGCGAAAAGCCCGCGGCCTGGGTGTTGATCTGCACCTGGACGTTGGTGATGTCCGGCACGGCGTCGATCGGCAGCTTCTGGTAGCTGGCAACCCCAAGCCCAGCCATCAGCAGCACCGCCAGCAGCACCATCAGGCGCTGTTCGATGGCAAATTGTATGAGGCGTTCGAACATGTGAGCTTCCCGGTCAGTGGGCGTGTTCGGCGCTGGCCTTGCCCAGCTCCGACTTGAGGATGAAGCTGCCCTGCGCCGCTACTTGCTGGCCGGCTTGCAGGCCCTTGCGAATCTCGACGAAACCGTTGGCACTGGCGCCCGGCTCAACCGCCTGGGCGATAAAGCCTTCGGCAGTGCGCACGAACACCGTGGGCTTTTCTTCCAGGGTCTGCAGGGCTTGGTCCGGTACGCTGAGGGCGGCGGCATACTGCTCGGTGGGCACCTGCACGGCGACAAACAAGCCGGGGCGCCAGGCCCCTTGCGGGTTGTCGAGGGTGACGCGCACCGCAGCGGTACGGGTCTGTTCGCCGAGCAGGCTGCCGACATGAGTAACCGTGCCACTCACCTGCTGGCCCAGCTCGCTGGCAACGATGGTCACCGGCATGCCGGCGCGCACCTTGGGCAGGTCACGGGGCGCCACGCCGAAAGTCGCCCAGACCCGCGACAGGTCCGAAAGGGTGAAGGCGGCGCTGGTTTCGTTGACCACCTCGCCCGGCACCAAGTGCTTCTCGACGATTTGCCCGGCAAACGGTGCGCGCAACTCGTAGCGGTTGCCGCCGGCCAGCACCACACTGCCGCTCAGGGCGCTGATCTTCTGCCGGGCATTGGCCTGGGCGATTTCTGCCTCTTGCAGGGTCTGGCGCGCCTGCTGGTAATCCTGCTCGGCGGAAATGCCCTCTTGCCACAGGTCCTTCTCGCGTTGGTAGCTGCTGCGCGCCAGTTCCAGGCGGCGCTGGCTGGCGGCCAGTTCACTGCGCTGCTCGGAGATCTGCGGGCTGGCGATCACCGCCAACAGATCGCCGGCCTTGACCTGCTGGCCGAGCACCACGGCGACCGACTCGACCACCCCGGCTGCGCGCGGCACCAGGTGCGCGGTGCGGTCTTCGTCGAAACGGATCTCGCCGGGCAGTGCCAGGCTGCGCTGCAGTTGGCGCGGGGCAACGGCGGCCAGCTCGATACCGGCGAGATCTATCTGCTCCTGGCTTAGGGTCAGCGCGCCCTCCTCTTCATGACCTTCTTCGGCTTGTTCCGCTTGGCCATGCTCCTCTTCTTCATGATCGCCTTCGGCATGGGCGTGGGCGGCGGCAGGGGCGGCGGCAACCGGGCCGCCCTGGCGCGCCAGCAGCACGCCCAGGCCCAGGCCGAGCAGCAGGGCCGCGACCAGCAGCGTGATGGACTTGTTGTTCATGCAGGTTCCTCAGCAAAGTGTCGGGTGATGGTCGCGATCAGCGACTGGCGAGGCTCAGGTCGCCAAAGATCCGTTCCAGGCGCACCCGTGCCTCGCTGCTCTGGGCCTGGGCCTGCAGGTATTGCAGGCGCGCAGCCACCAGGGTGCGTTGGGCGTCGAGTACATCGAGGAAGGCAAACTTGCCGCGCTCAAAGCCGCGGGTGGCGGCATCCAGCGCCTGCTGCGCCGAAGGCAGGATCGAGCGGTCGAAGGTCTGCACCTCGCTGGCCGCCGTGCTCCACTGCGCCAGGGCCTGGACCACTTCGCTGCGCAGGCGCAGTTCGGCGCCATTACGCTGGTCACGGGCCTGGTCGGCGCGCCGGGCAGCGGCCAGCACATTGCCCTGGTTGCGGTCGAACAAAGGAATCGGCACCGACAAGCCGACCACATTGATGCGCTCGCGGTCGGTTTCGCTGTACTGGCTGCCGACACTGACCGTCAGGTCGGGAATACGCTGGCTGCGGGCCAGGCCCAGGGCGGCTTCGCGCTGGTCGATCTGCAGGCGGGCAAGGCGCAAGTCGGCCGTCTGCTCCAGGCGATCGAGCAGCAGTGTGCGGCTGGGGATGTCGTTGTTCGCCTGCAGGCCGCCGTCAACGCGGCTGAACTGCACCCTGGCGGCGCCGGTGGCGGCGGCCAGTTGCTGGTAGGCAACGGTCAGCGCCTGCTCGGCGCGGCCCTGCTCCAGGCGCACTTCTGACAGTTGCACCTGGGCGCGGGTAGCCTCGACCGGCGAGGCGCTGCCGGCCCTGACCCGGCCTTGCACCACTTGCAGCGCACGCTCGCTCAGGCGCAGCGACTGCTCGGCCAGTTGCAAGCCTTCCTGGGCTTGGGCAGCGGCCTGGAAGGCAGCAATAACCTCGGCCCGCAGCACGTTGCGCTGGCGCTCCAGTTCCAGCGCCGCCAGCTCGGCATCGCGGCCGGCAACGTCCAGGCGCGCCCCCCGTTTGCCGCCCAGCTCGAACAGCTGGCTGACGCCAACGGTGGTGGTCTGCGAGCCCTTGCGGGTGTCTTCCACTTCCCAGCTCAGTTGCGGGTTGGGCAGTACACCGGCCTGGCGCCGCTCGCCTTCGGCAATGTCGATGCCCCAACGCGCCGCAGCCAGCTCGGGGTTGTTGTCACGGGCCGTCTGCAGCGCCGATTCCAGCGTTAATACGGGCTCCTGCGCCAGGGCCAGCGACGGCAAGGCCAGTAACAACAGGGCCAGCAATAGTCGGCCAGGGCCTGTGCCTGGCCGCTCCAGGGTGCAAAACATGGCGGACTCCTGCGCCGTGATCGGAGCCCGCACTCTAGTAATCGGGGTTTATCGCCAGGATGACTCAAGTATTACAAATCTGTAATCCAGGCAAACCGCAGGCGCGGATGGCTTAGTATCCGCCGCTCAATGCACTCCAGCGCTTGACCTTACAGTTACTACAGGGTTGAGAATCAGCGCCTTTCACTGCCAACGAGTCATCCCATGCGTCTACTGATTGTCGAGGACGAACTGCGCACCGCCGAATACCTGCAACAGGGCCTGCGCGAAAACGGCTACATCGTCGATTGCGCCCACACTGGCGCCGACGGCCTGCACCTGGCGCGCCAGCAGGCCTATGACCTGGTGATTCTCGACGTCAACCTGCCCGAGCTCGATGGCTGGACCGTGCTGCAGCGCCTGCGCGCCGAGTCCAGCACGCGGATCATGATGCTCACCGCCCACGGCCGCCTGGCCGATCGGGTCAAGGGCCTGGACCTGGGCGCCGACGATTACCTGCTCAAGCCCTTCGAGTTCCCCGAACTGCTGGCGCGCATCCGCAGCCTGTTGCGGCGCAACGACCAGGCCCTGCAACCGAATACCCTCAAGGTCGCCGACCTGGAGCTGGACCCCAGCCGCCACCGCGCCTACCGCAGCGGCCAGCGCATCGACCTGACCGCCAAGGAGTTCGCCCTGCTGCACCTGCTGATGCGCCAGAGCGGCGAGGTACTGTCGCGCACACAGATCATTTCGCTGGTCTGGGATATGAATTTCGATTGCGACACCAACGTGGTGGAAGTGTCGATCCGCCGCCTGCGGGCGAAAATCGACGATCCTTTCGACAACAAGCTGATCCACACCCTGCGCGGCGTCGGCTACGTACTTGAGGCTCGCGAATGAAACCTGCGCGCCTGTCGCTGCGCCTGGGCCTGAGCGTCAGCCTGATGGGCGCGGCGCTGGTGCTGCTGCTCGCATGCCTTGCGGTATTTGCCCTCGACCATGAGCTGGACAGCCGTGCACGCAAGCACCTGGCCAACAAGATGGCGCAGATCGAACACAGCCTGACGATTGACCTCAAGGCCGCCGACCTGGGCACGCCGGTGCATCCGTTGCTGGATGTGGTCATGGGCCACGACAACCTGAGCCTGAGCGTCATTGCCCTGACCGGCCGTCACTCAGCCCTGCTCACTCTGGGCCCGGCCCTGGAAGCCAACACCTTGCTGCAGATCGAAAGCGGCCCGCACCTGGCTTTCAGCCCCTGGCGCGACCAGGACGGCGAACACCTGCTCACCGCCTCGCGGCTTATGCGCCTGCAGGACGGCACCCTGGTGCGGGTGCTGCTGACGGTCAATCGTGCCGACGACCATGCCCTGCTCCAGGCCTACCTGGGCTCGACTCTGTGGGCCTTGCCGCTGCTGCTGGTGCTGATCGGCCTGGGCGCCTGGAAGCTGGTCCAGCGCGGGCTGCTGCCATTGCGCCGTTTTCGCCGGGTGGCCGAACAGGTCTCGGCGCAAACCCTCAGCCACCGCCTGCCGGAAACCGGCCTGCCGCAAGAACTGGGCGATCTGGCCGGTGGTATCAACATCATGCTCGACCGCCTGGACGACGGCGTGCAGCGGTTGTCGCAGTTTTCCGACGACCTTGCCCATGAACTGCGCACGCCCATCGGCAACCTGATGGGCAAGGCCCAGGTCACCCTGACCCGCGAGCGCTCCAACGAGCAATACCGTGAAGCGCTGGAAAACAGCATCGAAGAGCTGACCCGGTTGAATCGCATCATCAACGACATGCTGTTCCTCGCCCAAGTCAGCCAGCCGCAGGCGCAGGTGCCGCTCAAGCCGGTGGTGCTGGCCGACGAGGTGCAGCGGGTTTGCGAACTGTTCGAATGCAACGCCGAGCAAAAAGGTATTGCCCTGCGCGTACAGGGCTGGGGCACGGTGCTGGGTGATCGCTTGATGGTGCAGCGGGCGCTGTCGAATCTGCTCAGCAATGCGATTCGCCATGGCGATGAGGGCCAGCCGATCAACATCGCGATTGAACGCCGCGACGGCTCGGTGTGGGTATCAGTGGAAAATCGCGGTCCCGGTATTGCCGCGATGCATTTGCCGCACCTGTTCGAGCGCTTTTACCGCGTGGGCTCGGGGCGCTCGCGCCTGGAAGGCGGTACCGGGCTGGGGCTGGCAATCGTGCGCTCGATCATGCAGGTGCATGGCGGGCGGGTTGAGGTGCAGAGCGAGCTGCAGGGGGTGACGCGGTTTAGCCTGGTGTTTGCCGATCAGGTTGGCTGATCGGGCCGGCTCCCACAGGGTTGCTTACTTTGTGGGAGCTGGCCTTGCCGGCGATGGGCTGCAAAGCAGCCCCGGACAATCTCAGTGCCGGCTGGCCGCCAGAATCAGCGCCTTCATCTCCGCTACCGCCGACTTGAAGCCAACGAACAGCGCATGGGCCACCAGCGCATGGCCGATGTTCAGTTCGTTGATGCCCTTGATCGCCGCCACCGCTTCAACGTTGTGGTAATGCAGGCCGTGACCGGCATTGACGATCAGGCCCTGGCCGAGCCCAAAGGCTACGCCGTCGGCCACGCGCTTGAGCTCTTCAGCCACTTCGCTCGGGGTTTGCGCATCGGCATAACGGCCGGTGTGCAGCTCGATGGCCGGCGCACCGACACGGCGCGAGGCTTCGATCTGGCGCTCGTCAGCATCGATGAACAAGGACACTTCCGCGCCCAGACGCGACAGGCGCTCAACCGCAGCCTTGATCCGTGCTTCCTGGCCGGCGACGTCCAGGCCGCCTTCGGTGGTCAGCTCCTGACGGGTTTCCGGAACCAGGCAGATGTGCGCCGGGCGAATGCGCTCGGCAAACACCATCATTTCTTCGGTGACGCCCATTTCGAAGTTCATGCGCGTCTGCAACACATCCTTGAGCAGCAGCACGTCACGCTCCTGGATGTGCCGGCGGTCTTCGCGCAAGTGCACGGTAATGCCATCGGCACCGGCTTCTTCGGCGTCCAGCGCGGCTTTGACCGGGTCCGGGTAGCGGGTACCACGCGCCTGGCGCAGGGTCGCCACGTGGTCGATGTTCACGCCGAGCAGCATGCGGTTGCTTTGAGTCACGAAGAGGCTCTCCTGAAGATTGAGCCCCACAGCATACGACGTTGTTCAGCGCTTGCGAAACAGTTCGCGACTGACCAGCGGCCGACCGCCCAGGTGTACGGCCAGGGCCTGGCGCATCAGGCGCTTGGCGGCGCCCAGAGCACCGGGGATTTCCCAGGCGGCTTCAGCCATGGCCAATAGCTCGGCACCGTTGAACAGCCCCGGCTGCAACAGGTAGACGCGCTCGAGCCCGGCATCGACCTGCAAGCGGTACAGGCCATCGACCGCAAGGGGATCGCCGTTGACGTCGTGATCGAGAGCGAAGGCATAACCCAGTTCGTCCAGCAGGCGCCACTCGAACGCCCTCAGCAGCGGCTCCAGCGGGCGACCGGCGGCCAGCGCCTGCAAGGTCGCCGCATAGTGCTCGAATACCACCGGATGCGGGTCTTCAGCCGGCAGCAGGCGAATCAGCAGCTCGTTGAGGTACAGCCCGCTGAACAGCGCATCGCCGTGCAGCCAGGCAGCGACACCGACGCTATCCAGACGCCCGACGTTCTTCAGCTCGCCGCGGCCGCGAAACTCGACTTCAAGCGGGACGAACGGCCGCACCTGGCTGCCGCCTTTGCCACGGGCACGGCGCATGACCGCGCGCAGGCGTCCTTGCGGGGTGAGGAAATCCACCAGCGCGCTGGTTTCACGGTAGGCCCGGCTGTGCAGCACGTAGGCCGGTTGGCCAACTGGCAGTTCCATGAGCGGCGCTTCAGAAAAGGTTCGACCCGGCGGCGGACGCTACCGGGCCTGGAGCGATCAGAGGTCGCCGTAGCCCAGCGAGCGCAGGGCACGCTCGTCGTCGGACCAGCCACCCTTGACCTTGACCCAGAGGTTGAGCATGACCTTGGCGTCGAACAGCACTTCCATGTCCTTGCGCGCCTCGGAGCCGATGCGTTTGATCCGCTCGCCCTTGTCGCCAATGATGATCTTCTTCTGGCCGTCACGCTCGACCAGGATCAGCGCATGGATGTGCAGGATCTTGCCCTGCTGCTTGAACTCTTCGATCTCGACGGTGATCTGGTACGGCAGCTCGGCGCCGAGTTGGCGCATGATCTTCTCGCGCACCAGTTCCGCGGCCAGGAAGCGGCTGCTGCGGTCGGTGATCTGGTCTTCCGGGAAGAAGTGCTCGTTTTCCGGCAGGTGTTTGGCGATCAGCCCTTCCAGTGCTTCGAGGTTGTGCCCCTGCTGGGCCGAGATCGGCACGATTTCGGCGTTCGGCAGTTGCTCCTGCAGCCATTGCAGGTGCGGGATCAGGTCGGCTTTCTCTTCGATCCGGTCGGTCTTGTTGATCGCCAGGATCACCGGGCCCTGCACGTACTGCACGCGCTCGAGCACCAATTGGTCTTCGTCGGTCCACTTGGTGCGGTCAACCACGAAGATCACCACGTCGACGTCCTTGAGGGCGGCCGAAGCGGTCTTGTTCATGTAACGGTTGAGCGCCTTTTCGTTGCTCTTGTGCATGCCCGGGGTATCGACGTAGATCGCCTGCACATCACCTTCGGTCTTGATCCCGAGCATGTTGTGGCGGGTGGTCTGCGGCTTGCGCGAGGTGATTGCGAGCTTTTGCCCGAGGATGTGGTTGAGCAGGGTCGACTTGCCGACGTTCGGGCGGCCGACAATGGCGACATAGCCGCAGCGGGTAGTGTTGGTATCAGTCATTGCCATTCTCCACGCCCAGGGCGATCAGTGCTGCGGCGGCCGCGACTTGCTCGGCGATACGCCGGCTGACGCCTTGCCCTCGGCTTTTTTCAGTCAAAAGGGTCACTTCGCATTCGACGAAAAACGTCCGGCAATGGGGTTCACCTTGAATATCCACCACTTCGTAGCGCGGCAGTTCGCAGGCCCGCGACTGCAGGAATTCCTGCAGACGGGTTTTCGGGTCCTTGTTGGTATCGACCAGGGTCAGGCTTTCGAATTCACCCGCCAGCCATGCCAGTACCCGCTCGCGAGCGGTCTGCATGTCCGAATCCAGGTAGATGGCGCCAATCAGCGCCTCCAGGGCATCGGCCAGGATCGACTCGCGGCGAAAACCGCCGCTTTTCAGCTCGCCCGAACCCAGGCGCAGGTATTCGCCCAGGTCAAAGCCCCGGGCCAGTACCGCCAGGGTCTCGCCCTTGACCAGCCGCGCACGCAGGCGCGACAGCTGGCCTTCGCGGGCCTGGGGGAAGCGCTCGAACAGCGCTTCACCGGCGACGAAGTTGAGGATCGCATCGCCGAGGAACTCGAGGCGTTCGTTGTTGCGCCCGGCAAAACTGCGGTGCGTCAGGGCCAGCAGCATCAGCTCCTGGTTCTTGAAGGTGTAGCCGAGCTGGCGCTCGAGGCGGCTCAAGGAAACGCTCACAGTGTACCCACGCGCAGTTCGTGGCCGAAATTCAGCCCGCACGCCTGGGCGCGGGGCTCACACTTTGCAACTCGGTACGCCGCCATCGGGGCTACCGTCGGATTTAACGCATTGTTCAAATCAACATCCTGAAAGACTGTTTGGCTCATGCTCGCTGGCCGGGGTGATCGGTTGCATCCAGGCTTCCCTGAACACAGCCTATGCCAGAAACGCATTCGGCGCTGTCCCAGGACAGCGCCGTTGTAGTGTTACTTGATCAGGCCGACCCGCGACAGGTTCGGGAAGTGGCTCAGTTTAGGCTCTGGCCAGCTCATCCAGACCGCAAAGGCCTTGCCGACGATGTTCTGGTCCGGGACCATGCCGTGCAGTTCCTTGGGAATGTTGGGATCATCCCAGTAACGGCTGTCGTTGGAGTTGTCGCGGTTGTCGCCCATCATGAAGTAATGGCCGGCCGGGACTGTCCATTGCTGGTCAGGCGGCATGCGGTAGCGGCTCATTTCCTTGCGGATCAGGTGCTCGGCTTCACCGAGCTTTTCCTTGTACAGCTCGGCGCTGCCCAGGGTACCCGGCTCGGTGCCGACCAGCTGCTCGGCGATCGCCTGACCGTTGACGAACAGCTTCTTGTCGCTGGTGTAGCGAATCTGATCGCCCGGCAGGCCAACCACACGCTTGATGTAGTTGACGTTCGGGTCGCTCGGGTAGCGGAACACCATGACATCGCCACGCTGCGGATCACCCACCTCGATGACCTTCTTGTCGATCACCGGCAGGCGGATCCCGTAAGAGAACTTGTTCACCAGGATGAAGTCGCCCACTTCCAGGGTCGGCTTCATCGACCCCGAAGGGATCTGGAACGGCTCGATCAGGAACGAGCGCAGCACCAGGACGATGAACAGCACCGGGAAGAACGATTTACCGTACTCGACCAGCAACGGTTCCTTGTTCAGGCGCTCGACCACTGCCATTTCTGGCTGGCTGACGCTGCCCTGATAGTTGGCGATCGCCGAACGCCGGCGCGGGGCCAGGAACAGCAGGTCGACCAGGGCCAACAGACCGCAGACGGCGACGGCGATGACAAGCAACAGCGGGAAATTTAGCGACATAGGACCTAACTATCCAACCTGAGCACGGCGAGGAAGGCTTCTTGTGGGATTTCCACGTTACCGACCTGTTTCATGCGTTTCTTACCGGCCTTCTGCTTCTCCAACAGCTTGCGCTTACGGCTAACGTCACCACCGTAGCATTTGGCCAGTACGTTCTTTCTGAGCGCCTTGACAGTCGTACGCGCAACAATCTGCCCGCCAATGGCGGCCTGGATTGCCACATCGAACATCTGCCGAGGAATCAGTTCCTTCATCTTCTCGGTCAATGCGCGGCCCTTGTAGTGCGCATTGTCGCGGTGCACGATCAGCGCCAGGGCGTCGACCTTGTCACCGTTGATCAGTACATCGAGCTTGACCAGGTTAGCCGACTGGTAGCGGTCGAAATGATAGTCCAGCGAGGCGTAGCCGCGGCTGGTGGACTTCAGGCGGTCGAAGAAGTCCAGTACCACTTCGTTCATCGGCAGGTCGTAGCGTACTTGCACCTGCGAGCCGAGGAACTGCATGTCGCGCTGTACGCCACGCTTCTCGATGCACAGGGTAATGACGTTGCCCAGGTGCTCCTGCGGCACCAGGATGGTGGCCGATACGATCGGCTCACGGAAGTCTTCGACCGAGGACACGTCCGGCAGCTTCGACGGGTTGTCGACGTAGATGGTTTCGCCGGTCTTGAGCTTGACCTCGAAGATTACGCTCGGCGCGGTGGTGATCAGGTCCAGGTCGTACTCGCGCTCCAGGCGCTCCTGGATGATCTCCATGTGCAGCATGCCGAGGAAGCCGCAACGGAAGCCGAAGCCCAGGGCGTCGGAGCTTTCCGGCAGGTACTGCAGCGACGAGTCGTTCAGGGTCAGTTTCTGCAATGCATCACGAAAATCTTCGAAATCATCGGAACTGACCGGGAACAGACCGGCATACACCTGCGGTTGAATACGTTTGAAGCCTGGCAGCACCTCGACCTCGGGGGTCGTGCTCAGGGTCAGGGTGTCACCCACCGGCGCGCCGTGAATGTCCTTGATGCTGGCGATGATGAAGCCTACTTCGCCGGCCTTGAGATCAGCGGTCTGGGTGTGCTTGGGGGTGAACACACCGACGCTGTCGACCAGGTGGACCTTGCCGGTGGACTTGACCAGGATCTTGTCGCCCTTCTTCACCCGGCCGTGACGGACACGCACCAGGGAGACAACGCCCAGGTAGTTGTCGAACCAGGAGTCGATGATCAGCGCCTGCAGCGGCGCCTCGATGTCACCGGTAGGCGCCGGGATGGTGTGCACCAGGCGCTCGAGCACCTCGTCGACGCCCATGCCGCTCTTGGCACTGCAGGCCACGGCGTCGGTGGCGTCGATACCGATGATCTTCTCGATCTCGTCCTTGACCTTGTCCGGGTCGGCCTGGGGCAGGTCCATCTTGTTCAGTACCGGCATGACCTCAAGGCCCTGCTCGATGGCGGTGTAGCAGTTGGCGACCGACTGGGCTTCTACACCCTGGCCGGCGTCGACCACCAGCAAGGCACCTTCACAGGCCGCCAGCGAGCGGCTGACTTCGTAGGTGAAGTCAACGTGGCCGGGGGTGTCGATGAAGTTCAGCTGATAGGTTTTGCCGTCTTGCGCCTTGTAGTGCAGGGTGACGCTGTGGGCTTTGATGGTGATACCGCGTTCACGCTCCAGGTCCATGGAATCGAGTACCTGGGCCTCCATTTCACGCGCAGTCAGGCCACCGCACATCTGAATGAAGCGGTCGGCCAGGGTCGACTTGCCATGGTCAATGTGGGCGATGATGGAGAAATTGCGGATATGACTCAAATCACTCACGGGTCAACACTCAAAAAGGCTGCGGGCCGGACGCCCACCGAAAAATAGCCGGGAATTGTACCTGAAGCTTGACGTTGGCGTCACGTGAACTGTGGGTACCGCGATTGTGGGAAATCGGTGCATGCCCCGGGAAACCTGCGCGGCGCCCAGAAAAAAGGGCAGCCGAGGCTGCCCTTTTCTGCTCAAGCCGGCTTATTCAGCCAGTTTGAAGGTGATGAAGCTGGCGCGGCCCTGACGCAGGACGCGCATCGACACCGAACGGTTCTTCGGCAGCTCTTTGGCGATTTCGGTGAACTGCTTGGCCGAAAGGATCGCCTGGTTGTTCAGATGACTGATGACGTCGCCCGGACGCAGGCCGATCAGCGCTGCCGGACCGTCCTGGACTTCCTTGATGACCACGCCGCCCTTGAGCTCGAGGGACTTCTTCTGCTCGGCGGTCAGGTCGGCCACCGACACACCCAGGCGGTTGCTGCTGCGCTCGACGCCGCCATTGGCGTTGGTGGTGATGTCGGCATCTTCATCCGGCAGTGCGCCGATGGTGATGTCCAGCGACTGGCGTTTGCCATTGCGGATGATGTCGAGCTTGGCCTTGGCGCCATCCTTGAGGCCACCGACCAGGTGCGGCAGGTCGGCAGACATGACGATCGGCTGACCGTTCATGCTCAGGATCACGTCACCGACCTGCAGGCCACCCTTGGCGGCCGGGCCATCTTCCAGCACCTGGGCGACCAGGGCACCGGCCGGCTTGTCGAGACCGAAGGACTCAGCCAGGTCCTTGTTGACCTCCTGAATCACCACGCCCAGCCAGCCGCGGCTGACCTTGCCGTCTTTCTTCAGCTGATTGGAAACATCCAGCGCGACATCGATCGGGATGGCGAACGACAGGCCCATGAAGCCACCGGAACGGGTGAAGATCTGCGAGTTGATACCCACCACTTCGCCGTTCATGTTGAACAGCGGGCCACCGGAGTTACCCGGGTTGATCGCCACGTCGGTCTGGATGAATGGCACGTAGGTGTCGTTGGGCAGGGTGCGGCCCTTGGCACTGACGATACCTTTGGTCACCGAATGGTCGAAGCCGAACGGCGAACCGATGGCCAGCACCCACTCACCGACCTTGAGCTTCTCGGAGTCACCCAGCTTGACGGTCGGCAGGTCCTTGCCTTCGACCTTGAGCAGGGCCACGTCGGTGCGCGGGTCGGTGCCGACCAGCTTGGCCTGCAGCTCGCTGCGGTCCGACAGGCGGACGATGATCTCATCGGCGTCGGCGACCACATGGTTGTTGGTCAGCACGTAACCGTCGCTGGAGATGATGAAGCCCGAACCCAGCGATTGCGCTTCACGCTGGCGGTCACCGCGCGGCGAACGCGGCGTCTGCGGCATGTTGCGCTCGAAGAATTCGCGGAACATCGGCGGCAGGCCTTCAAGATCAGGCATCTGCCCGGCGGCGTACTTGCGGTCCGGCAGTTTCTGCTTGGTACTGATGTTCACCACCGCAGGCGAGGCCTGCTCGACCAGGGTGGTGAAGTCCGGCAGGGCTTCGGCCTGGGCGGTGAGCACCTGACCGAGCATGAACACGGCGGCGACCATCGATAGGTAGGTTTTCAAGCGTGGTATTGACATACGGCTCCCGTCACAACGAGCGTGGTTAGCAGTAGGGACCTGCAGAAGCAGGAAAGGCCAGCCCCCGAAAGGACTGACCTATAGAAAAATTCTGGAGTTTTTGCAAACTGCAAAGCTTGCCAATCATGTCAGCCAAGCAATCCTCGACCTGTCAGCCTCATTGCCTGCGCCTCATTTTTTAGCCTGGGCATCCTGGGCGCGCATGGACAGCGCAATGCGTTCGGCGGTGCCGATAGGGATCTCGCCCACCACAGTCACCATCATTTCGCCCTGGGGCGTGGTCAGGCGCCGCGAGACGGCGACCGTCGGGCCCAGCTGCGTGCGGATATCGGCGGCCGAGCCTTTGTCGAGGGCTTCGACGAACACCGAAAAGCGCGCCAGGCCGTCGTCGTACATCAGGCTGCTGACGGCATTCTTGCTTTGCGGGTCCTTGCGCACGGAGCTGGTGATCAGCTCGAATCCAGGTGGCAACCAGTCCGATCGCCAGCCGGTGACAGGTTGTGCAGCCTGCGCGGTCAGTTGGGCAACCGGCTTGCAGATGCCACTGGCCTTGAGCTGTTCATCGCTTGGTGCGACGGCGGTATTCAGGCGAGTGAACTGGAAACGCTCGAGCAATCGCCCACCGTCGTCGAGCATCAACGACTTGAGCGGCAGCCCGGTGTCTTTATCCAGGTGCAGCTCGAAGGCATAGCGGTGTTGATCACGCGGGGTAAGGGTGACGATTACCGCTTCACGGTCGGCCACCCGCGATTTGCCGGCGACCCCGAGGTCGTACCAGCTCATCAGTTTCAGAGGATCAAGCACTCGCGCCGCAGACTCCGGCGTGTTGGCCACTCCCGGTACCAGGGCCCCGCTTACGCACTGGGTCTGCCCGTCGACACGCACGACTTCCTGGGCCGAGCCATCGAGCTGCAACAGCCGCTCGCTGACTTTGCCGCTCTGGACGCGATGCCAGATGTCGTGGGTGGAGAAGCTACCGTTACGCTCGTAAACGAAAGTACCCTGATAACTCTGCTGTTGCTCGGCCTGGGCCAGACGCTTGAGCCAGTCACCTGCCTGCGCAGAGGAGTTGGCGGCAAGGGCCGGTAGCGTCAACCAGCCACCCAGCAGCAGCGGTATGAGAGGTAGCGCGCGCATGATCCTCCTTACTTAGCGATTTTCCAGGCTGGCTGCACGTGCATACGGCAGAGCGCTCTCGGTACCCTTGAGGGCTGCTTCCTGAGCATGCTGACGCAGGTAGCCAGGCAGACGCTGGTCGTGCCAGCCGGTTTGCCCCTGCAGCACGCCATTGGCCATCGGGCCTGGCTGTTCTGCACTTTCACTATAGCCTGCCAATACGGCCGGGCCCTGTGCTTGTGGCAAGCTCAGGCCTTGCTGCGCCGGTTGTTGGGCAGCCAGCTGGGCACCGCTGATTTCGTCCTGGTTGTACAGGCGTACACCGGCCAGTACCGCGACAGTCACCGAAGCGGCAACGGCCAGGCGGCCCAGGCTGCGCCAGGGTCCACGGGAGACCTTGGCCGGAGCGGCTTCATCGGCCAGGGCTGCGGATACGGCCGAGGCGATATCCAGCTGTGGCAGTACCAGCTCTTTGTGCATGGCTGCACGGGCTACCTGGTAACGCGACCAGGTGGCACGGGTTTCGGGATCATCGACGGCATTCAACACCCGTCGTAATTCCAGTTCGTCCGCTTCGTTATCCATCACCGCGGACAGCGATTCCTGCAAAGCTTCACGACTCATGGCGGTTCCTCTCTTGGCTGTCGCCGCTGTCTCAGGTTTCCTGCAACAACGGCTGCAGGGCTTTGTCTATGGCCTCCCGAGCGCGGAAGATTCGAGAGCGCACGGTACCCACCGGACACTGCATGACGCTCGCAATGTCCTCGTAACTCAGACCATCGAATTCACGTAAAGTTAACGCCGTACGCAAATCTTCTGGCAGTTGCTGGATGGTCCGATGGACGGTGCCTTCGATCTCATCTCGCAACAACGCGCGCTCGGGGGACTCCAGATCCTTGAGGCCATGATCGCCGTCGTAAAATTCCGCATCCTCGGAACTTACATCGCTGTCTGGTGGCCGCCGACCGCGGGACACCAGATAGTTTTTTGCCGTGTTGATGGCAATGCGGTACAGCCAGGTATAAAAGGCGCTGTCCCCGCGAAAATTACCAAGCGCCCGGTAAGCCTTGATGAAAGCTTCCTGCGCCACATCCTGGGCTTCATGGGTGTCGTGGACAAAACGCACGATCAACCCGAGAATCTTGTGCTGATACTTCAGCACCAACAGATCGAACGCTCGCCTGTCGCCACGCTGCACGCGCTCGACAAGCTGCTGATCCTCTTCCTGGGTTAGCATGAACACTCCTCAGTGAACTCGAAGGAGCGTTGCACCTGCCATCGTTCAGGCTTGCAACCATAGACTCGGGCTTTGCGCAAAAGTTCTCCCCTCCAAGCAAGTTTCCTGCGGCCCTTGGTCGGCTCGCACGAAAAACGCAGCGCGGTCACGGCCGGCTGCGTCGATAATCGGGTCTCGAATACGCAAACAGTGCCTTCAAGGGGCGCCTGCCATGCGTCGCCGCGGCATTGTGGCGTGCGGGCATCCTTCTATGGATATCCGTACATCACGGAAAGTTCCCACAAAAGGCTCCCTGGACTGCACAAGCGCCATTGGAAATCAGGGCCTTGGGGCTGCTATAAAGGCAGCCGGTCCAGATTCACGATAGTTTCACAATGCCATAAGCGCCTGACTATTGTGCCGATCCCCCCCTTCAGATACTAGTGTCCTGACATGAGCCAACAATTCCAACATGATGTTCTCGTGATCGGCAGCGGCGCCGCCGGCCTCAGCCTGGCCCTGACCCTCCCCGGTCACCTGCGCGTCGCCGTGCTCAGCAAGGGCGACCTCGCCAATGGCTCGACCTTCTGGGCCCAGGGCGGCGTGGCCGCGGTGCTGGACGACACCGACACGGTGCAGTCCCACGTCGAAGACACCCTCAATGCCGGTGGCGGCCTGTGTCACGAAGACGCCGTGCGCTTCACCGTTGAGCATAGCCGCGAAGCGATCCAGTGGCTGATTGACCAGGGCGTGCCCTTTACCCGCGACGAACACGCCGGCGATGAAGAAAGCGGCTTCGAGTTCCACCTGACCCGCGAAGGCGGCCACAGCCATCGGCGCATCATCCACGCCGCTGATGCCACCGGCGCGGCGATCTTCACCACCCTGCTGGCGCAAGCGCGGCTGCGGCCGAACATCGAGCTGCTGGAACAGCGAGTAGCGGTCGACCTGATTACCGAACGGCGCCTGGGCCTGGACGGCGATCGCTGCCTGGGGGCGTATGTGCTGGACCGCACCAGCGGCGAAGTCGACACCTTCGGCGCGCGCTTTACCGTGCTCGCCACCGGCGGCGCAGCCAAGGTCTACCTCTACACCAGCAACCCCGACGGCGCCTGTGGCGACGGCATTGCCATGGCCTGGCGCGCCGGTTGCCGGGTGGCCAACCTTGAGTTCAACCAGTTCCACCCGACTTGCCTGTACCACCCGCAGGCCAAGAGCTTTTTGATCACCGAAGCCCTGCGCGGCGAAGGCGGCCTGCTCAAGCTGCCCAATGGCGAGCGTTTCATGCCGCGCTTCGACCCGCGCGAAGAACTGGCCCCGCGCGACATCGTCGCCCGCGCCATCGACCATGAAATGAAGCGCCTGGGGGTGGACTGCGTCTACCTGGACATCAGCCACAAGCCGGCCGAATTCGTCAAAAGCCACTTCCCCACCGTTTACGAGCGCTGCCTGGGCTTTGGCATCGATATCACCCGCCAGCCGATCCCGGTAGTACCGGCCGCCCATTACACCTGCGGCGGGGTGATGGTCGATGAACAAGGCCTGACCGACGTGCCGGGCCTGTACGCCATCGGCGAAACCAGTTTTACCGGCCTGCACGGCGCCAACCGCATGGCCAGCAACTCGCTGCTCGAATGTTTCGTCTACGGGCGTTCAGCGGCCAACGACATCGTCGCTCGCCTGGACCAGACCGCAATGCCCCGGGCGCTGCCGTGCTGGGATGCCAGCCAGGTGACCGATTCGGACGAAGACGTGATCATCGCGCACAACTGGGACGAACTGCGGCGCTTCATGTGGGACTACGTCGGTATCGTGCGCACCAACAAGCGCCTGCAGCGCGCCGAACACCGGGTGCGTCTGCTGCTCGATGAGATCGACGAGTTTTACAGCAACTACAAAGTCAGCCGCGACCTGATTGAGTTGAGGAACCTTGCCCAGGTCGCCGAACTGATGATCCGCTCGGCCATGCAACGCAAGGAAAGCCGCGGCCTGCACTACACCCTGGATTACCCGGGCATGCTCACAGAGGCCCGCGACACTATCCTGCAGCCGCCCACCTACGCCGACTAAATTTCAGGCGCAAACGCAGGCGCCGGTGCTGCACCGGCTCCAGCGCGTCGAAGGCGATGCACTGGCCCTCGTTGAAACGCCGCCCGGCCCGGCGAAAGCGCAATACCACGCATCCGGGCAAGGCCAGGCTGTCGGGCTTGAGCTGCACCGCCTGCCAGCCCTGGGCGCGGCTGAACAACTGCCAGCCGTGGGCATCGCGGCGCAGGGCGGTAATGGCGTTGGGGTGGGTCAGCAGGATGCACCGGGGAATGACCCAGGCGCCATGCAGCAGGCACAAGGCAATGGCCGCCAGGCGCAACCACAGGGGCACCTGCAGCAGGCTCAGGGCCAGCAAGGCCAGCAGCAGGCTGGCCAGGTATGCCGCCAACAGTGCCCTTGAGCCCTGCCAGCGACATTCGAAACGCTCACTTGGGCTGGACACGGTCCAGGATGATGCGAACCATGCGTTGCAGCTCCGGGTCTTCGGACTCGCTGCGCTCCATGAACCAGCCGAACATGTCCTGGTCTTCGCAGCCGAGCAAGCGCCAGTACAGTTCCCGGTCTTCCGGGCTCAGGGTTGGAAAAACGTCCTGGCTGAAAGGAACCAGCAACACGTCCAGCTCGAGCATGCCACGGCGGCTGTGCCAAAAGAGCTTGTTGAGTTCAATTTGTTCGACCATGAAGCCCTCCAAAAATAGGCCGCCAGTATACAGAGCCAGCGCCCGAGGGACACGCGACGTTGGTCCGGACATCTGAGCAAATAATGACAGAGGCCTGTACTCAACTACCTATTTTGCCGACAGCGCTCTATCATGGGCCCCAGTCCTATCACCTTGCGATAAACCATGGCCGATTCCGCTTTTTTCTGCACCCTTTCCCACGAAGGCGTTCTCGCCGTCCGCGGCTCGGACGCCGGCAAGTTCCTGCAAGGCCAGCTGACCTGCAACATCAGTTACCTCAACGAGCATACCGCCAGCCTCGGCGCCCGCTGCATGGTCAAGGGCCGCATGCAGTCGAGCTTTCGCATCCTCTCCGAGGGCGATGGCTACTTGCTGGCGATGACCCGCGAACTGCTCGAACCGCAACTGGCCGACCTTAAAAAGTACGCAGTGTTCTCCAAGGCCAAGCTGACCGACGACAGCGCTGCCTGGGTGCGTTTCGGCCTGCACGACGGTGCAGCCGCGCTGCCGGCCCTGGGCCTGGAAGTGCCGGTGCAGACTGACGCGGTCACCCGTCAAAACGGCTTGGTCGCCATTGCCGTATCGGCTGGGCGCATCGAGTTGTGGGTACCTGCCGAGCAGGCCCCGGCGGTGCAAGCGCAACTGGCGGCGCAGTTGGCCGAGGCCGGGCTCAACGACTGGCTGCTCGGACAGATCCGCGCCGGTATCGGCCAGGTCATGCTGCAAACCCGCGAGCTGTTCATTCCGCAGATGATCAACCTGCAGGCCGTGGGTGGCGTGAGCTTCAAGAAAGGCTGCTACACCGGCCAGGAAATCGTCGCGCGCATGCAGTACCTGGGCAAGCTCAAGCGTCGCCAATACCGCCTGGCCCTGGCCGAGGGAGACCTGCCGCAGCCCGGTACCGAAGTGTTCTCGCCCACCCACAACTCCTCCGTTGGTGAAGTGGTACTGGCGGCCCGCAGTGAACAGGGCTGCGAACTGCTGGCCGTGCTGACCGCCGACGCGGTTGCCGACAACAACCTGCACCTGGGCAGCGCCGAAGGTCCGCGCCTGGAGCTGCTGACGCTTCCTTACGAACTGGACCGCGATCGCGAAATCCAGCGCTGAGCCTGCGCCCGCCCTGCACGGGCGGGGCACTCGTCAATTGCGGTAGAGAATCACCATGAACAAGATGGCCGAGATGATCCAGGCCCACCTGCTGAGCGCCATCGACAACGATGACCTGGTGCTGCCGACCCTGCCGGAAGTGGCCTTGAGCATTCGCGAAGCCGCCGAAGACAGCGAGATCAGCGTCAGTACCCTAAGCAAGGTGATCGGTCGCGATGCAGCGTTGTCGGCGCGCCTGATCAAGGTGGTCAACAGCCCCTTGCTGCGCGCCGCCACCGAGGTCACCGACCTGCAAACGGCCATCACCCGCCTGGGCATCAACTACAGCTGCAACCTGGCGATCGGCCTGGTGATCGAGCAGATCTTCCATACCCGCTCGGATGTGGTTGAGCAAAAAATGCGCGAGATCTGGTCAAAAAGCCTCGAAGTGGCTGGCATCAGCTATGAGCTGTGCCTGCGATTCACCCAGCTCAAGCCGGACCAAGCAGCCCTCGCTGGCCTGGTTCATCAGATTGGCGCGCTGCCGATCCTGCTGTATGCCGAAGAGCACAACGAGCTGCTCTCCGACCCGGTCAGCCTGAACTATGTAATCGAACAGATTCACCCGGCACTGGGCGACAAGATCCTCAGCGTCTGGGAGTTCCCCGAGCAACTGGTGCACCTGCCCGGGCTGATCCAGGACCTGGATCGCGGCACCGACAAGGTCGACTACGTCGATATTGTGCAGATCGCCCAGGTACTCAGCAGCAACAGCAAGGAGCGACCGCTGGCCGCCCTGCCCGCCTACCGCCACCTTGGCCTGCCCACCGGCACTGAGCTGCAGGCCAGCGACCTGCTAAATGCCAAGGCGATGTTCCGCTAGTCAGCGCTGAAGCTGACCCGCACCTTCAAGCCGCCACGCTCACCATCGTGCAGGCTGATCTGCGCCAGGTGCGCGCGGCAGATCTCGCCGACAATCGCCAGGCCCAGGCCAGTGCCCTGGGCGCCGCGCCGGTAGAAGCGCTCGAAGACCTTTTCGCGCTCGCTTTCAGGAATCCCCGGGCCGTCGTCTTCGACTTCGAGAATGCCCGGCTCAACCACGCGCAGAATCACATCGCCGCCCTTGGGCGTATACGCCATGGCGTTATCGACCAGGTTGCTCAGCAGCTCATTGAGCAGCGTCGGCTCGCCGCGCACCCACACCGGCCCCTCGGTCTCCAGCGCCAGGGCGACGCCACGCGCATGGGCCAGCGGCGCCATGGCCATGCCCAGCTCACGGGCCAATTGGCTGAGGTCGAGCAATTGCGCGCCGCCTTCGGCAATCGCCCGGGCGCCGTTTTCGACCCGCGCCAGCGACAGCAACTGGTTGGCCAGGTGGGTCAGGCGATCGGTGCCTTGCGCGGCGGCCTCAAGGGTTTCGCGCCAGACTTGCGGCTCGTTGGAGCGCAAGCCCAGTTCGACCCGCGCCTTTAGCGCTGCCAGCGGCGTGCGCAGTTCATGGGCGGCCTCGGCGATAAACTGTGCCTGGCGCTCGAACTGGCCGCGCAAGCGTTCGGTAAAGTGGTTCAGGGCGCGCACCAGCGGGCTCAGCTCGCGCTGCACCTGGACCACCGGCAAGGCCCGCAGGTCATCGGGCTGGCGCTCCTCCACAGCGCTGCGCAAGCGCTCTAGCGGGCGCAGGGCGGCGCTGACGGCAAACCACACCAGCATCAGCGCGCCGAGGGCGAGCATGCCCAGGCGCAGCAGGGTATCGGCCATCAGGCTGCGGGCCATGCGCACCCGCGCCTCTTCGGTTTCGGCCACGCGGATTTCGGCCATGCCGTTCATGTTCGGCTCGCTAACCGCCTTGAGCAGGCTGACCACGCGCACGTCCTGACCCAGATAACGGGCGTTGTAAAAGCGCGCCAGGGCCGGGTAATCGTCGGTGCGCGGAGTATTGGGCGGCGGCGCCGGGAGGTTTTCGTAGCCGGAGATCAAGCGCTGGTGAATATCGTTGACCTGGTAGTAGATGCGCCCGGCGCTGTCGTAGGCGAAAGTGTCCAGGGCCACGTAGGGCACATCGGCGCTGAGGGTGCCGTCGCGTTGCGACAGGCCCGCGGCGATGGTCCGTGCCGAGGCCAGCAAGGTACGGTCGTAGGCGGTGTCGGCGGCTTCACGGCCGTTCCAGTAAGCGCTCAGGCCGCTGGCCAGCATCAGCACCACCAGCAGGATTGCCAGGTTCCATAGCAGTCGCCCGCGCAGGCTGTCGCTGTTACGCATCTTTGTGCTCGAGCAGGTAGCCGAGCCCCCTGAAGGTGACGATCGCCACGGCATGGCCGTCGAGCTTCTTGCGCAAGCGGTGCACGTAGATTTCGATAGCATCGGCGCTGGCTTCTTCGTCCAGGCCGAACACCTGGGCGGCCAGTTGCTCCTTGCTCATCACCCGCCCGGGCCGCGCAATCAGTGCTTCGAGCACCGCCTGCTCGCGGGAGGTCAGGGTCAGCAGTTCTTCGCCGAGGGTGAAGCGCCGGGTATCGAGGTCGTAAACCAGTGGCCCGCAGCGCTGCTGGCGCTCTCCACCGAGCACGCTACGGCGCAGCAGGGCCTTGACCCGCGCCTCAAGCTCGGTCAGCTCGAACGGCTTGGCCAGGTAATCGTCGGCGCCCAGGTTCAGGCCATGGACCCGGTCCTTGACGTCGCTGCGCGCGGTCAGCATCAGCACCGGCACGGTCTTGCCGCGGGCCCGCAGGCGCGCCAGCACCTCGAATCCGTCCATCCGCGGCAGGCCGACATCGAGCACCGCCACGGCGTATTCCTCGCTGGCCAGGGCCAGGTCGGCGGCCACGCCATCATGCAGCACATCCACGGTCAGGCCGGTGCTTTTCAGGGCCTGGGCCACGCTTTCGGCCAGTTGCAGATGGTCTTCGACGAGCAGCACACGCATCGATTTCTCCCCTTTGCGTCGCGTTCAATGGCGCGGAGTGTACAGCCGACAGCCCGCCTGTGAAGCCTTCGGCGCAATCAAAAGCTGCTGAAAGGTTAGCGAAAGGTTCACGCCCTAGCATCCTCTCACGGCTCACTCTGCTTGCCGTAAAACCGGACCCAAGGTCCGAACTAATAAGAACAATAACGGAGTCACTCCACGATGCTGTCCATGCAGCCGCAGGCGTACGCGCCTACCCGACGTCTACCTTCCCGCCAGACCGCAGTTGCCAGCGCCCTCGCCCTTGCCGGCGTCGCCCCGTTGAGCCAGGCCGCCTTCTTCGATGACAGCAAGGCGAGCTTCGAAACCCGCAACATGTACTTCAACCGCGACTTTCGCGATGGCACCAGCGCCCAGCAATCCAAGCGTGACGAATGGGCCCAGGGCTTCATGCTCAATTTCGAGTCAGGTTATACCGACGGCACTGTAGGCTTCGGCCTGGATGCCCTGGGGATGCTCGGTATCAAGCTCGACTCAAGCCCCGACCGCACCGGCACCGGCCTGCTGCCAACCCACGACGATGGCCGCGCCGCCGACGAGTATTCCAAACTCGGCCTGACCGGCAAGGTGAAGATTTCCGCGACCGAACTCAAGATCGGCACGCTGATCCCGGAGCTGCCGACCCTGCAGCCCAACGACGGGCGCATCCTGCCGCAGACCTTCGAGGGCGGCCTGCTGACCTCGGGCGAGATCAAAAACCTGACTTTTACCGGCGGGCGCCTGGAAAAAGCCCGCGACCGCGACAGCACCAACAACGAGGACATCGCCCTCAACAACAAGAACAGCCGATTTCTTGGCACCGTCGCCGGCAACCATTTCGACATGGCCGGCCTGGACTACAGGTTCACCGACAAGATTACCGGCAGCTACCACTGGGCCCAGCTCGATGACGTCTACCGCCAGCACTTCGTCGGCCTGATCGCCTCCCAGCCGTGGGGCCCGGGCACCTTCGGCGCCGACCTGCGCATGGCCTTCAGTGACGACCAGGGCCAGGCCCGCGGTGGCAACATCGACAACACCGCGCTCAACGGCATGCTCAGCTACGGCCTGAACGGCCACAAGCTCAGCGCCGGCTACCAGCACCTGTCCGGCGACACCGCCTTCCCCTATGTCGATGGCGCCGACCCGTACCTGGTCAACTTCGTACAGATCAACGACTTCGCCGGCGCCGACGAGCGCTCCTGGCAAGCCCGTTACGACTACGACTTCAGCAAGCTCGGCATCCCCGGCCTGACCTTCATGAGCCGCTACATCAGCGGCGATAATGTCAGCCTGGCCGATGGTGGCGAGGGCAAGGAGTGGGAACGCAACACCGAGTTCAAGTACGTGGTGCAAAGTGGCGCCCTGAAAAACGTCGCCGTGCGCCTGCGCAACGCCACCTTCCGCTCCAACTTCGCCCGCGATGCCGACGAAGTGCGACTGCTGGTGAGTTACAGCCTTGCGCTGTGGTAATCCCTGATAACAATAACGTTCACGGAGAGACACGATGACTTTTTCACTGCGCCGCATTGCCCTCGCCACCGGTTGCCTGCTGCTGGCCGGCAACGTTCTGGCGGGCGAACCGAAACGCCCTGAATGCATCGCCCCGGCTTCGCCCGGCGGCGGTTTCGACCTGACCTGCAAACTGGTGCAAAGCGCCCTGGTCAACGAAAAGATCCTCAGCAAACCGATGCGCGTCACCTACATGCCCGGCGGTGTCGGCGCGGTGGCCTATAACGCGGTGGTCGCCCAGCGTCCGGCCGATGCCGGCACCCTGGTGGCCTGGTCCAGTGGTTCGTTGCTGAACCTGGCCCAGGGCAAGTTCGGCCGTTTCGATGAAAACGCCGTGCGCTGGCTGGCGGCGGTAGGCACCAGCTATGGTGCCATTGCCGTGAAAAGCGATTCGCCCTACAAGACCCTCGACGACCTGGTCGCGGCGCTGAAAAAAGACCCGAGCAAGGTGGTGATCGGCTCCGGCGGCACCGTCGGCAGCCAGGACTGGATGCAGACCGCGCTGATCGCCAAGGCCGCCGGGATCAACCCGCGCGACCTGCGCTACGTGGCCCTGGAAGGCGGCGGCGAAATCGCCACGGCGCTGCTCGGCGGGCACATTCAGGTCGGCAGTACCGACATCTCCGACTCCATGCCGCACATCCAGAGCGGTGACATGCGCCTGCTTGCGGTGTTCGCCGAAACCCGCCTGGACGAGCCGGAAATGAAGGACATCCCCACCGCCAAGGAACAAGGCTACGACATCGTCTGGCCGGTGGTGCGCGGTTTCTACCTCGGGCCGAAAGTCACCGATGAAGAGTACGACTGGTGGAAAGCCTCGTTCGACAAGCTGCTGGCCTCCGAAGAGTTCGCCAAGCTGCGCGATCAGCGCGAGCTGTTCCCCTTCGCCATGACCGGTGTCGAGCTGGACACCTACGTCAAGAAACAGGTGGCTGACTACAAGGCCCTGGCCAAGGAATTTGGCTTGATTCAATAAGCCTCTCCCCTTTCGAACGCATCGCGGGGCAAGCCCGCTCCCACTTGCCCCGCGAAAAGAGGATTCCGCAATGATCCTGCAACGTCTCTTCGCCCTGTTTTTGCTGGCGCTGTGCGCCGCCCTGGCCGTCATGGCCTGGCCCTACCAGGCAGCCTTTTCCTACGAACCGGTCGGGCCACGTGCCTATCCCTTGCTGATGCTCGGCCTGATGGCCGCGGGCCTGCTGTACCTGGCCTTTCGTCCCACGCCGATCGTGCACAAGGACGACGAACCCGAACTGGACCGCGAAACCCTGAACAAGATCGGCCTCTGCGTCGCCTTGCTGCTGGTCTTTGCCGCCACCTTCGAGCCACTGGGCTTCATTGTCAGCAGCATCCTCATCGGCGTGCCGATGGCGCGCTTGTATGGCGGGCGCTGGTTGCCCAGCGTGGTGATCATCGGCCTGATGAGCATCGCCCTGTACTGGCTGTTTGACCGTGTGATGGATGTGCCCCTGCCCCTCGGCCTGCTCGACGTTCTGGAGAACTGACATGGATACGCTTGGTTATCTCGGCCAGGGCTTCGGCGTCGCCCTGAGCCCCTACAACCTGGTTACCGCCCTCGCCGGCACCCTGATCGGCACCGTGGTCGGCCTGCTGCCGGGCCTGGGCCCGATCAACGGCGTGGCGCTGCTGATCCCGATTGCCTTCGCTCTCGGCCTGCCGCCGGAGTCGGCGTTGATTTTGCTGGCAGCGGTGTACCTGGGGTGCGAATACGGCGGGCGGATCAGCTCGATCCTGCTCAATATCCCCGGTGAAGCGTCGACGGTCATGACTACCCTCGACGGCTACCCCATGGCCCGCCAGGGCCTGGCCGGGGTGGCGCTGTCGCTGTCGGCCTGGAGTTCGTTCATCGGCGCCTTTATCGCTACCTGCGGCATGGTGCTGTTCGCGCCGCTATTGGCGAAATGGGCGATCGCCTTCGGCCCGGCGGAGTATTTCGTGCTGATGGTGTTCGCCATTGTCTGCCTGGGTGGCATGGCCGGCGACCGGCCGTTGAAGACCTTCATCGCCGCGCTGATCGGGCTGTTTCTTTCCAGTGTCGGCATCGACGCCAACAGCGGCGTGTACCGCTTCACCGGTGACAGCGTGCACCTGGCCGATGGCATTCAGTTCGTGGTGCTGGTGCTGGGCCTGTTCTCCATCAGCGAGATTCTCCTGCTGCTGGAAAAAACCCACCATGGCCACGAAGCGGTGAAAGCCACCGGGCGCATGCTGTTCAACTTCAAGGAAGCGGCCTCGGTATTCGTCGTCAACATTCGCTGCGGCCTGCTCGGTTTCATCATGGGCGTGCTGCCCGGTGCCGGCGCAACCCTGGCCAGCGCCGTGGCCTACATGACCGAAAAGCGCATCGCCGGTGCCAGCGGCACCTTCGGCAAGGGCGACAAGCGCGGCCTGGCCGCACCGGAAACCGCCATCGGCGCCTCCTGCTGCGGCGCCCTGGTGCCAATGCTGACCCTCGGCGTACCCGGCTCGGGCACCACCGCCGTGATGATCGGCGCCCTGACCCTGTACAACATCACCCCGGGGCCGATGCTGTTCGCCCAGCAACCGGACATCGTCTGGGGCCTGATCGCGTCGTTGTTCATCGCCAACATCATGCTGGTGATCCTCAACATCCCGATGATCCGCATCTTCACCCGCATCCTCGCCGTGCCGAACTGGGCGCTGGTGCCGGTGATCGCGATCATCACCGCGATCGGTGTGTACGCGGTGCATGCCACCACCTTCGACCTGTTCCTGATGATCGGCATCGGTATCTTCGGTTACATCCTGCGCAAGCTGGACTTCCCGCTGTCGCCAATCTTGCTGGGCTTCATCCTCGGCGGGCTGATGGAGCAGAACCTGCGCCGCGCGCTGTCGATTTCCAATGGTGCCCTGGACATCCTCTGGTCGAGCCCGATCAGCATGAGCGTGTGGGGCCTGACCATCGCCATGATGCTTTTGCCGCTGCTGCGCATCTGGCGCAAGCGCAGCCTTCAGCGTCGTGCCCTGGCCGATGTCTGATGGCCGCTTGAAACTGTACTGGGCCACCGGCCTGGTCGGCCTGGCCGGCGGTTACCTCGCCAGCAGGGTCGGCTGGCCGCTGCCGTGGATGGTCGGCTCGTTGCTGGCGATCATCCTCGTGCGTTGCCTGACGCCCTGGCAATTGAGCGAGATCCCCGGCGGGCGCAAATGCGGGCAGTGGATCATCGGTATCGGGATCGGCCTGCACTTCACCCCGGCGGTGGTCGAGCAGGTGGCGAGCAACTTCGGCCTGATTTTCTGCGGGGCGCTGATCACCAGTGTTTCCAGTGTGGTCGGGGTGTGGTTGCTGCGCCGTACTGGCGAAGACCGGGCCACAGCGTTCTTTTCCAGCATGCCCGGTGGCTCCGGGGAGATGGTCAACCTCGGCGCCCGTAACGGTGCGGTGCTCAGCCAGGTGGCGGCAGCGCAGAGTTTGCGGGTGCTGGCGGTGGTGCTGTGTGTGCCGGCGCTGTTCAAGTTTTTGCTCGGCAATGGCGTGCCGCTGACCCACGCCGGGAGCGTGCACTGGGGCTGGCTGGTTGTGATCTGCCCGCTGGGGGTGTTGCTGGCCCTGGGCTGGCAGCGTTTGAAACAACCCAACCCGTGGCTGTTCGGGCCGTTGCTGGTGGCGGCGGTGGCCAGTGTCAGCGCCAACCTGCAGGTGGCCCTGCCCGATGGCGCCAGCCAGATCGGCCAATGGCTGATCGGCAGCGGTCTGGGTTGTCACTTCAACCGCGCGTTCTTTCGCCGGGCACCGTCGTTTCTCGGCCGCACCTTGATTGCCACGGCGCTGACCATGTTGATCGCAGGCCTTGCGGCGGGTGTGCTCAGTGTCATGACCAACCTCGACCTGCGCTCGCTGACCCTGGGCATGATGCCCGGCGGCATCGCCGAAATGAGCCTGACCGCCGAAACCCTGCAACTGTCGGTGCCACTGGTCACGGCGCTACAGGTGATGCGTTTGCTGTTCGTGCTGTTTCTGGCCGAACCGTTATTCAGGCACTGGGACAAACGCTGCGACTGAAACAAAAAAAGAGGAAGCCAAGGCGTCCTCTTTTCAGTTACGCGCTTACCAGGTGAAACGCACGCCGACGTTGGCACCGAACGGCTTTTCGATCTTGTCGCCGTTGCTGTAATCGATATCGGCATGCAACTGCAGGCGCTCGGACAGCGACACGGCAATACCGGCACCGACCTCGGCACGCGAGCCGGACAGGTCGTTGTTGAACACGTTGTCGTTGACCTTGACCTGGTTGTTCTTGGCGAACTCGTGCACCGCGGCAGCGCGCAGGTACGGCTGGGCAAAGCGCCCCTCGCCAAGATCAAAGTTGCGACCTACCGTGGCACCGGCCTTGCCGAGTACCGACATGGTGCGGTCACCTTCAGCCTTCAGGCCGCTGTCCAGGTCGTAGGATGCACCCTGGATGCTCACTGCCGACACTTGGGCGAAAGGTTCAACGAAGTAGCCGTCATCGAGCTTGATGTGACGACCGAACTCGGCCGACGCACCGACGCCGTTGGTCTTGTAGTTGCCCTTGGCCTGGCTGCCGTCGCTCATGGCCACCTTGGACTTGTTGTCGAAGCGGTTGACCTTGGCCACCGCGTCAAAGTAGTAACCGCTGTCCTGGTCCAGCCAGGTGGTGTAGGCACCGGCGTAGTAGCTGTCGACCGTACCGGTAGTACCGCGGCTCAGGTCCAGGTCGGACTTGCTATGACCGGCCAGCACACCCACCAGCCACTGGCTGTCGCCCACCTGGGCATCGGCACCCAGGGTGAAGCCCTGCTGGGTTTGCTTGTAGGCGGTGCCAGACGACTCGGCAACGTTGTACTTGCTGCCATAGGCACGGCCCCAGGCGCCGCTTTTACCTTCGTTGTAGCGCAACTCGCCCATGCGGGTGCGCAGCGACGACAGCTCGCCATACCACACGGTCGGTGCGGTATTGAACAGCGCCAGGACCGAACGGGTGCCGGGGCTGATGACTTTCTTCTCGGTGTCCAGGTGCCAGTCGTTGCCTTCCTTGGTCAGGTCATAGGAAAACGCGCCCAGGTCGACAGGGCCGTTCACCAGGCTGAACTCGGCATCGCCGCCGCCGGTAGTGACCACGGTGATCCGCTCGACAGCGGCCGGGTCGTGACCACTGGCACTGATGGCGAGGGTGTGCTGACCGTTGGCCTGACCGCTGACATTGAGCAGGTCGCCTTCGCCAGTGGCGAAGTCAGCCGACATATGAAAGGTGCCGTTGCCAGACAGCTCTCCCAGGTCCAGGCGATAGAACTGGCCAGGCTCGCCAAACTGCACATGGCCGCCCTGCAGGCTCAATTGTTCAACCTGGCTGTCACCCACCAGCGCCCAGGTACTGTCGCCGTTGAGCGCCAGTGCGTCGACGTTTTCCAGGTGCCCCTTGAACAGCGATTGATCGTTCAGGCTCAGTTGCGCCGCGCCGCCAGTGGCGACAATCACATCACCTTCCAGGCTGGCATTGCTCAGGGTCAGTTGCGCAGTGCTGCCATCGCCTACCTGAATATTGCCGACCAGGTCGCTGCGGCCAATCTGCATCTCTGCCGAACCACCGTTCTTGAGCTCAAGCAGGGTGCCATTGGCGCCTTCCAGGCTCGAACCATTGAGTACGTCGATACGGGCGGTGGTTGCAGAATCCACCACCAGGGCCGGCCCTGCTTCCCCGATCACTTTGCTGTTGTCCAGCAGCAAAGTCGGCGCCTGCTCGTTGGCTTCAGAGCCATAGTATTCATGAGACAAACGCACACCGCTCTCGGCGCCCTTGATCACGCTGTTGTGCGCCTGGGCCTGGCCGCCGATCATCAACAGACCATCAGCCGTAGCACCGGTCAGGCTCGAGTCTTTGAGCGACAGATTGCTATAGGCGCTGAGGGTTGCACCGAATCGGCCACCGTTGATTTCGCTGCTCTGGACCTGGACCTCGGACCCGGTCGCCGAACCATCGAGCAATCGGCCAACCGTCAGGCCGTTGCCCTGGGCGCTATCGATACGTGCGTTGGCGATACGGGCGGTACTGCTCACCAGGGCAACAGCGTTGTTCGAGCCGACGGCAGTGACGGTGCCACCCTCGATGTTCAGTTGGCCCTTGCGCACTTGAATGTGCTCGGTCCGCGCACCCTGGACATTCAGAGTGGCATTTTCCAATACGCGATAGTTGTAGGACGGCGTCCCCGAGGTAGCGGTAAAGGTCTGGTTGCTTTCGACAACCTTGGTGATAGCCAGGGCCTGAGCCGATGCCATCACCAAAGGTGCGACAAGGGCTGCCTGCAAGGCGCACGAAAGCGCCGAGGGTTTGAAGATGCTTGGTTTGGTCATGAGATTCTACTCCGCAGCATTGAGACTATTCAGTTCCGGATTAAACAGAGCCAACTAGTTCAAGCCCCGTTTGTTCGGAGCGCAGAATAGAAACTTCTGACAGAATCTTATGTAGGAATATTCCCCATAAGAAGTAGGCACAATCAACAGACAGTGTCGCGCCCATATAGATAAAATGAAGCCGAGCATTGCTCGGCCTCATTTATTATCAAACACTCAGCTTATGGCCTTCCTGGGCAAAGCCCGGTCCCCTGTTCTCCAAAGTAGTAGTAAGACTTCACTGGAGAACGGCCAATATCCTCGCCACCACGTTCCTGAATCCAATACAGCTCGACAAAACCGCTGCGCAGCGGCTCCATGCAAGGAATCCATGGGATCGTAAGATTTACCCCGGTGTCCACTTCGTTTTGATTGAGCACTTCCCGTGGGAAAGATGAACGCGTTTCTTCGACAGGCTGCGAATTGGTAAAACCTTCAAGGCCCAGCCAGTGCAAAGTAACGATGTCGCCCACTTGAAGATTTTGAGCATCAACAACCCTGGCATTAACGCCTCGCCATGGAAAATCGGAACAACTGATACCCGCTTGGGTTTCGAGCAAATTCAACTCAGGCGCGTTGACCTCTGCCAATGGAATGGCCCTGACATCCACCAATTGACTGCCCGACGACTGGAAGTTGGTGGTGGTCGCATTGGCAAAAATTTTATAGAACAGCGGAATGTCCGTTCCATTGCCGACTTTGACAATATCGTCCCAGCTGATTTGCAACTCGATCGGGTCACCGGGATTGTCTGTGCTCTGCACTGTATAGGTGGCCACCAACAGGTTTTCCGGGCCATAGTAAAGCCGAATAACCTCCCCGGTTTGCGCAGGATCATAGAGGGTAAAACTGACGTCGGCAGGCTGGCCTGCATCCTCTGGGCGCAAAAGATTCAGCTCCCCCGTCGACGAGGTCAGGAGTGGAACATCAAGCGCCGGGTTGACCGGATCGGGTTCGCCCGGGTTAGGTGGCCCAATCAACTCCAGGTCTACTTCCACGTCCAGTACTGGGGAGGGATAGGCCTTGCTACGGATGACTTCATAGCGCACCTGGGCCATATGCGCAGTCCCTTCGACGCCACTGGAGATGACTGCCCATGGTGCGGTAAACGGTAAAGGCCAGTTAGGCGTGGGCGGCAGGAAGACCCGATCCACATAAATATCATTCCAGTAAACGCGCACTTCGTCACCCGACGCCGCATTGGTATACTCATCCACCTCGATCAGCACGCCCTCACGTGCTTCGACAATGTCAATGGGCGCAGCGTCAACCCTGGGCGCCAGCAAGTCGATAGGTGTTGGCTCAAGGATAACGAACACTTGCTGGCGGTATGCCAGCTTGGTCGGATTGCCGGCCCGGTCTTCCAGTATATAGGTCACCTGCTTGGTGCCAGGCCCGGCAAGGAGCAGCTCGTCCTTTGTCAGCACTACATTGATAGGCCTTTCGCTAACCAGCCCGCCTTTATTCGGCTGGGACTGCTCATCACCAAAGAGAATCGCCCAGTAGTCACCCACTTGCGGGTCAAGGTAATCTGGAATCTGCAACACCAGCTCATCGTCGTGCGCTTCCAGATACTCCGGCGTCACCGTGGCATCCGGCAGGTCCTCCGGAAGAATGATGGCCGTTGGGAAAGCACCAAGATTGGGATCAAGCCTGTCGACTGTTACCGTAAGATTCTGCGAAACTCCATCATTGGGATTTATCGAGTTGACGACGTCAAAATAAACAACTTTCTCACCATGCGACTCAAGCACTGGGTCTTGCAGCGTCACCGGAATGGGAAATGTGATCACATGAGGGACCGGCAACTCAACGCTGTGAACCGGCCTTTCGTTAATATAAACGGTTACCGTATCGATTGTGCCGGGCGGCCCCACTGTAGTGAAAGCCGGAATTTCCACCTCGAGTCCTTCCGGGATTTTCGGTGTACGCAGCAGATTAATCTGTCCCCCGGGAATATTTTGCTCAGTATTAATAGGCACCGGTGGATTAAACAAGTTTCTAAAACTTCTAGGCTGTGGGGCCCGTGTTTTGGCTTTTTCGGCTGACGCCTTGGTTGTCGCTTCAAACTTGGTCATCTTGGTATCTCCTGCAAATAGAAATAGGCTTGGAACACCATCAGCACCTCAGTCGACCCAGCCGCCGTCCTGCCAAGCAACGGCATTGCGGGGGCGAAGCCAAACCTTTTTTCAGAGCAAAACGTCGTCTTGTTTATCGCAACTGCGCAATCACTTCAGCGTATTGAGTCAACATCCTTGAACACAGTATTCACGCCTCTAGATCACAATACAGGCCCGTACTCAGATCGATGACTGACAACCTCGCACGGGCCAACCCCGACTCCCCCACACCACTACCGTCGCCTTTCTCCAGCCGATAACGGACATTACCGCCCCCCCCACCCGGCGCACTTCGAGCCGCCAACTTGATCAGCGGGTCGTAGGGCAATACGGTGAACCTGTAGCCATGCTCGGCTTCGAGGTCTTCGCGGGTCAGAACATGCTCGAAACGTCCCTGGGTTCCAGGGATCGGGTTATTGCCCGATTGGTTGTAGTCGCCCTCCCAAAGCAGGATGAGCTTGTCATCCACCTGCAGTTGCGGGTCTTTGGGGATCTCTACCCGAACGCCCAACCATGGCTGTTCTTCGCAACGTATCCATTGATTGGTCTTGGCATCTGGAAAGGTGGCGGGCGCCAGGCCTTCGATGACTCGCACCTCGACACGCACGGATGTTACGGGTGACCGTTGCCGGTTAACCCCATTGAACGTGGTGTACTGCATCGGCAAGGCAGGTGAATTGCCGACACTATGGATAATCGCCCAAGGAACCCTCAGCACGCTCAATTGCCCGCCAACATCCTCAGCCTTCACCTCGTAGCGATCCACCGCCTGCGGATGACTGCCCCAGAACAGTTCCAGCACCTGACCGAATTGCGGGTTGTCATACAGAAGGATCTCGACGCGCGCGTCCTGCCCGGCATCGGCGCCTGTGAGCACATTATCGGCTGTCGTGCCCTTGACTACAGCCGGTAGCAACAAGGGGTTGACCGGATCCGGGCCGGGAGGCGGACCGGCCACCGTCAGGTCGATGTCTACCCATAAGGTCGAAGAGGTGAGCGAAGCCCCACCGCGTCGCCAGGTGTAGTGCACCCGATCAACAAAAGGTGCAGCAAAACCTCCTGCCGCTAGAATTGCCCAACTGACCGGGGCCTTTAAAGGCCATTGCTGGTTCTCGGCAATGGTGATGAGGCGAAGCGCCAGCCCGCGCCAGTAGACCTGAACCTGATCGCCTTGCTGTGCGTCGCTGATGACGTCGATGTGAACCTCGACACCTGCACGGGCATCTTCCAGGTCAATCAGCCCATCGACATCGAACCTGGGCACCCGAGGGTCAGGCAGGTCGCCCGGCAATTCATCCAGCACTACCTCAATTGGCTGGACCTCGGACGTTGGCCCGCGATTACCGGTTCGATCTTCCAGGCGATAGTAGGCGTTATGCGGGCCTGAACCGCTCTCTCGGACCAGCATCGCATCGTATCGCACAATGATCGGCGCATTGACATCGGTGATGCGCAACTCACCGGCATAGGGCAGTTCGCGTGGTTGCTCATCCGTATCGATAACGGGCAACTTTTCCCAGTAGTAGGTCAGCAGGTCGCCCACCCTGATATCTGGCCAAGGCTCGACCCGGGCATCGACCGTGTCGTGCCGGCTGAGATAATCCTCGGTAACGCCGCTGATCAGGACTTCCTGGTCAAACTGCAGGGGTGTACCTTCTTCGTCGCCATTGGGCGCCTGCTTATCGATGAACAGGTGCGTTGCGTGCGAAGTGGACGGGTTCAACGATACCGTAACGCGGTACTCGACCCGGGCGGGGCCAGGCGCCGCCATGTACTCCGAGGGCATCTTGCAGACAACCGGGATCACATCATCCGGGATCACTGGCTGAGAAAAGGTAAATGTTTCAACTACGTCGTTTCGCCAGAGAAATTCAACTTTTGTATCCACGCCCGGAGGAGCGGCATTGTAATCCGCCCAGATCTCCCTGATGCTGATTTCCAATGGGCGTAACTGGTCTTCCCTGCGGACCAAATGCCCCAGCACGTCATCTTCCGTCAACTCCATAGCGGCCGGAACGAACGGCGCGGCGTAGCGCTCCCGGGGATTTACCGGTTCATCAGTAGCATCAGAATCGTCCGAGCCCATGGCGACAGTTCCTTCCAGCGAAGAGCACCCTGGCAGCGAGCCTGTAGCTGGCTGCCGTGGAAAACCTGGAAGTATTAGATGCCTATTTCAAATCGGCCGAAACTGACAAAAATGCTAGGTACCCGGCGTTAAACCGGTGGCAAACGCCAGTCGATCGGGGTCAGTCCGCACTGCTTTAGGAAGCGGTTGGCCTGGCTGAAATGGCCGCAGCCGAGAAAGCCACGGTAGGCCGACAACGGCGATGGATGCACCGACTTGAGCACCAGGTGCTTGGTGGCATCGATCAGTTTCTGCTTGCTCTGGGCATGGGCGCCCCAAAGCAGGAACACGCTGTTGGGCTGGTGCTCGCTGACCACTTCGATGATGCGGTCGGTGAAGAACTGCCAGCCCTTGTTGGCATGAGACGCGGCGTTGGCGCGCTCGACGGTCATGGTGGTGTTTAGCAGTAATACGCCCTGCTCGGCCCAGGACTGCAGGCAGCCGTGCTTGGGGATTTCGATGTTGAGGTCACGCTGCAGCTCTTTGTAGATGTTCACCAGCGACGGCGGCGTTGCCACCCCCGGTTGCACCGAGAAGCACAGGCCATGGGCCTGGCCGGGGCCGTGGTACGGGTCCTGACCGAGGATCACCACCTTGACCTGGTCCAGCGGGGTGGAGTTGAGGGCGTTGAAGATCAGCGGGCCAGGTGGGTAGATCTCTTTGCCGGCAGCGTGCTCTTCGCGCAGGAACTCGCGCAACTGGTGCATGTAGGGCTGGTCGAATTCGGCGCGCAGGGCCTCTTTCCAGCTCGGTTCAAGTTTGATGCGATCGTCGTCAGTCATGGTCGGGTCCGAAAAACAATGGCGCGACACTAGGAAAGCTGCCTGCGCTTGTCAATCGATCCGACCGGCGACCGCCGAAATCGCCAGCAGCGGCCATACTTGTGCGGATCAACCACGAGGTCGCCCATGGCTGCAGTACAGTGCGAAGAACTCACCGGCGTCGACGGCGCGCGCATCGGCGTTGCCACCCTCAATACGCCGCAAACCCTCAATGCCTTGTCGCTGCCGATGATCGAGGTACTCGACGAACAGCTCAAGGCCTGGGCCGATGACCCGGATGTGGTCTGCGTGCTGCTGCGCGGCGAAGGCGCCAAGGCCTTCTGCGCCGGTGGCGAGGTGCGCAGCCTGGCCCAGGCTTGCCTTGACCATCCCGGCCGGGTACCGCCCCTGGCGGCGCAGTTCTTTGCCGCCGAATACCGCTTCGACTACCGCCTGCATACCTACCCCAAGCCGCTGATCTGCTGGGGCCACGGCCATGTGCTGGGTGGCGGCATGGGTTTGTTGCAGGGGGCCAGTGTACGCGTGGTCACCCCCAGCAGCCGCCTGGCCATGCCGGAGATCAGCATCGGCCTGTATCCGGATGTCGGCGGCAGTTGGTTCTTGTCGCGCCTGCCCGGCAAACTGGGCTTGTTCCTCGGCCTTACTGGCGCGCCGATCAACGCCAGCGATGCCCTCGACCTGGGCCTGGCCGACCGTCTGCTGGGCGAAAGCCAGCAGGAAGAGTTGCTCGACGACCTGCTGCAATTGAACTGGCAGGAGCAGACCGCCCTGCAGCTCAACAGCCTGCTCAAGGCCCAGCAGAACGGCGCCCAGGCGCAAAGGCCCGAAGCCCAGTGGCTGCCCAGGCGCCAGCAGATCGACGCGTTGCTGGATGTCGCCGACCCGGTGTGCGCCTGGCGTGCCATCGCCCAGCTGCGCAACCACGCCGACCCGCTGCTGGCCAAGGCCGCGCAGACCATGCTCGAAGGCTGCCCGCTGACCGCGCACCTGGTCTGGGAGCAAATCCAGCGTGCCAAGTACCTGTCGCTGGCCCAGGTGTTCCAGATGGAATACACCCTGAGCCTCAATTGCTGCCAGCATCCGGAGTTCAGCGAAGGGGTGCGCGCGCGGCTGATCGACAAGGACCAAAAACCGCGCTGGCACTGGGCAGATATCGCCCAGGTGCCAACGGCGGTGGTTGAAGCGCATTTCAGCAAGGCGTGGGAAGGTCGTCACCCCTTGGCGGACCTGGCCTGAATGGCGCCTCAGCGACGCCAGTTGCGATCCGGCCAGCCGTCACGGCTGCGCTCGTGACGTGACGATCCCTGGCGGTAGCGGTCATGGCCGCGCCCCGGGTAAGGCTTGTAGTAGTTATGCGGCGTTTCCCGGTAATAGCCGTGGGGCGCCGGACGGTAGTAATGCGGTGGCGGCGCGTAGTAACGCGGCGGTGGTGCCACGTAGTAGCGCGGCTGCGGCGCTACGTAGTAGCCGCGGCTGTAGGGATACGACGGCCGGTAGTAACCCGGATAGCCATAGCGATCGGCGGTGTAGACCTCGGTGCGGTAGTAACCGTTACCTCCATAGGGGACACAGGCGGTGGTCAGCAAACCCAACACTGCAAGCAGCAAAAGTCGGCGATACATGGCGGCCTCCCGGACCGCGAAACTGCCCATCCCAGCGGCGCTGGTCGGCGTCGATCGGCAAGTGTTCATCGACATTGAATAAGACTGTCAAAACCAGGTCCGGTGCCATTGCTGCAATAAATTGATACAAGGCCGATACCCTTAAAAATCGTAAAGTTATTTTTCTGCCACACCACTAGAATGAAGGCCATTGGCCTACAGACCGGGAATGTCATGCCGCCTCGTTCCGCCCTGTTTTCGCAGCGCTCGCTGATCCTGACATTACTGCTGTTGCTCGCCTGCGGCTTCTTGGCGACCTCCCTGCTCAGCTACTTCGCCTCACGCAGCTCGATTCGCGACAACATCGTCAACACCGAGCTGCCGCTGACCTCCGATACGGTCTATTCGGAAATCCAGAAAGACCTGGTACGTCCGATCCTGATCTCGTCGATGATGGCTCACGACACTTTCTTGCGCGACTGGGCCCTGGGCGGCGAGCGCGACACCGCCCAGGTCACCCGTTACCTGGACGAAATCATGCGCCAGCACCACGCCTATACGGCGTTCTTCGTCTCCAGCAACAGCGGTATCTATTACCAGACCAAAGGCGTTCTGAAGAAAATCGACCCGCAAGAACCCCGTGATGCCTGGTACCAGCGGGTACTGAAAATGAACACGCCCTACGAGATCAACGTCGACCTCGACATGGCCAACCAGGACCGCCTCACGGTGTTCATCAACTACCGGGTGTTCGATTACGACGGCAAGTTCATCGGCGTTGCCGGCATCGGCCTGACGGTCGAGGCGGTGATCCGCCTGATCGACGATTACCAGCAGCGCTACCAGCGCCAGGTGTTCTTCGTCGATCCGCAGGGGCGTATCGTACTTACCGGCTCCAATGGCGGTCCCCATGGCGCCAGGACCGGGCAGCCGCTGGTCGAACTGGACGGGCTCGGGCAAATGCCACAACCGGTCAGCGGCAGCCATGAATACAACAGCAGCGATGGCCATAGTCATTTCCTCAACGTGCGCCTGGTGCCGGAGCTGAACTGGTACCTGTTCGTCGACAAGCGCGAAGACGGCGCCATGGATGCCATTCGCCAGTCGCTGTACCTGAACCTGGCGATCTGCGCGATGATCACCCTGGTGGTGTTGTCGCTGCTCAATGCCATGGTCAAGCGCCATCAGGACAACATCGAAGCCCTGGCCACCCTCGACAGCCTCACCGGCCTGCCCAACCGCCGTGGCTTCGACCTGCTGGCCGCGCAAGCGCTGCAAGAAGCCCAGCGCGAACCCAAGCCGCTGATCGCCCTGCTGATCGACCTCGACCACTTCAAGGCGCTCAACGACACCCATGGCCACCTGGCCGGCGACGAAGTGCTACGCCAGTTCGCCCAGGTGCTGGAGGAATGCCTGCGCCATGCTGATATCATCTGCCGCTGGGGTGGTGAGGAATTCATCGTGCTGCTCAAGGACACCGACAGCCAGAACGCCGCGGCGGTGGCCGAAAAAATTCGCAGCAAGACCGAGGCCCTGGCCTTTACCTATGCCGAGCAGCCGATCCACCTGACCGCCAGCATCGGCTTGAGCAACCTGCAGGCCGACGATACCCTGCACAGCCTGATCTCCCGCGCCGACCGTGCCCTGTACCGGGCCAAACAAAGTGGACGCAACCGTGTCTGCAGCGAGATACCCCGAACCGACCATGAACAGCCCCGATCATGAATGACAGCCGCCGCTGCCCCGCCTGCGGCGCCAGCAACGATTGCAGCCTGGCCGACCCGCGCACGGCCGCCCAGGCCTGCTGGTGCTACGGCGTGAGCATCGACCCCAAGGTACTCGAAGCCCTGCCTGCCGAACTGCGCAACCAGGCCTGCCTGTGCCCGCGCTGCGCCGAGGTCGAGGCGCAATTGCAGGCAGCCAAGGCCACGCCAGCCGGTTAAACTGTCGCGCCCTGCACCTGGTTTTGTATGCGTCTCGATCGCTTCCTCAGCAACCTGCCCTGCTTCAGCCGTCAGCACGTGCGTTTGCTGCTGGTCGAACGGCGCGTGCGCGTGGATGGCCAGCAGGTCAGCGATCCACGCTTCGAGGTGCGCGAATTCAGCCGCATCGAGGTCGACGAGCAACTGCTGCAGGCCGGGCGCCCATTGCGCTACCTGATGCTGCACAAGCCCCAGGGCTGCGTCAGCGCCACCCAGGACCCGCAGCACCCCACGGTGATCGAGTTGATCGACCAAGCCGACACCGAAGATTTGCACATCGCCGGGCGCCTGGACTTCAACACCACCGGGCTGATGCTGCTGACCAACGATGGCCTGTGGTCGCGGCGCCTGACCCAGCCGCAGACCAAGCTGCCCAAGGTTTACTACGTCGAGACCGAGCAGGAGATCGGCGAGCACTACATCGAGAAATTCCGCCAGGGTTTCTACTTCGCCTTTGAAGACCTCACCACCCTGCCCGCCGAATTGACCTTGCTCGGCCCACGCAGCGCGCGCCTGAGCATCGTCGAAGGCCGCTACCACCAGGTCAAGCGCATGTTCGGCCACTTCGACAACAAGGTCGTGCGCCTGCACCGCGAACGCATGGGCCCGTTGCAGCTGGACCCCGACCTGCAGCCCGGTCAGTACCGCGCGCTCTACCCTGAAGAAATCCGGGCAATCTGAGCCTGCGACCGCCTGGCGGAAAATTTTCGTCAATTGCCCGAAAGGCACTTGCGGGTTGGCCGGGTGCCTGCTTGAATCCAATCGTCGGTCTGCATGTGACCAGCCAGTCACGATCGTAGTCCAAGACACCTTTTTGCCAGCGACCAGTGCCTCGAAGCCCCGGCGTCCGGCAGATTGCCCTCCTAGAACAATACCGGTCGACCAACGTGCCACATGGATCGACCAGGGCCCTCAGCTTCTCTTCAAGGCGTATGCCTACCTGTCATAAAGAACGCGCATCCTTGCATGTGCGAACACCCTTTTTGCGCCAGGAGTCGACGACATGAGGCCAGAAATCGCTGTGCTTGATATACAAGGTCAGTATCGGGTTTACACGGAGTTCTATCGCGCAGATGCCGCTGAGAAGACGATCATCCTGATCAATGGCTCGCTGGCCACGACGGCCTCGTTTGCCCAGACGGTGCGCAACCTGCACCCGCAATTCAACGTGGTGCTTTATGACCAGCCCTACGCCGGCAAGTCCAAGGCGCACAACCGCAACGAACACTTGCTGACCAAGGAAACCGAAGGGCAGATCCTCCTGGAGCTGATCGACCACTTTGGCGCCGATCATGTCATGTCCTTCTCCTGGGGCGGCGCCTGCACCCTGCTGGCCCTGGCGCACAAGCCGCGGCGCATCGAAAAGGCGGTGGTCAGCTCGTTCTCGCCGGTAATCAACGAACCGATGCGCGACTACCTCGAACGCGGCTGCCAGTACCTGAGCGCTTGCGATCGTTACCGGGTCGGCAACCTGGTCAACGACACCATCGGCAAGCACCTGCCGTCGCTGTTCAAGCGCTTCAACTACCGCCACGTCAGCAGCCTGGACAACCACGAATACGCGCAGATGCACTTTCACATCAACCAGGTGCTCGACCACGACCTGGGCAATGCCCTGCGGGCGGCGCGGGTGATCGACATTCCGGTGCTGTTCATGAATGGCGAGTGGGACGAATACACCACCACCGAAGATGCCCGCCAGTTCGGCCAACACGTGCGCAACAGCCACTTTCGCGAGATCCGCGCCACCGGCCACTTCCTCGACATGGAACACAAGGCCGCCTGCCGCGATACCCGCGAAGCCCTGCTGGGTTTTCTCAAACCTGCCCTGAAGGAGTCGCGCCCGCGTTACAGCTACACCCAGGAGCATCATGCACTGGCTATCTGAGCGACACGGTCGCCGGTAGCGCAGCCTTCTGCATCAACGGCCCAAAAGGCCAAACAGAAGATGCACGACCTCGCGCTACTGGCCACCGGCAGATGACGCTTAAGCAACATAGGGCTTCAAATCGCGACGAAGTTCTGGTACAAAGTCAGCCCTGAAAGCGGGTGTCGTATAATGGCATTACTCCAGCTTCCCAAGCTGATAACGAGGGTTCGATTCCCTTCACCCGCTCCAGCTTCCTTCAGGTTTCAGCGCCGCTGAGGCCTTGGCCACCGCCCTGGTGGCTGTTTCGCTAGATCCCCTTCGCTTCGGCTGCTGCCAGCACCAGTATTCCCTGGGCCAGGTCGCGATCCGTTGCGCCTGGCGCACGCCCTTCGCTACGCAACCAGTTCAACGCCGATTCCAGATAGACACCCCGGTAAGCCCCGTCGCTGGCAATGAACGCCGCAGCATCGTCGCGAGCCTGCGCCATCACGCGTTTGCCATCTTTGCCGGAACTGGCCTCAGAGGCCATGGTGGGTCCATAAGTGGTTGCGCCAGTGAGCATGAAGGGCAGATAAAACGTGGCTCCAAGGGTCAACATGCCATCGACGTCGCCGCCGCTACCAAAGATGTCGCCCTGGCCCTGGGCGCTACAGCACCAGGCCAGGCTCAGCAACATTGCGCGCTTTTTCCAGCGATTGATCCTGCGTTCCATCGGTATCCATTCACTGTCCCTGTAATCGGCCGGCATTCTCCACGGCTTGAGCCAGACTTAACAGCAGTGTTTTTGACTTGCCGCCCTGCCCAGGCGCCGCGCGCTGCGCTTTAATAGCCCACCGCGAAACACTCGAAAGGATCCGTGCATGTTTCTCTCCCGCTGGCTGCCTGGCCTGGCCAATCTGTTGCAGTACCGCCGCGAATGGTTTCGTCATGACCTGCAGGCCGGCCTGTCGGTGGCGGCGATCCAGATTCCCATCGCCATCGCCTATGCGCAGATCGTCGGCCTGCCACCGCAGTACGGGCTGTACGCGTGCATCCTGCCGATGATGGTCTATGCGCTGATCGGCAGTTCGCGGCAGTTGATGGTCGGCCCGGATGCCGCCACCTGCGCCATGGTCGCCGGGGCCATTGCGCCACTGGCCATGGGCGACCCGGCGCGGCTGGCGCAGTTGTCGGTGATTGTCACCATCCTCGTTGGCCTGATGCTGATCGGTGCCGGGCTGGCGCGAGCCGGGTTCATTGCCAGTTTCTTCTCGCGACCGATCCTTATCGGTTACCTCAACGGTATCGGCCTGAGCCTGCTGGCCGGGCAACTGGGCAAGGTGCTGGGCTTTCAGATCGAGGGCAACGGCTTTGTCCTCAGCCTGATCAACCTGCTGCAGCGCCTGGGCGAAATCCACTGGCTGACCCTGGTGATCGGCGTTGCCGGGCTGGGTTTGCTGATCTGGTTGCCGCGCCGCTACCCGCGCCTGCCGGCGGCGTTGGTCACCGTGGCAGTGGCCACCCTGGTAGTCGGGCTGTTTGGCCTCGACCGCTTTGGCGTGGCGATCCTCGGCCCGGTGCCGGCCGGCATGCCGGAACTGGCCTGGCCGCAAACCAATCTGGAAGAAATGAAAAGCCTGTTGCGCGACGCCCTGGGTATCGCCACCGTGAGCTTTTGCAGCGCCATGCTGACTGCCCGCAGCTTTGCTGCCCGCCATGGCTATGCGATCAACGCCAACCATGAGTTCCTTGCTCTCGGGGTCACCAATATCGCCGCTGGGGTTTCCCAAGGCTTTGCCATCAGCGGCGCCGACTCGCGCACCGCGGTCAACGACATGGTCGGCGGCAAAAGCCAGTTGGTCGGCATTATTGCCGCCCTGGTCATCGCCCTGATCCTGCTGGCCTTCACCACGCCCATGGCCTGGATTCCCCAGGCTGCCCTCGGTGCGGTTTTGCTGATGGCCGGCTGGGGGCTGATCGATGTGCAGTCGCTGAAAAAAATCTACCGCCTCAGCCGCTTCGAGTTCTGGCTGTGCGTGCTGACTACCGTCGGCGTGCTCGGCGTCGGTGTGCTGCCGGGCATCATCATCGCTGTGACCCTGGCGATCCTGCGTTTGCTCTACAGCATCTACCAGCCTACCGATGCGGTGCTCGGCTGGGTGCCGGGCATCGAGGGCCAGGTCGACATCCGCCGCCACCAGGATGCGCGCACGGTGCAGGGGCTGGTGGTGTATCGCTTTGACGATGCGATCCTGTTCTTCAATGCCGACTACTTCAAGATGCGTTTGCTCGAGGCGGTGCAGCGCGAGGAGCAGCCGCGCGCGGTGCTGTTCGATGCCGAAGCGGTCAGTTCCATCGATGTCAGCGGCATTGCTGCCCTGCGCGAAGTGCGCGATACCCTGACAGCCCGCGGCATCTACTTCGGTATCGCCCGGGCACGCGGGCGCTTCTTGCGCATGCTGGTGCGCTCGGGGATCGCCCGGGAGATGGAGAACGGCTTGTTGTTTGGCTCGGTACGCTCGGGGATCCGGGCGTATCGGTTGTGGCGCAATCGCAGTCGTAAGGAAGAGAACAAATGAAGATCCGTCCCACATCTTTTCAGGATGCACGCCTCTGACGTGTCCGACCTGGAGCTATTAGCCTTGGGGCTCCTGGTGAACGCTGAAACACGACGGTATCGAAAGATGAAGTCATAGCTACGGGTCATCTACTACCACTTTGTTTCGGCGTCACAAATTGCAATGCTGTTCATCTACTCCAAGAACGAACAACAGGACCTCGACCCGAACCAACGAAAAGCACTGAAGGCCGTTATCGAGAACTGGAGGTAAGCGTGAGTGCATTCTTTGACGAACTGATGGAGAGCGTAAAGCAGATGGACGAAATCGTCCGCGGCGAACGCCAGCCGTCACGCGAGTTCTCTATCGATGCTGTTCAGGTCAAAACCATCCGCAAGGCAACCGGCCTGTCGCAGGCCAAGTTTGCCGCCATGATCGACGTCCAAGTTGGCACGTTGCGCAATTGGGAACAGGGCCGCAGGGAGCCCACAGGTCCGGCCAAAGCCTTGCTGAGGGCGATACACAACGACCCTGAACATGTTCTTGAGGCGCTTTCTCGCTGAGCCCCGCCGTCAGCCTGGCTGACAGGCTTTCGGCAACTGCTGCACCTCGCCGATCAAGCTGATCAAGCCACACGGCAGGCTGCCCCGCCACTGCAAATAATCATGCCCGGCCGGGTACTCGACCTGCTCCACCGCATACCCCTTGGCCAGCAGCACGTCACGCAGATGGCGGTTGGTGTCGAGGATTTTCGGCCCTTCGAACAGGCCCGACTGCAGGTAAAAGCGCAGCGCTTGCCTGGGCGCCTTGACGTATTCGCGGGTGAGCCAGCCCGGCTCTTCGCCCTCACGTCCCCACCAGTAGGAACCGGACATGCTCAAGACATTGCCGAACAGCTGCGGGTGCTTGAGACCCAGGTAGGCCGACGCCAGGCCGCCGTAGCTGGAACCGGCCACCACCGTGCGTTCTGACGCTGCCGCAAGACCTTGCCGGCGCGCCCAGGGCATCAGTTCTTCAGCCATGAAGCGGGCGAACTGCGGGTTGGGCGGCAGTTCCTGCTGGCGGCTGAGGTCACTGGGGTTGGCGATGATCAACGCCGCGGTCGGCGCGATCAGGCCATCGGCGATCAGGTTGTCGAGAATCGTCGGGGTCGGCACCTGGCGGGTATAGGCGTGGGCATCGAACAGCACCAGCAAACCCTGGCCCTTGGCGCCCGGCTGCCACTGCGCCGGGCGGTACAGGTAAACGTCACGCTCGTTGCCGAGCAATTTACTGCTCAACACCTTGCGTTCCAGGCTGCCCCGAGCAATGCCGGGACGCTCGGCAACCCAGGGTTGCGCAGGCGCTGCCGCCAATTCCAGGCGTGAGCGCGAGAGGAACGGGTCGCCGCTGCCATCGGCAAAGCCGTTGGGGTTGAGTGGATCGCGGCGGGTGCTGGCGAGGATCATCCGCCGATCATCCGAGGCCGGCACGTCCGGGGCCATCTGGTAGCTCAAGCGCGCAGACGCCGGCAGCAGATAGCTGCGAAACCACACGTCGCTGTCGCCCAGGCGTTGCAGTTCATCATGATTGCCCGAGGGCGCGCCGAACACCCGCACGTTGTCCCGCGCTCCGCGCCAGAGGAAGGTCACCAGGGCCATGCCGGGCTGGTCTGCCACGCTTTCGACCATCGGCGTGCCCTGCTGCTGACGGGCCTGCCAGAAGGCTTCGGTACTCGCGCCCTGAGCCAGCTGTTGCTGCAACTCGCGCAGGGTCGGGCTTGGCAACGGGGCGGCCGTGCGCTTCTGCTCGCTGGCCGCGATTACTTGCTTCAGGGTCAGTGCATAAGTGGCTTGCGCGCGGCTGGCCAGCGCCTCGGCGCGCAGGCCATAGGCGCCATCGCGCTCGGCGATGAAAATGAACTCGCGCGGCTGGTCCTGGCCATCGATGAGCAGCCGTACAGGTTGGCCCTGGGCATCGAGCAGGCGCAGGCTGGCATCGCCCTGCAGCCGCCCCTGAACCAGGTCGCCGGCTTTGAGCTGCAAGGTCCAGACCGATTGCTGGCCCTGGGCAAAGCTGGCGCTGACGGTTTGCCCAGGTTGCAGGAGGTTGCCGCTACTGGCCATCGCGCTGCCACTCATGCACAGGGCCAGCGCCAGGGCGCAGCGCCATTGATTGAACATTTGCATGGTCACCTCAGAAATCGATGCTGGCGGAGAGTTTCAGCGTGCGCGGCTCGCTGACCGTGGCGTAACCGTCGTTGAACACTCCGGCCCAGTAGGCGCGGTTCTCGACGTTCTCCAGGCTTGCGCGCAGCACCACGTCCTTGCTGAGGATACGCGTGCTGTAGCGACCGCCGAGGTCATAGCGGGTCCATTGCGGGATCTTCAGGTCGTTGGCGCTATCGAGGTATTGCGAGCTGCTGTGGATGCCCAGCGCGGTCAGGGTCAGGCCCTCGATCCAGGGGGTGTCCCACTCGGCGCCGAGGTTGGCCGACCAGGCCGGCACGCCACGGGCGGTGTTGCCGTCAAAGCTGCCGCCAGCGGTGCGGGTCAGTTCGGCGCGGGTGTAGGTGACGCCACCGAGCAGGCGCACACTCGGGGTCAGCGAGCCGAACAGGTTCCATTCCACGCCACGGTTACGCTGCTCGCCATCGTCGGTGTAACGGTTGCTGGCGCGGTCCAGAAGCATGCTCGGCTTCTCGATCTGGAACACGCTGAGGGTGTGGGTGAAGTCGCCCAGGTCCCACTTGACCCCGGCCTCCATCTGCTTGGCCTTGTACGGGGCGAACTGCTCGCCGTAGTTGGCAGCGGCAAGGTCGGTGACCATGCCGCCCTGGGTCAAGCCTTCGATGTAGTTGGCGTACAGCGACACCGGCGCGTCCCAGGGCTTGAGCACCAGGCCCAGGGCCGGGGTCAGGGCGCGTTCGTCGTAGGCCGGGTTGCTCATCTTCTGCCGCACCCGTTGCGAACGCACGCCCAGGGTCAGCAGCACCTTGTCGTCGATAAAGCCCAGGGTGTCGGCGACGGCGAAGCTGGACAGGGTGTTGTCGCCGGTCTTGTCGCTGGAGCCGATATCGCCGGCAATGATCGGCTTGCCCGGGTGGTAGATGTTGGTCACGTATTTCTTGCTGGTGACGGTGGCGGCGCGGCCGATGTCCTGGTGCAGCAAGGTGGTGCTCAACACCACCTGGTGGTTCACCGGGCCGGTGACGAAGTTGCCACGTACCCCGGCTTCGGTGGACAGGCTGTGGGTGTAGCCGGCCTGGTTGTAGGTCTCGCCGCTGGCATCGCCGTTGGCGCCGGTGACGATCACCCGGGTGCCATTGAGAAAGCCCTTGTAGCGGGTGCGGGCGCTGCCGACGCTGGCGTAGGCGGTCCAGTCATCGTTGAGGTCGTATTCGCCGCGCAGCACCACGGCCTTGCTGACTTGCTTGGCGTAGATGCCGTCGAGGATGTTGGTGTCCGGTTTCGGCGCCTTGGTGACATGCCCCAGTTTGCTGAAGCCGGCCATCATCGGGCTGCCGTCTTCGAGCTTTTCATGGCTTTCGTAAGCGTCCAGCTCGAGCTTCCAGCCATCGCCGCGATAGTCCATGCCCAGCGACGCCAGGGTGCGGTCCTTGGACTGCTGGTCGACACCGGTTTCGCCGCTGCCGTAAACGCCGTTGAAGCGGATGCCGAAACGCTGCTCATCGCCCAGGCGCCGGCCCAGGTCGATATGGTTGGCGACATAACCGTCGGACACGTAGCTGCTGGTCAGGCGCGTCAACGGTGCTTCGCCGGCGCGCTTGGGCACCAGGTTGATCACCCCGCCGACACCACCGTTGGGCGCCATGCCGTTGAGCAAGGCACCGGGCCCCTTGAGCACCTCGACACGTTCCAGAAACTCGGTCGCCACGTGGCCGTCCGGGGCCAGGCCGTACAGGCCGTTCAGCGCAAGCTCGGTGGAATCGAGGGAGTAGCCACGAATCATGAAGTTCTCGTAGGCGTGGCCTTCGCCGGTACTGAAGCGGATCGACGGGTCGTTGCGCAGCACCGCGCCAACCGTGCCGCTTTGCTGGTTTTCCATGTGCTGGGCGGTGTAGGCGGTGACGTTGAACGGCGTCTCCATCACCTCGCGATTGCCCAGCATGCCCAGCCGCGCGCCACGGGCGACCTGGCCACCGCTGTAGGTCTCGGGGATGCCGTTGGCGTTGCTGTTGGCGTTGATGTTCAGCTCGCCAAGGGTCAGGGCGCCATCGCTGTCGAGGCTGCGCAGAATGATCACGCCGTTCTCTTCGCTGGCCACCAGGCCACTGTTGGCCAGCAAGCGCTGCAAGGCCTGCTGCAAGGTGAACCGACCCTGCAAGGCCGGGGCACTACGGCCAGCCAGCAACTGGCTGTCGGCGGCGATGGCCACCCCGGCTTCGCGGGCCAGGGCATGCACCGCGGCTTCCAGGGACTGGCCCGGCAGGTTCAGGCTCAAGGCCTGCGCATCGGCGGCCAGAGCGCCGGCATGGGCCGCGCTCAACGGCAACAGGCTGGCGCTGCCCAGGGCACAGGCCAGCGCCAATCGACGCAGGGTGCCGGGAAAAGCCACAGGGTGTGCCGGGCGGGCATGGGGAAGCGACATGATCTGTCCTTGCAGAGGTGGGTTCAGCGATGAAGACGGGCCACCTCGGCGTTACCCCTCAAAATTATTTTCAGCGCCGTTGCAGGGTGCGCTGCTGCCCCTGGTTGACCAGGCTCACCGGGAGGATTTTCGGCAGCGCCTGCAGGAGCATTTCCGGCTGGTTGCTGGGGAAGCTACCGGTCAGGTGCAACTGGGCGGCGCTAGCCGCGAGGGTCACCGGTTGCAGGGCATAGGCGTTGACCTCGGCGATTACCTCGGCCAGCGGCGTATCGGTAAACGACCACCAGCCCCGCTGCCAATGCTCAAGACTCGCTGCAGCATGCGCATCAGCCCTGCGCGCGAGCAGGCGCCCGTATGCGTCGAGGTTGATGCGCTCACCCGCCTGCAACACCTGCGAGCCCTCACGCAGGCCACGCACCTCGACCCGCCCGCGAGCCACCGCGACCTGAATCTCGCCACCGCGATCGCTGACGCTGAAGGCCGTGCCCAGCACTTCCACCTCGCCCAGGCGGGTGCTGATCAGAAACGGTCGCAAGCGCTCGCGCGCCACATCGAAATAGACATTGCCCTGCAGCAGGCGCACCTGGCGCAAGCCGTTGCTGTACTCGATGCGCAAGCTGGTTTCGGCCGCCAGCAACAATTGGCTGCCATCGGGCAGAATCTCCTGCCGCGGCGGCTCGGCATGCACGGTTTGCAGCAGGCGATCGAACTGCGGCGCACGCCGCCACAACCAGCCCAGCCAACTGGCCCCGGCCACCGCCACCAGCAAGCCGCCGCCCTGGCGCAGCAGACGCCGACGACTGAGATTAACCGGCTCCGGGGTTACTGCCGTGCGCAGTTGCGGGGTCAGCCGATGCACCAGTTGCCAGCGTTGTTCGGCCTCTTGCCAGGCCCGTTCGTGCTCACTGCTTTTGCCGCGCCAACGCTCCAGCTGGCCACGTGTCTGCTGCACCCGCTGCGGGTCGTCGCTGTTCAGCGCGGCCAGGTAGGTCAGGGCTTGCTGCACCTTGCGTGGAGAAACCGGCGACGACTCAGACATGCCGTGCCGCCAGGCTCAGCTCGGACAAATCGAACACCGCCCGGGCGATGTGCAGCTCTACGGCCTTGGCCGACAGCTCAAGTTCAGCACATACCTGGCGATGGGGCTGGCCGTGCAGACGCACACGGACGAACACCTCGCGGCGCAGGCGCGGCATGCGCTCGATACGCTCGATCAATTGCTGCAGCTGCTCGCGGGCGATGATGATGTCTTCGACGCTGGGGCTCAGCACATCGACGCGGGTCAGCCAGTCTTCCAGCGCCGCCAGCTCGTTGCTGCGCCGCCGGTACTGATCAATGCACAGATTGCGCGCGGCCTGGAACAGTAACGCCCGGGCGTTGACCACTGGCGCGTTCAGAGCATGGGCGTAAGCCTGGGCAAAGCTTGACTGGGCAATGTCGGCGGCATCATCCGGGTTGCGCAGACGGCCACACAGGTAACGGCGCAGGTCGCTGTAATTGGCCAGCAGATCGTCGACGACCGCCTGCAGGGCCGGAGCAGCGGCGGTCCAGGGCATGGAGAGCGAAGTCATGAAGGTCCGGCGTGGAAGATGAACATGAATAGGAATTCATATCATTCTCACATACCTGTGCGGCCTTCTGCCAGCCCTCAGCTGTTGCGCGGCAGCAGCCCCGGCAAGGCGTGGGCCAGGGCATTGACGGCAAAGCCAATGAACATCACCCCGCAGGCGCGGGTGATCCACAGCTCGTAGCGGGTGTACAGGGTGCGCACATGACGGGCACCGACCACGCCGATCAGAATCAGGTAGGCCAGCAAGCCGCCAACAAAGCTCAGGGCGATCAAGGCTGGCAGCATCGACCAGTCCAGCGCTTCGGCGCGGCTCGAGAGCAAGGCGGTGAACGTCGCCACCGCCACCGGGTAGGCCTTGGGGTTGGTCAGGCCAAATACCACGCCATGCCAGAACGGCTTGCGCACCGGCCCCTGCTCGCCGTCGCCACTGCCCGGGCGGCTGCGCAAGGCGCGCATGCCCAGCCAGAACAGGTACAGGCCGCTGATCACACCGAGGATGTCGAACACCGAACTGCCGATTTGCCGGGCACCGACGATCGCCACCAATGCGGTACTGCACCACAGCACATCGCCGAGCAAGTGCCCGCAAAGAAACCCCGCGCCGGCGCGGCGCCCGCGGGTGGCGCCAATGCCGAGCACCGCCAGCACGCCGGGGCCCGGGGTAATACCGTAGATAAAACCGGAAGCGATTACCGCGAGCAGCAGCGAAAAGGTCATCGGGGCAGTGTCCTGAAAGTCCGTGCAAGGCGCGAAGTCTACGGCAGCCGCGCGGCGCCAGCCAGCCTCTCAGTAGCCCTCGGCACGCAGGATCTGCGCCTCGCTGCGGGCACTGGGGCGGCCCAGATAGCGCAGCAGCTGGCCGCTGCGGTTGCTGAAGATGCCGTCCACACCCGCCTCCAGCACCTGGCGAAAATCCACCGGTTCATCGACGGTGTACACGTGCACCAGCAGGCCCTTGTCGTGGCTGAGCTGGTTCATCCACGGCTGCACCAGGTCGGCGTAACTCTGCGCGCCGCCCCCGGCCAGCGCCGCCGACGGTCCGGTGCCGATGGCGCCGGCGGCCTTGGCGTAATCCAGCCAGCGCACGAACTCGGCCTTGTCCCGGGGTTGCTGACGGGCATAGAAGGCGGCCTTGTCGGTTTCACCGGATTCGGCGAAGGTCTGCTGCGAGGCGGGCTCGATGCTGCCCTTGCCGATCCACAGCAACAGCACCTTGGGCACCTGGGGCATGTGCTGGTGCAGCAGCGCCAGGCTGTTGCGGTCAAAGCTCTGCAGCACCACCCTGCCCGGCCGCTCGAGCCAGCCACGGGCCTGCAGGGCTTTGTTCAGGTCGGCTTCGATACCGGGAAACAGGTTCGGCACCTTGGTTTCGATGTACAAGCCGGGCTGGCGTTGCGGGTTGGCCGCAGCGATGTCCATGACTTCATCGAGGGTCTGGATTTTCAAACCCTTGAAGCTTGCCCGGGCACGTTCGGGGTAGGCCTTGTTGAACCAGCTGCCGACGTCCAGGGATTTCAGCTCGGCCAGGGTGAAGGCACTCACCGGCTGGTCCTGGCGTTCGGGAAAGCGCTCGGCCACGTCGCTGGTGCGCAGCAGGTTATCGTCATGCACAGCAACCAGCACGCCGTCGCTGGAGCGTTGCAGGTCCAGCTCCAGGTAATCGGCGCCCAGCTCCCGTGCCAGCCGGTAGGCCGGCGCCGTGGACTCCGGTGCATCATACGAGGCGCCGCGATGGGCGATCACCGCCGGGTAGGCAATGCCCTGCGCCCTGGCCAATTCAGTGCCCGGCCCGGCCTCGGCCAGCGCCGCCAGCGGCAATAGCGCCAGGCAACATACATGTTTAACGGTTTTGAACATCTTCAGGCTTCCTTTGCTGCGCAGCGAATCCAGCATAGTCGCCAACGCTGATGACAGACCGGTTGCATGCTAAAGTCGCCGGCGATTGCCTGCCCTGCCACAGAGATGCCCGATGCCCCACGCCGACCTCGACGCCAGCCTCAACCACTGGCCAGACCTGAACGCCAGTCACCCCTGCAGCGGCCTGCTGCTGGGCAATGGCGCCAGCCGTGCACTGTGGCGGCCGTTCAGCTACTTCTCGCTGTTCGAGGAGGCCCAGCGGGTGCGGCACAAGCCCCTGAACCTGAGCGATCAGGCGCTGTTCAAGTCGCTGGGCAGCGAGCTGTTCGAACCGGTGCTCAGTGCCCTGAACACCACGGTGCGGATCAACGCCGCGCTGGCGATCAGTTCCTCGGCGCCGTTGAACCGCTACTACGCGATCAAGGAAGCGCTGATCCACGCCATCCGCAGCGTGCACATCCCCTGGCGCATGCTGCCAAGCCAGACCTTGCAACAGATCAACCGCGAGCTGGGCAACTACCAGAGCGTCTACTCCAGCAACTACGACCTGATCTGCCATTGGGCCGCCAGCCAGAAGCCGGAAGGTTTCCAGCAGTTGTTCGACGAAGACGGCAACTTCGATATCCGCCGCACTCGCGGCCCGGGCACGCGCCTGCTGTACCTGCACGGCGGCCTGCACCTGCTCAAGCAGCAGGACGGCAGCACCCGCCAGCGCAGCGCCAGCGACGGCCAGTTGCTCGACGGCTTTGCCGTCAACACCCCCGGTGATGTGCCGCTGTTCGTCAACGAAAGCAGCAGCGACGACAAGCTCAAGGCCATCCGCAGTTCCGATTACTTAAGCTGGGCGCTTGGTGAACTGGCCGGCCATCAAGGCGGCCTGTGCATTTTCGGCCAGCACCTGGACAGCACCGACCGCCACCTGCTGGAGGCGATCAAGCAAGCACGCCCGGCGCACCTGACCATCGCCATCCGGCCGTTAAGCGCAGCCTCGATCATCAGCCAGAAGCAGCACTACGTGCAGCGCTTTGCCGATATGCCCACGCTGCAATTGCACTTCTTCGATGCCAGCAGCCACCCGCTGGGAGCGCCCGGGCTGGAAGTGCCGGTGCCGGTGCCGATCCGCAAGCGGCATTGAGCGGCGACAAAAACAGGCATGGTAAATAACAATTATTCTCGATACCATTCGCAACCTTTCTCTCCGGTCCGTCCTGGAAAGCTTGCATGCCGCGCCCCAAACCCGACCCTTTTGCCCACGACACCTGCCGCGGGTTCTATGCCGACATCCTGCATTTTTTGCGCAAGCGCATGGACAATGCCAACGATGCGGCAGACATGACCCAGGACGTGTTCACCCAGTGGCTGGGCTATCGCGACCGGGCGCGGGTCGAGCAACCACGGGCGTTTCTGTTCCAGATGGCGCGCAACCTGCTCAGCGATCACTGGCGTCGGCAGAAGGTGCGCCACAGCGTGCTCGACGAGGATGCCCAGGCCAGCGAACAGACACCGGCCGGCACCGCCAGCGACCCGCTCAAGCATGCCCAGCAGCAACAACGCCTGGAACAATTGAAACTTGTCCTCGCCGAACTCTCGCCGCGCCGCCGCGAAGCCCTTATGCTGCACCGCTTCGAAGGTTTGACGCAGGCGCAGATCAGCACGCGCATGGGCATTTCCGTAAGCATGGTGGAAAAGCACATCGCCGCGGCCCTGCTGCATTGCAAGCATCGCCTGGACAGTGACAACGGCATGGAGCAGCCAGAATGACCCCCACTCCTGAAATCGATAAGCGCAGCATCGATGCCCAGGCGGCCAGCTGGTTTACCCGTAACCGCAACGACAACTCGCGCGCAGCCCGCAAGGCCTTCGCCCAGTGGCTGCAAAACCCCGAGCATGCCCGCGCCTATGCCCAGTTCGAACAGCTCTGGGACGACCTGGCTGCGCTCAAGAGCCTGAACAAACCGGTCGCCCTGCCCAGCCGCCAACCGTTGCGCTGGCGCCCGGCCCTGGCCATCGCCGCCGGGCTGGTGTGTGCGCTGCTGGCGGCCAACCTGGGCCTGCCGAACCGCCATCACCAGCAACAGCTGGCCGCGCAGAGCGAACGCCCACAACACCTGGCCCTGCCCGATGGCAGCCAGCTGGACATCAACGCCCACACCCGGCTGAGCCTGAGTTTTGACAACGAACGCCGGCTGATTCGCCTCGACCAGGGCCAGTTGTACATCGAAGTGGCGCCCGACAAGGAGCGGCCGCTGTTCGTCGATGCCGGCAACGCCCGGGTACGCGTGGTGGGTACCGGTTTCGACCTGCGCCGTGGCCAGCAGGAGCTGGTGCTCAGCGTCGCCCACGGCCAGGTAGCGCTGGAAACCCCCGGCGAGAATCGCCCGCCGCTGCTACTGAGCGCCGGCCAGCGAGCGGTTTATGACCTGGCCCGCGGCAGCCTCAACGTGCACAACCTGAGCGCAGCAGAAATCGCCGACTGGCGCAGCGGCCACGTGAGTTTTCGCAACCGCGAACTGGCCAGCCTGATCGACGAACTGTCGCTCTACCGTACGGCACCGGTGCTGCTCGCCGATCCCTCGTTGGGCCGCTACAAGGTCTCGGGCAATCTCGACGTCAACGACCCTGACGCCCTGCTCACTGCGCTGCCAGTGCTGCTGCCGATCAAGGCGGTGAACCTTGCCGACGGTCGGGTGCGGATCGAACGCAAACAATAATTTGAGAATATTTTTCATTCGCATGTGAGGGTTTTCCGCAGCCCTGCGTCTTCCTCCCGTCTGCGTAATCACTGCAGGCCTTTTCTGGCCTTTGTTGCCGTATTGGGGGGTTTTATCTTGCGTGCGTTTGCTCCTTTCAAGCCGTTGTCTGTTCGTCCTTCGCTGCTGGCCGCGTGCCTGGCCCTGAGCCTGCAGGCCCAGGCCGCACCGGTGCAACTGAACCTGCCGGCGCAGCCGCTGGCGACGTCGCTGAGCCAGCTGGCGCAGCAGGCCAAGCTGCAGCTGCTGTTTGACGAATCCTTGCTCAACAGCGTCCAGGCTCCGGCCCTGCAAGGTGCTTACGAACCGCTCGAAGCAATCAGCCAGTTGCTGCACAACAGCCGCTTTGCCCTGGTCAAGGTCGGCAACACCTATGTGGTGCGCCTGCGTGAAGACAACGATGCTACCGCCGACAACAGCATCCAGCTTGGCGCGGTGAGCGTGGTGGGTAACGGCCAGCAGGTCGACCCGAGCACCGTCGGCCGCTCGACCCTGACCCAGGAAGACATCGACCGCTATCAGCCGAGCAACATCCCCAGCGTGCTCGCGACCCTGCCCGGGGTGAACATGGGCGGTTCGGCCAAGCCCGGCGGCCAGACCATCAACATCTGGGGCCTGGGCGATGCCGAAGACGTGCCGATGACCGTCGACGGCGCGACCAAGAGCGGCTTTGAGCGCTATCAGCAAGGCACCATCTTCATCGAGCCGGAGCTGATCAAGAACATCGAAGTAGAAAAGGGCCCGCACTCGATCTACACCGGCAACGGCGGCTTCGGCGGCAGCGTCAACATGACCACCAAGGACGCCCCCGACCTGCTCCAGGAAGGTCGCAACAGCGGCGCCATGCTCAAGTATGGTTATGCCAGCAACGACCACCAGCAGGTCTACAGCTCGGCATTGTTCGGTCGCACCGACGATGGCCGCATGGACGCCCTGGTGTACCTGACCAAGCGTGACGGCGATGACATGAAACTGGCCGGTACCCTGCCCGACCCCGAGGGCCGCTACCCGATCAACCCCCAGCGCCTGCCCAACAGTGCCCTGGACCTGGACGGCGCGCTGCTCAAGGCCAACATGCACTTTACCGACGAGCACAGCCTGGGCTTCTCCTGGTCGCGCTCGGAAAGTGAGCGCTGGGCGCCGTTCTCTTCCACCGCCTACCCGACGCCGCCGACCCAGTCGGACATCAACAGGTTCGGCTACAAGGATGCCCTCAAGCGCTTCCTGGCCAATCGCACGACCACCGACACCACCTGGTCGACCACCTACAAGTACCAGCCGGTGAACAACCCGCTGATCGACCTGCAGGTCAAATACTCCGAGTCCGACACCAAGCAGACCGACGAGCGCGATGCCACGGCGTTCTTCCAGCCGTCCACCGGCGGGCGCAAGATGGACACCGAATACCAGGACCAGATGCTCGATGTGCGCAACACCAGCCTGTTTACCACCGGCCCGCTGGAGCACGCCTTCACCAGCGGCTTTCAGATCCGCCACCACGACCGTGACACACAGATGTGGATGCCCGGCAAAAGCTACGAGATTCCCAAGTACAACAACGGCCACTACCAGCCGTACTTCATGCCCAGCGGCACCGTCGACAGCCAGGGCTATTTCATCCAGGACGCCATCACCCTCGGTGACGTGACCATCACCCCGTCGCTGCGCTACGACCATGTTGCCAACAAGGGCAAGCCGAACCAGGCGCCGTACTACAACGTTGCCGAGAATGGCCACGACTACAGCGAAAAAACCTACACCGGTTGGTCGCCACGCCTGTCAGTGTTCTGGAAAGCCACCGCCAACACCGCCTTCTTTGCCGACTACAGCAAGACCTGGCGCGCTCCGGTGCTTGATGAGCAATACGAAGTCCAGGGCATCGGCAGCCGCACCGCCAGCAGCCGCAACCTCGACCCGGAACGCATCACCGCCCTGCGTGCCGGTAACGTCACCGACTTTGCCAACGTCTTCACCGCTGACGACAGCATGCAGATCCGCACCACGCTGTTTCGTAACGAGATCAAGGACGAGATCTTCAAGGCCACCGGCATCGGCTGCGAAGCACAGCTGGCCAAGGGCGAAAGCATCTCCGACGCCTGCGGTAAAGGCCTGATGTCCAACTACCGCAACCTCAAGGGTGTGACCATCAAGGGCTTCGAGGTCGAAAGCTTCTACGACTCGACCTACCTGTTCGGTTCGGTGTCCTACTCGTGGATGACCGGCCGCCATGAAGGCGCCTACACCAACCCTTGGGGGCCGGACGTCTGGGCCAAGGACATTCCGGCACCGAAATGGATCACCACCCTGGGTGTGAAGATCCCCAGCTGGGACGCCAAGGTCGGCTGGCAGGCGCAGTTCGTGCGCAAGACCGACCGCCTGCCGAGCGACAACTACCGCGAAGGCCCGGCCAGCGCCCTGGGTGATCGCTATTACGACCACTATGCCAACGACGACTATCAGATCCATGGCCTGTTCGCCAACTGGAAGCCGCAGCAGCCTTACCTGAAAGGCACCGAGGTGAACCTGACGGTGGACAACCTGTTCAACAAGGACTACCGCTCCGAGCTCAGTGGCGAGTACGCCTACAGCCAGGGCCGGAACGCCAAGGTCAGCATCACCCGCTTCTTCTGAGGCAACTGTACGGATGAACTTGTCAGCAACTGTAACAAGATCATCCGTCCGCCCTGTGGCTCAATGAAAGCACTTATCTGCCACAGGCGCTCCGTATGTCCAGCCGCGAAAACACCGGGATGGCCCTTGGCCTTCTCGGTGTGATTATTTTCAGCCTGACCCTGCCCATGACGCGCATCGTCGTACAGGAGCTACACCCCTTGCTCAACGGCCTGGGGCGGGCCTTGCTGGCGGCGATCCCGGCTGCGGCGCTGCTGCTCTGGCGCCGGGAAAAATGGCCAACCTGGGCGCAGATCAAGGGCCTGAGCCTGGTGGCGCTGGGGGTGATCCTCGGCTTTCCGGTGTTCTCGGCCTGGGCCATGCAAAGCGTGCCGGCGTCCCACGGAGCACTGGTCAACGGCCTGCAGCCTTTATGCGTGGCGGTGTACGCCGCCTGGTTGTCCCATGAGCGGCCATCGAAAGCCTTCTGGGCCTGCGCCGCGCTGGGCAGTGCGCTGGTGCTGGCCTACGCGATGATCATGGGCGCCGGGCAGATCCAGGCCGGCGACCTGCTGATGCTCGCGGCGATTGCCGTGGGCGGCCTGGGGTATGCCGAAGGCGGCCGGCTGGCGCGAGAAATGGGCGGTTGGCAGGTGATCTGCTGGGCGCTGGTGCTGTCGGCGCCGCTGTTGCTCGGGCCGGTGATCTACCTGGCCTTGCAGCACCAGGGGCCGGTAAGTGCCAAGGCCTGGTGGGCGTTCGGCTATGTGTCGCTGTTCTCGCAGTTCATCGGCTTCTTTGCCTGGTACGCCGGGCTGGCCTTGGGCGGCATTGCCCGGGTAAGCCAGATCCAGCTGCTGCAGATCTTCTTCACCATCGCCTTTTCGGCGCTGTTCTTTGGCGAGCAGGTCGAGCCGATTACCTGGCTGTTTGCCGCCGGGGTGATTGCCACGGTGGTGCTGGGGCGCAAGACACGGGTGCAGCCTGCGCCTGTGCGGGGCCTGGGCTGACGCGATCGCGGGTCAAGTCAAGGCGTCCCGATGATTCAGGCAGGAATCAAGCCATCGGCGCGCAACAAGGTCTCCAGGCAATGCTCCTTGACCCCGTAGAAGTCCTTGAGCTGCTGGATCTTCTCCAACAATGCTGAAGCCTCAACCGGTGCCTGGCGCTTGACCGCCAGGATCATCTTGTTCTTGTTGGTGTGCTCCAGGGAAATGAACTCGAAAACCTTGGTTTCGTAACCGCAGGCTTCCAGGTACAAGGCGCGCAAGCTGTCGGTGAGCATCTCGGCCTGCTGGCCCAGGTGCAATCCGTACTGCAGCATCGGCTTGAGCAAGCCTGGGCTGTGCAGTTGCGGGCGGATCTGCTTGTGGCAGCACGGCGAGCACATGATGATCGCTGCGCCGCAACGAATGCCGGTATGAATCGCGTAATCGGTGGCGATATCGCAGGCATGCAAGGCGATCATCACCTCGATGGCGCTGGGCACCACACTGCGCACGTCACCGCATTCGAACACCAGGCCCGGGTGCTCCAGGCGCGAGGCCGCGGCGTTGCACAGCTCGACCATGTCCGCGCGCAGTTCGACGCCGGTAACCTGCGCCTCGCGCTGCAGGGTATTGCGCAGGTAATCGTGGATGGCGAAAGTCAGGTAGCCCTTGCCCGAGCCGAAGTCGGCCACCCGCAGCGTCTGGTCGGCGGCCAGCGGCGCCGAATTCAGGGCATGGGAAAACACTTCGATGAACTTGTTGATCTGCTTCCACTTGCGCGACATCGCCGGGATCAGCGCCTGCTGCTTGTCGGTCACGCCCAGGTCGTGCAAGAACGGCCGGCTCAGCTCCAGGTAGCGCTTTTTCTCGCGGTCATGCTCCCCGGCCGGCGCCTGGCGCGCCTGCTGCACGGCGCTGCGATGGAGCATCGGCTTGCCCTTCTTGCTGAATTCCAGCTGCGCTTCGTCGCTGAGGCTGAGCAGATGGGCGTTGCGAAACGACGCCGGCAGCAGCTCATCGACCAGCGCCAGGGCTTCATCGTTGCCCAGGTTGCGGGTGATGTCGCGGGTCTTGTAGCGGTAGACGAACGACACGCAAGCCTGGCCCTTGACTGTCAGCGGCTTGGCGATGATGCGCTGCAGGGTTTCTTCGTTGCCGACATGGCGCGCCAGCACCAGCTTGATCAGGGCGTTCTGTTCCAGGCTGGTGGCGAGCAGGCTCAGAAACTGCGCACGCGCATCCGGCGCGGCCTGGGCGGTGGGGGAATCGGACATCGGGAAAGGGTGCCTCGGGTTGCGGAGGGGGCGCAGGGATGCGCAGTGCCGGGAATTTTACGTGGATGCGCTTTCCCTGCACAGCTTTTGTCGACCGATGCCGCCGCGGCTAACCGAGCACCACCAGGCGGTTGGGCAGCTCGTTGCGCTCGTGAGTCTGCGGCACATGGGTGCGCAGCAGCTCGCCGCAGGCCTCGATGCAACTGACGAACCCCTGCAGCGTCTGGCCCTGGCGCACCTGTGCGGTAAAGCGCTTGACGATCGCGTCCCAGACCTTGTTGTCCAGGTGCCGGGAGATGCCTTCATCGACGAGAATCTCGACATAGCGCTCGGCCTCGCTGACAAAGATCAGCATGCCGGTGCCACCCACGGTGTGGTGCAGGTTCTGTTCGAGAAACTGCCGGCGGGCCAGGTTCGCCGCGCGCCAGTGGCGCACCGAGCGCGGAATCAGGCGGGTGGTCAGCGACGGGATGCGAAACAGCAGGCACAAGGCAATAAAGGTCAGCCACTGCACGATCAGCAAACTGTGCACGCTCATCCAGCCGCTGAGGTAATGGACGACGCCCGGCACCACCAGGGCCAGCAGGCTGGCCCACAGCAAGGGGATATAGGCATAGTCGTCGGCGCGGCTGGCCAGCACCGTGACCAGTTCGGCATCGGTATGCCGCTCGACCCGGGCAATGGCTTCAGCGACCTGGCGCTGTTGTTGTTCAGTGAGCAAAGTCATGCGCTGCGCTACCCGTTGTTGTTCATTTACCAGCCCCCCGACGACCCACCGCCGCCGAAGCTGCCCCCGCCACCGCTGAAGCCCCCTCCGCCACCGCCGCCGCCAAAACCACCGCCGCCGTAGCCACCGCCGAAACCGCCGCCCATGCCGCCGCGCCCGCTGCCGCCAAGGCCCAGCGACTGCAGGGCGAACACCACCAGGATCAGCAGGATGAACAAACCGATGCCCCAGGCCGGCGCACCGTCCTGGCCATCGTTGCCCAGCGCCCGCGAAGGCTCGGCCAAGGGGTTGCCGCCCAGCACCTGGAGTATCGCCGCCGTGCCCTGGACGATGCCCTGACTGTACTCGCCACGACGAAACGCCGGGGTGATGATGCGGTTGATGATCACCGACGACTGCGCATCGGTCAGGCGCTCTTCCAGGCCATAGCCGACTTCGATGCGCAGCTTGCGCTCCTGGGGGGCGACGATCAACAGCGCGCCGTTGTCCTTGCCTTTCTGGCCAATGCCCCAGTGACGGCCGAGCTGGTAGCCGTAGTCTTCGATGCTCTGCCCCTGCAGGTCGGCCAGGGTCACCACCACGACCTGTTCGCCGGTGCCCTGCTCATGGGCCTTGAGCATGTTGTCGAGCTGGCTGCGGCTGGCACCGTCGAGCAGGCCGGCGTTGTCCACCACCCGCCCGCTCAGCGCCGGGAAGCTGAGCTCGGCGCGCAGCGGCGTAGCGATCAGCAGCGCTAGCAGCAGCGCAAGCTTGAACAGGCGCATCAGAATTTCACTTCAGGCGCTTTTTCGGCATCGGCGCTGGTGGCCTCGAAGTTCTCGCGGATCGGCAGGTCGCTGTACATTACGCTGTGCCAGAGGCGCCCGGGAAAGGTGCGAATCTCGGTGTTGTAGCGCTGCACGGCGGCGATGAAATCCTTGCGCGCCACGGCGATGCGGTTCTCGGTGCCTTCCAGTTGCGACTGCAAGGCCAGGAAGTTCTGGTTCGACTTGAGGTCCGGGTAACGCTCGGACACCACCATCAAGCGGCTCAAGGCCCCGGTCAGCTGCGACTGCGCCTGCTGAAATTGTTGCAACTTTTGTGGATCGTCCAGCGTACTGGCATCGACCTGGATCGAGGTCGCCTTGGCCCGGGCTTCTATGACCGCGGTCAGGGTTTCCTGCTCCTGCCTGGCGTAGCCTTTGACCGTTTCGACCAGGTTGGGAATCAGGTCGGCGCGGCGCTGGTACTGGTTCTGCACCTGAGCCCAGGCGGCCTTTACCTGCTCGTCGTAGTTGGGGATGTTGTTGATCCCGCAACCGGCCAGCAGGCTGCCAAGCATCAGCAGCAGCCACAGGCGTACGCCCTTGAATTGAATTACCTGCATGTCGCTACGCTCCTTGATCGCCGTGATTCACCGGACTTGAGGCATAATCCGTCATCGCCGCTGGATCGGGATCGCCCAATCGGCTAAAAGATGCCCCAGCAAACTACAACAATAGCCGCTTCCCCAACTTCGGCTGGGCAGTATCACCGTGAATACTGCCGCAAGCCTTGAGAACAGAATTCATGAACAAGCTGTGTTTGCTGGGTCTGGTTGTCAGCCTGGCCAGTCAATCGGCCTTTGCCGACACCTCTGCCGCCCCGCTGCAGGACAAACAGGCGTTCATCGCCAACCTGATCAAGCAGATGACCCTGGATGAAAAGATCGGCCAGTTGCGCCTGATCAGCATCGGCCCGGAAATGCCCCGCGAGATGATCCGCAAGGAAATCGCTGCCGGCCGCATCGGCGGTACCTTCAACTCGATCACCCGCGCAGAAAACCGGCCGATGCAGGATGCCGCCGCCAAGAGCCGGCTGAAGATCCCGATGTTCTTCGCCTACGACGTGATCCACGGCCACCGCACGATCTTCCCGATCAGCCTGGGCCTGGCCGCCAGCTGGGACATGGAAGCGATCGCCAAGGTTGGCCGGGTGTCCGCCGCCGAGGCCGCCTCCGACGGCATCGACATGACCTTCGCACCGATGGTCGACATCGCCCGCGACCCGCGCTGGGGCCGTACCAGTGAAGGCTTCGGCGAAGACACCTACCTGGTCTCGCGCATCTCCAAGGTGATGGTCGAATCCTTCCAGGGCCCGAGCCCGGCGGCGGCAACCAGCCTGATGGCCGCGGTCAAGCACTTCGCCCTGTACGGCGCGGTGGAAGGCGGGCGCGACTACAACACGGTCGACATGAGCCCGACCAAGATGTTCAACGACTACCTGCCACCCTACCGCGCCGCCATCGATGCCGGCGCCGGCGGGGTCATGGTGGCGCTGAACTCGATCAACGGCGTTCCGGCGACCTCCAACACCTGGTTGATGAACGACCTGCTGCGCAAGGACTGGGGCTTCAAAGGCGTGACCGTCAGCGACCACGGGGCGATCACCGAGCTGGTGCGTCACGGTGTCGCCCGCGATGGCCGCGAAGCCGCCAAGCTGGCGATCAAGGCCGGCATCGACCTGAGCATGAACGACTCGCTGTACGGCGAAGAGCTGGCCAGCCTGCTCAAGGCCGGTGAAATCCAGCAGGCCGATATCGACAACGCCGTGCGCGAAGTGCTCGGCGCCAAGTACGACATGGGCCTGTTCGAAGACCCCTACCGGCGCATCGGCAAGGCCAGCGACGACCCGGCCGACACCTATGCCGACAGCCGCCTGCACCGCGCCGAGGCCCGTGACGTCGCGCGCCGCAGCCTGGTCTTGCTGGAAAACCGCCAGCAGACCCTGCCGCTGGCAAAAGCCGGCACCATCGCCCTGGTCGGCCCGCTGGCCGATGCCCCGATCGACATGATGGGCAGCTGGGCCGCCGCCGGCCGCCCGCAGCAATCGATCACTGTGCGCGAAGGCATGCGCCAGGCGCTCGGTGACAAGGCCAAGGTGATCTACGCCAAAGGCTCCAACGTCACCCACGACAAGGCCATCCTCGACTACCTGAACTTCCTCAACTTCGATGCCCCGGAAATCATCGACGATCCGCGCCCTGCCGCGGTGCTGATCGATGAAGCGGTCAAGGCTGCCAGGCAGTCCGACGTGGTGGTGGCGGTGGTGGGCGAGTCCCGTGGCATGTCCCACGAATCGTCCAGCCGCACCACCCTGGAAATCCCCGCCGCCCAGCGCGAGCTGATCAAGGCCCTGAAAGCCACCGGCAAACCGCTGGTGCTGGTGCTGATGAACGGCCGGCCGCTGTCGCTGGCCTGGGAACGCGAGCAGGCCGATGCGATTCTGGAAACCTGGTTCAGCGGCACCGAAGGCGGCAACGCCATTGCCGACGTGCTGTTCGGCGACTACAACCCGTCGGGCAAGCTGGCGATCACCTTCCCGCGCTCGGTCGGGCAGATCCCGATGTACTACAACCACCTGAGCATCGGCCGCCCGTTCACCCCAGGCAAGCCAGGCAACTACACCTCGCAGTACTTTGAAGAGCCAAACGGCCCGCTGTACCCCTTCGGCTACGGCCTGAGCTACAGCGACTTCAGCCTGGCGAACCTGAAGCTTTCGAGCAAGACGGTCAAACAGGGCCAGGACCTGGAAGCCAGCATCGTGGTCAAGAACACCGGCAAGCGTGATGGCGAAACCGTGGTGCAGCTGTACCTGCAGGACGTCACCGCGTCCATGAGCCGCCCGGTCAAGGAGCTGAAGAACTTCCAGAAAGTCATGCTCAAGGCTGGCGAAGAACGCACCCTGCGCTTCACCATCAAAGCCGACGACCTGAAGTTCTACAACGGCCAGCTGCAATGGGCGGCGGAACCGGGCGAGTTCCGGGTCCAGGTCGGCCTCGATTCGCAGGCCGTGCAACAACAGAGCTTCGAGCTGCTGTAACAACGTTGCCATGCTCCAAGGGAAGGCCAGGAGGCCTTCCCCACTGCCGGGACTTGCACCATGCCTTCTTCCTTTCGCGCCCTGCGTCTGGGCCTGATTCTGTTCTTCATTCTTGCCGGTACCCTGCTGACCGCAGGCTGGGCCATGCACCATGCCAAGCGCCAGTCGATGGTCGAGGATGCCCGCCGGGCCAATGAGCAACTGGGGCTGTATGCCACGTCGCTGCACACCCTGATCGAGCGCTACCGCGCCTTGCCCGCCGTGCTGGCACTCGACCCGGAACTGATCAGCGCCTTGCGCGGGCCAGTCGCAGGCCCGGTGCAGGACGCCCTGAACCGCAAACTGGAACGCATCAACGGCGCGGCCAATTCCTCGACCCTGGAACTGCTCGACCGCACCGGCCTGGCCGTGGCCGCCAGCAACTGGCGCCTGCCCAGCACCTATGTCGGCTCCAACTATGGCTTTCGCCCGTACTTCAAGCAGACCCGCAGCCAGGGCAGCGGCCGCTTCTATGCGGTGGGCGTGACCAGCGGCGTGCCGGGGTATTTCTTGTCCAGTGCCGTGCATGATGAAAACAGCCGCTTTCTCGGCGCCATGGTGGTCAAGCTGGAGTTCCCCGAGCTTGAGCGCGAATGGCGCCAGGGCAGCGATATCCTCCTGGTCAGCGACGCCCGCGGGATCATCTTCATCGCCAACCAGGACGGCTGGCGCTACCGCGAACTGCAACCATTGAGCAGCGCCGACCGCGCGGAACTGGCCGCTACCCGCCAGTACGACAAGCAACCGCTGGTGCCATTGCAGCACCATATCCTCAGCAGCTTCGACGCCAACAGCCACCTGATGCGCGTGCAGGGCCCCGAGGGCAGCACCGATTACCTGTGGGAAAGCCTGCCGCTGGAGGCCGAAGGCTGGACCCTGCACCTGCTGCGCAAGCCGCAGGTCAGCGATGACGGGCGCAACGCCGCGCTGGCCGCCGCTGCCGTGTGGCTAAGCCTGGTGTTCGCCCTGTTGTTCATCAGCCAGCGCCTGCGCCTGGCGCGCTTGCGCCAACGCAGCCGCGAAGAGCTCGAACGCCTGGTCGAGGCCCGCACCCGCGACCTGCGCACCGCCCAGGAAGGCCTGGTGCAATCGGCCAAACTGGCGGCGCTGGGGCAGATGTCGGCGGCCCTGGCCCACGAAATCAACCAACCCTTGACCACCCAGCGCATGCAACTGGCAACCCTGCGCCTGCTGCTCGACAACCAGCGCCTGGACGAAGCGCGCCAGGCCCTGGAGCCGCTGGAGCAGATGCTGACGCGCATGGCGGCGCTCACCGGGCACCTGAAGACCTTCGCCCGCAACAGCCCCAGCGGCCTGCGCGAACGCCTGGACCTGGCCACCGTGGTCGACCAGGCGCTGCAGTTGCTCGATGCGCGGATCCGCGCCGAAGACGTCAGCGTCGCCCTGTACCTGGCCCGCCCGGCCTGGGTGCGCGGCGATGCGATCCGCCTTGAGCAGGTGCTGATCAACCTGCTGCGCAACGCCCTGGATGCCATGGCCGAAAAGAGCTACAAACGCCTTGAGGTGCGCATCGATGCCGAGCAGGAGCACTGGCGCCTGAGCGTGCTCGACAGCGGTGGCGGTATCCCCGCCGAACACCTGGGCAGTGTCTTCGACCCGTTCTTCACCACCAAGCCGGTGGGCGAAGGATTGGGCCTGGGCCTGGCGATTTCCTATGGCATCATTCACGAAGCCGGTGGCCGCCTGCAGGTTGAAAACCAGCCCGGCGGCGCCCGTTTCAGCCTGACCCTGCCTATGGACCCGGAACCTGCATGTTGAACTCAGTAATGGTCGTCGACGATGAAGCCAGCATCCGCACCGCCGTAGAGCAGTGGCTGAGCCTGTCGGGCTTCAACGTGCAACTGTTCAGCCGCGCCGAAGACTGCCTTGAGCAACTGCCCGGGCACTTCCCCGGGGTGATCCTCAGTGACGTGCGCATGCCAGGGATGGACGGCCTGCAGTTGCTTGGAAAGCTGCAGGCCAGCGATGCCGACCTGCCGGTGATTCTGCTCACCGGGCACGGCGATGTGCCGATGGCGGTCGAGGCCATGCGCAACGGCGCCTACGACTTTCTGGAAAAACCCTTCAGCCCCGAAGCCCTGCTCGGCAGCCTGCGCCGCGCCCTGGAAAAACGCCAGCTGGTGCTGGAGAACCGCCGCCTGCATGAGCAGGCCGATTTCAAGGTGCGCCTGGAGGCGAACCTGCTGGGTGTGTCCCTGGGCATGCAGCAGTTGCGCAAGCAGGTGCTGGACCTCGCCAGCCTGCCGGTCAATGTGCTGATTCGCGGCGAAACCGGCAGCGGCAAGGAGCAGGTCGCACGCTGCCTGCACGACTTCGGCCCGCGCGCCGGCAAGCCTTTCGTTGCCCTCAACTGCGCGGCAATCCCCGAGCAGTTGTTCGAAGCCGAGCTGTTCGGCCATGAAAGCGGCGCCTTCACCGGCGCCCAGGGCAAGCGCATCGGCAAGCTTGAATACGCCAACGGCGGCACGGTGTTCCTCGACGAAATCGAAAGCATGCCGCTGGCCCAGCAGGCCAAGCTGCTGCGCGTGCTGCAGGAGCAGAAGCTCGAACGCCTGGGCGCCAACCAGAGCATCAGCGTCAACCTGCGGATCATCGCCGCAACCAAGCCCGACCTGCTCGAAGAAGCCCGCGCCGGACGCTTTCGCGAAGACCTCGCGTACCGCCTGAACGTCGCCGAGTTGCGCCTGGCGCCGTTGCGCGAGCGCCGTGAAGACATTCCGCTGCTGTTCAACCACTTCGCCCGCCTGGCCGCCGAGCGCGTTGGCCGCAGTGCGCCGCTACTCAGTGGCGCGCACCTGGGCAAGCTGCTGGGGCACGACTGGCCGGGCAACGTCCGTGAACTGGCCAACGCCGCCGAACGCCATGCCCTGGGCCTGGGCGAGCCGGCAGCGGCGCCCATCGAAGCCGGGCAGTCGCTGGCCGCCCAGCAGGAGGCCTTCGAGGCCCAGTGCCTGCGCGCCGCCTTGAGCCGGCACAAGGGCGAGATCAAGGCGGTCATGGAAGAGCTGCAACTGCCGCGGCGCACCCTCAACGAGAAGATGCAACGCCACGGCCTGTTGCGTGAAGATTTTCTCGGCCCTGCTTGATCGAAACGCCGATCAACATAAGCGGATTTTCGCCGACCCACCCGTTTGAATAGGCGGATTTCCGCTCACCACATCCATACAACCCTTCTAGACCGGGCTTCCAGCACCTGGCACAGCTTCTGCTATAGCCCTGGCAGGCTGCGTTTCGGCGCGCTCCACAAAAACAACTATGAAGGTCCCTTCGATGGATAACTCCACCACCCTGCCCGCCGGGGCGGCCGTTGCGCCCGCCGCGGAAAAAACCACCCGAAGCCGACTCAAGTCGATTTTCAGCGGTTCGATCGGCAACATGGTCGAATGGTACGACTGGTACGTTTACGCCGCGTTTTCCCTGTACTTCGCCAAAGCCTTCTTCCCTGCTGGCGACACCACTGCCCAGTTGCTCAACACCGCTGCGATCTTCGCCGTGGGCTTTTTGATGCGCCCGATCGGCGGCTGGCTGATGGGTATCTACGCCGACCGCAAGGGCCGCAAGGCCGCACTGATGGCCTCGGTACTGCTGATGTGCGCAGGCTCGCTGGTCATCGCCCTGACCCCGGGTTATGAAACCATCGGCGTCGCCGCACCGGTACTGCTGGTCATCGCCCGCCTGATGCAAGGCCTGTCGGTAGGCGGTGAGTACGGCACCTCCGCCACCTACCTCAGCGAGATGGCCACCAAGGAACGCCGTGGCTTCTTCTCCAGCTTCCAGTACGTGACGCTGATCTCCGGCCAGCTCATCGCCCTGGCGGTGCTGATCATCCTGCAGCAGACCCTGACCACCGAGCAGCTGTATGCCTGGGGCTGGCGCGTACCCTTCGTGATCGGCGCACTGTGTGCGGTGGTTGCCCTGTACCTGCGTCGCGGCATGGAAGAAACCGCCTCCTTCACCAAGAAGGAAAAGTCCAAGGAAAGCCTGATGCGCACCCTGATGCGCCATCCGAAAGAGCTGGCTACCGTGGTCGGCCTGACCATGGGCGGTACCCTGGCCTTCTACACCTATACCACCTACATGCAGAAGTACCTGGTGAACACGGTGGGCATGAGCATCTCCGACTCGACCACCATTTCGGCGGCCACCCTGTTCCTGTTCATGTGCCTGCAGCCGGTCATCGGCAGCCTCTCCGACAAGATCGGCCGACGCCCGATCCTGATCGCCTTCGGCGTGCTCGGCACCCTGTGCACGGTCCCGATCCTGACCACCCTGCACACCATCGAAACCTGGTGGGGCGCGTTCTTCCTGATCATGGCGGCGCTGATCATCGTCAGCGGCTACACCTCGATCAACGCCGTGGTCAAAGCCGAGCTGTTCCCGACCGAAATCCGCGCCCTGGGCGTTGGCCTGCCGTACGCCCTGACCGTGTCGATCTTCGGCGGTACCGCTGAATACGTCGCGCTGTGGTTCAAGAGCATCGGCATGGAGACCGGCTATTACTGGTATGTGACTGCCTGTATCGCCTGCTCGTTGCTGGTGTATGTGTTCATGAAGGACACCCGCAAGCATTCGCGGATCACCACTGACTGACAGCCAACTTTGCGCTGTAAATGAAAAGGGGCGTCCAGCAATGGACGCCCCTTTTTTGCATGACCCGGTTCAGGACAACTCGGCCAGCGCCTGGCGCTGATTGCGATTGTTGTAGTAATAGGCCAGGCCGATCATCGCCAGCAAGATACCGCCCAATACCGCCGATGAGCCTACCGTGCCGAAGTCCAGGCCGCCCTTTTCATGGGGTTTGGTGAGGAAGTCGCCCAGGGTCGCACCAAAGGGCCGGGTCAGCACGAAGGCGATCCAGAACAACACCACGCCGGACAGCCGGGTCCAGTACCGGGCCACTACCACCAGGGCAATGGCACTGCCGATCAGCAAGGCGCCACCGGCAAAGCCCAGGCCCGAATCGTCTGCCAGGTAGTCGCCCAGCGCCGTGCCCAGGGTGTTGGAGAACAGGATCGCCACCCAGTAAAACAGCTCGCCCTTGCGCGTCTTGATGTGATTGACGTTGAGCGGATTGCCGCTCAGGCGCCAGAGGGCAAAGGTCAGCAACAGAATGCCGATCAGGATCGCCGAGCCGGTGGCGTAGCCCAGGCCCAGCGTGCGGTCCATGAAGTCGGACATGGTCGTGCCGGCGGTGCTGGTAGAAAGGATTACCAGCCAGTACAGCACTGGGTGGTAGGCCCTGGAAAACAGTTGGGTGACCAGGGTGGCGAGAAACACGCTGATCAGGATCAGCGAGCTCATGGCGTAGCCCACGTTCAATGTCATTGAAAGCAGGTCGCCGGCGGTCTCGCCGAGGGTGGTGGCGCAGATCTTCATGACCCAGAAGGCCAAGGTGATCTGGGGGAGTTTATTCATCGGGTAGCGCTCCAGTGTCAGGTGCGGCAGAGACTGCGCAAGCGCCGATGAAAAATCGGTAGTGGGCTGATGAAAAAAGTGTTTTGGCCGGTTTAACGACTGATTAATCCTGGGGGGGCATTGTTCACCCATGGGAGATCGGGTTGCCTGCATCGCGGGTCAAGCCCGCTCCCACAGGTGCGCGATAAAGGCGGGACTGTCGCCAAACACATCTAGTTATTCGATTTTTATACGCTATTTTTTGCGCTTTTTAATCAATTTAATCGGCGTAGCATTAAACCCATAGAAACAAACAACCCCTCACCACCTCGGAGCAACGACCATGAAAAGCAAACTGATCCTGACCCTGGCCTTCTCGGTACTGGCTGCCAACGCATTCGCCGAAGACGGCTTCGACCGCACCAACGGCCACAACTTCAGCGCCGTGCAAAGCCAGTCGGCCACTTATGCAGAAGATGGTTTCGATCGCACCGGCGCGGCCAAATTTGCCGAAGACGGTTTCGATCGCACTGGCGGCGCCAAATTCGCTGAAGACGGCTTCGATCGCACTCAGGCCCACCGCATCAGCTAACCCCTGCTGCGACGCAGTCAGCCCGGCTTCGGCCGGGCTTAGTCATTTTCAGCAAGGCCAAGCCTTGGCACACTAGAGGCTTACTCACAGGGAAGGCCTTCGGGCCAGCGCAGATGTATTACTACGAACCGGCAAAAGGCCACGGCCTGCCCCACGATCCGTTCAATGCCATCGTCGGCCCCCGCCCGATTGGCTGGATTTCCTCCCAGGACGCCGAAGGTCGCCTGAACCTTGCGCCCTACAGCTTCTTCAACGCCTTCAACTACATTCCGCCGATCATTGGTTTTTCCAGCGTCGGGCGTAAAGACAGCCTGAACAACATCGAGCAGACCGGCGAGTTCGCCTGGAACCTGGCCACCCTGCCGCTGGCCGAGGCCATGAACCAGAGCTGCGCTGCGGTTGCGCCGCAGGTCGACGAGTTCGCCCTGAGCGGGCTGACGCCCGTCGCGTCAAAGGTGATTGCGGTGCCGCGGGTGCAAGAAAGCCCGGTGTCGTTCGAGTGCAAGGTGACCCAGATCATCCAGCTGCAAAGTGCCGACCAGGCATTGGTGCCTAGCTGGCTGGTGCTGGGTGAAGTGGTGGCGGTGCATATCGCCGAGCACCTGCTCAAGGACGGTATCTACGATACCGCTGCGGGCCAGCCGATCCTGCGTGGCGGCGGCCCGGCGGATTACTTCGAGCTGGGCAACCTGTTCAAAATGGCCCGCCCGCAGGTCAACAGCTGAGTTGCCAGACCAGCTCGGCGTCGTCATCGACGCCCTGCAGGCGTTCAAGTTCGGCGCAGGCTGCTTCATCAGCGGCCAATGCGGTCTTGAAGGTCTGCTCCAGCAAGACCTTGTGAAAGCGCGGCGCCCCGGAGGCGCCCAGGCCTTTGACGGCGATGGCGGCGTGGTAGCCGTCGTCGCCGCGCACGGCTGCCGATACTGCTTCGAACTGCGAAAATTCTTTACGTGCCATGTGCCTTGAATCCACATCAATTGCCGAAAGCCGCCATTCTAACCTGCAGATGGTTCGCCGAAGGTATGCAGGTCGAGGCTGTCGACCACCCGCGCCTGTACCAACTCGCCGAACAGCTCGAGGGTCGGTGAAGCGAAGTAGCCACTCATCGATTGCTGATCGCGCCAGAAGCCGCTGAGCAGCCACAGGTCGGCGTCGGCCTGGGAGCGTTGCAGGCTGAATTTCAGGCAGCCGGGGGCCTGGCGCGAGGGTTCCAGCAGATCACGCAGGCGCTCGCCCAGTTCGTCTGAACGACCACTGCTGGCGCGGATAAAAGCAAGGTGGGTGACCGATTGTGCCGAGGTCATGAGCGTTTCTCCATGTGCAGCCAGATGAAATTGCCAGGCTGCACAGGTTAGGCCACGCGCCTGCGCGGCGGTTAGGCGATTCCTGTCGAGCGCTTGCCTGATCCTGCGCGCCTTGCAGGATCAGGCAAGCAGGCGGCAGCTTTCGACTAGCGCCGTGGCTTGCACAAACCTATCCTGCAGTCGTTCTCCGAGGAATCGCTCCCATGTCCGCTACCGACCCCAACCGCTTGATCCTCGACCCTGCCCTGGAGCGCCAGCGCCAGGAGCTGGCGGATCTTATCCAGCGCCATGCACCACGCCAGGCTGGCGTCGAGTCGGCGGTTGAAGACCTGTTTCTGGTGCGCTACGAAGAAAGCGTGCGCTCCATGCCGGCCCTGGCGGAGCCTGCGCTGTGCATCCTGGCCCATGGCAGCAAGGAGGTGTGCCTGGGCGACGAGCGCTATATGTACGACCCGTTGCATTACATGGTGGTGTCGGTGGCACTACCGATCAGCGGCGTGCTGCTCGAGGCCAGCCCGGAAAACCCCAGCCTGGGCGTGCGCCTGAACATCGACCCGGCGCAGATCAACAACCTGCTGGCCGATGCCGGCCCGCTGGGCGTACCGAGCTTGCCGTCGGGGCGCGGGCTGTATGTGGAACGGACCGATCCGCTGTTGCTCGATGCGTTGCTGCGGCTGATTCGTTTGCTCGATTCACCCAAGGACATCCCGATCCTCGCACCGCTGATCCAGCGCGAGATTCTCTATCGGCTGCTACGAGGCCCGCAGGGTTACCGGCTGTATGAAATCGCCATGGCCAACAGCCAGACCCACCGGGTGTGCCAGGCCATCGAATGGCTCAACCAGCACTTTGATCGGCCATTGCGCATCGACGAACTGGCGCGCGAGGTCAACCTCAGTACTTCGACCCTGCATCACCGGTTCAAGGCAGTGACGTCCATGAGCCCGTTGCAGTACCAGAAGCAGTTGCGCCTGCAGGAAGCGCGGCGGCTGATGCTTAATGACGGGCTGGAGGCGGCAGTGGCGGGTTATCGCGTGGGCTATGAAAGCCCATCGCAGTTCAGCCGCGAGTACAGCCGCTTGTATGGGGCGCCGCCGGTGCGCGACCTGGCAAGGTTGCGCAGCGCGCTCTAGATAGCTATCGCGGGTGCGACGACTCGACTTGACCCGCGATGAAGCCTACACCGCCCTGACTACGTGCTTGATCTCCTGAAACGCACTTAAGCCCCAAGGCCCCAGCTCCCGTCCCAGGCTGCTCTGCTTGTAGCCACCCCAGGCCGTCTGCGGGAAAATCACTTGCGGCGCGTTGATCCACACCAGCCCTGCCTGCAAGGCATTGGCGACCCGTTCAGCCGCCTGCAAGTCCCGGCTGAGTACACTGGCCACCAAGCCGAACTCGGTATCGTTGGCCAGCGCCAGCGCCTCGGCTTCGGTGGCAAACGAGCGCACACACAGCACCGGACCGAAGATTTCCTCTCGCCACAAGGCGCTGTCCAGTGGCACCTCGGTGAACACCGTCGGGCTGACAAAATAGCCGCAAGGCAGCTGCGCCGGCCGTGAGCCGCCACACAGCAACTGCGCCCCTGCTTGCAGGCCTGCGGCGATATGCGCCTGCACCCTTTGGTACTGGGCCTGGTTGACCAGCGGCCCCATTTCGCTGTCGCCGCTGAACGGCTCGCCGACGCGAATCCCTTCGGCGCGGGCCTTCAGGGCATCGATAAATGCCGGGTACAGGGCTTCGGCGACCAGCACCCGGCTGGTCGCTGAACACATCTGCCCGGCATTGAAGAAGCCACCAAGGCAAGCCAGCTCCACTGCCAGTTCGAGGTCGGCGTCCTCGAGCACCAGCAACGGCGACTTGCCGCCCAGCTCAAGGCTCACGCCCTTGACCGTTTCCGCCGCGCGCTGCATGACCTGCACACCCACCGCATTGCTGCCGGTGAAGGAAATCTTGGCAACACGCGGATCGGCCGCCAGCGGCGCGCCCACTGCAAGGCCAGTACCACAGACCAGGTTGAACACCCCGTGCGGTAGCCCCGCTTCGGCGATGATTGCCGCCAGTTCCAGCTCGGCCAGCGGCGTGACTTCCGACGGTTTGAGCACCACGCAGCAGCCGGCCGCCAGGGCTGGCGCGAGCTTCCAGGCGGTAGTGACCATGGGGAAGTTCCACGGCACGATCAAGCCGACCACGCCGCACGGTTCACGGCGCACCCGGGCGACAAAGTCTTCGCTGGGCAGCGCCACCGAGCGGTCACGCCCGAGGTTATCGGCGAGTTCCGCGTAATAGCGGAAAGTGGCGACGACATCATCGACATCGATATGGGCTTCAGCCAGCGGCTTGCCGTTGTTGCTGGCTTGCAACTGCACCAGGCGCTCGCGGCGCGCTTCGACGCCCTCGGCAATGGCCCGCAAGATCGCCGCACGGGTCGGCCCGCTGGAGGTGGACCACTCAACAAACGCAGCCTGGGCAGCCAGCGTTGCCCGTTCGACGGCTTCAGCGTCACCCCCGGCAACTTCCGCCAGCATCTGCTCGTTGCTCGGGTTGATTACCGCCAGCGCTTGCGGGCCATGCTGCCAGACGCCTTCGATATAGATGCCAGGCAGCTTGATCATGCGGGCACCGCCTGCATCCAGGTGGCCTGGTCGATTTCGATCAGGCTCGGGCCTTTGCGATCGCAAGCCTGGCGCAAGGCTTCACGCAACTGGGCAAGGTCACCCACCGATTCGGCGCTGCAGCCCAGGGCCTTGGCCACGCCAATAAAGTCAGGGGTGTAGATGTCGACACCGACCGGTTCGATGGCGCGGTTGACCATGTAGCGCTTGATCTCTTCGTAGCCCTGGTTGTTCCACAACAGCACGATCAGCGGCACCTGCGCCTCACGGGCACTGGCCAGCTCCGGCAGGGTGAACTGCAAGCCACCGTCACCGATCAGGCACACCACCGGCGCGCGCTCGGCCGCCACTTCAGCGCTACCCAGCCAGGCGCCCATGGCTGCCGGCAGGGCGTAACCGAGGGTACCGTAGCCGGTCGAGGCGTTGAACCAACGCCGCGGTTGGTCCATGTCCAGAGTCAGGTTGCCGGTGTACACCGGCTGTGTCGAATCGCCGACCAGCACTGCGCCGGGCAGGGTTTCGAGGAGGGTTGTGAGCATGCGCGTCTGGCTGCGCATCGGCAGGTCGCGCTCGGCTTGCAGCACCTCACGCAGGTGCGCGGCACGGGCCGCACCCCATTCGGCGCCGCGCACCGGGGCCGGTTGCTCGGCCAGGGCGACCAGCAGGGCCTGGGTGGCGATGGTCGAATCGGCGACCAAAGCGACCTTCGGCGGGTAGTTGCGCACGGTCTGGTCGGGGTCGATGTCGATGCGCAGCAGCTCACCGGGGATCTCGAAACCGCCCTTGAAGGTCACGTCGTAGTCGGTCTCGGCAAGCTCGGTACCGATCGCCAGCACCACATCGGCCTCGGCGACCAGGGCGCGGGTGGCCACCAGCGACTGGGTCGAGCCGATCTGCAGCGGGTGGCTGGCCGGCAGTACGCCCTTGGCGTTGATGGTCAGCGCTACCGGGGCCTGCAGGTATTCAGCCAGGCGAGTCAGCGCGGCGCTGGCGTCAATGGCGCCACCTCCGGCGAGAATCAGTGGCCGCCGGGCGGCAGCGAGCATGGCGGCCATTTGCGCAACCGGCGCAGGCGCGGCGCCAGCACGGGCGATGCGCACCGGGGCACAGGCCAGCAGGTGATCGGCGTCTTCGACCAGTACATCCAGCGGAATCTCGATATGCACCGGGCGTGGCCGGGCGCCATCGAACACGGCAAAGGCACGGGCCAGCACCGACGGCAGGTCATCGGCGCTCATCAGCGTGTGGGAAAACGCCGCCACACCGGCCACCAGGTTGCCCTGCGCCGGCAACTCGTGCAGCTTGCCGCGCCCACCACCCAGCTGGTCGCGCGACTGCACGCTGGAGATCACCAGCATCGGGATCGAATCGGCATAGGCCTGGCCCATGGCGGTGGTGATGTTGGTCATGCCCGGGCCGGTGATGATGAAGCACACACCCGGCTTGCCACGGGTACGGGCATAGCCGTCAGCCATGAAACCGGCGCCTTGCTCGTGGCGCGGAGTGATGTGGCGGATGCTCGAGCCTGCCAGCCCGCGATAGAGTTCCACGGTATGCACGCCGGGAATTCCAAAGACATGGTCTACGCCATAGCCTTCAAGGAGTTTGACCAGTACTTCGCCGCAAGTCGCCATGATCGTGTGCCTGTAATTGTTCGGGAAACAGCCTGTATTGGACCGCCCGACGGCTACCTGCACAATGCAAAAAAGCTCATACTAGCCATGTTCCCAAGTCATGGCTCAAGCTGATGAAACGCCTGCCTCCATTGCCTGCGCTGCACACCTTTCTGGTCACCGCCCAGTGCTGCAACTTCACCCGCGCCGCGCAATTGCTGCACATCACCCAGGGTGCGGTGAGCCGGCAGATTGCCGGCCTTGAAGAGCACCTGGGTTATCCGCTGTTCCTGCGTCAGGCCCGCGGCCTGAGCCTGACCCGCGAAGGCCAGGACTGGCTGCCGCGGGTGCAGCAGGTGTTCGCCCTGATCGAGGAAGGCGTGCAGCAGGTCGGGGCGCGCAGTACCACCTTGCAGCTCAAAGCCCCGACCTGCGTGATGCGCTGGCTGCTGCCACGGCTGATGGAATGGCAGGCGCTGCGCCCGGACGTGCCGGTGGAGCTGACCACCACGGTGCAGCACGGGGTGGATTTTCGTCGGGAAGTGTTCGATGCGGCGGTGGTCTATGGCGCCCGGCCCAACCATGGCCTACAGACCCAGAAGCTCTTTGATGAACAACTGACGCCGGTGTGCGCGCCGCAACTGCTGAGCGGCGCCCTGCCCTTGCAACAGGTCGCCGACCTTGATCAGCACATGCTCCTGCACCCGACCCGCGACCAGCGCGACTGGAATGCCTGGCTCGATGCCGCCGGGGCGAACCTGCCCCGGCAGGGCAAGGGCCAGCATTTCGAAACCCTGGACATGGCCATGTCCATGGCCTCTCAGGGCACCGGGGTGGCCATCGGCGACTGGTCGCTGATCGGTGATGACCTCAAGTGCGGACGGCTGGTGATGCCGTTCCCGCTCAAGGTCAGCACTGGCCAGGCCTATTACCTGGTGCGACCGCAAGGGTCGGCTTCAGCGGCTTTGCTGGAGCTGCTCGCCTGGTTGTGCGAGCAGGCCCAGGTGCCTCAGTAACCGACGGTGAAGCGCTGGCGCGAGTGTGCCGGTTTCTCTACTTCATCGAGCATGGCGATAGCGTAGTCGGCAAAGCTGATCCAGCTCTTGCCGTCGGCGCCGATCAGCAGGTGATCCTTGCCCAGTTTGTAAGCGCCGCGGCGCTCACCTTCGACGAACTCGGCCGAAGGCGAGAGGAAGCTCCAGTCCAGTTCCTGTTCCTGACGCAGAGTGTCAAGGTAGTGGCCGCCGGCGGTGGCTTCAGCCTTGTAGGCCTCGGGAAAGTCCGGGCTGTCTATGACCTTGTGCCCCGACGGCAGCAACAGGCTGCCGGCCCCGCCTACTACCAGCAGGCGCTTGACCCCGGCGCGCTTGACCGGCTCGATGATGGCCTGCGGCTTGATGCTGGAAAAGTGTGCGGCGCTCAGTACCACGTCGTGGCCAGCGACTGCCTGTTCAAGGGCGGCGGCATCGCTGACGTCCAGCGCCACGCTTTTCACCCTCTCACGCCCCTGCAGTTTCGACGGGTCTCGGGCAATGGCGGTAACGCTGTGGCCGCGGCGCAGGGCCTCTTCCAGCAACTGGCTGCCAGCACGGCCGGTAGCCCCAATGATTGCGATCTTGCTCATGGACATTCTCCAGTCAGGATTGAACAACGCTTACCACTTCATCTCGCCCTTGGCGACCTTGGCGCCGAGCTCCAGCGAGCTCTCTTCGCCCAGGTCCGGGTAACGTTTTTTCATCGCCGCGATCAGTTCGGCGGCGTTGCCAGCCTTGGCGGTTTCTTCGTCGAAGGCCCGGATATAGTCCGCAGTGAACTGCACCGCCTTGAGCGAACGGCTGCTCTGGCCCAGGTAGTGGCCAGGAATCACGGTGTCGGGCTTGAGCTGCTCGATACGCTTGAGGGTCGCCAGCCAGTCCTTGTGCGATTGCGCCGACTGCGTGTCGGCCATCCACACGTGCAGGTTCTCGGCGACTACCACGCCACCGACCACCGCCTTGATCGACGGAATCCACACGAAACTGCGGTCCGGTTGCGGGCCGTCGAGGCCAACCACTTGCAGGCGCTGGCCTTCAAGCTTGAGCTCGGTACCTTGCAGCACTTGCGGCACGATCAGCTTCGCCGGCTTGTCGGCGCCCATCTGCGGGCCCCAGTAGGCCAGCTTGCCATCCATGGTCTGCTTGATATGGGCGACGGTCGCCGCCGAGGCCACGACTTTGGCCTTGGGGTAGGCGTCGGTCAGGGTCTGCAGGCCGAAGTAGTAGTCCGGGTCACCGTGGCTGATATAGATATTGGTCAGTTGCTTGCCGCTCGCTTGCAGCTTGGCCAGTACCTGTTCGGCCTGGGCCTTGCCGAACTGGGCGTCAACGAGGATGGCGTCATGCTTGCCGCTGACGATCACCGAACTGACCGGAAACAGGGCATTGCTACCCGGATTGTAGACATCCAGGTTCAGCGGCTCGGCGGCCGAAGCCTGGGCCATGACCCCAAGGGTGGCAAAGGCGAGCAACAAGCGGCGCAGGGAGAACGAACGAGGCATCAAGGTGATTCCTGTGAAGTGGGCAATGAGCAACAGCTTAGTTGCACGATCCGTCACAAAAAATGCGATGCTTAGGATTAGTTTGTTTCTGAAAGCGGGCAAATCATGGATCGTCTGACAGCAATGCGGGTCTTCGTCAGCGTGGTCGACCTGGGCAGCCAATCGGCTGCCGCCGACCACCTGGAACTCTCCCGGCCGGTGGTTTCCCGCTACCTGGCCGAGCTTGAGGACTGGGTCGGCGCGCGCCTGATGCAGCGCACCACCAGGCGCCTGAGCCTGACCGCCGCCGGCCAGGAAACCCTGCCGCGCTGCCGGCAGATGCTCGAGCTTGCCGGCGACCTGCAGGCCGCGGTCAGTACCCCCAACGATGCGCCGCGCGGCGAGTTGCGCATCAGCGTCAGCACCTCGTTCGGCCAGGCACAGTTGATGGACGCCGTAGCCGACTACGTCAAACGCTATCCCGGGGTAAAGATCGACCTGCAGATGCTCGACCGCACGGTGAACCTGGTGGATGAGCGCATCGACCTGGCGATCCGCACCAGCAACGACCTGGACCCGAACCTGATCGCCCGGCGCCTGAGCGTATGCCGCTCGGTGATCTGCGCCTCGCCCGCCTACCTGCGCCAGCACCCGGCGCCGCAGCAGGTGCAGGAGCTCAGCCAGCACAACTGCCTGACCCATTCTTACTTCGGTCGCAGCCTGTGGCATTTCGACGTGGCTGGCGAGGTGGTGTCGGTACCGGTGCAAGGCAACATCAGCGCCAACGAAGCCATGACCCTGCAACGGGCGGCGCTGGCTGGCGCCGGTGTGGCCATGCTGCCGACCTACCAGGCTGCCGGCGCCCTGCGCAGTGGCGAGCTGGTTCGCCTGCTGCCCCGGGCCAAGCCGCGCGAGCTGAACCTCAACGCTGTGTACACCTCGCGCAAGCACATGCCGGCGACCCTGCGCAGCATGCTCGACTTTCTCGCCGAGCGCTTTACCGCCGAGCCTATCTGGGACCAGGACCTGCTCTAGACGGGCACACCCGGCCAAGCTGACCTATGCTTTGAATAGCACCTGTAGGTGGTTGGCAGGAGGTGAGCATCATGGGCGTCAAATCCAGAAAATGCGCCGTTATCTGTGCCATGGCCGCTGTGGTCGGCTTGTATGCCACCGCCGCCTGGCGGGTTGAACAGATCCGCAATCAGCCCTACTCCGCCGCCAGTTGCAGCCTGGCGCACTGCGTGCCGCACACCGCGACGCTGAGCGCACTCAAGTAGGTGATTGCCCGGGCTGGTGACGAAAGTCACTGGGCGCCTTGCCGGTCAGGCGGCGGAAGAACCGCGAGAAATACGCAGGGTCGGCAAAGCCCAGGCTGTCGGCCAGTTGCTTGATGCTCAGGCTGGTGTAGATCAGCTCGCGCTTGGCTTCGAGCAACAGGCGTTGATGGATGATCTGCAAGGCCGACTGCCCGGCCAGTTCGCGGCAGATGCTGTTCAGGTGCGCCACCGAAATCCCCACCTCATGGGCCAGCCCCTCGACGCTCGGCTGCTGACGAAACTGCTGCTCGACCAGCGCGTTGAAGCGCTCCAGATACTCACGTCCGCGTGCCACCGCCAGGCCTTGGCCATGACGCTGCAAACATTGGCGACTGATCCACACCACCAACAGGTTTATCAATGAGCGCAACTGCAAATCGCGCCCGGGCAGGTCCCGCTGGTACTCCTGCTGCAAGGCGCTGAACAGGCTGTAGAGATAGTTGCGATCGTCGCCTGCCAGGTAGGTGCCGGCCTGGGCCAGGGCCGCTGGTGCGCCGGCCAGTTGCGTGTGCAGCAGGTTGACCAGCGGCGCCGCCAGCGTCACCACGTAGCCGTCGACATCGCTGGAAAAACGAAAGCCGTGCACGCACAGCGCCGGTACCACCTGGATCGCCGCCTGCTCCAGACGCCGCACCTGGCCTTCGACTTCGATCTCGGCCTGGCCGGCATAAAGGAACAGCAGTTGGCACAGATCGGCGTGCCGATGGGGCTCGATTTCCCAGTCGTGCAAGCGGCTGCGCGCCGGGATCGACTCGCAGTGCAGCAGGTCCGGGGTCGGCCACTGCAACTGTTCGCCATACAGTTTGAATACCGGTATCGACGCCTTGCTCATTGATCAACTGGCTCCAGGGCAATGCCCGATAATCGCACTGATTAGTGAAAAGTCCTGCTTCCTGCGGTTTTTATCCCTTCTTCGCCCGTCTTTCCAAGCGAAAAATGCAAGCACAACAATCATAAGCTGCTTTCGGCCCTGCGCTGAAGCTTGCCTGGGATAACAACCATGAAGACTCAAGTCGCCATTATCGGTGCCGGCCCTGCCGGACTGCTGCTCGGCCAGTTGCTGCACAAGGCCGGGATTGCCAACGTCATCGTCGAGCGCCAGAGCGCCGACTACGTGCTCGGGCGCATCCGTGCCGGGGTGCTGGAACAAGGCATGGTCCAATTGCTGCGCGAAGCCGGCGTCGGTGCGCGCATGGACGCCGAAGGCCTGCCCCACAGCGGTTTTGAACTGGCCTTCGACGGGCGCCGCGAACACATCGACCTCAAGGGCCTGACCGGCGGCAAAGGGGTGATGATCTACGGCCAGACCGAAGTCACCCGTGACCTGATGCAAGCGCGCCAGGCCTGCGGCGCCGTGACCGTCTATCAAGCCGACAACGTCCGGCCCCATGATCTGAAGTCCGAGCACCCTTACCTGACCTTCGAAAAAAACGGCGAAGTGCTTCGCCTGGACTGCGACTACATTGCTGGCTGCGACGGCTACCACGGCATCGCCCGGCAATCGATTCCCGCCGAGGCGCTGAAGATTTTCGAGCGGGTCTACCCGTTCGGCTGGCTCGGCGTGCTGGCCGATACCCCGCCGGTCAGCGACGAACTGGTGTACGCCCGCCACGAGCGCGGCTTCGCCCTGTGCAGCATGCGCTCACCGACACGCACTCGCTATTACGTGCAGGTGGCGGCTGAAGAAAAGGTCGAGGACTGGTCCGATGAGCGCTTCTGGACTGAACTGAAATCGCGCCTGCCCACGGATCTTGCCGAGCGCCTGGTGACCGGCCCGTCAATCGAGAAAAGCATCGCGCCGCTGCGCAGCTTCGTCGTCGAACCCATGCAGTACGGCAAGCTGTTCCTGCTCGGAGACGCCGCGCACATCGTCCCGCCCACCGGCGCCAAGGGCCTGAACCTGGCGGCCAGCGATGTCAGCACCTTGTACAACATCCTGCGCAAGGTCTACGGCGAAGGTCGCACCGATCTGCTCGAGCGCTACTCGCAGATCTGCCTGCGGCGGATCTGGAAAGCCGAACGGTTTTCCTGGTGGATGACCTCCATGCTGCATCGATTCCCGGACAGCGACGCCTTCAGCCAGCGTATCCAGCAAACCGAGCTTGAGTATTACGTGAGCTCCGCAGCCGGTCGCACAACACTGGCAGAAAACTACGTCGGCCTGCCCTACGAGCCAATCGAAGAAGACGCTTAGCAAGCTATCGAGTAGACTGGTCAGCACCTGTTCCCGCAGCGTAACGGCTGCGGGCTTCACCTGCCCCCGAGCTGGCCCGTGACTCAACTGAACACTCCGCAACCGGTGCTGCGCAGCGTGCTCGTCGCGCTGATGCTGGCGATCTTCCTCGGCGCCCTCGACCAGACCATCGTCGCCGTGTCGATGCCGGCGATTTCGGCGCAATTCAACGACGTCGGCCTGCTCGCCTGGGTGATTTCCGGCTACATGGTGGCCATGACCGTAGCGGTGCCGATCTACGGCAAGCTCGGCGACTTGTACGGCCGGCGGCGGATGATTCTTACCGGCACTGCGCTGTTTACCCTGGCGTCGATCTTCTGCGCACTGGCGCAGAACATGGAGCAACTGGTGCTCGCGCGGGTGCTGCAGGGTATCGGCGCCGGCGGCATGGTCTCGGTCAGCCAGGCGATCATCGGCGACTTCGTGCCGCCGCGCGAACGCGGCCGTTACCAGGGCTATTTCAGCAGCATGTACGCCCTGGCCAGTGTCGCCGGGCCGGTGCTGGGCGGAATACTCACCGAATACCTGTCGTGGCGCTGGGTGTTCTGGCTCAACCTGCCGCTGGGCCTGACCGCCTGGTGGGTGACCCGCCGAGCCCTGCGCAGCCTGCAGGTGCCTACACGCAAGGCGCAGGTCGATTACCTCGGCGCCGCGCTGCTGATTCTTGGCCTGGGCAGCCTGCTGCTGGGCATCACCCTGATCGGCCAGGGCCAGCCCTGGGATTCTGCGCAAGTGGCCCGCTTGCTCGGCTGTGCGCTGATCGGCCTGCTGCTGTTCGTACTGCATGAACAGCGAACCGCCGAACCGCTGCTGCCGCTCAAGCTGTTCGCCAATCGCATCGCCACCCTGTGCTGGTGCACGATTTTCTTTACCAGCTTCCAGGCCATCTCGCTGACCATGCTGATGCCGCTGCGCTACCAGAGCATCACCGGTGCCGGCGCCGACAGCGCCGCGTTGCACCTGCTGCCGCTGGCCATCGGCTTGCCCATCGGCGCTTATTGCGGCGGCCGCATGACTTCGCACACAGGGCGCTACAAACCGCAGATTCTCGGCGGCGCGCTGCTGATGCCGTTTGCCATCGTCGGCATGGCCTTCAGCCCGCCGCAGGCAGCCTGGTTCAGTGGCGTGTTCATGTTGTTGACCGGCATTGCCTCGGGCCTGCAGTTCCCCACCTCGCTGGTGGCAACCCAGAGTGCGGTAGAACCGCGAGATATCGGCGTGGCCACCAGTACCACCAACCTGTTCCGCTCACTGGGCGGGGCCATGGGCGTGGCTATCATGTCCACCCTGTTGCTGGCGATGCTGGCCCGGGGCGGCTTGAGCCTGGCCGGCGATGCCCTGCTTGGCAGCCTGCAGGCCGGCGAACCGACCGCGGCAATGCAGGCTGAATTGCTGCTGACCTTTCGCAACCTGCTGCTCGGCAGCGCGGCAGTTTCACTGCTGGGGCTGACGGCGGCGCTGGCCTTGCCTGACAGACAATTGCGCGGCCGCCCGTAAGACCTTATAACTGACGTGGAAACAAATGATCACAAAGCTTCACAAAGTCTCATTTGCGCAAGGCGGGGCTCAAGCGCAGCATATCCAGCCCGGTATCGATCCACTGCTCGGCCTGGTTGAGCAGGTCGAAGCTGTCGGGCAGCAGTAGCCAGCGGCGAATCAGTCCGTCTATATAGGCATAGATGGCCAGCGCTGCGCGCTCTGGGTCCACGTCGGCGGGCAGTTGCCCGCGCTTGACTGCATTGCCCAGCGACAACGCAATATGGGCATGACATTCGATCGTCGAGGCCTGCCGTTGCTGGCGGATCTCGCACATATCATCGGTGAACTCGCATTTGTGATGCAGAATTTCATTGATTCGCCGGGTCTTCGGATCGAGCACCATCTGGTGCATCAAGCGTACCAGCAGCTTGCGCATGCAGCCGAGCGGGTCGAGTTCATCCTCGCTTTCGCTGGCCCGGGCCAGGGCGTCCAGCGGCTCGTGCAGGCTGTCGAGCATGGCCTGCACCAGTTCGGCCTTGTCGTTGAAGTGCCAGTAGATAGCACCGCGGGTCACACCCGCCTCCTTGGCGATATCGGCCAGGGTGGTACGCGCTACCCCGCGCTTGTAGAAGGCCTTTTCCGCAGCTTCGAGAATCTGGGCGCGGGTTTCCTGGGCTTCTTCTTTGGTTCGACGGACCATGGCAGTACAACCTCATCAGGCCCGGGCACGCACGCAGGGTGCCTGGGAGTCGGGCCGGGTCAGCCTCTGCAGGCTGTTACCGGCTGTATTAATTTGGGGGCTCGCATTGGCTGAACACGTCGCCTGCGAGGTATTTACAAACAACCATGAATGTAAGTATATTCCTTAGCAAGCTATTTATCCACTCGACAGCATTTTTTATAGCGCACCCTTTCCATTATTCTTGAGCGTCTTCAGCTCTTGCGACCCGAGGATCTTCATGCAATTCAAGCCAGCTGTTACCGCTCTGGTTTCCGCCGTCGCCCTGGCAACACTGCTCAGCGGCTGTAAAAAGGAAGAGGCGGCGCCTGCGGCGCAAGCTCCTCAGGTCGGCGTCGTAACCCTGCAAACCCAGGCCTATACCCTGACATCCGACCTCCCCGGCCGTACCACTGCGTACCGCATCGCCGAGGTTCGCCCGCAGGTCAACGGCATCATTCTCAAACGTCTGTTCAAGGAAGGCAGCGAGGTCAAAGACGGCCAGCAGCTGTACCAGATCGACCCGTCGGTGTACGAGGCGACCCTGAACAGCGCCCAGGCCAACCTGCAATCGACCCGTTCGCTGTCCGAGCGTTACAAGCAGCTGGTCAACGAACAGGCTGTCAGCCGCCAGGAATACGACGACGCCCAAGCCAAACGTTTGCAGGCTGAAGCCTCGCTGCGCAGTGCCCAGATCGACCTGCGCTACACCAAGGTCCTGGCGCCCATCAGCGGCCGTATCGGCCGCTCTTCGGTAACCGAAGGCGCGCTGGTCAACAACGGCCAGGCCGAAGCCATGGCCGTTATCCAGCAGCTCGACCCGATCTATGTCGACGTCACCCAGTCCTCGGCCGAGCTGCTCAAACTGCGCCGCGAGCTGGAAAGCGGCCAGTTGCAGAAGGTCGGCGACAACGCCGCCAAGGTCACCCTGACCCTGGAAGACGGCAGCACCTACGCCAAGGAAGGTCGCCTGGAGTTCTCCGAAGTCTCGGTTGACCAGACCACCGGCTCCGTGACCCTGCGCGCCGTGTTCCCCAACCCCGAGCACAACCTGCTGCCGGGCATGTTCGTGCATGCGCGCCTGGCTGCCGGGGTCAACAGCGCCGCCATCCTCGCGCCACAGCAAGGCGTGACCCGCGACCTCAAGGGCCAGCCGACCGCGTTGATCGTCAACAAGGACAACAAGGTCGAGTTGCGTCAGCTCAAGGCCAGCCGTACCGTCGGTAGCGACTGGCTGATCGAGGAAGGCCTGAACCCGGGCGACCGCCTGATCACCGAAGGCCTGCAGTTCGTCAAGCCGGGCGTCGAGGTCAAGGTCAGCGAAGCCACCAACGTCAAGCCTGCCCAGCCAACCCAGGCCAATGCAACGACTGCAGGGGCCAAAGGGGAGTAAACCATGTCGAGATTCTTTATCGATCGCCCGATCTTTGCCTGGGTGATCGCCTTGGTGATCATGCTGGTCGGCGCCTTGTCGATCCTCAAGTTGCCGATCAACCAGTACCCGAGCATCGCGCCGCCGGCCATCGCCATCGCCGTGACCTACCCGGGCGCTTCGGCGCAGACCGTGCAGGACACCGTGGTGCAGGTGATCGAGCAGCAGCTCAACGGTATCGACAACCTGCGTTATGTGTCGTCGGAAAGTAACTCCGACGGCAGCATGACCATTACCGCGACCTTCGAGCAGGGTACCAACCCCGATACCGCGCAGGTCCAGGTGCAGAACAAGCTCAACCTGGCCACCCCGCTGCTGCCGCAAGAAGTGCAGCAACAGGGTATCCGCGTGACCAAGGCGGTGAAGAACTTCCTGCTGGTGATCGGCCTGGTGTCCGAAGACGGCAGCATGTCCAAGGACGACCTGGCCAACTACATCGTCTCCAACATGCAGGACCCGATCTCGCGCACTGCCGGTGTCGGTGACTTCCAGGTATTCGGTGCGCAGTACGCCATGCGTATCTGGCTCGATCCGGCCAAGCTGAACAAGTATCAGCTGACTCCGGTCGACGTGCGTACCGCCGTGGCCGCGCAGAACGTCCAGGTGTCCTCCGGCCAGCTCGGCGGCCTGCCTGCCCTGCCGGGTACCCAGCTGAACGCCACGATCATCGGCAAGACCCGCCTGCAGACCGCCGAGCAGTTCGAGAAGATCCTGCTCAAGGTCAACCGTGACGGCTCCCAGGTGCGCCTGAGCGATGTCGCCAAGGTCGGCCTGGGTGGTGAAAACTACGCAATCAGCGCCCAGTTCAACGGCAAGCCGGCCTCTGGCCTTGCGGTGAAACTGGCCACCGGCGCCAACGCCCTGGATACCGCCAAGGCCCTGCGCCAGACCATCACCGACCTGGAACCGTTCTTCCCGGAAGGCATGAAGGCGGTGTTCCCGTATGACACCACGCCAGTGGTGACCGAGTCGATCAGCGGGGTAATCCACACCCTGATCGAAGCGATCGTGCTGGTGTTCCTGGTGATGTACCTGTTCCTGCAGAACTTCCGCGCCACCATCATCACCACCATGACCGTACCGGTGGTATTGCTGGGTACGTTCGGGATTCTTGCGGCGTTCGATTTCAGCATCAACACCCTGACCATGTTCGGCATGGTACTGGCCATCGGCTTGCTGGTGGACGATGCCATCGTCGTGGTGGAGAACGTCGAGCGGGTAATGTCCGAAGAAGGGCTATCACCCAAGGAAGCGACCAAGAAGTCCATGGGACAGATCCAGGGCGCCCTGGTCGGTATCGCCCTGGTGCTGTCGGCGGTACTGCTGCCCATGGCCTTCTTCGGCGGCTCCACCGGTGTGATTTATAAACAGTTCTCCATCACTATCGTCTCGGCCATGGCCCTGTCGGTACTGGTGGCACTGATCTTCACCCCGGCACTGTGCGCGACCATGCTCAAGCCGATTGCCAAGGGCGAGCACCACGTTGCCAAGCGCGGCTTCTTCGGCTGGTTCAACCGCAACTTCGACCGCAGCGTGCGCAGCTACGAGCGCGGCGTCGGCAACATGCTGCGGCACAAGGCCCCGTACCTGCTGGCCTACCTGCTGATCGTGGTCGGCATGATCTGGCTGTTCACCCGCATTCCGACGGCGTTCCTGCCTGAAGAAGACCAGGGCGTACTGTTTGCCCAGGTGCAGACCCCGGCCGGTTCCAGCGCCGAGCGCACCCAGGTGGTGATCGACGAGATGCGCAGCTACCTGCTCGACAAGGAAGCCGATACCGTTGCCTCGGTGTTCACCGTCAACGGCTTCAACTTCGCCGGTCGCGGCCAGAGCTCGGGCATGGCCTTCATCATGCTCAAGCCATGGGGCGAACGTTCGGCCGAGAACAACGTGTTCAACCTGGCCAACCGTGCCCAGCAGCACTTCTTCAGCTTCCGCGACGCGATGGTGTTCGCCTTTGCCCCGCCTGCGGTACTGGAGCTGGGTAACGCCACCGGTTTCGACGTGTTCCTGCAAGACCGTGCCGGTGTCGGCCACGAAAAACTGATGCAAGCGCGTAACCAGTTCCTCGGCATGGCTGCGCAAAGCAAGATCCTCTCGGCAGTGCGCCCGAACGGCCTGAACGATGAACCGCAGTACCAGCTGACCGTCGACGACGAGCGCGCCAGTGCCCTGGGCGTGACCATCGCCGACATCAACAACACCCTGTCGATTGCCCTGGGTGCCAGCTACGTCAACGACTTCATCGACCGCGGCCGGGTCAAGAAGGTCTACATCCAGGGTGAAGCCGGTGCACGGATGAGCCCGGAAGACCTGCAGAAGTGGTTCGTGCGCAACGCCGCCGGCGAGATGGTGCCGTTCTCCTCCTTCGCCAAGGGCGAGTGGATCTACGGTGCACCGAAGCTGTCGCGTTACAACGGTGTCGAAGCCATGGAAATCCTCGGTGCACCAGCCCCTGGCTACAGTACCGGTGAAGCCATGCTTGAGGTCGAGCGCCTGGCCGCGCAACTGCCGGCGGGTATCGGTTACTCATGGACGGGCCTGTCGTACGAGGAGCGGCTGTCCGGCTCCCAGGCGCCAGCGCTGTACGCCCTGTCGCTGCTGATGGTGTTCCTCTGTCTGGCAGCGCTGTATGAAAGCTGGTCGATCCCGATCGCGGTCATGCTCGTGGTACCGCTGGGGATCATCGGTGCGCTGCTGGCCACCAGCCTGCGCGGGTTGTCCAACGACGTGTATTTCCAGGTGGGTCTGTTGACCACCATCGGCCTGGCGGCGAAGAACGCGATCCTGATCGTCGAATTCGCCAAAGAGCTGCACGAGCAGGGCCGCAGCCTGATCGACGCGGCCATCGAAGCCTGCCGGATGCGTCTGCGGCCGATCATCATGACCTCGCTGGCGTTCATCCTCGGCGTGGTACCGTTGGCCATTTCCAGCGGTGCAGGCTCGGGTAGCCAGCATGCGATCGGTACCGGGGTGATCGGCGGCATGATCACCGCCACGGTACTGGCGATCTTCTGGGTGCCATTGTTCTTCGTAAGTGTGTCGTCGCTGTTCGGTAGCAAGAAGCCCGAAGAGGACGCCACCCCTGAAACTCCACGCTATGAGGCCGGGCAATGAGTAAGTCCCTGTTGTCCCTGGCAGTAACCGCTTTCATTCTTGGCGGCTGCTCGCTGATCCCTGACTACCAGACCCCGGAATCGCCGGTGGCCGCGCAGTGGCCGCAAGGCCCTGCCTACTCGCCGACCGAGTCGGCCGAGGTGGCCGCCGCCGAACAGGGCTGGCGTCAGTTCTTCCATGACCCGGCGCTGCAGCAATTGATCCAGACCGCGCTGGTCAACAACCGCGACCTCAAGGTCGCGGCGCTGAACATCGATGCCTACCGTGCGCAATACCGCATCCAGCGTGCCGACCTGTTCCCGGCGGTTTCGGCCAATGGCAGCGGCAGCCGCCAGCGGATGCCGGCGAACATGTCGCAAACCGGCGAATCGGGCATCACCAGCCAGTACTCGGCGACCCTCGGGGTCAGCGCCTATGAGCTGGACCTGTTCGGCCGGGTGCGCAGCCTGACCGAACAACAGCTGGAGAACTACCTGTCCAGCGAAGAAGCCCGGCGCTCGACGCAGATCAGCCTGGTGGCCAGTGTGGCCAACGCCTACTTCACCTGGCAGGCCGACCAGGCACTGCTCAAGCTGACCGAAGACACCCTCAAGACCTACGAGGAAAGCTATCAGCTGACCGCGCGTAGCAATGAAGTGGGGGTGGCCTCGGCTCTGGACCTGAGCCAGGCACGCACCTCGGTTGAGGGCGCGCGGGTCAAGCTGGCGCAGTTCCAGCGCCAGGTTGCTCAGGACCTCAACAGCCTGACCGTGCTGCTCGGCACCGGCGTGCCGGCCAACCTGCCGACCGCGCAGAAGCTCGACAGCGACCTGCTGGCCGAAGTGCCGGCGGGCCTGCCGTCCGACCTGCTGCAACGCCGGCCAGACATCCAGGAAGCCGAACACCTGCTCAAGGCCGCCAATGCCAACATTGGCGCCGCCCGCGCAGCGTTCTTCCCGAGCATCAGCCTGACCGCCAATGCCGGCACCCTGAGCCCGGACATGGGCGGCCTGTTCAAGGGTGGTTCGGGCACCTGGCTGTTCCAGCCGCAGATCAACCTGCCGATCTTCAACGCCGGTGCCCTGCGCGCCAGCCTCGACTACTCGAAGATCCAGAAGGACATCAACGTCGCGAAATACGAGAAAACCATCCAGACCGCCTTCCAGGAAGTCTCCGATGGCCTCGCCGCGCGCCAGACCTTCAACCAGCAGTTGCAGGCCCAGCGTGATCTGGTTGCCGCCAACCAGGACTACTACCGCCTGGCCGAGCGTCGCTACCGCATCGGTATCGACAGCAACCTGACCTTCCTCGACGCCCAGCGTCAGCTGTTCAACACCCAGCAGTCGTTGATCAGCGATCGCCTGTCGCAGCTGGTCAGCGAGGTCAACCTGTACAAGGCCCTCGGTGGCGGCTGGTACGAGCAGACCGGTCAGGCGCAGCAGCAGGCAGCGGTCCAGACGCCGAAAGGCTGAGTCCCTGTGCTGTAGAAGAGCCCACCCTTGGCGGTGGGCTTTTTATTATGGTTATTTGGGGAGTTCCGGGTGTAGGGTTTAGATGTGGGTTTGCGAGCTTATCCATTCGTTGTGGCGCTGCTGCTTGCCCCTTCCGCCTTTACGGCGGCCTACTTTTCTCTTGGGAAGAAGTAGGCAAAACCGCTTGCTCCTGCATACGGCCCTACGCTGCGCTTCGGGTCCCCTCGCTACGGCACCTTCCGGGGCATCGCGGCCTACGACTTGCTGCGCCAAGTCTACATCTCGCGTCTTCGGCTGCCGCCGAAGGTGCTGCGCACCGCCCCTACAGGCACCTACGCTCGGCCTCCTGAAGTCGCTTTTCGCGGCGCCTGGAAGTACGTGCATGAAGATCAAGACCAAAACCAAAACCAAGCAAGTCGTTCCTAGCTTTGGCTTCAGTATGACCGCGCCAGAATATGATTTCGCAGATACGCCAGTGCAGGCACCGCCCGTAACTTCGCGACTTCAGGAGGCTGAGCGTAGGTGTCTGGAGGGGGCTGGTGCGCAGCACCCTTCGGCCTGAGCCGAAGTCGCGAGACGTAGACTTGGCGCAGCAAGTCGTAGGCCGCGATGCCCCTGGAAGGCACCGTAGCGAAGGAACCCGGAGCGCAGCGTAGGGCCGTATGCTGGAGCGAGCGGTTTTGGTTCCTTTTGCCAAGAACAAAAGGGACCCGCCGTAAGGGCGGAAGGGGCCGGCAGCCGCGCCACATCAAATGGATAAGCTTGCAAACCCAACCACAAAAATCATAGATCTCAGGATTGCATGAAGAGCCTTTTGTAACCCCGGGCCAAGGAATTAACCAAACAGTTACCGTTCGATTATCGCCCAATTCCGCCCGTAACGAATTGATTCATCCCCGCCCTCCGCCGCACCATCGCTTCGCAGCTTTTCCAAAGCGTATCCCCAAAGATCGTAGCCCGGCCTGTGACCTCCAAGCGTCGCAGCGGATGGCTTCGGCTTACATAAAAACAAGAGACAACTGACGATGACCACACCCGCACGACACCTGCTTCCCGGCTTGCTGGCCATGACTTGCGCCCTGCCCGCCCTCGCGGCCGAAGGCGGCTTTGTCGAGGACGCCAAGGCCAGCCTCAACCTGCGCAACTTTTACATCAACCGCAACTTCGTCGACCCGGCCAACCCCCAGGGCAAGGGCGAGGAATGGACCCAGAGTTTCATCCTCGACGCCCGCTCCGGCTTTACTCAGGGCCTGGTCGGTTTTGGCGTGGATGTATTGGGCCTGTACTCGGTCAAGCTCGATGGCGGCAAGGGCACGGCGGGTACCCACCTGCTGCCGGTGCACGATGATGGCCGCCCGGCCGACGACTTCGGCCGCCTGGGGGTGGCGCTGAAGGCGAAGATCTCCAACACTGAGCTTAAGGTTGGCGAATGGATGCCGGTGCTGCCGATCCTGCGTTCCGACGACGGCCGCTCGCTGCCGCAGACCTTCCGTGGCGGCCAGCTCACCTCGCAGGAAATCGCCGGCCTGACCCTGTATGCCGGGCAGTTTCGCGGCAACAGCCCGCGTAACGATGCGAGCATGGAAGACATGTCGATGAACGGCCGCGCGGCCTTCACCTCCGACCGTTTCAACTTTGCCGGTGGCGAATACAGCTTCAACGACAAGCGCACGATGATCGGTTTGTGGAACGCCGAGCTCAAGGACATCTACAACCAGCAGTACCTCAACCTGGTGCACAGCCAGCCGCTGGGCGACTGGACCCTGGGCGCCAACCTCGGCTACTTCATCGGCAAGGAAGACGGCGCCGAACGCGCAGGCAAACTGGACAACCGCACTGCCTCGGCAATGCTCTCGGCCAAGTACGGCGCCAGTACCTTCTATGTCGGCCTGCAGAAAGTCAGCGGCGACGATGCCTGGATGCGGGTCAATGGCACCAGTGGTGGCACCCTGGCCAACGACAGCTACAACTCAAGCTTCGACAACGCCCAGGAGCGCTCCTGGCAGTTGCGTCACGACTACAACTTCGCCGCCCTCGGCGTGCCCGGGCTGACCCTGATGAACCGCTACATCAGCGGCGACAACGTGCATACCGGCGCCATCAGCGATGGCAAGGAATGGGCGCGGGAATCGGAGCTGGCTTATGTAATCCAGTCCGGGACCTTGAAGAGCCTGTCGCTGAAATGGCGCAACTCGACCATGCGCCGGGACTACAGCACCAACGCCTTTGACGAGAACCGGCTGATCATCAGTTATCCGATCGGTATTCTCTGAATCTGCTGCTACGCCAGTTCCCACAGGTATTTGGGACACCTGTGGGAGCGGCGGTGCGACGACTCGACTTGACCCGCGATGGCTTCAAGCCCCGCGAGTCGTGCGGCTGCGCTGCCCGGCAACCCCCACCGGCACATCGCCCTGCAAAGTCACCCGGCGCACCACCCGGCCCTGGGTGCCATAGTCGTCCACTGCGTAATGCTGGGTCGCGCGGTTGTCCCAGATCGCTACGTCACCGGCCTGCCAGCGCCAGCGTACGGTGTTTTCCAACCGGGTGACATGGCTTTGCAGCAGGTTGAACAAGTGCGCCGAGTCGCTCTGCGAGTAGCCCTTGATGCGTTTGACGAAGTGCCCCAGCAGCAGGTTTTTCTCGCCGCTGACCGGGTGCACGCGCACTACTGGATGCTCGGTTTCGTACACCGTCGAGGTGAAGACCTTGCGGTAGTTTTCCAGCTGCTCAAGGCTCACGTTGGGTTTGGCGGCGGCGTAGTCGTACTCGTTGCTGTGCACCGCCCAGAGCTGGTCCGCCAAGGCCTGCAGCTCAGCGGAAAGGTCCTGGTAAGCCGTGGCGGTGTTAGCCCAGACGGTATCGCCGCCGGATTCGGGTGCCACCACCGAGCGCAGGATCGACGCCTTGGGGTAGGCATCGACGAAAGTCACGTCGGTGTGCCAGGAATTGGCCCGGCGCCCTTCGCCACCATCAAGCTCAAGCAGGTAGCGGGTGCCTTCGCGCACCGGCACGGTCGGGTGGGCGATCGGCTCGCCGAGCAGGTGCGCGAAGGCCTCCTGCCCCTGGTCATCAAGGTGGGTCTGGGCGCGGAAGAACACCACCTTGTACTGCACCAGCGCAGCCTGGATGGCCTCGATCACGGCCGGTTCAAGGTCGGCGCTCAACTGGACGCCACGAATCTCGGCACCGATGCGCCCGGCCACCGGGTGAATCTCCAGGGTATGGGTGACAGGTACTACGGCGCGTGCGGCATTGCTCATGGTTTGACCCTCATCTGGCTAGGTTGCGCTAAGTGCCGATGAAAGCTCTGCTCTATTAATATGCAAATAAGCTCTAACAAATAAGCAGATGCTTCATTGACGGAATAAGAGCTTGCATTTAAAACCTGAGCCTGCGCGGCGGCAAATACCTTCGCCGTATTTTTGGAATGCCGGGAAAGCATATGGATCTTCGCCAACTGCGTTACTTCATCGCCCTCACCGAACACCGCAGTTTTGTCCGCGCCGCCGATGCCATGGGCATCACCCAACCGGCTTTCAGCCGCAGCATCCAGGGCCTGGAACAAGAGTTTGGCTGCGTGCTGATCGATCGCGGCAACAAGGACCTGCGCCCCACCCCCGAAGGCCAGGTGGTGCTGCAACACGCCCTGCGCCTGGTGCAAGGCGCGGCTCAGCTCAACAGCGAGGTGCAGCAGATGACCAAGCTCGATGCCGGCGAGCTGCGCTTTGGCTGCGGCCCGGCGCCGGCAGTGCACCTGGTGCCGCAGGCGGTGGCGCGCTTTCTCGCCGCCCACCCTAAGGTGCGCACCTGCTTCGACGTGGATAACTGGGAAAAACTCAGCCGCGCGCTAAACCGTGAAGAGATCGAATTCTTCGTCGCCGATATCCGCCACTTCGAGGCCGACCCGAACTTCCAGACCCAAGCGCTGAGCCCGCGCCGCGGCCTGTTCTTCTGCCGCCCGGGGCACCCGCTGCTGGCCAAGGACAGCCTGTCGACCAACGACATGTTCGACTACCCGCTGGCCACCACCCTGATCCCGCCGGGGGTGCGCAAGCTGCTGGCCAACCTCAGCGGCAAGACCGACTTCGCCCCACAGGTGCAAACCGAGCACCTGCCGACCCTGGTGAAAATCGTGCTGGGTACCGATGCCATTGGCATCGGCACCGAAGAAGCCTTTGCCGAGGACATCGACCACGGCCGCCTGGTGCGCCTGCACTGGCGCAACCTGCCGGCCAACCTTGATAGCCTCAACGCCCGCTGCGGCATCGTCAGCCGCAGCGGATACCGCCTCTCGCCCGCCGCCCGGGCAATGATCGAAACCCTGGTCAGCCTCGATCGGCAGCCAGAGGTGCAGGTGCTGGCCGGATAGCCTGCGGTGCCAGCCACTGATCGACCTTGAACCCTTTGCGGATCAGCCGCTGCTCGGCGGCCAGGTCCACTGACGCCTGCAACTTGCTCAGGAAGTCGGCATCCAGGGTCGAGGGGAAGATCTTGCTCAGTTGCTCATCCTGCAAGTCTTGCTGGAGGATCGCCGGCGGGTAGCTGGCCAGCCCCGAAACCAGCTGGATATAAGCGTCCTTGTTGTCGTCCTGGGTCAGCCAGTGCACGGCCTGCTGCTGGGCGGCCAGCAGTTTTTCCACCAGTTCGGGATGCTCGTCGACAAAGCGCCCGGAGCCCACCAGCACCGCCTGGACATTGCCGGCGCCGCCCAGGTCGCGGGTATTCAACGGCAGCTCGGCCAGGCCGCGTTGCTTGAGGGCGCTGATGCCGGTCGAGCCCCAAGTGGCGTCGATCTGCCTGGCGGCCAGGGCGGCAATCGCCGCGTTGAAATCCAGGTTGATGACCTTCAGGTCCTTCTCGCTCAGGCCCTGGCTGGCCAGGGCGGCGTCGAACGACAGCTGGGTGGCGGTGCCGCGGAACACCGCCACGCGCTTGCCCTTGAGGTCTTGCAGGGTCTTGATGTTGCTGCCCGGCGCCACCCCCAGGTAGTGCTTGATGCCGCGCCCGGTGGCGGCCAGCAGGCGGGTGTCGAGGCCATTGGCCTTGCCGATGATCGCCGCCAGGTCGCCAAGGTAGGCGAAGTCGACCTGGCCGTTGGCAAAGGCCTCGTTGATCACCGGACCGGCGCCCTTGAAGTAGTTCCATTGAATGTGGATGCCATCGGCGGCGAAGGCTTTTTCCAGCAGTTGCTGGTCGCGCAGCACGTCGGTCACACCGCCACCGGAATGCTGGGTGCCGGCGCTCAGGTCAGGCACGGCGATGCGGATTTCCTTGACCTCGCCAGCCAGGGCCAGCGGCGGCAGCCAGCCGACCACCGCGGCCAGGGCGGGAACGGCAAACAGGTTGAACACACGGTTGATCGACAGGTTCATGGCACGCGACTCCTGGTAATGGTGCGCCCACGCTACCGACAACCCGAACCATTAAATAAATACTAATAAATTACATTTTAATAACCTGTAAGCATAAATACCGCAGCACGTGCCTTGCAGCGTGCCATGCATCAGACACAAGAAAAATATGCTTCGAATGCATTGGCTGCGGGATATGGCAGCGGCTTTAAATGCAGGTTCTTATCACCTAAACGCATTGAAACTCACAGAATAATTCAATTTAAGAATAAGCAAATAGCCAATGTGCGGAGGTTTTCCATGGCCCGAGCTTCACTTTCCAGCCTGCCACTGGCAAGCCCCTCAGGCCGGACGCGACGGTTCGGCGGCCTGCCCCTGCGCCGCCTGCAAGCCTGGTATCTGCCGCTGTCATTGGCCGCCCTGTGGTGGCTGGCCAGTCGCAACCAGTGGATGAGCGAACAGATACTGCCAGCGCCGAGCCTGGTCTGGCAGAGCGGCCTGGAACTGGCCCAGGGCGAGCTGTGGACACACCTGGCGATCAGCCTGCAACGCCTGGCCCTGGGCCTGCTGCTGGGGGTTGCCAGTGGCGCCTTGCTCGGCGCCTGGCTGGGGTTCAGCCGTCGCGTTGAACGCCTGGTGCTGCCGACCTTCAATGCCCTGGCGCAGATCCCGACCCTGGCCTGGGTGCCGCTGTTCATGGTGCTGTTCGGTATCGGCGAGGTGCTCAAGCTGGTGGTGCTGGTCAAGGCGATCATCGTCCCGGTGACCCTGCACACCCTGGTCGGCGTGCGCGATGCCCAGCCACGCCTGCGCGAAGCGGCGACGGTACTGCGCCTGCCGCCGCACCTGTTGATCAGCCGGCTGATTTTTCCGGCGGCCCTGCCGGCCTTTCTCGCCGGCGTGCGCCTGGCCCTGGCCACAGGCTGGACTTCATTGCTGGCGGTAGAGCTGCTGGCCTCCAGTGAAGGCATCGGCTACCTGATGGTCTGGGCCCGGCAGCTGTTCATGCTCGATATCGTCTTCGTCTGCATCCTGGTCATCGGCCTGCTGGGTTTTGTCATGGACCGTGGCTTGGCTTGGCTCGACCGGCGCCTGGTGCACTGGCCGCACCCGCCCAGCGCCGAGCTGCGGGTGTCGCGCTTGCAAGGTGGCCAGCGCCTGCAGGCGTTGCTGCTACCGTTGGCGCTGCTGGTGCTGTGGCAACTGGCCAATCAGCTGGACTGGGTCGACACGCAGATCCTGGTCGCCCCGCTGCAGGTCTTGCAGACCACCTGGGACGGCCTGCTTGACGGCTCGCTCAGCGGCGCACTGGCCATCAGTGTCGGCCGGGCACTGGGCGGTTTGCTGCTCGGCGGTGGCCTGGGCTTCGCCCTGGGCCTGTGGCTGGGGCTGTCGACGCCTGCCGAACGCCTGCTCGGGCCCAGCCTGGCCGGCTTGCGGCAGATCGCAATCTTCGCCTGGGTGCCGCTGCTGACCGCCTGGTTCGGCCTTGGTGAACTGGCCAAGTGGGTGTTCGTTGGCCTGGCGGCGTTCTTCCCGCTGTTCATTGCCACCCAGCGGGCGGTGGCCAGCCGTTCGCCACAGCTGGAGGAAGCCGCCCGCGTACTGCACCTCGATCTGCCCCAGCGCTTGCGCCGGCTGGTGCTGCCGGGCGCGGCGCCGGGGATTTTCGCCGGCCTGCGCATCAGCCTGATCTACGCCTGGCTGGGCACCATCGGCGCCGAGTATTTCATGCCTTCGGGCGGCGGTATCGGCAGCTTGATGATCGGCGCCCAGCAACTGCTGCGCATGGACATCATCATGGCCGGGATGCTCCTGGTCGGCCTCACCGGCGCCCTGCTGGGCGCCCTCGGACAACACCTCGAATTGCGCGCCACGCGCTGGAGACGAGCATGAACGCCATCGCCCCTGCCCTGGTCAGTTTCAATCAGGTCGGCAAACACTTCGCCGTTGCTGGCGGCGAGCTGGAAGCCATCCGCGACTTCAACCTGCAGATCGCCGACGGTGAATTCGTCGCCATCGTCGGCGCCAGCGGCTGCGGCAAATCCACCCTGCTGCGCCTGCTGATCGGCCTGGACAACGACTACCAGGGGCAGATCCTGATCGATGGCAAGCCGCTCGATGGCATCGGCAGCGAACGCGGCATCGTCTTTCAGGAGCACCGGCTGTTCCCCTGGCTAACCGTTTCGCAAAACATCGCCCTGGGCCTGGTCAACGACCCCTTGAACAACGAGCAGCGCCAGCAACGCATCAACCAGTACATCGCCCTGGTGGGCCTTGAGGACTTCAGCCAGGCCTACCCGCACCAGCTGTCCGGTGGCATGGCCCAGCGCGTGGCGATTGCCCGCGGCCTGGTGGCCAGCCCGCGCATTCTTCTGCTCGATGAACCCTTCGGCGCCCTCGACGCGCTGACCCGCCAGCAGATGCAGGACGAGCTGCTGGCGATTCGCGAGCGCGCGCGCATCACCACCCTGCTGGTGACCCACGATGTCGAGGAAGCGCTGTTTCTTGCCGACCGCGTGGTGGTGCTGGAGCCGCGCCCGGGGCGGATCAAGCGCATCGTCGAGATCGACCTGGCGCACCCGCGCCAACGCGCAAGCCTGGCCTTCCACCGCCTGCGCGAAGACCTGCTGCACGAACTGACCGCCGACGCGCGCTACCTGCCACCGGCGCAGGAACAGATCCGCGACCTGCCCTTGACCTACCTTGCCTACTGAGAACCGACCATGAGCCAACGCCCCAACTTTCTGGTCATCGTTGCCGACGACCTGGGTTTCTCCGATATCGGCGCCTTCGGCGGCGAAATCGCCACGCCGAACCTCGACGCGCTGGCCACTGCCGGCCTGCGCCTGACCGACTTTCATACCGCGCCGACCTGCTCGCCCACCCGCTCGATGCTGCTCACCGGCACCGATCACCATATCGCCGGCATCGGCACCATGGCCGAGGCGCTGACCCCGGAGCTGATCGGCAAGCCGGGCTACGAAGGCTACCTCAACGACCGCGTGGTGGCCTTGCCGGAGCTGCTGCGCGATGCCGGATACCAGACCCTGATGAGCGGCAAATGGCACCTGGGCCTGACCGCCGAGCTGGCGCCCCAGGCCCGCGGCTTCGAGCGCTCCTTCGCCCTGCTGCCGGGCGCGGCCAACCACTATGGCTTTGAACCGACCTACGACGAACACACCCCGGGCCTGCTCAAATCAACGCCGGCGTTGTACATCGAAGACCAGACCTTCATCGACGAACTGCCCAAGGATTTCTATTCTTCCGACGCCTTCGGCGACAAGCTGCTGCAGTACCTGAAGGAGCGCGACCAGAGCCGGCCGTTCTTCGCCTACCTGCCGTTCTCGGCGCCGCACTGGCCGTTGCAGGCGCCGGCCGAAGTGGTGGCGCGCTACCAGGGCCGCTACGACGCCGGCCCCGAAGTGCTGCGCCAGGAGCGCCTGGAAAAACTGCGCACGCTCGGCCTGATCGCCGCCGACACCCAGGCCCACCCGGTCGACACCCAGGCCCACCCGGTCGACAACCACTGGCACAGCCTCAGCGACGAGCAACGCCAGCGCTCGGCGCGGGCCATGGAGGTGTACGCGGCGATGGTCGAGCGCATGGACTGGAACATCGGCCGGGTGCTCGACTACCTGCGCAACCAGGGCCTGCTCGACAACACCCTGGTGCTGTTCATGTCCGACAACGGCGCCGAAGGTGCGCTGCTCGAAGCCTTCCCCAAGTTCGGCCCGCAACTGGCCAGCTACCTCGACCAACATTATGACAACAGCCTGGACAACATCGGCCGGGCCAACTCCTATGTTTGGTATGGCCCGCACTGGGCCCAGGCGGCCACCGCACCGTCGCGGCTGTACAAGGCCTTTACCAGCGAAGGCGGGATTCGCGTACCGGCGCTGGTGCATTACCCGGCATTGGCACGCCAGGGTCAGATCAGCCAGCAGTTCAGCACGGTGATGGACATCACCCCGACCCTGCTCGATCTTGCCGGCGTGCGCCACCCCGGCAAGCGCTGGCGCGGCCGTGAGGTAGCGCCGCTGCGCGGTAAATCCTGGCTGGGTTACCTGTCGGGCGAGACCGAGCAAGTGCACGACGAAAACACCGTCACCGGCTGGGAGCTGTTCGGGCGCCGGGCCATTCGCCAGGGCCATTGGAAAGCGCTGTACATTCCCGGCCCGGTCGGCCCGGCCACCTGGCAGTTGTACGACCTGGCCAGCGACCCGGGCGAAATCAACGACCTGGCCGCAGTACAACCGGCGAAGCTGCAGGCGCTGCTGGGCGAATGGCAGAAGTATGTCGAGGAGACCGGAGTGATCCTCAGTCAGTCGCCGTTCCAGCCGGACTAGCCAGGGCCTGCAGGCGTGCCGGGTCGAGGATCTCGATCTCGCCATAGCCCAGGCGCAAGGCGCCTTCCTGCTGCAGCGACTTGAGGATCTGGTTGGTGGTCTGGCGCGACAGCGAGAGCATCAGCGCCAGTTGCTCCTGGGACAGTTGCAGCACGCGCCGGCTGCCAAGCAACTCGCCATAGCCGGCGGCGATCTGCAACAGCCTGTGGGCCACCCTCGGTGCGGCGGCCAGCAGGCTCTGCTGCTCCAGCGCAACAAACACCACGCGCAGTTTATGGCTCATCAACAAGGCCACGTCGCGCCAGTGCCGGGGCTGTTGATCGAGCAACTTCAACAGCGGCGCCTGGGGGATCCACAGCAACTGGGTCAGTCCTTCGGACTGGGCGTCGTGGGTGCGCGGCTGGCCGTCGAACAGGCTGATCTCGCCGAACCAGTGCGGCGCTTCGATCAGGGTCAGCAGCGCCTCCTTGCCATCGGTGGCCACCGCGCCCACGCGCATCGCCCCGTCGAGCACCGCATACAGCCCGCACGGCGCATCGCCGCGCTGGAACAGGTATTGCCCGGCCGCCAGCTGACGCGGCCGGGCCAGTGCCAGCAGGCTATCCTGAAAGCTGGGAGGCAATGCCTGGAACCAGTGACCTTGCAGCAGGGTTTCGCGCATAGCGCCTCGAAGCTGAACTCTGTCGGCTAGCCGACAGACAGGTGGATATCTGTAGGACATGCTCACGTTACCTACAGGAGGAACAACAATGAAAAACCTGGTCGAACACCTGAGTCAATACGCCGCCTACCACCGCGACCCGCGCAACATCGCCACCCACTTCATCGGCATACCGCTGATCGTGCTGGCGATAACGGTTTTGCTGTCACGCCCGGGCACCGAACTAGCTGGCGTCTGGCTGTCGCCAGCACTGCTGGTGGCGCTGGTTACCGGCTGGTTCTACCTGCGCCTGGACCAACGCCTGGGCCTGCTGATGGCGTTGTTGCTGGGCTTGTGCCTGTGGGCCGGGCAGGCGCTGGCGGTGCAAAGCACCCTGGTCTGGCTGAGTGCCGGGCTGGTGTTGTTCGTGATCGGCTGGGTGATCCAGTTTGTCGGCCACCACTATGAAGGCCGCAAGCCGGCGTTTGTCGATGATCTGATGGGCTTGATCATCGGGCCGTTGTTCGTGGTGGTGGAGCTGGGGTTCTTGCTGGGGTTGCGCCCGGAGCTGAAGAAGGCCATCGAGGAAAATGTCGGGCCGGTGGCGGTTCGGCAGAAGAAGGCAGCGGTCTGAGCGGGGCTGCTTTGCAGCCCTGCTCTTACACCAAACCTGTTGGAGCGGGCTTGCCCCGCGATGAGGCCCTGAGGGTCAGCCCCTGGACTCAACCCCCAACTCATCCCACACCGACTCGGCCAGGTGGAAGGTGGCATTGGCCGCCGGAATGCCGCAGTAGATCGCGCTCTGCATCAGCACTTCCTTGATCTCCTCACGGGTCACGCCATTGTTGGCCGCCGCGCGCAGGTGCAACTTCAGCTCCTCGTTGCGGTTCATGCCAATCAGCATGGCAATGGTGATCAGGCTGCGGGTATGCCGCGGCAGGCCCGGGCGGGTCCAGATGTCACCCCAGGCGTGGCGGGTGATCATTTCCTGGAACTCGCTGTTGAACTCGCTCAGGTTGCTCAGGCTACGGTCGACATGGGCATCGCCGAGCACCGCGCGGCGCACTTGCATGCCGGCGTCATAACGTTGTTTCTCGTCCATGGTCAGCCCTCTCGGCCCAGCAGAAAATCAATTACCCGGCGGCTGAACGGCGCACCGACTTCGACGTTGGAAAGGTGCGCAGCGTGGAATTCGGCGTACTGCGCGCCCGCCACGTTCTCCTGGATGAAACGCCCACCGGCCGGCGGCGTCACCGCGTCGTGGCTGCCGGAGATCACCAGCAGCGGAACCTTGATCTGGCCCAGTTGCTCACGAAAATCAGCATCGCGCACCGCCCCGCAGTTGGCCGCATAGCCTTCAGGCGAGGTGGCGGCGAGCATATCGGTAATCCGCTTGGCCTGGTCGGGATTGCCCTCGGCATAGGTTTTGGTGAACCAGCGCTCGATCGAGGCATCACGCAAGCCGACCATCGCGTCTTGACGATCACGCAATACCAGCTCGATGCGCGGGTTCCAGGTGTCCGGCGCGCCGATCTTGGCCGCGGTGTTGCACACGATCAGGCGGTTCAGCCGCTCGCCGGCGTTGATCCCCAGCCACTGGCCGATCAGCCCGCCCATCGACAGACCGCAGAAATGCGCCTGTTCGATGTGCAAGGCATCGAGCAACGCCACTACATCCTGCCCCAGTTGTTCGATGCTGTACGGCCCCGGGGTCACCAGCGAACCGCCATGGCCGCGGGTGTCGTAGCGCAGCACGCGAAAATGCGCGGTCAGGGCCGGGACCTGGGTGTCCCACATGTGCAGGTCGGTACCCAGAGAATTGGACAGCACCAGCACCGGCAGGTGTTCCGGGCCTTCGAGTTGATAGTTGAGTACGCCATCGGCGAGTTGTACCTGTGCCACTGCAGCCTCCTTCAGGCATTGACGCGGTGATGTTCAGCCAGCGCCCGCTCGACCCAGGCACGGGCCTGGCCGAGGTAGTGGGCTGGGTCGAGCAGACGATCGAGCTCGTCTGGCGAAAGTTCGGCACTGACCTGCGGCTCGTCGCCCAGCACGGCGCGCAGATGGCGCTGCTCGGCCACGGCCCGCTTGCAGCAGGTTTCCAGCAGATGGTGGGCATGGTCACGGCCCAGGCGCTGGGCCAGGACGATACTCACCGCTTCCGCCAGTACCAGGCCCTGGGTCAGGTCGAGGTTGCGGCGCATGCGCTCGGCGTCCACTTCCAGGCCATCGGCGATGATCTGTGCCTGGCGCAGCGCCCCGGAGACCAGGCAGCAGATCTCCGGCAGGGTTTCCCATTCGGCATGCCACAGGCCGAGGCTGCGCTCGTGCTCCTGGGGCATGGCGGCATACAGCGTGGCCAGCAGGCCCGGGACCCGGGTGGCGGCGCCGATCAGCACCGCAGCGCCGACCGGGTTGCGCTTGTGCGGCATGGTCGAGGAACCGCCCTTGCCCGGCGCCGAAGGCTCGAACACCTCAGCCGCTTCAGTCTGCATCAGCAGGCTGACGTCACGGCCGAGCTTGCCAAGGCTGCCGGCAATCATGCCGAGCACCGCCGCGAACTCCACCAGACGGTCGCGCTGGGTGTGCCAGGGTTGTTCAGGCAGCGTCAGCTGCAAATCTGCGGCCAAGGCTTCGGCGACCGGCAAGGCCTTGTCGCCCAACGCCGCCAGGGTCCCGGAGGCGCCGCCAAACTGCAGGGTCAGCAGGCGCGGCTTGAGTTCCTGCAGGCGCTGGCGATGGCGATTCAAGGCGCCCAGCCAGCTGGCAATCTTCATGCCCAAGGTGACCGGCGTAGCATGTTGCAGCCAGGTGCGCCCGGCCAGGGGCGTCTCGGCGTGAATCTCGGCCTGGCGCGCCAGGGCGTTGGTCAGTTGCGCCAGGTCGGCCTCGATCAAGGCCAGCGCCGCCCGCAGTTGCAACACCAGGCCGGTGTCCATGGCATCCTGGCTGGTGGCGCCCAGGTGCACATAACGCTCGGCCTCCGGTACGCCACTGGCAATCACCTTGCCCAGCGCCTTGACCAGCGGGATCGCCGAGTTGCCGGCCACGGCAATCGCCTCGGCCAGCGCGGCAAAGTCGTAGCGCTCGGCATGGCAGGCGGTTTCGATCGCCGCCACCGCCACCTGGGGGATCACCCCGGTGGCCGCTTCGGCACGAGCCAGGGCCGCTTCGAAATCAAGCATGCCCTGCACCCGGCCACGGTCAGAGAAAATCTCGCGCATTCCCTGCGCGGTGAAATAGGCATCGAACAGCTGATTGCCCGGACGCGGGTTCATTGGCAGTTCCTTGAACAGGTCAATGGTCGTGGTGCAGGTACGCAGCCTGCTTCGGCAAGCGCAGGCTGAACAGGAAGGCAATCGCCATCATCGCCGTAACGTACCAGTAAAAGGTGTTTTCCATGCCCATGGATTTCAGCCCCAAGGCGACGTACTCGGCCGAGCCGCCAAACAGCGCGTTGGCCACCGCATACGCCAGGCCGACGCCCAGGGCGCGTACCTGCGGCGGGAACATTTCGGCTTTGACCAGACCGCTGATCGAGGTGTAGAAGCTGACGATGCACAGCGCCAGGGTAATCAGCACGAAGGCCAGGAACGGGCTGGTGACGGTTTTCAGCGCCAGCAGGATCGGCACGGTGAACAGCGTGCCCAACGCGCCGAACAGCAGCATCGAATTACGCCGGCCGATACGGTCCGAGAGCATGCCGAACAACGGCTGCATGCACATGTACAAAAACAATGCGCCGGTCATGATGAAGCTTGCGGTCTTGGCGCTCATGCCGGCGGTGTTGACCAGGTACTTCTGCATGTAAGTGGTGAAGGTGTAGAAGATCAGCGAGCCGCCGGCGGTGTAGCCGAGCACGGTGATGAACGCCGCCTTGTGGTTGCGAAACAGCCCGGCGATGCTGCCGGCGTCCTTGTCGTTGCGGGTTTCGGCGCTGCTGGTTTCTTCCAGCGAGCGGCGCAGAAACAACGAGATCAGCGCAGCAATCGCACCGACCACAAACGGGATGCGCCAGCCCCAGGCGCGCAGTTCGTCTTCACTGAGCAACTGCTGGAGGATCACCACCACCAGCACCGCCAGCAACTGCCCGCCGATCAGGGTCACGTACTGGAACGAGGCAAAAAAACCGCGCTGGCCGCGCAGCGCCACTTCACTCATGTAGGTGGCGGTAGTGCCATATTCACCGCCCACCGACAGGCCCTGGAACAGCCGCGCCAGCAACAGCAGCGCCGGCGCCCAGGCGCCGATCGAGGCATAGGTGGGCAGGCAGGCGATGACCAGCGATCCGGCGCACATCATCAGCACCGAGATCATCATCGAATTCTTGCGGCCATGACGGTCGGCGACGCGGCCGAACAGCCAGCCGCCAATCGGTCGCATCAGAAAGCCGGCGGCGAACACTCCGGCGGTGTTGAGCAACTGTACCGTCGGATCGTCGGAGGGGAAAAAGGCCGGGGCGAAATAGATGGCGCAGAAGGCATAGACGTAAAAGTCGAACCATTCGACCAGGTTGCCCGAGGACGCACCGACAATGGCAAAGATGCGTTTACTACGCTCCTCACCGGTGTAATAGGCTGAAGTCATGGCTGCTTACTCTTGGTGGGTTCTGAGAGTCTAGACACACTCAGTAACACTCACGTTCCACAGAACAATCACGCCGGCCGCGCCGCCTTGCGTGGAGGCGGCGCGGCCGGGCCATTGGTTTACACCCGCTCGATGGCCAGGGCCAGGCCCTGGCCGACGCCGACACACATGGTCGCCAGGCCTTTGCGTCCGCCGGATTTCTCCAGGTGGTGCAAAGCGGTAAGGACCAGGCGCGCGCCGCTCATACCCAGCGGATGGCCAAGGGCAATGGCGCCGCCGTTGGGATTGACCTGCGGCGCATCGTCGGCCAGGCCGAGTTCGCGCAGCACGGCCAGGCCCTGGCTGGCAAAGGCTTCGTTGAGTTCGATGACATCAAAATCAGCCACCGCCACGCCCAGGCGCTCGGTCAGTTTGCGCACCGCCGGCACCGGGCCGATGCCCATTACCCGCGGCGCCACACCGGCACTGGCCATGCCCAGCACCCGCGCCCGCGGGGTCAGGCCATGCTTTTTCACTGCGTCTGCCGAGGCCAGGATCAGCGCCGCAGCACCGTCGTTGACCCCCGAGGCATTGCCGGCGGTGACGGTCTTGTCCGCGCCGTTGACTGGCTTGAGCCGGGCCAGGGCTTCGAGGGTGGTGTCGGCGCGCGGGTGCTCGTCGTGCTCAACGACCGTCTCGCCCTTTTTATGGGCGATGCGCACCGGCACGATCTCTTCGGCAAAGAAGCCCGCAGCCTGGGCGGCAGCCGTGCGTTGCTGGCTGCGCAGGGCAAAGGCGTCCTGGTCGGCACGCGAGACCTGGTAATCGTCGGCAACGTTTTCGGCGGTCTGCGGCATGGCATCGACGCCGTACTGGGCCTTCACCAGCGGGTTGATGAAGCGCCAGCCGATGGTGGTGTCTTCCAGCTTCATGTTGCGCGAGTAGGCGTTGTCGGCCTTGCCCATGACGAACGGCGCCCGGGACATCGACTCGACGCCGCCGGCAATCGCCAGCTCCATCTCGCCGCTGGCGATGGCGCGAAAGGCCGTGCCCACCGCGTCCATGCCCGAGGCGCAGAGGCGGTTGAGGGTCACCCCCGGCACGCTGTCCGGCAAGCCGGCCAGCAGCAGCGCCATGCGCGCGACGTTACGGTTGTCTTCACCGGCCTGGTTGGCGCAGCCGAGGAACACCTCGTCGAGCTGATCCCACTGTACCTGCGGGTTACGCTCGATCAATGCCTTGAGCGGCACTGCCGCCAGGTCGTCGGCGCGCACGCTGGCCAGGGCGCCGCCAAAGCGGCCAATGGGGGTGCGAATGGCATCGCAGATAAATACGTCACGCATCAGGCTTCTCCTGGCGCTTGGCCGTGGGCGGCGGCGGTGCGCGCTTCAAGGTCGCGCAGGGCGTTGAGCTCGACATCGCTCGGTGCGACGGTGGTTTGCACGTTGTCGGCAAAACGGATGGCCCAGCCGGTGGCAGCGATGATCTGCTCGCGGGTCACACCCGGGTGGATCGAGGTCACCACGAACTCATGAGTACCGGCTTCCGGCTCCATGATGCACAGGTCGGTAATAATGCCTACCGGCCCCTCGCCTGGCAGGCCCAGGCGCTTGCGTGAATCACCGCCTTCGCCGTGGCCGACCGAGGTAATGAAGTCGAGCTTGTCGACAAAGGCACGGTTCGACTGCTTGAGGATGATCAGCACCTGCTTGGCGGAACCGGCGATCTCCGGCGCGCCACCGGCACCTGGCAGGCGAACTTTGGGCTGGTGATAGTCACCGACCACGGTGGTGTTGATGTTGCCGAAGCGGTCGACCTGGGCCGCGCCGAGAAAGCCCACATCGATGCGCCCGCCCTGCAGCCAGTAGCGAAAGATCTCGCCGGTCGGCACCACGGTGTCGGCGGTTTCCGCTAGCTCACCGTCACCGATCGACAGCGGCAGCACGCTTGGCTTGGCGCCGATCGGGCCGGACTCGTAAATCAGCACGACATCGGGCGACGAGGTCAGGCGCGCCAGGTTGGCGGCCTTGGACGGCAGGCCGATGCCGACGAAGCAGACGGCGCCATTGCGCAGGCGACGGGCTGCGGCAACGGTCATCATTTCATTGGTGGAGTAGCTCATTGTGCAGCCTCCGCGCTGGCCAGTTTTGCCTTGAATTCAGTGAAGTCGGCGGTGCCGCGAATGTACTGGTCGACCCACGCCGTGAAGCTTTCGCGGCTGCGGGCAATCGGGTCCCAGGCCTGGTAGAAGCGATTGTCCCGCTCGTAGTAACCATGGGCGTAGGACGGATGCGCGCCGCCCGGCACCAGGCACACCGCAGACAGCGCCCAGGTCGGCAGCACGCAGGCGTTCATCGGCGCCTGGAGGTCGTCGACAATTTCCTCGACGGTGACGATGCAGCGCTTGGCCGCCAGGGCTGCTTCCTTCTGCACACCGAGAATGCCCCAGAGCAGCACGTTGCCCTTGCGGTCGGCCTTTTGCGCGTGAATCACGGTGACGTCCGGGCGTACCGAAGGCACGGCGGCGAGAACTTCACCGGTGAACGGGCAAGTGACGCTCTTGATCAGTGGGTTGACATTCGGCAGGTCGGAACCTGCGTAGGCACGCAGCACCGCGAAGGGCAGGCCCGAGGCGCCGGCGACGTAGGCGTTGGCCAGGTCGGCGTGGCTGTGTTCTTCGATCTCGATAGCGTGCGGCCAGTGTTTTTCAACCGCGTCGCGCAGGCGATGGAGGGAGCCGACACCCGGGTTGCCGCCCCAGGAGAAAATCAGCTTGCGGGCGCAACCGGCGCCGATCAGCTGGTCGTAGATCAGGTCAGGCGTCATGCGTACCAGGGTCAGATCTTTCTTGCCCTGACGAATGATTTCATGCCCGGCGGCAGTCGGAATCAAGTGCGTGAAGCCTTCGAGGGCGACGCTGTCTCCGTCGTTGACGAACTGCTTCACGGCGTCGTGGAGCGAGAGGATTTCAGCCATTGCAGACTCCTGGATATGCTGAGTCGGGGTCGGTTTCAAGGCGCCTCGGGCGGCGCCGGTCATGGGTTCAGATTAAGATGGGCTGGGGGGCTGTTCAATCCGATAATCGACTAACTGTTCGATTATCGAACTGATTGTTATCTTGCTAACAACACGTGCGAGGGCTGTCAGGTCGCATCTGCGTGACTGACCATGCCCTTGATAATCACCGCCGTGGTGGCCAGTGCCGCCGGGATCACCAGCGCGGTCAGCACTTGTTCGAAATTCCAGCCCAGGCCCAACAGGGTTGCGCCCATCCACGCCCCGAGAATCGCCCCGAAACGGCCGATACCGAGCATCCACGACACCCCGGTGGCGCGCCCCTGGGTCGGGTAGAAGCGGGCCGCCAGCGACGGCATCGCCGACTGCGCACCGTTGACGCACATACCGGCAATCAGCACCAGGGTCGCGAGTAGGGTGATGTTGCCCAGGCTCTGCCCTACCGCGTAGGCAAACACCCCGGCCAGCAAGTAGAAGGTGCCGATAACCTTGTGCGGGTTGTAACGGTCCATGGCCCAGCCCACCGCCACGGCGCTGAGCACCCCGCCAAACTGGAACAGCGCACCGATGAAGGCGGCCTGCTCCATGCTCGCGCCACTGTCGCGCATCAGGGTTGGTAGCCAGCTGGTCAGCAGGTAGACGATCACCAGGCCCATGAAATAGGTCAGCCACAAGAGCAGAGTGCCGACGCTGTAAGTCCCGGAGAAGATCACCGCAAACACGTTGCGGGCTTTGACTGTCTTTTGCTCCGGCACGCTGAAGCTCGATGCCTGGCCGACGATGGCCGGCTCGATCGGCGCCAGGGTCTTGCGTACCTTGTCGGTGCCGCGGTTGCGCACTACCAGGTAACGCGCCGACTCCGGCAGCCAGAACACCAGCACCACCGCCAGCACCAGTGGCAGAACCCCGCCGATCAGCAGCAGGCTGTGCCAGCCGAACGCCGGGATCAGCTTGGCAGAAATGAAGCCACCCCCGGCCATGCCCAGGTTGAAGCCGCAGAACATGCTGGTCACCAGCAGCGACTTGTGCCGCTCCGGGGTGTATTCGGACAGCAGCGTCGTGGCATTGGGCATGCCCGCGCCCAGGCCCAGCCCGGTGAGAAAACGCAGCACCAGCAACTGGTCAACATTGGTGCTGTAGGCCGACGCCAGGCTGAACGCGCCGAACAGCAGCACTGCCCCCACCAGTACGACTTTGCGCCCGAAACGATCGGCCAGCGGCCCGGACCCCAGCGCACCGAAGACCATGCCGATCAACGCAGCGCTCATCACCGGGCCGAGGCTGGCCCGGTCAATGCCCCAGTCCTGGGACAGGGCCGGGGCGATAAAGCCCATGGCCGCCGTATCGAGGCCGTCGAGGAAGACGATCAGAAAGCACAGGATCACCACCCGCCATTGGTAGCGCGACAGCGGTTGGCTATTGATAAAGGACTGCACATCAAGGCAGTTTCCGACAGCAGCTTGAGGACTATTCATTATTTTTATCCAGAAGAAGCGCGCGCGTGTGCGGGTGCGCGCGTGAACGGCACGGACGAACAGGGACGGGATCGAAAAACTGGATCAGCTGCCGCGCAGTCCCGCGTAGGACAGGTGCAAACCGTGCAGGGACAGGAAGTCGGTCATGGGGCGTTTGCCTCTCGCTCATTATTATGGGCGGCCAGGGCAGGCTGACCGCTGCGAGGGACATTAATAAGCAGGCGGGCGCGGCGCAATTCGATAAACGCATCTCTGTGCGTTTATCGAACAGGAACGTTCAGGCGAACAATTGCGCGCTGAGGTCACGACTGGCGGCAAGCATGATCGGCAGGAAGCGCTGTTCAAGCTCGGTGCGGCTGACCCGTCCGGCATGGGTACTGACGTTGAGCGCCGCCAGCACCTGGCCGGAGGCGTCGTAAACCGGAACGGCAATCGAGCGCAAGCCCTGCTCCAGCTCCTGGTCGACCACGCACCAGCCCTGCTGGCGAACCAGCTGCAGGCACTCGAGCAAGGCCACCGGGTCATGGAGGGTGCGGCTGGTCTTGGCCTGCAGGTCGGCGTGCTCGAGGTATTCGTGCAGGGTTGCGTCGTCCAGCGCCGCCAACAGGATACGGCCCATGGAGGTGCAATAAGCCGGCAGGCGCCCGCCAACCGACAGGTCGACCGAAATCAGGCGCTGCACCGTGGCCGAGCGGGCGATGTAGAGAATGTCGTCGCCCTCCAGGGTGGCCATGTTGCAAGCCTCGTGCAACTGGTCGCTCATGCGGTCCAGATAAGGCTGCGCTGATACCGCCAGCGGCGTCGACGACAAGTAGGCGTGACCCAGGGTCAGCACCTTGGGCAGCAGCGAATAGGTGCGCCCGTCGGTGGTGGCGTAGCCGAGCTTGATCAGCGTATGCAGGCAGCGGCGTACCGCGGCGCGGGGGATTTCCGTGCGGTGGCTGATCTGGGCGATGGTCAGGTGGCGCTTGCGCTCCTGGAACGCCTGAACTACCGCCAGGCCCCGGGCCAGCGAGGTCATGAAATCGGGGTCACCGGTAAAGGCCTGGATACGCTTGGCCGGCGAGGCAACGATAGGCGGCGCCAGGGACGCAAACGAGCTACGCACGTTGTCGTTCAATCCTGGCCCTTTGGGCGTGGTTTCTTCTGTCATGGCTAGCCTCGGCAACACGGTCACTGGGGCGATTATCGAACCATCGACCGATAATCGCAATTGACCGCTACCCTCAATTGCTTATACCTTTCTCCCGCCACCATGTGGCTTCTTGGAGAGACTGGTCAGGTACCCACCGTAGAAGTCCCAGGCACGGCCTTGCCCACGAAGCGAGGCCGTTTTTCCTTCCTCCGTAAAAGACGGGGTCGGTGGCCAGAGAACTTTTTCTCGGCGCCCGGTTCAAATTTCATACTCGGCGGACTGAGCGCATTCATAACTTCGTAACAAAACCGCCGCTCTATTGTTCTTATCAACAATAGAGAGTACTAGTGTCAGACAATCTGCTTGCTATAATAAAACTTCGTATCCACGCCCTTGGGCGGGGATAGTGCGGATCCAATCCGCTGCTGCCCCCAGGCAGACACAACCGGATCGCTGCAAGTGCCATTAACGTGAACACCTCGATGTTCACTTTCGCTTGCACCACCACAACCTACTGTTGCTGCGACAGTTATGCCGCTCTGGCCGCGTAGCCGTGTGCATGTTGTGCCCCGCGCACTCAATTGCCCGCGTAAACGCCAGGGTTTATATCCATACAGGTAATACTGTGACCAAAGATGAACTGCGCGCCGAACTAGAGCGCCAGGAACAACGTTACAAGGACGTCTATGGCGGTGAAGTCACCACTTATGCCGCGCAACCCGACCCGGAACGCAAGCCATGGCGCAAACGCGCAAGCGTGCTAGACCAGGCCTTCGCCCAGGAACTGGAAAAAATCCAGAAAGAACTCAAGGACCAGGCGCCCTGAGCCACGCCTGATGGCGATCGCAACACGCCGCGCCACGGCGTGCGGGGATGCTTTTAGCTGAGCACGATGCAGCTGATTTTTGCGCCGTCATACGCATGCGGTAACGGAATTTCACAAATTTCATACGGCCGTTTGATTTTTTTCTGATACGCATGAAATCATGCAAATGTTTAATTTTTCTCGATTTTTTTCGATTTTAGCCGACGATCACCGAAGCATCGCCGACTCAGCGGCTTGGGCAATGGGGTAGAAAAGTCGTCGAGCGGTCCGTCGCAGGGGCATCGATTACCGGGGATTTCTGGCATAATCGCGCCCCCTTATGACCGGGTCAGAATTCCTTCATGATCGATTTATTCAGCGGACTTGATGCCTGGGTACTGGTGAGCTTGCTGCTCGCTCTGACCTTCGTACTCGCCTTCGAGTTCATCAATGGCTTTCATGACACCGCTAACGCGGTAGCTACAGTCATCTATACCAAAGCCATGCCGCCGCACCTGGCCGTGTTCTTCTCCGGCGTGTTCAACTTCCTCGGGGTTCTGCTCGGCGGTGTCGGCGTGGCGTATGCCATCGTTCACCTGCTGCCGGTCGAACTGCTGATCAACGTGAACACCGGCCACGGCCTGGCGATGGTCTTCTCTCTATTGGCTGCCGCCATCACCTGGAACCTGGGTACCTGGTACTTCGGGATCCCGGCGTCCAGTTCGCACACGTTGATCGGCTCGATCCTCGGCGTGGGCCTGGCCAACGCCCTGATCAGCGACATTCCGCTGGGTGACGGGGTCAACTGGCAGAAGGCAATCGATATCGGCATGTCGCTGGTACTGTCGCCGATGGCCGGTTTCGCTGTCGCCGCGCTGGTGCTGCTGGGCCTGAAATGGTGGCGACCACTGTCGAAGATGCACAAGACGCCGGAACAGCGCCGCAAACTCGACGACAAGAAGCACCCGCCATTCTGGAACCGCCTGGTGCTGGTAATTTCGGCGATGGGTGTGAGCTTCGTGCACGGTTCCAACGACGGTCAGAAAGGTATCGGCCTGATCATGCTGGTACTGATCGGTATCGTTCCATCGGCGTTCGTTCTCGACCTCAACAGCACCACCTACCAGATCGAGCGGACCCGCGACGCCACGCTGCACCTGAACCAGTTCTACCAGCGCAACGAAGCGACCCTGGGCGAATTCCTGGCCCTGGGCAAAGCCAAAGAAGGCGACCTGCCAGAACAGTTCAGTTGCAACCCGCAGCAGACCGAGCCGACCATCAATGCCTTGCTCGATTCGCTCAAAGGCGTGGCCGACTACCGTTCGCTGACGCCGGAAAAACGCATTGAAGTACGTCGTTACCTGCTCTGCCTGGACGACACGGCCAAGAAGGTCGGCAAGCTGCCAGGCCTGCAGGCACGCGAGAAGGCGGACCTGGACAAACTGCGCAAGGACCTCACCGCCACCACCGAGTACGCACCGTTCTGGGTGATTCTCGCGGTCGCCCTGGCCCTGGGCCTGGGTACCATGGTCGGCTGGAAACGCGTAGTGCTGACCATCGGCGAGAAGATCGGCAAGCAGGGCATGACCTATGCCCAGGGCATGTCGGCGCAGATCACCGCAGCCTGCGCCATCGGCATGGCCAACATCTTCAGCCTGCCGGTCTCGACCACCCACGTACTGTCCTCGGGTGTGGCCGGTACCATGGTGGCGAACAAGAGCGGCCTGCAAGGTGGCACCGTGCGCACCATCCTGCTGGCCTGGGTACTGACCCTTCCGGCTACCGTGGGCTTGTCGGCAGCTTTGTTCTGGCTGGCGACCAAAGCCATCGGCTAACCCCCCCGCAGTAAAAAGGCGCCCCGAGGGGCGCCTTTTTTATGCCTGATGCAATCAGCGGCGCTTGCTGCCGCCGAGCAACGAACCCATCAGGCCCCGTACCAACTGGCGCCCGAACTGGTTGGCCGCCTGGCGTACCGCCGACTTGATCGCCTGCCCTGCTGCGCTTTGCAGGAACTCGCCGGCTTTGTCGGCCAAGCTCTCTTCAGCCGCAGCCGGCGCCTGCTCAGGCTCAGCGGCGCCGCCTTTACGGGCATTGAGCATTTCATAGGCCGATTCACGGTCGATCGGTTTGTCATAACGCCCGACCAAGGGCGAAGCGGCAATCAGCGCTGCCCGTTCGGCGGCGCTCAGCGGCCCGATGCGCGACTGCGGCGGGGCAATCAGTACACGCTGGACCATACCCGGCGTGCCCTTTTCCTGCAGGGTACCGACCAGGGCCTCACCGATGCCCAGCTCGGTTAGCACGCTCAAGGTGTCGAATTGCGGGTTGGGGCGGAAACCATCGGCCACGGCCTTGAGGGATTTCTGCTCCTTGGCGGTGAATGCCCGCAGGCCGTGCTGGACGCGCAGGCCCAACTGCGCGAGGACATCATCCGGCAGATCGCCCGGCGACTGGGTGACGAAGTACACACCTACGCCCTTGGAACGGATCAGCCGCACCACCTGCTCCAGCCGGTCCTGCAGGGCCTTGGGGGTGCCATTGAACAGCAAGTGGGCCTCATCAAAGAACAGCGCCAGCAACGGTTTTTCGGCATCGCCACGCTCGGGCAATTGCTCGAACAGTTCGGCCAACAGCCACAGCAGGAAGGTCGCATAGACCTTCGGCGCCTCATGCACCAGGCGGCTGGCGTCGAGCAGGTGAATGCGTCCGCGACCATCGACATCCGGCTGCAGAATGTCTTCCAGTTGCAAGGCCGGCTCGCCAAACAGCGCCTCAGCGCCCTGCTGCTCGAGGGTTGCCAGGCGCCGCAACAGGGCCTGGCTGGAGCCGGTGGTCATCAGCGCACTGTCTTCACCGAGCAGTTGCGGGTTGTCCTTCAGGTGCGCCAGCAGCGCCTTGAGGTCCTTGATGTCGAGTAGCAACAGGCCTTCGCGGTCGGCGACCTTGAACGCGGCATACAACGCCGCCTGCTGGCTGTCGGTCAGCTCCAGCAAATTGCCCAACAACAACGGGCCCATTTCGCTGAGGGTGGTGCGCAGCGGATGACCAGACTGACCGTGAATATCCCACAAGCTGACCGGATAAGCCTGAGGCCGATGGTTCAGCCAGGGCATGCCGGCAATGCGCTCGGCCACCTTGCCCTGGGGGTTGCCCGCCGCGCCCAGGCCGCACAGATCGCCTTTGACGTCAGCGGCAAACACCGCCACGCCAGCGTCACTGAAGGCTTCGGCCATGTGTTGCAGGGTCACGGTCTTGCCGGTACCGGTCGCCCCGGCCACCAGGCCGTGACGGTTGGCCAGGCGCATGGCCTGGGCCACCGGCTGCCCGGCGAGGTCGGCGCCGAGCACGAATTGCGAAGAGTCAGGCATGTTTTTTCACCCTCTGTTTAAAGCTTTGGCTTGAAACGGCCGATATTAAATAGCGATAGACCACCAGGAAGACAGGAATAGCCCGACAAGGAATTGGGACCTGCACTGCTTTCACGCTGTTCTTTGTGCGAACGACCCGGATAACAAGACCTTAGCGGACCGACACGTTATGAACAAAAGCCTCCGATTCAGCCACAAGATCCTATTGGCCGCCTCGCTGATCGTCATGATCGCCTTTACCCTGTTTACCTTGTACAACGATTTCTTGCAGCGTAATGCCATTCGCGAGGATCTGGAAAACTATCTTGAAGAAATGGGCGAAACCACTTCGACCAATATCAAGAACCTGTTTGACGGTCGTATTCTGCTGGTACAAAACGTTGCACAAAACATTGCCGCGTTTCCCGAGGCTGACAAAGTCGGCACGCTGCTCGGCCAACAAGCGCTGGTCTCAAGTTTCCTGACCATTTACCTGGGTGACGTCAACGGCGGTTTCACCATCCGCCCACAGACCAAGATGCCCGACGGCTACGACCCGCGCGTACGCCCCTGGTATAAAGACGGCATGGCCGCCAACGGGCCGATCCTGACCGAACCTTATATTGATGTCAGCACCGGCAAGATGGTCATTTCGGTGGTGGCGACCGCTGCGCGCAACGTTGGCGTGGTCGGTGGCGACCTGGCCCTCGACGGCCTGACCGAGATCATCAACTCGCTGAACTTCGGCGGCATGGGCTACGCCTTCCTGATCAACGATCAAGGCAAGATCCTCGTGCACCCGGATAAAAACCTGGTGATGAAGTCGCTGTCGGACCTGTTCCCACAGAACACCCCGCGCATCAGCAAGGAGCCGAGCGAGGTCGAACTTGACGGCAAGACCCGGATCCTCAGCTTCGCCCCGGTCAAGGGCCTGCCTTCAGCCAACTGGTACATCGGCCTGTCGGTAGACAAGGACGAGGCCTACTCGATGCTGAGCAAATTCCGCACCTCGGCGGTGATTGCCACCCTGGTCGCCGTGGTCATCATCATTGCCCTGCTCGGCCTGCTGATCCGCGTACTGATGCAACCGCTGCACACCATGACCCGGGCCATGGAGGACATCGCCGAAGGTGAGGGCGACCTGACCAAGCGTCTGGCGATCCATAACCACGACGAATTCGGCATCCTCGGCACCGCCTTCAACCGCTTCGTCGAGCGCATCCACGGCTCGATCCGCGAAGTGTCCTCGGCCACCGAGCAGGTCAACGAAGTGGCCCTGCGGGTCGTCAGCGCCTCCAACTCGTCGATGGTCAACTCCGACGAGCAGTCCAACCGCACCAACAGCGTTGCCGCGGCGATCAACCAGTTGGGCGCCGCCGCCCAGGAAATCGCCCACAACGCCGCGCAAGCCTCGCAACAGGCAAGCTCGGCACGGCATCTGGCTGAAGAAGGCCAGCAGGTGGTCGATCGCAGCATCCAGGCGATGAACCGTCTGTCGGACCTGATCTGCACTTCCAGCGCACACATCGAGACGCTCAACAGCAAGACGGTGAACATCGGCCAGATCCTCGAAGTGATCACCAGCATCTCGCAGCAGACCAACCTGCTGGCGCTCAACGCCGCCATCGAGGCGGCACGCGCAGGGGAAGCCGGTCGCGGTTTTGCCGTGGTCGCCGATGAAGTACGCAACCTGGCGCACCGCACCCAGGAGTCGGCGCAGCAAGTGCAGAACATGATCGAAGAGCTGCAGGTCGGCGCCCGTGAATCGGTCGACACCATGGGCCAAAGCCAGCGCCACAGCCAGGACAGCGTCGAGATCGCCAACCAGGCCGGTGAGCGCCTGGGCAGCGTAACCCTGCGCATCGGCGAGATCGACGGCATGAACCAGTCGGTGGCCACCGCCACCGAAGAACAAACCGCCGTGGTCGATTCGATCAACATGGACATCAACGAAATCAACATGCTCAACCAGGAAGGGGTCGAGAACCTGCAGTCGACCCTGCGCGCCTGCGCCGACCTGGAGCAACAAGCCAGCCGCCTGAAACAACTGGTGGGCAGCTTCCGTATTTGAGCTTGAGCGGCAAGCTACAAGTTGTAAGGTGCAAGAAGAAACAGAGCCTCGTGCGCTTGGCTTTTTCTTGCAGCTTGTAGCTTGCCGCTAGCCGCTACCGAACCCAATCGAACAAACTATCCTTCATAGAGGTCAACCTTAGGGCGCGTCTCCAGCGGCGAAAAGCCGCCTGGTGACACACTCTGGAGACGATCTCGGAGGGATGCTGATCGTGCACATCGCTGACATCACCATGTTCTACGCGCCCGCCAGCGGCGGCGTGCGTACCTATCTTGATGCCAAACACCGCCGCCTGGGCCTTACCCCGGTGTTCGTCACAGCCTGTTGATTCCCGGCGCCAGCGCCAGCCACGATAACGGCATCTACAAGGTGCCGGCCCCGGCCCTGCCATTCGGCAACGGCTATCGCTTCCCCCTGCGCCTGGCACCTTGGCGCAATGTCCTGCACGATCTTCAGCCGGACCTGATCGAGGTCGGTGACCCCTACCTGACCGCCTGGGCGGCGCTGGATGCCCGGCGCCAGCTGGATGTGCCGGTGATCGGCTTCTATCACTCCGACCTGCCGTTGCTGGTGAGCAACCGCATGGGCAACTGGTTCACGCCCAACGTCGAAGCCTATGTCAGCAAACTCTATGGCAATTTCGACCGGGTGCTGGCGCCGAGTCAGGTAATGGCCGACAAGTTGCGCGGCCTGGGTATCGACAATGTCCATGTGCAGCGCCTGGGCGTCGACCTGGCAACCTTCCACCCGCAGCACCGTGACCTGTCGCTGCGCCGGCAACTGGGTCTCGCCGATACCACGCGCCTGCTGGTGTTCGCCGGACGCGGCTCGCGGGAGAAGAACCTGCCGGTGCTGCTCGACTGCATGAAACGTCTGGGCAAGCACTATCACCTGCTGCTGGTGGGCTCGCACATGCCGGCCACCGTGCCGGCCAACGTCAGCGTCATCGATCACTTCTGCCCGGCCGCTGAAGTCGCCCGCCTGCTGGCCAGCGCCGATGCCCTGCTGCACGCAGGCGACCAGGAGACCTTCGGCCTGGTGATTCTCGAAGCCATGGCCAGTGCCATTCCGGTCATTGCCGTGGCCGCCGGGGCCTTCAGCGAAATCGTCAACGAGCACTGCGGGCGCCTGTGCCCGCCCAACGATGGCCAGGCCATGGCCCGCACGGTGCGCGAGGTGATCGAGGCCGGTGCCCGGCAAATGGGCCTGCAGGCCCGCGCCCATGTCGAGCAGCACTACGGATGGGACAGCGTAGTCAATGGCCTGCTCGAGCATTACCGGGCGGTGCTCGGCCACCCGATGCCGGTACGCGCTCATGCCTGAGCCTGCCGATCGCCCGAGCCTGCTGCTGGTGCTGCATGATGTTGCGCCGGAAACCTGGCCGGACTACCAACCCTTCGTCGAAGCCATCGACGCTCTGGGCAACATTCCCATGACCTGGCTGGTGGTGCCGGACTTTCACAAGCGCAATGCCCTGGAGCAGGCCCCCGGATTTCGCCTGATGCTCGACCGGCGCTTGCAGCGTGGCGACGAAATGGCCCTGCATGGCTACTTTCATGCCGATGACAGCCCGCCACCGCGCTCGCCGCGGGACTACTTCATGCGCCGCATCTATACCTGGGAAGGCGAGTTCTACAGCCTCGACCAGCCCCAGGCGCGGCAACGCCTTGAAGCCGGTATCGACCTGTTCCGCCGCTATGACTGGCCCCTGGCGGGTTTTGTCGCCCCGGCCTGGCTGATGAGCGACGGCACCCGCCAGGCCTTGCGCCAACTCCCGCTGCGTTACACCAGCGACCCGCAGCACATCTTTCAATTGCCCGACTTCAGCCCGATCGCGGCCCCCGGCCTGGTCTGGAGCGCCCGCAGCCGTTGGCGCCGCGGGCTGTCGAAAGTGTTGTGCGACGTACGTGAGGCGCGCCTGCGCCAAGCGCCGGTGATCCGCCTGGGCCTGCACCCGGTGGACATGCGCCATGGCTTTTCCCGCCGCTACTGGCTGCAAACGGTCCAGCGCTTGCTGCGCCAGGGCCGCGAGCCGATGACCAAATCCGCCTGGCTGGCCAGCAGGCACCCTCGGTGAACCGCCTGCCCTGGCTGCTGATGGCGCTGATCGGGGCGCTGCTGGTGCCAGCCCTGCTCGGAGGCAGCGAGCTGTTGCCGCGCCTGCGTGGTTTTGCCCCGCAACTGCTGCTGGGCCTGTTCGCCATGATTGTAGTGTGCTGGATCATCAACGCCATGCGCCTGCGTCTGCTGCTCGGCAGCCAGGGCGCGGCGCTGGGGCGCTTGCGCAGCCTGGGGGTGATCATGGCCACCGAGTTTGCCATCTGTACAACGCCGGGCGGCAGCGGCGGGCCGCTGGCACTGATGGCCTTGCTGGCCCGCGATCGCATCGGGCCGGCGCGCAGCAGCGCGGTATTTGCTGCCGACCAGCTCAATGATCTGCTGTTCTTTTTCTGCGCCATGCTGGGGATCGCCGGCTACGCGCTGTTCCACAGTCTCAACCGCAGCCTGGAGGGCCTGCTGCTCAGCAGCGCGCTGTTGATGTTCACCGCCTTCGCCACCCTGCTCGGCTTGCTGCGATACCGTCGCGCGCTACTGCGCCTCAATGGCCGGTTGCTGCACAGGCTCAAGGTGTCCGCCCGCAGGCGCCGACGCTGGACGCGCAAGCTGCTGCACTTCTTTCGCGCCCTGGGCGAAACCTGGCGGCTACCCAAACGCACCCTGGCGCTGGTGTTTGCCCTGACCTGCGTGCACTGGGGGCTGCGCTACAGCGTGCTGTACCTGGCGTTGCGCGGGCTTGGGGTCGATCTGCAGTGGATACCGAGCTTCCTGGTGCAGATGCTGTCGCTCAGCGCCGGGCAATTCAGCCTGCTGCCGGGCGGTGCAGGCGCGGCTGAAATGACCTCGGCCGCATTGCTTTCGCCTTTGGTGGGCACATCGACCGCGGCGGCGGCCATCCTGATCTGGCGGCTGGTGACCTACTATTTCTACCTGGTCGCCGGTGGCCCGGTGTTCCTCTGCCTGCTGGGTCGGCCGCTGCTGGAGCGCTGGCGGCTCAGTCAGGCGCGGGTTCGTCGCTAGCCGGCTTGAGCTGCTCCCAGAGCTCGGCGGCACCGGGAAAATCGGTGCCGTCTTCGCTGTCCAGCGCATCCGGGTCGTAGCGGCTCAGGCAGCCCTCGCCGAGGGTCGGCGGGGCCTTGGAGGTAGCCTTGTCGAGTGGATCGGCCATTGGCCAACCTCCGGCACTGAGGCTTAGTTGAACACCACGGTCTTGTTGCCGTGGACCAGCACGCGGTCTTCCAGGTGATAACGCAGGCCGCGGGCCAGGACCATTTTCTCGACGTCACGGCCGAAACGCACCATGTCTTCGATGCTGTCGCTATGGCTGACGCGAACCACGTCCTGCTCGATGATCGGGCCGGCATCGAGTTCTTCGGTGACGTAGTGGCAGGTCGCGCCGATCAGCTTGACGCCGCGCAGCGACGCCTGGTGGTACGGTTTGGCGCCGACGAACGAAGGCAGGAAGCTGTGGTGGATGTTGATCACCTGCTGGGCGTATTCCTGGCACAGTTGCGGCGGCAGGATCTGCATGTAGCGCGCCAGTACCACCACGTCGGCACCGTGCTCCTTGACCAGGCGCGAGACTTCGGCAAAGGCCGGCTGCTTGTTCTGCGGATCGACCGGCACATGGAAGAACGGGATGCCGTGCCACTCGACCATGCTGCGCAGGTCGTTGTGGTTGGAAATCACACAGGGAATGTCGCAGTCCAGTTCCTTGGCATGCCAGCGGTGCAGCAGGTCGGCCAGGCAGTGGGACTCGCGGCTGGCCATCAATACTACGCGCTTCTTCTGGTCGGTATCGGTGATGCGCCAGACCATCGAGAACTCTTCGGCGATCGGTGCGAAGGCTTCACGAAATTCCTCGATACCGAACGGCAGGGTTTCGGCGCGGATTTCGTGGCGCATGAAGAACCAGCCGCTCTGCTCGTCGGAGTGGTGGTTGGCTTCGTTGATCCAGCCGTTATAGGACGCCAGGAAATTACTGACTTTGGCGACGATGCCAACGCGGTCGGGGCAGGCAATCACCAGCCGGTAGGTGCGCATGAAATGGACTCCAGAAACTTTCGCAAAGGCGCACATTCTAGCGAGTGCCCGGCAAAACTGCAGTACTCATTGCACGCGCCCTGTCGCCTGCCCGGGTGGCGCGGTAGAGGGCACTGCCGTGTAGCGCTGCGGGCTGGCGATCAAGTTAACTATTGGAAAAACCACTTAGTTTGTAAATTTTTCTTAACCTAATCCCTCAAGGTGTTTAAGCATTCATTGAGCTAATTGCCTGCTTAAATGTTTACTTGGGGGTACTGTCTGATTATTATTGCCGCACTGTCTGTCCAAAATCCTTCATTTCCAAGGAACGCCTCATGTCCCTGATCAACGAATATCGCGCTACCGAAGAAGCCATCAAAGAACTGCAAGCGCGTCTGCAGAACCTGTCGCAAGACGACAAGCTGCAAACCGAGCTGGAATTCGAAGGCAAACTGCGTGCACTGATGGGCGAATATTCGAAGTCCCTGCGTGACATCATTGCGCTGCTGGATCCAGAAGCCAAACTGAACAAAGCCCCGCGCGGCGCGGTTAAAACCACCGGCACCAAACGTGCGCGCAAGGTCAAGCAATACAAAAACCCGCACAACGGTGAAGTCATCGAAACCAAAGGCGGCAACCACAAAACCCTGAAAGAATGGAAAGCCAAATGGGGTGGTGACGTGGTTGAAGGCTGGGCAACCCTGCTGGGTTAATAAGCCCGCTGGTAACCTTGTGTTACTCGCTAAAAACGCCAGCCTTGCTGGCGTTTTTTATTTTCAACGTTTGCTTACATTCCCAATTGCAACTTAAGCGCCTGCAGATGGTTACGCCACTGGCCGAGCAACAGCTGTTGCTGGGCGTCGGCGTCCAGCCAGCATTCCTGCAGGGCCCGCTCGAAATCCCCAAGGGTATTGGGCGCGCCCATCAACGGGTCGCTCAGGCGTTGCTGGCAGAAGGTTTGCCAACGCTGGCGTTCCTCGGCATTCAAGGTTTCGCTGAAATTGCGTGCGCGATAACGAAACAACAATTCTGGCAAACGTTCATCATCGAACATCCACTGCCCCTGCCCTAGTTGCTGCGGATCGACACTGCGCACTTGCTCGCACAAACGCCGATCACGATCGCCAAGAAAGCCATCATACAACTGCTGTTCCGGGTCTTCGCTGGGAGCAAACTCCTCGGCGCTATAAACCAGCGGCAATTTCTCCTGCCATTGCCCGGCGGCGGCAATCAGACTCGCCGCGCGCGCCTGATAAACAGCCATATCCAGTTGCAAACGCTGCTGATCTTCGCCACGCAATACACTCAACGGGGCGACCACCGGGCAGCGATTGATATGGATTAATTTCAACGGCACCGGCAATTGTCCGTCAGGCATTTCCTCACGACGAGTGTATAAACGCTGACGCAGTGAATCAGCATCCTCATCTATCAAGGGCTGAACATCCAGGTGCAGGTCACAGACAATCAAGGCATTGCGATTGCGCGGGTGCCAGGCCAGAGGTAATACCACCCCCAGATAATTGCGTGCCGCAGAGAAACGGCCAGAGATATGCACCATCGGTTGTAATAATCGAATCTGGTCGAGGACTTTCTGCTTGCTGCGCAGTTGAAACAACCAGTCATAAAGCTTGGGCTGTTTCTGTCGGATCAATCGCGCAAGTGCAATGGTGGCGCGCACGTCAGACAACGCTTCATGGGCCTGGCCATGGTCGATGCCATTGGCGGCAGTGAGCAACTCCAGGCGCAAACTGGTGCGCCCGTCCTGTTGTGGCCACTCGATACCGTCCGGGCGCAGGGCATAAGCAGTGCGTACGATGTCGATCAAGTCCCAGCGGCTGTTGCCGCCCTGCCACTCGCGGGCATAGGGATCAAAAAAGTTGCGATACAGGCTGTAGCGGGTGACTTCGTCGTCGAACCGCAAGCTGTTGTAGCCGGCGCCACAGGTGCCGGGGCGGGCCAGTTCGGCATGCACCCGGGTCATGAACTCGGCTTCGCTCAAGCCGTTGGCGGCCAGTTGCTGCGGAGTGATGCCGGTGACCAGGCAAGCCTTGGGATGCGGCAGGATATCGGCGCTGGGCTGGCAATAGAAGTTGATCGGCGCCTCGATCTCGTTGAGGTCAAGGTCGGTGCGCACCCCGGCGACCTGCAAGGGCCGGTCGTTGCGCGGGTTGATACCGGTGGTTTCGTAGTCGTGCCAGAAAATGCTGGAGCTCACGGGGTCGTCCTGAACAGAAGGTCGCCCAGAGTCTAGGGCCAGCAGCCCGTCACGGCCAGCGTCAGGCCGAAGCGTTCAACGGATGGAAGCTGAAATAGTTGCGCAGGGCACGCACCAGTTGCTCGTAGTCACGTGGCGCCTGCAGCAGCATGAAACCCGAGTCGTAATGCCCGGGCGTCTGGTCTTCATGGCTCCACAGGCAACTGGCGGTGAGGTTGATCAGGTGCACTGCGCCATCGCGGCCCGGGACTTTGAGCTGCAACTCGAAATCCGGGCCGACCAGCATCGGCAGCTGGCTGATCAGCATCAGGCCGTCTTCGGACACATTTCCCAGGTAGCCGATGGGCTGGTCGGTGAAGCGGTTGAAGACTTTGAGAAAATAAGGGAGCTGGTGACGCTCGATGCGGCGCTCGTCAAACATGGTCGGGATCGCTGTCGAAGACCCTTTTAGCAGGGCCGCGCTAGGGCTGCTGTTTTTCATTCATTTCAGCAACAAGATTAGCGCACCCTGACCCGCGCGTCACAATCAGACCTGCTGACTTTAGTATTAACGCCAAGGCGTGGTGGTTGCCGGGCGGGCAATCGCCGCTTCGCCGCTGCGGTAGTGGCCCAGTTGTTCGAGGGTCTGCAGCCGGGCACGGGCACGGAACGCGTACTCGCTCTGCGGGTAGCGCTGAAGAATGAACTGGTAGGTCTGCGCCGCATCGACGAACAATTTCTGCCGTTCCAGGCACTGGCCACGCAGCAGCGACACTTCCGGCTGGATGAACGGTCGGGCACGGCTGGTGCGCTCGACCTGGGACAGCTCGAGCATGACCTTCTCGCAGTTGCCCCGGTCATAGGCGCGGTAGGCGTTGTTCAAATGATGGTCCATCGACCAGCGGGTGCAACCGACGACGCTGGTGGCCAGGGCTAAAACGATCAAGGCTCGCATGGGGGATCTCCTGTATTGAGCAGTGTATCGGCTTTGTGCGGAAAATCTGTAGACATGGCTGGCTGCACTGGCCTCATCGCGGGTCAAGCCCGCTCCCACACCAGCGGCCGTTCAAATGCCACTCGCGCTAACCGCCAGGTAGTGCAAAGGAACAATGACTACAGCGATTTTCCGGAGTAGCCTTTCGCTGCGCTTCACTATAGGAGTCTGTGCATGACCATCCGCCGTACCAAAATCGTCGCCACCCTTGGCCCCGCCAGCAACTCGCCGGAAGTGATCGAGCAACTGATCCTCGCCGGCCTGGATGTCGCTCGCCTGAACTTCTCCCACGGCACGCCTGACGAGCACAAGGCTCGCGCGCGCCTGATCCGCGATATCGCTGCCCGCCTGGGCCGCCACGTGGCGCTGCTCGGTGACCTGCAAGGGCCGAAGATCCGTATCGCCAAGTTCAGCAACAAGCGTATCGAACTCAAGGTCGGTGACCGCTTCACCTTCTCCACCGCCCATCCGCTGACCGAAGGCACCCAGGATATCGTCGGCATCGACTATCCGGACCTGGTCAAGGACTGCGGCGTCGGTGATGAACTGCTGCTCGACGACGGCCGCGTGGTCATGCGCGTAACCAGCGCCACCGCCGACGCCCTGCACTGCGAAGTGCTGATCGGCGGCCCGCTGTCCGACCATAAAGGCATCAACCGTCGCGGCGGCGGCCTGACAGCTCCGGCGCTGACCGAAAAAGACAAGGCCGACATCAAGCTGGCAGCCGAAATGGACCTGGACTACCTGGCCGTTTCCTTCCCGCGCGACGCCTGCGACATGGAATACGCCCGTCGCCTGCGCGACGAAGCCGGCGGTAGCGCCTGGCTGGTGGCCAAGATCGAGCGCGCCGAAGCGGTCGCCGATGACGAGACCCTCGACGGCCTGATCGCCGCCAGTGACGCGGTCATGGTTGCCCGTGGCGACCTGGGCGTGGAAATCGGCGATGCCGAGCTGATCGCGATCCAGAAGAAGATCATCCAGCACGCCCGCCGCAACAACAAGGCGGTGATCGTGGCGACCCAGATGATGGAGTCGATGATCCAGAACCCGATGCCGACCCGCGCCGAAGTGTCCGACGTGGCCAACGCCGTGCTGGACAACACCGATGCGGTGATGCTCTCGGCCGAAAGCGCCGCCGGCGCCTACCCGATCGAAGCAGTACAGGCCATGGCACGCATCTGCCTGGGCGCGGAAAAGCACCCGACCAGCCAGAAGTCCAGCCACCGTCTGCACACCCGCTTCGAGCGCTGCGACGAAAGCATCGCCCTGGCGGCCATGTACACCGCCAACCACTTCCCCGGCGTCAAGGCGATCATCGCCCTCACCGAAAGTGGCTACACCCCGCTGATCATGTCGCGCCTGCGTTCCTCGGTGCCGATCTACGCGTTCTCGCCGCACCGCGCCACCCTGGCTCGCGCTGCGATGTTCCGTGGCGTGTACCCGGTGGCTTTCGATCCGGCAGCCCTGCCGGCGGAGAAAGTCAGCCAGGCGGCAGTCGACGAGTTGCTGCAGCGCGGCGCGGTCGAGCCAGGTGACTGGGCGATCCTGACCAAAGGCGACAGCTACCACACCATCGGTGGTACCAACGGCATGAAGATCCTGCACGTCGGTGATTCGCTGGTCTGATGCTCAGGCCCTGCTGAACAAAGCCCCGTAGCCTGTGCTGCGGGGCTTTTTTTTGCCTGCTGGAATCAGGCGTGGCCGGTGAACACATCGGCAAGCAACTGATTGCGCGGCAGGCCGGCGAGAAACATGCGCCGGGCAAACTGCTCGACACTGGCCGCCGAGCCACAGGCCAGGGTCACAGTCTGGCGTGACGGCAGGCGTAGCGCCGCCAGAGCCTGGGGCAACTGCGGCGGGGTCAGCAGCTCGACCTGCAACTGCGGGTGCCGGCTGGCAAGCGCCATCAATGCCTGCGCCAGATAGTGCTCCTGCTGGTCATGGGCCAGGTGCAGCAGGCGAATCGGGCCGTGGTGTTCCTGGCGCAAGGCTTCGCGCACAATCCCCCATAACGGCGCCAGGCCAGTGCCGGCGGCCAGCAGCCACAACGGGCGCTCCTGCCAGTCCGGATCGTAATGCAAGGCGCCGCCGCGCAACTCGCCCAAGCGCAACGTCGAACCGATAGTCAGTTGCCGGGCGGCATCGCAGAAGGCACCGGGTCGCCGGCAATCGAGGTGAAACTCGAGAAAGCCGTCCTCCCCCGGCAGGCTCGCCAGCGAATAAGGTCGGGCGACCCCGTTCGGGCTCCACAACACCAGGTGCTGGCCGGCCTGGTAGCGTAGTGCCCTTTGCGGCTCAAGCCGCAGGCGCAGCACCGTCGGGCTTAGCCAGTCGAGGCCGCTGACCTCGGCCGGCAGGCCATCTGCGAGCGGGTCGAACAAGGCCACCTGCAAATCTTCTTCGACACTGCATTGGCACGCCAGGCGCCAACCTTGCTGGCGTTTGTCCGCCGCCAGGGCATCGGGCCGGGCATCCCCCGGCCGGCCTTGCAGGCAGCGCACCAGGCAGGCGTGGCAGCTGCCGGCACGGCAACTGTAGGGCACCGCCAGCCCGGCATCATTAAGGGCATCGAGCAGGTTGCTGCCCGCGGCCACCTGCCATTGTCGCTCAGCGACCCGCAACTCAGGCATCGACGGCCTCCCAGGCGGCCAGGCAGCGGTTGCGCCCACAGTGTTTGGCCCGGTACAAGGCCTGATCGGCACGTTGCAAGGCGTCATCGAGATCATCGCCAGGCGCCAACAGGGTCAGCCCGGCCGACAGGCTTAACGGTTCGACGCGCAAGCCGACCGCTGGCGGCTGGGCCAGGGCAAAGGCCTTGCGCAAGCGTTCACAACAGCTGAACAGCTGCGCTTGGCTGCAATCGGGCAGCAACAGCACGAACTCTTCGCCACCGTAACGGGCCAGCACCGCAGTGTCGCCCAGGCAATCGCTGGCGATCGAGGCGAAGGCTTGCAGCACCTGGTCGCCGGCGGCATGCCCATAGACATCGTTGATGCGCTTGAAATGATCGAGGTCGATCAACGCCAGGCCGTGGCTGCTGTCTGCGCGCATGTGCGCAAGCTCGCGGCTGGCCAGACTGAGAAAATGCCGACGGTTGAACAGCCCGGTCAGTTCGTCGGTGGCCACCAGGTCTTCAAGCTGGCGCATCATGCCGCGCAAGGTGTCCTGATGGGCTTGCAAGGCATAGCGGCGTTGGCGCATGCGCTGGCGAGCGGCCTGCACATAGCGGGCATACAGGCACAACCAGCACAGCACCACCAGCAAGGCACTGGCCTGCAACGCCAGCAGCGAACCGGCGAAATGCGGCACCTGCCAGGCCTCCCAGGCAATCAGGCCGAAGAAGCTGCACAGCACCAGCAGCGCGCAGCGCACGAACACCCGCCCCCTCAGGTGAAACAGGCCGAACATCAGAATCAACGGATAAAACATCAGAAAAGTACCGCGGCCCTGGTCAAGCTGGGCCAGCAGCCAGGTTTGCCAGGCAATCGCCAGCAACACCTGGAATTCGGTCAGGCTCGGGTCGCCAAAGCGCAGGTTGCGGCCACTGGCAAACACCCAGCCGAGCAGCAACTGGCTCATCAGCAACAAGCCGCTGCCCAGCAACAAGACATCCAGGGAGGCTTGCAGATGGCCATTCAACAGCGCAACCCAGACCAGCGCCAGCACCAACAGATAGGTGCCGGCCGCCATGAGAAAACGTTTGAGGAGAAGCTTCTGCAGCGCTGTTTCGGTCACAGGTGGCTCACCGTGCTCTGGCCAGGGCAGAGGAATAAGGCATGGCCAACCGCCACTTTAGGGTGTGTGAAGAATAATTGCCATGTTTGCACATATCGGCCCTGACAGGCATTCAAGCAAGAACAGTGCCCGGCCACTGCCGACCTTGGTGGGGACCTTTGGTACGTGTGCCAACCGCGGATGCGCGCTATACTGCCGCGCCTTTTTTGCGCCGACAGCCTTGCGTTGGCGCCTGTTGAAGGTCGTTTCGACACCTCGGCCAGTCCGCGTCGGAATACCTTAATGAATGTTCCCGTCTTTAAGAGGAGCGCGCTGCATGACCGTGATCAAGCAAGACGACCTGATTCAGAGCGTTGCCGACGCCCTGCAGTTCATTTCGTACTACCACCCCGTTGATTTCATCCAGGCCATGCATGAGGCCTATCTGCGTGAAGAGTCGCCGGCTGCGCGCGATTCCATCGCCCAGATCCTGATCAACTCGCGCATGTGCGCCACCGGCCACCGGCCGATCTGCCAGGACACCGGTATCGTTACCGTGTTCGTGCGCGTCGGTATGGATGTGCGCTGGGACGGCGCGACCATGAGCCTGGACGACATGATCAACGAAGGCGTGCGCCGCGCCTATAACCTGCCGGAAAACGTCCTGCGTGCATCCATCCTGGCCGACCCGGCCGGCGCGCGTAAGAACACCAAGGACAACACCCCGGCGGTCATCCACTACTCCATCGTCCCGGGCAACACCGTGGAAGTGGACGTAGCGGCCAAGGGCGGCGGCTCCGAGAACAAGTCGAAGATGGCCATGCTCAACCCGTCCGACTCGATTGTCGACTGGGTACTCAAGACCGTTCCGACCATGGGTGCCGGCTGGTGCCCACCGGGCATGCTCGGTATCGGCATCGGCGGTACCGCCGAGAAAGCCGCGGTGATGGCCAAGGAAGTCTTGATGGAGTCCATCGACATCCACGAGCTCAAGGCCCGTGGCCCGCAGAACCGCATCGAAGAGATCCGCCTGGAACTGTTCGACAAGGTCAACCAGCTGGGTATCGGCGCCCAGGGCCTGGGCGGCCTGACCACCGTGCTCGACGTCAAGATCATGGATTACCCGACCCACGCCGCCTCGTTGCCGGTGTGCATGATCCCCAACTGCGCCGCCACCCGTCACGCCCATTTCGTGCTCGACGGTTCCGGCCCGGCCGACCTGGAAGCGCCATCGCTGGACGCCTACCCGGAGATCGTCTGGGAAGCCGGCCCATCGGCCCGCCGCGTCAACCTCGACACCCTGACCCCGGAAGACGTGCAGAGCTGGAAGCCGGGCGAGACCATCCTGCTCAACGGCAAGATGCTCACCGGTCGCGACGCTGCGCACAAGCGCATGGTCGAGATGCTCAACAAGGGTGAAGAACTGCCGGTCGACCTCAAGGGTCGCTTCATCTACTACGTCGGCCCGGTTGATCCGGTCGGTGACGAAGTGGTTGGCCCGGCCGGCCCGACCACCGCAACGCGGATGGACAAGTTCACCCGGCAGATCCTCGAGCAGACCGGCCTGTTGGGCATGATCGGCAAATCCGAGCGCGGCCCGACCGCCATCGAAGCGATCAAGGACAACAAGGCCGTGTACCTGATGGCCGTCGGCGGCGCTGCCTACCTGGTGGCCCAGGCGATCAAGAAGTCCAAGGTCCTGGCCTTTGCCGAACTGGGCATGGAAGCGATCTACGAGTTCGAGGTCAAGGACATGCCGGTCACCGTCGCGGTCGACAGCAACGGCGAGTCGGTACACATCACCGGCCCTGCGATCTGGCAGCACAAGATCGCTGAAAGCCTGGCGGTGGAAGTGAAGTAAGCCTCAGGGTTTGCTGGTACAAGAAAGCGGCAGGTGGATTACTCCCCTGCCGCTTTTTTATTGCCTGTACGGGCCTCATCGCTGGCGAACAAGGTCACCATAGACCGCCAACCGGCCTCAGGCTCAATCGCGCCGATCGAGCAGGTTGACCACCAGCCGGTCGAGCCAGCCCCACAAGCGTTGCTGCACCCGCTTCCACAACGGTCGCGCATGCCAGTGGGCAAGGTCCACGGCCAGGCTCTGGGCAAAGTCGCGCTCAAAGCTCGCCGCCACGTCGGCGGTCAGGGGTGGGTCGATGGCTTCGACGTTGGCTTCGAGGTTGAAGCGCAGGTTCCAGTGGTCGAAGTTGCACGAGCCGATGCTCACCCAGTCATCCACCAGCACCATCTTCAGGTGCAGGAAGCACGGCTGGTACTCGAAGATCTTCACCCCGGCGCGCAACAGCCGCGGGTAATAGCGATGGCCGGCATACCGCACCGACGGGTGATCGGTACGCGGCCCGGTCAGCAGCAAACGCACATCGACGCCGCGGGAAGCAGCACGGCGCAGGGAACGGCGCACTTTCCAGGTCGGCAAGAAGTACGGCGTGGCCAGCCAGATGCGCCGCTGGCCGCTGTTCAGCGCACGCACCAGCGACTGCAGAATGTCCCGGTGCTGGCGGGCGTCGGCATAGGCCACGCGGCCCAGGCCGGCGCCACTGAGCGGGATCGGCGGCAAACGCGGCAGGCCGAAGTGGGTTGGCGGCCGCCAGGCGGTGCGGCGCAGGTTGGCCCGCCACTGGCGGTCGAAGAGCATCTGCCAGTCGGCCACCAACGGGCCTTGCATCTGCACCATCACTTCGTGCCATTCGCTGACGTCTTCAGTGGGCGTCCAGAACTGGTCGGTAACGCCGGTGCCGCCGACCACCGCCCAGCGCTGGTCGACCAGCAGCAGCTTGCGGTGATCGCGATACAGGTTGCGCAAGCCCCGGCGCCAGCGCAAGCGGTTGTACCAGCGCAGCTCGACGCCAGCGGCCAGCAAGCGCTGGCGCAGGCTCAGGGTAAAAGCCAGCGAGCCGTAGTCATCGAACAGGCAACGCACTTGCACACCGCGCTCGGCGGCCTGCACCAGGGCCTGGACCATGGTTTCGGCGCAGGCGCCCGCCTCCACCAGGTACAGCTCTAGGTCCACCTGGTGCTCGGCGCGCACGATTGCGGTAAGCATGCGCGGGAAAAACTCGGGACCGTCGATCAATAGCTCGAACTGATTGCCATCGCGCCAGGGAAAGACCGGTCCGGCCATATCAGCGCGCCGTAAAGATCAGCACCGCAGCCACCGGCACCGACGGGCTGATGGACTTGAGCCCGGCCAGCTTGCGCAGGGTGGCAAGGCCTGGGAGCAGATCGAAATCATCGGCGCGCAGCATCAACGGCTCCAGGGTGACCACCTGAAAGCGCCGCTCATCCAGGCGGGTCGCCAGCAACAGGGCGCTGTAGCTGTGCTGCTTGCCATGCAGGCTGACCGTCACCGGCAGGCGCAGTTCGACCTGGGCGCCATTGGCCAGGTCGTTGATCGGACGCAGGTCGATCTGTGCGTTGACCTTGGCCTCGGGAAATTTGCTGAACTCGAACAGTTCCTTGCGCATGCGCTCGTCACGCAGCGGCACACTGCTGCTGTTGGAGTCCATCTCGATCAGCAGCTCGGCGGCGCCCTTGCGATCGACTTTGCCATGCAGGACGAGGAAGCGATGCACCTCGGCGGTGTCGCCATTCTTGCTGGAGACGAACGACAGGCGCGACGATTCGCCGTCCAGGTGCCAGTTGGCCTGGGCAGGGAGACTCAAGACGACCAGCAGGGCAAGCAGAAGACGCGGCAGACTGAACATGTGAAATCCTGTAACACAATGGTCGTCAACCTTACCCGGCTGTCTTCACGGCAGCAAGCGACAGCCCTCGCGCGGCCCCAGCCACTGCGCATGATTCTCCACCCCCAGGCCGGCAGCGCTGATCAGCCGCTGCTGCGCGTCTTCGTCCAGGCGGCTGAGCGGCAGGTACTGCTGCACGTAGCTGCGACAGTACTGCGGATCGAAACCCATGACATAACGGCACGAGCAGTACTCCTTGGCCGAGTAGGCACTGAGAATGCCTGGGAAATCCATCAGTGCCTGGCGCTCATACCAGGCCCAGGCGCCAGCCAGCAGCACCAGCACCAGCAACACGCGCTTCATGGCCGCACCTCATCGACCGCAGCCAGTACCCGCTTGAGCAGTTCGTTGTGGGCGTAACTGGCATCGCGATCATCGGCGTAGCGCACGATCACCAGCTTCTGCGCCGGCAGCACATACAGCGCCTGCCCCCAGTGCCCGAGGGCTGCGTAGGTATCGGCCGGCGCATCCGGCCAGGGTCGCGGACTGCCGGGCAGCGGCTGGTTGAGCCACCAGTGCCCACCCGGGTTGGCTTCACCCGGCTGGGCGGTGGCCGGCAGGAACGGCTGGCGATTGAACGCCACCCAGTCGCTGGACAGTAGCTGGCGCGACTGCCAGCGACCTTCGCGCAGCATCAACAGGCCGATACGGGCCAGGTCGCGGGCGCTCATGTACAGGTAGGAGGAACCCACCAGGGTGTTTTTAGCGTCACGCTCCCAGACCGCACTGCTGATGCCCAGGGGCTCGAACAAGGCGTGCCAGGGATAATTCGCATAGTCAGCTTCGCCGAGCATGCCGCGCAAGGCCGCCGCCAGCACATTGCTGTCGCCACTGGAGTAAAGAAAACGCTGCCCGGCGCTGGCCGCTTCGGGTCTGGCTGCGGTGTAGCCGGCCATGTCGCCGCGCCCGCGGGTATAGAGCATTGCCACCACCGACGACTTGAGCGGCGCGTACTCGTAAACTTCCTGCCAGTCCAGGCCGCTGGCCCAGTGCAGCAGGTCTTCGATGCGCACCTGGGGATGGGCGCGCATCGGCGGGTAGAAACGCGCCAGCGGATCGTGCAGGTCAAAGCGGCCTTCGCCGTGGGCGACGCCGAGCAGGGTCGCCAGCACGCTCTTGCTGATCGACCAGGTCAGGTGCGCGGTTGCAGCGCTGCTGGGCGCGGCATAGCGTTCATAGACAATGCGCCCGTCGGCGATCACCAGCAGCGCGTCGGTGCGTACGCCCTGGCGCTGCTGATCATCGCGAGGGGCGAAGGCATAACGCTCCACCGCCTGCCAGGCGCTACGGTTGGCCACGGGCGCAACGGTCCAGTCAGGTACAGGCCACAACTCCTGCGCTGGCACGGCCTTGCTCAAGGCCAACAGCGCCAGCATCCACCACGCCACGTTGCTCATGCCGCTTACTCAAGGCCAGGGTTTGCACAGCCTGCCAGCGTTTCATGACAGTCCGGCGGCAGCCCAGGCCTTGGCCAAACGCTTGGCCCGGGCGGCGCTGGCGATTTCCAGCAGGCCCTGGTCGCGCTGCCACAGGCTTGCCCATTCACCAGGGCTGGCCAGCAGCGCCTGGTTGATCTCCTCCTTCATGGCGTTGAACTGCGCGAACAGGCCGCCCAGCAATAAATGGCTGGCTGAAGCCTCCGCGCATTGGCGGGTGCTTTCGGCACAGGCGCCGAGCAAGCCGATCAGGCGCAGTTGCAGGTTTTGCGCCCAGCCCGATTCCTGGCCGACGCCATACAGCCAGGCGCACAGGGCACTGAGCACGTAGAGGTCTTCCAAGGAGCGGAAGGGTTTGACGTAGGCATCCCAACCATCGCCCGCCAGCCGTTCGCACAACGCCCCTTGCAGGTGCAGGCGGGCATGGCCGACCTCCGGCATCAATGGCAAGGCCGGCAGCGGTTCGAGGCGCACCCCGGGCTCGCCGGCATAAACCACCGCCAGGCTCAGCTCAGGCGCCTGCCCTTGTGGCTCGCAGCGCGCCGCCACCAGCAGCCATTCGGCATCCAGCCCGGCGGTGACGAAGTCCTTGCTGCCGCTCAGGCGCAGGTCATCCAGGCGCACCTGCATGTCGGCCGGACGCACGCTGCGCCGCTCGCTGGCGCACAGGGCGCCGAGGCTCGGCGGCGCGCTCGGCCACAGTACCCGCAGGGCCGCCTGGTAGCCGAGCAGAAACGCCAGGCCCGGGGTGGCCATGGCGCGTGCGCCGAGCACCGCCAGCTCGAACGGGCTGACCGTGCCCAGGCGTGCCAGCAAGGTGGAATAGGTATCGGCCAGCGTGGCCGCCTGGGGGTGTCGCTGTCGGTCGTTGAGTCGTTGCAGCCAGGCCATCGAAGCGCTCCTTGGGGGCTGTCATACAAGCATCACCAATTGTTCACGGGGGTGACACCGCATCTACCTAGGCTGACTTTGCACAACAAAGTCGACCGGCCGCAACCCCATGGCTGGCTTATGGAGACACGCAATGACTCGGATCGCTCGCTCTGGCGACAACAGCACTGAACGCCGTCTGCAAGCCGAACGCCTGGTCGGCCCGGCAGCCCTGCAGGAAGCCCAGGCCCTGAGGTTCAGCGTATTCAGCGGTGAATTCAAGGCCAAGCTCAAAGGCGCCGAACTGGGCCTGGACATGGATGACTACGACATTCATTGCCGCCACATCGGCGTGCGCGACTTGACCAGCGGGCGCCTGGTCGCCACCACCCGCCTGCTCGACCATCAGGCTGCCAGCAGCCTGGGGCGCTTCTACAGCGAAGAGGAATTCAGCCTGCACGGCCTCGGCCACCTGCAAGGGCCAATCCTCGAACTGGGGCGCACCTGCGTCGACCCGGCCTACCGCAACGGCGGCACCATCGCCGTGCTCTGGGCGGAACTCGCCGAAGTGCTCAACGAGGGCCGCTACAGCTACCTCATGGGTTGCGCCAGCATCCCCATGCAGGATGGCGGCGTGCAGGCCCATGCGATCATGCAACGCCTGCGCGAACGTTACCTGTGCACCGAGCACCTGCGCGCCGAACCGAAAAACCCGCTGCCAAGCCTGGCCCTGCCGGGTAACGTCATCGCCGAGATGCCGCCGCTGCTCAAGGCGTATATGCGCCTGGGGGCGAAGATCTGCGGCGAGCCGTGCTGGGACGAAGACTTCCAGGTCGCCGACGTGTTCATCCTGCTCAAGCGCGACGAGCTGTGCCCGCGCTATGCCCGGCACTTCAAGGCGGCGGTCTGATGCAGCGCCTGCGCGTCTATGGGCGCGTGGTCCGGGTGCTGCTGGTGGTGCTGTTCGGCCTGGCCATGGCCGCGCTGTTCACCCTCTACGAGCGCCTGCGCGTACCGGCCTCGACCGAGCGTCGGCAGCGCTGGTCGCAGCTGTTCATGGGCAGGCTGAGCAACGCCCTGCCGTTCAAGGTGCGGGTGGTGGGCCAGGTGCCGCAGCAACCGATGCTGTGGGTCAGCAACCATGTGTCCTGGACCGACATCCCGTTGCTGGGCATGCTTGCGCCGCTGTCGTTCCTGTCCAAGGCCGAAGTGCGCACCTGGCCGATTGCCGGCTGGCTGGCGCTCAAGGCCGGCACTCTATTTATCCGCCGCGGTGGTAACGACAGCCAGCTGCTGCGCCAGCAGATCAGCCAGCACCTGCAACAAGGCAGCGCATTGTTGATTTTCCCCGAAGGCACCACCACCGACGGGCGCAGCCTGCGCACCTTTCATGGGCGCCTGCTGGCCAGTGCCATCGATACACAAACCCCGTTGCAGCCGGTCGCCCTGCGCTACCTGCGCAACGGCCAGAGCGATGCGATCGCACCGTTTATCGGTAATGACGATTTGCTCTCGCACCTGTTCCGGCTGTTTGCCAATGATTGCGCCGAGGTCGAGATCCATCTGCTCGCGCCAATTGCCAGCGCCGGCGAAGAACGCGCCGCCCTGGCGTTCAAGGCGCAGCAGGTAATCCAGCAGGCACTGTTCGGCAGCGAACCGGTTGCCCATCCACAACGCCGGGCCAGGGCCGCCTAGGTATTGGCCCTGGCAAAGCGCTGAAGCTCTGGGTAGAAATTGCGAAAGTCATTCAGCAATGGCTGGTACAGCGCCGTCACCTCCTCTATCGCACCGTCCATGCCTTCGGGCCGTGACAGGCGCCGGGCAATGCCGCGAAACACTTGTTCGAGCACCGCGAATTCGCGGTAAGACCCCAGCCAGTCATCGGCGGCCATGTACGGCGCGATTTGCGCCAGGCGCCCGGGCAAGGCCGGCTCGGCGGCGAGGACCTGGTACACGCGGTCGGTGAACTGGCCCAATGGCTGCTCAGCGTAGTCCTGCCAGTGCAAGGCCAGGCAGTGGTCGAAAAACACATCGAGGATGATCCCGGCATAACGCCGCCGCTGCCGCGGAAAACGCGCCAGCGCCGCCAGCACCAGTGGATGGCTGTCGGTGTAGACGTCGATCTGCCGGTGCAAACGAATCGCCGCTTCCAGCGACGGGGCAAAGCGCCCCTGCAACGGCCCTTTGACGAAATCGCCATAGAGGCTGCCGAGCAATTGCTCGGGCTGCTGACCGCCGAGGTGAAGGTGTGCGAGGTAGTTCATGGACTGGGATTCTAGCACCCCGGCATCTATATCGTTATAACCCGATATAGCGATTTACGCTGAACTCAGAACCACATCATATTTGTATATCGCGAAATACCGATTTATATTTCGCCACATCGCGATATACCGCTACACAACCACGAGCCCAACCATGCCTCTCGATCTCGACGAAATAATAAAAGCCCTGGCCCACCCAGTACGGCGAGAAATCCTCAACTGGCTGAAGGACCCCGACGCGCAGTTCCCCGACCAGCACCACAGCACCGAACACGGTGTGTGTGCCGGGCAAATCGATCAACGCTGCGGCCTGTCGCAGTCGACCGTTTCTGCCCACCTGGCGACCCTGCAGCGCGCGGGCCTGATCAGCAGCCAGAAGATTGGCCAGTGGCATTTTTTCAAACGCAACGAGGAAACCATCCAGGCCTTCCTCCAGCAGATGAGCCAAGAGCTCTGACAAGGACCTTGCAATGCCCCTTTCGCTGATAATCCTGGCGCTCAGCGCCTTCGCCATCGGTACCACCGAGTTCGTCATCATGGGTCTGCTGCCCGACGTGGCGGCAGACCTGGGTGTGTCGATTCCCGGGGCCGGCTGGCTGGTCACCGGTTACGCCCTGGGCGTGGCCATCGGTGCGCCGTTCATGGCTCTGGCCACCTCGCGCCTGCCGCGTAAAGCGGCGCTGATTGCGCTGATGGGCGTGTTCATCGTCGGCAACCTGCTGTGTGCGGTGGCCAGCGACTACAACCTGCTGATGTTCGCCCGGGTGGTGACCGCCCTGTGCCACGGTGCCTTCTTCGGAATCGGCTCGGTGGTCGCGGCCAGCCTGGTGCCGGCCAACCGCCGCGCCTCGGCCGTGGCCTTGATGTTCACCGGCCTGACCCTGGCCAACGTGCTGGGTGTGCCGCTGGGCACCGCGCTGGGCCAGGAATACGGCTGGCGCTCGACTTTCTGGGCGGTAACCGTGATCGGCGTGATTGCCTTGATCGGCCTGATCCGCTTCCTGCCGTTTCGCCATGACGAAGAAAAACTCGACATGCGCGCCGAACTGGCTGCGCTCAAAGGCGCCGGCATCTGGCTGTCGCTGTCGATGACCGTACTGTTCTCAGCCTCGATGTTCGCCTTGTTCACCTATGTCGCGCCGCTGCTTGGCGACGTCACCGGCGTTTCGCCACGGGGCGTGACCTGGACCCTGCTGCTGATCGGCGTCGGCCTGACCCTGGGCAATATCGTCGGCGGCAAGCTGGCCGACAAGCGCCTGGGCGCCACCCTGGTCGGCGTGTTCGCCAGCATGGCGGTGGTCTCCACCGTGCTGAGCTGGACCAGCGTCGCGCTGATTCCGGCCGAAATCACCCTGTTCCTCTGGGCCACCGCCGCCTTTGCCGCCGTGCCTGCCCTGCAAGTCAACGTGGTGACCTTCGGCAAGGCCGCGCCGAACCTGGTCTCGACCCTGAACATCGGCGCCTTCAACCTGGGCAACGCCCTTGGCGCCTGGGTCGGCGGCACCGTCATCGCCCAGGGCCTGGGCCTGACCCGCGTGCCCCTGGCCGCCGCAGCGCTGGCGGTACTGGCGCTGATCGTCACCCTGATCACCTTCAGCCAGAGCGGCAAAAAAGCCGAACTGGCACCTGCCACTCACTGATAAGCCTTGAGGTATTTATGACGACGCTTTTTGATCCGATCACCCTCGGCGACCTCGTGCTGCCGAACCGCATCATCATGGCCCCACTGACCCGCTGCCGCGCCGATGAAGGCCGGGTGCCCAACGCACTGATGGCCGAGTACTACGTGCAGCGCGCCAGCGCCGGGCTGATTCTCAGCGAAGCGACCTCGGTGACGCCCATGGGCGTCGGCTACCCGGACACCCCGGGCATCTGGTCCAACGACCAGGTGCGCGGCTGGACCAACGTGACCAAGGCCGTGCATGGCGCCGGCGGGCGGATTTTCCTGCAGCTGTGGCACGTAGGGCGGATCTCTCACCCCAGCTACCTCAATGGTGAAACCCCGGTCGCGCCGAGCGCCATCCAGCCCAAAGGCCATGTCAGCCTGGTGCGTCCACTGGCCGATTACCCGACCCCGCGGGCACTGGAAACCGCAGAAATCGCCGACATTGTCGAGGCTTACCGTACCGGCGCCGAGAATGCCAAGGCGGCCGGTTTCGATGGCGTTGAAGTGCACGCGGCCAACGGCTACCTGATCGACCAGTTCCTGCAGAGCAGCACCAACCAGCGCGATGACCAGTACGGCGGTTCGCTGGAGAACCGTGCTCGGCTGTTGCTGGAAGTGACTGACGCGGTGAGCGAAGTCTGGGGTGCGCAACGGGTGGGTGTACACCTGGCACCGCGCGCCGACTCCCATGACATGGGCGACGCCAACCGCGCCGAGACTTTCACTTATGTGGCGCGCGAACTGGGCAAGCGCGGCATCGCCTTCATCTGCTCGCGGGAGAAGGAAGCCGACGACAGCATCGGCGCACTGATCAAAGAAGCCTTTGGCGGCCCGTATATCGTCAACGAGCGCTTCACCAAGGCCAGCGCCAACACAGCGCTGGCCAGCGGTAAAGCCGATGCGGTGGCCTTCGGCATTCCGTTCATTGCCAACCCGGACCTGCCGGCGCGGCTGGCGGCGGATGCGCCACTGAACGAAGCGCATCCGGAGACCTTCTATGGCAAGGGGCCAGTGGGTTACATCGATTATCCGCGGCTGTAGGTGCTGAACGCGATGAGGCCCTCAAGGCCGGGCGTTGATCTGCTGCTGCAGGTTCTGCACCTGGCTTTGCAGGGTATTGATATTGCGCGTCACCTGGCCACGAAACGCATCAAACTCCGCCGTCGAGGCACCGCTGCTGGCCGCCGGCGCCGGGCGGTTCTCCTGCTCGCTCTTGAGCACGATCAGGTCCTGCTCCAGGCGCTGAATCGCCGCTGAAGGGTTGCCCTGCTTCTTCAAGGCTGCCACATCAGCGTTCAGGCTCTTGAGCTCACCTTCAAGCTTGCCGCCATCCACCTGGGCCGTCTTCAATGCGGCCAGCTCCTCGTTCACACGCTTGAGCTGGGCCTGCAACTGCTCCTGCAATTTGGCATTGGCCGCTTGCTGTTCGCTGGCCTGCGCCAGCACTTGCTCCAGGCGTTTACCCAGGTCACCGGTCTGCCCGGCTACACCCTGCTGTTGCTTGCCCTGCTCGGTCAGGCTCGCCTGCAACTGCCTGATCTGCAGCTTCAGGGCTTCGCTGTCGGTGCTGACACTGCTCTCGCTGGCCGCCACCTTGCCGCTGATCGCCTGCAGGCGCCCCGCCGCTTCTTCACTGATGCGGGCAAAGCTCTCCTGGGTGGCAACCAGTTGCTGCTCCATCAGCGAAATCTGCTGAAAGCTCCACCAACCAAGGCCCGCCAGGGCAATGAACGAGGCGCCGAGCAACGCCCACAACGGGCCGCTGCTGGCCACCTTGGGCTGGGCATGCGCGGCCGCCGCACCGCCACGACGCACGCCGGCAACCGGGACAACATCATCGTCGTCACGGCTACCGGCACTCAAGGTCGGTACGTTATCGAAATCATCTGGGGCATTGTTACGCATGGGATCCCTTCAACCACGGTGATAGCAAATGGTCATTAGTATAAAGCCTGATCTGCGCACTGATCGACCGCAAAGCCGTGATCGGGTTCAGTGCTGGCCGGACGCAAGGTCCTGGGCTTTCCACCAGCCGCAGAACTCATCCAGTGCCGACCACAGGCTGACGCTGGGGCGGTAATCAAGAAACTGCCGGGCGCGGCTGATGTCGAGGGTGAAGTCCTTGCTCATCACCTGCATCCCCAAGCGTGACAGGGTCGGCTGCGGGCGGCCCGGCCAGAGCAGGCAGGCGCCTTCGTTCAAGGCTGCAAGGCTGTAGGCCAGGCCGTAGGAACGGTAGCGGGTGACTTGCGGCAGGTGCATTTGCCGCATCACATAATTGACCACATCCCACAGCGGCAAGGGATGACCGTTGCTGATGTTGTAGGCCTGGCCAAGCGCCGCGTTATCGGCGAGCAAGGCACTGATCAGCGCTTCGTTGAGGTTCTGCACGCTGGTGAAGTCGACCTTGTTCAGGCCATTGCCGATGATCGCCAGGCGCCGCTTGCGTTGCATCTGCAGCAAGCGCGGGAAGATGCTCACATCACCCGCGCCGGTGACAAAGCGCGGACGCAGGGCCAGCACTTCGAGGCCAAACTCCTGGGCGCCGAAGACCTTCTGTTCGGCCAGGTGCTTGGTGGCCCCGTAATGGTCATGAAAGCGCCGTGGCACCTGGTCTTCAGTAATGCCCAGCTGCGAGCGGCCATTGAAATAGATCGACGGCGAAGACAGGTGCACCAAGCGCCGTACATGCTCCTTCAGGCAAGCCTCGACAACGTTTTCAGTGACCACCACGTTGCCTTGGTAAAAGTCCTGGTAACGCCCCCAGTTGCCCACCGCACCGGCGCAATGCACCACCGCCTCGACGCCCTGGCACAGGCGTCGGGCCAGGTCCGGATCGCCAAGGTCACCCGGGATGAACTGCGCGCCGCGTCGCACCAGGTGCTCGACGCCTTCGGCGCGGCGGCCGTTGACCCGAACGTCAAAGCCCTGCTCCAGGGCAAAGCGCGCAAAGCGCCCGCCTGTGAAGCCGCTCGCGCCGGTGACCAGAATTTGCATGTAACACTCCGCCTAAAACAGGTTTTTCAGATACTGCTGACGCCGCCAATGCCTACAAGGGCACCAGCCACTGCCCGGCCGTCAGGCGCAGGTGATCCGTCAGTTGGCCGAGCAACTGCCCGCCATTGCGCCAATGATGCCAGTACAAGGGCACGTCGATGGGTTTATCCGCGGATATTTCTACCAGGCGCCCGCTGGCCAGCTGATCGCGCACCTGCAGTTCCGGCACCAGGCCCCAGCCCAGGCCCGCTTCGGTCATGCGCAAGAAGCCTTCGGATGACGGGCACAGGTGATGGAGGAAACCGTCCTGAATACCTAACGAGGCCAGGTAACGGTGCTGAAGAAAGTCATCCGGCCCGAACACCAGCGCCGGCGTGCGCGACAGCCGCGCGGCAGCGAAACCGGCTGGAAAGTAGCGGGCCATGAACGCCGGGCTGGCCAGCGCCCGGTAGCGCATGGCGCCGAGCAACAGGCTGCGTGCGCCGGCCACCGGCCGCTCGCTGCCGCACAGGCAGGCTGCCACTTCGCCGGCACGCATGCGTTTGAGGCCGACTTCCTGGTCTTCGACCACCAGGTCGAGCAACACCTGCTGATCGGCACAGAATTCGCCCACAGCGCCTGCCCACCAGGTCGCCAGGCTGTCGGCATTGAGGGCGATGCGCAGGCGCTCGGGCATGCCCTCTGCATCCAGCGCTGGCACCTGGCTCTGCAGATCGCGCTCAAGCAGGCGCACCTGTTGCACATGGTTGAGCAGGCGCCGGCCGACATCGGTGGGGCTCGGCGGATTGGCGCGCACCAGCACCGGCTGGCCAACGCGCGCCTCGAGCAACTTGATGCGCTGGGAAATCGCCGACTGCGACAAGCCCAGCACCTGGGCGGCGCGCTCGAAACCGGCCTGTTCAATCACGGCGGCGAGGGCAGACAGCAGTTTGTAATCGAACATTATTTTTCCTAATGCCAGATCAGCTTTATTTGTTTTTCTTATACAGAGGAAATCCCCACAATGGCCAGCATCTTCTTTGTATTTGCGCCCGCGCCCTGCGGGTGTCTTGTGGAGTTCCCCTTATGTGGCAAAGCTACCTGAACGGCCTGTTGGTCGCCTTCGGCCTGATCATGGCGATCGGCACGCAAAACGCCTTTGTCCTGGCACAGAGCCTGCGCCGCGAACATCACCTGCCGGTGGCGGCGCTGTGCGTGGTCTGCGATGCCATCCTGGTGGCCGCGGGCGTGTTTGGCCTGGCCACGGTGCTGGCGCAAAACCCGACCCTGCTGGCGGTGGCGCGCTGGGGTGGCGCGGTGTTTCTGATCTGGTACGGCGCCAAGGCGCTGCTGCGCGCCTGCTCGCAACAAAGCCTGCAACAGGGCGAAGGCCAGGGCTTGCGTTCGCGTCGGGCGGTGCTGCTCAGCGCCCTGGCGGTAACCCTGCTCAACCCCCATGTGTACCTCGACACGGTATTGCTGATCGGCTCGCTGGGCGCCCAGCAGACCGTGCCCGGTGCTTACGTGGCCGGCGCCGCCAGCGCCTCGCTGCTGTGGTTTTTCACCCTCGCCCTGGGCGCCGCCTGGCTGGCCCCGTGGCTGGCGCGCCCAGGCACCTGGCGGCTGCTCGACCTGATGGTGGCGGTGATGATGTTTGCCGTGGCGGCGCAGCTGATCTTTACCTGAGGCGCCGCTCGTCCGGCACCGGCAAAGGCTCTGGAACCTCTTTCCCGTACACTTGTTGCGTGGTTATGCACCGGGCCCGGTGCTATGATCCAGCCCTTGCGTCGCAAAGAGTACAAACTCGCCGACGCACACCGGCCGCCCGTGATCGGCCTTGCGCTCACCGCAACAGACCTGATTAGGAGAATCACCATGGCTTTTGAATTGCCGCCGCTGCCTTACGCCCACGACGCCCTGCAGCCGCACATTTCCAAGGAAACCCTGGAATACCACCACGACAAGCACCACAACACCTATGTCGTGAACCTGAACAACCTGGTGCCAGGCACCGAGTTCGAAGGCAAGACCCTGGAAGAGATCGTCAAGACTTCCTCGGGCGGTATCTTCAACAACGCCGCTCAGGTCTGGAACCACACCTTCTACTGGAACTGCCTGGCGCCAAACGCCGGCGGCCAACCAACCGGCGCCCTGGCTGAAGCCATCAACGCCGCGTTCGGTTCGTTCGACAAGTTCAAGGAAGAGTTCACCAAGACTTCGGTCGGCACCTTCGGTTCCGGTTGGGGCTGGCTGGTGAAAAAATCCGACGGTTCCCTGGCCCTGGCCAGCACCATCGGCGCCGGCAACCCGCTGACCAACGGCGACACCCCGCTGCTGACCTGCGACGTCTGGGAACACGCCTACTACATCGACTACCGTAACGTGCGTCCGAAGTACGTCGAGGCGTTCTGGAACCTGGTCAACTGGAAGTTCGTCGCCGAGCAGTTCGAAGGCAAAACCTTCACTGCCTGAGCCGGCTGCTGAGCAATACCTTGCACAAGGTATTGAGCGCGCGAAAAGCCCACCCTAGCGGTGGGCTTTTTTATGCGCGTCTGCGCTGCAACATTTTTCATCCTATTCAGGCGCCGTGCATCTTGCCGCGCACGCAGAGCACGCTAACATCAAACGTTGGGAAACTCGTTGCCACGGATTAAAGTCGCGAGGCCGGGCAACCGATACAGTGACGGCAGGCAGCCAACCTGCTCCTGGTGCAAAATGCACCGTCAAGGAGCTGGAGAAGTCCTGTTGACGGCCGATAGTGGATTGCCAAGTTTGATGGCAAAATGATGCCATGCGCATGGATTAAGGAAACCCCATTGAAGCTGGAACTCAAGAACAGCTTATCGGTCAAGTTGCTCAGGGTAGTACTGCTCTCGGCGTTGGTCGTCGGTGTAGTTCTCAGTTGTGCGCAGATCGTCTTTGATGCCTACAAGACCCGCCAGGCCGTCGCCAATGACGCCCAACGGATCCTCGACATGTTCCGCGACCCTTCGACCCAGGCGGTGTACAGCCTGGACAAGGAAATGGGCATGCAGGTCATGGAGGGCTTGTTCCAGGACGAGTCCGTGCGCATGGCCTCCATCGGCCATCCCAACGAGACCATGCTGGCGGAAAAATCCCGCCCGCTGCAGGAGGTTTCCAGCCGCTGGCTGACCGACCTGATTCTCGGCCAGGAGCGCAACTTCACCACCCAGCTGGTCGGCCGTGGCCCCTATAGCGAATATTACGGCGACCTGAGCATCACCCTCGACACCGCCTCCTACGGCGAGGGCTTCCTGGTCAGTTCAGTGATCATCTTCATTTCCGGCGTGCTGCGCGCCCTGGCCATGGGCCTGGTGCTGTACCTGGTCTATCACTGGATGCTGACCAAGCCGCTGTCGAAGATCATCGAGCACCTCACCCAGATCAACCCCGACCGTCCCAGCCAGCACCAGTTGCCGCTGATCAAGGGCCACGAAAAGAACGAGCTGGGCCTGTGGGTCAATACCGCCAACCAGTTGCTGGCCTCGATCGAGCGCAATACCCACCTGCGCCATGAAGCCGAGAACAGCCTGTTGCGCATGGCCCAGTACGACTTTCTCACCGGCCTGCCGAACCGCCAGCAACTGCAGCAGCAACTGGACAAGATCCTCGTCGACGCCGGGCGCCTGCAACGCCGGGTGGCGGTACTGTGCGTGGGCCTTGACGACTTCAAGGGCATCAACGAGCAGTTCAGCTACCAGGCCGGCGACCAGTTGCTGCTGGCCCTGGCCGACCGCCTGCGCGCCCACAGTGGCCGCCTCGGTGCCCTGGCCCGCCTGGGCGGCGACCAGTTCGCCCTGGTCCAGGCCGATATCGAGCAGCCCTACGAAGCGGCGGAGCTGGCCCAGAGCATTCTCGATGACCTCGAAGCACCGTTCGCCCTCGACCATCAGGAAATCCGCCTGCGCGCGACCATCGGCATCACCCTGTTCCCCGAAGACGGCGACAGCACCGAGAAGCTGCTGCAAAAGGCCGAGCAGACCATGACCCTGGCCAAGGCCCGCTCGCGCAACCGCTACCAGTTCTACATCGCCAGTGTCGACAGCGAGATGCGCCGGCGCCGCGAGCTGGAAAAAGACCTGCGCGAAGCGCTGCCGCGCAACCAGCTGTTCCTGGTCTACCAGCCACAGATCAGCTACCGCGACCATCGCGTGGTCGGTGTCGAGGCGCTGCTGCGCTGGCAGCATCCGGAACTGGGCATGGTCCCGCCGGACCAGTTCATCCCCCTGGCCGAGCAGAACGGCAACATCATCAGCATCGGCGAATGGGTGCTCGACCAGGCTTGCCGGCAACTACGCGACTGGCACGATCAGGGCTTCAGCGAACTGCGCATGGCGGTCAACCTGTCGACCGTGCAACTGCACCACAACGAGTTGCCGCGAGTGGTCAACAACCTGCTGCAGATCTACCGCCTGCCGCCGCGCAGCCTGGAGCTGGAAGTCACCGAGACCGGCCTGATGGAAGACATCAGCACCGCTGCCCAGCACCTGCTGAGCCTGCGCCGATCCGGGGCGCTGATTGCCATTGACGACTTCGGCACCGGCTACTCGTCGCTCAGCTACCTGAAGTCGCTGCCGCTGGACAAGATCAAGATCGACAAGAGCTTCGTCCAGGACCTGCTCGATGACGACGACGATGCCACCATCGTCCGCGCCATCATCCAGCTGGGCAAGAGCCTGGGCATGCAAGTCATTGCCGAAGGGGTCGAGACGGCGGAACAGGAAGCCTACATCATCGCCCAGGGTTGCCATGAAGGTCAGGGCTACCACTACAGCAAACCCTTGCCGGCCCGGGAGCTGACTGCGTTCCTCAAACAGGCCCAGCGCAACCAGGTTTCGATTCTCTAACCCCTGTACGCATTGCTCGAAGCGGTCAACCCACGCATTTGAATATTTACGTGACTGCCCCTTTACACAAAATGCAAATCTTTCGCATTATGTTGCAGTTTTGCGTGCCCCCGGTACGCCTGTCCAACCTCTCGACGCAGGAATTCGCCATGATTCGTATGCCTCTGGCCACCGCCAGTCTGTTGGCCATTGCCATCTCTCTCGCCGGTTGCGGCGACAGCAAGGACAAGGACAAAGCCGCCGCACCGCAAGCCCCGGCCACCACCTCGGCTACCGCCCCTGCTGCCGCTGGCGCCGTCGACGAGGCAGCGGCCAAGGCCGTGGTCAAGCATTACGCCGACATGGTCCACGCCGTCTACAGCGACTCGCTGAGCACCGCCAAGACCCTGCAAACCGCGATCGACGCCTTCCTTGCCAAGCCCAGCGACGAAACCCTGAACGCTGCCAAAGCCGCCTGGGTCGCTGCCCGTGTGCCATACCTGCAGAGCGAAGTGTTCCGCTTCGGCAACACCATCATCGACGACTGGGAAGGCCAGGTGAATGCCTGGCCGCTGGACGAAGGCCTGATCGACTATGTCGACAAGAGCTACGAGCATGCTCTGGGCAACCCTGGCGCGACCGCCAACATCATCGCCAATACCCAGGTTCAGGTCGGCGAAGACAAGGTTGACGTCAAGGACATCACCCCGGAGAAGCTCGCCAGCCTGAACGAGCTGGGCGGCTCCGAAGCCAACGTTGCCACCGGTTACCACGCCATCGAATTCCTGCTCTGGGGCCAGGACCTCAACGGCACCGGCCCGGGCGCCGGCGCCCGTCCTGCCTCCGACTACCTGGAAGGCCAGGGCGCTACCGGCGGCCACAACGAGCGCCGCCGTGCCTACCTCAAAGCCGTGACCCAACTGCTGGTCAACGACCTCGAGGAAATGGTCGGCAACTGGGCACCGAACGTTGCCACCAACTACCGTGCCACCCTCGAAGCCGAGCCAGTGGCCGACGGCCTGCGCAAGATGCTGTTCGGCATGGGCAGCCTGTCGCTGGGCGAACTGGCTGGCGAGCGCATGAAGGTTTCTCTGGAAGCCAATTCGCCTGAAGACGAGCAGGACTGCTTCAGCGACAACACCCACAACTCGCACTTCTATGACGCCAAGGGCATCCGCAACGTCTACCTGGGCGAGTACACCCGCACCGACGGCACCAAGCTGAGCGGCCCGAGCCTGTCGTCGCTGGTGGCCAAGATCGACGCCGCCACCGACACCACCCTCAAGGCCGACCTGCAAGCAACCGAAGCCAAGATCCAGGTGATGGTCGACCATGCCGCCAAAGGCGAGCACTACGACCAGCTGATCGCGGCCGACAACGCTGCCGGCAACCAGATCGTGCGTGACGCCATCGCCGCCCTGGTCAAGCAGACCGGTGCGATCGAACAGGCCGCAAGCAAACTGGGCATCGCCAACCTGGCACCGGACACCGCTGATCACGAGTTCTGATTCAGCGGCGGCTTGATAGAGGCGACCTTCGGGTCGCCTTCTTTATGCGCATCATCGCGGGTCAAGCCCGCTCCCACAGGATTGGTGCAGGCAGGTCCACTGGAGGAGCCGGCTTGCCCCGCGATAGATTTCATCGAGCAAACGCAAATCCCTCTTATTCAATTACCCCGAGCCTGCTAAGCTTGCACGCCGGTTTTTTGCCCAAGCCCCAGGATTATTGATGTCCTCGTTGCTTCCCCGTCTCAGCCCCCTGCTTCTGGTCGCCGTTCTGGCCGGTTGCGACGACGCCCCGCGATTCACCCAGGCCGAGCCCGGTGAAGCGCTGGCCGGTGGCAAGGCGACGGTGAACAAGCGCGACCAGAACGCCTATTCCATGCCTTCGGCCAACCTGCCGCCGAGCCGGCGCCTGGACTTCAGTGTCGGCAACAGCTTTTTCCGCAGCCCCTGGGTGATTGCCCCGTCGACCACCACCGCCCGCGACGGCCTGGGCCCGCTGTTCAATACCAATGCCTGCCAGAACTGCCACATCAAGGACGGCCGCGGCCACCCGCCCGGGCCCAACGCCGCCAACGCGGTGTCGATGCTGGTGCGCCTGTCGATCCCCGATCTGCCGCAGTACGCCAAGGTTATCGAGCAACTGGGCATCGTCCCGGAGCCGGTGTATGGCGGTCAGTTGCAGGACATGGCGGTGCCGGGTGTCGCCCCCGAAGGCAAGGTGCGGGTCGAGTACGATACGCAACAGGTCACCTTCAAGGACGGCACCCAGGTCGAGCTGCGCAAGCCGCGCCTGCAGATCACCCAGCTGGGCTACGGGCCGATGCACCCCGATACGCGCTTCTCGGCCCGGGTCGCCCCGCCGATGATCGGCCTGGGTCTGCTCGAGGCCATCCCCGAGGCGGCGCTGCTGGCTAATGCCGACCCCGACGACCGCAACGGCGATGGCATCCGCGGCCGCGCCAACCGGGTCTGGGACGATGCTCAGGGCAAGACCGTGGTCGGCCGCTTCGGCTGGAAGGCCGGGCAGCCGAACCTCAATCAGCAGAACGTCCATGCGTTTTCCGGTGACATGGGCCTGACCACCAGCCTGCGGCCAATGGACGACTGCACCCCGGCGCAGACCGACTGCCTCAACGCCGCCAACGGCAACGGTGCCAACGGCGAGCAGGAAGTCAGCGACAACATCCTGCGCCTGGTGCTGTTCTATACCCGCAACCTGGCAGTGCCGGTGCGCAAGGACGTCGATTCGCCCCAGGTGCTGGCCGGCAAGAACCTGTTCCACCAAGCCGGCTGCCAAGGCTGCCACACGCCACAGTTCACCACCGCCAGCGACGCCGCCGAGCCGGAGCTGGCCAACCAGCTGATCCGCCCCTACAGCGACCTGCTGCTGCATGACATGGGCCCGGGCCTGGCCGACAACCGCAGCGAGTTCGCCGCCAGCGGCCAGGACTGGCGCACCGCGCCGCTGTGGGGTATCGGCCTGAACGAGACCGTCAGCGGTCACACCCAGTTTCTTCACGATGGCCGCGCCCGCAACCTGCTCGAAGCTGTGCTCTGGCACGGTGGCGAAGCCGAAGCGGCCAAACAGTACGTCTTGAGCTTCAACGCCGGGCAACGCACCGCGTTGCTGGCTTTCCTGAATTCACTTTAAGCAAAGGAGCCGGGCATGTTCCGTCCCAAACTGTTGTTCACCAGCCTTGCCGCCCTCGCCCTCGGCGCCTGCTCGCCGCAAGACCCGCAAGCGGTGACCTCGGCGGCGATCGCCAAACAGGTAATCCTGCCGACCTACAGCCGCTGGGTCGAAGCCGACCGCCAGCTGGCCGTCAGCGCCCTGGCCTTCTGTGAAGGCAAGGCGGACCTGGCCACTGCCCGCGCCGATTTTCTCCATGCGCAAAAAGCCTGGGCCGAGTTGCAGCCCCTGTTGATCGGCCCGCTGGCCGAAGGCAACCGTGCCTGGCAGGTGCAGTTCTGGCCCGACAAGAAGAACCTGGTCGGCCGTCAGGTCGAGCAACTGGTCAACGGTGACAAGCCACTCGACGCCGAAACCCTGGGCAAATCCAGTGTCGTCGTGCGCGGCCTGTCGGCCTACGAGTACATCCTCTTCGACAGCAAACCGGATGCCGCCAACGCCGAACAGAAAGCCCGCTACTGCCCACTGCTGGTGGCCATCGGCGAGCACCAGAAGGCCCTGGCCGAGGAAATCCTCAAAGGCTGGAACAGCACCGACGGCATGCTCGCGCAGATGACCAAGTTCCCCAACCAGCGCTACGCCGATTCCCACGAGGCCATCGCCGACCTGCTGCGGGCCCAGGTTACCGCCCTGGATACCCTGAAGAAGAAACTCGGCGCGCCCATGGGCCGCCTGAGCAAGGGAATCCCGCAGCCGCTGCAGGCCGAGGCCTGGCGCAGCCACTCCTCGCTGAAAAGCCTGGAAGCCAGCCTCAATGCTGCCCAGACCGTCTGGGTCGGGGTCGACAACAAAGGCCTGCGCGGCCTGCTGGGCAAAGACCAGCAAGCCTTGGCGGACAAGATCGACGCTGCCTACGCCAACGCCTCCAAGCTGCTGGCCGGCAACCAGAAAACCCTCGGCGAGTTGCTCGACGACGAAGCCGGCCGCCAGCAGCTGAACACTATTTACGACAGCCTCAACGCCGTTCACCGCCTGCACGAAGGCGAGCTGGCCAAGGCGCTGGGCATCCAGCTGGGCTTCAACGCCAACGACGGTGACTGATCATGTTGCGACGCCAGGCTCTCAAACTCGGTAGCGTTGTGCTCAGCGCCCTCACCCTCGGCGGCTGGACCCTGTTTCGCAACAAGGCCGGCACGCCGCTGCTGCTCTCGGCGCGTGACGATGGCGACGGCAAGCACTACGCCGTCGGCTACCGCCTGGACGGCACCCAGGTGTTCGCCACCGAGGTGGGCCAGCGTTGCCATGACATCATCAACCATCCCGAACAGCCAATTGCCCTATTCGTCGCCCGCCGCCCCGGCACCGAGAGCTACCTGATCGACCTGCGCGATGGCCGCTTGCTGCAGACCATCACCTCGCAGCCGAACCGGCATTTCTACGGCCATGCGGTGATCCACAAGAGCGGCGAATGGCTCTACGCCACCGAGAACGACACCACCGACCCTGGCCGTGGCGTACTCGGTGTCTACCGTTTCGACGGCGAGCGCCTGAGCCATGCTGGCGAAATCTCGACCCACGGCATCGGCCCGCACCAGGTGTCGTGGATGCCCGATGGCGAAACCCTGGTGGTGGCCAACGGCGGCATTCGCACCGAGGCCGAAAGCCGGGTGGAGATGAACCTCGATGCCATGCAGCCGAGCCTGGTGCTGATGCAGCGCGACGGCACACTGCTGAGCAAAGAAGTGCTCAGCCAGCAGATGAACAGCGTGCGCCATTTGGCGATTGCCGCCGACGGCACCATCGTCGCCGGCCAGCAGTTCATGGGCGCCAGCCACGAGACTGCCGAGCTGCTGGCGATCAAGCGCCCGGGCCAGGCCTTTGAAGCCTTCCCGGTGCCCGAGCAGCAATTGCAGTCCATGGCCCACTACACCGCCAGCGTCGCCATTCACAACGAGCTGCGCCTGGTGGCCCTGACCGCGCCACGGGCCAACCGGCTGTTTATCTGGGACCTGGACAGCGCTCAGGTACGCCTTGACGCACCGATGCCCGATTGCGCCGGTGTCGGCGCGGTGGCCGACGGTTTTGTCGTGACCTCAGGCCAAGGCCGTTGCCGCCTGTACGATTGCCGCAAGCCCGAACTGATCGGCCAGCCCCTGCAATTGCCATCCGGGCTCTGGGACAACCACCTGCACCTGGCCTGAAAATAGCCGGGAACACAGGCTTCCCAGGCCCGGTCAACAGAGTAATATTCGGCTACATCGCACGTGGGCAGGATCGCCCGTCGTCGTGCCAAGCGAACAACAATTCGTCTCCAAGGAACTGGACTATGCTGCGCCGCCGCATGCTGATCATGTTGGGTGTTGTCTTGCTGCTCGTGCTGATCCTGGGGGGCTACAAGGCCTTTGCCATCTATCAGCAGATCCAGATGTTCTCGGCCCCCAAGCCGCCGATCAGCGTGGCGGCGACCGAGGCCAGCGAACGTGCCTGGCAGAACCGCCTGCCGGCCGTGGGCAGCCTCAAGGCGCTGCAAGGGGTCGACCTGAGCCTGGAGATCGCCGGCACGGTCAAGGCCCTGCAATTCGAGTCCGGGCAGAAAGTCAGCAAGGGCCAGTTGTTGTTGCAACTGGACAGCGATGTCGAAACCGCATTGCTGGGTACCGCCCTCGCCGACCTGGGCCTGGCCCAGGTCGACTACAACCGCGGCAGCCAACTGGTCGGCAGCCAGGCGATTTCCAAGGGTGAGTTCGATCGCTTGAGCGCCCAGTTCAAGCGCAACAAGGCAGTGGTCGATCAACTCAAGGCGGCGCTGGCAAAAAAGAGCATCAATGCGCCCTTCAGCGGCACCATCGGCATCCGCCAGGTGGACGTTGGCGACTACCTGGCCAGCGGCACGGTGATCGCCACCTTGCAAGACCTGAGCAGCCTCTACGTCGATTTCTTCGTCCCCGAGCAGTCGATTCCCAAGCTGAGCATTGGCCAGCAAGTGCTGGTCAGCGTCGCCGCCTACCCGCAAGAGCACTTCCCCGGCAGCATCAGCGCGATCAACCCCAAGGTCGAGGACAGCACCCGCAACGTGCAGGTCCGCGCCACCCTGGCCAACCCCGACGGCAAGCTGCTGCCCGGCATGTTCACCAGCCTGCAGGTTTTGCTGCCCGACCCGCAGCCACAGGTGGTGGTGCCGGAAAGCGCGGTGACCTACACCCTGTATGGCAACTCGGTGTATGTCGCCACGGCGAAAAAGCCTGAAGACGGCAAAGTGCCAGACAACGCCGACGCCCAGCCAACCCTGATTGCCGAACGCCGCTTCGTCGAGACCGGCGAGCGCCGCGATGGCCTGGTGATCATCAGCAAGGGGCTCAAGGCCGGCGAAACGGTAGTCACCGCCGGCCAGTTGAAACTCACCCAGGGCGCGCCGATCAGCATCAGCCCGGACAAAGCCCTGCAAGCCCCCGACAGCCCGCCGCGCAGCAACTGATCAAGGAACCGTCATGGCCTTTACCGATCCGTTCATCCGCCGCCCGGTGCTGGCCAGCGTGGTCAGCCTGCTGATCGTGCTGCTGGGCTTCCAGGCCTGGAGCAAGTTGCCGATCCGCCAATACCCGCAAATGGAAAACGCCCTGATCACGGTGACCACCGCCTACCCCGGGGCCAACGCCGAAACCATCCAGGGCTACATCACCCAGCCGCTGCAGCAAAGCCTGGCCAGCGCCGAAGGCATCGACTACATGACCTCGGTGAGCCGGCAGAACTTCTCGGTGATTTCGATCTATGCGCGCATCGGCTCGGACAGCGACCGGCTGTTCACCGAGTTGCTGGCCAAGGCCAACGAGGTCAAGAACAAGCTGCCCCAGGACGCCGAAGATCCGGTGCTGAGCAAGGAGGCCGCCGACGCCTCGGCGCTGATGTACGTAAGCTTCTACAGCAGCGAGTTGAGCAACCCGCAGATCACCGATTACCTGTCGCGGGTCATCCAGCCCAAGCTTGCGACCCTGCCGGGCATGGCCGAAGCCGAGATCCTCGGCAACCAGCTGTTCGCCATGCGCCTGTGGATCGACCCGGTCAAGCTCGCCGGCTACGGCCTGAGCGCCAACGACGTGACCCAGGCGGTGCGCGGCTACAACTTCCTTTCGGCGGCCGGCGAGCTCAAGGGCGAGTACATCGTCACCAGTATCAACGCCACCACCGAACTGAAGAGCGCCGAAGCCTTCGCCAATATCCCGCTCAAGACCAGTGGCGACAGCCGGGTGCTGCTCGGCGACGTGGCGCGGGTTGAAATGGGCGCCGAGAACTACGACACCGTGAGCTCCTTCGACGGCACGCCGTCGGTGTACATCGGCATCAAGGCCACCCCCGGGGCCAACCCGCTGGAAGTGATCAAGGAGGTGCGTAAGCTCATGCCCGAGCTTGAAAGCCAGCTACCGCCGAACCTGAAATCCTCGATCGCCTACGACGCCACGCTGTTCATCCAGGCCTCGATCGACGAAGTGGTCAAGACCCTGGTCGAAGCGGTGCTGATCGTCATCGTCGTGGTCTTCCTGTTCCTCGGCGCCTTGCGCTCGGTGCTGATCCCGGTCATTACCATCCCGCTGTCGATGATCGGCGTGCTGTTTTTCATGCAGTTGATGGGCTATTCGCTGAACTTGCTCACCTTGTTGGCCATGGTCCTGGCCATCGGCCTGGTGGTCGATGACGCTATCGTCGTGGTGGAAAACATCCACCGTCATATCGAAGAAGGTAAATCGCCCTACGACGCGGCCCTGGAAGGCGCTCGCGAAATTGCCATGCCGGTGGTGTCGATGACCATCACCCTGGCGGCGGTGTACGCCCCTATCGGCTTTCTGCAGGGGCTCACCGGCGCGCTGTTCAAGGAGTTCGCCCTGACCCTGGCCGGCGCCGTGGTGATTTCCGGGATCGTCGCCCTGACCCTGTCACCGATGATGTGCGCCCTGCTGTTGCGGCACGAGCAGAACCCCAGCGGCCTGGCCCACCGTCTGGATGTACTCTTCGAACGGCTCAAACTGCGCTACCAGAAAACCCTCCATGGCACCCTCAACACCCGGCCGGTGGTGCTGGTGTTCGCGCTGATCGTGCTGTGCCTGATTCCGGTGTTTCTGATGTTCACCAAGAACGAGCTGGCGCCCGATGAAGACCAGGGCATCATCTTCATGATGGCCACCGCCCCACAGCCAACCAACCTCGATTACCTGAACAGCTACACCGACGAGTTCATCAAGATCTTCAAGGACTTCCCCGAGTACTATTCGTCGTTCCAGATCAACGGCTTCAACGGCGTGCAATCGGGCATCGGCGGCTTTTTGCTCAAGCCGTGGAACGAACGCGAGCGCACCCAGATGCAGCTGCTGCCATTGGTACAGGCCAAGCTCGAAGGCATCAGCGGCCTGCAGATCTTCGGCTTCAACCTGCCCTCGCTACCGGGCACCGGTGAAGGCTTGCCGTTCGCCTTCGTGATCAACACCGCCAACGACTACGCCTCGTTGCTGGAGGTGGCCGAACGGGTCAAGGCGCGTGCCCAGGCGTCGGGCAAGTTCGCCTTCCTCGACATCGACCTGGCCTTCGACAAGCCCGAGGTGGTGGTCGATATCGACCGCGCCAAGGCGGCGCAGATGGGCGTGTCCATGGACGCCCTGGGCGGCACCCTGGCGACCCTGCTAGGCGAGGCGGAGATCAACCGCTTCACTATCGACGGGCGCAGCTACAAGGTCATTGCCCAGGTCGAGCGGCCCTACCGCGACAACCCCGACTGGCTGAACAACTACTACGTGAAGAACCAGCAGGGGCAGATGCTGGCGCTGTCGACCCTGATCAGCATCAGCGACCGCGCCCGCCCGCGTCAGCTCAACCAGTTCCAGCAACTGAACTCGGCGATCATCCAGGGCTTCCCGATGGTCAGCATGGGCGAGGCGCTGGATACCGTGCGCACGATTGCCCGTGAGGAAGCGCCGGAGGGCTACGGCTTTGACTATGGCGGCGCGGCGCGTCAGTTCGTTCAGGAAGGCAGCGCCCTGTGGGTAACCTTCGGCCTGGCGCTGGCGATCATCTTCCTGGTACTGGCGGCGCAATTCGAAAGCTTGCGCGACCCGCTGGTGATCCTGGTGACTGTGCCGCTGTCGATCTGCGGGGCGTTGATTCCCCTGTTCCTGGGGATCTCGAGCATGAACATCTATACCCAGGTGGGCCTGGTGACCCTGATCGGGCTGATCAGCAAGCACGGCATCCTGATCGTCGAGTTCGCCAACCAGTTGCGCCAGCAAAAAGGCCTGAGCGCCCGCGAAGCGGTGGAAGAAGCCGCAGCCATCCGCCTGCGCCCGGTGCTGATGACCACTGCGGCGATGGTATTTGGCATGGTGCCGCTGATCCTTGCCACCGGCGCCGGCGCGGTCAGCCGCTTCGACATCGGCACGGTGATCGCCACCGGCATGTCGGTGGGCACCTTGTTCACCCTGTTCGTGCTGCCGTGCATCTATACCTTGCTGGCCAAGGCCGATGCGCCGCAAGCCGCCACGCAAACGGTATGAAATGCAAAGGCCTCGTCGATGACGAGGCCTTTGCCCGAACGCCTTGCAAGGTTTCAGCCGCTGGCGCGTACGCCCTGGCTCAACCCGAACAGCAACAACAGCAGATCGTGATCGGGTTTGGCATCGACCTGGGGCTTGACCACCCGGGGCAACGGACATTGCGCACCGGCGTCGACCTTGCTGACTATTTGCGGGCGTGGCTCTTCCCACGCGGCCACGGCGACAGTTGCCACGCCCAGCGCCATCAGCAGGAACACACCTCGAGCTATTTCTAGTTTCATTACTCTAAACCTTTGACAGCGCTGCCAAACGCCATCTGGTAAAAATAGAGCAGTTTTTGCCACTCTGCGTCAGTGAAAGACGAATGGCGGCGCAATTGTTTAAGGTCATTGGCGGCAGCGCGCTGGCAACTGATGCGCCGGCGGCATTTTTCCAGGTCCAGCAATGCCACCTCGGCCCTGGCTTCGGCGCCCTCGCCGACGACCTTGACGAACACGTGCTTGCCATACAGGCAACCATGCTGCCAGTGACCACGGTGCATACGCACCAGGTTCTGCGCCAGGTCCAGCAGGACCCGCTCGTGCAATGCCGGGTGATAGCGCTCACGGGCGCCAGCAGCGAACCAGCTGTCGATGTCCTCGAAACCTTCCAGCGCCTCGCTGACCAGCAACGCGCGCCACTGGTGCTCGGCATCGCGCTCGACGCCGCAATAGACGATATGCGGCACCCGCACGCCAAGCTGCTCGAAACTGTTCAGGGCCTCGTACTCACGGAGCACGGTGGGCCGGCCGAAGGGGTGCAAAAGGCTGCGGTAGATATGGCCGATCTGACGCTTGGCATAGAACGTATGGCCCGTGTCGTCGCTCAGGCGTTGTACACCACTCTCGCCGCCGCGACGCTGATTGGGCTCCTCGACCCATTCACCCTGCTGCTGCCAGAAATGATCGAACTGATCCTTGTTCGTCGTTGCTGCTGTGCGCTCAAACCCCATGCCCCGCTCACCCCTTACGCAATAGATAGACTCGCCACATGGCATAGAACGGCAAGAAGTCCAATCGTTCCTGAATGCGGAACCCTGCGGCTTCGAATTCTTCTTCAACCGTAGCAGCTGGTAACACAAAACGATTCTGGTAACTGCCCTGCCCGCTTTCGGCGTAACGCCGTTGCTCGAGCTTTTTGCGCCGCCAGGCTTTGAAGTTGCCATCCACCCACAGCGAAACGATCACGCTGTCGCGGGTAACTCGTTGAAATTCCGAGAGTAATGTCTTGCGATGGGCGGCTTCACCGATGTGATGCATCAGCCGCATGCAAAAAATACTGTCGACCGAGTTATCCGGTAAATCGATGGCGAAGGCAGATGTCTGCAAGGTACGTACCCGTTCCACCACATGGGCCGGCTGCGAGGCGCGTGCAGTTTCGAGCATGGCTTCGGAGTTGTCGGCGCCGATGATCACCCGGTTGGGTTTTTCTGCCAGCAACGGCCAGAAACGCCCGGCGCCGCACGGCAGGTCGAGGACCAGCCCGGGCTCGCCAGCCAGCGCCAGGGCGCGACGGGCCAGTTGCTCGTCACGCTGGTGGGACATCCGCCGCGCCAGGCCATCCTGGTGCTTGAGGAAGTATTCCTGGGCGTGCTGCTGGTCGTACTTTTCCGAAAACTCGAGTTTGATAGGGCTACGCATTGTGCATCTCCTGACTCCAATGCACTCACCTTAGGCAGGCAAGCGTTGGCGTCAGGTCATGCTGGTGTGAAAAATTTGTTAGTTTTCACGGTAAAGGTTTCAACAAATTACAAACTTTCACACCGGCCAATGCCCTGTTACCCCTCGAGCGGCCGCTCGGGTGCCAGGCTCAGGTCGACATGGAAGCGGCAGCCATGGGGCACCATAGCGCTAAGGCTGACCGACCAGCCCTGATCGTCACAGATCCGCTGCACCAGCGACAAACCCAGGCCCAGGCCTTCGCCACGCCGTTCGTCGCCGCGCACGAACGGCCGGAACATGGCTTCGCGCTGCTCTTCGGGAATCCCCACGCCACTGTCCTCGACCAGAAACCCGGCAGGCTCCAGGGTCAGGCGGATAAAGCCTTGGTCGGTGTAGTGCGCGGCGTTGCGCAGCAGGTTGCCCATCACCGCCTGCAGAAAGGTGGCGTTGTACAAGGTCGAGGTTGCGGCCTTGGGGTCGTACAGCAAGGTCAGGCCTTTCTGCTCGATGGTGTCGCGCCAGACGCCAATCAGGTCATCGGCGACTTCCTTCATGGTTGCCTGCGAGGCCACTGCGCCTTCGTCGCGCTGGGCACGGGCAAGCATCAGGAAGGTTTTCACCAGTTCCTGCATCTCTTCAGTGGCGCGGGCGATACGTTCGACCTGGGAGCGCGCCCGGGGCTCCATGTTGGGGTTGACCAGCAACAGCTCGCAGGAGCTGGCCAGCACCATCAGCGGCGTGCGCAGCTCGTGGCTGACGTCGCTGGTAAACAGGCGTTCACGGGTCAGAGCATCGCGCAGACGCCCAAGGGTGTCGTCGAAGGCCACCGCCAGCTGGCCGACTTCATCCGCGGCGTAATCTGGTGCCAAAGGTGGTGCCAGGCCGAGCAACTGGTCGCGGTGACGAACCTGGCGCGCCAGGCGGATCACCGGCGCCATAACCCGGCGGGCCAGAACCCAGCCGAGGAACACTGCCAGCGCCAGGCTCAACACGAAGCCGACCACCACGACGGCGAACAGCACCCGCTCGCGTTCTTCGAAATCGCTCTGGTCCTGGAGCAGGACATAGCGCCGGCCATCAACGATTTCGACCATCGCGTGGTAGGACAAGTCTTCGCGAAACACTTCGTGAAAGCCTCGTTCGAGATGGCGCAAATCCTTGGGCAGTTCGAATTCGTCGCGCCCGCCGCTGAAATAGAACAGTTGGTCCGGCCGTGGCCGGTGGCTCCAGTCGCCGACGCTGTCCATGCGCAGCAAGCGCTGCAGATCGCCGCCCAGTACCGCGGAAATCAGCCGCTCTTCGACCAGGTGCACGGTGGCAACAATGCCAAAGGCAAACGCCCCGGCCACCAGTGCGCTCATCAGGGCAAAAGCAATGATGATGCGCTGGGCAAGGCTCTGTCTAAACTCCATCACGGCCCTCGGCCAGACGATAGCCGACGCCGTGGACGGTATGCAGCAGGGGTTTTTCGAAGGGTTTGTCGATCACCTGGCGCAACTGGTGAACATGGCTGCGCAGGCTGTCGCTGTCCGGGCAGTCATCGCCCCACAGCGCCTCTTCGAGCACTTCGCGGCGCAGTACGTGCGGGCTCTTCTGCATCAGCACAGCCAGCAGCTTGAGGCCCACCGGGTTGAGTTTGAGCAGCTTGCCTTCGCGGGTCACTTCCAGGGTGTCCAGGTCGTAGATCAGGTCGCTGATCTGCAGGGTCCGGCGACCGCCGCCCTGGGCCCGGCGCAGTACTGCCTCGATGCGCGCGGCCAGCTCCGACAGCGCAAACGGCTTGAGCAGGTAATCGTCAGCGCCAGAACGAAAACCCTGCAAGCGGTCATCGAGCTGGTCTCGGGCGGTGAGCATGATCACCGGGGTATCACGCCGGGCATCTTCGCGCAGACGCTTGCACAGGGTGTAGCCGTCGATGCCGGGCAGCATGATGTCGAGCACGATCAGGTCGTAGTGCTCGGTAGCGGCCAGGTGCAGGCCGGACAGGCCATCCTGGGCACAATCCACCGTGTAGCCCTTCAGGCCCAGGTAGTCGGCCAGGTTGGCCAGGATATCGCGGTTGTCTTCAACCAGTAGAATTCGCATTGGGGTGTCTCCGGTCCGACGCTTTTGCCTGCTTGGCAGGCGCAGCTTAAGGCCATCAGCGCCGCCAGGCTAGGTCGGCGCGACTTTATTGCAGGTTAACGTTTTTTTCACCGAGCCTTCACGGACAGGTGATGGCGGCTGCCCGAGAATTGCCGGTCGGACTCCCCTTTGACCTGCCTGGACTTGCCATGTCACTACCCGCCTACTCCCGTCCGCTGAATTTCTGGATCGCCCTGGGCATTCCCGCCATTACCGCAATCATATTGATCCTGCTGGAACTGACCTCGCTGGACATGGACCTGGCCAAGATGGCGTTCGATCCGGTAGCCGGGCAGTTCATCGGCCGGCACAGCTATTTTCTCGAAGATATCCTGCACGACCGGGCCAAACAGGCGGTAATCGCCCTCGGTTTGCTGGCGATTGTCGCCTTCGCCGTGAGTTTCTTCTGGTCGCGGCTGTTCAGCTGGCGGCGGGAACTGGGTTGCCTGGTGCTGGCCATGGGTTTGTCGACCAGCTTTGTCACCCCGGTCAAGGCAGTAACTGCGGTGCAGTGCCCGTGGAGCCTGAGCGAGTTTGGTGGCAAGGAAACCTACAGCGAGCTGCTCAGCCCGCGCCCGGCTACCGACAAGCCCGGACGCTGCTGGCCAGGCGGCCATGCGGCAACCGGTTTTACCCTGTTTGCACTGTTTTTTGTTTTGCGTGATCGGCGCCCGCGCCTGGCCAGGGCCGCGCTGGTATTCGCCTTTGGCCTGGGTACGCTGTTTTCGGTGGGGCGCATGCTGCAGGGCGCGCACTTCTTTTCGCACAACGTATGGACGGCGGTGTTTTGCTGGCTGATCAGCCTTGGCTGTTACTACTGGGTGCTGTACCGCCGGCCGGTTGAGGTCAAGCAGGACGCGCTGGTTGCTGCAAAGTAAAAACGCAGGCATAAAAAAGCCCCGCACAAGGCGGGGCTTTTTATCGAGCGGGTAAGGCTGGCTTACATCATGCCGCCCATGCCACCCATACCACCCATGCCGCCCATGTCTGGCATGCCGCCGCCAGCACCAGCTTCCACTGGAGCGTCAGCAACCATGGCTTCGGTGGTGATCATCAGACCGCCAATCGAAGCTGCAGCTTGCAGGGCCGAACGGGTTACTTTGGCAGGGTCGAGGATACCCATCTCGATCATGTCGCCGTACTCGCCGGTCGCAGCGTTGTAACCGAAGTTGCCGGAACCTTGCTTGACCTTGTCGACAACCACGCTTGGCTCGTCGCCGGCGTTGGCAACGATCTGACGCAGTGGCGCTTCAACAGCGCGACGCAGCAGCTGAATACCGACGTTCTGGTCTTCGTTGTCGCCTTTGAGCTCGGAGATAGCTTGCAGCGAGCGAACCAGGGCAACACCACCGCCAGGCACCACGCCTTCTTCGACGGCTGCACGGGTAGCGTGCAGGGCGTCTTCAACGCGGGCTTTCTTCTCTTTCATTTCGACTTCGGTGCCAGCACCGACCTTGATCACGGCAACACCGCCAGCCAGCTTGGCCAGACGCTCTTGCAGTTTTTCACGGTCGTAGTCCGAGGAAGTCTCGGCAACCTGAGCGCGGATCTGGGTGATGCGCGCTTCGATATCGCCTTGAACACCAGCGCCGTCGACGATGATGGTGTTTTCCTTGGACAGGGTCACACGCTTGGCGTTACCCAGGTGCTCCAGGGTAGCGGATTCCAGGCTCAGGCCGATTTCTTCGGAGATCACGGTACCGCCGGTCAGGACGGCGATGTCCTGCAGCATGGCCTTGCGGCGATCGCCGAAGCCAGGGGCCTTGACTGCAGCAACCTTGACGATGCCGCGCATGTTGTTGACCACCAGGGTGGCCAGCGCTTCGCCTTCGACGTCTTCAGCCACGATCAGCAGCGGACGGCCGGCCTTGGCAACGGCTTCCAGAACTGGCAGCAGTTCGCGGATGTTGGAGATTTTCTTGTCAACCAGCAGCAGCAGCGGGCCATCCAGCTCGGCGACCATGGTGTCTGGCTTGTTGACGAAGTAAGGGGACAGGTAGCCGCGGTCGAACTGCATGCCTTCTACGACCGACAGTTCGTTTTCCAGGCCCGAGCCTTCTTCGACGGTAATCACGCCTTCTTTACCGACTTTTTCCATGGCTTCGGCGATGATGTCACCGATGGAGTTGTCGGAGTTGGCCGAGATGGTGCCGACCTGAGCGATGGCCTTGGAGTCGGCGCATGGCTTGGACAGGGACTTCAGCTCTTTGACGATGGCGATGGTGGCTTTGTCGATACCACGCTTGAGGTCCATCGGGTTCATGCCGGCAGCAACGGCTTTCAGGCCTTCGCTAACAATGGCCTGAGCCAGAACGGTAGCGGTGGTGGTGCCGTCACCAGCTTCGTCGTTGGCCTTGGAGGCAACGTCTTTCAGCAGCTGGGCGCCCATGTTTTCAAAGGCGTCTTTGAGCTCGATTTCTTTGGCAACCGACACACCGTCTTTGGTGATGGTTGGAGCGCCGAAGCTCTTGGCCAGAACAACGTTACGGCCTTTCGGGCCCAGGGTGGCTTTTACAGCGTCAGCCAGAACGTTGACACCAACGAGCATTTTCTTACGGGCGGAGTCGCCGAATTTTACGTCTTTAGCAGCCATGATCGTTTAATCCTTGAATACTTTGGAGTAACGGGAAACCAGCGGAATCAGCCTTCGATGACAGCGAGAATTTCGTTCTCAGCCATCACCAGCAGGTCTTCGCCGTCAACTTTCACAGTGTTGCTGCCCGAGTAAGGGCCGAAAACCACCTTGTCACCCACTTTCACGGCCAGCGCACGCACTTCACCGTTGTCCAGGATGCGACCGGTACCTACAGCGACGACTTCGCCACGGTTAGGTTTTTCAGCGGCCGAACCTGGCAGAACGATACCGCCAGCGGTTTTCGATTCTTCTTCGCTGCGACGGATAACGACGCGGTCATGCAGAGGACGAAGCTTCATTGTCGATCTCTCCTAATTGTGGTTTTCATCGGCCGGTATCGACACCGGCGGGTTGATGCTTGCGGCGTAGCCGCTCGTAGCCCGCGGGGCGGACCACACATGTAATGTCTGGTGCAAATCACCAGAAACCTTGCGGTGACCCATACATGAGGTCGCCAAGAGCAATTACAAGGCTTGGCTGTGAAAATTTTTAGCGATCGGCGCTGCACAAAGCAAAACGGCCCCGATAGGGGCCGTTGGCAAAGCACAGGTAACCTTTACAAGTCCCGTGGATTGCGCAGGTTAGGCTGAGCAGGATCTTCACGACCGACCACTTCACCTTCGATCACCGTTGGCTGGTGGCCACCGGGCTGGCCCGGCCGCGCCATGAACGGATCATCGCCAAAGGCGCGCTGGCGCATGGCCTGGGCCTCGGCGCGCTCGCGCATCTTGCGCCCGAGCAGGCGACGGGTGAACGGCAGCAGGCAGACCAGGCCGATCACGTCACTGATGAAGCCGGGCAACAGCAGCAGGCCGCCACCGAGCGCCAGCATCAGGCCGTGGAACATGTCCTCGGCCGGCAGCTCGCCGCGCTGCAGGCTCTCGCGGGCACGCAGGGCGGTGGCCAGGCCCGCCACCCGCACCACCAGCACGCCCAGGGCGGAGCCGGCGATGATCAGCAGCAGCGCGGGAAAGAAGCCGATCGCGGTGCTGACCTTGAAAAACACATACAGCTCCAGCACCGGAAAAATCAGAAACAGCAATAGAAAAGCACGCATCAACGGTTCCTCTGCGCAAGATGTCCTTGCAGTAGACCTTTAATGGATGCGATCCCTCGCCATTTCAAGCCTCGGCGGCTTGCCGTTGAGGCCATTGATCGGCGCGGGCCAGAAAAACCAGGGCTTCGCGCACTTGTATCGGCGTATTGCAAGGCGCTGCGAACGGCAACCAGTGCAGGGCCTGGCCAATGCGCAGGTGCATGCCCTCGCTGTCGATGCCGACCATCTGCGCCGCCGCGCCCTGGGGCAGGCCGCTGAGCTGGACGTAGTGCTCGATGGCGTTGGCGTGATCGCTGTTCATGTGCTCGATCATGCTCTGTTCGGCCTTGCCGGCAAAGGGGTTGGCCAGGTTCAGGTGATCGATCCAGTGGATTGCGCCGAAGCCGCCGATGTAGCGATGGCGCACCGGCTTGAGCACCCAGAAGTCGAAATCGTGGGCTTTATGGTAGTTGGCCGATTCGGGGAAGTAACGGTAATAGCGCTCGGCAGCGGCTTCGACTGCCTCGGTCTCGACCAGCTGTTGCGCCTCAGCCAGCACGGTCAGGCGGCCCACCGCCTGGACGTCCTCAGCGTCGCGCTCGCCCACCAGCAGCGAGCACTTGGAGTCTTTTTGCAGGTTGTGGGTGTGCTGGGCAATGCGGCTGATCAGGATCAGCGGATTGCCGTCGGCATCCAGGCAATAGGGCACCACCGATCCGAACGGAAAGCCCGGCATCGATTTGGAATGGGTCGACAGCACCCCGCGGTACTCCTTGAGCAGCAGCTCCCGTGCCTGTGTTGCGGCTTTAGCGCTCACTGTATGACTCCCCGCTCGATAATCGTCGTAATGCCGAGCGTGCATGCGCGCACGCCCAGGCTAGTTAACCGACAAAATAATCATTATCGCTCGGTGTTGCCAGCGTGCTTACCAGGCCACACCGAAACCTGCGGTATAGCGGGTCTTGTCCAGGTCGCTGTCGCGGGTGCCGCTGATGATGTCTTTCTCGGCCTTGAGGTTGAGCGAGGCCCACTCGGTAACCTTGTAGCGCAGGCCGACCTCGGCATCCAGGGCGTACTCGGCGACGCCGCCCAGCGGTTTGCCGACTTCGCCGTTGGTGAAGAACTCGACGCGCTTGCCAATCAGGTAGCGGTTGTAGTCCCACTTCATGGCCAGCGAGTAGAAGTTGTCCTTGCCGCCGTCGGCGTATTCATAGTCGGTACGGTTGACCAGCGAACCGAGCGAGAACGCGCCCAGTTCGTCATCCCAGAACTGGTAGCCCGGGCCGGTACCCACGGTGCGCTGGCGAGCGAGGTCTTCGATGTGGTCACGCTTGTATTCCAGACGGCCCTGCCAGAACCACTTCTCGGTGATGAAGCGGTCCAGCGCGTATTCGGCGCTCCAGTTGTTGGTGGTGGTGACCTCGTCCTTGCTTTCGCGGTTGTATTCGCCTTCGGCCTGATGGCGCCAGCGGCCGTGACGGGCGGTGGTCTTGAAGTCGATGTCGTAGTCGTCGCTGTCGGTTTCGGCGCGCTTATAGTCCATGGCCAGGTCGACATTGCCCTTCCACGACAGGTCCTCGACCACAGGCTTTGGCTTCATGATCTGCTGGATGCTGGCCAGTTCGACAGTCTTGGGGGCCTCGCCGTTGGCCAGAACGACCTTGCCGTCTTCGGCAGCCTGCAGCGACTTGGCTTTTTCGCCGCTGTAGGCGTCTTGCTTGACCAGCAACTCCTGATCGCTTTCCAGGGTCTGCACCTGCTTCCAGTCCAGGGCGATGGAGCCGCCATAAGGCGTTTCGAGCAACAGTTTGCCGCCATCGAAAACCTTGATCTTGCCGCTCAGCTTGTCACCGTTTTTCATCCACACGGTGTCGGCAAGGGCGGGGGAACAGGCAGCAGCGAGGGCAACGCACAACAAGGCTCTAGGAAACATAAGCGGCAACGGACTCGGGTTCGCGAAAAAAGTCGGGCATTATCCAGATACCCGCCATCAGAGCAAGGACTGACCTGCCCCATGTCGATGAGTTCAATTCTTATTTGCTCGAACAAACCTGCGCGTGCAGCGCGCAATAAGCGAATCCCGCGATGAACGGGATTCCCGGCGATCCGACCGAAAGCGCCGAAGCCCGACGAATGGCACTCTACCTGGTGCTTGGCCAGGTGCCCGCGGGCAAGGTGATCAGCTACGGCGAACTGGCGCAACTGGCAGGTTTAGGCCGTGCGGCGCGCTGGGTCGGGCGTACCCTCAGCCAGTTGCCCAGCGATACCCAGTTGCCCTGGCACCGGGTGCTGGGCGCCGGCGGACGCCTGAGCCTGGCCCTGGGCACCCCTTCAGGCGATGAACAGCGGGCCCGGCTGCGCGCAGAAGGCATCACCTTGCACAATAATCGTGTGGATATGTTGCGCCATGGCTGGCGCCCGATGGAGCACAGCGGTTAGAGTGCGCGCTTTGTTTTCGTAAACTTGAGGCAGATGTTGGCCCATGCCCCGTAAAACCTGGCGCGCTGCGCTCGCTGCCTATGCCAGCCCGTCGACACTGGTGCTGTTGTTGCTCGGCTTTGCCGCCGGCCTGCCTTACATGCTGGTGTTTTCGACCCTGTCGGTATGGCTGCGCGAGGCCGGCGTGGCCCGTGAAACCATCGGCTATGCCAGCCTGATCGGCCTGGCCTATGCCTTCAAATGGGTGTGGTCGCCGCTGCTCGACCAATGGCGCCTGCCGTTGCTCGGCAAACTCGGGCGCCGCCGCTCCTGGCTGGTGCTGTCGCAAATTCTGGTGGTTATCGGCCTGATCGGCATGGGCTTTTGCGACCCGCAAAAGCACCTGTCCTGGCTGATTGCCCTGGCGGTGCTGGTGGCCTTTGCCTCGGCCACCCAGGACATTGCTGTCGACGCCTACCGCCTGGAAATCGCCGATGACCAGCGCCAGGCCGCGCTGGCCGCCAGCTACATGGCCGGCTACCGGGTTGCCGCGCTGCTGGCTACCGCCGGTGCCTTGTTCTTCGCCGAAGGCTTCGGCTCAACCGGCTTCAGCTACCTGCACAAGGCCTGGACCGGCACCTACGTGCTGTTCGGCGTGATGATGCTGCCGGCGCTGATCACCACCCTGCTGATGCGCGAACCGCCGGTGCCACTGCGCACCCAGCTGTCGGCGGCGCGCTACGGCCTGGCCCACCAGCTGGTGTCGGTGTTCGTGCTGATCATCCTGCTGGTGTCGGTACCGGCTACCTTCACCCAGCTGTACAACACCGATTTCGCCAGCGTGCTGTTCGAAGGCGTGAGCCTGCTCGACTTGCTGCTCGAAGACCGCGCCTTCCTGCGCGCAATCCTCTATATCACCCTCACCGCCCTGTGCCTGTCGTCCATGGGCCGCCGCGGCCTGGCACCGGTGCTGACGCCGGTCAACGACTTCATCACCCGCTATCGCTGGCAGGCCCTGCTGCTGCTCGGGTTGATCGCCACCTACCGGATGTCCGACACGGTGATGGGCGTGATGGCCAACGTGTTCTATATCGACCAGGGCTTCACCAAGGACCAGATCGCCAGCGTCAGCAAGATCTTCGGCCTGATCATGACCCTGGTGGGTGCCGGTTTCGGCGGCTTGCTGATTGTGCGCTTCGGCATCTTGCCGATCCTGTTCATCGGCGGCGTGGCGTCGGCGGCGACCAACATCCTGTTCCTGATGCTCGCCGACATGGGCGCCAACCTGCAGATGCTGATCGTCACCATCTCGCTGGACAACTTCAGCTCGGGCCTGGCCACCTCGGCGTTTGTCGCCTACCTGTCGAGCCTGACCAACCTCAAGTTCTCGGCAACCCAATATGCCCTGCTCAGCTCGATCATGCTGCTGTTGCCGCGGCTGATCGGCGGTTACTCGGGGGTCATGGTCGAGAAATTCGGCTATCACGACTTCTTCCTGATCACCGCCCTGCTTGGCGTGCCGACCCTGATCCTGATCGCCCTGCAATGGCGTCAGGAGCGCGGCAAGCCAGAGCCGGTCGAGCACCAGGTTGCAGAACGCCCCTGAACCGCGCTGAGGCTATCGCCGGGATTACTCCGGGATAGCCTCTGGCAGATTGCTGGAAGCGCTCAGAACGACCCTCAGCGGCCATAGCGCAAGAATCCCCGCAGCGCCCGCCGCCAGGGCGAAGTGCACCAGGCTGGCACCCGCGCCGAGCATCGCCAGCAACGCCCCGCCAAGGCCCAGCAGGGCAATGGTGATCATCCCCAGCATCGCCGACACCAGGCCCTTGCTCTGCTCGCTGGAAAACAGCGTCATGCGGTACAGCACCGCGTTGGCGATGCCCAGGCCCAGGGCGTACACCGACAGGCCGGCCACCAGGCTCAGCACCGAAGGCAGCAGCCAGGTGCCCAGCATCATGCCCAGCAAACCGATCAGGAACGGCCACAGCGCCCGCCGTACCAGGGTAGTCAGCGCGTAGCGGTCGGCGATGCGGTTGATGATCAGGTTGCCGAGGATCAACCCGCCGAACACTGGCAATTGCCACAGGGCGTAATCCAGGGTGCTCAGGCCCTCGTCATGGATCAGCAGCACCGGCGACAGGCCGATCCAGCCGATCAGCGGCAAGCCGACCAGACCCAAGGCAGCGCTGCCGGCGACAAAGCGGCGGTTGCTCAGCAGTTGCCCGTAGCCTGCCAGCAACGGCAGCAGGTGGATCGGCTGGAACGCCAGGCGTGAGCCGTCGCGGCGCTCGACGCCAAGGGTTTCCGGCATGAACCGGTACAGGGCAAACCAGGCCAGCACCGCCGCCGCGCCGAACAGCACGAACAGCCAGCGCCAGGACACCCACTCCAGCAGCAGGGTGCCGACCAATGGCCCGAGCAGCGGCGAGAGCAAGGCAATATTGGCCAGCAGGGCCATCATCCGCACCGCGTCGGCCTCGCTGAACGCCTCGTTGAGCGCCGGGTAGCTGACGGTCACGACAAAGCCCAGGCCGATGCCCTGCAGCAGGCGCAGCAGGTTGAACAACTCGATGCCCTGCACCCAGAAGGTAGCGATGCAGGCCAGGCAGAAGAACGCGCAGCCACCCAGCAGCAGCGGTCGCCGCCCGTAACGGTCGGCCAGCGGGCCGATCAGCCATTGCAGGACAACGCCGCCAAGCAGGTAGAGGTTCAGCGCGTGGGGAATGAATTCGGGGCTGGCGTTCAGGTCACCGACCACCACCGGCATCGCCGGCATTACCACGTCACTGGCGAGGTAAGTGAGCAGTTCGAACAGCGCCAGGGTCATGGCAAAACAAAACGCCCGCAACGGCGTGATGTTGATCAGGGGGGTAAGCATGATAAGACCGGGCAAACAGAAGTAAGCCAGCCTATATGCCAGAAAGCACCGGGCGCAGGTAGCGCGAAGACGTGAACAAGTGTAATGACTGCTGAAAGCATCGCGGGGCAAGCCTGCTCCTGCAGCATTGTGCAGGAGCGGGCTTGCCCCGCTATGGCGTCGGTCGTTACTGCACCGCCGCTTCCTGCACCACGCGGATTACCCGCTGCGGAAAGGGAATGTCGATGCCTTCGGCCTTGAGGCGGTCACGGGCATGCTCGTTGAGCATGAACAGCACGTCCCAGTAGTCGGCGGTGTTGACCCAGATGCGCAGCGATACCGTGATCGAGCTGTCGCCCAGGGTCGAAATCACTGCCTGTGGCGCCGGGTCCTGGTGCACCCGCGGGTCCTGGGCCAGTTCCAGCAGCACGTTGCGGGCCTTTTGCAGGTCGGCGTCGTAGTCCACGCCCACATCGAACACCACCTTGCGCGTCGGCTGGCGGTTGGTGTTGGTGATGATGCCGTTGGACAGGCTGCCATTAGGCAGGATCACGGTCTTGTTGTCGCCGGTGCGCAGCACGGTGTGGAAGATCTGGATGCTGTCGACGGTACCCGCAACCCCCTGGGCTTCGATCCAGTCACCGATGCGGAACGGGCGGAACAGCAAAATCAATACGCCACCGGCGAAGTTGGCCAGGCTGCCCTGCAGCGCCAGGCCGATGGCCAGGCCTGCGGCACCGATGGCGGCGACGAAGGAGGTGGTTTCGATGCCGATCATCGAAGCCACGCTGACAATCAGCAGGATCTTCAGGATGATGTTGGCCAGGCTGCTGATGAAGCCTTGCAGGGCCTGGTCGGCATTGCGCAGGGCCAGCAGTTTGCCCAGGCGGAAAGTGACTTTGTTGATCAGCCACCAGCCGATGGCCAGGGTCAGCAGCGCCAGCAACAGGCGGCTGCCGTATTCCATGATCAGCGGAAGCCAGGTTTGCGAAGCCTTGACCAACTGGTCGACCTCAGCGTTGAAATCCATCGTATGTTCTCCTGATGCCGAGCGGCAAAGAGCTGAAAAAGACCTGCCGCAAACGTTTCAGCGGCACCTCGGCCCTCGGACGCCAAAAAGGCGCCAAGGTTCCGGGCTCCGCGACTTCAGTCGCGGAAATTGTTGAACTGCAGGGGCATGCCGAACTCTTTGGCGCGCAGGGCGGCGATCGCTTCTTGCAGGTCGTCGCGCTTCTTGCCGGTGACGCGCACCTGCTCGCCCTGGATGGCGGCCTGGACCTTGAGCTTGGCGTCCTTGATGTGGGCGACGATCTTCTTCGCCAGTTCTTTATCGATACCCTCTTTGAGCACCGCTTCCTGCTTCATGACCTTGCCCGAAGCGAAGGCGTCCTTCACTTCCAGGCACTGCACGTCGATCTTGCGCTTGACCAGGGCCAGCTTGAGGATCTCGATCATCGCTTCGAGCTGGAACTCGGCCTCGGCGGTCAGGTTGACGGTCAGTTCCTTTTCCTTGAACTCGAAGCTGCCCTTGCCCTTGAGGTCATAGCGACGGTCCAGGTCCTTGACCGCGTTTTCCACGGCGTTGGTGACTTCGTGCTTGTCCAGTTCCGATACCACGTCGAACGACGGCATACCTTTTCTCCAAAAAATAAAGGCACCCTCGCGGCTCTGCTGAAAGAGCGCGATGGAGCGCGCAGGGTTTGACGGTTAAAATACCGGATCATTATAACGGTTGCGAAACGCTGATGAGCAGCACCTGGCATATTCTCGGCGCCGGCAGTCTGGGCAGCCTCTGGGCCTGCCGGCTGGCCCGCGCCGGCAAACCGGTCCGGCTGATCCTGCGCGACAAGGCGCGGCTGCAGGCCTATGAAGCCGCAGGCGGCCTGACCCTGGTTGAACAGGGCAAGGCGCAGTTACAGGCGATCCCCGCACAACTGGCCGACGACCACACGCCGATCCACCGCTTGCTGGTGGCCTGCAAGGCCTACGACGCCGAACAGGCGGTGGCGCAACTGGCGCCGCGCCTGGCTAAAGATGCCGAGCTGATCCTGCTGCAGAACGGTCTGGGCAGCCAGGAAGCTGTGGCCAACCGCGTACCCCACGCCCGCTGCGTGTCCGCCTCGAGCACCGAAGGCGCGTTCCGCGAGCAGGACTGGCAGGTGAATTTCGCCGGGCACGGCTTCAACTGGCTGGGCGATCCGGCCAACCCCGGCGCCCCGGACTGGCTCGATGACCTGAGCGAAGCCGGCATTCCCCACCAGTGGACCCCGGACATCCTCACCCGCCTGTGGCGCAAGCTGGCGCTCAATTGTGCGATCAACCCGCTGACCGTGCTGCATGACTGTCGCAATGGCGGCCTGCAGGCGCATCAGTGCGAAGTCGCGACCCTGTGCGCCGAACTTGCCGAGCTGCTGCAATACTGCGGCCAGCCGCAAGCGGCCGAGGGCCTGGTCGATGAAGTGGAACGGGTGATCCATGCCACGGCGGCCAACTACTCTTCCATGTACCAGGATGTTCGCCACGGCCGGCGCACCGAAATCCACTACCTGCTCGGCCATGCCTGCCGCACCGCCAGCCGCCACGGCCGGCAGCTGCCGCACCTGGAACGGCTGTACCGGCGCCTGGTCGAACACCTGAACACGCGCGGATTGCCCAGCGACTGAGCACGGCGCTACCCTGCCCCTTCACCTACAGACCGGGACTACGCCTTTCACATGACTTTGCGCGAACGCCTGGAGAACCTGCCGGTCGGCCAGAAGTTGCTGGCCGCCCTGCTGGTGCTGCTGATCACTATCCTGCTGGTGGCCAACCTGACTTTTATCAGCGCCGCCTACTGGATTTCCCAGGAGAGCATGGCCCCGCAGGCCCTGCAGACCATTGGCCGGCTGGTGTCCAACCCGCAACTGGCACAACAGGCCAGCGATTCGCCGGAGGCCGCCAAGGCCCTGCTCAAGGAACTCGACAGCTACACCCCGCTGCGCGCCGCCGCCCTGTACGGCAGCGACGGCAAGATGCTTGCGCAATTGCAGCACGGCGAAGCCCTGCCGTTGCCCAAGCGCTACCGCAACATCGACAACTGGCGCCTGACCGAATTTCGCAGCACGCAACTGGTGAGCCTGCCGCGCGCGGGCGGCCCGCCCGGCCATCTGCTGCTGGTGGCCAGCAGCGAGCTGCCGATGGCCTTCTACACCGGCACCCTGACCGCCAGCCTGGGCATCCTGGTGTTCAGCATCCTGCTGTGGATGATCATCGCCCGGCAGATCAAACGCCTGATCACCCAGCCGATCTACCAGCTTGAAGAACTCTCGCGCCAGGTCACCCGCGAAGAAAACTACGCCCTGCGCGCCAAGCGCGGCAACGATGACGAGATCGGCAGCCTGGCCGACGCCTTCAACACCATGCTCTCGCGCATCGAAGCCCGCGAGCAGCAGCTCAAGCGCACCCGCGACGAATTCCAGGACGCCTACGACCAGGCCCAGGGCCTGGCCGAAGAAACCCGCCACACCAACCGCAAACTGGAGCTGGAAGTCCAGGTGCGCAGCAAGATCGAGAAAAAACTCACCGGTTTTCAGAACTATCTCAACAGCATCATCGACTCCATGCCCTCGGCGCTGATCGCCCTCGATGAGCAGCTCTATGTCACCCAGTGGAACCAGGAAGCCAGTGCGCTCTCCGGCACGCCGCTAGACGAAGCGCTGAACCAGCCGATCTTCCTTGCCTTCGAACCCCTCAAGCCGTTTTTGCCGCAGCTCAAGGAGAGCGTCGAGAAGCACCGGGTGGCGAAGATCGAGCGGGTAACCTGGACCAAGGACGACGACGCCCGCCACTATGCCCTGACCTTTTACCCGCTGATGGGCGGTGGCGGCCGCGGCGTGGTGATCCGCATCGACGACATCACCCAGCGCCTGTCGCTGGAAGAGATGATGGTGCAGTCGGAGAAGATGCTCTCGGTCGGCGGCCTGGCGGCGGGCATGGCCCACGAGATCAACAACCCGCTGGGCGCCATCCTGCACAACGTGCAGAACATTCGCCGGCGGCTATCGCCGGACCTTGCCAGGAACCTCGAACAGGCCGACGAGATCGGCATCGACCTGCCGACCGTCAACCGCTACCTGCAAAGCCGCGAAGTGCCGCAGTTGCTCGACGGCATCCAGCAGGCCGGCGCCCGCGCGGCAAAAATAGTGACCCACATGCTCAGCTTCAGCCGGCGCAGCAACCGCCAGTTGGCGCCTTGCGATTTGCCGGCGCTGATCGACCAGGCGGTGGAAATTGCCGGCAACGACTTTGACCTGACCATCGGCTTCGACTTCAAGGGCCAGGCCATCGTCCGCCAGTTCGACCCCAACCTGGGCCCGGTGCCGTGCACCGCCAACGAACTGGAACAGGTGTTGCTCAACCTGCTGAAAAACGCCGCCCAGGCCATTCACCTGCGCCACGACGACAGTGAGCCCGGGCGCATCACCCTGCGCACCCGGCTCAACCCGCCGTGGGCGGAGATCCAGGTCGAGGACAACGGCATCGGCATGCCCGAAGCGGTGCGCAAACGCACCTTCGAGCCGTTCTTCACCACCAAGGAAATCGGCCAGGGCACGGGCCTGGGCCTGTCGGTGTCGTATTTCATCATCACCAACAATCACAAGGGGCAGATGGAAGTGCAATCGGCACCGGGCCAGGGTACTTGCTTCACCTTGCGCCTGCCGCTTGCCCCAAGCAAAACGGAGTCTTGAGCATGGGTTTTCGTTTGTCGAAGATTTACACCCGCACCGGCGACAAAGGTGAAACCGGGCTGGGCGATGGCCGCCGCGTGCCAAAGGACCATCCGCGAATCGAAGCGATTGGCGAGGTCGACAGCCTCAACAGCCAGTTGGGCCTGTTACTGGCCGGGTTGGCCGAACAGGGGCTGGATGAACTCAGTGAAGTGCTGGCGCCGTGTCAGCACCGGCTGTTCGATCTGGGCGGGGAACTGGCGATGCCGGCGTATCAAGCACTGAACAGCGCTGAAGTGGAGCGCCTTGAGGCGGCGATCGACCGCTGGAACGAAGAGCTGGGGCCGCTGGAGAACTTCATTCTGCCCAGTGGTTCGGCGCTGATCGCCCAGGCCCACGTGTGCCGCAGCCTGGCCCGCAGTGCCGAGCGGCGCTGCCAGCAGTTGAACAGCATCGAGCCGCTGGCCGGGGTGGGCCTGGCGTATATCAATCGGTTGTCGGATTTGCTGTTTGTCGCGGCACGCTTGATAGCACGGCGTCAGGGAGTGGCCGAGGTGTTGTGGCAGGCTGCGGCCAAACCCTGAGGGCCTCATCGCGGGTCAAGCCCGCTCCTACAGGTGGCGATCCTGTAGGAGCGGACTTGCCCCGCGATCAATTCAGAGCTCAGGCCAGAACGCGCGGATCCCCGCCACACCCTGAGCGCCATGCTGCCAGGCCTTTTCCTGCTCGGCAGCGCCCACGCCACCAAGCAGATACACAGGCTTGCTGAAGCCTTCGATCAGTTGCTGCGCCTGCTCCCAGCCCAATGGCACGGCATCCGGATGGGTCTGGGTCGCCTGCACCGGTGACAGGGTGACGAAATCCACGCCCATCTGCTCGGCCAGTGCCAGTTCTTCAGCGTTATGACACGACGCCGCCAGCCAGCGCTGCCTGGGGAACGGCCGGCCTTTGCTGGCGTACTTGCGCAGCTGCTCAGAGGTCAGGTGCCAACCGGCCGCTGGGAAGTCGCCCAGCCATTCCAGCGGGCCCTTGAGCATCAACTGCGCCTTGCCCGCGCACAGACCGACCGCATCCACCGCGACATCGCGGTATTTGGGGTCGTACATGTTCGGCGCACGTAGTTGTACCAGCTTGATTCCATCGGCAATGGCCTTCTGGATGCCTCGCAACATCTGCGGGACTTCCAGCCCCTCGGGAGTAATCAGGTATTGCCCCGGCAAACGCGCGGCGGCAACGATTGGCTGGTTGGCTTCAGGGAAGTCGTAGTCCGGCAACTCCCGCGCAGTCACCCAGGCCAGCGGCTGGCCTTCGGCGCCATGGGGTTCGCCGCTAAAGCCGTTAACGTCCCAGACATCCAGCAGTACCTGTTTGTCCGGGTAATCGTGCTTGACCTTGATCAGCGGCCGCGCCGCAGTGACAACGATGCCCAGCTCTTCATGAAGCTCACGAGCCAGGGCCACTTCGACCGCTTCGCCGTCTTCGACCTTGCCACCGGGAAATTCCCACAGGCCGCCCTGGTGCTGGCTGTCAGCGCGGCGGGCAATCAGGATGCGTCCGTCGGTGCCGCGGATGACCGCGGCGGCTACATGCACACGTTTCACCCTTCACGCTCCGCCAGGCCAGCTTGTTGCCAGGCCTGGAAGGCTGGCCACTGGTAGATGGTCTCGATATAGGCCGCCGCATCTGCCGGCACTTCGACCCGGTAGGTGCGCAGGCGCACGGCGATCGGGGCAAAGAAGGCGTCGGCCAGGCTCAGGCAGCCGAACAGGTAAGGGCCAGCCTCTTTGGCTGCCAGGCGGCATTCGGACCACAGCGCGACGATGCGGTCGATATCGACCTGCACGTCCAGCGGCATGCTTTCCAGCGCTTGATCGCGAGACAGGTCGAACGGCATGTTGCCACGCAGGGCGAAGAAGCCGCTGTGCATCTGTGCGCAAGCCGAACGGGCCTGGGCACGGGCAGCGACGTCGGTAGGCCAGAGGTTGGCTTGCGGGTGACGCTCGGCCAGGTATTCGGCAATCGCCAGGGAGTCGGCAATCACCCCGTGCTCGCTTTTGAGCAGCGGTACCTTGGCGGTGGGCGAATGCTCGAGCAGGCGCTGGCGGGTGTCAGGCTGGTTGAGCTTGATCAGGGTTTCATCGTAAGTAGCACCGGCCAGCTCAAGGGCCAGGGCGGCGCGTAGCGACCAGGAGGAGTACAGCTTGTCGCCGATGATCAGGTGGTAGCTCATGGTTCGGCTCCATCAGGGGCTTTTCGCGGGTCAAGCCCGCTCCTACAGGTTTGGTAGGAGCGGGCTTGCCCGGCGATGAGGTTAAGTACGGTATTCAGCGTTGATTTTCACGTACTCGTGGGACAGGTCGGTGGTCCAGATGGTTTCGCTGCACTGGCCACGGCCCAGCTCGATACGGATGGTGATTTCTTCACGGGCCATGACTGCCGAGCCCTGGGCTTCGGTGTAGCTGGCGCTGCGCCCGCCCTGGCTGGCGATGCACACATCACCCAGGTAGACGTCGATCAGGCTGACGTCCAGGTCCGGTACACCGGCCCGGCCGACCGCGGCGAGGATCCGGCCCCAGTTCGGGTCGGAGGCGAACAGTGCGGTCTTGATCAGCGGCGAGTGGGCCACGGCATAGCCGACGTCCAGGCACTCCTGATGGTTGCCGCCGCCGTTGACTTCAACAGTGACGAATTTGGTCGCACCTTCGCCGTCGCGGACGATGGCCTGGGCGACTTCCATGCACACTTCGAACACGGCTTTTTTCAGCGCTTCGAACAGCGGGCCACTGGCTTCGCTGACATCGGCGACATCGGCCTTGCCGGTGGCAATCAGCATGCAGCAGTCGTTGGTGGAGGTATCGCCGTCGATGGTGATGCGGTTGAACGACTTGTTGGCGCCGTCGAGGATCAGGTCCTTGAGCACCGCCGGGGCCACCTTGGCGTCGGTGGCGATGTAACCGAGCATGGTCGCCATGTTCGGGCGGATCATGCCCGCGCCTTTGCTGATGCCGGTGACGGTGATGGTCACGCCGTCATGCTGGAACTGGCGGCTGGCGCCTTTAGGCAGGGTGTCGGTGGTCATGATGCCGGTGGCGGCAGCGGCCCAGTTGTTTTCCGACAAGTCATCGATGGCTGCCTGCAGGGCGCCTTCGATCTTCTCGACCGGCAGCGGCTCGCCGATCACGCCGGTGGAGAATGGCAGCACGGCACTGGCGTCGACGCCAGTCAGCTCGGCCAGCTTGGCGCAGGTGCGCTCGGCCGCAGCCAGGCCTGGCGCGCCGGTGCCGGCGTTGGCGTTGCCGGTGTTGGTCAGCAGGTAGCGCACGGTACCCTGTACGCGCTGTTTGGCGAGGATCACCGGGGCGGCGCAAAAGGCGTTCAGGGTAAACACGCCGGCGACGCTGGAGCCTTCGGCGCAGCGCATTACCACCACGTCCTTGCGCCCGGGGCGCTTGATGCCCGCAGAGGCGATGCCGAGTTCGAAACCTGGAACCGGGTGCAACGTTGGCAAAGGACCAAGACCAACAGCCATGAAAGCGCTCCTAGAAAAAAGGCACCGGGACGAGATTACCGGCGCTTGAGATGGAACAACGCCGCGACGGTCAGGACCAGTCGCGGCGCGGTGTTCAGATGTCAGCGAGGTACTACGGCGTGATGATCAGTCGATCTTGCCGTGGCACTGCTTGAACTTCTTGCCCGAACCGCACCAGCATGGCTCGTTGCGGCCCAGCTTCTGCTCGTTGCGCACAGGCGCGGCGGCCACGGCAACGTCAGCACCGTCTTCCTGCGGTTCAGCTTCAAGGCCCGGGGCCTCGGCGTGCTGGAACTGCATGCGCGCAGCCAGCTCTTCGGCTTCGCGGCGCAGACGGGCCTCTTCCTCGACCGGATCTTCGCGGCGCACCTGAACGTGCGAGAGCACGCGGATGGTGTCGCGCTTGATCGAATCGAGCAGCTCCTGGAACAGGTTGAACGACTCGCGCTTGTACTCCTGCTTCGGGTTCTTCTGCGCATAGCCGCGCAGGTGGATACCGTGGCGCAGATGGTCCATGGTCGACAGGTGGTCTTTCCACAGGTCGTCGAGCACACGCAGCAGGATCTGCTTCTCGAAGGTACGCAGGGCTTCGGCGCTGGCCTGCTCTTCCTTCTCGTTGTAGGCCGCCAGCAGCTCGGTCATGAGCTTGGCACGCAGGGTTTCTTCGTACAGGTGGTCGTCTTCGTCGAGCCATTGCTGAATCGGCAGCTTGACCCCGAAATCGCTGGCCAGGGCCGCTTCCAGGCCGGCCACGTCCCACTGCTCGGGCAGCGATTGCGGCGGAATGTGCTGGGCGACGGTGACGTCGAGCACTTCCTGGCGGAAGTCGGCGATGGTGTCGCCAATGTTGTCGGCTGCCAGCAGGCTGTTACGCATGTGGTAGATGACTTTACGCTGTTCGTTGGCGACGTCGTCGAACTCGAGCAACTGCTTGCGAATGTCGAAGTTGCGGCCTTCGACCTTGCGCTGGGCTTTTTCGATGGCGTTGGTGACCATGCGGTGTTCGATGGCTTCACCGGACTGCATGCCCAGGGCCTTCATGAAGTTCTTCACCCGGTCAGAGGCGAAGATACGCATCAGGCTGTCTTCCAGCGACAGGTAGAAACGGCTCGAACCCGGGTCACCCTGACGACCGGAACGGCCACGCAGCTGGTTGTCGATACGGCGCGATTCGTGACGCTCGGAAGCAATCACGTGCAGGCCACCGGACTCGATCACCTGCTGGTGACGCTTCTGCCAGTCGGCCTTGATCTGCGCGACCTGCTCGGCGGTCGGGCTGTCCATGGCGGCGACTTCGACTTCCCAGTTACCGCCCAGGAGGATGTCGGTACCGCGACCGGCCATGTTGGTGGCGATGGTCAGCGCACCCGGGCGACCGGCCTGGGCAATGATCTCGGCTTCTTTTTCGTGGTACTTGGCGTTCAGGACCTTGTGATCGATGCCTTCCTTCTGCAGCAGGTTGGACATGTGCTCGGAGGTTTCGATGGTCGCGGTGCCCACCAGGACCGGACGGCCCTGGGTCATGCTTTCCTTGATGTCGGCGATGATCGCCTGGTACTTCTCGTCGGCGGTCAGGTACACCAGGTCGTTGAAGTCCTTACGGGCCAACGGCTTGTTCGGCGGGATCACCATCACGTTGAGGCCGTAGATCGACTGGAACTCGAACGCTTCGGTGTCGGCGGTACCGGTCATGCCCGACAGTTTGTTGTACAGGCGGAAGTAGTTCTGGAAGGTGGTCGAGGCCAGGGTCTGGCTCTCGGCCTGAATGTTCAGGTTCTCTTTCGCTTCGATCGCCTGGTGCAGGCCTTCGGACAGACGACGGCCCGGCATGGTACGCCCGGTGTGTTCGTCGATCAGCAGGATCTGGCCGTCCTGGACGATGTACTCGATGTTGCGATGGAACAGCTTGTGCGCGCGCAGGCCGGCGTAGACGTGGGTCAGCAGGCCCAGGTTGTGCGCCGAGTAGAGGCTCTCGCCCTCGGCCAGCAGGCCGACCTGGGTGAGCATCTCTTCGATGAACTGGTGGCCGGCTTCGTTGAGTTCAACCTGACGGCTCTTCTCGTCGATGCTGTAGTGGCCTTCCTGGGTAACCTGGCCCTCGACTTCCTCGATGTGCTGCTTGAGGCGCGGGATCAGCTTGTTGATCTCGATGTACAGCTTGGAGCTGTCTTCGGCCTGGCCGGAGATGATCAGCGGGGTACGGGCTTCATCGATGAGGATGGAGTCGACTTCGTCGATCACGGCGAAATTCAGCTCGCGCTGGAATTTCTCTTCCATGCTGAAGGCCATGTTGTCGCGCAGGTAGTCGAAACCGAATTCGTTGTTGGTGCCGTAGGTGATGTCGGCGGCGTAGGCAATGCGCTTCTCTTCCGGCGGCTGGAACGGTGTGACGACACCGACGGTCAGGCCGAGGAATTCGTACAGCGGACGCATCCAGTTGGCGTCGCGGCGGGCCAGGTAGTCGTTCACCGTGACCACGTGCACGCCTTTGCCCGACAAGGCATTGAGGTACACGCCCAGGGTTGCGACCAAGGTCTTGCCTTCACCGGTACGCATTTCTGCGATCATGCCTTCGTGCAAGGTCATGCCGCCGATCAGCTGCACATCGAAGTGACGCATGCCCATGACCCGCTTGCCCGCTTCACGGGCGACCGCGAAGGCTTCAGGCAACAGCTGGTCGAGGGTCTCGCCTTTGGCCAGGCGCTCTTTGAACGCTGCGGTCTTGGCGCGCAGCTGCTCGTCCGAGAGGGCCACCATCTGCTCTTCGAAGGCATTGACGATCTGTACCGTCTTGAGCATGCGTTTGACTTCACGCTCGTTCTTGCTTCCAAAAAGTTTTTTTAACAAAGGCGCAAACATATCGGCAGGATCTTCCACACGTGGGGATGGAGGGCGGCCCCGTAAGTCGCCCGTGCAGCCCTAATGGCCGCATGCGAACGAGCATTCTACCCGGAAACGATGGTGAGGAAAGTGGCGGATTTCCACGATGCTGGCACAGCGCTTTGACGGGGCATGGTTAAAATAAGGCCTTTTTCGCCAACTTCAAGCCATTGCAACATGAAGTTTTACCCTCGCAGCGCAAACAGGGCCTGCCTGTGGCGATCTGCTAAGATGGCAGCTCTGTAACTTCAGGTGTCCCTTCATGGCTTTTCGCCCCTCGCCAGCCCGCGCTCCCGCTGTCCTTCTGCGCGAAGCCCGGCCGCTCAAAGCCCTGTTCAGCCAGGCCCAGCGCCTGGCGCAACTGCAGAAGCTGCTCGACAGCCAGCTGCAGCCGGCGGCCCGCGAACATTGCCACCTCGCTTCCTGGCGCGAGGGCACGCTGTTGTTGATCGTCACCGACGGCCACTGGGCCACCCGCCTGCGTTACCAGCAAAAACGCCTGCAACGCCAGTTGCAGACCCTGGAAGCCTTTGCCAGCCTGACGCGGATTGTGTTCAAGGTACAGCCACCGACCACCCAGAGCCGCGCGGCCGGGCACACCGCCGACCTGTCGAGCCGGGCGGCCGAAAGTATTCAGGCGACGGCTGAAGGCATCAGCGATCCGAAGCTGCGGGCGGCGCTGGAGCGGTTGGCCAGCCATGCGCGGGATAAGGATGCGGCGGACTCTTGAGGGTATGACTCGACTTGCCCCCGATGCGCCTGCTATCGCGGGGCATGCCCGCTCCTACAGGGGCAACAGGCATAAAAAAGGCCACCCGAAGGTGGCCGAAAAAAACTAAAGAAGAGAGTGTTCGTACTTACACTGCCGCAACCGGACGCATGTAAGAGATCGGTGCCGTGCTGGCATCTTCGAAAGTCACCACTTCCCAGGCGTCTGTTTCCTCGATCAGCTTGCGCAGCAGCTGGTTGTTCAGCGCGTGTCCGGACTTGTAGCCCTTGAACTCGCCGATCAGGCTGTTGCCCAGCAGGTAGAGGTCGCCGATGGCGTCGAGGATCTTGTGCTTGACGAATTCGTCTTCGTAGCGAAGACCGTCTTCGTTGAGCACGCCGTCCTTGTCGACCACGATGGCGTTTTCCACACTGCCACCGAGTGCGAGGTTGTGCTTGCGCAGGTACTCGATGTCACTCATGAACCCGAAGGTACGGGCGCGGCTGACTTCCTTCACAAACGAGGTGCTGGAAAAGTCCACGCTGGCGCTTTGGGTCCGGTTGCGGAACACCGGGTGATCGAAATCGATCTCGAAACTCACCTTGAACCCGTCGAATGGCAGGAAAGTAGCGCGCTTGTCGCCGTCTTCCACTGTCACTTCGCGCAGGATGCGGATGAACTTCTTGGCTGCGTCCTGTTCTTCCAGGCCGGCAGATTGAATCAGGAATACAAAGGGCCCAGCGCTACCGTCCATGATCGGCACTTCGGACGCGGAGAGCTCGACGTAGGCGTTATCGATGCCCAGGCCAGCCATGGCCGAGAGCAAGTGCTCAACCGTGTCTACCTTGGTATCGCCGTTGACCAGTGTCGTCGACATGGTGGTCTCGCCGACGTTGGCCGCGCGGGCGGGAATTTCCACCACGGGGTCGAGGTCGGCACGGCGAAATACGATGCCGGTATCCACAGGTGCAGGTTTGAGGGTCAGGTAAACCTTTTCCCCGGAGTGCAGGCCGACACCTGTGGCACGGATAATATTCTTCAGGGTGCGTTGTTTAATCATGGCATTGGCCGCTTCAGCGCAAATTGCGAACTGGTATCAACAAAGGCTGAGGATAATACCAGACCCGGCCTTTGCTGAACACCAATCACCCTTATACCCCTGATAAATTTCATTAATCGGCCTGACGACGCAGGAATGCCGGGATGTCCAGGTAGTCCAGATCGTCTTGCGGATTAAGTTTTGCAGCAGCCGCAGCACCGGCGTGGGCCTGGTTGCGCATCACGGTCGGACGCTCCAGGTCACGGTAGTTAACCGACGACTCGTTGCGTACAGGGGCCGGAGCCGGGGTCTGCGCCGCAGCGGTCTGCATGGTGTTGTCGATAACCTTGACCGGCTTCTCGATTTTCGCACCCAGGCCAGTGGCAACCACGGTAACGTGCAGCTCGTCGCGCATGTCCGGATCGATAACGGTACCGACCTTGACCATGGCGTGATCGGATGCGAAGGCCTCGATGATGCTACCGACGTCCGAGTACTCACCCAGCGACAGGTCAGGACCTGCGGTGATGTTCACCAGGATGCCGCGAGCGCCCTGCAGGTTGACGTCTTCGAGCAGCGGGTTGCGGATGGCTGCCTCGGTCGCTTCACGTGCACGGTTAGGACCGCTGGCACAGCCGGTACCCATCATGGCCATGCCCATCTCGCTCATCACGGTACGCACGTCGGCGAAGTCGACGTTGATCATGCCCGGGCGCTTGATGATGTCGGAGATACCGCGAACGGCACCGGCCAGTACGTCGTCAGCCTTGGCAAACGCCGACAGCAGGCTGGCGTCCTTGCCGAGGATGGTCAGCAGCTTCTCGTTGGGGATGGTGATCAGCGAGTCGACGCTGTCAGCCAGTGCACGGATGCCCTCGTCGGCAATCTGCATGCGCTTGCGGCCTTCGAACGGGAACGGCCGGGTCACCACGGCAACGGTGAGGATGCCCAGTTCCTTGGCCACTTCGGCGATGATTGGCGCCGCACCGGTACCGGTACCGCCGCCCATGCCGGTGGTGATGAACACCATGTTGGTGCCTTGCAGCACTTCAGCGATGCGCTCACGGTCTTCCAGCGCGGCCTGGCGGCCGACTTCCGGATTGGCACCGGCACCCAGGCCCTTGGTCACGCCGGTACCCAGTTGCAGGATGGTGCGCGCGCCGATGTTTTTCAGCGCTTGAGCATCGGTGTTGGCGCAGATGAATTCGACGCCTTCGATGTTGCTCTTGACCATGTGATTGACGGCGTTGCCACCGCCGCCACCGACGCCGATCACTTTGATGACCGGACTTTGCGGGACGTTGTCTACGAGCTCGAACATTTTCCCTCTCCTTACAGTTCTCTAGTTTTTGCGCCTACTACTACTGCTTTGAAACTTTAAAAGTTGCCCTGGACCCAGCGTTTGAAGCGTTCGAACGCTGGAGCCTTCGGTTCATCGCCATAGCCGTTGTTGCTGCTGCTGATACCGGTCAGGGTCAAGCCGTCGGACTGCTTCTGCAGGCCGTAGGTCAAAAGGCCCACACCGGTGGAATAAATCGGGTTGCGCACCACATCGCTAAGGCCGCGAACACTGTGCGGCACGCCCAGGCGTACCGGCATGTGGAAGATTTCCTCGGCAAGTTCTACCGCGCCTTCCATTTTCGAGGTACCGCCGGTCAGGACGATGCCCGCCGGTACCAGGTCTTCGTAGCCGCTGCGACGCAGTTCGGCCTGGATCAGGGTGAAGAGCTCGTCGTAACGCGGCTCGACCACTTCGGCCAGGGCCTGGCGCGACAGTTCGCGCGGCGGACGGTCGCCGACGCTCGGCACCTTGATGGTTTCACCGGCGCCGGCCAGCTTGGCCAGGGCGCAGGCGTAACGGATCTTGATCTCTTCGGCGTATTGGGTCGGGGTACGCAGGGCCATGGCGATGTCGTTGGTCACCTGGTCGCCGGCAATCGGGATCACCGCGGTGTGACGGATTGCGCCTTCAGTGAAGATGGCGATGTCGGTGGTGCCGCCACCGATGTCGACCAGGCACACGCCGAGCTCTTTCTCGTCATCGGTCAGCACCGAGTAAGCCGAGGCCAGTTGCTCGAGGATGATGTCGTCGATTTCCAGGCCGCAGCGACGCACGCACTTTTCGATGTTCTGCGCGGCATTGACGGCGCAGGTGACCACGTGGACCTTGGCTTCCAGACGCACGCCGGACATCCCCAGTGGCTCGCGCACGCCTTCCTGGTTGTCGATCACGTAGTCCTGCGGCAGGGTGTGCAGGACCCGCTGGTCGGCCGGAATGGCCACGGCCTGGGCGGCGTCGAGCACGCGCTCAAGGTCGGCGGCGCTGACTTCACGGTCGCGGATGGCGACGATGCCGTGGGAGTTCAGGCTGCGGATGTGATTGCCGGCAACACCGACGAACGCCGAGTGGATCCGGCAGCCAGCCATCAGCTGGGCCTCTTCGACCGCACGCTGGATCGACTGCACGGTGGACTCGATATTGACCACCACGCCCTTCTTCAGCCCGCGCGATGGGTGGGTGCCGATACCGACGATTTCCAGGGTGCCGTCGGCGGCGACTTCGCCCACCAGTGCCACGACCTTGGAGGTGCCGATATCCAGCCCGACGATCATTTTGCCGCTATGCGCATTTGCCATGGGTCCTGCCTCTCTCTAATTCTTCGCAACGGCGGGTTGGGCCGTCGTCGGTGCATTCGGTTCCCGCCAGCCAACAGCCAGGCCATTGGCATAACGCAGATCGATGCGGGCGATGTTCGTGATCTGTTCTTTGAGTGTCTTGTCGTAAATGGCAATGAAGCGGCGCATCTTTTCCACCAGATGATCGCGTCCCAGCAGCAGTTCGATACCTGGCCCGGCGCTACCGGCACCGGTGGTCAGGAACCAGCTGCCGCGCTCGCGCAACTCCAGCCGGGCAATCGAAAAGCCCATCGGCCGCAACATCTGGCTCAGGACCTGATATTGCTGCATTACTTTTTGCTGCGCCCGCTGCGGCCCGAACAGCTGCGGCAGGTGCTCGTAGTTGGCCAGTTCACGCGGGGTAAAGGCCTGGCCCTGGTTATTGAGCAAGGCTTCGTCACCCCAGCGCGCGACCGGCAACTGTTCTTCCAGGCGGATCACCACTTCATCCGGCCACACCCGGCGCACTTCGGCGTGGGCAATCCAGGGCATCTGCTCCAGTTCCGCGCGCATGCTCGCCAGGTCGACGGTGAAGAAGCTCGCCGCTACGTAGGGGGCGATCCGCTGCTGCACCGCCTGCTGGCTGATGTAGCTGAGGTCACCCTGTACGGCGATCTTGGTAATCGGCCGATCGGCGTACGGCATCAGGCGCTGGGCACCTTCGTAGGCGCCAAAACCTGCGACGACCAGCAGCACCGGCCACAGCAGGCGCTTGAACACGCTGAAGTTGGCCTTGGGCAGGCGCGCCGACAGTGGCTCCTTGGCCACCATCCGGCTGGCACCACGCGGCACCGGCTTGTTACGGCCGGGGGCGGGTTGCTGATGACGTAACATCGCGCCTTGCATGGGCTTAACCTCGCGCCTCGACGCTTGCCGCCAGGATCGCCAGCACCAACTGCTGGAAGTCCAGGCCGGCCGCGCGTGCCGCCATCGGGACCAGGCTGTGATCAGTCATGCCTGGTGCGGTGTTGACCTCGAGCAGCCAGAAACGCCCCTGCTCGTCCTGCATCACGTCCAGGCGGCCCCAGCCGGCGATGCCGATGGCGTCGCAGGCACGGGCAGTCAGGTCGATCAGCTCTTGTTCCTTGGCCGCGTCCAGGCCGCACGGGATGCGGTACTGGGTATCGTTGGCAATGTACTTGGCGTCGTAGTCATAGAAGGTGTGCGGCGTGCCCAGGGCAATCGGCGGCAACACCTGGCCACGCAGGGTCGCGACGGTGAACTCCGGACCATGAATCCATTGTTCGACCAACACTTGCGAATCGTAGGTAGCGGCGTCCTTCCAGGCGGCGATCAATTCGTCGACACCCTGCACTTTCGCCATACCGATACTGGAACCTTCATGGGCCGGTTTGACGATCAAAGGGAAGCCCAGTTCCGCACCTGCAGAAATACAGTCGGCTTCGCTGCTCAGCACGGCGTGACGAGGGGTCGGAATCCCCAGGCTGTGCCAGACCTGCTTGGTCCGCAGCTTGTCCATGGCCAGTGCCGAAGCGAGGATGCCGCTGCCGGTATAAGGGATGCCCAGGCACTCCAGCAAGCCCTGCATGCTGCCGTCTTCACCGCCACGGCCGTGGAGGATGATGAAGGCGCGGTCGATCTTCTCGCTCAGCAGGCGCTGCAGCAGATCGTCACCGACATCGATGGCGACCACGTCGACACCGGCGCTGGTCAGCGCCTGGATGACTGCGGCGCCGGATTTCAGCGAAACCTCGCGCTCGGCGCTCTTGCCGCCGTACAGCACGGCAACGCGGCCGAAGGCTTTCGGGTCGATGGTCGAGTGCAAAGTGGCGTATGCGTTATCAGTCATTTCGACTTCCCCTGACTGGCAACAGCACCAGCGAACAACGGACTCTTGAGTAATTGCGGGGCCAGGCCACCGATGTCACCGGCACCCTGGCACAGCAGGATGTCGCCAGCGCGCAGCAGCGGCTTGACCAGCGGCGCCAGCTCGATGCCGCGCTCGATGTAGATCGGGTCGAGCTGGCCGCGCTGGCGGATGCTGTGGCACAGCTGACGGCTGTCGGCACCGGGGATCGGCTCTTCGCCGGCCGGATAGACTTCCATCAGCAACAGTACGTTGGCGTCGGCCAGGACCTGGACGAAATCGTCGTAGAGGTCGCGGGTGCGGCTGTAACGGTGCGGCTGGTAAACCATCACCAGGCGCCGCTCAGGCCAGCCACCGCGCACGGCCTTGATCACCGCCGCGACTTCGGTCGGGTGGTGGCCGTAGTCGTCGACCAGCATCACGCTGCCGCCCTCTACCGGCAGTTCGCCGTAGACCTGGAAGCGCCGCCCTACCCCCTGGAACCCCGAAAGGCCCTGGACAATGGCTTCATCGCTGATGCCCTCGTCGGTGGCAATGGCGATGGTCGCCAGGGCGTTGAGCACGTTGTGATTGCCCGGCATGTTGACCGACACGTCCAGCGGCTCGCGATCGCGGCGCAGCACGGTGAAGTGGGTCTGCATGCCCGACTGGCGGACACTGATCGCACGCACGTCGGCTTCTTCGCTGAAGCCATAGGTGACCGCCGGACGCTTGACCTGCGGGAGGATCTCGCGCACCACCGGATCGTCCAGGCACATCACCGCCAGCCCGTAGAACGGCAGGTTGTGGAGGAACTCGACGAAGGTTTTCTTCAGTTTGTTGAAGTCGCCTTCGTAGGTCGCCATATGGTCGGCGTCGATGTTGGTGACCACCGCCACCAGCGGCTGCAGGTGCAGGAAGCTGGCGTCGCTTTCATCGGCTTCGGCGATCAGGTAGCGGCTGGTGCCGAGCTGGGCATTGGTGCCGGCTGCATTGAGGCGGCCACCGATGACGAAGGTCGGGTCCAGGCCACCGGCGGCGAACACCGAGGCCAGCAGGCTGGTGGTGGTGGTCTTGCCATGGGTACCGGCAACGGCGATGCCGTGGCGGTAACGCATCAGCTCGGCGAGCATCTCGGCCCGCGGCACCACCGGAATGCGCCGCTCAAGGGCGGTGGCGACTTCCGGGTTGGCGGTGTTGATGGCGCTCGAGACCACCAGCACATCGGCGCTGGCGGCGTTCTCGGCACGGTGACCGATGAAGATCTGCGCACCGAAGGATTCCAGACGCTCGGTGACCGGCGAGGTCTTGAGGTCGGAGCCCGACACCTGGTAACCCAGGTTCAGCAGCACTTCGGCAATACCGCACATGCCCACGCCGCCGATACCGACGAAGTGGATGCGACGGATACGGCGCATTTCCGGTTGTGGCATGGCTTTTTGATTCTCAACCATGGGCCACCTCCAGACAGATATCGACCACGGTGCGGGTGGCAGCGGGCTTGGCCAGGCGCCGGGCAGTGGCGGCCATGGTGGTGAGTTTTTCCGGTTGCATCAGCACCTCGTTCAGGCGTTCAGCGAGTTGCGCTGCGCCAGTTGTCGCTTGTGGCATCAGGAAGGCAGCGCCTTCACGGGCCAGATAATGGGCGTTGTGGGTCTGGTGGTCGTCGATGGCATGGGGCAAGGGCACCAGCATCGAGGGTAAGCCGGCCGCAGCCAGCTCGCTGACAGTCAGCGCACCCGCGCGGCAGACCACCAGATCAGCCCAGCCATAGGCATGGGCCATGTCCTTGATGAACGGCTCTACCTGAGCCTCGACACCCGCCTGGCGATAACGCTCGGCGGTAATCTGGTCGTGCTGCTTGCCAGCCTGGTGGAACACCTCGGGACGAATCTCCTGAGGCACCTGGGCCAGGGCCTGGGGCAGCAGCTTGTTCAGCGGTTCGGCACCCAGGCTTCCGCCGAGTACCAGCAAGCGAGGCCTGCGCGCGCCCAGGGGCTCGCGCAGGGTTTCCATGAACAGTTCGCTGCGCACCGGGTTTCCGGTGGTGCGCAGTTTGTCCGACGCCGCGAAGGTGTCGGGGAAAGCTTCGCAGACTCGGCCAGCCAAGGGCACCAGCAGCCGATTGGCGGTACCGGCGCGGGCGTTCTGCTCGTGAATCACCACCGGCACGCCGCAGAGCTTGGCGGCTACGCCACCGGGGCCGGTCACGTAGCCACCGAAGCCGACCACGCACACCGGCTTGAGCTGACGAATGATCCGCCGCGCCTGCAGCACCGCCTTGACCAGGGTGAACGGCGCCTTGAGCAACGACAGCTTGCTCTTGCCGCGCAGGCCGGTGACCTGGATCAGGTGCAATTGCAGGCCTGCCTGGGGCACCAGCTCGTTCTCGATACCGCGAGGGGTGCCCAGCCAGTGCACGCTGAAGCCGCGCGCCTGGAACTCACGGGCGCAGGCCAGCGCCGGGAACACGTGGCCCCCGGTGCCGCCGGCCATGATCAATACGTTCTTGCCGTTAGCGGCCATGATTCGGCTCCTCGGCAAAATCGCTTTCATCGAATTCGTGTTCTTCACTGCCCAGGTGCGTGCGGCTCTCCCACTCGATCCGCAGCAGCAAGCCGACGCAGGCGCAGCAGATCACCAGCGAGCTACCGCCGTAACTGAGGAACGGCAGGGTCAGACCCTTGGTCGGCAGCAGGCCGACGTTCACGCCGATGTTGATCAGGAACTGACCAATCCACAGGAAGGCCAGGCCGAAAGCCATGTAGGCGGCAAAGAACTGCTTGGCTTTTTCAGCCCACAGGCCGATGTACAGCGCGCGCACAGTGACAAACACAAACAGCGCCACGGTGACCAGCGAGCCGACCACGCCCAGTTCTTCGGCAAGCACCGAGAAGACGAAGTCGGTGTGCGCTTCGGGCAGGTAGAACTGCTTCTGCACGCTGTTGCCCAGGCCGACACCCAGCCACTCGCCGCGACCGAAGGCGATCAGCGCCTGGGTCAGCTGGTAGCCGGAGCCGAACTGATCCGACCAGGGGTCGGTAAAGGTAATCAAACGTGCCATCCGGTAGGGCTGGGCCTGGACCAGGATGAACACCGCCGCCACCGCCAGCACCACCATCAAGCTGAAACGGAACAGACCGACGCCACCAAGGAACAGCATCGCTGCCGCCGCGCCCATCATGACCACCGTGGCACCGAAGTCCGGCTCCATCAGCAGCAGGCCGGCCATTGGCAACAGCACGATGAACGGCTTGAAGAAGCCCATCCAGCTTTCGCGCACTTCCTGCTGGCGACGCACCAGGTAACCGGCCAGGTAAATGACCACGAAGACCTTGGCGATTTCCGAGGGCTGGACGTTGAAGAAGCTGAAGCCGATCCAGCGCATCGAGCCGTTCACTTCGCGGCCGATGCCCGGCACCAGTACCAGCACCAGCAGGCCGAAGGCGCCGACCAGCATGGTGAAGCCCATCTTCTGCCAGGTGGCGATCGGCACCATCATGGTGACGATGCAGGCAAAGACGCCGATGGCCACGTACACCAGGTGGCGAAACATGTGATACAGCGGGTTGCCCGACTGCGCCGCGGCGACTTCCGAGGACGCCGAGGTGATCATCACCAGGCCGAGGCCGAGCAGCGCCAGGCAACCGGCGAGCATGGCGAAATCGAGGTCGATGCCGCGACCGCTGATCAGCGGCGATGGATAAGGCTTGATGATGCCGAAGATCATGCCAGCCCTCCTGCGGCCTGGGCGAACAGGCGCCCACGCTCTTCGAAGTTTTTGAACATGTCCAGGCTCGCGCAGGCCGGCGACAACAGCACGGCATCGCCAGGCTGGGCCAGTTCGGCGCATTGCTGCACGGCTTCATCGAGGGTGTTCACCCGGATCTGCGGCACGTCGTCGCCCAGGGCTTGCGCCAGGCGCTCGGCATCGCGGCCAAGCAGCACCACGGCGCGGCAGTTGGCTGCAACCGGTGCGCGCAGGGCGCTGAAGTCGGCACCTTTGCCATCGCCGCCGGCGACCAGCACCAGCTTGCCGTCGATATCGGCGCCCAGGCCTTCGATCGCCGCCAGGGCGGCACCGACGTTGGTCGCCTTGGAGTCGTCATACCAGTTCACGCCGTTACGCTCGCGGATCCACTGGCAACGGTGGGCAAGGCCTGCGAAGGTGCGCAGGCTGGAGAGCATGGCGTCCATCGGCAAACCGACCGCATGGCCCAGGGCCAGGGCCGCCAGGGCGTTGGACTGGTTGTGGGCGCCGCGAATCTTCAGCTCGCGCACCGGCATCAGATTCTGGAATTCGAACGCCAGGTACTTCTCGCCGCTCTCTTCGCGCAGACCGAAGGCTTTGAAGTCGGGGGCGTTCAGACCAAAGGTCCATACCGGTTGGCCTTCAGACAACAGAGGCCGGCTCAGGGCATCCTGGCGGTTGACCACCACCTGGCGCGCACCACGGAAGATCCGGTGCTTGGCCAGATGATAGGCCGGCAGGCCGCTGTAGCGGTCCATGTGGTCTTCGCTGACGTTGAGCACGGTGGCCACTTCGGCGTTGAGCTGGTCGGTGGTCTCCAACTGAAAGCTCGACAGCTCCATCACATACAGCTCGACGTCGTCGCTGAGCAAATCCAGCGCCGGGGTACCGAGGTTGCCGCCGACCGCCACACGTTTGCCTGCCGCGGCGGCCATTTCGCCAACCAGGGTGGTGACGGTGCTTTTGGCGTTGGAGCCGCTGATGGCAATGATCGGCGCCTTGGCGTTGCGGGCGAACAGTTCGATATCGCCCGACAGCTTCACGCCGCGGGCAGCGGCCTGTTGCAGGGCCGGGGTGGCAAGGGCCAGGCCGGGGCTGACATACAGCTCGTCGGCGCGGCAGAGAAACTCGACGTCCAGCTCGCCACAGCGCACTTCCACCTGCGGGAAATCACGGCGCAGGGTGTCCAGTTCCGGCGGGTTGTCACGGGTGTCGGCAACCGCAAAGGCAATGCCCCGGTTCGCCAGGAAGCGAACCAGGGACATGCCGCTCTTGCCGAGGCCGACAACGATGCGGAAGTGGTCAGAAGCGATCAAGGACACGCGTTTCTACCTCAGTTTCAGGGTGGCAAGGCCGATCAGCACCAGAATCACGGTGATGATCCAGAAGCGGACGATCACCCGAGGCTCGGGCCAACCCTTGAGTTCAAAGTGGTGGTGAATCGGCGCCATGCGGAACACGCGCTTGCCGGTCAACTTGAAGGAGGCCACCTGGATCACCACCGACAGGGTCTCCATGACGAACACACCGCCCATGATGAACAGGACGATTTCCTGGCGCACGATCACCGCGATCGTGCCCAGTGCGGCGCCCAGTGCCAGGGCACCGACGTCGCCCATGAACACCTGGGCCGGATAGGTGTTGAACCACAAAAAGCCCAGGCCGGCACCGATCAGCGCGCCACAGAACACGATCAGTTCGCCTGCGCCCGGTACATAAGGGATCAGCAGGTATTCAGCGAATTTCACGTTACCCGACAGGTAGCAGAAAATGCCCAGGGCGCCGCCGACCATGACTGTTGGCATGATCGCCAGGCCATCGAGGCCGTCGGTGAGGTTCACCGCGTTGCTCGAGCCAACGATGACGAAGTAGGTCAGGACGACGAAACCGATACCCAACGGGATGGTGACATCCTTGAGCATCGGCACGATCAGGGTGGTTTCGACGCTGGTCGGCGCGGTCATGTAAAGGAAGATCGCCGCGCCCAGGCCGAACACCGACTGCCAGAAATACTTCCAGCGACTCGGCAGGCCGCGCGAGTTCTTCTCGATCACCTTGCGGTAGTCATCGACCCAGCCGATAGCGCCGAACAGCAGGGTGACGATCAGCACCACCCAGACATAACGGTTGGTCAGGTCGGCCCACAGCAGGGTGCTGATGCCGATGGCCGACAGGATCAGTGCGCCACCCATGGTCGGGGTGCCGGATTTGGACAGGTGCGATTGCGGGCCGTCGTTACGAACGGCTTGACCGATCTGGCGAATCTGCAGGGTACGAATCATCCATGGGCCCAGCCACAGGGCCAGCGACAACGCGGTCAGTACACCCAGAATCCCGCGCAGGGACAGGTACTGAAAGACCGCGAAGCCTTTGTAGAACTGTTGCAGATACTCAGCCAGCAGCAGCAGCATTAATGTTTCTCCCCGCTGGAACCGCACAAAGCCGCCACGACGTTCTCCATCGCAGCGCTGCGCGAACCCTTGATCAAAATAGTGGTGTTGGTGGCCTGTTCGGCGGCGCGAACGGCGTCGATCAGGTCAGCTTGATTAGCGAAATGTCGGGCATTGGTGCCGAACGCAGCTACCGCGTGGGCCATGTTGGTGCCCACCGCATAGAGTGCCGAAACCTTGTCTTTGGCGTACTCGCCTACCTGCCGATGCCCTTCCTCAGCCCACTGGCCCAATTCGCCGATATCCCCGAGCACCAGGACGGTGCGGCCGGAAAAGCCGGCGAGTATATCAACGGCAGCGCACATCGAGGTGGGGTTTGCGTTGTAAGTGTCATCAATCACCCGCACACCGTTGGCCGTCATCTGCACCACAGTGCGGCCCTTGACCGGTTGCACGGCATTGAGGCCCTGGACGATACCGTCCAGGGTCAGACCAAAGGCATGCGCGGCAGCGGCGGCCGCCAGTGCGTTGGCCACGTTGTGGGTGCCCAGCAGGTTGAGCTGGACCCGCGCCACGCCCAGCGGGCTGTGCAGGTCGAACGACGGGCAACCGCGCGGGTCGTGGGCGATGTTGGCAGCGTGGAAATCGGCGTCGGCGTTGTTCAGGGCGAAGGTCAGCAGTGGGCGATTGCCGGCGCGCTTTTTCCAGATGGCGAAGGCCTTGTCATCAAGGTTCAATACGGCCACGCCATCCTGACCCAGACCTTCGAGGATCTCGCCCTTGGCTTCGACAATCTTCTCTGGCCCGCCGAACTCGCCGACATGAGCAGTTCCGGCATTGTTGATCAACGCGACCTGTGGCTTGGTCAGGCCGACGGTGTAGGCAATTTCGCCGATGCGCGAGGCGCCCAGCTCGATCACCGCCGCGGTGTGTTCCGGAGCCAGTTCGAGCAGGGTCAGCGGTGCGCCAAAATCGTTGTTGAGGTTGCCACGGGTGGCCAGCACCGGGCCACGGGTGCGCAGGATGCTGGCAAGCATCTCCTTGACCGTGGTCTTGCCGCTGGAGCCGGTAATGGCGGCGACCGGCTTGTCGAAAGCGGCGCGGTTCAACGCGCCGAGCTGGCCCAGGGCCAGGCGGGTATCGGCAACCACCAACTGCGCCAGGCTGCTGCCCGGCACTTCGCGCTGCACCAGGGCGGCGACCGCGCCTTTGCCAGCAACGTCGTTCAAGTAATCGTGGCCGTCAAAACGCGGCCCGGCCAGGGCAACGAAAAGCTGCCCGGTGGTGATGGCACGGCTGTCGATGCTGACGCCATTGAAGGTTGCATCCTGACCGTGCAGGCGGCCGTTGAGCGGCGCCGCCAGCTGGCTGAGGGACAATGGCTTAAGCATGGGCAGCCTCCCACACGGCCAGGGCCTTCTCGGCTTCAACCAGGTCGGAGAAGTCGTGGCGCTCGCCGTTGATTTCCTGATAATCCTCATGCCCCTTGCCGGCCAGGACGATGACATCGTCAACGCCGGCGCTGGCAATCAGCTGAGCGATGGCGGCACCGCGGCCGGCAACGAATTCGACCGCATCGGCCTGGGCAAAACCCGGGCGGATGTCGGCGAAGATCTGCTGCGGGTCTTCAGTGCGCGGGTTGTCGTCGGTAACCAGCACGCGGTCAGCCAGGCGCTCGGCAACTTCGGCCATCAGCGGCCGCTTGCCGCGATCGCGATCGCCGCCGCAACCGAACAAGCACAGCAACTGGCCCTTGGCGTGCGGGCGCAACGCTTGCAGCACCTGCTCCAGGGCATCGGGGGTATGCGCGTAATCGACCACCACCAGCGGCTTGCTGCCGCCGCCCAGGCGCTGCATGCGCCCGACCGGGCCTTCCAGCGCCGGGGTAACCTTGAGAATTTCGTCCAGCGGGAAATCCAGCGCCAGCAAGGTGCCGACCGCCGCGAGCATGTTGCTCAGGTTGAAGCGCCCGAGCAGGCGGCTGCGCAGCGCGTGCTCACCCTGGGCGGTGACGATCACGGCGCGCACGCCATCATCATCGAAATGCGCTTCGCGGCAGTACAGCGACGCGGCCGGATCCTTGAGGCTGTAGCTGATCAGGCGCGACTCGCCCTGCCCGGCTGCCAGGCGCCGGCCAAAATCGTCATCGAGGTTGACCACCCGGCAACGCAGGTTCGGCCAGGCGAACAGGCGCGCCTTGGCGTCTTCGTAAGCCTGCATGCTGCCGTGGTAGTCGAGGTGATCACGGGACAGGTTGGTCATCACCGCAATATCGAATGCCAGAGCCGCGACCCGGCCCTGGTCCAGGGCATGGGAAGAGACTTCCATGGCCACGGCCTTGGCCCCGGCCTTTTTCAGGTCACTCAGGGTTGCCTGCACGGCGATCGGGTCCGGCGTGGTCAGGCGACCGCTTTGCAGGGCGCCATAGAAACCGGTCCCGAGGGTGCCGATCAGGCCACAGTGCTGGCCGAGCTGGTCCAGCGCCTGGGCTACCAGCTGGGTGACGCTGGTCTTGCCGTTGGTGCCGGTGACGCCGACCAGGTCGAGCAGGCGGCTCGGCTCGCCGTAGAAACGCCCGGCGATGTCCGACAGTTGCGCGGCCAGGCCCTTGACCGGGATCAACGGCACCTCGGCGATCGGCAGCACGGTAGCGCCTTCGGCTTCATAGGCGACCGCCGCCGCACCGCGCTTGAGCGCGTCGGCAATGTGTTCACGGCCATCCATGCGCGTACCCGGCACCGCCAGGAACAGGTCGCCCGGGCGCACGTTGCGGCTGTCCAGGGTCAGTTCGCGGATCGACGGATCGCGGCTGGCCTGGGTAAAAAGCTTGCTCAATGGCATTGTCATCAACCGCGTCCTCCCTTGACCGGTGCAGCGTTGACTTGCTGCGTAGGTGTTGCCGGCGGCAGGTTGTCCGGCGGAATGTTCATCAGGCGCAGGGTGCCGGACATGACTTTGCTGAACACCGGCGCCGATACCAGGCCACCGAAGTAGCCGCCCTTGCTCGGCTCATCGATGACCACGACCACGGCATAGCGCGGGTCGCTCATCGGCCCGAAGCCGGCGAACAGCGAACGGTACGAATTCTCGGTGTAACCCTTGGAACCGATAGTGGCTTTACGCGCGGTGCCCGACTTGCCACCCACGTGGTAGAACGGCACCTGGGCGCGGAACACCCCGCGCGGCGCCTCGATAACCTGCTGGACCATGCCCTGGATGGTCTCGGCGACTTCCTTGGGCACGACCTGGGTAGACTCCGGCGCCTTGTCGACCTTGAGGATGCTCAGCGGCACCATCTTGCCGTCGTTGGCCAGCGCGGCGTAGGCATGCACCAGTTGCAGCGCGGTCACCGACAGGCCGTAGCCGTAGGACAGGGTCGCGGTCTCGGCCTTGCGCCACTCGCGGTGGTTGGGCAGGTTGCCGACGCGCTCGCCCGGGAAGCCCAGGCCGGTGTACTGGCCAAGCCCCAGCTGGGACATGACCCGGTAGATCGATTCGCCACCGATATCGAAGGCGATCTTGCTCATGCCGACGTTACTGGAGTTGATCAGGATGCCGGTCAGGTCAAGGATCGGCCCTTCGCTGCGCGATACGTCGCGAATGGTGTAGCGGCCCAGTTGCAGGGTGCCCGGGTAGACCTCGACCTTGTCGGTCGGCTTCCAGCGCCCGCTCTGCAGGGCCGCGCTCATGGACAGCGGCTTGACCGTCGAGCCTGGCTCGAATACGTCGATGATCGCCCGGTTACGCATGGCCGCCGGGAACATGCTGCGACGGTTGTTGGGGTTGTAGGTCGGCTGGTTGACCATGGCCAGCACTTCGCCGGTCTTGACGTCGAGGATCACCAGGCTGCCGGCCTTGGCTTCCTGTTCGGCAATGGCGTTGCGCAACTCGCGGGTGGCCAGGTATTGCAGGCGCAGGTCGATCGACAACGCCAAGGTCTTTCCGGCCTTGGCGTTTTTGGTTACCTGGATGTCCTTGATCAGCCGGCCGCGCCGGTCCTTGATCACCTGTCGCTTGCCGGGCACGCCGGCCAGCCATTCATCGTAGGCCAGCTCCACGCCTTCGCGGCCATGGTCGTCGAGGTCGGTAAAGCCGACCATGTGCGCGGCGACATCGCCGGCCGGGTAGAAACGACGGAATTCCTCGATGCCATAGACACCGGGGACTTTAAGATCGAGCACCACCTGGCCCTGCTCCGGGGTCAGGCCGCGGACCAGGTAGATGAACTCCTTGCTGGCCTGCTGTTCCAGGCGCGCTGCCAGTTGCTGCGGGTTCTGCTTGAGCGCGGCAGCCAGGGCCGGCCAGCGGTCCTTGGCAGCCTGCATTTCTTTCGGGTTGGCCCACAGGGTGGTCACCGGGGTACTGACGGCCAGCGGCTCGCCATTACGGTCGGTGATCAGCCCGCGGTGCGCAGGAATAGGAATATGTCGCAGGCTGCGGGCATCGCCCTGGCCCTTGAGGAAGTCACGGTCGACCACCTGCAGGTCGATGATGCGCCAGGCAATCGCGCCGACCATCAGTGCCAGCAGGGCGATGACCACGCGGAACCGCCATGGGTAGAGTGCGCCTTCAAGTTTCATCATGGCGCCACCATCCGTACTTCGTCAGCGGCCGGAATACGCATTTTCAGCTGTTCGCTGGCAAGGTTCTCGATACGGCTGTGGGCCGTCCAGGTGCTCTGCTCGAGAATCAGTCGGCCCCACTCGGCCTGGGCCTTGTCGCGCTCGCTGAGTTCGCCGTACAGGGTGTTGAGCAACTGACGGTTCCAGTGCGCGCTGTAGGACACCGCCACCGAAGAAACGAGCACGCCAATGAACAGCAGAAGCATCAGGAAGCTTCCGCCTGGCAAAGGCTTGGCGAACAAACGGCTCACCGCAGTTTCTCGGCGACGCGCATGACCGCGCTACGCGAACGTGGGTTGGCCTTGAGCTCGGCTTCGGAAGCGAACTGGGCCTTGCCGTGGACCTTGATCTTCGGCTCGAAGTGCTTGTGCTGGACCGGCAGGTTGCGCGGCAGGTTGTCGGCCTCACCCTTGACCAGCTTGCGCATGAACAGTTTGACGATGCGGTCTTCCAGCGAATGGAAGCTGATCACCACCAGGCGCCCGCCGACTTCCAGCGCTTCGAGCGCAGCCTCAAGGCCGGCCTCAAGGTCACCGAGTTCGTTGTTGACGTGGATGCGCAGGCCCTGGAAGGCACGGGTTGCCGGGTTCTTGCCCTTTTCCCAGGCCGGGTTGGCAACCTTGAGCACTTCGGCAAGGTCGGCGGTGCGGGTAAACGGAGTTTCTTCACGGCGCAGCACCACGGCACGGGCCATGCGCTTGGCAAAGCGCTCTTCGCCGTATTCCTTGAACACCCGGGCGATTTCTTCTTCCGGCGCAGTGGCGATGAACTCTGCAGCGCTGACGCCGCGAGTCGGGTCCATGCGCATGTCCAGCGGGCCGTCGTTGAGGAAGCTGAAGCCGCGCTCAGGGTCGTCCAGCTGTGGCGACGAGACGCCCAGGTCGAGCAGGATGCCGCTGACCTTGCCGGCCAGGCCGCGCTCGGCAACTTCGGCGCCCAGCTCGGCAAAACTGCGCTGCACAATGACAAAGCGGCCGTCTTCGGCCGCCAGCGCTTGCCCGGTGGCAATCGCTTGTGGGTCCTTGTCAAAACCCAGCAGCCGGCCCTGCGGCCCGAGCTTGCTGAGGACTAGCCGGCTATGCCCGCCGCGCCCGAAGGTGCCATCCAGATAGCAGCCATCGGCGCGTACGGCGAGAGCCTCGACGGCTTCGTCAAGCAGTACGGTGATGTGGTTAAAGCCGCTATCTATAGTCACAGGATCAAATCACGCAGTTCATCAGGCATGGCGCCCGGTTGTTGGATAGCTGCGAGGTCGGCTGCCGAAACCGCGTTCCAGGCATCCTCGTCCCACAGCTGAAATTTGTTCAGTTGCCCCACCAGCATTGCCTTCTTGTCGAGCTTGGCGTACTCGCGCAAACGCGGCGGCACCAGGAAACGCCCACTGCCATCAAGCTCAAGATCCACCGCATTGCCGATCAGCAAACGCTGCAGGCGGCGGTTCTCTTCACGCAATGACGGCAAGGCGCGCAACTTGGCTTCAATCAGCTCCCACTCATCGAGCGGGTACACACATAAACAGGGATCAACCGCATCGATGGTCACGATCAACTGCCCGGAACTACGCGAATCGAGCTCGTCACGGTACCGGCTCGGCATTGCGAGACGGCCCTTTGCGTCGAGGTTGATGGCGTTGGCTCCGCGGAACACGGCTGCGATTCCCCACAATGTTAGCGTTTTTGTGTCAGAAAACCCACTTCATGCCACTTTCTGCCACTTGCGCACACTATAGGAATCCGCCTACCACACCGTCAAGGCACGCTTATAAGGAAATCCCTTACAGATCGGAGATTTAGCGCGCACAGAGAAGATAGAAGGACAATTCGGAAGGGATTTTGACGAAAAAACTCAAACCCACTCAGACGGATAGAGAGCGAAGTTAAAGTAATTTATTAAGAGTAAGATTTTTTCGGTATTACCAGCACGCATCTGCTATCGATTCAAGCAGGAGGGGAAGAGGTGGAGAGTCGATCTGTAAGCCGGGTTCTGTCGAGGACAGTCATTCCTCTACGACGGCCATCACTGGACGCCTTTAGCAACCTACCCGGTTCCAACGCGGGCCGCGCCATATGGAACCCTATTTGGTCTTGCTCCGAGTGGGGTTTACCTAGCCATGAACTGTTGCCAGTCATGCGGTGCGCTCTTACCGCACCTTTTCACCCTTACCGGCACCGAAGTGCTTAGGCGGTTATTTTCTGTGGCACTTTCCGTAGGCTCGCGCCCCCCAGGCATTACCTGGCACTCTGCCCTATGGAGCCCGGACTTTCCTCCCCCCTCTATTGCGGAACAATAGAAGGCAGCGACTGTCCAATCGACTCTCCGCCGCAAAGGTTAACGGTAGCGGGCGCCAAGAACAAGCGATAAAACTGATAATAGCACTATAACATCAGTGGGCTTTCTGTTTTTCCAGTGCCGCCTGGTACAGCAGGTTCTTGCGCACCCCGGTGATTTCCGCCGCCAGCGCAGCGGCGCGCTTGAGCGGCATTTCCGCCAGCAGCAGGTCGAGAATACGCATTGCCTCGCTGCTGACCGCCTGCTCATCTTCCGGCGCGGTATAGCCCGCCACCAGCACCACACACTCGCCACGCTGCTGATTGCTGTCAGCCTCGACGAAGGCGCGCAGCTCGGCCAGCGGCAAACCCTTGAGGGTCTCGAAGGTTTTGGTCAGCTCGCGGGCCAGCAACGCCGGGCGCTCGCCACCGAATACCTCTTCCATGTCCTGCAAGCACTCGAGAATCCGGTGTGGTGCTTCGTAGAAGATCAACGTGCGCGGCTCTTCCTTTACCTGACTCAGGCGCGCGCGACGTCCTACAGCCTTGGCTGGCAGGAAGCCTTCGAAGATGAACCGGTCCGACGGCAGGCCAGCGGCCGACAGCGCCGCGATCAGCGCGCAGGCACCGGGCACCGGCACCACGGCGATGCCGGCGGCGCGGGCCTGGCGTACCAGGTGATAGCCAGGATCGGAAATCAGCGGCGTACCGGCGTCGGAAATCAGCGCGACATTGTCGCCCGCCAGCAAACGGGTGATAAAACGACTGCCCTCATCACGCTCGTTGTGCTCGTGGCAGGCCGCCAGCGGCGTGTTGATACCAAAGTGTTGCATCAGACGAATGGAGTGACGGGTGTCTTCGGCGGCGATCAGCGCCACATCACCGAGTATTTTCAGTGCCCGGGCACTCATGTCATCCAGGTTGCCGATCGGCGTGGCCACCACATAAAGCGTGCCCGAAGTGGATTGGGAAGCCCCTGGAACATCAGTCACTGCACACACCTGTCGTCATGATCAAAGCGCCATTGTAGCCCGAGAGTCGGCAACATTGGGCAATCAGGATTGCCGCAAAGCGGCGTTCCAGCACCTATATTGAAGGATTAACGCCAGCAAGATCGCGCCCCGGCCAGCGCTTGGGTACAATTGCCAGTTAATTTGATCGAGTAACAGGACCCTTACATGATCGCTTGCCTGCGGCTGTTCACAGCCCTTTGCCTCGCCGCCCTGCTGGCAGCCTGCGCCAGCTCGCCCTCGTCGAGCCTCGGCGAACTGCCGCGCACACCGGATGCCAGCATCGAGCAACTGCTTGAACAGGCCACCACCAGCAAGACGCCGGAGCAAGCTGCACTGTTGCGCCTGAGCGCCGCCGACCTGGCCTACAAGCAAAAGGACAATGCCCGCGCCGCGCGCATCCTCGAGCAGGTGCCGCTGGAGCAGCTCAAACCGGCCCAGCAGATCTTCGCCAGCACCCTGGCGGCAGAACTGGCCATGAGCCGCAACCAGCCGAAAATGGCCCTGACCGCCTTGAGCCACCCAAGCCTGGCGCGCCTCAACGAGCTGCCGGAAGATCAACAGATCCGTACCCGCAGCGTGCATGCCGCAGTGCTGGAAGCCAACGGCCAGCCACTGGCCGCCGCCCAGGAGCGCGCGCAATTGACGCCGCTGCTCAAGGGCGATGCTGCCAACGCCAACAACGACGCGATCTGGAACCTGGTAGCCGCCACCCCGCGCGATCAGCTCAATAACCTCAGCAGCGGCACCGACACCATGGCCGGCTGGGCCAGCCTGGCCCTGGCGGTAAAAGGCGCCGGCACCGTCGAGCAGCAACAAGCCGCCATCGACGCCTGGCGCGCCCAGCACGCCGATCACCCGGCCGCCGCCCAGCTGCCACCGTCGCTGATCAAGCTGATGGAGCTGACCAGCCAGCCGCTGACCAAAATCGCCCTGCTGCTGCCACAGGAAGGCCAGCTGGCCGGCGTTGCCCGCGCCCTGCGTGACGGTTTCATGGCCGCGCACTTCCAGGCCCAGCAAGCCGGCCAGAAGCCGCCGACCATCGAAGTCTTCGACAGCTCGCGACTGACCTCGCTGGACGACTTCTACCGCCAGGCCCAGGCCTCTGGCGTGCAACTGGTGGTTGGCCCGCTGGAAAAACCGCTGGTGAAAAAGCTCGCCGCCTACCCGCAATTGCCGATCACCACCCTCGCCCTGAACTACAGCGACGCCGGCCAGAAAGGCCCGGAGCAGCTGTATCAGTTCGGCCTCGCCGCCGAAGACGAAGCCCGTGAAGTGTCGCGCCGCGCCCGCGCCGACGGCATGGTGCGCGCCGTCGCCCTGGTGCCGAAAGGCGAATGGGGCGACCGCGTGCTCAAGGCCTTCCGCCAGGACTGGGAAGCCAACGGTGGCAGCCTGCTGGCTGCCCAGCACATCGACCAGCCGGTAGCCCTGGCCCAGCAGATCGCCGAGCTGTTCCAGCTGCGCCAGAGCGAAGGCCGCGCCAAGAGCCTGCAAAGCACCGTCGGTGGCGCCGTATCGGCCCAGCCGTCGCGCCGCCAGGACATCGACTTCATCTTCCTTGCCGCCACCCCGCAGCAAGGCCAGCAGATCAAGCCGACCCTGAACTTCCAGTACGCTGGCGACGTACCGGTGTATGCCACCTCGCACGTTTACAGCGCCAGCGGCGACGTCAACCAGTACCGCGACCTCACCGGCGTGCGCTTTTGCGATACTCCATGGCTGCTCGACAGCGGCAACCCGTTGCGCCAGCAGGTAGAACGTCAGTGGCCACAAGCGGCCGGCAGCCTCGGCCGCCTGTACGCCATGGGCATCGACGCCTTCAGCCTGGCACCACGCCTGGGCCAGCTGCGCGCACTGCCGGAAAACCGCATTGACGGCCTGTCCGGCAGCCTGAGCATGAACGAGAACCAGCGCATCGAGCGGCAACTGCCGTGGGCCGAGTTCACCGGCGGCCAAATCAAACGCCTGCCCGACACCCCACGCTGATGCCCGACAGTTCGCGCCAACAGGCCGGCCAGGCCGCCGAACGGCAAGCCCTTGAATACCTTCAAGGGCAAGGCCTGCGGCTGCTGGCGCAGAACTGGCGATGCAAACGCGGCGAGCTTGATCTGGTCATGCTCGACAGCGATACAGTAGTATTCGTCGAAGTCCGCTACCGGCTGCACGCGGATTTTGGCGGTGCGCTCGCCAGTATCGACGGGCGCAAGCAGGACAAACTGGTGCTAGCCGCCGAGTCTTTTCTGCAAAAGGAAACACGCTGGGCCAACCACCCCTGCCGTTTCGATGTCATCGCCTTGCAAGGCAGAGGCCATTCGGGCCCACCGCTGGACTGGCTGAAAAATGCCTTCGAGTGCTGAACCCGCCACTGCCCTGCGCCATTACCCCTACAACTTTTTTGCTCTTTGCTTCACGGGCTGCACAGTCATGTGCCGGGACCTTTTTTGTATACTCCCGACGCGCCCGGCCAGCCGCCCTACTTAAGGTCACACTGATGGACATGCAATCCCGAATTCGCCAGCTTTTTCAGGCCAGCATCAACACCAAGCAACAGGCGATGGAAGTCCTTGCACCACACATCGAGCAAGCCAGTCAGGTCATGGTCAATGCGCTGCTCAACGAGGGCAAGATGCTTGCCTGCGGCAACGGCGGCTCGGCCGGCGATGCCCAGCACTTTTCTTCCGAACTGCTCAACCGCTTCGAGCGTGAGCGCCCGAGCCTGCCGGCCATCGCCCTGACCACCGACAGCTCGACCATCACCTCGATCGCCAACGACTACAGCTACAACGAAATATTCTCCAAGCAGATCCGCGCCCTGGGCCAGCCCGGCGATGTGCTGCTGGCGATTTCGACCAGCGGTAACTCGGCGAACATTATTCAGGCGATCCAGGCCGCACATGATCGAGAAATGATTGTCGTAGCTCTGACCGGGCGCGATGGCGGCGGCATGGCCTCGCTGCTGCTGCCTGAAGACGTCGAGATTCGCGTACCGGCCAACGTCACCGCACGTATCCAGGAAGTCCACCTGCTGGCGATCCACTGCCTCTGCGACCTGATCGACAGCCAACTGTTCGGGAGTGAAGAATGACCCCTAACCGCCTCGGCCTGATGGCCCTGACCCTGTGCCTGAGCCTCACCGGTTGCAGCTCGGTGCTCACCGCCACCCGCGACAAGCCGATCGAGGACGACCGCGGCACCCGCACCTTCGGCAGCAAGATCGATGACTCGCTGATCGAAACCAAAGTCGCGGTGAACGTCGCCAAGGCCAGCCCTGACCTGGACAAGAACTCGCACATTGTCGTCAGCAGCTTCAACGGCATCGTCCTGCTCGCCGGGCAAACCCCGCGCGCCGACCTCAAGGGCCTGGCCGAACAGGCTGCCGGCCAGGTCCAGCGGGTGAAAAAGGTGCATAACGAGCTGCAGGTGCTGCCGCCCTCCTCGATCCTGGCGCGCAACAACGACGCCTGGCTGACCACCAAGATCAAGACCCAGATGCTCACCGACAGCAACATTCCCGGTTCGCGCATCAAGGTCATCACCGAAAACGGCATCGTCTACATGCTCGGCCTGCTGACCCAGCAGGAAGCCTCGCGCGCCACCAACCTGGTGCAGGGCGTGTCGGGCGTGCAGAAGATCGTCAAGCTGTTCGAATACATCGACTGATAAACCCATCGCGGGGCAAGCGCCCCGCGATCCAACCATCCTTAGGAAGTCCCCATGAAAAACGGCCTGCTGCCAACCTTGCTGATTGGCGCCTTCGCCACCCTGGCCGGCTGCTCCACCCCAACCCAGATCACCCTCAACGACGGCCGCGAATTCCAGGCAGTCGACGCGCCGCACTACGACCGCGCAGCCGGCTTCTACGAGTTCAAGCAGCTCGATGGCAAGGTGATCAAGGTCAACAAGGACCAGGTCCGCACCATCACCGACCTGTAATCCAGGCCGGCAGACACAAAAAAGGCGATCCATGCGGATCGCCTTTTTTGTTACTTGACCACCTTCAAGCTCGGACGCCCGCTTGGCCGCGGCGGCTGGCCGCCGGCAGGCGGACCGTCGTCATCCGGCTCGACGCTGTCGTCTTCTTCATCTTCATCATCGAGCAGCGGCGGCTCGAGTTCGAAGACCATACCCTGGCCGTTTTCCCGGGCATAAATACCGAGGATGGCACCGGCAGGCACGAACAGGGTGTGAGCAACGCCGCCAAAGCGGCCCTCGAAGCTCACAGCCTCGTTATCCATGTGCAGGTGACGTACGGCACTGGGTGAGATGTTGAGGACGATCTGGCCGTCACTGGCGAAGCTCTGGGGTACCTGGACGGCCGGGTATTCGGCGTTGACCAGCATATGCGGTGTGCAGTCGTTGTCCACGATCCACTCATAGAGTGCACGTACCAAATAGGGGCGACTGGAGTTCATCGACAGCTCCTTAAAACCTAGCGCATTTCACGTTCAGCAGCGGACAGGCTTGCCTGGAAGGCTTCGCGGGCAAACTGTCGCTCCATGTAGTCGAGCAACGGCTTGGCCGGCCGCGGCAGTTCGATACCCAACACCGGCAAACGCCAGAGTATGGGCAATAGACAACAATCGACCAGACTTTGCTCCTCACTCAAGAAACAAGGCTTGTCGGCAAACAACGGCGACACTCCGGTCAGGCTCTCGCGCAGCTCCTTGCGCGCCTGTACCCGTGCCGGCTCCTTGCTGCGCGGGTCGAGTATCAGGTCGACCAGCGCACACCAGTCGCGCTGGATACGGTGGATCAGCAGGCGACTGTTGGCCCGCGCCACCGGATACACCGGCAACAATGGCGGGTGCGGGTAACGTTCATCGAGGTATTCCATCACCACGGTCGACTCGTACAACGCCAGGTCGCGATCGACCAGGGTTGGCACGCTGCCATAGGGGTTCACTTCAACCAGCTTGGGCGGAAGGCGACCAGGATCGACGTTGATGATCTCGACACTGACACCCTTCTCGGCGAGAACGATGCGCACCCGATGAGAATAATGGTCAGCGGGGTCGGAGTAGCAGGCTAACCGGTTGGTCACGCCCATAGTGGTCCTCCTCGCGTATGAATTTATAAATGCTGCAAATGCAAACGCGCCCTGCGAGCGCCCCTGTGATTCCAGAGGCGCCCCAGGGCGCGTTCAACTACCAGAAACTACTGCGTGATCAGTGCACGTCCTTCCAGTATTCGCGCTTGAGCAGATAAGCGAATACGAAGAAGAAGGCCAGATACAGCAGCACATAGGTACCGATGCGCTGGCTTTCCAGTTTGACCGGGTTAGCCGAGTAGGCCAGGAAGGTCACCAGGTTCTTGACCTTCTCGTCGAACTGCTCTGGCGTCAGGGTACCGGATTTCGGCTCCACGGTCAGCTGGTCGCATGCTTCATGAGTCAAAGGCGAGCCGGTCAGCGGGTCGTATTGCTTCTTGCCATCGACCACGGTCTGCACTTGCTTGCAGCCAATCACCTGGTTGCCCTGCAGGCCAACCAGCACGTTAGGCATGCCGACGTTGGGGAAAACCTTGTTGTTCACCCCGTACGGACGCGACTTGTCCTCATAGAAACTACGCAGGTAGCTGTACAGCCAGTCGGTACCACGGACCCGGGCAACCAGGGTCAGGTCAGGCGGCGCAGCACCGAACCAGGTCTTGGCATCTTCAGGCTTCATGCCGATCTTCATGTGGTCGCCAATCTTGGCGCCGGTGAACACCAGCTTCTCGAGCATCAGCTCGTGAGGAATGCCCAGGTCGTCAGCCACGCGCTCGTAACGCTGGAACTTGGCGCTATGGCAACCCATGCAATAGTTGGCGAAGGTGCGTGCGCCGTCCTGCATGGCGGCCTTGTCGGTCAGGTCGATATCGACCTTGTCCAGCTCCAGGCCGTGTTCGGCGGCGAAGGTGAACGCGGGCATCACTGCCAGAATCAATACTGCAAATAGCTTTTTCATCAGCCAGTCACCCTTTCCGGAACCGGTTTGGTCTTCTCGAGCCGGGTGTAGAACGGCATCAGAAGGAAGTAGGCGAAATACAGGAAGGTGCATACCTGCGACAGCAGCGTACGGCCCGGGGTAGGGGCCAGAACGCCGAGCACACCGAGGATCACGAACGAGATGCAGAACACCAGCAGCCAGACCTTGCTCATCCAGCCCTTGTAGCGCATGGACTTGACCGGGCTGCGATCCAGCCACGGCAGGACGAACAGCACGGCGATCGCGGCGCCCATGGCAATTACACCGAGCAGCTTGTCCGGAACGGCGCGCAAGATCGCGTAGAACGGAGTGAAGTACCAGACCGGGGCAATGTGCTCAGGGGTCTTGAAGGCGTTGGCCTGTTCGAAGTTCGGTTTTTCCAGGAAGTAACCGCCCATTTCCGGGAAGAAAAACACGATGGCGCAGAACACGAAGAGGAACACGACGACGCCGACGATATCCTTCACGGTGTAGTAAGGGTGGAACGCGATACCGTCCAGCGGCACGCCGTTCTCATCCTTGTGCTTCTTGATGTCGACACCGTCCGGGTTGTTCGAACCGACTTCGTGCAGCGCCAGGATATGCAGCACCACCAGGCCGAGAATGACGATCGGCAGGGCCACCACGTGCAGGGCGAAGAAGCGGTTCAGGGTGATGCCGGAGATCAGGTAGTCACCGCGGATCCACTGGGTCAGGTCGTCGCCGATCACCGGAATGGCGCCGAACAGCGAGATGATCACCTGGGCACCCCAGTAGGACATCTGGCCCCATGGCAGCAGGTAGCCCATGAACGCTTCGGCCATCAGCGCCAGGTAGATCAGCATGCCGAACACCCAGACCAGTTCGCGAGGCTTCTGGTACGAGCCGTACAGCAGGCCGCGGAACATGTGCAGGTAGACGACGATGAAGAACGCCGAGGCGCCGGTGGAGTGCAGGTAGCGCAGGATCCAGCCGTATTCGACGTCACGCATGATGTATTCGACCGAGGCGAACGCCTCTTCGGCCGAAGGGGTGAAGCTCATGGTCAGCCACACGCCGGTGACGATCTGGTTGACCAGGACCAGCAGGGCCAGGGAGCCGAAGAAATAGAAGAAGTTGAAGTTCTTCGGTGCGTAATACTTGCTGAGATGGTCTTCCCACATCTTGGTCGCGGGGAAGCGGGCGTCAACCCAATCCATGAACTTACTCATCACGCGTTCTCCTGATCGACGCCGACGACAATGATGTCGTCCGACTCATAAGAGTGCGGCGGCACTGGCAGATTGAGCGGCGCCGGCTGGGATTTGTAGACGCGGCCAGCCAGGTCGTAGTGGGAGCCGTGGCACGGGCAGAAGTAGCCACCGACCCACTTCGGACCCAGGTCGACAGGTGCCACTTCCGGACGGAAGGTCGGCGAGCAGCCCAGGTGGGTGCACAGGCCGACCAGCACGAGGATTTCCGGCTTGATCGAGCGGTTCGACGGATCGACGTAAGTGGGTTGAACCGAAGCCTTGGACTCTGGGTCGGAGAGGTCGCCGGTGATCTTCTTGAGGTTACCGAGGATCTCCTCGGTACGACGGACGATGAACACCGGTTGGCCGCGCCACTCAGCAATCATCTGCTGACCAGGCTCTACCTTGGCGATATTGACCTTCACCGGTGCACCCGCGGCTTTCGCCTTGGCACTGGGGAACCATGACCCTACGAACGGGACCGCAGCCCCCACCGCTCCTGCAGCACCCACCACGGACGTGGCTGCTACGAGGAAGCGACGCCGGCCTGCATTGACGCCGTCATTGCTCATTCAGTCCTCTCCCATCAGCTTTATGGCCTGTTGCAACAGGCATCTACTAAGTAATTTCTGAACTGCTAAAAATTTGCCGCATGGTAATGAAAAGACCCTTCTCTGACAAGGTGATTAGCCTTGTGCCACCCCGCTATCCCTTGTAACTCTTGACTTGCGTCTATGCGGCAAGTTGTCACAGTAAACAACAGCATAGTTATTCAAGACATAAAAAAAGCCCGGTTCCACCAGGAACCGGGCTTTTTTTGAACGCCGAAGCGAAATTAACGCTTGGAGTACTGAGGACGCTTACGTGCTTTACGCAGACCCACTTTCTTACGCTCGACTTCACGGGCGTCGCGGGTGACGTAGCCAGCTTTGCGCAGAGCGCCACGCAGGGTTTCGTCGTAGTCCATCAGTGCACGGGTGATACCGTGACGGATTGCACCGGCCTGGCCGCTGACACCACCACCGATAACGGTGACGTAGATGTCGAACTTTTCGGTGGTCTCGGTCAGTTCCAGCGGCTGGCGTACTACCATGCGCGCGGTTTCACGACCGAAGAACACGTCCAGAGAACGGTTGTTGATGGAGATGTTACCGGTACCTGGACGCAGGAAAACGCGAGCGGTTGCGGTCTTGCGACGGCCAGTGCCGTAATTTTGAGTCGCCGACATAATGAACTATTCCGTTAAATCTTCAGTTCTTGGGGCTGCTGAGCAGTATGAGGGTGAGTAGCGCCCGCATAGACTTTCAGCTTACGGTACATGTCGCGACCCAGTGGGTTCTTAGGCAGCATGCCTTTAACCGCGGTCTCGATCACGCGCTCTGGGGCCTTGGCGATCAACTTCTCGAAGTTGATTTCCTTGATACCGCCCGGGAAGCCGGAGTGGGAGTAGTACATTTTGTCCGAAGTCTTGGCACCAGTGACACGAACCTGCTCGGCGTTGATGACGACGATGTAGTCGCCGGTGTCAACGTGAGGAGTGTACTCTGGCTTGTGCTTGCCACGCAGACGGCTCGCGATCTCAGTGGCCAGACGACCCAGGGTCTTGCCAGCAGCGTCAACGACGAACCAGTCGCGCTTTACTGTTTCCGGTTTAGCAGTAAAAGTTTTCATTCTTTATAGCCTCAGGGGCCGCCCAGCGAAAATAAGACGGCAGATCTTACTGGATAGTGCGCACCTTGACAAGTCAAGGACACAGCCGCACACGGACGCTATCGGGGGCTCGGGTCAGCGCGTCCAATATTCGGCAGGGTTCTTCTATGGAGCGGGGCATCACTCCCGCTGCACGGAGAGGGGCTGAATTATCCAGATTGCGAAAAAAAATTCAACCTGCTTTTATGCTTCTTTTAGACAGGAAGCAGTCGAATGGACTATCGCCAGCTGGGCCGAACCGACCTCAACGTCAGCGCCCTGTGCCTTGGCAGCATGACCTGGGGCGAGCAGAACGACCAGACCCAGGCCTTCGCCCAGATCGAACGGGCCAAGGCCGCCGGGATCAATTTCATCGATACCGCCGAGATGTACCCCGTCCCTCCCCGCCCGGAAACCTACGCCGCCACCGAGCGCATGATCGGTAACGGGTTCAAGCAGCGCGGCGATCGCGCCCAGTGGATCCTGGCCAGCAAGGTGGCCGGCCCCGGCAACGGCATCAACCATATCCGCGACGGCCTGCTCAAGCACAACCGCCAGCACATCGTCGCCGCCCTGGACGACAGCCTCAAGCGCCTGCAGACCGACTGGATCGACCTCTACCAGTTGCACTGGCCAGAGCGCAGCACCAACTTCTTCGGCAAGCTGGGTTACCAGCATGCGCCGCAAGACCTGTTCACCCCGCTGGAAGAAACCCTCGAAGTGCTCGACGAGCAGGTCAAGGCCGGCAAGATCCGCCACATCGGCCTGTCCAACGAAACCCCGTGGGGCACCATGAAGTTCCTGCAACTGGCCGAAAGCCGCGGCTGGAGCCGCGCGGTGTCGATCCAGAACCCCTACAACCTGCTCAACCGCAGCTTCGAAGTGGGCCTGGCGGAAATCGCCATCCGCGAACAGTGCGGCCTGCTGGCCTACTCGCCCCTGGCTTTCGGCATGCTCTCGGGCAAGTACGAAAACGGCGCACGCCCGGCCGCGGGCCGCCTGACCCTGTTCAGCCGCTTCTCGCGCTACTCCAACCCGCAAACCGTGGCTGCCTGCAGCCGCTACGTGAAGCTGGCCCGCGACCATGGCCTGGACCCGGCGCAAATGGCCCTGGCCTTCGTCACCCGCCAGCCGTTCGTGACCAGCAACATCATCGGTGCCACCACCCTCGAGCAACTGGACAGCAACCTGGCAAGCGCCGACCTCAAGCTCAGCGACGAGCTGCTGGCGGCCATCGAGGCCATCCATCAGGACCAGCCCAACCCCGCGCCCTGAGACGCAATCCCGGTTCCCATCAACAAGGTGGGAACCGAGGGTAGACACAATCGCCAAAAAATAAGACGATCCAGCCGGTGATTGACCACTCTACCCTATAAGAATAAAGAAAATGATGTTTACCCAACCCACGGCGTCCTTGCGGCGCGTCAGTATCCTGGCCATCGACAATGTCTTCGCATCGACCCTGATGCAGGCCAAGGATTTCTTCCATCTCGCCAGCCTGCGCTACAGCAAGCAGTTGGGCCTGGGCCTGCAGCCGATGTTCGAAACCCGCCTGGTGAGCCCTGACGGCCAGCCTGTGCGCAGCTTCAGCGAAGTGATGCTGCCGGTCGACAGCGGCCTGGAGCAGGCCGACATCATCATCCTGCCGGCGTTCTGGGACGATTTCGATGCCCTCTGCCAGCGCTACCCGCAAGTATTGCCCTGGCTACGCGAGCAACACGCCCGCGGCGCCGTGCTCTGCGGCGAGGCCAGCGGCGTGTTCTGGCTGGCCGAAGCCGGGTTGCTCGACGGCAAGGAGGCGACCACCTACTGGCGCTTCTTCAGCCAGTTCGAAGAGCGCTTCCCCAAGGTCAGCCTCAACCAGGACAAACACCTGACCGACGCCGACAACCTCTATTGCGCCGGCGGCACCACCTCGGCCTGCGACCTGTACATCTACCTGATCGAGCGTTTCTGCGGGGCCAACGTTGCGCAAGCGGTGGCCCGTGACATCCTCTACGAAGTACAGCGCAACTACACCCCGGGGCGCATGGGCTTTGGCGGGCAGAAACTGCACCAGGACCTGATCATCCTGCAGATCCAGCACTGGCTCGAAGAACATTTCGCCGACAAGTTCCGCTTCGAGGACGTGGCCCGCAACCACGGCATGAGCATCCGCAACTTCATGCGCCGCTTCCAGAGCGCCACCGGCGACAAGCCGCTGCACTACCTGCAACGGCTGCGGATCGAAACGGCCAAGGGCTTGCTGTCGGGCACACGCAAAAGCATCAAGACCATCAGCTATGAAGTTGGTTATGACGATGCGAGTTTCTTTGCCCGGTTGTTCAGGCAGCACACAGAGTTGTCGCCGAATCAGTATCGGCAGCAGTTTATGCAGGAGGCCTGAAAGGCCTCCTCAGCTTCAAGCCTCAAGCTTCAAGCGGCAAGCAAGAGCAAGAGCAAGAGCAAGAGCAGGATCAAAAGCAGCACGCGGTCGGCTCTTGATCCTGCTTGCAGCTTGAAGCTTGAAACTTGCAGCTGCTTTTAAGGCTTATGCGCCCGCGACAGGAATTCGTGGGACTGCATTTCCAGCAGGCGGCTCAGGGTGCGCTGGAACTCGAAGGTCAGCCGACCACCGGTGTACAGGTCCTTGAGTTCAACCTCGGCCGAGATGATCAGCTTGACGTTGCGGTCATAGAACTCGTCGACCATGTTGATGAAGCGTCGGGCGATGTCGTCGGTGGCGACGCTCATCTGCTCGACGCCGCTGAGCAGCACGGCATGGAAGATCTTGCCCAGTTCGATGTAGTCGTTCTGGCTGCGCGGGCCGTCGCACAGTTCGCGGAATTCGAACCAGGCCACGTCGTCACAGGTACGCAGGGCGCGGATTTCGCGGTTCTCGATCACCAGCACATCGTTCTCGACCGCCTGGGTGCACTCCGGGGTCAGTGCCTTGAAGCTTTTGCGCAGGCTTTCGTGGGCCGCTTCGTCGAGCGGGAAGTGGAACAGCTCGGCTTGTTCCAGGTGCCGCAGGCGATAGTCGACGCCGCTGTCGACGTTGACGATCTCGGTGTTCTGCTTGATCAGGGCAATCGCCGGCAGGAAGCGTGCGCGCTGCAGGCCGTCCTTGTACAGGCCGTCAGGGACGATGTTGGAGGTGGCCACCAAGGTCACGCCGTTCTTGAACAGCTCCTCCATCAGGGTGCCGAGGATCATCGCATCGGTAATGTCGGAGACGAAGAACTCGTCGAAGCAGATCACCCGGGCCTCGTCGGAGAAGCGCTTGGCGATGATGGTCAGCGGGTTCTTCTCGCCCTTGAGGGTTTTCATTTCCTCGTGGACGCGCTTCATGAAGCGGTGGAAGTGCGTGCGCACCTTCTGCTTGAACGGCAGCGCTTCAAAGAAGGTATCGACCAGGTAGGTCTTGCCGCGGCCTACCCCACCCCAGAAGTACAAGCCCTTGACCGGTGCCTGGTCCTTCTTGCCGAACAACTTGCCGAACACACCCGGCTTGTTGTTCTGCGCCGCGATCAGATCGTCGTACAGGCGCTGCAGATGACGCACTGCAGTTTCCTGCGCCGCGTCATGGAAGAATTCGGGACGTTTCAGATCTGCTTGATATCGTTCTAGGGGCGTCATAATTCGTTAGCAAGGTAACAAAAACGGGCCGTCACTGTAGCGACGGCCCGGGATAATGGCAATCAGACTTCCGATAAGCCGTTCAGTCCTGCTGGGGCACCAGGGCCGCGCGCAGGGTTTCGATGGCGCTGTCGCGGGCGGCGCCGTCGGCAAACTGCGGGCCGTCGCCAACGCACTCACCTTCCAGCCACAGGCTGAAGCCCAGGCCTTCGTGGCGCACGTCAAGCTCGCCGCCCTGTTGCAATTGCTTGCTCACAGCACCTGCGGTCTTGCCGTCGGCGAAGTTGCGCGACAACAGCAGTTGCTCGCCATCGGCCGCCAGCAGGCGGAAGCGGAAGCTGCCGTCGTCTTCGCGGAAGCTGACAAAGCGCGCGGTCTTGGCCGCCTTCTTCTTGACCTGGGCAGTGGCCTGCTCGACGTTACGGAACGAGCGCAGGCCGACCGCTTCGCGCAGCTCCTCAAGGAACGGCGTGGCCACCTTGCGGGCTTTTTGCGCGCCGGCCAGGAGGATGTCCTCAAGGTCGGCCGGGCGGCTGATCAACTGGTGATAACGCTCGCGCGGCTCGCTCAGCTGGCCATCGAGCAACTGGAACAGGCGCTGCTTGGCTTCGCCCCAGCCCAGGCCCTGGAGCAGTTCGCTGCGAAACTCATCGGCCTGGGAGGCAGTGGCGAAGGCCTGGAACAGGGTGAACAGGTGCGCGTTGTCCGGATCCTTGGCTTCGCCCGGGGCGCGGGAGTCGGTGACGATGCGCGAGATGGCATCCTTCATGTCCTTGGCGCTGGTGAACAACGGGATGGTGTTGTCGTAGCTCTTGGACATCTTGCGCCCGTCCAGGCCCGGCAGGGTGGCGACGCTTTCTTCGATCAGCGCTTCGGGCATGGCGAAGAATTCCTTGCCCTGGCCGAACAGGTGGTTGAAGCGCTGGCCGATGTCGCGGGCCATTTCCACGTGCTGGATCTGGTCACGGCCGACTGGCACCTTGTTGGCGTTGAACATCAGGATGTCGGCGGCCATCAGTACCGGGTAGCTGTACAGGCCCATGCTGATGCCGGCATCCGGGTCTTCGCCGTTCTCGACGTTCTTGTCCACCGACGCCTTGTAGGCGTGCGCGCGGTTGAGCAGGCCCTTGGCCGCAACGCAGGTCAGCAGCCAGGTCAGCTCGGGAATCTCGGGGATGTCGGACTGACGATAGAACGTCACTCGCTCCGGGTCCAGGCCACCGGCCAGCCAGGTCGCGGCGATTTCCAGGCGCGAGCGCTGGATGCGCTGCGGGTCGTCGCATTTGATCAGGGCGTGGTAGTCGGCCAGAAAATAGAACGAGTCGACACCCGGCTCACGGCTGGCGAGGATCGCCGGGCGGATGGCACCGGCGTAGTTGCCCAGGTGAGGCGTGCCCGTGGTGGTGATACCGGTAAGGATGCGCGTAGTCATGGGTAATCGCTTATCAGGCTTGTATCAGTTCGAAAGGCGTGGCAGCACCAGTTCCTTGAGGTCGGTGAGCTTGCCATGGAAAAAGTGTCCGCATTCTGCCACTTTCAGCAGCTCATGGGGGCGTGGCAGTGCGCCGGACCAAGCGTAGACGATCTGCGGATCGATCACTTCGTCGGTTTGCGGCTGGATCACGCTCAGCGCGCAGCCTTGTGGCAAGGTGTCGTGATCCTGCAGGCGCATCACCGCTGGCGCAACCATGAACAGGTGCTTCAATTCGATACCGTTTGCTTCCAGACGCCCGCCGAGGCTGGCCGCAACAAAGCCGCCGAATGAAAAACCCATCAGGGTCAGGGGCAGCTGCGGATGTTGTTCCAGCAGCCAGGTCGCTGCCGCCTGAGCATCGTCCACTTCGCCGCTGCCCATGTCATGGTTACCGGCGCTGGCACCGACACCACGGTAGTTGAATCGCAAGGTGATGTAACCGGCATCGCGGGCGGTGCGCTGCAGCATCGACACCACCTTGTTGGTCATGGTCCCGCCCTGCACCGGGTTAGGGTGACACAGCAACACCACGCCACGGGCGTCGGCAACATCAAGGTACAAGGCTTCCAGTTGGCCGACCGGGCCATCGATGAATACGGGGGTTTCGCGGATAAGCAAGGATAAACTCCGTGACCTCGGAAAGGGTCGACTCGTCTAGCTGAATGATTCTGTCTGAGATATTTGCGATCGTTCGCGGTATACAGCGCAGGTCCGAGCCGTTAACGTAAAGCAAAGCCGTTTATAGAGGAAGGACTCGTGGAACTCTCGCTCTTAGTTTGGTTGTTGCCGACCCTGGCCCTCGTCGTGGGTGTCGTCGTTGGTTTCCTGGTCGCCCGCCTGCTGCCCAATGCCGCACCGAGCAGCACCCAGCGTCAGCTGGATGATATCCAGGAACGTTTCGACAGCTACCAGAATGAGGTGGTTACTCACTTCAACAGTACGGCTGCGCTGGTCAAAAAGCTGACCCAAAGTTACCAGGACGTCCAGGATCACCTGGCCGAGGGCGCCAACCGCCTGGCCCTCGACGAACTCACCCGCCAGCGCCTGCTGGCCGCCCTGCACTCCGAAGCCGTGCAGCCTGCGCGTGATCGCCTGACCCCGCCGAAGGACACCGAGGTGCCGCGCGACTACGCACCGAAAGCGCCCAACGCACCGGGCATGCTCGATGAGCATTACGGGCTCAAGCGTTAAAAATACAAACCCCGCCAACTGGCGGGGTTTTTTATTATGGCTGCTGTTGCAGCCTGCAGGAGCGGGCTTGCCCCGTGATGAGCCTCAGCAATACCAAGGCGCCTCCCCCTCCCGGTAGCCGTACTTCTCCCGCGCCTCATCCAGCACCCGCCGCTCAACTCCACCCTGGCGCACCAGGCTGTGCAGGCTTGCCAGAACGATACTGAAGCGATCGACCTCGAAGAAGCGCCGCAGCTGCTGGCGGGTATCGCTTCGGCCAAAGCCATCAGTGCCAAGCGTCACATAAGGTGCCTGTACATATTCAGCAATCAATTGTGGCCAGGCCCGCACGTAATCGGTTGCGGCAATCACCGGCGCGTCACCGTCCAGGCAGCGCTGCACATGGCTCAGATCAGCACTGCCCTGCCCCAACCGGCCGGCGCGATCTACATCCCGCGCCTCACGCGCCAGCTCGCTGAAGCTGGTGACACTGAACACTTCACTGGCAACCCGCCAGTCGCTGGCCAGCAGTTCACTGGCAGCAATCACCTCGCGCAGAATCGCCCCGGAGCCCAGCAGGCGCACCCGCCCCTGGGCAGCCGGCAGCTGCTGTTCGACATAACGGTACATGCCGCGCAAAACCTCTTCATGCACCTGCGCCGGCAGGGACGGCTGTGGGTAGTTTTCGTTCATCACCGCGACATAATGAAATTCATCGCACTGTTCAGTGAGCATGCGCCGCGCCGCGTACTCGAGGATCACCGCCAGCTCGCCAGCAAAGCACGGCTCCCAGGCCCGGCAGTTGGGCACCATCGAGGCCATCACCAGGCTTGAACCGTCCTGATGCTGCAGCCCTTCTCCGCCCAACGTGGTGCGCCCGGCAGTGGCGCCCAGCAGCAGGCCACGGGCGCGCTGGTCGGCGGCGGCCCAGATCAGATCACCGACGCGTTGAAAGCCGAACATCGAGTAATAGATGTACACCGGCAGCATCGGCTCGCCATGTACCGCGTAGGACGTTGCCGCCGCCACCCAGGAAGAAATCGCCCCGGCTTCGGTAATACCTTCCTCCAGCAACTGGCCATCGCGCGCTTCCTTGTAGGACAGCAACGACCCTGCGTCTTCCGGCTCGTAGCATTGCCCCTGGGGCGAGTAGATGCCGATCTGCCGGAACAGGCTGGCCATGCCGAAGGTGCGCGCCTCGTCGGCGACTATCGGCACCACCCGCGGCCCCAGCTGCGGCGCCTTGAGCCAGGCGCTGAGCATGCGCACGGCGGCCATGGTGGTGGACATTTCCTTGCCTTCGGCCTGCAGGGCGAAGCCGCCCATGGCCTCCAGCGCTGGCACCGGCACCGGGCGTACGTCGCTGCGCCGAGCAGGCAGCGGCCCACCCAGAGCTTCCCGCCGCTCGCGCAGGTAGCGCATTTCTGCGCTGTCTTGGTCCGGTCGATAGAACTGCAACTGTTCGACCTGCGCGTCCGACAGCGGCAAATGAAAACGATCACGAAAGGCCAGCAAGGCCTGCACGTCGAGCTTCTTGGCCTGGTGCGCGGTCATTCGCGATTCACCGGCGGCGCTCATGCCGTAGCCCTTCTTGGTCTTGGCCAGAATAACCGTTGGCCGGCCCTTGCAGGCCTTGGCGGCGGCGAAGGCGGCGTACAGTTTGCGAAAATCGTGGCCACCGCGTTTCAACGCATTGATCTCGGCCGAGCTCATGTGCTCCACCAGCTTTTGCAAGGCCGGTTGCTGGTTGAAAAAGTGCTCGAGGTTGTAGGCGCCATCTTTGGCCCCAAGGTTCTGGAACTGCCCGTCCGGGGTCGCCGCCAACTGGCGCAACAGCACGTGCTCGGTGTCACGAGCGAACAATGCGTCCCACTCCGAGCCCCAGAGCACCTTGATCACGTTCCAGCCGGCGCCACTGAACAGCGCCTCCAGTTCCTGGATGATCTGGCCGTTGCCGCGCACCGGGCCGTCCAGGCGCTGCAGGTTGCAGTTGACCACGAAGGTCAGGTTGTCCAGTTGCTCGCGGGCGGCCAGGGTCAGGCCGGCAATCGACTCCGGCTCGTCCATCTCGCCATCGCCAAACACCCCCCAGACGTGCCGGGCACTGGTATCGAGCAACTGGCGGTTGTGCAGGTAGCGCATGAACCGCGCCTGGTAGATCGCGTTGAGTGGGCCGATGCCCATGGATCCTGTCGGAAACTGCCAGAAGTCCGGCATCAGCCACGGATGTGGGTAGGAGCACAGGCCCTTGCCAGCCACTTCCTGGCGATAGCTGGCCAGTTGCTCTTCGCTCAAACGTCCTTCAAGGAAGGCCCGGGCATAAATGCCCGGCGCCGAATGCGGCTGGAAGAACACCAGGTCAGCGCTGCGTTGCTCGCCACCGGCCTCACCGCGAAAAAAGTGCTGGAAACCGACTTCGAAAATCTCTGCGGCCGAGGCATAACTGGCGATGTGCCCGCCGAGGTCGCCATAAGCGTGGTTGGCCCGCATGACCATGGCCAGGGCGTTCCAGCGCAGGATGCTGGTGATGCGCTCATCGAGCTCCAGATCACCCGGATAGACGCCCTGCTGCTCCACCGACAAGCTATTGCGATAGGCCGAAAAGGCCTGGGCCCCGCGCTCCAGGCCCAACTCGCGGGCATGGGTTTGCAGTTGCTGCAGCAGAAACCGCGCACGCTCCGGGCCGCAGTGCAGCAGGGTCGAATCCAGTGCGTCCAGCCATTCGGCGGTTTCCCCCGGATCGCTGTCCTGCTGTGGATCGCCCGGGCGCCGCGGCACACCTTCGCCAGGCACAAGGTTCATCATTGCCACCATTGCATTGACCTCGTCCGTGAAAGGTTAGGCGCAGGCCTTGAGCGCTTGTTGAATATCCGCCAGCAGGTCGTCGATGTCCTCCAGGCCCACCGACAGGCGTACCAGCCCTTCGGAAATGCCGTACTGCGCACGCTCCTCTGGGGTATAGCTGGAGTGGGTCATGCTTGCCGGGTGTTGGGCCAGCGATTCGGCATCGCCAAGGCTGACGGCACGGCTGAACAACTGCAGGGCATTCATGAAACGCCTGCCGGCAGTGATGCCGCCCTTGAGTTCAAAGGCGATCATGCCGCCCGGCAAACGCATCTGCCGCTGGGCCAGCTCATATTGAGCAAAGCCGGGCAGGCCGGGGTAATTGAGCATTTCAACTTCCGGCTGTTGCTCGAGGTATTCGGCAATGGCCTGGGCATTGCTGCAGTGGCGCTCCATGCGCAAGTTCAGGGTTTTCATCCCGCGCATCAGCAAGGCGGCGTCATGGGGCGACATCACTGCACCGGTCATGTCCTTCAAGCCTTCCAGGCGAATCCTGTCCACCAGCGCCTTGCGCCCCACCACCAGGCCGGCAGTGATATCGCCATGGCCACTGAGGTACTTGGTCGCCGAATGCACCACCAGGTCGGCGCCCAGCTCCAGGGGTCGCTGCAGGTACGGCGTGCAGTAGGTGTTGTCGACCACCACGCTGATATCGTGCTGGTGCGCAAGCGCGGCCACGGCAGCGATATCGGTCATCTGCATATTGGGGTTGGCCGGGGTTTCGAAATAAATAACCCGGGTATTGCCGTTAATCGCCGCGGCGACAGCCTGCAGGTCGCTCATGTCGACATGCCGGACCTTGACCCCGAACTCGCCGATACCATGGTGTAAAAAGGCAAAGGTGCAGCCGTACAGGGTGCGCCCCACCAGCACCTCGTCGCCGGGGCGCAGCAGGGTCCACAGGGTCGCGGTAATCGCGCCCATCCCCGAGGCCAGCGCCAGGCCGGCTTCGCCGCCTTCGAGCGAGGCCATGCGTTGTTCCAGCAAGGCCAGGGTAGGGTTGGAAATCCGGCTGTAGAAATGTCCGGCCTGTTCACCGGCGAAGCAGGCAGCGCCGTACTCGACGGTCGGAAAAGCAAAGGTCGCGGTCTGGTAGATCGGTGGCACCAGGGCACCACTGTGTTCCAGTGGATCGTAACCGTGGTGAATGGCGCGGGTGGCAAAACCTGAATTGTTATTGGAGCCGCTCATGGCAAACAGCCTCTAGTGGTTTGTTATAAGCTTATGCCACTGAGGTGCTGATTTTTTTCCAAATGTAGCCGTCCTTGCGGAAGGTTATTGACATAAAAACAACGATTTCAGACCACGGAGGGTAAAACATGCCTACAACCATCGATCGCACCGATCGAGCGTTGCTCGCGGCCTTGCAAGACAACGCGCGCTTGACGGTTTCCGAGCTGGCCGACCAGGTCGCACTGACCACCTCGCCGTGCTGGCGACGGATCAAGCTACTGGAAGAAGCCGGCTACATCATCGGCTACCAGGCCATCCTCTCGCCCAAGTCGCTGGGCTTTGGCGTAACCGCTTTCGTCAGCATCATGATGGACTCGCACAGCAAGGAAATGGCCCGCGCCTTCGAGCAGCGGCTGATGGAAATCCCCGAAATCGTCGCCTGCCACAACATCTCCGGGCGTTATGACTTCCTGCTGGAAATCCTTGCCCGCGACCTTGAGTCATTCGGTGAGTTTGCCCGCGAAGTGCTGCAGACCTTGCCCGGGGTGAAAGAGATTTACTCGAGCTTCTCGTTCAAGGCAGTGAAGGAGAAGCGGGTGATTCCGGTTTCGGAAAAGCACATCTGAATTCAAATCCCGTTCCTACAATGTGGGAGCGGGCTTGCCCCGCGATTTTCCCACTGCATCGCCCTGTAGGAAGCAAATTTCTTGCTGCTCAGAAAATCCTGACTCCAACTCCCACCCCGCGCGCCATTTTCAGAAACGGTCAAGAATCGCCGTTCTTATGAAATGCGCCATATCGTACCAACGAGCGAGGGCGGTGCACTGTATGACCTGGACAACCTGCCGGGGCCGCTGGCACCGAGCTCTATCAGGACACCTTGCTTGAGCACTTCATCGCAGTGACGCAACATCCAGAGGGCTCGGACCTGATTTTTTACCCGGCTGGCGATCAGGAACCAACGCCGCAGAAGATTATGAAGCAGATCCTGGAGTGGCGAGTAGCCAACGGCAGGCCTGGACTGAAGGTGGGCTGAATGAGGGCCCATCGCGGGGCAAGCCCGCTCCTACCGTGCGGTGAATTCGACCAACAAAAAGCCCCACCGAAGTGGGGCTTTTTGTTCAGCGCCAGCGCTTAGATCGCGCCACGCTTGCGCAGCAGCTCCAGCACCTGCTTGACGCCGTCTTCCAGGCTGACGTTCTGGGTGTCGATCACCAGGTCCGCATCCAGCGGTACGTCATACGGGAAGCTCTCGCCCGGGATGTTGTCGCCGCCGGCGGCATACAGGCCCTGCGGGTCACGCTCGCGGCACGCCAGAGGCGAAGCCTGGACGTAGACCGTGAGCAGGCGTTCCTTGCCGATCAGCGCCTTGGCCTGTTCGCGGCCTTCGGCGTCCGGGGCGACGAAGGCGGCCAGGGTCAGCAGGCCGGCTTCGTTGAACTGACGCGCAACGTGCGCGGCACGGCGCCAGTTCTCGGTGCGCCCGGCGCGGTCCTGCGGCAAGCCTTTGTTCAGGTCGTGGCGCAGGTTCTGGCCATCGAGCACATACACCGCACGGCCCATGTCGAACAGCTTGCGCTCCACGGCATAGGCCAGGGTGCTCTTGCCCGCGCCCGAGAGGCCGCTGAACAGCACGGTGGCTGGCTGCTGACCGAAACGCAGGGCACGTTCTGCGGTGTCCACGTGGGCCAGTTTGCCGTGCTGGCCAACGCTGCCATGGGGCACAACCGGTGGCGCGATGATCATGCCGGCACCGACGGTGCCGTTGGTCAGGCGGTCGATGACAATAAAGGCACCGGTGGTGCGGTTGCTGTCATAGCCGTCCAGCGCGATCGGCGCATCGAGGCTGACCTTGACCTTGCCGATCTCGTTGAGCTGCAGGGCACTGGCGGCGCCCTGCTCCAGGGTGTTGACATCGACCTTGTGGGCGATGCTGGCAATCGAGCCCGGCACATAGCTGGTGGCGCGCTTGATGTCGTATTTTTTGCCCGGCAGCATCGGCTCTTCAGCCATCCATACCAGCATGGCGTCGAACTGGTCGGTCACCGGCGGGACGTTGTCGGCATGCACCAGCAGGTCGCCACGGGAGATGTCGATCTCGTCTTCCATGGTCAGGGTCACGGCCTGGCCGGGGCCGGCGTTTTCCAGCTCGCCTTCGAAGGTGACGATGGACTTGACCCGGCTGCTCTTGCCCGACGGCAGCACGACGATTTCATCGCCCTTGTGCACCACGCCGCTGGCCAGGGTACCGGCGAAGCCGCGGAAGTTCAGGTTCGGCCGGTTGACGTACTGCACCGGGAAGCGCAGGTCGGTGAAGTTGCGGTCGGCCGCGACTTCGACGGTTTCGAGGATTTCCATCAGTGCCGGGCCCGTGTACCACGGCGAACGCTCGCTGCGGTTGACCACGTTGTCGCCCTTGAGCGCCGACATCGGCACGAAGTGCAGGCTGCTCGGGCTCATGTTGATGGCTTCGGCGAACTTCAGGTAGTCGGCCTTGATGCTCTCGAACACGCCCTCGTCAAAGCCTTTGAGGTCCATCTTGTTGACCGCGACGACGATGTGCTTGATGCCCAGCAACGAGGCAATGTAGCTGTGCCGGCGGGTCTGGGTCTGCACACCGTAGCGGGCATCGACCAGGATGATCGCCAGGTCGCAGGTCGACGCACCGGTGGCCATGTTGCGGGTGTACTGCTCGTGGCCCGGGGTGTCGGCGATGATGAACTTACGCTTGGCGGTCGAGAAGTAGCGGTAGGCCACATCGATGGTGATGCCTTGCTCGCGCTCGGCCTGCAGGCCGTCGACCAGCAGCGCCAGGTCGATGTCGTCACCGGTGGTGCCGACTTTCTTCGAGTCGCGGGTGATGGCTTCCAGATGGTCTTCGTAGATCATCTTCGAGTCGTGCAGCAGGCGCCCGATCAGCGTGCTCTTGCCGTCGTCGACGTTACCGCAGGTAAGGAAGCGCAGCAGCTCTTTACGTTCGTGCTGGGCCAGGTAAGCGAGGATGTCCTCGCTGATCAGATCAGATTGGTGGCTCATTACATTCAAGCTCCAAGCTGTAAGCTTCAAGCGGCAAGCTTGTCGGCATACAACTAGTCAGAAATTTTGTTGATCAACCCGCTCAGCATTCTTGAAAGCTCACGAGTCTCTGTAATCCACTCATTCGACAAAGGCTTTGGCAGATAGCCTACCTCTCCCCCGATGATGCTCTGCGTACGCAACTCACCGCAGGACGCCTTGGCAATACACAGATAGCGAACCTTTTCTTTTGCCGTTCTGCGCTCCATGCCTTCGGCGATATTCGACGGAACGGAAAGTGCCGCCCGGGTGATCTGATCCTTGAATCCAAGATCCCGGCACACCCTCTGCTGCGTGTAAATCGCTACCGCCAAATCTTTGCTTCTCTGCCAAACAGCAAGCTTCTCAAAGTCCATTGTTAAGCACTCTCACGCACCCACAATGGGGCGGCAGCCGACAAAACCCAGAAGCTACGCACCTTGCTTCTAACTTGCAGCTTGCCGCTTGTAACTTGAAGCTTAGAAGTACCCTTGACGTTTTTTGTCTTCCATGGAGCCGGCGCCATCGTGGTCGATGACCCGGCCCTGGCGCTCGGAAGTGCGCGTCAGGAGCATTTCCTGAATGATGTCGGTGAGGCTTTCGGCCTCCGACTCCACCGCGCCCGTCAACGGGTAGCAGCCAAGGGTACGGAAACGCACCTTCTTCTTGACGATACGGGCCTTTTCTTCCTCCGAGAGATGCTCGAGGATGCGCGCGTCGTCGATCATGATCAGGGTGCCGTTCTTCTCGATCACTTCACGCTCGGCGGCGAAGTACAGCGGCACGATCGGGATGCCTTCGAGGTAGATGTACTGCCAGATGTCCAGCTCGGTCCAGTTCGACAGCGGGAACACGCGAATCGATTCGCCCTTGTTGACCTTGCCGTTGTAGACGTTCCACAGCTCCGGACGCTGGTTCTTCGGGTCCCAGCGGTGCTTGCTGTCACGGAACGAGTAGACCCGCTCCTTGGCTCGCGACTTCTCTTCGTCGCGGCGCGCGCCACCGAAGGCGGCATCGAAGCCGTACTTGTCGAGCGCCTGCTTGAGGCCCTCGGTCTTCATGATGTCGGTGTGCTTGGCACTGCCGTGGGTGAACGGGTTGATGCCCTGGGCGACGCCGTCCGGGTTGACGTGGGTGATCAGCTCCAGGCCCATTTCCTCGACCATCTTGTCGCGGAAGCTGTACATCTCCTGGAATTTCCACTGGGTGTCGACGTGCATCACCGGAAACGGCAGCTTGCCCGGGAAGAAGGCCTTGCGCGCCAGGTGCAGCATCACGGCCGAGTCCTTGCCAATCGAGTACAGCATCACCGGGTTATCGAACTCGGCGGCCACCTCACGAATGATGTGGATGCTTTCCGCCTCCAACTGTTTCAAATGCGTCAGTTTGTCGACCATGGCTACTCACGGAAATACGATCTTATGGACGGCCAGCGGGCCGTGTTCGAGCGGGCCACTTTATCACAGCGCCCGATTCTATTTAGGCAGCCAACTAGAACGAAACAGTATAAGAATATGCCCTGCCGTTTTAGCTTTATATAGGGTTCGGGCAGTCGATGAACAGGTGTTCCAGGGCAAACCGTCGGGCCAGGTAATCGCCCAGCGCCTGCACGCCGTAACGCTCGGTGGCGTGGTGGCCGGCGGCGATGAAGCTGATGCCGTTCTCGCGGGCGCTGTGGAAGGTCTGCTCGGAGGCTTCGCCGCTCAGGTACAGGTCGACACCGGCAGCAATCGCCTGGTCGATATAGCCCTGGCCGCCGCCGGTACACCAGCCGACCCGGCGGATGATCTGCTCGCCTTCGATCAACAGCGGCTCACGGCCCATCACCTCCTGCACCTTGCGGGCAAAATCGCGCGCCGACATGGGTTCGGCGAGCGAGCCGACCAATCCGACAATGCGCGGGTTCTGCGGGTCCAGCGGGCCTTCGACAGTGATGTCGAGCTGGCGCGCCAGCTGCACGTTGTTGCCCACTTCCGCGTGCAGGTCCAGCGGCAGGTGGTAGGACAACAGGCTCAGGTCGTTTTTCAGCAGGGTTTTCAGCCGGCGCTGCTTCATGCCGGTGATGCACGGATTCTCGCCCTTCCAGAAATAGCCGTGGTGCACCAGTACCAGGTCGGCGTCGGCTTCGACTGCAGCGTCGAGCAACGCCTGGCTTGCGGTCACGCCACTGACGATGCGGGTCACTTGCGGGCGGCCCTCGACCTGCAGGCCGTTGGGGCAGTAGTCCTGGATTTTGGCGCTACCGAGGTAGCGTTCGGCTTCCTCGACCAGGGTACTCAAGGCAACAGCCATGGAAAGACTCCTCAATTTCGCAGTTCAGCGCGGCCCAAGGCCCCGTATAATGAGCGGCATTATGGGCCGTCGCCGGGTTTGGGGAAACCGACGGCAGTTGCCTGGGGGCTGGCATTGTTGGTTTTCGTGACGATTTAACAGTTCCTGCACAAGCCGCAGCGCAGTATGATCGCGCGCGTTTACGCTCCCAGCTGTCATCGGCCCTCTGCCAACTCCCAGGATTCGTTCAATGTTCAAGGCTTTGCGTTACTTTGGCTGGCCGCTGCTGGTCGGCGTGCTGATCGCCCTGTTGGTCATCCAGCGCTTTCCGCAGTGGGTCGGCCTGCCCAGCCAGGACGTCAACCTGCAGCAAGCCCCGCAAACCACGCGGATCATGCAGGGGCCGGTGTCCTACGCCGACGCCGTGAGCATCGCCGCCCCCGCGGTGGCCAACCTGTACACCACCAAGGTGGTCAACAAGACCGCCCACCCGCTGTTCGAAGACCCGCAGTTCCGCCGCTTCTTTGGCGACAACCTGCCCAAGCAGCGCCGCTGGGAGTCGAGCCTGGGGTCGGCAGTGATCATGAGCCCGGAAGGCTACCTGCTGACCAACAACCACGTGACCTCCGGTGCCGACCAGATCGTGGTGGCGCTCAAGGACGGCCGCGAAACCCTGGCACGGGTGATCGGCAGCGACCCGGAAACCGACCTCGCGGTGCTGAAGATCGACCTGAAGAACCTGCCGTCGATCACCATCGGCCGCTCCGACAACATCCATATCGGCGACGTCGCCCTGGCCATCGGCAACCCCTTCGGTGTCGGCCAGACCGTGACCATGGGCATCATCAGCGCCACCGGCCGCAACCAGCTGGGCCTGAACAACTACGAAGACTTCATCCAGACCGACGCCGCAATCAACCCGGGCAACTCCGGTGGTGCGCTGGTCGACGCCAATGGCAACCTCACCGGCATCAACACGGCGATCTTCTCCAAATCCGGCGGCTCGCAAGGCATCGGCTTTGCCATCCCGACCAAGCTCGCTCTGGAGGTGATGAAGTCGATCATCGAGCACGGCCAGGTGATTCGGGGCTGGTTGGGGATCGAGGTGCAGCCGCTGAGCCAGGAGCTGGCCGAGTCGTTCGGCATGCAGGGACGCCCGGGCATTGTCGTGGCAGGGATTTTCCGTGATGGCCCGGCACAGAAGGCCGGCCTGGAGCTGGGTGACGTGATCCTCAGCATCAACGGCGAACCGGCCGGCGATGGCCGCCGCTCGATGAACCAGGTGGCGCGGATCAAGCCCAATGACAAGGTGGCGATCCAGGTCATGCGCAACGGCAAGGAGCTCAAGCTGACCGCCGAGATCGGCTTGCGTCCACCGCCGGCACCGGCAGCCAAAGAAGAAAACTGATGGGTTAACAGCATCGCGGGGCAAGCCCGCTCCCACAGGTTTTGTGGTTTACCTGTGGGAGCGGGCTTGCCCCGCGATGGGGTCAGTGCAGAATCTGGCTCAAGAACAGCTTGGTCCGCTCATTCTGCGGCCGGTCGAAGAAATCGTCCGGCGCCGCCTGCTCTACAATCTCGCCTTTATCCATGAAGATCACCCGGTTCGCCACGGTGCGGGCAAAGCCCATTTCGTGGGTCACGCAGAGCATGGTCATGCCGTCTTCGGCAAGGCCAACCATGGTATCGAGCACTTCCTTGACCATCTCAGGGTCGAGCGCCGAGGTCGGTTCGTCGAACAGCATGATCTTCGGCTTCATGCACAGCGCCCGGGCAATCGCTACCCGTTGTTGCTGGCCACCCGATAGCTGCCCGGGAAACTTGTTGGCCTGCTCCGGAATTCGCACCCGCTCCAGATAGTGCATGGCAATTTCCTCGGCCTTGCGCTTGGGCATCTTGCGCACCCACATCGGCGCCAGGGTGCAGTTCTGCAGGATGGTCAGGTGCGGGAACAGGTTGAAGTGCTGGAACACCATGCCGACTTCGCGGCGGATCGCTTCGATCTGCTTGAGGTCGTTGGTCAGCTCCACGCCATCGACGACGATGCGCCCTTGCTGGTGCTCCTCAAGACGGTTGAGGCAGCGGATGGTGGTCGACTTGCCCGAGCCCGACGGCCCGCACAGCACGATACGCTCGCCCTGGCGCACGTTCAGGTTGATGTCCTTGAGCACGTGGAACTGGCCGTACCACTTGTTCACGCCCTGCATCTGAATAATGCCTTCAGGGCTCACAGGCTGTTTGATCGCTTCACTCATGGGAACACTCCTAACGCTTGTGGCCTGTGTCCAGCTTGCGCTCCAGATGCATGGAGTAGCGGGACATACCGAAACAGAAAATCCAGAAAACCAGGGCGGCAAATACATAGCCCTCGGTCGCCATGCCCAGCCAGGTCGGGTCGGCAGCGGCCTGCTTGACGCTGTTGAGCAGGTCGAAGAGGCCGATGATGATCACAAGGCTGGTGTCCTTGAACAGGGCAATGAAGGTGTTGACGATGCCGGGGATTACCAGCTTCAGGGCTTGCGGCAGAATCACCAGGCCCATCGAGCGCCAGTAGCCCAGGCCCATCGCCGCAGCGGCTTCGTACTGGCCCTTGGGAATAGCCTGCAGGCCGCCACGTACCACTTCGGCGATATACGCCGACTGGAACAGGATCACCCCGATCATGGCCCGCAGCAGCTTGTCGAAGCTCATGCCCTCAGGCAGGAACAACGGCAGCATCACCGAGGACATGAACAGCACGGTAATCAGCGGCACGCCGCGCCAGAACTCGATGAAGGTCACGCAGACCACCTTCACCGCCGGCATGTTCGAACGCCGCCCCAGCGCCAGCAGGATGCCCAGCGGCAAGGCCCCGACGATGCCCACGGTGGCGATCACCAGGGTCAGCATCAGCCCGCCCCACTGGTTGGTCGGTACCGCGGCCAGGCCCAGGTAGCCGCCGTGCAGCAGGGTGTAGGCGATGATCGGGTACAGCACCAGAAAGCCCAGGCCGTAAACCGCCTTGCGCGGGAAGCGCGAGATGAACAACGGCGCGGCGCCGATGACCGCCAGCCAGACGGTCAGATCGACACGCCAGCGCAGCTCGCTCGGGTAGTAACCGTACATGAACTGGCCGAAGCGCTGCTGGATGAACACCCAGCAGGCGCCCTCCTTGGTGCAGTCGGCGCGGGTGGTGCCCACCCAGTTGGCGTCGAAGATCGACCACTGCAGCAGCGGCGGCACGATCAGCCACACCAGGTACACGGCAAACAGCGTCAGCAGGGTGTTGAGCCAGCTGGAGAACAGGTTGGCGCGCATCCAGGCCATTACGCCGACGGCTTTGACCGGTGGCGGCATATCAGGTTTGAAAACATGGGTACTCATGCGCTTGTCCTCACCGCTCGATCAGCGCAATGCGCTTGTTGTACCAGTTCATCAGCAGGGAAATGCTGATGCTGATGGCCAGATAGACGCTCATGGTGATGGCGATCACCTCGATGGCCTGGCCGGTCTGGTTAAGCACGGTACCGGCGAACAGCGAGACCATTTCCGGGTAGCCGATACCGGCCGCCAGCGAAGAGTTCTTCGCCAGGTTCAGGTACTGGCTGGTCAGCGGCGGGATGATCACCCGCAGCGCCTGGGGAATGATCACCTTGCGCAGCGTCGGCCCTTCGCGCAGGCCCAGGGAGCGAGCCGCCTCGGTCTGGCCGTAGCTCACCGAACGGATGCCGGAGCGCACGATTTCGGCGATGAACGCTGCGGTATAGATGGTCAGTGCCAGGGTCAGCGCCAGCAGTTCCGGGATCAATACCCAGCCGCCGACGAAGTTGAAGCCCTTGAGCTGCGGCATCTCCCAGTGCACCGGCGCGCCGAACAGCAGCACGCACAACGCCGGAATGCCGAAGAACAGGAACAGGCCGACCCAGAATTTGTGGAACGGCTCGCCGGTGGCCTCAAAGCGCCGGTTGGCCAGGCGCACCATTACCACAATGGCAAGGATTGCCAGTGCGACGGCGACGACGAATGGCCAGAATCCATCGGCCATGGCAGCACCGGGCATGTTCAGGCCCCGGTTGCTGATAAAGAAGGTGTCGTTGAGATTGATGCTACCCCGCGGTCCCGGCAGGGTCAGGAACACCGCGAAATACCAGAACAGGATCTGCAGCAGCGGTGGGATGTTACGGAAAGTCTCGACATACACAGTGGCCAGCTTGCTGATCATCCAGTTCGGTGACAGTCGTGCCACACCGATGATGAAGCCCAGCAGGGTCGCGAGAATGATGCCGATGAAGGTTACCAGCAGGGTGTTGAGCAGGCCGATAACGAACACCCGCGCATAACTGTCCTGTTCGGTATAGGGGATCAGGTGCTGGGCGATGCCGAAACCGGCACTTCGTTCGAGAAAGTCGAAGCCCGAAGTGATCCCGCGGTGTTGCAGGTTGGTCTGGGTATTGTGAAACAGGTACCAGCCCAGACCGACCACCGCGACCACGGTGATAATCTGGAACAGCCACGCACGCACACGTGGATCGCTCAGGGATAGTCCCTTGGGTGCGCCGATATTATTTTGCATGTAATGCCCCGCAAGGAAGGGAACCGAACAGCCTGCGGCGGCCGGATGCCGCCGCAGGCCGCAACCGTCAGCGCACCGGTGGCGCGTACTGGATGCCGCCGTTGTTCCACAGGGCGTTCAGACCGCGGTCGATTTGCAGTGGGGTTTCCTTGCCCAGGTTTTTCTCGAAGACTTCGCCGTAGTTGCCGACCTGCTTGACGATCTGCACTACCCAGTCCTTCGGCAGTTTCAGGTCTTTGCCGTACTCGCCGTCGGCGCCGAGCATGCGGGCCACGTCAGGGTTCTTGGTGGCCTTGGCTTCGGCTTCGACGTTTTTCGAGCTGATGCCCATCTCTTCGGCGTTGAGCATGGCGAACAGGGTCCACTTGACGATGCTGAACCACTCTTCATCGCCTTTGCGCACCACCGGGCCCAGCGGCTCCTTGGAGATGGTCTCGGGCAGCACCACGTAATCGGCCGGGGCGGCCAGCTTGGAGCGTTGTGCGTAGAGCTGCGATTTGTCCGAGGTGAGCACGTCGCAACGGCCGGATTCCAGCGATTTGGCGCTCTCGTCGGAGGTGTCGAAGGTGATCGGGGTGTATTTCAGGCCGTTGGCGCGAAAGTAGTCGGAGACGTTGAGTTCGGTGGTGGTACCGGCCTGGATGCAGATGGTTGCACCGTCCAGTTCCTTGGCGCTGGAAACGCCGAGCTTCTTGTTGACCAGAAAACCGATACCGTCGTAGTAGGTAACACCGGCGAACACCAGGCCCATGCCGGCGTCGCGCGAGCTGGTCCAGGTGGTATTGCGCGACAGCACGTCGACTTCGCCCGATTGCAGCGCGGTGAAGCGCTCCTTGGCGTTGAGCTGGCTGAACTTGACCTTCTTGGCGTCGCCGAACACCGCAGCGGCGACCGCGCGGCAGACGTCGGCGTCGATACCGACGATGTTGCCCTTGGCATCCGGTACCGAGAAGCCCGGCAAGCCGTCACTGACGCCACATTGAACGAATCCCTTCTTCTGTACTGCGTCCAGGGTCGCACCTGCCTGTGCGAAACCGCTGATACCCAACGCGGTAGCAGCGGTAACCACTGCCAGTGTGGATTTCAACATCTTCATTCAAACCTCCAGTTTTGCTCTTGTTGTGTGAGCCGGGATTGCACCGCACCCTTATGAGGCGCATCCGACCCGTGTTGGCTTGTTTTTGGGTCAATTGGCGCAATGCGCTGTTCTGTGACAGCCTTGGGGACCGCTAACGGGTGTTACCGTCCAAAACGTGTAACCTCGCATCTGGAGTTTCATAGCAAAGCGCGTACCACACTGAAGGGCTAAAGCGTTTCAGTTAACGTCAATAGGAAAACTTGCAACCTTGCGACAGGTTTTTCCCGGATTTACCCGACGCGCCTTCATTTCATGCACGCAAACAAGAGCGCGCGCACACTTTCGGAGCAGTCATGACCCACCCGCTGATTCTCGAACCACAAAAAACCGCAGACGCCTGTGTGATCTGGTTGCACGGCCTGGGGGCCGATCGTTACGACTTCATGCCGGTGGCTGAGGCCCTGCAGGAAGTTCTGCTGACCACCCGCTTCGTCATGCCCCAGGCACCCACCCGTCCGGTGACCATCAACGGCGGCTATGCAATGCCCAGCTGGTACGACATCAAGGCCATGAGCCCGGCGCGTGCCATCGATGAAGACCAGTTGCACGAATCGGCGGAACAGGTGATCGAACTGATCAAGGCCGAGCAGGCCAAGGGTGTGGCCCTGTCGCGGATCATCCTCGCCGGCTTTTCCCAGGGCGGCGCCGTGGTGCTGCACACTGCCTATATAAAGTGGCAAGAAGCCCTGGGCGGCGTACTGGCGCTTTCGACCTATGCCCCGACTTTCACCGAGGCACGCGAACTGAGCGCCTGCCAGCAACGCACCCCGGCCCTGTGCCTGCACGGTGTGTACGACCCGGTTGTGCTACCGGCCATGGGGCGCAGCGCCTACGAGCACCTGAAGAACTGGGGCGTCAGCGCCAAGTGGGCCGAGTACCCGATGGAGCACGAAGTGCTGCAGGAAGAAATTCGCGATATCGCCGACTGGCTGGCCGAGCGCCTGCGCTAAAAGAAGCGTTCCCTGTAGTTGTCAGTGCAATCCACTACGCCGCGCCCGATTCTTGCATTACACTGCCCGGCGTACATTCCTTAACCAATTGATGAGATGACCGTGCTCAAAGCACTCAAGAAGATGTTCGGCAAGAGCGAGGTTGAGCAACTCGCCACCGAAACCGCTGCCCCCGTGAAGCAGCCGCCCGCAGCACCCCAGGCCCCTGCCCCGTCGGCACCGCTCAAGACCGAAGCCGTGGACCCTGCCCCGGCACGCGCCGAAAAACCGGCCGAGGCCAAGCCGCGCCGTGAGCGCAAGCCAAAGCCCGCCGCCTCCACCTGGAAGCTCGAAGACTTCGCCGTCGAGCCGCAGGAAGGCAAGACCCGCTTTCATGACTTCAAGCTCTCGCCCGAGCTGATGCATGCGATCCACGACCTAGGGTTCCCGTACTGCACGCCAATCCAGGCCCAGGTGCTGGGCTACACCCTGCGTGGCAAAGACGCCATTGGCCGGGCCCAGACCGGTACCGGCAAGACCGCAGCCTTCCTGATTTCGATCATCACCCAGTTGCAGCAGACCCCGCCGCCGAAAGAGCGCTACATGGGCGAGCCACGGGCGCTGATCATCGCCCCGACCCGCGAGCTGGTGGTGCAGATCGCCAAGGACGCCGCGGCGCTGACCAAGTACACCGGCCTCAACGTCATGACCTTCGTCGGCGGCATGGACTTCGACAAGCAGCTCAAGGCCCTCGAAGCCCGCCACTGCGACATCCTGGTCGCCACCCCGGGCCGCCTGCTGGACTTCAACCAGCGCGGCGAAGCACACCTGGACATGGTCGAGGTGCTGGTACTGGACGAAGCCGACCGCATGCTCGACATGGGCTTCATCCCCCAGGTGCGGCAGATCATCCGCCAGACCCCGCCCAAGAGCGAGCGCCAGACCCTGCTGTTCTCGGCAACCTTCACCGAAGACGTGATGAACCTGGCCAAGCAGTGGACCACCGACCCTGCCATCGTCGAGATCGAGCCGGAGAACGTCGCCAGCGAGACCGTCGAGCAGCACGTCTATGCCGTGGCCGGCAGCGACAAGTACAAGCTGCTGTACAACCTGGTGACCGAGAACAAGTGGGAACGGGTGATGGTCTTTGCCAACCGCAAGGACGAAGTACGACGCATCGAAGAGCGCCTGGTGCGCGATGGCGTCAACGCCGCCCAGCTGTCGGGCGACGTGCCGCAGCACAAGCGGATCAAGACCCTCGAGAGTTTTCGCGAAGGGCGCATCACCGTACTGGTAGCCACTGACGTGGCTGGCCGCGGTATCCACATCGACGGCATCAGCCACGTGATCAACTTCACCCTGCCGGAAGACCCGGACGACTACGTGCACCGCATTGGTCGTACCGGTCGTGCCGGCACCAGCGGCGTGTCGATCAGCTTCGCCGGTGAGGATGACTCCTACCAGCTGCCAGCCATCGAAGAACTGCTGGGGCGCAAGATCAGCTGCGAGATGCCGCCGACCGAGTTGCTCAAGCCGGTACCGCGCAAGCATCACTGAGTGCAGTAACACCAATCGCGGGGCAAGCCCGCTCCTACACCACCCTGTAGGAGCGGGCTTGCCCCGCGATGCTTTTTACACCTCGGCATATTGCCCAAATAAACTAAAAGTCCATAATAGACAAAATAGTTCATTTGGAGCTTCGCATGTCTGCGCCTCTCGTCATCGATCAACAGCACGCTCGCCAACTGCTCGCCCAGGTGGATGTTCCGCAGATCCTGCGCAACCTGTTCCGTGACCTGGCGGCCGGGCAAGCGGTGCAACCGCCCCAGCAACTGGTGGAATTCCCGGCCGGCAAAGGCGACTTCATCAACTACGGTGGCGTGCTGGCCGAACAGCGCGTGTACGGGGTCAAGACCTCGCCCTATATCGTCCGCGAGCAGGGACCGCTGGTCACCGCCTGGACCCTGCTGATGTCCATGGACAGCGGCCAGCCGCTGCTGCTGTGCGATGCCGGTGAACTGACCACCGCGCGCACCGCCGCCACTACCGCCGTTGCCGTCGATGCCCTGGCAGCCAGCGAGGCCCGGCGCCTGACCATCATCGGCAGCGGCCCGATTGCCCGCGCCCACCTGCATTACGCCCGCAGCCTGCGTCCATGGCAGGAGATCCGCCTGTACTCGCCAAGCCTGGGCCGGCAATCGACCGAACAGCGTCAGGCCCTGAGTAATCTCGACCCGCGCCTGGTGCTCAGCGAAAGCCTGGAGCAGGCGGTGCTGGATGCCGACGTGATCATGCTCTGCACCTCCTGCGCCACGCCGGTGCTCGACCCGCGCCAATTGAGCAAGCCCGCGCTGATCACCTCCATCAGCACCAATGCGGTGCGTGCCCACGAAGTGCCGCCAGCGACCTTAAGCGAGATGGACGTTTACTGCGACTACCGCGTAACCACCCCGGGCAGCGCCGGCGAGATGCGCATCGCCGCCGAACAACATGGCTGGCAAGCCGATGCGATCGTCGGCGATCTGGCGCAATTGATCAGTGGTGCGGCGCACAAGCCGGGCTACCAGCGCCACGCTTTTTTCCGCTCCATCGGCCTGGGCCTGGAAGACATCGCCCTGGCCAACGCCCTGTACCGCCTGCAACGCGCCGACTGAGGAAACCTTCATGCAACAGGCTGATTTCATCATCATCGGCGCCGGTATTGCCGGTGCCTCCACCGGTTTCTGGCTGGCCGGCCACGGCCGGGTACTGCTGCTTGAGCGCGAGTCGCAGCCGGGCTACCACTCCACCGGCCGCTCGGCAGCGCTGTACACCGCCGCCTATGGCACCCCGCAAGTGCGCGCACTGACCCTGGCCAGCCGGGCGTTTTTCGACCAGCCGCCAGCGGGTTTTACCGAGCACCCGCTGCTCAGCCCGCGCGGGGAAATGACCGTCGATCTCAATGGCGACCCTGAAGAGCTGCAGCGTCAGTACCAGAGCGCCAAGGCCTGCGTGCCAGAGGTCGAGCTGCTCAGCGCCGAGCAAGCCTGCGCGCGCCTGCCGGTGCTGCGCCGCGACAAGGTGCATGGCGCCCTGTACGACCCGAGTGCCAGCGACATCGACACCGACGCCCTGCACCAGGGTTACCTGCGCGGCATTCGTCGCCAGCAGGGTGAAGTGCACAGCGACTGCGAAGTACAACACCTGAGCCGCGACGCCGACGGCCTCTGGCACGTGCAGACCAGCCGCGGCACCTTCACCGCCCCGGTGCTGATCAACGCTGCCGGTGCCTGGGCCGACAAAGTCGGCGAACTGGCCGGCGCCCAACCCCTGGGCCTGCAGCCAAAGCGCCGCGCCGCGTTCATCTTCGCCGGCCCCGAAGGCATCGACAGCCATGCCTGGCCGATGCTGGTCAGCCTCGATGAGTCGTTCTACATGAAGCCTGACGCCGGCATGCTGCTCGGCTCACCGGCCAATGCCGACCCGGTCGAGCCCCACGACGTGCAGGCCGAAGAGCTGGACATCGCCATGGGCATCTACCAGATCGAAGAAGCCACCACCCTGAGCATTCGTCGCCCGACCCGTACCTGGGCCGGCTTGCGCAGCTTCGTCGCTGACGGCGACCTGGTGGCCGGCTTCGATCCGCAGGTGCCCGGGCTGTTCTGGGTGGCCGCGCAAGGCGGCTATGGTATCCAGACCTCGCCGGCCATGGGCCAGGCCAGCGCCGCCCTGGTGCGCGGTGAAGACTTGCCTGACACCCTCAAGGGCTTTGGCCTCAACGCTGCGATGCTGTCGCCGCGCCGCCTGCAAGGGTGACGCCCGGCCGCGATTGCGGCACACTCCCAGCGCCCTGTCGCAAGGGCGCTGACACCGCCTGGAGCCCGTCCGAATGCCCACACCCCAAGCCGATCCCGTCCTGCACAACTACCGGGCCATCGCCGACGCCATCGCCACCCTGTTCTTCCCCCACGCCGAAGTGGTGCTGCACGATTTGCGCAGCCAGAAGATCGACTACATTGCCAACAACCTGTCCAAGCGCGAGATTGGCGATGATGCGGCGCTGGAGGACATGTTCGAGGAAGGTACCGACGAGACCAACATCGGACCGTACGAAAAGCTCAACTGGGACGGTCAGAAGATCCGCTCGCTGAGCACCGTACTGCGCGACCCGGCCGGCAAGCCGCTGGCGGTGCTGTGCATCAACCTGAATATTTCCCTGTTCGAAAACGCCAAGGCGGCGCTCGACCTGTTCTTGTCGCCGAGCAAGCTGATCCCGCAGCCCGATGCGCTGTTTCGCGATGACTGGCAGGAGCGCATCAACACCTTCCTCAACAGCTGGCTGCGCCAACGTCAACTGAGCCTCAACCTGCTCAGCCGCGACCATAAGCGCGAACTGGTACTGGCCCTGCACGCCGAGGGTGCGTTCAAGGGCAAGAGTGCCGCCAACTATGTGGCCAATGTGCTGGGGATGGGACGGGCGACGGTGTACAAGCACCTGAAGGAACTCAAGGCCTGATCACGCTCAGGCCTTGAGTAAAGCGGCGATCAGTCGCCGTAGATATCAGACTTGAAGTACTTGGCCTGGATCTTCTGGTATTCGCCGTTGGCGCGAATGGCGTCGATGGCCTGGTTCAGCTCGGTCACCAGTTGTGTGTTGCCCTTGCGCACCGCGATACCCGCGCCTTCACCCACATAGCTCGGGTCTTTCAGCTCTGGGCCGACGAAAGCGTAGCCTTTGCCCTTCTCGGTATTCAGAAAACCCTGCTCCAGCGGAATGGTGTCGGCGAAAACGCCGTCCAGACGCCCGGAAACCAGGTCCATGAAGATCTCTTCGTTACTGGTGTAGCGCACCACCTCGATACCCTTGGGGGCCAGCACCTCGGTGACGTAACGGTCAGTGGTAGTTGCCCGCTGCACACCGATGCGCTTGCCCTTGAGGCTGACGAACTGGTCGTCGACCTGGCTGCCTTCCTTCATCGCCAGGCGCGCGGAGGTGAAGTAGTACTTGTGGGTGAAGTCCACCGAGCGCTTGCGCTCTTCGGTGATGGTGATCGACGACAGCGCCGCATCGATCTTCTTGACCTTCAGCGACGGGATCAAGCCGTCATACTCCTGCTCGGTCCACTGGCATTTGACCTGCATCTGCGCGCACAGGGCATTGCCGATGTCGTAGTCGAAGCCGCTGATATTGCCGTCAGGGGTCTTGAATGCGAACGGCGGGTACGCGGCTTCGATGCCAATGCGCAATGTCTTCTCGGCGGCAAACAGACTGCTGCTGGCCATCAGGCTCAGGGCCAGGCCGCTGATCAGGGTGAACTTGTTCATGACGGGGCTCTCTCGCTCGTTGTTGGAGGTGTGGTGCCAGACAGAGGGAAAGGGGCAGGCGCGGGTCGGCCTGGAATTATTTTGTACTTATAATTCCATACTGGACTTTTTGGTATTAAAATTCAACAAGCAAAAGCATCGCGGGGCAAGCCCGCTCCTACCTTGATCCCTGTAGGAGCGGGCTTGCCCCGCGATCAGATTTACCAGCGCCCGGCAGCCTCTTCATCACTCTGCTTGCCCTCGACCCAGCGCGGGCCGTCGCCGGTCTGTTCCTTCTTCCAGAACGGCGCGCGGGTTTTCAGGTAGTCCATGATGAAATTGCAGGCATCGAATGTGGCCTGACGATGGGCACTGGCAACACCGACAAAAACGATCGGTTCACCGGGTTCCAGGCCGCCAATGCGGTGCAGCACCTCGACCTTGAGCAACGGCCAGCGCTGCTGGGCTTCAACCACGATCTTGGCCAGGGCCTTTTCGGTCATACCCGGATAATGCTCGAGGAACATCCCCGCCACGTCCTGGCCATCATTGAAGTCGCGCACGTAGCCGACAAAACCGACCACCGCCCCGACACCGACGTTGGCCGCGTGCATCGCATTGACTTCAGCCCCCGGGTCAAAGGGCTCGCTCTGGACTCGAACGCTCATGCTCAGCCTCCAGTCACGGGCGGAAAGAACGCCACTTCGTCACCGTCTTCAAGCGGCTCGTCCAGCTTGCACAGCTCTTCATTGCGCGCGCACATCAGGTTCTGTTCGCGCAGCACATCATGCTTGTCACCTTTTGCAACCAGCGCCTTGCGTACGTCATCCAGGGTAGCGAACGAACCCTCGAGCTTTTCGGCATCAACCCCCAGAAACTCCCGGTAACGGGCGAAATACATCACCTTGATTTTCATTTCACTTCATCCGCCTGGTAATGGCCGCTCTTGCCGCCGAGCTTTTCCAGCACGCGCACGCCGTCGATGATCATGCCGCGGTCGACCGCCTTGCACATGTCATAGATGGTCAGGGCCGCGACGCTGGCAGCGGTCAGCGCTTCCATTTCTACCCCGGTCTGCCCGGCCAGCTTGCAACGGGCGACGATATAGACAGTGTCGTTGCCTTCGGCGCTGAGCTCGACCTTGACGCTGGTCAGCAGCAACGGGTGGCACAACGGAATCAGGTCACTGGTCTTCTTCGCCGCCTGGATACCGGCAATGCGCGCCACGGCAAACACGTCACCCTTGGGGTGTTCGCCTTCGACGATCATCTGCAGGGTTTGCGGGAGCATGCGCACCCGCGCTTCGGCCACCGCCTCACGCGACGTCACGGCTTTATCGGTGACGTCGACCATGTTGGCGCGACCTTGGGAATCGAGATGGGTCAGCACAGCTTTCCTCCTATTCAGGAGCAAAGAGTGTAAACCCTGGGGTCAGGTCTTCGAAGCGAAAAATAGCCTGGGCCGGCGTCAAGGCGCTTTATTGGGGTGTATGGCTGAATATAGGCTTTACAGTGCAAAAACTAGAAAGCTCCATACTCATGATCATTTGAAACCATTCAGCCTGAAGACAAAGTAATACACCAAAATTCATTAGACCAATAAACACCAAACCCACGAATATTCTTACAGCATTATAAGACCCCCCCTTACCCGCATTAGCCTTGACATTGCCCAGAGCAAAATTACCCTCACACATCAAGCCTAAGAACTTCACCAGCCACAATGAAAAACCCTTGTTGAAGATAGTCATGCCGCGCCAAATTAATAAACCACCGAACAACACCTATCGACCGACCGAATGCCAAACAGACACTTTTGCACCAAACACAAAACAATAACATTTGTGATAAACAATACAACGCACATCAAGCCAGGAGACCGTTGAAGTGCAACAGATCAGCACCAAGAACTACTTCTCTCTGTGTGGAATCCGGTTCTGCAGCTCTGTTGTACTATGGCTCGACTTCATACTCATTTTTTCGACGCTAACTTTCATTTTCGATGCCTCGGCACAAACGCTAGCATTAGCAGCTTCCTTGTATGGGATTCCGGCGCTTCTCTTTGGCCCTTATCTAGGATCATTGGCAGACCGATTCAACCCCTGCATAATAATCTCGGTCAGTTTCTGTATTCGTTTCATTGCATCTTGCGCTCTGTTTGCAGCCCCTTCCGTTGAGTTGTTTTTGGCATTTACAATGCTAAAGGGCTTATCTAACCTTGGCTCAACAGCGGCCGAAGTCGTTCTCACAAGAAACTTGCTGACCGCACCGCAGATTATCCGAAACACTTCATTAATTATGATAATAGATCAAACCGTAAAAATCGTATCCCCCCTTGCAGCTGGGATTCTCACAGGATTGAGTTTTAAGTCAGCCGGTTTTTTACTTTCCGCTTTTGTGTGTTTGTGTGGTTTACTATTCGTAACTTTATTATCTGCAAGGATCATGAGAAGCGAGGCCACATGTCCTTTAATTCCAAAAACCAGCAAGCGACAAATCTATAGTTTTTTCAAAAAACAATTGACCGCACGTATTTTTTAATGTGCATACTTTCCCAGTCAGCCGCCTTGGGTCTATACGACTCCCTATTGAGCTTGCTGTTGAAGGGGAACGGACAAAGTGCAACGTCTTTCGGCGTTATCGTCAGTGCAACTGCACTGGGCGGCATTTTTGCAGGCTTCTTGTTTCCACGCCTTTATCGTAGTGGTTCGCGTATCTGCTCCACAATAGCGTCGATGTGTTTTGGTCTCGCAGTACTCGCAGTCGGATCTCTCAGCTTTTTTCCTGCGTATTTCGAGCTTAATCTCTTGTCGCTACTTTTTCTTCTCGCCGGATTCGCCTATGGTCTGACAACTCAGGGCCTCACAACCACTTTGCAACTCACTTGCCCCCCTAACAAATTGGGTACGACATTTGCGACTGTGCGCACTCTATCCATCGCTCTGTTCATCAGTTTCCCCATACTGGGTGGTTGGCTAGCGGAATTGGCCAACATCGCCAGCGTTCTCTTAGCAGCAGGTATCTCCACCACCTTGATCGCTTGTACGCTACATGTTACCCATCGGACGAATCATTCAGAAAGTACCAGCATACGAGATAGCGCAACCATAGACTGAAACACTGCAAGCCTGCGAAAGCGCAGGCTTGCAGTTAAAGGTTTGCGGGAGCATGCGCACCCGCGCTTCGGCCACCGCCTCACGCGACGTCACGGCTTTATCGGTGACGTCGACCATGTTGGCGCGACCTTGGGAATCGAGATGGGTCAGCACAGCGTTACTCCTGTTTCAGGACAGTCGATTGTAAACCCTTGAGTCAGACCTTAGCGACAAGCGCGGACACTGCCTGGGGCTTTAAACATGCGATATCCATCTACTACACACTGATGCGTCTGCAGGTAGAAGCTGCCAATGCAACAACCTTGCACGCACCCTAACCTGATGCCAGGAGGCACCGATATGGTCATGAACGCGAAAGACTACGAAAAAATGCAACCCGTCTTTGCTCCCTACATTGGCAAGACATTCAGCAAGGAGTTAGCCGACGAGATCTGCAAAAATGCGGGTGGAGGTGAAGTCAGCGAGATTCGGCCGGGAGTCATTGGTTATACCGGGCAGAGCCCTTACCTGCTGATTCTCGACAAGGACGACAGCATAGTGAGCGTAATTTTCACCGGTTGGGGTGCTTTTGGCCGCGGTTGGAAATGAAATTACCAGCAATGAAAAAGCCCGCATCGGCTGATGCGGGCTTTTTGCAACCTCCGTACCGGGTTACAGGTGCGATTCGGCGTATTCGGCCAGAATCGAGCGCGGTACGCCCTGCAGGGTGATGTGCACGCCGTTGGGGAAGTCCTTGAAGCGCTCGGTCAGGTAGGTCAGGCCGGAGCTGGTGGCGGACAGGTAAGGGGTGTCGATCTGCGCCAGGTTGCCCAGGCAGATCACTTTGGAACCGGCGCCGGCACGGGTGATGATGGTTTTCATCTGGTGCGGGGTGAGGTTCTGGCATTCATCGATCAGGATCAGGCTCTGCTGGAAGCTGCGACCGCGAATGTAGTTCAGCGATTTGAACTGCAGCGGCACCCGCTCAAGGATGTACTCGACGCTGCCATGGGTGTTTTCGTCATCCATGTGCAGGGCTTCGAGGTTGTCGGTGATTGCCCCGAGCCAGGGCTCCATTTTTTCTGCTTCAGTGCCCGGCAGGAAGCCGATCTCCTGGTCCAGCCCCTGCACGCTTCGGGTGGCGATGATGCGCCGGTAGCGCTTGCTGACCATGGTCTGCTCGATGGCGGCGGCCAGGGCCAGGATGGTCTTGCCGGAACCGGCCGCGCCGGTCAGGTTGACCAGGTGAATGTCCGGGTCGAGCAAGGCGAACAGCGCCAGGCTCTGGTGGATGTCACGCGGCTTGAGGCCCCAGGCTTCCTGGTGCAGCAGCGGCTCCTGGTGCAGGTCGAGCAGCACCAGCTCGCCATCCTTGATGCCCTTGATCCAGCCGACGAAGCCCTGCTCGTCAATGATGAACTCGTTGATGTGCACGGCCGGCAGGTTGTCGATCATCTGCACCCGGTGCCAGGTGCGGCCATGGTCCTGGCGGGTCTCGACCTTGCTGACGCGGTCCCAGAACGAGCCGGTGACGCTGTGGTAACCCTTGGACAGCAGGGAGACGTCGTCCACCAGCTGGTCGGTGCTGTAGTCCTCGGCCGCGATCCCGCAGGCGCGGGCCTTGAGGCGCATGTTGATGTCTTTGGTCACCAGCACCACGTCCAGTTCCTTGCGCCGGCTACGCAGCTCGAGCAACTGGTTGATGATGATGTTGTCGTTGAGGTTCTCCGGCAGCAGGCGGTTGGGCTCGTTGCGCGGGCTCATGAGAATCGACAGGAAGCCCTTGGGGCCACTCTTGCCGCGCTGGATCGGCACGCCCTGCTCGACATCGGCCGGCGAGGCATCGCCCAGGGTCTGGTCGATCAGGCGGATGGCCTGGCGACATTCGGCGGCAATCGTATGTTTGCCCGTCTTGAGTTTGTCGAGCTCCTCCAGCACCGTCATCGGGATGGCGACGTGGTGCTCCTCGAAGTTGAGCAAAGCGTTGGGATCGTGAATCAGTACATTGGTATCGAGCACATAAAGGATTGGCTGGTTGGAGGAAGTGCTGCGTCCTTGATCATCCATACTCGGTCACCTTTGTGGGAGCCAGACGACGCAATACCTGAGCGGTGCTGCGCCGCGAAGTGGCCGCCGGTTCTCCCCTGGTCCGCGTCGTTACGGGTAGGGAGCTGCGAACAAAGAATGGGCCGTAGGACGCCACCTGTGCTGCAGGGTTCGGCGGTCTGTCTTCGTAATACCGCAAAACCCATGACCGGAAAAAGCGTTTTTACGTTTTTTTGAAGTTTATTTTTCGATCGGCCAATTAGCCCTTGGCGCAGGGGCAAAGCACCGCTACAGTCATAAATCCAGTCATGTGAAATGCCTGCGATCTTTCCTTCCCGCCTCTTAGCGAAACTTTACACTTTCAACGCTTTTCGCCGAAATTACGGCAATCTTCCCAGCCAATTCCACTCTGAGCCGTTTGCTTGAGCAACCAGGCCACTGCCTCCTGCGCCTTGGGCTGGGCGTCGTGAAACTGGATCAGCCCCTTGCGCCACAGCAACATCAAGGTCAGCACCCGCTGGGCCGCCTGTTCGCTGTTCAACGCGCCCTGATCCTGGGCGTCGATATCCCACAACACCACCTGCAAATGCTGGCCGGCGAAGAATGCCTGGCTGTCGGCACGGCGCTGGCCATAAGGCGGCCGGAACAACGGCACATACTGCTGCGGCAAGTCGCCCTGCACCCGCGCCTGGCTGCGCAGCACCGAGTCCTGCCAGCCCTGCCACTGCCCGTGGGAGCGGTACTGCCAGCCTTGCAAGCCCACGCACTGGCCCTGGTAGAGCGCCCGCAGATCGCTAAGCGAGGTCTTGTCGCGCCGGTTCTGCAGGCTGTTACCCAGCACAAAAAAGGTCGCAGACAGCCGTTGCCGGCGCAGGAACTCGGCCAGGCCGTCGGTACTGCCGCCCGCCAAGGATGGGCCGCCATCGAAGGTCAGCATGAATAGCCGGTCGTTGAGCTCGTCGCCATTGCGCTCAAGGTCGGAGAAGCGCTCGATTTCGCTGGCGGTCTGCGGGAACAGCGCGGCCTTGCGCAGCAGCTCGTCCAGGTAGCGCTCGTGAAAGGCCCGGCTGGGCTCGGCCCAGCTCGCGTAGAACGAGTCGGCGGCGACTTCGAAGGTTGCCGTCTGCTTGCGAAAATCGCCCAGGTCGTCGATGGCATAACAGAACGAGGCATCCTGCTCGCAGCTCTTCTGCGCCAGGTCGTAGTTGCGCCATAAGCGCTGCCACAGGCGCTGGCGCAGCGTGTTGATCGACAGCAGATTGACCTGGCGCAGGTTCAGCCGCGCCGCCATGGCGCTCTGGTCGAGCATTTCGCTTTCAGCCAGCACCCGGGCAAACCCGAGGATTTCGGCGCGCGAGGCGACATCGAACAGCGCCGGGCTGTCGAGCTGCTCTGGCCAGTGGCTGCGGTCGAAAGTGGCGACCGGGGCTGGCGCGGCCTGGGCCGTGACGCTGAACAGGCCAGCCAGTAAAACAAGGGCAATGCGCACGATCGGGCTCTCCGTTTTCCTCGCCGCGCACTATAGCGCCAAGTGTCGGGATGGTCTGTGGCTATTGCCTTGATAGCTGGAGATCGCCGCCCCCGCCCCGTAGAATCGGCGCCACGAATAAAGGAGCCGACCTGATGCTGACGGTGATTTCCCCCGCCAAGACCCTCGACTACGACACCCCGCCGGTAACCCAGCGCTACACCCAGCCGCAGTACCTGGATGATTCCCAGGAACTGATCGTGCAGTTGCGCGAGCTGTCGCCGGCGCAGATCAGCGAGCTGATGCACCTCTCCGACAAGCTCGCCGGGCTCAACGCCGCGCGCTTCGGCAGCTGGACCCCGGCCTTCACCCCGGACAACGCCAAGCAGGCGCTGCTGGCGTTCAAGGGCGACGTGTATACCGGGCTCGACGCGCAAAGCCTCAGCGAAGACGACTTCAGCTACGCCCAGGAGCACCTGCGCATGCTCTCCGGGCTGTACGGCCTGCTGCGCCCGCTGGACCTGATGCAGCCTTACCGCCTGGAGATGGGCACCAAGCTTGCCAACGCCCGCGGCAAGGACCTGTATGCCTTCTGGGGCACGCGCATCAGCGAGTGGCTGAACCAGGCCCTGGCCGAGCAAGGCGACGACCTGCTGCTGAACCTGGCCAGCAACGAGTACTTCAGCGCGGTCAAGCGCAATGCCCTCAAAGCGCGGGTGATCAACACCGAGTTCCGCGACTTCAAGAACGGCCAGTACAAGATCATCAGCTTCTACGCCAAAAAGGCCCGCGGCATGATGAGCCGCTTCGTGATCCAGGAACGCATCAACGATCCCGAGCAGCTCAAGCAGTTCGATGTGCAGGGCTACTACTACAGTGCCGAGCTGTCGAAGGCCGACAACCTGGTGTTTCTGCGCGATCACGCGGACGAGTAAAAGCTATCGCGGGGCAAGTCGGGCCGCCGCATCGCCGCTCCTACCCGTCGGAGTGGGAGCGGCGATGCGGCCCGACTTGTCCCGCGATAAATACGCCACAATCCTGGCGCCAAAAAACCACCCTTCTAGCTTTATCGCAAAACGCCATAAGACCGTTCGTAATTTTTTGACGAATTTTGAAAAAAATTTTCCGGTACTGGCATAAAAACATCCCACCTCGAGTTCGTCCTTTATATACAGGGACGAAACTGACAAGTGCTATCAAAGTGAAAGTATGGCCATCAGATAAAATATTAAAAAATCTTTCACGGCCCCTGAACCGCCCCCGGAACTTATCCCTTCAGCCATCGCTCATACCACCCGTAACGATTCTCGAGCATTATGTGAGAGATGACCTACAGCATTGATTGGAGCGCACAGTCATTGTGCATCCAGACAACTTTGACTTGAGTGTCGGTCACCCGACCCACAGTTGAACCCAGGAGAAACGCGCCCCTACAAATCGTCCTTGTGGTTGATTTCAAAGGATTTTATTCACTTGAAAGAACAAGCACTGCAGTTTCGGGTAACCGATCTGCAATAAAGACGGCTGCATAACAGGGCACGCCCATAATTATTGGCCTTTGGCTGCCAACTTTAAGTGCAACGACTTTTGCACTTGATATTTATATGCCTGCACACGGTGAAGTGACATCTTTCTGCCACGCCTCCGTGTGCCCGATAACTGCTGGTTAATCAACCCGGTCTGGCTCTATTTATTGAGCCGGCGTGATAAACACATGAGGTGAATGCGATGCGTATCAGCATCTTTGGTTTGGGTTATGTGGGTGCAGTCTGTGCTGGCTGCCTGTCGGCACGTGGCCATGAAGTGATTGGCGTCGATGTATCCACCACCAAGATCGACCTGATCAACCAAGGCAAATCGCCGATTGTCGAACCGGGGCTCGAAGCCCTGTTGCAACAGGGTATCGACAATGGCCGCCTGCGTGGCACCACCGATTTTGCCGCGGCAATTCGCGACAGCGACCTGTCGATGATCTGCGTCGGCACGCCAAGCAAGAAGAACGGCGACCTGGGCCTGGAATACATCGAGTCGGTGTGCCGCGAAATCGGCTTCGTACTGCGGGAAAAATCCAGCCGCCACACCATCGTGGTACGCAGCACCGTGCTGCCGGGCACGGTGAAGAACGTGGTGATCCCGATCCTCGAAGACTGCTCGGGGAAAAAAGCCGGCGTCGATTTCGGCGTAGCGGTCAACCCGGAATTCCTGCGCGAAAGCACCGCGATCAAGGACTACGACCAGCCACCCATGACCGTCATCGGCGAACTGGACAAGACCAGTGGCGACCTTCTGCAATCGCTGTACGAAGAACTCGACGCGCCGATCATCCGCAAGGACATCGAAGTGGCCGAGATGATCAAGTACACCTGCAACGTCTGGCACGCCACCAAAGTTACCTTCGCCAACGAGATCGGCAACATCGCCAAGGCGGTCGGCGTCGATGGTCGTGAGGTGATGGATGTGGTCTGCCAGGACAAGGCCCTGAACCTTTCGCAGTACTACATGCGCCCGGGCTTTGCCTTCGGCGGTTCGTGCCTGCCCAAGGACGTGCGCGCGCTGACCTATCGCGCCGGCAGCCTGGACGTCAAGGCGCCACTGCTCAACTCGCTGATGACCAGCAACGAGTCGCAGGTACAGAACGCCTTCGACATCATCGAAAGCCACGACAAGCGCAAGGTCGCCCTGCTCGGCCTGAGCTTCAAGGCCGGTACCGACGACCTGCGCGAAAGCCCGCTGGTGGAGCTTGCCGAACGCCTGATCGGCAAGGGCTACGAGCTGAACATCTACGACAGCAACGTCGAGTATGCGCGGGTCAACGGCGCCAACAAGGAATACATCGAGTCGAAAATCCCTCACGTGTCGTCGCTGCTCAATGCTGACTTCGAGCAGGTGATCAACCACGCCGACGTCATCGTGCTGGGCAACCGCGACGAGAAGTTTCGCGCCCTGGCCCAGCAGGCGCCCGCCGGCAAGCAGGTCATCGACCTGGTCGGTTTCATGAGCAAGGCCTCCTGCCCGAGCAGCCGTACCGAAGGTATCTGCTGGTAACCCGCAGGTTGCGCGGGGCCGCCCGGCCCCGCGCGCCATCAACGCCCCTTCCATTCGATACGGATGCAGAACATGCACAGGCTCAAGCACGGCCTGCTACAGGTCGCCGGTTGGCTGTTCTACGTGAGCCTGCTCATGTTGATCGCCCTGGCCTTGCCCAACTCCATTTTCGACCCCGACTCGAAGGACTTCATTTTCCTGGTCGGCGCCGTCGGCATCTGGCGCTATTCCATGGGTGCCACGCACTTTGTCCGCGGCATGCTGTTTCTCTACCTGGTCTACCCCTACCTGCGGCGCAAGGTGCGCAAGCTCGGTAGCGCCGCCGACCCGTCTCATGTGTACCTGATGGTCACCAGTTTTCGCATCGATGCCCTGACCACCGCCCAGGTCTACAGCTCGGTGATCCGCGAAGCGATCGACTGCGGCTACCCGACCACTGTGGTCTGTTCGCTGGTGGAAATGTCCGACGAACTGCTGGTGAAAAGCCTGTGGGAGAAATACAACCCGCCGCAGCGCGTGACCCTCGATTTCGTGCGCATTGCCGGTACCGGCAAGCGCGACGGCCTGGCCTACGGCTTTCGGGCCATCTCCCGCCACCTGCCGGATGAAAACGCCGTGGTCGCGGTGATCGATGGCGACACCGTGCTCGGCGAAGGCGTGGTGCGCAAGACCGTGCCCTGGTTCAAGCTGTTCGGCAATGTCGGTGGCCTGACCACCAACGAATTCTGTGAAGTGCGTGGCGGCTACATCATGAGCGAGTGGCACAAGCTGCGCTTCGCCCAGCGCCACATCAACATGTGCTCGATGGCCCTGTCCAAGCGCGTGCTGACCATGACCGGACGCATGTCGGTGTTCCGCGCCGCCGTGGTGACCAACCCCGAGTTCATCGCCGACGTCGAGAACGACTCGCTGCAGCACTGGCGCCTGGGCCGCTTCAAGTTCCTCACCGGCGACGACAAGTCGAGCTGGTTCAGCCTCATGCGCCTGGGCTACGACACCTTCTACGTGCCGGACGCGGCGATCAACACGGTCGAGCACCCGCCGGAAAAGAGCTTCATCAAGGCCAGCCGCAAACTGATGTACCGCTGGTACGGCAACAACCTGCGGCAGAACTCCCGCGCCCTGGGCCTGGGCATCCGCCGCCTGGGCCTGTTCACCAGCGTGGTGCTGTTCGACCAGCGCGTGTCGATGTGGACCAGCCTGCTGGGCCTGACCGTCGCGGTGATCGCCAGCCTCAAGTTCGGCCCGGCGTTCCTGCTGGTGTACCTGCTGTGGATCGGCATCACCCGGCTGATCCTGACCCTGATGCTGTTGTGCTCGGGCCACAACATCGGCCCGGCCTACCCGCTGATTCTTTATTACAACCAGATCGTCGGCGCGATCATGAAGATCTACGTGTTCTTCCGCCTCGACAAGCAGTCCTGGACCCGCCAGCCCACTGCCCTCAAGCGCGACCTCGCCAGCTTTCAACAATGGTTCAACACCTGGTCCTCCCGGACCATGACCTTCTCGGCGGCCAGCATCTTCATTGCTGTGCTGTTCATGGTCGTGTGAGCCGGAACCCGATTGGATTAAACAGGAACAAATCGCCATGAATACCGCCGTGAACGTCAATGTCGTGCATGAGTCCGAAGCCCAGCGCCAGCACGCCCGGGTACGCATCCCGGCCAAGCTGCGCTACCTGGGGGAGAACCGCGAAACCCTCGAAGTGAAGGTCGACGACCTTTCCGCCGGCGGCCTGAGCTTCCATGCCAAGCACCCGTTGAAAGTCGGCGAAGTGCTGCGCGGGCGCTTGCAGTTCACCGTCGACAAGCTCGGCCTGGCGATGGACATCGAGTTCCAGGTGCGCTCCTTCGACCCCTCCAGCGGCCGCGCCGGCGTGCAGTTCCAGAACCTCGAACCCCGCGACATCGCCACCCTGCGCCACATCATCACCTCGCACCTGTCGGGCGAACTGATCACCATCGGCGACGTACTCAGTACCCTGCAGCGCGACAACTTCACCAAGGCGCGCAAACAGAAAGACGCCAGCGGCGGCATGAGCGCCTTCGGCCGCTTGCGGGCGGTGACCTTCAGCCTCGGCGTGTTCGTGGTTGGCGTTGCCGCCTTCGGCTTTATCGCCAAGTCGGTATACGGCCTGTACTTCGTCAGCCATGCCCAGGCCGGGGTGGTCAGCGTGCCGACCAGCAACGTCACCATGCCCCGCGACGGCACCGTGCAGGGCCTGGTGGAGAGCGGCGGCCAGGTAGTCAAGGGCGCGCCATTGGCCTCGTTCAGCACCAGCATGCTGGACATGCTCAAGGGCCACCTGGATGACCAGCAACTGGAGCCGGCCAAGGTCGAGGAGCTGTTCGGCAAACAGATGAGCGGCACCCTGACCAGCCCCTGCGATTGCGTGGTCGCCCGCCAGCTGGTGGATGACGGCCAGTATGCAAGCAAGGGCCAGGTGATCTTCCAGCTGGTCCCGCGCACCACCATTCCCACGGTCGAAGCGCGCTTCAGCTACCGCCAGTTCGACGACGTCAAACCAGGCTCGCGCGTGCACTTCACCGTCGCTGGCGAAGAGCAGACCCGTACCGGGCAGATCGTCAGCAGTAGCAGCCTGAACAGCGAAGACCTGTCCTCGGACATCCGCGTGCAGATCAAGCCGGACGAATCGCTGCCCAGCGAACTGGCCGGCCGCCCGGTGGCGGTAGACAGCAATCGAGGCCCGTCGCTGGACTGGCTGATCGATAAAGCCGTGGCCCGTGGGCTCTAAGAGGATCTGCCCATGAATATGCTCAACACCCCAACTGTGGGAGCGGGCTTGCCCCGCGATGAAGCCCCTCAATTCCCCAAAGCGTTGTGCTCGATCGCGGGGCAAGCCCGCTCCCACAGTGGCACCCTTCTCGGCCTGGCCCTGGCCATCAGCCTGGCCGGTTGTGCCGGCCTGCCCGACCAGCGCCTGGCCAATGAAGCGCTCAAGCGCGGCGACACCGCCCTGGCCGAACAGAACTACCGCCAGCTCGCCGACCTCGGTTACAGCGAAGCCCAGGTGGGCCTCGCCGATATCCAGGTGGAAACCCGCGACCCGGCCAAGCTCAAGGAGGCCGAAGCCACCTACCGCGCCGCCGCTGATATCTCGCCGCGCGCCCAGGCCCGCCTCGGCCGTTTGCTGGCGGCCAAGCCGGACGCCAGCGAAGCCGAGCGCCAGGAAGCCGAAACCCTATTGAAAAAAGCCTTCGCCAATGGCGAGGGCAACACCCTGATCCCGCTGGCGATGCTCTACCTGCAATACCCGCAGAGCTTCCCCGGCACCAACGCCCAGCAGCAGATCGACACGTGGCGCAGCGCCGGCTACCCCGAAGCCGGCCTGGCCCAGATCCTGCTGTACCGCACCCAGGACAGCTACGACCAGCACCTGGACGAGGTCGAGCGCATCTGCAAAGCGGCGCTGAGCAGCACTGACATCTGCTACGTGGAACTGGCCACCGTCTACCAGAAGCGCGCCCAGCCCGAGCAGCAAGCGGCGCTGCTCGAGCAAGTCAAAAGCGCCTACCAGCGCGGTGCAATCCCGGCCACCCGGGTCGACAGCGTGGCCCGCGTCCTGGCCGACCGCAGCCTCGGCCAGACTGACGAGAAAACCGCCCAGGCCCTGCTTGAGCAGGTGGCGCCGGTCAACCCCGGTTCCTGGGTCAGCCTGGCGCAGTTGCTCAACGACTTCCCGGAGCTTGGCGACACCGACAAGCTGATGGAATACATCGACAAGGGCCGCGCCGCCGAACAACCGCGCGCCGAACTGCTGCTAGGCCGCCTGTACTACGAAGGCAAGACCGTGCCGGCCGATGCGCAGCAGGCCGAAACTCATTTGCTCAGCGCCGCCAACGCCGGCGAAGTCAGCGCCCATTACTACCTGGGCCAGCTGTATCGCCGCGGTTACCTGGGCAGCGTTGACCCGCAAAAGGCCGTCGATCATCTGCTCAGCGCTGCCCGCGGCGGCCAGCTCAGCGCCGACTACGCCCTGGCCCAGTTGTTCAGCGAAGGCCACGGCATTCGCCAGGACCTGGTCAACGCCTGGGTGTTCAGCCAACTGGCGCAAGCCAACCCCAGCGATCAGTCGCGCGAGCTGGCCGCCCAGCTCGACCAGCAACTCACTCCCGCGCAAAAAGCCCAGGCCGAGCGCCTGCTGCAGCAAGAGCGCCAGGCCCGTGGCGCCATGGGCCCGGGTGCCGATGCCCTGGCCCTGCAGGCCCAAGCGCAACCCGAACAAGGCGAGGACTCCCTATGACACTCAATCCGTGGATGAAAGCAGGCGTAGGCCTGGGCTTCGCCCTGCTCTGGTCGTGCCCGACCCTGGCGGCAATGACCGCTGAAAAGAACTTCGGCCTGGACGTGAAGATCACCGGCCAGTCCGAAGACGACCGCGACCTGGGTACCCGCTCCGGCGGCGACGTCAACGGCCTGGGCCTGGACCTGCGCCCCTGGGTGTACGGCGAGCGCGGCAACTGGAGCGCCTTTGCCATGGGCCAGGCGGTGGCCGCCAGCGACATCATCGAGACCGACACCCTGCGCCAGTCCGGCGATGAGGCCGAGTCCGACAGCGGCCGCGCCCATGGCCGCGAAGCCGATAAAAGCTACCTGGCCATGCGCGAGTTCTGGGTCGGCTACAGCGGCCTGACCGCCTACCCCGGCGAGCAACTGCGCTTTGGCCGCCAACGCCTGCGCAACGACGACGGCATGTGGCGCGACACCAACATCGAAGCGCTGAACTGGACCTTCGACACCACCCTGCTGCGCGCCAACCTGGGCGTGGCCGAGCGCTTCAGCGAGTACCGTACCGACCTCACCGAGCTGGCGCCGGAAGACAAGGACCGCCTGCACATTTACGGCGACGTTGCCACGCAGTGGACGCCCGGGCACTGGGTCGGCCTGCGCGCCCACCACACCCACGACGACGGCAAGCTGAAAAATCCCGGCGAAACCGTCGACGCCCTGGACAAGACCCGCACCGGCGACCTCACCTGGCTGGGACTGGAAGCCAACAGCGACGCCTATAACTGGCGCAACCAGAACCGCGTCAACTACTGGGGCAGCCTGACCTGGCTGAGCGGCGATCGCGACAGCCTCAACACCACCACGGTCAACGGCGAGCAAGTGGCCAGCGGTAAGCAGAGCGGCGACGTCAATGCCTGGGCCACCGACCTCGGTATCCGCCTGCGCCTCGATCCCAACTGGCAGGTCGGCGCCGCTTATGCCCGCGGCAGCGGCGGCGGTGGTAGCGACGGTTCAGGCAACTACGAGCAGACCGGCCTTGAGAGCAACCGCTCCAACTTCACCGGCACCCGCTCGCGCGTACACCGCTTCGGCGAGGCCTTCCGTGGCGAACTGGGCAATGTCCAGGCGGCGACCCTGTTCACCTCCTGGCAACTGCGCGACGACTACGACGCCAGCCTGATCTACCACAAGTTCTGGCGCGTCGATGGCGACCAGAACATCGGCAGCAGCGGTATCAATGCCGTGGTCGAGGACAACGGCATCAACCGGCCGCTGATCCAGGGCGAGAAAGACCTCGGCCAGGAGATGGACCTGGTGGTCACCAAGTACTTCAAGCAGGGCCTGTTGCCGGCGGCACTGAGCCAGTCGATCGACGAGCCGTCGGCACTGGTGCGCTTTCGTGGCGGCGTGTTCAAGCCCGGTGATGCCTATGGCAAGGAAGCGGACTCCTACATGCACCGCGCTTTCGTCGACGTGATCTGGCGCTTCTGACGCCTGGGGTGCAATCAAATGAGCCATCAACCGAACAAGCTCCACGCCTTATTGGCCGGCACCCTGCTGCTGGCCAGCAGCATCGCCCTGGCCAACGGCCAGGCGCCGACGCCGGTGGCCAAGGAGCTGCAGCAGGCCAAGACCTACACGGTCAGCAGCGCGCCGATCGAGCCGCTGCAGATCCCGGCGCCGACCCTGCCCGACCTGTCCGGCTATAGCGCGCAAGCGGTGCAGAAAAAGATCGACCGCTCGCACAAGGGCAAGGTCTCGGTGCGGCGCATGCTCCAGGAAAACAGCCTCAAGGAGTTCATCGGCGGCGACAACAAGATGGCCGAATGGGTGGCGCGCCAGCATGGCATTCCCCAGGCGATCTTCATCGACGACGGCCATGTGAACTTCACCGAGCTGAGCAAGCAGGTGCCCGCCCAGTACCTGCGCGAAACCGCGCCGGGCGTGTACCTGGCGCGCCTGCCGATCGTGGTCGGGCAAAAAGGCGTGCTCGAGATCGACGCCAAGGTCAAGGAACTGCGCCTGTCCCAGGAGGGTGGCGCGTTCATCGTCAACGACGGCAAATTGTTCGTCAGCGACACCCGGGTGACTGGCTGGCGCGAGAAAGACAACGGCCCGGCGACCTTCCGCTCGCCGAAGGAATTCCGCCCGTTCCTGCTGTCGTGGGGCGGCACTGAGACCTACATCGTCAACAGCAAGATGGCCAGCTTCGGCTATGCCAAGAGCAAGTCCTACGGCGTGAGCATTTCTCAGTACACACCGAACATGGCCAAGCAGATGGGCCGCCCGGAACCCACCGGCTGGATCATCGGCTCCGAGTTCAGCGACATGTGGTACGGCTTCTACTGCTACGAAACCAGCGACTTCGTGGTCAAGGACAGCACCTACCGCGACAACATCGTCTACGGCATCGACCCCCACGACCGCTCGCACCGATTGATCATCGCCGGCAACACCGTGTACGGGACCAAGAAGAAGCACGGCATCATCGTTTCACGCGAGGTCAACGACAGCTGGATCATCAACAACAAGAGCTACGACAACAAGCTCTCGGGCGTGGTCATCGACCGTAACAGCGTCAACAACCTGATCGCCTACAACGAGATCTACCGCAACCACACGGACGGCATCACCCTGTACGAGAGCGGTGACAACCTGATCTGGGGCAACAAGCTGATCAGTAACCGCCGCCACGGCATTCGCGTGCGCAACAGCGTCAACATCCGCCTGTACGAGAACGTCGCCATGGCCAACGGCCTGGTAGGCGTCTACGGGCACATCAAGGACTTGTCCGAGACCGACCGCGACATCGCCCTCGACCCGTTCGACACCAAGGTCTCGCTAATCGTCGTCGGCGGTGAGCTGGCGGCCAACGGCAGCGGCCCGCTGTCGATCGATTCGCCGCTGAGCGTGGAGCTGTACCGGGTGTCGATGCTGGCGCCGAGCAAGGCCAGCGGCATCAGTTTTTCCGGAGTACTGGGCGATCGCCAGGACGAGATTCTCGACCTGATGGTGCGCCAGGGCAAAGCCGTGCTGATCGATCCGGTCGAGCGCCAGACCGAAATGCTGGACTGAGGAAGCCAATCCTATGCAACCACAACTGACCAAGCTGCTGAGCCTTTGCGGCCTCGCCACTGCCCTGCTGGCCATCAGCGCCGGCGCCTCGGCCGAACAGGTCCAGGCACCGGACTTCACCGCCGAGCCGTGCTGCCAACTGTGCCCGCAGGCCCACGACGCCAGCCGCTACACCACCCGCTACCAGCAGAACTTCACCACCCTGGTGCAAGCCCAGGGCGACTGGCTGTTTCGCACCCGCGAAGACCTGCGCACCGAATTCGACACCTCCCCGGCCGGCTACCGGCGCCTGCAGCAGTTGCACGATGCGTTCAAGGCCAAGGGCGTGGAACTGGTGATCGTCTACCAGCCGACCCGCGGCCTGGTGAACCGCAACATGCTCAAGCCGGCCGAAAAGGCCGCGTTCAATTACGCCAAGGCGCTGCACAACTACCAGGCCATGCTCGGGCGCTTCAGCCAGATGGGCTACACCGTGCCCGACCTGTCGCCGCTGACCAACGAACAACTGGCTGCGGCCGACCAGGGCAAGGACTTCTACTTCCGTGGCGACCAGCACTGGACCCCGTACGGCGCCGAGCGCGCGGCAAAAATCGTCGCCGACAGCGTGCACAAGATGCCGGCCTTCGCCGACGTACCCAAGCGTGAGTTCGAGAGCCACAAGTCCGGGCGCATGGGCAAGACCGGCACCCTGCACAACGTCGCCGGGCAGCTGTGCGGCACCAGCTATGCAGTGCAGTACATGGACCAGTTCGTCACCGAGCCCAAGGGCGAGAGCGGCAGCGACGACCTGTTCGGCGACTCCGGCAACCCGCAGATCACCCTGGTCGGCACCAGCCACAGCGGCAAGAACTACAACTTCTCGGGCTTCCTTGAGCAGTACATCGGCGCCGACGTGCTCAACGTCGCCTTCCCCGGCGGCGGCCTGGAAGGCTCGATGATCCAGTACCTGGGCAGCGAAGACTTCCAGAACAACCCGCCGAAGATCCTCATCTGGGAATTCTCGCCGCTGTACCGCCTCGACCAGGAAACCATCTGGCGACAGATGCTCGCCCTGGTCGACAACGGCTGCGAAGGCAAGCCTGCGCAGATGAGCGCCAGCACCGCGCTCAAGCCGGGCAAGAACGAGCTGATGGTCAACGGCCGTAACGGCGTGATCAAGGACCTGACCAATGGCCGTCACCAACTGGATATCCAGTTCGAAGACAAGTCGGTCAAGACCCTGCAAGCCACCCTCTGGTACCTGAACGGCCGCCACGAAGACCTGAAGATCGAGAAGCCGGAAACCGCCGACACCGATGGCCGCTTTGCCTTCGAGCTGCGCGAGGATGAGGACTGGGCCGCCCAGACCCTGCTCGCCGTCGAAGTCCAGGGGCCGGAAAGCGGCAGCCAGAAAGTCGAAGCCACGCTGTGCAAACGAAAGTGAGGCGCCTATGAAAAATTTCAGCACATCCCCTGTAGCAGCACTCGCACTGGCGCTGGCCCTGTTCGGCCCGGCCGCGCACGCCGCCGGGCTGGTCCCTCCCCAGGGCTATTACGCCGGGATCGAAAAACTCAAGACCGGCGACAGTGACTTCAAATGCGCAGCCATCCCCACGCCCTACACCGACAAGCTGCAGTTTCGCAGCAAGTACGAAGGCTCGGACAAGGCCCGCGCAACCCTGAACAAAGCCTCGGAAAAGGCCTTCCGCGACTCCACCGCGAGCATCACCACCCTCGAGCGCGGGGTCAGTAAACAGGTCATGCAGTACATGCGCGATGGCCGCCCGCAACAGCTCGATTGCACCCTGGAGTGGCTGAGCAGTTGGGCCAGCGCCAATGCGCTGATGTCCACCGACTACAACCACACCGGCAAGTCGATGCGCAAATGGGCGCTGGGCAGCCTCAGCTCGGCCTGGCTGCGCCTGAAGTTCTCCAACTCCCAGCCGCTGGCGGCGCACCAACAACAGGCCGAACTGATCGAGAAATGGTTCGGGCGCCTGGCCGACCAGGTGATCAAGGACTGGAGCGACCTGCCGCTGGAGAAGATCAACAACCACTCCTACTGGGCGGCCTGGTCGGTGATGGCCACCGCCGTCGCCACCGACCGCCGCGACCTGTTCGACTGGTCGATCAAGGAATACCGCGTGGCCGCCAACCAGGTCGACGCCCAGGGCTTCTTGCCCAACGAGCTCAAGCGCAAGCAGCGCGCCCTGGCCTACCACAACTACGCCCTGCCGCCGCTGGCGATGATCGCAAGCTTCGCCCAGGCCAATGGTGTCGATGTGCGCCCGGAAAACAACGGCGCGCTCAAGCGCCTGGGTGAGCGGGTGCTGTCGGGCTCGAAAGACCCGAGCCCGTTCAAGGCAAAGAACGGCGAGAAACAGGACATGGACGACCTCAAGATCGACAGCAAATACGCCTGGCTCGAGCCCTGGTGCAGCCTCTACAGCTGCAACAGCGACGTGCTCGGGCGCAAGCACGACATGCAGCCGTTCAAGAGCTTCCGCCTGGGCGGCGACCTGACCCGGGTCTATGACCCGCAGGCCGAGCAAAAGAAATGAGCTAGGACCTGTCGCGGGTCAAGCCCGCTCCCACAGGAGCGCGGCGAACCCTGTGGGAGCGGGCTTGACCCGCGATGCTTTAAACACTGCCCCCCGCGTTCCGACATGGGGGGTTTGGGGGGCTGCTGCCCCGGTTGCTAACGACAAGGAGAGATCGGGATGGTGTTTTCATCCAACGTGTTTCTGTTCCTGTTCCTGCCGATCTTTCTCGGCTTGTACTACCTGAGCGGGCAACGCTATCGCAACGCCCTGTTGCTGCTGGCCAGCTACGTGTTCTATGCCTGGTGGCGGGTGGACTTCCTGGCGCTGTTTGCCGGGGTCACCCTGTGGAACTACTGGATCGGCCTGAAAGTCGGCGCCGCCGGCGTGCGCAGCAAGCCGGCCCAGCGCTGGCTGCTGCTGGGGGTTGCGGTCGACCTGGGCATCCTCGGCTACTTCAAGTACGCCAACTTCGGCGTCGACAGCATCAACGCGATCATGACCTCGTTCGGCCTTGAGCCGTTCATCCTCACCCATGTGCTGCTGCCGATCGGTATCTCGTTCTACATCTTCGAGTCGATCAGCTACATCATCGACGTGTACCGCGGCGACACCCCGGCGACCCGCAACCTGATCGACTTCGCCGCCTTCGTGGCGATATTCCCGCACCTGATCGCCGGCCCTGTGCTGCGCTTCAAGGACCTGGCCGACCAGTTCAACCACCGCACCCACACCCTCGACAAGTTCTCCGAAGGCTGCACGCGCTTCATGCAGGGCTTCATCAAGAAGGTGTTCATCGCCGACACCCTGGCGGTGGTCGCCGACCATTGCTTCGCCCTGCAGAACCCGAGCACCGGCGACGCCTGGCTCGGCGCCCTGGCCTACACCGCGCAGCTGTACTTCGACTTCTCCGGCTACAGCGACATGGCCATCGGCCTGGGCCTGATGATGGGCTTTCGCTTCATGGAGAACTTCAAGCAGCCGTACATCAGCCAGTCGATCACCGAGTTCTGGCGGCGCTGGCATATCAGCCTGTCGACCTGGCTGCGCGACTACCTGTACATCACCCTGGGCGGCAACCGCGGCGGCACCTTCGCCACCTACCGCAACCTGTTCCTGACCATGTTGCTGGGCGGCCTGTGGCACGGCGCCAACTTCACCTACATCGTCTGGGGTGCCTGGCATGGCATGTGGCTGGCGATCGAGCGGGCCCTGGGCATCAACGCCGCGCCGCAGCGATTCAACCTGGTGCGCTGGGCCTTCACCTTCCTGCTGGTGGTGATGGGCTGGGTGATCTTCCGCGCCGAAAACCTGCACGTCGCCGCACGCATGTACGGCGCCATGTTCAGCTTCGGTGACTGGCAACTGTCGGAGCTCAACCGCGCCAGCCTCACCGGCCTGCAAGTGGCAACCCTGGTGCTGGCCTACGTGACTCTGGCGTACTTCGGCCTGCGCGACTTCTATCGCAACGCCAGGCCCGCGCCCAAGGCCAGCCCGGTGGCCGTGCATGCCGACGGCAGCCTGAGCCTGGACTGGGGCCTGTACGCCACCCGCGCGTTGGTGCTGCTGCTGTTCGTGGCCTCGATCCTCAAGCTCTCGGCGCAAAGCTACTCGCCGTTCCTCTACTTCCAGTTCTGAGCGAGCCGACCATGACCCGACATTTACGCAAACTCTACGCCCTGCTGTTCCTCGCCCTGTTGCTGGGCCTGGGCCTGTGGTCGCTGGGCGGCCTGGGCAGCTTCCAGCGCACTGCGCAGATGAGCGCCCTCGACGGCAAACTGGCCAAGGCCGCCGAAACCCACTACGACGAGCAGTTCCCGCTCAAGCGCATCGGCACCAACCTGTGGGCGGCGCTGGACTTCAAACTGTTCAACGAAGGCCGCCCGGGCGTGGTGCTGGGCCGCGAGCACTGGCTGTTCAGTGACGAGGAGTTCAAGCCGGTGGCCAACAGCGACCAGTACGAACAAGAGAACCTGGCGCTGATCCGCGGTGTGCGCGACACCCTGCAGCAACACGGCGTGCAACTGGTGCTGGCGATTGTGCCGGCCAAGGCGCGGCTGTATCCGGAGTATGTCGGCGAACAGACCCCGGCCAGCCTGCACACCGACCTGTACAACGAGTTCCACGCCCAGGCCCGCCAGGCCGGCGTGTTCGCCCCCGACCTGCTGGCGCCGCTGCAAGAGGCCAAAGCCCGTGGCCAGGTGTTCCTGCGCACCGACACCCACTGGACGCCGATGGGCGCCGAAGTGGTTGCCCAGCACCTGGCCGCCGCCGTGGCGCGCCAGACCCTGCTCAACGGCGAGCCCCAGCAGTTCGTCACCGAACAACGCCAGAGCGCGCCATACAAGGGCGATTTGACCAACTTCCTGCCGCTCGACCCGCTGTTCAGCAACCTGCTGCCGCCGCCGGACAGCCTGCAAAAACGCAGCACCCGCCCGGCCGAGGCTGAAGGTGAAAGCGGCGATGCATTGTTCGCCGACAGTGAAATCCCGGTGGCGCTGATCGGCACCAGCTACAGCGCCAACCCCAACTGGAACTTCCTCGGAGCCCTGCAGCAAGCGCTGCGCAGCGACGTGGTCAATTACGCCGAAGACGGCCATGGCCCACTGCTGCCGATGCTCAAGTACCTGCAAACCGACGCCTTCAAGAACAGCGCGCCGCAAGTACTGATCTGGGAGTTCCCGGAACGTTATCTGCCAATGAAAAACGACCTCAGCGCTTTCGATCCGCAGTGGATCGCGCAGCTGAAAAAAACCCGCAATGCCAATCAAGACCTGGCCCTGTCGTCCCATCGGACGGAAAACTGAAGAGGAAACGCACATGACCTTGCATACCCAAAAGCTGCGCATCGCCAAAGCCTGCGCCCTGGCCGCCGGCCTCAGCCTGCTCTCGCTGCAAGCCCTGGCCGGCGCCGACGCCGCGCTGTATGGCCCGACCGCGCCGAAAGGCTCGACCTTCGTGCGCATCTACAACGCCGGCGCCCAGCCAGTGAGCGCCAGCGTCGGCAACACCCAGATCAGCGAAGTGGCGGCCCAGGGCAGCAGTGACTTCAGCTTCATGCCCCAGGGCGATTACAGCGCCAAGGTCGGCAGCCAGAGCCTGCCGGTCAAGCTCGCCGCCGATCACTACTACACCCTGGTCAACAACGCCTCGGGCCAGCCGCAACTGGTCGAGGAGCCACCGTTCAAGAACAAGCAGAAATCCCTGGTGCGGGTACAGAACCTCAGTAGCCAGGCCCTGACCCTGAAGACCGCCGACGGCAAGACCGAAGTGGTCAAGCCGGTGGCCGCCAAGGCCCGTGGCGAGCGCGAGATCAACCCAGTCAAGGTCAGCCTGGCGCTGTATGAAGGCGATAAAAAAGTCAGCGATCTGAAGCCTGTGGCTCTGGAGCGCGGCGAAGCAGCGGTGCTGTACGTGACCGGTTCCGGCAGCAGCCTGTCGCCGGTCTGGGTCAAGCGCCCGGTATCCACCCGTTAACCACCTGCCTATTTCTATTTTTGGAGAACACCCATGATTCCAGTCATTCTGTCCGGTGGTAGCGGTTCGCGTCTGTGGCCGCTGTCGCGCAAGCAGTTTCCCAAGCAGTTCCTGGCCCTGACCGGTGAACACACCTTGTTCCAGCAAACCCTCTCGCGCCTGGTGTTCGACGGCATGGACGCGCCCATCGTGGTCTGCAACAAAGACCACAAGTTCATCGTCAGCGAGCAGCTGCAAAGCCTCAAACTTCAAACCCAGGGCATCCTCATGGAACCCTTCGGGCGCAACACCGCGCCGGCAGTGGCACTGACCGCGATGAAGCTGGTCAACGAAGGCCGTGACGAGCTGATGCTGGTGCTCCCGGCCGATCATGTGATCGACGACCAGAAAGCCCTGCAACGGGCCCTGGCCCTGGCCACCGTGGCCGCCGAGCGCGGCGAGATGGTGCTGTTCGGGGTGCCGGCGACCAAGCCGGAAACCGGCTACGGCTACATCAAGTCGAGCCAGGACGTGCTGCTGCCCGAAGGCGTCAGCCGGGTGGCGCAGTTCGTCGAGAAGCCGGATGAAAAACGCGCCGCCGAGTTCGTCCGGGCCGGTGGCTACTTCTGGAACAGCGGCATGTTCCTGTTCCGCGCCAGCCGCTTCCTCGAAGAGCTGAAAAAGCACGACGCCGATATCTACGACACCTGTCTGCTGACCCTGGAGCGCAGCGAGGAAGACGGCGATAACCTGAGCATCGACGAAGCCACCTTCGCCTGCTGCCCGGACAACTCCATCGACTACGCGGTGATGGAAAAGACCCAGCGCGCCTGCGTGGTGCCGCTGTCGGCGGGCTGGAGCGATGTCGGCTGCTGGTCGTCGCTGTGGGATGTGCATGAAAAAGACCACAACGGCAACGTCACCAAGGGCGACGTGGTGGTCCAGGACAGCCACAACTGCATGATCCACGGCAACGGCAAGCTGGTATCGGTGATCGGCCTTGAGAACATCGTCGTGGTCGAGACCAAGGACGCCATGATGATTGCCCACAAGGACAAGGTCCAGGGCGTCAAGCAACTGGTCAACACCCTCAACGAACAAGGCCGCAGCGAAACCCAGAACCACTGCGAGGTGTACCGACCGTGGGGCTCGTACGACTCGGTGGACATGGGCGGGCGTTTCCAGGTCAAGCACATCACCGTCAAGCCCGGTGCCAGCCTGTCGCTGCAGATGCACCACCACCGCGCCGAGCACTGGATCGTGGTGTCCGGCACTGCCGAGGTGACCTGCGACGAGAACGTGTTCCTGCTCACCGAAAACCAGTCCACCTACATCCCGATCGCTTCGGTGCACCGCCTGCGTAACCCGGGCAAGATCCCCCTGGAGATCATCGAAGTGCAGTCGGGCAGCTACCTGGGCGAGGACGATATCGAGCGCTTTGAAGATATCTACGGACGCTCGACGCCGATCGAGCGCGGGATCTCGATCAAGACCATCGCGCAGTAAAACCCCAATCGCGGGGCAAGCCCGCTCCTACACATTGTGGGAGCGGGCTTGCCCCGCGATGCTTTTTGGTTAGGATGAAAGCACCCCCACCCACAAGGTTCGCTCCATGTTCATCGGCGCCCTGCTCATCCTCACCTGGCTGGTCCTGCTGCTGCGCTACCCGGCCAAAGCCCTGCCGATTTCGCTGGCGGCACTGTTCGGCCTGGGCCTGGTGGCGTTGTGGGTGGTCTGGCTGGACAACCGCGAAGCCAGGCAACTGGCCCACCTGGAGCTGCGCCTGACCTACGCCCCGGAGCAATGCCCGGCCGATCGCCCGCTGCAGGTGCACATCAACAACGGCAACCCGGTGCCACTGGTGGAGCTGCGCTGGCGGGTCGCGGCCTATGCCCCGGGCGATACTGTCAACCTCGCTGAGAACACCTACGCCGCCCCGCGCTACCGCGGCCCCGGCGAGCTGCAGCCCGGCGCCAGCTGGCAGGAGTGCCTGCCGTTGCCGCCACTGCGTTCCGGCTACCGGCCACAGAGCGTCGACTACCGCGCCGAGCACCTGCAAGGCAGCTTCGCCGACTGAGCACCTGGTATTTTTGCCAGGTTACCCAAGCGGCAAAATCCTGTTGAATGACTCCGCGTACTTCACTGCCTAGCGGAGTAAGGTCATGGTCGATACATCGCCAGCGGTTCAGGACCAGTTCAAGCAACTGTTCGAACGGATCAATCATCATCAACCGCTGGCCAGGCCCGTGGTGATCCTGGTGTATTCGGACACCTGCCCGGCATGTGCCGATGCCAAGCGCAACGTGACAACCCTGGCCGATAACGGCTATCGGGACCGGGTTGACTTCTACCAGCTGACATTCGCTGCCTTTCAAACGTTGTCCCTCGACACCCAGGTCACCCACGTGCCCACTCAACTGCTGTATGACAGGGCAAGCCAACGCCAGCTCTGGACCGGCATTTGCACCGATCGGTTGGAAAATGCATTGAAAACGCTGATTGCTGAACTATGATCCAGTACCCCCACTGCTCAAGGACAGCAGCTCATGCCCAGCGTGTTGATCACCGGATGCTCCAGCGGTATCGGTCTGGCTTTGGCCGAGACCTTCAAGAATGCCGGTTTCGAGGTCTGGGCCACGGCGCGCAAGGCCGAGGACGTAGACCGCCTGGCCGCCAGCGGCTTCAATGCCCGCCAACTGGACGTCAATGACCAGCAGGCGCTGACGCAGCTGGCCGGTGAACTGGAACAGCACGGCCAGGGCCTCGATGTACTGATCAACAACGCCGGCTACGGCGCCATGGGGCCGCTGCTCGATGGCGGCGCCGAGGCGATGCGCCGGCAATTCGAAACCAATGTGTTCGCCGTGGTCGGGGTCACCCGCGCATTGTTCCCGGCGCTACGCCGCAACAAAGGCCTGGTGGTGAATATCGGTAGTGTTTCCGGGGTACTGGTCACGCCGTTCGCCGGCGCCTACTGCGCCTCCAAGGCGGCCGTGCACGCCCTGAGCGAAGCCTTGCGCCTGGAAGTGGCGCCCTTTGGCATACGGGTCATGGAAGTACAGCCTGGCGCAATTGCCTCGCAATTCGCCAGCAACGCCGGGCACGAAGCCGAACAACTGATCGGTGAACAATCGCCGTGGTGGCCGCTGCGCGAAGGCATCCGTGCCCGCTCACGCGCCTCCCAGGACAAACCGACCCCAGCGGCCGACTTCGCCCGCGATGTCCTCAAGGCCGTGCGCCAGCCAGAGCCGGCGGCGCTGGTACGCCTGGGCAATGGCAGCCGCGCCTTGCCGCTGCTGCAAAACTGGCTGCCGCGGGGCTTGCTGCAGCGCGTGCTGAAAAAACGCTTCGGCCTGGACCGCGCGCTCTAGGCGATCGAGCGCAGCACGCCGGGTGCATGACCGCGCAACGATCACCCCTGGGCGGCGGTCTGCAACGGCTCGCTGAACGGCTGCCATCCACCGCCCAGCGACTTGTACAAGCCAACCAGGGCCTGGGACACCGCCGCCGAACTTTCGACCCACTGCTCCTGGCTGGCCAGCAAGGCGCCCTGCACGCTGAGTACATTGAGAAAGTCCACGGCGCCCTCGACATACTGCTGCTGCGCGGTCTGCAGGGCGATGCGGTTCTGGCGCACGGCCTCTTCGAGCAGGTCACGACGCAACTGGCTGGCGTTGTACAGGCGCAGCACATCGTCGATTTCGTGCCAGGCGCGCAGTACCACCTGCTGGTAGCGCAGAGCCGCTTCCTGCTGCTGGGCTTCGCGCAACTTGAGCACGCCGCGCAGGCGCCCGCCTTCGAAAATCGGCAAGTTCAGTTGCGGGCCGATGGCGAATCGACGCGCATCCCAGCTGCCGAAATCCGACAACTGCAGTGACTGCAGACCGACATTGCCCGACAAGCGGATGCTCGGATAAAAATCCGCCTTGGCCACCCCGATACTGGCGGTGGCGGCATGCAGCTGGGCCTCGGCCTGAAGAATGTCCGGGCGCCGCTCGGCCAGCTCCGACGGCACGCCGATGGCAAAGCGTTGCTGCGGCGTCGGCATCGCGCCTGGCTCCAGCAATTCGGCCTGCAGGCTGCGTGGCGGCTCGGCCAGCAACAGGCCGAGGGCGTTGATCAATTGTGCCTGGCGCTCTTCCAGGGTCGGCAGGCGGGCCTCGACCGAGGCGACCTGGGCACTGGCCTGGGCCACATCGAGGGCGGTGGCTACCCCGTCGCGCAGGCGCATTTGCGACAGGCGCAGGCTGTGCCGCGAAACCTCAAGGTTCTCCCGGGTGACGGCCAGGGTGCTCTGCACCGCTCGCAGCTGGATGTAGTTGCCGGCGGTCTCGGCCAGCAGCGACAACAGCACGCCACGGCGGTCGTTCTCGGCGACTTCGACCACCGCGTCGGCGGCTTCGACCTGGCGGCGTACGCGGCCCCAGAGGTCAAGCTCCCAACTGGCGGTAAAGTCGCCCTGCCAGAGGCTGAAGGCCGACTTGCCGCCGTTGCCGGACGGGTCGTTGAGGCCTTCGGCACTGTTGCGCGCCCGGCTGTATCCGCCGCCCAGATCAACCGACGGGGTTTGCTCGGAAGCGATGCTCATGCGCAGCGCGCGGCTTTGCAGCAAGCGCGCGCTGGCGATCTGCAGGTCGAGGTTGCGCTGGCTGGCGCGCTCGATCAGGGCACTGAGCTTGGGGTCGTGAAAGCTTTCCCACCAGCGCTGCTCCAGCGGTGTGGCCTGGGCCTGACTGGCGGCGGGGGTTTCCTGCAGCGCCGGCCATGCGGCCGGGGCATGGCTGTCAGGCGCGCTGAAATCCGGGCCCAGGCTGCAGCCGGCCAGCAGGCTCAGCAGCAGCGGGCAAAGGGCGAATGCAGGTTTCATCGGGCGCTGACCTCTTTACCGGTACTCAGGCTCGCGCCGGTATCGATCGTGGCCACCACCGACATGCCGACCCGCAGGCGATCCAGCAATGGCTGGTTGGCGTCGAAGACAATTTTCACCGGAATGCGCTGCACCACCTTGGTGAAGTTGCCGGTGGCGTTGTCCGGCTTGACCGCCGCGAAGGTGACACCGGTAGCCGGGGCGATGCTCTCGACCCGCCCGTGCAGGTATTCATCGGCGAAGGTGTCCACGCGGATCTGCACCGGCTGCCCGGGTTGCACGTGGGTCAGTTGGGTTTCCTGGAAGTTGCCGAGCACATAGGCGTGCTCCAGCGGCACCACCGACAGCAACCGCGCCCCCGGGTTGACGTAGGCGCCAACGCGCAGCGCGCGCTCGCCGACCATGCCGTCGATGGGTGCGACGATGCGCGTGTACGACAGGTCCAGTTGCGCCCGCTCAAGGCTTGCCTGGGCATGTTTGAAGCCCCCTTCGGCGCTGTCGACCTGGGCGCTGAGGATATCCACCTGCTTGCGCGCCGCCGCCAGCGCCGCCTGCGAGTTGGCCAGCCGCGCCCGCGCCTGATCAACCCGGCTGCGCGCCTGCTGGGCGTTCTGCACGGTACCGGCGCCCTGCTCGGCCAGGCGGCTGTGGCGGGTCAGTTCGTGATTGGCGAAGGCCAGCTCAGCCTGGTCGGCACTGACCGCGGCCTGGGCCTGGTCGATCAGCGAGGCCTGGCGCTCGAGGGTCGCCCGGGCGTTGTGGCTTTGCGCGCTGGACACCAGCAGTTGCGCCTGCGCCGCCGCCAGCGCCGCCTGGTAGTCGCGGTCGTCGATCTGCGCCAGCAACTGGCCGGCCTTGACCTGCTGGTTGTCCTCCACCAGCACCTGCTTGATAAAGCCGGCCACCTTCGGTGCGATCACCGTGTAGTCGGCAGACACGTAGGCGTCGTTGGTGCTCTGCGCGCTGTCGTGGCCCAGCAGCATCGGGCCGAACACGCCGGCAATCCCTGCCACCACCAGGGCGGCGACGATCAAGGCGGTTTTTCGGTGAGTTGTTGTCGTGGTCATGTCTTTCTCTCAAATCCGCAAACCTAGGCCACCGCGCGCGGTGGGTAGATCCGGGTAGGCACAAAAGGAATCAGTACAATCAGCGCCGCAGCCAGCAGTGCCATGCACAGGTAAAGATCGGCCGAGGTCAGCACCAGGGCTTGTTCATGGATGCGCCTGGCCAGGCCCGGGGCGCTGCTGTCGGCCAGCGGCGAATTGCCCAGGCTGTCGACCAGCGCATTGGAGTGAAAATGCCGGCGCACGGTGGTCAGCGCCTCGATCAAGCCGGCCGCAACCACCGAAGCCAGGCCCTTGACCGTGTTGAACCAGGCCGAGGCAAACGGCCCGTCCTGTGGGGTCATGCCGCCGGTGGCCAGCATCAGCAAGGGGATCACCGACATCGGCTGGCCGAAGATGTGCAGCAGTTGCAGCAGGTAGAAGTTGTCGCGAATCCACACGCTGGTGAGCTGGGTGCCCAGCGCGCACGACAGCGACAACATGCCCAGCCCCGCCGCCAGCACCCAGCGGCAATCCACTGCGCGAATGTTGCACAGCGCCGCCACCAGCGGCAGCGCCAGCAACTGCGGCAAGGCCACCAGCAGCATCAGCGGGCCGGTCTGCGCCGGGCGGTAACCCTGGATCTGCGCCAGGTAGCTGGAGGGGATGATGATCACTGCCGTCAGCACGATCAGCACGCCGAACAGGGTCACCAGGGCGTGGGTCAGGTTGCGCACCTTGAGCATCTGCAGCTTGAAGAATGGCAGCGGCTCGGACCACTCGTTGCACAGGAACAGCACCAGCAGCACCAGGCCGCCGCCGAGCAGCCAGCAGATCAGCGGCGAGTCGAACCAGCCCATGCGATCCCCCAGGGTCAGGCCGATCACCAGCGTGCAGATGGCCGGCAGGCCGAGCAGCAGCCCGCGCCAGTCGAACTGCCTGAAACGCTCCAGGCGCAGCGGGTCCTGGGGCAGGCCCCAGGCAACACAGGCCATTGCCAGCAATGACGGCAGAATGATCTGCCAGAACGCCCACTGCCAGCCGACATATTCAGTCCACAACCCGGCCAGCGGCGTGCCCAGGTTGGGCCCGAAGGTCGCGGTCAAGGCATAGCCGGCCAGGCCGTAGACCTTGATCCCCGGCGGCAGGAAACGCAGGGCGACGCTCATCAGCATCGGCGGCAACGCCCCCGATGCCAGGCCCTGCAAGGTGCGCAGCAGCATCAGGCTGGACAGGTTGGGCGCATACGGCTGCACCAGCCCGAGCAGGGCAAACACGGCAATGGCGCACAGGGTAAAACGGCGCAGGGAAAAGGTCGCCGCCAGCCACGGCGAAAAGGCCATGGCCGAGACCGACGCCGCCGAATACACCGCGATCAGCCAGGCGCCTTCATCGGCGCCGATGAACATGCCACCACGGATATCGGCCAGCGAGGCTTTGGTGACCATCTCGTTGAGGCCGGCGCAGAGCACCGCCAGCAGTACCCCGAGCAGGCCGACCAGAATGCGCGTGCCAAAAGCCGCCGGCGCCGCCGTAACGGCAACCGGTGGGGGCAGCACAGGTAAAGGAGTCGCGGTCAGCGAACTCATCACAGACATCTCCGGACAAACAAAAGAACCGGCGCAAGTCTATGAAGGGGCAATGCTTACGAAAACTGACATATTGGCAGTTTACTAGTGCAGCAAACGCAATCGGCCGGTTCAGCGCTGCTCGCTGCAGCACGCCTTGAGGGTCTGGCGCAGCCAGCGGTGGGCCGGGTCGTTGTCAAAACGCGGGTGCCAGGCCTGCATCACCGTCACCCGTTCCAGTGGCAACGGGATGTGGAACGAGCGCAGCGGCAGGCCGAGCTTGGTCACGCTGCTGAGGATATTGGCCGGCATCGGCAGCAACAGGTCGGAGTCAGGCAAGGAGAACATCGCCGAATGAAAGCTCGGGGTGATCAGCGCCACCCGCCGCTGCACCTTGTAGTTGGCCAGCTCGACATCGATCGGGCCGTTGGCGCGGCCGCGGCGCGAGACGCTGATCTGCGGGTAGGCGGCAAAGCGCTGGGGGGTGATTTCGGCCTCGAAGATCGGGTGATCCTGGCGCGCCAGGCCGACGTAGATGGTGTTGAACAGGCTCTGCATCTTGATCTCGGGGCCCAGGTCGATGGTCGAGCTGACGATCAGGTCAGTGCCGCCGTCGCGCAGCACCGCATCATCGTCACCACCGCCTTCCGGGACAAAACGCAGCACGGTGTGCGGGGCCTGCTCGTGCATCATCTGCAGCAGTTGCGCGCCATACAGGGCGATGAACAGGTCGTTGGTGCGAATGTTGAAAGCCCGGTCGAGGGTTGCCAGGTCGACTTCTTCGCGGCTGCGAAACACCAGCCCGGCCTGCTCGACCAGGGCCCGCACCTGCTCGTGCAGGGCCAGCGCCCGCGGCGTCGGCACCAGGCCACGGCCGGCGCGGACCAGGATCGGGTCGCCGATGGCCTCGCGGATTCGCCCCAGGGTCCGGCTCATGGCCGCCGGGCTGAGGTTCATGCGCCGCGCTGCGCCGACCACACTGCCCTCATCAAGCAGGGCATCGAGAGCGACCAACAGGTTCATATCCGGGATCTGCATTGCCAGGCATCCATGACGGGTAAACAAGGGCCGATCTTAACAGCTCGGCAGCGGCCACCGGGTTGCGCGTCACGCAACTACACAGTGCATGCCAGGCTATTTATCCGCTGGCCGCCGATCCTCAACAATAGCCGGCTCGACTGCCGCCCAGAGAAGCCGCCCATGCTCAGCCCCGTATTGATTGCCATCGATGGATCGCCCGCCTCCCAGGGCCTGGTCGAGCTCGCGCAACAGTACTGTTTGCCCAACTGCCATCGCCTGCAGGTGGTGCTGGCCATCGACAGCGCCTTCGCCCTGAGCGACGGCCCGGGGGCGATCAGCCTGTACGACCAGCAGGAATACCCGGCGGCCACCGATGAGCAGCGCCATGCCGTCCAGGCCGTGCGCCAGGCCCTGGAGAACCTGCGGGCGCTGGGCTTCGAGAGCGAAGGCAGGCTGGTGCCGGGCGAGCCGGTGGCGGCCATCGTGACTGCTGCCCGCGCGCTTGAGTGCGAGCTGATCATCATCGGCCACCGGCACTTGAACCGCCTCGGGCGATTGCTCGATCCGTCGATCAGCAACAAGGTGATCGATCAGGTCAGTTGCCCGGTGCTGGTGGATTCGCGCCAGGCTTGAGGCGCTTTTAGCCTTCTTTCCGAGCCGGCTTGACCACCACTGTGCAGGTGGTCCCCGCCGCCAGCAAAAAACCTTCCGGCACTTCATCGATGTGAATCCGCACCGGCACCCGCTGGGCCAGGCGCACCCAGTTGAAGGTCGGGTTGACGTCGGCGATCAATTCTCGGCTTTCAGGGTTGTCGCGGTCATAGATACCGCGCGAGATGCTCTCGACGTGGCCCTTGAGCCGCTCGCCGCTCATCATCTGCAGCTCGGCCTGGTCACCCACGCGCACGTGCGGCAGCTTGGTTTCTTCGAAAAAGCCATAAACCCAGAACGAGTCCTTGTCGACCACCGCCATCTTCGCCTCGCCGGTGCGCGCGTAATCGCCGCGATGGACGTTGAGGTTGGTGACATAGCCATCGACCGTGGCGAGGATCCGGGTCCGCTTGAGGTCCAGTTCGGCCGCCGCCAGCTGGGCCTGGGCCTGCTGGTAATCGGCCAGCGCCGAGTTGGCGATGTTGCTGGCATCGTCACGGTTCTCCCGCGAGATCACCAGGTTGTCCATGTCGGCGCGGCGATGGGCGTTGACCTTGCGCATCTCCCAGGTGGCCTTGCGCGAGGCTACCAGCGCCTGGGCCTGGCGGACCGCCACCTCGTAATGCTCGGGGTCGATCTGCAGCAGCACGTCGCCCTTCTTCACCAACTGGTTGTCGCGCACCGGCACGTCGACCACATAGCCCGGCACGTCGGCGGCGACGTTGATGATATCGGCGCGCACCCGCCCGTCGCGGGTCCAGGGCGTGTTCATGTAATGCACCCAGAGCTGGCGACCGATCACCACGGCAGCGGCCAGCACGAGCAAGGTGGCGATCAGGCTGAAAAACTTTTTCATCAACAGGGGTCTCAACGGTAGAGAGTCAGGGCCATGGATCCGAACAGGCAGATAAACAGGCACAGGCGCAGCAGCGCCGGGTGCCAGAAAAAGCGGTAGCCGTCATGGCTGGCGATGAACCGGTCCAGGCCCCAGGCAAGCCCGGCGGCGAACAGGAACATCAAGGTCATGGTCGGCATGTAGACGCCATGGAAGGCGATTTCACGAGGCATGGGGCAGTCCTTTGGCCGGGGCCAGTTCGGCCAGCGGCGACTGAGGGTCGAGCAACGAAGTACGGATGAAGTGCAGGTAGCTCTGCACCCGGCGCAGGGCCGAGGTGTCGAAGTGGCGGGCGAACGGCTCGTCGGTGGCTTGTACGCGGCTGATGGCGTGATCCACCGCCACCAGGGCGCGCTCGTGGTTGCTGGCGCTCGGTTGCATGAACAGCCGCGCCAACGCCCGGCCCATGACCCGGATGGCCTGGCGCCAGGGCTGCGATTCGGCATAGCACGGGTGCACTGGCAAGATTGCCTGTTCCTTGCGCAGCTCGATGATCGCGTGGCCAACCTCAAGCACCACGAACATCCAGCGCAGCAGCTTGCTCTGCACCAACGGCTGGCCGACCGCCAGGCCATAGGCCTGGTGCAGCAGGTCGCGGGTGCGGCTTTCGAAGCTCGAACCCAGGCCGCGCAGGCGCCCGGTAATTGCATACAGCACCTGGGCGCGCAGGTCCTGCTCCAGGCGGCTCCACAACCAGCGGCTGTTGGGCGGCAGGATGATCGCCCCGGCAGCGGCGCAGACCAGCATGCCGATGACCATGGCGATGTAGTCGTTGATGAAGTTGTAGGGGTTGTAGATGGTCAGGTTGTCGGGCACGGAACCGGTGGCAAAAAAGATCAGCAGGCCCAGGCCATAACCGGCATAGGCCGGGCGCGAGGCGAGGAACGCACCGAACACGAACACCGGCGCCAGCACCAGGCACAGCAACGGGAAACCGTCGATCCAGGGGAACACGAAGAAGGTTTCGAAGAAGCCGACAAAGGCGCCGAACAAAGTGCCGCAGGCCATCTGGAACGACATGCGCTTGGGGTTCGGCGTCGCCGCCGAGAGGCCGACGGTGGCAGCGGCGATCAGGGTCATCATCGCCCCGCTCGGCCAGGCGGTAAGAATCCAGAAACTGCCCAGCACCAGCAAAATGAACGAAGCGCGCACACCGGCGGCCAGCGAAGCCATCCAGTTGGTCTGCGCGACATAGGGCTCATCCCACTGCTCGCGGGCATGGTTGTGTTCGGTCAGCGAGGCGTGGGTCTGGGCGTAGCTGTGCATGTCGTCGACGAAGCGGTACAGCAGCTCATAGGCGGTGTGAAAATCCAGCAGGTCGGCGTCGCTCGGGCCGCTTTCGACATAGGCCGCGCGCAGCGTGCGCACGCGCTCCGGCAAGCCTTCCTTGTAGGCCGCCAGTTGCTCGGCCAGGCGCGCCGCATCGCGCTCGGTGAGGCCGCGCCCGGCATAACCGTCGAGCAGCTCGGCCAGGGCGGTGAGCCCGGGTTCGATGGCGGTGACGATCTGCAGCGGCCCACGCAAACGCAAGCGCTCAAGCAACTGGTGCAAGGCGTTGAAGCGCGTGGTGATGGCCATGAATTCGCTGTTCATCCGCCCCAGGCGACCGTTACGCCGGCGCATGTGCGGGTCTTCGAAGGCGGTAACGCTGCGCAGGCTCTCCAGGCCCACGGCCTCGGCGATAAAACGCACGTTGCTGCTTTCGAAGCGGTCGCGCTGGCTGTCGCCGCGCAGGCCCTCGGCAACGAAACCGGCGAACACGCCGAAGCGCTGGTACAGGGCGTTGCGCATCGAGGCACTGGCCGACTGCGGCAAAATCGCGGCGCTGACCAGGGTCGAGACCAGAATCCCCAGGGAGATCTCCAGCACCCGCCACACGGCGGCCATGAACGCGCCGTCGGGGTGCTGCAAGGCCGGCAAGCCGACCATCGCCGCGGTATAACCGGCGAGCACGAAACCATAGGCGCGGAAGGTGCGGTAGCGCATGGCACCGGCCGAACACAGGCCGACCCAGATCGCCAGGCTCGGCAGGAACAGCTCGGTGTTTTGCGGAAACAAGGCGATCAGCGCGACCATCATCGAAGAGCCGGCCAGGGTGCCGAGCAGCCGGTAGAAGCTCTTGGCGAACACATGGCCGCTCTGCGGCTGCATGACGATGAACACGGTGATCATCGCCGTGCGCGGTTGCGGCAACTCCAGGCGCATGGCCAGCCACAGGGTCAGGAAGGCGGCGCTGAGGACCTTGAAGATGTACACCCAGGTCACCCCGTCGGTGCGCAGCCATTCAAAGAACCCGCGACGCCACTCCAGGGTGGCCAGCCAGCGAAACGGCAGGGTCAGCGCGCTCATTGGGCGTGAACCGGCTTATCGAAAATCGCCAGGGTCGCCGGGGTCTTCGGCGCCTGCTGACGGTCTTCGCCGGGCACATCGCTACCCGCGCCCAGGCCGCCGCCCAGGGCCGTAACCAGCTCGGCATGGGCACTCAGGCGCGCAGCCTGGACCTGCTGCTGGATCTGCTGCTGGCGGAATAACTGGGTTTGCGCGTTGAGCACATTGAGGTAATCGGTCAGGCCGCGCTGAAAAGCGATCATGGCGATGTCGTAGGTTTTTTGCGCCGAAGCCACCGACTCGGCGGCAAAGTGCTGCTGCTCGTTCATCGACTCACGACGAATCAGCTGGTCGGAAATGCCCTTGAGCGCCTCGACCACGGTCTGGTTGTAGTGCGCCACGGCGATGTCGTAACCGGCCGAGGCAACCCCCAGCTGCGAGCGCAGGCGGCCGCCGTCGAACACCGGCAGGCTGATCGCCGGGCCGACGTTGTAGTTGAATTTGCGCCCGGTCAGAAACTCCAGCGCGCCGCCACCGGTGGCCATGAAGCCGAGACCACCGACCAGGTCGACATTGGGGAAGAAGCCTGCATGGGCGACATCGATACCACGGGCCTGGGCCGCCACCTGCCAGCGGCTGGCGACCACGTCCGGGCGCTGGCCGACCAGTTCGGCGGGCAACGCCGAGGGCAGCTTCAACGCGGTACCCAGGGCCAGTTGCGGGCGCTGCAACTGCGCGCCCTTCCCCGGCCCTTTGCCGGCCAACGCCGCCAGTTGATTACGCGCCAGGGCGATTTCTTCATTCAGGGCATCGAGCTGGCGGCGGGTTTCCGGCAGCGGCGTCTGCGCCTGGCTGACTTCGAAATGGGTGCCGATACCGCCGGCCAGGCGCCGTTCGGCCAAGGCCAGGATCTGCTCCTGCTGCTCAAGCTCGGCCTTGACGATATCGCGCTGGGCAAAGTGCAGCGACAGCTGGATATAGACCTTGACGATGTTGTTCTGCAGCTCGAGCTGGGCCTGACGGGCCTGGGCCACGCTCATGTGGGCCATGTCCACGGCCTGCTCGCTGGCATTGCGTTCGCGGCCCCAGAGGTCGAGGGCGTAACTGAAGCCCAAAGCGGCATTGTTGTCCCAGGTGTTGGAACCCGACAGTGCGCCGGGGCCATAGAACTGGTCTTCCGGCCAGTTGTGGCGCTTGAGCGTCGACTGGCCGTTGACCTGCAGTTTCTCCGCCGACTCGACCACCCCGGCCATGGCCCTGGCTTCGCGCACACGGGCGGCGGCCATGGCCATGCTGGGGCTGTCGTGTACGGCCAGGGCGATCCAGCGATCGAGTTGCGGGTCGCCGTAGGCCCGCCACCATTGCTGCTCGGGCCAGTGGGCGTCGAGGGCGGCTTCACGGATGGCCGCGTCGGTGGTCAGGGTATTGGCTTGCAGCGTCTTGCTTTGCGGGGCAATGCCCCAGGTTCCGATACAGCCGCTCAAGGTCAAGCTAAAGGCACAGGCACTGAGCGCATTGAGCGCTCTGATAATGCGACGCGGCACAGCTGCGAATTCCCGACGTAGAAGGTGGATGACGCTTGGAGAGGCAATTCTAGGGGGCCGCCGCACTGGCGATAAGCGTGCATTACTGCGAATCTTTGTTACGAAAACAGCGATAATCCGGCTTTAGTCTGAAGACCGCCCCGGTTACTTCATGTCACAATTTGTCGTCTACTTTGAGAGCGACCCATGGACACCCTGCAAAACATGCGTGCTTTTAGTTGCGTCGCGCAAGTCGGCAGCTTCACTGCCGCAGCCGTGCAACTGGATACGACCACCGCCAACGTATCGCGGGCGGTCTCCAATCTTGAAGCCCATCTGCAAACCCGCCTGCTCAACCGCACCACCCGGCGCATTGCCCTGACCGAAGCCGGCAAGCGCTACCTGATGCGCTGCGAACAGATTCTTACCTACGTCGAAGAAGCCGAAGCCGAAGCCAGCGACGCCCATGCGCGCCCGGCCGGGCAGCTCAAGGTGCATTCGATGACCGGGGTCGGCCAGCATTTCGTCATCGATGCCATCGCCCGCTACCGCGAAACCCACCCGGACGTGACCTTCGACCTGACCATGGCCAACCGCGTGCCGGACCTGCTCGACGAGGGCTACGACGTGTCGATCGTGCTGGCCAGCGAGCTGCCGGACTCGGGCTTCGTCTCCCAGCGCCTGGGCATTACCTACAGCATCGTCTGCGCCTCGCCCGAATACGTGAAGCGCCACGGTATCGCCCACAAGCCCAGCGACCTGCTCAACCACGCCTGCCTGCGCATGGTCAGCCCGGTGATCCCGCTGGAAAAATGGCTGTTCGACGGGCCCGAAGGCCAGGAAGTGGTGAACATTACCCAGGCGCCGTTCCAGGTGAACTCCGCCGATGCGATGAAAACCGCGATCCGCAGCGGCATGGGCGTTGGCGTGCTGCCGATCTACTCGGCCATAGAGGGCCTGCGCGATGGCTCGCTGGTGCGGGTAATGCCCGAGTACCGCCTGCAGGAGCTGAACCTGTACGCGATCTACCCGTCGCGCCAGTACCTGGATGCCAAGATCAAGACCTGGGTCGAGTACCTGCGCAACTCGCTGCCGGAAATTCTCGCCGCCCATGAAGCGGACCTGAAAACCCACGAACTGCGCATCGCCACCTGAAATCTTGCTGCACAGCGGTGGTGGAGAATGATAGCGTGCTACCCATTCTCCACCGCCCGCAGAGATTTCGCCGATGAAAAAGACCGTCCTTGCCTTCAGCCGCATCACCCCGGCGATGGTCGAACGCCTGCAGCAAGACTTCAACGTGATCGTGCCGAACCCCAAGCTCGGCGACATCAGCGCCCAGTTCAACCAAGCCCTGCCCCAAGCGCATGGCCTGATCGGCGTCGGCCGCAAACTCGGCCAGGCGCAGCTGGAAAACGCCAGCAAGCTGGAAGTGGTCGCCAGCGTCTCGGTGGGCTATGACAACTATGACCTGGCCTACTTCAACCAGCGCGGCATCGCCCTGACCAACACCCCCGACGTGCTTACCGAAAGTACTGCCGACCTCGGTTTTGCCCTGCTCATGGGTGCGGCGCGGCGGGTCGCCGAGCTGGATGCCTGGACCAAGGCCGGGCAATGGCAAGCCACCGTCGGCCCGGCGCAGTTCGGCAGCGACGTGCACGGCAAGACCCTGGGCATCGTCGGCCTGGGCAATATCGGCGCGGCCATCGCCCGGCGCGGGCGCTTCGGTTTCAACATGCCGGTGATCTACAGCGGCAACAGCCGCAAGCCGGCGCTGGAGCAGGAACTCGGCGCGCAGTACCGCAGCCTCGATGAACTGCTGGCTGAAGCTGATTTCGTCTGCCTGGTGGTGCCACTGGGCGCGCAGACCAAACACCTGATCAGCAGTCGCGAACTGCAACTGATGAAACCCAGCGCGTTTCTGATCAACGTCTCCCGTGGGCCGGTGGTCGATGAAGCGGCGCTGGTCGAAGCCTTGCAGGCCGGCACTATTCGCGGCGCCGGGCTGGATGTCTACGAGAAGGAGCCGCTGGCCGAATCACCGCTGTTCCAGCTGAAAAACGCCCTGACCTTGCCGCATGTAGGTTCGGCTACCGCTGAAACCCGCGAGGCCATGGCCAATCGGGCGATTGATAACCTGCGCAGCGCCTTGCTCGGTGAACGGCCACGGGATCTGGTCAATCCGCAGGTGTGGAAGTCGGCCTAATCAACCACCCTTACCGTTACCAGTGGTGAAATCTGCGACGGCAGGCTGAGCACCGAGAGATCGAAAAACAGCACACCAGTACCGCCCAGCGCGCTTTGCAAATAGCGCCTGGGCAGTACGAAGTCGTGCCCTCGGTAATCTTCCCAACGCTCGATCGCAAGCGAGTCACCGTAGGTTTCCGGCGCCCCTCCCGGTGGAAAGCCAATCCAGCCAAGCAGCAAGGTTGCCCCTTGAGAGCCCTGCAAGCCTGGCAAGGCGTAACCACTGAGCGTCAGCCCCGCCTCGTCCACCTGGGAAAGGCTGACCGTCCAGCTCGCATCTTTGAGCGTGGGCGGCGCGACCAACGGTTTATTGGACTTACCCATCATCACTTCCATGACCGTTGCCTCGAACGCGGCGGATGTGTTGTGCAAGCTACGCCTTTGGCACGCCCTTGAAACCTGGCATTTTTGCCAGGTACCGCTAATCAGCTGCAACGGCTACATCGCTGTAACGAACCTGAAATTTGAGACTCCATAAGCGTGTTTAGCCTAAGGTCACCAACAGCATGGAAACCTTCTCGACTCACGGATTGATCCGCCTCGGCAAAATACTGCTCACAGCGTTCATTGGGATCTTCGGTGCGCTAGTGGTATTCGGCAACCTCACCGACTACGCCAGCAACTTTGTCTTCGTCCAACACACCTTGAGCATGGACACGACCTTCCCGGGCAATGCCCTGCTCTACCGCTCAATCACCTCGCCGCCTCTGCACCACCTGTTCTACTGGTTGATCATTGCCGCCCAGGTCCTCTGTACCTTGTGCTTCGTAGTCGGTGCCTGGCAGATGTTCAAACACCGATGTGCCGACGCCCGACACTTTCACAAGGCCAAGCGCTTCGCCGTTGCCGGTTGCCTGCTGGGGCTGCTGATCTGGTACCTGTTCTTCCAGGTGGTAGGCGGTGAATGGTTTGCCATGTGGCAATCCACGCAGTGGAACGCCCTGGCCACTGCGGGGCGGATCGTCGACTTTCTGTTCGCCACGCTGATTTTCATCAGCCTCAAAATAGATGATTGAGGCCGGTTGCCAACAATGCTCCTGCTTGAGCCGGCCCCTGTGGGCTGGCTGTACCGGCCTCATCGCGGGGCAAGCCCGCTCCCACAGGTTCGGTGCGATAGCTACCGCAAGGCCACCACCGGCTCGACCACCTTGGGCCGGGGTTTGCGAAACACCAGCACATTGCCCAGCATCACCAGCACCAGGCCTGCCAGCGCCGGTGCCGTCCATTGATAACCCTCATAGAACGCCGAGACGTTCAGCGCCACCAGCGGGAACAACACCGTGCAGTAAGCGGCCCGCTCCGGGCCCATGCGCCCGACCAGAGTCAGGTAGGCGGTAAAGCCGATCACCGAGCCCGGAATCACCAGGTACATCAGCGAACCGATGTAGCGCGTGTTCCATTCCATGGCGAACGGAATACCGCTGACCAGGCAATACAGGCCAAGCATGCTGGCGCCATAGAGCATGCCCCAGGCATTGGTGGTCAGCGGGCGCAAACCGGCTTTTTGTTGCAGGCTGGAGAGCATGTTGCCGGCCGAAAAGCACAGGGTTCCCAGCAGCGCCAGGCCCAGGCCGATGATGGTTTCACGGCTGGCGGCATGCCCGGACAGCTCGGGCCAGAACAACAGGCCCAGCCCGGCCAAGCCGAGGGCGCCACCGGCCAGCACATTGGCGGCCACCTTCTGGCCGAAGAACACCCGCGCATTCAGCGCGTTCCACAAGGTCGCGGTAGAGAACACCACGGCGATCAGGCCGCTGGGAATCCACTGGCTGGCGGTCAGAAAGCACATGAAGTTGACGCAGAACAGGCACAAGCCCTGAGCCAGGCAGATCATGTGACCGCGACGGTTCATCGGTTGCAGGCGGCGGCTGAGCAGCAGAATGACAAACAGCACCAGCGCCGCCAGGGCAAAGCGGTAAACGATCGACACCGGGATGGCGACCACCCCCAGTTGCAGCTTCAAGGCAATCCAGGTGGTGCCCCAGATCAGCACAGTGAGCAGGTATAACGACAGGTTCATGGCGGCACTCCTCAATTCCAGGCCACCAGTGTGCAGCCGTCCCCGCCAGTGGCACTTGCACATTCTTGCGCTTTTGCGCAGGCAGCAGCTGTCAGCCCGGGCGCGGCGGAGTAGGATGGCCAACAGAGGTAGCGACCATGACGCCGTTGGACCAGCTGCAAGTTTTCAAAGCCATGCACGACTCACCCCATGCCCGCCTGGAACACAGCGCGCACCTGGGGGACGGCCTGGCGGCAGCCCTGTGGAACAACCGCCACGACGCCCGCGACTACGAAGCGCCCAGCCATCACACCCTGTCGTGCTACATCGCCGACGGCACCGGCACCTTTCGCCGCGACCGCCCCGGCCACACCGGCTCGCCCGACAAACTGTGCATCATGCCCGCCGGTTCCGCCTCGCACTGGGTGGTCAACGGCTCGATCCGCCTGGCGCACCTGTATATCAGCCAGGAGCAGTTCGCTCTCGGCTGCGTCAGCCTGCTGGACCGCGAACCGCGCGAGCTGCAATTGCAGGAAGCGACCTTTCTCGACGATCCCGAGCAGGCCCGGCGCTTTCGTCAGTTGATTGCCCTGGACTGGGACGAGCCCGCCGAACGCCTGCTGACCAGCAGCCTGGCTCACGAGATTCTCGACCACGCCCTGCTCAGCCAGGTCGGCCTGCGCCAGGGCCTGCGCCTGAAGGGCGGGCTGGCCGCGCACCAGCGCCGGCAACTGAGTGAATATGTCGAAGGCCACCTGGATCAGCCGCTGAGCCTTGGTGAGCTGGCGACGCTGTGCAACCTTTCCGAGTACCACTTCGCGCGAATGTTTCGTCAAAGCTTCGGCCTGCCGCCGCACCAGTACCTGCTGGCCCGACGCCTGGCCAAAGCGCGGCAATTGCTCCGCCATGGCCAACTGCCGCTGGGCGAAGTGGCGCTGCTGTGCGGCTTTGCCAGCGCCAGCCATTTCAGCAACCGCTTCCGCCAGGCCCTGGGAGCAACGCCCGGCGCCTACCGGGCGGCCTTCAACAGTTAAAATTCGAGGGTGCTGGACAGGCTGACCTGGCGCGCATCGCCCACCGAGACAAAGTTGCGGTTCACCGCCGAGCTGTAATAGGTGCGGTCGAACACGTTCTTGACGTTCAATTGCAAGCGCACCTTGTGTTCGTCCAGGCGGGTTTCGTAACTGGCGAAGGCATCGGCGACGGTGTAGCCCGGCAGCTCGAAATCGTTCTCGGCGTTGCCGGCCCGCTCGCCGACATAGCGCGCCCCGGCGCCCAGGCGCAGGCGGTCGCCACCGAACAGGCTGCCGGCATCATACACCGCCGACAGCGAGCCGCTGTGGCGCGCCACGTTCTGCAGGCGATTACCTTCAAGCGTCGGGTCCTGGGTGACTTCGGCGTCGATGAAGGCATAGTTGCCGATCAGGCTCCAGCGCTCGCTCAACTGCCCGGTCAGGTCCAGCTCGATGCCGCGCGAGCGCACCTCGCCGGCGTTGCTGTAGAGCGTGTCGCCGGTAGCGGAATCGAAGTTGGCCACCAGCACGTTGCGCTTGCGGATGTCGAACAGCGCCAGGGTGCCGGTCAGCGCCCCCGGCATGTCGAGCTTGGCGCCCAGTTCCCAGGATTTACCCTCCTCCGGTTCGATCCCCGAATCCAGCACCAGGCCGCCGGTCAGCGGGGCGATGCTGGAGTTGGGCTTGAACGATTCGCTGTAGCTGCCATACAACGACAGCTGCTCGTCAACCTTGTACACCAGCCCCACCCGCGGCACCCAGGCCTGACCGTTGGTGTTGGTATTGGCCTTGAACGGCCGCCCGCGCCCGGCGAGCTGGTCGTACATCTGGTAGCGCGCACCGGCGACCAGAATCCAGTGTTCATCGAGGTGGATCGAATCCTGGAAGAACAACGAGTCGCTGCGCAGCTTGTCGGTCTGTGCGCTGTCGCTGTCGCGCACGCTGGTGCCCTCAACTTCGCGGCTATACACCGGGTCGAGGTAACTGAAAGTGCTGAGGCTGCCCTGGCGGATCAGGTCGGCGCGGTAGACTTTGCGGTACTCATTGTCGAGGCCGAGCAGCAGGTCATGCTGCATGCCCGCCAGTTGCACCTTGCCCTCCAGGCTTGCGGTGGCGAAACGGTCGCTGCTGAGCGCGCCACGGGTGCCGTCCATGCTTCGGCTCAGGGTGCCGCGGGCGGCGTTGACGGCGGTTACCCGCACCTGGCTGGCGTCGTAGGTTTCGCGGTTGTAGCTGAAGCCGAAGTGGGCTTTCCAGTCGTCCGCAAGCTGATGATCGACCTCCAGGCGGTAAAGGTCCGAGCGCCCTTGCATGTCGTTGAACGGCTCGTCCAGGCGCCGGGTGCTGGGGATGTCCAGCGGGTGGTTGGTGCGCGGGTCGATGGCCGTGCCGCGGTCGAACGGGTAGAGAAACTCGCGGTGCTCGTAGGCCAGCAGCACCTGGGTGTCTTCGCCGAACCAGGCCAGCGACGGCGCCACCAGCGATTCACGGTGGGTACCAAAGTTGCGCCAGTAGTCTTCGTCTTCATGGTCGAGCACCAGGCGGTAGGCGAAGTTGCTCTGGCCCAGGGCACCCGTGCTGTCCAGGCCGCCACCGCTGCCGTTCTTGCCGCTGCCATAGGTCGAGCCGCGCAGGTTCAGGGCGTTGTATTGCTGCAGTTGCGGGCGCTTGCTGACCACGTTGATCACCCCGCCCGGGTCCTGGATGCCATACAGCAACGAGGCCGGGCCCTTGAGCACTTCGACCCGCTCAGTGCTGGCATTGAGGCTGCGGCCCTGCACGATCGGCATGCCGTCACGCATGATCGAGCCGTCACGGTTGTCGCCAAAGCCGCGCTTCATCACCGTGTCCTGGGTGCCGCCGAAGTTGTTGCCCTGGGTCACACCGCTGACGTTGGCCAGGGCATCGTCGAGGTTGCGCGGGGTCTGGTCCTTGAGCACCTGGGCCGGCACCACGTTGATCGCCTGGGGCGTCTGCATGATCAAAGCCTGGCTGCGCATCACCGAGCTGCTGGCTGGCGGCTGGTAGCTGTAGTCGGCATCGGCTTGCGAGTTCACCGTGGTCGCGTCGAGCTTGAGCGCAGCGCCGGCATCGAGTGGTTCGAGGGTCAGGGTGCGGGCATCGACCCGGCGTACGGCAAAACCCGAGTTGCCCAGCAGTTGCTGCAGGGCCTGCTCGGCGCTGAGGCTGCCGTGCAGGGCCGGGGCGTTGAGCGCCGGCAGATCGGTGGTATAGATCACGCTTTGCCCGGTCAGCCGGCTGAAGTCATTGAGCGCCTGCACCAGCGGCTTGCTCGGCTGGGCAAACACATAGACTTGCTGCGCGGCCACCGCGCCCAGGGGGAATGCGCCCGCTGTGGCCAGGGCCGAGACACTGAGCCAGATTGAAAAGCTGCGCGCTGCCGAGGGGGTGAACTTCATGACCGGTAACCTGTGAAGGAGTGACGTTTATGCGAATGAATCGCACTTTCACTCACTACACGGTTGTCGCGCGAAATTACCTCATCAGTTTTCTGAAAATATTTTTCAGCGGATCAGCGTCACCCGCTCCAGCAGGGTATTGCGCTTGAAGCCCAGCACCGCGCCGAGCGAATCCAGCGCCGCCAGCGGCTGGCTGGCCGGGAAGCTGCCGCTGACCTTGCGTTTGCCCAGTTCGCTGTCGAGCACGATGATGCGCCCGGGATAGTAGCGGGCCAGGTCGTCGATCACCGTGCTCAGCGGCACCTGGTAGTAATTGAGCCAGCCTTGGCGCCAGGCCAGGCGCGATTCGCTGTCCACCGCTTCGACGGCGCTGGCGGTGCCGTGGCGGTAGGCCACCTGCTGGCCGCCGCTCAGCTGTTGCTGCAAGCGCCCGGGCTCGGCGGTCACCGCCACCCGGCCATCGAGCACGGTGACCCGCGCGCCGCCATTGTGCTTGCGCACCTCGAAGCGGGTGCCGAGTACCCGCGTCTCGCCCTTTGCCGCCTCGACCACGAACGGCGCGCCGGTGTGGGTGACATGAAAGAACGCCGCGCCACGGCGGATCGTCACCTGGCGCTGACCCTCGCTGAAATCTACCGACACGGCGCTGCCAGCATCCAGAGTCATGTGCGAGTTGTCGGCCAGCACCACTTCCTCGACTTGCCCCGGCGCCGTGACGTAATCCGCCTGCAGGTCATCCAGCCAGTAGGCCGGATGCCAGCCGGCAGCGGTGCCCAGCGCCAACACCAGGCAGGCAGCGGCAGCCAAGGTGGCGACACGGCGCCAGGTGCGCCCCGCTGGCGGTTGCTGCATGGCGCGCAAATAGCCTTGCAAGGCCGGGTCGTCCTCGGCTGCCAACAGGCTCGCCGGCGCTTCGCTCAGGCGCCACAACGCCTGGGCCTGGGCATAGGCGCGGCCATGGGCCGGATGGGCGAGCAACCAGCGCTTGAACTCGGCGCGCTCGGCCAGTTGCGGTTGCTCGTTGATCCGGCTCAGCCAGCCCAGTGCGGCCTGGTGCTGCGCGGCGGTGATGTCAGTCATGGTGCTTTCCCTGGCTTGCGGGTGCTGGCCGGCGGCAGCTCGATACTCGCCTTGCACGCCTCCAGTGCGCGCATCATATGTTTTTCCACCGCACTCTGGGACAGGCCCATGGCCTTGGCGATCTCGGCGTACTTGCGCCCGTGAATGCGGTTGAGCAAGAAGATCTGCCGGGTACGCTCGGGCAGCAGGCGCAGCGCCGCCTCGATGCGCTGCAGGTCGCTGTTTACCTCCAGGGCCACTTGCGGTGCGCTGACATGCTCGTCGGCCACCTCCAGTTGCAGGCTGTCGTTGACCCGCTCGCGGGCACCTTCGCTGCGCAGGTGATCGATGGCGATATTGCCGGCGCAGCGCAGCAGGTAGGTATCGAGCGCCTCGACCTTGACCTGCGGCCGGCGCCAGAAGCGCAGGAACAACTCCTGGATCAAGTCCGAGGCGGTGGCCCGGCAGCCGATGCGGCGGCTGACCAGGGCTTCCATCTGCGCCCGTTGGGCGAGAAACACCTGCACAAATCGCGCGCGCCCGCTGGCCCCGTCGGTGTCGTTGCCACCTTCGGCGGGTAGATCGAGCGGCTCGTTGACCAAGCTACAGCGACGCCAGGGCAGTCAATGGCGCCAGCACCACGCTGGCCGCCGCCAGGCCCAGCAGCAGGCGCGGCTGGTAAGGCAGGAGGAACACCCACAGGGTGACGCCGGCCATCAGCACCGCGAACAGCTCGACCAGGCCCATGGCCCAGCCGCTGTGGCGCACCGCCAACAACAGCGCCAGGGCCAGCAGCGCCCAGCCCGCCACCCGCAGCGCCGCACGCCGCGCATTGCTCGGTGGCTGTCCGAGCAGGTCCTTGTAGTGCTTGTCCATGGCCAGGCACAGCGCGGCGAAGCCGGCAAAACCAAACAGGGCAATGGCCAGCATCAGTTCACCTCGCTTTCAATCAACGTGCCAGGCGCGGCCTTGGGCTTGCGCTTGGGCGCGACTAGCGGCGCCCGCCACATCTTGCTGGCAGCCCAGGCCAGGAACAGGCCGCTGGCCAAGGCGGTCAGGTCGAAACCAGCCATGGCCCAGTCGCCGACGGCGAGCGAGTGGTTCAGGCCCTGGCCGGTGGTCAGGCCGTTGAGCAGCGGCAAGCCCGCCCACATCAGCGCGCCGAGGCCCAGTTGCTCGGCCCAGGCTCGGCGGCCGCGGCGCAGCATGGCGTGCACCAGTGACAAAGCCCAGAGCAGGAAGAAGCAGTTGGTCTCCCAGTCGGCACGGCCTTCAAGGTCGATCGGCAACAAGCGGTTGGCCCAGAAGAACGCCGCCACACCCAGCAGCAAGCCGCTCATGCTGGCGATGTTGAGCACCTCGACCAGGCGCAGCTCGAACGGCTGGGTGCCGCTCTTGGCATGCTTGAGCTGGCGCTTGCCCAGCCACATGACCAGGCCGGTGCCGATCACTGCGGTGCCGGCCAGGCCAAAGAAGAAGTACAGCCAGCGCAGCCACGGCCCGGCGAAAATACCCATGTGCAGGCCGTACATGCCGCCGGAAATCAGCACCGGCGTGGCCTCGATCTGGCTGCCGCCCTCAAGAGTGCCGTTAACCCCGTCAAACAGCCAGCCACCGCCGCGCTGGTGAGCAATGCGGTCACCGGCATGGCGGGCGAACCGGACCCGGGCGTTCTGGTCACCGGGGTTCTGTACCTCGACCCAGGCAAGATTGGCCCCGGGCGCCTGCTCCTGGACCTTGGCGTACAGCTGCGGCAAGGGCAGCAACGGCGCCGCGGTGCCGGCGGCCTGGACCTGGCTCTGGCCGCCGAACAGGTCGTTGAAAAAGCCACGGGTGTTGTCGCCATAGCTGGCGATGATGCTGGCCGGCATGACCATGGCCATGAAGATCACCAGGCTGCTGTAGCTGATCATCAGGTGAAACGGCAGCACCAATACGCCGATGGCGTTATGCCCGTCGAGCCAGGAACGCTGGCCCTTGCCCGGGCGGAAGGTGAAGAACTCCTTGAAGATCTTCTTGTGGGTAATGATCCCGGTCACCAGGCCCAGGAGCATGATGAACGCGGCAAAGGTCGACAGCCAGCGGCCCCAGGGGTGAGGCATCTCCAGCTGGAAATGGAAACGGTAGAAAAAATTGCCGCCACGGGTCTCGCGCGCCTGCAATTCGGCGCCGGTGGCAGGGTCGAGGGTTTTGGAAGTGAAGTCGCGGCGCCCGCCTCCAGCCTTGGGCCAGCTCACGCTCAGCGCCGGTTCGCGAGCGTTGGGCAACTCGATGAACCAGCTGCTCGCAGTCGGCGCATGCTCTTGCAGGTAGCGTTGGGCCAGGTCCAGGCTGGCCGCCGGATCCAGCGCCCGGCTGGGCACTTCCGGCTGGGTCCAGTGGCTGATTTCTTCCTTGAAGTAGGACATGGTCCCGGTCAGGAAAATTGCAAACAGCAACCAGCCGAAGATCAGCCCGGTCCAGGTATGCAGCCAGGCCATGGCCTGGCGAAAGCCCTCTTTCATGGGTTTTTCATCCAGTAGGCCAGGCCGCTGATCATCGCCAGCACCAGGCTCGGCACCAGTACTCCCAGCCAGGCCTGCCAGGCACTACGACAGGCGAAGCACCAGAGAAAAGCCACCAGGTAGAACAGGAACGACAGCATCATGCCGCTGATCACCGCCTCGGCACGCGGCACCGGCAACAGCAGGGTGATACAGACGCTGGCCATGGCCGCCAGCAGGTAGCCACCGAACACGGCAGCCAGGCTGCGGGAAGTCACGGCCAGGCGATAGCTGATGGGCAGCCCGGCGGCTTTGCTTTTCATGGCATCGGTCCATTACGAGAAGCGCACAATAATAATGATTTATATTCTCATAAGCAAAACCGCAGGCCGGCCGATCAGAACGACAGGTCGACGCCCATGGTGTAGCGGCGGCCGTCCAGCACGGTCTGGTAGTTGTCGTAGTCCACTTCCTTGTTGAAGACGTTGTACACACCGGCCAGCAGCTTGACGTTCTTGGTCACCCGGTAGGTGCCGCCGAAGTCGACGAAGGTGTACGACGGCGTGCCGTCGGACATGGTGGTGCGGCCCAGGTAGTCCGAGGTCTTGCCGCGGTAGTTCAGGCGCGCCCAGGTCCCCAGCTGGTCGGTGGCCTGCCAGTCGAGGGTGGCGTTGAACATGTGCCGCGGCATCTGGTTCAGGGCCTTGCCTTTCTGCGGGCCGCTCTTCTGCTCGGAGGCGGTGAAGGTGTAGTTGGTGGCCAGCGACACGGTCTGGGTGATGTCCCAGTCCAGGGTCGCTTCGATGCCGCGCATCTGCGCCTCGTCAACGTTGACCCGGTCACTGATGAACTTGTACGAGGTACCGCCGATCTGGCACTGGCCCGAGGCATTGCCGGTGCTGTCGGTGCAGCGGCGGGTCTCGGTGATCTTGTCCTTGAAGTCGGTGTTGAACAGGGTCAGGCCGGTGGAGAATCCTTCGAGGTTGTCCCAGATAAAGCCGATTTCCTGGCTCAGGCTCTTCTCCGGCTTGAGGCTGGAGTTGCCGACGATGATCGCCGGGTCGCCACCGCCACCGGTGATCTGGCCCCAGTCATCGACGGCGGCGCGGATGTCCGGCGAGCGGTAGCCGCTGGATACACCACCCTTGATGGTCCACTGCTCGGTCGGGTGGTAGACCCCGTACAGGCGCGGCGACCAGTGCGTGCCGTAGTTCTCGTCGCGGTCCATGCGCAGGCCACCGGTCAGGGCGAAGGCTTCGGTCAGGCGCCATTCGTCTTCGGCAAACAGGGCCCACGACCAGCGGGTCAGCTGGTTGACGCTGGCCGCCGAGGCCAGTTGGTTGCCTTCGTCGCTGAGGTCTTCGTACTTGTACTGGCCACCGAAGGTGGTGATGTGCGAATCGCTGAAGAACGACACCTGCGAATTAAGCACAGTGTTTTCCAGTTCCATGCGCCGACCCGGGTTCTCGATCTTTTCGCGCTGCAGGTAGCTTTCGCTGGTGAGGCTGTCCCAGCGCCCGGAATGGGTGATGGAAAAGTTGGTACGGTCGTAGTCGTTACGGCTGGCGGAACGACTGGCGGAACGGCCGACGTGGGAGTTGCGCTCCTGCTCGGACTTGCCCGCTTCGAGGGTGATGTCGTTGTGTTCATCCGGGGTGAACGACAGCTTGGCCGTAGCGCTGTCGGTGCTCTGCTCGTTGAAGCCGTTGACGATATGGTCTTCGTCGCGGCGCGAGCGCTGGCCGTACAGCTGCAGGCCGACCAGGTTGTCGACCAGGGGCCCGGAGATGAAGGCGTTGGTGCTGTTGTAGTTGCCCGAGTCGGAGCGGTCCTGGAAGGTTGCTTCGGTGCGCACGCCGCCGTACCACTGCGGGGTGACCTTGCGGGTGATGATGTTGATCACCCCACCCATGGCGTCGGAGCCATACAGCGAAGACATCGGTCCGCGCACCACTTCGATGCGCTCGATGGCTTCCAGCGGCGGCATCCAGCCCTGTTCGATACCGGCGCCGTCACTGTTCGGGCGGGTGGCACGCGAGTCCTGGCGTTTGCCGTCGACCAACATCAGGGTGTACTTGGAGGCCATGCCGCGAATGCTGATGTCGCTGGAGCTGGCGCCACCAGTGACCACCACGCCCGGCACATCGCGCAGGGCATCGGTGACGTCACGGTAGGACTTGTTCTCGATCTGCTCGCGGGTAATCACCGAAATCGATGCCGGCGCATCCTTGATCTGCTGGGAGAAACCCGACGCAGTCACCACCATGTTGTCCAGCTCCAGCGGCTGGTTCTGAGCTGTGGCTTGCGCGGTGTAGAGCGAGCAGAGGGTAAGCGCGAGGCAGGATTTACTGAAAGTCGGGGACACGAGGACCTCTCCCTGAGAAATGTAAAGGTTGCGTAAATTCATCTAGGGAGCGAATGCTATTCATTCTCAAATGTGAGTAAAGCGTATTTACGTTTTTTACATTTCCCCGATCCTCTGCTACGCCCGTCAGTCAGGCACCGATTGCCGAGTAGTGGCACCTTTCACTACAATGCGAACAATTCTTATTCTGTTGCGCATCCCGGCGCCGGAGTGTTCACGGTGCCCAGCGCTCCCCCTTCCTCGCTCGAAGGCCTCTACCTCGACCATCACAACTGGCTCACTGGCTGGTTGCGCCGGCGTCTGGGCTGCCCCGACAGCGCCGCCGACCTGGCCCAGGACACCTTCATGCGCCTGCTCCAGGGCCGCGAAACGCCGCTGCTCAACGAGCCGCGGGCGTTCCTCACCACCGTCGCCAAACGCGTGCTGTGCAACCATTACCGCCGCCAGGACCTGGAGCGCGCCTACCTCCAGGCGCTGGCGCAGTTGCCCGAGGCACTGGCACCGTCGGAAGAACACCGGGCAATCATTTTCGAAACCCTGCTGGAGCTCGACCGCCTGCTCGACGGCCTGCCACTGGTGGTCAAGCGCGCGTTCCTGATGGCCCAGGTCGACGGCCTGAGTTACGCCGAGATCGGCGCGCAACTGGGTATCTCCCTGGCCACGGTCAAGCGCTACCTGAACAAGGCGGCCATGCGCTGTTACTTCGCCCTGTGAACGGCCATCAGGAGTTTTCCCCGCAGGTGGCCGAACAGGCCGTGCACTGGCTGATCGAGCTGCAGGGCGGCGCCCTCGATGCGCGTCAGCAACAGGCCCTGCAGCAATGGTTGCAGGCCGACGACAACCACCAGCGCGCCTGGAAGCACATCCAGCGGGTCAACCAGCGTTTGCGCGGCCTGTCCTCGCCCCTGGCCCACGCCGCGTTGCAGGCGCCACGTTTGGCCAGCCGCCGCCGGGCGCTGAAAACCCTGCTGATCCTCGGGGTCGGCAGCGCCAGTGGCCTGGCCTTGCAGCAGCACAACCGGTTGCCGACATTGCTCGCCGATTACCGCAGCCCGGTCGGCGAACGCCGGCGCCTGGCCCTGGACGACGGCAGCCTGCTGCAGCTCAACACCCGCAGCGCCGCCGACGTGCGTTTCGATGCCAGCCAGCGCCTGGTGCACCTGCTCGAAGGTGAGCTGCAACTGACTGTGGCCGGCGATAGCCGACCGCTGCAACTGCGCAGCGAACACGGCCTGCTGAACCTGGGCAACGGCCGCTACAACCTGCGCCAGTTCGCCGGCTACAGCCAGTTGGCGGTGTTCGAAGGCAGCGCCAGCCTGGCCGGCAATCGCCTGGGGGCGGGCCAGCAAGCGCGCTTCAACGGCCCGCATTGGCAGGCCAGTCAGGCCCTGGACAGCAACCTCGGGGCCTGGGTCGACGGCATGCTGGTGGCTGCGCACATGCCCCTTGGCGCGTTTCTCGACGAGCTCGGCCGCTACCGCCGCGGCCAGCTCAACTGTGCACCCGAGGTAGCCAATTTGCTGATCTCCGGCAGTTATCCACTGGCCGACAGCGAACGCATTCTCGACCTGCTCGAGGTGGCGCTGCCGGTGCGCGTGCGGCGCTTTACCCGCTACTGGGTGACGGTCGAAGCGCGGGCCTGAAGGTTTTTTCCACTGACCTGAGCCGTTTTCACCTCTCGCGTGACAGAGAAGGCAGAACCCTTTGCTTCGACCTTCTCAAGGATCTTCTGCATGCCCCTTCGACCGAGTCCACTTGCCCAGGCCCTGCGCACCCTGCTGCTGGGTGCCAGCCTGAGTTTCAGCGCCGTTGCCGTCCAGGCAGCCGAGGCCCCGGCGCGCAATTACCAGATCGCCCCGAGCACGCTGGAAAACGCCCTGAACCAGTTCGGCCGTGAAAGCGGCGTGCTGATCTCGTTTGGCTCGCAGCTCACTCGCGGTGTGCATAGCCCCGGCCTGCAGGGCCAGTACAGCCCGCAGCAGGGTCTCGATGCATTGCTGCAAGGCACCGGCCTGCACGCCCGCGCCGAAGGTGACAACGCCTTCAGCCTGCAACCGCTCGCGGCCGCCAGCGCGCCGGTCGAGCTCGGCGCCTCTACCGTGGTCGGCGACTGGCTGGGCGCGGCGCAGCAAGACAACGTCTTCGAACATGCCGGTGCCCGCGATGTAATCCGCCGCGAAGAATTCGAGCGCAGCGGCGCTACCACCGCGCGCGAAGTGCTCAACCGCATCCCCGGGGTCAACGCCCCGGAAAACAACGGCACCGGCAGCCACGACATGGCGCTGAACTTCGGCATTCGCGGGCTCAACCCGCGCCTGGCCTCGCGCTCGACGGTGCTGATGGACGGCATTCCGGTGCCGTTCGCACCCTATGGCCAGCCACAGCTGTCGTTCGCTCCGATCAGCATGGGCAACATGGACGCGGTGGACGTCGTGCGCGGCGGCGGCGCGGTGCGCTACGGCCCGCAGAACGTCGGCGGCATCGTCAACTTCGTGACCCGGGCGATCCCCGACGAGCCGACGGTGAAAGCCGGTTTCCAGACCCAGACCAGCCCGTCGTCCAGCCACGACGGCTTCAAGACCAGCGCCAACCTGCTCGCCGGCGGCACCAACGCCAACGGCCTGGGCGGCGCCCTGCTGTACTCCGGCAGCCGTGGCGGTGACTGGCGCGAGCACAGCGACACGCAGATCGACGACCTGATCCTCAAGGGCAAATACCAGCTCGACGAGGCCAACAGCCTGCACGCCATGGCCCAGTACTACGAAGGCGAAGCGCAGATGCCCGGCGGCCTGAGCGTTGCCGACTACGATGCCGACCCGTACCAGTCGACCCGCCTGCAGGACAAGTTCTGGGGCCGGCGAACGATGTTCAACTTCGGTTATGACTACAAGGAAGACGCCCGCCAGTTCAGCGTCAACAGCTTCTTCACCAAGACCCTGCGCAGCGGCTATCTGGACCAGGGCAGCTTCGTCTCGCTGTCGCCGCGCGAGTACTGGGTACGCGGCATCGAAACACGCTTCTCCCAGGGCTTTGCCCTCGGCGAGAGCTGGCATGAAGTGGGTGTCGGTTACCGCTACGTCAACGAAGCCGGCCACGAGCTGCGCTACCGCGAGCCGATCGCTGCCAACCAGTTGCCGACCAGCGCCAGCCGCAACGACCGCGACACCCGTGGCAGCACCGAAGCCCATGCGCTGTTCCTCGATGACCGCATCGACATCGGCCAGTGGACCATCACCCCGGGCATCCGCTACGAAATGATCGATTCCGAGCAGTCGAACAAACTCAACGGCCAGCGCTACCAGGGCGACTACAACACCGCGCTGCCGGCGCTCAATGTCATGTACCACCTGACTGACAGCTGGAACCTGTACGCCAACACCGAAGGCTCGTTCGGCAGCGTGCAGTACAGCCAGATGCCCAACCGGGTCAGCAGCGGCGAAGTGAAACCGGAAAAAGCCCGCACCTGGGAACTGGGAACCCGCTACGACAACGGCAACCTGCAAGCCGAGATCGGCGCCTTCCTGATCAACTTCGACAACCAGTACGAAAGCAACCAGACCAACGATTCAGTGATCGCCCGCGGCGAAACCCGTCACCAGGGCATCGAGACCAGCGTCAAGTACGCCCTCGAAGGCCTCAACCCGGCGCTGGCAGGTTTCGACGTGTATGCCACCTACGCCTTCGTCGACGCCAAAATCCGCGAAGACGGGCCGAACAAGGGCAATCGTGTGCCCTTCTCCTCGCGCCACAAAGGCACCTTGGGCATCGGTTATACCGAAGGCCAGTGGCAGCTCAACCTCGACAGCAGCTACCAGAGCGACCAGTTCGCCGACAACGCCAATACCGCGGCCGAAAGCGCCGACGGCAGCACCGGGCGCATCCCCGGCTACATGCTGTTCAGCAGCCGCGCGGCCTACGATTTCGGCCCGCAACTGTCGAACCTCAACGTCGCCGTCGGGGTGAACAACATCTTCAATCACCAGTACTACACCCGCTCGTTCGACGACAACAACAAGGGCAAGTACGTGGGTGAACCCCGTACGGTATACCTGCAGACCTCCGTCGCGTTCTGATCCAGCGCATGCAAAAGCCCGGCCTGTGCCGGGCTATTTGCTACAAGATATTTTTATTTCAAAAGGGCTTGAATTGTTTGGCCAAGTGCCTGACCTTGTAGTCAAGAGGCGATGGTTGTCACAGGCCGCCAAGGCCCCATCGATTCTCTTGCGAGCTAGCTGAATAAGGGATTGAACTATGCAAATCCAGGTCAATAGCGACAACCATATTCAAGGCAACATCCGGCTGGAAGAGTGGGTCCGCAGCACGGTAGAAAGCACGCTCGAACGATATGACGAAGACCTCACCCGCATCGAGGTCCACCTGCGCGACGAGAACGGCGACAAGCCAGGTCCGCACGACAAACGCTGCCAGATGGAGGCACGCCCAAAAGGCCATCAACCGATTTCCGTAAGCCACAAGTCCGCATCCCTCGACCAGGCTGTCGAAGGCGCCGCAATCAAACTGAACCACGCCCTGGAGCACTTCTACGGCAAACTGCGCAGCAAACGCGCGGTGGCCCAGCAAAGCATCGACGGCGCCCAGAATGACGGGCTGTTGCAGGAAGAGTTCCTGGAGAACGAGCAAGCTCGTATCAACTGAACAAGCAGCAACGCAGACGGTAAAAAGGCGAGCCCATGGGGCTCGCTTTTTTTATGCTCAGGTTTTTGAAAGCTTGATCAGGCCGAAGCCGATAAACAACCAGGCTGAGCCAATGATTGTCAGCCAGGAAGCCACTAGCATTCTGCGTCGAAGGAACCGAGGGAAGTTACGCAACTCTTCGGCATCCATCATCCCTGATCGAACACTGAGTTTCGGATAGAGCAATGCTCCGCTGATTGTACTAAGCAGATAGCAACGTGACCTCCAACCTGTCGTCCCCCAGAAAGGCATCTGCTGTTGAAGCCAAAAACTCTTTTGCAGGCTCGCAATCATGGTCTCAAAGTTTCGACTTAGGGCAAGGTAAGTACTCATCGCCACACCAGACATCATGATCACGAACGGCGTGAACAAGAAGGCGAATCGTAACCCTGGATGCCAGGTGTAATATTCAAAGATCATGACTCCATGCCAACTGTACCTCTGCACTATTCAATCTTTCGATAATTTAAGAAGCGCTACGGCTATTAGCATCCAGGCAAAACCAGTAGTCGTCAGCCAGACGGATGCAACCATTCGATACCTAAGAGGTTTTGGGAAATTTCGTATCTCGTCTGCCTCGAACAAGCCTCTACGTATTCCGATCGCCGGAAAAACCATCGCAGCGCAAACAGTGTTAACCAAGAAGCAACGTGATTTGAGACTCGAATTGCCCCAGAACGGTATCTGTTGCTTAAGCCAACGACAGTTTGGAAGCGCTGCAATCATGGTGTTGAAGTCGCGACTGCAGGCTATATGCGCACCTATCGCCACGCCGGAAAGACTGAGCACGAAAGGAGTCAGCATGAAAGTAAATGCCCACCAAGAGCTCCAAAATCCCGTCATGAATTGACCTTTTTATAAATGAATTCCCTGAGCCATTCGCCACCTGCTTCAACTCCTGGCCCGCCCGCAAGCGACTCACCAGAAAAGCTTCCGGCCTCAGCAAATCGAATCTTTTTACACCCATCCTTCTCCTCTGCTCTGCAAACTTCCAAGGCGAGCCCATGGGGCTCGCTTTGGAATGCTCAGGTTGCTGAAAGTTTGAGAAGGCATACATTTAGGAGCATTCCTATGCACCCCAAAATCGTGAGCCAGAACGATGCGATCAACCACCGTCGAAGGTAAGATGGAAAGTTACGTAAGTCTTCTGCATTCAGCCTCCCGGTGCGAACACTGAAGCTCGGGAACACAAGAAAGCCCGAGATACCGGCAACCAGATTGACTCGAGCCGTCGGAAGGATCAGCCCTCCCTTTAATATCTGCTGCTCTGGCCAACGACTGTTCTTAAGGGCTGCAAGCATGACGTTCAAGTGTCGACTACTAGCCACGTATCGGTTGATAAATACGCCTGTCACACCAGTTACAATGGGGGTGAGCAGGAATGAAATCTGGATATCAGAATGCCAAGTGTAGTAATCAAACATCATGGTTCCATCCGGTTGTAAATCACCTTCACCTTGGGCTCAAATAATTCCTGAATAACGAGCAAACTCGCCTCAACTGGTAATCAACGACGCAGACGGTAAAAAGGAGAGCCCCTGGGGCTCGCCTTTTTTTATGCTCAGATTTTTGAAAGTTTGATCAGGCCGACACCGATAAACATCCACACCGAACCAATGATGATCAACCAGGAAGCAATCAACAATCGCCGCCGAAGCCGTGGCGGAAAGTTGCGCAGATCCTCTGCATCCATCATTCCCAGGCGGATACTGAGCTTTGGATAAAGCATTGCACCGCAAATCGTGCTGAGCAAATAACAGCGCGATTTCAACCTGGTGGTCCCCCAGAACGGTATCTGCTGCTTGAGCCAGACACTGTTTGGTAGGCTGGCAATGACGAGGTCGAAGTCACGGCTTCGGGCGATGTAGGTTTCCATGGCTACGCCGGCTATACCCATCACGAAGGGGGTCAGCATGAAGGCAAATGCCCACCAAGAGCTCCAGAAGTTGCTCATGGACTTGTCTTCTCATACAAAAATTCCCCAATCCATTCGCCACCTGCGCCAACCCCCACCCCTCCTGCAAATGATCCCCCTCCCACTAGGACGATTCCACATACCGCCAGACCAATTCCGCCGGCAGCCGCAGCGGCGACGCCACATACAGCTACAGCTGTCTTCCCTCCCAGATAGGCACCAGCAGCACCACCCGCCACCCCCCCAGAGAAACTCCCAGCCTCAGTAAATCGAATCTTCTTGCATTCCTCCGTCTCCCCCGCTCTACACACTTCCTGCACTTTGAGAACCGACGCGCCACCCCCCAGGGCAATACCGACATACCCACCGTGCTTAAGGTATTTCGCGGTCCGGGATACCTGCTCAGGGTGGGTGGCGTAACCCGGGATCTCTCCCGGCGCACCGGCACGGCTCCAGTGGTGAACCAGGCTTTTGGTCGAGATGCCGAGGTCTCGACGCAGGCTCTCGTAATTGCCCAGGTTCAATGGCTTGTTGAGAAACGCCGTCTTCAACTGGGCATCCAGCTGGCGGTACAGCTGTTGGCGGGAGGCGAAAAACTGCGGGCTGTTCAGATGCCCGTAGGTGCTGAACGAGCGCTGATGCAGCTGTTCAAGCGCGCGCAGGCTGTTTTCAACCTGGCTCAAACCATGACCGAGCATGTCTTTGCCGACGCCCATCGACTGGCTGGCGCCGCTGAACAAGCCGGCAATTTCACCCTGGTAGCGGACCATGAAGTTGGCCTCTTCCTCGGTCAGCGGCGCCAGTACCTCGCGCACCTGGGCGGCAGCGGCCATCAGTTGTGCTTCCTCGCGGGTACAACTCATGCCGTTGTCGGGGTCGCCGAGGACGAACAGCTCACCGGCCTTGAAGCCTTCGGCGAAGCTGGGGTTAAGCCGTTGCAGCCGGGCGCTGAGGTAGCGGTTTTCGCCGCCAAGCCGGGCCAGCACCTGCTGGCCCGACATGCTGCGTGGCACCACATAGAAGCCCGGCTCCAGCGTGCCGGGCGCACTGGACATGGCTGAAGCGGGCCCGGTCGTACCGATGGCAGTTGGCCTGAGCGTCGCCGCAGGCGGCTTGAAGGCCTGGCCAGCCGGCGCGGCAAAGCCGCCCGCTACCGGCGCCGCTCTGGCGCCGCCACCATCCAGCGGCGCGACCAGGTGGTTACTGCCGGCCGGGCAGCCGCAGTCGATCTGCGCACCATCAAAGGCGATCGGCAGCCCGTTGATGGTCCAGTCAGCATACCCTTCGGCAATCTTGCCGGCCTGGCCGCACTCCGGGCAAGGCGTGGTGGCATCCCCCAGGCGCAGGCTGCCGACCCCGTTCTGCAGGTGACTGGACTGGCTGCTGAGGCAGGTCGCCCCGCTGGTGGTCGGGTCGCCATGCTGCCCGGCGCCGCGACCATTGAGGCTCAGGCGATAGACCATCGCTCACCTCGCGCTCGTGAGGAAATCGTCCGCCATGGGTACACCTTGCTGCTTGCTGATCAGCACGGTGTTTTGTGGGGTATCGATGATTTCATCACCGTTGCTCAAGGCACTGCCGACCAGGGCAATGGCCTGATCCTGCAGTTGCCCTTGGGCTCCGGCGCCGCTAATGATGTGCGCGCGGCTGCCGTCCGGATACTCGGCATAGTCACCGGTCTGCGCCACGCGCACCACCTGGCCATCGTCCAGGGTGATGGTCAGTGGGGCACTGGCCTGGCGAATGACACCCCCCTTGCGCGTGCGGCTGCCTTGGGTTGCCAGACGATAGATGGCTTCGGTAACAGAGGATGAAACGGCTGCGCTCTGTTGCGAAGTCAGCGCGTTGGTGAAGGAAGAGGTGGGTTGATTATTCCGTGTCATGTGTAGCTTCCTTGGGCAAATGAAGCCCGGAACCTAGCACGGTAAAGGTGGCCTTCTGCTTGGGCAGAAGCAATTCAGAAGCATCCCACTCGGTCGTAGGATTTAGCTGTCAGATATCGCAAAAGACCGTGAGAAAAATCACCTGAACCAACCCTCCCTCACCCGGTCAATCACTGCATGTCTTTGCCAGGTGAAGCTCCATGATCAACCCTTTCGCACAGATCAACGCCGCTTTTGCCCCCGAGTACCGGGTCAACCTGAGTATCGAGCGGCTCGACGGCAGCATCATGCTGACCCTCTCCAACGACACCGGCATCGTCGCCAAGCGGCTGATCAGCCCGGCCCAGCGCAACGACCCGCAGCGCCTGCAGCGCTTGATCGAGAGCGTCCAGTTCGGTATCGCCATCGAACAGGGCCACAGCGCCGTGGAAACCCTCGCCGCCATGACCCGCAACGGTGCAAAAGCCGGCCAGGTTACTTCGCTTCCTTGATCTCCTTGCCACTAGCATCGATGGCTTTGGTCGACGGGTAGCGGTACGAGGCGTAGCGCACCACCAGGATCGAGAACGCCAGCAGCAGGATGCCGCCGCACACGTACAGCAAACCGGCGTCCGGCGCCTTGTGGTGCGACACGTCGCCAATCAGCAGGCGGGTCAGCGCGGTGATCGCTACATACAGCAGGAAGCGGATCGGCATGTGGTTGGTCTTGAAGTAGATCCCCACCATGGCGCCGAGCTCGAGGTAGATGAACAGCAGCAGGATGTCGTCGACGCTGACGCCCTTGCCGAGCATCTCGATGAAGGTGACCACGGCCGCGTAGGCAGTGATGCCACCGATGCCGAACAGGGCCAGGTAGTGGAACGCCTCGACGCACAGGTTGCCCAGCGAGTCGGCCGAGCCATGCAGGCTCTTGCGCAGTTTGTCAGCCCAATTGATGCTCACGATACGGTTTCCTTGATACGGCTGGAAGGATGATGCGCCAGGCGCATGACGCTTTGTCTGCATGCAGTAAAAAGGCCAGGCCCCCTGCTTGAGAAGGCGACCGATTGCCGCAAGGCACAGCCATCGCTGGCCGTGCCCCTATCCTTTCAGTTCGCGGTTACCGAAACGTGTTTACTCCAGCGCCGAGGCCGGGCCGAAAAATTCGTAGCGGCTCTGCTGCTCGGGCACGCCCAGGCCCTTGAGGTGGCGCTTGACGCTGGCCATGAAGGCTTTCGGGCCGAGGAAGTAGGCGTCCACATCACGCTCTTGCGGCAACCACTGGCCAAGCTGATCGGCGCTGAGCAAACCCACGGCGTCCGCCGGCAGGCTGACGCCATCGTCCTCGGCATAGCAGTAGAAGCGCTTGACCTGCGGGTGGCGCGCCGCCAGTTCATCGACCCAGTCGCGGAAGGCGTGCACCGCGCCGTTGCGCGCGCAGTGAATGAAGTGCACCAAACGGCCGCTGTCCAGCGCCGCTTCGAGCATCGGCAAGGTCGGGGTGATGCCGACGCCGCCGCTGATCAGCACCAGCGGCTTGTCGCTGGCACTCAAGGTGAACTCGCCCGATGGCGGGAACAGGTTGATGCTGTCGCCTACCGCCAGCTGCTGGTGCAGGTAGTTGGAGACTTTGCCGCCGGCTTCGCGCTTGACGCTGATGCGGTACTGGCCGGCATTGCTCAGGGCCGACAGCGAATAGTTGCGGCGCTGTTCGACGCCGTCGATCAGCAGTTGCAACCCGATGTACTGGCCAGGCTCGGCCTGCAGGATCGCGCCGCCATCAACCGGGGCGAAGTAGAACGAGACGATTTCGCTGCTCTCCTCGACCCGCTCGACCAGCTTGAATGCGCGCGCGCCGCGCCAGCCGCCAGGGGCCGCAGCTTTTTGTGCATAGACCTCGCCTTCGGCGCCGATGAGGATATCGGCCAGTTGCTGATAGGCCGCGCCCCAGGCGGCGATCACTTCAGGGGTGGCGATGTCTTTGCCGAGGACTTCTTCGATGGCGCGCAGCAGGCAGCTACCGACAATCGGGTAATGTTCCGGAAGGATCTGCAAGGCCACATGCTTGTTGATGATCTGGCCGACCAGGCCACCCAGTTGTTCGAGCTGGTCGATGTGCCGGGCGTACATCAGCACGCCATTGGCCAGGGCCCGTGGCTGGTCGCCGCTGGCCTGGTGGGCCTGGTTGAACAGCGGGCGCACTTCGGGGTACTCGCTGAGCATCAGCTTGTAAAAATGGGTGGTCAGCGCTTCACCGCCGCTTTCCAGCAGGGGTACGGTGGCTTTGACGATTGCACGATCCTGGGCATTGAGCATGGATGACTCCTGAGCCTGTGGCTTCTTGATGAATGCCTGAGTTATTACAGCTTTCGTGCCAACTATTTAATCCATATAAATCAACAACTTATAAATTATAGAGTCATAACGACAACATCTGCGATATAGTCATTTTGACCCACAGGAGTCTTTATGACCGCAAAATCCCTGCTCACCGCCTTGCTGCCGCTGGTCAGCGACCTGTCCCGCGAATTGCCCGAACGCGAGCGCTACCGGCGCCTGCTCCAAGCCATGCGCAGCCTGCTGCCGTGCGATGCCGCGGCGCTGTTGCGCCTGGACGGCGAATGGCTGGTGCCCCTGGCGGTGGACGGCTTGAGCACCGATACTCTCGGGCGGCGCTTCAAGGTCGATGAACATCCACGCTTTGCCGCCATCCTCAGCCGCGAAGAGCCCACCCGCTTCGCCAGCGACAGCGACTTGCCCGACCCTTATGACGGCCTGGTCGAAGGCCTGCATCATCAGCTTGAGGTCCACGACTGCATGGGCTGCCCGCTGTTTGTCGACGAACAGCCCTGGGGCCTGATCACCCTCGATGCGCTCGACCCGGAGCAGTTCCAGCAGGTCGAGCTCGATGCCCTGCAGGCCTTTGCCAGCCTGGCCGCAGCTACGGTCAATGTTGCCGAGCGCATCGAACAACTGGCCTTGCGCGCCGAAGACGAACACCAGCGCGCCGAGGTGTATCGCCAGGCCAGCGGCCAGCAGCACAAGGAGCTGATCGGCCAGAGCAAGGCGCACAAACGCCTGCTGGAAGAAATCCGCCTGGTCGGCAGCAGCGACCTGACGGTGTTGATCACCGGCGAAACCGGGGTCGGCAAGGAGCTGGTGGCCCAGGCCATTCACCAGGCCTCGAGCCGCGCCGAGCGGCCGATGATCAGCCTCAACTGTGCGGCGCTGCCCGACACTCTGGTCGAGAGCGAGCTGTTCGGCCATGTGCGTGGCGCCTTTACCGGCGCGGTCGGCGAGCGCCGTGGCAAGTTCGAGCTGGCCAATGGCGGCACGTTGTTTCTCGATGAAGTCGGCGAGTTGTCGCTGAGCGTGCAGGCCAAGCTGTTGCGTGTGCTGCAGAGCGGCCAGTTGCAACGCCTGGGCTCGGACCAGGAGCACCGCGTCGATGTGCGCCTGATCGCCGCCACCAACCGCGACCTGGCCGAAGAAGTGCGCGCCGGGCGTTACCGCGCCGACTTCTACCACCGCCTGAGCGTGTATCCGCTGCTGGTACCGTCGCTGCGTGAGCGCGGGCGCGATGTGCTGCTGCTCAGCGGCTACTTTCTGGAACAGAACCGCTCGCGCATGGGCCTCGGTAGCCTGCGCCTGAGCGCCGAAGCCCAGGCCGCGTTGCTTGCTTACAGCTGGCCGGGCAACGTGCGCGAGCTGGAACACCTGATCGGCCGCTCGGCGCTCAAGGCCCTGGGGCAACATGCACAGCGGCCGAAAATCCTCACCCTGGAGGCCGCCGACCTGGACCTGCGCCCGCTCGAGGCGCTGCCGACACAAGCCGAAACACAGCCGCTGGTCGAAGCGCCGCTGCCCGTTGGCGACCTGCGCCAGGCCCTGGATGACTACCAGCGCCAGCTGATCCAGGCCTGCCTGGAGCGCCACCAGCACAACTGGGCCAGCACCGCCCGCGAGCTGGGCCTGGACCGGGCCAATCTCAGTCGCCTGGCGCGGCGCTTGGGTCTACGCTGATTTCACCGAGTGATTAAAGCCACGGGCTGCCGGGTCGATAACCTGGCATCTCCCCCTATTACTCTGCCCTGAAGGTGCCTATGGCGTCGCAAAATGCCCGCGCGGACTCGCTGTCGCTGCTGCTGTTTACCCTGCGCAGCGGCAAGCTGATGGCGATCAACCTGCTCAAGGTCAGTGAAATCATCCCCTGCCCGCCGCTGACCAAGCTGCCGGAGTCGCATCCCCACGTCAAAGGCGTGGCCACCCTGCGCGGCAACTCGCTGTCGGTCATCGACCTGTCCCGGGCCATCGGCGAACGGCCGCTGGCAGACCCGGACGGCGGCTGCCTGATCGTCACCGACATCAGCCGCTCCAAACAGGGCCTGCACGTGCAGGCGGTGAGCAAGATCGTCCATTGCCTGAGCACCGACATCAAGCCGCCGCCCTACGGCTCGGGGAGCAAGTCGTTCATCACCGGCGTGACCCGGGTCGACAACACCCTGGTGCAGGTACTGGATATCGAGAAGGTCATCCACGGCATCGCCCCGCCGCCCCACGAGGTGGCCAGCTCCGAGCTCAATGCAGAAGATGCTGCGGTACTGGTCGCCACCAACATTCTGGTGGTCGATGACAGCCAGGTGGCCCTGCAGCAGTCGGTGCACACCCTGCGCAACCTCGGCATCGAGTGCCACACCGCGCGCAGCGCCAAGGATGCAATCAACACCCTGCTGGAACTGCAAGGCACCGAGCGCGAGATCAACGTAGTGGTATCGGACATCGAGATGTCAGAGATGGACGGCTACGCCTTCACCCGCACCCTGCGCGAAACCCCTGACTTCCAGCACCTCTATGTGTTGCTGCACACCTCGCTGGACAGCGCCATGAACAGCGATAAAGCCAAGGATGCCGGGGCCAACGCGGTGCTGACCAAGTTCTCCTCGCCGGAGCTGACCGACTGCCTGATCGTCGCCGCGCGCACCGTGGCCTTCGAAGAACGCTGACACATACCCGCGAAGCGCTGCGCTTGAATGTGCCTGAGGCTCAGGCACAATTGTGCGCACACCTTTGCGAGTACCCGCCATGAAAGCCCTCCTCTTCACCCTGCTCGGCTGCGCTGTGTTCAGTGCCGGCGCCCAGGCTTCCAGCAGCCAGGCCTGGAGCGAGCATGAACAGCAGGTCCTGAAAAGCTGCATCGCCGCCAGCCAGCTCAAACAGGTCAAGGCCCTGGGCAAGGCCGCCGAGTTCGACGACCGCGTCGGTTACAGCGCCTTGCTGCTCGAAGGCCGCTACCCGCAAAAACACATGAACAACCGCAAAGGCACCGAGCTGTGCCTGTTCGATAAAAAACGCAAGGCGGCTTACGTCACCGATTGGGCACCCGGCCAACCGTGAACAGCGCACCTGCCTCCGATATCCGTTTCGACTGCACCGGCTGTGGCAAATGCTGCACCGGACATCATGTGCCCCTGACCTTGAGCGAAGCTCGCCAATGGGCTGGCTCTGGCGGCCAGGTCATCGTCCTGGTCGAAGCCTTCCTCGCCAACGGCCTGGGCCTGCCGGCCGAGCAGCGCGAGCACGCCATGCGCCGCTCCTGGCCGGTGCCCTGCGGCAGCAGCGAAGCCTGGGTGACCATCACCTTCGCTGCCTTCAACCCCGGCCGCTGCCGCAACCTGGATGACGACAACCGCTGCGGCATCTACGAGATCCGCCCGCTGGTGTGCCGCATCTACCCGATGGAAATCAACCCGCACATCCCGCTGCGCCCCGAAGCCAAGGACTGCCCGGGCGAAGCCTGGCAAAGCGGCCCGGCGCTGATCCACGGCAATCAATTGGTCGATAAGCGCCTGGCGGAGCTGATCGAGCGTTCGCGCCAGGCCGATCGCGATGATATCCGTGCCAAGGTTGCCATCTGCCAGGCGCTGGGCATCGATGTCAGCGCGCTCAAGGGCAATGGCTTTACCGCATACCTGCCCGACACTGCCGCGCTTGCCCAGGCCCTGCAACAACCGGCGCTGGAGCAGCCGCTGGCGCCGTGGACGCTGCATGTGGTCGATCCGCAACTGAGCGCCGAGCTTGAAGCCTGCGGCGCGCAGGTGTGCAGCGAACCGGGCTTGTACTACAGCTTCATCGGCTTCTGAATCACCCTACTGGCAGCGCCGCCAGAACTCATCGGCCAGCCGGCGCAGGTCTTGCGCCAGCCCGGCCACGTCGGTGGCGCTCAGGTGGCTCTGCTGGCCGACCTGCACCGTGGCTTCGCTGGCCTGGCGAATGCTGATGATGTTGCGGTTGATGCTCTCGCTGACCTGGCTTTGCTGCTCCACTGCAGCGGCAATCTGCAGGCTCATTTCACTGATCTGGTTGACCCGCAGGCTGATGCCGTCCAGGGCGCTGGCGGCGCGCTGCGCCTGTTCGACACTGTGCCCGGCATGTTCGCTGCTCTGCTGCATGACCTGCACCGCTTCGCGCGCACCATTTTGCAGGGCGCTGATCATCCGCTGGATCTCGTGGGTCGACTGCGCGGTGCGCTGGGCCAGGCCGCGTACTTCGTCGGCAACCACGGCAAAACCACGGCCCTGGTCACCGGCTCGCGCTGCTTCGATGGCGGCGTTGAGGGCCAGCAGGTTGGTCTGCTCGGCGATGCCGCGAATCACCTCGAGCACCCCGGTGATCTCGCTGCTGTGGCTTTCCAGATTGTGGATAACTTCGGTGGCCGAATTCAGCGAGTTCGCCAGGTTCTGGATGGCGCTGCGGTTGAGATCGACCAGTTGATGGCCGGCCTGGGTTTCCCCTTCGGCCTGGTCGGCAGCCTGCGAGGCTTGCTGGGCGCTGCTGGCAACCTGGGCAACGCTGGCGGCCATCTGGTTGATCGCGGTGGCCACCTGGTCGGCTTCGCTTTGTTGCTCCAGGCTGTTGCTGTGGCTGCTTTGCAGCGACTGGGCAAGGCTGCCGGTATGCCCGGCCAGGCGCCGCGAGGTATCGCCAATACGCCCGACCACCGCGCCCAACTGGCCCTTGAGCATGCGCAGGGCGAAGTCGATCTGGCCGATGCCGTCGCGCCGGCCGGTGTACAGCTGCTGGCTCAAGGGGTTGTCGGCAATCGCCTGGGCCTGCACGCGCAGGCGCTCCAGCGGGCGCAGGGCAATGAAGATCATCAACGCCGCCAGGCCGCTGGCCACAATCAGCTCCAGCGCACCTTGCCATGGCAGCACCGGCAGCAGCAGGCGACTGATGGCAAACACCGCCGCCAACGCCAGGGTCACCCCGCCCCACAACTGCCAGCCCAACCCCAGCACCGGCAGACGCTGCCACCAGCGGTTGCGGCCACTGCGCAGGTGGGCGTAACAACGCTCAGCGGCCTCGACCTGCTCGGCACTGGGCTTGGTCCGCACCGACTGGTACTCCATGGCCTGACCGTTGCTGGAGATGGGCGTAACAAAGGCGCTGACCCAGTAATGGTCGCCGTTCTTGCAACGGTTTTTCACCAGGCCCATCCATGAGCGGCCGCTCTTCAGCGTTTGCCACATCTGCGCAAAGGCCTGGGGCGGCATGTCCGGGTGGCGGACGATATGGTGGGGGTTGCCGATCAACTCTTCGCGGGTAAAGCCACTGATCTTGATGAAATCGTCATTGGCGTAGGTGATCTGGCTGGTCAGGTCAGTGGTGGAAAGGATATTGGCGTCACCGGGATAATCCACATTGCGACCGGTCACAGGCAAATTGCTCTTCATCGGAGGCACTCGTTTTTGTCGGGGAGAATCGGCAGGGCGTACGACTCTAGTGGCAAATTTTTGCGCAATCTTGATCCAGCTCAGGATATTGGCACTTGGCCATTACCGAGCTGAAATACACAGAATCTGCTGTGTTGGCAGGTCGGGCCTCATCGCGGGTCAAGCCCGCTCCCACAAAGGAGCGGTGTACGCCAAACCTGTCAGCGCTGTCAGTTAGCGGTCACTCTGCTGACCTGATTGAGCGGCTATAACGCTACATACCGATCCCTGCGCCCGCGGTGCCCTGCAAGCATGCCAATCAAGCCTCGTTCCGTCGTTATCTGCGCCCTGCTCATCGCCCTGGCAGGCATCGCCCTGTGGCTGGGCAATCGCCCAACCCAGGAAAAATCCGCCAGCACCAGCGCCATCCCGGTGCGCGTGGTCAGCGTCAAGCAGCAGGACGTGCCGCGCTTTGTCAGCGGCATCGGTTCGGTGCTGTCGCTGCACAGCGTGGTGATTCGCCCGCAGGTCGAAGGGCTGCTGACGCAGTTGCTGGTCAAAGAAGGCCAGGCGGTCAAGCAAGGCGACCTGCTGGCCACCATCGATGACCGTTCGATCCGCGCCACCCTCGAACAGGCCAAGGCCCAACTGGGCCAGAGCCAGGCGCAGTTGCAGGTGGCCGAAGTCGACCTCAAGCGCTATAGGCTGCTGAGCACCGACAACAGCGTCTCAAAACAGACCCTCGACCAGCAGCAGGCACTGTTCAACCAGCTCAAGGCCACGGTACTCGGCAACCAGGCCGCGATTGCCGCCGCTCAGGTACAACTTTCATACACACAGATTCGCTCGCCGGTGACCGGCCGGGTCGGTATTCGCAATGTCGATGAAGGCAACTTCCTGCGCGTGGCCGACACCCAGGGGCTGTTCAGCGTGACCCAGATCGACCCGATCGGTGTCGAATTCTCGCTGCCGCAGCAACAGCTGCCAACCCTGCAGGGCCTGCTCACCGCGCCAACCCCGGCGGTGGTGCAAGCCTACCTGGAAGGCGACGGCGACAGCGGCGGCACGCTGCTGGGCGAGGGCAGGCTTAGCCTGATCGACAACCAGGTGGCGGCCAACACCGGCACCATCCGGGTCAAGGCCGAGTTCGCCAACCCGGATGCGCGGCTGTGGCCCGGGCAACTGGTGACCCTCAAGCTGCAGACCGCGCTGGATCAAAAAGCCCTGGTGGTGCCACCGCAAGTGGTGCAGCGCGGCATCGACGGCCATTACGTGTACCGCCTCAATGGCGACAAGGTCGACAGCGTGCCGGTCAAAGTGCTGTACCAGGACAGTGTGCTGAACATCATTGCCGGGGTCGCAGCTGGCGACCGGTTGGTGTCCGACGGCCAGTCGCGGCTCAAGCCCGGCGCCCATGTCGAAATCGCCCCTGAGGCGCCGCCGCCAGAAGACGTGACCAGCGCCAAGGTGCAGCCATGAACCCGCGCGGCTCGATCAGCGCCTGGTGCATCGACCGCCCGATCGCCACCCTGCTGCTGACCTTCGCCCTGGTGCTGCTCGGGGTCATCGCCTTTCCGCGCCTGCCGGTGGCGCCATTGCCCGAAGCCGATTTCCCGACCATCCAGGTTACCGCGCAACTGCCCGGCGCCAGCCCGGAAACCATGGCCTCGTCGGTGGCCACGCCGCTGGAGGTGCAGTTCAGCGCCATCCCCGGCATGACCCAGATGACCTCCAGCAGCGCCCTGGGCTCGACCAACCTGATCTTGCAGTTCACCCTCGACAAGAGCATCGACACCGCCGCCCAGGAAGTCCAGGCGGCAATCAACACCGCCACCGCGCGCCTGCCCCAGGACATGCCCAGCCCGCCGACCTGGCGCAAGGTCAACCCGGCCGACAGCCCGGTGCTGATTCTTACCGTAAGCTCGGCGCAGATGCCGGCCAACGAGCTCAGTGATTACGCCGAAACCCTGCTGGCCCGCCAGTTGAGCCAGATCGACGGGGTCGGCCTGATCAACATCACCGGGCAGTTGCGCCCGGCCATCCGCGTACAGGCCCAGCCCGAAAAACTCGCCGCCCTGGGCCTGACCCTGGCCGACCTGCGCCAGGCCATCCAGCAGACCAGCCTGAACCTGGCCAAAGGCGCGCTGTACGGGCAGAACAGCGTGTCGACCATCGCCACCAACGACCAGTTGTTCCACCCCGAGGAATACGCCCAGCTGATCGTCTCGTACCGCGACGGCGCGCCGGTGCACCTGCAGGATGTCGCCAAGGTCATCAATGGCGCCGAAAACGCTTACGTCAAAGCCTGGTCCGGCGAGCAGCAGGGCCTGAACCTGGTGGTGTTCCGCCAGCCCGGGGCGAATATCGTCGATACCGTCGACGGCATTATGGCGGCCTTGCCGGGGCTTGAGCAGATGCTGCCGGCATCCGTGCAGGTGTCGGTGCTCAACGACCGCACCCAGACCATCCGCGCCTCACTGCACGAGGTGGAGATCACCCTGATGATCGCCGTGCTGCTGGTGATCGGGGTAATGGCGCTGTTCCTGCGCCAATGGTCGGCGACCCTGATCGTGTCGAGCGTGCTCGGTGTGTCGCTGGTGGCCAGCTTCGCCCTGATGTACCTGTTCGGTTTCAGCCTGAACAACCTGACCCTGGTGGCCATCGTCATCTCCGTGGGCTTTGTGGTCGATGACGCGATCGTGGTAGTGGAGAACATCCACCGTCACCTGGAAGCCGGTGACGGCATGCGCGAGGCGGCGATCAAGGGCTCGGGCGAAATCGGCTTTACCGTGGTGTCGATCAGTTTTTCGCTGATTGCCGCGTTCATTCCGCTGCTGTTCATGGGCGGTGTAGTCGGGCGGCTGTTCAAGGAATTCGCCCTCACCGCCACCTCGACCATCCTGATTTCCGTGGTAGTGTCGCTGACCCTGGCGCCGACCCTTTGCGCCCTGTTCATGCGCCGCCCGCAGCACAACGCGCAGGACACCCCGAGCCGCCTGCTCGGCTGGTACGAGCGCGGGCTGGTCAAGGCCCTGGCCCACCAGCGGCTGATGCTGGGCCTGTTCGGCCTGACCTTCGCCCTGGCGGTGGTCGGTTACATTGCCATCCCCAAAGGCTTCTTCCCGGTGCAGGACACCGGCTTCGTGCTCGGCACCAGCGAGGCGGCGGCCGATGTCTCCTACCCGGACATGCTCGAAAAACATAAGGCGCTGGCCAGGATCGTCGAGGCCGACCCGGCCGTGCGAGCCTTCTCCCATGCTGTCGGAGTGACCGGCAGCAACCAGACCATCGCCAACGGCCGCTTCTGGATCGCCCTCAAGGACCGCGGCGATCGCGACGTCTCGGCCAGCGAATTCATCGACCGCCTGCGGCCGAAGCTGGCCAAGGTGCCAGGCGTGGTCCTGTACCTGCGCGCCGGCCAGGACATCAACCTCAGCTCCGGACCGAGCCGCAGCCAGTACCAGTACGTGCTCAAGAGCAACGACGGCCCGGCCCTGAACCTCTGGACCCAGCGCCTGACCGAGCGGCTGAAGGCCAACCCGGCCTTTCGCGACCTGTCCAACGACCTGCAACTGGGCGCCAGCGTTACCCGCATCGACATCGACCGCAAGGCCGCGGCGCGTTTCGGCCTGACCACCACCGACGTCGACCAGGCGCTCTACGATGCCTTCGGCCAGCGGCAGATCAGCGAGTTCCAGACCGAGACCAACCAGTACAAGGTGATCCTCGAACTCGACGCCCGCCAGCGCGGCAAGGCCGAGAGCCTCAACTACTTCTACCTGCGCTCGCCCTTGAGCGGCGAGATGGTGCCGTTGTCGGTGCTGGCCAAGGTCGCGGCGCCGAGCACCGGGCCGTTGTCGATTGCCCATGACGGCCTGTTCCCGGCTGCCAACTTGTCGTTCAACCTGGCCCCCGGCGTCGCCTTGGGCGACGCGGTGCAGATTCTTGAACGCACCCAGCGCGAATTGGGCATGCCCGATTCGATCATCGGCACCTTCCAGGGTGCGGCCCAGGCCTTCCAGAGTTCGCTGTCGAGCCAGCCGTGGCTGATCCTCGCGGCGCTGGTGGCGGTGTACATCATCCTCGGCGTGCTCTACGAGAGCTTCGTCCATCCGCTGACCATCATCTCCACCCTGCCCTCGGCCGGGCTCGGCGCCCTGGCGCTGTTGTGGCTGTCGGGCGAGGATTTTTCGATCATGGGCTTGATCGGCATCGTGCTGCTGATTGGCATCGTCAAGAAGAACGGCATCCTGCTCATCGATTTTGCCCTCGACGCCCAGCGCCACCAGGGCCTGAGCGCCGAAGAGGCGATCCACAAGGCCTGCCTGTCACGTTTTCGGCCGATCATGATGACCACCCTCGCCGCCCTGCTTGGCGCCGTGCCGCTGATGTTCGGCATGGGCGCCGGCGCCGAGCTGCGCCAGCCACTGGGCATTGCTGTGGTCGGCGGGCTGCTGGTCAGCCAGGCGCTGACACTGTTCACCACACCGGTCATATACTTGGCCCTGGAACGCCTGTTCCACCGGCGCCAGACGGCCGTGACCATGGCGCAAACCGATGCCAGTTGAGAGCCGACCATGCGTGTGCTGATTATCGAAGACGAACAAAAGACCGCCGACTACCTGCACCGCGGCCTCAGCGAGCAAGGCTTTACCGTGGACCTGGCGCGCGACGGTATCGATGGCCTGCACATGGCCCTGGAAGGCGACTATGCGGTGATCGTCCTCGATGTGATGCTCCCGGGCCTGGACGGCTACGGTGTGCTGCGCGCCCTGCGTGCGCGCAAGCAGACGCCGGTGATCATGCTCACCGCCCGCGAGCGGGTCGAAGACCGCATCCACGGCCTGCGCGAAGGCGCCGACGACTACCTCGGCAAGCCGTTCTCGTTCCTCGAACTGGTCGCCCGCCTGCAAGCCCTGACCCGCCGTGGCGGCGGCCATGAGCCGGTGCAGATCCAGGTCGCCGACCTCTGGGTCGACCTGATCAGCCGCAAGGCCAGCCGCGCCGGGCAGCGCCTGGAGCTGACCGCCAAGGAGTTCTCGCTGCTCAGCGTGCTGGCCCGCCGGCATGGCGAAATTCTGTCGAAAACGGCGATTGCCGAGCTGGTCTGGGATATCAATTTCGACAGCGACGCCAACGTCGTCGAGGTAGCGATCAAGCGCCTGCGCGCCAAGCTCGACGGGCCTTTCGAAACCAAACTGCTGCACACCATCCGAGGCATGGGCTATGTTCTGGAAAACCGTGCCGACTAACTCCATCGCCCTGCGCCTGAGCGCGCTGTTCACCCTGGTGGCACTAGGTGTGTTCCTGGTGATCGGTACCGCGCTGTACAAGCAGGTCGACCGCAGCCTCGACCTGCTGCCCACCGCCGAGCTTGAAGCGCGCTTCAGCGTGCTGGAGTCGTCGCTGACCCGCTACGACACCCGCGAGCACTGGCAGAAGATCACCAACAAGCTCAATTTGCTCAGCGAAGAAGACCGGCGCATCCGCTTCTGGGTGGTCAGCGACGGTAGCCCGTTCGAATACGGCCAGCCGGATGCCAGCCTCCGCACCTTTGCCCAGGGCCGGCTGGGCATGCGCGACCTGCACCTGGCCGCCAGCCCCTACCCTTACAAGGTACTGGTCAGCGAACTGCCGGCCATGGGCAAGCGCCCGACCCTGCGCTTTTTGATCGGCATCGACACCGAGACTTTCTGGCACACCCAGCACACCTTGCTGGTGGCGATCATCAGCCTGTCGGTGCTGGGCGTGGTGCTGGCCTCGTTGCTCGGTTACTGGGTGGCGCGCTATGGATTGCGGCCGTTGCTGGCACTCTCGGCCGAAGCTCAAAAGCTGGCGCCGCCGCGCCTGAGCGGGCGCCTGCAACTGGCCGACTTGCCCCCGGAGCTGGCGCAGTTCGCCAGCGCCTTCAACTCGACCCTGGAGCGCGTCGACCAGGCCTACAGCCGCCTGGAAGCCTTCAACGCCGACGTCGCCCATGAACTGCGCTCGCCGCTGACCAACCTGATCGGCCAGACTCAGGTCGCCCTGACCCGTGGGCGCAGCGCCGAGCACTACTTCGAGGTGCTGCAATCGAACCTTGAAGAACTCGAGCGCCTGCGCAGCATCATCAACGACATGCTCTTCCTCGCCAGCGCCGACCAGGGCAGCAAAGCCACGGCGCTGACCAGCACCTCGCTGGCCGAAGAAGTGGCGACCACTCTCGACTACCTGGACTACATCCTCGAGGACGCGCGCATCAGCGTGCAGGTCAGCGGCGATGCCCAGGCGCGCATCGAAAAGGCCCAGTTGCGCCGGGCGCTGATCAACCTGCTGAACAACGCGGTGCAGCACACCTTGCCCGAGCAGGTGATCCAGGTGCGCATCGAGGAACAGGACGGCCAGGTGAGCATCGCCGTGAGCAACCCGGGGCCGGCGATTGGCGAGGAACACCTGGCGATGCTGTTCGAGCGCTTCTACCGGGTGGATGCGGCGCGCAGCAACAGCGGCGCCGGCAACCACGGGCTGGGGCTCGCGATCGTCAAGGCGATTGCGTTGATGCATGGCGGCAGCGTGTTCGTGCGCAGCCAGGCGGGGGCCAATACCTTCGGGATCCTGTTGCCGGCCTGAGGGCCTCATCGCGGGTCAAGTCGAGGCGTCGCACCGCCGCTCCTATAGGTGTGGGAGCGGGCTTGACCCGCGATGACTATTACCTTTGACGCAACAGTGCTTATCCTAAAAGTAACTGTTTCTATCACCCATTTCCGACTAATTTAGTCAAACCTAATCCACACTTGCCAAGCAAGAAGGTTGTTGCAAATGTCCAACAGTATGGGTGTTGCCAGCGTATTCGTCCTGTCGTCCCTGTTGCTGTCGCCACTGGCCATGGCTGAAGAATCCCCGGCCTTTGTTGCCCGTAATGCCGAGCGCGCCGCCGTCGTTCAGGAGGCCATCGCCGCACACAAGGCCGAGCAGGCCAAAGGCCTGGAACAGACCGCTTCCAAGGCTCAAGCGAGTGACGCTTCCGATAGCTGATAGCGCCACGCTCCACTCCTTCGACTCCCTCGATGGCCGTACAGGTGACTTGAGCGCCTGTGCGGTTGTCTTTCAAAGCCGCTGCCGATCAGCGGCTTTTTTTCGTGTGTCGAAAAATGCCAGCGCGCTGGCTCGTTTGTTCATAACAAGACCGTCTTTCACACAATAAAAACTGCCGTACATTCACCCCAAGGAGTCCACACCGGTGAACACTGCTTTACGCTTCACCCCACTGTTCGTTGCATTGGCTGCAACGATGCCCTGCAGCGCCCAGGCCGACGAGGAAAAGGCCGAAGGCTTCATCGAAGGGTCGAGCCTCAATGTGCACGCTCGCAACTACTACCTGAACCGCAACCAGCTGCTGCCAGGCGTGCGTGACAACCGCGAATGGGGCCAGGGTTTTCTCGGCAAGTTCGAATCGGGCTACACCCCGGGCACGGTGGGTTTCGGCCTCGATGCCCACGCCATGCTCGGGCTGAAACTCGACGGCGGTGGCGGTACCTCCGGCTCGAGTATTTTGCCGATCAACACCAAGGGCGATGGCGAACCGGGCAAGGCCCACGATTCGTTCTCCACTGCCGGCGCTGCGCTGAAGATGAAAGCCTTCGACACCGAGCTCAAGGCCGGCGACCTGTTCCTCACCAACCCGGTGATCGCCGGCGGCGAGTCGCGCATGCTGCCGCAGACCTTCCGTGGCGTCAGCGTCACCAACAACAGCTTTGACGGGGTGATGCTCGAAGCCGGCCAGGCCAGCTTCACCAAGCCCTACAACCAGAGCGGCCACCGGCGCATCGACACCTTCTACGGCAAGTTGCAGGACGAGCGCGACAGCCGCCACCTGAACTGGGCGGGCGTGGCCTGGAGCGGCGTACCGAACCTGACCTCGAGCCTGTATGCCGCCGAGCTCAAGGACATCTGGAACCAGTACTACTTCGATCTGGACTACACCTGGCAGCTCAACGAGCTGGTCAGCCTCAACCCCGGCCTGCACTTCTACCACACCCAGGACACCGGCCAGGCGCTGCTCGGGCACATCGACAACAACACCTACAGCCTGCATTTCACCGTCAACGTCGGCTACAACAGCCTCACCGCGGTGTACCAGCGGGTCAACGGCAACACCCCGTTCGACTACATCAACCAGGGCGACAGCGTCTTTCTCGACAACTCGCAGATTTACTCGGACTTCAACGGCCCCAACGAGCGCTCGTGGAAGCTCAAGTACGCCTACGACTTCGCCGGTGCCGGCATCCCCGGCCTGACCTCGATTGTGTCCTACTCGCGCGGTGAGCTGGACATGAGCAAGGTCGACCCCAACAGCGTCGGCTACGGCCACTGGTACAACGCCGACGGCGAGAATGCCCAGCACTGGGAACGTGACGTCGACCTGCAGTACGTGTTCCAGCAAGGCCAGCTCAAGGACCTCTCGGTACTGCTGCGCTGGGCCTCGCACCGTGGCACTCAGGGCTACTCGCACATCGACAACGATGTCGACGAGTACCGGGTGATCGTTGACTACCCGCTGAACATTTTCTGATCGAAGCTGTAGGCGCGAGCTTGACTCGCGATGCGATGGGTCTGACCCATTGCAATCGCGGGGCAAGTCGGGTCGCCGCACCGCCGCTCCCACATTCGTCAGAATGTCACCATTAAATCCTTGTCCGACAATCCGCGCGCCCCTAGAATACGGCCGCCGCGCAGTAATACCGCACTTTCCAGACGGTCTTCGGCATCAGTGACCATGACGTTGCCCACCCGATCCCAGCGATCCGCCCTGTACAAGTCTCATCCGGAGCTGATCCTCAACCTGGGCAGTTGCCTCGCGGTGCTCGCCATCGTCGCCATCGTCACCTTCCTGTTGATGCGCGAACGCAGCAGCGTCGAACAGGCTGCCGCACGCTCGGCCAGCAACATAGTGCAACTGATCGAAAGCGACATCGTGCGTAATGTCGAACTCTATGACCTTTCCCTGCAAGGCCTGATCTGGGCCGTGCAGCGCCCGGAACTGCTCGCCGTGCCGGTCGAGCTGCGCCAGCAGATTCTCTTCAACCAGGCCGTTACCGCACCGGTACGTGGCGATATCCTCTGGCTCGATGCCAAGGGCGACGTGGTTGCAGACTCCACCAACGCCATCCCGCGCCAGGCCAATTTCGCCGACAGCAAGGACTTCCAGCAGCATCGCGACAACCCCGACCTGGGCCTGGTCATCGGCCAGCCGTTCAAGGCGCGGCTGGGCGACCTGGACTGGTGCATCAGCTTCAGCCGGCGCATCTCCGGGCCCCACGGCGAGTTTCTCGGCGTGGCTGCCGGGGCCTTGCGCCTGTCGTACTTCAGCACGCTGTTCCAGCGCCTGGACATCGGCACCGACAGCAGCATCAACCTGATGAACACCGACGGCGCCCTGCTGGTACGCCAGCCGGGCAGCCCGGATGAACCAAAAATCGGCCAGAACTACAGTGACCGGCCGAACTTCCAGCGCATGCGCGCCGATGTCAGCGGCACCTTTGCCGGGGTTTCCACCCGCACCGGTAAAGAACGGCTGTTTACCTTCGCCCGGGTTGGCGACTTGCCGCTGATCGTCATCGTCGCCCACTCCGCCGACGAAGTCTTCGAGTCGTGGCGGCGCACCGCCGTGCTGGTCAGCGTCGCCACCGGCGTGCTGTGCATCGGCATTCTCTGGCTGACCCTGCTATTGGGCCGCGAATTGCGCCGCCGGCAGAGCGCCGAACAAGGCCTGGCGGCGCTGGCCGCCACCGACAGCCTGACCGGCCTTGCCAACCGCCGGCGCCTCGACCAGGTGCTGCGCCAGGAATGGGCGCGAAGCCTGCGCAATGCCCGGCCGCTGGCGGTGCTGATGGTCGATGTCGATCACTTCAAGGCCTTCAACGATCGCCATGGCCACCCGGGTGGCGATGCCGCCTTGCGCCAGGTGGCCGCAGCGATTGCCAGCAGCATTCGCCGCCCGGCCGACCTGGCCGCACGCTATGGGGGTGAGGAATTTCTGGTGGTGTTGCCGGAAACTGAACTGCCGGGGGCACTGCTGCTGGCCGAACGCATTCGCGCAGCCGTCGAGGCGTTGCCGCCGTTTGGCGCTGACACAGCGCCGGTGACCGTCAGTATCGGCATCGGTTGCCACACGCCAGGCGCCCAGCAAGATCTTGCGACCTTGCTGGGCGATGCCGACGAGGCGCTTTACCGTGCCAAGGGCAACGGCCGCAACCGGGTCGAGGCTGCGCGTTAAGAGCTGGCGCGAGCCTGGTTGCGCAGGGCCTTGACCTGGTCATGGTTACGCTGCACACCGTGGTACTGGCGTTCAACCAGGGCGTACACCTCGCTGCTTGGCAGGGTGTTGAGGCGAGCCAGTTTTTCCAGGGCGTCCTTGTAGGCTTTCAGGGCGTGGTCCTCGCCGCGCTCGACTTCGTTGAGCACCGCTTCTTCATCCTTGCCGGTGAGCATCGACTTCAGGTTGACCCAACCACGGTGCAGGTCACCGCTGACGCTGGTGGAGGTTTCCGGGTCGCCGCCCAGGCTGCGCACTTGCTGTTGCAGTTCGGCGGCGGCGCTACCGCACTCACCGGCACGCTGGATGAAGTAGCTTTTGAGCTGCGGATTTTTCACATCCTCGGCAGAGGTTTTGAAACCCTTTTCGCCATCCTTGCTGAACTCGATCAGTTCGTTGAGAACCGAGACCACTTCTTTGTTGGGGGTAGTCATGACGTTGCTCCTTTGCATGAGGGAAGTGCAATAGATCGGAGCAGGGTTCGTGCCAGCCGGCGAACATAAAAAATATCGTTAACTTTCAATAACTTGAAATTAAATGAACTTATCACTTGCACGCGTTCTGCATGAACTGTCCTTTGGCCTTCATGCAGATTGCATGTATGTTGGCCCACCTCTTCAAAGAACAGCCTTGCCATGAACCCGGAAGCCCTCGTCCTGCTGGTCACCCGCGAAATGCCCTACGGCAAATACCAGGGCCGGCTGATCGCCGACCTGCCTGGTCACTACCTCAACTGGTTCGCCCGCCAGGGCTTTCCCAAGGGCGAGCTGGGTAGCCTGCTGGCGCTGATGCACGAGGTCGATCACAACGGCCTGAGCGACCTGCTGGTCCCCCTGCGCAAGAAGTACCCGCGCCCGCGCAACTGATCAGGCCTTGGCCGGCTGCACTGTCAGTTCCACCCCTTCACCACGCTTGAGCACGGCATACACCACTGCCGTCAGCAGGCTGCCGGCGACGATCGCCAGCAAGTACAACACGGCATGGTTGATCGCATTGGGGATCAGCATGACGAACAGGCCGCCATGGGGCGCCATCAGCTTGCAGCCGAAGTACATCGACAAGGCGCCGGTCAGCGCACCGCCGACGACGCTGGCCGGGATCACCCGCAGCGGGTCTTTGGCGGCAAACGGAATCGCCCCCTCGGAAATAAAGCACAGGCCCAGCACCAGCGCCGCCTTGCCGGCTTCGCGCTCGCTCTGGGCGAACTTGCGCCGGGCGATGAAGCTGGCGATGCCCAGGCCAATCGGCGGCACCATGCCGGCGGCCATGGTCGCGGCCATCGGTGCATAACTCTGTGACGCCAGCAGCCCGACCGAGAATGCATAGGCCGCCTTGTTGATCGGCCCGCCGAGGTCGACGCACATCATCCCGCCGAGCAGCACGCCGAGCAGAATCGCGTTGGTGGTGCCCATGCTGTCGAGAAAATGGGTCAGGCCTTCGAGCATGCCGGCCACCGGCTTGCCGACCACGTAAATCATCACCAGGCCGGTGAACAGGCTGGCCAGCAGCGGGATGATCAGGATCGGCTTGAGCGCCTCAAGGCTGCTGGGCAGGCGCGCCCAGCGGCTGATGGCCTTGGCGCTGTAACCGGCGAGAAAGCCTGCGACGATCCCGCCGATAAACCCCGCGCCCAAGGTACTGGCGAGCAAGCCGCCAATCATCCCCGGCGCCAGCCCCGGACGGTCGGCTATCGAATAAGCGATGTAACCGGCCAGCAGCGGCACCATCAGTTTGAACGCCGCGTCACCGCCGATTTGCATCAATGCTGCAGGCAGGGTGCCGGGCTCTTTGTAAGCCTCGATACCGAACACAAACGACAGCGCGATCAGCAAACCGCCGGCCACCACCATCGGCAGCATGAACGACACGCCGGTGAGCAGGTGCTTGTACACCCCGGTTTTTTCGCTGCGCGCAGGCGCTGCGTTTGCACCTTGCGCGGCAGCTTCTTCGCGGGCTTCGGCCAGGGCTTTTTTCAGTGTCGCCTGGGCCTGCTTGAGGGCAACGCCGGTGCCGCAGCGGTAGATGCGCTTGCCGGCAAAGCGCGCGGTGGGCACCTCGATATCAGCGGCCAGCAGCACCACGTCGGCGTCGGCAATGGCCGCTGCCGACAAGGGGTTACGCGCCCCCACCGAGCCCTGGGTCTCGACGCTGAGCTGGTAGCCCAGCTGCTGCGCCGCCTGCTGCAAGGCCTCGGCGGCCATGAAGGTATGGGCGACGCCAGTCGGGCAGGCAGTGACCGCGACAATCTTCGCGCTGCGCTCTACCGGCGCTGCAACCGGCTCGGCTTCGGGCTGATAAACCACAGCCTTTTCGGCCGCTTCACGGAGAAAGTTTTCGACATCCGCCAGGGCTTGCGCCGGGGTGCTCTGGTACAGGCGCTTGCCGGCGAAACGGCGCAGCTCCAGCGGGCCGGTGTTGACCACCAGCACCCAGTCGGCGGCAGCGATCGCCGCCGCCGATAACTGCCGCTCGGGTTGCTGCGGGTCGTGCACTTCAACGCTGGTGCTCCAGCCCTGGCGCAGCGCGGCCGCTTCCAGCAGGCGCGCACTGAGCACACTGGAGACCTGGCCATTGGGGCAGGCGGTGACGATGGCAATGTTCATCTGCAAGCCTCTTGTTGTTCTTCTGTCAGCTGCACCTGGCTTTCCAGTTGCGCCAGTTGCGCCCGGTCGTTGATGCCGAAACCGATCTGGGTCACCGCCTGGGCGGCAATCGCCGTGGCCCGGCGCAGGGTTTGCGCCGGCGTGTCGGCGCTCAGCAGGCCATGGACCATGCCTGCCAGCAGCGAATCGCCGGCGCCGACGGTACTGGCTACCGTGACCTTGGGCGGCACGGCGCTGAGGACGCTGCCCTGGCGGAACCAGTTGACGCCCTGCTCGCCCTGGGACACCACCACATGTTCGACACCCTGGCCGATCAACCGGGTTGCAGCTTGTTGCTGCTGGGCAACATCATGCACCGCAGTGCCAAGCACTTCGCTCAGCTCATCGGTGTTCGGCTTGACCAGCCACGGCCCGCAGGCAAGCCCGGCCCGCAAGGCTTCACCGCTAGTGTCCAGAGCCACTTTCAGGCCCATGGCCTTGAGCCGGGCCAGGAGCATCTGCAACCACTGCGGGCTGATGCCCTGCGGCAGGCTGCCGGCGACCACCACCGCAGCGTGACCGGGGGCGATCTGCTCCAGGTGGGTCAGCAGTTCCAGACGCGCCTGCTCATCGACCTGCGGGCCGGGGCCGTTGATATCGGTGACCTGGCCGCAGGCTTCGACCAGCTTGATGTTGCAGCGGGTCTCGCCGGCTACCCGCACGAAGCAATCGGCAAAGCCGCGGCGGCCGATCAGGGCCTCGAACGGCGCCAGGTTGTCGCGACCGAGAAAGCCGCCCACCGTCACGCTATGGCCAAGGTCGGCCAGCACCTGGGCAACGTTCAGGCCCTTGCCGGCGGCATGGCTGTGCTGCGCCTGGCTGCGGTTGACCTGGCCGGCCTGCAGGCTGTCGAGGCGGACGGTAAGGTCCAGCGCCGGGTTCAGGGTCAGGGTCAGTATCTTGGCCATCAACGGGTCTCCAGCAGTGCCCGCACTGCGCCGGCACTGCCCTGCAGCAAGGCTTGGCGCGCAAGCTTTTGGGCATGTTCAAAGTTCAGTTCACGTACTTCGGCTTTCACCTCGGCGATGCTGCGCGCAGCAACGCTCAGCTCATCGACGCCAAGGCCGAGCAGCAGCGCCACCGCCTGCGGATCGGCCGCCAGCTCGCCGCACACGCCGACCCATTTGCCATGGGCATGGGCGGCGCGCACGGTGATGTCGATCAGTTGCAGCACCGCCGGGTGCAGGCCGTCGGCTTGCGCCGAAAGGCTCGGGTGGCCGCGGTCGATGGCCAGGGTGTACTGGGTCAGGTCGTTGGTGCCGACGCTGAAAAAGTCCACTTCCTGGGCCAGCACCGGCGCCAGCAAGGCGGCCGATGGCACCTCGATCATGATCCCCAGTTGCAGGTCGCTGACGCTGATTTCCTCGCGCAGGCGCTCGACCATGGCCCGCGCCTGGCGCCACTCTTCGAGCTGGCCGACCATCGGGAACATGATCCGCAACGGCCGGTCGCCAGCAGCGCGCAGCAAGGCGCGCAGCTGGCTTTCCATCACCTGCGGGCGTTGCAGGGTCAGGCGAATGCCGCGCACGCCGAGGAAGGGATTTTCTTCCTTGGCGATCGGCCAGTAAGGCAAGGGTTTGTCGCCGCCGACATCGAGGGTGCGTACCACCAGCGGCCGGCCAGCAAGGCCATCGAGCACGCGGCGGTACTCGGCCTCTTGCTCGGCTTCATCGGGGGCTTGCGGGTGGGCCATGAAGATCAGTTCGGTGCGCAGCAGGCCAACGCCTTCGGCGCCCTGATCAACCACCGCTTCGATCCCGGCGCTTTCGCCGATATTGGCGAACACCTCGATGGCATGGCCGTCGCGGGTGATTGCAGGCTCCAGGCGCCGGGCCTTGGCGGCCTGCAGGCGTTGCTCGCGGCGGTCGCGTTCAGCCAGGGCCCGTTCGAGTTGGTCAGCGGCGGGGGCGACGGTCAGGCGCCCGCGCTGGCCGTCGAGCAGCAGCGGCGTGCCCGGGGCAATCAGCAGCACGGCGTCGCCCGCCCCCACCACAGCGGGGATGCCCAGGGCACGAGCGACGATGGCGCTGTGGGCGGTGGCGCCGCCCCGAGCGGTCAGAATCCCGGCTACCCGTTGTGGGTCGAGGCGCGCCACATCGGAGGGGCCGACCTCCTCCATCACCAACACATAGGGTTGCTCCGGCGCCGGCACGTCGGCTTCGCCACACAGTTGGGCCAATACCCGCCGGCCGATATCGCGCAGGTCGGCGGCACGTTCGGCAAGCAGCGCGTCGTGCAAGGACTCCTGCTGGCGCGCGGCGGCATCGATCACCGCCATCCACGCAGCGGCGGCGCTTTCGCCCTGGCGCAGGCGCTGGTCGACTTCGTCGCTGAGGTCCGGGTCGGCGAGCATCTCCTGGTGGGTGACGAAAATCTCGCGGATGGCCTTGGCCGGGCTGCGCTGGGTCAGCGCTTCGATTTCGTGGTTCACATTGGCCAACGCTTGCTGCAGGCGTTGCCGCTCGATGGGCAGCGACTCACCGCGCAACGGGTAGTCGAACTCGCGCAATACCTGGATATGCGCCGGGCCGCTGGCAATGCCCGGCGCGGCGGCAACGCCGTGGATCAGCGCGCCCGCTGCCGGTGGCACAAGCTCAGGCTCGGCCAGCACGTCGATGACCGCCTCGACCACCGGCGCAAGCGCCTCCACCTCCTCGCCCAGGCCCGCTTCAATCGCGGCCAGCAACGCCGGCAAGGCATCGTTGGCAATGCTCGGCTCGGCGATGATTTCCAGCATCTGCCCACGCCGGGCGCCGAGACTCAGCAGCTTGCTCAGGCTCTTGGCCGACACCGCCGGCTGGCCGCTGTCGACCAGGCGCAGGCGAATCTCGCCATCAAAGTTTTTCGCCAGTTGCGCCAGCTCCTTGGCCGGCCGCGCATGCAGGCCGTGGGCGTTGGCCAGGCCGATACGCGCGCTGGGCCAGTCGGCAGGCAGCTCGCCACCCAGCACTTCCAGCACGGTGCGGCTGTTGGTGGCGCGGCACAGCTCCTGGCCGCGGCCTTCGATCAACAGCGTGCACAGGCGCTCAAGCAAGGCCTGATGCGCAGCGCCAAGGCTGGCCAGGCAGAACAGGCCCTGCACCGGCTGGCCATTGTGGCGCAGCGGTTGCTGCGGGGTGACGAAGGCCAGGCCCGGCTGGCGCACCGCCTGCTCGCTGTGCAGCCACCACAGGCCCTCGCCCAGCGGCAGCGGGTCGAGCTGCTGCAACACCCCGGCAAAGCCGCCGCCGACACACTGCGCGCGGGTCAGCAGGCGTGCGGCGCGCCATACCAGCTCGTCAAAATCTTCGGCGGGCACGCCCAGGCCGATCATCTGCGCATCCAGCGCCAACTCCTGCGGCGCGCCTTGCAGCAACTTCAGCAATGCCTCGGCAGAGCTGGCACGGCGCAGGGCTTCGGCCAGATCGGTCTCGCCCAGGGCGCGGGTCAGCAGTTGCAACAGGCGCAGGTGCTCATCGGAGCGGGCGGCGATGCCAATGGCCAGGTAGACGATCTGGCCATCGCCCCAGTCCACGCCTTCGGGAAACTGCAGCAGGCGCACGCCGGTGGCATGCACCAGCTCGCGGGTTGCGGGGGTGCCGTGGGGGATGGCAATACCTTGGCCGAGGAAGGTCGAGCCTTGCGCTTCACGGGCTTGCAGGCCGGCCAGATAGCCTTCGGCAACCAGGCCGTCGCTGACCAGGCGCTCGGCCAACAGGTGCAGCGCCGCCGACTTATCCACAGCCGACTGGCCCATGGATATCTGCTCCACGGTGAGCTCGAGCATGACCTTCTCCTTTGCAGCACCAGGGCGGTGCTGAGGTATTGTTGTGAATTGTTCAGCTAAGGGCCAGTTGCAATGGCCCTGTCCAGGCGAAAGGATCGGCAGTAAATCGCCTGCTGAAACGTTTAATCTAGATTCACGAGCACGTTACTCGATAATGTGGGATGAATGAAGCCCTGCTTGTCGTATTGCTATAGGAGCGGGCTTGCCCTGCGATCGAATGCGAAGCGGTCGTAATGATGTGTGGGCTGTACTTGCCTCATCGCGGGGCAAGCCCGCTCCTACAGGTACTGCGCTCCAACTGTGAACAACATTGCCCATGTTGTAGGACAATTGCGACAATGGTCGTCTGCGCCATCCTTCCAGGATCGGCGACAATACCCGGTCAGGCTTTGCAGCCAGTCTCGGTAATAACAAGGAAAATGCGGTGAAACTCAGCGATATCGCGCGTCTGGCCGGTGTGTCCGTCACCACCGCCAGCTACGTCATCAATGGCAAGGCCGAACAGCAACGCATCAGCAAAAGCACTGTCGAGCGGGTGCAGGCGGTGGTCGAAGCCCACGGCTTTACCCCTAACCCCCAGGCTGCAGGTTTGCGCAGCCGGCACACGCGTACCCTCGGCTTCATCCTCCCCGACCTGGAAAACCCCAGCTACGCGCGCATCGCCAAGCAACTGGAACAACGCGCCCGGGCCCAGGGTTACCAACTGCTGATCGCCAGCAGCGACGACCAGCCCGACAGCGAGCGCCAGCTGCAGCAGCTGTTTCGCGCCCGCCGTTGCGACGCCCTGTTCGTCGCCAGCTGCCTGCCGCCAGAAGACGACAGCTACCGCGAACTGCAAGCCAAGGGCATGCCGATCATCGCCATCGACCGCAGCCTCGACCCCGTGCACTTCTGCTCGATCGTCAGCGACGACCGCAACGCCAGCCAGCAACTGACCCGCAGCCTGTTGGCCACCCAGCCTGCGCACATCGCCCTGATCGGCGCGCGCCCGGAGCTGAGCGTCAGCCAGGCCCGCGCCGGCGGCTTCGACCAGGCCCTGGAAGGCTTCGGCGGTAACGTCAGCCGCCTGCAAGGCGAAGCCTTCAGCCGCGAGTGCGGCCAGCGCCTGATGAACCAGTTGCTCGAAGACCTCGGCCGCTTGCCCGACGCCTTGGTGACCACCTCCTACGTGCTGCTGCAAGGCGTGTTCGACGTACTGCAAGCACGCCCGGCCGACTCGCGCCGCCTGCAACTGGGCACCTTCGGTGACAACCAACTGCTCGACTTCCTGCCGCTGCCGGTCAACGCCATGGCCCAGCAACACGGCCTGATTGCCGAAACCGCGCTCAAGCTGGCCCTCGCCGCCGTTGAACAGAAGCAATACCAACCGGGCGTGCACGCCATCGGTCGAACCTTCAAACAGCGAATCTTCCCGGCCTGAATATGCGCCTGATCGACACCCACACCCACCTGGACTTTCCAGACTTCGACCCCGACCGCCCGGCCTTAATGGCCAACGCCCGGGCCAGTGGGGTCGAGCGCATGGTGGTGCTGGGGGTGTATCAAAGCAACTGGCAGCGGATCTGGGACCTGGTGCGCAGCGACGCGCAGCTTTATGCCGCGTTCGGCCTGCACCCGGTCTACCTCGACCAGCACCGCCCCGAGCACCTTGTCGAATTGGGCGATTGGCTGACCCGCCTGCGGGGCGAGCGCCAGCTGTGTGCCGTCGGTGAGTTCGGCCTGGATTACTACCTGCCCGAACTCGACCGCGAACGCCAGCAGGCGCTGTTCGAAGCACAACTGCAACTGGCCGCAGACTGCAACCTGCCCGCCCTGCTGCACGTGCGCCGCAGCCACGCCGTGGTGATCGCCACGCTCAAACGCTACAAACTCAAGCGCGGCGGCATCATCCACGCCTTTGCCGGCAGCGTCGAAGAAGCCCGCGAGTACCACAAGCTCGGCTTCAAACTCGGCCTCGGCGGCGCCGCGACCTGGCCGCAGGCGCTGCGCTTGCACAAGGTGCTGCCACAGTTACCGCTCGACAGCGTGGTGCTGGAAACCGACGCGCCAGACATGGCCCCGGTGATGTTCCCCGGCGTGCGCAACAGCCCGGAGCACCTGCCGCAGATTGCCCAGGCGCTGGCCGCGATCATGGGGATTGAGGTTGAGCGGTTGGCTGAGGTGAGTACGGGTAATGCTTGTGAGTTGTTTGGCTGGGCGTAAATCTTTCAGGCCAAAGCGACAATTTTCGGAAACGACCTACATACCCATCAACTTATTCGAATCTAGGCTGCGCTCTCTGACTACAGGGAGTAACGCTTATGGCCAATCATGGATACATGACCATCACCGGCAGGCAGCAAGGGTTGATCTCGGCTGGCTGCTCCACCGCAGACTCAATGGGCAACAAGTATCAGTCCGGGCATTGCGACGAGATCATGGTGCTGGCGTACAGTCATAACCTTTCCAACCTCGGCAACACCCAGAACGCCACCCACCGCCCGATTGTCATCAGCAAAAACATAGACAAGGCATCACCGTTACTGGCTCAGGCGCTGGCCAATCGAGAGGAGCTGAAGTGCCTGATCAACTTCTTTCGAATCTCTTCCAGCGGCCACCATGAGAAGTACTACACCATAGAACTCAGGGGCGGGATGGTCGTCGATTTGAGAATCGATGTACCCCACGCGGTTCTCCAGCACGACATGGATGCCCAGGAACACCTTGCCATCCGCTATCGCGACATTTTCTGGACGCATCACCTGGCAGGCACCAGCGGTCATGCCTTTTGGGGGGACAAGCAATGGAGCGAATGAAGAAAAAACCTGAACTGCGCTCACACGATCTATGGGACGTCAGTAGCGCCGCCGCACGCCTGACCAGCTACGCCTGCTCGATCAGTGCCCGACATCTTCAGGATGATGGTGTACGCATGCAATTCAACCGCGAGCTGGCGTACTACGCCAAGCGCGTGGTCGATGATGTCGAGCAGCGACGCTTGAGCCCTGAGGAAGGGCTTAGAGAAATTCAGGAGGAGCAGCGGAGTTTGCTCAAACAGTCGCAGGAGATATTTTTCAAAGGATTCGGTGTGGCTGTTGGCACCGCTCAGGTCGTAGCTGGCGGAGGTATTTGTTACGCCAGTGTTGGATCCCTATGTGTATTTTTTGGAGTACCACTTATGGCACATGGAACAAATAACATTTATGAAAATGGGCGAAATCTCGTTACAAGAAGCAATGATACCGAAGGTCCGGTCCGTAAGGGATATCAGTCCCTTGCTAAAACGGCCGGCTTTCAAAATCGCGAAGGAAATATCGCATACAACAGTATTGACTTAGGTTTATCGGCTTACGGCTTCGGCAGACATGTTCTCAAGAAAGACTCCTGGCGCTTATTTCGCTACCTGAAATCTGACTTCGAGCGGGGCTATAAAAATATGGGGGCAGGGACGCTGGGTTCCGAAGTCATAGCTGACATACTCACAGGAATGCAAATCCATGATGAAATAAAAAAATGATCCCATTAGCATTTATAGGATTTGCAATTATTGGCATTGCGTCTTCTATTTTTTTAAAATTACATTTTTCCGGGCCATCCTTAGGCTGGACCAAGCTATTGTTTTGCTTGGCTTACAATGCCTTTTTTGGGGTTTGCTATCTTTTAATCGCAAAACAGGATCATTTTGTTTATTTCGGATACCGCCCCGACATAATCGAAGACTATCAATTTATTGGCTGGTGCGCTCCACTTCTATTTCTCTTTCATGGATTCAGCTACCCCAAGAAAGAAAAGCGAAGATGAGGCCCAACACCACCTGAAGCGCGCCTCACCTTGCACCCTTTCCGATTCTGGAAAACGGCCTATGTACGCGCATTCAAAAAATTGGAAAACGTATCACTAGCCACTAAAATTATGAACGACGCCATAACAAACAAGAAAGTATGCGACGAATTTAAAAATGATAATTACTGCTTTTTTCGTGTTTGCAACCCTGGGCATTTCATTAGCACTTCTATTAAAGAAGCGCTTCACTGGGGCTGACCTAGGCTGGACAAAGTTCCTCATCTCCTTGACCTGCAATGTCTTTTTCAGCAGTTGCTACCTCTATCTGGTGAACCATGAAAAATACACCTACCTTAGAATTCAAAACTATTCATCGGGTGATTACCCACTCATAGATTGGCTCTCCATGGCACTAGTACTATTTCATGGATGGGCTTATCCGCGAAAGCTATAAAACCCGAGTACGAGCCCAGCGAGAAATGATCCCACCAGCTTTCATCGGGTTTTCGCTTTCTGCAGGGACTCAGCCACCCCACAAAAGGACATCAGCCAACACACCGCAACCGTGGCCACTTACTCAACCACGCCTTACCCGCAATCCGCTCCTCATAAACCTGCCGCTTATCCATCACAAAGCGCCGACTCGGCCTGAGCAGCAGCGCGAACAAGTCATCAAGCCCCAAAGGCGCCGACACTTCACACCTGTCATCGGCAGTACGCCGTACCCCAATGGCGGTAGCCGTTTCACACCAGAAGGACATTGCTTCGGCGGATGAACCGTAGGGCGCATCGCCGTTGCGGCTGTGCATGCGCGCCTGGTTTTTTACCGACCAGTCGATGCCGGGAGCCAGCACGCGCAACGTCGCTTCCAGGCGTTGGTCTTCGGCAGCGTCTGCCCGAGCCGGATCAAACCAGATGACATCCACATCCCCGGTCAGCGCTGACGGCGTACGACCGTGCAAATAATCCCACACCGCATTACGCACAAATCCGGCACCGATCCAGCAGTCCGGCAGATCCAGGCGCCGGACCACCTCAAGCACCTGCCAGCGGCGCGTATCGGTCGAGATAATCTGCTGCACCTGTGCTTCATGATTCATAGCGCATCCTTGCTGAAATACCGACTCGGCGCCGCTCCCAGCACCTTGCGAAACACACTGGTGAACGCACTCGGGCTGCTATAGCCCAGGTCCACCGCCACCCGGGTGATCGGCTCGCCATTGCCCAGGCGCACCACCGCTGCCAACAGGCATGCCTGCTGGCGCCATTCGACAAAGCTGATACCGGTTTGCTGACGAAACAGCCGGGTAAACGTACGCCGGCTCCGGCCCACCTGCCGGGCCATGTCATCGATGCTCACCTCAAGCGAGGGTTGCTGCAACAGCCGCTGGCACGCCTGGGCCAGGCGCGGATCATCCGGCAGCGGCGCATTCAGCGACAGCGGCGCCATGCTGGCGATTTCGTGTAGCAGCAAGGCCATCAAATGACCGTCGCGCTGTTCTTGCGCATACAGCGCCGGCACGTCTGCTGCCTGAATCAGCAACTGGCGCAAAAACGCTGACACATCAAACACCTGACACAACCCCGGCAGCGCCAAACGTGCCGCCGCCTCGTTGCTGATATAGGTGTTGAGCATGGTCACCGGCCCGCTCATGACCATCTCATGGGGCACCTGCGCCGGCACCCAGATCGCCCGTTGCGGCGGCACCACCCAGTTGCCCTGGCGGGTGAACACGGTAATCACCCCACAGGCCGCGTAGGCGAACTGCCCGCGCTGGTGGGTATGCAGCGCGAAGTGATGGCCATCGGCATAATCAACGGCGGTCACCACTACATCGCGGGGAATGTGTTCAGACGGGTCAATTTCAATCATGGCCCGAATCTACCGGCCTGCGACCCGATAACGCAAGCGGGCCAGCGCCTGCATTGCGCATAGTGGCGCCCTGCCCGCCTGTGGATAACAACACCATGCAACCAAAACACTTGCTGCTCGCCGTGCTGGTGACCGCCGTCTGGGGCCTGAACTTCCCCATCAGCAAACTGGCCCTGGCCGAGATCGACCCGCTGTTGCTTACCGCCCTGCGCTTCGGCCTCGCCGCCCTACCCTGGGTATTCTTCATCAAACGCCCGCCCGTGGCCCTGGGTTGGTTGGCCGCCTATGGCTTGATCTTCGGCGTGGCAATGTGGGCGCTGATCAACTTAGGGATCAGCCTGGGCGTGCCACCCGGCACCGCTGCCCTGCTGATCCAGTTCAGTGCCTTCTTCACCTTGGGTTGGGCCGTGCTGCTGTTTCGCGAAGGCATGAGCCTTGGCCAGTGCGTTGGCGTGCTACTCGCAGCCCTCGGCTTGCTCTGCATTATCGCCAGCAGCCCCGGCCAGGCGACGACCGTGGGGTACAGCGTATTGCTGGTCAGCGCCTTCAGCTGGAGCGTTGGCAACGTCATCATCAAACGCTCGAAAGTGCGTGAGATGTTTGCCTTTGTAGTGTGGGCCAGCCTCTTCCCGCCGATCCCCTTGCTGCTGCTCACCTGGCTCAGCCAGGGCAGCGCGCCGTTCACCGCCCTGGCCAGCCACCTTGAGGGCATCGCCCTGCTATCGCTGTTGTTCCAGGTCTACGCGGCGACGCACTTCTGCTACTGGGGCTGGAACCTGTTGCTGCGCGAATACCCGGTTTCAACCGTTGCGCCGCTGTCGTTGCTGATCCCGATATTCGGCATCGCCGGCTCCATCGTCATGCTCGGCCACCACATCGAGCGCAACGAAGGCATCGCCATTGCCCTGATTCTGGCGGCCCTTGCGGCGGGGCTGATCAAGACCCGCCCGCTACTGCGCCGAACGGTCTAAAACCAACCGCGATCATCCTCCAGCTCCTGGCGACAGGCCTTGAGCTGGGCGCCATAGACCCGCGACTGCGCCTCTACCTTGCGCGCCACCTGCATCAGCCACGGCTTGCTGCGATAAGTCCCACGACTAAAACCGCCGCGCCCTTCGTGATAAGCCAGGTACTGGTTGTAGGTATCCCACTTGGAAATCCCCAACTGGCGCTGGGTGCCGGCGGTGTACCAGCCGATGAACATCACCGCGTCATCGAAGTTATCGCGCGAGCCGCCATTGCCGGTGCCGGATTTGTACTCACCCCAGACCGGGTCCTGGGCCTGTGCATAACCATAGGCCGAACTCACCCGCCCCCACGGAATTACCCACAGCAAGTAGTCGCGGGGCGGCAGCGCATCGGAGACGAAGCTGCTTTCCTGCTTCATGATCGCCATCGCCACATGTTGCGGCGTGCCGAACTGCTGCTGCATCTTCAGCGAATCTTCGTACCAGTCCGGGTACTGGCGGTAGATATTGCACAGATTGTTCTGATCCCTCGGCGGCGCCGTGGCGCAGCCCGACAAGACCGCAACCATCAACAGCAGCGCCCACACTCGCCCTTGTTTCATCCATCGCCCCAGCAGAAAAAGAGGGCTTTCGTTGCCCTTCGTATAAAACGCAGCGCCTGGCCGGGCCAGGTTGCGGTGACCTCCTATGATGGCGTGGGTGATGGCAGGGTCACCAGCATGGAGCGTGGATTTGTAACGAATATTCGCGAGAACGGTACTTTAACGGCGGAAATCTTCAGAATTTCCTGATTCCATGTAGTCCATTTCCCAATCATACTTTTGCCGCTTTCAAAGCATTGCAGTGGTCCCGGGAGGACACTAGTCTCGGCCGGTCGTTGGCAATTTCAGCGACCGGTTTTGACAGGCCGACTACACCGTGGACATGTGCAAGCCTTTATGGCGATTGTACGTGGGGCACCTTCGTGTGCGCCGAGTTCTCCGGTGTTCGGTCTGTCAACCCGCGTACAGTTGCCACCCATTTGTTTGACAGCAGATTCGTGGCGGCTCCATTCACCGGGGAGACACCATGTTAAAAATCGTCCCAGATCCTCCGCATCATCCCGACCAATCCATTGAAGACCTTCTCGTCCAGACGTCCGGATATTTGGTCCGTGCGCTGACTATTGCTCAGCAGACCGTGCTGCTCCATCCCAGGCCGCCTGAGCAAGTACTGACCTTGGCCACCATGCACGAGATTGAACACGCCCGAAGCTTGATTGAAGTGGCTTTGAGCAAGGTTCAGTTGAAGCACTGAGGTCAATTTCAGAAGAGCGCCAGTGTTGCCTGGGCAATGCTGGCTGCCTGCTTTGGGAGGTACGGATGAACGATGATCATGCTTCAGCTCTGAAAACGATAGGCGTCGGCACCTTCGGCGAAGGCCCGGGCGGGAAGACCACCGAACGACTGTTTCGGGTTGAGCCAGGGCACAGTGTGGAATTTGTGCTGGAACAGGCAGCTTTGTTGATGGGCTGCGTGAGCAAGCTGACTCATCACGTGATGATTGAAGACAGTGAAGCGATGACTTGTGCGGCTCATTTTCTCAGTGGGATGGCGAAGGCGTTGGTCGAGGATTTAGCGACGGCAAACGAATCGCCTGGTCTCGTAGAAACCTCTTCGCCTTAGTATGGTCTGCTAACCTGCTGCGCCACGGCTTGCGTAAATCTGAAACCCACTGAACGAAGTCCAATGAGTATGAATAAATCACCTCTACTGTTCTCTTTGGCGCTGCTGCTGGCCGTGGGCGTGATGCCCGCACAGGCCAAACAGCGAGCCGCACTGAAAACGCCTGCATCGGGCGTACTCTGCGACCGTTACGTGTGCGCCAATGACAAAGGCATCTCCCGCGATCTAACGGAAAAGTACCTAGGCAAGAAGGCAGCGACGACCGACGTATTCACATCGAGTGACGTTGACCTGACCGAATTCACCTTCGCCAACGGGATATTCTGCGACGTGAAAGAGCGGTTATGTCGCGAAGATCGCTACTACGGCGCGAACGGAGAGCGATCCGGAGCCGTCTCCAAAAAATACACCAAGGCGCTGTTTGGCGAATGACCGAAAGGTAGCGGGCGAGGTTGAACGCGTCTGGTTATCCTCGCCAACACCGCCTCCCTGTTGTACTCAGCCTGCCGCTGTTCCCTTTCTCAAGCAAGCCCCGGCCTTCCCGAGTTCGAAAAATCTTCTCAAATTATCAAGAACATCGTACTCGGTTACTTTCTCGTCCCGAACCATGATGGCCTTTTGTTTAGTTAGCCAGAGATGGTTTTCCTTGTTCTTATTAGGAACTACAGAAATTTCGAAGCTCATCTTTGAGCTCCCCGGCACGGCGCCGGGCAGCTTGGCGTGAGTGAAGTTGAACGTGAGTTCATTGTCTTTGGTGGGCGAGGCGCTTTGCACGCTAGTAATAGGCATTTCGGCTTTTGCAACTGATGGGAGCTTGGCGGAGTACGACACGCTTCCATTGTGTACCTGCTTGGTTATTTCTAAAAAATAATTCTCGTTGTCTTCCGCACTTGCCGGAATCGTGCAGTCTTCACCTTCAGTTGTGAAGTATGTGCCCTCGAAGGCATAAGAGGGTGCTTTCTCACAGGCTACGAGGAACAGCGAAACTGTACCGATTAATACTAACCTCCATTTTTTCACACTGGACACTCCATGAATTCCATTATCCGTAATACTTATCTATGGTACCACCTGAACATCCATACTCAATCCCTGGACCAGCAGAGACACAACAAGACACCAGAAAAAATCAGAAACAACAAAGCCCGCACAAGGAAGGCTTTGTTGGTCATTTCGTGTTGGCCTCAGACAACTAGAAATCAGATATCTGGTGCGGAGACAGACGGACGGTTGTTGGACGTGAGGGCCCGGTTTTCGCGGGGCTGGAATTTGGTGGATTTTTTGATGTACCTCATAGGGTATCTATAAACAAATCAGCTAATTATGGATTTCAGTGGAATCGAATCGGGAATTACGCTGGATCCAATTAGAACTACGCCCACCCGGTTCAAATGCTAGGTGAGGAACGGCAGAAAACGACCCAAAGCTGCCCTTTGTGAATGGCGATCTTAGTCCAGAAGTGGGGCCCGATCGGTGCCTCGCACAATAGGGGGACAGACCACGCCTCATAATTTAAGGGCTCCATGGTAATAAGCCTTCGAGCCCCCTCGCTTGTATATATTCGAGGAATGGAATCGTGGCCTGCCCCTTTCTTTTTCTGTCTTCTTGCACTCTTAGGTATCTCCAGGGTGCTCACGTTGACTGTGCGCTCACTTATTTAACTACTGAGCCGCTTTGCATCCGGCCGCCTATATTCTTATTCGAAAATCGCAACAAAATTAAGTATCACCCAAGTATTTAAATTACCCACATCCCTCCCGATACCACTACCCCGTCAGGAAGCGGTCAAGAGGGATCCGCTAAGTGGGTGCTCCCATGTCAGGGAAAACTTAGAATATGGATGATCGGCAATACCTTCCGCACTGTATTCGCTCGCGTAATGGTTGGACATAGGCTGAAAACTATGATTGAAGCCACCTAACAACAATCCGAGCGGACAACAGCAAACGTCCGTACAATTTTAACCCGCAGGCATAATCTCTTGCTTACCCAAAGTTTCCGCAATAGAAATATCGTAAAAGCTAGCGATAATTTCGTGAAAATTACCACGCGACTGTAGGCTTTTATGAAGCTTTTTGACATACTTCGCGGTGACATCAGACTTCAGCGAAAAATCATCGTTGAAATGAGAAATCCCCAGCTTCAGCAACTCTGGAAGATTTTTTCCGTGCTGCTTGATCAACGACTCAAACGCGGAGTTTTTTCCAAGATAGGCATTTGTGGTTGCTAGGAAAAACAACTCATAAAGACTCCGGTCATCACCAGATACTTCCACCACTTCCAACACCCCCTCACCAATAGCATCTTCAAAATAGTTATAGCCATAGGTATGGCTCATCCCATGCGCCAAGAGATATATGAGCTGGACCGGAGGTAGACTTGACAGCGGATTCTTCCCCTGAAGCGCATCGTCCAGAATTCTAGCTGCAAGTCTAAAGCTGCCGCTCAACCCTTCTTGGATGACTTTATAGGGAGTCAGGTGCCCAGCCAAAAGATATTGCCCGGTTTGAAAGACTTTAACAATTTCTTGCTGCGGAGTAAGATTAGCCACCCCAAAAATTTCCCGCATCAAGTCTGGACAGTCCCGTTTCAGACCAACCAAGAAAAAGTAAACCGTACACCAATATGGATCAAAGACCCTGTCATGAACCAAAGCCGCATTCTCACGCAGCATCTTTTTGGCTGAGAAATATTCGGCAAATGTCCTATGCTTAAATGATAGCGCTAGATTTCTGTTGTTATATTTAAAAACCTCCCTCTTAGCCAGAAACTTATCAAATATAATAGCAGGTTCCATTTTCAGGTTTCTCTCCGCTATGTAGCGCTCAAAGAACCCAAGAACTTCACGAGATGAAACATCGCTGAGCCCGTTCTCGATTACATATGCTCCAAGATCCATACAAACGCTATCAATCACCTCGTACTCTTTTTGGGATTGTAGTCCTTTACTCATATCCCATCGCCCTAAAACCAATTCACAATACTTAGAGTAGAGTTCAGTCATAGTAGATGGAAGCTCTGCAGGGTCCTCCTTAACTATCCTCGCCAGTAAAATCGCAGAGATGGGCGTTTTGGGCAAATGCCTGAACAAAGCGGACCTTTCCATGCCGGCAGTAAGCCGTTCGAGAGCGACCGGATTATCGCAAGCCTTTTCAATAAAGGTTAAAAGTTGCTTTGTGGTTAGAGGAATAAGCTGGAATCGAGAAAAAAATCTGTCAATTTCATTTTTTTCTTTCAGGTCTTCGATTGGGCGACTGGTAACTACTACTTTAACATTGCTTTTTGACCTAACATTTTAACTAATAGCGCGAAGGCGATCTTGGCGAGCCTCCTCGCTAAGCGGAACTTCATCAAGCCCATCGATAAAGATAACGTAAGTATGCTTTTCAGGATCAGTTTGAGACTCATCAACAACCTTGGAAATTATTTTATCAACATCGCCGTGATAAGCTTCCAGATAATCTTTGAAAGTCATACCCACTGGAATAACTTTCTCGTTATTGATTATGGCAGGCTCAGTCATGCGCTCAATTGCCCGCTTTACAAGATTGGACTTACCCGCCCCCATAAATCCTTCGAGGAAAATAGCTTTTTCGTTTTTAATAGCATCATGAATTGTAGATTGGAGGTCTTTACTTTTTCTTCCCTGATCAGGCCTTACTTTTCTTCCGACGCGAACAACTCGCTGCTCAATATTAATATCTTCCTGAAATTCCAAAATTGCCGAATTTCTAGTTAGCCCTTCAGAAAAACTGCGAAGCTTCCTTATGTATTCCCCAAGACTGATGCTGATATCAGTCCAGTACTCAGCGTAAAACCTATCAATAAGCCCCGCAATTTTCTCTCCATCGAAGAAAATAATTTTGGTCTGCTTAAATTTATGATGAATCTTTTGCTGAGCATGCTCGGTAATGGCGTCATTTGTGATTATCCATATCTCGCTTAGAAATATCTTTTTCTTACCATTATCGAATGTGCGCTCCATGCCGCACTCATCAATTTGTCGCTCTATATCTTGAAAATCAAGTTTGATTTTTCCAATCTTAACAATGACGCCGACGTAGGTAGTGATATCTACAACATCATCGACTTTTTCCAATACAAAATCCGCCCCCTTTTCACCAGGCCCTTGGTTATATTCTAAATTCCTGATGTATGGCAACCTATGCAATAATACCCGTAGCAGCGGATGAAAATCTTGCACTTCTCGCTCAAGCTTTTTGAGCCGATTTAATTTTTGTACGTCCATGCGAAGGGGGCCTTTTTTAATGAAAATGCCTTTTACCGTGATGGCGCATTGATGGCCATATGCAATCATATCGCAACTCCGTGGCAGCTTGAAAGGCTCTCCGCACTTAACCATGACTGTATATATGTACAGCCAAAAAAACATTCCAACCTCTCCCGGCTTAATTTTAGTCGCGCCCCAAACTAAATGCTGGGGAGCGCGCACTTAACGAGTAAACAGCAGGGTTGCTGACTCAGCGCGATCACTCAGTCAATTGGCGATCCGAATACCCATGTTTTTTTGCAATCGGCTAACCAGCAACCGCACGGTCAGCAAGTAGTAGTAACGCGTTGCCTCGCTGCGGTTACCGAGGCGATGATCGAGAAACCAAGCCACATGCTTTCTCTGCCAACCCCAAGGAGTTTCAAGCTGCCAGCGCTTTGTAATCTCAGCCTGGATGATTTTCGCCTGTCGCACATGACGTTGCTGGGTTGCGTGCGACCCCGTCAGCACTCCAGTCAAGAACAGTTCTATGTCGAATTGCTTACTCATGTCCGCCCTCCGACGTAGGCAGCGACCACATTGATCCGACCGTGCCCCAGCTCGTAGCTGATTTGCTTCCGGGCCTCACGATCAAGGTTCCTGTTCACCTGGCAACATTGGCCGCCGTTGATAGGCGCGCTATGTTGGGTGATTTGCTCATAGCGCTCACATGCGTATGCCGCTCGTAGCTCATGGAAGCCTTTCAGGTTATGTGCATGCAGGATGTCTCGCGCAGGGCGGATGATTTCTTGCAGGACATTCAGGTAGGCTTGGTGGGGTGCGATCAGGTTGCGGCTACCCACAGGCGACACTTGCCTTGCAAACTCAATGGCACCTCGAACATTCTCGTCCACCGCAATCCAACGTGGCGCCGAGGCGCCGGCGCGGCCGCCTTTAGTGCCGTCTTGGATATTGATCTTGTCGAAGACTTCAGCCTCACGGCTCAGCCGTGGCAAGTCGGCTAGGATCGCCTCACGCAAGCGCATGCCGGTGGCTCGCGCCAACAGAGCGATTGCAGCGGCCCGTTGCTGATGATTGCGGCAAAGCGCATTGACGATCTCATTAACCTGATCGCGGTCTTGGCCTTGCGGAGCCGATTGGCGAACTCCGGTGCGCTGCATTCCCAACGCCTTGCTCGGACTGGGCAATTTCACACACTGATCACCGCGCAGCGCCGCCATTGTCCTGTTAACGCTGGATAGGCGGTTTTGTGCGGTGCTGACAGCAAGGTCACCGCGCCTTACCACGTCACGCAGGTACGCCGCATAGTCCGCCAATACCTTCCGATCAATCTGCCGCGCATCATTGATACCGGCCCCTTGTTCGGAGCGGCACCATCTGACGAATGCCTGCCACCGATCACAGTGTGCCTTCACCGTGCCGTAGTGGCCGCCGCCGAACATGTCTTTCAACGCCTGCGGCCCTGCATAGCTCAGTTGCCTGCCGTAGCCGAAATTGCGGCCATCCCGCCTACCTACCAATGCCATGTCGATCACCTCATCGCCTGTTCTCCGATCCTCGCCCCACGTCATCCCGCCAAGAATGCTGAGTGTTATCAGGGATCAAGGCCCCTGCGACCTGTGGGGAATGTCCTGTACGCGGGACTGGCGGCTCCTTACAACCGGGAGCAAGGGCATCTCATGATCTGGCCTCCTGAACACCGTTGCCGGTGGGCGGGTAGAGGCAGTGCTGGCTGACTAAACCAGCGCCTGAAGATCCTGAGCCGGTTGAACGCAGCAATGCGATGACCGGGGCATGCCTGACTGTCAGTCAGGTGCAGTCCATTCCGTGGTCTGCGGCACCATCATCTACAGCGCTGTTGCTGGTGACATCGGCGTTTGTCACGCCGATTGTCACGATGGGGATTGCCGCAAAGCCTTGTGCGATCAGGGCTGCAGCAGTGTTAGAAGTGCCCGTCTCTTTCCAGAAGAAAGAGACGGGCACAGGTTGGCGCAAAAATTTGGCCAAGCGGATAGGTTGCTGCAGGGCAGCGAGGTACGGAGTATCTGGCGCACGAGCGCTATGTGTGAAAGAGCATTCATCACATGGGTAGTGACCGGGCGAGCTGCCGAATGCTAATCGCCCTTGGGAAGAACCACCGCGTGAGCGGCGTGACCTTGAAGGTTCGGGTCACCTGGGATGCTGTCATCGACAGCGCTTGCACGGCCAGTTCTACGCCTGTGGATAAACACGGTCAAGGGTCGAAATTCACCGCTACTTGGGACGTAAAAAGCGGTTATCCACCGGTGGAATTCCGTGGTAAATCCCGGCCAATGTCGTGGCTTTTAGCTCTTCAAAGTAAGGTCCATCCAAACAGGGCGGCTTTGCAGCCCTGTTTGGATGGACCCGCGTGAAAGAGCAGCCAGCGCCGATCTTACAGGCTCACCCGCGATTGAATGCGCCATGGCCATTTGGCAAGGCGGTGACGTTATCGCCTACCGGATGGGCAAACTCATGCGGAGTGACATGGCCCGATCTGTTGGCATCGATGTAGTTACTCCACCACGCCATGATCAACCGACGCTGCTCCAGAAATTGGGCCTTGTGGATGTAAGCAGCGCGCACGCGGTTACGCTCCTGATGGCTCATCTGCCGCTCAATCGCCGCGTCCGTCCACATCCCTGATTCGAGCAAGGCACTACAAGCCATGGTCCTGAAGCCATGCCCACACACGTCCTTGGTGGTGTCGTACCCCATATTGCGCAGCACCTGGTTAACCGTATTACTCCGACAAGGGTTTCCAGTACCTGTGGTCACCGGGCAAAACCAGTTCAGAGAAGCGATTCAAGCTGCGCAGCCGCTCAAGGATCTCGATGACTTGAGGCGACAGCGGCACTATCTGAATGTCACCACTCATCTTGGTCCCGCGCGTGGAATAGCGGACGCCTTCAATCGGCTTGCGGGTATCAGGGATCTCCCACATCGCACGTTGAAGGTCGAATTCATCCCACCGAGCAAAGCGCAGTTCGCTGGAGCGCACGAACACATGCAACGTCAGCAGCACTGCAAGCCGGGTCAGTTCACGACCGGTGTAGTTGTCGATTCGATCCAACAGTTCAGGAAGGCGGTTTAGCGAGAGTGCGGGACGGTGCACGGTGCGCGGCGCTTGAATCGAGCCGGCCAGATCGAGCGCCGGATTTTGAGTGATCTGCCGCGCCCGCTTCGCGCCCCGCATGATCGTGGATAGATAATTCTGCACACGCAGCGCAACATCCATCGTGCCGCGATCCTTGATCCGCTGGGTGACCTCAAGCAGATCGTGGGTGTCGAGTTCAGCGATAGGCCGCTGGCCAATCAGTGGAAACACATGGGTGCGCAACCTGCTCAGCACCGTTTTGGCGTGCCCCTCAGTCCAACGCCGGGACATTTCGGCGTGCCACTCCAGGGCAACGGTTTCAAACAGAAGACTCGCACGCTGGGCAGCGGTCTTGGCCTTCTGCTTCTCTTCCATCGGATCAAGGTTGTCGAGCAACAGAGCCTTGGCCTCATCGCGCTTTGTCCTCGCGACCGCCAACGAAACGACGGGGTACTTGCCGATGATCAGCGTGCCTTCCTTGCCGTTGGGTTTGAAATACCGCAGCCGCCAAGTCTTCGAACCACTGGGTGCGACGTACAGGTACATGCCCCCGCCGTCGAACAGTTTGTAGGCGCGATCACGCGGTTTGGCCGTGCGGCATTTGAGGTCGCTGAGCGGAGTGGCTAGACGTGGCATAGGGGTACGTTCTCCATTCAGGAAATACGCTGTACCCCAAAAATACCCCCGGTTATTGGGGATTTTGTTGGTTCCCGACGGAGGGTCGTGGAAACTAAAAACCGGCCAGAAGGCCGGTTTAGAGGGCTTCCAAAGCATTCAACGGAATACTCTGGAGCTGGATGTGGTGCCGGAGACAGGAATCGAACCTGCGACCTTCGCGTTACGAGTGCGCTGCTCTACCGACTGAGCTACACCGGCGTGGCGATAACGCTACCACTGCCGGATCGCTTACGCAAATCACTGTTTATTAACAGCAATTGCGTCTGTTTCAGAGGGCTTTGCAGCCTGCCGGGGCGAGGTCTTCGTTGAGGGTGCTGGTGCAGGCCCAGCCGCTTGCGGCGCGGGTCAGGGTGATGGTTTTGTCGGTGGCGATGGCCGGGGCGTCGATCAGGGTGCAGACAATGCTGCCCACGCCCGTGGCCGCGGTGCCGCTGGCGGCAATGGCGCAGTGGGCGGTGCGCTCCTGGCCGCCCAGGGCGGCGACGTTGGCGATGTCTTTGCCTTCGTTCAGGCGCAGGTCGAAGGCGGTCTTCAACGCAGAAATTTCTACCAGGGCCGCCGTGGCTTTGGTGCGGACCTGGCTGTTGGTGTAAATCGGTAAGGCGATGGTCGCCAGAATGCCGATGATCGCCACCACGATCATCAGTTCGATCAAGGTAATACCGCGTTGCCCTTTCATGGACACTCTCCCTCACAAAATCAGTTCATGCCGGCCGCAGTGGTGCGGCGCCAGCAGGCGCGCCAGTAGGCCCGAACAGACACCTTTTGTCACCCTGTGACGGTCATTCGGTCGCTCTGGCTCGACTACTCTAGTGGGCGGCGGGCAACCCTGCTCGCCACTCGGGGCCTGGAGCTGTTACCAGGCTTGTGCAAGGCAGCGCAACAAGGATGTGGCGATGACCGAAAGCAACCGGATGTACAGCTGGCAAGGCACCAACGCCCAAGGTGCCTTGATCAGCGGCCAGAGTGCGGCGCGCAGCCCGGCGTTGATCAGGGCGCAGTTGCGCCAGCGCGGGATTCGCCCGGGGCGTATCGCCAGTGTGCGCCCGCCGTTGTGGCAATGGCGGCGGCCACTGGATGGCAAGGCGCTGAGCCAGTTCAGCCGCCAGCTGGCCACCCTGGTCAAGGCCGGGGTGGCGCTGTTGCAGGCGTTGGATGTAGTGGCCCAGAGCAGCGCCAACCCGGCGCTGGCCAGCCTGCTGGGGGCGATCAAGGCCGATATCGCCGCCGGCAGCAGCCTGGCCACTGCCCTGCGCCGGCACCCGCAGTACTTCGATCGGCTGTACTGCAACCTGGTGGACGCCGGTGAGCAGTCCGGCAGCCTGGAGACGGTGCTGGCCCAGGTGGCGGCGCTGCAGGAGCAACGCCAGGCCCTGCGCATGCGGCTGAAAAAAGCCATGACCTATCCTCTGCTGGTGTTGCTGGTGGGCTTTGCGGTGTCGGCGTTGTTATTGCTGGAGGTGGTGCCGCGCTTTCAGTCGTTGTTCGGCGGTTTTGGTGCCGAGCTGCCGGCCTTTACTCAACAGGTGATTGGCTTGTCGCAGTGGTTGGGCGCGCACCTTGGGTGGCTGTTGATAACGTTCGGCGGCGCTTGTAGTGCGCTGGTTTGGGCTTATCGGCACAAGCCTGGGGCGCGTTTGTGGCTGGTGCGCGTGGCGCTGCGCTTGCCGGTGCTTGGCAGCCTGCTCCGGCACGCCGCCCTCGCCCGCTTTGCCCGCACCCTGTCGACCTCGTTTGCCGCCGGGGTGCCGCTGGTGGAGGCGCTGGGGCCGGTTGCCGGGGCCTGCGGCAATCCGTTGTATGAGCAGGCGGTGCACAAGGTGCGCGACGACCTTGCCAGTGGCCTGGCCTTGAACGTGGCACTGCGCGCCAGCGGGTTGTTCCCACCGTTGGTGGTGCAGATGTGCGCCATTGGCGAGACAGCCGGCACGCTGGACGATATGCTCGCCAGGATCGCTAGCCACTATGAACAGGCCATCGACCACCTGCTCGACACCCTCACGGCCCTGATTGAGCCGTTGATAGTGCTGATCCTGGGGTTGCTGGTGGGCAGCCTGGTGATCGCCATGTACCTGCCAATCTTCCAGCTGGGCAATGTGATCTGACCATGAACCTGTTGAACACCCTGGCCAGCCAGCCACTGATGTACCTGAGCTTCGCCCTGTTGCTCGGGCTGATTGTCGGCAGTTTTCTCAATGTGCTGGTGCATCGCCTGCCGATCATGCTCGAACGCCAATGGCAGGCCGAAGCCCGTGAGGTACTGGCGTTGCCCAGCGAGGCACAAGCGCCGCGCTTCGACCTGTTTTTACCGCCCTCGCAATGCCCGCATTGCGCCCACCGCATTCGCCCGTGGGAAAACATACCGGTGGTGAGTTACCTGGCCTTGCGCGGGCGCTGTTCCGCTTGCCAGGCGCGCATCAGCCCGCGCTATCCGCTGGTGGAGCTTGCCTGCGGGGCGCTGACGCTGTTTGCCGCCTGGCATCTGGGTTTTACCGTCGCGGCCCTGGCGTTGATGGTGCTGAGTTGGGGCCTGCTGGCCATGAGCTTGATCGATATCGAGCACCATCTGCTGCCCGATGCCCTGGTGCTGCCGTTGTTGTGGCTGGGGCTGATCGCCAATGCCTTTGAACTGTTCGTCCCGCTGGAGGATGCCTTGTGGGGCACGGTGGCCGGTTACCTGAGCCTGTGGTCGGTGTTCTGGGTGTTCAAGCTGGTCACCGGCAAAGAGGGCATGGGCTATGGCGATTTCAAGTTGCTGGCCATGCTCGGCGCCTGGGGCGGCTGGCAGATTTTGCCGCTGACCTTGCTGTTGTCGTCGCTGCTGGGGGCGGTGATCGGCCTGGTTATGCTGCGCCTGCAGCGCAAGCAGGCGAGCACGCCGATCCCCTTTGGTCCCTATCTGGCCATTGCGGGCTGGATCGCGCTGCTCTGGGGTGGTCAAATAACCACTTCCTATCTGAAATATTCCGGATTCTGATGACCACCGCTGCTTTCACCCCCTGGATTCTCGGCCTCACCGGCGGCATCGGCAGTGGCAAGAGCGCCGCCGCGCAGCGCTTTGTCGAGCTGGGTGTGCACCTGGTCGACGCCGACCAGGCCGCGCGCTGGGTGGTCGAGCCGGGCCGCCCGGCGCTGGCGAGTATCGTCGAGCGTTTCGGCCCGGGGGTGCTGCTCGAAGACGGCCAGCTCAACCGCGCCGCCCTACGCGAGCTGATCTTCGCCGACCCGCAGCAACGGCTGTGGCTCGAAGCGCTGCTGCATCCCTTGATCGGCCAGGAGATCTTCAGCTACCTGGCCAAGGCCGAGTCGCCCTATGCGGTGTTTGTTTCGCCGTTGATGGTCGAGTCTGGCCAGTACAAACGCACCGACCGCCTACTGGTGATCGATGCGCCGCAGGCACTGCAGGTGCAACGCACCCTGCTGCGCGACCAGACCAGCACTGAGCAGGTGCAGGCCATCCTCAAGGCCCAGGCCAGCCGTGAACAACGCCTTAGCCACGCCCACGACGTGATCGTCAACGACCGCGACCTGGCCTGGCTGCATTCGGAGGTCGACCGCCTGCACCACTTTTACCTGACTTTGCGAGGAGGCCAAGCATGAGCCAACCAACGACCGTAGATTGCCCGACCTGTGGCGCCCCTGTGGAATGGAGCGCCGCCAGCGCGTTTAGGCCGTTCTGTTCCGACCGCTGCAAGCTGATCGACCTGGGTGCCTGGGCCTCGGAAGAGCACAAGATTCCGGTCGCTCCGGATGCCGAAGACGAGCTGTTCTCCGGCGAGCTCGACCCGCGTCACTGAGGCCTCAGCGCTCGGGGTCGTCATCCTTCCACGGGGCCTGCAGGTAGCGGGTCCGGTTGAAGGTCTCCAGCCACTCCGGGCAGAACACCACCAGGGCGCTGACCACCATGCCGTTGATGAAGGCTTCGGGGAAGATGATCAGCCACAGGTAGCCGATAAAGTCCTCGATCCACTCCGGCATGACGAACCGCCCGTCCATCCACAGCAACCCCAGCCCACCGAGCAGGCACAAGAGTGCCGACAGCGCCGCGGCAAAAAAGCCTGAACAGAAGATATAGACGAACAGGTTGCGCGGCTGGGCTCGCTCCACCAGGATCGCGCACACCTCGGTGACCAGCACCGGCAGGCCGATCAGCAGCAGGCCATTGACCCCCATCGCCGCCAGGTCCTGACGCCCCAGCGCCAGCAGGCCGAGCTGCGCCAGCAAGCCACCGACAATCGCCAGCGGCCAGTCCAGCAGCAGGGTGACGGCGGTCATGCCGATAAAGTGATACGACACCCCGGTGTCGAAGTCGCGGCGTACCAGCCACAGGGCAAACAAGGCGAACACCGTACCAAACAGCAAATGCTGGCGCCGGCTGTCGGCGAACAGTTCCAGCCAGCGGGTACGCGCCACCGCCCAGATCAGCACGGGCACATAGGCGACCCAGGCGATGGTCAGGGTCTGGCTGGAAAGTACGGCGGCACTGATCACGGCAAATAACCCTTGTGCGAGTGAGGCAATAGACCTGGGGGCAGTCTACACCTCGGGGCTGGCTTGATCAGCCTCCGCCGGTGCTTTGGGTGCCTCGAACAGGCGGAACACCGCGCCTTCAACCAGCCAGTCTGCTGGCTGGCAACTCGGGTTGCGCTGCAGCTCGACCACGCTGACGGTGGTCGCCGACACCTGCACATCGGCCCAGGCGCCGTAGCAAGCGAACTCGTTCAGGGTCAGGCGCAAGCGGTAATCGCCGGGCATGACGCTGAGCACCTTGGGGTTGAACTCGGCGTAGCTGCGCACGATTTCGTCTTCTGCGCCGCGATGGTCGATGAGCTTGACGCTGTAGGGCGCTGAATCGCCCTCCTTGAGCACTACATAGCGGCCATCCGGGGTGTCGTAAGGCACGGTAGGCGTCCAGAACAAAAAGCCCACGCCGTACACCACCAGGGCACAAACCACCGTGCCGGAACCGAATATGCCGCCCATCTTCACTACGCTCATGTTTCTTCCCTGATATTCACTGAGCCCACAACGGGTGCGCAGTCTAGGCGCTGGCCCGGCGTTGCAGCAATGGCTTGCAGACATTTCCTGCAAAGCTCAATTGAACGCTAAGCTTGTGCCCATGGACGACTCAGACTACTTGCGCCTGCTCACCATTCAGGCCGAACAAGCCAATGCGTTTCTATCCAATGCCCGTAAATGGGAACGTGAGCGTTGGGTCTGCCAGCGCCTGCTGCAAGGCCTGAATATTCCTTACCGCAGCGAAGATTTTGCCGCCGCCGGGCAAGAGCCGCCTGACGTGCTGTTTCGCGATGCCGCCTTCGAGGTGTTTTTTGTCCTCGATGAGGGCCGGCGCCTGAACGACGAGTGGCGCGAAGAGCTGCAGCGCCGGCGCAGTGCCTTTTCGTTGAGCCAGCTGGTGCGCCGCGAGGCCCGGCCACGGCGGATCAGCGCCCAGGAACTGCTGCAGCGCCTGGCGCCGACCCTGCGGAAAAAATCGCACAACTATCAGGAACGCGGCCTCGACCTGAGCGAGCTGGACATCATTGCCTTCGCCAGCCTCAAGCGCGAAGTGCTCGACCTCAATAGCCACTTCCCGCCACCCACCGAATATCTGCGCCAGGGCTGGCGCTCGTTGTCGCTGGTGGGCCCGACCTTCGCCCGGGTGCTGTTCGCCCACCCCGATGCGCCGGATTTCTTGCGTGGCAATCTGGGGCGCAGCATCGTTTTTGATGTCGGAATCAGCCTCTGAGCTGGCCCCCTGCCAAAGCCCGATGGCATAAATTCTGCGCCGGTGATACAAAGCGCAATCATTCGTTATAAAGACAGCCAAGTGACTGAAAGATGGGCGACCTTCGAGCAACTACAGTGAACACTGTAGCTTTCCCACAGTCACAAGCGTCTATCTGACGAGGCCCTCATGACCAGCCGCCTGAATCCCGATGACCAGCGTCGTGTCGATGAATACCTGCAAGCCCCTCAGCACCAAGTCGAGCGCAAGCCTTTCCGGCCCTGGCTGCTCCTTGTGCTGGTGGTGGCCGTAACGGTTGCGCTCGGCTTGTTGAGCCGCCTCTTGAGTCAACTGGTGCTATGAGCTGCCTTGCGCTCGCCCACAACGCCCGCCCCGTGCGGCCTACCACTCAAGACCCGAATTCCGTAAACCTTATGAGATATCTCCATGACTCACCGTATAGTGATTGTCGGCGGCGGCGCCGGCGGCCTGGAACTGGCGACCCGCCTGGGTAAGACCCTGGGCAAAAAGGGTAGCGCCAGCATCACCCTGGTCGACGCCAACCTGACGCACATCTGGAAGCCGCTGCTGCACGAAGTGGCGGCCGGCTCGCTCAACTCTTCCGAAGACGAACTGAACTACGTGGCCCAGGCCAAGTGGAATCACTTTCAGTTCCAGCTCGGGCGCATGAGCGGCCTGGACCGCGAAACCAAGCAGATCCAGCTGGCCGCGACCCTCGATGAGGACGGTCGCGAGCTGCTGCCTGCGCGCACCCTGGGCTATGACACCCTGGTGATCGCGGTGGGCAGCAACACCAACGACTTCGGCACCCTGGGCGCGGCGCAGCATTGCCTGTTCCTCGACACCCGCAAGCAGGCCGAGCGTTTCCACCAGCAACTGCTCAACCATTACCTGCGTGCCCACGCAGGTGATCAGGCCCATGAAAAAATCAGCGTGGCCATCGTTGGTGCCGGCGCTACCGGTGTCGAGCTTGCCGCCGAGCTGCATCACGCGGCCCACGAACTGGCGGCTTATGGCCTGGATCGTATCCAGCCAAAAGACATGCACATCACCCTGATCGAAGCCGGCCCGCGGGTGCTGCCAGCACTGCCGGAGCGCATCAGCGTGCCGGTGCACAAGACCCTGGAAAAACTCGGGGTGACAGTGATGACCAACGCGGCGGTCAGCGAAGTGACGGCCGATGAGCTGCGCACCAGCAATGGCGAGGTGATTCAGGCCAGCCTCAAGGTGTGGGCGGCGGGTATTCGGGCGCCGGGGTTCCTCAAGGACATCGACGGCCTGGAAACCAACCGCATCAACCAGCTAGTGGTACGCCCTACCCTGCAGACTACTCTGGACGACAACATTTTCGCCTTTGGCGACTGTGCTGCCTGCCCGCAACCGGGTAGCGACCGTAACGTGCCGCCACGGGCACAGGCTGCGCATCAGCAGGCGTCGTTGCTGGCCAAGGGGTTGAAGGCGCGCCTGGAAGGCAAGCCGTTGCCAACTTATGCGTACCGGGATTACGGCTCGCTGGTGTCGCTGTCGCGCTTCTCGGCGGTGGGTAACCTGATGGGTAACCTGACCGGTAGCGTGATGCTCGAGGGCTGGTTGGCGCGGATGTTTTATGTGTCGCTGTATCGCATGCACCAGATGGCGCTGTATGGGACTTTCCGTACGCTGATGCTGATGCTCGGCAGCCGGATCGGCCGCGGGACTGAGCCGCGGTTGAAGCTGCACTGATTTTGTATTGGCTTTGAGGGCCTCATCGCGGGTCAAGTCGAGGCGTCGCACCGCCGCTCCCACAGGTATGGCGGTGTTTCTGTGGGAGCGGCGGTGCGGCGACCCGACTTGACCCGCGATGGCGTCGGCATTGTTTATTTCAGTACCCGATAAGTACTCTGCACAAAGCCGCTTTCAAAGGTGGTGCTGCGCAGATGCTGCAGCGTCACGTCCTTCGCCAGGGCCCCGAACAGCGGGATGCCGCTGCCCAGCAACACCGGTATGCGGGTGATGGTCAGTTCATCCAGCCGGCCTTCGCGCAAAAAGCTCTGAATCACCTGCCCGCCATCGAGGTACAGGCCCTTGGCGCCTGTTTCATTCAGGTGCTCGACCAGGTCGGCGACCGGCCCCGGGTGCACTTCAACGCCATGCTGCATATCGGCCTGCTGCAAGGTGCTGCTCAGCACCACCACACGCTTGTGCGGATACGGCCACTCGCCAAAGGTCAGGACCTTCTCGAAGGTGTTGCGGCCCATGACCAGGGTGTCGATGGTGGCCATGTACGCCGCATAGCCGTGATCGTCACTGGAGCTGGTGGCAACCATCAGCCAGTCCAGCTCACCGCTCTCACGGGCGATGAAGCCATCGAGGCTGGTGGCGATGTACACGGAGGTTTTCAGGGGCACGGCGCAACTCCTTTGCAGGAAATAGCCGGATAGTATCAGCCAGGGCGCAGAAACGAAAAAAGGGCACCTTTTGCAAGGTGCCCTTCTTTCTGAAGATGGTCGGGGTAAGGGGATTCGAACTCCTGACATCCTGCTCCCAAAGCAGGCGCGCTACCGGACTGCGCTATACCCCGGTAAAAAAAAAGGCTCCGATTAAGGTGCCTTTTTTATGGCTGGCTGCTAATGGCAAACCAACCTTTTAAGATTTGAACCCAGCGTACCGGATTCAAAAATGGTGGGTCGTGTAGGATTCGAACCTACGACCAATTGGTTAAAAGCCAACTGCTCTACCAACTGAGCTAACGACCCTAAGATGGTCGGGGTAAGGGGATTCGAACTCCTGACATCCTGCTCCCAAAGCAGGCGCGCTACCGGACTGCGCTATACCCCGGCTTGAAATTTGGCTCCGCGACCAGGACTCGAACCTGGGACCCAATGATTAACAGTCATTTGCTCTACCGACTGAGCTATCGCGGAACTATCAATTTCAATTACAACAGTGCTGCAATTTCGAGTGCTGTATCACTACCGCTTCGAACTCTTCGACCTTGTGCATCGCTGCGTTCATGTCTCTGAGGCGCGCTATTCTACAACCTTCAAAACCCTTGTCAACCCCTAATTTGCATTCAACTTACTGATTTGCAACTTTTTTTCAGATTCCCAATTTTGCCGGGAAGCTGCGGGGCGACATACAGCGGGGCGCACTTTACAAGCACTCGAGAAAAAATGCAAAGAAAAAAGGCCTCGAAATTCGAGGCCTTAGCGTAACCCGCCGAAAACTCAGGCGAAGACGATCTCTTCGCCCTCGACCTTCGCCGTGATGGCGCTGCCTGGCAGGAACTGGCCCGACAGGATCAGCTGCGCCAACGGGTTCTCGATCCAGCGCTGGATCGCCCGTTTCAGCGGCCGTGCGCCATAGACCGGGTCGTAACCGACGGCGATCAGTTTATCCAGCGCCTCGGGGCTCAGCTCAAGGCTCAGCTCACGTTCGGCCAGACGGCTGCGCAGGCGGCCGAGCTGTATCTGGGTGATGCCAGCAATCTGCTCGCGACCCAGCGGTTCGAACACCACCACTTCGTCGATCCGGTTGATGAACTCCGGCCGGAAGTGCGAACCCACGGCATCCATCACCGCCGCACGCTGCGCTTCACGATCACCCACCAGCTCCTGGATCTGCGAAGAGCCCAGGTTGGAGGTCATGACGATCACGGTATTGCGGAAATCCACCGTCCGCCCGTGGCTGTCAGTCAGGCGACCGTCTTCCAGCACCTGCAGCAACACGTTGAACACATCCGGGTGGGCCTTCTCGACCTCGTCCAGCAGCAGCACCGCATAAGGTTTGCGCCGCACGGCTTCGGTCAGGTAGCCGCCCTCTTCATAGCCTACGTAGCCTGGTGGAGCACCGATCAGGCGAGCCACGGAGTGTTTCTCCATGAACTCGGACATGTCGATGCGCACCATGGCCTCTTCAGTGTCGAAGAGAAACTCCGCCAGCGCCTTGCACAGCTCGGTTTTACCGACACCGGTCGGGCCGAGGAACAGGAACGAGCCGCTCGGGCGGTTCGGGTCCGAAAGGCCGGCACGCGAACGGCGCACGGCGTTGGACACTGCCACCACGGCTTCTTCCTGGCCGATCACCCGCTCGTGCAGCAGGCTTTCCATCTTCAGCAGTTTTTCCCGCTCGCCTTCGAGCATCTTCGACACCGGGATGCCGGTCCACTTCGACACGACTTCGGCGATCTCTTCTTCAGTTACCTTGTTACGCAGCAGCTGGTTTTCCGCCTTGCCGTGCTGGTCGACCATCTGCAGGCTGCGCTCCAGGTCCGGGATCACCCCGTACTGCAGCTCGGCCATGCGGCTGAGGTCGCCCTTGCGCCGGGCCGCTTCGAGCTCCTGACGCGATTGCTCGATTTTCTGCTGGATCTGCGCCGAGCCCTGTACTTCGGCTTTTTCCGAGGTCCAGATCTCTTCCAGGTCAGCGTACTCGCGCTCCAGCCGGGCGATCTCTTCGGTGAGTTTCTCCAGGCGTTTGAGCGCGGCTTCGTCGTCCTCTTTCTTCAGCGCCTGGGACTCAACCTTCAGTTGAATCAGGCGGCGCTCCAGGCGGTCGAGCACTTCCGGCTTGGAGTCGATCTCCATGCGGATGCGGCTGGCCGCTTCGTCGATCAAGTCGATGGCCTTGTCCGGCAGCTGCCGGTCAGTGATGTAGCGATGGCTGAGCTTGGCCGCGGCGATGATCGCGCCGTCGGTGATCGCCACCTTGTGGTGCACCTCGTAACGCTCTTTGAGGCCACGCAGGATGGCGATGGTGTCTTCTTCGCTCGGCTCTTCTACCAGCACCTTCTGGAAACGCCGCTCAAGCGCTGCGTCCTTTTCAATGTACTGGCGGTACTCGTTCAGCGTAGTGGCGCCGACGCAGTGCAGTTCACCACGGGCCAGGGCCGGCTTGAGCATGTTGCCGGCGTCCATCGAGCCTTCGCCTTTACCGGCGCCGACCATCGTGTGCAGCTCGTCGATGAACAGGATGATCTGCCCTTCCTGCTTGGACAGCTCGTTGAGCAAGCCTTTGAGGCGCTCTTCGAACTCACCGCGAAACTTGGCACCGGCGATCAGCGCGCCCATGTCCAGCGACAGCAGGCGCTTGCCTTTAAGGCCGTCCGGCACTTCACCATTAATGATGCGCTGGGCCAGGCCTTCGGCGATGGCGGTCTTACCGACGCCAGGCTCACCGATCAGCACCGGGTTGTTCTTGGTCCGGCGTTGCAGCACCTGGATGGTCCGGCGGATTTCATCGTCACGGCCGATCACCGGGTCAAGCTTGCCGTCTTCGGCGCGCTTGGTCAGGTCGACGGTGTATTTGTCCAGGGCCTGGCGCGACTCTTCGGCGTTGGGGTCATTGACCGCCTCGCCGCCGCGCAGGTTGCTGATGGCATTTTCCAGGGCCTTTTTGCTCACGCCCTGGCTGAGCAGCAACTTGCCAAGCTTGCTGTTCTCGTCCATGGCCGCCAGCAGCACAAGCTCGCTGGAGATGAACTGGTCTCCCTTCTGCTGGGCCAGGCGGTCGGCCTGGTTGAGCAGACGCGCCAGGTCCTGGGACATGTTGACGTCGCCGGTCGGGTTCTGGATTTTCGGCAGCTGGTCGAGCTCTTTGCTCAACGCCTTGCGCAGGCTGTTGACGTCAAAGCCGACCTGCATCAGCAACGGCTTGATCGAACCGCCCTGCTGATCGATCAGGGCCTGCACCAGGTGCGCAGGCTCGATGGCCGGATGGTCCATACCCACGGCCAGGGATTGGGAATCGGATAATGCTAATTGCAGCTTGCTGGTCAAACGGTCTATTCGCATGGGTTACCTTCCTTTATGGGCAGGTCGGAGCGATGGACACACCTGATGAAGAAAAACCTGCCAGAGATACCACTGTAGATAAGGGTGATTCTGGAAGATTCAAGCTAGGCGGGCTTGATCCAGGTCAGCGCGCTGCCAGCCAGACCAGCGAAGCGAAGCGGCCACCCTGCGGGGTGCGCCGATAAGAATAGAAGCGCGGGTCGCTGACGGTGCACAAGCCACCACCATAGACGGCATTGACGCCGCGCGCTGCAAGGCGAAGGCGGGCCAGCTGGTAGATGTCGGCCATCAGCTTGCCGGGCTGGGCACCGGGCACGAAGGCCTGGGCAGTTTCCGGATGAACGGTCGTGAACGCATCACGAACCTCAAGGCCGACTTCAAAGGCTTGCGGGCCAATCGCCGGGCCCAGCCACACCAGCACCTCTTCGGGCGGCAGTGCCAAGCGTTCCAGAGTCGCCTCCAGCACACCGTTGGCCAGCCCGCGCCAGCCCGCATGGGCGGCGGCTACGCGGGTGCCGGCGCGATCGCAGAACAGCACCGGCAAGCAGTCGGCGGTCATGACCGTGCAGGCAATGCCAGGGGTGTCGCTGTAGCTGGCATCAGCCTCGGCGATCACCTCGGGGTCGGCTTTGGCTACAACTACGCCATGCACCTGCTTGAGCCAGGCCGGCTGGATGCCGAACTCGGTGGTCAGGCGCCGGCGGTTCTCGGCCACCGCTGCTGGCGCATCGCCAACATGATCTCCGAGGTTGAAACTTTCATAGGGCGGCAGGCTGACCCCGCCGCTGCGCGTAGTGACGCAGGCGCGCACCCGGGCTGGCGCAGGCCAGTCCGGGAACAGCAGCGCTTGCGTCAGCTCGCTCATCCGACGAACGCCTCGCGGTCCTGCTTGAGCAGCGACAGCAGCCAGACGAAGTCGTCCGGCAGCGCCGATTCCCAACCCATGCGCTCGCCGGTCACCGGGTGATCGAGCTCCAGGAAGCGTGCATGCAGGGCCTGGCGCGGGAAGGTCTTGAGCGCGTCGACCATGGTCAGGCTGGCCGCTGGCGGAATGCGGAAGCGCCCGCCGTAGACCGGGTCGCCGACCAACGGGAAGTTGACGTGGGCCATGTGCACGCGGATCTGGTGGGTACGCCCGGTTTCGAGCTTGACCCGCACGTGGGTGTGCGAGCGGAAGCGCTCCAGTACGCGATAGTGGCTGACCGCAGGCTTGCCGCCTTCGGTGACCGCCATGCGCTGGCGCTGACCGCCGTGGCGACCGATCGGTGCGTTGATCTTGCCGCCGGCCGTGACCACACCGATCACGATGCATTCATAGATGCGGCTGACGCTGCGGCTTTGCAACTGGGCAACCAGCTGGGTCTGCGCCTGGATGGTCTTGGCCACCACCATCAGACCGGTGGTGTCCTTGTCCAGGCGGTGGACGATACCGGCGCGCGGCACGTTGATGATGTCCGGCACGTGGTGCAGCAGGGCATTGAGCAGGGTGCCATCGGCGTGGCCCGCAGCCGGGTGGACCACAAGCCCGGCAGGCTTGTTGATCACCAGGATGTGGTCGTCTTCATAGACGATATCCAGCTCGATGTCCTGGGCCACCCACTCGCCCTGGGCTTCCTGCTCGGCATCGAGCGCCAGCAGCGCACCGCCGTGGACGATATCGCGCGGACGCAGGACAGCGCCATCGACCGTCAGGCGCCCCTCCTTGATCCAGGTGGACAGGCGCGAGCGCGAGTGCTCAGCGAACAATTGGGCGGCGACTTGGTCGAGGCGTTGCCCGCCCAATTCGGACGGCACCTCTGCGCGAAGTTGAATGATCTCGGACATGCTCGAATCAGCGGGCGGCACAGCCTTTGGTTTCGACTGCGCGCTTGTGGTTAAATACGACGTCTTTTGCCCCGAGGGTTGCATCGGGGTGCTCATCATAACAGGACGGCCACGCCCAAGACAGCGGCCGTCATAGGGACGCAAGCCGCCATGCAAGTGAAACACCTGCTGCTGATCGCCATCCTCGGACTGACCGCTGCTTGTTCTTCGAAGGAAGTCGTCGACGAAAACCTGAGCGAAGCCGAGCTGTACCAGCAGGCGCAGGCCGACCTGGACAACCACAGCTATACCAGCGCCACAAGCAAGCTGAAGGCTCTGGAATCGCGCTATCCGTTCGGCCGCTACGCCGACCAGGCCCAGCTCGAGCTGATCTACGCGAACTATAAAAACGCCGAACCGGAGGCTGCCAAGTCTGCCGCCGAGCGCTTCATTCGCTTGCATCCGCAGCATCCGAACGTCGACTACGCCTACTACCTCAAGGGTCTGACCTCGTTCGACCAGGACCGCGGCCTGCTGGCGCGCTTCCTGCCGCTGGACATGACCAAGCGTGACCCGGGCGCTGCCCGCGACTCGTACAACGAATTCGCCCAGCTGACCAGCCGCTTCCCCAACAGCCGCTATTCGCCTGACGCCAAGCAGCGCATGATCTACCTGCGCAACCTGCTGGCTTCCTACGAAATCCACGTGGCCGACTACTACCTGACCCGTCAGGCCTATGTCGCTGCCGCCAACCGTGGCCGCTATGTAGTAGAGAACTTCCAGGAAACCCCATCGGTCGGCGACGGCCTGGCGGTGATGACCGAAGCCTACATGCGCCTGCACCTGGACGAACTGGCGGCCACCAGCCTGGAAACCCTCAAGCTCAACTACCCGGACCACCCGAGCCTGGTCGATGGCCAGTTCGTGCCGCAGCAGAACGAAGCCGACAACCGCTCGTGGCTGTCCAAGGCCACCCTGGGCCTGATCAATACCGCCCCGCCGCTGCCGCCGGGTGAAACCCGTGCCAACCAGGACGTGGTGAAGCAGTACCAGGACGCCAAGGACGCGATCCCGCAAGAGCTGCTGCCTAAAGATGCCAACGGTGACGTCATCGAAGAAGAAAACCACGAAGCGGAAGGTAACAACGAAGACCGCTCCTGGTTCAGCTACATGACCTTCGGTGTGTTCGACTGAGCCATCGTGTAAAAGATAAAGGGAGGCCAAGGCCTCCCTTTTTTCATGCCCGAGCCCTAGACTGAAGGCTCTTCACTGACAAAGCTGGACACCATGGTTCGCCTACTTTTCTGGATTGCCCTGATTGCTGCTGCCTTCTGGCTGTGGCGCAAGTTCAAGGCCAGCAATGCTGCTGGGCAAAACAACAGCCTCGAAGACCCGCTGAAGATGGTCCGCTGCGCCCATTGCGGCGTGCATTTGCCCAGTGACCGGGCGCTGCATCGCGGGGCGCAGTGGTATTGCAGTCAGGCGCATCTGGAGCAGGGGCCTGGGGCGCAGCGCTGATTGCGCGGCGCCTGCATCGCGGGGCAAGCCCGCCCCTACCAGATTGTAGGAGCGGGCTTGCCCCGCGATGAGCCCTAAAGAGCAGCCACCCGCCCAGCCGGTGCATATGGCGCCGGATCAATGATTGGCTCACGCCCCAGCAACAAATCCGCAAACAACTGGCAGGACGCCGGCGCCAGCACCAGGCCATTGCGGTAATGCCCGCAGTTCAGCCACAGCCCGGCATAGCCCGGAACCTCGCCGATGTACGGAATGCCCTCAGGCGAACCCGGCCGCAGCCCCGCCCAATGGGCCACCGGGGTGGCGTCGGCCAGCGCCGGCAGCAGCTCCACCGCCGATGCCTTGAGGCTTTCCAACGCTTCGTCGGTTGGGGTCTTGTCGTAACCGGCATGCTCCAGGGTACTGCCCACCAGAATATGCCCGTCGCGCCGCGGGATCGCATAACGCCCCTTGGCCAGCACCATGCTCGGCAAAAAGTCTTCGGCGCACTTGTACAGGATCATCTGCCCTTTCACCGGCTCCACCGGCAGCTCCAGGCCCAATGGCCGCAGCAAGTCGCCGCTCCAGGCGCCAGCCGTCAGCACCACGCGATCGGCCGGAATCGGCCCGGTTGCAGTCTCGACCCCGGTGATGCGCTCGCCCTCACGGCTGAAGCCGGTGATTTCGCACTGCTCGCGAATGCTCACGTTCGGCAGCGCCAGCAAGGCGGCCTTGAGTGATTTGACCAGGCGTGGGTTACGCACGTTGGCAACCCCGGCCATGTAGATGGCGCGGCGGAAACCGCCACCCAGCACCGGCACCGCGTCATAGGCCGCCGAGATATCCACAGCACTTAGCGGCCGTCCTTCGCGCTTGGCCCAGGCCAGGGCTTCGGCTTCGTCGTCGAGGTCCAGCCAGTACAGGCCGGTGGTGTGCACTTCAGGGTCAACCCCGGTGCTGGCGAACAGGCGCTCGCCCAGCTGTGGATAAAAATCCTGCGACCAATGCGCCAGGGCCGTTACCGCCGGGCTATAGCGCCACGGGTACAGCGGCGAGACGATGCCGCCGCCAGCCCAGGAAGACTCCTGGCCGAGCGCGCCACGGTCACACAGCACCACCTGCTCGACCTCGGCCGCCAGGTTGAACGCTGTCAGCAGGCCGATTACCCCGCCACCGACAATCACTACTTGCTTGGTCATGTATTGATCCAACGTCTGAAGTAAACCTCAGCCACCCCAACAGCCGCGGCCGCCATCAACGGCGCCGGGATTGCGGCGCACACCGGCCTGGTCGAGTTCGAAATCGGCGCAGCGGTCACTGTTCATCAAACCACCGCCAATGCGCCGGGCGGTAAGGGTGAATGACGTCGAAAGACGAACGGCCTGCAGCCGGTAGTGCTCGGTCCCGGGCGCCAATGGGGTGACCAGGGCTTCGCTGTCGGCGTACTGGCCGCTGCGGGCATAGTGACGTTCGAGCAGTTGCGCGCTTTCGAACAGCAACCCGGCGATTTCCGTGCGTGCGGCCTTGCGGACCTGTTCGCTGTAGCTGGGATAGGCAATGCCCGCCAGAATGCCGACCACGGCGACGACAAGCAACAGTTCAATCAGGCTCAAACCTTTCTGCAGGGTGGACATAAGTCGAACTCCTAGTGAAGCTGGCGCCAGAGAATGCGCCTGGGTGGCTGGGCGCCCTCTTCTACAGCCTGTGCATAAACGCTTTCGAGCACGCTGCGCCCTACCCCGGCGTGGCTGACGGCGGTGATCCGGTACAAGGTAACGGACAGGTTGGCAGGCCAGTGCGCGGCGTGGGTACTCTGGCCAAGGTTCTGTACCAGGTGGAAGCCGCTGGCGCCGCCTTGCCAGCTCAGGCCGGAGGTCGGCCCTTCGCCGCGGTAGACGCCAGGCGCCCGCACCCGTGCAGCTTCCGGCGGCGGTAAACAGTACGAGCATGGCAGCACGCCGACGACGGTCGACTCTCCCAGCAGCAAGGCCTGCTCCGCCTGCTCGAGGCCGTGCAAGGCTGCTTGCAGGTTGCCGGCCATGCGCCCCTGCAAGGTGGCACTGACCATCGCCGAGACGCCGAGCAAAGCCAACAGCCCCAGCAGCACCAGGCTGACCAGCAGGACCACCCCACGCTGGCTGCCGGGCCTAGCCATTGCGCAGGGCCACTGTCAGTTGATACTGCTGCGGCCTTACCCGCGCCAGCGGGTCAAGCAAGGTCAGGCTCAAGCGCAGTCCGGCGATGCGGGTGGCACTCCGGCTGATAATGTCGACGCGCAGCTCACCGAGGTTGTCGATCAGCGGCGCATAACTGGCGCCGCTGCCGAGCATCAGGCTGGTGCCATCAACGCGATAGGTCTGGCGTCGTATCGGTATCGCGAAGTGCTCGGCCGGCGCCGCCTGGACATCGAGATAGACCCGCGCCTGGCTTATGCAATCGGTGACCAGCGTCCAGTTCGGCCGCCCACCGGCGCCAGCGACTTCGGCGCTGATCAGGCTCAATTGCTGCAATTGGCCGTCCGCTGCGTGGATTACCTCCAGCGGTTGGGCAAACGCCTGTGCCGAGGACGGGTTCACATGGCTGATTGCATCCGCACGCAAGCAGCCGAACATGCCGCTCATGCGAATATCCTGGGCCATGCGCTGCAACGCCAGGCGCGCGTCTTCCTGCAGTTGTGCGGCGATGCCCTGAGCCTGCCAGTTCGAAGTGGCCGCCAGAAACAAGCGGCTGACACCGAGCAGCAGCACCAAGCCGAGGCTGAGGGCCAGCAACACTTCGACCAGGCCGACACCGGCTTGCCGGTTCATCGGCCTGGCCCTGCGTTGATGCGCGCTTGTTCGAGCGCGCCATGCTGCAGATACGCCGCCTGAGTACTGTGCAAGGCACTGTCGGTGGCCTGCAGCGCCCGCACTTGCGCAGCCGCTGCAGCAAACACACCCAGCCCCAGCACCAGCATGGCCAGCAGCACTTCGAGCAAGCTCATTCCTTGTTGCCGTCCGCCATCCATGGCGCCATCCCTCCTGCGACTTTTCCCCAGCACTTTGCCAACCCGCCCGACTGGACGCTGCGGTGCGCCGGCCTGACTCTATAGAAGCACTTCCAGGGAGGAATGCACGGTGAAGCAACAGGGCGTAACACTGATACAAATGATGTTCGCGCTAGCGCTGGTGGGGATGCTCACGCACATCAGCCTGCCGGCCTACAACACCATGAGCAGCGGGCTACAACAGCAAACTGCCGCCAAGGACCTGGCTCAGGCTTTGCGTACGGCGCGTAGCGAGGCCTTGCTGCGCAACCAGGTGGTTCGCCTGCAGGCGCTGGAAGACAACTGGAGTAATGGCTGGCGCATGGTCGTGGAACAGGATGGCCCACTGCTGCTGTACGAACAGCGGCTTGAGCGGGTGAACGTCGTGGGTAATCAACCGGTGGCCCGGCAGGTGCGCTTCAGTGGGCTGGGGGTGCCGTTGCACGCGGGGGGAGCGTTTCAGGCCGGGACGCTGTTCATTTGCCAGCGCCCCGAGCCCTTCAGCCAGTACCGGGTGGTACTGGCACACACAGGCCGGGTCAGCCTGCGCGAAGAGCCTGGCGAGCAGCCGCTGTGCGCGGCCGGCGGGTCAGATCAGTGAACGTACGCGCAACTCTTTGGGCATCGAGAAGGTGATGTTCTCTTCGCGGCCATCAAGCTCTTCGGCGCCCGTGGCACCCCAGGCACGCAGTTGTTCGATCACGCCACGCACCAGCACCTCGGGGGCCGAAGCACCGGCGGTGATACCAATGCGCTCAACGCCATCGAACCAGCTTTTTTGCAGGTCTTCGGCGCCGTCGATCAGGTAGGCCGGGGTCGACATGCGCTCGGCCAGTTCACGCAGGCGGTTGGAGTTGGAGCTGTTCGGGCTGCCGACCACCAGGACCACATCACATTCATTGGCCAGTTGCTTGACCGCGTCCTGACGGTTCTGGGTGGCGTAGCAGATGTCGTCCTTGCGCGGCCCGCCGATATTCGGGAAGCGCGCGCGCAGGGCATCGATCACCCGGCTGGTGTCGTCCATCGACAGCGTGGTCTGGGTGACGAAGGCCAGTTTGTCCGGGTCGTTGACCTGCAGGCTGGCAACATCGTCCTCGTCTTCGACCAGGTAGATGGCGCCACCGTTGCTGGTGTCGTACTGGCCCATGGTGCCTTCGACTTCCGGGTGGCCTTCGTGGCCAATCAGGATGCACTCGCGGCCGTCACGGCTGTAGCGCGCCACCTCGATATGCACCTTGGTGACCAGTGGGCAGGTCGCGTCGAATACCTTCAGGCCGCGCCCCGCCGCTTCCTGGCGCACGGCCTGGGAAACACCGTGGGCGCTGAAGATGACGATGACGTCGTCCGGCACCTGGTCGAGTTCTTCGACAAAAATCGCCCCGCGCGCGCGCAGGTCTTCGACCACGAACTTGTTGTGCACCACTTCGTGACGCACGTAGATCGGCGGGCCAAACACTTCGAGGGCACGATTGACGATCTCGATCGCCCGGTCCACACCGGCACAGAAGCCACGGGGGTTGGCGAGTTTGATTTGCATGGCAGGCTCCAGGCTCACAGGGCCTTGACCGCGAGGATTTCCACCTCGAAGTTCAGGGTCTTGCCGGCCAGTGGATGGTTGAAGTCGATGGTCACCTGGGCATCATCGAAGGCTTTCACCACACCGGGCAATTCGGCGTTGGCGGCGTCGTTGAAGATCACCAGCAGGCCCTCGGACAACTCCATGTCCTGGAACTGCGAACGCGGCATGACCTGCACGTTCTGTGGGTTTGGCTGGCCGAAGGCGTTTTCCGGGTTGACGGTCACGGTGCGCTTGTCGCCGCTCTTGAAGCCGAACAGCGCCGCTTCGAAGCCCGGCAGCAGGTTGCCGTCGCCGACCTTGAACACCGCCGGCGCCTTGTCGAAGGTGCTGTCGACGGTGTCGCCGTTTTCCAGGTGCAGTGCGAAGTGCAGGGTCACTTCGGTGTTCTGGCCGATACGGGTCTCAGTCATGGACGGGTTCTCCGGACTTTTTGCTCTTGAACATATCCAGCGCCAGCATCACCGCACCCACGGTAATGGCGCTGTCGGCCAGGTTGAAGGCCGGGAAGTACCAGCGGTTCTGCCAGTGCACGAGGATGAAGTCGACTACGTGGCCGAGCACGATGCGGTCGTACAGGTTGCCCAGCGCACCACCCAGCACCAGTGCCAGGGCGACGGCCAGCCAGGTCTCGTTGCGCCCCAGGCGCTTGAGCCAGACCACCAGCACGGCACTGACCACTATGGCGATCAGGGCGAACAGCCAGCGCTGCCAGCCGGAGCTGTCAGCCAGGAAGCTGAAGGCGGCACCGGTGTTGTAGGCCAGGGTCCAGCTGAAGTAGTCGGGAATGACCACGATCTGCTGGTACAGGCTCAGCGCGCCCTCGAAGTAGAACTTGCTGGCCTGGTCGAGGACCAGGACCAGCACGCTCAGCCACAGCCAGCTGAGGCGCCCGAAGCGCCCCACACCAGGGTTAGGCATAGTGGCGCACCTCGCCTTTGCCGCCGATGTTGTCGGCGCAACGGGCGCAGATTTCCGGGTGCTCCGGGTTCGCGCCGACGTCCGCGCGGAAGTGCCAGCAACGACCGCACTTGGCGTGGCCGGACTTGACCACTTTCAGCTTCAGGCCCGGGACTTCGGTCTCGACCGCATCGGCTGGCGCCTGGGCGAATAGCGCAACGCTGGCCGCCGAGGTGATCAGCACGAAGCGCAGCTCGTCGCCCAGCTTGTTCAGGTCGGCGCTCAGGGCGTCGTCGGCGAACAGGGTGACTTCGGCTTGCAGGTTGCCACCGATGGCCTTGGCCGCACGCTGGTTTTCCAGTTCCTTGTTGACCGCGGTTTTGGCGGCCATGATGCGTTCCCAGTAGGCGCGCCCCAGCTCGAAGCCTTCCGGCAGCTCGCTCAGGCCTTCATACCAGGTGTTGAGCATCACCGACTCGTTGCGCTCGCCCGGCAGGTACTGCCACAGCTCGTCGGCGGTAAACGCCAGGATCGGCGCGATCCAGCGCACCAGCGCTTCGCTGATGTGGTACAGCGCGGTCTGGCAGGAACGACGGGCAACACTGTTGGCGCCAGTGGTGTACTGACGGTCCTTGATGATGTCCAGGTAGAAGCCGCCCAGCTCCTGCACGCAGAAGTTGTGGATCTTCGAATAGACGTTCCAGAAGCGGTATTCGCCGTAGTGCTCTTCCAGCTCGCGCTGCAGCAGCAGGGTACGGTCGACCGCCCAGCGGTCCAGCGCCAGCATGTCTTCGGCCGGCAGCAGGTCGCGGGCCGGGTCGAAGCCGGACAGGTTGGAGAGCAGGAAGCGCGCGGTGTTGCGGATACGCCGGTAGGCGTCGGCGCTGCGCTGCAGGATTTGCTCGGAAACCGCCATCTCGCCGGAGTAGTCGGTGGCCGAAACCCACAGGCGCAGGATGTCGGCACCCAGGGTGTCGTTGACCTTCTGCGGCTCGATGGTGTTACCCAGCGACTTGGACATCTTGCGACCGTTCTCGTCGACGGTGAAGCCGTGCGTCAGCAGCTCGCGGTACGGTGCGTGGTTGTCGATGGCACAACCGGTCAGCAGCGAGGAATGGAACCAGCCGCGGTGCTGGTCGGAACCTTCCAGGTACAGGTCGGCGCGCGGGCCGGTTTCGTGGCCGATGCTGTGCGAGCCACGCAGCACGTGCCAGTGGGTGGTACCGGAGTCGAACCAGACGTCGAGGGTGTCGGCGATCTTGTCGTACTGGCCGGCCTCGTCACCGAGCAGTTCGGCGGCGTCGAGCTTGAACCAGGCTTCGATGCCTTCTTTCTCGACACGCTTGGCCACTTCTTCCATCAGCTCGACGGTGCGCGGGTGCAGCTCGCCGGACTGCTTGTCGAGGAAGAACGGGATCGGTACGCCCCAGTTGCGCTGACGCGAGATGCACCAGTCCGGACGGTTGGCGATCATCGAGTGCAGGCGCGCCTGGCCCCAGGCCGGGACGAACTTGGTCTCTTCGATGGCCTTGACCGCACGCTTGCGCAGGGTGTCGCCGTTGTCGGGCTGCTTGTCCATGCCGACGAACCATTGCGCGGTGGCGCGATAGATCAGCGGGGTCTTGTGGCGCCAGCAGTGCATGTAGCTGTGGCTGATGGTTTCGGTGTGCATCAGCGCACCGACTTCCGAGAGTTTTTCGACGATGGCCGGGTTGGCTTTCCAGATGAACTGGCCGCCGAAGAATTCCAGCGACGGCACGTACACGCCGTTGCTCTGCACCGGGGTGAGGATGTCGTCGTTGACCATGCCGTAGCGTTTGCAGGTGACGAAGTCGTCTTCACCGTAGGCTGGCGCGGAGTGCACCACACCGGTACCGGCGCCCAGCTCGACGTAGTCGGCCAGGTATACCGGCGACAGGCGATCGTAGAACGGGTGACGGAAGTTGATCAGCTCAAGCGCCGAGCCTGGCGCGGTGGCGATCACCGAACCTTCCAGCGCATAACGCTTCAGGCACGACTCGACCAGCTCTTCGGCCAGCACCAGCAGCTTGTCGCCGGTATCGACCAGGGCGTACTTGAACTCCGGGTGGACGTTCAGCGCCTGGTTGGCCGGGATGGTCCACGGCGTGGTGGTCCAGATCACAATCGAAGCAGGCTTGGCCAGCGAAGCCAGGCCGAACGCGGCGGCCAGCTTGGCCTCATCGACCACCGGGAAGGCGACGTCGATGGTCTGCGATTTTTTATCGGCGTACTCGACCTCGGCTTCGGCCAGGGCCGAACCGCAATCGAAACACCAGTTGACCGGTTTCAGGCCCTTGAACACGAAGCCGTGCTTGACCATTTCGGCCAGCGCGCGGATTTCACCGGCTTCGTTGGCGAAGTTCATGGTCTTGTACGGGTTTTCCCAGTCGCCCAGCACACCCAGGCGGATGAACTCGGTCTTCTGCCCTTCGATCTGCTCGGCGGCATAGGCGCGGCACAGCTCGCGGGTCTGGTCGGCGCTCAGGTGCTTGCCGTGGGTCACTTCGACCTTGTGCTCGATCGGCAGGCCATGGCAGTCCCAGCCCGGGACGTACGGGGCGTCGAAACCGGACAGGGTCTTGGAGCGGACAATCATGTCCTTGAGAATCTTGTTCAGCGCATGACCGATGTGGATCTTGCCGTTGGCGTAGGGCGGGCCGTCGTGCAGCACGAACTTCGGACGATCCTTGCCAATTTCGCGCAGCTTCTGGTACAGGCCAATGCTGTCCCAGCGCTGCAGGATCTGCGGTTCGCGCTGTGGCAGGCCGGCCTTCATCGGGAAGGCGGTGTCCGGAAGGTTTAGCGTGGCTTTATAGTCGGTCATTTCAGGCTCTTCGTTAGCGGTTGACCGTGCCAATGGGCACGTGCGGCGGCGATATCCGCATCGATCGCCGACTTCAGCGCCTCCAGGGAGGCGAATCGCTGCTCTTCACGCAGCTTGTGGTGGAATTCCACCGTCAGACGCCGGCCATAGAGATCGCCGGCAAAATCCAGAAGATGTACTTCCAGGTGGGCTTTGCCATCACCTGAAACAGTTGGCCGTACGCCGATGTTGGCGACGCCCGGCCAGTTCTTGCCATCGACCTCGACGCTGACCAGGTAAACCCCGGTAAGCGGTACCCGATGGCGCTTGAGCTGGATGTTGGCTGTCGGGGTACCCAGCTGGCGTGCCAGCTTCTGCCCGTGCAGCACGCGCCCGCGGATGCGGAACGGCCGCCCCAGCAAACGCTCGGCCAGGGCGAAATCGGCATTGGCCAGGGCATCGCGCACTTGCGTGCTGCTGACCCGCAGGCCATCGAGTTCGACGGTTTGCGCCGCTTCGACGGTAAAGCCCTGAAGGATACCGGCCTGCTCGAGGAAGTCGAAGTCGCCAACCCGGTCGCAGCCAAAGCGGAAATCGTCGCCCACTTCCAGGTGCTTCACGCCCAGGCCATCGACCAGGATGGTGTCGACGAACTCGGCGGCGCTGAGCTTGCTCAGGCGCTGGTTGAACGCCAGGCACAGCACCCGGTCGACACCGGCGGCGGCCAGCAGGGCGACCTTGTCGCGCAGGCGCGCCAGGCGTGCGGGCGCAGTGTCGGGGGCAAAGTATTCACGCGGCTGTGGCTCGAAAATCACCACGCAGCTGGGCACGCCCAACTCGTCCGCTCGCTCACGCAGGCGCGCCAGGATTGCCTGGTGGCCGCGGTGAACACCGTCGAAGTTGCCAATAGTGGCGACACAGCCCCGGTGCTGGGGGCGCAGGTTGTGGAGGCCTCGAACCAGCTGCATAACGCGCTTCTTGCTCATAAAGTGGTCGATTATAACCACACCCGGGCGCTGACGACAGGCAGCAGCGTCACCCCGTGGCGTGGAATGTGTAAAACCGACGTCTGACCGCCGTTACGCCTTAATGCAACGCCTTGCGGGCGAAGTCACGCGGGCGGAATCCGAACAGCAGCAGACAGCCGAAATAGGTCACGACTCCGGCCAGGATCAGCGCGCCAAGGCGCAGAAAGCGCTCAAGCATCTGCCCTTCGGCCCAGGCCGGCATGTAGTGCATGCCCACCAGCAACACCGCCGACATCAGCAGCACTGCCACCACCAACTTGGCGAGGAACTTGGCCCAGCCCGGTTGTGGCTGGAACAACTGCTGCTGGCGTAGCTTCCAGTACAGCAGGCCGGCGTTCAGGCAGGCGCCGAGGCTGATGGCCAGGGCCAGGCCGGCGTGCTGCAGGTGGCTGATGAAGGCCAGGTTGAACAGCTGGGTGCAGACCAGGGTGAAGATGGCGATCTTCACTGGAGTACGAATGTTCTGCTGGGCGTAGAAGCCAGGGGCCAGGACCTTGACCAGGATAATCGCCAGCAGCCCGAGGGAATAGGCAATCAGCGCACGCTGGGTCATGGCCGCATCGAAGGCGCTGAATTTACCGTATTGGAACAACGCCACGGTCAGCGGCTCGGCCAGGATCGCCATGGCCAGGGTGCAGGGCAGCACCAGCAAAAAGCACAGGCGCAGGCCCCAGTCGAGGATCCGCGAGTATTCGTGCCGGTCGCGGTTGGCGTAGGTCTTGGCCAGGGTGGGCAGCAGGATGGTACCCAGGGCTACACCCAGCACTCCGGAAGGCAGCTCCATCAGGCGGTCGGCGTAGTACATCCACGACACCGAACCTGCGACCAGGAACGAGGCGAAGATGGTGTTGATGATCAGCGAGATCTGGCTTACCGAAACCCCGAGGATCGCCGGCAGCATCTGCTTGAGCACTCGCCATACACCGCTGTCGCGCAGGTTCAGGCGCGGCAGCACGAGCATGCCGATCTTCTTCAGGTGCGGCAGCTGGTACAGAAGCTGCGCCAGGCCGCCAGCCAGCACGCCCCAGGCCAGGGCCATGATCGGCGGGTCGAAATATGGCGTGAGGAACAGGGTAAAGCCGATCATCGCCACGTTGAGCAGGGTCGGCACGAAGGCCGGCACCGAAAAGCGGTTCCAGGTATTGAGGATGGCGCCGGCCAGTGATGACAGCGAGATCAGCAATATATAAGGAAAGGTCACCCGCAGCAGGTCGGTGGTCAGCTGGTATTTTTCAGTGCTGTCGACAAAGCCTGGGGCGGTGACCCACACCACCCAGGGCGCGGCGAGGATACCCAGGGCGGTGACCAGGGCCAGCACCAGGGTCAGCAGGCCACTGACATAGGCGATGAAGGTGCGGGTCGCCTCCTCGCCTTGCTGGGTCTTGTATTCGGCCAGAATCGGCACGAACGCCTGGGAAAACGCGCCTTCGGCAAAGATGCGCCGCAGCAGGTTGGGCAGCTTGAAGGCAATGAAGAAGGCGTCTGTGGCCACGCCGGCACCGAATACCCGCGCCAGGATGGTGTCGCGGACAAAGCCCAGCACCCGCGAGATCATGGTGATGGAGCTGACCGCGGCCAGGGATTTAAGAAGATTCATCGAAAGTTTTTCACGCCTGAGGATAAAGGGCTGTGCCGCAACGCGCCCAGTTGTGCGATACTCCGCGCCGCAACGCAAGCAGAGCAAAAGCTCCCGAGTTTACAGGTCGTACCGCAGAAGGGAATCACTCCCTTGTACAGAACGACCACTCAGCGGAACCATGCAAGTGCCCTTGACAACCGATCAACTCATCGGCATGATTCGCGGCCTATTTTGTTTGCTATTTACCAAGTCTTTCGAGGAGCTCGACGGTGGCCAACTCACCTTCCGCCAAAAAACGTGCAAAACAGGCTGAGAAGCGTCGCAGCCACAACGCCAGCCTGCGTTCCATGGTTCGTACCTACATCAAGAATGTAGTTAAAGCCATCGACGCAAAAGACGCCGAAAAAGCGCAAGCTGCTTACACTCTGGCTGTTCCAGTTATCGACCGTATGGCCGATAAAGGTATCATCCACAAGAACAAGGCTGCTCGCCATAAAGGCCGTCTGAATGGCCACATCAAGGCGCTGAAAGAAGCTGCAGCTGCCTAAGCGACATGCTTGTTGAAAAACCGACCCTAGGGTCGGTTTTTTATTGCCTGTGATTTGGGTTGCGGGCAGAAAAGCATCGCGGGTCAAGCCCGCTCCTACAGGTTTGTGTAGGAGCGGGCTTGACCCGCGATGGCTAGCGACTACTTACCAATCTGAATCTTCGGTGCCCACTGCAGCCATTCATCCTCGGCCTTGTCGAACAGGGCGAAGGTCTGCTGCGGCCGCGCCGGATTGCCCATCTTCTCGCCGTCTGGCGTGGCGAAGGCGATGCCGCCCTCTATCAGGGTCTCCAGCGACTCGGTACGCACCGTCGCGCCCTTGAACAGGCCGATATCGAAGCCGAAGCCGCTGCTGTTCCAGAAACGGCTACCGCCACGCACCAGCGCTGCATACCTGGGCTCGATCAGGATATGGATCAGTACCCGGTCGGCGGTCTGGCCCAATTCGAAGCCGGTGACCTTGCCGACCGGAATCTCGCGGTAGGTAACCGGTACGCCCGGCTTGATCGAACCCCGCCGCGCAGCACTGAGCACCAGCGACAGGCCAGCTTCGCGCTCAGAGAAATCCGGCGCCTGAGGCAAGGCATTGAAGTTGAGCTGCGGCCCGGTGCTTCTGACTGCCGGCTGCACTTCCAGGTACTGGCCGGTGACCAGGGTTTCCAGGTTGGCGGTCTTGACGATGCCCAGGGCCGGCTTGACCACCCAGAACTGCGTACCTTCGCGGGCAATGCGCTCCGGCACTTCGGTAATCCGCGCCTTGAGCAGCACCGCCTGCAAATCATTGGTCAGGTCGACCTGTTCGATTTTGCCGACATCCAGGCCCTTGAAGCGAACCGGCGTGCCAACCTTGAGGCCGTCTGCGCGATCGACGCGGATGGTCACCGTGGTACCGCTGCGGTTGGCCGCTTCCTGGCTTTCATTGAGGCGGAAGAACGGAATGCGGCGCTTGAGCTTCACATTCGGGATCGGTGTGTCGAAGGCGATACCGCCAGCCATCAGGCTCTGCAGCGATTCACTCTTGATCTGGATGCCCGACAGGCCGCCACTCAGGGTAATGCCGCTAGCATTCCAGAAGCGCGTCGAACCGTTGACCAGGCCGGCGTACTCTTTCTCGATGTGCACACCGATCAGCAGGCGCTTGCTCTTCTTCGAGAACTGGTAGCTCTGCACTGTACCGACCTTGACCTGGCGGTAGAGGATCGGGCTGCCGACTTCCAGCGAGCCAAGGTTGTCGCTGTACAGCACCAGGTGCAGGCCGGGCGCCTTGAGGTCCAGCGGCGGTGCCTTGGCTCGCGCCTCGAACTCGCGCTGCGGCGTCGCGCCCTTGTCGCCCGGGCGGATGGCAATGTAGTTACCCTTGACCAGCGCTTCCAGGCCGGTAATACCGGCGAGGGAGATCGATGGCTTGACCACCCAGAACTGCGTACCGTCGACCAGGTAGTCTTCGGCCAGCGGATCGAGGGTCAGCTCGGCCATGGCACTGGCCAGGTCGGGATCAACCTTGAGGGTCTTCAGCGAGCCGACCTGGATGCCTTTGTACATCACCGGGGTACGCCCGGCCTGCAGGCCCTCGAAGTCGCTCAGCTTGACCTTGACGCGAATCCCGGCCTGGGCCGCATCAAAGTCTTCGTACAAGCGAAACGGCAGGTTCGGATCAGTGGGCGGGCTGTCCTTGCGGTGCTCGGGGGTGGCGAAGGCAATACCGCCGGCGACGATGCTGGCCAGCGACTCGCTGCGTACCTTCACCCCGGAGAGGTTGGCGTCGATGCTGATGCCGCTGGCATTCCAGAAGCGCGTATGTTTGCGCACCAGGTCGGCGTAGGCCGGCTCGATGAACACCTTGATCTCGACCGTGCCCTGGTCTTCGGCGAGGCGATAGCTCTTCACCCGGCCAACCTGGATCTGCTTGTAGAACACCGGGCTGTCGCGGTTGAGCGAACCCAGGCGGTCGGCCTTGAGGGTCAGGTGCAGGCCCGGCTCGCTGTCGGACAACGGCGGCGCTTCATCCAGTGCCTTGAAGCGCTTGGTCGGCTCGCCCTGCCCCGGGCTGACGGCAATGTAGTTGCCCGATACCAAGGTTTCCAGGCCGGTGATCCCGGCCAGGCTAACGCTCGGTTTGACCAGCCAGAAGCGCGTACCGGTGTTCAGGTGCGGCTCGGCCTCCTTGTTCATTTCGATGGTGGCGATGACCCCGGTATTGCTGCCCTTGGCATCCAGCACCAGCTCTTTCACCTTACCGACCGACATGCCCTTGAAGACCACTTCGGTCTTGTTGGCGACGATACCTTCACCGCTCTCAAAGCGGACCTGGATGTTCACACCTGACTCGCGATAGGCCTGCCAGCCAAGCCAGCCACCAATCACCAGGGCGATCAGGGGCAATATCCATATGGCCGACCAGTTCGAAGCTGGGCGGGTTTTAGCCGTAGGCAAATCACTCATGGTCGTCATCCGACTCCGTGTTATCCCAAATCAGTCGGGGATCGAAGGTTACTGCAGCGAGCATCGTCAGAATCACCACACTGGCGAAGGCGACGGCGCCCAGATTGGCTTCGACACTGGCGATCCTGCCGAAATTCACCACCGCCACCAGAATGGCGATCACGAAAATATCCAGCATCGACCAGCGTCCGATGAATTCGATGAAGCGGTACATCAGGATCCGTTGCCGGGCCGACAACGGTTGGTGGCGCTGCACCGAATAGAGCAGCAGGGCAATGCCGACCAGCTTGAAAGTCGGCACCAGAATACTGGCGATGAACACTACCGCGGCGATCGGCAGCATGCCGTGCTTCATCAGGGTGATGACGCCGGACATTATTGTGTCCGGGCTACCCTGCCCCAGAGCACTGACGGTCATGATCGGCAACACGTTGGCCGGGATGTACAAGATTCCCGAAGTAATCAGCAACGCCCAGGTTCGCACCAGGCTGTTTGGCCGCCGGGCGTGCACCACTGCACCACAGCGGGTGCAGGTTTGCGCGTCACTGTCCGGCTCCTGGCGATTCAGTTCATGGCATTCGCCACAAACCAGAATCCCGGCATCAATCGCACGCATGCAGGTCTTCCCCCGATAAAGCACTCCATATCTGGTGGGGCGACATCACCACCTCCAGCCACACCTGCACCAACAACAAACTGATAAAGCAGGCCAGGCCCAGGCCGAGGCTGAGCTCAGCCAGGTCGACCAGCTTGACCATCGCCACCAGCACGCCCATGAAATAGACCTCGAGCATGCCCCAATCGCGTAGATGGTGATAAATCCGATAAAGCAATAAACCGTAACTGCGACCAACGTTCAGGCGAATGCTCAATAGCACTGCCAGCTGGCACAACAGTTTGAGCAAGGGAATCGCCATGCTGCAGAGAAACACCACCACCGCTACGCCGCGCATACCGGTGTTGTACAGCCCGACCACGCCGCTCCAGACCGTATCGTTGGAGGTTTGCCCCAGCAGGTGCAGTTGCATGATCGGCAGGAAGTTGGCCGGTACGTATAGCAGCAAGGCGGCCAGCACCAGGGCCAGGCTGCGCTGGACCACATTGTGTCGATGGGCGTAGAGCTCGTAGCCACAGCGCGGGCAGTGGGCCTTTTCGTCTTGCTTGAGCACAGGCTTGCGCATCAGCAGGTCGCATTCGTGACAGGCCACCAGGTCTTCCAGGGGCAGGTCGGCGAGCTGATGGGGGTCGGCAGGTTCTGACATAGTGAACTTCTGAGTCAACGCGAGGGCGCTATTCTAACCGATGTAGGAGCGGGCTTGCCCCGCGATACCCTTCTGTCAACCACATCGCATCGCGGGGCAAGTCGAGGCGTCGCACCGCCGTTCGCACAGATCCAGAAAGACAAAACCCCTACCTGCATGCGCAGATAGGGGTTTCGGAATTTAATCTTGACGATGACCTACTCTCACATGGGGAAACCCCACACTACCATCGGCGATGCATCGTTTCACTGCTGAGTTCGGGATGGGATCAGGTGGTTCCAATGCTCTATGGTCGTCAAGAAATTCTGTTGCCAGAAGGTCTTGTTCAGACACTCCAGCGAATCGGGTATGTGATGTTTGTGAGTTACAAATCTTCGGCTGTGCAGTCTTCACAACACCGCAATCTGGCTTTCGCTCAAATTGCTTGGGTGTTATATGGTCAAGCCTCACGGGCAATTAGTATTGGTTAGCTCAACGCCTCACAGCGCTTACACACCCAACCTATCAACGTCGTAGTCTTCGACGGCCCTTCAGGGAGCTCAAGGCTCCAGTGAGATCTCATCTTGAGGCAAGTTTCCCGCTTAGATGCTTTCAGCGGTTATCTCTTCCGAACATAGCTACCCGGCAATGCCACTGGCGTGACAACCGGAACACCAGAGGTTCGTCCACTCCGGTCCTCTCGTACTAGGAGCAGCCCCTCTCAAATCTCAAACGTCCACGGCAGATAGGGACCGAACTGTCTCACGACGTTCTAAACCCAGCTCGCGTACCACTTTAAATGGCGAACAGCCATACCCTTGGGACCGGCTTCAGCCCCAGGATGTGATGAGCCGACATCGAGGTGCCAAACACCGCCGTCGATATGAACTCTTGGGCGGTATCAGCCTGTTATCCCCGGAGTACCTTTTATCCGTTGAGCGATGGCCCTTCCATACAGAACCACCGGATCACTAAGACCTACTTTCGTACCTGCTCGACGTGTCTGTCTCGCAGTCAAGCGCGCTTTTGCCTTTATACTCTACGACCGATTTCCGACCGGTCTGAGCGCACCTTCGTACTCCTCCGTTACTCTTTAGGAGGAGACCGCCCCAGTCAAACTACCCACCATACACTGTCCTCGATCCGGATAACGGACCTGAGTTAGAACCTCAAAGTTGCCAGGGTGGTATTTCAAGGATGGCTCCACGCGAACTGGCGTCCACGCTTCAAAGCCTCCCACCTATCCTACACAAGCAAATTCAAAGTCCAGTGCAAAGCTATAGTAAAGGTTCACGGGGTCTTTCCGTCTAGCCGCGGATACACTGCATCTTCACAGCGATTTCAATTTCACTGAGTCTCGGGTGGAGACAGCGCCGCCATCGTTACGCCATTCGTGCAGGTCGGAACTTACCCGACAAGGAATTTCGCTACCTTAGGACCGTTATAGTTACGGCCGCCGTTTACCGGGGCTTCGATCAAGAGCTTCGCGTTAGCTAACCCCATCAATTAACCTTCCGGCACCGGGCAGGCGTCACACCCTATACGTCCACTTTCGTGTTTGCAGAGTGCTGTGTTTTTAATAAACAGTCGCAGCGGCCTGGTATCTTCGACCGGCATGGGCTTACGGAGCAAGTCCTTCACCCTCACCGGCGCACCTTCTCCCGAAGTTACGGTGCCATTTTGCCTAGTTCCTTCACCCGAGTTCTCTCAAGCGCCTTGGTATTCTCTACCCAACCACCTGTGTCGGTTTGGGGTACGGTTCCTGGTTATCTGAAGCTTAGAAGCTTTTCTTGGAAGCATGGCATCAACCACTTCGTCGCCTAATGGCAACTCGTCATCAGCTCTCGGCCTTAAGATCCCGGATTTACCTAAGATCTCAGCCTACCACCTTAAACTTGGACAACCAACGCCAAGCTGGCCTAGCCTTCTCCGTCCCTCCATCGCAATAACCAGAAGTACAGGAATATTAACCTGTTTTCCATCGACTACGCTTTTCAGCCTCGCCTTAGGGACCGACTAACCCTGCGTCGATTAACGTTGCGCAGGAAACCTTGGTCTTTCGGCGTGGGAGTTTTTCACTCCCATTGTCGTTACTCATGTCAGCATTCGCACTTCTGATACCTCCAGCAAGCTTCTCAACTCACCTTCACAGGCTTACAGAACGCTCCTCTACCGCATCACCTAAGTGATACCCGTAGCTTCGGTGTATGGTTTGAGCCCCGTTACATCTTCCGCGCAGGCCGACTCGACTAGTGAGCTATTACGCTTTCTTTAAAGGGTGGCTGCTTCTAAGCCAACCTCCTAGCTGTCTAAGCCTTCCCACATCG